>CAWGOT010000005.1:0-251628 GCA_963824275.1 uncultured Planctomycetia bacterium | reverse complement strand
TTTCCACGACGGCCTGGGTGGTCGTGTCGATGGTGTCGACCGCCACCGCGCCGGCCAAGGCAATCGCCCCAGAGGGTGGCCGCGCCGGCAAAGGGCGTGAGCGACTCGCTGCTGGTCGCACTGACCGTTAGCGCCCGACGGCGTCGAGCTGCCCGCCGAAGACTTCGGCCTGCACCGTGTTCTCGATCGTGTTGACGTTGATCGCCGCGCCGCCCCACCGCGCCGCCCGCCAAGGCGCCGGCCTTGCTGGCGACCGTGGTGGTGTCGTTGGCGGTGATCGAAAGATCTCCCTGCGAGGCGTTGCTGGCCTGGTTCCGCACGGCGTAAACGTCCGAATCATGCACCAAGGCGCTTGTCGTGACGTTCACGTTGAGCACGGAGACCGCGCCGGCCACGCCGACCAGCCCGCCGGCGCCGCCCACAACGGTCCTGTCCACATCCTCGTTGCTGACCGCGCTGACCAGCACGTGATAGCCGTAGACCACCGAAGGCGCGGTGGGGTAGGCGTAGTTGCCGCTTTCGTCGTTCGACGAAATGAACGCGCTGGTCTGGCTGCTGACGGTGGTGCGGTCCACGGTGCTGCTCACGCCGACCACTCCGCCGCTCAGCCCGCCGGAGATCACCGTCAGGTCGACCTGCGACTGGGCCTTCACCGAAACCGTGCCAATTGGCAGACCACCCAGATTCAGGCTTAAGCTCGGGTTCACCTGCGAACTGGCGATGAAGGCCTGCGTGGTGTCGTTCACGGTGTTCACCGAAACCACGCCGCCGATGCCGACCAGCCCGCCGGAGGCGTTCAGGGCGACAAGCGTGTCGCCTGTGCCGTTGGGATTGGGCTGTTCGGTGGAGTTGGCCCACACGTCGACTTCGCCGCTGGCGGCCGCGACCGTCGAGTCTTCGATATATGCCCGGGCGCTGTTGGTCATGTTGTTCACGACCACGGTCCCCGCGGCCGCGACCGCGCCCCCGGCGACGGAGCCGGCGACCGCCTGCAATCGGTCGGTCGCCGTGGCGCTAACCAGCACCTGCAGCAGCGCGGTGACCGAAGAGGCGGCGATATAGGCGCTCACGCTGGAGCCCAGCAGGTTCACGGCCACGCTGCCGGCGATGCCGACGAAGCCGCCGCTGAGCCCCACGGTAATCGTGTTGATGGTCGCGGTGAGCACGGCGATGATCGAAACCGCGCCGCTGTTGGAAACCACCGTCGAGCTTTGCACGTAGGCCCGCACCTGGTCGGCGACCACGTTGTAAGACACCGCGCCGCCGATGCCGACCAGCGACCCCGCCCCCTGCCCGGTGAGCGAGTTGTTGTCGGAAGTGTCCTGGGCCGTGAACGAGACGTTGCCGGAGGCGGCCACCGTCGCACGGCCGGCGATGTGCGCGTCGGTCGTGTTGTGGATCTGGTTGACGCCGACGCCGCCGCTGACGGCCACCGTGCCCGAGCCGGAGATGCCCATGCTGGCGGCCTCGATATTCGCGTTTTCCGTCGCCGTCGCGGTGACCGAGGCGGCCTGCGCCTGGGAACCGCCATCGACGTAAACGGTCACCGTGTCGCCGATCGTGTTGGTGGCGATCCCGGCCGAAATTGCCGCGGTTCCGGCGGCGTCGATCGCGCCGGCCCCGGACGTGATCGTGGGATCGTCCGTGGCCGTCAGGGTCAGAGCCCGACACGTCCACCACGCTGTTGTCGGTGATGTAGGCCTCGGTCACGTCGCCGATGCTGTTCAACCCCACCGCGCCGCCCAGGGAGAACGTGCCCGAGCCGGCGCCCGCCACGGTCAGGCTTTCGATGGTGGCGTTGGACGTTGCGCTCAGCGCCGCCGAAGCCGCGGCCACGCTCGCGCCGTCGATGTAGCTGCGGGTCGTGTCGTCGATATTGTTGGTGGCCAAGGCCGCCCCAATTGCCGCGGTCCCCGAACCGGCCAGGCCGCCGGCCAGGGCCTCGATCGTCGGGCTGTCGCTGCTGGCCAGCGTCACCGCGCCCGCCGCATCGATGCTGGCGCCGCCGGAAATGTGGGCGTCGTTGGCGTCGGTGATCTGGTTCAGCGACACGGCTCCGCCCAGGGCGAAGGTCTGGGAGCCGGCCCCGCCCGCCGTGATGCTGAAGATCTCGCCATTGCTGTCGGCCGCGTTCAGGCCGACGCTGCCGGCGGAGGTCACGTTGGAGCCCTGGATATAAGCCCCCGCCGTAGCGCCGATGGAATTGGTGGCCAGGGCCGCGCCGATGCCCGCCGTGCCGCCGTAGGAGACCGCGCCGGCAATGGCGAAGATCTTGTTGTTGCTGGTCGCGGTCAAGGCGATGTTGTTGCTGCCCGCCGCGACGCTGGACTGGTCGAGGATTTCGGCCAGTGTCGTCAAGCCGTTGTTGTTGTTGCTGACCTGTCCGGCGATGGCGATGCCTTGGCCGCCGGGAACGAACGAGCCGCTGGCCGACAGCGAGTAGAACGGACCCTGGCTGGCGGCGTCGATCGTCAAGTTCCCCGTGAGCGCGACGTTGGCGTTGTCGAGGTAGGCGCCGGTCGTGCCGCCCAGCATGTTCTGGGTGTAGGAGCCGGCAATGCCTACCGACGCGCCCGAATTGAGCACCAGCGCCAGCGAGCCGCTGAAGGCGTCGAACTCGGTCTGGTTGGCGGCGTTCACGCTCAGGCCGTCCGCCGAGAGCTTGGCGTTGCGCAGGTAGGCCAGCGTTGTGTCGGTATCCTGGTTGTAGGAGACGTTGCCTGAGACACCCACGCCGAAGTTGCCCGAGGTGTTGGAATTGGCGGCAATTTTGGCGGCGGCCAAGGCCCCGGTGACGAACTGGCCGTTGTTCTTGGCGTCGACGATGACGGGGCCGCCCGAGGCAAGCGACGCCTTGCTACCGTTGCCCGCGGCACCCGCGCGATCGCCGACAAAAGCCTCCGTATCGCGGTTGACGGTGCCGACGCCCACCGACGCGCCCACGCCGGCGTTGCCGCCTGCCATGATTCCACCGACGAAATCCCAGAGGTCGAGCCAATCGTGGGCCTGCACGATCGTGCTGGCGGCGACGGTGTTGGTCGGGTCGCCGGAGGCATCGGTCCCCGCAGTGCCCGGCAGGGCATTGGCCTGGATGGCGGCAGTCGTGAAGGCCGGCGGCGAAGTCGGCTTGGCAAACGTCTCCACGACGTTGCCGTTGCCCACGTCCAACGTGCTGCCGGCGGCCACCTGGGCCAGGGTCGTATTGTTGACGTTCACCAGCGAGAGCACGCCGATGAAGCCGAAATTGTCGGAGCTGCCTCCGGAGATCATCACCGAAAAATTGAAGACCGCCGTCTCGGCGTCCACGTCGAGGCTGTCGGCGTACAGGTTGACTCCGGAGTTGACGGTTGCCGTCACGTTGTCGCTGTAGTCGACCACTACCAGGGCCGCCCCCACGCACGCCTGCTTGGCCTCCACGCCGGCGCCCGGCGCCTGGATGTCCACCTGAAGTTCCTTGTCGCTGCCCATGAACCCCGGCACTTGCACGCTACCGCCGGCGTTCACCGACGAGTTCGTGCCGGTGGCCAGCACGAAGACGCTTTGCGACCCGGTGCGGTACGCGGGGTCGGTGTCCTGGTTGATCTGCGCCCCGGTGCCGATCGAGGCGTTGGCGGTCTGGTTCAGCGCGTCGTAAGTCACCGAGCCGGCCACGGCGATCTCGGCCGTCGAGCTGCTGTTCTTGTCGTTGTCGTTGCTGGTGGCCTGGCTCCAGGTGTCGAACAGGTTGTTGTCCAGGCCAAAGCTGTTGTCCAGATACGTCGTGAGCTGTTTCAGCCCGTTGCCCCAGCGATATTCCCAACCGGGGCCCAGGTCGTTCCAGAGATTCGTGTTGGAAAAGCTCTGGGTGGTCAGGTTGACGTTGGTGAGCGTGCCCGCGCCGATGTACTGGTACCAGTGGCCGACCGTGCCGTTGCTGCTGTCGTTGCTCTCCACCTCGACAATGTTGCCCGGATTGACGGTGACGTTGTTGATCCCGCTGTCGGTGGTCGTGAAGGTAGGCTTCTGGCCGATGGCCTGCACCACGTTCACGTCGTAGGAGTACTGGAAGTCGTTGAGGGCTTCGGAAGTGACTTTCAGCGTCTTCGCCGCGTCTACCTGGGCGCCTGCGCCGATGCTGGAGGTGGCCGTGTTGGTGTAGGATCCGATCGCCACCGCCGCCGAGCCGTTGAAATCGCTGGAACTGGTGCCGCCGTTGCCTTCGGGCTGGGCGATGCTCGAACTGGCGATGACGTTGGGCCGGTCGTTCATGTTGGCGTCGACGATCAGATTGCCGCCGACCTTGACGGCGGTGTTCGCGCCGATGGTCGCTGTGGCCATGTTGTCTTCGACGTCGATGGCCACCGCGGCGGCCGCCTGGAAGCCGGGCGTGGAGTCCTTGGCGGGCCCGCTGCTGGGCGAATTGCTGCTGGCCGTCGAGCTGAACAGCTTCTGCGCCTGGCCAAGGACGTACGTCGTGGCCGCGCCCTGCATGTTCAAGAGCAGATCGCCGGTGTCGTCGTTGCCCGTGCCCGTGTTGACCGCCACGCCGGTGAACAAGGTGGGCAGGAAGAAGAACTTCGTGCCGCTGAAGCCGTTCTTGACCTCGTTGGCCTGGACGAGCGTGTCGCCGCCGGAACTCACCGGGCCGTTCACCGCGGCGGTAGTCGTGTCGTTCATATAGGCCACGGCCACACCCACGCCGACGTTGCCGTCGTCGTCCGTGGCGGTGATCGCCTGCAGGGCCTTGTTGGTCACCGTGTTGGCCTGCACGGTGAGATCGCCTCCCGCGCGGACTTGCCCGGTGCCGGTCACCGTGGAGTTCGCGGTGGAGTTCTCCACACCGATGGTCACGGCGGCCCCCACACCCTGCAGGTTCCCGCCCGGCGCGGGCGATCGCGGCCATGGTGTTGACCGCGCCTGCGTCCAGCGTGGTGTCGCCGGTGGTGGTGATGTGGCCGGCGGCGGTGATCGTGGCGCTGGTGTTGACGATGGCGATCGACACGCCGAGGTCGATGGAGATCGGGTTGGTCTCGGCATCCGAGGTGGCCGTGGACATGGCGGTGAAGCTGACGGCCGTGATCGCGCTGGCGGCGCCAAGATTGATCGCCGCCTGCGAGGTGGAAACCGCCAGTGCACCGATGATGCTGAAGTTCTGCAGATAGGCGATGCCCGTCTGAATGAGCGTGCCTAGCGCGCCGGCGCCGGGCGGGGCGGACGTGACATGCAGGCTGGACGCGATGGCCGTGAACGTGACCGCGCCGCCTTCGACCACCGCCGTATTCAGGGTGATGCCGGTCTGCGTGATATTGACCTTGGGCAGCACGGGAAAATTGAAGCCGCTGCCGCTGCCGGCCCCGGCCGTTTCGGAAGCCGTGAGGCTGATCGTGCCCGCCGTGTACTGGCTGCCGGAATCGACCTGGGCGTACAGGTTCGCGCTGGCGGCCAGCCCCGAAGTGCTGCCCAGCGTGATGCTGATGCCGGTCAAAGAAATGTCGCCCGAGTTTCCCACCGAAGGGTCGCTGGCCGGGTTCCCGGGCGTAGCGGCCAAATCGCGCGTGGAAATGGCAGCCGGGCCCGATTGGGTGTTCAGGACGATCGTGTCGGCGTTGACAGAGACGTTGCCGCCCTGGGTGTAGATGCCGCCGCTGAGCGTGAAGCTGTCGCCGCTGCCCACGGGGTCGGCAAGGAAAACGTTCACGGCCCCGCCTTGGGTCTCGATGTTGCCGCTGGCAGTGAAGCTATTGTTCAAGGCGAACCCGGGCAGCGGCGACTGCACGCTCACGCTGCCGCCCTGAGTATCGAGCGCGCCGGGCAGGGCGATCGTGCTGCCGACCAGGGTCACGCTGCCTCCGGCCGACTCGGAGATCGTGCCGCTGACGGAGCCGGAGGCACCGTAAACGAAGGTATCGGTCTGATTGCCGCCCGTGAGATTTTGCACCCCCTGAAAGCTTAAAACGCCCAAAGTGCCCTGGTTTGCGCCGGTTACGGTCCAGGCGTTCGCCTGCCCCAGCGGGGCGACGAGCGTGGTATTGCCGTTGCCCTGGATCTCACCGCTCTGCAGGTTCGGCAGCGCGGCGCCGGCCAATTGGCTAAGATCGATCGTGCCGCCTCCGGGCCCCGTACTGATCGACATCTGCGTGACGGCGGCAGCGGCCAGCGGCCCGCTGCCGGGATTGGCGTTGTTGATCAGCACCATGCCACCGCCGACCTCGACTGCGATGGAGTCCGCTGCGTCGCTGCTGACGCTCAAGAGCCCCGAGCCGGGGTTAAACGCAGACGTGACCGTCAACAGCAGGCGCCTTTCCAGGGCCTCGAATCCCAGTCGGCGGATGGCGAGTTCGAGCCTGCGGGAAACGGCGAGTGGCTCTCGGACAGGAACCCGGCGACGATGACTCCGTCGATGCGTGGGCTGGAAAAACGACTTCGGCCGGGAGCCTTCCATTTTCTTATCTCCTCTGTGGAAACTCTGCAGATCGCCCGATAACCGTCTGGCACCGTCGCGCCGGCCTGCCGACGGGGGCAATCCAGGCGATCGCTGCTTGAACGGGACGCTAAGGGGGTTGTGTCAGCCACGACACCCTCGACGTTCAAAACATCACATACCCGGGGATGGAAAAGACGACGGATTGCGAACTTGCGACACGATGGCTGAATTGCCGAGCGGACAGGTGCAAGCACGCTTCCGCTTGTGGCGCGAGAACCGATCGCCCTGCGGGGCGGGCAATTCTTAACCTCGCAAGTGGTCTAAAGGTGAAACTCCGAGTTTGGGCGGAAAACTGCCAGCTTGGCAACCGTTTCTTCGATAGAATCGGAATTGGCGTATGCCGATTATAAACAGCTTAACCGGTGAAAATTCTATCTGCGGAGAAGTAGCGGTCAAGGCGTGACTGCTCGGCAGCGCGAGATCTTGGGCAAATCGAGGCAAGAAGTATCGGGATCCGTCGGCCACGACCAGAACCAATTGAAATGAATGAACGAAGAGGCTTGTGTTTCAAGAATTCGTTCGATCGCTGATGCTCGGCTGCTCCCCAGTCTGTTGAGGGCCGATCGCCTCTAAATTATTTCGCGACTCCTTGCCTGCGGCGGTGGGGCACACCGCCACAGGCTAGAGAGAGTCCGGCAAACCACGCCGTGCATCCACGGGCTATTGCAGGACCCCACACACAGGTGGCAGTCGCCGATGATCCTAACAGTTTCAGAATACCACCGTTTTCCGGGAACGACGACATCAAGATGATCGCCTACTCGCTCTTTTTGCGCGACTTTGCAGGCGGAGTGGGCCGACCTGCAGCGAAGGCGGGCGGGTAGCCGGGCGCAAGTCGCGATTCGTGACGCTGCGATAGCCTTTGCCAAGCTCGGCTAACTCGCACCACTCTTTTGGGGTTGCTAATTATCAAACTCCGCGTTGCATCGCCGCCCCAAAATAGCTACAATCCGCTCCCGCCCATGTCAAACCGACCGAGCGGTCAAAGCCCGTCGATAGCGACCGATTCAGCGATGAGCATGTCCTTTGGCTCTATGACGAAGCAGGACGCACGAAGGGGGGCGATTTTACCCGCGAAATCCTGTTCAGCAACGGATATGTCGTGCTGGTCACTTTTCAGGGATTCAAGTACGTTGAAAGACCGGTGATCAGCGAGCGGTTGCTCAGCAGGGCCGCGGTCTGACTTTTGCCGCCAACCCGAAGACACGTCAAGGACGACGAAAGATGAGCAGCCAACCAGTCGCGGCCGCCCGCCGCTGGACCGATTTCGAGCAGTTGAGCTTCGCCCGCGAGGTCCTGCAAACCGAAAGCCGGACGATCCTTCAGGTCGCGCGGCGGCTCGACCAGGAGTTCTGCCGAGCGGTGGATTACCTCTTCAACTGCCGTGGAAGCACGATCGTCACCGGCATCGGCAAGGCAGGGCTCATCGGACTGAAGATCACGGCCACGCTGGCCTCGACGGGCACGCGCAGCCACTTCCTCCATCCGGCCGAGGCCGTGCATGGCGATCTGGGCAGGGTGCATGGCGACGACGTCGTGCTCGTGCTCTCCCAAAGCGGCGAGACCGAGGAAATCGTCCGCCTCCTGCCGCCCTTGGCCCAGACGCAAGCCCCGATCATCGCCGTCACCGGTTCAGCCGGCAGCACGTTGGCCCGCTCGGCCGCAGTGGTCATCGACCTGGGGCCGGTGGAAGAGGCCTGTCCGCTCGGTTTGGCGCCCAGCAGCAGCACGGCGGCGATGCTGGCGGTGGGCGACGCCCTGGCGCTGGTCGTCAGCCGCATGCGGGGCTTTGCCCGCGAGGATTTTGCCCGCTTTCATCCGGCCGGCAACCTGGGCCTGAAGCTCAGCAAGGTCGAGCAGCACATGCGTCCGCTTGCGCAATGCCGCGTCGCGCCGCAGGAGGAGACGGTCCGCCAGGTCCTGGTCCGCGTGAGCGTGCCCGGCCGGCGGACCGGGGCCACGATGCTCGTCGATTCCAGCGGCCGGCTGGCCGGCATCTTCACCGATAGCGACCTCGCCCGGCTCTTCGAGCACCGTCGCGACAACGCCCTGGACGCCCCGATCCACTCCGTGATGACAGCCAATCCGCTCCAAGTGGCCTACGGCTCCATGATGTCGGAGGCCGTCGCCCTGATGGCCCAACGGAAAATCAGCGAACTACCCGTCGTCGACGGCGATGGCCGGCCGATCGGGCTGATCGACGTGACCAACGTCGTGGGGCTCTTTCCACCGAAGGTGGAGGGCGTGTCGGCCAAGACCTCGCGGCCCGAGGGCTGGGGGATCGTGGGCGGCGCCGAGTGATTTGCCCGCGGACCTCACAGACACACGGAAATGCACATGCCCACGATTAATTCAGGCGATCCAATACTTGACTTATTGGTAAACCTGGACTAAAACACCAATCGTGGCGTCTCAAGATCGGAGTTATTCCGGGGACCAAACGATGCCGGAGCTCTCTCGATTTCTGGGAATCGTCGTATATCTCCTTGCGAAGATGACCGAGCAGCAGGTCCCGGTCGAACAAGGATCTCGCTAGAATGTCGCCTCCATTCTTCGTGTGAAGACCATCCTGCATGCTCCCGTCAATACCCCACGACGCAACCTCATCTCCCTTCCCATGACACTCGAAGAACGCTGCCGATCGATCGCCCTGCTGCTGTCCGATGTCGACGGCGTGCTCACCGACGGCCTGATCGTGTTGGACAACCAGGGCATCGAATCGAAGGCCTTTCACGTTCGCGACGGCCTGGGCATCAAGCTCTGGCAGAAGGCCGGCTACGAGTTCGGCATGGTCACCCTCCGCAGCACGCAGAGCCTGAAGGTCCGGGCGGCGGAGTTGGGCATCGAGATCCTCCGCCAGGGCGTGCCCGACAAGCTCGCGGCGCTGAAACAGATCCTGGGGGAACTGAAGCTCACCCGCGACCGCGTCTGCTACATGGGCGACGACCTGCCCGATCTGCCCGTGATCCGCGCCGTGGGGCTCGGGATCGCCGTGGCCGATGCCTGCGGCGAGGTCCGCCAGGCGGCCCATTACACGACCCAGGAGCGCGGCGGCGGCGGGGCGGTCCGCGAGGTCATCGAGCTGATCCTCAAGGCCCAGTGCCGCTGGAGCGACGTGATTCAAACATATCTGTAGGAAAATCCGAAATCCGAAACTCGAAATCCGAAACAAACTCAAATAATCAAAATCATAATGACCGAAACTCCGTTTTGAAAGTTTATTATTCGTATTTTGAATTTGTTTCGGATTTCGAAATTCGGATTTCGAGTTTCTTCATCAGGTTGGTGTATCCATGTATGACAAGAGTTCCCTGATTGCTCTTTTCCGCCAGAAGGCCCTTAAGTTCGGCCAGTTCACGCTCGCTTCCGGCAAGCAGGCATCCTATTACCTTGACGGCAAGCAGGTGACGCTCAATGCCCACGGGGCCCTGCTGGTGGCGGAGGGCATCCTCGATCTGCTCGCGGCGGCCGGGCCGCTGCCTGCCGCGGTGGGCGGGATGTCGATCGGCGCCGACCCCATCACGGCCGCCGTGGTCACGATGTCCGCTGTCCGCGGCACGCCCATCACCGGCTTCATGGTTCGTAAGGAATCGAAGGGCCACGGCACCAACCGCTATCTCGAAGGGCCCGTCGAGCCCGGTTGGGACGTGGTGATCGTCGAAGACGTGGTCACTACCGGCGGGTCGTCGCTGCAGGCCATCGAGCGCTGCGAGGCCTTCGGGCTGAAGGTCGTCCGCGTGGTTGCCATCATCGACCGCATGGAAGGCGGGGCGGAAGCCTTCACCCAGCGCGGCTATCCGTTCGCCAGTTTGCTGACCATTCGCGATTTCGGAATCGAACCGCCGGGGTAGAATAACGAAATCTGAAACAATCCTAATTGTCGAACGTCGAAAGGTCGAAAACGACTCTTGATCATTCGAATTTTCGATTTCGGATTTGTTTCCGGATTTCGGGTTTCGGATTTCGTGCTTGGTCACCCCATGGAAACCTCCCTCCACCGCGAACTCAAGCTGCTGTACGCCGGCCCCAGGGCCCAATACGAGGTTTCCCTGGAGGGCTATCGCATCGACGCCGTCGCCCGCGGGCGGCTGATCGAAATCCAGCACGGCTCGCTGGGTGCAATCCGCGACAAGATCCGCGATCTGCTCCAATCGCACCGCGTGACGATCGTCAAGCCGATCATCGCCACCAAGCTGCTGGTGAAAAAGGCCGGCAAAGGGGGCGAAGTGCTCGGCCGGCGGCTCAGCCCTAAGAGAGGGCAGCTCTTGGACCTCTTCAACGAACTGGTCTATTTCACCAATGTCTTCCCGCATCGCGGCCTGACGCTGGAGGTGCTGCTGGTCGAGGTCGAGGAATCGCGCTACCCGGGCCATGGCCGGCGACGGCGGTGGCGGGACAACGACCATGAAGTCGAAGACCAGCGGTTGGTGGCCATCCGCGGCAAGCACCGCCTGCGGACGGCGGCCGACCTGGCTCGCCTGGTTCGCTGCCCTCTGCCGTCGCCTTTTCACACGGCCCATCTGGCCGAATCGCTGGGAGTGCGACGCTGGTCGGCGCAGCGGATCGTCTATTGTCTCCAGCGAATGGGCTCGCTTTTGCTTGTGGGAAAGCAGGGCAACGCGGGCCTGTATCAGTTTGCCTGAGCAGGCATTTTACGCATTGATTTACTTCCGTTGCTTGCGGTTTCTTTTCCGTGCTGCTTCGGCCTGCTTGCGATTTTTCTTCTCGGCCTTCCTTGCGGCCGGATCCACGCGGCCGGACAACCCGAAGAAGGAGGAGATCGGCATGAAAGAACGCGGCGGCGTCTGCCGGGCGAGCTGTCCCGTGTTGAAGGCCAGCATAAAGGCATCCAAGCCCTCGCGGGTCGTCATATCGAAGCCGGCGGCGTGGCCCATGGTAAAAAACGACTTGGCCATGCCGAAATTCGACGGATCGTTCATCATGCCCGGGAAGTCGGGCTCCACCTCGCCAAGAACTTCAGGACGGCATCGCTTTGCGGCAGGTGATACTCGCGTTTCAAGTACTGCCAGAAGGCCAGCAGTTCTTGGATCGCGTCGTCCGCTTGGTCCGGAGAATGCAGCGAGATCTTGCGAGGAAACAAATCGGTGACAACCGACCGCACGTCGCCAACGGTCATTTGCGGCACCGCAGTGCGCTCGTATTGATAGCCATAGTAGGCCAACTGGGCTGCCCAGAAGCCCATGTCCGGATCGGACTTGAGACGCTCCTGGCCCTCCGGCGATTGTTCGAAGCGTTCCAGCAGTGCCTGCTGGAAGGCCTCGAATGCCGCTTCGGCTCCTTCGGAATCGGGGGACATGCGGTCGAGTTGATGAATGTCGAAATCCATTTTTTCCTCCTTGTGGATTGAATGCTGTTCATCGGCGACAATTCGCATGCTGACATTGCTGACATTATAATTGTGGCGGGGTTCATTGTCAGCGCGAGTTTTCGATCCCTTCCGGCACCCTTGCGGCCGATTGGCAACCGGTTTACCGGTTTCCGGTTTCCGCCGCGGTTGACGGGGCAGCGCCCTTGAAGCTACAATTGAGGCCGGACGGAATCATGACGACTTTTGGTTGGAGGATCGCTAATGAGAACAGAAACGACTGGAATCGTTGTCCGCGGCCATCTTCAACTCGACCACCCGATCGAGTTGCCGGATCAGAGCCGCGTGCGCATCGCAGTCGAGCCTGAGGAGGATTGGCGAATCAGATTCAACGCAGGGCTTGAGGCGCTGGAGAAGCTATGCAAGGAGCGCCCGATTCACGCCAGCGGCCGGCGATACACGCGGGATGAATTGCATGAACGCCGTTGATACGAATATACTGGTCTATTATGTTGACGCGGACGAACCGGCGAAGCGTCCCAAGGCAATCGAGCTTCTTGCGCGTCTCGGAAAGGCCCAAGTGGAGACTCTGTTATTATGGCAGGTGGCTGCGGAATTTCTAAGCTGCCTTCGGCGCTGGGAGAACGAGGGACGGACCAGCCGGCAAGATACTCTTGAATACCTGAACACCGTGGAGCCGATGTTTCGTTGCGTACGGCCTGCGCAAGGTATGCTCCGAAAGTCGCTCGATCTGAGTTCTCGCTATAGCTTGTCTCACTGGGATAGCATGCTCATCGCGGCGTGCATCGACGCAGGCGTGCGAACTCTTTATTCCGAAGACCTCGGCGACGGTGTCGCGTACGACTCGGTTACGGTCATTAACCCCTTCGTCAATCGCGCATGAACTCTGTTGGGGCTTTCCTACCTCTTGTGGTTTTCAGCCGCCAACCCGAGCCCCTCGGGTGAAAAAAGCTGGTTTGACTAGTCTGGAACAGGTCACAGCCTTCGGCAAGCCGCCTTTTCACCCGCCCCATCTCCCGCTATGATAAGGGATTCTGTCCATCCTGTTTCCTCCCTGCCGAGTGCTGATTCCGATGAAAAGTGATGAACTGCGGGAAAAATACCTCTCGTTTTTCGAATCGAAGGGCTGCGTCCGCCGGCCCAGCGACGTGCTGGTGCCCCGCTGGGACCCGTCCGTGCTCTTCACGCCGGCCGGCATGAACCAGTTCAAGGACCACTTCCTCGGCCGCTGCAAGCTCGACTTCACGCGGGCCACGACCTGCCAGAAATGCCTCCGCACGGGCGATATCGAGAACGTCGGCCGCACGGCCTACCACCATACGTTCTTCGAGATGCTGGGCAACTTCAGCTTCGGCGACTACTTCAAACGCGAAGCCATCCTCTGGGCCTGGGAGTTCCTGACCAGCAAGCAGTGGATGGGCGTCGATCCCAGCCGGCTCTCGGCCACGATCTACCTCAACGACGACGAAGCGGCCAAGATCTGGTTGGATGAGGTCAAGCTGCCGGCCGAGCGCCTGACGCGGATGGACGAAGACGAGAACTTCTGGCCGGCCAGCGCCCCCAGCCAAGGGCCGGACGGCGTCTGCGGGCCGTGCAGCGAGATCTACGTCACCACGCCCCGCGGATCGGTCGAGGTCTGGAACCTGGTCTTCACGCAGTTCAACCGCGTCGGCGCGCCGCCGAATAACCTCCGCCCTCTGCCCAGCAAGAATATCGACACGGGCATGGGCTTCGAACGCATGGCCTCCGTGCTGCAAGGTGTGGAAACCAACTACCATATCGACATCCTCCGCCCTCTGGTCGAGGCGGCCGGGGAGGTCTGCCGGGTGAAGTACGAGCCGGAAAGCGGCAGCGACATTGATCAGGACAGGGGCCGCCGCCTCCGCCGCATCGCCGACCACGTGCGGGCCTGCTCCTTCGCCATCCACGAGAACGTCTATCCCGACAACGAGAAGCAGGGCTACGTGATCCGCAAGCTGATCCGCCGGGCCGTGCTCGACGGCTACCAGATGGGCATCCACGAGGCGTTCCTCTATCAACTGCCCCAGGTCGTGGCCGATCTGATGAAGGCCCCCTACCCCGAGTTGCAGCAGACGGTTCAGCGCGTCGCCGCAGGGCTGCGGAACGAGGAAAGCCAGTTCTTTGAGGTCATCAACGCCAAAATGCCGCGGGTCGAGAGGCTCTTCGACGAAACGGTGAAGGCCAAGTCGAAAACTGTTTCCGGCCGCGAGACCTTTGATCTCTTACAGACCCACGGGTTCCCGTCGGAACTGACGGAGACCCTAGCGGTGGAACGTGGACTGGGAATCGATTGGGATGGCTTCAAAAAGGCCCAACAGAAGCACGAAACGGACTCTGGCGCAGGGCAGCGGAAAGAACTCTTCAAGAAGGGGCCGCTCGACAAAATCCGCGAGACGCTGCAATCCAGCGAGTTCGTGGGCTATGAGACAGACACGGCCAAAGGAGTAGTGATGGGCCTGCTCGTGGGCGACGAGCTTTCGTACAGGCTCGATGAGCTTGATAGCAAACTGCCAGCGGTGATCGTGCTCGACCGCACGCCTTTCTATGGCGAGATGGGCGGGCAGGTCGGCGATACGGGCTGGATCACCGGACCCAACGGCCGTTTCGAGGTGACCAATACGCGGATCGAGGACGATTTCATATTGCATGTCGGGAATCTCGTCGTGGGGCGCATCGAGTACAAGGACACCGTGTATGCGGTTGTGAATCCGCAACGGCGGCAGGCGATCCGCCGCGCCCACTCGGCCACGCATCTCTTGCAATACGCCTTGCGGAAGACGCTCGGCACGCAGACGCACCAGAAGGGCTCGAAGGTCGAGGCCGACCTGCTCCGCTTCGATTTCAACTTCGACCAGGCCCTTTCCGCCGAGCAGCTTGCCACGATCGAGGCCGAGGTCAACGCCCGGGCGATCGAGGCCGTGCCGGTGGAGTGGACGCTGATGCCTAAGGACGAGGCGCAGACGTTGGGGGCGATGATGCTCTTCGGCGAGAAGTATCCGGACATCGTCCGCGTGGTCTCGATGGGCGAATACAGCAAGGAGCTCTGCGGCGGCACGCACCTGGCCAACACGGCGCAGGTGGGCCTGATGAAGATCATCGGCGAGGAGAGCATTGCCAAGGGCATCCGGCGGATCACGGCCTTGACCGGCCTGGCGGCGGTCCAGCGGGTGCAGCGCGACGAGGCCCTGCTGCGGCGGATCGCCTTGACGCTCCGCGTGGCGGACGAGGAGTTGCCCGATCGGGTCGAGGCCCTGGCGAAGCAGGTCCGCGAGTTGCAGAAGAAGGCCGCGGCCGCGCCGAAGGCCGAGGGCACGGGCGTCGACCAGCTTGTGGCCGGCGCCGTGGAGGTGCAGGGCGTGAAGATCGTGGCGGCCGACGTGCCCGGCGGCACGCCGCAGTCGCTCCGCGACCTGATCGACCAGTTGCGCCGCAAGGCCGCCCCGGTGGCCGTGCTCTTGGGCACCAAGCAGGACGAGGGCAAGGTCATGCTCATCGCTGGCCTCAGCCGCGACCTGGTCGATCGAGGGCTGGACAGCGTGCAATGGATCCGCGAGGCGGC
The DNA here is from genome assembly GCA_963824275.1 of uncultured Planctomycetia bacterium. Taxonomy (GTDB): domain Bacteria; phylum Planctomycetota; class Planctomycetia; order Pirellulales; family Thermoguttaceae; genus JANXQG01. Next base: position 236,238 of record CAWGOT010000005.1, on the reverse strand, counting down.
AGCGCTTGTGGGCGGCAAGGGCGGCGGCCGGGCCGACATGGCCCAGGCCGGCGGCAAGCTGCCCGAGAAGCTGAGCGAGGCGCTCGAACTGGGCCGCAAGGAGATGGAGAAGCGGCTGGCGTGAGGCTCGCCGTACTCATCACGCTCCGCCGTGATGCCGGGGGTGGCGTACCTCGACCAAGTTGCGATTGGTATAATGACTTGGTTGAGTTCACGATGTTTCTAAACTGCGGAGCGAAGAAAATTGACATGCAACTTTCTCGTATCACCCTGAGCCCGGCCGTCATGGGCGGAAAGCCGTGTATCCGCGGCCTGCGCGTCACGGTCGGCACGATTCTGGGATTGCTCGCGTCCGGCCATTCGCGCGAGCGAATCCTCCAAGCCTATCCCTATCTTGAGCCCGAAGACATCGACGCGTCGCTGGCCTATGCCGCTTGGCGACTGGAAGAGCGGGAAGAGATCCTGGTCGTCACATGACTGTGCAGATTGTGGTGGATATTCGCTTCCAGAGCACATGGGACCGGTGGTGCTTGCCGCCCTACGCGAGCATGATGCTGCCCTCGCGGCCGGTGCCTTGGTGGTTGTTGACGAGAAGAAATCGCGGGTGCGAGTGCTGCCGTTTGGCTGAGTCGCGGAGACGCGGCTGCACATATAAGCCAGGAAGGACAGGTCGCGGATGAGGCCCATTTGGCTGATCGAACGTGGCGTCTACCAAGACCATGCGCAGACCTTTATGGCTGAGGTCGAGCGTCAAGGCATGACGTGCGCTGAAGTGGAATACCGGCCGGGGAAGAGACCGCCCAATGACATTCTCGGCTGTCCCATTATCGCGAATGACGCTTGTGTTGTCCTGTGGGGCACGCTCCCGCTCATGCGGCAGATCCAACTCTACCATTCGTGGATTCCCGGCGGCTGGTGCCACATCGATAATCTCGACTGCCGCACTTATTTCGCTTATTTCGGTCAGTTCCTGCTGAACAGCTACTATTCTCTGCTGCCGGGCGTCGAGGCCATTCGTCTGGAAGAACGTCTCTTCGACGAATTCGGCACAAATGATGAGATCTTTGTTCGCCCCAGCGGCGTCCACAAACTATTCACCGGCAAAATCGTCTACCGGGACAACTTCCGGGATGCCATTGCTCCATCGCGTTATGATCCAACAACTCTGGGAACAAGGGAATAACATTCGCCTATTGTCGCGGCGCCTGTCCCGCAGCCGCCGGTGGAATGCCTGCGCCGGCGGCGGCGCCAGTTGACGCGGCCACGGGGCCCTTGCTCTCGATGATCACCAAGAGATCGGCCCTCGGCGGCGAGACGGGAAGCGGCAGTGCCAGACCGGCCACCGTGGTCGTCGAGTCGACGGCCTCCGGAAAGGCGACGACGCCCAGGTCGAGCAGCAAGACCTGATCGACCGGCCAGCGAAAGCGCTCGGCAAAGCGGAAGTTGCTCATCTGCGGCACCTCGATCTTGGCCCGCTGCCGGGGAGAGGTTTGCGTGGGCACCTCCAACATCACCGGCACGAGCTTCTCCACCTGATCGATCTGGCACTTGATCATGGCGTCGACGGAGCGGCGGTCGGTGGAGAGCAGGGGATTGAACTCCAGGGAGAACCCTTCGTCGATCTGGCCCCGGATTTCGTCGTAGCCCTGCCAGGCGTCGGGGCGGGGATTTGCGTCGCGGATGAAGGTGTGCCCTCGAATGGACGAAACCACGGTCGACTGGCCGTTGTTCACCAAGAGGTAGTCTGAACTGTGAGGGCGATAGTCGCTACGGCGTTGCAGCGCGCTGAGGACCACGGCCGCGTCCTCTTTCGACAGCAGCCAGGCGCTGACGCCGGGCGTCTGCGCGGGGATGGGCCGTAGCGTGCGGTGGGCCGTCACGCCGCCAGTTAGGGCTGTCGATCGTCGCGATGCGAACGCTGAAGGAGCGGGTTTCCGCTTCGCTGGCCACGAAGCGATCGACGATGTCGGACACCACGGCCTGCATCTGCGGCGTGTGATAGACCCGCAGTGTCCGCGGCGAGGCGCTCAGAATGCCGAACGGCTCGCTGTGCCAGACTTCATAGCCTGTCTCGCGAAGGATCCAGTCGACGATCGCTTGTTCCGGCCGCTTGGTAGTGGTCACGCGGGCCGTGTAGCTGCTGATGTCGTACTCCCGCCAGACCTGCCCTTGGTCGTTGGGCAGGGTGCCGTTGCCCGCGGTTACATGCGCGGCGCGGCGCGGCACGGAGGGCGGCGGCGCGAGGAACGGGTTAGCGCCCGGCGCAGCGCCGGCAGCGCCGGGCGGCGTGAATGCCGGGGAAGCGGCGGCCGCCGGAACGACGCCGCTATCCGCTCGTACGCCGGACGCCACGTGGAACCAGGCGCAGGACCCGATCCGCCGGGAGCGGGTTGTGCCCAGGCCGGGGTGGAAAAGACGGAGAGTATGAATGCCGTGAATAGGAATCGCGTGCCCATGTTCGAAGCCTCCTTGCTTTCCGCAAGAGATCGAACCAGACAGGTTGAAAACCTATCCTACCGCCTCCTGCGCCGGGCAGTATACGAAGCTGCGGGAAGCGGGGCAAGAGGAAATGTGCAGCCCTCAGAAGGAGGCGATGGCCGCCGCCTGGTCCGCGCGAATGTCGAACACCCGCTCCAGATTGCAAAGATGGAAGATATCGCGGATTTCCCGCCGCATGCTGCAAAGCCGCAGGGCCGATTTGCCGACCTTGACCTTGCGATTCAACGAGATCAGCTTGCCGATCATCGCACTGGAGATAAATTCCACAGGCGAGAAATCGATGACCAGTTTCAAACCGCGCTTGGAATCCAGCACCTGGTAGAGTTGCCGGCCGAGTTCCTCGATTTCCAGCGGATTGGTGACCCGCGGATCGAGGAAACGGACGACGGTAACATCGCCGTTTTCTTGAATTTCCAGTCGCTGGGCGGCAGTCATAGGATCGACTCCATAGAATCGGCGCGAAACAGATAGTTCATCTTTCCCATAGTCTTGCTTGCCGATTGCCATTTTGCAAGGGGTAGTAGGTCCTTTCTGCCGGAAAGGTCTATTGTGTGCCAAACCGCTGGAAAAACGTCGGGCCTTTTACGAAATTGCCACACATTCGTCCCTCTCGGCCGTCCCTCTCGGCAAGAGGGACCTACTTCCCTCTTGCCTTTCCCGCCCTGCTGACCTAAAGTACCGGGCGTGCCCCAATGCCTTTCCACTGCTGAATACTGCTGCCCGGGGGAGATCTATGGGATTTCCCGCGCCGTTCATCTGGGCAGACTGGCCAGTTTCTATCCGGCCTGCCGCGATTGCCCTCGGCGCGATGATACCATCGGCCTCTCGTCGCGGCAGGTGCGTCAACTGGCGGAAGTTTCGAGGACCCAACGGCCTCGGCTGTTTCACGCGGAAGGGGCGGGCAACGTGGCGATCAACGACTTGAGCCCCAGCGTCGCGCGGGGACTCGCGATCGAACTCGCGCGGCGACTAGCCAGCTCAACGGACGGAGACAGCCAAGCAGCAGCGGTCGTGGCCAGCGACGGCCGGCTGTCCTCTGCGGTGATCGTCGCGTCAGTCATCGAAGGGGTTCGCTGGGCCGGCTGCGAGGTTATCGATATTGGGCCAGCCAGCGCGCCTGCCTGGCTATGGCAATCCAGCATCTGGCGGCCGACGGCGGGATTTTCGTGGGCAATCCGACCGGTGCTCCGCACACCCTAGGGCTGAAGTTTTGGGCCCACGGAGAACCGCTTTCCCAAGGCGGGTTGCTGGACGACATTGCGGCTTCTCTGCAACCCAGGCCCGGCGCAGCGATCGATCGTCCTGCGCGGACCTTCGGGCCGTTGCGGCGGTTCGCGGCCGCTGCGGTTTACCTAAGCGATCTCCGCCCGGCCTATCACGCCCTGCGTCCGCTGCGGTTCGTGCTGGACTGTGCGGTGGGACCGGTCGTTGCTTACGTGGAGGAGTTGATCCGCAACGTGGCCTGCCGGATCATCCTCGCTGAAAACGGGATCGGCCTCGGAGAGCAAGTGTCAGCCGCCCAGGCCCACTTTGGAATGCAAATCGCGGACGATGGCGAGAACTGCCACATTTTCGACGAGCAAGGGCAGTCGGTCGCGGCGGAGCGACTGCTGGCACTGATCGCCGGGAGTGGCGCCGACCCCGTCATCCACGGTGGAGAGCTGCGGCAGCAGGCATTTCAACGGATGCGGGAAAGCCGTGCGCCAATCGCCGTCGACACGGCCGGCCGGCTCTGGTATGCCGCCGGTCAGGCCCCAGTGCCCGACGCTTTGCGAACGTTGACGCACTTGCTCGTGTTGCTCAGCCGCAACGATCTGGCATTTTCGGGGGTGCTCGACCAGGCGGATGGCGGAAAAACGAGGGATGAGGGATGAGGGTTTAGCGATGAGGGATGGAATGGCAAGTCTCAGATTTCAGATTTCAAATCTCAAATATGAGAGCCCCGAGGGATGATCGGCCCCTCGGCCCCTCGACGTTTACGCATGGAGGAATTAAGATAAGGTGATACCTTGATTGTGGCGATTCATCCCTCATCCCTCATCCCTCATCCCTCATCCTTCATCCCTCATCCCTCATCCCTCATCCTTCATCCCTCATCCTTCATCCTTCATCCCTCATCCCTCTCCCTCATCCCTCATCCTTCATCCTTCATCCTTCATCCCTCATCCCTCATCCCTCATCCCTCATCCTTCACATCCTTCCCATGTCCTCCCACTGGCTCGCCGATCGCACCCGTCTGTTCGACGCCTCCGGAATCCGCAAGGTTTTCGACCTGGGCGCGAAGCTCACCAATCCGATCAATCTCTCCATCGGCCAGCCCGATTTCGAGACGCCGGAACCGGTCCGCCGCGCGGCGATCGCGGCCATCGAAAGCCGCAAGAACGGCTACGCCCTGTCGCAAGGCATGCCGGTGCTGCGGGAGAAGCTGCAAGGCGAAGTCGACCGGCAGTTCGGCCACGCCGATCGCGAGTTGTTCGTCACCAGCGGCACCAGCGGCGGCATCATGCTGGCGATGCTCGTGCTCTTGAACCCCGGCGAGGAGGTGATCGTCTTCGACCCGTACTTCGTGATGTACGACGCCTTGGCGGCCGTGGCCGGGGCGAAGGTCGTCTATGTCGACACCTATCCCGACTTCCGCATCGACGTGGACCGCGTGGCGGCCGCGATCACGCCGCGGACGAAGATGATCGTCTTCAACAGCCCCGCCAACCCAACCGGCGCCGTGGCCACGGAGGAGGAAGTCCGCGGCATCGCCCAGTTGGCGGCCGAGCGGAACGTCGTCCTGCTGAGCGATGAGATCTATCGCCATTTCTGCTACGACCGGCCGTTCATTTCGCCGGCCAGCTACAATCCCCAGACGCTGGTGGTCGACGGCTTCAGCAAGACCTACGCCATTCCCGGCTGGCGGCTGGGGTTCGCCCATGGACCGTCGGCCATCATCCACGAGATGATCAAGCTTCAGCAATACAGTTTCGTTTGCGCGCCGCAGCCGGCGCAATGGGCGGGGGCCGCAGCCCTGGATTGCGACGTCCAGCCGCACATCGACGCCTATCGCCGCAAGCGCGACATGCTCGTCGAGGGCCTTCGCGATCTCTACGATCTGACCGTGCCCGGCGGGGCCTTCTATCTTTTTCCGCAACTGCCCTGGGGATCGGGCATGGAATTCGTCGCTCGCGGCATCGAGAAATACCAATTGCTGGTGATTCCGGGCAACGTCTTCAGCCGCCGCGACACGCACTTCCGCATTTCCTATGCGGCGTCTAATGAGATGATCGCGCGCGGGATCGATGCGCTAAGAAAACTGGCGAAAGAGGGGTAAGCCCGGATTATCGACCGGCTGTAGGGTGCGTGGAGCGGTGCGTGGAGCGAAGCCTCGAAAAATGGTGGGTTGCGCACGGAGTCAACTTCACGAAAGCGCCTAATGCAGTTCTCGACTGGTTCGCGCAACGCACCATAGAGAGAGCTTCCGTGCTTCACCCACCCTACTTGAATGATCCGGCCAGCGGCCTACCAAAGGACCTCGATCTCGTTGACCACTTCGGACACGCCGTCCAGTCCGCAAACGGCGGTCTGGGCCAACTGCTTCAAATAGAAACTCGGGACCTGGCCGCGAAGATAGAGCCGCCTGCCGCGATACTCGCACCAGATTCGCTGCGCGGAAAGATGCGAGTGGCAGCGGATACGGTCCTTTGCCAGGGCAAGGATCTGCTCGGCTTGCATTTCGTCCTGCAAGGTTTTCAAGACAACACTCCGTTGGAAGGCCCCGCGGTCAAGAACTCGGTTCTCGCGCGATCTATATTGTCGTGCGCAAGAGGCATGCTTGGCAAGGGGGGGCACACGATTTCGTTGCAAAGTAGCAGGCACCGGGTACCCGGCGGGTGGTGTGCCTGCTACTGTATAATCGATTCTTATTAGAACTTTGTTGGAAACTGCCACATGCCATTGTGCTTGATTGGACTAGGTTCGAACTTAGGTGATCGGCAGGGAGGGCTCGACAAGGCCCTGGCCCGATTGCAGCGGCATCCTGAAATTGAAGTATTGCGACAGAGCCATTATCACGAGACCCTTCCCGTAGGCGGGCCCGATGCGCAGCCGGCCTATCTGAATGCCGCCGCAGTCCTGCAAACTTCCCTATCCCCCCACGCCCTGCTGGCAGAACTACTGAAGGTCGAGGCCGAGCTGGGCCGGCAACGCGCCGTCTACTGGGGGCCGCGGACGATCGACCTCGATCTGCTGCTTTATGACAACCTGACATGGTCCGACCGCGATCTGGTCATTCCCCACCCCCGAATGGCGTGGCGGCGATTCGTGCTGGAACCGGCCGCCGAGGTCGCCCCGCAGATGCTCCATCCAGGCACATGCCGGACGATCGCGCAGCTCTTGGACCACCTGAATCAATCGCCCTGGTATCTTGCCATCGCCGGTCCCATCGGCGTGGGCAAGAGCTATCTGGCTGGGGAAATCGCGGAAAAAAGCAGCGCCCGGCTGCTGGCCGAGCAATTCGATGCCGGCCGGCTTGAGGCCTTCTATCACAATCCGTCTAGCCACGCCTGGCAAATCGAACTAGAATTCCTTGAGCAGAGGGCTCGGCAGTTGGCAACCAGCCAACCGGACTGGAGCCAGCCGGATCGGCCGACCGTGAGCGACTTCTGGTTTGCACAATCGCTGGCCTTTGCGAGTGTCTGGCTGGGCGCGGAGCAATGGCCCGCCTACCTGGCGCGGTGGGACGAGTTGCAGCCCACGGTCGTTCGGCCGCGATTGACCGTGTTGCTCCGGGCCCCGCTGGAAGCATTGCTAGCACGCATTCAAGCCCGCGGCCGCCCCGGCGAGGAGTTGCTCACGCGCGAGCAATTGGGGCGAATTGAACGTGCCTTGGAAGATCAAGCGGCCGTAGCGGAGGGACCGGTGCTTCGGTTGGATGCCGGCGACAAGAATGCCGTGATCGTCGAGTTGACGGCGGCGCTAGAAGCAATGAAATAAAATCCGAAATCCGAATGTCGAAATCCGAAACAAATCTCAAATTTCATATCTCAAATTTCATATCTCAAGTCTCAAATCTCAAATCTCAGATCCGTAAACCTGAGCCCTGCGCTAAACCGCAAACGATCCTCCGCGCATCCTTCATCCTTCATCCTTTATCCCTCATCCTTCATCCCTCATCCTTCCCCCATGCTTCCCCGCGTCCTCACCACGATCGCTGACATCCGTGCCGCGTTGCTGCCGTATCGCCGCGCGGGCAAGCGGATCGGCCTGGTGCCGACGATGGCGGCGCTGCACGCGGGACACCTGAGTCTCGTGCGGGCCTCGAAGGCCGAGTGCGATGTCACAGTCGTATGGATCTACGTCAATCCGAGTCAGTTCGGACCGCACGAGGACCTGACTAAATATCCTCGCACGCTCCAGGCCGACCTGGAAAGGCTGGGCACTTGCCACGCGGATTTCGTGATGGCCCCTGGCGATGCCGAGGTCTATCGGCCCGGCCATGCCACGTGGGTGGAGGTCGGCGGCGTTGCCGAGCCGCTGGAAGGCCGCTGCCGTCCGGGGCACTTTCGCGGCGTGGCGACGATCGTGCTGAAGGTGCTGAACATGATCCAGCCCGACGTCGCCTACTTCGGCCAGAAGGACTATCAGCAGTCGGCCGTCGTCCGCCGCATGGTTGCCGACCTGGATCTGCCGGTCGAAATCCGAGTCTGCCCTATCATTCGCGAGCCTGACGGGCTGGCGATGAGCTCGCGGAACGTCTACCTGAGTGCCGACGCCCGGCAGCGAGCCACCGTGTTGTGGCGATGCCTGGAACTTGCCCGGCAGCTTGTTGCGCAAGGCGAGTGCGACGCGGCGGCCATTGCCCGACAGATGACCGATTTGATCCTCGCCGCCGGCGCGACGATCGATTACGTCGCGATTGTCGATCCCGACACGCTGGCGCCGGTCGCGCAGATCGCCGCGCCCGTGCTTGCCGCGCTGGCGGTGACGATCGATAGTACGCGACTGATTGACAACGCCATTTTGAAGAGGAGTTCGAAGTGAGAAGTTAGGAGTTAGAAGCATGAGAAATGCTCGCGTTTGCTCACTCCTAACTTCTAACTCCTAACTTCTTCCTCCCGACTTCCGACTTCAAACTTCTAACTTCTAACTCCTAACTTCTAACTCCTACATGCTGCAAACCCTGTTCTATATCCCCTGCGAGGTTTTTGGCCTGCCGGTTTTCGGCTTCGGTCTTCTCTTGGCGGTGTGGGCCGCGGCCAGCGCGGTCCTGCTGGCCTGGCTGATCCGCCGCCAGGGCTGGAACGCCGATACTCGCAGCCAGGCGCTGGTGCTGGCGGTGCTCGGGGCGGCGATTGCCTTGTTGCTGCCGCTGCTTTGCGATGCCCGCGGCCTGCCGATCCGCGGCTACGGCATGATGATGCTCCTGGCCGTGCTCTCCGGAATGGGACTGGCCGCGTATCGCGCCCGCCGCGTGGGCGTCGATCCGGAGATGATCTTCGCCCTGGCCTTCTGGATCATCGTGCCGGGCATGCTCGGCGCGGACCGTCTACGTCTGCGAGTATTGGTCCCGAGACTTCTGGCCCGCGTACTCCCGCGGCCTTGGGGCCTTGCTCTTTGCAATAATGAACGTCGCCGCCGGAGGGCTGGTGGTCTACGGCGCGTTTTCGGCGCCATGCTAGGGCTGGGACTGTTTTGGTGGCGGCGTCGGGTGCCGCTCTTGGCCACGGCCGATCTGATTGCCCCCAGCATGCTCCTGGGCCTCGCCCTGGGCCGCGTCGGCTGCCTCTTGAACGGCTGCTGCTACGGCGGCCCTTGCGATCTGCCGTGGGGCGTGACTTTTCCTTGGAACAGCCCCGTCCACCAGCATGAGGCCGAGCAAGGCATCACCGGCGTTTTCGGGCTGACGTTTGGCAACGTCCGGGACGATCTGCCCGTGGTCGAAAGCGTCGATGCCAACTCGCCCGCCGCTCGAGAAGGGCTGACACCGGGGACGAAAATCGACGAGATCAACGGCGTGAGCGTAACCTCGGCCGAGCAGGCGACGGCAGTCGTGTTGGGCATCGACAAACTCAACTTGATCCTCCACGGCATCGGCGGCGAGGCCTTGTTCATGAGCATTGACGACCCGCCCGAGTCGCAAACCCATGGTGGCGAGGTGGTGAAGATCTACGGCCTGGAGTTTGCCGGCAGCGACGACCAGGATGCCGTCGTCAGCCGTGTCCCCTGGCAATCTGCCGAGCACTCGGCCGGCGTTCGCGCGGGCCAGCGGCTTATTAGCATTAACGGCCGCAGAGTGGATACGATCGGTCGCCTTCGCAACCTGCTTGACGAACATCGCCAGCATCCCTGGCTCGACATTCGTCCGACCGCACCCGCAAGCGGGTACGCGGCGAAACCGATCCGTCTAGTCGTTGACCGTCCCCTGCCGCGGACCCTGCCGGTCCATCCGACGCAACTCTACAGTACGATCGACGCCCTGATTCTCTGCCTGCTGTTGCTCTGCTACGATCGATTCCACCGTCGCGACGGCGAGCTGACGGCGCTGATGATGACCGTTTACCCCGTTACGCGATTCCTGATCGAGAAAATCCGCACCGACGAAGCGGACATTTGCGGCACCGGCATGCATATTTCGCAGAACATCAGCGTCGGGCTTTTGGTCGTGGCGGTCTGCCTCTGGATTTATGTTTTTCGCCGGCCGGCGAAGCTGGCGTTTGGGGCATAATCCCAGTAAAGAGGGGGTTTGACACGGGCCGCTTATCCGGGGATGATGGAAGTTGCGGGAACTTCTTGGTTCCGTCCCGCGTCTCTTACAGTGAGACAACTGTGAACGACGACGCCCAACTCATTAGTCAGGCACTTGCTGGACAGACGGCAGCCTTCGGGCAACTGGTGCAGAAGTACCAGGATCGGCTGTACAACACCGTGGTCCATGTGGCTGGCAATGCGGAGGATGCCAAAGACGTAGTCCAAGAGGCCTTCGTCCAGGCGTTCCTCAAGTTGGAGTCGTTCCAGGGCGCCAGCGCATTTTACACATGGCTGTATCGCATCGCCTTCAACGTGGCGGCTACTCATCACCGCCGACGCGGGGCCATGCGATCGGCTGAACGTATCGCCATATCCGAAGGGCATTTGCGGGACTCCGCCGAAGGGCATCCGCAAAGCGCGGCCGACGGACCGAGCGAGCAGTTGGAGCGGGAAGAACGCTGCCGGCAGGTGCGGCAGGCAATTTCGCAGTTGGCCGAAGAGCACCGCGTGGTGCTCGTGTTGCGGGAGATGGACGGCTGCTGTTATGAGACCATCGCCGAGATCCTCGACTTGCCCGTGGGCACGGTGCGCAGCCGCCTGCACCGGGCGCGAATGCAGCTTCGCGAAGAGTTGAAAGAGGTTCTGGCGGTAGAAGGGTGATGCGGCGGATGCGCCGCAGACGATTAGGCAAGTAGCACGGTTGTACGTCAGGCCGACCATGAGTACATGGTGACCGAGCCTGGCTGTCAACCGGACAGGGTCAGGCTAGAAAGCCTGACGTACGTATGAACGAAGTTCCTGAGACAGAATTGTTCAGCGCCTATGTCGACGGTGAGTTGACCGCCGAAGAGCAGGCCCGCGTCGAGCAGATCCTGGCCGCCAGTCCGGAGGCCCGGCAACTGCTGGAGGAACTCCGCGCTGGGCAGCACTGTGCAAGCACTGCCGCAGGCAAAGCTCGATGAAGATCTCAGCGCCCAGGTGCTGAAGGTCGCAGAGCGCCGGATGCTGCTGCCGGATAGGGCGGCTGACAAAATGCCGGAAGAGGCGGACGACAAGCCGTCGGCCGGCCGTGCCGCCGAAACCCTGAAGGGGTCCGATGCGGACTCGGCCGGTTGGCTGGGGATCCCTTGGCGCGAGATCTCGTTGCGGGGGATGTTCAGCAAGCGGGCCCTGATCTGGTCGTGTGTCGTCGTGGTAACAGCAGTCATCATCAATTTCACCGCTCCCCCGCCGCCGAAACCAAATCAAGAGGTCGCCAGGCTCGAACACACGCCTGCGGCAAATCCAACGTCCGTTCCCGGAGAGAATCGGACTACGGGTTCGGCGGCGGACGGAAGTTGGGACGTTCCCGCTGGTGAAGCGAAGAAACGTCTCCCCGACGATGCGCTGGCAAAGCCAGAAAGCCCAAAGGCTGCCCCCGAGAAAGCTCGGATGGCGATCGCTGAACCGTCCGGCGCTCGCGACATGGAAGCGGATCGAGCCAAGGATCAAGCGGTCCTCGCCCGGCCGGCCGAGCACACCAACGAAATGCCAGAATCGCTGGCTATGCGCGAAGGCCCTGGATTCGAGTTTAAGGCGGCGGAAGCAAGGCCGGCCGCCGAGAAATTTGTCGGTAAGGCACCCGAGGTAACGCCCGCGAAGGCCGATGCCAGCCCGACCTTCTCGGTCCAGCCGTCAAAAGTAGCCGGCTTATCGGCAGACAAGAAGGCGGCAGAGATTCGGGTGGTAGCGGCCAACGGGCCTGCTGCCGCACCGATGGCCACGGAACTAGCTGCATCGCCTCCAGTTGCCTCCGCGGCACCGGGGATGGCCCTCGCAGACTCGGCGGTCGCGCCACAGAAAGCGGAAATCGTCGAGGCCGCAAAGGCCCCAGCGGCGCCCGTGGCGGTCGGCAGCAGTCGGGGAGGCAGTATGCCCGGGGCTCGCAAAACGCTCACGGAAGACGCCGACGCCGCACACGATCGCGTTGCCAAAGCGGGCGAAGCAGCGCAACTCATGAACGGCGCGGATTTCGCCGCCAAGGGCAGCTTGTCCCCCGCGCTATCCGGCAGTGTGGCAGGCAGCGAGGGCAACTCGCCATCCTCCGGGACCAAGCTGGCCATGAAAATGAAAACTGGCCGGGTGGCTTCGGCAGAAACGGTCGTCCGCCTCGATGTCTCGGCGGCGGCCGTGGAGCAGAAGGTCTTCGAGGGCCTGTTCGCGCCTGCGGGCTCCAGAGCGAGCAGTTCGCGGCCGCTGCGCCGCTCAATGCCCCTGCCCCTGCGCTCGACTCCAATCTCCGGGTCGACCAGCGGCGAGGAGGTCGGGGCGGAGGAGGCGGAGGCGGCGGGCGAGGTGGCCGAGGCGGACAAGCCCGGCCTATGGCCCGCGGAAGCGCCCAGGCGGCCCCCGCAGAGTCGGCCGCGTCGGGCAGTTTGGATCCGCAGCAATCCGTCTCCAGGGACGAATCCAAGGCCGTCCAAGGTCCTGCCGCTCAAGCCGCGACGGATACTGCCGGCAGCCAAGTCCCGGCGGCCCCATCCACTCCGCAGCGTCGTGTCGCGCAAACTGAGCAACCTAAGCAGTCTGATCAGACCACGAACGTGCAACAGAAGTCGACGAAGACCTTAGAGATTTGAACTGAATGTCAGCCCGGAGCAGCTTGCCAGCATCATGACGCTGATCGGCACGAGCTCCGAGTCCTTCTCCGCTCCCAAGATTGAGTCGGGGAATTCGTCTGCGCTTCCTGCAAATTCGTTTGCGGGGAGTAATGGCTACACTGCCAAGAGTTCCATAGGCGGAATGGGCACGGCTGCCGGCGGCGGATTCGGCGGCGGCGGGACATCGGCCGCTGGTCAGCGCAGAGCAGAAGGCCGATGCCGGCGCACCGGCCCAACCGCAGGCCGCGCCCGCGCCCGCCTGCGCCTGCCCCTTTCGGTCCGCTCGCCCAGCAAGCGGCCCGGACGGATGGTACGGTTGCAAAGCAGCACGTGGTCTTCCTTCTCAACGTGGTTGATCGGCTGCCGCCTTCCGCTCAGCCTCCGCAAGTGCCAACCGCCGCTCCGAGCCCCGCCCAACAGTAGGGTGATAATCCTTGTCCAGACCGTTGCAGGCATTTGCCGAACCCGCTATAATCGGCAGTTCTTTCCCTAGCTTCCAAGCCGGACGCTTGGCGCAGTGACAATTTTGTCCCCTGGAGATGGGGAGTTTTTCAGTATCCGACCCGCCGACCGTCTGCTGGGAATACAATTCCCCGCCAGAAGTGGATGTGGGTCGGGAGCCTTAGATCTTAAAAAGGAGAACGACAGTGGCGATTCGTGTTGGTATTAACGGCTTCGGCCGCATTGGGCGGCTTGTGTTTCGGGCACTTTGCGATCAGGGATTGCTCGGAAAGGAAATTCAAGTTATCGCCGTCAACGACATTGTTCCGGCCGACAACCTCGCGTATCTCGTGAAGTACGATTCGACCCAAGGGAAGTTTCCGGGCACCGTCACGAGCAAGAAATCCAAACCGGACGCGTCCGAGGACGACGTGCTGGTCGTCGACGGGCATGAAATCAAATGCCTTGCCGTCAAGGAGGGTCCCGCCGCGCTGCCCTGGAAGGCGCTGGGCGTGGACGTCGTCGTCGAGAGCACCGGGTTGTTCACGGAAGCGGCCAAGGCCAAGGGCCACCTCGAGGCCGGCGCCAAGAAAGTCATTATCAGCGCCCCGGCCAAGGGCGAGGACATCACGATCGTGCTGGGCGTCAACGACAGTCAATACGATCCGGCCAAGCACAACATCATTTCCAATGCGAGTTGCACGACGAACTGCCTGGTCCCGGTCTGCCTTGTATTGCTCAAGGAAGGCATCGGCATTGAAGAAGGTCTGATGACCACCATCCACAGCTACACCGCGACGCAGAAGACCGTCGACGGTCCTTCCAAGAAAGACTGGAAGGGCGGCCGCACCGCCGCGCAGAACATCATCCCCTCCACGACCGGCGCGGCTAAGGCGGCGGCTCTCGCCCTTCCCGAGCTTAAGGGCAAGCTGACCGGCATGTCGTTCCGCGTGCCGACTCCGACCGTTAGCGTGGTCGATCTCACGGTCAAGACCGTGAAAGAGACGAGCTACGCCGAGATCTGTGCCGCGATGAAGAAGGCGAGCGAGACCTACCTCAAAGGCATCCTCGGTTACACCGGCGACGAAGTGGTCAGCAGCGATTTCATTCACGATTCGCACTCGAGCATCTTCGATGCCGGCAGCGGAATCGAGCTCAATAAGAAGTTCTTCAAGCTCGTGAGCTGGTACGACAACGAATGGGGCTATTCCTGCCGCACCGTCGACCTGGTGAGGAAGATCGGCTGCAAGCTGTAAGTTGGAACAGAACGGAGTTTGTTCCGTTCGGACGGTTTGAATTCCGTTTTAGCGTTGAAATTGTCCCGCAGCGCCGCCGTTCCACGGCCGGCGCTGTTGGGACGTTTGCATTTCGTGGTGCGGTGCCAGTTGTTATGGCCACCTGCTTTCCCGTCCACCAATGACGAATCTCAGATTTCAAATTTCAAATTTCAAATCCCTGAACATCGATCGTGCTTGGCTATTCACATTCCGTTATTCCCGACCGCTGGCCGGCGCGGTATAATCAAGGGATGGAATCAATCTACCCCCCCATGCAGCGATCCGAGATCATCGCCTGGCTTCGTGAGACCAACGAGGCCCGGTTGGAGGAGCTTTGGCGCCGCGCGGATCTGGTCCGGCAGCAGTCGGTCGGCGGCGAGGTCCACCTGCGGGGCCTGATCGAAATCTCGAACCACTGCATCCGCCTCTGCGGCTACTGCGGCCTGCGTTTCGATCATCGCGAACTGCCCCGCTACCGCATGACGGCCGACGAGATCATGGCCTGCGTCCGCGAGGGCGTGGCCTTCGGTTACGGCACCGCCGTGCTCCAGGCGGGCGAGGATCCGGGCATCCATGCCGACTGGATGGCCAACGTCGTCCGCCGCATCAAGCGCGAGTCGCCCTTGGCCGTGACCTTGAGCCTCGGCGAGCGGGAGCGAGACGAACTGGCCCTGTGGCGAGAGGCCGGCGCGGACCGCTACCTGCTCCGCTTTGAGACCTCCAATCGCCAGCTCTACGAGCGGATTCACCCGGCCCGCCCCGGCCAGGTCTCCGATCGCATCGCCATGCTCGGCATGTTGCGCGAATTGGGCTACGAAGTGGGCAGCGGTGTAATGATCGGCATTCCAGGGCAGAGCTACGACGATCTGGCCCGCGACCTGGAACTGTTCCGCGATCTGAATCTCGACATGATCGGCGTCGGCCCTTTCCTCATGCATCCCGAGACGCCGCTGGCCGATCCCCAGCAGCAGCCGGCGGCGCCGCAGGGCGAGCAGGTGCCCTCGTCGGAGCTCATGACCTACAAGGTGATCGCCCTGACCCGCCTCGTTTGCCCTCGCGCGAATATCCCCAGCACCACGGCCTTGGCCACGCTCAACAAGCAGAACGGCCGCGAGTTGGGCCTGGTCCGCGGGGCGAACATCGTCATGCCCAACCTCACGCCGCCCAAGTACCGCATCCATTACGAGATTTATCCGAACAAGGCCTGCATCCAGGAATCGGCCGGCATGTGTCACCGCTGCATGGATGAACGCATCGAGAGCATCGGCCGCACGCGGGGCAGCGGCCGGGGAGACTCGCCAAATTACGCTGCCCGCTAGGAAACAGTTCCGTACTCATCACGCTCCGCGTGATGCAATTGCCTCACGCGGAGCGTGAGGAGTACGGTGATTGCCAGATTGGAGACGATTGAACCGCATGTCCACGATAACCGAACCCGTCAAACTCAGCGAAAGCGCCGGCGATTTCATTGACGAGGCCCTGTTCTACGATCTGCTCCAGGGCCGGCCCGCAAGGGAAGAGCTTGCCGAGGTGATCGCCAAGAGCATGGCCAAGGAGGCGCTCTCGCTGGCGGAGACGGCCGCGCTGCTAGCGGCCGACGACGAAGAAAGTTGCCAGCAGATATTCGAAGCCGCCCGGCAGTTGAAGCGCGACGTCTACGGCAACCGCATCGTGCTTTTCGCGCCGCTCTACGTCGGCAGCAGTTGCCAGAACGACTGCCTGTATTGCGCGTTTCGCCGTTCCAACCCCGACCAGGACCGCCGCACGCTCAGCCAGGACGACTTGCGGGCGCAGGTCGAGGCCCTGGAGCGGAAGGGCCACAAGCGGACGATCCTGGTCTTTGGCGAGCATCCGTCCTACAGCCCTGAGTTCATCGCCGAGTGCGTGCGGACAGTCTATTCGGTCAAGGTCGATCACGGCGAGATCCGCCGCGTGAACATCAACGCGGCCCCCATGGACCATGCCGGATACGCCACGGTGCGGGCGGCGGGAATCGGCACCTACCAGATCTTCCAGGAGACCTATCACCACGAGACCTACTCCCACGTGCATCCGCGGAAGACGCGGAAGGGCGATTATCTCTGGCGGCTGGATGCCTTGGCCCGCGCCATGGAGGCCGGCTGCGACGACGTGGGCGTGGGGGCCCTCTTCGGCCTGTACGACTGGAAGTTCGAGGTCCTAGGGCTGGTGGCCCATGCCTTGCACCTGCAGAAGCACTACAACGTCGGGCCGCACACGGTCAGCTTCCCGCGGCTCCGCCCTGCGCAAGGCGTGAATATCGACGAGCGGCATCTTGTCAGCGATCGCGATTTCAAGCGGCTGGTGGCCATCTTGCGGCTCTCGGTGCCGTACACCGGCTTGATCCTCACCGCCCGCGAGCCGGCCGAGCTGCGGCGCGAGGTGCTGGCCTTCGGCGTCTCGCAGATCGACGCCGGCAGCCGCATCGAGCTGGGCGGCTATACGGAGGTCGGCGACGCGCAGGTGATGGAGCGCGAGCAGTTCCAGTTGGGCGACATCCGATCCTTGGACGAGGTGATGAAGGAGTTGATGGTCGACGGCTACGTGCCCAGTTTCTGCACGGCCTGCTACCGCCTGGGCCGCACGGGCGAGCATTTCATGGAGTTTGCAATCCCCGGTTTCATTCAGAACCTCTGCACGCCGAACGCCTTGACGACGCTCACGGAGTATCTGGTCGATTACGCCTGCGACGAGACCCGCGCCGCCGGTATGCGGCTGATCGAGCGGGAGTTGCAGCGGATGCCGGAGGGCCAGCGGAAGGCCGACCTGACCGAGCGGATGCGGAAGATCCGCGAGACGGGGGCGCGGGATTTGTATTTCTGATCAAGGGTATTTTCACGAAAGGGACAATCATGTCGATTGTGGAGAGTGGCGACGACGGCGCGTTGCATGTGCCGGCCGAGTTGTTGACCGCTGCAAAGCCGCACACGAAGTACGTGCTTGATGTCTATGATGATCTCATCGTCTTGCGTCCAACCGATGGGACCGGGCCGCTGTGGAGGAATATGGATCCCGCGCAGCGGGCCGAGGAATTCAAGCGATGGGCGGATACACCCCGGCCTCCGGCGCCTGACATTCCTCTCGAGTTCCTTGACCGCGAGCACATTTACGACTGATGGCAAGATACCTGGTCGACACTAATGTCCTGGTGCGCACCGCCGAACCTGATTCTGCACAACATTTTGCTGCGACCGAGGCGGTTCGCAGGCTGATCTCTCGGAACCATGAGGTTTGTCTCGCGCCTCAGGTTATCTCCGAGTTCTGGGTTGTCGCTACTCGGCCAACGGAGGTCAACGGCCTCGGCTGGTCATTTGAAACTGTTGAGCCCGTAGTTAACGGATTCTTACTGCGTTTTCCCATCCTGGCGGAAACACCGAGACTTTTCTTGGAATGGCACAAGCTTGTCGTTCAGTACCGAGTGATGGGAAAGCAGGCGCATGATACACGGCTCGTTGCCATCATGAACACCAGCGGAGTCACGCATCTGCTGACATTCAACGTCAACAACTTCAGGGCCTACAACGTAACTGTGGTTTCGCCAGACGACGTTGTCGCAAGCTAATCGGCCGCCACCCAGGAAAACCATGACGCAAACCCGCCTCGAAACGGACCTCCTCGGCAGCCGCGACGTCCCCGCCGACGCGCTTTGGGGCATCCATACGCTACGTGCGATCGAGAATTTCCCCCTTGCCGGGCGGCCCGTGCATCGCGGGCTGGTGCATGGCTTCGGCGCAGTCAAGCTGGCAGCCGCGCGGACGAACCATGAACTGGGCTGGGCCGACGAGCCAAAATTCGCCGCCATCGCGACCGCCTGCGAAGAGATGATCGCCGGCCGGCTCGACGAGCACGTGGTCGTCGATGCCTTGCAGGGCGGGGCGGGCACGTCAACGAACATGAACGTCAACGAGGTCCTGGCCAATCGGGCCTTGCAGCTCCTCGGGCAGCCGCTGGGCAATTACGGCGTGGTCAACCCGCACGACGACATCAACCGCCACCAGTCGACCAACGACGCCTATCCCACGGCCCTCCGCGTGGCGGCGATCAACGCGCTTCGTGTCTTGCAGCGGGCGGTGACCGGGCTGATGGAGGCCTTCCAGCAGAAGGAGAAGGAGTTCGCCGGCGTGGTGAAGATCGGCCGCACCGAGTTGCAGGACGCCGTGCTCATGACGCTGGGCCACGAGATGTCGGCCTATGCGGAGGCCTTTTCCCGCGACCGCTGGCGAATCTACAAGTGCGAAGAGCGGCTCCGCGTAGTGAACATGGGCGGCACGGCCATCGGCACCACGCTCGGCGCGCCGCGGCGGTATGTCTTCCGCGTCGTCGAGCACTTGCGGCAGATCACCGGCCTGGGCCTGGCGCGGGCGGAGAACCTTGTCGAGGCCACGCAGAATGCCGACGTCTTCATCGAGGTCAGCGGCATCCTCCTGCGCTGGCCGGCAATTTATTGAAGTGTTCCAACGATCTCCGCCTGCTTTCTTCCGGCCCTCACGCAGGGCTGGGCGAGATCCGGCTGCCGCCCCGCCAGGCCGGTTCTTCGATCATGCCCGGCAAGGTGAACCCGGTGATCCCCGAAGCGGTCGCCCAGGTGGCGATGGCCGTCATGGGCCACGATCTGATCATCGTGCAGGCGGCCTCCGCCGGCAATCTGGAACTGAGCCAGTTCCTGCCGTTGGTTGCCGACAGCCTCCTGACGATGCTCGACCTGTTGGCCCATGCCTGCGAGATCTTCGCCCGGCAGTGCGTCGCCGGCATCGTGGCCGATCGCGAGCAGTGTCTGCTGCACGTCCACAACAGCACGGCCACGCTGACCGCACTGGTCGAGCGGATCGGCTACGACAAGGCCGAGCACCTGGCCGAACACCTTCAGCAGACCAAGGGCGACACCACGCAAACGCTGCGGAAGTTCGTCATCGAGCACGGCTGGTTGTCGAGCGAGGAGTTCGAGGAATTGACCTCGCCCGAACGGGTTACGCGGTTGGGCTCGCCCAATGGCGGGAACGGCGCGAGCCCGTTGTCGCCGGGGTAAGGCACCGTACTCATCACGCTCCGCGGTGATGGAAAGGCATCACGGCGGAGCGTGATGAGTACGGTGAGGGGTGCGAGCGATCTATTATCTATTCGGCCAGCAGTTCGCCGATTCGCCAAGCGCCGCAGGCTTTCAAACGTAATTCCAACTGTTGCGCCACTCCCTCGTCGTGCCAAATCTCGCGAAAAAACGGGTCGCTGCCGAATTCGGCGTACCAGCCAGCCATATAGGACCACGCATGTTCCTTCGGACCGGCCAGCGGTGCATCGGGGCGAGAATCGAGCCAGTTCTTTACCGCTGGTCCGCGTTCAGGATAAACTCCCAGAATGGCCGCGCAGACAAGTCGTTCCAATGTCTGCTTCGCCGGAAGCCCTGGATGGCCCTCGTCGCTCGCGCTCCAGCATATCGGTGCGGTTACAAGGGTGCCGTCCTCCAAACGGAGGTCTCCGTGCGATTCCTTTTCATACTTGCCGTGACGGGCAACAAGGTTCTCTACCGCTCGAACGGTCGGTACATCAGGTGCGGCCGATTCGCCTGCTTCAACGTCGGAATCGAAGTTCACCACGACACAATGGAGCCTCTCGACAAAGCGACGTCTCAGCCGATCGTCGGCGGTTCTCAGGATATTTGACTTTCCGTCGCACGGCACAACCCGTACGAATTTGCCGGACCTGGAATGAAAGGCAAAGTGGCCGCTTCTTACTTGCTTGCTCCACGGATCTTAGAATCGGCCGTCGTCGGCCGCCGCGCTGTTCCCCCGGGTCGATGCAGCCCAGGCGAAGAAGCCAACCCGCCCAGAAATTGCGGTCAAGGTAACCTTCGCAGAGAACCCATGTCTCGCTCATCGCAAATCGTCCTCAATCTCGGTGCGAAGGAAAGCGACTTCAGAGCCAGGAATTCGAACGTTTCTCAACTCACCCTGGTCTAGGCCGAGGCGGTATATCGACAACTTCTCCAAATCCTCGCTCGACGCTTCAGCGAGGAGACAGTCGATGAACTCCAGGCTGTGCGTAGTAATGACGATCTGGATGCCGCGGTGAACCGCACCGAGAATTGCACGAACCGACCGCGCGATTGCGGCCGGATGCTGATGAACTTCCGGTTCCTCGATCAGGACGACGCCCGACGGCCGCGATGCCAATTCCAAGCTGAGCAGCGCGAGCGAATAAACCCCGTCGCCCGCAAAAGCCACCGGCACGCTGTGATCGTCAAAGACAACATGCACGATGGGTTTGTCGGCTTCAGTGAGGATTTCCAGGTTCTTTGCATGTGGAATCAAATCGGTGACGATGTTCCGCGCCTCGTCGCGCCTGCCCAGACGAACGGCTTCCGTAAAGAGCCGGTGCAGTGAGGGAGTTGCACTGAAAAGGCGAGGCTCCACCAGACGAACCTCTGAAACTCCGCCAATCGCGGAAATCTCCGATTCGAACCCCTCAGCGTCGCGAAGAAAAACTGATTGGCCTCGGAGCACCATTCCGGCCACACCTGGTCCCTCTTGACCCTTAGAAAGCACTTGAATCTGACCGTTGGGGTCGAGATTCAATTTCAAAGCTCTTGAGCCACCACTGCTTGTCGAGACGGCAATTCGAACCGCCTCAGATATCGCACCCAGCCAAACAAACCAACGAGTCCCTTGATCGACGCCGGGGTGGCGATCAAGGACCTCCTTCGCGGCCTGCTGCGGGCTATTGCTCGCACCAATGGACAGAGCGTCCAATACGGTGCTCTTCCCGGACCCGTTCGGCCCGACGAGCACCACCAAGGGCGTTAGCTCGTCGAGCTTCCCTTCGCGAATTCCCCGGAGATTTTCAATTTCAAGCGAATTTATCACGGCAACGACCTTTCTGGTAAGTATACCATGCACCCACGGCCTGCCAAGACCGGGATTTCCAAGCGATTATGGCCGTCCCGCAATTGCAACCGCGTCGCATCACGAGTAAAATACGCCATGTAACAACTTTTATTCGCGGCTGACCCGTGAACCGACAACTTCCCGATATCCTGGGTCGTTCGCTGCCAGATGGTATTCAACCCACCAAGGTCCTCTACGCAGACCGAATGCTCATTGAGAAGAGACTGCATGATTTCTTGCTTTATTCCCAGGAGTCACTGCCATGAGCGTCACACTCACCAACGAAGAGTGTAGACTGAATCCCGAGCCGGGAGCGACTTCCAGCGAATGACTCCCACTCCCAAATCCTTCCGCCTCCACATCGGCCTCTTCGGCCGCCGCAATGCGGGCAAGTCGTCGTTGCTCAACGCGCTGACCAAACAACAGGTCTCGATCGTCTCCCATATCGCCGGCACGACCACCGACCCGGTGGAAAAGCCGATGGAGATCCTGCCCATCGGGCCGGTGCTGTTCATCGATACGGCCGGAATCGACGACGAAGGGGCGCTGGGCGAGTTGCGGATGCAGAAGACCCGCCAGGTCTTCGACCGCACCGACCTGGGCCTGGTCATCGCCGCCGAGGGCCGCTGGGGCGAGTTCGAGGAGGGCATCCTCCGCGAACTGCGGGAAAGGAAGATCCCGGCCATCGTCGTCTTCAACAAGGCCGACCTTGGCAGCCCGCAAACCGTGGCGCCTGGAAGAACTTAACGAAGCCAAAATCCTCTGTGTCCAGACCGTAGCAACCGAAGGCCGCGGCATCCTCGATCTCCGCGAAGCCCTGATCAAATCCTGCGCCCGACGACTTCCTCAATCCGCCGGCCATCGCGGCCGACCTCGTGCCGCCGGGCGAAATGGCCGTGCTGGTCGTGCCGATCGACATGGAAGCCCCCAAGGGCCGCCTCATCTTGCCGCAGGTGCAAACCATCCGCGACCTGCTGGACGGCGACGCCATGTGCCTGGTCGTCAAGGAACGCGAGCTCCGCGACGCGCTCGATCGGCTCGGCCGCCCTCCGGCCCTGGTGGTGACCGACTCGCAGGCCTTCCTGAAGGTGGCCGGCGACACGCCGCCCGAGGTCAAGCTGACTTCCTTTTCGATCCTCTTTGCGCGGCAGAAAGGCGACCTCAGCCAGTTCGTCGAGGGGGCGATGGCCATCGAACGGCTCCGGCCGGGCGATCGCGTGCTGGTGGCCGAGGCCTGCTCACACCATGCCATCGGCGACGACATTGGACGGGTGAAAATCCCCCGCTGGCTGCGGCAGTTCGTGGGAGGGCCGCTGGAGATCGGCACGATGGCCGGCCACGACTTCCCGGCCGACCTGGACCAGTACCAGCTCGTGGTCCACTGCGGGGCCTGCATGTGGAACCGCCGCGAAATGCTCACCCGCATGCTCCGCTGCCGCCAGGCGGGCGTGCCGATCTGCAACTACGGCATGACCATCGCCTACACCCTCGGCATCTTCCAACGGGCCCTCGAACCCTTTCCCGACGCCCTGGAAACGTATCGGCTGGCGTTGCAAGCGGGCAGAGCGTAGCGAAGAAATCCGAATTCCTACGCGATCACCGATTCGCTCACCGGATCGAAAAAATGCAAATGCTCGGGCAGTACGGCGGCGAGAACGCGCTGTCCGACTGAGGGCCAAACGTTGCTCTCCGCCCGTGCGATGAAGACCTGATCCCCGGCCTTCAGATAAACGTGCGACTCCGCCCCCAGCCGCTCGACGGCTTCAATCGCCGCCGGTATGACAACGGAGTACTGTGTACTGGGTACTGAGTACTCGGTACTGGATTCGGTCGTCAGCCGCAAGTGCTCCGGCCGCACGCCCAGCGTGACCGCCTTGCCGTGATACGGCTCGACCGTCGCGCGACAGCGATCCGGAATCCGCAGTTTCACTTCCCCGCAGAGCACAAAGACCAGGCCGCCATCGGCCCTCTCCACGCGGCCGTCGAGAAAATTCATCGCCGGGTTGCCCAGCAGCGAGGCAACGTACCGGTTGCAGGGCCGCTCGTAGAGCGTTTGCGGATCGGCCGCCTGCTGCAAACGGCCGTCGCGGAGGACCGCGATCCGCTGGCCCAGGGCCATCGCCTCGCCGGCGTCGTGCGTGACGTAGATCATCGGCACGCCGAGCCGCTGGTGCAGACCGCGGATCTCGTGCCGCAACTGGCGGCGGAGCGCGGCGTCGAGGCTGGATAGCGGTTCATCGAGCAGAAACAGCTTGGGACGGCGGACGATCGCCCTGCCCAGGGCCACGCGCTGCTGCTGGCCGTAGGAAAGCTCGCCCGGCCGCCGCTCCAAGAGTGTGGAAATGCCCAGCGCGGCCGCGGCCTCTTCCACGCGCGGCCCGATTTCTCGCTGGGGAGTCCGCCTGAGTTTCAGACCGAAGCTGAGGTTTGCGCGGACCGAAAGGTGCGGATACAGGGCCACTTGTTGAAAGACCATGGCCACGTCGCGGTCCCGCGGCGGCAGCCGCTCCGCCACACGGCCGGCAATCACGATCCGGCCGGCCGAGGGCTGTTCCAGCCCTGCGAGCAACCGGAGCGTCGTCGTCTTGCCGCAGCCGGAGGGACCCATGAGGGCCAGCAGTTCGTGGTCCTCGACCTCCAGGCAGAGGTCATCCACGGCCCGAATCCCGCCGGAAAAGACCTTACAGAGATGGGAGATCACGACCGCCGCCATGCACGCATTGTCCCATCCGCGGCGGACTTTTTCAATCGCCTCTTCCGCAACTGGCCACCGCTGCCTACAATCCACACATGACTTCCTCGTCTTCCCCTGTGCGGCTTGGCCCGCTGCGACTGACGCCAGCCGCCGCTGGAACCTTGTTCTGTTGCGTTTCCGTGCTCGGCTACAGCACGGCCAACGCCTGCATGAATGAGCTCAGCCGCATGTCGTGCGTTTCGACCTGGGCGATATGCAACAAGGAACTGGTCACGGTCCTGGCGGTCGGCCCCTGGCTGCTGGCGCAGGTCTGGCGGCGAAGGAGCGGCTTTCCCCGCGGCCGCCCTCTGGCGATCCTCATCGCCGTAGGACTGGCGACCGAGTTGATCGGGAACGTGGGCGTGCAGTGGGGCTACGAAATCGTCGGCCTGGCGGTCATGGTCCCCGCCTACACGGGGTCGATTCTCGTTTCTTCCGCCATCCTCGGCGGCATCCTCCTGGGCGAACATGTCTCCGCGCGCAACCTGGCCGCGATCGGCGTGGTGATTCTGGCGGTCGTGCTGCTTGGGGTCGGCACCGGGCAAGCCGTTGGGACCACGACCGTGAAACCGCCGGTAAGCCCTTGGGTGATCGCGGCCGCGATCGTCGTGGCCGGCGCGGCGGGAATGGTCTTCGCGCTGATGGGCATTGCCATCCGGCATTGCGTCACGGGCACGACAAGTTACAGTGCCGTGGTGGTCATCATTACGGCGATGGGCGTCTTGTCGCTGGGGCCGCTAAGCTTCGCCACCGCAGGCGCGGCGAAACTGATGGCCACGCCCTGGGAGCAATACGCCCTGATGTTCGCCGCAGGAGTCTGTAATCTCGTCGCCTTTGCGGCCTTGGTCCGCGGACTGCACTTGACGACGGTGCTGCACGTCTACATGCTCAACGCGGGGCAAGTGGCGATGGCGGCCGTGACCGGGATGTTGTTCTTCGGCGAGAGTTTTAACGGCTGGCTCCTGCTTGGCGTCGTGCTGATGATCGCGGGGATCTTCGCCTTCGGCAGCCCTGTCGATCAAAAGGCGATCGACGCACATGTGTGACTCTCCTTTACCAATATTATTGAACAAAGCCGTTCCGATGACAAGTGTAGGTTGCCACCCGGTCGCTTTCCTTCCTTGGAGTTCTAGGGGGTGTTCGGCACGCCGTTCGCTGAGTTTTCGCAATCAATCTTGCGTAATCTCCACTTCCAGTTCATTAGAAATCGGTTTGCACGATTGCAGTCGGCCTTGTACATCACGCCACTTGTGCCATAATTGACTTTTCCTTCGACACCTCCGACACAATGGCGTTAGGAGCCGTCGTGACCACTACGGTATCGCAGCAGTTCACGCTTCTGGCTGATAAGGCCGAAGCCCATCTCAAGGACCAGTCCGCGCGGAGCCCTATTCGCATCCAGATCGGGTCGGCCACGTGCGAGGATGCGGCCGGGGCCGAAGAGGTGTTCGACGAGTTCCGCAAGCACGTCGCCGCGTCGGGCCGTAGCGATATCGTCCTCCATCGCACCGGCTGCACCGGCCGCTGCAGCCGCGAACCGATCGTCGGCGTCTTCGTGCCGGGCCAGATGCCGATCAAGTACGAGCGGGTCGATCGCAACCTGGTCCACGATATCTTCACCTCCCACGTGCTGGGCGGCAGGCCGGTGCTGAAGCACGTCCTCGACGGGCCGATCGAACAGATCCCCAAGTACGAAATCCTGACCTGCGGCAGCGAACGCTGCTGCTGGAAGGGCGAGCGATCGTTCGAGACGGCGGTCCGCGAGAAACTGGCGGCCGCCGGCGTTCCCGAGAACGACGTGCGGGTGACGGTCGGAAGCTGCTTCGGCGCCTGCAATGCCGACGACGACCTGAACCGCTCGCACATGCTCGTCCGGCCCGACAAAATCCTGTATCGCATCGAGAGCGAGTCCGACCTGGACGAAGTGGTCAAGAAGCACATTCTCGGCGGCCAGCCCGTCGATCGCCTCGAGGTGCATGGCAAGACGATCGGCCGCAAGTTCTTCGAGCTGTACGGAGACGTGGCCTTCTTCAATCGCCAGAGCCGGGTAGCCCTGCGGCACAACGGCGTGCTCGATCCGGAGAGCATGGAGGAGTATTTTCATTACCGCGGCTTCCAGGCCCTGGTCAAGGTGCTCGACAAGGGCGATCCGCAGTGGGTCATCGACGAGGTCGGCCGTTCGAAGCTCCGCGGCCGCGGCGGCGGCGGGTTCGTGACCGGCCAGAAATGGTCCATGGCCTCCAAAGCCGAGGAAAAAACCCGCTATATCATCTGCAATGCCGACGAAGGCGACCCCGGCGCGTTCATGGACCGCAGCATGCTGGAGTCTGATCCGCTGAACGTAATCGAGGGCATGATGATCGGCGGCTATGCCATCGGCGCGGCGCGGGGCTTCTTCTACGTCCGCGCCGAGTACCCGATGGCCATCCGCCGCATCCAGCACGCCATCGAGCAGTGCCGCGCCTGGGGCCTGCTGGGCAAGAACATCCTCGGTTCGGGCTTCGATTTCGACCTGGAGATCCGCCTCGGCGCGGGGGCCTTCGTCTGCGGCGAGGAGACGGCCCTGATCCATTCGATCGAGGGCCAGCGGGGGCAGCCGCGGATCCGCCCGCCCTATCCCACGGAGAGCGGCCTGTGGGGCAAGCCGACGGTGATCAACAACGTCGAGACCTTCGCCAACGTGCCCGCCGTGATCAACTACGGGGCCGACTGGTTCAGCCGCATCGGCACGGCCAAGAGCGGCGGCACCAAGGTCTTCGCCCTGGCCGGCAAGATCCGCCACATCGGCCTGGTGGAAGTGCCGATGGGCACCACGCTCCGCGAGGTCGTCTATGACATCGGCGGCGGCGCGGCCGAGGGCAAGCAGATCAAGGCCATCCAGACCGGCGGCCCGGCCGGCGGTTTCATTCCGGCCAAATCGATCGACATCGCCATCGATTTCGACACGCTCGCCAAGGCCGGTTCGATCATGGGCAGCGGCGGCATGATCGTGCTCGACGAGGACGACTGCATGGTGGACATCGCCAAGTTCTACGTCACGTTCTCGCAGGACGAATCGTGCGGCAAGTGTACGCCCTGCCGCGAAGGAAGCGTGCGGATGCTGGAGATCCTCGAGAAGATCACCTCGGGCCACGGCACGCTGGAGGACCTGACGCACCTGAAACGGCTGGCGCAGTTGATGAAGAAGACGTCGCTCTGCGGACTGGGCCGCGCGCGCCCAATCCGGTGCTCAGCACGCTGGAGCATTTCTACGACGAGTACCTGGCCCACGTCGTCGACAAGAAATGCCCTTCGCACCGCTGCACGCAGTTGATCCATTACCAGATCGACGACGAGAAGTGCGTCGGCTGCACGCTCTGCGCCGGAACTGCCCCGTCGAGTGCATCAGCGGCAAGCGGAAGGAGCCGCACTTGATCGACCAGCCCAAGTGCATCAGGTGCGGACGGTGCTTCGAGGTCTGCCGGTTTGACGCGGTGATGAAGACGTGATGAGGGATGAGGGATGAAGGATGAGAGATAAGGGATGAGGGATGAGGGATTACTAACGTGAGTTGCAGCAATGAGTTGCGCCACAGAAAGACGTATGAAATTGGCGGTGCCGCATTGACTTTCGACTGTAGTTGCTGCAAAATTTAATGGACAAGCTGTCGCGAATCGTCGTCGGTTACCACGGTTGCCAGGAGGAGTTCGCCCGCAACCTCTTGCTGGAGAGCGTGAAGGTTCCAGAGTGGAAACCAAGCAGGAACGCGTGGGACTGGCTTGGCCACGGCATTTATTTCTGGGAGTATTCCCCCACGAGGGCGCTGCGATGGGCCCGTGAGCGGTACGAAAGCAGCGGAAAGAGGCCCGCCGTAATCGGCGCACTGATTGACCTCGGGCGTTGCTTTGACCTTCTCGATGAGTCCCTGATGGACATCCTAGTGGAGACCTACGAGAGGTTGGAGAGGACCTTAACGGAAAGCGGACTTCCCATGCCGGCCAACGCTGGAAGAGACTGGAAAAAACGAGAGCGGGACTGCCTTGTGATTAACAACTGCCTCGTTGCGGCTGAACAGAACTGCATTGCTTTTGATACAGTGCGAGGGGCTTTCTTGGAAGGAGAGCCGGCATATCCGGGGGCCGGATTCTCCAGAGAGTCTCACATGCAGATTGCCGTTAGAACAACATCGTGTATCCTCGGAATTTTCCGTCCAAACATTGACCACTGATTATGCTTGAATCACCTTCCCCTCAAGAGCTGGCACGCGAGTTACGCGAGGCATTTCGGAAGCATCCTGAGACATCCGCGGAGCATTTGGCCCGTCTAATTAAGTCCGGGTTCATCAACAACCAGGGCAAGGTTACCTGGCTTCTCGGCGGCGAAGTCGATCCCGAACCGCCGCCGGACGGCCCCGATGAGCCCTACGTGCGAGACGATGGTCCCGATGACATCGTGGTGCGCGATGGCCATTGATGTTCGGGTTATTGAATCGTAGCGCCTTGAGTTGGCGCATGAGGGATGAGGGCAAGACCCCAACTCGCTCGTCGAGGTGGTGAATAAGGCTGGAAAGCCAACTGAGGCCTGATTCATTCCCTCCCGACCCCACCGTGCTTGCCACGGTGGTGAAGGAGGCCGTGAGGCTGAGTAGAGTCAAGGTGTTAGGGATTACGGTCATGGCAAAACTGGCCGACAAAACCTGGTTTGAAAACTGCGGCGGTTGGTCCCCTCGCCAAAGTCTGGCCGAATTGAGAGCGGGAATCGATGCGGGGTTTCTGAATGAACAGGACGAGTACGGAATGACCGCGCTAAGTCTGGCTGTAATGTCGGATTGGCAAGCAGGCGTTGGGGAACTCCTCCACGCCGGTGCCGAAACTGAACTTCGCTGCTTTCGCACTGGGGAAACTGCTCTTTCAATGGCGGTGCAGGGGCGTAATGTACCAATGGTCAACTTGCTTATCGCGGCCTGGGCCAACCCCGACGCAGCAAACTATTGGGGTATCACGCCGCGCACGCGACGTCCGGAGTGGTTTGAGCACCTGCCGCAACGTGAAAAAGACATGCCGGAGCCTCGGATTCAAAACGCCGAACACCTTGCCGACCATTACGAGCGTTTCAATATACCGAGCCGACAAGAGCGGGAGAGCATGCAGCCTGGCCAAGCGGTTGATCTCTATGTTTACGGGCCGAAAGGCAAAGGCAGGCAAGACACGGTGAAGGTTCGGATTTGCTCGAAACGGACACGATGCGGATGTTCGCTATGTCGGGGCCGCCGAAACACCCGTTGAGCAGACGCACCTGCTGGCAGGCACTAAAGAAGTCGAATTTGGTCCTGAGAACATTGCGTCGGTTTACGTGCCAAGTGAGAGCAAGCTCACGCGACGGCGCAAGTAAGGCGGTGACGTAATCGACATCAACGACGCGTGGGCAAGCCCGCGTGGCTCCAATGAAGAAATAATCTGAGATATAGAACATGCTTAAGAAAAACATCTCCCTCACCATCGACGCCACGCCCCTCTCGGTCGACGAAGGCACGACCATCATGGAGGCCTGCGAGCAACTGGGGATCACCATCCCGCGGCTCTGCTACCATCCCGACCTGAGCCTGCAGGGCTCCTGCCGCGTCTGCGTGGTCGAGGTCAAGGGCATGGGCTTCTACATGACCTCGTGCAGCCAGAAGGTGTGGGAGGGCATGGAGGTGCAGACCAACTCGCCCGACATC
Organism: uncultured Planctomycetia bacterium; assembly: GCA_963824275.1. Lineage (GTDB taxonomy): Bacteria > Planctomycetota > Planctomycetia > Pirellulales > Thermoguttaceae > JANXQG01. The sequence continues at coordinate 206,320 of CAWGOT010000005.1, read as the reverse complement.
CGCCAGGCCCGCCGCGACATCGTCGAACTGCTGCTGGACAACCACCCCAAGGACTGCCAGACCTGCGAGCGCGACGGCAACTGCGAGCTGCAGAACCTGGCCTATCTCGATGGGCGTGCGGGCGCGGCACTTCGAGGGCCGCCGCAAAGAAATGCCCATCGACCTGTCGCAGCCACTCGGTCGTCCGCGACGCGCAGAAGTGCGTGCTCTGCGGCCGTTGCGTCCGCGTCTGCGGTGAGATCCAGGGCGTCCACAACCTGAGCCAGCAGGGCCGCGGCTTCGACACGGTCGTCTCCCCGGCCCACGGGGCCAAGATGGACGAATCGGTCTGCATCCAGTGCGGCCAGTGCATCAACGTCTGCCCCACGGCGGCCTTCCTGGAAAAACGCAGCGCGGCGGCGTGTGGGACGCCATCGCCGATCCGGAAATCCACGTCGTCGTGCAGACCGCCCCCTCGATCCGCGCCGCCATCGGCGAGGGTTTCGGCCTGCCGCCGGGCACGCCCTGCACCGGCAAGATGGTCACCGCCCTGCGGCGGCTGGGCTTCGACGCCGTCTTCGACACCGACTTCGCCGCCGACCTGACGATCATCGAGGAGGCCCACGAGTTCCTCACCCGGCTCAAGGAAGGCCCGCTGCCGATGATCACCTCCTGCTCGCCGGGCTGGATCAACTTCATGGAGAAGTTCTATCCCGAGCTGATCCCGCACGCCTCCACCTGCCGCTCGCCGATGGGCATGATGTCGGCCCTGATCAAGACCTATTACGCCAAGAAGAAAGGCATCGACCCGAAGAAGATCTACGTCGTGGCCGTGATGCCCTGCGTGGCCAAGAAGTACGAGGCCCACCGGCCCGAACACTTCATCGAGTTGGGAGCGGGGAGCGGGGAGCAGGGAGCAGGAAAAGACAATCTCCCCTCGCCTTCGGGAGAGGGGCAGGGGGTGAGGGAGACTGTCCAGCTCACCGACGCCGTGCTGACCACGCGGGAGTTGATCTGGATGATCAAGTGCTACGGCATCAATTTCGCCATGCTGCCCGACGGCGATTTCGATGCGCCCTTGGGCCTGGCCAGCGGGGCGGGCGACATCTTCGGCACGACGGGCGGCGTGATGGAAGCGACGCTCCGCGCCGCGGCGGAACTGGTCACCGGCAAGCCGGCCGACCGCCTGGAGTTCACCGAGGTCCGCGCGGTGGAGGGGCTCCGCGAGGTCTACGTGGCCATCGGCGAGCACAACATCCACGTCGGCGTGGCCAACGGCCTGGAGAACGCCAAGACGCTCCTCGACAAGGTCAAGGCCGGCAAGGAGTCGTTCCACGTCATCGAGGTCATGGCCTGTCCCGGCGGCTGCATCGGCGGCGGCGGCCAGCCCTATCCGGCCGAGGGCTACCACGTGCTCGATCCCGAATTGCTCCGCAAGCGGGCATCGGCGCTATACACGATCGATACCGCAAAGAAGCTCCGCAAGTCGTACGAGAACCCGGCCATCGAGGAGGTCTACGACAAGTTCCTCCTCGAGCCCGGTTCGGAGATCGCCCACCAGCTCCTGCACACCAGCTACAGTCCCAAACTACCGCGAGGCATCCGATGAGCCAGACCGTTTGCGAGTGTTCGACCGACAATTGGGAATATGTGCAGAACATGTCCCGGGAAGTCCTGGGCGAGCCGATCTGCCGGTTCATCGACGAGTGCCGCCGCGAGCCACAACCCGAGAGCCAACTCATTGCCATCCTGCATCGCGTGCAGGCCAAGTACGGCTGGCTCAACGCGGCGCATCTGGACGCCGTGGCGCAGTTGTTGCAGGTGCCCGCGGCGAAGGTCTCGGGCGTGGCCAGCTTCTATCATTTCTTCCGCTTGCAGCCCCGCGGCAAGTTCATCATCAACGTCTGCCTGGGCACCGCCTGTTACGTGAAAGGCGCCGAGCGGGTCGCCCAGCGGATGATCAGCGAGCTGGGCATTACCTGGGGCGAGACGAGCAAGGACGGCCTCTTCAGCCTGGAGGCGGCCCGTTGCGTCGGCTGCTGCGGTCTGGCGCCCGTTGTGGTCATCGACGGCGAAGTGCATGGCGAGGTCGACGCCGACCAGGTGCCGGTCATCCTGGGCAAGTATCTGAAGAAGGCCAAGGGGTGAGATCGTACTCCTCACGCTCCGCCGTGAGGTACGTGCAGCAGCCACTCCGCGGCGAGGTGAAAACGGACCGCGTCGGGAAGCGGTGGGCCGCTCGCGCCGGTCAGAGCGACGAGGTGCAGCGTGGCCCGAGGGTGTTCGCCCGCGGCGGACAGCAGGCCGCGTACTTCACGATCGCAGGTGTCGGCAGCATCGAGATCGGCGCAGACCTGGATGAGATGCTCGGCGCCATCAGGAAAGCGTGCGAGGAAGTCGACTTGAAAGCCTGCTCGGGTGCGAACGTAGGCCGTCTCCGCCCGCGCCGTTCCAGTTCCAGGGCCACGACGGTCTCCAAAGCGTGACCTTCGTTGGCCCGCGGGGCACGGTCGAAAACCGGGATCAGGCCCGGATCGACCGGATAGACCTTGCGGGGATTCACCATCCGCCGGCGCTCCGAGTCCGCGGCAATCGGCAGCGTGCGAATCACAAAGGCATCTTCCAGGTGGCCGATATAGGCGTGCAAGGTGTCTTTGGCAACTGGGACGCCCTGCGAGCGCAGATCTCCATAGAACCTCTGCACGCTGAATGTGCCGGCAGCATTCCCCAGCAGGTGCCGCACCATCCAGCGAAGTGCCGCGGGATTGGAGACCGCATGACGCTCCACCACGTCGCGAAACAAGGCCGTGTCGACGTAGCCCTTGAGCAGCTCCATGCGGTCGCGCAGCGACACCCCTTGGGCCTCGGGATAGCCGCCCGCCGCCAGATACTCCCGCAGGCGCTTATTCATGGCGGAGCCGGTAGACTTCGTCCAGCGATCGGCCGCTGCTGCCGGCTCCGCACCCGCGTGGCGCAGATACTCGCGAAAGCTGAAAGGCAGCACGAGCGCCTCCATCGCACGCCCGCGCATCTGCGTGGCCACCTCCCGGCTCAGCAGCCTGGCCGAAGAGCCCGAGAGGAAAATCTCCACGCGCTCCGTGTCCAACACGCGGCGGACAAATTTCTCCCAGCCCGGTACCACCTGGATTTCATCCAGGAAGAACACAGCCTGGCGCCGGTCCCGCCATTCGGGATAGAGAGCGTAATACTCCTCCACGACCCACTGCAGGTCGCCGGCAGCCATCTCCGCCAGCCGCTCGTCCTCAAAGCTGAAGTACAGCAGGCCCTCGCGGGGCATGCCGGACGCCAGCCGGTCGGCCAGCACTTGCCACAGGAAGGTGGTTTTCCCCGCGCGGCGGGGTCCGATCACCGCCACCGCCTTGCCGGGAACGCGCGGCAGCCGCACCGTCCGCCGAGTGAAATCGGGCACCGGTACGGCCAAGGCATCGACGATCTTCTGCCGGATCAAATCTCTCATTTATCCCTCCAATAAGGATATTATAAGCTAAAATCGTCCTTCTGAAAAGGAGAAATATGCGAACCAGCATTCCCGGGGCCGAGACGAGTAAGGGCCTCTTCAGCCTGGAGGCGGCCGGCAGTGCCGGCTGCTGCGGCCTGGCGCTCGTCGTGGTCATCGACGGCGCGGTGCATGGCGAGGTCGACATTGACCAGGTGCCGGTCATCGCAAGCGGTGCCGAGCGTGGTGCTGCAATAAAACGCACGGCTCAGCGTTCATGTGTCTATAGGGCAGTCTTTTCTTCCACGGTTCGGACAAGAGGAGTTCTCCATGAAGCGTTTCCAGACTCTCGCAGTTTCGTTGGGCATTTTGGTCGCGGCTGCGGTTGCCGCGCAAGCCCAGGCGCCCGACAACCCCAATGGTCCTCCGCCGCAGGGTGGTGCCGGCCCCGGAGGCCCAGGCGGTTTTCCAGGTGGACCGGGGGGCTTTCCCGGCGGACCCGGGGGACAAGCCGCTCCATCGCCTGGGTTCCACCTCCTGCCGCAGTTCATTGTTGACCAACTCCAACTCACGGCGGCCCAGCAAAAGAAGTTCACCGCCCTGGAAAAAGACACCAAGACTAGACTTGATAAGATTCTCACTCCCGCTCAGAAGCAGATTCTCGATCAGGCTGGCCCTCCAGGGCCCGGTCAAGGGGGCCCCGGTGGACAAGCTGGACCCGGCGGACCGGGTGGATTTGGCGGACCGGGTGGACAGGGCGGCGGACCGGGCGGCTTCGGTGGACGGGGAGGGCCTCCGGGCGGGTTCGGTGGGCCGGGAGGACCGGGCGGCGGACCCGGGGGACCGGGTGGCGGACCTGGCGGACCCGGCGGCGGACCGAGCGGCGGACAAGGTGGCGGACCGAATGACCAGTTCTGAACAGGGGTGCGCGGCTTGATGCTGCTCGCCGTTGCGATTGTCACTAAGGGTGGCATGTTCCATAGAGGGACTCGCCACCCGATTTTCATTTCTTGATACGATCAAGCCCCTCGACTGGCCATCCGGAATCGTATGACGGATCGGCAATCCGTCCTAAACGGGTATCGGGAAAATCACAAACCGATAGTTTTTACAGCAATAAATCTTCCGGTTCTCCGTTCATTCTATTAAGGAAGGGCCGGTGCCGGCGCCTGGGCAAAGCGGATCACACCTTGCGGTTCAGCAAGCTCCGCATCGGGGGGGCTCGGCGAAATTGTTCGGAAAGGGAAAAGGACATGATTTCATTCGAATGGTTATTCGAAGGAAAGGATCGGAAGATGAAGAACAGGAAACGCGCTCCTGCCGCCAAAAACCGCCGGAACCTCGTGGGCCGACCGACTGGCATCGAACCTCTGGAACAACGCGCACTGTTCGAGCGCGAGCCTGGGGACGGCTCCAACGGCCGGCATCGCTAAGCATGTCACGGCGGCCCTCGTTTCCACGAGCACGCCGCCGGCGTCGGTCGTCACGGCCCTCACCGGAACGTCGTCCACGGGCTCAACAAGCCAGGTGTCGACGGCCGCGGCGACGCAGTTCGGCGTGCATGTCTTGCCGCCGGCGCCGCCCACGAGCAGCCAGAGCGGCTCAGGTTCGACGAGCGGTGGATCGACTTCGCTTCCACCCCCGCCGCCTCCGCCGGCCTCGGCCCAATCGGCGACGCCAAGCGTGGTGGCCGGCAGCACGATCACGATTCAGGTGGTCGCGGAGGACGTCAACGGCAATCCAACCACGAACTACACGGGTCCCGCAGCCGTTACCTTTACCGGGGCCGGCGTGACGCTCTCCGGCACGAGTCTTACGCTCACCGGCGGCGTGGAGTACCTCGCGTTCACCGATGGCGTGGCCACGTTCCAGGCCACGGTCGGCGCCGCCGGCACGAGCGACGCGTTCACCATTACCGATACGGCCGAAGCCTCGATCGTGGGCACCACGACCGTGACTGTGGTCGCTGCGCCGACCGCGTCTCAGTACAGTGTCCAGGTCTTGCCGCCCGCGCCGCCAGCGGGACGGACTGGCACGACCCCGCCGAGCGGCTCAACTCCGCCGAGCGGAGAGACCTGCCCGGCGCCCCGACCGGCTCAAGCGGCTCGACCGGCTCAAGCGGGCTTGGCGGTCCGGGCGGTCCGGGCGGCGGCGGATCGACCCAACTTCCGCCGCCTCCGCCGCAGTCGGGCACGCCCAGCGTGATCGCCGACACGACCGTCACCATTCAGGTCATGGCGGAGGATGCCAATGGACAACCCGTGCCGAATTACTCCGGGACCGCAACGGTTGCCTGTTCGGTTTCCGGCGTGGCCGTGCCCGCAACGCTGACGTTCACCAACGGCATGGCTTCCTTCCAGGTCACGGTCGGCGCCGCCGGTTCGGAGAAATTCACGATCACCGATACCAGCAGCAGTTCGCTGGTCGGTTCGGCGACGATCGATGTCGTGGCCGCCCCGACGACCAGCTCCGGCGGCTCGACGTCAACCAGCACGCCGCCAACCGGTCCGACGTCCACGAGCACGACGCCCGCCACCCCAGTTTCCACCACTGCTGCGTCGATCAGCAAAGTGTCGACGAGCACGGCGGCGATTAAGACAACCAGCAAGGCGCCGACCATTGCGGCGTCGACCAGCAAGACACTGGCCAGCACCGTGAAGGCCCCTACTGGCCACCATTGATCCGGTAGCAAGATGCTCACCGCAGCCCGCGTAACCCCATGTTACGCGGGCTGCTTGTTCGCCACGTACTCATCACGCTCCGCCGTGATGCAGGAACTTTCATCACGGCGGAGCGTGATGAGTACGACAGAGTCGAGGTCAGGGTTTAAAGTACTTCAGTTTTGTAGGTTAGGATTGCACCATGTCCGAGTTGCCTTGTTTGAGCCTCAGTCCCGATGGCTTCGCGTTCTGCCCTTCGACCGGCGACACCTTTACCGTCAACGACAGCGGGATGCTGATCCTCCGCACGCTGCAAACCAGCGGCGATCCCGACGAGGCGGCGCGGCGGCTGGCGGAGACCTGCCGGATTCCCCACGCGCAAGCCCTGCGCGACGTGGCCGATTTCCACGACCGCCTGCGAAGCCTGCGGCTGATCTAATCCAGGTCGTGGGAGTTAGCGTCCGTAAGACGGATTGCCAATCCGTCCTACTATAAAGGAAACCTGTCGGGGTAAGACGGATTGCCAATCCGTCCTACCAGAAAGGAAACCTGTCGTGGAAACGCACTTCGTCGGCATTTCGGGAATCAATGCCGTGGACAATCCCGGTCCGGGCATTGGCGTGGCCCGCAGTCTGAGGGAGGACAAGGACCTGAACGTGCGGATCGTCGGCCTGGCCTACGACGCCATGGAGCCGGGGATCTACATGGACTGGATCGTCGACAAGTCCTACCTCATGCCCTATCCCTCCAGCAGCGGCGACTCGTACCTCGAACGGTTGCTGCACATCCAATCCAGTTACGGCCTGGACCACGTGATCCCGAACCTCGACAGCGAGCTGCCGTTCTACATCAAGTACGCCGAGCGGCTCAAGGAGCAGGGCATCCACACCTTCCTGCCGAGTCTCTCCCAGTTTCGTCTCCGCGGCAAGGACAAGCTGCTCGACCTGGCCGCCGAGCTCGACCTCCGCCTGCCGAAAACCGAAGTCGTCACCTCCGACGCCATGCTCGCCGACGCCGTCGAGGCCATCGGGCTGCCGGTGATGGTCAAGGGCTGTTTCTACAAGGCCCACTTCGCCCGCACCCTGGCCGAAGCCGCCGCCCACTATTCCCACCTGGTGGCCGAATGGGGATACCCGGTGATCGTGCAGGAAGTGATCGCCGGCGACGAGCTGAACGTGGTCGGCCTGGGTGACGGCGAGGGCGGCTGCCTGGGCCTGGTGGCGGTCAAGAAGGTCTGGATCACCTCCCAGGGCAAGATGTGGACCGGCGTGACGGTCAAGAACCAGCGGATGCTCGATGCCGCGGAGAAGTTCGTCCGCTGCCACCGCTGGCGGGGCCCGTTCGAGTTGGAATGCATGGTCGCCGACGGAGAGGTCTGCCTGATCGAGATCAACCCCCGCTTCCCGGCCTGGGTCTACCTGGCGACCGCCGTGGGCTTGAACCTGCCCTCGCAATTGCTGCGGCGAAGCCTCGACCTGCCGCCGGCGCCCGCCGCCGACTACGAGGCCGGCAAGCTCTTCGTCCGCTACAGCTACGACCTGGTGACCGACATGGCGCCCTTTCCAGAACACCGTGACGCGAGGCGAGAACCCGTGAACGAACCTACGAACCGCCGGTAATCAACAAGCTGCAAGGCGGGCTGATGAACAAGTTCGGCCGCAGCACCGCCAACGACCGCCGCATCTGCAAGGCGATCGACGGCGCCGCGATCGGCGATCTCACGGCCACGCTTCGGCTCGCCCTTGTTCGTCTTCTCGGAGCGGGCGATCCGTGACCAATATCGGGAAGTCCACGAGGCCTTTATCCGCCGCTACCCCAACCTGGCCTTCGCCTGGTCGTACAAGACCAATTACCTGGCGGCGATCTGCGCCATCATGCATCAGGAAGGGGCCCTGGCCGAGGTCGTCTCCGAGATGGAATATGCCAAGGCCCGCGCGCTGGGCGTGCCCGGCGAACAGATCATCTTCAACGGACCGCTCAAGCCGAGGGCCGCCCTGGAGCAAGCCGTCGCCGCAGGCGCCGCCGTGAACGTCGATCATCTCGACGAAATCTGCGACCTGGAAGAGATCGCCCGCAAGCTCGGCCGCAAGGTCGACGTAGGGCTGCGCCTGAACCTCGACGCCGGCATCCATCCCCAATGGTCGCGGTTCGGCTTCAATCTCGAATCGGGCCAGGCGATGGACGCCATCAAACGGATCGGCGGCGGCGGACAACTGATCCCCACCGGCCTGCACTGCCACCTCGGCACCTTCCTGCTCGATCCGGCGGCCTACGCCCGGCAGGTGGAGAAGATGCTCGGCTTCGCCTATCAACTGGAAGACCAGTTCGGCTTCGCCATCGTCTAGCCTCGATATTGGCGGCGGACTGCCCTCGCAAAACCGTCTCAAGGCGGTTTACCTGCCGCCGGACGTGGCCGTGCCCGCGATCGACGAGTTCGCCGAGCAGATCTGCGACGCCCTGTACCGCCACCTCCGCCCCGGCAAGTTCCCCAAGCTGATCTTGGAGTGCGGCCGGGCCCTGGTCGATGAGGCGGGCTGCCTGATCACCACCGTCCAGGCCGCCAAACGCCTCGCCGATGGCACCCGGGCCTACGTGGTCGATGCCGGCGTCAATCTGCTCTTCACCAGCTTCTGGTACAAGCTCAACGTGGAGCTCGACCGCGAAACCCCCGGCATGAACGAACAGAGCGTGCTCTACGGCCCGCTGTGCATGAACATCGACGTGGTCGACGAAGGGCTGTTGCTGCCGCCCTTGAAACGCGGCTCGCGGCTGGTCCTCTCGCCCGTCGGCGCCTACAACACGACGCAGTGGATGCAGTTCATCGCCTATCGCCCCAACGTGGTCCTCATCGGCGAAAACGGCGAGGCCGAAATCATCCGCGAGGCCGAAGACCTGAGCGACATCATGCGCCGCGAGAGACTGCCTCCGCGACTGGCAATCGACAAATCGTAAAGATCGAGCATGCAAAGCGGCAAGTCCAACTCCTGGAACGAGACCCTGATCGACCGCTGCAAGGCGATCTTCGGCGGCTGCGCGGAGATCCTCTTTCTTCGCGGCAGCCTGTACGGCGGGATCCTCCTGGCGATCCTCTTCCTCAACCCGCGGATGACGCTGCTGGGCGTGATTGCCGTGCTCGCCGCTTACGCCGCCGCCGCCTTGATCGGCCGGGAAAAGAGCTTCCTCCAGTCCGGTTCGTACATCTACAATCCGTTCCTGGTCGGATTGTCGCTGGGCTACCGCTTCCAGTTCAGCGGCCTGGCCTGCCTCTTCGCCTTCCTGGCCGGCGTGCTCACGCTGTTGTTGACGATCCCCTTGACGAGGCTCATGGTCGGCGCACTGGAAACTCCCCGTCTTGAGCCTGCCCTATTCGCTGGCCAGTTCGCTGCTGTACCTGGTCACGGCCCGCTTCACCGAGTTGACGCCCGCCGTGTCCAAGCTCCCCCGCTGTTGACCTCCGACCTGGGCCTTCCCATCTGGCTGGCCGGCTTCTTCAAGGCCTTCGGCAGCCTGCTCTACGCCCCCGGCGTGGCCGTCGGCCTGCTGGTCAGCCTGCTGATCTTGTACTACTCGCGGATCTTGTTCCTGCTGGCCGTGATGGGCTATTACCTTGGCGTGCTGGTCAAAGGGCTGATGATCGGCTCGGTCGCCAGTGCCTTTCTCGATGCCAGCAGCTTCAACTACTATAACTTCATGCTGGTGGCCATGGCCCTCGGCGGCACGTTCTTCGTCCCCTCGCTCCGCAGCACCCTGTTGGCGGTGGTCGGCGTGGCCGTCACGCCCTTCCTTCTCGATCTCTCCGCCGCCGCCGGGCGATCGGCGCAGTATTCCGCCCTTCACCTTGCCCTTCTGCCTGATTGCGCTGGGCGCCATTCAGATCCTCCGCGCAACGAACTGCTCGCTAGCCGCGGGCATCGCCGGCACGCCGGAAGAGGTCCGCGAGCATTGGCTCGTCGAGCGCCGCCGCTATCCGGGAACCTGGCGCACGCTGGCCCTGCCGTTTTCGGGCAGGTGGCGGGTGTGGCAGGGGCCCGACGGCCGCTGGACGCACCGCGGCCTGTGGCGTCACGCCTTCGATTTCGTGATCGTCGACGAGCAGGGCCAGACGCATCGCGGCGACGGCGCCCGCCTGCACGATTACTACTGCTACCGCATGCCGGTGCTGTCGCCCGTCCGCGGCCGCGTGGTGAAGGTCGTCGCCGACGTCGAGGAAAACCTGGTGGGCCGCGTTGACAGCGAGCGCAACTGGGGAAACCTCGTCCTGCTGGAGGATCCCCGCGGCTTCTGCGTCGAGCTCTCGCACTTCGCCCACCGCACGATCCGCGTGCAGGAGGGCCAATGGGTCGAGCGCGGCGCGCTGTTGGGCCTCTGCGGCAACTCCGGCTATTCGGCTCAGCCGCACATCCACGTCCAGGTGCAGACCGACGCCCGCATCGGCGCCCCGACGCTGCCCTTCAGCTTCGTCAGCTACCGCCACGGCGACATCTACCACGCCAACGACCTGCCGCGCGAGTCGGACGACGTCGAGCCGCTGGTCGTGGAACCGCAACTCGATGCGGCGGCGACCTTCCTCCCCGGCAGCGTCCAGCAATTCGCGGTCCTTCGCGGCGGACGGCCGGCGGGAAAAGTCGCCTTTCATGCCGCTATTGCCGCCGACGGCACGCATTATTTCCAGTCGGAAAAGGGCTGGCTCTCCTTCGGCAAGTACGAAGGCGCCTTTTATTGCTACCACCTCGCAGGCGACGATCCCTGGCTGCGGATGGCGTTGATGGCCCTGCCTCGGCTGCCGTTGGCGTTCAAGCCGCGGCTGGCCTGGAACGACAGCATCCCCGCGGGCATGGCGCTCACCGGCATCCCGCGCCTCCTTGCCCGGCTGGGAAACCTCGTCTGGTCGCGCCTGGCCTACGTCGAAATCAGCCAGCGGTTCGTCGACCGCTACCGCGTCGAGTCATCGCTGCAGCACCCGCTGCCGGGCGCGAACCGGAAGGCACGCGTGGAACTGGATCTCCACGGCGGGCTTGCCTCGATCCAAGTCGGCGACCTCGAACTCAAACGCCTCCCCGCCGAAAACGACGCGGCGGCGCCCCTTGCTTCACAACCCCGATCTCACAAAAGGAGAAGACTCATGTCCGTCACGGCAATTGCCTGCCTCGCCACCCTGGCGGCGCTCTTCGGCGCCGACGGCACCACCCGCAGCACCACCAGCGCACCCGCCGCCGAGTCCCCGGTCCGGGCGGTCCTCGCGCGCTCGGTCGAGGCCGAGCGAAGCTGGGACTATGCCAAGGGAATCGCCGCGCTCATGGAGCAGTACGACGCCCACCGCGGGGACTACGCCTTGAACCTGCGGCTCGGCTGGCTGAATTACCTCAGCGGCCAGAACGACGAGGCCCAGCGCTACTACAAGGCGGCGGTCGAGGCCGCGCCTAAGTCGATCGAGGCCAAGGTCGGCTCCCTGCTGCCGCTCCTGGCGGCCGCCAAGTACGCCGATGCCGAGACGCTCGCCCGGCAGGTTGTCGCCGCCCATCCGCTGAATTACTACGCCAACCTGCGGCTGGCGATGGCCTTGCGCCTGCAAAATAAGACCGGCGACGCCAGGGCAGTCGTCAAGCGGATGCTGTCGGCCTACCCGACGGACAGCTCGTACCTTGCCGAATCGGCCACGCTGGGCGAGGGGCAAACATCAATCTACCTCACCACCGACGCGAAAATTATGACCGCCTTCGGCGATTCTTACCAGGCCGAGGGCCGCGGCGACTATCCGGCCGCCATCGAGGCCCTGGCCCAGCAGCATGCCGCCAACCCCAAGGACTACCTCTTGAATCTCCGCCTCGGTTGGCTGAACTATCTCAACCGCGACTACGCCAAGTCAGCCGCATCTTATGAGGCCGCGGTCCAGGCCGCGCCGCTTTCGCTGGAAGCCAAGCTCGGCGGGCTGCTGGCCGCATTGTCGGCCGCGAAGTACGAGGCGGTCGAATCCAAGGCCAAGGCGCTGCTCGAGCAAGATCCCGGCAACTACTACGGCAACGGACGGCTGGCCGCGGCCCTGCGGCTGGAAAAAAAGTATGACGCCGCCGAGACCATCGTCCAGTCCATGCTCGCCGCCTATCCGACCGATGTCACCTGGCTGGGCGAACGCGGGCTGTTGGAACTGGCGCAAGGCAAGAAGGAACTGGCCAAGGAGACCTTTGCCGACGTGCTGGCCCTCGACCCCCAAAACCCCGCGGCAACCCAAGGCATTCAGGGATTGTAGGGCTGTAGGGTGGGACCAGCGACGGGGCACCCGCGTGCGGGTCGGCGAGCGCCGGCCCACCATGATCGATTCTGATAGCCAATGGTGGGCCGGCATTCGCTACGCGAGCTGGTCCCACCCTACCACGAGGAAACGATGCTTAAAACACTGACGACCCCTGCTCCCGCACCCCCCGGTTCTCCGCGCGACCGCGACAACCGTTACCATACCCTGCTGGCCGGCGGCGCCAAGACCCGGCTCCTGGAGGCCTTCCTCGATCTCCGCCTGCCCGAGATCCTCGGCGGACGCGGCGAAATGACCGCCGCCGAAATCTGCCGCCACCTGGCCCTCGACCCCCATCGCGGCTGGAAGTTCCTGCATCTCCTGGCGATGACCGGCCTGCTGGACAAGGAGGGCGGCGACCGCGGCGAGGACGACGCCGTCTTTCGCCTTTCCGCCGAGGCCAAGGAATACTTCGGCGCCGACGGCACGCAGGGCTACTACTTCCGCGACCTCGTGAACTTCTGGCGGAACGTCGCCTTCCTGCCCTTCATCGACGTCTTGCAGGGCATGGAGCTTCCCAACGCGGTCCGCTGGCCGCCGCCCAATCCCGAGGCGGCCGAGCATCTCGAGCTCTGGATGCGGGTCACGGCCGACGGCGCGATCGCCACGCTCTTGAACTCCGGCGTGATGCAAGGCGCCGCCCGGCTGCTCGACGTCGGCGGCGGCGACGGCACCATCGGCTGCGCCCTGGCCCAGCGCTATCCCGACCTCCAGGTCACGGTCTTCAACCTCCCCGCCTCGGCCCACATCGCCCGCCGCGTGATTGCCGCAAAGGGCTGCGCCCATCGCGTGACGGTTCACGAGGGCGATTTCCTCAAGGAGGAGCTGCCCGGCGGTTTCGACCGCATCCTCTTCAGCCGCGTGCTTACCGATTGGACGCCCAACGTCTGCCTGATGCTTTTCGAGAAGGCCCGGCGGGCCCTGGCCCCCGGCGGCCGGCTGGTGATCAACGAGGCCTTTGTCGACGGCAATCTCGACTATTCGATCGCCTGGGAGTTCCGGTACATCTTCTACGACACCTTTGGCAGGGCGATGTTCAAGCCCTTGGCGGTCTACCAGCGGCTCCTGGCCGACGCCGGTTTCGAGATCGTCAAGGTCTCGCCGATGCTTGACGATGCCTTTTACAGCGTGGTCGAGGCGAGGGTGAAGGAAGAGGGCTGAGGGATGAGGGATGAGGGCTGAGGGATGAGGGATGAGGGATGAGGGCTGAGGGCTGAGGGCTGAGGGCTGAGGGCTGAGGGCTGAGGGCTGAGGGCTGAGGGATGAGGGATGAGGGCTGAGGGCTGAGGGCTGAGTACTCCCTGCTCTCTGCTCTCCGCTCTCTGCTCTCCGCTCCCCGCTCCCTGCTCCCCGCTCCCTGCTCCCTGCTCCCTGCTCCCTGCTCCCTGCTCCCTGCTCCCCGCTCCCTGCTCCCTGCTCCCTGCTCCCCGCTCCCTGCTCCCTGCTCTCCGCTCCCCACCCGAAGTGGTGAATCGTTGGCCGAATCTGGCCACATTTCGTCTCTTTCGCGTTTTTTCAGCCATTTTACCCATCTAATGGTTATTTGTGAATTGGCCACACGAAGTTACCTAGGCGATGAAAACTGCGGGAAAACGACCATTTTACACTCCACAGAGTCATGCAGCTTATGGCGGAAAACTGGCCAAATCTGGCCACGTTTCTGGCCAAATCTGGCCATTTCCGGCCAGGTTTGGCCACATCCGGCCACTTTTCCCCTTTTTTCTCCCGTCCGCTGAATTAACACCCCTCTCTTTACAGAACCACCCGAAGTACATGTCAACAAAATCGTTTTTTCCGTTCGCATACCAAGAGCAACGAGCGGGTATACCGTCCGATAGCCGGCAACCAAGGAACGCCAACCGCCACTAATTAACACTTATCATTGTCATATTAGTGATAATTAGCGTAGATTAGCGTTCCCCTTGGGTTCCTGGCCCCCGGCGCAAGTGTGCCGGGGGCCGTTCTGCTTGTTGTCAATTGTCAAAGAACGGCATTTATATCCATATATACGGATTTCGCGTCCGCGATGGGAAATCGGAGCCCGTTTTTTGCTGCCATCCGGTCCCGCAAGATATTGATATGAAAGCACTTGCGTCGGGAAAAAAATTTCCGGATTTGCGACAACGGAATTGCGAGTTGATCCCCTCTATATCGGGGATATGGTTTTCCCGTTTGAATGGAATCTGGTGATTTGGGCAAGTAAAGGGACCGCCGGCACGCTGCGGGAAGATCAGGGATTTCCGTACACGACCTTGTCGTGCTCCGCGCCGCTGAACGGCTCGCCGGTTCCTTCGATCGGCAGGGCGGCGATGCGATCCATAATCTGCAGCACGCGTTGCCGCTGGGCATCGAGAATTTTCCCGCAAGCGGCTTTGGGGGCAACGGGAACTATGACGGCAACCTCGGTGCCTTCCGGGATCGAGGCCGCCTCGAGCACGACGACACCCTTCTGGATTCGACCGCGAATGACCACGCCTTGCTTCATTGACTCCACCGCCGGCGGCGTACTGTCCGCGTGCCCGGACCCGGCCGCAACCCCTTCCGCCTGGTTCGCTTTGCCGCAGTTCATCTCCGCGAGGTCTTTGCGGAATTCCGGCGACTTGAAGAACAGTCGCATCAGCCGGTCGAGCGAGCGGGTCTGGATCTGGACGTTGGTCAGCCAGCGGGAAACGGTTTCCGGCGCCACGCCGAGCAGCTCGGCGAAGTCCTTCTGCGTAAGCTCGAGCTTTTGAAGCTCGTCGCGAATATGTTGGGCCGTCAGGAGGCCGGCGTGGGTCCGAAACGCCTCGGTGATCTCGTCCAGGGCCGCATTGGGCAGGCTCAACTCGCCGCAAGCTCGACATTTGTTGGCGGAGATGCCCTGGACCTCAAATTTATGAAGATGCCCTTCGTACTTGAAGCCGGTCTCGTAGTTGATGACCTCGCGATAGACCTCGGTGGCACCGCACTCGGGGCAGCGTAGAGGGAAAGTCGCTGGTTTGCGTTCTTTTTCAGGCATAATCAGTCACCGCACAAGCCTTAGAATTAGAACTTCACCGTCATCTCGGGGAGAAATTCGAGCCGGTCTTTGTCCGCACGCCCTGCCCAAGCAACCGGGTTTTCGGGAAATACTTCCTGAAACCAGAGCTTCGGGTCAGTATCATTCCTCGCCGCGCGAAGTATAATCTATCTGCGCTACTGATAGAAACCTCCACTAGCCCAATTCCACCAGCCATGAAACGTATGGTCAACGCACTATGGTCAAGAGCCGACTGATTACGTTTGGATTCACGCTTTTCGCTACGGTCGCGTTTGCCGGCGCGGGCCGTGCCGCGCGTGGGGAGATCAGGGCGACGGCACCTTCCGCAATCCAATTCTGCCGGCAGACTATAGCGATATCGACGCCATTGGCGTGGGCCAGGATTACTACGCCATCTCCTCGACTTTCCAATACTCGCCGGGCATGGTCATTCTGCACTCCAGGGACCTCGTGAACTGGCGCATTGTGGGCCATGCCGTGGGCGACTTGACGCAGATCAGCCCTGAGATGAACTGGGACCGCATGAGCCGCACCGGCCGCGGCGTGTGGGCGGGAAGCCTGCGCTTTCACGAGGGCAAGTTCTGGCTCTATTTCGGCACTCCGGACGACGGCTATTTCATTACCACGGCCCGCAATCCGGCCGGGCCTTGGGACCCGCTGGCCTGCGTGATGAAGGCCTCCGGTTGGGATGACTGCTGCCCTTTCTGGGATGACGACGGGCAAGGCTACCTGGTCGGCACGCGATTCGCCGCCGACTCCGGCAACGGCAAACGGTACAACATCCATCTCTTCAAGCTCGCGTCCGACGGCAAGACCTTGATTTCCGGCTTCGATAAGATCCTGTACCAATCCCAAGGCAGCGAAGCCAACAAGCTCTACAAGTGGAACGGGTTGTACTATCACTTCTTCAGCGAGGTCCACCGCGAGGGCCGCGTGACGATGATCCGCCGCAGCGCCACGCTGACCGGACCGGCCGAGATCCACCAATTGAACCACGTCAACAAGGCCGCCGACCGCGAGCCAAACCAGGGCGGCATCGTGCAGACGGCAACCGGCGATTGGTGGTTTGTCACGCATCAGGGCGCCGGCGCATGGGAGGGCCGCACGCTCTGCCTGCTGCCCGTTACGTGGCGCGACGGCTGGCCGATCATCGGCCAACCCGGCGCCGACGGCATCGGCAACATGGTCTGGCAGGCGAAGAAACCGCTCGCGGACCAGCCCGTGATCCTGCCGCAAACGTCCGACACCTTCGATGGCCAGACCCTGGGACCACCGTGGGAATGGAATTACCAGCCGAGGGCCGAAAAGTGGTCGCTGACGGCCCGCCCCGGCTGGCTGCGTCTGCAGGCATTCCGCCCTTTGGAACGGGGAAATCTGCTCAAGGCCGGCAACACGCTCACGCAAAGGACTTTCGCCACCGACGGCGAAGCGACCGTGAAACTGGACGTTGCACACATGGCCGACGGGCAAGCGGCGGGCCTCTGCCATTATAGCGGCAAATACGCCTGGATCGGCGTCACGCAGAGCGGCGGTGCGCAGCGGATCGCGTATTGCGACAACGGCAAGCTCACGCCCGGTCCTGCCGTCGAAGGCCCGCTCGTCTGGCTCCGATCGCTCATCAGCGGCGAGGGCTCAACGACGTGGGCCTACAGCTTCAACGGCCGCGACTTCACCCCCTTCGGCGGGCGATTCCGCTTTGCCTGGGCCAATTATCGCGGCGACCGCATCGGCATCTTCACTTACAACGACGATGCCGACGCCGGTTTCGTGGACGTTGACGAGTTTCAGTACACGTTCACGGGACCCAAGCAGCAGGATCATAAATGATCCATTACGCAATGATCTCCAACTTGCCCGTGCTGTCGCCGACGCGTTCCGCGGGCGCGCCCATGCGATCCAACAGCGAGAGATAGAGATTGGTCATGGGGGTCATGTCGGGGGCCTTGAGGTGGCGGCCGGGAGTGATCGTGCCGCCGCCCCGGCCCGCCAAGAGGACCGGAAGATCCTCGTGCAAATGCTGGTTGCCGTCGCTGATGCCGCTGCCGTAGACAATCATGCAATTGTCCAGCAGGTCCCGTCCCTTCCTGGATCGATTTCAATTTCTGGAGAAAATACGCCAACTGCGTGGTGTGGAAATGGTTGATCTTCGCAATCAGGGCCTTCTTCTTCGGGTCGTCGCGATGGTGCGACAGGTCGTGGTGGCCGTCCGACACGCCGATGAACGGATAGGGCCGATTGCTGCCGTCGTGCGCCATGATGAACGTCGAGACGCGCGTGGAATCGGTCTGAAACGCCAGCGCCAGCATGTCGAACATCAGCCGGATCTGCTGCTGGTAAGTCTCGAACATCTCCGGCGCGGTGGCGCCCTCGGGAAGCTTCACCTGGAATCCCTCCGCACGCTTCGCGCGGACTTCGATGTCGCGCACGGCGGTCAGATACTCGTCCAGCTTGCGGCGGTCGGTCGCGCCCAGATCTTTCTGGAAGCGGCGCGCGTCCTCCATGACAAAATCGAGCACGCTCTGGTTGTACAGGCGCGCCGGGCCTGCGCCGCCTTCGATTCGCCCTGCCCCCTTGGAGGCGAACAAACGGTCGAACACCGGCTCGCGGATTGACCTCAGGGCTGACGGGCTGGGTCTCCGATTTCCAGGAGAGGTTGAACTGGTAGGCAGCAACTGTATCCGCTGTCGCAGGAACCCGCGCGTTGACCTCCGTCGCAACTCAATTCCAGCGATGGCAGCCGGGTCTGGTCGCCGATCTTTCCCGCGGCGATCTGATCGACCGAAATGCCGGCCTTGATGTCGGCCCCGGCGGTTTTCTTCGGCGTGACAACCGGTGAGATAAGTCGCCGAGGCGCGGGCGTGGTCGCCGCCGCCGTCGCCCAGCGAGTTGGCCTGCTCGTGCGCCAGGCCGGTGAGGAGCGTGAAATCCTTCTGGAAGTCCTTGAGCGGCTCGAGGATCATCGGCAGCTCGTAATCCTCGCCGAAGGCCGCGGGCGTCCAATCCTCCATGTTCTTGCCCTGCGGGACATAGACGAACGCCAGGCGCTTGGGGAAGCCCTGCGGCGCGTGCCGACCGCTCGGCCACGGCCCTTGTCGCGGAAAGCACTGTCGCGGGCAGCATGGCATCCAGCAGCGGCAGGGCGACGATGGTCCCCAGGCCGCGAAGAAATGTCCGGCGGGGATTTCAGTCTGTTCATACTTTTATGCGATCATTGGATTAGAAATACCAACGCCGTGGCAAGCGTCTTTTTTTGCCTATTTGGCGGCCAGCGGTTCGCCGTCGCCGCGTTGCATCTGGAACGGCACGCTGTCGACCGCTTCCAGGACGAGGCCGGAGAACCGCGGGTCGGCCTTCAATTCGTTGGACCATCTTCTCGCGTGGCAGGGCGGTCATAATACTCCAGCCCGCGTCCCAGGGCATAGGTCAGCATTTTTTCCGACAGGCAGCGGAGAAAATCGTCCCGCTTTTTCTCGGCGAGGATGGCCGTCAGCTCGGCTCGCGCCGCTGAACGACTCGCCGCTGATCAACTGGCCGGAGGCGTCCATCGGCGGCGCCGCCGTCCTTGTCGCGCCACGCGCCGATGGCGTTGAAATTCTCCAGGCTGAAACCGATCGGATCCATGCGCGCGTGGCAGGAGGCGCAGACCGGATTCTGCCGGTGCTGCGACCATCTGCTCGCGCAACGTGCCGGTCAGCTTGCGGGACTTGTCGTCCAGGCTGGGCACGTCGGGCGGCGGCGGCGGCGGCGGGGCGCCGAGGAGATTTTCCAGGACCCATTTGCCGCGCTTGACCGGCGAGGTGCGCGTGGGGTTGGAGGTCAGCGCCAGCACGCTGGCCTGCGTCAGCACGCCGCGCGCGGTGCGTGCCCTCCAGCGAGACCTTTTGAAAATCTTCCCCGCTCCACGCCCGGGCATGCCGTAAAACTTCGCCAGCCGGCCGTTGACGAAGGTGTAATCGGCGGTCAGGAAATCGAGCACGCTGCGGTCTTGCCCGCATGATATACTAGAAAAACAGCTCGGTCTCCTTCTGCATGCGCGGTGGCCAGCGCCGCGTCGTAGTCCGGAAACATGGTCCTTGTCCGGCTGGACCGTCGGCAGCCGGCGGAATTCGCAGCCATTGCCCCGCGAAATTTTCCGTCAGCGCCGCCGCCTTGGGCGACGCCAGCATCCGCTTCACCTGCGCGTCGAGGTTCTCGCGCAGCTTCCCGTTCTTGGCCAGGTTCAGCAATTCGTCGTCCGGCATGCGAACTCCAGAGGAAATAGGACAGCCGCGAGGCCAGCGCGAACTCGTCCATCGCGTGGACCGAGTCCGGCCGGTCGGGATCGGGCTGGATTTCGCCGCGAAAGAGGAAGTGCGGCGACACGAGCACCGCTTTCATCGCCAGTTTCACGCGGGCCTCGAATTTCTCCCCCTGCTGGTCCGCCACGTCGTAAAGTCGCATCAGGCGATCCAGTTCCTGCCGGCTCGACCGGCCGCCGCCAGGCGCGGAAGGCGAACTGGTCGAGGATGGCTCGCGCCGGCTGCTCGTTCGGTTTTCCGCCGCCGGCTGTTTGGAAAAATGCTCTGCATCGTTTCCGACATCGGCGGCATCAGTGCGGGTTCGGAAAGGCTCGCGACTTCGAGGGCACGGACCACGAGATTGCGGGTGCGGAGATTCGGATTGGAATTGGCCGGGTCGGAAAAGGCGTTGACGAATGCCGCCGTAAACTGATGCTCGCCCTGCGGCAAGCGCGTCTTGAATTCGAAGAACTGCGGCTGCGGGAGCAACAGCGCCGGCGAAAAGCACCCGCTGGCCCCGCAGCAGACTGCAGGTTGCCCGGCGCAAGCACATCGAAGGTCGTGAGGCGACTTGCCGTCCAGCCGAAATTCCATCCGTGCCGGCTCGTTGCCGGCCTGCTGGGCGTAGGCCTGCGCGCGGAGGATGTAGTCGCCCTCCTTGTTCGCCGTGACGGTCACCGATACTTTCCCCTCCTTGTCGAGCAGCCGGTCACCGTTGCCGAGGAGTTTTCCCCCGCCCTCCGCCGCCAGCTTTGCCGCCGGATAATAGCCGCGTGGCGCAGGGCAGCGGGCCTTCGACCTCGATCCATTTCACGAAGATGCTGCCTGGCTGCTGCCCGCCGACCCTTCCGTTCATCATGATCGAGCTCGTTCTCGCCGCCGCGCTCGCGGCGGGCCGCCGCGCGGAAGCGTTGTTTGCCTGCGGGCACGCCGGCGCGGGCTTCATAGACGCCGGGCGCGGCCTCGTTGGTCGTCAGCGACGAAATTCTGGACGAAGGTGTCGTTGACCATGAAGGAAATCTTCGTGGGCGGCGGATCGGTGAGTTGCGCCGCGTCGCTGCTGCCGTTGCCGACCACCGCCCCGCCCTTCGGCGTGCAGAAGGCCAGCACGCGGACCAGGTAATCGCCCGCCACGACGGGCATTTCGACCGCCACGTCGTCCTCCTCGAGGCTGATCAGATGCACCCAGCCGTCGCCGCGGTCGCCCTGGGCGTTGAAGCCGATTTCCGCCAGCGTTGCCGGAACGTGGTAAATACGGCTTTTGACCGGTTCGGTGGGCAGGGCCTGGTCGAGGATCTTGTCGGCTGCCGCGAGGTATTTCTCCATGAGCATCGGCGGCAGCGAAAGCACGTCGCCGATGTTGTCGAAGCCGTAGCCCGAATCGTCCTGCGGAAAATCGTCGGCCGGATGGAAATCGACGCCCACGAGGTCGCGGACGGTATTGTCGTATTCGGCGCGATTGAGGCGATGGATGGTGACGCGGCCCGGATCGGGATGGGCCGGATCGACCTTGAAAAGCTCGCGGTCGATCCAGGCGGTGATGAGGTCGCGCTCGGCCTGGGAGGGCTGCGGCTTGTCCTCCGGCGGCATCTGATATTTCACGATGTAGTCCTGGAGCGTCTTCCACTGCTCGCGATTGGCGAGCACGTCGGCGGTGGTCTTGTACGAGTCCAGCGCCAGATCGCCCGACTTTTTCCCGTTGCCGTGACACTCGTAGCAGTATTTTTGAAAGATCGGAGCGAGGTCTTTTTGCAAAGATGTTTCCGCCGCCCCCGTGCGCGCCTGCCGCCGCCACGTCCGCCGCCGGGCAATTCAACGCCGCCAATCCCGCGAGGAGGATGCCGCAGGTCAACGCGGCCAAGGCCAAAACGAGCATGAGGCTGTGACCGGAGAAACGCATTAGGAAACGCTCTCTTCAACCAAGGGACTTACTTAACCGCGGCAGGTTTCGGCGCGAAGCCCATGTCGATCATCCAGTCATAAAACCGGAACTGCCAACTGGACACCGCCAGCGGCCGATCCCGAACGCCGAAGCCGTGTCCGCCTAGCGTATAAATATGTAATTCGACGGGGACATGGGCCTGCTTGAACTTCAGGTAGACATTGGGCAGCCCCTGCGAAATGTCGGGCCGGTCGTCGGACGCGCAGACCAGGAAGGCCGGAGGCGAGTCGGAACTGACCGTGACGTTGCTGGAACTGCCGGGATAAATCAGGGCTTGAAAATTGGGACGGGAGGAAAGTCGTTCGACCGGGTCGGCGGCGCCGGCGATGCCCTTGTCGGGATGCATGGCCGCCAGCGCCGCGACTTCTCCGCCCGCGGAAAAGCCCAGGATGCCCACCTGATCCGGATTGATGTTCCACTCCTTGGCCCGCGCGGATCAGGCGGATGGCCCGCTGGGCATCCTGCAAGGCATGCACTTCCACCTTGTAAACCGAATTGGGTTCGCGGGCCAGACGGTATTTCAGGACGAAGGCCGCAATGCCGTGCGCCTGCAGAAACTTGCCGACGTTGTTGCCCTCGCGGCCGATCGTCAGGAAGCGATGCGCGCCGCCCGGCGCGACAATGACCGCAGCGGTGGGGCTCTTTCCGGCCGGCGGCAGGAAGGGCGTGATCGAGGGGTTCTGGATGTTGGAGGTGACCGGGAAGGGCGCCGTGTCGGGCTCTTCCCGCATCGTCACCACTTCCTTTTCGCCGGCGCGGCTTTCAAATCCCGGCGCGCCGTTGGGCCAGAGATGGATGTCCGCCGGGGTCTCCTCGGCGGCCACGGCCGTGGATGCGAGTGTTGAAAAAACAGCACCGCCAGATTTTTTAAATAGTTGCCGGCCGTCATCTTAACCCCTTAAGACATCCCCAGACCCTAAACTACACCGCTAGGAATGATAGAGGGCCGCCGATCAAGGTCAAGTAGCCGGGCACATTTTCCGGAAATCCGCCGATGGGAAGTGCCTGGCGTTGGCATCATGCGGGACAGGCCGCCGTTTGCGTCTGGATCTCAGGAATCGGTTCCACGGTCTCGCCATTATGGCGATAGACCCGGTTGGGACCGGCGCCAAGTGCCGCCTCGAGTGCCATTTCTGCCCGCTTCAAGACGGAAGTCGCGTCGTCGCTCTCGGTAGCCTGCACGACGCCGACGCTGAGTGTGATCGTCGGCTGCTCACCCGACGCCAGAATGATGGGTTCCGACAAGACTTCCAGGATTCGATCGGCCAGTTGGGCCGCGTCCGCAAGCCCTGCCGCAGGCAGCATCAATGCGAAACAACCGGGCGCGTAGCTGCCCAGGACATCCATGTCCCGAATCGCTGCCGCGAGCAGCCTGGCGGTCACTCGCATCCCCAAATCCCTTGCCCGCTGATCGCTATCGGACCTGTTTTTGAAATGCCCGCAAGGTTTGATCAAGGCCACCGAGAAGGTCGGGCCTCCACGTTTCCACTCGGCGATCCGGTTTCGGACCTGCTGGCAGAAGAGCGTGCGGCCGGAGAGGTCCAGGCAGTTCTCTGGGTCGGCAGCAGAATCCGCGGGGCTTATGCCCTCTGCCTCCTGGTCGGGCGCGGCCTCTGCTTGTTGCCCGCGCGGCATGGGCAGGTCCTGCTGCGGAACGTCGGCTGTCGAGTGGGCTGGATCGTCCGTCGCGTCAACTCGGCGGACGACGTTCCCGTCGTGAACATGGACGCAATTCCGGCCCGCATTTTTCGAGGCATACACGGCTTCGTCCGCCCGCTTGACGGTCTCCGCGGCGTCTTCATCGCTTTGCACCTCGGCCACTCCCAGGCTGGCCGTGACGCGCAGACGCTTGCCGTCGTAGGAAAACGGGTAGTTCTCAATCGTCGCGCAAGCCCTCCGGGCCGACTCGCACGCGCTGGCCAGGTCCGTATCCGGTTGGACGATTGCAAACTCGTCGCCGCCGTAGCGCGCGACGAGGTCCGTTTCCCGCAGATTGCGGCGAAGCAGCTTCGACACGTTCCGCAGCAGTTCGTCGCCGGCCCGATGCCCATAGGCATCATTGAAGTTCTTGAAGCGGTCGACGTCCACGACAGTCAGCGAGAAAGTGCGGCCCTGGCGGCGGAACTCCGCGAAGCGTTCGGCCAGCTCGTCGTCGAAGGCCCGGCGATTGGCCAACAGGGTAAGGGCATCGGTGCGGGTCTCCGCCAGCAGCGTTTGCATGCGCTCGGTCTGCTCGCCGAGCTTCTGCTCGGTGGAAGCGAGCTTCTCTTGCAAATGCTGGTTCGCTTCAACCAGCTTTACCACCACCTCCAGAAGTCTGGCCGAATCGGGGCTCTTGGAAGAAGTGAGCTCCGCGTTGATCTCTTGGATCTGGCTATTGTGTGCGCCGACATCGGAAGCCATCTCCGCGGCCAGGTGCGTTCAGGCGGACCACGAAATCGCAAGCCGCCTGTGTCGCCGCCTTCTGCAGCCGAACCGCAGCCGCCACGGCAGCAGGGCTGGTGTTGGCGCCGGCCCCGGCGGACTGGCGGCAGCAATGGGAATACCACAACCACGACGCGGCAGCCGCGCCCAGAAGACCTGAGGCCACAACGCAGACCACATCAATGACCGTTGACGCCATAATCGTCGCTCTTGCAGGGACCGTGCGGCACGCCTGGTTTCCCGCGCCGTCGCTTCGGGTGAAGCGGCTAGGACGTTCCGCAAACGGAAGGTCGTTCCAAGCACTTTCAATTCTAGCTCGCACTTCTGCCCTGCAGCAGGTTAATGTTCCGTTAGCGCGGGTGCATCATGAAGGTCCGAGAACCTGTTGAACGGCGGCAAGGTGAACGGGGTTTTCCCGGCAGAAGCGTTACAACCCCGACTGCCGTTGCGGCGCCGGCTCGTCGACAAAGCGGGCGCCGATGCTGAAACAGCGTTCATCGAGCCGCTCGCAACGGACAACTTCGATGCGTCTGAGTTTGCCGTCCGCGAGCACGACTCGCAAGCGTTCCTTGGGATACAAGGGCTCGCCGTGCAGCAGCCCGAGTCCGCCCCGTCCGACGTTGGTGACGTAGACGGCAAACCAGGCGTGGGCCCGCGGCAGAGCGGGAAACGTCTGACGGTGCTCCAAGGCGACGAGGCTGGTTGTGCCGCGACAGCGACGACGCGGAAAGCGGCGTTTGCAACCGGGCAACGAGGGCGCCACCCCCTGCAGGTCGAAGTTGTCCTGCCACATGCCGGGCAGCCGCGTGGAACACGGCAGCCCGCGCCATGTGGGCTACCGTTGGCACCGTTTCAGCATGGCAATCCAACATTGGCAGATCTCCTTGTCAAAGCTGCGGCCCGCTTCGCGGTCCATATATTCCAAGACGTCCTTGGTGCTCATGCCCTTGCGATAGGGGCGGTCGCGAGTCAGCGCATCGTAGACGTTGGCAACGGCGCAGAGGCTCGCCCAAAGGTGAATTTCGCCGCCCACCAGGCCCTGCGGATAGCCGCGGCCGTCGCAGCGCTCGTGGTGCTCGTAGACCATCATGTAGCTGTCCCCAACCGAGGTCCGGGCGGAGGCCAGCTCCTCGAAACCGCGCACGGCGTGCTGGCGGATCACCTTCTGCTCGTCGCGCGTCAGCGTCCCTGCCTTGTTCAGCAGTGTCTTGGGGACGAAACACTTGCCCACGTCGTGCAGCAGTGCGCCTGGGCAATTTCCATCAGTCGCTCGTGGTCCTGGATGCCCAAGGCCTCGGCCAGGACAACGCAAGAGGTGCATACGTTGGTGATGTGCGTGAACGTGCCATAGTCGTGCGTCATCAACGGCAGCAGGTCATTGAAGATGTTCGTTCGCTTGCAGATCAGGGATACCATGTCCCGCGAGAATTCGGCGCTGACGTTCACCGCGCCGTCAACGTCTCCTTTTTCCAGTGCGGCGGTAAGGACGGTGCGCGTGGCGTCCTTGAGAACGCGGTAGCGCTCGTTGGCCGGAATCGTTTCGTCGGCCAGCACGTGACTCCGCACGTGCTCGCAGTACTGTTCGGCCTCCGCGGCCAGCGTGTAGAGAGTGGCAACGCCCTGATCCAGCAGCCTGGAGAGGTCGTCCGGTTCCAGCGGAACGTGTTTTTCCCGGTAAAGGCGGGGTGGCCGGCTTCTCGACGGCCAAAGATACAGGTCAAAGGAAATCTCGGCTTGCGATTGCAGGGTCTTGATCGCCACCGGCACCAGCCCTCGCGCACCGACCGTCAGATTCGAGCGGCCATCCAGAAGGTCTTTCGAATGGTCATCCTTGGCGAGATTGGTGCTAGGGGACATGCTTGCTCGACTCTTTTCCATGGCACTCCGCGATGCGCTGCCTCGTAATAGTACGTCACTCTGCGCAGGAGATCGATGGTCCAGCCCGATTTTCGGGTCGTTGTCTTGGAATCGGGCAGGCATAGGCATTTTCGTTGGCGCATCCCCATCTGATTTCTTCATCGATTTCTTCGGCATTGCCGGCAGGGCGGCGGGTGGACCTGGCGCGGTTGTACCAAGGCGGGCATTGGGGGCCGCTGGCCCCTCTCGGCGTGCCAGGTTGGCGCGGGTGGTTCAGGTGGCTCGTCGGGCGCGAGGTGGTCGTATTCGGCGGCGGTCGAGCGGTGGATATACGCCGTGTGGTAGTGGATGCCCGCCTGCCGGTATTGCGACGATTTGTGCGGCAGCCGTATAATGAGGGAAGGTGGAGGCTGGGTAAGTTAGGACGAATCCCAGCATCTCAAGATCCAAATTGCGCGAGTCTAGTCCGGCTTTGCGAACACGCTGTGCGCGAAAGACTAGTTGGCGGACCGTAGAGGGAACGAAACATGCTCCGAGCTTGGGCGATTCGCTTTGCCGTCGGGTTCTTATTACTATTACTCATCGCTGGTGCGCGGCACGCATATATCGCATACAAACGTGACGCTAACCAGCACTACGACAGAGAACGCTTTCGCGAGATAGACAATGCGATTCGCGCTGATAAAAAGCGCCTTCTCGGCAGATCCCTGGACGAGGTCACGGTGCAACTGGGCCTTGAGAATGTTCCGTGGGACGAAGGTCTCTCAGATATCTTGCCGTGGGGCGAGGAGAGAATCTACCACTTTCCTGGATTCTATTTGGATATATCCCTAGAACTTCTACCCCCAGGTATTACGCCGGATCACGGGGATGCATTTCGTACTTTGGGAGACCACCGTCGTACTGGAGTACGGTGGCTGGCACATTTCTACCCAAGACTTGTTGTTGACAGTATCGACGACCCAGAGGAGCGGATGAAGCAATTCTGGAAGGAGGCCGAAGAGGGATTTATGGAGAAGTATTACCCAAATGACCATAGCGGCCAAACTGTGCATCTGCCTCGCGGGGCCAAGGGGACAGGAAGCAAGTAAATGATCGCCATAAAGGCGGGCCGGACTGCAAGACAGACAAATACCCACCAACAAGGCGTGGTCGTAGGGCGAGTCGCCGCGTGGCCGTCCGGGCCATCGGACTCTGGTAAACTGATTGACGCAGGCGGGCTAACGATGAACGCGCCGGTTCGGGCGAGTAGTGCCGCTTCCAGAAATGTTCTCACGCAAAGGCCGGGAGATTCGGCTGATAGTAGACCGCGCGGCAGTGGCTGCGGGCGCGAAGCGCGGCCCCAGATCCAAGAGCGATTCGGAACTGCCTACGAATATCGCGCCGCCGGGGGCCAGCCGCTCGGCCAGCCGCAGGAAGAGGTCGCGCCGCCGCGCGGCATCGAAGTAGATCGCCACGTTGCGGCAGAAGATGACGTTGAACGTGCCAAGCTCCGTGAAGGGCTGCAGGAGATTCCGCCGCTGGAAGGAAACCATCCCGCGAATCTCGTCCTTGACCTGCCAGCCGCCCGGCTGCGGCGTGAAATACTTCGGCAGGAGCGAGGCCCGCATGCCGCGATCGATCTCGTGCGCGGCATACCGGCCGCGGCTGGCCTGCGCGATCGCCGCATCGGAAATATCGGTCGCCAGGATCGAAAGGTCCCAGGAGGCGAAGTTCGGAAGCGTCTCGCGGAGGACCATCGCCAGGCTATAAGGCTCCTGGCCGGTGCTGCAGGCGGCCGACCAGAATCGCAGCCGCTTTGGCCCTCCGCCGACCGCGCTGCGCCGCGCCCGGCGCAGGCGTCGATCAGATCCGGCAGGATCCTGTGTTGCAGGGCGTCGAAAGGGCTGCCGTCGCGAAAGAAGAGCGTTTCCTGCGTGGTGATGGCGTCGATGATTTTCTGCTGCAGCCCGCGGTCGCCGGTCGCGCGGGCCCTCAGACAGAGATCGCGGTACGTTGCGCAGCCGCGGTCGCGGGCGAGTTGCCCCAGGCGGCTCTCAACCAGGTAGCCCTTCGTCTCGTCGAGCATCACGCCGCAGAGCTGCGCGACGAGCTCGGCGACGAACTGGAGATCCTCGGGGGTCACCTGCATGGCGACGCTCCCTGACCCGCCCGCCCGCCCGCCACCCGCGCGGGTACCGGGAGTACCCGGCCCGGCCAGGCGCGCGATCTCCGCGGCGATGCGGCCCAAGGGGGCGACGACGTCGGCGAGGCCTTTTTCGATCGGTTCGCGGGGCATGCCGAAGACGACGCAGGTGGCCGCGTCCTGGGCGATGATCGATGCGCCGCAGCGTTTCAGCCGCCCGCAGCCCAGCGTGCCGTCGTTGCCCATCCCGGTCATGATCACACCCACGGCGCGGCCGCCATAGACCTCGGCCACGCTGCGGAAGAGATAATCGACGGAAGGCCGGCAACTGTTCTCGGGCGGGTCGTCCGTGATGCGGAGCACGACACTCCCCTTCTCCCGCTCGACCTTCATCTGCCGGCCGCCGGGCGCGATCCAGACCTCGCCGGCGCGAATCGGCTGACCGTCCACGCCCTCGCGGACGCAGAGCGGCGTGCGCTGGTTCAGATCGTCGGCCAGCGACTTCGTGAAGACCGGCGGCATGTGCTGCACGATCAAGAGCGGCGCCGGCAGGTCGGCCGGCAACTGCGGCACCATCTCGGTCAGGGCCTTGGGTCCTCCGGTGGAAATCCCCAAGGCCACGACCTGCGGCAGCCCGGCGGATGGGGCGGGGAGCGGGGAGCGGGGAGCGAGGAGCAGGAAGCGCTCATCGCCTGCCGCTCTCCCGGGAGCGGAGGGGAGCAACTTGCCCTCACCCCCTGCCCCTCTCCCGGCGGGAGAGGGGAGATTTTTGTCCTCACCTCCCGCTCCCCGCTCGCCGCTCCCCGCTCCCCGGCCGAAGAGGATCTGCTGGAGGTTGCGGTGGCGGGCGTAGGCGGCGAGTTTGCTCCGCAGCTCGCGGCGCAGGTGCTCGACGTTGGCCTCCAGGCTTGCGCCGCTGGGCTTGAGGACGAAGTCGAAGGCGCCGTTGGCCAGAGCGGCGACAGTGGACGCGGCCCCTTGCGCCGTAAGGCGCTGAGCATGATCGCGCCTGTCGGCGAGTTCCGCCGCTTGAGCTCGGTGAGCACTGCCTGGCCGTCCATCTCCGGCATCTCCAAGTCGAGCAGCAGCAGGTCGGCCGCCTGTTGTTCGAGCCGCTGCAAGGCGATCCGGCCGTTGGCCGCCGTGCCGACCACTTGCACGTCGGGGCAGCCGGCGAGCACCTCGGCGACGATCTTGCGATACGTCACCGTGTCGTCGACAATCAGCACTCGAAGGGGCTCGTCCATGCTCAGGCGCTGGTTTTGAACTGTCCCACGAGGTCGTGCAACTGCTCGGTCACGTCGCTGATCTTGTTGCTGGCCGCTTGCGTGACGGTCGCTCCCTGGGCGGTTTGCCTGGCCGCCGTGTCGACTTCACTGATGTTCTTGGCGATCTCCCGCGTGACTGCGGCCGATTCGGCCACGCCGCGGGCGACGGTCTGCGCGGCGGTCGAGGTCTCGGCGACATTCTTGGCGATTTCCCGCGTGGTGATGCTCTGCTCCTCGACGGCCGAGGCGATGGTCCGCGAGACCTCGTTGACCTGCTTGATCGATTCGGCGATGTCGCCGATCGAGCGGACCGCCTGCCCCGTGGACGACTGGATGCCCTCGATGCGCCGGCGGATGTCCTCGGTTGCGGCGGCGGTCTGCTTGGCCAGTTCCTTGACCTCGGTGGCCACGACGGCGAAGCCCTTGCCGGCGTCGCCCGCCCGGGCGGCTTCGATCGTGGCGTTCAGCGCCAGGAGGCTGGTCTGCTCGGCGATGTCCTGGATGACCTCGATGACCTTGCCGATGGCGCCGGCGGCGGCGCCGAGTTCGGTGATCTTGGCGTTGCCGTCGCCGGCCAGTCCGGCGGCCGTATCGGCCACGCTGGCCGCCTGTTCGGCGTTGCGGGCGACTTCGCCGATGCTGGCGGTGAGCTCCTCGACGGCGGAAGCCACGACGCGGACATTGGCCGACATCTGCTCGGTGGAGGCGGCCACGCCGTTCATGTTGGCCGACATTTCTTCGGCGGCGGCCGCCACGCTGTTCGACTGGTTGGTGGTCTCTTCCGCCCCGCTGGCCAGTTGCGTGGCCGTAGCGGAGAGCTCCGTTCGAGGAGGTTGCCAACCTTGCGGCGCCGTCGCCGATCTTGTGCACGATGTCCTGGAGCTTTGCCACGAAGGTATTGAACCACTTTGCCAGTTCCCCGATTTCGTCGCCGGAAGCGACCGCCAGCCGCTTGGTGAGATCGCCTTCGCCCTGGGCGATGTCTTGCAGCATTGCGACCGCGGAGCGGAGCGGCTTGGTGATCTGCAGCGAGATGAACCAGCCTACCGCCAGCACGGCCCCCGCGGCCCCCGCCATCGAAAGCAGGACGATCCAGAGGGTCGTCCGCGTCGTCGCTTCGTAGTCGTCGCGGGCCGCGGCGAGCATCCGGTTTACCTTCTCCTTCGAGAACTCCAGGTGCAGCAGGCCATACAGGTCCCCGACGTTCCGGTCCGGATTCAGCCGCCGCATGTCCGCGTCCACGCGGAGGGGATGGTAGAAGGAAAAGGCTTCATCGTTCTCGACGACAAACAGCTCCCGCGCGGCTTGGGCCTTCTGCCACAGCTCGGCGGCGGCAGCCTGCCCGATCCGTGCGGGGTCGGAGGAGAGTTCCACCTTGCCGGCGCTGCCGTAGAAGGAGAAGGTGCGGATCTCCTTCAACTGCTCTTGTTGCTTGGCGAAGTTCATGAACTGGGCGAACTCGCCCCGCTGCAGCGATCCCGCGGTGGCGGTCTTCACTTCCAGGAGCACGTCCTGGGCCGCCTCCCGCTTGAGTTCCATGACCGACTTCTGCAGATCGCCGAGAATGGCATTGACACTTCGCGCGTACAGCACCTGCTGGATCACAAAGAGGACTGCCGTCGACAAGACGAAGATGCCGACGATCGTGCCCGTGATCTTTACCGACAAACTCATGGTTTTCAATTTCAAGCTCATGATCTTCCCCTTTCGATCGGCTTCCGAGTAGGCCACGGCATGGGACGCTTCCCCTTTGCGGTAGAAAGGGAAGTCCTTGTTCTTCGCAAAGTCCCGGCTGGTGCAACCCAGGCACGGGGCCCCGGCGCGGATGCACCAGTTGACGCCGTTGTTCCACTGGGAGCGAGGACAATTCGTATGGCTCAGGGGTCCCAGGCAGCCGAGCTGGAACAGGCACCCCTCGTCTCCGAACTTCGCGGCGAACTCCCGCTTCTCCCAATAGTGGAACCGCGGACACTCGTCATGCACCGAGCGCTGGCAGAACATGTCGGGCGTGAGCAAGACCGGGTCGACCTTCGGATAGCCCTTGGCGATCACGTAGGCCATGGTTCCCAGCAGCTTCTGGGGATGGACCGGGCAGCCGGGACAATTGATCAGGCGTTTTCCAGCGGCAGGCCCGCGCGGTCCATGAATTCCCTCAGTCCGGCCGCGGCGGTGGGGTTGCCCTGGGCGGCGGGGATGCCGCCGAAGGAGGTGCAGGTGCCGGCGGCGATGATCGCCTTGGCATTTTTCAGGATTGGCGGCAGGAGTTGCCCGAACGGCTTGCCGCCGCTGACGCAGGCCTCGGGCATGTCCAAAGGCACGGCCCCTTCCACCACGACCAGGTAGTCGCCGGCCTTTGCCGCGTCCTCCATCAACTGCTTGGCAACCTCGCCCTGGGCGGCCGAAATCGTCTGGTGGTAAACCAGGGAAATCACCTCGGTGAGGATCTCCAGCGGTCCCGGTTGGTCGGCATTCAAAAATGACACCGAGCAGCCGCTGCACGACATTCCTTGCAGCCAGAGGACCTTCTGCCGCCCGCTGAGGATCTTGTCCAAACCGTCGGCGAGGAGCTTCGTATGCCCGCCGCTCAGCCCCAAGCCGGCGGCCAGCAAGGCGCCCATCCGCAGGACGTTCTTCTCGTGTAGGTACTGTTCATGGTTTACCAATCCCCTTCTTTCTTAATGGACGGCGCAGGCGATGCAAGGATCGAACGACCGCACGATGCGGCCGACCTCGATCGGCTGCGATGGTTTCTCGACCACTGCGCCCAGGATGGCCTGCTCCACGGCGCCGGGTTGTCCGCGGTCATCGCGCGGCGAGCAGTTCCAGGTGGTCGGCACAACACACTGATAGCGTTTGATCTTGTAGTCTTCGATCGAGAGCCAATGCCCCAGCGCTCCCCGCGGGGCTTCGGTCAGGCCATAACCGCGCGCCGCTGGCGGAATGGCGAAGTCGCGGGCAGGCGGGCCGTCCGGATCGATCTCGTCCAGCCACTTCAAGGCTTGCTTCGCCACCCATAGGGTTTCCAGCCCCCGAGCCACGTGGCGACCCAGCACCGACACCATCTTTGCCATCGGGATCGCTTGGGCGGAGAGCAGGTTGTCCACTTCCTGCTTGATCCAAGAGCCGCCCGGATCATGGTAGTTGACCAGCACGCGGGCCAGCGGCCCGACTTCCATGACGCAACCTCGGTAACGCGGCGCCTTGATCCAACTGTAGGCCCCGTTCTTGTTGGCCGCCGGCTGCGTTTCTCCCTTGGCCGGGTGCAGCCCTGAAGCCGAGGAGAAGCGGGAACAAGCGACGTCCTCCAAGATGCGGCTGGGGTCGAGCGGTTCCCATTTTCCATCGATGAGGACGCCGGGCCTAATGAACTTGTTGCCCGCCTCGTCCATGAGGAAAACGCCGTAAGACAGGAAGTTTCCGCAGCCGCGACCGATGTCGAAGTACCCCGGGAACTCCTTGGCCACGCGCAGCAGATCGGGCAGATAACGTCCCTGACGAAGGCCATGACCTGTTTGAGGCGGGCGGTATAGGCGAGGACCCGTTCCAGGCTTGGGGCCTGGGTGCATCCGCCGGGGATGAGGGCCGTGGAGTGCGGGAGCCTGCGCCGAAAACGGCGCCCATCTCGTCGCAGGTCCTGCGGATTTGCAGGGCCTCGGCGTAATGCGCCAGCAGCGCCGAGGTTGGCGTCCAGGTCCTGGACGTAGCCGGCTTCGTAGCGCGGCAGGAAGGGAGCGGCCGGGAAGACCTCTTTGCGCGAAATGGCCTCCTCGACCCAAGCCTTCAGTTTGCCGAGAACGCGGTCCTTGCCGGAGTAACGCAGAACGGCCTTGACGTTGACGAAGTCCAGGGCCGCCAATTGATAAAAATGCAGCACGTGCGAATGCAGGTAGTTCGCGGCGAGGATCAAGTTCTGCATCAGCCGTCCGTTGGGACTGGGCACGATCCCGTAGGCCATCTCCTGGCGCGGATCGAGGCGATCCCGTGCGACACGGGGCAGACGCCGCAGATCCGCTGCGTAATCTGCTGGGCGTCCAAGGGGTCTCTCCCTTCGAGGATCGTTTCCAGTCCGCGGAACATCTCGCCCTCGCACCGCGCCTTGGTGACGCGGAATCCGCTTTCCGTGCCGTTTCCCAACGGTTCCGTCTCGGCGTATACGGAAAGGTGCCCCTCGATTCGCGTGAGAGGGCTGATCGATGTCGTGGTAGACATGTCCTTGCTCCTGTACCTGCGGGTTGACCATCCGCTCACGCGTGGTCTTGAACTGCCCTACAAGGGCCTGCAATTGCTCAGTCACGCCGCTGACCTTGCTGCTGGCCGTTTGCGCGACGGTGGCTCCCTCGGCCGTGTGCTTGGCGGCCGTGTCGACTTCAAGGATGTTCTTCGTGATCTCGCGCGTAACTGTAGCCGATTCGGCGACTCCCCGCGCGACCGTCTCCGCGGCGGTGGAAGTCTCGGCCACATTTTTGGCGATCTCCCGCGTGGTGATGCTCTGCTCCTCGACGGCGGAGGCAATCGTCCGCGAGACATCGTTGACCTTCTTGATCACCTCGGTGATTTCGCCGATGGAGCGCACCGCCTGGCCGCTCGATGACTGAATGCCCTCGATGCGGCGGCGGATGTCTTCGGTAGCGGCAGCGGTCTGCTTGGCCAGTTCCTTGACTTCGGTGGCCACGACGGCGAATCCCTTGCCGGCGTCGCCGGCGCGGGCGGCCTCGATCGTGGCGTTCAGGGCCAAGAGGCTGGTCTGCTCGGCGATGTCCTGGATGACCTCGATGACCTTGCCGATTTCACTGGCGGCGGCGCCCAATTCGGCGATCTGGGCGTTGCCGTCGCCGGCGAGGCCGGCGGCCGTACCGGCGACGCTGGCGGCCTGTTCGGCGCTGCGGGCGACCTCGGTAATGCTGGAGGTAAGCTGTTCCACGGCCGAGGACACCACGCGGACGTTGGCCGACATCTGCTCGGTGGAGGCAGCCACGCTGTTCATGTTGGTCGACATTTCTTCGGCGGCCGCGGCCACGCTGTTCGACTGGTTGGTGGTCTCTTCCGCCCCGCTGGCCAGTTGCGTGGCCGTTGCCGAAAGCTCGGTCGAGGAGTTCACCAGCATGGAAGCCCCCTCGCCGATCTTGTGGATGATGTCCTGCAGTTTTCCCACGAAGATATTGAACCACTTTCCCAGTTCCCCGATTTCGTCGCTGCCGGATACCGCCAGTCGCTTGGTGAGGTCGCCTTCACCTTGGCGATGTCCTGCAGCATCGCCACGGCGGAGCGGATCCGTCTGCTGATCGACAAGGAGAGCGCAACGCCCATCACCTGCGCCAGGATGAAGCCTGCCGCCGTGCCGGCGACGATTGCCATGTTGCCGCGGGCGGCGTTCTTTTCCGAACGTGCGGCCGCTTCGTCGGACTTCTTCACGTTATATTGGATCAGCTCTTGGAGTTGTCCTGCGCATTGCGTTCGAAGGGAACGCAGGAATTCGCCGCGTAACGCTCGAGCCCCCCGGAAATGCCGCGCACTCGATTGCACCGCTTTTCCAGCTCCTGCGAGAGCGATTCCAAGGCGGCGACAGCGGCATGATCGGCGTCGTGCAACTGCCCGGCGAGGCTGGCCAGGCCCGCGGCATCCCGCGTCTTCAGCCCTTTCAGCGCGGCGCGGTACTTCTCGATCAATTCCCCGTAGATCTTCTCCGCGTTCACGATCGCATCGTCCTGCAGTCCGATCAACATCGCCGAACTCTTGAGGGTCAGCAAGTTCAAGCTGATCCTGGCTCGTCGCAATCTTCGATTGCGGCCAGGTATTTTGCGTACTCGTCCTGCTTCTCGCCGCGAAGCAGGAGATTGTTCCAGGCCTGGGCTTGCCTGCCAAGATCGATCAAATCGTCGAGGACTCCGCCTTTCATTTCCAGGCAATTCTGGAAATAGTCGCCCGGGTTCGGCTGCAGGGGCGAGACGCATTCCGCGAGGATCTTCGGGTATTCGGCGGCCATGCCGAAGTACTTGTCATTGCATTCTCGCCACGGTTCCGACGTAGCCAGAAAATCGTTCCACATCGTCTGTTCGTCGGAGGTCAGGTTGAGCGATGCGTACTTCTTGCATGCGGCGTCGTAAGCCGTTTGGGCCTTGCCGGCATGGTCGACGATCTGTCGATACTCGGCCATGTCGATATTCGGATTCAGCATCGCGCGCCGCGCCGTCTTGAGCTGCTCGGTGCAGGTCTCGATCTCGGAAAGATACTGCACGCTGGGAAAACGGTTCGTGACGATGTCCAGGAGGTCGGCATGCAGGCGCGAAAGACTCAACCAGCCGGCGGCGCCCACGACGCAGGCGATAATTGCCACAACCGAAAACCCTGCGATCAGTTTCGTCTTCAGGCTGACATGGGTTATGTGAATCATCGGGTCCTCCCGGGAATGAATTATTGATCTGCCACAGTAAATTGATCCACCATGGATTCCAGCCGCCCGGAGAGTTCCGTGAGCAGGACGCCGGCGTTCTGGGTGCGCAGCATCTTCGGCCGTATGGCGGGCGTTCTTGATCGACGCGGGCGATGTTCTCGCTCACCTCGCGGGTGGCGGCGGCTGTTTGCGACACGCTGGCGCAGACCGTTGCGCGCCGGCGGCCGCCTGCACGAGGTTCTTGGAGATCTCCTTCGTCGTGGCGCTCTGCTCCTCAACGGCGGAGGCGATCGTCCGCGAGGCGTCGTTCACGCGGGTCACCACGTCGGCGATGCGGTTCACCGCGCTGACGGCATGGCCCGACGAGTTCTGGATGCCTTCCACCCGCTGGCGGATGTCGTTGGTGGCCTCGGCCGTCTGGCGGGCGAGTTCCTTGACCTCGGTGGCCACGACGGCAAAGCCTTTGCCGGCGTCGCCGGTGCGGGCCGCTTCGATCGTGGCATTCAGGGCCAGGAGCTTCGTCTGCTCGGCGATGTCCTGGATGACCTCGATGAACTGGCCGATGCCGTCGGCCGTCTGACCCAGTTGGCTGATCTCCTGGTTCGTGCTCTGTACGAGCTGGGCGGCCTCGTCGGCGACGTGGGCCGCCTGCTCGGCGCTGCGGGCGACCTCGCCGATGGCGGCCGTCATCTGCTCGACGCTGGTGGCCACCAGGTTGACGTTCTGCGACATCTGCGTCGACGAAGCGGCCATCGTCGTCATGCTTGTCGACATCTCTTCCGCCGCGGCCGCCACCGTGCTCGACTGTTGGGTCGTCTGCGCGGCCCCTTGCGTCAGCGTGTCGGCGGTCTGCGACAACTGCCCGGCGGCCCGTCCCAGATCCTTGGAACACGTGGTGATGTTATTCATCATCGCGCCCAGGCGATCGGTCATGAGGTTGGCCGATTGCCGCAGCTCGCCGATTTCGTCCTGGGATTCCAGCGGCAACCGCGCGGTCAGATCGCCCTCGGCAATCTTGCGGAAGGCCGCCACCGTGGACCGCAGCGGGTTGGTGATCGAACGGGTCACCACCACCGAGAACGCCAGTCCTCCCAGCAGCAGAAACCCGGCCGCCACGCTGCCGCCGACGGTAAGCGTGCGGGCCGCAAGGGCATCGGCCTCGTCGAGCGACTTGACGATCTCGAAGGCGCCGTGGACCTCGCCTTCGTGCCAGCCCTCCATTTTCGTGCCGGTCGGGTCCTTGCCCTCGGCATTGCCCCACAACTCCTCCGATTGCGAGGGCGAGCCGTGGCACAAGAGGCAGTCCTGCGTGAGGCGGATGGGGCGGAAATAGCGGACGGCATTCAGCGCGTGGTCGATTTCGTGGTATTCGTCGAGATTGCCGGCCGCCAGGGCATCGAGGGCCCGCGTTTCCACGGCGTCGGGCTGGTTCTTGGGATTGCGGGGATCGAGTTTCGGCACGCGGAACTCGTAGCCGCCCTCCTTGGCCTTGGCCTGGGCCGATTGCCAGGCCGTGACCACGGGCACCGCCGCCAGGACCCGGTCCATGCGGCCTTGCTTGGCCCATTGCGAGAGCATCTTCTTGTCGAACAGCCCCAGGCTCCACTTGCGGCCCATTTCCTCGCG
The DNA here is from genome assembly GCA_963824275.1 of uncultured Planctomycetia bacterium. Taxonomy (GTDB): domain Bacteria; phylum Planctomycetota; class Planctomycetia; order Pirellulales; family Thermoguttaceae; genus JANXQG01. The sequence goes on along the minus strand of CAWGOT010000005.1, from coordinate 169,006 downwards.
GACCGACTCCGCGGTCAGCGCGATGCTGCGGCGCGGGCCAGGGACTCGCTCACGGCCGTCTCGCGCGCTGACGGTAGTTGAGATAGAACAGGACGCCCGTCACAAAGACGAGCTGCAACACGCCGAGGGCGACGATTTTCTGGCGGAGGGTCATTTTCTGGAACATGGGCGGGATTCTCATTTGGAATGATGGAGGTTTGGATGGAATTTTCGTTGTCCGGCGTCATGCGGTTGCGGGCGTGCCGGCGACCGCGGCCACGTCGACCAGCATGAGCAATTCGTTCTCCATGCGGTAGACGGCCCGGAACATCGCGCTTTCGGTCGAGCTCATATTGGCCGGCGGCGGCAGCAGGTCTGCCGTGGCGGCGCTGACCACGTCGGCCACGCGATCGACCAGCAGGCCGATCCGCTCGCCGCCCGCGTGGACGATTACGTTGCGCGTCTGCCGCGTGCGTTCGGTCTTGCCCAGCCCGAGGACGACGCGGAGGTCCAATACGGTCACGACTTCACCGCGCAGGCTCATCACGCCGCAGACCGTTTCCGGTGCGCCGGGCACGGGCGTGACGTTGCAGAAGCGGCAGATCTCTTCCACGTCGCGAATGGGGATTCCCAAGAGCAGGTCGGCCGCGTAAAACGTCGCCAGCTCCACCTCCGCGGCGGTCGCGACCATCGGCTGATTGTGGTTCAAGGCGGTCATACGCAGGTTCCTATTTTCCGCAGTTGCGCCGTGATGGCGGCGATGAGCGTTTCGCGGTCGAGCTTGATGTGGTATTCATTCACGCCCGCCTGCCGCGCCCGCTGCTGGTCTTCCTCGCTGGCCAGCGAGCTCACGGCAAAGACCGGCAGATGCGCGACCGACGGATGCCGGCGGATGCGGCGGACCAGCTCGAATCCGTCGACGTGCGGCATCTCCAGGTCGGTCACGACCATGTCGAACGACTGGTTCGGGTCCTGCAGGGCCTGCCATGCCGCCTCGCCGTCCGGGCAAGCCACGACGCGGTAGCCGGCCGCCTCGAACATCTCCGTCATCCGCTGGCGGAAAAAGTCCGAATCCTCGGCCAGCAGGATCGTGCCCGGGGCGCCTGCTCCGGGTCGCGAGCCCCGCGCCGCATCTGCTTCCTTGCGGACGACCCAGCCGGGATGCGCCGCCGCGGTCAGTTCGTAGAGATCGAGCAGCCGCGTGGCTTTGCCGTCGATGACCGCCGAGCCCATCACTCCCGGCTCGCGGAAGAGCGTGCCGTCGATGGGGGCGTCGGTCGTGTGGATGTCGATGACTTCGCGGATCAGCAGGCCGACTTCGCGGCCCCCCAAAGTGAAGACGACGACGTACAGCCAGTCGGACTCGGGCATCGGCCGGGCGGAGATGAAATCTTCGAGCGCCAACAGAGGCAGGGTGCCGCCGCGGTATTGCAGCACCTTGCTGCCTCCCACGCTGTCGATCTGCAGGCTGCGAATCCGCTCCAGCCGCGCCACAAGCTGCATGGGAACGGCGAACTGCTCGGCGGGATCGTTGCGCAGCAGAAGGAGCGTCTGCGCGTCGCCCGTGCCGGCCGCCGTGTCTTGGTCCGCCGCGGCGAGGGTCTCTTCCTCCGGCGCCCGCAGCTTGCTGAAGGCCGCGATCCCCGCCGCATCGAGAATCAAGGCCGCCTGGCCGTCGCCGAGGATCGTGGCCCCGGCAAGGTAAGTGCAGTGCCGCATGTGGCGGCCCAGCGGCTTGACGACGATCTCCTCCGAATCGTGCAGGCCGTCGACGACCAGCCCGAAGCGCATGTGTCCGGCCTCGGCGACCACGATATTCTGCGCCGTGGCTTGCTGCTTCGCGCCATCGGGCGGTGCGGACCCCAGAAGGGCGTCCAACCGCACCAGGGGCAGCAGCGTCCCCCGCAGCCGCAGGACTTCCGCGTTCTTCATCCGCTGGATCCGCGCCGCCACGTCCTTGCGCTTCACCCGCACCAGCTCGCAGATGCTGGATTGCGGCACCGCGTAACGATGGCCGGCGCAATGCACGATCAGGCAGGGGATGATCGCCAGCGTCAGCGGCAGCTTGACGAGCACGGTCGTGCCCGCGCCAATTTCGGTTTCCACGGCCACGCTGCCGCCGATCCGCTCGATGTTCGTCTTGACCACGTCCATGCCCACGCCCCGCCCGCTGACGCCGGTCACCTTTTCCGCCGTGGAGAATCCCGGGCGGAAAATCAGGTTCAGGGCCTCGCGCTCGTTCATGGTGCGGGCCTGGTCGGGCGAGAGCAGCCCGCTGGCGACGGCCTTCTGCTTGAGCCGGGCGGCGTCGATTCCGCCGCCGTCGTCGCTGATGGAGATATTGACTTTGCCCGCCTGGTGGAAGGCCCGCAGCACGACCGTGGCCTTGACCGGCTTGCCGGCCGCCTGCCGCTGCTGGGGCGACTCGACGCCGTGATCGACGGCGTTCCGCACGAGATGCGTGAGCGGGTCGCCGATGGCCTCGATGATCGATTTGTCGAGCTCCACGTCCGCCCCTTCGATCTTCAGCTCGCACTGCTTGCCCAACTGCCCGCTCAGGTCGCGGACGACGCGCGGGAAGCGATTGAAGACCGTGCCCACGACCTGCATGCGGGCCTGCATCACCGCCTCGTGCAGGTCGGTGGTCACCTGGTCGACGCGGGCCGACACGGCCTCGAACTTGTCCAGGTCCTTCGAGGCCAGCGTTTGCAGCAGTTGATTTCGTGAGAGGACCAGCTCCCCGGCCAGCGTCATCAGCTTGTCGAGCACTCCCACGCCGACGCGAATGCTGCTGTCGGCGGCGGGACTGGCAGCTTGCGGCTTCGCGCTGGCTGCCGCAATTTGCTCCCCTCGCCCGCCTGCTGTCCCCGGCAGGATGGGAGAGGGGCCGGGGGTGAGGGCAATTGCCGGCGTCTTCGCGGGCGCCTCCCGGCCGCGATGACATCCAGGGGCGGCGTTTCAATGTCTTGTGCGGCCGGCGGTTCCGCAGTTTTTGCCGCCAGCGGTTCCGCGCTGGCTTCCGCCGGGAGCGACTCCGATTCGATCAATCCCGCGACGATCTGCTCCAGCGCCGCGAGATGATCGCTGATGTCCGCCTCGTTCGATCGCTCGACGTGGTCGATCAGCCAGCGGAGCCTGTCGGCCGCCTTGAGCAGAGTGTCGATGATCGGCGAGCTGGCCGCGAGCTGCCCGTTGCGCATCAAGTTCAGCACGTTCTCCAACTCATGCGCGAGCTTGCCGAGGGTCGTGAAACCCATAAAGCCGGCGGCCCCCTTGATGGAATGCACCGAGCGAAAGACCTCGTTCACCAGCCCCAGGTCCGCGCCGCCGCCGCCCTGCTCGATGCCGAGCAACTGGCTCTCGATCTGGGCCAGGTGCTCCCGCGACTCATTGACAAACTCCGCCACGAGTTCCTGATCGTCAAACATCTGCCGTCTTCCTGGTGCTCTGAACGTCTAAGATGGCGAACCGGCGGTCTCGCGCGTCCGCTGAAAGGCCAGCTTTTCGAGTATAGGTTACGAGAAACGCCCCGGCGCTGATTTGGTAACCGTTTCAAATCCAGTTGTGACGGTGCTGCGGATCGTAGCGGCCGGCGGCCGGAAAGCACGATCGCGCGGGTCCCACAAAAGTGTCTGACAGCTTGCCGCTTTGCGACCTATGCTTTGGTTGATGCGGCAAGTTCGCAATTCTCCGCGCAGAATCTTTGAAAGGACGAGTGCCATGTGGTTCGAACTGAACCTGATCGAGAAAGGGCTGGTGTCGATCGATGAAATGCTGGCGGCAGTCAAGCGGCAGCGATTGACCCGCGCGCCGATCGGCCGCGTGGCCATCGAACAGGGCAAGATGTCGATGGCCCAGGTCTTCGAAGTGCTCAAGCAGCAGGCCGACGACCCCCGGCCGTTCGGACAGCTCGCCATCGAGTTGGGCTACCTCAGCGAAGAAGACGTGATGCGGCTCCTGCTTGCTCAATGCGAACGGGAACAACCGTTGAGTGAGATCCTGATCGCCATGGGAGCCGTCAGCCGCGAGCAGATCGAGGCGGAAAGCCGCTCGATCCGCCAACAATTGACGATGCGCTACGAGGCATTCGAACGTACAGAGTGCCCTTGCTGACCGGTTACGGAGCGCTGAACAGCGCCGCCAGCCGGTAGCCGGCCTCGACGACCCGCAACTTGCCGATCTCGTGGGCCCGCTCGCGGTAGCCCTCGGGCAGTTGCACCAGCGGACCCAACGGTTTCTGCACGGGTGGATTCTGATCCGAGGCTGGCGCTGCGGGGCCGGCTTCGGCTCCTGGTCAGCGGCCAGGATCTGCTTGCGGATCTCGGCCACGTAGACCTTTTCCTCAGCCAGCTTGTAGCTCTCGCGAACCCATTGCTGAGGGTCCTTGACCAGGGCGGCCCGCTTGCCTTGCGCGTTGAGGCCGGCATCGGCCAGCAGCGCGTCGGCCTGCTTCAAGGCCCTGGAATAGGCCCGGTCGTAGCGCTGGTCGTAGGGCTCGTTGGGATCGTAGGTCGGATCGGGGCTGGCGTCGGGCGCGGCGTCCCATAGGGCGTGCAGGTTCTGCTTTTCCAGCCGAATGGCGTTGCCGCCCGCGTCGCCGTGCGGGTTGGCGGCCGGATCGAGCACCCCGAGCGAAAAGGCGGCCGTCGCGTGCAACGGCTGATGGATATCGCCGATCACGTGCAGCAGCCAGCAGAGGCGCAACCGCCTGCTCTTCCGGCTTGCCGCGGGCGAACCGCTGGCGATTGAAGGCGATCGCCTGCAGGGCGTTCTTGACCTGCGACTCGTCGCTCGGCACATCCGTCGCCAGATCCTGGCCCTGGCGGGCTTTTTCCTCCCGGGCCTTCACCCGCTCGGCGCTGGTGCCCTCGGGCACAATCAAAAGCGGCGTATCGATGTAATGCCAGATGCCGCGGCCATAGGAGCCCTGCTTGTCGGGCTGCGGGGGAAACGTCGGCGGATTGTCGCGGTCGTTGCGAATCTGGTCCGGCCAGACGGCCGCCCGGCAGAGCAGCCAGCGGGCCTCGTCGGTTTCGCTCAAGCCCTTGGGCATGGCGGCGGCAAAGTCCTCCTGGTACCGCGGATGTTGTTTGAGGATGGCCACCAACCGCTTGACGGCCGGCGAAGGCGTGTCGCCCGGCGACAACTGCTTATAGGCAACCAACACCGTGAGCATGTGCCCCACGTCGTGCCATGCCAGCGATGTGGAGGCAACCAAGGAGACGACAAGAAAACTGGCGGCGAATACGGAGCGGAACATAGAAATCGCTTTCGCAAAATGGCTAGAGTGTAGCGATTAGGGGCTCGGGGGAAGAGGGCGTCGCGTTGAAAGTCCATTCAGAGAATAATGCTACTCTGTCCCCGCGGTATACTTCCCTCGGGCGAGTGCAACACGAATCGTATCACTTCCCCCCCGCCCACTATAACCTCGGGGCTCGAATTGTCAACGCCCCTGGCCCGTCTCCCGTCTCCCGTTTCCACTGCCCTCTCCCGTCTGCCATCTCACAAAACTTTAACACATTCTTCATCAAACGCTAACGATCGTGGTTTACTTATAACAGATTCGGATTTGGAGCAATCAGCCTGGTGTTGTGTCATTGTGGTGCGTCCAGGATCGCTGCGCGTCGGGTTGAAGCTTCCACGGTTAGGAGGGGTCCAAGATGAAACGGCAAAGGCAAACCGGGTTTACGCTTGTTGAGTTGCTGGTGGTGATCGCGATCATCGGCATCCTCATCGGCCTGTTGTTGCCGGCCATCAACGCAGCCCGCGAGTCGGGCCGCCGGGCCTCGTGCATGAACAACGTCAGGCAAATTGCCTTTGCGCTGAACAACCACCTGTACAACGTTGGCCATTTTCCGCCGGGAGTCAATCTCAACCGCAGTTATGTCAGCAACAACCTCACCACGAGCTACGACCCCTGGGCCGAGGCGGGAATGAACGCGAACAACCCCGGCTACAGCGGCGCAAGCTGGATGCTCTATATCCTGCCCTACATGGAACGTCACGACGTCTTCGACCACTGGGACTTCAACCATAGCGTCATGACGAATAAGGCCCTGGCTCAAACGGACATCAAGGAGTTTTATTGTCCGTCCCGGCGAAGCGGCGTGAGCCCGAGTGATGCGGCTATCATGTACCAGAACTGGACGAGCGGCGGCACGGACTACGGCGGCTGCGTCGGCCGCGTGAATTTCTGGGACAACGTGATGAGTCCCTCAAACACGGGAACACACCAGATGTGCCCCGCCCAGTACATTGTGCCCTACGCCGCTTCCAACCAGCCCTTGGTGCCGCTGAAGATCGGCGTCTTCTTCCCCAATAGCCAAACCACCCTCAAACAGGTGGCCGACGGGGCTTCGCATACCATCATGATCGCCGAGTTGCAACGGCTTCACAATCCGGGCTACGTGCCCGAGGGCCAGGACTCCGAATACTACGGTCCCTGTTTGACCAGCAGCGATGGCTGGGCCTTGGGCGGGCTTTCCACTCTTTTCGACACGGCAGTCTACGACGAGGGCGGCGACACGGGGCAGCCCGGCGGCTTCAACAACCAGTTCTTTGAGGACGCGGGGAGCAATCATCCCGGCGGCGCCGATTTTGGCGCCGTGGACGCCTCGGTGCATTTCCTCAGTGAAAACATCAATTCCCAGACATACGCTCACCTGGGGAGCATGGCCGATGGAGTCGTAGTTCAATTCACCGACCAATGAGCGATAAACCCCGGTATTGAGGATCATCATGGTTACCTCCCACCAAGTTGCTTCACGGCCGCATGCCGTGTCCCTGCGGCGGCTGGCCCTGGCCGCTTGCTGCACCAGTCTGGTTGTGGTCGCCGGTTGCGGTGGCAGCGGCGACCGTCCTGCCTTGGGCCACGTGCATGGCCGCGTGACGCTGGGCGGCAAGCCGCTGGCCCACGCCGGCATCGCCTTTCAGCCGAAGACCAATGGCCGCGAATCCTTTGGCACCACTAACGCCAACGGGGAGTATGAACTGACGTACCTTGGCCAGGTCAAGGGCGCCGGCCTCGGGGAAAACTCCGTCCGCATCACGACCCAGAGAACCAACGACCCGAAGACCGAGACGGTTCCCGCCAAGTACAACACGGCGACAACCCTTCGTTTCGATGTCAAAGCGGGCGACCAGGAAGCGAATTTCGACCTGGATTAATTAAGCGGGTCCAAAACTAACCGAAGTCTAACAACCATCTCATATTCTTCTCACAATGATGTGGTAGCCTGACGTAAATCTTTGGTCTTTATTTCCGTTCACCAGATTTAAGAGGCAGCGTTCGCACCCTAATAATGCCGTGTCGATCCGTGGAAGGCTGCGGATCCTCGTGGGTGCATTCTTTCGGCCGTTGCTTGAGCGCTAGGCCCCTCGTGTCCGCGAGTGGATGGGGCCGCGCTACGGAAATCCCCCGTTTCGTTCCGGCCGTCGTTTGCCCTGCGTTGGTCCCCGCCTTGGAGCCCGTCTGAGAACCCCTGACACCCCTGGTTGGGCCCCGCCCAATCGGGTTCTGGAACAGGTTCCTGGTGAGTCCGGCGCACATTGATCGGGATTCTCTAGGGAAGCCCATGAGGTTCCGGATGAGCAACGTCGTTTTCTTCACACATCAGTATCAGTCCACTAGTTCCAACTACTTTAGGGAGGTTATCGTGAGCAACATGTCATCGATCAAGCGCGGGTGTGCCGCGCTGGCTACCATCTTCTGCGTGACGGCCTGTGCTTCCGTCGGTCTCGCGCAAACTACTTACTACAACTGGCAAGGCGGGTCGGGCACGTGGAATGCCAGCGGCGGAACCGCCTGGACGACCGGCGCCTCGTTCGGGGCCTTTTCCACCCAAGATCAGCCCTGGGTGAACGATGCCACAAGTGCCGGTAGCACGAGTATCGCCGCATTCGGCTACGTGGAGACTAGCGGATCCGGCTCGGCAAACAAATATCAAATCTACGACTTCGCTAGCAGCTACTTCACGACCGTCAATCTCGATCCGAACAACGTCATCAATGCGAATTCGCTGTTCTTCGGCAACGTGGCGAACGGGTTCAGCCAATATGGGTTGACCGGCGGCAGCTTGAACCTGACCGCCAACGGCACCGGGACATCGCCCAACATCGAGATCGACCTGGCGACGTACCCCATCAGTGCTGCTTCCGACAACTTCGAAATCTCGATCGCCAGCAACCTTACCGTCGGCGGCGGAACGGGGACCCTGTCGTTCTGCACCGCCAACGGCGGTACAACCACCGTTCACGGTGACAACTCCGTGGGGAATGTCTTCCTCAGCGGCGCGAACCAATTCGGTTCGGTGATCATCGGCGGTATCGGCCCGAACGAATCGGTCGCCGGCAGCGCGAATAACTATAGCGCGTTGGTCTTCATGAACACCCAATCGCTGAATTTCAACGGCCATGTGCCGAACATCACCATCGGTAACCTCGGCGAACTCTGTTATATGGGTTCCAACTACTCGAGTACCGTCAACACGTCGGGGACCATCGGCACGGTCACCCTCCAGCCCGGAATCGGAGTCAACACCACTCCCGGCGGCACGTCACTCCCTACGGTAGATCACGTGCCCACGGGCTATACGCCGAACACGGGACAGTACGCTTTCGGCACGCAAGGCGTCGGGATGCTCGCGCGGATCGGCGCGGGAAGCACTAATGCCGCCGCTGCCAACAATACCTACCCGACCCTGTATGTCGGCGCGATTACCGGGCCAGGCGACGTCTTGTTCGCCACGAGCTACGCGAGCGACGGTGGCGGCCTGGTCGTGCTCACCCAGACGAGTTCCTATACGGGCCAGACGTTCGTGGCCCAGGGGTCGACGCGGGCTGCGAGCCCCACCGCCAGCGTGCCCATGGTGCGGCTGGGGGTGAACAATGCGCTGCCGACGACGACCAATCTGATCTTCGGCGCGCCGAACGTTTATTCCACGGCCTACAACAGCGGCGCCCTGGACCTCAACGGCAAGTACCAGGAAGTGGCCTCCATCACGACTGCCCCGCAAACTCCCGCCGCGACCGGCGCGTACTTCGGCGGACTGAACAACTATGCCGCCGGGACCGGCACGCTGGCGATCTGCAACAACGCGCTGGCGACCAGTACGTCCGCGAACGAAACGATCGAGGCCCAGTTCCGCGCGGTCATCGGCACGCAGATTCTCGACGCCACGAGCGGCCGACCCACGAGTGGCACCGCCTCCAACAACAACATCTGCCTGCAGTTGCTCCCCAACAACAACGGGACGTTGACCCTGGGCCTCGGTCACTACTCGCCGTACGGCACTACCGCCGGCGTGAACTTCTCCCAAGCCAACACCTATAACGGAGGAACGACGATTTCCGGCGGGGCCCTCTTCGCCGCCAACGGCAGCACTTATTGGGATGGCGCACGGCATCGAGAACAACGGCCAAGGGGCACCTTACGGCACGGCCCTGGTCGGTCCGGGAAGCGGCGCCAGCGTCCCGAACTCCGCCACCGGCACCGGCCCGGTCGTGGTCAACGTGGGTGGGACCTTCGGCGGGAGCCTACTCGGCGGCGCCGTCGGCATGCCTGACAGCGTGGCCTACGCCAGCGGGGCCGTCGGCCCCACGGGCGGCTCGCTCAATGCCGGCGCGGTCATCGTCAACAGCGGCGGTTATCTGCTCCCCGGCGGCGGTTACTACGTCGACGCGACGGGCAATGGCGGCCCCAATTGGGCGCCCAACGGCTCGGCAGGCACGCAGGCCGTCGGCGCCGACACGAACTTCCATCCCACCGTCGGCGGCACGGCCTTCCGCGTGCTCGGCAACCTGATCCTGAACGGGGGGGCCAACGTGAATTTCAACGTCAACCCCACCAGCTTCGACGCCATCAACGTCGGCGGTGCGCTGAGTCTGGCCCCGACCGGCGGTAACGTGACCGTCAATCTCAACTCGATCAGCAGCGGGGCGCTCATCAACGGCATGCCGCTTTTCAGCGGGTTCTCGTCGTTCACCGTCAACGGCAGCGGGCTGTCCAACCTCAACCTGGTGCCCAATGTCATTCTCGCCGGCAGCGGCGGTCTTAGCGTCGGCAGCGACTCCCTGAAACTGGTCAACAACCAGATCGACTTGCTGGTCCCGGGAGCGACGTCAAACTACTACGTCTGGAACGGCAGCATCGCCAGTAGCGGCAGCTACGCCTGGAATACGAGCACCGCCAACTTCAGCGTGGCCGGCGTTTCGGCAACCTATAGCAACAACAACGCGGCGGTCTTCGATGACACGAGCGCTAACCAGGTCGTCACCATAACCAGCACCGGCGTATCGCCCTCCGCGCTCATTTTCAACAACAATGCCAAGCCCTACACCGTCCAGGGCGGGTCGATCACCGGCAGCGTCAGTCCGAGCATTCAGGGCGGCGGCACGGTGATCTTCAGCAACACCAACACCTATGGTGGCGCTACGCAGATCACGTCCGGCAGCACGCTCCAGGTGAACAGCCTCGCCGCGCTCCCTGTCGCGGGCAGCGTCAACCTTCTCGGCAACAACTCGACGTTGACGTTGAACTACACCGATTCCGCCTCGACCGGCACCTACGCGGGCACGATCACATCCCAGGGCGGGTTGCCGGCCATCAATGTCCCGGCCGGCACCGTGACCCTCAACGGCGTGATCAACACGGCGACGGTGGGGTTCACGAAGACGGGGAACGGCACGCTGGTGGTCGGAAACGCCCAGGCCAGCGCTAATTCCAGTGGCGCGTACAACGGCCCTCCGTCGTACATCAGCGGCGGCTTCCTCGAGCTCAATTCGGTCTACGGCGCCAACGCCGGCGCGTCCTACTCGGCGCTGGGCGCCGAGCCCATCAACATCGCGGGCGGCGCCAGCGGCGGCGGACTGTGGCTGAACAACGTCCAGGTGGGCGTCGAACAGAACCAGACCGACTCGGCGGGCGACGGGCTCGGCTATGTCTATCTCTTTAGCGGCGGCACCCTCAAGGGCACGGGCGCCAACGCGTCGCTGGCGCGATCCAGCGTCCAGGCTGTACTGAACTGGAACGGCAGCGTCTACTCGCCGGGGACGGTCTATCTGACGACCGGCACGTCGCGCAGCGACGTCCTGTCGCTCCGCGATCCGTTCGAGCAGTTCGACCCGAACTACTTCCAGGCCAACGAGTATGTCAACTACGTCTTGCAATCTTCGCCTGCCGGCCCATACATCTCAGGCAGCAACGCCACGAACGCCAACTACCTGGTCACCGCCGTTGTCCAGGGGGCGGGGACCGTCAAGCTGCAAAGCGGTGACACCGCCAGCGCCGACGCCTTCGGCGGGGCCTGGTCGATCGGCAGCAGCAACACCGCTGGCATTACCAGCACGCTGCAGCTCGGCCCCTTCGTGAGCACGACGGCCGCGACCTCCTATCTCAACACGGGCAATGGCCAGTGGACGGCCGGGCGGCGAGGTCGTGAACGCCCTGGGCTTCAAGGTGGCGTACACGAACACCGGCAACGTCAACGGCGCCGGAAATCCCGACCTGCCCAACCAGGCCGCCGTCAACGCCGGCGGCATGTTGACAATCGCCAACGACCAGATCAACGAAAATGGCGTCGAGCACAATACCACTCCTGCCGGCTCGCCCGCCTACACGAGCAACGGCACGCCCGCCTACTACAGGAACACGATCACCCTCAGCGGCGGGACCCTGGCGGCCACGGGCGCGGAGGTCACCTGGAACACTCTCGCTTCGGCCAACAGCGCTTCGCAGGGCGTGATTACCCAGTCGAACAGCGCGGTCGTGGCCCGCTTCGGCGGCAGCTTCAACGGCACCTCCGGTTCCACGTCGACCATCCTCACCTACGATCCCAACGGCTATGCCTTGGATAGCACGGGCAGCGCCATCGTTGCCGACGGCCTGGCCCGCACGGTCGAGCTCGTGGGCGGAAGCCGCGCCGTCTATAACGCCAGCCCCGGCCTGCCGTTTATCAGCGGCTCGGGCACGACGACGACCGACAGCGGCCTGGGCTTCCTCATCCAAACCACGTCGAGTTCGGTGACGCTGCAGTACGAAACCAACTGGGCCGGAAACCTGGTGATTGCCTCCAGCAACGGCCTCGGCGGCACGTTCAACATCAAGCGGAGCGGCGGCACGGTCACGGTGGCCCCCAGCTCCTCGATGACGGTCCAGTCAGGCTCGACCGTCAACATCAGCAACGACAATTCGAGCACCTTGGTGACGTCCACCGTGCCGGATTCCACCTACGGCTTCTTGACCGCCGGCACCGCCGGCACGCTGCCGGTGCTCAACAACGTGCTCTACGACGGCACGCACGCGGTGGCCATCGCCAACTCGGGCACGTTCAACGTGAATGCCGGAACGCAGACCGTGGGCGCGATTACGGGCAACGGCGCGTTCAACGTAACGAGCACGGCCACGGCCTTCGCGCCAAGCATCTCGCAGTCCACGGCGGGCATCGGCCCGAACGCGACCCTTAACCTGACCGGACCGGGGGCCGTGGCCAACAGCCTTATCCTGGCTAATTCGGGCAACCTCAATGTGACCGGCGGCACGCACACCGTGGGCACGCTGGGCGACGTGGTGGGCTTCTCGACCGCCGGTACGACCAGCGTCAGCAACGGCGGCACGCTCATCGCCACCGCGGGGCTTTATCAGGACACGCTGAACCTCAATCCGGCGGGCCGGCTCAATTTGACCAACACGAACGTCCTTACGAACGCCGTCAACAACCTGAATTTCCACGGCGGATTGCTCGACCTTCAAGGCACCGGCCAGGGCACGGGTCTTTACGTCAAGAGCACCGGCACCGGAGCGGTCTTTTCCGCCGTTCAGCAGGGGTCCGGCCAGGCGATCCTGCCCAACGGCAACGGCTACGGCAACGTCAGTTGGGCCGGCACGAGCGGGATCACCAGCAGCACGCTGGCGGCCAGCAACCCCAGCACCTACGGCGTCGGCTACTATTACGAATCGGGTCCGGGCGCGACGCTCGTGCAGACGGCACTGCTGGGCGACACCAATCTTAAGGGCAACGTCCAGCAGAGCGACGTGAACCTGGTCCGGAGCAACATCGGCAAGTCCGGCCTCGGCTGGGCCGGCGGCGACTTCTACGACCAGGGCGTCGTTGGCTTGGATGACCTCAATGCAGCGATCCGCAACTTCAAGGCCGGGACCACGTACACGGCCGGGCCGATTACGCCTGGCGTGACGCTCGGCGGCGGCTCCGCCGTCGTCGACTACAACTACCAAACCGGCTATCTCTCCCTGGTGGTTACCGGTGCGCCGGACATCGACAATTTCAGCGTCTACTGCGACCAGGCTCCCAGCCTTACCTCCGCGCAGTTGAGCACCACGCAGAGTTTCGGCCTGGTACTCGGCGGCGGCTGGCAGGCGTCGGACAATACGGGTCTTTATCAGTACGACTGGATGCAGAGCCAGACGGACATGCAAGTGGCTAACCTGCCCGCCGGGACATACAACCTGGCGTACTTGCCGGGCCTGAACGGCAGCGACTTCCAGTTCGAAAGCCTGCCGGGCGTCACCTTCTACAATTCCGTGGGCGCCCCGACCACTGACAACGTGGCGGTGGTGCCTGAGCCGGGCACGCTGGCCCTCTTGGCGGCGGGCATGTTGGCGGCCGGGGCCTTTTGGCTGCGGCGCCGCAAACACTGCGGCCGTATGCCGGAATGACGCCGAAGGGCGGTTTGTTTCGCGGCTGGGCGGGGCGGCAAAGGCCCCGCCCAGCCAGTTTATTTCCAGAGTTATTATCTGTCATCGTTTGAAATGCAAACGTCGCCAGTGCTGAGCCGTCCAAGGGCGCCATCGGGCCCGCGGGACGGTTTCGGCGTTTCCAGTTCGGGTTTTCATTGGTCGAGTTGTTGAGGTCAAGGAGTTTCATCGTGAAGCCATTTGCAATCGGCGATAAGTTGCATAGGTGCGTGGGCTGGGCCGTGGCGGTCCTGGTGGGGGCGTTATCCCTTCCGGCGCAGGCACAGACACCCATAGTCACCTATTACCCCGGCTCCGGCGCCCTCTCGCTGAACGACAGCGGGGCAAACTCCGACCCGAACTTGTATGGCTTGACGGTCTATGTCGCCACGCCAAGCGACCTGCCGACAAGCGGTACGCTCGCAACGCTCTCCGATTGGTCGTCTGGGACCGCGAGCACCCAAACGGGCGGCAATGTTATGAACTGGGGATCGGTAAGCAGCGGGACCACGGAGACCGACGCCCTGCCCGCAGGCGTCTATAACCTCGCTCAACTCCCTACGGGCCTTTCGGCCCTCGCGTTCGGATATTCCTACTCCCAGCACACGCCGTTCGGCACGCAAACCTACATCTACGGACCTGACGACTCTCCCGGAGCGGTGGTGTTCAACGATTTTTCGGCGCCAACGCGGGCGCAGCAGTCACTCTCAAGCGGTCGGTGCCCTGGAGAACGATTGGAAGGGCGCGCCCAACGGCTCGTGGAACATCGCCGGCAACTGGTCTCTCGCGCACGCGGCCAGTGGCTCGACAAGTGGCGGTGAAACCGCCAGCTTCATTACGGCCTCGCTGGCCGGCACGGTTACCCTCGATCACAACCAGTCGGCCGGCTCGCTGTGGTTCGACAGCAGCGACCCCTATACGATCGCTTCCGGCTCGGGCGCATTCACACTGACCCTCAGCAACACCGCGAACATCTGGATCGACTCGGGTCTGCACGCCATTTCCGCGCCGCTGAACCTCAGCGGTTCGCTGACCGTAAATGCCCAGCCCGCCGGGGGAACCGCCCCCACCGCCACTGGGTTGACCGTCTCGGGGCAGATCGGCGGCACGGCTGCGCTTTACACGGTTGGCCCGGGAATCCTCTATTTGAGCAATACGAACAACACGTACAACGGCAGTACCACGATCACCGCCGGCACGCTCAGCGCGGCTGGTCCCGGCAGCCTCGGCGCCAGCGGGTCCGTGACGATCAGCAATGCCACATTGGACTTCAGCGGCGGGGGGGGGACCTTGAACCGAGCAATCGCATTGACCGGCGCAAATCCTAACGCGATCCAGGTCGACAGCGGGACCATGACGCTGAGCGGGGCGATCAGCGGATCGGGTAGTTTGACCAAGGCCGGCAACGCCACGCTCGCTCTCAGCAACTCCGCCAACACGTTCGGCGGCGGTGCGAACGTTGTCGCGGGCACGCTGCAGATCCGGTCGTCCACGGCCTTGCCGAGCGCCTCGACCGTGACGGTTGGCGGCGGCGCGGTGCTGGACCTCTACGGATCCAGCCCGTCGTTGGCGACGATCTCCGGCGCCGGGACGGTGACCAACAACAATCCATCGACGACCTCGACTCTGACTGCGGCCTACGTGGGCGGGGCAGCCAGCTACTCCGCCGCCATCCAGGACGGTGCCGGCAAGATCGCCCTGAGCGTTCCCAACGGCGGCATGCTCACCCTTAGCAACACGGCCAACGCATTCTCGGGAGGATCGTCGGTGACCGGGGGCACGCTGGGCATCTCGGCCGACGGCAACCTCGGCGCCCCGGCCAGCGGCGTGGCCCTCAACAACGGCACGTTGCAGGGGAGCACGAATTTCACCTTGGGCAGCGGCCGGACAATTTCCTTGGCGGGCAGTTCCGCGATCGCCGTCATGACGGGCCAATCCGTCGCGATTGCCGGCGTGGTCAGCGGCACTACGCTGACCAAGACCGATGGCGGCATGTTGTCGCTGACGGGGGCCAACAACTATAGCGGCGGGACCGTCATCAACGGCGGGACCCTGGCGGCGGCAAACGACGGCAGCCTCGGCGCGGCGGGCGGCAGCGTCACCATCAACAACGCCACCCTGCAGATCGGCGGCGGCACATCGAACCGCCCCCTTGTCGTCGGCAGCGGCTATCCGGTCCTGGCGGTCTCCGGCGGCACGCTTACCGAGGGTGGCGTGATCAGCGGAGGAGCGAGCGCCCTTCAACTAACCGGGAGCGGCACGCTGGTACTGACCAACCCGAGCAACAACTTCAACGGCATCAACCTGGAGGCCGGAACCCTCTTGAACAACGACTCGACCGGCTCGTCGCTGGGCGGGGGCCCGCTCACGGTCACCGGGGGCACGCTCGCCGGCTCCGGCACGTTCCCCCAACAGGTGACGATGAATTCCGGCGGCAACCTCATGGCCGGCAGCGCCAACGCCATGGGGACGATGACCCTCCAGGGCGGCCTGACGCTCATTCAAGGGGCCAACTCGCCCACTTGGACGCTGAAGATCGACGGCGCCGGCAACAGCGACTCGTTGGATTTCGGCCTGGTTCAGGGCGCAACCAATTCCTCTTTGCTCATTTCCGGCATGGCCACATTAGTGGTAACCGGTACGCCGCTTCCCTCCACGACCCAGCCGTATACCATTATCACGAACGCGCAACTCGGGTCCAACCAGACCGCGCTGAATTTGAGCGATCTTGCGATCAAGGCCCCGCTGGGCTTCACGGGCAGCTTCTCCCAGAGCCAATACTACTTTAATGGGAACTTCCCGAATGGGCTGGATACCGTTACCCTTTCCTTCGCCAGCGCGACCGCCTGGATCGTGTCCGGCACACACAACTGGAGCGCGGACAGCAGTTGGAGCAGCTACGTGCCGGCGTACAACAACAGCCCGCTGGCCGGCTGCACTGCCATGTTCGGCGCAAATGGGTCCGGCACGGTGGTCCTGCCCGGGTCGGGGGCAACGACCTACGTCAACACCCTGGTCTTCGCCAACAGCAGCAATTCGTACACGCTGACGGCCGGGTCGGGGGGCAGCACGTTGGACTTCTTGCCGAGCGCCACGGCGCCGGCCGGAGGGGCTATTCCCGAGGGCGGCGCGTACGTGGAGGTGGTCTACGGCAGCCACACGATTGCGGTCGCTGCCCAGCTAGGCGGCGCGTTGGATGTATCCACGCTCGATTCCGCCGCGGCGATTACCTTCAGCGGGGACTTGAGCGGCAAAGGGAGCCTGACGTTGGAAGGCTCGGGCACGTTGAATCTTACCGGCAGCAATTCCTATTCGGGCAGCACGACGATTCGCGGCGGCACACTGGGCTCGGCCGCGGCGGGCGGGCTGTCCACGAGCTCAGCCTGCTTCGTCAACGGCGGCGTGCTCGACGTTCGCGGCGGCCCGCAAACGGTCTGCTCGCTTAACGTCGCCGCCAGCGGGGCCCTGAATCTGTACGTGGGCAGCGCCCTGACCAGCACCGGTTCGGCCAATCTGGGCGGCACGCTCAACGTCTATGGCAGCGTGGCCAGCGGCGGGACCGTCGACCTGATCAACTACCCCTACCACGTGGGCAGCTTTTCGCCGGGCGCCCTTCCTGCCAACTGCACGCTGGATTACCTTGCCAACCAGCTTGACATAGTCAACACCAACGCCAGCCCCGGCCCAAGCCAATGGACGCCGACGGGCAGCGGAAGCGGCGCCTGGACCGCCAATCTCTGGTCGTCCAACGGCGTGCCGAACGGCCCGCAGGCGTTAGCCGTAATCGATGCCGCCAACGGTGCCCCCGTGACCGCGATCCTCGATCGAGCGATTACTGTGGGCACGCTGCAACTCGCCAGCTCCGGGAATTCGAGCGTGACGATAAGCGCCACCGGCGGCTACGGCCTGACCTTGGACAACGGCGGCAGCACCACCACGTCGCTGGTCAGCGTGAGCCAAGGCACGGCGACGATTATCGCGCCGCTCACGCTCAACGGCAATCTCAACATCTCGCCCTCTGCCGCGCCACGCTCACGATCATGGGCGACATTGGCCAGACGGCCCCCTCATCCCTGACCCTGACTGCTGCCGGCGAATTGATCCTTGCGGGCAGCAACGGCTACACCGGCGGCACGGCGGTGGAAGAGGGCACGCTCGACGTGGTTGCGCCCAACGCCTTGCCCTCCGGCTCGAATCTCAGCGTCGGTTCCGGCGCCGCCTCGCTCTTCGGGGCGCCGGTGGAGAGTGCTCCGCTTATGCTTTCGTCCAACGCGGCAAATCCCGTGCCCGAACCGAGTTGCCTTGCGCTGCTGGCGGGTCTTGCCGCCTGTGCCGCGGGCCGCTGGCTGCGGTGGAGGGTAAAACGCCCCATGTAGGGCACCATGTACTCATGGTCGGCCCGTCAATTACGAGCAGCCCGCACGAGATGCGTTGCATGTCTCGCCATTTCGTGTCGTTCATGCAGGAAACCAGGGCATGACTCGCGGTGTATTCAAGGACCCTCGCCATATTTTATTCTTGATCCGAAATCACTGCATGTTCCCCATTTGTCACTCCACCTTCATCCCCAAAGTCTTGACCAGAAAGGCCCACAGATCGGCCGTTTCGGCGATCCGCTTGCTGGTCGGCTTGCCGCCGCCGTGACCGGCGCGGGTGCTGATCTCGATCAAGATCGGCTTGTCGCACGACTGGGCCCGCTGCATGGCGGCCGTGAACTTGAAACTGTGGCCGGGCACCACGCGGTCGTCGGTGTCGGCCGTCGTCACCAGCGTCGCCGGATAACAGGTGCCTGGCCGGATGTTGTGATAGGGCGAATAGGCCAGCAGGGCCTTGAACTGCTCCGGATCGTCGGAAGAGCCGTAGTCGTCGACCCAGGTGCGGCCCTCGGTGAACTTGTGAAAACGGAGCATGTCCATCACGCCCACCGCCGGCAGGCACGCGCCGAAGAGGTCCGGCCGCTGCGTCATCGACCGCGCCGACCAATAGCCCGCCGTTGCTGCCGCCTTGAATCGCCAGCTTGTCGCTGCGCGTGTACTTGTTGGCGATCAGCCACTCGGCGGCGGCGATGAAATCGTCGAACACGTTCTGCTTCTTGAGCTTCATGCCCGCCTTGTGCCAGGCCTCGCCATATTCGCCGCCGCCGCGGATGTTCGCCTGGGCGTAGACCCCGCCCATTTCCATCCACAGCGGCACGGCTGATCGAGAACATCGGCGGCACGGCAATATTGAACCCGCCGTAGCCGTAGAGCAACGTGGGGTTGCTGCCGTCCAACTTCAGCCCCTTGCGATGGGAGAGGAACATCGGCACCCGCGTGCCGTCCTTGCTCTTGTAAAACACCCGCGTCACCTCGTAGCGCTCGGGATCGAACTTGGCCTCGGCCCGGCGGATCAGGCGGCTGGCGCCGCTGGTCAGGTCGAGCCGGTAGATGCTCGGCGGCGTGGCCAGGCTGGAGAAGCTGTAGAAGGTCTCGGTCTCGGTCCGCTTGCCCCCGAGCCGGTCTTCACTGAGCCGCTTGCCCGCGAAGCCGGCCGCCGTGCCGATGCCCGGAAGCTGCACGTCCTGGACGAACCTCCCGTCCAGCCGCGAAGAGCTTGACCTGCGGTCGAGGCGTCCTGGAGATACAGGGCGATGAAGCGGTTGCCGACGAGGCTCGATCTTCGCTCAGCGTGTCTTCCGCCTGGGGAATGATCTCCTGCCAGTCGTCCTTTTTCGGCGTGCCGAGATCGATGGCGATCACGCGGCGGCGGGGCGCGTCGACATCGGTCTTGAAATACAGCTTCGGCCCGTCGTTGCCGAGGAAGGTGAACTCGTGCTCGAAGTTGTCGATCAAGCTCGACGGGCATCGCGTAGGGCTCGGCCAGGTCGCGGACCACGATCCGCTGCCGGGCGTCGGTCCCCACGACGATCGAGATCACCAGGTAGCGGCCGTCTTCGGTGACCTCGCCGTCATACTGCCAATCGGGATGCTCAGGCCGATAGTAGACCAGCACGTCGGCATCCTGCGGCGTGCCGAGGCGATGGTAGAAGAGCTTGTGGTTGAAGTTCAGCGACTGGAACTCGGCGCCGGCTTGGGCTCTTCGTAGCGGCTGTAGAAGAATCCCTTGCCGTCCTTGGTCCAGGAGGCGTTGGAGAACTTGGTCCACTTCAGCTCGTCGGGCAGTTGCCGGCCGGTAGCGATTTCCATGACGTGCCAGATCGACCAGTCGCTGCCGGCCTCGCGAGCGGCTATAGGCCAGGTAGCTTGCCGTCGTCGCTGAAGCCCATCCCGCCCAGGGCGATCGTGCCGTCCTTGGACCAGGTGTTGGGGTCGATCAGCACCCGCGGCCCGGCCTCCAGCGAATCGGCGACGTAGAGCACAGGCTGGTTTTGAAGGCCGTCGTTCTTGAAGATAGAAGTACCGGCCGCCCTCTTTCATGTAGGGCGAGTACTGGGCGAAGTTCCACAGTTCGGTCAAGCGGCGGCGGATCGTCTCGCGCTCGGGGATCGCGGCCAGGTAGGACTCGGTGAGTTTGTTCTCCGCCTTGACCCACTCGGCCACCTCGGGCGAGCTGCGGACGTCGTCCTCCAGCCAGCGGTACGGGTCTTCGACCTTCGTGCCGAAGTAGGTGTCGACGTGATCGACGCGGCGGGTGGGGGGGTAGGCGAGGTGCGTGTCAGCGGCCCGAGCCGCGGAAAGGAGGACTGAAATGGCAGCGAAAGCAAGCAGTGGATGGAAATGCGATATTGTCATGGGGTTCCTTGCGTTCGAGTATCCTGGTAAATTGGAGATCTATATTGTATATTGGCAATCTGAGATTTGAAAGTGCGGAACCAAGTGCGCAAGGCGGAAAGGGTGAGGACGGGAAGATGAAGACCAATGGGAAGTGGATCTGGGTGTTACCGGGCCTCTGCTTGTTTTATGGATGCGCAGACCGCACGCCAACAACGCCAGATTCAGCCGTTTCCAAGCCAACGAGCGTGGCTGCAAGAGTTTCGAGGGGGTGATGCTGCCTACTCGCATCGTGTCGTCGCAGGCAGGCAAGACCGTTCTTGAGGTGTCCGTGCTTGAAGTCGAATTTCCCTCGGAGTTTGACGCCCATCTTTTCGACAAGCCGAAGGACGAGTAAAGCTGGTTTCTCGCACATGGACCACGACTTAGACAAACGGATGCCAGAGGTAGATCGCTTGCGTCCAGCGCAAGAGAAGATCGAACTGAGGGCGGCGGACTTGCCGCAGCACGCCAATCCCTGGCTTGCCGGGGCCGGCATGTTCCGCGATGATCCTCTTTTCGACGAATGGCAACAGGCCATTGCTGAGTACCGTCGCGAGGTGGATAGCATTGCCGACGGCCCATGACACGCCAGCACAGCGAAACGCTTTCAGCCATCTGTAACCAGCCCGACACTTGGCTCCGAGCCAACGCTGGCGGGCTCTTGAACCGGCGCGGCCGGCAGAACTGCCGCGCGGCGCTCGGGGCGTTTCGGCGGGAAGGAAACATACGTCCTTCCCGATCGCGACTGCTTTTCCTGAATGTCTCTGAACATTGCGTCCAGATCGTAGTTGAATTTCCGCGCATACTCCTCCCGAATCTGGTGAATTTCTGCGACAATCGGGTCTTCAATCATCTTTGTGCTCCTCAATCAGTTCCAAGGGCGTGCAAATAATCGGCATTCGGTAACCGGCCTCTTCGCAAATTGTTGCCATCGTGTTCCGTAGCGTGGCGTTCGCAATGTGACGGCAATTCCAGGTGAGAAGATAATCCATACCGTTGACCGTAGCCGTCGCAATATGCCATGAGTCGGCTCGTGCCGTTTCCGGCAAAGGCGTTCTGCTCACCAACTCCTTCGCCAATCGGCGA
The DNA here is from genome assembly GCA_963824275.1 of uncultured Planctomycetia bacterium. Classification (GTDB taxonomy): domain Bacteria; phylum Planctomycetota; class Planctomycetia; order Pirellulales; family Thermoguttaceae; genus JANXQG01. The sequence goes on along the minus strand of CAWGOT010000005.1, from coordinate 147,499 downwards.
GCGCTGTCGTCTACCAAGAGAACGGGAATGTCCTTAACTGCTTCGATTCTTCGAAGCGATGCCGCTGGATCGCCTGCGGATGCCTCGTCGATAACCACTTCAGAGACGAACAACTCAAAGTTGTGGCGCTGGTCGTCCCACCAGCTTCTCGTGCATTCTTGATTGGCCGCCATGATCAGTTGTGGACTTCGCCAAGAAGTCAAATAGCTGATAATCGTGGTTTCGATGTAAACCTTGGGTTTCATGTCGACCTCTGCCACCATCCTCAATTATCCCGCCGCCGTTTCACGGCACCAACTCCACTTCCTCGAACTGGCCCTCTGAGACCGCCGCACGCGCCTGCTCGCGGTTCATTTCCAACGCCTCGTCCAAGGCATCGCGGAGGTTGTCTAGCAACTCCGCGCGAGTTGCCCCTTGGGAATTGACCCCCGGGACTTCCTCAACCCAACCAATCCACCACTCTCCATGTTGCTGGACTACCGCAGTATATTTTGCAGCCATTTCGCCACCCTTCTAGAGCCAGAAGACCCTATCGCATCATATATTATAGCAGATCTTTGCTTTCCGCCACCAGCTTCCGCAGAACCTTGTAATCCGTCTTCCCCGTCCCCAGCACGGGAATTGCCGCGATCCGCTCGACCGCATCCAGCCGCATCACGCCCCGCAGGCCCGCCTCGGCCAGGATGTCGTTGGCCTGCTTCAGCGAAAGATCGAGCGTCGTGTACAGCACGATCCAGCGGCTGGGGGCATCGACGCCTTCCACCGCCACCTGAGGGCCGTTCTCCGTCGGCGGAAACCGCACGCTGAGCGGCTCTTCCAGGGCCGGCAACGAGACCATCTCCCCGCCAATCTTGAGGAACCGCTTCAGGCGTCCGCAGAAGTAAATGTAGCCGTCCTCGTCCAATCGCACGAGGTCGCCCGTGATGTACCACCGCTTGCCGTCCACTTCGGTGAACGGCTCGGGCCCGCTGTAGTTCCAATAGCCGTGGAAGATCGACGGCCCTCGGACCAGCAGCATGCCAATCGCGCCACTGGGCAGCCGCTGATGCGAATCGGGATCGACGAGGCAGACCTCCACGTCGTCGACCGGCGGCCCCACCGAACCCGGCTTGAGCTTGTCCGGCAGATTCCCCGCCACGACCGGCGAGCATTCCGTAATCCCGTAGCCCTCCATGATGAACGCATGCGGCGCCATCTGTTTGGCCCGTTCGAACATCGCCTCAGGGCATTTCTCCGCGCCGGTTACAATGACCCGTAGCGAAGCCAGGTCCTCCGGCAGCGCCGCAGCAAACATATAGCTGAGGAACGTCGGCGTGGTGACCATGATCGTCGTCTTGTAGGCGGCCACCGTGCGAACCAGTCCGGCGGCGTCGGTCGGGTCGGGATAATGGGCCACGCGAATGCCCGCGAGCACGGGGGCCAGGACGTTGGCCAGCAGTCCAAAACTATGGAACGGCGGCAGGAAACCCAAGAGCACGTCGCCACGGGTGGCTTGCAGGCGCGTCAGCGCGGCCCGCAGATTCGTAAGCAGGTTGCGGTGCGAGAGCGGCACCGCCTTGGGCGTGCTCTCGGAACCGGACGTGAAGAGGACAACCGCCGGGGCATCGACCTTGGGCTTAGGCAAGCCATGCACCATCCGGCCGGACAGCACGTAGGTGGAAAGCAAGGTCATCACTGCTTCCAGCTTGCCAATTTCCGCGCGGACGTCCTCGAGGTACAGATACTCGGCGCCCTCGATCTGGATGCCGAGCCGGTCGATCAGCTTCTTCGACGTAATGACGTGGCGGACGCCCAGCGTCTTGACCGCATGAGCCAGGTTGGCAGGGCCGGTCGTCCAGTTCAGCAGCACGGGCAGTTTGCCGGCCAGGTGCAAGCCGAAGAAAACCACGTCGGCCGCCACCGAGCCGGGGAGCAGCACGCCGACCGGCGCGTACTCATCGCCGTACTCCTCACGCTCCGCGTGAGGGCTTCCCTCACGCGGAGCGTGAGGAGTACCTTGCAGTCCCGCGAATCGCTTCGCCATCAGCCGCGCGGCGACATACAGCCTGCGGTAGCTGAGCACGCCGGAAAGACGATCGGCGGCAACCACGTCGTCGGGGTTCTTGTGTACGCGGCGGACAAAGGCCTCGGCCAGCGTCTCGCCGAGCACAATCAGTTCGTCCTTGTCGCTCGGCGGCACGTTCCAGGCCTCCGGGGCCTGTTCGACTTTTTTTCCGTCCGCGGAGAACTGCCCTTCGGCCAGCGCCCAAAGCTCGCCCAGCGTGTCGGCCACGCGGTCGCTGCGGAAGCCAAAGCGGTCTTCGATGTGCAGGGCCAGGTCCATCCGCTCCAGGCTGTCGAGCCCTAGCCGTTCGAGCTGCATCGCTGCGGAGTTCTCTTCCGCCGAGAGCGGACGCTTCAGCCGCTCTTCGACCATCTCGTTGACCGCGCGGATCGTGGCCGGCCGGATCTTCGCCAGGTCGACCTCGCCCGTCTTGGCCAACTCCGGATACTCGTGCCGCCGAGGGCCGAAGAGGAAGTTGAACGGCACGAACGTCGGCTTCTCCGGCCCGCCGCGGTTGTACCACTCCTCCAGGAACGGATTGAGCCTGTCGCGGGTGATGCCAGGCAGGTCGCGGCGATCGATCTGCTCGACGGTCATGGTCACGTTCCGCCGCGGCAGGAAGACGCCCAGTGCGGCGAACACCCAGCCCAGGGCCTCCAGCGCGCAGCGTTCCAGGTTCGGATGGTCGCCCGTATAGGCCATCGTGAAGATGCTGCCCCATACGCCGCGGGTGCGGACCAGCACGATATTGGCCTGAGGACAGCGCTGCAACAGCTCGGCGACCGCCCGCGTGGCGCCGATCTCCTCGATCCCCCGCCGCTCGGTCCGGCCGGAGGGATAGATCAGGAAGTTCTCGCCGCGGTTCAGCCCCTCGGCGATGGTGTCGAGCATCGTCAGGGTCTTTTCGCGGGCGTCGCGGCTCTGCTCTTCGAGGTCGGGCACCTCGACCGCGTTGACCAGCCGCATGAGCGGGTAGAGCAGCGGCTTGCGATACATGCTCGTGGTCACGATCGGCCGCATCCCGCCCGGTATGCAGACGTTCGAAAGCACCAGCGGCGGATCGATCAGCCCTGGATGATTGGGCATCACCAGCGTCGGACCGCGGAGATTGCGGAGTTTCTCCAGACCTTCCACGCGGACCCGGTAGCGGAACCCGGTCAGGAAGCGAATCAGCATCCAGTAACAAGCGCGCACCCATTGCATGGCGGGGTCCCAAGTAGGTCCCACTTGCCGAGTGGGACTGATGTGCCTTGAACGTCTGAAAGGCCGCGGGGCGTGTGGCGGACTGTCACGGAATAGTCCCTTCCGGCAGAAGGGACCTACTTCTTATCCGCCTCTTCCGCCACCGTGACCTTGATCATCTTATCACCCTGCTTGATCGTATCGACGACCTTCTGGCCGTCGATCACCTGGCCGAAGACCGAGTGCTTGCGATCGAGATGGGGCTGGGCGGAGTGCGTGATGAAGAACTGCGAGCCGTTGGTGTTGGGACCGGAATTGGCCATCGACAGCACGCCAGGGCCGTTGTGCTTGAGGTCTTTGTGGAACTCGTCGGCGAACTTGTAGCCCGGACCGCCGGTGCCCGTGCCCTGAGGGCAGCCCGTCTGGATCATGAAGTCCGCAATGACGCGGTGGAACTTCAAGCCGTCGTAAAAGCCCTTGGCCGCAAGCTTCTCGAAATTGGCGACCGTATTGGGCACCTTGTCGGCATGCAGGAGGACACGGATGGTGCCTTTGTTGGTCTCGATCGTGGCAATCTTCATCGTTACACTTTCCATTGTTGTGAGGACTGGAAACGCCACCACCGACCTCGCGTCGGTGGAGCGATGATTGGCAGCTACAACGCGTCTCGCCCGTCCCATGTCGCCGATTTTTCCCGCCGCTGCGCCGCCCGACCCGCGGGCCGGGCGGCGCAGCGGCGGGAAAAATCGGCGAAGTGCCCGGGAGATGCCGGTTATTAGCTGTCAATCATCGCTCCACTGGGACAAGCCCAGTGGTGGCGTTTCGAAGATGCGTCATTATACCGTCAACCCACCATAGATTGAAGCCTTCCGAAAACCGCCGCTACCGCCCTGCGGACATCCCCGGCGGCGGGCCGGAGGGCAGGTTCGGATTGCCCAAGTCGACCAGCGGCGAACCGGGATAGGCGGGTACGCTCCACAACTCGGCCGGGTCGCCCTGCAACTGGTTGACTTGAACCGTGCCGAGCTCGATGCGCATCGAGAATTGCGCCTCGGGACACTCCACGCGCACGGCCGTGGGAACATACAGCTTTGTCCCCGGATCGAGGCGATAGTTCTCGACCACCGAGCGGACCCGCAGCCGCCCTCGGGCGTCGATAGATCTGCTGCTCCATGACCCACGCGCTGGCCGCATCGATGGTCGTGACCCGCGTGTTCGGGCCCTCGGGCGTTTCATACAGCGTGCGGATCTGGATCCGATTGCCCTTGTCCGGATAGGGACCCTGGTGCGGCAGCGACGGATCGAGTTGCAGCGTGCCGAGGGCTTCGAACAGCAGGTTGGGATCGATGGGGATCATCTGCCGCGCCCGGCTCGTGAAGAACTGGTCGTGGCGGCAGATATAGACGGCCGGCGGCTGGCTGCGCTTGATCCAGAACCAGAAGTATTGATCGTTGCTGCCCAAGTCGACCTCCGGCCCGAACCCGTCGGCCTTGAGCCGGAAGTTGCGCGGCCGCTGAAAGGCGATGCGGGCCTTCAGGGTCGGATAGCCCGGCACGCTGATCGTGGCCGAATTGCTGAACAGGGACTGAATTTGCGCGTTGTTATGGTTGACCGCCGCGATGACCTGTTCCAGTCCCGCCCCGGGCGGGAGGATCTGCGGCGGCTTCGGTTCCTGCCAGAAGCGCAGCCATCGGCATCCTCCCTGCGCGACGAGCATCGCCAGGGTGTATGCCAGCAGAAGATGTCGTGACCGGTTTCCGTGCATAGCTCATATAAAGATGACGGCGGAAGGATGAAGGATGAATCAAGTTGTTCATCCCTTATCTTCCATCCCTCATCCCTCATCCTTCATCCCTCATCCCTCCGCCCTCATCTTTCCAACAGCTTCGCCAGCACCTGCTGGATCTCCTCCGTGCGCGGCGGATCGGCGCCACCGCCGGCACTTCGTACTGCGTATCGCGCCGAGGGCAATACAGCATCAATCGCTCCTGCCCTGCCTCGTCGCGCTGCTCCTCTTCCATCCGCATCACGCGGCGGCGGACCAGGAGCAGGGCCAGCACATAGCGCATATCCTGTTTGCCGGGCTGATCGGCCAGTTCATCGAAAAAGTCCAGCAACACGTCGTTCGGCGCCCAATGCGCCCGCCGGGCCTTCTGGTCGGGCATCTGCGACTTCCACCAGCCGACCGTGCCCGGCGGCGGGCCCTGCCAGGCCTGGGCCGAGTAATCGCAGCGCTTTCAATTCCGCGCCTTCGGAAATCAGTGCCGAGTAAAACTCCTCGCCGGGGGCAAATTCCCGCCCCGTTACGGTGCAGCTTTTCGCCGATCGCTCGATTTCATATTCCATAGCGGGCCGAAGCCTACCCGAATTGGCCATTTGACTCAAGGCATGTCAACAAAAAGAAATCTCTTGACCTTTCCCTCAAACTGGTGTAAATTTAGGGGAGATTCGTCGGCCACTATGCCGAAAACCCCGTTAGAGTTCCAATCATGTCTACCCTTGCCTCCCTATTGCCGTTGTTAGTGCTGGCCCTTGCCAGCGTCCGGTCTTAGGGTTTGCGCGTAGACAGCCGTTCCGAATACAAGCATAACCCTAAGGCCAGCAAGGTCTTAGGGTTTTTTGTTTCCCTCCCGAATACAGCTCCGAAAACTGCCATGGTATCCAAGCATGTGATCAGCCGCCGCCTGATTGCCACGAGGGCGCGATTGGTGTTGCCCAGGCCGACTCCGGGTCGGCCTGTCGTTCGCTGCTAGCATTGCTTTTTCCCTTTACTTGAAAACACCATTCTCAGCAAGGAGATTTCCATGACAGATACAACCCACGCCAATTCGCGACGCATCGTTATTTTTGACACCACGCTCCGGGACGGCGAGCAGTCACCCGGAGCAAGCATGAATCTGACCGAGAAAATGGAGGTCGCCCAGGCCCTGCTGGCCCTGGGGGTCGATTGCATCGAGGCCGGTTTCCCCATCGCCTCGCCGGGCGATTTCGAGGCCGTGCGCGAGATCGCCCGCTCCGTCCGCGGCGTGCAGATCTGCGGCCTGGCCCGCTGCCGCGAGGCCGACATCGATCGCGCCTGGGAGGCCGTCCGCCACGCCGAGCTGCCGCGGATCCACGTCTTCCTCGCCACCAGCGCCATCCATCGCGAGTTCAAGCTCAAGATGGACAAGGAGGGCATCATCCGCCACGCGGTGGCCGGCGTGCAGCGTGCGGCCGGCTATTGCCCTAACGTCGAGTTCTCGCCCGAGGACGCCGCCCGGACCGAGACCGATTTCCTCTGCGAGGTGGTTGAGGCGGCCATTTCCGCCGGGGCCACCACCGTCAACATCCCCGACACGGTCGGCTACGCCACGCCCAGCCACATGCACCATGTGATCGAAACCCTTCGCAACCGCGTGCCGAACATCGACAAGGCCGTGATCAGCGTCCACTGCCACAACGACCTGGGCATGGCCGTGGCCAACAGCCTGGCCGCCGTCGAGGCCGGGGCAGGGCAGATCGAGTGTACGATCAACGGCCTGGGCGAACGGGCCGGAAACTGCTCGCTGGAAGAGGTCGTGATGGCCCTGCGGACCCGCAGCGACTTCTACCATGCCCACACCAACATCAACACCCAGCGGCTGGTGCCCACCAGCCGGATGGTGGCCAACGTGACCGGCATCCAAGTGCAGCGGAACAAGGCGATCGTGGGCCAGAACGCCTTCGCCCACGAGGCGGGCATTCACCAGGACGGCATGCTCAAGGAGCGGACGACCTACGAGATCATGCGGCCCGAGGACGTCGGTTTTGCCACCACGGAGCTCGTGCTCGGCAAGCACAGCGGCCGCGCGGCGCTGGCCAGCCGCATCAAGGCCCTGGGCTATTCGCTGGGCGGCGAGCAGGTCGCGCAGGTCTTCGAGAGCTTCAAGGTCCTGGCCGACAAGAAGAAGGAGATCTACGACGCCGACATCGCCGCCCTGATCGAGCAGGAAATTCGGCAGGTGCCTGAACTGTGGAGTTTTGTCTCGTATCATGTGACCAGCGGCACGGGCCAGATTCCCAGCGTGCATCTGCGTCTGCGTCGAGGGCAGGAGGAGGTCGCGACCGACGTGACCGGCGGCGACGGCCCGGTCGACGCGGTCTTCCTGGCGATCGAGAAGCTCACGGGCATTACGGTCGTCTGCAAGGATTTCAACGTCCACAGCGTGACGGTCGGCAAGGACGCGCAGGGCGAGGTCATGGTGCAGATCGAGCATGGCGGACGCATGTATCGCGGACGCGGCGTCTCGACCGACAGCGTGGAGGCCAGCGCCAGGGCGTTCCTGAATGCGGTGAACAAGATTGCGGCAGCGGATGAGGGATGAAGGATGAGGGATGAGGGATGAGGGATGAGGGATGAGGGATGAGGGATGAGGGATGAGGGGCGGGCTCGGTTCCCGCCATAGGCATCACTTATCTCTTAGCCCTCAGCTCTCATCCCTAATCTCTCATCCCGCCCCCGGCCGAGTGGCGAAATAGGCAGACGCACAGGACTTAAAATCCTGTGTCCCTTACGGGACGTGCGGGTTCGAGCCCCGCCTCGGCTAGTTTGTAACTTTCTTGTCTTCAACGACTTCGGGCGATTGTCCCGCCTGGGACCGGTCGGGCGTCTCGGCCGTTTTCGGCCGACTGTTACCTGAAATGTTACCTTGGGGCCCATTGTTACCTTGGGTGGTGCTGAATTTCGCCCATAGCTCATCGGCCACTTCTGCCGCGTCCAGGTCAACGTAGTAACTCATCGTGGTTTGGATCGCGGAATGCCGCATCAACCGCTGTAGGATCGCCGGCATAACCCGCTTTGCCCATCGGGTGCCGAATGCTCGGCGCAGGTCGTGGGCGCCGGCAAACTTCCCGTCGGCCTTGTTGGTGACCACCTTGGCGCACAGGCCGATGTCGCCAATGATTCGGCCAACCTTGTTGCGTACCGATCGGCTTCCCGGTCGCCGGACAAGTGAGCATGAAGACGCGCCCCGTGCGCTCGGCTTCCGGGGTTTTCAAGAGGAACTCGGCAAAGTCTGGCGTCATGGGCAAGACCTCATCGCGCCCTGACTTCTGCCCCTCGCTGCGAATCCGAAAGACGGGCCGCTTGCCCAACAGGTCAACCGCAAACGGCTCCCCTTCGTCCCAACTGAGTGCCACGGCCTCACCCAACCGCAACCCGCTCAGCCACAACCCTTCGACAAGCCTGGTCCACGTCGCCGCGTCCCTTGGCCTGATCTTCGGCGCCACGGTCAACAGCCGTTCGTATTCCTCGGTGGTGACCGCTCGGGAACGGGCCTGACTCTGCCCCTTGGCCCTCTTGGGCATCTCGATCTTGGGGGCCTTGGCAAGCATCCCCACGGCCTCGGCCCATCGCAACGCTGCCTTGATATGGCGCAGGTGGTGGGCAATCGTCGCCTCGCTCATCCCCGGCTTGATCCTCTCCTTGTCGCCGCGCTTCACCGTCTGGGGCTTGCGTAGCTCGGCCGCAAACTTGCTCAAGACCCCTGCGGTAATCTTGCATAGGCGGTCGGGGCCGATTACCCGTTTCATGTGACCGAGTGAGGCAAGGGCCGTCTCCTTCGTGTGCGGGGCAAGGGTCGATAGCTTCTCGTCGGTGTACTGGTCGACGAACTTCTGCCAAGTGACCTTGCTTGCGGCCTGGAATCGTCCGCTGTTCAGCTCATCTTCCCAAACTGCGGCGCTGCCGATGGCGGTCTCTTCGTCGGTTGTCCCGGCGGACCTGGTGACGCGCTTCCCGCTCGTCGGGTCGTCGTATCCCATTACGATGTTCTTCCGGTCGGGATACTTGAACAACCGGACTTTGATTTCGCTGCTCATTTCGTGCTCTCCTTTCGCTTGGTCTTCCTGGGCGCCGTCAGCTTCACGCCGAAGTAACGGCACAACTTACCGGCCGTTGCCAGCCGGATGTCGTCGCCATTGACGAATTGCCACAATCGCGGGTATGGAATGCCTGCGGTCACGGCCAGCGCGTTCAAGGTTGTGCCGCCGTCGATCGCGTCTCGGATCATCGCCCGCAACTGGTCAGCTATTGCCGGCGTCGTGCTGGCCGGCTCCGTCGCCTTCGTCGGCCTGCTGCTCTTTCGCTTGCTCATCGTCTAAGCGCTCCTCTAGGGCCTCAAGGCGGTCGGGGGGAAGCCCCTCGATCGCCTCGGCCAGTTTGTCATACAACCGTTTCACGCGGTCCTTTGCAGGATCCGCGCTATCGTCGTGTGCGTCCATTGGGCCTTGCCCTCCTTCGTCAAAATTCCGCGGCGCGCCATTTCCGCCGCAATCTCTCTCAGGCTTTGCCCTGCCGCCTTCAATCGGCGGATCGCCGCCAGGGCCTCTTGCTCGGTCGGGTCTTCGACAAGGTGAATCCCGTCGGCTGCCAGAGTGTAGCCGAAACGGACCTTACCGCAACGCTCGCCGTTCCTGATTTTGTGTTGCAATGCGTCCCGCGTCCGCTCCCCGATGGTCTCACGCTCCCATTGGGCAACCGACATAAGCACGTTCAAGACCAGCCGCCCGGCCGCGGTCCTGGTGTCGATCGAATCGGCCACGCTGAAAATCTGTTTTCCGGCCTTCTCGCCGAAATAGCCGTCAATCAGGGTGTTCCAATCGACAACCGAACGGGAAAGCCGGTCAAGCTTGGCAATGACCAGTCCGGCCGCCTTGCCGCTGCGGATCATCGACAGGGCCTTTTGCAGTCCGGGCCGGTCAAGCGTCTTCCCGCTCTGGCCTGCGTCCTCGATGATCTCGACTAGTTCAAGGTCGTAAAGCTTGGCGTACCCGTTCAGCTTCTCCCGCTGGGTCGCCAAGCTCACGCCGTCGCTGGCCTGTTCTTCCGTCGAAACCCGAATGTATCCGATGACCTTCATTGCGTTCCCTTTCGCCTTGACCTGTCGTTCACGTTCTCTATTCATTATACGGATACGTACAAGTCTGTCAAGTAGGCATCGGCAAAATTCTCTGCGGATTTGAAAGATTTCTCGGTCGTCTGTACGCAAGACCGGTTCTTGGCGACCGTCTGCGTACAAAGGGCGCGTGGGCAGTGGGTATTGACTTTCGGTGTTTCGCCGATCTAAATGGCAGGCATGGTACTAAATTCAGGCGGTTTCTATTTGAAAGGGAAAATCCGATGTTCGACAAGATGACGGTGCGCGGTTTGCTTGCGTTGGGGTTGCTTTTGGCGGTTTCGGCGGAGGTTCGTGGACAGGAAATCACCTACGATCCGATTTCGGAATACAGCAATGTCAACAATCCCAACGGTCCGTGGAGCTATGGATGGCTCAACAATTCGCAGTTCCAGCTTTTTGTTTCAAATGGCCCACAAGGCGGCGGGACCGCGCCAAATTGGTATGGTCCACTCGAAGTTTCGGGGATTTTCTATCCCGTGGTATGGCTGAACACAGGTTCATACAGGACTGGTGTCCAGACTGGGCAGTTGTCTTTGCACCCAGGACCAGACGGCGAAGATGCTCTACTGCGGTGGACTGCCCCAAGTGACGTGAGCGGACTTTGCAGCATTGAAGGCCAGTTCCTGCCAGGGGACAGCGGTATTATGCAAGTCGCCATTTTCGAGAATGGCAATTGGGCTTCACCACTTTGGACGGGTACCGATTCCGGAACCTTTAATCTCTCTGAACCATTGACGGCGGGAGACACGATCGACTTCGGCGTTTACGGTGGTTTCTCTAGCGGCAACACCCCGCTGGAAGCGACGATTACGGTCCCCGTGCCTGAACCTTCCACCTTGGCTCTCCTCGGCGCCGGTGCCGTCGGTCTTCTCGGGTACGCTTGGCGTCGGCGGGGCCGTTCAAACGTCTTGCGGGCCTGCGTTCAGGTCGTCCCAATCAATGGGCAGCGCGTCAACGGTCGCAACGTCCCCGGCGTCAGGCTCCTCGCCGGCGGCAAGGCTCTTGCAGAACCGGAATAGGACCTCTCGCCGCTCGGGGCCTAATCGCTGCATGGCGTCGGCGGTGCGAACATACCATGCGTAGTCAACCGGCGGCTTGGGCTGCCGGCTGCGGGCCTCGTCCTCCAACCGCGTCAATCGTGCTTTGATGTTCATGGCTGTCGGTAGGGAGGAAATACGTTTGGCATGTGGTAGGGGCCGGGGTCCGGATCGTCCGGGTTGCCCCTGAGAACTTCGCCCGCCAACCTCGATGCAAGGCTCATCGTCTCTTCTCCTGGGCCTGGGCCTGCTCCAAGTTTTCGATACGCTCTAATAAATCGACGGCTTCCGGCGGGCCGACAAGGTATTCCAAGGCCAGCTTGACCGCCCACGATTCCCCCGCCTTTGCGCCACTCAATTAGTTTGGTGACGATCTCTTTCACGTCGCCGGTCTTGACCGCTGCGAACATCGACGTTCGGAACCTGGCCACTTTGCGGGCAATGCCATTGCCCTTCGCTGCTTTGTTGCCGGGGGCGAACCGGCCGCGGGCCTGACGACCGTTTGAACCCGTTTGTAACGGTGAATCTGCCATGATCGCTTAAATGAGTTGCGTAGCATTGCGCGTGCTCTACGTTCGCTGCCTGGGTCGATACTTTGCACCTTGGGCCGTCCAGGGGGCTGCAATCGCATCCAGCCGCGTCCGCACGTCCGGGCCCCAAACCCACGCCCGGAACGTGCGGACCTCGGCTTGCAGTCAATCGCCGTCGGCCTGGTCCTCGGCCTGGTCCTGGGTGGCGCCGGGGTCGCCGGGGTCGCCTCCGAAGTCATGGGCCGGCGTTTCGTCGTCGATCGCCTCGGCCGTGCTGGTCGTCGGCTCCGTCTCGACCGCAGGCTGCTCATCTCGGCGCCGTCCCTGGTGGGCTGAGAACATGCTGCTCCCGATCCGCTCCCGTGCCTCGCGCACGTCGTCGGGCAAGTCCCGGCTGACCTCGATAGCGGCGGAGTATTGCCGCGCTGGAACGGGCAAGCCCTGCTCTCGACATTGGCGTTCGATCTCGGCCACGGTCGTTTTTTTCATGCGGGCAATCTGCTGGCCGGACACACCCTTGGCAATTAGGTCTTCGAGGGGCGTCTCGTCGGGGCCTGTCGTCTGCTGCCGTTCCCTCAAGTCGGCAATTTGCCGCTCCCGGCGGGCGTCCTGCCCGTCGATCGCGCTGGGCCAACTCGCGGCGGCGGCGGATCGCGGCCACCTGCTGCTTGTGCTCGGGACTGCGGGCTCCCCACTCGTTGTGGTCGGGCCCCAAAACGGAACCGGGTTCCTTCGTCTCCTTCAGAAACTTGCCGTAGTTCGGTTGCCCGGTGCGCTCATCGACCAGCGGCGGGCCGTAGATCCGGCAAACCTGTTGCCACGTCACCCCCTGGGCCGAAAGACCGGCAATCGGCTCAATGAACGGGGCCTCCGGTTCCTGCTCATCGAGGTTCTCGATCTGGTCCGGCGCTTTGTCCTGGGCAAGCTTGAAGTCGCGGAACAAGCCATTGACGGTCTTCCGCCAAAATGGGTCGAGCCAGTCCGGGCAACGGACCGGCGCCGGGCTTGCCGGCCATGTTCTCCCAAACGGCGGCCAATTCGTCGATGATTCGCGCGACGGGCCGCAAGTGCGAGGGCAGGGGGCCGTCTCTCCAAACAGCGAAGAAAAGGTCCATCGCCTCCCGGAACTCGGGCGTCATGTTTTCCGTTTCCGCCTCCTTTTGCCGATCACGTTCGGCTTCGAGGGTCTCGATTGTGGCTGTCAACGCCTTATAGCGTTCGTTCATTATGGGGTTCCTTCGTTCGCCTCGGGTTTGGGCCGCCCGGCTGTCGAGGCTTGCCGGCCTGGGCGGGGGTTGTTTTCAGTTCTCGGCCGCTGTCGTGCTGGCGCTCGTCGGCTCCGGGTTGGCGGGGATAATCTCTCGGGCCTCCGTGCAACGCAAGCCGTAGCCCCTCAGGGCCGCTTTCAAGAAGCGTTTCAAGCGGATCGTCGCCGGCACGTTGCCCCACCCTGGGACCGCTTGGAGCGTCAAGGCGAAAGTCGGCTTGCCGGTGCTGTTGGTCGTCTTGCTCATCGCGCCGCCTCGATCGCTTCCAGTTCAAAGTCGAGTGGTCGCCCATAACCGGCATCGACGGGGCGCTGGCCGTCCACGTCGCCGGATGCCACAAGACCTACCAGCCGGTGAAGCAGCTTGCCACGGGCGCAGTAATCCAGTTCCATCGCTGCCACGTCGGCGGCCACGGTCGGCCAGAATTGGGGCCACATCGTGCCGGCCTGGTGCGCCCGGATTGCTGCGGTTTCCAGTTCTTTGGTTGTCATCCTTGCTCTTACCCTCCCCACCACCAAATCAGATAGATATGGGATAGTATGGGATTGTATGGTACGGTTCCACTCTGGTGGGTGGTGTCCGAAGCGTCCTAAGCGTCCCATACCGTTTAAGTGTCCTAAGAGTCCTGTTTTCACGAATTGAGAAACCATTCCCATTCGGCGTCGGGTCCGAATCCGTTCTTTTTTGCCGCCGCTCCGAGGGCCTTCTTCGCCTCAAACAAGCGATTTCGGGAAATCCCCGCGGCCTTGCCTTGCTCTATCAGTTCGTCCGATCCGCGCGGGCCGTCTGCCAGTTGCGCCGCAAGCCATTCCTTGTCCTGGGTCAAGTTTCCGCGGGCCTGGCGGGCGTCCGTCGATAGCGCCTCGTCGGCCGTCATAGTGACCGGGGCGTTGTTCCACGCGATTCGCGGTAGGTCATTCTCGGCCACTACCTGAAAGCTCAATCCCCCGATGTTTGGCGCAAGGTTGTTCTTGACGGGCAGGAAAAGCTTGGTGTTCGGGTCCTGCTTGCTCTCTGCCACGATGTACGCAACGCGGGCCGCTGCGACGAAAGCCAAACTGCCGGCGGTGCGGTACATGGCGGGGCCGTTGGTCGTCTTGTTCAGGTGACCGAGATAGATGAAAGCTACTCCCTTGCGGTGGCACATTTCCGCCACGGGTCCGAGTATCTGCCTGACCTCGGCGTTCTTGTGCGAATCAGTCTTTCCGAGATAGGCGTTTATCGGGTCCATGATGAGCAACTTGCAACCAGGGGTGACGTCGATGGCCTTGCTGATCGCGGCAAGGTCGCGCTGCAGGTCAATGAGTCGCTCGGATCGCCGCTTAGTCTTGGCGTCCAACTGCACTACCGATTCCACTAGATTGATTCGGTCAACGTCGGCGCCGGCGGAATCGAACCGCGGGCGCAACGTGTCGTGGGGGTCGTCTTCCGCGCTGCAAATAACTACGCCTCCGGGCTCGCTGCCGGGGCAACCATCGGGCCATGCCGCGCCCGTGCTGACACGTGCGGCTATGTCGATGAGCACCAGCGTTTTTCCCAAACCGGGGTTTCCGCTGAGACTAACCAACTTGCCGTTGGGTATGCGGTTCTTCCAAAGCCATTGAACGGCGCGGGGTTGTATGCTGCTCATTGCCACGATGTTGGGCTCCCAAAAAATCAGGGCATCATCGCGCGAATCATGGCGCGGTGACTGACTGCGGTTATTGACGTATGGCGGGTCGTAGTGGTCGGCGTCCGGTTTGCCGATGGCGTCCCGAAACTCTTTCCACCCGCGGCCGTTGCAAGAGTTGTGCATGCAGGTCGCGGAAAGTTTGCCGCCTGGTTCTTGCATGATCGACACTTCGCCGTTCTTGCCGTGCGACGAATCAAAAGGGCAGTTCTCCAACTTATAGACTGTGCGCCCGTCGCTGCTGGGTTGGTCCTTTCGCGTGAAAGCCACGCCGCGGGCCGACAACCACTTGGCAACGTCCAGCCGGCTTGTGAACGGGTCGCCGCGGCTACTGCCGTTTGTCGAGGGCCTGGCCGGCTCGGGTTTGCTGGCCGTCGCTGCGAGGGCTTGAAGCAATTCAACGCGTAGAATCTCGATCATTGCGGGGTCTCGATAATGCGGGCTGTGCGGTGGGGTCGGTCGGGCATACTGTGCCCTTTGCGTGCGGTGGTCCCGTACAATTTCCAAATTCGGGCCGCATTGAAAACGGTCTGGTCAACGTCCACCCCACGGCCGTTGAACCTTGCGGCAACTGCTGCCAGTACACCCCGCACTAGCGCTGCGCTCGCCTCATCGTTGGGTAGGTCGATACGAAACAACAGGTGGGCGCCGTTGCCGGAGTCTGCTAAGATGCCAGCCGGCCAGCCCTGCGACGATAGCCACGCCGCGCACTCTCGGGCTATGTCTTCCGCGCTGGCGTGTTCGTCCTCAGTCGAGGAAATGCCGCTGGGGCGCTTTGGGTCGAAATCGAGGGGCAACCATCGACGGCGGATAATGTCGTTGTCGGAAGTCGTGGTCTTTAGTCCATCGGTCAACTGGTTAGGGGACCGGGCCAACAGTGCGGGGTTATCTCATTCAATACGATGTAGACGCCGGCGGCCTTCCGCGCGTCGAGGGCTGCCGCTGCCTGTGCGGCCTTGTCGCGCTCGTCAAAGTATCCGGCCACGGTGCAAGGCTTGCCGCGGCCTGGCACGTCAACGGCTCGGATTTCGACCACGCCGCCGGGGACCGCCAACAGGTCGAGGGCGCGGCGGATCTCGGCAACGTCAGCCGTCGTCTTGGTCGGGGGTGCGGGTCGTTCCATCGACGGGCCTGTCGTCGTCCTGACGCTGTTGCTCATTCGCTGCTGCCTCCCTGCTCCGTCGCGCCCTGCTGCTGGGCCTGGGCAGTGAACCACGCCACGGCCTGCGCGCCGACAACAAACTTGACCCTTCCAACTGTGACGGTCGGCAAGCCGTGCCGCTGGGCATCGCAAAGGGCCTGCTTGCCGAGATTCAACCGGCGGCCAAACTCCCGCAAGGTCGTGACCTCGTGCGCGGAGATGGATCGGGGACCGGGCGCGGAATCGTGGGGGGCGGTGGGCTTCCTCATCGGTTCCCCTCCTGGCCGGTTGCTTCCGGCTCTTGTTTTCGCTCTGCCGCTCGGGATGTGTGCGGCTTCTTTCTCGCCCGCTCTTGGGCTTCACGTAGGCGGGCCGCCGCTGCTGCCAGGTCGGCGTAGGCGGCTTCTTCTTCGGGTGTGAGTGTTCTCGTGCTCATACCCTTTACCGTTCAACGGGGGGCATTTGCGCGGGGCATCCCTAAGAACGACAAGAAAGCCCGTGATTTACGGGCTGAAATGGGGCTTGATATTTTCGGGAGATACCCCCGAAACATACCCCCTAGAATCGCTCGGCATCGGTCGAAACGGTCTCTTGCCCCCGCTTGTCACGAATCAACAGCCGGGCCTTGGTCTTTTTGTTCTGCCAATAGGCTTCCTTCCCCACTTTGGCCAGCCCGTTGCGATAGGCTTCCACAACCGTCTTTCGGTCCTTCCCTAACCGGCGCCGCCATCGCCACGTTGCCCTTGCACTCCCCAACAATCTGGATCGTCTCCGTTTCGATGATGGTCAACTCCCGCGGTTTCTGGGGCTTGTCGCTGGCCCTCTTGCGTTTTCTTCCGGCGGCGCCGCTTGGTGCCTTGCCCTTCATGTCCACTATCAGGGCTTCCAACGCGCGTAGGATTTCCGGCGGCGCGGGCAATTCGTCAAGGTCAATCCCTATCGTGTCGGTCAAGAAGTTCAGAATCTTCGTTGCCCTGACCCTGGGGACGGTCCGGCGGGTGAGTGCTGCAAGCCCCTCCTTCCTTGCCACTTCAACGGCTCGCTTGACCGCAAGGGTCCGCGGGTACTTTCCCATGTCGATTGGCTCGCCGTTCGGTCCCTTCGCGCCGTGGGCCATGAAACGGATGCTCACCGGCATTTGCTCCCTGGTGCCGGAAGCAAGCAACTTCCGGAGAGATTGCAGGGCCTTGATAAGTCCAGCCGGTGCGCCTGCTGCTGCGTCTGCCATGATCTCCAATCCTTTCTTCCGGGCCGGTCCCGCGGGCGTCAAGGCGATTGGATTTCCTTGCTCACCCGCTGGACCGCTTGACCGTCCGCTGGCCGGCGGGTCGGTCGTCCCGGTGATTCATTCTATCGCGTCAACCTGTTACCTGAAATGTTACCTTGGGGCGGGCTTTCGGCTGTGTGCGGGAAGGTTGCCGCCCGGTTGCAAACCCCGTATTTCCCGAAGAAAATGACAAATACGGGACGGGTTCGGATGTAGTGTACATACGTTTTAGGGACTTAAAATCCTGTGTCCCTTACGGGACGTGCGGGTTCGAGCCCCGCCTCGGCTAGTTGGCTTTTGTTCCCGGTTGATGGCTAGAGGACCAAATACGGCGTGACGGTCAGCATGACGACGTGCAGTTCTCGCTCAGTTTGCTCGAAATGGAAATGCGCCCGGCAATGAACCCTCCGGCCCGGCGCTCGGTCGCAATGGAAATTAAATTCCTGTGGTCTGAAAAATCCGCCGTCCTTCTGAGGGAACAAAGTGCGCCCTCGCCTTCCGTATTCCCTTTTCTCTGGTGCGAACGCTCCAGGCATAATGCCAATAGGGGGCGCCGCTGTCCAGACCGCCGCCTGTACACCGGAGCCGCCTTGCGAGGGCAGCCCCGGCCGCGCGATGCGCATGGGCTTGCGCGTTGCGCCGATCGAAGTAAATTGTCAAAGAGCCAGCCAGCGCGGTGAAACGCTAGTATCCGTAATTATGTATGGTTTTCCTGCAGGACGCCCCGCCGGTCCTGCGGTTCGTTGATCGCCAGCACTTGCCCGAACTTGCCCGAATTGGGTTCCGGCGGCGAACTCTCGGGGACGGGTGGCAGACTTCCGGTGTCGGGCGGCAGATCTTCAACAGGGGATTCTTGCCCGATCTTGCGCAATCCACTTTCCTTCATCTCGATGTGTCTGTGCAGCAGCGTGAGAATGAGGCTGGCGGGTCTTTGCCCGAACTTGCCCGAATCCTGCTCCGGGGTCGGACTCTCGGGAGCGGGCGGTGGGGCCGGTGACGGGCTTTCCGTGACGGGCGGCGAACTCGCGGGCACCGATGGCAGACCACCACTTTCGGGTGGCAGACTTTCCGTGGCAGGCGGCAAGCTCTCAGGGCCAGGTTGCGAACTCTCGGGGGCGGACCGCGGATCGTTGTCGGCGCCGAGCGCATGGAACTCGTCGGCCAGTTCGTCGATGGCCTCGATTGTGGCAGACAGCCGAGCACGGTAACCGCGGAGCTGATCTTCGTTCATGTGCTGCAGATCCTCGTTCGCCATATCCGCGGGAAGGCTCCCGCCATCGGCGTCGATTGGCAATTCCCGCGCGATCGCATCGGGGCCCGGCGGTCCGGGTCTGCCCTTCAGCCGCCAGGAGGCCATCACGGCTGCCGTGGCCCTGGTGAGGAAGGCGGCATTTCCGCGTTGGGGTTGGGAGCGAATCGAGTGTTTCGAAGTCGCCTTGCCGTCGGCCGGCTGGGTATGCTGGACGAGTCGCACGTCGATCTCGGATTGCGAGTTGCGCCAGGCCTGCATGGCCTCGCGGTAGATCGCATTGAGCCGCGCCAGGTCGGCGGCGAACATCTCGGCCGCGCTCAGGGCCGCGCCGGCGATCCATTCCTGGCGGGCCTCCTGCAGCCAGTAATTGACGGTCCGTTTGGGCATGCCGAGCTTATCGGCGATGGCCTGGCTGGAGTGGCCCTCCAGGGCCAGTTGCGTGATCTCGGGCAGCAGGGTCTCTTTCCGCCTCCGCGCCGAGCATCGCGGGGGACACTCTGGCGGTTTGGCCGGGCTGCGGTTGAAGATCATCGGCGGGCGGTTTTTCGGCGACGGAACACATGGCTGGATCTCCTTGGGCTGGTTCGAAAATTGGTTGGTGGACGGAAGGAATCGCACGATCAGACCGTAATTATCCATAACTTCGGATGGTTGTCAAGAGGCGGGAAGCAAGATTTTTGCCGCGGGCCGCGGGCGAGGCGGGGACGATTGTCCTAAGTGACGTTCCGGCAACGGGTTGCGGCGATCGGCGGAAGCCCGGAATGATCGTCGTTACCAGCGCAAAAGCATCAGGCACTCAGGTCTTCGCCACGACCCATAGTTGGGACTGCCTCGACGGTCTTTCCCGGTTTTGTCGAGAGGAGCCGGACCTGGCCGGCGATGTTGCCGTGCACAAGATCAGCACTGTTCTGCCTCATAGCGTGCCGTTCACCGGCGAGTCGCTGGGGCGAATGCTCAGGAGCGACATCGACCCGCGATAGTGCCTTCCCCCGCTCACACACCGTCTCTCCACGTCGAGGGAAAAGACGACTTGGCGACAATCGCCGCTCTGCTCTTGCGACATGGCGTCGATATGGCCGAAGCAAATCGCCCGCTGCAGATGCACGTTGCCGGCGATTTGAGCGGCGCCGAGGGCGTCGACTGGCTGCTGGCAAGTATGCCCGACGCGATACGCAGCGCCGACGACCACCCCGTGGGCTTCGTCCTCGATATCGACCCTGAGCCTGCTCTAGTCAGGGCATGTCGAGTTCTTCGATTGTTATGTTACCTTTGGCTCGACGCGCCCAGTTCCGGTGGTCACGGACGTTCGTGTAGCTACAGGGGCTACGGAGGAAGAATGGGGTCGATCACCGCCCGGATCGGCGAACCGCCCTAGTGCGTCAGGAACAGCTTGCCCCTGTTCCGCTCGAAGTCCCGTTGCGAAACCTGGTACCAGTCATCCATGCTGTGGTACCCCAGGGCGCGGCCAAGCCGCTCCATGTAACTCCGCCGGTTGGGAAAGCAGTCTCGGACCGCTCCCAGCGCGTTCGCCCCAATAATGGATCGCCCCGAGACCATAACGTCGTGGCAAGCGCGGCGCAAGTTCGAGCCGATAGAAATCCTCCATGGTGCGGAGGCCAAGTCGGTCTGCGGACCATAGCAGGTAGTCTCGGCGGTGCGCCCTGTCCTGCCAAAATCGCGGCGGCACGCGGCCTGGCATCCAGACCGAGTCAATCCGTTTCAAGTAGGCGGGGTCGCAGATTGGCGTGTCGTCGACCCGCCACTTCGTCTGGCATCGCCCCTTTTGGGTTGCTACAATGCGCACGTGCTATCATCCTTCAAGGCAGCCGGGTTTACTCTGTCTTCGGAACCCTATTGATGACCCCACAGCAATTCATCGCCAAATGGCAGCGCGTGACGCTCTCCGAACGCAGCGCCTGCCAGCAGCATTTTCTCGATCTCTGCGAACTCCTGGGCCAGCCCAAGCCGGCCGAGGCCGATCCCGACGGCTCCTGGTACACCTTCGAAAAAGGCGTCGAAACCAGCGAAGACAAGAAAGGCTGGGCCGACGTCTGGATGCGGGGCCATTTCGGCTGGGAGTACAAGGGCAAGCATAAGGACCTCAAGGCGGCCTACACGCAACTGCAACTGTACCGCGAAGCCCTGGAGAACCCGCCGCTGATGGTCGTCTGCGACATGGACCGCTTTCAGGTCCATACGAATTTCACCGGGACTGCCAAGGAGAAGCACGAATTTGACCTCGCCGGCCTGGCCCAGCCCGCCAACCTGGACATTCTTCGCCGCGTCTTCACCGATCCCAATTCGCTCAAGCCGGGCATTACCAGCGAGGCGATTACGGTCGAGGCGGCCAGGCGCTTTGCGGAACTGGCCGACGGTCTGAATCAGCGGGGCATCGAACCGCTGCGGGCAGCCCACTTCCTCATGAAGCTCATGTTCTGCATGTTCGGCGAGGACACCGGCCTGCTGCCCCGCGACCTGTTCGCCAGGTTGCTGGACAATGCCAAGGCCAACCCGGCCATCCTGCCCCGGCGGCTCGAATCGCTCTTCAAGGCGATGGCCGAAGGGGGCGATTACGGCAACGATACGATCGCCTGGTTCAACGGAGGGCTGTTCGACAACGCCGACGTGATCCCGCTCACTCAGGAGGAGATCAACTCGCTGGCGATGGTCAACGCCAAGGACTGGTCGAGCGTCGAGCCGTCGATTTTCGGGACGCTTTTCGAGCGAACGCTGGACCCGGCCAAGCGCTCGCAGATCGGCGCCCACTACACCTGCCGGGCGGACATCGAGACGCTGCTCAATCCGGTCCTGCTGGCCCCCTTGCAGCGGGAATGGGCGGAGGTCAAGCGGAAGTGCGAAGAGGGCCTCTGGCCCAAGGTCGTGAAGGCAAGCAGGGCCGGTCAATCGCAGCGCCGGCCCGCCAAGACCGACTCCCCGGCCCGCAAGGCATTTGACCGCGCGATTATCGACTTTACCGAGCGCCTGGCGCACGTTTCGGTCCTCGACCCGGCCTGCGGCTCCGGGAACTTCCTCTACGTGGCGATCAACATGCTCTTGGACCTGGAGAAGGAGGTCATCGCCTACGCCAATACGCGAGGGCTATCACTGATCCCGCAGGTCAGCCCTTCGCAGCTTCACGGGCTGGAAATCAACCCCTACGCCCAAGAACTTGCCCAGGTCGTAATCTGGATCGGCTACCTGCAATGGATGCACTACAACGGCTTCAAGATGCCCGATCATCCCGTCTTGTCGCCGATCGATACGATCAAACGGATGGACGCGATTCTGGATCTTTCCGACCCGGAACACCCCAAGGAGCCGGAGTGGCCGGAGGCGGAGTTTATCGTTGGAAACCCGCCGTTTCTGGGGGGGAATAAACTCCGTGCGGAGTTGGGCGACGAGTACGTTGACAGGCTCTTTCAGTTGTACGATGGCCGTCTCTCGGCGTTCTCCGACCTGTGCTGTTATTGGTTTGAGAAGGGCCGTCGGCAGGTTGAGACGAGTAACGCACGGCGAGCGGGATTGCTGGCCACCCAGGGAATTCGGGGTGGAGTCAATCGTAACGTGCTGCAACGGATCAAGGACTGCGGCGATATTTTCTTTGCGGAAAGCGATAGGAATTGGATACTCGATGGAGCGAACGTGCATGTCTCGATGGTCGGATTCGACCGCGGGGAGGACAAGTCCCGACAGCTTGACGGCTTTACGGTGGCGACAATTAACCCGAATCTCACTTCCGTCGCTGATGTAACACGCGCGCGTAAACTTCCGGCCAACATTGACGTTTGCTGCTACGGCAGTCAGCAGAAGGCCGATATGGACATCACCCCAGAATTGGCGATGGAAATGCTATGCACTCCGAACCCCAGCGGAATGCCAAATAGCGACGTGCTTCGGCCGTCAGTAAACGCTACTCAGGTTTTGCGGCGCACGCACGAATCGTTCGTTATCGATTTTGGTTTGGAAGAAGATATTTCCGTTGCTTCCCGTTACGAGGCACCGTTTGACTATATTCGGGAGCACGTTTATCCGGTCCGCAAGAATCACCGCGAGGCGTGCCAACGGAACCACTGGTGGCTTCACGCACGGCCGTCGCCGCGGTACCGATCGGCACTAAAGAGCTTGGGGCGTTATCCCGTAAGCCCATGCGTATCCAAGCATCGTGTGTTTGTTTGGATGGACGCAATGGACCTTGTCGACCATGCCCTCGTAGTGTTCTGCTCGTCACAAGAAAGTCTCTTCGGCGTGCTTCACTCGCGCATACACGAACTCTGGGCGAGAAGCACGGGCACGCAAGTTCGTGAGGCGGAAAGTGGATTCCGTTACACCCCCAGCACCTGTTTTGAGACCTTTCCCTTCCCGCAACCGACGCCCGATCATTTGGCCGCGATCTCCTGTGCCGCCAAGGAACTGGACGATCTGCGTTCGCGTTGGCTTAACCCACCGGAGTGGACGAAGACCGAGGTCTTGGAGTTCCCCGGTTCGGTCGGTGGGCCGTGGGCGCGGTATGTCGTCGGACCGGACGCTGGCGGCATTGGGACAGTCCACTGGCCGCGGTTGGTGCCCAAAGACGCCGACTGTTTGGCCAGTCTCAAGCAGCGGACGCTCACGAACCTCTACAACCAGCGTCCGGCATGGCTGGATCTTGCCCACAAGAAGCTCGACGCCGCCGTCTTCGCCGCCTACGGCTGGGACCCCGGGGTTACGGACCAAAAGCTCTTGGAAAAGCTCCTGTCGCTAAATCTCAAACTCGCCGGACTCAGCTGTTGAAGCAAGGCATCGCGGGCGAAGCCGCCCCCATAAACGTGTGCCGCCGTGATCGAGACGGCCCGAGCATGGCCGATATTCACAACATTCGGCGGGTTCTTGACGGCGATCAGCGTCCGGTTTAGGATTTGGGGGATCAAGAAATCTCTTTTAGTACTTGACCAGCAACGGCATTTGTCCGATTTTCGAGGCGACTTGGCCGTGGCTCTTCCGCTGACCTGTAATTTTCCGACACAGGTTCATCGGGATCCTTAGCGGTTTCAGCCTCGAACTCCAACCGCTCGCGCTGGTGAGATCGCGAGAACGGGATACAACCCGGAGCGCCGACTTCCTGCGCGGGCAACGCGATTAAGCCGGAGCCCAGCGCCGCTGGCATCCACAACGAAGCCCACTTGTGCAAGACGGTAGCCAAGCGATTCGTTGGATAAACCGCCAAAGCGCCAGCCCATGTAGTCGGCAATGATCCAGCAAAGATGATTGAAGTCCGCAACCTCTTTGTATACCGACCGACCCCTCACGCTAAGGCAGTACGTGCGCGGGCCAAGGTAGCGAATGGGCCGGACCGGATTGTAGGTCTCTTGGATCACCTGACGAACGAACCACGTGGGAGCCGCTGCGTGTGCGGCAAACAGGTTCGCTTGACGTTCAAGCGTGTACTCCGTTCGTCCGTCGATCGACGCTTCGGTTGTCACGATTCGTCGAGAATAATCAAACCGTCCCAGTTCGCGCCGAAGCCACTCGCCCTGCAAGACGCCGTGGCCGCCGACCTCATGCCAGCAGGTGAAGACACGCCGTGGGTCCCGGCTGCGCGGTCCCAAGCTGGCGTCGATATACGCCGTGTTCGTCTCCAAGTCATACGTCCCCAGAACCTTCTTTCCCTGGTCGTCGACGCCAAGGTCGCAGTCCTCCTCCAACCGAACATCGTACGTTGGATAGATGTAGTTCTCGTAGACGTGATCAAAGTTGATCGTGAGCGGAAGTACAGGGTCGGGTTTGGCCGCCCGTACGTATTCCCTCGTCAACTCTTCGGCCGCTTTAATGATTCGCGCATCCGAAAAAGGTGGTGCGTCGATCCTTCCTGCGTCACCTGAGTTCATTTCTTTTCCTTCCTGTAAAGGGCCAAGGCTGATGAGTTCTTCGCCTCGATTTCCCGCTCGGTCCGCCCAAGATAAGACTCTTTTGCAAGTTCAAGGAGTTCTTCCGGCGCAATTGCAAAGACGTCCGCCATTGCGCAAAGCAACTCCGCGCTGGGAATGTCGTC
Organism: uncultured Planctomycetia bacterium; assembly: GCA_963824275.1. Taxonomy (GTDB): domain Bacteria; phylum Planctomycetota; class Planctomycetia; order Pirellulales; family Thermoguttaceae; genus JANXQG01. Next base: position 123,164 of record CAWGOT010000005.1, on the reverse strand, counting down.
GCGTGTCTCAACCCGCGACACATAGCCGGGGGTCTTCTTGATCCGATCAGCCAATTGCCGGACCGTCAGGCGTTTTTCTTTCCGTAGCTCTCGTAGTCGTTGACCTAAAGCGTTCATCACAATGCTTCGATGTTTACTTAATATGGTAAGCGCCCGTGCAAAAGCTGTCAATACCCTGTCGATGGATTGTCGCCGTGCTTAACCAATTGGAAGGAAACGAGTAGAGCAATCAACCTGGACGTAATACCGAGCTTCGCAAGTTCTCGATTGATGGGCCGTGGTGCTGGGACGCCGCCATCAGCGCCGAGGAGCTGCTGGAGCGGCTCTTGCGGCTCAATATGCGGCATGCGAAAATGATTTGATCTCGGACGGTACTACGACCGTGTGAGGGACATGCGCGGTACGGCGCAGGGCGAAACGCGTACAGAAACGCAACGACGAAGAAACCTTCTGAAGGAATCGATTGGAATGCCAGACGCGATGCAAGATGCTCGCTTCCCTTGTTCGCCGAAGAGGTTTATCAGCAGTTGGGGGCGTTGATTGACGAGTTCAGCGAGCAAGCCGGGAGGCAACAATGCAACCCCTGACACAACCACAGTTCCGCGATGCCTTGGGCAAAGGGCTGGGCAGGGCTTACCTGCACGTGCGCAACTTCGGCGCCGATGGACTGCGGGACGAACTGCTCCACGCTTGCCTGGAGAGCCTCGCCATCGACCCTACGTGGGAAGGCACGCGGGGAGACTGGCTGTTCGCGATCCTGAAGCGCACGGGAGACCTGGAGTGGTTCCGCCCGCCGATCCTTGCCGCGCTGCAAGGCGTGGAGCCTGGCCGTACCGTCTATTGGGACTATGCCCAGTGGATGGCGCTGGCGACGAACTTTGCCGGCATCGGGTGCGAGGAATCCCGGCGGATCATCTATCGCATGCTCGACGCCGGAACCTACGGCTTCCACGACGCAGGCTGCGCCGTCGTCCGCCTTGACGGCATGACAGGGTTTCTGCGCGTCGCCGAGGCGGAGGGCGCCCGGTTGATGAGCGACACGGAGTTCCCGGGCGAGAGCATGCTGGAGTACTATGCCGAGAAGCGTTTGGGAGGACCGGCCATACGCGCGGCCTTGGAGGAGCACGCCGGAAAGAGCGAGAACATCGCGGCCTACTTGCGCGACATGGAGCGGCGGAGCGGCGGGCATCGACCGGCCCGAACGTCCGGGGAGCGGGAACCAAGCGTGGCCGAGGTGCTGGCGGGCATCGAAAGCAACCAGAATCTTGGCTACCTTGCGTTTGGGAGAGATGCCGACCCGCGCGACGTTCGAGGAGGTGTTTGCGATCCTGCTCCGCGAGCAGGACGCGGCGCGGCTTTGCCGGCTCCTGGAGGTCTTCCTATGCGGGAGGATCCCCTACCTGCACCCCCGGCTGTTCGAGCTGGCGCGATGCGGCGACGACCAGCTCCGGCGGAGGGCGGCGCGGGTGCTTTCGGGCGTCCGGCACCAAGAGGTACGCCATTTCGCCCTGGAGTTGCTGCGGGAGGAAGACATCTCGTTGCGGGCCGTGGGCTGCGAACTGATGGAGATGAACGCGTGGCCGAGCGACCTGCGGAGGATCATGGATGCGCTCCCCGGGGGCGACGACCCCGACATCTTGCACCCTTTCGCGGACGCGCTGTTCAAGATCGCCTTCTTTCGCAAGGACCGGCGAATGGTGGAATTGCTCCAGTGGATCTATGATCGCAACTCCTGCTCCTACTGCCGCAACGGGGCGGTCGAGGAACTCCTGCGGAAGTACGGCCTGCCCGCGGAGCAGGCTCACGAGTGCCGTTGGGATTGTTTCGACCTTACCCGCAAATTGATGAGGAAAGCGCGGAGGCGGCGGCTGGGGCCGTGACCTCCGCCGGCTTGCAGGCAAGGATCATGGCTCGCAAGAAGAAACCTGTTGACGACACGCCGATTTGCGACCGCGCGTACGTGCGGCGGATCGACCCGCTTTGGACACGCGGTCGCGTACCGAACTGTTTCTGGCAGGATGAGACCGGAAGCACATGGATGGCTGTGCATCAGGCCCTCACGAAGGGCGTCCGCGGGCTGCCGGGCGGCTCGAGCCTGGCGAAACTGCTGCGACAGCACGGCTTGAAGCAGCCGCTTGGCAAACCAAGCAGGATTCGGTAATTTATACTGCACGCGGTGGAAACTGATACAAGCCCGACGCGCAAGCGAGGATCCTAACCGCTTACCTCGCTTGCGCTTCGGGCTAGTATGAAATGGCCCATTTGAAACCGTTAACAGTATATCGTGCTGAGCACCCTCCGCAAAACTACTTCAGAAAACCGCCAGAAGGAGCATTTTTCATGTCAACCGCAACCGTTCCAGACTGCAAGTGGCGAAGGAAACCAAGCGGCTGACGCTCAGGCCACGGTCAAGCCCTTGCCCGCCGGCACAGGTGGACGGCGGTTAGGACTGCCAGGCCGGCAAGCGCAGCGCCGAAGAGCGCGAGGGTGGAGGGCTCGGGGACGGGATTAAAGACCGCTTGAAAGGCAAGCGACTGCGGAATGCCGGTATGCCAATTGCCGTAGTAATCCGAATACATGAGAAATTCGCCGCCGCTATACGACACGTCCGAATCGTCAAGTTGAAGGTTGCCCACGTTCCCGTAGCCCTCCTGATGGAGATCAAGGAGGTACTGATCCCCTGACGTGAGGTCGATTCCCCCGGTCGCAAAGGCCATGGTTTGCAACGTCGGACCTGCGAGTTCGAGGCTGCTGTCGTACAGGGGAAGGCCAATAGTCGCCATGGTCGCGGGATTGTACTCATAGACCAATGCCTCGAATTCGACCTTTGTGCCGGCGCCAAGGCCATAGAACTGGAAGCTGGCCAATTGCGTGTCTGAACCGGCAGGAACAGTGATCGACTGGCCCATGTCGGCGGCCGTGGCGACGGAACCGACACCATTGGTTGGCAAGTTGATTACGGTTGTGCCGTCAGCGGACCGGGGTGCAATACTCGCTGCGATCACAACGATCGCCACGCCTGGCAATGCCCCGCTTCGTCTTGCAAACACGATCGCTCCTTCCACAGGGATCAGACGCCTCATCGCCGTGTCGAACATCGATTCTCTCCTTAAGAACGCGATCCATCTTTGGAAACCATGACTCAGGCTGCGCGCAACCCTCGCCAGGGACAGAACCTTATGGAAACGTACCCAGCCAAGAAAGGCGCAGCGCGAAACTCTTGCGAGTCGCTACGCGCCAGGGCTTAGGATACGGAAACGCTGCCTGCTATGGGGCCAGGGTTCAAAGACCGCAAGAAACCGTGCATTACAGCATGCTGCTTTCACAGCACAAGCCCTCATTCTAGCAGAACGTGTAACCCTTGCAAGAACCTTGGAGAAAATACCAGGAGAACTGCAAAGTCCAACGCGAAGGGGTCAGGTCCATGTTGTCGGGCGAGGATCGTGAATTTCATTCGTTCCCGCCGAAAAATGGACCGGACCCCGGACTTTGCCGTTCTCCTGGAGAAAATGCCTGTACATAGAATCATAATATTATGCGTATAATCGTCGCCGATCGGTCGATCTTCCGCCGACGTGGAGCGGAACTTAGAGTTCGCGAGGGCAGAAATGAGCCGTTTCATACTAACCCGAAGCGCAAGCGAGGGAACAAGTTGCGGCCCTCGCTTGCGCTTCGGGTTAGTATCGTTCTTGGCCGCGCGGAGAATATACCTGCCCTGCGCAAGAAGCGGAGGGCACACGGGGTGTGCCTGCTACTTTGGCCACTCGCCAGGTTGTCTTTCCAGGACGCGGCGGCTATACTGGCGCTCATCGCTCGAAAAGGCCCCCGGTGCGGAGGAGACGATGGCCGAATCAACCGCAATCCGCCGCTGGTATCGCGGCACCTTCGACTGTTTGATGGCGATCTTGCTCGCCATGGAGGGCTTTCTCTTCCTTCACGACCGTATCTTGTGGTCTTCGCCCAGTCAGCAGCAGCAGTGGACCGTGCTGATCCTCACCGTGGCCTGCGAAGCGGCTTTCGTGTCGCTCGTGCTGCGGGCCGCTGTCGCCGCGTCTTGCCGCTTGCGAATCCCGTTCAATCCGTCCGCGCTCGTGGTCCTGGCGGTCGCCTTTGCCTGCATCTGGCTGCCGGGCAAGTGGCAGAAGGCGAGAAACCAGCGCGAAACCGTCGCGGTCATCGAGCGGGCGGGAGGACGAGTCCTGTACGACTATCAAGTCGACGAGAACGGCAATGAAATCGACGAGGCAACGCCGCCCGGACTGCCCTGGCTGCAAGCGACGTGCGGCCCTGACTTCTTCCGGAACATCGCCTCCGTGGAATTGCCCAGGGCGGACGAGGCGGCGCTCGAATCGATCGGAGAACTCCGCCGACTACGGAAGTTGAGCTTGTACGGCAGGCAGATTACGGACTTCACGCTGGAGTACTTCAAAGGGCTGACCCGACTCCGCCGCCTGCGCCTGCGGAATACCGCGATCACGGACCAGGGTTTAGAGCACCTCCGCGGGATGACCGATCTGGAAGACCTCGACGTCAGCAATACCCTTGTCAGCAACGAGGGCATCAAGCATCTCAAAGGGCTGGCCCGACTCCGTACGCTGGAGCGCGAATCGACCCGGATCACGGGTGACGGCGCGGTGGAACTTCGGCAGGCCCTGCCCGGAATCAAGATCAGCGGGCGCAGGCCCATGACGTTCAAGGCCAAAGCCTCGCCTACGCCAAGAACTACGACGCGGCGCTTGCCGAGTTCAACGAGGCCTTGAAGTTCGATCCCGACTACGCCGCCGCCTACTTCCATCGCGGCCGCGCCTGGTTCGGAAAGAAGGACTACGACAAGGCACTTGCCGACGTCAGCCAAAGTCTGCGGCTGGACCCTAGCAACACTTTGGCCTATGTCGATCGATCGAGACTCTGGATCGACGTAAAAAAGGAATACGACAAGGGCATCGCCGATTGCGACCAGGCCATCAAGCTCGATCCGCAGCTCGCCGACGCCTACAACAATCGCGGCGTGGCCTGGACCCATAAGGGAAACCTCGAGCAGGGCCTGGCCGACAGCAGCCAGGCCATCAAGCTCAATCCGCAATTTGTCATCGCCTATAACCTTCGCGGCGTGATTTACCTCCACAAAGGAGAAACGGACCAGGCCCTGGCCGACCTCAATCAGGCCCTCACGCTCGATCCCCAGTTTGTGGTTGCCTACGGCAACCGGGGCCAGGTGTGGCTGCAAAAGAAGGACCTTGAAAAGGCCCTTGCCGACGTTGACCAGGCCATCCGGCTGAAACCCGATCTTCCCGGTCTGTACATCGATCGCAGCCGCATCTGGAATTTGAAGAAGGAGTTCGACAAGTCGATCGCGGACTGCGACCAGGCCATTAAGCTGGATGCCAACGTGTACGCGGCCTATCTCAATCGAGGCATTGCCTGGCAGGGCAAGAAGAACTACGACCAGGCCCTCGCCGACTTCAATCACACCTTGAAACTCAACCCCGATTACGCGTTAGGCTACCGAGGGCGCGCGGAGTTGTGGATTGCGCGAGGGGAATACGACAAGGCCCTCGCCGACTTCCATCAGGCCGTTAAGCTCGATCCCAAGAACGCGGCGGCCTTAAACGCCCTGGCGTGGCTGCAGGCAACATGTCCCGACGAGCGCTTCCGCGACGGAAAAAACGCCATCGAGAACGGAACCAAGGCCTGCCAACTGACCGATGGGAAAAATGCCATGTGCCTGGACACGCTGGCCGCGGCGTATGCCGAGAACGGTGACTTCGACAAGGCCCGCCAGTGGCAGGCCAAGGCCATCGACCTGGCGGCCGACAAGGAGGAGGGAAAGGTGTACCGCTCCCGCCTGGAACTCTACCAGCAAGGCAAACCCTACCGGCTGGAGTCAAAGTCGCCGTAGCCATTGCCGGGAAATAAGGGTTATCCTAGCGGATCAATCTGGGGCGTTAACCATCACGAGCTTGGACAAATGCAAATGAAACTACATGCGTTGGTCGTCGATACCGCATGCCGGCAGGGCGACGCGGCCTGCATCGACGGCGATTATCAGGCTGCCATCGACAGCTATTCCGAGGCCGTCCGCCTCGATCCGGAATGTGCCGAGGCGTTCCGCCAACGCGGGCTGGCCTATGGACACCAGCACGAGTACGACAAGGGCATTGCGGATTGCAACGAGGCCATCCGCCTCGAGCCGGATTTCGCCGGGGCGTACTACAGCCGCGGTCAACTCCACGAGCGGAAAGGCGAGTTCGACGCGGCCGTCGCCGACTACGGCGAGGCCATCCGCCTCGATCCGCACTCCTCGGACGCCTACTGCTGCCGAGCGGGCATCAGGACCGAGCGCGGTCAATTCGACAGTGCGATCTGCGACTACAACGAGGCGCTCCGCCTCGATCCGCAGCACGTCGATGCCTATGTCAATCGCGGCCTGAGCCACGGGAAAAAGGGCGATCTGCTGAAGGCGCTTGCCGACTTCAACGAGGCCCTCCGCCGCAATCCGAAACACGCCACGGCCTATTTCAGCCGCGGCTACGGCTACGAGCAGCAGGGCAAGCTCGACAGGGCGGTTGCCGACTACAGCCAGGCCATCCGGCTCGACCCTCAAAACGCGGATGCTTATCGCAGCCGCGGCCGCGTTTATTGCGTCAAGGGCGAGCACGGCAAGGCGCTTGCGGACCTCACGGAGGCCGTACGACTCGCGCCGCAAACGGCCGGAATGTACCATGATCGGGGAGTGGTCTATCACCAAATGGGCGACCTGCAAAAGGCGACTGCGGACTGGACCGAGGCCTTGCGCCTCGATCCGAACGCCGCCGATGCCTTTCTCCGCGCCAAGGCCGCCGATCGCAAAGAGCCCTGCAGCGACGCGACCATTGCCGACCTCATCAAGGGCAGCGTGCTCGACCTGACTTGCGCCCAGTCGCATATCGAATGGGCCATCCGCTACGTGGACAAGGGCGATTATGAAAATGCCCTCGCCGCGGCCGCCGAGGCCATCCGGCTCGATCCGCAAGAAGCCGACGGCCATGGTCTGCGGGGCGTCTGCTACATGAAGCGGGGAGATCTCGACAAGGCACTCATCGACCTCAGTGAGTCGATCCGCCTCGCCCCGAAGGTCGGGACGTATTGCAATCGGGGCCGCACGTACCTTCTGCGGCGGGAATACGACCAGGCCATTGCCGACTTCAGCGCCGCCGTCCGCCTCGAGCCGAAATTGGCCGCGGCGTATAACCAACGCGGCGCGGCCTACGAAAAGAAGGGCGATTCCGACAAGGCCCTGGCCGACTTCAACGCCGCGATCCGCCTCGACCCGAACGATCCCGATCCCTATTTCAATCGGGGCGTGGTCTGCGGCTCAAAGGGCGATTTCCGCAGAGCAATCGCCGACCTTAGCGAGGTCATCCGGCTCCTGCCGGACGCCGCGGAGCCATACTACTACCGTGCCAAGGCCTTTCGCAGGATCGGCGAAAAGATCAAGGCGAAGGCAGACTTCGCGATGGCAAGGAGACTCGGATACGTCGATTGAGTGGTCTCTCAGCACCCGCCAAGATGTCAAATCCGCCGTAGGTCAGGCCGACCATGAGTACATGGTGCCCGAGCCTGACAGTAACCGGGCAAAGTCAGGCTGGAAAGCCTGACCTACGCGGGTGGCTGGACTTTCTCCCTCGCGATGCAATTCCGACCATCACGGCAACAGCGGCAACGGCGAGCAACGCAAACCCCGAGGGCTCCGGCACGACGCTGACCGTGCCGTTGGCGTAAAGGCTGCTCGTGTCCCAACTCAGGCCGTTGCTCAAGGTCGGCAAACTGATCTGGACGAAACTGCCGCTCGTCTTGCCGTTGAAGAGATCGAAGCTCTCGCCTTCCGAGGGCGAAAAGCCGTCAAGGTACGTCAGTTCCAGCGTGCCGTTGAGCGTGGCCAGCCCTGTAACATCCAACTGGTCGTACCCGCTCCCCGGCGTTGTCCCGTCCAACTCCATGATGAGAGTGCTGGTGGGATCGAGGAGCACGTTCTGGACCGAAACGGCGTCAGGGCTGTTTCCAACTCTGTAGCTGGCGGCGTACTCGACATTGCCCGTCGTGCTGCCGGCCCCTTGGACGGCCTGCGTGAACGTCAGTTCCTGGCCGCCGCCAGTCGGCCCGTTGACGACGCCGTTGTTGACGAAGTTGGCGTTGATCGTGGCGTTGCCCGTGGCCGTCAGGACCTTGGTGGCGTCGACCGAGGTCGGGTTGCCGAGCTGCGCGCCGTTCAAGGCCGTCAGGCTGCCGCCCTCACCGAGGTTCGTCTGGCTGCCGAGGATGGCCGTGTCGGCGGAGAGGATGACGACCGCATTGCCGCCCGCGTTCAGCGTGCCGCCGACGCCGGCAGGACCGCCCTGGTTGAACTGGCCGGTTTGCGTAGCGTCGCCGATGACCAGTTCGTCCGTTGCGGTGACGGTTCCGGCCCCCGTGACGGCCCTTTTGATCTGTCCGGCGGCCTGCAAGGTCGCGCCGACCGCCACGGTGATGCCTCCGCCGGCATGCGGAATGCCCAGCGGAGCGGCCAATGTGCCCTGGAGTACGGAAATCGGACCCGTCGAGCTCAGCGTGTCGGCGCCCGGCAGCGTCACAGTGCCGGAGCCGCTCGTGATCAATCCACCCGAGCCGCTGATCGTGGAGTTCAGGAGCAAGGCCCCGCCGTTCACTGCGAAGTTGGCGTTGCTGGCAAGCGTGATCGGCGTGTTGATCGTCTGCGTCCCGCTGCTGACCGTCACGGTGGCGGTGCCGCTGCTGCCGTTGAGCGTCAAGCTGCCATTGCTGAGCGTGTAGCTGGAATTGCTGAAGCCCAGCGCTTTGAGGCTGGGAATCACGCCGGTCAGGTCGATCGCGGTGACGGCGCCCGAACCGCTGAAGATGGCCGAATCGGTGTTCGCGAAGCCGGCGAACGTGCCCGGTGCGGCCTGGATGCCCGAACCGTTGGCGTCGGTCCAGTTGGTACTGCCGCCGCCACCCCAAGCGCCGCTGCTGCCATTCCAGACGCCGCTGCCGGAGAAGACCTCGACACTATAGGGCACTTGCACATTGATCGGCGACTCGCCGGCGAGGCCCTCTCCGATGGTTGTCAGGGTGATCGTGCCGTTCAGCGCCCGCCGTGCCAGCGATACCGGAGAGCGTGCGGTTGTCGGTCACTGCGGGGCCGTTGAACGTGGGGTTGCTGCCGCCGCTAACCGTAAGGAATCCGTTGCTTCCGTTGGCCACGGTCACTCGCGTGTATTGGCTATCGCTGCCGTTGGTCGAGAGCGTGATGCCCTGACTCAGCAAGGATCCGACATGCACGACGCCGAAGCTGGCCGAGGTCGAGGTCACCACCCGGTTGTCAACAACCGTACCGGATACGCTGATGGAGAGTGGGGGCTGGGCGTTGCCCTGGCCCGCGCGGCGCTGCTGGGGCCGTTGCCCGAACCGTCGTCACCGCTGTTCTGGACTTGGACCGAGCCGCTATACGAACCCGTGGCGTTGGTTAGGCCGATGGTAACAGTTCCCGATGCCGAAGGCGTGACGGCCCCCGGACCATTGCCTAGGGCCAATGCCGAAGCCCCGCCGCTGGCCGAAGCGCTGAAACCAGTCGCCGACGTGCCACCGGTGAGGCCGATGGTAACCGTTGCCGTCGGAACATAGTTGAGCATCACGCGGCCCAGTGAAATAGAGCTCGTCGAGGCACCCAAGACCGAGTTGTTTCCTGGTCCGGCGATCAGGTACAGCGCGGTACTCGTGTAATCGAGCGACTCGCCCGGCGGCACGCCGTTGACGGTGGCGAAAATTCCGGTGTGGCTCAGGTAGCTCATCAACTCCGTGCTCCCGCTTCCGGCGTCAAAAAGGTTGAGTGTGCCGTTCAGAGTGGCGCCGCTGCTGCTGCTCAGGACGCTGCCAACTGTCAAATTCAGCGATCCCAAGCTGCCCACCGTCAGCGCGCCGACATTCTCGGGGAAGCCCGTAGCGTCGAGCGTGCCGCCGCTGACCACCACGGCGGAAGAGGGCGGCAAGGCATTTGCCGCGCCCGCCGTGAGGATACCCGCACTCACCGTGGTGGGGCCGCTATAGAAGTTCGATCCACTGAGGGTCAAGGTGCCAATGCCGGTCTTGGTCAGCTTGCCCGTGCCGCTGATTAGCCCGCTCAAGGTCTGCGTGCCAAAAAAGCTCGCCACCAGCGTGCCATTGTCCACGATCGGTCCGCTCAGCGTGCCGTCGTTGCCATAACTGCCCAGACCGAGCTGCAGCGTCCCGCCGCTGATCGTCGTCGCGGACGCGGCGTCCGCATTCGTCAAGACCAGCGTCCCGCCACCCGTCTTCGTCAGGGAGCCGCCGCCGCTGATCACCCCGCCGTAGGTCTGCGCACCGCCAGGTCGTAGACCAGCGCCCCGCTGTTGGCGATCCGGCTGGTGTAATAGATCGCGCCGTCCTGGCCCGTCGTGCCGTTGCCAAGCTGCAGCGTGCCCGCCGTCAAGATCGACGTGGGACCCGTGTAGGTATTCGTGTTCGTCAAGATCACCAGCCCTCCACCCGTGACACTCAACCCCGTCACGCCGCTGATGCCATTGGCGCCCGAGAGCGTATAGGTCGCGGTCGTGTTGGTGAACGTCACGCTGCTGGGCGACACGTTCCCCGTGTTCAACGTCACGCTCGTATTCGTAGCCGTGTTGCTGAAGACAACCGCGTCACCAGGCTGAAATTGGCTGAACGGATCGACGCCTCCCATCTGGATGAAGTTGCCTGCCCCGTTCCAATCGCTGCCGTTGTTGCCCGTCCAGGCCACCGAATACAGCGCGGTCACGTCCAGGAACAAGTCGCCGCCGCTGACGGCCAGATGAGCCGCGGCGCGGGCCGGAAGCGATCCAACCACAAAGGAACTCGTTGACGATCCATTCAAGCTGCTGGAACGGATCAGCGGATAATATTTCGTGCCCGGGATCGCGCCCGTGACGTTGATCGTCACGGGGCTGGCAATGCTCAGGCTGCCGTTGATTGCCAGCCCCGAACCGCCAAAAGCAGCCAGCCCTCCAAAGTTGATCGCGGATCCACTCCCCGTAAAGCTCAGGTCGCCGCCAAGCGTCAGCGTGCCGGCGCCGAATTGACCCCCTTCCAGCATGCCGCCCGCCTGGACCGTCACCGCGCCGTTGACCGTGCCCTTGCCCCCCAGCGTCGCACCCGACAGCACCGAAACCGCGCTCGCCGCATTCAACGACCCGTTGACGTACAACTCGCCGTTGTTGATGGTCGTGGGACCCGTGTAGCCGTTCGCCCCGGCGAAGACCACCGTCCCGTTGTTGGTCAACTGGATGCCCTTGATCCCATTGGCGTTGGAATCGCCTTCCACGTAGGTCGACGAACCGTTGCCCACCACCACCGCCCCGCTGCCGCTGATCGTGCCATTGAAGTCGACCCGGCCGCCGGCCGCTGGCCCATTGGCCGTGAAGGTCGCCGAGCCGTTCAAAGTGATGCTGCCGTTGATGGCCGTGTAGTCATCGGTGAATCCGCCCAGGACCACGCCCGTCGACGGCGCGCCGTTGCCGCCGACCACCAGGCTCCGATTGGTGATGATCGTCGGGGCAGGGCCGACGCCCGCATTCGCTCCGTAGGTCATGAAGCCCAGGTTGGCCCCGCCGCTGGTCGCGCTGGTGCCGATCTGCAGGGCCGCCGCCCCGGAACCGAAGGGCCCCGTCTGGCCCGCAGCCGCCGGGTCGCCCGTGCCCACAAACACCCCGCCCCCGTTGACCTGCAGGGTCTGGGCCACGTACGACGAAGTCGGACTGGCGAAGATCAAGCCGCCGTTCCCGCTGAAATTGACGAGGATGCCCCCCTGCCCGCCGTGTTGGAATTGATGATCGCGCCCGCATACTCGCCCTCCGGCACAATGCTCACCCCGCGGATCGAGACGAACTGCTCAGCGCCGGCCGCCCCGGACGCGGCATTCAGGTCGACCGGATTCAGCAGGTCCAGCGTGTTGTTGGCGGTGGGAGAGCCCAGCGTGAGGTGGTTCCCGGCGGCGAAATAGGTCCCCTCCTGCAGTGTCTGCAAGGTCGCCGTGGTCACGGTCGTGCCATTGACCACCGCCAGCAGACCCACGATCCGCGGCGTGGAAAGCGAACCGGCGTTGAATGCGGCAAAGCCGACGCCGCTGTTGTTGCCCCCCGAGGCACTCGGGCTGAGGCTGATCTGGCCGTTGCCGGGCGTCGCACCGGCCGCAACCACTCCGTAGGCGAAGTCCCACGTATTGCCAGTGACAGTGTTGGTGCCCTGCTTGGCCCCAATCTCGAGGATCGAAGCCGAGAGACTGCCGCCCGTGGCGTTCAAGCTGATCGGGTTGAACGACTTCGTCAACGTTCGATCGCCCAAGGCCTCGCTATTCTGGACCGAGAGCACGGTCGTGCCCTGCGGAATGGAGTTCGTCACGCTCACCGCACCCGCCCCACCTGTGCCCTGCATCACGAGTTCGCCATTGGCCACCGAGGTGCCGCCGGTGTAGGTGTTGCCGTTGGAGGCCAGCAGGACCAAGGTCCCCGTGCCGAGCTTGGAAATGCCGAAGGTATTTTGCACAGTGATCGGTGCGCTGAGATAGGCCCCGTCTTGGAAGAGAGAAGACGAGGCAGTCACCCCTTGCGCAAGACCGAGGTCACCGAGTTCGTGGTGTCGAAGCCGAAGTAGGAGCCGACTTGGAACGTACTGGCGAGCAGCGCGGCGGCCTGCGCGCCGCCGTTGGCGCTGAAATCGCTCGGCCCGCCGATGGTGACCGCCAGCGTGCCGCCGCTGGCAACGCTGATGTTGCTTGCCCAGCTTGCGGAGTTCCCGCCGTAGAGCGAACCGAGAGTGCCGATCTCCAGGAGACCGCTTTTGACGACGGTCGCGCCCGTGTAGTTGTTGGAGCCGTTGAGCACGAGGGTGCCGGGGCCGGCCTGCACTAGTCCGCCGCTGCCGGTGATCGACCCGCCAAGAATGATGTTACCAGCTCCGGTCGTAGTGGAAAACGTCTGGGTCCCGGTCAGGGTGAACGGGTTATTGATGGTCTCCAGGCTCATACTGTTGTTGGTCACGCTGCCGGTGAGGGCGAAGGCGTTACCCACGTTCGGATTGGTACTGCCGTTGCCAATCACGAAGGCCGCCGCACCCGGATTGAAGGTGATGCCGCTGACGCTGAAGGCGAGGCTGGTCAGATTATTGTTCAAGTCCACGCCGCTGGCGCCGGCGGCGCCAAAGACGAGAGCGTCGCCGCTGAGCGGCGGCGAGTTCCCGCCGACCCAGTTGGGGCCGGTGGCCCAGGTGTTATCGCTGTTGCCTTGCCAAGTGTCGGTCTGCTGCGCTACGGCCGACGGAACGGCGGTCAGGCCGGTAATGAAAAGGACGGCGGCGATCGACAGCGAGGGGATTGAGCGGAGTTTCATGGTGGACCTGTTGAGTTCGAGGAAACTGGCGGAAATGGACTCGATCGTTTACGGATTCCGAGCGAAGGATCACCAGACGGACGGCAAGGCCGGAGAATCTCTCCACCGCGCGGCGTGGAGCAGCCCTTCGATCAGAGCCGATTTTTCAGAAGTGGTCGCTCTAACGCCAATGGAAGCAAGCTTCACTCGGCTCAAGAGTTACCAGAAGCAGTCGGAAGACGCCCGCGGGTCACGAACCGGCGACGTGTTGGCTGCGGCGCTGCCTCAGTTTTGGGTGAGGGCGGCCGCCAGGGGCCGCCTATGCTGAATGCCGTTATCCTAATAGCCCTGTGGTGAGTAGTCAAGCGCCGGTCGGGTTTTTATTCCGGACCGTCGATTAAAGTCATAGAAGTATGCGAGAACGCCTTTGGGCTTGAGTTGCAACGCTTGACGATACGGCAGTATCCGGTATACTATGACGCTACTCAATTGTGGCATCGATCTTGCAGGTGAGCGCGTGACTTCTTTCGAAGGCAGTCTCCGTCCTGAGGGATTGTCCAATGTCGACCTACCTCCAAGTCATCACCACCACTGCTCTGCGCGAGGAAGCTGAGCGGATCGTCCGCGAACTGGTCGAGGCCCGCCTCGCGGCCTGCGCCCAGATCGTGGGACCGATCACCAGCACCTATCGCTGGCAGGGCAAGATCGAGACCAGCGAAGAATGGCAATGCTGGATCAAGACCCGCGGCGAGTTGTTCGAGCAGGTCGAACAAGCCATTCGCCGCATCCACCCCTACGAAGTGCCGGAGATCCTGGCCGTTCCGGTGGTCGCCGGCAGCGCGAGCTACCTGGCCTGGATTGATAGGGAGACCACAAGTCCTTAGAGCGGAATTACGCTCTTACCTCGCCTGCTGCCACGGCGCAAAGACCATCACTGCGCCGGCGAGGATCAGCACGAAGCCGGCCAGGTAATTCCACTTTAGCGGCTCCCGCAGATAGAAAACGGAAAAGCCGGAAAAGACGGCCAAGGTAATGACTTCCTGAATCGTCTTCAATTGCGCCCCGCTTAGCCCGGCGTTCGAGCCAATCCGGTTGGCGGGAACCTGAAGACAGTATTCAAAGAAGGCGATCAACCAACTGACCAGAATCGTCAGCCAAAGAGCGGTCTGCTTGAATTTCAGGTGCCCATACCAGGCGAACGTCATGAACACGTTCGAGGCCAGAAGAAGCAAAATCGTCCAAAACCACATGACAATCCGCGTCCAATGGCCGTCCTACTCGTCCTACTCTTCAATCGCCTCTTTGACAAGCTGGACAAAATGGGGCGTCTTCTGGGACTCGGAGAGTTCGGCAGCTTTTTTGTCGGCCTCGGCCCGCTGGTTGTACTCGAACAATGAAATTCGCCGTAGCGTCTGATTAAAGACACCCCAAAAGGCCTTCAGGCGGATCTCCTTGGCGGCCTTGGCACGGCTCTTGCGCTTGGCGGGGACCTTCTTCTCCTTGACCTTGGCGGGAGCGGCGACCTCTTCCCCTTCTTCCTGGGCCTCGGCGCGTTCCGCCGAATCGGCCTCTTCACGTAACTCCTTGCGGTTCAAAATCTTGCGAGCCATTTTCTTCCTCAAAACATGCCAAGAACCAAGTCGCGCGTGCTGAATGCACGCCGTTGCCCCTCATTTTAGCGAAAACGTCGGCAGCGGACTAGAGGGGAGGGAAGGATGATGGATGAAGGGATGAAGGATGAGGGATGAAGGATGAAGGATGGGATTGAGCGTCTTTAACCTTGATTCTTAAACCCCACCTCGGGCGACAATCGCCTATCTCTTATCTCTCATCTCTTATCTCTCATCCCTTATCTCTCATCCCTTATCTCTCATCCCTTATCTCTCATCCCTTATCCTTCTCTCACCCCGCCGCCAGTTTCCGGGCAATTTCACACGAGCGGCGGAACTCGGCGCAGTCGAGACGCTCAGCCGGCGTGTGGGGGTTCTCCTGCCCGCAACCGAGGGTGACCGTGGGAATGCCGCGGGCGCTGAGCCAGTTGGCGTCCAGGCCGCCGTTGGAGATCGCACGCAGCGGACTGCCGCCCAGCGAGCGGATCGCCTCTTCGGCCGCCAGGATCGAAGGGCTGTCGTCGGGCAGGCGGAAGGACTCATAGTCCAAGCGGCCCTCGATCTCCACGCCGCCGCACTTGCCCTCGATGTTCTTGACGCTCCGCGCGGCCTTCGTGAAGGCCCATTCGATCGCCTTGACGATCTTCGCGCGGAAGGCCGGGTCGTGGCTGCGGGCTTCGGCCCGGATGTGTACATCGGGCGTGATGACATTGGTGGCCTCGCCGCCCTGGATTACGCCGACGTTCGCCGTGCCGGAGCCGGAGGGCTTTTCGATCTTGCCGAGCCAGCCCTCGCGGTGCAGGTCGGCGATGGCCAGCCCGGCGATGGTGATGGCGCTGACACCTCGTTCGGGCGAAGCGCCGGCATGGCTGGCCGTGCCGGAGACGTGAATCGCCATGCGATAGCCGCCGGTGGCCCCGATCGTGACCTTGTCGGTGGGCCCGCCGTCGAAGTTGAAGGCCAGTTTTGGCCGGCCGAGCATGCCGATCGTGGCATAACGCGCGCCGTAGAGACCAACCTCCTCTTGCACCGTCCAGAGGAACGTCAGCGGCCCATGCTGCGGTTTTTCCGTCAAGACATGCAACGCGGCGGCCAGGATCGCGGAGGTGCCGGTGCGGTCGTCGGCGCCCAGGGCGGTCTGCTTGTCGGCCGGCACGATGTACTTTCCCTTCTTCACGGGCCGAGCACCGCGACAGATCGGCACGGTATCGACGTGGGCCATCAGGAGCCGACGCGGACCGGGCCGGGTGCCCGGCAGTTTGAGGACCAGATTGCCGACCTGGCCGCCGTGCGGGATTTTGCGATGGGCCTGATCGAAGCTGAGGACGTCGTCGGTCGCCCCCGCCTGGCGGAGTTGCTCGACGAGGAAGGTCATGATCGCCCCCTCCTCGCCGCTGAGGCCGGGAATCGAGAGCGCCTGGAGCAGCAGCTCGCCGGCATGTTGCAAGTAGGTTTCGGGCATGGGGAAGTTCCAAGTTCAGGGAAGGAGATGACGACAGAAAGATGATGACAGAAAGATAGAAGAAAGGAAAATGAAAGAAAGGAAGATGGCGGACAAGCAAACCAACCCATCTTCCTTTCCCAAATATTCCTTTCCTATCCTATTTTTCTGTCATCTATTTTTCTGTCGGTATTTCGACGGAGGCGAGGGAGTTGCCCTCGCTCACACTCCGGGTTAGTATGGCATTCTGCATTGTTCGCCCATTATCGACCATCGTTGCCGGTTTTTCAATCGGACCCCATTTACTTCTCGTTCCTATGCGTTTTTTTATTGCCGGCATCATGCAAGGTTCGCATACGGCGAACCACATGCACGACCAGGACTACCGGGAGCGGATCGCGGAATTGCTGGAGGAGCATTTTCCGGGGGCTGAGATCTACGATCCCCTGGCCAAGCACAAGACTTCGTTGGAGTATGACAAGCTGACCGGGCGGGAGGTCTTCTTTCGCCACAACCTCATGTGCCGCGAGGTCGACGCGCTCTTGGCCTTCATTCCCGAGGCCTCGATGGGCACGGCCATTGAAATGTGGGAAGCCCATCAGCATGGGGCGGCGATTTTGACGATCAGTCCCATGAAGCACAATTGGACTGTCAAGTTCCTCAGCCACGCCCTGTATGCCGATGAAGCCGAATTCATCGCGGCCCTGCGCTCGGGCGAAGTCGCCGCCAAGATTGAGGCCGTGCTCAAAGAGGAAAGGCCGTAGAATTCCGCCTAAAAGACCTCGATCATTTGCTCGCCATCGTGGTCAGGATTGCCAATGAGCTTTTGGCCGACTGGGTCAACCACGAAGTCGAGCGATTCCAGTGGAATCTGGCCAATCAGCGGCGGGCATTCATTCGGCAATTCGCATACTTCGACAACGCAGTCTCGTCCTTGCACCGTCAGGCGAATCGCCTCGTAGATGCCAAAAGCGACCACGCCCGCTGCGGTTTTCGCGGTCCGCGTGCGATGCCGTTTCAACCCGAGTGCGGCAATATGCCGTGAGGGCAACGACAGGAGCGTGGCGCCGGTGTCGACCAGGGCGTCATCGACTTCGATCGACCGCACTTGTTCGCCCGGGATGTCTCCGGCGTTCCTACGGTTCAGATCGGACAGGTTTTCGATCTTGGCCGAAACCACCACTTTGCCCATCGTCAGAATCTCCATGGTCGCCTCCGGGAACTGGCCGTTCAATTTCACTCGTTTCATTCTACGCCTGTCATCAAGCGCATGCCAGTCCCTGCGGCGGGACCCGGAACCCGGCTGGCCGCCTCGATTGCCGTCCTATTGGTCCGACCTCACTTCTCGCCGCGGGACCATCGGACAAGCTGGCGGTACGTTTGGCGCAACGACTTGTGCAGATAGCGCGCGAAAGCGCTATTGAGCCGGTTTTGCATGATCAGCTCGATTACGTCAGCGAAGTCCTTATGCGTACGGCGGAGATTTCCCATTCCACAGGCGATCTTGGTTTCGATCAGCCTCGACAAGCGAAGATTTAATACTTCCTTGCCCGCATCCGCGCCTGCACGCGTCCCGGCAGCCCTTGAATCCGCAAGAAGCCTTCCGCATCGGTCTGGTTGTACGAGCCGCCGCCTTCCATCGTGGCGATGCCCTCGTCGTACAAGTTGTTAGGGCTGCTGCGGCCGGCCACGTCGAGGTTGCCCTTGTAGAGATTGAGCACCACCTCGCCGGTCACCGGCCCCTGGGCCTGGCGGATGAAGGCCATCAAGGCGTCGAGCTTGGCGTGGTACCAGAACCCGTAGTAGACCATCTCCGCCACTTCCGGGGCCAGTCGGTCGCGGAGGTGCATCAGGTCGCGGTCCAGCGTCAACTGCTCGACCAGCCGATGGGCCGTGTACAGGATCGTCATGCCGGGGGCCTCGTAGACGCCGCGGCTCTTCATGCCCACGAAACGGTTCTCGACCATGTCGATCCGGCCCACGCCGTTGCGGCCGCCGATCGCGTTCAACTGTGCGACGATCTGGAAGGCGCTCAGCCGCCGGCCGTTGACGCTCACCGGCACGCCCGACTCGAAGCCGATCGTGACCTGCTCGCGCTGGTCGGGGGCCTGCTGCGGCGAGACCGTCATGCCGAAGTCGACCAACTCCACGCCGTTGACAGTCAGGTCCTCCAGCTTGCCCGCCTCATAGCTGATGTGCAGGCAGTTCTCGTCCGAGCTGTAGGGCTTGGTGGAGGTCGCCTTGACCGGGATCTTCCGTTGGTTGCAATAGGCGATCATCTGGCTGCGGCCGGGGAAGAGTTGGCGGAACTTCTCGATCCGCCAGGGGGCGATGACGCGGATCGCCGGATTCAGGGCCTCCGCTGCCAACTGGAAGCGGCACTGGTCGTTGCCCTTGCCCGTGGCGCCGTGGGCGTAGGCATCGGCGCCCACCTCGCGGGCGACCTGCAGGCAGACCTTCGAGATCAGCGGCCGGGCGATCGAAGTGCCGAGGAGATAGACGCCCTCATATTTCGCCTGCCACTGCAAGACCGGAAAGGCGAAGTCGCGGCAAAGCTCCTCCTGGGCGTCGACGATCCGGGCCGAGCGGGCCCCGATGTTCCGGGCCTTCTGCAAAATGGCCTCGCGGTCTTCGCAGGGCTGCCCCAGATCGACATAGACCGCGTGGACGTCGTAGCCCTCTTCCATCAGCCAACCGAGAATGACCGAGGTATCCAATCCGCCGGAATAGGCAAGAACACAGGTAGGCATGAGAATCTCTTCGTTGCTGGGAGTGTGCGGGAATATCCCCTATTTTGAACGGAGAGCGGGCGAATGGCAAGGGGATGAAGCCAGCCGGGAGATCGGTTAGATTACTGGCGGACGGGAGTTTTGCTCGAATCAGCCTTGCGAGACCTTGCCGGCTTCGAGTTGTCGGACTTCCGCTGCGATTTGGCCCGCGGCTTCTCTGCAGCGACGCCCTGTTCCAAGATAGCCGCCAGCCGATCCCAAACCGCTCGATCTTGCAGTTCCTGCCAGAAGGTCACCAGCTCGGCGAAAACCTGCCGCCGACGGTCCTTTCGCTCCTGCCGCAGATAATCGAGGCCGGGCCGCAAGCGCTCGAAGCGCTGTGAACTGCCGACGTAAAGTTGGATCTCGCCCTCGGCGCTGCGGGCGAACTCGGCGAAATTGTCGATCCAGACATCACAATCGTGGATTTCGCCCAAGAGCGTCTGCAGTTTCTTGACCGCGTCGACAATGGCAGTCAAATCGGCGACGGAGGTTGCATCGGCGGCATAGACCGGCCTGGCAAGCTCCAGCGTGTAGCGCAGCCGCTTCGAGGCGATCCGCATGGCGTGGTGCCGCTCGTATTGATCCGGATCGGCAAGCCCCGCTGCCTCGGCGAGCAGCTTCGCAAGCCGCTTGCCGGCGCTTTTTCCGGCCTCGCCGCGGACGAACTTGCCGGCCGCCAACGGCGCATCGCCCGCCTCGTCCACGATCCCGCGGATCGACTCCTGCATCGCCTTCAGCGCCTTGGGCTTCCCATCGATCGATGGCCTTCAGCACGCGAGGCTGGAGCCATTGCCGCTGCCGCTCGACGTGATTCAACAGGCAGGCGATGCCCGGCACCAGTACGCGGTCGGAAACGCCCGCCAGACTTGAGGTGAGGAATTCGATCAGCACGTCCAGGTCGCGGGCTTCGCCCAGGTTCCGGGCCAATTGGCAAATCTGCTTCTTCCACGTCTTGACCTGCTTCGGCTTCCAACAACCGCCGAACATTGTCAAGGCGGCCCGCAAGCGCCGCGAGGCAACACGGGCGCGGTGGATCGATTCGATGTCCTCGCCGAGGCGGACGCCATCAAGGTGTTCGGCAAGCGGCTTGACCTGCTTTCGCAGGCTGCGAGCGGCCAAGAGGCGATAACTAAGTTCCGAACCGCGTTTCACAAGCGCAACCTGACTGCCTAACTACGAAGTGACGAAAGGAAGCCAATCCAACACTTCCATGTCCCAGACAGCCGCCGTGCCTGCATACAAATGAAATATTATAGCGTTACTTGCCGTGTAATTCAATTCATCGGGTCAACGCCCTGGATCCCGCCGTTAGACGGGGTTGTTGAGTTTCGCCTTTCGCGGGAGTGAATTATTGTAGGGTGGGACCAGCGAGCTGGCAAGCGCCGGCCCACCAGACCACGTGACCGGTGGGCCGGCGCTCGCAAGCTCGCTGGTCCCACCCTACAGCCACGGTGGACACGGTCCACCCTGCTTTCGCTCCAAAACCGGAAGAGCCGACCGCTTTCAAGCGAAGAAACCGCGATCTTTGAACTGAACTTCTCTGTTTCGCCGCTTTCGCCTATAATACGCACTAACTAACAGCTACATACTAGCCCGAAGCGCAAGCGAGGTAACGGGTTAGCAGCCTCGCTTGCGCTTCGGGCTGGTATCAGTTTCAACCGCGCAACGTATAGAAGTAGGAGAAGAACCACGGACGCAGTGCGGATCGGAATTGGCCACGACACCCACCGGCTGCGGCTTGGCGGTCCGCTCCGATTAGGGGGAATCGACATCCCCCACGACCGGCAGATGGTGGGCCATAGCGATGCCGATGTGTTACTGCACGCCATCACCGACGCCCTCTTGGGGGCGGCCGCGCTGGGCGACATCGGCCAGATGTTTCCCGATACCGATCCGGCCAACCGCGGCCGCGACTCCGCCGAGATGCTCATTGCCGCCCGCGATGCCGTGACGGCGATCGGCTTTCGCATTATCAACATCGATTGCATTGTCTTTGCCCAGCGGCCCAAGCTCCTGCCCTATCGCCAAACCGTCCGCGAGCGGATCGCCGACGTCTTGCAGATTGAGCCCGAGCGGATCGGCCTGAAGGGCAAGACCGGTGAAGGCGTGGGCCCTATCGGGCGGGAAGAAGCCATTTCCGCGGAATGCGTGGCGCTGTTGGAGAAAACCTGAAATATGAAATCCGAAATCCGAAATTCGAAATCCGAAATCCGAAATCCGAAACAAATTCGAAATCCGAAATCCGAAACAAATCTCAAATTTCAAATACATTCCATGACGAAAGCAACGCATTCGACGTTCCGCGGTAGTTTCGAGCATTTGAGTTTTTTTCTTTTTCCTCTTTCCTCTTTTGAATTTGTTTCGGATTTCGGATTTCGGATTTCGGATTTTGTCATTACCTGAACTAGTTCCCAGAGCCCAACGTTATGATTCGCCTCTACAGCACTCTTTCCCGTTCGAAAGAACCGCTCGAGACGGTCCAGCCCGGCAAGGTTGGAATCTATCTGTGCGGCCCCACCGTCTATAAACCAAGCCACATCGGGCACATGGTCGGCCCGGTGATCTTCGACGCCATCAAACGCTACCTGACCTACTCGGGCTACGACGTGACGTTCGTCGTGAACATCACCGACGTCGACGACAAGCTGATCAACGAGTCCAATGCCCGCGGGATCTCGATGGCCGCCCTGGCCGAGGAGATGACGGCCGACTACCTTCGCAATATCGATGCCCTGGGCGTCGACACCATCGACCACTTCCCCCGCTGCACCGAGAACATCGACGAGATCATCGACTTCACGCAGACGCTGATCGCCAAGGGCTTTGCCTACCAGTCCGAGGGCGACGTCTACTTCGACGTGACCAAGGACCACGATTACGGCAAGCTCAGCAATCGCACCACGGAAGAGATGCAGGGCGAAGGGGGCAGCATGGCCGAGCGGAAGCGGAACGCGGCCGACTTCGCCCTGTGGAAGACGGCCAAGCCGGGCGAGCCCTCCTGGCCCAGCCCTTGGGGACCCGGCCGCCCCGGCTGGCACATCGAGTGCTCGGCCATGAGCCGCCGGCTGCTGGGCAAGACCTTCGACATCCACGGCGGCGGGCTGGACCTGATCTTCCCGCACCACGAGAACGAGGTGGCCCAAAGCGAATGCGCCCACGGCCAGCCGATGGCCAAATATTGGCTGCACAACGGCCTGCTGCAGGCCGCGGACGAGGTCGGCAAGGTGGGCGGCCGGGCGACCCGCTCGGCCGTGGATATTGACGCCCAGATCGCCAACAAGGTCAGCAAATCGAAGGGCTCGGCGCCGTTCCGCGAGCTGCTCAAAGAGTTCAGCCCTGAGACGATCCGCTTCTTCCTCCTGGCCACGCACTACCGCCGGCCGGTCGAATACAGCGAGGCCCGCTTCCGCGAGACCGAGGCGGCGCTGGAGAACTTCTATCGCTTCTTCAAGCGTTACGAGCGCGTGACGGGCGAGAGTTTCTATGCGATCGTGCCGCCGCTCCGCCGCCAGCAAGGCGATTTCGAGCCGGGCGACGATGCCCTCTTGAAGGACGTGGTCCACCATCGCAACCGCTTTCTCGACGCCATGGACGACGACTTCAACACGGGCGGGGCGATGGGCGACGTCTTCGAACTGCTCCGCCGCTTGAACAAATATATCGACGACGAGAAGCTGGAGAAGAAGGAGGCGCAAACGCCCGCCAAGCTGGCCGCCCTGCGCCGCGGCGTGACGGTCTTTCGTGAGATGGGCGGTGTGATGGGCCTCTTCCGCCAACCGCCTGAGGAGAAGCAGGCCGGGGCCAAGGATGAACTGGTGGGCAAGCTGATGGGACTCTTGATCGAGTTGAGGGCCGAAGCCCGGAAGAAGAAGGACTTCGCCACGTCCGACCAGATTCGCAAGCGGCTAGGGGAGATTGGCGTTGTATTGGAAGATCGGCCGGGCGGGACGGAATGGACGGTGAGCTAAGTAACCGAAGACCTTTTACAGAAAAATGAATGACAGAAATATAATTGACAGAAATATATAAGAAAGGAAAATGAACTCATCTTCCTTTCTATAAATCTTCCTTTCTTGTTTTTCCGGAGGAACAAAAATGGGGCAGATTGAAGCAATTTATCAGGACGGGGTTTTCAAACCTGTGGGGCAAGTCGCCTTGCCGCAAAACCAACGGGTGCGACTGACGGTGGAGTCGATCTCGGGCGCTGAGGTGCTGGCGTGGCTAGAGGAGGTTCGCGAGGTGCAGCGACCGATTTTTGCGGCGCGGGGATTCCTGCCCGATAGCACGCCGGGGATTGCGGAGGACCGCCGACGGTGAGCGATCTGGTTGCCTCTGTACAATAGCGTTCACGGGGAATTCCCGCAAATTATCTTATTGCGCAACTGGCGACCGGCCGCATCGCCGTGATCCTCGCTCTCCGTTTCGTATCATAGGCTCCAATATGACCAGCGATCCCGAAGCCAGCATGAACGAACCTACGACGGATCCTCAACCCTGTGCCGGCCTCATGATCTGGATCGAGGAAGCGAAGTGATTCATCCCCTTCCGATTTGAAATTTGAAATTTGCAATTTGCAATGCCCAATTCCTCCACCACCAACCGCATCCTCGGCATCGACCCGGGCCTGAACATCACGGGCTACGGCGTGCTGGAAATTGGTGGCGGACCACCGCGGTTATGCGAGGCGGGCGTGGTCCGCGGCAAGTCGCGGGGCTCGCTCACCGGCCGCTTGCTGGAAATCCACCAGGGCGTGGCCGACGTGATTGCCGCCCTGCGGCCCGGCGTGATGGCCCTGGAACAACTGTACTCGCACTACGCGCGGCCGCGGACCGCCATCCTCATGGGGCACGCCCGCGGCGTGATCTGCCTGGCGGCGGCCGAGGCGGGCATCCCCGTCGTGCATTACGCCTCGACGCAAGTCAAACGGATCCTCACCGGCGCCGGCCGCGCCGACAAGCTGCAAATGCAAAAGGCCATCCAGCGCGAACTGCACTTGCCGCAACTGCCCGAACCACCCGACGTCGCCGACGCCCTGGCCGTGGCGCTGTGCCACTGCTATTTGAAGGATAAACTGACGACACCGTAAGGAGCCCAAAAAATACGAAATCCGAAATACGAAACAAATTCTAATGCAAATACAAAAGCTCAAATTACCAAACCCGGTCTGCGTAATTCCGATTTGTTTTGAATTTTTGCATTTCCGCATTCGGATTTGTTTCGGATTTCGGATTTCGGATTTTGACATTCCCTATGATCACCAAAATCACCGGTCAACTCATCGCCCTCCAAGAGAACACGCTTTCCCTGCGGATCGAGGCCTTCGAATACGAGATCCTCATCCCCGAGTTCACGCGGCGGCATTTGCAGCAGCAGATCGGCCAGCAGATCACCCTGCACACGATCCAGTATCTTGAGGGCAATCCCATGCAGGGCCGCCTCACGCCGCGGCTGATCGGCTTCACGAGCGAGGTGGAACGCGAGTTCTTCGATCTCTTCTGCTCGGTCGACGGCATCGGCGTCCGCAAGGCCCTGAGGGCGATGGTGCGGCCGGTCAGGGAAGTGGCCACGGCCATCGAGGAGCAGGACGCCAAGACGCTGTCGTCGCTGCCCGGCATCGGCGCGGCGATGTCGGAGCGGATCATCGCCAAGCTCCGCCGCAAGGTGCCCAAGTTCGCCCTGATGGTCGCGCAGAAGGAATCCCGCGAGGCCGACGTGGAAGCGGACGTGGTGGCCGAGACCTACGAGGTCCTCCGCAAGCTGGGCCACGCCGAGAGCGACGCCCGGCGACTGCTCGACGCCGCACTGGCCGCCAAGAAGAAGTATAATGACGTGCAGGAACTGCTTCAGGCTATCTATGAGCAGAAGGCAAAGTGACAATTCAAAATCGGAAATCCGAATATCGAAATCCGAAACAAAACTAAAATACGAAATGCAAACCAAACGACGAGAAACCTCGCGGGCAAGTCAAATGATCACGATAACCCGAACGTACAAAGCACGAAAAATAGACTGAATCATCACGATCCCCTCGCCTGTCTTCTGGCCTTTCTTTCGTGTTTTCGTACTTTCGGGCTTTCGTGATTGCTTTGCTCGCTTCGCTACGATAGGATGCGGTTTGTTGCTGAAGTTCTGACTTTTTGGGTTTCTGTATTTCGTATTTGAGTTTTGTTTCGGATTCGGATTCGAATTTCGGATTTTTTCCATTGCCATGCCCCGCGAACCGATCCTCCAACCCGGCCTTGACAGTTCCAACGACGAAGACCGCGATCTTCGGCCGCAGCGGATGCGCGACATGGTCGGGCAGCGCGAGGTCCACGAGCGGCTGGGCATCGCCGTGGACGCCGCGTCGAAAGCGCGGCGAGCCGCTGGGCCATATCCTCCTGGACGGCCCTCCGGGACTGGGCAAGACGACCTTCGCCACCTGCATCCCCCGCGACATGGGCGTCAGTGTGCAGATTGCCAGCGGGGCCGCCCTGGCCGCGCCAAAGGACCTGCTGCCCTACCTGACGAACATCGAGGAGCGATCGGTCCTGTTCATCGACGAGATCCATCGCATGCCCAAGGCGGTCGAGGAGTTCCTGTACCCGGCGATGGAGGACTTCCGCATCGACATCGTGCTGGGCGAGGGCGTGAACGCCCGCACGATCAACCTGCAGCTCAAGCCGTTCACGCTGATCGGGGCCACGACGCGGACGGGCCTGCTTTCCGCGCCGCTGCGCGACCGTTTCCAGATGCGGGAGCACCTCGATTTCTACAGCGTCGAGGAGCTGACCGAGATCGTCGGCCGCAACATGCGGAAGCTCAAGGTGGAGTCCGACGCGGAGGCCGCCGGCGAGATCGCCCTGCGGAGCCGGGGCACTCCTCGGCTGGCCAACAATCGCCTCCGCTGGGTCCGCGACTACGCCCTGAGCCGTGCTGACGGGCGGGTGTCGTTGGCGGTCGCCCGCGACGGTTTGGACATGCTGGGCATCGACCGGCTGGGTCTCGATCCGCAGGACCGCAAGTATCTGGAGACGATCGCCCGCGTCTTCGGCGGCGGTCCGGTAGGCGTGGAGGCGGTTGCCCACACGTTGAACCTTGCCCCGGACACGCTCGTGGACGAGGTCGAGCCGTTCTTGCTGCGGAGGGAGCTTGTGATCCGCACGCCGCGCGGCCGCCGGCTAGACGTCCGCGGCCTTCGAGCACCTGCGGATGCTGCCGCCGGCCGATCCGGACCCATCGGGGCAGCGCAAGATGTTCTAGGCCGCACTAAAACAGTCGTTCGAAATGGGCGAGAATTTGCTGGACCAGTCGGTAACCATCTGGAGGTAATGCAATCGGTGGCATACCGCCTGTCGTTTCAAAAGTTGAAAAATGCCCCATTCCGACCGGGCCTGAACAAGGTAAAGCCGCTGCTGTTCATTCATCGTTCACCCGGTTCAAATACCTGATACCCGTCCAGCCGCCATCCTGTCGGCGGGGGCAGTTTTCCGTGCGTGATCGCGTCCAACTGCTTCGGAGTGACATCCGCGACGAACAAAGTGTAATCAACACCCTCAATATCCGGCATGAAATCGAACGCTTGAACCGTTCCGTTCTCGGGGATTGTTGCCAGTTCGTTCACCTCCAACAGACGAACCTCCTTTTCCGGTGCCCCCGCCGGGAGGTACAGAATCTTGGTAATGCCCTTGTCGATCGCAAAGTGATGCGAGACAATCCACTGAACAAAAGACTCCCTAGTCATTCCGCGGCCCGGCGGATGGCTATTCTCAACTCGCTCAGCCCTCTTCCGGCGTTCCGCGTCGACTCCTCGGATGAGTTCGACATACTGCCCCCGGGGTAGGGCCTTAAGCTGCTCGGTCAACTGCTCCAGTTCTGTCATGGTAATCCTCGTTTGCTTTTTCTCGATTATATCCCGAGTATACCGCGCACTCAACACCAGCCGAAGTCATGCGAATCCGGCTGTGCCCGTCCTTTTTTCTCGCCGCAATCTCACTGGGTTGCGATCACACGAATTATGATTGAACGCCGACTTCCTTTGGATTGGGCTTTGCATTATACTGCGAAGGATTGGAAACGGCACGATCCATTCTAATCCCGAAGATTAAAGTCAGACTTGGCTGAATTGAGGCACTCATGAAACACCACTCCTCCGTCTCCCTCGGTTCCGTGCTGCTCCTCGCCTTCTCTCTCGGGCTGTCTGGCTGCGCGCGGTCGCCCTCGGAAGCGCCGCCGGCAGCGCCGATCACGGTCACGGTCAGTTACCCCGTTGAGCGGGAGGTCACCGACTACGCGGACTTCACCGCCCGGATCGCCGCGGTGGATTCCGTCGAGGTGCGGGCGCACTCCTGGGGTTACCTGGAGAAGGTCAACTTCAAGGAGGGGGCGCTGGTCAAGAAGGGCGACGTCCTTTTCGAGCTCGACCCGCGGCCCTACCAGGCGATGCTGAACCAGGCCAAGGCCAAGGTCGCCCAGGACGAGGCGCAACTGGCGTTCGACGAGGCGGAGTACCGGCGGAATCTGGAACTGGTTGCCCACAAGGCCGTGTCGCAGTCCGACCTGGACAAAAGCGCGGCGGCCCGCGGCGTCGATATCGCCAACGTGGCGGCCGACAAGGCCGTGGTGGCCGCGCGGCAACTGCGACCTGGACTACACGAAGGTCACAGCCCCGGTCAGCGGGCGCGTCAGCCGCTACCTCGTCACGGTGGGCAACCTGATTCAGTCGGCGGACCAGGCCAACGTCACCCTGCTGACGACCATCGTGTCGGTGGACCCGATGTACGCCTACTTCGACGTGGACGAGCGCACCGTGCAGCGCGTCCGGCAGTGGCTCCGCAAAGGCAAGGCGCGAGTCGGGGCTGGCCGCCGATGCGGGGCTGCCCGTGGCGCTGGGCCTGGCCACCGAGGAAGGGTTTCCCCACCAGGGCACGATCAATTTCGTGGACAACCAGGTCAATCCGAAAACCGGCACCTTGCGCGTCCGCGGCGTGTTCCCCAACAAGGACGAGACGCTCTCCGCCGGGTTCTTCGCCCGCGTCCGCGTGCCCCTCGGCCCGCCCCACCAGGCCCTGCTGGTCAGCGACCGCGCCCTGGACAGCGACCAGGGCCAGAAGATCCTCTACGTCGTCAACGACAAGAACGAG
Source organism: uncultured Planctomycetia bacterium (assembly GCA_963824275.1). Lineage (GTDB taxonomy): Bacteria > Planctomycetota > Planctomycetia > Pirellulales > Thermoguttaceae > JANXQG01. Next base: position 94,826 of record CAWGOT010000005.1, on the reverse strand, counting down.
GTCGTTTCCCGCCCCGTTCGGGTCGGCGCACTGCACGACGGACTGCGGGCGATCGAGGACGGCCTGAAGCCGGGCGAGCGGGTGATCGTCAACGGCCTGCAACTGGTCCGGCCGGGCATCACCGTCGAGCCGAAGCTCGTGGACATGCCAAGCGACAAATCCGAAATCCGAATATCGAAATCCGAAACAAATTCAAATTTCAAAGACGAATGACTCCAAACTGTTATGCCGGTCATTCGAATTTCAATTGCTTCCGATTTGGTTTCGGATTTCGATTTTCGGATTTCGGATTTCCCGATCGCTTCGGATTTCTGATTTCTGATTTGTAGAGTTTCCTCATGCTCGCGCGTTTCTTCATCGACCGCCCGGTCCTGGCCTGGGCGATCTCCATCGTCATCATCCTGCTGGGGGCGATCGCCGCGGCCCTCCTGCCCGTCGCCCAGTACCCGGAGATCACGCCCCCGCACCGTCCGCGTGACGGCCAGCTACCCCGGGGCCAATGCCCGGATCATCGCCGACACGGTGGCCGCGCCGATCGAGCAGCAGGTCATCGGCGTCGAGAACATGCTCTACATGTCGTCGCAGAGCAACAACGACGGCTCGTACACCCTGGACGTGACCTTCGCGGTGGGCACCGACGTCGAACATGGCCCAGGTGCTGGTGCAGAACCGCGTCGCCATCGCCCAGCCGACGCTGCCCGACGTGGTCAAGGCCATCGGCGTGACCGTCAAGAAGCGGTCTCCGGACATTCTGCTGATCGTCAATCTGTATTCCGACATCAATCCCGACACCGGCCGGCCGTATTACGACCAGCTCTACCTGAGCAATTACGCGACCATCAATCTCCAGGATACGCTGGCCGGGATCGAGGGCGTGGGCGACGTCTTCTCGTTCGGCGGGCAGGACTACAGCATGCGGGTGTGGCTCGACCCGGACAAGCTGCAATCGCGGAACCTGATGGCCGGCGACGTGATCCGCGTCCTCCGCGAGCAGAACGTGCAGGTGGCGGCCGGGCAGATCGGCCAGCCGCCGGTCCCCCAGGGCCAGGACTTCCAGTACACCATGAACACCCTCGGCCGGCTGGTCGAGCCCGAACAGTTCGCCGACATCATTCTCAAGACCGGCGCGGACGGCGAGGTCATCTACCTCAAGGACGTGGCCCGCGTACGGAACTGGGGGCCAAGAATCAGGACCAGCAGCCTGACGCTGGACGGCAAGCCGGCGGTGGGCCTGGCGATCTTCCAGTTGCCGGGGTCCAACGCCCTGGACGTGGCCGACCGCATCAAGGCCAGGATGCGCGAGTCTGGAAAAGCGCTTCCCCAAGGGCGTCCATTACGCCATCGTCTACGACACCACGCCCTTCGTCCGCGAATCCGTGGACGAGGTCTTCCATACGCTGCGCGACGCGGTGATCCTGGTCGCCATCGTCGTCCTCTTGTTCCTGCAGGACTGGAAATCCCTGCTCCTGCCCGTGATCGACGTGGCCGTGTCGCTGGTCGGCACCTTCGCCGTCATGAAGCTGATGGGCTTCTCGCTGAACAACCTGACGTTGTTCGGGCTGGTGCTGGCCATCGGCATCGTCGTGGACGACGCCATCGTCGTGCTGGAGAACATCGAGCGCTGGCTGGACAAGGGCCTGCCGGTGCGCGAGGCCACGATCCAGGCCATGGACGAGATCACCGGGCCGATCCTGGCCATCACGCTGGTGCTCAGCTCGGTGCTGCTGCCCAGCGCCTTCCTGGGCGGCATCACCGGCCAGTTCTTCCGCCAGTTCGCGCTGACGATCTCGGTGTCGATGCTCATTTCGGCCGTCAACGCCATGACCATGACGCCGGCCCGGGCGGCCTGGATCTTCGCGCAAGCGGAAACCCTGGCGAACACGGCGAGCAGGGCAAGGAGGCCCTGCCCTGGTGGAGCTTCGCCCTGTTTGGCGGGCTGGCCACGGTCTGGCTGCTGACGCCGACGCTCGGCCACGTGCTGGGCCTGCCGGCAGCGTGGAGGGCGGCGAGACTTCGCCCGGCGGCATGAAAGACGACGCTGCTCGCATGGGCCGTGTACTGCCTCCTCTTCCTCCCCGGCGCGGTCGCCGGCGGGGCGCTCGGCTGGTTCGTGATCCGGCCGGTGAACTGGGCCCTGGGCCATTTCTTCCGGGGCTTCAACTGGGTCTTCGACCGGGCGACGCGGGTCTACGGCAGGGCCGTGGGCTGGTGCCTCCGCCTCAGCGCGATCGTGCTCCTGGTCTACGTCGGCCTGATCGGTCTGACCGGCTTTCGGCTTCACCCGCGTCCCCACGGGCTTCATCCCCAGCCAGGACAAGGGCCGGCTGGATATCAATGTGCAATTGCCCGACTCGGCCTCGCTGGAGCGGACGATCGAAGTCATGGAGAAGGTCGAGAAGATCGCCCTGGAGACGCCCGGCGTCGCCCACACCATCTCCAACCGGGGCCGGTCGTTCGTCCTCAACGCCGTCAGCTCGAACCTGGGCTCGATCTTCGTGCCCCTCAAGCCGTTTGCCCAGCGGCGGGACCCGGCGCTCCGTGGCGACGCGATCGCGGCCGCGCTCCGCCGGCGGTTGCTGCGCGAGGTCCCGGAGGCCCGCGTGAACGTCTTCGGCGCGCCGGCGGTGGACGGCCTGGGCATGGCCGGCGGCTTCAAGCTGATGGTGGAGGCGACGGGCGACGTCAACTTCGACGCCCTCCAGGCCCAGGCCGACAAGCTGGCCGCCGACGGCAACCGGCAGCCCGGCCTGGTCGGCCTCTTCACCAGCTTCCGCGCCCGCACGCCCCAGCTCTACGTGGACGTGGACCGCACCAAGGTCAAGACGATGGGGGTTGCGCTGACCGACGTCTTCGACGCCCTGCAGGCCTACCTGGGCAGCTACTACGTCAACGACTTCAACCGCTTCGGCCGCACCTGGCAGGTCAACGTCCAGGCCGACGCCCGCTTCCGCATCAACGCCGAGACCGTCAAGCAGCTCAAGGTCCGCAACGCCGACGGCGACATGGTGCCGCTGGGGGCGGTGGCCGAGGTCCGCGACTCCGCCGGGCCGGTCCGCATCATCCGCTACAACATGTTTCCGGCGGCCCCGATCAACGGCGCCGCGCTGCCCGGCGTCAGCACCGGCGACGTCCTGGCGACGATGGAGAAGCTGGCCCTGGAGCTGCCGCGCAACATGACCTACGAGTGGACCGAGCTGAGCTACTTGCAGAAGCAGTCGAGCAAGTTCGAGCAGTTCCGCGACCTGCAGCAGAACCCCTTCAGCGCGTTTGCGCTGGGGGTCGTGCTGGTGTTTTTCGTGCTGGCGGGCCTGTACGAGAGCTGGTCGCTGCCCTTGGCGGTGATCCTGGTCGTGCCGATGTGCCTGTTCAGCGCGTTGGCGGGCATCGCCCTGGCGGCGATGGACGTCAACATCTTCGTGCAGGTCGGCTTCGTGGTGCTGGTGGGCCTGGCCGCCAAGAACGCGATCCTGATCGTCGAGTTCGCGCGCGACCGGCAGGAGGAGGGGGCGACGCGGTTCGAGGCGGCCGTGGATGCCGCCCGCGTGCGGCTGCGGCCGATCCTCATGACGTCGTTCGCCTTTATCCTCGGCGTCTTCCCGCTGGTGATCGCCGCGGGGGCCGGCGCCGAGATGCGCCGCACGCTGGGCACGGCGGTCTTCGCCGGCATGATCGGCGTGACCCTCTTCGGCATCTTCCTGACGCCCGTCTTCTACTGCGTCGTGCGGCGGTTCAGCGACCGGCGGGCGAAGTGAGGACAATGCGCGGCAGGCGGAAGGCAACCACGAAAGACACAAAAGACACGAAAAGGGACAGCGTAGGACTGGCCCGCGGAAACTCGATGGAATTCCCATTCTTGCATGGCGGGATTCGCGGGCGGATTTGTTCGGCGGGAAAGGGCGGGAAGTCATTCGGGCCGAAGGCCCAGAATAGGAAGAGAGGATTGGGGGATGCTCTTTGCGGTCTGGGAGCCCATGCACGGAAAGCTGTACTGACGGTCGCGTGAAGATGCATTCTACGCGTCGCCGGTCCGCTGCTGAGCGGATGCCTTGCCGGTGGCACCCGTGTCCAAACCGTGGTAGAATCGAAGGTAGTTCGGGCTTCGTTTGCGTTGCAGGGCACGACGCCGGCCAACACGCACCAGGGCACTTGCGGGCCGGCCTTGGTCATTGGCCATGCAAACCATGAGGAGCGAATCATGCTGCAATCCTGGGCTTTCCGGTTCTGATGTTCGCGATGTCGTTGGCCGTTTCCGTTGACTTGGGCAACCTGCTCGCGGCAGAAACGCCCACGAAACCGGCGGCGCCAGCCCCGACGCAAGGCGGCCCTGAAAAGCCCTCGGCAGAGGCCGCGATCCGTCAATCGCTGACCAAGAACGTTTCACTCTGGTATCGGGAAGTGCCGCTTCAGGTGGTCGCTGAGGATCTCGAATCCAAGCTCGGCGTGCCGGTCCGGCTGGACACTAAGGCGCTGAAGGAGGCGGGCGAGGACGATGATTCTCCCGTGACGTTCAGCATATCGAACGTCTCGGCACAAACGGCCATTTCCCTATTGCTTCGCAAATTGGACGCGAACCCGAAATTGACTGCAATCAATGCGCATGAAGTGCTGCTGATCACATCGTCCGAGGTAGCGGAGTCTACTCTGGCTACAAAGGTCTATGACGTGTCCGATTTCGCAGATCGCGAGGATGCGGACGACGACCAGAACGACCTCAAGACGCTGGTCGATGTGATCACGGATTGCGTCGAGCCGAGGACTTGGGACCAAAACGGCGGATCGGGTGCGATTTGCTCTTATACGTCCGCCGGCATTCGAGCGCTGGTCGTGTCCCAAAATCAAGCGACGCTTCGCCAGATTGACGACCTGATCGAGCAACTGCGGTCGATACGTCATGCGCGAACGGTCGCGCGAAGCGCCGAGCGAGCCAACGACAAAGCCGCTTGGCGCCATAGCGCCGCAGTCGCCCGCCAAGGATGGCCAGGTCGGGCCGGAGATTTCAGCGGCGGAGAAAGCGGTCCGCCAGGCACTGCAGAAGCCGCTCACCGTACAGTTCAAGGCGACGCCGCTATCGGAGGCGGTTGAAAAACTCGCGAAAGCGGCGTCCGTGCCGATTGTCCTCGATACGAAGGCGATCTCCCACGCCGATGAAATGGCCACCGTGACCCTCGATGCGTCGCGCCGCAGTTTGCGATCGATCTTGGACGAACTCGTTCGCCCGCTCGAAATGGCGTGGACGTACCATGACGAGTCGTTGTTGATAACTTCCGCCGCGGACGCGGAAAGCGACTCGATGCAGAGCGTGCGCGTCTACAGCCTTGCCGACTTCCCCGCGTATCAAAACCGGCGTGGCGAAACGCTGCCCGATTATCAGGACATGATCGACACGATTACGGGCGCCGTCCGCTCGGAAACGTGGGCAGACAAAGGCGGGTGTGGAACGATTGCGAAATTCGACAAGGCAGGCGTTCGTGGAATCGTCGTCTCGCAGACGTGGCCAGTGCATTTGGAGATCGAAGCCCTGCTGGACAGGCTGCGCAAGGCGAGGGCGGGCGCTGACTGCGGACGATATCAAGAAGCTGCCGCTGGAACCGGAACCCTCGCGATCTCTCGGCCCGGATCAACCGCCTCGGCTGCTGGAGGCCGACCCGCGGCGCAACTCGATCGTTGAGGCCAACAACCAGTTCGCCTTCGATCTGGACAGAAAACTCGAAGGCGATAACCGCTTCTTCTCGCCCTCCATCGCCGCTGACGGCGATGGCGATGGTCTATACAGGGCGCGGGGAAAGACCGCCGAAGAAATCGCCAAGGCGCTGCATTTCACGCTGCCGCAAGAAGAGGTCGCCCCGGCCTTCCAGTCGTTGCTGGCCACGCTGCCCGGGGCAAACCACCCCGGTTGCACGTTGACGGCCGCCAACCGGCTTTGGGGCCAGCAAGGCTACGGTTTCCTGCAGCCGTTCGTGACGACCACGCGCGACCGCTTTGGCGGCGGGCTTGCCGAAGTCGACTTCGCGAAACCCGCGCCCGTCTGCGATCTGATCAACGCCTGGGCCGATCAACAAACGGCCGGGAAGATCAAGCAGATCGTCGCCCCAAATTCGATTTCGCCGCAGTTGCGGTTCATCGCAACCAGTGCCGTTTACTTCAAGGGCCAGTGGGCCGATCCGTTCAAGGTGGCCGCAACGAAGACCGGCCCGTTCTTTTCGGGAGACGACCGGATCGAGGTCCCGTTGATGCACCAACTGACTCATTGCCGTTACGGGTCGTTTGACGACGTTAAGGTATTGGAGAAGACCTATCGCGTCGGGGAGATCGCGATGATGATTCTGCTGCCCAAGAAAGATCCCCGGGCGCTGTCGGACCTGGAGCAGTCGCTGTCGGCGGAGAAGGTGAAGGAGTGGTCGTCGAAGCTCGAGTCGCCGATGGTAGACATCACTTTGCCCAAGTTCCGACTGGAGACGAGTGTTCCTTTGACGCGGGCACTTGGCTCGTTGGGAATGACGCGGGTGTTCGATCCGCAAAAGGCGGAGTTGGCGGGCATCAGCGGCGGCAAAGAGCCGCTGTGGCTCGACTGGGTTCTTCAGCAGGCGTATGTCAACGTGGATGAGGAAGGCACGGAGGCTGCCGCGGTTACGGCGGCGGCGGGGGGCTTTTTTGGGGCAGCCCCGAAGCCGCGTGTCGAGGTCTTCCGTGCCGACCACCCATTTATTTTCCTCATTCGCGATACGCGGACCGGATGCATCTTCTTCATGGGCCGGCTCGTAAAGCCCGCGGCATAGCCGAAATGAGGCTGCGAATGGTTCGGACTACCTGTTGGAAGCAGGGCGAGCGGGCACCGAGTTTGAAACTCGAGACAACAGGATACGCGGACAGTCCAGGTGCAACCGCTAAATAATCCCGAGCATTCAGGAAACGCCGTGAAAAAGTACCTCGCCTCTCCCTAGAAAAAGTCGCCTTCGCAATGGATTTGATGGAAAGCCCCCATAGACCGCGCTGGGCTCGTTTCACGCCGGATGGCTGTGTCTCCGGACTGCTGGCTCTGGTCTGTTTGCTTTTCCTGTCCGACCGTTTTCAGTGGTTCGGCGCGAGCGGCCAAAAGGGTTGGGGTCTGTTCGTCGCCGTGACTATCGCGGGCGCAATGGCGCTCGTCCTGACGCTCTTGCTCGTCGCCAGCCTCTTTCTTCGTTGGCGATTTCAGTTCGGAATTCGTTCCTTGCTGATGCTCGCAGTGGTCGTTGCGGTTCTTTGCGGGTGGTTCGTGTCGGAGAGAATCGAAACGGAGCGGCAACGGCAGGCGGTCAGCCAGATAGACGGTGGGAGTGTCGTATACGACTACGAACGCGATGCTCTCGGGAATGAGATCATTCCGCGGCCAAAACCGCCGGGACCAGCGTGGCTGCGGAATCTGGTGGGGGAGGACTTCTTCGCACGCGTGGTCGGGGTTCACTTCCGCATGCCGCGAGTTACGGACGACTCACTGGCCGCCGTTGCAGCGCTTGCCCAACCTCAGGGAATTGCAGATTAGCTGCCCGCAGGTTAGCGACGCTGCCGCGGAGTATGCGGCAAGTCAGCCCCATCTCCGGTGGCTCGATCTTAACGACACTCCTATCAAAGACGCTGGAATGGCACACTTGGCCGCGCTGTACAATCTGAAAACACTGTACCTCGCACGCACGCAAATCACGGACGCGGGCTTGCAGCACTTGTGCAATTGCAGCCAACTGGAACATCTGGACCTAGGGGACACGCAAGTCACGGACGCGGGCCTGGAACAGTTGCAAAACTGCGCTCGCCTTAAAGAGTTGGAACTGGAGAACACGCACGTCACGGACGCCGGCTTGCGCCGCCTCAAGTGCCTGACCGGCCTTGTGGAGTTGGACCTTGGCGGCACTCGTGTCTCCGATGCTGGATTGGAACACCTCGAAGGAACGCAGATTCAGCGGTTGTACCTCAACGACACGCAGGTCACAGACGTTGGCCTTATGCACCTTAGAGCGATGCCTCAGCTCGAGGAATTGGACGTTGGCAATACGCAAGCCACGGAAGAGGGCGTCAAACAACTCCGAAAGTCCTTGCCCAAATGCAAGATCAAGTGGATCGACCGCTGACCAAGCCCGTGTGCGTCTCTCCTGTGTTGTTCTCAAACTACGAAGAAAGGAAAGCGAGGCCTGAAATGGTGGTAAACAATGCCGCGGCGTTCGTCGTGATTTCTACGTTTCTCTTTTTGGCTGGGGATCCGGCGGTTGGCGCAACGGACGTGCCTGCGGATAAGGAGCTGGAGGAGTATAGTCAAGAGCTTGCAAGCATAGACGCCATGGCACGCTCGTTGTCGTTGGAACAACCAAGCGACCTTGCAAAGTACGAGGCTTTCGCGGATGAGATCCAGCAAAAATGGCGACAGCGGACAAAGAGCAGTACGCGGGGCTGATGTTGGCGATTGGCTCGCCACTTAGCTTCGGAGGTTCCAATAATGATCGGAGATGCGACCTTATTCGGAAGTATGCGCTCTCGGCGCTTGTGAACCGCGATGCGATACCGCTCGCGCTTGAACTCGACTTGGCTCGCAGCGTATCGTTAGCGATCGCGCCTCGACTCGGCGCCCAGGATGAGAAGTTCCCGGCACGCAGGAAGGAAGGTCTTGAGGTGCTGCTCCACGGCTGGACGCGATTGGCCGACGGGATCGATCCGAACTGGGACCCGAAGGCGATGCCGCTATTTTCTGACGCCGTTGCCGCCGATTTCGGGCTTCCGCAAGGTATTGCGCCTAAAGACGTTGCCGATCCCATACTTCGTGCCAAATACGAAGCGGCTATTGCGGAAAACGACCGGAAGATCGAAAAATCGAATGAGCAGCTTGATTTGCGTGGATTGTCGGGTCGTTTTACAGCGAACACGACACGGATGATCATGATGTCTATTCCACGCCGCCGTACGATGTGGCGGAGTTGAAGAAGGGTCTCAACGACTACGGGCTCGATGAAAAAACGAAGGCTTCGATCCTCGACGCGGTGACGAAGAACATCGACAAGGCGAAGAAAGCGAAGGGCAAGTGAAGGCCCCTTGCAACGTCCCAAAGCCGCCGTCGGCTAGGATTGCGGCGCAACCGCCAGGCCATCATTCCGGCCCACGGAATGAACAGGCCCATCACGCCGGCGCCCGTCACCATCATCGCCCCGCGCTGTTCGACGAGTGTCGCCGCCGTCAGACCGAGGCCGACCATCCACATCACGAACCCCATCGCGCCCGGCCAGCCCCGCAGCCAGCCGCTCCGCCAGGAGATGGTGCTGAGCAGCAATCCGCCCAGGCAATACAAGCCGTTGGCCGCGGCGGGACCGAGAAGCTCGTAGAAGTGCATCGTCGCGGCAAATTGCCCCAGGGCGAGGTCGCCGCGCGTGGCGCGGAAGATCAGGATCGCCTCGCCGCACAGATCGCAGGCCAGGCCGGCGGCAATCAGCCCGCACGCCGGGATCGCCCACCGCGCCGCCGCAGTCAACCGGCAAAGACGCATCGACCATGCCACGCACAAGGCCAGCAGGCTCATCGAAGACAGCGCCCAGAAAGTCCAGGTGAGGGTCCAGACACCGGCCGACGCCAGCACCCATCGCTGCCGCAGGGCCATCTCCTGCGCCAGGTCAATGCCTGGGGCGATCGCAACCAGCCCTCCGCAGGCGGCCACGTGGAAGACCACGGCCGCCGCGGCAATGACCGTCCCGTGCCAAGCTCCGCTCCGCGGCGAACATGACACGCGGAGATTTTGTTGCCAAAGGCCCATCGGATCAATCTCGCAGGTTGCCCTGTGCCAGGAGAACTGCAAAGTCCAACGCGAAGGGGTCAGGTCCATGTTTTCGGGCGAGGATTTCTGGTGAATTTCATTCGTTCTCGCCGAAAAATGGACCGGACCCCGGACTTTGCAGTACTCCTGTGCCCTGTGCAGGAGTATTGGTAAAATGGTTGCAGTTTATCCCGCCGAGGCAAGCCCGTTGTCGCGGTTCCCGGTTTCTGATCGTGATTGCCCTGAGGACCCCATTCGTGGACAAGCGGCAGGCCGAAGAAGCGTTGAGCATCATTCGCGGCGTGATCGAGAAGACGCGCGAGGACCTGGTGGCCCACAACTGGGGCGCGATCTGGCTGGTGCATGCGTTTACGAACGCGGCGGCCTTTGCCTCGATCGGGTGGTTTGTCGAACGGCGGCAACTGCCGCTGTTCTGGTATCTCGTGCCGATGGCCGGGGTGGCCGGGTTGAACCTGCTCGTCATTCGGGCGCTGGTGGAGCGGGACCGCGGTGCGCGGAGCTACGTCCTGTGGCAGGTCAACGGCATCTGGATCACGTTTATCGTCTTCACGCTGGCGGCCGCGGCGGTCTTGCAGCTCAGCGGCGCGACGCCCTTGTTGTTGGGCCCGCTGCTCACCGTCACCAGCGGCATCGCCTTCGCCATGATGGGCGTGGTCTTTTACAACCGGTTTTCCTGGTGGCGGCGGCGTTCCTGGTGCTGGCGGTCGTGATCGCCGTGCCGCAGGTCTCATGGCTGCAGTGGTACCTCATCGCGGCGGCCTGGTGGGCGGCGTTGTTTGTGCCGGGCATGGGCCTGTTCTTGGAGAAGCGGCGGCGACGCCATCAGGAACAGACGAGGATCCTGTGAGCGCTCGACCGGCATTCGACGACGTTGCCCTCGCGGTGCTGGTTGCCATGCAGCAGCGCGGCCCGCTGAGCGCCGAGGAACTGGCGCGGCTGTTGGCCTCGGCCGAGCCGCTGGCGAGTACGCTGGAGCGTCTGCTGGAACGAGGGCACGTCCAGCGGCAGCGCGGCCGCTGGGCGATCAGCTACCAGGGCCGGCAGTTCCTGGACCAGGTGCTGGAGGAGATCGAGGGCCAACTTGCGCCCGACTCTCCGGCCTATGTGCGGCGTTACCGGCGGAACGAGCCGTCGCTGCCTTTTGCGCCGAACACGACGTGGGCCGAAGCGATCTGCGTCAACGTGCGTATCGAGCCGGACGCCCTGCGGCCGCTGGTGCCGCCGCAGTTTGAGCTCGACCTGTACGGCGGGTCGGCCTTCGTCTCGCTCACCGCTTCGCGTTTGAAGGATTTCGGCGTGGGCCGAGTGCCGGATGCGTTGCGGATGAATTTCTATCAAGCGACCTACCGTGCGCACGTGACGTTTACCGACTTCCGCGGCCGCAAGATGCGCGGTTGTTATTTCGTGCGGAGCGAGACCAATTCGCCGCTGATGAGCCTGACGGCCAATTTGCTGCCGGAGTTCAAGGCCCATCGCTGCTCGACCTCCTCGATCCTGATCGCCCGCCAGGGCGACCGGCTGCTGTTGACCGTCGATTCGCAGGACGACGCGGCCGGGAAGGTCGTGTTGGTGCTGGACGACGCGCCGCCCTGCCAGCCCGACGCGCCAGCGAGGGAGAGCGGGGCCGGCTCCTTGACCAACGCACCCTCGCTTGCGCGTCGGGCTGGCAGGGCGGCGATGCCGAAGACGTTGGTGTTTCCCTCAATCGAAGAGGCGTACGGTTTCATCGTCGACTTTTACGACGCCTTTTCTTATGACCCGGAGAGCGGCGAAGTGCTCATCCTACGGATCGATCGCGGCGACTGGAAGATCCGCGTGCTCGAGCCGATCGACCATTATCTTGGTTTCTTCGTCGACGGTCCATTCCCGCCCGGGACGACGCACCTGGACAGCGTCTTCTATTTCCGCAACACGCCCTATCGCTGGCTGCCACTGGTGAAGGAGCGGATCAGACGCGGGTGAGGAGAGCGCTAAAGTCCGAAGACCGGTGTTCTCTGCCAGTGGCAGCAGAACCTGCGCTCGCGTCGCTCTTGCCGAAGGCGCAGCGGCGGTTGCCGATAACGGCGCAAACCTCCGCCTCCGCCACCGGGCGATTCGAGCGATCGACAAGACGACCGGCACGCTCCACGGTTGCGACCAAGACCAGCGGCGGCAGATCGAAGGTCGCCGCTCCGGCGGGAACCTTGATCGCGGTATCCCAGTCGGCCTCCGCGACGATCCAGTCGGCATACTTGCCCGAATGCATGATGAGTTGCCGGCGCACCTTGCCGGCAAGCACATTCACCACGAATCGACCATCGGCATCGGTCAGGACGGTTTCGCCCTGTCGAAACGAGCCATAGTAGACATGCACCGTCGCGCCGGCGACGGGCGCGCCGTCGCCCTTTGTCTCAACCCGTCCCCGGGCGCGGACGGTCCGCTCGAAGGGCACTGCCACGTCGGTCGTCTTTCCCGCGTAGATTTCCAGCCTCTCCGGAATCCTGGGGCGGATGGCAAGCGACTGGTCGACCCGAATGATGAGTTTGATCGGTCCTTCGGCAAACGCCGGAACGACGAACCGTCCATCGGCGCTGACCTCGGGGGAGGCGATTCCCGACGTATGCTCGCCGAGGAAATCCTCCTGGTAGACGTAAACGTGGGCGGATTTGATCGCCGCCTTGTCGTCGCACACCATCCGCCCTTCCAGCCGGCCGGTGGGGCGGAGAGTGATGGTGCGGATGGCGGGCTCGGTGGCGCGGTCTTGCAAGCGGAGTTGCTGGACGCCATAGCCCTCCGCCGTGACTTGCACGTTGAAGAACCCGTCGCGCCCCATTTCCGGAAAGAAAACACGGCCGCCTGCATCCGTTTCCTGGGCGAGCACCTCGCGGAGCTGCCCCGGAATGATGTCGTAGCTGCCGTTGGCGAAAAAGTGAAACGGTTCCACGCGGGCTCCGGCGACCGGAGCCCCGCCGGCGTCCTTGACGATGAATCCCGTGTCGGCCTTCGGCTTGAGCACGAACTCGATGGGAGATTGCGATCGCCGCTTGAGTTGTTGGTAGGCCGAAACGGCGGCAATCTGGTGGTCTTTGGCATAGCACCAGATGGTCCCGGTGAGCGCTTCTGGTTCCGTCCAGGCCGCGGGCACGCGGAGCGTGAACGCGCCCGCTGCGGTCGTCGTGGCTTCAACAAGCCGCTTGTCGTCATCGTAGTTCAACGGCAGCCAGAGCCTTGCGCCGCCAATCGCGCCGCCCGATTCGTCCTTCACGGCCCCGGCAATCACGATCTCCGAGCCCTTGTCGACGGCGGGAGCACCTTGCGCCGTGGCGCCTTCCTTGGAAGGCGGCCCCGGCGAACGCGGCTTCTCGGGCGGCGCCTTCTCACCGCCCTTGGCCGCCGGGGAAGCGTCGTTGGAGTCCGGGCCGAGATCCACGGTCAACGTCTCGCCCGATTTCAGTTCGATCGGGATTCTCTTGACGACATCGCTGGTAAGACTCCCACCTCCACCGCCCGAAGGCCTGGCTGGACCATAGACCTGCAACTGGTACCGACCCGCCGGGACATTTCGGATTTCGTAGGAATCGTTCTCTGGAGAGACCTTCGCGTCGCGGAACTGGTCGTATCCGCTCAACAGGATATCGCCCAACTCGGGATAGGCCCTTCTGTCAATCGCACCACGCACGCTGCCGGGCGTCTTGGAAACGATCGTCAGGTCGGCTTGCTCCTTGGGCGACAAGCGCTCGATATGCTCCCTGCGGTCCTGCGAGACGCCCTCGCCCCAATAGGCGAGTTCGATGTCGCCCCCCGCACGGATCTGCGTGAAGTGGAAGCGGCCGTCGCGATCGGTGGTCGCCTTCAGGAACTGCAGCACGAGGTCCGTCGATTCCACCTGTCCCGAGCGGATCATCTCCCAGTTGAACGGGAACCGGTCTCGCGGGAAGGGCCGCTTCGCGGCCACGATCAAACGCAGTTGCGCGCCTGCCCGCGGCCTGGCTTGCTCGTCGACCAGCCGGCCGGCGACCACCAACAGGCTCGACGCATCGATCGGGGCCAGCCGGAATTCGACGGGCTTGGCCTCGCTGTCGGCCAAGGCCACGACGCGGCGCACGACCACCCTGTCGTATCCGTCGGCCTCGACGGTAACCTGCAAGGGCATGTCCCGCACGAACTCGTTCAAGCGAAATGTGCCGTCGGGCGTGGCGAACTTCTCACCGCCAATCGCCCTCGCACCGCTCAGGCTGGCGGATGGATCGTCCGGCTCGCGGTCCGGCGAAAACGTGACGTGGACCATGAACGGCGACAACGGCTTGCCGGTCCGGCCGTCGACGACCCGGCCGCGAATCACTCCCGCGGCACGCATGGTAACGAGCACTTCTTTCGGGCCGTCCAACGGAAGCGTTGCGTTTTCCATCTCGGAGTAGCCGTCTTTGACCAGCGTAAGCGGAGACCCCGCGGGCAAGGAGTCGAACTCGAAACGTCCCTCGGCGTCCGTAGTCGCATTGCCGCCGAGTTCGCCTCCGTGATCGCTATCGGCATAATAGACCGACACGTCGGCCAGGGGCTGGCCCTGCTCATCGACCACCCGGCCACGGATCCGATGGCCGGCCGCAAGGGTCACGTTCAGTTCCGCCGGATGCTCGCGGTCCCCGGGCTTGAACTCCAGTTGCTGCGGGGCAAAATGCTTCGCCGTGACGAACAGCTCGTGGCCGCCCACGCTCCCCCATTTCGTGAAGACGTCATCCAGGCGGAACCGTCCCTGGGCGTCGGTCGTCGCCTTGCGCTCGTCGGATGACGAGCCGCCGCGGTTCACGATTGAGGCGCCTTCGATGGGTTTGCCGTCCTTGTCGACGACGGTCCCGCGGACCGACCCTCCGTCCGGACGACGAGGCAGGGTCAGATTCAGCTCCTGCCGCCCGCCTGGTGGCGCCGTGATGGCGGCCTCGGGACGGAAATCGACATAACCTTCTTTGGACAAGAACAACGTAAGCCCGGTAATCGGCACATATTCGAACCGGTATTTGCCGTTCACATCGGTCTTCATGTGATCGATATGTTCATAGGAGTCGGACGCGTTCACGGAAATCGCCACCGCGGGCAACCCCTTGCCGTCCGCATCGCGGACCACGCCGAACAGTTCCACGCCGGGCGCCAGCTTCGCGGTCACGCTGGCCGTCTCCGTTCCGCTGAGGTTCACCGCTTGTTTGTCCACCGCGAAACCCTTCGCGCGTGTTTTGATCGTCCAGTCTTCGGGCGTGAGTCCGTTGAACAGCACCTCGCCGCTGGCATCGGTGAGGTGGTCGGCCGGCTTGGCGTCGGTCCACACGAGCCTCCACGGTCGCCCCTTGGATCGGCTTGCCGTCCGCGCGAGCGACCACCTTCACCTTGAGCGACGGCGCTGCGTGCAGTTTGAGGACAATCGAGTCCTCGCCGGCCTTCACCTCGTAGCCTTGGTAACGCTTGCCGCGGGACGACAAGTTCTGGTAGTACGCGGCTAGGGTGTATTTTCCTTCGGCAAGCCCCTTGAACTCGAACTGGCCCTCGGCGTTCGCGGTTGCCGTTTTCGTGTCGTAGCCGTGTTTCCAGATCAAGAGCCGGACTTCCGCGCCGGCCACCGGCTTTCCGTCGTCGGCCATGAGGACGCGGCCTTTGAGACCCGCCGCCAGCGGTTTCGCTTCGGTGGTCTTACTGCTCTCGGCGGCCGCAGCCGCCCGTTCGGCCGCGACGGTGGGCGCGGCGGGCCGCAGGCCCGCAGCCAGGAAAACCAACGGCGCCACGATGCACGCCAGCAGCAGCGCGGCCGCGGCGCCGATCTTGCGCGACAGAGGCCGGTCGTTGTCGAGAATGGCCTCGATCCGGTTCACCACATTCGCCGTTCGGGCCATCGCCACCCCGGCCGGCCCGAGCCGCCCGGAAGCGGCCGTCAGCCGGCCGGCCATGTCCAAGAGGTTCTGGGCGTATTCGTTGCGGCTGCCGGTGGCTCGGATCACGGCGTCGTCGCAGACCTGCTCAGCCAGGACCGCGAGCCTGCGGCGGACGAGCCAGGCCACGGGATGGAACCAATAGACGGCGCAGTTCCACGCGGCCAAGAGCGCGACCCACGTGTCGCCGCGGCGAACGTGCTCGGTCTCGTGGGCCAGGACCATCGCCAGCCATGCATCGCTCCAGGTCTTCCAGTCGGCCGGCAAGACCACCGCCGGACGGCGGCAGCCGATCGTCACAGGGACCAGCACTTCAGCCGATTCCATGATTCGCGCCCTGGCTGGCAGCCGGCCTGCGCTGGATGGCAAATCGACCTGCTTCGCGCGCGAACGAGTCTCCATGCTTGAATCATGCCGATGAGCAGCCGGAGCGTCAGCAAAGCCACGCCAGCCAGGTAGACGACCGCGACGGCCAGCGCAAAGCCGATGGCCCCCGCACCTTTCGACGCCACGGGAGTGGCTTGGTGTGCCGCCAATGCGGGCAGTGGAACGGTTGCGGCGGCGTCCGCGCCCCGCTCTTGTCCGGCGATGGTGTCGCGTGCTCGATCGCGCGTAGGCGCGGCCGGTTCCGGTTCGCTCGGCGGCGAGGCAGACGCCGGTCCGGGAGCGTCCGGCATCGTCGGCACGCCGGCTGCCGGTTGTTGTATGGTGCTGGAAGGCGTCCTGTCATCCGTTGCGGTCGCGATGGCCGAGGGCAATTTCGGATAGAGCCAGCCCGGCAACGACACGCCCGGCAGGACATTCACCAGCGCCGGAAGCAGCAGCATGCCGACCAGGACGAGGAACCAGACGCGGTGCCTGATGGTGCTGCTGCGGACGCGGCAAGCAGCCATTCCCACCCACGCCGCCAAGGCCAGGAGTGCCGCTTTGATGGACACGTCGACCAGCCCGGAAGCCACCCATAATTCGATGCTTGACATTTCAGTTCCCCATGTGACGAGGTCTGTTCTTGGGTCTTATCGATCACTTTCCCTTGTTGGCGGCGATCCGCTTTGCCAGGATCTGGAGCGTGGCGGCTGAAACGACCTCGCGGTCCACCATGCCGACGAGCAGGTTTTCCACGCTCCCATTGCAGAACCGCTCGATAATGCCCCGCACGGCATCGGCGGCGACGTTCTGCGACGCCACCGTGGGGACGTAAAGGTACGTTCGACCTTCCGTCGTGTGGCGAAGGTAGCCCTTCTCCTCCAGGCGGCGCAAGATCGTCCGCACCGTCGAATCCTTCAAGGGCTGACTTCCTTCGAACTCCGTTCGGACCAGGTCGGCGGTGGCCTGGCCGTGTTCCCAGACGACGCCCATGACCTTGTTTTCCAGGTCGCTGAGGGCCGGTTTTTGCTTGCGCGGCATGGCGGCAGTCCTTGTGTGACGTGATGTAACGTTACAGATTGTAGCACTTCTTGTTTTATGAGTCAAGGCCTCTGCAAACTTTGAGAAGAACAGCCGAAGAAGATGATCGAACGGACTTTTTGCGGTTTAGGGGTCCGTTTCAGAAATGATGTCAGGGTTGCACGGTTTTAGCCGTAGGGTGGGACCAGCGAGCTTGCGAGCGCCGGCCCACCAATCGCCGATGTTGGTGGGCCGGCGCTCGCAAGCTCGCTGGTCCCACCCTACGATCGCCGCACGGCAAGCCAGATGGTCTGTCGCGTGCCCTTGCGGGGACCGCGCGACCGCACCGCGACCTCGTCCACTTCGAAGCCGGCATCGTGCAGACGCTCTGCGAAGGCCCGATCGGGACCGGCCGACCATACGGCCAACACACCCTTCGGCCGAAGCGTCTTCCAGGCGGCATCCAGGCCGGCACGCGAATAGAGCCAGTTGTTGCCCTTCCGCGTCAAGCCCTGAGGGCCATTATCCACGTCCAGCAAGATGGCGTCGTAGGTCGCCTGCTTCGCCCTCAGAATCTCCGCGATATCGACCTCGCGAACCTCGACCCGCTCGCTCTCCAGGGGACGGCCGGCCAGATCGGCAAGGAGGCCCCGGTTCCATCGGACGACCGCCGGCACCAATTCGGCCACGACGATCTTGCCGTCGGCCGGGAGCCGACGCAAGGCGGCAGCCACGGTATACCCCATTCCCAGCCCTCCGATCAGGACGCGGGGGCTGCGGCAGGCAGCAATTTTCGCGCACGCAAGCTCCGCCAGGGCATCCTCCGAACCGTGGACGCGGCTGTTCATCAGCTCGCAACGGCCCAGGCGGATTGAGAACTCGTCGCCGCGCTTGGAGAGGCGAAGCTCTTCGCTACCCCCAGGAACAGGCGAACTGTCGAGGACTTCCCAAGAAATCATCGCTTGGCCAGTTCGGCCAACACACGGTCGGTAATGGCCTGGATCAAGGCTTCCTGATCCGCCGTGCCCTTGGCGGCGGCAGGCGCGGCGCTGCCGTTGCTCGCCCCGGCGTTCTTGAAACTGGGCGGGGCAAAGGCCGCCTGCACCACGCCCGTGTCCTTCCAGCTTTCGCGGAAGACGTCGTTGGCGCAGATGTCGCAGTTCTTGATCTCCGTCCGCGGGTCCGGAAAGCCCCACTTGCCTTTGAGATCCAACAGGCCCTGGGCCTCCGGCTCGGTGAAGTAGTTCACCCGGCCCAGGCCCTTGGCCAGCATCAAGATGCGGCAGTAGGCGTCGAGGACCTCCGTCCACCAGTAGGCCTTTTCGACCGTCTCCCCGAAGCTTACGGTGCCGTGATTGGCGAGGATGATGACGTTCGACTTCTTTACGAAGGGCAGGATCGTGTCGGCGAATTCCTTGCCGCCGGGGATGGCGTACTTGGTGATCGGCACGTCGCCCAGAAAGATCTCGACCTCCGGCAGCACGCATTGCGGGATCGGCTCGCGGGCGACGCCGAAGGCCGTGGCATGCGGCGGATGGCAGTGCACGACCGACTTCACGTCCGGCCGCTCCTTCATGATCGCCAGGTGCAGCATCACCTCGCTCGTCCGCTTCCGCCGGCCGGCAAGCTGCTTGCCTTCCATGTCGACGATGCACAGATCGTCCGGCTTCATGAAGCCCTTGCTGATCAGCGTGGGCGTGCACACGACTTCCTTCTCGCTGATGCGATAAGTGATGTTGCCGTCGTTGGCGGCGGCGAACCCCCGCTTGTAAAGGCGATCGCCGATTTCGCAAATCTCTTGCTTGATCTTATGGATGTTGAGCATGGGGCTTAGGGGTTGGGGATTAGGGGTCGGGGCGGCTTAGGGCGTAGGGCTTAGGGCTTAGGGCTTAGGGCTTAGGGCGTAGGGCGTAGGGCGTAGGGCTTAGAGCTTAGGGCGTAGGGCGTAGGGCTTAGGGCTTAGGGCGTAGGGCGTAGGGCTTAGGGCTTAGGGCGTAGTACTCAGTACTCCGCTCTACGCTCTAAGCTCTAAGCACTAAGTTCTAAGTTCTAAGTCATCTCCGGACTTTGTTTCAAATCCTTCGGGATCTCGACCTGGAAGGCGTCGAGGATCGCGGCATTGTAGGCATCGATCGGTTTCACGGCGGGGTAGAACGGCATGGCGGCCTCGCGGCCTTCGCTCAGCGCGATTCGCGAGCCCAGCCCGGCGCCGAGCTCGTCCATCACGACGACCTCTTCCACGGGCGCGTCGGACTTGCCCAGCAAATTGTCCCACGACAACGGCACGACCAGCTTCCACGTCGCCCCGGCAATGCTGCGGTGCGCGCGGTTCAAGGTCACGGTGCCAATAACGTCTGCAACTCGCATAGGAGTTAGAAGTTAGGAGTTAGGAGTTAGGAGTTAGGAGTTAGAAGACAGTCTCCCTGATGCATGGACACGTTGATTCTGCCTTCTTACTTCTAACTCCTAAATTCTAACTCCTTCTTCAAGTCTTTCTTTCAACGCATTCGGACAGTCGCGAATTCCGCCGAGGCAGAAATCGCGGAAAATCTGCTTCTTTTCGTAGGCCGTGCCCAGGGCCGGGTCGACCACCAGCACGTTGGCCCCCACGGCGGATATGGCTGCCGCGGTGGCTGCGATGCCGGTCGCCAGGACCGCCCGCACGCCCGCGCGGCGGTTCGCCAGGCAGAGGGCGACGGCCGTGTGCCGCGTCCAGAGCAGCCCTAGCGCTTGCCCGCCGGCAACCGCCTCGGCCAACGTGTCGGTCGCGGCCATCATGCAACTCGCGGCTTCCGTTCGGACCGCGATGCCTTCCTGCGCGAGCATCCGCACCGCAGCGCCGGGATCGTGCTGGGGCGGGCCGATCAGCAGCACGCTGAAGGGCGTTTTGCATGCCGTCGCCGCCGAGCTTCCGCGGACCAGCGCCACGCCCTTGCGGCGCAACTCGTCGTGGACCGCCGGGGTGACCAGGGCGCCGGTCGGGACCAACAGTTGCTTTGCTCCCTGCAAACGGCCGGCGATCGTTTCCAGCGTAACCACGCGTGAATCGATGCAGATGTCGCCATCGCGAACCGCAGGCGGCGCAGCGGCCGGCGCGGCTGGCGCAGGGGCGACGACGGTCGCGGAGGCAGCTCCCAGTTGCGCCATCACTTCGCGCACGATGCGGTCGATGTCTTCGGTCGATGCGGTTAGCATGATTTGTATGCGACTCAGTACTCAGTACTCAGTACTCCAGCCTCTACTTCCTATCCGGGATCCCCAGCACGGACCAGCGGACCGGCGACGTATTGCTCTTCAGGAGCTCGCGAGTGGCCATGCCGTCGCTGGTCACGATCACTTCATCATCATGTCCGGCGCCGAGTCGCTCGACCACCAGGATCGGGTCGCCCTCGGGCGTGCGGCCGTCGGACTGAAGTGCCATCACCAACAACAGCTTGCTGCCTTCCATAGAAGGATGCTTCACCGTCGCGGTTGCGCTTCCGACAACACGCCCGTAGTACATCGCTTACTTTCCTAAAATCCTCAAGTTATCGACCATCGTGCAGCGCCGCTCGCGGGTGAACGTCAGCGGCGTGGTCACGCCCTCGCCGGTGGGCGTGGCGATGGAAAACGAGACATAGCCCTCTCCGCCAAGTCCCAGCCCGGCCGGCGAAGGGCCGTTCTTGATGAAGAGCGTGGTGTCCATCGCCCGGCCCATCTTGGTCATGTTGTTCACGTTCGTGGAATGGATGATCGCCGTGTGGCGGAAGCCGTGCTCGGCCTCCTTGGCCTTGGCAATCGCCTCGTCCACG
This sequence comes from uncultured Planctomycetia bacterium, assembly GCA_963824275.1. Classification (GTDB taxonomy): domain Bacteria; phylum Planctomycetota; class Planctomycetia; order Pirellulales; family Thermoguttaceae; genus JANXQG01. Next base: position 73,965 of record CAWGOT010000005.1, on the reverse strand, counting down.
TCGCGGCAGCGGACGAAGGGCAAAAAAGGCATCATCTGTTCGACGGGCACGAAGGGGTTCGATTCGTCGGTCTCGCCGAAGATCACTTCGGTGGCGGCCGGCACCGTCTTGCCGATCGCCCTGGCCAGCACCGCCGCGTCTTTGCCGATGAAGTCCTTGGCCGGCACGTCGTGCTTATGGGCGCCTTCGCCGACGCTGCCGATGGCGACCTTCGTCAGGGCGTCAACTTCCTTGGCGCACAACCGCACGGCCCCGGCCCGCTCCATGGCGGAAAGCATGGCGTCGAAGACCGACTCGACCACGAAGACCTCCTTCTCGGCGATGCACAGCAGGTTGTTGTCGTAGGCGGCCCCGATGATGATCGACCGCGCGGCACGGTCGAGTTCGGCCGTCTCGTCGACGACCACGGGCGGATTGCCCGGCCCGGCGACCACCGCCCGCTTCGCCTGCTGCATGGCGGCCCGCGCCACGGCCGGCCCTCCCGTGACGCAGATCAGCGAGATATCGCGATGCTTGAAGAGGGCCTCGGCCGTCTCCAGCGTCGGCTCGACGATCACGCAAATCAGGTTGTCGATGCCCAGGTCGCGATAGATGGCCTCGTTGAAGCGGCGGACGCCCTCGGCGGCCACCCGCCTGCCGCCCGGATGCGGATTGACGACCAGCGTGTTGCCGCCGGCAATCATGTTCACGGCGTTGCCGGTGATCGTCGGCAGCGAGTGCGTGACCGGCGTGACCGCGGCGATGACGCCGAAGGGGGCGTGCTCGATCACCGCCAGGCCGTGATCGCCGCTGAAGACCTCGCTGCGAAGGAACTCCACGCCCAGCGAACGCTCGCCCAGCGTCTTGAGCTTCTCGATCTTGTGCTGCAGGCGGCCGATCTTCGTCTCTTCCATCTCCATCGTGCCCAGCTCGACGGATTGTTCGATCGAGATGCGGCGGATGTGCTGGATGATCCGCTGGCGATCGGCGATCGTCATGCGGCTGAGGCGCTCGAAGGCCTCGCGGGCGGCGGCCACGGCGCTGGGCACGTCGCTGAACAGGCCGAAGCGGCCCTGGCTGCCGCCGTTGGACGAGGGCGGGACCGTGCCGCCCATCCGCGCCAGGACCTGCTCGACAACGCTGCGAATCAAGGTTTCGTCGATGTGGACCATGATTAAGATTCCTTGTTGTACACGCACGTCTGCACCACGTGGACCGTGTCGAGGATGCCGATGATCACGGTGTCCACGGGCAATGTTTTCGTTTCCGGAGTCAAGCGGGCGCTGGAACCTTGCGTGATGAGCACGAGTTCGCCCTCTCCCGCGCCGACCGTATCGACCGCCACCAGCACGCGCCCGGTCGTGACGAGGCTGCCGCGGGTGGTCGGATCGAGGCGATAGGGCTCGACCAGCATCAGCTTGTGGCCGACCATGGAATCGACCTTCTGCGTGGCGACCAGCGAACCGGTGACTTTGGCGATCATCATGGCGTCATTCCTTTAATAATTTTGCGGCCAGGCGGGCCACCACCAATTCTTCGTTGGTGGGCATGACCCAGATCTGCACGCGGCTCTGCGGAGCATGGATCGCGACCTCGCCGCGGGCCTGCTGGTTGGCCTGGGGATCGAGCACGACGCCCAACTCGGCCAGGTTGCGGCAAACGGCGGTCCGCAGGTCACTGCGGTTTTCGCCAATGCCGCCCGTGAAGACGATCGCGTCGGCCCCGCCCAGTTCCACAAGATAGGCCCCCAGGTAGTGCCGCACGCTGGCAGTGTAAACGTCCAGGGCCAGCCGGGCCCGGGCGTTGCCCTTGCCGGCGGCCTCGGCGATGTCGCGGTAGTCGCCGCTGATGCCGCTGATGCCCAACAGACCGCCCTGATTGGCCAGCATCGAGAGCACTTCCGCCAGCGACTTGCCCGTCTGCCGCATGATCCGCGGCAGGGCGAAGGCGTCGAAATCGCCCACGCGGTTGTTCTGCGGCAGGCCGCTCTGAGGGCTCATGCCCATCGACGTGGCCACGCTCTGGCCATGCCGAATGGCGCACAGCGAACTGGAACCGCCCAGGTGGCAGGAAATGATCCGCAGATCGTTGCGGCCGAGCAGTTCGGCCGTCCGCCCGGCGATATAGCGATGGCTGGCACCGTGGAAACCCCAGCGGCGAATCGAGTGCGACTCGGACCACTCGTAGGGAACGGCGTAGGTCTGGTTGTGGGACGGGATCGTGGCATGGAAATCGGTCTCGAACACGGCCACGAGGGGAATCTGCGGCAACTTCTCGGCCAGCAGACGCATGGCCGCAATGTAGGGCGGATTGTGCGCCGGGGCGACGCCGCACACTTCCTCCATCGCCGCGAGCACGTCGGGCGTGACCCGCTGGACCCCGCTGTAGCGGCCGCCGTGGACCGTCTTCAGGGCAATGGCCGAGACCTCCGACGCGTCGCGGAGGCAGCCGCGACCCGGAGTACCGGGTGCCCCGTTGTACGTGAGCTGGGCCAAGCAGAGGCCGAGGGCCTCGACGTGGTCGGCCGCCCTGACCGTCAGATCCTGCTGGTAATCGCCTATTTGGACCGTCGAGCGGCTCTCGGGCGAGCCGATCCGCTCGATGCCCCCGCGCCAATCTGGCGCTGGTTGTCCATGTCGAACAACCGGTACTTGAAGCTCGTCGATCCGAGGTTGGCTACGAGGATCTTCATGGAGTCCTTTCGAGCGGCCAGGGGCGGGTGGCTGGGACACCGGGTGAGGGATAAGTGATGAGAGATGAGGGATAAGAGATGAGAGATGATAGATGAGAGAAACGTTCAATCCTCATCCCTCATCCCTCATCCCTCATCTTTCAACTTTCATCCCTAATCCTTCATCCTTTATCCCTTCTTTGCCTTACGACAGGTACGCCGCGACCACCCCGTCGGCCGGGCGGGGGATGATGTGGCTGGCGACCAGTTCGCCGGCCTGCTGCGCGGCGGCGGCCCCGGCCTCGACGGCGGCGCGGACGCTGCCCACGTCGCCGCGGACAATAGTCGTCACCAGCCCGCCGCCGATCTGCACGCGCTTCACAATCGTCACGTTGGCCGCCTTGGCCATGGCGTCGGTGGCCTCGACGAGGGCCACGAGTCCTTTGGTTTCCAGAAGTCCAATGGCGTCTTGCATGGTACTGATTTCCCTTCGATGCTTGTTTTGATTGGGTTTGATTCGATTGGTGGTTTCGTGTAGGACGGATTGGCAATCCGTCTTACAATCTTGCACGTGTAGGACGGATTGCCAATCCGTCTTACGAATGTCTGACTTCAGTCCGCGCCGGCGGCCTTTTGGGCGGCCGGAAGAATGAGACCAAGGTCTTCGTGCGGGCGCGGAATGACCTGCACGCTGACGACTTCGCCCAGCCGGCCCGCGGCTGCGGCGCCGGCGTCGGTGGCGGCCTTGACGGCGGCCACGTCGCCAACGACGAAGGCACTGACCAGCCCGCTGCCGACCTTGTCCCAGCCATAGAACTGGACGTTGGCGGCCTTCAGCATGGCGTCGGTGGCTTCGACAAGGACCACAAAGCCCTTGACTTCAATCATGCCCAACGCTTCCATTGACTTTGCCATGAGGATACTCTCCGGAGGTTAAAGGATTGGGTGGATGGAGGATGAGGGATGAGGGATGAAGCGAAAATCGCGTTGCTTTTTCATCCTTCATCCCTCATCCTTCATCGTTTACGGTTTGAACAACTCCACCTTAGTTGCGTGATCCAGGTCGCAGGCGTTGCCTTCATCCGTGTCGAGGTGGACTTCCAGCTTGATGTTCTTGCCGGCCCGCACTTGCAGGCCGTTGAACACGACGCTGCAGGTCGAATCGACCCGCAGGTTCATGAGGTCGCCGCTCTTGACGCCGAAAAAGGCGGCATCCTCGGGACCCATGTGGACGTGCCGCTCGGCGCGGATCACGCCTTGTTTCAATTCGACGACGCCCTGAGGGCCGACCAGCACACAGCCCGGCGTGTCCTTAAGGTTGCCGCTGAGCCGCACCGGCAGGTCGATGCCCAGCGAGATGCCGTCGGTGAAGGCCAATTCGACCTGCGTTTCCGGCCGCGTGGGGCCCAAGACCCGCACCGTCGGCAGCATCCGCCGCTTGGGACCGACGACCATCACCGTTTCTTCCGCGGCGAAGAAGCCGTCCTGGTACAGGTCTTTCTGCACGGTCAGCTTGTGTCCTTTGCCGAAGAGCGTTTCCGTATCTTCGTCGGTCAGGTGGCAATGCCGTGCCGAAACGCTCACCACCAGATTCGGCTTGCCCGGCGGACCGCCCACCTGGGCCAGCACGATCTCGCGCACGATCTGCTCGATAAGGTTCCGATCAATCGCTGTGGCGACGCTCATGGTTTCTCGTCAAGTAGGTCCTTTCTGCCGGAAAGGACTTCTCTGCCATAATTTCGTAAGACGGATTGCCAATCCGTCCTACCAGTCGTAGACGGATTGCCAATCGTCCTACCAGTCGCGGCCCAAAATTTTCCAGGGGCGCGGCCCGCAATCGTCCTTCCCGGCAGGAAGGACCTACGTTGCGCCAACCGGTTCCCCGACCTCGGCGATTACCAGGTTCACGCCGGCGGCGGTCAACCTGGCCCTCCATTCGTCGCTGAGCTGCGAATCAACGACCACCTGGTCGACCGTGCCCAGCGAGCAGACGTGTCCCAGGCTGTGGTTGCCGAACTTGCTGCTGTCGGCGATCACGATGACTTCTTTGCCGGCCCTCATCATCGCGCGTTCCGTCTCGATCAACAACATGTTATTGTTGAAGAAGCCTTCTTCCGACACGGCAGCCGTGCTGAGGATCGTCTTTCGCACGCGGACATGGGACAGCATCTGGTCGGCATAAGGGCCGCGGACCACGCCGGTCCGCGGACAAATATTGCCACCGATCAATACTAGGTCGCTATTAGCATTCGAGGCGAAGAGATTGGCCACCGGCAGGGAATTGGTTACCACGTGCAACGGCCGGCCGACCAGCAATCTAGCCAACTCATAGGTGGTGCTACCCCCATCCAGAAGGACTGTATCATCATCCTCGATCAGGGCCGCGGCGCACTGGGCGATGGCCTTTTTCAGGCTCCACTGGGCCGGCTCAAGGTCCTCAAAGTGCGGGAGTTTTGCGGCCGATCCCACGAAAATCACCCCGCCATGGATACGTCGCGTCAGTCCTTGCTCTTCCAGCACTTCCAGATCCCTTCTGATTGTGGAATCCGAAACGCCCAGATAATCGACCAACTGGGGCAAGGAGGCAAACTGGAGTTTCCGCACGATTTCCAGCAAGCGATTGCGTCGTTCTTCACCTAGCATTGGGTCCACTCCTGCGATCCGTGAGCGTTATCCATCTACACTGATTATGCTATGAAGCTGACTGGAATGCAAGCAAATTGTTTCACCGGAATGAAAGATTGTGACGGGATTCTGTCAACGAGACCAACCCGAAGCGTTAGCAAGGAGAGTTTTCAAGCAGGCCAAGAGCCGCAGGCGGGACTCGTCGCAACCTCTTAGCCCACAAACACTTGAAGATTCCGCCTGTGGAAAGCCGCCTGCAGATCGCTAGGAACTGGGTTTGGTAAATCACCTGCCGATGACTGCCAGATTCAATGACGTTCGTGACTTCGTTCCGCCGTGCGTGTCCTCTCGTTGCGCATAGGATTCGTAGGTGTCGGCAACTCGGCGCAGCGACGCGGCTGTTCTGGGCCAGTCGACATCGCAAAGTGCAGCCCATCTTCGGTACTTGTCACGCTCCTTGCGTTCGAGATCACCGCCGTCGAGCGGCGACCTCTCGGTAACGCCGCGACTGTTGAGAACGCCGATTTGAAAGCCATCGTCCAGATCGTCACTATTCGCTTCCTCGATGGCGTCGCAGATTTCCTCACATGGCCACCTGGTGGCCTCGTCTTTCGGTTGCCGCCGTCTTGCCAGCATTTCGCCGATCTGCGAGTCAGCAATGTCGAGGTTCCCTGACTCGCGGCACAGGGCGCGGGCAGATTCGAGCCACCGAAGCAACTGCTCTTCGTCGATCGAGCGATCCGCCCGAGTGCCGGGTATGTGGTTCCAGTTCATCAGCAGGCAGTACAAGTCGCTCGCGTTCCGTCGCGTTGCGCCCGATTTCGTGCCCGACTCTCGCTCGTCTTGCGAGCCGAATATCAAAGCGATTACCTGAGCGAAGAACTTGGGATCCTCACTGAGGCAACGAATCAAAGTCGTCGGCGATGCGCCGAGGCCGTCGAGCAGCGACAGGAACTCCCACTCCAACTTAGCAAGTCGCCGCGTTGGTTCGTCGTTATCGCACTGGATTGTCCTCTGAAGCCATCCGAACAGCTCCTGGACGATGCGGATCGTAGCGTTCATATCAGGGTGAGACGGCTCCCATTTCAGGCACGCAGTCAGCGCATCCATGACAATGGATGGAGATACGGTGGCTTTGCCGAAGGGAACCCTGTTCAGAATGCGAATGGCGTCCGCGGGACGATCTGCCTCCAGCAATCTCTGACAGGCGAATTCGAGCTGTTGGTGATCGAGACGGCTGTCGGCCGGGACTGTCATCCAGTACTCCCTGAAAACGTCCTGGCCCAGGCTCTCGGCCAAACTCCATGCTTGAGGATCAATCCCCGCCCGGGACAAGAAGACTGCTGCGTCTCTCGCATCCCATTTGTCCAACGAAAGGGTGTGAGCCCAACCCCAGCCGTCACGGGACATGCGTTCTCTCGCATAGGCCCCTGCGAGCAACCGGTAATTGGTATTCGAACTTCCCAAGAGGTCAGGCAAAACTTGCTCGACGGGGACGAGTTCAGTGTGCGCAAGCGCAGCTCCGACCTGACCGGGCGATTCGACGATGTCGGCAAGTCTGAGAACACCGGTAAATCCATCCTTGTCGACAATCTCTCGCAGTGCCGCCGCGCGAAGACGAGCGACTTCCTCCTCCATCTGCTGGAAGTCATCGCGGAAGCCCGCAAGCTCGAGCCACGGCACGAATAGCCAGGCATGCCGTTCGCGCATTCCCACCGGGAGCAAGTGCGGCAGTGTCTGCTCCAGAGCGTCGATCGATTCGGTGCGGAGTGCCCAATTCGCGTCAACGCAATCTCGATGACGTTGGATGGTCTTGCGAACATGTTCGGCGAGACCTCGTCGTTCGTCCGGGTCGATCTGATCGACCGGCAAGTCCCTCAGCCGATCGATGAGTTGCTTCCGATAGGGCTCGGGAACCGAATGGAGTTCATCGAGCACCTTGGACCATCGCCGTGGATCGTTGGCGACCAACTGGACGATCAACTCGGCGGCGGCATTCACCTGTTTCCAGTAGTCAGCGCCGGACGTACCCTCGCGCCACGCAGGTGCCCAATCGCGCCAGAGTGGTCGACGCGTCGAGTCAGCACTGGAAAGCTGTTGCGGCATCATTGCAAACAGCAGCTTCCATGCCGTTGCGGGCGTTTGCGCGGCAAGGGATTTTAGAACGCCAATGCGTTTTTCGACGCAAGCAGCCGTCTGGGGATGCCAAGGGAGAAGGATTTCGCACAAGCTGGCAGCGGGCCGATTGCCCCAGGTTCCTCCCTTGTCAACCGCGTCAAGTTGGGCAAGAAGCGTGCAGGTTCTGGGGAGAAGATCAAGCGACCACGCAGTTGTTTCGAGTGCCCATAGCAGTCCGGCGTGCTTGCAGCGCGATATAAAAGCGTTATCTCCGTCGTCGGCAAGCAATTTCGCCAGTTCCGGGCGTTTCCTTTTCAGGTCGTTGTTGATCGCGTCGAGCAACACGTCCGGCGCCGCTTCGGCAAGCAACGGAAGCACGTCCCCAAGGGCCTCCCAAGTTTGCCACGTGGCGCCCTGAAGTGTGGCGCGGACGATCGCAGCCGCGTGTTCTTCGGCGCCGCGCAACCTCGCGACCGGCCCATAGCCTGAGCCGAGAATTGCCGCGGTCTCGGCAATACCACGCCGCAGGAGGGCGCTGGCCCTCAGTTCTCGCGTTGGCCCGGTGGAGGCGTCGCCGCCATTATTGCTCGACCGAGACAGCGGCCCATCTTGCTGGCGCAAAACCTCAATCGCAGTTTTCTCAAAGGTCTGCAACAATTCCGCGGTTATTCCCTCGGTTATCCCCTCTCCCACCAACCACCACGAGTCTTCCGGCGAAACTAGTCGCCACCGAGTGTCGTTGCGCGTCAATGGCGGATCCTCGGTGAGCGTTAGCCGGGTCGCGACGTTCCGAAGCTCGCCATAGGGGCGCTTCGACAACCGCGATAGCAAGCCGCGGTCGACTTCGTTGGCGTCATCCCACGCTCCAACGAGAAGAATCGGCAGGAAGTCGGCCAATTCGGGACTTCGACACCAGCCAGGCAACTGCTCGCTAGGGATCCTCGAAACATAACGTTTCAGCACAGAGAGGCTTCCGCCCGCCGCCCGAGCCGCCTTGGCCGCAGCCTCCTTTTCGAATCCTGATTTGCGCAACGCCGAATCCAGATCGTATCGCGAGGGCAGCGGAAGCGAGACCGGTTCCACGCGGTGGTTCGAGAACTGGGCGGCCGCGATAAGGACCCGGTGCCCGCGGCCGACTGCCGCACTTAGTTCTTCGCCGGTCAGAGATAGAGACAGCGGAAGCATGGGGAGAAGAGTCAGTTGGCCGTCTGCCTGTGCGAGACCGTCCCACTGCGCGGTCCTTCACGACAACCGTGCGACTCTGGACGCGAATTCGGTCATCGTCGTCCATTGCGAATTGTGCGTCCTCCGCTTTGACCGTTTCCAGATAGGCCGCGGCGAAATCCAGCGCTTCCGTTGGAGAGCGGCACGCGATCGGCATCACGCAAGGCTTGCCGAGCAGAAACTCACGCAACTTCTCTCCCGTCTTTTCACGAGACGTGAGGAACACGACCGGCTTCAATGGCGGTTCGCACAAACGGGACAACGACTCCCAATAGTCGCTGATCGAAATAACCCCGGCAGGCCGGCGCTTGAGCCGCTCCGCAAGCCAGGCGTCAACGCCCGGCGCCAACTCCAACCATGCTTCGAGGTTGCTTGAGTCGTAGACCTCAACACTTTTCCATATACGCAAATCTCTCTTCTCGTCGCGCCACTTCTGCTTTCCATCCCACTTCCGTGATGTGACGAAGACGAACGTCGTCTCGGACGGCGAAAGTCCAAGTGGATACTTCGTTCTTGCCTTGAAATCCTGCTCGGCCTTGTCTGCCGGCCGCTGATCCACGCTGATTTCCCAACCGCTGATGCCGGCAGGGACAAAGGGTGATTTGCTTGCAGCATCAACGATGCCGTCCCAGCCGTGGCGCTGAACGCCTTCACCGCCCGGCATCTCGATGCGAGCGGATAGTTCCGTTGAGGCATAAACGAGTTTTCGAATCAGTGCGGGAAGGTGCGCCTGCGCATCGCGGGTCGGCGACCATTGCTGAAGATCGTGCGCTTTCACCCATGGATCATGAAGCCGCATTTCGAGCCGTTGAAAAATCTCCACGATAGCGGCGGCGCGCTCATCAGACACCGGGGAAGGGAGTTTTCCTCGCGCAATCGCCGCGAGTCTCATAAACTTCGCCCAACGCTCGGAATTCGGTTCGAGTTGGAGGGCAACCGCATAGGCGCGCAGCAGGTCCGATGATTCTGGGGGCCTCGTGAGCCCCCTCTCCAGCCGGCTGACATTCCCCTTGTCGAATCCGTTCTGGCGGCAGAATTCGCTCAGATTCAGACCGAGGGCGATTCTGCAGCTCCGGAAAAATCGGCCGAATGCATTTTTTGTCGGCGGCATGGCGTTGCCTTTCGTTGTTCTAATTGTACAACGAATATGCCATGAGTCAAGCGTTGCATAGAGTGTACAACGCTATTGCAGGATATGGCTTCTTAGCCTAGAATTGCCGCAGACTTGGCTAACGAACTTAATAAGGCCATGATGCTAGATCGCTGAAATGCCAGATTTTGGAAGTAACAAGATATATAGTACAATGACTAGAGGCCTTTCGGAACTCGAAGCGAGGATCATGGCGCTGGCTCAGAACCGGCAAATCCGACAGATTCGCACTGGGGACTTGGTGCGTCTGCTTGGCACGACGGCCCAACAGGAACACAAGGTTCTTAGCGGGATGGCCCGAATCGGGCTCGCGGCCCGCGTGCGCCGCGGCCTCTATCTGTTGCCTGCGGTGCTGCCACTTGGCGGCCGCTGGAGTCCGGGAGAAGCGCTGGCCCTGACGACGCTGATGCAGGATCGCGCCGGGCAATATCAGATTTGCGGCCCGAATGCCTTTCATCGGTATGGGTGGGACGAACAAGTCCCGAACCGCGTGTACGCTTACAATACCCGCATCAGTGGAGATCGCAGGATTGGGCAAGTCGAGTTGACGCTGATCCGTGTCGCAGAGAATCGGTTAGGGGACACGGAAACGGTCACGACTCCGGAGAAGATCGACCTGATCTACTCCTCGCGCGCCCGCAGCCTCGTCGACGCCGTCTACGACTGGTCCCGATTCAACTCGCTTCCTCGCGCACTTGCGTGGATTCGGAATGAACTAACGGAGAAGAAGATCCGCACGGTGGATCTCGTAGACGCTACGTTGAATTTCGGCAACCAGGGGACAATTCGGCGGATTGGCCACTTTCTTACGGAGTTGTCCGAACAGGAGAAGATTCCGGCCGGGCTTATTCCGGTCCGGCAAATCTGCGCCTTGAAAGGGCCTTACGCCAGTCGTCTTCAATCATTCCGTGGAACCCGACGATGCCGAAGCGCGGTCGCGTCGATCAACGATGGGGACTAATCGTCAATGGTACAATTCCTTCAGCTACATGAGACTCCCGATGATTTCCGGCAGGCGTTAAGCTTCACCGAAGCTGTGTCCGGGTTCGCGCAACGATTGATCGAAAAGGACTACTACTTCTCGCTGATCCTCGCAGACTTCAAGCCCCTCTTCGCCAACGGCCTCGTCTTCAAAGGCGGCACGTGCCTGAGCAAGGTGCATGCCGATTTCTATCGCCTGAGCGAGGATCTCGACTTTGCGATCTCGACCCCAATGACGGCCAACCGAAAAAAACGAAGTGAAGCCGTGGCTCCCGTCAGACGACATCTCGAACAACTTGCCGAACGTCTGCCGGCCCTCAGCATATCCAACCAACTGATCGGAAAATTTGCAAGCCGCCAGTATCAAGCGTTGCTCCAGTACCAATCGGCAGTAACGGGCGACCAGGAAATAGTAAAAGTCGAGGTGGCTCTGCGAGAGCCCTTCATCGAGTCGCCAGTTTTCTGCGATGGCCGCACTTTGCTTCGGCACCCCCTGCCAGGAGAATCGCCTGACTTTCCCCTGTCTCTTTGCGTTTTGACATTGCGTGAAACCTATGCCGAAAAAGTCAGAGCTGCTTTAACGCGCGATCCACCGGCAATCCGAGATATCTTTGACATCGCCGACGCTGCCCACGCACAGCGTCTCGATTTCAGTGAGCCGAGATTCCTCGACCTGGTTCGACAGAAACTCGCCGTGCCGGGAAACTCAGTGATTGACAACGGCGAGGCTCGTAGAAGATTACTTGAGGATCAGTTGGAAACGCACCTCAAGCCCGTACTAAGAAGCGCCGATTACGCGGCATTCGACATCGAGTATGCTTTCGCGGAGGTTGAGAAGCTCGCCGCCATGCTTCGAGGCGATTGACCTCGGGTGAATTTTCCGCTTTTCGCGACGATTGTTCGGAACTGGAAAAGGCCGTTGCCGCACCCGGGAGACAGGGATCAGAAGCAACCGGATAAGGCGGACAATCGCAAGGTGATTCGTCCCTAAATCTGGGGTCTCGCCGAAGGTCTGTCTCAGGCCGCGCATTGCGCTACGTCCTGATTAGTGGCAAGTTTCCTTGACATTATTCCCCGAGCCGCAACAATGTACTTGCTGGCCGCAATTGCCGTCGTGCGCAATTCTTAATCTCACGGTTTTTCGACGGCGGCAGCCATGCCATTTTTGCCAACGAAGCAAAGCCCTCGGTAACGAGGCGCTGCGCTGCTATCGGCCGTTTTTCAATGACCGGCCGGTTGCGTTGCCATTTTTTCGCAGTGTGAAATGCTCTTTAGGGTTCGCGTGTGCTGAAATCAAGTGGAGCGGGGCGGAAGTCGCCCAGTTTGGGGTAGATCGCGCCGACTCCCGAATCGAAATGGGGGATTCTTATGGCGTCCTCGAAGATCTTGCGGCGGAGACCGGCACGACGAAAATCCGAGCGCAAATCGCCACCGACTGCATGGGACCGCACCTCCGCCGGCTGCGGCTGGAACCGCTGGAAAAGCGGCGCGTTCTGAACGCCTTCTCGGGCCTGGCCGGCAATCTGCAATCGGAAGTCGGCTCGATCGAGTCGAGCCTGGACGGGGCGATTGGCACTCTGAAGTCGATCCCCTTCGTCGGCACGCAGCTTGGAACGCTCGACCAGGTCCAGGATTTCATCGATGGCTCCGGGAGCAAAATCCAAACTGCGCTCGACAACTTTAGCCAGTTTACCGGCAACATCCAGAACGACCTGCAGACCGCCCTCTATCAGGCATTTGAGACGCCCGGTTTGAATATTTTCGGCGCCGGCAATGGCGCACTCGGCGACAGCCCAACCGGTTCCGCCAGCGACATCCACGTCAGCAACGTGCAACAAGACTCCAACGGGGCAGTCACGCAGGCGACGGTCGAGATGCGGCTGGCCGAGAGTGCGACCCTGGTTTCGACGCCCTTGACGTTCAATCTGGGGTTGCCCGCGCTGCCTTTCAAAATCACCGCCGCGGGCGGATTCAGCGTCCAAATCTACTTCGATTACGAGCTCGCCTTCACGTATAATTCGGCGAGCAACCCGGTCATCGCCCTGAATTCGTCGGATACGCTCCACGACTTCAGTTCGGGCATGCCCGCGCACCAGATGATTTTGGGCGTGAGCGCATCGCTTTCCGGCAATGCCTCGCTGATGGCCTACGTCGGCATCCTGTATGGCCAACTCACGCCGGCGGGGACCAACGCGCTGTCGGCCCAGATCGCCGTGGATAATCTGAATCTGCAGGGCACTCCCACAGTCAGTCTCGTGGGCGGCGGGGCCTCCAGCGCCCAGATCAATTTGAACGCCGACCTGGGGCTCGGAAGCGGCGGCGCCGCTGGTGAATTCCCCAGCATCTCCACGACCGTCTCCATGAACTGGAGCGATCTTACAAACCCAGGGTCGCTCACTTTCCAGTTCGGAAACGTCAGCCTGGACCTGGGCAGTTTCATCAGCGACCTGGTCGAGCCCGTCATCCAGGACATTCAGCAGTACACCGAGCCCTTGCAGGGGGCGATCAACTTCCTCAACACGCCGATCCCGGGGATCGACAAGATTCCGGGGCTGGGCGATTTCACGCTGAATACGATTTTGCAGACCGTGGCGGGTTACGCGGGCTATGGGGCCGTGGCGACCTTTTTCACGGACGTGGAGACGATCGCCACCTACGTCGATGATTTGGACGGTGGCCTGAACGGCGTGAGCCTGTCCTTCCCCAACATCAGCCTGAAGGGCAGCATGATTGCCGATGCGGCCGCGGCCGTCGACCCGTCGACTTTGTTATCCAACCTGTCCGCGGACTTGAGCAGCCTCGATTTCGACGACCTGACCAGTTCGGCGCAGGGCCTTATCAATAGCTTTGCCGGCGGGCTGGCGAACACCCTCGCCGGCCTGGTAGGGTCGAATTCGGACGCGGGGAAGTTATTGACCGCCTTGGCCCAGTCGGCGACGAACCCTCAAGGGGCCGGCGCCACGCTCTCCTTCCCGCTCTTCTCGGATCCCAGTTCCATCGTCGGCCTGCTCTTCGGCCAGGACGTTGATCTGGTCGAGTTCAGCGCCTACGTCAACGTCACGATTCCCACTGAAGCTTTTTCGGCGCTCAACGACGCCTTCTCCTCGGTCAGCTACCTCGGCGGCGGCCTGGGTTTCCAATCTTCGCTCAGCCTCAACGGGTCGTTGACGGTGGGCTACGACACCTACGGGCTGCGCGAGCTGTTGAGGAATATTGAATCGGGGAACAATAGCGGTGACCTGCAGGCCATCGCCGACGGCTTTTATATCCAGGCGCCCACCGCCTCGACCTCCGCCAGCCAGTTGAATATTTCGGGAAACTTCGATCTGGTGGCGGAGGCCGGCGTAAATTTCTTCGGCGTGGCCAGCGCGGAGCTGGGTTTCAGCGGCGGGATCGGCGGCAGTGTCGGCATCTCGGTGGACAATGCGGACCCGCCGGCGGGCGACGGCAGCGGAAAAGTCCGCTACACGGAGATCCAGACGGAGTTGCAAAACGGCCAGGACGTATTTGTCGTCTCCGCGAACAGCAATGTGACGGCCTCGCTGACGGTCTTCGTCTCGGCCAGCCTCGGTCCCTTGCACTTCAAGCAGACGCTTATCACGCTGGCGTCGGACACCCTCTGGCAGGCGAGCGACGCCAGCAACAGCGAAATCGCTTCCACCACGCCGGCCCCGACCGTCGACGGCATGGATCCGTCGATCGGCAATATGGCGGGGAGTACGATCACGATCCAAGGCTCCAACCTGCAAAATGCCACGCAAGTAGTGGTTATTGCCGATGGATTGAGCGGCGGCCCGCAAGTCGACTCCGCGTATGGCACGATCGTGCCGGGGAGCGACGGACCCTTCTCCCTCGAAGTCACGCTGCCGGCGGACAGCTCCGCTTTCCTCGTGCTCGCGTCAGTCGAGGTAGTTACGCCGTCCGGAATGGCCTCCATCAAGTACTTCACTTACGAGCCGCCGCCGAGCATTGCGAGTGTTTCGCCGCAGATCGGCCCGGGCGGCGGCAACGAGATCGTGGAAATCCAGGGCAACGGCCTGGAGGGCGTGACCGCCGTGAATTTCGGCAACTATCCGGCCGTCGTCGATAGCGATCCGCAATACGCGGGCCTCGACAGCGAATACGTGCTCTACGTGATCAGTCCCGAGGGCAGCGGAACGGTCGACGTGAACGTGACGACGGCAGGTGGGACGACGCTGAATGTCGGGGGGCAATCGCCCGATCCGACTGCCTTCACATTCGTTCCGCCGCCCAACATCGACTACATGAGCACGGCAGTGGGCGCGTTGGCCGGCAACCAGACCGTGACGCTCACCGGCACGAATCTGGAGAACTACAGCGCCGTGTACTTCGGTAGCGTCGAAGTGCCGTTCTTTTTGTACTATGGCCACTTCCCCGTTTCCAACATTTCCGTCAATCAGGCGGGCACGCAAATGACCATTTCCGAGGATCCGGCCCAAACGAGTCCCGGCCCGGTCAACGTGACGGTGACCACACCCGGCGGCACCTCGAATCCGAATGGAACCTATTTTGTGCAGGTGGGTGCGATTGATCTGCCGGAGCCGGACCAGGCCCAGTTCACTTACTTCGCCGTGCCGGCCGTGGCGAGCCTTTCTCCCGCGGCCGGTCCTTTGAATAGTGTAGGCCCGATTTTCGGTGGACAGATTGTGACGAACATCGTGGGCACGGACCTGGGCCCCGCGGCCGACGCCAGCGTAAGCTTCGGACAAAACGCCGGTACGATTGTCTCCGACGTGCAACTGTTGCCCTCTCTGGAACCTCGGCTTTGGGAGATTACCGCCGACGTACCGGCCGTCGCCGCGAGCACCGTTGACGTGACCGTTGACGTGACCGTGACCACGCCGGGTGGCGCCTCGGCAATCTCCCGGCCTGCCGACGCCTATACCTACGTGCCCCCGCCCACGGTGAGCGACGTCACGGGCCTCGACGGTCTGCAGGCTTCCGGTCCGCTCAGCGGCAATACCCAATTCGAGATTTCGGGAACGAATCTGGCCGGCGCCGTGGCGGTCGCTTTCACGCAGGGCACGACGGTTCTCGGCGCCAGCGGTGTTTTCGATGCCGTCAATTCTGCCACCGGGAACTTCATTGTTTTCGGCACCAGTCCCAGTTCGACCGCCACTGGGTCGTTCAGTGTTTCGGTGTTGACGACGGGCGGATGGTCGGTCATTTCGACGGCCCCCACCGACCAGTTCACTTACGTGCCCCGGCCGAACCCTTCGGGAATGATGCCAATGATTGGCCCCTTCGAAGGCGGCAACACCGTGACCATCACCGGTTCCAATCTGGGCAGCATTCCCTGGGCGGCACGACGGTCGATTTTGGACTGGGCAACCCGGGCACGGTCGGCTCGGACAGTACCTCCGATTCACTCGTCGTGACGGTGCCCGCGGAGCAAACGGTCCTAGGCGTCCCCCAAAGCTCGGTAACCGTCTATGTGATTACGCCCGACGGCACCACGGCGGTCGGGCAGTACAACTACGAAATCGTCCCGCCGGTCATTACCAGCCTCTCGCCTTCGTCCGGCCCGGCGACCTATCAGACCCCGGTGACGATCATCGGCCAAGACCTCCTCGACGCAACGGTCTTGTTCGGCGGCGTCGCGGGCGTGATCCAGGACGACTCGTACAATCAAGTCACGGCTACGAATCCTACGAGTCCCCCGAACACGCCCGGCGACACCGTGCCGGTGACTGTGACCACGCCCGACGGGCTCGGTTCGCAGTCGGTGGTAACGTCGGACAGTCTGAACTTCATGTACACGACGGGCGTGGCAGTGACCGGGGTGACCCCGTCGAGCGGGCCGGTGGGGGGCGGCACGGAGGTGACCATCAGCGGAGTTGGATTCTCGGGCGCAACGTCAGTCACATTCGATGGTTACGGGGCGCAGATACTCTCCGTTTCTTCCATGGCGATTGTCGTGACCAGTCCCTATCTGGGCCCCAGCACGGTGGACGTGCAGGTGAAGTCACCGCTGGGCACCTCGGCGATTTCCCAGCCGGCCGACCAGTTCACGTTCTCCTACTCCTACCTGGTGCCGACCGTGGCGAGCGTGAGTCCGGATTTCGGCCTGGTTGCAGGCGGTACGCAGGTGACGATTTCGGGCACGAATTTGCAGTCGCAAGGGACGTACACCGTCTACTTCGGCAACGTCAAGGCGACTAGCGTCACGATTGTCAACGACCTTGAGATGATGGCCACCAGTCCCGCCAGCATCACCGGCTCGGGCGCCGTGGACGTGAGGGTGGTGGCTTCGCTGAGCGGAGAGTCGGCCGTCACGCCGTCCGACGAGTTCACCTACGGCGACGTTCCCAGCGTTTCAGGGCTTTATTTCAACGTAACGCCGGCATACGCCCAGCCCGGCACAACCGAGGGCCAGGCGATCTTTGGCGCAAATTTCACCGGCATCACGGACATATTGTTCGTCAATACGGCGACCCAGGCTGTTGCCGACGATCTTTCCGCGTCCCCCGCCGGAGTGCAGGAGAATGGGGAGTATTATGGGTATTTCTTTCCCCCTCCCCTGGCGCCAGGGACCTACGACGTGCGGGTCGAAACCGGCTACGGCGAATCACCGGCCACCGCGGCCGATCAGATAACCTCGACCAACGCGCCGCTCATCGAGACCTTTTCCGGCGGGACCCAGGGCTCCGTGCTGGGCGGGTCCTCCGTAACGATCACGGGTTTCAACTTCACCACGTCGGACGACCCGACCGGCGCCGACACGGTAGTCAATATCGGCGGCAACCCCGCCGTCATAACAGAACCCATCTCCAGCGATGAGATCATGGCCACCACTCCCGCGGGCAGCCCCGGCGCGGCCGCCGTAACCGTGACAACTTCGCAAGGCAGTTCCACGGTTGGCTGGGTCCCCACGTACACGTACTTTGCGGTCCCAAACATCACTGCTATTAGTCCTGCCTCGGGAGGCATCTTGGGCGGAACCACCGTGGCGATTACGGGCACGGGGCTTTCCAACGCCTTCGCCTTTTACTTTGGAGAGAATCAGGTCACGTCCGGCCAGTTCTTCTTGGGCAGGTACTACCCCTTGCCTGCCGCCCAGGACGCCGAGACGGTAAGCACGATTTATGTCTACAGTCCGCCCGGAAGTGGCTTGGGCTGGGTGCACGTGACCGCCATGTCTCCGGGCGGCGCCTCGGCCACCTCCACGGCCGATGAATTCACCTACGTGCCGGACCCGGCCGTCACCGGACTGAGTGTGCCTTCCGGCCTGAATCCACCCTCCGGCGCCGCCGAGGGCGGAACCACCGTGACGATCACCGGCACGAACCTCGCCGACGCCACCCAGGTCGACTTTGGCCAGTATCCCGGCACGATCGTCAGCAATACCGACGACCAGATCGTCGCCATCAGTCCCGATGCGACCCAAGGCGGGCAGTACTCCGGCCTCGGCGCGGTGGACGTCACCGTAACGACCCCCGACGGCACGTCGCCCATTAACCAGCCGGCCGACCAGTTCACCTATACGGATGCCCCGTTCATTGGCAGCCTGTCGACGCCTTCCATCCCCGGCTCCGTGGCGGGCGGGCCGATCGCGGGCAACACGAGCGTCACGATCAACGGCGACGGCTTCACCGGGGCGACGGCCGTTTATTTTGGCGCCGTTAATGTTGTCGCCGATGCAGCGGCCAGCTTTACCGTCAACTCCGACAACTCGATCACCGCCGTCACCCCGGCGGCGGTCGCCGGCACCGTCGATGTCTCCGTGACGACTCCCAACGGCACGACCGACATTACACCGGCAGATCAGTTTGTCTTCGCGGCGGTACCCAACGTCTCCGCGGTCAGTCCCACGACCGGATCGATCGCCAGTCCCACGCAGGTCACGATCACCGGCACGGGGCTGGCCTACGCCTCGGGCGTCAACTTCGTCGACAGCTACGGCGACAGCTTTCCGGGCACGATCGTCAGCGATTCAGACAATCAACTCGTCGTTACCAGCCCCGATAATCCCACGGGCCGCTTTAGCGGCGTTAATCTGGCCACGTACAATATCGTTGTCACGACGCCGGGCGGAACCTCGGCCACCGGCATGCCCGATCAGTTCACCTACATGCCCGCGCCCGCAATCGCGTCCGTCAGCCCCGATTCGGGATCGATCTACGGCGGGGCCACGGTCACGATTACCGGCACGGGCCTGGCCGGCGCAACGTCGGTCGATTTCGGCGGCAACCCCGCCACGATTGTCAGCAATACGGACTACCAAGGCACCGACACGCTCGTCGTGCTCAGCCCGGAAGCAACCGGCGACGTATCTGCCTATGTGGACGTCAGCGTGACGACGCAATACGGCACGTCGGACGATGCCTACGCCTATGGCTACTACCCGCCGCCCACGGTCACCGGCCTCTCCGAGTCGAGCGGTCCGCTGGGCGGGGGCACGCAGTTGACGATCACCGGCACGAACCTGGAATACGCCACGGCCGTGGACTTCGGCCC
Organism: uncultured Planctomycetia bacterium; assembly: GCA_963824275.1. Taxonomy (GTDB): domain Bacteria; phylum Planctomycetota; class Planctomycetia; order Pirellulales; family Thermoguttaceae; genus JANXQG01. Next base: position 54,739 of record CAWGOT010000005.1, on the reverse strand, counting down.
GAACGTGACAACTGCGGTCGATTCCTATTACTCCAATACGCAGATCGAAGTCACCAATGTCCCGGCCGGCAGCCTGGGCACGGTCGACGTGCAGGTGCTGGGCCTGGGGGGCCTGTCGCCTGTTACGACCCCCGACCAGTTCACGTACGTGGCAGCGCCCACCGTCACGGACATCAGCCCCAATGCCGGCCCTTATGGCGGCGGAACCAACATCACGGTCTACGGCACGGGCCTGGCCGGCACGTCGGGCGTCGTCTTCAACGACGGCTATGGCGATGTCTATCCGGCCGGATTCGTCGTTGTGAACGACGGCCAGATCGAGGTCACCAGCCCGACGGCGTTCGGCGGCACGTATGACATCATCGTGACCACCAACGGCGGCGATTCGTACACGTCCCCGGCCGACCAGTTCACCTACGTGGCCGCGCCGCGGTCTCGGGCGTCAGCCCAGACAAAGGACTGCGCGGGCGGCCTCGCGGTGACGATCAGCGGCTCGGAACTGGAATATGCCACGGCCGTGGACTTCGGCGGCGTGGCGGCGGCCAGTTTTACCGTCAACCCGGACGGATCGATCACGGCCACCACTCCCCTCGGCAGCGACGGCACGGTGGCCGTGAGCGTGGTCACGCCGGGCGGGACCTCGCCCGCCACTTCGACCGATGAGTTCAATTACATCCAGCCCTTGCCGGTGGTTGCCGGCGTCAGCCCTGCGACGGGCGCGGTCGAGGGCGGGTACAACGTGACCATCACGGGCACCGACCTGGACGACGCCACGGCCGTCGATTTTATCGACAGCCAGGGCGACGATTATGCGGGCACGATTCAGCCCGGCGGAACCGCGACGCAACTTGTCGTGACCAGCCCCCCAGGCAGCGTGGGAACGGTCAACGTCGTCGTGACGACGGCCTACGGCGGAACGTCGCTCATGAATCCGGCGGATCAGTTCACCTACCTTGCCACCCTGACATGGACGTCCGGCCAATCGGGCAATTGGACCGATCCTGAATGGGCCGGGGGCGCCTATCCCGACACTACGGTGGATGCGAGCGTCGGCGGTTCGGGCAGCGTGGTCAACGTGACGACCAACCAGGCGGCCAATGCCTTGGCGGTCCAATCCACGCACGGCGTGGCGGTCGGCCCGGGCGCGGTCCTCACGGTGACGACCGCTACCAGCGTAACGGGGAGCGGCACAATTCTCAGCGTCGATCCCAGCGGTCTGTTCGCGGCGGGCGGGACCCTGACCCTCGACTCGGGCGGCAGCCTCCTCGGCGGGCCGGTTACCGCCACGGCCTACCAACTCGACGACGGCACGGTCAGCGCCAGTTCTCGGGGCCAGGCGGAGTTACAAAGGATACCGGCGGCACCGTGGTTCTTTCCGGCGCCAATTCGTACAGCGGCCCCACCGTGCATCCGCGCTGGGACGCTCGTTGTCGCAAGTGCGGACGCATTGCCCGAGGGCTCGAGCCTGACGGTCGGAATGGGCGCAGCGTCGATCTTCGGTTCGGTCCAAGCAGCGTCGATCGCAGCGGCACCGATCTCGGTGGTGCAGATTTCCTCGGTGGAGGCATCGACGGCGCTGGCCGCGGTCTCCTCGCCGGCGGTTGCCGTCAGCACCCCCGTGAATTCGGCGGTGGCGGCTGTGCTGCCGGCAAGTTCACCGGCCCTTGAAAGACAGGTTGGCAACCTGCCCCACGGGCCGGCGGCTATTTCGCCTGTGGCAATCGATGGGGTTTTCACGTCGCATCGCCTGGACTTCGGGCCGGCCGTCGCTGGGCACGATAACGCGCAACCCGCGGGGGCGTGGGCATGGCTGGCAGCGAGCGACGGATTCTCGGACCAAAACAAGAAGAACGGCGCGAAATCGCGGCCCTGGACTCGGTTCTTGCCCAGTACGAAGTTTGATGCCATTGAGGCACTTTTCGCGACGATCACTCCTGCGACTTCGTTCATTATCGCTTCAGTCCCATCCAGCGCAACGGCCAGAGGATCAGGCTTCTTGCCCTCGGCGGCATGCCCGCGGGCAAGGGCAGCGGCCAGAGGCGGAACGTCCGCAACAGCCGGTCCAGGGCCTTGGCGTGCTGGCCGCTGCGGCCGTAGAGCATGCCGGCTTCGTAGGTCGCCACGCAGCGGGCGCGGCGCTCCAACAGCCGCCGCCCTCGCAAAGCAGGCAATTCGCGGAATACCTTGTCGAGCATGCGGGCCGTGTTCGCCTCAGTGTGAACGATGCTGTTGGACAAGTGATCGTCCTGACCCGCTTGGGACTTCACCGCGAGTTTGCCGACTCCGCGGCGGTCGAACCACAGGCCGATGTTCTGCCGGCGGACCTCGAAGCGGGAGGCGAAGCGAATCCACATCTCGCGGTCTTCCGCCGTCCGCAGGGTCGTGTCAAACGGCCCTACGGCGTCCAGGCACGACTTGCGGACGAGCACGCCGCTGGTGCCGAAAGACCCGCGCACGGCCAAGCGCTCGCAAGACATCCGCTCGACATCGATCCGGCTCACGTCGCCCAGCGGCAGGCCGCAGCGCCAAGCGTCCCGGGCGCAGGTCCCAGTGACAAACCACGATGCCGACCTCGGGGTGCCGGCGGAGATAGTCCATCTGGATCTCCAGCTTCCGCTGGTGCCACAGATCGTCCGAATCCAAGAAGGCCACGAACTCCCCGCTCGCGCGGCGGATGCCGGCATTGCGGGCAGCGGCCACGCCCTGGTTGGCCTGCCGCAAGTAAAGCACCCGAGGGCCGAATTCCGCCAGGCGCTGGGGCGTGTCATCCGTGCCGCCGTCGTCGACGACAATAATCTCCGTGTTGGAGTGCGTCTGGGCCAGCACGCACTGGACCGCCTCAACCACCATCTCGGCCCGGTTGTACGTGGGAATGACCACCGAGATGCGTTCCTGGGCAGTCCTCAGCGGGTCTGGAGCCATCCCCTTGCTTTCAAAAACGAGACCTGGGCCAAGAAGTCGATTATTCGACGCGGCCGTTCTTAAAAGCATAGCATTTTTGCCGTGCCGGCGTGGTCCGCCGCCAAAAACCCTAGCCGGCAAGGACCCTTATCCCTGGGCGTCAAACGCCTGCCCCAAAGTGGTGGACTTGACCGGTGGCGCCGCTCGTCGGGGCGTTGCTGGTGTTCAAGTATTGCAACTTGGTTTCGCCTGGCGTCGTCTTGCCCAAGGACCTGTCGATCTTGTACTGGAGCGATGCCTTAAAGCAATCGGAGGTGGGTGAGCATTGAATCATGGGAGCGATTTCCGGCAGAGATTATTTTAACTATAGGATATGGTAATAATCGTCTGCCGAAATTCGCATCGTGTGGCCGAACGGACTTTGGCAGACCCTCCGCGGTTGTATCGATTATAACGTCGCAGACTTTTTTCTGGCCGCCGGCGCAGCTCGCGTATATGATTCCGTGTCGTCGGCAAAGCAGCAGGCGCGCTCCGCGTGCCGTCCGCCCCTGCGGAAGGCGACCTTTGCCGACATTCTGGGTACTCCTTCCTTTTTTTAGGGTCCTTTTCATGTCTCACTCAAGCCTCCCTACTGATCTGTCCCATTGGAACATTTCCCGTCGCGGCTTCCTCAAAACGGCCGGCGCGGCAACCTTGCTTGCGGGCGCCGGCACTTCCTTGGCGGCGACCGCGGCCAAGGCTGCCCCCGTGTCCGTACCCGCGGCCAACGCCTCCTCCGAGTCGCTGGTGAAAATCCTCTTCGACTCGCTCACCGCCGAACAGCGGAAGCAGGTCTGCTTCGGCTGGGACTACCAGGCCGCAAAGCTCGGCCTGTTGCGGACTCGGGTCTCGGCCAACTGGCACGTGACCAAGCCGGTGATCGACAGCGAGTTCTACACGGCCGACCAGCAGCACCTGATCCGCGATATCTTCAAGGGCCTGATTCAGCCCGAGTGGATCGACCGCATCGACAAGCACTTGAAGGACGACGAAGGCGGTTTCGGCAAGCAGAGCGTGGCCATTTTCGGCACGCCGGGCAGCGAGAAGTTCGAGTTCGTGTTGAGCGGGCGGCATGTCACGCTGCGGTGCGACGGCAATTCGACCGAGCACGTGGCCTTTGGAGGGCCGATTTTCTACGGCCACGCCGCCAGCGGCTTCAACGAAAAGCCCGGCCACCCGGACAACGTCTTCTGGCCGCAGGCCGTGGCCGCCAACGGCGTCTTCAAGATCCTGGACGGAAAGCAGCAGGCCCAGGCCCTGATCAAGATGGCGCCGGCGGAAAACGCCATCACCTTCCAGGGCAAGTCGAGCAAGCTGCCCGGCATCGCCGTGACGGATCTCTCGGCCGATCAGAAGGCCCACGTGCAATCGGTGCTGGCCACGCTGATCGAGCCCTATCGCCAGTCGGACCGCGACCGCGTCGTGGCCTGCCTGAAGGCCCAGGGCGGATTGGACGAGTGCCGCCTGTCGTTTTACGAGGAAGGGCATCTGCGGCCGGGCGAGTACGACACCTGGCGGCTGGAAGGACCCGCCTTTATCTGGAACTTCCGCGGCGTGCCGCACGTTCACACCTGGGTCCACGTGGCCGACGATCCGGTTGTGAAAGCCAACGCCGACGGGTAAGAATAACGATCTATCGTCTGTGCGGGGCGGAAATGGGCTGTTGGAGTCCCGCCTTCAGGCGGTCCTACGGGTGGCATTCCGGCTAAAGCCGGGACTCCAGCGGCCCATTTCTGCCCGCGCGGTATGGCGGTTTGCGATCGAAATCTGTTATACTGCGTGCGGGCGGAAATGGGCCGAAGGAGTCCCGGCTAAAACCGCACACGCTGTAGTCGTCTATCAAAACATGAAATATATTCCCTATTGCCTTACTTTTATTTATGTCGCGGTTTTCTGGCAGTCGCCTCTGCGTGCCGGCGCCGACGATTCACAAACCTACACCTTCACAAGCCAGCGGCAGGTCGGACAGATCGACCATGTGAAGATCCTGCTGCAGACCAACGGCGACGTGCTCACGAAGGCCGACACGAGCGAGAAGCCAGACCGCGTTAAGGTGGCCCTGACCTGCCGCCGCGACTATGACGAAAAGACGCTGCAGTTGTCGGCGGCGGAAAAGACCCTGCGGAGTGTCCGCTACTACCACGAGGCTTCGGCCACCGTGCAGAAAGCCGAGGCGGTGCAGAATCCCATGCTCGGACCGGACAGCCGGCTCGTCGGCGTAGAAATTGTCGGTGGCAAGGAAACGCTGTTCTCCCCCAAGGGCCCGCTGAACTGGGATGAGTTGGACCTCGTGGCCACGGTCGGCGAGAGCCTGCCCTTGGACCAACTGCTGCCCGACAAAGGGGTGAAGATCGGCGAATCGTGGAAGGTTTCGGACGATACGATCGCGCTGCTCCTGGGGCTGGAGGAGATCACGTCGAATTCGGTGCAGGTGGTCTTGAACGACGTGACACCCGAGTTTGCGCGATTCGAGTTAAGCGGCAAAGTGGAAGGCCGGCTGTATGGTGCGGGCAACCAGATCGACCTGGCGGCCAAGTGCCGCTTCGATCGTCGCAGCGGACGCATCGACTGGTTCACCCAGCGTCTGAAGCACAGCCGCGAGATTGGAGTGGTCGAGGACGGCCTCGACTGGACCGTGGCGGTGCAGACCCAGATCACCCGCCTGGAGACCGCCGAGAAGCTGAGCGATGCGGCCCTGGCCGATCTGACGTTGAAGCCGGCGGACGACTTGCTGCTGGTGCGTTATGTGTCGAGCGGCGGCGGATGGCAGTTGACGCACGATCGTGCGTGGTTCCCGACCGGCGCGACCCGCGACTACGACGAGTTCCGCCGCCTGGATCGCGGCCAGGACATCGGGCTCTGCAAGGTCTCGCCGCAGCCGCAAGTCGCCGTGTCGAACCTGCCCTCGCGCGAACAATTCCAGGGCATCGTGCAGAATATTCTGGGAAAGAACCTCGATGCGTTCCTGGAAATGTCGCAGGCGGAGACCCCGGCCCACTTGCGCATTCTGCGGATCGCGGCGAAAGGCACGGACCACGAAATCCCCGTCCGCTGGTTCTATTACCTGGTTTCCGACCCGGAGGGCCGGCAGGTCACGTTCTCGTTCCGGGTCGAGGAGAAGCGGTTGGAGACATTCGGCCGGGCCGACGAGCAGTTGGTCCATTCGCTCCGCTTCGTGGAGAAGAAGCAGAAATAAGCCGTTGGAGTCCCGGCTTTAGCCGTAAGGAACCGTCTAAAGGCGGGACTCCAACGGCGCGAACTGCCCGCGTGGAAATAAGGAAAGCCGCCACGTTCCCTTTCGGGCCCGCGGCGGCTCTCGTAGAAGCCCCCCGCCGATTGCGACTGGATGCGTCGCTGCGAGACGAACGCAGGATCGGGCGTGCTAAGCACTTGCCTCGTAATTGATCCTGGTTCACGCTAAATGGTTGGCACCTCCGTCGGAATAACTGGCGAGAGGGTATTTTGGAGTTCTCTTTCAAGACCCGGCACGCAGGAGTGCCAGGCCGCACGACAAATCACTTTCAAGGTAGATTCACTATCGGCAGTTTTTACGCTCGATCCGCAAACCAATTCTCTCGCTTTTCGAGACTTGGATTTGGGGCCGGCCCGCAGTGGTTTCCTGCCGCCTCTCTATTATACGTTGCGTGGCGGGGAGAGGCAAAAACTCGGCTGCGATTTGCGGGCGATTTTAAGCTATGCCCCATCGGAGCGGGTTAATTCGGCTCGCCTCGTCGCGGCAGGGAAAAGCCGATATAATAGTGTGTTCGAACCATGATTGCCCCCTATTGGCGGGCAATGGGGACTTTGAGCGAGGTGCATGATGGCCGAGATTCTTGAAGGCAAATGGGAAGACCTGATTGCTCGCCACGATCTTCGAGGGCGGGATGTTAGGGTCGTCGTCTTCAACGAAGGAGAGAAGGCGAGTGAGGATCCCTGGTTGAAAGCGCTTGACGAGTGGATAGACAGCCACAAGCCCCTTGGACACTGGGTGGACGACAGCCGCGAGAGCATTTACAGCGGGACCATTGATGATCCTCGCTGACACGAACATCCTGCTCCGCCTCGCCCAGCCGGGAGACCCGCATCGTCAGCCGGCGCGGGCCGCGATCCGCTTGTTGAGAGGCCGCGAAAGCGAGTCTTTCGCGATTGCCCCACAGAGCCTCTACGAGATGTACGTCGTGTGCAGTCGGCCAATCAGCGCTAACGGATTTGGGATGACAGCCGAGCAATCGCGTTCGGAAATCGCAAAGGCTCGGTCCTTCTTCCAACTATTGCCCGAAACGGCGCAGATTTACGCAACGTGGGATCGCCTAATTGGTCAGTATACGATTCATGGGAAACGCGCTCATGACGCGCACCTTGTGGCCATGATGATCGAGCACCACGTGCCTCGCCTTCTAACCTTCAATGATAGTGATTTCCGGCAGTTTGCCGAGATTATCACCCTCAACCCCTTCGATGTTTTGGGTATTCCACGCAGTGCTCCGTGATCGGAATGCGTTTGCAATGGACACTGGTGATTTGAAATCGCGATTCCTCCGCTTTGCGGGTGCCGATCGCTACCGCGACTTTGTCCGTACCGATCAACCGTAACTGCAGATCGAAAGGCCGGTTGCTATACTGGCAACAAGACCTTTTCTCCAAGATCAAGACGAGATCATCCGAGATCGCCGCGGAAATGCAACCCGGTGATGAATTATGGGAATGGGACTCCGGTGGTTGGCACCGTCTTGCAGGTCGTGCCGGCGTTGCAGTTGTTCGTAATGGCCACATTTTCAGGCAGTGGTGTGAATGGAAATCGTAGGGCTTTCGGATTTAACCATCCCTACGGCCCCTTCCTCAAAGCACGCAACTCGGAATACTTCGCTCTATGCCTTCCAGCACCTTCAATCGCCTGACCGACATCTACGAGGCGATGATCGATTGGCCGAAGCGCCTGGCGGCCGAGGAGCCGTTCTATCGCCACTGGTTCCAGCAGGCCGGGGTCAAACGCGTCGTGGACGTGGCCTGCGGCACCGGGCATCACGCGGCCATGTTCCATGACTGGGGCCTCGAGGTGGAAGGGGCCGATTTAAGTCCGGCGATGATCGAGCAGGCCCGCGGCGCCTTCGGCAACCCGCCGGGATTGCGCCGGGCCGTCCGCGGCTTTGACGAACCGATACCCGAGGCCGGGACCTGGGATGCCGTCGTCTGCGTGGGAAACTCCTTGGCCTTGGCGCCCGATCTGGCAATGGTCCAAACGGCCGTCGCCCGCATGATGGAAGCCCTGCGGCCCGGCGGCGTTCTGATCGTGCAGGTCCTCAATCTCTACCGGCTGCCGGACGGGCCGTGCCTCTGGCAGAAGTGCGTCCGTGCGCAGTTGCCGCAAGGCGACGCGTTGATCCTCAAGGGCGTGCATCGCTGCGGCGAACGCGGTTATGTGGAGTTGGTCGTCGCCGATCCCAACGGCGGTCCGCTCTTGGCCCACGAATCACCGCAGTTTCTCGGCCTGGAATATGTGGAGTTGGGTTGTTGGATGCACGAGGCGGGCGCGGCGGAAGTCGAGTACTTGGGAGGCTATGCGGACCAGCAATTCGATCCCGATAGGAGCGTCGATTTGATGATCGTGGCAAGGCAAAGAGCGCTTGGCTGAATCGCAAAGTGATGTACAAATAATTGTTGTGGCAAGACCATCCGGGGGAACGTCGGCCAGACGCTCCCGCAATAGGCCGGACTCTTCCGCGCCCCACTCCAGCAGGCTCATGTGGTCGGTATCGAGGACCAGCATCATTGCCGTTCCTGCTTCCCTCGTCCGGGCCGCTTCTTGGGCCGTAGCGACTCGCGATACTTCCGCCCCAGCTTCATGGCTTCTTCGTAAATAGGGTCATGTTCGAAGGTCCCGGCAATGCGCTCCCACCACGGTTTTGCCGAACCGCTGCCCTCGATCTTGCGGCGCAGCGCCGCTAGTTCTTCTTCGAGCACGGCGATACGCTTCTCAAGTGCTGATAAAGTCATAGCGCGATTCCTAATGCATGATGATGGCAGGCGCAGAATACTCTATCGTTTGTCGGGCGGCGTGTTAATGGAAAGCGCGCTTGGCTGAAGCCCCACCTACTGCGGACGGTCGACCTACCCACCGCAGCCCGAAGACAGGTTCTGAGCGAGGGACAGCATGCTTCGCCGGCCAGTTGCGGCAAGGTAGAGTCCCTTCCCGTTTTGGAAAGCGACGGCAAGCCGTCGCACTCCAAAGACCTACCGCCGCGGTTCCACGCCCAACAGGTTGCGGACGAAGAAATCGGAGCGGCGGCGGCGGCCGTAGGGCGATTCGGCCGCGCCGTGGTCGGAGCCGGGCACGACCAGCAACTCGAAGTCCTTGTCGGCCCGGATCAAGGCGTTGACCACCTGCATCGTCGAGGCCGGATCGACGTTCGTATCCATCTCGCCGACGATCAACAGCAGCTTGCCCTTCAGTCCGGGGGCCAAGGTCACGTTGGAGTTCGCCGCATACTGCGGACCCACGGGCCAGCCCATCCACTGCTCGTTCCACCAGATCTTGTCCATGCGATTGTCGTGGCAGCCGCAATCGGCGACGGCCGCCTTGTAGAAGTCGCCGTGGGTCATGACCGCCGCGGCCGCGTTCTGTCCTCCCGCCGAGCCGCCGTAGATCCCGACGCGGTTCACGTCGAGATACGGGTACCTGGCGGCCGCCGCGCGGATCCAGAGGATGCGGTCGGGCAGGCCGGCGTCGGCCAGGTTCTTCCAGCAGACGTCGTGGAACTTCTTCGAGCGGTTCGAGGTCCCCATGCCGTCGATCTGCACGACGATGAATCCCAGCTCGGCCAGCGCCTGATGCGGAGTAAAACGCCGCGAACGCTTGGGCACGAACGAGTCCTGAGGGCCGGCGTAGATCTCCTCGATGATCGGGTACTTCTTCGCCGGGTCCAGGTTCGTAGGGCGGAAGATCACGCCGTAGATATCGGTCGTGCCGTCGCGGCCCTTGGCGACGAAACGCTCGGGGACCTTCCAGCCGCTTTTCAGCAGGCGGCTTCCAATCGGCCCGCTCGAGTTCGCAGACGAGCTTGCCGTCGTCGCGCGGCGAAGCTCGGTGACCGGCGGCATGTCGACCCGCGAATAGGTGTCGATCAGGTAACGGCGGTCGGGCGAGAAGTCGATCGTGTGCGTGCCGTCGCCCTCGGTCAGCACGGTCAGGCCCGAGCCGTCGAAATTGACGCGGCAATAGTGGATGTAGTACGGATCTTGTCCGGGGTGGATGCCGCCGGCGCGGAACCAGATCTGCCGCTTGGCCTCATCGACGCGATCGACGCCGCGGACGACCCAAGGACCTTTGGTGATCTGGTTCTTGACCTGCCCCGTCTTGGCATCGTACAGATAGAGGTGGTTCCAGCCGTCGCGTTCCGACATCCAGATCGATCTCGCCAGTGCGATCGAGATAATGCAGGAAGTACTTGCCCGAATAATCGATGAACGTGGGGCTCTGCTCATCGATGATTGGCTTGACCGCGCCGCTGGCGGCATCGATCGCCAGCAGCCGCAGGGCCTGATGCCCGCGCTGGTTGTAGACGAAGGTGAAGCGGCTGGAATCGGCCGCCCAGCGGTAGTCTTCCGATGCTCCAGGGATTGTCGAAGAGGCGATTCTCGACGGACATCGATTTCCGCCCGGCGAGATCGAACATCTGCGGCCGTTGGACCGGCAGCGGATCGCCCGGCTTGGCGTAGGTGTGCGAATGCAGTTTCGGCTGCACCTGGTCGCGGGGCGACGACTCGATGAAATAGACGGTCCGCTCCGTGATTTTTTTCGTGCGGACGGCGACCAGCTTCTTGGAATCGGGCGACCAGTAGAACAGGCTGCCGTAGGCGTCCTCCGCGGTGCCGTCATGGCTCAGGGCGAACTCCTCGCCGCCGGCAGCGCGGATCCAGACGTTGGCCTCCTTGATATAGGCTTCCCAGCGGCCATCGGGCGACCTGGCCTGCGGCCGTGAGCCGGGCTGGCGGCGGAGATTCCCCCTGCCGCCCACCGCAGGGCTGGCGTCGTCAGTGGCGTTGTCACTCACATAGTCAATGGGATCGTCGCCGGAATCTTCAAGCGTCATCGGGCCAGGCTTGTCGGCCTTCGTCTCCGGGCTGCGGATTTCCACCGTCAGGTCTTTATCCTCCGCGACCTTCAGCCCTAGCGGGTTTCCCTTGTCATCGACCACCAGCCAGACGTGTCCGGAGTAGGTGTGCTGCTCGTGTTCCTGCCCCGGTCGAATCCGGCCGTAGCTCTGCCGCTTGCCCTCGGTATCGAGCCAGAAGAGTTCCACCTCGCCGGCCGTGCGGTTGATGAAGGTCACGGTGGTATCGTCGCCGGTGCGTTGGCTGGCCCTCGGACCGCCTTCGAACGGTTGCAGGGTTTGCCGGGTCGCATCGGCGGCAGGAGCAGCACCGGGCCGCGGCGTAAGTTCGTAGCTTTCCAGGGTGCAGCGCCACCAGCGGCTGCTGATTTGGAGGTCGAGATATTTGCCGGCCGGATCGAAGGCAAGTTGCTCAATCGGCAGGCGATCGGCGGGAGCGGTGCTGATCTTCTGCTTGGCCAGAGCCGCCGCCAGTTTCGGGTGATCGAAGGCCGGCTGCCGGCGGCCCTTTTCGGCCTCGACGCGGATGAACTCCTGGGTTGTGGGCCCCGTGCGGACCTTGTACCAGAACTGGCGGTTGTCATCGAACCAGTGCGGCTCGACACGGTCGCGGAAGACCTTGCCGCGGGTCAGGTTCGGCAGTTCCGCCGCGCGGGCATAATCGGCCTTCGTACCCTGCGCAGCGCGGGCGGGGCAATGAGGAGAATCAGGGCGAATAGGTTTGACAAAAGGGAGATGCGCATATTGGCTTCAGTTCCTTGTTTCATAGGCCACGACGGATTCGACTGGCAGACTTGAACGGCGCCATAAGGCGATACCCCCAAGGAGTGGCAGCGACTTTCTCGGTTCTTTGTGTTACGATTATAGTCGAAGGATGGACTTGTAGGCCAATCCGCATCCCAGTCTGGAGGTCCCGCGTGCAAAAAGAAAAGGTCAGGCAGATTCTGGATGGTTTCCCAGAAGAGATCGACGTTGACGCGCTCATGGAGAAGCTCTACTTGCTCGAAAAAATCGAAACCTCGGAGAGGGAACTGGCCAATGGAGAGGGCATTCCCGACGAGGAAATCGAAGAGTACGAACCGTCCGTGCTGGCTCAGGACACCGATGAGCCAAGACGGATATTTCACAAACTGGCAACCGAGTGGAAGGCTGGACGTGGACATTGTTCCAAGGCAAAGGACCTGGCGATGCACCCGGCCTACCAACGAATTATCGGCATGGGTGAAACGGCCATTCCGCTTATCTTGGAAGAAATGCGGCGCTGTCCGAGTCAATGGACATGGGCCCTGCGTGCAATCACCGGCGCTGACCCGGTTCCCAAGGAATCCAGGGGAAAGCTCAAGGAAATGACGGCTGCCTGGGTCAAGTGGGGAGTCGAGAAGGGCTATATTGAATGACCGTCCACGAATCGTGCTTTCCTCGCCTGGTGGCTGACGGCTATAGGATCACAAGCGATCCAAGCGAAGAACAAAACTGCATCGGTCATGCGGCAGATCGGCCGGGCGAATGGTGGGACCCGGCGGAAGATGACGTTTGGCCGGATGGCGCGCCGCGAGACTACACCGTCGGTTCGCTGGTTGCTGTTTTCTCGACCTTGGGGTACGCCCTATGCGACTCGGGAGCGCATGAGCCGGGATACGAGAAGGTCGCTATCTACAGCGATGGTGACGAATACACGCACGCTGCACGGCAATTGGCCGATGGCAATTGGACAAGTAAACTCGGTCCGGATGATGACATTGAACACCCGACGCCGGAATCATTGGCGGGCGGCAAATTCGGCAGTGTAGTCAGGACGTTAAAACGGCCAATTCGGTAAAGGTCGAGCAGTCAACTGGCACCACAAAGCCCTCGCTGACGCGCTCGACAAAGTTCACGCTGGCGAGACGCCCCGCCTGATGGTAATTGGTTTCGGGTTAGTGTTCCTGTTCGACTGTCGTTTGTGTATGGCGAACTTATTGCCCCGGCGTGAACTTCACCGTGCGGACGTTGATCGCCTTCCAGGATTGTGCGTCGTGAGGACGCAGCTTGACCTGCTGCACGCCGCTTTTGGCGATCTCGACCGTGCCGAGAGCCACGTCGGCAAAGGTGTCCCAACTGCCGCTCGACGTCACTTTGCCGTGAAGCTGCTGCCCGCCGACTTCCAAGGCGACATCGCTCGCGCCCGCAGCCGAGGCGCACTGGACCGTCACCTTGTAGACGCCCGGCCTGGCGAAGTTGACGTTCCATGAGGCCCACTCGGCGGCATTGTCCCAGAAGCCGATGTTCGACCGCGCGCCGCGCTGCTCGACCTTGATGCCCGTGCCATGCAGCTCGGCCGCCTCGGCATCCAGTGAGAGGTTGCCGCTGCGATCGGGATTGACCGTGGACAGCGCCGCGGTAAACGGCACCGCCTTCAAGTCCGTGCCGATGATCTTCAGCCCTGTCGTGTACTCGGAGACCTTCTTCTCGGGCAAGGTCACGAACAGCCCTTCCGGCGGTCTGCTTGAAGTTGATCTTCCCGTCATAGCCCAGGAGGCTGACGGCGGTGATGTTGTTGACGTTCTCGCCGGCCGGCTTGGCCAGCGAACGGACGACGATCTGACCGTCCGCCGGCCAGCCCAGGGCGATGGCGTAGAGCACCGGGCCGTGGGTCGTGAAGCGAATTTCCTTGGCGTTGTACTTGTAATCTTCAGCAAATCCGCCGCCTTTGACCTTCACGGCGCTTTCGCCGTAGACCTGCCAGGGCCGGCTGCCGTAGATCGCCTCGCCGTGGATCGCCGTCCACTCGGCCAACTGCCCGAGCATCTGCTCCACCTCGGGGTCGAGCGAGCCATCGGGCCGCTGCACGACGTTCAAGAGCAGATTGCCGTTCTTGCTCACGTTGTCCACCAGCATGTCGATGACCCAGCTCACGGGGCGGAACTTCCAGTTGCGGTTGTAGAACCAGTCGCCGATCGAGGTATCGGTCTGCCAGGGATGGGGATCGATCGAGGCCATGATGCCGCGTTCGAGGTCCTCGACCCAGCGGCCTTCCGACTTCTGCTTGCAGTTGTAAACGGCTTGGGTCTGGCCGCCGTGCAAGGCGGCGTTGGAATTGTACAGGTGGGCGATCATGCTCCGGCCGACCTCGTTGCCGAAAACGACCCCGCCGTCGCTATAGAGCAGGTCGGGATGGTAGTTGTCGACCAGTTCCTTGATTTCGGTGTACCATTGCTGCTGCCAGCGGGGATCGTTGCTGTACCAGCCCCTGTCGCCGGGCTTGGCGGGGAAGTGGTAGAGGTCCTGGAATGCAGGATTGGCGCCGTCGTAAGGCACGCCGGCAAGCGGCCCCGTCTTGTCGGATCCGTGGCTTGCCTGGAACCAGGTGAAGCTGGCGCCCAGGTGCTCGGAGACGCCGAACTTCAGGCCGTACTTGGTGGCCGCCTTCTGCCAGTCGCCCACCACGTCGCGCTTGGGGCCCATGTTCACCGCGTTCCACTTGTGCAGCTTGGAGTCCCAGAGGAAGAAATCGTCGTGGTGCGAGCCCATGCTCACGAAGTATTTTGCCCCAGCCTTCTTGTAGAGCTGCATCAGGCGGTCGGGGTCCCACTTCTCGGCCTTCCAGAGCGGGATGATGTCCTTGTAGCCGAACTGCGAGGGCGGGCCGTAATGCTCGACGTGATACTTGTTCTGAGGGCTGCCCTGCTCATACATGTGACGGGCGTACCAGTCGCCCTCCATCGGCACGGACTGCGGACCCCAGTGGGCCCAGATGCCGAACTTGGCGTCGCGGAACCAGTCCGGGCATTGGTACTGCTTGAGCGAATCCATGGTGGGCTGAAACGGCCCCGCAGCGACCGGCAGCTTCAAGTCCGAAGGCTTCAGGTCCGGCGGTGCGTCGGCCGCCAAGGCCAGGCCGGTCTGGAGCAGCAAGAGGGCGAAAGCGGCGGGTGCGAAAATCGATCTCATAGGGCGGTCTCCTCGAATGGGTGGAAAGTTGACAGGGCTCGCCGGACGTTGGCAAGCGAATGGTGCAGAAGCGGCTATTATAGGCCAGAGCGGCCCGGACTGCAATTTTCCGCTAACCGTTCACGGCCGGCAAGAAAAGCAATCGGCCGCGGTGTGGGCTTTTCGGCCCATTTGGGATATAATTCGCGTTTCGGCATTTTGAACCTCTTCCGGTCTTAGGTGCAAACCGGATAGGCCAGGGGCGCTGGAGTCCCGCCTTTAGGCGGAGTTCCGGTCGGCACCGCCTAAAGGCGGGACTCCAGCAATCGCGCGTTTTGCGACTATTGCACCGAAAACCGGAAGAGCCGGGAATTTTGCGTTCGGATTGGGCACGGAAGCACGGAGATTGTACATGTCGCTGGCCGATCGTTGTATCCACCACTTCAATAGCGGGATCCGCGCCCGCGGGGAACAGTACGTTCTCGAACGCCGGGTATCGATTCAGTCGGTGGGACGAAACGAATTGCGGGCGTTAGTCCGCGGCGAGTCCGAGTACGAGGTGGTGCTGGACTGGGAGTTCAGCCGCGAGCAACTGGCCGTCTGCTGCACTTGCCCTTACTATGACGAACATGCGATCTGCAAGCATATTTGGGCCACGATCCTGGCGGCCGACATGACGAACCTCGGTCCCCGCGGCAAGGGCCGGCTTGGTATTCTGGCGATGGAGCCGGACGACTACGACGAGGACGACTCCTGGATCGACATCGACGATGAGGACGACGAGGCCGGCTACGATCCGCTCCCCTCGCCGCGCGGCAAGGCCGGGGCACGCGGGGTACCCGGTACTCCGGGTCGGGGTCGCGGAAAACCGCCCAAGCCCAAGTGGCAGCAGCAACTCACGTGGGCCGCCGATGCCGAGCCGGACAGTCCGATCCGGGCCATCGCCGCTGGGCGGACGAAGACCCGCGAAGTCTGGTACGTTCTCGACGAGCAGATGAGCGGCGACGCCAGCAAGCTGGTGTTGTTCCTCCTGCAGCGCGAGACCAAGGCCAACGGCCAGTTCGGCAAGCTCAAGCAGCTCAGCATCCGGCCGTCGGAAACCAGCCGGCTCGTGGCCCCGGAAGACGCCGAGATTCTCAATCTCCTGCTGGGCTACCACGACGTGGAAACCCAGTCGTACTACGGCTACATGCCGTCCCGCGTCTCGGAGGTCGAATTGCCCAAGGGCATGCAGCAGTTCCTCCTGCCGATGCTCGCCGCCACCAGGCGGCTGGCGAGGGCGGAGAACGGCACGTACGCCCAGCCGGAGTTCCACGATCTTCGGCCGCTGGCCTGGGACGACGGGCCGCCGTGGCGTTTCCGCCTCCACGTCCAGTCCGACGAAGCCCGGCAGTGCTGGATCCTGAGCGGTCAGTTGTATCGCCAGGAGAGCGACCAGACCCTGCCCGTGGAAACCCTGCCCGTGCAGGTCCCGCGGACGATCTTCCGGCAGGGCCTCGTGCTCCTCGACGATCGCCTTGCGCCGCTGGAGGCGAGCGGATCGATGCGGATGATCGAGGCCCTGCGGAAGACCCCCGAGGTGGAAGTCCCGTACAAGGACCGCTGGGAACTGCTGCGGCGGCTCTGGCAATTGCCCACACCCGCAAGCGGGCACCCGCCGGAAATGAACCTGCCCGACAACCTCCGCGCCGAGGAGGTTTCCCTGCCGCCGCAGGGACGCCTGATGATCGACAAGCCGGAACGCTACGATCCCTATCGCCTGCCCGGCAGCATCGATTTCCTGTACGACGGCAAGTCGGTCTCCGCGCAGGAGACCCTACGCGGGATCGTCGACGAAGAGCAAGGGCGGATCCTGGTCCGCGACCGGCAGCGCGAGCGCGACCTGGCCGCCTCGCTGGCTTCCCGCGACATCCGGCCCATGGACGGCTGGCAGGCGCAGAAATACAGTATTTGGATCCCCGCCCAAAAAATGCCCGAGGCGGTCGAATCGCTCGTCGCCGAAGGATGGATCGTCGAGGCCCAGGGCTACCACGTCCGCCGCGCCGGCACGTGGCGGATGAACGTCACCTCGGGCGTCGATTGGTTCGACCTGGACGGCACGCTCGACTTCGACGGCATGCAGGTTCGTCTGCCCGAGGTCCTCGAGGCCCTGCGTCTGGGACAGAACTACGTGCGGCTGAAAGACGGCTCGCGGGGCATCTTGCCGCAGCAGTGGCTGGCGCGGTTCGCCTCGATGGCCGAACTGGGCGAGGCGGAAGGCGAGGCGATCCGTTTCCGCTCCTCGCAGGCCCTGCTCTTGGACGCGCTCCTGGCGGCCCAGGACCAGGTCACGTTCGACGCCCCCTTCGCGGAGCTCCGCGAGAAACTCCGCTCGTTCAACGGCGTCGGGCCGGCCGACGAGCCGCAGGGCTTCACGGGCGAGCTGCGGGAATATCAAAAGACAGGGCTGGGCTGGCTGCACTTCCTGCGCGATTTCCGCCTCGGCGGCTGCCTGGCCGACGACATGGGCCTGGGCAAGACGGTCCAGGTGCTGGCCATGCTGCAGGAGCGGCGCTCGCGGCCCGCCGACGGCAAGGGCCGCCGCGCGCCTTCGCTGGCCGTCGTGCCCCGGAGCCTCGTCTTCAACTGGATCGAGGAGGCCAAGCGCTTCACGCCCGAGTTGCGGGTCTTGGACTACACCGGCCTGCAGCGGAGCGGGCTGATCGGCGACTTCGACGACAACGACCTCGTGATCACCACCTACGGCACGATGCAGCGGGACATCGTCAAGCTCAAGGACATCCGCTTCGATTATGCCATCCTGGACGAATCGCAGGCCATCAAGAACTCCGCCTCGCAGCGGGCCAAGGCCTGCCGGCTGCTGAAGGCCGACCATCGCCTGGCCATGACCGGCACCCCCGTGGAGAACCACCTTGGCGAGCTCTGGTCGCTGCTGGAGTTCCTCAACCCCGGCATGCTGGGGAAGGCGTCCGTATTCCAGGACATCTCGAAGAAGGTCAGCGAGGACAGCGAAGGGCTTTCGCTGCTTCGCCGCGCCTTGGGGCCGTTCATTCTCCGCCGCACCAAGCAGCAGGTGTTGAAGGAGCTGCCGCAGAAGACCGAGCAGACGCTGCACTGCGACCTGGAGGGCCCGCAGCGCAAGCGCTACGACGAGCTGCGGACCTACTACCGCGCCGTCCTCGCCGAGCGGATCGCCAAGAGCGGCATGGCCAAGGCCAAGATCCACGTCCTGGAGGCCCTCCTTCGCCTGCGGCAGGCGGCCATCCATCCCGGCCTGATCGACAAGAACGCCCTGGGCGAATCGAGCGCCAAGCTCGACGTGCTTATGGAGCAGCTTCGCGAGATCATCGACGAGGGGCACAAGGCGTTGGTCTTCTCACAGTTTACCTCGTTCCTGGCGATCGTCCGCGACCGGCTCGACAAGGAGAAGCTGGTCTACGAGTATCTCGACGGCCGCACGCGGCAGCGGCAGCAGCACGTCGAGCGTTTCCAGAGCGATCCGGCGTGCCCCTTGTTCCTCATCAGCCTCAAGGCGGGCGGGCACGGCCTGAACCTCACGGCGGCCGACTACGTCTTCATTCTCGACCCCTGGTGGAACCCGGCGGTCGAGGCCCAGGCCATCGATCGCGCCCACCGCATCGGCCAGGAGCGGCACGTCTTCGCCTATCGCCTCATCGCGCGGGACACGGTCGAGGAGAAGATCGTCGAGCTGCAGAACACCAAACGCGACCTGGCCGACGCGATCATCTCCGCCGACGGGAATGTCCTGAGCCGGCTGACGAGCGAAGATCTGGAGTTGTTGCTGAGCTAGGCGTTGCCGATGTAGAATAAAGTACGGCGATACGTTCCTCACTAATCCTCTTCAAACCCATGATCCGCGAACTTCAGCGTGCGGCAGTTCTCGGTGATCGTCCGCACCAACTCCGGCGATGCTCCGTCAGGGATGTGGGCCTGGATTTCCAGCGTGACCTCGACTTCGGCGGCGATCTTGCTCGATAGATGCTGCACGATCTCTTCGGCGATTTTCGCCGCATCCCGCCCGAGGCGCATCGGATCGAGCTTCACTGAGCCGTGGAACCGGCAGAGTTGCGGGGACACCACAACAACGACTTGCCCGCCGCCGCTAGCATTACCGCCTTTCTCGCCCTCGCCCTTCTTGGCAACGACGGTGACGCCGCCACCGCCGCCAAGACCCCCGCCGGCGTCACTGCCATCACCGTCGCCGCCCGTTTTCGGATGGGGCTTCCTCTCGGCCTCCAATTGGGCCTCGGCCACGTCCAGCTTGACCACCAGGCTTTCGCCCTCCAAGAGCACGCGAATCTTGCGGCCGACGGAAAGCCCAATGTAGCGCTTCTTCGCTTCGTCCCAACGCTCCGCATAGGCAAAGGTCTCGGACGGAATGAGCCGAGGTGCAACGCCCTCGCGAATCGCGGCCAGGAGCACGTCGTCGTCGCGGAGCCGGGGCAGGTACAAATACTTGGCCATGTCCTCGGCCAGTTGCTTGACAGCGACGTGGTCGCCGCGCCACAGCGGCACGCGGTCCAGTTCGTGCCGAAGCCGGACGTCGCCCAGGGCCGTCATCAGCAACTCCTCGCTTTTGAGCTTTTTCGCGGCCCGAGTTGCCAACGAATCCTGCCCCTGGAGCCGGATCTCCGTCCACTCGATCTGGCCCTTGGGATCGGATTGACCGGGCACCAGCAGCCACTGGAAGGTCTCGGGAATGCGGGCGTCCACGGTCTCGTCCGAAGTCCGCAGTTTCGTCTCGGCCTGCTTGGTCTGGAAGGGGTCGAGGTTCAGGGTCTCGCGGTCGTCCCAAATCGAATCCCACGCCAAGAACTGGCGAACCGCGTCTGCAATTCCTTGAGCCGAGTCGAATCGGCCGCGAGCATGACGAGTGTATTGCGATAGCTCCGAGGGCTGTTGCCGCGTGATTCCAGGATGGCAAGTGCCTCCTTCCGTGCCGCACTTTCGGCATTTTTCGCCGTGTGCGAAAACTCCGGCCCTAGAACCACCAGCCGGGCCGTCCGCTCCTCCGGAATATCGGAACCCGGACGACAGGCATGAACCTTGCTGAAGGCGTCGCGCTTACCGGCCTCGCTGCGCAGCCGCCGGGCGATTTCCTCGTTGACTTCATCATCGTTCTTCTGGCTGGCCCGGTCGTCGGCAAGCCGCGTGACGGTGGGCTGGGTCGAATACCAGTAGCGCTTGCCGTCGACGTAGAGGTAGGTTGCGCGATCAGTTAATCGCCGCAAGGCGTCGCCGAACGTGGCCACGGCCTCGCCCGGCTGGACGCAGCCGAGCCTGACCTGGCGGTCGTCGATGCCGCGGTTGGCGGCCTTCTGCGTCGGCGCGGAACCCATGTAGATTGTCCGGGCCACTCGGCGGCAGGCCGAATAGCGGCCCAGCGTGGGCGTTTCCCGGTCCAATCCGAGCGGAAGCGAGTTGGGGCCGTCAACGTCTTTCTCGATGATCGGCACCCATTGGTCCTCCAAGTAACGCGTCAATTCGTCCTGGACCTTCGGGTCGTCGATAGGGATCGTGGCCGGCATGATGAGCAGGTTGCTGTCGTTGCGTTCCCAAAGGGAGTGGATCACGGCCGCCATCAGCCGCAAGACGCCGCGGGTCCGCTGGAACTTGTCCAAGGCCGACCAGTCGTTGTGCAACCGGTCGAAGAGCTCGGGATGGATGGGATAGGCCATCTTGATCCGGCGCTCATAGGTCGCCTCGCGGCAATCGGGCGGAAACTCCTGGTGCTGCGAGCCGTACATCTCCGAAAAGGCCTTGGCCACGGCATCGCGAGCCACAAATTGGTCGCCGGTCATGGGCTCAAACAGGCGGCGGCGGACGATTTCAAAGCTCTCGTCCGGCCGGGCCGGGTGCCAGGGCGATTCGACGCGGCCGATGGCGTTCTTCAACTGCTCCAAGGCAGCTTGCCCGAAGGAGCCGCCGATCTCGTTCTTCGATTCGGGAATGCTGACAACCAAAACGGTCTGTTTGGCGACCTTCGCGGCCTCGCTCAGGGCCTGGGCGAAGGTGAACTGCGTATCGAACGTCCCGGCCGGCAGCGAGACTTCGTCGCGCAATTGCCGGGCGTAGGCCACCCATTCGTCGATCAGGATCAGGCAGGGAGCAAAGCGCTTGAACAGCTTCTTCAGCGTGTCGCCGGGGTTTGTGCCCTTCTCGTCGTCGTCCTTGAGCATCTCGTAGCCGGGCTTGCCGCCAAGCTGCCATGCCAACTCGCCCCAGAGGGTGCGGACCAGGGTGCCATCTGGTTTTTGGTGGGTTTGGCCCGGAGAAATCTTCGTGCCGACCAGAACGGCCCGGTGGACGCCGCTGGCCACGGGCACGCCGGCCTCTTTGACCAGCTCGTCCACGCCGAGCAATTCGCCGGGCGAGACGCCGGAGAAGAGGTGCCACAGCGACATCATGGAGTGCGTCTTGCCGCCGCCGAAATTGGTCTGCAATTCGACGACCGGATTGCCGCCCTTGCCGGCAAGGCGGATCAATGCGCCGGTCAAGAGACCCTTCAGTCCTTCGGTGATGAACGTGCGGCGGAAGAACTCCGTCGGGTTCTGGTACTCTTCCGAGCCTTCGTTCTGGTAGACCTGCCACAGGTCGGCGGCAAACTCGGCCTGCTGGTAGGTGCCTTTGACCACGTCGCTATGCGGAGTGACCACCTCGCGCCACGGTTTCAGGCCGCCTTGCGGCTTGCCCTCGGTCGGAATGAACGAGGCTTTCCGCATTTCGCTGCGTCGCTGCTCGTCGAATTGCAGCCGCAGCAGATCCATCCGCATCTGGCCGATCTGTTCGGCTTCGGAGGCGGAGACTGCGGCCAGCAGCCGTTCCATGCTGTCCAGGGCTCGGTAGGCGTCGCTGCTGGCAAAGGCCTCCTGATGTGCCCACTTGTTGCGGATGTCGCGCAATTCACTGACCAGGCTCCTTTCGGCCGGCCCCAATGTCTTGGCGAATATGGTATTCCACTGGTTCCAGAGCACGGCCAGCAGGCCCTGGGTATCGAGGTGGAACGTTGGAGTCCCGGCTGTTGGAGTCCCGGCTTTAGCCGGCCTTCTTTTCCCGCGTTCCGGCGTCTGCCCTTCTTTGGCAACCTCTTCCCATTTATTGCCGTGGACGGCCTTGAGTTCCCGCTCGACAAAGGGCCGCAAGCCCTCGTTCAACAGGTCGAGGGCCTTGCCGATTCGTTCGCGGTTCGTGATTGCCATGTTTAACTTCCTTTGCTGGAGTCCGATTTGTTGGAGTCCCGCCTTTAGGCGGTCTTTCCCCAATATTTCCGATAGGGCCGGCTAAAGCCGGGACTCCAACACTCCAACCCGTTGGAGTCCCGGCTTTAGCCGGCTTCTCCTATCCAACCCGCTGGAGTCCCGGCTTTAGCCGGCTTCTCCTATCTCAAAGTTCCGGCGGGTCCCAGTCTTTCCCGAAATCCAATAGCGGGTACTCGCGCCAGCGTCGTTCGGCTTCCGCACGTCCCACCTCCGCCAGGTACTGCGCGGCGTTGGAATAGGGCCAGTCCTGCCAACGTTTCGCGTAACCGTGGCGTACAGCGTTGTGCAGCACGTAGTTCATAGAGGCCCAGAAATGCCCCTCCGACTTGATGCCTGTCTCGACCGCGCGGTGCCACACTTGCCGACCGCGGCAGCCCTCTTCCCCGTTCCAGCGAAACGACGTCCTCCCGTGCAACTGCGCTACGCGCCTTGAGCAGTCCGTCCAGGTCGCGGGCTTGGAGCAAGGCGTGGTAGTGGTTCGGCAAGACGACCCATGCGAAGACATGGTGGCAGTGTTGCGCGAGGGTCTCCAGCCACTCCGCTTCGAACGCGGCGATGCGCGGCGGGGCGACTCCGATCCAAGGGCGATGTTCATAACAGGCCGCGGTCAGCAGGTAGAGCCCGGACTCATCCTCATAGTGGGGCGGACCGTGCCAGGGCACGCGGCGGCACTGCCGGGACTGGAGCGCCGCCGCGCGCTCGGCGGGCGTCATTTGCCGCCACTGGTACATGATTCTATCTGGATCTATCATGCTGGAGTCCCGCCTTCAGGCGGTCTTTGCTCAGTGTTGGCTTGGCGATTTCTGGTTCTAATTTCACAGGCCGGCTAAAGCCGGGACTCCAACTGGCTGGAGTCCCGCCTTCAGGCGGTCTTTGCTCAGTGTTGGCTTTAGCGATTTCTGGTTCTAATTTCACAGGCCGGCTAAAGCCGGGACTCCAACTGGCTGGAGTCCCGCCTTCAGGCGGTCTTTGCTCAGTGTTGGCTTAGCGATTTCTGGTTCTAATTTCACAGGCCGGCTAAAGCCGGGACTCCAACTGGCTGGAGTCCCGCCTTCAGGCGGCTACATCAGGTCGTAGAAGCTGTCCTTGCCAAGGTCTTGCGCGTACAAACGCACCAGGTCCGGCAACGGGGCCGGTGTGCGGCGGCCCAGCCCAATCCAATCGTCGACGCTGCCGCGAAAGCACCAGCGCTGGACGACGAAAAGGCGCTTAGCCGGGTCCACCAGCAGAAACCGCATCATCTTCGTGTAGTTGGAGTGCCGCATCAGCCACTCTTTGGTCTGCTGCATGCGGTGCGACATGAACGACGCCAGCCCGCCGAACCTCTCCAGCATCTCATCGGCCATGTCCTCTCCTCGATCGGGAAGGTAGACCACCAGGCTGTCGCCCTCCACGTCCACGATGAAATGCTCCAAACCGGCATATTCCCGAATCCCGTCGGACAGGATCTTGATTTCCAGGGGGCTGATTTCCGTGGATTGGACCTTGCGCACGGAGACGATCGCGCTCGCGGGATCCTCCCGGAACTCGTAGCCCTCGGGCATCGCATCCAACGCTTCGCCGGTCAGCTTGCGGCCGCACCAGTAGCGAGGCTTCCCGGTCTTGGTCTTGCCCGCTTGGAGATAATAGGTATCATCCTTGCGGTTGGTGTATTCGAGGGCCATGTTGGAGTCCCGGCTTTAGCCGGTTCAGGCAGAGTTGGAGTCCCGGCTTTAGCCGGCAAGCAGAGTTGGAGTCCCGGCTTTAGCCGGCAAGCAGGCAATTAGGATAATTAGGCTCTTCGTCAGTATAGCGGTTGCCGGGCTCGCGAGCGAGTCCTACGTTGGAGTCCCGGCTTTAGCCGGTTGTCGCCCGCTGGAGTCCCAGCTTTAGCCGGTTGTCGCCCGCTGGAGTCCCGGCTTTAGCCGGTTGTCGCCCGCTGGAGCCCCGGCTTTAGCCGGAATCCACCGAGAATTCCGCCTAAAGGCGGGACTCCAACAACCTCCGCCTAAAGGCGGGACTCCAACGGCGATCAAAACATCTCGGATTGCTTGGCCGGCGCCTTGCTCCGCTCCGCCAGCGCCAGCTTTGTCAACTCCGGCCAGGCGATTACGAGGCCGTTATAGGCCAGGGCCTCGTCGGCCCATTTCTTCCGCTCGCAGATCGTGTAGAGGCGGTAGGCCAGATCGCGGGCCGTCTCGGCCATGCCGCCCAGCTTGTGCATCAGGGCGGCCGCTGCCACCTCGCCCTCTTGCTGTTGCGTGCGGATCAAGTGCTGTGCGATTTCCCAGACCGTGAGCCGCTTGTCGGCGGCCGGATTCCAGCCCTCGGGCAGTTCCTGGCGCTTGACCAGCTTGCACCTTCCCACCGCGGGCCTTGATGACACCGCCCTCGACCAGTCCGTTGACGGCCGTATTCTTGGCCTTGCTGAGCGTTTCGGCGTCGCCGAAGGGCCCTTCCTCCATGCCGAACTGCTCGAACCACGCCAGGGCCCAGCGGGTGTCGCCATCGAACTCCCCTTCCTGCTCGGCCAGCACTTCGTCGAGGGCCTGGTTGATGAGCCCCAGCGCCGTGCGGACGGTCATCGGCGAGCCGTCGCTCTCCATGACCTTGGCATAGCGGGTGAAGACGGCCATCCCCGGCCCAATCGCCGCCTGCGCCAGGTCCACCGGCGCGATGCTGCCCCGCTGTAGATTCCGCAAGGCATCGGGTAACTCGCGACGGAGGGCAGTGATAAACTCTTTGCGAGTTGCGAGCGGGGCGTCGTCGGGCCGAGGGCGGCAGACGAGGACGACCGAGGAGGCCAATGCGCTCATGTCCTTCTTCAGAGCATTCACGGCTTCGGTACGGATCGGCCACGTACCGTGGACACAAAATCCTGAACGTATAAGTCCCGCAAGCATGGTCTCCCACCCCGTCGAGACTTGAGCAAAGTCACCGCCTTCGTCGTCATCATCGTCGACGTGTTCGTCGGTCTCGGCCTGCTTGAATGCGTAGAAAACGGTCAGGGGTACTTCGGGATCGTGAACGCGCCGCATTCGGTCAAACGCGTCGCCGAGGCCAAGCTCAAAGAACTCCTGCGCTTTTTCCTTGCTTCCACCGTGGCGGTATGGCGATGCGACCAGTTCCTGCGTTTTGGCGTCAATAGCGTCGCGAAAAGTGAGGGGTATAATTTCACTAGTGAGCGGCGTAACCAGATGTAAAAGAAATCACTTAGGTCAGCATATGCGATATTGTCGTAGTATGGTGGATCGGTAGAGATGGCCGCATGTTGATCAATCGCAGTTGCGCTAAGTTGGTTCACTGTGCCGGCTATTCCTGCCGGCAGATCGTCGATGACCTTGCTGACCGATTCGGCTGTCCCGGCAATATCGCCACCAGCGCCCGCCAGGGGATTGGTTTCAGCGAACATCCATTGCATCGGCAACGCTTGCCGGCCAAGCGCTGCTGCTAGGCGACCAAACCCTGTCCCCGGTTCCCAGATTGCCAATGAGCAGTTCCGAGTTGACGCCTTGCTTACGGCAAACGTCAAGTATGTCGCCACGGCGTTTGCGTACTCCGTTACGTCAAGACGTCCTTCTTTCACCGGGCTTACGGTTTTGGCAGCGGCCAGCACCTCCGTCCGCACTTCGGCCACCAAATCGCTGAACGTCACCAGCGCCGACAATTGGCGACGAGTGAAAAGATCAGCAAACGTCGACATGCCATAATTTGGCGTCTTGAAGTCGCGGCGGTTGTCGGGCAGCGGTGAGTCTGGTTTCCACGATGGCGTAGGTGCCGCGGCTGCGTTCACGTGTTCATCTACGGGCGAGAGGTATACTCGGTCGCTCTTGCCCTCGGCAACGATGGCGACGAGGCGATGTTTCATCCGACCGGCCTGGCCTTCCGTGCGGACGTGTGGAAGGTTCATCGGGACGTTGGTAAGGATACAGCGTCCACCCTTGCGGCCAATTGTGCCAGCACTTGGCTTAAAATCGGCCGGCGGTTCTCCGACGCCCACTTCAAACCGCCACGAAATTGCTCCTTTATCAATAACTGGCCGCGCCGACGCCTCCCTGCCTTTCTTCGTCGAAAGCCAAAATGAGCGCACAAGTGGAATTTGAACACCTTTTGCGGCCGGGTTCGGTGAGGGGACGGTTCTGGCCCAAAGCCAAGCAATGACGGTGAGTTTCTGTCCGACGTAGGCTTCAAGATCGGGTCGGTCTTTGGCCATTTCGGCGGTGACTTCGACCTTGGGATAGAGGTGGCCGATGCGTTTCTCGGCCTCGTCGCGCATCCACTGGCCGTAGTAGCGGACGTCCTCGGCAAGGCCCTGCGCACATGCCAGAGCTTCGCGGCCTTCTCCTCTTTCGACTTTTTCTGCCAATCGGGATTGACCGGCGGCCGCCCGGCGAACTTGGGCGGAATCTCAATGAGGGCCTTGTTGATCAGCACGGGCACCGGGTTGAGGTCGCTGGCGTAGGCCCGCAGGCCCAGGCGTTGCGCCTCCAGCGGGATCGAGCCGCCGCCGCAGAATGGGTCGAGCACGGGCGGGGCATGCTCGGCCAGGAAGGCATTGACCGATTCCTCGGGCGGCAGTTCCGAAACGTCGAACGAGAAGCGGACCCGGCCCACCTTCTTGTCGAGCCCCGTGGCGATCGGCCGGCAATGCCCGCGTTTCACCAGGTCGTAGGCCGTCACCGTTGGAGTCCCCGCTGGAGTCCCGGCTTTAGCCGGTCTTTCATTTTCCGTCAGCGTCGTTCTCCCTCGCTGGCGCGTCGGGCTGGTATGCGTCGGGCTGGTATGCGAATCGTCTTCTCCGGCTAAAGCCGGGACTCCAACTTCCGTGTCCTTCTTCAACACCCCCGTTTCAATCAACCGCGACGCCACGCAGCGGGCGATCTCGGCGCGGGCCGTGCGGATGACCTGGGGGTTGTTGGAGTTCTCCCACATCACCAGTTCTTCGATCAGGTTGAAGAGGTCGGCCCGCTTGAGCCCGGCCGCATCCTTATCGAGCGAACCGTTGGGCTTGAGATAGTGCGGATCGCTATCGGGGTCGTCCACGAGCGAGGCAAAGAGCACCGCCCGGCAGGCCGCCAGCGGCCGCCGCGCCCACCACAGGTGCAGCGTGCTGGGATGCCCATGCCGGATCGACTTTTCGCGGGCCGACTCGGCATTGATCGCCTCCAGCGGCAGGGCAACCTCGATGAGCTTCTTGCGGTAGGGGGTCATCATAGATATTTGAGGACTGCGTTGCTCACATCTTGGGGGTACGCGAAGAGCGAACGGCGTTCATTCGACGCTTGCGATTTTCGTCTCGGTGCCATTCGAATTGCTTCTCTATTTGCGCCTATTTGTGTCTATTTGCACCAATTGGTTTGTCGTAACATCTGCATTTGCAAGGACTTGCACTATTGTATTTGTGTTTGGATCGGGTTGGAATTGGTTCTAATATGCACCCGAACGGCGAAGTGCGAACCCCACTTAATTGCTATCATCGGGATACCATCGTGCAGCTCTTGTGGCACCTCGATTGTGTATCCTTCCCGCGTTTTTCAGTTTGCGCAAGAGGGTCTTCACCTGCTCGCGGGACAGGGCGGGAAGAACCTCCAAGAGGTCCTGGAGTGGACTCCCCTCATCTTGGTTGTTCTGGATATGTTTCAGTAGCAGGGCTTTGTTCGTCTCACGGTCCAAACCGCGCTTTCGGGTATAAGCACCGGGCTTTCGCGTGAAGTCGTAGAACTTGCGCGAGAGGATCAACTTATCGCGCGACATGCGCTCCACGACTCCCTGGTCGAGCAGGTATGGAAGGCGAGGCCGATAGTAATCGGGCATCTTCTGATCGCGATTGATGAGGTCGAGGATCAGAAAGTCGTGGGTGTTGAACGTGGCCAATCGCTGCTTCCCGACCCGTTCGAGATAACGGACGAAATGCGGGTCTTGCAACGTCCCGTGGAGCGTCACTGCGACCTGGTACTGGTCCGTGTTCGCGAAGTCGGGGACGGACTTGCCCTCGCGAATGCACTCCTCAAACATGAAGTTCATGCCCTGGCCGGAGCGTTCGACGAGCCCACAACGCGCGAAAATATCGGCAATTCGCCGGTTTCGCGGGTTTTGGCGATCAAGAATATTGTCGAGCGCGATGCCCGTGGGGAAACCGCCCGGGCTGACGACTTCCAAACGCCGCGGGAATTGCCGCACGAATACGCTGCCGCCCAACTGATAGTTGCGGTGACTGACCGCGTTAAGGATCGCTTCGCGCGCGGAACGTTCCGCAAAGGTGCGGATATTGAGGACGAATAGTCCGTCCTGATACGACTGGTTATCGTTACGCAAATTAATCTTGTTCCAAAGCTCGTCGTAGAACGTGAAGAACCCACAGCGGTACTCCCGCGATCCTGGGCGGGGCCGGTCGCGTCCGACGAGCGGTATTCGAAGACGACTTCCGCCTGCCCCAGATGCCTTCCCAGGCAGGGGCGCGTGCCAAAAAGGATCAGGGCGGCGAAAGTCGGCTTGCCGTCCACGATCGCCTCGACATCGGCGAGCAACTGCTCATCTCCGAGTCCGGCAAGCGCCTGGTTACCAGACTTGGTAATCCAGCGACGGCGGAATTCCTGAATCGCCGCCGGATCGAGATCCGACAGCCTGGCCGCAGAGCACGCTTCCGCCGAGAAGTCTTGACCACCTTCCGCGAAGACGGCACGAAGGCGTTCCTCCGACATGGGCACGAGACTGTCACCCGATCGCGTCCAGTAGGTGCCGGCCTTGTCTTTGATGGGAATGCCGACGGGCCGCGGTGGGATTTCAAAGACCAATACGCGCCCGCTGGGATGCATAATCTCCTCGAAGTCGATGCGGAGATGAAGACGTTCCATGAGCCCATTCCGGGTACGTTCCGGCTGGTCGAAGGCCAGGCTGCCGACAACTTGGCGCGGGCGGCGGTCGGATACGCCCAAGATTACGCGACCACCGCCCTCGTTCGCCAAGGCCACGCAAATCTTGCAGAGTTCTTCGAAATCAAAACGATGCTTCGCTTCTTTGAACTCGAAGTGCTCGCCCTCCTTGGCGTCCATCCATTGTTCCACGCGTTCCACGGCGCCGGTCATGCTGGTTCCTTCGCAAGAATTGAGTCCACGATCGCCGCCAATTCTTCAAGAATCAAGTCCACGATCGCGAAAACGCTGATTCCCATTTTCGGCAATGCATTCTCTTAGCTGGCCCTGTGCAAACCTGATCTGCGCGTGGAGGTTCTTAGGCGTCAGTGGCTTCGATGGCCGATTTTGCGGTGCTTTGGACATGGCTTGTTCATTTCATCAACTGCATATAGGTTAATGCGATTTAGGACGGTTCTTCTGCTCTCGCAAGCAAATCGCTGAGATCATAATTCACGCTCGTCACGCCAAAATCCGGCTCTCGTTGGAACGGCTGCCGGATATACCGCGGCTCCGTCTTATCGCCGTCGATCTCGACAATCGCGAGGATGAAATCGTCGGGCTTGTTCAAGGCGGTCGAGGATCTCGCCCGTGGTAATCGTGACAGTCTTCGCTCCGGCCACACGACCCTTGACCTCAATGAAACGCAGTCGCCCGGTGTCGGGGATCGACGACTCCACATCATAACCCAATTTCTGCGGCGCTTACATCCCTTGGGATATACCCCAACCGCCGCTCGGTTTCCATCACGCAACAGACCGCAAGCTGCTCTGACCGCTTGGTATCGGCGGCGAAGGTCGGCGGACAGCCCTCACCCCCTGCCCCTCTCCCGGCAGGAGAGCGGAGGAGCGCGGCCAGCAGTCCGGCGGGCACGATCAGTGCCGCGCCCAAAACCACGGGCGGCAAGGGCGAGAGTTTGCGTTCCTGCTCCAGTTCGGCCATGCGCTTTTGGAGGCGGGCGGTTAGATCGTCGGCCCGCAGCCGGGCCAAGCCCTGAATTGACGCTTGGCATTGACCTTGCCCGCTAACTCCTGCTCCTTCAATTGATTGGCGCGATAATCCCAATAATTGATTTCCTTGGTCAGCCGCTCATGGACTGCCGCCCGAGTCTTGTCGATCAGGGCCTCTTTCCGCAAACGGACCTCGCCCAGGTGCGAGGGAACGAGATGCTCGGCGGCGTAAGCGAGCACGCGGGATTCAAGTTCATTGCGGAACCAGCCGCCTAAAGGCGGGACTCCAGCAGGTTGCCCTAAAGGCGGGACTCCAGCAGGTTGCCCTAAAGGCGGGACTCCAGCAAGTTTCCCTAAAGGCGGGACTCCAGCAAGTTGGAGTCCCGGCTTTAGCCGGCTGTCGGTCAAGCAATTCGGCTCAAGTATCTGGGGCAGGATTGCCAGTTCGTCCTCGGAGAGCGGACGATAGTTGAGGTACGGGGCGTAGCCGGCGGCCGAGGTGTTCCCCTCCACGTCGATTTCGACAAATTGCATCTGCATGGAGACGATCCGCCGCTGGCCGGAACGCACCAGGCGGGCGTCCTGGATCGCATGTTCCAGGTAGATCAGCGTGCGAACCTCTTCTCCGGGATCGGACTCATCGACCAGGACGGCCCCGCGTTTCAGGAGGTCGCGATTCCGTTCGATAATCAGGTCGATCGTCGCTTCCAAGAGGGGATGGCCGGGACATACGAAAGCCGCCAACGGCTTGCCGGGGACGGCGATCAACTTCTTTCTCGAAGGTGATCCGCTCGTAGCGTAGCAGAACCGCATCGCCGCGCCCGATCTGCCGGTCACGGCTGCGAACGACGCGCGGGAACGTGCGTGATCTCGTACCGCTTGGGTTCGCGCTCATGGACCTTGCCGCCGAGCAGTTTGAAGGCTTCGAGGAAGAAGGACGCGATGAAATGCGGTTGCAGCCGCCGTGCGTCGGCCCGCTCCATCTCTTCCCGGATGGCCCGAACGCGGGTCACGTCCATCGTATCGCTGGTCAGGGCACCGGCCCTCGATCAGCTCCTTGAGGTGGTCGCGGTCAAAGGCGTTCTCGATCACCTGGGTCAGCCGTGCCCGGACCTCGGGCTGTTCCCGTAGCGGACCGCCTCCAGGAGCAATTCGCGGAGCGGGCGATTCTCAAAGGTAAGCCGACCCAGGATGTCGAAGACCTGGCCGCCCAACGCCTTGCGTTCTTCGTCCAATTTTTCCAGAAGCCGCTGGTATACCGCGCCCTTCGCGGGTCTCCTTGGCCACCAGATTCCACAGGTGGCAGACCTCGGTTTGGCCGATGCGGTGAATCCGCCCGAACCGCTGCTCCAGGCGGTTCGGGTTCCAGGGCAGGTCATAGTTGACCATCAGGTGCCCGCGCTGGAGGTTGATGCCCTCGCTGGCCGCGTCGGTGGCGACGAGGATTTCGACCTCCTTATCCTGGGTGAATGCGTCCTGGGCCTTGCGGCGTTCCTCGCGGCCCATGCCGCCGTGGATCGTGACCAGGGCTTCGGGCCGCCCCAGGAGCGATCCGATATGCTCCTCCAGGTAGTTCAGCGTGTCGCGATGTTCCGTGAAGATGATCAGCTTGCGGCGATGGCCGTGGGCATCGAACATCTCGCGTGTTGTTTTGCAAGAGCTTCGAAAGTTCCTCCCACTTCTTGTCGGTGCCCGAACGCCGCACCTTGTCGGCCAGTGCCTCCAGGCGGCCAAGCATCCCGATCTCGACCTGGAGTTCGGCAATCGTCCGCGCCGCCGACGCCTGATCGACGACCTTCTCCTCGGCCTCCTCGATCTCGGCATCTGGGGCGTCGTCGAGTTCCTCCAGGTCATCCAGCGTATAGACCGGGAGGCCGGCATCGGGGCCAAGGCGGGCTTCCGCGCCGCGCTTGAGAAGCTGCTCCTCGCGGAGCCGCTTTTCCAGCCGTTCCCGGCGACGACGAAGCGATTGGTAAATGGCCTCCGGCGACGACGCCAGCCGCCGTTGCAGGATCGTCAGCGCGAAGCCGACCGTCCCTTTGCGGCCCTCGTTCTCCAGGGCCTCGGCCCGGTTGAACTCCTCGCGGACGTAATCGGTGACCTGCTTGTAGAGGTCGGCTTCGGCGTCGGACAGGTCGTAGTTGACCGTGTAGGCGATCCGCTCGGGGAACAGGGGCGTGCCGTCGAACTTGAGCAGCTTCTCCTTCACCAGCCGCCGCATCATGTCCGAGGCATCGACCGTATGGACGCCATCGCGGAACTTGCCCTCGAAACGATCGCCATCCAGCAAGGCCATGAAAAGCTGAAAGTCTTCCTCTTTGCCGTTGTGCGGCGTGGCCGTCATCAGCAGGAAATTCCTGGTGACGCTGGCCAGCAGTTGGCCGAGGCGGTAACGCTTGGTGGCCTTGACCTCGCCGCCGAAGAAGGAGGCCGACATCTTGTGGGCTTCGTCGCAGACGATCAAATCCCAATCGGTCTGCTTGACCTTCTCCTGGAGGTCTTCGTTGCGGCTGAGCTTGTCGAGGCGGCAAATGACCAGATTGTTCTCCTGGAGCCAGTTGCCGGTGCGGGCCGATTCCAACTTATCGTTCGTCATGATCTCGAACGGCAGATGGAATCGGCGATTCCAATTCATCCTGCCATTGCTCGGCAAGGTTGCCGGGGCAAACGATCATGCAACGCTGGAGATCGCCGCGAACGCTGAGTTCCTTCGTCAGCAGCCCGCACATGATGGTCTTGCCGGCGCCGGGATCGTCCGCCAGAAGAAAGCGGAGCGGCTGCCGCGGCAGCATTTCTTCATAGACGGCCGTGATCTGGTGCGGGAGGGGCTCGACCAGGGAAGTGTGGACCGCCAGAAGCGGGTCGAAGAGGTAGGCGAGGCCGATGCGATGGGCCTCGGAGACCAGGCGGAACATCGCCCCGTCGCCGTCGAAACTCCAGGGACGTCCCGCGGTGACGACTTCCAAAGTCGGCTCGCGATCGCGATAGATCAGCTCGTTGCCGAGGCGGCCGGCGGAATCCTTGTAGGTGAGTCTCGATGGCCACCGTACCGATCCATTTGACGTCCACGACGGTAACCAGGCCGTCGGGGAGTATCCCTTTGACCGAGGTGTCTTTGGTCAGAGCCTCAAGTTGAGCCATGATTCAGGTTCCATGGAGTTTGGGTCAAATCACCGTCATTCCCTCAATCCGCGCCGCGTGTCTAGCCTCCGGCCCTTGTGGGTTGCGCAACCGCAATCCTTAGCTGCCCGACCGCCATTAGTTCTGCTCACTTCCACCGGACGCACCTTGGCCCCACGGTTCCTGACGGTTTTGCTCCGATTTACGGATGGGCTGCGCCCGTCAGGGACCGTTTCGGGGGGCCAGTAAGTCGCAAGTACGGGGAAAACACCGATTCTATCCCCGCTGAAATGGCTATGCAACGGTCCCAAGTCGAGAAGGGCTTCATGCTTTCCTTGCCCAAATCGCCAGAGTCCAACCAAACGGTAAAACAACACCCCCGATGAAGAGGGGGCAAATCGCCGATTACTTTGTCGCAAATCCGGAAATTTTTTTTCCGACGCAAGTGCCGCTGTATCAACACCTTGCGGAACAAGATGGCAACAAAACACGCGCGCCAATTTCCCATCGCCGGCGCGAAATCCGTATATATGGATATAAAGGCCGCTCTTTGACAATTGACAACAAGCAGAACGGCCCCCGGCCCACTGCGCCGGGGGCCAAGAACCAAGGGGCAACGCTAATCCACGCTAATTATCACTAACATGACAATGATAAGTGGTAATTAGCGGAGATTAGTGTTCCTCGTGCTTGCCGGCCGCCGGTCGGCATTCTCTGCTCCCTGCCTTTGCTGCCGAGCGGAAAAATAGGATTTTGTTGACCGGCATTGCGGGTGGCCCAGCAAGGCGAGGGGTGAAAATTCCGCGGATCGGCACAATCTGGACAAATGTGGCCAGATTTGGCCAAATTTGGCCAGATTTGGCCAGTTCGTGGCCGAATTTGGCCAGTTCGTGGCCGGATTTCCGCCAAAAGAACTGTGACTCTATGGAGTGTAAAGGCGCCGTTTTCCCGCAGTTTTCATCGCCTGGGCAAGTTCGCGTGACTGATGTACGCATAGCCAGTAGATGGGTGAGATCGCCGAAAAACCACCGAAAAGGTCTAATCTGGCCACATTTCGCCAACGCTGCACCACTTCGGGTGGGGGAGCAGGAGCAGAGAGCGGGGAGCAGGAGCTGAGAGCGGGGTACGAAGCAGGAGCGGGGAGGCCCCGTCATTCGGGTTTCGCCGTCGCCGCGCCGTCGCTGTCTTCAGATACAGCTCGACGTACTTCCTCGCGCTGCGTCCCCAGGACCAATCCTGCCGCATGCCGGTATCGATCAGCTTCTTCCACTCTTCCGGCTGCAGGCGGAAGAGGTCGCAGGCGCGGCGGAGGGTCTCGCTCAAGGCCAAAGGGCTGTACTCCTGGAAACTGAATCCGTTGGCCGGCGCGCCCTGTTCCCCTGCTGCGAGCGGGGCCTGCGGACTGCCGTAACCGACAATCGTGTCGGCCAGGCCGCCCGTCTCGCGGACGATCGGCACCGTGCCGTACTTCAGGCTGTACATCTGGTTCAGCCCGCAGGGCTCGAAACGGCTGGGCATGAGGAACATGTCGCTGCCGGCCTCAATGCGATGGGCCAAGGGGTTGGAGAACTCCAGCCGCACGGCGACCTTGTTCGGAAAGCGCTGGGCCAGGCCCTCGAACAACTTGTGGTATTTCGGCTGCCCCGTGCCCAGAATGGCCCATTGCACCTCGCTGGTCTGCACCCAGCGCTGCATGAGCTCGGCGATCAGGTCGAAGCCCTTCTGATCGTCCAAGCGGCCCACGCTGGAAACCAGCGGCGCGGCGGCGGCTTGCGGCAGGCCCAACTCCTTCTGCAGCGCCGCCTTGCAGGCCGCCTTGCCCAGCGCGACGGTCGCGGCATCGTACTGCGCCGGCAGATGGCGGTCCGTGGCCGGATTCCAGTCGCTTTCGTCGATGCCGTTGAGAATCCCCACAAGCGCCTCGCGCCGATACTGCAGCACGCCCTCCAGCCCGCAGCCCAAGGGACTCGACTGGATCTCCTGCGCATAGCGAGGGCTGACGGTGACGATCGAATCGGCAAAGACCATGCCCGTTTTCAAGAGGTTGAGCTTGCCGTGGAATTCCATCTGGTGCCAGTTGAAAAACTTCCAGTCCAGGCCGGTCAAGAGCATGTCCCAGTGCCAGAACTGGCCCTGGTAGGACATGTTATGGACGGCGAACACGGAGGCGATTTTCTGGTACCGCGGAATGCCGGCGTAGATGATCTTCAAGTAGGCCGGCACCAGTCCCGTCTGCCAGTCGTTGGCATGCAGGACGTCGACGGGCAGGTCCAGCAGGCGGACGGCCTCCAGCACGGCGCGGGAGAAAAACACGAAGCGTTCGGCATTATCGATATAATCCTTGCCGTCGGCGCCGTAGAGCTGGTCGCGGTCGAAGTACTGGTCCTGGTGCACGAGGTAGACCGGGACCTTGCCGCCGGGCATGGTGCTTCGCGAGAGGTGCCCGCTGACCATCTTGCTGCCGATGGGCACGATGAAATCGAGGCCCAGCGGCTCGATCGGCTGGCCGCAGTAGCGGGTTTGCCGATAGCCGGGCATGATCACGGCGGCCTGGTGCCCTAGCCGCGCCAACTCGACGGGCAAGGCGCCGCTCACGTCCGCCAGTCCGCCGGTTTTCGCAAACGGGACCGCTTCGCTCGTCGCCAAAAGGATATTCATGCCAAAACTCCGA
Organism: uncultured Planctomycetia bacterium; assembly: GCA_963824275.1. GTDB lineage: Bacteria > Planctomycetota > Planctomycetia > Pirellulales > Thermoguttaceae > JANXQG01. The sequence goes on along the minus strand of CAWGOT010000005.1, from coordinate 18,868 downwards.
GGCAAGACCGTGGAAATACTGCCGCTCGCGATCGAGACTGGTCAAATTCCACACGAACCCGAAGCGTCAGCGAGGAAACGACTTTGTGTCCTCGCTGGCGCTTCGGGTCAGTGTAAATCGCAACCGCGAGCCGTATCTAATCTTACCACATTGGATTCATGCAAGATCGCACCGAGCCCGAATTGCCACCCTGGTTTACGGGTCTTCCGGGCTTAGTGGTCCGTTTCAGAGATGATGTCAGGGTTGCACGGATTCAGCCGTAGGGTGGGACCAGCGAGCTTGCGAGCGCCGGCCCACCAACACCGGGGACTGGTGGGCCGGCGCTCGCAAGCTCGCTGGTCCCACCCTACGAACGTATCCCTGAAGTTATTTGTGAAATGGACCACTTAGGTGCTTAACTCGGCCAACCATACTACTACTACCTATGGTATACACCAAAAACCGGGAGAGCCTGCTCCCCGCTGGCGCAAGTCCGCAGCACAGTGCTATCACTTTGATGTCACCCAAAACGCAAGAATGCCTAGAAAACCGCGACAGTAGCCAACGGCACGGCAGTTGCCCATTACTCAAACATCGCAAAAGTGCGAAGCTGAGGTTTCCCGAACCTCACCCCCTATTTCTCGCAGCCGGGAGCTACAGTCATTAGCCTGATCGCCACCCTTTCCCGTTATTCGCGTACCCGCAGCAACACGCAATGGCACTTGGCCTTAGAGCGCCGCCTCACCATCGAATCGTTGGAGCGAAGGGCCATGTTTTCCATTGCTCCCGGTTCCCTGGTCGGCAGCCTGCCGCCGAGCGATCCGGGTGATGCCGTCCAGGCCGGCAGCACGGTCCACAAGGCCCTGGCCACTGCCGAGCAGCAAGTCATCGCAACGGAAATCGGTCAGCTCTCCGCGTCCGATGGAGCGACGGGCGACCAGTTCGGCGGCTCGGTTGCGATCAGCGCCAACACGATCGTCGTTGGGGCGGTCCAGGCCGGCAATGGCCTGGGCGCGGCCTACGTCTTCACGGAGCCCAACGCCGGTTGGGGCGATATGACCGAGGTGGCCGAACTCACCGCGTCCGATGGCGTGGCGGGCGACTTCTTCGGCGAATCGGTCTCGATCAGCGGCAATACGATCGTGGTCGGTGCGGACAACGCCACGATCGGCGCCAACAGCAGCCAGGGCGCGGCATACATCTTCACGGAGCCCGCCGCCGGTTGGGCGAACATGACTCAGACCGCCAAGCTGGTCGCGCCCAACGGCCAGGCCGACGCGGATTTCGGTGCATCGGTTTCGATCAGCGGCAACACGATCGTCGTCGGAGCGGACAACCCCGAACAGGTCAATCCCCAAGGAGCGGCCTACGTCTATACGAAGCCGGCTACCGGTTGGGCGAACATGACCCAGGCCGCCGAACTCACCGCGTCCGACGGCGCCGCAACCGATTTCTTCGGCGCGTCGGTCTCGAACAGCGGCAACACGGTCGTGGTCGGCGCGTGGGCGCCAACATCGGTGCGAACAGCTCGCAGGGTGCGGCCTACGTCTTCGCGGAACCTGCCGGCGGTTGGACGAATATGACCCAGACCGCCAAGCTCACCGCGTCCGACGGCGCGGCTTACGACGACTTCGGCGGCTCGGTTTCGATCAGCGGCAACACGGTGGTGGTTGGGGCTTGGGACGCCAACGTGGGTGCGAACAGCGAGCAGGGCGCGGCCTACGTGTTTACGCAACCCGCCGCCGGCTGGGCCAACATGACCCAGACCGCCAAGCTCACCGCGTCCGACGGCGCCGCGGGCGACTTTTTCGGCGACGCGGTTTCGATCAGCGGCGACACCATCGTGGTTGGAGCAGAAAACGCCACGGTCGGCGGCAACACCGCGCAGGGCGCGGCCTACACGTTCACGGAGCCCGCTACCGGTTGGGCGAACATGACCGAGACCGCCAAACTCACGGAATCCAATGGTGCAGCGGGCGACGATTTCGGCATCTCGGTGGCAATCAGCGGCAGGACAATCGTGGTCGGATCGCCGCAATACGGAGTCTCGACCGGCGGCGGCACGGGCGGCAGTGGCGACAACGGCAGCGGCGACACGGGCGGCAGCGGCGACACGGGCGGCAGCGGCGACAACGGCAGTGGCGACAACGGCAGTGGCGACAACGGCAGCGGTGACACAGGCGACGGCGGCGATTCCGGAGACGATGGTGGCGACACGGGCGACGGTGGAGACTCGGGCGACGACGGCGGCGATACGGGTGATGGTGGAGACTCGGGCGATGATGGCGGCGACACAGGCGATGGCGGCGATTCGGGCGATGATGGCGGCGACACAGGCGATGGCGGCGATTCGGGCGACGACGGCGGCGACACGGGCGATGGCGGCGATTCCGGAGACGATGGCGGCGACACCGGCGACGGAGGGGATTCGGGCGACGACGGCGGCGACACGGGCGATGGCGGCGATGATGGTTCGTTTGACATCGCGCACAAGGCGGAAGCTATGTCCCCCACCGCCGAAGTCAGCGCCAACGAGAATCAAGGTGCGGCCTTCGTGTTCGCGGCCCCAGTCCCGGTGAGCCCGCCGGTCTTCGACGGCTTCGAGAGCGGCAATTTCAGCGCCCTGCCCTGGCAGTTGTCTTCGTCGGGCGCCGCGCCGGCCGATTGGACGGTGCAGTCGAGCGTGGTCGAGTCGGGCAGTTTTGCGGCGCAATCCGGCGCGATCGGCCCCGATAGCAGCAGCACGCTGAGCGTCACGCTCACCGAGCCGGCGGGAGAACTCTCCTTCTGGCGCCAGGTCTCCTCGGCCCCCAATAGCGGCCTGTTGACCTTCGACATCGACGGCGTGCCCGTCAACCAGTGGTCGGGCTCGGTGCCGTGGCAGGAGTCGTTCTATGGCATCTCCGCCGGAACGCACACCTATTCCTGGACCTTCTCGAGGGACGCCGGCACGCCCCAGGGCAGCGACGCCGCCTGGCTCGACGAAGTCCTGTACTCGCCCGGCACGACGCTCACGGTCGACGGCACTGGCGGCAACGATCGGTTCAGCTTCGATGCCAGCGGCACGTCGATCGTGGTGGCCCTCAACGGCGAGAGCCACAGCTTCGCCGCCGGCCAATTCACGAACTATGTATTCGACGGCGACAGCGGCAGCGACGCGGCGACCTTGACCGGCAGCGCCAGCGGCAACAGCGCGCTGCTCTACGCCGACGGCACCAGCCAGTTCAACAATCCCACCGCCGGGTATGCGGTCGACGTGAGCGGCGTATCCACGATCCACGTCAACGGCCATGCCGGCGACACGGCACAGTTCTTCGATTCGCCGGGCAACGACACCTTCTACGCCTACGCCGATTACGCCAACAGCGGCCAGCCGGCGGCGGGCATGTACGGCAGCGGATACGCCAACTCGGCCACCGGCTTCGGCACGAACGTCGGCTATGCGACCAACGGCGGCAGCGATACGGCCTATTTCTTCGATTCGCCGGGCAATGACACCTTCTATGCCTACGCGGACTACGCGGGCAGCGGCAAGCCGTCGGCCGGCATGTACGGCGGCTTTAACGGCGGATTTGCCGACTCGGCCACGGGTTTCGCCGTCAACGTCGGCTATGCGACCGAGGGCGGCAGGGACACGGCCTACCTCTTCGATTCGCCGGGCAATGACACGTTCTATGCCTACGCCGATTACGCCAACAGCGGCAAGCCGGCGGCCGGCATGTACGGCGGCGGATACGCCAATTCGGCCAGCGGATTCGCCACCGTCGTCGGCTATGCGACCAACGGCGGCAGCGATACGGCTTACCTGGATGATTCGCCACAGAGCGACACGTTCTACGCTTACGCCGATTACGCCAACAGCGGCAGGCCCTCGGCCGGCATGTTCGGCAGCTACGACGGCGGATACGCCGAATCGGCCAGCGGCTTCGGCACGAACCTTGGCTATGCGATCGGCGGCGGCAGCGACACGGCCTACTTCTACGACTCGCCGGGCAATGACACGTTCTACGCCTATGGCGATTACGACAACAGCGGCAAGCCATCGGCCGGCATGTTCGGCGGGGTACCCGGTACTCCGGGTCTCGGCGGCGGGTATGCCAACGAGGCCACCGGCTTCAGCACCAACGTCGGCATCTCGACCGAGGGCGGCAGCGATACGGCCTATTTCTACGACTCGCCGGGCAAGGACACGTTCTATGCCTACGCCAATTACAACAACAGCGGCAAGACTTCGGCCGGGATGTATGGAAGCTACGGCGGCGGCTATGCCAACTCGGCCAGCGGCTTCGCCGTCAACATCGGAAATTCGACCCAGGGCGGCGATGACACGGCCTACCTGTTCGGCCTGTCCGGCAAGAATGCCCTCTATACGGACCTGGCGATCGCCGAACTTTACGGCAGCAACTACGGCGAGCAGGCGTCCGGGTTCGGCCTCGTGAATGCCAGCGCCCCCGCCAGCGGCGTGAACACGCACCTTGAGGGCCCCGGCACCCTGGACTATGAGTTGAACCTCATCGGCCTTTGGGCGTAATCGAAGCCCGACGCGCCAGCGAGGAATTTGTGGCAATGAATTGAAGCCCGACGCGCCAGCGAGGATTTAGTGCCAATGAGCGGCGAAAGCGGATTCCTCGCTGGCGCGTTGGGCTTCAATACCCAAATAGCCGAGCAGTCTTTCTCAGTTCGCCGGAGGGACCGGCTTGTCCGCCAACGGGTAGGTCTTCCACCAGACCCATTCGCTGGCCGGCTTCGACGGAGGGCCGCCCGGCAGCTCGGGAACCCCGGTGCGGACCTGCGTCTCCTGCACCGTGAATTCGTCGCCCGGCCGCCAGAAGTTCAGTTTCAGGACCTTCGTGCGGATTTCACGAAACAGCGGCTTGGCGTTCCCGCTCTTGTAGGCCGCGTACTTGGCCGGATCGTCCGAAACCTTATAGGCGTTCGTCAGGCCCTCGACGTAGACGGAGAACCAGACGTTGTTCGGGTCGACGTCCTGCCAGGTGGCGACGCCCCAGACCGTCTGGCCGACGGCGATCTCCTTCAACGGCATCTGCTCGGACGTGAGGAACTCGCGGTTCTTGTCTTCACGGGCGCGGATCGCGGGCAGAACGATCGGAATATATTGCTCGATCATGCCCTTGGCTGAACCCTCCACCTCTTTCCGCAACGTGTTATGGACCTCCAGCGTGAAAACGGGTATGAAACGCACCGGCTTGTCCACTTCCACCAGCTTGTAAAGGTGGTAGAGCTTGTCGCCCGGCACCTCCACGGTGCGAAACGCCTTGCCCAGGTTCGTCACCTGGTAGACGATGTACCAGATCTGCTTCCGCTGCATGCGGGCATCGGGACCGGGGATGTCGGCCCAGATCATGCGAATGGGCTTGTACTTGAAATCCAACATCCAGAGTTCGTGATAGAACGGAACGTCCTTCGCAAAATCGAAACTCTTGTCGATATAAAGCAGCTCGGTGATGTCGTGGTTCTCGACCGTCTCGTAGGCGTTATGTTCCAAGATCACGTCCTGCATTACGCCCGGCGCCAGCTTTCTGTAGGGCGAGGCGGGAGTAAGCAAGCCGCCGTTGCTTCCGGTTGTGGCCGCTGCGCCGGCCGCGGGTCGAGCGGCCGCGGCTGCGGGCTTGGCCGACGCCGCAGGTTTAACCGCGGGCTGGGCCGACGCGCGATCGACCGCCAGGCATGCCAAGATCGCGACGGCCATCCCCATCCCAAAGCGAAAGGGCTGATTCATGTAAACCTCCACTTCCATTCCAATTGCGGTTTCGCGCGGCTGCTCCCGATGCGCGAAAATGGCTGAAATTCCAATCTCCAGTATACTTAGCGTCTTTTTGCCGCGTCAAGTTTCGGTATGCTAAAGAGGGAGCGAATCTCCGGTTCGGCCGGTTTTAGGGGCCGGGGCCGTAGGGTGGGACCAGCGAGCTTGCGAGTGCCGGCCCACCGATCACGCGGTTTGGTGGGCCGGCGCTCGCAAGCTCGCTGGTCCCACCCTACAATTTCGCCTGTTCCGCACCTGAGACCGGAAGGGCCGAATCTCCGCGAACCCCTCTATTGAGTATACGTTATGAAAATCGGGGCCCTCACCATCCCCAATTGCCTGACCCTGGCCCCCATGGAGGAGCATACCAATTTCCCCTTCCGGCTGCTGATGAAGCAGGCCGGGGCGGGCCTGGTGGTCACCGAGCGGATTGACGCGGCCGACGTGGCCCGCCGCGACCGACGGGCCTTGCGACTGCTTTATACGCAGCCCTGCGAGTCGCCCCGCGCAGGGCAAATCAGCGGGGCCGACCCGGAGGTCATGGCCGCGGCAGCGCGGGTGGTGGCCGAACTGGGATTCAACGTCGTCGACCTGAATTTCGAGTGTCCGATCCGCCGCCTGCTTGCCCGTGGTGAAGGGGGGGCCTTGATGGACTCGCCCGAGCGGATCGGACAGATTGTCGCGGCGGTTGTCCATGCCGTTCCCATCCCGGTAACCGTCAAGATCCGCAGCGGCCGTGACGCCGGCCAGGAAACGGCCGTGTCAGTGGCCCAGAGGGCCGAAGATGCCGGCGCCGCTGGTGTGAGCGTGCATGCGCGGAGCGTCGAGCAGGCCTACGTCGGCGGTCCCGACTGGAGCGTGCTGGCTCGGGTCAAGCAGGCGACTTGCCTGCCGGTCATCGGCGGCGGCGGCATCCGGGCGGCCGACGATGCGGTGCGGATGCTGGCGGAAACCGGTGTCGACGCCGTCTCCATCGGCCGCGGCTGCCTGGGCAACCCCTGGATCTTTCGCCAGGCCAGGGCCTTGCTCAGCGGCGGGGTGCGCATCGCAGGGCCGACCCTGGCGGAGCGCGGCCGGCTGATGCTGCAATTGATCGAGGGCGAGTTCCATCTCTACGGGCCGCCGCTAGCGCTGCGGCGTTTGCCGCGCATGAGCGGTTACTTTGCGCAAGCCCTGTCCGACCCGCCGGCGTTTCGCGAGGCGGTGCGGCAGGTGAAGAATCTTCCCCAGTTCCGCCGCGTGGTGCGGCAGTTTTTCGGGTAAGCCTAGGCCCAGAACGCCTGGTAGGCCAGGCAGATCAGGTGCAGCGGGGCGCTGTTGGCCGGGATCAGAAACTGGGCCAGGTCCTGCCGCACGCCGCTGGCCAAAAGATCGGTCATGTGCCGCATCGTCACCGACTCCTGCAAACAGAACATCAGCAGTTCCAGACGACCGGAGCGATCGCGGCGGTTGGCCGGCTGCAGCCACCGCAGCCACCGGCTGGGATACCGCTTCTTCGACAACCCGATCAGGAACTCGATCAGCCGCTCTCGCAAGACCTCGTTGGGCGGAACCTCCTGCCCTACGCCGCGCTGGCCGGCCAACATGATCACCAGCGTGCCAAAGCGATTCAAGGCAGGACGGCACCGCGCCTCGAGCCGGTCGAGCCACTCCAAACCAACAACGGGATTCTGCACGAGCGCGGCCAGGACCTCGATCAATTGCCGGCGGCAACTCTCGAAAGGCTGATTCCACGAGTTGGCCAACAGCGACCGCAGCGATTTTCGCCACTCCACCGGCAGGTTGGTCAAGAACTTCATCTGATCGCAAGCTTCCACAAGTTCCAGCAACACGTCGCGCTGGTCCAACTCCCCGGCAAGCGGCAGGCAATGTTCCGCCACCTGCTCGATCTCTTGGCGGCAGGCCGCCAGGGTCTGGCGGGGCTCGTCTTGCCTTGCCCAGGCCAGGTGGTCGATCGCGGCCAGCAAGAGGCGTCCCCAAACGGGCGACTCGTCTTGCACGCGACTTCGCAAGAGGTCCAGATCGCCGGCAATCACCTCCCACTTTTGCAGCTTCGCCGCTCCTCCCCAGCGTGCAATCACCAACTCGGCGAGCAGGCCCGAGTGCCCCGTGCAGCGGATGGCCTCGTCGCAACGACTGCGCAGGGCTTCCTGCGGATCTTCCAGCAGCTCGCAGCGATACAACTCCGGCAAGCGGCGGCGGAGCCCGCATTGCTTCATGCCGGCAACGAGCCATTCGCGGGCGTCGCGGCTCGGATCGATTTCCGGCGTCAACCTCAACATCCAGAACAGCCGCACGAAGAGCTCTTCATCGCCCCGGCCCTGCCCGGCCAATCCCGAATAATGGGAATAGGCCTCGGCCAGATCGCCCTGGCGGGCCTTTTGCCACAAGTCGTCGCGATCGAGGGCGGCAAAACGCAACAACTCCTGCGGCGCGTCGGCAGGTTCGTCTGCGGTTGCCTCCCCGCCGCCGACGATGTTGGCGCCGGCAGGTTCGCTCGCCGCGGCTTGGGGAAAAGGGCCCATTTCCGCCGCTGCCGCCGCGTTCGATTCCATCCAGGCAAGCCGCTGGTCGAGTAGCTCGTAGGCATCGCGGATGCGGCGAAAGTGCTCGGGAAAATGCTCCGGCTTGTAGATGCGGATCAACTGCGCGTAGGCCCGCCGCACCTCGCGGCGGTTCGACGCATGATTCACGCCCAGCAGGCTGAAGGGGTCGTTCGGCCACTGATCGAGGTCTTCAGGCAGGCGGCGCTCGCTCATGGCCCTGAGCCTTCGGGAAACACCGCGCCCGACGAGTCGCGGCCAGTCGCGCTGGGCGGAGGCGGCGGCCACACGGGCAACCGGTTCTCCGCTTGCGTGCCGTCGTCCGCCTCGCCCCGGACACCATAGGGCGGCAACGACGTGCGAGGAGACGGCCCGTCCGGCGTCCGTGGCGCCGGATTGCTCCCGGATTTGCTCGCTTGGCTGCGTTGTTCGGCCAGGATTCTCTGAATTTCCTCGGCGACGGAAGGCGAAGTTGCTGGTGACGGGCTGGGCGGAGCGTAAACGTGGCGCGAGTTGGATGGGTTGGGTGGTGGGGTGAAATTGTACGTGGACTGCGTTGAATTCAGCGAAGCCACGACGCGGCCAAGCACGAACACGATCCATACCAACATCCAAGGGCTAAACCCCTTCGACGAGCCGGAACTCGATCCTGCCTTGCTTCGCGCGACTGGGAGCGGCGGCCGAAGCCGTAGCCACGGTGACGAAGGAGGCCGCGAGATTCGTGTTTGCGGCCAGCGCCACGCTACTGTTCATCACCGCGGCGTCGCGACCTGCGGACGCCAGGGCTGCGAGAAAATCGGCGTCGAGCTGCGCCAACTTCGGATATTTCGCCCGCACCCGGCGGACGACGGGCTTCCAATCTCCCGTCATCGTCGCCAGCCACTGGCGGCGCTGCGCATCCTGGTCTGCCGGCTTGAGCACGAAAAGCCGTCGGATGCGATCGACGACGATCGCGTCCTGGGGGTTCTGGTCCGCCGAAGTCGCCGCTTCCACGTCGAGGCCCGGTTGCAACAGCGTCAGCCTTGCCCTCAGGCGGGGAAAGGCTGTCAATTGCTCCAGCAACTGCGTCCACTTCGCGCGGCGCGGGCCGCGCGGCAAGGAAAAGAACTGCGTGGCGAACGCATCGACGTCCTCGGCCAGGCTGTTTTCCAGCGCTTCGTGGAAGGCGTCGTAGCCGTTCTCCGGCCAGGCCTGCGGCGCTTTGGGATCGCTGAGGAGCCAGATGGCCTGCCGCCAGGCCGCCGGCGGCACGAAATTGGCCTCGTCCAAGTGCGCCAGGATCGCGGCCCGGATCGCTTGCTGCGTGGCCCCCGGCTGAAGGCCGAAGACGCCGCAAGCCCATGCGAAGCGTGAAGCATCGTTGAATGTGTTCATCGCTAACCTCTTAGGACTTGGCCGTAGGACGGATTGGCAATCCGTCTGGAAATCGTGGACGGATTGGCAATCCGTCCTACGTTATTTTTCGGCCGCTCCTTTACGATTCATCCTCCGGGGCTTCGCGCAGATCGAGAAACTCCTTGACGGCCTCGAAGAACCGCGCAATCACCTCTTTTTCACCCATTTCCAGTGCCGCTTCGAAGCCGTCGAGGAGGCGTCCCAATTCGGTCTGCTCTTGGATCGGAAGCTCCTTGTAGATCCGTTCGGCCCGCCGCAGCAGGTAGCGGTTGGCCGTCTCCTCGCGCGGCGACCGCTTGATGGCCTGCATTTCCTCGACCGCCTTGGCGATCTGCTCGAACGACAGCCCTCGCGCGTGTTTGGTGATCAAGTGCGAGACCTTCTTTTGGGTCTCCACGATCGTGGCCTCGACCTCCAGCACGCCGTTGAGATCGTAGGTAAAGCGGACGTCGACCTCCTGGCCGGCGGGTCCGCGTGGAATGCCCTGCACGGTGAAACTCCCCAGCGGGAGATTGTTCTCCACGCGGCGGTTTTCGCCCTGGAAGACCTTGACGTCGACCTGCGTCTGGTTTGGCATGACGGTCGAAACGCGTTTGACGCGGCTGACAGGGATCGTGGTATTGCGGTGGATGATCGGCAGGAAGTAACCGGTGCGGCGCTCGGTGCCCAGTTCGCGGGAGATCTCCACACCCAGGGTAAAGGGGGCCACGTCGGTGACGACCATGTCGTTGACGGCCTCGTTGCGGGCGATGAGCCCGGCCTGCACGGCCGCGCCCAGGGCCACGACCTCGTCGGGGTTCAGGCGATGCTGCGGCTCCTTGCCGAACCTGGCCACCAGGCGCTGGACGACGGCGGGCATGCGTGTCGCCCCGCCCACCAGCAGCACTTCGTTGACGTCCTCGACTTTCAGGCCGGCGTCGCCCAGGGCGCGGCGGATCGGCAGGTCGACACGTTCCAGGATGTGCTTGGTCCAGGTCTGGAACTGCTCGCGGCGGACGACGGTCTCGGCCGCGCCGGGCGGGAAGTCGCCATCGATGTCGGGCACGCGCACGGCCGCCTCGGGCTGCGCGGAGAGGCGGCACTTGGCCACCTCGCACTGCTGAATGAGCCGCGAGACCAACAGCGGATGTTCCAATTCGGCCCGCTCGAAGACGTAGCCGTGCGACTCCAGCACGCGGGCCGCCATGGCCGCGGTGAAATCCTCGCCGCCCAGGAACGTGTCGCCGGACGACGCCCGCACCTCGACCGTGCCCTCGAAGAGTTCCACGATCGAGACGTCGAACGTGCCGCCGCCGAGGTCGAAGACCAGCAGGATCTTCTCCTCTTTCAGTTCGTGGAAGCCGTAGGCGATGGCCGCCGCCGTCGGCTCGTTGATGATCCGCTCGACCTTCAGGCCGGCAATCTGCCCGGCGTGGATCGTTGCCTTCCGCTGGTGTTCGTGGAAGTAGGCCGGCACGGTGATGACGGCCTCCGTCACCGGCTCGCCCAAGATGGGCCTCGGCGTCTTGCTTGATCGACTGCAGCACGAGGCTCGAGAGCTTCTCGGGCGTGTAGGTCTGGCCGGCCAGTTCGATCGTCCAATCGCTGCCCATGTAACGCTTGAAGAGGCTCGCGCAGCGGTCGGGGTGCATGACGCGCAGTTCCTTGCCGCCGCGGCCCACGAGCAGCTTGCCGTCCAGGTCGATGCCCACCACTGAGGGCGTGAGATTCTCGCCCAAGGCATTCGGGATCAACCGAGGGCCGTCGGCCGTCATGTAGGCCGCCACCGAGTAGGTTGTTCCCAGGTCGATGCCGATGATCGCGCTCATCGCCGTTGCCGCTCCTTGGAATGCACAGAAAGCGAGTACTCCGCCCGGCCGCCGCCCTTGGGTCGGACGCGGATCGGCAGACTATTCCTTTACGATACACCTCCTTGGCGTGGAGTACAAGTAGTCTGGTCCGAGGGCCAAGACCGCCTTATTCGAATAGAGCGGATGAAGCGAGCGCAGGTTCGCCATCCCATAAGACCTTTGGGACCCATCGGACCTATAGCGAGCAGAGAAGAACTGCGCCGAGAGGCGACCGATATTTGCGAGAAACCCTCGCGAATCACCACGGTTTTTAGCTGACGGTCTTGCTTCGCGACCGCCGCCGGGAGGGCCGGTGGGCGCTCCATTCCTTGGTCAGGGTCTCGAAGACCTCGGGCGATTCGTAGCGGACGACAGTCTTGCCCTCGGGCATGGGGCCGATCAGCCCGCGAAACACGGGCAGGCCACGCAGGTTGAGGTCGGTGCTGCAGTCGTCGACGCCGACCTGGGAATGACGCTTGAGGAGGGCTTCGGCCGTATCGTAATCGCGAGTGCGAATTTCGCCGTCAGCGCCCCGCGTTACAACGCGAAAAGTGCCTTTGTTCATCGTGCCTATCCTTCGTAAGGTGTCCGTCCATGGCGGTTGGTGTCATCCGATATAAGGCAACTATCGGCAGCGACGCAAGCCGGCGCGGAACCAAACTCGCGGGCGCGCCATAGGGAAATCAATCGCAAGAACCGGCAGATTACGCACCGGAGCGAGAATGGAACTGATCGGCATCATCGGCTCAGGTCGCAGTTGTGGAAAACGGTCGGGCCGCGCCGGTTGCGCAGCTTATTCCTGGCGTTGCGAATAATACTAACCCGAAGCGCAGCGAGGGCGCCGGGGTTTTCCCTCGCTTGCGCTTTGGGTTGGTATCCAGCTTCAAGAGCGAGCAGCGTTTTGTGCGGAAAAACCGGTTTTGCCCCTTCGACCGGTTGGCGCGGCCGGTTTATCAGGCTAAGTGATCGGTTTCAGAAGTGATGTCAGGGTTGCACGGATTTAGCCGTAGGGTGGGACCAGCGAGCTTGCGAGCGCCGGCCCACCAATCGCCGGTGTTGGTGGGCCGGCACTCGCAAGCTCGCTGGTCCCACCCTACGGCCCTATCTGTGACATTATGTGTGAAACGGACCACTAAGGGAGGGGGGAACCTTGTCACGGGCGAGCGTGTCCTATATATTAAAAGACGTGTCCGGAGGGTAAGCGAACGGCTAGCGGTCTGACTCGAAATCAGATGCCCCGCAAGGGGTTGTGGGTTCGAATCCCATGCCCTCCGCTCTTAAAGCCTTGCGTAACAATAAGTTACGCAAGGCTTCTTTGTTGGCGTAGTGACCAACTAGAAAGAGCGGAAAATCGCCGTGCTACGCGGGTGCTACGGTCGAGAATTTTTCCGTAGCACGTTGCTTGGACACCTGGGTAGCGTTCGGATTTCAACTTTCGGGGCAAGCGAGCGCAGCGAGCGCGCGATTTGGAAATTGTGGGGGCCGCCCGGCGCAAGAAAAGGCCCTGCCGCAAAGGGCAGGGCGCGGGGTGGTTCGTCTCGGCTGCGGGCCGCTGTCAGTCTGCCGGCGCCGTGTCGATTTCCTGGGGGCGCAAGAGCTGCGATTCCCAATAAATTTGCTCTGCCTCGGTCAAGTACTCGTCTTCCTCCTGGGCGTCGTCGTCGTCGGGAAGATCGGTGAAATTGATTTCAAGGGGCATGGTCAATTCTCCTGCGGGGTTGGGGGTTCATCGTCGAACATCGGTAAATCTGCCGGCCGTTCCGCTGCCGGCGGGGTCGACGGCTCCTCAAGGCTGCCGGCGTAGTCGAATAGCAAACCTTGGTCGGGATGGTCGTGCAGACCTAAGAAAAGCTCGGCCGTGGGGTCAATCCACTTGCCGTTGCGTCGGTGTGGCATGGTTCTTTCTCCTGGGTCAAGAGTTGGGCAAGGCGGGTCAATTCGGAACGGGTTCGGCGCGGCAAGCGTTTGCGATTGCCGCGTCTTCGGTGCCCCTCAAATTCATCAAGGGCGCGGCTGATTACGGCATGAATCGGCGTCCATGCCCCTCGGTCCCCCTGCTCGGTCTGCGGCACGTTGGCATAAGCGCGGCCACTACGTTCGCGCTGGCGGTCGATGTCGGCCGCAAGCCGCAAGAGGCGGTCGTAAACGGCCGTGGGCAGGCGTACCATCTTGTGGTTCTCGGTGGCGCTCACGGGCAACCCTCCTCGATCAAGTGCCGCAAGCGGGGAAGGTCTTTCTGCAGTTCGTCGCGCGTGCGGTACGGGCCAATAAAGACCTTTTCCAGGCTGCAACGATGGCCCATCTGGGCATAACGGCCAAAGGGCCACGGGTACACGGTGACTTGCAGGCCAGAGGAACGAAGGCGGCGCGCGGCGTCGGCGATTCGGTTCCCCTCGATGGGCAACAGCGTGCGGGCCGTTTCCTTGGCTGCCGCCGTCGGTGGCGCTGGGGTCGGTGCCTCGGCTGCGGATCCCGGTTTCGGCATGCGTGCGGGGTGGCGCTTGGTCGCCTCGCCGCGTTTATTGATGCAAGGGGAACCCGCTGCGGCGTGGCAAGTCGGGCAGGGAATCGCAAGATTAGGCTTCATGGTCTTACCTCGGTTAGGCGCGCCACTCGTTGGCGCTGCGGTTGTTGGTGTCTCGGTCTACTGTCTGGGTCAAGAGGTCAAGGGCTGCGGTCAAGGCGGCAAGCTGATCGGCAAGCCGGTCAATCCGATCGGTCAAGAGCAAGAGGCGGTCGGGTTTCGGTTTGGCGGGGGCGCGTTTCATGGGCGTGCCTCGCATCGATGGCAAGTGCAGGTCAGCAAGAATTCAAGCTCATGCGGTTCGATGGTGGGCATAAAGCCGCCGCGACGAAGCCAGTTGCGCAGGTCGTCGGCATGCTCGCGCGCTTCGTCCGTATCGTGCGTTTCAAGCGCGTCGAGGATCAATTGGAAACAGGCGTTGGGGTCCATCGTTCGTTTCTCCTGGGCAAAGGGTGTAAACAGGGGCGTGCGGGTTTTGGTTGTCATGCCTGACCCCCGCTAACAAGCTGTCGTTATCCAAGGGGGCCTAGAAGTTGGCGGGCGCGGGCTCCAGTTCAACCGGCGCGGGGTCAGCGGTGCTAACCAGCCAGTCGCAAAAGTCCTCGGGCAAGCCGTTCCACCCCTTGGGGCGAATCCACGAAAAGGTGGGCGCGTGCCACGTGAACCCCTGGCGCGGAGGCCACGCAAGACTTCATCGCTCGGGCGCGTGGAAAAACGAATGGCGCATTGCTGGTAATTGATAATGACGTTCATGGGTGTAAACTCCCTTGGCGAGACAAGGCCGCGCGGCGGGTGCCGGTGTCCCGGCCAACGAGCCGGAATCCCCCCGCCACAACTTTTTTGGGCCGCACTGCCTTAAATCCTCCGAACGTCAAACAGGCGCTTGGGAAACGAAGTGTGCCCTTCGCTGGACAAGGCCGGGATTCGCCCTGCTATCCGAACAGGAAATCGCGAATCCCGGCGCGGGCCAGCGAAGAGGCACAAGAGGCCGCCTTCGCGCGGCGAAGAGTAGCGGCCGGTCTTCGAGAACCGACGGTACTCCGTTCCACAGACCGTCTTCTTTACCAAAACGCCTGTAGTGAGGATTTAAGGGAGTGTGGATCCAAAAACAGCGAAGCGCAAGAAATCCCCCCGCCATTCCACTTGGCTGAAGGGCGAGTTGGTACGAGCGTCCGCCTGCCGGCGTAGTCGCCGATCAGCGGGCGGACAAGAAGCGGACCCAACGAGGTTCGATCACGCAGGCAGGATGCCGAGCCAAGACGTGTGGATGCAGAGAGGTGCTTGGAGAGTGGAGAAATCGCGGCTCGTGCTCCGCGAAGCGTTAGCAGGATGTGCCAAGTATGGGTCGGCACCCGATGAAATTAGCTGTTGGGCGGACCAAATTGCGGAGAGTCGGAGGCGAAGGGTTTCTGGCTGAAGCCCTGATGGCGCTTGCGCGGGCAGGTTGGAGTGACCGATTCGCCCGAGAGATCCTTGCGGCAAGGATGGCTCATCGGACTTTGCTCTTACGCGGCGACCAGCTAATTTCGCAGTTCGGCAAGGCTCGTTCGAGCTTCTCCATGGCCTCTCTCGTGGTACGGGTGTCGTCGAGCCCCAAGCTACGGAGTCCGCTCATGCGCTTGAGGTGTTCGAGCCCGGCATCCGTGATTTCGGTAGAGTAAAGATTCAAGCCCCACAACATCTTGAGCCGCCCGACATGTTCGAGCCCTGCGTCGGTGATCTTCGTGGAGGGAAGGTTCAGGTCTTTGAGCCGGGCAAGTCCGTCGAGTACTTTCAGTCCGGTGCCAGAGATAGTTGTTCCGCATAGGTCGAGCGTTCGCAAGTCCGTGAACTGCTTGAGATTGTCCAGCGCGGCGTCCGTCACTTTGGTGTCGCGGAGTGAGAGGCTCGTGAAGCTGAGTCAAGTCGCGAAGCCGATCAAAGGTAGCGCCGGTAACCGCCGTGCGCTTAAGGTTCAATTCTTGCAGCGCCAGCAGCTTCTGAAGATGCTCCACCCCAGCGTCCGAAATCCCATTCCAGCCGAGTTTCAGCCGCTGAAGTTGGGTCAGGCCCTCCAGATGTTTCAGGCCGGCATCGGTGATCTTGGTTTGGCTGAGGTCGAGGGTCTGGATCTGGGGAAGGTCTTTCAGGTGTTCCAATGCGTCGTCCGTAATTGCCGTCGAGCGGAGCGTAAGAACCTTCAAACGAGGAAGCCCCTTGACGTGGCTCAGGCCCTCGTCGCTGACTTTCGAGCTCGATAGGTCGAGCTCTTCGAGTCGTGTGAGGTCCTTTAGGTGCATGAGGCCCTCGCCGCTGATCTCCGTGCCCGATAGGTTGAGTTCTTCGAGTCGGGCCAATCCCCGGATGTGCTTCAGGCCCTCGTCCGTGACGTGGGTGCAACAAAGGTTTAGCCGTCGCAATGTCGTGAGCGGTTTGAGATGAACCAGGGCGCGATCGTACACCGGCGGGTCGAAGGTTAGCCCGCCGAGATGCGCCTCGACCACGTCGTGGAGGAAATCGTCGCCCAGCAGCTTTCGCAGCCAGTCTGGCTCCGCAGGAACGGCGCCGGTCTTGTATTCGCCCTTCTCGTCCAATTGGTAGTCGTAGAAGAAAGCCCAAGAGGCGAACCAGATCATCGCTTTCCGTTGCTGTGTCGCCCGCTGAAGCCGCTCGGCAAACCAGCGCTTACTGTCTTTCTCCGTGGAATCATCGCTGGCGATGTAGCTGCGCAGCGCCTGGATGATCTGCTCGTCGGTCTTGCCGGCGAAGTGCGGGCGCAACTGCTTCAGGTTCCACTCAACCTCTTGGGCCATAGATTCGGTCGACGGTGCCGGGCGAGGGCTTCTGTCCGCCGTTTCCTCCTCGTCGTCGGCCGAATAGGCACGGCCCGCGGCATCGCGAATCTTGCATTCCGGCAGAGCCCGTCTGAGCTTCTTCACGCCGTCACTCGTGACCTGGGTGCCGCGCAAATCCAGAGAATCCAGCGCGTTAACAGATTGAGGTGTTCGAGGTCGGCATCCGCTATTTTGGTCTGTATGAGTTCCAAGTCCCGGAGTTGGCGCAAGCCCTTGAGGTGCGCCAGTCCGGCGGCGGTAATGCTTGTGCCGCCGAGCGCAAGGGTCTGAAGATCGTCGAACGCTTCGAGATGTTCTAGCCCTGCGTTGGTGATGTGGCATCCCGCCAGGTAGAGCTTTTGCAGCTTGTGCAGTGATTTCAGATGCACGAGGCCGGCATCGCTCACCTGCGTAAGCGAAAGGCCGAGCGTTTCCAGTTCGGTGAGTCCTCCAAGGGACGCCAGCCCGGCGTCGGTGATGCGATTGGACTGTAAATCGAGGAAGGCTAGCCGATGCAAGCCTGCCAGGCTTTTTAGACCGGCATCGGTGATCTCGGTTTCTTCCAGGTAGATCGAATCGAGCTGAGGCATGGCTTCAAGGTATGCCATCCCCGTGTCGGTAATTTTGCTCCGGCTTAAGTTCAGCTGCCGGAGGCGCGGCAGCTTCGCGAGCTGCTCGAGGGCGAGATGGAGATCCTTCGCCGGCGGCGGCCAGCCGGGGTCATCCGCCTTGTGGTCTGCCGAGACCACGTCGTTGAAAAACACCTTTCCCAGCCGTTCGCGAAGTCGATCGGGGGCTCGATTATTCCCGGCATCGAATCCGTCGTCGTAGGAAAACAGCCACCCCAACTTTTCCAGCGCGTCAATCGCTTGCCGCTGCCGCCGGGTCCGCTCCAGCCTTGCGGCAAACCAGCGTATCGAGTCCTTCTCGGGGCGTTCGTCGCGCGAGGCGAATGATTGCAACGTCCGAATGATCTGCTCGTCGGTCTTGTCGGGGAAATGGCTGCGCAGCGACTTGAGCGTGTGCTCAGCTTCGGCGAGCGGAGTAACGGCCGACGCATTCTGGGACAAGGCAACGCTGCCGCTGCTAGTGAGGAGCGACGGCGGCGGCGTTCCATCTTGCGCGGCAGAGGGGACTGCGGTCAGGGCGAGCATCGATACGATAAGGAACTTGTGAGGGAACATTTCTTGCTCCTCCATTCATGCTGAAGCCGCAAACTAGGCAGCAATCGGATTACATGGCTCATTGGCAAGGATTGTACCGAGCCAGCGCGAGGCGTGCAATCGCAATCGTCTCCTGGCAACCATTGTCGCAAATGCCGTGATTACGGTTCAATTACTCCACGGAGGCTCAGGATTGCAATTGAGAGGAACTAGCGGTGATTCGCTCTTCAGAGGCTGCGCGGCAGCCTCGGGCGAATTGCGCGGCGGCAAGGCTTCCGGTATCGGGGCCGACTCCACGGGCAGCGCCTGCTGCTTGGCCGTCTCCTGGGCAATGAGGGCCAGGAGTTGCTCGTCGGTCATTTCACGAACCGTGAGTTGGATCGGGCCACCTTGCGGGCCGGTAAGCTCGGTCTGCTTGGGCGGATCGAGGCCCTTGAGCTCTCGAATGGCCTTCAAGGCGTCCATGGCCTTGGCCAGGAGTGCGGCGTCGCCCGACTGGCGCTCGGTGGTCTTGGTCCGCTTGCGGGTCATCGAGGCCAGGAGCGAGTTCACGGCGTCGAGGTCGGAACCGGGCGTCTTGGCGGGGAGGGTGGACTCGATCTTTCGCTTGACGCGGTCCTCCTCCGAGCGGTGCCAAGCTTTCATGGCCTCCTGCCAGAGGTGTTCATAGCGGGCGAGGAGTTTGGCCCGCCAGTGCTTGACGTTGGTCTTGGCCTTGGCAAGCTGCCGCGCGGATCTCGGCGGTCCACTTCCTGATGGTCGCGCGGCAGAAGCCGAGCGCATCGGCGATCTCTTGGAGGCTTTTGCCCTCGACGTGCATGCGCGCGATGTCGGCAAGCGCGGCCGTCTTGCGGCGCA
>CAWGOT010000004.1:0-6113 GCA_963824275.1 uncultured Planctomycetia bacterium | reverse complement strand
TCCATCCACTGAGATCCGGCAACTCGCAAAGGCCGGCGGCGATGACGCCGGAAGCGGTAAACGCACGCCGGACCGCGGCGGCGATTGTCTTCCGAGTCTCGGGAACTGCAGACTTCGCTTAGGCCAGCTTCGTCGGGAATTTGCCTGCCGACCAGACTTCGGGAAATTGAATGCCGGATCGACGCGGCATTTTTGCCTCCTCACCCTATTTGCGCGGCTCGGACCCAGCCCCGGCTCGCGGCACGAAAAGAGGGTCCGCGTTGGTTTGCAGGCGATCGGCCATCCCGATGTCTTTCTCGCGGTACTGCGGATTGACCTCAAGGCGATCCTTGTTTCCCTCATACCACCGCATGGCATTTTCCACGAATTCCCGATCATCTTTTCCATGGACGCCGGAAGCCGTAAACGCACGCCGGACCGCAGCCGCTACGGCCGCACGAGTCTCGGGTACAGTGGACTTACTATAGGCGTCGCCCAGGGCTGTTATGGGATCCTTCAACGTCTTGCTGGAAAGCGCCAGGCAGCGCTCAATCTCAATCGAGCCGAACCAATATGGGCAACGAACTGAGAGGACCAGCACAAGACCCTCGCGGTCGCCGGATTTAAGGAACGATTCAGTCGTTTCCGAGAGCAGCAAGCTCTGGAAATCGCTCCAACGCTGAGGGTCCACGGGCAAGCTGGCAAACGAGGACGCCAACTGATGTAGCTCGTCCCGCGAAAGAGCCTTGTCGAGCATTGCCAGAATGCCCGCCCCATTACGTCTCCCCGGCTCTTGGCGTCGACTTTCGACAGACCCAAGCCATCGAGTTTCCGCTCGATCTCCTGCAGCCGCTGTGAGTCCCAGGAAACCGCCACCGCGTTTTGAGGGTTATCGTTTTGGCTGGTGTGTTCCATTTTTTCCGTTTGAGACTGCGCCACCTGCCCACGCGCCTGCTCGCCGACCGCAAGCGCGGCAAAGATCGCAAGTGAAACGAAGTGAGATCTGTTCGTCATGATCCTGCCAATTTCGTCAGAAACTTACTCTTGCTTCTTAAAGTCCTCCAGCCGATCCGGCGTGGGGAGATACCAGCGGGGTGTTGGGGCGGGGTCGGCCATGCCGGTCAGTATATCGCCTGCCATGCGGCGCGGCCAGCAGGTTATTGGCCAGTCGCCGTCCTGGATCGGGCCGCCGATCCTGGCCCTCCGTGCAGGCGACTATCCAAGTCTGATAGTCGAGCCCGCTCCGAGAATTCCGCCGTGCCAACCAGCCCCCGGCGGCCCTGATCGGCGATCTCGGTGGCCGTGGCTTCGGGGAGTTTGAGCGATTGCGTGCCGTTGTGGCGGACCCAGAATTGAAAGGACTGCGGACTAGTTCGATGCGTGGGTCCTGCTGCCTCGACGTTTCAGACGGAAATCTGCGGGAGTCGTGGCACGGGACACCCCCCGCTGTTGGTGAGCGCTCGAAATGCGAATCTGCCCCTTGATTGCTGTAAGTATTGGCGTGGAAGTAAAATGCGGCAAGCGGCCATGAACGTCGTGTCCGCTTTGTCCTTCTCAATTACGAAAAGGCATACGCGACCAACATCGGCCAGCCGCAGACTCCGCCTTCGGCGGATCAGCCTACGGCTGACGGCCTGGCCCAACCGTTGGCCCGTGAAGAGGAGAACCGCAATGGCTAAGCGACGGCGTACTTTGGCAGAAATTCTGGCTGAACATGTGGACGCTCCCTACGACCCCGAGCACCGAGAGTTCATCGAGAGCATCGCCTCGGCACTTTACGAGCGATACGAGCGATGCGAAGACTTCGCTCGATGGCCCGAGAATGTTCGCTTTTTCTATGCGTGCTATGACCTCAACTACCAAGTCGGCAACGGTGGATTCGCACAAGCTGCTTACAATGTTCCCTGGTTGATCCCCGTCGCCCAAGAGGCATTCGAGCGTTTCGGCCTCATGGAGGCTGCTGCATTGTGCCAACAAGCGGTGTCAATGCTGCCCACCGAGATCGCTGAGCACAGTGCAAAAGGCTTTACTGGGACTGAAACGCTTCAAGACGTGTTCGATCATTTCGATGAAAGCCGCCATGGCTGAGCTTGACGAGCGTTTGCCGAGCGAGTTCTGGGCTGACGACAAGCTCCAGGATTTGGTGCAACAGAATCGACAAGAGTTCGCGTCCATTGATGGCATGAAGTAGACGGGCCTTGGGTTCGGGTCGGAGAATAACCAAGCGTTACACTTGGACGATTGTCGGATTTGAGCCCATTCAAGTGGTCAGGCCACTGAGATGGCTGGTATATCTAGGACTGGTCGTTTTCATCCACCTGTGGGTGGTGTGCTTTTACTACTGGGCACTTACGGGGTCGAACTGGCCGCCCAACATCGCTGCCCTGGCCGTGTGGCTGCTTTCGGTCGGCACGCTGCTGACCTGCGCGGTGCGGGGCAGGAAGAAGTCGGTTGTGCCGACGCCGCCTGCTTGCTGAAGTCGCCGCCTTGCCGCCTTCCGCCCAAGCAGACCGAAGTCACCGGCCCCCAGGGCGGACCTATTCAACTCACGCTGCGTGAAATGATCGACGAGCAGCTCCTGGCCCTCATTGCCCAGGAGACCGCGAAGCAGCAGGCGCTGCC
Source organism: uncultured Planctomycetia bacterium (assembly GCA_963824275.1). Classification (GTDB taxonomy): domain Bacteria; phylum Planctomycetota; class Planctomycetia; order Pirellulales; family Thermoguttaceae; genus JANXQG01. The sequence goes on along the minus strand of CAWGOT010000004.1, from coordinate 3,512 downwards.
GGTGGAGTCGGCCCCTTTGCCGCCGCCGACCTCTATGCGCTTACCTGCATGCCCTGAGCCAGTGCCCGCCGCGAGGGCCGCGCTTGGGTGAGTGCCCAAGTTTGGCAGTCGAGTGGCGGCCGCTTCCTAGCGAGGGGCGAAAATGCCGCCGGTCGAGCCGGAAGGAATTGGCGGTGCGCCCTTTGGTGGTGGCTCCACGACGATGGTCCCAAAGCCCCCACGAGCATAGGTTGTAAGCGGCCTCTTCAAAATGATGTAGCCATCCCAGTACGGCGGCTCAGTATCTGAGAAGATCGTCAATCCAGTGGTAAGGTGTCGGTCGTTGTACTCCCAAACAATCGAATAGTTGCTATTTCCGCAACTGCTTTCATAGGAGTCTCGGTAGATGTTGTCCCAGCCCGTGCCAAGAAGAAAAGATGAACCGTCGCCAGCAGTGCGGAGATTTCTCCGGTCTATGACGATCTCAAATTGCATCTCGCCCATGCCCGTGCATTTCTCCGTTACGGTGCATCGATACATCCCGTCAGGCGAACTCGACTGCGCAAATGCCGTGACCGGGCTAGAGCGAAAGAACACGAAATAGACCCATAAGGCAATCCCAATGAGGCCGATCGAGCCGGCTACAACGATACAACGCGGTCTCCATAGTCTTGGCTGCACGGTCTGAGATTCCTTTTTTGCACGGCTTACATCCGGCGGACGCAGAGAAATACGACTTGCGGCGTGGCGAGCGGTTCGAAAATGTCCATGCCCTCAGTATACCGCGCCCAGCAGCGCCGCGCATGCAAGTCTGGCCGCTGGGGTCTACCCGGCTCTCAGGCTTGCTTTATCCGGCTCCGCCGCCGACAGCCCGCCCTATGCGCGGCCAAGCGCCCTCTGCCGCGCTCTGGCGGCCGGGCTGAGGTGGAGAGGGCCTCTATGAGCGCGTAGGGGCCTCTGCCACCGCGCCCAGGGACTGGCTGGCCTCGCCAGGCTCGCCCGATCGACAGGGCTGACCTGGCCGAGGATGCGGGGCCGAGGGGTAGGGCCGTTTACCTGGGCAGACATTGAACTTTAATTCGGGTATCATTGTGGGCAGAGTTAGGCTCCGATCGGCGCTCAGTTTTTATGTCGGCCGAGTGAGCAACCGCAAACAATGGGAAGGATAGGCGACAATGACGATCCAGTGGCCAGGGGTATTCTTCATCGCGTGGGGGCTCTACGTTCTGCTGACATCGTTGGCAGGCCCTGAAGGCTACAAAAGGAACTACAAGGCGACTGTTCTGACCAAGATCATCGGTCCGAAAGTTGCTCGGGTGATCTTCATTGCGTTGGGCGCCACCATTGTTATCTTTGGGCTTTTCGTCTTCTTCACAGTCCTTGATGCGAATGACGATCTAATCAAATGGAGGATCGGCGGAAGCAGGTGAGCAACTAGGCAATCTGGAGCTCGTGGGGAGGCGCATAGGGCTGCTCGTGGGTGATGCCCATAAGAACCATCCTTGACGGGTAGGTTAGGCTGAGGGGATTGGATTTCCCGTCCCCTTTCCCTATCCTCTCGGAGGTCTTATGGCTCGTTTTCTGCAGAACCGCAAAGTCCAGGAGTGGCAACAGCGGCTCGTTCGGTTTGACAATTCGCGGCGGAGCGTCCATGCATTCTGCCAGCAGGAAGGCGTCTCGCCGCAGTCGTTCTATCTCTGGCGCAGTCGCCTTGCGCAGTCGGCGGCTGCCGCCCCCGCCGCGGGGCCGGCGGCGGATGCTTTCCTGCCCGTGAGAGTGTTGGCGGCCGGCAACATGCAAGTACGGCTGCCCGGCGGCACCCGCTTCGTTGTCCCCGTGGATGCCGGGAGCCTGCAAATGCTCGTCGAAACCCTCGCGCGCCTCGACGCCAACCGCCTGGGAGGCGCCTCGCCATGCTGAGTTTCGCGCCGAACATCCGCATCTTTCTTCACGCCCGGCCCACCGACATGCGGAACAGCTTCGACGGGCTCTGCGGCCTGGTCCGCGGCGTGCTGCAGGCCGACCCCTTGGACGGCGGAAGCTGATCGGCTACGACTCCCAAGAGATGCTGGAATTCGAGCGGCCCAAGCTCAAGGTCCGCGTGACGCGGATCCCCAAGTACGCCTGCGAAGACCAGCCGGCCTGCGGCGTGAAAGAACCACCGCGGCCGGAGGGCCTCGTCGAGGGAAACCGCTACCACACCAGCGTGGCCGCGGAAATCATCACGGCCAAGTACGGCTACCACCTGCCGATCTACCGCCAGCAGGACACTTTCGCAGGCTGCGGTTGGACGCCCTCGCGGAGCACGCTCTTGAACATCCTCACGGCCGCGGCGGCCTGCGTGCGACCCTTCACGCTTTACCTGGGGGAAGAGGTGCTCCGCAGCGGCCTGCTGGGCACGGACGAAACCCGCGTCACGTTGCTGCTGCCGCCGGAAATCCCCGCCGCGGTGCCGGGCGACGCCAAGTCGCAGCGGATCCACGAGGTCTTCACGGAAGCCCGCGCCGCGGGACGGCCGAGCGTCTCGGGGCGGATGTGGGCCTACCGCAGCCTGACCCTGCCCATCAACGTCTTCGACTTCACCGTCAGCCGCCATCGCGACGGACCAGACGAGTTCCTTGTGGCGGGCAACTTCGTGGGCAAAATCATGGCGGACTGCTATTCGGGCTATCAGGGGATCACCTTGCGCAGCGACGCGGATCGAGCGTGCCGCCTGCAATGCGCATGCCCGCCGCAAGATCTTCGAGGCGCGGCAAGCGACCCCTTGTTGGCCAGCCGTTTCCTGGCGAGCTATCAGGAGTTGTACGACATTGAGGACCGCGGCAAGACGCTTTCGCCTGGCGAGCGGGAGGCCTTGCGGGCGGCGGAATCGCGGCCGGTGTGGCATCGCCTGCGAGAACTGTTGGATGGCGAGGCGGCGTCGCGGGTGTTGCCCAAAGACAAGTTCGCCGAGGCCTTGGGTTACCTGCGGAACCAATGGGACGCCTTGCAGGTGTATCTCGTCGACGGCCGCTTGCCCATTGACAACAACGATACGGAGCAGTTGATGAAGCAGGTGGCGATCGGGCGGAAGAACTGGCTGTTCGTCGGCAGTGTGGCGGCAGGGGAGCGGGCGGCCGACCTCCTCACGATCGTCAGCAGTGCCGTGCGGAACAACTTGGACGTGTGGGCCTATGTGCAGGAGCTGCTCGACCGGCTCTTGGCCGGTGACCGAGACTATGCCGCCTTGCGGCCGGATTGCTGGGCGGCATCCCACCCTCAGCATGTTCGTTTGTATCGCGCCGAGGAGCGTCGCGACCGCGCCGATGCCAAGCAGTTGCGGCGTGCCGAGCGTCGCCTGACGAAGATATCCGGCTGACAGCGTCTGTCCCTCGTCAGGGGAGCACATCGCAAGACCGCTCCCCTTCTTCGCCCGCTACGGCCACCCACCCTCGACGCACGGTATCGACCCATCCCAGAAGACCGGCCAGGGGCAGGCCAACCGGCCGAGCCTCCCGCTCGCCAACATGCCCTGTCACTGGTGGGCGCACACC
>CAWGOT010000003.1:0-3127318 GCA_963824275.1 uncultured Planctomycetia bacterium | reverse complement strand
CGTCAACGACGGGCAGAATGTGGCCTTGGTGCTCAATTCCGGCGGGCAGGTCACCGAGCGTGAGCTTTGGGGCCCTGGGGTGGATCAGATCCTGGCGACGGAAGAGGTGACGCCGTTGTCGCCGGGGAGCGTGCAGATGCCGGGACGGTGAACTGGGACCTGACCGATAACCAGGGCACGGTCCGCGATGTGGTTCAGTACAACGGCACGACGACCACCGTGGTCAATCACCTCGTTTACGGCTCGTTTGGGCAAATCTACTCGCAGAGCAACTCCGCTTATCAGCCGACGTTCACGTACGCGGGAATGCGGTACGATTCGATCAGCCAGCTTTGTTTCGACTGCGCCCGCTGGTACGATGCCGGCAACGGCGTCTTTATGAGCCAGGACCCGCTGGGCTTTGCCGCAGGGGACACGAACCTGAGCCGGTACTGCGGGAACAGCCCGACGAATTATACTGATCCGACGGGTGAGGTGATTGGGATCGATGATGCGATAATAATCGGGGCACTGATCGGCCTCAACTATTGGATCTGGGGCAATAACGCGGCGATGGCCGATGACATGTCCCATAGCCGGCCGATCAACCTTGACAATAGTCCCTATCATCCGCTGACGTACGCAGAGGGTGCTGCGACGTACACCGCGGTAGGTGCCGCAATTCCGGCAGTCGGGGTCGAGGCTCTCGCTGCAGGGGCGCCGCCGGTCCTTGTTTACGGAGCGGGAACCTATCTTGGAGCGAACGGTGTCTACACTGAGGGGAGACAGGCGATAGGCGACTTCCGGCGCGGCGAGTACTACAAGGCAACATTCCACGTCACGGCTGGCGGCACGTCCGCGTATTTTACGTACCAGGGTGGCACACAGACGGTGTGCGCGTGGCAACAGGGCGGTGGCGCTATCGGTTTGATGACCGGCCGGGGCTTTTGCGGTCCAGGCGTCCTGTGCGTGCTTGCTTTGCCGCGGGAACGCCGGTTCTTGTCCCTGACGACGCTGAAAGTACGCCTCCGATGGTTGCCGCGGCGATGGGGCCGGACTCCGATGGTGGCAGCCAGAATTGGCTCCTCGCGGCGACTGCGATTATCGTGGGAGTCGCTGGCTATTGCGATGAAGAGGAAGAACGACGAGCCATAGCCGCGCAAGCGGCGAAAGTGCGGGATTGAGTTGTTGCTTGGACTTGGCGATGATGGAGACGGTCCAGATTACGATCTGTCTCCCGACGGCCCGACGGAGTTCGCGACCTGGCGTTGCTCCCGCGAAGAAACAGATTGCGCGACCGACGGCTACTTTGCGTCCATCTCCGGCGTTGGCGGCAATATGATCAATGGCCTTGTGCCTCCCGCAGGGAACACGGCGCGCCCGCCTGCGGGTCGAGGCGCTCCGCGTGGAACCTGTTCATCGGCTTCGGCGACCGTGGCGGCGGGTGAGGGCGCGCCCCGCGTCAACTTCAGTGCTGGTACACGGCCGGGAATCTTGCAAGGCTCTCTGGCGGACGATGGCGCTTCGCGTTGTGCGACCGCCTCGCCCGCGGTTCGGCCAGCCCAACCTCCGCGCGCCGCGGCGGTAAATCGACGCGCCGCCGTGGCCGCTGGTGGCTCGTCGCTTGCCTGCTGATCGCGGGGCTATTTGCCAGCAGGGCGGTCTGGCCGCCATCCGCGCCGCCCGTATCCCCGGCTAACGTCGCGGCGGTTTCGGCCGTTTCAACAAAAAAGCCGGCTTTCCGCGCTATCGAGACTATTCGAGTAGGACAGCGCGTGATAGCCGATGACCTAAGCGGAGGATCGGGCGAAACGAAGGTCGATCCGCACACCTGGCGGCTTCTGCGCTTGCATGCGGAAACGGCGGGATCGGACGGCACGACCGACTCAACCGAGATGGAGGCCCTGCAGCCGCCGGAATGGGTCAAGGAGCATGACGCGCGGGTCGGCGCCCGCGTGCCAATGCCGCTGGAATTGCGGGAAATGGGCTTGCCTCAAGACCTGCTAGGCGAGGTCGTCGCCAACGAGCGGTGCCCGGAAATCCAACCCGGCCGCGGGCGAGTCGTCTTGGCGACGGTAAACCACGTCAACACCGACGTTCTCGAGTTGACTATCGCGAACGAGCGTGGGCAGCAAGAACTCGTTCGGCCCACGGCGCTCCACAAGTTCTACAGCGCGGATCGCCAGGAGTGGATCACGGCCTCGGCGTTGGGGATCGGGGAGCATTTGGCTGGCGCCAGGGAGAACTGACCCTGCTGAAGCGGACCCGCCTGCCGGGCGCTCAGCGGGTTTACAACATGACGGTCGAGGAGGAACACGTCTATCACGTTTCGCTCCTTGGCGCATTGGTGCATAACAATAAATGTTTCCCGCCAGGCACGCTCGTGCTGATGGCCGACCGGTCAACCAAGCGGATCGAGGACGTGCGGCAAGGCGATCTGGTTCTGTCGACGGACCCTGCGGTGCGCGTGCCCCGGCAACCCGGACGTGTCGCGGCGACGGTCAAGGATTGGACGCAGTGCCTGGTTCACATTGCGATTAGCCGTGCAGACGGGTCTGCGTCCGAGAGGGAACTTGTAGCGACGCGCTGGCATCCGATTTGGACGAAGAACCGTAAGTGGCAGAATGCCGTAGATATTCAGCCTGGCGACACGCTCCAGGATGACCGCGGCGCGGGCATTCGGGTGTTGAGCACGCGGCAGGAGTGGCGAATCAGCGACTCGTACAATTTTTCCGTTCCAGGTGTTCATACGTATTTCGTCGTCATCGGCGGTACGCCGATTCTTGTTCATAACGCCGATCTGGTCCCCATTTCGCCCGGCGGCCCGCCTCCAGCGCCACCCGGCGGCCCGCCTCCAGAGCCGCCCGGCGGCCCGCCTCCAGAGCCGCCCGACCAGCTCTACTTCATCTTGAATGGTGTTCGGAGGTCCAAGGCTGCGGATTTGTTGGGGAAAGACACAATTCCAGCGACAATCCAGCAACGGGGGCTCCCCGATACCAACGCGCAGTTGCGTTTGGGTGATCTTAGGACCACGAAATCCGAGATTCCTATCGACTCACGGTGGCTTGACAAGAACTTCATCCCGGCAACCAAGAATTTCGGTGCCCCCGCCGATCGAAGTGCAACCCGTATCGGGTGAGTTGCCCGGGCGTATCCCAATTCGACAGGTTCGGTTAATTCCACCGAATGCAGGCTCTTGATACTTGATACAGAACATTATGATTGACCAAGAATTGTATTCGTGTCTGCTTGCTATCATACAACTCGGAATAGCGGAGTCGCGTGCCCTTGCGTTGGGGGGGCAGGCCATCTGCTGCGCGGATCTTCTGGATGCGTTAGACAATATTCCACAGCACATATTCTGCTGGACGATTGATTCAGAAAAGGAGATCGAGGCGCAATTGTCCACGTTCTCTCGGAAGTATCCGGATCGGACCGACTATGTATACAGGCTCCGTAATCGTCTCGGTTTGATTCGGACCTAGAGGAAACTATGCGCGAAACAGCCCAACCGCCGAGCATCGTACCCGTCTCGCCCCCCGCTCCGCCTGCCGCTTCGGTAGCGTGCCGTGACCGGTGCGAAGAAAGCGAGCGCGCAAGGGACGCGTACTTTGCCTGCGTCTCCGTAGGTGAGGCAAGCCTCCCAATCTCCGCAGACCGCGGCGGTAAGTCGACGCGCCGCCGCGGCCGTTGCCGGCTCGTCGCTTGCCTGCTGATCGCGGCGGTCTTTGCCGGCAAGGCGATTTGCCCGCCCTCAGTTCCGCCCGCCTCGTCGGCTACGGTGTCAACAGTTTCCGCCGTGGCGGCAAAACAGCCGGCCTACCGCTCGATCGAAACGATTCGAGTGGGACAGCGCGTGATAGCCGATGACCTAAGCGGAGGATCGGGCGAAACGAAGGTCGATCCGCACACCTGGCGGCTTCTGCGCTTGCATGCGGAAACGGCCGGATCGGACGGCACGACCGACTCAACCGAGATGGAGGCCCTGCAGCCGCCGGAATGGGTCAAGGAGCATGACGCGCGGGTCGGCGCCCGCGTGCCAATGCCGCTGGAATTGGGGGAAATGGGCTTGCCTCAAGACCTGCTAGGCGAGGTCGTCGGCAACGAGCCGTGCCCGGAAATCCAACCCGGCCGCGGGCGAGTCGTCTTGGCGACGGTAAGCCACGTGAACACCGACGTTCTCGAGTTGACGATCGCGAACGAGCGTGGGCAGCAAGAACTCGTTCGGCCCACGGCGCTCCACAAGTTCTACACCGCCGATCGTCAGGAGTGGATCACGGCCTCGGCGTTAACGATCGGCGAGCATTTGGCTGGCGCGCAGGGGGAACTGACCCTGCTGAAGCGGACCCGCGTGCCCGGCGCTCAGCGGGTTTACAACATGACGGTGGAGGAGGAACATGTCTATCACGTCTCGCTCCTTGGGGCGTTGGTACATAACAACAAATGTTTCCCGCCGGGCACGCTCGTGCTGATGGCCGACCGCTCAACCAGGCGGATCGAGGACGTGCGGCAAGGCGATCTGGTTCTGTCAGCGGATCCTGCGGTGGGGCGCCCCCGCGTCCCGGACGTGTTGCGGCGACGATCAAGGATTGGACGCAGTGCCTGGTTCACATTGCGATTAGCCGTGAAGATGGGTCTGCCTCTGAGAGGGAACTTGTGGCGACGCGCTGGCATCCGCTTTGGACGAAAAACCGTGGGTGGCAGAACGCCGTGGATATCCAGTCTGGCGACACGCTCCAGGACGACCGTTGCGAAGGCGTTCGGGTTTTGAGTGCGCGGCAGGAGTGGAGAGTCAGCGACTCGTACAATCTTTCTGTTCCAGCTGTTCATACGTATTTCGTCGTCATCGGCGGTACGCCAATACTGGTCCACAATGCCGATCTGGTCCCCTTGTCGCCTGGCGGCTTGCCTCCAGCGCCGCCCGGCGGCCCGCCTCCAGCTCCGCCCCGCCCCCCAATCTTATATCATTACTCCAATGATGGGCCGGAGTTGTTCAAGAATGGGTTGAACAAGGGTAGCTGGTTAACTGACCGGATGAGTGCCGATCCGAAACTCGAGCTCGGAGCGCAAGGCGGAAAATGGTTGCATGCGTTTGAAAACGGCGAGAACTTCGTCCCAAGAGGCAGCCCGAATAGCTTTGGTTTCCAAAGTTACCAGAATGTGAAACCGAGCGCACCGCCCAAGTTCTCGTTGAAAGGTCCGGGTTCCTGAACCTTCTTATTTGCGGGCATCTTTGAGGCCAACTTCTATGCCTTTGACACTAGACGAGAAACAGCGACTGATCGCGAAGCTGCAATCCCACGGTTGGACGCTGCGCGGGAATACTATTTACCCTCCCAGCGGCACGGACTGGCTTTCCTTTGATCGAAGCGGAATGGGAGGTATCTATGCCTTGGCCGACCTGCGACAGATAGAGACTGCGCGGTTATGCACGGCGTGCGGTGTCCGAGAAGTTCAAAGCGAGATGACACCGTTGCCGCCCCGGGATCCCGTTACCGACATCGCCACACTTGCCGGTTGCCTTGATGAACTCTGGCGTGAGGTGACAACCGATTTCCGGCAAGCGACGCAGAACTATGAAACGTGGCTGCGCAAGATCGTCCCGCTGGTCGACGAGGACTTGACGTTAAAACACGAGCAAATGCGCCAAGGGATGTTCCCATTCCTGCTGGCAACGTACTATCGATGGGTTCAGCGATGGCCCGAGGTTTTTCCGGACGCTCTCGGTCCCGAGGTGAATTGTGTCGGCGATCTTCATGTGGAGAACTTCTGCACCTGGCGGGACGTGGAAGGGCGACTCGTCTGGGGTATCCATGATTTTGACGAAGCTCATCCCATGCCATATACAAGCGATTTGGTGCGATTAGCCACCAGTGCGTGCATTGCAGTCCGTGCAGGCAAGCTGTTGATCGCTGAAAGCGATGCCTGCGACGCCATCCTGGAGGGATACCGGAATACGCTGGCGCAGGACGGTTGCCCCCTGGTGCTCGCAGGTCGCAATCGCGAGTTGCGGCAGATGGTCGAGCGCTTGCACGACCCGACTGTATTCTGGGACCAAATCGAGCGGCTTCCAACGGTACCCGAGCAGCCTCCCGAACATGCCGCGGCTATCATCGAGCGGTGGATGCCGGAACCGGGTATGGCGTATCGCGTCGTTCACCGTCTTGGAAATGTCGGGAGCTTAGGCCGCCAGCGCTTCCTCGCGCTGGCCGACCGTCAAGGGCAAAGAATCGCCATCGAAGCCGAGCAGCTTGCGCCGACGGCGCACTATTGGGCACGGCCGGATATGAAGCTGGAAATTCGCTTGTCCTGTCTCTACCGGGAAATCCTCGGTACGGCCGTTCGTGTTCGGGATCCGTGGGTTCAGAACGAACATCGCTTGGTCCGGCCGCAATGGCTCGTGCGGCGACTGAGCCCAGACTGTGGGCGGATCGAGTTGGCACGTCTTCCTGAAGGGCGCGACGAGCGGAAGCTTCTGGAAGCCATGGGACAGGACGCGGCAAACGTGCATCTTGGTTCAAGAGGGGCGATAGCGGCCGTGAAATCCGATCTCCAGAACCGCAATTCCGATTGGCTCAGATATGCGGCCAGTGCTCTGGCGAAGTCCGTGGAGGAGGATTGGAAACAATGGAAGGAAGGTCAGTAGCCTCTAGGTTATGCCTTTGACATCCGACGAAAAAAAACGGTTGTTTGCGAAACTTGAGCGCAAGGGGTGGGCCTGGCGCGATGGTGCAGCTCTTTCCCCGAATGGCTTGCTCTGGCCGCTTGGTGACCGACCATGGCTGGGTCCGGGGCTTTGCGAGTTTCGCCAGAAAATGACGAACTCGCTAGACCAGACATTTGTTGGACTGGCGCACAAGGTTCCGTCGGAATGGGGCTCGACCGATCAGGAGAGCGACGTTGACGGCCAACCCTCGTCTGTCGCGGTCAATTTCGCCAGGGAGTGGAGCTTGACCAATCGGAAGAGCAACGTGGACCTGACAACGCTCGTTCGCTGCCTTGACGAACTTTGGGGCGAATTGACCGCCGATATTCGCGGAGCCACTCAAAGTTATGAAACGTGGCTGGGGAACTTGGTCCCGCTGATCGGCGAGGAGGTAAGGCTCAAACACGAGCGAATGGCCGAGGATCGGTTCGCGTTCTTTCTTGCGACCTATTACCGCTGGGCGCAGCAATGGTCGGCAGTCTGCCCGGAGTTGGCTCTCGCTCCCCGCGTGAATTGCGTCGGCGATCTTCATGTGGAGCGTTTCGGCACATGGCGAGATCTGGAATCGCGACTTGTCTGGGGTATCCATGATCTCGACCAAGCGTACTCGCTACCGTACACGAACGATCTGGTGCGATTGACGGCAAGTGCGCGCCTGGCAAACCGGGAAGGGAAGTTATCGATCTCCGATAGCGATGCGTGCGACGCGATTCTGACGGGATATTGGAATGCCTTTGTGCTGGGTGGTTGCCCTCTGGTCCTCACCGAGCACAATCACAAACTGCGGCAAATGGTGGAGCACGTGCGCGATCCGGCTAACTTCTGGGATACTTTGGATCGACTACCGACATTCTCGCAGGCGATTCCGGAACGTGCGACCGCGATGATCGAGCTATTGATGCCGGAGCCCGGACTCCCTTACCGCATTGTGCATCGCCTTGGGGGGCTGGGAAGTTTGGGCCTCCAGCGGTTCGTGGCGCTCGCGAGTTGGCAAGGTGAGAGGATCGGGATCGAGGTCGAGGAGATTGGGCCCCCGGCACAGCTTTGGGCAAGCCCCGATGTTGAGACGGCAGCTACCGTTTACGAAGAGATCCTTTGGTCGGCGGTTCGAGTGCGTGACCCCTGGCTTCGGCCTGAAGGTGGTTGGGTCCGGCCGCAATGGTTCGTGCGGCGATTGGGTGCCGACCGTGGCCGAATCGACTTGGCGAGTCTTCGAAAGAACCGTGATGAGCGGAAATTACTGGAGGCCATGGGAAAAGAGACAGCCAACGTGCATCTTGGCACAAGGGCAGAGGCCCTTTTTCCGTGGTTATCTGCACGCTTACGACTCGAGGCGCGCATCGCGACAGTTGGCACAAGGTCGGCGATAGCGGCGGTAACGGAGGATCTCGCGAGACGCGATTCCGGTTGGCTTGAACGAGCGGCCGACGCGATGGTGCAATGCGTCGAGGAGGACTGGCAAGAATGGAAGCAAGTTTGAGGAATCGCGGTTTTGTGCCGTAATTGACTACCGACTTGCGATTCCACGTTTACAGCACAGGAAGTACGTTGCGTCGATGGCGAGGCATGCAGAACCGCCGATACTATCCGTAATAATGGCTGTGCACAACGGCGCTGCGACCATCGAGCGCGCGTTACGCTCGCTTCACTCGCAGACATTCGCCGACTGGGAAGTCATCGCCATCAATGATGGCTCTACGGACGCGACCAACAGTATCCTTCAGGCCTGGGCGGTCCGCGAGGCCCGCATCCGCGTCGCGCAACTTACGGAAAACCGGGGGCTGAGCGCCGCAAGGAACGAAGGACTGCGGCAGGCGCGGGGCGAGTTCATTGCCTATCTGGATGATGACGATGAGTTCTACTCCAACTACCTTGAACGGGTTGCCACGATGCGCGACAAGGCTGACGTCCTCGTTTTCGGGTTCGATATGGCCTACGAAGACGGCCCCGTCGCAGACCGTCCCAAGACGTGGGATCCGACGCAAGTTCGCTGGGATTTCTTTAGCTTTAATCCGGCGGTGCCGTTGGGCATGTCGCACCGCCGCAGTTTGCTCGACCGCCGGGCCACTTCAATGAGATGGTCTGGTTGCAAGAGGACTGGGACCTCTGGAAGAGGATGGCCCGCGCCGGTGCGAAATTCACATTCGTCTCCGGGAAAAGCGGCATCTATTACGTTCGTCGCGGCACGCTCAGCCACAGCCCGCGGCTCACTGCACCGCAGCGTGAGGCCGTGCTTGCGAATTGGCGGGCCGGTATGCCAATTTTCACGCCATCGTCAAACGGGGTGGATTCCGGCGATCCGCCCACGGCCCGATTGAGGGATGTCCGGAAGATCGCCTTCGTCTCTCGTCGTTGCGTCATCGACTACAACAGCGATTTGGCCAGGGCGACTCTCGACGGCATGAAACTTCTTGTCAATGCAGGCTTCGAGTGCCAAGCGTTTTGCGGCACACACTTTGACGCCGCGGAGGAAGTCCTGACGGAAGAGGTATTGGCACGGCAACGGGTCCACTATGAGGTCCGAAATGCGCAGATCCGTTCTTATCGTGCTCGGATGATCTTTGCCTCGCATGGGAAGGTCCCGCTGACGTTGTTCAATACTGCCTCGACGCGGGCAAATTGGCACGATGACGCCGAGGTGGCCGCATTCCTGGCGGCCTGCAAGATTTTCTTGACGAAGCAGCGGCCGGACGTAGTGTGGACTTACGGCTTCGATCCGGTGTCGCTGGAGATTCAACGGTTGGTGATGTGGCTGGACATTCCGCTTGTCTTTTCGCTGGACGACGCGGTTTATTGCGACGAGTCTATGTTCCAGCGAGCCGACTATGCGGTTGTGGCTTCCGAGTATGAGCGCCAACTTCACTGGGATAGGATCGGTTTGGCTTGCCACAAACTTCCAGCGGTAGTGGACCCACGGCGAGTACAGGTCGCCGACCGCAAACCGGACTACGTAACGCTGGTGAACCCTGAGCCGCGGAAGGGCGTGCATGTCTTCGCGCGGATCGCGGAGGTGCTTTCCCGCCGCCGGCCGGACATCCCGCTGCTGATGGTGGAAGTGGCCGGGAAGGCCAGTTTCCTGCCGCAGTTGGGGATCGACCTGGGCGGCGTGAAGAACCTTCGAATCATGCCTAACACTCCCGACCCGCGGCAGTTCTACGCCGTCACGAAGCTGCTTTTGATGCCCTCGCTGATGGAAAATGCGGGCTTTGTGGCCATGGAGGCAATGACCAACGGCATCCCGGTCTTGGCCAGCAGTCGCGGAGGGCTGCCGGAGACGGTTGGCGACGCGGGGTTCCTGTTCGACATCCCGGCCCGTTACACGCCCGAGACGCGCGAGCTTCCCACGGCCGAGGAAGTCGAGCCTTGGATCGAGACCATCATTCGGCTTTGGGACGATCCGGCCGAGTATCGGCGCGCGAGCCAAGCGGCGCGGGAGCGCGCCCAGCAATGGCGTCCCGACCGCTTAGCGCCCGTCTACTGCGAGTTCTTCGGCCATCTCACGCATCAGCCCGGCCCTCCTCTGGTGCCGCGAGAGGTTTACGCCACATGAGGGCAAGATATATGCGTCCAGGCAAGTTGACCTCCATGGAGGACCCGGACAACAATACGACGACGGTAGCGATACCACAATTACGGAAAACGGATCGGACACGCCCGCCTTCACTCCCGGCGTCTCCTCGGCCACGCCCTTGGGCGCCGGCTGGTACGAGTTGGGGACGGTGACGCTGGCGGCCGCCGACGCGAGTTCCGCGCTGACGGTCGGCTATTCGGGCGGGGGCGTGAGCGAAGTCTGCCTCGTCCAGCCGATGTCCGGCGTTTCCTACACGCCCACAGGGCTGGTCTCGAGCCAAACCAACGGGAACGGCGATATTTCGGTTTCCAGTTACGACAGCGACGGCGACCCGACGTCCGCCTCCCAGGGCCAGACCGCCACCATGGTTTCCGGCTCGGCGGCCTTCAACAACCTGGCCCAGACCCCAGGCCTGAGCAGGACCTACACGATCTACGTGCAGTCCAGCACGGCCCCCGTCAGCGGCTATACCACGATCACCGACAACCAGTCGGGTAGTCCTGCGTTCACCTTCAGCGGTTCGAGCGCCACGCCCTTGCGGCACGGCTGGTATGAACTGGGCACGGTCGTGCTGGCCGCCGGCGACACGAGCTCGACGGTGACGGTCGGCTACTCGGGCTCGGGCGTCTCGCAGGCTGCGCTCTTGGAGCAGACCTCGGCCGCGGTCTACGACGCCGTCGGGCGGGTCACCGCCGACACCGATGCGCTGGGAAACACGACCGCCTATACGTACCAGTTCGGCGGCGACACCGACGCGGTAACGACCTTGCAGGGCCAGACCCTGGCTGCGGTCTCCGGCTCGGCGACGTTCAACAACGTGGCCCAGGTCCCCGGCGCGGAGCGGACGTTCACGATCTTCGTGCAATCGAGCACGGCCCCCGTCAGTGGGGAGACCACGGTCACCGACAGCAATTCCGGCGGCCCGGCGTTCAGCTTCAGCGGCTCGGCGACGACGCCGTTGGGCAGCGGCTGGTATGAACTGGGAACGGTCACGCTCGCCATCGCCGATACCAGTTCCAGCGTGACCGTGACCTACTCCGGATCGGGGGTCACGCAGGTCGCCTTGGTCAGCCAATCGTGGCTCGATACCTACGACGCCGATGGAAATCTGCTGACCGACGTCGATGCGCTTGGCAACACGACGACGTATGTGTATAATGACCTAGGGCAGCCGGCGCAGGTCGAGGTCGATAGCGAGCCGCCGGAGCTTGGCCCTGTGTTCGACAAGGCGGGAAACGTGGCCAGCACTACAGACCTGATGGGCAATGTCACGACGTTCGGCTACGACGCCTTCGGCGATCAGGTCAGCGAAAGCCTGCCCAACCCGGCAACCGGCCTGGCGGGCGGCCCTACCACCACCGACATTTACGACGCCGACGGCGAATTGCTCAGCCAGACCGATCCGCTCAACAACGTGAGTTCGTATTCCTACGATTTCCTTGGCGACCAGGTGGGCCAGAGCCTGCCCGTTCCGGCGACCGGCGCGGCGGGGGGGCCGACCACGACCTTGACCTACGACCTGGACGGGGACCAGCTTTCGCTCACGGACCCCGATTCGAACACCACGAGTTGGACGTACGATGCCTTCGGCGACGAAATCTCGCAGAGCGAGAAGGTCGCGCTGGGCTACACTTCCGGCGGCGCGATCCAGACCACGACCGCCACCTCCAGTTGTCAATACGATGCCGACGGGAACGTGGTGGAATCGATCGACGCCGACGGCAGGGCCATCACATATAGCTACAATTCCGCCGGCCAGGAGGCGGGCGAGACGTGGTATCCGACCGCCGCCGACGCGGCCGCGGGCACCGGCAGCGACGGCTCGGTCTCCTTCGCTTACGATGTGGACGGCGACACGACGGCGGCCTCGAACACGGCCGGCACGTCGGGCGCGCTCGTCGCGTCCTACGGCTATCAATACGATTCGGCGGGCGACGTGACGGCCGTCAACGCGGAGCTTGGCGGGCTCGCGTCGAACGTCGTCCTGAGTTCGGCCTACGATGCCGCGGGCGACCGCGTGGGCCTCTCGGCCAATATCGGCGGCACGCTTGGCGCCAGCGGTGCGGTCTCCGGCGGCATACCCGACTTCCTCAACAGCTACAGCTACGATTCCATCGGCGACATGACCGGCATCACGCAGACCGGCCAAACCGGCGGCAACGGCGTAGCGCCGAAGAACGTGACGCTGGCCTACAACTACAACGGGCTCGTGACGGGGATCGACGCCTACGCCAGCACCGGCACCGCGGACCAGGTGTACGCGTCGACGTACAGCTATGACGACGACTCGCGTTTGACCGACCTGACCTACACGAACGCGCAGGACAGCCTGATTGCCGGTTACCACTGGGACTATGACGCCGACAGCCGCGTCAGTGACGTGTACTCGCGGAACGACACCACCGGCACGCCCGGTGGGAACTACACGGGTTGGGCCGAGACCTCGTATTCCTACGATCATGACAGCCAGTTGACGACGACGAACTACAACAGCAACTTCGCCAACCCGCCCACCACGAGCACGAGCGAGACCTATGACCCCAATGGCAACCGCGCGAACACCGGCGACGTGGTCTCCTATGGCAACCGGCTGCTGTTCGACGGGACCTATTACTATGCTTATGACGCGAGCCGGGAATAGGACGGCGAAGTTCGAGAGCACGACGGGCGCGCTCGATTCGACGGCCACGAATATCACGATCTACCAGTGGAACAACGCCAACGAGTTGACGGAGGTTTCGCAGTACGCCAGTTACTCGGCTACCAGTCGGCGAGTCCGTCTCTGCAGCCAGGTCGCGTACGGGTATGATGCCTTCGGGCAGATCGTATCGCGGACTCCGGCGGGCGGGACGGCCGAGTACTTCGTTAACGACGGGCAGAATGTGGCCCTGGTGCTCAATTCCGGTGGGCAGGTCTTCGAGCGTGAGCTTTGGGGCCCTGGGGTGGATCAGATCCTGGCGACGGAAAAGGTGACGCCTTTGTCGCCGGGGAGCGTGCAGAGCGCCGGGACGGTGAACTGGGACCTGACCGATAACCAGGGCACGGTCCGCGATGTGGCTCGAGTACAACGGCTCGACGCAGACGACCAGCGTGGTCGATCACCTCGTTTACGGCTAGCTTGGGCAGATCTCTTCGCAGAGCAACTCCGCCTATCGGCCGACGTTCACGTACGCCGGCATGTGGTACGACCCGACGACTGGGCTTCGATTTCGACGCGCTCGCTGGTACGATGCCGGCAACGGCGTCTTTATCAGCCAGGACCCGGTCGGCTTTGGCCGCGGGCACACGAACCTGAGCCGAGTACTGCGGGAACAGCCCGACGAACGCCACGGACCCGAGCGGAATGGCGATCGTTAAACCGACTAGCACCGTCATCGACGGCAGCGCCCCACTCCTGTCTGGCCCAGGCTGGGTCGATAACATCTGCCTTCTTGACCAACCCGTCGGACTAATGACGGCTGGGAGCGGCGGCAGCGGTGGCACGACGTTTCCTGTCTTCGGAGGCGGTAATGGCGGTGGTGGTGAGGAGTCGCTTGTTCTGTGCTACCTTCCGGACAACGGTGGAACGCAGCCCGGGCCGCAAAACGGGGGTGGTTCGCAAACCGGGCCGATCCAGCATAGCACGGACCAAGTCAACGGCAAACAAATCCCGTGGGGCGCAAAACAGCGGTGGATCACAAGCGGGTCCGCAAAACGGGGGTGGTTCCCAATCCGGGCCAATCGAGCATAGCACGGACCAAATCAATGGTCAACAAATCCCGTGGTTGGGCAACGACCCAAATTTTTTGCCTGGTTGGCATGCGCCCCTTCCTAAGATACCGCAGGGATGGGAGCATTTGTTTTTACCCCCGGCAGACGATTTCAGCTTGAAAGGCAAGCCCAGCCTTAATCGGCCGCCTTTGAGGGACTGGTTGACCCCGCCGCGTAGGCCGCCAGGCCTCTACGAACCAAATTTCCCACATCGGATAATCCCCGACGGCGACGAGAACGTGCCACCGGGCAATATAATCCCTTCGCCAAAGTGGCAATGGTCGACGGGCGGGGACTACTACACATGAATTGCCGCGTCTGGGGAAGCGCGACGTAGCGAGCCCAAACATCATCGCGCTTGGCGGTGCCACGCGGTCGTGCTGCCAATCGTGTTTTTCTGAAGCGTAATCGCCTGGGTAACTTTTCGCGGAGGACCAAAATCCCATGCGTCCCGAGAAATTGGCCCTGCAAGGGTGCGCCTGCCAACGCCGGGGCCCTTGGTCGGTCGTCGCCATCCGGATTGCCGGATTCGGTAGACCCTCCACGGGGTTTAGTATATTTTCTTCATTGGTCGTAGCGATCTTCATTGGATTGTTGATCGTAGGATGGGGCGGTGCCGCCGAGACGCCAGGCGCCGTCAACATTAGCGAGCGTTTCGGCCTTTCCGGGACCGAAGAGCTACTTGTCTTTCCGCAGCGCCTGACCGGCGACGAAAAACTCGATAGGGATCGGCGCCAGCGCCGTCCGACGTTGGTTTCACCGTCTGTTCCCTCGCCGCGCCCATGTGCGTTCTCTACAACGGAAGCGTGGTCGAGGCCGATGTTCCTCCGGTTGGCGACGTCAAACGCTTGCTTCCGACGATCATGCGGGCACTCGACGTCTATCCGGCGGGTGGCCTCAAAAACGTAGGCTTTCGACACGTCATCTTCTGCGTGGGCCTTGCGGAAAATGGTGAACCGCTCGCGGGACTTGCAGCAACATATTCCGGTACGATATTCCTCGACGCGCGCGGCTGTCAAGTTTCACCTATGCATAAGGTCCATCACGAACTGTTTCACCTCCTAGTTGCGAAGGCGGGCCCGGACTCGCAAGCATGGGAGGCGCTCGAATCCGGAGGGCTTTCGGTACCGCGGCGGTTCGCTGGAGACATTTACGTTGGGCCTGCGGCAACCGGGATTCGTGAGTTGCTATGCAGGCAGTTCGCGCGAGGAGGACGAGGCGGAGACGTTTTCACACATGATGAGTTTTCCTGGACCCACGAGCGCTCTCGTGTCGGAAGACCCGATCGTTCGCTCCAAAGCCCGGGCCATTCGCGCCGCCTTGCAGATTTGACACGCGGTTTGACGATGCGTTCTGGGACAGAGCGAAGCTCGTCGCGACAAGCGATTCTTATCTGCCGCCCACCGAGGACCACCGCGATGCGAATCTCTCCAGGTCACTAGGAACTACTACGTTGGACTACACACTTGAGAAATTAACCGCCGGACGTGAGTTGGCTGCCTACGACCGCTTCGTCGCAACGCATCCTCAGTCTGCACCGGGGCTTGTGGCCAGAGCTGAGGCCCGTTTCCGAAGTGCCGATTGGCGAGGGGCACTGGCCGATTATGACGCGTCTATTCGGCTTGATCCGAAGAGCGCAAAAGCCTACTGCGGCCGTGGCAGTGTCTATAGCCAGAAGGGGGAAATTGAAATGGCAATCGCCGACTACACTGAGGCAATTGACTGTGACCCAAACGACGCGGTGTCGTACATGGCACGCGGTTCGGCCTATCATTGTGAGGCAAACTACCAGGAGGCCATCGCGGATTACGGTCGCGCGCTCCGTTTGGATCCAAGGAACCGGGCCTGTTATTTGGCGCGGGCGCTCTCCCGCTGCTGGAGCGGGGATCACGCGGGGGCAATCGCAGACTACACCGAAGCGATCCGCCTGGATCCAGGTGACGCGAACGGATATTTCGGTCGCGCCACCGTCCAGTTTAGCGCGAGTAATTACTTGAAAGCCATTACCGATTGCGGCGAGGCGGTTCGGCGTGACCCAAGGCATTGGGCCGCATACACTGTCCGCGGCCATGCCTACCGCGAAATCGGCGAGTACGGCAAAGCGATCAGCGATTTTAGCGAGGTGATCCTCATGCGCCCCGGCGATCCTGGAGCGCTTATCGGCCGAGGTAAGGCATATCGTGGCACCGGCGACGTAAAGCGCGCGATGGCCGATTTCGACGCGGTGATCCAGATGACGCCGTCCAACGCGGTAGGTTACTCTTTCCGAGCAAGCGCACATAACGAGAAGGGGGAATACGAGTCGGCCCTTGCGGACTACACGGAAGCGATCAGCCTGGGGAAACCAAGGGCTCCGTTCCTATACCTTGAGCGTGGCAAGGTCTATGAAAGGATGGGTGAAGAGGTTAAATCCGAGGAAGATTTTGCACGCGCAAGAACGCTGGGCTGGAAGGAATAAGGTGATCGGAAACGTGATCGGAAACGGGAAATTCAAAGGGGCCGGGAGGAAACGCCCGGTTAAACCGGCATGGAGTCGCGGATGAAAGAGCCGCATAGAAAAGGAATAGCGAGCCATTCTAACCTGGAGGAACGGATTGACCTTCAATGGAAAGTATTTTTCAGGAGTCAGGGCCTGACTTTAATTATTAACTATTTCCCACTCGGCGGTTGCCGTGCTCCGAACTCCCCGTTCAGTGATATTTGGCGATGAAACGCGCTATTCGAAAGATTGCCTTCGTCTCACCGCACTGCGTCATGGACTTCACCAACGGCGCAGCGACGGCCACGCTCGACGCGCTGGCGATGCTGGCGCGGTCGGGATTCGAGTGCGAGGCCTTTTGCAGCTCGCGGATGGACGCCTGGGAAGAGGTCCTTGTCGAGGAAATCCTCGCTAAGCGCGGCGTGAGGTACGCGGTGGAGGAGTCAGGGCCTGACTTTAATTATTAACTATTTCCCACTCGGCGGTTGCCGTGCTCCGAACTCCCCGTTCAGTGATATTTGGCGATGAAGCGCGCTATTCGAAAGATTGCCTTCGTCTCACCGCACTGCGTCATGGACTTCACCAACGGCGCAGCGACGGCCACGCTCGACGCGCTGGCGATGCTGGCGCGGTCGGGATTCGAGTGCGAGGCCTTTTGCAGCTCGCGGATGGACGCCTGGGAAGAGGTCCTTGTCGAGGAAATCCTCGCTAAGCGCGGCGTGCGCTACGCGGTCCGCAACGCCCAGATCGGAGATTATCGGGGGCGGATGATCTTCACGAGCCACGGCCCGGTGCCTGTGACGCTCTTCAACTCGGCCTCGACCCGCGGCGGCTGGATCAACCGCGAGGAGATCGCCGCCTTCCTCAGCGGATGCGAGATCTTCCTCCGCAGGAACCGGCCGGACCTGGTCTGGACCTACGGCGGCCACCCGGTTTCCATGGCACTGCACAAGCTGGTCAAGATGCTCGGCATACCGATCGTCTTCGCGCTGCATAACTTCGCGTATCGCGATGCGGCCTTTTTCACGCCCATCGACTATACCATGGTCCCCACGGATTTCGCACGGCGGTTCTATTGGGAGACGATCGGACTAAAGTGCCAGGTGCTGCCGCTTGTGATGGATGGGGAGCGGGTGCGGGTGACGGGATCCGAAATAAGACGGCGGGGAGCAGGGAGCGGGGAGCAGGGAGTATGGAGCGGGGAGGGCGAGGGGACTAATCGTACTCATCACGCTCCGCGTGATGGAATCCATCACGCGGAGCGTGATGAGTACGGGCAGTACGTGACCTTCGTGAACCCAGAGCCGCGGAAGGGCGTGCATGTCTTCGCGCGGATCGCCGAGGTGCTGTCCCGCCGCCGGCCGGACATTCCGCTGCTCATCGTGGAGGGGGCTGGAAAGGCAAGCTTTGCAACTGGAAAACAATAAAAGTCCGATTTAGGTTCTAAGACAATGGTATGAAGTGTGTTACGTTTCACCCTGAATGGTATAGTTCCACTGCGGGTGGATATCGTGATGCTTAACTCTTACCGTTTGCATCTGTTCGTCGGTAATTTTCTTGCCCGTTTCATATTCGTGGGTGTCCAGTTTCGCTTTCACTTTCAGACCGGTCTTGGTAGTGGTGGAACTTATGAAGTTGATGATCGTTTCATAACTTACCAACGGTTCACCTCGCCAAGTGACACTGATCTGGGAAAACAGCCGATGTTCTATCTTATTCCACTTGCTGGTTCCGGGGGGAAAGTGACAAACTGTCACCGCCAGGCCGTGGCGATCAGCAAATTGCTGGATACAGTATTTCCACAGGCGGTTCCGACTTCCGTTGCTACCGCCACCGTCGGCAGTGATCAAGAGCTTGGTAGCGTTCGAGTAGTGACGGCGCCCCAGCATCCGCCACCAACGATCGATGCTCTCCGAGGCAAACTCGGCAGTGTCGTGGCTAATTCCCACATTCACAAAGCCTTCATTCTGGGTTTCATCGTAAAGGCCATAGGGATACGCCCGGCCCTCAGCCAGGGACGGAAAGTCGTAAGCGCTGACCACATGCTGCTTTTTTCCCCAGCGACGCCCCTTGTTGTGGAACGCCCCCACCAGTTCCTTCTTCTTGGTATCCACGGAAATTACGGGGATTCTTGCACGCATACAGCGTTTCACCTGCTGGTACAGGTAGCGAAATTGAGCATCCCGTTGAGGATGTTGCTTGCCCTCGATCGACCGCTTGTTGCCCCACAGAGAATAATCCAACTCTCGCAGCAAACGGTGTACCGTGGGATGACTGACCGTGTGTCCGCGCTGAGTCAATTCCTTGGCAATGGATCGAAGCGATTTCGTGGTCCACTTCAGCAGTCGCATGGGATCACCTGCCGTAGTTTCTCCCATCAGCAATTCCAGGTCATCCACGAGGGACGGATCGACTTCTTCGCTCGCTTTCCGTCCAGCGCCAGGACGGCGGGCTCTTTCCGGCATCTCACCCAGATCTCCCGCCTCCAACTCCTCGATCCCGCGCCGAATCGTGCGCTCCGACAGACCCAGCACTTCCGACACAAGAGTAATACCGCCATGTCCCAAAGCCATGGCTTTCTCGGCAGCGTAAAGCCGCGCCTGCCGCTCGTTGAAAAGGGACATCAATTCGATCCACCGGCCATGCGTAGCTCGCACGTCGTCATCGACGACACATTGAGGACAAATACAACCCTGAAGACCCGTTCTCGACATAGCCGCCATCCTTGGCGTGCATGGTTGAAGAATTAGTACTCCTCGATTATACTCCTTTCACATAACGTGACCACCCCAGAATCATACAAACCGGACTTTTATTGTTTTCCAGTTGCTTTGTGCCGCAGTTGGGGATCGACCTGGGCGGCATCAGGAATCTGCGAATCATGCCCAACACGCCCGACCCAAGGCAGTTTTACGCCGTGACGAAACTGCTTCTGATGCCCTCGCTGATGGAGAATGCGGGCTTCGTGGCCATGGAGGCCATGACCAACGGCATCCCCGTTTTGGCCAGCAATCGCGGAGGGTTGCCCGAGACGATCGGAAACTGCCCTCACCCTAACCCTCTCCCGAAGGGCGAGGGGACATGCGGCGGTTTCCTGTTCGACATTCCGGCCCGTTACACGCCGGCGACGCGCGACCTGCCTACGGCTGAGGAAGTCGAGCCTTGGGTCGAGACGATCATTCGCCTTTGGGACGATCCCGCCGAGTACGAGCGCTGGAGCCAAGCGGCGTGGGAACGTGCCAAGCAGTGGCATCCCGACCGGTTAGCGCCGGTCTATCGCGAGTTCTTCGGCCGTCTCACGCATCAGCCCGGCCCGCCGCTGGTGCCGCGCGGGGTCTGTGCGACATGAGACATGACCATCAGCCTGGGCAACGTCACGACCTACGGCTATAATGAGTTGGAGCAGCAGGTCTCGGTGTCGCAGGGCCCCGAAATGCGTATTTTAGAGAGCGATCATGCAGGACTCTTCCCCAAAGGGCGAGTTGGTTTTTCAGATTCGTCCCGGCCGCCTTTTTCTTCTCGGCGGACTCGTTGCGCCTATCGTGGGCACAATGCTCTACTTCGACTCTGCGGATCCGGTCCAGAAATGGCTCGGAGCTTTGTGCATTCTGTCGGCCCCCATTGGGCTGGCCAGAGGCATCCTGCGCTGGAGACGCCCGTTCAACTGCTATCGGGGCGGTTTGGAGAGTGGCGGTCGTTTCGTCGCCTACAACGGGAGAGAAAAACGGGAGAGAAAAACGGGTCGGAACTATTAAACAGGGAGAGAAAACGGGTCGGAACTATTAAACAAATCGTTCTGCAAGGTCGCGGTATGAACGAACTAGGACCCCGTCCCGTCGCCCCAAAGCCCAGCCCTTGGTTCCAATTCAGCCTGTGGACGCTGCTCCTCCTCTTCGTGGTTCTGGCGTCGTCGCTGGGCTTGTTCGGGGCGTGGGGGATCGTTGCTTTCTTGTTTAGTGTGGGGCTGGCCGTCTGCCATTATCACGCCGGCTCCTACCGCCCGCTGCAATACTTGTTGGTCGGCCTTTGCCCGGTGATTGTAGTTGGATTGCTGATGCCCACTATCGGAGCCCAGGGACCTGGTCGCCGTACGGAATGCCGCGATAATTTGCATCGAATTGCAAAGGCATTGCAAAGCTACCGCCAAGCGAACGGCGGTCTTCCGCCGGCATACATCGCGGACAAGAACGGCAAGCCCATGCACAGTTGGAGGGTGCTGTTACTGCCCTATCTCGATGAAGACGGTATTTACAAAGCTTACAACTTCAACGAACCTTGGGACGGACCGAATAACAAGAAAGTTCTCAATTATCCCGCACCGTGCTATGCATGCCCGAGTGACCGCGACACGATGGCGACGGGCGCCGATGCCAAGACAAGCTACGTTGCCGTGGTAGGACCAAATCGCGCTTGGCCCAGCGAGTCGGCGAAAGTGATTGGTGCTGCTGGTTCCCCCGGAGGGGAGAACAACATCATCATGGTGATCGAGGTAACCCATTCGGGCATTCTCTGGACAGAGCCAAAAGACTTGTCGATCGACATCTCAGGAACTGTCCCCGATGATCCGTTCGCGTTGGTCCCGTCGAGCAACCATGGCGGCGGATTGTACGACCGTCGTGACCATGGTGGCGAGATTAATGCGGCAATGGCCGATGGCAGTGTGCGTTGTCTGCCGCCGGGCATTTTATCGACGAAGATTCCCGGGACCAATTTCAAGTGGCCAAAAACCGCGGCGCTGGTCGTGTGGCTTCTTTCGGTCGGCGCCTGTTAATGCACGCCGTGCGGAGTAAGAACCGTGCCCTTGCGATTGCCGTGAGAAACCTCTGATCACCGGGGGGGTGACGACAGCCGTTTCGTTTCAGTACAATTACGAGGAGCAGGAATCTCCCTTGACACCGGGGCATGGGTCTATGGCAAATGTACGAAGCGCACGTCGCTCTGTACAACGCCGGGCCGGATAAGGTGTCAGGAACGTGTCAGGAGCCGTTTTGTCTCCGCTGCTTTATGAAGTCGTGGTTGTGGTCGCAACGTGTACCTCCTCATCATGGTCGCGAAAACGCTGGGCGCCGCGCTGCCGAATGTACTTCGCCGTCGATGGCGTATGGTCGCTATGTTAATCATGGGCATACTCTCACAGTTGTACGAGATCGTTCGCAGGAGCGCGGTGCCGCCGTGGCGCTCGCCGGCGGGGAGAAATATGGAACGTAAGTCGGCGATTGGCGACGAATATTGTAAGGCCCCCGTGAAAACCCCACGCTTTGGTTGGATTGTCGGTGCAAGTGTTTGCGGTGTCTTGATTGCGCGGGGAATTGGCGGGGCAGCTAGCTCAGCGGCCTCGGAAGAATACGAATGTGTGATGGCACTCTATACACTCAGCGGAGCGATTTTCGGAGGCGCTGGTTGGTGTGATAACTGAGGTTGTCGTTTTCCGCCTTCGATTCACGGTGTCGCAGTTGTTGGAACTATTCATTGTCTGCGCTATCGTGATGGGTCTGTGGCAAATGTACGAAGCGCACGTCGCCCTGCACAACGCCGTGCGTGAGTTCCAATACGATGTGCCGTGAGTCCAGCAACACGGGCTGGGCCGCAAAGCCGCCGCGCCGACGCCTTGTCGGCGGTTCCGGATTCCAAACCCTGGTAGAATGATAGATTATCTTGGCCGAGCTTGGCTGGCGTCGGTGGCCTTTACGCCTTGATCGCAGAGGATGGAGAGTTCATCTTGCCCGCTTCGATTTCCGTCGTCGTGCCGGTTTACAACGGCGCGGCTCTGCTCGACCGTGCGATTCGCTCCGTCCTCCGACAGACGTTCGCGGACTGGGAGTTGCTGGCCGTCGACGACGGTTCGAACGATGGCAGCCATCTCTTGCTGGAGGCCTGGGCGGAAAAGGACCGGCGAATTCGTGCTATCCGCCTGGCGGAAAACAGCGGACTGAGCGCGGCCCGCAACGCGGCCCTGCGGGTCGCCCGAGGGGAGATGGTCACGTACCTTGACCACGACGACGAATTTTTTCCCGACTACCTGGAACTGGTAACGCGGCACCACGATAAGGCCGATGTCCTGGTCTTCGGCTATGATGTTGTGTACGAGGCCGCGGGCGGTTCAGCCGCAGAACGGGTCGAGAGCTGGGACCCGCGGCGAGGACGCGGGAACCTGTTTGCCGTGAACCCGGTTGTGCCCTTGGGGGTTGCCCATCGTCGGACTTTGCTGGAAAAGGTTGGCGGCTTCAACGAACTGCTGTGGCGCGAAGAGGACTGGGATTTTTGGAAACGGCTGGCGAGGGCTGGGGCGGAATTCGCTTTCCTGCCACTGAAAGGCGGCCGCTACCACGTTCGCGCCGAGAGCCTCAGCCGCGTGCCGCATCTTACGGATCGACAACGCGCGGCGGCGGTTGCCAACTGGGAGGCGGGGCGGGCGATCTTTGATGATGGAAGGAGTTTTCGCCCTCACCCTAACCCTCTCCCGGCGGGCGAGGGGACAAGCGGAAACAGCCCTCACCCTAACTCTCGCCGGGCCGGCGGGGGGACTGAGTACGGGCGGAAGATTGTCTTCGTCGCGCCGCACTGCCTGATCGATCCGACGAGCGGCGCGGCGGTGGCGACGGCCCAGGCCATGCGGTTCCTGCAAACGCTGGGATTTCAATGCAGGGCGTTTTGCGGCGCCCGGCTCGATCTGCCTGAAGACGTGGAGAAGATGCTCCAGCGGCATCGGATTGCCTATCGTCAAAGCACGATGGCCGCAGGCAACTCGCAGGTCCCCGTGTTCGTGGCGTCCTTGCGCGGGTTCGGCGATTGCGGATCGGCCGCAGCGCTTGAAGTTACGATATTTCCCAACGAGGGCAAGCAGCCGACCGACTTCTACCGCGCCTGCGGGGCCTTTCTCGACGCCGACCGGCCGGACGCGGTAGTCACCTTTGGCGGCGACCCGCTGGCGGAAACGCTGATGCGGCTGGCGAAGAACCGGGACTTGCCGGTGGTCTTTTGGCTGCACAATTTCGCCTATCGCGATGCGAAGATATTCACGCTGGCCGATTACGTGATCGTGCCCTCGCGGTTCAACCGCCGCCATTATTGGGAGTCGATCGGGCTGGCCTGCCAGGTGCTGCCGCTGGTGGTAGATTGGGAGCGAGTACGGGTGACGGGATCCGAAATTAGACGGCGGGGAGCAGGGAGCGGGGAGCAGGGAGTAGGGAGCGGGGAGGGCGAGGGGACGAACGGTACTCATCACGCCCCACGTGATGGATTCCATCACGCGGAGCGTGATGAGTACGGGCAGTACGTGACCTTCGTCAACCCGCAGCGGACCAAAGGGCTTTTTGTCTTCGCACGAATTGCCGAGATCCTCGCCGCGCGGCGGCCTGATATTCCGCTTCTGGTGATGGCAGGCCGCAGCCAGGCCGGTTGGCAGACCGAGACGGGCATCGATCTTTCAAGGCTTCCGAACGTGACGGTCAGGGGCAGCGTGCCCGACCCGCGTGAGTTCTACGCGGCAAGCAAGCTGCTCTTGATGCCTTCGCTATGGAACGAGTCGTTTGGCTTGGTTGCCGCCGAGGCGATGCTCAACGGCATTCCCGTGCTGGCAAGCAATCGGGGCGTGCTGCCGGAGACGATCGGAAAGAGCCCTCACCCTAACCCTCTCCCGGAGGGCGAGGGGACTTTCCACCCTAATCTCCCAGAGCGCGAGGGGACTTTCCACCCTACGCTCTCACGCCCGACGAGTGGACAAGCGGCGGCTTCCTGTTTGACATCCCGGCCCGTTACACAACGGAGACGCGCGACCTGCCTTCGGCCGAAGAGGTCGAGCCCTGGGTCGAGACGATCATCCGCCTTTGGGACGATCCCGCCGAGTATGGGCGCGCGAGCCAAGCGGCGCTGGATCGTGCCCAGCAATGGCATCCCGACCGGTTAGCGCCCGTCTATCGAGAGTTCTTCGGCCATCTCACGCATCAGCCCGGCCCTCCGTTGGTTCCGCGGGGAATCGGCGCGACATGATTGGTCGGTAAAGCGCATCAGCGCATCCAATGCCGTCGCGGGCAGGGTCGCTGCACTTTTCCTTAAAGGCGTGCGACTACGCCGCCCGTCGCATCGAGAGCATCGCGAAGCCTGAGCCCTGGACGACCTTCTTGGCAAAATCGGCCATCGTTGGGCCGAGCCGCGCGAATACGTCTTCGGTCAGGATCGGTCCGAAAACCTCCACCAGCCGGTCCAGCAGGTACTCGTTGCAGTATCCCATGACCAAGTCGACCGAGGCCCGCGTGCTGTCTCCGTCGAAGGGCTGGAACGCGGCGTTGAACTCCTCGCCATAGACTTTGCCGGCCAGGATGTTGGCGATGTTCAGGAAGGGCTTGAGGGGAAAGGGAATGGCCGAGCGGATCTCGAACCACTTGCCGAAGCGGGCATAGATCTCCTCCAACGTCTCCACACCGACGTGGCCTTCGTTCCAGACGTACTTACGAACGTGATCTTCGGGGTCCTTGGGATTGCAATTGCAATAATCGATGAACCCGGCCTCGATGCCATGCCAGCCGTAGCCGCCCTGTTTCGTGACGCGGAAGCACTCTGCGACAATGGGGTCCTTGCGGGAGAACTCAATGTGGCCCCAGAAATCCATCGAGAAGACGAAGTCGAAACTCTGATCCTCGTAAGGCAGCCCCTCGAGCACGTCGTAGGCGACCACCTCGTCGAACTGGTTCTTGCGGCAGGCTTCCGCGCATTCGCGGCTGAGGTCGACGCCGTAGAGCTTGAGGTTGGGAAACGCGAACTTCACGCGCGCACCGGTCAGGCCGGAGGCACAACCGACCTCCAGGACCTTTCAGCGGGCGGCCCTTGGCCGCGCTGCCGATCGCCTTCAGCAGCCGCTGGATCTTCTGATAGGAAATCTCCCGCTGCGACGCCAGACTCAAGCAGGGCGAAACGACGTGGGGAACGACAAATCGCTCGCTGTAGTACTTGGCCGGATCGATGTCGAACAGTTTGTACGTGACTTGTTCTCTGGTGCGCTTGGCCTCCGCCATTCCCTGCTCCTTGATTTGCACGTTACGCGACATCGCAGATCCGCCCGCCGGGCGTTGGCAAACGTCGCCTTCAATTCCAGCCCCAACCCGTGGAGTAATATAATCCCTGACGCCAATGCCGGTCAATATCACCTTCTTGCACGGGCGGGGTGGCGGGCGTAAGGGCAGTTCTTGAGATTGGTATCGTGTTCGAAATGACCGCTCAGTACTTAAGTACTGGGTACTGCGTACTGCGTACCATTCCCGCGTCAAGGAATTTTGTGCCGGAAGATCAAAAAATGCCGCTTCGCCCGTTTGAAACCCGTCTAGCCGCCTTCTGGCCGCCGCAGGAGAAGATGATTCCTCGTTTCAACAAGGATGGAAAGCATGCAGCACCGACAACGCCTCGTGCTAATCTTTAGTGCGCACCTTAAAGTCGATTCCCAGCGAGTCCTTGAGGAATTCCCGAAGCACGAAGACTTCGATGTTGTGCTCCTCCGTGTCCGACACGAGCATGAATTTCGTATAGCCGTTAGTGCTCCCCGCGGACCATGGGGTTACGCGGAGCGTCCTCTTGTTCCCGCGTAGGTCGACCACCTCGTCTTGGTTCGCCAACTTGGTGTCCCAACAGATCACGGCCGCCAACAAATTGAACGAATGGCTGAACTCTCGCTTCAACTCGTACTTCATTTCGACGAAGCGAAGTGCCGCGCGGTTCAAATCCAGGGCGGTATCTTGCGGGTGATGGGAATGTAGTCCTTGGCCAACCACAGGCCGTACCGTTGCTCCACCGCATAATCGCCTTCGACCCGCCGCTTGTACTTGACGTGGATCATCGGATTGTACAGTCGCTTCGCCTGGTCGCCTTCGATGTAAAAGACGATGTCAAGCGTCGCGGGCGGCATCCCGATCACGGGCACGTTCGGAATCACCCACCGCGCAACGTAATAGTCCAGCGGCGCCACCTTGTCGGCCTTCTTAAGCGAAGTCAGATTGGTATTCTCTTGCGGGAACCGGTGGCCAAACGACATCGCCTCCGGCGCGGCTTCCAGCCATCCCAATCCGCGCAGGTACAGTACCACATTCGCTCTGGTTAGGATTCCCAGTTCTTTCTCGAAGGAACCGAACTTGGTGAACCAGCAAATATGATCTTTGAGAGTACCGTGATCGAAGCCGCAGCGATCGTTGTCGTTGTATCCGTAAATCTTGATCGTGGTGCCGTTCGCGGCGTCGGTGTCATACGCCGCATAGACGACTTTCGGCAGTTCGCCCCGACGGAGCGACTTTTCGGGATCGTCCATGGAGGCCACCAGTCGTTTGCCGTCGTGGTTGGTCGTCAACTCAACGCGCCGGCTGTTGAAGTAGATCTTTGTTCCGTGGCCTTTTTCACCAATCGCAGGACTCGCCTTGTTGCCGTGAATGTCTTTTGCCCGGCGAGTCGAATGGCCGAGCCCGAAAAACGCGTTGAGTCCGGCCTCGGTCATCCCTTCGCCGTCATCCTCCATAGTCAGCACAAGCTCTTCCGAACCGCTCGATTTGTCCACGACACAGAGTACGCGGATCACCTTCGCGCCCGCATCGAAAGCGTTACTGATCGCCTCACGAACTACCTCCTTGGGATCGGTGAAGTCGTTGGCAATCTCCAAGAACTCGTCCGCGGGACTTACGGAGGGTGTCAGTTCCATGGCATTTTCCTCCCCGGCAACAAACAGGTTTCAAAAACGTCAATTGTAGCGTCTTTCACCCGAGGGTGGAAGTGAACACCGAAACCTGATACGATCACTGCAAACGAGGCAAGAATGTCATTTCACCCCTTTGAAACCCGCCTTGCAACCTCATGGCCGCCGGAGGACTGGAAAGACCTGACCGTTCTGGCGGCGGTTTCCGGAGGTGGCGATAGCGTCGCCCTGCTCTGCGGACTGGCCGCGATAAGGCAGCCCGGCGAGGGACGGCTGATTGGCGCCCACGTGAATCATAAGCTGCGCGGTGCTGCTTCGGAGGCCGACCAGGCTTTCGTCGTAGACCTTTGCAAGCAGTTGGGGCTGGCATGCGAAGTTGCCACGGCCGCCGTCGATCTTTCCGATAGTCACGGCCAGGGGGTCGAGGCCACGGCACGCAGGGCTCGATATTCCGCGCTGGAAGCGATGGCAGGGCGCGTGGGGGCACGCTTTGTCGTCACCGCGCACACGGCCGATGATCAGGCCGAGACGATCCTGCATCGGATTCTTCGCGGCACGGGACTCCGAGGGCTGAGCGGCATGTCGCGCGCGGCGACTTGGTCCGGCGACGCTTCTGCGGCCGCTATTGGGCATGGGAAGAGCGGAACTGGCCGCCTATCTCCGCGATCGCCAGCAACCTTTCCGCACCGACGCCAGCAATCGCGATCTTCGCTTTACGCGAAATCGCATCCGCAACGAACTGCTGCCGCTCCTGGCCGCCCAATACAATCCATCCGTCGTCGACGCCTTGCGCCGACTCGGCGAACTGGCGCGAGAGTCGCAGACGTTGATCGACGCGATGATCGGCGACTTGGCCCAGCGTTGTCTGCTGCATGTCGCGCGGGACGAAGTGCGACTGGATCTGAAGGTCTTGGCCGCCCGGCCGCCGCATCAGATCCGCGAGTTGCTCATGGAGGTTTGGCGTCAACAAGGCTGGCCGCTGGCGGCCATGGGATTTGCCGAGTGGAAGTCGCTGGCCGCGATGATCTCGGCGTCCCGGCAATCCACGGGCGACTCGCAAAAGCGGATGTTCCCCGGCGCCATCGTGGCGGAGATCCGCGACGGCGAGTTGATGCTGACGATTAAGGACCGGCCGCAGAATAACTGCCGCGTTTGGCCGTAGGACGGATTGGCAATCCGTCTGGGAGTCGTAGACGGATTGCCAATCCGTCCTACGAGATTCTGCCAGGTTTTTCTTTTGCCGGCCCTACCGTAGCAGCGGACAGTCGGCGCGGGTGAGCAATGCCCTCGGCTCCACGTCGCTCCGCCGGTACAGCCGGAAGCGGCCGGCCTGCTCACAAGGCAGCGGCGTGAGGTCGTAGTCGTGCAACGCCGTATGCAGATGCCGCTCGGGGATGACGATCCACTCGTTGGCACTCAGGGCAGGCGAGGGCAGGGCGTCGTCGATGTCCAGGTTCTCCATCTGGCCGAGTTGCAATTGGCTGCGCAAGTCGCGGTCGAGATAAAAAACGACCGATCCGATTCGCTCCTGGGCCATCAGCATCCGCGCACGGCAGTTCCCGCGTGCGATTGAAATAATCGGCCAGATCGCGCCCGGAGAGCCCCAGGGCAACTTGGGGGAAGGCAAACAACAAGAGAACGACGAGTTGACCGCAGACGGTGGCTGCCGCCAGGCCCACCGTCAGCCGGTCCCGGTCCTGCAACCAACTCCACAGCGGCGCGAGGGAAGTCAACGCCGCCACGACTGCCACTGTCCAAGCCATCCACGAGAACTGCGTCGGCAGCGCGATCTGCGTGACCGCGAAAGTGGCTGGCAGGGCCAACGGGCCAACCAGGCAGGTCGACCAAACGATCCGGCCCATCCAGCGCCTGGCGCCGGCGGAAAGCGAGCCATCGATCTTCCGCACCCAGACGATCGCCGCCAGGATCGCCATCGCCGGAAAGACCGGCCAGATATACGTGACGAGCTTCGAACCGGAAGCCGTGAGAAAGAGCGTGCAGCCGATAAACCAGCAGCCCAGCAACAGCAAGGGCCGGTTGCCGCTGGCATCGGCCACTGCCGGCGCTTTGCTCCGCCAGCGAGCGAGGGCATCTTGCACGAGCACGGGCAAGTAGCCGACCCAAGGGATCCCGCCGAAGACGAGGACGGGAAAATAGTACCACCAGGGCGCCATGCCGTGCGGTTGCGACTTGGTTAGGAAACCGAGCACGTGGCGATCGAAGAAGTAATAGCGGAGGTAACCCGGATTGGCATTTTCCACCGCGATGTACCACGACGAGCCAATCACAGCCGCCACGGTCAAGGCCAGTGCGCCGCGCAAGCAGTGCATTAACCGCAGCCGCCGCGAAACGATGAGATATCCGCCATAGGCAATGCCCACCAGGGCCACGCCTGCCAGTCCCTTGGTCAAAATGGTCAGCCCCAGCACCATGCCGGCGGTTGCCGTCCATGCCCAAACCCGCCACCGACCACGACCACGACCACGACCATGGGTACATGGTGCCCGACATGGTGCCCGACATGGTGCCCGCTCGCCCCGCTCCGATTCCCAGAAGCACAGCAGGGCCAGGTTGACCCAGGGCACCAGCGCCACGTCGTGGGCCGGCACTTGGACCAGGACCAGCGGCAGGATCATCGAGGCGTAGAACAGCCCTGCGATCAACCCCGTGCGGCGATCGAGAATCCGCCAGGCGACGGCCGCCGTGGTCAGCGTGCCGAGCATGCCGAAAAGCAGACCCGGCAGCCGGACGGCCGCTTCCGACATGCCAAAGATCTTCAGCGAGGCGGCGATCGCCCAGAAATAGAGGATCGGCTTGTCGAGAAACGGTTCCTTCAATTGGTGCGGCACGATCCAATCGCCGCTCTCGACCATCTCCTGGGCAATCGAGGCGTGCAGCCCTTCGTCCGGATCGACCAGCGGAATACGCGGCGCCGCCAGCAGCGGGCAGACAACGCCCAGCCCTGCCAAGAGGGCCAAGACCAGCAAGCTGGCCTTCCAACTGTCGTTCGTCATGCGGCCGCCTCCCTGCGCGAGCTAAAGACCAGCACACCCGTGGGAGAGAGGGAAGCCTTCCTCTCTCCGCGGCGACTGGCGCGGAGAGTCTACATGAAATCGGGCGGTGGGAAAAAGGCCAATTTGGCCGTTTTCGTCGGCTTCCTAAACGCCGGCCGCGATCTTGCGGCAGATGGCCTGGGCCATTTCCCGGGTGCCGACGGCCGTGGGGTCGTCGCGATTGGCCTTCATGTCGTAGGTCACGTCGCGGCCTTCGGCGATCACGGCGGCGACGGCCCGTTCCAGCCGCTCGGCGGCGTCTTTTTCCTTGAGATGCCGCAGCATCAGGGCCGCCGGAGAGAATCAGGGCCGTGGGATTGACCTTGTTCAAGCCCCTTGTACTTGGGGGCGCTGCCGTGCGTGGCCTCGAAAATAGCCCCGTTGGCGCCGATATTCGCACCCGGGGCGACTCCCAGTCCGCCCACCAGTCCGGCGGCCAGGTCGCTGAGGATATCGCCGTACAGGTTCGGCAGCACCAGCACGTCGTAAAGTTCCGGCTTCTGCACCAACTGCATGCACATGTTGTCGACGATGCGGTCCTCGAACTCGATGTCCTTGAACTGCTCGGCCACCTTGCGGGCAGTGGCCAGGAACAGGCCGTCGGTGTGCTTCATGATGTTGGCCTTATGGACCGCCGTGACCTTCTTGCGGCCGTTGGCCCGGGCATACTCGAAGGCGTAGCGGACGATCCGCTCGCTGCCGAAAATGCTGATCGGCTTGATCGAGATGCCGGTGGCGTTGTTGGGCGGTCTTGATCTGCTTGTCCGTCGACGATGCGGTTGATGTAATCGATCAGTTCGGCGGTCTTGGGCGCGCCGGCCTCGAACTCGATGCCCGCGTAAAGGTCCTCGGTATTCTCGCGGACGATGCACCAGATCGACCGGCACGCCGCTAAAAAAGGTGCGAACTCCCGGATAATACTTGCAGGGGCGGACGCAGGCATAAAGCTCGAATTCCATGCGGAGTTGCACGTTGACGCTGCGAAAGCCCTTGCCCACCGGCGTGGTGATGGGGGCCTTCAAGGCGCAGCGGGTGCGGCGAATGCTCGCCAGGAGTGGTTCCGGCAGGGGGGTGCCAGTCCGTTCCATGACATCGATGCCCGCCTCTTGCGGGTCCCAGGAGATCTTCACGCCGGTGGCATCCACGCAGAGGCGTGCCGCCTCGGCCAGTTCCGGACCCACCCCATCACCGAGAATCAACGTCACGTCGTATGCCATGCCTGGAACCTCGCTGGATTATGTCGGAAAGAAGTTGTCATAAGCGTAGCGACTGTGGGGCGGCGCGTCAATTGGCGGCGGGGTTTTGTGCAAATGGCCCTAGCTGGCGAAAATCGCCCGCTCGAGGTAAACTGAGAACTTCGGACGATTGCCACATTTCTGGCGGCCTAATGGGGAGGATGTCGAGATGTTCGGTTCTTCATGGTTTCAGTCGGGGGGCTATCGACCTAGTGGCAAGTGCGATTGGTTCAAACTGCTCACGGTGGCTTTACCGCTGAGTCTGGTCGGGGCCTGCGTGCTGTCATTCGTTCTTTGCAAGCTCTTTGTCTGGGGGGTCTACTGGATCGGCATTGTGCCGATTTTCGCTGGGCTCCTTCTGGGATTGGAAGCCACGCGCCTGCTTCGCTTCGCCCATTGCCGAAACCCTTACGTGGCGGCCGGTTGCGGAATCCTGCTTGGTTCCGTGATGTACCTGGGATACTACCATTGCGATTTTGTGAGCAGGGCTGGACCGCGCTTTACGACCCGAATCGATTTCTTGCCAGAGTTCATCAATTTCCGCATGCACACGGATGTCGTTCACGACACCCATGAGATAGGGAACCAGAAGAAAGAGCCCAACGTCTACGCGAATTGGTTCTTCTTCGCGCTGGATTGGGTAGCGGGTGCCCTCACGTGTGGGACCATCGCATTCGCCGGCGCCCGGCGGGCCTATTGTGAGACCTGTTCGCGATGGATGCTGAGCAAGAAGGCGATCGCTGCCGCCGGATTTGCGGGCAAAGTCGCCGCGGCGATTTCCGCGAAGCAGATTGCCGCTTTGCCTGTTCTGCCCGCAGTCCAGAAAAAGAAAGGCCTTCAAGTGGCCCAGTTCGAGCTCGAGTATTGTCCCGGCAACAAGGATCAGGCCGATGTCTGTCCCATTTATCTGACGGCTCGGGAGATGATTCCGGGAAACAACAAGAGCGTCACCGTGGCCAGCCAGATTCCCCTGACCGTGGACGAACTTGCCGAGCTTGCCCAGAAGCTGAGTTTCCAATAGTCGCAACTCAGGAGTCTCCCGATGCCCGCACAGATCGATTTGACCTATTCCGCCAATCTCCGCTGCACTGCCCGGCACATCTCGGCCGGCCAGCACCTGGTGACGGATGCCTCCCAAAGTGCGGGAGGGCTGGGTGAGAATTTCTCGCCCACCGATCTGGTGGTCGTGGGGCTAGGGACGTGTATTCTCACTACTTTGGCGATCGTCGCCCAGCGGCATGGTCTCGATCTCTGGGCATGTCGGCCTGCATGGAAAAGGAGATGGTCAGCACGCCCGTTCGCCGCATCGGTTCGATTGGCATGACGATAACTCTGCCGCTGGGACTGCGACTTTCTCCCGCTGATCGCGACCGCTTAGAGAATGCCGCCCGGCACTGCCCGGTGAAACAGAGTCTGCATCCCGAGGTCGACATCCGTGTGGAATTTGTCTATCCGGGTGGCTGAGACCTTTCAAAGCTCGGGATGTCTAGGATACCTCCATCATGGGCCGCGTCCGTGCGGCGGGAAGTTCCCGCCCTGTCTGTTGAAAATAATCGATGACCTCTTGAACGACCTCCCCAAGCTCCTTGTAAACTTGGACCGGATCGTCACCATGAATTCCAGTGATTAGATCGGGGCACTTGCCGATGTAGACTTGGTCCTCGTCGCTCCACTCCACGCAGCGAAGATATTCAGCGGCTCATTTTGATTCGGGCTCGGATGACGTTGGCCAGGGCCGTGTCGTTGTTGGCGGACGCCAAGCCAAGGGCCTTCTGATAATGGACGAGCGCCTCGTCAGATTTCCCGAGGCGAGCCAAGATCAGGCCGAGGTTGTAGTGCGCCTCCGCTTGGTCGGAATTGATCTCTAATGCCTTCCGGTATTGGGCGATCGCCTCGTCCAATCCCTCCGACTTGACGTGCGGAGCCCGAAGCGAGGCTATCGACCGCTCCCGCGGACATCGGTTTCGAGCCTTCAAGATCGAAGGGCTCCGGCTGGCGATTTTTCTTGCGTCTGCGAGTCATTGGTCACCCTGGATTCGGGCTCGAATGATGTCGGCCAGTGCCTTGTCGTTGCGGGCCGAGGCGCAATGAAAAAGCCCTAACTACTTTCGTAGTAAGGGCTTATCGCAGCGAGGGCGACGGGACTCGAACCCGCAACCACCGGATCGACAGTCCGGTACTCTAACCAATTGAGCTACGCCCCCAATCGCTTCAGGGATTCAAAAATTATACCCCATTCACCGAGCACAGCAAGTCCATTGCCGAGCCTGCAAAACTGTCAAAACCCTATCCTAACAGCAACTTCTGGCTTGAAAAGGGGGGCCAATGCCCGGTTTTGCCGGTTCCTTGTGCCCTCCAGTGCCGCACGGGCCCTGTTTATGACCTAAACTTGTGTGGAATATTTTCGAGCCTCCTCCAGTGGAGCCCATAGCATGGATAAATATCTCGACAAAGCCCTGTTTTATGTCAATCAGATGCAGCCCAAACACTGGCTATTCCTGGTGATTGGCATGATCGTGGTGGGACTCGTGTGCATGAAGGGCACGGCGACCCGGTCGCATTACTGATTCCTGTTTTTGCAAACGTCAAGGGAGTGCGCAGATGAGCTTCAACCTATTGGCAATCCCCGTCCCGATTCCCGTTGCCCTGGCCATCGTGGCCTTGATCGGCTACGTCTTCGGCCGGAGAACGCAGCCGGCGACAAACGACTCGCCGGGCCGGTCGCGGCGCGAACTGCGGCGGGCACAACTCGTGGCGGCCGAACTGGAAAAAATCGCCTGGGATCTCCGCAAGGCCCTGGTGCGGCACCACACCAGCGTGAGCAAGTTCCGCGAACAGGTCGGCAAGCTGAACGAGCAGCAGCAAGAGGCCGCCTGGAAGGACCTCTGCCGCGAGGCCGAGGAGATCCTCCGCCCCACGCTCCGCCTGGCCGCCCAGATCTCCAATGCCCACGACGAAATCCGCCAGCAAAGCGCCAACCTCATGACCTTCACCGAGGTCCGCACCGATCCGCTCACCGGCGTGAACAATCGCCGCGGACTGGACGACGCCTTGGGCACGCAGTTGGCCTTGATGAACCGCTACGGCACGCGGTTCTCGGTCGCCATGTTCGACATCGACCACTTCAAGCAGATCAACGACGTGCAGGGCCACCTGTACGGCGACCAGATGTTGAGCCAACTGG
Organism: uncultured Planctomycetia bacterium; assembly: GCA_963824275.1. Lineage (GTDB taxonomy): Bacteria > Planctomycetota > Planctomycetia > Pirellulales > Thermoguttaceae > JANXQG01. The sequence continues at coordinate 3,092,692 of CAWGOT010000003.1, read as the reverse complement.
CCCGCATGATCGATGAATCGGTCCGCGAAACCGACGTTGTCGCCCGCTACGGCGGCGAGGAATTCCTGGTGATCATGCCGGAAACCGATCTCGACGGGCGTGCCGATTTGCCGACCGCTTGCGGGGACGGATCGCCAAGGAGATGCCGCTCACCGTCAGCGGCGGAGTGGCCGAGGCCCTGGACGGCGACTCGCACGAATCGCTCCTGGCCCGGGCCGATGCGGCCTTGTACGGGGCCAAGGCGGCGGGCAGGAATTGCGTCTTCCGTCACACGGGCGACGGGGCGGAATTGGTGGCCGCGGAAGCCGTGGCCACGTAGACCAGGTCGCGCTCGTTTCGGATTTCCTACAGCACCTGCCGACCGCGCTTCTGCTTTCGCTGGACGTACGCCGCCGCGTCTTCGGCAATGGCCCTCCAGAGCGGCTTCCAGTCGATGCCGTTTGCGGGAAACTCCCGCAGGTACGCGCGAAGAAAACGCCGGCAGATCGACCGCGACACCCAACGATGGGCGGTCAACCCCGCCGCCAGCCGCGCCAGATCGTGGGCTTGCCGCTGGAAAGTGACCTTGGTGCCGGGAGCCAGCCCGTCGAGATCGACCAGGTAGACGACCGCCTCGCCGCCTTCTTCGACCACGAGCACATTGGCCGCCTTGAGATCGCGATGGGCGGCGCCTGAGGCATGCATTCGCCCTAGCAGCCGGCCCAGGGCTTCGCCACATCGCGCGGCGAGGCGGAGTCGCGCGGCGAGCGGCAGGGCAGCGATTCGCCAGCCAAAAACGTGCAGGTTCTCCGCGCCGACGATCCACTGCGTGACCAGGGCGCTGGTGCCGCAAGTCGTCCAGCCGCGCGGCCGGCAGGCCAGCAGCGGCCGCGGCGTGGCAATCGCCCTCGAAAGCAGGAACTCGGCCTTGCGCCAATTTTGCATCGCCTTGGCCGGTCGAAAGATCGCGGCCAGGGCCTTCCCCACCTTGCGCGGGCGGTACTGCTTGACCGCCACCCGCATCGATCGCTCGCCGATCGGCCACTCGGCCTCAACGACGAGAGTTTCGCGGCCGATCTTTACAGGGCGGCAGGCCGCGGCCCGCACCAGGTCGCCGGGGTTCGCGGCGATACGGTGCAGCAGCGGCTCGGGCACGGCCGGGTCGCTCCAGACGGTCGAAACGCAGGTATAAGTGATTAAGCGGTTGGGCAAGGGCATGACCATCCACTGTTACCCGCCAGCGGTGACGGTGGCAAGCCCGCTTTTGGAAATTGCGATGGCAAATTGCCCTTGACCCACGCCCGATTCGGCGTGAAACTACCGGCCCCCAAAGGCGTATTTTTCCTCTCACGATCCTCGCGGCACACTCGTCCATGGCGATCCTGCCACGTTATGTCCTGGTCGAAGTCATCAAGATCTTCGCGGTCTCCGTGGCCGCGTTGACCCTGATGGTCGTGTTGGGCTTTGTCGGCCGCGAGGCCACGGCGCAAGGTCTGCCGCTGATGCCGACCTTGCGGCTGATACCTTATTTTCTCCCCGAGACGCTGCGGGTCACCGTGCCCATGACGCTGTTGTTGGCCTGCACCACGGTCTTCGCGCGGATCTCCGGGGCGAACGAGGTCGTGGCCGTCAAGGCCCTGGGCATTTCGCCGATGGTCCTCCTTTGGCCGGTGCTGATCTTCGCCTTCGCGATGAGCCTGGCCACCGTCTGGCTCAACGACCTGGCCGACTCCTGGGGCCGCAACAACATCCAGCGCGTGGTCATCGACGACGTCGAGGAGATCATCTACAGCATGTTGCAAACGCAGCGCCGCTACAGCACCTCGAACTTCTCCATCAACGTCAAGGACATCGACGGCCGGAAGCTGCTGCGCGTGACGCTGAGCATCATGGGGCACGGCAACTCGCCGAAGATGACGATCAACGCCGAGGAGGCCGTCTTGAGTTGCGATCGGAGCGAGGGCGTGCTCAAGGTCTTCGCCAAGAACGGCGTGATCGACGTGGGCGGGAAGCACAGCCTGGCCTTTCCCGACGTGCAGGTCTTCGAGATCCCGCTGACCGACGCCAGCCGCGCCCGCAGTTCCAGCATCTGGACGAATCTCTCGCTGCGGGAGCTGCCCGACGCGATCGCCACCACGCAATCGCAGATCGAGCAGCACGGGCAGATGATGGCCGCCCAGGCCGCCTATGAAATGACCTGCGGCGATTTCGACGAGCTGACAAGTGCCGACTGGCGAGGGCAGGAGATGATCCAGAGCGAGCTGACGTCGCGCTATTATCGCCTGGTCTCCGTGCCGCAGCGCCGCTGGGCGGGCGGATTCGCCTGCTTGTGTTTCGCCATGGTCGGCGTGCCCATGGCGATCCGCCTCCGCAACCGCGACTTCCTCACGAGTTTCTTTCTCTGTTACCTGCCGATCCTCATCGTCTACTATCCGGCGATGATCTACGGCGCCGATCAGGCAAAGAACGGCAACCTTCCCGTGATCTTCGTCTGGGCCGGAAACGGCTTGCTGCTGCTGTGGGGCCTCTGGCTGCTGCGGCGCATGCTGCGCTATTGATCTATCCGCCCGCAATCGCCCCGACGACGAGAAACGCCTCGGCCCCGCGGGCAACCGCGTCGGGCAGCGGCGCGTTCGGCGGTTCGTGGGACAGATCCCGCCGGCAGGCAAAGAACCGCAGAAACGCCCTCCGCTGGCCGGTGACCTGGTCGCGAATCGTCCCGCGGAGCATCGGATAGCCGGCCTCGAGCGCGTCAAGGAGCGAGCGCTGCGTGGCCGGTCCCGGAACGTCAAGCAGGATCTCGTCCTCGACGCCGGCCAGCATTCGCAGATGCGTGGGCAGGAGGACTCGGATCATGGCAAGGTCTGGACCTCGACGGAGAGCACGGCGGGAAAATCGCGGACGATGGCGGTCCAGTGGTCGCCGGCATCGGCCGAGGCGTAGACCTGGCCGCCGGTGGTGCCGAAATAGACGCCGCAGGCATCCAGGGCATCGATGGCCGACGCCTCGCGCAGCACGTTGACATAGCAGTCCTTTTGCGGCAGGCCCTCGGTGAGCGGCTCCCACTCGTTTCCGCCGCGGCGGCTGCGGTAGACCCGCAGCTTGCCCTCGGGCGGATAATGCTCGGCGTCGCTCTTGATGGGGACGACATAGATCGTCTCCGGTTCGTGGGCGTGGACCTCGATGGGGAAGCCGAAATCGGTCGGCAGGTTGCCGCTGACCTCGTGCCACGAATCGCCGGCGTCGTCGCTCCGCATGACGTCCCAGTGCTTCTGCATGAAAAGCACCTCGGGCCGCGAGCCGTGCATGGCGATGCGGTGTACGCAGTGGCCGACTTCCGCGGTCGGGTCGGGGATGTGTTCGGACCGCAGCCCTCGGTTGATCGGCCGCCAGGTCTGGCCGGCGTCGTCGCTGCGGAAGACGCCTGCCGCGGAGATGGCGATGAAGATCCTGCCAGGGGTTTTCGCATCGAGGAGGATCGTATGCAGGCCCATTCCGCCGGCGCCGGGCTGCCACTTGGGCCCCGAGCCGTGGCCGCGGAGGCCGGCGAGTTCCTGCCACGTAAGGCCGCCGTCGCCGGAATGGAACAGGGCGGCGTCTTCCACGCCGGCATAGACGGAATCGGGATCGGTGAGCGACGGTTCGAGATGCCAGACGCGTTTGAACTCCCAGGGATGCGGCGTGCCGTCGTACCACTGGTGCGTGCCGGTGACGCCCTCATAGACGAACTTGTTGCCCACGGGCTGCCAGGTCCGGCCGCCGTCGTCGCTCCGCTGGATCATCTGCCCGAACCAGCCGCTGGACTGCGAGGCGTAGAGCCGATTGGGATCGACGGGCGAGCCTTTCAGATGGTAGATCTCCCAGCCGCCGAAGAGCGGGCCGTTGATGCTCCATTGCTGGCGCTTGCCGTCGGAAGTGAGGATGAACGCGCCTTTGCGCGTGCCTACGAGAACGCGAACGGTGGACATAGGTTGCTCCTTCGTCAGGGAAATGCGTCAAAGTTAGCTACGTGCCGGGTTGGAAAAGGTCGAAACGGGGATCATGCCTTACTGCGGGATAGGGGAGTCAGCAAGCTCGATATTTTCTAGTTCTTGCCAATCGAGCTCGAAATCGACTTTTCCGGAAGCGGCCTTCAACTCGCGCAGTCGGCCTAGCCGCAAGAACTCTCGCGCGGCCTGGATGATCGCTTCGGCATCGTCTTCAAGCCGGGTTATCCGCTTGAGAGCGGCAATTTCCTGGGCCGGCATTTCGATGGTGATTCTCACGGTTCGGTCTCCAGGGGAGGTTCTAGGCGCGGTAGTAGGGTGGGCCGAGTGGAGCAAGTCCCACCATCCAATGCCGTTTATCGCCGGAAAATGGTGGGACTCGCTCCACTCGGCCCACCCCAACAATTACGCGTTTTCTGCACCTAGAACCGGAAGAGCCCTTATCTATTGATCCTACCGGCCGACTTCTTCGCGGGCAACCCCCGGTTGTTTGGCCTCTTCCGTCGCCAACCGCGCCCAGTTCCGGAACACGAAACGATGGACCTTCTTCAGGCCGATCCACAATGCCGCACGCTTTGACCAGCGGAACCAGCCGGTCACGGTCACGCTCGTCCTCCGCGTTGCCCGCGTGCCGCCGTCGGGCGTGGCGACCAGTTCGAAGTCATCGGCAATGCTCGGCACCCACGACCTGAAGTACAAGTCGGTGCGGTCCATGCTGAATGCCAGATGATGCGGCTCCTCCCAGACCGAGATCGTCTGCTCGATCATCCCCCGGTCGGAAATGCACTGCCGAGTGCTGCCCACGCCGCCGCGGCCCTCAGGTAGACGGCATTGCCTCGGCTGCGGCAGGCCCAGTCCGAACAGGCAGGAAGCAGTCGGCTGCATCCGCGAGTTGCAAAGCAGCGGCCAGATAACCGCCGGCGGCTGTTGGAAGTGCCAGGTGGTTGTAACGATCATGCCAACCCCTCGCCCGAATCGCCTTCGACTTCCAGGCATAAGGCAATTGCCTCGCGTACCCGCTCCGTAAGCTCGTCGAGCGATCGGGCCTGAGTATGGCAACCTGATAGAGATGGAACCGACGCGACGAAATAGTCGTCTTCATCCCGTTCGATTACGACACTAAAATCTCGGCTCATGTTGCCTCTCTCGAATGAGTAGGATCAAATCCTATTCAACGTCTTCTTCGCCGGCAAGTCCTGTCGCCTGGGGGTGTCGACATCATCCGGGGATATCGGCGAGGGTCGGGCCTTCCACGAGGCTGCCGCTGATTTGTATCGCATGGCCCCAGAACAAATCGCCGTCGTTGTGCCAAAAGTCAAACGACCCATCTGGGTCAACGCTGATTCCTTCGAGCGTCATTCTATCTTTGAACTGATCCGGGCTAAGCTCTGACTCATCATCATCGAGCCAACAGTCATTCTTGAGAGGAAGAAGTTTCTGGACCGCAAAATCGCGAATCCGACGGTTCCAATCGTCTTCGTTCTCCCAAAGCGAGTGCGCCATTTTCAATGCTGCTTCGACCTCGACCGGTTCCGTCGCCGAGAGATGGAGAGAAACGGGATGACCGTCCCAGATGACTTTGCCAGAAAACAACTCGCTCGCCGGTTGAGTGTGAAAATGCCCAGGATTGGGTCTACGTGTGTAACTGGTACTTGCAGTTGGCCAGCAAAATCGTTCAATTCTCTGTCGGATGTCTCGATTCCGATGACGTTTTCAAGAAGACCTTGGGGGGTTCCGAGCAGCGAGTCGGCGACGATCCGTGCGTGAATGCGAAGGACGGCATATGGCGCAATCTGACCTCGATACCTTTTGAGAACCTCGTCTGTCACCTCGCGCTGAATCGTGAGCGGGCGAGTCTGGACCTTCCCGGTATCGATTCGCCACGCATCAAGTGCGAACTGAAAGGTCCAAAACTCATCACCTCGGAGTTTGCTGCCGCCAGCGCCGCTTGGGGCGACTACACCTAGGACAGTGACTGCCGGCGCCGTAGCGAGTTGTTCGAACAATCGCTTCCGGCGTAGTTTTACTTCAGCGAAGGTATCGGGTACGTCTGCCATGTTGCCCCATCTCCTAATCTCCGATTATGTCGGTCGCACGCGTTCAGAATACCAGAACAGAACCGCTTGTCAACCTTTTGAATAGCAACGCGTCCTATCGATTTTCTCACAATCTCGGAGGCGAACGCCTGGCCCGTTGGGCCGAAATGCGAGGTACGGGGGCGTTTTCCCAGGGCTTTGCCCTTCGCTTGGCGAATTGCTGGGCCTTCGGCCCGAAAGACCATCCGCCTTGCCATCCTCCCGCTTCCGCTTATGATAGGTCAATGGGCACTTTCTACGATTACGACGTGCTGGTCATCGGCGGCGGACATGCGGGCTCCGAGGCGGCCCTCGCCGCGGCACGCATGGGCGCCAAGACCGCCCTCCTGACCACCAACCTCGATACCATCGGCCAGATGAGCTGCAATCCGGCCATCGGCGGCGTGGCCAAAGGGCAGATCGTCCGCGAAATCGACGCCCTCGGCGGCGCCATGGGCCGCGCCATCGACGCCACCGGCATCCAGTTCCGCGTCCTCAATCGCAGCAAAGGCCCCGCCATGCACGGCCCCAGGGCACAGGCCGATAAACGCGCCTACCAGACCGAAATCAAACGCCTCTGCGAAGCACAACCCAACCTCAGCCTGCGTCAGGAAACCGTCGACGACCTCGTCACGGAAGGGCAGGGGGCCTCGCTCCGCATCGCCGGTGTCCGCGTGGCCGACGGCACCCTCTACCGCGCCGGGGCCGTCGTCCTCTGCGCCGGCACCTTCATGCGCGGCCTGATCCACGTCGGCCAATCGCAAACCTCCGGCGGCCGCATGGGCGAAGGCGCCACGCACGGCATCAGCGGCGCCTCGTGCGACTCGGCTTCCAGTTGGAACGCTTCAAGACCGGCACGCCCATGCGGCTCAACGGCCGCACCATCGACGTCGACCAGACGCAACTCCAGCTCGGCGACCCCGAGCCGCAGCCGTTCTCGTTCCTCAACGACCGCATCGACTGCCAACAGTTGCCCTGCTGGATCACCTACACCACGCCCCAAGTCCACGCGCTGATCCAGGCCAATCTGCACCGGGCGCCGATGTATACCGGCCAGATCCAGTCGACCGGGCCCCGCTATTGCCCTTCCATCGAAACCAAGATCGTCCGCTTTGCCGAGAAGGACCGGCACCAGTTGTTCTTGGAGCCGGAGGGCCGGCGGACCAGCGAGGTCTATGTCAACGGCCTTTCCACCAGCCTGCCGCGCGAAGTCCAGGACACGCTGATCCACATGATCCCGGGCCTCGGCCGCGCGGAAATCATCCGCTACGGCTATGCCATCGAATACGACTATGCCCCGCCCGATCAGTTGAAACTCTCGCTGGAGACGAAACGCGTGGCAGGGCTGTTCTTCGCCGGACAGGTCAACGGCACCACCGGCTACGAGGAGGCCGGCGGTCAGGGCCTGCTGGCGGGCGTGAACGCCGTGCTGGGCCTGGCGGGCAAGGAGCCCTTGATTCTGCGGCGGGAAGAGGCCTACCTGGGCGTGATGATCGACGACCTCGTGACCCGCGGCGTCGACGAGCCCTATCGCATGTTCACCAGCCGCGCCGAGTACCGCTTGTCGCTCCGCGGCGACAACGCCGATCGCCGCCTCACGCCCTGCGGCTACGCCCTGGGACTGGTCGGCGACGACCGCTGGCAGCGCCTGCAGCGAAAGCTGAGCCAGATAAACCACGTGGAACAACTCATCGAGACCCACCGCTCGGAGGGCCTGTCGCTGGCCCAGTTGCTGCGGCGGACCGAGATCCAATGGGCCGACCTGGCCGCCCGTCTACCCGACCTGGCCGACGTTTCCCCCGAAGTTGCCCAGCAGGTGACCTGCGACGCAAAGTACGAAGGTTACCTGGCTCGCCAGCAGGTCGATATCCAACGCCAACAGCGGCTGGCGGCCCGCAAGATCCCCGGCTCCCTCGATTTTGCCAGAGTTCTTCATCTTCGTGCCGAAGCCCGCGAGAAATTCGAACGCGTGCGGCCCGTCGATCTGGCCCAGGCAGGGCGAATCAGCGGCATCACACCCGCCGATCTGGCGGTATTAATGGTCCATTTGGAGGGCGGCGGCAGATAGGCAAATTGAGCGTCAGCCGGAGGATGGAATTTTCACAACGCCGAGGGTGTCCCGTTGGATTGTTCTGTGAGCCGTTGTAACCTGTTGGAGCATTGTAACTTAGGGAGTTCAGACTCGTATTGACTAACTTGGGAAGATAGCTATAATTGCGCCCGTTGGCAAATTCGGTAATGTCGGCATTACCGGATGCCATTGCCGATTAGAGTGGTTTTCGGGATGTGAGGGCTTTGCGTACACGGCGCGGCGTTTCAATCAGAATGTCGCGCGCCATTAGCACGGAGGACTAGAGATTCCCGGCGGTGCCTGCCGGCGGTGCCACCTGGGATCTCGCTGAAACCGGCTGTAGCCAATCAGCCAGAGGGATTTTGAAGATGAAGACAGTTTTCACGACGGGAGAAGCGGCCAAGATTTGCAAAGTCAGTCAGCAGACGATTATCCGTTGTTTTGATTCGGGACAACTGAAGGGTTTTCGCGTTCCTGGTAGTCGCTTCCGCCGCATTCCCCGCGATCAGCTCTTCAGTTTCATGCGCGACAACGGCATTCCCACCGACGCCCTGGAGAGCGGCAAGCGGAAGGTCTTGATCGTTGATGACGACGCGGAGCTGGTCGAGCTGATCACCAACGTCCTGGAGCGGGACGGCCGCTTCGAGATTCGCACGGTAAACAACGGTTTCGACGCCGGCATGATGGTCAAGGAATATCACCCGGACCTGATCGTCCTGGACGTGATGCTCCCGGACATCAACGGCAAGGAAGTCTGCCAGCGGGTGCGTGCCGACCACAACATGGACGACGTGCGGATCATCTGCATCTCGGGCATGGTGGAGGACGACAAGATCTCCGAGTTGAAGGCCGCCGGGGCCAACGATTTCATGCACAAGCCGTTCGAGGTCGAGAAGTTGGTGGAGCGGATGTGCTACCACCTGGATATTGAAACCGTGCATACCTCGTGATCGCCAACGCTGGCGCCATGCCACACCAAGCGCGAAGCGTAAGCGAGGCGGTGGCTTAGCGGTCCGAATCAGAAATGATGACAGGGATACGTTCGTAGGGTGGGACCAGCGAGCTTGCGAGCGCCGGCCCACCAACGCCGGCGATTGGTGGGCCGGCATTCGCAAGCTCGCTGGTCCCACCCTACGGCTAAATCCGTGCAACCCTGACATCATTTCTGAAATGGACCACATAGCAGCCTCGCTCACGCTTCGGGTTAGTGTCAGTTTCGTCCGTTTGAAGTACAAGACCGTGCATACGTCGTGATCGCGCTGCCGCCCTTTGATGCCACGCCGACCATGGGTACATGGTGCCCGCACTCATGCCTGCCCATATCCGACGCCGCGGCCGTCAGCCTGGGGGAGTGGTTCCTGGCCGATTCCCCAGGCCGGTCGATCGAGAAATTGGCCGCGATCCTGCAGGACGATCCGCCTTTGGCCCTGTGGGTGGCCGTGAAGGCCGATCGCCTCTCTTCTGCGCCGCCCCGGACGATTGCGGATCTGGCGGCAATGCTGGCAGAACACGGCCTTGCCTGGCTGCAGTGGGATGCCGCTGCTGCGGACCAAGTCACGACTCCTGTGCTCCGAGAAGAGATTGCGGCCCGCACGGCCGTGGCAATTCTCCTTTCTGAAGTAGCCGCCGAGCTTGCGGCCGCGCATGGGGAAGCGGCGCGCGAGCAAGCGCGTTTCCTAGGGCTGCTTTACGATCCGGCCCAGTGGCTTTCGGCATTGGCGATTCGGCCGCCCGAATGGCTCGCGCCGCAGCATTTTGATCCGGCCGCGGTGCATGCGGTTGAGGAAGCACTCCGTAGTGCAGGCGTCCCGCCTGCTGCTTCTGGTGTCCCGTCTAGTGGTGCAGGCGTCCCGCCTGCTTCTGGTTGTAGGACGGATTGTCAATCCGTCGTGTTTTCCGGGACGGATTGCCAATCCGTCGTGTTTTCCGGGACGGATTGCCAATCCGTCCTACCATCCGATCTCCTGGCCCGCAAGCTGGCCGTATCGCCCAGGCATCTCCAGCGCGGCTTGGACCTCGCATCCCGTTGGTCCGCCGCCCATCTGGCCGCCCGATGGCTGAGCCCGCTGATGGCGCGGCTGGCGCGGCTCGCGATTCTGGAGCGATCGTTTCGCCAGTCGGTCGAGGCCGAGAAGCTCACGGCGCTGGCCGAGTTTGCCGCCGGGGCCGGTCACGAGATCAACAACCCGCTGGCGGTCATTGCCGGCAGGGCACAGCTCCTCTTGCGCGACGAGGCGGACCCCGAGCGCCGCCGCGACCTGGCCCTGATGAATACCCAGGCCATGCGGGTCAACGAGATGATCGCCGATCTGCGGTTGTTCGCGACCCCGCCCGACTTGGAGCGTCAATCGCTCGACCTGACCCTGCTGGTCCGCCGCGTGATCGACGAGATGCAGCCCTTGGCCGTGGCCCAGGACACCATCCTATCTCTTGCCGACGCATCGAGCGCGGTGCCGATGGAGGCCGATCCCGTGCAGTTGACGGTAGCCCTGCGGTCGCTCTGTCAGAATGCGCTAGAGGTCCTGGGTCATCGAGGGCGGATCGAGGTCACTCTCGGCATCGAGGGCGGCGAAGTGCGGATCGAGGTCGCCGACGACGGGCCGGGCATCTTGCCCCAGCAGCGGCCGCACATCTTCGAGCCCTTCTATTCCGCGCGGCAGGCCGGCCGCGGCGTCGGCATGGGGCTCTCGAAGTGTTGGCGGATCGTGACCCAGCACGGCGGCCGTATCGAAGTCGGCGATCGCGGCGGTTGCGGGGCCGTTTTCACGATTCGCCTGCCGCTTGGCTGAGTGCTGAGTGCTGAGTACTGAGTGCGTAGTGCGTAGTGCGTAGTGCATAGTGCTTAGTTCAAGTTTCGCACTTTTTTCAGTGGTTTGTTCAGTATATTGCGGTCACGGCGCCTTTGCGTGGTCGGGGCGTAGCCGGAGCGGGCCTCTGTCCCGGCGTGACGATTTTTTCGGGCCAGAGGAAGAAGGTCGCCAAAGTTGTTGCGCACGAACCGGGAATCACCCGGCAAGCGAGAGAAACTCGATGATCTGCACAAGGTTCTTTTTCGCGACACCGCCTTCGCGAAGCACTCGCGAAAAGTGCTCGGTCCAACTTTGCCGCCGTAGCGTGGTGAGCATGTCCGCAAAAGAGGGTTCTTTTTTCTGCGGATACCAGGGGCGATCGGGAAAGTGGAGGAAGCGATGACCGATCTTGTGGAACCAAACGATGATCAGCGTGTACAGCACCAACGCCATCGGTGCGGTGCGTTCGACGGCCTTCGGCTTGCGATTGGCAGCATCCTCGAACCCCAACAACTGTTTGGCATTTTCGAAGGCGACTTCGATCGACCAACGCCCGGCGTAACACGAGAGGATTTCCCGCGCGGTCCAACTCAGTCTCGTGCAGTAGAACATCTGGTCCGGCCGCCCGCCCTCTACGTCCCGCACCAACACAATCGTCAGCAGGCGTTGGCCACCGGCCGTGTAGTACAAGGCCTGACGCACCTTGACTTGAAGCGTGGCGTGCAACCCGAACTCGTCGAACGTCAGCGTCTGCCAGGGCTGGCTCTTGTCCGCTGCCCACTGCACCATCCCGGAAAGGCGTTTTCCTTTCTTCCAGAGGACATCCCTTTTGTCCTTTCACTGCGGGCGGGGCCGGTGCGTACATCAACCCTTTGGGATGCACATGGCTGATCAGGTCCACGTTGGGCGGCAATTTCTTCAGCACACTCTGCCCGCCATAGGCACTGTCGCCGGTGAGCATGAACTGTCGTTGCGGAAACCAGCCGGCCAGCAGAGAAACCAGTTCCACGGCGATTTCCGGGCGGGTCCGATGGGAAGGCGAAACGGACTGCTTCTTCTTCCCTCCCGCGGGCCGGGCTTTCTTTTTGCCTTTGGTGACGCCTTGACGGTTGCGGTACAAGCAGAAGGTCAACGGCAAACTCCATACCTTGGTCGGGGCCCAAGGCAGGTTGCGGATGATCAAGGTCACGACCACCCAGTCGTGCCCCCAACTGGTCAAGGGCTTGGCCCGACTCGAGATAAGTGGATCGTGATGCATGCCCGTGCCGTAGATCGTCAAACCACGTTTGCGGCAAAGCGTGTCGTCTACGGCCAACTCGACGATCCCGGTAGGCACGAGCACGTGGATGACCAAGCGGGCCAGCACCCGGGACATCGTGTCCAGCTTCCAGGCCGAGTTGCTGAAGAAACGATGGTAGCGGCTGTGATGCCCGCGGTGCGTACAGCCGCTGGACCAGATCTGATCGGTCACAAAGCGTCGGCGGTGCGACAAGACCCAGCCGGTCATCAGGAACAGAAAGATCTGGTGCGTGGGGGATGTAAAAACACACTCAAATGCCTCTAGTAATTCTCGAAAGGATGCGGTAACTTCCATGTTCGGCTTCCTTGCCAAAAAGGGTTGGTGGGAGAATGAGTGTCCCAATCCTACCCAATCTTGGTCTGGAAGCCGACTTCAATTTGGCCCGGCCGCCCAGCCACGCCAAACGTCGGGATAGTGTACAAACTACTGAAAAAAGTGCGAAACTTGAACTTAGTACTGAGTACTTAGTACTAAGTACTTAGTACTCAGAAACGCAACTTTCGCCCGCAAGTCCTAAGTTCTACGATCTAAGTTCTAGGGTCCTAAGTTCTCCCTCCCGTTCGCATCCGGCCCCGCATCCGTTATAATATGAGGTTTTCCCCAAGGGAACGCCCATGACCAAGATTGCCAGCGAGAAGGTACTCGTTCTCGATTTCGGATCGCAATATGCCCAACTGATCGCCCGTCGCGTCCGCCAGCAGCAGGTTTATTGCGAAATCGTCCGCCACGAGATCTCGGCCGAACGGATCAACCAGATCGCCCCCAAGGGCCTGATTCTCTCCGGAGGGCCGTCGAGCGTCTACGAGGCCGGGGCGCCGAAGTGCGACCCGCAGATTTTCCACCTGGGACTGCCCGTGCTGGGCATCTGCTACGGCATGCAACTGGCCTGCGAAGCCCTTGGCGGAAGGGTGGAAAGCGCCCCGGCGCGGGAGTACGGCCGGGCCCACTGCCGGCTGGTGAACGACGACGAGCTCTTCGCCGGCGTGCCCTCGGATCTCCAGGTCTGGATGAGTCATGGCGACCAGGTCTCGCAGGTCTCGGCCGATTTTCAGCCGCTGGCCGCAACCGACACCTGCCCTATCGCCGCGGTGAGGCATGCTTCGCTGCCGGTCTACGGCCTGCAATTCCATCCCGAGGTCACCCACACCCCGTTGGGCCAGCAGATCCTGGGCAATTTCCTCAAGGCGATCTGCAAGTGCTCGGGCATGTGGAAGATCGGCGACTTCGCCCGCGAGACGATCCGTGGCATCCGCGATCGCGTCGGCAGCGGCCGGGTGATCTGCGGGCTGTCCGGCGGGGTGGACAGTTCGGTCGTCGCCGCCCTGCTGGCCGAGGCGGTCGGCGCGCAGGTCTCGTGCATCCTGGTCGACAACGGTCTGCTGAGGGCCAACGAGGCGGCGTCGGTGATCGAGGAGTTCACGAACCATTTCAAGACCGATCTGCACGTCGTGCATGCGGAGGAGCGTTTTCTCAAGGCCCTGGCCGGCATCACCGATCCGCAGGAGAAGCGGAAGCGGATCGGGCATGCCTTCATCGAGTGTTTTGCCGACGAGGCCGCGCGGATCGAGGGGGCCGAGTTCCTTGCCCAGGGAACGCTGTATCCCGACGTGATCGAAAGCGGCGGTTCGCCCGACGGCCCGGCCGCCACGATCAAGCTCCACCACAACGTGGGCGGGCTGCCCGAGGACCTGGCCTTCACGCTCATCGAGCCGCTCCGTGACCTGTTCAAGGACGAGGTGCGGACGCTAGGGCTGCGGCTCGGGCTGCCGGAAGAGATTGTCTGGCGGCATCCGTTCCCCGGTCCAGGGCTGGCGGTGCGGTGCCTGGGCCCGATCACCAAGTCGCGATTGGACACGCTCCGCCAGGCCGACGCGATCGTGGTCTCCGAGATCAAGCAGGCGGGGCTGTACCGGCAGACGGCGCAGGTCTTTGCCGTGCTCTTGCCGGTGCAGAGCGTGGGCGTGATGGGCGACGCGCGGACCTATGCCGACGCCTTGGCGATCCGCGCCGTCGAGACCGAGGATTTCATGACGGCCGACTGGAGCCGTTTGCCCTACGATTTGCTGGCCCGCATGTCGACGCGGATCATCAACGAGGTGCCGGGGGTGAACCGCGTGGTGTACGACATCAGCTCGAAGCCGCCGGCGACGATTGAGTGGGAGTAGTCAGAACCTCAGCACCGCGCCCGTGTCCGCGCTCGTGGCCATCGCCGCATAACGCGCAAGCCAGCCGGTCGTGTACCGCGCCGGCAACGGCTTGAACTCCTTGGCCCGCGCGGCCAACTCCTGGTCGCTCAATCGCACCGTAAGCGAATGGCCGTAGACATCGATGTCGATGATATCGCCATCCTTCAATAACCCGATCGGCCCGCCGGCGGCGGCCTCGGGGCTGACGTGCCCGATGCAGGCCCCCGCCGTGCCGCCGGAGAATCGGCCGTCGGTGACCAGGGCCACGCTGTCGCCCAGCCCCATGCCCTTGATGGCCGTCGTCGGCGCAAGCATCTCCTGCATTCCCGGCCCGCCGCGGGGCCCTTCGTAACGAATCACCACCACGTCGCCCGCCTTGACCCGGCCATTGACGATGCCCTCGTAAGCGGCGGTTTCCGATTCGAAAACGACCGCCGGGCCGCTGTACCGCAACATGCTCTTCTTCACGCCCGCCGTCTTCACCACCGAGCCTCGCGGGGCCAGGTTGCCGAACAAAATCGCCAGCCCGCCTTCGTCGCTATAGGCGTTTTCCACCTCGCGGACGCAATCGTAGGGATCGAAACCGAGTTGCTCCTTCGTCAGTTCGCGGACCGAGGCCGTCTGGCGATCGACGACCATGCCCTGATGCGTCCGCTTGCCGCCGGGCGTAACCGCGGCCAACTCCAATGCCTGCTCCAGCACGCCGCCGGCGCGGATGTCGTATTCGTCGATGTTCTCGCCCAATGTCTTGCCGCTGACCGTGGGGCAGTCGACGTTCAAGCAGGTCCGGCCGGCCGCGGCGGACCGCGCCAGGATCGTGTGCACGCCGCCGGAGTTGTGGACGTTCTCCACGTGGTACTGGCTGCTGGGCGCAACCTTGCAGACGTTCGGCGTGCGGCGGCTCAAGGTGTTGATCCGCTCGATGTCGTAGGGCACGCCCGCCTCCTGGGCGATGGCCAGGATGTGCAGCACCGTGTTCGTGCTGCCGCCCATGGCCATGTCCAGGATCATCGAGTTGTCGATCGATTCGGCGGTGACGATCTCGCAGCGGCAACAGTCCGTGGCCGGGCCCGACGCGATCGAACTCCTTGACCATCTCCACGATCCGCTGGGCCGCCGCCTGGAAGAGCCGCTTGCGGTCGTTGGCCGTGGCCAGCAAGGTGCCGTTGGTCGGCAGCGCCATGCCCAGGGCCTCGCAGAGGCAGTTCATGCTGTTGGCCGTGAACATGCCGGAGCAGGAGCCGCAGGTCGGGCAGGCGGCCTTCTCCAGGGCCAGCAACTCCGCGGCCGACAGCTTGTCGTTCTGCTTGGCCGCCGCGCCGATGAAAACGTCGATCAGGTCGACCGTCTTGCCGTCGGCCGTCTTGCCGGCCTCCATCGGCCCGCCGCTGACGAAAACCGTGGGGATATTGCAGCGCATCGCCCCCATGAGCATGCCGGGCACGATCTTGTCGCAATTGGGGATGCAGACCATGCCGTCGAAGCAGTGGGCCTGGATGATCGTCTCCACGGCGTCGGCGATCACCTCGCGGCTGGGCAGCGAATATTTCATGCCCGCAGTGGCCCATGGCGATGCCGTCGTCCACGCCGATCGTGTTGAAAACGAACGGCACGCCGCCGGCCGCGCGGATGCACTCCTTGACGTAGATGCCCACCTTGTCCAGGTGGACGTGGCCGGGAATGATGTCGGTATAGCTGTTGCAAACGGCGATGAACGGCTTGCGGAAATCGTCGTCGGTCACGCCGGTGGCGCGGAGCAGGCTGCGGTGCGGTGCGCGGGAATCGCCCAGTTTGATCATGTCGGAACGCATGTGTGAAAATACCCCGGGTTCTGTTGCGGAAAAGCGAATCATTCATTGTAATCCCGCTCCCGGCGAATGGGTAGGGGGCGATTGCAGACACAGCGGACGCAACCTATCCTAGATATGTCAAAACCGTCTTCCCCGCCGATTTGCTTCCATGACACCCAAATTCATTTACTTCGATCTCGGCAAGGTGCTCGTCGATTTCAGCTTCGAGCGGATGTGCCGCCAGATGGGCGAGGCGGCCGGGATCGACCCCAGACAGGTTCAGGCCGTGCTGGCGGCGGGCCTGCAGGCGGACTACGAAACCGGAAAACTCGACAGCCGCGCGGCCCACGAGGTCTTTTGCCGCCAGACCGGCACGCGGCCCGACTACGAGGCGTTTTCGCTGGCCTGCAACGACATCTTCACGCCGATCGACAGCATGCTGCCGGTGGTTGCGCAGCTTCACCAAGCCGGCCATCGCCTGGGCATTCTTTCCAACACCTGCGACGGCCACTGGAACCATTGCCTGCGGCGTTACACCATGCTTGCGCGAGCTCTTCTCGGTCCACGCCTTGAGCTTCGAGATTGGCGCCGTGAAGCCGGATGCGGCCATCTTCTGCAAGGCGGCCGAACTCGCCGGCTGCCGGCCCGAGGAGATTTTTTATACCGACGACATGCCGGGCACGTGGCCGGCGCACGGAGCGTGGGTTTTGATGCTGTTGTGTACACGTCGACAGCAGAACTCGTGAAGGAACTAGGACAGCGAGGAGTGGAGTTTAACTACTGAGTCCTTGCGACACGGAATCCAGTGACGTGGTCCCCATCGTCCGGCCGGCGCACGTTCCGCTCGGCCGACCGCGCGTTGTCCGGCTGTTCGCCCACGATCCCCCGCTGATGACATGGAATTTGCCCTTGGCTGGCCCCGCCGGGTCATCTACGGGCGATTTGCCGTAGTAATCCTCGTCGTACCAATCCGAGCAAAACTCCCACGCGTTCCCGTGCGTATCATAAAGCCCAACGGCGTTGCGCTGGAAATCTCTTAGTGAATCACCACCTGCCTAAGAACCACTCCGCAATCTGAGGGAAGGGAACAAGGGCAGTCACGCCTGCCGCAACGACTACGTTGGCAACCAGCAACACAATTGCAAATCCGTAGCCCGAGGCTCGTGGGAAAATGCGGAAGTAGGCGATTGCTAGGAAACCGTATGCGGTAAGGAAAACCAGCAAGGGCCAGCCGTGCCCTATCATCTTGAGAATCGAGAGCCACACGCAAACAGCCGTGATGCCACCCAGCAATGCGGCGAGACTGAACTGCGGTCTGCGGCGTTCGAGCATCGGCACCTCCTCCGGAGAGTCTCGTTGCGGCGGACCAAAACCTCTTCACGCCTCAATGTACTCGGCAACGGAAGACGACTCCGGAATCTCCAGGCCGTCTTCCCTCATGCCGTCGATATGCATCTGAATCGCCTCGCGCAGTGCGCTCTTCGATCTCCTCGCGATTGGCCCCGGTCGCAACACAACCAGGCAGATCGGGCGAATACGCCGAGAGGTTGTTCGGCGTCTTTTCAATGACGACAAGCCAGCGGTTCATAACGCAGGATCATCAACTCAATGCACA
Organism: uncultured Planctomycetia bacterium; assembly: GCA_963824275.1. Taxonomy (GTDB): domain Bacteria; phylum Planctomycetota; class Planctomycetia; order Pirellulales; family Thermoguttaceae; genus JANXQG01. The sequence continues at coordinate 3,074,901 of CAWGOT010000003.1, read as the reverse complement.
ACGGCTTGAAACACACGGCCGGCGGTGCGAAGAAACTCAATATCGCCGACCTCTGCACGACGAGCTACTTCATCAAGCCAGCGCACTGTTTCGGGCTCCAAACATGCTTCCGACGAGTTGTCGGTCGGATAGATCAAGTCAACTTCCACCTCGACGGCGTACTCGCCCCGTTGAACCCATCGTTTTCGTTTTTCGCGTCGTTCAATCATTGCATTTGCTATTATACCGGCCTCGCACGGGCGACGCAACGCGGATCAGCGGCAATTAGCACTGCTGCCCTTACGTCTCCCGCAATACGATCCAATCTCCCAAACTCGGCCAGAGCTGCGCGATCGCAAACAACAACCGCGCCCTGCCGGGAATCACTAGCTCGGCCTTGCGGCGCTGGCAGGCCCGCAGGATCTGCGCGGCCAGCCATTCGGGCGGAATGGGTTTTGTCTTCACGCCCGCCCCCGGCTTGCGGGCCCGCTCGGGCACGTCTTCCAGCCCTGCGAGCGGATAAAGCCGCGCGTCCTTGCGCTCGATCGGCCCGGGACAGACCAGCAGCACGTGCAGCCCCTGCGGCCCCAACTCCAAGCGGAGTTGCTGCGAATAGGCCGCTACGGCGTGCTTCGTGGCCGGGTAGGCGCCGACCCAGCGGGAGGCCGACTTGGCCGCCAGCGAACCGATGTTGACGACGTGCCCTCGCGCCGCCAGCAAGTGCGGCGCGGCCGCCCGCGTGCAACGCACCAGCGCGATCAGATTCAGCTCCATCAGGTCGCGGAACTGCTCGGGGGTGGCGTCGAGCACCTTGCCGCGGATCGAGCGGCCGGCGTTGTTCACCAGCACGTCGAGCTTGCCGAAGCCCAATCGACTCGGCAAAGAGCCGGTCGACATCAGGGGACTGAGTGATGTCGGCCTGAATGCCCAGGACGTCGCAACCGGCGGCCTGCATTTCGGCCGCCGCTTTCTGCACGGCATCGCCTTCCAGCCCTGCAATTACGATCCTGGCCCCGGCCCCGGCGAAACCGTCGGCGATCACGCGGCCCAGCCCGCTGGAGCCGCCCGTCACGAGAACGATCTTGTCTTTCCAATAACCCATGGCCGTTACGATACCAAGAAAAGCGGGCGGAGAGAAGGGTGGGATGGTCGCGGTTCCGGCGGCGCTGCGGTAGACTGGCCCCGTAGGGTGGGCCGAATGCAACGAGTCCCACCGTGAAGCGTCGGAAATTGGTGGGTCAAAGATCACCGGATGCTAACTTCGCCTGACCGAAAACTGATATAGAGATCGTGATCCGCCAGCAATCCAACGCCAAGCAACGGATAGTCGCCTTCGTTGGCGAGTACCTCAAGATCGAACTCTTCTCCAAACCAGTCAATCCGACATACGTACCTGTTCAATTCGATTTCTGCCCCATCCGCAAGCATCCCCTTGATGGCGCCCGACGGAGGCAACGCAAGGTCATCGATCCACTGCCGCGGCAACACCAGGTCTCCGTTGAACCGTATCAATCCACACCTCTATTTCATGTGGCGCAGCCGCCTCCGACGGCCGAACTGTGACAGTGACAAGAGCACGACCGTTGTTGTCCACATGACCGTTCATCGAACGTGCATCCCGAAATGAATCGCCGCCTTGTGCCCAACGCGCATTGCCTGGCCTCCCATCATTCATTGTCATGCGATATTGTACCATCCGCCAGCCCATTGGGAAATACCGCGAGCCGGGTTCCGGGTCTTCCCGTAAGGCAACGCACATCAGTCCCTTCCGGCAGAAGCGACCTACATCCTCTGCGGCGCGATTTGCGTATCGCGATCGAGATACCGCCCGCCCCATAGCCAGAGCAGGCCGCCGATCGCCAGGAAGGCGGCGACCACGACAAAACCGTACGCCATGCTCGAGCTATCGGCAATCGCGCCGATCAGCGGAGGCGAAACGGCATCACCGAAGATGTGGATTACGAAGATGTTCACCGCAAACGCGGTCGGCCGCAACGACGGATGGACCACATTGGCCAGGATCGTGTTTGTCGGCCCCGTATTGACGAACATGAAGAACACGCAAGCAAAAATGCAGACCCATGCCATGGGAAACGGCACTACGAGGAACAACAGCGCCGCCGGCGCGCTGGCGAGCAGACCGATCCCGGAAACAAAAAAATAGGAGCCGGGAATGCGCCGCCGCAGACGGTCGCCTGCCGAGCCGCCGGCCACCGTCCCCGCCAGGCCGGCAAGGGCTGTGATCAAGCCGAACACGCTCCGCGCCTCAAGGCCGCATAACGGCGGCACGTCGTGCGACCTCAGATAATCGGGCATCCACCAGGCCAAGGCGCCCATGGAGAACGTCATGGCCGTCATGCCGAGCGTGTCGAACACGTAGGACGGCGTTTCCCAGAGAACGCGAACATCGCGCCAGGCAATCCGCCGCGCCGGCTTCGAAATCGCGTCGGCCCCGCCCACCTTCGGCTCGCGCATGAGGAACGAGAGCAGGCCCACGATCAGCCCCGGCAGGACGACCACGTAGAATGCCCAACGCCAGCTTTCGTGGGCTTCATCCCAATGCGCCATCTGGCCGCCCAAGACATAACCCAAGGCGCCGCCGACCGGCAAGGCAATATAGAAAAAAGCCAGTACTCGGCCGCGGCTCGACACGGGAAAAAAATCGGAAATCAAGGCCGGCGCAAGCGGCCCATAGGCCCCTTCGCCTACGCCCACCAGGCATCGCGTCAGCAGCAACGCGGTAAACGTGGCCGCCAACCCGCCGGCGCCGGTGGCCAGGCTCCACAAGATCACGCCCACGCCGATCAGGTGCCAGCGCGATACGCGCTGGGCGAGAACGCCGAATAACGGCGCTGAGAACATGTACATCAACAGAAAGGCGGAAGCCAGCAAGCCCGACAGTGCGTGCTCCATGCGGCCACCATAAAGTCGCGACGCCAAGTCCAGCAATACCGAGCCCAAACGGCCCAGCTTCGCAGCTACCGCCGGATCGTTCGGATCAGCTCCGGCTAACAGCGACTGGCGGATCTCCGGCTCCACCGCCGCCAACACCTGGCGGTCGATGTAGTTGAAGAGGTTGATCGCCAGCAGCAGCCCTAAGGCCATGTAGGCGCCGGGAATCGGCCGGTTCGCAGGATCCGGCAGATGGGAAAATGTCTGGGGAGATTCATTCGCGGGCGCCATTGCCATGCCGGGTCGTCCTGAGTGGGGGGCGTAATGCTCTGGGGAAGTCGCTCTTCCCCGGCCGGTATTGTTCGAGAAAACCGTGACCGGGGAAAGGCCAATCGGCGGGGTTTTGCCCCCAAAGCTGCGACTGGCAAGCTCAAAGGCGGGAATTGCGGTATGTTATAACGCGCAATGCAGCAGGCACAGTCCTCTGCGTCCGCCGTACTCATCACGCTTCGCCGTGATGTTCTTTCATCACGGCGGAGCGTGATGAGTACGGCGGACGGCACACGAAGTCTGCCTGCTACTTAGCCACCTTGCCGGTGGCCGCCCATTCCACTCCGCGGAGAATAATCGCGGTTTCCTCGGGCGTGGCGATCGCCTTCGTGTCGTGGCCCAAGGCGTTTTGGACCACGCGGCCCTTGCCATACTCATGCACGAAGACCAGCGGCTCGGTCTTCTTGCTGAAATCCGAGTAGGCCTCGACGAGCACCTGGATCGGCTCGCTGCCTTCGAGCTTGGAATACAGCTCGTCATCGGCCTGAAAACCCTTCATGTCGGCGGTGATCGGATGCTTTTCGTCGGCGATCTTGGCGGCAAAGACGCCGCGTGCCGCGTGCCCCGACTTGCCCGAGACCCAATATCGCCCGCACAGCTTGCCGAACTCGTCCCAAGTGGGATACGACGCACTGGCTAGGTGCTGCACGAAAAAGCCCTTGCCGCCGCGGACGAAATCCAAGAGGTTCGCCTTGGCGGCGTCGCTCAACGGCGCCTTGCGACTATTGTAGCGGTTCAGATACAGAACATCGTAGACCTTCAAGGCATCAGCCGAGTCCAGCGGCTTAAGATCCTCGCTCACCTGCACGTCAAACCGCCCGCTGTCGACGAGAATCTTGCGTACTGCCGCCGTGGTCTCTTTCCAGTTGTGTACGCTCACGTCATCGCCAGTGATGATCAAGACCTTGATTTTCGCAGGCGCGTCTTCTGCGTAAACCGTAGAATTTCCGCAGAGCAGGGCGAGGCCAGCCAGGGCCGAAATCGAGAGAAAACTTCGCATGATGGGGTCCTTTTCTGAAAAGTGGGATAGGTTTGCAACCTGCCGTCGTAGGATAGGTTTCTAACCTGTCGGCGTGACGCAGTTTTGCAACCGGTCGTTTTCGGACAGGTTGAAAACCTATCCTACGGTGGGAAAACCTCCATGCTAGCGGCAGAAATTGCCGTGTCAAGCTGCAAGTCGCACGATCGCTAGGGACTTCCAGGATTACCCATTCGACGAATCCGGCAAACTTCCGGTAATCCTCAAGATCCCCACCACCCAAACCGATAACAGCGGTACGTCGTCGGAGCCGTTAACCGCGTCGTTGACTATTTACGCGTTCTTCCGTATCCAAAGGTCACATCGATGTCTACCGCAAAGGCAAAAAATGGCTTGGCGAACGAGTCCAGGGCACAAGAGGCAACGTCCCAGGCCCCAGCACTCCGTATCGCCCCTGGCACAGAGCTGGACCAAGGGCCTCTTCTTGCCCAAATCCCCGATCTTGACATGAATGCCGTTCCAGCGGTAGCCGAAAAGAAGGGTGAAGGCCGAGTCATCAGCCAGGCATTGTCAATCAAGCTGGTTTTCGGCGTTGGTTTCGCGCTCTTGCTCGCGGCGATCCTGCCGTTCTTCTTGAACAGGGCGAGCCGGCCCGAACGGCCGGTCTCAGAACTTCCCGAATGGTCCAGTGGCGGCTCCATGCGGATTACGGACGGCCCCTCGCAGACCGTGGCGCCGGCCTGGCCGGCTCTGGCAACAGCGTCCACCTCGGCCGTTTCCACTCAGACACAGCCCACGCCCCCGCCGGCGATCATCTCGGCCCAACCACCGCTGGTAACCGATACTCGACCGACGGGCCTCACCCAACCATCCTGGTCGCCGCCGCGGTCCTCCGCCAATCCCGCGCCTGCCTTCACGCCTTCACCGGCGCCCAATAATTACATCAATCCGCCGGTGGCCAATGCGAATTGGCCCTCGAACAACTTCGCCAATCCACCTTCGGTTAATACGACCTCGCCGGACAATCGCGGCTTTGACCGTCCTGCCGATCCCCGGAACTTCCAGGCCGACAATCGCAACGATCCGGCCGCGGCCTATCGCAGCGATCCGCGGTTTGACCCCCGCGGCGGGACGATCGATCCCGCGCCGATCCGCCGCGATGTTACACCTAGCGGATATTATAGCGACCCGCGCTACGGCAACCCGAACAACGCCTTGCCGCCCGCCAATGCACCGGGCAGTCCGTTGATGCCGTCGAACGTCCAGACGCCAACGACCGCCTATCCTTACCCGCCAGTTTCGGAGCCGGGCGTTGCTCAACTAAATGGCACGATTGCCACCCCCCCTGTCAGGATGAATTATGACCGCTCTGGATCGAACGCTAATTAAGGCATTTCACCGCCCTCCGTCGCGCTCGGGAGCAGCCGTTGCGGAACCGCCGATGGCCGTGCCGGCAGGTGGTGCCCGCTCGCGGGCGACCGTAAGCCCTGCAGTGCCGCTTTCCCAGGCCCTGGCCGAGTTGGCCGCCGTGTCGGAAGTTCCGGCTGAGATCGTCGATCTCCCCTCGCCCTCCGGGAAAGAGGCAGGGGACGCCGGTCTCCCCTCGCCCTTTGGGAAAGAGGCAGGGGACGCCGGTCTCCCCTCGCCCTCCGGGAAAGAGGCAGGGGGTGAGGGCTGTCTCCCTCCCACCACGGCCCCCGTCAGCCTCTCAATTGCCGCCATGTTCGATAGGCCTTTGCAGCCACGACGATCAACGAGCCGACGACGGCCTCGGCCAGCCCTTCGATCGCGGCCCTCATGGACGAAGCGAAGGCATTTCAAGCGACCACGGTCACCGAAACAACCACGGCGGCGGCTAGCTGGTCGATCGCGACATTGCCGGACCCGGCCAACCTCTGAAGCGACGGCGGCTACGGTTGAAAACCCGTTGCCGGCTGAAATCGGCGAAACCCCATCCGTGCCGACGGAAGCGATCACCTCAAGCGGCGCCGTTGACATCGCCACCCGCCGACGCTGACACGAACTCCGAGCCGCCGAGCGATCCCGGCTGGTCGTCCGCTGTTGCAAGTGGACCGCGTGGTCTGGCCGAGCATTCACAGCCGCCTGCAAAGAACGGCCACGGCGGCCATCGCAGCAAATGACCGACGGCCTGCTGTCGATCTGCGCGTCGGGCCGCAAGGTCCTGGGCCTGGCGAGCTGCGCCGCGGCGAGGGCGTCACCACGCTGCTTGCCGGCCGCCGCGCAAAGCTCCTGGAGCCAAGGCCGGAAAGTCGCGCTGGTGGATGCCAACTGGAGCAATCCGCAGCTGGCCCAAAGCCTGGGCCTCCTGCCGCAAATCGGCTGGGAAGAAACGCTCTGCGGCGGCCTGCCGCTGGAAGAAGTCGTGATCGAATCGCTCGCCGACGGACTGGCGGTCTTGCCGGTCCGCGAGCCGTCGGCGAGCGCGTTCACGCAAGGCGGCCGAATCGCGGCCAGCCTCGACATGCTCGCGCGAGAATTCGATGTCGTCCTGGTCGATCTCGGCCCGCTGGACCAGGTCGAAGAGGAGGGCACGCCGGCGCGCGACGTGGCCGCGCGATGGACGCCGTGATCCTCGTGCAGAACGTCCGCGTCACGACCGCCCAACCGGCTGGCCGAGTTCCGCAGCGCTGGCCGTCCGAACTTGCGCTATGCGGGAACCATCCAGAACTTCGTCGCAGGATAAGTTTTCCTATACAGGTCAGGATAGACCTCTGCGGAGATTTTCCTATACAAGGTCCCGCAAACCTCGCCGAGGTAAGTAAACCATGTACGAATCCTATTGGCAGCTTGACCAGAAGCCGTTCGAGAACACGGCCGATCCGCAGTTCTATTTCCCCGGCGAATCGCACCAGGCGGCGCTGCTGAAGCTCCGCTATGCCGTGGAGAACCGCCGCGGCGGGGCCCTGCTCTCCGGCGCGGCCGGCACCGGCAAGACCTTCCTCGTCTCCATGCTCCGCCAGTCGCTGGGCGAGACCTATGCGCCCGTTCGTCCACCTGGTCTATCCGCAGATGGCGCCCGCCGAGTTGCTGGCCTATCTGGCCGACGAGCTCGACGGCGGCGGCAATGAAGGCCAGTCGCCGTGCACGAGAGCATCCGGCGGATCCAGGCCGCCTTGCGGGAAAACGCCGAAAAGGGCCGGCACGCGGTGGTCGTCATCGACGAGGCCCACTTGCTCGACAGCAGCCCGATGCTGGAGACGCTGCGGATGCTGTTGAATTTCGGCCCCGACGGCAAGTCGGGCATGACGCTGCTTCTGGTCGGTCAGCCCGGCATCTTGCCGCTCTTGGATCGCACGCCGCAACTCGAGGAGCGGTTGGGCGTGAAGTGCCTGTCTGCGCCCCTTTACGGCCAGCGAGACGGGCCACTACGTGACGCATCGCCTGCAGGTGGCCGGGGCCGCGGAACCGATCGTTGCGGCCGAGGCCGTGCCCACGCTCTTCGAGCTGACCCGCGGCATCGCCCGGCAGATCAACCGCCTCTGCGACCTGGCCCTGTTGGTCGGCTTTGCCGAGGAGCAGCAGACGCTCTCCGCCGCCCACTTCGAGGCCGTCTGCCGCGAGCTGGTGGCCGTCGTGCCGGAGTAGATTCCAAAGTACTCATCACGCTCCGCGTGATGCATCGCTCCGACGCCGACCATGCTGCGCACGGTGCCGTTCAGCGCCCGGTGGGAACCCATCGGATTGACGCTCCGAACGCACCTTCTCATCACTCGTCGCGATTGAGCGCGATGGTTTTCACTTGTACTTCTCCCGCGGAGATTGCAGCACCCGATTGTTGACCGCTGTGCGATGGTGTACAATCGGTGCAGAGCGGTCCAGAATGCGTCCTTTCCCGAGCCTTGTCCTTTGGAGGTGAATGATGAAAACGGCACGTACGATTCACGGTTTTACCCTGATTGAACTCGTGGTGGCGATTGCCATTCTGGAATCCTGATCGCCCTGCTTCTGCCGGCCGTTTCCGCGGCCCGTGAGGCCGCCCGCCGCACCCAATGCGCGAATAACCTGAAACAGATCGCCCTCGCCGCATTCTCGCACGAACAGACGCAGGGATTCTTGCCCACCGGCGGGTGGGGCAATGCGTGGGCCGGAGACCCGGATCGGGGTTATGGTGCGAAACAGCCGGGCGGGTTCTTCTATAACATCCTGCCATTCCAGGGTCAGGATGCACTGCACGACCTGGGGAAGGGCGACTCGGACGAAGCAAAAATGAAGGACGCGCTAACGCTCTGCCAGGCCGCGGTTCCTCTCTTCAATTGTCCGTCACGGCGAATCCCCGGAGTCTTGCCGCTGCATGGTCCCGTGCCGCACAATGTCGCCGCCCCGAGCGACGCCAAGCAGGGCTGGTCCCACGCCGACTATGTTGCCAACGCGGGTTCCGTCATCATGTTGTGGAAAGAAGGGCCGGGGAGTTTCCAGGATGCCGATGCCGGGCGCGGGTTCCTCGCCGAGAAGGATGCCGGCAAGTGCAACGGAATTTGTTTCCAGCGGAGCATGGTAAAACTGTCCGACATCACCGACGGCTCAAGCAACACGTATCTGGCGGGGGAGAAGTTCCTCAATTCCAGTCAGTACGCCAGCGGGGCCGATCCGCGGGACGTGGCCCCCGTCTTTAGCGGCGCCGACGAAGATCTGAACGGTTGGGCCGACGGCACGGCCGCCACGCAACCCGTGCAGGACCGGGAGCTGCCGCCCGGCACGCGGACCTATAACTTCGGCAGCGCGCATGGGGCCGGTTTCAACGCCGCCATGTGCGACGGTTCCGTGCATCGCATCGGCTACACGATCGACGCCAGCCTTCATTCGCACCTGGCAAGCCGCGCCGATGGAGTTGCCGTCGATCTAAACAAGGTGCCCTGACCACCCGAAATCGCGATCCGATTCCGAGACGGGCCTGGAACGCGGCGGAAGCTTCACGTTCTTCCCATTGGCCTGCGTGTGAAGTAAACTATCGTGAGAATTGCCGCTTTGCGTTACTGTCGCCAATCGCTGTAATTCTGGAGGTTTAGAAGCTTGGTTGGAATCATGGCAAACTCTTCACAACACTTGGGCCGCAAGGTGCAGGACTTTGGCCCTGGCATCTCGAACATCATCGCAGGTTTTATCCTGAGTTGCCTCTCGCTCGCTGCTGGTGTATCAGGAGTCTTCTTCCCGCTTCGAGAAGCCTATCGTGCCCATTGGAATCTCCCGTTTGAGGCCAAGACAGGTTGGTGCTGGTTCGCTGTGGGAGTTTTGAACCTATTGGGGTTGCTGATGCTCTTCGTTGCCTGGTTTCTGTTCACCTTTTCACGCCATCTGATGACGCGCAACCTTCGCATTTATGAGGACGGTTTTCAGATGGAAATTGATGGCAAGGATCTTTCGGTACGCTGGGATCAGATTGCGTTGATTGTCGAGACGACAGTCTACGAGCGGCCGCCGATCCTCAAGGGGCCAGCGCGACTGCTGCTACCGGAGATCGCTAGCAAACGCTACACCTTGGTACGAAATAGCGCAAACGAGGCATTGGTATTCGATGGAAATACGGTCAAAGACATTGCGCAATTCGGCGAGATTCTCCGAGGCGTTGCCGGTTTGCGAGCGATTCCGCTCACTACGACCGAAGAACACAGCTAGTCTTTCGCCGCAGGTGATCGCCGGCCCAGCCAACAATTGCAGAACAACTTACCCCCGCGCCAAATCCTGCAGCGGCGTGGGCAGCGTGAAGCGGATCTGCTCCTCGCGGACCGACTGCAACTCGACCGAGCCGCCGAACCGCCAGCGAAGCATGTCCACACACTCCTGGACCACCGACTCCGGCGCGCTCGCCCCAGCCGTGATCAGCACCGTCTCGTCACCCGTGAACCAGGCAAGGTCGATGTCGTGCGAACCATCGATCAGATGCGAGGGCACGTTCCGCGCCTTGCCCAACTCGGCCAGCCGGCGGCTGTTCGAGCTGTTATGGCTGCCTACCACCAGGAGCACGTCAGCCTGATCGCTCAGCGTCCGCACCGCCTCCTGACGATTCTGCGTGGCATAGCAGATGTCTTCCTTCTTCGGACACACGATGTGGGGAAACCGCTCCTTGAGCTTGGCGATGATGCCGACGGTTTCAGTCACCGAGAGCGTGGTCTGCGTGAGATAGGCCAGCCGGTCCACGTCTTCGAGCTCGATCGTCGCAGCGTCCTCGACCGTCTGCACCAGGCGAAAGGCCTCCGGGGCCTCGCCCATCGTGCCGATCACCTCGTCGTGCCCAGCGTGCCCGATGAGGATGATCGTGTAGCCGTCGCGGGCGAAGCGGATCGCCTCGCGATGCACCTTCGTCACCAGCGGACAGGTGGCGTCGATCGTCTTCAGGCTGCGAGTTTCCGACTGCTGCGCGGACCTGCGGCGAGATGCCGTGGGCGGAAAAAAGCAGGTAGGAGCCCTCGGGAACGTCCTCAAGGTCGTTGACGAAGACCACCCCCTTGCCCTTGAAATGCTCCACCACCCAACTGTTGTGGACGATCTCGTGGTAGACGTAAATCGGTGTGCCGTATAGGGCAACGGCCTTTTCCAGGCTCTCGATCGCCATATTCACACCGGCACAAAAGCCGCGGGGGGCGGCTAATATAATTCGCATGGTTTCCTCTTGCGGAAAAAGTTAGCATAATAGATTGCGTGTATTCGCCTGATTTGAGGTTTTTCCTTCGACAGGTTGAAAACCTATCCTACATGTTCTCGCCTGAGGTTTTTCCCTCGACAGGTTGAAAACCTATCCTACATGTTTTCCCGTGATTTGACATTATACGGCCCGGAAGCCAAGATTCCCAAGCCCCTTCGGCCCAGACAGGGCCGGCGCTACTGCCGGCGGCTGGCGCGACAGCACTACGAGAACTTCACCGTCGTCACCTGGCTGCTGCCCCGGCGGCTCCGCCAGCATTTTTATAACGTCTACGCCTATTGCCGCTGGGCCGATGACCTGGCCGACGAGCCGGGCGACAAGCAACGGAGCCTTTTGCTCTTGGACTGGTGGGAAAAAGAACTCCGCGACTGCTACGCCGGCAAGACCCGGCACCCGGTCTTCGTCGCCCTGGCCGACACGATCCGCCGCTTTTCCATCCCCATCGACCCCTTCATCGATCTGCTGGTCGCCTTTCGCCAGGACCAGCGGATCCGCCGCTACGACGACATCGGACAGCTCGATGCGAGTATTGCCGCTATTCGGCCAACCCGGTCGGCCGCCTGATCCTCTATTTGGGCAAGTGCCACACGCCCGAGCGGGGCCAACTGGCCGACTCGATCTGCACGGGGCTGCAACTGGCCAATTTCTGGCAGGACGTGGCCCGCGACTCGGAGATGGGCCGCGTCTATCTGCCGGCGGCCGACCGCGCCCGTTTCGGCTACGACGACGCGATGTTCGCCCGCCGCGAGGTCAACGATGCCGTTCCGCCGCTTGATGACCGCCGAAGTCGACCTGGCCGAGGGCTATCTGCGCCGCGGTTTGCCGCTGGTCCGCTGGATGCCGCCGGAATTGCAGCTCGACGTGGCGCTGTTCGTCCATGGCGGGCTGGCGATCCTGAGGGCCATTCAGGCAGCAGAACTACGATGTCTGGAGTTCGCGGCCGGAGGTTTCCAAGAAGACCAAGCTGCGGCTGCTCTGGACGTGCTGGTGGGAGTTGAAGCGGGGCCGGCTTCCGGAGAACGTGGCATGAGCACAGCGAACGAAATCCTCACGAGCCAGATTGCCTGCGAGCGCTTGACGCGGCAGGCCGGCTCGAATTTTCCGAGAGCGTTCGCCCTTCTGCCCGTGGCGAAAAGACAGGCCATGCATGCCTTGTATGCCTTCATGCGGCACAGCGACGACCTGGCCGACGATCCGCCGACGGGGCACTCACCGCGCGAGGTGCTGCGGCAGTGGCGCGGGGCGATTGAAAAGGCCCTCGCAGGGCAAATGCATACCGTAAGCGACTTCTTGGGTGAGGTCGATCGCGCTGGGGCGTGCGATCCTTCCGGCGGTGGTCCAGACGGTCCGCGAGTTTCAAATTCCTCCTGAATCGCTCCTGGCGGTGCTGGATGGCGTGGAGATGGATCTGGAGCCGCGGGTCTACGCCACGTTCGACGAATTGGCCGTCTACTGCGAGCGCGTGGCGTCGGCAGTCGGCCTGGCCTGCATTCACATCTGGGGTTTTCTTGGCAGCGCCGTGGGCAGCGACGTTCCTGGCTGCCGATTGCAGTGCAGGCCAGGGCAACATCGCGTTGGGGCCTAGCCGCAGTGCCGGTCTCGCCTTGCAACTAACCAACATCCTCCGCGACCTGAGCGAAGACGCGCGGCGGGGCGCGTCTATCTGCCGCTGGAAGACATCCGCGCCTGCGGCTATTCCGCGGCGGAGCTGCCGTAGCGGCGTGGTCAACGGGCCGTTCCTGAAGTTGATGGAAATGGAAATCGACCGGGCCGAGCAGTTCTATCGCGAATCGGCCGATCTGTTCCGTTCGCTCCACAAGGACGGGCGTCGCATCTTCGGCCTGATGATGGAAACCTATCACGCCCTGCTGGAGGCCATTCGCCGCCACCCGGCCGACGTTTTCACCCGCCGCATTCGCGTTAGCCGACTGCGCAAGCTCTGGCTGGTTGCCCGCTGGACGCTGCTGCCGGTGAGGGAAAATGGACCGCCGCAGAAAAGTCCGAAATCCGAATGTCGAAATCCGAAAGAAATTCCAAATTCAAAATAAGAAATTCAAAATAAGAAAAACAAAATGACAAAAGGTCTTGAATTTTCTTCTTCGTACTTCGTATTTGTTTAGGATTTCGACATTCATATTTCGGATTTTGATACTGCCCCATGATCAGCCCCTCCCCTGCCCTGCCCCAGCCGTCCGTCGCCATCGTCGGCGGGGGCGTGGCCGGACTGGCGGCAGCCGTGGCGGCGGTGGAGCGCGGGTTCCACGTCGAACTCTTCGAGCAGGCCCCGGCGCCGGGCGGCAGGGCCGGCTCGTATCATGACACCTGCGCCGATCAACTCGTCGATCTTTCGCCGCACGTGGCGATGGGCTGCTGCACAAACCTCCTCGATTTCTGCCGCCGCACGGAGACGACCGATGGCTTTGACCGTTACTCAACCCTGCATTTCTTCGGCCCCGACGGCAGGTGCTGCAATTTCGCTGCCAACCGTTGGCTGCCAGCGCCGTTGCATCTCATGCCAGGGCTCGGGAGTCTCGGTTATCTGACGAGCAGCGATCGCCGGGCCATCGGCTGGGCCATGCTGCGATTGGCCCGTCATCGTGCTCCGGATGCGGCCGACGCGCCGACGATGGGCCAGTGGCTCCGCCTGCGGAAGCAGCCGGAAAACGCCGTGCGGTGGTTCTGGGCCGTGGTCCTGGAAAGCGCGCTGGGCGACTCGCTCGATCACGTATCGGTATCGGCCGCGCGAAAGGTCTTCGTCGATGGTTTCATGGCCACGCGCACGGCCTACGAGATCCTCGTCCCTTGCATTCCACTGGGCGAGAACTGGCAGTGCGCCGGCACCTGGCTCACCCGCCGCGGCGCCAGGCTGCGCACTGCGCACGCGGATCGAACGCTTTGAGGTCGATGGCCAGCGTTTTCTGGGGATCGTGCTGGGAGACGGGCTCTGCCGCCGCTTCGACCACGTCGTCTCGGCCGTCTCCTGGAAACAGCTTGCCGCACTTCTCGGCCCGGATTTGCTCAAGCAGATTCCGCGAGCCGAGGCCGCCACAGGCCTGAACTCCTCGCCGATCACGGCCGTGCATCTCTGGTTCGATGGGCCGATCATGGACCTGCCGCACGCGGCCCTGGTCGGCCGTCTGAGCCAGTGGGTGTTCCACGACAAGCTCGCCTCGCCCAGTGGAAGAGGGGCCGGTGAGGGCGGTTTGCAGTCAACGGCGAGAACGAGTGGCGAAAGGGGGCTGGTTCACTACACCGTCGTCATCAGTGCCTCGCACGCCCTGGCGGGTCGCGATTCGAAAGACGTGCTCAACGAGGTGCTTGCCGACCTGCGGGCGATCTGGCCGGCGGCTGGCGAGGCCAAGCTCGTGCATCATCGCGTGCTTACGCAACCGGGGGCCGTTTTTTCCGTGCGACCGGGCAGCGACGCGCTCCGGCCGGCTCAGCAGACTCCGATCAGCGGACTGTTTCTCGCGGGCGATTGGACGGCCACCGGTTGGCCCGCCACGATGGAAGGCGCGGTGCGGAGCGGTTACCTGGCGATCGAGGCCCTCTTGGCATCGCTTGGTCGGCCAGAAGCGGTCGTCGTGCCGCATTTGAAAAAAAGTTGGCTGGTAAACTGGCTCGTGGGATGAAATTCTACCAGGATGATCGCATTCTGGCGGAGATTCACGAAGACTGGTTATTGCAATCGTAATTGCAATTGCAATGAATGGCCGATAGAATGGTACTTGGTTACGGTGAAGGACGTGATTCGTTCCAGCAATTGACGAGGCGACTACTATGACGATTAGGCTCGAGGCGGATCTCGAAGAAGTGATCCGGAAACACGCTAGTGAGCAACAAACGACGCCGGAGGCGATTGTTATGGACATCCTCCGCGAGCAGTTGTCCCTATCTCGCGGGCCTTCGTTGCCACATCCACCGGCCGAAGATTGGAAGACAAGACTCCGACGGTTGGCGACTCATTGCGGAGTGTCTCTCAGTGACGAAGCGGTGAGCAGCGAGGGGCTTTACGATTGATGACTTGGCTTGTCGATACGAGCATCTTGGTGCGACTGACCAATGCGGACGACGCTGCTCATAAGTCGGCTGTTGACGCCGTGGAGGCACTGCTCCTGAGAGGCGAAATCCTCCGAACGGCACCGCAGAACCTTATCGAGTTCCGCAATCTGCGCCACTCGCCCCGTCCCCTCGAACGGCCTCGGAATGTCTCCAGAGGAAGCCCACGCCAAGGCACAGGAATTTGAGCTGTTGTTCCCAATAGTGCCTGAAACACCGGACATCTATACCGCGTGGAGATCATTGGCACAGGCCACAGGCGTTATCGGGAAACAGGTCCACGATACACGACTCGTCGCCGTCTGCCAGGTGCATGGCCTGACACATGTGTTGACGTTTAATGTCCAACACTTCGCACGGCCCGCAGGCCTCGTGCCAGGCCTGAAGGTGGTGCATCCCCAGGCCGCAATTAAGCTCAGCTAGTCTTCACAAGACAAGCGATGAAGGCACGCTGTAAAAGGGCGCCATGATCGATTTTCACCCGCTGCTTTCCGCTTTCCAGACCGTCCGTCGCGAGCTGCTGGCCTGAGGGTGCCCGCCGGCCATTGGATCGGCGAACTTTCGAGTTCCGCACTGGCCACGGCCGCGCGGCCTCGGCCCTGTGCATCGTCGCTCGGAACGTCAAGGAGGAATCCCGCCGCGATGCCTATCTGCAACTGGCCGGCCGCTCCGTCGATTGGCTCGTGGCAGGGCAGAACGGCGACGGCGGCTGGGGCGATACCCGCTGGAGCCCTTCGAATCTGGCGGCCACGCTGCTGGTCCGCGCGGCCGTGCATCTGGCCGCACAGTCGCAGCGCTATTCCGACTCGCTGGCCCAGGCGCAGCGGTGGTTCGATAGCCACGATGGGCTGGCTGGATTGCGTCATCAGTACGGCAACGATCCGACGATGCTGGCCGCCGTCCTCGGCAATTCGGCCCTGGCAGGGCTGACCGCCTGGCGCGACGTGCCGGCCATGGCCTTCGAGTTGGCCTGGCTGCCGCGGTCGTTGCAGCGCCCGCTCGCGGCTTCGGCCAGCTACGCGGAACCGGTGCGAGTGGGCATCGGGCAGGCCCGCTACTTCCACCGCTGGCCGCGCAATCCGCTCGCCCTAATCACGCGGCGTTTGAGCGTCGGCCGCAGCCTTGCCCGACTGGGCCGCATGCAACCGCCCAGCGGCGGCTTCCTGGAATCCGTGCCCTGGACCGCCTTCCTGGTGATGGGCCTGGCATCGACCGGCCGGGTCAACCACCCCGTGGCCCGCCGCGGCCTCGGCTTCCTCCTGGATACCGTCCGCAGCGATGCCTCCTGGTCGATCGGCACAAGCCTTTCGGTCTGGAATACGACACTTTCGATCAACGCCCTGGCGTCGGCCAGCGGCGACGTGGGCGCCCTGGGCTGCCTCGACTGGCTGTTGGGCTGCCAGCGCGGCGAATCGGACCCGCTCACCGAGACTCCGCCGGGCGGATGGAGTTGCAACGACGCCCGCGGTTCGCTCGCCGATGCGGACGACACTTCGACCGCGCTGCTGGCCTTATCGGTGCTCCTGAAGTCCGGGGCGGGGGCCAACCGGCCGCGGATCGAAACGTCTGCCACCGCGGGCATCCGCTGGCTCCTGGCCGTGCAGAACGACGATGGCGGTTGGCCCACCTTCCGCCGCGGTGGCGCGTGGCACATTGGACGGCAGCGGCGCCGATCTGACCGCGCATGCCTTGCGGGCCTTGAGGGCCTGGCAATATTGGATTGCGGACCGTGCGATCGACGAGGCCATTCGCTACGGCATGCAATACCTTGCCGCCCAGCAGCGGTCGGACGGAAGCTGGCGACCGCTGCGATTCGGCAACCCGAATTTTGCCGGCGCGGAGAACCCGATCTACGGCACGGCCCAGGTGCTCTTGGCGTATCGCGATCTCGATCAAATCGAAAGCCCCGTGGCCCAGCGCGGCCTGGCGTGGCTGACAGCGGCGGTCGATCCCGGCGGCGGCTGGGGCGGCGGCGGCCAGGGCGAGTCCCGCGGCCCGTCGAGCATCGAAGAAACCGCCTTGGCCGTTGAGACCCTGCTCGCCGCGCCGAGCGATCCGGGGCGGTTGCCGGTGCTGGAGGCAGGGCTCAAATGGCTCATCAAGGCAGTCGAGGAATCGCGTCATCGCCAGGCCGCGACGATCGGCCTGCACTTGGCCCGGCTCTGGTATTACGAGAAGGTCTATCCGCTGGCGTACACGGTTTCGGCACTGGGGCAGGCCGTGAAGTTGCTTTCCCGACCAGCGTAGCCACGCGTCGAACTATACGTAGGGTGGGACCCGGGCACCATGTACCCATGGTCGGCTTGCGATGCCGGCCCACCAATTACGGGTGCTGGTGGGCCTGCGCTCGCAGGCTCGCTGGTCCCACCCTACAAGTTACCGCTCGACACTCCCGGATTTCCGCCATGAGCCCTGAAAACCTGACCGCACAACTGAAGGCCGAGGCCCGGCGACTCGGTTTCGATCTGGCCGGCGCGACTGCGGCCGTCGCGCCGCCGCGCCTGGGGGCCTTCCAGCAATGGCTTGCCGACGGTTTTGCCGGAGAGATGAAATACCTCCCCGCCGGTCCGCCGCCTACGAGCACCCCAAGCACGTCTTGGATGGCGTTCGCAGCCTGCTCATGCTGGCCATGTCCTACCGCACGGAGGAACCCGTCGAGCCTGCCGCCGGCCAGGGCCTGATCGCACGCTATGCCTGGGGCGCCGACTATCACGATCTGATCCGCGAGCGACTGCATGCCTTGGCCGATTATCATCGCCAGTTGACGCCCGCAGCGGCGGTCCGCGGCGTGGTCGACACGGCCCCGCTCTTGGAACGCGAGTTCGCCGAATTGGCCGGCCTGGGCTGGGTCGGCAAGAACACGCTTGCTCTTGAACCGCCAGTTGGGAAGCTGGTTCTTTCTGGCCGCCCTGCTCACCAGCGAAACGCTGGTCTACGATCAACCGGTGACGACCGGCCATTGCGGTACTTGCCGGGCCTGCATCGACGGATGCCCGACCGGCGCGATCGTCGAGCCCTATCGCCTTGACGCGCGGAAGTGCATCTCCTACTTGACGATCGAGCTCCGCGAGCCGATCCCGCCCGAGCAGCGGGAGTCGATCGGCCAGCGGATCTTCGGATGCGACATCTGCCAGGACGTCTGCCCCTTCAACCGCCGGCCGCCGCCGACTGCCGAGCCTGCCTTGCGGCCGCGGCCCCGATTCGAATCCGATCGACCTGGCCGACCTGCTTCGCATCGACGATGCGGCCTTTCGCGAGCGGTTTCGCGGCAGTCCCGTCTTGCGCGCCCGGCGGCGAGGGCTGCTTTGCCAGGCCGCCTATGCGCTGGGCAATCGGCCCGACCCGCACGCGATCTCCACGCTCGTAGAAGGACTTCGCGACACGGATCCGGCCGTGCGCGAGGCATGCGCGTGGGCGCTGGCCCAGATTGATCACAGCCCGGATGAGCCGTAAACCGTAGGGTGCGTGAAGTGAACCGGTGGGAAAGTGGTGGGTTACGCACAGAGCCAAAGCCCTGAAAACGCTTCTCACTGCCCTGGACCGGTTCACGCAACGCACCAGTGCGCATAGATTTCCGTGCTTCACCCACCCTACACGAATGGTCCGGCTTATGCCGACTTGTCCAGCGTCGTCGCCTGGCTGAGCTTGTTGTACAGCGTTTTCAGGCTGATGCCGAGTTCTTCCGCCGCCTTCGGCTTGTTGCCGCTGTGGCGATCCAAGGCGTCGAGAATGGCCTGGATCTCCTGCTGTCGCCGACTGGCCGTTGCCGATTTCGCGGCGGCCTGGCCTGCCGCCGTAGGATAGGTTTTCAACCTGTCTGCCGAAACGGCATCCAACGGCTCAGCGCCAATTGCCGCCGGCCCGCTGCCCGCCGCCGCGGAAAACCGGCGGGGAAGATGCTCCAGCAGGATCGGCGGACGGTCACAGAGGATCAGGGCATGCTCGACCACGTTTGCCAACTCCCGAACGTTGCCGGGCCACGTGTGTTGCCGCAGGGCTTCGGCCGCTTCCGGCGAAAATAGCTCGTCCTCGCTGCCCAATTTCGTGCCCTTGCGCGTCATGAGGTGGCGGGCCAGCGGGAGGATGTCGTCGATCCGCTGCCGTAGCGGCGGGAGAGTGATTTCGAAGGTGTTGATGCGGAACCAGAGATCCTCGCGGAATTCGCCCTCCGCCACCATTTGATCGAGGTGGCGGTTGCTGGCGCAGATCACCCGCACATCGCAGATCAGTGACTCGTTGTCGCCGACGCGGCGGATTTCGCCGCTTTCCAGGAAGCGGAGCAATTTTGCCTGCATCGACTTGGGCAGTTCGCCAATCTCGTCGAGGAACAGCGTGCCGCCGTTGGCCACCTGGAACAGTCCCGTGCGATGCTCTTCCGCCCCGGTGAATGCCCCTTTGCGATGGCCGAAGAGCTCGCTTTCGATCAGGTTCTCGGGCAGGGCCCCACAGTTGATCGGCACCAGCGGCATGTCAGACCTCAGGCTCTGATCGTGCAGGGCCCGCGCCACCAGTTCCTTGCCGGTGCCGGTCTCGCCCCAGATCAAGACGGTGGAGTTCGTGGGGGCCACCTTGGCGATCATGCGGCGGACCGCCTCCATCGGCGGCGACGTGCCGACCAGTTGCGAGGGGCCTTCCAGTCGCTCCAACCGCTGTTTGAGGGCTCGATACTTGTAAGTCAACTCTCGCTTCTCGGCAACCCGTCGCAGCACTGCGCCGAGATCGGCCAGCTTGCAAGGCTTCGTAAGGTAGTCGAAGGCCCCGTAGCGGAGCGCGGTCACCGCCGTTTCCAGCGATGACTTGCCGGTAAGAATCACCGCTTCGGTGTCGGGGGCTAGGTGCTTGGCCCTCGCCACGACCTCCAGCCCGTTGGCCCCCGGCATATCGAGATCGACCAGCAGGCAGTCGTAGACGTTGCGTTCCAAGGCCGCCAGGGCCGTCGTTCCGTCCGGACAGACAGTAACCTCGTGGCCCATCCGCGGCAGTTCCAGCCGCATCAGTTCCTGGAGCGATCGCTCGTCGTCGGCAAAGAGGAGTTTCAGTTTCGTGCTCGATTTTGCGGAGGCGGTCATAGTGGTCCTTCGCGCCGTCATTGGTTCCGTGTCATCCTTCATCCTTCATCCCTCATCCCTCATCCTTCATGCTTATGCCGCTTTGCTCTGGGCGGCGCCGGTCGGCAGCCGTACTAGAAAGGTTGCCCCTTGGCCCGGTCCCGGGCTGCGGGCCTCGATCGTGCCACCGTGGTCCGATATGATGCGGTAGCAGATGGAAAGTCCTAGCCCCGTCCCCTGCCCTGCCCTGCGGCGCGTAAAGAAGGGCTCGAAGATCCGTTCCAGGACCTCTGGTTCCATGCCGCAACCGTTGTCGGTCACGCTCAACTCGGCCATCCGGTCGCGCAACGCCAACCCGATCTCGACCCCGCCGTCGTCCCCCACGCTATCCAGGGCATTGGTCAAGAGATTGAGCACGACCTGCTTCAGTTCCTGGCCGTTGACCGGCGCCGAGACCGCAGGTCCGTTGCGCAAATCGATCCCTTTGCCTTGGTACCGGCCCAGGTGCCCGATCATCTCGATCACGCCCTGGACTAGTTCGCGCAGCTCGGTGACTTGTCGCTTGGGTGGGCCGATCCGCGAGAAATCGAGCAGCTTTTCGGTGATACCCTTGCAGCGAAAGGCCTCGCTCTGGATCATTCGCAAATAATTAGTAATGACGGCACCCTGGCCATCGGCATCGCCGTCACCGTTCTCGGTGCCGTCCGCGTCGACTAGCAGTTCCCGGACGCGGCCTTCGAGCGATTCGGCGCACATGGCGATGGAGGCCAGCGGGTTGTTGATTTCGTGGGCCACGCCGGCCGCCAGAAAGCCGACGCTGGCCAGTTGCTCGTTGCGGACCACCTGTTTTGTCCGCTGTTGGACCTGGCGGTCCAGATCGTCGCGAATCGTGCGAAATCGCAGGGTCATGTCGTTCATCGCCTCCGCCAGCTCCGACATCTCATCGTGCGTCTCGAGCCGAAATTGATAGTCGAAATCGCCCCTGGCCACTCGCCGCGAGCCGCGAATCAGGATGTCCAACGGCTGGAAGATCCAGCGGTAGAAGAGCCGCACGAAGACCGCGAAGACCACCGCTGCCAAGGCGCTGGTGATCCACAATCCAATCAGCAACGCATGGTATTGCCCGTGGACTTCCGCGGCAAAGCCCTTCATCGTCGCATGCAGGTGCGTGGGCAGCTTGAGGGCCATGATCTGCAGGTTGATGACCTCGCGATCCAAGTCGTTGAGCTTGGCTTCGTTGTACATCCAGTCCTCGTCGTCGCTGGTCTGGTGGATCCCTTCTAGGGAATCCTCGATCCGCTGGACGGACTCGCGTTCCGGCTGGTTATCTCCCATGCTGCCGGCGGCCTGGAGCTTGTGCTCCAGCAGGCTGCGATAATCGGCCAGGGTCTCTTCCACGTCGCCAAGCTGGCTGGCAAACTGCTGCCTGGCCATGGTGACTCGTAACGAGAGGAACTCCGGTTGCGAATCTGGGAAGCCGCTGGCCCTCATGCCGCGGACCTCGCTCAGCGTGACCCGCATGTTGGCCACGTGGGCGCTCAATTCGGCGGCCAGCGGCAGTTCGTTGACCCGCCAGGAGAGCGTTTTCACCAGGGTCCGGTAGGCATACGTCGCATACAGGCCGCTGCTGGAAAGGATGGCCACCATCGCCAGCAGCAGGCCGACGCCGACAAACACTTTCACGCGTACCGGCCATTTCACCAACACGGGGGTTTCCTTCCATCAGCCGTTGGAGTCCCGGCTTCAGCCGGAATCCGCCCGGAAAGACCGCCTCAAGGCGGGACTCCAACGTCTCGTCGCGCAAAACCACAACGGGCCGCGGAGTTTATCAGTTGCGGCCCCGCCGGGCAAGACAGGATAGACGATCGGTGTCTACGATTGTCCGTAAGATGGACAACTTGGACAGAAAGAAAGCCAACCATCACGAATGGCGTCGAATGGTTGGCTGAAAGTCGCAAGTCATTGCGGCATATATTCTTATGTTAGCGCATGCGCGAACAGCGTCTACAGCGGTTCGATCTGCGTGACTTCCGCGAGCTCCGACAGTGCCTTTAGTTGGCTGATGTCGATCGAGCCGTTCAGCATCGTCGGTGATCTGCCGCCTTCGGTGAAACCCATCGATCGGATCCTGGCGAGCAACTCGTTGCTCAGGTTGGTGAAACGGACGCGTACCGAGATGCGGCCATTGCTGACTTTGGCCTTGCCGACCGTGAACGTGGCGTTGGGGCCCAACGTAGCGGCCTTCTCAATGGCTGTGCGAAGGTCTTCGGACAGTTTTTCAGCGGGAGCGGGCGCGGCAGGCTTGGACGAGGGTTGGGGCTCGCCAGCTTTCTCCCTGGCGGCAGGCTCAAGGGCCATCCCGCGACCACTGCCAGGCCCGGCGGCTCCTGCGCCCCCGCCGACTTGACCGGCTCTGCCGGCGCTCTTGCCGCCCTTTCCACCGCGCATACCGCCAAAGCCACTAATGCCACTCCCTTTCCCCGCCATGGCCATGCCCAGGTTGCCGAACACTCCCTCATAGCTGACTCCCTCGGGCATCTCCACGGGCACGGAAACGGTCTTTGCCTGGCCGCCGCTAGTGACGATCTTCTCCTCGACCGCAACGAAGCTCGTGAACTGCGACATCAACTGATAGCGCAAACCCAGGCCGATGATCTCTTCCTTTACGGCCGGATCGGGCGTGCCGCGCTGAATGCCGGTCAGGTCGCTCGTCATCAGTTCCTCGATCTTCGCCCTGGCCCATAGTGAAGCGAGGACTTCATTCTTGGGCTCGTTCTCGGGAAATTCCACGTCGATCTTGCGTTCGAAAGGACCCTGTCCCGTCTTTCCACGGAGCGCCATCACGCCTCGGCCACCGTGCTGGTAGCGTCCCTTGACGATGATCGGCGTCGAGCTGAACAGATCGGGCACCGTCTTAGGATAGATATCGTTGACCGCCAAGGAGCCGAAATCGAGCGTGACGTTGGTGAGCACCGGCGTCCGCACGCGTTCGTAGAAGCGCTCGGCGGCGCCCGCCACGTTGCGCTGGTCGAGGATGTATTGCACTTCGCCGCGGCCCGCCAAGGCGATGTTGTCCAACAGATAGCGGTTCACCGATCGGCCAATGCCGAAGGCGAAGACCCGCGGTGCCGGCGTTCTTCTTTACCGCGTCAATGATCGCCATATCCTGGCCGTTGTAGCCGTCGGTCATGAAGCAGACGACGCGGACTCGCGTCGGATCGTTCTGATCGGCCAGGCATGCGTTGACGGCGTTCATCATCTCCGTGCCGCCTGCCCCTTGCAACTGCTCGAGATAGGCCAGGGCCCGATTACGGTTCTCCGCCGTGTTGGGCACCGCATGGGGGAAACAGAAATTCGTGCCGCCGTCGAAGCAGATCAGGTTGAACGTGTCGTTGGGGTGGCGCCTTTCAATGCACAGCTTCATCGCCTGCTTGGCCGTCTCGATCGGAAAGCCCCTCATGGAGCCGCTCTTGTCGATGGCGAAAATGATCTCCTTGGGCACGATTTGCGGCGACCGCACCCGCTTCGGCGGCTGGAGCACCACGCTGAAGAACTTGCCGCGGGAGTCGCTGTGCGCGAGCACGCTGTCGGCGATCTCGTCGCTGGCGGTCTGGTAGGCAAGGACGAAATCCTCGTTGGGAATCGTCTCACGGTCTTTCAAGCTAACGACCGCGCGGGACTTGCTGTCGGAGTAGTCGACATTGACGGCGTGCTGCCGGCTTTCGAGCCGTTGAATGGGCAGGCCGGCGTTCAGGCGCACCGATAGCGAAATGTCGTGCCCCGCCCGCTCGCCCGGGACACCGGCGGCGAAATGCGGTTGGCATCGGGAACTTCGCTGGTTGGCGGGGCCCAACCGGTCGTTGGCGAGCCCGTGGGGCTGCCGGGCATGTAGCGCGGGCCAACAACCATCGGGAAGCTGAACTCGTAATCGCCGTCCTTCCACTTGAGGGTTTCGCTGTAGGAGATAGTAATATCGATCTCCGCGCCTGGCTCGATATTGGCCACCGCTTGTGTGAAGATGTTGGGCCGCTCCTGGTCCAGCAGGCTGGCCACATTGCCGCGGGCCTTGGCGGCTTCATAGATCGCGCGGGCTTCGTTGCGTTCCTTGATCTGCCCTTTGATCGTGCGGTCGCCAATCTTCATCGTCATCTGGTCCACAGCACCGTCTTGAGAGAGCGGGAAAACGTAGATCGCTTCGATTTTCTCCTGGAAGGGGTTATGAAACTGTTGCTGCACCGTGACGCGGGCGATGAAGCCCGAGATATTGACGGATACGGCCGTGTGTTTCAGCGGGCAGTTGCCGAGCGATTTGCCCTGGGAGTCCATGACCTCCAAATGGCCGCCCGATTCGCTGAGCGCCGGCAGTGCCCAGGCATGCATTGGCACGGACACAAGAACTGCGGCCAAGAGAGCGGGAAGAAGACGCGCGTGGTTGATGACATAGCCTCCTAGATGGGGGTAGGATGGACCCCGCCAACATTCGCTGGCGGGAGGAGTTACGCGGTTTGGAGCGTAGCACAACGCAGCCGGCAAAGGGTACAGTGGCCCATAGCTGGTTCAAGCGCCACCATTCCGACGCGCGGCCATCGCAAATAGTTCCATAGAATCCTCACAGATGCCCGCTGGATCGTCGAGTCGAGCCTCAGTTGGATGCCGCCTCTTGCTATCGTTGTTTTGGGGGATAAAATAAGGTCAACCTCCCAAGATAGGTGGAATCGGTCGCGTTCCATCCTGGGAAACCTAGCCGCGTGACCCAAGATCCCTAAGAGGTGTGAAAATGGCGAGAAAAGTGATCCTCGACGTGGATCCGGGCGTGGATGATGCCTTGGCCCTGAGTTTTGCCTTGCTTCACCCCGGCCTCGACGTGGTGGCCGTGACAGCGGTCGGCGGCAATTGCTCCCCCGCCCAGGCCACGCGGAACATGCAGGCCATTGTCGAGAGTCTCGATCCGCCACGCCTGCCCCGTTTGGGGGCTGCATCGGAACCCGAACCGGACATCGGCCTGCCCTCGGAAGGCCGAGGGCTATACGGCCCCGACGGTCTTGGCGGGGCGGACCTGCCCGTGGCCGAGCGGCAGCACATGCTGCCGGCCGAGAAGGTGATCTGCGACCAGGTGCGGGCCGCCCCCGATGCGATTACGATCGTCGCCTTGGGACCGTTGACGAACATCGCCCGCGCCTTCCAGCGCGACCCCGAGTTGCCCTCGCTCGTAGGGCGGGTGGTGATGGCCGGCGGGGCGGTGGCCGTATCGGGCAACTACACCCCCGCGGCCGAGTTCAACATGTATTGCGATCCGCCCGCCGCGCAGGCGGTTTTCCGCTCCGGCTCCACGAAGACCCTGATTCCCTTGGACGTCACCAATCGCATCACGTTGAGCTACGACCTCTTCAATCAGCTTCCGGACGAGGCGACCCGCGTCGGCAGCTATTGCGGAAGATCTTGCCCTCGGCCTTTCGCGGCTACCGGCAGCGGTTCGGCATCGAGGGGATTCACGTCCACGACACGATCACGCTGATGGCCGTCTTGTATCCCGAGTTGTTCACGGCCCAGGAGATGGCCGGCGACGTTGAGACAATGGGCGAACTGACGACCGGCATGACCGTTTTCGACCGCCGCCGGATCCCCGCCCGGCAGTACAACATGGAAGTCGCCATGGACCTCGAGAAGGACAAGGTGATCGAGAAGATCGTTCGCGGATTGAATCGCGCGGCGGGGAGAGAAGAAGGGAACGATGCCTGAGATCAGTCTCAACGTCGGGCACGCAGCACAACGCGGAAAATGCCCCCGCCTCGCGCAAGCCGACGGGGTATTCAGCGGCACGGGGCGATTGGATCTCGACAAGAGTTGCCGGAAATGCCAAAATGGTGATGGTCAGGAAAATGAATCATGCTTACGCGTGAAGGTATTTTAAACTACGCATTGGCCTTGCCGCCCGGGGATCGTGAAGTGGTCGCGGCGGCCCTCCAGGATAGTCTGCAGGCCGAACGAGATCCGGACGGATCGCTTGCGGGCAACGAGTTCTACGAAGAACTCCAACGCCGCTCGGCGGCGTTTCGTACTGAGAAGACCCACGCAAGACCGGCATCGGAAGTCATGGCCGAGTTGTTCCAAAGACAGGCGGGCGAGACATCCCGTGAATCTCGGCACAACGTCGCCGCGCATCATCGTTTGTACTGCTGGTAACTGTCAAAGTCTTCTTCGCCCGCCACGGCCGCCATGAGGCGGGAAACGGCCAGCGAACTTGGTAAATCGTCCGCAGTCGTGTTCCTGACTTTCTCGC
Source organism: uncultured Planctomycetia bacterium (assembly GCA_963824275.1). GTDB lineage: Bacteria > Planctomycetota > Planctomycetia > Pirellulales > Thermoguttaceae > JANXQG01. The sequence continues at coordinate 3,048,673 of CAWGOT010000003.1, read as the reverse complement.
AAACGTCCTTCCGTAACAGCACGCACGCTTCTCCCACTTCAGGCGGAACGAGGGAAATCGGCTCACCTTCCCGAACGGCCGAAACTTGCTCGCTTGTGAGATTCATAACGACGTCACTGCCCGAACTTGCTGCGGTCGGCCACTGCCGCCTGAATCACGACCGTCTTGCCGTCGCGATAGATCTCCAGCGAAACCTTCTTGCCGACCTCCATCAGGCCGATCAGGTTCACGAGGTGCGCGTCGTCGTCGATCGGCGTGCCGTCGAGTTTCAAGATCACGTCGCCCTCGCGAATGCCGGCGGCCGCGGCCGGCCCGCCGGGCGTGATCGTCACCACCCGCGTGCCGGTGGCCCGCGGCAGGCCGAGCTCGGCGGCCATCGCAGGGCCGAACTTCGCGTCCAGACTCACGCCCAAAAAGGCCCGCGTCACCTTGCCCATGTCGATCAACTGCCGGGCCACGGACATGAACAGATTGACGGGGATCGAGAAACCGATGCCCTCGTTGCCGCCGGAATTGCTGGCAATCGAGGTGTTGATGCCGATCACCTCGCCACGGAGGTTGCACAACGGTCCGCCGCTGTTGCCGAGATTGATGGCGGCGTCGGTCTGCAGGAAGTCCTGAAAACGCACCGTGGCGTCGCTCAACTCAAGATCGTGCCGGCCCCGGGCGCTGATGATGCCGAAGGTGAAAGAGTGGCTCAGGCCGAAAGGGCTGCCCACGGCCAGCACGAAATCGCCGATCTCCATCCGATCGCTGTCGCCCAACGGGGCGGCAATCAGGTCGGCCGCCTCGATCGGCAGCACGCCCACGTCCGTCCCTTCGTCCTCCAGCACCCGCAACGGATGAAGCACGCGCCCGTCGGCCAGGTAAATGCGAATGGCGTCGATCGCCGTGTTGCGAAACACGTGGCGGGCGGTGAGCACGTAGAAACGGCCCTTCCGCTGGATGATTACCCCGGAGCCCGATTCCTCAACGTGCCGGTCGCGATTATGGGCCAACGTCTGCGAGGGCACGTCGGCAATGATATGGACCACCGACGGGTCGATGAGCTTAACCACCGTCTTGACGACCGTGGCCTGGGCCTCCACCGCGCGGACGTTCTCGTCGAGGGTCTTCTGCAATTCGGCCCGCGCTTCGGGCGACGTAACCGGACGCTGGCCGCTCGGGGTCTGGAACTTCGCCGCGCGGGCCGTTGATGCACCCGTCGCCAGGATGCCCGGCAACACGAGCACCCACGCGCAGGCCACCGCGGCCCACAGCGACCACCACTTCCGGCGTTTCCACATCACCAATGACGATCCTCTGCTGGGGTGTCGCGTCGGTAGGGAACGCGGGCCACCCGCGTTCCCTGCAGGTCGGCATCAGGACACGTCCAACTCGATGTCGTTGATCGACAAGTCGGTATCGCCGCTGGACGAATCCAGCAGCCGGCTCCAATCAACGTCGGCCGAGTTGCCGCCGCTGGCCCCTTGCCGCTCCGCCTCGCGCTGGCACTTGATGCAGTACGTGGCATAGGGCAAGGCATTCAGCCGGGCCATGGGGATACCGGTGTTGCAGCCTTCGCAGACACCGAACTGCCCGGTGCGCATCCGCTCCAGGGCATATTCGATGCGGGTTAATTCGCGGCTCTCGACCTCGGCCAACTGCGAGCTGATTTCGTCCTGGACAGAATCCAGGGCGGCATCCACCATGTCGCCGGAGGTTTGGGCCCTAAGTTCCTTCAGCAGGCTCAAGTCGCCTGCCAGTGCCTTGCGAAGTGCGTCGCGCCTTTTGACGAGCACTTGGCGCAAGCTCAAAATCGCGTCTTTACGGCTCATAGGATTCACCTCGGTGTCCGATTGCGGCTGCGCTGAAGGAAATAGCCCCCCTTCAGGCCAGCCTAAGCCGAACCCCTTCTCAAAAAAAGTGTTTGTTCCGGATAGCTGCCCTGCGGTGCCGAAAGATGAGCCCGGCATCATCGGAGCAACCAAACTATACTACGCAAGTCGATGCAATAAGGGTCTAAAAAACGCAAAAATTCACAGCAGCCGGCTCGAAAGCTGCCAACTCGGTCGTAACTATATTAGAGACAACGATTTGCGAAAATGTTCGCGGATTCTCGTTTGCCTCGCCCCGCAAGGGAATTCAGCGGACACCTGACGGCCGGACCAATTCTACGGGGGCTTCCTCGATACTCGCCCGGCATCGCTATCCGATAATCGGCAAAACCGGCACAGATCATCAGCCGTTTTTCTCCGGCGGACATTCCTCCGCCAATTGCGCCTCCGCGTCTTTGACGCACCGCCGGCCGCAAGCTAAATGCCGTAGGGAGTTTGTACTGCAAACGGTCCAGAATTATTCAAACCCCTCCGTTTACTACATTTCGGGTCCGCCGAGACTTGCCATGGTCCGCATGCTTTCCTCATCCTCTGTTTTGCCCTCCGCACCCGGTTTTCTCGTCCTCCGCGTGCGGGGATCGACCCGCGACGGCCAGATCGTCCGGCTCCAATCGCCCAAATGCACGATCGGGTCGGGCCACCATTGTACACTGCGATTGAGGGCTGACAAGGTAGGGCCGGTCCATTGCTTGATTCTGCGCGGCCCCACTCGGACGGTGGTTCGCCGTTGGTCGCCCGACACCCGTCTGAACGGGCGAAACTTCAGCGAATCGCTGCTCGAAGCCGGCGATTGCCTGAGCATCGGGGCCATCGACCTGGAGGTAGTTGAGACCACCCAGTCGTACCTGCCCAGCGAGGACCTCCGCGACCGGCAGCAAACGATTGACCAACAGTTGCTCCAGGTCGAGGCCCGCCTGCGTTCGCTGGACGAGCAACAGGCCGATTATGAGGCCATCAAAGCCGAGTTGCAGACCCGTGAAGCGGAGCTTGAAAGCCGCACGGCCGAGTTGCGGGCACGCGAAACGGCGTTCGACGCCGTCAAGGACGAGTTGCAATACGCCAATGCCTTGGTGGACGACGAGCGTCGGGCATGGGAGGCCGAGCGATTCCAGACGGAGGTCCGCCAGACGGCGAAGGCCGAGCAGTTGGCGGCGCTGGAAGAGGACTTTCAGCGGCAGAAACTGGCGTTTGAGGAACTCCAGACCGAGTGGGAATCGCAGCAGGCCCAGTCACAGGCAGAGGTTGCGGCCCGGCTGGTTGAACTTGATTCAGCCCGCTCCGCGCTGGCCGACGAACGTCGACAATGGGAGTCGCAGCGCGGGGATACGCTGACTTCGTATGCCACGCAATCCGAGCAACTTGCGGCCCGACAGGCGGAGTTGGATGCCCAAAGCCGCTCGCTGGAAGAGCAACAGGCAGCGCTGGAAGCACAGAAGGCGGCAATCGCCGAGCAGGCCGCCGCGCAGGAGGCCGAACTCCAAACGCTTCGCGCGGAAGTCGATTCTGCGCGGACCGCACTGGCCGAGGAGCGCCAGCAGTGGGACGTGCAGCGCGCGGAAGCGTTGAATTCCCATGCAACGGAATCCGAGCAACTTGCGGCGCGACAAGCGGAGTTGGATGCCCGGTGCCGCTCTCTGGAAGAGCAACAGGCCGCGCTGGAGGCCCAAAAGGCGGCAATCGCCGAGCAGGCCGCCGCGCAGGAGGCCGAACTCCAAACGCTTCGCGCGGAACTCGATTCTGCCCGGACCGCACTGGCCGAGGAGCGCCAACAGTGGGACGTGCAGCGCGCGGAAGCGTTGAATTCCCATGCAACGCAATCCGAGCAACTCGCGACCCGAGGGGCGGAGTTGGATGCCCGGTGCCGCTCTCTGGAAGAGCAACAGGCCGCAATGGAAGCAGAGAAGGCGGCAATCGCCGAGCAGGCCGCCGCGCAGGAGGCCGAACTCCAAACGCTTCGCGCGGAAGTCGATTCTGCGCGGTCCGCACTGGCCGAGGAGCGCCAGCAATGGGACGTGCAGCGCGCGGAAGCGTTGAATTCCCATGCGACGGAATCCGAGCAACTTGCGGCGCGACAAGCGGAGTTGGATGCCCGGTGCCGCTCGCTGGAAGAGCAACAGGCCGCGCTGGAGGCCCAAAAGGCGGCAATCGCCGAGCAGTCCGCCGCGCAGGAGGCCGAACTCCAAACGCTTCGCGCGGAACTCGATTCTGCACGGACCGCACTAGCCGAGGAGCGCAAACAGTGGGACGTGCAGCTCGCCGAATCACTGAATTCCCATGCCACGCAATCCGAGCAACTCGCGGCCCGACAGGCGGAGCTGGATGCCCAAGGCCGCTCTCTGGAAGAGCAGCAGGCCGCAATGGAAGCAGAGAAGGCGGCAATCGCCGAGCAGGCCGCCGCGCAGGAGGCCGAACTCCAAACGCTTCGCGCGGAACTCGATTCTGCCCGGACCGCACTGGCCGAGGAGCGCCAACAATGGGAGGTGCAGCGCGGAAGCGTTGAATTCCCATGCAACGCAATCTGAGCAACTCGCGACCCGAGGGGCGGAGTCGGATGCCAAAAGCCGCTCGCTGGAAGAGCAACAGGCGGCGCTGGAAGCACAGAAGGCGGCAAGCACCGAACTGGCCGCTTTACAACAGGCCGAACTCCAAACGCTTCGCGCGGAAGTCGATTCTGCGCGGACCGCACTGGCCGAGGAACGCCAGCAGTGGGACATACAGCGCACGGAAGCCTTGAATTCCCATGCGACGCAATCCGAGCAACTTGCGGCCCGCCAGGCGGAGTTGGATGCCCAAAGCCGCTCGCTGGAAGAGCAACAGGCCGCGCTGGAGGCCCAAAAGGCGGCAACCGCCGAGCAGGCCGCCGCGCACGAGGCCGAACTCCAAACGCTTCGCGCGGAACTCGATTCTGCGCGGACTGCACTAGCCGAGGAGCGCCAGCAGTGGGACATACAGCGCACGGAAGCCTTGAATTCCCATGCGACGCAATCCGAGCAACTTGCGGCCCGCCAGGCGGAGTTGGATGCCCAAAGCCGCTCGCTGGAAGAGCAGCAGGCCGCGTTGGAGGCCCAGAAGGCCGCAACCGCCGAACTGTCCGCCGCGCACGAGGCCGAGTTCCTGAGGCTTTGCGACGAAGCCTTGCGTGCGCATTCCACGCAAACCGAACAATTCGCGGCCCGCCAGGCGGAGTTGGATGCCCGAAGCCGCTCGCTGGAAGACGAGCAGGCCGCCTGGGAGGCCCAGAAGGCCGCCGTGCAGCACGCGCTCGATGACCGCGTCGCAGGGCTGGATGCCTTGCAAGTCGATCTCCAGTCGCAACAAGCTGCGCTGGAGAAGGAGCGTCGCCTGTGGGAGTCGCAGGGCCATGATGCTGCGGCCGACCAGTCGACGAAGACCCAACAGCTTGCTGTTCGAGAGGCCGAACTTGAAGTGCAGCGCCGCGCCCTCGAGGAAAAGCTGGCCGCCCTGGAAAGCCAGAAGACCGAAGCCTGGCGCCAGGTGGAAGCCCGTGCCCTGCAATTGCAGAATATGAAGGCCGAGTTGACCGCCCAGGGCGAGCGTCTCAATGAGCAGCAGCGGCAGCACGAAGCACAGCTCCTCGAGCTCCAGTCGCGTACGGCTGACTTGGAAGCGGAGCGCAAGGCATTGGATGCGCAGCGCCGCGAACTCGAAATCGAGCGCAGCGAATGGGAAGCGAAGATCGCCCTGCAAGCCGCGCCCGCGGCGGTCACTGACGAAGCGCTTTACGAGCCGATCGCCTCCGCATCGGAACTGCCTGTTGCCCAGGACGAAACGGAACCGGAACCGGTGGCCGAGACCGAGGCCGAGACGGTGAAGACCGTCCCCACGTCCAACGCCGCGCCCGTCGATCTGGCGGCCATCTTGCGTCAGACCGGTTTTCAAAACGATCCGGCGGAGGAGAACGGTCCGCCGGCAGCGAAGGTCGAGGTCAAGGACGAGGCCGTGCAGAGTGCAGCGGACGAAAAGCCCTCGGTCGACATCACGGCCCGCGTTCCGCGCGAGCGGCAGGCGGAGAATCGCGAGGCGGCCGACGTCTCGATCGACGAATACATGTCGCACCTTTTGGCACGCTCGCGCGGCGACTCGGCCCCGGCGGCCCGTCCGGCCGCGAGCCTATCGCGAGCCCCAGCGGCCCCGGCCCCTGCCCCCGCGCCCGGCCTTCCGCGCCGCCCCTGGCCCCGCCGCCTCAGGACGAGCCCGTCAAGCCGGGCGAGCCCGTAGAGATCGTGCCCCGCACCCATGCTCCGGAGCGGCAGATCGACTTCAATGCCATGCGTCAACTGGGCAACCTCTCGGCCACGAACGCCTTGCACAAAAGCGAGAGCAAGAAGCTCTCGGGCACTACGCGCACCAAGCTGCTGGTGACGTGCGTGTCGCTGGTGGTCGGCGTCTCGCTCTTGCTGATCCGCCTCTTGCCCGGCGCCCCCGGTCACGCTGTATGGCGCGGCGGCGGCCTTCACCGTGGCGGCCTTATGGGGAATGAATTACATTTCGTTGATGGCCCAGATGGCCGGCCAGCGGATGGCCTACATGAGCCGCCACCTCAAGACGGGCGAGCAGCCGGCAGCGGAGGGCCAAGAAGAGAAATCGTAGGACGGATTGGCAATCCGTCTGAAAATCGTGGGACGGATTGGCAATCCGTCTGAAAATCGTGGGACGGATTGCCAATCCGTCCTACGAGGTTCCGCCAGGTTATTCTTCGGCGGGAGCAGTCCGCGCGGGGCAATTGAGGGCCCCGCGATTGCGTCGCTGGAGGGTGCGCAACATGGCCTTCCTCCTGATTCCTCCAGCGGCGCATTCGCGGGGCCCTCGCGTTACTGCCGATTGCCGCGGCGAGCGCAGTCAAAGGCGCCTTGGCAAACTTGTGTCCGGGGGCGAAGGTGCCGTTTCTTCTCCGTCCGCTGGACGCCGGGGATGCTGAATCGCTCATGCTGGCGACTTCCTCTTGACCAGAATTATCCGTATTTCTACAGAACAATACGGATGAGAAGCCTGCAATGGGAAAATTTTCCCCGGCCAGAAATCGATTTCGAGTCGGATCCCGTTGCCAGTTCAGGACTTAGAAAATTTTGGAGCGGAGCATTTTACATGCACGGTGATGTGCGCAAGCACCCATCTTGCGGTGGGCGTGTGCTTATCCGATGGCATGGCGAAAACCACGCACCGTAGCGGCGTCCGTTCCATTTCTTGGCCTCACCGCGGCTCTTGGCCCACGCCTACCGATGCGATTGGAGCCAGACGGTCAGGTCGGCAGGCAGTTTGAAATCGAAAAGAGCTTCACCGAGTTCTTCGAGGCGTTCCGCGGAGAGACTGGCGATCTGTTCCTCCACTGCCGGGTCAAGGTCGCCCAGATGTTTGCGGAACAGACGCAGAAGCAGTATGCGTTCGCCCTCCCGCCGGCCCTGCTCCAAACCTCGTTCCATCCAACTGGTCACGATTTCCATCACGCTCTCCTTCTCTTGGGGGTGGAGCTTCTGTAGCTCCGCCTCAAATACTCGTTCTTCTTCCATTGTAAGCCGAAGGTACGCATCAATAAAGCCCGAGATCAATTCCCGCCGGGCAGGGTCGAGCGGCAGCTTCGCCAGCATTTGCAAACAGGCCAGTTTGACCCAAACTTGCTCTTGCGGCCCCCTGTGCATCGTCGCCATCAAGGCCGCGATGATCGGATTGGTCCGTTCTTGGAAATCCTGCCACGCCAGTTGGTTCAGTTGTACCACCCGAAACCGGAACAAGAGCACCGCCAGGTCCGGGAAATCGACACGGTACTCGTCAGGCTCGGGTTCCCTTGGGGTCTCAAAGGAAAAGACCGCGATTGGGTAGACCGGCAGGTCGTATTTTTCATGGAAGCGGGCGAAGTACGTGAACATCCGCTGCGGGAAGACGGCCTGCTGCCGGGCTTGCGCTTCGATATGAATCAGGAAGCCCAGCGGCTTTCCGCGGAATCTGGCCTTGGCCACCAGGTCCACCTCGTGACGCTCCCCATGGGTGACGTCCGTAAAGACCTCCTTGTCCAGGAACTCCACCGAGCCGGGTTCCACGTACTTCGCCAACTCCGGACAGAAGACTTCCAGAAAGTCCACGAAGAACGTCGTCAGTAATTCCTTGAAAAGGTGGTCGTGATCCATCGATCTTGCTCCTGGTGCGCATGGCGGAAAGTCCTAGCAGAGCAGAACTGTTCGCGGGCGTCAAGCTGGGGCGTTGTTGCCGACTTTGGGCAGCGGTACAATGCAACAATGCCCAGCGACCCCTTCACTATCCGCCGCTTTTCTTCCCGCCGCCAGCGGCTGGACCGCTCGTTCCTTGCCGAGCGGCTTTGCGGCGCACGGGCCTACGACCGCATCGCGGGCTACTTCTGCGCGGCAGCTTGCAGCCGGCCCGCGTGATGGTGCCGGATGGCTGTTGCCAGTAGTTCGGGAGTTGTGGACATAAAGCCCCTCTTATTCCAATTGGGCGAAGAGCTGGCCCAGGGCCTGTTCGTAGTGCCGCCACCTTTCCACCGAGGTCGCGTACAGCGGCTGCCGCACCTGGACGGCGCTGGCTGTGCGCACGACCCGCCGGCCGCGATAAAACTCCAGGCAGCCCGGCTCCCATTCCAGGCCACACCAGGCCACGAGCCGCCGCGCCGTGCCTTCCAGATCGGCGACCGTCTCCTCGTAGTCGATTTCCAGCAAGGGCAGCGGCAGGACCTTCCGCCAATGTCCCATGATCCGCTGATAGGCGTGAAACCGCGAGGCAATCTGCTGTTGGTCGTTCGCCCAGCGCAGTCCCCGGAAATGCGTCATCCAGCAGGAGACGGCCACGTCGCGCAGGTCGCGGCGGCAATGGACCAACTTCGCCCTGGGAAAGAGGACCGCCAGCAGACCGAGATGCAAGTAGTTATCGAGCGTCTTGTCGACGATGCGAAGCGCCGCGGGATTCAAGGCGCGAAGCCTTTCGAAGTGCCGCGCGGCGCGACGCTGGACCGTCTGGCAGTCCAATTGCCGAAGGCCCTCGACGTACGCCGGACCTTGTCCGCCGAGGGCTGCCAGCGTGTCGCGAGTCAGGTGGATCTCCCCCGCGCCGAAGACCTGCGAATGGCCGGCGAGGATCTGCTCGACGAGCGTCGTGCCCGATCTCGGCAGCCCTGCGATGAACACCGGGACGTTGCTGTCCAACCCGCAGCCGCCGAGCCGCTCGAAGAAATCGGGCGTCGAGACGGCGATCGTCCCCTCGACGAGCGAATCGTGTTCTTTCCGGTCGTACTCCCGACCGCGCTTGCGCCACTCGGCGAGCTGCAGGGCGTTGGCCCGCTCGAGATGCTCGGCTGCCTCGGCATAGTCGCCCCGCACGTCCAAGACGCGGGCCAAGCCGAAGTGCAGATACATTCGCTCGGAATCGGCCAGCCCTCGGTCGTCGAGCAAGCGGCGCTCGGCGGCCAGATCGGTCTCCGGCAGCTTGCCGCCCAGGAGGTCGGCCAATTGGCAATGTGCCAAGGCGAAGCGGGCATCGTGCCGCAAGGCGGCGCGGTAGGAAGCTTCGGCAGCCTGAAAATCGCCGCTTTCCTTCAACGCATCGCCCAGATTGTCGTGGGCCTTGACAAAGTCCGGCTTCAGTTCCAGTGCCCGGCGGTAACAGGCGATCGCTTCGTCCAGCTTCCCCAGCTCCGTCAGCACGTTGCCCAGGTTGTTGTGGGCCTCGGCGTAGTTCGGCTTCAGCTCCAGCGCCCGGCGGCAGCAGGCGAGTGCTTCGTCGAGTTTACCCCATTCCTTCCAGGCATTGCCCAGATTATTGTGCGACTCGGCCATGTCCGGCTTCAATTCCAGCGCACGGCAGTAGCAGGCGATCGCTTCGTCGGGTTTTTCCAGCATCAGCAAGGCGTTGCCGAGGTTGTTGAGCGCCTCGGCAAAGTCCGGTTTCAGTTCGGTCGCGCGGCGGTAGCAGGCGACCGCTTCTTCCAGCTTCCCCAGGCCCTTTTGCGCCATGCCCAGGCCGTTGTGCGCCTCGGCAAAGTCCGGTTTCAGCTCCAGCGCCCGGCGGTAGCAGGCGCCGGCTTCGGGGAGCTTCTGCAAGGCGCGATACGCTTCCCCCAAGCTATAGTGAAAAGGAGCCGCACTTCCCCGCGCCTGAATCGCCCGCGCAACATAGTTGACGGCAAGGTCGTGCTTGCCCTCCTGAGAAGCGATTACGCCGAGCAGATGGAGCGCATCGGCGTGGTTCGGATCGCTCGCGAGGATCTGCCGATAGATCTGCTCCGCAGCTTGCAGCCGTCCGGCTTGATGGTGTTGGATCGCCAGGGCCAATGCTTCCGGAATCGTCGCCATGCTGGGTATTATAGTGCAAACGGTTGCGAACGATACTAGCCCGAAGCGTGAGCGAGGACGCCACCCTGTTGCCTCGCTTGCGCTTCGGGCTAGTATGGAACGACGCCGTTCGCAGTAAAGCGGCTCAAAATCCCCGCGCGGCCCGCACGTCGTCGAAGTCGCGGAGGTGGTAGTCGATGCCCACGTAGTCCAGCACGCGGCACAGGCCGCGGAGGGCGACGCCCATGCCGTCCGGCCCGCTGAAGCCGCCGAACTGCCCGCCGCCCTTGAGGTGCGGCTCCAGGTCGAGGAACACGCCGGGGATGCCGCGGCGGCGGAGCTTGCTCTCCAGCGAGGGCAGGATCTGGCGGAAGTCGCGGAGGATCCGCTCGTGGCCCGAGTCGCCCAGGTCGGCGGGCACGAAATTGGCCAGCTTCTCTTCCTCGACGTGGCCGCCCTTGGCTGCCGGCGTGCGGGGCACCGGGTCACGGTAGTCCTTGATGTGCATCCAGCCCAGGCCCGGCTTCATCGCCAGGTACTGCTCGAAGACCTCGGCGGGGGAGAATCCCTGCGGGAGGATGTTGCCGCCGTCGAAGATCAGCACCATGGCCGGATGGTTCACCTGGCGGTAGATCTCGGCCAGGATCAGGCCGTTGCTGCCGACGAGGTTCGCTTCCACCTCCAGGCCGAAGGTCAGATCGGAGCGGTGGAAGGCCTCGGCGATGTGGCCCAAGTGGTCGACGACCTGCGAAAGATGCTCCCGCGGATCGCTGCCCTTGGGATGGTAGAACGAAAAACCGCGAACCAGCTTGGTCTCGAAGGCGTGGGCCAGCTCGCAGGCCTTCTGCACGTCGGCGGCCAGGTATTTCTCGAAAGGCACGTAGGCGTTCTTCGTGCCGTCCTCGACGTCGACCAGCTTGACCTTGCCGATGGGCGAGCCGATCGACGAGACGTTCAGGCCATACTCGTTCTGAAGCTGGCGGATCTTCTGGATCTCGGCCACGCTGAGCTTCATGACGTTCTTGACGCCCTGGCCGGCGTCGATGAAGCGGATGCTGTAGTACTGCAGGCCCAGCGCGGCAAAGGCCACGAACTGCTCGACGGCCGTCTTGTTGTTGGCCGCCTCGTCGGCAAACCCGGAGAGAATGACACGCGGTGTTTCGTTCATGGCTTGCCAGCTTTCTTATGATTGTGATAGGGCAGTTTCGTGAAGGTGGCCGTCACGGTCGTCGTGATGCCGCCGCGGGCCGTGAAGGCGGCCGTCAATTCCATCCGCCGCGGCGCCAAACAGCGATACCAGGTCGTCGAGGATCCGGTTCGTCACGTTCTCGTAAAAAATCCCCTCGTTGCGGTATTGCTGCAGATAGAGCTTCAGGCTCTTCAACTCGACGCACTTCCGGTCGGGCACGTAGCGGAAGGTGAGCGTGCCGAAATCGGGCTGGCCGGTCTTGGGGCAAACCGAGGTAAACTCAGGGCAAACGATTTCGATTGTATAATCGCGGCTGGGATACTGATTTTCGAACGTCTCCAAGACGTTGCGGAAACTCTGGGTCACTTGCACGTTCCTTTCCTTCAGCGAATAATTGTACCACTGATTCATGATCAGTTACCAATCCACGCACAACCGAATGGACCCGGAGTACCGGGTGCCCCGCCGTGATCCTCCTATCCGGGGGGCTCGATTCGGCGACCACGGCCGCCATCGCCCGGCATGAGGGCTACGCGGTCTACGCGCTTTCGGTGGACTATGGCCAGCGGCACCACTTCGAGCTTGAGGCGGCGCGGCGCGTGGCCCGAGCGGTGGATGTCGTGCCGGCACGTGATCCTCGACGTCGACCTGGGGCAACTGGGCGGCAGCGCCCTGACCGACGTGCTGGACGTGCCCAAGGACCGGCCGACCGTCCGCGATGTCGCAAGGCATCCCGGTCACGTACGTCCCGGCGCGGAACACGGTGCTGCTCTCGCTGGCCTTGGCCTTTGCCGAGACCGTCGAGGCGGCCGACATCTTCCTGGGAGTGAATGCCGTCGATTACAGCGGATATCCCGATTGCCGCCCCGAGTACATCGAGGCCTTCCAGCGGCTGGCGAACCTGGCGACCAAGGCCGGCGTCGAAGGCCAACTGAAATTCACGATCCACACGCCGCTGATCCAGCTGACGAAGGCCCAGATCATCCGCCGCGGCGCCGAACTGGGCGTCGACTACTCGTTGACGCATACCTGCTACGATCCCGACGAGGACGGCATCAGTTGCGGCCGCTGCGATGCGTGCCAGTTGCGGCGGAAGGGCTTTGCCGAAGCGGGCCTGAGCGATCCGCTGCGGTATCAGGACGGATAGCAACCATGTACTCGTCACGCTCCGCGTGATGGAAACGTACGCATCACGCTTCAGCGTGATGCGTACGAAGGCACCCACTCCCATGCGCATCGCCGAAATCTTCCGCTCGCTGCAAGGCGAAGGCCGCTTGACGGGCCTCGAAAGCGTCTTCGTCCGCACCAGCGGCTGCAACCTCCGCTGCCGCTTCTGCGACACGCGCTATGCCTCCTGGGAACCGGAAGGGGATTACTTCTCGGTCGAGGAAGTGGTCGAGCCGCGTGGAAAGAACGGCTGTGGAGGCATCAGGCGCCGCTTTGGACCATGTGGTCGTCACCGGCGGCGAGCCGATGCTGCTGCCGGAGCTGGTTCCGCTCTGTGCGGAACTGCGGCGGCGGGGGATGCACGTCACGATCGAGACCGCCGGCACGCGCTATCAGCCGGTCGAGTGCGATCTGATGGCCGTCAGCCCTAAGCTCTCGAACTCGACTCCGCGCCTGGAGGACGCCCCGGAGTGGATCGGCCTGCACGAGCGGAACCGGGCCGCGCCCGATATCCTGCGGCGGCTGAATGCCGAGTACGACTGCCAGTTCAAGTTTGTCGTGGAGAGCCCGGCCGATTGCGCGGAAGTGGCCGCCTACCTGGCCGATTTTCCCGAGATCGACCGCCGCCGCGTGCTGCTCATGCCGATGGGCACGAAGGCGGCGGAACTGGCCGACCGGCAGCGATGGCTGGAGCCCTACTGCGAGGCGCAAGGGCTGACGTTCTGCCCCCGCCGGCACATCGAGTGGTTCGGCTGCCGCCGCGGGACGTAATTACTTCGGTCACGCGCATTCCGCATGTTCCAGGGCCGGCGGCAGATTGATCCGCTCGTGGACTTCGCCACGATGGATCGGCACCTCGGCCGGGGCCACAAAGCCCAGCTTCACGCGGTCGCCGTGGACCTCAAGCACTATGACCTCAATATCCTGGCCAATCTGAATGGCCTGTTTCGGTTTTCGAGATAAGACAAGCATGGGGGGACCTCCTTGGCTGAAGAGAAGAGACAGAGTCCTTTCCGCGGGTTCACGTAGTACAATACGCAATTCCCGGCAATCGGGTTCACGTGGCGAACGCGGAAAACATGCCCTGCCTCCCCTGGCTTCACTCTGCCCTATCTGTAGTATACAATAAGTCACGTGCGAATCGAAACCGTTTAGGCCAGAAGTATAGTCTTTAGTGGTGGAAACTATGCGCCTTCGCATGACCTTACTCTGCTGCCTGGGGCTGCTCTCGATCCTCGGCTGCGAGCGGCGGATCCCCAAGGAGGAACTGGGAAACGTCATCTTCGAAGTGCCCTCCGTGCCCGGTGCGGATAAGCCTCCTCCGACACCGGAACTTGACGCCGCACGGGATTCCCAAGGCCCTCCGCCTGGGAAACACCCCTGAAAATCTGCCATTTTGCCTTCCGAGGGAATTATCTTGAAATCTTGGCCGCCTCGATTATGCTGGTAATTTAGGTGAAATGGGTATTTGTCCGCTAAGGCCGAAATCATGTTGAGCAAGAATTGGTTTGTCGTATTGGCCGTCCTAGGGCTTTTGTCGCTGGAAGTCGGCACGGCGTCCGCCGCGGGCCGGGGCGCAATCGGTTCCCGCGCGAACGCGGGGCAATGGCCGCGAGGCGAAAATGGCCTCTTCAGGTCGACTCTGGGCTACGGAAACGCCTCGTGGGGCTGGGGTGGCACCGGATATGGATACGGTTACCCAGGCTGGGGATTCGCGCCGTGGATCGCCGGATATGGATATGAACTGGAGGGCGTGCCTTACTTTTCCCAGTTTCCTCCGGTCTACTACGGCTACGAGGACCACATGCCCGTCGTGAAGTCGCCGACCCCACAGCCCGCATCCTTTGCCAGTCCGTCGCGTCCGCCGTTGCGGATCGTCAATCCGTATTACGTGGAAGAGAAGACGGAGAAGCCGTAGGAGTGCGCCGTTCTACCACCCATCCTTACGGGTCCCGAGACCCGTTTACCAAAAATCCGTCTGGACAAGATCGGAAAAATCGCTAATCTACCTCGCGATCAAGGTCTCCCTCTTCATCAAGGAATCGATCGGCTGAGGCCCGAAACCACCTGGCCGGTATTATTCGTTCGCTTTCCAGGCGGAAAGGAGTTCGCCGCATGACGCACCTCGTGCTCGCAGTGGTTGCCGTTATGGCATTGAGCGGATGTCAGCACAGTGGGCAGCAGGCGATCGACCCCTTCTGGGGACGGACGACCGTGCCGGCTCCGGCAACCGGTTCGATAGGCACGCCGATGGTCAGCCCTGGCTATCCACAAAATATGCCGCCAGCAGCGACTGTCACGCCCGGAACACCGCTTACCAACGGCGGATACCAGACCGCGCCGCCAAACCTCTTGCCGGCCCAGCCAATGGGAGCGCCGGCGACCGTTACGCCAATGCCCGCGACACCCATGCCACCAAGCGGGGCGCCCTTCGGCACTGGGACACCGACCTTTGGCGCACCGCCGGCGAGCGGCCCCACGCCGGGCAGTGCGCCGCTATCGGGATATTCGAGCAGCAACTCGCCGGCAGCGGGTAGCACGGGAGGTTCATTCTCGACAGTGCCCGGATCAGGGCCGGCCGCTACTTATCCCTACCCTTCGCCATCCTCGTCGCCGGGCGGTTTTGGTCCGCCAGCCAGCGGACCGTCATCCATGAGTCCCCCGCCCGCTTCGCCCTCGCCCACCAGCCCCCTGGCGGCGCCGCCCGGTTCGCCCCCGGCTGGTTCGCCAACGCCCGCTTCGCCTCCGGCCGGCCCACCGGCGGGCTACGCGCCGCCGGGCGGATATAATTTCCACGGCAGTACGCAAGGATCGTCGCGGCAAGGCGAATGGGTGGCGCCAAGCGGCGTAGCGTCCGCTCCGGCAAGTTTCGACGGACCGGTTGTTTCGTCGCCGCCCAAGTCGACCCTCCGATCCGGCGCAGCGGGCACGTCGGACCTCAACGCCGGCCCCAGTGTCGTCCGCATTCCCGAATCCGCAGGCGGTGGTTCGGGCGTGATGCAGGCATCGGCCGGGGTTCCTGCGGCCCCGGCGCCGTGAAGCGGACCGAGCAATCGCGGCCCTACGGCAGCGTCCCAGGATGGTTGAGTGAAGCACGTGCCGCCCCTTGCCGTGACAGGTTGAAAACCTATCCTACCTCCCATTCTCGTCTTATAATATTCATGGCGCCGGGAAACCAGCTTATTACGAATCCGCGAAAGAACGAGCAACCCTCGTGAGCAGCCTTATCGATTTTATCGGATCTCCGCTTACGACGCTTTCCGCCAGCGCCAACGGCTGGCGAATGGCGAATTGGGCCAAGCTCGTGCCCAAGATCGGCGCCATGGAGCCGGAACTGCTCAAACTCAAGGACGAGCAGCTCCGCAAGCGCAGCCTCTCGCTCCGCTATCGGGCCAAGAGCGGCGAGCCGCTGGCGAAGCTGCTGGTCGAGGCCTACGCCCTGGTCCGCGAGGCCGGCCGGCGGACCATCAACATGCGGCACTTCGACGTCCAACTCCTGGGCGGCATCGCCATGTTCCACCGCTCGATCGCCGAGATGCAGACCGGCGAGGGCAAGACCCTGGCCGCCACGCTGCCGATGTATCTGAATGCCCTGGTCGGCAAGGGCTGCCACCTGGCCACGGTCAACGACTACCTCGCCCGCCGCGACGCCGAATGGATGGGACCCATCTATCGCGCCTTGGGCATGACCGTGGGCGTGGTCGAAACGCAGATGTCGCAGGAGGAACGCCGCAAGGCCTACCAGTGCGACGTGACCTACGGCACGGCCAAGGAGTTCGGCTTCGATTTCCTCCGCGACCGTCTCCTGCTGCGGCGGATCTCCGAGGGCCAGGGCGATCTCCTGGGCGGGATGCTCGGCCATCGCAAGGAGTCGAGCGAAAAGCCCGTGCAGCAATCCGCCTTCTTCGCCCTGGTCGACGAGGCCGACAGCATCCTGATCGACGAGGCCCGCACGCCGCTGATCATCAGCGCCTTGCCGACCGAAGAGCAGAAGCTGGAACTGGAGTGTTACCGCTGGGCTGCGGCGAACGCCACGGAGTTCGTCGACGAGGAGGACTACGATTTCGACCACGAGAAGAAGACCGTCGAGCTCACCCGCGAGGGCCGGCAAAAGGCCCGCACGCTCGACAAGCCGCCGGAGCTCGACACCATCGGCATGGTCAACATCTACCGCTTCATCGAGCGGGCCGTGCTCGTGGAACGGGAATACAAGCTCGACCGGCAATACGTCGTCCGCGAAGGCGAGATCGTGATCGTCGACGAGTTTACCGGCCGCCTGGCCGAAGGCCGCAAGTGGCGCGAGGGCCTGCACCAGGCGGTCGAGGCCCGGCAGGGCGTCGAGGTCACGGTGGAAACGGGCCAGGCCGCGCGGGTCACCATCCAGGATTTCTTTCTCCGCTACGAGAAGCTGGCCGGAATGACCGGCACGGCGATCGACTCGGCGGGTGAGCTGCGGCGGATCTATCGCTGCCACGTGGTCCGCATTCCGACCAACAAGCCGGCCATCCGCCAGCGGCTCCGCACGCTCGTCTTCGGCACCGAAGACGCCAAGTGGCAGGCCGTCGTCGAGGAAATCTGCCAGCTTCACGACAAGGGCCGGCCCGTGCTCATCGGCACCCGCTCGATCGACAAATCCGAGGTCCTGTCCCGCATGCTGACCGAGCGCGGCGTCCAGCACGAGGTGCTCAACGCCAACCATATCGCCGCCGAGGCGGAGATTGTCAAGGAAGCCGGCACCCAGGGCCGGGTCACCGTCTCCACGAACATGGCCGGCCGCGGGACCGACATCAAACTCGGACCGGGCGTCATCGAGCTCGGCGGCCTGCACGTCATTCTCACCGAGATGCACGACGCGGCCCGCATCGACCGCCAGCTCAGCGGGCGTTGCGGACGGCAGGGCGACCCGGGCACCTACCGCCAATATCTGGGTCTGGACGACGACCTGCTCCTGGCCGGTCTGGGACCGAAGAAGAGCGACCGGCTCAAGGCCTACGGCGAGAGGGCCACCGGTAACCTCGATCGGCTGAGCTATCTCTTTCGCCGCGCCCAGGGCCGGATGGAACGCCGGCACTTCGGCCAGCGGCGGGCCCTGATGTATTTCGAGAAAGAGCGCAAGAAGATGCAGCAGCAGATGGGCCAGGACCCCTATCTGGACACGCCGGGGGCGTAACGGCGTTGGTATCTAAATTCGTTCTGCTCATCCTTCGTCCTTCATCCTTCATCCCTCATTCTTCCTTCCGATGGGTGGTTTTGCCCGAACTTGCCCGAAATTCGTTCTGCTCATCCTTCGTCTTCATCCTTCATCCCTCACCCTTCCTTCCGCGGGGTGATTCCAGACCGCCGCCAGCGGCCAGGTCGAAGCATACGACGGGTCGATCTTGATTCTGCCCTCGGCGGGCTTTCGCCGAGGGCGGTGTTTGGTTCAATTTTCAAAGAGCAAGCCGCGAATCGCGGCTTTTTGGAAACCGTGCCTGGAGCGCGGCGTCTTGCCCTCATGGCGGCCGCCGCCGGCCAGCGCCATGGGGATGCAAGCTCCCTTCCTTGCAGCAAGTCGCGTGCCAATCGCGCCATATATTCCATTATTATAAATAAATACGGATATTATAGGGGCTTGGGCTGCGGGGGATTTTCAGGGCCGTCGCCAGCCAACCGATTCGGTATGGACGGCGACTGCCAAAAGAGGTCAAGAATGCCTGAACGAAGCAGGGCGCCTGCCAAATTGGCGGCTGGTTCCGGAGCCAGGTCTCATAGAGTACCATGCGCATGAGTCAATTCCCCTTTCGTTTCGTTTGGCCGATCAAGAAGGGCTGCGTAGATCCGGGTCAGATTGTTATGCAAAGTGCAGGCCCTGATCTGTCTCGATCTGCCGGATCGACCCTGATCTGCCCGCGGCGGGTAATTGGCCGCAGTGCGCAAGTCAATACATCTCGTAGACGTGCTCACCGCCGTGCGCCGGATTGCCGATCAGGCGGTGGGCCTTCATGTCCACTACGAAGTCAAGATGCTCCAGCGGCAATTGGCCAATCAGCACCGGCACCGTGTCGGGCACTTCCAGAACATCCATCGTACACCAGCGGTCTTGGATTGTCAGCCGAACAGCCTCGTAAAGATCGGCTTCCGCCGGACCGACGCTGCTGGTAACGCGCCGCGTGCCGGTCTTGCTCAACCCCAATTGCCGAATCATTCTCGTCGGCAACGAGACGAGCGATGCGCCGCTGTCAACGAAGGCGTCCGAAACGATGATCCGCCGCGCGTCTCCCGCGGCCATCAAGCCGCGTTTGGCCGCCCACAAGTCCTCTAGGTTCTCGATCGTGGCTTCCGTCAACACGCGACCCATTATCTCAGTCTCCATATCCGCGCTCCTCGCATTTCTCGATGCCAATATCCTCATTGTACGGCTCAGTCCAATAATTCTGCAACAGGCCGAACGATGACAATCCGGGCGTTTTTCAAGCAATTAAGCAATTCCGGCAATTCCGGGTGCCTGAACGAAGCAGGGCGCCTGCCAAATTGGCGGCTGGTTCCGGAGCCAGGTCTCAGAGAGTATCCGGGAAATCTTGGGGCGGAAATCGGCATGGAGGGGCATGGAGGGGTCGGGAGGCATGGAGGGGTCGGGAGTCTTTGTTAATTGATTTGCAGAAGTCAGGCAAGGACCGATGGGCCTCGTATGTGGCGGCCAACCTTGCCTTCAATGTCATTGCCGCGCTGAGCGTTTGAGTAATTATCCTCGGCATCATCCAGCCGAGTTTCATCTTCTTGTCGGCTCGGCAATGCCTGCTGGAGTTTCTTCACGCCTTCGTCCGTGACTTGGGTGTAATTGAGCGACAACTCCGCTACGACCAGCAGCGCCAGGATCAGCCGATCCGGCGTGGGTTGAATACCAGCGGGCTTTTGGGGGTCAGCCGTGCCCGTCAGTATAGCAGCGGCGATGCGGCGCGGCCAGCAGGAATCGCCCGAGCTACTTCTGCCTCTTTTCCGCCTCCGCAACGGCCTTTTCCACCGCCTCCTCCAAGCCGTCGCCGTCTCCCTTGTAGCGGATCACACCGTCCGGATCGACCACGAAGACCGCCGGCCAGGCATCAACGTTCCACACGGCCGCGAGCCCGCCGTGGACCCGCCGGCCGCCGTAGAAGATTGGCCAAGTCTTTTACCACGCGCTCGAGATAACGGCGGGCCCTCGCACGCAACTCGTCGGGCGTCCCGAGCCGGCCGCCGAAGCTGGGATCTTTCTTCAAACCGTCAATCAGGTAGATGCAGTCCATTCGTCCCAGCGTCAGCGTCGCCTTGCCGCGGACGGATCGGTCCGGGTGCTTGTCGGCGACTTCTTCCGCGAACCGCCGCCGCGGGCCCGGTGAGTCCTGGCAGAAGCTGTCCACCAGCGCGAGGACCTTTGGGCTGCCGAAGTGGTGCTCCCGCAGGATCGTCACGGCGTCATCGTCCACGTAGTCGGTCTCGTCCATCGCCAGGATCACGTCGAGTGCTGCAGGTTCGGCGGGATGCGCCTTAAGCAGTACGCTGGCGCGCTGGGCCCAGGCGGAGGAGTCGGCGCGGTGCTTGTCGTTCGCCGCGCTGGCCCGCACCATGTCCTGACCGGCCTTGGTGAGTTCGGCGTCGAAGTTGTTCTGGATGGCAGCCCCCTCCTTCGCTAACGCGGCGAGCTGGTCGGCGGCGGATGGCGGTGGGGTCGAGTCGGCTGCAAACAAATAAATGAGCAGGACGGGGATCGAGTGCATCATTGCGACTTCCTCCGAGATAAGGGATTCGATTTTCTCTCCGCCGAGTGATTTTACCCTCAGATGGCCCTGGGAAACAGCCTACATGGCGGCGTTTCACGAACCCCGATCCTATTGCCCCGCGCGTTTCAATTCTTCGGTGACGTTTTCTCAGCGGGCACGACCGGGGCTGTCCTCTTCTCCAGGCTCAGCCCGTACACCCGCCACTGCCGGTTATGGTGATGATCGTCGGCGGCCAAGCCAGCACGAGTTTCCTGCCGGAAATCGCCGATAATACGCCAAAGCCGGCCACGGGGGCAATATGCTATGCTTCATAAGCACCCTTCGATGCCCCGGAGCAGCAATATGTCGATGGCCATCAGCCGAGTCTCTGCGAACACCGTGGCCGCCATGCTCTACCCGGTCATGAAGCCAAGTCGGGTACAAAGGGTCGGCCCAGGTCGCTCGAATCCACTAGCGTCGAGCCAGGCAGTTCAGGGCACGTCCAGCACGCAGCCCACCGACACGTCCAGCCCTGAGCAGGTCCACGCGGCATTTCAATCCGCCTTGGCGGCGTTGAGCAGCGGGGGGACGGCGGGTGCCAGCGGCACCGCCACGACCCAGCCAGGCACTGAGGGGCAATCAGGCGGCGTCCAGCAGGGCGTTGGATACGCCCAGGTCGAGCAAGAGGCAGGGCAGACGCTGGACCTTACGGCATGATAAAGCCAAGTCAGCGGCACTTTGGAGAGGCTGGGAGGAAAGCAGCCGGTCGTCATGCCGTTGAACTGCTTGGGTTCGTCGTCCTGGTCAAGCCACTCGTTCGGCACCAGCCTCGTCCCTGGCTTGCCGTCCGGTCCCTTGCCTTTGCTGGAGTCGGGGTACTGGACATATGGGAAGAACCGCCGAATCCAACCGCCGATGAACGGTCCACCGCTGCCGCCCTCGACCTTGTAAATGCGTTGCCAAAGCTCCGGGTCGTCCGCCCCAGCGGCATTGCGGGCGATCCGCTCCATGATGGGCAACAGCTTGTCGGTCCACCACTTCACGTCGGATGATATTCGCTTGGGACAACACGATCCCCGTAGTGGGAGCACGCCTCGATCTTGGCCCCGAGCAGCATCTCGAACGCCAGTTTGCTGCTGTATTCCGACTTCGGTTGGGCGGCAACTTCGACAAACAGCTCTTACCGTGGCTTCCATAGGTGGACCTCCTTAAGATATTTTTATTCCGAAGTTACGGCCTTGACAACCCTGGTCCCCTTGATCCTCGATCCCCTACTCCCACTCGATCGTCGCCGGCTTCGAGCCAGTGTCGTACACCACGCGGTTCACGCCCGGCACCTCGTTGATGATCCGCGTCGCGCCAAGAGATCGTAGCGCAGCCGTACAAGGAGACCAGGGGTCTGGATTAGCGTCTCAAACCCCGGCACTCACGACCGTCCCCGGACCGGATCCACCCGCCATCCGCGCAACCTTATCAACAGGCACTATTGCATCACCCGGCCGCTCAAATACATCTTGTACACGTCGCCTTCCTTCACGAAGATGCCATAGTAACAGCCAAAGCCGAACGGAAGGCGGAACTCCTGCGTCAGGGGAGAGACGATCCAGCGGCCAACCAAGATCTCCCCGTTCGAAACTACTTCCGCGCTGTTCTTTTCGGCAACCTCGCGGCTCTTGACGAAATCGCCGAACTTCTGCGCTTCGGCGGTAGCGAGGAATCGAAGGACCATCGCCTTCGCCTCCGCCGGTTCGATCCTGTGGACTTCCCTCACTGTGGCGTTCTCGACGGCGTACTTCCCACCCTCTCGCCGGAACGATCCGTTCAGTTCAGCGTCCTGCGCGGGGAGAAAAATTCTCTGGACATGCGGATCGACCCGCCAAGGCCCGATGACGATCGGGTCACCAGGTTGGACAAGATGGTACGCCTGCCCGGATTCGACTGTTGCGCGAGAATCCCGAACCCACGCTGGCATCTTGGCAGCCTCGGCGCTTGAAAGGAAGCTCAAGAGCATCGTTTTCGCTTCTTCCGCCTCGATCTGACGGATGTCTACGCGCCGCGCAGCCGTGATCGTGTACTCGCCGCCCTTCTTCACAAACGAACCTTCAACCCGCGAGTTCATCGACGCCCACAGAACGGTTCCCTGGACCGGATCCACCCGCCATCCGCGCGACCTTATCCGACCATCGCGCGGATCGACATAGGGGCCGTAAATCCCTGAGAGCCGCTCCGGGTCATCGACTTTCCGCAGACCCAGCCTGGCGCCGTCCGGGCTGGAGATGAACCGGGCGATCATAGCTTCGGCCTGGCTTGGTGTGATCGTCTCGGCAGGCTCTGGCTGTCCCGCGAGCGCCAAGACAGAGGCCGCCGCAAAGGCCGCCGCTACCGACAAGGTCACTCTCATCGTCTTGTTTCTCCCCGGAGGCCTGGGCCATGCCACCACCTGTCCCAACACGATGGTCCGGGTCATTGGCTTCGACTGTGCCGACTGGTCCGAGGGAATGCAGGGAACTCATGCGGCGCCCCGCTTCGCTGAATTTCGAGCATTTCCCACAGTAAACGTTCCTGATAACTGATCGCTTGGATCTCTTTGAGTATGATTCGCCGCCCTCCTATTGTCGAGCGCTGATGATGAAGTCGCCTGAGACTGTGCTTGCACGATCCAGGCGTGGCCTCGCATAGGACGGGCCACACGCACTCACGGTTGCTTCGGCTCCGGAAGTCGGACCATGAGCAACTGCTGCGTCTGGCCATCGGCAAAGTGGACGAGCGCCGGGGAGGAATCCTGCGTGAGGTTGGAAATTCCCGTCTCCATGATGGGGCGCTTCTGGCCGGCGACGCTCCAGGCGACGCGCTGGCTCTTCTTGTCGGCCATCCCTTCGAGCGTCTGTGTTTGGTTCGTCGCCGTGTTGTTAAGCGTGCCAGAGATGACACCTTCTTTGCTGATGGCGAGCTGCATGAATATGGTCGGCTCGACGCCGGCTGCCTGATTGTCCTGGGTGATGGCGAAAACGCCCAAGGGCATCCACTCGCTGCTTTCGGGTTTCGTCTCCGGCGCGCTGGCGGCGATCGTCTCGGCCTGCTGGGCATACTCGTCAGCCGTCGCAACCGCCTGGTCGCCGTAATAGACCTGGTCGCCTTCGTAGTAGACGCTTTCGCCATACGCGTAGCTGGTCGGTTCACCGTATCCAACCCAGGCACCCAATGCGGCCCAGGTTGCCCAGCGGTAGGGTCGAGTTATGCGCCGCGCTGCCCAGCCCGGATGGTCGCTCCAGAAATCGAGGCGCGGGTGGTTCTCGGCGACCTGGTTGCGGACCTCGTCGCGCCGCTGTTGCCGGTTGCCCTGCAACTCTTGCCGGTTCTCGACGCGGCCGGCACGATTGGCGGACGCATTCTGGGCACGTGTGCCCGCAGCGCCGGCGCCAGCACCGGCGGCAGCGCCAACGCCGGGCCTAGCTGCTGCGGCTGCACCGGCGCCAGCAGCGCTTCGGGCCGGAAGTTGTGACGCTGCGGCCCCGCCGCCTTGAAGGAAATCGGCTGCGGCGGCGCCGCCGCCCGGCCGGTCTCCGCCGCCTGCCCCCACGGCGCCGGTCGAGGCCCGCGGCATGTCGAGGAAGTTGTTCAACTGGCCGGCGGAGGGCCGCGCGCCCGCTGCACCTGCACCTGCACCTGCACCTGCACCCGCTGCACCTGCACCTGCGCCGGACGCGCTGCGGCACCCGCGCCTGCTACGGGTCGTGTTGCGGCTCCGCGCCGGCTGCCGGCCGCGTCGCAGCACCCGCGCCGGCTGCCGGCCGCGCTGCGGCTCCCGCGCCTGCCGCGGGCCGCGCTGCGGCTCCCGCGCTCATGGCAGGCGAACGGCCGGCCGCGGGCGCTGCGCGAGCCGCGCCGCCTCCACCGCCTCCACCGGCGCGCCCCCCTCCACCACCTCCGCCGCCACCACGCGCAAGGATGTTGTCCTGCGCGAAAAGAAGGATCGCTCCGACGAATATCGAAAGAGTCATTACACGTGTCATGTCGTCACCTTTTATTGGTTGTGATATTTGTGTTGAAAGGAAGAGAAGCAGGGAGGTCTCGCACGGCTATTCCCGGACGATCAGTACCTCGTCGATGTTCGGGAGCAATTCTCCTCCGGCGGTCCGATCGTTCGTCTGCCAAGTGAACGAATTCTGGTCGATCGGCTTGATGACATTGGTCATCGTGGCCTTTCGACCGTCGGCCAGGTAGCCTTTGTTCTGGATGAACCAGCGATCTTTCTTGAAGGTCCAGGTGGCTTCGGCAAAGCCGCCGTCGGAGTCGAACGTCCAGGACCGAATGGCCTTGGCAACCGGGTCCCAGCCGATGACCTGCATGCCGGAAATGTCGACTTTGCCCTCCGCGGCAACCGTGAACGAACGTGTGATGAAGCTCTGGTTCTTGGTCCATTTGCACTCGGTTTCAATGTCGACGTTATCGTCCTTGTCGACCCAGTGGCCGATCATCCACTCCAGCGGTTTGAGCTGCTCATACCGGGACGGCGTAACCTCGTCGGCCTTTTCCGTCACGCGATCGAGCAGCCACTGCCCGTCGCGCCTCACGAAGACGGCGCTATACTCTTCCTCCTCCGCGTCGCCTTTCGGCAAGAGCGTCTTGGCGATGCCCTGCTCGACCGCCACATTCGGCGAGACGAACTGGATCGACTGCACGTTGAGCTCGAGCTTGACCTCCGGCTGATGCTTGAAGACGGTGGCGAATTCCTCCGCGATGGCCGCGCGGCCGGTGACTTCGTCACCGCTGACGCGGTTGAGATAGACGGCCTCCGGCGACCAGGTGTCGGCGAGGGCCTTGGCGTCGTGCTTGTTGAACGCCTGTACGTAAGCTGCATCCGCTTTGCGAATGGCAGCTTCATCGGCCGCCGGATCGCGAGGCTCCGCGGCGAAAGACCAGTTTCCGATGGCCCCGCCGAGAATAACGAAAGATAGCGAGATTCGATTCATAGGATATACTCCTTGTTCATGGTTCTGTCACGGAAAACACTAACGATTCGATTCAGTTCATTCGCGGTACTCCTTGTTCTTCGTTAGACGTAATTGGACCGACCCCTGCCGCCATCGCATCGTCACGCGCGGATAAGTCGGCATGGACCGTCATCGAGCTTCCAAATTGGAAGTCCGCTGCCAGGATATACGTGCTCAAGAGAAGCACCCAAAACGGGAAAAGCAGCCCGATCCACGCAAAGTCCGTGATGACGAAAAGTAGTATCACTCCGAGCGCGAAGCCGGTCAACGATACCCAACGTGCAAGCACGGCCGTCCGCAGCCCGATCATCGAGGTTACAAACATGAAGCAGGCCTGAGCGATAGCAAGAGGCGCGCCGCAAGGGACAAATCGCGGCGGAATATGGCGCAACTCATTGTCAGGCAAGACTTTGTGCAGTATGCACTCCACCACGGCGCTAAGGCGTCGCCGAGCAAATCTCCGATATTGTGGAGATTTCAGCGCGGCGCCTTGTTCTCAGCCGGCCTGACGTGATTTAGAATAGCGGTCAGTCGCTAGTGCCGCAAATCACAATTGATGGTACATGAAGACCTTGTTTCGCCCAGATTCCGGCATTTCCTTGCTTCCTAGATAACGCATTTTACCCCATTTCCATTGCATCAAAAGACCTTCCTCCTGTCTGATAACCGCGATGTCTTACGTCTCGGTCTCAAACAGGAGGAAGGATATGTCTGGCAAGGCGGCCAAAATCGTGCTTACGGAGAGGCAACATTCAATTTTGCAAGAGATGATCCACTCGACGACCGCGGCCCAACGGCTCGTCCAGCGCGCGCACTTGATCGTACTGGCATTTGGCGGCATGTTCAATAGGGCGATCAGCGGCATCGTCGGCTTGCGGCGAAAGCAGATCGGTGTGTGGAGGCGACGTTGGAAGCAGTCGTTCGACGCGTTGGTGGCCATCGAGTGTCGCGAATCGCAAGCCGCACTTCGCCGCGCCATCGAAGATGTCCTGAGTGATGCGCCGCGGAGCGGGTCGCCGGGCAAATTCACGGCCGAACAAGTCACGCAGGTCCTGGCCATTGCCTGTGAACCGGCAGACCAATCGGGACGGCCCATTAACGAGTGGACCGGACGAGAACTCGCCGACGAACTCGTCCGCCGCAACATCGTCACCTCCATCTCGGTTAGTCAGGTCAATCGTTATCTGGCCGGGGCCGAACTGCAACCGCATCGCAGCAAGTATTGGCTGAACACCACCGAGAAAGACCCGAAGCTCTTTGAGCAGCAAGTCCAGATCGTCTGCCAGTGCTACCTCGAAGCCCCGGAATTGTACTTCCAGTACAATACGCACACGGTCAGCGTGGACGAGATGACGGGCATCCAGGCATTAGAGCGGAACGCAAAGACGAAGCCCATGAAGCCCGGTCAGCCGGCGCGGCCCGAATTCGAATACACGCGTCACGGCACGTTGTGTTTGATCGGGAATTGGCACGTGGTGCTTGGACAAATGATCGCACCGACGATTGGTCTGACGCGGACGGAGGAGGATTTCTATCGGCATATCCAACAAACGGTTGCAACTGAGCCGCAGGCGGGCTGGAGGTTTGTAGTGGACAACTTGAACACGCACTGTAGCGAGAGTCTCGTCCGTTACGTCGCGCGTTTGGAGGGAATCGACCCGAGCACCTTGGGCCAGAAAGACAAGGCCGGCATTCTGAAATCGATGGCCAGTCGTCAGGCTTTTCTCTCCGACGGTAGTCATCGGATTCGCTTCGTGTACTTGCCGAAGCACAGTTCCTGGTTGAACCAGATCGAAATCGTTTTCGGGATCGTGACCCGACGTGTTCTGCGACGCGGCAACTTCAAATCGACGGAGGCGTTACAGGAGCGACTGTTGGCCTTCATCGACTACTTCAACCGCACGTTTGCTAAACCCTTCCGCTGGACCTACACTGGGCGCCCGTAACAGCCGCCACCGTGAAACGCCCGGCGACCTGGAAGGAAAAATGGGTAAGTCACCGAGAATCTGGTGAAACTTTGGTTTTGGTGGGCTGACAAATGTGATTTGCGGCACTAGGCCACTCCCTTTTGGGGAGAGATCTTGGCTCGCGTGCCCGAGAAGGAAACCGCACCCGCGGCTTGGCTGTCAAGGGAGTAGCGAATGCACGAGGAAACCACAACGATCGTCGCCGACGATGCACAAGATGCACGAGATGATCGCGACATCGCCGAGTTCAGGCAGGCCTGGGAGGAACGGTCTGGTTCGTCCGAAGAACTTCAGGCGAGCCTGCGTTCTGAGTCGCTCATCGCGGAACTCTCGTTGAAGTTCATCAGACTTCCTGCTGACGAGATCGACTCCGAGATTGAAGACGCCCAACGCCGCATCTGCCTGTGCCACGGCTTCGAAATGTCTTCGCTTTGGCAGTGGTCGAAAGAGCCCTCGGGATATCTTGCGTTAACCCATGTCTGTCGGCCTTTGGGAGGCCCGCCGATCCCTGAGCCGATGGATGCCCACGAGTACTTTCCCTGGTGCGTCGAGCAACTATTGGTCCACAAGGTCGTTGCCGTTTCGTGCATCGAGGATCTGCCCGCCGAGGCAGTCCGCGATAAGGAGTTTTGGCGTCATTTCGGCATCAAGAGTACGTTCGTAATCCCGCTTTCGGCAGGAGGCGGACCGCTCATCGGTGCATTGTCCTTCAATGACATGAAAAGGGAAAAACGCCTGTGGACGGAAGGACTCGTGAATCAGCTCGAGATTATTGCGCAGATCTTCGCCAACGCCCTAGTGCGCAAGCGTTCGGACGAGGCGATTCGGGCGGCACTTGCCGAGAACGTGCAGCTTCGAGAGCGCCTCGAACGGGAAAACGTCTATCTTCGTGAGCAGATCACTCTGAAGCACCATCACGGGCGAATCCTCGGCAAGAGCCGGGCCCTCAAGAAAGTGCTTTCCCAAGCGGAGTGCGTGGCCGGCGCCGACACTTCCGTTCTCCTGCTCGGTGAAACGGGCACCGGCAAGGAGCTCTTGGCGCAGACGATCCATGAACTGAGCGCTCGTAAAGACCGACCTATGGTCATCGTCAATTGTGCCTCGCTGCCCGCGACTTTGATCGAGAGCGAGTTATTCGGACGGGAGGCAGGGGCCTACACAGGTGCTGTCTCCGCACAGGTAGGCCGCTTCGCGATCGCCGATGGCTCCACGCTGTTCCTCGATGAGATCGGAGAGTTCCCCATCGATTTGCAGGCGAAGTTGCTGCGCGTGCTTCAGGACGGCCGGTTCGAACGGCTGGGCAGCCCGCAGAGCATGGCGGTCAACGTGCGGATCATCGCAGCCACCAATCGCGACCTGCAACAGGCGATACGGGACGGCAAGTTCCGTGCCGATCTGTATCACCGGCTGCACGTTTTCCCCATCCGCGTTCCTCCGCTGCGCGAACGGCGTGAAGATATACCGCTCTTGGTCTGGGCCTTCGTCGAGGTCTTCGCCCGCCGCATGGGCAAGACGATTAACAGCATTCCTCGCAGGACGATGGAGCATTTGCAGCAGTATTCCTGGCCCGGCAACGTCCGTGAGCTCAGTAACGTCATCGAACGCGCGATGATTCTTACTGCGGGCGACTCTCTGATGGTGGAAATACCCACTCTCGATCCGGGCAGTCGAGAGCCCCGACTTACGCTGAACGAAGGCATGCGGGAGCAAATCCTGCGGGTTCTTCAGGACACGGGCGGGCGAATCCGTGGCGCCGGTGGTGCGGCCGAAATTCTGGCCATCAAGCCCACGACGTTGGAGTCGCGCATGGCAAAGTTAGGCATCACCCGAAAGATGGGTATCTCCGGTATTTCGTAGAAATCTCCGAAATCGGAGGTGCCCGTCCCTTTATTTTTTCGCCGGCGGCTCGTTGCTTAAGTCATTACGTGCCATCCCGTTAGCGGATATTCTCCGGCCCGCCTTTGCCTACGGCACGCCCCTTGCTGCCAAACGGGGTTCGGTATTACGCCTGCATGAAAACAAGACCATGCATTACGGTCTTCCCGGATCCCTTCCCGGGCCGTCCTACGTGCGTGATTTGCGTGCCGGGGTAATCGTGCCCAGATGCCTTGCCGCCTATTGAACGCTGAAGGACGAGGGTCATTGGATGATTCAGGCCGCCTTCCGCCTTGTTGCGCCGAGGGGAAACTGGAGGAGTTCCGCAACGTGCTGTTGCACGTGAAGGGGCCCACCGAGTCGTTTCCGGAGTGCCGGGCTTGCTGGATATGCCAGGACGTCACCAACGATCATGCGCTCGTTTACCTGGTCCAGTGGGATAGCCAGGAGGACCTGGAATCGCACCTCCGTTCGGTGAGGTTTCGGAGGCTCCTCCCCTATATCGAAATGTCGGTTGAGCCGCCGGTGGTCAGCTTTGGCTGCATCGAGCATATCCGCGGGATCGAGTTCCTGGTAGAGGTGCTCAGTGCAGAAACAAAATGATACGGCAGAGAAGGAAACTTCCATGAGCAAGACGAAGATCGCCATCGCCTGCCAGGGGGGCGGCAGCCAGACTGCCTTTTGTAGAGATAGGCCATCGCCAGATAAGGCGGCACCGCCGCATAATTCGCCGGACGCAGCTTCCAAATCGACGCGTGCGAGAACAAGCGCCGATAGCACCAGGAGTAACCTTCGGCCAACTGCTCGACCGTCATGTTCCGCGGACGAAAAACCACGTGGCCCGTGTCGTAGAGATTCCAGTCCTTGTGCAGCAACCGGCCTTCGGACTCCATCTCGGCAAAGAGCGGCGTGCCGGGATACGGCGTGAGGATGTGAAACGTCGCGCACTCCAAGCGGTTGGCCTCGATCCAATCGACCGTCTTGGCAAATACGTCGGGTCCGTCGTGGTCGAATCCGAGGACGAAACTGCCGTTGACCAAGGCCATCTCGCGAACCAGGTCGGGCTCGTCGGTCATGTCGATCGAGACCGCAGCGCTCCAGATCATGTCCAGCGGCCGCAGCGCCCGGCAGAGACTGCGGAGGAATCTGCGGTTCGAGCCCAAGTTGTTGTCCACGAACACGGCGTAGGGCTGCCGGCAGGCGCGGAGCCAACCAACCCGGCCGATGGTCGTGGGTTCGGTTCTGGTGGCCGCCGAGGCGTGCCAGAGCGTAGTAGAAGTCGTGAACACTGATATCCGTTCGAATCGTGCCATATCGCCATGTGGTCAACACCGCCACGTAGTCGTGGCTAACGACTGTGGTCGCCGGCCGCGTCGCCACGCACGACGGACTCGGCGCCGGTTCTTGCCTTGCGGAATGTTCCGTTGCGATTCCGTTGCGATTGCACATCCATCGTGAAACGCCCCAATTCCGGCAGGCTATGAACGTAGTCGCTCAAGTACTGCTTCGGTCCTCGGCCGTCGTGGTCGCCCTGGACACTCCGACACTTACAAGCACGAATAACAAAGGTTCGACCGCTACGATACTCGTGTTCCAGGAATTCGAACGTGTCGGCCCCTTGGTCGGCCACATCAACCAACCGCTGATCCCGCGGCAGGTGTTGCGTCCCTCTGGTCCACAACAGGCTCTCGCGGCTAGCCCGCGCGATGTTTGGCCAAGGTCTCATTCTTCGGAACTTCGTCACGACAGTGCAGGATCTGGTCCATCAGTCCCAGCACCGAACGGGCTTGTGGATCGACCGCCATCACGTTTTGGCAGATGTATCCGCGGCCGTGTCCACTTCCGATTTGTCCCAGATGTTCGGTCAACGACTCCCGATCGGTGTAGTCCAACTCCGTAGCGTCATGGATCAAGAGCACGGTTCCTTGAATGGCGGCAATCGAGAGGACACGGACGGCCCAGCACCCGCACGGCGGCAGCGGCCACAGGAAGAAAAGGGAGAAGGTCGGCTACTTGCGTCGTCGCCAGATTACGAGAGCAGCGACAGCGCCTACTCCTAGGAGGACTAGCGTTCCAGGTTCCGGAACTGTCGTCGCCTGGTCATCTTCTCGCGTTATATGTCTCGGCTGGTATGTCTCGTGTTCCTGAACAGTCGGCACGGACGGAGAAGACCGCGCTGGCGGTGATCGAAAAAGCCAAAGCATCGAAGCCGTCAAGAGTCCCACTACAAGGGTCGCTCCGAGCAGGACAACTGGGGTGGGAAGCCTAGGTCTAGCCAACCGTGAGGGACTGAGATCCTCTAACAAGGGGTTGTACTCACTCATGACGAACCTCCCTACCTGGATTAGATGCATGCTATCTCAATCCACTGGTAGTTTATACAACGCAGCCCTCGTCGTCAATAGGTGGGGGCTACGGAAGGGAAAAGAACTTGGTGTGATTGGTGGTGGCAGCAGCCAAGAGATGCGAAGAACCTAGCCGTTGGTGGGGGCGTTTGTCATCTGGTTTGTCAGCATTTGGGTTCTCCTGCTGTCTTCTCCTGTCCCCGGAAGCCTATACCACCAGCGGCGTAGAGAGCACCACCAAGGCCCACGAAAGCCTGTAGACAAGGGCACTTGTGGCTCCTCCTGCCTCCTGCTGTCTTCTGCCGGAGAATAGGAGACGCTACCAACAAACTTCCAGTTCGTTGGCGATAGCGCCCGCACGGCGGCAGCAGCCAACGGACGAAAAATCGTAGCGACGGGTAGTTTGTTGCTATGCCTGTTGCTATGCGGCCGGTTCTCGCGGGGTCTTGCGGTGTCTCGTCCGGTCATCCCGACGATCAGGCCCATATACGACAAAAGCCCGTAAAGAACGGGCTTTTGTCGCGTCCTGTCTCGTCTGGACTTCAGAGGCCCCGATCAGAGTCGAACTGATGATGGCGGATTTGCAATCCGCTGCCTTAGCCACTTGGCTACGGGGCCCGATTAACGTATCTTCTTGACAGCTCGCGACTTACGATCCATGTCCGGATGCATTGTTGGGCCCGGTTGGGGCGGAAACGCTTTCCGCAACCTGGTTCTGGTTCCCGAAGGGTCGCGATTGGTTCGTCACCGGAAGTAGATCGGCAATTCCGGTTCGCGACGTGAAGAGGAATTTTACCAGAGATTCCGGTTGCGGGGAAGAGATACCCGGCATGAGATTTTCCACCCACGCACGAGCGTCTACAGTGACCGAATATCCCGCTCGCCGCGAACGACACGGACGACCTCGATACCAGGGTCAATCCGGCGATAGAAGATAACGTAGTTTCCGAAGGAGAAGCTCCGGCAGTCACCGGACAAGAACTCGGGACGTTGCTCGCCCATTTCGGGATTGCGAGCCAACGCACGGAATTCCGCCCGTACGCGGGCCAACCAGCGTCGCGCGGCCAGGGGCTTGTCGCGGGCAATGAACCTGACCGTTGTCCGCAAGTCCTCTTTCGCAAGGGGTGCGATCACCGGCTTTGCCATTCATTCGTCCCTGAGTCGCTCGACCTCGTCGATTTCCCGCTCGAGCTCTTCAAACACCTGATCCTCGTCCAGGCCCTCTCCACGATCAAGCTGGGCGATCCCGGCCTCAACGTCGCGCCGCAGTTTCTCACGGGTCTGCAAGAGGCGAAGGCTCTCAACAAAAACCTGATTTTCCGTGTCGAATCTTCCCTCGGCAACCAAGACGCCGACGAACTCGCTCAGATCTGCTGGAATTTGTACGTCCATAAGAAAGCTCTTCCCCTTACTTCTCTCGTTAAGTTCTTCGGGTCACCGCGTCACCCGCCCGATTCCTAATCATGGGACTCTGGATACTTCTCATCGCTCAGCACGATGTGAATACCAAACAGCCAAACCAACATTCGAACCAATCTGCGCTGGTTTTGGCCATCGAGGCAATCAAGCTCCACCAGCGTAAATTCCGTCTTGACTCCTGACCGGTCGAATGCCGGTCCACATCTCCACCTGCTGATCTTGAAACCTTGTTGCCTACAGAACCTCCGCGCATAGACCAGGCAGCAGTATTCTATTCCGCAATGAACGCGGAAAAGTAGGGGCACCATGAGTACACCGACGATCAGAACAACCACAATTTCGTCAGTGATCCAGTCACGCATGCCTCAGGCTCGTCTATCGGGATTGTGGTTGACATAACGTTAATCGCCGCTTGCCGTAGTATACGGCCACGCCAATACTTGCGGCAATCGCGGGGTCAAATTCACATTCCGGTGCCTTCCACCGTGGATGGGGCGGATTCGTGGCGTCGTTGCCGGCGGGTGGCGTTGGTGCCGGTCGCTCGGATTCCCCGTCGGATCGTTGGCCGAGTGTCTGACAGGGGCAAAGAGGGGCATTTTTCAGGGTCAATCGACCGATGCCGTTAAGACGCAAGCCGTTATGTAGAAACGACTTACGATGCAGAGTTTTCGCCTACCCACTTGGCTACGGGGCCAATACCCCTCCACGTTAAGGAATTGTGCGGGCCGAGTCAAGCCCTGCCCAAAAATGTCAGATTGGCGGCCAAAACCGCACAATCCGGACAGAATTCCCGGCTTAACCAAAAATCGGTCAAGATCGACGTATTCTTTACACGATTCTTATATCGCCCGCCGCCCTTTGGGTCGGCCGTGCCCTGTTGTTTCTAATGATATCCCCAAGCACCCCCTGATTGCCACTCATGAAGACAACAGACAAGCCCAAGCAATCCGCACGCCGAGCCTGCCGAAATCCGCCCACTGAAGGCTTCCTGGACCGGCTCTTCGCCTGGCTCGATATGTCGTTGGTGCGACAGGCGGCCGGCGAACTGGCCCGAGAATGTCACACGGCCGTGTGCGATGCGACTTTTGAAAAAACCCGCGGCATGTCCCGCGCGGAGGCCCGCGGCTACATTAGGGCCTACGCGCCGGAGTTCCTTCTCAAGGAAGTCGATCTGGTCCTGCAACGCCGCCGCGTAGGCGAGTCGCTGCGGCAACAGATCCTGGCCGAGGCCACCGAACAACTCCTGGAACTGGTCGTCAAGGACGTTCTCCCGGACCCGATTCCGACGGTCGGCCAAGGCTGCGTGAGGGTGTTATACTGTCGGCGGCTGAAAATGACCCGTTTCATGTGCGGGCCATCGAAGCCCGAAGCGCAAGCGAGGTTAGCGTTTATGTCCCTCGCTTGCGCGTTGGGCTTCGATCATTTTCACCCGTGCGCAGTATAGTCAACCAAAAACAACGGGCTGATATGCCGCCGGTAGAGGTTGTCGGTAACGCCAGCGGAAATCACCTTGGCGTTCTTCTCCAGCGCAGCCGTGAAGCGAGCGCCCATCTCCGCAGCCACCCGGTAACCGACGTGCAGCAGTTGCCGCAGGCTGGGATTGTAGGACGGGCAGGCCGGATCGTGACGCATGGCCGCCGCAAACCGCTCGCCGTCCCAGCTCTTGATCGTCTCGGGCGAAGGCAGCTCGGCGCGGTCGATGTCGATCACGGATGCGTAAGGGGCGCATAATTCGGGCGTCCGCGACACGGCGGCGGCGTAAATCTCCTTGGCGATTGCCAGGCCGTCGCCGCCGCTGGCCGCCAGCCCGATCAGTTCCTCCAGCCAGGTCGTGCCGGCCGTCTTCAGATGCACGCCGGCGTCGAAGTCCCGCAAGGCCTTGCGGATCAAGGGATACAACGTGAACTTGTCGCTGCCCGAATGGACGCTCAGTTTCAGGCTCGCGGGCAGGCCGAACTGCTTGATGGCGAAGGCCGTCACGGCCAGGTCCTGGCGGAACTCGCGGTCGAAGCGGCCGGGATCGCCGACGTAGTCCACGCCCTTGTTGAAGCGGCCGGAAAACCGCGGGGCAATCGTCTGGGCGGGAATGCCCTCGTCGGCCAGGGCGGCGAGGATCAAGAGCAGTTCGGTCGGGCCTTGCGGCTCGTCGGTTTCATCCATCGAGACCTCGATGGCCATCTTGCCCTGCCCTTTGGCGGCCTCGATGCGGCGATAGATGCGGCCCGCCTCCTGGACGGCGGCGAGGTATTTCCGCGCCGTGCCGGCCAGCAGTGCCTCGGTAATCGCCAGCGGTTCGGCCATGCCGGGGATTTCCAGGCGGCCGATCAGGCCCTTGTGCAGCGCAAGGAAACGGGTCACGGCATCAGCGCCGGCGGACGCCGATCTGTTCGGCCACGTCGATCGTGAAGAAATCACTCGCCTCCAGAAAG
Organism: uncultured Planctomycetia bacterium; assembly: GCA_963824275.1. GTDB lineage: Bacteria > Planctomycetota > Planctomycetia > Pirellulales > Thermoguttaceae > JANXQG01. The sequence goes on along the minus strand of CAWGOT010000003.1, from coordinate 3,013,399 downwards.
CCGTCGACCGTTTTCAGGCCGATGTGATCGGCGTCAACGAAGTACGGACCACCCCAGGCGAGGGCCCGAACGGCCGCATCGGCCTCGGCGCGGACGTCACCCGGCTTGCTGCCGACGATCGTGTGCTCGCGGTGCGACTTGTTCCACACCGGCGCGATCTGCAGGCCGCGTTTCCCGGCGAGAATCAAGGCCTCAAGTTGTGCGCAGCCCTGGTGTGCGAAACGGTCGCCCACCCCGATCGAATATTTGGGTAGTTGCATGGGGTATCTTTCCAAAAAGGGAGTGTGCCGTGTGCGGGCTCATGTTATACTGCGAGCGGTTTCAAATGAGCCATTTCATACTAGCCCGAAGCGCAAGCGAGGTAACGGTTTAGCATCCTCGCTTGCGCGTCGGGCTGGTATCAGTTTCGCCCGCGAGCAGTATCATGGCTCCCATTGTAGCAGAACAGGCCGAGCTTGCGAGCCCCGTCACTCGGCAAACTCCACGTCGATCGGCCCAGGGCTGCGATTGCCGTCCTTCGTCAGCCATCGATAACTGCAATGCTGCAAGAGATCGGCCGCGTCGAAGTAGCTTCCGATTTCCTCAATCTCACTCGGGTCCGGCTGCTTGTCGGGCGGGCGGGTCGCCTGCCGCGATAGGATCAAGATATGGTAGCGGCCGGCGGCCGGGACAGATAGCGCGAAAGCGCCGGAGGCATCGGCGCGGACCGCCGCGCCCCGAACTTGGACAGCGCGGCAGATCTGGCATCGCCCGGCTCGCCCGGCCGCAGACCGTCAAGCGGCATCTTGACCGGCGGCTTGTCCGCTGGCAGGACAATCACCACCGCCCCCGCGTCGCCCCGCTTCGCACCGCTACCCGCCACCAGCAACACCTTGCCATCAAGCCCTCGCATCTGCAGATTGGCATCCTCCTTGGCCGCCGATGAGCTTCCACGGCCGGCGAGATAGCCCAGGCCGAAGGCGGTCGCGGCAAGCGTCACGTAGAGCACCGCTTCGACATACAGCATGCGGCGAGGAAAGAGGATCTTGCCGGACGGCACCGGAGTCAGCGGCGCGGGCTGAGGGCTGGGAACGCGGAGCTCAACGCTGCCCTCCAATTCGGAATCGGGAATCCGGAACTCCGAACTTGGGGCGGATTGCACGGCCAAAGCCTCCAGCGACTAGGGATCGACGTTGTCCGACCGGCCCAGAGTATGGATCGCCTGAACGAAGAGCAGGGCGACCAGCACGGCGATCCAAACGATCCCGCCGGCCTCGGCCACGTAGCGCAAGACCAGACCGCCGACGGCATCGCCCATGGCGGGCAGGAGCAAAGCCAGCGCCAGAACGATGCAGATCGTAATCGGCAGCACGAACGCCGCGACCAGCAGGGCCAGCAGCACCTTCGCTACAACGGGCTTGGGACTCATACCCCCCATTGTGCCGTGAGAACCGGGCGTTGTCAAGTATCGCAAAGTAGCAGGCACTCTCCGAGTGCCGTCCGCCAAATACGTCGGGATCGCTGGAAAAAACCCGCGGCTGGGGCCGCGGGGCGGACGGCACACGGAGTGTGCCTGCTACCTTAGGCTTGACATGCGGCAGCTATCGACCACAATGAATGATGAGGCAAGGGAGTGGGAACAGTGAGCGAGGCGTGAAAATGAAACGTTCATGGCGCGGTTGGCGGGCGGCGGCCGGGATGGCCGGCAGTCTTCTGGTTCTGCTGGCGACGACGGCCCTGGCGACGGAAGTCTGGCTGAAAGACGGCCGAATCCTGCGGGGCCGCAAGGGCGACAGCGTCGGCCTGGCCGAGCAGAACGGGGCCAGCGAGGCCGATTCGCTCAAGCAGATCGTCTTCGTGAACGACGACTTCCGCCTGATCTTCGTCTCCCGGCGGCAGGTCGTCGATGTGAAGCCCGACGCCACGCTGGAGAACGCCGAGAAATTCGAGTTGATCCAGCAGCAAAAGGAGGCCGGCCGCGATAGCCCGAACAAGGTCCTTGCGGTTGGCCCGCCCGCGGGGGCCTTGAAGGACTTCGACGAATATGGATGGCGGGATTATCCGATGCTCACGGCCCGCGGCGTGCAGCACGTCATTCAGGGGATCACCGAACTCACGCCGCAATACATTCGGGTCGAGGCCAAGGGCATGCGATGGGACGAGCGGATCGCCACGAACACGCTCTCCAACGACTTGCTCGACAAGATCCTCATGCACCAGATCGATCCCAAGAACGTCGAGCAGCGGAAGAAGATCGCGCGTTTCTATCTCCAGTGCAAGCGATTCGGCATGGCGATGTCCACCTTGCAGAAGATCCTCGACGACTTTAAGAACGACACGCAGGTCGCTCAGGACATTCAACCCACGCTGCAAAAAGTCCGGCTCCTGTACGCGCAGCAGTCGCTCGATGAGCTAGGGTTGCGGCTTGCCAACGGGCAGTACGACCTGGTGCAGAAGATCCTCAACGAGTTCGCCGACAAGGACTTTCACACGGAGGAATTGACGGGCGAAATCCTGCAGACCATCCGCCAGGTGCAAGAGGCCTACAAGGCCTACGAAACGAAGCGGTAGGCCATCGACAAGTCTTGCCAGGATCTGTTATCAAAGGTCGAGGGGCGCGTCGACCGCGCGGCCCTGGCGCCGGCGCTGCGGGAGATGGGGCCGGGATTGAAACCTGAAATGCTACCCCGCATGGCAGCCTTCCTGCTGAACCAGAACGATACGAAGCTCACGCCCGAGGTCAAGCTCTCGCTGGCCGTCAGCGGTTTTCTGCTGGGGCCCGACTCGGCCTCCACCGATCTGCCGCTGACCAAATCGGCATGGCGGCTGCGAGGGCTCGTGCAGGACTACTTGACCGAGCCGGTCAAGGTCAGGCGCGACTCGAAGCTTCTGGCGATCCTTTCCGAAGCGGCCGCCCAGCCGGAACTGCTGGCGGCGCTGGCCGCCCACATGAGTCCGCCCTACCCGCTGCCCGAGCCGCTCGACAAGGAGATCCCCGGCTACGCGAAGCTGACCACGAGCGTGCTCTCCGGCCAGCCCGATGCAACCTACTACGTGCAGTTGCCGCCGGAATACGATCCCCATCGCCGCTACCCGATGATCGTCTCGCTGCACGGCCTCGGCCACGATCCGACGATGCAGATCGAGTGGTGGGCCGGCGAGCACGATCCTAAGCGGCCGGCCCGGGCGGCAAGGCCAGGCGGGACGCTACGGATATATCGTCATCGCGCCGGACTGGACCGTCCCGCACCAGACGGAATATGAATCCTCGGCCCGCGAGCATGCCGTGGTGCTGGGCTGCCTCCGCGACGCCTGCCGGCGGTTTGCCGTCGATACCGACCGCGTATTTCTCCACGGCCATGCCGAGGGCGGCGATGCTGCCTGGGACATCGGCCTCTCGCATCCCGATCTCTGGGCGGGCGTGATCCCCGTCTCGGCCGAAGCGCGGAACGCCTGCATCTTCTACCGCGACAACGCCCGCTACGTGCCGTTCTACGTCGTGCTGGGCGAGTTGGACGGCAACCGCGTCGCCCACAACGCCACCGTCATCGACCGCTATTTCAAGGACGGAGACAACACGACCGTCGTGGAGTATCTTGGCCGAGGGCACGAGCACTTCCTCGACGAGCAGTTGCCGATGTTCGATTGGATGAACCGCTTCCGGCGGAGCTTTCCCCTGCCTGCCGGCCGGGAGTTCAAGTGCGAAACGATGCGTGAGTGCGACAACCACTTCTGGTGGGCGGAGATCGACGAACCTGCCGCCGAACTCGATCGCCACGAGTTGGCCGCCGCACGGCACGCAGCCGCTGCAGGTGACGGGCAACGCACCGGGCACCAACACGCTGGTCCTGACGGCGGGAAACTCGCGGGCCACGATCTGGCTCTCGCCGGAGATGGTCAACTTCAATGCCCGCATCAACATCACCGTAGGCAGGCGCCGGCCAAACGGGGTGCCGGCGATGATCAAGCCGAGCGTGGAGACGATGCTCGAGGACCTCCGCGTCCGCGGCGACCGCCAGCATCCGTTCTGGGCCAAAGTGGAAACGCGGTAAGCGGCTTTCCGGCAAGCCCCGAGCCGCAAAGCGACGTTGAAGCCCGACGCGCAAGCGACGAATGCGGTTTCCTAGCGATTGAAGTCGCATCCCTCGCTTGCGCGTCGGGCTGCAATCCCCCGTACCGGGCTACTTGTTGAGCAGCACGCCCTTGATGAACCAGCCGTCTTTCTCGCTGGTCATGGCGGCGGTGGACGGGCCGAAGGGCCTTGCCGACGATGTCAAACCCGGGCAACTTGCTGCCGTTGATCCGCTGCTCCCGCGGCCCCTTGTTCTTGGTCGGCTCCGCCAGGCTATTGAGCGCCCGGCCCAACAGCGATTCGCTCTGCGGCATCTTGCCCTGGCGGATCAGTTCGTAGGCGGGCTGCACCGCGCGGTCGGTCCAGGAGAAGCTGCGGGACGACTGCTGCTTCATTCCCATCTTGCCGAAGGTGATGCCCCAGACCTGCTGGAATTCTTTCTGCGTGGCCAGGCGTTGGTTCTCAGGAAGCGGCTTGAGGGTCTTTTCCAGGAAGTCGATGTGCGAGGCGACGAACAAATGGCCCTCGGCGACGGCGATCGCCCCGTGGGGCAGGAAGTGGTCTTCCTTGGTCGCCGCGTCGTCTTCGTCATCGCTCGACTTGGTCTTGTCGTCTTTCTTGGGCGTGAAGGTCGGCACGTCGATCTTCAACTGCGGCTCGCTGGTATCTTCCTCCTCGACGATCTCCCATATCACGTGGCCATTGATTTCGCCGCCGCTTGATCGTGGGATCGTTCTTGACGCACTTTTCGATGGCCTTGGCCACCGCGGCCTGCTGGCCGGGCTTGATTTCGATGGCCCACAACAGCCGCTCGCTAGTGGTCGTGATCGGCAGATTGTAGCCGGCAACCATCGTCACCCGCTGCCCGAGGTTGGCGATCAGCTCCTTTCGAGATCGATCTGCGGACCGTTGGGATCGTTGCGCTCGCTATTGAGAGTGTCAATCCAGAGGCCCTTGGTTCGTCATGATGTCGTCGAACAGAGGGCCGAAGTTCCTGAAGGCGTTGAGGATGTCGACATAGACCGTGAAGTAGGTGGCGATGTCGCGGCCGACCCAGGGTTGCGGGGTGAAATCCGCGTCGGGGCGGTTGGGAAAGACGAACATCTTCATCGATTCCTTGTACGGCGGCGGGGCATAGACGGCGGTGCGATGGACGATCTGGTAGCCGTCGGCGGAAACGTCGACAAAACCGCCGAGGCCCTGGAAGGCATCGTAATTCTGGTTGCGCATGATCTCGATGATGGTCTTGCCCTTCCGCCGCTTTTCCAACGGGGTGGCGGCCCGGATCGCCTCGGCGAAGCCCAAGGGAGAGATGTACCAGCGGATGTCTGGCGGCACGACCCGGGGGCCATCGGCCGCGCAGCGCTTCATGACCGTTTGATACGCAACCACCTGGGAAAGGCTCTTGGCTTGGCCGCCATTGGCCAGCCGGGCGAGAATCTCCTGCACGACGGACAGGTCGTCGCAAGCGGCGAAGAGATTATTGGCGAGGAAATAGACCGTCTGGCCCATTGCGGCTGCGGCCGCCGCGCCGCCGCGCCCGGCTGCAACCTGCTGACCCTGGGGCAGCGGGACGTCGAAGACGTAGACGGTAACTCCGCCAATCGCTTTGACGGTCTCTTTGGCGCCGCGGCCCTTCAGACCCGCACGGGCCTTGGCCAGCAGGGCCTGCGCCTTGTTGAGATTGCCCGTCACATCCAAAAGCAGGCTGGTGGCCGCGCATATCCTGGCCCGGCGCATTGGGTGGCAACCTCAACAGCGCCAAGGAGGCCTCGCCCGTTGACAGGCCGTGCAAATCGTCGAAGTGGATCCCCAGCCGATCGGCCAGCGTGGACCATTTCGCCCGCAACTGTTCCCGCAGGTCCTCCTCGAACGGCTTCATGGCCGGTTCGGTCATGAGTTTGCCGAGCTGGGTCTTGTTCCATTGTTCCGTCAAGCGGACGGAATTGGTCGCCGTGATGAAACCGACGGTCGTATCGGGCAGCAACGTATCGATCGCGGGAACCGCAGAAACTGCGGGAACCGCAGCCGATAGCCCTTGGGGAACCGTCAAACCGTAGATAATGTAGATAATAATGAACCACAACGCAGGCCGCAGACTTGGCACGGCAGAACTCCTTCTCCAGAAAAATTCGGCGATTTTCGCGGTCGCCCAGGGAATACAAAAGTCTATCGGCCCTTGCCAACAAATGCCAGATCGAATCCATAAATTGGAGAAGACGAAAAGACCTTGCCGCCTCCCAAAGGGCGGTAGACTAGGCTACTTGATAGAGAGAAACGTGAACGAGAGGATGAAAATGAGGCAACTGGGATGTTTGGGCAATATTATCCCGGCTGGACGGCTCCCCCCGACGCTGGAGATAATACCGGCATGAACGAACTCATCAACGCCAGCCTCAGTCACGACGTCATCCACGGATATATTCCCTTCACCTCGCCGCAAGGGCTGCCCTCAGGAGAGGTCTCGGAACAAGCGATCATCGATCATCCCTGGATCCAGCGGCTCCGCCAGATCCACCAGTTGCAGACCGCCTGGTGGGTTTTCCCGACCGCCGAGCACACCCGCTTTCAGCATGTGCTGGGGGCGATGCACCTGGCCAGCCGCATGCTCGACGCGACCTACGACAGCCTGCAGCATGTCTGCCCTGACGTGCCCAGCCGCGGTTATGTCGAGTCGCTGCTGCGGATGGCGGCCCTGCTGCACGACGTGGGGCACGGGCCGTTCGGCCATTTCTTCGACGCGCATTACCTGGCCGAATACAGGCTGAACCACGAGCTTGTCGGCAGCCGGATCATTCTCGACCAGTCTGGCCGACTTGCTCCGCGGCGTGCGGCGAAACCCCAACAGCCGGATGGCCGACGGCGAGCAGCTCGATCCCGCAGCAGATCTGTTTCCTGATCATGCGGCCCCAGCGCCGCCACCGCCGGCGACGGTCCGCAGTGGCTGCGATTTCTGCGCAGCTTGTTCTGCGGGCTGTATACGGTCGACAACATGGATTTCGTGCTCCGCGACGCCTACATGTCGGGCTACAGCCAGAAGGCATTCGATCTGGACCGCTTGCTTCGCTACAGCCTGTTCACCAGCCGCGGTCTGACGATCCACGAGCGCGGCCTTTCCGCCCTGGAGCGGTTCATCGCCGTGCGGGGCGACTTGTTCCGCACGGTCTATTACCACCGCACGGTGCGGGCCATCGACCTGACGCTTGCAGGAACTGTTCATCGACAGCAAGGCCGACCTTTTCCCCGGCAACCCGCTGGAGCATCTCGACGACTACCTGCATTTCACCGAGTGGTCGCTGCTGGTCCGCGTGGCCGATTGGCACCGCTCGGCCGACCCGCGGTTGCGGGCCTTGGGCGAGCGCTGGCGGGAGTTTCTCGCGCGCAAGCTGCACTGGAAGATGGCCTGCGAGCGGATGGTCTTCTTCGCTCCCGGCCAGCACGAGGAGGCGAGCGTCTTCAGCGACGAAGAGGTTTTGGAGCGGCGGATCCGCAAGAACCTGCCGCCGGAATTGAAGGACATCGTCTTTCGCATCGACATCCCGCGGCACGTCTACCGGCCCGAGGCCCTGGCCCCCACGGCCGACCAGAATTTCCTCTTGGACCCGGCCACCGGCAAGATCCATCGGCTGAACGAGCGGGAGCTGTTCCGGCGGATCGCCTTGAGCTTCCGCATCTTCCGCATCTATGCGGAGGACAGCTCGCACAACGCCGAATTTGCCAACGCGATGGACCAGATCGTGGGGCCGACGTCGGTGGATGACGTGACGAATATGTAAGGTCAATTATGTAACGTCAATTGGTCCGGGCAACGCGAAAGCCTGAGTAAAGGTCCCGGTGGTCCGGCGTGAACTTGAAGCGAGTGGTGGAACCGGCGAAGGCCGGCCAGTCGAGCCAGGAACCACCACGAAGCACGCGACCTTTGCCGGAATCCGGACCCGTTGGATCGTCTGCGGGAGACGTGGCGTAGTATTCAGCGCCGTACCGTATCCGCGCACCACTGCCAAGCATTCCCATGCATGTCGTAGAGCCCAAAGGAATTTGGCTTGAACTTTCCCACCGGAGCCGTGAACACGTAACCGTCACTGGCATTGATCGTGCATTTCAAATCCGGGAATTGCACCTTGAGCAGCAGCGTCGGCCACGTTGCCGACCTTGGCGAGGGTCTCGGGGTCGTCGCCGCTCGAGTACCGAGTTGTTGTCCTAGCGCGACAGGCGTATTCCCACTCGGCCTCCGTTGGCAGGCGGTAGGTCTTGTCTTCCTTTCCGCTGAGCCATTTACAAAAGGCTACCACGTCGTTCCAACTCACGTTGACCACCGGGTGCTCGTCGGTCTGCTCGAAGCCCGCGTTCCGCCAGGAGTACTTCTCGTTGAATTCGAACGACTTCTTGTCAGCGTTCCAGCCCTCCGCCCCCGGCGGCTCTCCTTTCTCCGCGTCCGTTTTGTAGCTGGTGTCAGCGACAAACTGCCGAAACTGGCCCCGCGTGACATGGTAGGTGCCCAGGTAGAATGGATGCGTGATCCGCACACGGTGTTGCGGGTGCTCGTCCTTAAAATGGTCAGCGTACACAACTTCGCCGTAGGTCTTCCAGAAGAACGCCGCTGTGTCCTCCGCCGACTCGCCGCTGCCCATCATGAACTCGCCCGAAGGAACGAGCGTGAGCTTCATGCCAATGGAGTTCGTGATCTGCTTCTTGCCGCCCGCCTCCTTGGGTCCCCCGGCGGTTGCTAGGGCAGAACTGCCGAGTGTCATCAAGACCGTCAAAGCAACTGCCGAACGATTTCGGAACATGGGGCAAATCTCCTTCCGCGAAGTCGGTAGCGGCGGACCGCCGTGACGAACGGCGCCGATAGCTAGGACCACTCCGCTGCAATGCAACCAGTTTACAGGCGGATCTTGGTAGCCGTCAATCAGCACGACTTCCGTTCTTTTTGGGACACCCTCCCTGGTGGGCTTGACATTACTGGAAATGCCCGTTAATTTCGAGCAATGACTTGGTTGGTTTCAATTGGAGCGTCTTGTGGCCAAGAGCGACCCCGAGCCTGAAGAACCCAAAGAGAAGCGGCGGCGAGGTTATTCTTCGCTCGACGCGATCGACCCGCGAGACGGCGGCACGTGGCAAGTGCTTCTCCCGGACAGTAAAATGGATTGGGTGGGCTCTCAGGGGCGTGGAGCCGCTTTAGAGCTCGCAGATACCGTTCGATGGTCGCTGCTCCACCCGCGGGCAGTCTTTCGTGGGATTCGCGACCTTGAACGGGATGTTATTGAAGATAATTGGCTTTGCTACGCGTCCCTGCCGCATCATGCATACGACTACAAGACCGGCGGGAAACGGAATGCCTGGCCCGGTGAAGTTTTTCTGGTTTTTGTGACCGATGAACGAATCGTTTACGGCTGGTATTGGGGTGAGTGCGACGAGCAGGATTCGCACCTCCCCGCCGATTTCGAGAACCGCTTTCGGGAAAGGGTGATCTGATGGCAAATGAGGTCGACATGAACGATGCTTTCGCTCAACGCGTTCTGGCACTGGCGAAGTCGGAGCCCTGGTCTGGTCCCAGGGCATTTTTCAACTCCGAGGGCGATTGCATCGAGTTGCTCCTTTCCAACGAAAGTTATCGTGCGCGGAGACTCGATTCGTTGGTTACCGTCTACGAGAACCGGGAGACCGGCGAACTGGTTGGTGCCCTCGTGAAGGGAGTTCGCGGCTTTATCGGTGAGATCGTAAGTCGATTTCCGGGCTTCAAGATTGAAATCGTCGACGGCAAAGTCAAGTTGGAGTACTTATTTGCAGCCAGGCTTTGGACAGACGACTTCTCCGAGAACCGTACGCTCGTCAAGACCTATCAAAAACTCCGCGAGGCTTCCGAGCGAGCAGCACTGGAAGTCGCGTTAGGGGCAGTGTAGTTTTCTCTCGCACCATGCCTGACCAGTACACCCAATACGACAACCCCTTGATCGGCCGCTATGCGTCGGCCGCGATGAGCGAACTGTGGGGCCCGCAGCGGAAGTTCAGCACCTGGCGGCGGCTGTGGGTGGCCCTGGCCGAGGCCGAGGCGGAACTGGGCCTGCCGGTTACTCAGGAACAGATCGCCGAACTGAGGCAGCACGTCGATACGATCGATTTCGCGGCGGCCGAACGCCACGAGCGGCGGCTGCGGCACGACGTGATGGCCCACGTCCATGCCTACGGCGACGTTTGCCCGAAGGCCCGGCCGATCATCCACCTCGGCGCGACAAGCTGCTACGTGACCGACAATACGGACTTGATCCTGTTGCGCGAGGCCCTGGAAATGGTCCGCGACCGCCTGGTGGCCGTGATCGACAGCCTGGCCCGCTTCGCCCTGCACTATCGGGCCTTGCCCTGCCTGGCCTTCACGCACTTCCAGCCGGCCCAGCCGACGACGGTGGGCAAGAGGGCCTGCCTCTGGGCCTATGACTTCCTGCTCGACCTGGCTGAGATCGAATTCCGTCTGGCGAACCTCAAGGCCCACGGCTCGAAGGGCACGACCGGCACGCAGGCCAGCTTCCTGGCCCTGGTCAACGGCGACCACGAGAAGGTCCGGCGGCTGGACGAGTTGATCTGCCGGAAGATCGGCTTTGCGGAAAGCTATGCCGTGACCGGGCAGACCTATCCGCGGAAGATCGACTCGCAGATCCTGGCCGTGCTGTCCGGCATTTCGCAGACCGCGCACAAGATGGCGACCGACCTGCGGCTCCTGGCCCACCGCAAGGAGATCGAAGAACCGCACGCCAAGGACCAGGTCGGATCGTCGGCCATGGCGTACAAGCAGAATCCTATGCGTTGCGAGCGGATCTGCTGCTGGCCCGCTTCGTGATGAGCCTGGAAAGCAGCGCGGCGGCGACGCTGGCGGTGCAGTGGCTGGAGCGGACGCTCGACGACAGCGCCAACCGGCGGCTGGTGTTGCCGCAGTCGTTCCTGGCCACCGACGCCGTGCTGATTCTCTGCCAGAACGTGACCGACGGCCTGGTCGTTTATCCGCGGGTGATCAGGTCCAATCTCGCGGCCGAGCTGCCCTTCATGGCCACGGAGAACATCCTCATGGCGGCCGTCGCCGCCGGCGGCGACCGGCAAGACCTGCACGAGCGGATCCGCCAGCACAGCCTGGCGGCAGCCGACGTAGTGAAGAACGCGGGGGGCAAGAACGACCTGATGGATCGCATTGCCGCCGATCCGGCCTTCGCCAAGGTCGATCTGACGTGCCTGCTCGACCCGGCCCAATTCGTCGGCCGCGCCGCAGCAGGTGGATGAGTTTCTTGCCGAGTTGATCGAGCCGATGCGGAAGAAGTATGCCGATCGGCTGGAGTCGGATGCAGAGGTGCGAGTCTAGGGCTACGCTCTTTTCCGACGTGCCAACTCCCTTGAACCTGAGCCGCAAAGCACAGGCAAGATGCTGTCCGAACCAATCTGCGCGCGGGATTCGGTCAATTTGCTCCACGCTCTTGACTGCGAATGGCGTTCACGCCAGAATTAGAAGCAATGGGCGCGCTTCTGTCAGTGATCCGTGCGACTTTTCCCGTAGCGGCTCGGCACGCCAAGACACGCAGGAGAGACCATCGTGTTTGACTGGCTCAAGAGAACAAGAGCTTCAGAACCGGCTTCCACGCAACCCCGGGCGCCGCAGTTGATGGAATTGAACAACGGACTGCGTGTCTTCTTTGGCGCGCATGACATTGCCCTGAAAAATGGCGGGATCGGGTGCTGGGTTTATCGCTCGGAAGGCTTTCGTAAGTTTGGCCAGAGGGAACTGCTGATGGCCGTGCCACGAGGTCCTGGCGCCGCCCAAAGATCCGCTCTATTTTATGGACGCGATTGGCCCACTGGCGGCCAAGGGCCTGTTGGTCTCGGTGGGCGGATTTACGCGATTTGGCCCGTCCCATCCCGGATTGTTCGGCCGGCAGGATTTTCGCGGTGTCGGATATGCGTATCCCTACAACCTCAAGTCGGCCATTCCCAAGGGTGCGGTGCTCGATGAGTGCCTTGCCGTGATTGCGCTGACTGATTCGGAACTCGATTCAACCCAGTCGTGCGGTCTGGTGCGAACGCTGGCTCGAATGGGGCAGGAGATTCGATTTTTCCCCTATCCGGTTTGGAACGATGTAAACCGCAAGTGCGTGATTGACCACAAACTTATGGAAACGTCCGTTTTGCGGTTTGTTGGCGCAGTTAGTCACGTGGAAGGCTTCGGACCGATGCGCGAGCAAGGTTCGGTGAGCGTGCGTCTGTGCCGGGCTGGCGCGCGGCTTGCCGAAGGACTTGAAATGGCCCGGCGAAAGAACGTCGGCTTGCTGGTGGGAACCACGGCGGGCTGGCACGTATGCGCTGCCTGTCTGACCTGGCAGCCTGGTGTGCGAGAGCCAACAGCAATTGCCGCCAGAGATTCCGCCGATTCCGTGGAGAAATTCGAAGGACGCGGTGAAAGTCTGCTGGGCTGCTTTGCGGCGTTCCTGGTGGCGGAGTCGCATGATACAGGCGTGCAGATGATCGAGGACGGATTTGTTATATACCTTGGCGCGGAGGCGGCAAACCAACTAATGCAGGCGCTGACGAGTCACAATTTGTTTCGGCTTCCGGGAAGTGGGCAGCGCATGCCGTTTGAGTTCATCCCCATCTGATACGAGGCGTAGCGATGAAGAGCATTGTCGACCAGCTTCCTCCCGAGATCGCCCGGCAAATGCACCCCGACTGCCGCAAGAACGAGGCCGACTACTGGGCCGTCCGGGACCAACTTCTCGAAAAATACCGCGGTCAGTGGATCGGCTTCGCCGACGGCAGAGTCGTCGCATCGGGCCCCAGTCCCGTGACCGTGTTCCACGCCGCGGAGGCCACGGGACTGCGTCCGTTCTTTATCTGCGTTGGTAAGGAGGAACAGCCCTGCCGCATTCGCCGCGGGCGAATGGCGTTGAAGTTCGAGCCAGATTACAATGAGTATGACGATCAAGGACCGCGGAGAAAACCATGACGAGTTTGTCTATCCACGAGGCGCAGGCAAGATTGCCGGACTTAATCCACGGTCTTGCCTTCGGTGATGAAGTCATCATCGTCGAGAACGACCTCCCCATCGCACGAATCGTGCCCACCATCGCGCAGCCGCAACGTCCGCCTAGGCGTCTCGGTACGCTTCGGGGCTCGGTCCTCTACATGGCCCCGGATTTTGACGCCCCGCTGGAAGACTTCAAGGAATATATGCAATGAGGCTGCTCATCGACACCCATGCTGTCATCTGGGCGGTAGACGATCCGGCGAAACTCAGTTCTCCAGCGGCCAAGGCGATTGAAGATCCATCAAACGAGCTGCTCGTGAGCGCGGGCACGATTTGGGAAGTCAGCATCAAGGTCGGGCTTGGCAAGCTATCGCTGTCGATGCCCTTCCGGCAATGGATGGAAAAGGCGATCGCCGACCTCGGACTGGCACTGCTGCCGATCAATGTCGAATATGCCGGCGTTCAAGCGGCGTTGCCCAGACACCATGGAGATCCATTCGATCGGTTGCTGGCGGCGCAGGCAAAAGTCGAGGATGTTTCGCTAGTAAGCGCAGATGGAGTTTTCGACCTGTACGGAGTGAAACGGATCTGGAACGCCGCTCCGTGAACCCCGCTACTGCTACGAGCGTTTGCGGAGGTCCAAGACGACGTTGTAACCGAGCGCGTTGGCCAACCGCGCCAGCGTATCGAGTTCGACGTTGTCGACGTTGTTTTCCAACTTGCTGAGATTGCCGCGGTCGATTCCCGCCTTGTCGGCAATCTCGCCAAGGCTGAAGCCGTCGCGCAGACGGGCAAGTTTCAGTTTCATCAGCGCGATGCGCGAAGGGCTTGCCTTCTTGATGCGGTCGCGCAATTCCCCTTCCACTTGGGCAATGATCCGGTCGTGCTCGGCGCGTTTCTCTTCCGGCAGGCGTCCAATAACGCGTGTAGCGTGCTGAACGAGTTGCTTTGGCGTTTTTTCTTCGCCCATAGTCAATCCTCGATTGGGAAAGCAGTCACAGGATAGACGGTGTCCTCGTCCAACTCTTCGTAGACGACCGCGATGTATTCACCCGAGGGCGTGTATCCGAAAACCATGGGGCGTCCGCTGCTGCGGCTGGCACCGTGCTTTACGGGGTTCATCAAAACATGCTCGACCTCATCCATGTCCAATCCGTGATCGGCCACATGCTCCGCATTGCCGCCCGGCTCTACGTCCCAGAATACCCGAAGCCATGCCATCCTCCTCATCCTCCCCTATTGTATCAAGATACAACACTTGTGGCAAGGCATCAACCGCGCTATCCAATTTGCGTGGACTAGGCATATCTGTTAGAAGTTGAGCATTGAAGCTCTGTGCAACGGCCTCAGGCCGGAAATCTTCGAATCGATTTACCGGCCGCGGCGCGGCGACGCTCTTACCCGATCTCATTCAGCAGCCGGTCGACGGCCACGTTGAGCTTGCCGGCCGTCTCGTAGGTGCCGGAGGCAATCTGGGCGCGGATCGCCTGGACGCGGTCCTGGCGAATGTCCGGGGCCTGCTTGGCCTGCTCGACGAGGCGGGCGGCATCGGAAATATTGACTTCGTCTTGAATCTTCGTCGACTCCACCTGAGATGTGGATTGGGCAGCCCGCGTGGTATGCGGGGCGCTATGGCTTGAGGGCCGTGGACATGTGCGGGGCCGTAAATTTGCATCGCTAGTTCTCCTTGTATTCTACCTTATTCCCACCAACTCCGCACGCACCATCCGCCATGACGCCGTCGAGCGGTTCTTCCGCCGGAACCCTTGCAACCAACCTGCCCTGCCCACTCGCAGGTCCACTTCAGGAAGGTTGGCAGGTGACTGCTCGGCAAGGCTCCAACTCTGCTCCGTTGTCATCGACTAGGGGTGCCGGGGGATTCAGGGAATCCGCAAACGCTCGAATCCTATCGAAAAAACGCCCTTTCACGAATTGTAGCGCCTGTACGGCCTCGTGAAGCCCTGCAAGGCCCTCTTGGCAGCCCTGCCTGGCATCCGTCCAGGCGAGTCTGATGCGCGCGGCAACCGGCGTTTCCTTTTCACCACTCGACTCTGCCGATCACGCAGCACTGATACCTATACGAGATTCCACTACGCAGGGTTCTAGGCATTGGACCGGCTCGACGGATTTCGCCGCCCACGACAGGATTTCGGATTATAGGCCGAGCCGGAAACTGGAACAAGATCAATCGGCATCCGGAGGAATCCGGGTTTCCCGCAACTGCCTATCCTCGCCACTATTACAACACCCATCGTTCAGGTGCATTGCCTACCCCTCCGTAAACTCGATTGGAACGCAATTCGCATGCGAACTAAAACCGTCGGCAAGTGTCTTACGTATTAGATGGAAGAAAGGCATTGCAATGAACACACAGCCGCAGTCCGCAACGTCTGCCGAAGCCATGACCCGCGAAGTCTGGGACGTTCCCATCCGGGTTCGTCTCTTTCCCTACGTCGCTTTCAGCCATTGGCTGGACGAAGAGTTGGAGAAACTCGTGCAACGCTGGCAGAGCAAGGCGGCTCCCTGTGCATTGCTCAAAGCGCCGATAGGCTTCTCGCACCCCTGACGGGGATATTCGTAAGCTGTAACCTGCGCAAAAGCGCACTCCTTCAGTAAGATCGGCGGGTTACACTCGCAGCCGGACTTGGCGTCGCACCTCATTGCTTCTGCGCCGGTTTGGGCAACCCGTCCTAGAGCCAGGGCTTCTGCACGTCTCCCGCTTTACTACGTGACAACCTGTTTCGATCTGGCCAAAGTGGCGCAAAATGAGTCACTCGCTGCGCGTTTTGCAACATTGCTCGGATCAGACGTGCCGTTCCCTTCCCGCCTCCGCCAGAACCTCGGCGAAGGGCACATGGGCCAATGCCCCGAAGAGCGGATGCGTCTGTAACCTGGCCTTCAGCATCCACGGCGAGTTCACGCCGCAAAGAAAACGCGCCAGGCAGCGGGGCTGGCCTAGTTCATTGCCATGCTGGCGGCGAAGTCCGGCCACCTGCGACCAGATGGCCGGGTCGATCTGGGGTTTTGGCCGCGGGGGCAAT
This sequence comes from uncultured Planctomycetia bacterium, assembly GCA_963824275.1. Taxonomy (GTDB): domain Bacteria; phylum Planctomycetota; class Planctomycetia; order Pirellulales; family Thermoguttaceae; genus JANXQG01. Next base: position 2,997,306 of record CAWGOT010000003.1, on the reverse strand, counting down.
TTCGCCGGCTTGCTGCCCCGCCGGCACCAAGAGCAATGGCCGCAGGGGCGGTCCATGGGGTCGCCGAAATGGGCGCCCAGCGCCGCCACCTGGCAGGCGTCCTGCTCGACCCAGTGGGCAACCTGGCGCAGCCGTTGGATTTCTCGCGTTTCCCTTTGCAGCACGCGGTCATAGAGCGATTTGACCAGCGCCGCCAGGTCGCTCGGCCGCTTCCGCATCTGATAGCGCTGCCGCACGCCGGCGGTCTGCAGCTCCAGCCACTTCTGCTCGGCCAGGTAGTCGAGCGCCCGCATCAAGCGATCGCGCGGCGCGCCGATCGCCAAAGCGGCCTGGTCCAGATCGATATGGAACCAGGTCTTGGCCCTGTGGGCCTGGGCCAGGAGCTTCTGCAGGAACTCTTTGCCGCTCGCCCTCGAAATGCCGCAGGATCTCGGCCGAGGAAACGAGCGGCTTGAACTGGTACTGGGAATAAAAAGGTGTGCCGGCGTCGATGTGGCCCAACAGTTCAAGATAAGTCAACAGCGTGCGAACGACCGTGTTTCGAATATCGAAGGCGGCGGAAAGGTCGTAGATGCTGACGTCGAACTCGTCGTCCTGGCGGAAGACCTCTTCGACCAGCGCGGCAACGGCCGGCTGCGTGGGCGTATCGCCGTAAACAAAATTCTCCAGCACGTTCAGATCGTCAGGACAGAAGAACATCTCGCAGGTCGCGGGCCTGCCGTCGCGGCCCGCCCGGCCGACCTCCTGGGCGTAGTTCTCCAGGCTCTTGGCCGGATTGTAGTGATAGACGTAGCGGATGTTCGGCCTTGTCGATGCCCATGCCGAAGGCGATCGTGGCCACGACGATCCCGCGCTGCGTCTGGAAGAACCACTCCTGGGTCTCGCGGCGCTGGTCGTCTTCCATGCCGGCATGATAGGCCCTGGCGGTCAGCCCGGCGTTGACCAGCCGCCGGGCCAGCTCTTCCGCCGTCGCTGCAGCGTGACGTAGACGATGGTCGGCCCCGGTTCGCGACCCGCACCCACAGTGGGTTCCCGCCGGGTGCCGGCCAGGGCGGCAAAGAACTGTTCGTCGCGCTGGGCTGCCGTGACCGGCGTGCCGAGCAGGGCCAGGTTCGGCCGATAGAAGCCCGTGCGGACGGCGCAGGCGGGTTCGACATGAAAGAAGCGGCAGATATCGGCGAGCACCTGGGGGGTGGCGGTGGCCGTCAGCGCCAGCACCCGCTCGGCCCGGCAGAGCTGGGCGAAGCGGGCCAGCCGCAGGTAATCGGGCCGGAAGTTGTGGCCCCATTCCGAGATGCAGTGGGCCTCATCGACGGCGAACAGCGAGATCGGCGTCCGCTGGATCATTTCGCAGAACCGCTCGTTGACGAACCGTTCGGGGGCCACGTACAGCAGCCGCAACCGGCCCGAGCGGACCTCGTCCATCGTGGTGCGGTATTCGTCCAGGTCGAGGGTCGAATCGAGCCGTCGCGCGGCGATGCCGCGGGCCGCCAGGGCGTCGATCTGGTCTTTCATCAGGGCGATCAGCGGCGAGACGACGAGCGTCAGGCCCGGCAACATGCAGGGCCGGCAACTGGTAGCAGAGCGACTTGCCGCCGCCGGTGGGAAAGACGGCCGCCGCCGACTTGCCGGCCAGCAGATGCCCTATCACGTCGCGTTGCCCCGGCTTGAAGTCGGGAAAACCAAAGTACTGTTGCAGCGCGGCCCGGGCTGCGGACATGTCCACGGGCGCGGCGGCCTGCGGAGCGGCCGGCGGTTTGGCCGGCAGGGTTTGGGAAGCAGTCATCGATCAGACCTCCAGGGGTTAAGGAGTGAACTTTTGACCAGTTTCCGGTTATGATACCACAAGGCGGAGGCTTGGCAAGGGGCCGAAAAGAATTTTTTTCCAAGGTCACCCGACCTTGCCCTGACTTGACGCCACAGCAGACGGGCAGCAAAATGGAAAATAGGATTGCTGCTCCGGCGCCCGGGCGATCGCGACAATACGCAACTGAGAAAGACAAGATGTCATACCAATCAGTCGACCAGCTTCAGAAGATCCTAACCGAAAAGGTGTTCCACTACGCAAAGGATCCGAAAAAAGCCGCTGGTCGTGCCCTCGGCACACTTGTTGAAATCATCACATTTTATGCCCTCAAATCGTGGGGCCTCGAAAGAAATGTGGCGATAGAACGGCCCTTACCCGAGTTCGCAAACGACGACATTACCCACAATGTGGAGTATAGCCTTCACCCGTCAACCCCGTTGACGCAACTGGAGTTCAGCCGCGACGCGCTTCCTCTCACCGCGAGGAAAATCGCCAAGACCGAACAGATCGCCGCACTTGGCATCCCGGCACATTCCGTGAAAACGCACGCCTTGTTGAGCAAGGATTTGATTCTGCGCAACTCATGCACCGTTTCCGATCTTGGCGACAGATTCCTGACTGTGTACCTGGATAAAGTCAAGGCGGATACGTTCCATTGTTCCGTCGTGTCGCTCCGCCGACGCCCGTTCGCTATTTTTGAGTGCAAGCGAGTTGGCGTGGAAGAAGGGATGCGCAAGGGTCCCCAGACGATCGAGAAGGCCAAGCAAGGAGCTTACGTTGCACGGACCGTCTCGGCCTTGCAGAAGATCAGGCTGACCGATGGCAGCATGGGCGGTCTGATTCAACGGAGCGACGGATCGTTTCGACACGGCGATTACTACAACTTGATGGCCGGGATCATCGCTTCTGACGATCCGGAACTCCTTTCGAGGTTCATTCTGACGGTGGGCGTCGTCAGCAACCACGGCAATTGGTTCACGTCCGAGAATCACAATAAAGACTCAAGGTCCTCGCGCAATCCTATGACTGGCTTCTATTTCTGACGGATGCTGGACTGACGCAGTTCATTGACGAATTGTTGTCCAATCCCAAGAAGGAACTTGCGGCTGCCAAGGATGCCTTTCTGAGAAGTTATACGGGCAAGAAGGGCGTTAACGAGTTCACGAAGGTCCAAATTGCCCTTGCCGCGGACACTTCGCTCCAATCTTTTTTTGGCTCCCACAAGAAGGTGATTGAGGGCTGGTTCAACGTCATCGCTCCAACTGGCAAACGCCTCGCTGTACTCCAAGAAGAACTCAGAACGCTGAAAATCAAGAACTGGCAGGAGGTTCAATCGTGACCGCTGGACGGACCGTCAATTCGCAGAGCAACAACTGGTGCACGCCGCCGAAATACGTTGCCGCAGTTCGCAAAGTCTTTCGCGGCAAGATAGCGCTCGATCCGTGCTCGAACGCATGGTCCGTTGTCGCTGCTGACACGGAGTTCCGCTTGCCGGAAAAAGACGGGCTGAGGGAATCATGGAATTATCCCACCATTTACGTGAATCCGCCCTATGGCGCCGACAGGGAGCATGGAACGACGATTAAGAATTGGCTCTCCAAGTGCGCCCAGGCACACAATCTTTATCGGTCGGAGGTTCTTGCGCTTGTCCCCGTAGCAACCAACACCGGCCATTGGAAGCACTATGTTTGGGGAGAAGCAACCGCTGTCTGTTTCCTCTACGATACGAGGTTGCGTTTTCTGGTTGAAGGCAAGGATCAGGGCAAGGGCGCGCCGATGTCGTGCGCAATGGTCTACTGGAACCAGGCGATCGACAACTTCTGTGACGTGTTCATCAAATATGGCGCTGTTGTTGACCTGAGGCCGTTGCAGGGGAAAGTTATCGGCGAAAAAGGCAAACTGCGCCAGCCGAAGTTTTTTGACAGCATTTCGTAGCCCATCCGTCCTCACGAGCCGAATTCCGGCCTTCTTCGGCCGAGTTGGTTCTTCAGCCGATCGACGATCGAGCTGTGCATCTGGCTCACGCGGCTTTCGGAGAGATCGAGCGTGGCGCCGATCTCCTTCATCGTCAGCTCCTCGTAGTAATAGAGGATGATGATCAGCCGCTCGTTGCGGTTCAGGCCCTTGGTGACCAGCCGCATCAGGTCGGCCTTCTGGATCCGCCGCGTGGGGTCTTCGCCCTTCTTGTCCTCGAGGATGTCGATCTCGCGGACGTCCTTGTAGCTGTCGGTCTCGTACCACTTCTTGTTCAAGCTGATGAGGTTCACGGCGTTGGCGTCCATCATCATCTTCTCCAGTTCGGGCACCGAGATCTGCATCTCCTCGGCCAGCTCGTTTTCGTTGGGCTGGCGGCCGAGCCGGGCCTCGAGCCCCTTCACCGCCTCGTTGAGCTTGCTGGCCTTCGAACGGACCAGGCGCGGGACCCAGTCCATGGTCCGCAGCTCGTCGAGCATCGCGCCGCGGATGCGGGGCACGCAGTAGGTCTCGAACTTCACGCCGCGGCTGAGATCGAAGGCGTCGATGGCGTCCATCAGCCCGAACACGCCGGCCGAGATCAGGTCGTCCAGCTCGACGCCCTCCGGCAGCCGCGACCAGATCCGTTCGCCGTTGTATTTCACCAGCGGCAGGTACATCTCGACCAGGCGGTTGCGCAGGTCCTGATTGGTCTGGTCGCGTTTGAATTCGATCCACAGTTGTTCAACGTCTTCGGGGGCGACAGTCGTGGCCATAGTTTCCTCCGTGATGGCGCGCCTTGCGGCGTCTTGACAAATCCGTTATCTCCCGCGCTAACCGGCCTGCGGCGAGGCGGGCTTCTCGTCTTGCAACTCCGACAGGATCCGACTGCTGACCGCTTCGCGCACGATGCGCTCGGCCAGCCAGCCGATCACCCCGCCGAGGACCGTAAACGCCAGAAGGCTGAGCCACGCCGTCCATAGCGTCGCTTCGCTTGCGCCGCCGGCAAGGAGGCCCCGCAGGAGCGAAACCATGAGTGCCAGGAGGCCGAGAATTCCAGCGTATTGACGAGCCACGTGTGCGTCTCCGGGACACCCAGTACTCTGGGTCGCCGTCAAACTTCACCTGATCGGATCAATTTAACAGCGCATCGACTAGCAATGCTTGTCCTACTATATCGGTCGCACCGGGCCTGAGGTTTAGGCTTTGTTTGCGGATGGGGAAAAACAGCAGCAAGTTTTCCAACTGCGCCGCTGCTGCTCCTCACTTCCGCATTGTTCTCCTTGTTATCATGTTTCTGTTTCCAAGTCTCACGCCGCGCGCGTCGCGCGGTGACGCTATTTCCCATGGCCCGGGCCACCTGCCGCATAGACAGGCTGGCCGGGCATGCAGGCATTGCCAGCACGAACGGCTCGCCTCGCGCAGCGGATTGCGGCACGCCGCCGTCTTCCGGCATCGAGCCCACCCACCGCAAGTGCAAGCCGAGAAACCGCCGGCAGGCCAATGCCAACCGCTGCTGTGCTTCGTCGGCCATCGATTCCTGCGGCGCGCGATTCACGACCAGGGCGATCGAAGTCGACCGAGGTACCCGGTACTCCGGGGCGGGATCGGTCAGCAGTTTGATCGAAGTGTAGGCATCCATGATCGCCGCCGTCTCCACCGTGCTCGCCAGCAATACGCGATCGGCCGCCTGCCAGAGCTGCCGGGCCAAGGGATCGGGCCGGCAGCCGGCATCGATTACCACCACGTCCGGCCGGGGCGAAAGCGAGGGCAGTTGCGCCATCAGCCGATTCCAGGCATGTTCCGCCGTCTCGTGCCAGCGGACCAGCTCCTGCGCCGGGCACGATCTGCACGCCGGCCGGGCCCTCATGCACAACCTGGGCCAGCGTTCGCGTTCCCGCCAGGGCGTCGGCCAGCGTGTGCCGCGGCTCCAGGCGGCAGTGCAAGGCCACGTCGCCGCCCGCCGCATCGCAGAGCATCACGCGCTGGGCCTGCTGGGCCAGTGCCACCGCCAGATTCACCGCAATCGTCGTCGTGCCCACGCCGCCCTTGCCGCCAAAAACCACGATCCGCCGCGGCCGCGCCGCGATCGGAGCATGCGCCGTCGCGACATGGCGGACGAGGGCTCGAAGGTCGGTAGCTTGATCCATAGCGTTGAGAGAATCCGAAGGGCGAGTGGTGGAGTACTCAGTACTCAGTACTTTTAGTTTCCTTCCATCCCCAAAATCAGCCGCGCGATCCGCATCGATTCCGCCACTTCGATGTCGTCCGGCACGTTCTGGCCGTTGGTCAGGTAGCTCACCGGCAGTTGGCTCGTGCGGACCAGCGGCAGGATGTTGCCCAGGCCGGTCGCCTCGTCGAGCTTGGTGAGGATCAGCGAGGTCGTGCCGACGGCGGCGAAGCGCTCGGCCGTCTGCTCCAGGACCCGCGCCGGCCACGCTGCTGAGGACGAGATGCACCTCGTCGGCGTCGGCCTCGGTCAGGAACGCACGCAGCTCCTGGATGCGAACTTCGTCCTTAGGGCTACGGCCCGCCGTGTCCAGCAGGATCAGGTCGAGATTGTCCATGCGGCCCACCGCCTCGCGCATCTCGCGGGGCGTGGAAACCACTTGCATCGGCAGGTCGATGATGTCGGCATAGGTCCGCAACTGCTCGACGGCCGCGATGCGGTAGGTATCGACCGTAATCAGCCCCACGCGGCGCTTCTCTTTCAAGCGGTAATTCGCCGCCAACTTGGCGATCGTCGTCGTCTTGCCGACCCCGGTCGGACCGACCAGGGCCACCAGGCGGCAGCGGCCGGGCGTGATCTGGATCGGCCCTGAAACTTTCACTTCCGATTCGATCATCCGCGCCAGCCGGGCCTTGACCATCAACAGGTCGTCGAACTGCGAGTCCTTGGTCTCCGTCCGCACGCGCTCCACCAGCTCGCGGGCCAGGTCTTCGCTCAGGTCGGAGTCCAGCAGGTCGGTGAACAACTGGAACAGCTCCTCGGGCAGGCCGTGGCGCGGGGCGTCGCTGCGGCGGCAGAGCTCCTGGACCATCACCTGCAACTCGCTCAACTGGTTCTGCATCGCGCCGTGCAGCTCCGGCTGCGGATTGGCAGGCGCCGACGGCAAGGGATGCGGCGCATCATGCCGCAGGACCACGTCGTCGTCGCGGCCGCGCTCTTCTTCGTAAGGGCTCCGCGACGGCAGGCGGCTGGGCACGTTCACGCCGCGCGAGGCGGTGACTTCAATCTCCCGCGGTCCGGAGAGCCAGCCGAAGAAGCGGCGGGACTGGACTTCGCGGGTATGCAGCACGGCCGCATCAGGGCCCAGGTCGTGACGGACCATGGCCAAGGCTTCGTGCATCGTCGGGGCTCGATAGGTTTTGAGTTCCATGGCTGGGGGGGTTAGGGATGAAGGATAAAGGATGAGGGATGAGGGATGAGGGATGAGGGATCATCGCGCCAAATCCACCTATCCCGTTAAGCTCATTCACGTTTCAGTCGTTTACGCTATCGCTATTTGGTTTTGTTTGGGATTTCGGATTTGTCGTTTCGCCCTTCGCCTTCCTCGATCCGGGGCGTGATCAGTATGAATATTTCCGCGTACTCGGGCGCCGGTTTTCGGTTGAAAAGCAAGTCCAAAAGTTGCTCCAGGCGTCCCACTTCGCGCGGGCTGGCCGTTGTACAGTAATGGATCAAGAGGCACGACCCGTTGGGAACCGCCTCGTCGACGGTCAGGAACCGTCGGTCGTCCTTTGCACAGGTAACTTGCAGGTTGACAGAGCGGCGGTCTGCGGAAATCCGCGGCTGAATCTCGTAGTAACTGCTCCCGGACGGGCTCGAATCACGCCACTTCTCCCCGTCCCGCAGGGCAAGGCTTGGAACAGTGTCGGCGGCCCCTTCGCGGGAATTGTCGTTGACATCGCACAACAGCTCGGCCTGTCGCTTGTCCAGCAAAGCACACGCCCCCCGTGGCGGCAATTTGATCTCTCGAGAATCCAGGGGATAGTCGCTCGGGATCGCCAGCGCTCGCTGCTGCAGCACCACTTGGATGCCTTGCCCAGGTTGTACGGATGCGGAGTGCGCGATGTTCGCAAGCAGCATGGACAACGGGACGAGACATAACATCGTTCGGCAGGTTTTGAGTTCCATGGCAGCGGGAAGAACTTAGGAGTTAGACGTTTGATATTTGATATTTGAGATTTCAGATTTGTTTCGGATTTCGAGTTTCGAATTTCGGATTTCGGATTTGTTCATCCCTCATCCCTCATCCCTCATCCCTCATCCTTACCTTGCGTCCGAGACCATCGCCATAGCCTCGATCTTCGTATCGCGGGTGATTTCGTTGTAGCTCAGCACCACCAGGTGCGGCAGGTGCGACGTGGTCATCTGCCGCAAGGCGGCGCGGATCTGCGGACTCACCAGCACCACAGGCGGATGATTGGCCAAGGTCAGTTTCTCCACGCCCGCCGCGATCTGCCGGCAGGTGGCCTCCACCGCCTGCGGCGACATGCGGACGAACAGCCCGTGCTCGTTGTGCTCGAAGCCGGCCTTGACGCGGTCCTCCAGGGCCGGATCGAGCGTGATCACGTACAGGCGATTCTCGGCGTTGCGATAGCGGGTGCAGATCGAGCGGGCCAGGCGGTGCCGCACGTACTCGGTCAAGAGGATCGGCTCCTTCGTCCGCGGGGCGTAGTCGCCCAGCGTCTCCAGGATAGGGCCAAGCTGGCGGATCGGCACGCCCTCGCGCAGCAGCATCTGCAAGATCTGCTGCACCTCGCTCAGTTTCATCACGCCGGGGATCAGTTCCTCGACGACCACGGGCGAGGTCCGCTTGAGCTCGTCGATGAGGTGCTTGGTCGAGTCGCGGGTGAGGATTTCGTCGGCGTGGCGGCGGATGGTTTCGGTGAGGTGCGTGGCGATCACGCTGCCCGGCTCGACGACCGTGTAGCCGTACAGTTCGGCCTGGTCGCGGGCGGCGGGCTCGATCCACACGGCGGGCGTATTGAAGGCCGGCTCGCGGGTGGCCATGCCTTGCACGCGTCCCGTGGTCGAGCCCGGGTCCATGGCCAGGTACTTGGCGGCATAGACCAGCCCTTCGGCCACCGGCATGTCGGCGATCTTGATGCGATACTGATTCTGGTCGAGGCGCATGTTGTCGCGGATGCGGACCTTGGGCAGGAGGATGCCGATTTCGCCGGCCACGTTCTGGCGAACGCGTTGGATGCGTTCCAGCAGGTCGCCGCCGCGGCGGGGATCGGCCAGGCGGATCAGCCCTACGCCGATCTCGACCTCCATCGGATCGACGCTCAGGTAGTCTTCCACGCGGGTCTCGGCCGGCTTGGCGGCCTCGGCCTGCTTTTTCGCGTCGGTGGCTGCCTGGGCCGCCGTGCCCCGGCGAGTCATGGATACCGCCAGCCCGACGCACGTGGCGCTGATCGCCAAGATCGGGATTCGCGGCAGGCCGGTGAAGATCAGGATCGAGAGGAACCCGCCCGCCACAGCCAGGGCTTGGGGACGCGAGAACAGTTGCTGCAGGAATTGCTTCGGCAGGTCGCTATCGGTGCTGCTGCGGGTCACCAACAGGCCGGCCGCCAGGGAGATCAGGAAGGCCGGGACCTGGCTCACCAGGCCGTCGCCGATGGTCAGCGTGGTATAGAGCGAGCCGGCCTGGCCGAGACTCATGCCCGACTCGATCATGCCGATGAACAGCCCTCCCACGATATTGATCAGGGTGATGATGATACCGGCGATGGCATCGCCGCGGACGAACTTGCTGGCACCGTCCATGGCCCCGAAGAAGTCGGCCTGCTGGCCGATTTCCTTGCGGCGGCGTTGGGCCTCGCGCTCGTCGATGATCCCCGCGTTCATGTCGGCGTCGATAGCCATCTGCCGGCCCGGCATGCCGTCCAAGGCGAAACGGGCGGCCACTTCGCTGATCCGCGTTGCGCCCTTGGTGATAACCACAAACTGGATAATGACGATAATCGCGAAGATGATCAGGCCGACGACGATCTTATCGGTGCCCGTCGATCCGCCGGTGACGAACTCGCCGAACGTCTTCACCACGCCGCCGGCGGCGAACAGCCCATCCTTCGCGGCCTGCGTGAGGATCAAGCGCGTCGTGGCCACGTTCAGCACGAGGCGGAAGAGCGTGGTGGCCAGCAGGAGCGAGGGGAAGATACTGAATTCCAGCGGTGTGCGAACGTAGATCGTCGTCAGCAGCATGATGACTGCAATGGCCAGGTTGGCCGAGAGAAGCAGATCCATCAGCTCCGGAGGCAGCTTCACGAGGATGACGAGCACGCTGGCAACGATCCCGATCGGGAACGCCAGGTCTTGCAGCCGCGTGCTGCGGCCGGCGGGCGACAGGGATGTTGCTACCCCGGAAGACATCCGTTTCTCCGGAAACGCTACGATTTGGACATACCGTTGGCCAGGGCTTCCCTGCCCAAATTGCCAACCCTCTCCGCCGCCACGGGCGCGACGACCTCGATAAGAGGCGGGAGCGTATCGCAAAACGGAGGGAAAGTCCAGGGCGATTTGCAGGGCGGGGAGCACGAAGCCGGGAGCAGAGAGCTGGAGACTTTTCGGGCCGAGGGTCCAGCCATTCGTCCAGCGAAGGGCACCGCCCTGGAAACAAGGATCCCCCCAAACCTCTGTTCCGGGCTGAAGTCCCGGCCGTTCGCCCGATACCGTGTTCTGAAACATCGCATGATCTGCAAGAACTAAATTCGGAAAAGTGTGCATGGCATTTTCTTTGCACCGTGAAAGTCGAAATTTAAACCACCAAATGGAGTGGACTTGGCGTTTTTGTGGCCAGAAGGGGTCGTTTTTCAATTTTTCGGGCGGTTTTACCATACTCATTATTTAATTACGCGTGACCACAAGTAGTATGCTAGACGACAGAAACCGGAAGAAAACGACACCTTTACACTCAAAGGAGTTGCGTATATATGGCTGAAATCTCTGGCCATTTCCGGCCACGTTTTGGCCATTTCCGGCCATTTCCGGCCATTTCCGGCCAGTTCCGGCCACGTTTGGCCGCGTATGGCCACGCCGGGCAATTTGACACCCATCTTTCTTGTACACGTAACTGCGATGGATCAAAAAATTCCCTTTCTTTTTCGTGCATCCTGCTCCAGAAACTCCTGGTTGTTCATCGCTCATCCTTCGCCCTTCATCTCTCATCCCTCATCTCTCATCCCTCATCCCTCATCCCTCATCCCTCATCCCTCATCGCTCATCGCTAATCCACCGCTCCCTGCTCCTACACTTACACAGTCCGTCCGGTGTTTTGAGCGAATAGGCGGGAGAATCGAGGGCCTGAAGCGAAGAAAAGGCCGCTATTTCCCAGGAAGAGCCGCCTGAAAAAAATCCGGAATTATCGAAAAGTGTCCGGTGTCCGGCCTCTGCTGTCCGGCCGGACAAGAGGAGAGATGAGGGATGAACGATGAGGGATGGGTCCGGCGCCGCCTACCTTCGGCCCCGCCGCTGATTCGCTTTCTGGCACCTCTCGGCCCGCTCCAGGCGGGCCATTTCCCTGGCCGTGCCCAATTTTTTGAACGCATCGCTTTCGGCCACGGCCGATTTACTGCATCCCAGCGCGGTGGCGATTTGTCGCGCGGACCAGGTGCCGGACTCCGGTCTGCGACACAACAGGTCGATGACCTTGGCGTTTACGCTTGCCGCCGGCGCCGTTCGCCCGGCGGCGGCCGTCGGCTCTTCGACGGCTGCCGGCTCGGCGCCGGGCGACATCGCGCGGAGCAGTTCCGCCCAGCGGGCCAGCTTCACGGCCGCCAGATCCGACCGGGAGAACAGATAGGTGTTTTCCACGACCGCTGCCAGCGAGGGCTCGATTTCCGTCAACCGCTGGACCAGTTCGTCACGGATGCCGGGCAAGGCCGGCGCCCCGGCAGACGATTGCCGGCCCCGGCGCGAATTTGAAATTCCCAGTCGGCGAGGAGAAACCTTGATTGCTGTTCGCACCACTGCGTGGTTTGGGAAAGTTTCGCTGCGTCCATGAACCCGCCCTTTTGAAAAGAACCGCACCGCAAGGCGAGGGGCATTACCGCCTTTTGATAGCAATACTGCGTGACGACCTCGCGCAAATATAACAGTTTCGTTGCGCAACACAACTGTTATGCACAATGGCGGCTCATTGCTCCCCTCCAACGCCTGCCGTCGGGCACTACTCAATTTGACACACTCGCGTATCATGTGTACACTTTTTATGGTCACTGAGTCTCGGTTTCGCCATTTTTTCGGAGCTATGCGATGGTCAACATTACCCTTTCCGCTGAGGACGATCTGGTCGCCAAGGCTCGGGCGTATGCCCAAACTCGCAATACGACTGTCAATCAATTGATCCGGGATTATCTGGGGCGGCTCACCGGACAGATGGATCCGCAGCAGGCCGCCCAGGAGTTCGCTGAGCTTGCCCGCAGCCGGGGTGGATGTTCCGACGAAGGGTTCGTGTTCGATCGTCGCGAGGCCCATGTCCGGCCGGCCAATGAGTCGCGCGGCGACGTCAGCGGGAAGGACGCCTCGCAGTGAAAAAGGTCTTCCTCGACACCAATCTGATCGTCTATGCCAACGACACCCGCGATGCCCAGAAACAGGCCCGGGCCATCGAACTCGTCACCGCCGCGGTTCGCGACGGCACGGGCGTCATCTCCACCCAGGTGATGCAGGAGTATGCGGTAGTGGCCAGCGGCAAGCTTCGCCAGGATTCCGATGCGATCCTGCGGCAATTGTTGCTCTTGGAATCACTGGAAGTGGTGCAGATCACGCCGGCTCTGATTCGCCGCGCGCTGGAGCTGCAGTTCCGCTACCAGATCGACTACTGGGACGCCAGTATCCTGGCGGCCGCGGAGTACTGCGCAATGCCATGTGCTCTGGTCGGAGGATCTCAACCCGGAGCAGCTCTATGCGACGGTCCACGTCGAAAATCCCCTGGCTGGCCTTCCGAAGAAAACGTGAACCGCGCATCCCTGCTCCCGGTTGTTTCGGATTTCTGCCCTTTGGACCCCGCACGATTCATTCGCTGTCCTTGATCAAGGACGATCAAAATCCCTCGCCAGTAGGACTTCCCCGTGACTCTTGCGCTCAACAAACCCAAGCTCGACAACCTGGCCGGCGATATTTGGAAGTCGGCCGAGCGGCTATGAGGAAGACCATACGCTCCTGGAAGCGAATTTCCGCGCGTATATCAACGGCTTCTCCAAGCACGTCGACGACATCATCGAGCACTTCAACTACCGGGCCACCATCGCCACGATGGTCAAGAACAACCGGCTGGCCCCGATCCTCAATCAATACAAGGAACTGGAGCTCGGCCCTGAGCAACTCTCCGGCCTGGAGATAAGCTATATCTACGAGGAACTGCTGCGGCGGTTCTCGGAACAAAGCGGCGAGGAGGCGGGAGAACACTTCACCCCCCGCGAGGTCATCCGGCTAATGGTCGAACTGCTGGAAATCCCCATCCCCGACCGGCACCTCTCGATCTACGACCCTGCCTGCGGGACCGGCGGCATGCTCTCCGTGGCCAAAGAACACCTGCTCGATCGGGCCGCCACTCCCAAAGAGCGGGAGAACGTCGAGAAGTTCGTCACCGTCCACGGGCAGGAGCTCTCGCCCACCAACTACGCCATCTGCCAGGCCGACCTCTTGATCAAGAACGACCGGCAGGCCAAGGTCTTCCTGGGCAACTCACTGATCCCCCACGACCCGCACAGCAAGGAGCCGGGCGATCAGCTTCCCGAAACCCGCTTTCGCTTCGACTTACGAGTACGTTACGGGGCAGCGGCGGGTGACGGAAGAGGATGTGCGGCGTGCGGGGCGCGGCGGCGTCCATGCCGTGGAGCCCGAGAGGCAAGCCTGGGACATTGGGCGGCGGGAGGCTGCGGGTAGCGTCGAGCGCAACGATCCACCGGGCGAGCCGGTGGCATTTGGGAACGTGAGGCGGCGTCGGTGGTAGCGTCGAGCGTAACGATCCACCGGGCGAGCCGGTGGCATTTTGGACCGGAATCCCGCCGGCTTGCCCGGCGGATCGTTAGGCTCCCAGCTACACCCGCGGCCTCGCGCACCCTCTTGAATCCCGCCGGCTTGCCCGGCGGATCGTTAGGTTCCCTGCTACGTTCCCTGCTACTCCCGCGGCCTCGCGCATTCTGCGGAATCCCGTCCGGAATCGGGAAATCCCCATGCTGGCGTTTATTGGCTGAAGATATTATCATAGGTACTGAAAGAGACCATAAGTTTGGTCGTGCTGGAAGCCAAAGGGTGCGTACAAAACGTACATGCCCTTTCAACGAACTCTCCGCCAGGAAACCGAAAAGGCTGAAGTCCGGTCGCATTCGGCCCTCGGAGCAAAGGCAATGGCGAAGCGAAAAGCAAGCAAGCGAACTAACGTAACCGTCGTGACTGCCCACAACCCGGCCGATTTGCTGGCCGACCTGGACCCCGCTTCGCAGGCTGTGGACGTGGTGTTTACCGTCCCCGAGGCCGCTCAAGTATGCAAGGTGAGCCCTCAGACGATCATCCGCTGCTGCGAGTCCGGCGAACTGATGTCGACTGCGGACTGGTCGGCCCAAGGCGGGAGCTGGATTCGACATACCGATCTTTGCGGGTTCATGGAGGCCCACGGAATCCCCACGGCAACAATCCAATAATTCCATGACCATTCGGCAGTATCTTGACCGCTGATGCAACGCTCGCTTCGCACGCCGACGCGTGCTTGCCGAGCCGGCCCTCATGTCGGATAATTATTCGAGGTCAGACCTTCGTTGGCTTTGAAAAGAATGAACACAAAGACCTATCGCCGGCTTCATCAGAGTTTGGCCGCCATTGACGGACTTGCGTTTTCAATTTGCGGGGCGACTTTTGTCTACGCCGCATTTATCCAAGGGAAAGCTGTGCCCGCATTCGTCTGCGCTATTTTTGGCACTCTCCTTGTGGTGTCTGGAATTCTCATTGCCTCGGGGCGCTTTCTTGACAAGTTATGCCCGACCGAAAGCAACGGTTGGATGTCGGCGGTCGCCGGAGTGTTCCTGCTTCTTGTCGGTATTTTCGGCGGACCGCGCCTTGACCACCCATGGTGTGATTTTCCGTGGGCGGCTCCTTCATTCGCAGTCGGCATCATTGCCCAGGGAGTGCTGGCGTACATCCGCCGCGATCACGTCTCCAGCCATTCAGGTAGCCACTGACCCCGCTGGCCCGAAACCCTACCCCATCATGAAAACAGCACCAACGATCCATACCCTGCTGGACGAATGGCACTGGCGGCGGGATCGCCTGAATCGCGAGCCTGGCAGCGCGGCATGCTTTGCACCGGAACAAATCAAGGTGCTTGACTACCTGATCGGCCGCTACCAAGACTCGCCCGAAGCGCTGACGCCGGTACGCGTCAGGCCCATGACCGAGTTTCATGTCGATCAGAGGGCGATCGTGGTTCATCATCACTTGTGGGAAGGCGTCCAGAATCGATCTGCCGTGCGCTATGCCATGTTCGCCTGGCGGGAACTGCTCGGGTCGGGTCGGGAGAATGAGGCATGGAAAGTGCTGGATCGGTCTCTCGCGGAAATGAAGCCAGCAGCGGCGGTGGCCCAAGGGCTGCGCGACTTCCTGGCAGACAGCGACGCCCAAGTCCGACTGGCGGCGCTGGATATTCTGCCACGCATCGGCACCCTGGAAGACATCGGGCTGCTCAGCGACCTTTTGGCCCTGCCGCCAGCGGCGGACGAGCACCCCGTTGAGCGGGCGGCACTGCTCCGCACCATGCGAGGCATCGCGGAAAGCGCGCACGGCTCTTGAATCCCCCCTTTGGCGACATAAAATGATAGTGATCTTTGCGGGTTCGTGCATGCCCACAGACGCCATACAATTATAAGGCGGACAGTTAGGCACGCGGAGGGGACTTAAAGATGGTGAACCAATACGAGGTGCGAGACCCCGAGCGCCAAATCCCGAAATCCGGCCACCCCGTCCAGCTTGGGTGCGAATTGCGCTTTGGAGGACGACGGACCGGAGGATGGCAACAGGGAGCATGTGGCTGTCTCTGGTCGTGCGGGAATTTTTATCGCTCTCGGCCTTTGGTACCGGCGGCCGGACGGCGGAGTTCTTTCCGCATTTTTTGCATTCTGCGCTGTGGGATTGGGCTGCGATTCGCTGGGCTGACAAGAATAATGGCTGGCATTCCCCACCCCAGCCGATATTGGACGAGTTGCAAGGCCCGCGCTCGCAGGAGCCCGCAAAGCTGACCGCTGATCCTACCATTGACCAAAAGGGCTGCGACACAGGTCTGGTGCCGCGATTGCCGTGGTGGGATCCAGGGTACGACCGTTTGCCAACGCGTGCTATTTTCTTACGAGGCGTCGTCTACGGAGCGATTTTCTTTTCGATTGCTCTGGTCTATTTCGAGACGTTCTCCCTCCTTGGTTGGCTGATGATGGCGGCAGGATGCGTCTATTTCGCACTCTGGATGTGCGGGGTACTAGAGTCGGCAAGACCAAAGCCTGACCTTTGTCACTGCCTCTTCGCGGCAATGGCGTGAGCTCTTACCTGGTCGCGCTCTGGGTCAGTTGGCCGGTTCTAATACCTGTGCCGCGCACGGAACGTATTTGTATAGCTGTGATGATGGCGTGCTTCGTGCTCTTCCCGGTGATGGGGGCACTTGCGCTGGTTCGCGATGTCTCCGACTCGATCCTGAGCCGACGACGCAAGGCAGCACCGAATCCGCATTTGCCAATACCGCCAGTCTACTGAGGCCCCTCGGGGAAACCGCCGAGCAGGAGCAAAGTCAATGAAACGCACTGTCGAGCAAGAATCGCAGGAGGAGAAGTGCCTTCAAGCCGCGAGGAACCGGGTCCAGTTTCACAAGAAATGGGGAAAGTGGAGGGCCCTCGTCTACCTTATCCTGTCGCTGCTGCTTTTCGGGGCCGGAGTCCTGCTCGTTCGCGTCGTCCAGACGATCGGCCGAGGAGACCCGCAGAAGGTGCAAGACGCCGAGCGGCTTGGCCTGGCAGTCGGCATGCTCATCGGATTCATGGCTGGCTTCGCGTTCTTCAAGGGTGCGATGTGTCTCGTTGAATCGATCAAGTCGCTTCGTGGCGACCTTGCCGATCGGCTCCTTGTGGAATATCACGACGGCCTCGTTGCACTGCTGAATGATCCGGCATCGCAAGCGTCGGATTTCTCCGGAATCGCCGCGAAGGGACCGGAACAATCGAGCCCAGGGCAACGCCCTGCTTGACGGGAACCGCGGTTGCACATGTTCACGCTACGTTTTCAGTTCGACTACCTCCTGATCTCGCATTTTGGCAATGCCTGCTGAACCCGCCTGATCCCCGCCTCGGTGGCCTTGATGTCCTGGATCTCGAGAATAGCTAGGTTCTTGAATGCCTTCACGTTCTCCAACCCGGCATCGCTGACCTTTGTGTGGCTGATGTTAAGCCGCTTCATTTCCGTCAACGCCCCGAGTTGCGCCAGGCCCGCGTCGGTAATCGCGGTGCCGTTCAAGTTCAAAACGCGCAGACTGGCGAACGACTTGAGTTGTTCGCATCCCGCGTCGGTGATCGCGGTCCGGGCGAGATATAGAATCGCGAGATTCTTGTCTCCCCGAAGATACCGCAATCCACCGTCCGTGATTTTCGTGTCGTCGAGGGTCAGCGCTTCGAGTTGCGTGAGGTGCTGCAAGCGGGACATTCCGGCGTCGTCGAACGGCGTCGAAGCGAGCGTCACGTAGCGGAGTTGCGTGAGCTTGCCCCAATCGGCCATTCCCGCACCGGTCACCTTGGTCGACGCCAGATCGAGGGTTTCCAGCCGAGTCAGGCCCTTGAGGTGGACGAGCCCCGCATCCGTAATCTTCGTCCGGTCGAGCAGGATCCGCTTGAGGCGCACCAGCCCGCTGAGGCGTTCCAGGCCGGCATCGGTGATCCCGGTCCCGCTGAGCAAGAGGTCCGTCAGCGTGGGAAGGTCCTTGACATGCGCCAGCGTGTCGTCGGTGACGACATTCCGCACGTTGGTGAAATTTACCTGGCTTACCCGCCCGTCGGGAGCATAGTCGAAGTTCGCGCCGAGCTTCTTGAGGGCGGCGAGTGCCGCATCTTCCGCGGGCGTTTTGGCGGGCTGCGGAATCGCGCCGGCGCCGGCCGGCAGCACGGCGAGATTGCCTAGCCCTGCCGCCCCGACTTCGGGAACGTGCAACAGCCAGCCGCCGCCGACCTTCTTGAACTGGACCGGCACTTCCAGGGTCTGCCCGAGGACGGCGACCACCTGTTTCCCGCTGGCCGTATCGCCCTTGATCTCCAGGCCGGTCAACTGCGTTTGCGGGTTCGCCTTGGCGGCGGTGGCGTCGAGCTTGCCCGCCTTCTTCAGCAACTCCTGCCCCGCCCTGTCGAATTGCTGCATGATGTCGGCGAAGAACTTCGGCTTGTCGGCGATCAGAGCCAGGATTTGCGCCTGCTTCTCCTCCAGACGGATTGCCAATCCGTCCTACGGCAAACGCGGAAGTTATTCTTCGGCCGGTGCTTACCCCAAAATAGTAGCGCCGGGGGCGTTCTTTTTCAAGCCCTGGCGGTTTGGCGTGTGATAATTGGAAAACGGCCCGCGACCCGCCTGGCCCGTTACCGATTGCTAGCCGGCAGCGCTGCGGAGAACCGATCTTGAAACCCCATTGGCATGGAATAAAATGATGGCAGGGGCTCGCGACAGGCATAGCTCATGGGTCGCACAGCACGGAGAGTTCGGACGCCGATGCACGACTTCGCTTCCTTGAAAACGGCTTTGTGTCGACATGTGCTTTCTCGCCTGGAAATGGCGACCTCCTTTGGGCTGCTTTCGGCCGAGGTGGCAGAACAGTGCCCTGCCTTGCGGGCCTTGAGTCGTTCCGACCTGGAGAACTTGAGGACGGAAGTACAGGCTGCCGTGGAAGAGACGGCCCGGAATCAAGCCCGCCTGGGACCAATGGAGAACCTTCGCGCGATCATGGCTGAAGTGCTCGATGAAATGGTGCCGCTTGACCTGGCGCCGAGGCAAACCGTCGCCCAGGAGTTGGCGTTCCCGGGGGCAGAAGACGTTGTCGAGCAGTCGTTCTCCGGTGGCGTCTGTGAGTCCTGCGGGGATCGCGCGGTTTATCACGTAACTGAGGTCGGGCGCCCGGACGCGCGATCCTTGCATTTCTGCCAGGTTCATGCCCGGGACTACCTCGTTGGGCGCGAGGGCGAATAGTGTCGGAGCCGTTGGAACTGCTCTCAACCGCAGCCCGCCGACGCTCAGCAGCTTACTGCGCAGTCGGAGATCGCTCTGGGAGTCGAGTCAGCATTGAGCCTGGGTGTAGAACGAGAACCGGAACGTGCCAGGAATAGGGCCCTCCACGCCGCATCCGGCAAGGACGACGATTAGCACGACCGGCCAAGGTATAATCTGGCGGAATCTCGCAGAACGGATCGCAGATCCATCGCAATGTCCGAAGCGAATCGCGAACAACGATGTACCGAAAACTATATTTCTTCACTCTTGCGCTGGAATTTGTAACCAGCCTGATCGGGCTTGCCTGGCTGCGGCAAACGCTTCTCGGGTTCCATAATCCGGTCGAGGGGATTATGGTGCTTATTTCATTTTCGTACTCCCTTTGGTTTGCGGTGCGCCGAGTTCTCCCAATCTATGCAGTTACGCCAGGGACGCTCGAACTGGTCGCGGAGCACCTGTACGGCCCGTCGCGGTACGACAGCAACTGGGCATGCCTGCTGTTGTCGCAGATGGTCGGCGGCCGCTATGGCGTCCAACCGGAACTGTGGAGGCGATGGTTTGCTCGGCAGGGGGCCACCTTAGTGCGGGACGACCGCGTGTGCAGGTTTGTGGAAGCGGAATTCGCGGATCGAGGAAGCAATCCGACGGACCGCAAATGGTACCTGCTTTGAATGGCACTGTCGCGTTAGGATCGGCGGCAGATTGGGCATGGACGAGTTGGGGGGTTTTGCTAGATTCCCTTTCTCGCCGAGGTGGTCTTGAAGTTTTTGCCCGCTCTTGGCTATGATTTGTAAGCCCTCCTTGGCATGGCGATCGCAAAGATGCCACGGAGGGTTTTTTCATGGCTGGGGATATACCAAATTCGGCCAGCGGGGGCAGTAGCAATTTTCGGAAAATGGTGGCAGCGTTTCTCGCCGACGAGTCGTTGCCCTTCGCACGCATCCTCTCCGCGGAGCGCGTCGGCAGTGTGTTCGCCAAACATGATGGCCTGTTCGGCAAGCAGGCAATCTACTCGACGGCGATGATGGTCTGGTCGTTTCTCGGCCAAGTGTTGCGCGACGGCAAGGAGGCCTCGTGCCAGGCGGCCGTGGGCGGGTCGTCAACTACTGCGAGCACCAGCAGATCACGCCGCCCACGGCCGACACCGGCGACTACTGCCGCGCCCGCGCCAAGCTCTCCGAAGTGGCGCTGCACGAACTCAGTCGCGAAGTGGCCGCCGAGATGCAGGGAGCCGCCCCAAAGGATTGGCTGTGGAAGGGCAAGCACGCAAAACTGATCCACGGATTTACGTTCACCATGCCCGCCACGCCCCAGAACTTGGCGGAGTTTCCCCATCCGCGGACCCAGAAGAAAGGCGTGGGCCTGCCGATTGCGCGTGCAGTAGCGATCATCTCCCTGGCAACGGCTTGCCTGACGGATGCCACGATCGGTCCGTATAAGGGCAAGGAGACCGGCGAGACGGCTCTGCTGCGGTCCATGCTTGCGTCGCTGCCTGCGGGCGATATTGCCGTGTTCGACCGCCACTATTGTTCTTTCATGATGATCGCCCTGTTGCAACTCCAGGACGTGGATACCTGCGCCCGCTTGCATCAAAAGCGCAACTCTGATTTTCGCCGCGGCACACGCCTGGGAAAGAACGATCATCTCATCGTGTGGACCAAGCCCGCACGGCCGGACTGGATGAACCAGGAGACTTATGACCGCATTCCCGAAACCCTCGAACTGCGTGAGCTGTGTTACACTGTCGTGGAACCGGGCCGCCGCACGAAGACGATTACGGTGGTCACCACGTTGACCGATGCGACACTCTACAGCCATGAGGAGATCGCGGAGCTTTACGGTTTTCGCTGGAACTCGGAGTTGGACATCCGCAGCATCAAATCTAATCTGAATCTCGCTCACGTTCGTTGCAAGTCGCCGGAAATGGTTCGCCGCGAACTCTGGGCCACCCTCCTCGGTTACAACCTCATCCGCACGACGGCGGCCGCAGCAGCGCTGCTCCACGGCAAACAGCCGCGTCAGATCAGCTTCACCGGAACGTGCCAGTACGTGCTGGCGTTGTGGATGTCGATCTCCTGCGGGCTGATACCCGCCTCGCAATTGGTCGTTCATTGCCAAACAATACTCCGCCACGTTGCTGCCTGCGAAGTCGCCAATCGCCCGGGCTGTCTCGAACCAAGGGTTCTCAAACGGCGCAGGCATGGTTATCCACTCATGCAGAAGCCCCGCGAGACGCTCCGGGCCGAATTGCGCAAACACTGCACGTGAAACGACTTCGGACGGCGACAGTGCCATTCGTACCTGCTTTCTGTCTGGCTGCCATTCGTAATCATCATGATCGCGCTCTTCGCAGTTCGCGTCTTTTGGCTGGAAAACCCGCCAACGTTTGACGCAATTATGGTTGTTGTTGGAGTCCTATACATCGTTTGGTTTCTGGCGCACCACGGCTTCCGCTACTATGCGCTTACGCCCACCTCGCTTCGATGGGTCGCAGCGAACCTGCACGACCCGACGTGGCACCGCAATCGCCGGGCCTGCTTCCTGCTGAAACGGATGGTTGGCGACCGTTATGGCAACCGCCTGGAACTGTGGAGGCGATGGTATGACCGTTATGGGGCCACGTTAGTGTGGCACGACGGCGCGTGCAGATACGTCGAGGCGGAGCTCGTCGGCGAGGGAGATCGTTAGGCGGGGCAGCTTCCGCAGGGGATTTGGCCAAGCAACCGCTGCCGCATTTTTCCCGGGGCCGATCCGCCCGGACAGGGCCAGAGACGACTCACTCTTGAATCCCTGCTTGCGATCATTAAAAATATCTTGCGTGGAATGATCGAATAAACGTACACACGATTTACCGACCGCGCCGAAAGGTCATGCGGCTAGCCAATCAGGAGGCCCAGCGACTCGGCCAGGAATATATCGGCACCGAACATATTCTGCTCGGACTCGTCAAGGAAGGGAACGGCGTGGGAGTGCCGACTGGTCAAGGCTAGCAGATAGCCGCCGAGGGTGACGAAGAAGACCGGAATTCCGAGGAGGACGAGCGAGGCGAACAGCAACGGCAGAAGGGGTGCCTTGCCCTGCGCGACGGCGGCAAGAAGAACCCTTGCACCGGCACCCAACATCGCGATGGACACCGCTAAAAGGGCCACCGACAGATAGCGGTAGGATCGTTTGAGGCGAAACGAGCAGGTCACGGGGACGCTCCCAGGCCGGGGGGTAGCAAGTTGGCCGAAGGCAACCCGTCCTACGGGCAAACGCGGACGCTTTTCTTTGGCCGGTCGCTACCTCAAAATAATAGCGCCGGGGGCATTCATATTCAAGCCCTGGCGGTCTCGAAGCTCAAATGCGTGTGATAATTGGAAAACGGCCGGAACCCGCCTCGCCCATTTCCCATTGATGGACGCCGGGGGTGGCGTGAACCGATCTTGAAACCCCCTTGGCGTGGAATAGAATGATGGCAGGGACGGGGTTCGTGCAACCCGAGGAACCAGGTCTTTGATAAAGCCGCCGGCACATGTGCGGATGATGGATCACCCGGAATCGCCCTTCACTATCAGCCGATTGGCGATGTTCACGAGTCGCTGGTTTCGTCGAATTGCCGCCAAGATGCGAAGTGGTCTCCTGCGCGCTCCGAAAGGCGATTGGAGGGATTGCTGCGGAGAATCCCCGAGTGCCGAGATAACGCTGAACTCGACCGGTTGCTGGGGCCGCCGCGCTACGCGATCTGGGGACGAGACTTTTATGGCGAGGTCAGGCCCGAACAAGAACGGGCAAGCCAATCCGGCTACACGCCACGTGCGGACGACTTGGTCGTGTGCTACCGCCTCCGCGACATTTCGATTCGGCTGGTCTTCCGCTCGGGCTCATTCCTGTGGATTGAGGGATCGGTCTTCAGCCAATGGGACATTGTTTTGGACGAGGGCTTCTGGCGGACCCGTGGCAAGACCGTGGATCAACTCTTAGATAACTGGGAGCGCGGCGCGTATTGGCCAGACGGTAAAGGAAAGATGGCGGTAAGTTCCGCCGGTCAAGTAAGAGGGAATCAGACCGCAATGTCCAAAGCGAAGCGCGAACGACGATGGAGCCCCGCACGCCGATTCTGGCTTTGGGTGGCCATAGCGTCGGTCGTCGGCGCCACTGCTTTTTCGCTCCTGTTTTGGGGCCACGGGTGGTGGTGGGATGGATTCTGGCTCGTCCTGACAGGGATGGTGCTGGGCCAGTTAGCGGGCCTTTCGGCCGGGGCCGGGTTCCCCGCTTGGCACAGATCGGACGCGCCCATGGTTGCAGGCAACGCGCTGGGCATAGCGGCGATGGTCATCCTCTGGCTCTCGTTGCCGGAGGCAGCCGTCAGCATCCTGGGCCATGTTGCAGTGGCAATAGATGGGGCAGCGATGGGAAGCTTCTTCGTACTCGCGGCGGAGTTCGGTCCACTGGTGCCCCATTTGAAAGAAGATCGTCGGGGCAAGCCAAATATGAAACCACCGTCCGACAAATCGCCCTACCGTTGTCTTCATTGCGGTGCGACAGGCGAAGTAGTGTCAGGCGATGGCGATACCACGTGTCCCCAGTGCGGCAGCCATTTGTGGACCCGAACGAGCCGCCGCAGCCTCGCGACCTTCGGTCCCGATCCGGATTGCCCGCTTCTGCCGAGCCGGCCGCCGGCTAGCGGCGCGGCGTGCGGCTCGCAACGCTATTCTTGCGGCTGTTTCCTGAAGCGGCGCCTGCTGGGCGCAGCGACGCGACTCCGTGCTTTCGGCGCGGCTAAAGGCCATCATGGAGCAGGTATCCGGATGCGCGAGCCGGGAGGAATTGCGGCGTGTTCTGGGAAAGCCGATCTACGCTTTGCCGGGCGAAGGCAACTATCGTACACTCAATCCGGACGGCTGCATCGAGGTCCCCGACGTGGTCGAATGCTACGAATCGCGCGGCTGCTCGATCGAGATACAATTCACCGGCGGAAAAAGGTCGGGCGTAAGCGGCGTCCCCAAACCAACGGCCTTGCGGCTGGCGCTGGAATCGGCGAAGAAGCAGCGTGGAAGCGAAGATCGGTCATAGGCCTGCAGACGGCTGGCAACCCGACGCGCTTCAGGCAGGGCTGGCCAGAAACAGCCTGCTCTTGAATGCCTGCTTTTGGGGAATAGAATAAGATGTGACGAACCGGGCTGGCAGTCCCGTAAACGCGAACGCTCTTGAAGGAGGTAGCCCCGTCCACTTATTCGAGACTTTGCCATGGCCGACCAGATTCCCCAGCAAACCGACTCGCCCAAGTGCGCCACCGCCGTGCTCCTGGACAACAGCGGATCGATGGGCTACGAAGAAATGCACATCAACGTCAAGCGGATGGGCCTGGCGCTGGGCCGCCTGATCCGCCGCGAATGTCCCGGCGACTGGCTGAGTTTCATTGAGGTCTATACCTTCGCCAAACTGCTGCATGTGGGAGGTGTCGCCACCCTCATGCCCAAGAAGGTCATCATCTTTGACCCCTGGGTCCGCCTCAAGGCCGACATGAACGACAAGCGGGTCATCAAGTCGCAGATCCCGCAGAATTTCACCAATATCCAGCACGGGCTGCGGCTTGCCCGGCGATTGCTGGCCGGCCAGGACACGCCGAAGCGGCAGATCATTCTCATTTCCGACGGCTTGCCCACGGCGCACTTTGAGGGCAAGGACCTGTACTTGCTCTATCCGCCCGACGCGCGGACCGAAGAGGCCACGCTCCGCGAAGGCCAGATCTGCCGTCGCGAAGGGATCACGATCAACACCATTCTGTTGCAAAGCTCGTGGCTATCGAGTGAGGACGCGCAGTTCGCGCAGAAGTTGTCCGAATCGACCA
This sequence comes from uncultured Planctomycetia bacterium, assembly GCA_963824275.1. Classification (GTDB taxonomy): domain Bacteria; phylum Planctomycetota; class Planctomycetia; order Pirellulales; family Thermoguttaceae; genus JANXQG01. The sequence continues at coordinate 2,972,481 of CAWGOT010000003.1, read as the reverse complement.
ATGGCCGCGTCTTCTGCGCGAACAACAAGCAACTTGACTGCTCGGAGGTGTGCGAAAACTTCAAGCAGTGGCGGGAGATACTTTCGTAAGAACAATGGACATCATGTCCGCCGCAATGGGAGGCATGTTTCTGGTTCTTAACGGGCCGATATTGATTTTCACGTATCGATTCGCAGCAAAAGCAGGTCAACGAATTGAAGGAGGCATTGAAGGCGCCGGATGACGCCGAAGGGCAGCCACGATCTTGAATCCCCATTTGCGAGGCGTATAATGGGAAAATGGGTTTTCGCATCGCGCGTCCCGATCGGATATAGTCTATTGTCCTTTTTGTGATCTCTCCCGCCGGCTAAGCCGAATGACGACGAATCGGTCGTCATTGCCGAAGACCAAGTCGAACCCAGTTGGTCAATCCTAGGGAAGCAGGGGCTACAAGCATGGGTGGCATATTTACCGAAAGTGCTACAAACGTCATGCGCCGGGCCGCCCAAGAGGCAGTACGCATGAATCATCCGTATGTCTCAACTGAGCATGTCCTTCTCGCGCTGCTCGAGGACTGCACGGTGGTGGCTGAACTGCTGAATATGTATAGGATTCAACCGGCCGAGGTGCGCCGGAAAGTGGAGATGCTCGTCGAGGCGGGTGACGAGGCGGCACGGTCGGACAAACTGCCGCTTACACCGCGGACGAAGATTGCCATCGAGTACGCTCTGAAGGAATCGCGACTATTTGGCGACAGCCTGATTGGCCCTCAGTTTTTACTCCTGGGTCTGCTTCGGGAGCGCGAGAACGCAGCGGCACAAGTGCTTTGGCACTTCGGCCTGCGAGCCGACGCAGTTCGAGACAATCTCAAGCGACTGCGAGAGCGCGACTGAGGATTCTGGCCACGCGGATACGAACCCATGCATTGCTCCATTCGCGGACTCGGAAAATCGTACGGCTCGACCACGGTCTTGCGCGACCTTTCTCTCGACCTTGCGCCGGGCCAGATCGTCGCTCTTCTGGGCGCGAATGGTGTGGGCAAGACCACGCTGCTCCGCTGCCTGGCCGGCATTGCCGGACTCGATCAAGGCGAAATCGTCTATGACGGCCAGACCTTCCGCCGCGATCGGATCGACCTCCGCCGCCGCTTCGCCTTCCTGCCGGATACGCCCTATTACTATCCCGAGATGAGCATCCTGCGGCACATCGGCATGGTCCTGCGGGCCTATGGGACCGACAGCAGCGGCATCGAAGACCGGATCGTGGAATTGCTCCGAGGGCTCGATCTGTTGCCGCTGGTGGAATGCTCGATGGGCAGCCTGTCGCGCGGCCAGGTCTACAAGGCAGCCCTGGCCGCCGTTCTGGCGGTCAACCCGGAGTTGCAGTTGTTCGACGAGCCGTTCGCGTCGGGCATGGACCCGCGGGGGCTGACGCTCTTCCGCGAGGAAGCCCGCGCCGCCTCCGGGCGGGGACGCACCGTCGTCTACTCGACGCAGATCCTCGAAGTGGCCGAACGCTTCGCCGACCGCATCTGCATCCTGAATGACGGGCGGATGCAAGCATTCGGGACGATGGACAAGCTACGCGGGCAGGCCGGGTCGGAAAAGTCGCTCGAGGACCTCTTCGCCCAACTCCATGAGGCGACTACATGAACCTCGGCCTGTCCAAGCTCGAACGAGCCGTGCGCGAGCGCGTGCTCGCGGATGTCCAGCAATCGGACGCCATGTGGGAGGTTTATCGGAAGCGGCGGTGGGTGCGGCGGCTGCGGCAGGCCGTGGTGGTCCTGAGCAGCGCCGTGGCCGTTCCGTGTCTTCTTGGTGTGGGCGTGATCTGGCCGTTGTTCTTGACTACTTTGTGTATCGGGCTTGGAGCGGTCGGCCCGCCTGGCAGTCACCAGAACCCGTACCCGGACCCGCACTATCTGGAAGGCAACGGGATCGAGGTGGCATTGCTCTTGCAGGCGCTTTTCGTGACGAGTTGGACGTTGGTTTGGCTGGCTAGCCAAACGAAGGCTCTGCGGCAATCGCGGAAGCTGGCCATGCTGGCGTTCCTGCCGCTGAGCGATGCCGAACACCGCCGCCAGGTGCTGAGAGCCAGCCTTTGGAGTCACGCCTTGGCGATGGCTTACTTCACCCTCTTCGGCTACGCGTATTGGGCGCGTTCCGAGAACTTCACGATCGGCGGCCGCCTTGCGATCGCGGTACTCATGGTGCTGCAAGGCGGCACAAGCGCGGCGATGTTGGCGTGGCTCCAGGGACGCTTCTCCAGTTTCGCGATGCTGTTACAGCCTTCGTTCTATTCGTGTTTCTCCTCTTTGGAAGTTCGATCGCTTTCCTGGCCCGGCCTTATGTCGAGGGCTGGCCGTGGATCGGCATGGCCCTGACCCCCGCCGGTTGGGTCAATGCCGCGTTCTACTACGGACTTGCGCGGGCGAACCCGGCCGGCTGGCTTTGGCTGGTTCCGGCCCTGGCATTGGTTGCCCTTGCTTGCCGTCGGGCAAGACTTCCTTATGCCATCCGGGAATTTCGCTTTCTGCCGCGCGGCGAAGCGGAAGGGCTGCCGGAGGAATGTAGCAGAGCATTCACAGGCCCGCAGTCTTGGCTGCTGCCTTTATTGCGGGGAGTTGACAAGCCTGAGCCGCGGTTGACCGAGGGCGACGCCGTGCGGCGGGTTCGAGCCGGCGCCCTTGCGGAGTTCGCCGCGGGGCGCCGTTCGGGGTGGCTGGAGCGATTCATCGTCGGCCGGTTGAGTTCGCGGGATCGCGTGGTCTTGAACTGCATGTTTGTTCCCCGGCTGCGGTTTTGGACCTGGACGTGGTGGTGGAACTGGCTGGCTATCGGAACGACCGTTCTCATCGTCCTTTGGCTTGCACGAATCTTCGTGCAGCCGGATCCGTCCGCACCGATGCTTGGCCTTCTGCTTTACATGCTCTACTTCTGCGGGCCAGGCGTCGGGATGGGGCGGGCGCGACCGTTGCCGAACAACTGGCTGCCCATCAGCGATTCCGAGGTATGCCGGCTGTACTGGAAGGTCCACGCGTGGGCGACGCTGTGTGCCGCGCCGCTGTTTCTGATCGTTGGGCTTGCCGCTGGATCGCAGATCTACGGGCACCCTTTGTCCGGGCTGTTCGTTGCCGCAATCTGGCTCTACACTGCGCTTGTGGTCTTCCCGTTCCGTCTGGTCATTTCGATCGGCACCGAGGCGGTTGACGACATCCTCGTGGTGCGGAGGATGCCGCTGTTGATGCTGCTGGGGTGCGGCGGGACCGTGGTCGCGGGCGCCGTTTGGGGCACGTTGCAATGGCAAGAGCCGTGGCTGACTGCCGTCAGCGCAGCCGTCCTGCCGCTCCTGTCGTTTGGCATCTGGCATGTATACATCCGCTCGGTCGCCCGCTGGCGCGGCGACTGGCTGCCATCGCGGTGAAAGGAAACTGTCCTACCGGAGCTGCCTTGCCCTCGTGGTGAGAGTTCGGTAATGTCGTGGCTGCCCCGCAGTCCCCCCTCGGCTCGAGAGACTTTTCCGTGGCGGCGCTGAAACGGCGGGGCTGGCCGAAGCCGTCTCGCTCTTGAATCCCTGCTTGCGGGGGATAGAATAAGATGCGGTGAACGGGGTCTAACGGAGCGTAAACGTATGTGGGCGATTGGGAAGCTTTCTGAGGTCGCGGCAACCGCCCGGCGTCTGCTCCAACGAGATGTGCGCGATCTGTTGAAGTCACGCGGCCGATTGCTGGACGACGAGTATCTCCGCCAGATACATGCCGCGCTGGCGACTGCCATTGGCGACGAACGGGTCGCAGATGCGGTCGCACAAGAGATAGCTCGGACTCAGCGCAATCGCCTCGTAACGTGCGAGGAATTGCTTGCGATCATTAGAAACGCGCTTTGTGGAATGATCGGATAGATGTACACACGATTTACCGACCGCGCCGAAAGGTCATGCAACTCGCCAATCAGGAGGCCCAGCGCTTCAATCACGAATACATCGGCACCGAACACATCCTGCTCGGGTTGATCAAAGAAGGCAGCGGCGTGGCCGCCACGGTGCTGAAGAGTCTGGAGGTCGATCTCCTCAAGATACGCGTTGAAGTAGAAACGCTCCTGCAACGCGGCCCGGATATGGTGACTACGGGCAAATCGCCGTTGACGCCGCGTGGCAAGAAAGTGATCGAGTACGCGATGCAAGAGTCCCGCAACCTGGGCCACGACTACGTCGGAACGGAACATTTCTTGCTGGGGCTGCTGCGCGAGGAAGTGGGCGTCGCGGCCCAAGTGCTAATGAACCTCGATCTGCGCCTAGAGAATGTGCGGGCGAAGATTCTTGCAACTCTTCAACGCGCCGAAAATGAGAGAAGCGAGGCGAGTTCTGCGGTAACGATGAGAACCCCGGAAAACGCTTCCCAAATCATACCCGGTCAACATGTCGTGGTGAACTTGAAGAAGCTCAAGGGCTCTGAGTTCGAGGACTTGGAGGGGGTTGTACGAAGCGAGTGCGATGTCGCTGGTTATGCCACAATCATCGTGCGGATCTTTGGCCGCGAGGTTCCACTCGCCGTTGAATGGACACAAATACGAATCGAGGAGTAGTTACCATGCTTGCCAGCACCCGTGTCACGCGTCCCTGCTACGGTTCGGCAAAGAGTTGCCGGCTGCGGATGCCCAAGCCGAGCCGATGGCCTCCTGTCAGACGCCAGACCAGGAGCCCGGGACCGAGATTGAGGTTGAGCCATAAACCCAGGGTCAGCACCAGCGGCATTCCCCAGCTTCGGCCCGCCCCGGTCGTTAGAAAGAAAAGGCACCCAATCGTTAGAACTAGCAACGCCATCAACGGCGCGGCGAACACCCGGTCATAACGTAAGATCACGTAGCGACCTGTTGCGAAGCGGCCCAAGAGGCTGATCGGAGGCCAATAATTGCCGCAGTAAAGCACAAGGCGGGTCACGGTCGCGATTACGACCGGAAAGAGACAGGCAAGGACCGAGATCGGGGTTTGCGATTCGGCGTCAGGTCCATTCGCAACCAACGCATGGGCCCAAGCTCCCGCGAGCAGGCTGAGCGCCGTGCCTTCTACCAGGCTGATCGCCGGGGCATTCGGTTTCGGCGCAAGGTACTGGAAAGGAAAGCCAAGCGGATGCCTTCGCACGGACGGCGACCACGGCAGCCCTGTCAGGACGCTTGCGAGACCGACGAGCAGCGGATCGTTCAGGGACCAGGGAAAATGGGCGAGACGTCGCAAGTGAGCCAGGTAGGTCAGCGGGTAGATGAGCAGCAGAAAGACGAGTCCCAATACTCCTGCCGGCAAGAGCCTTAGGGCGACGGAGAGGCATAACAGCAGGCCGTACGCTGTCCAGCGGTCGCCGGTAAGGAGCAGAGTGACTGCCATTGCGAGCTGGTAGGCGAACAAGAACGCAAAGGCCACCAGCACTAGTTCCGGGCCGGCCGTGCCCAACATGAGCAGCAACAGCGCCAGGATGACCCCGTCCTGCGGAATCAGGTGAACGGGCGCCAGCGGCAACGGCTTGGCGGCGGTCCATGGCGTGCATGCCAGCCATGCGCGGTATTCCGGGCGGTGGACCGGGTGAAAGCCCACGCGGAACATCGCAAAGACTACGGCCCCCGTTCCGACAACCACCCACCGCGTTTCGACGAGCTGCTTGGCGTCTCCCGGCAAATCCAGCCACCAGCCCACATACAGGCACAGCGATTCAGCAATCAGATAGATGAGCAGGAACGAGGAGATTGCCCACCAGGGAGGAAGCACGAGCCGGTTCCAGCGGAAAATACGGCCGATCATCGCTTCATCCCTTCAAGGTACCTGGCCACCTTGTCCGGCGCGCCCGGATGGAGCAAACGCTCCAGGGCCTCCGCCAAGGAGCCGGAGCATTCGGTCTGCCGCCGCAGCCCTTCGATGGTATCGTAAGCGAGGATCCGCCCATCGCTGAGCACCGCGATCCGGTCGGCAAGTTCCTCGACAAGCTCGGGCACCGGCGTGGTCACGATGACCGTTGCCTGCTCCTGAGAAGCCATTTGCTTCAGGACGCGCCGCAGGGCAAGGATCCCGGAAGGGTCCATTCCGCCGGAGAAAGGCTCGTCCAGAAGCAGGATCCGCGCGTCAGCGACCAGCGCCGAGCAGACCGCAATTTTCTTCATCTGTCCGCTGGAATAGCTGCGAATCGGCCAATCGCTCTCCTTCGTGAGGTCGAACAACTCCACGAGCCGATCGACATGATCGGTCAGGCGGCCGAACGGCACGTCGTACAACTGGCCCACGGCGAGCAGGAACTCGCGCCCGGTCATTTGCGTCGGCAGCCAGGGGTGATCGGGCAAGAAGACGAGCCGCCGGCGGATCGCCAGTTCGTTCTCGACGGAGCCTCGACGTCGCAAGCCATCGACCTCGACGAAGCCTTCCTGCGGTTCCAGCATGCCGCCGATGACTCGCATCAAGGTGCTCTTGCCCGAACCGTTGGGGCCGAGAATCACGACCAACTCGCCGCTGCGCGCCTCCAGATCGATTTCTTTCAGCACCGGGCGAATGCCATAGTGCTGCACTAATTTCGTGACTTGAATCATCGCCACTCTCGCAAAGGTGTCGTGGACCGCCGGTCAACGGGATTATAGCGCTAACAAAGGGCAAGTGCAATCCGCCGTGCCGTAGTGGCCAAACATCCGTTCCCCCGGCACGGGGCCGGAGGGGACGTTGCAGCCAGGTGCGCCGTGCCGTAGTGGCCAAACATCCGTTCCCCCGGCACGGGGCCGGAGGGGACGTTGCAGCCAGGTGCGTCGTGCCGTAGTGGCCAAACATCCGTTCCCCCGGCACGGGGCCGGAGGGGACGTTGCAGCCAGGTGCGCCGTGCCGTAGTGGCCAAACATCCCTTCCCCCGGCACGGGGCCGGAGGGGACGTTGCAGCCAGGTGCGCCGTGCCGTAGTGGCCAAACATCCGTTCCCCCGGCACGGGGCCGGAGGGGACGTTGCCTTGCCCGTCTTCTTCGCCCAGCCCTTTCCCAACCTGTCGAATCGCTTCATAGCAGCGCCGGGCAGTCGGAGGCTTGGAAATGACGCCCTGCCCTAATTCTGCGCGTCCGTACTATCTATTGGACCTTGGGACGAAACGGTTACATCTTTACATTGATCGAATGGAATTGGAGAAGTTCTGGCTCGCTTCTTCAAGACTCTGCGAAAAATCGAACCGTGGCGGCCTCGTGCCCTGGGATCCGAAGAAAGAGAGGTTCGTCATTTGTGACCGGTGTGGCCGGCGTGTATAATTAGGCGCGGTCAAAGGTGCCGTGTGGCGCGAACGGACCGAAGACGGCCGCCCCTCCAGGAGGACAAAGATGGCGGCCCAGGAGTACCGAATCAGCTCTGAACTACAGCGCTGCTGCTGGTACGTTGTCCTGAGTACACCGGCGCTGGCGGCCGTCTTGGTTTGGGTAGGCCGGTTCGTCCAAGGCCGCGGTGCGGGCGGCATGGATCCCAGATTGGTTCTGTGGGCGGCCCTGGCTTGCGCGGCAGCTTCGGCCTTCAACTGGCGACTGCGTCTCGACGAGTGCGGCATTGCCCGACGGCGGTTGTTCCGCTGGGACCTGTGGACCTGGGACGATCTGGCGAGCGGTCGGATCCCTAAAATGCACGTGTACGTGCTGGCCGACCCCGCCCGGCCCTGGTGGCGGCGGCGATTGAACCTGGGCTGCATGGCCGCCGACGACATTCAAACGGTTCTCGCGGCGATCAACGCCCGCTACCGGCTTCCTCCGCCGCCCGACCTTCCCGATCGGCTGGCCATCACGTGGGGCTTCCGGCAGCGTGCCGTGCTGGACCACAACGGTCTTGAGTTGCTGGTGTGCGGGTGCCGAAGGCGTACAGTTGGGACGAAGTTCGGCGAGTCTACATCACGCGCATGGACCCGTTGCGGCGGGACTTCAAAGCCCTGCAAATCGAATTGGCCGATCAGGAGATCGATTGGAGGCTCGACGGTTCAGCGCCACGCTGGTGCGGGGCAACGGCCGAAGAGATCAACGAATTTTTACAGCGACACATCGTGCCCGAAAGGATTGATATTTACATCGCAGGACAACCGCTCCGGAATCGCGAACGCATTCAGCGAAAGCTGCGAGAGACTGAGAAGATTGAACGTTCATCTAAGATCATGATGGCCATTTTCCTGCCGTTTCTTGATCGGCTGCTTGGCGTGGATGGCCGTTGACGGTCGACTCATCGGGGCCGCGGCTATGGGAGGCATGGTGCTGGTCTCTCTAGGGCCGATATGGATTTCCAGTTATCGATCGCTGCAAAAGCAGGACGCTGAATTGAAGGAGGCATTGAAGGCGATTGAAGACGGTGAGCACCAGCAGCACTCTTGAATCCCCATTTGCGAGGCGTATAATATTCGCAGTGAAGAGCGAGTACCTAGACCATAAGGAGCCGATCATGCAATATTCCCTTTTCCCGTTCGCGTCCCTGAAAGGGGCAGGCGGGCCCGACATTTGCGAGCAGCTTCGCATTCGCCGTGCGGAGCGGAAGTCGTCTGGCGGAAGCCTGGGCAACCTGGAGATTCTCGAAGAGCTGGTGACGCGGCTCCGCGAATTGCCCTGGGAGATTCGCGTCGATCATTGCGAAGAAAGCGGCGGCGAGCTTTGGCTTGCGGTCGTCGCGCACGACCTTGGCCGCGACATTGCCAAGGGCGATCGCGTCAACGCCGGGCTCTGTCTTCGCAATTCCGAAAGCGGGCAGGGCCAGACGGTTGCCTGCGAGAGGGTCTTTCGCGTGGCTTGCGAAAATGGGGCGCTGGTGGAATGCGAGCACGGTCAGAGCGTCGTCATCCGATCGCAGGGCCGGCCGGCTCCGCAATGGAAGCAGAAGCTGTCGGCGGTCGTCGCGCGGTGTTTCGACGCCGACGGCCTGGACGTGGACCTCGCGCGTTTCCGCGCCACGCTCCGCGAGATGCTCATGGCGCCCTACGAACTGCTCTGCAGCCTGGTGGCCCAGAGGATCATTAGCGAGGAAGAGCAAGTCGAGATCCAGCATGAGTTCGATGAGGTCGGGGACTATACGATGTACGGATTGATCAATGCCGTCACGAGCGTGGCACGGCATCTCCGCGACTTCGAAAGCTGGAAACGCTCCTTTGAATTGGAACGGCTCGGCGGCGCGATCCTGCGGGGCGATCACCAGCCTCCCGTCATGGACCCCGTGTACCGGTAGGCGGATAGGGCCGCATCGCCGTTGGGCCGGAGGCGTGCGAATGAAGAATGTGCCCTGCATAGCGTGCAATTTCTCATCGGTCTTGGAGCGGTTCCCGGGTAGGTGTGATCACTGCCGCGGCAGCGGCACGAAGTACGGCATGACGAGCCGGGTTCGCGGGTTCTGGCCGTTCGCGAGGTTATCTGCTATCACAGAGACGTGCCCCAACTGCGGTGGAACGGGAATCTGCCCGGACTGCAAGGAGACGACTGGCATGCCCGGCTGGTGCCGCGTGTTTTCGCTCGACGGTTTGGGACTGACCGCCGGCAGGAAGATCCCCACCGACCCCGTGTCGGTGGAGGAGTGACTGTTCAGCTAAGACGCGGCATCACACCACTTTGCGTGTTCCAGCGACCGCCGCGTGGTGCCGGCCGCCGGGCCCGGCGGCCGGCACCACGCGGCGGTCGCTGGAACACGCAAAATACTCGCCGTCGGCCCGTTTTAGCTGGTCAGTCATCCCTTCCACCGACGCGGGATCGGTGGGGACGTTTTTCAGTCTGAGAAGTTGGCAGTCAAGGTCTGGCCCCAGTGCCGCGCCCGATCAGATCGATCTCGCCGCGGTTGAAGATCCGGCGGTAGAGCCGCCAGAAGGCGAACGAGAGGATCAGACAGCCCGACGCAAGGGCGAAGTTCCAATTCGGGTAGCGCGAAAGCAAGACCACAATAAAAGCCCCTACGCCGACCGCCCCCGGCCAATCGACCACAGCAACAGCATGCCGAGCCTGGCCGAATCGTTGGTGCCGAGAGAGACTTGCAAGCAAGTTCCCAGTAGGACACCCGCCCCATAAAGGAGAAAGGTCGTCGCGACCTGGAGCAGGCCGTCCAATGGCGAGACCCCTTGGCGCCAGGCAACCAGCCAGCCGAAAGCGGCCAGCGGCCCTAGACACGAGATTGCCTGGCGAAACCAGACCCTTGCCCGCAGCGACGCAATTTCGTCAAACGAGACGGGAAGCGCGGCGATCAGCCCGGACATCATCCCAAGCGTTTCCTCCGGCTTGCTCCTCAGGCCGACCTGCGATATCCACAAGGCGTGAAGCCCGGCCAATGGGATCCACCACTCCGCATGCACCAGCCAGCCAGGCACGATAGCCGCCACGACCGCGAGCACCATGCACATCCAAACCCACTGCCGGGTCCACCAGGGCCGCGAACGATGAAGTGATTCCAGAACGGTTCGCTCGCGCGGGCCGAGGCCCGACGTGGCCATGCGTTCGATCCAGCCGAGGCTCGCCCAATCGCGGGGCGAGAAAGGCACGGCGCTGGATCTCCTCCACCGCGTCCGGAATGTCATTGCGTCCGACGGCCGAGGGCCCCGACTGGGACGCGGTCTCGGCCAGGGCCGGCGGCGCGGCAAAGCAGGCCGCGGGATACCCGGCGGGATCGTCAAAAACGGGCCGCACTCGGCCCAGACCATCGATGGCGAATTCGCGGACCTCGCCCCCCAGCCGCCGGGACGCCACGGCGATGGCCGCCACCACGGGGACCAGGAACAGCCATCCGGCCGCATGCCCTTCGATCAAGCCGAATTCAATTGCGGCATTGCCCCAACCGCTGGGCAGGATCAGGAACAACGGCGCAACGAGCATTGCGCCAGCAGGCGGCGCTAGCGCCAGCGAGAGTCCGGCGAACATGCTGGCAAGCCATGCCAGCGCCCACGATATGGGCGGCCGGACCACTGAAAAATCGGGGCACGGCAATCGTCCCGAGCACCAGCGCCGCGGCCAACATTAGTGGTTGAAGACCGAGCAAGAGAGCGCCCGCAACCCATTGTAAGACCGAGAGCTGATTGGCCCAACCCACGGCCGCGTAGGCAGGCAGGCCCAGCCAAATTACACAAACGCCAAATAGGAGCAGATCGCGGACCGGCATGAACCAGTGGGGGCGATCGCGGACCGGAAGGAACGCGAAGGCCGCCGGGCCGGTCGCCTTAATGTCCAACCAGGCCGATGTCTGCCGGCCCAGTGCGTTGAGCGCGTTGGACGCCGCTGCTACCATCAACCCCCAGCCGGTCAGGAACAAGGCCGCCAACGCCATCGTAATCCGACTCCCCTGGAGGGCGGCATCCGGCACCGCGAAATGCGGCTTGATGACGGGCGCCGCGAGTGCAAACGAGAGTGAGACGGGCATGAGCACAAGCCCGATGGGCAAGAAGTTCAGGCACGCCAACGCCAGAATTATCGACAGTGCTTTTCGCCACCACGGCGTTCGGCGGCGGCGGTAGGCATCCCACAGCGCGGGCGAGGCGCGAACCTCGGCCCGGACGCTGCGGCGAAGCGTTTTTTCCAGGGGCGACACGTTCCATCTCATGATACGGCCCACAACGAGAAAGGCTCAGTCGGCATGCAACGCGGCCAAGATCGTCTCCAGCACGTCACCCGCTCGCCCGCTTGCCGCGCGGAGCCGGTCGACGCTGTCCAGGGCCTCGACGCGGCCCTTGTGAAGGATGCATACCCGGTCCGAAAAACGCTCGGCGACTTCCATGATCTGGGTCGAGTAGATCACCGTTCTGCCCGCGCGACGGCCGCCTTGGCCTGATTGCGGAGCGCGGCGATGCCGCGCGGGTCCATGCCCGAGGCAAACGGCTCGTCGAACAGCCAGACCTCGGGATCGGCGGCGATCAGGGCCACCAGGGCCGCCTTGTACAGCTCGCCCCGCGACAGCCCGCCGAGCCGGACGTCGGCCAACGGCAGGAGGTCGAACTCGCGGAGCAGTTCCAGCACCCGCTCCTCGATCGCCGGCCGGTCGGCCTCGTACAGCCGCAGGACCATGCCGATGTGGCGAATAGCGGTCCCGTAAAGGACATAGGGCGTATCGGGAAGGAAAAACAAGCGGCGGCGGAGATCGATCCTATCGCGGCGGAGCAATTCGCCATCGAGACGCACCTCGCCCGCGCTCGGCGCGGCGATCGTCGCCAGCACGCGCAGGAGCGTGGTCTTGCCTGCGCCGTTGGGCCCGAGAATCGCCACGATCTGGCCGGGCTCGATCTCCATCGAAATCCCGTCCAGCGCGCGGTGCCTGCCGTAGGTTTTCGTAAGACCGGCTACCGAGATGTGCATGGCCGTGTCGCTACCGTGTCTGTGTCCCTAGCGCGAGGTCATTATATACCCCACGGCGACCGTGCGGCAACCAAGCATGGCTGAAAGAAAAGCACTCCCCGCTGCCGCCCTCCAAATTTTCCTGTCTTGCCCCGCCCGCCGCACCTGCTATCATGGAGTTGCTCAATCGCCGCGCTTTTCCCCTCGAACCAATATGTCAACCGCGCAAGATCAAAGGCAGGACAAGCCCTCCGCCAAGGCTGATGATGCCGCTCAATCACCCAACTCCGCGCCCCTGCCCAAGAAATCCGACGGCCTCGGCTCCGGAGGCTATACCGATAAGCCCTGGTTCCTGCGGTTTTGGGACGGCATGACGGCCAAGGGCTGGTACCCCATGCTGGTGCGGAATCGCTTTCATATATCACCCCGCCGCTGGGCCATGGCGGTGCTGATGTCGCTCTTGAGCATCATGAACTACGGGCTGGGCCTGCTGCAAACGCTCTTCTGGGGAAGACGCATCGCCCGCACGCAACTCCAGGGCGATCCGGTCTTTGTGATCGGCCACTGGCGGTCGGGCACGACGCTCCTGCACGAACTGCTGGTGCTGGACGAGCGGCACACGTATTCGAACACCTTCGACTGCTTCTGCCCGAACCATTTTCTGATTTCGGCCCCCGTTTTCCGGCCGCTGCTCTGGGGCCTGCTGCCCAAACAGCGGCCGATGGATAACATGGCCGCGGGGTGGGACTGCCCTCAAGAGGATGAATTCGCGCTGTGCAACATGGGCCTGCCGTCGCCCTACCAGACGATCGCCTTTCCCAACCACCCGCCGCAATACCAGGAGTTCTTCGAGTTGGCGGACGTGCCGCCCGGCACGCGCGCCGCTTGGAAAGACGGCCTGATGTGGTTTCTGAAGTGTCTCACGGTGCGAACGCCGCGGCGGATCGTCTTGAAGTCGCCGCCGCATACCTTCCGCATCAAGGTCTTGCTGGAGATGTTCCCCAAGGCCCGCTTCATCCACATCGTGCGCAACCCGCTGGTGATTTTCCCCTCCACGATCAACCTCTGGAAACGGCTGTACCGCAACGACGGATTGCAGGTGCCGACCTACGAAGGGCTGGACGAGTACGTCTTCAAGACGTTTACACGAATGTACGAGGTCTTCGAGCGCGACCGCGGCCTGATCCCCGCAGGGCAATTCTGCGAAGTGCGGTACGAGGACCTCGTGGCCGAGCCGATCCAGCAAATGCAACGGGTCTACGAGGAATTGAATCTGGGCGGATTCGAAAAAGTGCTTCCACAAATGAAGACCTACTTCGACCAGAAGGCCGATTACAAGACCAACCGGTATCAGCTTCCGCCCGAGTTGGCTGGGGAAATTGGCCGCCGCTGGGCGGGCTTTTTCGAGCGCTACGGGTACGGTGAGAAGGAAGGATGAGGGATAAAGGATGAGGGATGCCCGCGGGCAGCGTGGGCAGCATGGTCGGCTCGGCCCACCCTGCTTCTTGGACCACACGGCGCCTTGCACTTTCGCGCTGGGTGCTGGCATTGCTAGCATAGATGCTTGGCCTCGTCAGTCCTCCTCCTGACCGAAACCTTGGAAGAAGGCCACCCCCCTCCCTCATCCCTCATCCCTCATCCCTCATCCCTCATCCCTCATCCCTCATCCCTCATCCCTCATCCCTCATCCCTCATCCCTCATCCCTCATCCCTCATCCCTCATCCCTCATCCCTCATCCCTCATCTCTCATCTCTCATCCTTCATCCTTCATCCTTCATCCCGCATCCTGCATCCCGGAGCTTGGCCCACCCTAGCAAGGACTTACCGCCCGCCGCAGCAAAAACTGCGCCGCAGCCGCCCACATTTTTTCCACCGCCAAGCTTCGTCGGAAACGACGGTTTCGCGGCGAAATTCGCGGCGTGGAATGCAGTTGACAGACTGCCTGCAAACGCATAGAGTTTGGAGATTCACGCTTTCGCATTCGGGTGCCGCACCATCGCAGCGCGCGGCGCAGCAATCCCTACCTCACGTTCTCCCGAGGAATCACCCATGGGCCAACCCCGGCAGTCGTTGCCTCGCGCGAGCGCGGTGTTCCGCCCGTCACCTTCGAAATCGAGTCGGGCCTGTTCAGCACGGCGCAGCAGGACACGGTGCATGCGACCTTCGCGCCGCTGCACTACGAACCGGGCTATTCCTATCCGCTCCTGGTCTGGCTGCACGGGCCGCTCGCGGACGAGCGGCAGTTGCTGCGGATCATGCCGCTGGTGAGCATGCGGAACTACGTGGCCGTGGCGCCGCGGGGCGTGAGCCTCGCTCCGCAAGCAGGGATCATCGCCGCGAGGTCGGAAGAAGCGGTCTATGGCTGGTCCGACGACGAGCACGGCCTGCAGCAGGCCGAGCAGCGAATTTTCGACTCGATCGAAATGACCTTCCGCCGCTTCAACATCGATCCGCGGCGGATCTTCCTGGCCGGCTTCGATACGGGCGGTACGATGGCCTTTCGCGTCGCCATGAACCACCCCTACAAGTTCGCCGGGGCGCTCTCGCTGGGTGGACGCCTGCCGACAGGCGGCGCTCCGCTCTCCCGCCTGCCGGAGGCCCGGCAGTTGGCGGTCTTCCTGGCCACGGGCCGCCGCAGCACGGTCTATCGCGAGCAACAGGTCTGCGACGACCTTCGCCTTTTGCACACCGCGGGGATGTCGATTACCCTGCGGCTCTATCCCTGCGGCCATGAGATTTCGCCGCAAATGCTCTCCGACGTCGATCGCTGGATCATCGAGCAAATCACGGGGAGCAAGGCGCACTCCGAGACCCTGGCGTAGGGGAAAAATCCGAAATCTCAAATCCGAAATCCGAAACAAATCGGAAATCCGAAGCAAATTCAAAACAGAAATTCCAAAGGTCCAAAACACACCCAGGGCAGGCATCGGGGGTTTGGGGGTTTGGATTTCCTTTTTCCTTTTTCGAATTTCGGATTTGTTTCGGATTTCGGATTTCGGATTTCGAATTTTGGCCTTCGGCTTTTGTGCTTTGACCGGCTGGATCGCCTTCCGCCTTCGGGATCCAGAATCTCCCCCCCAAACGTGCATTGACACGTGCGCAGGATTTTCGGGTACATACTCCCCGCCGCATCCCCGTTTTGCGCTGCGCATGCCGCGGCGCGGACCAGGAGAGCCGTAGGTTTGCTCGCGGAAATTGGGCGAGAAGCCGCCTGAAGGCGGCATTACGAGCGCGGCGCCGACAATCGCGTTTACTCTTCTATCGACTTTCATGGCCAAGAACTTTCCCAAATCGCCCGAGGCGGAGCCACCCGAGGCGGACGCCACCCGCAAGCGGGCACCCGGCGCCGGCAGGCTGCGGGCTGGGTTGGGAAGACTGCTGGCCGATCGCTTCCGCGTATTGCTGGTCTTGGCGGTCAACCTGGCCGTCGTGGTGGGCGTCGTCTCGACGGTCAAGATCCTGCGCAATCGCAAACCGCCGCCCAAACCCGTCACGCTGGCCATGGCCCTCGGCGCATTGGATCGTGGCAACACGGCCGAGGCCCGCGGCATGGCCGAGCGCCTGGCTGTCAGCAAGGACATTACTACGGAAGATTGGGGCGGCCCCGACTTCATCCTGGGAACGCTTGACGCCGCCGCCGCGGAAGAGGCCAGCGGCAAAGAGCGGGCGGAGACGTTTCGCCTGGCCGCGCTCTATCTGGCGCGCTCGCGGGAGCGAGGCTTTCCGGCGAATCGCGAGCCGGCCGGCCTGTACCTGCTGGGCAAGAGCCTTTGCCGCTGCGGCCGCTTGGAAGAGGCCTTGCCGGTGCTGGAAGAGGCGCTGGCCAAGAATGCGGATAGGGCGCGCGAGATCCGCTTGCTGCTGATCGAGGCCCGCATGGGCGTCCAACCGCCGGAGCTCGATAAAGCCCTGGCGGAAAGCCAGAAACTGCTCTCCGATCCGCAATTTGGCGATCTCCAGCAGCGGCAGGTGCTGGTGGCACAGGCGGAGATTCTCCTGCGGATGAATCGCGGCCAGGAATGTGTCGCGGCCTTGGACAAAATACCGGATAACCCCTTGCTGCGGAGCGAGATCTCGCTGCTCCGCGGCAGACTGGCGCTGGCGGAAGGCCAGGCGCTGCAGAAAGCAGCAGAGGGCGAAAAATCCGAAATCCGAAATCCGAAATCCGAAACAAATGAAACAAATGGAGACAAAAATCAAAAGGAAAACGGGAATAAACTTCCGAACGCCGCCGCACAGGCTTCACTCCCAAGCGGAAAATCGGAAATCCAAAATCCAAAATCCGACGACGGCAGCAAGGCCAAGTTCGGTCTGGCACTTGAGTCTTTCCGCCGGGCGCTGAGCCAAGACCTGGGCGACAAGCGCGTGGCCCGGCAGGCAAGCTACCTGATCGGACTGTGCATGATGGAACTGGGCGATCTGCCCGCAGCCCTCAATCAGATGGAGCGGACCTCGCGGCTCTTCCCGGACTCGCCCGAGGACCTGGCGGCGTTGTACCAGCAGGGCGACATCGGCCGCCGCATGGGCCGCCATGAAGAGGCGGTGCTTGCCTATCGGCGGCTGGTGGCGGGCTGCGCCCGGCAGGACGAGTTCCACAACCCGTGGATCACGTTGTCGCAAGTGCAATCGACGCTCCTCCGCGTCTGCCAGGAGTACGTGAAGGCGGAAAAATGGGCAACAGGCGTGGAGATCAGCACGTCGCTCGTGCATCTCATGCCCAAGGACCAGGCATTGCAGTTGACGGCCCAGATCTATCACACCTGGGGCGAAAACCTCATGGAGCAGGCCGAGCACTTGCCGCCCGAGCGGGCCGAGTCGCTCCGCAAGCAGGCCCGCACGCAGTTCCGCCGGGCCGGCGACACGCTGACGGAGGTGGCCCGCGAACAATTTACAACCCGCCAGTATCCGGAGCAGCTTTGGAACAGTGCCGGCGCCTACCTTGCCGGCCACGACTTCCGCCATGCGGCCGCCATGCTGCGGCTGTACTTGCGCAACGAGACCCACTTGCGGCAAGCCCAGGCCCTGGCCGATCTGGGCGAGGCCGAGCTCTCGCTGGGAGAAACGAAACAGGCCTTGGAATCGCTCGAGGAGTGCATTCAGCAGCATCCGCGGGACGTGGCCGTCTATCGGGCAAGGCTCTTGGCAAGCCGGGCGGCGGTGAATCTGGGCGACCAGAAGCTGGCCGAGAGCCTCTTGCAGGACAACCTCGACGGCGAGCAATTGACGCCGGCCAGCAAGGAATGGCGCGACTCGCTCTTCGCCCTGGGCGAGCTCCTGCACGGCATCGCGCGCGATCGCGAGGCGATCGAGCGGCTGCACGAAGCGCTCGAGCGTTACCCCGACGCCTCGCAGGCGACGGTCGCCCGCTACCTGCTGGCCGACAGCTCGCGGCGGCGGGCCATGGAGTTGAAAGCGGGGCTGGAGAAGGAGGTTTCCTCCGCGGCCCGCGGCGAGCGCGCCGGCGAAAGCCGCCGGCTGTTGCAACAGGCCTTGGAGGCCTACGGGTATTTGCAAGACAAGCTCAGCCGCCGCGATGCGGAGGACATGACCGCCGAGGAAAAGGCCGTTCTGCGAAATGCCCGCTTTGCCGTGGGCGGCGCCTATTTCGCCTTGGAGCGTTACCCGGAGGCCCTGAGGGCCTACCAGTCGGCGGCAAACCACTACGCGACGGACCCGGAGGTGCTCGACGCCTATTTGCAGATTGCCAACGTCTACCGGCAGATGGACCGGCCGGCCGAGGCCCGCACGTCGCTGGAGCAGGCCCGCCTGGCCCTGCGACGCTTGATTTCAAGTGGGGCGCCCGAGGCCCGTTTCGAACAAACCACGAACTTCAACCGCAAACAATGGGGCGATCTGCTCGATCGCCTGTGCAGTTTATGAAGGGAAGCGACCGCATAGACCGTAGGGTGGGACCAGCTCGCGTAGCGAGCGCCGGCCCACCAGCGACGACAATGATCCGATTGGTGGGCCGGCGCTCGCTACGCGAGCTGGTCCCACCCTACCCAAATACGTACAGCTTATAGTCCGATGACCAACTTGCCTACCGACATCCTGATGCAGCTCGTGCGGGCGAAATACACCTGCCTGGTGCAGCTTCGCGACTTGGGCCGCCGCCAGTTGGAACTGATCGACCAGGGCAACGTCACCGGCTTGCTGGACGCGCTTTCCGTGAAACAAAAGCCCTTGAGCGATATTCAGCGGATCGAAAAGGCGCTGGACCCGTATCGAGGGCAAGACCCCGAGCAGCGGCAGTGGCGCTCGCCGCAAGACCGCGCCGCCTGCGCCCGCCTGGTTGAGGAATGCGAAACGCTGCTCAAGGAGATTGTAAGCCATGAGAAGCGGTGTGAAGAGATCATGGTCCACAAGCGCGACGCCACCGCGAACCGGCTGCAGCAGCTCCGCGCGGCCGGCCGAGCCCAAGGGGCGTACGCCGCGGCGATCCGGAGCACCGCGCGCCCCGGCGCGGGAACCAGCCAGATCGACTTGTCGTCGGAAAGGTAACTTCGAGCCATGACACAACCTGCGATTGCCGTTGACCCTGCGAGCCTGGACGCCAGCGCCGATCTGCAAACGATCCTGGCAGCCTGGCACACGGCCACGCTGCGGCTGGAGCAGACGCACGACGCCCTGCGCGACGAGGTCCGCCAGCTCACCGCCGAATTGGAGATCAAGAACCGCGAGCTGGCCCGCAAGAACCGCCTGGCCGACCTGGGCCAGATGGCCTCGCACGTGGCCCACGAGGTGCGGAACAACCTGGTGCCGGTCACGTTGTACTTGAGCATGCTCCGCCGCCGCGTGGGCAGCGACGCGGAAAGCCTCGACATGCTGGAGAAAGTCAGCGCCGGATTCCGCGCCATGGACGTGATGGTCAACGACCTCTTGCACTTCACCTCGGACCGCGATCCGCAGTTGGCCGAACTCCCGCTCCGCAAGCTGCTGGCCGACGTCGCGGCCGCGCTGGCCCCGCAGTTGGCCGCGCAGAAGATCCGCTTCGAGCTCGAGGTCCCGCCGCAACAGACCTTGAGGGCCGATCGCGAAATGCTCCGCCGCGCGGTGCTGAACCTCGTGCTCAACGCCTTGGACGTGATGCCCCAGGGCGGCACGCTGACGGTCAGTTCCAGCGTTTCACCCGGCGGCTTGGAACTTCACGTCGCCGACAGCGGACCGGGCCTGCCCGCGGACGACCTGCCGCGGGTCTTCGAGCCGTTCTTCACCACCAAGCAGTCCGGCACGGGCCTGGGGCTGGCCATCGTCGCGCGAATTGCCGAGGCCCACGGCGGCACGGCCGCCGCGGCCAACGGCGGGGTACCCGGTGCTCCGGGTCGCGGCGCGGTCTTTACCTTGAGGTTCCCCTTCCTTTCGTCTGCCGGCTTTTCCCAGGAGGCTGCCTGATGGCTGCGAACTCGCCTATCCCGTCTTCGTCAATCGGCCGCGTGCTGGTGGTCGACGACCACGCCCGCGCCCGCGAGTCGATGGCCGACGTGCTGCGGCATGCCGGCCACCACGTGCAATGCTGCAGTTCCGGGGCCGAGGCTCTGCAGGTCTTGCAAAAGGCCCGCTTCGATTGCATCGTCACCGACATGATGATGCCGGGCATGACCGGCATCGAGCTGATCGTCCAACTGCGGCAGCGGCAATGCCCAGCCCATGAGTACATGGGACCGCAGATCGTGATGGTCACGGCCCACGCCACGGTGGCCACGGCCGTCGAGGCCATGCGGCACGGTGCCTTCGATTACATCGAGAAGCCGTTCGAGGCCGACGCCCTGGAGCGGCTGGTGACACAGGCCATGCGGCACGGGCGGCTGGTGCATCCGGAGCCGGCCGATGCCATCGCCGACGTTAGCTCGCCGGCGATGATCGGCTCCAGCCCTGCGATGCAGGCCCTGCGGACGCGGATCTTGCAGATCGGGCCGACCTCGGAGACCGTGCTGATCGCGGGCGAGAGCGGCACGGGCAAGGAGTTGGTCGCGCGGGCGATCCATGCCGCCAGCCATCGCCACGCCACGCCGATGGTCAGCTTGAACTGCCCTGTGCTCTCGGCGCACCTCATGGAAAGCGAGCTCTTCGGCCACGAAAAAGGGGCCTTTACCGGGGCCGACGCCCCGCGGACCGGCCGCTTCGAGGCGGCCCAGGGCGGCACGATCCTGCTGGACGAGGTCACCGAGATCGATCTGGCCTTGCAGGCCAAGCTGCTGCGGGTGTTGCAGGAGAAATCGTTCGAGCGGGTCGGCTCGTGCAAGACGCTGCACGTCGACGTCCGCGTGCTGGCCACGACGAACCGCGATTTGCAGGGCGAGGTCGCGGCGGGCCGTTTCCGCGAAGACCTTTACTTCCGCCTGGCCGTGCTGCCGCTCACGGTGCCGCCGCTCCGCCAGCGCCGCGAGGACGTGCCGGAACTGGCCGCCTATTTCTTTCAGCGATCCGCGCAGCGTTTGCAACGCGACTGCTGCGCGCTGGAGCCGGCCGCCGCGCAGTTGCTGCTCGATTACCACTGGCCGGGCAACGTCCGGGAACTGGAGAACATCGTCACCAGGGCGAGCGTGCTGACGACGACCGGTTGCGTGACGGCCGACGAGCTCCGCCGCTGGCTGATCGTCGCGCCAACGACCATGGGTACATCGGTGCCGAGCCGCGCCGACGCCGAGGAGAGCGTTCCGGTGGGAATCAGCCTGGAGGAGATGGAGCGGCGATTGATCGAGGCCACGCTGGAGCATTACGGCGGCCATCGCGCCCGCACGGCCAAGGCCCTGGGCATCGGCATCCGCACGCTTTCCGGCAAGTTGCGGCAGTATGGTTACGCCCCCCGTGAGAAATCCTTTATGACGGAGACGATGACACGCATGCAGTAGACCGGCAGATTCTGCCGTAGGTGAAGCGCAGGAATTGCCGAATTGGGATATTTAGTGCACAGTACTCAGTACGCAGTGCTTAGTGCTTAGTGCTTAGAGCTTAGAGCTTCAAGATTGTATCCATAGGATCTAAGTTCTAAGACCCTTTCGGCACGGCCCTTGCAGAGAATCCCCAAACCCAAGATAGTCGCCATGTTATCCGCCTTGTTCCAATCCACTACGATCCCCGTCTTGCAGGAAGTCGTGAGCTTCTCGCAGGCCCGGAACGCGGTCTTGGCAGGCAACATCGCGAACATCGACACCCCCGGCTACCAGGCGCGGGACTTGTCGGTGGAGGATTTTCAGGCCCGCCTGAAACAGGCGATTGACGAGCGCGACCAGCCGCAGGTTGGCTCGCCGGGCGAAATCGGAACTTGCGCCGAAGACGTTGATGGCCGAGGTGGCCAAGTCGTCGCAGATCCTTCGCCACGACATGAACAATGTCGACATGGAATCACAGGTCAGCGAGATGGTAAAGAACCACATGCAGCACAATTTGGCGATTACGATCCTTGAGGACCAGTTCCACCAGTTGCAGACGGCGATTCGTGGAACGGTTTGAATACTGAGTACTGAGCACTGAGTACTTTTTAGTCCCCCGGAGAACCAAAGATGATTTCCGCCCTCGATATTAGTGCCAGCGGCCTGGTGGCGCAGCGGCAGCGCATGTTCCAGATTTCCAACAACATTGCCAACATCAAGAGCACGCACACCTCCAGCGGCGAAAAGATGCCCTACCAGCCGAAGACGGTCGTCTTCGAGACCGAAGAGGGCAGCAACGGCGCGGCCGGCGTGAAGGTCAGCTCGGTCCAGAGCCTGCCCACCGAACCGATCTGGCGGCGCGAGCCGAACCATCCGGACGCCGTGAAGTCCGGCCCTCACGCCGGCGAGGTGGCCTATCCGAACATCGACCTGATGACCGAGTTCACCAACGCCCTGGAGGCGGCCCGATCGTACGAGGCCAACCTCGGTGCGATGGATATTTCGAAAGACATGGAGCAGCAGACGTTGAAGATCCTGGCGTAAGAAAAGAAATCCGAAATCCGAAACTCGAAATCCGAAACAAATTCCAATACAAAAATAAAAAAAAAAATTCCAATACAAAACAGGAAGGTCCAAAACCGTTTTGATCATTTGAATTTTTTCATTTCGGATTTGTTTCGGATTTCGAGTTTCGGATTTCGAATTTTCCTTGCCCCGATTGACCTGGCATAAACATGACCCCTATTACCGGCATAACGACGTCTCCCATCCTGCAACCGGGCCGCGCGGCGGCGCCGCGGGCACTGCGGAGGGCGGGCCGTCGTTCAAGGACTTCCTCGTGCAGTCGATCCAGGACGTGAACTCGATGCAGGCCGCCGCGGACAAGGCCGTGGAAAAGCTGGCGACCGGCGGCAACGTCAACCCGGCCGAAGTCCTGACCGCCGTGCAGAAGGCCGACATCGCCTTCCAGATGATGATCCAGGTCCGCAACAAGCTGGTCGACGCCTTTACGGAAATCAAGAACTTGCAAATTTGAACCATCGCCCTCACCCTAGCCCTCTCCCGGAGGGCGAGGGGACGTGACACCTGACACCTGACACCTGACACCTAGCACCTGACACCGGACCATGGACTTCCTCAACAAAGCCTTTGCTCAATTCAACGACCTGTTCCGCTCGATGACCCCCGGCGGCCGGATCACGACCGGTCTGCTGCTGGTGGTGGCCGTGGTCAGCGTGGGCTACTTGTTCCAGTCGCAGGTGGGCGGCGGCGAGGACTACCTGTTCGGCAACGAGTCGATATCGACGGCCACCTTGGACAAGATGGCAGAGGTCCTCGGCAAGGCCGGCCTGAATGATTTCACACTTGAAGGCGGGCGGCTGAAGGTGCCCCATTCCAAGCGTGCCGCCTATCTGGCCGCGCTGGCCGACGCCAAGGCCCTGCCGCCAAATTTCGGTGAAAGGCTCAAGGACGCCGGAGACAACTACCTCTTGGCGTCTCCCAAGCAGCGCGAGGAGCAACACCTGATAGCACTGGAACAAGAAATGGCTGACGTGATCAGCAGCTTGAAGGGCGTCGAGCGGGCGTCGGTGCTCATCGACCGGCAGCCGCAGTCGGGCGGAATCGGTCTGCCGCCGCTGCAAACGGCCTCGGTGGCGGCCCAAGGAATCGGGGGCGTGCCTCTGGATGAGGACCAGGTCGACACGATCCGTTACTATGTTGCTGCCGCCATTGCTGGCATGAAGCCCGAAAATGTCACGATTGCCGATGCCAACGGGCGCTTCACATCGGGGCCGAGGGCCGCGGCGGCTCCAATGACGACGCCTACGCCCGCGCCGTGCGAGCCGCCGAACAGGAGTTGACCACCAAGGTCCGCCAATACCTCTCTTATATTCCAGGCGTCACCGTGACATCGCTCGTAACACTCGACCAGCAAAAGAACAGCCGCAGCTACGAAATTAAGAACGACCCCAAGCCGATCACGGTCAAAGACTCGCAAAACACCAGTACGATGACCCGCGAGTCGGCGCCGTCCGGCGGGGCACCGGGTCTTCAGTCAAACACTAGCGGTGGCGCCATGGCGCCGGCCTCGCTCGGTAAGGGGACCGAGACCAAAGATGAAAGCAAGAGCGAACAGATCAACATCGTGAATTCGACGAGCACGGAAACCGAGAAGTTCGGCCTGACTCCGAAACTGGCCAAGGTCTCCGTCGGCATCCCGGCAGGCTACTACGAGAAAGTCTGGCAGCAGCGGAACCCGCCCAAGGAGGGCGAAGAAGTCAAGAGGCCCGACGCGCAGGCCATCGAGCCGATCCGCACCGAGATCACGCAGGATGTCCGCACGGCCGTCGCCAACCTGCTGCCGACCGCGCCGGAAATCAAGGACGCGACCTCGCTGGTCACGGTGACGACCTTCCAGGACATCAAGGTTGCCGAGATCGCGGCCACGCCGGCGATGCAGCGGGCCACGTCTTGGCTGGGCCAGAACTGGCCGACGATCGCGATGGTGGGCCTGGTGCTCTTCAGCCTGGGCATGCTGCGTTCGCTGCTCCGCAGCCTTCCGGCCCCGCCGGCGGAGTCGGCAGCAATTTCGATGCGCGTCAGCGGCAGTGAGCCGAAGCCCCAGGCGGCCGAAGAAGAGGTCGAGGTGACTGCTGCCCGCCGCCTCCGCCGCATCACCGGCAGCGGCCCTTCGCTCCGCGACGAGCTCTCCGAATTCGTGAAGGAAGATCCTGATTCGGCGGCCAATATCCTCCGCACCTGGATCGGACAAGTGAACTGAACGCCAGATGATCATGAAACTCTCCAACGACGGACTTCGCAAGGCGGCCATCCTGGTGGCCAGCCTCGATACGGCCGCGGCCGACGCCGTGCTCGATCAATTGACGCCGGAACAGGCCCGCCAGGTCCGGGCATCGTCGTGGAAATGGAAGACATCGACCAGGGCGAACAGCGGCGGGTGATCGACGAGTTCACAGGGCAGGGAGCGCAGAGCCCAGAGCGGGGAGTGGAATGGCTGCCGTCCACTCCCAGCTCGCTCACAGGGCACGGAGCAGGGAATATGGTGCCAGGCGCAGGAGGCGGAAGCGATGTCTCTTGCTCCCCGCTCCCCGCCGGGCACCCTCTGGGTGGCTCCCCGCCTCCCCCTTTCCGCTTCCTCCAGGAGGCCGAGGCCGAGAAGCTGGTCCGCGTGCTGGGCAACGAGCGTCCGCAGACGATCGCCCTGGTGCTCTCGCACTTGCCGCCAGCGCGGGCGGGGGCCGTGCTGTCGCGGCTGCCGGAGAACGTGCAGGTCGACGTCATCCATCGGCTGGTCGATCTGGAAGAGACCGATCCGGAAATCCTCCGCGAGGTCGAGGAGACGCTGCGGTCGCAGGTTCTCACAGCCGGTGCCGAAATGCAGCGCCGCCGCGTGGCCGGTTTGCAGGCCGTGGCCGGAATCCTGAAGGCCACCGACGGCCGCGTGGGCATGCGCATCCTCGACAACCTGGCCAGCCGCGACCGCACGCTGGCCGAGAAGCTGCGGGACCCTTGGTGGCGGCAATTGGCGTTTCGATGACCTGGCCGACCTGGACGCCGACGTGCTGGCCGAGGTCTTCGACGAAGCGGGGCCGGACCTGATGTTGCCGGCCTTGTTCGGCGCGGCGCCGGAACTGATCGCGCCGCTTGCTGGCCGCCTACCGCAAGCCGACGCCCGCGCGCGTCCGCCAGAAGCTCGACCATCCCGGCCCGATCCGCCTCCGCGACGTGGAAGAAGCCCGGCGGCAGGTGGCGCGGATTGCCAGCCGGACGAATTATGAAGCAGAGAGCAGGGAGCAGGAAGCCGGGAGCAATGCTTCCCGCTTTCCGCTCCCCGCTCCCCGCTCCCCGCTCCCCGCTCCCTGAACCATCATGCCCACGGTCCTTCGCGCCACCGACCAGAACATGGCTACCGCCAGCGTGGCGTTCAACTTCGACGACATGGCCGACCAGGCGAAGAAATACCTGGACCAGGTCCGCGCGGAGGCGGCCAAGATCGTGCTCCAAGGCCCAGCAGGAGGCCGCGGCCGTCCGCGCCCAGGCCCAGGCCGAAGGCCGCCAGGCGGCCCTGGCCGAGGTCGAGCAGATGATCCAGCAGCAGCTTGCCACGGTGCATCCCCGCCCTGCGGCAGGCGATCCTCGACATCCATCAGGCGAAGCAGGCATGGCTGGCCCAATGGGAGGCGGCGGGCATTCACCTGGCGGCGGAAATTGCCAAGCGGCTGATCCGCGGCGAGCTGACGCGGCAGCCGCGAAATCCCCCTGACCCTGATCCGCGAGGCCCTGCAACTGGCCGCGGGCAGCGGGCAGGTCCGCCTGTTGCTGAACCCGGACGACCACCGGGCCCTGCAAACCCAGGTGCAGTTGCTGGTCCAGGAGATGTCCGGACTGGGCGAGACGCAGATCGTCGCCGACGCCTCGGTCTCGCCGGGCGGGTGCCGCGTGGAGACCCGTTTCGGCACGGTCGACCAGACGTTCGAAGCCCAGCTTGCCCGCGTGGAGGAAGAGCTTAGTGCTTAGTACTGAGTACTGAGTACTGGATAAAAATGCAAAACTATAAAGCACAACTCGATCGCGTCATGACCACGGCCCTCACGGGCAGCGTGGCGCAGACCGTCGGCATGACGATCTCGGCGGCGGGCTTTCCGGCGCCGGTGGGGGCGATCGCAGAAATCCAGCGCGGAAAGCGGTATCGCCGCTGCTGGCCGAGGTGATCGGCTTTCGCGACCCGCAACGGGTACCCCGATGACTTTGCTCTATCCCTTGAGCGACCTGGCGGGCATCCGCCACGGCAACCGCGTGCGGCTGCGGCAAACGGCCCGCTGGCTGCGGGTCGGCGAGGGACTGCTGGGCCGCGTGATCGACGCCTCCGGCCGGGCCGTGGACGGCAAGCCGCAGCCGGCGCTGGCCCACAGAGCAGCACTCGACCGCCAGCCGCCGCATGCCTGCACGCGGCCGCGGATCGACCAGCCGCTCTCCACCGGCATTCGCGCCATCGACGGCCTGTTGACCTGCGGCAAGGGACAGCGGATGGGCATCTTTGCCGGATCGGGCGTGGGCAAGAGCGTGCTGTTGGGCATGATGGCCCGCTACACGTCGGCAGACGTGAACGTCATCGCCCTGATCGGCGAGCGCGGCCGCGAGGTCAACGAGTTCATCGAGCGCGACCTTGGTCCGCAGGGTCTGGCCAGGAGCGTGGTCATCGTGGCCACCAGCGACGAGCCGGCCCTGGTCCGCGTCGAGGCGGCAGCCACCGCCGCCGCGATCGCCGAATATTTTCGCGATCAGGGCAAGGACGTCCTGCTGTTGATGGATTCCGTCACCCGCTATGCCATGGCCCAGCGCGAGATCGGCCTGGCGGCGGGCGAACCGCCCGCCACGCGGGGCTATCCGCCTTCGGTCTTCGCCCTGCTGCCCAAGCTGATCGAGCGGGCCGGACGCAGCCCCGCCGGGAGCATCACGGCCTTCTTTACCGTGCTGGTCGAAGGCGACGATCCCAACGAGCCGATCGCCGACACCGTTCGCGGCCTGCTGGACGGCCACACGTGGCTCTCGCGCAACCTGGCCGCCCGCGGCCACTACCCGGCCGTCGACGTGCTGGCGAGCCTCAGCCGTCTGATGTCCGAGATCGCCGGCGAGGAGCATCGCCGCGCGGCGACGGCAGTCCGCAATCTGCTGGCCGCGCATCGCGACCACGAAGACCTGATCTCGATCGGGGCCTATCGCCGCGGCGGCAACAAGCTGGTCGACGCGGCCATCGATATGCAGGACGACCTGAACGCCTTCCTCCGCCAGCGCGTCGATCAGCCCTCGTCGATCGACGATGCCCGGCAAGGACTGCTCGGATTGAACCAGAAGGCGCAGAAACTACTAGCATCCACTCCGAAATAAAAATCCGAAATCCGAAATCCGAAATCCGCGACCATGAGTACACGGTGCCCGATAATAAATACAAAATACCAATGACAGAAACCGGCAAAACCAACCCGTTTGGACCATTTCGGATTACGATTTTGAATTTGTTTCGGATTTCGGATTTCGGATTTCGGATTTCGAGGACCTGACCATGCCCAAATTCACCTTTCGTCTGTCGGCCTTGCTTGGCCTGCGCGAGTCGCGGCGCGACGAATGCCGCGCTGCGCTGGCCGAGGCCTATCGCATCGACGACGTGTTGCGGAAGCAGTTCGAGGGCTTGGGCCGGGAACTCGACGTCCTGCGGGAATTCTGCCGCTTGAAGGCCTCGCCGGGGGTCGTCGATATCGACAAGCTGGTCGAGGCCCAACGTTACGAACTGGTGGCGCGGGCGCAGCAGCGGCACGTCGCCCGGCAGCGGGAGACGGTAGCGGCCGAGATCGAGCGCCGCCGCGAGGCGCTGGTCGAGGCCGATCGCGAGGTCCGCGTGTTGGAGAAGCTTCGCGAACGGAAGATCGAGCAGCACCGCCGCGAGGAAGACCTCCGCGAGGTCAAGCGGCTGGATGAGGTGGCTTCGCAACAGGCCTTTCGACAAATGCAACAGTCCGCAGCGGAGGCCCTGCCATGATCGGCAAATTGCTGGGCATGCTGGTTTCGCTGGTCGCCGCGGTCTGCGTGGCCACGGTCATCTCGGCCGTGGTGTTGATTGCCTTCTATGCGCGGTCCTGGAAAGTCGACCGCGAACGCTTCGTGCAGGCCGTGGGCATCTTGCAGGGCAAGAGCCCGGAATCGTTCCTGCCGCCACCGCCGCCGAAGAAGGAAGGCAACAGCGAGCAGCCGTCCTACGACCAGTTCCTGGCCGCCCAAGGGCTGAAGGCCCGCGACCTGGAACAACGCGAAATGACCGTGCAGGCGAATCTCGCCCAATTCCGCAAGGAACTCGACAACATCGTCGCCGAAGAGAAACGCGTGCAAGCCGTGCGCGACGATTTGCAGGCGGAACTCGAAAAGCTCACCACCAGCGCCACGGCCGAAGGCATCGCCAATGTTTCGCAGACCCTGCAGTCGCTCAAGCCCAAGCAGGCCAAGGAGCTCCTTCGCAGAGATTGAAAAAAGGCGACATCGACGTCGTCGTCAGTCTTTTGACCAGCATGTCGGACAGCAAGCGGGCCAAGATCATCGCCGAGTTCAAGGACAATGAAGACGAGAGGCAACAGATCGGCGAGGTCCTGGAGCGCATCCGCCAGGGCCAACCCAAGGCGGGCGTGGCCAATGAGACCGAAAAGAAACTCCAACCGCCCAAGGGGCCGGGATCGTGACATGTCGGTAATGAACTTTGACGTCCTGACTCGACTGACCGCCAGCGAGCCTTCGTACGCCGATGGCGCGGGCGCGGCGGCAAGCCCGCAGTCCGCCTTCAGCAATTACCTGCAAAGGGCGCAGAACGAATCGGCCGATGCAGCGCCGGCGAGCAATAGCGGAAGCAACCTCGAGTCGAGCGATGCGCCGGCGACGGCGTCGCAGACTCCGTCCACGGCCGGCGGGACGGCAAATCGCGGGTCGCCGGAAAGCGGCAGCGACTCGTCAGTCCGACGACAGATTGGCACGCCGGCCGCCTCGCCGGCGCACGGTTCTTCGCCGCGGCAGACGACCAACAACGAGGCGCAGACCGCTTCCCAAGACAACCACGATCCGAGCCGCCAGGACCCCAACAGCGGGTCGTCGAATCAGGACTCCCCGCAACCGTCGAGCACGGCGCAGGGAGACGACGCACCGAAAATCAAAAAGGGCGATGCCACGGTGGCGAACGCCGATGCCAACCTCGTTGCCGTTGCGCCGGCGAACGTGGCGCCCGCCGGCAGCAGCGCCACCGCGAGCCCAGCCCCGGCGCAAGGGAGCGCGGGCATCCAATCCGGCAACATACCGTCGGTAGAACGGGCTCGGGCACCAGGTCGCACTGGTCGGTCTGTGAGTGGATCGACGTCCGGCGAAGGCCATCCTGCCAATACGACAGACGCCAACAGCCATGCCCTCACGCAGCCGGCCACGACGCCGGCCGGGCAGACGACGCAGACGTCAGAAACGACAATCGCGACACCTGCGGATCCAATAAGTCCGGCGCCGCAAGCAAACCTGGGGCCGCGGTCTGCCGCGGTGCGCGACCAAACGCCGGCCGCGCCCACAACCACAACCCGGCCGGACGACGCGTCGGGCGGACAGAGGCTCGTCCGCCGGCACGGATCCCGTGGCCGCCGCCGCCGCAACCCCCGTCAGCCCGGCCGCGAACCCTGCCGAGACCTCGCCGGCGGATCCCAAGGCGAGACAACCTTCCTCGCCGTCCGCCGTGGGCGGTGTTGGCGCGGCGCCTGCCAGCCAGATCCCCAATGCGGCCCCGGACCCGGCCGCGCCGGCCGACGACACGACTCAGCAGATCCCCGACGTGCAATCGGCGCACACCGAGCGGGCGAAGTCCCCCAACCAGTCGCTTTTGCAATCGGACTCTACGAATGACGCCAGCGCGACAGCGACGCCCTCCGGGGGCTCGGCTTCCGGCGCGGCCGCCGTCGGGCAAACGCCGCTTCACGAGACAACTGCCGCCGGCCCGTCGAGCACGGCGCCGGCGGCCGATACCACATTGAGCCAGGCCGACCGCGTGCGCTTCGTCGAGCGCGTGACCCAGGCCTTCCAGGACATCGACGGCCAGGGGGGCAGCGTCCGCCTGCGTTTGAGTCCGCCGGAACTCGGATCGCTGCGGATCGAAATCAGCGTTACGAAAGGGGAGCTGACCGCCCGCGTCGAGGCCGAAACACCCGCCGCGCGGAATGTCCTGCTGGACAACCTGCCGGCCCTCCGCGAACGGCTGGCCCAGCACGACATCAAGGTCCAGCGTTTCGACGTCGACCTGATGGATCGCTCGCGGGGCGGCATGTCGAACCAATCGTCGCAATACCAGAATCGTTCGCCGCAAACCGGCAGCGGCTCGCCGCTCCGCAGTCCCGTGCGCGGCGGCAGCGAACCGCCGAGCACGGTCGCGGCGGCGCCCTCCACGCCGTTGGGCGACGGAGGACACTTGAACGTCGTCGTGTGAACTTCGTACTTTGTGCTTAGTGCTTAGTTCTTAGAACTTAGCACTAAGAACTAAGAACTAAGAACTTCCTGTCCCAAGGAGCCAACATGTCCACCGCAGTCACCAATCCCACGTCGTCCGCCGGCAGCGCCGCGGCCGCGACTTCCAGTTCCACCAGCACCAGCAACCTGCAATCGCTGACCGTCAACGATTTCACGCAGATGCTCGTGACCGAGTTGCAGAACCAGGATCCGACGCAACCGATGAGCAACACCGACCTGATGAACCAGGTGAGCCAGATCCAGTCGATCGAGTCCAACCAGCAGTTGACGAGCACCTTGCAGTCGGTGGCCTTGGGGCAGAGCATCGCCTCGGCCGGCAGCCTCATCGGGGCCACGGTCACCGGCACCGACAGCACCGGCAAGCAGGTCACCGGCACGGTCAATTCGGCTTCGATTTCCAACGGCAGCGCGGTCTTGAACGTGGGCAGTTCGAGCATCGCCCTGAGCAGCGTGACCCAGATCGCGCCGGCGGGCAGCGGCGGCTAGTACTCCCAAAATTCAGTCCAAACCACGTACCTTACGACAAGGAACGATAAACCATGAGTTTAGCATCCGCCATGAGCACGGCCCTCACGGGCTTGAATGCATCCGAAACGCAGATCGACGTCATCGGCAACAACCTGGCCAACGCGAACACCGTGGGCTTCAAGGCCTCCGACGTGCTGTTTGCCAATCAGTTTCTGCAGACGCAGAGCGTCGGCTCCTCGCCCAGCGCCGACAACGGCGGCACCAACCCGCAGCAACAGGGCCTGGGCGTGGAGGTCGCGGAGATCACGCCCAATTTCTCCCAAGGCACGATCTCCACGGCCAATAGTCCCACCGACCTCGCCATCCAGGGCGACGGCTTTTTCATCGTCCAGGGCGAGAAAGGCGAGCAGAACTATACCCGCAACGGCACCTTCATGACCAACGCCAATAATGAGCTGGTCACGGGCACCGGCAACCGCGTGATGGGCTACGGCATCAACAGCGACTTCCAGGTCGATACGTCGCACCTCCAGCCGCTGAGCATCCCCGTGGGCACCGCTTCCGTGGCCAAGGCCACCACGGAAGCCACCTTGCAAGGCGCTGACCCCCGACGGTGCGCTCGCCAATACGGCCTCGATCCTCCAGTCGGGCCCGCTCACCGACGGCAGCATCGCCCAACCCGCGAGCAGCATGACGGCGACCGTGGGCGGCGCCGGCCAGCTCACCGGCACCTACCAGTATTACGTGACCTTCTACAACAGCACGACCAACACGGAAAGCCGGCCACAACTCGTGGCGACCACGTCGCCGTCGTTGACGGACAACGAGGTCACGCTCAAGGACCTCCCCGCCCCCAGTTCCGGGACATGGACGTCGGAGAAGATCTACCGCAACACGAACAGCACGCCGGGCGACACGAGTTTTTATCAAATTGCCAATATCCCGCTCGCCACCGCCACGGCGAACGGCTACACCTACACCGACAACGCCACCGATGCATCGATCGAGGGCGGCCAGGTCATGAGTTTCGACGGTCCGGCTGCCACCAGCACCACATTGTTGCAGAACGTGGTGGAATATGACAGCACGACCGGGACCTACTCCAACGTCTTTCCCACCACGGGCACCTTGAGCTTTACGGGGAGCGTGGGCGGCAATACGCTCACCGCGCAAGACTTGACCATCACGAACACCACGACTCTCAAGGACCTGGCCAACTTCCTGCAAGGTTCGCTCGGCATCCAGTCGCCGCCGGGCAACGATCCGAACAACCCGATTCCCGTCGATTCCGTCTCCGGCGAGTCACCGGGCGTGACCGTCACCTCCGACGGCAAGATCAACATCGTGGGCAATAACGGCACGCCCAATGCCGTGGGCATCGGCCTTTCGGCGATGCAATTGATCAGCGGCAATCCCCCCACGACCACCGCCATAAGCCTGCCCTTCAACTCGATACAGACGGCCGCCGGCCAAGGCACGACGACCAGCATGGTGGCCTACGACAGCCTGGGCACGCCGCTCTCGGTGACCATCACCGCCGTTCTGCAAAGCGTCAGCAGCAGCGCCACCGTCTATCGCTGGTATGCCGACTGCGGCCAGAACGACCCCGGCAACGGGCAACAGGGCATCGCCGTCGGCACGGGCACGGTCAGTTTCAACGGCGAGGGCAACTTCGTCTCGGCCTCCAATACGACCGTCACCATCGGGCGGGCCAACGAGCCCTCGGTCAACCCGCTGCAATTCAACCTCGATTTTTCCCAGGTTTCCGGCCTTGCCACCGCGAGCGCGTCGTTGAACGTGGCCAGCCAGGACGGGTCCGCTCCGGGCGTCTTGAACAGCTTCAACATCAGCGACAGCGGCCTGATCAGCGGCGTTTTCAGCAACGGCATCAGCCAAACCCTGGGCCAGATCCAATTGGCCCGATTTACCAATCCGGCTGGTCTGGAACAGGTAGGGCAAAACATGTATGCTACCGGCGTCAACTCCGGCCTGCCGATCACCGGCGACCCGGGCGACGCGGGGACCGGCACGATCGTGGCCGGCTCGCTGGAATTGTCGAATACCGATATTGGCGCCAGCCTGATCAACCTGATTACGACCTCGACCATGTATCAGAGCAACACGCGCGTGATCACCACGGCCACGCAGTTGTTCGAACGTCTTGTTGCAGCTTGGACAAGTCCCCTAGGAAAAAATCCGAAATCCGAAATCCGGAAACAACTCGGAAAGGGAAATTTCGAATGATCAAAACGGTTTGGACATTTGTGTTTTTGAATTTGTTTCGGATTTCGACGTTCGGATTTCGGATTTGTTTTCCGCCATGATTACATTGACCCACTTGGGAGGCGAACCGTTCATCCTCAACGCCGAGTTGATCCAATACGTCGAGGCCCGGCCCGACACGTTCATCACGCTCACCAACGGCCAGCGGCTGGTGGTGACGGAAACGATGGACGAGGTGCTGCGGCGAACTATGGTTTACCAGCAGGCGAAGCACCTTATGCCGCCGGTGCAGATTGCAAATTGCAAATTGCAAATTTGAAATTGCAAGTTCGCAATTTGCAATTAAACGTCAAACATGGAATAAACGGCCGGCCGGATGCCAACATGCGGTTTTTTCCCGCCCGATCGTCAAACGGCAACTTAGAATTGAGAGCCTTGAAGAAACCGCGAGACTACCATGGCTAAGACACCGTCCACCCCTGAAGAAGCAGCCGCCGACCCTGCCGCCCGAAGCGGCCCGAGGATCGATGCTGGGCAAGATCCTGGTCCTAGGGCTGGTCATGCTGGTGGTCGGCGTGGAGTGCGTGGTGGCCTACCTCTGCGTGCCCACTGCCTCCGACTCGGCATCCGCCGCCGGTAACGTCAAACCGCCCGCCGATCATAAGAAAGGCGAAACCGATTCCCCAGGGGAAGGCGATGGACCGAAGAACGTGGAGGTCGACCTGAAGGAGTTTTCCGTCACCATCTACCAGCCGGCCTCGACGAACACCTTGCGGATCGACTTCCATCTGTACGGCATCGTAGCTGTAGGCGACAAAAAAGACTTTGAAAAGCTCTTCGAGCTGAACCAGAACCGCTTCCGCGAACAGGTGATGGTGGTGATCCGCAGCGCGGAGATGACCGACCTGACCGATCCCAGCCTAGGTCTGATTAAGCGGATCATCCTGGAGAAGGCGAGGATCATTTTCGGCAAGCCGATCTTGCAGGAATTGATTATTAGCGATTATTCTTCGCTGGAGAACTGAGATAAAGGATGAAGGATGAAGGATGAAGGATGATGCGTGAGGCACGAAGGATGAAAGCTCCTGATTCATCCTTCCTCCTTCAGCCTTCATCCCTTAATAGGAATGGATTCCGATGGCGAACGATGATCCCTTGATGAGCCAGGACGAGATTGAACGGCTCTTCAGTCAACCGAAGGAACCTGCCGGGGCACCCAGTGCCCTGGGTTCGGCGAAGCCGCCCGCCTCCCCGGCCCGCGGGCAGCATGCACCCATGGTCGGCGGCAAGGACGACCAGCCCTTGGCCCAGGACGACATCGAGAAACTGCTGAGCGAATCGGGCCGCGCCGCGCCGGCCGCCGCGCCAGCGGCGGCTCCGCCCGGCCGGTCCCCTTCCGCACAACAGGCGCAGGAACCGGACATCGCCACGCAGGACATCGAATACCTCCTGGCACAGGCCGAGAAGGCCCTGGAATCGGTCAACTCCGGCCGGCTGGGCGAGGTCCCTTCCGGCGTCTCCTCCTATCGACTCGACGAGTTCTCGCCCGCCACGCCCTCAACGGAAACCGCCACGCTCGATCTGATCCGCGACGTGGAGCTTGATCTGAAGATCGAACTGGGCCGGACCCACATGTACCTGGAGGACGTGCTGAAGCTCCGCAAGGGGTCCGTCGTGCCGCTGGACAAGCTGGCGGGCGATCCGGTCGACATTTACGTCAACGGCCGCCTCATCGCGCGGGGCGAGGTGCTGGTGCTGAACGACAACTTCTGTGTCCGCGTGGCCGAACTGATCGTGGGGGCCAACGTCCTATCCTGAAACACTGAGACACGTGCAAGGAAGCGCAAACATGTCTTTACGTATCGTCGTACTGGGATCCTGTCTGCTGGCAGCCTCCGCTGCGGGTGCAGCCGAGCCTCCCGCAAATTCGGCGGGCCAGCCGTGGCCGCCCAATCAACCGCCTGCGGCGTCGCCCGCCTTGGCGCCAAAGGACGCGGAGATCGGAGTCGCCGTGGCAAACGGCCCGAGCGCCAGGCCTCCCGAATCCGGGATCGGCGTGGCGACCGGTGCGGGGCCGAAGCCGGCGGAAATCGCCCTTCCGGCCCGCGCGGGGGCCGCAGCCGAATACGCTCCCGATCCGCCCGGATTGCGGTCCCCCGACGCGCTGCCTGCCGTTTTCCAACAAGATACCGAGCCCTCGGCGCATGCCTTGACGACGAGTGCGAGTACACCCGCGGCGAGCGCGCCGGCAAGTGCGCCTTCCGAGCCGGCGAAACCGCTCGAACCACCCCCGCAAGCCACACTCGTTCCGCTGCCGTTGCCGGTGCAACTTCCGGCGACCGCGCCCGCTGCGGGTTACCCGCCGCCGTCGCCCTCCTCCGGCACGTCGGCGGCAGCAACTCCTTCTTCCCCCGCCGCACAAAGCCCGTCGACGGCGCCGCTGAGCCTGGGCAGTCATGCCGACAAGAACGCCGCAGGCAGGAACTCGCCGCTGAGCGCAATCGATCACCGTCGGCGGCAGCCTGGCGATCGTGCTAGGGCTGTTCCTGGTCGTCGCCTGGGCCATGCGCAAGGCGGCGCCCGCGGCTCCTTGCTGCTGCCGCGAGAGGTCTTCGACATCCTCGGCCGCGCCCGCTCGGCGCACGCCAGCAGGTGCAACTCCTCCGCTGCGGCAACAAGCTGCTGCTGGTCTCGATCACGCCCGCCGGCACCGAGACCCTGACCGAAGTCACCGATCCCCTCGAGGTCGATCGCATCGCTGGCATCTGCCAGCAGGCCGACCCGAAGAGTTCCACCACGGCCTTCCGCCAGGTCTTTCAACAGTTGGCACCAAGTCAAGCGAGCCGTCCGAACTCGACAGTCTCGAACCACAAGGCCCGCGGCGGAAGCGCTATCGCTGGGAGCAAAATCATGCCTGATCAAAAACAAATCCGAAATCCGAAATCCGGCTTTCACTTTTCAATTTGCAATTTGCAATTTTCAATTTGCAAGTCTCAGATGTCAGATTCCCGCGTGGGGCAGCCACTACGGTTGCTCCCCCTGGCGAAGCTGCTGGCGTTGGCGCTGGCTGCTTATCGGGCCTTTGACGCCCTCGGCCGCCCGTGCCGACGATGCGGGCAACCGGCCATTGACGCTCAACGTGCCGCAGGATTTGACCGCAGGACCGGAAAAATGGGTCAGCCCCGAAGGGCTCAGTTCCACGATCCAGGTGATGCTCCTGCTGACCGTGCTCAGCTTGGCGCCGGCGATCCTCTTGATGACCACCTGTTTCGTCCGCGTGGCGGTGGTCCTGAGCATGTTGCGGCAGGCCCTGGGCACGCAGACGCTGCCGCCGAACCAGGTGCTCCTCTCGCTGGCCATGTTCATCACGCTCCTGGTCATGGCCCCCACCTGGAAACAGGTCTACGACCAGTCGATCGTTCCCTACACGAACAAGCAGATCGGCATGCAGCAGGCCTTCGACCGCGGCGCGGGCCCCATCCGACAATTCATGGCGCGCAGATCGAACGCACCGGCAATACCGAGGACGTGCTGTTGTTCTGGAAATATGCCTCGACCGAACCGGCCCCGACCAGGTACGAAGACGTGCCGTTGACCGTCCTCCTGCCGGCCTACATGCTCAGCGAACTGAAGACGGCCTTCCTCATCGGGTTCCAGATCTACCTGCCGTTCCTGATCCTCGACATGGTGATCGCCAGCGTGATGGTCTCGATGGGCATGCTCATGCTGCCGCCCACGCTGGTCTCGCTGCCGTTCAAGATCCTGTTGTTCGTGCTTGTCGACGGCTGGCACCTCGTGGTCGGAATGCTGATGCAAAGTTTCCAGATTATGCACTGACGAAAACACAAATGATGAGAGATAAGGGATGAGAGATGAGAGATAAGGGATGAACGACACGTGGTCGATCCCTCATCCCTCATCCCTCATCCCTCATCCCTCATCCTTCATCCTTCATCCTTCATCCCTCATCCCTCATCCCTCATCCCTATGACTCCTGACACTTTATCGGAACTGGCCATCGGACTCGGTCGCGAAGCGATCTGGATGAGCCTCTTGATTGCGGCCCCGGTGCTCGTGGCGGGGATGGTCGTGGGCCTGGTCATCGGCCTGCTCCAGGCGGTGACGCAGATCCAGGAACAGACGGTGGCCTTCGTGCCCAAGATCGTGATCATGGTCCTGGTCTTGAGCTTCACGCTGCCCTGGCTGCTGGGCCAGATGGTGCAGTACACGACCGATCTGATCGCGGGCATCCCCGGGAGATTCTGATGCCGATGGACGCCCTGGCCCTGCTGAACGTGGAGAAGTTTCTCGTCTTCACGCTGGTCTTGACGCGGACCAGCGGCGTGCTGATCGCGACGCCGATCTTCGGCTCGACGCAGGCCCCGGCCACGGTGCGGGCCCTGATCGCGCTCACGCTGGCCGTGCTGATCATGCCCAGCCAATGGTTCGCCACCCTGCCCTACCCCGGCAGCCTGCTGGTCTACGCGGCGGTCCTCGGCGGCGAGCTTCTGATCGGCCTGATCCTAGGGCTGGGAATCTCGATCCTGCTGGGCGGGATGCAGATGGCCGGCGACATGATGAGCCGCGTCGGAGGGCTGACGCTGGCCGACGTCTTCGACCCCACGACGTCGACGAACGTGCCGCTCTTCTCGCAACTCTTCAGCCTGCTGAGCACGGCGCTGTTCCTGATCATCGGAGGGCATCGTCTCCTGCTGGGCGGCCTGCTGGACACGTTCAGCGTCATCCCGCCCGGCGGCAGCGGGGCGTTGTTCCTCGGCACGGCCGGCGGCGGATCGGGACCAGGTCTGCTCGCACCGCTGGTGGAAACCATACTCGTCTTGATCACACAGAGTTTTCACCTGGCGATCCGCGCCGCGGCCCCGGTGATGACGGCCGTCTTGTTGGCGACGTTGGTGCTGGGCCTGATCAGCCGCACGCTGCCGCAATTGAATGTGATGGTGGTCGGTTTCGGCCTCAACGCCATGATCACCTTCGGCGTCCTTTTCCTGTCCCTCGGAGCGGCCCTGCTG
Source organism: uncultured Planctomycetia bacterium (assembly GCA_963824275.1). Lineage (GTDB taxonomy): Bacteria > Planctomycetota > Planctomycetia > Pirellulales > Thermoguttaceae > JANXQG01. Next base: position 2,934,077 of record CAWGOT010000003.1, on the reverse strand, counting down.
GTCTTCCAGGATCAGATCGTGCCGACCTTGCAGGTCCTCTTTGAGACCCTGCGAATCCCCATTCGCTCTCAGTAGGGTGGGCCAAGCGCAGTGCAGACCCACCAATCAACGGCCCCTGGTGGGCCTTCGCTGCGCTCGACGCCACCCTACTCACTACCCACTCCATTCTCCCTAGCACCCTGACATGGCGGAAACCGACGGCGACAAGACGCAGGACGCAACCCCGCACCGCCGTCAGCAGGCGCGGGAAGAGGGTCAGGTCGCGAAGAGCCAGGACCTGGCCTCCGCCGCCTTGCTGATGGTCGGGCTGGCGGCCCTCTTATGGATGGGCCGCCCCGTCGTGGAGATGCTGGCCCGCTACGCGACCGAGCAACTGGGAGGCGAGGCCTGGCTCACGGTCGACCCGCAATTCTTCACGGCCCACGCGCAGCGCGTGGTCTACGCGCTGGCCGGCTGCATGCTGCCGATCCTGGGACTGCTGATGTTCACGGGCATCGCGGCCAACTTCCTGCAAGTCGGGTTTCTTTTCCTGCCGGAGAAGCTGGCGCCCGACCTGATGCGGCTCGATCCCCTGCGAGGTTTCGCGCGGCTCTTCTCGCTGCCCAGCCTGGTGCGGCTGGTGATGGGGCTCTTGAAGATGGCGCTGGTGGCGGGCGTGGCCTATGCCGTCCTCTACGGCCAGCGGGAGAAGATCCTCGGGTTGGCGGCGATGTCGACTGCGGAGATCGCTGGCTATCTCACGCAGGTCCTGATCTGGACCAGCCTCAAGATCGCCCTGGCCTTGCTGCTGCTGGCGGTCCTGGACTACGGCTTCCAGTGGTGGAAGCACGAGCAAGACCTGCGGATGACGACGCAAGAGGTCCGCGAGGAGCTCAAGAACCTCGAGGCCAATCCGCAGATGGCCGCGCGGCGGAAGCAGGTCCAGCGGCAACTGGCCATGCATCGCATATCCACCGCGGTGCCCAAGGCCGACGCCGTGATCACCAACCCGACCGAATTGGCCATCGCCATCCAGTACGACCCCAAGACGATGGCCTGCGCCGATCGTGGTGGCCAAAGGCGCCGGACTGATTGCCGCGCGGATCCGCAAGCTGGCCCTGGAAAACGGCATTCCCATCCTGGAGCGCAAGCCGCTGGCCCAGGCCTTGTATCGCGAGGTCGAGATCGATCATCCCATCCCGCAGGCCCGCTACGCCGCCGTGGCCGAAGTGCTGGCCTATGTCTATCAGCTCAAGGGCAAGAAGATCCCCACGCCGGAGAAGCGGTGAGTCAGCCCGCCAGCCGGGCCATCGTCTCCACCAGCCCTTTCACGGCGTCGACGCTCTTCTGGAACGCGGCCTGCTCGCTCTCCGAGAGTGGCAACTCGATGATCCGCTCCACGCCCGCAGCGCCCAGGACCACCGGCACGCCGACGTAAAATCCGCCCACGCCGTACTCCTGGTCGCAATACGCGGCGCAGGGGATCAGCCGCTTCTTGTCGCGGACGATGGCCTCGACCATCTGCGCGGTGGCGGCGGCCGGGGCATAGTAGGCGCTGCCCGTCTTCAGCAAAGAGACGATCTCGGCGCCGCCGTCGCGGGTCCGCTGAATGATCGCGGCCAGCCGCTCCGGGGCGATCAGATTCGTGACCGGAATGCCTCCCACCGAGGCGCAACTGGCCAGCGGCACCATCGTGTCGCCGTGACCGCCCAGCAACATTGCCGAGACGTCTTCCACGCTGACGTTGAGCTCCATCGCCAGGAACGCGCGGAAACGGGCCGTATCCAACACGCCCGCCTGCCCCAGGACCCGCTGCGGCCGGAAGCCGGTCACCTGCCAGGCCCTCTGCACCATCGCGTCGAGGGGATTGCTGACCACGATCACGATCGCCTCAGGGCTGCTCTGGCGGATCTCCTCGGAAACTGCGCCCACGATGCGGGCGTTGGTGTTCAGGAGGTCGTCGCGGCTCATGCCCGGCTTGCGAGGGATGCCAGCCGTGATCACCACCACGTCGCTATCGACCGTGTCGTCGTAGTTGGTCGTGCCCGTGATGCGGGCGTCAAAATCCATGATCGGACCGGCCTGGAAAAGGTCCAACGCCTTGCCCTTGGGCATGTTCTCGGTCTGCGGGATGTCCAAGAGCACAACGTCGCCCAGTTCGCCCGCCGCACACCAGTGGGCGGTGGTCGCCCCCACATTGCCTGCCCCGATAATCGTGATCTTCGCGCGTCGCATTGCTGTCTCCTTTGGAAAAAATGTCTTACTTCCGCTTATGATTGCGGCCGTAGCAGTAGGGTGGGACCCGGGCACCATGTACCCATGGTCGGCTTGCGAGCGCCGGCCCACCAACCCATGATCGGTGGGCCGGCGCTCGCAAGCTCGCTGGTCCTCGCTGGTCCCACCCTACAGCGTAAGGAAAAATGCCTTACCGCCGGCCAATCACCTGCCGGGAAAACTCCTGGTCGGTTTGTCGAAAATGCCATAATAACAGGCAAACCCCGGTCATGGCTAGTAGGAGGAGGCCGCCGACGGCCGCGTCGGCCGAATTTTTGTTCCCTGACCCGGCGGTACCGGCTGTTTCCCTCAGCGGCGCAGGGCCAATCACCAGCGGCGCGGTCTGCAAGGCGAGGGAAGATCCGGGGTTGGCGGCCTTCTCTTCCTCGGAAAGTGCCGTGGGATACTGCCAATTTTTCAGGAAGAACCCGGTCACTTCCACACGCTCGCCATCCGACACCGGTCCGAAGGGCGCCATGCCCTCGGGCAGGTCCAACGTGCAGAATACTAGGGGATTGCTCCGCGAATCATCGGCCGCGAGGTCGATTTCGAAGTAGTGGTCTGCCCCCAGGCGGGAAACGACCGCTCGTTCGTCGATGGGCACGCGAACGACGCGGCGGGCGATGCCGGAGAGCGTCACCAGCCGGCCGCGCTCGGCCGCCGGCGACCATGGGTACATGGTGCCCGGAAACAAGGCCGGCAACCCCTGCGACGCGGGGTCGAGTCGCTCCGCCTCGCGACGGAGATCGGCCGGATCGGCATTTCTGGCCAAGATCAGCAGCCGGTAAAATGCCTCGTGGTCCGCGGCTGTCATCGCCGTATCGTCGCGAATCCCTTCGAATAGAGCGTAGTCCATGCCGAGCTTTCCCAAGGGCGAGTCCGACCGGCGACCATGAGTACATGGTGCCCGGAGCCGCGGCGCCACCAGGACCGCAATCGGTTCGGCCGAGGGCAGATATTTCACGAAGACGCCCTCTGCGGCCACGCGCTGACCGGTGCCGTGGGTCCGAAGTTTTTCCGGCACGTCGGCCAAGTAGATTACAGCCTGGCCGCCGTCGCTCACGGCACATCGCCAGAGCGGCTCGCCACTTGGGTCCTGAACTCGCTCGACTGCCCCAAGCAGACCTTCGATCTCGAACATCCGCCCGCGACCGCCAAGCTGCCGCGAACCCGGCAGGTTGGCGATCTGCCCCGCGTGCGGGCAGTCGCGCAGGCGCACGGCGATGCGGCGAATCACGCCCAGTTCCTCATCGGTAACTTGCCGGTCATCGGAGAATTTTGCGAAGGCATCGTCGCCGATGCCGCAGGCCCGAAAGTAATCCAACAATGTGGGCTCGGCCGCGTCGGCCCGTGGGACGATCAGCACCAACCCTAGGGCGATGAGAAGCCGACAGCAGCGGCCGCGCACGATAGCGACGTAGAGGGGTTCCGCATCGGGTGTGCGTGTGGTCCGACCCCGCCTGGCTCGTCCCGGCGGTGAAGAAGGCTGGACAGCTACAGCGGTTTCCTCCCTGATCGAGTAGACCCCGCCCTGCTTGCCAGGGCGGTGAATGAGGCTGTGCGATCGCCGCGGCTCTAGCTGTTCAACCTGATTCACCGCCCTGGCAAGCAGGGCGGGGTCCTCGCATGATGGGGAAAAACGCCGGCATCAACGAACCTGACAGAGCAGACATTTTTATACGATTCTCTACGATTCTAGCACCGCCGGCCCACTTTGTGGATGGGATGCCATAATCGGGATTGACGCTTATGTCCTTTCGGGCGAAAATTCAGGCGCGAAGTTCGCATACCCCACAACTGGCAGCCATCTCATAACGTACAAGGAGGTCGTGCCGTGAACGGAATGTGGAAAGTTCTGGCGTTTCTGGCCCTCGGTTTCTTTTTCTGTCTTTCCCGCACGCTGGCCGCCGCCGACCCGGAGTACCGGGTGCCCCCGACGTGGCCCTTGGATGACGCCCAAGAGAAGAAGAGAGCGGACAACAAGTGGGACGAACTGACAAAGAAGGTCGCCCCGGAGGCTGACGCGACCGCGCCGTCGGACAAGGTCCTGCCATTCGGCAACCTCAGTCAATCGGCACTGGAGTCGGTGGCAGCGCGGCTCGCCGGATCTGCCGCCTTGCCGCAGGCCGTCGGAACTCGCGGCGACCTGGAGCAACTGGTTCTGGAGGGCAACACCACGTTCTCGACGAGCGCGATCAGGGCAACGCTGACCTGGGATTTCGACGTGCTCTTGGCCCGCCACCCCGCTGCGCCGTGGACGGAGTTCCTGGCCGTTATCGAACGCAAGATCGTGGCTGGATACTTCAACTCGGGATTTCCCGGCGTTCGCGTCGAGGTCCGCCCCGATGCCATGAAAGGGAGGCTTGTCGTCCATGTCGACGAAGGGCCGCGTTATCTGGCCGGCGACGTGAAAATCATGGGGGCCCGTACACTTTCGCTCAAACTCCTTGCCGAGCGGCTCACCAAGCCCTATTGGTCCAAAGAGGCATTGGAGAGCGGCAAAGGCGACGGGCAGTCGAAGAGGGAAGATCCCGTTTGGGAAGCGGGCAAACCGGCCTATTTTCCCGCGCCCGCAGCGAAGCCGGTGTGGAACGCGGTTTCTGGATACGGTCCCTACGAGATTTTGCCGCCTCCGCCAGGAGATGCTCCATGCGCTCCCACTCCCAGTGTCAACCGGAACAGTGATGGGTCCGCGCAAAACGGCCCCGCCTGGAAGGCGAAGTTGCCGATGCGTTGGCCGACTTGGGCTACTTCTTCCCCCGCTTCGAAGTGGAGGTCGTGCCCGACCCGCAGCGAAAAACGGCCCAACTTGTCGTGAATATCCTGGACGAAGGCCCGCGGGCCCGGATCGGCGATATTTACGTCAGCGGCAACAAGATCAGCTCCCGTGAAGAAATCGTCAACTACCTGAAACTCCGCCCTGGCGACTGCTACGATCGCCCAGCGCTCTGCGAGCTCAAGCAGCGACTTCTCGACTCAGGACGGTTCTTCGACGCGAGCATCAAGCCCTTGGGGACGAGCGACAGCCCTCGAATCTTGTCGATCGAGGTCAAGGAATTGGAAAACGCCCCGCCGCTCGGCAAGCCGCTCCTGCCCGAGGAAGAGATCCTCTTGAAATTCGGCAAGTGGTTCGGCGATATTGATCGCTGGCAAGGCGACATGCTGATCGAAACGCAGGGCTCGCTGGGCACGTCGACGATCGTGGTCTCGCCGCACCGCGGTATTCTGGCGACCGCCAAACTGAAAGGACTGAAGCGATCGGGGACTCAACCTGATTATGCCTTTGCCATGACCAAGGACGAAATTGGCATTTTTTCCGCCCCGCGGGGCGAAAGGTCGTTGTGGCGCTCTTGCAATCCAATTCCAAACTGGTTGCGAACCTCGGATTAGCCGTTTGCCAAGAGGAGGAGCAAGACAAGAAGGTGGATGGCGCAAAAAGGCGAAGAGCCGCCCGCCAAACCGCGCCGAAGGAACTCGCTGCGCTTTGGCCTGGGAGTGAAGTCCTTGGACGCGGGAGAAGCCGCGCCCCCGTTTGCCTTGAGCATGAAAGTCCTCCCCGCAGCGAACTTGAACGATGCACACCGGCCCAACACCACCTACGTGATCCGCAATGGCCTGCTCACAATGACCTCTGGCGATGATTACGATGCCGTGATTGATGCTTCCAGCGGCCGGTTGGTGCAATTTACAGTATACGACGCTGCAGACGAACCGTCCGACAAGGCAGCAGGCAAGAAGGCTAGCGACGATAACGCTAAGAAGGCTGAGACTATGATTTGCCGAATCTCGTTTGAGGCGGGGGCATTCGAGAGGCGGCTGAAAGAAGTGCATGAAATGGCCCGTCGCTATCCCGACGATTATGACGCGCGCAATCCGCTGACCTCGTTCTGCGGATTCATTGCGGACGAGGAACCCGCCTGGAGGCTTCTCCTCTCCCAGCCCGGCGACGAACAGGCGGCAACCGAACTCCGCACCTTGCGGTTGCTGTTAAACCGTCACGTCATGGCGGGACTCGAAGATCTGTGCTATCGGATCTTGGAAACGTCCGACGGCGACTTCCCGCTTGACGGGGAATGCTCAGAAAATGCCATTTCATTCGACAACATGGAGCACGGACTTGTGAGCGTCGTCCACCTGGCGATGTTCAGTTGCGATTTTGCTTTCCCTCGACATTCCTGGCCCTGGACGCTCGCGCGCGAGGCGTCGCTGACGGTGCTCGGCAAAGGGCAGTACACGGAGGGGGAACTTCAGAAGCTCTACGCCTCCGACTCCAGCGGTCCGCTGGCTTTTCTCACCGCCAGCACGCTCTTGCGATTCACGAGCGTCGACGCGAGCCGCCTGTACGCCGCCCGCGGTCTGGAAAAACTGCGCTCGACGATTTCCGCAAGGACTACCGGCTCCTCTTGGACGACAACTCGACCGCGGGCCGGACGGTCGTGCGGATGGCAGCCGACTTTCGCGCAATGTCCGACCAGGAAGTGGAGCAGTTGGCGAAGTTCTACTCGGTCGCGGATTCGATCTACTTTCGCGCAGCGGTGCGGACGCTGCGGAGCGATCGCAAGAAACCGTTGAAGGAGGCCCTGGCCGATTTCATCGACGCCTGCTGGAAGGCCGGCCTGCAGCAGCGGGTGAAGGACGCCTTGGACGCCTTGAGCCGCGACGAGAAGTGGCCGACGGAAGTGCTCTGACGAGAGAATTGCCGATTATTGGCCGTACCCGGCAAACACGGCATCCAAAGCCCGGATCGCCAGGTCCTTCTCATGCTGGGGTTCCGGTCCATCGAACCTGCTTGCAACCGGTTCGAACCAGGCCAGGTCGCCCGCGACTCTCGCATCGTCCCACGGCCCGGCGAGGGGCCTAGCGGCAGGCGTGCGCGCCGGCGTCGCAGCGACCGTCTTTGGGGATGGCGGCAACGCCGCCGTCATCGTCCGGTGGACTACGCTCTGATTCGCCGCGTTGCTTACGACCGGTTGCGCGGCAACGACCGCTGAAGAAGCCGTCGGTTGCGCCAGCGACGCGGCCGGACCGGCCGTCACAAGGGTCGCAACCGCCGAAACCACCGAGGGCGTCGCCTGGAAAGGTGAACCGAATAGGGACGCGGCACCAGCGCCGACCGTCAGGCTCGTGCCTGCCGGGATCGCGGACGGGTTGGTCACGATCAGCGTGCCGGCGGCAACCGTCGTGCCGCCGGAATAGCTGTTCACGCCGGCCAGCGTCACGGCGCCGGACCCAGTCGTGGTCAGTCCGCCGGGCCCTGAAAGCCCGCCGGTCAGCGCGACGTTGAATCCGCCGGAGTCGATCGTGCCGCCGCCGGCGTCGACAATAATCGGCGCGGACGTGCTGAAATCCGCCGTCGCCTGCAGGGTGCCGCCATCAAGGTCGATGCCGCCGGCGCCCGGCTGCGAGATGATTCCCGGCACGCTCAGTACGCTGTTCTGCACCGTCACCAGGCCGCCGGAAGCAAGCGTGACGGGACTGCCGACCGCAACGTCCGCATCCGCGCCGATCACGTAGGCCACATTGCTGGAGGCGGCCAGGGAACCCTGGTCGGAATCGACCGTCACGACCTCCTGGGTCACGGTCAAGGTCCCGTTGACGAAGCGGAAAGTGTAGTCTTGTGCAGCCAGCGTGCCTTGCGCCGCCAGGATCGGATACGTGCCCACGGAACTGGCGGACGTGTCGCTGCTCGTCAGGCTGGGACTGCCGGTGACGTTGCTCGTAGCCAGCGTATCGCCGTTGACAAAGCCGCTGTAGCTGGCCGTGAAGGCCGGGTCCGCCGCGCCGTAGGCGCGGGTCTGGTCGTCGGCCGTGACCGTCAACGTTGCCGGGCCGATGGTCAGCGTGCCGGGCAGGCAGCTGATGGAGTAGTTCGGATCGGACGCGCCGCTGGCCGTGATCGGATACGACCCGGCGGGGCTGCTGGCCTCCGCCGTGGAAAGCACGAGCCCGCTGATCGCCGCACTCGTATCGCCATTGACCAGCCCTGTGTAGCCGGCCGTCAGCGCCGGCAATGAGCCGCCATAGGTCATGCTCTGGTTGTTCGCCGTAATGGTCAGCGGCGCTTGGCCGATGGTCAGCGTGCCGGGCAGGTAGCTGATGGAGTAGTTCGGATCGGCCGCACCGCTGGCCACGATCGCATACGACCCGACGCCGCTCGTAGCGGCGCCGTGGAAAGCACGAGCCCGCTGATCGCCGCACTCGTGTCCCCGTTGACCAGACCCGCATAACCGGCCGTCAGCCCCGGCATTGCGCCGCCGTAGGTCATGCTCTGATTCGTTGCTGTGATCGTCAGCGGCGCTTGCCCGATCGTCAGCGTGCCGGGCAGGTAGCTGATGGAATAGTTCGGATCGGACGCGCCGCTGGCCGTGATCGGATAGGACCCGGCGGGGCTGCTGGCCGCCGCCGTGGAAAGCACGAGCCCGCTGATCGTCGCACTCGTGTCGCCGTTGACCAGGCCCATGTAGCTGGCCGTCAGCCCCGGCATTCCGCCGCCGTAGGTCATGCCCTGATTATTTGCCGCGATCGTCAGCGGCGCTTGCCCGATAGTCAGCGTGCCGGGCAGGTAGCTGATGGAGTAGTTCGGATCGGACGCGCCGCTGGCCGTGATCGGGTAGGACCCGGCGGGGCTGCTGGCCGCCGCCGTGGAAAGCGTCAGCCCGCTGATCGCCGCACTCGTGTCGCCGTTGACCAGACCCATGTAGCTGGCCGTCAGCCCCGGCATGCCGCCGCCGTAGGTCATGCCCTGGTTATTTGCCGCGATCGTCAGCGGCGCTTGCCCGATCGTCAGCGTGCCGGGCAGGTAGCTGATGGAGTAGTTCGGATCGGACGCGCCGCTGGCCGTGATCGGGTAGGACCCGGCGGGGCTGCTGGCCGCCGCCGTGGAAAGCACGAGCCCGCCGATCGCCGCACTCGTGTCGCCGTTGACCAGACCCATGTAGCTGGCCGTCAGCCCCGGCAGCGCACCGCCGTAGGTCATCGTCTGGTTATTCGGTGTGATCGTCAGCGGCGCTTTTCCGATGGTCAGCGTGCCGGGCAGGTAGCTGATGGAGTAGTTCGGATCGGACGCACCGCCGGCCGTGATCGGATACGACCCGGCGGGACTGCCGGTCGCCGCCGTGGAAAGCACGAGCCCGCTGATCGCCGCACTCGTGTCGCCGTTGACCAGACCCGCATAACCGGCCGTCAGCCCCGGTAGCGCTCCGCCGTAGGTCATGCTCTGATTCGTTGCTGTGATCGTCAGCGGCGCTTGCCCGATGGTCAACGTGCCGGGCAGGTAGCTGATGGAGTAGTTCGGATCGGACGCGCCGCTGGCCGTGATCGGGTAGGACCCGGCGGGGCTGCTGGCCGCCGCCGTGGAAAGCACGAGCCCGCTGATCGCCGCACTCGTGTCGCCGTTGACCAGACCGGTGTAGCTGGCCGTCAGCCCCGGCATGCCGCCGCCGTAGGTCATGCCCTGGTTATTTGCCGCGATCGTCAGCGGCGCTTGCCCGATGGTCAGCGTGCCGGGCAGGTAGCTGATGGAGTAGTTCGGATCGGACGCGCCGCTGGCCGTGATCGGGTAGGACCCGGCGGGACTGCTGGCCGCCGCCGTGGAAAGCGTCAGCCCGCTGATCGCCGCACTCGTGTCGCCGTTGACCAAACCCATGTAGCTGGCCGTCAGCCCCGGCATGCCGCCGCCGTAGGTCATGCCCTGGTTAGTTGCCGCGATCGTCAGCGGCGCTTGCCCGATGGTCAGCGTGCCGGGCAGGTAGCTGATGGAATAGTTCGGATCGGACGCGCCGCTGGCCGTGATCGGGTAGGACCCGGCGGGGCTGCTGGCCGCCGCCGTGGAAAGCACGAGCCCGCTGATCGCCGCACTCGTGTCGCCGTTGACCAGACCGGTGTAGCTGGCCGTCAGCCCCGGCATTACGCCGCCGTAGGTCATGCCCTGATTATTCGCCGTAATGGTCAGCGGCGCTTGCCCGATGGTCAGCGTGCCGGGCAGGTAGCTGATGGAGTAGTTCGGATCGACCGCACCGCTGGCCGTGATCGGGTAGGACCCGGCGGGGCTGCCGGCCGGCGCCGTGGAAAGCACCAACCCGCTGATTGCCGCGCTCGTGTTGCCGTTGACCAGGCCCATGTAGCCGGCCGTCAGCGCCGGCAGCGCCCCGCCGTAGGTCATGCCCTCGTTAGATGCCGTGATCGTCAACGGCGCCTGGCCGATGGTCAGCGTGCCGGCCACGTAGCTGATGGAGTAGTCCGGGTCGACCGCACCGCTGGCCGTAATCGGATAGGACCCGGCAGGACTGCTGGCCGCCGCCGTGGAGAGCGTCAGCCCGCTGATCGCCGCACTCGTGTCGCCGTTGACCAGGCCCGCATAACCGGCGGTCAGCGCCGGCAGCGCCCCGCCGTAGGTCATGCTCTTATTGTTGGCCGTGATCGTCAGCGGCGCAGCCGTCACCGTCAGCGCCCCGGGGACGTAGTTGAAAGTGTAGTTCGGGTCCACCGCGCCGCTCGCCGTGATCGGGTAGGGGCTCCCCGCAACATGGCTCGATGCCGTGGCCGTCGTGGAGAGCATAGGCTGCGTCGTGAGGCTCGCAGGGCTGTCGCCGTTGACGAATCCGCTGTAGCTGGCGGTCAAGCCCGGCAGCGCCCCGCCATAGACCTTCGACTGGTTGTTCACCGTCACGGTGAGCTGGACCGGCGCGACGGTCAACGTGCCGCTGACGTAGGTAATCGTGTAGTTGCTCAAACCGCTGCCCACCGCGGCGCTGCACAGAATGGGATAGGCGCCCGCCGCCGCCGATGCCGACGCCCCCGCGCTCGTGAACGTCACGCTCGTGACCGCATCGCCGTTGAGCAACCCGCTGGTCGTGAACGCCGTCGGGGCGAAGCTCAGCGTCTGCCCGTAGTTCTTGGTCTCGTTGGTCGCCGTGATCGTCAGTGCGGCTGGGGCAACGCTCTCGGTGGTCGCCGCTCCCAGCTTGCGAACCAGGTCGTTCTGGGTATCGGCAACGTACAGGTTTCCCGCGCTGTCCACAGCCAGGCCGCCGGGGCCGTTGAAGGTTCCGGCGGCAGCCGGGACCTCGTTGGGACGGTCGCCCGCCGTCGCCGTGCCGGCCAGGGTCACGATCACGCCCGCGGAATTCACTTCGCGGATCACATTGTTGGCCGTATCGCTGATGAAGATGTCGCCGCTAGCGTCGGCGGCGACGCCCAACGGGCTGTTGATGCTCGCGGCCGTGGCCTGGCCGCTGTCGCCGCTATAGCCCGCGGTCCCATTGCCCGCGACGGTCGTGATGACGCCGCTGGAGAGGTTGAGCAGTCGGATGCGGTTGTTGTCGGTGTCGGCGATCAACAGATTCCCGGCGCTGTTGACGGCCACGTCCGCGGGGGCGTCGAGCTCGGCGGCCGTGCCCTGGATCCCATCGCCGTTGTAGCCCGCAGTTCCGTCGCCGGCCACGGTGGTGATCAGGCCGCTGGAAAGGTTCACTTCGCGGATGCGGTCGTTGCCCTCGTCGGCGATGAAGAGGTGCCCGGCATTGTCCACGGCGACACCCGTCGGATCGTCGAGCTCCGCCGACGTGGCGGGACCGTTGTCGCCGCTATAGCCGGCGGTGCCGTCGCCGGCGATGGTCGTGATGGTTCCGCTGGCAAGATTCACTTCGCGGATGCAATTGTTGGCCGCGTCGGCGATGTACAGATTGCCGGCGGCGTCGACGGCGATGCCCGTCGGATCGTCGAGTTCCGCCGACGTGGCCGGTCCGTTGTTGCCCGTGTAGCCGGCCGTCCCGTCGCCGGCGATCGTGGTGATCACACCGGTCGCAAGGTTGACGTCGCGGACGCGCTGGCCGTACTCGTCGGCGATGAAGAGCCCGCCCGCCGCGTTGACGGCCACGGCCGTGGGCCAGTCGAGCGCGGCGGCCGTGGCCTGGCCGCTGTCGCCGTTGTCGCCGGAGATCCCGATGCCGGCAATCGTGGTCATCAGGCCCGTGGTGAGATTGAGCTGGCGTACGCAGTTGTTGGCGTAGTCGGCGATATCGAGGCGCCCGCTCGTGTCGGCGACCATCGCCGCAGGGCCGTCCAGCGCCGTGCTCGCGCCGGGACCGTTGTCGACCAGCCCGCCTCCGGCAACGGTCGCGATCGCGCCCGAGGAGAGGTTGACCTCGCGGATGCGATCGTTCCCGTAGTCGGCGATGAAAAGGTGGCCGCTTCCGTCCAGGCTCACGTCGACGGGGAAACTCAGGTCCGCCGAAGTGGCCGGGCCGTTGTCGCCGCCGTAGGTCCCGGTCAAGAGGCCGGCATTGCCGGCAATCGTGTTGATGATGCCCGAAGTGTTCACCTCGCGGATCACGTCGTTGAAGGTGTCGGCAATATAGATGTCTCCCGCGGAGTCCACGGCGACCCCCATCGGCCACCAAAGCTCGGCCGACGTTGCCGCTCCGCCGTCGCCCGAGTAGCCGAAGTAGCCCGTCGTCGGCGTGTCGCCGGCGACGATGGTGGCGATGTGCGTCGAGGCGTTGACCTCGTAGATCAAGGCATCTCCCGTATCGGCGATGTACAGATTCCCGCTGGCGTCGACCGCCAGGCCGGTCGGCCAGGAGAGCTCCGTGGAGGTGGCCGCGGCGCCGCTGCCGCTGTAGCCGTTGGTATGGTTGCCCGCCACGGTGGTGATCTCCGGGCTGGGGCCGTTGACGTTGGCGACCTCGCGGACGACGTTGTTGCCGGTGTCGGCGATAAACAGGTCGCCGTTGGAGTCGACCGCCACGCCGGACGGCGCATCGAGCTCCGCCGAAGTGGCCAGCCCGCCGTTGCCGCTGTAGCCGGCGGTGCCGTTGCCCGCGACCGTGATCACCGTGCCGCTGCCGGCTTCCACCTCGAGCACCCGGTTGTGTTTCGGGTCGGCCAGATAGAGATTGCCGCTGGAATCGATGGCGATCCCGAACGGCGAGAGCGTCGTCCCGGCCGTCGAGAGCGGACCGCCGCCGGCAACCGTCAGCAAGGCGGCCGCCTGCCCGTTGGTGCTGCTGGCCGCGAAGTTGTAGAAGGTGCCGCTGACGGTGCCGCTGAAGCCGCTATAGCTGGCGCTCGAGCGTGCCCAGCCCGGCCGGCAGTGTGGACAAGGTCACCGTGGCGGCGCCGCTGCTGACGGGCGCCGAGCCGATCGTCGTCGTGCCCTCCATGAAAGTCACTGTGCCGCCGCTCGGAGTGCCGGTCTGCGGCGCAACGACGGCCACCGCGGCCTTGATGGTCAACGACTGCCCGTAGGTCGATGAGGCCGCCGAAACAGTCAGGGTGGTCGTGGTGGCAACGGGGTTGAGGAAGCCGGCGGCGATCAAGTTGGCCACCGGGGTGCCGAGTCCCGTCGCCTCATCGTAACCCGGCTTGGCCGCGAAACCCGCATCGGGGTAACCGTTGGTCTTGTCGCCCGAGCTTTCGCTGTCGTACGTGGAGCCGAAGTAGCCGTAGCCCGGAAAATTCGCGTTGTATCCGGCGGTGACGTCGTGGAAATCGGCGGCGGGGAGGGAGTAGAGTTCGGGGATGGTCTGCGTGGCGCCGTTGAGCGTGCCCAGACTTTGGCCGACGCGGAGCTCGTCCACGATCGCAATCAGGCCCGACAGGCAGGGGGCGGAAACGCTCGTGCCGCCGATTCCAACCCAGCCGGTCCCGGCGCCGAAGTCGTAGGAGTCGTAAATCGGCACGCCCGTCTGGGGATTGGCGTCGAAGGACAAGTCCGGGAGCTGGCGTTTGCCGGACGTTTGCACTCCCTCCTGATAGGCCGGCTCACTTTCGTACAGACTTTGACCGCCGCCGCCGCTGGTCCAGGCGGACTCGCTGCACATAACTATCTCCGTTGAGGGTCAGACTGCTGCCGCCGGCGGCCAGCACATTGGGAGAAGCGGCCGGATAGTTCACGGCCGGCGACGCGCCGGAAACGGTCGTGCCGTCGTCGCCGGTGGACGCCACGAACGTCATCCCCTCGTGGCCGCTGGGCGTGGTGAAGTACGTCGAGTCATCGCTCGTTTCACTGCTGGACTCGCCTCCTAAACTCCAACTCATTGAGACCACGGACACCGCTGGCGTAATCGTCCGCGCTGCGCCCACTGCGGTGAGCAAGGAAGAAGTAGAACTGGTGTTGCCCTCGATCAACACGATGTTGGCCTGCGGCGCAATGGCATGCGCCGACTCGACGTTCGAGCGATTCCTCGGTCGCCCAGCCGCTGGTGCCCGACGCCGTCACGTGCCGCAGCGAGGTCCCGCCGCTCTGGTTCAGCACGGTCAGCGTCGGCCCGCCGGTGTTGAACGAGGGCAAGCCGAAGGCGGTGTTGAACGTGGCCGCGTCGCTGACAATGTCGGGATCGTTATAGGCGTCGATAATGGCGATCGTCTGGCCTGCCCCCGAGCCGGTGAGGGAACCATAGTTGATCGAAGTGAAACCATAGGCCGCGTCGATCTGGGCGGGCGTAAACCCCAGGCCAGTCGGGCTCGAATCGCCGGTGCCGAGTTCGCCGCCCGTGGCCGGCGCCCTGAGCGCTGCCGGATTGGACAGCACGTAATCGAAATGGGGTGTACTCTCGGGCACCGGTCCCGCGACGCTTAGCAGCGTCCGGCTTTCAAGCACCTCCAATCGCAAGCAACGCTGCCCTGCGGGAGTCTTGCAGGATCGCTGCTGCGAAACGCCGTGTCCTCTAGGTAGGAAAGGCGGCGCCCAGGGCATGGAAACCGATCGTCGTCTGCCGGATCTCGTCATGACTTTTCAGTTCTTCCAGGGCCTTCAAGACACGCTTGCCACCGCGTTCCACGGCAAGCCATTGCAGAAATGAAAATCGGAACCGAAAGCGACGGGCTGCGCGTCAAAGGCTCGATAAGGTCTGGCGCGGACTCCACTGCCCAAGCGTCCGTATCTTCTTTATAGGGACTTTCTGCGAAAAAAGCAAGGTTTTCGCGCCTGCACTTGTCAATATTCAAACGCACGGCCGTTTCTCCTAGCGCTCGCTTGGTTTCCTGGCCTTTTTCTTGTTATAATAGCGGACTTACAAAACATGGCAAATCGCCAATCCACAACCAAATGTGTGTACTGTGATAATCGAAGGAGCCTGTTCGATGAACCGTCGCAAGATTAGTTTGCTGTTAGGGCTGTTGGTAGCCGTCGCCTGCGGCAAGGCGTCGTCGGAAGAGAAGATCCTGTACAAGAAGGCCTCGCCCTACACGACCATCGTGGTCGTCGAGGACGAGCAGGGCCTGCGGACGCTCCGCTTCGGCGCCGATGACAACACCGCCGCCTCGCAGAGCATTGTCAAGGTCGGCGATCCCGACCACATCGTCTGCGAATATGCCCAAGTGATGCCTGTCGCCTTGACGCTGGTCAAGGACCCCAAGCGGGTGCTGATCATCGGACTGGGCGGCGGCACGATCCCCGGCCTGCTCCGCAAGCACTATCCGCAGATGACGATCGACGTCGTGGACATCGATCCGGACGTGGTCGAGGTGGCCAAGAAGTTCTTCGGGTTCCACGAGGACGCCGCGATGCATGCCTACGTCGAGGACGGCCGCCGCTTTATCGAGAAGTGCAAGCAGCCCTACGACATCATCTTCCTGGATGCCTTCGGTCCCGACAACATTCCCTACGATCTGGCCACGAAGGAGTTCCTCGTATCCGTGCGCCGCGCCGTAGGGCCTGAGGGCGTGGTGGCGAGCAACGTCTGGTCCTCCGCGAGCAATTCGCTCCACGACGCCATGCTGCGGACCTACCAGGAGGTCTTCGACGATCTGTATGTCGTCAGGGCCCGCACCCGAGCCAACGAAATCTTCCTGGCCCTGCCCCGCAAAACGCCCTTGGAGCGCGCCGAGCTGGCGCAAAGGGCCACAAAGCTCTCCAAAGAAACCGGCTTCCGCTTCGACATCGGCGGATACGTCACCGACGGTTTCCGCCACGCCGACCTCAAAGATCCCCAGGAGCGGGTCCTGCTCGACAAGGACAAGCCGCACGAGGAATCGAAGTAGCCAAAGCTCGCCCGAAGAAGGTCGGCCCTTGCGCTTTTAGTCTATTTCTTCTCCAGTTCCGCAACGCGCTCTTGGATCGACTTCTCGATATTGCCGCTTCAGGAGCGCGTCGTTCACCTCCACGAAATACTGCGGGTTTCTGTACGGTTTGTCCGGCGTTCCTCCGTGCAGCACCATGGAATATATCAACTCGCCGGTGGTGGCGTCCCACCACGTATCATCTTGCCGCGCGCCCCCGGGCCCCGGGGGCGTGACAAACTCCCAAATAAGGGTTCCGACGCCGCCGTAGTAGTGCGTCTGCAGCACGATGTCGTTCCGGCGACCAACAGCGTGCTCCGTCCTTCCCGCCGCCTTTGCCATCTCCACGATCTTCTCGTAAGGAACGGCCGGCCGAAGACGCAGCGCATTCCATTCGCACCGTAGGACCAGTCCATTGGACCGGCGAATATGGAAATAGACGTCCGTCACGGCAAGACGGCCTGGCGACTGCGCGAACTCGAAGAAGCGAAAATCGTCCCAGTCCGATTGCGCCCTGCGAGAATCCCTTAGCTCGAAGCGTCGCGCCTGCTCCGGGCCGCCAGCCAGTCTCTCCAATACCTGACGCGCTTGCGACTCGGCGTCTTGAAGCGTCAAGGGGTTGTCCAATTCTTCTCGCGCGACACCTGGTGGCGCCGATTGGCGCGGACCTCAATGTCATCGCGCCAAGGAAAGGTCATGTCCAATTGAATCGTGTCCTTAATTGTGAGGCGGACCCTTGGGTGGTTCAATTCTTGTAACCCGTAGTGGTCCTTTAGCAGCCACTTGCCAAGTTCGTCGCGCATCCAGCCCTTGTCGACGTCGGGATAAACGGTTTCCAGGAACGTGGATGCGGACCGGCACATATCCTTCTGGATGCTCTCCGGAACAGAGAATTCGGTCTCGGCCTCCTTCCTCTCGATGAACTCGCGCATAACCAACGGTTTGGGTTCGGCAGCAACCGCCCGACTGGCAAGGAGCGCGAACGTAAGAACGATCACCGACGCGAGAAAAGACTGTCTCATAATAGGTTTCCTTGTCGGGGCAAATCGTGGGCAGATCGGGCAGATCGGGGACCCAGGGAGAATTTCGAATTAGCTGACCCACGCTCCACCGTCCTTTGGGTTTGCCGTGCGGAAGTTGGGATCCGCAAACTTTTGGGACCGGGTGCTACATGCTGGAGGGTCCCCAACGCAGTCCATTCTATCACTTGCTAAGCAGTCCGCAACTTCTTGGTATTCATCCTTCACATTATTGACAAGTAGATCGCTTTGGTTTACAATCCATTCGGTTACTCGCTCGATTTTGCGTCCTGAGAAGTTCGATGACTCACCGGTTACGTGACTTTGTGTTGGGGTGTGCATGGGGCCCGACAGCGGATTGGTTTTCGAGGCATCCGGCTCTACGTCGAGCGGGCTGATCGAGTCGGTTCGTGTGGGCGATGCGTCCGCCTGGCAGCGGTTGGTTTCTTACTATTCGCCGCTGGTTTACACGTGGTGCCGCCGCAGCCAGATGTCCTCAAACGACGCGGCCGATGTGATGCAAGAGGTCTTCCTCGCGGTCTGGCGAGGGCTGGCCGGCTTTCGCCGCGAGCAATCAGGGCAGACCTTTCGCGGCTGGTTGCGAATCATCGCGCGGAATAAGATCACGGACCATTTCCGCCGCCAGGCCGCCCTTCCCCAAATGGTCGGAGGCGGCAGCGGGCTGGATCAGAAAGTCGATTTCCTCGACGCGGAATCGACCGAATCGCACGAGCGAGGCCCCTTGCAAGACCTGTTCCAACAGGTCTTTGCGACCGTTCGGGCGGAGTTCGAACCGGCCACCTGGAAGGCGTTCCTGCTGACCACGGTTGAGGGCCGATCGGCGGCCGACGTAGCCGAGGAACTCGGCATGTCCCCGGCCGGGGTCCGGCAGGCAAAATACAAGGTCCTCAGGCGGTTGCGGCAGGAACTTGGCGATATTCACTAGTAGGGTGGGCTTTTCCGGTTTACCACCCCCTTCGCAAGCCCAGGGACGTGCCACCCTATTGGGGACCATCGACACGTTTGGCGCAAGAACCAGAAGAACCCCAAGAAATTGCTGTGACGCTCCCCCGTTCTACATAATAGGCGGCAATGTTCTGTCCGCTGATCACTTCGCGGTCGTCTCCCAATTGCAGAATGTAGCTGTCATGGATCTTTCTCCCTGCTCCCCGCTCCCAGCTCCTAGCATTCTTCCTCAAGGGGGGACCTAGCCGTGACGAAGTCTTCCAATTGCCCTGATCACAACCGGTTGTCTTCCTATCTCAAAGGGGGCCTGTCGGAGCCCGAGGCCATCGCGATTGAAGAACACCTGTCCGAATGCGAAACCTGCGAGACGGCCATCCGCACGCTTGACCACCTCGGCGGCACGCTCATTTCCGTCTTGCGCGAAGCGGAGGCGCCGTGCGAACCGTTCGTTCCCGATCCGCAGTTCCGCCAGGCGGTGGAGGCAATCTGTAAACTGCCCGAGGGAGATATGCCGCCTGCGGACCAATCGCCCCAGGAGGAAGATCGCCCGCTCCCTCACCCCGGCCCTCTCCCGGAGAGCGAGCGGACTGTGGGGCGAATCCTGGGCGAATACGAAATCCGGGAGCGGCTGCCCGGCGGCGGAATGGGCACCATCTACAAGGCCTGGCATACGCGGCTGAACCGCTTCGTCGCCCTCAAGATGCTGCCGGAGGGCCGGCATGACGACGCCGCAGCGAATTCCCGCTTCGATCGCGAAATGAGGGCCGTGGGCAGCCTGGACCATCCGAATATCGTGAGGGCCTCGGATGCCCGCGAGATCGACGGCCGGCGGGTTCTGGTCATGGAATTCGTGGAGGGCATGGACCTCGCCGACCTGGTCCGCCACCACGGTCCGCTGCCGATTGCCGACGCCTGCGAGATCATCCGCCAGGCCGCGCTGGGGCTGCAATCCGCGCACGAGCAGGGATTGGTGCATCGCGACATCAAGCCCTCGAACTTGATGCTCACGCCGCAAGGGCAGGTCAAGCTGCTCGATCTGGGGCTGGCCCTCTTCCAGGCCCAACCGCCGACGGAAACGGAGATGACCGCCGCAGGGCAGACCGTGGGCACGGCGGAATACATGGCCCCCGAACAGGTCACGGACCCGCACACGGTCGATGTCCGCGCCGATATCTACGGTCTGGGTTGTACGCTCTACAAATTGCTCACTGGGCACGCGCCCTTCGACAGCCCTCGCTACCGCACGCGCATCACCAAGATGGCGGCCCATCTCCGCGATCGCATCCCGCCGATCCGCCGCGAGCGCAAGGAGGTGCCGGCGGCCTTGGCGAAGGTCCTGCACAAGATGCTGGCCAGGTCGCCGGCCAGGCGGCATGCGACTCCAGGCGCGGTGGCCGCCGCGCTGGCGCCTGCCTGCACCGCGTGCGATCTGCCGGCGCTCTTGGCGCGGGCGAGCAAAATCAAGGCCGACAGGGAGAGTTGCGCGGGGGTAGCCGGTACTCTGGGTTGCGGGGAAAGCTGCGCCCCGGAAGCAGGGTCGACCAGTTCGACAAAACCGGCCGGACAGGCCGGAAATGCCCCGACGCCAAGCGATCCGGGGGGGAAACAGGGGTCGGATCCATTTTCTCGGCCGTCAGCCCTTCCCCACCCCCTCGGTCGCCCCGAGAAAATGGATCCGACCCCTTTTCCCCCCTGGTGGCGGAGGCCGATCGTCTTGGCGTGTGCCTTGGCGGCGGCCGCGGCCCTCGTCTTTCTGACCGTTCTGCTCATCCCCACCAGGTCCGGAACCCTGGAGATCGACGTTGATCCGCCCGCTGCGGAGGTCTCCATCGACGGCGAGAAAATCACGCTCAGCGTGCCGAACGTCAAGGACAAGGTCGAGATCCAACTGCGGCCGGGCGAGCATGCGTTCGAGGTCCAGTACCATGGGTTCAGCACCCAGACGGGCAGTTTCACGCTCGATGCCGGCGGGCGGCACGTGCTTGCCGTGAAGCTCCAGGAACCGCCCGTTGAGCACCTGCCCAAGCTCGTCTTCGGCGAGTGGATCAAACTCTTCACGTCGCCCGATCAATTGGTCGGATGGGGCCCCATGTACGACCGCGTGAGCTATTCCAATCACACCCTGGAGACCCGCGGCGGCGGCCTGGAATATCCGATCGTCGCCAAAGACGTCAGCCTCCGCGCCAGGGCCAAGAAAGAACCGGGCCAGAACATCTGCCTTACCCTGCGGGCCTGCGAGAAAGGTCGCTACATCGCCTGGTTTAACGGCGGCCGTTCCTTTGGCATTGGAATTGCCTGCGGTAAGAAACTCGTCGATGACAACTACCGCTTCGCCGACCTGGCAACAGGCAATGCACCCCAGTCCTACGACGATTTCTTTGACTTCGCATTCTCCGCCGTCGGCGATGCGCTCACGCTCTCGGTCAACGGCAAACCGCTGCTGCAGACTCACGATTCGAGTCTTGAGATGGGCACCGTAGCCGTTGGCGGCGTGGGAAGCGGTCTGTTCAAGGAGGTTGCGATCTTTATTCCGAGCAGCGACTCGCTCGTCGCCGATCATCGCTGGCCGCCGGGCGTCCCGCCCCTGGCCGACGAACCGTTTGCTGAAACCAAGGCCGAAGAACACCAGGCGGCCTGGGCCAAGTACCTCAATCTGCCCGTGGTTCAGACGAACTCGATCGGCATGCAGCTCGTGCTCATCCCGCCGGGCGTGTTCCATAGGGGCTCCACGCCCGAGGAAGTCGCCAGGGCCATCGCGGACGAAAAGGACAAAGGCGATTCGCTGTATCTCGACCGAGTTTCGAGCGAGGCCCCGCGACACATCGTGACCATCACCGGGCCGTTCTACTTGGGAATGTACCAGGTGACGCAGGGCGAGTACGAGAAGGTAATGGGCACGAACCCCAGTTCGTTTACCGACAAACAGCTCGACCCGTCCCGCTTCCATCCGCCCTTGCCGGACAGCGAGCGGGACTCTGTGCGCAAACAGCGGATCGACGACCGGAAGACCGCTGCGGGCAAGGACACCAGCCGCCACCCGGTCGAGACCGTCACTTGGGATGAGGCCGCCGAGTTCTGCCGCAGGCTCTCCGAATTGCCCGCCGAGAGGGCTGCCGGGCGGGTCTATCGGCTGCCGACGGAAGCGGAGTGGGAAGACGCCTGCCGGGCAGGAACGACGACGCGTTGGAATTGCGGCGACGACGAGGCCGGCCTGGCCGACTCTGCCTGGTACGCCGCGAACTCGGGCGGGATGACGCACCCGGTGGGCGAGAAGAAGCCGAACGCCTGGGGCCTCTACGATATGCACGGCAACGTCTGCCAGTGGTGCTGGGACGGGTTCGACAAGGACCATTATGCGAAGTCGCGGATCATGGAAGATCCGGCGCGGCCTCCCGATTTCTTGTTCCGCGTGAATCGCGGCAGCAGTTGGCAGAACACGGCCGGGCCCTGCCGGTCGGCGAGCCGCGGCGCAACCCGGCCCGAGTTCCGCAACCACGGCCTGGGCCTCCGCGTCTATCTCGAGATCGCGGACCTGCCGGGTGTGCGGGCAAGGGTAAGGCCTGCCGCCAACCCGCCGTCGCCCGCTGGGCATTTTTCCGGGAGTCTGATCGGCCCCGATGGCAAATGGAGCCTCCCGTCCGGCGCGCCGCCGCCCGCGGTCGCCCCGTTCGACGCCGCAACGGCAATTCAACACCAGACCGCCTGGGCCACGTACCTTGGCGCGCCGGTAGTTCAAACCAACTCGGTCGGCATGAAGGTCACGCTGATCCCGCCGGGCGAGTTCATGATGGGCTCGCCGCAGGAAGTGATCGACGAAGAAAGGAAGCGGCCGAAGACCAACGCTCAGGACTGGTACTTGAACAACGTGCCGCTGGAGGGCCCGCAGCATCGGGTGCGGATCACCAGGCCCTACTGGCTTGGCACAACGGTCGTGACCCAGGAGGAGTACCAGCGGCGTGATCGGCAGCAACCCGAGCAAGTATCAAGACCCGAAAAGGCCGGCGGAGCGGGTGTCGTGGGACGACGCCGTGGAATTCTGCCGGAAGCTGTCCGAACTGCCGGCGGAAGAGGCTGCCAACCGGGTATACTCGCTGCCGACGGAGGCCCAGTGGGAATATGCCTGCCGCGCGGGAACGACGACCCGCTGGTATTCGGGCGATGACGAGGCGGGATTGCTTGATGTGGCATGGTTCATCAAGAACGCCGGCGACACGACGCACCCGGTCGCGGAGAAGAAACCGAACGCCTGGGGGCTGTATGACATGTACGGAAACGTCTGGCAGTGGTGCCAGGACCTCTCGCGCCTCGTGCCCTATTCGAACGCGGCGGCGGACGATCCGGCGGGACCTTCCGTTGGCATGGACCGCGTGATGCGCGGCGCTGCCTGGAACTGCCAGGCGTGGTCTTGCCGGTCGGCGTTCCGCCATGCCTTCGTGCCCAGTCAAAGGGGCAACAACGGCTTTCGCGTCGTCTGCGCGATTGACGATTCGCCCGGACGACCGCCGGCCGATAACGGGTCCCAGAGCACGGCCGCAGATACCGTGGCGCTCAAGGATTTTTTCCAAGCAGTGCCGGGCCGTTGGGTCCCAGTGTTCTCGTCGGAAAAAGACCTGGACAAGCTCCAGGTTGGACCCGGTGCCGACCCTGTTGGGCCTCTGCTCGCGACGGGAGCCATCAAGTTCCACGACGGCATTCTTGAATCGAGCGGTCAGGTTCTTTGGATTCCTGCGGTCAAGAGTTCTGTGCAAGGCATCCGCGCCAAGGTAAAAATGCGCGGGGGCAACACCGATCTTTACGTCCGCGGCCGCGGAAAAGACGGGGCCTACCTCACGTTCTTCCAGCCGCACGGTTTCATGGGGATGGGCGTGATTATCCGCAGCGGCACGAACTCCAAGTATTCCGGAGATCGGAAGGGAGGCGGATGCTTTCTCAAGGGGAACGAGGAATTCGTGCCGATCGGATCGGCGGCAATCGGCGACCGTTGGGTATGTGAGATCAATGGCGCCACGCTTGAGTTGCGGGACAAGCGCGTCGAGTCCGGCTCTCCAGCCTTTGGCGGAGGCCCCACGTTCTTCAAGGACGTGGAAGTTTTCGTGCCCGAAAGAGATTTCTATGAGGCGCCGAAATCGACTTCGCCGGTCGCGGACGCCGACGAATTCACGAACGGCATCGGCGCGACTTTGGTCCGCGTCAAGCCGGGGCAGTTCTATATGGGTTCACAGCCCAGCGAAGCGAATCATCTTGCCAGCGAAGAACTGCACGACGTTGCGATTTCGAAACCGTTCTACATCGGGAAATGCGCGATCACACAAGAGCAATATCAGGCGGTTATGGGAGCTAATCCGAGCAGTTTTTGCGTGCGGGGAAGAGCGCCGATCTCGTGCAAGGGATCGATACGCGACGCTACCCGGTCGAGTCCGTCAGTTGGTTCGACGCCCAGCGCTTTTGCGAGAAACTCTCCGAACGCGAGCAACGGCGGTATCGACTGCCGACGGAGGCGGAGTGGGAATATTGCTGCCGCGCCGCTACCGACACTCCGTTTTGCTATGGCAACGGAGTCGATTTGAACAATGCGAATGCAAACCACTTCTACTGGGGACCGATGCGGGTCGGCATCTTTCCCGCGAACCCTTGGGGAATTTGCGACATGCATGGGAACGTCGCCGAATGGTGCCAGGACTTTTTCAGCGCCACCTATTACAAGGAATCCCCCGCAAGCGATCCCACGGGGCCCGCATCGGGAGTCAATCGCGTGGTTCGCGGCGGGTCTTGGAGCACTCCTGTGAGCCGCTGCCGATCGGCGGCCCGCTCCTCGGAAGTCCCGTCGGCCCGCCGCGATGACCTCGGTTTTCGTATTGTCACGGATTGACGGCGACGACGATCCGTAAATTTGGACCAATTTTGCCAGGTGTTGCATGAAGACGCAGCTAGGAACGCATTTGCCCGACGAGGCCCGAGCGGCGATTGCCCCCGTGGGAAAGGCCTTCGCCTGCGCGGTGGACCTGAAAATCGACCCTCGACGGCGACCTTGGACTTGCGCCGCGCGCCTGATCCGCCACAACTTTTTCTTGGCATCACAGCCTCTTCAAACCTCTCGCAACAGCGGTCAGGTCGTCCTGAAATTCCTCTGCTGCTGCGCCCCTGCGTATGAGGACGAAGACACCGTGTTGGAATGAGGCAGTTGGAGTCCCGGCTTTAGCGACAATGCCGGCTAAAGCCGGGACTCCAGCGGCTCATTTCTGTCGGTTCCCCCAATTTTCCTAGAAATAATGACTTGTCTCGTCTTGTCCAGGCATAAGCCGTGATTGCCTGCTGCTGCTGATAGGTCTGCTGTCGGCGTTCGACCTCCAATTTCAATTGATCGCGGTAGGCTTCCAAGCGATGAAGATTGGCTTCGGCCTCGGCCAACTGCGAGCCTTCCGTCGCTGATAATACTGAATCGCGTGGGTTAGTTGTTCGTCAGTCACGTTCTTCAGCATGGTCTCGATCTCAGATTGCTTTTGAGCATCGTCCTTGCCCTGCGACTGCAAATCCGCGGTCAGATGGGATAAAAGCCATTCCCGCTGGGCTTGAGGATCAGCGGGCGGCTGGTCAGAGGGCGACTCCGTGTAGCTTTCAGGCGGGTGCGGGACTGGCGGCGGTGGCACTTGTCCAACAAGCAGGCAGAGGAGGGCGACGTGGAGCATGGCAGTTCTCCTTTTGCCTTAATTATTCGCTGTCAAGTCAGGTATGGCAAGTGCCTTTATTCGCCTTCACGTCATGTATGGCAAGTGCCTTGTTCATGCAGCCCCACTCGCCTCACGACAGAAGAAGGCTATGGCCTTGCGGATTGTGATTCTGCGGGCGATAATTATGCGGAAAAGGAGATCGAGAAATGGCTATAACGTCCAAAGTTGACAAGAGCGAGGCCATTCGTGACTACCTGAAGGCCCATCCTCGGGCCATGCCGTCAGAGATTGCCACAGCCCTGACTAAGCAAGGCATCGCCATTACGACGGACTACGCCGCCACGATCAAAGCAACTATGCCCGCAGCACAGCTTCCAAAGCCTGCCAAACCGCTCACGCTGGAGCAGATCAAGATGCTCGCCCAAGCGATAAAGAGGATACGATTGCGCGGTGAAGTTGAAGATGCCCATGTCGTGGGAGAAGGCGCGTCGTTGGCTTTTTGGAGGATGTAGGATGAAGTCTATTTTCTATGCCCTGTCGCTGGGATTCTTCTTGCTCAGTCTGGTGACGGGTTGTGGTGCGGGCGGCGGAAAGAGAACCAAACTGCTGACAACGACCGAGGTTAAGCAACAAGTAATGGGCTTGACCAGGGAAGCGGTTGTCGAACTGCTTGGTAAACGGCCAGACTACACCCGCGTGGAGGTATTTGGTTCTTCATCGCTAGGAGGTATGCTGACTACTTGACAACCCTCCAAGGCCCTGCCACACTATTGCTTTCTAATTCCACCACCACAAGGAGCCAACATTATGGCCGATCTGAACAAATCCGAAGCCGTCCGCGATTACTTCAAGTCCAACCCCAAGGCCACGACCCAGGACGTGGTCGATGCCCTCGCCAAACAAGGCATCACGGTCGCTGCGGGCCTTGTCCGCAACATCAAGTCCAAGCACATCAAGAGGCAGGCTGCCAAGAAAGCGGCCAAGGTCGCTGCCAACCCCGAAGTGAACAAATCCGAAGCGATTCGCGCCTACTACAAGGCCAACCCCAAAGCCAAAACCTCGGAAGTGGTCGAGGCGTTGGGCAAGGAAGGCATCACGGTCACGGCCAACCTCGTCACCACGGTCAAGGCCAAGCGCAAGAGGCGGCGGGCCGTCAAGAAGGCCGTGGAGAATGTCGCCTCTCAAGGCGTCGTCGGCATCCCCGAAATCAAAGCGGCCTTTGCCTTCCTCAAGGCGGTTGGGAGCGTCGAGATTGCGAAGCAGGCCCTTGCGGCGGCTGTTGAGATCAAGAAGATCGTGTAGGGCAGATCAGCACATCGAGAAAGGGCAACGAACTCGCCATGCCGTCGTTCAGTGAAAAGCAAATCGTGACCGTGGCAAGGTGGACCGCTCGAATCATCGGCACGCTGCTCCTGCTCCCCATTGCCGCATTTGCTGCATTCGCCGCGTTCGGCCAAGCCAGCGATGATGCAGATAAGACGAGTCGGACGCGGCCCGTCCGCCGCAAAACCCCTGACCTTTGCGGTGCGAATGAAAAGTCATTCGGAGAGCAGGTGGTAACTTGCCTTGATTACACGACGGCCCCAGAAGTATAGCGAGAGTTTTCCATTCTTCGAGGTCCTGTAGGAAAGTCGTAACTCTTCTTTTTCCTTAAATTCCCACGTTGACGTATCGGATGCCGTCCCGAGTTGCTCTTCAATCTGATCCTGGGTCTTGTGGACAAAGCCATTCAGCCAGGCGGCAAGCTTCTCGTGTTGCTCTGCGCCGATCGCATCATCTCTACCTTCTTCGGGAGCCAGACAATCCCATTTCCATTCGTCCTCGCTCGATGTGTCGGGCGTCCGAACATAAACGCGGCCACAGATGGGGCATCGAATTGCTTGAAATGTCCGTCGGTCGAGTTTCTCCAGGATATGATGTATTATGTCGTCGTCGGGCTCCCGGACCAAGCCGCTCCAGAACTTCGTAGCGATCCATTCATCTCGACCAGAGTTGCGACAGGCATCAAGAAAGTCCAGAATCATTGGCGCACATCTTCGAGCGACGCAAAGCGATCAGGATCCCATGAGATTTGACCCTCGTTCGGACATGGAATCGTATGCAAGGAAACTGAGTGCCCGCAGCGGCATCTGAATCTCGGCATGAACATTTATCCTTCTATCGAGCCGGCAACGTACGAATGTGACGCCGCAATGGCCGACGCGGCCACGCGCGTGACCGCAGCCTCGCGCTTTCACGATCTGAACTCCTTTTCGATGCGGCTCTTTCATCCGCTACTCCTTGCCGGCTTTGACCGGCGCCTTCTCTGACTCGCGACGACCGGACCCCCGACGACCGTCCCCCGACGACCCCGAGGGCTCTCCTTTCGATCCGTCCGGCTTGGTCCCCGACGGTATTTCGTCCTGCGCCAGCGCTTTCTCGGTCACCTTTCCTTTATTAAGGCGTCGAGTTGCTTGATGAAGAGTTCCAGGCTTGGGTTCTTGTCATAACGCGCCATTAGAGTCTTCCGCTTGCGGTAGCCGCTCGACGCATTGTCGTAGGCGCGGAACTTGTTTTCTCCGGAAGAAAGTGCCGTCTGGTTGGTTCGTCGCAGCGCTTGGCTTGCCGTTTCAAGGCATCCCGTGGTCTTCGCCGCTTTTTGGTCATCGTAGAGCAGCGGAAGGAGCCAGCACTCGATCGTATCGACCGCGATTGCGAATAGAATGCGATGCGCGTTGGCCTTGTAGAACTCTGGGTCGATGTCCTGTTTGAGTCTGGCGATGACGCGATCGACTCGCTCCGAAACCGAGAGTTCCTTTCCCCATCTCGCCTCGGCACATCGAAGCCCGGTTGCTCTTGGACGTCGGTGTCGATGTGGATGACGAGATAATCGTTATACTGCAGCGCGCCTGCGTAATCCTTGCGCTCAAGGCTCTTGAACACGTGCCCCCAACCGCCCGGCGTTTCCGTCAAGGGGCGAGGGGGCTGAATGGGGTGAATGGCCGGTTCGTCTTCTTGGTCCTGAAAATACCCGAGGAGGATGTTCTCGATGACGATTTGATCGGTAGGACCTTCGGCGATAACTCCGAATTTGAGCACGGGCTTCCTCGCCATGGAGGGATCAAAAGTTCTTGGGGAGACCGCCTATGTAGCCGCGCATGAATGCCTCCGACAGGCTCACCGGGATTTGCCCTGCGGTGGTCTTCGCCGGGTCCACGCGACGGACGCGGGTATGGCCCGCCTTGTTGCGTTCCACGACCAGAAGCCGCTGCTCTTCATCGTGAAGGTCAATCCCGTCGAGAACCGCCGGGTTGTGGGTCGTGACAATGACCTGCTTGTCGTACTGCTTCGCAAGCGTGGCGATGTGCCGTATCAGGGCGACACAAAGTTTGGGATTCAGGCAAGTGTCGATGTTGTCGATCGAGAAAAAGGCCGGCGCGTCGGGGCTGATTAGGAGCGTGACGTAGAAGAGCAAGAAAAGGAACCCCTCGTTCGCGCTCCGCTGGTCGAACAGAGCGCTTTCCGGCAGGTAGTGGTCCCGAATCCGGATGCTCCGCTCGCCAGGACTGAGATCCGCGGGGATGTCGAAATCCTCAAACCAGTCTATTAACGACAAGGTCTCTTTGATCTTCGCTAAGCTCGGCCGGTTCTTCTCCGTGTTCAGTGCCTTCAGATGAGCAAACAAGCCTTCGCCCCGGATTCCGAGCGGGAGGATCTGCCCTTCGGACTGAAACGTACGGAGCGCGGAGTTCTCCGGAGAGAATACCAGGAATCCGGGCAGGCTGCCGGCCGGCCGGGCGCGTCGATCCTCCAAGACTTGCTTAATCAGATCCGAAAGGACCTTTGGGGTTATTTGCATGTTCGGGTCAAGAAGATGCCGTGTCTCCAGACCCTCTATTAAGTCGCGCGCACTTATCGCGACTTGTATCCATTTGGGATAGGAAGCCGCTTCGTCCGCTACCAGTTCGCAATCGAATGCGACCTTGTCGTCTCCGTGAACCGAGACCTGGATTGAAGTCGTGGAGGTGTGAATCTCAGTGTTCGGCTTCAGGCCCTTCTGAAATGATAAATGGAATTCGGGCAGCGGAGGCAGTTCGCGGAACGCCGATCGCATGAATCGCGTTTCGGTCACGCGGATGCCGCGGGAAATCAGGAACTCGTTGTCGAGCTTGTTCTGCGCAGCGGCCGACGCCAGCGAGATCGCCTCCAGGATGTTGCTCTTGCCGCTGCCGTTGGCGCCGATGAGAATCGTGACACGGCCGAGATCCAAGGCAAGGTCCGGGATCGACTTGAAGTTATTGACTTGGACTTTTCGGATCATCGGTAATACTCGTCGGGTCAGGGCGCCAACCTCTGCTAGTTTACCACGCTCCGGGCCGGGGTCAAGGCTTCCACACCCATAGCGCCCATAGTACTTGTCTCACGGTGTACCTTCCTATCGTCTGCGCCTCTAACCTGGTGAACGTTCACGCATTCATCGGTCCCTCCCGGAGTCTAAGGAACGCTCCAAGCGCAATCGAAACCCTCGATAATTGCTGGGAAGCGTCCCGAATTTCACTGCGATGGTTGTCCTTGCCTACGACCGGCTCCGCAAATGCCAGTCGGCGGGCTGGCCGACGCCGTACGCTCCGACGCGAGCCGGTCTTATTTTCCCCCATTAAGGATCTAACATGGCGGAAAGTCCGGCGGTTCTGACGATACGAAGCGTTTTCGCGATGCGATTGAGCGTGGCAATCAGAGGGTCCATTTCAGCGTCCGTCGCAAAGCACTGGTATCCGCCATCGGCCAGTTGTTGCAGCACAGAATCGTAGACCGGCCGCAGATACCCATGCAGCCACGTGTGAATCCCTATTGCAACTCGGTCCTCATCGAGACAGGCAATCAGCCATTGCCAAACGCCGTGCCGCTTGTTCCTGGTATCGACGTGACGGCAGACATTCGCGAAGTCGGAGGGCACGTCTTCGAAGTGGATGATCGCGCCAAAGCCGAAGCCACGCAGCCACCCGGGACGAAACTCTCTCCCGACGCCCTGTCGAACGTCGGCCGCAAGGTCGTCGATCGAGTTGACTCGCTCGGCCGTTAGTTCGACGACTCCGCGATGAATGTTGAAGTTCTTCTTTTGCCACAGCATCCAGTCGCAACGGTGCTGCGGGGCGATTGGCTTGAGCAATCGGGTGTCGATTGAGAATGCCATGCTGGAAGCTCCATTCCAGGGGACATCTGTTGGAGGTAGCTTCTGCAGATCGTCGGCGACTCCGGCTGCCGACGACCGCGAGGCGATGCCATCGCCGCGTCAAAAACTACGTCAACATTCGCGTTCCTTGTCGTTCCTCCGTGCCAATCCCCCATTGCGTCCTATTGTACAAGATCGGGCCGAGTTAGACAAAGGGGCAAGTCTTGCGGATTCCACCCGCCTGCCGATCGCCGTAACCCATTGCCGGAAAGTCACTTACGGCAATCGTCCCCCCCGCCCGCGGCCCGCGGCAAAAATTCCGCTTCCCGCCTCTTGACAACAATCCAAAGTTATGGATAATTACGGTCTGATAGTGCGATTCCTTCCATCCGCCAACCAATTATCGAACCAGCCCAGGGAGACCCAGCCATGTGTTCCGTCACCGAAAACCGACCGCCGACGATCCTCAGCCGCAGCCCGCCCAGACCGCCCGAGTGCCCCCCGCCATGCTCGCCGCGCGGCGGCGGAAAGAGACCCTGCTGCCCGAGATCACGCAACTGGCCCTGGAGGGCCACCCCAGCCAGGCCATCGCCGATAAGCTCGGCATGCCCAAACGGACCGTCAATTACTGGCTGCAGGAGGAAAATGAACTGCGCAAGTTCGGGCAAGAACAAACCGTTGGTGGGGGTAAAAAGCCCGGCGCTGAACAGAACGTCTGCGGCCTGAATGATCCGATCGCTACCAACTCGGAGCTAGGTGAGACTCGGCAGGAGAAAAGCCCCCGCAAGTACCCACAATCACTTTTTTCGGGCAAGTTCGGGCAAGAACCCACCGTCGGTATGGTAATTTCGGATACATTATGGGCAGAGACGCCGTTCTCCGAAACACAAAACGTCAATTGCGGGTATGCTATAAAAGGAGGCTCAGCAAAGCATGGGGATATGGACAGGTTGAGAACCTATCCTACACTGCGGGAATAGTCTTGCACCCCAGGGCCGATTAACCCCTTAGCCGGAGATCCGCACCACGCAACCTCCCGTGGAGCGGCCAAGGAGACATCACTGTGGCGCTTACCATTGCGGAATTCAATGGCATGGTCGCCGACCATGGTCCAGCGATGTATCGCTTGGCATACCGCCTGGTGGGGGATCGTCATGAGGCCGAGGATCTGGTGCAGGAGGCCTTCCGGTCGGCCTGGAAGAGCCGTAATCTCTTCCGCTCGGACGGCGCCAGTCGGGCTTGGCTGTCGTCCATCCTCAGGCGTCGCGTGGCAGACCACTGGCGGCGCCCCCGCCCGCCGACCGTCGTGGCCGACGATCAACGACTGGAAATCGAACTGCCGGCTGAAGATCCCTACCGCAATGAACTGACCGATGAAATGCAGCATGCCCTGGACCGGCTCCCGCCGGAACTGAAAGAGACCCTGCTCCTGGTCGTGGTCGCCGAACTGACGCACCAGGAGGCGGCCGATATGCTCGGCGTGCCGCTGGGCACCGTGTTGTCACGGGTCAGCCGGGCACGCAACCGATTGCGAGAATACCTGACCCCAAGGGAAGAAAATCCGAAATCCGAATCCCGAAATCCGAAACAAAAAGAAAATTCGAAATCCGAATGATTGTGACTTTTGCATTTGAATTTTTGAAGTTTGAAATTTGAAACTTGTTTCGGATTTCGTATTTCGGATTTCGAATTTTGTAACCATCGATGTCTTCCGCCGATTTCAAACTCGATGCCCAGCTTCGGGAAGTCCCTCTGCCGGACGGCCTGCTGGATCGGCTCATGGCCTTGCCGCTGGCCAGCGATGAGGATGTCGACGAACTGCTGCGCGAAGTGCCGCTGCCGCCGAATCTCGTGGGGCAGTTGCAGGCAACCGCGCTGGCTGACGACGAAGGGCTCGACCAGGCCCTGCGGAACGTGCCGCTCCCGGACGACCTCGTGACTTCCTGCCGGAATCATGCCCGCCGCCTGCACACCCGCCGCGAGGGCCGCTACGGCGCGGACCGCGCCCTGATCGGCCGGATCGTGGTGGCGGCGTCGTTGATCCTGGCGGTTACGCTGAGCCTGGGCAGCGCGATGTTGCTCTCGCTGGGCCTGAACAGTTCCTTCTTCTCGCAGGTGGCCAAGCATGATCCCCAGCCGGCCCCCACTCCCAAACCTCCCACCCCGGCTGAAAAGGGCCTGGAGATCTCCTTGAGGCTGTCGACCGCCGATGCCTCGGGGCCGGTCGCAAGGCCACTCCAGCCGGGTGACCCCACGCGTGCTATCGAATTGGCCGATGTCGAACCGGCGCCGGCCCTCGACAGCACGGCGATGTCGCCCGCCATGCCGGGCAGGGCCGATCCGCTGGCGCTGTCGCCGGGGGCATTGTCGGGATTTCATCCCAATAGCTGGGACTCCCTGCCCGAGCCGCTCCTGCGCCCGACCGCCTTGGTCCCGCACGGACTCGATTGGCCGGTGGAAGCGGGGAGTAATCGGCCGTTCCTGCAGCGCGATGGATTCCATCCGTTCGTTTCGCCGGCGGCCAGCCTGCGTTTGCAGAGTTGCTCGGTGCCGCTGGCGACCGATCCGTCGAGTTACGAGTTGGCCCGCCGCTACATGGAGCGGAACGAATGGCCGCCGGCCGATCGGATCCGCACCGAGGATTTCCTGGCGGCCGTGGATTACGGCTTCCCCAAGCCCGGCAGGAATCAGGGTCTCGGCCTGACCGTGGCAGGCGGACCGTCGCCGATCAGCGGCGAGGAGTTCTGCCTCTTGCAGGTCGGCGTCCAGGCTCGGCAACTCGATCCGGGCCAACAGACGGATAGGGCCTGGCACCCGCCGCTACACCTGGTGCTGCTGATCGATACTTCGACGAGCATGCGATGGGGCAGCCGGATGGAGATCATCCGTCGCGCCCTGCGCGATTTGCCGGGGATCGTCGGCCCTCAGGATCGACTGTCGCTGGTGACGTTCAATCAGGCCGCGCACGTGCTGGTGGAGGATCTCGGTCACGACGGCATGTCCCAATTCACGGCGGCTGCCGATGCCCTTTCCGCCGAAGGCGCCACGAACATCGAGAGCGGGCTGCGCGAGGCCTTCGGCGTGGCGCGGCCGGCCCGCGGTCAGGGGCGGCCCGCGGTGCGGGTCGTGCTGTTGACCGACGGCCTGTTGGATCTCGAGCCGGCAGCCGAGCAGAAGATCGACGAGCAAGCGGCGCAGGCCTCGCAGCAAAATATTCCGCTGGAGGTGATCGACCTGGGGCAGCAGAAAACGACCGATCCGCAGGTGGCGTCGCTGGCCAAGAGCGGGCGGGGAACGGTTCACCGCGCCGCGAGTTCCGAGCAGGTCCGCTGGGCGCTCCGCGAGATCATCACCGGCCGCTCGCAGGTCGTGGCCCGTGCGGCACGGTTGCAAGTCACGTTCAATCCGAAGGCGGTGCTGGAGTATCGCCTGCTGGGGCACGAGGCCCGCGATTGGGATGGTCTGCTGCCGGGTCCGCTGGAGGCCGATTTCCGCGATGGCCAGGCGGCCACAGCCCTCTTCGAGGTCCGTCTGGCCCCCCAAGGCCCCAACGATCTGGGGACGGTCGAGCTCACCTGGTACACACCGGAGGGCGGGCCGAGCCTGGCGGGCAAGACCGAGCAGAAGGCCCGCAAAACGGTCGAGCGGAAGCAGTTTGCCGCCACGTTCAACAGGGCTGCGCCCTCGCTGCAAGCGGCGGCGGCCGTTGCCTACACGGCGGAAGTCTTGCGCCGCTCGCCCTTCATTTTCCAGCGTTCCCCAGGGCTGACCACGCCGGTCGCCTTGTTCCGGGCCTCGGAATTGGCCAGCGACGTTGACAGCCAGTTGCGGTTGCGGCCGTCGTTCGACGAGTTCGTGGCACTGGTCCGCCAGGAAATGAAGGCCCATCCGGCGCCACGCGGGAAGGATTAGTGGACGAGGTAGGGTGGGACAAGATTGCGTAGCAAGTGCCGGCCCACCATTTTTCGCTCATCGATCATGGTGGGCCGGCGCTTGCTACGCAATCTTGTCCCACCCTACGGCTGCCCCGCGAAGTATAATTGAGTCATGGATTGTTTCAACACGCGCAAACGCCATTCGCTCGCCCTGTTGGCCGTATTTCTGCTCGGCATGCTTTCGGCCCACGCCTTGGGGGCGGACCAGCAGAAAGAGACCCTCGACGCTTTGCGCTCGCAGGGCCATTACGACGAGGCGATCGATTTCCTCCAGCACGCCCGAACCAATCCCGGCACGCCGAAGGCCTTCGCGCAAACGATCGACTACGAACTGGCTGTCACCCGCATCGATGCGGCGGCGGGCCTGCCCGAGGCCCAACGCGATCAGCCCTTGCAACTGGCCCAGGAATCGCTGACGAAATTCCTGGCCGATCAATCCCAGCATGCGCGGACCGCTGAGGCCCGCTGCCAGTTGGGCAGCGTGCTGCTGGACCGAGGGCGGTTGCAGCGGGTGTTGGCCGACGAACACGAAGGCGCAGAGCGGCAGAAATATCTGGAGGCGGCCCGCGGCCTGCTGCATCAGGCCGAGCAGCAGTGGGCCGGCATCGACCAGGCGGGCGCCGAGGAACTCAAGCAGATCATTCCCCGCCGCGGCGAGGACATCAAGCAGACCCAGGCCCGCGATGCGATCCGCCGCCGGCAGTTGCAGGCCCGGCTGGCAAGGGCGTGGGTGCAGTATGAAATGGGACAGACCTTCCCGGCCGGCAGCTCCGAGCGGACGGCCGCCTTGCAGGAGGCGGGCAATCGCTTCGACGCCATCTACGATCCGCAGTTGCAGCGGCTGGCCGATTTCTATGCCCGGCTGGGCCGGGGCATGTGTTGCAAAGACCTGGGTGAGAGCGAAAAGGCATTCAGCATCTTCGAGGAGGTGCTTGGCGGCGTGCCCGATGAGCCGGCCGATTTCCACACGTTGCGGGGGAAGGCCGCCGTGCAAGCCCTGGAGACGGCGCTGCGGCCCGAGTTGAAAAAATACAAGCCAGCGCTGGACATCGCCCGCGGCTGGCTGGCGGGCGATCGTTCGCAGACCGCCGAGGGCGATGCGGGGCCCGCTTTGGGCGAGGTCGATCTGGCCATCCGCTACTTCGGCGGCGAGGCGGCGACGGCCTATCTGAAGACCCTGCCGCCGGCCGCGCCGGAGCAAAGTGAGTTGCGGAAACGGCAGATCGACTGGGCGCGGCGGCAGTTCGATATCGTGGCTGCATCGCCCGGACCGTACCAGGCGAAGGCCAAGGTCCGCCGGCTCGACGCCGCGCTCGGCCCTCCGCCGACGAGCAAGCCGGGAACGTTTGCCGACGCCCGCGACCATGCCAAGGCGGCATTGGACCGCTTCCTCGCGGCCCTGGCGGACCAGAAAGAGGCCCAGCGAAAAGAAGCGGCCGAGCCCTCCGGCACGGGCATCGATCGCGATGCGCAGCGCCAGCGGCAGGAACAGATCGCCGTCGCGAAAGCCGATGCCTTGAAGTACTGCCAACTGGCATTCGACCTCCGCACGCCGGCGGTGACGAATGAAGACTATGACACGGTGCGGTATTATCTGACCTACCTCCGCTATGCCGCGGGCGAGTTCAGTGATGCAGCCGCCTTGGGCGAAGCACTGGCCCAGGCCTCGAGCGATTCTCCCGCAGCCCGCCAGGCGGCCAGGATCGGGCTGGCTGCCCGCGAGGCATTGCTGCATCGTGCGACGGATGAGTCGCGGCAGACGGCGGTCGATCGCGTGCAGGCCCTGGCCGAGAGGATGATCCAGCGCCTGGGGCGACCGTCCCGAGGCCGACGACGCCCGCGCGGTTCTCTTGGAGCTGGCCCTGGGCGACGGCCAACTGGAAAAGGCCGAGCAGTATCTGCAAGAGATTTCCGCCGGTTCGCCGCGCCGTGAAGAAGCCGAGTTGAACATCGGCCGGGCACTTTGGCAGCGAGGGCAACAGGTCCAGCGCCGTCGACCCTGGAGCATGACCACAGCGCCGAGGCCGAGAAGATCATCGCCCGCGCGGAGGGCCTGTTGGGCGACGGCATTGCACGCAGCCGCAAGGCGCTCGACTCCGGTGCGGCGGCAAGCCCCGCGCTCCCCCCTGCCCTGCTCGCCCTGGCCCAGATCCACCTCAGGGCGGGCCGTTATCCCGAGGCGATTGCCTTGCTGGAAGACCCGAACATTGCCCTCGGGGATTCCGGCTGCCTGGACCTGCTGGCGTGCATCGCGGCCGGGCAGCACGACAAGGCCAAGATCGGCTTGCAGACGCTGCAAGAATCGCTTGCCTCGGAGGACAGTGCCGATGCCGCGCGGCAAACGCTGCAGACGTGCCTGCGCATGAATCGCGTCTTGAAGCAGCATCTGGCGGACCTTCGCGATCGGCGGCAGAACGATTCCATGCAGAAAGTCGCGGCGCAGTTCAACGCTTTCCTGACCGCGCCTTGGGAAGGGCCGGCAGCCGGCAGTCTCTTTGTCCGCGTCTGGCGGGCAGAAACCTACTGCGGCCTGGCGGAGGGCCTGGACGTCGGCGGTCCGGCAGTGCTGCCGCCGGCCGATAAGCCCTATCGGCAAGCGGTGGCTGCCTTCAAGGAGATCCTGGAAGTCGGAAGTCAGAAGTCGGAAGTCGGAAGTCAGAAGTCGGAAGCCGAAGATCGCACTCCGACCTCCGACCTCCGACCCATGGTCGGCGAGGTAACCATCGCCCTGCGGATCGAGTTGGCCCGCTGTCTCCGCCGGCTGTCGGACCACGGGCAGGCCCTGAGCCAGCTTCTGACGGTCTTGAAAGAACACCCGCTGATGGTTGACGCCCAGGTCGAAGCGGCGTATACCTATCAATCGTGGGGCGACGAGAAGCCGGAATACCTGGAGATGGCGATTCAGGGAGACAAGCAAAACGAGGACGTGTGGGGGTGGGGAGAATTGTCGCGGCGGGTGCAGTCGGAGGCCCCCAGGTTCGATGGTTACTGGCGCGACATATATCACGAGGCCCGCTATAACCTGGCCCTGTGCCGCCTGCGGCAGGCCCAGTTTGCAACCGACCCGCGGCAGCGGTCCCGGCTGGCGGCGGCCGCCGAGAACGACGTCCTTTTCACCCAGAAACTGTTCCCAGACATGGGTGGGGCAATTTGGTATGATAAGTACAATGAGCTACTGAAGCGGATCCAGCGGCTGGGCGACCGGCCTGTCGTAGGGTTGCCCGCGGCAAACCCATCCGACCCTAACTGAGGAGCGATTCTGCATCGGCTCTTGCCGTGCAAAAGGAGATTGAGCATTTGAAGTATCTGACGATCCCGGTTACCATATTGGGAAAATGGACTTGGGATGGACGCGAAAAGGAGTTCTTGGAGAACGGTGTTTTCATCGGCGGTAACGGCAAACCTCAAGGCACATGGCTTACTGTAGATAAGAAGGCACAAAAGTATCAGGTTTCATGGTTTGACGAAAAAGGCCGATCCAGTGGATTCGTCGACTCCATCCGATTGTCATCGGACGGTTCCACACTTTTTGGCGAGAGCAACAAGGGTCATACGTTTATTGCGACGAGGATCCTTGACAAGGGCTCGAAGGCGAACCCTTCGGAAACGGGCTTTACGGAGCAGACGATCACGAAACCGTGAAATGGAAACAAGGAGTATCTACCGATGAAACGAGCGATGTTGATGGCGACCGCGTTGTGGACGCTGAGCGTGGGAACCGCCTGGTCGATCGATACGATCTTTACCAGCACCGCGCAGAAGCCCTATTTTGGCAAGATCGTCAGCATGTCCGCTGCGGTGATCAATTTTCAGCCGACCGGGATCGGGCCCACGGAGATCCCAGCCAATGAGGTCACTCGGATCACTTTCGAAAACTCGCCCGAGACGCTGACCGCGGCGCAGAAAGACATTCTCGAGGGCCGGTATCAGGACGCGATTGACGCCTTGAAGAAGGAAGTGCTGGAGGCCTATCGGAAAGAGGTAGCCGACGAAATTATTTATTGCCGCGCCTACAGTACGGCCCAGTTGGCGATAACCGGCGTGACCGACGCGAGCCAGGCCGCCGCGCAGATGTCGGCGTTCATTGCCAGCAGTCCTAACAATTTTCATTACTTCAAGGCCTGCGAACTGATGGGCGATCTGTGCGTGGAGTTGGGCCGGTTTGCCGACGCACAGAAGTACTACGCCAAGCTGAGCGAGACGCCGTGGCCCGACTTCAAGATTCGGGCCCAGGTGGCGCTGGGCCGATCGTACCTGGCGCAAGGTAACGCGGCCAAAGCGGAGAAGGCCTTTGATGACGCGCTGGACAGCCCTGCCACCGGCGACCTGGCGGAGATCCAGCGGACCGCCGCCCGCATCGGCAAGGCCCGCTGCCTGGCCCTTGCGGGCAATACCGATCAGGCCCTGAGCATGCTGAACGAGATCCTCGATCGGGCGGACGACAAGAACCCTGGGTATGCCAAGTACCCCGAGATCACCGCCATGGCCTACAACGCCCTGGGAACCGCCCTGCGAAAGGCGGGCAAGCCCAAGGACGCGATTCGCGCCTTCCTGCACGTCCACTTCTATTACTCCACGCTCCCCGATCCGGATGCCGAGGCGGTCGCCAACCTGGAGAGGCTGTTTGCTGAGGACCATAAGCTGGTTCACCAGCGCGAAATGCGCAGCCTGCTCGACGACAAGTATCGGAACAGCCGCTGGGCTAAGGACGTTAAATAGCGATGGGACAAGAAAACCTGCTGGCCTGGCTGGCCCATTCGCTGGGCCCGCCCTTCGCGGTCATCTTCCTCTTTCTCAGCGTGGCGCTGGTGGCCTTGATCGTGGTCTCGATCCTGGCCGTCCGCCGCGACAGCGTCGTTCCGCCGGCCCTGATCCAAGGGCTGGAAGTTCGCTTGGGCGAAGACCGCTTTCAGGAGGCGTGCGACCTGGTGCGGGCCGATCGATCGGTGCTGGCCCGCGTGCTGGCCGCAGGGCTGCCGCAACTGGCGGCCGGCGACGAGAAGGCGGCCGCTGCGATGGAGGAGTTCGGGTCGTTGGAAAGCATCCAGATGCACGCCCGGCTGGGGTATGTCTGGCTGATCGCCCAGTTGGCGCCCCTGGTCGGGTTGTTGGGAACGGTCCACGGGCTGATTGCGGCCTTCGAAGCGATTACTGCCAAGGGCGCGGCGCCCGGCCGATCGACCTCGCCGGCGGCATCGGCACGGCGCTGGTCGCCACGCTGGTCGGCCTGTGGATCGCCGTCGTGGCCGTCGCCTTCCACCACATCGCGCTCAGCCGGACGAACCGTCTCCTGGCCGAGGCGGGCATCCTCGCCGAGCGCTTCGCCGAGCGGTTTGCCGCGGCGAGAAAAGCGTGACTATTCAGAGGCATGGACCCCTGCCAGCTTGCCTGGCAGGTGAATAAGTCTTACGAGCAAGGACGGGACGTTAGGACCACTCCATAGACCCCTGCCAGCTTGTCTGGCAGGTGAATGAGTCTCGTGAGCGAAGTGCATGGCGAGAGACTGATTCACCTGCCGGACAAGCCGGCAGGGGTCTCGACAAGATGCTGAAAACGCCCTTTCGCTTACAAGACTTGTTCACCTGCCCGACGAGCCGGCAGGGGTCGATCATCGGCCAAAATAGTACGGGGAAAGCTCAATGCGATTTATCGCATCACCTGCCGTCAATCGCATGCCAAGCGTCTTGCCGCTGCTGGGCGTTTCGCTCTTGGGGGCTCTGCTTGCACTGGCGCTGGCCTGTTTCTCGCTAAGCCGCGAAGAGGGATCGGTTCGCCTGCCCGCCGGCGCCTTGCCCCGGCCGCCGATAGTCGCGGAAAGGCCGGCGATTTCGCTGCGCGTGTCGCGGCAAGGCGCCGTGACCGTGGCTGGCGAGTCGATTGCCGACGACGACCTGGCAAAGGTCTGGCAGCGCAAGCGCGGCGCCCTGCGGCTGATAGGCTTTCAACCATCGCAGGCCACCGTTATCGTGCATGCCGACCCGGACGTGCCCACCGACAAGGTCCAACGCGTGATTGAAAAGGCGCAGGAGGCCGGCTTCACGCAGTGCGTGCTGCGAGCCAATTCCGAGGGGATGAAACCATGAAGTTTACCCCGAACCAACGCCGATGGTGGACTCGCGCCGCGACTGCCCATGAACGTTCGCTGGAAGGCCGCTGGCTGCCCCTGCTGGCGCTGGGCGGCGTGCTGACGACCCTGATCTTCGCGGCGTGGCGTATCGACTCGTCCGCGGCAGAAGCAGAGAGCGACGCGTCTGCCGCCGCAACCAACACAGGACCGGCTGACTTCCACCAATTGCCGGCGGTGCAGATCCGCCTGCGCGCCGACGCCACCGGCCACCTGGCATCGATCGCCTTCAACGGCCGGCCCGTCAAGGACGTGGCGGACCTGCGGGCGCAAATCAGGGCGTTCATCGGTCCGGCTGCCGATGCCACGGTCGAGGCGGAGTTGGACTGCGACGGCCCTTTGCGGTATGAACATACGCAGCACATCATCGCCGCGATATCCGCTTATCCGGCCGCCGACGGCCGGACCATGATTTCCCTGGTCGATCGGGTCAAATTCGCACCACGCAGGAAGTGAGAAGCAATCATGCACGCATCTCAAAGTAGCAGGCACCGGGCTGGGCTCCCAGGCACTGGGAAGGCTTGCGGGTGGTGTGCCGTCCGCCCGAGGCTGCTAGCCTCGGTATCCAATCAACAGAACACGGCACCTATCGCCGTACAGGGAACGGCTCAGCGAACGGCACGCGGAGTGTGCCTGCTACTTTTCTTGCTCCTCGCTCCCCTGCCCTGCCCCGCCGCCGACCTCGCCAAGGCCCGTTCGCTACTCATGCACGGCCGCTATGAAGAAGCGGCCGAGATCTACCAGCCGGAAGCGGCGAAATCGGCCGACGCCGCCTTGGGCTGGGCGGCCTGCCTGGAGGCGCAGGGCAAGACCGCGGCGGCCGTCGAGGCCCTCACGCCGCTGGCCGACAAGCAGGCGGAGATCCAGGCCCAGTTGGCGCGGCTGGCCTTCCAGCGCGGCGATGCGGCCGAGGCCGATCGCCGCGTCAAGGAAACGCTGCAGCTTGCCTCAGGGCATCCCCTGGCCCTGTATTTCAAGGCCGAGCTGGCCCGCACCTCCGGCCGCTTGGACGAGGCCGAGAGCCAGTATCGCAACCTGATCAACTTCTACAACAACCACGACGTGAAGAAGGCCGATTCGCTCCGTTGGATCGGCCGCGCGGCCGCGCAATACGCCCGCTGGAACCGGCTCAGCGACCAATTCGACTTCCTCGTGAACGACCTCTTCCCCCAGGCGACGAAACTCGATCCCGACTACTGGCCCGCCCACTACGAGGCAGGGCTGCTCTTCATGGAGAAGTACAACCGGGCCGACGCCACGAAGGAGTTCCAGGCGGCCCTGGCCATCAATCCCCGCGCGGCCGAGGTCCACGCCGCCCTGGCCGAACTGGCCCTGGACGACTTCCAACTCGAACAGGCCGAGGCCTCGCTCAACCGGGCCATGGAGATCAACCGGAGTTTGCCCGCCGCCTGGCGGCTCAAGGCCGACGTGGCCTGGCTCAACGATCAGACGGGCGAGGCCCTGCGACTGCTCCGCGAGAAACTCCTGCCCTTGAATCCGCTCGACGAAGCGACGCTGGGGCGGATCGCCGCCTGTTACCTGGCGCTGGACGCCGCCGGCATACCAGCCCGACGCGCAAGCGCGGGAGCCTCGCTTGCGCGTCGGGCTGGTATTGAACAACCTCCCCACCAAGGCACAAGTCCTCGCTTCGAGGCCCTGGCGGCGGAAGTCGTCAAGCGCAACCCGCACGCTGGCGAGTTCTATGAGGAACTGGCCGGGATGCTGGAGGTCCGCAACAAGCAGGCCGCCGCTGAGTCTTTTTACCGAGAGGCCATCCGTCTCCTGCCGCGGCAGCCGGGTCCGCAGGCCGGGCTGGGCCTGCTGCTGATGCGCATGGGCCGCGAGGCCGAGGCCCGCACCACGCTCAAGGAGGCCTTCGACGCCGATCCCTTCCACGTCCGCCTGAAGAACTCCTTGGACGTGCTCGACGTGCTGGCGGCCATGCAATCGCAGGCCACGCCGCACTTTGTGATCAAGTACGACAAGGCCGACGCCCGCTTGATTCCTTATCTCGCGCGGCATCTGGAAATCGTCTACGGCGAGCTCCGCGAGCAGTTCGGTTACGAGCCGCCCGGCCCCACGCTCGTGGAGGTCTTCAACGAGGCGCAAGGACAGTCGGGCCATGCCTGGTTCAGCGCGCGGATGATCGGCCTGCCGTTCCTGGGCACGGTGGCGGCCAGCACGGGGCGGATCGTAGCCCTGGTCTCGCCGGGCGAAATGCAGTCGCACGGCGGCTTCGCCTGGGCCCGCACACTGAAGCATGAGATGACCCACATTTTCAATCTGCAGCAGACCGGCTACAACATCCCGCACTGGTTCACCGAGGGCCTGGCCGTCAACAACGAGAAGATTCCGCAACCGTATCGCTG
The DNA here is from genome assembly GCA_963824275.1 of uncultured Planctomycetia bacterium. Classification (GTDB taxonomy): domain Bacteria; phylum Planctomycetota; class Planctomycetia; order Pirellulales; family Thermoguttaceae; genus JANXQG01. Next base: position 2,891,590 of record CAWGOT010000003.1, on the reverse strand, counting down.
GTCGCTGTTGCTGCGGCGGCGCGCGGCGGCCAACACCTTGATGGACCTCGATACGGTGAATGCCGGGTTCGCCCGCGCCATGGACGGCGACGAATGCCAGTTGGCCTACTGCCAGAGCGAGCTGTATGTCGAGTACATGCTCTCGCTCAAGGGCGGCGACGCCTTGAAGCAGATGGTGGCGGCCTACGTGGATGATCCGTCAACGGAGGCGGCCATCCGCAAGGTGTTCGGCGTCTCCCAGGCGGAGTTCGAGCAGGGCTACACGGCCTTTCTCCGCAAGCGGATCGACGCCACGCCCGTACTAGCGGCGGCAGAGATCGAGAAACTGGACGAACTGGAAAAGGCCCATCGCCAGCAGCCCACCGACGGGTCGACCGCGGCCCGGCTGGCGTTGGCCTATCTACAGCGGCGCGAAGAAGGAGGCCGCCGACCTGGCCGCCGAAGCCCTCAAGCTCCAGCCCAAGCAGCAATTGGCGATCTACGTCCAAGTGCGATTGCAGAAAGCCGTGCGCCGAAGGGGGCGATGGCGGAGCTGGAAGGCTGTCTGGATCGCAAGGCCCCCGAGCCGCTGGTCTTGAATCTCCTGGCCGGTCTGAAATTGAAGGCCGAGAAGTACGACGAGGCCGCCGAACTTTACGCCTTGGGCGAACGGTTGGATCCGGCGAATCCGCAGTGGCCGGCCGGCCGGGCGCGGGTCTATCTGGCGGCGGGCGAGAAGCAGAATCTGGCGGGGCGCTGGCCCGCTATGCCGAGATCGAGCCGGACGATCTGCCCTCGCGGAAGAAACTGGCCGAACTGGCCCTGGAGCGGCGCGAGGCGGCGGTCGCCCGGCGGTGGGCGACGGAGGCCCTCAATATTCAGGTGGAAGACGCCGACGTGCATCGCCTGTTGGCCTCGGCCCTGGTGGATCTCAATGAATTGGATGCGGCGATCGAACAGTTTGAGACGGCGATCGAGCTCAATCCGGCCCATCTCGAGCAGCGGTTCGCCCTGGCCGACGCCCTGCTTCAGGCCCGGCAGCCGGAGAAGGCGAAGAAGGTCTTGCAGGAATTGCTGCGGCGCGACCCCAAATTCCCGGGGGCAGACACCCTGCTGGAAAGCCTGAACAAGAAGCCTTAGAATGGAGGACGAGGATTGGACCCCAGCCCGCTTGCCGGGCTGGTGAACAAGTCTTGTGAGCGAAAGAGCAAACCGTCCTGAATCCCGCGACCCCTGCCGGCTTGCCTGGCAGGTGAAGGAGTCTTTTGAGCCATGTCCGCCGTCCCCCTCGCTCACAAGACTTATTCACCGGCCAGACAAGCTGGCAGGGGTCTACAGAATGTACCTGACTTTCCCCGTTCGCTCACAAAACTCCTTCACCCGCCAGGCAAGCTGGCGGGGGTCGGCACCTTCATCCCGCAACGCAAGGTACAGCCACCATGCCCAATTCTCCCTCGCAGCAAGTCTCCCTCGCCGACTTCCAGCTTCTCATCCGCCGCATGTATCATGAGAAGGATGTCGCCCGCGGCGTCGAGGGCACGTTCATGTGGCTGATGGAAGAGGTCGGCGAGCTGGCCACCGCGCTCCGCAACGGCTCGCACGAGGAACGCGTGGGCGAGTTCGCCGACGTGCTGGCCTGGCTGACCACAATCGCCAACGTCGTGGGAGTCGATCTGACCCAGGCCGTCCTTCAGAAGTACGGCGCGGATGCCCCGGCTGCGGCCGTTTTGCCTGCGCTTGCCCTGACGCGGAGAAACCATGACGCGAACCGCCCTTCAACGCCTGATCCTGGCCCTGCTGCTGCGCTGCCGGCCGGCTGTCGACAGCAGGCACAGGAAGTGAAAGAAGAAAAGCCGCCGGAATTCGCCACCGTCCGCGTCGGCTTCGCCGAGCGCTACAAGGTCGGCCTCTGGACGCCGCTGGAAGTCACCCTCCGCGGCGGCAGCAGCCGCATCGAGCGTTGCCGCGTCCGCGCCAACCTGCCCGATAGCGACGGACTGAATTGCTCGTTCGAAGCGCCGGACTGCCAACTCCTTCCCGAACAGGAAATGAAGGTCGTGCTGTACGTCCGCTTCGGCCGCGAATCGGGCCCACTAGGGCTGCAATTGCTTGAAGGAGACAAGACGCTCGCCGAGAAAACGTTCAATTCCAATTCGTCGCCTCCGGAGGACCGCTTCCACGACGCCCTGACCGGCCCCGGCAAGCACGGCGGCGGACAGCGGCTCATCGTGTCGGTGGGAAAAAGCCCTCTCGAACTGGAAAAGGCCGCGGCGGAAGAGGAGGACCAGGAGACGCATCAACCCAAAGAGCCGCGAAACGTCGTCGCCAAGGTCGATGGTCTGGCAGGGCTGCCGACGCGCTGGGAGGGCTACGAAGGCGTTGACGTCGTCATCGTCTCCACCAGCGATCCGGAATCCCTGTTTGCGAAGATCACGCCGGAGAATGCCCGCGTCGAAGCCCTGGAGCAATGGGTCCGTATGGGCGGCAAACTGGTGCTCTGCGCCGGATCGAAGGCCGAAGAGGTCCTGCATGCCACGTCGCCGCTGGCGAAGTTCCTTCCCGGACGCTTCGACAAGAGCGTGCTCCTGCGGCAGACCAGCGGCTGGGAATCCTACGCCAAGAGCACCAACCCGATCCCTCCGCCCAAGACGGGCGAAAAAGTGGAAATGCCCACGCCCCGCCTCGCCGACGTGCAAGGCAAGATCGAGGCCCGCGAGGGCGACCTGCCGCTGGTGATCCGCAAGCCGCAAGGGCTGGGCCAGGTGATCTTCGTGGCCGCCGACCTCGATCGCGGGCCGATCCGCGACTGGAGCGACCGCCGATCTCTGCTGGCCGCAATCCTCGATCTGCCCGCCAACGGCCAGGCCGGCGAGACCGACAACTTCGGGCCGAACTACGGTTACAACGACCTGGCCGGGCAGTTGCGGATCGCCCTGGACGTGCCCCGCGACGTCCACCTCGTGCCGTTTTTCGTGGTCGCCCTGCTGGTGGTCGTCTATATCCTCCTGATCGGACCGGGCGACTACTTCCTGCTCCGCCGGCTGGGGCTCGGCATGCAGTGGACGTGGATCACCTTTCCGGCGATCGTGGTCCTCTTTGCCGCGGGGGCCTACCTGGCCGCCTATTGGCTCAAAGGCAACCAGCTTCGCGTCAGCCAGATCGATCTGGTCGATATCGACACCGAGGGCATGGCCCGCGGCGCGAGCTGGTTCAGCATTTACAGCCCTCGGGGCGAGTCGTTCGACCTCTCCATGCAACCACGCCTGCCCGACGGCAAGCCGCCGCAGGAGGCCAACGTGTCGCTGGCCTGGTTCGGCAAGGCGGGCGATGAATTCAACGGCATGTACAGCCGCGACCGGCAAAACTCGTCGCCGCCATGGAGCGAGGGCTACTCGATCGCTCCATCGCTGGAGGCGATCCGCGGCGTGCCGATCCAGGTCTGGGCCTCGAAGTGTTTCGCCCAGCGCTGGATGGGACGCGCCGCCGACCTGGGGCTGGACGTTGAGCTCAAGGATGACGGCAGGCAGCTTTCCGGCACGATCACTAACCGCTTGAAAGCAGTGCGCTCCGCAAGTGAAGGAAGGCCCCGCGCTTTCCGGCGCTTTCCTGGCCTACGGCGATTGGGCCTACGTGCTCGGCGAACTTCGGCCCGGCAGGCCGGTCGAGATCGGCGCCACAACGCAGCGGATCAGCCTGAGCACGTACATGGGCGACGAGACGCACAACCTGGCGGAAGGCCCTGCCGCCGGCACGGAGACGAAATGGCAGAAAACGCCCTACGACAACGGCAGCCGCGACATGGCGTACGTGCTCGAGACGATGATGTTCTACGACGCGGCCGGCGGCTGGAAGCGGGCCCACATGGCCAACGACTACCAGGGATTTACCGATCTCAGCGGCCTGCTCAAGGCCGGCCGCGCGATCCTGGTCGCCATGCCGCCGCAAGACGGAACCGCGAGCGGCGGAGACTTGCTCCGCGGACCGCTGCCCAAGGCGGACGAGCCCGACCAGCGCCGGCCCCTGGGCAACGCCCTCGATCGCCACGCCGTCATTTACCGCTTCGTCCTCCCCGTCACCCAGGCCAGTCCCGACAACTGACAACGAAATCCTGTAGGGTGCGGTCGAGCGCAGCGAAGACCCACCACAACACTTGAAGATGGTGGGTCATCGCTGCGCTCGACACACCCCACAACGGCCTCCCCATGATCAAGACCCAAGACCTGACGAAAATCTACGGCGACGTGCACGCCCTGGAAAACCTCACGCTCGAGCTCAACGAGGGCGACCTCTTCGGCTACATCGGCCCCAACGGGTCGGGCAAGACGACGACGATGCGGATCCTGGCCACGCTCCTGCAGCCGAGCTGGGGCGAGGCCAGCGTCTGCGGCTACTCGATCTACACGCATCCCAAGGACATCCGGCGGATCATCGGCTACATGCCCGACTTCTTCGGCGTCTACGACGACATGAAGGTCATCGAGTACCTGGAGTTCTTCGCCGCGGCCTACCGCATCAAGGGGCCGGGGCGGAAGAAGATCTGCAACGAGGTCCTCGACCTGGTCGACCTGGGCTACAAGCGCGAGGCCTTCGTCACCAGCCTCTCCCGCGGCATGACGCAGCGGCTGGGCCTGGCCCGCGTGCTCCTGCACGACCCCAAGGTGCTGATCCTCGACGAACCGGCCAGCGGCCTCGACCCGCGGCGCGGATCGAGATCCGCAGCCTCTTGAAAGAGCTCCGCAAGATGGGCAAGACGATCATGGTCTCCAGCCATATCCTGCCCGAGTTGGCAGACGTTTGCAATAAGATTGGCATGATCGAGAAGGGCGTGCTGAAGGTCAGCGGCACTGTGCCGCACATTATGAGTCTGGTCCGCCCTCGGACGGTCCTGCAGGTCGGCGTGCAGGGCGATCTGGAGGTGGCCGGCAAGGTCCTGGAGCAGAGCGAGCTGCTCGAGAAGATCGAGGTCCGTAGCGGCCACCTGTTGGTCACGCTCCAGGAAGGCGTGACCGACTACAGCGATCTGCCCACGCTCCTGATCCAAGCCGGACACAAGCTGACGATGTTCAAGGAGGACGAGATCAACCTGGAGACGGCGTTCATGGCGCTGACGAGGGGGATTACGGCGTGACTGGCGAAACGCGGATGACAAAGGGATTTCAAATCTCAGATTTGAAATCTCGAAATCCCGAACGCCGGCGGAAACACGAGTGGCCTGCGGCGAGGGCGCGTGGTAGAATACTCTGATACAACGACGTGCATGAGGAGTTCCGAAATGTCAGAAGCATCCCTAGAACAGCGATTGGAACGGCTAGAGCAAATTGTCGAGGAAATGCGCCGCGAAATGCGCCGACCACCCGGCCGGCCGGGTCGCGACGATTGGCAATCAACAATCGGCGCGTTTGCCGACGATCCGATTGCGGACGAAATCATTGACGAGGCACTACGCTTGCGAGAAGAAGAGCGGCGGCTGTTCCATTCATGATTATTCTCGATACTGATCATATTTCGTTTCTGCAGCGACCGCGCAGCATCGAGCGCAAAGACTTGTGCAGAGAATGGCCGCAAGTACCGACCGCGCGTTTACGGTAACGGTCGCTTCCGTGGAGGAGCAATTGCGAGGTTGGCTCCAGGTTATTGCCCGGTATCGCGAACCCATGCAGCAAAGTGCCTACTACGACAAGCTGATCGAGTTCGTCCGCTTCTTCAACAACTGGGAAATCTTGCCGTTCGAGGCGTCATCAGTGCAAGTCTTCCGCAATCTGCAGGCCGCAAAGATCAGAATCTCCACGACCGATCTGAAGATCGCCGCATCAAGCATCGATCATGGAGCACTCCTTCTTTCCCGAAATGCGGCTGACTTTTCACGCGTGCCCGGACTGCATTTCGAGGACTGGACCAAGCCGTAATCGCAGTTATCGCCCGGCCCCACTTGTCTTTGCCAGTATTTTCGCTATCAATGGGAGAATTGAATCTCCCGCACCCAGCAAATCGAGGAACCACGTCATGGAAATCCAGCAATTGGTCCGCGAACTGAAGATCAAGAACGACTCGAAAATCGTGCTCCTGGTGGCCGACGGCCTGGGCGGACTGCCCATGGAGCCTGGCGGATTGACCGAACTGGAGACCGCCAAGACGCCCAACCTGGACGCCCTGGCCAAGATCGGCACGCTGGGCAGCTCGATTCCGATCCTGCCCGGCATCACGCCGGGCAGCGGCCCGGGACACCTGGGCCTTTTCGGCTACGATCCGCTGAAGTATCCGATCGGCCGCGGGGCCCTGGAGGCGACCGGCGTGGGCTTCAAGCTCGGCCCCAAGGACGTCGCCCTGCGTTGCAATTTTGTCACGCTCGATGCGGCCGGCAACATCACCGACCGCCGCGCCGGCCGCATTCCCAGCGAGGAAAGCGCCCCGCTGGCCGTCAAACTGCGGGAGGTGAAAATCGCCGGCGTCGAGGTCTTTGTCGAGCCGGTCAAAGAGCACCGCTTCTGCGTCATCTTCCGCGGCGACGGACTGGGCGGAAACGTGGCCGACACCGATCCGCAGAAGACCGGCGTGCCGCCCTTGGATCCCCAGGCCCACGACGCCGGCAGCCGGAAAACGGCCGAGATCGCCAAGCAGTTCGTCGTCGCGGCCGAGAAGCTGCTCAAGGGCCAGCCGAAGGCCAACGGCCTGACGATGCGCGGTTTCGCCAACGCCCCCGCGCTGCCCAGCTACGAAGACGTCTACGGGCTGAAGGCCGCCGCCATCGCCGTCTATCCGATGTACAAAGGGCTGGCCCAGTTGGTCGGCATGCAACTGGTGGGCAAGCCGGCGACTCTGAGCGAGGAGATCGACGTCCTGGCGAAGGCCTGGAACGACTACGACTTCTTCTTCGTCCACTTCAAGTACACGGATAGCCGCGGCGAGGACGGCAACTTCGCCGAGAAGGTGAAGATGATCGAACAGTTCGACGCCGTCGTGCCCCGCGTGACGGCCCTCAAGCCGACGGTCCTGGCCGTTACCGGCGATCACAGCACACCGGCCAAGATGAAGAGCCACAGTTGGCACCCCGTGCCGGTGCTGATCGCTGGGCAGAACGTGCGGACCGACGCCTGCCAGGCCTTCGGCGAAAGCGAGTGCCTCAAGGGCGGCCTGGGGCAGTTCCAGGCGATGTATCTCATGCCGCTGCTGCTGGCGCATGCGGACCGGCTAGGAAAGTATGGGGCGTAAGAGGGGAAATTGCAAATTGCAAATTGCGAATTGCGAATTGAAAATTGGGAAGCGGACATCTAGCCCGACGACTTGGGGAGGCATTGCGCGCGGAACTGATTGTTGACGCTGGGGATGATTGCTGTCAATTTGCAATTTGCATTTTTCAATTTGCAATTTGCGATCTCTCTTGGTGCTTCCTATTTCACCAGCCGCGCATTGAGCCAATCGGCGTGGTCCATGACGTTGCCCGCCTCGCCGTAGTCAACCACCAGATCGAGCTGCTTCGCGCCGCTAAGATCGATGGAAACGGCCTGCGGCGGCATGCCCCCGCGGATCGGAGGGCTGGAGTATTTCAACGCCCCGTCGACAAACACACGGAAGCCGACGCTGCCCCTGCCGCCGGTCGAGTCGTCGATTCCGATTTCGGCCTGGAAGCGTCGCCAGGGCCGATCGAGCTTGTAGCTCAACCGCGCGGCACTATGCACGCCGATGCCCTTCAGGTACAGCCGCCCGCCGCAGCGCAACTGCCCTCCGGTCACATTGCGGTCGGTCTTATAGGGCCACTTCGTTTCCAGGTAAGGCAGGAAGCGATACTCGGCTGGGCGGACGTCCGACAGATAGACCGCACTGCCGATCTGCGGCATGAGAAACGCGAGGTCCTTGGCGGCTGCCTTCCACTTCGCGCCGGAGAAGGTGGTCCACTGAAACGATTTCCCGTCCAGTTGCGGCCCGACCGCTAGCAAGCGTGCGCCATCGCTGAGCCCGATCCACGCCGCACCGGGGGGCACGGCAGGCTTCTGTCGCAAGGCCGGGTTGAAGACCATTGCCACCACGCGGCGGACGGGAACCTCCACCGGCCCGAGATTGCCCTTGATCTTGAGATTCTCGCCGGCCAGAGTCCCGGCCTCGATCAGGCCCGTCAACTCGTCGCCGTTGTCGAGGATCAGGCGGTCGGATTGCCCCTCTCCACGGGCGACGCGATCGAGCAAGGCATCGAGCTCCGCGGGGTGCGGCGGCGGGCGAAAGACGATTCCCGAGAGTGCGCCGAGCGGCAGCTTGAGCGCGCCGAGTTTGGCCGATTCGACCGATAAATCGGTCTTGTCGGCACCGAGCAACGCGGCCGGCACGTATCCGCCGTCAGCCAGCACGAAGATCGGTCCTTTCCGCAATTCGGCCAATTGGCCCCAGGAAACCAGATCGGCCAGGGCGAGCGGCGGCGGTTTGCCGGCCGCATCGAAGCCGAGTTTGCCTTGGGCATCAATGCTCGTCAAGCGGGCCTCGAACGGTTCGCCATCAACCGGGACTGCCAGCGAGGATTGGGCAAGGGCCGGCGTGAAGCACGCAAGCACGATCACGAACCAATAAGGCATCTCACGTACCATTCGGGCTAACCTGCAAGGGGAAATCGATGGGGAGTTCTCAACTCGCACGCACCATCAATCAATTATACATCTGATCCTTCTGTCTCGCATCACCGGCAACGCCGACACAACGCCACATGGCCTTCTGCCTTTCACCGGCATGGACTACAATAAGGCCCTTGGACGCTGCCGGCGAAGCGCAGTTGCGATTTCAAGAGGCTTCCAGGGTTTCCACCATGACTTCAAGAAAGAAGACGACGAGCAAGGCTGACGTTTCTGGCCCGGGGAATCAAGCCGGGGCGCCACCGGTAGACGATGCCGAAACCCGCAGCCGCCGGGCTTTTTTCGGCCGTAGCGGCCACCTGGCAGTGATGGCCGAGTTTCTCCACCGCCGGATCAATGTCGCCATTCCTGAGGTGGACGTTGGGGACGACGTCTTTGTCGTCAAGGGGACCGACGAAACGGTCACGCGGGTACAGGTCAAGTCGGCTACCGCGGAAGAAGGGCAGAGCAGCTATGCGGGCACCTTCAACGTGCCGGAAGCACAACTGCGGGTTCCCAATGACAGGCCACCGCTGGTGTATGTGTTTGTCGTCCGCCACGACAGCCGATGGTCGGACTTCGTCGTGATCCGCCGTTCGGCGCTGCTTGCCCTGCATAGCCGGGGAGCAGGCTCCCCATCCGTCGACGAGAACCGCAAGGAAATCATCAAGTTCCGAATCGTGTTCACGAAGAACACCGCTCGCTCCAAGTGCGGCCCAGACAGATTTGCGGATTTTCAGCCGTATCGGAATGTGCGGAACCCCTGGCCGCCGCCCGAAACCAGAGACGACACCACGATTCAATAGGGGGGCGCATGGGATCGCTAAGGTGTCGCTTCTGCCGGGATCAAGTCTGTCTTGTGAAGAACAAGGCGGGTAATCGGGTCGACGATGCGGTATCCGCCCAATTCGGCCAACTTATCCATGGAGAGCCCGGTCAGCAGCAGGGCAATTTGATCGTAACTCGTTCCGTTAGTGCCTTCGTAAGCGCTCGGAACATCTCCCCCCATGAAGACGCTCGATCGCAGATGGACAGAGGGAAATCGCCTGCGGATGAGTTCGGAACTGTTCGGGTGCAGGCCGTATGTCCGACCGTCACCCTGGCGGCCAACGAGAATTTCGATGGGACCTTGCCCGTCATGATCGCCGCCCAAGGATCCCGGCTCGCTGAACTCATAGACTTCCCAGTCCGGATTGCGACTCTCCTGCCGGAGTCGAACGGCGAATCGTTCCGCATCCTCCCGGTTGTCCCAGAGGTGCAACCATTCTGCAACCGTACGAGTCTTCCACCCGTGGTTTGTTCGGATCGATCCCCTGCTCTCTCAGCAGCCGAACATATACTTGGAACTCCGCGTCCTTATTTCCATAGGGGAGGCCGACGGTGAACTTGCCAGCCAACCCCAGCCGTGCCTGGACCTCTTTGATCCCCGCCGCGATTGCCTGGTCGGCGGTTTGGAAAAAACAAGCACGCGCTTGCCCATCCTGTAATACCTCCCCGTGGACGAGAGGCCCAGGCTCACGGACCGAAAAAACGCAGTAGTATTGATCGATCGGACGAGCTTCGCCGCCATTTGGGTCTTCTTTGCATGCCTGCTCGGCCGAAAACCAAAAATCGCGACCACCGATCGAACGCTTCGCAACCGCCATGAAAGAGCCCTTCCAAGTTAGCCCAGCAAATCAAATCCATCTAATCATTATATCGCACCGCTCGCCAGCGGCACACCCCAGGAAAAACCCACATGGAGATTTCGCGGCGTGTCGACTCATGTTTCACGAAAGAGACTGGGAGCGCTTGCATCAACCTTAAGTCTTAGCCCCACGCTCCGTCCAAGCGGGCCAAACTCACCTTTGCCGAGGGAGGAACTGACCTCTTCCGCGACTTTTTGATCATAACCGAGCTCTTATGTGGCCGCCCGCGTTATGTGGCGTTCAATCTCTTCTGGGCGGTGATTCCTAGACCATCCCGGTTTCCGTAGTAAACGGTTCGACAAGCCGTGCTAGTCGGCCAGCGGTGGGCGGTCCCTTCAGTTCTCCGTGCCGCGCAGCGGCACGTCGGGAATGCTGTGTTGGGCGATTATCTCGCTACCAGGGTATCTCGCCGTCAGCCACTCGATGTGTCTGGGCTTGGCGCTCGACTGGCGGCCGGCAACTCCATTACCTCATGCCCTTCTACGGGGTATCCTTTTGCGACAATGAGTGCACCAGCCAGTTTGACGGCTACGTCGAAATCCCATGAATCATCGAGACAATCTACGACCAGTTTCGGTAACCGGCGGACGGTGGCAACGTACTCGGTTTCGATATTGACTGGGACCACTGGCGCGATGTTTCGGGCCAAGGCGATCTGCCGAGCGACCTCGAAAAGTGCGATACAGTGGATGCAATGCACTCTGCGACAGACGGACGCGCCGCGACAAAACTCCGCCAGGTGCGGGGCAATTGCAAGCGCGGCTGGGCAAGAGTCGTTGTCGTGGTATACCATTACCATTAGATACGTCAAGCGGCGGCCGAACTGTTCATCCGAGGATGCCTGTCCGAGGGCCGCGAGAGCGTCAAGCATCTCCTTCGTCTCGCCCGCTACGGGGTACAGTTCTGCCCAGCGCGGGTCATCTAACGTCAACATCTTCACGTCGCTCCATCTCGCCCAACGGTTTGCAATAAGTCACGGTAGGAGGGGCGGCCGCCCGCGCTCTGCACCAAGCGTCGTGCAATACACTCCTCAAGCTGGATTCTACTCCCTCTCGCCAGCGACGGGAACTACTGCCTACACAATTCAGCAAGAGGGATTTCAGCCTTTCGCCCTGGTGCTACACCACATAATCTCCGCGTTACGCTATGGGGATTGCTCCGTTTCCCCATTCTACCGGAGGTTCGACTATGTTCGATCAGCTTTACAAGTCTCGCGGGGTCATTGCGCGTCATCGCGAAGGCCCCTTATTGGAAGAGCGTCTTGCCTTCCTGACACATCTCGCCAACCAGGGCTTCCTTAAACCACCCGCACCGACTAATTTGCACGCGGGGGCACATCGGGAGTCGCGTTCGAATTCTGCGAACATTGGCCTTGCCAGTTCGAGATTTGCGAACTATAATGCACGCGGATGCCGATACTAGGAGTAGCAGCAACGTGCGCGTCATCTCGAAGGCCCGGCTGAGACAGTTCTGGGAGACCCGCGGGCGTGAAGATGCCGAAGGACCGTTGCGGGCATGGTATTCGCATATCAATAGCAAGACGGTCGCCTGGCAATCCTGGGCGAACGTCAAGGCCGATTTCAGCAGTGCAAGCATTGTCGGTAGCTGCGTCGTTTTCAACATCGGCGGGAACAAGTATCGGCTGGTTGTGCGAATCCTCTACGTAAATCAAAAGGTCTATGTTCTCAAGGTGATGACGCACGAGGAATACGACGAGGAAGCGTGGATAGAGCAGTGCGGGTGTTTTTCGCCGCCTCCCAAGCCGAAGGGGCGGCCCAAGGGCACGGCCTTCAAGCGGCCGCGGAAAGGACGGTGAGGCATGGCGAGCAAGACAAAATTCGGCCTGAAAGGCAAGGGCCGGGATAGTTACCTGGAACTTGTACAGTTGTTTCCCCTGGCGTCGATCAAGTCCGAGGACCACCTCGAAGCGGCACAGGAGGTCATGGATCGGATGCTTGCCCAAGGCGAACTCGACGACGGCGAAGCATTTTATCTTGACGCCCTGAGCGACCTCGTTGCAGCCTATGAGGACGAACACCACCCGATCCTGCCCGCGTCGGACGCCGACATGCTGCGGCATCTGATGGAAGCCAAAGGCGTCGCCCAGGCACAACTGAGCCGCGAGACGGGGATTGCCAAATCGACGATTTCCGAAGTGCTGGCAGGCAAGAAGGGCTTCAGCCGACAGTTGATCCGCAAGTTCTCCGACTACTTCCATGTTGACATCAGTGTCCTGACAGCCAATCTGTGATCAGGCATCCCGGCCCTCACCCCCTGCCCCTCTCCGGGCACCGACCGGAGGTTGGTCGGGAGAGGGGAGTCGTGCCTATCTCTGGAAGATCGGCAACTGGTTTTCCGGCATCTGCAGGATGATGAGGCACATCGCCGTGGCATATTCGGACCCGTAGGCCGCGCTCCAGGAACCGTCGGGCCCTTGCCGGGCGATGAGCTCGTCGCGGACGGCCGGATACCAGCGAGTCCAGCGCTCGCCGCCGGCCTGCCACATCGCCTGCACCGCGTAATAGTGGCCGTATTCGAAGTACTCCTCCCGCCGCGTGACTCCTTGCTCCGGACGGAAGCGGGTCAGGTAGTCGAGGCCCTTGGCAATTTCCGGACCGAGGCCCTTGCTGACTTCAGGCCCAAGGTAAAAGCCGGCGCTGTTGAGGGCCACAATGGCGGCCGCCGAGCGCGGAAAGCCGCTCTCCCCGCCGACGCTCAGCATGTAGCAGAAACCGCCGTCGCGGTTCTGGCACTTCTTCACATACTCGACCGCCTTCTTCATCGTCTCCTGGGGAACGTGCAGGCCGGCGTTGTGCGCGGCGCGCAGGGCCATCACCTGACAGGCCGTCACGCTGATGTCGGCGTCTTCCTTCTTCGGGTTGTAGCGCCAGCCGCCTTCCTTGTTCTGCGAATCGACGATCAACTGCACGGCCAGGCTGAGCTTGTCGCGGAGTTCCGCTGCGCTTCGACATGCCGTAGCACTCGGCCAGGAAGAGCGTGGCGAAGCCGTGGCTGTACATCGGGCCCTGAGTGGTCGCCGTCGCCTCGCAAATGAAACCATCGGGCTTGGCGATGGCCAGCAGGTAGTCGACGGCGCCGGCGACCTGCTTGCCGTAGGGTCCGCGGCCCGGCGTGCTCCCACCCGACATAAAGGCCATGCCGCACAGTCCGCATATGGCGGCGTTCCCGCGCTGGGCCCCCAGGCCGAAGCTGCCGTCGTTGTTCTGCCGGCTCGCCAGCCATTGCAGTCCCTGGTCGATGCCCTTTTGTGCCGGCGGATTGATCATCTCCGCGGCCGCCTTTTCCGCATCGGCGCTAGCCAAGGCAGGAAAAGCGAGAAGAAGGAACAGCAGGACGGCGAATTTGGTCATCATGGTTTCACCGGCTCGGGCTGGTCTTCCGAGAGGCGGCGGAAGTAGTCTTCGATCTCCAACTTGTATTCCGGCAGGAAGTACTCCTCGCTGGGCTTTTCCAGCATCGGCTCGCCCTTGCGCCCTTGCAACGCCGCGCGGAACCGCTCCAACAACTGAGTGCGGGCGATGGCCGCCGCCGCGGCACGATCCTCGGCCTTGCGTATCGCTGGATCGCTGTCGCGGGCCTTCGGCGAGGAAGTCGCGGGCGGCCGACCTTGGTTTTGTGCCGCCGCCCCCGGATTACTCGTTGTCCGCTTGGGGCCATTCGAGACGGCGCCGCCGGAACATGAGCCCGATTTCTTCGCGTCGTCAATCAACTTCGCCAGGTCGGCGACGATCCTGCTGCTGCAGTCCTGCGTCGGCCGGCCGGAATCGCGGTGGTCGAGCTGTTGCTGGACCCCCCGCATCTCCTCGGCAACGTGCAGCAGCGGGTTCGCCGGCTCGTCTTCCTTTTGGGCCGCGGAACCAAGTTCCTTTTGCAACTTCTTCTGCATCGCGTCATCGACCTTGCCCTTATCGTCGGGCTTGACCGGATCGCCCAGCAGCGCGATCGTAGTCGTCGTCGGTCTTGGAGTTCAAGCTGTCGCGGAGCTGATCGTCGGTCGAGGGCGGGGCAGCAGCGAAGGCCAGAGAACCGACGAGAAGAAAGAAGAACAATTGCAAATTGCAAATTGCAAATTGCAAATTGCAAATTGGGAAGATACGCCAGTGAAGCGTAGCGACGATCCAGGATGGACCGGGGCTTGCTGCCGATTTCGAGCATTCACCAAGCTGCTCTTGGTTCCCTGCCTGCCAATTTACAATTTGCAATTTGCAATTTGCAATTTGCAATTTCTTTTTCCTTCTCACGGCTGTTTCTCCTTAGGTTCCGTCGGCTGGTTCAAATCGTCCGCCGGCTCGCCGTTGTCGGGCGCTTGCGGACGAAGGAGTTGAAAGGTCAATTCGGCCAGGCGTCCCTGCTCTTCCTCCAACCGCGCGTATTGGTCGCGGAGATCCTCGGTCGCCTTGCCGGCGGCCAGGGCCTGATCCAATCGTTGCGTGCGGAGATTCAAATCTTCCTGGAGGAGCTTCAAGAGCTTCAGTTGCGCCAACGGCAATACGCCGCCGGGCGGCGGACCACCCTGCGGCCCTCCCTGCTGATCGCCCGGATTGCCCGCACCGCCTCCGCTTGCCTGCTCGTCCGGCTTTTCCGGCTCCATGGCGACAAGCATCAACTTCAGCCGGTCGATGGCGATCTGCTCGGACTGCTGGGTCGCGGGTCCCGTCTGCCGCCGCTGCGAGCAGACGCGGCGACCCGTCCCATTTCGTCAACGGCGGCCGAGAGGGCCAGGCGGAAGATGTTGGCCGGATCGAGGGCTTGCACCACCCGGCCGGTCTCATCGCGAAGCAGGTCTTGCTGATGGGCCAACTCCAAAAGACTGGCGTCCTGGGCGCAGCTTAGCGCGCCGCCGCGCCGATGTCGGCAAACTCGCGCGTTTCCACCGCGATCTTGTCCTCCCGCTGCTGGAGATACTTGATCGTGTCCTGCAGCCGGGCCTGCTGCTCCAGGGCAAGCTGGGCCTCGATTTCGAAACGCTTCTGGCGGAGCTTCTGGACGGCGTCCTTGAGGGCATCCTCGGCCTGCTTGGCGCTGCCGCTCGCCCCTCCACGGTCGCCGGCCTCGCCGTTCGCGGCGGGCCTGGTCCATTTGCCCGGCCGCCTTGTCCGCGGCCTTGGCGGCTTCGTCGGCCATGAGCCGCTCCAGCCGGCGGGCCAGTTGTTGAGCTTGCTGGCGAAGCTCTTCCTGCTCTCTGGCCAGCTTCTGAAATTCGGCCCACTGTTTCTCAACCTTGGAACCGGGCGGACCCATGATTTCTTCAATCTTGCGGCCGAGTTCCTCCTGCCGCTTGAGGAGCGCTTCGAGGTCCTTGTCGGCATCGCCGAGCTTCCTGACCAGTCGTGTCAATTCCTGCCGACGGTTGTTTGCCAGAATGTCGAGCACTTCCTGCAGGTTCTGCAAGACCTTCTGCTGATCGGCAGGCGCCAGCCCCAGGCCGTTGTCGCGGATCTTGCCCCCCGCAGCCGACATGTCGGCGGCTATTGCCAGGCGGCGGGCTTCCGCCACGGCGTCGGTCAGCGTCCCGGCCGCCAGCGGGTCGCTCTGGCCCAACGTGGGGACGGTCCGCTCCATCTCCTCCTCAAGTCGCGTCTCGCGGCGGGCCAATTCGAACTGGCGCTCCGCCAGGACCTTGAGGTCGGCCAATTCCTCCGGCTTCAACTCCTTCAGATCGCGGCCCACGGTCAGCCGGCCGAGGACGGTCGTGTTGCGTGCCGTCTCTTCCTGGTCGCGAAGGAGCTGCGCCACTTCGCGGTGGAAGCGGCGGTAATCGTCCCACTGGCGCATGCCGTCCAGCAGGCCCTCAAGCGACGCAATGACTTGCTGTTGATGCTCGCCCGCGGCGATGAGATGCGATTCGCTCTCGGCGTCGCGCCCGGCGGGCCGGGGGGCCGATTGCAAACGGACCAGCGAACCCTTGATGGCGGCGGTCAACTCGGTGGCGATCGGTGGAAGATGCTCGCGCTGGAGCCGCTCGAACTCGGCCAGCAGCCCTTCCAAGCGATGCTGGAAATCGAGGTTGTCGACGCGATTGCTCTTCAGGTCGGCGAGCAGGCCCTCGACCAACATGGGCAGGCCGTCGCTGCGGCCGGTCAGGCTCCGCGCGACCTCCCGCTGGTTGAACTCCGTGGCCTGCAGGCGTTCGATTTCCTTCTGCTCCAGTCCGGCCGACTCGTGAAGCCGGATCTCCAGTTCATGGACCTGGCTGAGGGCCTTTCGCTGGAGCTCCAGCACACGGGCCAGTTCCGCCAGGAGCTGGCTCTGCCGCACGGCCATCCGCTCCAGCAACTGGTCGGGCGTGATCACGCGCAAGACGCGGGGATCGCTGCGGCCGGTCTGCGCGTGATAGTCGGCGGCCACGGCCTGGCAGGTCAGTTGCATGCCGGGCGAAAGCTGAAAATCGGCTGGAAATTCGGCGCAGTCGACGGCATGCTCGATCGTCTGTTCTTCGCCCACCCTGCCCGCATCGAAGGCCGCAAGCGACGACGGCGGAGGCTTTTCCGGCCCGGCGTGAAGCGCGACGGTCTCTTCTTTCACGCCAGTGGCGTCCGAGCGGCTGAGAACCAGCGAGACCTGCCGCAGGGCGATGTCGTCGCGGCGCGAACGCGAAAACTGACGATGGCCCGCTCGGTGACGAAGAGGTCGCCCGCAGGCTGCTCGATGGCAACGCTGGGCGGCGCGTCGGCCAGCACGCGAAATTGCCAGTTCTCGCCGCCACCCTCCACGCCATCGCCATCGATCAGTCGCAGCGTGTAGCCGATCGATTTCTCCACGATCAGCGGGGCATACGACGTTGCACCGGACGACGATTTTCCCACGTGGAACGACTGGCCGTCGTCGTCGATCTCCAGCGGCAATTCGCGGCCGTCGTCAAATCGCAGTATGCTCGCCGGCTTGAGCCGCTTGGTCGCCTTGCCGGCAATCTGCACCCGCGAGCCGGCCAGCAGCGGCCGCGTCAACGTCGCCTCCCGCTGCTCCTCGGGCCAATTCGTGTATTCAGGAGGGCTGACCGTGAGCATCAGGTCGCGGACCACGGGCGGGTCGATGACACGGACTTCAATCCAGTTCATGTTCCGATCATCGCCGCCGGTAAAGCAGAACTCCAGCGGCGCGGTCACGTTTTCCCGCCGCGCGAGCATGACCTCGCCCACCAATTGCATCGGCTCGGTCTCCACGCGCATCCTTCCCAGGGCGTCCGTAAGACGATAGTGGATGCGGCAGTCGGCCGGCAGCGGGGCATCGCCGGTGTCGATCACTTTGACCTCCAACGGCTGGCCGCGGACGATGGCAACAGGCTCCGCCGGCTGCCGCAGGCCGAGGTGCGTCCTCTGGGGCCAGTCGGCGGTGCCCAGCGGAAACGCCAGGCGGGTCAAGGCCGTGCGCGTCGCCGCCGCGTGGGATGCCGTCAGGCATGCGGCGAAAACGACCACCACCAGGGCCGCCATTGCCGACCGCAGCGCCGGCCGTCGATCGAGCACCAGGCCAAAATCGAGATCCGCACTCGCGGCCGCCGCCTGGGAAATCGCCGCGCACCGCATCGCGGCCGAACCCGCCATCGCATCGTCCTCCGGCTGCGCGAGAAACTCCACCGCGCTGGCCAGGCGATCCTTGACTGCCGGAAAACAGGCCTCGACCCGCAAAGCCACCTCGGTATCCCCAAGGCGGGCATTGAGCACGAGCAGCCTTCGCACGACCCGACAGGCTGTCCAAGCGAAAACGCCCAGCACGGCCAGGGCAAAGACGACCAGCACCCCCCGGTCGCGGAAACGGACCCAGTAGTCGAGGCACCCCAGGACCATCGCGGTCGCCAGCACCGACGCCACCATCACGCTCAGTCCGCGAATGGCCAGCAGCCGCACCACGCGGCTTCGCAATGCGTCGATTCGTTGTTGCAGGGGATGGGGGGTCATGGGGTTCAGGAAAATCCGGATGTTCTGAGATCTGCCATTCCTACATTCTCCATGCCGCAGCAGAACCCGGCAAAAAGAGATGCACTATCTCCATACTATGCCGTCACTTCCGGCAAGCCGGACTCGCTTCAATCGCGCACGGGCCTGTCGCGCCGACCGTCAGCCATGTCGGAAAGTGCGACAACCATTTTACTACGGCATGCTGATCAAGACCACGGGGCCGGTGCCGCTGGAGGCGATCACGGAGTCGTCGCGGTGCAAGCCGGGCGCCACTTCGTTGTTGTCGTTGGTATAGAAGTCGTCTGTGCCCTCGGCTAGCCGGGGCGTTGTGCAGAACTTGACGTGCGTGTCCTCAAACAACACGTTCTGCCCCAGTCCGCCGTGGTTGTCGCTCTGATGGTTGGGGCGATCATCCGAGGGGGCATCGGCCATGATGGCAAAATAGTCGCGGTTCAAGTTCCGCGTGGGCTGGTAGACGCCGTGATCGAAGTAGCCCAGACAGTAACCGTAGCTGCCGCCCATCTGGTGCTGAATACGGGAAAGCTCCTGCCCGTCGGCGCTTCGCAACTCCGCCAGCGACGGGACGCGAAAATCCCTCTGCTGGGCCTGCGGAGACTCGGGGCAGAGCACCACGTCCGATTCGGTGAGATAACCGTCATCCGCCAGGATCGGCGCATAGACCCCCGCCGCCGCCAGGTTGCCCTTGATGGGGACGGCGGGAAACTGGATCATGATTCTTCTGGCTGTACTCCGCCAGCGCCTGGCCGACGTGCCGCAGGTTGTCCTGGCAGGTCGCCACCCGGGCCTGGAAGCGCATGCCGCTGATGGCCGGAAGGACCAGAAGACCAGCGATGAAGAATATCGCGACGGCCACGCCCACGTCGGCTCGGTTCAAGCGACAGCCGGCGTGCGGCATGGCGGGCGCTGGAGTCATCGATCGCGTCCGCAAGCGGGCAAGCCGGCGCATGGGATCAAGGACGTACTCGCAGGTCCGCTCGGCCAGACGCGAGGGCGGCGGGCCCCCGCAGCCGGTGCAATCGAGCCGGACCGCGCTGCCACGAGCCCACCGCAACGCATCCCGATAGACAGGGTCCGACCCCAAGCGGGCCTCCACGGCCGCCCTTTCCGCGTCGTCCAAGACGCCGAGCAAATAGTCCAAGACCTGTTGCCGCACCCGGTCCGTCATGTTCACCCGATCAATCAATGAGCACGAATCACGTCGATTCGTGGGCCAGGGTCAGAACCTCGCCTAATTTCTGCACCGCTCCGTGGAGCCGGCTCTTGACCGTCCCCACGGGAATGCCCAGTGCGTGTGCCGCCTCGCGATACTTCAGACCCTGAAAGTACACCAAAAGTACCACTTGCCTCATCGGTTCCGGCAACTCGCCCACGGCGCGGCGGATCTCGCCAGCCTGCTCGTGGTCCTCGGTCTCTTCGGCCGGTCCCCGCAAGGGGCTGTCGAAAAGCTCGACAAAAGCCCCAGTATCGTTCTCCTCGTCCTTGCCCATCCGCCGGTCGAGGCTCGCCATCCGATGGCGGCCGTAATGCCGCTGGTGATCGATGGCCTGGTTCGTGGCGACCGCGTACAGCCAGGGACGGAGTTTCCGCTCCGGCTCGAACTGATCGCACTTCAGATAGACCTGCAGAAAAGTCTGCTGGAAGACATCTTCGGCCGTCTCGGGATCACTGAGGTAATTTCGCAGATACCCGTACAGCTCCTTTTCATAGCGGTGGACCAGTTCCTCGAACGCCGGGCGGTTTCCGTGGTCGCGGTAGTCCAGGAGCAACTCTTCGTCGCTCCAGTCGGCCGAAACCAGGCGATCCTTCAACCGCGGCGCATCGTGTTCAATTATGCCGTTCATTTTTGATACGCATCCGTCTTCGAGAGTGTTCGGGCCGAAGGCAAAAATTCGTCCTCGGGTCGGGCATAACAACCGGCGGAACGCTTTCCTAACCAGGATTGTATCCATTTTTTGGCTAGGGAGCAAAAGAAATCCGTCTTTTTGCCCCGGCGCCTTGCCGCCGATCGCATGCCTCAGACGAACGTGGTAGGAAGCAAACGTCGTGCCTGAATTGGTCCGGCCGCAACGGAATGTTTATCTGAACGTATGTTTATACGTCGAAAGTCCTTGTCTGGCTTGCCTTTGTGCAATTCTGACGATTCTGCCGAATCTCCCGAGCACCCGCCAAAGGTGGTAATCAGCCTTTGAAAGGAAGGGTTTTCGTTTACAAGAGCGTATCAAAACCGCGTCACACGTGTAGTCAAATCGTTCCGACTGCCAGAATGACAGGCTGAGCCACCGTAGGGTGGGACCAGCGAGCTTGCGAGCGCCGGCCCACCAGCCATGGGGCGCCTTGGGGCGGTGGGCCGGCACTCGCAAGCCGACCATGGGTGCTACGGGGCTACCCTACCACCCACGGCCTCCTATAGTCGTGGCGGAAGAGCTTCATCGCCTCAGGGCTATCGACGGCCTCGGTTTTCGCATCCACCGCCAGCCTCTGCCCCCCGGTACGGTAGCTCATGTTCGCGTAATGGACCAGTAGCGTGCTGCGGTGCGCCTCCTCGAATATCGGCACTGGGCCGTTTGCGAGAGCGGACGCTATCGACGAAATTCTGCTGGTGCTCCTGGTCGACCGGCTTGCCCCAACCGCGTTCCACGAGCGTCGGCTGCTCGTGCCGCGGCCGGACGAAGACCTGCCAGCCGGCCCCGTGCGGCCCGACGATCATCATGCCCTCGCTGCCGTAGATTTCCACCCGCGATCCGCACTGCGGCCAATAGGGAAACACGTCGCCGTCGCGGACCGCCTGGGAAATCCGCGTCATGTAGGGCGTGTTCAGCGTCAACTCGAAGGTCATCAGCAACTGGTCGAACTCGAATACGGTGACCATGGTGTCGGGCGTCTCGTTCGCCCCCGGCGTGTCGAACCGTGCGCCCCGCGTCGTGACCGACTTGGGATATTCCAAGCCGCAAAGCCAGCGGGCCAGATCGAGCTGATGGATGCCGTCCACGGCCGCGTTGCCGCCGGAATACCGCCAAAAGCCGTGCCAGTTGTTCTGGCAATTGGCGTTGTACGCTGCCTCGGGTGCCGGGCCGTTCCAGGCGTTCCAATCCAGGCCCTGCGGCGGGGCGGCGTCGGGCACTGCGGCGAAATTGCTCTGGCCGGTCTGTTCGAAAACGCGGCAGAAGTGGATCTTGCCGAGCTTGCCGGAGTCGATCTTCGCCTTGGCGGTTTCGACGTAGGAAGAACTTCGGCAGGCCAGGTCGGCGGCGACGATCCGCTGCCCGTCGCGCGGCCTCGACCGCCCGCCGGCCTTCCCACGGATCGTGGCCCAAAGGCAGCGGCGCGAAGACATCCTTCCCGGCCTCGCAGGCCCAGATCGTCGCCAGGCAATGCCAATGGTCGGGCGTGGCGACAACCACCGCATCGACCGCCGGGTCGTCCAGGGCTTCGCGGAAATCCTGCACGAATTTCGGCGCTGGCCGCCCTGCGACTTGGCCACGCTATCGGCCCGCGAGGCCATCAGGCTGCTGTCGGCATCGCAAAGGTAGGCGATGCGGCAATCGGCCCGCTGGGCAAAGGCCGTGGCCAGCGCCAGGCCGCGAGTCCGCAGGCCGACGACGGCCAACGCGAGCCGCTCGTTGGCCGGGGCGCCCCAAACCGAGGCCGCATTGGGCAGAATCGTCAGCCCTGCAACGGCACCTAGGCCGGCCGCCTTCGATCGCTGGAAGAAATCACGCCGATCCATGATATAACCGTAGAGATTGGGATATGTTTCGCGCGGTTGAAACTGCTACCAGCCCGACGCGCAAGCGAGGCTCCTAACCCGTTACCTCGCTTGCGCTTCGGGCTAGAATGAAATGGCTCATTTGAAACCGCTCACAGTATAATGCTATATCAAACCTAATCATACCCGTTCAAGGTCGGCAAAGTACCCTAGCAGACCATAAAGGCGGGGCTGCGAGAAACGTTTGGCCAAAGTGGCCCAAAAGCAGCTTTCTGAAAACGATTCGGGCACTTTTTACCACCAATGATATAATCGCTCTCTCTAACAAGACAGGTATGGCTTTGTAAAAACTGCGGAGAAATGATGGTGTACGTTCTTCAGGCGGTGACGTGTATCGAAACTTAGGGTGGGCCAGATTTTGATCGAATTGGCCATCATGGTCCAAAGCTGCGTGCCGACGGTGGGTTTTGCCCGAACTTGCTCGAATTTCAATTCTCTTCATTCGACGACCTTCTTCTCCTAGCTTCTATTTCCACTCCGACGGGGGATTTTTGCCCGAACTTGCCCGGATTTCAATTCTGCATTCGACGACCTTCTTCTCCTAGCTTCTATTTCCACTCCGACGGTGGGATTTTTGCCCGAACTTGCCCGGATTTCAATTCTCTGCATTCGACGACCTTCTTCTCCTAGCTTCTATTTCCACTCCGACGGGGGATTTTTGCCCGAACTTGCCCGAATTTCAATCCTCTGCATTCGACGACCTTCTTCTCCTAGCTTCTATTTCCACTCCGACGGGGGATTTTTGCCCGAACTTGCCCGAATTTCAATCCTCTGCATTCGACGACCTTCTTCTCATCAGCGCCATCCGTCAAATCCGCGGTTCAATTCTCGCCGGATCGTCGCCGACATTCCTCTCGTTCTTTTTCTTGCCTGCATGTCTAAGCAAAGCGCAGTGCCAGTCGCGCCAAATATTCCATAATTTACCATAACTATCCATATAATAAGGGTTTGCGGCGGGAGGCATCAGACCCTTGGTGCGGCGGCGTCTTTCGCTCTGCGAGCCGGGGCTGCCAAAACAGGAAGGGAACGCCCGTACATCGCAAGGCCGCCTGCCAAAATGGCGGCTCGCTCCCCTCGCCGGTCTGCCAGCGATGGCAAGCTGGGATGGAGGCAGGGGTCAGTGCAGATTCCTCCCCTCGCCCATTTCCGGGAGAGGGACAGGAGGTAAGCGCGGATTGCTCCCTTCGATACGTCATCAACTTCCCGACGAAGCGGCACTGGAAGGGCAAGTCCCGGATGGCGGACATCGACGCCGGGCTCGATGCCCTGATTGAGGATGTGCGGCGGCTGGGGGTCAAATCGATCGCCATTCCGCCTCTGGGCTGCGGCAATGGAGGGTTGGATTGGGCGGCGGTTGAGCCCCGGATCCGCGGGCCTTTGCGGGCCTGCCCGACATGCACGTCTTGCTCTTCCGCCCACGACCTGATCGAAGAATTCGAGGCACCGTCGGGCATGGAACCGCTGGCCACCTCTCTTTGCTGTCTTCCCCCAAAAAGCAGTGTTTTTGTTACCCCCTGGTCCTTGCCAGCGACAGGAAGATCCGCTATCGTGAGATAGTTGGAGTTCGGCATTCGCCTTACGAGTGATCAAGCCCCAAACCGCTCAACCTCCGCGCCGAGCATGCAAACCGTTGCCTCCGAAGCAGTTCCGAAGTTCGCCGGCCACGAGACCTTTACCCTCCGCTACGGGTGGCTCAAGAAAGCGGTGGACGCTACGGGCGAGCGGCAGGATATCTTTCTGCAAGACGACGCGCTTGTGACTCTCGGCGTAGGCAAGAATATGGTCAGGTCCATTCGCCATTGGGGGCTGGTCACCGGCATATTGGAGGAAAGCCAGGACGTTTCCAACAATCGGGGCCGCTACATCCGGCCGTCCGCTCTTGGCAGTCTGCTCTTCGGCCCGCACGGCCTGGATCCCTATCTCGAGGAAACTGGCACGCTCTGGCTCATCCATTGGCAATTGGCCGGCCTTCCCGACTGCCCCACCACTTGGTTCTGGGTCTTCAACCACCTGCCCGATGCGGAATTCACCAAGGAGAAGCTGCTCTCGGAGCTCGCTGGCGCTAGCCGAGCGGGCTGGCTGGAAACGAGTCGCGGATAACTCCCTCCGCCGGGACATCGATTGCTTCCTCCGGACCTACGTTTCATCAAGGACCAGCCGAACGGTGGTACTGGAAGAGACCCTCGATTGCCCGCTCGCGGAATTAGGGCTGATTCAGGAACTCGAAGCCGGCCACGTCTACGGCTTCGCCCGCGGCGAGCATGCATCGCTTCCGCTGCCGGTCTTCGCATACGCGCTCCTAGCGTACTGGGAAAGAGCCGCCGGGCCGCGCAACGCATTCACGTTCGACGAAGTGGCCTACCGCCCCGGCAGCCCTGGCCGGGTCTTCAAACTCTCCGAGGACGCACTCTCCCTATACCTGGACCGTATGGAGACATGCACCAAAGGCGCGATTTCTTACAACGTAACCGCCGGGCTCCGGCAACTCTACCGCCGTGGAGATTGCAACCCGCTTGACGTGTTGCGGACGCACTATGCCCGCGGCAGCAAGACGGATTGCCAATCCGTCCCTCGAAGCGGCCAGCGCAGGGGACGCAAATCATGAGGGAAAATGTGGGCAATAAAGGTCCGGCCGTTTCCCGGTTCACCCGCTCTGTCAACATCCAGCACGATCTGTGGGAGGCGGAGTCGCTCCAGGGATACCTGGTGACCGCTGGTGCTCGCCGGGTGCTGCTGCGGATTGCACCGGCGCTGCATACGCCCAGTGCGGCCCGGGCATGGACGCTGACCGGACCGTACGGCACCGGGAAGTCGGCACTGGCGAACTTCATTGCCAAGCTCCTGGCCAGCGACCTCGTTCCGGGCCACGCCGCGGCCTGGACGCTCCTCCGTGCCAGCGATCCGGATCTGGCCAAGCTGCTCCCCTCTCCCCCTGGGAGAGGGAGGGCACCATGTACTCATGGTCGGGGTGAGGGCGGCCGCGGAAAGAAGGCCGCGCCGGCGCTCCTGCCCATCGTGATCACCGGATCGCGGGAACCGCTGCAATTGGCCATTCTCCGTGGATTGCAGGTCGGCCATTGGTCGCCTCGAAAGCCGCCGCTGCTCCCACGTCTTGGCACGCATCGACGAGTCGCTTGCCCAGGCCAACGGCGGGGAAGCAGCCCAGCGCCCATGCGATTACAGAGTTGTTCGCAGAAGCCCTCAAAGTTGCGTGCTCGACGGACGAGGTCGGCGGCTTCTTCCTTGTCCTCGATGAGCTGGGGAAACTGCTGGAGTACGCCGCGGCACATCCCGCGAATACCGACCTGTATACGCTCCAGTCTCTGGCCGAATTTGCCGCCCGCACCGCCCAGCCGTTCCTCATTCTGGGCATTCTGCACCAGGATTTCTCGCTGTACGCCGATCGGCTGGCGGGCCGGGAGCGGGCCGAGTGGGACAAGGTTCGGGGCCGGTTCGAGGACATCGCGTTTGAAGAACCCGTCGACGAACTGCTGCGGCTCATCGCCGAGGCGCGGTCCCAATCGTCGGAGGGGATGAAACTCGATCAAGTCGCTCCCGCCGATCAGAAACAGTTCCGGGCCCTCTGTGAGCAGGCATGCAAGCTGCAACTTGCTCCGCAGCACATGACCGAGAGAGAGTTTTGCGACCTCCTCGTGCGGTGCTATCCGCTGCACCCCCTTGCCGCGCTCGTCCTGGGCCCGCTCTTCCGCAAGCTGGCGCAGAATGAACGCTCCGTATTCTCGTTCCTCGAGTCGAGCGAACCGCATGGCCTTCGCGACCACCTGCAGATTGTAGGTCAGGCTTTCCAGCCTGACAGTGCTGCTCGAAGTCAGGCCGGAACGCCTGGCAGCGCTGGACGGAGTCAGGCTTGGGCACCGTGTACCCATGGTCGGCCTGACGTAGGTCTGTACTGCGTCCGCGACCTGTACGATTACCTCCTTGGCTCGATCGGCGAAGCTCTGTACGTCCAGGCCAACGGAAAGCGCTGGGCGGAAATCGAGACCGTGCTGGCACGTCTGCCGCAGGCAACCGCGCTGGATATCGCGCTCGTGAAAACGGTCGGACTCCTCGGTGCGATGGGCCAGTGGCGAAATCTTCTGGCGACCGAAAAGATCCTGCGTTTCGCGCTTTATGATGCACCGCCAAACGAAAATTCGCCCTGCCCTCCAGGGCCTGAAGAAAAATCGGGCCGTCGTTTACCGCCATTACAACCACAGTTTCGGCCTCTGGGAAGGCAGCGACATCGACCTCGACGAACATATCCGGATCTGCCCGGGGCGCGTCGATCCCAGCACGCCGACAGCCGCCTTAGCGGCCCAATTCGTCAACGCCCCGCCCGCTCGTTGCCAAACGGCATTCGTTCACGACCGGATCGCTTCGTTATTTCGATGTCCGCTTCGTCGGCCCCGGCGAGTTTGCGGGCATCGTTCATGCAGCCCCGGACGACCGGCGACGGCCAGTCCTGATTCTGCTTCCCGATCCCTCCGCACCGAGCGACTCGGTGGAGAATCTGGCATGCGATGCCCGCCTCCGTGAGCGTCCGGATCTGTTCGTGGTAGTTCCTGCCGAAACACGGTCGCTGGCAGACCTGCTTCATGAGCTTGCCTCTCTCGAATGGATGCGAGGCAACACGCCGGAACTGGAGGGCGACGCCACGGCCCGTCGCGAACTGCGGGCGCGAATCGCCGCCCAGCGGCGCAGACTGGACGAGATTCTCACCCCCATCCTGACCCCGGGAGATTCCGAGCACCCGATGTCTGCCTGGTTTCATTGCGGGAGAAAGCAGCGCATCCTGTCCAGAAAGGGCCTACAGGATTACCTGTCAACATCTCTGCGACGACACGTACCCGTCAACGCCGCGCATCCGTAACGAACTCATCAACCGCCGCGAGTTGTCTTCCGCGGCGGCGGCGGCGAGGCGGAACCTCATTGAGGCCATGATTGAACGCGGCGACCAGCTCGACCTGGGCATCGTCGGCACGCCGCCCGAGAAGAGCATCTATCTCTCGCTTCTCCGTCAGCCAGGGGTTCACCGGAAGGCGGGCGATGGCTGGCAGTTCAGCGCCCCTTCCCGAACTGCGGACGAGGGTCTGCGCAAGGTCTGGTCTGCGATCACTGCCTACTTCGCCCAGAGTGAGCGGGAAGCGGGGCCAATTGCGAGCCTGTATGAGCAGCTCGCTGCCCCTCCCTATGGCGTGCTCGCCGGTCCAATGCCGGTTCTTCTCTGCGCTGCGCTGCTGGCCAACGACAACCGCGTTGCCCTGTACGAGGATGGGTCGTTCATACCGCGATTGAACATGGCCGCGTTCGAGCGGCTTGCTCCGTGCCCCCGATCGCTTCGCCGTGCAGCAATGGCGCTTGACCGGCGTCCGCACGACCGTCTTCCAGCGACTTGCCGAACTTCTGGACCTCAAGATCAGCGACGCGGCACCCGACAAGGCCGATATCCTAACGGTCGTGCGCCCACTCTGCCGTTTCGTCGCCGGGCTGAACGAATACGCGCGACGAACCGAGCGCGTCAGTCCCGCGGCGCAGCGGATCCGGGAGAGTCTGGCCACGGCCACGCGGCCCGACAGGCTTGTCTTCGAGGCGCTTCCCGCCGCGTTTGGAATCCCCCGATCACTTCCCGGGCGAAACTTCGCGAGGAGGAGCTTTCCCGTTTCATCGCCGCTTTGCGCGACGGTCTCAACGAGCTCCAGCACTGCTACGATGAATTGTTGGTCGATCTCACCCAGAGCATCGCCCAGGCGTTCGGGATTGACGGGACGTGCGGTCAGGTCCGTCGGCGGTTGGCCGAGCGGGCGGAGGGGATCCGGGACTGGGTTGCCGATCCGGCCCTGAAGAGCTTTGCCCTCCGCGCCGCAGACCAGGGCCTCGACGACCTGCTTTGGCTGGAATCGGTAGTTGCCCTGCTGACCCAGAAGCCGCCCAGCGGCTGGCGCGATGACGACCGCGCGAAGTTCGAGGTGGCGCTTACGAACATGGCCCGGCTCTTCGCGCACGTCGAGCGGCTGGCGTTCCCGACGGCCCGCGAAAAAGCGCCGCATGGCGACGACGATTCTCTCCGGATTGGGATCACCACCCGTACCCAGCCGGAGTTGGAGCGTGTAATATGTATTGCTGGCAGCGAAAGGGCAGAGGTGGCACGGCTGAAGACGGCCGTGCATGCCGCAGTCCTCGATGCAGGTATGAACGGAAACGGACACGTCGCCGCGGCCGCGTTGGCCCGGCTGATGCAGGAACTGCTGGCGCAGGATACAATACTTATGAACGCCACGACCGACCCCGCGTCGGTGGAGCGATGACTGAGCAGCTAAGAGGACGATCCAAGAACGACCCGCTCCCCGCCGACCCTGCGTCGGTGGAAGCCATGACTGAGGAGCAAGTGCTGTTCGCCAGGTGCGCATAGCTGCTTGGTCACTGCTTCCACCGACACAGGGTCGGCGGGGAGCCGGAATTGTTGGCATGGCAGGCATAGCTTGTCAGTCATTGCTCCACCGACGCGGGGTCGGCGGGGGCGTTTGGCCACATGTCAGGAGAACCGATGGAACCGACGATTCGACATATTCTCGCCCTTTCCGGCGGCAAAGACAGCACGGCCCTGGCAATTTACCTGCGGGACCGCGTGCCGGAGATGGAGTACGTTTTCTGCGACACCCACAAGGAACTGCCGGAGACCTACGACTATTTGCTCAAGATCGAGGCCTACCTGGGCAAACCGATCATCCGCCTCTGCGACGACCGCGGCTTCGATCATTGGCTGACCGTCTTCAACAGCTACCTCCCTTCGTCCCGCATGCGCTGGTGTACGAAGCTCTTGAAGATCAAGCCCTTTGAGAAGTACGTGGGCGATGACGAGGTCCGCATGTACGTCGGCATTCGCGCCGACGAAGACCGGGAAGCCTACATCTCCTCGAAGCCGAACATCCATCCGGCGTATCCCTTCAAGCAGGACGGTATTGACTTGGCGGGTGTGCAGCGCATACTGGACGAGAGCGGCATCGGCTTTCCGGCCTATTACGATTGGCGCACTCGCTCCGGCTGCTACTTCTGCTTCTTCCAGCGGAGGAACGAATGGGTCGGCCTCAAGGAACGCCATCCAGAACTCTTTGAGTTGGCAAAGGCATACGAAAAGACCGATCCGGCTACGGGAACGCAATACGCATGGAATCAACGCGAGTCGCTTGCGGAACTTGAGCAGCCCGAGCGGATCGCGGAAATCAAGCAGCGGCATGAGAGGGCTATTCGGGCCGAGCAAAAGCGGCAGGCCAACCGGCCCCTGATTGACGTGCTTCAGGAAATCTACGACGATGAAAGCGGTGAGCAGCCGTGCTTTTTCTGTCACTCTTAGGATAAGGGTTAGTGCGATCTTGGACTAAATCGACGTAATCGAACCTGAGTGAGACGACAACTTAAGACGATCTTCAAGACTAAGTGAATCGCCGCGAGACTTATGCGTTCTTGCGCTCCGGCGACTGAGCTACTAGTCTTGGAACGGCTACTAACCCAGACGCAAGTAATACCGTTCGATGCTCGCGCGACAAATCGAGCGGACCCGCTCAAGGTCGGGTTCCGAAAGCTGACGCCAAAGGGCCGTATTGAATTTTACCCACGCGACGTTGCGCGCGTAATCAATATAGCGGTGTTGCTGAAATCTGCGCAGGGGCATTGTGACGATCACGTTCTGTACCTCCCCGTCCGTCAACTCCGCGACGCGGAACATGCGTGCCTTCGGCTGTTCGACGGAGAGGCCGTCTTGAGCCCGCTTCTCATAGAATCCGCGGAAGCGTTTTACCACGTCGCCAACGCGGGCACGTCCCCGCGGGCTGGCCGCGTCCAGAAACGCCAGCATGAGGACGGGCTTGTAGGACGCGGACATGTCCATTTCCTCGACAAAATCGAAGAAGAGCCGCTTGATCGTTTCGTCCGTGACCTCCGGCAGGTACAGTAGTCGCCTAATTTCCGGGATCCGCTCCCGCGAGAAGTAGAGGTATTCGCGCTCGCCCAATTGAAGCCGGTGGTCGGGCGGCACTTCTCCGCGATCGACCGCGCGGCGCACCGTCCCCTCCGTTGCCGCAAGCTCGCGGTCGAGGTCGGGCGCATTGATCATGCCGCGGACCGCCTCCTGCCAGTTGAAGAGGTCCACCTCCTCGTAATCGAGGGCCTGGAGGCAGAGATCGAGGACAGCAAGGGGCTTCTCGCCGCGGCCGAAAACCGACTCTTCCTCGTTAAGCTCTCCATCCGGCGCGAGAACGAGCCCTCCTGGGCGGTACGTGCTTTTGCCCGCCACGCGGTGCAGCGACAGGGCCGCATTGTAGCGGCCCGCGTTGTCCACGAAATCGAAGACGTAGAGGCATCTCTTCCCCGTATTGGGCGACTTGCGCGTCCCGCGTCCCAACTGCTGCAAGTACAGGATTTTCGAGAGCGTGGGACGAGCCATGAAAAGGGCATCGACCGCAGGGCAGTCCCAGCCCTTGTTCAGGATGTCGCACGCGCAGAGAACCTGGAGCGATCCCGCTTCGAACGCCCGTAGCGTCTTCTGACGCCGCTGCTCCGGGTCGCGGCCGGAGACCGAAGCAGCCGGCACGTCGTTGTCCCGAAAGCGTTCGGCCATCTGCTCGCCGTGGCGGACGTTGACACAGAAAACGACGGCCCTCTTCCCCGGCAGATGGTCGAGATACGTTCGCACGACAAGCTCGTCACGTCCCGGAATCATCACGCTTGTTTCGATGTCGCGCGGGTTGTACTGGACCTGGTTGAAACGGACCCGGCTTAAGTCGATGTTCGTCTTGACCCTCACGCAGCGAATCGGCACCAGTTCGCCTTTGCTTACCGCTTCTTCGAGCGTCATGCGGTGGCAGGCTTCCTGGAAAAATGCCAGGACCGAGTTCCCGTCGGGCCGTTCCGGGGTGGCCGTAAGGCCGAGGACGAACTTCGGGTGGAAATGGTGGAGGATCCGGCGATAGGTCTCGGCCGGCGCGTGATGCGCCTCATCGATGATCACGTAGTCGAATGCGTCGGGGGCAAATTCGCCAAGCGCCTTGGAAATGCTCTGCGCGGATGCGCAGATTACGCCATGCTCACGCGGGTCGTCGTGTATCCGCCCAAGCCAAAGGCCCGCATGGGAATCGGGCCAGAAGTGGAGGAACCGGTTCCGCGTTTGCTTAACTAGCCCCCTCGTATGGGCCAGGTAAAGCGTGCGTGCGCCAAGCGATTTCGTATCATCAATGGCGATAATTGTCTTGCCCGTGCCGGTCGCGAGATTCAGCAGCGCGATCGTGCCGCCTTCGGTACGGAGTTGCGCCAACCAATCGCGGGCCTCCTGTTGATGCTCGCGGAGTTCGAGCACCTCGCCGCGCTGTTGCGGAAGGAAGTCGTCGAACTCCAGTAGCCCGGGTACGCTCTTGAGAAATCGTGCGAGCTGCTCCTTGACCTGTTCGGGCTCTTCGCGTAACTGCCGGTCGGTCCACCGGAAAACCCGCCAGCCGTAGGTGATCAGGCTGTTCTGGCGTAGGAGGTCGTCCTCGTACTGCGCTACCGTAATGAGCCTCCGATCGTAGTGGTGCGGACCATCGATCTCGAACGCGACATCCCCTTCCGTGGTTTTGATTGCGTAGTCGATCCGCCGCTCGCCACCCGTGACGTTGACGAAGCCAAACTCCGGCACCAGCAGTTGCGATTTCTCTAGGCCGAAGACCTCGCTGAAGAGGCAGACGAATTCGTCTTCCGGGGCGGTGCTAGTGGCGGCTTGACTCATGGCTACTTTCCGCGGTGCATAGGAAGCGTTTGATACGGGACTTGTAGGTTCACGCGATTCAACCACGTTTTCCGTTACAACGGTTTCTAACCCAGGCGCAAGTAGTATCGTTCGATGCTCGCGCGACAGATCGCACGGACCCGCTCGATGTCGGATTCCGAGAGCTGGCGCCACAGGGACGGATTGAACTGCATGCGTGCGACATCATGCCCATAATCAAAATAGCGGTATTGCTGAAACCTGCGCAATGGCATGGTGACGACGACATTCTGTACTTCCGCGTCGGTCAGGTCGGCGACGCGGGACATGCGCGCTTTGGGCTGTTCGACGCGGAGACCGTCTCGCGCACGCTTCTCATAGAAGCCTCTGAATCGCTTCACGACGTTGCCAACGGGCGCCCATCCCCGGGATCGGCTGCTTCTAGAAACGACAGCATGAGAACGGGCTTGTAGGATGCGGACATGTCCATTTCCTCAACGAAGTCGAAGAACAGCTTCTTGATAGTCTCGTCGGTGACGTTCCGGCAGGTCCAGGAGTCGCCTTATTTCGGGAATCCGCTCACGCGAGAAATAGAGGTCCTTGCGCTCGCCTGATTGCCGCCGGCGGTCGGGCGTCAATCGCCCCTGATCAACCTCGTGACGTACCGTGCCCTCCGTTGCCGCAAGCTCGCGGTCGAGGTCGGGCGCATTGATCATGCCGCGAACCGCTTCCTGCCACTCAGTCTTCGTCAGACGCTGCAAGTATTCGGCCAACCGCCAGTCAACGACCTCACGAACCATGTCGCGGAACACTTCCCGACAGCCGCTTTCTATGTTAAATCTACTCTGAAACACACCGTCTTTGTACGCGAAGAAGCAATCAGCATTCGAGCGCCCACCGTAGGCCCACGCCTCGATGGGATTCGTTTCGATCAACCGCCGCAACTGACCTTGGTCCTCCAAGGCGGTACCCACGTCCGTTTTGAGTGCGGCCGACCGGCTGGCAATGCGGCCAAACTCCTGGGTCAGCGCGTTGATTGTCAGACTGCCGGGGAGCGTGTCGGTGTTGAGCATCGCTTGGAGCGTGAGCATCTTGAAGCTCTTTGTCATCGGCGTGATTTCAAGGTCATTGAAGAACTCACCTGCGGTGTCGAGCACTGCTTGCTCCCTCGCCGAGAAGTCACCCATTGCTTTGACGAACCGGAGCCAGGAGCCGTAGGTCCTTCGCACGGTGCGGGGGTTGTAGCCATCGTGAAAGACCTCCGCAGCGGTCGGCCGTGTGTCTCGGCGTTCGCGAAAGTCAACGTAGTAATTACGCAGAGCCTCGTCTGCACGCGGGGCTCGAAGTAGCGCTTTGAGGATATCAACCGCAGCCAACTCGTAGGTCACCCCACAGCCCGGCGGCAGATCGACCTCGCCCACCGAGAGCCTCTTGAGGGCCGCGGAAATCTGGCCATCACCGGGGTCAAGCTGGAATAGCGTTCGTGGCTTGACCAGGAATGTGCGGTGGTTGCCAATGTAGTCGATCACCGTGAGGTGGGGCTTGCCCGAGGATTGCCGGAGGCCGCGCCCAAACTGCTGGAGCCAAATGATGCTGGACTCCGTGGGTCGCAGCATCATTACGGTATCAATAGCTGGGATGTCGATACCCTCATTGAACATGTCCACGGCGAAGATAATGTCCAAATCTCCGGCGGCAAGCCGCTCCAGGGACGCGGTACGCGGCGCGGACGTGTGTCCGGCGTGGACGGCGGCCGCGCGCAGACCCGCCTGATTGAAGAAATCGGCCATGAAGTCGGCGTGGCGCTGAGAACAGCAGAACCCTAGCGTCCGCTTGCCCGCGCGTTGGCGATACTGCTCCAGCGCGTTCTGGCGCGGGAGTGGGTCGCCACTGCGCGTCAGCATTTCGTCGTCGAAGCGGGAATTGCGCCAGGGGATATTCGCATAATTGACCTCGTCGGCCACGCCGAAGTACTGAAATTGGCATAGCAATCCCTGCCGGATCCCCGCCATCACGTCGCAGCGGAACACTAGATTTTCCTGGCAGAGCGCGAGCAAGTCGCCGCCGTCCATGCGCTCGGGCGTTGCCGTCAGGCCCAGGAGGAACTTCGGCGCGAAATGGCCGATCAATCGCCGGTAGGTGTTGGCAGCGGCATGGTGGAACTCGTCCACCGTGATGTAGTCGAAACTATCGCGCGAGAACAGGTCGAGGTGTTCCTGCCTCCCGAGTGTCTGGATTGATGCGAATAGCACATCGGCGTCGGGGAGCTTTTCGGTACCGGTGTAGCGCCCCAAACTCGCCTTTGGCCGGATACGGTGGTAAGTCTGCATCGACTGCGTTAGGATCTCGTCGCGGTGTGCCACGAAAAGCACTCTGCGGAACTCCGGTC
Source organism: uncultured Planctomycetia bacterium (assembly GCA_963824275.1). Taxonomy (GTDB): domain Bacteria; phylum Planctomycetota; class Planctomycetia; order Pirellulales; family Thermoguttaceae; genus JANXQG01. The sequence goes on along the minus strand of CAWGOT010000003.1, from coordinate 2,857,498 downwards.
CACTGCTGTCGAACGCACTCAGCCATGTTTTTCCAAGACCCGTCGCCAATACCACAAGTCCGGCCGAGTTCCCAGCCTCCCGGGTTGCCATCAGCGCCGCCAGAGCTTCCCTCTGGATGTTGTGGGGCTTGGGTGGCGGCTCGGGGACTTCAGTCTTAACCTCCACGGGTGCTGTGACCGCCGACGGGCGTCGCGGGTCAGCACGCTCCGCGCCATCCAACTCGGTCGGGAGGTCACGGAGCATTGGATCGTCGCCACCGCGGATGAGAGTCCTATCGTGCCGAGCCTGGCCCAGTAGGCTGTCCTTGGCCACCGCGCCGCTCCGATAGTTGGCCTTGCCGGGAATGACGCTGCGAATCCCGCCGGTCGGGTCGGTTACGTCGCCCTTATACCGTGGAATTACGTGTACGTGCAAGTGAAACACAGTTTGGCCAGCCGATTGGCCAATGTTGACGCCGATGTTGAAACCGTCCGGGGAGTAGGTCCTGGCAATAACCTGGCGCCTACGTCTATCGCCCTAAGCAGTTCTTGCTGTTCTTCCAGCGTCGCATCGAACCAACTCGCGACGTGGCGGCACGGGACGATAAGGGCGTGGCCGGGCGAAACCGGAAAAGCGTCCCAGAGGCCGATGACTTTGTTGGCGCGGTGAAAAACCCTCTCTTCCGCTGGACAACAGAATGGGCAGCCTTCCGTACTCATCGAATCGCCCTCTTAATTAACTGGGTGCCGGGTTGTCACGAGTTTCCCTTCGAGGCCCGCTGCCAAACACTCGGCGCAGCGCCACTGAGGCACATGTCGAACTGCGAAGCGAACGGTTTGGCAGACGGGGCAACGATGCTCAAGAACACGATCCTGCCGAACTCGAGTTGTCGGCTGCCGCTGTCCTGCCGGGAGCCTGATGTGGAGCCGAGGACTGAAGCCAGCCTTCTCTACCAGGGCTTGCCATTCCGGACCGTGGGGCTTTCGGCCAGGACCGAACAATTCATAGACCGCCAGGTGGGCGAGTTCATGGCAGAGGACCTCGGCAACAAGACCGCAGTTAGATGGGCTCAGTAACACGCCGTTCAGCCGGATCAGGCCATCTTTCGGATATGACCTCGCGAGGGACGTTTGTAGCCGCGCGCTCAGTTCAATCCGCGCCCGATCTGCAAGACGATGTACGCCCCAAAGCGCAGCCAGCTCCTTGGCCTTTGCCCTGTAGTGCGGCAGTTTCGTAGATTCAGGCGTCTGCTTGTGAAGTCCCATGATCAGCATTTTCGCGATGTCGGCGAAGTAGTTACGGAAAAGAGAGCTGCCCTTAGGAGCATTAAACACGGTTCTTACTCGGCTGCGATCGAGACCTCGCCTTCGTCTTGCTGGACGAAGCGCTCTCGGCACAGAGGGCAGACGTAATAGCTCAGGCGCCCGTACCAATCGGTCTCCCAGGATCCTTGAATTCTAAGCTCGCGCAGAAGCCCTTCAATTTCGCACTCTGGACATGTCGGCGTTGCACGCTTCCCGTTTATTTCGTTTGCAGCGGTCATCACTATAGCATAACTCGCATTTTCGATCCGTTCAACATCTGCGAGAGCAACGGAACGTGCGTGCGCAACTTCCTCGAGGAAAAGCCGGAATTTGCGGAGATCGAGCAGTTGCTGTTGCGTGACGAGCGTTTCGATACGGTGCAGCCGAAGACGTTCGTGATTGATAACCGCTGTTGGCAGCAGTTTCGAACCTATCATGGCGTTCAGGGGGTGCGGACGGAAGAGGTGACCCCCAGGACGCGCCTACGCGACTTGATAGGCGACGATCCACCCGACTGGGTTTCGAATCAGGACATTTGCTAAATGGGCCTGCTGGATCGCCGGCCACCGCCCGGCTTGGGAGCGAGCGGATGGGCGGCGACGGTCGCGACGTGGTTGGTGCCGGGGGTTGCGGACGCCGAGACCCTGGCCGTTTGGCTTCGCCTAGCGGCCGAGACACGCGATTTTCCGGTCGAGGGCGACCTTGAACCGGTCAAGCAGTGGTTCAGGGACTCCTTCGTGGCCGTTGCAGGCAAGTCAATCGCCGAAAGGCATGTTGTCGACCGGCTGCTGGCGGGCCTGGCGCAGTCGGCGTCACCGGCCGAATTCGCACGCCAGTGGCTGCGGCGCAAGGCCCTGTACCCATTGGTCGAGTATGGCGACGAGAATCTGCTGCAACTGCCAGGACTGAATATCGGGTCGCCAGTCGAGCGGGTTCTGGTGCGGCACATACCGCTGGTATTCCCGCTGCCGGGGCCGCTCCATGGCGAGGTCTGCGATTGCATGCGCCGCGCGGTCCGGTCCGCTCGGCTGCAACATCCGACCCGCTTTGAGGACGCCGCGCTGCGGCTCAACGCATTGTGGGACGGGCTGGCCGAGGAGTTGCAGGGCTGGCTCGATATCCAGCCGCGGGGCATGACGCTTCGCGCAGCCGCGCACCTGCAACAACTGCCGGGATTTGCCGGGAGTGAATCGGTACGACGGCTTGTCCAGCGCTATATTCCGCCGGAACCGGTCCGGCCATGGCAGGAGATTGAAGGAGATTCTGACGGGTGGGTGACGGACTACTCGTGCTATGCCTGCGCCAGTGCTTCGTCCGCCGCAACCTGCCCGAAGCCGACGATCCAGGCCCCAGTTTCGGGCGCCGGTTGAAGGAATTCTGCGGCACCAGCTATGCCCATCCTGAGCGCGGCTACAGCCGGCTGGCCCGGCAGGTCCGCGAATCGCTCCAGCGCGGCGGCTCGGTGGTCGTGGTTATGATCGACGCCCTGGCCTCGCATCTGGCGGCGGAGGCCGTCGGCTATTTCAACGATTACCTGAAGGAAGACCCGACGTGGAGCAGCTATCTCCTCACGGCGCTGCCGACGATTACCGAGGTCTGCAAGGAGGCCGTTCTGACCGGTTGGCGGCCGGATCGGTGCAGCGGAGGGCTCGTCCCCTTGCTTTGCCAGGCTTACGACTTGCGCGAAGATCAGGTGCAAGTCGCGGCAAGCTGGCAGGACGGAGAGCGTTTGCAGGTACGCGCCAAGACCCGCCTGGTCGTTTATCGGGATAACCAACTCGACGATCTGGTACACGCCTTGAGCAGCTACTCTATACTGCTCGATGAATCGGCGAGCGTATTTCGGCGTCTGGCGGAATTGGCGGCACGCTGGGTAGGAGATTTCACTTGCCTGCACCAGTCGCCGCCCGTCGTGCTGTTGACTGCCGATCACGGATTCACCTACGGGCCGGGACTCGGGTCGGAAACGCGCGGGAAGCAGCGCCTCGACGGACGCCACCGCTGTGTGGAACTGGCCGGCAAGCCTGCCGCCGGCGACTTGGAGGACGAGTCGCTGGTGCATCTCGACAAGTCGCGGCAGTCGCTCGCGAAGAGCTATTTGGCCGCCGTGGGCCGGCACTTCGGGCGCGATACGGTGTCCGGCTGGGTCATGTCGCACGGCGGGCTGTTACCCGAAGAGGTCGTCATCCCGGCCGTCGAGTGGTTCGGCGATCGGGCGGCGCTGGCCTGGCCGGTCCTGACCGTCCCCGACGGGGCAGTCTTCGACGGGGGATGCTGGCGGCTGGCCGTCCGCCTGCAAAATGTGCAAGGGATGCCCGTACATGGCGGCACGATCCAAGTCAAGGTCGTGGGGGCCGACGCGGCCGAGCGCGGTCCCTTTCCGCGGATCGAGCCGGGGCATCACGCCTTGATCGACGTTGCGATTCCTGGCCAGAACATCCCGGAGGGAGCGTCCTTGCCGATCGAGGTCACGATTCGGCAACGCTCGCCGCGGACCGGTGCGGAGAACGAACGGGTCGAGCGGCACCAGGTGCCGAGATCGAAACAACTGGTGGAACGGACCATCGAGCAGGCGGAGTTCGAGAGTATGTTTTGATATGCAAGGCAAAACGTCCCCACCGACCCCGCGTCGGTGGAACAGGTGTTTGGCCACTACTACAGGAGAATACGGCCCCACGCCCCCACCGGCCCCGTGCCGGTGGAGCGCATGTTTGGACACTAAGTCTGTTCCGCTCCGTCCGGTTCGAGGACCGACCGAAACGCCAAGCCGGTAGTGGCCAAACACCGCTCCATCGACACGGGGTCGGTGGGGGCAAATGATCCAAGCCGGTGGCGACTTAGTGGCCAAACACTGCTCCACCGACACGGGGTCGGTGGGGGCGAATGGTCCAAGCCGGTGGCGACTTAGTGGCCAAACACTGCTGCACCGACGCGGGGTCGGTGGGGGCGTCGAGACGTTCTGAAGGAGTACGCGCTACCATGACAAACAAGACACTGGATGACAAGATCCGCGCCGCGTTCGGCGAGTTCGCGGTCGATAAGGGCCTCATTCGACGGATGGGCGTGGCCGGCGACGATCGCCACGTGCCGTCCTACGTGATGGACTGGATCGTCACGTACACGGCGAAAACCCAGAAAACGACCTCCAGCCTGGAAAGGGCCGTTCAGGAGTTCATCGCCAAGCACCTGCCGGCCAAGGGCGAGAAGGAGCGGATCCGCTTCAAGCTCGCACAAGGCGAGGTGCTGACCGTACTCGATGCCGTCTCCGTCACTGTGAAACTCGGCCGCGAGATCCGTTACCTGGCTTCGATTCCGTGCCTGGACGAGAACAAGGCGAGCATCGACCAAGCGCTGCTCGTGCAGAACGAAGCGCTTTTGCAGGGCAGCACTTGGGGCGCTGCCAAGATCTGCTACGATGCGTCGGACGAGGGCGGCGGCGTGAGGATCATCGATTTCAAACCGATGCAGGCCGGCCGGGTCTCGCTCGAGGCCTTCTGCGAGGCACGCCGGGCGTTCACCGACGACGAATGGATCAACCTGATCGTCCGCACCCTGGGATATGAGCCGGCGCGATATGGCGAGAAGGAAAAGTCTTGGCTGCTCTGCCGGCTGATCCCGATCGTGCATAATCGCATCAACATGATGGAGTTGGCGCCGCCGGGGTCCGGAAAGTCCTACGTCTACAACAACGTCAGCCGCCACGTGTTGTCGACAACGGGCGATATCAGTCCGGCAGTCCTCTTTTACAACCGGCAGAGCAAGACGCCGGGCGTTCTCACGCGGTTCGATCTCCTGGTGCTCGATGAAGCCCAGTCAATCCACTTCTCCAAGGCGGACGAGATCCAGGCCCAACTCAAAGGCTACCTGGAGCAGGGCGTTTACACGCGGGGCGATTGCTGCGCCACGGCCGAATGCGGCCTGATGCTGCTGGCGAACATCGATCTCAAGCAGCACCCGAACCGGCGCTATCATAGCGGCAAGCCGGTCTTCGTGCCGGCCCGCGACGACTTCATTCGCCGGCTGCCGGAGACCTTTCTGGAGTCGCCGCTGATCGACCGCTTCCACGGCATCATCCCCGGTTGGGAGATCCCGCCCTTCGAAACGGACCAGCAGGCCGTCGGTTTGGGGCTGAAGGCGGACTACTTCGCTGAAGTTTGCCATACCCTGCGGTCGGCATCCCACCTTTCCCAGGGCGTGCGCTCGAAGCTCGGGCTGTCGGGCGGCAAGCGGGACTGCACGGCCATCGAACGGATGGCGTGCGGCCTTGCCAAATTGCTGCTCATCAATCCGGACAACCCGCGTTTTGAAGAGCTTGTGATTCGACCGGCGGAGGAGCTCAGGCGGTTGGTGCGGACTCAACTCCATGCACTCGACGCGCAGGGCTATGCGCCGGAACTGCAGATCAAGAGATTCAGTGTGGTTTCGCCGGCCGAGACCGGACTTGGACGAATTGGCAAGTACGATCTGCTTGAGGAGATCGGCAAGGGCGGAATGGCCTGTGTCTATCGGGCGATGGACACCGGCACGGGAACCGTGGTGGCGGTCAAGAAGGTCCGCACCGAAGGCGCTTCGTTGGACGAAGCGGCCATCCGCCGCGAAATGGACATCTACGGCCGGCTGCGGCAAATAGCCAGCCCCCATATTCTGGTCGTGCTCGACATCTTGCGCGAGGCGGGGGAGTATGCCTTGGTGACGGAGTACGCCGACGGCGGCAGCCTTTGGGATTTGTTGGGCGGCGAGGAGGCGACCGAGGAGACAAGAAAGCCGCTCGACGAAAAGAGCGCCAGGGCGATTGCCGGAGACATGCTCGCCGGGCTTGCGGCGCTGCACGAGCACGGGATCGTGCATCGCGACATCAAGCCGCAGAACATCCTGCGCTGCGACGACCTGTGGAAGATCGCCGACTTCGGCATCAGCAAACTCATGAACAATCCGGTCACGGGATACACGTTCCAGGGCGCCTTCACGGCCCCCTGGGCGCCGCCGGAACAAATCACCGGAGCGCCGGCCCACCCTTCGGCGGACGTCTACGCCTGGCGCGGGTCGTCGGATACATGTTGACAGGGCGGACGAGCGTCGAAAAGACCTTGTCCGTGGAGCCGGCCTGGCGAGAGCTTCTCGGCCCTTGCATCGATTTTCATGCGGAGAACCGCCCTGCGGTTGCGAAGCTGCGGGGGGAGTTGGACCGACTGCCGGGATAAAGCGGGGAGCGGGGAGCAGGGAGAGTTTGAGAATTTTCAAATACTAAATATTTCTCGGCCGGACCCCCTTGTATGGAATCGCCGCCCACACTAAACTACAAGGCTTGACACTGAAATCGACGCAGGACCTAGTCATGTACGCAATCATCGAAGACGGCAGCCGGCAACTAAAAGTGGAAGAGGGCCAGGAACTGGACATCGATTTTCGCGATCTCGCGGCCGGCGAGGAAATCAAGTTCGAACGGGTCCTGGCCTTTCGCGATGACTCAGGACTGAAAATCGGCCGGCCGTCGTTGGTAGAGGCCTTCGTTACGGCCAAGGTCGTCTCCGTCGTGCAGGGCCCCAAGCTCGTCGTCCAGAAGTTCCGCCGCCGCAAGAACTACCGCCGCCGCACCGGCCACCGCCAACTCCACACCCGCGTGGTCATCGAAAAGATCACGATCAGCTAGCACACCCTACTCTTTCGATGGGGTTTAGGGTGCCGTGTGCCCATGGTTGATGGTCCCGCCCAAAATCTCCTGGGGCCCGTCGGTTGATGGAATGGAACTTCCGGGTGGCACATCCCTAAGTGGTCCATTTCACAAATAACTTCAGGGTTGTGCGGTTTGATACGTAGGGTGGGACCAGCGAGCTTGCGAGCGCCGGCCCACCAATCGCCAATGTTGGTGGGCCGGCACTCGCAAGCTCGCTGGTCCCACCCTACGAACCCCGCCGAAGTTCCTTGGGAGGGGGTGCCACGAACAAATTTGCAGTTCTTCTGGCGGCATGACCATGCTTGCTATATTCGCGCCGCCTGGGCATAATATATTATCTTATTCGCCCCCTGGGTCCTTTTCCGCACTTTTCTTCTAGTCAGGCCCTTGCTATGCCCTCCGAACGCAAAATCCAGATCCTCGTGGTCGACGACCAGGAAGTCGTGCGCCTTGGCGTGAAAGCCCTGCTTGCAGGGACGGAAATCAAGGTCGTGGCGGAAGCGGCCAATAGCCAGGCCGCCGTCAAACTCGCCATGGAAAAGGAACTCGACGTGGTATTGCTGGATGTCCGCCTTCCGGACGGCGACGGGCTGACGGCTCTCGGTCGCATCAAGCTTGACAAGCCCGATCTTCCCGTGCTGCTGTTCTCCGCATTCGACAACCCTGCCAGCATCGCCCGAGTGATCGCCCTGGGGGCCAGCGGATTCCTTTTGAAAGGCTGCTCGCGGGACGAGTTTCTCAGCACGATCCGCTCGGCAGCCGAGGGCGAGAGCGTGTGGAGCAAGGAAAGGCTCCGCAGCGCCAGCCGTTCTCTACGGTCGCCGCGGGCCGGCGCCAGCCTGGAAGCCTGCTTGTCCGACAGCGAGGGCGAAGTGCTGCGGCAAATGGCCCTTGGACTGACGAACAAGCAGATCGCCGAGACACTGAGCGTCAGCGAGAACATGGTCAAGGACCACGTGAAGATCGTCTTGAAGAAGCTCGGCGTGACGGACCGCACGCAAGCGGCGTTGTGGGCGGTGCGGAACGAGCTGGTGTGAGCTTCTACCTCGCGATGCCGTAATCGGGATAATAGGAGCCGTAGTTCTGGAAGGCCCTCGGATAGATGGGGCCCGGTTGATCGGCCGCGTTCTCCGCCTGGTCTAATTCCTGAACGGCCCGCTGTTGGTCCTGCGCGGGGCGGACGTAGGCCGCGTAGGGATTGACGGTGCCGTTGTTGGTTGAGCCGTTGAGCAACATGTAAGGGCTCGTGCCCGGCGCGGCCCTGTAGTGATCGAATGCTCTTTGACCCGTTGAACGACGGCCGCCGTTATCAGCCCCATCTTGCTGCGGCCCCATTCCCGCCATCCCCACGTTTCGCATCATGCCGCTGTCGTTCATCGTGGGCGGCAACGGAAGCTCGCCATTGGTATAGGCGCGGGGATCGGTAGGCGGCACGGGCATCCTCGGCCCTCGCATGGCTACGTCGTACACGGCCCGCGCCGGACGAACGCCGGCAGACTGCGGATTGGATTGCTGCTGCCGGGCCGGCTTCAGCGGCAACTTGTCAGGTGTGGGCGAGATCGGTTCCGTAAAATCGGGCCCTACCCATCCTGCCAGGACAATCCCACAAAATGCGACCATCGCGTTCATTGGATAAGCTCCTTGAGATTCATCGCCGACTCGTAGGACGGATTGGCAATCGATCATGCGTAGGACGGATTGCCAATCCGTCCTACAGGCCAAACGCGGAAGTTGTTCTTCGGCCGGTGCTTGGCCGTCCGCGGAAAGAGGGCGAAGATTCGCCGACTCTAACGGTTGTATCGGCAAGAGCAGGCCGCAAACTTTACCAAGACATCCTGGCTTTACAGGAAGTAATCACCAGGTGCCTTGAATGCCGATCGACAACCCGTCGAAGGCCACGTTGCCGCCGTGGCCGAAATTGCCAAGCTGCCGCGGGCCCAAGGCCAGCCCCGTGATGTCGTAGAACTGGTAGCCCAAGCGGAGCCCGAAGTTCTCGGTCAGGCGATAGCGGACGCCGACCGAGACCTCGAACAGGCCCGAGAGATCGCTGCCGCTGGCCGAAATGTCGCCCGGATTGAAGCCCGCCGGCGGATTCTCGGCCGAGTCCGTGAGGTGCTGGTGGTAGATATTGGCCATCAGTCCGACCTTCAGGCCCGATTCCCATTGGAAGTGGGACCAGCCGCGGACGAAGTACAGGCCGGTTTGTGCCCCAATCAGATTATTGGACGCATTGGAACTGAGCGTTTCCGAGGCACTATTGGCGGCATCGCTGCCGACCAGAGTCATGTTGTCGTTGAAGTAGATATAGCGGACGCCCCATAGCCAGTTGACTTCCCAATAGGGATCGCCGGGATTCAGGCGGAGCATGGTGTTGAATTCGATATTGTCGATTTGGCTGCTGTAGGTGTAGCCCAGCGAGTTGTCCATTCCGCTGAGGAGCGTCGGCAGTTGCAACCAGGGCGAATAGGCCAGGACCGTGTCTCCGGCCGGGTCGCCATAGATGGTCCTGTTGACCGACCATTGCTGCAAGCCCCAATAGGTGGCGGAGAGGGTTATGTCGTTGTCGAACTTGCGGCTGAGTTCTAGGCGTATTCCTGCCGTGAGCGGGAAGACCTGGTCGTCGCTGTAAAGGGTATCGGGCGACACCGCGGGGGGCGCCGGGGCGACTGCCGAATTGTAAGCCGTAAAGCCCAACGGAATGCTCCCGCCCGAACTCCGTTCCAGGAACATCGCGTCGATATTGGCGCTCCACGGCAAGGATTGCAAAGGCGGCGGCGGCGCCAGAACGACACGCGGCGACACGTACACGGGTCCCGGATAGGGGCCGGATGGCGGATAGGGATAGGGCCCCGGCGCGACGATCACCGAGCCGGGCGGATAGCCGTAGGGATACACCTGACCGGGCGCTGGAGCTCCGGGCGGTGCGTAGACTGGCCCTGTAGCGTAAGGCGCGGCTGGTTCAGCCGTGCCTGGGGATGTCGCCAACTGGGACGGCAAAGCCGGCGCAGGCGGCGGTGGCGGCAGTTCCTGGGACCAGGCCGCCGTGGCCGATGCCCAGACCATCAGAGACAGTAGATAGGTGGTGCGCGTCTTCATGGGGTGCAGATTAAAACAAATCCTGTCGCACAGGGAAAGATCAATTTTTTCGGACAGGGGCCCCCTGACAAGCCCTTCTGGGGGGCAAGCGATACTTCGTGCGGCTTGAAATTAGGCGAGTAGGGTGGGACCCGGGCACCATGTACCCATGGTCGGCTTGCGAGCGCCGGCCCACCAAATGCCGTGAATGGTGGGCCGGCATCGCAAGCTCGCTCGTCCCACCCTACAGGGCCCTACAGGGCAGGTGCCAATGATTTGCATTTCTTGAAATGTCGGGGATAATAGTGCACTGGGATCCGGCCCGCTTTTGGCGGGAGTCTTCCGCCGACCGGCCGGGCAGTTCGATGTCCAAGGGAAAATCACCATGAATCAGTCCATCACCCTCGTCGTGAATGGTGCTCGAAAGACCCTCGCCGTCGATCCGGAACGGCTGCTGCTGGACGTCATCCGCGAGGACTTTCAATTGACCGGCACGAAGTTCGGTTGCGGCGAAGGGCTCTGCGGTTCCTGCACGGTGCTGATCGATGACAAGAACGTCCGCACGTGCCAGGAGAAGGCCGTCGACTGGGACGGCAAGTCGATCACCACGATCGAAGGACTGGCCCAGGGCGATGCCTTGCATCCGGTCCAGGAGGCCTTTCTCGCCGAATGGGCCATGCAATGCGGCTACTGCGTGCCCGGCATGATCCTGACGACCGTCGCACTGCTGAAGAAGTTCCCCCAGCCAACGCAAGAGCAGGTGCTCAGCTTCATGAACGGCAATCTGTGCCGATGCAACAACCATACCAAGATCCTCCGCGCCATCCACCGTGCCGCGGGACAACTGTAGGGTGGGACCAGCTCGCGTAGCGAGCGCCGGCCCACCAGTACTTCAATCGGCGTCGGTTAAGGTGGGCCGGCGCTCGCTACGCTCACTTGTCCCACCCTGCCAATTGCAAGCGATTTCCTCGAAGGAAAACCAATATGCCAACCAATCTCTCATCCGATTACCGCGTCGATCCGGAAATCTATGAGCCGGTCCAGCGGGACGACCCGCCCTGGGACCTCTCGCGGCGCGGCTTTGTCCAGGTCCTCGGCGCCGGACTGCTGATCACCGTCACTGGCGAGATCGCCCAAGGGGGAAGGGGCGGAGGAGGAAGAGGAGGAGGAGGAGGATTCGGCGGACGCGGCGCCGCCAATGTCGCCGCCCGATTGCACATCGATCGCGACGGCGCCGTGACCGTGATGACCAGCAAGGTCGAGGCGGGGCAAGGCTCGCGGGCGGAGCTCACGCAGGCCGCCGCGGAAGAACTGCGGCTCGACCCGGCCCGCATCACACTGATCATGGCCGACACGGCCCTGGTGCCCGACGACGGCATGACCGCCGGCAGCGGCAGCACGCCGCGGACGGTCCCCTCGATCCGCAGCGGGGCGGCCGCCGCCCGCGAGCTTCTCATTGACATGGCCGCCCAGCGCTGGAAGGTCGATCGGGCGATGTTGAAGGTCCGCGACGGCGCGATCGCGCACGAGGCGACCAAGCAGACGGTCACCTACGCCGAACTGGCCCAGGCAGAAGACTTCGCCAAGTCGTTCGCCCGCCCGGCCCCAAGCAATGTGACCTTGACACCGGTCCGTGAGTGGAAGGTGCTGGGCACTGCGGTCCCGCGGCCGAATCGCCGCGACATCGTCACCGGGGCGCACCGCTATCCGTCCGACATCGTTCGGCCGGGGATGCTCCACGGCAAGATCCTGCGGCAGCCCTCCTTCGGCGCCACGCTGGTGTCGATCGATCTTGCGCCGGCGCAGGCCATGGCGGGCGTCACGGTCGTGCATGATGGCGCGCTGGTCGGCTGCGCCGCGCCCACCACGCTGGAAGCTGAACGGGCGGTCGAGGCCCTGTCGCAAACGGCCAAGTGGAAGACCGTGCCGCAAGTCGCCAGCAAGGACCTATTCACGCACTGGCGCTCCGCCGCCGGGACCTCGCTGGCCGGAGCGCTGGAGGCGGACCTGGCCCGCGCAAAAAAGGCCCTTCACGAAAGCTATGAGATCGCCTATATCCAGCATGCGCCGATGGAGCCCAGGGCGGCCGTGGCCGAGTGGGACGGCAACAAGCTCACCGTCTGGACCGGCAGCCAGAATCCGTCCGGCGTCCGCGGCGAGTTGGCCACTGCGCTCGGCGTCTCCAGCGAGAACGTGCGGGTGATCGTGCCCGACACGGGCGGCGGGTTCGGCGGCAAACACACCGGCGAAGCGGCGGTGGAAGCGGCCCGCCTGGCCCGCGCGGCCAAGCGGCCCGTTTCCTTGCGTTGGACGCGGGTGGAGGAGTTCACCTGGGCCTATTTCCGTCCGGCGGCCCTGATCGAGACCCGCGCCGGCCTGGACGCGGCGGGCACGCTCGCGGTTTGGGACTTCATTACCGTCAATGCGGGCAATTCGGGCATGGAGACGCCCTACACGATCGCGAAGAACAGGACCCGCTCCGCGCGGGCCGACGCGCCGCTGCGGCAGGGCTCCTACCGGGCCCTGGCCGCCACGGCCAACCACTTCGCCCGCGAGTCGTTCATGGACGAATTGGCGCACGCCGCGGGGGCCGATCCGCTGGCGTTCCGCCTGGCGCATCTCAAGAATGATCGTTTGAGGGCCGTTCTGGAAAAGGCGGCTAAGGAGTTCGGCTGGGCCGACCGCCGCAAGCAGCCCGCAGCGAATACCGGCGTGGGGCTGGCTTGCGGGACCGAGAAGGGCTCGTACGTGGCCACGTGCGCCGAGATTGCGGTCGATCGCAGCACCGGTGACATCCAGGTTCGCCGGGTCTGCCAGGCATTCGAATGCGGTGCGGTCTTGAACCCCGGCAATCTGACTGCGCAGAATCAAGGGGCGATAGTCATGGGCCTGGGCGGGGCCCTGATGGAAGAGGTCCGCTTCCGCGACGGCAAGATTCTCAACCCGCGTTTCTCGACCTACCACGTGCCGCGATTCCAAGACGTTCCGCAGATCGACGTGCATCTCGTGAACCGGCCGGACCTTGCGTCCGCCGGGGCGGGAGAAACGCCGATCGTGGGCATCGCCCCCGCGGTGGGCAACGCGGTCTTCCACGCCACCGGCATCCGCATCCGTTCGATGCCGCTCCGCAGCGAGGAATTGAAGAAGGCGTAGACGTTATCTCCCCTCGCCCGCCGGCCGTACTCGGCCGGATGGGAGAGGCGGGGTGAGGGCAGATTATCATGCCGCTGAATGCCCGGCCGATCGACGTGTTTCAGAAGATCGTCGAGTTGATCGACGCCGGCGATCCCGTGGCCGTAGCGCTCGTCTTGTCGACCCAGGGCTCAACGCCGCAGTGCGCCGGGGCCAGGGCCATTATTGAGCAATCGGGGCGACTCTGGGGCACGGTGGGCGGCGGCCAGGTCGAGGCCCGAACGCTGCGCATGGCGGCGGAGGCATGCCAATCGCAGCACCCCGGCCTCTTGGACGTCGAAATGACTAACGACGATGCCTCGGTCGAAGGCGCGGTTTGCGGCGGGCGGATGCGGGTGCTCGTCGATCCCACGGTCGCCCGCCATCGCACGGTCCTCGCCCAGGCAGCCGACGCCTTGGCAAACCGCCGCCGCGGCTGCCTCCTCACCCGCATTCGATCGGCGCCCCAGGTGGAAGTTGAGATCCAGTGGCTGAGCGGCGATTCCCGGCCCGCCGACGGGACCTTTCCCAATGGCGATGCGATTCGATCCTGCCTTGAAAGCGGTCGGCCCCAACGGTTCGTCGCCGAGCCGCAGGCATCGGGCTGCCGCGAGGAGGTGTTTGTCGAGCCGGTCGTGCCGAGTCCGCTGCTGCTGATTGCCGGCGGAGGGCACGTCGGGCACGCGGTCGCCTTGGAGGCGTTACGGGTCGGGTTCGATGTCACGCTGATCGACGATCGGCCGGAGTTTGCCAACGCGGCGCTTTTTCCGCCGGGTATCAAAGTCCTGTGCGGTCCGATCCCGGAGCAGATCGCCGCCTCTGCTTTGGACGCGGACAGTTTCGTGGTCCTGGTGACGCGAGGCCATCGGCAGGACGCCCAGGCGCTGGCCGCCTGCATCCATCGGCGGCTGGCCTATCTGGGCATGATCGGCAGCCGGCGGAAGGTGGCCCTGATCCGCAAGAATTTCCTCGAAAACAGCCTGGCGACGGAAGCGGAGTTCGATCGGGTGCGGGCGCCCATCGGTTTTGAGATCGGCGCGGTGACGGTGCCCGAGATTGCCGTGAGCATCGTGGCCCAGCTCATCGCCGTGCGGCGGGGGGCTTCCTCCAGCCCGGATTCTTCCTAAACTGTAGGGTGCGTGGAGCGAGCCCCAGGAAAATGGTGGGTTGCACACGGAGTCGGACCTTCGAAAGCGCCTGCCACGATTCTGGACCGGCTCGCGCAACGCACCATCGAGAAGGGACTTCCGTGCTTCACCCACCCTACATCTTCGCCATCGTGCCGGCCGCCGGTCAATCGCGCCGCATGGGCGTCCACAAGCAGCTACTTCCCTTCGGCGGGACGACCGTCATCGGGCATATCGTCGATGCATTGTGCCGCAGCCGCATCGACGAGGTCTGCGTGGTCGCCGGGCATCAGGCGGACCTCATCCGCCAAGCGCTCGAGGGCCAGGCGGTTCGCATCGTCGTCAATCCCGACTACGAGCGGACCGACATGCTGACCTCGATCCGTTGCGGCCTGGCGGCGATGCCCGCGATGTGCCGCGCGGTGCTTGTCGCCCTGGGCGACCAGCCGGCGATCACGGCCGAACTGATCGACGCCATGATCGATTGCTTTTCGACGTGCGGGCAGGGAATCGTCGTGCCGGTCCACGCCGACCGACGCGGTCATCCGCTCTTGCTCGATGGGCGATATCGCGATGAGATTCTGACCGGTTACGATCAGGTCGGCCTCCGCGGCCTGCTGGCCGCGCACGCCGACGACGTGTTCGAACTGCCCGTATCGAACCCCGCCGTTCTTTCCGACATGAATAATCGCGAGGACTACCAGCGGGAGTTGGACCGGCTGAAAGAGAAGTAGGGTGCGCCGACGGGCACCATGTACTCATGGTCGACGAGTCCCACCATCCTTGGACGATTCATGGTGGGACTCGCTCCACTTCTCTACTTCTTTCCCGACCCTTGCCCAGCGCGTATCCTGCCCCGACGCACTACCCGTTCGCCTAATCCAGATCATCAGCCCATCGGCGGATTCCGTGTCAAACACGTCCTTTGCTCTTCTTTCCCCCACTCGTCTCCGCAATAGGACAAGCGGTTCTTCTGGAGAGACACTTTTCGGCCCCTGATTCCATAGAACACCGGAATCCCGGCACGGAGAAGGCGAATCCGACTCTTCCCACGCCTCCGGGAAACTCGCCGGTGCTGGAAACGAGATTGTCGTGCCTTCGAACATGATTTTGCACATCCAGCCCGTGTTTCGCGGATCTTTGTAGACGGCTGCGGAAATAGAAATATCAGAGTCGACCGAATCGAGAAGGTCCGATTCACTCAATCTAGAGTCAACGACACCCTCGGCTGGAATTCGAGTCGTCCCATTGCAAATTTCGTACTTACCCGCTGGAAGATGCACTCGCCATCGCCAGCGGCCCCGCTCGGGGCTCCAAAGGGCAACGGCCTGGAGCATCGTCGGATCGTCGACTTTGAGAAAGCCATAGTCCCGTCGATAGTCCGCGAGTTCCGCCTCGGCCTGCCGCAATCGCCGCGCGGTCGTAAAGAGTGCCAAGGCCATCGCCACCAACAGCATGAAGAGCAGTGCCCCGGCAATGAAAACTGCCATCGGCCGATGCGGTGGCCGCGGGCTGGAGGGGCAATCGGTTCGTCGGTAGGCGGCTGAATTGGATTTGATGCGGCAGTCATAAGAGTAGAACTGTCTTTCGTGCCCTCTACGTTGCTGGGCTGGCCGCGCTGTCAGGCGACACGATCGAGAGGCCGGGCACGAAAGCAGCAAAACGGAGAAAATGCCGAACGTTGAAAGTCAGAACGCTGTCGATGTGGTTCACCTTGCAGATCGCGATCAGCCGAACGTCATGCACCTGTTTGCCCATCGCAGCCGATGCACTTGCAAGCAACTTCCACTCTGGGAAGATGTCGGGCGTGTATCGACGAGGACCGGCATTAGTCGTAAAGCCCTTCGCTGCTCAAAGCCTGGTCGCTTATCGAAACACCGCAGGGGGTTCCCACTCGCAGCAACCGTCGTTCCCACTCGTCGCGCGGTTCGAGGATTCTCGCCAACTCGGACGGTCCGAGTGCCAGCTTCTCGCGTATCGCGTTGAGGACGACGGCTTCGGGTGTGGTGCGCTGCTCGTGCGCCTTCTGGAGAACCACCTTCTCCAGATCGGGCGTGAGTGTAATAGTCATGGATGACGCCTTTTCTTGTTTCGAGACGCAAAGCGATCTCTCCAACTCCATTATAGTCTACCTACCCAGGCCCTCATGGCAAGCCGGCGACGCAAGAAAATCAGCCTTCGCCAGGGATCTTGAGTTGTCCAGATCGTCTCATCGATCCCGACCTGGCCGGATGTGCGCTTGAGTCAGCGGGAATTCACCCAGGCACGTTCCTGCGGCATAACCTATACTTCCATTGGGGATCGTCTCACCTTCCGGGAAGCAACCCCTGCGCGGATAATCCCTGCGCCGTCCGAATTTCCCGACTCGCCTGGCCCTGTGACCGATGGGATTGCTGCGTCTGCTGCTTGCGGTTTCCGTAGTGCTTGTGCATACGCGCGGCTGTTTCGGGTTCTGTCCCTTGGGCGCCCAGAAGCCGTGCAGACGTTCTACATGATCTCCGGCTTCTATATGGCCATGATCCTCACGGAGAAGTATTGCGGCCCGGGCTCCTATCGCCTCTTCCTGACGAATCGCTTCCTGCGGATCTATCCGATTTATTGGATCACGCTCGGCCTGAGCATCTTCGCCTGGATGATCTGCTACCTGCTCACCGGGCAGGCCGGTCCCCTGGCGGCGAGGACTGCCGTCGGCCCAGCCGGCTGCGCAATGCTAGGTGTCAGCAATGCCCTGATCTTCGGCCAGGACGCGACCCTCTTTACCGGCCTGGATGCCCACGGAGGGCTGCACTTGACCGCGAACTGCTGGGCATCGAACCCGCCGCTATCCGAGTTCCTGCTCGTTCCGCAGGCCTGGTCGCTGGGCGTTGAACTGCTCTTTTACCTGTGTGCCCCTTTCCTGGTCCGGCGCAGCCCTCGCGTCATTCTCTCGATCGTACTCGCCAGCCTTGCCCTCCGCGGCTACGTTTACTTTCATCTTGGCTGGACACACGATCCGTGGACGTATCGTTTCTTTCCGCTGGAACTGGCTTTCTTTCTGGCGGGCGCGCTCGCCTACCAACTCTATCGCCGGATCCGGACCATTAACGTATCGCGGCGAGTGCTCTTGCCGGGGACGGCCCTCTTCTTCGCGATCTGCCTGCTCTACCAGTTCGTGCCGGCGTGGGAGGCGGGGGGCGTCGTGATTCGGCAGTGGATCTTCTATACGGTTGCCTGGACCGCCATCCCCTGGCTGTTTACGGCGAGCAAGGATTCCCGCATCGACCGCTACCTGGGCGAGCTATCGTATCCGCTGTATATCGTACACTTCCTGGCCGTCTGGTTTTTGCCGCCGCTCATGCTTAGGATCGGCGTCACGCAAAGTGCGCCGCTATGGGTGCTGGCCACGAGCCTTGGGCTGTCGGTAGGGCTGGTCCACTTCGTATCGAACCCTTTGGAGCGCATTCGGCAACGGCGCACGGCAAAACCCGCTGAGACGGTTCGCGGGCGGTGTCGCGCGAGGCTCATGTCGTCCGACCCCGCCCTGCTTGCCAGGGCGGTGAATGAGGCTTTGCGGTTGTCGGGGCTTCATTCATACCAGCCCGAAGCGCAAGCGAGGCAACGGGTTAGCATCCTCGCTTGCGCATCGCGCTGGTATCAGTTTCAACCGCGCGAAGCATAGCAACTGGAAAACAATAAAAGTCCGGTTTGTATGATTCTGGGGTGGTCACGTTATGTGAAAGGAGTATAATCGAGGAGTACTAATTCTTCAACCATGCACGCCAAGGATGGCGGCTATGTCGAGAACGGGTCTTCAGGGTTGTATTTGTCCTCAATGTGTCGTCGATGACGACGTGCGAGCTACGCATGGCCGGTGGATCGAATTGATGTCCCTTTTCAACGAGCGGCAGGCGCGGCTTTACGCTGCCGAGAAAGCCATGGCTTTGGGACATGGCGGTATTACTCTTGTGTCGGAAGTGCTGGGTCTGTCGGAGCGCACGATTCGGCGCAGGATCGAGGAGTTGGAGGCGGGAGATCTGGGTGAGATGCCGGAAAGAGCCCGCCGTCCTGGCGCTGGACGGAAAGCGAGCGAAGAAGTCGATCCGTCCCTCGTGGATGACCTGGAATTGCTGATGGGAGAAACTACGGCAGGTGATCCCATGCGACTGCTGAAGTGGACCACGAAATCGCTTCGATCCATTGCCAAGGAATTGACTCAGCGCGGACACACGGTCAGTCATCCCACGGTACACCGTTTGCTGCGAGAGTTGGATTATTCTCTGTGGGGCAACAAGCGGTCGATCGAGGGCAAGCAACATCCTCAACGGGATGCTCAATTTCGCTACCTGTACCAGCAGGTGAAACGCTGTATGCGTGCAAGAATCCCCGTAATTTCCGTGGATACCAAGAAGAAGGAACTGGTGGGGGCGTTCCACAACAAGGGGCGTCGCTGGGGAAAAAAGCAGCATGTGGTCAGCGCTTACGACTTTCCGTCCCTGGCTGAGGGCCGGGCGTATCCCTATGGCCTTTACGATGAAACCCAGAATGAAGGCTTTGTGAATGTGGGAATTAGCCACGACACTGCCGAGTTTGCCTCGGAGAGCATCGATCGTTGGTGGCGGATGCTGGGGCGCCGTCACTACTCGAACGCTACCAAGCTCTTGATCACTGCCGATGGTGGCGGTAGCAACGGAAGTCGGAACCGCCTGTGGAAATACTGTATCCAGCAATTTGCTGATCGCCACGGCTTGGCGGTGACAGTTTGTCACTTTCCCCCCGGAACCAGCAAGTGGAATAAGATAGAACATCGGCTGTTTTCCCAGATCAGTGTCACTTGGCGAGGTGAACCGTTGGTAAGTTATGAAACGATCATCAACTTCATAAGTTCCACCACTACCAAGACCGGTCTGAAAGTGAAAGCGAAACTGGACACCCACGAATATGAAACGGGCAAGAAAATTACCGACGAACAGATGCAAACGGTAAGAGTTAAGCATCACGATATCCACCCGCAGTGGAACTATACCATTCAGGGTGAAACGTAACACACTTCATACCATTGTCTTAGAACCTAAATCGGACTTTTATTGTTTTCCAGTTGCATAGCTGTTCAGGATCACCACAAAATGGTGGGACTCGCTCCACTCGGCCCACCCTACTTGTTCCGGCCCATCCTACTTTCGCCCCGCCGTGTCCGCTTCATCCTCGTCATCATGCAGCATTCTCACCGCCGGTGTGTCGAGATCGTCGAACTGCCCTCGACGCACGGCCCAGATGAACGCGGCGACGCCGCCGGCGGCCAAGAGCGCGGCAACCGGCACAAGAATGTAGATCACGCTCATCGATCGCCGTCTCCAAACGTGCGGACCGTGTATGCCAGGGCAAAGACCGTGAAACTGCTGATCGGCATCAGGATGGCGGCCATCAAAGGGCTGATCACGCCCGTGACGGCCAACGTGCCGGCAACCGAATTATAACAGATCGAGGCCACGAAACAGCGGCGAATCGCCCTCAGGGTCGAGCGGGCGGCATGCATCAGTTCGAGGATCGGCGCCAAGCCCGGCCGATCGAGATAGACGTGTGCGGCGGCCAGGCTGGCCTCGGCCCCGCCGTGAACGGCGATCCCCACACTGGCCGCCGCCAGGGCTGCGGCATCGTTCACCCCGTCGCCGACCATGACTACCGTGCCGTGAGCCGCCGCCTCGCGAACCGCCGCCAGCTTGTCCTCCGGCGCGGCCCCGCCGATCGCGTCCGCGGCGTCGATTCCCAACTGCCGCCCGATGGCCGCGACCACCTGCGGATGATCGCCGGAGAGGATGCGGACCTTCCAACCGAGCTTCCGCAGGCGGTCGAGCGATTCGGCGGCGTCGGGCCGGAGCGGATCGCCCAGCCCGGCCACGGCCACTGCGCGGCCATCGACGGCCACGAGAACCGGCGTGGCGGTTGCCGCAATGATCTCCTGTTGGGCACGAT
The DNA here is from genome assembly GCA_963824275.1 of uncultured Planctomycetia bacterium. GTDB lineage: Bacteria > Planctomycetota > Planctomycetia > Pirellulales > Thermoguttaceae > JANXQG01. The sequence continues at coordinate 2,837,218 of CAWGOT010000003.1, read as the reverse complement.
CGATCGCTGCCGGAATCTCGCAGCCCTGCTCATGCACGAATTTCGGCGATCCGACAACCAATCGCCGTCCGGCGACCGTGCCGACGATGCCGCCGCCAATCGTCTGCGCAACGTCACAAACCGGAATCTGGCCGACCAACTCGGCCTCATTCCCCTCCACAAGCGCCTGCGCGATCGGATGGGCCGAGTGCCGCTCCAGGGCCGAGACCAATGGCCGCAGGCCCTCGTCGCCGCTCCAGGAGACCAGCGCGATCCGCCCGGCGGTGAGCGTGCCGGTCTTGTCGAGGAGCATTACGCCGGGCCGGGTGAGGACTTCGAAGACCTCGCCGCCCTTGACGAGGATATGCCGCCGAGCGGCACGGCCGATGGCGATGGTCACTGCCAGCGGCGTGGCGAGTCCTACGCGCAGGGGCAGGTGACGATCAAGAGGGCAACCGAGTTGGCGATCGCCTTGGCGGGATTGTACCAGATCCAGTAGAGGAACGTCAGCGCGGCCACCGCCAGCACGATCCGCACGAAGCGGCCGGCAATGCGGTCGGCAAACTGCACGATCGGCGGCCGGTTGCGGCTGTGCTGTTCGACCAACTGCATCAATCGGCCGACGCGGGTCGCCTCGCCCACGGCCTCGACCTCGACGACCAGCCGCGTCGAGAGGTTGAGGGTGCCTGCATGCACCGCGCTTCCGGGACCGACAACGGCCGGCTGCGACTCCCCGGTGAGCAGGGCCCGATTGACCGACGACTCTCCTTCGCGCACGCTGCCGTCGGCCGGGATCGAATCGCCGGCGCGGACCTCGACCAGGTCGCCGGGCCGCACCGCCTCGATCGGCACTTCCACGACCGTGCCGCTGTCCAACCGCCGGGCCGTAGTAGGCGTGACCGAGAAGAGCAGCTCCAGCGAGTCGTTGGCCCACGACTGCTGCCGCCGCTGCAGCCAGCGGCCGACGAGCAAGAGCAGCACGAGCATTGTGAGCGAGTCGAAGTAGATCTCGCCGGTGCCGAGGATGGCGTTGACCGTGCCCGCGATGCCGCCGGCGGCCAGCCCTAGGGCGATGGGCAGATCGAGATGGGCCGTCTTCGTCCGCAGGGCGGCCCACGCGCCGCGAAAGAAGAGGCTTCCGGGCCAGGCCAGCGCAATCAGCCCAAAGAGCATGCTCGTCCAGCGGAAGAGGTGTGCGTATTGGGCCTCGATGCCCGCGAAGACGCCGCCGTACAGCGCGAAGGCGAGCGTCATCACGTTGCCCACGCAGGCCGCGGCCACGCCGATACGGATCAGGAAGCGGCGGTTCTCGTCGCGCCGCATCTGCCGCGCGTGGATGTCCTTGGCCGGATGCGGCGGGTAGCCCAGCGAATCGAGGCTGCCGGCGATCTGCGAGAGCCTTACGGTCTTGGGATCCCAGCGGACCTCCACGATCGCGCGGCGCATGTCGAGCCGCGCCTCGATCACGCCCGGCCGGACCTGCGGCAGCTTCTCGACCAGCCAGACGCACGCCGCGCAGTGGACGCCCTCCAGGTAGAATTCGACCGCCTGGCTGCCGTCGGGCATCTCCTGATAATAGAGTCTGCGGAAGACCTCGTCGTCGAACTCGGAGTAGGCCCGATTGGTCGTCCGCGCAGGGCGGGCTTCACCAGGCGAAGCATCGCGGAGGCGGTAGAAACGTTCCAGCCCGCAGCCGTGAATCACCTGGTAGACCGTGCGGCAGCCGCGGCAGCAGAACTGGAGTTCTTCGTCCGGCTGGATAAGACCCGGCGGGACCAGCAGGCCGCAATGGGAGCAGGCGCGGTCCGATGTTGGCTGCGTGGACGGGGTTTCTTGGCTTGATAACGACAAATGGCTTGTTGCGGCGATAGATGGTGGGCTGATAAGGCACGGGAAAGACCATCGGCATGACAAAGAAGGGTAGCGCCTGGTTACGCGGCGGTGGCTTGGATTTCGAGCCTATGACACCTCCATCATCGGCCGCGTCCGTGCGGCGGGAAGTTCCCGCCCGGACTGTTGAAGGTAATCGATGACCTCTTGAACGACTTCCCCGAGCTCCTTGTAAACTGTGACAGGGTCGTCGCCATGAATCCCGGTGATCAGGTCGGGGCACTTGCCGATGTAGACCTGGTCCTCGTCGCTCCACTCCACCCATCGATGATATCCGTCGATTGCTTTCATCGCTCTACTTCCTCGATGGCGCCTGCACTTGTTACTCTTGGTATTATAACATCTGCCCGACATCAATCCCATCCAAACTCAAACAATTTTCGGCCGCATTGCGGACAGGGCATGTGCAACCGCTTCAGGTCAATATAAATTGTTGCGGCCGAGTTTGGACACGTCAAGAACCCCCGTTTGATTCCCTATGCTCGCTCACTTGTCCGTTTTCGCAACGAGTTTTCCTGCCTTCCATTCCTCGACGGACTCGACTGGCGTGCCATAGGAGACCACGCCATCAGCGTAGGCAAGATTTCGCGATGTAAAGAGCAATGCCAAATGGTAGGATAAGGCCGACGAGTCCGCCAAGAACCACCCAGAAACTAGGCGACCATCTGGTCTGTGGGCCAGCCTTCGCGGCAATATAACCTCCAATCGCCGCACCGCACACACAGCCAGCAACGCCAACAACGAACGCTAGCGTGCTGTAACGCCCTGCCGAACTTGCGGCCATTCCCAGAATGTCAATTACGATGAGGATGGGCACGAATAGAAGAGCACAACCCGTTCTTCTTGGCTTGCTGTCGTCGTCGGGCATCGCTTTTCCTACTTCTGCGCAATGGTGGGAGGTGGCGTCCATTGTCAGGTCAAAACGTGGGGATCGACTCACTTCCTCTTCCACGCCCGCACATATTCGATGCTGAACGTCGAGGGCAAGTCCTCGTCCTTGGGCATTCCGAACCAATCGGGCATCGTCTCGCTGTCGAAGGTCAGGAAAAGCGGCTGGTGCCAGTGCGTGTTTTCAACCGTGCGGACCACGATCCCATCTACCAAGAACTTGATCTCGTCTTTATCCCATTCCAGACCATAGACGTGGTAATCGTCGACCAGACAAAAGGGCGCAACCCACGTGTGCTGAACCTCCCAATGCTTCTTTTCCTGCGGCGTCTGGAAAACGTGCAGGTTCATGTTGTACTTGTTCTCGAAGCCCTTGGCCTTGCCGCCGATCTCGAAGACGTCGATCTCCGTGATCCAGCCGGGCGTGTCTTCCTTGTGGAACCAGAACGAGCTTGATCCCGCCGAATTCATCGGCCTGGCCTTGACCTCGAAATAGCCGTAGGCCGTGCGGTCCTTACTGTGGACGGCGGCCGAAGTGTAGTCCTTGTAACCCTGCTTCTCGATCTCAGGCGGCAGTTTTTCCTTCCGCATGGTCAAATTGAGCTTACCGTCCGACACGCCGACGTTCTTCTCACTGAACCAGGCGGGCTCACGTCCCTTCCACCAGTCCATGCCCACGACCCACTTGCTGCGGTCGAGTTCCTTGCCCTCGAACTCGTCGGTCATGGGCTCGAACTTCACCCAGCCGCCCTTGTTCTGCTGATCGGAGAGGGGAAAGGCATCGGTGACGTGCTTGGGCGGCTCGCCAAGGAGGCCGTTCAGGTCCCAGATCTTCGTAGGGCGTTTTTCGGGCGTGGCGGCGGCAGCAGCGGCACAGAAGGCCAGCAGGATGGTCAGGAGCAGAGTTCGTTTCATTGCGAGGTTCCTCCAATTGCCTCAGTCCATCTGAAAATGGCAATCATTCTCGATGGCGTCTAAGCACTCGTCAGCGGTCAGGCTGGGAAACAGCTTGAACCACTTCTCCGTGTGCCGCATGTAGGAAAGGGCGAACCTGCCGCCGCCAAGATGTTCCATGCGGGCGAACTTGACCTCGAACGAGGGCGAAATCGCGTTGGGGCCAGGGCAGGCATAGGTCGTGCCGAAATAGAGGGTGCCGCCGATCCACTTCGTCCACACGTCGGTAATGTAATTGAAGCGGGGCATCTCCGGCGGCGGCTGGACGTACTTGGGCTTCAGCCTCTCGACCAATTTTGCCGCCTTGGCGTCTATGTCCGCCTTGATCCGCTCAGGAAGAGGGGCTTTTACGGTCCTCTGCGACGGCGACGGCAGCATCCACGTTCTCGGTGTTTTCTTCTTTTTTGCCATTGGGGTTCTCCTTGCCCATAATGTAACGCGCGCCAAGGTCATGTCCAGAGAGGGCAAGAGAAAAGAAGGTCTCCGTATGCTGAACCCAACCAACGGCGACGCAGGGCGGGCCCAGGTCGCAGAAGCAGACTCGCTCCGCAATACCTCTATGGCGCCTTCTTTACCCCGGCATCCTTGCGGCAGCAGGGCGGCACGGTCGCGCCAAGCTCCTCCACCTGCTTGACCGCTGCGGCATCGGCCTGGATCTTCACCGGTTCGAATGCCGACACAGGCGCATGCATCCAGAATGCGAGCGTGAAAACGCCCAGCAGGACGATTGCCAGCGACGTGACCAGGGGGACGCGCCGCCCTAGCAGGCGGGCGAGCGTCTGCACGCCAGCGCCCACCAGGACCAAGGCTGGCACGCTGCCCAGCCAGAAGGCGATCATGAACAACGCGCCCTGCAATGGACTGCCGGTCCCCGCCGCGATCACGGCAAACTGATAGAGCCAACCGCAGGGCAAGAACGCCGTGAGCAGGCCCGTGCAAAGTGCCCTCGGCAGCGGCGACAAGGCGAAGGCCGCCCTCTGACCGGCAACGATGAATCGCTGAATCACTCGGGGCAGCGGGGCTTCCGGCAGGCGAACACCGGCCACTCGCAGCACAGCCGCCAGGCCGACGGCGGTCATCATCGTGCCGGCCAAGAGCGCTGCGGCCCGGTGGCAGCCGAGTCGGGCCCCGCCATGATCCACCGCGACGCCGAGGGCCCCGCAGACCGCGCCCACCAGGGCGTAAGTCGCCAGCCGGCCGCCGTGATAGGCCGCATGCAGCCCCACCCGCGATGCCCGCCGCTCGCCCGTCGGATTGCCGACGGCAAACGCCACCAGCGGCCCGCACATGACGGTGCAGTGCAGGCTGCCGATAAAGCTGGCGATTACAACGGTGACGAGGAGTTCCATATTGTCGTACTCCTCACGCTCCGCCGTGAGGGTATTGCGGACATCACGGCGGAGCGTGATGAGTACTTATTGCGACATCACGGCGGAGCGTGATGAGTACTTAGATTTCCTGTTTCACGATCTGCGTAAAGGTCTCCGCACCGCGGGTGATCACAAGGCGGAATTCCCACACTCCCGGATCTTCGAAAGCGAGGGTCGCTCCGTAGCCGCCGCCTTCTTTCGGCAAGAGCACGCGCGACGTGCGGTTGCTCCCCCGCAGGTGCGCGAAGGCCACAACATCCACCGTCGCCTTCTCCACCGGCTTGCCCGCGCCGTCAAGTATCGTGCAACTCACGTTGCGCAGGTTGCTGCCGCTCAGCGGCTGGCCGACCTCAAGCTGCACCGACCAATTCAAGCGGCCGTTCTCGCGCTGCTGTTCGGCGGTCTGGTCGTAGTGCAGGCTCTTCTGATACCAGTCGGGCTCGACGGCAAACGAACTGTCGTGCGTGGCGACGACGACCATCACCACCACCGAGACGACGTGGATCGTGATCAGGCTAGTGAGAAAGATCGGCCAGAACAAGTGCCGCGAGGGCCGTGCCGGTTTTCCGACAGGCGCCGGACTGAGATATGGATTTTCGGCTTCGGTCATTTTGTGGTTTCTGAAGGATTCGCCCGCCGAACGGGCCCCAAGAGCCGGCACGGCGTGTCTTGCTGGAAGGTCTTGTCATCGGATACGCGGAGCTTGATGTCGTAGCGCCCCTGTTCGAAGGCCGCGGCCGGGGCGACGATCGCCAGCGACGTCTTGGCGGCCTGCCCTGCGGGCAGCCGCATGGCCTCCGGCGGGACGGCGAAATGGGCCACCGCGCCGCCGGCAATCTCGACCTTGTAGATCGCGTCCCGCCCGCTGCGGTTCTCGATGACCAGCCGCAACTGGTTCGTGATTTCTCCCGGGGCGGTCTCGCTATAGGGCAGGCCGAAGCCCTGCAGGACCGTCACGTCGGCCGACTTCTTGTTGCACAGAATCACCAGGAAGGTCGCCGCCAAGACGACCATCAGGGCCGGATAGAGGACCACCCGCAATCGCAGCCAGCGGCCGGAATGGCCCTCGATCGCGGCCTGCGAACTCAGCCGGATCAAGCCCTTGGGCTTGCCGATATGCTCCATCACGCCATTGCAGGCGTCGATGCACTGCGTGCAGGCGATGCACTCCAATTGCAGACCATCGCGGATATCGATGCCCGTGGGACAGGTGTCGGTGCACATGCCGCAATCGATGCAGTCGCCATGCGGCGCGTCGCCCTTGCGATCGGCCAGCCTGCCGCGCGGCTCGCCGCGGCGCGGATCGTAGCTCACGATCAACGAGTCGCGATCGAGCATCACCGATTGCAGCCGCCCGTAGGGACAGGCCACGATGCAGGTCTGCTCGCGGAAGTAGACGAAATCGAAGACCATCAGCCCTGTCACGCCCAGCATCACCAGGAACGACACCGGGTGCTCCCAGGGCGAACGGCGGACCCACTGGGCCAGGGCCTCGACGCCCACGAAGTAAGCCAGGAAGGTGTGGGCCAGATAGACGCAAACGACCAGGAACAGGGCATATTTGGCCACCGTGCGGGGCGTCGTTCGCCTGTTGCCCGGGCGGTGCCTGGCCCCGGGCGGGCCGTCGAACAGCCGCTCGATCGGCCGGAAAACGAACTCCATGTAGACCGTTCTGCGGACACATCCAGCCGCACCACATGCGGCCGGCCAGGGCCGTCGCCAGGCAGATCCCCAGGACCAGCGTAAGCAGCGCCAGGGCCAGGAGCAGGGTATCCGTGGGAAGGAACGTGAAGCCGAAGACCGTGAACTCGCGATCGGGCAGGTCCAAGAGCACCGCCGGCTTGCCCTGGATCTTCAGATACGGCAGGAGCGTGAAGACGGCAATCAGCGCGTAGGCCAGGATCCGCCTCGCCCGCAGATAGGGCCCGTGCGCAAGCCGCGGATGAAGCCAGCGCCGCGAGCCGTCTTCCATCATCGTGGAAAGAACGCGGCCCTCGGGTACCGGCGGACTGGAACTCAGTGCTTGCTCACTTGGATGAGCCACTCGATTTCGCTTCCGTTTTGGGTTCTTCGACTGCAGCACTCGGCCAGGGCGGGATTTTCTCGCCCTCGGGCGGGCGGCCCTTGAGGTTCTTGCCGCGGAGGCCGGCCACGTAGGCCGCCATCAACACGACTTCATTGGGATGCAAGCGGGTCTTCCAAGAGGGCATGCTGCCGCCCGCCGCGCCGTTCTTGATGACTTCGGCGATGTCGGTGATCTGCTTGACGTTCTTGTAGTAGTCGTCGGTCAGGTTGGGGCCCACGACTCCGCTGCCGTCGGGGCCGTGGCAGGACTGGCAGTTGGTGAGGAAAACACCGTTGGCATAAATCATCCAATCCGGATCTTTCATGTACTTCAGGATCGTCACCGTATCGTTGTGCAGTTCGCCCATGCCGGAGAAGCGCTCCTTCATGTCGGCGGACTTGGCGGCGTTCCAGGCCTCGGCCAGCGTCCAGCCATTGTTGCCGACTTGAAAGAAAAGGAAGTAGGCCACGCTGAAAACCACCGTCGTCAAGAAAATCGCGTGCCACCAGCCGGGGCACGGATTGTCGTACTCCTGAATGCCGTCGTAATCGTGGTCGAGCAACTGGTCTTGCGCCATGGCGGGTTCCTTCGGTAGGTCCCTTTTGCCGAAAGGGACTATTCAATTTCATCCTGCTCGTTCGCTAGAGTCTGTCAATAGGCCGTAGGGTGGGACCAGATCGCGTAGCGAGCGCCGGCCCACCGATTGAATCATATTGTCGCAGTTGGTGGGCCGGCGCTCGCTACGCGATCTGGTCCCACCCTACAGTCCCTTCCGGCAGAAGGGACCTACTTTTCGTCGTCGTTCCACAACTGGGCGTCGGCCTCGATCTGCTCGCGCGGACGCAGGCAGGCCCAGGCCACAATCGCCACAAAAGCAACCACGGCCACGATCATCAGGACCGTCCGCAGTGGGTCGGCAATTGCTTGCAGGGTTTCTGTGCTCATGCTGTTCTCACTTCTCCGCTGAGGCCGTTTTCGCCTGGGTTGAGGAGTCCGCCGGCGTTGGCGCGGCGGCCGGTGCTGCTGCCGGCGGCGGCGCGGAGATGTCGCGGCCGAGCTTGTCCAAATAGGCGATCAGGGCGATGACCCGCTTGTCGGCCAACTGCCCCGGCGATGGATACTCCTTGATCTTGGCGACAATCTCCTGGGCCTGCTTCTGCGCGTTTTCGACACCGTGGTCGATGTCGTCGTCCGTGTAGGGCACGCCCAGCATCCGCATCCCCCGCATCCGCTGGGGAATGACTTCGAACTCCGCCTTCGATTCCAGCAGCCAGGCGAAATCGGGCATGATCGATTGGCCCTGCGAAGTGTCGCGAGGGCTGATGAAGTGGCGTATATGCCAGTCGGGCGACTGCTTCCCGCTCTCGCGGGCCAGGTCCGGGCCGATCCGCCGCGAACCCCATTGGAACGGATGGTCGTAAACCGATTCGCCTCCCAGGCTGTAGTCGCCGTAACGCTTCGTCTCGGCCAGGATCGGGCGGATCATCTGCGAATGGCAGTTGTAGCAGCCGTTCTCGATGTAGATGTCGCGGCCCAGCAACTCCAGCGGCGTGTAGGGCTTGACCGAGGAAATCGTGGGGACGTTCGACTGGATGAGGAAGAGCGGCACGATCTCGAACAACGAGGCCGCAACCACGGCGCCGATCACCCAGAACAGGAACCGCAGCGGTTGCCGCTCGCCGCGGCGATGCCACCAGCCTTGCAGCCAGACGTCGAGCGTGTTGGCGAAGTCGAGCACCGGCGCGCCCTTCAGGCGCGACTCGGGCACCGGCGGCCCGACGTAGGCCGGCGAGAGGGCCGGCGCCTCGTGGACCGGCTCCTCGTACCTGGCGGGCCGGGCGGCCCAGGTCTTGATGAGGTTGAGGCCGCACGCCAGGGCGCCGACCAGGTACAGCGAGCCGCCGGCCGCGCGGATCCAGTACATCGGCATCAGCACCGTCACCGTTTGCAGGAAATCGCTGTAGCGGAGCCCGCCCTTGGGGTCGAGGGCCCGCCACATCAGGCCCTGCGTCAGCCCTGCCACGTAAATCGGCACGATGTACAGCAAGATGCCGATGGTGGCGATCCAGAAGTGGGCGTTCATCAGCTTCTTGCTCCACAGCGGGGCCTGGAACATCCGCGGCATCAGCCAGTAGAGCATGCCGAAGGTCATGAAGCCGACCCAGCCCAACGTGCCGCCATGCACGTGGGCGATGACCCAGTCCGTATAGTGCCCCAGGGCGTTGACCTCTTTGATCGAAAGCATTGGGCCTTCGAAGGTCGACATGCCGTAGAACGTGATGGCCACGACGAAGAACTTCAAGATCGGATCGGCGGCCACCTTGCCCCAGGCCCCGCGGAGCGTGAGCAGGCCGTTGATCATCCCGCCCCACGACGGCATCCAGAGCATCACCGAAAATAGCATGCCCAGCGTCGAGGCCCATTCGGGCAGGGCCGTATAGTGCAAGTGGTGCGGGCCGGCCCAGATATAGATGAAGACCAGCGACCAGAAGTGGACGATGCTCAAGCGGTAGGAGTAGACCGGCCGCTGGGCCGCTTTGGGCAGGTAGTAATACATCATGCCCAGGAAAGGCGTGGTGAGCATGAAGCCCACCGCGTTATGACCGTACCACCACTGCATGAAGGCGTCTTGCACGCCGGCATAGACCGGGTAGCTCTTCATCGGGCCGACCGGCAGTTCCAGGCCGTTGAAGATATGCAGGATGGGGATCGTCACGACCGTGGCCATATAGAACCAGAGCGCCACGTACATGTGGCGTTCGCGACGGGTGAAGATCGTGCCGAAAAAGTTGACGGCAAAGGCCACCCACACCACGGCAATCGTCAGGCCGATGGGCCATTCCAGTTCGGCATATTCCTTCGACCGCGTGTAGCCCAGCGGCAGGCTGACCGCGGCCGCCACGATGATCAATTGCCAGCCCCAGAAGTGGAACCAACTGAGGAAGTCGCTGAACAATCGCGCCTTGCACAGCCGCTGCGTCGAGTGGTAGATGGCGGCGAAGACGGCGTTCCCGGCGAAGGCGAAAATAGCCGCATTGGTATGCAGAGGGCGGAGACGGCCAAACGACAGAAACGGCAGCCCTAGGCTCAACGAGGGCAGCACCAACTCCAGGGCGATGATCAGCCCGACAAGGAGGGAGACGACACCCCACAGGACGGTGATCATCAGAAAGGCGCGGACGACGGAATCGTTGTAAACGAACTTTTCCAGCGGTCCCGCCTCGCCGTGGGCGGGCGGGATGGTCGTGCCCTGGGCGGAAGAATCGCTGGTGTCGCCTGCTGGACTGGCGGAGCCGGATGTCACAGTCACCCCCTCGAAAACGGTTGCGCCCTACCACCCCGAAGCGCAAGCGAGGGCAATTTTCTGCCCGCCCTCGCTTGTGCTTCGGGTTGATGTCGCGCGCAGAACAATTCAGGATCGGGGACGTTCTAAATCCCCTATTCCTGAGATTTTGGCGCAGTGATCGTGCAACGTCAAGTCCTTTTCCCGCCACGATCTATCCCGCGAGGGCAAATTCGGGTGCGCGCGACACAACGCCGGACAAAGATGATCGCGTGGCATCGATTATTAGCAGAAAAGATTGCGAAAAAGAAATTGGTTCGAACGGTGCGGGGTGGTTAACGGGGAGAAAGGAAAATGGCAGAAACGAATATAGGCGTGAAGATCGAACCCGCAAACATGAAGTGTCAAGCCTTGGCCGGTTCGGGGAAGCTCTCGTTCTCGATACCGTATTTGATAATCTCAGCGATCTCTTCTTCATTGCGATGATAGATGGCCTCCGTGAAACCATGCGCCTCTGCAAGTGCGACGTAGTCTCTAATGCCTTGATCGGCCTGCCGATCAGTCAGTGAACCGGAATTCTGAAGCAACTCACGCACGCGCAGCCAATACTTAATAACCGCATCTTGTGGCAACATTCTTAAACTCCAATTCTCTATCGCACGCGACGCCACTCGTAGTAGTCGGGGTCACCGGTGCCATTCGTTCCTTTGCCTTTGCCCTGATTGATTAACGGAGAATTCTGCGCCACGCCAACTTTCACGAAAATCGCGGCTTTTCTTGCATTCTGGCGGAGAACCCCAATTCTATGGGTGGTTTCGCGCATGCTTAAATATCTCATGCCTGCGGAAGAGATTCAAGAGGCACCCATTCGGGAAGAAAGGAAGATGGGGGAATATAGGAAGGAGCAAAGGCAGAGCCAACGGGAAGAACGAGGCGGCAAATCATCTTCTTTTCTCTCGTCTTCCTTTCTTTTCTATTCTATTGCATTGGTCTGGAAACGATGATCTGCTTTCTATCTGTCCTTAGATCATGCCATCGTCGACCGGGCCAACGATAACGTGATCCCACTTCGGCGAAGAGAAGGGACCGCCAAGAATGATCTCGCCGGAAACACTAATGCTGAAGGTTTGCTGTCCCGCGTCGCCAGATTGATCCGTTGCCAGCACGGTCACGGTGTTCGGTCCCGTCTGAAAGACGCTCGGCGTCCATGTGATAAGGCCGGTCGAGGCGTTGATGTTCATGCCGGCCGGCGCGGAACCGAGCGAGAACGTGACCTCTTGGCTAGGGCTGGGGTTAGTCGTGACCTGGTACGTGTAGACGCTCCCGACAGATGCCTGGGTGACCGGCGTCGAAGTGATCGAGGGCGGCGTTCCAAGTTGTGCGTTGGGGACGGCCGGGGCGGAGGAGTCGCCGCTCGTCGTCGACGGATTGGCCACCTGGCCCATGAACAGAACGCTTCCCGACTGCGTGTCGCGGATCAGGAACAGGAACGGATGATCGGCGTTGAAGACAACCGGCGGTGGCGTATACGACACAAAGGAGGCCATCACATTCACGATAACCGCCGTGGCGGCCGCGGCCTCGGTCCCCGTCTCGTCGACGTTGATAAACGCCTTGTGGATGACGGAGCTGATATACAGCGGATTGGTGCTGATGCCCGAGAAGTCGGCTGGGCCGAAGGCATCGGTCATGCCCAGGTCCTCAAGCTGCTGATTCAGCTTAAACTGCGTGGTCATCTGGAACTTAGGCAGCGAGACCTCGACCTCTCGCGGCGTTAGGCCTTGCAGCCAGCCGTTGAGGTCGGGCGGGAGTTGGCCGACATTCAGGCCCGAGAGCCCGCTGCCGGCGCTGGGCAAAAGCACGTCCATGACCAGCCGATTGCCCTGATAGGGCAACTCCAGGACCTGGTAGCCGTCGCTCTGCATATAGCCGTACGTGTCCGTGGGCGCATCGTGGGGACCTGCACCTGATCGCCCGAGCCGAGCGTGAAAGGCGCATCCTGCGTGAGATTGGGATCGAAGGCCGTCGCCCATGGGCCCTTGAAATAGATCGCGTTGGTCAATACCAGCCGTGTGTATTGGTCGATCGCTCCTTGGGGGATCAAGTTCTGGATCTTGTTGTTGGTCTCTTGCGCGACCCAGTTGTTGATCGTTTGCCGGGCGGCTTCGGTGGCGCCGGCGAAATCGACCTGGTGCAGGCCGCCGCCGTAGTCGGCCTGCATGAGGTTCAGGAACGGGGCCAGGAATGGAAAACCCTGCTGGCCCCACAGGGCGTCAGCCAGGGAGAGCGCGTAACTGCCCTGTCCGGCATTGTTCAGATCGGTGATCAAGCTGGCGAACTCGCCGGCCAACGTGGTCGGATCGGCCGTGTAATGGAGGGCTGCCGCCATTTGGGCAGCGGTCTCGCCCCGCGCCCCCGCGTAGGTCATGGCCAAGGCCGTGGAGATGCTCAGCGGGGAAAGGAAGAGGTTGCCGCTCCCGCCCGGCTGGCTCTGGAGCTGACTGTAGAGGGCCTCCGCAAAGGCGTTCACCGACTGCCCGACTGACGTCTCAGCCGCCAGTTGTGCGGGTGAAAGCGCCGCCGCCTGATGGCTAACCGCCGGCGCTGAGGTCACACGTGGCAGGCTGGGGCCGTAGGTGATGGGCGCGGCGCAGTCAGAAGCGACAGTCCCGACAGGACTCGGCGGTCTTCCAACTGCTCGATGCCCAGACAGCGATAGCCCGTTCGGGCAAACGGCGCTTGCGGGTAGACGCGACTTCCCGTGACATACGCATAATCGTTCTCCTGAACTGCGAAGCAAGAGCGGTCGAAACGGGCTCGGGCAAACGGACGCCGCGGGTCTGTCTCTTCGTCCTCTATTGAAGAAGGCCGGCGTTATGGGGGTTTGTCACGCACGAAAAAGAGAAAGACAGAAAAATGACTGACAGAAAAATGAACTCCATCTTCCTGCCATTTGTTTTCCTGTCTTTCCCCTTTTCGTGTCTTTCGTGGTTTAGATCAGGCCACGGTTGACCGGGCCAACGATAGTCAGCTCCCGCTTCACGGGAGCGAACGGATCGTAGGGAGCGAGAGGGCCATAAACGCTGAGGCTGAACGTCTGTTGGGTCGTATCGCCAAACTGGTCCCTTGCCTGCACGGTCACGGCATCGATCCCATCTGGAGAATATTCGGCACCCAGGTCACCAGGCCCGTCGAGGCGTTGATGCTCATGCCGGCCGGGGCAGCGCCGAGCGAGAAGGCGATCTTCTGGCCGGCGCCGACGTAGGTCTTGACCTGGTAGGCATATCTCTGGCCGACGATCGCGGATTGGACCGCGGGCGAAGTGATCGCAGGCGCCATCGAAGAGCCTCCCGTCGCCGTACCGAATATGTAGGCTTCGCCCCTGGTCGACGTTGACGCCGACCGTGGCTTGCGGCGCTTCCGACCACCACCGTCTTGCCGCTGATCGCAACCGAGTCGCCAAAGTAGTCGTTCGCCAAGCCATCGGATGCAATGACCTTCTCGGTCTGGGTCATGTTCTCCCAACCGGAAACCGGCTCGGTGAATACATAGGCCGTACCGGGCTTATCGCTGCTTTCGCCGTCACATTCTGTCGGCCCGCCAATACTGGCACCGCCCGCGCCGACCACGATCGTGTTGGCGTCGATCGCCACCGAGTCGCCGAAATAGTCGTTTGCCGCGCCATCCGAGGCAGTGAGTTTGGCGGATTGCGTCATGTTTTCCCAACCCGTGCCAGGTTCCATGAAGACATAAGCGGCCCCGGCGCCTTGAACGTTGCCTTCCGCTCCGCCCGCGACCGTGGAAAACGGCGATCCGACCACGATCGTGCTGCCGCTGATCGCAACCGAGTCGCCGAATTCGTAGTACGCCGCGCCGTCAGACGCGGTGAGTTTGGCGGTCTGCGTCATGTTCGCCCAGCCCTCGTTAGGCTCCGTGAACACGTAGGCCGCAGCCGGAGAGGGGCCTCCAAACGCGAAGAAATCAAGGTCGCCAGCATAGGTGACCGCCCCGACCACGACCGTGTTGCCGCTGATCGCGACTGAAGTGCCGAAAAAGAAGCTGCCGTCAGAGGGCGTGAGCTTGGCGGTTTGCGTCATGTTCGCCCAACCCGTGCTGGGTTCCGTGAACACGTAGGCCGCGCCCGGCCCTAAACGATACGGAGGCAAGCAGGGCGGGGGAATGCAGCACGCGCCGACCACCACTGTGTTGCCACTGATGGCAACCGATGCGCCAAACTCCTCATAGTCGTCATTGCCATCGTATAGGGCCGAGGCCGAGGCGGCAGACTCATCGTTGCTCGCCAGGCCGTTGGATGCAGTCAAGCTAGCCGTCTGAGACATGCTTATCTGCCCGCCAGCGGCGATTTCAGGGAGCCCGCCAGACTGCACGGCGATCGGAACCGATATGATGATCGGAACCGGTGCGACTGTCGACCTCGTGAGCTTGGCGCTCTGGGTCATGTTCGCCCAACCGGTGCCCGGCTCGGTGAAAACGTAGGCCGCTCCCAGGTTGTCCGTGCCGTCGACCACTGCACGGGCGCTCCGACCACGATCGTATTGCCGCTGATCGCCACCGAACTGCCGAAGCCATCGTCGGCCACGCCATCGGAGGAGGTGAGTGTGGCAACCTGGGTCATGTCCGTCCAACCGGCGGCGGACTCGATGAAAACGTAGACCGCTCCCTGATTGTAGATGCCGCCGACCGTGGCGTCCGACGCCCCGACCACCACCGTGTTGCCGCTGACCGCCACGGAGTCGGCCAAATCGTCGGCGTACGCGCCATCGGAGGCAGTGAGCTTGGTTTCCTGATTCATGTTCGTCCAGCCAGCGTCGGGCTCGGTGAACGTGTAGACCGCGTTCTGCCGGGTGGCGACATACATCGAGGTATCAAGCCACGCTCCGACCAGCACCGTGTTGCCGCTGATTGCAACCGACGAGCCGAAATTGGCGTTCGCCGTGCCATCCGATGCCGTGAGCTCGGCGGTCTGGGTCATATTCGCCCAACCGGAGGCGGGCTCCGTAAACACGTAGGCCGCGCCTTGCTCGGAGTTGCCGCCGATCGTGGCGTATTGCGCCGACTACTACCGTGTCGCCACTGATCGAAACCGAGGAGCCAAAACAGCTATACCCCCCGCCGGACGCCGTGAGCTCAGCGGTCTGGGTCATATCGGCCCAACCAGAGCCGGGCTCGCTGAACACGTAGGCCGCCGCCGGGCTCGTCTTGCCATCGTACGTTGAGATGCCGGTCGATCCGACGACCACTGTGTTGCCGCTAATCGAAACCGAGTCGCCGAAATTGTCGCCCGGCAGACCGTCGGACGCGGTGAGTTTTGCGGTTTGGGTCATGTTTACCCAGCCGGAACCGGGCTCGCTGAACACATAGGCCGCGCCCGGGCCCGGGTTGGGTAGAATGGACTGTATTGACTGCGCTCCGACCACCACCGTGTTACCGCTGATGGAAACCGATCCGGCGAAAAGATCGCCCGCTGCGCCGTCCGCTGCCGTGAGCTCGGCGGTCTGGGTCATGTTCGCCCAACCGGAGGCAGGCTCGGTGAACACATAGGCTGCCCCTTCATCCGCGTTGCCGCCGACTGTGGCTTGCACCGCTCCTACCACCACCGTGTTGCCGCTGATCGCAACCGAGCCGCGAAAATAGTCGTTCGCAGTGCCATTGGACGCCGTGAGCTCGGCGGTCTGGGTCATGTTCGCCCAACCGGCAGCGGACTCGGTGAACAGGTAAACCGTTCCCAGGAAAGAGCTATAGCCAGAGAGGTTCGCAATCCGACCACGATCGTACGCCGCTGATGGCAATTGACGTCCCAAAATCGCCTTGCGCCGCGGCATTCGACGGTGTCAACTTCGCGACCTGGGTCCAATCGTATCCGGACCCCGTGAACACGCAGACACCCCCGGCCCCTTCCACCGCGACCGTGTTGCCATTGATCGCAACCGCGTCGCCGAAATTGTCGTCCGCCACGCCGTCGGACGAAGTGAGTTTGGCCTCCTGTCCGATCGCCGAGGAAATGGCCTGCTGGGCGGCGGTGGGCAGATCGGCCAGGGTCAGGCGCTGCGCCGTGCTGGCAGGCGGGACACCGATGGCACTTGGTGCGATGGGGCCCATCGTCAAACTGGGCGCGACGGAGAACAGGGCCCGCTGCTCCAGCGCTTCGATCGCAAGACGCCGCCCTGACGCTCGATTCCGGAGTGATTTGCCCTTGGCCTGCCAAGACCGCCGAAAAATCGCCAAGATGCTCATATCTCCTCTCCCGAGTGCTAATGCTCGTTTCCTTTCCCCTCTCTTAAGGAAGGCTGGTCTTGCGAGAGTTTGTCACGCCGTTCCGAATCGAAGTTCGAAGTACCGGAAGTCCCGGTGGGCCGGCCCCAGTCGTACGTCAGGCTTTCCAGCCTGACCGTATGTCAGGCTCAGGCACCGTGCACGCAGGGTCGGCCTGACGTACTACCGCCAATCCTGCTCCACCTGCTTCTTCCGCCGCATTACAATCGGGCGGGGTTGGCCGGGCGGGGATACCGCCATCGCTCGACTAGATGCTGGCCGGCAAAGGCCAGTATCGCCATGCCGACCATGTCGGCGCGGCAATAATCCGCGGCCGCAATGGGCATGCCGGCGTTCGCTTCGGCCTTCACCTTCAGTACGGCCGGCGAGGCCGCGACCGCCAGGTCCGAGACTGGGGCCGTGGCCGGGACGGCAACCGTATTCGCTGCAACCGCCACCACGACCGGCCGATCCAAAGACCGCGAGTCCGATGCCGCGGCGGAAGCGTCCTCGACCGGATAATCCGTAGCGGTTTTCGCGTCCGCTGGGCGGAAGGCAACCATCGACTCGGCCCCGCCGCTTGACTCGTCGTCTCCCGCCGTTTCACGAGCCAACGCGTCGGCTCCGGACGTCGCCGGCATCGCGCGGCCGTCTCGACCAGTGGAGGAGGCTTCCTCCACCATGCTTGGCGCGGAAGGCAGTCCCACCGCATTTTGCGGGACCTGCGAACTGGCCACGTCCATAAGTTGCGACTTGCCGCGGTTGCCCTCCACGCCAAGCTTCGAGGGCACGCCGAGCGGCGAGACACTCTTTGACGGTTCGCCGGCAACGATCGGCGACGCAGTGGACTCGGGAGGCGCCAGCGGGCCCAGGATCACCGTCGGCGAACCTGGCCGATATCAATCGGCGATGGGAAAGGATTGGGCAACGGTGCCGGCAGCACGGGTGGGCTGGGCAAATCGACGACGTGGATCGGAAGGAAAACCTGGCTGCCGCCACTGGATTGAATGACGTCCGACGTAGCATCGAAGGCAAAGGCCGACGGTCCCTGGGGCAAGACACCGATGCCAGGCCCGATAGTTGTCTGGCCCGCGAGTTGCGCCTTCGTCCCATTCCCCGCAATACTTCCCGACGGCGTAATGATCATGGGCGCTACGAAGCTGCCTGCCGCGTTGGCCTGAAAAGCCTCCAACTGCGCCTCCATGCCCGTCTGAAATCCAACCGCCGCCAAGAGGCGACGATCCTCGACCCGCTCGACTCCCAGCCGGCGACATCGAAGGCCGGGTGATACATGTCGAGAGGGTTTTCGCGAGCGTGAATTCCAGTGTGTCGTCATGTTTCGACTCCTCGGTTGTAGGTTCGTGACTGGCCAGCCTTATTTCCCCACCGACCCGGCGTCGGTGGGGACTTTTTCGATCCGTTTTCGCACGTTCTCAAATATCGCATGCCCGCAGAGGAAACTCAAGGCCGGATCATCTTCGATCCGCTCCGGATGGGGCAGTCCGGCATCGATCGCCGTGCCCAGCGTGGCTGCCGCAAGCGCGATGCAGGCCTCGCTTTCCTGGTTTGCCCCGCCGCGTTTGGCCACCGCCACTAGTTCCACGGCAAGGCGATAGAGCCCCTCGGGATCGCTTTTCAGCCACTCGCCTTCGTCTGTGGCGATATGTACGTATTGCTTCCAACGGCCGGCCGACTCCAGCACGCGGCGTTCATTGGCGTAGTGCCGCTCGAGAAACTCGCGGAACTCGGCCACCTGGGGAGCGCGGTCGCAGCAATAACGCTGCTCGCGGATCGCCTGCTCGTACATGGCCGCGGCCTCGTCAGGGTGATGAAGCTCCTCCAGGGTCGTGCCCAGGTTGTTGTAGATCCCGCCCAGGCTGCTGCGATAACTCAACTCCTCGGGATCATCGTCGACAAGCTCTTTCAGGATCGCCCGCGCCGACTCGAATGACTTCGCGGCCTCGTCCTTCTTGTCCGACTTGCTGAAGACCCGGCCGAGGTTGTTGTGGCTGACGGCCAGATCGCGGCGGAAACGGCTGACGGCCGGCGACTTGCGGACCAGTTGCTGCTGGATGGCAATCGCCCGGCCGTAGGATTCCTCGGCCTGCTCCGTCCGGCCGTTGTAAGACTCCAAAGCGCCAAGATTGTTGTAGCTCAGGGCGAGATCGCTTTGATACTCGGCGTTGGCCGGATGGGCAGCGGCGAGCCGCTCCTGAATTTCCCGGGCCTTCCGCGAGGACTCCTCGGCCTTCACCGGCTCGCTCTTCGCCTGCAGAAAGCTGAGGTTGTTGTAGCTGATGGCCAGGTGATGCAAATACTCCGGCTGATCCGCATGCTTCGCCACAAGCTGCTCCTGGATGCCGATCGCCGCGCGGTAGTTCCGCTCGGCCCGGGCCGGTTGGTTGACGGTGCGGGCCAAGAGGCCAAGGTTGCCGTAGGTCAAGGCAAGATCGCGCTGGAAGTCGGCCGAATCCGGCTGTTCCTTGCTCAGCCGCTTCTGAATTTCCAGGGCGGATTGATAGGCGTTTTCGGCGTCCTGGGTCTTGCCGGTCGCCGCCAGCAGCAGGCCCAGGTTGTTCTGGCACAAGGCCAGATTGGCCTGGTAGCGGGACTCAACCGGGTGTGCCGCCGCGAGTTGCGTAAAGGCCTCGACCGCCTGGCAATAGGCCGCCAGGGCCGCCGCCTGGTCGCCGATCTGCTCGGAAACGCCCGCCGCCTTGGAATAGGTCACGGCCAGATCCGACTGCAAGCTGGGATCGTCGCCGGCGTAGCGGATGAACTCGCGATAATAACTGAGCGTATCGAGCAGCAGTTCGCGGCGAAGCGGTTCGGCGCCGGGCAGATCTTCCAGCCGCTCGGCATGATACACACCGAAGCGATCGACGACCTCGCGCAGTTGCCGGAAATGGGTTTCAGCCCGCTCGAGGTTCTCTTCGGCCTGGTGGAAGTTCGTTTCGGCCTGGGCCAAGGCCGCCTTGGTCTTGGCATGTTCGGAGGCAATCAGCAGCGTGGCGGCCAGCGAGCCGACGAGCACCACGACCAGCGCGACGGCCGTTGCGGCGACCAGCGTACGATGCCGGCGGGCCCACTTGCCGGCGCGGTCCCAGAGGCTGGCCCTCCGCGCCAAGATCGATTCGCCTTGCAGGAACCGCCGCAGGTCCTCGGCCAACTCCTTCGCCGTGAGGTAGCGGTCCTGGGCCGACCGGGCGATGGCCTTCAGCAGGATCGTCTCCAGGTCGACGGGGATGGCCGGGTTGACCTGCCGCGGCGGACGGGGCTCTTCCTCCGCGATCCAGCGCAAGAAGGCATGGCGGTCCGCTCCCGCAAAGGCATCGTGGAGCGTCGCCAGTTCGTAGAGCGTGATCCCCAGCGAGTAAACGTCCGTCCGCGGATCGACCAGGTTCGGCTTGCCTGCCACCTGCTCCGGACTCATGTAGCGGACAGTCCCCAGCACGTCGCCGGTGGCCGTAAGGCTGGCATTGGCGTCGAAGCGGGCCAGTCCGAAATCGGAGACCCAGAGCTTGCCCTGTTCGTCCAGCATCAGGTTCGAGGGCTTGACGTCGCGATGGACGACGCCGCATTGATGGGCGTAATCGAGGGCTTCGGCAGCCTCGATGCCGAGCCGGGCCACGGTGCGGAAGAACTGGCCGCCCTTGAGTTCGGCGGCGCTGGAAACGGGATTCCAGCCGGTGGTGTTTTCGCCTGCGGTTGCCGCGGCGGTTTGCCGCGGCGTGGTCGCGTCCTTCGGCGCGCCGGAGGCATCCGCCGCCAGAATCCGCAATTGGCGAATGGCCAGATCGAGCGATTGGCCCTCGATGAACTGCATCGCGTAGTAATGGACTCCCCGATCGCAGCCGCTGGCGAAGACGGGCACGATGTTGGGATGATTCAAGTGGGCTGCGGCCTGTGCCTCGTTGGCGAAGCGGGCCACCTGCTTGCGGTCCAGAACCGCGGCAAAAGGCAGCACTTTCAACGCCACGCGGCGATCCAGCGAAACCTGCCGGGCCTCATACACTACCCCCATCCCGCCGCGGCCAATCTCCCGCACGATCAGGAAATCGCCCAGTTGCCGCCGGGCCGCTTCAGCAGTCTCCGGTGGAGCGGCGGGCACCATGCAACCATGCGACCCGCCACTATTCCCCTTTGCCGTCGCATGGGGTGTGCCGGGCTCCCTCTCTCCGCCGGGCCGCAGCGGCGCGGTCGCCCGGAAGACAAAATCGAGGCCCGCCAAATGGGCGCGGATCGGACCGGAGAGATTGGGATGCCGCGCAACAAGTTCCTCGGCATTGGGTGAAAGACCCAGTTCCAGGTCGTTCAAATAGCCCTCCAGGATCTCGGCCAGACGCTCCTGGACTTCGGCAGACAAATCGTCCAGGGCAATGGGCAGGGAGCAGGGAGCGGGGAGCGGGGAGCAAAAATTGAGCGCAACATCTGTTACGGCAGCGCTATTTCCCGCTTCGTTATCGGCACGTGGCAACTTCATCTCCCCGCTCCCCGCCTTTTTCATGGCATGTCTCGCTCGGTCATCTGTTCGCGGATTTGGCCGATGGCCCTCAGCCACAGCATCCGCACCGCGCCGGCCGAGCGTCCCATCTGCCGGGCGATGTCTTTGAAGGCCAGTCCTTCGCAGTGACGCAGGACAAGCACTTCGCGATAATCGGCCGGAAGCTCGGCCAGGTGGTTGGCCAGTGCAACCATGTGCTCGTGCCGGTCCGCGCACGAGCTGGGCGACGGTCCCCGGTCGATGAAAACCGACTCCAGTCGGGCCGCCGACCGCTCCAGGGCCGCTTGCATGCCGTCCAACCGCACCTCGCGGCGGACATCGCGCTTGGCGGAGAGGATGTGTTTTTCGACCTCGCGGGCCATGTTATTGACCAGGATCTTCCGCAGCCAGGCGAGGAATTCCGCAGCCGTTTGGCCCTGGAATTTCTCGAAATCGCGATGCGCCTCGAAGTAGCTCTCCTGCACGATGTCCGAAGGGCTGCACCGCGTCCGCAGTTTGGCGTCGAGATGCGTCGCTACCAGGAGCTTCAGGTAATTGCCGTAGTATTGCAGCAGTTTTCCCAAGCAGCTCGCCTCGCCCCCGCGGGCTTGGGCAAGCAGTTGTTCGACGTTGAACCGCGCCACGGTACTCATAGACCCCTCTATTTAGGGAAGGCCGGATTTGCGGACGGTTGTCACGCGGCGATTCGCGTTTTTTTGCGGCCGCCACGCCGCAGCGGTGGGCAACCCATATTCTAGCAGAAAACGGCCGATTTTTCGCGGTCTGGATTCACGGATTTCTTTGAAGTGACGAGGATCGATAAAGAGATTACCAAACGTCTACTAAGCCGATAGCCACGGCCCACGCGCGTTGCTATACTGGTACTCGTCCAGCTTGGTCTTGAAACGCTTTTCTTGCAAACCGCAGGAGTCCTCCCAAAATGAATGAGCCAGCCGCCCCCGTCGAAAGTAACCCTCCGCATTCCGGGCACGTGGTCGCATCCGCAAGAGCTGATCCAGGGCTTGCCGCCCGGCTTCCGCTGTTCCGCCGAGGGGCTGCTCCTGCCGGACGCGACGCCGGTCGAGCTTCACGCGGTGGGCGCCGACGATCAGTTCGCCGGGGTCTTCCGCTCCGCCTGCCGCAGCCCTGCGACGAACGATGAATTGGCGACGGTCGACGGCTACACGGTGAACGTCCTCTTAAGCGGTCCCGGCGGCTCGCTGCAGGCGGCCCGCACGATGATGCAGGCCGCCGCGGCCGTGGTGCGGGCCGGCGGCGCGGGAGTGTTCATCGACAACAGCGCGCTGGCCCATGGCGGACAGAAGTGGATCGAAATGAGCGAAGACGGCGGCCCCGACGCCTTGAGTTTCGCCTTCGTCGCCATCGTGCGGGGCCAGACCGACGTTTGGACGATGGGCATGCACGTGCTGGGACTCCGCGACGTGGTGATGAAACGCGCCGAGGTCGAGTCCGGCGGCTATGACATCGTCGAGGTGGTCCGCTACTTGTCTCGCGGCGAGAACCTGGTGGAAAACGGTCATCTGCTGGGAGACTTCGAAGGACCGCGTTTTCAGGCGCTTGCGGAAGACGGGCCGAAAATGCCGGCGGGAAGCCCTCTGCACAATCCCTTCGGCCGGCTGAGGCTGGTAAGCATGAAGGACATCGCCGAGGCCAATTAGTTTGATCGACCCCGATACCGATTGGCGGCGGTTCTCAGCACTTTGCGTTCCAATTCCGTCAGGCTGGACTCGCCCTGTTCGTGGACCTTCTGCAAAATCTCGTCCACCAGCGCATCAAGCTCGCCCCCTCTCGATTCGTCGGGGGCCCGGTGGAGCCGAATGTTCCTTGGCAGGCGCCAGCGGTAACGCAGACGGGGCAGGCGGTTCCAAGCGTCTTCCAGGCGGAAACCGCTTCGCCAGTAGAGGAAGCCGAAGGCCGCCCCGCCCAGGTGTGCCGCGTTGGCAACCCCCGTGTACATGGGCGTGCCTGAGAGGGCCAGCAGTACGGGGTGAAGGTCGATAATCACATACAGGGCCACGAGCCAGCGGATCTCGATCGGGATCATCATGAAGATCCAGATCTTCTCGCGCGGATGATGAATGGCATAGAGCACTACGACCGCCATCACCGCGCCGACGCTCCGATGGCCGGCACGGAGTGCCGGGTAAACAGATCCAGACCGATGTAGCAGAGGCTGGCGACGACCGCCGCCGTCAAATAGAAGAGGAGAAACTCCCGCGATCCGTACAACGGCTCCAGCATCCTGCCGAACCAGTACAGGAACAGCATGTTGAAGAGGATGTGCCACAGGCTGAAGCGGTCGTGGCAGAACGCGCACGTCAGCAGCCGCCAGACCTGCCCCTGCCGCACAACTTTGTTCGTCTGCAGCTCGAACCACTCCTGCACGATCGAGACGGATGGCAGAAGCTCTGCCGCAGACAATTCCTCGTCCTCCTCGTCTTCTGCCTCTGCCTGGGGCGTGGTCTTGTCCTCGCCGGGAGTCGTCTCTTCCGCTGCTGCGCTCGACTTCGGGTCTGCGGCCGAGGGCTTTTCCTTGTGCTTCGGCGGCGGCGCGTCTTTGTTTGCCGGAGGCTTCCGTGTCTCTCGCGCAGCCGGCTTATTCTCCTCAATGATCGCACGCAAGTCTTCCGGCGTGGAAGGTCGCGTGATGAAGATCTGCAAGAGGAAGACGACAACCGTGACAATGATCAAATACTTGCAGACCGGTGGAATCTGCTCGCCCGAGCCGTACTGCCGATAGTAATCTCGATTGTAAATGCCCATGGCGCGATCGGCTGGTAGCTAATTTCATGCAAGATTCGATTCACCACAGGACCCATTTTAGGGCATGAACTTCTGGCGGGTCAACGGGCCGGAAAAGAAAGGAAGATGGCAGAAAGGAAAATGGACGCAATAGCATCATACGTACGCTCTTGCATTTCGTATTTTCTATATTCCTTTCGCCGATCTTCCTTTCTTCCAAACTCGCCAAGTCGAGGGAATTTGACTACGCCATTGGATGTAGAAACTGGCGCGGCCGGCCCCAGGGATTCGCGCCACCGTCGCCGCTGGGTAAACTAATAGAGGTGAAGCATTATCCCTGCCACTGAGGAGAGTGACATGTGGCGTTCTATCCTGGCTTTCTGTTTTACCGTCGTGGTGGCCTTGCCGGGGTCGCTGGAGCAAGCACAGGCCCAGCCCAAGCCGGAAGTTAAAGCACCCGCTGGTCAAAGCCCCGCGCCTGCCCGTCCGCCCATTGCCTACTTCGATTTCGCGTCGGACTCGCGGATCACCCCGGCCCGCGTGCGCGAACTGGCTGAGAAATACCAGAAGAACGTGATGATCGGCGCCGATTCCGGCAATCGCGACTCCAAGGCCACGATGGCCGCCGCCAAGTCGGCGGGAGTCTTCCGGCATATCTATCTCGAGGGCCCCGGCGGCGTGACCGGCAATCGCGGCATCGCGCCCGACGAGCTGGCCCGCATGAAAGCCGGCGCGCGTTACGCGGGAATCGACACTTCCAACGCCGACTGGAAAAAGAAGTGGAATCAGTCTGGTTGGAAGGTGTATACGCGCCACCAGATCAAAGATCTCTACGCCGACTACGATTCCTACGAGATCGACAATCTTGACAACGGGATCGGCGAGAGCGGCCCGGCCTTGCTCGCGTTTCTCAAGGAGCAGCAGGCGTGGGCCAAGGACAACGGCATCAAGGCGACCATCATGCTCAAAAACGTGGAGTCGGGGCAGTGGCCCTTGATCGTCAAAGCGGTGAAATCCGGGGAGTTGAGCCGCGAGGGCCTCACCGATTTCTGCATTTCCGAGGAAGACTTCGACGCCCGCGAAAAGCGTCAGCAGGCGGCCGCCGCGGCCAGCATCGGAATCCAGCAGCTCGACAGCCCTTCGACCTATTCCTATGCGGCTCGAGGCGAATATCGCGTAGGGCGGTGACTTCTGCTCGCTGGTGCCGAGCGCGGTCGTCATATTGCTTGTCTGCTTATGCTCGATTAAAATATAGCTATGAAAAGCCCTTTTCCCGGCATGGACCCGTACCTTGAAGCCCATTGGCTGGACGTCCACCCGCGGCTTATCGTCGAAGCGTCGAACCAACTTCAGGGACAGTTGGGCGAGAGCCTTATTGCCCGAATCGAGGAACGTCTTATCGTTGAAGATCCCGCGTCGGGCGACAGTCGCCGGATCGGCCCCGACGTTCGCATTGTGGAGCATGGGGCGAGCGAGTCGACGGTCCAGCCAGCGGGCGGAATCGCGTTGGCGGAGCCGATCGTTCTTACGGCCGAGTCGGAACCGGTCGTCCAACGCTTTCTTGAGATCATCGACCTGAGCACTGGGGGGCGCACGATTACGGTGATCGAGTTTCTGTGTCCGGCCAACAAAGTGCCAGGAGACGGATTGGAGAAATACAAACAGAAGCAATCGGAGTGCCGCGGGGCGGGCGTCAATCTGGTGGAAATCGACCTTACCCGCGCTGGTTATCGGCAACTCTTGGCGCATCGCTGGCACGAAGCCCGCCAGCACGACAGCACGTATCAAGCCTCCATTTGGCGCGCCCCGGCCGCTTTCCGCGTCGAGCTGTATCCGCTGCGCCTTGCGGTCCGGTTGCCGACACTCGGCATCCCGCTCCGCCCGTCCGACGCGGACGCCGTGCTTGATCTCCAGTCGCTGGTTGACGCGGTTTATGCTGCCTCCCGCTACGATCGCACCACCGACTATCGTGCCTCTCCCGATCCGCCGTTGGAAGGCGCAGGAAGCAGTCTGGGCGGATTCTCTGCTAAAGGCTGCTGGCCGGAGATGAGCCGATGCTGCTGAAGACGACCGCAAACTGCCGTCGTTGTCTCGTGAGGTCTCTCGCAGTCTTCGCCGGAAATGATGCTGAAGAGTTATGGCTCGACCGCCGGACAAAGAGCAACAGGCGTGGGCGAAGAACAACGGCATCAAGGCGACCATCATGCTGAAAAACGTGGAGTCGGGGCAGTGGCCCTTGATCGTCAAAGCGGTGAAATCCGGGGAGTTGAGCCGCGAGGGCCTCACCGATTTCTGCATTTCCGAGGAAGACTTCGACGCCCGCGAAAAGCGTCAGCAGGCAGCCGCCGCGGCCAGCATCGGAATCCAGCAGCTCGACAGCCCTTCGACCTATTCCTATGCGGCTCGTGGCGAATATCGCGTAGGGCGGTGAAATGAAGCATCTGAAAGAAGTGCTCACCGTTACCGTCGCCATCGCGGCGGGTTCTTCCTATTTTATTGCGTACGTCGGAGGGCGGCAGGGAATGCCTCTGTCTTTTGGCGTCTTTCCAGCCGAGGCCGTGCCTGGTCTCATAAGCCTGCTTTCCTTGGCATCACTGGTTGTTTTGTGGGTCGTCGCAGTCATCGAGCGCAGATCTGCCGGCAAAACATCTATTTTCCTGGGCATCGCGTTGCTCTTTTTCGCGCTCGGTTTCGCAGTTGCCCCGGCGAGGGTGTTCCAGATGGGCTTTCGACAAAAAATCAAGTCAACCGTGTCTCCCGACGAACTTCGATCAATTGCGCGGTTGTGTCATGAAACATTGCCACCCCACGAACGTCTGCCAGGCCCGAACAAGTGGTCGCTCTGGAACGAACAGGAGCACAGACCGCAATGGAACGTTCTGGTCGGTTCAAGCTCGTTGGGTAAGCTGGACCCATCACTTATCATCTTCAACGAGACAGACACGGTCGAGATTGCCTGGGGCGGCACCCTGGTCGGCCATTGGGGTTTGATTATCCAAACGGACGGCAAGACAGAGCCTGGCGATATCGGCGAGGGCATCAGAACATTCGTTAGCTCAGAATGAAACATGAACCTTTTCCCGGCATGGACCCGTACCTTGAATCCTATTGGCTGGACGACAGCCCGCGGCTTATCGTCAAAGCGTCGAACCAACTTCAGCGATAGTTGGGCGAGAGCCTTATTGCCCGAATCGAGGAACGTCGTGTCGTCGAAGATCCCGCGTTGGGCGACAGCCGCCGGATTGGCCCCGACGTACGCATTGTGGAGTATGGGGCGGGCGCGTCGACCCGCAAGAGCTCGCCCGAAGGCATTTTATCCTCCGGAAATTGGTTGCGATAAACCTAGCGGAATACAAACACTGTCATGCAAACGGCGCCGACCAGACAACCCAAGCAAAGCATGACGCAAAACAATGCGATCGGCTGCACACCGCTTGCCGATTTCGCTCCCACGAATCGCATTACCCGCCGGCCAGCGACTTCTTTCTCGAAGAAGCTCGTCGGCAGCCGCAAAAGCCCAATTGAAACCGCCAGGCCATAGATGGGAACCGCGGCCAATAGGCCAAACTCGATGCCCACAGCCCACGTATTGCCAAATCCCCGCGCAAGCGGGTGCATCAGTGTATAAAACCATGCCCAAGCCGGTAGCGCTAGCAGGGCAAAAAAGATGCCGAGAACATTTATTCGCTTCCATTGTCGCTTGCCAGACGAGACGACGCCCGGCAGATCGGGTTCCAAGCCTAGCTCTTCTTCAGCCGTTATTGTCCCAGGGTCACCAAAAGAACGGCTTGCGCTAGCCGCTTCAACTGCGGCAGCAAATTGAGGGGAAACGGCATCCAGCACCATGAAATCGCGTTGGACCTCACCGGCCACAATCCAGCGGCCCTCGCTGCGATTCCGCTTCCACAGAACATAGAACCCGCCCACACA
This sequence comes from uncultured Planctomycetia bacterium, assembly GCA_963824275.1. Classification (GTDB taxonomy): domain Bacteria; phylum Planctomycetota; class Planctomycetia; order Pirellulales; family Thermoguttaceae; genus JANXQG01. The sequence goes on along the minus strand of CAWGOT010000003.1, from coordinate 2,809,340 downwards.
AAGCGCCCATATCAGCGCAAAGATGGTGAAGATTTATCCGCCCTGACACGTTCCCCAAAGCGGCACGATCCGCCCCTTCGCCAGCGCGCCGGCGTCGACGCAGAAGGTCAACTCACCTCCGTCGCCCCAGCACATGCCGATCGTGTCGTCGGTCCCGAGTTGGATGAGCATCGTCAACTTGCCGCTTTTGAGTTCGCTGGGGAATTCCTGCTGATAGCGTCCATAGCCGCCGAGACGATGGCAGCCGGAAAATGGGTCGTCTTGCTTTAGCCAATGACGCAACTGCATCGTCCGAAAGTCCTGCTCCAGGGCGTCGAAATTCTCCCGGGCCTTGCGCGACAACTTAAGCCTGGCCACCGAGGGCTCGTAAGCCTCGGGAAGCGACATGACGTGGATCGGTTCGGCAGCGCCGACCTTGAACGCATTCACGCCGTGCGGCGCCTTCCGCCGCTCCTTCTGTACGCGGGCCGGCGTGTGCAGTATGACCGTCCAGCCCGGCTGCTTGCGCCCGTGGTCCGGCACTTCCGGATCGCATTCGTCTTCGCTTAACCAACCCCACGCCGAAAAGAGCGAAAGCAGTCCCTCCTTGGGCAGCCCTAGGATGTTGGGCTTCAGTGCGGCGATCGCCGCCAGGTCGAACTGCGCGAGGAAGGCCAGCGGCCGTCCGTCCTTGAAACACGGCCACGCGGTCTCCAGCGGCAAGTCGGGATTGCCGCCGATCTTCATCGCGCCCGCGGGCAGCTTCGCATCGCTCGCCTTCGACGTGCGGAAGATGATCGAAGGGCGAAGCAGCTTGCGGATCGCCGCGCGGTGGTCCTTGAGTCCGTGGCACGTGATCAATGCGTCGAGAATCTTCGCCTCGTCATACGGTTGGGCAGCCAGATCGAGCATAAGCTGGTCGCTGGCGGGCAACTTGTCCCACACCAACTTATAGGCTTCATCGATAAACGACAGCAGCACGTCGAGAGATGCGGAGCCGATCGGCACGTCCATGTAGGTGTGCCCGTCGATGTCGTCCGCTTCCACGCCCTTGATCTTCTTGTGGACCTTGCGAAGGTCGTTAAGACGCGCGTGCTGGATGGGCACGCACAAGATCCCTTCCTTGGAAAGGTCGGCAAAGCTCGGCCAACTAAGCCGGCTTTGGATCACAATGTCCGGTTGGTTCGCATCGAGGCAGTAGCGATGCACCGTTGCACCCCTCTTGGAAAGCGCGTGCTTCTTCAATGCGCGAACGATGGCCTTATTGTCGGTCTTTTTACCGGGCATGGAATAAGTTCTCAAGCAGGCTACAGAGTGAGGTGATCGAATTGCCGCAAGGAAGTCGTCATCGTAAGGCGGTTTAGGATCGGCAAATCAACAACTGTCGCCTTTCGCTCGGCGAAACTGGCGTTCTTTCGCGGAGCGAAAGGCGACTATGGGAGTCATTAACTCACCGGTCCTTAGCCGGGCGTGCACGGATAGGAATTGTGATCACACGACACCCCTGATTTTAGCATAGACGCTGATCGGGATCAACGGTTCGCTGCAAATTCTCTCAAGCACTCGCGCGAATCGGGGGAATCGGGCCATCTTGATCGCGTCGTGCTCCACTGTCGATCACCTGCCGCTTGTGCGAACAATCATCGAACACAACGGCACGCTTAACCATCATGTTGGCCTTGCCGCGCTTGGAGACCATGGGGTTTAGACCCTCGATCCGCACCTTAATTTGCCATCTCGAAATTCAACGTGCCGAAAGTCTCCGGGCAATCGAGGTCATCGCCGTCCTCGCCACCGCTGCAAGGCCAAGGCCGAATACGAGTAATGCCGGCGTGCCCGGCTCCGGCACCGGCACCGCGGAAACAGGACCGGCTGCCGCCGAAAAGACGACCGGCGAGAATAGCACATCGGCCCCAGGGCCCAGCGTCAGGCTCCCGCCTTCGGGCAAGGCGCCGGGGCCCGTTACCACGAGAGTGCCGGCCTCGACCACCGTGCCGCCCGTGTAGGAATTGTCGCCGCTCAAGATCAGCATGCCGCCCGGTCCGTCCAGCGTCAGTGAGTAGCCGTCGCCGTTGTCAGTGATGCCACCGGCCCCCAGACTTCAGCGCCAGGGGCTCGTGCCGCCGGAAAGCACCGTAAGGTTGTCGTTGAGCAGGATCGGAACGTCAATGGCATGCGTGCCGTACGCCACGCTGATCGCGGCGCCGCTGCCGGAATTGTCGAAAGTCATAAGGTCGGGGCCGGCAATCGTGCAGCCCACGCCCGCTGCGGCGGAGTTGCCGAAGACCAGCCCGCCCAGCGCGACCGGAATATCCAGCGTGACGGTAATGCCCCCGCTCGTCGCGACATTGAAGGTGGCACTCGCACCAACCGCATTGGGCACGCCCGCACTCCACTTGCTCGAATCGCTCCAGTTTCCACTGACGGGCAAGACCCAGGCCGAGGAGCCGGTCGCGGAGGTTTGCGCGATCAGGGCCTGCTGGTCCGCCAAGGCGAGATACTGCTGCGACGAAATGGTCTGCCTGATGTTCAGTGTGAACGGTCCGCTGGGGACCGCGCCCAAACTTACGGAATTGTCGCTAAAGAACGTCTCGGCCGCGGCCAGCGAACTGAACGCGAAGTTCATGCCGGGCAGCGGGCTCCCGTTCTCACTGATCGTAAGATCCAAGCTGAAGCCCGGCGAGGCCGAGCCGCTGGACGCTAGGCCCAGCAGCCCCAGCGTAAGACCTTCGCCAGGAACCCCGTCGAGCGAGTAGTTGATCTGGCTCGTGGTGGTCGGCGCGGACGGCCCGCCCGGATAGGAGCCACCCATCGTCATTAGTCCCAGGACCTGGCTCGAGCTGCTGCCTAGACTGGCCGCGACGTTCGGATTCCCGGCCAAAGCAGCGGCGACGTCGGAGGCCAGGGGCATGCCCGTGACATAGGCCGCGGATTGCAAAGTAAAGGCGGAAGTCAAGCTCGGGTTGATGGCAGGCACGCCCATCGCAGCGCCGCTCTGGACGGTCACGCTGCCCGGCACGGGGCGAAGCGGCGGTGGCCGTGATGGAGGCGATCGTTCCCGCGGAGGATGGCGTCTGGGCAGCCGCGGTCGCCGTACCGGAACCGCCGACGGCCAGCGCAGTGGCCAGGGCCGTGCCGCTTGCGCCGCCGATGCCCGCGCCGGCGCCGCGCCGCCCGCCCCGGCGTGGGCGTTGGCAGTCACATTCACGGGCTGACCGAGGGAATTGTTCTGACCGAAGGCGGCGGCCGTGGCGTTTCCGCCGTTTCCGCCGTTGGCATCGGCCCCGCCGCCCGATGTACCGCCCGCACCGCCGGTGGCCGTGGCGGTGACGTTGACCGGGCTATTGCCCAGCGCCACACCGCTGGCGGCCAACACCAGGGCATTCCCTCCATTGCCGGCCTGGGTGAGCACGGTGTTGCCCGCAACGCCGCCTCCCGCACCGCCGGTGGCATTGCTTGCGACAGTCACCGCGTTGCCGTTGCCGCTGGTCTGGCCGAATGCTGAAGAGCAGCCTGCTCCACCGGCGGCCGCGGCGGCATTGTTGTAGCCATAGCCTCCCGCTCCGCCGATGCCGTTGGCCTGGCTCGTGACCGATCCGGTGTTGTTGAGCGCGTTGGCGTAGGATGTGCCGTTTGCCCCGATCCCGGCGGCGGCTGCCGTGCCGGCCGAGTTCTGGCTGCCGCCCGCTCCGCCGATGCCATAGGTCACGACGGTCAAAGAGGAACAACTTGCGGCGAACGTGAGCGAGCTGCTCCCACTGCCGGCCAGGCCGACGTTTCCGCCCGATGCACCGCCGCCGGCGCCGCCGGCGCCGTACTGCTCGAGGTAGAGGCTCCCCGATGTGACGCCATTGACCTGGTTGGTAATGGATATCGGGCAGCCGTTGCCGCCCGATCCGGGGCCGTAGGCGCTAGCGCCATTGCCGCCGGAAAGGCTGCCTTGAACTTGGACGTAGCCGCCATTGGACTGTCCGTAGGGCGCGCTAGCGAAGGAAGCGGTCCCGCCGTTGCCGCCTTCACCAGGGCCGCTCGAGGACAGACCCCAGCCGCCGCTGGCATTGGCATCGACATCGACCGGACTATTGCCCAGCGCCACACCGCTGGCGGCGAGCACCAAGGCGCTGCCGCCGTTGCCGCCCTGAGCGGCCTGAGAGTTGTTATAAATGCCGCTGCCGTATCCGCCCCGGGCAACGCTCGAGACAGAGACGTAGCCGCCATTGCCGCTGTTCTGTGCGACAGCGGTGGCGACGGCATTTCCGCCCGTCGAGCCCTGGGCGTTGTTGGCGCCGTAGCCGGCCTGGCCGCCCTGGGCGTAGGCCTGGCTGCTGACCCATCCGCCGGGGTTGGTGTTGACGGCATTGCTACAAGCGACGGCATTGCCACCGGGCGCGGCGAAGGCGGTGCTGCTCGTCGACGACTGCTGGCCGCCGTATCCGCCCGTCGCGCCGGTCATCAAGGTGAGCGACGCGTTGCTGGCGGTAAGGGAGAGCGAGCTGGAGGCGCTGCCGGTGAGCCCCAAGGCGCCGCCCGTCGCGCTGCCGCCGGCGCCGCCGTAAGCGTACTGCTGGAGTGTGAGGCTGCCGGTCGTTGAGCCTGCCACCGCGTTGGAGGCATTGACGCTCGCGCCGTTGCCGCCCGAACCAGTGCCGCAGGCATAACCGCCCGAACCGCCATACAGACTGCCGATGACCATCACGCTGCCGCCATTGGACTGGCCGTAAGGCAGCGTGGAGAATGACGCCGAGCCGCCGTTGCCGCCGTTGACGTTGCCCGAGTTGAGCTGCCCACCGCCATAGCCGCCGGTGGCCGTGGCGGTAACGTTGACCGGGCTGTTGCCCAGCGCTACGCCGCTGGCCGCGAGCACCAGCGCACTGCCGCCGGCGCCGGCCTGAACGACCTCGGCGGGCTGGCCGTTGGGCCCGGCATTTCCGCCGCCGCCGGCGGCGGCATTGCTGCTGACGGTCACGGGGTTGCCGTCGCCGCTGGTCTGGCCAATGGCGGTCGCAAAAGCGCTTGCCCCTGCCGCCGCCTGGGAGTTGTTATACCCGCTGCCTGCGTTGCCGCCGACGGCCGTGGCCTGGCTCGTGGCCGACGTGCTGCCGGGGGTGGCGTTGGTGTTGATCGCGCTGGCATAAGCGACGCCGGCTGCGCCGGGCGACGCTGCCGCCGCTGGGCTTGATGACCACTGATTGCCGCCGTTTCCGCCGGTGCCGCCCGTGATCACCGTCAGCCCGGCATTGCTCGCGGCGACGGTCAACGAGCTGGCGCCGCTGCCCGCCAGCCCCGAACTGCCGCCATTGCCGTCGCCGCCACTGCCGCCCACGGCATTCTGCACAAGCGTCAGGTTTCCGCAAGTCGCGCCGGAGACCTGGTTACTGAGCGACATGGCGTAGCCGTTGCCGCCCGATCCGCCGAAGTAGTTGCTTCCCCCCGAGCCGCCGACAAGGCTGCCGACGACCTGGACGCAGCCGCCGTTGGACTGGCCGTATGGGAGCGTGAGGAACTCGGCCCCTCCCCCGTTGCCGGCGTTGAAGGTCCCGACGCTCTGCGATGCGCCGCCGCGCCCCCTGACCCACGGCGTTGACGCAGACCATGCTCGGCCCAGCGCGGCGCCGCTGGCCGTCAGGACGATGGCGCCGCCGCCGTTTCCCGCGGTCGTCGTCGCGGTATTGTAAAGGACGAGGCCGCCGTTGCCGCCGACGGCGCTGCTGGTAACCGTCAGCGTATTCATGCACCCACTCGTCTGGCCGACGGCGCTGCACTGGCCACTTCCCCCCTGGCCCGACTGGTCGTTGAAATAGCCCATGCCGCCGCTGCCTCCCAGTGCACTGGCCATGCACGTGACCGATGTGCTGCCGCCCGTGGCGATCGCGTTCGCGTTGGCGACTGCGTTTGCTCCGCGTCCTGCGATGTTGCCCGAGCCGGACGAAGAGTAGTAGCCGCCGTTGCCGCCGTTGCCGCCCACGGCTGTGGCGAGGCTCGTAACCGTCGCGCTGCCGCCGCTGGTGTTGGTATTGACGGCAGCGGAGTAGGCGCCCCCGCCTAAGCCCGGCGCAGCGGGGTTGCCCGTGCCGTCCACCGTCTGGTCGCCGCCATTGCCTCCTGTTGCCAGCGTTGTTACGTTGAGGGCCGAAGAACTGGTGGTGACTGACAGATCGCTGGTGCCGTAGCCCGCCGTGCCGGGCACGCCGCCGATGGCGGCGCCGCCGTTGCCGCCGTAGGCCGATTGCGAGAGCGAGATGGGTCCCGTGGTGACGCCGCTGATCATGTTGGTGGCAGATGCGGTCGCCCCGTTGCCGGCGTTACTCGCGGCGCCGGCTTCCGGCGCCGGGACCGGGCTGCCCCGCGTTGCCGCCGCTGCCGCCGTAGAGGGCGCCGGCCACGGTGACGGGACCGCCGTTGGACTGACCGATCAGGGGCGAGGCAAACTGCGCTATTCCGCCTGCGCCTCCTGCGCCGGCGGCGCCGCCGCTGCTGCCGCTCGTGCCCTGGCCGCCGCTGCCGCCTGCGCCGCCGTTGCCGCCGGTGGCCGTGGCAAGGATGGTCGCGCAGCTTGCGTCAGCGGCTATAGCGCTGCCGCTGACGGAGGCGGAGCCGCCCGAGCCGCCATACGCGCCGGAACCTGATGTCCCGCCGTTGAACGAATTTCCGCCGTTCCCGCCGTTTCCGCCGTTCCCGCCGCTGGCGGTGATCATTGACCCGGCAGTGCCGGCACTCGGCGCGGTGTTGGCATTTGCCGTAGCGTAGCCGCCGTAGCCGCCATTGCCTCCGTTGCCGCCATTGTAACCGCCACTGAACGGCGAGCCGCCGAAACCGCCCTGTCCGCCATTTCCGCCCGTCGCCGTCGCCGTGTTCGACGCGTCGGCAGGCGAAGCGGGGTCGGCGTTGGCCGAGCCTCCGTTGTCTCCTGCTCCGGCGTTGCCGCCCGGAGTATTGAATCCTATGCTGCCGTTATAGCCGGCATTGCCATTGGAGCCGCTGACCGTGGCGTCTCCGCCAAACAGTGCGGAGGCGAACGAGAAGTGGATCAGCGAGGCTAGCGCGCCTGCTTTTATTAGTGATAAAGATGGCCCGACGCGGCGGAGTAGGCCATGGCAAGAACGAGACGCTGACGTGATGACCTGCCCCGCTGAATGATTCGTGAAAGCTAGCGATCTCGGAGGAATTCTCATGGCTTTCCCTTCCTTTCTCGCTGCCGCCCGCCAGATTGGCATGAAGGCATTCGGCCGCAGGGCCACGGCGCGGCCCATCAGATCGACCTGCGCGTGGCCGCCCTGCTGGTGGCGGAGAGTCTTTCGTGTTCACTCCGGAATGTTCTCCGCCGCGGCAAAGAGCGCAGCGATGTCGATTGCGAACTCTTCCAACAGCCTGGAGGCCGCGATTTGCCCGCGGATGTATTCGTCGAGCACGGAGTAAGCGCCGCCGACAAGCCCGTGGACGATCACCACCTTTCGCTCGCGGTCGACGATCCAATATTCCGCGACTTTGGCCGCGGCGTAATCGATCAGCTTTTGCTCGTAATCGCGCAGGCGATCGGCGGGAGAGTCGCTCACGACCTCCATTACCAGATCCGCCCCCTCCCAGGCGCGGTTGTGACGAGCGTAGAAGTGGTCTCGGTGCAGGAAGATAACATCCGGCAGGCGGTATTTTTTTTCGGCGACCCGCAGGCGGATGCCGTTGGAAAAAACTTCGCCCAGTTTCCGCTGGTCGACATAACGGTCCAAAGCCCGAAACAAGAATCGGACTAGCGTTTCATGGATGTCCGTCGGCATAGGCAGAAACTCCAACCGCCCCTCGGTGTATTCGATGCGCCGGTTCGCGTGGTCCGTCAACTCCAAATACGCTTCCTCGGACCACTCCCCTTGCGCCGGGTACAGCGTGGCGATTTCCCAGGCGTATTCGGGCTCGTGCGACGGCGTGGCCGGAATGGATGACATGAATGGCGATCCCCAAGCCGCGGGTGAGTAGCTGTCCCTCTTCCTCCGGGAGAGGCAAGGTACGGGCATTTCCTATTCCGCTCTGGTCTTGAGTCTAGCGGAGCCAACCGGCAAGTCAAGAGGCCGGAGAGCATAGAGCAGCTTAAGGCGAGCATGCGCTCCGGGCAGCATTTCGCCAACAGGCGAAAAATGAAGAATTGCGGGATGAACGATGAGGGATCAAGGATCAAGGGATCAAGGATTAGCGATGGCCGACGGCAAACGCCGTTGGCCAATCCTGGCTATACTTCCGCTCAGTGGAACAATGTCCTCCAAGGGGTGGAAGAGCCTGTTTTCCCAAGGTCTCCTGATGTTTTCATACAACTTGGTGACGGAACATGACTTCCAAAGGTGGTGAAAAGTGGACAAAAAATCATTCAAGAAGCCGTTTTTGCGCCACTTTACACTTCGCGCGGCCTGAAATGATACCATTCACACTAACCCGAAGCGTAAGCGAGGAAACGACTTAGCGTCCTCGCTTACGCTTCGGGTAAGTGTAGGACGGATTGCCAATCCGTCTTACCACATAGCGCTAGGACGGATTGCCAATGGGTGCAGCCTGCCAGGGCACACCTTACAATTCTCCCGCCCCCTGTCCGCTGAGTCACATTTTGTTAAAATCCATCTTCCTGGCCAAGAATGAACGGCCGACTTTCCCCTGGAACCGCCTCATGGACCCCACGCTGCTGCGAACCCCTCTTTTTGACTGGCACGTGACCCACGGCGCGCGGATGGTGGACTTCGCGGGCTGGGCCATGCCGGTCCAGTACACCTCGATCATCGACGAACATACGGCCACCCGCACGGCCGTGGCCATCACCGATATTTCCCACATGGGACGGCTGCGGTTTGAAGGGCCGGGCGCGGCCGTCTTTCTGGCCGAACTGCTCACCCGCCGCGTGGCCGACATGGAACTCGGCCAGATCCGCTATTCGCTGGTGACCAACGACGAAGGCGGCATTCTGGACGACGTGCTGGTGGGCTACTACCACGATTCCTTCGGCCAGCCGTTCTATGTGGTCGTGGTCAATGCCAGCAACCGGGAGAAGATCGTGGCTTGGATCCATGCCCACCTGCCGCCCGAGCGTGCCGAAATTCCCGGCCGCGAGGTGATCTTCACCGACCTCAGCCGGCTGTGGGCCATGTTCGCCATCCAAGGTCCTAAAAGCGTCGATGTCCTACAGCCCTTGGTGAACATCGACCTGCAATGGATGCGCTACTACCGCGGGACGCGGGTCCAGTTGCTGCATCCGGCGGCGCGGCGGCAAGGCGGCATCATCAGCCGCACCGGCTACACCGGGGAAGACGGTTTCGAACTGAGCGTCGGCTCGGAAATCGCCCCGGCCATGTGGCAGGCCATCATCGATCAGGGCCAACCGCTGGGCATCGTGCCCTGCGGCCTCGGCGCCGGGATACGCTGCGGCTCGAGGCGGGCATGCCGCTCTACGGCCACGAACTGAGCGAGCAGATCCATCCCTTCGAGGCCGGACTGGGATTCGCCTGCCACCTGGTGGGCTACGACTTCCCCGGCCGAGACGCCCTGCTGCGGATCCAGAAACAGCCGCTCGATCGCGTGCGGGTAGGGCTGGAGATGACCGGCCAGCGGGTGCCGCGGCAAGGCTATCCGGTCCTTTCGGGAGGGCAGCGCGTGGGGGAAGTAACCAGCGGCACGTTCTCGCCCACGTTGAAGAAACCGATTGCCATGGGCTTTGTCGCCCCCACGGTGGCCAAGCCGGGGATGGAACTGCAAGTCGACGTGCGGGGTCGTGCCGAACCCGCCCGTGTGATAGAACTTCCTTTTTACCAACGGGACCGCCGCCGCGTGTGATCCAATTACCAAGATGTCGTGTACGTCAGGCTTTCCAGCCTGACGTGCCTCGAAAGGAGCCAACCAATGTCGCTCGATCCCAAATCTCTGAAATATACAAGCACGCATGAGTGGATTCACTTCGAAGACGGGCCCGGAGGCGCCAAGACGGCGACCGTGGGCATCTCCGATTTCGCCCTCCACGCGCTGACCGATCTGGTGCACATCGATCTGCCCGAGCCGGGCCGCGCCGTGCAGGCGGGCAAGTCGTTCGGCGAGGTCGAATCGGTCAAGGCAGTGAGCGACTTGTACAGCCCGGTCGACGGCGAGGTCGTCGAGGTAAACAAGGCGGTGGTCGAAAATCTCGACTCGCTGAATGACGACCCCTACGGCGCCGGCTGGCTGGTGAAGATCCGCGTCAAGGGCGGCCAATCGGAATTGTTAGACTATGCAACGTACAAGAAACAGTGCGAAGAAGCGGAGGCGTAGGAGGCGCGGAAGTCGAATCTTGGATCTGAGATTTGAAATCGGAAATTTGAAATCCCCGCTCCCTGCTCCCTGCTCCCTGCTCCCCGCTCCCCGCTCCCCGCTCCCTGCTCCTATGCCCTACTTTCTCAATAACGCCGAAGATCAGAAGACGATGCTGGAAGCGATCGGCGTGAAGTCAATCGACGACCTGTTCACGATGGTGCCGCGGGAATTGCGGCTGGACCGGCCGATCGCCGTGCCGCCGGCCCTGGGTGAGCTGGAACTGACCGCGCACATGAGCGACCTGGCGGCGAAGAACGATCCGGCGGGCAGCGGCGCCTGCTTCCTCGGCGGCGGAAGCTACGACCATTTCATCCCGGCGGTCGTCGATTTTATCGCCTCGCGAAGCGAGTTCGTTACTTCCTACACGCCCTATCAGCCGGAGGTCAGCCAGGGCAACCTGCAGGCCCTGTTCGAATATCAGACGCTGGTCAGCCAGTTGACCGGGATGGACTATTCCAATTCGAGCCTGTACGACGGCGGCAGCGCGGCGGCGGAGGCCGTGCTGATGGCGATGAGCGTCACTCGCCGGCCGGGCCGCGTGCTGGTTGCCAAGAGCGTACACCCCGACTACCGGCAGATCCTGGCCACGTATCTGGCCAACCTGGATGTCGAGCTGGTCGTGCTCGATACGCCCGGCGGGACGCTCGATGCGGAGACCTTGCGCGCCGCCGTCAACGACGAGACGGCCTGCCTGCTGCTGCAGCAGCCCAACTTCTTCGGCTGCGTGGAGACGATCGAGACCCTGGCCCAGATCGTTCACGAGGGCGGCGCATCGCTGGTCGCCAGCGTCGATCCGATCAGTCTCGGCCTGCTCAAGCGGCCGGGCGATGCAGGCGCCGACATCGTGATTGCGGAAGGGCAAGCGCTGGGCACGCCGATGCAGTTCGGAGGGCCGTACCTCGGCATCCTCGCCTGCCGCGAGCAGTTTCTCCGCCGCATGCCCGGCCGCCTGGTCGGGCAGACGGTCGATCGCCGCGGGCGGCGGTGCTGGGTCTTGACGTTGCAGACCCGCGAGCAGCACATCCGCCGTGACAGGGCCACGAGCAACATCTGCACGAACCAGGCCCTGCTGGCTGTGAGGTCGGCGATTTACCTGGCGACGATGGGCCCCACCGGCCTGGCCGACGTGGCCAACCTCTGCTTGCAGAAGGCCCATTATGCGGCGGCACGTTTGACTGCCAGCGGGCGGCTGCAACTGGCTTTCGAGCAGCCGACATTCAAGGAGTTCGTCGTCCGCGTGAGCGACGGACGCGTCGACGACCTCGTGGCCAAGGCGCAGAAAGCCGGTATCTTTGCCGGGCTGCCGCTGGGGCGCTGGTATCCGGAATTGAAGGATTGCCTGCTCGTGGCCGTGACGGAGAAGAGAACGAAGGCCGAGATCGACAAGCTGGCAAAGACTTTAGGCGAATGAGGTCGGATGATGAAAAACAATCCCCTGCCGAGAGTCGATACAAGCCCGGAGATGCGCGAGACGCTGCTTCCGTTCTGCCGACTGAAGCCAGGGGAGATTTGGGAGGACGCACGATCCGGGCATCGGGTTGGTTGCTTGGATGCTTCGTTGCTCGATCAGGTTCAATCTCTGTTGGACGGTCGGAAAGCAGAATTGGCGATCCAGGATCCGCCGTACAATTTAGTGGCGTTCGATGAACGCCCGTTGCAGCACTTCATCGATTGGTGTTCCCGGTGGGTCAAAAACACCGAGCGCGGACTGTCGCCGGATTCGTCGTTGTATGTCTGGCTTGGGGCCGATCAGAACGATGGATTCCAGCCCTTGCCGGATTTCATGATTATGATGCGAAGCCAGCCGTTTCGCGCCCGCAGCTTCATCACGATGAGAAACCAGCGAGGTTACGGCACGCAGAAGAACTGGATGGCGGTCCGGCAAGAGCTACTTTACTATGCCAAGGGCGATCCGACGTTTAACGTCGACGCGGAGTATACGGACATTCCCAAGATTCTCCGCGGCTACTACAAAGAGGTCGATGGCCAGATCACCGAGAATCTCGAGCGCAGCAGATCCGATACGATTCGCGCAGGCAACGTGTGGGTGGACGTCCAGCAGGTGTTCTATCGCATGGAGGAGAATGTTTCCGGCTGCTATGCGCAGAAGCCGCTGAAGTCCATCGAGCGCATCATCAAGGCGAGCTCCGCGCCGGGAGATATCGTCCTTGATTTCTTTGCACACTCGGGAACCACGCTCCTTGCCGCCGAACTCAACGAGCGACGGTGCATGACGATGGACATCGATCCCATTTTCTGCGAAATTACGATACGGCGTTTGGAGCATTTTCGCCGAACGGGCCGCACCGGTTGGCAGAATGGCCATGCCTTCGAGGAAGACTATGACTGCCCTGAGCATAGCGACCCTGCCGATGCCGTCTCGGTCAAGCCGCAGGCGGCACAGCCGTTTCTTTTTTGAGGAGCACTATGGAAAGACTCCGCAATGACCTCGATCAACTGATTGCCACTCTACCAGACGAGGAGACATTTCGTTCCCGTCTCGAAGTCCTGGTCTCCGTGTACCCCTTCAATGAGTACGAGTACATCATCGCGGCTCTCTTGGCCGCGGGGAGACTCACTCATGAGGAATACATCGACCTTCGAGACGAGTACATCGCGCGCAACCTGTTTCTTTACATCTTCGAGATCGGTGCGCCGCGAGGATTCGGAGAAGCTTGGCGCAAGGACACTTGAAGGAGCTCGTGCCGGAACTTGAGAAACCATCGAAGAAACTGGATTCATCCTACTCAGGTGAGTACGATTTTCTGATGGACCGCAAGATCAAGATCGAAGTCAAGGCTTCTCGTGCGGTTGACTTTGATAGCGACGCACCGCTTTATGTCAAAGCGCTGGCATCCGATTCAACGAAACGGTTTGACATGAACTTTCAGCAAGTCAAGCCTGCGTGCTGTCATGTCTTCGTTTGGATTGGCGTCTGGCGGGATGTAATCCGGCATTGGGTTTTGACATCCGGCGAAGTGGCGTCCAATCGGTACTATTCCTCTGGACAGCACCGGGGTAATGTCGGCGAGGGTCAACTTCATCTCAAGCAAGACAATATCGGCGAATTCTCAAGGTACGAGACGCCCTCCAATCAACTGGCCGCTGCGATTCGCACGGCCTACGACAGGCAAACTCGTTAAACTGAGCCATCACCCCTTCTGAACCGCCTACCGCAATGCGAAACACCCGTTCCACCGAATTGATCTTCGAGCTTTCCAAGCCCGGTTGCAGCGGCGCTAAGCTGCCGCGGTGCGACGTCCCCGTCCGCCCGGTTTCGGAACTGTTGCCGGCCGAAGCGATTGCCACGAAGCCCCTGCCGCTACCGGAACTTTCCGAGCCCGACATCGTCCGCCACTTCGTCAACCTCTCGACGCTCAATATGTCGGTCGATACGCATTTCTATCCCTTGGGCTCGTGTACGATGAAGTACAATCCCAAGCGGAACGAACGGATCGCCGGCATGCCGGGCTTCGCCAACCTGCATCCGTATCAGAGCGACGAGACGATCCAGGGCATGCTGGAGCTGCTCTATCAGTCGCAGGAGATCCTGGCCGAGATCGCCGGCCTGCCGGCCGTTTCCCTGCAACCGGCAGCCGGGGCCCAAGGGGAGTTGACGGCCCTGCTGGTGGCGGCGGCCTAGTTCCGCGATCAACGCATCCCGAAGTCGGTCGTGCTGATCCCCGACGGCGCCCACGGCACGAACCCGGCCAGCGCGGCGATGGCCGGCTTCGACACCGTGCCGGTGAAGAGCACCGAGGCCGGCCTCATCGATCTCCACGACCTTCGCACCCGCCTCGACGATCGCGTGGCCGTGCTCATGATCACCAATCCCAACACGCTAGGGCTCTTCGAAACGCACATCGCCGAGATCGCCAAGCTGGTCCATGCCGTGGGCGGCCTGGTCTATCTCGACGGGGCCAACATGAACGCCATCCTGGGCATCGCCCGGCCCGGAGACTTCGGGGCCGACCTGATGCACTTCAACCCGCACAAGACCTTCAGCGGCCCTCACGGCGGCGGCGGACCGGGCGCGGACCGATCGCCGTGACCGAGAAGCTCGCGCCTTATCTGCCGGCGCCGATCGTCGTGCGGCAGCCCGCCTCACCCCCTGCCCCTCTCCCGGCGGGAGCGGGGAGCACGTTGCCCGGCTATCGCCTGGCCTACGATCGCCCTAAGTCGATCGGCCGCGTGCGGAGCTTCTTCGGCAACGTCGGCGTGCTGCTGCGGATGTATTGCTACATTCGCACGCACGGACCCGAGGGCTTGCGGAAGATCTCGGAAAACGCCGTGCTCAACGCCAATTATCTCCTAAGCCGCGTGAAACACATCCTGCCGGTGCCGCAGGGCGATCGCTGCATGCACGAGTTCGTGGCCTCCGCCACGCAGATCAAGTCCGAGTGCGACATCTCGGCCATGGACATCGCCAAGCGGTTATTGGACTACGGCTTCCACGCCCCCACGGTCTACTTCCCGCTGATCGTCAAGGAAGCGATCATGATCGAGCCGACCGAGACCGAGAGCAAGGCCACCTTGGACGCCTTCGCGGATACGCTGGAATGCATCCTCCGCGAGACGTGCGAGCAATTGCACGACGCCCCCAGTCGCACGCCGGTCAGCCGCCCCGACGAAGTCCAGGCCGCGCGGCAGCCCAAGCTAACCTGGCAGCGCTGACATGGAAAGCGCAGCCATGCTCGATCCGGCCTCTTGCCGACTGCTCCGACACAAGGCGGCCGACGGAGCATGGAACATGGCCGTGGACGAGATGCTCCTGGAGCGGGCAGCGTCGCAGTCCCACCCGGGAGCACGAGCACAGCAGCCGCTTGCCTCCGTTTTTATGGCTGGAGCGAACCGACCCTCTCGCTGGGTTATTTCCAGACGTACGCCAACCGTCAGGAACACCCGCCCAGCCTGCCGTGTGCGGCCGTGCGGCGGCTGACCGGCGGTGGGGCAATCGTACATGATGCCGAGCTGACCTACAGTATCGTCCTGCCGGGCAGCCATCCGCTGGCCGCCCGCCGCGACGAACTTTACCAGGCCATGCATGGTTGTCTGATCGAGGTCCTTGCGGGCCTCGGCATCACAGCTCGGATGTGCCAGGCGGCCGACAAGATCGAGTCCGCCCGGCAGCCGTTTCTCTGTTTTCAGCGTAGATCGCCCGGCGACGTGCTGATCGGTCAAAGCAAGATCTGCGGCAGCGCCCAGCGGCGGGGGGCACCCGGTACTGCGGGTCGCGGGGCGGTCCTGCAGCACGGCAGCCTGCTCTGGCGGACCTCGCCCTCAGCGCCCGAACTGCCCGGCGTGGCGAATCTTGCTGCCCACCCGACGGAGTTAGAAAACGTAGCCGATCTGTGGTTTGAGGCTTTGCAGCGTCGATTCGGATTTGCCTGCCAGGCAGAGGAGCTGGCCGAAGAAGAGGTTTGCCGGGCCAAGACCCTTGTGGAAACCCGTTATTCCAGGGTAAATTGGACGAAGAATCGGGCCGCAACGACACCCGGCGGTCAAGAAACACTTTGACGCCGCCGATGGCTCTTGATAGAGTGGAATAGAGGGGTGGAGAGCGCCTGCGGCGCATTAGTATTGGGAGCGTGTCATGGACGTAAAACTAGTGGTACTTGGTGGGAAGCATCCCGGGCTGGAAATTGCCGTTCCGGGGCCGGAATTCCTCGTGGGCCGTGCGCCTGAGGCCAAGTTGCGTCCCAACAGCGACATGGTCAGCCGGCGGCACTGCATGATTTCCGTTGCCGAGGGCAAGGCGACGATCCGCGATCTGGGCAGCCGCAACGGCACGATCGTCAATGGTCAGAAGATCGCCGCCGAGCATGAACTTCGTACCGGTGACAAGATCAAGGTGGGACCGCTGGAGTTCGAGGTCCATCTGAGCACCAGCGTCAGCGGCAAGAAGAAGCCCAAGGTGCATAACGTCCAGGAAGCGGCCGCCCGCACGGTCGAGGCCGCCAAGCCTCGCGACAACGAGGCCGACATCAGCGACTGGCTGGACGAAGAGGAGACCGACAACGATACGAAGAAGGGCAAGCTGACCACGGCCGCGCCTGTTTTGCCCGCAGTTCAGAAGCCGGCCGGGCCGGCCGACAGCGGCCAGCATCAGCGGATCGATCCTCTAGCCGATCCCACCCAGGCCAAGAAAGTGGTCGCCGAGAGCAGCCGATCGGCCGCCGCCGACATGCTCAAGCAGTTCTTCCAACCCCGCAAGCCGTAAGTACCTGTCCCCACCGTCCCCGCCTGCCCTGGCAGCCGAGACGGCTGCACCACTAACCCTCAAAGCGGCAGTCGCTGGCAGCCACGGTTGCATATCTGGGCCAAATGCGCAGCGCCGTATTGTCGGCATTGCGCGAGCGGTTGCCGTTATACTTCGAGCGGCTTTAATTGAGCCATTTTCGCCGTAGCGAAGCCCGAAGCGCAAGCGAGGCAAGCGGTTCCATTCCTCGCTTGCGCGTTGGGCTTCGATCATTTGAAGCCGCGCGGGGTATATATTGCGACTGCGGGTAGCCCGTAGGTACCTCCACAGTCCCACTTCCATTCCACCGCTATCTTTGCGCAGACGGCATTAACCCTAAAACCCGCTCAAATTACTAGAACCACACCTTTTTCCTAGACCGTCAACTTCCCCTGGACGCTTTTCCGATGCTATTTTTCATCAAGGTTGCATTTTCACCAAGTTACCATTCGCCGAAAAGCACTCGATCTTGGGAGGATAAACGTCCGTGTCAGCCAAAAAGCCCGTCGCCAAAGCGAAAGACAAGATCCCAAACTGCGCCCGCCCCACTGCTGCCGCGAAGCGGAAGCCTGCTGACGAAGCCAAGGTGCCTTCGCAGGTCATGGACGCACGCTCGCACAAAGACCGCCGCGATGGCGACCGCCGGCAGAAGGATGTGCCCGTTGCCGTGGAACACCGCTCGACCGAGCGCCGGGTCAAGGTAAATCGCCGTCGGCAAATCGACCCGACCACCTGCGAGCGGGATTACTTGCCGGAAGAGATCGAGTTCATGACGCTCTGGACGATTACAAGCGCCGTAGCGGCCGGATGTTCCCGACGTGCAGCGAAATCCTCGAGGTCTTCAAGGCTTTGGGCTACGAGAAGCGGGCGGAGTTGCCCACGGTTGTGCCGTTGCCCGCGCCGGCTGCCGTCCCCACGGTAAGTGCCGAGCAGGCGGTTTGAGGAAAAAAACTGCCCAAATCTCTCTTGCGTGAAATGCCTGGGATCGCTATTTTCCCCCACGGATTGTAGTGGTCTGGTGCGACGTCCGCCCCAGAAGGCTGCATGGGACATGGCTAGGGCAGGTAAAACCGTGGGGAACCGATCCTTGCGCATCGCCGTGATGTTGGCGGCCGCCGGCCTGACGATGGCGGGCGGCTGCACCAACTTCGTCGCCAACAGTCGCAACGCGGACGGCGTGACGCTCTTCCAGCAAGGCCGGTACCAGGATGCCTTGCAGAAGTTCCAGGAGGCAACCTACGCCGATCCCAGCAATGCCGACGGCTATTACAATCTCGGCGCAACCTACCATCGGCTGGGACAACTCCGCCCTGATCAGCCCGCCAGCCTGAAACAGGCCGAGACCTGCTACCTCCAGTGCCTGGAGCGCAATCCGAATCATCGCGATTGCCATCGGGGACTGGCCGTGCTGTATATCGAAGAAAATCACAGCGACAAGGCCTTTGCGCTGATCCAGAACTGGGCCGCCCAATCGCCGTCGCTGGCCGAGCCGCGGATGGAACTGGCCCGACTGTATACCGAGTTCGGCAACAAGGAAGCGGCGGCCAACACCCTGGCCGAAGCCGTGCAGCGCAATCCGGGTGACGCCCGGCAGTGGGCTGCCTTCGGCAAAGTCCGCGAGGATACGGGAGACTACCAGCAGGCCTTGGTCAACTACCAGCGTTCGCTGGCCATTGACCCCGCACAGGCCGACGTGGCAGCCCGCGTCTCCGCATTGCAGCGGAGCCTGGCGCAGCAGCCGTTGGCCCTTCCGCCCCCGCCAGGCGCTACGCAACCGGTAGTGGCCGGGCAGCCGCCACCAGCCGTGCGGTAAGGACCGGGCTCCAAAGTAGCAGGCACACTCCGTGTGCCGTCCGCCGCCCTCTGTCCAATTCTGTGCATGGGCCGTATGATCAAGAGTGGCGTCCAAGTGCCTTTCGCCCGAGGACGCTTTTTTCACACCTCTTGCCCGCCGCGACATGCATTATCCTGCCCGCTGCCTGTCCGTTTGTCCCCAACCGGTATTTCGATTGGCGTCCGTGCTCTTGGGTCTGACGATTTCCCTCGCGGCCGCCAGCCGGGGGCTGGCAACCGGTGGACCGGAAAACGTCTTGCTGGTGATCAATCCGCTGAGCTCCGATTCCTTGTGCATTGGGAATTACTACGCCCAGTTGCGGCACATTCCACCCAACAATTTCCTCTTCCTCGACTGGGACCCCAAGCAGGAGAATACCGACGTTGACACGTTTCGGGAGAAGATTCTCAAGCCCGTGCTTCTTGCCGCGATGCGGCCGAATCGCGGCCAGCCGATCCCAGGGCGGCAGATCGACTTCATCGTCTACTCCAGCGATTTCCCCTGGGGCATTCGCATCGACGAGGACCTCAAGCGGTTCATCGCCGCGACGGAGAAACAGGAACAGGCGAAGCAGGATGCTGCCAAACGGGAACAGGCGAAAAAGGATGCTGCAAAACAGGATGCGGGGAAGCAGGAACAGGGGAAAACCGAGGAGAAGTCGCCCGCCAAGCCGCCGTCGTGGACGACCTATATTACTCCGGTGGCCTCCATCAACGGGCTGACCTATCTGTGGGAACCGGTGCTCAGCGGCGCATTCTATGTCCATCCCCAATGCAATTGGTACACCCGCACCGGCGCGCCGGAACAGGCCAAGGAGCCGACCTTGGCCTTCTCCAGCACGGCGTCCTATGGTCCGCACGGCGAAGTGGTAAGCGGTCCTGGGCGGCACTACGTATTGTCGATGATGCTGGGCGTGACGGCCGGCCGCGGCAATTCGCAGACCGAAGTGGTCAGCTACCTGGAGCGGAGTGCCAAGGCCGACGGCACGCATCCCCGCGGCACCATTTACTTCGTGCAAAATGGCGACGTTCGCTCCCGCACCCGCCAGGGCGGATTTCCGGACGCGATTCAAAAACTGAATGCCCTGGGTGTGGCCGCCGTGATCGTCGAGGGCACGATGCCGACGGAAAAAAAGGACGTTCAAGGGGCGATGCTGGGCATCGCCGACTTCGATTGGAAGGCCTCGCACAGCACGATCCTGCCGGGCGCGATCTGCGAGCATTTCACCAGCTTCGGCGGCGACCTGCACGCCGGCGCCGGCCAGACGCCGCTCTCCGAATGGCTTCGTTACGGGGCCGCGGCCTCCAGCGGCACCGTGACCGAACCCTATGCCATCGCGAACAAGTTTCCCTCCCCCATGATGCAGGTGCATTACGCCCGCGGCTGCACGGTGGCCGAGTCGTACTACCAGTCCTTGCTCTGCCCTTATCAATTGCTGATCGTGGGCGATCCGCTCTGCCGCCCCTGGGCGAACATCCCTGAAATCACGGTTGCGGGCTTGACGGCCGGCGAGACCGTCCACGGCCCGATCAAGGTCGCTCCCAAGGCCCGTTTTGCCGGCGGTGTTGTAGCCGAGCATTTCGAGATGATCCTCGACGGCGTGAGAATTCGCGACTGTCCGCCGGAAGGTACGCTGGCCGTCGATACGGCGTTGATTGCCGACGGCGCCGACGAGCTTCGCGTGGTCGCAGCGTCGAAGGGCCCCGTGCCCTGCCGCGGCGAGACGATCATTCCTTTTACCAGCGCCAATCACCAGCGCACGATCCGCGCAACCTGCTCGCCGGAGAAGGTGGTGTCGGTAAGGAAGGCGCTGGTCATCACGGCCAATTCTCCCAAATCGACGAGCATTCAAGTCTTCCGCTGCACGCGTCTGCTGCGGACCATCACCGGCGACGACGGCCAGGTGGAGATTCCGGCGAACGTGCTTGGCGTGGGTCCGGTGCGGCTGCAAGTCATCGGTGTCGGCGATGGGGACCCGAAAACGAGCGTCTTCGCCTCGCCGCTGGATATTGTCGTGGAACCGTGAGTGTGATGCACGAAGCGTACATGCGACTGGCGTTGGAGGAGGCGCGGGCGGCGCTGGCGGAGGAGGAAGTCCCGATCGGCGCGATCATCGTGCGTGAGAACCGCGTGCTCGCCGCGGCCCACAACCAGCGGGAGCAATTGCACGATCCGACCGCCCACGCCGAGATGATTGCCATCACGCAGGCGGCCGCCGCCCTGGCGTGCTGGCGTCTGGACGGTTGCACGCTGTACGCCACGCTCGAGCCCTGTCCGATGTGTGCCGGGGCGATCTTGCAGGCGCGGATTTCCACGGTCGTTTACGGCGCGGCCGATCCCAAGGCCGGTGCGGTGCGGACGCTTTTCAGCCTGCTGGACGATCCGCGATTGAACCATCGCTGCCAGATCGTGCCCGGGGTTCTGGCCGAGCCCTGCGGCCAGATCCTCTCGCAGTTTTTCCAACAGCAACGGAGGCTGGGGAAGAAGTAGGCGGCGAGGTTTCTAATCCACCACTCGGGGGATTTTCGAGTGGTGGCTTGCCGGCGGGACCCGATCCTGGTAAGATAGTCTTGTCCTCTTCCATGCTCGTGATGTTGATGCACATTTTTGGTGAGCCGATAAGATGCCCGTAGGGTACCTGAAATATAGAACCTGGCCGCGTGTATAGCCGCTGACCGGCCTCGTGCCGGCAACGGATCACACAACCCGGGCTCCAGGCGCCCCCTTAAGCAAAACGGGCTCTCAAAAACCCATCCCCACGGCATTGCGGCGGAGGACTTTTTCGTTCATTTGACGGACAGGGGACCGAGCGTTAAGAAAAAATCCGAATATCCAAATCCGAAATTCGAAACAAATTCTAAAATTCGAATAATCAAAATTCAAAACGGTTATTCCCGCCTCATTCATTTTGAATTTGTTTGGTTCATTCATTCTGAATTTGTTTCGGATTTCGATATTCGGATTTCGGATTTTCCCCGCTGCCCGTAGCCTCTGGGTACCGCCATGTTGCCTCTCTCTACCGATCTCAATGCCAAACGCGACCGTTTGCTCGCGCTCCTGGAAAGTTACGGCAGTTGCGCGGTGGCCTTCTCCGGCGGATTGGATAGCACGGTCGTGGCCAAGGCGGCGCAACTCGCCTTGGGCGATCGGGCCGTGGCGGTCACGGGCGTGAGCGAAAGCCTGGCCGGGGGCGAGTTGGACGAGTGCATCGCGCTGGCCGAGCAGATCGGCATCCGCCACGAAGTGCTGCAGACCGACGAACTGTCCATCCCCGGCTATCAGGCGAACAAGGGCAATCGCTGCTACTTCTGCAAGACCGAGTTGTTCGTCAAGGTCCGGCAGCTTGCCGAGCGGTTGGGCGTGGCCGTGGTCTGCGACGGCACAAATCACGACGACCATGCGGAACATCGGCCCGGCATGCAGGCCGGCCGCGAGCGGCAGGTCCGCAGCCCTTTGGCCGAGTGCGAGCTGACGAAGGCCGAGATCCGCCAGTTGGCCGTCGCCTGGGAGCTGCCCATCTGGGACAAGCCGGCCACGCCCTGCCTGAGCAGCCGCATCGCCTATGGCGAGACGGTGACGCCCGAGCGGCTAGCGATGATCGGCGGCGCCGAACGGTTCCTCCGCGAGCTTGGTTTTCAGCCCTTGAGGGTCCGCTATCACAAGGGCGACATGGCGCGGATCGAGGTCTCGCCCGAGGCCTTGCCGCGATTCTTCGAGCTGGGCTTCCGCGAGGAGGTTGTCGAGAAGCTCAAGTCGCTGGGCTTCAAGTTCGTGTCCGTGGACCTGGAAGGTTTTCGCAGCGGCAGTCTGAACGCCGTGCTGGCGGTCGAGAGCCTGACGATCGCGCGCTGAACCGGCCCGTACTCATCACGCTCCGCCGTGATGGGCCGAGCGTGTCCCTTCTGACTTTGCCATGATGGTGGCGGCCCGGTCTCGCTCCACAAGCGGAAACGAAAGCACTACATGCGAGTCATGCACTGCAATTTGTTTCCTCTCCGTTTCTCGCATGTTTCTGCCTGGCACGACGCAGATAGCCCACTCGAGCGAATTTCTTGTTTGACATTTCGAGTTGGCCCAATTAATTAGTATCTAATGCCAATTCGTCGATAATCGGCAGAGTTTTGCCAAAGCACCTGGTTTTTCAGACCGCAGAGATCCTAGAGAGAGGGCCCGAAGATGAGTTTTTATCGTTTGTTTTCCCGGTCGGCTTCCCCGCTGCGCCCGTCGCGACGCGGCAATTCGCGGACCACGGCTCGCCCTCTGGCCGAGCGCATCTTGAGAGTTGAGTCGCTTGAAAAGCGGACGATGCTGGCCGCCGCACCGGTCATTACCGGCTTCGCGCTGGCCGCCGGCAGCGATTCGGGCGTTGCGGCTGCCCCGGCCACCTTGACCGACGACATTACCAACGTGGTGATGCCGACCCTCACCGGCAACGTTTCGGAAGCCGCCACGGTCAACGTCTATGTCGATACCAACGGCGATGGCGTTCTGGAAGTCGGCACCGACCAACTGCTGGGCACGACGACCGTGACCGCGGCCGCCGGCGGCAACTGGTCGATCCCCTCGACCGTCAGTCTCAATGAAGCGGCCGTCTCGTCCACGATTGACGGCCCGCGGACGTTATTCGCGCAGGCCGTCGCCGGCCAGAACACCAGCGTGGTCGCGACGCTGGACATCGTCCTCGACACGGTCGGCCCCCAAGTTGCGAGCGTGACGGCCAACGGGCAGGATGTTTTCCTGCGGACTCCCACCGGCCCCACCGCCGCGACCACCGCCTTGGACATCACGTTCACCGACAGTACGGCGGAGGCGAACGCGACGGCCCTGCCGACCTTCGCGGCGATCAATAGCGTGCTGGCCCAGGAGACCAGCAACTATTCCTTGACGGGCGCGAATCAAGGCAACATTCCCATCTCCTCCGTGACCTACACGAACGATCCCAACGGGGCCACGGGCACCACGGAGGTGCAATTGAATTTCGCCAGCGCCCTGCCGGACGATACCTATACGCTCGATATTTCCGACAAGTTGGAAAGCGACGCGGGCAACGCGCTGGACGGCCTGGTGACCACGACGGACACCGGCACGGATACCATCGTCCTGCCCTCGGGCAACGGCACTCCCGGCAGCGGCTCATTCTCGGCGCAGTTCGTGGTGCAGACCGCGCCGGCCGTTACCGGCCTGGCCTTGGCCAGCGGCAGCGATTCGGGCGTGGCCGCCGACGCGGCGACCTTGACCGACAACGTCACCAACGTCGTGCTGCCGACGCTCACGGGCACGGCCCCCGAAACCAGCACGATCAACATTTATTCCGGCAGCACCAGCGGACAACTGCTGGGCACGACCACCGTGCCGGGCACGAATCCCGCCACGACGGCCACCTGGAGCGTGACCCTGGCGACCAGTCTCAACGACCCTTCGGTCTCCTCCACGACCGACGGCGCGCGGACGCTGGTCGCGCAGGCCGTCAATACGTCGGGCATCGCCGGCACGGCCGACACGCTCAACGTCTTCGTCGACACGGCCGCTCCCACCGTGTCGAGCGTGACCTTCGCGTCGAACGGGCAGTCGGTTACTTCGGCTACCTCGGGTCCCACGCCGTCGACCACCGGCCTGGACATCGCGTTCACCGACGCTACGGCGTCGGCGAACGCGTCGGTCGTGGGCACGTTCAATCCCGACTTCGCGGCGGTCGACAGCAGCATCTTCTCCAGCTCCAGCAATTATTTCAGCTTGGTCGGGGCCAGTGGAGGGGCGATTAGCATCGCCTCGGGGAGTAACTACTTGAACCCGCCTTCCATCGCCGTCGGCACCACCCAGGTGCAACTGGACTTCGCCAGCCCCTTGCCGGACGATACGTATACGCTGACCGTTTCCGACAGCTTGGAGAACAGCGCCGGCACGGCGCTGGACGGCCTTGGCACCGGGGTGGCCGGCAGCGGCAATTACACGGTCACGTTCACCGTGCAGGGCGGACTGGTCCTGGCCACGCAGTTGACCGGGGGAATCCAGACCTACGATTTGAATTCCTCCTCGCAGGCCACCAACACGGTCGCGCCGTTCTCCGGCCTGAGGGCCACCGACACGGTCTTCGCGGGCAACTTTGTCGACCCCTCCACGGGCACTGCCGACGGCTACAGCAAGCTGGCCGCCTACGGTCTCAGCGGCGGCCAGTATCGTTTCCTCTTCCAGACCGAAAGCGGCAAAGTGCAAACGGTCGTCTCGCCCGTTCAAGCTGCGGGCCTGCCCGTGGCCGGCGCATTTTATGGTCTTACGGGGACCGGCGACGACGTGGGGATCTTCACCGGCACGCAGTGGTATCTGATGCCCGTCAGTCTCAGCAACGGCCTGATCACGCTGGGCACGCCCACGGTAGTGAACTGGTCGGCGTTTGGCGGGCCGAGGGGCGAACCGGTCGTGGGCGATTTCAGCGGCGTCGGAACTGCCGATCTGGCCGTCTTCAGCAACGGAAACTTCTACGTCTCCTTTGGCGCCAACAAGTACGACGAGATCGACACCATCGTGCCCTTGAGCTTCACCGGGGCCGGCGCGCGGCCCGTGGCCGCCGATATCGACGGGGCCACGAACTCGACCACCGGCGATCCGATCTCCGATCTGGGCCTGTGGGTGCCCGGCAACCCGCTTTCCACCGCCACGACGGCCGACTGGTACTTCCTGCCTTCGGGCGGGACCCCGCTCAACGGCCGGACCACGGCCTTCACTCCGGTCGAGTACGAGTTCGGCAGTTCGATCGGCGTGCCGCTGACCGGCTACTTCCCGGCGGCGACCCTGAGCGGATCGGTCACTCCCGTTCCCACGACTTCGGTGACTTCCACCAGCGGCGCCTTGGCGAAAGTCGCTGCCCTGCCCACCACGGCCCGGGTAGCCGCCGCGCCGTCCATCGCAGCGGCGAGCGCCCCGACGAGCCTCACGGTAAGCGGCACGCCCGGTAATGACACCGTGCAGCTCGCGCCGGGCAAACTCCCCAACACCTGGGTCCTCACGGTTAATGGCAAGAGTCAGACCATCGGGTCGAGCGTCACGACGCTGAACCTCAACGGCCTGGCCGGCAGCAACAAGCTGACCATCCAGGGCAGGGGCAAGGGCGAGACGGCGGAAGTCTGGCCGACCGAGACCATCTTCCACAGCGGAAATCTCACGGTCACCGCAATGAGCTTTGCCAACACCACGATCAACGCCGGCATGGGCAGCACCGACTCCGTGGTCTTCAACGATAATGTGGCCAACAGTATGTTCGTCGGCTCTGCGAACGATTCCAGCCTGACCGGAGCCAACTATTGCGCGGTGGCGCTGAACTTCAGCAAGACGGCTGCCGTGGCGTCGCCGGGCGTGAATGGCTCTGCCATCTTCGACGCCTCGACCAGCGCCCCGGTGGTCAGCACTTCCAGTTCGTCGTCGGTCGTCGATTTCTCCGACGTGGGGATCGCCGCAGAGTCGGAGTTCTTCAGCAGGGTCTGGATTTATAACAAGAAGGGCGCGCTGCTGAGGACCATCCTGCCAACGTCTTCGGCGGCCACCCCGGCAAGGGTCTTTGCCACGACCAACCTGGGCTCGTCACACGTCATCAACGTGACTGCCGCCGCGGCAGCAGCGCAGACTACGAAGAAGGCCGTCGCCAAGCCGGCCCCGGCGCTGGTCGACCTGGTGCTGGCGTTGAGCTAGCCCTAAGCGGCAAAGTAGCAGGCACCGGGTACCCGCTACTTTGGCCCCCGCATGACAAACGACGCTCTGCGCCGTACAATTGCCTACAAGGCGGCGTACCGCAGATCGTCGGTCAAGGGCGATGGTCTGCCCAGGTGGGTTGAGGCGGAACCGTGGAAAAGCCACTATTCTCTGTTTCTTGCACGACATGCCGGGCCCGGCTGGCGGTGCGGAATAAGGAAGCCATTGGGGAGATTCTGGAATGCCCCAAATGTGGCAGCATGGTTTTGATCGCCCCTCCTGAAGGGTGGGTGTTCTCGGAGGAGCCGCCTCCGCCGCCTGACAAGGATTTGCCAGCCCAGCCAGGGAGCCGCCCAGAGGGTACCTGGCAGGGGGCGGGGAGCACGGAGCAGGAAAGACGTGGGGACACGGAGACGCGGGGACACGGAGGCGGGGAGATCCCCGCGTCTTCGCGTCCCCGCGTCCCCACGTCTTCCCCGGTCCCTGCTCCCTGTTCTCCGCCGCCGATTCTGCTTCCTATCACGGCAGCCGGCGTGAGCGCTCCACATGCTGCGACACCGGTTGCATCGCCGAGCGTGGCAGAGACTCCTGCACCGATCCCTGCATCCGCGGCCCCCGCTGCCCCGGCAGTTGCCCCACCGACCTTCACGCCTTTCGAACTGCCGGAAGTGGTTGCCGGCGAGACTTTCCTGACCTCGCTCACGCGCTCGCTTTGGGGACGCGTGGCTGTGCTGGCGGTTTCCGGTCTGGTCGGTGCGGCCTGTGTGCTGACGGCCTGGACCGTCATTTCCAATCGCCGCCATGTCGCGGACCAAAACCCAACGATCCGGTCGTCGATCCCGCTCAGTCCAATCCCGCGGGACCCGACACCAACTCCCAGCCGCCCTTGCCTGTCGCGCAGTTCAATCGCCGATGGCTGCCCGAGCAGACGTTGTTGCTAGTCGACCTCCGTCTGTCGCGCCTGGCAGGAGAGCCTTCGGCAATGAAATCGCTGGGTTTTCTCGGCGATTGGTGGCAGCCGGCGAGCCAGGCGCTATTGCTCGGTCTGCATCTAGGGCCGGAGCAAGTCCGCCGTTTGACCTGGGCCGCAACCGATCCGGCCAACTGTGCCGGGAGTTGCGTGGTCGTCCTCGAACTGGGAGAAGACATCGACGCCAACCGGCTCTTGCCCACGGGCGAGGGCACGGAGAGCATCGCCCTGGGGCCGAATCTCACCGCTCGCCGGCCGCCGCGGGGCATCCCTGGCCGTATCCGTCGCTGGCGGTCGATGCCCATACCATCGTGACAGGCAGTGAAGACGCCTTGCGGAAGCTGGTCGCGCGCGGCGGCGACGCCACCCTGGCCAGCGGACCGATGGAGCTCCTGCTCAAGAATCTCTCGCCCGGCGGCGACCTGGCCGTGATGGCCGATCTCGCGCCGCCGCGAACGGAGGTCCGGAAGGTGCCGGTCAACCTGCTCGATGTCTGGCCCGCCGGCAAGCCGATGTGGCACGCACTGTGCGCCGCTCCCACGGCCTTGGGGATTTCCGTCCAATCAGGCGACCAGCGGCGATGCGAGCTGTGGCTGGTCTGCAACGGCGATGCGAAGGCCGAGGAGACCCGCTTGCAGGTCGTGAACCTGGTGCATGCCGCGATCGAGGCGCTGCCCTCGCACATCGCCGCGCTGAAGGACATTCCCCCGCCGAAAAAGAGCCTGCTGGAGACGGCGGACGAATACAAGCGGCGCGTGGATGAATTCCGTGCGGCCTTCGACAAGTACGGGCAGGTTCTGAACGATTTGCTCGCCGCCATGCGCACGGCGAGTTGCGATGCGACCGACGGCATGGTCCGCGTGCAGTTCGGCTGGGCCGTGCCGGGGCTCCTGGTCTCGGCCGCGGCGGCCGATGGTTCCCCGGCGCGAACGGTCGACTGGCTGGCGGCCGCGCGAACGGTCGACGAGGGCAATCACCGCGGCCTGCTCAGCGGGCTGTTGAAATACGCCAAGGCGCAGAGTCCGCCGCGATTTCCCGAGGCTGCCGCCAGCGGCGTGATGATGCTGCGGCCGGAGACCCGCGTGAGTTGGATCGCCGAGATCCTGCCCTATATCGGCCATCCCGACTGGCACGTCGAGTCGGGCTACGACTGGAACAACGCCCACAACCAGCCGTTCACCAAGCGGCCGCTGCCGGAGGTGGTCAACCCGGTCTTCGGGCCCGCCGCGTCGCCGGAGGGCTACCCCGTGACGCATTATGTCGGCGTGGCCGGCGTGGGCGACGACGCCGCGCAGTTGCCGGCCGACGATCCGCCGCGGGCGTGTTTGGCTATGGCCGGCAGACGCGGCTGGAGGACCTTCCTCGCGGCGGCGCCAATACGATCGCCATCATGGGCGTGCAGGAGCAATGCGGCCCCTGGGCCCAGGGCGGCCGGGCGACCGTTCGCCCGCTGTCCCGCAAGCCCTACATCAACGGGCCCGACGGCTTCGGCAGCGGCCAGCCCGACGGCATGGTGGTCGGGTATGCCGACGGCCACGCCGGTTTCATTTCGAAGGACATCGATCCGCACGTGCTGGAGCAACTGGCGTCGGTCCACAGCGGCAACGAGGTCGACATGACGCAGGTCGAGCCGAAGGCGCCGGAAGTGGTGCAGCCGAAACCGGTCCCAGGTCCTAAACCGCCCGTGGTCCCAGCCCCGAAACCGCTAGTGGCCGTCAAGCCGCAAGAAGCGCCCGGCCCCAAGTTGCAGGCCCTGCTCGACGCGCCGATTGCCGAGCTGTCGTTCGCCAATCTGCCGCTGGACGAGGTGGTCGAGACCGTCTCGGAGATGAGCAGCGTGCCGGTCAGCTTCGATCCCGACGCCCTGGAGGAACTGGGAGTCTCGCTCCACGACCCGATCTCGATCGACGTCCCCAAGACGACGATCGGCAAGGCGCTGCAGGCGATTGTCGCCCAACGTAGAATGGCCGTGGGCGTGGAGAACGGGCAGATCGTGTTGACCAGCCCTGTCGACCACCGCCAGGTCCTGCGAACGGTCAACTACAAGGTTGACGACCTGACCGGCAGCCACGCCGAGGCGGCGGCCGATCTGGCGGCCTTGGTCGAGAAGGTCGTCGTGCCGGAATCGTGGCAGCCCGCCGGAGGGCCGGGCACGATGGAGGCCTCGCCCGAGGTCTTGCGGATCACACAGACCGGGCAGGTCCACTACCGGATCCTCGTCTTCTGTGAGAAGCTCCGCGTGGCCCGCGGCCTGGCGACCCGGAGCCAATTGAGCCATTCCGATCCGAAGCGGTTCGCCTTGACGACGCGGACCGAGAAGGCCAGTGCCATCCTGGGACACGTGACGAGCATCAACGTGAGCGTGCCGGCGCCGCTGGCGAGCATTCTCAATCAGTTCAAGTATCCGACGGGGACGGAGATTCTCATCGACCGCCCCGCGCTGGCGGCCGCCGCAATCTCAGAAAGCACCGCCGTCACCTGCAGGGCCGAAAAGCTCTCGCAGGGCGAGGCCCTGGGGAAGTTGCTCGATCCGTTGGAACTGACCTGGAGGGCTGTCGACGCCGGCACGTTGCAGGTCACCACGCCCAAGGCCGCGGCCGCGCGGATGGAGTTGGAGTTCTACCCCGTGGGCAAGCTGCTGGCCGCCCAGCCGCAGGCGGCCTTGATCGAACGCATCAAGACGAGTCTCAGCGGCGCGAAGTGGGGTGAGCGCGGCGCTGGCGGCGCGATCCATTTCGACCCGATTTCGCAATGCCTGATCATCTTGCAATCCCCGCCCATGCAGCGAGCGATCGAAGGAATGCTGACGGAAAAGGCGAAGTGATGAGGGGGGAAGGATGAAGGATGAAGGATGGAGGTTTTGAAAGAAAGGAAAATGGCAGAAAGGAATATCAGGGCGCAAATACGACGTACATCGCTTCCATTTATTTTCCTTTCTTCCATTTTCCTTTCATCTTATGCTACCGTCCGGCTGCCAATACCAGCCGCTCTCGCACCTCGAAAACTCCGAGTTCGGCTTCAGAATCGCCAGGTCGAATTTCGGGGAACTTCAGGGCTGGCACACCGCCGCCTAGTTCCTCCAACCGCCAACGGACCTCGGGGTCGCGCTGATCTCGGGCGACTGCGGTCACGGCGTTCATGAGGTCGAAAGCCGAATGATCCTCAGACTCCAAGAATGACCGCATGATCTCCTCTTGCAAGTTCGCCGGAATCGCGCGACGGAAGGACGAGAAGAGCAGCAGGTGGAAAATGCCGCGAGGGACCTCCCTGGTCGCGGCCAACCTGACTTGCCGCGTGGCGTGAGCGAAGGCCTCGGCCGCCGAGCAGGCCCGCACCGCCGCGCAACTGGTCGTCCACGGCTTCGATGGCCTCGGACGGAGCGTCAACGTCTGCACGCTCGATCCGTTGAGACTCGAAGACTTGAGGCATGATCGCGCCGTTGCGGCAGACCTGGCGGAACAAGTAAGGGCAGACTTCGATCTCCCGCCCGATAGTCCGCACGGCGATGCCGCCCTTGACGACGTCCTGCGGGAGCACCTCGTCGCTCCTGGGAAGAAGTGCCCTAAGGAACAAGCGTTCTCCGTCGTCGAAACGGTCTGAAATCGTCCCCCCGAAGAGGGCCAGTTCCGCAACGACCGTCGCATCAATATCTTGTGTGGATGGAAGCAGCAGCACCATAATCAATCTCCTTACGTCATAGGGACTAAGGCGGGCAGGCCCAAGGCCACGAGGCATCGGGCGTTTCTCGCCTACGAGCCGGAATCGTTCCAAACTGGTTCATTATATCCGCTTCCTGGGCGGGAGCCAAAGGCGCGTACCCCGCTAGAGGGGATGCAGGCGGCAATTCAATACTTGTACAATCGGATCCAACTCACGGTCCGTCGCTCGAAGCTGGCCGGATTCTCAAGCTCCAGAACGACTTCGGTGTCGCTCCCCAGTGCCCACAAAGGCGAGTAGATCAATTGCACAAAGTCGTAGTCGGGAATTTCCACGACATCAAACTGCGTGCCGTCAAGCCGTTGAATCGCCAGCAATTCCCAGCCGACCAACCGCTGTCGCGTTCCCATCCCCGCCAGCGCCGGGGTTACGTTTGCAATCAGCCACCGACCTTCGCGCTTATCAAACTGCAGCCCTGTCGTGTAATTCCCCAAACTGAACCAATCAGTGAAAGCGGTGATTACTCTGGGACTGATCCAGGCCGTGTGCGGATCGCAGACCTGTCCGAGCGCGTTGAGGTAGACTTCGCACAGTCTCTCGTCGGTCATCTCCCCGGCCTGCTTCGCAATACGGCGATAACGGCCTGCCAGCCATGCCCTCGCGTCGGGTGCCCTGGTGCCGTGGACCTTCTCGATCAGGAGCTCCGCCTTGATTCGCAGGCGCCATCGCTCCCGCAGCGTTCCACCGTCCGAAGCATAGGCGGGGTATCGGCGGGGGCGGTCTTCGTCAGCGGAAAAATCGTGCTCGGCGGACAAAAAGAGGGCGGCATAGGAACAGGCCTCTTGCACGCGCTTGGCGTACTGGCGCCGCACTTGATCCGGGAACTGCGAGTCGCCTCGTCGCGCAAATCGACGATCCGCGCTCGGAATGGCTGGATCTCGGCATAATCCGCCTGCAGGAAGTACATCCGTTGCGGATCGAGATCGTCGAGGAAGCGGTCGAACCAGCGTGCCGCCCGTCGATCGTCGAGCGGCCGGCCCTCGAGGTGGTTCTTCTCAACCTGGTCGACGAACCCGCGAATTGTCTTGGCGAGGTCAAACGTCTTTGGATCGGCGTCCAGCTTGGGCGCGGCAATGCCTTCCCTGCCGATTGCCGGATCGGCGATCGGCAGGACGTTGGCAGCTGACCCGCTAACCGCCATGCCGCGGATCGTCGACTCTCTACGCGCCGCTGGCGTATCATGCGGCTCGGCCCCGATTGCCAAAACGGACGTTCCCAACGAGATCAAGAATACTGCGCAGGTTCGTTGAAGTTGCATCCCGATTCGCCTCCTATGCCACAAGTCCTGCCCGATTGCCCCTTTGCCTCTATTTTACCGCCAGGGCGTCGCAACAGCAATCGAGACCCCGCATGTGGACTTTGACTGGCGGGACTCACGACTGGCTGATGAGGATCACGATCGATCGAGGGCAGAGGCTGTAGTGATCGCCCGGGTTCAGCGGCACGCACTGGGCGTCTTCCACAATGTCGTCGGGCGACACCAGGCGGGTGTCGACCAGCCGCCGCCAGCGGTGCTTTCCCGCCCGCTGCGGCAGGGCGAACCGCTGCCAGTCCCAGTGCATGTTGAACATCACGTGCAGATCGGGCTGACCGTGCCAGCCGTGCATCTGGAAGGCGAGCGTGCGGCTGGCGCCGATCCAGTCCGGGTCGCCGAGCTTCGTGCCGTGCCAGCTTACGCGATTGATGAACTCCTCCCGGCTCAAGGCAAAGTACTGCTTCCTGAGCGCGATCATCATCCGCGTGAACCGCAGGTAGTGGGCGTTCTTCTCCGCCAGGCTCCAATCGACCCAGGAAATCTCGTTGTCCTGGCAATAGGCGTTGTTGTTGCCCTTCTGCGTGCGGCCGAACTCGTCGCCATAGAGCAGGAAGGGCACGCCCTGCGAGAGCATCATGATGGTGATGACGTTCTTCATCTGCCGCCGGCGCAAGGCGTTGACCTCGGGATTTTCCGTGGGCCCCTCCTCGCCGCAGTTCCAGCTCAGGTTCCACTGGCTGCCGTCGCGGTCGTCCTCGCCGTTTTCCCAATTGTGCTTGTGGTTGTAGCTGACCAGGTCCCGCAGGGTGAAGCCGTCGTGGGAAGTGACGAAATTGATGGAGTGGTACGGGTGCCGCGAAGAATCGCCGTAGATGTCGATGCTGCCGCAGATCCGCTTGGCCAGCGCGGCGGTGGTGTTGGGGTCGCTGCGCACGAACCGCCGCACGTCGTCGCGGAACATGCCGTTGAGCTCCGCCCAGCGGCCCCAGGCGGGAAACTTGCCGAGCTGGTGCAGTCCGGCCGCGTCCCAGGCCTCGGCAATCAACTTGGCGCCGGCCAGCACCGGATGCTCGGCGATGTGCCGGATCAGCGGCGGATCTTCCAGCACGCGGCCGTCGGCCCCCCGCCCCAGGATCGAGGCCAGGTCGAAGCGGAAGCCGTCGACGTGCAGCTCATGCACCATATGCACCAGGCTGTCGATGATCAGATCGCGGACCACCGGGTGGTTGCAGTTGAGGGTGTTGCCGCATCCGGCGTAGTTGTAGAAGTGCCCTTTCTTGTCGAGCATGTAGTAGATCGAGTTGTCCAGCCCTCGAAAGCTCAGCGTGGGCCCGTGCTCGTTGCCCTCGCAGGTATGGTTGTAGACCACGTCCAGGATGACCTCGATCCCGGCCTTGTGAAAGGCCCGCACGAACTCCTTGAACTCGCGGACCTCGCCGCCGGGATGCGCGGCATACGAGGCCTTGGGGGCGAAAAACGAGAGCGGCGAATAGCCCCAATAATTCTTGAGTTGCTCGCCGGTCGCGGGGTGCTTGCGGGGCTGGTCCAGTTCATCGAACTCGACGACCGGCATGAGTTGGACCGCCGTGATCCCCAGCGCCTTCAAATGCGGGATCTTCTCGCACAGCCCCAGGAACGTGCCCGGATAGCGAACCTCCGAACTCGGATGGCAGGTGTAGCCCCGCACGTGCAGCTCATAAATCACCGTGTCCCGCATCGGCGTGGAGGGGGGCAGGTCGCCTTGCCAATCGAAGTCGTCCATCACCAGGCGGCCCCGGCGCGTGTGCCGGCTCTCGCCGTTGCGCCCCGCGACGCCCCATCGATGGCCGCCGCTGACGGCCCTCGCATAGGGATCGATCACCACGTGCCGGGGATCGAAGTAATGCCCCTCCTGCGGCGCCGCCGGTCCGAAGACGCGGTAGCCGTACAGCGTGTCGGGCGGCAGGTCGGCGACAAAGATATGCCACACGTCGCCGGTCTTGTTGACGGTCGGGTCGAGGGGGATTTCGGCGATCGGCTCGCTCAGGCCGTCCTGGAAGAGTACCAGGTGGACCCGCTCCGCGTGGCGGGAGAAGACGGCGAAATTGACGCCGTTGGGCTCGGGCGTGGCCCCAAAGGGACGGCAGTGCCCTCGCGCCGTGGCATAGCCCTGGCATTCGCCGGCGCGCGGGCTCGCGACTGTGAAGGCATGAATCATGTGGCTGGCGTCTCCCGGCCCCTCGCGGCATTTTTCCGATGCGTCTCAGGTTGCGTCGTCATGGCGAAAGCCTTGCCTGCCTACGCGCTGCTGGGGGCGAACAAGCGGTAGTCCAACTGGGGAAAAATCGCGTCCATGTATTCGAGCGCCGAGAGCCGCTGGGAGTCGATGTGTCCGTGCTGGAGGCCGTTGAGCAGGTCGTGGAAGCGGTTCAGGTGCTCGTTCACCCGGCGGTTGGCATACTGCTTCGTATCGCCGTTGGAGATCATGAACGGCCAGTCGGAGCTCTGCGCGAGCATCAGCTCCCGTCCGGCCTGCCGCAAGACCCGATCGGTCAGGCCGACCCCGAGTACGGTGTGCCCGCGGGGCTGCTCGGCCGACTCCCGCACCGTGCGGCACATCCGCGTTCCGGCCTCGTGCAAGGGCCGCCAGATCCAGTCGCACTGCGGATTGACCCAATGCTCGTGGAATCCTTTCTCGCCCCAACTGCTGGGCGCGGGAACGGCCTTCTGCTGGATGGGATGGGCGTCCAGGTACGCGCTGGGGGTAGACAAGGCCAGATCGCCCCCCTGCGCGCCCTCGCGCAGCACGTGATAGAGCCATTGCGGCCCCTCGAACCACCAATGCCCGTAAAGCTCCGCATCGTAGGGCGACACGGTTACACAGGGAAACGGCATGTGGCTGCCGCACCGCACCATCTGATCGCGGCAGCGGCCGACGAAATCGCGGGCGTGCCGCTGGGCCGTGGCGGCGGCCCAGTCGGGATGATACAGGTGCTTGTCGAACGTGTTCCCCGTGATCCGGTGGTACTTGATTCCCGTCGCGCCCGCAGCCCCTGTGCATAGCGGAACGGGTCGAGGTACCAGTCGTCCAGCTCGTAACCGATGTCGCGGTAGTATTCGCGGTAGTTCGGATCGGCCGGATAGCCCACCGACTTGCTCCACACGAGTTTCGACGTGGTCGGGTGGCGGCCGAAGGCGGCCACGCCCGAAGGGCAATACAGCGGGGCGTTGACGCCGAACAGCGGGCGCGGCTCGGCCAGCTCGATGCCATGGGCGTCGACAAAGAAGTAGCGGATGCCGGCCTCCGCCAGGATCTCGTCGAGCCCCGGGTAATACGCGCACTCCGGCACCCACATGCCCTGCGGGTGGAAGCCGAAGATCCGCTCGTGTTCCTGGACGGCGGTAAAGACCTGGGCCCGGACGGTGTTCGGCTCGGCGCTGAGCAGGGGCAGGAAGCCGTGCGTGCCGGCGCAGGTGATCAGTTCCAGGTTCCCGGCCTCGGCATACTCGCGGAAGGCGGTCACCAGCCGCGTGCCGCAGCGCTCGACGAAGGTCTGCTTCGCCTCGTCAAACAGCCGCTTATACATCTCCGCCAGGAAGTTGACGTCGTGCCAGTGCCGCGTCCGCTGGCATTCCTTTTCGGCCAGCGCAATCATCATGTCGAGGTGGCCCTCGTATCGCTTCCGCAGCAGCGGGTCCTCCATCATCGTGGCCAGGGTCGGCGAGATGGAGAGCGTCATGCGGAACGGCACCCGCTCCGCCTGGAGCCGGTCGAAGAACTTTAACAGGGGGATGTAGGTCTCGGTCATCGCCTCATAGAACCAGCGTTCCTCGAGGAAGCGGTCGTACTCGGGATGCCGCACGTAAGGCAAGTGCGCGTGCAGCACGAGCATCAAGTAGCCTTTAGGCATGCGATCTTCTCCTCAAATGTTCTGGGGGCCTTGGTGCGAGCGGTTTTCTCTTGCCGGAAAGTTCGCAGGGTGGGACCAGCGAGCTTGCGAGCGCCGGCCCACCAACACCGGCGATTGGTGGGCCGGCGCTCGCAAGCTCGCTGGTCCCACCCTACGGCTAAATCCGTGCAACCCTGACATCGCTAAACGGGGGCAAGCTTACCGCGCCTACGCGCTGGCGGCCCGCTCGACCGCCTCGCCGACACCCATCAGGGCCTCGATCCGCGCCACGACCTTCTTCACGCCGTAGCGGTCACTGATGCGGGCCTTGCCGGCGCGGCCGATCGAGCGGCCCAACTCGGCGTCGGCCAGCACCTGGTTGACCGCGGCGGCGATCGCCTTTTCATCGGCCGCCGTCACTACGCTGTCGTGGCCGGCGCTCGAACAGCTCGGGCGCCGCTTCCCTGCTCGCAACCACGGGCCGTTCGGCGGCCCAGGCGGCCTCGATCGGCCACCACGGCGTCGCCTGCCGGCTGGGCACCGCGACGACGTTGCTGGCGGCAATCAGCTCGTGCAGGGCCGGTCCGTCAACATGACCCACAAACCGCACCGCGTGGTCCAAGAGCAGGTAGCGGGAATAGACCCGTAGCGGCCAGATCAGGTCGCCGTCGCCCACGATCACGCACTGCGCCTGCGGATGTTCGCGGAGCACGGCCGGCATCGCCTTCATCAGCAGATCCGGTCCATAGTTCTCGTTAAGGTCGCCGATGAACAAGATCGTCGGATCGATCGGTCCGATGTTGAATCGCGCCTTGATCTTGCCCGCGTCGACTTCGAGGCGGTAATTCATCAAGGGCGTCATGGGGTTGACAACCTCAAGAAAGTCGGCGCACCGCGGCACGCATAGCCGGGCCAAGTCGGCTGTGGCCGGGTTGTGAACCAGGATCAATTGCGCCTCGCGGAGTCCGCTCAGCTCCGTCTCCTCGATAAACTGGGCGATTTCACTGCCCAAATCGCTGCGCTGCCGCTCCAGCGAGTGCAGCGAGAGCATGGTGCGGACGTTCTTGATTCCGTGCAGGAGCGAAATGGCCGGAATCGTCGACCACTCGAATCCCATCACCATCGTCCGCGAGGAGTTGAACGATTCCCGCAGGAACTCGTTGCACGCCGCCCGCGTGAATTCCTGAACCTGGCCCAGCAGGGTACCGCTGTCCGGGACATCGACTGCATGGCAGTAGATCGCCGGATCGTCCAGGGCGAAGGAGCGCCGGGAAAAAACGTGGACCGCTATCTGCCAGCGTGCGATCGCCGAGGCGATGGTCGCCAGGTACTGGCCGACCACGCCTTCCGGATCTTCAAAGCAGAACAGCGCCAGCACGTGCTGTTCGTCGCGATTCACGGAATCGTGGCGCGGCAGTTGATCGCGCGAGAACGGCTCGCCCTGCCAGGGGTCGGCAACACCCACGCTCTGTTCCAGACCACCGGCTATGTATTCCACGGTTGACATGGGATAAAGTCCTCCAAAGGATTCTTGTTACGTTGTTAACTTGCGGTACTTTCAAATTCCATTACAAACGAACGCCCTCCACCAGCGTGTTTCACTTCCTGCGACAAGTCAGTTGCGGCAGACAGGTCGCACATAGTTCCAGGTAGCGGCCGCTGACCTCATTCCAGTTGGGCAACGGCGCCCCGCCCCCGCGGCCATTTTCGCCCATCCGCTGGGCATGGGCCGGATCGCCGAGAATGCGGTCGACCGCCCACACCATCGAGCCTGGATTATCATAGGTGATGACGCCGGTCTCCTCGTGGCGGACGAGGTGCGCCGGACCGCCGTGCGTGGTCACCACCGGCCGGCCGCGCCGCGCCAATTCGACCGTGGCGTCGTCCATCGGCACGCGGTAGCGCGACGGCAGCACCAGGGCCTCGCAGGCCCTCAGCAGCCGCAGCACCTGATCGCCTTCCCGGTGTCCGAGCAGCCGCACGACGTTGCCCAGCCCTAAGTCCCGCATCCGCCGTTCCAGGTGCCCGAACATCTGCCCGCCGCCGATGAATGCCAGGCGGAGGTTCGGGGAGCGCTCGAGCAGGATGGGCATCGCCTCGAGCAGCAGGTCCGGCCCAGCGGCGTGTTCCAAGGGTCCCACGAAGAGAATCAGGCGATCGAGCGGTCCGAAGTTGATCGCGCGTTTGATTTCGCCGTAGTCGATCGCCGCTTCCCCGCCGCCCGCGGACCTGCCTTCCAGGGCAAAGCAGTGGACGCGGGAAATCTCGATCCCCAGGCCGGCGGCGGCTTTTTCCCGCAGCCAGCCGGGAACCAGGACCAGGTCGGCGGCCCGCGCGACCTGTCGCTCCGCATCCTCGATCGCTCGCGAGAGATCGTCCGCCGTGCCGTCGTCGCGCCGCGTCGACTCGATCGAGGAAAGGGAGCAGATCGTGGGACCCGAACCGAGCCAGGGACCGGCGCCAGCCATCCATTCATGGGCGTGAAAGAGGTCGATCGGCGGCAGGTCCTGGAGCCGGTCGGCGACCCGCCGGCCGAACTCCCGCGCAGTTTCCAGCGGCGGCCCCTCCCGGTCCAAGCCGAGCGGATGAAAATAAACGCCTTGCAACTGGGCCGACGCCGCCTGCGCGGCAGACTGCGGGGCCAGGACATGGACCTCGTGCCCCTTCTCGCCCAAGCCGTTGAACAACTGAACCACGAATTCCGGCAGGACGATCTGCCCTCCGGCATCGGCGCCCGCCAGGCTCAGCGCCGCGATTCGCAGCCGGGGCCGCAGGCGGGGCGTCCTCCGCTGCTTGAGGATCTCGCCCTGGTCCCACAGGCAACCGACCTCCTCGCGGGCCAGGTCCTGCTCGACCAGGAGTGCCGCATGCCCTGTCTGGGCAGCAGCCGACGAGCGGGCGAAGGCCACGGCGGCCGAGCGCCGGCGGGAATGAACTCCCCGTTCCGCAACAGGAATCCCACCTCGGCCAATTGCCACGTGCCCGCCGCGGAAATGTCGAAGTACATCTGTCCGGCGATCGAGGGCAGGGATCTGTCGTGCAGGCGGTGGGCATTCAGTCCCGTGAATTCGATATACGACACGTCGTACATGCGGAGGATCATGCGACAATGGTTCCAGGCATCGCCGCGCTGCTGCCGGACATGCTCGATCCAGTCATGCCGGATCCGCCAATGGACGAAACCTCGCGTCGGATGCACCATGCAGACCGCCACGTGATTGACCGCGGGAACGAAGCTCTCGGCGGCCCGCCGCTCGCCGATCTCCCAGGCGCAGTTCCGCAGCGCGACGGGGTCCCAGACGGCGGCCTCGCCCGCATGCAGCGGTTCGTGCCCTGGACCGATCGCCGCGACGGCCGGCGTCATTTCAGCGAATTCGGAAACGGAATGCCCCATACACTGACCTTGCCAACGAGGAAATGGAATGCAAATCACACTCTGGACTGTGCAGCGGACACGCGACCGCCGTTCGGGTTCAATTGGAAATTTCTGCGGCGGGCACGTCGCAGACTGCATGGTTCGCCGTCGTTCCGGTCCAGCGTCTTCGCGCCGTCACACGACCGTGGCATAGACGTTTTCAGTCTGTTCGGCGATGTTGTCCCAACTGAAGACGGCGTCCACGGCCGCGCGGCCGTTGCGTCCCATCCAGCGGGCCCGGCTGTGATCGGCCAGCAGACTTCCCAGACCCCAAGCCACGGAGTCGGGCGTGTCGTCGACCTGCAGGCCGTTGACGTCGTGCCAGACGAACTCTGCCGGCCCGCCCCGCTTGGTGCAGACGACGGGCTTATACGCGCTCCAACCTTCCAGGATGATGATGCCGAAAGGCTCGTTGCGACTGGGGACCGCCACAATATCGCAGGCCTTGAACAGGTCGTGCAGCTCGCGCCCGACTTGGCGCCGAGGACCCGCAGGGCGTGGGCCACGCCGAACTGCTGGCCCATCCGCTGCACGTCGTTCTTCATGTGGCCGTCGCCGACGAACACGAACTTGGCGTGCGGATAGTAGCGGAGGATGGAGGGCATGGTCCGCACCAGGATGTCCGGCCCTTTCTGCACGACCATCCGCCCCACGAAGAGGATTGTGGGGTCCAAGGGCCCGATGCCGTAGCGGCCTTTGACCGCGCCCGCGTCGACCGCGTAATCGAAGGTCCGCGAGTTCACGCCGTTGTAGATCGTGGCCGTCTTGGCGTGCGGCACCTGGTACAGCCAGTTGATCTCGTCTTTGAGCCGGTGCGAGACCGTGATCACGCGATCGGCGCAGAACGTGGCGTGGCGTTCGTGGTCGTGGATCCGCGGCGACTGCCCGCCGAAGAACTGGTTCCCGTTGCGGCCATATTCCGTGGAATGGACCGTGACCACCGCCTTGCGGCCCCGCCCCTCCTTGATCCACACCGCGGCATTCGAGGCCAGCCAGTCGTGGGCATGCACGACGTCGAATGCCCCCGCGCCGTCTTCCACCGCGAAGAACCTGGCGACGAACGCCCGGCACATGTTGTTCACTTCATCCACGAAGTTCGGATTCAGGTCGAAGCGGCAGCGGTGATAATGCACGCCGTGGACGTCCTCATACTCGGCCTGCTCGTGACCCATCCGCGTGAAGACATGCACCTCGTGCCCTTGGCGCTCGAGTCCGGCTGCCAACTCCGTGGCGTGCGTGGCGATTCCTCCGACTGCGATGGAGTGAAGACTCTCCCACGAGAACATGGCGATTCGCATGTTTGCCATCCTTGATCCTTGAAAACGAAGGTAAAGCAGAAACAATTAGCATGTCCCAATTTGTGTCACCGGTTCATGCTAAAATTCTTTTGCGCCTGATGAAGCACATCGGATGCCAATCGGATGCAGTTGCCGGCAAATCGCAGTAAGTCATTGCGCCACGGCCAAAATTGTCTTGATCTGTCAATGCTAGCATCGTGCCTCGTGCAATATGCCTGCATAGTCCATGAACAGTGCATGCGTGTTTGCAAGGCACAATCAGCGACAAAAATGGACCAGCGTGACATTTTCTTCCACGCGGGAGGCACGACGCATGGTTGTCGTCCGCAGACGGAATGAATCGCCGCGACGATGACGAGAAAAAATCGGCGGAAAACTTTTTTCTGCCCCGCGCCCGAAACCGCGACGTGGCAGCACCCACATCACGCATACTAACCACGCTGCCCAATGCCGGACGCTTTACTGCCGACGGCTGAAAATGACCCGTTTCATGTGCGGGCCATCGAAGCCCGAAGCGCAAGCGAGGTTAGCGTTTATATATGTCTCTCGCTTGCGCGTCAGGCTTCGATCATTTTCACCCGCGCGCAGTATATTCTCCGGCGGGTGTCCTGGGGCAGATCACCAGGCTCGGACACTCCGAGTCCGCAAGCCGCGAGAAGTGCAGTTCATCGCTGGGATCGAAGTTCATCTGCGGCCGCAGCAGGAGGTGGATTCGCGGGGCCGGCGACGACGTTGCCTCGACGTTCCCGTGAAAGGCAAGTTGAATCGCGCCCCGCAGCAAAGGGCCATGCTCCGCGAGCGCTCTCCGGCTGATCCGCCAATCGATCGCGCAACTGCCGGTGCTCCCATCTAAGAACCGGCAAACGTACCAGTGGCTCGTTTGACCGTCGCCGGCGGGAATCTCTGGCGGACAGCCTGCACGGAAAGCCGGCGGCAGGGGGTGGTTGCGCGAGGGAAAAAGCGACCAAAGATGGGCCGAGATTTCCGTGAAACCGAGACCTTCTCCGCAGGCCACCATCAACTGCACCGAGATCGCACTTTCCGCGTGCAATCCAGCCTGCCAGTCCCACCACAGATCGCGGGACCCCAAGCAACTGATTCCAAACGTCCAATCGTAGCGGTAGCTCGTGACGTCGCCGGTCGCCGCTGCGCCGCGTAGCGGCGAAACTTCCGGTTGCGTCTCGCCCATCAAGGACATGAACCACTTGAGCGTCCCGCTGCCGCCCTGAGGTTCCTCGCGGTCGGAAGGTTCATCGCGCAAACAAATGGCTCGCCCCTCGGCATCCTGGAGCATGCCGACATCGAGCGTACGTTGCAATACCTGGAGGCCCATCCCTATTTCCTCATCTTCGCTGGCCGGCCCTGGGGAAGCGGCCCAAGAAATGCCGCCAAGCAACTCTAGCTCACACCCCGCGCAAAGCACTTCCTGTCTCCGATTGTGCCGCGGATTCCAAGGAATGCGCGGAATTGATGGAGAATAGCCGATTTGCCGGAGGGCAGACCGGTTATAATTATCCAGGTTAAGCGGTTGGACCGCTGTCCGAAGGTTCCGAGGAATATTCAGGATGCCTGAAACGCGTAACAAAAATGTCAGTTTTGCGACACGAGACGCGGTCTCGGTCAGCCAGCAGCAGGACGGCGAGCGGCTTAACGTGCTGATCGCAGTGCAGGGAGCCGCGGACTGCGTCCTGCATTGGGGCCTGGGCGGCCGCCGGCCCGGCGCGTGGCATCGTC
Source organism: uncultured Planctomycetia bacterium (assembly GCA_963824275.1). GTDB lineage: Bacteria > Planctomycetota > Planctomycetia > Pirellulales > Thermoguttaceae > JANXQG01. The sequence goes on along the minus strand of CAWGOT010000003.1, from coordinate 2,767,034 downwards.
CGCCCGAAAGCTGTTGGCCGCAAGGCACGACGGCCGCCGGCGAACAAGCGGTGCGGACCGCGCTTTTCTCAAACGGCGACGGCCGGCGGCAAGTGGTCATCCAACTCGACCAGTCTTGTCCCTGGCGGAGCCTGCTCTTTGTCGTCTATTTTCCACGGGAGAACCGCTGGCTGAAAGACGGCGGCAAGGACTTCTGCATCCCGCTTTCGCTGCCGCCGGGCGGCCGCCCTTCGCTCGAACAGGCCCTCTCCGCGACGACGCCGGAAGCGGTTGCTTTCCGCGACGTGCTAGGGCTGGATAGCGGCGACCGCCTGGCCGCAGCCGCCTGGAGCACGCCCGAGGGCGTTCGAGTGCGGCTGATTTGCGACGCGGAATCGCCCGTCGTGCTGCATTGGGGCCTGGCGCCGCGCTTCACACATGAGTGGAAACTCCCGCCCGAAGACCAGCGGCCGTCTGGCACGACCGTTGTCGATGCGTTGGCCGTCCGCACTCCGCTTGCCGTGCAGGACGGTTTGCAAGCGCTCGACCTGGAATTCCACAAGCCAGCCGACGGGCCCGGACCCGCAGGCATGAGATTCGTCCTCTTTCAACCCGGCAACGGCCAGTGGCTTAAGCGGCAGCGCAGCGACCTGTTCGTGCCCTTGTTTGCCCCGGCACCGGGCCAACCGCACGACTCCCCGCAACTCCAGCCCTTGGCCGACGCGATTGTGGCCGCGGAGATGAGCGGCGGTTCCTGGACCTTGATGCACCGCTTCAACCTCTGCCACGACCTCCTGGATCGAGTGCGGGACGATCCGGAAGCCATGGCCCTCTTGTTCGTCTGGCTGCGTTATAGCGCCACGCGGCAACTCGACTGGCAGCGGAACTACAACACCAAGCCGCGCGAGTTGAGTCACGCCCAGGACCGGCTTACGACCCGCCTGGCCGAAATCTGGCGGCACGATCCGCCGCGACCCGGAGTACCGGGTGCCCTGGACGGATCGACCCGCGTTCGCATCTGGGCCCGCTGGATGCTCACCACGCTCGGGCGCGGCGGCGACGGCCAGCGGATCCGGGACGAGATCCTGCAGATCATGCACCGCAACCATATCAAGGAGGTGCATGGCCTGTTCCTCGAAGAATGGCACCAGAAGCTGCACAACAACACCACGCCCGACGACATCGTGATCTGCGAGGCCTACCTCGCTTTCTTGAACAGCCGCGGCGATCGCAACCGGTTCTATCAGACGCTGGAGGCGGGAGGCGTCACGCGCCGGCGGCTGCAAAGTTTCGAGCGTCCGATCCGCAGCGATCCCGAATACTATCCCGACCGCAAGGACGCGCTGGTGCGCGACTTCGATAACTTTCTGCGGATCGTCAAGGCCGTCCACGCCGGCACGGACCTGGAAAGCGCGATTGCCGCCGCCCGGGGGCGCATGGCCACAGGGCTGGCGCAGAAACTCGACGGCGTTCTCAACATGCACCGCCGGCAGGCGGCCGCCGAAGAACTTGCGGGCGCCGTGACCGCCGCCCGCGACGACTTGCGGCAGGCGCTGGACGGCGGCGCGCCCGGTACGCCGGGTCGGGATGACGCGGCCCTCCGCGACCTGCTGATGTTGGACCTCGCGCTGGAAGAGACGCTCCGCGGGTCGATCGAACGGCAAGACCTCAGCCGCTTCGAGCGGCGGCCGATGGTCGAATTGGTCTACTGGGCGATGCGGAACCTGATGCTCTCGATCGACTTGCCGGAGCTGGCCCCGTGCGCCGGGCATTGGGCCAGGCTCAAAGCGCTGCCCCAGGGCGACCGCGATTGGGCCCTGCATGCCAAGAGCGTCTCGGACCGTACGGCCCGCGTCGTACAGTCGCTCACCAACGACCTCTACCGGCGACTTCAACCCAAGGCGGAGCTCCTTGGCGCCGCCTTTGGGCTGCCCGCTTGGACGGTGTCGCTGTTCAGCGACGAGGTCATTCGCGGGGGGCCGGCCTTCGCCCTGGCCCTGCTCTTAAGCCACATCGAGCCGCTGTTGCGGCAAGCGGCAGGCATGGGAGGCTGGCAGATCATCAGTCCCGCTTCCGCCTCGGGGCGCGTGCGGACCGTGGAACGCCTGGCCAACGTCCAAACCGAGGCGTTCACGGAGGCAACCATTCTGATCGCCTCGCAGGTGGCCGGAAGCGAAGATCTGGCCGCGAACGTGAAAGGCGTCATCACGCGCGATGCGCCGATCTGCTCTCCCACGTTGCCGTCCGGGCCCGCAACGCCGAGGTGCTTTTCGCCACCTGCTTCGAGCCGGCGGCGTACGAACGCCTGCAGCGGCTCAGCGGCCGCACCATCGCCCTGCACGCAACCCCGGCCGGCGACGTGGCATGGGACGAAACGGCGCTTGCCGCAGCCGCATCCGCCGAACCGGACCGAGGGCCGGAATCCCCAAGCCCCGTTCCGATACGGCCTTCTTCTTCCATCGCCCTGTGGGCCGTCACGCAGCACGAGTTCCAGCCGGGCATCGTGGGCGGCAAATCCACCAACCTCAACGGCCTCCGCGGCCGCCTGCCCGATTGGATCCACTTGCCGGCCTCGCTGGCGCTGCCCTTCGGCAGCTTTGAGAGGGCGCTCGACGACGAGGGCAACCGCCCCGTGCGGGAAAAATACCTGGCCCTGCTCGCCGCGGCCGAAAACGATCCGATCGGCGCGCTTCCCCGCCTGCGAACGCTGTTGCTGGAAATGTCGCCGCCGGCAGCCCTCAAGGAGGCGTTGCTCGGGGCCTGGCGGCAGATGGGCCTGCCCGCGACCGCCTGGGAGGACATCTGGCGGGGAGTGCTGCGGGTGTGGGCCTCGAAGTGGAACGAGAGGGCCTTCTTCTCCCGCCGCACGCGCGGCGTTCCCCATGAGTATCTGAGGATGGCCGTGCTCGTCCAGCAGGTCATCGAGGCCGATTACGCCTTCGTCATTCACACCGTCAATCCGCTCAACGGGAACCGCGACGAGCTTTACGCCGAGGTCGTGCTAGGGTTGGGCGAGACGCTGGTCGGAAACTACCCGGGCCGGGCCCTGGCGCGATCTGCGGCAAGACCGATCTCGCGCCGCGGCTCATTTCCTATCTCGGAAAGAGCGTCGGCCTGTTCGGCAAGGGCGTGATCTTCCGCTCCGACTCTAGCGATGAGGACCTCGAGAACTTCGCCGGGGCCGGTCTCTACGACAGCTTCCTGGCCGAAGAGCCCCAGCAGCGACTTCTCGATTACCGCGGCGAGCGCCTGATGTGGGACCAGGACTACCGCGACGGCCTGCTCCGCGCGATCGCCCGGATCGGGCTGGAAGTGGAACGGGTCTTGGGCTCGCCGCAAGACGTGGAAGGGGCCATCGCCGGCGGGACGTATCACGTCGTGCAGACGCGGCCGCAGGTCGGACTATCCGTAGAACTGCGCGAGGCATTGATGACTTCAAACATCCGCATCGGCAATCAGACGGCCATTTCCTGCGCCGACCGTTTGGAACCCTTCCGTTTCGCCCTGCGGCACGGATTCGAGGCCTTCGAATGGTTCGCCGACAAAAAGGTCTATCCTGAGGGCGCCGTCGCCGGATGGGACGAGACGGACATCGATCAGGTGGAGCGGGATTGGATTCGGCGGACGAGCGAGGCCAACGCCTTGTTGCTCACGGTCCACGCCCCCTGGCAGGCCAACCCCTTGCGCCGGACGGGATCGCGAGCCTGATGCGGAGCATCGATTTTGCCCGGGACATCGGGGCCGATCTCGTGAACCTGCACCTTTACATGGACGAAGGTGCCCTCAGTTACGTTCGTTCCTTGGACGCCGTGATCCGCCGTGCTGCTTCGGCCGGTTTGCGGCTAAGCATCGAGAACACCCCGCACACGACGCCGCAGGACTTCAACCAGGTCTTCGCGGATCTGAACCAAGGGCCGGCAGCCTCTCCCAGGGTCGGCATGTGCCTCGACATCGGCCATGCCAATCTCTGCGCGGCGTACCACAACGACTACGTCGGCTACCTCGATGCCTTGTCGCCTGAGGTCCCCATCATCCATCTCCACGTTCACGAGAATTATGGCGACGCCGACAGCCATCTGACGCTTTTCACCGGGCCGTCACGGGCGGACGATTCCCAAGTGCGGGTCTTTCTGGAGCGACTGCGGCGTCGCGACTATCACGGCGCCTTGATCTTGGAGCAGTGGCCGAACCCTCCGCAGCTCTTGCTGGATGCCGACGAGAAACTGCGGCACCTGCTGGGATGAGGGATGAAGGATGAGGGATGAAGGATGAGGGATGAAAGATGAGGGATGAAAGATAAAGGCAAATTAGCCGTGTTCTTGACAGCGACTGGCGGCGCCGCGAGGATTAGATTAGGGCACGCTAAGAACCTATCCGATTAAGACGAAATGGAATACAGCGGCGACTTTGAAACGCACATTACCGTTGTCGCTACCGATGACGGGCAGATTCCCGCTTTGCGGAAATGGGCTGCCGATCACGGCCTGAAATGCCTGCATATCGTCCTCGACCGCGGTCTGACCCGATCGCAGCCCATGCTAACGCGGCACGGCCGCGGCACGCTCTCCGAGCAACGCACGGCCGCGAACAATGTCTACGAGGCATTGATGGCCGCCGGTTTTTCGGTTTCGCGCATCAAGGTCGAGGCCGCGCCGGAGAACGAGGACGTTCCGCAAACGAACGACACCGCCCGAAACCAGTCGCCAGGAGCGTACTTCGAACACCACGTCAAATTGCTTCTGCGGCGGGGCGCCGACCTTCAATCGTTGCGCTCCGTCGCGCAGCGGCACGGGGCGCATGTCTCGCGGAATGCCTTGCAGCAGTTCGTCGATGGAAACGAGCAGCGGTTTGTCACGCAACAGTGCCGATCCGTCGGTCGCCACGCCGCTCGACAGGAGCTTGATCGCCTCCTGGCGGCACTCAAGGAACTGGCCCACCCGATTCTTGATGTGGAAGAGGAATTTGTTGTTTACGATAGCAACCCGGCTGTCGATGCCGGTTGGCTTCGAGTGGAGGAGTAAGGCATGAGCTCATTCTGGCAATATTGGTTCGGCACACAATCGCCGCAGGCGCCGCGGTCCAGGGAGGCGTCCCTGGACCGCTCGCCACCGCCGCCGCCAAGACCGCAGGCGACCGCACAATCCGACCAGGTTGGACGAGGTTATCCGAACTCATTCCGCGCGGCCGCGGCCGGCGGGATTGGGGCAGACCGTCCCCAGATTTTCGATCCAGCCCTGCTGCATTATCCGCGTGCTTTTCGCCAGGGCGATCCCAAGTTCGACGATCCGGCGGTCGGGCGGCAGTGGTACGAGGCCCGCCGGCATGTAATTGCCCATCTCCTCCGCGCGGTCGGCGGTTCGCATTGGAGAGATCACCTTGTCTTGCGCCAGTCTCTTGCTTCAGGCCTGGCTGGGCGAGGCGTCGCGAGAGCCGGGCGATATTGACTGGATATTCCGGTCCGAGAGCGTTGGCCCCAACGACGCCGTCGCACAAGGCATGCTGGACGAGTTGCGGACCGCGCTTGCCGACGACCCGATGGCTGGTCCCGCGATCATCGAAGTCGATAAGATCACCTTGGATGACATCTGGGCCTACGAACGTGCGGCGGGAAAGCGGATCCGGTTTCCCTGGCTGGCGGAGAACCTGCCTCACGGCGACGTGCAGATGGACATTACTTTTCGCGAGAAGCTCCTGGATGAGCCGCAGGAAACCGCGATCGCCACCATTGACGGCGGCACCCTCAGCCTTCTGGCGGCGGGCAAGGCCATGTCGCTGGCATGGAAGCTCCATTGGCTGGAGACCGATATGCATCCGCAGGGCAAGGACCTCTACGACGCAACCCTCCTGGCCGAGCAGACCCGCTTGCCGTACGCCCTTCTTATACGGACTTTGCAGGCGGGCGACTGGCGCAAGCCGGCTGATTTCGGGCACGATTTCCCGCTGCAGTGGCGTGTGGATTGGGACAACTTCCTGCTTGAGTGTCCGTGGATTGAAGGCAGCGCCCGGCAATGGCAGGCACGGCTCGCCGTGGCCTTGGCGCCGACATTTGCGGATGTCGGGTGTTGAACCGCCTGATAGCAACATCAGAACACATGCTCTGCCGTTCAGCGGCCGGTCATCCGCTCCAGCTTCTCCGGATACCGCGCCCCATGCACGGTGATCTTTGCGGCGGCGCTCGCGATCTCGCCCAGATCGTCCGGCGTGAGTTCCACCGCGAGGGCCCCGAGGTTCTCATCCAGCCGCGGCAGCTTCGTGGTCCCTGGGATCGGGACAATCCACGGCTTCTGGGCCAGCAGCCAGGCGAGCGCGATCTGGGCAGGTGTGGCCTCCTTCCGTTTTGCGATGCTGCCGAGCAGACTGACGAGAGCCTGGTTCGCCTGGAGCGCCTGCGGCGTGAAGCGCGGCAAAGTGCTGCGGAAGTCGGTAGTGTCGAAGGTCGTTTTCTCGTCCATCTTCCCCGTGAGAAAGCCCTTGCCCAAAGGGCTGTACGGCACGAGGCCGATTCCCAGTTCCTCGAGGGTCGGTATCACTTCCTTCTCGGGCGTTCTCGTCCACAGCGAGTATTCGCTCTGCAACGCGGCGACCGGCTGGACGGCGTGTGCACGGCGGATCGTGTTTGCTCCTGCTTCCGAAAGGCCGAAGTGCTCGACCTTGCCCTGCTCGATCAGCTCCTTCACCGCTCCTGCCACATCTTCGATCGGCACGTCCGGATCGACCCGGTGCTGATAGAGCAGGTCGATCCTCTCGACCTTGAGCCGCTTGAGCGAGCCCTCGACGGCCCGCTTGACGTGCTCCGGCCGGCTGTTCAGGCCCGGTGCTCCCTTCATCCCGCGGGGATCGAAATCAGGATTGAGATCGAACCCGAACTTGGTGGCGATCACCACCTGCTTGCGGAAGGGAGCCAGGGCTTCGCCCACGAGCCTCTTCGTTCAGGAACGGGCCGTAGACCTCGGCCGTGTCGAAGAACGTAATACCGCGCTGGACGGCCGCTTGCAGAAGGGACGTTCATCTCCTTTATGTCCTTGGGCGGGCCGTAGGAAAAACTCATCCCCATGCAGCCCAGCCCGAGGGCCGAAACTTCCAAATTGCTCTTGCCGAGTTTGCGCGTTTGCATTTTTTCTCCTTTAAGTGCTTTGGTACTGCTCTTCACTCACTTGTTCCATCCAATCGACCGTCTTGCCGTTCAATTGCTCTTGAATGGCAATATGGGTCACCGCTGTAGTTGCCGTGGCCCCATGCCAATGCTTTTCGCCCGGCGCGAACCAGATCACGTCGCCCGGCCGGATTTCTTCGATCGGGCCTCCCCAGCGCTGCACGAGCCCACAGCCGGCTGTCACGATCAAAGTCTGGCCCAGCGGATGGGTGTGCCATGCAGTCCGAGCGCAGGGCTCGAACGTGACGCTCGCGCCGACTGCGCTGCGCCGGATTGCTTGCCTGGAACAGGGGGTCAATCCGCACCGTTCCCGTAAACCAGTCGGCCGGTCCTTTGACGGAGGGCTGCGAGCCGCTTCGCTTGATTTCCATGTTGTAAATTCCTTTATCGAATTATAAGCACTATTAGCGACCCGTCGATAGCACGATCGTCCCGGACCCTTGCCTGATCCTGCACGACTTTTTGCCGGCCCGAAGTTCGCCTCAAGATCCTTTGGACAGAAAGGAAAATGACAGAAAGAAAAATGAGAATACTGGAGTATAGATACGGTGGTCTTTGCTTCCATGTATTTTCCTTTCTTTCATCTTCCTTTCTTCCACCTTTCCCCTATCCCTTTTCAGCGTCATGGGTTAGAATCGATGGATTCAGGGGCCTTGTCCGTGCAGGGACTCGTACATCAAGGTCGTTGATCGGCAATTTCTTCAACACGTTTCATGAACCATATTCGCAACTTCTGCATCATCGCCCATATTGACCATGGGAAATCCACCCTGGCCGATCGCTTGATCCAGGCCTGTGGCGGCGTTTCGCAGCGCGAGTTTCGCAACCAACTGCTCGACTCCATGGATATCGAGCGCGAGCGGGGAATCACGATCAAGAGCAATTCGATCACGCTTTCCTACCGCGCCCCCGACGGCCAGGATTACCAACTGAACCTGATCGACACTCCGGGGCACGTCGATTTTTCGCACGAGGTGCGGCGCTCACTCCTGGCCTGCGACGGCGCCTTGATTGTCGTCGATGCCTCCCAGGGCGTCGAGGCGCAGACGGTCGCCAACCTCTACCTGGCGCTCGATCACAACCTGGAACTGCTGCCGATCATCAACAAGATCGATCTGCCCGCCGCCGACGTCGAGCGGGTCCGCGAGGAGATCGACAAGGACCTGGGGCTCGATCCGTTCGCGGCCATCCCCATCTCGGCCAAGACCGGCGCCGGCATTCAAGAAGTGCTCGCCGGAATCGTCGAGAAGCTGCCTTGCCCCAAAGGCGATCCGGCCGGGCCGCTGAAAGCGCTGGTCTTCGACGCGCAGTTCGATCGTTATCGCGGGGTGATTCTCCAGTGCCGCCTCATGGACGGCACGGTGAAAGCCGGCGACGCCATCCATTTCATGCACTCGGGCTGGGATTACACGGTGGAGGAAGTGGGGATCAATCGGCTCAAGTTCTATCCTCAGGAGCAGCTCGCCGCCGGGGAGGTGGGCTACATTATCGCCGGAATCAAGAGCGTCCGCGATATTGAAATCGGCGATACGATCACGCACCGCGACCGTCCTGCGGCCGAACCGGTCCCCGGCTACGTGGAGGCGAAGCAGGTCGTCTTTTCCTCGATCTATCCGATCGATGCCGACGAGTATCGCGAACTGCAAAAGGCGATGGACAAGCTGGCCATCAACGACGCCGCCCTGACGTACGAGAAAGACAGTTCCGCGGCCCTGGGCTTCGGCTTCCGCTGCGGGTTCCTCGGCCTGCTGCACCTCGACGTGATTCAGGAGCGGCTGCAGCGGGAGTTCGATATCGGGCTGGTCGTCTCGGCCCCGACCGTCAAGTACCAGGTGACCTTGAAGGACGGCAACGTGCTCGAGGTCGACAACCCGGGACACTGGCCCGATCCGCTCAAGATCGCCAGCGTCACGGAGCCCTACATCAAGGCGACGATTCTGACGCCCGAAGAGTATGTCGGCTCGGTCATGGAGCTCTGCCGCGACTATCGCTCGGCGAGCCAGCAGATCAATTACCTCTCCGTGGGCCGGGTCGAGGTGATCAGCGAGATGCCGCTGGGCGAGGTGCTTTTCGATTTCTACGGCAAGCTCAAGTCGGTCACCCGCGGCTATGGCTTGTTCGATTACTTCACCATCGACTATCGCGAGACCGACGTCGTGAAGGTCGAAATCCTGATCAACGGGGAGCCGGTCGACACGCTGGCCTACCTGGTCCATCGCGACCGCGCGGGCGCGGGCCCTGCACTACTGCGAGCAACTGGCCGAGGCCATTCCCCGCCACCAGTTCAAGATCCCGATCCAGGGCTGCATCGGCGGCAAGATCATCGCCCGCTCCACGATCGCGGCCTACCGCAAGGACGTCACCGCCAAGTGCTACGGCGGCGACGTGACGCGGAAGAAGAAGCTCCTGGAAAAGCAGAAGAAGGGCAAGGCCAAGATGAAGCAGGTGGGCCAGGTGCAGATCCCGCAGAAGGCGTTCATTGCCGTGCTGGCGGCGGACAGGAAGTAGCGGAGGGAGAAGCCGAAATGGATGTTGATTTTTGGGAAGAAGTCGAGCGATCGCGGCGGATGACACCCGAACAGCGATTTCGCGGCACGCTGGACATGATCGATCTTGTCCACGAACTTCGGATGGCGGGCATTCGGCACGATCTTCCCAGCGCAGACGATTCCGAGGTGCTTGCGGTCCTTCGCAAACGGATGGAGATCGCCGAGACTCTTCCTGAGCCGATGTTTGCATGAGAATGGTCAGCACGGTACAATAATCAGGTATATGTCGCGTAGATCCTCGCCAGGAAAATCGTCCCATGCCCTCGCCCTTTCCAGGAATGGACCCGTTTCTTGAACATCCCCACTTCTTTGCGGGTTTGCACGGAGCGATGCACACCTACATTCGCGAGGCGCTGCAGGCGCGGTTGCCGGCGCCCTACTTCGCCGAGATCAACGAGCGGGTATGGATCGAGACCTCGGCGCGGTACGTCGAACCGGATACGACCGTCATCCAGGGTGTCGACGACATCCGCTCTGAGAGCGGCGGCGTTGCGGTGACGGCGCGGACGCAACCGCTGGTCTTCGAGGTGACCGACGACGAGCGGACGGAGACGGAAGTAGAAATCCGTACGCGCCGGGACGACGAGGGCGAGCGGCTCGTGACGGTCATCGAGGTTCTTAGCCTGGCCAACAAGACGCCCGGCGAAAAGGGCCGGGACCTGTACCTGGAGAAGCAGCGTGAAGTCCTGGGCAGCCCGGTCCACCTGGTGGAAATCGATCTGCTCCGTGGCGGCCAACACACGACTCCCGTGTCCCTGGAGAGGCTTCGCCGCAAAGCCGGTCCGTACGACTACCACGTGTCCGTGCATCGATTCGACCAGCCGGGCCGGTTCTTCATTTACCCCTGGAAATTGGAGGACGCCTTCCCCGAGTTCGCCATTCCCCTGCTGCCGGGCGACGGCCAGGTGCCGCTGGACCTGGGGGCCGTCTTCACCCGCTGCTACGACAGCGGGCCCTATCGGCGCCGCGTAAGGTACGATCCGGCGCGGCTTGTCCCGCCCCTCCCCGTCGAGAGAGTGACGTGGGTGAGGCAAATGCTCCTATAAGAAACCCAAGGCTGCTTGTCATGACCACGCGATCCGCCCATTCTGTGACGCCGCCCGCTGTTGTTCCCCTGCCGCCGACGGATGCGATACCCGCGGAAGTCCATGAAGCGGCGGCACGACTAGGCGTGTCCCAGTACCTGGCCCAAGTGATCGAGCTAACGCGGGAGATTTACGGCGGGTTCTCGCGAGTGTGGGTCTCGGTGGATCCGGAATTCGCCGACGATACCCACATCGTTTTCGACGCTCCCGTCACCTGTTCGGTCGAGGAGGCACTCGATAGGGATCAAGAATGGGGGCTGCGTCTTATGAAGATCATTCCCCAATTGCCGCGAGTTTACTTGGTTTCCACGGTGTTCCGCTCATGACGGAGTGCGATTTGTCGCGTGCGCGGAGCACCTTACTCAAGGTTCCGCGGGGGCCGACCTGCGCAGCGCCGTGAGCCGCGCCTACTACGGCCCATGAAGAATTTCTAGGCACTTGCGATTTGCGATTTGCTAGTCTCTCGTGTAGTGTAAGATTAGCCGAGAGGTGTGTTGGCGACCTCAATAGAACTGCTGGCAATGTTCCTAGTCAAGAAACCGGAGGTGAAACGAAACATGGCCATCGAATTTAAACCGACACGATCCTACATCTACCATGCGGCCCGATATGAACTTCTTCCGCGGATAGTGGAGATGGTTAGCGGCCTCGGGGATGAGCCGTTCTCACTCCTAGAGATTCTCTACCCGTTGCTTGAGCAGACGTATACGCCGGAACAATTGGAAACTCCGATCAAGAAGGCCGAGTCGGACAAAACGAACACTGCGCGCCAGATTTTTGCGTTTTACGTCCCGTTTCTTGCCAAGAAGTTGGATGTCTTCGAGTATCTCGGCGGCGGGAAGTTCAAGAACGTCTCGAACGACGCGGAAGTGGCAGAAGCGGATTCCGTCGCCACCGACGTTGATTCCGACGATTCGGGTATCATCTACGCATATTCCTTCCCCTCCATAATGAGGAATAGCGGCAGATTCCCCATCAAGGTTGGATTGACCACCGGTGACGATGCTAAAGCGAGAGTGACGCAGCAGTGCAAAGTGCAAGCAGACGTGCTGCTTTGAATTCCCTGTCGTTCTTAACACCTGGAAAGTCCAGCGGGTTGCCGCTGTGGAAGATGCAATCCATTCGACGCTTGAAGCACGCGGGTCAAAGCGTGAGGCACCTGGAACCGAGTGGTTTGACACAACGCTCGTCGAGATCGAGTCCATCGTAAACTTCGTTCAACCCGCTATCCCAAACGATGGGCCCTGACGAAAATCGGCGACATCGCTCAATATTAATTACAAATCTAACGCAAAGGCGCAAAGAAAAGTCCTTAGCGCCTTTGCGTGAGACTCTTCGCCCTTTCCGTTGTTCTCCTCCCATCTTCCTTTCCGCCATTTTCCTTTCCCCAGATTGCTCGAAGAGCGCATCGCCGCCGTGTCTGCCGAGCAGTTGCTGTGCTGCCGCAAACTCCAACTCCGCCGGCACGACGCCGTTCCTACCCACCGCATTTTCTCCAAGGATAGTCTACCGCTGGCACGCCTGCGACTGGAGGTCGAAGACCCAGCGGCCGCGGGCGTCGCGCCGACGTTCGAGACGGAATCGACGATCGAAAACCGCCGAAAGCTGGAAACCCTCCGCATCCGCCGGCGCCGGCTCGTAACCGTCCGCGCCGCGCGCGTGGAGGCGGAAGAGCAGTCGCTCCCGGCGAACATCGACCAGCCAGTACTCCGCAATCCCGGCGCGCCAATAGGAAACCGGCAATCGCTTCGTGTCCTTGGCGACGGAACTGTCGCTGACGATCTCCACGACCAGGTCCGGCGCGCCTTCCAGTTCCACATAGCTGTCCGGTTCGCCGCCGGCGCTAGGCACCAGGCGGACGCGGCCGGAATCGATCGAATCGGCGGAGACGTACACGACATCCGGCTCCGCAGAGAGGTCTGCATTCGGGGAGGAAACCCGCGTGCAATCGCTGAACAAATACCCGCCGCCGGCGGACTGAACGATGTTGGCCAACACTCGGACCACCTCGGTCTTGATGGAACCATGAAAGAACAGATTTTCCGGCGACATGTCGACCTCGATCCGCCCGCCGACGTAGTCGATTCGGCCGCGCTCGGGGAAAGCGTCGGACAACGCCCACGCGCGGAACTCGGCCAACGAGCGGAAATAGGGGATTTCGACCCGCTCTTCAAAGATCACTGAACTCGCCATCTCCAAGCCTCCGCTGAGATTTTAACATTGGACGCGGACGAAGTCAATCGTCGCCTCGTCGCCAGGCTTTCATTGACTCACCACTCTCGCCTAGGGTATAATCAGTCGTCTGGAAGGAAATTAAGTCGCCTATCGTAATGAATATGCCCCCCATGACTGAAGATCGTCGCCCGTCGCAAGAGACTGCCGGTTTGACGGCGCGCGAGCGGTTGCAACGTTTCGTCGCGTTGCAGAGACGGGCCGGGCAACTGCTTGCCGCATCGCGCGAGGGCTACCGGCACTACTGGCTGCGCAACCTGCGCCAGCGGAGCGTCCATGTTAACTTCTGACGATCCCCTGAGCGTCTTTCAGCTTCTGGCTCGCGCCGGCGTGCGATTTGTCATCATTGGCGGGCACGCCGTCGTCTTTCACGGCTACGTACGCACCACCGAGGACGCCGATCTCATTTTCGAGCGATCTCCGGCCTCGGAAGCTGCCCTGCTGGAGGTCCTCGAATCGATCCACGCCTGCTGGATCAGCGATCAACGCGACCCTGCCACGGGCATCGAAAGGCTCGTCCCGGTGTCGCGGTCCTACGTCCGCGGCGAACACCTGATGATGCTGACCACGGATCTTGGTTTTCTCGATCTCTACGACTACATCCCCGGCTTTCCGGAGATGCCGGTGGCCGACGTCTTTTCCGACAGCGTCGAGCTTGACAACCTGCGATTTGTTTCCCTGCCCTGGCTGCGCAAATTGAAGCAGGCCGCCGGCCGCCACAAAGACCTTGACGATTTGGAGCATCTTCCCTCTTGACCATGCGCTCCGCCGCCTCTGTCATGCGCTCCGCGGTCGTTCCCCTGCCGGCAACGGATGCGATCCCCGCAGAAGGGCAACCGCCGAGCGAAACAGGGGGCAGGGAGATTTCGACAGAAAAATAGGGGTGGGGAATATGGAGGAGGGAGAACGCTCTTTATCGCTAATTGACTCATTCAGACTTCATTCTCATTTGAACACGATGCCGGAAGCGCGGGCGGAACAACGGAATGCATATCGCGGCGAGCCTGCACGCGCGTGGGTGCGCAGAACTTGTCGCGCGAGACGGTCGCCGACAGGCCCTGGACCTGCTCGTTGACACCGGCAACCCCTGCGAAGTTATTATCGACATCGCCACGATGCTGCGCAGTTCGTAAGCCTCTCCGCCCCTTTACAGGCGATTGAACGATATTCAATCGGAACGAGGTAAAATGCCGGTTTCTTTCAATCAGCCCATCGGGCTTTACGTACACGTGCCCTTCTGCGTGCGCCGATGCACGTATTGCGACTTTGCAACGTGGGCGGGGCGCGAGGCGGAGATCCCGCGCTATGTGGACGCCGTGATCCAAGAGATAACGCGCCGCGGCCGAGAGACGGGGCATCCCCAAGCGGATACGATTTTTTTCGGCGGGGGCACGCCCTCGCTGCTGGACGGGTCCCAGTTGACGCGCATTCTCGCGGCGCTCGGCGAAGCATTCCCCATCGACGAGGGCGCCGAGATCACCTGCGAATGCAACCCGGAAACCCTCACGGCGCCCTTTGCCAAGGCGGCGCGCAAAGCAGGCGTGAACCGGCTCTCGATCGGCGCACAGGCCAGCCAGGCGAGTCTTCTGCGGCTCCTCGGCAGGATCCACGATTGGGAGCGCGTGGTCGCCGCCGTGGAACTCGCCCGTCAAGCGGGATTTGACAATTTCAACCTCGACCTGATGTTTGGCCTGCCTTCGCAAACCGTTCCCGACGTGCGGGAAACGCTGACAGCCGCGCTTGCGCTCTCTCCCACGCATCTCTCCTGCTACGGTCTGATTGTCGAGGAAGGAACGCCGATCTGCCGCGATATTGCCGTGGGAAGGCTGGCTCTTCCCGATGTGGACGTTGATCGCGATATGTACGAGCTGGTGCGGCAGACGCTCGCGGAGCACGACTTTCATCAATATGAAATCAGCAATTTTGCCCGCCCAGGATACGCCTGCCGGCATAATGTCGGCTGCTGGACGCGCGTGCCGTACCTGGGCTTCGGCTGCGCGGCGCACAGCTTCTTCCAGGAATGCCGCACCATGAACCCGTCAAAGCTCGATGCGTACCTGGCAGGCGAGGAAGCGAAGACGGAG
Organism: uncultured Planctomycetia bacterium; assembly: GCA_963824275.1. Classification (GTDB taxonomy): domain Bacteria; phylum Planctomycetota; class Planctomycetia; order Pirellulales; family Thermoguttaceae; genus JANXQG01. The sequence continues at coordinate 2,751,952 of CAWGOT010000003.1, read as the reverse complement.
CAGATCTCAAAAGAAGAAGCGCGGTTCGAGAGCATGATGCTGGGCCTGCGGATGACGCGCGGCGTAGAGAACGAGGATTTTACGCGCATGCACGGGATGGGCATCCGCGAGGCGTTCGCTGAAAAACTGGATAAACCGACCAGCGCAGGGCTGCTGGAATGGCAGGCGGACGCATTACGGCTGACGCGCCTCGGCATGGATCTGCAAAACAGCGTGCTGGTGGATCTCATGTGACACGACTGGTGGCACAACAAGGATGCGGATGCTGCCGCCTTCCATCCCGAGTTTCTACTTTCTACCAGATCCCTACAAGCCGCGGATAGCCCGCCTGTCCGGCAAGATCGCGCGACAAGGGATCGCGTTTGACGATGTTTGCGTTAGCCAGTGCCGCCAAGGCCGCGCAGCGCTCGGCCGGGGAGTCCAGTTTTCTGGCCCAATCGGCCACGATGCCCGTGTCGGCACAAGTCGACCAGATGTTGGCAACCCCAGCGGCCAGATTATAGCGTTGCATAGGAAAGCCGCCCGGAGTCGCTAGCGCCGCCAGCGCGGCGTCGGGCTTGCCGCGACGGCACCAGGCCGCGGCGATGTCGGGACCGTAGCGGTGATGCATTCGTCGCGGTTGTCCGACCTTGACGACCTCCAGGGCCTCTTCCACGCGGCCGGCTTTGCAGAGCTCCTTGATGATCGCGTCCTGGCTTAGTTCGTCCGTTCGGCGCCAAGGCGGGCCGCCTCGCCAAATCGTCCCGCCTTGACGCACGCCAAGGCGATCCGCGAGCCAATCACATAAGTCCCGTCGTTCAAGGAACTCGCAAGATCGAGGTAACGGACAGCGGCGTTCAAATCGCCGTGCCCAAGAAGCGCGTCGGCAATCAGGGTGATCGATTCGTCGTGCCAGCCTTGGTCGCTGACGGCGGCCAACTCCTTTTCCGCCTCCGCGACGTGGTTCTCGACGGCCAGTTGCCCCACAAGTGCCGACTGCGCAGGGCTCTTTCCGGTCGCGAGTTTCCGCGCCTCCGCCACCTCTCCGGCCTTGACCAGGACCCGAATCATCCTCTCCCGGGAACTGCGCCCGGGATCGATGTCATCGACGGGCAAAGTGCGGTAAACGGCAAGAAACTCGCGGGCCTCCTCGGCGGTGGCCGGGAATTTGCCCTCCAGCATGCATCGGCAAAGGTCGGCGCGAGGGTCCTCGTCGATGCTCGTCAGGGTCGCGGCACAACCGGAATAGTCGCCCAGGCGCGACTGCAGCATCGCCACGCCCCAGAGGGCCGACTTGCCTTGGTCGGGCGGAAGTCCCTTCTGGCTGACCTCCTTGAGGAGAGCGATCGCAGCCCGGCCGTGCGTCCGATCGCCGCTCTGCCAGAAATTGGCGGCAAGCTGATCGAACGCAGAGGCCGTCCATTTCAGGTCCGGCTGCAATCCCAGTCGACCGGCGGTCAAACGGTTGACCGCATTGGCGGCCACCTGCGCGTCGCGGATCTTCCCAGCCGCTTCCATGGCACGATCCCCATAGGAACTCCGCTTGGCCGGATCCAGCGCTCCATAGCCGACCGACAATTCCAGGAAGCGGAACATCCGCTTCGGATCGGGGACATCGGCCGGCACTTCGCCCGCCGCCGCTTCAAGAAGTCCTTCGGCAGTCGCCAGGGCTTGTTTCGCCTTGTTCGGATCGCCATGCTGCGCGAAGTGCCGCGCGACGTACACCAGCGCCTCGAAGCGGATTGCCGGCTGCTTGACGCCTTCCGACACGGCGATCGCCCCGTCGAAATCTCGTGCTTGCAAGAGCGGTTCCAACACCAGCCAATCCGGAGCGGTCGCTCCCGACAGATACACGGGCGGTCCGAGCCCGCCGGAGCGTTCCGCCATACGCTTGGCAACTGGAAAACAATAAAAGTCCGGTTTGTATGATTCTGGGGTGGTCACGTTATGTGAAAGGAGTATAATCGAGGAGTACTAATTCTTCAACCATGCACGCCAAGGATGGCGGCTATGTCGAGAACGGGTCTTCAGGGTTGTATTTGTCCTCAATGTGTCGTCGATGACGACGTGCGAGCTACGCATGGCCGGTGGATCGAATTGATGTCCCTTTTCAACGAGCGGCAGGCGTGGCTTTACGCTGCCGAGAAAGCCATGGCTTTGGGACATGGCGGTATTACTCTTGTGTCGGAAGTGCTGGGTCTGTCGGAAGCGCACGATTCGGCGCGGGATCGAGGAGTTGGAGGCGGGAGATCTGGGTGAGATGCCGGAAAGAGCCCGCCGTCCTGGCGCTGGACGGAAAGCGAGCGAAGAAGTCGATCCGTCCCTCGTGGATGACCTGGAATTGCTGATGGGAGAAACTACGGCAGGTGATCCCATGCGACTGCTGAAGTGGACCACGAAATCGCTTCGATCCATTGCCAAGGAATTGACTCAGCGCGGACACACGGTCAGTCATCCCACGGTACACCGTTTGCTGCGAGAGTTGGATTATTCTCTGTGGGGCAACAAGCGGTCGATCGAGGGCAAGCAACATCCTCAACGGGATGCTCAATTTCGCTACCTGTACCAGCAGGTGAAACGCTGTATGCGTGCAAGATCCCCGTAATTTCCGTGGATACCAAGAAGAAGGAACTGGTGGGGGCGTTCCACAACAAGGGGCGTCGCTGGGGAAAAAAGCAGCATGTGGTCAGCGCTTACGACTTTCCGTCCCTGGCTGAGGGCCGGGCGTATCCCTATGGCCTTTACGATGAAACCCAGAATGAAGGCTTTGTGAATGTGGGAATTAGCCACGACACTGCCGAGTTTGCCTCGGAGAGCATCGATCGTTGGTGGCGGATGCTGGGGCGCCGTCACTACTCGAACGCTACCAAGCTCTTGATCACTGCCGACGGTGGCGGTAGCAACGGAAGTCGGAACCGCCTGTGGAAATACTGTATCCAGCAATTTGCTGATCGCCACGGCTTGGCGGTGACAGTTTGTCACTTTCCCCCCGGAACCAGCAAGTGGAATAAGATAGAACATCGGCTGTTTTCCCAGATCAGTGTCACTTGGCGAGGTGAACCGTTGGTAAGTTATGAAACGATCATCAACTTCATAAGTTCCACCACTACCAAGACCGGTCTGAAAGTGAAAGCGAAACTGGACACCCACGAATATGAAACGGGCAAGAAAATTACCGACGAACAGATGCAAACGGTAAGAGTTAAGCATCACGATATCCACCCGCAGTGGAACTATACCATTCAGGGTGAAACGTAACACACTTCATACCATTGTCTTAGAACCTAAATCGGACTTTTATTGTTTTCCAGTTGCTTGAATACGCCGACGGCTTCGGCCCGCTTGCCGCGATCGAGGTAGTACCGGCCGACGCACCACAGAGGGAAATAATCGGTGGAGTCCTGCGGCGTTGCTTCCACGGCCAGCGGCTCGGCGACCGCCGGAAGATCGACGCTGCAGAGCATGCGGACCCACGCCTGCGCTGATCGTCCTGCGCGTCTTTCAACGCGGCGTGCAACGGTCCCAGGTCGTTCTTCTTGGCGCTGGCAACGATACTCAGGATCTTCTCGGCCGCGCCGATCTCTTTCTCCAGGGCTTTGCCGGCCGCGGGGGTTTCAATTTCCGGCAGGCATTTCCGGGCTTCGGCGAGGAGCCCGAGAGAGTATTCGACCGGATCGGCGGCCTTGTCGCGTGTGGCCGAAGCGTCCGGCTTGGCGCCCCCGCGCTCGGCCGATCCGTGCCCAACAGAGTTGTCCGTTTTCGGCTGCGTCTGTTCCGGAAGCACGCCCGGCGCCGCGCGTTGCTGCTTTGCCCAATCCTGGTCGGCGGCGCTCAGCTTTTCCAGCGGCACGAGGACCGTGCTCCCGTCCCTTTTCTTGAGTTGCACCTTGCCGTCGACCATGCCGTCGAAAGCGGCATCGACCTTGAACTTGCCGGTGCTGTCCTGGACTGTTTTGAATTCAACCTGCCCGGCGGCGGCCGGGCCGGACTTCTCGGCAGGTTTCGCGGTCGCCGGGCCCGCCGACGGCGCTTGCGGAGCTTCGCTTCGCGCTGCCGCGGCTACGGTGCTCGCATCCGACTGGCCGTCGTCGAGATCGAGATCGAACGTCTGGCGCACGCTCTGGCCGGAAGAGTCGCTGGCGGCCACGACGACGTGCGCCAACCGGGCCCCGATGCCCGTGTTTGCGGTCCAGGAGAGCAGGCCGGTATCGGAAACGCTCATCTCTTTGGGACCGGCCTCCAACTTGAACGTTACGCCGCCCGCTTTGGAACGCACGTCGAGCTGATAGCGCAGCGTTTCACCCAGCCGCACAATCCCCGGAGGCGACGACGCGAGGAAGAGATAGTTCTGCCGCCTGGCGCGTCGCTCCGCGTCTTCGAGCTTTAGCGGTCGCAGGATGACGGCGTCCCTGGAAATCGCAAGCATCGCCACGACGTCCGCCTTCGCGACGTGGTAGACCCACGGGTCGACGTAGACCTTGGCATCGACGTGTGCATCGACGTGCAGGAACTGCTCCGGCAGGTGGTCGAGGCCTGCCAGTCCATGACCTGGATCGTCGGCAAAAACGGAGATCACGGGCTTCTGGTCGAAGGTGCGGTTATTGGGCGAATCGCTCCCCGGAAAACAAAGAAAGAAGGGGCCGTCGACCGACGGGACGAGCAGGCAGCCCGGAATCGCATGGCCCAGGTATTCTGCCCGGTTCGAGTAAATGCCGTTTGCGGTATAGATCCGCTGCCCCGTGGCGTCCGGGAAGGGGAGGCCGACCGACTCGCGGAGCTCGGCGACCTTGACGCGGTGTCCGCAGATCCTCAGCACGACGAGGCCCTTGGGGGAGTCGCCGGAATGACAAAAAGTAAACACGCGGCCGTCGGACGACGCCCGCAGCGACGGTTCGTCGCAGGGCATTTGCGACGGTGCATCGGGAAGGCGGCAGACGGCCGGATCGATCGGCTCCAGCGTAGGGATGTCCAGCAGCGCGCAGCAGCGCGGCTCCGTCGACCGGGAAGATCCGCAGCCGATCAACAAGGGCCCCTGCGAAGCCGACCCCATGGCGACGGTCGTGGGGCGGCCGCGCAGGGCGAGCGGCCTGGCCGCCTCGGCCTTGAGGGTGTCGAGCCGAAAACGCCGGACCTCGCTCTTGGCGCAGTCCACGACCAGCAGGTGCTCCGCTCCGGCGGCAATCAGGGCGTCGTTGCCCGCGGGAACCGATCCGGTGATCTTGGCTTCCCTGACGTTCGAAGACAGCCGCTTTCCCCAGCGCCTTGAAATAGAATACGAGCAACCGGCCGCTCGCTCCCACGCAAACCTGGTCGAAGGCCGCCGGAAGCCGGTAGGCGGTCTCGCCCTTGGCCAAGGTCGCCGGCGCGAATGCCATTGCACTGTCGAGCTTGTGGCCCGGCTGGTAACCCGGATAGATCCGCGTCGCCGTCATCGGCGTCTCAGCGCCGCCCGCCGGGGCGGTCGCCGCGGAAGCGACGGGCGCGCCCTCCGAGCCCACGACGCGGATCGTAAAAGTCCGCGAGGCCACGTGACCGGCGGCATCGCTCGCCGTGAAGGCCGCGGTGGCCGTGCCGTCCGCAGGCCGGACCTTGACCGGCCAGCGCAGCAACCCGCTTGCCGAAAGGACCATGCCGTCCGGGCCCGAGTCGAGTTTGTAGGAGACGTTTCCCTGTTTGGATCGTGTCGCCGAACTGATGCTCGAAGGTCTGTCCCACGGCAACGAACCGCGGTGGAAGCGTCGTGAGCACAAGGCAGTCCTTGTCCCACTTGCGCAGTTCTTCCTGCACGTCCAGTCGGCGCAGCACGACCGAGTCCCGCTCCTCCGGCAGGACGGCCAGCACGTTCTCGTTCGGCACCAGCCAGACCTGCTTGTCGAGGGTCATCGGACCGCGCTCGGAGTTGGTGGCAAGGCCGCCCCGCCAGTCGGCGCAGCGGATGGGCATGTCGGAAAGCGTGGCCAACGGCTGCTGCTCGCCGACCACGTGGACCGTGATCGTGGCGGGCGTCTTGATTTTCGTCGACGTCATCGGCGCGTACTCGACGCGCGCGAAGAAGGGTCCGCATAGCGCGGGGATCGGCGCGCCGAAGCCGCGGTCCGGCGCCTCGCGGCTGCCGACCTCTGCAAGCTCGTCCGTGAACATGCCAACCGCCGTGTAGACCCAACCGCCGGTTTCGTCCGGCACAACCCAGCCCGCGGAGGAGTTGCGCACGGAGAACGGCCTTAGTTCGTTGCCGTGGATCAGCAGGGTCTGAAGGCCGGTGGGGGCCGTGTTGCCGCGCCAGACGCCGAACACGCGGCCGTCGCCCGACGCCCGCAGGTAGGTCACCGCGGTGGTCTGGAAATTGTCCTGGCGGGTAATCTGGTAGTCCGGCGGTTGGAGGGTCTCCAGGTCGAGCAACTCGACGTGAAACGGGCGTTTCGCGGCTTGTTCTGCGATCAAAACGGGGCCCCGAGAGGCGTTTCCCATGGCCGCGGCCACGGCGCTGCCGTCGAGGGACAAATGGTGCGTCGCCTCCAGCTTCTGGGTTTGCAAGTCGAAACGCTGGATTTGCTGTTGGTCGCAGTCGAGGACCACCAGTTTTTCAGCGCCCGCGGCAAACAGACAGTGGCTGCCGTCCGCGGGGACATAGCCGACCACGCGGGCGGTCCGCACGTCGAATACGGCCAGCTTATGCAGCGACGCCAGGCTGAAAACTAGGAACCGGCCGCCGCCGCCGGCGCAAACGTCGTCGTACTTCGCCGGCAGCTTCATGACCAGGTTCCCCGCCGGCTTGGACGGCGGCTTTTCGGGCGACCATGCGCCCGGCGGAGGCCCCCCCTCGGCCTGGCCGGAGAGGTCGGCCGGAGGTCGGACATCGATCGTCATCGCATGTTTGACGGCACGTGCGCCGGCGGCGACGGAGACCACGCCCGTGGCGGCGCCGTCAGGCGGACGGGAAGCGGGAGTCCACTGCACCAGCCCGTCGTCGGAGACCGTCATCCCTTCAGGGCCGGATTCGAGCTTGTACTTGATATTGCCGCCTGACGATCTGGCATCGATCTGGTACGCGAGCGTCTCTCCCAGCGCCATGGAACGCGGCGGCACGGAGAGGACCATCAAGAAGTCCTTGCCGGCGCGATGCAGCTCGGCCTCGATGTCCAGCGGCCGCACGACCACCGTGTCCCGCGGCTCGGGAATCGTCACCAAGGCTCCGGCCGCGGCCAGGAAGACAAGCCGTTTGTCGATCGTCAGTCCGTCCCGCTTTTGCTGATTGGGGACCACCACGTTCGGGACGCCTTCGATCTGGATCTTTGCCAGCGGGTCCGGATATCCTTGTTGATAGACTGAGGCGGTGGCCTTGGACGAGTCCCGCGGCGGCGTTGCAGGAGTGGACCTCTTGGAAGTCCGTGGGCCGGGGATCGCGACTTCATCTCGCACGGGTAGGTCAGGTAGGCGGGCCCGCCGACGGCCGGCAGATAGGAAATGCGGGCCGCGCTGCTGCTCGCGTTGGGATCGTTCTGCTTTGCGCGGTTGTCGTAGATTCCCAGGTCCGTGTAAACATGCTCGCCGAAATCGTCGGGACAGACGTATGTGGGCGACACGCGCTGGTACGTTCCGTCGAGCTTCTCGTTGGCAAAATGCAACACAAACAAGCCCGAGGGGATCGTCAGCGGCTCCCAACAGCCAAAAGTGCGACCATCGGCCGAACCGCGCAGCTCGAGGTGTCCCCTCATCTTTCCGGCGACGTTTGGCGAGAGCTTGCATTCAAGCGGTTTCAGCGTGGTGAGGTCGATTACACCCACGTCGCCCTCGAGATAGGCGCTCGTGGAGTAGAATAGGGGGCCCTGCGACGAAGCGCCCATGGCCAGGCGGTCGATCTTCTGCTGGAGGTGAATGGGCTGAGCGTCTTCCGGTTTCAGGCCATCCAAGGCGTACCGCTGGATCATCGCCGTTTGCGGATCGTAGACCACCAGTTTCTCCGCCCCGGCGGCAAACAGCAGCCCGTGGCCTTCCGTGGGAACGTATCCGACGATCTTGCCCTCAGACACGTCGAATAGCGCCACCTTCCCCAGGCGCTCGAATCCCAGGACCATGAACCGGCCCGCCGCGCCGAAGCAGAGTTCGTCGATTGCCGCCGGCATCTTCACCTTGGCCGGCACAACGGCCTGGCGCCTGGTACGCGGGCAACCGGGGCTTTTGTTAATGTCGCCGCGGGATGCTCCTGCGGCGGCTCCGTTGACTTCGCCTCAACTCTCTTGTCGCCCGGCGCAGGAACCAGTTGTGGCGCCGACGTGGTCTGCGGATTGGCACCCGTGCCATTAGGCGCGGACGCCTGGTCCGGGTCGGCAGTCGACGGCGTCTTTCCGCAACCAGCAAGAACGATCAGCAGAACACCAAGGAGCCGTCTTGTGGATGTCTCTGACAGAAGCCTGGTTCGCATGTCATTTCTCCTTTTCGCTGCAAGCTGGTTCAGCTTAGGATCGGCGAATCAATAACTGGCGTAGGACGGATTGGCAATCCGTCGAATTGCCAGACGGATTGCCAATCCGTCCTACGGCCAAGTCCACCAGTTATTGATTCGCCGGTCCTTACGCGCCGTCGAAACACGAAAACGGGCGGAAAGTGGATTATACACATAAGTGCCCTCGGGCAATATAGACCTCGAGGAACTCAAGCCGCAATATTGTTGCAGCAAGTCCCCGCATCGAGCATACTATACTTCGCGCGGCTGAGAGTGATACGAACCCGAAGCGTAAGCGAGGAACCTAAGTCGTTTCCTCGCTTACGCTTCGGGTTGGTGTGAATCGTATCATCTCATCCCGCGAAGCATAAACGGTTGGCACATCCAGCACCCAACTACGGGAGCGACTCATGATCCGAGCATTCAGGTTGTTGTTCATCACCTTCGCGTTCATTCTGGCCGAGATGGCCGCGACTGCGGCCCCCGTGCGACTGGCCCGCACGCCCGACTTCCACGCTGGGAAGATCGCTTTCAGCTACCTGGGCGACATCTGGGTGGTCGACGAGGACGGCTCCAACCCGCGCCGCTTCACGGATAACGTGGCGCGGGACATCAATCCCCGCTTCAGTCCGGATGGGAAGTGGATCGCCTTCTCCTCGCAGCGCTACGGGAACTACGACGTGTTCGTCATTCCCGCCAGCGGCGGCACGGCCCGCCGGCTCACCTACCACAACAGCGCCAACGAGGTCGTCGGCTGGACCCCCGACTCGAAGCAGGTCGTCTTCCGGGCCACTCGCGGAGACGGCGCCTTCCCCAGCGTGGCGACGCTCTACCTCGTGCCCGTCGAGGGCGGTCGTGAAACCAACCTGCCCACCGACTGGGGCTGGTGGGGCAGCTACTCCGCCGACGGGAAGCGCTTTGTCTTCAATCGCCATCCCAGCGTCTGGACGCGCAAGCACTACCGGGGCAGCTATGCCGCCGATATCTGGGTGGCCGATCTGGACGCCAAAACCTGCACGCCGGTGCTGGCCGAGGCCAACTACAACCGCTTCTGGCCCATGTTCGCAGGCAACGACGAGATCTACTTCGTGGGCGATCCCCTGCCCGGCGAAAAGGACGTTCAAGCCGGGCAGCCCTGAGGTGATGCAGAGCCGCAACAACATCTACAAGGTCTGGCTCAAGGCGGACGCCCAGCCGGTGCAGGTCACCAGGCACACCAGCGGCAACGTCTTCCATCCTTCCCTGTCGAGCGACGGGAAGGTGATCGTCTATGAGGCGGACTTCGGGCTCTGGAAGCTGGACGTGGCCTCCGGCAAGAGCACGGAAGTGAAGATCGACGTCACGACCGAGGAAAAGGAGAACCAGATCGAGACCGTCGCGATCGTGAACGAGGCCGACAGCTTCGACCTCTCGCCCTCGGGCAAGCGCGCCTCATCTCGGCCCGGAACCAGATCTTCACCGTCGCCACCGACCAAGGCGACATCAGCACGATCGCCAACGACATGGGCGCCTCCCGCAACGAATCCCCCGCCTGGTCGCCGGACGGCAAGCGGATCGCCTTCGTTTCGGACCGCTCGGGCCGCCAGGAGGTCTATCTGGTGGACCCGGACGGCAAGAATCTGAAGCAAATCTCCGACCTGGACACGGATAAAACTTCCATCGTCTGGGCCCCGGACTCCAAGTCCCTGGTCTTCGGGTCGACGGACAAGAAGCTCTACCTGTTCAGCCTGGCTGACGGGAAGACCCGCGTGCTCACCTCCAGCACCCTGGCCCAGCCGCGGGGACTGGCGTTCTCTCCGGACAGCAAGTGGGTGAGCTTTTTGAAGCAGGACGAAACCCTCCGCCGCCACGTCTACATCATGGCGGTCGCGGGCGGGCCCGAACGGCGTGTCGCCGAGGACGACCTCTCCTTTGGCGAGGGCGGCGCGGTCTGGTCCGGCGACGGGCGGTTCTTGGCGTATACGGTTGAGGGCGGCCTGGGCGGCAATATGGCCTCGACGGAAGGTCGAGCCGCGGAGCAGATGAAGCTCATGGCTCTGCCCTTGCGGGTCCTGGACAAAGACCCGCTCAACAAGGACATCGACAGCGAGGCCCAGGCCCTGGCGGCGGACGCCGCGTCCCGCGTGGCCCGTGGCGCCGCCCTGCTCGCGGCTGCCACGCCCGTCGAGGTCAAGATCGATTGGGAGGGCCTGACCAGGCGGGCCCGGCCGATCCGGGTCGCAAGCGGCACCATCCGCGACCTCACGGCCGCGCCCACCGGCAGCGTCGTCGCCTTCATAGCCAGCGCGGGTTCTGTGGGTCCTGCGGGCGACTTGGGAACTGCCGCGCCGGCCATCTATACCGTCAATCTGGTGGACGGGACTGTACCTTCCCGCGTGCCCTCGGCTCCGCCCAGCACCTCCGCCGGCGAGGGCCGCGGTGTGGTTCGCACCGGCGGCTTTCTCACCGGTGGGATTGTCTTCTCGAAAGACGGCCGCTCCCTCTACTTCCATTCTGGCCGCGGCATCTATCGGGCGCCGGTAGGCGGCGGCCAGGCGGCTTCCGCGCCTGGGGCTGCCGCGGTTGCGGCCAGCCGGGTCGGCCGCCGGGCCGCTCCGACCTCTGACATGTCCTCTGCTTCCTCCGGCGCGGCCACGGCCCGCCAGGTGACCTTCACCATCCATACGGAACTCGATCACAACGCCCTGCGCAAGGAGGTCTTCCTGGAGGGCTGGCGCGTCATGAAGAACCGCTTCTACGACGCCAAGATGCACGGGACGGACTGGAACGCGGCCAGGATTACCTACAGTGCCGTGCTCGATCAACCTGGTGGATCAGGAGGAGCTGCACACCGTCATGATGATGATGATCGGGGAGCTGAACGCCTCCCACACGGGCGTCAGCGGCGGGCCTTCCACGGTCGAGCGGTCCGTGGCCACGACGCGCTATCCGGGCTTCGAGTTGGTGGCGGATCCGGCGGGTCTCTATCGCGTCGGCCACGTCTGGAAGGGAGGCCCTGCCGACAAGGAGTACGTCAAGGTCCATACGGGCGACTTCCTCCTCGCCATCGACGACCACGCGCTGAAGACCAGCGAGAACCAGTGGCGCTATTTCACGCAGTCCGCCGGTCGCAAGTTTCGTTTCCTTCTCAACGACAAGCCTGCCAGGGAAGGGGCATGGGAGGTGAGCCTGGAACCGATGAGCGAGTCGGCCCTGGACGACGCCATGTACGAGAAGTGGGTGTCGGACCGTCGCGCCACCGTTGACAAGCTGAGTGGGAACGAGATCGGCTACCTGCACATCAAGGCCATGGACGCGCCCTCGCTGCGGCGGTTCACGCTGGAATTGGCCATCAACCGCACGAAAAAGGCCCTGGTCATCGACCAGCGCTTCAACAGCGGCGGCGGCATCGACGAGGAGCTCCTGGGTATTCTCGTGGGGCAGCTCTATCAATACATGCGAGGCCGCGACATGGATCAGGACGTGCCCCGACCGCTGGAGACCTTCTACGGCCCCATGATCGTCATGCAGAACGAGCGTTCGGCCTCGGACGCGGAGATGTTCCCGCAGGGCTTCAAGGATCTCAAGCTGGGCCGCGTCCTTGGCATGCCGACGATGGGCGCCGTCATCGGCACCGGCTCGTTCCGGCTGGCCGACGGCTCCATAATCCGCACGCCCGGCTCCGGCGTCTGGACCGCCAAGGGCGAAAATATGGAGAACTTCGGGGTCAAGCCGGAACGTCCTCATCGACAACACGCCCAGAGGATTTTCTTAAGGGTCGCGACGCCCAGTTGGAGAAGGCCGTCGAGCTCCTCAAGGCCGACATCGCCGCCGGGAAGAAGAAGGGGATTTGACGCCGGGCATGAGCGATCACGGGCTTCAACTGAACAAGTACTATTTTGATTGCGTCACCGATGTCGGCGATGCGCTGATTGCTTATTCCGCCGAGTTGCGATGGCGCGGCGTCCGTCTGAGCTACGCGTCGGTCCTAGCGGCGCCCTGCGCGGGCGAAGTCTCCTGTGCCGTTTCTATGCGGCGCGGCCCGCCGCCACAGGCCGATGTGTCAGGGATTGCCTGGTGTCACGCCGGCCTGGGCGTGGAGGGCCGGTGGGATTTGGCCGGGCCGGCGATTCGGCGCGAGTTGCTGAGCGGTGACGAAGGGACCATCGTCTGGAGCTGCCTCTCGGACGGCGCAACCGCGACCATCGCTTGCCGCGGCGACCAATTCGTCGGCAAAGGGTATGCCGAACACCTGCTGCTCACGATTCCCCCGTGGCGGCTTCCATTCGACCTGCTCCGCTGGGGCCGTTTTATCGGCGACAGCGACCGTTTGGTGTGGATCCAGTGGCGCGGCCGGCAGAATTTGGATCTGCTCTATCACAACGGCCAGGAACTTCGCGCCGAAGCGATCGAGGACAAACGCGTGAGCAGCCACGACAACACCCTGGAATTGGTCGATTCGCGCGTCTTGCGCGACGACGAGCTGCTGAGCAGCCTGGCAAGACCGTTGCGGCCCATCGCCGAACTGTATCCGCGATCGATCCTCACGACACGCGAGACCAAGTGGCTGAGCCGAGCCACACTGCGGATGCCTGGCCGTACCGCTGAGGGTTGGGCGATACACGAACGGGTCGATTTCAGGGGGACTAGCCCATGAGCCTCGCTTCGCCGCCGTCCGCGCCGATTTGGTCAGCTTGGAAACAGCACTGGCCGGCCAAGGCGCTGTATGCGGCCCTGTTCTGCCTGGCGATTCCGGCGGCGCTGGTCGCGTGGGCCGCGGCGCTGTCGCCGCTGGTACCGTGGCCCGCGTGGCATTCGCCTTGGCTTGGCGTGATCCTGGTTCTAGGCGGCGTGACGCTGATGCTGGCGGCGTTCGATTCCCTGCGCCGCCACGGGTGCGGGCTGCCGATGAATGCCTTCCCGCCGCCGATCTACGTATCGCAAGGGTCGTATCGATGGATGCGTCACCCGATCTACGCAGGATTCTGCCTGGCCGCTGCCGGCGCCGCGCTGGCCACGGGTTCCCGCGGCGGAACGTGGGTGGTCACGCCGATGGTCATTCTTGGTTGCACCGCGGTGGTTTTGGGTTACGAAAGGCCGGACCTGGAGCGGCGATTTGGCGAAGAAGTCGCGCGCCACCGGCCGTTGCTGCATTTTCCGGCGGACGGACCGTCGCCACCGGGCGTTTCCGATCGCGTTTCCGTTTACGTGCTCATTCTTCTGCCGTGGCTGATCCTGTATTATCTGACGGCGGGGCTGCCGACGCCGCCGGACGCGTTTTCTGGTTGGTTGCGCTTCGAGCGTGGACTGCCGGTGCTCGAATGGACGGAGATCTTCTACGCCTCAGCCTATGTGATGGTCCTGCTGGCGCCGCCGCTGGCAAAGACGCGGCGCGACCTTCGCCTCTTCGCCGCCGCCGGGACCGCGTCGATGGCCATCGTTTTCCCATCTACTTGGCCGTGCCGATTGTTTCGCCGCCACGCGATTTCACCGCCGTCAGCCTCCTTGGCCGAATGCTGCAATGGGAGCGGATGTGCGATGCTCACGGGGCCAATGCCTGCCCGGCCTATCACGTGCTTTGGGCATGCATCGCCGCCGTCTGCCTGGCGCACCGCGGCGGCCCTTGGCGATGGGTGGCGGCGGCGTGGGCGATGCTCATCGCCGCCAGTTGCTTGACTACCGGCCAGCACGGTTTGCTGGACGTGGGGACGGCGTTTCTCGTACTGCCGATCGTCTTGCTTTTGCCGCGCATTTACCGGCGGATGGTGGCTTTCACGCAACGCTTGGGGAACTCCTTCCATGCGCGAAACTTCGGGCCGGTGCGCATCATCAATCATGCAGTCTATTCAGGTTTGGCCGCGGCCGCCGGAACGCTGGCGATTTGCGTCCTCATCGGCCCGCACGATTTACCGTCCGCCGTGATGGTCGGGTTCTTCTCGGTGATCGGCGCGGCCTTGTGGGCGCAACTGATCGAAGGCTCGCCCCGTTTGCTGCGGCCGTTCGGGTACTACGGGAGTATTGTCGCCGCGTTTGTCGCCTCGTTCGCCTCGCCGCTGCTGGGATCGAGCACCGGATTGATTCTCGCGGCCTTTGCGACGGCGGCGCCGCTGATCCAGGCCATCGGCCGCCTGCGCTGCGTCGTCCAGGGCTGTTGCCACGGCAAGCCGCTGTCCCCGAAAGCGGATTCGCACATGGGCCTGCGGATCACAAATCCCTCGTCGCGCGTTTGCTCACTGGCGGGATTTCGCGGCATCGCCATCCATCCTACGCCGCTGTATTCCATCCTCAGCAACCTCTGCATCGCAATTTGCCTGGGCCGACTGTGGATGCTGCACGCGACGCCGGGAATCCTGCTGGGGATGTATTTGATGCTTGCAGGACTGGCGCGCTCGTCGAAGAAGCATATCGCGGTGAGCCTCAGACCCGGCATTGTGCTGGATTGGCCGAGTACCAGTGGTACGCCATCGCGTCCGTGATCGGCGGCGCGATCGCAACCATCCTGCCCATGGGTGGCGGTGTTCCGGTCATGGACTTTCACGCCGCCATGGTCCCGGCATCGCTGGCGGCGGCCGTGGCGATGGGACTGGTCACCGCGGCAGCCATGTCCAGCGACTTTCCGCGCTCCAACCGCCGCTTTGCCCGGCTTACCGGCTGAAGCCGCGCGGCGGTATCTGGCCGCTAGGCAGGAGGAGCACGTATCAAGCCTCCATTTGGCGCACCGCGGCCGCCTATCGCGTCGAGTTGTATCCGATGCACCTTGCGGTCCCGTTGCCGACACTCCGCATCCCGCTCCGCCCGTCCGACGCGGACGCCGTGCTTGATCTCCAGTCGCTTGTTGGCACGGTTTACGCTGCCTCCCGCTACGATCGCACCACGGACTATCGCACGTCTCCCGAGCCGCCGTTGGAAGGCGAGGAAGCAGTTTGGGCGCATTCTCTTCGAAAGGCCGTCAGCCGGAGATGAGCCGCACCACGATCGTCTGCGAGAAAAGTAGTGTCACTTTGACGTGTCGTCGGCTACGGGGCAGCTAAGGCTCTTGCTATACATCCCAGACCGATCGAAGCAGCACGGGCGTCGCTTTCCTTTGGCGAGCATGTCGCAGGCAGTTCTGATCCGCCGCGCACGCGTCTCTGCTTGCTTGGCGGAGACGATCCAGTGAACCCAATCTCGGCGCGATGGGCGTGATGTCCGACCACGCCTTCCGCGCCCCCGGCGAGGCAGCCACGAGAGCCTTCCGCACATCTGCCGGCACCCTGGGTTCCGGCTCCTCTGCCGCCGGCGCGATTTCCAGCGTGACGACGTCGCCCGCCTCCGCGCCCGCCGCTTCTCGCATCTTCCGGTCCACTTTGAGCCAGTGGCCTCCTTGACCGTCAGGCTCAAGCGTGGCTTGAAAGGCCAAGCCATTGAACGTGCCTTCCACCGACGTCATGCTCCGCGAGGGGAGCTTCGCACTGGCTTCCTTGGGTAGGACCAGAAAGGTCCACGAGAGGGCCTTCGCCCTCGCCTTCGGCCGCAAAAGTCTCGCTCTGAAATGGATCTTGGACGCGGCTTTTGAATGGCTGAGCTCTCCTGGCGAGGCGACCTTTGCCGACTTAATGGACTTCTTGCCGGCCATTTCGTTCACTCCCATTGATCGACTTGCCTTTGTGCGACCTGGTAAAACCGGCCGGTCCCCACCACCGCGACAAGCGTTCCGGATCGCTGATCGCAGCAAAGACTTGCTCTACGGTTGCGGGGATTTCACGAGATGTTTCGAATTTAGTCATCGGCTTCTTTGTTTCGGCGATTCTCTGAGAAGTCTTGGAGATTTTACGTTTGAACCAGCGCGGAGTCAAAACGGCTACGGTGGCAGGTCGGCGGAGCGGGTGTTCAGACACCCTGGCAGCGGCTTGGCCAGTTGACGGTAGGCAAGCCGGCGGCGAAAATGACTCTGAAATTCGTAGTCCAATTGGAGGTGCGGCCGCCCACGTGTAACCAGGAGGCGACGGTCCGGCAGTTCGCGGGCAAGGAGAAGCAAAAAGCATGTCGATCCATTACCGAGTCCTTGGACATCCGGGGCGGGACAATGCCCTCTACGTCGAGATCAACTCAGGGCAGTCGATCCACCGCCTGGTCTTCGACTGCGGCGAGGCCTGTCTCCGCGACCTGCCCGTGTCGCACATCCAGGCGATCGAAGGGCTCTTCTTCTCGCATTTCCACATCGACCACGTCGCCGGCTTTGACGTTTTTCTGCGGAGCAACTACGATCGGGCGGAGGGCCCCGTTCGCGTCTGGGGGCCGGCCGGCGCCGCCGAGATCCTCCATCACCGCTTGCAGGGCGTTACCTGGAACCTCGTCGAGGGCGAGCCGGGCGAGTTCGTGGTCACCGACATTCACCCCGATCGATTGGTCTCCGCGGGCTTTCTGGCCCGCGAGCGTTTCGCCGTGGCCCACGCCCTCGCGGAGGAAGCGTTTTCCGGCATCGTCGTCGACCACGCCGACTTCTACGTGACAGCGTGCCTCATGGACCACGGGACGCCGAGCGCCGCCTATTGCGTTCGGGAGAAGTCGCGAGCGAACATCGACACAACCATGCTGGCCCAACTTGGCCTTCCGCCCGGGGCCTGGTTGAAACGCGTCAAGAACCCGGCGACCGATCCGCGGGAGCAGGTTTCCGTCGGCGGGAAAAGCTATTCGATCGGCGAACTCCGCGAGTGGCTGGTGGTGAGCACTCCCGGCGAGAGCATTGCCTACCTGACCGACTTCCGCCTGGATGAGGCGTCCGAGGAGCGGCTGGTGGCGATGCTTCAGGGCTGCGCCACGATCGTCTGCGAGAATAATTTTCGAAATGCCCAGCGGGAACTGGCCGAGCGGACTTTCCACATGATCTCCGCCGACGTGGCCCGCCTGGCGGCCAAGGTCTGCCCGCAGAAGTTGATCCTCTTTCACCTTTCCGACCGCTACACGCCGCAAGAGTGGCATGAGCAGTTGGCCGAGGTCCAGGCCCTGTTTCCCGAAACGTATTTTCCGGAGACGTGGGATGCGCAGGAACGTACTCATCACGCTCCGCCGTGATGGTAGTCCATCACGGCGGAGCGTGATGCGTACGTTGGCGAACCCGACTGTAATTCTCCGGTGGAACTCTCCACCATGTCAGATTCCCGCGTGCCGAAGGAAATGGTTCTAGCGCTTCCCGCAACAGTTCTTGAACATCTTGCCACTCCCACAACGGCAACGTCGGTTCGTCACGGTCTTGCTTGCGTGACGCTTTGCGAGTGCCTGTCTTCGTTGGGCTGAATTCTCGACTGGCGGGGATCCTCCTCCAAGATCGGATCGACGTTGGGTGTTCATTCCTTCATGCCCCATCGTCGAGTACATCACGCGAAAGCCGGTGAACAAGTTCGTTATTCAGACGCAAGCGTATCGGCCGCAGATGCTGGTAACGGGCGAGAATGTCTTTGAAAACCTCGGGTTGAGGGGATGAGGCTTTGCAAAAACCGAGAAGATCCATCATTCACCTCCTTGCAGATTGATTGGCGGGGTCGCTCCCATGAATTGTACGGCTACCTTGCGAGTGATTTCAAGGGCGGGTTCGTCTCACGTCTCACCAATCGGACGGTTAGCGGAGCGAGCCCTTGGCGCGGCGGCGGGGCGCGCCGACGCGTGCTGGAAATGACCTTCGACGCGGAGGTGGGGTGACCGCCGCAGGCAAGCGAATTCGATCTTTGGGGTAGCATACATCGGTGTGGGCGGTGTCCTTAAGGCGACGAAGTCTGGCGTCGGCGGGCGAATCAAGACTCACCACAAGACCAAGACTAAGCACGCCGCGACCCACTACTCCTTTTTCGAAGTGCATGACAACGTCTCCAGCGCTGCGCCACGATCGTCTGCGAGAACAACTTTCGAGATGCGAGAGCGGGAATTGGCCGAGCGGACTTTCCCCATGATCTCCGCCGACGTGGCCCGCGTGGCGGCCAAGGTCCGCCCGCAGAAGTTGATCCTCTTCCACCTCTCCGACCGCTACACGCCGCAAGAGTGGCGCGAGCAGTTGGACGAGGTTCGAGCCCTGTTTCCGGAGACGTATTTTCCGGAGGTGCGGGACGTTCAGGCACAATAGCCACGAGGAGTCCCGTTTGCTTGGCCTAAGTCCATTCGCTATGTCAGATTCTCGCGTATCGAAAAATCGAAAAGCCGGCCATCGTCGCTGGTCGCCCGGCAATCAGCCGGTGCCTGGGAAGCACACCGGGGATACGGTTTCCCCGGAGGTCCGCAGTCGAGTCATGTCACGAATTCAGGGCAAAGACACTGGCCTTGAACTCGCGATGGCAGCCGCGCTGTTAAGAAAGAGGATCCGCATGGAGCGAGATTATGTTTCCATAATGGAAACCTCCAGCCGTGCCAGAAGCTGCCGTCGACGAAGACAGCCAGCTTGCGCCGACGATTTACGAATTCCGGGCAGCCGGGCAAATCTCTCGCGTGCCGCTCCAAAATGGCAATTGAAGATTGATGGCAACCGGAAGAGGGACCGGCGGAACTTCGCTCGAATTCGACGCACCGGCTGGCGTGTTCTGCGGATTTTCGAACACCAGATCGAAAGAGACGCAGACTCCTGTGTGGCAAGAATTCGGGCCGCGATGAAGAAATGCGAGGAAGTTCGCCATTGCAGTTGTCCTTAGTCAAGCTCCGAAAGCTCGAGTTTGGCGATAGCCCTTCAGGTTCATGCACCTTATCT
The DNA here is from genome assembly GCA_963824275.1 of uncultured Planctomycetia bacterium. GTDB lineage: Bacteria > Planctomycetota > Planctomycetia > Pirellulales > Thermoguttaceae > JANXQG01. The sequence continues at coordinate 2,732,840 of CAWGOT010000003.1, read as the reverse complement.
ACCGAAGACTCGTGATGATCTAAGGTGGCTCGCCCGTCGACACGAAAATACGGCGCTTTTGAAGGAACAAGGGGTTAGGGTGCCAACGATCGGGCAATTTCATGGCTTTCCCTTCAAACGCCGAAATGTATCGGTTGAAAGCATCGTTGCTCCGATAGCACTGCGCTTTGTCACCGAGGCTGACGACGAACCGTTCGTCAATCAGCAAAATGCCGATCTCGTATGCGCGATCGTGCAGCGAGCACATGCAAATTCCGTTCCTAGGGTTCATGCGATTTTGCGGATCAAGTGCCCAAGGGACAATATGGCAGGCGACCAAGAGCCCCACAACTGGCAGTCCGCAAATAGCACACTCTTCCCGATAACTGCTGAGGATGATCGATCGAAACAAGTGCTGGTTGACTCGCACTTTCGTAGTGGCTTCCCTGTCGAGACCCTGGATGTCGTCCCATTCAACGGCATCCGCCAGTTGAAGTGGCCTATCCATCAGCTTTGCAGAAAGAGCCTCGCTTTGGAAGCCAGTTTGTTCTGGATCTCGCTCGAATGACGCCCATATCTCGCGGTCAAGACGGGAGGCTTTACTCAACCCTTTGATACCTTGGCTTTGTAAGGCTGGGTCGAATGCTGCAAGATTGCAGCATTTCATCGCAAGCGCGTTCGGCGTCCGCCCGAGAACGCCAGCGAGCTTAATGATCTCCGGGTTTCTGGCGTGAAGCCGGCCGAAAGGAGTCCGGCAGTATAAGTTGAATGCCGCGAGGGTTTCTTCACGTGACCACGGTGTTCTAGGCATCGTAAGACCTCCACGTACCCACTACGAGTATACCGGCACTACCGGACGTAATCGCTCCTCGTCACACACCGCCGGTGGTGCTGTTTTACCGACCACGTCAGAACGTTGCAGACTGACCGTCTCACCGGCAACCGCGATCGACATCTCGACCGCTCCGAACCGCCATTTGCAGTTGGTCGCGATTTCGGCGCGGTCTGGAACAACGCGGAATGCGCCCCAGACGGCGTGAAAACGGGACCGATCCGCTCCACGCTGGATACCAGGATCACAACTCAATGGGCCAGAAACTCAAGGAGCTTTCGCCGCAAACTCTCCGGCTTCCTTGTCTGGCACTCCCAAACGACCAAAACATCCCATCCATCGTGACGAAGTTTCCGTTTAGCGCGTCTGTCGCGGCTCGTGTTTTCGAGGAACTTTGCAAGCCAGAACTGCCGATTAGTCGTAGGCGTTGTAGTTTTCCGGCAACGATTGTGACGATGCCAGAAGCAACCGTGTACGAAGATCGCCTTTTTCGCGGGGCGCAGCACAATGTCCGGGGTTCCAGACAACTCTCGAGCGTGCAAGCGATAACGATAGCCCATAGAATAAATCATTCGACGAACGGTAAGCTCCGGTTGCGAGTCGTTCCGAGGAACTGCCGCCATCATTCGACTACGAACTGCTTTTGAAACTCTATCCAACGTGGAAAGTCTCGCTTGCTGGGAGTTACGTGGTTATCGAGGTGCGTTCCGGCGCAACCATTCTGACTCGGTCAAGCCGACGCGACCGGCTTCGCTGGCCAGCGACTGTGCGAACCGTTGAGCTTGCGGAAGTTTCAATTGCGCAGACCCACCGAAACCGGATGTTGTTATCGGATGACTTGAACCAGTATTCGCCGGCGTCGTAGTTGGCCAGAACAGCTTCTGTTTCAGAGTCGGAACTGGCCTCGAATTCGAACATCTTGATGTTGTAAGGTCTCGCCTTCCACAGGAGGCGAAGAAATCCGCCAGGCCGCTCCGCAATAAGATTAAAACGCTCGCTCGTAAGCTCCAGTCGGAGGAAAGGGAAAGCTCGCCGCCGTGGCGGATTCGTGCGAATATAGCAGTCGCAGGCGGGCTGTAAGCACAGCCAGTATACGTCTCTGGGCTCTGGCGGCGCATCGGCAGTCTCCTCCGCAGGTTCCGTCGAACCGATCAGGGTTCCAAGCATAGCATCGGAGGCGATTCGCCATACCGAGGGCATAGGCTCATTAGCGCTTCAAGCCTCTCGTTCGCAGCGTTCAATTCTTCTCCGGCAATAATGTTGGTCAGTTTCCCAAGGTTGCTTGGCCTTACATTTTTTGTAAACCAATCCGGTTGATTTGGAACCGAGAAGCTGGCATGCTGATGAACCCCCTTCAGGCAAATGTCTTGTACCGCTTGTCGGGCCGTTTCCGTCGTGGTAATTCCAGGAGCCGAACGAACTTGGGGCAATGGGTCAGGACGCGTTTGGAGCCATTCAGTGATACTCGCGTCCGACAGCAATTCTTGCGAAATCCGATCCTCCAGGATCGCCTCCAACTCCGCAACGATAAGTGGGAGCAGGTGGGAGTTGCCCTCGGTTGGGTGGTCCAGGAGTGATCGGTGGGCAAGAATGGCGCATCGAGATGCTGTCCGAATCGACTTATTATGCCGTGGGTCGCGCGGCGAACCTCAGCGAGCGATTCGATCGCGACGTTTGAAATCAAGCCTGCCGTCATCGCCGTGAATTCTTGGATCGTACGATTGCACAACTCTGAATCACTCTTGACCTGTTGATCCTTCTGGTCAAACCCCCGCGACCTGCTTGGTTTTCCAAGAATGACGATGCGCATCGCTCCGGTTCGGAACGCAAAGTCGCCATCCTTGGGTGGTGTTGTCCCGCATGCTGATTCCAGGCATTGGCTCACACTGTCGGCAACGGTGTGAAGGTTGGTTGCACCGGTGTAAATCACAATGAGTCGCAATTGTTGGGGGGTTCCTTTAAGGTTTTCCTTTACCGCAGACTCGATGAACCCCAAGGTTTCTTCCACGCTATTGTCGCCGTTTGCGTGATGCACTTGCCAGTCGACGATCAGGATGTCTGCGGCCCGAAGAAGTCGGTGCGCCCGGTGGTCGGGTGCCGTAAGATCCTCGTCCGCCTTCCTTTGCAGTACTGAGCATATAATTCCGCGCTCCGCGAAGGAATCGATCACTTGCCTGGCGTCAATTCCGTGTGGGTCGGGATCGTCGGGACTTGCTCTTGCTTCGTTTGCGGTTTCGGTCGTTGACCCGGCGCTTACGGACAATGGAAGCAATTGACTTCCCAGAGCGGACGGTCCAGTAATCGTGTCGGCTGAAATCGGAGCCGGTGCGGCAGTCACTGGAGTCGGTGGGGGAGATGGTGGACCAACGGGAGATTCCGCAACCGTTCGAACCGGGGCAGACGGTCCCATAACTGTGCCGGCCGAAATCGGGGCCGGTACCGCGGTCATTGGCGTCGGCAAGGGAGGTAGTGGACCAACGGGAGCTTCCGGAGCCGATCCAAAACGGCTATAGGCACGGTCGTCGATCACGACCGCGGTCTGTAGGAATTTCTCTACGACGCTGACGGATCGCCGGAAAAACTTCGAATTAACGTCCATCTTGAACCTCCTGCCGTTCCTGAGAAATTTTGAAACACACAGGGAACCCGGGGTGTTTTTCAAGCGTGAGACGATAGCCAGCCTTCCCAAGCGTATGCCGAGAAATATAAAGCCCCATCCCTCGTCCCCCAGGCTTGCGGGTAAATCGTAACTCGAAAATGCTTTCTCGATCTCGAGCGGCGATCGGCGGCCCATTATTGCAAATGAGGAAACCTTCGCCGTCAGCCTCAAGGGCGATTAACCTAGGGGACCGATGGTCCTTAAGCCAATAAATCGCATTGTCGATCAAGTTAACGAAGACCGGGTAAAAAGTTGACGGATAGCCCATGAGAGTTAGGCTGCGAAACTCTTTAGAAGCGTTAAGCGTAATCTGATGGCGTTTAAGTCGTTCACCAAAGAGTTCTTCGAGAAACTTCGCAATTTCGGAACCTGTGATTCGCTGAGGCTTGCGGTAGAGCCGGCGTTGAAGCGGTGTGAAGAGTGCGAGGTAGCCGTCCAAGTGCTCGAAATTGCCATTGATCCGATCGTAGATTGGACGCAATTGCGGGCTGGCATCCGCCCAGCCCTTGAGCCGCCGCAACTCGTTTCGAATCGCTCTAATAACGGCGTCGAACTCATGTGTAACGACGGCGAGCGCCATGCCTAACTGAACAAGCTCGGCATCTGCGTCCGCAGCCTCGCGCAGTGCGAGCACTTCTTCCTCAATTGCACCGGCCATTTCGCCGGTCGATATAGGCGGCTCGCCGCTCTCGTCGCGGGTAAATTTCAAGTCAAGGAGTTGTTGCAGCGCGCCCTGCAAATCTTCACGATAACGGCTGGCGACGGATTCGATCTTTCCCTCAAGCTGGCGACGAATCCGTCCCACCGCCGCCGGTGAAAGCTCGCCGAGTTCGATGCGTTGCATCTCCGCGCGTACGGAATCAACCACGTCTTTCACTTCGCTCATTGCCCGACGTGCGAGTTCCTGCACTTCAACCTGCCTGCCGCCAATTGCGTCACGCACTTCCGCGGCCTGAGTTGAAATTGCCTTTTGCACCTCCGCAGATAGTTCGCCGATAAATGTTTGCAGTCTTCGTCGTTGATCGACATGTATTCGCGCCGCTTCCTGCGCTTTTCCAAGAATGGCCTTCAGGCTGTCAGCGGCGGGCGCAAAGACTTCTTCTTCAAGTTTTTTACGTTCGACAACGTAGGCTTCCCAATCGCGACGTATTTTTGAGCCGAAACCGATGTCGCGCGGGCGCGTCACCACATATTTCTTACTTATTTCGTCGAGGCGTTGCTCGGCGTACAGATTCGACCTCGATCAGCCGGTTCGCGATGCGATCCGGGTCGTTGTCCACCCGTACGGCGTTTAGTTCATTTCGAATCTCATCGAAAAGGTCTTTTACCGCGTTTCGCGGTTCATCTGCTTCAAATTGGCCGAAGAATGCTTCCAGCGCAGCGGAAAACGCTTTCCTTCTTGCATTGGTAGTTTCTTCACGCTTTCGCCTCGCGAGTTCGATCCGTTCGAGTTCCCTTTTCCGCGAGACCCAGATTGCAGACTTTGCGCCGGTTTCCCGGAAAAAATCCGCCGCAAGTTGCACGAAGAAGTTTTCCAGAAGTTCGGTAAACTGCCGATACGCCTTATTTGTTTGGAACCCCTCGCGGCCAGCCTTCTCTGCCAATCCCGAATTCCACTTGCGCGTGATTTCGACCGCGCCGAATATTCGGCGATAGGCAAAGAAGTAGTAGCCTTGCCCTTTGTTGCGTCGAGTCTCGATATTCAGCCAGTCTTGGTCCGAATTGCCGTAGGGTAGGATCCGAATCCCATCGCGATAAACGTAAAGCCCGCCGAATCGATTAAGCTTGCGCGTGAGCCTTGCATGCTCTTCGCTAGGAACCCGACTCTCTCGGGCATTACCTTGGAGGTGTGCGATATTTATCTTGAAGGGACCGCACAGGGTTCTCGAGCCCCCTCCAGCTTCCCACGGAATGATGTGGCGAACGGGCGGCTGATCGTAAATGGTCACGTCGCCGGCAAACTGGCCGTACTCATCGAACTCGCCCGAGAAATGATGATCAGCGTCACGGAAATCTTCAGCAGTTAGGAACGCTGCGCCGTCGATAAGTTCATCTGGAGCCTCAGGATACCGCCAGTCGCGGAATCGGGTGGAAACGTGAGGCGGAGGCGCGTCAGGCGTCATGGTGTTCGCAAAACCGACGAGAAACTTACTGAACGCAGGACTGTCCTCGGATTGCCGGTCCGAGTCAATCTGCTCAGCCAAAAAGACCTCCGCAGGCTGAATGAGAAACTGAGTGCCTGAACCGTCGCCACGCAGGCTAAGTGCTTCTTCATTCGGTACGCAAGCGGCACCGGAGGTAAAGAACGCGTCAATCCGTTGTGGATCGGCGGCAAAGCGAGAAATACTCCGCTCTATACCACGAAGCCTTGCGGTCGGTGCGCGACCCCCTAGTCTTTTTACTACGTCTTGCAATTCCGCTTTGAGACGTTCGATCTGGCTTGCGTCCGGCAGCGCCCCCGCGGCGCAAGTCTCGACGGGAACATCGAGTTCATCGAGGTCGACCCCCGGAAGCGAAAAAAGCTCCCAGTTAACCAGTGCCACAACAAGATCGTGAAGTTGGTCATTTCGGCGCGCCCTGGTCAACACGAGAACTTGCGGGCCCAATTGAGCAATCGCGAGCCTGCCGATACCTTTTTCGCCCATAATCGGACGTTTCTTGAAGCCTTTGGGCCGATACGAAGGTTCCCCGCCGTCCACCTTGCTTTCAGTGCCGAGAGTGAGCCATCGATCTTGAAACTCCTCGGCGCTCATTCCAATCCCGTTGTCTCGAAGAAGCAGAAGCTCGTCCGGCCGATAATAGTCAACCTCAACGCGATTCGCATACGCATCATGCGCAGTTCTTGAAGATTTCACTGATGGCGGTAGCGGCGCCGGCGATCTGCTGGCGCCCGAGCATGTCCACCGTTCTCGCGCGTGCCCTAAACTTTGCCATAGCGAATGTTCGATAAATGTCGACCGATCCGCTCAGCCAATGCGGGAGGCACCGCGTTGCCAATTTGCCGGGCTAAGCTGCTAAGGCTCGTCCCGTGAAACACGAAGTTCCTTGGGAACGTCTGAAGCGTCGCTCCCTCACGAATGGAGATCGCTCGATCCTCCTCGGGGTGGCCAAATCGACCGTTGGAAAAACTGATGAACCGTGTCGTGATTGTTGGTGCAGGACGGTCCCAGAACATTCTGCCATAGACGTCACGAAAGATCTCGTCGCGCCCATTATACGCAGGAATTTGAAGCGTCTCGTCGTCCTTCCACGCCGCTCGGCTTCCTCCAGATTTTGCGGTAAGCCTTATTCGGCGCAAATTATTTGGCGACAAGGAACTCGCGGTGTGCTGAAACTCTGTCGGATCTCGGTGTCCCGCAAGAATTCTCTGAAAGCCATTCGACGGACCGATGAATGCGTCGACAGTTAGCGAGGTGTTTGGTTCGGGAGCCGGCAATTCGATTTTTGGGAGGAGACGGGTCGCGATAAGAAGGTAACGCATCCGGTTCTGCGGCACGCCATAGTTGTTCGCGTTGATAATATCGTCGTCGAAAACATAGCCGTTCTCTTCGAGAAATCGGGTGAAGTCGGGCAAAATGCTTTTTTGTGCTTGGGTAAGCAGGCCGGGGACATTTTCCACGATGAGGAATCCGGGGCGGAAGTAGCGTATGAATTTCTGGAATCGCTTTAGAAGAAACGCGGTTCGTTCTGACTTGGTCTTGTCAGTGCGGATCTTACTCCAGAATTGGCAAGGGCTGCATCCGGCAAAGATCAGATTGGGGTCATCCCGCCTAATTGCAAATCGCCTGCCAAGCTCCGGCGCATCAGCGTGCCGACGTCATGCTTGACGAACTTTGCCCCCGGAACATTCTTCTCGTATGTCGCGCGACAACTGCTGTCATTGTCTATACCCCCCAAAACTCTTATTCCTGCCGTGCTCAAACCAAGGCTCATTCCGCCGGCGCCGCAAAAAAAATCGACAGCTTTCAATTTTTTCTCATTTCGCGTTAGCATTTGACTAATTCTAGAAGGATCTTCGCGGGTCTGCAAGGAAAAATCCGCATACTTCTGAAAGAAATCGTCTCGCCGGCACAAAACAAGAGGTAGCCCTGATATTTTTTGCGCATTCCGCCACCGCGTGTGCATTTATCGCAGTGGCCGAATCCCGCACCATCTGACCTCCCGGCCAAGAGCCGTTGGAACCTTGGACGGCGGGGTGGCACTCTCGCCGCAGGCATTGGGTGTTGACATTGCCGATTGTTCGGGTTATTCACGCGCGGCCCAGCAAGCACCGTCGCCGGCTTTTGTCGGCGGCCTACGCGCGGAAGCGCGGCCATGGATAGGGCCTGAATCCCACGTTATTGCCACGATCGGCCAAGTCATCGACCGTCAAAAGAAAAAGCAGAAACGGCCATGATTGGCCAAGAGGGAATGTCGACAGCGATAGCTGGAAGCGATGCGCAGCGTCTGCTGTCGGCTCATAACGTGGGTCCGGTTCGGTCCGGTTCGTAGCTGCCAAGAACCACATAGTGACCGCTCGCCGAAAGCTCGAAACGCTCGCCGCGTCGCGCGATTATCGTTGCCGCGTCGGACGCGATTTCCACCTGCAGGTCATCGGCTCGTTCTCCGCAGGTCAACAAAGCAACCGTCATTGTAGCCCAATGGCTGTAATCAGCAAGTATGCCTTATGACGCCTTGGTTGGCGTCTTCAAGGATGCCCTCAAGCCACGCCACAAAATCATCCACCGATTCCAGCCCGTCAACTCGATCGCTCCCAACATCCGTCGTGTCCTTTTCGGCGTAGAAGTTGGGAAGGTCGCCGGGGTTTTCGGCGTAATAGCGGCAGAATTCGGCGTTGAAGTCGGGGTGGATCCAGATCACCGAGTAGCTCGTGATATGTCCGGCCCGGTCCCGCCACCGCATGGCCGGGATGTGGAACTCGACCGTCTTGTTCGCCTCGTCCTCGCCCGCAAGCTTGAGAATCCCCTCGTTCACGAACGCCATGACTTCGGTCGGAATCTTGTATTTTTGTGCCAGGCCGCTCATCGCTTATCAACCACCTTTCTTGATTGGATTCGGCAGCGCCAATTCGATCAGCCGGACTTCGCCCAGGTTTTTCGAGTCAACGATCGCCAACGACTTCCCTTCGATCTTCGCGTCGACGTACAGCCGAAACAGGCTGAACGACTGCCGAAAGACCTCGGGCACGGAAACGCCGACAAGCTCCGACATGCGGCCAAGCTCTTTTGCAGCGGCGGTGGTCAGATCAATCGTGACGCGCCGGCCCGTTCTGGACGCGGGCTGCTTCTTTGCCATGTTTCACTACGCAATCGGTTTTTCGGGAGTCGAACAGAATACGCCATGATTATATCAAGTATTAACCTGTTGTCAACCATACAAACGCCAAAAAGGCACCATTTCTGATGATTGCCTATGGCGAGCTGGTGGGAATCTGACCAGGATTTTCCAAGTGCTTGGCGGCCATAGAGTTACGGCGATCTTCCTGTGGGCATGTCCACCGCGCCTTTGCGCGGCCGACGATTCTGGCGGAATTTATCGCGAATTCCGATTTCTTGCCCCGTGTTGCAAGCTCTTGCAGGGAAATGACTTAGCGCAATTGTGCGACCCGCGGCGGGCCTTGGCGGAAAAATAATCGGCGACGCCCACTTGACAACAATCCATAGGTATGGATAATTACGAGAATGAGCGCCGTCGCCGTGCGGTTGCCAACGCCCCGAATGGTTTCGGCGCAACTACCGCAGCAGCAAACCGCCGGGAAAGAAGTTGAAGTTTCTATTTCCCATCGGACGCGCACAATCGTATTGTCCTGTGGATACGAAGGCTCTTTGACAATCGAACAGGCCCTCGGCGTAGCGAGCCGAGGGCGAAATGAAGAATGAAAGGCGGCCCGTCGCGTTGGATGCGTCGGGTGTCGGCCGCGGTCTGAAGCCGCCGCGCGGCTTGGCCGCGGCCGACAGAGGCAAGTCGCCGATCCGGAAAACTCAACTGCGCGGCCGCCGTCGCAGTTCCTCGCGAAGTCGGGCGACTTCGGCCTCAGCGGCCCGCCGCGCTTCGGCCGGGGTCAGGAGCGGTTCGCCGGTGTCCAAGCGATAGAATCGCACTTCCCCCTCTTCCAGACGCAGCCGCAGTCCAAGTTCCCGACTCGTCAGACCGCCGTCGTGGCCGGGTTTCATCCGCACATACGCGCCACCGCGAAGGCGATATCCCTGGAGAGGCGGATCCAGATATTCCAGGTCCGGATCGAACAAGAAGTACTCCTTCACGCCCAGCCGTGCATAGAGCTCGGGCTTCGTCGTCGTGTCCTTACGCCGCGTCTTGCGCGAAGTCGTCTCAATCACCACGTCCGGCCCCCTGCCCTCAAGCCAGATCTTGTACGTCCGGCGGCGATTGGGGGCGATGCCCTTGACCACGAATGCATCGGGCACGACGCACTTGCTCGGGTCTCCCTCCTCGTAATAGATCAGCAGGTCCCCGGAAACGTAAACTCGCTGGTCCCGGTAGTACTCCTGGAGGATCTGGATGTGACGGACCATCGCATCCCGATGTTCGTCGGTTTCGCCCATGGGCTTGCCGTCTGATTCTGGGTAATGGACTTGGGTGAAAGGGCCCACGGAGGCCATAATACTGCTCCTTGACGTGAGCAAAGCCGCGCAAGGCGTGGACGGGCGGCCGACCGAATGCACACAACTCTTGTATTATCGGACGCGGGACGGGGGTTGGCAAGAAGGCCGGAAAAATCGGGCGCCGGTATTCCGCCATCGGCAGAAAATTGGGAAAAGGCCGATTGGGAGAAGGAAAACGGGTGGGCGGGATGAAATGATACGATTCACACTAACCCGAAGCGTAAGCGAGGAAACGACTTATGTTCCTCGCTTACGCTTGGGGTTAGTATCATTCTCGGCCGCGCGAGGTAATTAGCATTCCCCTCCCTCCCCTTTCCCCCTCCCCATTTTTCCGTCCCCCATTTTTCTGTCGAAATCGTTCCGCTGGCGCTCACGCATCAGTCCTTTCCGGCAGAAAGGACCTACTTGAGATTCTGGCGGGCGGTCGAAAATGATCGCCACGCCCCCTTGACAATAATATATAACTATGGATAATTACGATAATGAGCGCCGATGCTGTGGGGTTCCCGCGCCCTATTTGTTGCGGCGCAACTACCGCAGCAGCAAACCGGTGGGGAAGAAATTGAAGTTTTCTTTTCCCAGCGGACGCGCGCCAATCGTATTATCCTGCGGACACGAACGTTCTTTGACAATTGAACAGGCCCTCGGCGTAGCGAACCGAGGGCGAAATGAAAGGCGGCCCGCCGCGTTGGATGCGCCGGGTGTCGGTCGCGGTCTGAAGCCGCCACGCGGCCTGGCCGCGGCCGACAAGAAGTTAGGAGTTAGTAGGGAGCAGAAGACGCCCTCACCCCTGCCCCTCTCCCAGACGGGCGAGGGGAGCGATGGAGTGAAAATCGAGCAAGTTCGGGCAAAAATCCCCCGTTGGCAGGATGGAAGATGCCCTCACCCCCGGCCCCTCTCCCGACGGGCGAGGGGCGCGATGGAGTGAAAAGCGAGCAAGTTCGGGAAAAATCCCCCGTTGGTGGGACAGAAGATGCCCTCACCCCCGGCCTCTCCGAGACGGCGAGGGGAGCTACGGACTGAAAATCGAGCAAGTTCGGGCAAAAATCCCCCGTTGGCAGGATGGAAGACGCCCTCACCCCCGGCCCCTCTCCCGACGGGCGAGGGGAGCGATGAACTGAAAATCGAGCAAGTTCGGGCAAGAATCCCCCGTCGGCAGGATGGAAGACACCCTCACCCCCGGCCCCTCTCCCGACGGGCGAGGGGCGCGATGGAGTGAAAAGCGAGCAAGTTCGGGCAAAAATCCCCCGCTGGTGGGACAGAAGATGCCCTCACCCCCGGCCCCTCTCCCGACGGACGAGGGGAGCAACGGACTGAAAATCGAGCAAGTTCGGGCAAGATCCCCCGTTGGTGGGACAGAAGATGCCCTCACCCCCGGCCCCTCTCCCGACAGACGAGGGGAGCAACGGACTGAAAATCGAGCAAGTTCGGGCAAAATCCCCCGTTAGAGGGATAAAAGACGGAAAGGCATCACGGCGGAGCGTGATGAGTACAATGGAGAACTCGACACCTTACCACAGCCGGCCCGGCAGGTAGCCCTTGATGCGATCCATCCAGCCGGAGGGCTGCGCGTCGGGCGGCTTGTCGTCGGCAGGGGGCGGCGTGTCAGGCCTGGCGGCCAGTGAAGGCGCGGCGGGACCAACCGGCACGTTCTGCATCAGGAACCTCGGCCAGTAGCCGCTTAAGAGCTTCAGGCAGTCGCCCACCTGGCCGTTCTGCAGGTTCAAATCGGCCAGCGTGAGCAGCTTGTAAAGGGCCCTCAGCTCCGATTCGTTGAACGCCAGGTCGAAGAGCTCCACGTCGTCGGCCCAGACCTCGCCGGCGCCCATCAGGTCGACGCGGACCCGCATCTGGGAAAAGCCCTCCAGCGGCAGATCGTCGAACTGCACGATGTAGCGGCCCCAGGTCGTGGCCAGCGGCTTCGCCTCCTGCCCTGGCCCCGGCGGCTGACCGATCACCGCATAGCGGTAGTAGTCGCGACCCGGGCACCATGTACTCATGGTCGACTTGCCTTCAACGGCCAGGCGGACGTTGGGCTGCTGCGAGGCATCGGCCACCCGCATCCAGATCGACATCGTAATCCGGCCGGTGGCGGGCGGAACAAAGGGCTGGCTCACCAGGCAGGCAATCGGCCCGTCGCTGGCGATCCGCACCGACTGCGGATTCGGCCCCGGCGCAGGATCGGTCACGTGCCCTTGCGTGCTGTCGGTGGTGATCGAAACGCCCAGCCGCTTCGAGATCACCCAGCCGGGCACGGGATCGGCCGTGCTGGGCTTGCTCTGGAAACCGGGGTTCTCCAAGACCTTCAAGCCCCGCGGCGGGTCGCGCAAGGCGACCGCCCTCAGGCCAAGCTGGCGAATCCGCTGGGCGATCGACTCGGCCACCGGGGCCGGCAGCGCGGCCTGCGGCTGGAGCAGCTTGACATCCGGCTCCGAGAAGGCAACCGCCGCCAGATCGTAGGGCTCCAACTCGACGACCCACGACAGGCCCTCGGCCTCGACCTTCAAACGGCCCGCGCGGCCGCCGCCGCTGAGGTCGTCGAGCACGCAGTTGGGCGATGCGGTCAGGCGGACCTGGGCGGTAGCCGGAAAGGGCGTGGTGTTCACGGCGTAGGCATAGGTCCGTCCCGCGGAAACGACCGAGCGGAACACGACCGGCTGCCCTGAACGGCTTTCCTCCGCATCGCTGAAGTGCAGGGGCGGCAGTTGGCGGAAGGCGGCGGCAAACCGCTGCGTGGCGGCCTCCTGACCCAGCGGCAGCATCCAGCCGCCGTCGATCACGATCTGGGCGTCGTGCCCGGCCAGGCTCTCGGCAAGACGCTGCCGATTCTGCAGGCCTGAAGGGACGGCCTGCGTCAGCAGCAGGGTGGAACTCGACTTGATGGCCACCTTTTGATCGAAGGAGGGCAGGCGGACCTCCTGGGGCGGATGGAAGAAGATACTGCCCGCTTGGGGCAGGCCGCGGAAGTAGGATGAGGTTTCCGACATCTGGGCCAATTCCAGATCGACGGCTTGGGCCGTGAGTTGCGCGGCCGGCATGATCCGCTGCGGACGCAAGAGCACGACCTGCGCGTCGTCGTGGAAGAGGCGAAGGTCGATGCCCGAAAGCAGGAAGGCCATCGCCAGCGACGACCGCCGCGGCAGCGTGGGCCGCAGCTCGGCTTCGACCTCAGGGCCGGCCAGCATTTCGGCACCGGCCAGGTAGAGCGGCATGCCGGGCCGCGCCGCCGACAGGATCTCCTGAATGCGGTGATAGAACTTGTGGCACTCGGCAGCCCTCCATTGCAGCCACCGGCCGCGCTGCTCGCCGGTGGCGAGAAAGGCCGCGCGGATGGCGAAACGCTTCGTCTTGCTCCCCGCCGGGTACCCTCTGGGTGGCTCCCCGCTCCCAGCCTGGCTCCCTGCCCCATCCGGCACTTGCACGCCGGTGTCGTGTTCGAAGCGGGCAATCGTGGCATCGTCCATGCCCCAGTCGGGACCAGGAAGCTGGGCGTAGCCGTAGGCCGAGAGCCGCAGGGCCAGGCCGCGGAAGCTGGCGTGGCCGGCGTAGCGCTGGACCAGTTCCCGCACGGCGGAGAGCATCGCCTCCTGGACCCGCGGATCGAGCGTGTTGTAGTACGGCGCCAGGCCGCGGCGGGCAGAATAGGTCTGGCACCAGGTGGCGCCGTCGGCGCCGATCCACTCCAAGCCCTGGGCCTCGGCGCCGCCGCGGCGGCGGATCGCCTCCAGGGCCGGCAGCGGCGTGGCAAACTCGATCGCCGGGATCAACTGCAGATGCTCGCGATCCATCAGCCGCAGCAACATCTCCAGCACGTCCTTGGGCATCGGGTCCTGGCCGCTGGCGAAGAACACGCCCGTGTCGTAGCGCGGCGTCGGCTCCAGGACCTGGCTGGGGTAGATCGCGCTGCCGTCGGCGGCCACGGAGAGGACCAGGCCGTTGTAGCCGGCATACCGCAGGTAATCGACCAGCCGCGTGCCCGCCTGGTGGAAGGTCTTCCAGTCTTGCAGCGTCCGCCCGCTCCAGGTGTCGAGCGATTCTTCCGCCGAGAAGTTCTCCGCCAGCAGAGGGCGGTCCATGTAGGCCGCCATCAGCCGCGAAGGTCGGTCGAGCACCATCGATATATCCGGCACACGACCCGCAAGCCTTCCCAGTTCCTGGGAGCCCAGCCCCGTGCCGGACACGTTGGCCGCATCGCTGCGGGGCAAGCGGTCCCAGCCGCCCAGCACGCGGATCTTGCCGTAAACGGCGGGCGACCGCTCGCGGCGATTGGTGATCAAGAGCAGCGGCGCAGCGGTCCGCGGCCAGAAGACCAGCCGGTGCCGCTCCCAGTGCGGCGGCGCGGCGGCCGCGGCCTCGTCCGAGACGTCGATGCCCGAGTCCAGGCCGATCGGCACCAGCGTCCCCGCGGCATTGGTCTCGACGATGCTCAGCCCTAGCGTCTGCGGCACGTCGCTGGGATACTCGACCTCCAGCACATAGGGCTTGCCGGGAGGGCTGACGGCCAGCGTGTAGGCTTCCCAACTCACGTCGGGCGAGGCGGCGCTCGGCTTGAGCTGCGAGACGTCGCCCAGGGAATGATGGATCGTCTCGCGCATGCCGTTGCCCAGCGGACCGCTCAAGCCGCGCGAGAGCCTCGGCAGCGCCGGCAATGCCGGCAGCTTGACCTTTTCCCACCAGCGGGAACTGGCGGGGTCGATTTCCAGGACTTGGATCGGATTCGCGTCCGGCCTGAAGCGGCAGGCGCGAGCGGCGAAATGACGACAAGCTGCAAACGGCGCTCGACGATCGCCCGCTTCCAGCGCAGCGACTGCCGCAGGGCTCGCGGCCAGCCGGCGTTCTGGTCGGCCGTGATCTCGATGTCGTAGACGCCCTCGTCTTGCGGCAGGACGAGGTCCATCGCAGCGGCCTCGCCGCCGCCGCGCGGACCTCCTGCGTGCTGGACCACAATTGCTGGCCCTGGGCGTCGAGCAATTGGGCCTGGATTTCCACGCTGGCGTCGGCAGCCACGGGGAGCAGGTGCGGAATGACCTCGAAGTGCATCTTCTCGCCGGGCGAAAAGACCATCGACGGATAGGGCATGCGGACCAGCAACGGGTCGCCCGGTGCGCGGCGGACGAGCAGGCGATTCTCCCGCTGGTCGAGTTGCAGGATGCGGAACTCGCTGGAGATATTGGCCAAGGGCACTTCGATCTGCGGCGATTCGCGCGGATCGCCGGCGGCCGTGAGTTGCACGATGAGCTTGGCGTCGGCCGGGGCGGTGACGACGATGTCGACGCCGTCGTAGGACCGCGGCGAGCGCTGGCGGATGGACAAGCGGCCCTCCTCCAGCCACATTGAGCCCGGTTCGTCGGCCTCGATCCCCAGCGGTCGCGGTTGGGTAATCGTGCCGCGGCTGACGGCGATGGAGCCTTCCCACGATTTCTCGCTGCCGCCGCCCCAGGCGACGCGGACCATCATCGCATCGTCCGCGCGGGAGGAGGAAGAGAGCAAGAGGAGGATGGAGACGACCAGCAGTAGGTCCTTCCTGCCGGGAAGGACGATTGGCGCCGAACCTCGGGAAACGTTTCGGTCTTCCACTGGATCATGGCACATTAGTCCTTTCCGGCAGAAAGGACCTACATGGGAATAGCTCCTCATTTCCTACCGCGGGAACGAGGTGCGGGATTATAGACAAGAGTCGCCATACAGTACCATGCCGGATTGAGGATTCTTGGTACTGGAAGGCGGATTCTGACGGCGAAAAAGCGACAGCAAGCGTGGAGATGGGTAGGATGCGGGGAGCGGGGGCGGACGGCAAGGGATTTGAAATCTGAGATTTGAGATCCGGGATTCAACTCGGACGAAACGTTGCCTCAATATACAATTGGTGCTACAATGTTATAACGTTATTCAATCCTCTGGAGGCCGCGATAATGATCAAAAAACTAAGCAAACATGGCAACAGTCTTGCTCTGGTTATCGATCGCCCGATCTTGGAACTCCTCGACATCACCGAGCAGACGCCACTGCAAATCTCTACCGATGGCAAGGCATTGGTTATCGTGCCGGTACAGGACGAGCGACGCCGCAAAGGACTTGAGCAGGCACTTTCGGATTGCAACGAACAGTTTGGGCTGGCGCTTGAGCGGTTGGCAAAATAGAGGTTCAACTTGCTCAAGAATGCGGGGTTGAAATAGGCGGACATGCTGATTCTCATTGGAGTTACGTTCAACAACCTCCAGGAGAGAAAGCAGCATGTCCACGAGCTTACTTTACCATGCCTTCGGTGTTCGAGGCTACCGGTACGTGAAAACAAAATACGTTGAGGGTGAAGTTATCTTCACGATTGAGCAACCGCGGGAATCCTGTCGTTGCTCGGCCTGTGGGTCGGAGAACGTGATTGGACGTGGACAAAATCCTCGTCGCTTTCGTACCGTTCCCATCGGCGGCAAACCGGTGTACCTGGAGTTGTCTATCCCCCGCGTGGAGTGTCGTGAGTGCGATGTCGTCCGACAGGTGAAATTGGTTTTGCCGATCCTCGTGTGACCTACACTAAAGCCTTTGCGCGTTATGCTTTGGAACTTTCGCAGTACATGACCATCCAGGACGTTGCCGACCACTTGCGCATCAGTTGGGACGTGATCAAGGAAATCCAGAAGGCCGACCTGAAACGTCGGTTTGACAGGCCGAAATTGAAACACCTGCGGCACATCGCCATTGACGAGATTTCCACCGCCAAGGGGCACGTCTACCTGACGATCGTCCTGGACCTGGATAGCGGAGTGGTGGTCCACGTCGGCTCGGGAAAAGGCGGGGATGCCTTGAAGGACTTCTGGATGCGGCTCCGCCACTCGGGGGCCAAGATCGAGGCCGTGGCCACCGACATGTCGCCCGCCTATATCGACGCCGTCACGACCCATCTGCCGGGTGCTCGCTGGTGTTCGATCGTTTTCATGTGATCAAGCTCTACAACGACAAGCTCTCGGAACTGCGGCGTGCCATGTATCGCGAACTCACGGAAACGATGCACAAAGACGTGCTCAAAGGGGTGCGCTGGCTGTTGCTCAAGAGGCCGGAAAACCTCGATCCCGCCCGCAATGAACCGCAACGTCTTGAGGAAGCCCTGCGGTTGAATGCTCCGTTGGCCACGGCCTACTACCTCAAGGCGGAACTCAACGAGATTTGGGAACAAGACGACGAGGAGACGGCCCAGGCATTGCTCATGGACTGGATCACCTACGCCGAATCCACAGGCATCCGGATGCTACAAAACTTTGCCAAAACGCTTCGCCTCCACGCCTTGGGAATCCTTGCCTACTACGATCACCCCATTTCCACCGGCCCGCTGGAAGGCACCAACAACAAGATCAAAACCATGAAACGCCAAGCCTATGGGTTTCGAGACCAAGAATTCCTCCGACTCAAAATCCTCGGCATCCATCAAACCAAGTACGCTTTAGTCGGATGAACCAAAATAGAGATTGTGCCGCCGTTATTTCTGACATTGGACGAGATTCTGGCTGTGACGGCTCTGAAGGAGTGCGATCGGGGATCATGCCTTGCCCGGCGATACCTTCCAACCTAAACTAACATAGTGGATTTTCTTTCGTTTCCTCCCCTGGACGATCATGCCTGCCGACGAAGAAGAGCTTTACCAGGACCATATCCTCGATCACTACGAGGACCCCTATCATCGCGGTCACTGCACGCACTGCACGCACGCCCATCAGGACGACAATCCCCTCTGCGGCGACGTGGTCCGCATGGAATTGCAGATCGATGACCAGCGGCGCCCTGCGGGAGGTGTTCTTCGACGGCGACGGTTGCTGCATCAGCCAGGCGGCGGCCTCGATGATCGTGGAGAAGTTCGACGGCCGCACGGTCGAGGACGTCAAGAAGTTCACCGCCAACGACATGCTGGAGCTGTTCGGCGTCCGCCTCACGCCCAACCGGCAGAAATGCTGCCTGCTGCCCTGGCGGGTGTTGCAATCGGCCATTTATTCGCCGGTTGAGAACGGCGGCGCCGATTCGCCGACGCGCTGGGAAGGTCTGTCGCTCATGAGCACGCTCGCAGAAACCTTGCCGCTGGACCCGCTGCGCTTACCGCTCCGATTTTCCCATTCTCAGCCGCGAGGTCCGCGACGGGCGTGCCGCTGATCTATTTCGACAACGCCGCCAGCACGCAGCATCCGCGCGAGGTCATCCAGTCGATCGTCAGTTGCTACGAAGAGCACTATGCCAACGTGCATCGCGGCATCCACCAACTGGCCCAGGAGTCGGACGACCTGTTCGACCAGGCGCGGGAAACGGTCCGCGCGTTCATCAACGCCCCCGAGGTCGAGGAGTGCATTTTCACCTATGGAGCGACCTCCGGCATCAATACCGTGGCGCGGAGTTGGGGCGACGCCAACATCAAGCCGGGCGACGAGATCCTGCTCACCGAGATGGAGCATCACGCGAATCTCGTCCCTTGGCAGCAGCTTGCCGAGCGGCGCGGGGCCGTGCTGCGGCACATCCCCCTGACCGAAGACGGCCTGCTCGCAGTTGGACGCGCTCGACACGCTGCTTAGCGAGCGGACCCGGCTCGTCGCCTTCGCGGCGATTTCCAACGTGCTGGGCACGATCAACCCGGTGGGCGAGATCATTCGCCGCGCGCATCAGGCCGGGGCCCTGGCGCTGGTGGACGGGGCCCAGAGCGTGCCGCACCAGAAGACCGACGTGCAGGCCCTGGACGTCGATTTCCTGGTCTTCAGCGGTCACAAGATGCTAGGGCCGTCGGGCGTGGGCGTGCTGTACGGCAAGCGGGAGTTGCTGGAGGCGATGCCGCCGTTCCTGGGCGGCGGGAGCATGATCCGCCGCGTGCTCTTGGATCGTTTCGAGCCGGGCGACCTGCCGGCCAAGTTCGAGGCCGGCACGCCGCCGATCGTCTCGGCCATCGGCCTGGGCGCGGCCATCGATTATCTCAATCGCATCGGCATGGAGGCCATCTCGCAGCACGAGCGGCTGCTGGTCACGCGGGCCCACGAGATCCTTGAGGGCATCGAGGGCTTGCGGATCCTGGGGCCTGGGCCGCAGCACAAGGCGGGGATCGTCAGTTTCACGCTCGACGAGATCCACGCCCACGACGTGGCCGAAGTCCTCGATCGTTCCGGCATTGCGATCCGCGCCGGGCATCATTGTGCCATGCCGTTGCACAAGCGCTACAACGTGGGGGCGACGGCCCGGGCCAGCTTCTATCTTTATAACACGCTGGCCGAGGTCGAGCAGCTTGCTCCTGCCATTGAGGCGGCAAAACGCGTCTTTCATCGCAAGCGGAAGTAGCGAAACGTACTCATCACGCCGACCAAGCTGCGCTCGGTGCCCGCGTGATGGCGCATTCGCCTTGATGCGGAATTGCGGCTATAATGGCAGGCATGGACCAGGACCAAGTGCCCCAAATTAAACCTGTTGGAAAAACACCTCGCTCTATCTGGGCGGTGACCCTGCTCATTGTCGTTTTGATTGTCGTCGACCTGGCCGTCATGTCCTGGGCCGGGGGCCGCTACCGCAGTGATGGGGTCGATTATGTCGGACGGGCCAGCCTGCCGGTCTGGTTCGTTCTATTCGTAGGGCTGATATGGAAGTATCGGGGCCGGGCGATCCCGCAGATTCTTCTGAGTGTCATCGTGCTCCTTGTCGGTTGGGGGCTGATCAGTCTTTTCAATTTCACACGCGCGTCGGCCATCAGCGCCATGTGTTGCAGCAATCTCAAGCAGATTGGTGAGGCGCTTCAGATGTACTACAAGGAACACGGCAGCTTCCCGCCAGCCTATGTCGCCGACGCCTTGGGAATGCCAATGCACAGTTGGCGGTTGCTGATCCTGCCGTATATGGATCGGGAAGATTTTTATAACCAGTACGACCTCAAGGAACCGTGGGATGGGCCGCATAATCGGAGGCTCAGCGAGACACCGCTAGGGTTCTTTCGTTGTCCTTGGGACAGGACGATGTACGACTCCGCCACGACAAGTTATTTGGCGGTGGTCGGGCCAAATACGGCTTGGCCGGGAACGACCGGCAGCAAACTGGAGGATTTCAAGAACGGACCGGAGAATACAATCTTGGTGGTGGAAGTGACGGACTCGGACATTCCCTGGGCAATGCCTCACGACTTGCATGTTGGCCAGATGCCCGAATTGCCTGGGCCGCCTGGACCGTCAAGCCCTCACCCGCAACATGGGTTCTGGCGCTCTTTGCCGACGGCAAGGTTCGATACCTTCGCGGGGACCTCGACGCTGCGACCTATTGGGCGCTCTTGAGCCGCGATGGCGGCAAGAAGGTGGATCCCGCCCAGTGTGAAGTGGTCTTTCCGCCAGATGGCTCGTAGACCGTTACGGCAGCAAAAATTTCCCAGGCGGTTCCACGGAAAGATTGGTAGCACGGCCGACTTCGCGCCAGCCGATTCCTCGCGCGTTTTGAAAAGCGGCGGCAAGCCACCGAACTCCAAGGCCCCCGTGCAATCGGTTTGGCGTTCGGCTAAACTTAAAACTTAATAGCTGGATCCGGAACCGGGAGCGGGCGGCGAAAGGGCCGCAAGTGCTTTGGTATGAAAAGAGACAACTAATGAAGAACAGCTCACCGGCCACCGCGCTTTTATTCGCGAGTCCGCGAGATCCTCGAATCTGCGCGGACCAACGTCGCCCGATCCGTCAATACGACGCAGGTCGTCGCCAGTTGGCTGATCGGCCGCGAGATTGTCGAGGAGCAACAGCGCGGCCAAAGATGCGCGGCTTACGGAAAACGGCTGTTAGCCGACCTCTCCACACGGTTGCAGGCCGACTACGGAAGGGGGTTTTCGATCAAGAACCTAGAGCATTTTCGGGATTTTTACCTGACATACACAGGGCTGCTTGGTTTTCAGATTCCGCACGCAGCGCGTACGGAATCTTCTAAGGACGCCGGAAATGCGGTTTCAATTCCGCACGCGCTGCGTGCGGAATTCACTTTCGCACCGGATACCAAGAAATCCCACGCAGCGCGTAGGATTTTGTCGGTTGCCGGTTCATTGCATTCCGACGTACCATGCAGCGAATCCTGGCAGCCCGGCCGCCTTCATCCTAATCTTTCGTGGACGCACTACCGCACGCTCCTGCGCGTGGACAAGGCGGAAGCCCGCTCGTTTTACGAGATCGAGGCCATCGATAACAACTGGGCCGCACGCGAACTGGAACGCCAGATCAACAGTTTGCTCTACGAGCGGTTGGCCCTGAGCAAGGACAAGAAAGGGCTGATGCGGCTCGCGCGGAAGGGGCAGGAAATCCAACAACCGGCCGATGTCTTCAAGGATCCGGTCGTCATCGAATTCGTCGGCTTGCCCGAATCCCCGCGGCTTGTCGAATCGGACCTGGAGGCGGCCTTGCTCGACAACCTACAGGCGTTCCTGCTGGAACTGGGAAGAGGTTTCGCCTTCGTCGCCCGCCAGCAGCGGCTCACGCTGGACGGCGACCACTTTTACATCGATCTGGTCTTCTATCACACGATCCTCAAGTGTTTCGTGCTGATCGACCTCAAGGTAGGCAAGCTAACGCATCAAGACTTGGGCCAACTTCAACTTTATGTGAACTACTACGATCGGGAGCGTCGTACCGAGGGGGACAACCCGACGCTGGGCCTGATCCTCTGCACCGACAAGAATGACGCGGTGGTAAAATACACCCTGGGACCAGAGCAATCGCGAAAGATCTTCGCCAGCCGATACAAGCTGTATTTGCCCAGTGAGGAGGAACTGCGGAAGGAAATCCGCCGGGAGGTGCGACGATTCCCGTCGCGCAAGGCGGCACGTCCTTCGAGAAGAAAAGCGAAGAAGCAATGAACCGGGAACGGGCGGCGAAATGAGACGAAGGCGAGAATCTGCGACGGACTGGAAAGCCAGTACTCAGTACTCAGTACTCAGTACTCAGTGCTCCGTGCTCCGCACTAAGCACTCAGTGCCTGGTACTCGGCACTCAGCACTCAGTACTAAGCACCTTCCCGCCTCCCCTTGGCTCCTGCTGCTGCTCCTCCTTCCCGGCTGCGTCCGCGAGGAATCGGGCATCGGCCGCGTCGAGGCCGTCTGGGGCCGGCCGGGCATCTCGGACGGCCGCTTCGAAACGCCCCGCGCCATCGCCATCGACCGCGACGAACAGCTCTTCATCGTCGACAAGACCGCCCGCATCCAGGTCTTCAAGACCGACGGCACCTTCCTCCGCGAGTGGTCCACGCCCGACCACGCCCACGGCAAGCCGACCGGCCTGAGCTTCGATCGCGACGGCAACCTGATGGTCGCCGACACGCATTACTTCCAGGTGCTGGTCTACTGCGCCCGACGGCAAACTGCTCCGCACGCTGGGCGGCACAAATGGCGAGAAGCCGGGCGAGTTCGGCTTCGTGACCGGCACCGCCCAGGACTCGCAGGGCAATCTGTACGTCTCCGAATACGGCGAGTACGACCGCATCCAGAAGTTCACGTCCGACGGTAGATTCCTGCTCCAGTGGGGCGGCCACGGTTCCGAGCCCGGCCAGTTCGTCCGCCCTCAGAAGATCGTCTTCGACGCCGACAACCATCTCTGGGTCACCGACGCCGGCAATCATCGCATCCAGGTCTTCGACACCCAGGGCAAACTGCTCAAGTCCTGGGGCACGCAAGGCAGCCGGCCGGGCGAGCTTTACTACCCCTACGACATCGTGCTCGCCCCTAATGACACGCTGTATGTTTGCGAGTACGGCAACCACCGCATCCAGAAGTTCACGCGCGACGGCCGCTCCTTGGGCTGCTGGGGCCGCGTGGGCAAGGGAGAAGGCGAGCTCTTCAACCCCTGGGGCATGGCAAGGGACAAGCAGGGAAAGCTGTACGTATTGGATACGGGGAATAATCGGGTACAATGCGTGAGGATTGACTGACCCATGTTTCCTTACCGTCCCGTCTTTTCGTCGCCCGCCTACCTGGCAATACTCCTGGTATTGCCGCTCCTCTGGTGGTATAGCTATCGCCGCCTGGCAGGGCTGGGCCGCGTGCGACGCTGGACGGCCTTGCTGCTCCGCACGCTCGTGGTCGTCCTGCTGGTCATGGCCGCGGCCGACTTGCAGAAAGTGCGGACCAACGATCACCTCACCGTCATCTACCTCCTGGACCAGTCGCTGAGCATCCCGGAACCCGAACGCGCTGCGATGATCCAGTACGTCAAGGACGAGGTCCATGCCCATCGCCGCGAGCAGGATCGTGCGGGGGTCATCGTCTTCGGCCGCGAGGCCGCGATCGAGCTTCCGCCCTTCGACGACGACCTGCAGATCGGCACCAAGATCGAGAGCCTGTTCGACCCCCAGGCCACGAACATCGCCGCCGCCCTGAAGCTGGCCCAGGCCACCTTTCCCGAAGACGCCGCGCGGCGGATCGTGCTGGTGACCGACGGCAACGAGAACCAGGGCAACGTGCTGGAGCAGGCCCAGGCCGCGGCGGCGGCCGGCATCGGCATCGACGTCGTGCCCATTCGCTACCAGGCGCGGGCCGACGTCGCCCTGGAACGCGTGACCATGCCCAGCGA
This sequence comes from uncultured Planctomycetia bacterium, assembly GCA_963824275.1. Taxonomy (GTDB): domain Bacteria; phylum Planctomycetota; class Planctomycetia; order Pirellulales; family Thermoguttaceae; genus JANXQG01. The sequence goes on along the minus strand of CAWGOT010000003.1, from coordinate 2,709,209 downwards.
AGTCCGCAAAGGTCTGCCCTTCGACGTGCACGTCGTGCTTTCCAACAACAGCGAACCCAAGCCGGGCGATAAGGGCGAAGTGCCCGGCCGGCTGAGGATCACGAAGATCGTCGACGACCAGCCGGTCGGCGAGCCTTGGGAAGAGCATGTGACCCTTCCGCCCGGCAAGAAGGTCTTCAACCTGCGGCAGACGATCGACAGCGCGAACTTCTACACCTACGAGGCCCGCTTCATCCCCGACCGGCCCGAGGACAACACCACGCCGCAGAACAAGCGGGCTACGGCCTTCACCCACGTGGCCGGCAAGGGGCAGGTGCTATTGATCGTCAGCCAGGAGCATGCTGCCGATTACGCCCCGCTGGCCGAGCGGCTGCGACAGCACAGCCTGGAAGTGGTCGTCCGCGGCACGGACCGGCTCTTCTCCAGCCTTGCCGAATTGCAGGTTTACGACACCGTGGTGCTGGCCAACGTGCCCCGCGCGATCAGCGAGGACGTGAGCTTCAGTGAAGATCAGATCAACATGCTCGTGCGGAACACGCAGCAGATGGGCGCAGGGCTGGTCATGCTGGGCGGACCGGAGAGCTTCGGCGCCGGCGGCTGGACCGGCACGGAGCTGGAAAAGGCCATGCCGGTCGACTTCCAGATCCGCAATGCGGAAGTGGCCCCCCGCGGCGCCCTGGTGCTGTTGATGCACGCCAGCGAGATCGCCCAGGGTAACGGCATCCAGAAGCAGATCGCCAAGGAAGCCATCAAGACCCTCAACAGCCAGGATTATTGCGGCGTGATGCAATGGAACGGCAACGAGGTCTGGATCTACGGCCAAGGTCCCGTGGAGATCGGCCAGTATCGCACCCGGCTGCTGGGGGCGGTCGACCGCATGACCCCCGGCGACATGCCCGACTTCGAGCCGGCCATGCTCCTGGCCGAACAGGGTTTCAATAGCCTGAAAAGCAAGAATGTGGCGGTGAAGCACATGATCGTGCTCAGCGACGGCGACCCCGGCGCGCTGTGCGCGGCGACGATCAAGCGGCTGAGGGCTATGGGGGTGACGATCTCCACGGTGGCAGTCAATGCCCACGGCACTGCCGAAAGCCAGAACCTGGCCGACATCGCCAGAGACGGCCAGGGCAAGTACTACTCGGTGAACAACCCCAACAAGGCCCTGCCGCGGATCTTCCAGAAGGAGGCCCGCCGCGTCTCCCGGCCGTTGATCTATCCCGGCGGAGATCCGGAAGCGAGTCCGTTCTTTCCCGTGAAGCAGGTGACCCAACACGAGATGATGCTCGGAATCAAGGAGTTGCCGCCGATCCGAGGCTACGTGCTCACGAGCAAGAAGGACAACCCCTTGGTGGAGACCGTGCTTCAGGCCACGAAGCCGGGCGGCGATGACAACACCACGATCCTGGCCGGTTGGAACTACGGGTTAGGCCGCGCCGTGGCCTTCACCACCGACCCCGGATTACAGTGGACGCCGGGTTGGGGCGGCAGCCTTGCCGGCGACACGCTGCTGGCCCAGATGATCCACTGGTCGATGCGGCCCGCGGGCGGAACGGGAAGGCTGACCGCGACTTTCGAACCGACCGAGGGCAAGATGCGGGTCGTAGTGACGGCGCTGGACGAAAAGGACGAGTTCCTGAACTTCCTCACCATGACCGGCACGGCCGTCGGGCCGGACTTGAAGAAGCCGCTGGACCTGGAGATCGTGCAGACCCGTCCCGGCCGTTACGAGGGCACGTTCCCGATCCGCGAGTCGGGGAGCTATTTCGTGACGATCAATCCGGGCCGCGGCATTGCGCCCTTGCGAACGGGCGTGAACGTGCCCTATTCCGACGAGTTCCGCGACCGCGGCGCGAACGACGCCCTGCTGGCCCAGCTTGCCGCCATGCAGCCCAAGGACGGTCCGCCCGGCCAACTGATCGAGATTCCGAAGGGAGCCGACTCGGCGGCGAAGCTGCTGGAGTTCAACACCTTCCGCCACGATCTGCCCAAGGCCACCAGCAGCCAGGAGGTGTGGCACTGGCTGATTCTGATGGCGGCCGGCGTGTTTCTGGGCGACGTCTTCATCCGCCGCGTGAACGTGAACTTCGATTGGCTGCCGCCGCTTTTGGGCCGGGTCCGCGATTTCGTCCTTCGCCGCCAGGCCGCGCAGGCCCAACCGCAATACATCGAGCGTTTGAAGAGTCGCAAGGCGGAAGTGGCCGGGCACCTCGATCAACTCCGCGCGGCAACGCGGTTCGAGTTGCCCAGCGAAACACCGGTCGACATCAAGCCCTTGGACGAGCTGGCGCCCCCCGCGCCTGCCGCGCCGCGGGCGACGGAATCCTCCCTGGCGCCGGAGAAGAAGGAAGAAGAGACCTACACCGAGCGCCTGCTGAAGGCGAAGAAGAAGGCGTGGGAGGAGAGGAAAGAGCAATAATGAAGGAGCATGCCACTTGTTTCGCCGACGCAAACAGGTACATTGTAAGTGGCAAGAAAAGGACGGAAACTCCGGCAGAGGACCGAAAGAAATGAGTAGTTCATCCGCGGTGATGGCAGAGAATGAAGAGGTTTACTCTTATTTTCGATCGGGGATTGTTCGTCCGTTGCTGATTGAAGGTAATGCCGAGCGCGTCCTTGCGGCGTTTCCCGATGCGTGCGTCGACTGCTGCGTCACTTCCCCGCCTTACTGGGGGCACAGAGCGTATGCTGGTGGCGGCATTGGCCTGGAAGCGACGTTTGACCAGTACATTGAGGACCTGCTGGTGATCGTGAGCCAAGTGAGGCGTGTTCTCAAGCCGGCCGGTTCGTTCTGGCTCAACATCGGTGACACCTACCAAAAGAAATCCCTGGTGGGCATTCCTTGGCGCGTGGCCATCGCCATGACCGACAAGCAGGGCTGGATTCTCAGGAACAGCGTGATCTGGAACAAGGTCAAGGGTGCCCCGGACAATGCGAAGGACAAGTTGCGAAACGTCCATGAGAACGTGTTCCATTTCGTCAAGTCGGATCGTTACTATTACGATGCCGACGCGATCCGCTCAAAGCCGGGTCAGACGAAGGTTGTCAAGGGAGCCATCGTGTCGGCAACGGGCGTTTGTGGAGTCCGTTACCGCCGCCAGATCGAGCTTTCGACTGTCTTAACCGACGGAGAGAAAGCTGCTGCCGTTAAAGGTCTTGACGACATACTGCAAGAAGTCCGCGAGGGCAGCCTTTCCGACTTCCGCATGATTATTCGAGGACAGCAGCGGGCAACGCACTCGGACTCGGAACGTGTGTCCGGGCGCGCCCGCGAGCTGGCCGAGCGAGGGTTCTATTTCCTGCGATTCCATCCGAACGGAGCAAAACCCGGTGACGTATGGGACATTTTGCCGGAGGACACGCAGAACAGGCGGCTGCACTTCGCCCCCTATCCGGAAGACCTCTGCAAGATTCCTATCCTCGCAACATGTCCGGAAGACGGCGTGGTCCTCGATCCATTCTGCGGAACGGGCACAACCAACCTGGTGGCCTTCCAACTCGGCCGGAAATCAGTTGGGATCGACGTCTCTTCCGAGTACCTCCGGCACGCAAAGGAAAGGTGCAGATTCCTCATATGACCAAGGTCGCCGAACTATACGGTCTGCCGACTTTCGCGCGCGGGAAATGGAAGGCCGCCGTCAAACGCGAGGAGTGCCCGCTTCTGAACCGAAAGTGCCTGAAAAATCGCAAGAGCGAGGCCGATCTTACGATCGGCACATGCACGATGATCTATGGGCGGAAGAACCCCCGCCCCGTGATGATTTGCCCTTTCAGACTCCTCGATCGCAGCCAGGTTTTCATGGATTGTACCCACCTCCTCACGCTACACGAACCGGGGAACGAGCTTCGCATCGTTCCGGAGGTGGCGGTTCCTGGAGGCAGCATCGATTACTGCTTAACATCTGTCCGCAAAGGCAAACCGCGGGATTTCGTGGGCATCGAATTGCAAACAATGGACTCTACCGGCACGGTCTGGCCAGAGCGCCAGCGGTTTGTGCGGCAATTCGGCGTGCGCGTAAAGCAAGAGGACGCGGAGTCGCGGAAGGGCTTCGGCATCAACTGGAAGCACACGGCAAAGACGACCCTCGTGCAACTGAACCACAAGATTGCCACCTTTGAACACCTCAGCAAGCGGCTCGTTCTCGTCCTGCAAGACTGTTTGCTCGACTATATGCGAAGGGCCTTCGCGTTCGACCATATCCAGGGAGTACGAGATGGCGACCCTATGCAGTTTCACGCGTATGAACTCCATAAGGGCGACCTCGCTTACACGCTCCAATTGAAGGAGCGCGTCAGCACCGACAGCGAGGGCGTTGCGACCTGCCTCGGTCTTCAGGTGAGTCCCAAGGTTGACTTGAAGGTAGTCTTGGATCAGATCGAAGCGAAGTTGCCGCAGAGCACGTTGCTAACGGTCAAGGGTGCTGTGCCAGTGCCCAAGAGTCTTGATATTGAAGCGGATGAGGACTGAGGTTCAATCGAGAGGATCCAGCGCATGAGCATTGCAGAAACCATGGAACGCCGGGCCCAGGAGTTCTTGGCCCGCTACCAGGCCGTCCGCGAACAGATCGGACGCGTCATCGTGGGACACGACGAGATCGTCCACGGCGTCTTGACCTGCCTCTTCGTCGGCGGGCATTGCCTCCTGGAGGGCGTGCCGGGGCTGGGCAAGACGCTCCTCGTCCGCACCCTGGCCAAGACGCTCAACCTGCAGTTCTCGCGGATCCAGTTCACGCCCGACTTGATGCCCGCCGACATCCTCGGCACGAACATGGTCATGGAATCGCCCGAGGGCCGGCGGCAGTTCGAGTTCCAAAAGGGGCCGATCTTCACCCAGATCTGCCTGGCCGACGAAATCAACCGCGCCACGCCCAAGACCCAGTCGGCCATGCTGGAGACGATGCAGGAGGGCTCGGTCACCGCCGGCGGCCACCACTTCAAGCTCCAGCAGCCGTTCTTCGTCATGGCCACGCAGAACCCCATCGAGCAGGAAGGCACCTACCCGCTGCCCGAGGCCCAGTTGGACCGCTTCTTCTTCAAGCTGCTGGTGGGCTATTCCGACCGCAAGCAGTTGGCCTCGATCGTCGACCGCACGACGCGGGGCGAGACGATCGACCCGGCCCAGGTGATGGACGGCGAGGAAATCGTGCGCTGGCAGGGCCTCGTCCGCGAGGTGATCCTGGCCGACCACGTCCGCGACTACATCGTGCGGCTGGTGCTGGCCACACATCCGCAAGGCCCTTACTCCCCGGCCTGCACCAACCAGTATCTGCGCTGGGGGGCAAGTCCCGCGCGGCCCAGACGTTGGCCCTGGCCTCCAAGGTCAGGGCGCTTTTGGACGGCCGCTACAACGTCAGCTTCGAGGACGTCCGCCGCACCTGCCTGCCCGCCATGCGGCACCGCGTGATCGTGAATTTCGAGGCCCAGGCCGAGGGCATCGAGGCCGACAAGGTGCTGCTGGAACTGCTGGAGAAAGTGCCGGAGAAAGAGGAATAACGCGGAGGTGTCCGATGTTGACTCCCTGCACAACGCTTGTTAAAATGAGTCTGGATGTTCGCGATTTGAGGAGACCGTATCATGGCGATTGTGGAACGTGGCGACGACGGGGGATTGTATGTTCCGGCCGACCTGTTGAATCAATTTCAGCCGCGGGCAGCGTTCGAGATCCAGTCCGACGCCGATTCCATTGTTCTGCGGGCGATTGACCAAGGGCGGGCGTTTTGGCAGCGGTCAACGACCGCGGAACGAATCAAAGCGATTCAGGAATGGGCCGAAGCAGACCGCCCTCCAGCGCCGGATCTTACACTTGAAATGATGTCGCGAGAGTCGATTTACGAGTGAACGCTCATGGCTCGCTACCTGCTTGACACCAACATCTTGCTGCGGGCCGCGAACAAGACTTCATCGCAACACTCCGCAGCCGTTCACGGCATGAGCGCATTGGCGGGACAGGGCCATGATCTGGTGGTGACTCCGCAAGTGCTCGTCGAGTTTTGGGCGGTTGCCACACGTCCGCTGCAAGCGAATGGCTTCGAGTGGCCGTGCAAGCGGGTTCGCGAAGAGATTGATCGAACGCTGCAACGGTTCGCGCTGATCCTGGAGACGCCAGCCGTTTTCGTCGAGTGGCTTCGGCTTGCCGATACGAATCAAGTCATTGGCAAGAAGGCGAACGATGCGCGGCTTGCCGCCCTGTGCAAGGTCGAGAGCCTTGCGCTGCTGACTTTTAACACGTCCGATTTCCGCCGTTTTGCTATTTCTGTTGTTTCTCCTGATGACTTTCTTCAGACGTGAAATTGGTCCTTTCCGGTCAGGCACTCTCTTGCACCGCTACAACGTCAGTCCTTTCCGGCAGAAAGGACCTACTGCCGCGCCAGCTTCTCCGCCAGCAGGTCGAGCTGCCCCTTCAGATCTCCCAGCAGGATCTCTGTTCCCGCACCGCCGGCCCAATGGGCATAGAAGGGGCCGGAAGGTCCGTGCGAAGTGCCAAGCAATGAGGTTGCCATCTTCAGGTCGTGGAGTTGCTCGTCGACGGTCTCCAGCCGGTCGCTTGCCCAATGGCTGTTGCGCCAGATGCGGTCCAATTCCAGGACCAGACCCAAGATCAGGAAGATCTGCCCGGCCAAGATGATCGGCGTGCCGATAGTCCAAAGATCGCCCCGCCCCGTGCCCATCGACCAACCGATCAGGGCAAGGCCGCAAATGGAGCCGGTCGTGCCCAGCCACAAGGCCAACCAGGCCAGCACGGCCAGCACGCTGTCGCCAGGGGCGTGGTTCTTCGCAGCCCGCGCAACCCGCTTCTTCTTCCTGGATGATCGCCGTGGTTTCTTAACGTGCATGCCGGGCACGCCGTGACCCGCATCAAGGCGAAACCTCGGCTGCCGAGAAGGCTTGTCGAGTCCTTGGTTTGCGGCCGGAACTGAGCCCAAGACCCGGCGGAAATGCCGCAGCTCTTCGTCGAGTTCCCAGCCGTCATAGATTGGCGGCCGCCTGGCGGATGTGCTAGCAGCGCCAGCCTTGGCAGCGTCGTCCTTGGACGGGGAAGCCGGCGGCGCGGCGGCTGCAGGCGAAACGGAAGCAACCGGCGCCCCGCAACGGGCGCAGGAATAGGCGCCCGCATCAAGCGAGGGGATGCCCGGAACGTCTTGACCGCAGCTTCGACACCACATCGTGTTCCATGAATCGGCACCCGGCAATGTTAAACTGTAACGATTCCGTGGAAGTTACGGGCTCTTCCGGTCCTAAATGCGGTAGTAGTGGGCCGAGTGGAGCGAAGTCCCACCATCAAAACCTGGCGTTGAAGTTCAACGCCGCGAACGGTCCATTGCCCAGGTCGATCCGATCGGCGCTGCTCGACGTGGACGACGTGCCCTCGAACATGTAGCGGTCGAATACGAAACCGCTGGAGACCGACGCGGTCCACCGCTCCCAGAGCGGCGTCTGAATTCCGAGGCTGACCCGCTGGTCGTAAATGAAGAAGCGGTCGTCCAGCTCGGGGCGGTCGAGCAAGCTGTACGATTCGTTCGACCAGTCGTAGGCGGCGAAGGCCCGCAGGCTGCCGGTCAATCGGTACTGGGCCTTGATGTGGACCGTGCGGAGGAGCATGTAGGACGCCTGGAACTGCCAGTCGTCGCTCGGCCGCCACATGACCATCAGGGGCAGGCCGATGTTGGCGTGAAACTCGGGCGAGGGATTCCAGCTAAAAGCGACCCCCGGCACGGGGAAGTTCAACTCGCCCATGGGCGAATAAGAGAGGGTGAAGAGCCATGCATTGTGCTCGCCCTGCGGTATCCGCAGCATGGCGTTCATGCCGATATCGATTTCGTGGATCGTGGCAAAGGGGTGGTCGCTGGCCGAACCGATGCTCACACCGCCGCCCGTAATCCAGCCGTCATTCAGTTGCCGGCTGTAGCGCAGCCCGAGGTTGACGCCCCAAAGTTCCGCGGGCAGCGGCTGGCCGGTCTCCGGCAGGATGGCATTGGTGTCGAAAAGCTGGTTTCGCACGCCGCCCGTAAGGCTCAAGGCATTGAGCGAGTCCTTCCACAGCGGATGCGTGAAGGAGAGATTCTCCCCGATCATCTGGAGATCGGTCGCCTGCCCTTCGACGGGAACCTTGGGGAACCAGAGGGCCGAGTAGCGGACGGAGTCGGTCGGGTTCATGCCGCCGCCGAAGCCGCCCATTCCCATGCCTCCCATTCCGCCGAAGCCCAGCATGTCGTCCGGCAGCCAGGCGCCATGGTCGTTACCCTGAGGATCGGGGCTGGGGCCGGTGGCAATGGGAGGCTGCTCCGGCATGTTTGGCCCCGGCATTTGGGCCGGGAATGGTCCGTTCGGCGCCGCCGTGACGGGAGGTTGATCAGCGGGAGGCCAGAAGCGGGGCTGAACATTGGGGTCGCCAGGGCCGGGTAGCTGGTTCTGCGGCATCGGATAGCCAGGACCTGGGCCGAACTGCTGGTTCGGTGGCATTGGATAGCCGGGGCCCGGTGGACCGGGCGGAGGTGGGAAGTCTTGGCCGAGGCAGGCAGTCGTTGTCGCGGCCGCGAACGCCACGGCGAGGAAGGACGTCCATCGCCGACGAGATCCTGCCGCGGGCCAGACGAAGCCATGTCGAAATCCCGCGGTTTGCGCTGCGGGAAATTCGCTGGGAAGTTGCATCACGAGGTTCCTTCAACCGTGTTCAGCCCTGCGGCAGATTCTAGCCGCATTACACCAACGAGCATATACCGTTTTCGCACGGCTGATGTTAGCCGTAGGGTGGGACTGGCCTGCGCAAAAGCGGCGTCTTGGCAGGACGAGACGTTATGCCGCTTTTGTTCCGGGCCACGGGGGACGGGCGTTTACGCCCGTTTCGGGCTTCAGCCCGTAATCGGCCCGGCATTTATGCCGGGTTGCTAGCAGGCGAAAAGCGACTCACCAGTTTGGCGACTGTGGATGTCAGGCCCGTTTACGGGCCTCCTTTGTCGCGGCAATCCGCGGCAGGAGCCTCGTAAACGGGGCTGACAATGCGAATGAACCTATGAGTACAACCGATACTGGCGGTTTCGGCTTGCGAGTGCCGGCCCACCATTCAGTTTAATGGTGGGCCGGCGTTCGCAAGCTCTCTGGTCCCACCCTACGCTGGCGCGTGCTATAGTTTCGCAACTGCTTTCTGTGTCGTCATTTATGTTGCAAGGCCAACTCCGACGCCGGCTCAGAAATCGCATGTTAAAAGTCAACATTCAACCTGTCGGCCAAGAATGTCGATCTTTAACGATTAGAGATATTGCGTTATTTGTTCCTGCGATGGTAGGATCCCCTCCCCACTTCACGTAACGAGACGAGCGGCATGTCAGGAATCACGGGCATTAGCAGCTACAATGCCAACCTTCTGCCGCTGCTTTCCGAAGCCGAAAGCGGCCTGAGCGATCCCTCGCTCTTGAACTCCGTTATCGCCGGCGGCCTGCAGACGACCAGCCAGGCAAGCGGTGCGCCGAGCGCAACGGGAAGCGGAACTTCCTCGGACTTGCAAGACCAGATCCAGTCGGCAGTTACGGCGGCCTTGCAAAGTGCGGAGGAGTCGGGCAGCCCGGACCTCAAGGACGTGGTTTACAACGCCTTGGTCCAGGTGCTTCAAAACAACGGCATCGACCCCAAGACGTTTCAGTCGACCAGCAGCGGCAGCGGTTCCGTCAGTTCCAGCACCAGCGCCACGCTCGCCGACGTCCTGGCCGCGCTCGGCGGGGCCAGCGCGGCGAGCGATCCAGTGGCCCAACTCGCATCGTCCCAGGACGGCAGCCAAGGATCGAGCGGTCTGACCTCACTGCTTTCCAACTCCCAGAGCGATACGGAGTCGAGCGACTTGCTATCGCAGCTTTCATCATCCCAAAACGATACGCCAGCGAGCGATTCGTTGGCCCAATTCCTGGCTTTGGAAAACGACAGCCAGGGATCGGCCGACCTGGCCTCCCTGCTCTCCGACGCCGGAAGCACGAGCCAAAGCTCGGGCAATTTGCTTTCCTCACTCCTCCCTTCCCAAAACAACAACCAGAACTTGCTCGGGTTTTTGTATGATTCAGGGCAATGAGCAGTTCGCGAATTCCTAATGTAAGGAGTACTTGTTGTGTCCAGTCTAAACAGTGTCAGCAGTCTGAATTTCAATCCGTTCCAGTACATGGCCCTGCTGGAAAGCCAGGCCTCAAGCGGCAGCGGCGCCACTCAGACCAGCAGTGCCTCCGGCACGACGGCCACCTCTGCCGCGTCCGGCACGACCGGCGGGACGACCAGTTTGCAGGCTCAGCTTGTCACGGCCATTACCAGCGCCGTGCAGACCGCCGAGCAGTCGGGCAACACGTCGAACCTCAACTCGGTCATCCAGGGTGCCGTAAACCAGGTCTTCCAGGAAAACGGCATCAACCCGGCTACGCTCCAACAGGACGCCTCAGGGCAGGCCCAAGGGCGCACCACCACCATCATCACCATCATGGCGGGTCGGGCAGCGAGACGAGCGGGGCCGGTTCGTCCGGCACGACCACGTCGAACGATGCCACGACCCAAACCGGCGCTACAACTACCACGGCGGCAACTCAGCCGACGTCCAACCAGCAGACTGCCGACTTGCTTGCCCTGATTTCCAGCACGTCCGGCGGCAACCAATCGATCAACGGATTTCTTCTGAACGTACAAACCTAAGGAGAATCAGCCATGTTGAAAAGAGCCTTATTGGTCAGCGTAGTTTTGGGAGCCGTTGGGCTCTCGATTTCCCCGGCCCTGGCTGGGGGACCGCATATCGGAATTGGGATCGGGATCGGCGTGCCGGCCTATGCCCCCGGCCCATATTACTATGGATACCCTTATGGATATCCTTATTATGGCTACCCGTACTACTATTCGACCCCGGCCTACGTTCCGCAACCGGTCTATGTAGCGCCGCCGCCTGGGACCTACGTGCAACCGCCGCCGTCGGGGCAGCAGTATTACTATACGCCTTCCGCCCCTGCACCTCCGGCGCCGGCCGCTTCGTCAACGCCGCCACCGACGTATGCGTCGGGCTACACGCCGACGTATTCATCGAGTTCAGCGTCCGCATATCCGCCGCCGTCGGCAGCCCCTTCGCTGCCGGCACCGCCTCCCGATCCTGTTCCCTATGTTGCTCCCGCCCCGCTTCCGCCAGGCGCGGATTCTAGGGACGAGGTTTCGCTCCAGGATCAGGGGTTATCGGGGAAAGACCGAAGCCCGACGCGCAAGCGGAAGCGCTTACCTCGCTTGCGCTTCGGGCGTCGCGTGGCTGCGGCGAAAACGGCTCATTTCCACCCGCGACCAGGAGAGCGAGCGCGGAAGGTATTCCTCGCTGACCCGCAAGCGGGTGCCCCATAGGGCTTCGATATCGACTGCGGCCCCAGACTCTCCAGGCTTGGGTGTTATCCCTCCCTGCCAAAACGGCAGGTGTAAGGCCGATCTATAGGCCCGCTCGGCCCTCGCCAAGCCGATTTCGGCAGGCGACGTTTCCGGGATTTTTTAAGCAACATACGCTGCCATAACGAGTTACGTCGCGGCCGTCGCATTGGCGCGCGACTTGCTTCCCCCTTCACCGCCAGCGCCAGAGTGCGCAAGTTTGGCAGAACCATGGTTCCCGTCTGCGAGGGTTTCGCGGCCGGCCGAAAATCGATTCATCCTTGAGGAGTTGCGACGCATGGCGAAGAAAGACAAGAAAGAAACCCGTTCCGGTGAAGAAAAACTTCAACTCCAGCCCCTGGGCGACCGCGTCGTGATCGAGCGCGAGGAATCGGAGGCCGTGACGGCTGGCGGGATCGTCCTGCCCGACTCCGCCAAGGACAAGCCGACCCGCGGCACCGTGATCAGCGTCGGCGAAGGCCGATTGAACAAGGACGGCAAGCGGACGGCGTTGCAGGTCAAGGCCGGCGACCGCGTCCTCTTTACTTCCTATGCGGGCGAGCAGTTCAAGCTCGGCGACCGCGACCTGCTGCTGATGCGCGAAGACGACATCCTCGCCGTGATCGGCTGAGAATGTGCTGGTGGGACTCGTTGCACTCGGCCCACCTTCTTCAGCCACTGCACGCGTAGGGTGGGCCGAGTGCAACGAGTCCCACCAAGAGCTGTCGACGTGGACCCACCCAGAACACAACTAAACTCAGAATCGGCGGCGAGAGGCATCGCCCCCAAGAAACTTGAAGGAGAATCTTACTCATGTCCAAGTTGATTGCTTTCGATCAGGAAGCCCGCGACGCCCTGCGCCGCGGCGTATCCAAGCTGGCCCAGGCGGTCCGCGTCACGCTCGGACCCCGCGGACGCAACGTCATCCTGCAGAAGAGCTTCGGCTCGCCCACCGTCACCAAGGACGGCGTCACCGTCGCCAAGGAAATCGACCTGGAAGACGTCTATGAGAACATGGGCGCCCGCATGGTCCGCGAGGTCGCCTCGAAGACCAGCGACAAGGCCGGCGACGGCACCACCACCGCCACCATCCTCGCCGAGGCCCTCTTCAACGAAGGGCCTGCGGGCCGTCGTCGCGGGCGTGAATCCCGTGCAGCTCAAGTCGGGCATGGAGAAGGCCGTCGCCGACATCATCGAGAAGCTCAAGAGCATGTCGATCTCGGTCAAGAACAAGAAGGAAGAGATCGCCCAAGTCGGCACCATCGCCGCCAACAACGATCCGGAAATCGGCAAGCTCCTCGCCGACGCCATGGAGAAGGTCGGCAAGGACGGCGTGATCACCGTCGACGAGGGCAAGAGCCTGGCCACCGAGGTCGAGTGGGTCGAAGGCATGCAGTTCGATCGCGGCTACCTCTCGCCCTACTTCGTCACCGATCCGCAGACGATGGAAGCGGTGCTGGAAGACGCCTACGTCCTGATCCACGAGAAGAAGATCTCCAACATCAAGGAGCTCGTGCCGATCCTGGAGAAGGTGGTCAACTCGGGCAAGCCGCTGTTGATCGTGGCCGAGGACGTCGACGGCGAGGCCCTGGCCACGCTGGTCATCAACCGTCTCCGCGGCACGATCAAGGTGGCCGCCGTGAAGGCCCCGGGCTACGGCGACCGCCGCAAGGCCATGCTCGAGGACGTCGCCATCCTGACCGGCGGCTTCGCCATCTTCGAGAGCCTGGGCAAGAAGCTGGAGAACATCACCCTGGCCGAACTGGGCCGGGCCAAGAAGATCGTCATCGACAAGGACAACACCACGATCATCGAAGGGGCGGGCAAGAGCGCGGACATCAAGGGCCGCATCGAGCAGATCCGCCGCGAGATCGAGAACACCACCAGCGACTACGATCGCGAGAAGCTGGAGGAGCGCCTGGCCAAGCTCGCCGGCGGCGTGGCCAAGATCAACGTCGGGGCCGCGACCGAGAGCGAGATGAAGGAGAAGAAGGCCCGCGTCGAGGACGCCCTGCACGCCACGCGGGCGGCGGTCGAGGAGGGCATCCTGGCCGGCGGCGGCGTGGCCCTGCTGCGGGCTGCGGCCAGCGTCAAGCCCAACGGCCTGGTGCAGGAAGAGGAGATCGGCTACAAGATCGTGCTGCGGGCCTGCCGCGCGCCGGTGACCCAGATCGCCGACAACGCCGGCCAGGACGGCGGCATCGTGGCCGAGAAGGTCTCCGAGGGCAAGGGCAACTTCGGCTACAACGCCGCCACGAACGTCTACGAGGATCTCGTCAAGGCCGGCGTGGTCGACCCGACCAAGGTCACCCGCACCGCCTTGCAGAACGCGGCCAGCGTGGCGACCCTGATGTTGACCAGCGACGCCTTGGTGGCCGACAAGCCCAAGGAAGAGAAGGGGGGTCCTGCCCCCGGTGGCGGCGGCGAGGACATGTACTAAGCTACGAGAGACGCTTGCGGTTTCGCACGCAGGTCGAGCCTTGAATCAACCTCCCCCGCCGGTCCTGAGTTTTCAGGGCCGGCGGTCTTTTCGCGCTTGCAAGGGGCAGGTTGGGTCAGATATAGTGGAACCGTAGGCGTAGGCGCAGGGTGGGCCGAGTGGAGCGAGTCCCACCATCAATCGTCACCAATTGCCGGAAAATGGTGGGACTCGCTCCACTCGGCCCACCCTACGCCTACGCCTATGACTGAGTACTGTGTACTGAGTACTGAGTCTGCACTGATTGCAAGCTTCACCGCCATGGCCACCGCTCCTCAATCGAACGAGCCTCAAACTCAGCCGGTGGCCGAGGGCATTGTTCCGGCGATCATCCTGATCGAAGAGACAGAAACTCCCTTGGAATCGCCGCCGGCCAATTATTTGCCGCGGCAGTTCGGCACCCGCGGCCTGCTGATCCTCGTGACCTGGGCCGCGGTACTCATGGGTTGTTTGAGGGCATTGGGGGCCACGCCGACCGTCTTCTTCCTGGTCCTGACTTTCGTGGCAGGCGTGCTGATCGCGCAGGTGCTCTTGTTCGGCGGCCGTAGACCGCAGGCGGCCTCGATGTGGGCCGGGGCGTTCCTGTTGCCCAGCGGACTGCTGGTCGTAGGCGTCCTATTGCTGGAACCGCCGTTTTCCCGATGGATCGTGCCTACTCTGGTGTTCGGGTCGTGTGGCGTCCTGGTGCCCGTCGGCATCGTTTTGGGTGCAATCGTCGGGCCAATCTGCGGTATGGTCTATGCCGTCAGCGAAAGCCTGCTCGTGTGGATCTTTCGCGGCCTGCCGGAAATTGAATTGCAGCCGATTGCCGAGGCCGATATCGACGTGCTCCTGGCCTGGGTCCGCGGTCCCGAGTTCTGCCAGCGGTGGGCGGGCGATCAGTTGACCTACCCGCTGGATCGGAAGCAGCTTCTCGACCGGTTCGCAACTGCGCAGGGCGAGAATCCGACTCGCCTGATCTTCAAGGCGGTTGACGTTCATGCCGGAAACATGCTCGGCTACGCGGAGATCCGCGGCTTCGATCGCTTGCAGCGCCGAGCCCGGCTGGAACTTCCGCTGGTGGATCCCGCGGCCAGCGAGCGCGGCCGACTGGGCGTCTTGCTCCTGCAAAAGGGCGTGGAAAAAGCCTTCGGCGAGTTAGGGCTGATGGAAATCAGGGTCTCGTGCGGCAGTCGTCAATCGGAACTGGCGTTGTGCAGCAAGCGGGTATGGGCGATAAGCACCGTCTTCTATATGTCTTGGAACGAAGCCGGCGCACGAGACCGTCTATCGAAAGGCCTAGGGGCAAGGCAGGACGCACGCCCCGGTGCGGGTTAGAATACGGGAAAACCGAGTGCTGAGTACAAAGTACCGAGTACTGTGTACTGAGTACTCTGTACTGACGAACCGCAAACTTCTTCGCCATGGCCACTGCTCCTCAACCCGACGAACCGCAACCTCAGCCGGCAGCCGAACCGGCGGAACCGCTGCCGGTCACTGATCTTTGGGCGGTGGTGGCCGCGA
The DNA here is from genome assembly GCA_963824275.1 of uncultured Planctomycetia bacterium. Classification (GTDB taxonomy): domain Bacteria; phylum Planctomycetota; class Planctomycetia; order Pirellulales; family Thermoguttaceae; genus JANXQG01. The sequence continues at coordinate 2,693,866 of CAWGOT010000003.1, read as the reverse complement.
GCACCGTGCCGGCGTTGGTGCTGTTCTTCCTCGGAAGCGATTGGCCGGCGCGGATGTGCGGTCTGATCTTCATCGCGGGGATCGGAATCCGCTACTGCCAGGTGCGGCGGACTTGCCGGCCAACCACGGCCACAGCGAGCATGGGGGCCTGGCTGCTCCCGCTGATTGCCGCGGTCTACGTCGTCTGCACGGTTGGCGTTTCGGGAGTCTTGCTCGCCCTACTCTGGCTCCCGCTGCTCGGGCTTTTCCTCGGATTTCTCGCCGGAAACCTGTTCGACGCGGCGTTCTTTTTGTGGGCCTGTCTCGATCGGCTGCGGAATGGTCTTTCACGGCCGGCAGTGCCCAAGTCCCTCAGCGAGCGAATCGACGAGGCAAGCACGCCGCTGGAATCGCCGCCGTCCTTTTACTTGCAGCGACGGTTCGGCGTCCGCGGCCTGCTGATCGTCGTGACCTGGGCGGCGGTGCTCATGGGCTGTTTGCGGGCATTAGGAGCCAGCCCAGTCACCTTTTTTCTGGTTCTGACCTTCGTGGCCGGCGTGTTGGGTGTGCAGGTGCTATTGTTCGGCGGCCGCAAACCGCAGGCGGCCTCGATGTGGGCCGGGGCCCTCTTGTTGCCGGCCGAGGTGCTGGTCGTGAGCCTTCTAAATTACCATCGCGGATATTCCCTTGTTCCGCTCGAGGGGTTCGCGCTCGGCTGTATCTGCCTGGTCCCCGCCGGCATCGTTCTGGGCGCAATCGTAGGGCCGACTTGCGGCACAATCTATGCCCTCAGCGAACGCCTCCTCCTGTCGATCTCTGGCGGCCTGCCGGCGATTCGCCTGGAGCCGATTGCCGAGGCCGACGCCGACGTGCTTCTGGCCTGGGTCCGCGGTCCGAAGTTCTGTCGCCGTTGGGCGGGCGGCCAGTTGACGTTTCCGCTCGATCGGAACCAATTGCTAGAGCGCTTCGCCACGGCGCAGGGCGAGAAACCGATCCGGCTGATCTTCAAGGCCGTTGACACGCCCAGCGGGAACATGGTTGGTTACGTGGAGCTTGGCCGCATCGATTATCTCTATCGCCAGGCGCGGCTGGAACTCCCTCTGGTTGAGCCCACGGCCTCGGAGCGCGGCCGCCTGGGCGTTCTGCTCCTGCGGAAGGTGGCCGAAAAGGCCTTCCGCGAGTTGGGCCTGCGGGACATCAGCATTTTTTCCGGCACGGACCGATCGGAACTCGCTCTATGCTGCATGCAAGCGTGGGCGAGGGCCTTTGAGTTCTTTCCGGTTCGCAACCAGGCCGAGGGCCTATGGAAAGGAAGGCTGAGGCAGCGAACCGATGACGCGCGTCTTGGTGTGGGTTTGGGATTTCAGCAGCTCCACGTTCCTTTCGACGATCCGCAAGGCGAACTCGCCACCTGTTGCCGGCGGGCGTGGACGCGCAAGTACGATTACGTCGAAATCACCGCGCGGGACGATTCCGGCATTCGCTACCTGGGCCTGCTGGAGCCCAGACGATGACTTTCCGCAAAGTGGGATACTTTATGCACAAACCGGCCGGTCGGGGGGTGTCGCTCGTTGCTTTGGGAACCGCGCGGGTTTTAGCCGATAGTAATAAATGGTAAACTGATTTTGGCTTACTATTTATAATCGTTGTCCGCAGAGGGTTTACCAACATGGACTTTGCACTGACGCAAAATCTTTGGGAACGATATTACCGGCACGCTTGCCACCAAGGACGCTCAGTCGCTGCTCGAGCAACTGACATGGGAACGGGTCGAGAACGTTCTCACGGAAGCGGAACTGCTTGTGCTGCGGGCCGCAGTGCGCAAAGTCGCTTCACGAATTCGTCGCTGGCGAAGGCCACCGGCAAGGGCAAGCAGAACATCACCAAGTACATGAATCGGTTCCTGGACCTGCACCTCATTTACCCGGCGGAACGCCGCGGGCGGAACGTCTACTACGAAATCAGCCCCGACCTGGCCCTTTTGCGAGTTCGCGCACGACGGTAATTGCCGCGCCGCCGGGCAAGACATAACCAGGCATCGCCATGACCGCAGCTCCCCAATCCGGCAAGTCACCGCGGCGCACACGCACGCCGCGCCGCCATCCCCGGCGGCCGCCCGGCTTCGGGTTGTGGGCGCTGGTCTCCTTAGCCTCGCTTCCCGCCATCGGCGTCGCGCTGTACGAAGGGGGGAGCCTGGTCTATGGGCTGGCATCGATTTTCGTTCTGGCGATCCTCGTGCATTACGTTCGACTTGCGCGGCGGCGGGCGCCTTTGGCCAATGTGGTTTACAGCGGAGGCTGCCTGCTGCCCATCCTGGTTTGGGTCGGAGTCGGGTTTACGTACTTTGTCAATTGCCCTGACCTCGGACCATACTTGGGGATGATGTGCATGCTCAACGCCTTGTTCATTCCGGTGGGGGCAGTCGCCGCGTGCCTGACGGCCGTGTTGATCGAGGCCGCGCGGTCGGCCTGGGCGGGCTTCTGGATCGCGCGGCGGAGGCAACGACGCAGGATGCAAAGAACGTCGCGAGCGCACGGTGAAGCGGAGGATGAACGCCTGCCGCTGGAGATGCCGCTGTCGAACTTCTTGCCGCGCCGCTTCGGCGTCCGCGGCATGATGGTCTTGATGACGCTGGCCTCCATGCTCATGGCCCTCCTGCAAGTCCTGCACGTTCCGGCGGAGTGGTCCCTAGCGGTCCTGATCTTTGTGAGCGGAGTGCTGGCCGGGCAAGTCCTGCTCTTTCGCGGCCGGAAACCGCTGGCCGCCTCAGCCTGGGTCGGCGGACTGTTATTGCCCTGCGATGCGATGATCGTTATAGAAGGTCACCTCTTGCGCAACGATCTCTCGCACCTGTCGGGGGTCATTGGGGATGTCCTTCCGGGCGTCGCTTTGTACATGGTGCCGTCGGGGATTGTGCTCGGCGCCGCTGTCGGCGTGTTGGCGCGGCGCACCTACACGCTGTCCGAATCAATCTACCGCAGACTCTTCCATCGTCCGCCGCAGATCGAGCTGCTCCCTTTCACCGCAGATGATTTCCCGGTTCTCCTGGCATGGGTCCGCAGTCCCGCGTTGCTGCGGCGCTGGGCCGGCGGCGAGTTCGCCTTCCCCTTGGATCGCGACCAGCTCCAGCGGCGGCTCGCCGCGACCGCGGGGGATCGGCCGCCGAGTCTGATGTTCAAGGCAGTTTCGAGCGCTTGCGGCGAGATGCTGGCTTACGCGGAGCTCGGCCGTCTCGATCGCCCTATTTCCGCAGCGCGGCTGGAACTCCCGCTGGTCGCGCCCGACGCGGCGGACCGCGACTTGCTTGGCATCCTGTTCTTCAGGGCGATTGCCGAAAAAGCCTTCCGCGAACTGGGATTTCAGCAACTCCACGTCCCCTTCGACGACCCGCAGGGCGAACTCGCCACCTGTTGCCGTCGGGCCTGGAAGCGCAAGTACGATTACGTGGACATCACCGCGCGGGACGATTCCGGCATCCGCTACCTTGGCCTGCTGGAGCCCAGGCGATGAGTACTCTGCACTGTGCAGCCACGAGGTTCACCGCAATGGTGCGCTACGATCCCATCGACCGTGGCAACAGTTGCCGGCCGGATTACTGCTCCGCCGGAGCGATCTCGACCGGCGATCCGCTCCGCGGCTCCTGCCGATACGCCCGTCCGCCGCGATACAATTCAAGTCGCCGTTGATATTCCGCCGCGTCCTGGCGGTCTGTCGCGCCGGCGACGGCTTTCGTCTCCCACTGGACGGCCTCCTGGAATTGGCCCGCTTCCGCATAGGCCGCGGCAAGCACGTCCAGCCACGCTACGTTCTTCGCACCGCCCAACTCCAGCGCCCGCCTGGCGTGTTCCACGGCCTGCGGACCATTGCGGTACTCGGCTTGCGGGCAGGTTGCCATCAGCCAGGCCAGGTTTTTGTAGGCATTGGGGTGCTTGCGATCCAACTCGATGGCTTTTCGCAGGTCGGCCACGGCTAAATTGTACCTGCCGCGCATCTGATGGAGATACCCGCGGTTGCCATAGGCCAGTGAGAACTGCGGATTGAGCCGGATCGCTGCGGCGAAGTCGGCCATTGCCCGGACGTCGTCGTCGATCCTGACGTAGGACAGTCCACGGTTGGTGTACAAGACCGCCGCGCTAGGAGCAAAGCGGAGGGCTTCATCAAAATCGGCGATCGCCCGGCGATGCTCGCCGATCCCGTCCCAAGCCGTTCCGCGTATCGAATAGGCCTGCCAGAACTGCGGCTGTAGACGGATGGCGCGATTCAGGTCGTCAATCGCGCCGCGGAACTGGCCTTCAGCGATCTTCAGCCAGGCGCGATGGTATAGGGATTGGATGCTGTTCCGGTCGAGCTTGATCGCATCGTCGAGATCCGAACGCGCCAAGTCCGGGTAGCCCTTTTTTTGCCAGACCATGGCACGATATTGGTAGGCGTCGGCGAGCGTCGGGTCGCGCACGATGGCCGCATCGAGATCGAGCAGGGCCTGATCGGGCAGTCCTTTTTCCACCAAGGCGGTTCCACGGTAGAAATAGGCAGCCGACCCCTCGGCGTCAAGGCGGAGAGAAACGTCACAGTCCTCGATCGCTCGCTCGTATTCGCCTTTGGCAATGAACACGAGGGCCCGCAGGCTGAAGGCCAGCGCGAGGTTTGGATCGAGACCCATGGACGACTCGAAGTCCGCTTGGGCCCGATCGATTTGCCCTTTCTGATACCAGGCCATGCCGCGATTGCAGTACGGTATCGCCGCGGAAGGCCCGTCAATTTCGATCGCCTTGTCGAAGGCAAGAATCGCCCGGTCATACTGCCCGTCGTCGTACAAGCCCATGCCGCGGTGATTGGCAGCCGGCCCCCGGCCGAGAGAAAATCGTTGGATCGGCCGCGCGATGCGTCGCACGAAGCGGAAGGCCCAGACTTGCTCCAAGCCTAGTTCTCTGGCGAGTAACTGGAGGAATATCGCTGGGCCCCGCAACAACCACCGAAGTGCAAAGACCAATCCTACGATGGCCGCCCAACTTAACACGATCAAGAAAATGGAAACGACAAATGCCGGCATGTAGTGTCGCAACGACAGCGCAATCGCACACGCCGTAGTCAGCACCAGGAGCGACCAGATCGAGTATTGAAATCGCGGGGATTTCGGGGGCTTATTCGAATCGCTTGTTTGACCCGAATTCATGATGCACTACGTGGTCAAACGGGTCAGAGTTCCAGGAGGGAAACTCCCGACTTAGCGGGAAAGCCACATGATAGCATGACAGAAATATGATTGACAGAAAAATAGCCTGTCCCGTTGTTCCGCCTTCCATTTGTCGCAGCTATTTTTCTGTCAAACATTTTTCTGTCAACTCTTCTTTGCGGTCCGTTCGGTTCCTATCGGTTCTTCGCCGCGATCAGCGCATCGAGTTCCTGTTTCAGCCGCGGCAGGATCTCCTCGTACGTGAACGATCCGAGCGTCGCTTCGCCGCGCTTGAGGTTGACGTACTTCGGCCCGCACCACAGCCCTAGATCGGTCATGTCGGTCTCGCCAGGGCCGTTCACGCGGCAGCCCATCACAGCGATCGAAATCGCATGTTCGGCCGCGTACCGCGTCGCCTCGCGGACCTTCACCGCCAGATCGACAAAGGCCGAGTTCTCCACCCGCGAGCAACTCGGGCAGGAGATGATGTTCAGCCCTTGCGAGCCTGCGGCCGGCACGCCCACGAACCGCCCGGCGGCGATGTCGTTGAGGATCTTGCGGCCGGCCAGGATCTCCTGCTCCTTCTCGAAGGCGGGCACGGTGAGCGAGACGCGGATCGTGTCGCCGATGCCCGCCGCAATGAGCTGCTCGAATGCCTGCTGCGTCTTGGCGACGCCCTCGGGCGGCATGCCGGCCTCGGTCACGCCGAGGTGCAACGGCACGTCGGGACGCTTCGCCGCAAAGGCCCGGTTGGCCTCGACCACCGCGGCCGGATCGGAGTTCTTCAGCGAGACCACGTACCGCGTGAAGCCCAGCTTGTCCAACAACTCGCAGTGCTCCAGCGCGCTATCGATCATGGGGTTGATGCGGTCCTCCTTGGGATACTTCTCCCGCTTGGCCGGATCGATCGAGCCGCAGTTCACGCCCACGCGCAGGGCACAGTCGTTCTCGCCGGCCACGTCGACCAGGAACTTCACCTTGTCCTGCCACGGCTTGCTCCGTTCGTGATGGTACAGGTGGCCCGGATTGTAGCGGATCTTGTCGACCACCGGCGCGATGTCGGCGGCCAGGCGATAGTTCTCCTGGAGATCGCAGGAGAGATTGGCCTTCGTCCGCTGGCGAATCTCGGCCAGGGCCAGGGCATCGGCCTTGGTATCGACCGCCACGCGAATGATGTCGGCCCCGGCCTGCACCAGGTGCTCGATCTGGGCGACCGTCGTGTCCACGTCGGCCGTCTTCGTGGCACACATGCTTTGAATGGCAATCGGATTGCCGGCGCCGACCGTAACGGCGCCAATCTTGACGGGGCGGGTGGGGTTGCGAAGGGCTTGCGCCATGGAGCGTTCTGCTTTCGGCTATGGACCCCTGCCAGCTCGCCTGGCAGGTGAAAAAGTTTTGTGAGCGAAGAAACGGGATTTCCTGGGACCCCTCGACCCCTGCCAGCTTGCCTGGCAGGTGAAGAAGTCTTGTTAGCGAAAAGAGCGGATCGAGGAGTTTCCGGCGACCCCCGCCGGCTTGTCCAGCAGGTGAAGAAGTCTTCTGTGCGTTGATCGCTATGAAGACTTATTCACCTGCCAGGCAAGCTGGCAGGGGTCCGGGGCTGGCGATTCCAAATCCTGCGGTTGGCTAACAAAACTATTTCACCTGCCAGGCAAGCTGGCGAGGGGTCCGAACGAGGCAAGGACCTTTCATATCAACCCCCTATTTTACGCGATTGTGCCCGGAAGCGTATCCCAAAAGTCCGCTGATTGCTTGATCATCGCGATCGGCCAGCTCCATGTGGCTCACCCTCAGATTCAAATTGGAGAAAAGATGCCGACTTTGCCGATAAAGCAGACATTAACGACTTTAGCAACGGTGCTGCGCAAGGCTTCCACGTCTCGATCGGCGGGAGGCTGACGCCAGGAACATCGTCGTAAGTGCATTAAATTCAGCATGTTACGTTGGTTCACATTGATCGGCTGCCTCGTCACCTCCGGCTGCGCCATGTTGCCGGAGATCGTGCATCAACCGACTTTGCACAACCCGTTTCCGCAGATTTCCAAAGTCGCCGTCGCCACGTTTTTTAATCGGCAGCTCGGAGCCGACCCTCGATGGCCGCAAAGGTCGCCCAGGCCTACGCGGCCGAGTTGGCCGAAGTGCCCGGCTTCGTGGTGATCCCTGTTTCCCAGGTCGAAACGGCGATGCGGATTCACGGTCTGCGGTTGGAAAAGGACGAGGACGTCCGGCGGCTGGCCCAAATCCTGGAGGTCGATGCAGTCGTCGTCGGCGTCGTCACGGAATATACGCCCTACTATCCGCCGCGGTTGACGATGCAGGTCCCGTGGTTCACGGCCAATCCGAACTTCCATCCCATTCCGGCCGGCTACGGCCTGCCCTGGGGAACGGCGGGCGAGAAAGACATCCCTGGCCCGCTGGTCTTTCAAGCCGAGTTGGCGCTGGCCAAAGAACAACTCAAGACGCAGACGCCGCCTTTCGAGAAACTGCCCTCAATCCACCGCCTTCCGCCGGACCGGGCGGAGAGGGTCCGTCCAAATCACCGTCGGGCGGTTCAGGCCAGCCGATTCAAGGCACGCCTTCGGGCGGCACGCACGATGTTCGCACGGTCTCGCATGAGGCGGCGGATTCTGCCCCGCCGGCAAACTTGCAGGCGCCGCTACCGCGACTGCGCCCGTGACTTTGACGCCTGGCGAAAATGGTCCGGATCTTCCGCCAAATTGGCCCGACCCGCATGGATTCATTCCCCGGCCGCCCACGGCGAACCGCCGCCCGGAGTGCCCAGCGACGAGCCCGTGATGCAACACATGAAAGCTATTCGGGCAATGACGCCGAGTTTACCGCCGCGCTGAAGGACTACTACTACTCCCGCGACGATGGCCGCATGGGAGGTTGGCAAAACTATTTGCATCGCAGCGACGACTTCATCCGGTTCTGCTGCCGTCTGCATATTTGGGAGATGCTCAGTGCGCGTGGAGGGGCCGGCGAAACGCGAGTAGTGTGGCGCTGGTCGCCCATCCGATAAGAGAATTGGAACCACCACATAATGCTCGCGCAGGCAAGGAAAGCTGTACCGTTGGCAACGACGGTTTTGCAGGGGAGGTTTGGAGCGGCAATGAATCAGGACATCAATGTGTTGGCCCTGGTCAAGGGTGACGAACGCTACGTTTTTCTGTACGACGACGCCAGCCGGGCGGAGACCTTGCGGACCTTGGGCCGCTATGCCTCCAACCCCGAGTTGAGTTTCACCTGGTACGACGCGGCGGTGCTCAGCCAGAAGATCCGCCAGGAGAGCCAGCGCTACCGCTCGAACTCGCGTTTCGGCCTGCCGCTGCACATCGATTCGGAAGAAACGTAGCAGCGTGCCTGGGAAATTGTAGGGTGTGGTCAAGCGCAGCGCAGACCCACCAACAACGCCGCGAATGGTGGGTCTCACGCCGACCATGACGTACATGGTGCCCGCCGACACCACCCCACAGCAGGTCTCCCGTGCGCACCGCGATCGCCCGCTTCCTGCAATACCTGACCGTGGAGCGGAACGCTTCCGCTTACACGATCAAGAGCTATCGCGAGGACCTCACGGCGCTGGCCGACTATCTGACCGAAGCCCGCGGCGGCAACTGCCCCCTGCCGGAGGCCATCACCGTGCTGGAACTCCGCGGCTACGTGGCGGCCATGCACGAGGCCGGCTATGCCAAGACCTCGATCGCCCGGCGACTGGCGTCGCTGCGGAGCTTCTTCAAGTTCGGGCAGCGCGAGGGCTGGACGAAAACCAATCCCGCCAAGCCGCTGCGCAATCCGCGGAAGGGCCGCTCGCTGCCGCACTTCCTTTCCGCCGAGGACATCGGCCGCCTGCTTGCCGCCCCGCCGGCCAACACCACGATGGGCCTTCGCGACCGCGCGATCCTGGAAACGATGTACTCCGCCGGGCTGCGGGTGAGCGAAGACGGTCGGCCTGAACCGCGGCGACATCGATTTCGACGACGGCATCTTGCGGGTCCGCGGCAAGGGCCGCAAGGAGCGGCTGGCCCCCATCGGCTCCTATGCCGCCGCGGCCCTGCACAAGTGGCTGGCGAAGGCCCGCTTGAATCCCCGCGAGCCGGCCGGCGCGGCATGGCGCCGGTATTCCTCAACAAGTTCGGCCGCCGGCTGACGACGCGGAGTGTGGCGCGGATGCTGGAAAAGTACTTGCAGCTTACCGGGCTCGACACCCGCACCACGCCGCACTCGTTGCGGCACAGTTTCGCCACCCATCTGCTTGGACCGCGGGGCCGACATCCGCAGCGTGCAGGAGCTTCTGGGCCACAAGAGTCTCGTGACCACGCAGATCTACACGCACGTCAGCACGGCCGCCCTCCGCGAGGTTTACGAAAAGGCGCATCCCGCGGGCGAAGTAAAATTGCTCACGGCAGAATTTTGCCGACAGGGATTTCCGCCGCGACTTGCCCATCGACGACCAGGGGGATGTTGTCTCCGACGGCGTAGCCGTCAAGAAGTTCCACCGGGTCGTCCTCGTCGATGATTCCGCTACGAACCATTTCGTGGTATTTTTCCACGCTCCACCGCCACAGCCCCGCCGTGCGCGCAACCGGTGCGGCAATGGGCGCTTCGGAGCCGGCGAACAGCGTTTCGGAACTATCGGTTACGGAAGCCATGGACGGGGATCCTGTCGCGTGGACGGTTTTTTGTTCTTTTATTATTTATTATATCAAGGCCGCGGCACGCAGGCGAGAGGCTTGCAAGATCGGGCAAGGCATGATAGGTTGGCGACTTCGGAGCGCGGTGGCTTGCCACCGCTTTCCAATACGACGGACTGTGCGCGAGACGAATCCCCTCACGTTTCGAAAAGCGGTGGCAAGCCACCGCACTCCAAAGCGAAATATGTTCGAACCCAACAACATTTACGAAGGCAGTTGCATCGAAGGGCTGCAAACGATGACCCCCGGCAGCGTCGATCTGGTCTTCGCCGATCCGCCCTTCAATATCGGCTACGATTACGATGTCTATCACGACAAGCGCGAGGCGGAAGAATATCTCGACTGGACGCGGAAGTGGATCGGCGGCGTGAAGCGGGTGCTCAAGCCCAACGGCACCTTCTGGCTGGCGATCGGCGACGAATACGCGGCCGAGCTGAAATTGATCGCCCAGAACGACTTCGGCTTCACCTGCCGGAGCTGGGTCATCTGGTACTACACCTTCGGCGTGAATTGCGTCCGCGGTTTCAGCCGCTCGCACACGCACCTCTTCCACTTCGTCTGCGACCCGGCGAATTTCACCTTCAATGCCGACGATCCGGCCGTGCGGGTACCCTCGGCGCGGCAATTGGTCTATGCCGACGCGAGGGCGAACCCCAAGGGCCGCCTGCCGGATAACACCTGGATCCTGCGTCCGCAAGACCTGCCGACGGGGTTTCTGCCCGATCACGATACCTGGCACTTCCCCCGCGTGGCCGGCACGTTCAAGGAGCGGGAAGGGTTCCACGGCTGCCAAATGCCGGAGCAGTTGCTGGGCCGGATCATCCGTTGCTGCTCGAACCAAGGGGACGTGGTGCTCGATCCGTTTGGCGGCAGCGGCACGACTCTCACTGTGGCGAAGAAGCTGGGGAGGCGGTGGCTCGGCTTCGAGCTTTCGAAAGACTACGTCGAGCGAATCCGGGCTCGCCTGGAACAGGCCGCCGAGGGCGACCTGCTGGACGGTTCGCCCGACCCGGCAACCAGCGCCCCGCCGACGGACCGGCCGCCACGGGCCCGCCGCCACTCTCCGATAGTTAATCGATCGCGGCAGCAACGCCCGTTGCTTGAGCCGTAGGTCCATTCTGCCGGAAAGGACAATTGTGGGCGGCCCATTGACGGTGACCTTATTGAGAACAAGCGAGCACCCCTTGGCTCAAAGGACTTTATTGGAGGGACCATGCGACCCCGGATATGGTTTGGTATCGGTTTCCTATTGGTTTTCGTGGGAATGTTGCTACTTGTCAAGATTCAGGTAATGCATCCGTCGGGCAATGCTGTTGTCGAATGTCCGCTCTGGCGATACTACGGCAATGAGCTATACAAAGAAGTCACTCCCCAGAACTTTGGGCCTGCGTCTAGCAATAGCTCCGCGCTTGGCGAGACCTTGTTTCAGCATATTCTGTTATCTGCGCTGGGTGGTGGCGTGCTTGCGGGAGTTACGCGCCTTAGTCGGTAGGTCAATCAGCAAGAAAACGGTTGACCGCGGAAACGACAATAGACAGGAAAGCTAAGACAAAGGCCCGGGCGAATGTGCAGGGGCCCTTTCCATTCCTAGCCTAGTTTCTCTATTCCGCCGTTTCGCCCAAATCCCTATAATTCGGCGCGATGTCTACACTGGAAGAATCCCCCCGCATCCTTCTGGTCCGCCTCAGTGCGATCGGCGACGTGATCCACGCCATGCCGATCGCCTGCGCACTGCGCGAGTATTTCCCCCATGCCTTCCTGGCCTGGGTCGTCGAAGAGCGCGCGGGCGAGCTGATCGAAGGCCATTCCGCGATCGACCAGCGGATCGTACTGCCCCACGGTTGGCTCCGCTCGCCTGCCGGCGTTTGGCAATTGCGAAAGCAACTCCAAGATCTGGCTTTCGACACGGCGATCGACGCCCAGGGCCTGACCAAGTCGGCCGCCGTCGCCTGGCTCTCGGGGGCGAAGCGGCGGATCGGCATGGGCGGTCGTTGGGGCCGCGAGTTCAGCCGCTGGCTGAATAACGAACTGGTCGATACCGACGGCCTGCATGCCATCGAGCGAGCGCTGAAACTGCTGGAACCGCTGGGCATCCGATCGCCCGCCGTGCGTTTTGAACCGCCGGTCGCCACGGCGGACCAGAACGTGGCCGCGGAGATTATCGCTAGCCTGGGGCTGGACGGTGGTTTCGTGCTTATTGCATCGGGCGCCGGTTGGCCGTCGAAGCTCTGGCCGGTGGATCGCTACGCCGCCGTGGCCGCCTGGCTGGGACGCCGCTGGAACCTGCCCTCCTTGCTGATCTGGGGAAACGACGCCGAACGCGCCCGGGCGGAGCAGATCATCGCCGCCGCGGAGGGCCATGCCCGCTTGTGCCCGAAGATCACGCTGCGGCAGTTGGCCGCAGCAGCCCGCCGGGCACGTTTTGCAATCGGCTCCGACACTGGGCCGCTGCACCTGGCCGCGGCCGCCGGCACGCCCTGCATCGGCCTCTACGGGCCCTGGCCGGCCGACAAACACGGTCCCTACGGCCCTCAGCACATCAACCTGCAAAAAATGTGCATGCCCGGCACCACGCACCAGCGGCGGCATGCGCCGGCGAGTTATATGGAGGCGATTGACGTGGAGTTGGTTTGCGAGGCGTGCCAGCGGATGATGGAGCCTGCCCAATGACAAAAGATATTGCAAATTGCAAATTGCAAATTGCAAATTGCAAATTACCTGGCAACCCGGCCGATCACGGCTTCCGCCGTCGCTCCCAATTTGCAATTTGCAATTTGCAATTTGCAATTTGCAATCTCCTACTTCTCGTCTTTGCCGGTCTCGTCTGGCTGGCCTCGTGGCCGCAGGCGACGGGCCCGGCCGAGGGCACGCAACTCGACTGCCCTGCCGCGTGGACCGCGCCTGCCCCACGGGACTCGTTTCGCGTCGGCACCTTCAACATCCACGGCTGCACGGGCCCCGACGGCCGCCGCGACGTCGATCGCGTGGCCGATTGCGTGAAGGACCTCGATTTCGTCGCCCTGAATGAAGTGCATGGGCCGCAGCCCTGGGAGCGCGACGACCAGGCGGCGCTGCTCGGCCGGCGGCTGGGCGTGCCGTGGCTCTTTGCCCCGGCCACGCGGAATTGGCATGCCATCGATTTCGGCAACGGCCTGCTGACGTCGCTGCCGGTCGAATCGTGGCGGCGGATCCCGCTGACGGCCAACAACCGCCGCGGCGATCGCAACGCCGTGCTCGTCCGCGTGCGGCAGCGGGACCAGGCGATCAGCGTGCTTCTGACCCACATCGCCCGCAGCGACGACCTCACCCGGCAGCGCGAACTGCGCGAGACCATCGATTTGTATCTCGCGCAGCCCTCGCCGGCGATCTTCCTTGGCGATCTCAATAGCGAGGCCGATGAGCCGGAGATCCGCCGCCTGCTGGCCGCTCCGGGCGTGATCGACGCCGTAGGGCAGAAGCTGGGGTCGAGCGCCCCGCCGCGGATCGATTTTGTCTTCGTCCGCGGCCTGCGGGTCTTGGATGCCGGCCTGCGGGACCTGGGGGCTTCCGATCATCCCCTGGCCTGGGCGGAGCTAGCGACGCCGTAGAAAGCGATCCCGTGTTCGACCCAAACCAGTATCAGCTCTTGGACTTCGGCGACGGCCGGCGGTTGGAGCGATTTGGACCGTTGGTGCTCGATCGGCCCTGCCCCGCCGCGGAATCGATCCGGCCGGCCGCTCCCCAGCTTTGGTCCGCGGCCGACGCCCGGTTCGAACGGCTGGGGGCCGAGCAGGGCCGGTGGACCGTGCGCGGCGATCCGCCCCTGCAGTGGACCATCGCCCTCGGGCGCATGACCTTCGATTTGAAACGGACCGACTTCGGTCACGTTGGTGTGTTTCCCGAGCAGGCCGCGAACTGGGACTGGATCGCCGAGCAGGTCCGGCGCGTCCGCCGGCGGGCGCCATGTACTCATGGTCGACGGGCCCGTTGAAGATCCTCAATCTGTTCGCTTACACCGGCGGCAGCACGCTCGCGGCAGCGGCGGCCGGGGCTGCGGTGACGCACGTCGATGCGGCACGAAATATCGTGGCCTGGGCGCGGCACAACGCTGAACTCTCCGCTCTGGCCGCCGCCCCGATTCGCTGGATTGCCGAAGACGCGGTGACGTTCGTGGCGCGTGAGATCCGCCGCGGCAACCGTTATAATGCGGTGATTCTCGATCCGCCCAGTTACGGCCACGGCCCACATGGCGAGGCATGGCGGCTGGCGGAGGACCTGCCGGGCCTGCTGGCTTTGTGCGCCGAACTGACCGAGCGATGGCCGCGGTTCGTACTGCTGACCTGCCACACGCCGGGTTTTTCGCCGGCCCGATTGCAGGGGTTGCTCGCAAGCGCTTTCGGGTCGCCGTCCTCGGCGCGTGTTGCCGCCGTGCCGCTGGCGATTCCTGCATCCACCGGGCAGGAATTGCCCAGTGGCGTCGCGGCACGCTTGACAGAGTACTAAGTAAGTACTGAGTACTGTGCATCGAGTTCCGGGTTTTCAATAGCCAGAAAGTGGCAATTGTCCCTGGCTTCGGCAACCTGAATAATCGTAATTGGACCTCACTTTCCAAACCGACCGAGAGCGATATTTCTGTCAAAATGGCGGGTCTGCGCAAAGTGTATGGCATTGCGTCGCTGGAACACCATTGCATGGGGAGGGCAAATCTGGTAGGACTAGAGGCGGATAAGGATCTTTGTCTGGCATGTTTCCAAAGTTCGCACGTTTCATTTCACGTTACTGGGTCGCGGTGCTCGTCGCCTGGGTCGTAGTCCCCGTGGCGCTGTTTCTCATTGCGCCAGTTGGGACAAGATTACGCACGACGGCGATTTCGCCTATCTCCCGCCAAACATGACCAGCGTCCGCGGCGAAGGATTGCTGGCCGAGACCTTCCCGGAGAATCTGGCCAAGAGCAATGTCGTGCTGGTCGTCGCCCGGCCGAACGGGCGGCTTACCGACGACGATAAGGCCGTTGCCCTTCGTTTGGCCGAGACCTTCACTCCCAAGGAAGGCGAAACGTCGCCGGTCCTGTCGGTCCTGACGCACGAGAAAGAGATCATCGGCCAGAAGCTCATCAGCCGCAAGAGTGATGACGGCCAGGCGGTGCTCGTGGTCTTGCAGTTGAGCACGGAGTTGATGGCTGTCGACAACATGCCCTTCATCAAGGGGATCTACGACAAGGTGCGGGACGTTCAGAAGGAGCCGGACTTTCCCGCCGGCTTGCAATTGGGCGTGACCGGTTCGGCGCCGATCGGCACCGATATGCTCAACTCGCAGAAAGAGAGCATCGAGAACACCGAGTTCACGACGATCCTGCTGGTGATTGTCATTCTGCTGATTGTCTATCGCGCCCGGGGCTGGTGCTGGTGCCGCTGGTGTCGATCGGCATATCCTTCTTTACCTCGATCAGCGTGATTGCCCTGGTCGCGCAATGGGCCGAAGCACACGAGCAACTCCTGGGCACGATCGGCCGCTGTATATGGCGGGATCAATTCGACTTTCAGATCTTCAAGACGACGCAGATCTTCATCATCGTGGTCCTCTTCGGCGCGGCGACCGACTATTGCCTCTTCCTGATCGCCCGTTACCGCGAGGAAATCGAGCGCGGCCTGGAGCCGCGGCTGGCCCTGGAAGAGGCCCTGGGGCAGACCGGCCACGCCCTGACCGCCAGCGCCATGACAACGATCCTCGGTCTGGGTGCGATGCTGATCGCCGATTTCGGCAAGTACCGTTCCGGCGGACCAACGATTG
The DNA here is from genome assembly GCA_963824275.1 of uncultured Planctomycetia bacterium. GTDB lineage: Bacteria > Planctomycetota > Planctomycetia > Pirellulales > Thermoguttaceae > JANXQG01. The sequence goes on along the minus strand of CAWGOT010000003.1, from coordinate 2,678,251 downwards.
CCATCTCGCTGGTCGTGGCCCTATTGGCCTGCATGACCGTGGCCCCGGCCTTGCTGCGGGCCTTCGGCCGCGCGGTCTTCTGGCCGTTCCACCCCGGCGTCAAGGCGGCGCTTGCGACCGATGCGCCTGCGAAACCTTCCGGCACCCGGCGGCCGTTTCGCACGGTTTGATGGCACGTTTCTGGAACCGGCTGGCCGACGCCATCGTCGGCCATCCGGGGCTGATCCTGGTCGGCAGTTTCCTCGTGCTGGCAGTTCCGGCCTGGCACGGATTCAACGTGCCGATCACCTACGACATGCTTGCCGAGCTCAGTCCGCAATGCCAGAGCGTGCAGGGCATGCGGCTGCTGGAGAAGCACTTCCTGATCGGCGAAACGACTCCCATCACGATCCTCGCCTATGCATCGGACATCGACTCTCCGGAGCACTGCAAGAATGTCGACTTCGACTCCCCGGATCGGCGCACGAAGATCGCGGCCCTGGCCAAGGAACTCACCAGCTTCCAGTACTTCGATAGCCAGAGCAAGAAGACCTATCCGATCCGCGCCGTCCGCTGCCTGACCAATCCGCTCGGCGACCCGGCCCTGCAAGCAGGCGAGAAGCTGAGCTGCGCGGCAGTTGATGCGGGCCAGGGCCATCTCCAATAATCCCGAGTGCAAGAAGGTCTACCTTTCCGGCGGCAATTACGAGGGCGAGGTCACGCGCTTCGACCTTGTCTGCGACGAGCAATACGATCCCTTCTCGCTGGAAAGCATGCGCATGCTGGGGGCCATCGACGACTGGCTGAAGACGAAGATCGAGCCGACTGCCGCCTGGCACGACGTGACCTTCGATTTCATCGGCGTCACGGCCGGCATCCGCGACCTCGACCAGGTCAACCAGAGCGACACCACGTTCGTGGGCGTGGCCGTGGCCCTGGCCGTGCTGATCGTCTTGATCTTCCTCCTCCGCCGCCCGCTGGTTTCGCTGTACCTGATCTTCACGGTCGTCTTCGGCTACCTGGTGAGCCTGGGCCTGACCCATCTCTTCTTCGGCTGGTACTACGGCGCGACGTACCAGGGCCTGGACTGGAAGTTGAAGATATTCCTCTTTGTGATCCTGGTGGCGGTGGGCGAGGACTACAACATCTATCTTGTCACGCGGGTCATGGAGGAGCAGCTTCGCCGCGGGCTGCTGCCGGGCCTCCGCGAAGCCGTGGTCCGCACCGGCGGCATCATCACCAGTTGCGGCGTGATCATGGCCGGCACCTTCGGCTCGATGACCCGGGGCACGCTCCGCAGCATGATCGAGCTGGGCTTTGCGATGTCGCTGGGCGTGCTCTTGGACACCTTCATCATCCGCACGATCCTCGTGCCCGCCTTCCTGGCCCTGCTGGCCCGCCGCGGCATCACGTCGGTGGCCGGGAGCCGGGGCGACCTGTCCGCGCCGCATTACGACACCGTCAACGAGCTTGCTCAGACCAAGTAGGGTGGGACAAGCTCGCTTGCGAGCGCCGGCCCACCATCTTGCTCGCCATCAGTCTCATTAACCCGATAATAAGTCCTATCAGATTGGTGGGCCGGCATCGCAAGCTCGCTTGTCCCACCCTACTCCCTAATTCGTCATCTGCCGGATGAACTGCACGCTGGGCCGGCCGCCGCCTTGCGCCGCCGGGGCGCCGGTCAGGTACTCCTTGATGTACCGCATGCGTTCCTTGCTTTCATAAGGCGGGCGGAAATTGTCGCCCTTGGCCAGCACGGGCCGGGTGTCCTGCATCTCGCCGAAGGCCTTGGCCCCGGCCGGCGCAGGGCAGCCAATGGCCCTCGCCCGCCTTGTCCATCAGGTAGAACTCGGCGTAGGAGAATTCCGGCACCCAGACGGTACGGGCCGGAATATCGGCCGCGCGGCAGACGGCCACGAACAGCGAAGTCATGTCGTCGTGTCCGCCGAAACCGTCCTTGAGGGCCGCCGCCGCCCCTTTCACCGGGTCGCCCGTCTTGTATTGGACCTTCGACCGCGTCCAGTCGTAGAGGGCTTCCACCCGTTCCCAGGCCGTCTTGGCGTCGGCCCCCGTCTCCTTCGCGGCCTTGCGGATCTTGGGGTCCTGGATCTCGATCTTGGGACTGGCCGCCAGGTAGCGCCGCACGGGCGTGAGGTCTTTGCCCGTCGGCAGCACGTAGGCCGTCTTGTCGTCCGGCGCCAACTGCATGCTGCGGTTGACCTCGAAGGTCATCACCGCCTTGGCCTGCTCGCCCGCGGCAAGGAAGGCAATGTGCAGGACCATCAGCTTGGCCGTTTCGTCGAGGGTCTGGTAGCTGACCTTCACGCCGGGCGAAATCTCCTGTTCGACCACCTTGACCGTCTGCTCCGGCCACTCGATCGGCACCGGCACGTAGCCCACGAGCGACTTGCACGGCCCGCCCACGGCGGTGACCACGATCCCCGCCTTCCACTTGTGCGTCTGCGCCTCGCCCATCTTCGCGCCCCCCGGATCGCCCTCCTTAAATTGAGCCCACGCGGGCGAAATGAATGCAAGGAGAATCAGCGGGCAGATGAGGGATGAAGGATGAGGGATGAGGGATGAAGGATGAGGGATGAAGGCAGAGAACACGCCTGTGCAACGGCCCAAGCGCGCAGATATTGGCCGGGCCCCTTCCCCGTACGAAGCAACGACTGTCGGCTATTTGAGTTTGCTGATCTCTCATCTCTTATCCCTCATCTCTCATTTTTCACGGGTTCGCAGTTGCTCTTATCCCTGATCCTTCATCCTTCATCCCTCATCCTTCATCCTTCATCCTTCATTCCACTGGTTCGCATATCAATTTCATCGTCGGCTTGCCGCCAGGCTGCAGGTTCGGACTGCTGAGATTCGAGGGCAGGAGGCGGTACGTCTCGGGCTTCTTCCCGGGCAGCGTAATGCGAAAGGCGTCGCCCTTCTGCATGATCGGCGTGTGCGTGAAGATGCCGCCAAAGTCCTCGCTGCCCGAGACCTCGGCCGGGAACCAGTGCCCTTCGCCCTTCTCGTCGCAGAGATAGAACTCCGGGTAGCAGTGCGAGGGGATCTGGACCGTGCGGGCGGCAATGCCGCTGGCCCGGCAGATGGCGATGAAGGCCGACGTCAACTGGTTGCAGTCGCCGCTCTGCTTCTCGATGGCTTCCACGCTGCCGGTCAGCGGCGCGTCTTTCTGATAGTGGATCGTCTTGCGGACCCAATCGTAGATCGCGCGGACGTGGGGCCAGGCCTTGGACTGGCCCTCGCCGAGTTGCTTGGCGACGGCCTTGATCCGGGCGTGGCTGCTCTCAATCAGCGGACTGGGATTGAGGAATTGCTTGATGTCGGCCGGCAGCGTTTTGGGGTCGGGCGCGACGTACAGGTCGGTGTCGTCGGGCGGCAGCAGCGTGTGCCGTGTGATGACCATCGTAAGGATGGCGTGGACTTCTTTGCCGTCCTCCACACGCGGGATGTTGACCACCATCTGCTTCGCCGTGCCCAGCGACTTGTAGCTCACCGTCACCCCGGACGAGAGATCCTGGTCGACGAGTTTGACGGCCTGCTCCGGCCACGCCATGGGCACGGTGGTCGTGCCGGTCAATCGCCCCACGGCGCCGTCGGAGGCCGAGACGACGATCCCGAACTTCCATTTCTGGACGTCGGGCTCGCCGAGCTTGGGACCGCGCAGGGCGGCCGGTTTCTCGGCCTGGCCCTCCTCCCCTGCCCGGCAGGGTAGCGCGGCCGCCAACGCGACGCAAGCAGCAATCACCAGCCCGATGCGCATGATACGACTCTCGAAAGCAGAAAATGCCTCCCTATATTGTACTTCATGGATTTTGTAAGATGAGTAGGGTGGGACCAGCGAGCTTGCGAGCGCCGGCCCACCAATCGTGGGCGTTGGTGGGCCGGCGCTTGCAAGCCGACCATGGGTACATGGTGCCCGGGTCCCACCCTACGTCCCGCACCCCCCTAGAGATAGCCATGACAACCACCAATACGCTTGATTGCGATCAAATCCTGCAATTATCCGGCGGGTTCCGCTTTCTGGCCGTGCTCGGCGCGGCGGCCGAACTGAACCTCTTTACGCTCTTGGGCGATGATTCGCTTTCCGCCGAGCCGATCGCCATCCGGCTCCGCTCGAACCTCAGGGCGACGACCGTCCTCTTAGACGCCCTGGCCGCCTTGGGCCTCTTGGAGAAGCAGGGCGAGAGCTACAGGGTGCCGGCCAGCCTGCGTCCGTTGCTCAGCGATAGCGCCCCCGGCACTGTGCTGCCGATGGTCCTGCACCAGATGAGCCTGATTCGCATGTGGTCGCAGTTGGCATGGATCGTCCGCAGCGGCGAGCCGGCCGCGCGACAGGCGAGCATCCGCGGGGCCGAGGCCGATCGGGCCGCCTTCATCGCCGCCATGCACAGCGTCTCCGACCCGCTTGCCGACGGTCTCGTGGCCCGCATCGGTCCGCCCAAATTCACCCATCTGCTCGACGTGGGCGGGGCCTCCGGCACCTGGACCCTGGCCTTTCTCCGCGCCGTGCCCGGTTCCAGGGCCACGATCTTCGATCTGCCCGACGCCATCGGGCAGGCCCGCACGCGGATCGCCGCGAGCGGTTTCGCCGGCCGCGTCGATTTCGTGTCGGGCGATTTCTATGACGATCCGCTGCCCTGCGGGGCCGATCTGGCCTGGGTCAGCGCCATCGTGCATCAGCACGCCCGCGAGGACAGCCGCCACCTGTTCTCCAAGGTCCATGCGGCGCTCGTGCCTGGAGGGCGGATCATGATTCGCGACATCGTGATGGAATCGAACCGCGTCGCGCCGCTCGATGGCGCCCTCTTCGCCGTGAACATGCTCGTGGCCACGGCCAGCGGCGGGACCTTCACCCTGGACGAGTTCGTCGAAGACCTTCAGGCCAGCGGCTTCCACGACGCGAAGCTCCTGGTGAAAGACGAGCGGATGCAGCTCCGTAGTCGAGGCGATAAAATGAGCGCGGGGGCTGCGGCAGCCGCCGCCACCGCGCCGCGGTATCGACACCCGGCCTGCGCACGCCCTCCAGCAGTTCACCGAGCATGGCGGCGGGAACGTCCGTATGGGCAGCGACCTTTTGGTAGATGCGTGCCAAGAACAGTCATGGCGGGAGAATCAGGAGTATCGCATTTCCGCCTCCCGCCCTGCGGCCGAGCACCATCAGATTCCCATCGCACGAAAGAAAGCGGAAATATAGTCCGTGCCGTGACGCCCGACGATGGCGATTTGCCGAAGTTGAAACGTCAGGCCTGACCCCGACGGTGCAGTCGGGATTTCTCTTGGCCCTCGGCCGAAGCGAGCCGAGTTCGGCACGCGCAGGCGAGGAGGCCGATAACGCAGGCGGCGAGAAGGGCTGGCGTGGAAGGCTCAGGGACGGTCGAAATGCCGAATTCCCCTACGCCGAATCCACCTGGGTCGTTTGTCGACACCGTAATGCTCGTGATGGTGCTTCCTCCCGTGCCGTAGAAGCCAAATTGCGATGCCGAGTGACCCGCAGTGTTATTGATGACCTGGGTCGCAAACGTGCCATCCTGTGCGGTGGCCGTTATGGAGTAGGGCGCGTATTGCTCGGGCTCGGCGTACAAGTAAAAGGCACGCGTATCCGCAGGCATCGATAACACGGCAGAAGTTCCAGATGTATAATACACGTCGCCCATATATCCATTGCTCCAATCGGTCCAGCCGTTTCCAACGGTCGCGTGATCAAGCGACGGACTGAAGCCAACGTTTCCCCCGTCAGGTGAAGCCACGCCAGTAACGGTGGTGTCGATGGGCTGGCCGTCTGCAGGAAATCCGGTCATTGCGTACGGTCCGAGCGTCGACCCCGGCGCAGCGGTTCCGCCCGTAACCGAGATGATAGTGGCCTCGGCATAGCGCGCAAATGTCACGGTCAACAATAAAGTGATGCAAAAACCAAGTATCCAAGAGTTTCTCACCGGTCGGTACCTCCAATGCTAGAAGTTGCTTCAAAACGCCATTTCGACTGCGCTTCTCGGGATCGCTCACCTTATTCTCCTCCCAACCCAAAAGCTGTCAACGGAAGATGTGCGGGAACTCTGCGGGAACTCTGCGGGAACTCTGCGGGAAGTTCAAGCGTAAGATGCCCGCTGGAACCCGTGAAGCCAGGGATCGCCTGCCTAATACGTGCGACGTTCCATCCGTGCGGGGAATGAAGCTAGAGTTCGTGCCGCCGAAGTTTGTGGCCGGTCTGCGCGGGAAGAGGTCGCACGGCTTCGTAAACGGCTGGATCGAAAGCGAGGAAGGTGCGGATAGCGCTGGGAAGCAGTGATGAATGACCGTCACGGCGGACAGGATGAGTACGGTTGCCAGTGCAATTTCTGGGACGCGGCGACGGGCACGTGAAGATCGGCAAGGTACCTGCGAAGTGACCGTCGGAAGGCAGCCGCCGGCATGGGCGGGATGGCGTTTACAGCGTAGTCCTGGCTGTGGATGGATCGAGGCCGATCTCCCAGGGTTTTTTTCCGTACCGCAGGTCGCGGTGCCGGCCGCCTCAGTTTTTGTTGTCCTGCGCGTCCTTGCGGTCGAGGTAGTCGGCCGACACGCTCTTGAGGATGCACCGCCCTGCGAGCACGTCCGAAAAGCGTTCCTTGACCGGGGTGACGACGATGCCCTCCCGTCCCTGGAATCGCCCGGCATGCTGGGGGTCGCAGACGGTCGTGGGGCCGTCCGTCAGTTGTTCGACCACCGCCCGGCTGAACAGTCCGCGGTACAGGCACGGCACCATCGCCAGTCCGAAACGCTCGCAGATGGCCGCCTTTTCGTCGTAGTCGAGGTACTCGCCGTTGACCGCGACGTCGAAGACGCGGAAGCCGCGCTTGCCGTTGGCCAGCCCGTAGGCAAGGTCCTGGACGCCGCTGCCGAATATCTCGCCATAGATCACCGCGCCGCGGACGGCCTCGCCAAGCGGGGAGTTGTCGCGGATGTAGGTCAGCGCTTCCCGCATGCGGTCGTCGAGGAACATCCAGTACTCCGAAACGGTCTGCGTCTCGGCGCCGTCCTGGTCGACCTGCACGGCAAGAAACAGTTTGCGCATTTCTTCCTCGGCCCTGAGCTCGACGACCTTCCAGAAAGTGCCCTCCTTGTTGATGAGCTGCCCCACGTGGACGCCGCTGCTGGGGAGGTAGCCCTTCTGGCAGAGATCGACGGCGTCCAGGCGGGCCGTGCGGCGGCAGTACTGCTTCCTGCGGACGTCGTGCGATCCGGCCATCCAGGTCCACTGGGGAGCGCCGTCTTCAGCGGCGACGAGCACCAGGCCGCACCGCGCATTCGTTCCGTGGATTTTCTCGGTGATCACGACTTCCTCGCCGTCCGCGATCGCCGTGGGGTAGTTGGCGTAGTGCTCGATGTCGGTGTACTTGGGGAACCAGGGGTGCTCGGCGCCGAGTCGCCAGCCTCGCACTTGAGCGGGGGCTCCCACTTCTCGATGCCATAGAACTCGGCCACGTCCGTGTCGACGGGCCAATCAAGGTCTCCGCGGGAGGGATCCAGGGCCATGAGCAGACCAAAGCTGGGTTGTCCGCGGAGCCTTGCCGCCTTGACGCGATATCCTGGCGGACGAAGGCCCTGTTCGTTCTTGGGCAATAGGGAGCAGTACTTGGCAACCCCCAGCCGGCCGGCGGGCGGATCCTCGGCCAGCGCGGGGGGCAAGATCGAGTCCGGCGGGAAGAAGACCACCTTCTGCCCTTGCCGAAGCTCTCCTTTGCGGCAGATGGACTTCCAACCGCCCACGAGGGCGATTTCCAGCCGGTCCGCGTTGGGATGGGGCAAAACCGCCTCCACCGTGCGGATCTTCACAATCATGGTGCTCATGCCGTTCTCCTTTGCGCAGGCCAGCCGATCAGCGACTACAAGACACTCGCGGCCGCTGCCAGGTTCGTTCGCAGTATCTTCTCGAACTCGTCCCGCCCTGTGAGGAACTCGATTCCCACGCGGACCGCCCACAGCGGCAGATCACCAAGCCGGTCGGCGCCGATCTTGACCAGGTCTTTCTGCGTGCAGACCAGAGCTTCTGCCTCGGCTTTCCGGGCGGCAGCTGCCAGAAGGCTCAGGTCGCTCGGGCTGTAGGCGTGATGGTCGGGGAACTCGTGGAAATCGACCACGTCATAGCCGCAGACTTCCAGCGTATGCCGGAAGCCGGCTGGGTTGCCCAACCCGCAGAACGCCAGCACCCTTCGCCCTCGAAGCGTTTCCAGCGGCTGCTGTGAATGCAACCTGTCCTCCCCCCCTGCCCCTCTCCCGGTGGGAGAGGGGAGCTTCGCCGCCGGCACCAGCGCCAGCGGCGCATGCACGACCTCGACCCATGCCGCACGCGGCGAGAGTTTCGCCACGCGATCGCGGATTGCCCCGCGCTTTTCCGCCGTCAGCAGATCGGCACGCGACAAGGCGACGATATGGGCTCGGGCCAGCCCTGCCAGAGGTTCGCGGAGCGTGCCCCGAGGGAAAACGTGCTCATATCCGAACGGTTCCAGGGCGTCGAGGAGTACGATGTCCAGATCGCGGCCGATGCGGCGATGCTGGAAGGCATCGTCCAGCACCAGCGCCTGGCATCTAAACTCACCGACCGCCCTGCGGGCCGCGGCCACGCGATCCGGGTCCTGCACGTGCGGCACGCCCGGCAGTTTCCAGGCGAGTTCCAGGGCTTCATCGTTGGGGCCGCGGTGGGCGCCGTATCCGCGGCTGACGATGCCCACCGTCTTGCCTTGCGCCAGGAACCGGCGGACGATCCACTCCACCATCGGCGTCTTGCCCGTACCACCCAGGGTGAGGTTGCCGACGCTGATCACGGGCACCTCGAGACGATGGACGATCTGCGTGCCGCAGTCGTAGCCGTGATTCCGCCAGCGGACGGCCCAGGTGTAGGGCAGTTCCGCTGCCGCAAGGACGCCTCTCAGTGCCGACGCCACGACCCCGTACCGCCGGCCGCTGACCAGGTCGCGGAAGGCCGTGGGAGAGAAGAAAGCGGATCTTGGGCTTGGGTCTTCGTTCATCCATGCATGCCGGCGCGGGGCAAGGAACATAACCGCAGCCGGCAAGACATCCTATAGCAGAGACCCCTGTCTCGCAAGTCAAGCCAGCGGAAAGGGCTCCACGCGTCACTGGCCCGGCTTGCTCTTTTCCGTCTCTTTCGAGCGGGCCTTCTCGCGTTCCGCGGCATGCAGACGTATCATTTCCTGCACCATCGCCTTCATCTCCGCGTCGTCGGTGAATACGCCCTTCTCGGTGAGTTGCTTCAAGACCTCGTCGTCGGTAGCCGAATCGCGGTCCAGACCGCGGAGGGTGGAATTGGTCAGGCCGAGAATGCCCATCATCCGCTCGACGATGGCCGTCTTCTTGCCGACCAGATTGGTCCGCGTAATCAGCGGGTCCTCGCCGATGTAGACCCGATCGCCAGGGAAGATCTGGTAGTTGGTGGCGGTCTCCCCACGGCGCGTAATGCCGTCCCAATCGACGGTCAAGATCGCCGGCTTCTGCGGGTCCGAGGCCAAGGGTCTCACGATCCAGATATTCTTGCTGCTGGAGACCTGGGAAAGCCCGTTGATTTGGCTGATGGCAGCCAAAACCGTCTCGTTGCCGGTGCTCGGCAGGCGGCGGACGCTGTCGCCCAGTCCGGCACCTTGCGTGATCACGTAATAGACCTTGCTGTTGTAGGCGACGACGTCCACCGCGACCTCCGGCGATTCCAGATGCGCGGCAAGTTGTTTCTGGATTGCCGTGCGGGCCTCGGCAACCGTCATCCCCGTCACGCCAACAGTTCCATAGCGGCGGAGATTGACCGTTCCGTCTGGACCGACCAGATACCGGCCGGTGACGCTCGCCGGTTGGGCCACGGAGGGCTTGAGCAGCTCGATCGAGATCACGTCCGGCGCTTCGATGCGATAGGCGGGCAAAGGCCGCATGGCAAGCTCGTGGGGCGGGGCCTCGCTGGCCGTGCCGCTGATGACCAGGATGCTGCCCGCGTTGACGGTCGTGCCGCCGGCCGCTACTTGCCCGACTGCTTTGAAGGTGCCTGACCCCTCGAGGATATACGCTTTCAAGGACGTGCTTGACTCTTCTTTTCCTTGGCCCGCCTTCGGCTCGGCCGTGGCCTTCGGGCCGGCCTTCTCACGGTCGTTTGCATAGTGGCGGAGCATCTCCTGCAAGAGCCCCTTCATCTCCTCGTCGTCGGTGAACACGCCTTTGCGCGCTAGCTCGCTCAAGATCTCGATGTCGGCCGCCGACGCGCCGTGAAAACCGCGGAGCGTGGATTCGGTCAAGCCGACAACGCCGCACAGCCGCTCGATGATTGCTGTCTTCTTGCCGACCAGATTGGTGCGGGTGGTCTGCGGGTCCTCGCCGAGGACCAGGCGATCGCCGGGCATGAGCGTGTAATTGGTGGCGTTGATTCCGCGTTTGGAAATGGCCTCCCAATCGACGTTGAGGATGGTGCTCTTGTCGTGGTCGGCGGGCGACGGCCGGGCGATCCAGATTTTCGTGCTGGAGACCTGCGAGATGCCGTTGACGTGGCCTACGGCGTCCAGCACCGTTTCCTTGCCGGTGCAAGGCACGCTCCGCACGCTGTCGCCCAGGCCCGCACCTTCCGTAATGATGTAGAAGACCGGGCCGGCGGGAATCGGTGTCGTGCGCGTCGCGGCGCCGACGCCGCGATAGCCAGCGAAATCCATCGCCCCGAACTCCGAGATGTCCCCGCTTAGAGTCAACGTGGCACCGTTTGACACCGTCCAATTGCCGGGCTGGCTGCTCCAATAATTGCCATTTGCCGTGGCATTTCCGAGAATCAGCTCGCCGCCGGTGACCGTCGTGCCACCGGTGTAGGTGTTGAGGCCCGAGATCGTCTCGAGGGCGGAGCCTGCCGGGGCGCTACCGGGTACGATGTTGTTCGGCGGCGGCCCGCCGGTGAGCGTTGTAGGGCCCGAAGACGGGCCGTTATCCATGAGTTGAAGCGTCCCGCTACCGAGGAGCGTCGTGTCACCCGTCGCGGTTTGGCTTCCCTTGACCGGCGTGGCGGGTTCCTCCGCTCCAGGAGCGGCCCGTGAGATGACCAGTGCAACCAGCAGAAACGTGAAACCGCCGAACGTGCGTGACATGATCGGATCTCCCTTCGTGTTGGTAAGCGGACAGGTAAACTACCAAAGATGTTGCCGTAGCCGCGAGGATCTTTCCCATGATTGCGAATAAGCGCCAGGGCGTCCCTTTACCAGCACGGGTAGCGTCGTCCGAAAATGCCCAAGAAAGGAGGGGGCCTCGGGAACAGGAGTCGCTGCGGCAGAGGAGCTAAATTAGCCGCACGCGTTGCTCAAGTTCCCGAGGCCCTGAGGGGCTCAAACACTTGACTCGACCCGTAGGACGGATTGTTAATCCGTCCGCGATTCTCAGACGGATTGACAATCCGTCCTACGACCAGATTACTTACCCGCCGACGCGGATCATCACCATGCGATTGCCCTCCTCGGTGCGGACCATCAACATCAGGCCCTCACTCAATGGCCGGGTCTCGATGGCCTTCCGCAGGTCGGCGGGCGATTTCACGCTCTGGCGATTGGCCTGCGTGATGACCATGCCCTTCGATAGGCCGGCCATCGCCGCCGGGCTCCCCGGCCGGACCTCGGTGACCGCCACGCCCGAGTCGGCCTTCACGCCCAACTGCTCGGCCAGCGCACCGGTGAGCGTCTCGGCCTTGATGCCCAGATCCTCGAAGCCCGTGCCGCTGCCGCGCTCGCCCCGGCCCGCGGGGCTGGCTGCGGCAGTGGCCTCGGCCGGCAACTCGTTGCAGGTCACGTTGATCGTCATCTCCTTGCCGTCGCGGAGGATGAGCATCGGCTGGGGACTGCCGATCGGCGAACGCTCGACGATGTTCTGGAGCTCGCCGCGGGTCGTTCACCGCCTGGCCGGCAAACTGCAGGATCACGTCGCCCGGCTGCACGCCGGCCTTGGCGGCAGGCGTGTTGTTGCGGACCTCGCGGACCAGCACACCCGTGTGGACCTTGGCCTTGAACTCCCCAGCCACCTCCTGCGTGACCGGCTGGATCGCCACGCCGAGCTAGGCGCGATGCACCGTGCCGCTGGTCTCCAACTGCCCGCCGACCCACTTCGCCAGGTCGATCGGCACCGCGAAGCCGACGCCCTGGTATCCGCCCGAGTTGGTGGAAATGGCCGTATTGATGCCGATCACTTCGCCGTCGAGATTGACCAAGGGCCCGCCGCTGTTGCCCGGATTGATGGCCGCGTCGGTCTGGATGAAGTCCTCGCGATCGGTGATCCCCATGCCGCGGCCCTTGGCGCTGACGATGCCCGCGGTCACGGTGCCTTCCAAGCCGAAGGGCTGCCCGACGGCCAGGACCCAATCGCCCACTTCCACTTCGCTGCTGCGTCCCAATTTTGCCACGGGAAGCGAGCCGCCGGCGTCGATGCGGACGATGGCCAGGTCGGTCTTGGGATCGGTCTTGATCTGGCCGGCCTTGAACTCCCGGCCATCGCTCAGGCGGACCGTGATCTCGCCGCCGCCGGCGACGACGTGGTTATTCGTAAGAATGATGCCGGACGGATCGACGATCACGCCCGAGCCGCTGCCGGAAACGCCGTGCGGCATGTTCGGCGAGCCGTGAAACTCAAAGAACTGCCGCAACTGCGGGTCCTTGAGCATATCGCCAAAGGGCGAACCGTTGAAACCGAAGGGAATGCCTTCCGCGTCGTCGTCGCCCTCTTCGGGCGCCGCCTTGCCGGATGCCTTCACGACGGTCGCCCTGCTCGTGATCGTGACCACGGCCGGCAGGACCTGCTCGGCTGCGGCGTGGAATGCCTTCGACATCAGCTTGGCCGACTGCCGGGCGCTATCGACGCCCGCCTTGTCGAGCGCCGGTTGACTTGCATTGTTGGCTGCCGGCGCCGGCGTTGAGTACCAGGCGTTGGCCGAGCCTGGCCGCATGTTCGCCGCATAGCTCGATAGCGTGTTCCATCCAATCGCCGTCATGCAGGCCAGAACGGCCAGGCCGGCGAATCCGAAAAACAGACCTCGACTCAATTTACCCCATCTCGCTCTCATCGTACCTAACTCCTATGACCTTGTGAAAAAAAAGGAAACGGGAACCTCTGAACTCTGTTGGAGTCCACCCGCCGGCGAGGCGTTCCGCGGCCCCGTCGGCGGGCTGTTGCCCAAAGATGTCAATCTTCCAAAGAGATTGTTTCCGTGACAACAGCAATCTTACAACGGGAGCAGGAAAAAATTCAGCGTCGGACGTGGCCGAGCCCCGCAGACCCACCAGGAACGCCGAAAAAGCAAGATTTGCAAGGGGTTATTGCAAGACTTCGAGCACCGCCAGCGGCTGGCCGACGGCGATCGGATCGTCTTCCTCGACCAGCCGCCCGACGAGAGTGCCATCCACTGGCGAGGGAATATCGACCGTGGCCGGTCCGGCCAGGACCTCGGCCACTTGCTCGCCGGCCGCCACGCGCGCCTGCGCGGAACGAGCCAGGCGCTGAGTGTGACCGGCTGGTCGTCGAGCCCCAGGTCCGGCAGGCAGAGTTCAACCCGCATAATAGGCTGTCATCTCTCTAGCGTGGTAACTCGATCGCACGAACGGCCCGCTGGCCACCTGCGTGAAACCGATCTGCCGGGCCATCGCCCCCAACTGCTCGAACTCCTCGACCGGCAGGTAGCGGACCACGGCCATCTGCTTCAGCGAGGGCTGAAGGTACTGGCCGAGCGTGAGCAGGCGGACACCCGCGTCAAGCAGGTCGGCCAGCGTGTCGAACAGTTCCTCGTGCGTCTCGCCGATCCCCAGCATCAGGCCCGACTTGATCTTGATCGCCGGGTTCCGCTCGGCAATGCGGCGGAACATGGCCAAGGTCCACGGATATTTCGAGCGAGGGCCGCGAACCGAACGATAGAGCCGCGGCACCGTTTCCGTGTTGTGGTTATAGACCTCCGGAGCGGCGTCGATCACGCGATCGAGCGCGGCGAGATTGCCGTTGAAGTCCGAGGGCAGGACCTCGACCACGGCCTCGGTCGCCGCGCGGATGGCCTCGATGGTTTTCACGTAATGTTCCGCGCCGCCGTCGGGCAGGTCGTCGCGGGTCACGCAGGTCACCACGACGTGTTTCAGGCCCAGGCGGATCACGGCCTCCGCCATGCGCCGCGGTTCGTCGGCATCGGGCGGCTGCGGCCGGCCCTTGGGTACGCTGCAAAAACGGCAGGCCCGCGTACACGTCTCGCCCAGGATCATGAACGTGGCCGTTTTCTGCGCGTAGCATTCCATGCGATTGGGGCACTTGGCATGATCGCAGACGGTCTGCAACTTCAGTTCATCGATCAGCCGGGCGGTGAAGTGATTGGCGTTGCCCTTGGGCACGTTGCGTTTCAGCCAGCGGGGCAGCGGGGGCGATTGGGGCATGGGATTCAGGAAGAGAATTTATGACAGAAATATGATTGACAGAAAAATAGCTGCAACAAGCTCATTGCCGGAAGGCATGGCATTCACCTATTTTTCTGTCAACCATATTTCTGTCATATCATCTTTGATCGAAGGATCTGGAGTTCAGGCACTGCAAATTGTACAAAAAAAGCCCGGAAAGACCAGGGGCAGAGTTCGGCAATCCGATCTTGAATGCCCCTCGCAGTGTGGTAAAATAATGCGCAGTGTAGGTGGGCCATTGGAATGACGATCATGACGCTAGAACAACTGGAACAGCGGTCGGTCGCAGCAAGATGAACGACAGAACTGTTGACCTCAATCATTACCTCCTGACTAAGAACGCCTGCATTTACTCAAATGCCGCCATAAGGCTCGCCAAGTGGATTCTGTGGAGCGTTGACGATGTCTCAGAGGTTAGGTCGGACGGCGGGTTCTTTCGCCGACCGACCTTTCTGAGAATGCGCGTCGGGGAGGAGCACCTACAGCTCAATGCCACATTCGACCGCCAAAAAATCAAAGAACACGCCGAGGGAATGCACGGTTGGGTCAACCGATTTCACTCGATCAGCCCCATTATGAACCTCCCCGTGTTTCATCAATACATCGACCAAATCAATCAGATGTATGGCGTCCAGGTGGACTCCGAGTTCAACTTCCAGTCACGCATTTGGAAGACGCTGCTAAACATCGCGAAAGCGATTGACGGGGTAATTCTTGTCCACGAGTCGTTCATTGACTGTGATGGGAGGATTCTGTTTGGCTATCTCGCAGACTTGGTCAACAAGATCCGTGACGACTCGGGCGAGCGTTCCGCACCACTTGACTGAAACGCTAGCCAGCTTCCCCTTCCGCCTTCAACCACGGGTGTCCCGTGTACAGATGATAGCGGTCGCAGCCGAAGGCCTCAGTGAGATGGCGGACGAGCACGGACCTCGCCGTGGCCATCCGCACGACCCCGCAGCGTTCGGCGGCGATGCTGCCCATCGGCGTCTGACCCAACGGATCGCTTTCCACCAGGCGAAATAGCCCTAGGGCGGGCGAGACGTTCAAATAGGCCCCGTGCCACGTGACCCAATCGCGAACCGCCACACCCAAGGCGGCGATCTGACCCGTCCGCCCCCAAACGCCATACCGGCCCGGCTTCGGCCGGATCTGCACGCCCAACTCCGTGACCGTCTCTGCCAAGGCCGCCTGAAACCGCTGGAGATACTCGCCGAGCGAAAAATCGTGCCAGCGAAGTGGTAAAATAGGATAAATGGCAAGCTGCCCTGGACAATGCACCAGGCATCCGCCCCCCCGATTGGTCCAGTACGTCTCGATCTGCCGCGAGCGGATCAGTCCGCTGGTGCGGGCGACTTGCGATGGCCGGCCGCCGCGACCGATGGTGATGACATCGGGGTGCTCGCACATCAGCACCACGATTTGGCCGTCGTCGCGCTGCGCCACCTGCTGGAGCAGCCGCTGCTGGAATTCCACGCAACGCAGATACGGAACCTGGCCCAGCAGGAAGGTCTCCACTGCCGGCGATTGCGGTTCGGCGGATATCGGGCCGTGCGGCATGGGCGAATGAGGGCGGAATGAATACAATCGTACTCATCACGCTCCGCCGTGATGACGGTCATCACGGCGGAGCGTGATGAGTACGATGGGCCACGGAATTATCCAAGAATCGGGCTTTAGCGGAATAGCAATCGGCGTCTGGCAAGCATGGCAAAACCCAAAAAAAAAGCTACCCACGACCCCAATGAACGGGTGGTTAGCGAGAACCGCAAGGCCTCGTATAATTATCAGGTCCTCGACGCCCTGGAGTGCGGCGTCGTCTTACAAGGGAGCGAGGTGAAGAGCCTTCGCGAGGGCCGGATCTCCCTGGAAGAGGCTTATGCCCGCGTCAAGGAGGATGAAGTCTGGCTGATTGGCTGCGATATCCCCGAATACATCGATGCCAACCGCTTCAACCACCGCCCTAAGCGGCCCCGCAAGCTGCTCATGCACCGCCGCGAGATCAAGCGTTTTGCCGACCGGGCGGCGGAAAAAGGCCTGACCCTGGTCCCGCTGCGGATCTATTTTAAGGAAGGCAAGGCCAAGCTGCTCTTGGGGCTCTGCAAGGGCAAGGCCAAGCACGACAAGCGGCAGGCCATGAAGACGGCCGAGGCCAAGCGGGAAATCGCCCGGCAGATGCTGCGGCGACGGTAGGGTGTGTCGAGCGCAGCGAAGACCCACCAAGAAAGGGTCTTTGGTGGTCTTCGCTGCGCTCGACACCACCCTCCTTCCATCGACACCCGACGAGGTGGATTTCCCGAACCAAACCCTGGCGGCCTGCGTAAAAACATGGGATAATCGCTGCTTCCGTCCATTTTGCCGCTTTCCGTTCTCCACGTTCCCCACTAATGCTCCTACTCCGAGACGTTAAGAAATCGTTTGCCGAGCCCGACGGCTCCCCCCTGCCGATCCTCGATATCGAGGAGTTCCACGTCGCCCCCGGCGAGCAGATGGTGCTGGTCGGCAAGAGCGGCTGCGGCAAGACGACGCTGCTGCACGTCATCGCCGGCATCACCCGGCCGGATAGCGGCAAGGTGCGGGTCAACGACTGGGACATCACCCTCATGCCGGAGGCCGAGTGCGACCGTTTCCGCGCGGAACATATCGGCTATGTCTTTCAGACCTTCAACCTCCTCCGCGGCTTTTCGGCCCTGGAAAACGTGATGCTGGCCATGCGCTTCGCCCGCCTGCCGAGCGAGAAGGCCGGACCCGCTGGCCCAACTGGTCGCCGTTCTGCGGGAGCTTGGCCCCGGCAACTGGTGGACCGCGGCCGGGCCGTGCATTTGCTGGAGCGCGTCGGCCTGGGGCACCGCATGACGCACAAGCCGACGCAGCTTTCCGTGGGCGAGCAGCAACGGGTGGCCGTCGCCCGAGCCCTGGCCAACCGGCCCAAGCTGCTGCTGGCCGACGAGCCGACGGCGAACGTCGATTCGGGCCACCAGCAGCAGATCCTCGACCTCTTGAGCGAGACCTGCCGGGAGGAGAAGGTTTCGCTCGTGCTGGTCACGCACTCGCCGCAGGTGGCCGCAGCAGTTCGATCGTGTCCAACCACTCGAGGAGTTTAATAAAGTGGCGAGGAAGAGTGCGTAGTACTCAGTTCTCAGTTTTCAGTTCTCAGTTCTAAGTTTTGTGGCAAGCCCATACCCGTGACAACTAATACCTTCCCGCAATGTGCCTCTGGAAAATCGCCTGGCGTAGCATTCAACAACGGTCGCTGGCCTCGCTGCTGACGGCCATCTCGATGGCCCTGGGCGTGATGCTCGTGGTCGCCGTGCTGGTGATCCATAGCGTCGTGCAACAAGCGTTCCACCGCGGCGGGAGGGCTACGACCTGATCGTCGGGCCGCCCAAGGCAAAGCAACCTCGAACTGGTTCTCTCCAGCGTGTTCTACGTCGGCCAGCCCGTTTCCACGCTGCCCTACGGTGTTTATAGGGATTTGTACGAAGGCCGCGGCCCTGCGCTGAATTTGGTGGAGTCGGCGGTGCCCGTCTGCCTGGGCGACACCTACCAGGATAAACATCATCGTCGGCACCACGCCGGACATGTTCAACGAGTTGACGTATTCTGGGAACAAGAAGTATGAGTTTGCCGAGGGGAGGAACTTCGGCGAAAACAAAAGCGAATACTTCAACGCGGTGGCCGGGGCTGCCGCGGCCAAGCAACTCGGGCTGAAAGTGGGCGACAAGTTCAAACCGACCCACGGCGTCGCCGAGAAGAGCGGGCACGAGCACGGGAACTTTACGGTCGTCGGCATCTTGAAGCCCACCGGCACGCCCAACGACAACGCTCTCTTCGTCAACATCGAGGGCTTCTATCGCATGGGCGGGCACGCCGGCAAGCCTGAGGAAAGGCCGGAAACGGCGCCTGCCGCCAAGGGCGAGGCAAAGCCTGAAGAACATCACGAGGAACACGACGAGGACGCGGTGATTCCCGACAGTCAGAAGCAGGTCAGCGCCGTGCTCGTCCGATTGCGTCCGCAGCAAGTGTCGCAAGCTCGGGCCTTGGCCGCCGAAATCAACAAGGGCAAGGAGGTCCAGGCGGGCAAGGAGGCCCAGGCGGCCATCCCTGCGGTCGAAATCTCCAACCTCTTCGAGAAGATCATCGGCAACATCGAAATCGTGCTCCTGGTCTTTGCCGTGATGATCGTGCTGGTGGCCGGCATCGGCATCATGGTCAGCATCTACAACTCGATGAACGACCGGCGGCACGAGATCGCCATCATGCGGGCCTTGGGCGCAAGGCGGAGCACGGTGATGATGGTGATCCTGCTGGAATCGATCCTGCTCTCGCTGGGCGGCGGGCTGCTGGGCCTCAGCCTGGGCCACGGACTGCTGGCCATCGCCGGGCCCTGGATCGCCGAAAAGGTCAATCTGCCCTTGAGCATGCTGGACTTCCAACGCGTCGAGTTGATTTTGATTCCGGGGCTGATCGTGCTGGCCTCGATCGTGGGTTATTTGCCCGCCGTGGCCGCCTATCGCACCGACGTGGGCAAGTCGTTGATTGCCAACCCGTGATGTGATATAATAGCGGCGGCTTGTGCAGCAGCAGGCTCGACTTTCACTCAAAACCTTCGAGACACCCATCATTGTGGCAGAGGCCAATTCCAGTTCGCCGCCGACCGTAGAACCAACCAGTCACCCAGGGCTTCGCCGTGCCCGGATCGCCGCCCGCGTGGCAGCCGAGAATCGCGGCCGCGATATCGTGATCCTCGACCTGCGGGAGCTGACCTCGATGTTCGACTTCTTCGTCCTGGTCAGCGGCGCCAGCCGGCGGCAGTTGCACGCCATCAGCGAAGAGATCGATCGGGTCATGGAGGAAGAGCTCGGCGACCGGCGGATGGGCATCGAGGGCTACGAAGAGAGCCGCTGGATTCTCTTGGACTACGGCGATGTCGTGATCCACATGTTCGAGCCGGAAACCCGCGACCTACTACGCGATGGAGGAGCTGTGGGGCCAGGCCAAACGCGTGCCGGTGGAACGATGAGAGAGACGAAAAGAGGGATGAGAAATGAGAGCATATGGGATTTGATACGGCTTGCCGGTACGGCCTTCATCCTTCATCTCTCATCTCTCATCCCTTTTTTCTGTCTTTTAAGTCCCCGTGTTTGCCATGACTTTGCTTCCCAATCTTCAAGCCCGATTTCGCCAGGCGCTGGCCGCGTTTACCGATCAGCCCGAGCCGTGGCTGGAAATGATCCGCCGCGCCCAGGACGCCCGCTTTGGCGATTACCAGGCCAACTTCGCCATGGCGCTGGGCAAGCAGTTGACACAAGAAGCCGCAAGAGCTGGCCGCCGAGGTCGTCGCCCGGCTCGACGTGGCCGATCTCTGCCACCCGCCGGAAGTCGCCGGGCCGGGCTTCATCAATCTGCGGCTGCAGGACGCGTGGCTCGTCGAGCAGCTTACGGCCGCGATCAACGATCCGCGCCTGGGCGTTGAGCCGGCAGCGGCAGCCGCGGACCTACGTGATCGACTTCTCCGGCTCCCAACGTGGCCAAGCCGATGCACGTCGGCCATATCCGCTCGACCGTGATCGGCGACGCCCTCTGCCGCACGCTCCGCTTCCTCGGCCATAGGGTGATCAGCGACAACCACCTCGGCGACTGGGGCACGCAGTTCGGCATGATCATCTACGGCTACAAGCATTTTCTCGAGCCGGACGCCTATCGCAATTCGGCCCGTGCAGGAACTGGCCCGGCTGTATCGCCTGGTGCGGCAGTTGGTCGATTATTCTGAGGCGAAAGAAAGGCTGCCCGAGCTCCAGCGGCGCCTGAAAGAGAAGCAGCAGGCCCTGGCGGTACAGCCGCCAGGCCGCCACAGCCCGCGCCGGGGCAGAAGGTCGACAAGAAACTTCGCGAGGCGGTCGCGAAGCTGGAGAGTTCGGTCAAGGAAGCATTGAGGAAATCGAGGCCGCCAAGAAGAAGATCGCCGCCGTGGATGACGACCCGGTCCTCGCCCAACTGGCCGCCGAACATCCGCAGATCGGCCGCGGCACCCAGGCCGAAACGGCCAAGACTCCATGCGGGCGATGCGGAAAACCAGCCGGCTCTGGCAGGAGTTCATGCCCTATTGCCTGGAGGACATCGAGCGGATCTACCGCCGCCTGGACGTCCACTTCGATCACACGCTGGGCGAGAGCTATTATCACGACATGTTGCCGGGCGTGGTCGAGGAACTGCGCCGCCGGGGCATCGCCCGCGAGAGCCAGGGGGCCGTATGCGTCTTCCTGGAAGGCCAGCCGGCACCGATGATCGTGCAGAAGCAGGACGGGGCGTACCTCTACGCCACCACCGACCTGGCCACGATCCGCTATCGCATGGAGCAGTGGCGGCCCGACGCCATCCTGTACGTCGTCGATCACCGCCAGAGCCATGCACTTCCAGCAGCTTTTCGGCCGTGCCCGCCTGCTGGGCTACGACAAGGTCGAGTTCCAGCACGTCAGCTTCGGCACCGTGCTGGGCAAGGACGGCCGGCCCTTCAAGACCCGCGCCGGCGACACGGTCGGTCTGGAGGGCCTGTTGGACGAGGCGATCCTCCGCGCCGCCCGGATCGTGGCCGAGAACGACGACGCCAAGCCCGACGGCGCCGAGCTTTCGCCCGAGCAGCGGGCCTGCGTGGCCGAGACGGTCGGCATTGGGGCCCTGAAATATGCCGATCTCTCGCAGAATCGCACCAGCGACTACGAGTTCGACTACGAAAAGATGCTGGCCATGAACGGCAACACGGCGACCTACATGCAATATGCCTACGCCCGGGTGCGGAACATCTTTGCCAAGGGCGATATCGACATCGAGCAGCTTCGCGCGTCCGGCGCGGCCGATCACGCTCGGCACGCCGGCCGAACGGGCATTGGGCCTGGAACTGCTGCGCTTCGGCGATGCCTTGTCGCTGGCCATGACCGACTATCGCCCCAATCAGCTCACGGCCTATCTTGTTCGATCTGGCCAACAGCTTTTCGACCTTCTACGAGAAGTGCCGGTGCTCAAGGCGGAAACGCCCGAGCTGCGCGACAGCCGCTTGCTGCTTTCCGACCTGACGGCGCGGACGATTCGCAAAGGGCTGGAGCTCCTGGGGATCGGGGTCGAGGAGAAGATGTAGGAGCTGGGTGCGGTCCGGCAAGTAGGGTGGTGTCGAGCGCAGCGAAGACCCACCAAATAACTGGACGTTGGTGGGTCTTCGCGGCGCTCGACACCACCCTACTTGCCTTCCACTGCTTCCTCGCCGTACAGCGGCATAAAGCGTAATACACTTCGAGAATCATCGCCGCCATCGCCGTATTATACAGTCTCCCGCCGGCCGCGCTGGGGCTTGCTCTCGAAATACCAGCTTCCCGCCGGGTGCCCGACGCGTTCCTGGGTGGAGATCAGCAGTGTTCGCGCATCTTGCGGTTCCAGCGTCCCACTCCGGCCCGGCGCAGTGGAAGAGCACCTGCGTGGCATAGTAGTCGTAATAGATTTGTCTTTCGACGGTCCCCAGGCCCAGTTGGGCGACGCCCTGGACCAGGCCCGGATTGTCCCGCCGCCAGCCGGTATACATGCGGCACAAAAGTCCCACGGCCGTGGTGCCCCGCCGCGGTTTGCCGCGTCCGATAGCCGTACTGCGAGCCGTCCTTGTTCTGCACGCTGTCGAGGAACTGCTGGGCGGCGAAAATCGCCGGCGACTGGACGTTCAGCTTGGCCATCTGGCCGCTCTTCAGGGCCATCAGCATCCAGCCGGTGACGGTCGTATCGCCCGGCTCGCCCGGATTGTAGCGCCAGCCGCCCGGCTTGATGTCCTGGGCGTAGGCGATATAGTCCAAACCGCCCTGGGCCGCCGTTCTTTCAACTCGGCATCGCGGGTCATGCCGTAGGCCTCGCAGAGGGCGATCGTGGCCAGGGCATGGCCGTACATCGACGAGCCGTCGCGGAGGTCGTTGCCGTAGGAGATCCGGATGCCGCGGCTCTTCAGGTAATCCAGCCCTCGCTGTACCAGACCCCCTGGAATTCGCCCTGCTTGTGCGTGTAGCCCGCGCCGAGGAAGGGCAGCAGGGCCAGCCCGTGGCCGCGGTCGTGCTGGGCTCGCTGCCGGGATTGGTGCAGTAATGCTCGCAGGCCTCGCTCGACGTGGTTGAAGTTCCAACTGCCGTCCTGCCGCTGATGGGCGACGAGCCAGTGGATGGCCCGTTCGACGGCCTCTTCGCTCTGCGGCGTGCCGCCGCCGTATCGCACGCCCTCGCTGCGGCCGCCCGGCGTGCGGCGTTTGAATTTGTCGCGCATCAGCGTATCGACCGCCTGCATCAAGTCGGGCGGGACTTGCGATCCGCCGGCCATCCCCGGCACGGGATCTGGGGCTCGTGCAGCACCCGCCGGCGCAACCGTAGGATGGGCTTCCGAGCCCGTCCGCGAGTCGCCCGGTTCTCCTGCCGTTTTCGCGGGCAGGTCGATCTTCGCTTCTGGTTCTTTTCCCGCGGTCTCCGATTTCAAATCTGAAATCTCAGATCGCAAATCGGTCTTCGGCTCCAGGGCCACGGTCTCCAGCGCCCCGGCGGTCGCCTGCCGCACCACGGGCTCGTGCAAGGGCACGACAGGTTCCTGCTTGACAACGTCTTCAAGAGCCGGCTGTATCTTCCGGGTGCCAGTTAGTTCCGCGGCGCGGGCGTCGGCGAGTGCATCATGGAGGCCAGCAGCGCCACGATGGCAATGTTAATCGCAATGCTCGCGCCCAGGCCGACGTTGTTTCGCCGCTGCGGATCGGCCAGCCATTGTTCCCAGCGCGGCGGCATGCGAACGCGGCGGCGGAGGAATGTCCACCGCTGTGGTGCGCGGATCTGCAAGGCATCGAGTTCGATCGGCGTTTCCGGCGGTCGTTCCGCCGGGGCCGCAAGCCCGTCGGGCAGCGTGTCGTGAGGTTTCGCGTCGACGGCCTTTGCTTCGTCCGCTACGGGCGGTTCGACAACCGGCGGCGGAGGGAGTTCCACCACGCGATACGATTTCGAGACCACGACCGCCGACTTTGGTTCCAACGGCCTGGCAATCGGGATCTGCTTTTTCAGCTTGTCGCCGTCCGTAGGATAGGTTTCCAACCTGTCGTCTTTCGCCGGCTTCTGAGCCGCAGGCCGCGTCGTTTCAGGCGGTTTTGGCGTGGGCTCAGGCACAGGGTTCGCTCCGGTTTGGGCGGAAAAGTCGCAAGATAGCGAATTTAGGGCACTTCTAGCAATTATAGCCTACGGGGATGCCGGTCTTTGGCAATTGCTGGCAAATCGCCATAAGAAGGCATATTCTGAATGTGGGGTAACTTAGGCGGAGATTGGTTCGGGCATTGTTGCCAATCTGACCGCCAAGGAGTGATTATGACATCAGCAAGCATTGGTCGCGCGATAGTGGTGAGGCTGCTGCTTTATGGGATGCCTGTCATTGCCGTGATTGGAGTCCTTCTCAGCGCAAAACCGGATGGGGGCAATCGCCTCCGGCGCAGTTCAAAGATCAAGATGGAGATGGCCCAACTCTTCGCCGCCATCGAACGCGTTCGTACTGAAATCGGCCGCGGTCAGTATCCGCCCGGTTCGAGCGACGACCCGGAAGACGTCAAGCGATTCCTGACGGCGGCCTTTCCCGATTATCACGGCGAATTGCCGGAGAAATACAAGAACCTCGACGCGGCCTCGTCGCTGGTCTTCTGGCTCGGGGGCATGACCGACAAGGATGGAAACTGCATCGGATTCAGCGCGAACCCAAAGGACCCGTTCGACACGAGCGAGGCGCGTATCGGTCCGTATTTCGACTTTGATCGCACGCGATTGCGAATCGACGGCGGCCTTCCGGTCTACCTGCCACCCAATGGCCTTTCCCAGAGCGATCCTTACGTTTATTTCCGTGCCGATTTCAAGGGCGAGTACCACGGCGCCTGGAAGAAATGCCGACCATGCCGCGATTCAAACGGCGAAGACTGGGTAAGCCCGAAATCGTATCAACTCTTCTCGCCAGGCATGGATGGCAAATACGGTTCCGGCGTGCAGTATCCCAGCGGCGCGGACTACGATGCCCAGCGGTTGGACGACATGAGCAGCTTCACGATGGGGACGACTTTGCAAGACGATATGCCGTAGGTTGCGCCTGGAAGGGGTCCGCCGCCCCCGGTTTCATTGCCCCGGAACGCGCATTAAAATAATGGCGCTGCGCCGAGTGCCATCCCTCCCATCGAGCAACATCATGTCCCAAGACGAACTGCCTGACGATCTGCTTGAGTTCCTGGAGTCCGATCGCCGATTGACGTACGACGCGTCGGCCTGCGAGATCGGCGTTTTTGCCCTTCGCGCCCTGGAGGAGGTCGAGGAAATCGAGCTGATCGTGAGTGCCAAGGATCAGGAATCGAACTCGGTCGTCCGCGCAATGGACCTCTTGAAATCGTGCGAAGTGTATGATCCGCGGGGGATCCTCGTCTACATCCCGTCGCTGCGCAAATATGGCTCGTACGACAGCGAAGAAGAGAGCCTGGTAACCTACCGGAGCATGTCGTGGTCCGATTTTCTGGCCGATCCGCCCAGGTACATCAACGCCGCATGGTACCTGGACCCGGAAATCGCCGAGGAGACGTATTCGGAAGCGGCGGCCGATCGGATCGTTGATGTCTATTCCGCCGCCAACGGCCTGGAGGCGCATGGGCTGTGCGCTGTCTTGGAGGAAAGGGGCATCCGCGCCGAGGTCGTGGGCGAGGCCCTGGGAAGCGCGGCAGGCCGCCTGCCGCTGGGCGAGGCCACGGCGCCGCGGATCTGGGTGCGGGAAGGCGACGCGCGACGCGCCCGCGAGATCATCGAGGAGTGTACAGGCCAACTTCAGCAAGCAAGCGATGACTTGGGCGAGGGTGACGAGCCGGAAGAGGTCGCGTTTCTCTGTGAGGAATGCGGCAGATACGTGGCCTTTCCTGCGTGGCGCCGCGGGCACGTCGAGACGTGTCCGCTTTGCGGCAACTACGTGGACGTGCCCGACTAGAACAGCGGCGCCTTGCCCAGCTTGCGGCGGACGGCGACGAACTGGCCGTTTGCCAACGCTATTAGCTAGCACGTCGGGGCAAACGGCTCAAAGGGAGCGTACTCCCCTTCAAGATGGCGGTCACTCAGAACAGCGGCGCCTTCCCCAGCTTGCGGCGGACGGCGACGAACTGGCCGGCGTGCATCAGCCAGTGCGCGCCCAGCATGGAGAGCGCGGCCGCAACCGTGGGGGCGTATTCCCGCATCGGCTCCGGGCCGGGATCGTCCAGCTTGCTCTCGGGGATCGCGTCGAGCGCGGCCAAGGAGGCTGCCTTGGTCTTCTCCGCCAGGTCCATGTAGACCGCCTTCTTGGCGAATTTGGCCGGATCGTCCGACGCGGCCGTTTCCTTGGTGTAGCTTTCTTTGAAGCCCGTCGGCAACGCCGGGGCCGGCTGCCCCAACCCGGTGAGCATGCCGTGCGAACTGGTGATCAGGTGCCCCAACTGCCAGGCGATATGGTTCATGCCGGGCACCGGCCGCAGCATGAGGTCGGCATCCGTCAGATCCTGCACGTAAGCCGTGGTGATCCAGTAGTTCTGTTCAATTTGCCAACGAATATGGTTCTTCAGCGACATCGATGATTCTCCTCTTGTCTACAAAACGATTCCCAAAACCGATCTGCAATCGTACAGGGTGTCCCGAGAAAAGTCCATTGGCCCAAGCGCTCGTAGTCCCGCCTTCAGGCGGAATGTGACATCGGGACCGGCTAAGCAACTGGAAAACAATAAAAGTCCGGTTTGTATGATTCTGGGGTGGTCACGTTATGTGAAAGGAGTATAATCGAGGAGTACTAATTCTTCAACCATGCACGCCAAGGATGGCGGCTATGTCGAGAACGGGTCTTCAGGGTTGTATTTGTCCTCAATGTGTCGTCGATGACGACGTGCGAGCTACGCATGGCCGGTGGATCGAATTGATGTCCCTTTTCAACGAGCGGCAGGCGTGGCTTTACGCTGCCGAGAAAGCCATGGCTTTGGGACATGGCGGTATTACTCTTGTGTCGGAAGTGCTGGGTCTGTCGGAGCGCACGATTCGGCGGGATCGAGGAGTTGGAGGCGGGAGATCTGGGTGAGATGCCGGAAAGAGCCCGCCGTCCTGGCGCTGGACGGAAAGCGAGCGAAGAAGTCGATCCGTCCCTCGTGGATGACCTGGAATTGCTGATGGGAGAAACTACGGCAGGTGATCCCATGCGACTGCTGAAGTGGACCACGAAATCGCTTCGATCCATTGCCAAGGAATTGACTCAGCGCGGACACACGGTCAGTCATCCCACGGTACACCGTTTGCTGCGAGAGTTGGATTATTCTCTGTGGGGCAACAAGCGGTCGATCGAGGGCAAGCAACATCCTCAACGGGATGCTCAATTTCGCTACCTGTACCAGCAGGTGAAACGCTGTATGCGTGCAAGAATCCCCGTAATTTCCGTGGATACCAAGAAGAAGGAACTGGTGGGGGCGTTCCACAACAAGGGGCGTCGCTGGGGAAAAAAGCAGCATGTGGTCAGCGCTTACGACTTTCCGTCCCTGGCTGAGGGCCGGGCGTATCCCTATGGCCTTTACGATGAAACCCAGAATGAAGGCTTTGTGAATGTGGGAATTAGCCACGACACTGCCGAGTTTGCCTCGGAGAGCATCGATCGTTGGTGGCGGATGCTGGGGCGCCGTCACTACTCGAACGCTACCAAGCTCTTGATCACTGCCGACGGTGGCGGTAGCAACGGAAGTCGGAACCGCCTGTGGAAATACTGTATCCAGCAATTTGCTGATCGCCACGGCTTGGCGGTGACAGTTTGTCACTTTCCCCCCGGAACCAGCAAGTGGAATAAGATAGAACATCGGCTGTTTTCCCAGATCAGTGTCACTTGGCGAGGTGAACCGTTGGTAAGTTATGAAACGATCATCAACTTCATAAGTTCCACCACTACCAAGACCGGTCTGAAAGTGAAAGCGAAACTGGACACCCACGAATATGAAACGGGCAAGAAAATTACCGACGAACAGATGCAAACGGTAAGAGTTAAGCATCACGATATCCACCCGCAGTGGAACTATACCATTCAGGGTGAAACGTAACACACTTCATACCATTGTCTTAGAACCTAAATCGGACTTTTATTGTTTTCCAGTTGCTAAGTGGTCCGTTTCAGAAATGATGTCAGGGATAGGTTCGTAGGGTGGGACCAGCGAGCTTGCGATGCCGGCCCACCAGCACCGGCGATTGGTGGGCCGGCGCTCGCAAGCTCGCTGGTCCCACCCTACGGCTAAATCGGCGATAGTTATTGACTTGCCGATCCTATTGCCGAACTACGAACGACTATCCTCCTGCCGTCCATTTGATGTGGAGGAGCATTTCCGCTATATAATAAGTGGCAAGCATTGGCTCGCCCCCACTTTGGGCCAGCGGCCATCTTTCTCCGAGGATTTCGCCGTGGAACCGAATTTTTCCGCAGATCGGCCGGTCATCGAGTATCCCTGTGTTTGGGAATACAAGGCCATTGGCGGGGATGAGGGCTCGATGCGCGAGGCGATCGCCGAAATCATGGCTGATTGCCCGCATGACGTGAGCTTCTCCCACTCCAGCCGCACGGGCCGCTACTGTTCATTGCTCCTGGTGGTCACGGTGGAAAGCGAGGAACAACGCCTCGCTATCTTCGCCGCGCTCAAGGGGCATCGCCACATCCGCATGGTGCTGTAATCGTACTCATCACGCTCCGCCGTGATGGCAGGCATCACGGCGGAGCGTGATGAGTACGGCCGGCCACGGTTCATTGACCGCCGCCCTGGGTTTCCTTATACTGCGGGTCTGGAGAACTGACTCGCCTTTCGCATAGGACTATTGAACATGAATGCACATCGCGTCGAGTACGACACCCTGGGTGAAGTCCGCCTGCCGGCCCAGGCCTATTTCGGGGCCCAGACGCAGCGGGCGGTGGAAAACTTCCCCATTTCCGGCCAGGCCATGCCCTCGGAGCTGATCCACGCCTTCGCCCTGGTGAAGTGGGCCGCCGCCGTGGCCAACCGCGACCTGGGCAAGCTGACCGGCACGGGCAAGAACCCCCTGAGCGACAAGCAGGTCGAGGCCCTGCTGGCCGCTGCCCGCGAAGTGTCTGAGGGCAAGTTCGACGACCAATTCCCGGTCGACGTCTACCAGACCGGCTCCGGCACGTCGACGAACATGAACGTCAACGAAGTGATCGCCAATCGGGCGATCGAGTTGGCCGGCGGCGATCGCTTCGACGCGAAGAAATCGATCCATCCCAACGACCACGTGAACATGGGGCAGAGCACCAACGACATGTTCCCGACCACGATCCACGTGGCGGTGGCCCAGGGGATCCGCCAGCGGCTGATTCCGGCCCTGCACGAATGCGGCGAGGCCCTCGCGGCCAAGGCCAAGGAGTGGGAGAAGGTCTTGAAGATCGGCCGCACGCATCTCATCGACGCCACGCCCCTTGCTTTGGGCCAGGAGCTCGGCGGCATGGCGCGGCAATTGGACCGCTCGGCGGGCCGAGCGGGCCTGGCCCTGGAAGCGGTTCTCGAATTGCCGGTCGGCGGAACGGCGGTCGGCAGCGGCATCAATACCCATCCGCAGTTCGCACGGCGGGTCTGCGAGATCCTTGCCAAGGAGACCGGCATACCGTTCATCGAGGCCGTCGATCACTTCGAGGCCAACGCCCAGCGCGACGGACTGGTCGAGTGTCACGGCCAGGTCCGCACCATCGCCGCCACGCTCTTCACCGTGGCCAACAACGTCCGCTGGCTCAGTTCCGGCCCTCAGACCGGTTTCCATGAAATCACGCTGCCCGACCTGCAGCCGGGAAGTTCGATCATGCCGGGCAAGGTCAATCCGGTGATGTCGGAGAGTCTGATGCAGGTTGCCGCGCGAGTGCTCGGCAACGACGCCGCGATCGCGTTCTGCGGGGCGGCGGGCAGCCAGTTCCAGTTGAACATCATGATGCCGGTGATGGGCCACGTGACGCTGGAGAGCATCCGCCTCCTGACAGGCGCGACCTTGGCCTTCACACGCCGCTGCCTGGCCGGCATGACGGCGAACGTCCAGACGTGCAACAACGAGGTCGAGCGCAGCCCTGCGATGGCCACCGGGTTGAATCCGTATATCGGCTACGAGCAGGCGGCCAAGCTGGCCAAGGAATCGATCGCCACGGGCAAGACGGTCCGCGAGCTATGCCGCGAGAAGAAGATTCTGCCCGAAGACGTGCTGGAAAAGGCGCTCGATCCCTGGAAGATGATTCAGCCGGGGTGATTTTTCGGCCTATTTGCCGGCCGGGGCAGGTTCGTCGCAGAGGAAGGTGTACCAGGCCAGACGCCCCACGATGAGCGAAGACTCCTCGTAGCGGTCGAAATCATGTTTCCGGCCGACCTCGCAGGAAACGTCCACCACTTCGAGCTTGCCGCCCGCCGCGCCCGAGGGCCCCACGTAGCCCATGGCCTCAGGGCCGCGCGGGCCGTAAAGCCGCGAATAGAACCTCAAGTCGGGATCGCGGTCGTTTTTCGCAACGAGAATCCGCTCGACGGCCAAGGGCGACAAACCGCCGGGACGGTTCGGTTCCAGCCAGTCGGCGTCAACCGCGGCAGCGACAAACATCACTCGAATGGGTCGAGGACTGGCCCGATTCCAGGCGGACACGGTCTCGGGTGCGAGGCTGCGGCCGGCCACCGACCCTCCGGCCAGCAACTGCAAGGCGCCGCTCACGGTCCGGCATCCAAGGCTATAACCCGTCAGGCTCAGCGGCGCGGCCTTTGGCAGCCCGGAAAGCACGTGGGCCAGGTAGTAGGCCTCCACGTCGCTGCGACAGACCTTGATCTGCACGTCGGGCCGAATCCGCCGCACGACGCGATCCGCCGGCCACGACCAGACGACCAGGCGGAAAGGGCGGCCGCACGCCCTCTGCTTCATCAAGCCATAGAACTCGTTGCCATGCCGCACGGCCCACTCGTCGTCGGTGCCGTTGCCGTGGATCAGAACGGCGGTCGGCGCCCCCGGCACGGCGGAGGCCTGGAACGCCGCCGCATCGGAAGCTTGCCACTGTCCGCAAGCGCACGATTCGTCGAGCCGCCAGTAGGCGAGCTTCGACAGATCCGCCTCCAGATCTCCGCAGCCGGCGAGGCCGCGGGTGTTGATCAGCCAGACCTGCCCAACAGGAGCGGGCGCGGGCGACGCTTCCGCACCCAGGGCAAGAAGCGGAAAACCGGCAAAAAAGGCGCAGCAGGCAAGGTTCACGATCGACGAAAAGCGGGGCATG
The DNA here is from genome assembly GCA_963824275.1 of uncultured Planctomycetia bacterium. GTDB lineage: Bacteria > Planctomycetota > Planctomycetia > Pirellulales > Thermoguttaceae > JANXQG01. Next base: position 2,647,526 of record CAWGOT010000003.1, on the reverse strand, counting down.
ATGGCACTTCCGGTGCGAGAGGCAGTTGTTTCCTGGAAAGAAATCTTTACCTAATTGTACCGCGCGTTTAAGCCCTCGGTGGAAAAAAAGCTATGCCGATGTTTCCGAAAATCAACTGCGTGGAAGTTGCACATCATCGATCTTGGTGTAGAGTTTCCATGTTGAAGACATGCGGTGGAGGTTGCAAGGCGGAACGGGCCGAAGATTAGTTTCGGCATTTCGCCGGGTTATTCTCCGGCGGGTCCCCGGTTTGAAAGGGAGCAAATCATGCGAAGGCTATATATCCTGACGGCAATCTTGGTTCTCTTGGCACAGGCCATTGGCTGCGAGTCGTGTTTGACTCGCGGCGTGAGGGCTCAGCCGGCGCCGACCTGCGTCCAGCCGTGCGAACCTGGATGCGCCACGGGTTGCGCGGCGCCTAACGGTTGTGCCACGTGCGCTACCCCTGGCATGGTGCAGATGCCCGGCCCGGTGCCGTGACCCTTCTAGCGCTTATTTAAAAATTCCGGTCAGGTTCATCCGGGCCGGTTTCGCCATCCTGAACGAAACCGACTCGGAGGAACCGTTTTGTTTTTCTTGGCCCAAGGTAGCAGGCACACTCCGTGTGCCATCCGCCCTGCTGCCCCAACCGCACATTCTTCAGAAGCTTTCAGCTTCTGGCGGACGGCACACACCGTGTGCCTGCTACTTTGCCGAGGTTACAATAGATGGCATGTCCACCGCGCCAACCCGCAAGCTCGATCTGATCGCCACCAGCACCTTCGGCCTGGAGGCCGTCGTGGGGCGGGAACTCGGGTCGCTGGGCTACGAAACCAAGATCATCCAGCCGGGGCGGGTGCTTTTCACCGGCGACGAGTTCGATATCTGCCGCACAAATCTCTGGCTGCGGACGGCCGACCGCGTGCTGCTGCGATTAGACACCTTTGAGGCCCGTGATTTCGGCCGGCTTTTCGATCGCACGCGGGCCTTGCCGTGGGAAGACTGGCTGCCCGTCGATGCCGAGTTCCCCGTGACAGGGCGATCGGTCAAATCGCAGCTTTCCAGCGTGCCGGCCTGCCAGAAAATCGTGAAGAAGGCCATCGTCGAGCGGCTCAAGGCGGCCTACCAGGTCGAGTGGTTCGCGGAGACGGGCCCGAAGTTCTCCGTCGAAGTGGCCCTCCTCAACGACCAGGCCATGCTCACCGTTGACACCAGCGGGCCAGGGCTGCACAAGCGAGGCTATCGGCCCTTGACGGGCACGGCGCCGCTGAAGGAAACGCTGGCTGCGGCCTTGATCCTCTTGAGCGTGTGGCGGCCCGAGCGGCCCTTGATCGATCCCTTCTGCGGCTCCGGCACGATCCCCATCGAGGCCGCGCTGATCGGCCGCAACATGGCGCCTGGGCTGAGCCGGACCTTTTCGGCCGAGGCCTGGCCCCGCCTGCCGGCGGCGTTGTGGGAAGCGGCCCGGCAGCAGGCCCGCGCGGCAGCCCTGCCCGAGTTGCCGCTACGGATCATCGGCACCGACGTGGACGAAGGGGTGCTGGGGCTGGCCCGCTTCCATGCCGAGAAGGCGGGCGTGGCTGCCGACATCCACTTCCAGCAAAAGACCTTCGCCGATCTCTCCAGCAAACGGCCCTATGGCTGCGTGATTTGCAATCCGCCCTATGGGCAGCGGTTGGGCCAATCGGCGGAGGCCCTGGCCTTGCACCGCGCCATGCCCGACGTTTTCCGCCGTTTGAAGACCTGGTCGTTCTTCATCCTCACCGCGCTGCCCGAGTTCGAGGCGGTCGTGGGCCAATCGGCCACGCGGCGGCGAAAGCTCTATAACGGGCGGATCGAATGCACGTACTTTCAGTTCCTGGGGCCAAAGCCGGGTGGGGAAAAATCCGAAATCCGAAATCCGAAATCCGAAACAAATCCGAAATCCGAAATCGGAATAACGGAAACAACGCAGAAATCCGAAATCCGAAATCCGAAATCCGAAACAAATTCGAATACCAAAATCGGGAAAATCGAAGCAAGTCAGAAATCCGAAATCGGGATGGCCGAAACGGAAATCGACCCAGCCGAAGCGGTTTCAAGCCTTTCTTCTTTGTCTTCCTTTGAATTTGTTTCGGATTTCGGATTTCGGATTTCGGATTTCCGGCCCGGGATTTCGGATTTACAGCCCGGGATTTCGGATTTTCCCGTCGCCCCCGCTCCCCCGCGTCCGGTCTTCGGCGGTCTTTCCGCCAAGGCGCGGGAGCAGGCGGAGATTTTCAGGGCGCGGCTGAGCAAACGGGCGCGGCACCTGCGCCGCTGGCCGGCCAAGATGGGCATCACCTGCTACCGGCTCTACGAGCAAGACATCCCCGAGGTGCCGCTGGTCGTCGATCGCTACGAAGACTACCTGCACGTCGCCGAGTTCGCGCGGCCCACCGATCATACGCCGGCCGAACATGCCGACTGGCTCGACCTGATGCGGCAGACCGCAGCCGACGTGATGGAATTGCCGCTGGATCATGTCTTCCTGAAAAAACGCGAGCGGCAACGGGGCACGGCACAATACGAGCGGCTGGGCTCGGAAAAGGAAACGCTCGTGGCCCACGAGGGCGGATTGCAGTTCGAGGTCAACCTCTCCGATTACCTCGACACGGGCCTCTTCCTCGACCACCGCGTCACCCGCGGCATGGTCCGCGATCTGGCCGCCGGCAAGCGGTTTTTGAACCTCTTTGCCTACACGGGCTCGTTTTCCGTCTATGCGGCGGCGGGCCGGGCGGCCTCGACCGTGACGGTCGATCTCTCGAACACCTATCTCGATTGGGCCCAGCGGAACATGGCCGCCAACGGCTTTCAAGGCCCTGACCACGAGTTCGTTCGCGACGACGCCATGCATTTCCTGGAAGGACGCGGCCGCCGGGCGGCCTTCGATCTGGCCGTCGTTGATGCGCCCACCTTCTCCAACAGCAAGGGCCTGGAAGACTACTGGGATATTCAGCGGAACCACGTCGAGTTGCTCAATCGGCTGGTGGAGCTGATGTCGCCCGAGGGCCTGATTTTCTTCTCGACGAATTTCCGCCGCTTCAAGCTCGCCGAGGCGGAGATCCGTGGCGTGGCGATTCGCGAGATCAGCCGCCAGACCGTGCCGGCCGATTTCCGCAACCGGCGAATCCACCGCTGCTGGCGGATGACGCGATCGGCTCTAAGCGAGCCGTTTTCGCAGCAGCCATCGAAGCCCGTAGCGCAAGCGAGGTAGGCGGTTCCGTTCCTCGCTTGCGCGTCGGGCTTGGATCCGCGAGCAGTATAGTCCCGTCGCCCGAACTTTGCGCCGGCCAGAACGAATTAACCATAACAGGTGTGCAATAATAATCTTATATGGTTAATGACCTTTCCGAACGTGCGTAGTGTTGCGGGAAAAACACCACCTTCGGATGGAGATTAGCAATTCCTTTGGGCGGTTTTCTTGGATTTTTGGTGGCTTGCAGGGCGAAATTGATAGAACCGAAATTTTTGGCCGGCTTGCACCTTGCATTGCCCCGCAGTGTCGTTATACTAATGGATTCGCGTGTCGGCTCGAAACAGGCTAGCGTAGCTCAACCGGCAGAGCAGCGGTTTTGTAAACCGCAGGTTGTGGGTTCAAGTCCCTCCGCTAGCTCGTTAGGGATCGGCCGTAAGTGAACTGGTTGCGTGTGCAGGGTTCCCTAAGAAAAGGGCCCAGGGAAAGCAGCGGCTGCAGGAAATGTGGTCGGTTTGACCCGCGGGCAAGGAAGGTTTGTCGATCCCAGGAAGTAAGAAGCAAGGCGACGGAGGCAGTCCCCAGCGGGGAGCAAGAGGCGCAGAGCCGGAGGGTTTCCCGAGTGGCCAAAGGGGTCAGACTGTAAATCTGATGGCAACGCCTTCGAAGGTTCGAATCCTTCACCCTCCACTAATCCGCGGGTGTAGCTCAATGGTAGAGCCGTAGCCTTCCAAGCTACTTACGTGGGTTCGATTCCCATCACCCGCTTACTGGGCAGGGAAGAAGAGAAAAAAGAGAGGAAAGGAAAAGAAATACGAAATACGAAATCCGAAACAAATCCAAAATCCAAAAGAAGGGAATGCAAGACAGGCGTTTTGTAATTTCTGGAACTTCTTGCTTTGAATTTGTTTCGGATTTCGAGATTCGGATTTCGGATTTGGTTTGGTCGGCCACATTTGGCTGCTGTAGCTCAGTCGGTAGAGCGCGTCCTTGGTAAGGACGAGGTCAAGGGTTCAAATCCCCTCAGCAGCTCTCCGTCAGGCGGATGCGTAATGGCCGTTTGTGTTCAAAGGGACGGGCTCGTTGTGGGGTCCGACCAGAAATTTGGGACCAGAAATTCGGTCTAACAAGTTCATCGTTACTCGCTTGTGATTGCAGGGAGATAGAATGGCGAAGGAAGTATTCCAACGTAAGAAACCTCACGTCAACGTGGGCACCATCGGCCACATTGACCATGGCAAGACCACGCTGACCGGCGCGATCCTGGCAACCCAGGCCGCCAAAGGGTTGGCCAAGTTCAAGTCGTACGCGGATATCGCCAAGGGCGGTACCGTGCGCGACGCGACCAAGACGGTGACGATCGCCGTGTCCCACGTCGAGTACGAGACCGAGAAGCGTCACTACGCTCACATCGACTGCCCTGGGCACGCCGACTTCATCAAGAACATGATCACCGGGGCCGCGCAGATGGACGGGGCGATCCTCGTCGTCTCGGCCGCCGACGGTCCCATGCCGCAGACCAAGGAACACGTGCTCTTGGCCCGCCAGGTGAACGTGCCGGCCCTGGTCGTGTTCCTCAACAAGATCGACCTCGTGGACGACCCCGAGTTGCTGGAGTTGGTCGAGTTGGAACTCCGCGAAGACGTGCTCACGAAGTACGGTTTTCCGGGGAATGAGATTCCCATCATCCGCGGTCAAGCGCTGGCAGCTTACAACAATCCCACCGACCCTGCGGCCACGAAGTGCATCCAGGAGTTGCTGGATGCCGTCGACGCCTATATTCCCGAGCCGACGCGCGAGGTCGACAAGCCCTTCCTGATGGCCATCGAAGACGTGTTCTCGATCGAAGGCCGCGGGACCGTGGCCACCGGCCGTATCGAGCGCGGCGTGATCAAGGTCGGCGAGAACGTCGAGATCATCGGCTTCAACCCGGAGTCGATGAAGACCGTCGTGACGGGCGTGGAGATGTTCAACAAGTCGCTCGATGAGGGCCGGGCCGGCGACAACGTGGGCTGCCTGCTCCGCAGCGTCAAACGCGAGGAAATCGAGCGCGGCCAGGTCTTGGCCAAGCCCGGTTCGATCACGCCCCACACGCAGTTCGAGGCCGAGGTTTACGTCCTCTCCAAGGAAGAAGGCGGCCGGCATACCCCGTTCTTCAGCGGCTATCGCCCCCAGTTCTACTTCCGCACGACCGACGTGACCGGTTCGGCGAACTTGCTGGGCGACGCGGAAATGTGCATGCCCGGCGACAACGTCAAGCTCTCGGTCGAGCTGATCTCGCCCATCGCCATGGACGTCAACGTGCGTTTCGCGATCCGCGAGGGCGGCCGCACGGTCGGCTCCGGCGTGGTGACGAAGGTGATCAAGTAGGCAACAGTTCGAAAGGCTGGTTCTTGCCGCCGCAAGCCGCGAAGCCGGGCGGCGAAGCGCCAGGCGACGACAAACAGGGACGTAGCTCAATTGGCAGAGCATTCGCCTCCAAAGCGAAGGGTTGCGAGTTCGACTCCCGCCGTCCCTGCAATTATTCGCTGCACGGTCTGAAGTGATCTGAAGCGGAGCGATAGACAGGTTTTTGTATCATTCTCAACCGTTTGCAGTTTAGAGAAGGCCCAAAGCGGTGAGCGCGTATTTCGAAGAATTTTTCCGGGCAGGCATCTACAAGCGGAGCCAGGGACGAATTGTCCGGCAGGCGACGTTTGCGGCGCTGGCGTTGACTTTGCTCATTGGCTTGTGGCGGTTTGGGATGTGGTTGAGCGGTTCCATCACGAACTGCCCGGTGTGGGTCTCTTACGGAGTGCCCGGCGTGTTGGCGATCGCCGGCCTATGGGCCGCGTACCGCTGCGTCAACCTGCCCGTTTTCGCCGACTTCCTGATTGCCGTGGAGGTCGAGATGAACAAGGTCTCGTGGCCTTCGCGAAGCGAGCTTTTTCGCTATTCGGTGGTTGTGATCATCATGATTTTCGCAATCGGCATGTTATTGGCTGCCTTCGACATTATTTGGATCAAGCTTTTCACGTGGATCCATGTTTACGACGCGTGACGTGCGCTTTCGGCTTGGTGTGTGGCATTTGGGCTCTACCCGTAGTATTTGAACTTGATCGGTTTTGGCAGAGGTTGGACCGTCGTGACAGAACAGACTGGACCGAATCCTGAAGTCCTGCAAGATCTGCCCCCGATGCGCGCGGAGGTCGATCCGCCACTGGACGTCCCGCCCGAGGCGCGGCAGCCGGCCGAAATGCCGCAGCCGGTCGAAATGCCGGAGCCGGCCGAAATGCCGCAGGGGGGGGTGGAAGCGGAGCCCGTCGTGGACGCGGCTTCACCGGAGGCCACTCAGCACTCAGTACTCAGTACTCAGTATTCAGTACCCAGTACCCAAGCCTCGCCCAGTACCGAGGCCTCGGTTGTGCCCAGCGTCCCGGAAGCTGCGGTTGCGGCGGCTCCCAGTACCCAGTCCTCGGTTGCGCCCAGCGTCGCGGAAGAGGCTGCAACCGAGTCCGTGGTCGTGCCGCGAGCCAAGGCCGCGCCGGCCCGCCCTCCCAAGGTGAAGAAAGCAGCGGCGGCGGTGCCCGTCGTCGTGTCCGACGTGCCGAAATCGGAGAACATGAATTGGTATATCCTCAAGGTCCAGAGCAACCGCGAAGAGTCGATCCGCGAAGGCCTGTTGCGGCGGGTTTCGATTCAGGGCCTCGATCGATTTTTTGGCGAGGTCATTGTTCCCACCGAGAAAGTCACAGAATTCAAGGGCGGCAAGAAGCGGGTGATCAAGCGAAAGCTTTATCCAGGGTATATTGTCGTCCACATGGAAATCAACGAAGACACGTGGTTCCTGGTGCGTGAAACGCCCGGGATCGGCGATTTTACCGGCGCCTCCGGCGTGCCCACCGCCATGCTTCCGCATGAAGTAGAGCGGATTATCGCCAAACAGGAAGAAAAGAGCGAAAAGGCCCCCGACTTGAAGATCCCCTTCCTCAAAGGAGACCGCGTAAAGGTCATCGAAGGCAACTTCGAGAACTTCGAGGGCGAAGTCGATGCGATCGACAAGACCAACGGGCGGGTGACGGTGATGATCACGATTTTCAATCGCACGACGCCCGTCGAGTTCGAGTATTGGCAGGTCGAATCGGTTTAACAAACAAGACACATTAAGAAATATCATGGCGAAGAACCTTGTAGACGAAGTCAAATTCCAGGTCCCAGGCGGCCAGGCCACACCGGCGCCACCGGTGGGCACGGCTTTGGGCAAGTATGGCATCAACCTGGGGCAGTTTGTCTCGCAATTCAACGACCGCACCCGCGAGGCCGGCGGCATGCCGATCCCCGTGGTGGTCAAGGTCTATAGCGACCGCACGTTTGAATTCGTGACCAAAAGCCCTCCGGCGGCTGCGCTGCTGAAGAAGGCCGCAGGCATTGCCAAGGGCTCCGGCGTTCCCAACAAGGAGAAAGTGGGCAAGGTTACCTGGGCCCAGGTCGACGAAGTGATCAAGCTGAAGCAGAACGATTTGAGTTCCGCCAGCCCTGAGGCCGCCCGCCGGTTGATTGCCGGCACCGCGCGGAGCATGGGATTGGAGATTATCGATTGATCGAAAACTAACCCTCGAATGTAGGAGGCGACTTGTTCGCCGCAGGACTACGGGAGAAATCAGCAAATGCCAAGAGTCGTGAAACGCATGAAGGCCATGCGGGCCAAGCTGCCGGCGGAAGCCGCCGTCTTGCCGCTGCCCGAGGCAGTCAATCTGCTGAAGACCTTCAATACCACCAAGTTCGACCAGACGGTCGAGATCGCGGTACGGCTGGGAGTCGATCCCAAGCAGGCCGACCAGTTGGTCCGCGGCTCGATCGTGCTGCCCCACGGCATCGGCAAGACGCTCCGCGTGATCGTCTTCGCCAAGGGCGACAAGATCGACGAAGCCAAGGCCGCCGGCGCCGACGAAGTGGGCGGGCCGGAGTTGGCCGAGAAGATCAAGGGCGGCTGGACCGAGTTCGACGTCTGCATTGCCGCTCCGGACATGATGGGCGTGGTCGGTCCCTTGGGCAAGGTCTTGGGGCCCCGCGGGCTGATGCCTTCGCCCCGTGCCGGCACCGTGACCCCGGACGTGGCCAAGGTCATCAAGGAGTACAAAGCCGGCAAGGTCGAGTTCCGCTGCGATGCGGGCGGCAACGTCCACGCGGGGGTCGGCAAGTTGAGTTTCGACGCCCAAAAAATCGTGGAGAACGTTTCCGCGTTCATCAGTTTCATCCAGCACCTCAAGCCGGGAACGGTCAAAGGTCAATACGTCAAGGGGATTGTCATCAAGGCGACGATGACTCCCGCCTTGCGGATCCCGGCGGCATAGGGGAACGAATCGTCGCGCGGCTTTTCGCCAGGGCGGGTCAAGCGGCTTGCTTTCCCGCCGCCCAAAGCGGCACACCTGTCAGGTTATTTAACGAATTCATTCAGGCGCAACAAATCAACGAGCTGTAAGGCATGAGCAAGTACGTCAAAAATCTCGTATCGGACGACATCAAGAGACGCTTGCAGAACGTCAACGACGCGCTGCTGGTGAACATGGTCGGCATGGACTCCTCCGCCACGTATTCGTTGCGGAAGGAGCTGCGGAGCAAGAAAATCAACATCCTCGTGGTGAAGAACAGCATGGCTGCTCGGGCCACGGCCGGCACGCCGCTGGCGAGGTTGTTCGACGGAGTCGGCGGATCGGCGGCAATCTGCTGGGGCAGCGAGGACATCGTGGCCCTGGCCAAATCGATCACCACGATCCTCAAGAGCGAAAAATTCCCCGCGTTCCAGCCGCGCGGGGGCGTCATGGATGGCGAACAGATCTCGGCCGATCAGATCGCCGAGGTCGCGAAGTGGCCCTCGCGGGCGGAGCAACTGAGCCTCCTGATGGGGCAGATCCTCTCGGTCGGCGCGCGATTGAACGGCCAATTGATCGCCGTTGGCGGAGCGTTGGCCAGCCAGATTTCCGAGAAGGCCAAGGGCGGCGAGGAAGCCGCCGAAGAAGGAACGGTGGCAGAAACCGCGCCGCCAGCGGAGGGGTCGGCTGAGACTGCTCCGATCAGTGGCGGCAGTGGATGCTCCACCAGCCGAGGGGACACCCGCCACGTGAGGAAATACGCATACGTCCGACGGGTCTTGTATGTCCCATAGGTCCTATGAGGTGAACCGTGACGTACGCGAGGTCGTGCCACGGTTTTGCCCCTGAACAACGGACAAACTTTTTTTACCAAGACTAACCCATTTCAAACCACAAGTATAGAATCGTGTCGGCGGCCGGTTCCCGTCAGTTCCGCGCCGCCCGCGAAAAGTGAGAAAGGAACGATTTACGATGTCGACTGCTGAAGCTACCCGGCAATACTCCCAGGCTGCCAAGGATCTGGGCGACAAGATTGTCGCCTTGACCCTCAAGGAAGCCAAAGAGTTGAGTGATTACCTGGAAAACGTCCACGGCATCAAGCCCGCGGCCGGCGGCGCCGTGATGGTGGCCGGGCCCGCGGCGGATGCCGGACCGGCCAAAGAGGTTGCCGTGCAGACCGAGTTCGACGTGGTGATTGAGAGCTACGAAGCGACCAAGAAGATTGGCATCATCAAGGTCGTGCGGGCCGCCACGAGCCTGGGCCTGAAAGAGGCCAAGGACCTTGTCGAAGCCGTCCCCGCCAAGGTCAAGGAGGGCCTTTCGAAAGAGGATGCCGAGAAGCTCAAGAAGGAACTGGAAGAAGCCGGTGCGAAGGTTGTTGTCAAGTAGCAAGCCGTGGCACGGGCCGCGTGCCCGTCGCGTGCGGTGATTGTTGGGTGGGCTTTAGCCCGCCTTCAGCCGTTTGCTCCAGGGGCGGGCTAAAGCCCACTCCTGTGCTATGGCGGAATACGACACGGACACGACGTCCGTGCTACGGTCAATGGCCATGGACCCCTCTCAAGTCGGGGGGGAATGTATTGCGTGGACAGTGTTTTATCTCGTTGCTTTTCCCTACCCCCCGGGGCCCAGCCTGCGGCGCGGCTGTCTCGTGCCGCGCCGTCTGGCTCTTTCCTGCCGGCGACCATCAGTACATGGTGCCCGGGGGATTCCCTTTTTTTTGCCAGAGGTGAGTGCCCATGGCGACTTCCGCCCAACGTCGTGTTCAGCCCAAGGAAATTCGTCGCTTCGGCAGTCAGCGAGCCCCGCATGGGATTCCTGACCTGACCCAGATCCAGACCCGCGGCTATGACGCCTTCCTGCAGCAGGAGGTTCCCTGGCAGAAGCGCAAGGACCAGGGGATCGAGGGCGTGCTGCGCGAGATATTTCCCGTGGAGAGCTACGACAAGACGCTCCGCCTGGAGTATCTCCGTTACGAGTTGGGCAAGCCCCGCTACGAGCCGGACGAGTGCCGCCAGCTCCGCCTGACCTATGGCCGGCCGTTCAAGGTCTGGCTCAAGCTCACCAAGGAGCAGCCGGTGGAGGAAGAGGTCTACCTGGGCGACATTCCCATCATGCTCGGCGGCGGCGAGTTCATCATCAACGGCGCCGAACGCGTCGTGGTCAACCAGCTCCACCGCAGTCCTGGCGTCGATTTCGTGATGGAAATCGAAGGCGCAGGCGAGCGCCGCCTGCACAGTTGCCGCATCATTCCCGAGCGCGGGAGCTGGATCGAGCTGAACGTCACCCGCAAGGAAAGCCTGGCGGTCCGCATCGACCAGAGCGGCAAGTTCTCGATCATGACCCTGCTGCGGGCCATGGACCCCAAATACGGCGACGACGACGCCTTGCTGCGGGTCTTTTACGAGACCGAGAAGGTCAAGGTCAGCGACGCCCGCGGCGTTCCCAAGATCGAAGGCAAGCTGGCCGTGACGGACATCATCTACCCGGCCTCGAGTCAGCGGGCCGGCGAAGTGATCGTCGAGAGCGGGCAGAAGATCACCAAGAATGCCGCGGAGTTGATCTGCACCTCGGGGCTGACCGAGGTCGAGGTCATGGCCGACCCGAAGAACCCGCTGCTGTTGAACTCGCTGGCCGAAGACGCCACGGGCAGCCACGAGGAGGCCTTGCTGCGGATCTACCAGCGTCTGCGGCCGGGCAATCCGCCGAACCTGGAGAAGGCCAAGGCGCTGTTCTTCGAGAAGTTCTACGACACCAACCGCTATCGCCTGGGGCGCGTCGGCCGTTTCCGCATCAATCGCAAGCTCGCCCTGGACATTCCCGAGAGCGAGATGACCTTGCGGGCCGAGGACTTGATCGCCGCCATCCAGTACCTCAACAAACTGCGGGCCAACGACCCGAGCGTGGAGATCGACGACATCGACCACCTCGGCAACCGCCGCCTGCGGACGATCGACGAGCTGGCCAGCGACGAGTTGCGGAAGGGCTTCCTCAAGCTCCGCCGCACGGTGCAGGAGCGGATGAGCCTCAAGGACATCGAGGACATGACGCCCCGCAGCCTGGTCAATCCCAAGAGCATCTCGGCGGCGATCGAGTATTTCTTCGGCCGCGGCGAGTTGTCGCAGGTGGTCGACCAGACCAACCCGCTCTCGATGCTCACGCACGAGCGGCGGCTTTCGGCCTTGGGACCCGGCGGCTTGAACCGCAAGCGGGCCGGCTTCGAAGTCCGCGACGTGCATATTTCGCACTACGGGCGAATCTGCCCGATCGAGACGCCCGAAGGCACCAACATCGGCCTGATCTCCAGCCTGGCGATCTACGCCGGCGTGGATGACTACGGCTTCCTGGTCACGCCCTACCATAAGGTGAAGAACGGCAAACTGGAGTTCGACAAGGAAGGCAAGGCGGTGATCGAATGGCTGCGGGCCGACCAGGAGCACGAGGCCCGCCTGGCCCCGGCCGACGTGCCGATCGAAAACGGCAAGCTGATCGGCGAGTCGGTCATCGCCCGCTACCACGGCGACTTCCAGATCATCCCCAGCGACCAGGTGCAGTACATCGACGTGGCGCCCAGCCAGATGGTGGGCGTTTCCGCCGGCCTGATCCCCTTCCTGGAGCACGACGACGCCAACCGCGCCCTGATGGGTTCCAACATGCAGCGGCAGGCGGTGCCGCTGTTGATCACCGATCCGCCGTTGGTCGGCACGGGCATGGAGGTCGAGGCCGCGCTGAACTCGAGCATGATCGTCCGCGCCCGCACCAAGGGCACGGTGACCTATGCCGACGCGCGGCGGATCGAGATCGGCGGCGAAGTCTACAATCTCCGCAAGTTCGTCGGCCTGAACGAGCGGACCTGCCAGAACCAGAAGCCGATCGTCAACGTCGGCGACAAGGTCGAGAAGGGCCAGGTCATCGCCGACGGCGCCGCGACGTACAAGGGCGAGCTGGCCCTGGGCCGCAACGTGCTGGTGGCCTTCATGGCCTGGGACGGGTTCAACTTCGAGGACGCCATCATCATCAGCGAAGAGCTGGTGCAGAACGACGTCTACACCTCGATCCACATCGAGGAGTTCGACATCGAAATCCGCGAGACGAAGCTGGGCCGCGAGGAGTTCACCCGCGACATCCCCAACGTCAGCGAGAAGATGCTCCGCAATCTCGACGAGACGGGCATCGTCCGCGTGGGGACCTACGTCCGCCCCGGCGACATCCTGGTCGGCAAGGTCTCGCCGAAGTCGAAGACCGAACTCACGCCGGAAGAGAAACTGCTGCACGCCATCTTCGGCCGCGCCGGCGAAGACGTGAAGAACGATTCGCTGGAAGTGCCCTCGGGCGTGGAAGGCATCGTCATCGACACGCAGAAGTTCTCCCGCCGCATGAGCCTCACCGAGGAGGAGCGGAAGGCCTTCGAGAACGCCTTGAAGGAGGCCGAATCGGAGGGCAACGAGCGGATCGCCGCGGCCTTCGGCAGCCTGGTGACGAAGATCGAGGAGGTGCTGAAGAAGAAGCTCACGGACGAAGACGGCAATCCGCTGGTCGAGGGCCGCGATCATCGCAGCCTGGCCGAGCAGGCCCAGAACTTCAACCTCGAATCGCTCGACGTCCGCAGCCCGGAGCGGAAGGCCGCCCTGGAGAAGCTTTTCAAGCAGGAGTGGCCGGCGGTCGAGGCGGCCATCGACGCCCGCGACCGCAAGCTCAACTCCATGAAGCGCGGCGACGAGCTCCGCAGCGGCGTACTGCAGATGGTCAAGATCTACATCGCCGCCAAGCGGGTGATTTCCGTGGGCGACAAGATGGCCGGCCGCCACGGCAACAAGGGCGTGATCTCCAAGATCCTGCCCCGCGAGGACATGCCCTTCCTGGCCGACGGCACGCCGATCCAGATCATGCTCAATCCGCTGGGCGTGCCCAGCCGTATGAACGTGGGCCAGATCTTGGAGACGCACCTCGGCTGGGCCGGCGCCAAGCTCGGCTTCCAGTCGATCACGCCCGTCTTCGACGGCGCGACCGAGACCGACATCCGCCAGCTCCTGAGCGACAGCAAGCTCTGCGAAGCGGGGAGCCCGGGCAAGAGCCAGCTCTTCGACGGCCGCACGGGCGAACCGTTCGAGCAATTCACGACGGTGGGCTACATCTACATGCTCAAGCTCCACCACCTGGTGGACGACAAGGTGCATGCCCGCTCCACCGGTCCCTACTCGCTCATCACCCAGCAGCCGCTGGGCGGCAAGGCCCGTTTCGGCGGCCAGCGTTTCGGGGAAATGGAAGTCTGGGCCCTGGAGGCCTACGGCGCGGCCTACATCCTCCAGGAGTTGCTCACCGTCAAGAGCGACGACGTGGAAGGCCGCACGAAGATTTACGAATCGATGGTCAAGGGCGAGAACACGCTGGAGGCCGGCACCCCGGCCAGCTTCGACGTGTTGACCAATGAAATTCGCGGCCTTGGCCTGAACATGCAACTTGAAAAGGCGCATGCCTAGGAACAGTTTCGAAATTCAGGATCTTTAGGGCGACTCCGAACCTCAGGAGGCATATCAATGAGCAGCGGCGAAACGACATACGATCGGATCAACGACTACACGGCGGTCAAGATCAGCCTGGCCCGCCCCCACGACATCCGCAGTTGGTCGTTCGGCGAAGTCAAGAAGCCGGAGACGATCAACTACCGCACCTACCGCCCCGAGAAGGACGGCCTGTTCTGCGAACGGATCTTCGGACCGGAGAAGGACTGGGAGTGCTCCTGCGGCAAGTACCGCGGGATGAAGTACAAGGGCATGATCTGCGACCGCTGCGGCGTGAAGATCACCCACAGCCGCGTCCGCCGCAAGCGGATGGGCCACATCGAGCTGGCCGCGCCGGTCGTGCATATCTGGTTCTTCAAGGCCATGCCCAGCCGCCTCGGCGCCTTGCTGGCCATGAAGACCACGAGCCTGGAGAAGATCATCTATTTCCAGGACTACGTCGTGACCCGCACCGGCGAAACGCCCTTGAAGCCCCAGCAGCTTCTCACCGAGGACGAATACCGCGAGGCCCGCAAGCAGTATGGCGAGGGGACCTTCGACGCCGACATGGGCGCCGAGGCCATCCGCAAGCTGCTTATGGAATTGGACCTCGTCACGCTCTCGCAAACGCTCCGCGTCGACCTGGCCGAGACCTCCTCGAAGCAGAAGAAGAAGGACCTCATCAACCGCCTGAAGATCGTCGAGGCCATCCGCGACAGCGACAACCGTCCCGAGTGGATGGTGCTGGACGTGATCCCGGTGATCCCGCCCGACCTCCGCCCGCTGGTCCTCCTGGACTCGGGCAATTTCGCCACGAGCGACCTGAACGACCTCTACCGCCGCATCATCAACCGCAACAACCGCCTGAAGAAGCTGGTCGACCTCAACGCCCCGGAAGTCATCATCCGCAACGAGAAGCGGATGCTGCAGCAGTCGGTCGACGCCCTGTTCGACAACAACCGCTGCAAGCGGCCGGTGCTGGGATCGAGCAACCGCCCCCTGAAGTCGCTCACGGACATGATCAAGGGCAAGCAGGGCCGCTTCCGCGAGAACCTGCTGGGCAAGCGCGTCGACTACTCGGCCCGCAGCGTGATCGTCGTCGGCCCGGCGCTGCGGCTGCACCAGTGCGGCTTGCCGAAGAAGATCGCCCTGGAGCTGTACCAGCCGTTCATCATCCGCCGGCTGAAGGAGCTGGAGCACGCCGACACGATCAAGTCGGCCAAGAAGATGCTGGAGCGGAAGGACGAGGAGGTCTGGGACATTCTCGAAGAAGTGATCCAGAACCACCCCGTGCTCTTGAATCGCGCCTCCACGCTGCACCGCATGGGCATCCAGGCCTTCGAGCCGACGCTCGTGGAAGGCAACGCCATCAAGCTCCACCCGCTGGTCTGCAAGGGCTTCAACGCCGACTTCGACGGCGACCAGATGGCGGTGCACCTGCCGCTGTCGATCGAGGCCCAGGTCGAGGCCCACACGCTGATGATGTCCACGAACAACATCTTCAGCCCGGCCAACGGCGCGCCGATCATCAGCCCTTCGCAGGACGTGGTGATGGGTTGCTACTACATGACGGCCGCGCTGCCGGCGTGCAAGGGCGACGGCATGAAGTTCGCGTCGTTCGAGGAGCTGCAGCTTGCCTACTCGATGGGCAAGATGGACACGCACGCCTCGATCGAGGTCCGCCTGGCCTCGGGCCGTTTCATCAAGAACGACCCCACGGCCAAGGCCGGCACGCTCATCAAGACGACCGTCGGCCGCGTGATGTTCAATTCCTGGCTGCCGCGGGGCATGCCCTTCTACAACATA
The DNA here is from genome assembly GCA_963824275.1 of uncultured Planctomycetia bacterium. Lineage (GTDB taxonomy): Bacteria > Planctomycetota > Planctomycetia > Pirellulales > Thermoguttaceae > JANXQG01. The sequence goes on along the minus strand of CAWGOT010000003.1, from coordinate 2,631,678 downwards.
CCGCTGCGCTCCAAGGACCTGGCGGAAGTGATTTCCGACTGCTACGAAATCCTCGGCCGGCGGAAGACGATCGACCTCCTGGACACGATGAACCGCATCGGTTTCCGCTCCAGCACCACCAGCGGCCTGAGCTTCGCCACCGACGACCTGATCACGCCGCCCAACAAGCAGAAGATCATCCAGAACGCCGAACGGAACGTGGGCAAGATCCAGAAGCTCTACCAGCGCGGCATCATCACCGAGGGCGAGCGCTACAACCAGGTCTTGGACGCCTGGACGCACGCCCGCGAGCAGATCACCTCGGAAATGATGGAAGTCCTGGAGAACGACCACCGCTCGGCCACGCACGTCAATTACGTCAACCCGATCTTCCTCATGGCCCACTCCGGCGCCCGCGGCGGCGTCGAGCAGATCCGCCAGTTGGCCGGCATGCGCGGCCTGATGGCCAAGCCCTCCGGCAAGATCATCGAGACGCCGATCAAGGCCAACTTCCGCGAGGGCCTGAGCGTGCTGGAGTATTTCAGTTCCACGCACGGCGCCCGCAAGGGCCTGGCCGATACGGCCTTGAAGACGGCCGACTCGGGCTACCTCACCCGCAAGCTGGCCGACGTGGCCCAGAACGTCGTCGTGACGCGGCACGATTGCGGCACCGCGCAAGGCATCACCAAGGGCGTGATCTACCGCGGCGAGAAAGTCGAGGTGAGCCTCAAGGACTCGATTCGCGGCCGCGTCAGCCGCACGAACATCGTCAACCCCATCACCGACGAGGTGGTCGTCAAGGAAAACGACCTCATCACCCTGGAGGTCGCCCGCCGCATCGAGGAGATGGGCCTGGAGAAGATCCAGGTCCGCAGCCCGATGACCTGCGAGGCCGAGTTGGGCATCTGCGCCTCTGCTACGGCATGGACCTTTCCACCGGCGCGCTGGTGGAGGAAGGCATGGCCGTGGGCATCATCGCCGCCCAGAGCATCGGCGAACCGGGCACGCAGTTGACGATGCGCACCTTCCACATCGGCGGCACGGCCGCCCGCCACGTCGAAGAGAGCGAGATCAAGGCCAAGAAGCAGGGCGTCGTCAAGTTCACCCGCATGAAGGTCGTCCGCAACGACGCCGGGCAGCACGTCGTGCTCGACCCGCAACGGCGAGATCCTGCTCTTGGACCCCAAGGGCCGCGAAATGGAGAAATACGAAGTGCCCGCCGGGGCCAACCTGGCGGTCGCCGAGAACCAGGAAGTCATGCCCGGCGCGCTGCTCTGCCAATGGGACCCGCACGCCATCCCCATTCTGGCCGAAGTCACCGGGAAAATCCGCTTCGAGGACATCATCGAAGGCGAGACCATGCGGCTGGAGAAGGATCCCAGCGGCCACGAACGCCGGCTGATCTCGGAGCACAAGGGCGATTTGCACCCGCAGATCATCCTCGAAGACGAGACGGGCAAGACGCTCGACGTCTACTACCTGCCGGAAAAGGCCCACGTCGAGGTCACGGAAGGCAACCAGCGTCTCCGCCGGCACGCTGCTGGCCAAGACGCCCCGCGAAGTCGCCGGCACCCAGGACATCACCGGCGGCCTGCCCCGCGTGACGGAGATCTTCGAGGCCCGCAAGCCCAAGGACCCGGCAGTCATCGCCGAGATCGACGGCATCGTGGAGCTGATGGGCGAGAAGCGCCGCGGCAAGCGGACGATCGTCGTCCGCAGCGAAAGCGGAATCGAGCGCGAACACCTCGTCTCGCACGGCAAGCACTTCCGCGTCCACTCCGGCACCTTCGTCCGCGCCGGCGAGGCCCTCGTCGATGGGCCGCTCGTGCCCCACGACATCCTCCGCATCTCGGGCGAAGAGGCCGTGCAGCACTATCTGACCCGCGAGATCCAGAACGTCTACCGCAGCCAGCGCGTGGAGATCAACGACAAGCACATCGAGATCATCGTCTCGCAGATGTTGCGGAAGGTCCGCGTGGAGAGCTTCGGCGACACGACCCTCCTGCCCGGCTCGATCATGGATCGCTTCGAGTTCTATGCCGTGAACAAGGAGCTGGCCAAGTGCCAGAAGATCACGCACAAGGGCGACAGCGACTTCGCCGAGGGGGCGATCGTGCCGATCGAGACCTTGAACCAGACGAACGCCCAGATCGAGGCCCTGGGCGGCACGCCGGCCAAGGGCACCAAGCCCAAGCCCGCCACCGCCAGCACGCAGCTCCTGGGCATCACCAAGGCCGCCGTGCAAAGCTCGAGCTTCATCTCGGCCGCCAGCTTCCAGGAAACGACGAAGGTCCTCACCGAGGCCGCCTTGGCCGGCAAGATCGACCGCCTCGTCGGCCTCAAGGAGAACGTGATCCTCGGTCACCTCATCCCGGCCGGCACCGGCTTCCGCACCTACCAGGATTCGGAAGTCCGCATCCGTCCCCACGCCCTGGAAGGCCTGGGACCGGAGAAGGAAGACATTCTTGCCCGCCATTTCCCCTTGCTGGAAGGCGCCGGCAAGATCGAGCCGGCCAAGGAAGGCGATGGCCGTACCCAGGCCGGCCCCAGCCCTTTGGACAAGCTCTTTGAGCAGGTCGGCGTTCCCGACGAGGAAGACGAGATCGAAAAAGAGGAACTGATCGCCGAAACGAGCGACGATGACGACGACGGGGAGTAGGTAGCGGGAAGGCTCCCCTCTCCCTCCGGGAGAGGGCGAGGGGTGAGGGCTTGCTTGGTCAAGTAGGCGTTTTGGTGGGACTCGCCTAAGCGCCCAGAACCGGACGAGCGCCTGAATTTACGCCACCCCCTGTTGACATGCGACGGGAAACCGCCAAAATAAAGGATTCTCGCCAATTGCGAGAATTTGGGAACACAAATTTCAAGATCCATCGGCCTGCGGCGGTGGACGAACGACCGACAAGGTCCCCGCCGACCCCGCGTCGGTGGTAGAATGACTGACAAGCTATGCCGACAATCAACCAATTGGTCCGAAAGAAGCGCGTCTACCAGCGCCGTTACAGCAAAGCGCCGGTGCTGGAACAGTGTCCGCAGAAGCGGGGCGTCTGCCTCCAGGTCAAGACGATGACCCCCAAGAAGCCGAATTCGGCCTTGCGGAAGATCACCCGCGTGCGGCTGTCCAACGGCAAGGAAGTCACCGTGTACATCCCGGGCGAGGGCCACAGCCTCCAGGAACACTCGATTGTCTTGATCCGCGGCGGGCGTATCCGCGACCTGCCCGGTGTGCGTTACCAGGTCGTCCGCGGCGCTCGATACCCTGGGTGTTGAAGGCCGCAAGCAGTCGCGGAGCCGTTACGGGGCGAAGAAAGCCAGCAAATAACAAGCATGAAATCCGAAATCCGAATATCGAAATCCGAAACAAATCCAAAATTCGAATAAGAAATGTTCAAAACATTCGGATTTAAGATTTTTTTCCGATCCGCCACCACTAGCCTGTTCATCCGCCAACTATGGGTCGAATCACTGCCAGTCGCAAAATGCTTGTCGGAGATCCGAAGTTCGGGTCGCTCCTGGCGAGCAAGTTTATCAATTGCATGATGTGGAACGGCAAGAAGAGCAACGCGCAGCGGGTCTTCTACAGCGCCTTGGACATCATTCAGGAGAAGATCAAGGACTCCCAGCCGATCGAGGTCTTTACGCAGGCTGTGGAGAACGTCAAGCCGAACATCGAGGTCCGCTCGAAGCGCGTCGGCGGCGCCTCGTACCAGGTACCGATGCAGGTCAACCGCACCCGCCAGCAGTCGCTGGCCATTCGCTGGATTCTGGGCTCGTGCCGCGAGAAGAAGGGGCGGCCCATGCACGAAAAGCTGGCCGGCGAGCTCCTCCAGGCCTACAACCGCGAAGGCGCCGCCTACACCAAGCGCGAAAACGTCCACCGCATGGCCGACGCCAACAAGGCCTTCGCCCACTTCGCCTGGTAAGGTCGCCGTCTCAAGTTGTTGGTGCGCGATGATCGAGCGGCTGTACGTGAACAACTTCCGTTGCTTGGAGAATTTCTCCATCGACTTCAAAGGTCGCGACTCCGTCCTGATCATCGGCAAGAACGGTTCCGGGAAGTCGGCGATGCGACACGCGCTCGGCGTGTTCCAGACCATTTGTCGCGGCGTCAACCGCGTGCGCAATTTGATTGCGGGAAGCGACTTCACGCAACAGCGCACAAATATTCCCATGCGATTTGAGGTGGAAGCGACTCTGGCCACTAGGCGTTTCAAGTATGCCATTTCGCTCGAGATGCCCGAGAACTTCCGTGAGGCGCGCGTCGCCGAAGAAGAACTGTCGGTTGATGGGCATGTCGTGTTTTCACGCCACCAGGCGCAAGTGAGCGTAGATGGCGGACCGACATTTGGCGTCGATTGGCACGTTGCAGCGTTACCCGTGATCGAGGAACGTCCGAGAAAAGGCTCGATTCAGCAATTCAAGGAGTTTTCGCTTCCACGATCCTGATCTCGCCAATACCAACCAACATGTCGGGGTTCTCTGAAGAAGAGTCGGTCGAACTCCAATGTGATGCGGGCAATTTTTCGTCCTGGTTCAACGCGCTCCTTTTGCGATTTCCCGCCGCATACAGCATCCTTTACGATTATCTGAAATCCGTAATCCCGGATATCGAATCATTCGAGAATGTGCCCCGCGGCGAGAAGGGCAAGCAGCTTTTGGTCAAATTCGAGCACGAGGATTCAAAGCGATCGCTCTCGGTTGATTTCAAGCACCTTTCGGATGGTGAGAAGTGCTTTTTCCTGAGCGCCCTGATCATTGCTGCCAACAAGGTGAGCGGACCGGTTTTTTGCCTGTGGGATGAGCCTGACAGTCATCTCTCGCTTCCGGAAGTCGGTCACTTCATGACCCATTTGCGGAAAATGACCAATCAACGCGGCCAATTTGTCGCGACCTCGCACCACCCGGAGACAATTCGCAGTTTTTCCGATGAAAACACGATCGTGTTCAGCCGGAAGTCCCATTTGGAGCCGACGGTGGTGCGAACGCTTGCCGAACTCTCTTATAGCGGAGACCTAATTGAGGCGCTTGTCCGCGACGAGGTTATCGGATGATGGTCAATAGATACCGGCCGCACGTCTGGCTGATTCCGGAAGACGATGCGGATCGCCAGCTCGCCGTCGGTTTTTTGAATCACGAGGCCGTCGCCGATGCGGTCGTCGGTGTGAGGGCCCCGGCCGGTGGCTGGCATGAGGTCTTGGACGTTTTCGAAAGCGAGTATCTTCCGCAGCTTCGCAGGTATCAAGGCGCCCATGTCGTAATGCTGATCGACTTCGATGGAGACGAAAGCCGTCGGGCCCACTTCGAGGGCCGGATCGCCGATGATGTTAAGCCCCGCGTTTTCGTGGTCGGATCAAAGGACGACCCGGAAACTCTGAGACGCGAGCTAGGAATGTCGCTGGAGAAGATCGGCAGGGAATTGGCCCAGGATTGCCTCGCGGACGAACTGCGGCTTTGGCTCCATCCACACCTCGCCCACAACAACGCCGAGTTGCGGCGGATGACCCATGTCATCAAGCGAATTCTGTTTCCATGAAGTCGAAATTACAGGGATCGAACCAACTCTGCTTCTTGTCTCGTAGTTCTTCGTTAATCGAGATCGGAATTTCCTCAAACCACCATGAATACCCAATTATGAACAGCAACGACATTCTACGTGTCGCCGTCGTGGGCGGCGATGGGACCGGCCCGGAAGTCACCGCCGAGGCCGTCAAGGTCTTCAAGGCCGTCGCGGCCCTGGAAGGCATTCGCTACGAGCTCAAGGATTTTGATCTGGGCGGCGATCGTTATCTTCGCACCGGCCAGATCCTGCCCGAAGAGGTCGTCGCCGAACTGGCCACGTTCAAGGCCATTCTCCTGGCGCGGTGGGCCATCCCGACGTCGCTCCCGGCGTGCTGGAAAAGGGCCTCCTCCTGGCGCTGCGATTCCGCTTCGACCAGTACATCAATCTGCGGCCCGTCAAGCTCTTCCCCGGCGTCGAGACCCCGCTGGCCGGCAAGGGGCCGGACGACATTGATTTCGTCGTCGTCCGCGAGAACACCGAGGACATGTACGCTGGCGTCGGCGGCTGGCTGAAGAAGGGCACGCCCGACGAGGTCGCCACGCAGACGGCCATCTACACCCGCAAGGGCTGCGAGCGCTGCATCCGCTGGGCCTTCGAGTTCACCCGCAAGCGGAACAAAAAGAAGCAGCTCACGCTCGTGGCCAAGACCAACGTCCTGACCTACGGCCACGACCTGTGGTGGCGGACCTTCCAGGAAGTGGCCAAGGAATATCCCGACATCAAGCCCGACTACAACCACGTCGACGCCTGCTGCATGTGGATGGTGAAGAACCCCGAGTACTACGACGTGATCGTGACCACGAACATGTTCGGTGACATCATCACCGACCTGGCCGGCATCCTGCAGGGCGGCATGGGCGTGGCGGCGGGCGGCAACATCAATCCCGATCCCGGCGGGCTGAGCATGTTCGAGCCGATGGGCGGCAGCGCGCCGAAGTACACCGGCAAGAACGTTATCAACCCCATTGCCGCCATCAGCGCCACGAGCATGCTGCTGGAGCAGAGCGGGTACCCGCAGGCCGGCCAGCGGGTGATGAAAGCCATTCAACTGGTCACCGGCACGAAGATGAAGAGCCAGGCCGCCGGCAAGATGGGCTGCGGCACGCGGGAAATCGGCGACCTGGTGTGCAAAGCGCTCTAGTCAATACGCCCCCTTGCAGCCCAGCACTTTCAGCGGCGTCCGCCAGAGAAGGTCGAGGTCGACGAGGAGGCTCTGGTTCCGCACGTACCAGAGATCCATCCGCGTCCATTCCTCGAAGCCGATGTCGCTGCGGCCGCTGACCTGCCAGAGGCACGTCAATCCCGGCTTTACGGCCATGCGGCGAAGCTGCCAGGGATCGAATCGGGCCACCTCGCGAATGTCCAGCGGACGCGGACCGACCAGCGACATCTGCCCTAGGAGCACGTGAAATAACTGCGGCGTCTCATCGAGGCTCGTCTTCCGCAGGATGCGGCCCAGCCGGGTGACGCGGGGATCGCGACGGTTCTTGAAGACGGGGCCCGTGCTCTCGTTGGCCACCGTGTGCTTGATCTTGTCGGCGTCCAGACGCATCGTGCGGAACTTGGCCATTATGAAGGTCTTGCCCAAGTGGCCGGCGCGGCGCTGCCAGAACAGCGGCTTGCCCCGCGTAGTAATCGAAAGCACGACGAGCACCGTCAAGAGCACCGGCGAGAGGACCAGGATCAGGACCAATGCCCCGACCATGTCGAGCAACCTCTTCGCAACCTGGTACGTGACCGAGGTGTTGCCGGCCGGAGCGACGAGCGGAAGGCCGGCGGACAAATTGCGGCTAACGAGCGATTCGGGCGGCGGTGGCAGGGTATTCATCAGGATCATCGCGAAGTCCTCGTGGTGGTCTGGATGGTGTCGAGTGGCCAATTCAGAAGCAACCTGCGCCAACCGATTCTCGCACGCTTCGAACGGCCACGCAGACCGCATAAGCGTTGCCGGCGGATCGAGGGTGGTCTTTGCGGCCGTCTGGAGACCCGCCGCACGTTGCGAGTTGGCAACACAGGCGATAAGAAAACAACGTTCATAGTTAGGGTCCGATGCCGCCGATTGTCGATGCACTTGCCTTCGCAGCGGGCGTTATCCTGCCGGATGTTCTTGTGATCAGCTTGTTGTTCAGCCATTTGCCGAACCACTTGGATATTGGTCCATCCACGTATTTGTAGACGAGCCACCCGGCGACTATGCAGACCGGCGCGGCAGCGAGCACGAAGACCGCCGGCGGAAGCCCGTGCGCGATCTTTCCGGTCAAGCTGCCTGCCGGGCCCAGGATGAATGAGTGAGTCAAATAGATCGCGTACGTCGAGTCGCCCAGTGCCTTGGCGAGGCGCCGGGGCGTGCTGTTGGACGATTCGGGCCGGGCCAGTCCGCAGGCAACGACACTCACCAGTGCCGACGTGACCGACGCCGTCGTCGCAAGCCCGGCAGTCGGTCCGAAGACCGCCGCCGCTGCCACGGCTGCCCCAACGGCCAGCGCTGATATGGCGACCGACGTGCGGAAACCCCACGGCAGCGGTCCCCGCGACTTCACGACGTTCCGGACAACACCGATGCCGATCCCCGCCACAAAGAAGAGCACGATCGGCGATCCCAGGTAGCCGAGGATTGTCTCGTGCGGCAACAGGCCCAAACGCCGGAGGCTGTGAGCCCGGCGAAGAGCAGCGCGAGCCCGATCAGCGCTACGCGGCGTTCGGCGAACAGCGCGACGGCGAACATGGAATAGAAAAACATCTCAAATTGAAGCGTCCAGCCCAGGCCGTAAACCGGCGTTCCGAAGGCCTGCCCGATTTCCTGGTGCGGCACAAAGCTCAGAGACAACAACAGGTCCGAGATTCCCGGCGCGGCATGTGCCTGTGCCAGCTTGACGTAATAGATGAGGCTCGTAATCCAATACAAGGGCACGATTCGTCCCAGGCGGCGAAGGGCGAATTTCCGGCTTGCGCCATGCGACCGGAAGTCATTCCCATGCGCCAGCATCATCGTCAGGCCGCTGATGGCAAAGAACACCTGCACTCCCAGCCTGCCGAGGGAATAGGCGAAGGAAAGGTCCAATTCGGCGCCGGCCTTGTGGTTCAATGTGCAGATCGCGTGTGTGACGACAACCAAGACCGCCGCCAGTCCCCGCAGTCCCTGAAGGCCGTCGAGAGTTTCGCGTGCTTGCCGGATCGGTGAAGAGGGCATTGGGAAAATCTCGAATTCGAGTTTGGGGACAGACGGCCTTTGCGATACGGTCGGCGAATGGCCGCGTGGCCAAGGACAAGCAAGCGGCGCGCCGAAGGCCGCATGCACCCGCCCGACGGCCGCGTACGTTGCGCAATCGTCACGATCGGACCGAAAAGGGCGTTTGCGACCCGTCCCGCTGCCCGCCGTGCGTTGCAAATTGGCAACGCCGGCGATAAGAAGAGCAACGCTCATGCTTAAATGCATGCCATGACGTAGGGTTTGGTGAGAAGGATTGCCGCGAAGTCGTCCGCAGCGCGGCCGAAAAAGGCATTTGAGATCTGAGATTTCCGATTTCAAATCTCAGATCCAAGATCCCAGATCCCAAACCGCCAATTCCGAGTCCCCAGTCCTCCCTTCCATGGAACTTCTCGCCGCACTCGCCGTCCTCTGCGCGCTGGTCTGGACCGGAGTGATCCTGCTCCGCGGCGGGCCGTTGGCGGGATGCCTGTTATTCATGGCGGCGGCGACCTGCTTTAGCGCGGACTTCTACAGCCTCGATGCCGGCGGGCTGCGGCTGACGATCGATCGCGTCTTGTGGGGCGTGGTGATGCTGCTGTACCTGGTCTGGCGGCAACGAGGCTGGACCGATCCGAAACCGCTGCAAGCGGCCGACAAGGCAGCCCTGGCTCTCGTGGCTTACCTCGCCGTGCGCACGGTCTTGACCGATCCTCACGGCACGGGCCTGACACCCCTCGTGAATCTGGTCCTGTGCTATGTCGTACCGCTTGGCATCTACTGGGTCGTACGGCAGTCGCGGATCGGTGGCCCGCAAAACACCATGGTTCTTGCCTGCCTCACGCTCTTCGGCATCTACCTCTCCGTGACGGTGATCGCCGAGCGGTTCGAGGCCTATTGGCTGATTTATCCGCGCTACATCGTGACCAACCTGACCGAGAAGACGGCCCAATTCGTGGGGCGCGGCCGCGGTCCTCTGTTGGGTCCCATGTTCACCGGCGTCCAGCTCGCGGCCTGTTTCGGCGCGGTCTTGATGTTCTGGCCGCGCCTGGGGCGTTGGGGGCGATGCGGCGTGGCCCTGGCAGCGCTGGTTTTCGCCTTGGCCTTCTATAGCACGATGACCCGCAGCGTCTGGATGGGGGCAGGGTTGGCGTTGGTCGTGATCGTGGGCCTGAGCATGCCATCGAACTGGCGCGTGCCCGTGCTGGGAGCGGTCGTGCTGGCGGCCGGAGCGATTGCGGCAGCCAACTGGGAGCAGTTCGTGGCCTTCAAACGCGACAAGAACCTGACGTCCCGGGAGACGGCCGATTCGGTCTCCTTGCGGCCGGTGATGGCCCGCGTGGCGTGGCTGATGGTGCTCGATCGGCCCTTGTGGGGATGCGGTTTCGGCCAGTATATGCCGGAACACGAGAACTACTTGGCCGACCGATCGACCGAGTTGGTGCTGGAAAAGAGCCGGCCTTATGCGCCGCACAGCCTGCCGCTGGCCATCGCTACCGAGACGGGCCTAGTCGGGCTGGCGCTCTTCCTGCTCTTGCTGACGCTTTGGGGACGCGATGCCTGGCTGCTGTGGCGCGCGGCTGACGCGCCGCTCTGGGTCCGGCAGCAGGGACTGCTGTTCCTCGCCCTCTTGTCGGCCTATCTCGCCAACGGCATGTTTCACCACGTCGCCGTGATTCCCATGTCGAACATCCTCTTGTTCTTCGCGGCGGGGATGAACGCGGGGGCAAGTAGGTCCTCCCAAGGAACTTCGGCGGGGTGGCACCCGGAAGTCCCGTTCCATCAACCGGCTGCGCCAGCCTGAGGAGCTTTCTGGCGAAAGGACCAATGTGCGATGATTTCTCGCCTTCCAAGGGGTTTGCCCCGAACAAAAATGAATTTTCGCACCCAGCCCCACTTGACGGTGGGGTGCATGCATGCTATCATACGCAAAATCGGCCCCAGCAGTGATGCAGGTGTAGCATGGAGAATGACGACGATGAAGACGATGACAATGGCGATGGTCCCGCGATCTACGCGGAGTACGAGAGGCTGATCGACAGCCCCGACGAAATTTTACGCATTTGAACAATCCCTTCACTAGAATCAGGATTCGGGAACTCGTGGAAGACGCCGGCTATCGCTGCCCGGAAATCTGCTCGCCCGATGAGCTGTTGGAGGCTTTCCCATGAAAGATCCTATTGTTGAAGAAGTCAGACGCTATCGCATGGAGCACACGCGCAAGTTCGGCGGGGATTTGGACCGCATCTGCGAGGATCTGATGCGAATCCAGCGCGAATCCGGCTGCGAAGTTGTACGCCGCCCGCCGAAGCTCTTGAATCGGGCTCACGCCGGAGGCCAAAATCCGGCCGCGCCTGGGCGGTCCCAAGAAGGCTGACCCCCGGCCGTCTTGAAAAGCGGCGGCAAGCCGCCGCACTCCAGAGGCTACGAGAGCGTCGAGTCGCTGAACTTGCCTTGCTCGTTCAGGACCTTCAGCGCCTGGGTGCAGTTCAAGCTGCCGTGAGCGGCGACCGTCAGGCTCCACGGCTCGTCGATCGGCGCCACCGGAGTTGCATTCTGCGGCGCCGGCTCGGCATAACGCACGAGGGCCATGCCGGGAATGCCCCGCGATGCAACCGCCGAAGCCGGCCGTGACGCGGTTGTCGCCGGCGCGGTGAGCAGGACAATGCCGAATCCCGTCAGCAGACCGCCCAACACGCCCCCCAGAACGACCATCAACGCGCTCGGGCTGACCGGGTTCGTGCCCGTATCCGGGGCATCGACACGGGCGATCTGGCTGGCGGCCTTGGCGCTGGCACTGTCGGACCGGGCGTTGGTCAGGTTCTGTTCGGCCCGGTCCAGCAGCTTGGCACGGTTGGTTGCTTCGCCAAGGAGATTCGCGTAAGTGGCCCTCAGCCCGGCCAGGCGCGTCAGCCGGGCGGAGGCGTTCTTTTGCTGCTTTTCCAGCATTTCCACGCGACTGGCGTCGACGGTCAGCTCGGATTCCAGGCCGCGGATTGCGGTGGAAAGTTCGGCCTGCATGCGTGCCGCGACCTGCGCCTCGGCCTCTTTGGCGGTAATCACCTCGGGATGCTCGGCCGACATCCGGCCCTGCAAGGCCGCCGTGCGGAGCTGCGCGTCGACCAGGCCTTCTTTCAGCCGCCGCAGGGCAGGCTGCGAATCGAGCAGGCGGTTGGGCGCGGCGATCAGCCGGGTCGGATCGGCCTGGGCCTCCGTAAGCAGAGCCAGCAGTTGTTGATTGGCCTTCTCCGCCGCCCTGAATTGCCGCAACTCGTTTTCGATTTCCGAAACCGTGCGGCGGAGCGACGTGTCGCTGGAGTTCGAATCCAACAGGGATCGCAACTCGGACAGATCGCTGCCGACCTGCTTTTCCAGCTCGGTCAACTGCCCGGTCGCGGCCTGCAGATCGGACTTGGCCAGTTGCACCGCCTTGTTCAATTCGTCGATCATGCTCCGGGCCTTGGCATCGCGAATTTCTTGCATGCGGAGTTGCAACTGATGGCTCAGTGCGGAACTGAGCTGCGTTACCCGTGCGCGGTCCCGGTCGCGAACCTCCAGGTAAAAGACCTCCGAGGTGCCGAACTCTACGCCCTTGGGCGGGACGATTTTCGCCGCCTTTTGCAGGCTTTCGATGTCGGCGTCGGTGGGCCAGGCGGAAGGATGGGCATAATCGGCCGGAGGGCCGACTTCCGCCAGCGTCGCCTGCAGCACGCCGTGGCTCTTCGCGAGTTCCAGGATCGTCTCCTGAGTGCTCTTCAGGTCGTCGGCCCCGCGGAACCTGCCGGGATCGGTTTCGCTGCCCGCGGCCTCGTTGCGCACGATCAGGGCCTGCGTGGCCTGCCAGGTCTTAGGAGCAACCAGGGCGTATGCCGCCGCGGCCGCCGTGACCAGCAGTGTGACCACGACCCATCGCCGCCAATAGACGATCAGAAGTCGGCCTAGTTCTCGTGGTTCGGATATCGAATGCGGCACACTATTCATCGCTTGGGTTCTCCGCGGGTAGCTGTAGGGTGGGCCAACGGGCACCGACGCGCAGCGTTGGTCGCCGAGTCCCACCATCTTTCGACGCAGTCATGGTGGGACTCGCCTCGGCCCACCCTACGTTCTACGATCTCACGCTCCGTTTCAAAGCAAAGCCGATGCCAGCGCGATGCAAGCGGACCAGCGGGCGTCCTTTAACCATCGCTAAGCACCGTTGTGGCCGGACTTTGCGCCGTCACCATCGGGCCTGGCGGTTCCCCGGTTCCCTCCGCCGTCGTGTTGCCAAAAAACAACATCGTGCTGTCGTCGGACAACGCTTCGGCCTGCCACGAGGATTCTCTTCCTGAATCTTCCAAAACGACTTGCTTCCGTCCAAGGCATGACGGAGATTTGTGTATGCAAATCATAGCTTTTTCCAAGTGGGACGAGCTTGTCCCGCATGCAGAATCGTGGGATCGCCTCGCCCGCGGCGTTCCTTTCCGGTCCTGGGCTTGGCTCTCGAGCTGGTGGCGGCACTATGGACCGCAATCGACCGGCGATCCAACCATGCGGTTCATGGTGCTGGGCGTGCTGGATACGTCGGGCCGCCTGGCAGGCATTGCCCCCTGGTACCTGAAGCGCTCGCCGGCCAAGGGCTGGGTGCTGCGTTGGCTGGGCAGCGGTGAAGTCTGCTCCGATTACGCCAGCATTCTCTGCATGCCGGAAGACGCCGACCGCGTGACCGAAGCCCTCGCCGCCTACCTGACGGATCCGAACTGTGCCGCCGGGCTCGTCACTGCTGGGACCTCCTGGAAGTCGACGGCGTCGATTCCGAGGACTCCAGCGTCACGCGGCTCTTGCGGCAGCTCGACGAGCGGGGCTGCTCGCAGCATGAAAACTCGCCGGCCCGCACCTGGCGGCTCGACTTTGCCCAAGACGTGGGAAGAGTTCCTGGGCCTGGTTTCCAAGGGCCATCGCAAGAAACTCCGCCGGGCCGATCGCGACTTGTTTCAAACCGGCCGGGCCGTGCTGCGCACGGTCGAGAATTGCGAGCAACTCGATCCGGCCCTGGACGTGCTTATCGACCTGCACCAGAAGCGGCGGCAGATGCTGGGCGAGCCCGGCTGCTTCGCCTCGCCGCAGTTCACGGCCTTTCACCGCGAGGTTGCCCGGCGGCTGCTGCTGGCCGGCCAGTTGCAACTTCATCTGCTGGAACTCGACGGCCAGACGGTGGCCGCGGAATATCAATTGGCCAGCCACGGGCGTTACCTACGTCTATCAGGCCGGCATCGATCCGCAGCGACTGGCCGACGAGCCGGGGCATCTGATCACCGCCGCCACGGTGAAGCGGGCCATCGAGCAAGGCGGGCGGGCCGTCGATTTCCTCCGCGGCGACGAGCCGTACAAGGCCCATTTCCGCGCCCTGGCCCGACCGCTGCTGGCCTTGCGCGTCGTGCCCAACCGCACGCTGCCGCGACTGCGGAACAACCTCTGGCTGGCCGGCCGCAGCGTGAAACGCTGGTTGAATTCAACGTCGCATAGATCCAGAACCACCGGAAGCAGGCCGATCGCCGGAAACCGCCGGAGAACTTCCCAAACCGGTCCTGAACCGTCAAGCCAAGTACTTAGAACTCAGTGCTCAGTACCGAGTACTGGCAGCTGCAAACTGTGTACTCAGTACTAAGCGCTGCGTACTAAGTACTGAATTTCCAATTTCAAATCTCAAATCTCGCATCCCACGCCATGCCACTTTGGAAATGGTTGCTGCTTGAACGTCTACTATCACGCCTCCAAGCCGGCGCGGTGGTGGATCTATCGCAAGCTGGCGGCCCAGCGGCGGATGCCGATCGCGGTGCTGTATTACCATCGCATTGCCGACGATGGGGCCACGCCATGGACGATGCCCAACCGGACGTTCATCGATCAGATGTGCTGGCTGCGGCGGAACTTCGAGCTGATTTCCATGGAAGAAGTGCAGCGCCGGCTGCGGAGCGGCGTGAACGATCGGCCGGCCCTGCACATCACCTTTGACGACGGTTACGCCGACAACTGCCAGACCGCGATTCCCTGGCTGGTCCAGCGAGCGGATTCCCTGCACCTACTTCGTCACCGTGCGGAACATCCTGGAATGCCGGCCGTTCGACCACGATCTGCAGCTCGGCGCGAACCTGGCGCCGAACTCGCTGGAAGAAATCCGCGCGATGGCCGACGCCGGCATCGAAATCGGGGCCCATACCTACAGCCATGCCGACCTCGGGCAAGCTGACCGATCCGGTCTTGCTCGCACAAGGAGCTGGTCGTTGCCCGGCAGGAACTTCGCGCGGCGATCGGCCGGCCGATCCGCTATTTTGCCTTCCCCTTCGGCCTGCACGCCAACTTGAGTTGCCGGGCCTTTGCCCTGGCGGCCCAGTGCGGCTATGAGGGCGTCTGTTCGGCCTATGGCGGCTACAACTACCCCGGCGACGATCCTTTCCACGTGCATCGCATCCCGGCCGTCTGCGAAATGCTACGATTGAAGAACTGGCTCACCGCCGACCCGCGAAAGATCCACACGCGGCGGTTCGAGTACCGTTGGAATGAAGATCGCATCGAGCTTCCGCTGCGATGCGAAATTGTGAAGAGGCCTTCCATGTTGTTTCACCGTAAACCGTTGGCCGATCTGGCCGGACCGCGGCCCCTTGCGGGTGATGTTCGTCATCACGAGCATGCCCGTCGGCGGGGCGGAAACGCTGCTGGTCGAACTGATCCGCCGCTTGGACCGGTCGCGGTTCTTGCCGGAACTCTGCTGCCTCAAGGATCTCGGGCCGCTTGGGCGAGATCGTTGGCGCAGGAGATCCCGGCGCATCATGGCCTTTTGACCCGCAAGAGCGACGTGAGCGTGCTCTGGCGTCTGGCGGGACTGATGCGGCGGCAGCGGATCGACGCGGTGGTCACCGTCGGCGCGGGCGACAAGATGTTCTGGGGCCGCCTGGCAGCCCGCCTGGCCGGCGTGCCCGTGATCGCTTCGGCATTGCACTCGACCGGCTGGCCCGACCGCGTGCAGTTGGCCAATCGCCTGCTGGCGCCGATCACCGACGCCTTTATCGCCGTGGCCGAGCCGCATGGCCGCTACCTGGCGGCGCACGAGGGCTGCACGGCGTCGAAGATCCAGCGTGATCCCCAACGGCGTCGACGTGGAACGATTCCGGCCGCGGCCGCCCAGCGAGACGTTGCGGACGGAGTTCGGCCTGCCGGCCGGCGCTCCCGTTGTCGGGCATCGTGGCCGCGCTGCGGCCGGAAAAGAACCATGCGTTGTTTCTGCGGGCCGCCGCGCGCGTGCAGCGTGCGGTGCCCGAGCGCCCGCTTCCTGATCGTGGGCGACGGTCCGCAACGCGGCGAACTGGAAGCCCTTGCCGAGCTCGCTCGCGCTCTCCGACGCCGTCCATTTCCTGGGCACGCGGAGCGACGTGCCGAAGTGCTCTCCCTGATCGACGTGCTGGCCCTGACTTCGCACATGGAGGCCAACCCGGTCTCGATCCTGGAAGCGATGGCGGCCGGAAAGCCCGTCGTGGCCACGCGGGTCGGCTCCGTCGACAAGGCGGTCGAGGAGGGCCGCAGCGGCTACCTGGTTACGCCCGGCAGCGAGGAAGAGCTGGCCGGCCGGCTGATCGAACTGCTGCGGGACCGCGCGGGCCGCCGCCTTCGGCCGCGCCGGGCGACAGTACGTCGTCGAGCATGCTTCGATTGAACGGATGGTGGCCGGCTACGAGGAGATGCTGGAGGGCATCTACCGGCAAAAAGCGGCCGTCCGCGCGGGAAAGAAGGGCCCTTCGGGTTCAATGTGCAAGAGCAGGGCAGGACAAGATTCGGAGTGCCCGTGCGCAGATCGGCGAGCGCCGGCCCACCGTGACTGACAATAATGCGTATTCACCTCCTAGCGGGATATGGTATAATTCACCCGCCAACACGACGGAAGGAACATAGAGCCGTCCTTGGTGCTGGACGAAACGATGCGCGAGCCCCGAGGGCCGGCGCAGGTGATATGAGCACGTGTTGGTATCCAGCAGGAAGCTCATGGCGCGAGGTCGCCGCGGGTGTCTCGCTTTCGATCTCGGTAAATCTCTTCAAGCACGGCGTCGTCGTCCTCGGTATAGTCCTCCATCATCCCCGCCGCCGAACGATATGGCCCGGACGCATTTCCGCCCTGGGGCCGAATCGGCAGGTCCGTGCTGAGAATAACGTGAACGATCCGGCCGTCGTCAACGCCAGGAGTATCTTCGAGTTCAATCGTCTTACCGTGGATCACACCTTGCATCGCAATGGTCATTTCATCGTTCCTCCTGTACCTGATCTTAAACCCTCACAATAAGTATAATCGCGGCCGGACTGACTTACGACATCCTTCTTCCCCCAACGGCCCGGAACCCCCCGATCGGGCGGGGCTTGGCGTCAAGCAGCCGGCACGTTAGGATAATAGTCTGTTTTTCGCGGCGTGCTTACCCCTACGGATTCGGCGATACCAACCCGAAGCGCAAGCGGGGACAGCGCATGGCGGTGCCCTCGCTTGCGCTTTCGGGTTAGTATCGGCGCACGTTACGCCGTGATCGACGGGCCACAGATCGAGTAGCCGACCACGAGTACCTGGTACCCGCATGGACAAAGTTTCCTTGATGAGGAACGTGCTGGCCGTTGACGGCCCAACTCCTCAGCGGCGCCAGCGCGCGGTGGATCGACTCGCAGCCCGATACCTGCCAGCGGGTCTACTTCGCCAATCATACCAGCCACCTGGACGCCATCGTCCTCTGGTCGGCGCTGCCGGCCAGCGTGCGGGAATTGACCCGGCCCGTCGCCGCCAAGGATTATTGGATCAAGGGACGCATCCGCCACTACCTGGCAACCCAGGTCTTCAACGCCATGTTGATCGACCGCACGGAAATCAAGGTCCACCAGAGCCCGGTCGACGTGATGATCCGCGAGATGGGGCAGCGCTATTCGCTGATCGTTTTTCCGGAAGGGGGGCGCGGCGACGGATTGGAAGTCGGCGAGTTCAAGAGCGGTCTCTACTATCTCAGCAAGAAGCGGCCCGACCTGGAGTTGATCCCCGTGTACCTTGACAACATGAACCGGATCCTGCCCCGCGGCAAGTTCCTGCCCGTGCCGTTGTTGAGCTGCATCACGTTCGGCCCTCCCATGTGGTTGGAATCGGGCGAGTCGAAAGACCTCTTCCTGAATCGGGCGCGGAACGCGGTGCGGCGGTTGAAGGAGCTTTAGAGA
This sequence comes from uncultured Planctomycetia bacterium, assembly GCA_963824275.1. Taxonomy (GTDB): domain Bacteria; phylum Planctomycetota; class Planctomycetia; order Pirellulales; family Thermoguttaceae; genus JANXQG01. Next base: position 2,613,742 of record CAWGOT010000003.1, on the reverse strand, counting down.
ATCCATCCATGTCGCTTTTCGAACCGAGAACCTTGGGCCTGGTGGTCAGCGTGCTGGTCTTGCTGGCGGCGGCGACGGTCATCATCCGCGCCTCCGCGCCCGCAACGACAGCGGCCTGAACACGGCCATCCTGGAGACCTTCCGCATGCGCGTGCATGCATGGTGGGTGCTCTGTTCGATCCTGGCCGCCACGTTCATCCTGCACCAGACGGCCACGGTCGTGCTGGCGGGCTTAGGCGCTTCTGGGCCCTCCGCGAGTTCATCACGCTCACGCCCACGCGGCTCAGCGACCATCGCGCGCTGTTCATCGTCTTCTTCGTGATCACGCCCTTGCAGTTCGTGCTCGTGGGCCTGGAGCAGTATCAGCTCTATAGCGTCATGATTCCCGTCTATGCGTTTCTGATCATACCCGGGTTGATCGCCATGGAGGGCGACTACAAGCGGTTCCTGGAACGGACGGCGAAGATCAGGCCGGGCTGCTGATCTGCGTCTATTGCCTGAGCTACGCCCCGGCCCTCTTGACGCTGGACCTCAAGACGCCTGGGGCCACGCTCGCCCCGGGGCCAGCGAGCGCCTCTTGTTCTTCTTCGTGCTCATGGTCCAACTCAGCGACGCCTTGCAATATGCCTGGGCCCAGATTCCGATCCGTCACGTGATCGCGCCTGCGATCAATCCCACGAAGACCTGGGAGGGCCTGCTGGGCGGTTCGGTGAGCGTGACCTTGATCGGCGGCGTGCTGTGGTGGGCCACGCCCTTTCAAGGCTCGAACTGGTGGATGGCCGCCGCCATGTCGCTGGTGATTTCCGTGATGGGGTTTGCCGGAGGGCTGACCCTTTCCGCCATCAAGCGCGACCGCGGCGTCCGCGATTACGGCACCTTGGTAGAAGGCCACGGCGGCCTGTTGGACCGCATCGATTCCCTCTGCTTCTCCGCCCCCGTCTTCTTCCACTTCACGCTCTATTGGCTGAAGATGCAGGGGGTCAAACAGCCGTGGGAGTAGCGACTACTGCTGCTGCCACTCCAAAATCACCTGCCGCGAGGGCTCCATTGTCGGCGGGCGGGCGACCTGCGACGTAACCGCTTCCGAAGGTTGTTTGCCCTCGGCCGGTGCGCCGTCGGGCGTCCGCCAACCTTGCACGGGGAGCACCTGGGCTGGCGGAGCGCTCTTGTTCGCTAAATTTTGCGTGCCGCCGGCTGCCGCTGGCAGTTCGGCCGAGGCCTTGTCGGGGATGTGATAGATCAGGTTCGGCTCCGGCCGCCGCGGTTCGGCCGCCGCCGCTGTCGAGGCAGCCAGTAGTGGCGTCTCCGCCGCGACGTTTATGACATTGCTCTCGGGCGGAGGCGCAGGAAAGCCGTGGGCAACCCATGCCACCCATTGGTCCTGCAACGTGGAGAGATCGCGGATGTTGTAGTTCCGGGAAACGGCCGCCGACCATTGCCCGTCGCGCATGCCGTCGGCCAGGAAGGCCACGAACTTCTTCCGCCCGCCGCGGTAGATCAGGAACTCGCTCAGCGAATAGCCCTGGGCGTAGAGCGGCATGACATCTTGCGGGTATTCGGTCATGGCGAACATCTGGCCGAAGGCGATGCCGCGGCCCGTGTGCAGGAACTGCACGAGCATCTGCCGGTGCTTCTGCTTCTCGCTGATGTGCTCCACACTCGTGGCGCCGCCTTCGTCGGCCCACCGCGGCAGGGGACGGCGGAAGTAGCTGGCGAAGATCATGTGCGTGATCTCGTGCGGGAGGACGGAATCCAAGACCCGCTCCGCCGAGCCTTGGATCGTCATCCGCCAGCCGAAGACCTCGCCCTGGTCGAAGACGAAGGTCGTGGCCCCGCCCGCCCCCAAGTTCGGCGCGACCTGCACCGTCATCATGCACGGTTGGGCCCAGTTGGGCATCGTCTGCCCGATCCACTCCAGGGCCAGATCGTGGCGGAATTGCTCGGCCGCCACGGAAATGCGGGCGGCCATTTGCGGATCCGCGGTCTCGACGATGAAATTGGCGCCGCGGTAACTTGCGCCCATCCCGAGAGATCCTAATGCAAACGGCATCAACAACGCTGCTAGCACCGCAGGCCGAGTCAGACGAGCTTCCATGCTCCTCAATATCTCCTGGTTTCTTCGCCACGATAGTTCAACTCTTCATGCATGAACTCCAGCATACGTGATATGGCTTAATGACGCAACGCAAAAACTGGCGTGTTTCGCGGCGTTTTATCAGCAAATCATGCGGAAATCAGCATAGAAGCCCGAAGCGCAAGCGAGGGAATATGTGGCGGCCCTCGCTTGCGCTTTGCGCTTAGTATCGTTCTTGGCCGCGCAAAGCAGGGCTTAAAGACATTTTTTCTCCCTTCCCAAAACCGGTCTTGACCGGAAAAGGGAAAAGTCCTATCTTCCGCGTCACATGATCGCTATCGCAGCCGCATGGATGTGGCCCTGGCGACAGCGAACTGTGAATCCGCCACCAACGATCCACGTGGGTGGGTCTGCCCTGGGAAGGCCGCGACGGCGGCATTCCTGCGGACCACGAAGCGAAGCACCGCCTACAAGGATGTGGGCGGCTCGCTTCGATTATCACAAAACCGATCTGAGAAACCCGGCGCGGAAGCGTCCAATCGCTCCCGGAAAAGTCAGTGTCCTTCGCCCCCCTGGGACACAGCCTTTCCGGGGGCTTTTTTGCGCGCCTGGGTCGCTCCTTGTCACAAAAGCAGGTTCGAGTGCCATAGGTGGCTGGCATCCTAATTCCTTGAGACACTTCGCTTTGCGGAGCAAACCAAGAGATTTCCCGTAAGATTTTGGAAATTGCGGCTGTTATTCTAAGGCGGAAGGGAGATTTTCACCTTCTGCCCCTGCGCCCCTTGATTTGGAAGCATTCTGCATGGATTCGCCAGGTAATCAAGAACCGTTTGTTCGTCGGCTGACGGAGTGTCAAAGCCGCCTTTATGCCTATGTGCTGGCGCTCCTGCCCGACCCGACTTCGGCCAACGAAGTCCTCGGCGAAACCAATGTCACGTTGTGGCGTAAGGCGGCGGAATTCCAGGAGGGAAGCAATTTCGGGGCATGGGCCGTTCGCGTCGCGCACTTCGAAGTCATGGCCTTTCGCAAGCGCCGGCACAACGATCGCCATGTCTTTGACAACGATCTGATCAGCGGCCTGGCCGCGAATGCCGAGAGTGCGACGGAAGGCATGGAGGACAAACGCCGCGCACTGCGAACGTGTTTGGAGAAACTGCCCGCCGCCGATCGCCGGATCATTGACGAGCGCTACGAAGCGGAGACGCCCGTGCAGAAGATCGCCAGCGCCGGAGGAAATCGCCCGGCGCGATTTCCCAGGCCCTGTTTCGCATTCGTGCCCGGTTGGCGGACTGCATCGACCGAACCCTGCGATTAGAGCGAGGAGCATGATGCTCGAACACGACCCGGACGAACCCCTGGCCCATTTTCAATTGATCGAGGGTCTGATCGGCGAATTGCTGGAAGGCCGGCTCACAGCCGACCAGATGGAATCGCTCGGCCGATTGCTGCAGGCCGATCCGCAGGCGCGACGCCTGTATCTTCGCCAGATCACCACGCATGCGATGCTGCAGTGGGAGCTTGCGCGGCCCTTCGAGTCCGATCACGGGCAGGCCGCCGAACAAGAGCACGTCGCGCGTTCTCTGCCTGCCACAAGTGACAGCACGGGCTCGGCTCCTCTCAACGTCCCGCCTTCCTCTCCCGTACTCGGTTTCCTCGGCGATATTGGACGGCAAGGGTGCGGCTTCGTCGCCGACCACACGACGTTCTTCTCGATGCTGGCCGCGCTGGTCCTGGTAGCCGGATTGGTCGCGATGACTGTTCCTAAGGGCCGGGACGAAGGCCGGAATCCGCACACAGGATTTGAAGTTGCAGATCACAAATCTGAAATCTCAAATCCGAACTCCCCGCTTCCTGGCGGGTACCCTCTGGGTGGCTCGCCGCTCTCCGTCCCCATTGCCCGCTTGACCCGCACGGTCAACTGCAACTGGGGCGTCGCGACCGCGCCGCCTGAGATGGGGACCACCTTTGCCGCCGGTCAGAAAATCAGTCTTTATTCGGGGGCCATCGAACTGGTTTTCAACGTCGGAGTCCGTACGGTCGTTCAAGGCCCGGCAACGTTGGACCTGGTTGCCCCCGGAAAAGTGTTCCTGCATGCGGGCAAGATGAGCCTCCAAGGTCATCAATCCGGCAGCGCACGGCTTCGAGATTCAGACCCCCAAAGGCTCGGTCGTCGATCTGGGCACGGAATTTGGCGTCGAAGTCACTCCCTCGCAAGATGTGCAGGTCCATGTCTTCAAGGGTGAAGTGGTAGTGCAACAGCCGCCGGGGCAACGGCCAGCAGGGTCGGCGAAGCCTGCCGCGGGGCAGCACGTGCTCGTCAACCAGGGACTGCGCATAGAAGGCGGCATCGCGGCGCCGTGGCTCGTGCAGGACTCGGGCGAGACCTTCATCCGCACCATCGACGATGCCCAGCGCAATCGGCACGTCGTGGCTTATTGGCGGTTTGAGGACCAGCCCTTGGGCAGCGAGTTGTCCGATACCAAGCACAATACGAAGCCGGCCCGCGCCACGGTCGATTCGTCGTTCAATGGAAACGATCTTTACACGTATTCGGACAAGGACCGGCCGGCTTTTGCCGCCGACGTGCCGGCGGGCGTGGTTCCGCGAACCGGAAGCCCGAATCACTCGTGTCTTGACACTTCACTCCCAACCGAGGACAAGGGCTTGCGGAATGTCTACACCCATTCGGAATTCAGTCATGCCGCGCCCCTGGATATCCAGAAGATCACGCCGGCCCAATGGACCATCGAGGCTTCGGTGAATTCGGCCAAGCGCCTGAATGAAATTCAGACCTTTGTCGGCCGGGACACGTGCCCCACAGCGGCCTTTCGCAGCGACCCGCCGCGGCTGTCTTTCCAGGTGGATGCCAAGCACCGTTTCGCCATCGTTTACTTTGACGTGGAAAACCGCGAGCACAAGGCGGTTGCCGAGCAACCGCTCCTGCAAGCCAGTCGCTGGTATCACGTGGCCGCCACGAGCGACGGCCGCACCTTGCGGCTTTACGTTGATGCCCTCGACGGCCGCGGCTATTTGCTGCGTGCTTCCACGAAGTTGCCCGACCAAGGTTCCACCGCTTTGGGCAAGGGCGACGACGATGCCGAGTGGAGCATCGGCCGCGGCAGGGGAGGGATCTATCCGGGCAAGTGTTTTCACGGCCTGATCGACGAGGTCCGCATCTGCGACGTGGCCTTGGGGCCGTCGGAATTTTTGTTCGCCCCCCGTGAGTCAAGAGAAGAACTAATCGGGAAACCGTCGCTCTAGGGTATGGGTTTGTCTGCTCGTCTTGTCTGTTCACTTGTCATTGTCCGTTCGCCTAAGGCTGTTCGGGAGGCATATCGTGAGTCGCAACTTTTGTTGTCTGGCGCTTCTGGGCGCTCTGGTCTTGACCCTGGCCTCGGCGGCGGCCCCGCCGCAAGCCGTGGGGCAAAAGCTTCTCACCTGGAGCGGCTCCACCGACTCCACCTGGAGCCCGGTCAGCGGTGTTCTCAACTGGAATGCGGCCGGCGTGATTGGCCAGTCGTCCAGCTACAGCGACAGCGCAGCCGTGACCTTTGACGATACGGCCACACAGTTCAACGTCCAAATCGTTGATGGTAGCGTGTCTCCCGGCAGCGTGACGTTCGCCAATAGCGCCAACGCCTACACGCTTTTCAGTTCCGCAGGCTTCGGGATTGCAGGCACGGCGACCGTCACCTTGAATGGCACGATGGGAGTAATGTTCAGCAACGCCAACACCTACACGGGCGCTACGATCATCAACGCCGGCGCCCTGACCTTGGCCAATTCCAACGCGATCCAGAACAGCACGGCCACGCTCAACGCGGCCAACGGCCTGGCCTTTGCGGGCGAAATCGGGACCTTCAATCTCGGCGGACTGGCCGGCAGCGGCAACCTCGTCTTGACCGACGCCAACAGTGCCGACGTGACCGTGATCGTCGGCGGCAACGGCCAATCGACCCAGTTTTCGGGCATCATCGGCGACACGGACCGCAGCGGAGCGCTGACCAAGATCGGCAGCGGCATGCTCACACTTTCCGGCTCGGACTCTTACGGCGGCGGCACCACGATCTCGGCCGGCACGTTGCAGCTCGGCAACGGCGCGCTCAACGGCTCGGTGGCCGGCAATATCAGCGACAGTGGCATGCTGGCCTTCAACAATGCCAACGCGCAGACTTACGGCGGCATCATCAGCGGCAACGGCGCCCTGAATGTACTTGGTCCCAACGTCCTCGTGCTCACCAATACCAACACCTTTAGCGGCGGCACGACGATTTCTGGCGGCAGCTTGCAACTCGGCAACGGCTCGGTGAACGGGTCCGTTTCCGGCAGCATCGCCGATGGCGGCGTGTTGGCCTTCGACAACGCCGCGGCACAGACTTACGGGGGCGTGATTACCGGCAGCGGCGCCTTGCTGAAACTCGGCGGCGGGATCTTGGACCTCACCGCCTCGAACGGCTTCACCGGCGCCACGACCCTCAGCGCGGGCACGCTGGAATTGGGCAACACCTCTGCCGTCCAAGGCAGCACGGTCGTCGACAACCTGGCCGCCGCCAACGCCTTGACCTTCGCCACCAGCGCCGCCACCTACGCGCTCGGCGGACTCTCCGGCAGCGGCAATGTCTCCTTGCTTGGCGTCAGCGGCGGCAGCCTGACAGTGAGCGTAGGCGGCGACAATGCCAGCACCACCTTTTCGGGCGCTTTGAGTGGCGGCGGCGGCCTGACCAAGACGGGCAGCGGCGGGCTGGTGCTTGCCGGAGCGAACAACTACACCGGTTTGACGAGGATCTCGTCCGGCAGTTTGCAGCTCGGCAACGGTGCGGTCAACGGCACGCTGGCGACGACCGGTTCGATCGTGAACAACGGCACGCTCGTCTTCGATAATTCCACCGGCACGCTGGCCCAAGGCACGAACTTCAGCGGGAGCGTCATCTCCGGCAGCGGTGCGGTGGTCATGCTAGGCCCCGGCTCGGTCAGTTTCACCGCCACCAACACCTATACTGGCGGCACGACGGTCAGCGGCGGAAGCCTGTGGATCAATGCCGGGGGCAGCACCACCAACTCGCCAAACCAGCCCTTTATCGGCACGGGCACGCTGACGATCAACACGGGAGGTGTGGTCGAAGTGGGGGAGAACGGGTTCAGTTACAGCCTTACGAACAACCCGCCCGTCGTCATCAACGGCGGCGTATTGAATTCACTGAACAGCGGTTCAGGCCATGCCTGGCTCGGCCCTGTGACCATGACCGGCGGGACGGTCAGCGGCACCTACTTCAAGTCCGACGGCGGCATCACCACGCTGGCCTCCACCGCCGAGGCGCTGGTCAGTGTCGCCACCCTGAGTTTGGGGGCGACCTCGGCAAGCAACACGTTCAACGTGTCTGCCGGCTCGGTTGCCAACGGCGTCGACCTGCTCGTCACTTCAACCATTATTAACGAAGTGGACACCGGTACCACTTACCCGCTTTCACTCACGAAGATGGGTGCGGGTGTGATGGCGATCGCTTCGGCCCCCACCTATACGGGCGCGACCACGATCTCGGCCGGCACGCTGCAGATCGGCAACAACACTAGTGTTACCTCATTCACGTCGACCGCTACGGTCGACAACGCGACCTTGGTCTTCAAAGACACCGGCGCCCTGTCCTACGGCTTCGTGATCAGTGGCTCCGGCGGGCTGATCCAGAACGGCAGCGACGTGGTGACGCTGACGGGGAGCAACAGCTTCACGGGCAACGTGACTGTCAACAGCGGGACGCTGGCGGCGAGTTACAACGCCGCCGCCGTCACCGCCACCGCGCTCGGCAATGTCACCTCCGGCACGCGCTCGATCACGGTCAATAATGGCGGCGCGCTCTGGTTCGAGGGCAGCGGCAGCAACCTTGGCAGCGGCACCAGCAGTCCGGGTATCGCGATGGTCATCAATGCGGGCGGCGAGGTTGTCAGCACCTCCGGCGCGGATGCCTTGGGCCCGTCGCTGACACTCAGCGGCGGTTCGCTCATGGCGCTTATGGGGGCGGGCTCCAATGCGAATAATCAGGCATTCAGCTTTGGCGGGAATGCCGCGGCGACCGTGACGGCCAGCGGGGCCGCGGAATCGTATATTGCCCTGCCCGCGGGCGTTACTGCCGTCGCCGGAAGCAACGGCTTCAACCTGGCGCCCACGACCACCTTCAATGTCACGGGGACGGGCGGCCTGCTCGTGTCCATGGCCCTGGCAAACCAGGCCAGCACAAGCGCGGCGGCGAGTCTGGTGAAGACCGGCACCGGCCTGCTGAACCTGGATGCGAACAACACCTACACCGGCGGCACGACCGTCAGCGCCGGCACCTTGCAAGTCGCCCACGTGGGCGCCTTGGGCACGGGCATCCTGGTTGCCAACGGTGGAGTTCTCGATCTGGCCGGGAGCAGCCTGACGGTCCCCGGCTTCGGCGGGCTGGCGGGCACGATCACCACGAGCGTTCCGGGTTCCCTCGCGCTGACGGTGAGTCAAACCGCCGCCACGAGCTTCGGTGGCACGATCCAGAACGGCGCCGGCGTGCTCTCGCTCGTCTTCAGCGGCGGCGCGATGGATCTAACCGGCACGAACACCTACAGCGGGGGCACGACGATCACTGCCGGGACCCTGCAGGTGGGCAGCAACGCGGCCTTGCCCAGCACGGGCTTTTTGACCATCAACAGCGGCGGTCTGCTCGACCTGCGCGGCTTCAGTCCGATCACGGGCATGCTCAGCGGCGCGGGCACGATCGATAACCTGGCCCCGTCCAGCACCTCGACGCTGACGTTCAACAACGCCAGCGGCGTCAACACCTTTTCCGGAACGATTCAAAACACGGTCGGGACCGTGTCCCTGGTGAAGGCGGGCGCGGGCACTTTGTTCCTTACGGGGACCAACAATTATTCGGGCACGACCACGGTCAGCGGCGGCACGCTGCAGTTCACCCAGCCCTCTGCGTTGTACAGCGGCAACTCCGCCAGTTGGACCGCGACCAACATCACCGCCGGCTCCCAGGCCACGCTGGCCGTCAACGTCGGTGGCACGGGCTTTACCGCCGCGCAGGCCGGAACTCTGTTGACCAATCTGACCGGGAGCAACAGCGGACTGCTGGCCGGCTCCTTCTTCGGCATCGACACCACGAACGCCACCGCGCCGGTCGTCTTCTCCACCCGGCTTCAGGACTCCGCCGCCGGCTCCGTCGGCCTGACCAAGTTGGGCTCGGGGATCTTGCAGGTCACCAATGCCTCCAACAGCTATACGGGCCCCACGACCGTCCTCAGTGGGCAACTGATGCTCTTGGGCGCCAATACCGATGTCAATCCCCCGGGACCGGTGACGGTATCCAACAGCACCAGCGGCGGCCTGTCGATCCTCTCGCTCTTGAACAACAACGCCTTGGGCAGCGGCGGCGCCAACGGCGCCCTGGCCCCCATCAGCCTGAACTCGACCGGCGGCGCGGGTTCAATTGCGATCCTGGAGATCGGCGCCACGCTCGATCCCACCGTGGCCAACAGCCTCTCCTATGTGGTGGTTCCCGCCGGCCAGACGCCGACCGCCGGCCAGATCAGCCTGGGCTCCGCCGGAAATACCTCGGACGTGGTCGGCTTTTCCGCTTCCAGCGCGAACAACGCGCAGCGGACGGTGGCCCTGTACACGACGGCCGCCTTGACCACCCTGCAGACCTTGCAGTTCGGCACGTATATCCCAGGCAAGCTGGTGCTCGGTTCGTCGGATGCCAACACGACGCTGATCCTGCAGAATCCGATCGACCTGAATTCGAACGCGGCCGGGACCAGCGTTCCGTTTTCGTCGATTCGCGGGGCGGCTTCCCCCTTGCCTGAGGGCGAGTATGCGGGAGCGATCAGCAACTCGGGTTCGGCGGCCGTCAACGTGACCTTCGGCGGCAGCGGCGGCTTGATTTTCGCCAGCAGTGCGAGCACATTTAATGCCGCCAGTCTGCAACTCGCCGGGGGCGGACTGTTCGTCGGCACCGCCGACTATGCCAACGGCCTGACCGGCCCCCTGGGCAGCGGCACGGCCGCGCTGGTGATCAGCGTCACGAGTGGGACGATCGCCACGGCCAGCGGGGCCAACCTGGCCTTCATGACCGACGGGCCCAACAGTCGGGTTATCGGCAGTAATCCGTCGGGCTTGTTCACGGACCGCAATATCGTCGTCAACCCGGTTCCCGGCAGCGGCAGCGTGGTGCTGGGCGGTTTCACCGACGATTACACGGCCATGAACGGCGGCGTGCAGTTGAACGGCCCGGTCACGTTCTACGCCGCGCAGTCGGGCCGCGTCGATTTCACCGGTCCGATCAGCGGCAGCGGCGGGGTCCAAATCGGCGGCGCTGTTAATGCAGTCTACGTGGAAGGCGCCGGGACCACGGGAATCCCATTGAACTCCAATGGCACGATCGCCTTCACTGCGGCCAACAGCTATTCCGGCGCGACGACCGTGGCCAGCGGGCGGTTTCTGGTCAACGGATCGCTGTATGCCTCGTCGACCGCAAGCACGATAACCGTTTCCGCAGGGACCCTGGGCGGCACGGGCACGATCTATGGGCCGGTCACGATCGTCAATACGACGGTGATTCAAGCCGGCATGGCGGCCGGCAGTCCGCTGACCCTGGCCAACGGACTGACGGTTCCTTACAACTATAATGGCACGAATGTCATCTTCCAGTTCGATTCGCTGGGCGCTGCCGGCAGTCCGGGGCTGATGGTCGAGAATGGTGGGCTGAACAACGTCGGCCTCACCGGCGGCCAGTTCCCCAATACGCAAGAGATCCTGATTACGGGCGCCATATCGGGCACCGGCACGTACGCCCTGATCGCAACCGATTCCAGCGGCGGCGCCGCGCTGGCGGTCGGCGTCAGCACCGGCACCTTTGTGCTTAATTCATCGCTTCCCAACCGGGCCATCGGCAGCCTGGAAATCAATCCCACCAACCCGGACGAGCTGGACCTGTTGGTAACTGGGCTGTATTCAGTTGCCTGGACCGGACTTCATAGCGATTGGAACACCTTGGGCAGTTTTTCCCAGATGGGGGGGCGGACAATTATGGCAAGTTCCAGCCTGGCGATGCCGTCGTCTTCAGCGACTCGGCCGCGATCACCAGCGTGACCTTGAACTCAGGGAATGTGCTTCCCAGCAGTATGACGTTCCAGAACAACCTGAAGACCTATACGATTTCCGGGACGGCCTCGATTACCGGCAACACCGGTCTGAGGCTGACCAACAGCGGCACGGTCGTGATCGAGAACACCAACACCTTTACGGGGCTGACCTCGGTCGGGCCGGGGGCGACGCTGCAATTGGGCAACGCCGGGGCCGGGCCTGACGGCGCGCTGCCCAACACCACGATTTCGGACAGCGGTTCGCTGGTTTTCAGCCTCACGGGCCAGCAGACCTTCGTCAACCCGATCACGGGGCCGGGCGTGCTGACTCTCAATAGCGGCCTGGTGACACTGACCAGCACGGGCAACACCTTCAGCGGCGGCACGACGATCTCCGGCGGCACCCTGCAGATCGGCGTCAACACCGATCCCACGACCGACGGCTCCTTGCCTGGCCCCGTCAGCAACAGTTCCTTCTTGGTGTTTGCCAACTACGCCAGCCAGACCTTCGAAGGTACGATCAGCGGCAGCGGCTCGGTGACCAAGTCCGGCCAGGGTCTATTGACTTTGCTGACTGCCAACAGCTATAGCGGCGGCACGACGATCTCGGCCGGCACGCTGCAGCTCGGCAGCGGGCAGGCGGGGCAGGACGCCTCGCTGGCCGGCACGGTAGCCGACAACGGCGTTTTTGCCTTCAATTATGCGTCGAACGAGACCTTTGCCGGCGCGATCAGCGGCAACGGCGTCGTGACCACGTTGGGCAGCCGCACGCTGACCCTTACCAATATCAACACCTATAGCGGCCTGACCACGATCTCGGCGGGCACGCTCGTGCTTGGCAACGGCATCACCAGCGGCGCGGTGGCCGGCAACATCCTCAACAACTCCGCCCTGATCTTCAACAACCCGGTCGCCCAGAGCTACGCCGGAAATATCAGCGGCACGGGCGGGCTCACGATGCTCGGCGCGGGCCCGCTGGCCGTGAGCGGCAGCAACACCTATACGAGCGGGACTTTGCTCGAGAGCGGCACGCTCAATTTCACCGCGAGTGCCCTGCCGACGGGCCCCGGCGCGATCACCTTCAACGGCGGCGTCCTGCAATGGGCCGCCGGGAATACCTTGGACGTTTCGGCAGCCATCACTCCGATCGCCGCCAGTCAGTTGGCCAAGATCGACACCAACGGCAATAACGTGACCTTTGCCAGCCCACTGAGCGGCCAGGGCGGCCTCGTGAAGTACGGCGCCGGCATCCTGACCTTGACGGCCTCGAACAGCTATACGGGCGGCACCACGGTCAACGTCGGCACGCTCCTGGCCGACAACACCGGCGCCTTGCCCGGTTACGCGGCAGGCGGCAAGATCGTCGTCAACCCCGGCGCGACCCTGGCCCGGGAGCATTTCAGTCCTGTAGGAGCAATTGGTCTGGAAAAAAACCTTCGAATCGTCGATAAGGGCGGTCCTGTTTTACCGTTTTTTGGCGGAAAGGAGTTCCACCATGCCCTATATCACGGACGACGATTCGAAGGCGGTCAAGAAGATAGCAGAAATCGAGCAGCAGTTGCAAGAGACAAAATCGGAATTGGACCGATGGTTGGCAGCGGGCAGCACGCCGAGCAACGCCAGTGAATTGGCCCAGAGGGAGCAGGAAGGCAAGGCGCTGACGGATCGGCTCCAGGCGTTGGCCACGGCCCTGCAAATGCAACGGGCGCTCGCCGGTTTCGCATTGCACGAGCAGGAACGGAAGCTGGCCAAAGCTTCCCCCAAGAAGATGAAAGACTTCGGCTATCGACCGGTCACGGTGCAGTTTCTGGGAGGGCTGGAGTTGGAACTGATGGCCCGTTACTGGTGCCGCAGTCAGGCGCGTGCGGACAAGGGGAAAGGAAGCTACTTCGGCCTGGTACTGTTGGGCGTGTGCGACCGTTGCACTCCGGCGTTGGCCAGCGAGGTGGCCCAGCTTGCCGCGGCGCTCGGTTCCTTTGAGGACGCCCAATCGCGGCTGCGGCAGATGGGGGTCAAGATGTCGATCCGGCGGATCACCACCGTGGCTTATCATTTCGCCCGGCGAGCACGAAGAGGGCAGGAGTTGGAAGGGATGGGCATCGGGGGATCGCTGGCGGGGAAACGTGTGGTGATTTCCACGGACGGTGGAAGACTCCGCGTCCGCAAGAACAAACGGGGTAAAAAGACCAAGAAGGGGCGGTCTCGTTATCGCACCGATTGGCGCGAGCCCAAGTTGTTGGTGATCTACGTGGTGGATGACAAGGGGCGAATCGACCGGGAATTTGCGCCAGTCATGGACGGTACGCTCCAGGGTCCCGACGAGGTGTTCCGGCTCCTGGAATTCTATCTTCGTGAGCTGGGGGTCAACCAAGCGACGGAAGTCTTGTTCATCGCCGACGGGGCGACGTGGATTTGGCAACGGGTGACCAAGTTGTGGCAACGTCTGGGGCTCGTGGGAATCCGCTGCTGGGAGTTAGTCGATTTCTACCATGTAGTTGAGCATGTCTATGCTTTGGCTGCTTTAAACACTTCGTGGCGGAAATCACGACGCAAGCGCTGGGCCACGCAACAGCGGCGTCGTTTGTGGCGTGGGGAACTGAAGGCGTTCACCGCGGAGGTGGAACGGCTCTGTCGGGGGAAACGGGGCAAGGGGTGGGCCCGTGAACGGGACTATTTGCTGCGCAACGCCCGTGCGGGGCGTCTGGACTATGCCAAGGCGCGTCGCGCAAAATGCCCATCGGCAGCGGCGCAATGGAGAGCGCGGTCCGCCGTGTGGTCAACTTGCGGCTGAAGGGAGCGGGTATCTTCTGGCACGAGGAACACGCCGAGCAAATGCTGTTATTGCGGACGTATTACAAGTCGAAACAGTGGCAAGTCCTAGTGAACAAAGCCTTTGTGACCCCACTGACAAACGCCGCCTAGCTCCTATGAAACCGAAATGCTCCCCCTGGCCCTCACGGCGGGCACCAATGCCGGCGAGTTCAGCCTGACAACGGGCGGCGGCGTTGATGCCGTGCTCGGCAACGTCTACTTTGCCGGCGGCGCCAACCTCGGGATCAACGTCAATAGCCCTGAGAACGTCACTTACGGCACGTCGATTGCCGATACGGGCAACGTCCCGTTGGGCTTCGTGAAGCTCGGCGCAGGCATTCTCTCCCTCACCGGCAATAACACGTATAGCAACGGCACCCAGGTCAACGGCGGCGTGCTGATCGCCACCCACACCGGTTCCTTGGGCTCCTATCCGCCCGCCTCCGGTGGGGCACCCAGTACTCTGGGTCCGGCCTACCTGACCCCAGGCATTATTTCCGTCAACAACGCGGGCAGCACCCTGGTTGTTCAGGCCGGTTCCAGCCAGGGCGAGTTCCAGTCGAGCGACGTGTCGAGCGTCTTGACCAACGTCACGTTCGGCGCGGGCACCGTTTTCGGCATCCAGGTCGTGGGCGGGGAGAGCTTCAGCTATGGCTCGAGCATCCCCGACGGCACCTCCGGCACCGCCGGCTTATGCCTCCTCAAGCTCGGCAACGGCACGCTGACGCTGAATGCCGCGAATAACTATAGTGGTCCGACGACGATTAGCGCGGGCGTGCTGGTGGCCGCGGCGGCGGGGGCCTTGGGCAACGGCACCAATGTCCAGTTGGGCGATCTTTACACGGGCGGCGCCCCGGCACAGTTGCTGATCGGCGGCGCCCTGGTTCGATGATAGTGGGCTTCCCGCAGAACATCACGGTCAACGCCGCCAACGCCACGCTGGGGAACATCGACGACAACAACGCCGGCTTCGGCGGCAACATCACGCTCAACAGCTCGCTCACGATCGCTTCCGCCTCGGTCAACAACGCCCTGACCTTCTCCGGAAACATCCTGCATGGCAGCGGGACCAACAGCGTGACCCTCAGCGGTCCCGGCAACGTGGTCTTCCTCGGCAACGCCACCTACCAGGGCTCGACTACGGTCAACGGCGGTTATTTCACCGTAGGAGCGACCGGCTCGCTGCCCGCGACCACAACGCTGAACATCAACAACGCGAGCACGGTCGAGCTGGACAACCCGGCCCAGAACCTGGCCGGATTGAATGGTTCGGCCCTAAGCACGCTGAACTTGTTCAACGGCAGCGGCGCCGCGCTGACGGTCGGCGGCGGCAGTTTCGCGGGCACAATCAATGACAACGCAACCGGGGCCAGCCTGGTAAAGAACACGACCGGGACCCTGTACCTCACCGGCGCGAACACCTATTACGGCTCGACGATGGTCACGGCCGGCGCGCTGCTGTATGGTTCCATGAATTCCGTTTCCACGGATGCCGGCCCGAACTCGATTCGGATCGGAACCTCCGGCGCGGTTGGGCTGGAGTCGAGCGGCCTGCCCAGCCTGCTACCGTACCTCACCAGCGGCACGGCTTCCAACGGCACGCTGGTCGTGACCCCGGCCACTTCGGCCGACGCCGTGAACCTGACCGCGAATTTCTCAGCAATCTCAGCCTGGGTGCCTTGGACAGCGAGACGTATACGGGCGTTCTGACGCCCAGCGGCACGAACTATCGCCTGGGCGGCGGCGGCGGCACGCTGACCTACCTCTCGGCCTTGACGGACATGACGGGCAGCATCGGCCTGGCGGTCAACGGCCCTGCGAGCGGCGGCGCGGTCATCCTGACCAGCGGGAACAACAGCTATTCGGGTCCCACGGTGGTCAGTTCCGGCACACTGCAGGTGGGCGACGGCCTGACAACCAACGGCTCATTGCCCAATGGCAGCGTGACCGACAACGGGGCCTTGATCTTCGCCAATCCGTCGAACATGACCTTTACGGGCGCGATCGGCGGCAACGGCCAGTTGGCCAAGACCGGCGCCGGCTTGATGGTTCTGAGCGCCTCGGAGACCTACACCGGGTCGACGTTGATCTCGACCGGCACCTTGCAGGTCAACTACCCGCTGGCGACGTCAGGCATCGCGCTGAGCAATAGCGGCGTGTTTGCGGCCAATATCGCCAACGCTTGGACGCTGACCATGGCCAACTTCATAAGCGGCACGGGCTCGGTGGTCAAGTCGGGTGTCGGCACGCTGACTTTGGAGGCTGCCAACAATGTGCATGTGGAGAATTGCACATTCATCGGCACGGATGTCGGTCTGCGTTTCAAGAGCACGCGCGGACGCGGCGGCGTGGTGGAAAAAATCTACATTTCCAATCTGCGCATGATGGATATTGCCGGCGATGCCATCAATTTCAACCTGTATTACGGCGGCAAAGCGCCGCTGGACGAAACTGCCGACACCCCCGAGACGTTGGCGCCGCCGGTCACAGAAAAGACGCCCCAGTTTCGCGACATTCACATGGAGAACATCGTTTGTCGCGGCGTGCGCAAGGCGATTGTGTTGCAGGGTCTGCCCGAAATGCCCATTCGCGACATCTCTTTGAAAGAGGTTGCCATCGCGTCGGAAGCGGGCGTTTTTGTGACGGACGCTGAGGGCATCCATTTCCAAGACGTGCGCGTAAAACACCGTTCCGGCGCGGCGCTGAGTCAATTGCGCGTGAAAGATTCGTCGCTGGATTTGCTGCAATGAACGCCAAGGGACATTTCCGCTGGGTGATCTGCGCGTTGCTGTTTTTCGCCCTGTGTGGTCAACTACATGGACCGCCAACCGAATTGATCATGGCTTCGCGGCGAATATCGGCGCCGAAAGGGGATTCCAGTCGCCTCCCAACACGAACGTCGGATCGCTGTAGCTCGCCGTGGTCTCTTTGTCCTCCGGCAACTTGAGCCGTTTGCCGACGCTTAATCGCTTGCTCATGTCCAGCGGTTTTCCCTCGGCATCATGGCTGTTGTACTCCCAGAAGCGCACCGTGGGCGCGTTTGTGGACACATCCAACCGCCAGGCGACCGGGCTGACGGCCCCGCTCAACACGCAGTCGAGCAAGACCACTTCGCTGGCGGGGAAGCGACTCGGGTCGATGCGCGAGATGAAATTTCCCGTAATGCCCGCTGATCCATCAAAAACACAGTTCTTGTAAACATAGCCGTGATTGGTCGCCGGGTTGCGAATCTGAGTGTAGTAAGCGTTGCTGCGCAGGCTTTTGCAGCGGCAGTTCTCGAAGAAGCACGGCCCGGTGCCCCACATGAAATCCACGTCGCCCTCGATATGGCAATTGCGCACGTAGGCCTGGCCGTTGATCTGAAGCGTGTCTTGGTGACTGGAGAGGTCCACGCCGGCTAGAATGGCGCGGGCGTTGGACGCACCGTTAAGGATGATCGCCTCGGCCTGCGATCCGCCTTGGGGCGTCGTATTGCGAAACGTCAGGTTGGCGATCACCAGGTCGTTGACCCGATGTGCCAGGAATACGCCTCGGTGATAAGTGCCGGCGGCGTTATTGAAGTTGGCGTTGTTTGCATAAGTAATGATACTCTCTTTGCGGTCTTCGCCCAGCAGAGTAATTGAATGTCTATTGGTGAAATAGATGATCTCGTGATACGTGCCCTTGCGGAGGAAGATGGTCGTCGGCGTCGTGTTGCCGGCGGGGATGGAATCGAGTGCCCCCTGCACGGTGCAAAAATCGCCGGAACCGTCGGCGGCCACAATCAATTTTGCCGTGCCCGCCGCCGGCGGCGCCGCCTTGGTGCTGAATTTCCAATCCCTTGCGTTGTCGATGCCGCCGTAGGCATTGCCATTGGAGCCTTTGAACGCGCCGGGATCGATCTTGATGTAATAAGTCTTGCCATAGGAGAGTGCGCCGTTGGGCAAACAAAGAGTTGCTTCATGATCAGCAATAGTCATCGGATAATAATGGTAATTGGGCGACCCGCCGATGCTCTGGGTGGCCATGGCTGCGCCGACGTCGATCGAAGCCGTCAAGGCGTCGTTGGAGTCGTCATAGACCTGGATTTTCCCAGCCCCTTTCAACGGTGGCATAGTAAAGGCGACCCGCAACGGCGCATCCGGGCATATATCCTTGGCGTAGGGGGCTGGATCCAAACGGCTCACCGTCAGCGTACGCGCGGACGGTCGATCTGGAGATGCCTCCGCGGCAACCGTAAACCTCCCGGCACCTAAAACTATCGTGAAACAAGAGCAAATCAGGGCGGCTATGTGCCAAGAGCGAAAGGTCTTCATAATAATCTCACTACTTTTCTAACCGGCGCCGATGGGCAAAGCGGACCATTTTGGGATTCTGTGCAGGGTTACGGTCTGCCGCGAGACCACTCCGAACTCCTGCTTCACGGCCTTGGGTCGCGCAAGAAGCGCAGGATATGCACATGGGAAACCGTCACCAGGCCCTCGCCGATCATCGGCTCCAGCAGCGGCATGAATGGATCGAGCCGCTCGGCAAGGTCGACGATCTCGATCCGCACGGGAAGATTCTCGGAGAGTTCCAAGAGCCGCGCGGTATGAAGATGGCCGCTGCCGCCATAGCCTTCCACGCAACGCATCACGGTCGCGCCGGCAATGCCGCGGCTTTTGCAGAGACTGACGATGGCCGCATACAGCGGCTGTCCGTGCCATTGGTCGGTGCTGTTCACGTAGATCGTTACCAGCTTCGCTTCGGTTTCGATCTTCATGGGGATTCTCCTATCGTCTGGGGAAGAGGACGTTCGCCAGCGTAACGCCGATAATAAGTCCCAGGAACCCGGCGAGAACGCTCCCGGCCACATTCAGCGAGGCCATGGCGTAACTGCGGTCGCGAACGAGATTGAAAGTCTCCAACTCGAACGTCGAGAACGTCGTATACCCGCCGCAGAGCCCGGTGCCGACCAGCAAGTACAAGCTCTGGTAGGCCGGCGGCAGCCGCTCGCGGATGACGACGGCGGCCAGCCCGATGATGAACGAGCCGCTCACGTTGATGACGAAGGTGCCCAGCGGAAAGCCGCGCGACCATGTCACCTCGTTGAACCATCGGCCCAGCCAGTAGCGGGCGTACGTGCCGGCGGCCCCGCCCGCGCAGACCAAAACGGCGTTGCTGGTCAGGAAGACGACGAGCCATGCTCCAAGATGCGAAAACCATTCTCTCACGCACTTACCCTCCGAACTACTTGACGATCATCACGGCCGTGCGGCAATGCTCGCTCACGCGGTCCGTCGTGCTGCCGAGAAAGAACCGCGATTCGCGAATGTCCCTGGCGACCCACGACGATCAGGTTTACCTCCTCGTTCTCCGCAAAACGCAAAATTTCTTCCGCCGCATGGCCGTGGACCACCACCGACCGCAGGGCCACGCCGCGGCTCTTCGCATACTCGACGGCGGCCTCCGCGATCTTGCGGAAAAACGCCTCCGCGCTCTGGCGGATCTCGTCGACCTCGTCCACCATTGCCACGACTTCGGGCATCTCGGCCACGCTCAGGGCGATGAGCTCCGCCTGGTAATGGGCGGCCAGGTCGACGCCCGTCGCCAGTGCTTTCTCACTGTTGGGCGAGCCGTCGATGGCCGCCAGAATCTTGTTGAACATGATAATCGTTTCCCCGAAAAAGGTCCGCAGAGGCTTACGAAGCGCGGCTCCAGTGACGCTCGGCGGCAATTGCCACGGCCTCGATGGCCGTCACCCCAAGCCGCCCGCTGTTGAAGGTTACGTCGTATTCCAGGGGACTGGACCAGTCCGCCCCAAAACAACTCTCGTAGAAATTACACCGCCGGGAGTCGCTCTCGGCAATGAGCTTCTTGGCCATGCCTTCCTGGACCCAGCGATACTCCATCACGCGGCGGACTCGAACCGGCAGGGGGGCCACGATGCGGACATGGAAGGCCCGCGGGTCGTCGTGGAGGATGCGGCTGCCGCCTCTGCCGACGAGGATCACGTCGCCCTGATCCGACAACTCATGCATGAGTTGGCCCAGGGCCTCGAAGTAACGCTGGTAGATGCTCCCCGGGCGGAACCGCTGGAAGATCCCGGCCCCGCGTTCATCGATCTTTTCCAGTTCAGCCTCCGGCACTCCCAAACGAACAGCTTCCTGCTCGAGCAGTTCGCGGTCATAGACCTTCATCCCCAACCGCTCGCCGAGCGTGGGCGGAAAGCCCTGCTCGCCGGCCCCAAGCTTGCGCGAGAGCGTCAACACCCGCAAGCGGGTACCCGGCCGCGGCGCAGAACTGCTGGAACTGACCGCCGAGGCGGCATGGACAACCGCCACCGCTAGGGCTGTCACGGCATCGAGGGGAACTCGCCCCGTGTTGAAGACCAGGTCGTACTCTGCCGGTTGGGTCGCTTTGTCGCCGAAGAAGTAACGGGTGAAACGGCCGCGGATGCGGTCCATCTCCGTCGTGCGGGCCGTCGATTCGTCCAGGGACCAGCCCTCCAACTGCGACATCCGCTGGGCCCGCCACGGCTTGGGAGCCACCAACCGCAGGTGGAGCGCAGCGGGCCGCTCGCCCAGCAGATGCCTGGCGCCGCGCCCGACGAGAATTACGTTGCCCCGCGCCGCTGCGCTCTCGGCTGCCAGTTTCAGTCCGTGGAGGTACTTTTGATGCGAAGGGTGCAGGCGGAAGCGGTCGGCCATGCTGATGGCCTTTTCGTCGAGCCGCTCCAGTTCGGCATCCGGCACGTGCTCAATCTCGGCTGCCTGGTGGAGCAGTTCCCGATCGCACAGTTCCCAACCGAGGGCTTCGGCCAGTTTCCCGGCGACCTCGCCGCCCCCGGCGCCATACTCGCGGGTGATGGTGATGACGTTCATGCCACGTGCTCCAAGGAGGGACAAAAAACAGGCCCCACCACGAAACGGCGATGGGGTTCGCCTTCAAACGCAGCGGTGAAAACCGCTGCTGATGACCCCTACCTTGAGGATTTGCTTCTGGTAGGGGTAACGCGGATAGACATCCAGGCCCTACCAGAAGAATTTCGTAAAGTATATCCCGCCCTCATGGAACGTCAATCGGGGTGGAAAAGGCGCACCAATCGATTCAAGTTGACATGCGGGCTGTGCCGAAGTAGAATTTGATCAGTCCAGGCGATGGGGTTCGCCTTCATGTGCCGTCGGGCCTGCCGCGGGCACCATGTACTCATGGTCGACGGATAATGACCCCTACCGACAAGGTTTTCCCTTGGGAGTAGGGGATCTTCGTTGAAGAACCGCCCTTGGGAGCAACTTGTTCTCAAGGGTTTTTTGTTGACCAGGTTTCCTTCCGGCAAGGAAACGGTTTTTCCCGGAGGAAAGAGCGATGTCTCGGATTCTCGTTGCACTGGATGATTCGTGTGGTAGTGAAAAAGCCCTGGAGGCCGCAGTCAAGCTGGCCCAGCAGGACGGTGGATTCCTGACGGCGGTGACGGTTCTGGAGCAGACGGGCAACCCCGCGCTCGATCAGCTCACGGAGGATGTCAAGACCCGAACCAAGGCCGGCCTGGAGGAGTTGTTGAAAACCGCGGCCAACTACGCCCGCTCGCGGGGCGTGCGGTTGTTCCCGGTCCTTCGCGAAGGCCACCCAGCGGAAATGATCATCCGCTGCGTTGAGGAAGAGAAGGCCACACTGCTGGTCGTTGGGGCAAACGGTCGGTGCCAGGATGATTCCGGGCTTGGCGGGACCGCCGACCAGGTGCGCAACCACTGTCCGTGTACCGTGCTGATTGCGCGACGCGATCGTTGACGGACTGGCAGAAAATGACTAAAATAGGCTTGTGAACTTTCATTTTGCCGGAGAAGGGTCCCATGGGCGCCGGCGCAAATTTCGCTGGAGGAGTATGAACGCATGGCCAAGGCGGGGGCCTTCGGCCAGCGCCGGCTGGAATACATTCGCGGAGAGGTTCGGGAAATGAGTCCCAAGGGAGACCGCCACGAGGACATGGTAGACCACCTCGAGGAATGGAGTCACGAGGTGGTCCGCGGCCAACCAGTGCGCGTGCGAGTGCAGAACTCGCTTCGGCTACCAGGCATTCAGACGCTCCCGGAACCCGACCTTGCCTGGGTTGTCCGCCGCAGGTACTCGCGCCGAAAGCCGGAGGCCGGTGACGTTTACCTGCTCATCGAGGTCGCGGAATCCAGCCGGGACTACGACCTTGGCGAGAAGGCCGAACTGTATGCCGCCGCGGATATTCGCGATTATTGGGTTGCCGACCTGATCGCCGCGCGGATTGTCGTGCATCGAGATCCGGCCGAATCGCACTATCGAAGCGTCCAATCCGTTTCCGGCAATCAGCAAATTCGGCCGCTGGCGTTTCCCGAAATCGTCTTGCGGGCGAAGTCGCTCTGGGAGGAGTGACGCCAAACCGTTCCTATCTTCCGAACACTGCCGCCTTGCCCAACTCGGCTTCGATCTCCAAGAGCCGATTGTATTTGGCGATCCGTTCGCTGCGGCAGGCCGAACCGGTCTTGATCTGGCCGCCGCCCATGGCCACGGCAAAGTCGGCCAGGAAGGCGTCCTCCGTCTCGCCCGAGCGGTGCGACACCACGTACCCCCAACCCGCCTTCTGGCACATCTGGATCGCTTCCATCGTCTCCGTCACCGAGCCGATCTGGTTGAGCTTGATGAGCACCGCGTTGGTAGACTTCTCCCTGATTCCACGGGCGATGAACTTGGTGTTGGTCACGAAAATGTCGTCGCCAGCAGCAAGACAAATTCTGCGAGCCCGTGGGCGTACAGCATGATGATGTACACCCTCAACGAAAGGCATTGACCGGATGGGCTTTGGAAGCCAGAGGTGCCATGGAAGCCAGAGGTGCCATGGAACCGTTCTCATGCTCAATACAACTCAAACACCTGCTCGCCGCCGTGGGCGGGGTTGCCGGTCAGACGCCGGCCGCGGAGATCCACGACGAGATCGAGGTTCTCCAGCGGCACCTGGCCGATCAAGACAGGGACTTCGTCGGGCACTTCCATTACCTCGACTGGGCAATCGCGGTCCTGGATCGTTAGCCGCACGACGTCGTAGACGGTTGCCTCCGTGGCGCCCGTGCTGCTGATGACCCTCCGTCTGCGATGCGGACTCAGGCCCAACTGCCGGATGAGCCGCGTGGGAAGCGAGAGCAGAGTCGCGCCCGTATCGACCAGCGCGTCGGGCACCGTGATCCGGCGGACATTCTCCGGCGGCAACAAGCCCCGCTCGGCGTCCCAAAGGTCCTTGAGGTTTTCAATCGTCGCTTCGGTAACGACTCGGCCCATCGTTTCGGTTCCCATGGTCATAACTCCTGCTGCGAAACGTGTATCCACGCTGACAAGAGATTATATCAGATCGACGGCCGCAAGGTGGCTGTCAAAAAGCGGTAAATAACCCGAACGTGGCGTCGTTGGCATCCCGGCCCGCCGCCAATTACAATAGGTCTTGTCGTATTTCTGTGGCCGCCCGCCGGCCGCCGTCTCGTTTCGCAACTTTTGCTGGCAGAGTCGATGGGTTATCGCAATCTCCTGGAGTGTGTTCGCGATCTGGAGGCCAAGAAGGAACTCGTGCGGATCGACGAGCCGATCGATCCGCACCTGGAAATGGCCGAGATCCAGCGGCGGGTGTTCCGCGCCGGCGGCCCGGCCCTGCTCTTCACGCGCCCCAAGGATTGCCGCTTTCCCATGCTGGGAAACCTCTTCGGCACTACCGGCGCGGATGCGCTACCTGTTCCGCGATACGCTCGAAGGGCGTCAAGCAGTTGGTGAAACTCCAGGTCGATCCGGTCGATCTCTTGCGGCGGCCGATGACCTACCTCAACGCCCCTGGATGGCCTGGCACACCTTGCCCAAACGCGTCGAGCCGCGGCCCCGTGCTGGAGTGCCAGACGACCATCGATCAGCTCCCGCAGCTCAAGTCCTGGCCCGGCGACGGCGGGGCCTACGTCACCTTGCCGCAGGTCTATACGGAAGATCCCCGCCAACCCGGGGCATGCTGCGATCGAACCTCGGCATGTATCGCGTGCAGCTCAGCGGCAACCGGCTACGAGCGGAATCGCGAGGTGGGGCTGCACTACCAGATCCATCGCGGCATCGGCGTGCACCATGCCGCGGCCTTGGAATTGAAGAAGCCGCTGCGGGTGAACGTCTTCGTCGGCGGCCCGCCGGCCATGGCCCTGGCCGCCGTGATGCCGCTGCCCGAGGGCCTGAGCGAATTGGCCTTCGCCGGCGCGCTGGGCGGCCGCCGCGTGCCGATGGTCACCGTGGGCGAGAAGCTGCCCATCCACGCCGAGGCCGATTTCTGCATCAGCGGCTACATCGACCCCGGCCGCCAACTGCCGGAAGGACCCTTCGGCGACCACCTCGGCTACTACAGCCTGGCCCACGATTTCCCCGTGATGATCGTCGAGCGGGTCTACCACCGCAAGGACGCCATCTGGCCCTTCACGGTCGTCGGCCGGCCGCCCCAGGAGGACTCGATGTTCGGCGCGTTGATCCACGAGCTGGTCGAACCGGTGATGCCGGGCACGGTCGCCGGCGTGCGGGCCGTGCATGCCGTCGAGGCGGCGGGCGTACACCCGCTGCTGCTGGCCATCGGCAGCGAGCGTTACGTGCCTTACGAGGGCCGGCAGCGGCCGCGGGAGCTGCTCACCCAGAGCAACGCCTTGCTGGGCCAAGGGCAGTTGTCGCTGGCCAAGTATCTGCTGATCATCGCTGGGCGAAGACAATCCGGGCCTGGATATCCGCAACGTGCCCGACTTCTTCCGCCACGTGCTGGAGCGGGTCGATTGGCGGCGGGACCTGCACTTCCAGACCTGCACCACGATCGACACGCTGGACTACAGCGGCGACGGGCTGAACCAGGGGTCGAAGGTCGTGGTGGCCGCGGCCGGCCCTGCGCTGCGGACCCTGCCCGTGGCCATCGACAGCCGGCTCACCTTGCCCGAAGGGCCTCGGTTTCCGCCGGCCGATGGTCTTCCTGCCGGGATCCTGGTCGTGGAAGGGCCGGCATGGAAGGCGGGAGCGGGGAACGGGGAGCGGGAGTAGATCGGGCCGTCGACCGCTTTTGCCAGGCCATGAACCGCCACGACGCGATCAACAATTTCCCGCTGGTGGTGGTGGTCGATCACTCCGATTTCGCCGCCCGCAATCTCGACAACTTTCTCTGGACGACCTTCACGCGGAGCAATCCGGCGACGGACATTTACGGCATTGAGGCCTTCATCCGCGACAAGCATTGGGGCTGTTTCGGCTCGCTGGTGATCGACGCCCGCAGCAAGCCGCATCATGCCCCGCCGCTGATCGAGGACGTCGAGATTTCGCGGCGGGTCGACGCCCTGGCTGCGCCAGGAGGGCCGCTGCACGGGATTATTTGAATCAGCTTCCGCTGGGCAAGTTTGCTGTAGGGTGGGACCAGCGAGCTTGTGAGCGCCGGCCCGCCCTACGAACTTTAGGAGCGCGATCACGGCAGTTCCATCGCCCTGGGCGACTTTACCACGCGACGCTCAGGGCTGACAAGCACGCAGCGGGCGGCGGGGCCAAGCCGCCAGGGCTCCGCCGCTTCCAGTCCGCCGGGACCTGCAAAGAGCACGTCCACTCCGGCGGCGACCTTGGCCCGTTCCCGACGAAGCTGTTCGAGGCTCCAGTCGGTGCTCAGCACGGTCAGGCGAGTCTTGTGCTGAGCGGCCCAGTCTGCGGCCTTGGCTAGAAACACGCGGTCTTGCGGACGCCATAAGGCGCAAAACAGAAGCAGGGTCTCGCCCTCTTTGTTGGGCTGCCAATCGACCGCCGGACCGCCGTCGAGGGGCCACACCTTCAGCGGCGGGGCCGCGTTGTCGACCGGCAAGGAGACTTCTCCGTCCTCGCCATTCGAGCCCGATCCGTCGTCGGGCCGCACGACAATAGTAACGCTCTTGCCCGCCTCGGCATGATCAAGATGCAATTGGCCGCTCAATTCCTCGGTATCGGCCTCCAGCGTGAAGCTCGCTTCCGACGGCGCGCCGGGAAGGGAAAAATGGCCCTGGGCGTCGGCAGTGACTCGCCCGGTGCGGAAGGTGGAATAAATGCGAGCGCCAGGCACCGGCTTACTGGCCGCGTCCTGGACGACGCCCTCGATGGTTACTGCCCTGCACGCGGCCAAGGTCAGCGGCTGCGGATCGGATTTCTCGGGCACTTCGACGCTTGTCCATTCTTCACTATTGACGGCGACAAACTGCGGCGTGGCGTCCAACCCGATGCTGTAGAAGCCGGGGACCACGGGGATTGTGAAGCGGCCCTCTGCGTCGGCGACCGCGTCGCGCCAGTAGCCGCCGAACCAGGCGGTGATCTTCATGCCGGTAGCCGGGGTCTTGCCGCGATCCGCCATGACGCGGCCCGTTAGCTTGCGGGGGCTAGTCGGCGCGTCGGTACCATCAACGTCCGGTGCGGCCCACATGTGGATGACCACCGTGGTCTTGTCGGCCTTGACGGTTGCGCTGCCGAAATCGTCGTGCTGCACAAATATATTGGGTCCGCCGTACAGGTTAGTCGTATGATGGGCGGACAATTCCAAGTCGGCTGCCGGCAGATTGTCGAATCGAAACGTGCCGTCCGGCTGGCTCTGTTGAGTATCGAAACCTTCGCGGTTCTTTCCATCGCGGCGCCAGAGGTCGACGCTACAGTCTCCCAGAGGGTTTCCGGCCCAATCGAGGGTCCGGCCAGTGATCGTGCGTCCAACTGGGCGAACGATGTCATGTTCCGCCGTCTGACCGGGAAGCACAACAACCTCCTGAGAGTCGAGGCCGTAGACCGGTCCATTTGGGAATACCTTATTGCGGGCAATGCAATAGCGGCCTGGTGCAAGCCCATCCAATTGAAATCGCCCGGCGTCGTCAGTTGAGACCGTCCCGTCAACATGCACGGGAAGACCCTGGGCATATCGCGGCCCGTTAGGAGGAATCCACTCGATATGGACTTCCTGGTTGGCCGCAATCTGGCCGCCCACGGTCACTCTGCCCGCAAGCCGGCCGGGTGTTGGCATAGGCAATTCCAGGTGCCCGCCGGCAATCAATGCCTGGGCAGCCGGAATGTAGACTACGCCATGCCCCTTTTGCGCGAGCGCGATCCCGGAAGTCTTTCCAATCGCGTCTTCGGGTAGTTCAAAGCTCCCGTCCGACGCCGAATCGACATGCACTCCCGGACAAAGGCGAAGCGCGTACTGGGTTGCATCAAACTCAACATGCCGCGGGCCAACGCCGAAGCCGCCTGGGCCGCCGAACCCACCCGGGCCGCCGAACCCACCCGGGCCGCCGAACCCACCCGGGCCGCCGAACCCTCCCAGTTGAGGAGATTGAGCGGGAGCCTGGACTGGAGCTAGCCAGTCAAGTATGTCGAGCCCCGGCCGTTCCTGTCCGCTCACGACGACGACGGTAACGCCGGCCATCGCTTGGCCAGAATCGGCGGCGACCACCCGTCCGTGGATGCTGGCGACTGGCTGGAGAACGATTTCCAACGGTGGCGCGTTGGCCGATTTCGGCTGAGCCTGGACGACAGCCGCCTTGTGTCCCGGTGCCCGAAGCCGCAGTAGGGTAGGTTCGCGTGGGTCTTGAGTGATCTCCAGCGTTCCGTTCGCTGGGTCGTACCCGCCAACTTTGCCAAAATTCCAGCAGAGAATGTCGGGGGGAAAAGGATCCATCGACCCTAGACCTGTCTGAACTTCTAATGTCGCCGGCGGTTTTCCCGTTTCGGCCAGACGGACGTGAATGCTGAGTTTGTCAACCAGTTTGTCAACCAGTTTGCCAACCGGTTTCAGGTTCACGTCATAATGCTGGCTTTCGGGCAACGGCAAGTTCGTCCGGCTGGTATAGCCGGTCGCATGGATTGATGCCGTGATATGTCCATCGGGCACATGAGGGAATTCGAAACGCCCTTCAGTGTCGGTCGTGGCTTGCTCGCCGAACACTTTCCAGCCGTGTACGGATCGGAGATAGACTATGGCGACTCGTATCGGCTTGCCTTCACCGTCGGTCACGCGGCCGGTGATCGACTTGCCCGGTTCCAACTGGAAGTCGACTTCCACCGGCTTGCCAAGCTGGGCGGTTACTTCCTTCCCTCCGTTCACGAGGTCTTTGCTTTCGGAATGGATGAACGCTTCCCCGTCCGGCAGGCCCGCCAGGCGGAAGCGTCCTTGGGCATCGGTGACAGTTTCCTTGACCACGGACTCTCTGTTGTACGCGTCGCGGGAGCCGGCTCTCAATACTAAACCCGCCAGCGGTTTGCCATCGGCCTTGGCGGTCACACGGCCCGTGACCACGGCGCCGGGCCGCAACGTCCAATGCACTTCGCTGCCCGTGAGCGACTGATTGAAGTTGCTCTTGGTCACATATTCGGGATGCGTAACCGTGGGACGGAGCGATTTGCATTCCGCGGGGATCCCCACGATCTCGAAACGGCCCTCGGAATCGGTGAGGAGTGCCGCCTTGCAATCGTCCGACAGCGCGGGCCGGACCTTGGCGGCGGCGATCGGGTGGCCATCCTCGGTCGTGACTCGCCCCCGCAGAACCTGCCCGCCGGGGCGGAGCTCGATGAGCACATCCGAATTGGTGGGCAGCGGGCCGACGTTGTCCTCGGTTTCGTACCCGGCCGCCGCCGTGCGAAGATCCTCCTGCGAGGGCTTCCATTGGGCAATCGAAAAGCGACCGTCGGCGTCCGACCGCTCGGGCAGCAAAACGTCGCCCAGCGCGAAGCACGCAGCGGCGATCGGTTTGCCGGTCTGGGCTTCGACGACGCGGCCGTGCAGCGGGCCAACGGCAAAGGAAACACCGTCGCCCACGATCGTGGCGAGCAGCTTTTGATTGTCGACGCTCCACAGTTTCGCCGTTCGGTCCCAGCTCGCCGTGGCCAATTGCTTTCCATCGCGAGAATAGGCCAGTCCGTAACAGGCGTGGGAATGGGCCTCGATCGAGCCGAGTTTTGCTCCCGTGGCGGCGTCCCAAAACTGGACCCGCCCTTGGTGATCACCGACCGCCAAGGTCTTGCCGTCCGGCGAGAAGGCCACGCTCTGGATCGAGACGGTAGTCTCGGCGATCTGGCGAATCAACCGGCCGCTCTGCGAATCCCACTGTTTCAGAGTGCCGTCTTTGCAAGCGGTGACGAAGCTCTTTCCGTCAGGCGCGAAGGCCAGGCCCTCAAGGACGTGCTCGTGACTCAGGTCGATCGCAGGCCTTGGTGAAACGAACGAGGAACCTGTCGATCCGGCGAAAACAATGCGCAGGCGACCCGCATAGAGATAGTGGAGCAGCTTGCGCTTGGGCAGATCCCAAAAGAAAACGTCTCCGCCCCACGTCCCGCCAGCCAGGTATTTGCCGTCGGCCGACACGGCCACCGAGCTGAAGCCCTCCTGGGGCGTTAAGAGTGGACCTTCGGCCGCGCACGTATCCACACGGCAGAGTCGGACGGTGCCGTCGAGGCTCGCAGAGACGAGTAGGTGGTCGTCGGGCGTGAAGGTAACGGCACTGACGGGCTTTTCGTGTTTGGGGAACGTGGCGAGGATCTTGCCCGTCCGCGGATCAAGGGTCCGCACGTTGCCGCGGAAGTCTCCCACGGCCAACTGCTTCCCGTCGTGCGAGAAGGCGGCCGCGCGAATGGCAGTTTCCTGTCGCCGCGTCCAGACTTCGCGGCTGTCGGCGACATTCCACAGCAGGAGCTCGCCCGGTTCGGCGGGGCGGTCCCAGCCAGCCGTAACTGCCAGCGTCTTGCCATCGGGCGCAAAGGCGATAGTCCAGCGTCGCGGTACGATGCCGCGGAGTTCCGGCGGCGCCTCGTCGATCACCATCGGCGCGGAGGGCTTTTCCGCCTCGGCCGGTTTGGGCCCTTCGGTCCTTTCCCGTCCACACCCGATCGACGCCACCCCTAGAACCGTCCAGGCCAACAAGATGAGAATTGTACGCCGCGACATGGCAGGCCTCCCGCGTGAGAAAGACCGAACGGACAGGAATCTCGATTAAGCCAAGCGCCTGTTAGCCTACCGTGGCGGCCGCCGGCTGTCAACAATCGGCCGCCTAATGCACAACTTGTCCGCTCGTCAGCCTGCGCACCGGCAGGAACTGCACGCCGAAGCCCATGACCAGGGCTACGCCACCGCTGACGAAGCCCTTGCGTCTTCGGACAGTCGCAAGGTCCGCAATACGGCCCCCTCGGCGTTGCGAAACTCGATGATCCCGTCGGTGCAGCAGAAGACGGCACTCAAGGCCTCCGCCTTGTAGGCCACGGCCAGGCACCGGCCCTTGTCGAGGAAAAGCGTTTCCCGCAACTTGAAGACCTCTTTGACGCCCAGTTCGGCGAAAGTGCGGGCAATGAGTTGTTTGACTTTATCCATAGACATGCAACCTCCTTGTCGCAAGCAAGAACCACTATACCCGAAAGTCCCCGGGCCGTGAAGTCCGATCTTGGCTTGCGCCAGCATCCGGCATCCGACGTGCATTTCAGAAATTGAAACATAGGCCTGGGTTCGGTTGGCAAAAGCGTAACGGAGATGGCGCGCGGGATCAAAGCACCTGCCATCTTCTCTATCTTGCCTGAATCATCGCGAGCCACCTTATCTAAATCCAATCCAAGACCATGCCAGGAATTCGATCGATAGCCAGACGACTGCCCAGAGCGGAACGAAGATCACGACTTCGGCCAATGATCGCAGGGCATAGAACCACGCCGAGGGCCGGTTCCTTGTAAGCGTGTCAAAGAAAACGACACGGTCGGGACCGTGAAGGTGAGAATTGGGCTGGTCGAGTTGAGCATGTCGGCAAGCAGTTTTCCTTGGGGCGCGGGCCACCCAATCCAAACCGCCAGCGGGTCCACAAACCGCTTGCCCCAATCACTAATAACGTGGCCATAAAGATACGGCAAGAGGGCCGCAATCACGAGCAAATACAGCAACGCGGCCACCCACGGGCGCGCGTGCAAGGTGAGAATGCGGAACTTCACCAAGTAAAGCACCGCCAGCAGCGGAAGGGCGTGAAGCGCCGACCCCGGCAGCTTGCTTGTGCCCAACAGCAAGGCAACCATCGTCATTGCCGCCAGAAGATCGGAGATTCCGAACTGAAACGGCCTGTATTCAAGATCAGCGTTCATCGGATGCCCAACTCTGCTTTCGTCGCGGTGGCCAGCATCGATTCTAGCGGACAACTCGCAGCCGGG
Source organism: uncultured Planctomycetia bacterium (assembly GCA_963824275.1). Lineage (GTDB taxonomy): Bacteria > Planctomycetota > Planctomycetia > Pirellulales > Thermoguttaceae > JANXQG01. The sequence continues at coordinate 2,582,595 of CAWGOT010000003.1, read as the reverse complement.
ATAGCCGGCCGGATTTCCGGCGCGCACCGGCCCATGACCGCGGACGGCAAATCGGGTACAGTACATGGAATCATGAGACTCGCCTGGGCCACCGACATCCATTTCGATCATGCCACCGAATCCGCGCGGCGGAAGTTCTGCCAGTCCGTCCAGGAGCAAGCCGACGCACTGGTCGTCACGGGCGACATTGCCGAGAGCCACACCCTTGGTTCGGCCCTGACGGCGCTGGCGGCCTTGACCGAGCGGCGAGTTTACTTCGTCCTGGGGAACCATGACTTCTATCGGGGCTCGGTGGCGGGCACCCGTCGGCAGGTAGGCTACGTCATCGGCGAGGATCTTGTCTACTTGAGCCAGTCCGGCGTCGTCGAGTTGACGCCGGCCACCGCCCTGGTCGGACACGACGGCTGGGCCGATGGCCGGCTGGGCGACCTCGACGGTTCGGACGTGATCCTGAACGATTTCCTCTTGATCGACGAGTTGAAGCACTGGCAGGACCATCACACGCTGGACAAGCCTGCCTTGCGGCGGGCGCTGGAAGCCCTGGGCGACGAGGCTGCCGGATACGTGAAAAGCGTCCTGGTGCCGGCGGCCAGCCAGTATCCGCGCGTGATAGTCGCGACGCACGTTCCGCCGTTTCGCGAGGCGGCCTGGCATGAGGGCCGCCCCTCGGCCGACGACTACCTGCCCTTCTTCTCCTGCAAGGCCGTGGGCGACGTGCTGCTGGACGCGGCGCAGTCGCACCCGAAGTGCGAGATCCTCGTCCTCTGCGGCCACACCCACAGCGGCGGCGCGGTCCAGGTGGCGGAGAACCTGCGGGTCGTGACGGGTGCGGCGGAGTACGAGAAGCCCCAGATCCAGCAGGTGTTCCAGGTCGCGTGAGATGACCCCTCAACCCGTGGCCGCATTCCCGCCCGTCGCCAGGCGCACGACAACCCGGTTGCCATGCACTTCCGTGACCACGACCTGGCTGTCGCGGGGGATGAACTCGCCGGTCGAGATGACGTCGACCAGATGATTGCCGAAGCGGGCCTTGCCGCTGGGGCCCAAGGGCGTCGTCGTCACGCCCACCGTGCCCAGCAGGTTGTCCAGATCGACCAGCATCTCGCGGCGGCTGATGATCTCGGCCTCCTCGCCCTCCGGCGGCGCAAGGAAGACGTGCTGCAAGACGGGCGTGTGCGGCAGCCAATGGTTCAAGACCCAGATCGCGGCAATCAGGCCGCCCACCGAGAGCGTCAGCCCCATCAGCGAAGTCTGCAGGCGGGCCATCTGGTATTCGTTCTGCGGGATGAAGAAGGTCTGGCTGGCCAGTACGATCGAGGCCAAGATCAAGGCCCCGCCGCCCAGGCCGAAGATCGCAAACCCGGGCAGGATGAAAATCTCCGTCAAGAGGCAGAGGCAGCCGGTCACAAAAAGCGTCACTTCCAGCCAGCCCGCCGTGCCCTCGAGGAAATTGCCCCAGAAGAACAGGGCAAAGGCGACCACGGCCATGAAGGCCCCGATCCCCAGACCCGGCGCGTGCAACTCGATGTAGATGCCCAATCCGCCCAGGAAGATCAACAGGGCGATCATTCCCGGCCGGGTCAAGAAGTGGGCCAGGTGATCGACCCAGCCGGGCTCGACCAGCGTCGGATCGTTTTCCAGGCCGTAGTTCTGCTTGAACTGCGCGAAATTCTCGACCACGCGCGTGGCCAGGCCATATTCCTGGGCCTTTTCGCCGCTGAGCGAAAGCACGCGCCGGGCGTCGTCACGCGATCACCTTTGTCCCACAGCAGGCCCTTCTCGCCCTGGTCAAGCTTCGGCTGGCGGCTGGTCAGCTCTTCGTCGCTGAAGTACTCCACGTCGCCCTGTCGCTGGCAGCGGTAGACGTCCAGCTTGGGATCGAACATGGCCACCCACAACGACCAGGAACGCGACTTCCGCGGGGCGAGCGAATCGCGGACGATCCGCCGGTAGCGCGTGATGTCGTCGGACCTCATCTGATAGAGCCCCGGTCCGCCCAGGGTCGCCCCAGGATGCATCACGATATGGTCGCAGGCCAAGGCCACCAGGGCGGCATCGGCGCGGGCCTCGCCGGGGATGTAGGCGACGGTGCAGATCTCCTCGCGGGGGAGTTCGATGAGGAAATCGGCCAGCCGCTTGCTCTCGATCGGACTGCCGCCAGGGCTGTCGATCCAGAGGCAGACGAAATTCGCGCCGCGGCCGCGCTGGTCCTCGATGATCCGTTCGATCTCGGCGACCTGCGCGGCCTTGATCGGCCCTTTGAGATCGACGCGGATCGGCCGCCAGGGGTTGCCGCCCGCGGGATCGCCTTCGTCGACGCCGGGCGAAAGCTGCACCTGGCGGATCACGTCGCGGCGGTCCTCGGCCAGGAATCCGACGATCCCCCAGTCGCGGCCCTCGACGCCCTTGATCTGCCAGGCCTCGCCCTGCCGCTTGATCTTCTCCGGGGTCAGGATGCGGTGCTTCTCCTTGATCTCCGAAATCTGGCTGGGATCGCGATCGACGAATTGCACGTCCCGCTCGGTCTTTACCTTGAACACCTCGCGGGACTTGTCGAGCAGGCCCAGGGCAACCGCCGTCGGCACGGTGCGACGGCTCAGGGCAATCTCCTCATACGCCGCCAGCATCGTCTTATCGATCACCTTTTCATCGGCCCCGGCATCGCCCATCGTGGCCGTAGGGCTCATGATGATCTGCTCACAGGCCAGGGCCACCAGGACGGCATGGCCCTTGAGGGCTTTGGGAACATAGGCGACGGTGCTGGCCCCGTTGAGTTCGTCGCTGGTGAGGAAGCGGGCCAGTTTGTGGGCGTCTTCGAACTGGGTTCCTTGGCCGGCCTGGGTGCCTTGGCCGTCGGCGGTCCCTTCCGTCGCGATGAACTCAAGCACGAAGACTGGCCGCTCATCGTGGACGGCGCCTAGGGTCCGCGCCATCGCCTGCTTGACGTGGAGGACGACGCTGTTATCGATCGGCAGCGGGACGCGGATCCACTGGCCCTGCCGGCGGGGGCGATCCTTTTCACCTTGGGGGGGCTCATCGGCCGCGGGCTGCTCGGCCTTTTTCTCGAGCTTTGGCGGCTCCGGCTTTTGCTGCTCCGATTTCTCTTTCCCTTGCTCCGGTTTTTGCGGCTCCGACTTCTTTTGCTCAGGCTTTTGCTCAGGTTTCTGCGGCTCAGGGGCTGCGGCGGAAAACGGCAGATTCCGGCCGCTAAAACCAGCAGCAGGAAGCCGAGCAGGCGGGGAACGCATTGCAGGCGCGTAATATTCACAGCGATGTAGGTCATGAAATGCCCTCTTCCCCATTATAGAACCGCCGCCCTGAGAATCAATTCAAGCGCGGAGGTGGAGAACTGGCAAGGAGTTACGGCGACGGCGCGGCCCCGCCGAGGGCATGCCGCCGGCTACTTTTTGCCGTGGGGCGGGTGCAGTCTCGACGGCTTGCCGCTCCGTCCTACTTGGCCGGGTCAACGCCAAGCTGCCGCAGTTGTTCGGCAAGCCGCTCCGCCCGCTCATTCCCCGTGGGAATCGGCATTCCGTCCGCGTCGACCCAGCGGAGCCAAGCGGTATCCCAGCCCTCAAAATCGCCCTGCCAGATACGAAGTTCGGGGAGACGAACTCCCGCTCCTCTTTCTGGATCTTGAGCACGCAGCCGTCGATCGGGCGCCGCAGCGTGCGGCGTTCGATCATGGCGTCGATCTTCTTCCGCTCCAGTTCATCGAGCTGATGCTGCTCCAGGGCGGCCTGGAGATTCGCCTCGGCGACGGCCAGGTCGGCGGCGGCGCGGTCGATCTCTTCCTGGCTGGAATGGCCCAAGTGGCCCAAAATCGCGATTTCGTTTGATTTACTAGGCATTTTTCAGTACCAATGGAGGGTTTCTTTTTCACTGTCAGAAGGTTTTTATTTGGGAAAAACCGCGGCGAAAACGCATGTTCCATAGTTTCGGTGGCGGTGCATCTAGCAACTGGAGGTATGGCCAGAGTGGGCCAAGTATCGGACGCATGGGTCGGAACGTCGGGCCGCGTGGTTTGCAAACGGCCGCCGGAATCGCCAGTAGGTCCTTTCTGCCGGAAAGGACGAATGTGCGAGGAGCTCGTGGAAGCCCCAGTGTTTTCTGGCAACATGGAACGGAGTCGTCCTTCCCGGCAGGAAGGACCTACCGGCCGCCCATCTTGCCTCTGCACGCCGCGATGACGGATCGTTGCACGCATTGGTCTCGTTCCTTCATTTGTCTGCATTTCTACACATATATACGGATTTCGTGCCTGCGATGGGAAAATTTTTCGCCGCGCAACGCGCTGTTTTCCGCCCCAAACCGTTTGTCCAAAACGCTTTACAACCATTTGGAACTCGCAACAAATAGCGACAAGGAACGAGCGCAGATCGCCCCCCGGCCGAGCTATGGATGAGCAGCGCATTGGGTGGGTGGGCGCAGCGCCTCAATGAAAGAGAATCCGCTGTTTTCCAGAGTCAGTGGTCGGAAGGCAGCAGCGCGGTAATCGCCTGGCCGTCCTCCATGAACCACAGGCTCTCCGGCTTGTCAGGATCTTCTAAGACCTGAAAGTAATCGAGTCCATTCTTCCTCGCCGCAAGCGCCTGGAGCTGAGCGAGACAGCGGCCTATCGCCTCCGGGTACATGGCGAGTGCGGCCGGTGTGGCGACGAACTGCTTCTTCGGCCCCGGCCGGAACATATACCGCGACTCGGGATCGCTGTACGGGATCTCTTGGGTTTGCAGGATCGGCTTCTTCATGGAACACCAGGCAAGGGTTGAAATTGTTACCCGTCCAAAGGGGAAAGATGCGTCTGGCTGCCGTCTGGCGAACGCCAAATCAGCACGCCGGCATCGTTCTCTTCGTCGTCGACCATCGGGTACAATTCGGTGCCGTCGCTCAGCGTGAGGATGACGCCGCGGTGATCGATGAAGAGTTGGCGACGTTCCGCCTCCGTCATATAGCGGATGCCGGTAATCTGTAGCCCAACCAGTCCGTGCGCCTCCCGCAGGATGCGCTTCTCCAGCGTTTTCGACATGTTTTCCTCCTACAAAATGCGCCCCTCCCCTGCCTGGCAGGATGGGAGAGGGGCAGGGCAACTTTCTCCCCTCGCCCTTTGGGAGGCAGGGGGTGCGGGCCGTTTGCTCCCTTCTAACTCCTAACTCCTAACTTCTAACTTCTTCCTCCCATGTGAGGGCAGTTCACGCGTTCTCCTCGATTGCCAGGCGGACGAGGTCCGCGATCGATCGTATGGCGTTCGGGCTGGCCAGGTAACCGATGCCTCGGTGCAAGTGCAGCCGGAACTGCCGATTGAGCTCTTTTTCGGAGAGCTCAATGCCGTCGCGGACCAGCCGCTCCTTGAGCAAGGCGAGGTACAGCTCGTGGTATTCGCCCGCGAACACCGGCCACGTCATCTCCACGTTGCTATCGGCCGGAACGTCGATGGGCGAGGGCGGCGTCGCTTCCCGCAACGACAAGCAGAACGCCCAGCGGCAGACGATGTTCCACTGGTTGATGCCTGTCTTGGTCTTGAGCCGTATCAACTGCTCCTTGCCTTGGGCGGATAACCGGATCTGCTTGATATTCATGATTGCTCCGTAGGGTGGGACCAGCGAGCGTAGCGAGCGCGGCCCACCATCCATCGAATACCCTCGGTCACGGTGGGCCGGCGCTCGCTACGCTCGCTGGTCCCACCCTACGGCCGCCGGTCGGCCAGAAATATCCTTCGCGGGCGATCGTGACCTTCTCGGCCTCGTCGTAATTCAGGTGGTAGGCCCTGGCGATGTGCGGCTGGAGTTTTGCGTAAAAATCCTGGTCGACTTCCGTGTCCGTGGAGAGAATGATGACCTGGTGGCTGGCGTTGGGAAAATACCTCTCGATGAGGTGCAGGCGGTGCTCGGAATCGAGCCGGGCCATGGGAGTGTCGATGATCGCGGGCAAGGGCCGCGGCGACGACTGCGCAAGCCCCCACAGCACCGAGACGGCGAAGACCTGTTTCTCGCCCTCCGAAAGCCGATGCTTGGGGATCGGCTGGCCGTTGTCGTCGAAGAGGCCGATCGCAAAGGTCAGGGGATCGATCTGCACCTGGTGGACGAGCGTCTTCTTGCGAAGCAGGAAACGGAACGACTCCGTGACGCGGTGCGACAACTGGTCGATCTTGGCGGCCGTGGCCCGCGTCAAGTAGGCCCGCATCGTCTCCTGGGTGCGGACGGCAAGCTTCACGGTTCGGGACGCCTGCTCGGAGGCAAGCTCCCGTTCCACGGCGGCCCGCCGCCGCGCCACGAGCTTCGCTTCGAGTTGGTCGCGCTGGAACTGCAAGGCGGCCACTTCCAAATCGAGGCGGCGGTAGCGGTCGGCTAGCGCGCCAAACTCCCCCGCGGTCTGCTCAAGTCTCTTCATCGGCCCGGCGATATCGGCATCGTCGGGGATGGCGGCCTCGGAATGCTCGGCCGAATCCAGGTCGCGCACGACCCGGCCCAATTCTTCCAGGACCTGTGCCCCTTCTGCGCGGAGTTCGGCCGTCATGCCCTCCGCAAGCCGCTGGAGTTGACCGCGCGAGGCGTCCGAGAGGGCAAGCCTCTGCGGCACGTCGCCGTTCATCGAGCGTGTACGGCGATCGGCATCGAGCACCTTCCGCACCACATCGATCACGTCCTGAGCCAGCTTTTCCTTGGCCAGGCGATTGAGGATCTGACGGTCGCGCTCGGCCAAAACGCGGTCGATGACCGCGCGTTCGGCCGCCTGCTTCTCAACGGCGTCCTGTTCGCGGACGGCGCCGAGCAGTTCCGGGACGAGACCCAGGGGCAGCCCGCCGGCGGCAAGCTGCACGAGTTGCGTCTCTAGGGCGGTCCGCCGGGCCTTGAGGTCCGCGAGGTTTTGCCGCCGGGCCTCCCGCTCCTGCCAGTGTTTGCCGCCGATGGCCGCAAACGCCTTCTCCGCCTTCTCCTTTGCGATCTTGGCCCGCGCCAGCGGGTCCGTCAGCGAGGCCCGGTCCTCTTTTGTCCGCCGCAGCTCGCTCTCCTTGGCATCGAACTCGGCTTGCAGCGCCGCGATCTCCGGGTCGGCCGCCACGGCCGCCATCTGCTGCGTGAAGCGGGCTTCCAGGACGCCGGCATCGGTGATCAACCGCTCGGCCAGGTCGAGCCCCAAGAGCGACTTGATGGCGCCCCCGAGCGAGGCCTGGGCCGTCTCTTCGTCGGCCAGGAAGCGGATCTGCTCGGCGTCGAAGAAGAAGAGTTGGGAAACGCCCAGCGGAATCACTTCCTCCACGAGGTCCGTCCAGTGGTCGGCGGCGTACTTGTCCTGAACGCCGTCCTTGCAAACGCAGACCCGCTCGCGGAGCGTACGGCCCCGCTGCTGCCAGGCGCGATGCACCTGGTAGGCATGTTCCTCGCCGTCCCGCGTGATGCGGAAGTCGAGCGCCACCGACGCCCCAGTGCTGTGCGCCACGCCGCGGTTGATCGAATCGCGAAGGAATTCATCGTAGCCCGTATTGGTCTTTTTCGAATAATTTCCGCGGGAGCCGTACAGGGCCAGTTTGACCGCGTCCAGGATGGTCGTCTTCCCGCCGCCGTTCATGCCGCCAAAGAGAATGATCGGCGCGGCATGGCCATTGCGGGCCGGCGGGTTAAGATCGAGCACCTGCTCGCCGCGAAAGAGGCCGAAATTGTGCAACGTCAACTTCTCGAAGATCATGGTCGGCCCTCATAAATTTCCGATCCCGCCTCGCTTGCCAAGGCGGTGAAGAAGGCTGGCCAGCTAACACGGCCTGCCCCCGAACCACTTAGACCCCGCCCTGCTTGCCAGGGCGTTGAATGAGGTTGTGCGGTCGCCGCGGCTTCGATCCAAACGGTGCTCTGGTATGGCCGTCGTCGCAGGACGACTTTGTTCCGCGGACGGGCGTTATTGCCGGTACGGGACCAGTTCGCCCCAACGTCGCCACCTTTGTCCTGCGGACGGGCGTTTACGCCGGCATGGGACCAGTTCGCCCCAACGTCGCTGCCTTTCTTCCCCGCACGGGCGTTAACGCCGGCATGGGACCAGTTCTTCGCCCCAACGTCGCTGCCTTTCTTCCCCGCACGGGCGTTAACGCCGGCATGGGACCAGTTCGCCCCAACGTCGCTGCCGTTGTTCCACGGACGGGCGTTTACGCCCGTTTCCGGCTTTAGCCGGTGATCGGCCCGGCATTCATGCCGGGTTCGATGGCCGGAAAACGGGTTCGATTGATGTTGGTTAGCTCTGTCAGGCCCGTTCACGGGCCTCCTTGCTGCGGCCGTCCACAGGCCAGGATCCTCGTGAACGAGGATGACAGCGAGGCAATCCAAAGGAAAAGACCAATTGGCAGCCCCGCCCGACCCGGCATAAATGCCGGGCCTATTACCGCCTGCGGCGAGCAAGGGGCCTGAAGGCCCCTGCAGTGAAACAGGGGGTCTACCCACGGCACGGTCGCGGCCCTTGGCTGTCCAGCCTGATTCACCGCCCTGACAAGCAGGGCGGGGTCTGCGCTTGGCAAGTCTATCCATGGCCGTTTACTCCCCCGTTCCAACCTCATCCTCAGCGCCAAACAGCAGGCCCTGCGGTTCGCTCGGCTCGGCCTGCGGTTTGTCGCGCGCACCACGCTTCCCGCCCACGGCCGCCCGGCGGCCCTCCTCGCATATTCGGATGTCGACCGCCTCCTGCTCCCCGCCGTATTGGTAGGCCCGGAACCGTTCTTCCAGGGCCTCGAAAATGCCGGCGCGGCGGGTCATCCCCCGGTACTCCCGCTCGATGTCCAGGAGTTGCGTCTGGAACTCGAAGAACTCCTCGTCCTCGCCGCAGACCTCCGCAAGCAGCCCCCAGTCGTCCCGCCGCAGCAGGCCGTCGTCGGAACTGCCCTTGGGGAACGGCTGCCCCGTGATCTCCTCGTAAATCGCCGGCACGGAGTCGTCGAACTGGTGCTTCTCGTACAGCCATATCCGGCGAATCTCCTGGAGTTCGGCCAGCGAGACGAGCTCGATCTCCTGCATCTCCGGCGGCCCCAGCCGCCGCACCTCCATCTGCGCCGCGAGCACGCGGCGGAGCCAGTATTCGCGGCTCTTCTTCGTATAGGGGCCGGGGATGTTGCTGTCGTGGAAGAGCTGCACCCGCCCGTTCATGCGGCGGTAGTCGCGGCGGCTGCGGTCCTTGCCGAAGTCGCCCAGCTCATTCCGCAGCTCCAACAAGGGCGTCATCCAGACCTTCTCCTCGTCGTTCTTGATCATCGCCTCCATCGAGCGGTCCTTGTCGACCACCGTGCAGGTCCAGCAGCCGAAGCGGCTGTCGCCGCAGCTTGGCGTCGAGCTGTCGAGGACCAAAGGGCACTCGCCGTCTTCGCTCGCCCCCTGGTACATCGTCAGGAGCGACTTGTTGGTGTGGCCCCAGGGGTTCTTGACCTGCATCAGGAACAGCCACACGTCGTCGTTGGTCCAATCTTCGATCGGCGTGTAGACCAGCGAGTTGGGGAGCTTGGTGTTGGGGGTCAGGCGCTCGCGGGGTTCGGCAAAGCGGCGGGCGCGGGTCTGTTCGTGTTTCTCCATGGTCCGCTGGCGGCGCTGGCTCTCCGCTTTCCGCGTCCCCAGCACGAGGATCGCTTCCCCCGACTTGCGGACCATCTCGCGGATGAATTTGTTGGAGGGGTAGATCTTCATCCGTTCCGTACACCAGCGGAATTTCTTGCGCGGCGCCGGGTAGCCCGGGTCATAGGCGCGGCGATTGGAAATGGCTACCATGGTAGTTTCGGAAAGGCAGGAAGACGATGGAAAACCCAAGAATCGAGACACGTGCTAAGATCCGTGACATCCTGCGGTCACTTACCGGCGAGGAACGGAGGCTCCTTGCAGAAGTCGTCGGCGCCGAGCGGGAGAATCTCGACACGTCGAGGCCGGGGGACATCAATGCCGACCTTTGGAAGGCCATTACCGAAACGATAAGGTGATTTGAAGAATTGGGGAACGCATTTTCAAGGTGCGCGACATGAGCGACCAACACGACTGGCTTGAAAACCTCTCTCACCTTCACATCGATCGTGCAAAAGGGCCGGCGCCGCACAAGCCGTTGCTGCTCTTGGTCATCTTCGAGCTTGCCGAGGAGGGGCGGCTCACGAATCCGTTGTTTTTGACGCCTGAGCTCGCATCTCGCTTTATCTCTTATTGGCCGATCGTCGCGTGTCGCCGTCCGCAGAGGCCGGACGTCCGGCTGCCATTCTTTCACATGCATACTGACGAAATCTGGACTCCGCTTGACAGCGAGGGACGCCCGACCCGCAACCGCGACCAGGCGAGTTCTGCGCAGATCGCACCGGATTTCATCCGCTTCGTCCAAGACCCGAATTTGCGCAAACGGGCGAGAAGGATCCTGATTTCAACCTGCTTTCCGCCATCGGAGCAGATCGCGTTGTACGAAGCCGTGGGGCTCACCGCACCGTCGGACCTTGAGCTTGAAGAGGATGCGGCCTACAAGAGCCGCAAGGAAGCAAAGCAGGCAGGGAGGGAGGCAAAGTTCCGTACGGCTGTCGTTGGCGCGTACGATTACACCTGCGCGCTTACCGGTTACCGGCTGGTTACGATCGACGCCGGCAGCATCGTCGACGCCGCGCATATCCACGCCTTCAAAGACAGCCGGAACAACGATCTGCAAAACGGGCTGGCCCTTTCCAAGAACTGCGCACTGGCTTTTTGACGAGGGGCTATGGACGATATCAGACGATTTCCGCGTCATGGTGGCCACAAGCTCTTTCTCCGAATCAGCCGAAAATGAATGCTGCCTGCTCCGGCAAATGGCCGGGAGGCGAATTCGACTGCCCGAAAGTGAGTCGCTATGGCCAAGCCGAAGGTATTTGGCATGGCACCGAACAAACAAGTTTCTCTTGCAGTGAAGCCGCGAAACTCACGATCATAACGCAACCGGCCGCATCCGATTTGCTACACGTTCAGCAATCCCGTCCCGCGGGATGAACGTGCGGCAGCATGGATCGTGCGATAAGCTGAGTCTGCCTCGGCGGCTTGTGGGGAATCTCGCCAGTTCCATTTGAACCCGCAGCCGAGCGCCTCACAGAAAACTGCGCCGAAGGTACTGAGATTCGAAAACCCCACCAGTTGCAACCGCCGTGACGCTCCGATGATCGGGCGCCTCGTAGAAGAGATATTCGGAGTCACCGACCGCAGCCGAAATCGCAGCAATCGATCCGTCGACCGGTGCCCACTTCGGACCTCGGTTTAGGAAGTTCCAGATGTCGACGTCCGCCGCTTCTTCGAGACTGATTTCGACGTGATAATTGTTGACGAGGCGCAACGGCTGAAGGATCCGGATTCGCTTCGTTCCGGCGTGCTTTCCCATGCGATAGTCCCGCGCCGGTGGGCGCTCAGCGGAACGCCGTTAGAGAACCGCCCGGAAGAACTAGGGAGCGTCCTCCGATTTCTCGCCCCGAATGAGTTCGCGGATCCGGACCAATTTTCGGCTTACGCGCACATCCTGCGTGCCCGAGATTCTCTGATGTTGCGGCGCTCGAAGCGAGACGTGCTGCCCGAATTGCCACAGAAGATTGTCAGCGAGATGAACCTGAATGAGCGAGACGAAGCAAGCCGACGGTTCCGTGAAGATAAGGACGTCATGATCATGCTGGCCAGCACGATGGCGGCCGGGGTCGGTCTCACCTGGACCGAAGCTCGATATGTATACCAACTCGATCTCTGGTGGAACCCACAGGTCCTGCGCAGGCCGAGGATCGAGTGCATCGAATTGGCCAGACAAGGGTGGTCTTAATCAAACGACTGATTTCACCGGACTCGATCGAGGAAGGGATTGCGCGTTTGCTTGATCGGAAGCGGGCCATGTTCGAAATGGTGATCGAGGATAGCGCAATCTCTGGCTTCGAGGCTGGCGTGTCGAATGAGGAATTGTGCGAGATTCTTGGAACGGATGAAGGACCGTTGCTCGACAATCCGCAAGGGCTCGTACGGTAAGCCATCTGCCTGCTGGGAAAGGTCCGTGCGTTTGCCGGTCCGCGCGAAATCACGCGTTGCCCGCGGCATAGGCGCAAGCTTGCGGCAAAAACTCCAGATGAAACAGTTCGCCGAAGACCTTCTCGGCAGCTTTTCCCACGCTTTCGCCAACTTCTGCTGGGCAGTACACGTGAGCCCGGGATTGGTGCATCCCATACAACTCGACCCACTGCTGGACGGGTATGAAGTCGTTCAGAATCTTGGGCGCGTCCTGTCCTGGAGCATCGATCCACATCTGTTTCGACTCATCCATGCTCGGCGGCTTGGGGACGTTAAGCCAAACTTCATAGTCCTTGCACGGCTTGCCCGCGGCCTCCCAAATCCTGATGGCAACCTTGCGCCGCTCCAAAATCTTGGCTTGCGCGTTGCCCGCAAGCGTGGCCACGCCGGCAAAAAGCGCATGGGGGCTTGCGCCGCGTCGTTGTGCATGCGCTCGGGCACAGTGTTTCTGGCAATGACCAACGCCTTTTTCCAGAGCCTTCGATTACGGATATTCCGAATGATCTCTTGAATATCGGCATCTTCCGCAAGTTCGGGCGTCAACAGGCGATCGTCGGTCAATTCCAGGAAGTCGACCGGGCACTCTAGCCGGACTCCGCCAACTTTGACCTTGCGATCGATTGCAAGTTGAAAGACCGCCCAAAGCATGCAATCGACCGCACGCACCTTATGGTGGTGGTACATGCCGGTGTACAAGAGCATTTTGTTAAACATGATTTGCATCAGGGGCGAAAGGCCTCTCGTATCGCCAGCAATGCGAGTTTGGTCTTGGCCGTTGAATTTTGCGCTCTTGATTTTGATCGAATGATACAGACGATCGATATCCACGTGCATCCTCAGGCCACTGAACATGCCGTCTCGGGGCATGTAGTCCAACTCGTCGGCGTCAAAAGGACCGTGAATCAGTTCGCTCATGTACATCTTGTCGTCGGGCATCGTGCCACTGATCATCTTTGCGATTCGGTCGCAGTCAATCTCCAACTCGTGCGTATTGATCAAAGCCCGCGCGAACTGCTGAAACGGCTCTGAACGTACGATCAGATACGAAAGAATCTCGCCGGCGCCGCTATTCTGAAACGAAGGATCCTTCTGGAATTCAACGATCTCGTCGAGGGCCGAAAAGTACTGTTCGCTGGTGTGAGAAAAGGGGCCGTGCCCTGTATCATGGAGAAGCGCCGCAAGCCGAGCGTCGTGCTCAACGGGTTCACTGATTCGCTTATTGGGCTTGTAGTACGGTCCGCGCAAAGCCTGGCACAGGCGACCAATCTGGCAAAGCGCTCCCAGCGTATGCTCAAACCGCGTGTGATGCGCCGACGGATACGTGAGATAGACCGCGCCCGTTTGATGAAGGTATCGCAGCCTTTGCAGCAGGGGCGTGTCGAGGAGCGCCACCTCGTGGGACTGCAACTCAAACGTGCCCCACAGACCATCGTGTATGATCTTCGGCTTGTTCAGGTACCGGCGGCACCAGGCTTCGGGTTCGGGCGGCAAATGCCTCTCGGCGAAGGCATCAATTTTCTCTGCCAGACCCATGCGGCACCCCGATACGATCGCGGATTTTCTGTGCAAGTTCCTCAGCCAACCGTTGTTCGTTCGGGTCAAGTTCGGCGAACTTCGCCTCGCCGTACGGGCCCGCGGTATGCTCGGAAACCTTGAAGTACCGTTGGGCGGGATTCTCGCGAATGATCGAGCCCGCGTGATCCAGTACTTGCAGAGTATCGCTCAGCAATTTCGAGAAGTGGTACTGCGGATGCCATCTAAACTGCGAAAATCCTCCGACATCCTTCAATGCGGCGTCATTGAAGATCTTCGCCAACTCAAAATCGTCCAAGATTCGAGTCTTTGGGCCGACCTTGTGAAAGACGGCGATCAAGAGATCGTCAGGCGAATGGGAAATGCAGTGGTCATGCTTGAATACCTCCACGGCTAGGGGTTAATAGTGACCCAGATCAACGGAAAACCCGTAAAAACCGGATTTTCCACGGAGTACTGCTCGCTGTCAAGCGGGGTACTGCCATTTTCGGAGGGGACCCGGGTCACCAGTTTAGTATCGGCCATGCGTATGGAAAGCCTAAACGCTGTCGGTGGCGGACAGAAATTGGACCATTCTGGCGGCCAGTTTTCATCCACCTTTTGGGTCACCAACCAAACCATAACAGAGAAGAGGCCCAGGTACTTACGTTCGTTTTCGCCTGGCAAAACCTCTCAACTCTGGCCGCCATACTGGTACAATCGCTCGCCGCCGCCAACATAAACGCCTCTACTCGCGAAATTATACGACCCACTGGCGTCGGAATCGACTCCCAGCCTTCTGTCGGTGGCAGGGAAGCGAGATTGAACTTGTAAGCAGAAGCAAGGGCTTATGTGGGGCCGGATCGCCGCTCGCACGGTCCACGCGCAGTTTCGAGAGTTTACCGAGCCAATAGTCGGGGGATTTCATCAGGGATCTCGTTTTCAAACTCGCCGCATTAACTGAGCGCGATGATAAGATTTGTCCCACGGCCAAGATTCTGGAGACTGCCCGCCGATCGCGTAAGTCCGGGGGCAGCACACAAATCGCTATTCTAACTCTTGCGGATGGGGTCTGCAACAAGCCCCTGAACTAAAAAACTTGGCGAAATTGTACAGGGGGCGAAAATAGAATCCAGGAGTTAGAAGTGAGGATCTACTAGAAGAGGGGGCGGAAAGCGGAAACACCCTCACTCCTGCCAGCTCCCCCGGAGGTAGGGGGAGCAATGTGCCGCTCACCCGCTCGTGCTCTTCCGGAGGACGGTCCCGCGGTTCGGTGATGTGGGGTAGAGCGGCGAGCGGCGCATGCAGCCTCAGCCTGGTGGGGCTGTTTTGGCAACGCCGGGTAAGCCACCACCGTCGGCCGGGTTTCTTGAAATCTCGCCCTGTGAGGGCTTGACTGCATCGGCATTTCCGCCGATACTACCTATGGAGGCTCAGCCTAGGGGCGACTCGATTGAGTGGCGCCGACGGCATTGCCTCTTTTTTTTTCGCTCACCGCGCCGAGTACGGGTCGGGCACGTAGATGATTCCGAACGACTCGAAGACTTCTCCCTCGCGGTAGCCTTCGCCGCGAAACTGCAGTCGATTGAGCCAGGGCCCGAACTCCCGGGCGATTTCGTCCCTTACGGCGGCATTCATGCCGATGCCCGGAACCCGGAATCCCCAATTCACGCAGTAAATGCACACGTCAACCAACTCATCGGCAAGCTCCTTTGATACTGACGATCAACAAGTGCCGGGCCTTATCGCGACAGTCGCCGGGTCGCCGCATCAGATTTATCCCGCGGCCAAGACTCTGGAAACTGCCCGCCGATGGCGTAAGTTCGGGGCAGCATGCAAATCGCTATTCTAACTCTTGCGGATGGGGTCTGCAACAAGCCCCTTGGCGGAAAATCCGAAATCCGAATGTCGAAATCCGAAATCGGGAGCGAGAGGTGGGGGGCGTGAGGCGGGGAGCGGGGCGCAAACAGAGTCCAGTAGCTAGAAGTGGTGAGCCAGTAGACGGGGCGGAATGGGGAAACTGCCCTCACCCCAGCCACTCGCCCGGAGGAGCCCGTGAGGGCTGTCGGGCGGCAAGCGGCCCTCAGCCGAGAGGAAGGAAGAAAGGCTGCTCTCCGGGCCGACCTCGACACTCTTGTTCGGATCGCCAAGTAGCCGTCGCAGGTCTTCCGGACGATAGGTTCCGGTTCGGCGGCGATGCTCGATCATTGCGAGCACCCACTCCGCGGGGGGGATTCTTTCGAAACTTGCCCCGGTAGCACTTTCCGGCGGAATAGCCGAAAGCCCCCTCTGTCGGGTTGGTGTTTGGCAGACGGCCAACGCGCGGTACAATGGAGAAGCAACTATGCGGGCCACATTGAAGGGTTTTACCATCACCCCGCGGCCCCTGTTGCTCCCCTGCCGTCATGGTACTTATAATCGACCTGGGCGAGGGTTTACAGGCTTTGGCTCGACCCAGGAAGATCATCGAACGTGTTTGAAGAATTGCGATTGGTTGGGCCAACCGAGCGGAGTATCGTGCTGGAAACCCGTGAGCGCAGCGTGATCAAGAACACCATCGAGCTTGAGCCTGGCTACAATGAGTTGGCCAAATATGCGAGATTGCTCGATCGCCATCGTGCGGACTGGGAGGAACGAAAGCCTGCAACAGGCGTTTACAATTGCATCGGCCACGTCTGGGCGAGCCGACGTACCTCCGTCTTTGAAGAAGTTGACAAACAAGTCATGACGATCTTCAAGGACGATGGATATCGAGTGATCGACTTGCAGGTTGAGTCCCTTCGTCGGGGCGATCTCGTCACTTATTGGGAATCCCCCGCCAACCACCGCGGGTTCTTCCACGTCGGTGTCGTGATGTACTTTCGAGCAGGAGTTTCACCGCAATCCCCACCGATCCCGTGGGTCCTTAGCAAATGGAATTCCGTCTCAGGGGAGGTCCTGCATAAGTTCACGGCGCACCCCTTCCTTGATGACGTTTCCTTGATGGAGAACCACAAGCACCCGTGCGAAGCCGAGTTTTGGACCGATCGACCACTTCCTTCAGGAGTATGACATGCCCGTCGGGTTGCTCGATAGCCTCACGCACGATTCCTTTCACGATTCTGTGGGATTCTGCGAGATTCCTACGGTTCTTCGCAGAACACTGCAGCGATCTCCCCTTGTTCAGCGAATCGCGCGCGCGTTGAGAAGCGGCGAGATCACGGAAAAGACCATTCACGAGTTCGTTTCCTCAATAACGGCGGAATTCAGCAAGGGGCGCAGGCTGTCGAACAGTCTGGCCTTGGCGGCGCTCTGCGTGGTCCTCGAACACCGCGTGACCGATTCTGCCGAAGAGTTTCTGCACGACCTGTCGCGGTTGCGCCTGTCCGAATTGGGCGCGGCGAGTTACGTCGCCCGTGAATGTCTGAAGAACCGATATTTGCTGCCTAAGAACGAAGTTCGAACGCAACGGTTCAGCCCGCAAATTGCGACGGCCGGAAGCACTCTTGTTGCTGAACGCCACGTTCGTAGGACGCGGCATGGCGGGGTCAATGTCTCTTATTCGCGATATGCCGAGGTCGCAAATGCCTAGTCTCGAGTACTTTATCGTCTGCAAGGATGTTTCCATTGACGCGGACACGAACGAGATCACCCTATTTCGCGTTGCCGAAGACGTGTTTCCGCCCAGTTTTCCATACCAACTTCCCAAGGTGATCGCGGTAAGCTCCTGGAATATCAAGCGCGATGAAATCAATCTCGATTTTCAGGTAGTACTTCGCGTAACCCTCCCTGGGCAATCCGCTCCCCTCGATTTTCCCATGAATCTCAGTAAAGGTCGGTTAAGATACCGATCGATACAGGGCTTGCTGGAAATTCCAATTGCCGAGGCGGGCGAGCTGCGGTTTGAAGTGCTTCTCAACGGAGCGCACGGCGCCAGCCACATCGTTACAGTTCATCCGCAAGGTGCCGTTGACGCCGAAGGCCAAGTTGCTGAGTGACGTTGTCCCCAAGAATCGACTCTTTGCCATCTACGTGAATCCGCTGATGCATGTCTTTGAATGCCGGGCGGAACTTGTTGATAATCTTGACCCCCTTTGCCCTGTAAACTGGCGCGATAGATACCGAGGACTGACATGGCCGAAAGACATTTTCTAGCAGACACCGAGAAGCAGATCGCTGGAACTGCTGGGCGACTTGGAGATGTAGAGGAAAGGCAAGTGACAACTGCACCCAAAAATGGTACTCACCCTTAACCCAGCATCGTCCCCATCTCGTCCATCCAGCGGTCGTGCAGGAGCATCCGCCGCCGGGCGGTGAAGGCGGCGGCCTCGGCCGCGCTGGGCGGCGAGCACGCCGGCGGAAAGATCCGCGGCGATCTCGGCATGCGTTGCATTCGCGCGCTCAGCGAGGGGGCGAAACGGACCAGAAGCGGATCGTCGGCCGCGATGAAGAAGCGGCCGCTGCCCGGGTCGCCCTGCCGCCCGGCACGGCCGAGAAGCCGGCGGTCGATCCGGCCCGACTCGTGACACTCGACACCAATCACGTGCATGCCGCCCAGTTCCACCGCGTTTTTCGCCCGCAGCAAGGAAGTGGTCCAAATCCAGATGGAATACATGGATCTTTGATTTCCGAAGCGCAAGCGCGGAAATAAGCTGCGGCCCTCGCTTGCACTTCGGGTTAGTATCGTTCTTGGCAGCGCGGAGTATAACACTGCTTCTGGCGGCCCATCAGGACGAAATCCGTGCGGTGCCTATCGCCGCGGCGGCCCCGAGGGATTCATGCCGGCCTGCACCGGCGGTGGGGGCAGCTCGGTCTTCTTCCGCCAGCCGCTGGGGATCGAGAGTGTCGTCCAGTTGTTGAAGACACCGCCAAAGGGTTTGTACGGATTGATCGACGGGTCTTGCAGTTGATAGACGATGCGGTCCTTGCCGTTGGGCGAGTAGATCTGGATCGCAAAGGGGAGCAGGGCCTTGGTCGTGCCCGAGATTTGCAAGATGACCTGGACCTTGCTGAACTCGGCGGCCTGCTGCTGGTAGCGCGGAAAGGCCTCCAGCCAGACCGCATCCTTCACATCCGGCGGGGTAATGATCCGCATGAAATAGCGCTGCTTGAGCTTCTCGGCCTCGACGCCGAACACGAATGGCAGCGGGCCGTCGCCGATCCCCTTGCCCTGCAACTCCAGCGGCATCACGTATTCCGTCACCAAACGTTGCTTGTAGTCGAACTGGTAGATCGACTTGCCGTCGCAGAGCCATTGTTCACTCTGCGTGGGGTCCTTGGCCTCGATCTTCATCATGCCCTTGTCGGGCGCGGAGAATTTCAACTCGCCCTCGTCGGGCGGCGGCTGCTGGCCGTTGCCGAACACGGCGTCGTACTTCCAGCGATAGAACTTCGACTCCAGGACGTGGATCTCTTTGTTCCGCTTTTCCCAATCGGCGAGCAGCCGGTTGAGTGCGTCCGCTTCCTGGGGCGAGAGCACAAACGGCGCTCGGGGCGCAACGGGCGGCACTGGGGGACCTTGAATCTGCCCTGGGGCCGGCGGGCCGGCGACCGGCGGGCCTTGGATCGGGCCGACCTGCATCCGCGGGTCCTGCACCGGATAGCCGGCGCGATTGTCGGGCTGCTGATAGTTGTAGCCCGGCGGGCCGGCCGTGACGGGCTGGCGGCGCTCGATCCCCGGATATTGCGGCGGGCCGACCGGCTGATCGGGCTGCTGCGGATACTGATATTGCCCGGCTGGCGGCTGGCCGGCGGTTGGATTGCCGCCCGGGGGAGGGCCGGCCGGGGCGGTGGAGGGCTGATAGTTGGGCGGATTATTCGACGGGTAGTTGGGCGTGGCCTGCCAATCTTGCTGGGGGGCCTGGGCCAGGGCCCGGCTGCCCAGCAGCAGCCCGGCCAGGGTGCATGCCATCCCTATCCAACTCCGCCCTGAAGATCGCTTCATGGGTTCCCTCCCGCGGCAATCGTTGCTAGCATAGCTGTCGTGTGCTCGACCTTCCGTGGCCGATTCGGGGACGATTGTAACAACATGTTCGGTCTGGCCCTATGTCAGTTTTCATTAAATAATACCACTATTTCGAGACCGCAGTCGATGCAAGTCGCCGTTTTCAGCACGAAGCCCTACGATCGGACCTTTTTTCAGGCCGCCAACGTCTCGCGGATGCTGACCTTCCCCAACGTGATCATCACCGGCCACCAGGCCTTTTTCACGCAGCGGGCGCTGGAGGCCATCGCCCAGGAGAACTTAGCGAACATCACCGCCTTCGAGAAAGGCGAACTGCCGCCGGGCCGGATCACGGCCACGATGGTGAAGAAGTGAAAGGTAGTCGGAATTGTACTGGCATAGACTGCCTGTCTCACTTCGTGCGATATGTGTTCTCGTAAGAGACATTTAGTGTCGGCAACTCTTTGCGAAGCGACTCGGCCGCCTCCCGCGTGACGCGAGGTCCGCTAAGACCGACTGTGCGAAGTTTCGGAAAAGACTTCAAGCAATTCAGGCCGTCGTTGTCAATGCGGGTTCCGTTCAAGAACAATTCTTCGAGGTCGGGCAGTCTCTTCAAGCGTTCCACTCCCACGGTCGTCACGGACGTACCGATGAGCCACAGGCGACGGAGCTTCGGCAAGTCCTCAAGGGACCGCAGACCGGCGTCGGTGACACGAGTCCCATAGACGAAGATCTCTTCCATAGCAGTCAGGCCTGCGAGATTTGCTACTCCGGCGTCCGTGACGAGCGTATCTCCGACGCGGAGGACCTTCAATTTCTTCAGGCTATGCACGTACTTCATTCCCGTGTCGCCGAACTTCGTTCCGTCCAGCCAAAGCTCTTCCAGATTGACACACGAGCCGAGATCGGCAGCCTGCGAATCGCCGATCTTTGTTGCGAAGAAACGCAAGCTCCGGAGCGCGGGGAACTTCGCGACATGGCGGAAGACATCGTCGGTAAGTTTTGGCCCGCCGAGTTGCAGACCCTCCAGCGCGGAACATCCACTGAGGGAGTCGAGTCCGGAGCCGGTAAAAGCGAGAGAAGAAACCTGGAGCACTTTCAGCCGCTTCAAGTCCTTGAGCTTCTCCAAACCGGCGTCAGTGACGTTCGTGTCATCCAGCCGAAGGCGCTCAAGGCGAGTTAGCCCGCCGAGGGTTTCCAATCCGGCATCCGTAACATGGTTTCCGCCAACGCCCAACGACACTAAATCCCGGCAATGCGCGAGCGACTTGAGCCCTTCGTCGCTAAGATCGCCACCATTTATATCAACTCGCTCCAGGTGGCGCAATCCCCGCAAGAAAGCGAACATTGCGTCCGTTGCCGGATGGTACCCGTTAACCTGAATGAAGCCGAACTCGGCTGCCAATACATTACCATGGTCATCGTATTCCAGACGCGTGTCGGATTTCTTCAGGGCGGCGATACAAGCCGCGTCGTCGGGTTCCGCGGATATGACCGTTCCTGGCGGTGACCAACTCCGATCACGTTGAAGCGAATAAACCACGGTGCAAAAATGGCTGTCGGATTTGAAATCTCGCGGTCTGGGTTGTTCCATATTCCAACCTGCCGAAAGACAGGCTTGGAGCCTTTCGCCTTCAATCGATACGATGCCCAGGAGCATTCTTGGGCCGACCGAGTTTGGATCGCTGTCCGAAGAGTAGTAATCCAAAGCCGCAGGCTTGCGCGACGGATCAATCCGCAGAGTTCCGCGCGACCAATATCCGGGCGAGCCCGTCGTCAGGCGATCGCCCGAGACAATCCACCGCGAACCCTTACCGCCGCGAAGCCGGGTCGACTGGTTTCCTGCTTGCAGATCTTCAATGATCCATGCGCCCTGCAATCGCTCGCGCAGTCTTTGCAGCTCGGCAGTCTCGGGCAGGTACTCCGAAACCGGCCAGTCGTAGCTCTCTTTTTCGACGCGCGTCAAGTATTGTTTCTGGATTTCGACCTTCCTGGATTTGTCCATATCGGCCGGATAGACCTCAACGATGGTGAACTGCATCGGCCAGGCGCTCATATGTCCGAAGTGACCGCCCCATTCAAGATAGCCGAGAAATTCCTGTAGTGGTCTCTCGGGCTTCCTATCCCCTGTGTGACCTTCCGGCTGGCCGAACGCGTTCTGCAGCATGCGGTAGTTAGGCCACATTCCCAATTTCTCGCCACGCGAATCGATCATTTCGGCGTACTCGAAGCTTGACGCGATCGTGCCGACGATGCGAAGCTTCTTGTCAGCATACTTGCGCGGATCTTCCAGGACCTTGTGAATGTCGACATCAACGGCCTCTTGTCGCACAAGGTCCTGCAAGGGCTTTTTCTGCCACACTGGAAGCGGAATGGGATCGTTTCGGTCCGGCGGCGGGAACGTCTTCCATTTGCCGTTGTCCAGGCAGCACAGACCTCGGAAGCGTGCGGCGAACCAGATCCGCCCCTGCTTGTCGAAAGCCACGTCTGCCACGGATTCATTTTCCAGGGGAGTACCGACGGCATAACGCCGAACTTGTTTGCCGTCACCGACGATCGCGCCGTCCGGCGCTATGTATCCGACGACGAATCGCCCCTCCTGATTTCCACGCAGGACCTCGATGCGAGACTCCGGCAATTCATCGGTCACCACTCGGCTGCGGCCGGCCTTGAAGGCGAAGAGCTTCCCGGTAGGCAAACCGAAGGGGTTTTCCTTGAAATCAACGCCAGCGGAAATAAGATAGATTTCGTCGGTCTTGGAATTGCACCAGAGCTTGGGTATTTCCATTTGCTGCATCTGGCTGTCGCCGGGGCAAGTCCAATGGTGCCGTCGAAGCAGAAGAGCCCCCGGTTGCCCCCGGCCCAGAGGTTTCCGCTGCGGTCGAAGTCCAGGCAGCGTACTTCATTCCTCTGGCCATTCATGATCCGGTCCGCCTTCTTTGGACTCTTGCCGTCGCCCGCCTCGACCTTGGAATCAGGATCGACGGCCTCCAGCCGGCCCTTGTCAAGGCAGAATAGGTGACCGGCCTCGGTCACGATCCAGATGCGATCGTGGGTGTCGCTACGAATCGATGCGATCCTGCCGAGCATCTCGCGCGTGGCCTTTGATTCCAGAATGACTCGCCAGCGCTCCCCATCGAACGAAAAGACGTATCCGCGCGTTGATGCGAACCACTTCGTATTGTGTTGATCGACGCAGATCGCGGCTATGCCGTCGTCGGGGATCGGCGTGTTGTAGGCGTTGCAAACGTAGAACTGGCCTTGGCGGCAGGCGTAAATTCCGCCATAGCGAGAGCCGATCCATAGAATGTCGTCGCGATCAAAGGCCAAGGCGGTCAACTCGCGTCCGGCGCCGCTGACCGGCTGGCCGATGAGTTCCGCCGATGGCCCATCGCCGCGAGCGGCGGTCAAGAACAGCGAAACGACGACGGCGGCAAGCGGAAGAAGCTTCGGGGACATGATATGCTCTCCAGAGGAAATCAGGTATACTGACCGCTACCGCGCCATTGTAAGCGCTTTGATGTGAGTGTCAATTTCGCTGCAGCGCTGACGGGCTCAAATTCAATCGTCGTTTTCAAGGCATACTATTGCAACGGTGCTCTGGGTAGCTGAAAATAAAGGAATAATCTGACGGCTTCGCCACGATTGCGATGAGGGCGACGGAGTCGATCGGATAGCGTCAAGAGCCAATGGAGGCTAGTCTATGGCCGCGGTCATAAAATTGGGTTGTCGGGCGATTTCCAAGGTTTTTGCCGGCTGCGGCGCACAAGTTTGCCTGACCGGAATAACCGGCTGAAGTCTCGAGTTATTCGTCCGGATTGAACCCCGCCCTTATCCCGCCCCGGACCCCGCCCGGTTAAATTCATTGTAAACCCCGCCCCTGTTTTCTACGTTTCGGTGGTCGGTGGCGCATGAAAATGGAGGAGTGAGGCCCGTTTACGACAACCCTCACTCCTCCTGTTGAGAAAGATCTCGCCATCAGTATCGAACTGCCCCGCCCGACAACTGTAATTGAAGTCGAAGAGCACAACCAAGCCGTGCGCCGGCAGAGTGCCGATCGTGTCTGTTTCCGACAGTTGTGCAGCCGTTGCGGAGAGCGCGGCCGTTTCGCGCCCCACGAGCTGCGCCGCCGTGGTCTGCGGCTGCTTGTGGAACACACGGTCCTGTGCGTGACCATCTGGCTGGCCCGCTGGCAATGCCGGAAGTGCCAGTACATCTTTACCGATTACCCCAGCTTTCGTACTCCCCTATAAGCGCTATGCGGGCCCGACCCTCCTGCACCTTGCCGGCAGCTATCTGGAGAACGACGGGCAATCCTACCGTGAGACGGCCAGCCCGGGAAAGCGAGCGACCGGCTATCAGCCGCCGCCGGGGTCGTCCGCCATGGAAGAGCGGGCCCTGCATCACAGCACGATCTGGTGCGTGCTGACTTGGTTGGGGGTGCAATCCGCCGCGTTGGCTGCGGGTCGGCAATTGATCCAGGAGCGTTGCCCCGCCTCCACCTGTCATCGCTTTGCCGGGGCCGTGGCGCCGCAAAAGTTCCGCAGTCCGCAGCGTGAGCAATTGCTGCGTTGCGCGGCAAGTGCTCCATCTGATCGCCGAGTGGGAAGAGGTATTTTCCGAGAAGTTCTTCCCCCGTTTCGCGACAAGATCCGGGTTCACGTGAGGTAGCATGGACTCCGACAGTGGTTTTTCATCCATCCCCACCTTGTTTGGAGTCAAACTTTATGCCTTGTAACAATGAAGACTGGGCTGTCTTCTGGTGCTCGCTGCTGAGCCCCGTGCTGCTGGGAGAAATTCCCCAGCGGCGGCGCGAGCGGTATTTCCAGCAACTGAGCCAAGAGGAACGCCTGCTGCCCAACGGACGGCGGAAACGCCTTTCGGCACGCACCCTGCGTCGCCAGTGGCGGCGGCTGAAAGACGAAGGCGTGCCGGGCCTGTATCGCCGCCGCCGCTCCGATCGGGGCCAGCCGCGAAAGAAGCACAGCGACTTGCTGGACCGCGCCGTGGCCCTGAAAAAGGAGCAGCCCTTCCGCTCCCACAAAGCGATCAATCGCATCTTGAAGCGGGAGTTCGGACGTCAGCTTCCGCGTTCCACCCTGTACCGGCACTTGCGGCAGCAAGGGGCCACGCGGCGGAAGCTGGGCGTGGCGAAGGAAATCGTGCGTTGCCGCTGGACCCGGGACCAGCCCGGTGCCCTGTGGGTCGGCGACTTCGAGCACGGCCCGCCGGTGATGCACCAGGGCCGCTCCGTGAAGACCCATCTTTCCGCCTGGATCGACTGCCACAGCCGTTACATCGTCGAGGCCCGCTACTACGTCCGCGAGAACCTGGACATCCTCCTGGATTCGCTGCTGCGGGCCTGGGGAAATCACGGCGCCAGCCGCGAACTGTACGTGGACAACGCCAAAATCTACCATGCCAAGGCCCTGCAACTGGCCTGCACCCAGCTCAACATCCAGCTCTTGCACCGGCCGCCGCGCGATCCTCCGGCCGGCGGCCTGATCGAACGTTTCTTCCAGACCTGCCAGATGCAATTGGAAGCGGAAGTCCGCGCCGGACAGATCCTTACGCTCGACGACTTGAACCGCGTCTTGGCGGCCTGGCTCGCGGTGGCCTATCACCAAGATGCGAACAGCGAGACCGGGGAAACTCCTCACGCGCGCTATCAGCAGGAGCCCCGGCTGCTGCGGCAGGTCGATCTGGGGGCGGTACTGGGCTTCTTCCATCAGCGGGTGCCGCGCCTCGTCGACAAGGACTTCTCGGACGTGCGTGTGGAGAGCCTGTTCTTCGCTGTCGATCCGGCGCTGCGGGGCGATAGGCTGGTCGTCCAGTACGATCCTTTCTCCCCGCTTGCCGAAGTCCAGCTTTACACTCCCGCGGGCGCGGTACGTGGGTCGCGGTCGGCGTTATCAACGCGAAAAGGGCAGCCATCCGCAACCGTCGCCTTCGCCACCTGCCGCACCCATCGTGCCCCACTATCTCGATGCCCTGCGTGCCGAACACGCCGCCATGCAGGAGCAGCGACGCGACCTGGGCATCGACTACCACTCGGCACGGCAGAAAAACGTATGGTCCTTGTCGAGTTTCGCCCGCGTCTTCGCCCGCTTATTGGCTCGTCAGGGCGGCGTATCCGGGTTGACCGTCCAGGAAATGGATCTCCTGGCCGCCTTCCACTCCCGCCACGATCGCGTCACCGAGAGCCTGCTTCGGCAGGCCTTCGAGCAGGCCCCGGCGGCGACCCTTCCCGAAGTCTTGTTTCAACTCCAATCCCTGTTTCCCGAAAGGAACGACTGATGTATCTCGAACACTTGCAACTGAAAAGCCAACCCTTCGCAGAACACGCTACGGTCTCTGCCCTGTGGCAGGACCAACGCATGGACGAAGGTCTGGCGCGGCTAGAATACCTGGTCCAGTCCGGCCAGTTGGGGCTAATCACCGGTCCCAGCGGAGTCGGTAAATCCGCGCTCTTGAAACGCTTCCTGCACGGCCTGCTGCCGCAACACTGCCAGGCCCTCTACTGCCACCTCTCCCACCTCTCCGCGACGGGCCTGCTGAAGCTTGTCGTCACGCAACTAGGGGAGACGCCGCGCCGCGGCAAAGAACGCATTTACGAGCAGATCCTGGAACGGGCCTCGCGGGCCGAGGGCGCCTTGTTGTTGGTCTTCGACGAGGCCCACCTGCTGGACGGCGATGCCCTCACCGACCTGCGGCTGCTGATCAGTTCCGCGCTGGACGTGCGGCCGCCACTGAAGCTTCTGCTCGTCGGTCAGGAACCGCTCCGCGCCGTCCTGCGGCGGGCGCAGCATGCCGACCTGCTCAATCGGATCTCGGTTCGCTACCAGTTGCGACCACTGACCCGCGAGCAGACTTGCCGTTACATCGACTTCCAGATCGCCCAGGCCGGCGGCGACCAGAAACTCTTCGACGACTCGGTAAAGGCGGCCATCCACGACTTCGCCAACGGTGTGCCCCGCCACATCAACAACCTGGCCACGGCGTGCCTGCTGCAGGCCGCCGCCCGCAAGGTCCGGCGGATTGACGACGAGTTGTTTCAGCAAGTAGTCGGCGAATTTCAGTTGCCCTAAAACCAGGAGGACAGCATGCCACGTTACTTCCCCGACGAACTCTTGCGTCGCTTACGCAATGACATTGCCTGGGCCTCTCTCCTGAAGCGACTGGAGTGGCCGCACAAACTCCGCGACGGACAACTGGTATTCTTGTGTCCTCGTTGCAACGAGTGCAACTCGGCGGTCAACCCGCCTACGAATCTCGGCCGCTGCTTCCGTTGCGAAGTCAACTTCAACCCCATCGACTTCACGATGGCCGTGCAGCAATGCGACTTCGTAACCGCGGTCCACTATCTGGAACCGCTCTTGCCACCCGGCCCCCGATGCCCTGCTTCGCACTGAACCACGGCTCATCACCTTGACCCTGCGGACGGCACTCTGCCGCCCGCAGGCTCTTTCTCTTCCCTTCCCCTCTTCCGCCTCACCCATCCACCTTGCCGCTCTTCTATTCTTTACCTCAACTTCCGGTCAATCATTCTGGGACAATTTCGGTCAAATAATTTGGGAGGCAGCACCGGCGTCGCGCTATCGCTGACTCTTCTTCTGGCAATGCCAATTCTCGCCGCGGAACCCGCCGGCGATCAGTCACCGCCCGAATTCGCCCGCTTTCCCGATTTCAAAGCGCTTCGATCGCTGCAGCTCGACCATGATGCGAACGATGCAACGCTCCTCTACCTGGAGAATCTGCATGAACTGCGCGACTTGGCGATGGAGGAGTCAAAGATTACAAGCGATGGCCTGCGCCATATCTCGGGCCTGACGCAACTCGAAAAACTGAATCTTAGTCAGACCCATGTCGGCGACAAGGGACTGGAATATCTCAAGCCCCTGGTGAACCTTAAACGCTTGCGGCTTGCCGGGACCTCAGTGACGGGCATGGGGCTAGCGGCCCTGACGCCGCTCCAGAAACTAGAGGTCCTCGATCTCGGCCGCGTGTCCTGTATTTTCGACGACGATCTCGTGCATCTGAAGCATCTGGCAGCACTGCGGGATCTGAACCTTCAGGATGCGCTTCTGGCCGGCCCGGGATTGGCAGATCTTTCCGGGCTCAAGCGCCTGGAGCGACTCGTTTTGCCAAAGGCCGGACTGGACCCGGCGGCTGTAGAGAGCCTTCAAGAGGCCCTTCCAGAAACGAAGATCGAACGGCCGGAAGACTATGGCCAACAACGCGCCGCGTATGAAGAGCAATACCAGGGAGCGGGTTCCAGCGGTGGTGTGTGGGATCCCCTCTGGCTCGGCGATTACCGGCGCTTTGCCGAAGTTCTGTCGCATTGCGGTGAAAGTCCACGCCATACCTGGCAGACCACGTTCTGGCTCGGCCATGCCTATGCGCTGCAAGGGGACCACCGCAATGCGGCAGAGGCCTATCATCGCGCCATCCGGGAGTTTCAGACGCACATCAAAGATGTCGCCCAGCGAGAGCCGGAGCGAAGTCCCTATGATGCCTGGCCGCTGATACGGTACGTCAGCGAATATGAGTTGTATGAGTTGTCGGATGCCAAGGCGGCAGTCAAAACGTTGTCGCGGGCCCGTGATTCCCTGGTGAATCCAGCGCTACGACCGCATTTTCCTAATCCAATCACTGAGGCCGAGCTCCTTTCAGCGGAGGCATGTGAAAACGCCGACGATCTTGCAGGCGCGCTGGTCCATTACCTTCGGGTTCGCTACGAATCCATACGGAGCAACGAATTATTGTCCGCCCCCTACCTTGATGGCTGCGCGGCACAGATCGACCACCTTCGCCAGAAGATCGGCAAAGGAGGCACATCCGCCGACGGGAGTTTTGTTGTGCTCTCGGCATCCACAAGCGATGCGAAATTCACACCGAGTGCGCAGTCCCTGCGGCAGACTGGTGACTTCGGGGGCGAAGACATTTTTGCCGTCGTCGCCCCCGAGGGCAAGGCTATCGCTTCGTTCGACTTCAGGGTCGTCCCCAGCGAATCATTCCAAGCAGGCAATTGCGCCTGGGGTGTGCCGCCAAACGCGGAAGATCATTGGATGGATTGGGGAGAGGCGGGCTTAAAGCCGAAGACCTTCAAGCCAATAGCGGCCACCGCGCAGCGTGATCTTCTTTTACTTTCCACGGAAAGAGAAGCGACCGGGCATTACGGAGTTGACTGTTCATGTCCTGAAATGGGCCGGTGAGCAAGTTGCGCCGGCGCCGAAGGCGGCGACAACCGTCCTCGGAAAGAGCCGGGCAATCGGGCCCTGCGAAGCGTTGCCGCTTGAGCTTCCAGGGCTCGGTACAACCGGTTTGGCCGACGCGGCCATATCGAAACTGCCCAACGGCTGCTGGCTGCTCGCGATCCCTATACCCGCTCCGACGGGGTGTCGCAACATCATGCTCAGCACGAGCCGCGACCGAAAACGATGGGAGCCGCTCCGTCCCTTCGAGCACCACGACATGTTCGACGCCATCGAACCCTTGCTTTTCCAGGAGGGTGAGCAGGTCTGCATGTTCTATCGCTCGAACCGCTTTCAACTCGGCGCCTCGCAAGACAACGACAAGCGTGGAACGGTCTTCCAACTGTGGTCCACGCGGACGCACGACGGGGTGCACTGGACGCGTCCCGTCCCGGTACGGTCCGCCGTGTTCTCCTTCGCGCCGCGGACGAACTCGGGCTCGTGCGATCGAAGCTCGCTGGTGCGAACGCGCGATGGGACCTTTTCGCTGCTATGCGACATGAAGATTCTACAGGGAATTGGCCCGGGACGACTGCCCGAGGAATCGAACCTCGAGTGCTGGGAGCAAGGCTGGCCGCGGTATATCGCCAATTCCATGCTCGTTAGTTCAGCCGCCCTATGTGATTCGAGCGAAATCTACCACTTTTTCGGCTGCTGGAGCACAGGCGACGTTTACTATTGCCAGCCGCGGAACCTCGCGCATCCGCCAAGTCCGGTCACCTTGTTTAAGAGCGACGCAACAATCCGCAGTCTGCTTCCGGTTGTCAGCGGCAGGCGATTTCTGCTCTTTTGTGGATCCGATACGAAAGTGGTCCTTTGCGGTGGGACGATTGAAGCGGACCGCGAAGTTGCGGCAAGCCGCTGGTACTGCCAGGGCTGACGTACAGCAACATCGCCCGGCAGGTCTTTTGCGATCACGGCCAAGTTTATCTTCCGATCGGAGGCAATGTCAGGGAAAGGCCGGCTGGCGGCGGTGAGGCGCATTCCCTGCCCGGCGACTACAATCCCTTCGGTCCCCCCGCGCCGCCGGTGCCCAGCGGTGCGCGCGGCCATGAAGAGGGAACCGAAAGCGAGATTGAATCCGGCCTGCTTTACGGGGACTTCGACAAACTGTTTATGGAACTCCGGCCTGAACGCAAGGGCTAGCCTAGACTTGACTGGCCGGACGGGTAATCTGCCGACGAAGAGTACCCTGATGTCCACGGGTCAACTCTTGCGGGCGGGCATTGCCGGCCGAATTGGCTGGCTGGGCAGCGGCGCCGCCGGCGTGATATCGACTTCGCTGATTTCCTTGTCGTCGGCGACTACCGGATCCCGCCGCTGTGCTCCCGCGCTGCCATTGCCGTTCCGGCCGGCAATCACCTGTGCTGCCATGAGCGTCTGCACGACGCGCATCACGTCGTTGGATCCGGAGGCGGCGGCGCTCTGCCCGCCCTCGCCCGAGCTTCCGAAGTTGACGAACTGGCCGTTGGCCAGCGCCGCCGCAACCCTCTTCGTGAGTGCCGGGGCCATCTCCAGCCTGCGCAAATCGAGATAGGCCTGACCGGAGGCCGCGAGCGCCTCCGCCTTCATGCGGATCGCTTCGGCTTCCGCTTCGGCAATCGCGCGGATGCGAGCGGCCTGCGCCTTGCCCTCGGCTTCCTGTTGAATAATGTTCTGTTCGGCATCGGCGCGGGCCTGGGTGATCTGGCTCGCCGCCAATTCCGCCTCGCGCTGCTGCCGCACGGCAGCCTGTTTTCCGCTTCCGCCTTTGCAATCGATGCGCCGTTGGAGGCGATCTGCATGTTCAGGTTCTTCTCCTGATCATTGACCTTCTGCTGCGCTTCGAGTTGGGCAATTCGCGCCCGCTGGGCCTCTTGCGCCTGCACCACGTCGGCACTGGCCTTGGCGCGGGCCGCCGATTCGCGGCGCCGGGCCTCGGCCACTTCGCTCAGCACGGCCTTGATGTTCAAGCTGTTGAACGACAGGCCAAGGTCCAGAAGTTCGCGGGAACAGGCATCCTTGATAATCACCGCCAGTTCGTCGTCTTCGCTGCGGGCCACCAGGGCCGCCTTGTCCTGGGCAGCGGCCGCCGCACTGGCTGCCGCCGCGCCGCTGCGGGCGTTGAAGAGCTGATCGTGCTTGAGCAGATTGATGGCCCGCCGCCCGGCCGACGAGAGAACGTCGGTGAGGGTGGAAAGCTGCTGGTCTTTCGGCTTGGAAAAGAACTTGTTGGCCGCCGTATTGACCATCGCGTCGGTCTCGCCGACGCTGACGATCGCCGAGGCCCTGACGGTCACCTTGACGGGCGCGGGCCGGCCGCCGGCGTCCATGTCGGCGGTCTGATCCGTGATCTCGATGTCGATATTGATCGCCTGCGCCGGAATGACCTTGCTGACGGTCAGCATGGGAATCAACGTCGACTTGCAGGGACCGCGATAGATCTTCAGTTTGCCGCCCATCCAGCTTACCAGGCGGATTTCACCGGCTTCCACGTCGCGCAAAAAGGCATTGACGATGATCGGAAGCATGGCGAAGACGGCCAATACGGCGAGACCAACGTACACGAGATACATGACAGGCTCCTCTGGGTAATAGTTGTTAAAGCGGACCAGTCCTAAACCACATTGACGACGACGCGCTGCGCGGCGACGTTCACATCCTCGATCAGCAGCAGATCTCCCACGCGAATCGGCGCGCCGGCCTGCGGTTCCGCCAGGCGGGCGCTGAGCTGCAAAATTCGCCCGTCAAGTTCCACCTCGACCAGACCGCGGCCGTTGCGGAAGGGCGTGACCGCCCTGGCCTCGCAAAAGCGCAGCGTTGCCAGGGAGCTGCAGGGCTGCCCCTGGAACTGGAACATCAGGTTCCAGAGCGGGCGCACGGCGAAATACTCGATGCCGCAGGCGGGCGGCAGCGCCAGAAGTCCGGCCGGAAGGGGCGAAAGCTGCATGCCGGCGACAAGCGCATAGCCGAAGGCGCCGAACATGGTCATCACGCTGAAAATGGCCCGCGGCGAAGGGACAAAGCGGAAAGCCCGGAAGGCGTCCGCGTTCGGTTGGGCCTGCGCGCGGCTTTGCCGCCCGCGACGGCGGGCGGCGCATGCGCCGCTGGAGTATGCCGGCCTGGACCGGGACTTGCCGTGCCGTGGCCAGGCTGGGCGTTGGCCGGACCGCCGGCGTGCCCTCGCGCCCCGTGCCCCAAACGCAGTCCACCATGCCCTGGCGGGGCGCTCCGCGGCGCCGCCCCAACCTGCGGATGCCGGTGCAATCCCGGCAAGGCCATGAGCAACAGCCCGGCCAGACCGATGATCATCAGTATCAGGAAGCTCATGGCTTGCACCTCCTCCGGGAAGACGAGTTCTTGCGACCTACGCGATTTGTCAACCTATTATACCAACTACATCGCCTTGTGCCCGAGTTGCTTGGCTCGATTGAAGTCCTCTGCCGCCTTGTCGCTTTCACCCCTTTTCTCGAAAGCGATGGCGCGATTGTAGTGCGCATCGGCACACTTCGGGTCGAGTTGGATCGCATTCGTGAAATCGATGATCGCCTTCTCGATCTCACCGGCCTCACCGTACGCGACGCCACGACAGCGATACGCCTTGGCACCATTCGGATCGATCTGGATAGCTTGCGAATAGTCGGCGATGGCGTTCTTGTAATCCCGTTTCTTGGCATAAATGATGCCGCGGTCAATGTACGCATTGGCATCCTTGGGATCGAGGCGGATCGCCTCGGTCATGTCAGCAATTGCCATTTCGACATCACCCCTCCTGGCGTAAGCGATCGCCCGACAACGATACGCGTCGACTGAGTTCGGGGCCATGCAGATGGCCACCCCGTAGTCGGCGACGGCCCCGTCAGGGTCGCCCCGCTTCTCGTAGGCGATGGCCCGGCCAAAATAGGCCCATGCCGCTTGCAGGGGAGTCCATTTGGCGAAACCGAGCCGGATCGACTCCGTGTATTCAGCAATGGCTTTGTCGGCGGCCGTGTCTGAGTCGCCCTTCTTGGCTTCAGCATCATGCATGAGTTTAGGGAGCCACCCTTGCTGACCAAGCCCGGCGGGATAGGCCACCTGACTTCCTCCCCTCTGTCCTGGCTCTCCATGATCATGGAACAATACATGCCCAGACCGATAGTCCCAAGGACCAACCCGACCGCGAATCCCAGAAAGCAACCGAAACCACCATAATCAAGTTTCCTGCTCATAATCTGCTCCGATCTCGATCTCTCCAAGTCGGGACTTCCAGGCTGGGATCCCAGCCTTCTTCCTTCATTATTTCAGCGAAAGGCTTAGGCGATCGAGGAGCTCCACGGATTTTCCCTGATCGCAGCATCGCCTCGTCGTGCTCCCTTCGCCATGTCTTGACCATGGACTCGGGCTGCACTTGCCCTCTACCTCCGGGCTCTAGGCCGAACCATCCGAGGCCGAACGATAGGACAGTACCAAGAACAAGCCCTACCAAAACCCCACGCAAGAATTTCGGCACGGGTTTGCCCCCGATGGAAGAATTTGGCTTCTGGGGTTCAGGCGACATCATCCCTGCTCCTCGCAATTTGCCACCGTCTCGCAGCTCAGCCCCATTTCTCTGGCCCGCCGCCAACCGTTCAGAACCAAAGGCACAAAACCGATTAAAATGCCGCCGATCCCAATAACATTTGTGATGAGATCAAAAGTCGACATCTTTTCTCCTCTATTGTTTAGGCCGCCAAGTCCGCGCCATGCGCAATCCAAAGTCGACGTCACGGTTCGTCGGCACGTCGTTGAGCCGGTATGCAGAACGTACTCGGGATGCTTGAAAGAAGAACGAACCGCCGCGCAACACGCGGCCGACCTTGCCCTGCACGTCGGTTCTTGTTCCCGAGGCGTCATAGACGTCGTCGCACCACTCCCAGACGTTGCCTAGCATGTCGAACAGCCCGTAGTCGTTGGGTTTCTTCATGCCCGCGGGCCACGATCGCTGATGCGAATTTTCTACAAACCAGGCATATTGCGGCAGAAGCTTGACGCTCAACCCGTAGTAGCGGCTAGTCTGGCTGCCGGCTCGGCAGGCAAACTCCCACTCGGCTTCAGTGGGGAGTCGATACCCGCAACGCTGCAAATAGCCATTCGCAGGTTTCATGCCCTCGCAGTAGCCTTTGTTTGGCCCATCTTTAATTGGTTCATAGCACCATTGTTCCGCGGGGATGCCCTCTTGCTTGTTGAGCCAATTGCAGTATCGCGCGGCGTCGTACCAGTCCACGGCAACCTGGGGGCAGTCGTCGGTGGGGCTGAATTCCCCGTCGTCCCTTATCCAAACATCGGGATTGGCCGCATGAAAATGCCGGAACTGGGCTTTCGTGACGGTCTTGGAGGCGATGGCAAACGTGTGAGGGATTTCCTGTTGGTGAAGAACTTCGTCTTCTCTTCGGTTGGGTTCCTCAGCCGGCGACCCCATACGGAATGGTTTGTCGGCATTCAGGATCACGAACGTCTGCCCCTCCGTATTCACATACCACCGCCGCTTGTCGGTTGCCTTGCGTGCCTCAAGCTGCGTATCGTTCACAGACAACTTGGAATCGATATCCGACAGTTTGTCTGCCTGGTCCCATCCCTCATGCCGCAACAACCACTCCGCTGCGGCGTGCAGGCCGGGATCGGGATCGTTGCGGTAAAGAGCGAGCAGCGTGGCGACCAGTTGTTGGCGCTCGGCTACGGGAAACCTGGTCGTGTCGAACTCGCCCAGGCACAAAATCAACGCCCGTCGGCTCGATACGTCCGGTTCATCGCGCAAGCGCTGCACAAGTACCGCGACATCGACACCCAATGGGGCGAAACGATGGATCAGGTAACTGCGCACCCGCGGATCGGGGCTGAACTTCAAGAGCGGCCAAACAATGTCAGGAGTGTTCATTTTCATCAGAGCGACCGCTGCATTCGCCTGCCGCTGGGCCAATACTTCGCACGCTTCTTCGCCGGCGTCGGGCATTGGCTTCTCGATTTCGCCTTGCAACCACTTCAGGCCATCCTTGCCGCGATCCTTGAATTTCGTGAAAATAATGGCGAACTGCTTCACGTCGGCGTCCATGAGCAGATCGGCCAAGAGCTGTGGTCGGTCGGCAGCGTAATCGGCCAGGATATTGGCCGCCAGCAACCGCTCCGAGTCGCCGCGCTGGCGGTCGCCGAAGATCGCCTGAAGCGGAGCGAAGAGCGACTGCCGGACCGGCCGCAAGGCTTCCACCCAGGTGCCGGCAACCAGCGGGTTCTCAGCCACCAACATCTCGGCCGCCGCGGGCACCATGTACCCATGGTCGGCGTCGCTGGTCCAGCGGGGAGATTCCGGGTCAAAAGCGGCCAGGGCACAGACGGCGCGGAAGCGGTGGTCCTTGGCCGCCGCCAAGTCTTCCGCGATGGGCCAAATTCCAGCCGCCAATTCGTCGCGGTGCGGCAGCAGCGCCAAACGGATCACGAGGAATTCCGCCGGCTCGGCGGTCAACAACCGGTCGCTGAGGTAAGCCACCTGGCCTTCGTCCTCCGCAATCACCAGCATCGCCAGGCTCAGCCGCAGGCGTTCCTTCTCGTCCAAATCGGGCTGCTGGAGCAACTGGCGGAGTTTCGGCACGATCTCCGCACGGAGAGGCTTCAAGCCGTCAATCAAGGCGGGCATTTGCGAGATTTCGGCGCGGCGCAAGGCATCGACCTTCGCCAGCGCCTCGGCCTCCTCCGCCGACTCCTTGGCCCTCTGCTCAGCGACGACCTGGTGCAAGGCCCGCGAGGTGCTCACGTAGCCCATCGTGCTGGCCACGGCCACCAGCACCATCAGCCCAAGCGTGGCCGCCGACAAACCGGCCACCAAGGGCTGCCGCCGGCACCAGCGCCAGGCATGTTCCCAGCGCCCCACCGGCCGGGCAAGGATCGGCCGGCCTTCGAGATAACGCCGCAGATCGTCGGCCAATGCCTGGGCGGACGCATACCGCCGCGGAACCGATTTCTCCAGGCACTTCAGCGCGATCGTTTCCAGGTCGCGCGGCACGTCCGCGTTGAGCTGCCGCAAGGTCACCGGCTCGCGCTCGATCACCTGCTTCAGCGTTTCCACCTGTGAGGCAGCGTGAAACGGCGGTCGGCCCGCAAGCGTCGAATAGAGCAACGCGCCGAGGGCGTAGATGTCCGCCGCCGGCCCCACGGCCTTGATCTGACCTGCGGCTTGCTCCGGCGGCATGTAGCTGGGCGTGCCGAGGATCTGCCCGCGTGGCCGTGAGGTCGCTGCCGCGACCAGGAATACCGGGTGCCCCGACCCGCTTGGCCAGCCCGAAGTCGGTCACCCGCGGGCCGGCCCGACGAATCCACGAGCACGTTGGAGGGCTTGATGTCGCGATGGATCACGCCCTGGCGATGGGCATACTCCACGGCTTCGGCCACGGTGGCCACGATTTCCGCCGCTTTCTTGGGCGGCAGCGGACCGTCGTTCAATTGCGACGCGAGACTTCCACCATCCACGTAGCCCATCGAAAAATAGTGCTGCCCCTGGTGCTCGCCGACCTCGAAGATGGGCACGATGTTCGGATGATCGAGCTGCGCGGCTGCCTCGGCTTCGCTGTGAAACCGATCGCGGTCGGCCTGCGTGGCAAAATGCCCGGCGAGGATCATCTTCACCGCCACAATGCGGTTGAGCGATACCTGCCGCGCCTTGTAGACCACGCCCATGCCGCCGCGGGCGATCTCTTCCAAGAGTTCGTAGTCACCAAAATAGCGGACCTTGGTTTCCAGCGCCGGCTGGGGCGAGGCGGCCGCGCCGATGGCCACGGTTTCCGCTTGGGCAGCGGTATCCGGAGGTTGGGGCGACACGCCCGGCCGGTCCGAGGTTTCCTCCACCGCGGCCAGGCCTGCAATCGGCGGGCTGTCGAGGAAACTGCCCGATGCCTCGTACGCTCGCAGGAGCGCCGCCACCCGCCCGCGAAGCGCGACGTCGCCGGCGCAGGCCTCGTCCAGGAACGCGCCACGCTCGCCGGGCGACTTCTCCAGGGCGTGATGGAATAGGGTTTCTTCGTTCATGGGGATCTTCCGCTCGTTTCGGACCTCTATTCATAAAGCGAGAAAACGGGGGAAGAAGCACCACCGCTTGCGCCGAATTCCCGTCGGGCGATGCCGTAATACTGCTCCCGGTTGCGACTGACACTAACCCGAAGCGTAAGCGAAGTCCGTAAGCTATTGCCTCGCTTACGCTTCGGGTTAGTGTTGATTGTGACAATCTCAACCGCGAGCAGTATAGTCGCCGCGGACCTCTGCCCGCAGCCAGGCACGGGCGTAGGCCCAGTGGCGATCGGCCGTGCTGGGAGCGATCCCCAGGACTTCCGCTGCTTGTTCGCCGGTCAGGCCGGCAAAGTACCGCAGTTCCACCAGCCGCGCCTTGACAGGATCCTGCGCAGCCAGCTTTTCCAGGGCCTCGTCGAGGGCCAGGAGCTTCTCGTCCGGCTCCGGGCCGGCAACCTCGTCGAGGGGCTGCCGCTGGAGGCCACCACCGTGTTTCTGGGCGCGTTTGCGGCGGGCGTTGTCGATGAGGATGCGGCGCATGGCTGCCGCGGCGGCGGCGAAGAAGTGACCGCGATCATTAAAGGCGCGACGTGCTTCTGAATCGCCCACCAGCCGCAAGTAGGCCTCGTGCACCAGGCCTGTCGCGTCAAGCGTCTGCCCCGGCTTTTCCTGGGCCATCTTCTGAGCGGCCAGTTCGCGCAGCTCGTCATAGACCAGTGGCAGTAGCTGCGCGGCGGCCAGGGGGTCGCCGGAGGTAATTTGCGACAAGATGCGGGTAACTTCGGACATCTGGCGACACGAAGGGTGCAGCAAGGAGTCCCAATGGATCTTTTTCAAATACGCCAAGAAGTATTCGCGGGCAGCCCAGGAAAGTCAAGCCGGCACTCGGCGATTGGGCTGGTTGACGACAGCGCGGTGGCTAAATTCGTTCCGTGATCTTCTCGAAACAGAATACACTGCGGCTTGGTCGTATAGAGAATCGTCTGAGTCAAGGGCGTCGGGCCAATGACTTGGAATGGATGTGTCCGTGGCGGGCAGGCGAACTCACCGTTATCATGGTCATTGAACCATGCCGTGATTTTGTCAGTCGGGGTATGTGTCATCGTATTGACTAACCTCTCGTGCCAGTCGGCTGCGGTGGAAGCCGTAGAGCGCAAAGAAGACGATCCCCGCTGCCAGCCAGACCGCGAACCTGATCCAGGCCGTCCAGGGCAGTCCCAACATCAGCCAGAGGCAGGCCACGATGCCCAAAATGGGCACCCAGGGCACCCAAGGTGTCCTGAATCCTCGCCCTGGATCGGGTTCCCGCCGCCGCAAGACGAGCACTCCCGCACAGACGATCAGGAATGCCGACAGCGTGCCGATGTTACACAGGTCGGCCATCTCCTCCAGGCTCGCCAGCGCCGACCCGGCGGCGACAAACAGGCCCGTGAGAATCGTGGCCAGGTAGGGCGTCTTGAAGCGCGGATGGGTCTTGGCCAGTGCCGGCGGCAAAAGGCCGTCGCGGGCCATGGAGAAGAGAATTCGCGGCTGGCCCAATTGGAAGACCAAGAGCACCGCCGTGTGCGCCACCAACGAACCGAAGGCCACGATGCCCGCGGCCCAGTTCTGGTTGACGACCCGCATCGCGACGGAAAGCGGTTCGGCCGTATTCGAGCTCCTGCCAAGGGATCATCCCGGTGAGCACGATCGCCACAATCACGTAGATGAGCGTGCAGATGCCCAGGGAGCCAAGGATGCCGATGGGCAGGTCGCGACGGGGGTTGCGGCACTCTTCGGCGGCCGTGGAGACGGCATCGAACCCGATGAAGGCGAAGAACACGACGGCCGCTCCCGCCTGGATGCCGGCCCAGCCGTTCGGGGCGAAAGGCCGCCAGTTCTCCGGCTTCACGTAACGCATCCCGATCACCACGAAGAAACCGAGCACCAAGAGCTTAATGCCGACCATCACGGCATTGAACCAGGCGCTCTCCTTGATGCCCACGACCAGGAGCAGGGTAAGGACGGTGACGATGAAGACGGCGGGGAGATTGAACACCACCGGCACGCCCAGCACCCGGGGCGCGGCGTCGAGGATCTCGGGAGTCGTCAGGGCGGTCCGCAGATCCGTCGCCAGCCAGCGGGGAAACTCGAGGCCGAATCCGCGGAGCGAGCTCGCAGAAATACCCGGACCAGGAGACGGCCACCGCCACGTTGCCCACGGCGTACTCGAGCACCAGGTCCCAGCCGATGATCCAGGCCACGATCTCGCCCAACGTGATGTAGGCGTAGGTGTAGGCGCTGCCGGAAATGGGAACGCAGGGAGGCGAACTCGGCGTAGCACAGGGCCGTAAATCCGCAGGCGATGGCCGTCAACACGAAGGAGATGACCAAGGCCGGGCCGGCGCCGGGCCGGGCAGCATCGCCGGCCGCCGCTGTTCCCACCAAAGCGAAGATCCCCGCACCCACGATCCCCCCGATCCCCAGCAGGACCAGGTCCACAGGGCCGAGCACCCGCTTCAGCGGACGCTCGCTGGGCGGCAGTTCCGATTCGATGCGTTTGATCCGAAAGAGGCGGCGAAGCAGCATCATGGAGAGGGAATCGGCCGAAGGAGCGGGTCAGGCGACGATCAATCTTACCGCAGCCAGGCCCGCCAGGGAAAGGGCCAGGGAAGTTCGACCGGTTGCGGCAGCGCCGCCGAGGAAGTAGAATGCGGTCTGACTCGCTTGGATTGAAAGGGCATTGCGCAATGCGTCTCTCAACGGTTGCTCGCTTTCTGATTGGCGATCGTGCGGCGATTCTGTCGCTAGGGGCAGATCGCAGCACGCCGCTTGTGGGCGCGGTGCTCGTGCTCTCGGCGGGGTTGGCGCGATCGTATCACACGGCGGACCTGCTCGATCAGCCCTGGCGTTTGTTGACGCCGTTCGCCGTGTCGTCGGCGATCGCGGTGGTGCTGCTGCTGACGACCTATATCGGCCCCAGGGCGAGCCCATTCGACAAGAGTCAGCAAGAGGCAAGCTCGCTGCCCCAGCGATTGCTCTCGCTCGTCGGTTTGATCTGGATGACGGCGCCGCTGGCCTGGCTGTATGGGATTCCATACGAACGGTTTACCGATCCGCTCTCGGCGGCGGAGGCGAAGGTCTGGACTTTGGCCCTGGTCGCCGCCTGGCGGGTTTTGCTCATGACGCGGATCCTTTCGGTAGCGACCGGCCGGAACGTCGTCGCCACGTTCTTCCAGGTCATGCTCCTGGCGGATGGCATGGTCTTCATGGGACTCTCGGTGGCCAAACTGCCGCTGATCCAGTTCATGGCCGAGATCCGACTCACGGATGCGGAAGCGTATCTGGCGGGAATAGTCTTCTTGACGTTAGTGGCCGTAGTCTATTCGTTCCCGGTGTGGCTCATCGGGGCGGGCGTTGCTTTCTGCAGGCCGCGCGGCTGGCACATCGTCGCGCGGCGCAGCAAAGCGTTTCACCGGCGGTCTGGCTGGTTGCGGCATCGGCGGTGGCCGCAGGGCTGCTCGCATTGCCCTGGACCCAGCCCGAACAGCGCCTGGCGACGCAAGCAGAATCGCTGCTCCGCGGCGGCCGCATCGAGGAAGCCCTGGCGATGATGAGCACGCACCAGCGGAGCGAGTTTCCGCCGCAGTGGGAACCGCCGCCGCGCGTGGGCTATGGCGAGCAGACGCCCGCGCTCGTCGACGTGCTGGAGGCGATGACGCAGACGCCGACGGCGGAATGGGTGCGGCAGGCGTACCTTTCGAGTTTCGAACGCCGTTACCTGCAGGAAGATAGTCTCCCGATGGATGTGGAGGACTGGACGCGTGCGCACAGGCTCCTGGATACTGTGCCGGAAGGGAAGGCTCTCCACGAGAAATACGAAAAGCGGATAGGACGGAACGATGAGTATATCCGGCACTCGACCGAGCCTACGACGCCGGGGCCCTAGGCGCCGGTTCCAGGCGGACCTCAGCGGACGGGTGGCGGCGGAACTAGACCTTCCTGCTCCGCACGGCGCGGGTCAGCAGCGTGCCGACCGAAAGCAGCCACACGGCCAGCGCCGCGATGTTGGGCCAGTTCAAGTGCCTTGCCGCGCGGCTTCCGACTTCAGGCAAGGTCCACCAAAGCCAGACTGGCCCCGAGAGGGTCAGCATCGCGAGAACGCAGTTCCTGAGCGGCTCTAAGGACTTGGCGCCATGCATGTAGACCGCCAGCCCGACCTCCAGGCCGAAAACGATGATCCCCCACGCCCCAAACACCCCCAGCGACGACCCCAGCACCACGAACAGCAAGAGCAGCGTCCGCAGCCCGAATTGGAAGCGGGGGCGTTGGGACAGCGATGCAGCGGGTTGGGGTTCAGGCGTGGCGGAGTTGTCCATGAGTCACGACAACGTCGTAGGTCGTCTGGCTTGACTGGGTCTGAATAGTCGACCTGTCCAACCGTTTGGAGATGCCGTTCAATCTCAGCACATGCCTCATTGCATCATTCCACGATGACCACGAGAAATCGTTGCCCTCTCGGTTCAGGAGTTGCTGAGTCTGGCGCAATATCGCTATCAGGGCTGCGTTCATATCCCATAGCCTAAGCCCTCTAAGGCATCCAAGCAACGGGCAAAGTTGTCGAAAATGGTGGGACTCGCAAGCTCGGCCCGGGACTCGCAAGCTCGGCCCACCCTACTGCCGTACCCACCCACAAACTGACAGATTACAAATCTATCCTACGGGCACCGCGACGTTATATTCCGGGCGCAGGCGAGCCTTAGGCCTCAGGGCGTAGCTTGCCTGCCGCGCATGACCTATACTTACGGGGCAGACTACGTTCACCCCTGCCCCTCTCCCGGAGGGAAACGGGAGTTAGGCATCCTGCCACTGCGAGGTTCGGATCATGCCTGATCTGCCAATCGTACTTGCGGTGCTGGCGATCTTCTTGACGATCGTCACCTTGGTCGGCCACGGGATCTGGGTGCTGCTGGCCGCGATTTTTGGCGGCGGCAGGAAGAAAGCGAGCCCGAACTGCCCATTTTGCGGACATTCGACTGCGGCGGACCGCGAGCGCTGCGACTGGTGTGGCAGGCAACTCGCAAGTCCCGTGGCCAAGGAACTAAACGACCTGGCCGCAGTCCGCCGCCAGTTGCAGCGGTTCCGTCAGAATGGCACGCTGAAGCCGGAGGCCGTCGATCGCCTGCTGGGCCGCTTGCAGGAATACCGCCAGCGCTTGCTGCAGCCTGTTGAGGAGAAGCGTGCCGCGCCGGCCGTTGCTGCATTGATTGTGGAAGAGCCGGAACGATCTGCGGAAGCGCCGCCGGCCGCGCCGCGCAAGGAGACAATCAGACCACCGGTACCCGAGATCATCGCGAAACCGCAAGCGACGATCGACGCCGTGCCGCAACCGGCACCGCATCCCGAGGCAGCCGCGCCGCCCGTTCCGCAGTTCATCGCGAGACCGCAAGCGGCGAGCACTCCCGTTCCGCAACCGGCGCCGCGCTCCGATACAACGGCGCCGCTCGTGCCCCGGCCGCGACCGCAGCCAGCGGCCCAGCCGTCGCGGTCCTGGAGCGAGATGCTGGCGGCTTTCATGGAGCAGCGGAATATTCGCTGGGGCGAACTGATCGGCGGATTGCTCTTCGTCTGTTCGTCGGTCGCGCTGGTGGTCAGCCTGTGGAAGACCCTCGACC
The DNA here is from genome assembly GCA_963824275.1 of uncultured Planctomycetia bacterium. GTDB lineage: Bacteria > Planctomycetota > Planctomycetia > Pirellulales > Thermoguttaceae > JANXQG01. The sequence continues at coordinate 2,540,258 of CAWGOT010000003.1, read as the reverse complement.
AGATCCCCTACTTCAAATTCTTCATCTTCGTATCGATCACGTCGGCCCTCTTCGGCGTCGCCCTCTATGCCCATCATCGTTGGAAGCTGGAATCGACCAGCCGGGCCTTGCTGGTGATTGCCATGCTCCTGGTGCCCTTGAATTTCGTTGCCATGGCGATCATGGCGACCGCGGCGAAAGGGGATTGGACGCCTTGGATTAGCGAGCTCGTTTCGCTGGCGATCTTCGCGCTGCTGGGGCGACAGGCAGTGCGGATCCTCGTGCCGGACGGCCAATGGCCGGCCTTGGCGGCGGTCCTGGGCGATTCGATCGCCGTCGTGCTGGCCTCGCAACTGGTCCATACCAGTCCGTCGCGCCTGGCTGCTGGTCGGCACGGGATCGCTGCCTGTGGCCCTCTTCGCCGGAGCGATCGGCTGCTACGTCTTTTCTCCCACGACGGCAAACGGCCCTCACCCCCAGCCCCTATCCCGGCGGGAGAGGGGAGCCTTTCGGACCGACATGCAGATCGGTTTCCTCTTCACGCTATTGGGTATCACGGCCTTCTCGACGGTCGTGGCCCTGGGCGTCCTGGCGGCGAAGGCCTTGATGTCGGCGGCGGGCCAGTTCGTCGCACCAGGGGACGTGACGATCGTGCTCGAACAGTTTTCGGTTCTGCTGGCGATGACGGCCGTCCCGGTCCTGGCCGGTGGATTGGCGGTGATGTGCGGCAGCAGGCGCGACAAGGAGCTGGCAGCCTACCATCTGGCCGGAACGATCGTGGCCATGGTTGCGATGTCGGTCATGCTGGCGGCCTTGGCACTGGCCTGGCCTGCGCCGGGCTGGCTGATGGCGGTTGCCGTGTTGAACGGCATTGCCCTGGTGTTTGCGGCCTTCCGCTGGCGTCTGCCGGTCTTGCACAGCGGCGCGATTGCCTGCGCGGCCTTGGCCTACCTCATCGCGTTCTACCTGCTGATCGGCGAACTGCCCTTGCGCGGCGCGGATCCCGACGGCCTGGGCCTGCTGACGCTCATGATCGACGCCCGGAGCGGGACGGCGTTGGGAGGGCTGTTCCTCGTCCTGGCCGTGGTCTCCGAACTCTTGGCGCGGGTGGGCCGTCGCCGCCACGGCGCGATCTATCTCGGCGGCAGCAGCGTGGTGGCCGTGGCCGGACTGCTGCTGGTCACCGTCCACGGTGTTCAGGCGAGCGGGGCCGACGCCTTGCGGGCCGCGATCTTGTATGGCGTCTATGGCGCCGGCAGCCTGGCGCTGACGGCCCGTTGGCGGCGGCTCGGTCTGAGCTACCTAGGGCTGGTTCTGGTCGCAACGTCCGCGTTGTGGGCCATGTGGTCGGCGGGCTACCACGTCGGACCGCCGTGGGGCGCGGTGTTGGCGATCGAAGGGCTAGTCATGGTTGCGGCTGCCGCGGTGCTAGATCGCTATGCGACCGGCGCGTGGCACGATCCATGGAAGATGTTCGGCGAAGACAGCAACCATCAACTCGCGGTCTCCATGCCACGGAGCAAAGGCCTCTCGCTGGCCGATATTTTCCGCATTCCGCTGATCCACGTCGGCGAGGCGGCCACAATGCTCGCTGCGCTGCTTGCGATATGGACCGCCTGGAGCGACCGGGCGACTATTCTCGCAGACCCGACGGCCGCGCCGATTGTCGCCAGCGTGGCAATCGCCGTGGTCTATTTCCTCCTGGCGTGGCTCTATCGCTCGCCCGAGCGGACGTGGATCGCCTCGTCGGTCGCGCTGGCCGGCGCGATCCACGCCCTGAATTACAACTATTTCCAGAGCCCCGATCCGCTCGGCCCCAACTGGACGATCGCCTTGCTGGGCCATGCCACGTTGGCGCTGGTGGGCGTGGCGTGTCTGGAACGGCTTTGTACTCATCACGCGAAGCGTGATGAGTACGCTGAAGACCATCACGCGGAGCGTGATGAGTACGCCGAAGACCATCACGCGGAGCGTGATGAGTACATTGGGAAGGCGATCGGCGAGCCGCTGGCCAACTCGGCCCTGGTTTCTTCCGTGCTGGTGCTGCCGACGCTCATCTTCGGCCGCAGCGCCGGCAGCCTGTGGCTGGCCTGCTGCCTCCCCTGGCTGGCTGGCGTGTGGTTGGTGCTTGCGCGGCGGAAACACTCGGTGGCATTGTTCGCGGGCCATCAAGCGGCGCTGGCCTTCGCCGCGCTGGCCGCTGCCACCGTCTGCATGAAGCGCGCCAACTGGTTCCCGATCATCACTCTGAACATTGAGCGGCCCAACCTCCTGGAACGGATCTGGAGCTACAATCGCGTTTTTCTCGATCCGCGAAACCTCCAAGCCTACGGCATCGCCCTCGGGTTGTTGTCCCTGGTGTGGGTTTTGGTCCGAATCATCGATCTCCGCCGGAGCAATCGTGCGGCGTTTGGCCGTAGGGTGGTGTCAAGCGCAGCGCAGACCCAGCAACCAAGGTCGGAAAATGGTGGGTCTGCGCTGCGCTTGACACCACCCTACGGTCCAGCGCAGAGTCTCTTGCAGAATGATTTCAGCGTCGACTGGTGCATCCGTCATGGCGTGGTCGCGATGCAATGGTTTATTATGGCCTTATGCACCCTGGCTGAAGTGTCGCAGGAGCTTGTCGGGTCGCCCGTGCCTGGCGTCGTGCCGAACGCCTTCGGCCCCACTGCTTGGATCCTCCTGGGAGTGCTGGCCGCAATGCTTGTCGCCGCGCTTTGGCAGCGATGGCGGACCGCCGAATTGGTCGCCGTGCTGCTGCTGGCCGCCACGCTGCCATGCCTGATCGCAGGGCAGTTCGCATCGGACCTGGCCGTTGCCTCGGCCTCGCGGTGGGCCTTGGCGGTCGGCTTCGCGGTTTCGTCGATCGCCGTTTGGGGACGAGAACCATTGGCAGACGCCTGCCGTCGGCTTGGGGCCGGGCCGCCCTTGGATGTGGCAACCTCGCTCATCTCCATGCCGCGGGTGGCGCGCGGCGTTTTGTTGGCGACCATGGTCTTTCCCGCGCTGGCGATTACCGTCCAGGCCGCCCTGTTGCAGATCGGCGGAACGCCGCCGGCGGGACCGCTCGCCAATACGTTCTTCGCCAAACTGGGGCCGACACAGTCGTATCTTGTGCCGCTGGCACTCTTGATTGGGGCGCTGGTCGGTTATGCCTTGCGGGAGCGCTCGTCGGGCTACGCCTTTTCTGCAGGGCTGGTGCTGAAGCTGGCGGTTGTGCTGGGCTATGCACTGCATACGACGTTGGGTGGACGGCCCTTCGACGCGACCTTCTTCGCGACGCTGATCGAGCTCTTTGCCATCACGGCGGCCGCTTGGGCCATCGTGTGGTTGATCGCTCGCAAGCGGTTCGACGTCTGGCGCGAAGAGGGTACACGTCGTGCGGTTGGAACCGGGGGCGAGGCTGCTTCTGATCCATCATCCATCATCCCTCATCCCTCATCCCTCATCTCCGCGAGACCGTCAGATGGCGTGAATCGATGGTCTCGCGGCCTGATGCGGGCCCAAATCGGCATGGCCGTCACCGCCACCGCCCTGGTGCTGGGCATCGCCTTGCTCGACCTTGCCCTCCTGCCGGTCGGCTGGCAAACGTGGAGCGTGACGGTCGGAGGGCCGTTGGGATGGATTGCGCTATTGCTGCCGATCGCGGCTTTGCAACTCCGAGGCCGGTTGCGTCCCCAGGCGGTGGGCCTGTCCGGGATGGCCGTGCTGGGCCTGTTGGCCTGCACGGTGGGCGGTTTGCAGGCATCTTGGAACGTGGCGATCGAACCCGTCTGGGGCTACCGCACACTGATGCTTGGATGGGCCGTCTATGCCTTGCTGATCGTGGCGGCCACCTGGTGGGTAGCCTCGCTGCGGACCGCGGAGGATGCCGCCGGACCGCCACAGGGCCTGATCCGCATGGCCGCCGTGTGGGTCCGCGTGGCGGGCATCCTGGCCGTGCTGCTAGGGCTGCAAGCGGCCTTTTGGCACACCGAGGAACAGCTTTGGGCGGCTGCCGCCATCGCGGTGGCCAGCGCCGCGGGGGCCACGATGGCCGTCTGGCGACGGCGCGAAGGATGGGCCTTCGCGGCGGCGCTGGGCGTGAACGTGGCCGCCTCGCTGGTCGTCTGGCATTTCGAACTCATGCACGATATCCGCTTCGATGCCTACTGGCTGCGGCTGGTGCAGGCCAACGTGATCGCCAGCGCGGCCGTCGCCGTAGTCTGGCTGGCGACCAGAAAACGATTGTACGAGCTCCGCGAGATGACGCTGGGTGAGAGTCCCTTGCTGGCCCTTCAGGTTCTCTTGCCAGTGGTCGGCAATTGCGTGCTGGCGGTGATTCCGGTGCTATGGCTGATCCAGGCACCCGAGTCGCTGCCGGCGTGGATGTTCGATCTGGCCGCTCCGCAGGGCTGGATGGGTCTGGCGTTGACTGCCACAGTTGCCGCCTGGTATCTGCGGCAGACGCTGCCGGCCGGCCTGTTGCACGTGCTGGGGGGCCTTGCTTTGGTGGCGGGGGTTTTGGCCGCCTGCAACGCGGCCTCGCTCGATCAGCATCCGGGCGGTCCGTGGATCGCGTATCACACCCTGACCACTGCCTGGGCCGCGGCAGGGCTGGTGGTCCTCGCGGCCGCGTTGGCGGGAAGAGCGATTGCGAGGAATCTGGTCGGTCCGGAGTCGCTGATCGAGCCGTGGGTGGCCACGATTGGCACAATCACCGTGGCGATGGCCACGCTGCACGCCTTTCACGATCCGGCCCGGCCGTGGTGGGCCGCGGGGGCGATCCTGGCTGTCAGTTTGACCGCCGGACTGATCGCTGTCTTGTTGCGGAAGCCAGTGCACGTGTACGTCTCGGGCTTGTTGATCAACCTGGCTGGCACGATCGTCTGGTGGGCCTACTCAACCAGCGGGGCGAGGTGGCCGGCGTGGCACCCGGCCGACATCGCGGGCCTGGTCGAGGCAAACGTGCTCTGCCTGGCGGTCGGCTCCATCGTCTGGTCGCTCGTAGACTTCGTGCGTAGGGTGGGACCAGCGAGCCCCAGCGATGCCGGCCCACCATGATCGAGACCGATGGCAGCATTGGTGGGCCGGCGCTCGCCGGGGGCGAGCGTGTCCCACCCTACGAGTTTGGTAGCCTTCCATCATTTGCCCATCTCGCCGCCCAGTTGGGCGCCGTGGGGATTGGGCTGGTGACGGCTGCCGGCGTGATCGCGACGTTCGTCCAGCCTCCCATACCCATCGAGAGGCTCGACTGGATTGCGCTGGCGGCGGTCGTCGCCGCCACGGTCGTTTGTCTTCGCCGCCGCACGGAGTCCACCTGGCCGACGCTCTATTGCCTCGGCCTGTCGGCAGTCGGCTTCGGGCTTTTGGCCCGGCAACTTGGGCCGCGGATGTTCTGTTGGTCGACGGCCGACGAGTTGGCCGGCTACACGCTGTTTGCGGCGGCGCTTGCCTGGTGTACTCATCACGCCGACCCGCGATTGCAAATTGCAAAATGCAAATTTGCAATTGGAAATTTGCCTTTTGCAATTTGCAATATCCAAGCCGCCGTCATGGCCGTGGCCGGCACGCTGGCCCTGTGGGTCACGATCGATTTCCAGTTTGACGGCTGCAGCTACGGCTATGAGTCCTGCGCTGGTTTCCGGCCGGCCGGATGGCAGCAGTGCCAGGGCTGTTTCTGCTCTTGCTCTCGGCGATCGTCATGGCTGGCGTCACCCGCGAAACATGGCGTGCCCGGTGGCAATATGGCACGCTGAAGATGGGCGTCCTCGTGCTGAGCGGCCTCGGTTGGGCAATGCTCGCCAAGAACGGCCCTGCCCCCTGGCTCCATCGCAGCGTGATCTTGATGGTTGCGTCCGCCGCCGTCGGCTTGTCGGCCGGCTTCGGGCTGAAGCGGCTCTTGCCCTCGGGCAGCGATTGGATCGAGCGGGGCCGGCAGGCCGTGCCGGTGCTGGCCGGACTAGCGATCGCAATGCTGGCCGCAGTGCTCGTGCAGGAGTCGCTGCTCTTCGAAGAGCCCAACGGCGCGCCGATGCTCCCCATCGCCAAGGCCGTGGTCATCGCCGCGCTGGCCAGCCTGGTTGCGGGCTGCATCGCCTTTGCCGTGACGCCGGCCTTCGACCCGCTGCGGCTCAGCGATCGCGGGCGGCAGGCCTATGTCTATGCGGCCGAGGCGTTGGCCGCGGCGATCGGACTGCACGTGTGGTTGACGATGCCCTGGCTGTTTCACGGCTATCTGATCGACTACTGGATGCTGATCGTGATGGCGGTCGCCTTTCTGGCGCGGGGTTGGGCGAGTGGTTTCATCGCCGCGGCCAGGCGGTCCTCGCGGAGCCCTTGCGCATACGGCGCTGATGCTGCCGCTCTTGCCCGCGATCGGCTTCTGGATCGCGCCGATGGACGAGGTCCATAGTCCATGGCACCTCGTCGGCCGTGCGCCGGCGGTGTGGTTCTTGATGGCCATGTTTTATGGCGTCCTGACGGTCACGCGGCGATCGTGGAAGTGCGCGGTGCTGGCGGTGCTGACGGCCAACCTGGGCCTGTGGGTCAGCCTGGAGCTGTCGCAATTCCACTTCCTGCATAATCCGCAGCTCTTTGTCATCCCCTTGGCGCTGGCCGGACTGGTGGCCGAATACCTCAACCACGATCGGTTGAGCGATGCCCAGAGCGCCGCCTTCCGCTACTTGGCGCTGGGTGCGATCTACGTCTCGTCGACCGCCGACATGTTCATTGCCGGCCTGGGCAACAGTTGGTCGCTGCCGCTGGTGCTCATGGTGCTCTCGGTGGCGGGCATGTTGGCGGGGATCATGTTCCGCGTGCGGTCGTTCCTGTTCCTGGGATTCACGTTCCTGGTGCTGGACTTCTTCGAGCATGATCTGGTACGCGGCGCACGACCTGGGCCACACCTGGGTCTGGTACGTCTGCGGCATCGCCCTGGGCGCAGCGATCCTGGCCATGTTCGCCTTGTTCGAAAAGCGCCGCAACGAAGTGCTGGCGGCGGTGGAGCAGTTGAAAGTCTGGGAGAAGTAGAGGCCGACCGTGACCGATCCCAATGGCCCGTCGAAGTCCCAGCAGCGGCGCCCGCTTCAATTCAGCCTGCGTTCGCTATTTGGGCTGACGCTGGCCGTGGCGCTCGTCTTCGGCCTGCTTCGCTGGCTGGAGGTCCCGGCAGCGGCCAGCGCCCTGGTGCTGGTGATCTTGATCGTGGCCGTTGCCGCCGCAGTGGCGCTGTTGGCAGCAATTGCCGCGGCCGATAGCGAAGAGTAGAAGCAGGGTGGGCCGAGTGGAGCGAGCTGGAGCAAGTCCCACCACTCCCAATTTTTCATGCTGGGAGTGGTGGGACTCGCTCCACTCGGCCCACCCTACTTCCTACGCGACGGAATCTCGCAGGATTCTCTATTGCTCTTTCGGCAGGAAGGGCTTCACGTCGGCGTCGGTGGCGAGGATCTGGGCCGCGCGGCGGAGAAACGGCGCGGCCTGATCCGGCTTGCCGTCGCAGTACAAATGGACGCCTAAGACGTAGGCCAGATCGGCATCGTTGGGCTGGGCCTTGGCCGCCTTGATCATCTTGCTGAGCGTTGCCTTCTTTTCCGTCGGGTCGTCGCCATAGATCTCGCTGAGGCGGAAATTGCCGTCCGCCCAGTCGGGCTTTACCTCCAGGCCGTGCCGCATCGCCTTGGCGGCCTGATCGTAGTGGCCCAAGGCCGCCTGGGCAAATCCCTCGCGGAACCAGGCCTCGCCCAGGGTGGGGCATTCGCGGGCCGCGCTGCGATAGCTCTCCAGCGCGGCTTTGTACTCCTGGTTTCCAAAATGGGCGTCGCCAAAGGTGATGAACTTCCAGGCGATTTCCAGCGCCTTGCTGCCCGCGGGCGCCGGCGGCTTGTGCGCGGCCGGATCGCCGGCGGCAGGGCCGCAGCGCCGGATTATTGTTGGCAAGTCCCGGATTGGCGTTGCCCGCGTTGGCATTGCCGTTGCCCGCGTTGCCCGCGTTGGCATTCGGGTTGCCGTTGGCAGCGAAATTTGCGTTGCCCTGCGGCTGCTGCCAGGCAGCCACGCCCATCAACTGCTGGACCGGGCCCAAACCGTAGATCTGATCGGCGGGAGCGAATACCGCGCCGGGATAGCCATAGCCGAGATAGGGATTCTGGTTATAAGGCGAGTAGCCCCCAGTATAAGGGTACATAGTCGCTGCGCCGGTCCACGGATTGTAGGCAAGCATGTAGGGCGTCGTGCCGGGCGGGACGTAGCCATAGGGCGAATAGTAGCCATAAGGCGAGTAACCGTAGGGCGAGTAGTAGCTGTTGTATTGGTAGGCGCTGGAATTACTGCGGCTGCTGTTCGGCGGGTTGGTATTGGCACTGGCAGCCGCGTTGGCCGCGTTGCGTGCGGCGGCGGCGCTCGGGGCCGCCTGAGCCGCCGCAGCCTGAGCGGCTGCGGCCTGGGCAGCCGCGGCCTGCGCACGCGGCAGCCTGCGCAGCAACGCGAGCCGCGCGGGCATTGCTCTCCGTGCCGCCATTGTTGGGCGGCATGGAATAGCGCGAACTGCCGCCTGGGGAAGCGGGCGGCGTCGGCGCCGGAGCCGCCGGGGCAGCGGCGGGCGGAGCGGCCGGTCTCTTCGGATCAACCGCCTGGCACACGCCGGCGAGAACCAGACCCCAAGTCAACATACCGACCAAGATCAGAATACGCTTCATGGCCCTTACCCCTTTTGCGCTGACGGACGCGGACTCCTACAAGTTCATTATTCGCCAAAACCAGCGAATTGCAATGGCATATTGCGTGCCAAGCCGCGGCAGCCAGGGCGGAACTACTTGGCAGCAAAGGGGTTAGATTCGCCTGTGAAAAAATGAGCGGGCGGCCTCGCCAGGCGGCGCGATCGTCCTGACGACAAACTGACTCGGATTGAGGACAGTTTCGTAGGGTGGGACCAGCGAGCTTGCGGCCATTGGCGGGCCGGCATCGCAAGCCGACCATGGGTACATGGCGCCCGGGTCCCACCCAACTGCGCTGGCGGTCGCGTGAGGCATGCTACCCGCCACTTAACGCAGCCGCTGGCGGAGTTCGGCGGCGCACGTCCTCCTTCTTCGTCCGCCACTGCTTCAGCGAATCGCGGTCGCGGATGGTGACGGTGCCGTCTTTCAGCGTGTCGCCGTCGACGGTGATGCAAAACGGCGTGCCGACCTCGTCCTGGCGGCGATAGCGGCGTCCCACCGCGCCCTTCTCGTCATAGAAGACGTTCATGTAGCGGCTTCAGGGCCGCATAGATCTCCTTGGCCACCTCCGGCATGCCGTCCTTCTTCACCAGCGGGAAGACGGCCGCCTTGATCGGGGCCAGGCGGGGATGGAGTTTCAGCGACGACCCGCTTGGTGGCCTTGCCGCTCTCGTCCGGCACTTCGTCCTCGGTATAGGCCTGGCAGAGGAAGGCCAGCGTGGCCCGATCGGCGCCGGCCGAGGGCTCGATGACGTGCGGGATGAATCGCTCCTTGGTCTGGTCGTCGAAGTAGCTCATGTCCTTGCCGCTGCCGCGATGCCGCGGCTTGCCCTCGGCGTCCGTTTCCACGACCAGCGGCGACTTCTTGTCGGCGGGGTCTTGATGCACGAGCTTGCCTTCCATGTGGCTGCGGAGGTCGAAATCGCCGCGATGGGCCACGCCTTCCAACTCGCCGAACTCGCCCGGCGCAAGGAAGGGGAAGGCGTATTCGATGTCGGCCGTGCCGACCGAATAGTGGCTCAACTCGTCGGGCGTATGGTCGCGGAGCCGCAAGCGGTCGCCGGCCAGGCCGAGATCGAGATACCACTGGTAGCGCCGGTCGCGCCAGTATTGATACCAGGCCAGCGACTGGCTGGGATGGCAGAAGAACTCGATTTCCATCTGCTCGAACTCGCGGGAGCGGAAGGTGAAGTTCCGCGGCGTGATCTCGTTGCGGAAGCTCTTGCCGATCTGGGCGATGCCGAAGGGAATGCCCACGCGGGTGCTGTCCAGCACGTTCTTGAAGTTGACGAAGATGCCCTGGGCCGTTTCGGGGCGAAGGAAGGCTGCGTCTTCCTCGCCGCCGAAGGCGCCGACGATCGTCTTGAACATCAAGTTGAATTCCCGCGGCTCGGTCAGCGTGCCCAGGGTCTTGGCATCGGGGCCCAGCACGGCCGAGGTGTCGCTCGATCGTGGCCAGCGAGACCGGCTCGCCCTGCCATTGCAGCTCGTCGGCGTTCTTGGCGCGGAGGTTGAAGAACTTCATCGCCTTCTGCTGCCGTTCCTCTTCGCCTTCCGCGCCGCTGGCCTCGCTGGTGATGAAAACCCGCTTGCCGTGATATTCGACCCAGCGGCCCTGCACCTGGTCGTGGCGGTAGCGGTGTTTCGACTCGCGGCAATCGACCATGAAATCATGGAACAAATCGTAGTGGCCGGAGACCTTCCAGACCTGCGGGTGCATGATGATCGCGCAGTCCAGGCCGACCATTTCGTAGGCCGAAGGGGCGCCGGGCGGGACCAGCAGCTCGTTGTGGCCGGTGACCATGTCCCGCCACCAGGCCTCGCGGACGTTCCGCTTCAGTTCCACGCCCATCGGCCCGTAGTCCCAAAAGCCTTGCAGACCGCCGTAAATCTCGCTCGATTGGAAGAGAAATCCGCGCCGCTTGCACAAGGCGACCAGTTGGTCCATTTCCATGACTGCAATCCCAAGGTATTTCAAGAGTGGGGAAACCAGATAGTCTATAGTCTGCGCGGGCAGAAATGAACCGTTGGAGTCCCGCCTTTAGGCGGTTTGTTCGGCAGGCTTCCGGCTAAAGCCGGGACTCCAACGGCTCATTTCTGCCCGCGTGCAGTATAGCTTGCGTCCGGACGGACGGCCAGTGGGCTGGGCCAGAACGCCAGAACCTTCCACCGCTATCATCGGCACGACCGTTCTGCTTGCCAACACCCGCAGATCCGTGCCGCGGCGACCATCGGCGCAAAGGTCAACGCGGCCGGTGCGCGACCGTTTCCGCGAAAGAAAGGTCACTTGCCGCACGCCTGTCGCGTGCAGCAGTGGATTCCGGCAAGGCAGCTGCCGGAAACCCAAAACGGCCGCTCGGCGGCATGCCGATTTCAGCCCATAGGATCTGCCGCCAGGCCGAGCAGGCACGGGATTGAAAATCGCTGCCCACGACGGCTTGGGGCGGCAGGACGATTCTTCACTGCTCGACACGTTGGGCCATGCAATACGGCCGGCGTGGATCGACCCGCGCGTCACGAGGGCTACCGCCCTTCTGGTCAGGCGCCGACGTGTCAGGGTGAAGGAATTTCAAGTTGTACGAGAATCATGAAGGAGCGACGCCATGCCACGGATGTGCTGGATTGTTTTGCTGGGGACGATGCTGTTGGGGTCCCAATTGGCCGCCGGCGGCGAGCCGCTATTGCCCGCGAGCACCTGTCCCTGCCAGGTCAAAGGCTGTGCCCAGCCGGGCGGCGCCGGTGTGCCCGGTTGCTGCGAAGAGCGCCGCCATTGCTTTGACAATGCCTGGGACGGCTACTGCCAGGAGCGGGCCCGCGTGGACGCCTTTTGGAGCAAGGTAGGGACCGGTGCGTTTCTTGCTCCCAGTTGTTGTACGGTGTGCAATCGCTGCGGGGCGCTCGTGGAGATTCGTCTTCGTCCTGCGGCCGCCGCTTGCGGATGCCAGGCTTCGCCCGTGGCGATCCCCGCCAGCCGGGCAGCGATGAAGATGCCCCCCGTCGCGTAGCGGCGAAGGTTGGCTGCGGCGGAATTTTTAGGTCTCCTTCAGATTTCGCGTCGGGCTGCCGATAACTAGACTATCGACCTACCGGGAGGGTGGGACACTTCGGTGCCCCATTTCAGGATAAAGATCATGGTATGACGATGGAACGTCGTACCATGATCTTTTGCTGCGCTGGCGCAATTCTCGCGCACTGTGAAGATCATCACCGTCGCACAGTCCGAGCCGTAGGGTGGGCCGACGGGCACCATGTACCCATGGTCGACGAGTCCCACCATCTTTCTCGTAGTCCAAAATTGGTGGGACTCGCTCCACTCGGCCCACCCTGCTTCCGCGCTGGCGCAATTCTTGCAAACCAATCCAAGAAATGCCGCAGGGCGGCTGTTGTCGCAGCCGCCCCGCATTTTATTTCAGAATCCCCCGGCCGTCACCCTTAGGGAACCTTGGGAGCCACCGGCGCATTGGGGTTCCTGGCGTCCTTGACCGCGTCGTAGAGCTTCTGGGCCTCGGGCCTCATGGAGAAAGGCCGGTTGCTCTTCACCAGGCCTTCCAGGAGCTGTTTCGCCTCCCAGTCCCGCTCGCGATGGTGAAGGATATAGGCCGCGTAGGTCGCCGTGTCGGGATTGTTGATGCCGCCGGCCGCCTTGATGGCCTGGTCGAGGGCCAGCCCTGCCTGATCCCATTCGCCGCGCTTGAAGTAGACCCAACCCAGAGTGGACAGCGCGTCCGGGCTCTTGTCGTTCTCCCGATAGTTCATATTCGCGTATTGCAAGGCCTTGTTCTTCTTGGTGGGTTCGTCCTGCTCCGCCAGTGCCAAGGCAATATTGTTCCTGGCGACGAAATCGTTGGGGGAAGCAAAGAGTACGTTTTGGAAGTTGTCTTCGGCTACCGTCCACTCCTTCTCCCACAAGGCCACATAGCCGCGGAGGATGTGGCCCACATTGCTGCCTGCGTATTTCTGCTCTGCCCGCGGCTTGTTGGCATCGGCCGCCTCGATCCGCAGGGCGGCCTCCGCCTGCTCCTTGGCAAAGGCGATCTTGCCGTTATCCAGGGCCCATACGGCAACCACCTGGCGGGTCGGCAGATCGTTCGGGCGCGTGCTCCAAGGCGGATTTGAACCACGTCTCGGCATCGTCGGTCTTGGGTTTCTCGTACTGATCGTAATACTGGGCCATGATGGCCTCGGGCGTGAGGAACATCTCCCGCGTATGGTTCTTGGCGGCATTCGCTATGTCGAGCCGCTTGGCCTCCTTCAAGGTCTCGTAGGCGTCCTTGGCGCGTTGCTGCCAGAATTGGGCCCGCGCCAGGCGCTGGCGGGCGACCAGGTTCGGATCGTCGGGCGAGGCCCTCAGCAGGTCCTTCAGGCGGGCCTCGGCCTCCTTCCAGTCCTCCTTCAATTCGGCAACCTGGGCGATGCCGCTGAGGGTCTGCGCTTCCATGGCCCCCTTGCGTTTTTCGTTGGTGTAGCCTTTCAGCATCTCCCTGGCCGCGTCGTAGTCTCGCGACCCCTCGTAGATCCGCCGCTCTTGCAAGGCGATATTGCCGAGGATGATATAGGGTTCCGGATCGTGGGGCTCGGTATTGATGGCCACTTCCAACTGAAAGCGGGCATCGGCCGGCCGATTCACTTGCGCGAGAATCTGATACAACAGCACGTGGGCCGAGGGAAGCTCGGGATATTTCCGCGCGGCGTCCGTAAGCAACTTGACCGCGGTAGGCATGTCGTGCGTAGGGCCGAGCAGCGCTTGAACGGCCTGCTGCACCTCAGGATAGGTGGGCTTGCTCTCGGGCTCCGGTTGCTTGCTAGGCGGCGGTTGCGGCTGGGCCAAGCCCGGATTCGCCCCGGCACCGAGCACAATTAGCGTCGCGATTGCCAAGGCAGAAGGGAAGGAAAGAAACGAGCGTGCCATGGAACGATACCTCATTTATTGTGAAGACAAAACACGGACTCGCAGCGAGTCCTCTAAGATTGCGAAAAGCGATTTACACGGTCCGGCGGAGTGGCAACAAAACTCCGATCCCTCTAGGTTACGATGCAAACCTGGAACTGACAAGATACTTGGGGCTGTATTTTCGCATTCGGGAGCGTGCCGGGGATCGTCTTTGCAAGCTGGGGAAGCCCTAACGCCGAGATTCCCATGAGGGGGGCGTCTGCCAAATCACAGGGCCCCGATGGCTTGATGAGCAGCCAACGGGGCCCTTGGGACCGTGAAAAGCGGTTATGCCCCGGTGCGGGGAACTCTCGCCGAATGAGCGATTGTACCTAAGATCCACGGGTTTGACGCGCTTGCCCTTAGTGCAGTTGTCATGCCAAACCCAGTGCCGAAGCGGATCGGCGCTTATTGAAACAGCGCAACCAATTGCCCCATAGATACTTAGGATTTTTGCACGAGATTGCCGTGCGAAGCCCGCAATTCCACGGCCTTTGTAAGTTTTACAATTCTTCGCCAATACTGCGGAGCAGGCTGAGCGTCATCGCGGAAAAAACCAGGCCGATCTCGGCATATTCGCGGTCCTCGGCCTGAAAGAAGATGGTGTAGGTGGTTCGCTCCACCCGCAGGCTGCGAATGCAGGCCGTATTGGTCAGGTCAAGATAAAAGAAATTCAGATCGAAACCGACCAATTCGTGTCCGGCGATGGTTTCCTTGACCGGCTCGGCTTCCAGGTCGTCGTACTCCTTGCGCATGGCGTCCAAGGCGGCCTGGGCCATGCGGGCCGGGGCGGCCTTGGCCGTATGCACCGCGACCGACCAGAAGGCCCCACCGGGACTGAAGACCGTGACCGCGCTCTGGCCCGCACGCATCTCCGATTCGTCCAGTTGCCAATTGTCGGGGTACTGGAAACGAATTCCTAAGTTGTCAAAAGTCGCTGGCATAGTGGCTATCGTACCAATCAGAGCCAACCAAGGGAATCGGCTGAAAAAAATGGAAAATCGGCGTGGCGGCGGAATTGACGATCTGTTACCCTTCGGCGGCCTCTCAGAATTGGGTAAGAATGCGCCGAATTGCCTTGGTCATACTGCTTGCAGCTTGTCTGTGGCCGACAGCGGGGTGCCACTGGGTCGGGCTGCGCGACCCCGTTCCCGCCTCGCTGACGGCCTCGCGGACCCTCTCGAAGCAAGGCAACGAGCTTCTGGAACAGAAGCAGCCCGAGAAGGCCGAAGGCAAGCTGGCCGAGGCCGTCAAGACCTGTCCCACCGATTGCGACGCCCGTCGCTACTATGCCGAAGCGCTGTGGCTCCGCAACGCGCGGCCCGAGGCCGTGGCCCAACTTGAAGAGGCCTGCCGACTGAGCCCTGATTCCGATTTCAGGGTGCGGTTGGCCGAGATGTACTTGGAGATGGGCAACTTGGAGAAGGCGGGGCAGAACGCCGATCAGGCGCTGGGCCAGAATGTGAAGCTGGCGGCCGCATGGCGGGTCCGCGGCCAGGTCTTGCGATGCATGGGTGACCGCCTCCTCGCCGCCGGCAACCGCGACCAGGCCCGCTTGTACTACTCGCTGGCCCTCACCGATCTCCATCGAGCTGCCGGCTATGACCCCAGCGACCGGCAGGTGATCGACGAGACGGCTGCCGTCTACCGCTGTCTGGGTCAGCCGCAGAGGGCCTTGGAGAGCATGCAGAGCCTCTTGGACACCTATCCCTCGGGCGAGGACCCGCCGCAACAGGTTCTGTACTGGACGGGGTTGGATTACATGGCCTTGCTGCGCTATGACGACGCCGTGACGAGTCTCACCAAGGCTGTATCGCGCGACCGTCCCACGCCGGACATTCTCTATAGTCTCGGCGAGGCCCAATATCGTAGCGGCCGAGGCATCGACGCGATCGCCGCGCTGCAGCATGCCTTGGCCATCGATCCCCGGCATGCCCCCAGCCGGCAGTTGCTTGCCGAGATTCAGGTGGCCCAGCAGGGCGCGCCGTTAATGCGCTGAGACCGAACCGGCCGTTTTGGAATGCCGTAGGGTGGGACCAGCGAGGACCAGCGAGCTTGCGAGCGCCGGCCCACCAATCATCGGTCGTGGTGGGCCGGCATCGCGAGCTCGCTGGTCCTCGCTGGTCCCACCCTACAACTCCACCACTAAGGGCTAGCCAGTTCTTCAGCCCTCCCCGGCCCCGACTTTCTGCCAAAGCCCAAATCGTGTAAATTAACACGTTGGTCTATCTTGACTGTTCTTGGAAGTTTGGTTCTCAGCATCACAGGAGAGATTCTCATGAAACTGGCACGTGTGATTTTCGGTGGCGTGGGGTTGGTTGCGACATTTTGCTGCGGTGCAATGCTGCTGGCGGCCGACGCGCCGCAGATCCTGACTCCGCCGCCGCCCACCGAACCGCAGATCAACGGGCCGGCCGTCTTTGGCGCCCGGCCCGGCTCGCCTTTCCTGTATACGATTCCCGCCACCGGGAAGCGGCCGATGGAGTTCAGCGTCCAGGATTTGCCCGCGGGGCTGACCGTCGATGCGGCCACGGGTCAGATCCGCGGGATGCTGAAAGAGGCCGGCGAATACAAGGTCGCGCTGAGCGCCAAGAATGCCAGCGGCTCGGCCCGGAAGGCGTTTCGCATCGTCATCGGCGAGAAGATCTGCCTCACGCCGCCCTTGGGCTGGAACAGTTGGAACTGTTGGGCGGCCGCCGTCGATCAGGACAAGGTCCTCCGCTCGGCCCGCGCGATGGTCAAGTCGGGGCTGATCGATCACGGTTGGACCTACGTCAACATCGACGATACCTGGCAGGGCGGGCGCGGCGGCCCCTTCAACGGCCTCCAGGCGAACCAGAAGTTTCCCAACATGAAAGGCCTCTGCGACGAGATCCACGGGATGGGCCTGAAGGCGGGCATCTACTCGACGCCCTGGATCACGTCCTACGCCAAGTACGCCGGCGGCTCGAGCGACGATCCGGCGGTGGCCTGGTCGCAGAAACTGGCCAACGAGAAATTCCAGCGGCACGGCACGACCTCGTTTGCCGCCAACGACGCCCGCCAATGGGCGGCGTGGGGATTCGACTATCTGAAATACGACTGGTTTCCCAACGACGTGCCGCACGTGGCAGAGATGAGCAAGGCCCTGCGGTCATCGGGGCGGGACATCGTCTACAGCCTCTCGAACGCCGCCCCCATCGCCAATGCCGAGGACTGGACCCGGCTGGCCAATTGCTGGCGGACGACGGGCGACATCTGGGACACTTGGGACACGGTCAAGGAAGATTGGCACTTCGGCGTCTCGGAGATCGCTTTCGCGCAGGACCGCTGGGCGCCCTACAGCGGCCAGGGGCACTGGAACGATCCGGACATGCTGGTGGTGGGCTACGTGGGATGGGGACCGGATCTCCACGCCACGCGGCTTGACTCCGGACGAGCAATACACGCACATCAGCATGTGGTGCCTGCTCAGCGCGCCGCTCTTGATCGGCTGCGACATGGATCGGCTCGATCCCTTCACGCTCAATCTGCTCACCAACGACGAAGTCTTGGCGCTCGACCAGGACCCGCTGGGCAAGCAGGCCAAGCACGTCGCCTCGTTGGCGGCGATGGACGTGTTCCTCAAGGAATTGGACGACGGCTCGAAGGCCGTCGGATTCTTCAATCGCGGCGACAAGGAACAGAAGTTCGTCTTCAACAAGCTCGTGCGGATCGGGATCGAGGGCAAGCAGCACGTCCGCGACCTGTGGCGTCAGAAAGACCTGCCGGACGCCACCGGCACGATTGACGTGACAGTCCGCCCGCACGGGGTTGTGTTGCTGAAGTTTACGGCGGCGGGGAAGTAGGCGGTTGGCGGAGCCCTGACCGTGACCGGGTGGCAGGAGTGGAAGGTGTCGGCTGCATCACGAAAGGGGCCGAACTATGAATCATCGTGTGACCAGCCTCGGCCTCGTGGCGATCATCCTGGGCGGCCTCGCCATCGCGGCGCATCCTGACCCACCCACTGCGGCGGAATACGTCAATCGCGCCAACGCGTCCGTGGAAAAGTGCAACTATGACAGGGCCATTGCAAACTGCGACCAGGCCCTGGCGCTGGACCCCGAGTCTGCCGCGGCCTACAGCCTTCGTGGCCGTGCCTGGGCCTTGAAGAGTAACTACGAAAAGGCCCTTGCCGACGTCGATCAAGCGCTGGCGATCAACCCGAAAGTCGTTTCGGCGTACGCGGCGGACTATTGGAATTTGTTCAATAACATCGGCGTCTATCTGTGGAAACAGGCCCAACAGCAGGACGTGGCAGCGGCGAGGGCGGAGGCGGCAGGCGACCTGGAAACGGCGAATGCTTGTCGTCAGAAGTCCGTTTCGCTCAAAGAAGACGCCACGGCGCTATGGAATCGCGGAATCGCCATACGTCCGACGGCAGCCGATATTCAAAGCAACGTCGGATATGCCTATTCGGAGGCCAATGACCTCGACAAGGCCGAAGAGCATTTGACCAAGGCCGTGGAACTGAAGCCGATTTCTCCGCGGCCCCACAATAATCTGGGCCGAGTCCTGATGCAGAGAAGTCGGCAGTGCGAGAGGGACGCCCGCGATGCGGAGGCCAAAGGCGAGACCGATCCAGCCGCAGCGGCAAGAGCGAAACAGCTCAAGATCGAGGCCAAAGCGAAACTCGACGCCGCCATCAAAGAGTTCGACAGGGCCGTCGAGTTGGATCCCGCAATGCTGGAGGCCCGCTTGAACCTCGGCGAGGTCTACCTTTCTCTGAACGACCCAGAAAAGGCCGAGGTCCATTTCCTGGATATCCTTAAGCTGCAATCGGACAGCATCAGGGACCGGGAAACGATCAGCACCTTCAGCGAGGCCTGTTTTGGCCTGGCCAGAGTCGCCCTGGCCCGCAATAATCCAGACGAGGCGATCAAACATCTGCAACAGGCGCTGGAACGGAACCGCCAGAACCTGGCTGCCCTGCAACTGCTTGCCATTCAGCGGTTCGAGCGGGGCGAGTATCGCGAGGGCCAGAAATTGCTTTGGACCTTGCTGGACGGGTTGCCGCCGCGGAAGAGGCAGGAACTGCCGGAAAATTTCATTATCCCGTTCGAGGATGCCCACAAGACGGCCCAAGTAGTGCAATCCTCGAACTTCTTCGCCTGGGCGTTTGCCACGAATCCCGATTCAAAAAAGCTCGATCCGAATGAAGCGTTGAAGCTTGCCCAGCATGCCGTGGCAGCGACCCAACAAAAGGACCCGTTGTCGTTGGACACGCTGGCCGCGGCTCTGGCCGCCAGTGGACAATACGACAACGCCGCTCAAGCCGCCAAGGTGGCGATTGATCTGGCGACTTCCCAGGGCAACAAGCCGCTGGGCGACGCCATTTCCCAGCGATTGCAGTTGTACCAGCAGGGAAAACCGTACCAGTGCGACCTCAGCGGAAACGACCGGCCGTGACGTGTCACGAATGAGGGCCATGTCGAAGCAGCGGACACTTAAGCAGAGGTAACCTATGCCATCGCCCTTTCCCGGCATGGATCCCTACCTGGAAGGCTCGTTATGGATGCCCATGCAACAGCCGCTTCCCGACGCTCCGTATTTTGTTGTTCTCAGTCGGGCGGAAGAGAGACCAATCAGCGAAGTCTGGCCGATTCAGCTCGACGAGCGCTTGCCGTTGGTGCCCGTTCCGCTCTTGCCCGACGACGCCGACGTATCGCTCGATCTGCAACAGGCGCTGACAAACGTCTACGACCTGCTTGGCTACGACCTGGCAATCGACTATTCGGGCCCGCCGGAGCTCCCCTGCGCCCGATCAAGCTGCTTGGGCGGAAAAGCGCCTTCGCAGTGCGCCAGTTTAGGTGAAAAAGTGGCCCAAATCGATCGGTCCGCTGCCCAAATCGACGCCGGCCAGGGGATTCCACCTTCGGCAGAAGCACAGATCGTGAACGCTGAGGGTAGCCCACCCGCCTTGTTTTCCGGGACGGGTATTGTAGGATTAAAGAGACGATGCAGTCGCAGACTCTCGTATCGCAGCTACTTCGGGTACAATGACTGGCTTTTAGAATTGAGAGAAGAACGGATTGGTTATTTATGCCAACGGTCCTGCTAAGCGGTCCATACCGATTCTACTTCTACAGCCATGAGCCCAATGAGCCGCCGCACGTCCATATTGACAGAGACGATTTGTCGGCCAAATTTTGGTTGCAGACGGTTGGACTCGCACGGAACTGCGGCTTCTCGCCGCATGAGTTGCGGCGGCTTCAGAAACTCGTAGTTCAGCATCAAACGGCATTCTTGGAGGCTTGGAATGGGTATTTTGGCACTGGCGGCTGACGAGCGGGTCACCGACTTGAAAATCACGAAAGACACTTTGAGTGTTAGTTTGCGGGACGGGCGGACCATTACGGTCCCGCTCGCTTGGTATCCTCGCCTGTTCAATGCCACGGCGGCACAGCGGAAGAATTGGCGTATCGCGGGCGGCGGTTACGGCATCCATTGGCCGGAACATCGATGAGGACCTGAGCACGGAGGGGCTATTGCGGGCGCGCCTGCTCCCCGCGCGACGCAGGCCAAGGTCCAGAGCGACGCGGGCCGCCGGACCAAACGCTCTACCTGACGGGAGGTGTGAACCATGCACCAAATTCAACTGGATGATCAACTCTATCAAGAGGCGGAGCGTCGCGCGTCGGCCTCCGGCTTCGTAACCGTTGACGACTACGTCGCCGACGTGTTGCAGCAAGACCTGCACGAGGAAACCGAAAACCTCGATCATCTCTTTACGCCCGAGCGACTCGCCCACATCGATCGGGCCGCTGCCCAAATCGACGCCGGCCAGGGCATTCCAGCGGAACAAGTGCGCGAAACGCCGCTTCTTTGGGAAGACGGGTTGCTCGTCTATGGCGGCGCGAAAGCCGGTCAGATCGAAGACGCAATTGGCGAGTTGCGCGAAGAACGGATGCGGGAATCCAAATAGATTCGATGGCGATACCAGAGCGGCTAAAACTGCAGCCAGTGAACAAACAGCTCTTTGAAGAGATGTTGGCGCTTTGCGATTCGATCGAGCGCGAACTCGAATCCGGCGAGACCGCGGAAATCCTCCTGCAACGATGGCACTCTCGCGCGGCGCCGATGTCAACCGAGGGAGTTCCGGACGTACTGGAGGGCCGTGTCCAAAGAGACCTTTGTTCTCGACGCACTTACTCCCGAACCGAGCTTCGACAACATTGTAGTGTACTCCGAAGCACGCGATGTGCTCGACGCCGTGATGAAAGCCGCCATGCCCGAGTCTGAAATCTGCTACTATTTGGGCTGGCTGGAATCGCAGTTTCCAGGCAGTCACATGAGCGACCTCATCCATTGGCCTGACGTGTGGTTCGGTGACGCATCCCTCTTTAGAGATTCGGCGGGCGCATTCAAACCTGGCTGCGAGTTGTCCAACGATCAAATCCTGGCGTACGCAATGGCGAAATCAGGCCGACAATTGTCGGGAGCACCAAATGATGTTACGCTGCCTTTTCCAATGCCACGTGCGGTATAGGTTAAGAGCCTGTCTGCGGCCCGGCGGCTTTACCCCCGGATGATATGCGCCATCGCCTCCGCAAGCTTCTCCGGCGTGCAGGAGAGGATGTCCATCCCCGCCTTGCGGCACTTGCTGGCGGTAGTCTTATTGTACTCCGGGCGGGCCTCGTAGCCCAGTGCGCCCAGGCCGATCATGCGAATGCCGGCCTGCGCCATCTCCTTGACCTGGGCGACCAGATCCCGCTCGGCACGGCCCTCGTAAAAGTCGGTGACTAGCACCACGATCGTGCGGGCGGGCTGGCGGGTCAACTGGTAGGCGTATTGCAGCGCGGGGTGATGTCGGTGCCGCCGCCCAGTTGGATCGAGAGCAAAACGTCCACGGGCTGCCCCACCTGGTCGGTGAGGTCGGCGATCTCGGTGTCGAAGAGGAAGAGGCTCGTCCGCACGGCGGGGAGCTCGACAAAGATCGAGGCCATGACCGCCGAATAGATGGCCGAATCGAGCATCGAGCCGGATTGATCGACGGCCACAATCACGTGCCACGGCCGGCTCTTGCGCTCGGCCGCATGGAAATAGAGGCGATCGACCAGGAGCTTGCCGCTGTCGGCGTCGAAGCGGTGCAGGTTGCGGCGAACGGTTCGCCCGAGATCGAGATTGCGATAGACGCGGCGGGGCGAATGCTTGTCGCGGCGGATCGCGCCGGTAATCGCCGGCTCGACCTGCAGCTTGAGCTTCTTCTTCAACTCGTCGACCACGCGGGCGATGATCTTCCGGGCCAGGCTCCGCGTCTTCTCGTTCATCAGGTCGCGATGCGTCAGGAGCGTCTTCACCAGTTCCTGGTTGGGCTCGATCCGCTCGAGAATCTCCGGCTTTTCCATCAGCTCGCGGAGGCCCCTGCGGTTCACCAGCTCGCGCTCCATGACCTCCTTCGCCTGCCGCGGGAAGAGCTGGCCCACCTCGTCCACCCACCGCGGGACGTTCATGGCATGGCCGGGGCCCGTGCCGCCGCGGCGGTCCTTCGATGGCTTGCCGCCGGCGCTGCCGTCCGGGGCAAAGAGGAAGCCGACCAGCGCGTTGATGCGGCGGGCCTCTTCATCATTGCCGCCGATGCAGATGCCGTGCTGCTCGGCCGTCTCCCCCAGCACCAGCCGCCAGCGGGTAAGCATTTGAACGGATATTACGGAACCCTGTGGCATCGCTAACAAAACTCCTTCACCTGCCAGGCAAGCTGGCAGGGGTCGGGAAAGATCGGGAAAGTCGTCAACTCGCTAACAAAGCTAGTTCACCTGCCAGGCAAGCTGGCAGGGGTCTTGTCGTGGTCATAAGTGTCGCTGGCAAAGTCATTTACGCCTTAATCTCGTGCCATTAGACGCGCTCGGCGGGAATTGCTAACAGTTAGTTGGAATCGTAACCTATTCGTCCTTTTTCAGCCACTCGCGGAGGATGGAAGCGGCCTCCGCGTCCAGCTCCGCCATGAGCTGGGCGGCGCCGACGCTGGTGGCAAGGGTTCGCACTGCGTCGCCCTCCTTGAGGCCGTACAGCTCGGCGACGTGCAGGGCCAGGCTGTCACGCTGCCGCTCGTGCAGCGTTTCGAACGCCGCACGGAGCCGCGGGACGATGCAGAGAAAGGTATCGCCGCCCGCCGCCCTCAGCAGTTCATCGACCGCCGCGACCAGGGACTTCGCCCCGAGCAGGATTGCCGTTTTCGAGACGCGGAGCACGCCTTGGAGGAAATCGCCGGCCACGACCTGCTGCTCCGCGCCGCCGCGGGCGTAGGCGGTCAGCTCGGCGGCGAGCGCCTCGGGCTTCATCCGCCGCATCTCCGTCAGCACGCCCAGGAAGGCCCCGCGCAACAGCGGCATCGTCGAGACGGCTGCCGCCCGCTGGACGTGCCCGGCAAAGAGATCGGCGTCGAGATCAGCCCTCTGCACCACCGGTTCGGCCAGCGCCAGCAGGCCGTTGATCACGTTTTCCCACTCCTCGGGCGGCGCGGAGGCCGTTTCGGGCAGGGCAAAACAGGCGCGGTCGAAACAACGCGCCAGAAGTTCTTCCAGCCGCTCGCGGTCCATGCTCCGATAGGCCGCATAGCGTTCCAGCAGCATCAGCGACGTCAGGGCGTCGGCCAGCGAATGAAAGCGTTCGTCGCAATCGATGGCGTGGCCGGTCATCTGCTCGGCCTGGGCGATCAGTCGCGGCAAGTCCATGTCGACGGCCTGCACCAGCCGGCGACAGGCCGGACCCGCTTCATAGGCGTTGACACCCAAGCTCTCCGCCAGCAGGGTCGTGGCGGCGGCTTCGATCGTATCGCCGTGCAGGTTCCGCTCGATCAGCACGGCCTCCAGCTTGGGGCTCCACTTCAGCCGCCAATGCTCCTTGAAGACCGACTGGCCGAAGGGCGCCGTTTCACTCTGCACGGAGCCGATCTCCAGCCCTAAGAAGACCAGGCGGTGCAAGAAGGCCGAGCGGGCCGCATCGCAGGGCTGGCGCTTGTCGAGCGCGTAGGTGCAGACCTTTTCCCGCGCGACCACCTCTTCCAGCTCCAGCCGCTCGAGCCGCTCGTAGAAATCGTTGACGATCGGCAGCCGGCCGAGGCGGTCGGTGACCCGCCCCAGCCGCGTTCCGATGTTGACTTCGTCGATGGCTTCCAGCAGATGGGCGGCGTCGGTCCGCGGGTTGCCCTTGCAGCAGCAGGTAACCAGGGCGTCGAGGATATCGTCGAGGACCGGCGTCCGGCGTCCGCGAAGGCGGGCCAGCATCAGCGCGTGCTGCGTGGCGCCGATGGCGTCCGCCGAGGAAAGCCGTTCGCCGCGCTTGCGGGCATCCTTGATGACGTTGATCACGTAATCGATGACGACCTGGACCTGGTCTCCCTGGCTCTCGAAGCACATTTCGTAGTAGCGGGGCGCGGTTGCCCGCGCCATAGCCGGAAAGCTCCGAGATGCGGAAGTAGGAATAGGGCGCCACGGTCACACTGAGCGTCCCGGCGGGGATAGGCGGGTGCGGCTCGGGATCGTTCCGATCCAGAAAGATATGAAATCCGCCGCAAACGACCATTGCGTCTTGCGGCTTGACGTGGAGTGTTTCCAGTGTCTGGCGGATGGTCTTCCACATGAAGCGCTCGCGGGCCAGCGTGCCGTCGGCGACCAGGGAAGCGGGATCGACCGTGCCGCGGACCGCGGCGCAAAAAAGGGCCACGTCGCGGCGCAGCCCTTCGTAGATTCGCCCGGCATGCGGCGTCTCGAAGAGGGCATCCCACGTTTCGTCCCAGCTTCGGTATCCGGCCGCCTTGGCCAGCAGCCGGTAGAACTCGCTTGTCACGGCAATCTCATGGAGATTGCGGCGGCGCCTTTGCGGCACGGGCTTGACAGGTGGCGAGGGCTTGCCGGGCGGGGCGGCGTTGGCAGGGGGCGGCGCCGCGGGCGACGGAATCGCCAAGGACTCGGGGCCCTCGATGGCGTAATGCGGAAGGTCGATGAAGACGGCCTTCGCGCCGACCTGCTTGGCCGCCTGCATCGCGATCAGCTCCGGCGAATAGCTCACCAGCGGATACCAGGCCGAATACCGCGGCGGGGCCACCGCCGACCCGTTGGCCGCCGGTGCCGCGGCATCGTCGCGAAAACTGGAGTAGATGGCCACCGGAGGGCGAGTCTTGGGATCGACCAGATGCTCGATCATGTCCTGCGCTTCGTGCGGCCCCTCGATGAACACGACTTTCGGACGCCGCTGGCGGATGCAATCGGCGATCTGCGCGGCGATCGCCGGCGAATGGTGCCGCACGGGGAACCAGTAAAGCTCCTCGCCCAGAACGTCCTCCACGCGGGCCGTCAGGGCGTCGAGATCGAGCGCTGTGGAGCTCACGGCGTCCGTCACCGGCGACTGTTTTTGGACCGCTTGTCTGGCCATGGAATTTGGGAATTCAGCGGCTCGTTCGGAGAATTACGCGACCGGAATGCCTAGACGCCTCGCAGCATCCAACTGGAACTTAGTGGAGTACCGGTCTGGAAACTGCTCCAAACAGCGACGGATTTTCACGATTGCATCTGCGACGACGTCATCCAGCCGGGACGCAAAATCTTCCTCCTGTTCAGTCGTCAGGTTGGCCGCCGCTCCAATCTCCCTTTGAGCGAGAACAAGCAACCGCCCCTGAGTTTCGAGGTTGGCATCGGCATCGCTGACCGGAGCGCCAATGAACTCCTCAAGCAGCGATCGCCGAATGTTTATCGACTTGACGCGAAATTGGTCCTCAAATGCTTGCCCTTGCAAGCGATACATTTCAAAAATTGAAGCTGCCGCAGAATTCATCTTTCCTCCTTCGCAAACCGCCCTCGCATGCTGAGTCAGGAACCTGACAGCTATTATTTTCGGGAACGACAAAGGGGCCTGTCAAGTAGCCCACCGAAGATCATACTATTCCGATCGGTGGATCCTAGAACTCATTATTGGAAGTATTAGTCGTGTGTAAGCGATCCACTTCCGCTTCCAGCCCCAGAGCCTTATAATGCCGAGTGTTAGGCCGTGATCCTAACTCGGAGTGGCGGACGATTAAGATGGCAAAACCAGTCGAAGCGGGACTACCCTGGCCGGTCTGCAGCCTGCTCCTGTTCGTCGCAACGTCCGGCGAGGAAGACGCGCTTAAGGAACAAGCTACGAACCTAGGACTAGCTTTCCGGAAGGATCCCGCGCTCACCGCGCACTTTCGGGAGTGGGGGCTGCGCGACGAGGTTTGGCCACTGGGATCCATAGGCGGGGAGACGGTTGTTGCCGTTGGCTGCTCGCGAATCAAGGGAAACCCTGTGATGGGGCCCCACGGACGCTTGGGGTCGGCGGCCAAGGGATTGCGATACTTGGCCGCCACGGGTGCTCAGGGTATAATCCAAGTTGGGATGGCCTTCGGCATCGCCCGAGGTCCGCAGAAGCTCGGCGACGTGCTCGTTTCGACTTCGCTGATCCCCTACGACAATCGGCACGTGAGGCCATCGCCCAAGGAGCCTCGCTATATCAACATTATGCGTAAAATGGCGACTGCAGTCCGGCTCAAATGGCCCACGGACCCCGGCTACTTCAACGACTATACTGCCGTGGAGGCCGAACCTGCTCGGTCAGCGCTTGTCGAACGGTGCCGTCGAGAGAAGGCGCGAACGAAGTTCGACTTCGAAGTCCATATCGGTGCCATCCTCTCTGGAGCCGCTCGGATCCACTGTGCGAGATTTCGTGACGAGTTGTACGGGGCCGCGCCCCACGGCAACGATCCTATCGTCGGCGGGGATATGGAAGGTGTCGGCCTGCTGGCCGCTGCCTTGAAGAGCGACGACCCAGTCTGGTGCGTGGTCAAGGCCATCAGCGACTTCGCCGATGAACAAAGGAACGAAGACATTAAGACCGGGGTGAAGATTGCGCCTCGGAATGCTGCCTTATTTGTTTTGTCCAGCCTGCTCAACGATGCTAGGATGCTGGCGTAGGGGAGGAGTTATGAACGAACTCGATAATATGCTCGACGTGCCGAGCGAAACGGCGCTGCCACCGCTGGTGCGGTACTGCAAGAGTCGCAAAGAGGCCGGCGACAAAATCGCCGTCGAACTCTATCGGCCCGACACTGTGGGCGGGCTGTCCCGGACAGACCTGGTGATTCGCCGCTGGGAAGACGATGGAGAGCGGGAGCCTCAGCAGGTCGAGTGGGACGACGGCGTGAACGCCGGATTGGTGGACCTTGGCATCAAGGCCATAGACCGAGAGCAGGAAGGTGAGCGGTTCGCCCTGGTCATTCGAGCCGCGTTGCGCAAGGCCGAGCGGAGGTACGGGGACGGCTACCTGAATGCTGTGCTGGTAGACTTGCTCGACGAGAGCGACCTGTGCAAGGGCGGCGAAATCGCCGACGTGCGAAAGTACGTCCGCATCAACTCGCCCCAACGCAACAAAAGCTATATTGCGTGCCGGGAATTGATTGCCAATGAGATCGGCGGACGCGCCCGTGGAATTGAGGGATAAGCTTAAATACGGCTCGGACGAGGTCAAGGCGGTGATGGCTAAAGCGATCGCCATCTATCTTGACGAGCGGTTCTCGGTGAGCAGCCGTCGACACTTTGGGCTGCTCTAGGTACTGCCTGAGAAAGCGCGTGACGTTCGGCGCCGGCCTACAAACGGTCGACCTTGGCGCCTCCGTCGCTGGCAATCGATTCCCGGAACATTGTTGCGAAAATAGCTATGAAACTAACCGGCAGAAGATCGCCAGACAAGAACTCTCCGGGCATGGCCGGCAAGCGGACGGGCGGTCGTCGTGATCTTACGCTGCTCGCTGCGTTCGAATTTGGTTTCCTTTCGAAGGCAGCCGAGACCGACTACACCGAGTGCGGACAACGCATGGAAGAGGTCCGGCGCTGCCTAGATGCGTTGGCGGAAGTGATTCATACGAATGTTTTCGTGGTCGTTCGGGACACGCTGATGCGGCTTGCCGCCATGCGCGCTGAGATTTTCCCAGATGAGGACCCTGACTACGGCTTTTTCGAATCACCACTGACTCGGTGGTTGCGCGAGACACGGGCAGCGAAGCAGGTCCGTGACCGGGACTATGGTCTATCAATCGCCGGCATGAGCGCGATAATTGAGGACTATAAGGCGGAGAGAATCACCTTGGAAAGCTTTCATCGGCGATGTAAATTCGTTACGACACGAAAGTGGATTGAGCTTTTGGGTGAGTTTCATCGTTCGGTGCTGCGGGCCGTGCCGGAATCGTCGGCGTACTGCGCCTGGTTCAGGTGCGGGTGGCTGCTTGGTGATTGGGTCAATGAGCACGCGATAGTCGGCGAGCAGTCAGCATTGCTTGGTGAGAAAATCCAGCGATTTCAGCGCTGTGCCGTGGAGTTGCCGCAAGAGCTCTATAAATTCGCCTCCTGGCTGAAACGATTGGCTAAGTTCAAGTTTCGAGAGCATAGTGCGGCCGAGTTATCCAAGCTTATGAATCGCCCCTGTGAGCCAAACGCAGGAAATCCCGAGCACCACAACTACCAGTTCCAACTGAACATCCTCTACAACGACATGCACCAGGCTGTGTTTCAATTCGCTTTCACCAGTTCCATACCGAAGCCGGGGCGCTTCCAGCGATTGCGAGAAGGACCCCCGCGGATGCCCTTAAGGGCTTGGATGTGGTGCAAGTCAAGGGTGCGGTCATACAAACCTGGTCAGTGCGGGCACCGATATGGACCGAGGAGGAAGGGCGGTCTGACCTGATGCTCGAATTGACGATTACTTTGGGTCCAGGCAAGCCAGGCGTGGAGTTGGACGACTTGCACGTTCTGTGAGTCCGGTCATAGCTGCATCGCGAGGCGCCGAAAACCAACAGGACCGGGTGGCCACGGACGGCCTCCCGCTCGGCCCCGAACAATTTGGGCAAGTTCCGCGCCGCGGACGCGAAGGCGTAAAACCTCGGCAGGACCACTCTGGCCATGGAACCCTACTTGAGTGTTTTCTGAGCCTCGTCGTGGAAGCCCTGCCAGTTCTTGTCCGACAATCCGCGCTTCTTGGCGACAATGGCGACGTATTCGTTCAAGGCCGCCAGGTCCTGGGGATCCTCCTTGACGATCGACCCGACCAGGTTGCGGGCGATCGCGCCGGCCGTCACCTTACCGTTGCAGGACGGCGTCCACGGCCGTGCCGATCGCTTCGGCCGTGGAGAGCGTCGTGCCGGGCGACTTCACGCTCACGCCCTCGCTCGTCTTGCCGTCGCGCAGCTCGCGAAACGCGGTCACCAGCAGATCGAGGATGCTGGGCTCGATGGCCACCGGAATGTCGTACCGCGCCAGCAGA
The DNA here is from genome assembly GCA_963824275.1 of uncultured Planctomycetia bacterium. Classification (GTDB taxonomy): domain Bacteria; phylum Planctomycetota; class Planctomycetia; order Pirellulales; family Thermoguttaceae; genus JANXQG01. The sequence continues at coordinate 2,511,368 of CAWGOT010000003.1, read as the reverse complement.
TCGGCCGAACGCTGGCGGACGATTTCGATCTCGGTCTTCTTGTCCGAGACGATGGGAATGTGGACGTAATTGAAACGGCGTTTGAGGGCCGCGGAGAGGTCGTTGACGCCCTGGTCGCGGGAGTTGGCGGTGGCAATGATATTGAAGCCCGGCCGGGCGAATACGGTGTTGGCGTCGGGCAGCTCGGGAATGGAGATGTTCTTGTCGGAAATGATCGAGACCAGGGCGTCCTGCACGTCGGGGACACAGCGGGTGATCTCCTCGAAGCGGAGCAGTCCACCCGTCCGCATCGCCACCATCGTGGGCGACGGGATCAGATTGCCCGGGTTCGGCCCTTCGGCGATGACGCGGGCGATATTCCACGAGTACTTGATATGTTCTTCGGTGGTGCCGGCGGTGCCCTGGATGGCGAGCGTGGAGCTGCCGGAGATGGCCGCCGCAAGGTGTTCGCTGAGCCAGCTCTTGCCGGTTCCGGGATCGCCCACCAGCAGCAAGGCGCGGTCGGAAGCGAGCGTGACGATGGCCCGCTCGACGATCGCGGTATCGCCGAAGAATTTTCGCGTGATCTCGACCTTCTGCTTTTTTCCGCCGATCGTCGCCTCGAGCGTCTTGCCGCCGATGATGTACATCAGCACCGCGCGGGGCGTGAGCTTCCAGGAGAGTGGGGCCTCGCCGGTCTCATTCTGGCGGAGCGCCTCGAGCTGATCCGCGAAAAGCATCTCGGCCGGCAGGCGCAGCGTCTCTGCCTGGCGGTCTTTCTCGGCGGCGCCATCGCCTGCGGGCGCGGCGGCGGGCGCCTCGCTGATCTTACCGTTCTTCTTGGCCATCGTTCGAACTCCTTTGTTTTGGATGCCGCCGGCTTGCCCGGCGGAGGTTCACGTTCCCAGCTACACACGCGATTCCACGATAGTCTCTTTTCTCCGCGTTCCCGGCGGCGGAGCAGCCGCCGGGAACGCCGAGAAAAGAAGGGGGGCGGTTCGTGTAGCTAGGAGCGTAAGCATCCCCTGGGCAAGCCAGGGGCATTAACTTCTTCTTGGCCATTGTCCGAACTCCCTCACGTAAACTTCATTGCCTTCACCAGTTCCGCTTGCTTGATCTTGTCGGGCGACACGGTCAGATACTCAATTCCCTTCTGTCCCAGCACCGAAAGCGGCTGCATGACCAGGCGGCACGCTTCATAATGCGCGACGCCATAGATCGGCGGCCGGTGTTTCTTCTCGGCGATCTTGACCATCACGTCGCGCACGGGGACCCCCGACGGTCCGCGGTCCAGCCGCATTTCGAACGTCAGGTGGCTCGTTTCGATGGGGAGCAGATCGTAGCCCTCCTCGGTCTCGCGCCGCTCGCCGGGCTGCCAGTCGGAGACAAACACCTCTTCTTGAAACTCGATTTCCAAATCCATGGGCGTAGGGCGGTGCTGCTCCAACCGCGCGGCCGCGTCGCGCATATCCCAATGCAAGAGCGCGGCCCAGTCGCCGAACTCCGCGCCGCCGGTCATTGCGCTGGCCTCGCCCAGCGTCAACCTGGCCGTGCCGCCAGGCTGGGCTGCGACGGCGCATTTCGTCACTTCCACCGACTTCTTCTCCAGCAGGATCGAGGGCTTGAACTTCTGCTTCTGCGGCAGATGCAAGAATGCCTCGGTCGGCAGGTCCAGGTCCTTCCGCAAGGGGAACACGCAGGACCATACGAGCGCTGTCGCCGTCGGCCAGGGAGCCCGCGGCGCCGATGGTCCGCAAGCGAAAGTCAAAGGCGGCGAACGCCCCAGGCACCACCCGCTTCGAGACACCCAGCGTCACCACCGCAAGCTTCTCGACCGGCTGCGAGGGCGGCGTGGCCAGCAGGCGGTCGAGGGCTTCCTGGTCATTGGCGTTGATGGCCCTCCGCATCGCCGCTGCCAGGAGCCAGGCCCGTCCCAAGAAAAAGGCCAGTCGCCGCGGCGAAAATTGCGTGGAACCCGTGGTGAATCGGGAGATCTCCTCGTTGGCGATGCGGAGCGTCGATCCCAGGCGCAGGAGTTTCATGCGCGAGGCTTCCTTGAAGGTTACGTCGAGGCGTTCGACCGTCGACTTCGAGGCCGCCGTAAGCCCAGCCAGGAGCAGCTCCTCGACGGCCTTGCCAAGCTCGTCGAGCAGAGAAGCCAACGGTTTCTTTTCATGGTCCTGCAAGGCTCACTCCTCGTCTTCGTCCGCATCCTCGTCTACACCCTCGTCGCCGGCATCCGGTCCGGCCTGCTCGGTCATCGCGATGGCGGCCGCGTATTGGCCTTTGACGACCCGCAGGGTCAGCAGCCGCTCCAGCAGGCGGACGTTGGTCTGCGTCTGGAGCAAGGTTCTCGCGCTACTGCGATCATCGCCATCGATCTGCCGCCGCAAATCGGCCAGTGCCGACGCCAGGTGACCCGCGCCCGTCTGTTCCAGGTGCTCGGCAAACGAGGCGAGCTGCGTGAGCTCATCGGGCCCGCAGGCCCGCAGCCCGCGCACGACGAGATTCTCCAGCAGCGTGCGGATCCGCTCGATGCTCACGCGGAGCTCGTCCAACTCGTCAAAGGGCATAGTAATCTTCGGGCACGGTTTCGGTCGGCCGCCAGTCGACTTCGCCGGCCTCGGCGCCTTTGTACTTGATGAAAATGGCCCCCATGTTTTCCTTGTCCAGCTCGGCCTTGGTGTGCAGCGTCTTGGCGACCCAGGTGTCGATCGTGTTGGGATCGAGTTCGCCGGCCTGCACGAGCCCGACAATCAGCACGAGCAGGTGTTTGCAGATCGATCCGCGGAGTCCGCCGCAGATGTTGAGGTTTTGCGTGCAGCAGGCATAGTGACCTTCGTGATCGATGCGGCAGGCGTAGACCAGGTCGGGATCGGTCTGGCTCTTGACGACGCCGCTGACGGACTGGTCGCTGACGTCGTTGAAGAGCTTGAAGCCCGAGGCCTTGAGCATCTTGGTCGCCTTGTCGATCTTGGGCCTCTCGATCCGCAGTTCCAGGGCCTTGAGGAAGGTGGCGACGTCGGTCACCTTGCCGACGGCCTTCTCGACCTTCTTGGCGATCTGCTTTTTCGCCTTTTCCTTCTCTTTCTCGGCGGTGGCCTTGGCCACTGCACGTCGCTCGCGCTCGCCGGCCCCTTTCTCGCGCTGGGCGTCGCGATACGCCTTGGTCGCTGCCGCCAGCACATCATCCGCCGGCACATCTTGTCCAAAGGCCTCGGCAATTCCCTGCATCACCAACTCGCGGAGTTCCTTGCCGCTCTTGGGCGATTTGGTGCTGCTAACATCGACGGTTTCGAATCGGACGGCAAACTGCCCGAGAATTCGACCCGCTTGCAACATCGATACGGAGAAGGGGGTGTGGGGCCTAAAGCTTAGTTCGACCATTCGGCTCAACTCAGGGGCGTGCCACACCACAAGGTCCGAACGAGCCGTGAAGTTTAATTCGATGCCTTCGTCGTCAGGAGTCTTGCCGACGCGGAACGAAATCTGGACTTTCGATGCCTTTTTTAAGATGGAATCAAGCTCCGCGAGCGCCGGGCCGGAGGCAGGCACGGTTGTCGATGCGGGAGCAACGCCTTTCGCGCCCTTAAGCGCGGCGGCCGTGATTGTTGCGCCCCGCAGGTTGGCGTTCGTCAAATCCGCCCCGGCGAGCGTCGCCCCCGTGAGGTCGGCTTCGGCCAGATTCGCGCCGGGAAGCGCAGCATTCGAGAGGTCGGCGTTGCGCATGTCTGCGGCCACGAGAAGCACATCCGGCGCCTTTGCCTTGCGAAAAGTCGCGTGCTTGAGGTGGCAACCCTTGAAGGCGGCACCCGCCAGATCGGCTTCGTCGAGGTTCGCGCCGTCGAGGGCGACGTCGTCGAACACGCAGCCGCGCAAACTTGCCTTCGTAAACCGCGATCCTTTGTCGGACGTCTGCTTCATCACGGGAGAGGCCCAGATTCGCTCGCAGAATCGGCTGTTATCGAGCTGGGCCCCGGTGAAATCGCTGCCGTTGAGAGGGCTCAAGAATTGGGCGTCGGCGAAAGTCGCGTTCACGAATCGGCTACAGTTCATCTTACCAAATACAGGCGAGATTCCGGTCGCTTTGCTGAAATCGCAACCGATGGCCTCGCCAGCGCGCGTGGCATCCAGCTTCGCGCCGACGAAACTGCAGTTCTCGAACGCCATGCCGGCAAAATTAAATCCGGACAAATCCAGGCCGTCAAGCCGCACGCCCACGAAACGCGGGCTTCCGGGCGCGGTGCCGTGACCGCCGCGTTGCCCGATAGGCAGAGCGGCTGCCAATGCCTCGGCCCCGCGCTTGCCATCCTTGAGGACGCCAGCAGTTCGTCTTGGGTTGGCATTACGAAATCGCGAAAGGCGGCTGAGTCCATCACCTGGATGGTCGCCCCTTTTCCATTGAGAGTCATCGCCTTCTTCTGAACGGTCTTGCCGGCGTTCAAGTCCGCCAGGACGAGATAATCGATCTTGTCGGTGAGATCATCAAGCACCTTCGCCTGTTGCGCTTCGGCCATCGCCTTCAGCATCTCCTCGACCCCGTACCCGAATTTCCCGCTAAAAACTACCTGCTTTCCGGCGAGCCGGTCGAGCGCGCTGGACTCTTTCTTCTTGGCCATGATTATGCCCTCAAATGTTGGCAACTGCGTCGAGAACCCAGCGAGCATAATATCATCCCGCGTCGGTTCCCGCAATTAGTTGGGAACGGTGATTAGCGGCGCATTTCGAGCGCGGCACTTCCCACAAACGGCGCAACCACAAGGCAGATCGCCACTTGCGTCGAAAACGATGATCACAAAGGACGGGCGAGATTGATGACGGTCGTGGGGATCACTCGCCTTTGCCCGTGCCCGAACCTTCGTCGTGGGGCTCAACGTCGGCTTGCCTCGGTGTGAACTTGAAGGCTTCACTCAAGAGCGGGGTGCATTGCGTCGCAGTCCGAGCAGACGCTCACTTATTGGATGGATCGCTTGCCTGTTGTCTGATTTTCTCGGCCTGGGCCGGATTGTGCGGATCGTGAAAGTGCCGAAGGAAGTGGGCCGCGGCTGAATCTTCAACGCCCCATTCATGGAGAAGTTGCAACCGCTGTGAGATGCCGATGTCGTACAGCCCTTGAATCTGCTTGAGGGAGAACATCGGAAACGACGTGACGGCCTCCGCCAGACTATTCTCGATGGAGAACTCGATCAGCCGCTTCAAGTCGTTGTGCGCTGCGAACATAGTGTTGTCTCGATCATGACTTGTGCCTCCTAGAGATGAAATTGCCCAGTCCAATTCTACGCCCGGCAAGCGGTCAGGCGGATAACCTGAACGGTGCATAAGGTCCTGTGATGGCGTTGTTATACTTCGAGCGGCTTTAATTGAGCCATTTTCGCCGTAGCGATCGAAGCCCGACGCGCAAGCGAGGCAAGCGGTTCCATTCCTCGCTTGCGCGTCGGGCTTCGATCATTTCAAGCCGCGCGGGGTATAAGTGCTAGGGCGTCCCGGCACCATGCCTGGTTGGCGCCGGTGCGATCCTTCGCCGGCGCGTGCCTGCCCGCAGGGCAAGCCCGATCCCAATCAGGATCAAGCCGATCGCCGCCACCGCGCCAGCGGCAACCATGCCAAAATACGCCATGCCACGCTTGCTATCGACCGCGGTCCCCTCGGAGATCTCGATCCCAGGCTCGATCCAGCGGTGAAAGTAGATCCTCGTTTCCTGGATCGACATCTGCTTGATCCGCTGCCTCACTTCCTCCGGAGATCGAATCCCGGGGAAGTGGGCGGGAAACTGGAGATAGAGGATCGAGGCTGCTATCGCTGAAAGCAGCAAGACGGCCAGGCCCGCCACGAGAAATCTCTGCGGATTGCCCCAGTCGGATCTTGTCGCGCCAAGGGCCGTTTCCGCAGCCGGGGCCGGGCGCAAGCCCAGGATGTCGCGCATCGTGGGCGCCACGCAGGTCCGGCCACATTGGCAGGAAACGGCCTCGCCGGCCTGCCGCGGCTCGATCGGGATCTCGCGCCCACAAGAACAGGGGAGCAAATACTTCGCTTTTCGATCGCTCACGGCCTTGGCCTCGTTTGGAAATACCCCTCGCCCCCTTCATTGTACCGAGCGCTGGACCTGCTGGCGAGTTGGACACTCGCGAAATGCGACAGGCCATGTCAAAATGGGCAATCCTTCTCCTTCGATAGCGGCATAAAACAGAACGAGAAATCTCGGAAAAAAACGGAATCGTAGGCCATTTTTTGCAAGTTTTTTAGCGTTTACACCCCATAGCGCCAAGGAATTTCCTAAATCGAGGAGAAGGACTGGACTAACCGCCGCAACCAATTAGAATATGAAACACCCTGACGTGCTCGGGAAGCAAGGAAAGGTATTAGAGAGGGGTTTTGATGCCCCGATGGTACGGAACGAAACGGCTCGATTCTCACCAAAGCCGCTTCGCCTGCCGGTCAACTCCGCATCGGTCGAAACCGTAGCGATAAGGTAATTTCGGCGATCTTGGAAACCTATCCGGGCACACCTATTTTCTTCGTAAATGGAATCCCTTGCCAAATGTCCCCGAGCGGAGTCATCCGGGGAAAACCGTGGTAGAATTTCGTGGCTTTCCGCCGAGACTTGTGGCATAATGTTAGATTGGGGAAGTGCTTGGCCCTGGACTGTTTGATGGAGGAGAATTGCAATTGTACGATGCATTGCTGGACGATTTGGATGACGACGCGACCGTCGCGCGGAGGAAGTGATCGACGAGTTGGCCGACGAGGCCGTTGCGAGTTTCGAAGATCCGGACGAGGATCTGATCCGGGACGTGCCCGACCTCGTCGGCCGAGTTGGACGAACTCGACTTGGATGTGAGCGTCGACGGCCTGTTGGAGGGCGTGGGCGAGGACGAAACCTGGTCCGACGACCCGGTGCGCATGTACCTGACGCAGATGGGCGAGATCCCGCTGCTCTCGCGGCGGGAAGAAGTGACGCTTGCGCGGCAGATCGAAGAGTCCCGGGCCAAGTTCCGCCGCAACGTGCTGGCCTGCGACTACGTCATGCAGTTGGCGGTGAAGGTCCTGCGGCGGGTCCACGAGGGCGATCTTGCCTTTCGACCGCACGGTGCAGGTCTCGGTGACCGACCAACTGGAAAAGAACGCAGATCCTGGGCCGCCTGCCCTCAATCTGCGGACGCTGGAAACGCTCTTGAAGCGGAACCAGCACGACTACAACCTGGCGACGAGCAAGTCGCGTTCGCCGGCCCAGCGGCGGGCCGGCCTGGCGGCGGCTGGGGCGCCGCCGCCGCCGGGCGGTCCGCCTGATCGAGGAACTCGGTCTGCGCACGCAGCGGATCGAGCCGATGATCAAGACGCTCGAGGAGTTCAGCCGCCGGGTGGACGAGCTCAAGGCGCCGCATCGACGACCATCGCACGAACAAGGGCCGCCCGCAGCAGCGCGAGCCGTGGCTGACCGAGTTCCGCAACATCCTCCGCGCCACGCAGGAATCGCCCACCAGCCTGCGGAACCGCGTCAACTTGCTCAAAGACGTTTACGCCCGCTACCAGGAGGCCAAGCGCGGTCTTTCCGAAGGCAACCTGCGGCTGGTGGTTTCGATCGCCAAGAAGTACCGCAACCGCGGCCTGAGCTTCCTCGACCTGATCCAGGAGGGCAACGCCGGCCTGATGCGGGCGGTCGACAAGTTCGAGTATCGCCGCGGCTTCAAGTTCTGCACCTACGCCACGTGGTGGATCCGCCAGGCGATCACCCGCGCCGTGGCCGATCAGAGCCGCACGATCCGCATCCCGGTGCACATGGTGGAAACGATGTCCAAGGTGCGGAGCGTGTCGCGCAAGCTGCAGCAGGCACGGCGGCCGCGAGCCGACGATCGAGGAGATCGCCAACGCCTCGGAGACGTGCGTCGACGAGGCCCGCCGCGTGCTGGCCATGAGCCGCTATCCGATCAGCCTCGACCGCCCGGTGGGCAACAGCGAGGACAGCCATTTCGGCGACCTGCTGCCCGACTCGACCACCGAAGAATCCGGCCATCGGGGCCACGCAGGGCATGCTGCGGAACCGCATCAACAAGGTCCTCAAGACGCTCAGCTACCGCGAGCGCGAGATCATCAAGCTCCGCTACGGCCTGGGCGACGGCTACAGCTACACGCTGGAAGAAGTGGGCCACATCTTCAAGGTCACGCGCGAGCGCATCCGCCAGATCGAGGCCAAGGCCGTCCGCAAGCTGCAGCAGCCCTGCCGCAGCCAGGAACTGGTCGGGTTCCTGGATTGAGAAAGGGCGGGCATTTACACAGCCGCTTGCAGCTTCGCCTCGCGGCGCGGCCGCAAGCGGCTTTTTTTGACGGCGGTTAGGTTGTCGGAGCGGAGATGGGCGATTGTTTCACTACACTAACGAGAAGGGATATAAGGCGATCAGTTCGCAGGTGGTCTGGCTCTTCAAAGCGTCAAAGCCGCCCTGCGATCATCCGAAAGGCGCGTACTTCTCGACACTGCCACCAGGCACGAAGAACCTCAATAAGCGGCTCTTCGTCCGTGGGTGCGCTGGGAAAGCGGAGTTTGTCTTTGGCTTTTCGGGCGGGGAAGACCTGCATCGACTGCGGGGCGGGAGGGATCACGTCTTTTACAGCGAGGCGAACTACGCGGTGGTGAAGGAAAGGCAGGAATGCCACGGCGAAACCAAGAAACTGGCGGAGGAAATGGGATGATCGGTGGAAATGACATTGTGTTCCCGGCTGTCGGCGACGCTGCGGCCTTGGAGGCTTGCGCACGGATCGTAGCGCGGCAATGGCCCGATATCCGGTTTGAGGATGCCGTCACGGGAGATAAGTACCGCCGGCTTGCCGACATCCCTTTTGGGAATGTGCGGGAGCTGCTTGCTTACCCCAACATCGAGGCCGAGGCTGCTTGGGACGCCGACAGCCCCGATTCCCCCGAAAACTCAATGCTCTATCTGATTGCCAGACCTGATGATATCACCATCGTAATTGACAATCCGGACACCGCTCCGATGCGATCGATTCTCGGCGCCATCCGTGACTTGCTCTGGATCGACGTTCTCTTTGCCTACGGGAGCGCAGCATGAGCACGATCTCTGACGCCCCCGCCATCTTGGAGCAACTCCTTCGCGACAACGACCTCGGCTGGATGATCGATATGTACGCTCCTCGCGAGCGCGGTCCCCTTCTTGCTGCAACAGCTCGACAGGTTGACACTCGAGTCCCGGGCCCGCTTCGGGTACACGGAGTCATTCTCTCCCGAAATGCTCACCGCCGAGTCCGGGCGTAACCCACATAAGGTCCGCGCTTTCCTGCAAGCGCTCGGGGTCAGCGGCAACCCGGACATGCTGCTGATGGTCTGGCGGATTCTTCAAGGGATGAGCATCCGTGAGGTGGCCATGAACTATCATGAATTGCAGGCGTTCAGTCTTAGCGTGACGCTGGCCCGCCCAGGTGCCGACGAACTGGAAACGTACAGCACCCATGACATCAACGACGCCGCGCTGGTCCGGAACTTCGGGATCACGACCGTGGACCGACGCCCGTTGTTTGATGGGTTCTTTCCCCTGCGGAAGAAGTAAAGGCATAGGTCTCGGGCCAATCTCAAATCGGAACTTGGGACAAAAAAGCCCGTGTCCCACGCGGGGACACGGGCATAGCTTGTGAGGCCCAGAGGTCGATGCACCGCGTTGACCGCCGTTTCGGCTGCCTTCTCGCCGACGTACTCGCCGCCGAAGTAGCCGCCAATGGCGCCGGCGACACCACCGAGAAATGCGCCAATCGGCGCACCGACGCCGCCGCACAAGGCTCCGCCAGCGCCGCCAGCAAGCATCCCGGCCTCGGCCCCGGCCCACGCGCCAGTCCAGCCGCCGACGAAGCCGCTCGCGTTCTTGGCATGGGCTTTGACGCGGTCGTGACTGGAGATCTCGCCGGAGCGATACCGCTGTTCGACATCGTAGGCCTCGCAGCCGCGAACACCGACATCAATGGCAACGCCAGCCACTCCCGCAACTTTCCCTGCCGTGGCCAGCTTTGAACCCACGGCGGCAACCTGGCCAGCGCCTTCTAATGCCTTCGCTCCCTCCGCGCTGCCCTCGGCTGCCTTCGCGACGCCACTTGCGCCCTCCGCGGCCTTGGCAGTCCCTGCGACACTCGGTCGAGCGAACCCCTCGCTGGCTCGAAGGATCTCGCTGGCCAAAGTTCGTTCGGCTGCGGATACCGTCTTGCTGCTTTCCAGCACGGCGGCGACGGGCTCGCCAAGGACGTGGGTGGTGCGAATGACCTCCACGGTCAACTTGCCCTGCTCGGCCGCCTCAAGGACGATCCGAGCCGCGCTCTTTTCGGCCGCCGAGGCTTTGCTGCTGTTCAGCGTCTCCCGAGCGGCCTTGACGGCCCACTCGGTGGTTCCCTGTTCCGCCCCGTAGCCGCGGCCAAGCGTGCCTGTCCCGCCTTTGGCCTCGACCACGACGACCTGACCGTCAGGCGTGCGGTAGACCTGATCGAAGCCCTGGCGAAGCGTCTTCTGCTCGCCGGTCAGGATCGGCCGATGGCCCCTCTTCTCGGCCAGCGCGCTCGCACCTTCCTCGCCGATACGCTCGGCCATCAGGACGCGCTCGTCGGGGGACGCCTTGAGCCAGGCCTGCTGACGCGCCGTGGGTCCGACGCCGGTATCGCCTTTGACGGCGGCCGCGAGCTCCCGGGGCGACCGCCTGGCCAAAGCTGGCAGCGGGGGCGAGCAAGCTTGCGGCCGCGACGGCAAAAGCTAGAAAAACACGGGGAACGAGACAACTTGTCGATGTGTTCAACATCTCACAACTCCTAGAATCGGTGGCGACGAATGGGCCACCTTGCCGCCAGTGCCTTGAAAGCGCGGAAACCCAGGCGAGGAGGAGGGTCTACCGCAGCTACAAGACGGCAATCCCGCAGTATTATCAGGACGAGATTCAGCTTCTGTTGCCATTATGCCTAGCGAAGCCCGATCGAGCGGACCTTGCCTTAGTCGTATCGGCGTCTGGCAGTACCTATAGAGGCGAGACCGTCCTGCCGCTCGACTGGGCGTACAACAACGCGAGGCTCCTCACCCGACCGGATACGGAATGGCTGACGCCATGAGAGCGTCGAGGCGGAATTCAAGGGGGAACATTGGCGAGGAACTGAGCCAGGAAACGATCTGGCAATGCGGCTATATCGCGCTATGGGTCAGCGAAATCTCTGAGCGGTTCGCGATTTCGGCAGCATGCATAATCGCGGCATAATCGCAAGGCCATGCGATGACGGTACTACCTCGCCCCATCGTGGAGACAAGACTAATGTGCAAGAATTTTGAACCTGGACAAAGCGTCCGCCACATAACAAAGAATCTTGTGGGAAAAGTCGTGAGCAAGGACGCGCCCGAAAGGGAAAATTGGGCGATCATCGCTCCAGGGTCGACCTATACTGTCCAATGGGACGGCGCGGACATGCCCGAGGGGAAGGTCTACCCGGAGGAGTTGGAAGCTGCTGGGTAACGAATCTGCGGCGTCGCCCCAGTCATTACTCCAACGCGGGCGCCTCTTGCAGCCTTTCCCAGGCGACTTGAATGTGGGCGGCCTTGAAAAGACTGCGCTTGCGCTCGTTCCAGGAATGGATAGCGGCCACCGAAGCGGCCACGTCCGTTGCCGGCGGCTCGCTGTGCTTCGCCACCCAGTGGACCGAGGACAACAATTCCATGCCGTAAGGCGTCTCGAAACCCTCAATCAACGCCTCAACCTTCTCGAGCCGGTCACGGGACATCTGGTGCGACTCCAGCACGATATTTGCCTTGTCCACGGCGCCCGGCAACAACTCAATGTCCCGGTCGGGTCTTGGACTGTCGCCATAACCTCGGGTAAAATGTCCTTCGATCACCTGGAGCACCTTGTTGAGGTTCTCTGCGTAGGGGCCATACGGACCCGCTTCGTATATCAATTTCAATGGCTCGCCGGCTTCCTGCAAGAAGTAGGCGAGCTTCTGCACCTCCAACAGCGTGAGCCGGTAGGCCATCCCCAAATACTGCTCGATGAGCTTGATCAACAAGGCCCGGGCCAGGGTCATCTTGGGGAGTTTCGTACGGACCGGCATAGCCTTGGCATCAGGGGCACCATGCGGGGCGTAGAGAAGTGCGCGAACCTCGGCCAGTTGCTCGAAGGCATGGACGATCATCGGGCCGACCACACTCCAACTCAAACCGCCCAGGCCGCACCCCAGCGGCGGCACGGCGATTGACTTGATCCCCAACTTGCGGACTTGTTCGATCAGGGCCTTCAGACCCGATTCGATGTCTTCGATTTTCGAATCGCCGCGCCAGTGGCGTTTCGTCGGGAAGTTGATGATGTACTTCGGGTTCACCATCGAGCCGGTGTTGAAGATGAACATCCGGCCCGGCCGCACCTCGCCCGACTTGCAGGCCCGCTGATAAGCCTCGTAGTTCCCAGGGAATGCCTGCTTGAACTGCAACGCAATGCCCTTGCCCATGAAGCCCACGCAGTTGACCGTGTTGACCAATGCCTCGGCTTCGGCCTGCAAGAGATTGCCTTTTCCTTCTTCGATCATGAGTCGGCTCCTAGTAGTACCAATCTGGCCGCACCTCGACGGCCGGCCGATGGCGCGAAGATAACTCGAGGAGTATCTGTTCGACGGCCACCTTCACTTCGTCGTCGAGGACTGCGATCTCGGTAATCAAACTCCAGTCGCAAAACTGGTGAACGAGAAACTCCGCCTGTTTACGGCGCTGGCGATCGTTGTCTCCCGTTACATCATCGCTCCAGTAGCGTTGGTAGACCATTTCCCAGTCGACTTTGTCCAAGTCATCGAGATTGTCGAACCACCGCGTGAAGTTGGCTAGACCATGTCCGTCGGTGAAAACGAACTGCGTTCCGCTGTCGCGGATTCTCTGAGCACTAGTAACCAGGTAAATCAAGGGGCGTTGTCCCTCGCTGTAGCCCGCAACCCGACCAGTTTTCAGCCGCAACATCATTGGAGAGAGGAAGCCGAAGTAGAAGGGCACGTAGTCATGCACGACGCCCTTCGGCCCGCGAGGGACTTCCTTCAGCAGCCTTTTCGCCTGAACGTCAGCGTCATGGATACCTCTGTACACCCGACCATCGTTGGGTGTTGTGTTGGGTGAATGAAGCCCTCCTCTTTGGAGGCAGATTCGGAGATTATCCCGGTGGATCAATCTCAGGATCGGCGTTGGCACGGGAACCGGCATCTGGACAGCCTCATTCCGCGTAATCCTTGAAATCCTCCAATCGTCTGTCAAAAGCCGGCGACATCGAAATCCGGCCGCGCAAACAGCCAAAACCCTTGAGAGCTCGTTCTAGCTGCGCTTCGGGCACGCACGAAACCGGCTCCAATTCCGCCGTGACGCGAATCGGTCGCTTCGCCCACGCCGCCGGCACTGCCAGGTGCAGCGTCCCGTCCTCGTGCGGTTCCAGTATGGTTGTGATCGTGCTCATACGAGAAAGTTTAGTCCCCGCGGTGCTCTGAGTAAAGGGGCGAAGGCGGGGTTTGGAAAAGGGGATTTCGCCTGGACGGGTGACGGGAGTGCCGCGTCCTCCTGGGAAACACTCGTCAACATCACGGCCTTCGCGAAGGGCGAACCGCCGCCGGGACGAGTTACGGCGACGACGGTGAAAGAGTGAAACGGCCGGTCTCACCCGCCTTTTTCCTTGCGTTTCTTCTTCACCGTCCGTGCCGCTTTCCGTTTGGGCCGGGCCGGGCGGGGATTCCTCACGGTGGAAAGCAGTTCCAACTGCCGGAGCGAATCCAGGTCGCGGTTGAATTGTTCGAGCCGCCGCTCGTAGGACGCCTGGGTCTTGGTGCAGACCAGCGTTTGCGGCGAGCCTTTGCGCTCGGTGACGTGCGTGCAGTCGCACTTGCGGCCGTCGATGATTCCATGCAGGTGCTGCCGCCGGTCCTTACGAAGCGGAAAACGTCCCACCCGCAGCGCCGGATCGCGCAAGAAGGCGGCCAAGGCCCGGCAATCCGCGCACTTGCAGCCCAGGTCGGCCTCGCGGGCCCAATCCGCCGGGGGCTGGACCGGCTCGGCCGTGGCCGCCCGCAACTCCGTCCGGCAATGCTCCAGCAACCGCTGGGCAGCCGGCCGCGCGGCCGGAACCTCGACAAGCCAGCCGTAGATCGTAGTCACTTCGGAAATCAGAACGTTGCGGAGATCGTAGTGCGCAGCATGCCCCACGACGTGCGCCACGAGCCAGTCCAATCGCTCGGCGTCCGAAAGCGCGGCAAGGATCCGCGCCATTCCGTCCACAACTCCGTTGCGCGTCTCGCTTGATCCGAAATAGGTGCGGGCCGGTTTCTTGTCCCATCGCTCCACGGCCTCAGCGAGCGCCGCGGCCAACTCGGTGCAGGCGGCGCGGCGGTCGGCAGTCAGCGGGGGCGGGTCGCAGCACAAGGGCACGCACATAGCCACGAGCTGATCGAGGCGGGAATGAAAATCGTCGGGCTTCTGCCGGGCAATCAGCCCGCACAACGCGGGAACCACGTGCCGCCAGCCAAGCGACTGGCACAACCGCAGCAACGATTGCCCTTCCGACCCGTCGTAATCTTCGGGCAAGACGTTGGCGACGAATCGCTCGACGAGGTCCGTTGCGCCGATCCGCTCGAGCGCGTGCAGCATGCGGCCGGGATAGGCCTTTTCGCCCTTCGGACATTGCTGGCGGGGTTGCCAATGGGCAACGATCTCCGCCGCGAGGCTGCGGCACTCCCCTAGTGCCTCCGGCCGTTTGGCGCGGGCGGCCCTTTTCTCCAATTCCGGCAGCGCCGTTTTTTGCCCCTCGGCCGCGAGGATGCGGAACGTGCGGTCGCGGGGCCAGAGGACGATGACGCCCTGGCGATACCAACGCTCCATCGACACCCCGGCGTTGCCGCTGGCCTCCTCGATTTCCTCCCGGCATGCCCAATCTTCCTTGTCGCACGTATTGAGGATCTCGCTTTCCTCCAGACACATCTCGCCGAAGGGCTGAGGGCGGCCCTGCGGATCGCGCCAATGGTCCAGCGTGATCGCTTCGTCGTAGACCTCGCCCATGTCGGCGCCGGAGTATTCGTCCCCTCCGTAATCGTCGTCCCCATCTTCATCTTCGTCGTCCGACCAGCGATAGGAATGCCGCCGCCGGTAGGGATCGTGGTCGATCGTGTCGTAATCGACCTCGCCCGACTGCCAGTGCGTGAGCAGGGCGAAGTAGACCTCGTATCCCAAGGACTCCGCGGCCCGCACGAGCAGGTCGGCGGATGCGCGATCAGCCCCCTTGAGTTGACGGGGATCGAGCCCGGCCTCGGTATATTGGTGCCTGAAGGGAACGGCGATCCTGTTTGGGCCGGCCTCGGCGTCGGCGAAGAGCGACGAGAGCAGTCCGGCCGCCACGGCGACCGCAGCCGAGTTTTGCGGCGGCGCGGGCTGCTTCTTGCCGGCCGTCGCCAGGTTGTAGATCAGGCAGATCCGGTAGCCCGACGTGACCGGCTTGATCTCGTGTTCGCAATCGGCATAGAAGGCGGCGTACTGCGTCTCGAATTCGCCTCCCTGCTTGGCGAAATCGACGGTTACGGTCTGTCCGTCGTGCCGCACGATGAGCCGGCCCCCTGCGTGGCGCGACGGCAGGCAGACCGTGAGCGTGCCGAACATGCGCGACGTCTTTTCGGTGTCGCGGTGGGTGCGAAGAAGCTGCCTTTCTCATAGACGAGCAGCTTGTAGAGTTCCGCTTTCACTTTCTGGGCGATGCCCAAATCCTGCCGGACGGCGTCGACGATGGCCGCCACGTGCCCGTCCCACTCGCGGTTTTCCAGGGTGAACTTTGAAGGGTCGAGTTGCCAGACGCGGCGGACGTCCGTGTCCAGAATGGTCTTTTCGCCGCGGCCGTATGGCGCCTGCTCCGCTTGCGCGATAAGGCGTTTAGCGTCGGCGGCAGAGACCGGCAGGCCGATCAATCCGGCCCCCCGCACGTTCAATCCCGGCAGCACGGGCGGCAGGCTGCCCTGCGAAACGAACTGCGACGATTCACCCAGCGTGCCCAGCAGGTCTTCGAGCGATTTTCTGGCGTCGGACATTTTCGGCTCCATTTCCCGTAATCCTACGGGCTCGCGCTGAATTTGCAAGATAAGCCGGCCGGAATACGGCATCAAATTGGTAAACAACTGTCTGATCGCCATAGGGGATAGCGTTCGGGTCTTACGCTCTCAACCCCAGGCCGCTACAATAGTTCCCAGAAACCCAAGTCACTTTCCCCGAAGGAGTATCGATATGTCACCTAAATTTGCATCCATTTTAATCCTGCCCGCGGTTCTATCCGCTGTCCTCAGCGGATGCGGCGGGGGCACGAGTCCCGCGCCGCAGGCCGCGCACGATTCTGCCGCGAAAAAATCGGCCAATGCGGCGGACGATCTGCCGGGCCTGAAAGAACTTAGCGAGGCCGATCGCAAACTGGCCCTGCAACAGAAGACCTGCCCCGTAAGCGGCGATCCGCTGGGCAGCATGGGCACGCCATTCAAGATGGCGGTCAAAGGTCGCGACTTCTTCCTCTGCTGCGACAAATGCAAGGCGGAGGTCGACAAAGACCCTGACGGCACTTTGAAGAAAGTCGACGCCTTGATGGCGCAGAAGTAAGCCAGCGAAACGCACCACGATGAAGCTCCAATTCCTCGGCGCCGCCCGGCAGGTCACCGGCTCGCAATATTACTTCGAGACCAACGGCACGCGGATCCTCGTCGATTGCGGCATGTACCAGGAGCGCGACTTCCTCGAGCGGAACTGGAACGCCCCTCCCTTCCGCCCTCGCGATATCGACGTCGTGCTCTTGACCCACGCCCACATCGACCACTGCGGCCTGCTGCCCAAGCTGGTGGCCGACGGGTTCCACGGCAAGATCCTGGCCACGGCCCCCACCTGCGACCTGGTCGACATCCTGCTTCGCGACTCGGCCCAGATCCAGGCGGAAGACGCGGAATACAAGCAAAAGCGGCACCGCAAGGAATGCCGCGAAGGCCGCTATCCGGTCAAGCCGCTGTACACGCTCCGCGACGTCGAGCGGACGCTGCCCTTGCTGGAATCGGTCTCCTACCACGAGATCGTGCGCTTGGGCGAAAACGCCTCCGCCGTGTTCCACGAGGCGGGCCATATCCTGGGCGCGGCGATCGTGGAACTGATCGTCGAGGAGCGCGACACCTCGCGGCGGGTGGTCTTCAGCGGCGACCTGGGCATGCCCGGCAAGCCGTTCGTCCGCAGCCCTGACCAGCTCACCGAGGCCGATTGGGTGGTGGTTGAATCGACCTATGGCGACCGCGACCACATGGGCAACGTCAACATCGAAGATCAGCTTGCGGCGGCGATCAACGCATCGATCGATGCCGGGGGCAAGGTGATTGTGCCGATCTTTGCCGTGGAGCGGGCCCAGGAGCTGATCTATTACCTCGGCCGCCTGGTCCGCGCGGGACGCATCCCCGGCATCCCCGTCTATCTCGACAGCCCTATGGCCACCGAGGTCAATAAGGTCTTTCGGCGGTTCCAGGAGTGGTTCGATCCCGACTTGCAGCGGCGGCTGGCCGACGGCGAGATGCTCCTGGGCTTCCACGGGCTGACCACGATCCACAGCGTGGAGGAATCGAAGGCCCTGAACCATCAGAAGGGCCCGGCCTTGATCATGGCCACCAACGGCATGTGTACGGCGGGCCGCGTCAAGCATCACCTGGCCCAATATATCGATCGCCCGGACTGCACGATCCTCTTCGTCGGCTACCAGAGCGGCGGCACGCTGGGCCGGCAGATCCTCGACGGCCGCCGCGATGTCCGCCTGCTTGGCCGCATGCGGCGGGTGAGGGCCAAGGTCGAGCGGATCGAGGGCTTTTCCGGCCACGCCGACCGCGGCATGCTGTTGGGCTGGCTGCGGCACTTCGCTGCGCCGCCGCAACAGGTCTTCGTCACCCACGGCGAAGAACAGGCCGCCCTGGCCTTGGCCCAGCAGATTCGCGATGAGTCTCCACTGGAATGTAACCGTCCCCGAGTATCAACAAGTGGTCGAAATCTAAGAGCATGAAAATCCTTGAAATACGCTCGCTGGCCATTCCCGACGTGAAGGTCGTGCGCTACGCCCGCTTCCGCGACGAACGCGGCTACTTCACCGAGACCTTTCGCAAGAGCGACTTCTTCTCCCATGCCGATGCGGCCTGCTTCCAGGGCGTGGAGTTCCAGCAGTCGAACGAGAGCCAATCGCTGGCAGGCGTGATCCGCGGGCTGCACTTCCAGTGGAACCCGAACCAGGGCAAGCTGGTGCGGACGATCGCCGGCCACATCATCGACCTGGCCCTGGATATTCGCAAGGGCTCGCCCACGTTCGGGAAGATCATCGCCTACGAGCTGCCGGCGTCGCCGGATGCGCCCTTTGCCGATTGGATCTGGCTGCCGCCCGGTTTCGCGCACGGCGCCTGCATGCTGGAACGGTCGACGATCGAGTATTTCTGTTCCGCGGAGTGGGCCCCCGGCAACGAGACTGGCATCTCGCCGCTGGCCGCCGATCTCGACTGGTCGCTGTGCGATCCCGCGCTCAAGGCCCGCTACGAGCGCACGCTGGCGTCGGCAATCCTATCGCCCAAGGATCGCGACGGCTTCTCGCTGGAAGGCTGGGACAAGGATCCGCGATCAGAGTATTTTGTTTATCGCGCCAGCAGCCGGTGAAACCAGCCGCCGTAGAGAGCGATGGCCGCAGCCAGCGAGAGGGCCAGACCGCCGGCCCAGGCCAGGTAGTTCGTCCGCGGCTGCGTAACTTGGACGGCGGGCTGCACGTGCGCATGATGCCGCTTGTGATGCACCGCTCCAGGGCGGCGCTGAGCCTCGAGTACGTCCGAGAAACGCAAACGCAGCCCTCGCACCGGCAAGGGCTCCTGCTGCGGATCAAAGACGAACTTCAGCCCGCAGTGAGGGCAGGTGGCCGCGGTCGGCCGGAAGTTGCTCTCCAGCACGATCGTTTCCTGGCACAAGCGGCAGCGGATCGTCGTGCGGGCCTTTCCGGCAACTGCCTCCGGTTGGGAAACCGGCTTGGGGTCGCGATCGTTGGGTTCGTTGCGGGTAGAAGTTTTCATATCCGGCCTCCGCGAGAAAACACCTCGCATCTGCTTCAGACATCGGTTTTCCCTCCCCGTGTGCGTCCGAAAATCAGGCGCGGCCGCTATAACCGGCCCAACCGCTAGCGGTGGAGTTTCACGGATCGCCGAAAGCTTTTGCGATGCCAAGCGACACTGAAGCCCGACGCGCAAGCGAGGACATTGAAGCCCAACGCGCAAGCGAGGACATTGAAGCCCAACGCGCAACCGAGGACTGGACTTTCTCGGCCGCGTGACGCAGTTTCCTCGCTGCCACGTCGGGCTTGGATGGCTCACCCTTCGCCCACGCCAGCTTCGCGAACCATGGCCAGGACGGCCTCGCGGACGTGGCGAGGCAAGCCGGACCAGGCATCGATCACGCGGCCGAGATCCGCATCGTCAGATTGAGCCCGCGGTGATCCGACATTCGGCCGGGCGTTGTCAGCGGGCGTGCCCTGCCCCACCTCCGCGCTCGGTCCGGTCGCGGTTGCCGAGGCACGCCGTCGCAGGCAGAGCAAGCGGTCGCCCGCCAGCAGTTCGGTGAGCTCCGTCTTGGCGCGGGGCATGGCGATGCTCGGCCTCGCGGCACGTGCCGCGCCGTCGGCCGAGAGCACCCGCAACGTCTGCTGCGAGCCCTTCTTGCCGCTGGCGGCTGGCTGATTGTTCCGTGGACGAATCCCAGGGCTGCTCATGGTACTTCCTTTTTCAAGGCGGCGCACGGCGCCGGCTCAGCATCCGCCACTGGATGTTTGCAGTCGATAAGGTCGCCATCAACCGCTCAGGCCGCCTCCGACTTGCCTTTCATCTCCGACCAGCTTCGCTTGTACTGCAAGGCCTCGAGCAATTCGGAAAGCGTGAGCGTGCGGTTCTCCAGTTCCAGCGGAATCTCCATGCCCGGATCGCAGACCAGGTCGACGGTGCCGTCCTGCCCGATCAGTTCATCCATCTCCCGCAGCAGTCCGTCCTGGACTGCCTGGCGGACAAGGTGACCGCGGGTGGCGGAGACTTCACCGGCCTTTTCGCCGAGACTGTCGGCGGCCCTTTTTGCCAAGGCGGGGAGAAACTCGCTGGGAATCTCAATGATCTTGGGAACGTAGACTTTGACTTGCATGGTGGGTTGGCTCCTGCAAAAAATGATCGTCGCCCCCCGATCGCGGGAATCGAGAGCCTCCGTCGCATTGCCGGGGCATGGGCGCTCATACGAGCTATCGGCAGGGAAGGCGTGACGATTGCACCGATTTTTCGGTTTTTACCTCGGATTTCACCCCGCGGCGCCCCGGCAGATCATGGTTGTCTTTCCCTTGCGGCAACGCCGCGCTCACCCGGCGGGCAGAACTAGATGACCATGGCGCATATATCCCTGCGGTATGCTTCCCGGATATTGTCTTGACCCCATACCTACTAGCCGGTCGAGTAGGGCAGAGCGGAGAACGCAAAAATTCTGCGCTCCATCGCGCCCCGCCCCTTGACAGCACTTTTTTTTCTGGAATAATGACTGAGAATACTGGCGAAAATCCGAAAGTACGTGGTATCGTGGCATTTTCTGGGGTGAAGGCCATGGGTCGATTATGGGTTCGGGATAGGGCCGTCAAGACGGCCGGGGTTCGGGTCTCGCGTTGGCTCGCGGGCGCGGCTCTCTTCGTTTTCTCTTCCTGCGGGCTTCTCTCGTCCAGCGCGTTTGTCTCTTCCGGCGCGTGGGGCGCCGAGCCTCCCGCGGCGGTGCTGTTCCGCAAAGACGTTCAGCCCGTTCTCAAGCAATACTGCTACGATTGCCACGGTGACGGCCAGAAGGAAGGCGACATCGCCTTCGACAAGCTGGGATCGGGCGATGCGCTCTTGAATCACGATCTTTGGCTCAAGGTGCTCAAGAACACCCGCGCCGGCATCATGCCCAAAGACGCGAGTCGCCTGCCGGCCAATGACCAGAAGACCCTCGACCAGTGGATCGTCTTCAGCGCCTTCGGCGCCGATCCGCAGAATCTCGATCCGGGCCGCGTCACCGTTCGCCGCCTCAATCGCACCGAGTACCAGAACACGATCCGCGATCTGATGGGCGTCGATTTCGATACGACTGCCGCCTTCCCCGCCGACGACGTCGGTTACGGTTTCGACACGATCGGCGACGTGCAGTCGCTCTCGCCGATGCGGATGGAGAAATTCATCGAGGCCGCACAGACCATCGTCAACAAGGCCGTGCCCACCAGGTCCCGCGAGTTGCCGCTGCAGTTCGCCACCGGCAAGGAGTTCCTGACGGCCGACGGCAAGATGAACGGCGATCCGATGACGTTCTACGAGAAGCGGGAGGTCAGCGCACCGCTTCCATGCCGCCGCCGACGGCGATTACAAGTTCGTGCTCGATGCCATGGTCGACGGCATCGCCAAGCCGGACCCGCAGCGCTGCATCGTCACCGGCACGAGCGACGGCAAGGAGTTCTTCCAAGAGGAATACGAGTGGTACGACTGCGAGTTCTTCACGCACGAGAAAAAGATCCATTGGGAGAAGGGCGACCACGACATCACGTTTGCGATCCGCCCGGTGAAGCCGGAGCTCAAGCAAACGACCAAGATGGACTACAAGATTCTCACGGTGGCGATCACCGGGCCGTTGGACCCGAAGAACTGGTCCAATCCGCCGGGCTACGAGCGGTTTTTCACCCGCGACATGCCGCCGCAGGACCCCGCCCAGCGCCGCGCCTATGCCCGCGAATGCCTCAACCGCTTCGCCACCAAGGCCTTTCGCCGTCCGGTGAGCAAGGAAATCGTCGAGCAATTGGCGGGGATCGCCGAGCAGACTTACAGCATCGCGGGCAACACCTTCGAAACGGGCGTGTCGCGGGCCATCGCCGCTGTGCTGGCATCGCCCCGCTTCCTCTTCCGCGTGGAATCGACCGAACCGGCCGCGGAGGGCCAGCCCTACGCCAACATCGACGAGTACGCCCTGGCCTCGCGCCTCTCCTACTTCCTCTGGTCGAGCATGCCCGACGACGAGCTGTTCAAGCTGGCCGGCCAGGGCAAGCTCCGCCAGAACCTCGGCTCGGAGTTGAAGCGGATGCTGGCCGACCCGCGCTCGAAGGCCATGGTCGAGAACTTCACCGGGCAATGGCTCACGACGCGCGAGGTCATGCAGACGGCGCTCAATCGCCAGCAGATCCTGGCCCGCGAGGGCATTAACGAGCGGGGCGAAGTGACCACCGCCCAGCGACAGGCCCTGAAAGACGAGGCCGAGGCCTACTTCGGATACGTCGCGCACAGCGATCGCAGCGTGCTGGAGCTGCTCACCAGCGATTACACCTTCCTCAACGAGACGCTGGCCAAGTTCTACGGCATCGCCAACGTCAGCGGGCCGGAAATGCGGCGGGTCGTGCTGCCGCCGGGCGACCCGCGGGGCGGCGTGCTGACGATGGGCGGCGTGCTCGCGGTGACCTCGGACCCCAACCGCACCTCGCCCGTCAAGCGCGGCAAGTGGATCCTGGAGAACATCCTCGGCTCGCCCTCGGCGCCGCCGCCGCCGGATGTTCCGGCCCTGGACGAAACCCTGAAGAAGATTCAGGACCATAAACCCACGCAGCGCGAGGCCCTGGCCATGCACCGCCAGGCCCCGCTCTGCGCCTCGTGCCACGACCGCATGGATCCGCTCGGTCTGGCCTTCGAGAATTTCAACGCCCTCGGCATGTGGCGCACGACGGAACAGGGCCAGCCCGTCGACGCCACCGGAAAATTGATGTCCGGCGAGTCGTTCCAGGACTGCCGCGACCTGAAGAAGATCATCGCCGAAGGGCATCGCTCGGAGTTTTATCATACTCTGACGGAGAAACTCATGACCTACGCCCTGGGGCGTGGCGTCGAATACTACGACGTGGCGACCGTCGATAAAATCTGCGATCGGCTCGAGCACGAGCAAGGGCGTTTTTCCGCGTTGCTGTTCGGCATCGTGGAATCGGCGCCTTTCCAGAAATGCCGCCTGAATCCCGCCTCAACCTCTCCTTCCTCAAATCCCGCCTCCAAGAACCCAGGCGTGAAGACAGCCAGTCTGACGCCGCAAGCAAGGAACCTGCCGTGAATCCCAACGAGTCGAATCTTCCCGCCCGTTTGAAGACATCGAGCCGCCGCCGCTTTTTGCGCAGTGTGGGCGTCTGCCTGGCGCTGCCCGCCCTGGAGACCTTCGTGCCGCGCCGCCTGCTGGCCGGCGCCGTCCAGTCGGGCGAGACCCTGATGGCGACCACCCCCAGCGGCGCCCCGCTCCGCGCCGCGTTCATCTATTTCCCCAACGGCGCGATCCCGGCCAGTTGGCGGCCGGCCAAGGAAGGAAAGGACTACCCGTTGAGCGAGACCTTGGCCCCCTTGGCCGATCTCAAGGACAAGATCCAGGTCCTCGGCGGGCTGACCGATCTCTCGGCCGTGGGCGGTCCGGACGGCGGCGGCGACCATGCCCGCGCCACCGGCACCTTCCTCACCGGCGTGCGGATCAAGAAGACGGGCGGCAAGGATTTCCACGCCGGCATTTCCGTCGACCAGGTGATGGCCAAGCAGGTCGGCTTGATCGCTCCCTTCCGTTCGCTGGAACTCTCCTGCGACAGCATTCGGAACTTCGGCGCCTGCGACACGGGCTACTCCTGCGTCTATCAGCACAACTTTGCTTGGAGCTCGCCCACCACGCCGGTCACGCCCGAGATCAATCCGCGGCAGCTCTTCGAGCGGCTCTTCGGCGCCGGCACGCCCAGCCAGCGGAAGCAGAACCTCGCGCTCCGCAAGGAGCAGCAGCGCTCGATTCTCGATTTCGTGCAGAACGATTCGCTGGCCCTGTCGAAGGAGGTTTCCGGCCGCGACCGCGACAAGCTCGACGAATACTTCACCAGCGTCCGCGACATCGAGCAGCGGATCGAGCGCGGCGAACAGACGCGGCAGGGCGTGCCGTCGCCCGACGCCGACGAACCGCCCCCCGGCATTCCCAGGGTCTTCAGCCAGTACGTCCGCCTGATGTACGACATGCTGCACCTGGCCTTCCAGACCGACAGCACGCGGATCGCCACCTTCATGCTCAACGGCGACGGCAGCAATCGCGACTTCCGCGAAATCGGCATCAACGAGGGCCACCACTCCCTCTCGCACCACCGCAACGATCCGGAGACGATGAAGAAGGTCGCCAAGATCGACCATTGGTACGTCGAACAACTCACCTACTTCCTCGCCAAGATGGAGAACACCAAGGACGTCGACGGCAATTCGCTCTTGCACAACTCGATGATCGTCTACGGCAGCGGCCACAACGACGGCAATCGCCACACGCACGACAACCTGCCGATCATCCTCGCCGGCGCCGGCGGGGGCACGCTCACGCCCGGCCGCTACGTCAAGCACTCGCCCGCGCCGATGACCAACCTGTACCTGAGCTTGATCGACCGCATGGGCGCCAAGAACGTGCCCAGTCTCGGCGACTCCACCGGACGACTCCAGAACCTCTAGGTCGCTGGTGACTCGTGCAGTTGGCAGTAGGACGGATTGCCAATCCGTCGCGTTTTCCAGGACGGATTGCCAATCCGTCGCGTTTTCCAGGACGGATTGCCAATCCGTCCTACGGTGACGCGCGTTGACCACGCTACATCTTCCTTCCCAAAAGACAACTCCCATGAAATGCTCCTCCATTTGCGCGCTGGCCGTGCTTCTGGCCGCGGCCAGCGCCGTTGCCGCGCCCACCGACGACCTCTACATTCTCGGACCCGACTCTCAACCGCATGAGGGCGTGCCCAAGGGGCAGGTCACGGAACCGAAGACGCTCGAGAGCAAGGCCTATCCGGGCACTTCGCACATGTACACGGTCTACGTTCCGGCGCAATACAATCCCGCGAAACCGGCCTGCCTGATGATCTTTCAGGACGGCCATGCCTTTGCCGCGCCCAACGGCGAATACCGCATTCCCAACGTCTTCGACAACCTGATCTATCGCCGCGAAATACCGGTCACGATCGCCGTTTTCATCAATCCAGGGCATCGGCCCGGCCAGCCCGACTTCAGCGCCACCAATTGGGACGCCAACAGCAACCGGCCGGAAGAATACAACTCGCTCGACGATCGTTACACGCACGTCATCCTCGACGAGTTGATGCCGGAGTTGAAGAAGAGCTACAACCTTTCGGACGATCCGGCCTGCCGAGGGCTGGCGGGGGCCAGTTCCGGCGCGATCGCGGCCTTCACCGTCGCCTGGCATCGGCCGGACCAGTTCGGCAAGGTCATCACCACCATCGGCAGCTTCACGAACATCCGCGGCGGGCACGTCTATCCCGACCTGATCCGCCAGGCCGAGCGGAAGCCGATCCGCATCTTCCTCCAGGACGGACTGAACGACAACCGCGGCCGCGGCGGCGCCTACGACGCCACGCGGGACTGGCACGCCCAGAACATCAAGATGGTGGCGGCCCTGACGGAGAAGGGCTACGACGTGAACTACACTTGGGGCATCGGCACGCACAGCAACAAGCACGGCGGCGCGATCATGCCCGAGATGTTGCGCTGGCTGTGGCGCGACTACCCGCGGAACGACAATCCGGCCGACGCCAGCAACCGTACGCTGCTGGTCCCGACCGTCCCGCCCCCGCCCCGGCCAGCGGACGCAGCCGCTGGAAAGTAGTGCGGGTGTGCCACCGGTGGGTGGCTTTTGCCCGAACTCGCCCGGCCTTGCGGCTCTCCGACACGAATCGCGTCCTAAGACCTTTGTTCGAAATCATTTAAGAAAATCCCTCGCTACAACAAATGATGGGGGATTTTCGAGTTCGGGCTAACCACGTAGTATGGCATGGCTGTAGCCGTTGGATGGGGTGGCCGGCGGGCCTCGGCGGGCCCCGCCGCAGAAGCGAATTGTCAAAGAACGGAGAATACCGGTAATTATCCATACATACGGCTAAACAGTTACAGAAGATCATGTTTCGGCGGTATTTTCGTCAGATCCTGGTGTCCGGCGTGCTTGTCGCCTGTTTTTTCAGCCGGCCTGAACTGGCAGGCGCCCGGGCGCCCGCGGCCGTCGCGGCTGGCTCGGTCGCAATTGCTGCCGTACGCGTTGCTCTGTGTATGCGTCAATAACGCTGCCGAGTTGCTCCGGTTGTGCGGCAGTCAGCATGCAAGAGAACTCCTCCCAATCCTCGCCTCGAACTTCCACGACGTTGTCGGCATCCCTTCGCCGAGCGTTGGAAATTCAGCGGGAGGTCTATGAAGGCACCGTGCGGCTCGACCGCCTGGCGGCGGAGCAGCGCGGTCAGGTCCTGAAAACCGCCGCTACGCTATTGGCCGAAAAGGAGCGCAACATCGTGGCCGAGGCTGACAAGTGGATCCCGGTGCTCCGCGAGGACGGAGCCTCG
This sequence comes from uncultured Planctomycetia bacterium, assembly GCA_963824275.1. Taxonomy (GTDB): domain Bacteria; phylum Planctomycetota; class Planctomycetia; order Pirellulales; family Thermoguttaceae; genus JANXQG01. The sequence goes on along the minus strand of CAWGOT010000003.1, from coordinate 2,484,960 downwards.
GTCGGCCTTATCGAAGCGCTGGGGGCGGTTGGCGAGGACGCGCGACAGGTTGCCGACCGTTTGGCCGAGTGCAAGGTGGGCGAGATTACTCAGTCGATCGAAATCGACATCACGAAGACACTGGAAGACATCGTGGATGCTATTCGGGCCTGAAAGTCTGAAAGTCGAAGCCGCTATGGAATTGCCTCCCGGCGTGCGGTAAAATGAGACTTGCCATGAGCCAAGCAGGATCCGCCCCAACCGAACTTCGCTGGTATCAGTACAGCCTGCGGTCGCTGTTTGGCCTTACGTGCGGCACGGCGGCTTTTTTCTCCGTGGCACGTATGCTTGGCTACGTCGATGCCGTGGCTATCTTGGCGGGGGTTGTGGTTCTCGCTGTCGTCGAGGAATGGCAACCACTGCGATTCGGTTCTCTTATCATGGGGACGCTGGGCGGGGCTCTGCTGGCGTCTTATGGCTGTCCATCTATAAGCGATGGCCCTCTACAGAATCTCTGGTTGGGGGAACGCTGGTTCCATGGAGCGGTTATCGGTGCGTTATCGGTTGCGGTCGGCCAGATAGTTAGTCGCTCTTGTCGAGGAAACTTCCGGGCCCGACTTACTGCCGTATGGGTCGTTGAGTTGTTGGCCGTCTCAGTCATCGTCGCGGGTTTTGGCCAGAACTGGCATGACGCAAACTCCTATTGTGAGGCTCGTGGGGAATGGTCAAACCGCTACTGGGAGTCGAGGGCGGACCACAGGCTGCCAAGTATCACGGAACCAGGCCCGATCTTCACGCACCCGCCAAGTCTATTTTCGTCTGCGATTATCTGCCTCAGTAAGGTGCTCGCCACGGTTGGCGTTCTCCTCGTGGCATACGGGCAGCTTGCGAGACTCGCAAAACTGGAAAAATCTCGTTGGGGGGAAACCATATCTCCGATTCCGCCCTCATCCTAATTCCGCTCTGGGACACCTTGGGCGGTGCAGGCGGGCATGGTGCGGCCCCACGGACGACAATGGCCGTACGCAGCACCGCAAAGTCGTTGCCCGGACCTTGGCAAACCGCTGCTCCGCAGTTATACTGCACCTTTGCTGGGTATTCACACGAAGCGGCGCGCATCGTGAACTCCATCGATAAAAAATCGCTCAGCGAACGCGATATCTGCACCAAGTTCATCACTCCCGCCGTCGTTCAAGCCGGCTGGGACTCCATGACGCAGATCCGCGAAGAGGTCTCGTTCACCAAGGGCCGCATCATCGTCCGTGGCAAGCTCGTGACCCGCGGCAAGGCCAAGCGGGCCGACCATGTGCTCTACTACAAGCCGAACCTCCCGCTGGCCCTGTCGCGCTAATCTGCTTTGATCCTTTGATCGATGGGACGACATAGCCGATTTTCGTAGCGTTCTCCACCGCGTTCGTCGGGTTGGAAAATCGAGTGTGGGCGGATTCAATGTTTAGAGCCGTGATATTCTTCGTCTTGAAATGCGGAATTCCCCCGTAATGCGCAAGGTAGTATGCGAGGCATGCCACTCGCTCGAACGTCCGTCTTGGGCGACTTGCTCACGATAAAAGCCTTTGGCGACGGCATGTCAGACTCCTCAGAAAACTGGAAAGGTCTGCTGCTGGAAAGCAACGGATGCGCAGGAACGGCATTCTGCGTTGCACGCTCGTTCATTGGTAGGCTGAAACCAAAGAACGTCGCCAGCGTGTCAAGCAACATTCGACGGTCGTCGCCGGAAAAAACCAGCAGTTCACCGATCATTCGTTGAAGCGCGGCGGCACGCTTTGCCGCTGCCTCGAGTGGAGATTCTGAGGCGGTATCGTGTTCTGAAAGTTCGTTACGATTCATCTTTGAGCTTCCGTTTGCGGCAGTGCAACACCTTACGAGGTCGGCCGTTTTCAATAATATCTCCGAGAATTATACACGCACTGATTATGATTGCTCCTGTGAGTCTGGTCAATCGCCACGATCGGGGGAAAATACATAACCCGAATGGGTTAAATCGCAAATGGCCGCGAGGTCGGGCCGCTTGCTTTTCGCCGTTGCTCGCGCGGAGCCACACGGACCGGCTCGCCCTGAATCAGGAACGCCGTTGCCGGCCAAATGGGGCACGACGATTGACTCGATTTCTTCATCCAGCGAGGCGAACCGCTTTGCGGTTGGGACGCGGCGGAGCGCCGCAAGCGACAATTTCAGCCCGAGAGGAGAACTACCTGCTCGACCGCCTTTTTCCTGTCGCGGAGATTGACGACCGGTCCGAGGTCGTTCATTAGCTCGAAGGATTCGCGACACTCCCGCTGGCGGAGTTGGTCGGCGCTGGCGTATACCAGGGCAGCGCAATGCTCTTTCGGCATGTGGTTCTCGTTGACCATGTATTCGAACATGAAGGCCGCCGTGCAGACGCTCGACTGCCGCGTGAGGACGACCCGCTGGAACACGGCCCTTGGCGCCAGCCGCGCATCGACGGCGAATCGCGGGTGAATTACCAGTCCAAATCGCGGAGTACTTTCTCAAGATCGGCCTCGAACCGCGCGAACGCCCGAACGTCTAAGAGAGGCGAGAAATCCTGAATATACTCCGCAACCGAATGAGCGGCTGCGGAAACCGAGAACTTCTTCAACCGCCGGCCTGAAAGTCCGCTTGCCGCCCGCAGTGCCTCATGAAGGACATGTTTTGGATCCGGAAGTTCGTCCCACCGGGTCGCGGGGCTCGGAAGAGGAGCGATCCCGTTTGGATTCCCCGCCGCACGGCGAATCGCCTGCTGATCGAATAGCAGCCATGCTTCGGTCATGCGCACAGGGACGACTCCAATTGCGGCAACCTGGCGGCCCGCTGCAAGCAAGGCCTGGTCAACCTCCTCGAAACGAGCGTCCGGCGTGGAAGTCTCTGAGTCGCGGTGCACGATCAAGAGGTCGCAGGGAAATAGTTCAACCGCTCGACGTATCTTCTCCGCGAGACCTTTCGGAGCAACTGGCAAGGCACGAAAATCGGCCCATTGCATCTCGAAAACCGTCGTCTCGGGCAAGATCCGTCGCATTAGCCAGGAAACGTGCCGCAGAAGCACGCGGTCGAACGGCCCATCGGTCACGAGAGTCAAACGCCGGGAACTCATGAGTCGTGTGCAAACGGCAAGAGAATCTGCAAGTCTGGCCGGTCTTTCACTCGTTGAGGGCGAATGGCTTTCCCAAGCTCCACGCTGTTATCGGAATCCTCCTCGTCCCCGGCAAACGCCAGCGGATTCAAATACGGTCCCAGCACGCCGCGCGCCACGGTTGCCATTTCCGGCGATGACTTCTGTCGCCAAGTGTCGGAAAGCCAGGAAAATGCCACCGCTCGGCCCGCCCCTTTGGAATCGGCCATCTGCCTTCCCTCGGCAACCAGAAGATCTTCATCGGCGACGGCGCCGACGACCGTCGGCGAATGAGTATTAATGATGACTTGTCGCAAGGGATTATCCGGACCTATCGGGTCATCGGTATCCACGCAAAGCCCCTTAAGCAATCGCAGCATGGCGGCAATTCGCTGCGGGTGAATGCCGTTTTCGGGCTCTTCAAAGCACAAGAGGCCCGGTGCCTCGGGGTCCATCTCGAGAATGGCCAATGCCAGGAACCGCAGGGTCCCGTCCGATAGCGCACGCGCCGCGTGAACATTGCCGTTGCGGTCTGTTACCTGGAGCGTGAGAAGTTCTCGCTTATGATCCACGTCGACGCCCACAAGACGCACGTCGTCAACCAGACCGAAAAGCTGGTTGGCGACTCGCGCGTAAACGGAACCCACAGAACCCGACAAGGAAGCCCCATTCCCATTTCCCGACTCGCGCTGGGCAAGATGGTGGAGCGTCGACGCCAGGAACGACCCGTCAACTCCTACATGCGCCGGAGCGCTGAACGGATCGGCTTTCCGCAAGGCTGAGGGCTCCAATTGCAGGAGCCGCCAGGCCTGCATCTCGCGCCGCGCGAGCAGGGCCGTGGGACTCTCCAAGGCGTTCGTGCTGGAGAGCACCGTGCGCGGCAACTGTGCAGCCAGCAGTTCGCGCGGCTTGCCGCTCCGCCCGTCCTGGTGAAGCTTGATGCGGCGGTCGTTGCCCTCGCCCGCCGTGGAGAGGAATGGGCTTCCCACGCGTCGCCCCCGCACGACCGACTGCCGCCATTTAGCGCTGTGTGGGAATGCGAGCTGCCGATGCGCATCGCTTACGTTGATATGACGCAATTCCTCCTTCGTTACCTCCAGTCTCTCCGCCGAGGGGGAGTTGTTATCGTAGCGATAGCGCAACGTCAAGGCGTACTGCAGGAAGGTAATCGATGCTCTTGCGGTCTGCCCCAAGTCGTCCTGGCCAGTTTCCGGGATCAGCATTTCGGCCTCGAACGACATCTCGTCCACGTACTTGTCGCCAACCTTCAGAAAGAGGCTGCGGACGTCCGTCGTACGGTGCTGCTCGTCGCGGACCGACCGGGCCGACTCCATGAGCGATTTGCTGGACAGCGCGCTCAAAAAAGTAATCGCGTCGAACAGATTCGACTTGCCGACGCCGTTGGCCCCCGCAATGCACGTAAAGGGCCCGAAGCGAATGTCGATATCGGCGAGATTTTTGAATCCCTTTACCTTCAACCGGATCAACATGGGCAGGCAATCGAGATGACTATGGGGCGCGGCGGAATGTCCAGCCGATCGTTAAATTCTACCCCAGCCGGGCCGTAACGCAAGCCTAACCTGCCCGGGAGCCCGGGAGTACGGCAAAGCGGAATCCGGCCGGATGGCTGTGATCCCTTGGAGATCAATGCTGCCCGCGATTCGGAACCCCGGGCGGCGCTGCGCTCGGCCGGGGCTAATGGCTTGGACCCCTCGGGGGTCGCCGAAGGCCGCTGGCCATGAAATCGACTTCGTCACCACGAGAGCAGAAGCACCTGCTCGACCGCCTTTTTCCTGTCGCGGAGGTTGACGATGCGGCCGAGGTCATTAATTAGCTCGAACGATTCGCGATACTCCCGCTGGCGGAGTTGATCGTCGCTGGCGTATACCAGGGCGGCGCAATGCTCTTTCGGCATGCTGTTCTCGTTGACCACGCATTCGAACATGAGGGCCGCCGTGGAGACGCTCGACTGCCGGGTGAGGAGGACCCGCTGGAACAAGGCGCTGGCGCCAGCCGCGCATCGACGGCGAATCGCGGGTGGATGGCGGCGTCGAACTTGATCGTCCGCTGCCTTCTCTTGGCCAGGCCCAAGAACTCGAAATCCTCCTGGTAGTCGGGCTTGCCGCGCAACTGGGCCTCGGGGGCGATCTTTCTCAACTCGCCATTCTTCAAAACGCTCGGCTTGGCACCAAGTTGTGGCAATCGCTGCTGCCTCCCTTGATTCATCAGCCTTCCAAGGTATAATCGGGTGTGTCGGCAGCAATCGACTTTCGCAGTTGATGATTACGCCTTGGTGGAGCAAGGCGTGGCAAGGGTCTCCGGGGGCCGCAGCACGGAGAGGCGACCTCGTCGGGGCAACAATTAACGTTCCATGAGCAAGATAGTTCCGCTGGCAAGCCATCTCGCCCCTGACAGCATTTCGCGACTGGAACGCGCTGCCGAGAGGTGTTTTGTGGACGCGGAGAGGCTGCTGGCACAGCAGCGATCGCTGGCGGCGCTATACTTGTTCGGCTACTGCGTGGAAATGTGTTTGTCGGCGGCCTCGACATGGTTCCGGAAGTGCTTAGGAAAACTTTAGAGGAGGTTCAAAAATGACGGTTGTCCGAGGAAAAACTACAACCACCGAGTTGCCGTCTGAGGATCGTGCAAAACTGCTTGGGACGCTTGTGCGCGAACTCTCGGGGCAAGCTGCAAGCGGCGGCCCTGTGATCTTCGAAATCCCTCTGGACTCCACGAACAAGGTTGACGTGCTCGTTGTCTGGGACGCATTTCGCGATCTCCGCTCCGAGGACCGGACCGATTTGATTCTCGATGCCTACGACGCGCGACGCGGCGAAATCGCGCAAGCGCTTGGCGTGACTCATGAAGAGGCATTCGATCAGAACCTGCTCCCGTACTCGGTCGTGCCCATGGCTCGGCTAAGGCAAGCGAGCCCCGTCGGGGGCGTCCATGGAGATTTTCCGCGGGTCGCTCCCAACGCGAAATCCGGCGAAGTCGATCCGGAAGAATTGCGATCCGCAATGATCGACCAGGGCGGAATCGCATTGCCGGACGGGAGGGTCGTCTTGCGTCTTCCCACAATGGTCATGGCGGAAGCTGCACACCGGCGGCTTTGCGAGATCTTGCCGCGTGGTTACTGGTCGCTCGTTCAAACCGCCCAAACGTGGGGCTGACTGGTTTTGCAAAAAAACCGAGAATCCCGGCGCTGCGATCCCTGATGTGCGATATGCGCCGGGGGCTCCGCGACCAACGCGCACGCGTCATTAGCCAAATCAACCAATGCCTTGCCGGGCTTGAGCGGGAGTTCAAGAAGCACGATTTAGCCGGCTTTGGCGGGAGCCCAATTAGAGCATCAAAAGCACGCGTTGGACCGAGCGGGACGGTTGTCGTGGAAGGGGTAATTGATGCTTGCTCTGATTTGGTGGCGCAGGCGTCGGGGGCGAGTCGGGGGTCGGGCCACCGGGGTCAGGCCTGAGGCTTCACCTATGCCAAATCGGTTGCGCTCAGCCGGTTTCACCACGGGTCGCAAGGTTTCGGACTCGTCGACGAATCGCGAAGTCGGCCTGGGCTTTGGAAGTGAACCGCTTTACGGTTGGGACGCGCCAGGCCGCAAGCGATTACGGCGATTTCAGCCCGAGAGGAGAAGCACTTGCTCGACCGCCTTTTTCCTGTCACGGAGATTGACGACGCGGCCGAGGTCATTCATTAGCTCGAACGATTCGCGGTACTCCCGCTCGCGGAGTTGATCGGCGCTGGCGTAAACCAGGGCGGCGCAATGCTCTTTTGGCATGTGGTTGTCGTTGACCATGCATTCGAACATGAAGGCCGCCGTGCAGACGCTCGACTGGCGGGTGAGGACGACCCGCTGGAACACGGCCCTTGGTGCCAGCCGCGCATCGACGGCGAATCGCGGGTGAATGGCGGCATCGAATTTGAACGTCCGCTGCCTACTCTTGGCCAGGCCCAAGAACTCGAAATCCTCCTGGTAGTCGGGCTTGCCGCGCAACTGGGCCTCGGTTACGATCTTCCTCCACGCGCTACGGAGCAAGGCAGACTCGGCCTCGGTCTTCATCTCGGGCGAATCGGCCTCGTCCAGGACGAGCCTTTCGTAAAGGTCGGAGATTGCGTCTTGCAGTTCGCCGGCGGAAACCTCCGTGCGGAGAACGCCGCCGGGAACGAGCATGAACGAAAAGTCGGATTTCGCGGTCAGCGCATCGAGAAACTCCGGGGTGCTACGGTTCACCGTCAGTCCGTCCGCGCCGCGGGTCAGCGAGGGCCGTTCCATCTGCTCCCGCCAATACTGGACCCATTTCTTGTAGACCTGACGATCGGGAAGTCCCAGACGTTCGGGGCAAGCGCGATCCTGAATCCGGGGAGTCGCTTTCGCCCACGAAACGCGCAGCGACGTTGCCCTCCGCCCAAAGCACGACGCCGATATTGCGGGGCTCCATCCGTAGCGGGTCGGGGATATATTTTGCAAGCAGATATTGTGGCGTATTCATAAGAACAATCTCCCGTAGCTTTTCCAGTTTGTAATGGCTGGGAATTTGTCTCGGTGGCGGTCAAGGACGGCGCCGAGATTCTTCCTTCGGTCTACCAAAAACCTCTCTGCCGCATTTGCCTCTTCGCGGGAAACAAGGCGTTTCTGAACTACCGTTTCGCATGTATCTTTGTCAGGGTTTCCAATGAGCACGTCGAACAGCACGATCCCCGTGCAAAGACGCGAGTCGAAATCTACGCAAGCCTGGGCGTTTATTGGAAAGAGCGAACTCTTCTCGGAGTCGAAGTCCAGGATGGCGAAGCAATTCTCGTCTTGCCCAATCCGCATCAAGGCGTGCGGCGGCACGGGAAGCCCGATGAACTGTCCCAGCCTAGAACAAATATATTCATTCGCGACGCGGTAGGGCATGTCAGGTAAATTCCGCTTGTAATAAACCCCTGCCTGGCCAAAGCCTTCCTGTTCACGGCGCGCGCCGCCGAACGACGACGCGTCGGCCGGCGCGAGAATAAATTCGGCGAAATTCTTCTTGGACTTGCCCATCGGACATTTACTTATAGGATGCGGCCTGCACGTCCCCATAGGAGGTATCGTAATATACCGTGCGCGGACTGAGATCGAAACGGCGGGCAAGCGGAAGATGGGCGGGCCAGGGAGGCTATGCAGCCCAAGCCCTTGACGTGCCGGCCCTGCGGACGACAATGGACGGCATCATCACCAAGCAACGGAGGCCTCCATGAAACGCTCAATTGGCGCCAAGACGCTGATCTATCCCACTCCGACCTGGATCGTCGGCTCCTACGACAAGCAGGGCAAGCCCAACGGCATGACGGCAGCTTGGGGCGGCATTTGCTGCTCCGACCCGCCCTGCGTGGCTGTCTCGCTCCGCAAGGCCACCTACAGCTACGCCAGCCTGGTCGAGCGGAAGGCATTCACGGTCAGCGTGCCCTCCCAGGGCCTGGTGAAGGAGGCCGACTACTTCGGGCTGGTCAGTGGCCGCGATACCGACAAGTTCGCCGCCACCGGGTGGACGCCCGTATGCAGCGAACTGGTCGATGCCCCCTACGTCCAAGAGTGTCCGCTCGTATTGGAGTGCAAGATTCTCCATGTACACGACCTCGGCCTGCACACGCAGTTCGTCGGCCACATCCTCGACGTGAAGGCCGATGAGGAGGTGCTGGACGCCGCCGGGATGCCGGACATTTTGAAGATCCTGCCGATTGTCTTTTGTCCGGGCAATCGCGTCTACTATGGCGTCGGCGACTCGCTGGGCCATGCCTTCGCCGTGGGCAAGGAAATCTGAGCGATGAGCAAGGCGTTAAACCGAGCACGGCGGTTGGGGGCAGCGGTGGGCACGTCACAGTTCGATCTTGCATTTCGGCAACGCCTGCTGGAGTTTCTGCACGCCTTCCTCGGTGACTTTCGTCTCGGTGAGTCGCAGATACCGGAGCTTGCCGACAGTAAAATTAGGGACAGAAAAATAGGGAGAGAAGAAGAGAGTCACAGTTGACCACTGATAATATTTCTTCTCTCCGACTGAGGATTATGAAACCGGCCCCTGGTTTTTCCCTTTCTTGGCGGGCTTTTCCGCCTTAGGCTTTTGCGCTTTGGGCGTGGCCGCTTTGGGCCTGGCCGCCGGACTGGCAGGGAGCGGGTCGGGTTGCTGGGGAAGTTGGAGATACCAAACGGCGTTGTATTGGCCCCACAGCAAGGCGCGCCGTTGGGGAAGATACTCGAGCGTGCGGGAATACGCGGCGACATCGACATAGATATCCTTGTCCGTTTCGATTGCCGGAAATACCTGGTATCCGGCACCGTCCGGCGCAACTGCGCCACGGGACAAAACGACCATAGCCAGCCGTCCGCCATAGCATACGGCGCACGGATTTTGGGGTTGCCCGTGCATGTCCGCGAAGGGGGCGCGATGTTCCGCGAAGGGCAGAGACTTGTTTCCTGCCAGGCGGAAGACCCCGCTCCAACGGTCCGCCTTCATGTCGTATTGATCGATCGCGCCGACGGAGCCGAACCACAGTCGATCCGAATCGACGAGATCGACCCAGTCGACAAATCCAGTTCCACGCGAACAGGCTTTCATCAAAGAAATCTGCCGGTCCTTGAGACTGAATTGGTAGACGCTTTCCGCCGCGCCGCCCTGGCCGCGCAGTTCGTCCTTGACATACACGCCCAGCAGGCGGTCGTGATATTGGTCGTAGAACGTGCCGTACGACCAACTCAGGGCGCAGTCCAACGGCGTTTTTTTTCTCCAAGCGGCGGCTGGAGGCGATCACCTGCCATCCGCCGTGGTCGGGATCGTACCACTGGATGTACGTCGGCAGGCCCAGGGTCAAGGCGAAGATCCTCTTGTCCAGGACAACGATCTCATCGTAGATGTCGATGGGCCGTCCCTCGCCGAAGCCGCGGGCGATCATTCGCGGCGCTCCGCCGTCAAGCGGAAAGACCGCGATCCCGCCGCGATCCGTCAACGAACAGTAGAGGCAACCGCCCGAAATCTGCGGGCATCGCAAAGGGCACTGCTTGCGGCCCCAGACCGTGCCGGCGGTCTTCAGCCAGTCCGAGTTGGTAGGACGAGACGGCAACTCGAGCGTGCTGATCCGTCGCACCGCCTGGCCGTCCAGGCCGATCTTCAGCAGATCCAGGCGGTTCGGCGCGTTGCCGGGAACCGAGCGGACGAGCTCGAGGACGTAGATCTCGTCGCGTCCAATCACGGGGCGCGACAACAGGTCCGCGTCCGGCTCCCATTGGTTATTGCCCTGCCCGATGGAGAAGAGTTGCCGGGCCGTGACCCCTTGAACCTTGGGGGCCGCGGGAACGTCCCCGTGCTCGCGGGCGATCTGCGCCAACTTGAAATTCAACATCTCGGCGACATCGTTTTCGCGACCCTCGATGACCCGCACCTTGGGAGAGGCGGCCAACGAGGAAAGACGCCGCAGGACTTGGGGAATCTCGGGGAGATGGCTGTCGTCCTCTCCATCATCCGCGATCTCGCCGTGGCTTGGAGTGAGCAGGAAATTGTAGTGTCCGTAGGGGTATGCGTAACACACATTGACAGCCATTTGCACCACCTCGCTGCACAGCTCCCCGCGGGCGAGCATCAACTGCAGAAGCTCGTCCAGGAGCTCGAATCGGACCTCGTGCCCGGGGGAAATATCGACGACGTTGAGCGCAGCCTCGTAGCAGGCCGCGTGCTCTGGGTCGCCGCCCTGGAGGGCCCGATCCTGGATCTTCTTTGGCAAAATCGAGCACCGCCTTGCGCGCCGGGCCATCCCCGCCGCGTCCAACCGATGGCGTTGCATGTCGAGCCACACGAGCGACGATTGCCCGAAGATCTGGATGCTAGGGCTGGAATGTCGCGTCATGGACTGGAAGAGTTCCTCCAGCCGGCCCAGGTCCGCGGCGGTCAGCGCCCAGTAACGATCGGGCCACAGAACATTCGCTTCGGTAACCGCCCCCAGCAGCATGATGTGGTCGATGGACGATTTGCCGAATCGGCCGCTCAACGGCCCGCGCCGCTCGACAACCTGCATCACCCGCCGGGCATGGTCGATTACGTAGTCAGTCCACTCCTTGGAGTTGGAAAAACACAGCGGGGCCACTTCAACGGCGTATCCGTAAGTCTCCACGTACTCGGCGTCGAAATTGTCGCCGGTCCAGTGCGGAAGAGACTGGGTGGCGAGGATGTCCAGCGTGAGATGCCGAAAGCGCCGCACGGCCGCTTCATAAGATGCGTTGGGCGGCAGGTTCAGCCCGCGCCGCGCCCCGGTCAATTGTGCGAGGTAGTTTCCGAGGAACACCTCGATCCGTCCGCCGCCGTGGATCTCCGTGATGCTGACCTTGTAGCCGCCGTGGCTCCCCTCGTATTCCTGCCACTTCACGGCCAGGTCCAATTCGCGGAGCAGGTAGGCCGTTGCCTCTTCGATCACTTCCGGACTCGGTTTGCCCGCCAGCAGGGACAAATAGCGGAGCTTTACCAGGCTCCGCAGGGCATCGTACATCACCGTGGGATCGTCGGGGGCAAGCGCTAATGCGGCCTCCACGCAAGCGATCGCACGCTCCGTTCGGCCCGCGTCCCGTTCGAAGTTCGACTCCACGAGCAAGCGCATGGCGTCGGCCTTGCCGTCCGGCTTGCGGGCGGGCGGCGCGGCATGTAGTTCGGCCAGGATGCCCGACTCGAGCGGCTTCACCGACCCGGCGGACCAGTCGTCGTTGATGGTGGCCGTGACGCGGCGCTTTTGCCCGGCGGGATCGACCAGGATGGCGGTCGCCTTGAATGCCTTCGCGCCGGCCTGTTCGAACTCCAACTGGATCGTCACCAGCGAGGCCAACAGGGCGTTGGCGGGGGCATCGGGCGTAAGCGCCCGCTCGCGGCGGACCTCTTCCAGGTGCTCCCGTTCCAGCACGGTCACGTTGGCGGAGTCGACGAGGTTCCGCTCCAGCACCCGCGCCACGGCCTGGCAGATGGCGTCGTGACCGATCGGCATATCGACGTTCCGCACGCCGACGATGCTCACCGTCTTGTGCCCGTTGGCCCGCCCGCGATACTTGGCGGCGGCGGCATCCACGGCCGCGACCATAGCCGACGCCAGCTTCTCGCCCGACGCCGTGCCAAGCGTCTCGTCGCACAATCGTGCGCGGTCCGGGCATCAAAGACGATCAATCCCAGCGACGGATCGTCTTTTGCCTTCGGATCGCCTTCCAGCACGGCCAAGAGATCGACGGTCAGAACTTTGCCCGCCTTGACGGCCAGCGCCGTATCGGCCATGCCCTGGAACACGAGTTGGTGCTCCGCCAGCACCTTGTCGATCGCACTCCGCTCCAGCAGACTCAGCGCGGGTAGTGTCGACAATTGCACCTCGGCCAGAGCCACGGCGTCGAGGGCCGTTTTGGTGTACGCCGCTGATCAAGGCCAGTCGCACCCTTGCCGCCGGCTGGGCCTTGGCGGCGGGGGCCTCTTCGGCCGTCACGTGGCCGAAGAGGCAAACCAATATTAGTGCTGTTGCGGATACGATTGATGTTCTCATCCTTTTCTCCATTGGTGTGATCCGCGTGTTGTGTCTCGAAAATAGCGTACTGTAGGGAACGGACTCCGTGCCGATCCTTAGGGCGGAACGCCGCGGAGGGCGTTCCCTACAGGTGACGATCTTCCTAATGAACCACGCTAGTTTCTTGGACTCGGGAATGGTCTCGACGAAATGTTCCAGCAGTCGGATGCCCAGCGTGCGGCCGGCGCTTTGCAGGGCCTTCTTGCCGGCAATCTGTTCCGAGAGATCGGCGGCCCGGACGGTCGTGCGGTCGGCCACGGCGATCTTCCCGTCCCCGCGATTGACGACGTTGACTTCCGCCCGCGCCGAACAACTCACGATGTTGCCGATCCGCGCCGCGAACTCGCTGAAGGCCTCGCCCGCAATCAGCACGTCGACCTTGGCCAGGCCCTGGGGCCAACTCTTGACCTCCTTGGCGTTCCAGCCCTTGGCGAGACTGGTAATCTTGTTCTGCGGCACGTCCTGTACGGTGAAGCCGGCGTCAATCAGCATTTTCTCGATTTCGGTCTCGACGGCCGGGTCGATCGGTCGCTGTGCAACCGGAGCGGGGGCCGCATGGTGCTGCTCGCGCACGATCACGGCCACGACCGGCAGCTTTCGCCCGGCGAGTTTCTTCTTCAGCCCTGGCAGCGGATCCAGCTCTTCTTCGCTGCCGGCCACGAGCCTGGGACCCGATTCATGGATCTTCGCCGCCAGCTTCTCGGAGAGCTTGACGGTCAGCTCGCCCATGTCCGTTGTGCCGTCCTTGACCATCACGCCTTCGATCAGGCTGGTCTCGGTGCCGATGATCTTCGCCGTCAGGAACATGTCCTTGCCGAGGCGGAAGGCGCGGCCCGTAACCGTCAGCCGGGCCCCCACCAGTTTGCCGACCTTGATCGCCTGATCGTCCGTTACGAGTCCCGTCAGGTTTAGTTCGTGCTCGCGGAGGACCTGCGCGAGCGATTGCCGTTCGACGAGCGTGATCCCCGATTCGCCGGAGAGCATCGCCGTGAGGGCCGCGGCCAGGTCGCTGCCCACGTTCGGGTTGGCGGCGTCGGAACCGGCAAAGTCGAGTACGGCGACGGTCAGTTTGTGATCTGCGGCTGGTTTCTTTTCGGCGGTCTCTGCGGTGCCAAGCACGCAAGGCAGGCCAATGGCCGCGCACAGGCCAAAAACAAGGACAGGCATTGTTGATTTCATGGGGAGCCTCCTGACGGAAGAGTGATGGTTGGAACTTCTTGCGAACGAGTCTTGATTTCGTGCCCTCGCCGGCTTGGCGGCGGCGTAGGCTGGACTGGCGAGAGCAAGTAATCCAGGGCAGCGGCCAGAAACAAGCTGGCCTTGCGCGTCGGTCTGCCAGGCGCCGAGTGGAAGCTGGCAGAGAACCAGGCGTCCTCGGCCTACGGCTTTCACGAGCAGGAGCGAATCGATCGGTGCAGGCCGTTGGTCCGCGATTTCCACGGGCCACCAAGCTATGGCCAATGCCGGCTCGTCGGCAGGCAGCCTGATTGCGCGGAGGTTGGTCGCATGTGCCAGGGTCTCAAACGACTCGCGCTCACGTGCCAGCGGGTGATCGGCCAGCCAGGCCAGTCGGGGAGTCGCGGCCCTCCGGGTCACGGCATAACCGGCCAGAACTGCCGGCTGTGTTTGGCGGAAGAACATCACGTTGTGCCCCCCGCCGCGAGGTTCAAGAGACTCGACTGCTCTTCGGCGTCCGTGCCCAGCCGGTTGTCGCCGACCAGCACGACGTTCGGTGAAGCGAAGTGGAGTTCCGAATTTTCGTGAATCGCCGTGTGCTCGATTTTCGCCCCCTTGAGCAGCGACGGCAATTCCTTGGGGCGGTCCCAAACGAAGACACGCTTGCCGGCCAATCGCGACGCGGCGCCGGCCAGTAGATCGTCCGGGTAGAGATGAATCGTGTATTTTCCTTCCGCCAAGAGCTTCGAGTTCTCGGCCGTTTCCAGCCGATAGACGAAGTCCGCGCTGGTGGCGACACGGACCGTCGGTGCCTGGAGGTGGATTTCGGCCGGCTTGCGATCGCCGGCCAGTTGGCTCCGCCCCGAAGCCAACTTCGCCCCGCTGCAACGGATTTCCCAAACAAGGTTCGCATCGCCCTCGGGCGCCGGGGCCTTGACGTTCCACGCCACGGCAATCGATTGCGTTTGGCCGCTGATCCAATAGCCGTCGCTGGAGAGCATCGAGAGTATGAGGGTTGCGAGGTTGAGGTTCATGGCGTTGCCTTCGACAAGGTCTGTTCGGAAAAGTTCTGTTCGGAAAAGGAGACGTCCAGGTTATAGCTTCCCGACGAGGTGGCGAGGTGGCCGGCGGCAACCACTTGGCCCGGAACCGGATTCAACGTGGTGGCCAGGGCGGCAAGCGTTTTGTTGGCCGCGCCCGGCTCGCGAACCTCCGCCCAAAGGACCAGCCGGCGATCCGCATCGGCCGTGGTCGTAATCGAGTAATGCAGGACCTGGTTCGACTCGGCGGGCACATCCAGAGTGGCGATCTGGCCCGGCACGACCACCAAATCCGTGCTGGAGATGCGCCGCTCGTTCCGCGACATCACCAGGCGCAGCAGGATGACGCGGCGCGTTTCGGCCGCCGTCGGCATGAGCCCCATGTCGGCCGAGTGGCCGCCAATCGCCACCCAACTCGTCCGGCCGCCAAACGTCTCGTAGACCGTGTTGAAGACGGCAACGCCGCGCGTGACCTCTTCCGGCGTGAACTCGATCGAAGGGCCGCACGCGGACACCGTCAGCGGCACCGCCCCCTGCTCGGCACTGCCCGAGGCCAGCGGCGAAGGTCCCGGCCGGTCTGCATCTTTCGGCAAAGCGGAGGGCTTATCGGCCAGCCTCTGGGCCGGTCCGCGGCAGTCCTGTCGTGCAGATACATCCCCCACCCGGCGATGCCGGCGACGAGCGACGCCGCCATGACCATCGCCCAGGCCAGCCGCCGGGGGGCCGGTTTGGGCACTTCCGGAAACGCCCTGGCCCAATCGCGCCCGGCCCAATCGCGCCTGACGGATCGGGGAACTTCCTGGGCAACGTGCAACAGTTGGCGCAGCGTGTCGTACTGTTCCAAGGCCTGGCGGCAGGCAGGGCAGTCGTCCAGGTGCGAGATGACGCGGCTTGCCGTGCCCAGGGTTGCGCGGTCCCAGTCGCGGTCGAGCATTTCCCGTCGAATATCGTCGCATATCATTTTTCATCTATCTCCCCGGCGCCCTGGTCGCCTAATAGTGTCCGCAATCGATCCAAGCCTTCGTGCAACTGCCGCGAAACCTGCCAAACGCTGATGCCCAGCAGTTCTCCAACTTCATTGCCGGACAGACCCTGCATGATGCGCAGCGAAACGACGGCGCGAACCGACTCGGGCAGTTGATTCATGGCTGCCAGGACCAGATCGCGGCGTTCCGTTGCTACGGCGGGGTCCTCGGACTCTGGCGGGCACGGAGGACGATTCCCCAAGACCCGCTTTTCGGCACGGTCTTGCCTGAGCCCTTGGAATCCCTGGTTAAGCACGACTCGCACCAGCCACGGCTTCAATTGGCCGCGGAGTTGATCGCGATGCTGCCAGGCCTGGAGGAATGCTTGCTGGCAGGCGTCGGCGGCGGCTTCCGCATTCCGGAGCACGCCGTAGGCGAGGCGATGGTAGAAAGGGCCGTGCTCCCGGATGTGCGAGCCCAGCAACTCATACGAGCAGTTTCCTCCCCCCTCGTCTGGCTGCATCTGGCAAGATCCTCACTGGTCTGGTGGCCTGTTATCAAGATGCACGATCGCCGGAATTTTTGCGAGCCCTGGGGAGTTTTTTTTGGCCGATGGCAACAATCTATACTGCTCGCGGGCGGAAATGAACCGTTTTCGCCGCAGCCATCGAAGCCCGAAGCGCAAGCGAGGCAAGCGGTTCCATCCCTCGCTGGCCCGCAAGCGGGTGCCCCGTCGGGCTTAGATCATCTCCACCCGCGAGCAGTATAATAGGAACGGCCGTATTCATCGCGGAATTGAATGGCTCGGTGCTTAGCCTATTGGCGAGCGCGTCGGGCGGTGAAACGGCTAGACCTTTCGAGTACGGAGGAACGATGATGCGTGTCTTCACGATCGCGGTAGTGGCTGCCATGCTGGCCCATTGCCAGGGGCGATGCGGAAGCGGAGCGGAAAAGCCGGATGCCCCGCCTCCCATCAGGATGCAGGAAATCCTAGATCTCAAGTGCGCCAACGTAAACGTGTGGGCCTTCTCTCCTGCCACGAGGGAGTTGTTCGTATCTCACTGTGGTGCGGATACGAACCTGTACCAATGGAACATCGCGGAGAAGAAACTGCTGCATGCCTACCCCTGCCCCAAAGATCATCTGCGGTGGGACGAAGTGGCGGTTTCTCTGGACGGCGAGCTCCTCGTCGCCGCGACGTATCCTCAATCCCTCGACACGAAGGCTAAGCTGCTCTTCATCGACACGCGGGACCAGCGGATACGATACGCCACGGACTACGAACACCTGGTCTCGAAGATCACGTTTGACCACTCAGGGAAGTTCATCTGGATCGCAACGACGTTGCCCGGTCCGGACCGTTTTGTCTATGATCGCGAGGGCAAGAAGCACTCCGAATTCACTCCCACGGACTTTGAGCCCGAGACAAAGGACCAGTTATGGGAT
The DNA here is from genome assembly GCA_963824275.1 of uncultured Planctomycetia bacterium. Taxonomy (GTDB): domain Bacteria; phylum Planctomycetota; class Planctomycetia; order Pirellulales; family Thermoguttaceae; genus JANXQG01. The sequence goes on along the minus strand of CAWGOT010000003.1, from coordinate 2,467,666 downwards.
GTTGAGGAAAGCAAAGGCGGCCCACCATCCGGACTATTCTACCGGGACGTAAACCGTGTGGTTCATCGCCTCATCGAGCACCCCTTCAATCAGGACTATGCCCTCACCAAGGACGGAAAGTACATTGGAACATCCACATGGGACCAGCGGGTGCGGGTGTGGCGGACAAGCGATCTCAAGGAGGTTTTCAACGAGAGGATCGGGCTAGAGCAAGTCGCTGCGATCTGGCATCCGGTCCGGCTTCTCTACGACTCTGGAGAGAATCAGTTTCTCGTGCTCGGCGGGGGCGACAACACGAACCTGCGCGCGATTGGACTGCCTTGAGAGGTTCTGGGCACCGGCGGCCGAGTTGTCCTCGATCCTGAGCGGCAGTTCGGCAAGCCTATTGACGACCAGACCGGCGTGCCGGCAACCGCTCTCTATCGCGCGGTTCAGGCTGGAGACGATCCGGTATTCGTGGCAAAGTGGTTCGAGGTCCCCTTGGAAGCTGTCCGTGCGGCAATCGCATTTGAAAAGTCCCTTGCGACGTTGACAATGGCCTAAGATTAGTGGCTTTGCATCCGGCGTGGCCATGGGAACGGCTGCTGAAATCAAGCAGAATGGACCAGCGCAGATCCACACGCTTTGATTTTTCGACCGGAGAACTGATCGGCATCGAGAAAGCGAAGCGGAGCATCCTTCCACTCTCCGGCGTAGTCGATACCGACCCGTTTCGCGGAAAGCACCCGCGCCTGATACGTTGGATCGTCCAGGAAATAAAGCTGGCCTCCCGTCAATTCCAGGCCGTTCGCCGAGCGGGTGATCTGAAATGCCCGAGTCAGCCGACCGGGCCCCGAGAGATCGGCCTTCCAACCGTTCAGCGGCTGAGCGGCGCGGATCAGCACCGCTTGGGCTTCTCCCACACGCCCGGCCACGACGTTCAGCATCTCATACATCCCGTAGATCAAGTAGACGTAGGCCCGTCCGGCGGGGCCAAACAAGACTTCGGTTCGCCGCGTCCGCCCTTTGGAGGCGTGGGATGCCAGATCGTGAGGGCCGAGATACGCTTCGGTCTCGACGACACGCGCCTGAAATGCCTTCCCGTGAATATGGCGCACGAGGATCTTCCCGATCAACGCGGGAGCCAGCTCCGTCGCGGGCCGCCGGAAAACGACCGGGGGAGTTTCTTGAAGGACGATCTTGATCTCGTTGAAATCACGTCTTTCACAGTCACTCACCATCGGAGGGGGTCGTAATTCACCGGAGTTCTCGCGGCCGAAGCGCCTGGCGCAGGGCGCGCCCATGGATCTTGCGGTAGGGTGTGCATGCGCTGACACCCAGCATTCTACGCTCTCGGTTGTAAAATAATCGTGTCATCGCATTTTCCGCCACATTCAACAATGCCAATTTGTAAAAGTTATTTCTTCGCCCTGCCTAATGTGCAGTCAGATATTGAACAACCTGATTGAACGGATGCACCGTTTCTGAAGCAAGCTGCATTTCATTCCGATATTTCACGACGAGCCGTTCAAACTCCGGGTTGTCAGCGAGATGGGCAAGAATGACGGCGCGCACAGCTCGCCATGGGTATTGAGTGATGTCCATTTCACAGCATTTCGAATTCACCGTCCTGTCTAACGCCTTCACATCTTTGTTTTCATCGAAGAAGGGTATTATCTTGTCTCGAATAACACTCGCCAAGCCGATTCCTGCAGAGGTTACATCCTCTGCCGTCGTCACCTTGTATTTGGCTGCGCGCCTGCGAAATACTCCAGTCGGGTCATTGTCGTGAAACTCGACGAATGATTTCTGGAACCCGAGAACTGATGGAAAACTTCCTCAACGGCGTCCAGGCGAATGCAAATATTAAGCGAAAACTGGAACTCAGGGCGGTAGTCCCAGAGCGGTAATCCGACCATTTGTCGTCCCCCGGGAATCTTCTTCACGAAACAATCTTCGCTCTTCTTGACCCGAAAATCTGTCCCAGAGAGAATGCCGTCGAGCATCTCAAAGATTAGGTTTTTCATCTCTTGCTTCGTCATTTCTCCCCCGATCAATATTGCCGCACAACAATGCCATTCGGTCCATTCACATGTATTTCTACACTCGGGGTTCGACACGGGCACGCAGCTAGTTGTTTTTGTTCGCATTGCTCCTTTTCCCCTTGGGCCGCGCTGGCACCTTCATTGTCAAAGCTAACTAGCTGCGTCTCCGTTCCGAACCTAGACGTTGTTGCATCATCCAATAACGTCTAACGCCGGCCTGACCCCGATCGTTGCTATTCTGCTACTGAGTCCTGGCAACACGGAAACCTGAGTAATCGCGCCGGTCTTCCGGCTCGCATCTTTCGCGACCGGCGGAACGAGAGTAGTTCGGCGGGAGGAACCAGGAACCGCCCCGATGGACACGGCCTCCTCCAGTCTCTGGGCCGGTTGGGTTGTCTATGGGCGACTTGCCGTAGTAGTCCGCGTCATACCGGTCCGCGCACCACTGCCAGGCGTTGCCGTGCACGTCGTAGAGCCCAAAGGCATTGGGCTTGAATTGACCCACCGGTGAGGTGAACACGTAGCCGTCGCTGGCCTTGATTGCCCATGTCCAGTACGGGAACTTCGCCTTGAACGTCGCGTCCGCTACGTTCGCCACTTGGGCCAGCGTCTCGGGATCGTCACCGCTGTAGTACCGCGTCGTCGTTCCGGCGCGACAGGCGTATTCCCACTCGGCCTCGGTCGGCAGCCGATAGGTCTTGTCTTCCTTCTCGCTAAGCCACTTGCAGTACGCCACCGCGTCGTTCCAGCTTACGTTGACCACTGGATGCTCGTCGGTCTGCTCGAACCCCAAGTTTTGCCAAGTGTAATCCTTGTTGAAGTCAAAATGTTCCTTCTTGGAATTCCAACCGTAGGCCCCAGGTTCTTCGCCCTTCTCGGCGTCCGTCTTGTAGCCGCTGTCCTTGACGAACTGGCGAAACTGGCCCCGCGTGACATGGTACGTGCCCAGATAGAACGGCTCGGTGATTCGCACTCGGTGCTTCGGATGCTCGGCCCTGAGGTCATCTACCTTCATATTCACGCCGTAATTCTTCTTGAAGAACGTCGCGGTTTCCTCGGCCGACTCGCCGCTGCCCATCTGGAACTCGCCCGAAGGGATGAGGGTCAGCTTCATTCCGATGGAGTTGGTGATCTGCATCTTGCCGCTGTTCGCCTTCGGCTCCTGGGCCGTTGCAACGGTGCAACCGCCGAATGCGGCCAGGATCACCAAAGACGCTATAGACGTGTTTCGGAACATGGGGCAGATCGCCTCAAGCCAATACCGTTGCCGGAGACGGCTCTGACGCACGACGTCAGGGCAGGGAACACCCATAGCGTGGTATTATATTGGCAGACTTTGTCGCCGTCAATTTCCACAGAAAGCGACACCTGACCGTGCCTGGACACGAGCCTGAGTCGAAAACCTACTTCGCGACGGCAAGCCGACGTGCGGCCCGTTTCCGACGACGACGGGCTTGGGCTTCGCGTGATTCATCTTCCCGCTGCTCAAGCCGGTGCTCAGGATGGGCAGCCAGCCAGCGATTCGGAAGCAGGGCTTCCAAAGCAGTGGTGTCGCCAGGAGCGATAGCCGCAATCCGACGCAGGGGGCGGGGCGCAGGGCCAGGGCGCAGGGTCAGACCTCAAAAGTGCTGGCAGTCGTGCCACGGGCCCCCTCTGATGGAGAAAGGCGATGTGCGAATATGACCCTGTGATTGCCGCGAGTATCGGCGTGGCGGTATACTACGGCAAGCGGCCATGAACGTCGTGTCCGCTGCAATACCGTTGGGCACCATAGCCAATCTCCCACGGCAAACATTGCGATGTCGAATTACATTCCGAACTACGACAAAAAACGAAAGACCCTCGCCCGTAGGGAGCATCACCTTCGCCATCTCATCAAGCATGCTGTTACCAACGACAAGCTGATTGCCGCCGCCGAACATGTGCGCCAATCGCGGATAGGGCTGTTGAAATCGCTCCAGGCCAATCCCCCGATAGAGCACCGTCGCCACCCCGAACAATGGCGTGAAATCGCGGCTAAGATTCAGGCTCTGCTTGAAATGCCGGTGGAGGCGATCCTTGGCGAGTTTGGAGTCAGCGTGCCTCAAGATAAGATTGCGGAGTAGACGATCCGCTCCAGCAGCCGGCCAGTTCCGACAAGCCGCGGCCCTAAGGCCAACACGCTGCGGTCGCAAAGTGCCAGGCCGATCCCCAGCCGCCGAGGGCGATTTACTTCACTGCGCTCCTTTGCTGCCGTTGGGCCTTGAGGATTTCGTCAAGCAGAAAAAGGTCCGTCAGCAACGCTCGAAGGTGGATCGACGCGTTCAAGTTGTCGACGAGCTGGGAGCTGATAGCTGGTTGGGCCACCACGAGCTCAATGGCGGCGAGCGCGTTGCAGGCGTCGCGCCCAAGCACCGCTAAAAACGCCTCGTATCGTGCGGCAGGCTCGATGCCTTCCTCTCTTACAACGGTGGCACAGCGCTTCGCCAGTCCGTCGATCGCCTGGACGGCGCGCTCGAGGTACCCGCGCACTTCTCCTCCCGCCTGGCCGCTTCGGTCACTCGGCAGCCCTTGGGCAGCATAGGCCAGCATGAACTCGTAGCACTCTTCGACGGTGTTGCATCGTTCCGTAATTTCAGCCAGCATCTCTCATTTCTCCGGCTTCGGTCCCTCGGGTGTGGACGATGACGTCGACCTTTCGATGACCCATCGGTCCGGATCGTGCTCTCCAAGATAAAACTCACGGCTCATCGAACCCGTGAACATCGACTTCGTGATGGGGAGCTTCTCCCGTCGAACGGCGAAGTAGACGTGCACCATGACCAGCGCGATCAGGCTGACGCCGGCCAGCCCATGCAGCACGTACATCATTCCCCAGGTCATGTCGCTGAGTAGATACGGATTGCGGGGAAAGAAGATCGTGCGCACGCGGAACATCAGGAACACCCCTGTCGCGATCGCCGACAGACCGGTCACGAGGATGGCCAGATGATAGAGTTTGTTCTCGAGAGGATACTTGCCGAATTTTCGCGGCGGCAACGCAGGCCGCCCCAGGAACCGTAGAGTCCTTCTCCAGGCATCCCGCAGGTCGATCCTGTCCGGCCATATCGACCAGAAGTCCAGCCAGAATGAAGCATGGATGACGTGAAAGACAATGGAGACGGTCAACACAGCGCCTGCGATCCAGTGATAGGTCACCCAGTCAAACGGGACGCCCACCTTCGGAAGGAAGGCGGTAAAAAGCAGCGTGAACATGGCGGCTGCCATGATCCAGTGAAAGAGCCTCGCGGCCGGCGAGTGCCGGGGGATGCGGCTGGGCAGGCGAGCCGCGGCTTCGGGCGAAGCGTTTTCAGCAAACTGCCTGGGTTTGGCGAAATACCGCACATAGATCGCATGTGCGAAGTAGAAGCTCAACCCTGCCGCCACCGCAACCCAGATCAAGGACCACGCAATGTGTATGGGCAAATCCTGGCCCCAGGGATTCTCGGCCCGCTCGATTATGTCCATGTCGCCTCCTCCACGCCGCCGATGGCGCGCTTCACCAGATTACTCATCAGTGGAATCTTGTAGGCGTTGAACTGCAAGGGCACGGCTCCGCGCACGGCCAGTTTCCCCGCCATCTCACCGGTGGCCGCGCTGGGCGGTTGGCCGACAACCGCTTTCTCGACCGCCGTTAGCCGCAGTGGACGAGCGGCCGCGGCGTTCACGGCGATGCGGATGCGCTCGATCACGCCTCCCGATACGACCATCGCCGAAGCCACGTTCAACAGAGGAAAGTCCCACACATTCCGGTCGCGCACCTTCTCGAAATAGAATTGCGTGCCGGCCCACGTGGACGGAATCCGAATGGCCGTCAGCAGATGGCCGGGCGCAGGACGTGCATTCGCGTAATGTCGATGTCAGGCCCGATGAAGTAGTCCTCGGCATCCACGACTTCATCGCCCTTCGAGGTGCGGATTACGAATCGGGCGTCCAGCGCGATCAGGGCCGGCGCCGAGTCCGACGGGTTCACAGCCACGCAACGGTCCGCGTGGAGAATCGCGTGTTCGCGGTTGCGGGATACCGGCGTGTCGGCATAGCAAATGTTCCCGCCGGCACGGTAGCAGGGCCAACCGGCGCGGTAGTACCAGCAGCGCGTGTCCTGCGACACGTTGCCGCCAAGGGTGCCCTGGTTACGGATCTGCGGCGAGGCCACGGATTCGCAAGCCTGCCCCAGCAGACTATACTTCTCTTTGACAATGGGATCGTTTACGACTTCGGTGAGCGTGGTCAGCGCGCCGATCTCGATACCGTCGCCGCCGGGGCGAACTCCCTTGAGTTCCTCGATCCCGCTCAGGTCGATCACGGCCTTGGGCTTCTTGATGCGGTCCTTGAGCCAGTCGAAGCTGTCGAGCCCCCCGGCGAGCACCCAGGCATCCGCTCCGCATTGGTCGAGAAGGCTCTGGGCGTCCGCAACGGAACTGGGCTGAAAGAGCTCGAAAGCGGGCATGACGTCGCGGATTATAGCCATGCTTTTCCATCTCCATTAAATGTGGGCCATCAGGGGGTGTTGCATCGGCCGACCAGCTTGGAGAGACGTCAGAATGGTGTCGGCGTTGACGGGCGCGCGGCGGAAGATATCGTCTCCCAGGGCATCCGAGAGGGCGTTCAAGATGGAGGCGCACCCGCCTCCCACGGGTGGCTCCCCGATGCCGCGAGCACCGACCGGCGTCTCCGGATCGGGGATGTCCAGCGCTCCCCATTGCATCTCGACGGGCACATCCAGAATGGTTGGCGGCTTGTTCTGGTAGAAGCGCGTGGAGAGCATTGCACCATAGTGCGGGTCGAACACCCACTTCTGGCCGATCGCATGACCGATACCCAGAATCGAGCGGCCGAGGACTTGACCGCCCAGGGCGCGGGGATGAATCACGGAGCCGACATCGGCGTAGGCGAGAAAATCCAGAATGTGATACTTGCCGGTTTCGACATCGACTTCGACTTCGGCGAAGCTGGCGACATAGGAAAACGTCGCGCCGTCGCGCGGATACTTGTCGCTCGCGGCCGCCACAAGCCCCTGGCCCGCCAGCGCCGCCACGGAGGCCTTGGTCAGTGGGTGGACATCGGCGGGCACTTCGTGACCGTCGTAGATTCCGCCCAGCTCAATCGCGCGCTGGGCGGCCTGCGCCAATGTCAAGCCGGCGCCGCCGTCCTTGCGAAAGACGCGCTCGTCGGCGACCTCGTAATCCTCCGGCTTGCCGCGCCGAGAGTCTTGGCCGCGATTTCCTGGAGCTTCTTCCGGGCGTCCAGCGCCGCCGCATGCGCCGCCCGCGTCATCGCGTGTGTCGTCTGGCTGCCGCCGGACACACAGGTAAAGGGAAGGTTCTTCGTCGTGTTGCCCCAGACGACGTCGCACTTCTCCCACGGCACACCCAGAACTTCCGCGCCCGCACGGTGGACGTCGATCATCGACTCGGTTCCGAGGTTGCCGATCCCGCTGTGGAATCGAATCCGGCCATCGGGCGTGATGACGATAAGCCCGTCGAAGCCGATCGTGCCGCCGACGTAACAACTAAGTGAGACGCCGACCCCGCGTACCTTCGAGCCGCTCCGCTTGGGAGTGCGTGCCGCCTTCTGCTTCCATCGGAACTGCTCCGCGCCGCGGTCGAGGGCTTCCTTGAGGAAGGCACTGGTCGCGTGCTGCAGCTTGCCCCCCAGCGGCGGTCCGAAAGGCGCCTTGCCTTCCGGACAGTTGATGCGCCGGATGGCTACCTGGTCCAGCCCGAGCCTGCGCGCCGCTTTGGCGATGATCGGTTCGATGATGGCGATCCCCTGCAAACCGCCCGGCGAACTCTGCGCACTCCGCGGCGGCGTATTCGTCAGCACCGTCACGCCGCGCCAGCGCATCGCTTGCGGCTGGTACAACAGGGAGACGATACGGCCTGATGAGGGAACATCGCCCTGCGCATCGTAGGGACCGTTGTTGGCAATAACGAACATGTCGAGGGCCACGATCCGACCGTCCTTCGAGAATCCGACTTTCATCCGGCCCAGCAGGCTAGGCCGCGCGCGGCCGATGAAGGTCTCCTCCTCGCGGCTGATGCGCATCATCACCGGCGCGCTGGCCTTTTTCGACAGCAGCGCGGGGATAATCAACGACATGCCGCCTGTGATCTTGCTGCCGAACCCGCCACCCGTGTATTCGCTGATCAGGACAACTTGGCTCGGATCGATATTCAACCATCGCGCGATGGCAGGGCGAGTTTGCGCGGTGCTCTGCGTGCCCGTGTGAACGTAGACCTTGCCGTTCTGCCAATACGCCATCGCGCTGCGGGTCTCGAGGGTCTGATGGCTCGTGTCCGGCGTGACAAACGTCTCGTCAAGAACGAGTGCGGCATTCTTGAAGCCCGCGTCGAGGTCGCCGTACGACCATTCGTCGGGCGTCTTTCCCATCGGCAGTCGCCCTTCCTTGGCCTCGGCGAAGTCCGCCTCGGTCCACTTGAGCTCTCCAATAGCGGGTGGCGGCGGAGCTTCCCCCTTCACCGTGGGAGGAGGAGGCTGAACCCAGATGTTTCCGTCGGTTCTCGGGTTCGGCCCGCCTGGCCGCAGCGTGTCGAGCGGATCGACCACGAAGGGAAGAGGCTCGAGATCAATCTGGATGCTTTCGATCGCTTCGGCGGCGGTGAGTTCGTCAACTGCGGCCACGGCGAGAATCGGCTCGCCCTGGTACAGCGGCTCCATCGTAAGGCCCCGCTCACTCTTCGGGTTGGCGCTGATCACCGTGCCATTGTCGGTGAGGGTATCCGCCGGAGCGGGAAGCTCGTCCGCCGTGAGAATCGCCTTCACGCCCGGCATTGCCAGCGCCGCGCCCGCATCGATGTGCTTGACGCGGGCATGCGGCATGGGGCTCAGCAGCAGCTTGCAGAAGAGCATGCCCTCGGCGCGAAAGTCCTCGGCATACTTCGCCCGTCCCGTGACTTTCGCATACAAATCGGGCGTCTGGTAGTTCTTGCCGATCAGCTTCTTGCCGGCGCCGAACTCCGGGTCAGGCATGGTTCGCCCTCCTCATGTTCTCTGCGCCGCGCATCATCGCGGTGAGAATCTTGTCATAGTCCTGGCACCGGCAGAGATTTCCCGACACGCCATGCGCCAGCTCCGACCGTGTGGGACTCGGATTGGTTTTCAGGAATCCCGCCGCAGCCATGATGAAGCCGGGCATGCAGAAGGCGCACTGGAATCCTTGTTCGTCGAGAACGCCCTGCTGGACTGGGTGCAACGTTCCATCCTCGCCGGCCAACCCTTCGATCGTCACGATTTTCCGTCCACGCACCGTTTGCGTGAGCACGGAACAGGAATAATGCGGCACATCGTCGATCAGTACCGTGCAGGAGCCGCATTCGGCGCGATCGCACCCTAGCTTGGTGCCGGTGAGTCCAAGCTTGTATCGCAGCGTTGATGCCAATGTCTCTTGCGTCAGGACATCCACTCGGCGCTGCTGGCCGTTGACGTTCAACGTGATGAGCCGCTCGCGGACACCGGCAGCCAATCTCTGGCCCGGCCGCGCAGAAGCGCGGAACAGATAGTATCCCGTGGAGACAGCCGCGCCGCCAGCGATGACCCCGATGATGAAGTCGCGTCGGGAAACCTCCTTCGCCGTGCCCTCGATCATCGGCAAGTCTGTCTTGTCTGCCATTTCGGATTACCTCCTGGAACGCGCAGCCAAACCGCGCGATGAATTATAGGTGGGCTGCCGGCGATCGACCAGACGGACGATTGCGGCGTCAACGCCATAATGAGGACAAATCAACCACCCCCCTCAAAGGAGAGTGTCTTGCTGAAACTCAAAACGACCGTGGCTGCCTCTCTCGCCCTCTCGGCCATCGGCGGCATTATTGCTTGCTCGAACCTGCATACGCCGACGGCCGTCGCCGCGGACCAAGGCGAAGGTCTCCCGCTTCACAAGAATTGGAAGCTCGTCTGGGAAGACGATTTCTCCAAGGATAAGGAAGTCGACAAGACGAAGTGGAACTTTGTCGTCAAAGGCGACGGCTTCGGCAACAACGAGCAGGAGTTCTACACCGACCGCAAAGACAACGTCAAAATCGAAGACGGCCAACTGGTCATCACCGGCATCAAGGAAAAGTACAGAGGCAAGCCATACACCTCCGCCAAATTGACCACCGAAGGTAAATTCAGCATCAAATACGGCCGCATCGAAGCGTGCATCAAATCGCCCAAGCCCCAAAAGGGAACCTGGCCGGCTTTCTGGATGATGCCCCAGGACAACAAGTACGGCGGCTGGCCCAAGTCGGGCGAGATCGACATCATGGAAATGGTCAACGACTGCAAAACGCTCTACGGCACCTGCCACTTCGGCGGCAACGGCCACAAGCAGGCCGGCGCAACGACCAAGCTCCCCGACGGCAAAGCCTTCCCCGAGGAGTTTCACGTCTACGCCGTCGAATGGGAAGAAAAGGAAATCCGCTGGTACTGCGATGGCAAGTTCTACGGCAAGATCAATGATTGGTCGACCAGCGCCGCATATCCCGCTCCGTTCAACCAGAGATTCTACGTCATTTTGAATTTCGCCATCGGTGGCCAGTGGCCGGGCAATCCCAACATGGACTCCACCTTCCCTCAGGAAATGCGCGTGAAGTATGTGCGTGCCTATCAGTCCTCCGATCAAACCGGCAAGTGACACGGCGCCTGAACGGGTGCGGCAGCGGTCAGCCCGCCGACGGCGAACCTCTTCGTTGCGTCGAGAAATTTAGCCCACGCCGGTCTGAACCACAGGCGCCACCGCAGTCGGGGAGAGGGGGTCGCCCAGAACGGGGCCGATCGGAGGCGGCGGCAGCGGCGTCGGACCAACGACGGTCACGGTCGCAAACCCCTCGCTCCAAGCGTACGTGCCGTCACCGGCGAAAACGGCCTCAATGGAATGGGTCCCCGTAGAAAGCGGCGGCGTCGTGGTGAAGGTCCAGTCCGCATTGGCGGCGTCGTAGGACGCGGTTCCCAGCAACAACCCCGTGCCCGAATTGCTCGTCGGACCGCCAAGGTCGAACAGATAAACCGGATCCGTGCCGGGGACCGCCCCGACGACAGCCGTCGTGACGGCAATCGTAAAGCCGGCTTCGTTGCCCGCGGCGATCGTCTGCGACGGCGGCGTGACCGCGGTCGTCGTGGGCGTGGTCCCGGAGACGGGGAGGATCACCTCGGCGAACGGCTGGGACGTGTTGCCCGCAAATGCGACGCTGGAGAGGGCGGTGGCGGGGATGTAGGTCGCGGTGATGTCGTCGATGCCCACCGGCAAAGGTGGGATCAACGGAGTCGCGGAGGGCAGCTTGAGCACCGCCTGGCCGTTTACCAATGGCACCGGGCTCCCCAGCAGGACGGTGAGCGTGCCGTGAGTCGTATCGGCAAATTGAACGCTACCGGCCGGGAAGGTTGTCAGAGGACCGAAATAACTTGCCAGGACGGTGGCCGTAAGCGTCACCGTGGTGCCGTAGACGGCCGGATTCGGGGCCGCTGTAACCACGGTCTGCGTGAGCAATTGCGGCTCGACCGTTACTGTCGCGGTGCCCGAACTGGTGCGAAGGTGGCGTCACCGGCGAAATAGGCCTTAATCGTGTGGGTCCCCGCCGCGAGCGGAGTGGTCGTTGTGAAGGTCCAGTCCGAGTTCGCGCTGTCGTAGGCGGCAAATCCCAGGAAGGTCGTGACATTGACGCCGTTCGGCGCCGTGGCCGTCGCGGCCCCAACGTCGTACATATAGACCTCGTCGGTTCCCGGGACCGTCCCCGTTGCCGGCTTGACGGTGATCGTAAAGCCGGCTTCGTTGCCCGCCGCGATCGTCTGCGACGGCGGCGTCACCGTGGTCGTCGTAGCGATGGTCGCGGGCGCGGGAACAATCACCTCGCTGTACGGTTGCGAAGTGCTGCCCTGGAACCTCGAGGCCGCGTCAGGGATGTAGGTCGCGATGATGTCGTCGATGCCGATCGGCAGGGCCGCAATCACGGGAGTCGACGACGGCACGCTGAGCTGCGCCTCGCCGTCGACGAGCGGCACCGGGCTGCCCAAGAGCACGGTGGGCGTGCTGCCGCCATGGACCGTGTACGCGAACTGCACGCTGCCGGTGGGCGTAATCAGCGTGGCGGAAGCGGCCGCCCCCGCCGGAACGCCGGCCAGGGGAATCGGTCCCGGCCCCGGCGGCAAGAATGCGGGCGCGACGGCGGCCGAAATCGTCACCGTGGTATCGTAGACCGCCGGGTTCGGCGCGGCCGACACGGACGTTGTAGTGGCCGCATCGGCCACAACCACCGTGTCGGGCGCGGCGGAGTTGTCGCTGGGCGAGAAGTCGCGATTGCCCTGGTAGTAGGCGACGATGGACTGCACTCCCACCGGCAAGCACGCGTCGACGAAGGTGGCCACGCTGGTGTTGGGAGTCGTGATCTGCGCGGCCCCAGACGAGGCGGGCCTTGCCCAGCACCGTCGGCGTAGCCGTGGAAATGTCCTCAAAAGTGACCCAGCCGTTGGGAATCGCCGAGCCCGGACTGACGCCGCCCGTCTGAATTACTGTCACCGCCGCCTTGAAGACCACGGGCTGGCCAAACGGCACGGAACTCTGGCCGTCCGCCGAAGAGGTGAGCGTGGTCGCCGTCGAGGCCCGGCCGACGGAGACGGGCTGCGGGTTGCTCGTCTCCACGTTGCCGCCCGCGTCCGTGTATTCCGCCATGAGGTTGTATCCGCCGACGTTCAGGCCCGATAGATCGAAGCTGACGTCCCCTGTGCTGTCGGACGTGAAACCCTTGACGAGAATTGGGCTGGGAGCGGCCGTCGCCACGCCGGCATTGACCAGGTCCACTTCGGCGCCGACGGAGGGATAGCCGCCTCTCACGCCGTCAATCACCACGGCACTGACCGACTCGGTCTGGCCGTAGATCCAGGCGGCAGCCGACGGGCTTCCCAGGGTAACACTGAGCAGGCGGCGGCCTTCCAGCGGCTCCAGAATCAAACGTCGGTGGAACGCGCCACGGTTCGACCGCCCCTTGCGGACAACATTCGTCTTGCGTGAAAAGAACATGGCAGATTCTCCTTTCCACAATCGCGCAATAAACAGGTTAGCACTTTTCGATCGTCTGTCAACAACCATCCACCATCCACCGTGATTTTTTTGCATCCTCCCAATCGCACCATAATACAAAAGCGTATGAATCAACGTGGTCACAAATAACGCGAGTCGCCAGCCTCTCTGCTTTCGCCCGGGGACCCGGCGCCGAACGCTTCCATCGGGCGAACTGGCAAACTGGGCAAGAGTCGCCTCGCGGCGGACGGCCGATTATAATGGGTTGGTCGGCACGCTCTTATTCGGGGAAAAAAATGTGCATGAATCGGTCCCGTGGACGTTTGGCGGGACAGTTCGGGAGGAGAGAAACACCGATGACTCGGCGATTCCAGCCGGCCGCCCGCCTCCTCGTTGCCGCCTGCTTGCTGACGGCCCTCGCAGCCCCCGCTGCGGCCGCCCAGCTATCCTGGTACGGCAACGGTGCCGAGTTGGGCGGCGGCGGCACCTGGAACACGACCTCGCCCGATTGGTCGGCCAACGGCGTGACGTTCGGAGCGTGGAACAACAGCGGCAGCAACGGCGCAACGTTCGATTTCGGCAGCGGCGGCGAACCGGGCTACGTCAACGTCGCTGTGCCGATTACCGCCGTGAACCTGACTTTCAACGACAGCGGGTTCCAGCTCTATTCCAGCGGCGGCAACGCCCTTACGTTGATTGGATCGGCGTCGATCGACGTTGCCGCCGGTTCGCAAGCCGGGATCTCCACGGTGCTGGCAGGCTCCGCCGGAATGACGCTTAGCGGCGGCGGCGAGCTGCTCTTGGCTTCCTCCAATTCCTACACCGGCCCCACGACCGTCTCCGGCGCCTACCTGCAATTGGACAGCGCCGGTGCGCTGACGACAGGCAACCTGCTGATCGACGGGGGAGTGATCGAACTGGGGGCCGGCGATCTGGCCCTCGGCCTGGGGACGGCCGCGGGCCAGCTCCGCTTCACTTCCAACGGCGGAGGGTTCGCGGCCGCCAACGGGAACTACACGGTGAATCTCGGCAGCTTGTCCGGCACGATGACCTGGGGCTCGACCTCCTTCCTGCCCGGCAGCGGCGCGACCTTGGTTCTCGGCTCTCCGTCGGCCCAGGGCACGATCGATTTCCAAAACCCAATCAACCTCGGCGCCGCGACTCGGACCGTGCAAGTGAACATGGGGTCGGGAACGGTCGCGGTCAACGCCAAGCTCAGCGGCGCACTGAGCGGCAGCGGCGGCCTGATCGTGACGGGCGACGGCGTCCTGGCCCTGACCGCGTCCAACGTCTACGGCGGCGGAACGACGCTGGCCGACGGCGTGCTCTCCGTGCAGAACGCAGCGGCCTTGGGCGGCGGCGGCGTCGACCTGGACGGCGGCACGCTGCAGTTGGCCGTCGCCCCCGGCGGGAGCAACGTCGTCTCGCTCTCGGCCGACTCGGCGGTCGACGTCAGCGGCACGACCGCCGGCACACTGGGGAACTTCGCCGCCGGCGGCAATACGCTCTACGTGACCGGCAAGTCCACCGCCGCCAACGCGGCCTACAGGCTCTCGCTCGGCCGCGGCACGCTCGGCGGCAACCCGACGTTCAACGTGGCCAACAACGGCGCCGGCGTCGGCACGCTCACGCTGGGATCGCTTTCGGACGACGGCACGGCGCGGACGTTGACCAAGACCGGCAGCGGTATGTTGATCCTGGCCGGGTCCGCCACGAGCCTGGTGCCAGGGACCGTGGTCATCGTCAGCGGCGGCACGCTCGAGTCCGGCAACTCCACGGCGCTCGGCGGCTTTGCCCGCATTACGGTCGATAGCGGCGCGCTGTTCAGCCTTGGCGCCAGCCAGCAGGTCAGCCTGCTCACTGGGCCGGGCAACGTCGCCCTGGGCGGCTGCCTCCTCACGATCGGCAACACCGACAACCAAACGTGCGCCTTCTTGGGCGTCATCTCCGGTGGTTCGCTGGCCAAGGAGGGGAGTGGCACGTTGATCCTCAGCGGATCGAATGACTATCGCGGCGGCACGGTGGTCGACGCCGGCACGCTGATCCTGGCTTCTTCCGCTGCGCTGCTCGACGGGTCGGGATTGACCGTCGGGGCCGGCGCCTCGCAGCTCTTCGGCGCCGCACTGCGCCGCTCCGCTGGCGAGCGACGCGTCTGCGGTGCCGGAACCAGGCGCGCTGGCGCTGCTCACCGTGGCTGGAATCGTTGCGGCAGCAGCGGCCTGGCGGAGGAGAGAGAACTGAGGCAACCGAGACAACGGCGCCTGAACGGGTCCTCGCTCCGCAGTGCATTAACCGCGCAGGTACTTATTGAACCAGTCGATCGTGCGCTGCCAGGCCAGCTTGGCCGCTTCTACGTTGTAGCGGGCGGGTGTGGCGTCGTTGTTGAAACCGTGAACGGCGCCGGGGTAGATGTATCCCTCGTGCGGCACGCCGGCGGCTTTCAACGCCTTATCGTATTCCGGCCAGGACCCGGCAAGCCGCGTATCCTTTTCGCCATGATGAACGAGGATCGCCGCTTTGATTTTTGGAACATCAGCGGCCGTCGGAGGCTGGCCGTAAAAGGGAACCGCGGCCGCCAGATCGGCGCCCATGCGCACGGCTAACCGATTGGCAACGCCTCCGCCGTAGCAGAAGCCGATGACCCCGATCTTGCCGGTGCAGTCCGCACGCGATTTCAGCCAGCTTGCGCAAGCCAGAAAGTCCTCAAACATCTTGCCGCTGTTTACGCTGCCGAAGAGCTGGCCGCCTTTGTCGTCGTCACCGGGATAACCGCCGACCGATGTCAGACCATCCGGGGCGAAGGCCATGAAGTTCGCGATCCCCAGCGCCTGGCGATGTCTTCGATATGAGGATTGAGACCACGGTTCTCATGCACCACCAACACTCCGGGAAGCTTGTCTGCGGCGTTTGCGGGCCGGACCAGATAGCCCTTGATTTTGCCGTTGCCCTGCGGTGAGGGCACCGTCACGTATTCGGTCTTCAGCCGTTTATCGTCCTTGGGAACCTGTTGGCCCAAGGCGTAATTCGGCATCAAAGCCTCGACGATGGCGGCAGCGGTCAGCCCACCGACGGCGAACCTCTTCGTGGCGTCGAGAAAATCACGGCGGCTCATTCCACCATGGATGTAATCGTTGTAAAGCTGAACAAGCTCCGCCGGCAATTCAGATGGTTTATTGGGCTCCATGGGAGCGACTCCTTTGGCTGTAGCCTGATGATATGTGGAGGGAAACTTGATTTCCTACGCGCCCCCATTCTAGAGCAGGAAGAACTGGTAGTCAACTTATTTGCTAACGAGCCACATCAAACCGACGTTGAAAAGGCGGTTGCCTCGGCGGGTGCGGGGAATAGAATAGGCTGACATCCGCCTATGCCGTCCCGATCCAGCCGAGAGCGTTTTCGCCACTACCGCCGCGAGGTCCGCGCGGAGTTTCGATCCATCCGGCAACGGCTCGCCGCCCGCAGGCCGGCCGTCGCAGGACGGCGCCCGCCCGGCCGCGCCGCGGCATCCGCACGGCGGCCGCGCGCAGCACCGCCGCTCGCGGAGCTTCTTGCAACTGCTGGGGGAGTTCTGGGGCTGATCCGCCCGCATCGCGCCACGATCTACGTCGCCCTGGCCACGCTCAGCGTCTCGACGCTCTTGGGACTGGCGCCGCTGGTATGGCACGAAGATCGTCTTCGACAACATCCTCGGCGACCGCCCGCTGCCGCAGCGGCTGACGCGGATCGTGGCCCTGCCGGCCGACCGCGTGCAACTGCTGGGCGTCGTGGCCGTAGCGATGGTCGCGCTGGCCGTGGCCTGCGAACTGGTCAGCCTGTGGTCGAGGTGGAACTCGACGCGGGCCCTGCAGCTTGTTCGCGTCTCGGTCCGCAAGCAGGTCTTCGACCATGCCGTGCGGCTGCCGCTCGATTGCGTCTACGACCTGAAGTCGGGCGGCGTGGCCTCGATCCTCCGCGAAGACGCCGGGGCCGTCGCCGATCTGATCTTTTCCCTGTTCTACAACCCCTGGCGGGCGATCATCCAACTGCTGGGCAGCGTGGCGGTGCTGGCATTGGTCGATTGGCGGCTGCTGCTGGGGTCGCTGGTGCTGCTGCCGATCGTGTGGATGACGCACCGCACGTGGATCGGCCGCATCCGCCCGCTGATGCGCGACATCCGCAACACGCGGCAGAACATCGACGCCCACACGACCGAGGCCTTCGGCGGGATGCGGATCGTCCGCTCCTTCGCGCGGCAGCAGCACGAGTCGGGCGCGTTCACCCGCGGCGGCAACTTCATGAGCCGGCAGGAAGTTCTCACCTGGTGGTGGATGCGGGATCGACGTGGCGTGGTCGGTCCTGATCCCCGTGGCCACGGCCACGCTGCTCTACTTCGGCGGCCGGCAGGTGCTTGCCGATAGCGAGCTGCTCAAGGCCCATCGCATCACGCCGGAGCAGGCGCTGACCGTGGGCGACCTGGTGATGTTCCTCTCGTACCTCGTCGCGCTCCTGGGGCCGATCGCCACCTTGGCGGCCAGCGCGACCGGATTGCAGACCAGTTTGGCGGCGCTGGATCGCGTGCTCGATCTGATGCAAGAGCCGCGGGAGATGCCGTCGACAAGCACCGCCGTCACGCTCACGAAGTCGCAAGTCCCAGGGCGGATCGTGTTCCGGGACGTGAGCTTCGCCTATCCGGCGGCCTCGGCTCGTTCGCTACTAGTGCCGCAAATCACATTTGTCAGCCCACCAAAACCAAAGTTTCACCAGATTCTCGGTGACTTACCCATTTTTCCTTCCAGGTCGCCGGGCGTTTCACGGTGGCGGCTGTTACGGGGCGCCCAGTGTAGGTCCAGCGGAAGGGTTTAGCAAACGTGCGGTTGAAGTAGTCGATGAAGGCCAACAGTCGCTCCTGTAACGCCTCCGTCGATTTGAAGTTGCCGCGTCGCAGAACACGTCGGGTCACGATCCCGAAAACGATTTCGATCTGGTTCAACCAGGAACTGTGCTTCGGCAAGTACACGAAGCGAATCCGATGACTACCGTCGGAGAGAAAAGCCTGACGACTGGCCATCGATTTCAGAATGCCGGCCTTGTCTTTCTGGCCCAAGGTGCTCGGGTCGATTCCCTCCAAACGCGCGACGTAACGGACGAGACTCTCGCTACAGTGCGTGTTCAAGTTGTCCACTACAAACCTCCAGCCCGCCTGCGGCTCAGTTGCAACCGTTTGTTGGATATGCCGATAGAAATCCTCCTCCGTCCGCGTCAGACCAATCGTCGGTGCGATCATTTGTCCAAGCACCACGTGCCAATTCCCGATCAAACACAACGTGCCGTGACGCGTGTATTCGAATTCGGGCCGCGCCGGCTGACCGGGCTTCATGGGCTTCGTCTTTGCGTTCCGCTCTAATGCCTGGATGCCCGTCATCTCGTCCACGCTGACCGTGTGCGTATTGTACTGGAAGTACAATTCCGGGGCTTCGAGGTAGCACTGGCAGACGATCTGGACTTGCTGCTCAAAGAGCTTCGGGTCTTTCTCGGTGGTGTTCAGCCAATACTTGCTGCGATGCGGTTGCAGTTCGGCCCCGGCCAGATAACGATTGACCTGACTAACCGAGATGGAGGTGACGATGTTGCGGCGGACGAGTTCGTCGGCGAGTTCTCGTCCGGTCCACTCGTTAATGGGCCGTCCCGATTGGTCTGCCGGTTCACAGGCAATGGCCAGGACCTGCGTGACTTGTTCGGCCGTGAATTTGCCCGGCGACCCGCTCCGCGGCGCATCACTCAGGACATCTTCGATGGCGCGGCGAAGTGCGGCTTGCGATTCGCGACACTCGATGGCCACCAACGCGTCGAACGACTGCTTCCAACGTCGCCTCCACACACCGATCTGCTTTCGCCGCAAGCCGACGATGCCGCTGATCGCCCTATTGAACATGCCGCCAAATGCCAGTACGATCAAGTGCGCGCGCTGGACGAGCCGTTGGGCCGCGGTCGTCGAGTGGATCATCTCTTGCAAAATTGAATGTTGCCTCTCCGTAAGCACGATTTTGGCCGCCTTGCCAGACATATCCTTCCTCCTGTTTGAGACCGAGACGTAAGACATCGCGGTTATCAGACAGGAGGAAGGTCTTTTGATGCAATGGAAATGGGGTAAAATGCGTTATCTAGGAAGCAAGGAAATGCCGGAATCTGGGCGAAACAAGGTCTTCATGTACCATCAATTGTGATTTGCGGCACTAGCGGCGGAGGAAAAGGGACGAGCCGCATCCAGCGGCGGCAACGTGCGGGACGGCAAGTCGACAGCAGAGAACTCAGAAGCGGACGCAGGGCCCGCTGTGCCGGTTCTCCGCGACATTAACCTCGACGTGGCGGCGGGGCAGGTCATCGCGCTCGTTGGGCCGTCGGGGGCCGGCAAGACGACGCTCTGCAATCTGGTCGCGCGGTTCTTCGATCCCACCAGCGGCTCCATCGCGCTGGACGGCCGCGACATCCGCGAGATCACGATCGATTCCTATCGCCGCTTGTTCGGCATCGTCGAGCAGGACACGTTCCTTTTCGACGGCACGCTTGCCGAGAACATCGCCTATGGCCGGCGCAACGCCACGCAGGCCGAGATCGAGCAGGCCGCGAGCGCGGCGAATGCGGCGGAGTTCATCGAGAACCTCTCCGCCGGGTATGAGACCTGGATCGGGGAACGGGGCGTAAAACTCTCCGCCGGCCAGCGGCAGCGGATTACCATCGCCCGAGCGCTCCTGGCCGATCCCCGCATCCTCATTTTCGACGAGGCGACGAGCAACCTCGATACGGAGTCGGAACGTCTTATTCAGGCCAGCCTGCAGACATTGATGCAGGGCCGCACGAGTTTCGTGATTGCCCATCGCCTGAGCACGATCGCCCATGCCGACCGCATCCTCGTCATGGAAAAGGGCCGGATTGTCGAGCAAGGCCGGCACGAGGAGCTGATGCAAGCCAACTCGCGCTATCGCGAGATGGTGCTGCTGCAAACCAGTCCGCCGGCGCCGCCGCGGCGCCGAGCGTTGGATGAGGACGCAAGGTGTTCACGAGTCAGGTATTCTACCGCCACGTGCTCGAATCGCTTCACTGGAATCGCTGGCCCGACTTCCCCGGCATACTTCCCCCGACTTCCCCTGACCCCGACTTCCCCGAAAACAACTAGCTCGTGCCCAAGTGCGTGGGCCGTCTTATCCAAACCAGTGGCCAAAGACGACGGGGATGTCTCGGGCCACGCAACGGAGCGTCGTTCCGCGTTGCTGCAGCCGGGCGTCCAGGCCGGGCACCGACTCCTCCGAGCCGAGCACTTCCTCAATCAGCGCGGCGTTCCAGGAACCGCTCCCGGTGAGGATGACGCTCGTCCAACCAATGCGCCAGCAGCCGCCGGCGCATGTCGGGCAGGCGCCAGAGACGGCGCCCATATTCAAAACGCGCCACGTCATCGTAGGAAACATACGGTCCCCAGACGGCGGCTTCAGCGGCGATGGCGGCAGAGTCACGCATGATTCAAGGTATCAGGCCCATGCGTCGTGCCCAGGCTTGATGCGCGCGGTTGCGCGGTTCGTTTCGCCTGAGCCTGCCGGTTGCGACAAACGGCTGCCGAAATCAACCAACCAGTCTTCAACCTGTGCGGATCTCTTAGTTCGCGTCGCGGCATGGATACTCGTCTCGGTGCCTTCCTTCAACGGCCTCGGGAAGAACACCGCGTTTCCCAGGGTGACGGAGAGGAGATGTGATTTTCGATCAGTCTAAACCCGGAGGACTGGCGAGTCAAGGGGTGCCGGAGGGGGCGACTACGCGTTACACTGAGTCCTACAGGTCGTAGATTTTGCCAGTCAAGCCAACCCGAATTTTTAGCCTTGATAAAGCACTAGGAGCCTGCCTGTGCGGCCTCCCATCCCATAAAATGGCGTTTCCCCAAGAATTCCTTCAACAGATTTCCGCTTCCGCGCAAATAAGAAGGTAGGGGCTGGGGGAGGCTGACCATGAGCGAGGACCGCGCAAAAGACGAGGATCTGATGCTGCGTGTGGCTGGAGGCAACCGCGAGGCGATGAGCCCGCTCGTGCGACGCTATGCCAGCCCGCTGTTGACCTTCATCCGTCGCATGACGGGCGATTGGCACCGTGCCGAGGAACTGTTCCAGGAGGCGTTTCTGGCCGTCTGGCAGAATCGCCGCCGCTACGAATATCCGCGGCCGTTCCGGTCGTGGCTCTTCGGCATCGCCGCCAACAAGTGCCGTGCCGAGTTCCGCAAGGCCCCGGGCTTGCCGGAACCGCTGCCGGACTGGCCCGATCCGCCCGCCGTGGGAGAACCGTCGCCGGTCGAGGCCGCCATCAGTTCCGAAACGGTTACCCTGGTGAGCCAGGCCGTGGCGACTTTGCCGCCCAAGCAGCGGGCCGTGCTCGTGTTGCGGCTGTGGAACGGCATGGAATACGCCGAGATCGCCCAAGCCCTGGAACGCACCGAGGCCACGATCCGTTCGCAGATGTTCCATGCCTTGGCCGGGATGCGCCGCTACTTGGAACCCCGCATGCGGAGAACTGGGGAGGACTGCCATGATCAATCCTGACGACCATGTCCTGGAATTTGTCGATGCCTACCTGCACGACGCCCTGCTTTCCCGGCGCGATGCGGAGCAGGTGGCCGCCCACTGCGAGGCCTGCCCCATCTGCCGCATCGCCCTGGAAGAGGCCCGGCGGCGACAGGAGGCCATGCAGTCGTTGCCGCCGATCGAGGCCCCCGAGGCCCTGATCAGGGCCGCGCTGGAGCATGTCGATCGGCACCGCGTCTCGCAATCGAAGTGGATTCGCGGGGGATTGCTGGTGGCCGCCGCCGCGCTGGTCCTGCTGGGCGCGGCGAATCTCTACTTCTATAATATGGCCCCCTCGCCCTTCGACTTGCGCGTGATGGGGCAGTCCGAGCTGCTCACGGGCGCCGATGCCTCGCTCCGCGTGCTCTTGATGGACCCGCGTGATGCATCGCCGCGACCGGACGTCCCGGTGGAGATCGAACTCGTTGGTGCGGATCAGGCAGTCGTGCGGCTTGCTCATTTCACCACCGATCGCTTCGGCAGCGGCACGGTCCGGATGCAGATGCCGGACTGGAGCCCCGGCCGTTACAAGCTCCGCGTGACGGCCCTGCCGGCGGGACACGCCGAGTCGATCGAGCAGGCGGTCACGCTCCGCCGCTCCTGGCAGTTGATGCTCACTAGCGACAAGCCGGTTTACCAGCCGGGCCAGGTGATCCACGTGCGAAGCCTGGCCCTGGCGCGGCCGCAAGCCAGGCCCGTCGCGGGCCAGGAGGTTGTGTACTCCATTAGCGACCCCAAGGGCAACGTGATCTTCCGCAAGCGAGACGTCACCAGCCGCTATGGCATCGCCTCGACCGATTGCCCTCTGGCCGATGAGATCGTCGAAGGTCCTTACCAGCTTCGTTGCGAGTTGGGCGATACGACGAGTACAATCACCGTCGAGGTCAAGAAGTACGTGCTGCCGAAGTTCAAGATCGCCGTGGAGCTTGACGAACCCTATTACCAGCCGGGCCAGAAGGTCCACGGCACGCTCTCGGCGCGGTACTTCTTCGGCAAGCCGCTGCCGGAATCGGCGGTGCGGATCGAGGTCCGGACAGTGGATTTGGCGATAGTCAAGTTCAACGACAAGATCGCCCAGACGACGGTCAAGACCGACGCAGAAGGCCGCGCCGCCTTCGATTTCGTCTTGCCGCAGTCGCTCGTCGGACGGCCGCAGGACGGTGGAGACGCCCGCTTTCAGCTCACGGCGACGGTGGAGGACTCGGCGGGACAGAAGCAGTCGGCCGACGTCTCGCGAATCGTCACCGAGCAGCCGATTCACATCGAGGTCATTCCCGAGGCGGGCACGCTGGCGCCCGGCCTTCCCAACACCGTCTACTTCCTCACGACCTACGCCGACGGCCGGCCGGCCGCGACCCGGATCGTGGTTTCCGGCTTCAACCAGGAGATCGCGACCAACGCCATGGGCGCGGGTCGATGGAGTTCACGCCGGGCGCGGAGAAAGTCTCCTGGGTGGTTCGCGCCACGGACGCGGCAGGTCAAAGCGGCCGCCGCGAGGTGTCGCTGGAATTGCGGCGGGCGGAAGGGCAATTTCTCATGCGTACCGACAAGGCAGTCTACGATGGAGGGCAAACAATCCACGTCCTGGCCCTGGGCGGCGGCGAAGCAGCCTCTGGGTCGCCGCTCTTCCTCGACGTGATCAAGGACGGCCAGACGGTGCTCACCGACACGATCCCCATGGCCAACGGCCGCGGCGAGTATCAGATCGACCTTGCACCGCAGATCTCCGGCACCTTGCAGCTCTGCGCCTACCGGTTGGGCAGCGCGGGCCTGCCGGTAATGCAGACCCGCGTGATCTACGTCCGGCAAGCGAGCGGTCTGAAGGTTGCGCCCGGCTCGATCGGCCCGAGTACCGGCCCGGCGAAAAGGCGAAGCTGACGCTGGAGCTCACCGACGCCCAAGGCAAGCCGGTTGCGGGCGCGGTCAGTCTGGCGGCCGTCGATGAGGCGGTCTACTCGGTCCTCGGCCCGCGCCGGGCATGCAGCCGGTCTTCTCATCGCTGGAACAGGAGATCCTCAAGCCGGTCTACGCCATTTATCCCTGGTCGCCGGACACGGAGGTCAAGTTGCCGGCGGACGAGCGGGATCGGTTCGAGAAGGCCCTCTTCGCCAAGGCGGGGACTGGCGGCAACGACCGCGACGCGTTCCTGAAGCAGGCGATCCGGCAGTTCGCCGACGGCGATGAGCAGCTTCTTCGCGTGCTGGATCGGCCAGACTGGGAGCAGCTCGCGGAGGACATGCCCGGCATGGAGAAGTTCATTCCCCTGCTCAAGGGCCACGACTCAGTCTATTCTCTCCGCGAT
Organism: uncultured Planctomycetia bacterium; assembly: GCA_963824275.1. GTDB lineage: Bacteria > Planctomycetota > Planctomycetia > Pirellulales > Thermoguttaceae > JANXQG01. The sequence goes on along the minus strand of CAWGOT010000003.1, from coordinate 2,443,726 downwards.
TCGACTTATCCCAGGAAGGCGCGCGAGGTTGAAATGGTTCGCAAGGAGCGACTGGAGGAGTTCAAAGCACTGTGGATCTTGCTGGGAATCGCCGCCGGAGTTGCCCTGCTTGTTTACATTGCCATTGCCTTGAGGCGGCCCGTGGAAATATTGGTAACAGTCGCTCTGATTTTTATTCTCATCGGCCTTCTCCTGCCCGCGATGAATGCAGCCAGGGAGTCAGGCCGCCGCGCCGGCGCCATGAACGATCTTAAGCAGCTTGGCTTCGCCTTAGAGGCCGCCGACGAGGCCGGGATCAAGGCTCCACCCACAGATTCTCAGGTCTCCGCTCCGCCGGCCCGCGTGCGGGAGTGGTTCCCCGAGACGCTCCTCTGGCGGCCCGAGCTGGTCACCGACGACAACGGCCGGGCCAGCCTTACGATCGACCTTGCCGATTCGATCACCACCTGGCGGCTGTCGGCGAGTGCCATTTCGGCCGAGGGCCAACTCGGCGGGGCAGAATCGCCGATCCGCGTCTTCCAGCCCTTCTTCGTCGAGTTGAACCTGCCGGTCAGCCTGACCCGCGGCGATGAAGTGGCCGTGCCGGCCGTGGTCTACAACTACCTGGACAAACCACTTTCCGTTGAGCTTCACTTGGACAATGCCGCGTGGTTCGAGCGGCTCCCCAATCTCCCCTCTACCTCCGGGAGAGGGGCAGGCGGTGAGGGCGGTTTGCCTGCGGACACGGCCAAGAATAGCCATGTTGCTCCTATTCATCTGGACCTGGCTGCTGGGGAAGTGCGATCGGTGGGCTACCGTCTGCGGGTCAAGCAAGTAGGAAGACATGAACTGACCGTCCGCGCCTCGGGCGGCGGCGTGGCCGATGCAATCAAGCGGGCAATTGAGGTCGTGCCCGACGGCCGCCGCGTGGAAAACTCGGCCAGCGGAACGCTCCAGCAGCCGGCCCACGTCGCCTGGTCCGTCCCCGCCGATGCCATCGAGGGCAGTGTGAAGGCCAACCTCAAGCTCTACCCGTCCACCTTCAGTCAGCTTGTCGAAGGGCTGGATGCGATTTTCCAGCGGCCGGACGGCTGCTTCGAGCAGACCTCCTCGACGACCTATCCGAACGTGCTGGCGCTGGACTACCTCCGCCGCACGAAGAAGAGCGTGCCGCAAGTCGAAGCGGCGGCCCAGCAATACATCCACCTGGGCTATCAGCGGCTGCTGAGTTTCGAGATCGCCGGCGGCGGCTTCGATTGGTTCGGCAGCCCTCCCGCCAATCGCACCCTGACGGCCTACGGGCTGATGGAGTTCAGCGACATGGCGCGGGTCCATGACGTTGACCCGAAGCTGATCGAACGGACGCGAGCGTGGCTTCTCGGCCAGCAAGCCGGCGACGGCTCCTGGCCGCCCGAAAGTCACCGCTTCTACCATGAGGATCCCACGGGGCGGCGAGAAGACCTGCAACGGCTCAGTACCACAGCCTACATCGCCTGGTCGGTCTTCGCGCAGGGCTCCGCCCTGGCAGAAGGGCCGCAGGTGAGGGCTCACGTCTCCCCTCTCCCACTGGGAGAGGGGCAGGGGGTGAGGGCTGCTGATTACCTTCTGCGCCACGAGCCGGCCGCCATCGACGAACCCTACGTGTTGGCCCAGGTGGTCAACGCCCTGCTGGCGATCCGGCCCGGCGACCCTCGCGCCCGGCCTTATCTGGAGCGGCTGGAGGCGATCAGCCGTCACTCGGCGGACGGCAAGCTGACCTGGTGGGACACGGGGGTGGATAATCGGACGACGTTCTACGGGGCCGGGCCGAGCGGCAACGTCGAGACCACGGCCCTGGCCGCGCTGGCGATGATCGAGGGCCGCGGCAATCCGGCCCTGATCCGGGCGCCCTGGCATGGCTCGTCGAGCAGAAGGACGTGCATGGCACCTGGCACTCGACCCAGGCCACCGTTCTGGCCCTGAAGGCCCTGTTGGCCGGGACGGATCGGCCCTTGGGTGAGGTCCGCGAGCGGCAGATCGACGTCGCCGTAGACGGCAAGAGGGTGCGGACGCTCGTGATCCCGGCCGACCAAGGCGAGGTGATGCAGCAGGTGGATCTATCGGCCCAAGTCAGCCGCGGCGAGCACCAGCTCGTGATCACGGACCGCACGGGAACCGCCACCGGCTACCAGGCTACCCTGGTCTATCACGTGCCGGGTGCCGATCGTGCTCAGGGCGGCGAGCCGCTTTCGATCAAGCTCGTCTATGACAAGACCTCGCTGGTGGTCGACGACCGGGTCAAGGCGACAGCCACGGTGACGAACAAGACGGCCATCGCTGCTCCGATGGTTATCCTCGACCTGCCGATTCCGGCCGGCTTTGCCGTGGACGTAGAGGACCTTGAGGCACTTCGCTCGGCGGGCAAGATCGCCAAGTACCAGGTAACGCCGCGGAGCGCGATCATCTACCTCCGCGTGCTCGATCCTTCCGAGCCGCTCGAACTGCCCTATCACCTCCGTGCAACCATGCCGGTCAAGATCACGGCTCCGCCCGCCAGGGCCTACGAATACTACAACCCCGACTGCCAGGCCACGACTGGCCCGACACAGATGACCGTCGCCGCGAAGAGGTAGGAAAGGACAATTGGGGAAAAGAAAATCTCTGTATGGACTCGTTTTCCTACATCTTCGTTTCCACCCTCTTTCTGCCGTGCGTTGAGGTCGGATGAGATGGAGAACGCCCGCTTGTACAGCCCGCCTTCGCGCCGAATAATTGAGGTTGGCATACCTCGGCGAGTGGGGATGGCGTCGGTCATGTCAATGTTCGATCTTGCAATTCCGCAACGCCTGCTGTAGATTCTTTACGCCTTCGTCGGTGACCTTTGTGCTGCCTAGATTCAGCGATTGAAGTTTGGAGAATCCTCTGAGGTGAACCAGCCCAGCGTCCGTCACCTGGGTTCCCAGAAGTTTCAACGATTGGAGTTCCGTCAACGCCTTTAAGTGTTCCAACCCAGCGTCGGTGACCAGGGTAATCGTCAGGTTCAACGACTGGAGTTTAGTCAACCCACTCAGGTGTTGCAGCCCAGTGTCGGTGAGCTGGGTATGCGTCAGGTCCAGCGATGTGAGTTGAGTGAAACCTTCAAGGTGGAGTACCCCAGCGTTCGCGACCTTGATCATTGACAGGTCCAACAATTGGAGTTGGGTCAGGCCTTTGAGATGCACCAGCCCAGCATCGGTCACCTGGTTGATCCCTAAATAAAGCGATTGGAGTTTGCGTAATCCCTTGAGATGCTCCAGCCCAGCGTCGGTGACTTTGGTCGAAGTCAAGTTCAGCGATTGGAGTTGAGGCAGTTCATTCAGGTGTACCAATCCCTCGTCGGTAATCCGCGTGTACTCCATGTTCAAGGATTGGAGTTTAGGCAGCGCTTTGAGGTGAACCAGCCCAGAATCGGTGACATTGGTTCCTCCCAAGTCCAGCGATTGAAGATTAAGCAGTCCTTTCAGGTGAACCAGCCCTGCGTCCGTCACCTTGGTTGCCATCAGGTTCAACGATTGGAGATTGGCCAACCCGTTCAGTTGTTCCAGTCCCGCGTCGGTGACCTGGGTGAAAAACAGGTTTAACGAGCGGAGTTCAGTCGAACCTTTGAGATAGGCCAGCCCAGCATCGGTAACGCCGGTATGCCACAGGTTCACGGAATCGAGCTTGGTCAAGCCTCTCAGGTTTATTAACCCAGCGTCGGTGACGCGCGTGTCCCTCAGGTCCAGTGATCGGAGCGTGGTCAAGCCCTTGAGGTTAGCCAGCCCATAGTCCGTGACCTTGGTTCCCCGCAAACGAACCTCAACAACCGGCCTGCCCGGACTATTTTCATCGAGAGTAACCTTGCCGCCCAGTTTTTCGATTTCCGCAATCTCCTTGGCGTGGACCGGATCCGGTTCATCAAAGATGACCGCGCCACCTAACTTCTTGATCTCGGCAATCGCCTTGGCGTGGTCGTCATTCGGTCCCGCCGCCACGCAAAAAGGAGAGGCAAGCGACAAGGCCAGCGTCAGCAGCATTCGGTTCATCGAATTGCCCTTCATCGAAAGTGGAGTCACAGAGGTTGCCGCCCGCACGCGTTCGAACCTCTGCGCGGACCAGCAGTTGCTACGATCATCTTTACCGCCGCCTTGACCGCCGTCAACTGGCTATGCCGCTTCCGAGGCATCCGGCACAGCTTGCCGGCAGCCGTCTTCGCCCGCACCTCCAGCCCGCTATTGGCGTGAACCTCCCCGATTTGTCGGTGTCTTCATCGAGAGGCTTGCACTTTACTCAACTCATTGTTCAGCGATTTGCGGGGCGGCCACGAAGGTGATATACTGAGCGGTGATTCGAGCCGGTGCAGTTCGAGGTACGATGGGATGGTGCAGAATAGGGTTACTTCGCTGATAACTCGACGGTCGTGGGTTCGATTCCCACCTGCAACCGCAGTAGCTCAGTGGCAGAGCAGCGAGAGAATCCCTGCTCGATGATTTCTCCCATCGTGCCTCGTTGTTGAAGGAGGCTATCATGGCCAAATTCGGGATGAAGAAAGGTTCGGTTCACGACCGTGCCGACGCAGAGCAGGTTGCCCACAAGCACGTTCCCGGACGGGCTTATGAGGTTGGTGATGCCGTTACGAAGCTGGTCCATACTATCGGGGGCGGGTTCTTTAACGAGCCGAAGTATTACGACAGCAACCGCTCGTTTGCAGCGTTCTATCAGGAATTGCTCGCCACAGGCCGCATCTCCTCGAAGATTACCGATGAGACGGGGCTTACGGAACAGGCCCGAGAAGTCCTCGAGACCATGACCGCGGTGGCCAGCGGGGAGACGCCGGAAGACCTGCTGATCATCGCCGCCTGGGCACGGGATACGGACAACGGCCTGAAACTGCGGAGCACGCCCCAGATCGCGCTGGCCCTGGCCGCTGCGCATGCGAAGACCAGGCCATTCGTTGCCAGGTACGCCACCGCGATCATGCAACGCGCCGACGAAATCCGTCAAGTGTTTGGGGCCTTCCGGGAACTATTCATGGCCGCCAAGGGCGAACAGGAGGCTTCGCAGGCTGGAAATGGCAGCAAGCCACGTGCCCACCGTGGCTCGCTTCCGCATTCGCTGCGCAAAGCACTGGCCCACGCCCTGGCGACCCAGACCGAGTATGCTTTGCTCAAGTACGACGGCAAGACTCGGCCGACGTTCGCCGACGTCCTGAAAATGGTGGGCGGCTCCAAGGAGATCGGCAAGTACTTGGAGAAAGTCACCGGCCAGAAGCGACCCAACTGGCCGGTCGGCAAGGCGATGTTCGAGTACCTCGTCAACGGCCGATACATCGACGACCTGCCAGCCATGCTTGACGCCCGCCGGCGTTTTTCGCTGCAACAAGCACGGCGGAGATGACCCTGCCCTTGATCCGGGACGCCGGATTGACGTGGGAGAATGTCGTTTCCCATCTGGGCAGTTCCAAGGAAGTCTGGGAGCTGTGCATTCCGATCATGGGCGAGATGGCGATCACGCGCAACCTGAGGAACTTCGAGGAAGCGGGAATCTCGCCGTCCGCATGGGATCAGGTCTACGAGCGAATGGCGGCCGTCGAGGATACGGTTCAGTTGCCGTTTCGGTTCTTCTCTGCGGAAAGGGAAGTCTCCTCCACCGCGGCAAAGAGCTTGCTAGGTCGTTTGCTCGACCGTGCCGTGGAGAAGGTGGCGGACCTTTCCGGCACGACCATGGTCCTCTCGGACAACAGCGGAAGCGCCGTGGGCTGCGCCTCAGCGGCAAGTCGAAGTTACGGGTCTCCGACTGCGGCAACATGCTGGAAGCAGTGCTCGCCAAGCGGCTGGGGCGACGGGCGATCATCGGCGTGTTCGGGGACAGCATGATGTGGGTTCCATTCTCGCAGGCCGATAGCTGCCTGGCCATTAAGAACCGGATTGACGCCGTTGCCCACACGGAGGAGCGGAGCAAGCACGGGGCGATGGCCATCCCGCAATTCGAGCGCGGGGCGGGTGTCGGCGGCGGAACGGAAACGGGTCTGTGGTTCGCCTTGAACGACCTGACGCGGCGGAAATTCACGTGGATCGGATGATTTTCCTGTCGGACCTTTGCTGCTACACGCAAGGCGACGACGGGACGGCCAAGAACTGTGGGGTCAACCTGGAGGACTATTTTGGCAAGAAGGCCACGATGCAGTCGATGGTGGATAGCTATCGACAGGCGGTAAACCAAGGGTGCTTCGTCTATTCGGTAAATTTGAGTGGTCATGGGCAGAGCCAATTGCGACCGCATGATGACCGGACCCATCTCCTGTCGGGATGGTCGGAGAAACTGCTCGACATGATCCGGGAGATTGAGGCTGGCAGGAAAGAAGAACCTGATCAAGGTGTGGAAGTGCCGGCGATTGACGTTCTCAGGAGCAGATACCGGCGTCCGTGATTGAGGGCAGAATGGATGGACGCCGAATCCAGCCCATGGTATACTGAGTTTGCCGGGATGGTGCAGGTTTGGGTTACTTCACTCTTAATGAAAGCCCCCCAAGCCGACAATTTCTCCCGGCTTTTCTTTTGCGCAGATCTTTCACCGGGAGTGGGCCCTGGGTCTGGCTGAGGTGATGGTCCCGCTGGCCGTGGCTGCTCCTTCACTCAGTCGCCTCCTTCTGCCTGCACGCGAATGTCGAGTTGCGACAATCTCCGCGCCAAGGCCACGATCTCATCGCGGCCGCGGGTGCCGTTTTCGATGTTGTCGTACCAGCGGGCAGGGATCCACGACTGTCCATGCAATGCGCCCACCAGGGCACCGGCCATCGCGCCGATCGTATCCGTATCACCGCCGAAGGCCACGGCCCGAATGACACACTCCTCGGGATCCTCCCCGTACCGCAGAAAAGCCCACAACGCGGCCGCCACGGCCTGTGAGGCCCGAATCCCGTTGCCGACCCGCCCGATGACGTAAACATCGTCGTCGTCGTGCCGCAGACTGTCGGCCAAGGCATCGAGTTTCGCGGCCACAACTTCGGTCCGGCAGATTGCCCGAAGCGATTGGACCGTCGCGTCGGAATCGAGATCTGCCACGTTCGCCGTTGCTGCCGTCGCCACGGCCTTGGCCTGCACCAAGGCGCCGTCGATGGCTTCTGGGTGGACGTGCGTGCAGATGATCGCGTCTTCGACGGCTTTCGCCAACTCGTCATCGCCCGCATGACGATAGGCCAGGCCCACGGGGGCGATCCGCATGGCTCCGCCATTGCCGAAAGAGCCCTCGGGAAACTGCAATCGCCCTGTTCCACGGTAGTCGCCGCCGTCGGCCAGTAGCCGCATGACGCGATGCGCCGCTCCCCCGTAACCCCTCCATGGTTCGTAGAATTCGGCGTACATGCCGGAAGCGTGGGCCGCGTCGACCAGGCCGCGTTCGACGAGGCTCCTGGCAAGGGCTAGCGTCATCTGCGTATCGTCCGTGTACCAGCCGAAGCCCCTTCCGGACTCGGCAAAGTCGCGTATCTCGCCATAAAGCTCGCGTATCTCGCGGGCAGAGCTGCCTTCCACCGCAGCGCCCAGAGATGTCACCGCAGGCCGTGCCCAGCAGGCAACCGATACAGCGATCTAAGTGGGAAATCGTCTGCATGTCGTGGTTCCTTCGGATGGGACACCCGTGTTACTCGTCCGCGCCATATTATAGCCCCATGAGCGTGCAACATCCACCCGCGTTGGCCTGGCGGCTGGCGGCCTCTTGCGCTGAATCCGGTAGCGTTTTTCCGTGCTTGAATCATTGGTTCTCGTGAGGTAGAATTGCAGCATGAGCACGGAAACTCAAGAGTTGATCCGCATCTGTGAGGCGCTGCCTGAGGGCAAACGCGCCGAGGTCGCCGATTTCGCCCGGTTCCTGCTCTCCCGGCAGGATGACGAGCGGTGGGAGCAGTTGATAGCGTCCGACCAACGACGCCCTAAGCTGGATGCATTCCTGCGTGAATCCGCCGCGGAACCCTCAACGCCCATGGATTGCAGCCGTCTTTGAGATCAACGTCGCTTGACCGGCGGGTTTTTCTTTCAGTATAATCGATCAAGGGCAAGGAGGAATCCGATTTTCTGTCCGGTGCGATCGCCATGTACCAGGAAAGCGGGCCGCAGACCATCAGGCAGAGTTCGTCCCTGGACGGCCACCCGTCCGCTGGCACGAATCGATCTAGCACCGCTGACGTCATTGCCGCCCGCGTCCTTGGCTGGGCGGCCGCGCACGGGATTGGTGATGATCCGCCCTTGATTTCGAATTTGCAGAAAGAGATCGAACTTGCCCTGTCTGAGTATTTTCGCTTTCTGACGAGCGATGGAAATCTGATGGTGCTCGGCCGCACGGCGGCAGGCGGAAACGCGATCGTTCTGATACTTCCGCCAGCGGATGCTCTTGGCACGCGGCCTACGAAAACGTTGCCGCGCATACGGACGTTCCCGCCGCCATGCTCGGTGAACTGCTGGACGGCGTCCGAAGGCCGGGTGTGGAAACCGCGGCGCGATGCTGGGGATGGACCCTCACCCGCGACGACCTTCCTCTGAAGGCCTTCGTCCGCTCCAAACTGCCGGTTCGATTCAGCGTGAAGCTCATGGATCGCTTTTGCGGGATGCGTTACGGGCCGGGACAGCGCATCCGTCCGCAAACACAGGCGCTGCGGGAATTGGCGGACGACTGTGACGATTTGCCGGAAGTGCGGGCCCGATTCGCGATTGAGCGGGTGGCCGCAAGGTGCGACCCGGCGCTCGCCGAGCTTGTCAAGGAAGATCCCGGCGTGCGCGTGCGGGAGTACAATTTCGCCGTATCGGCCCAGACCCCCGAGTCCCGCGTCAACCGTTTCCGCTGGGCGCGGAGTTTTCCGGCCCTGTGGGGGCTGCGCAATGCGCCGCAGTTGCGCGCCCTGATCGACAGCGGCCGGCCTTGCATCAAACCGGCTGCTGGCCTGCTCGATTGCTCGCCGGCCGCGATTCGCAGGCTGCGAGTCCTGGAGCATAGCGCGGTCGACCTGGGCGACGTGCAGGGATTGCATGAGCCGATCCGCGGCGGCCGTTTGGCGGTCGAACACCCGCCGCCGAGGTTCGAAGATCGGCCGCAGTGGGCGGCGATCCTGGATGTGCCGCTGCTTCTGCTCGAAGGGCTGTCCGGCCTGCCCGCGGACAAGTGGCCGCCGCTGGAATCGCTGACTTCCCTAAATGTTGCGATCGCAGGCGGTTTGGGCACGGACGCCTCAGTTAGATCGGTAATTTGCGACTCTTTCCAGGCCGCGAGGATCCTGGTCGAAGAACGACCGGGCGTGATCAACCCGATCTTCCCCGCGTTTCGTCCGCTGCTGGCGTCTACCCGAGGCGATTGGGGTGCTGTCGGCCGCCAGATTGAGAATCTCACGCGAGAACACCTGATTGGGATCCGTGACTTCGTGCGGATGCTGGCAGATACCCTGGTGCTGCCTTATGCACTGCGCGTCCATGAAGATCGCGACCAGGCCGACGTGCAGCAGATGCTCCAATCGGCTGCGCACAGGCAAATGGCTTTAATGCTGGCGGCCCGCTGGCATATCGGGACGTTCCAGCGTCGCTCCGCGGAATGGCACAGAGGACTGGGTATTGCCGCGGTCATCGGCGGAAATGGTTCGAGCAGTGATCATGACTGGCCTGCCTGGTTCGAGCGGGTCAAGACCGCAAATGGGGTTGTGGTCCAGCCTCTTTGTTCTTCCGGGGCGCTCTGCGAGGAGGGGGCACGGATGCATCACTGCGTAGGCGGATATGCGAGAGAATGCATGACCGGACGCACGCAGATATTTTCGCTGCGCACGGCAAGCGGCAAGCGACTTTCGACATTGCAGGTTGTTGCCAGGCAAATTCGTCCCGGCACGTTCCAATACATGGAACGGCAAAACCGTGCCGCTTTCAATGGTCCGCCACCCGACGAGGCCGTTATGGCGGCAGGACAACTGCTCAGGGCACTGAACCAGGGCGAGTTGCGGCGCAATCTGGCAGGCGCGCCGCAGCGGAGGGCTGCCGCAGACGTGAAAACGCTTTGCGGTTTCGACTATCGGAGCGACACGGCTTGGGAAGAAGCCCGGGCCGGCGCGATTCCATTCTTGCCGTCAGACCTGCAACGCCTTGGCCCTAGGGAGCTTGGAGCGGCGGTGATGGCCTTCAGGCTTAAGCAGCGATCGGAGCAACCCGAGTTGAGCGAGCCCGAGGACGACCATGAGGATTTTGAGAAGCGGGTCTTGCGCTGGATCCGGTAGCCGCATTTCTTCCTCCTCTTGCCGCCTTTTCGCTTCAGCGGCGGCTGCCGCAGCCCCAGCGCTCATTTTATCGCTTCGACTACGGAGTCATCCGGTCGTCTTTTACCAAGAGCTTCACGTCGCGGAAGCCACTGGCCTGAAGGTCTTCGGCGAACTCGTCCAGGGTGAACGTGCCGCCGCTGGCCGTGGCCACGAGCATGTTCACGGCGAAGAGGGCGCCATCAAGCGGCGTGGATGGTCAGCCCCGTATTCGGTCTGTATACGGATTCTAACTACTCGACCTTAATCGCGCTGTCCAATCCCAGGTCCTGCAATATTTGCCGAATCTCCGTCTCCACGTTCTTGGCGGCTTCTGCGCCAAAAGTCACGGAAAAATTGACTCCGACGCGAAGGTCGGTGCCCGAACGCAGTTTGGAAATCAGCTTGGTTCCCAAGCGGTTCCACACTTCGGAGGGAATCGTGCCGGTGAGACGAAATGTCCTCGTCGTCGGTTTGGGTTCCGGTTCGCGCTTCTTTTCCTCAGCGGTTCCCTCCGTGTCGGGCCTGGTCTCGTCCACCTGCTCCGATTCCGGCTCCTTCTTCTCCGGTTTTGGCGGAGGGGGCGCTGGAGACTTGAGAGCCTTGGCCTTCGCTTTCGTCAGCAAAAAGACGCCGCTTTCAAACGTCACCTCGTCGGCGGGAATGAGCTGTTCGTGCCAGACGTGCTCATACGTCCCATCGGCTTTCGGGCCCGATGCCAGACCGAAATCGCCGTGGCCCACGAACTCGACGATCTTGGCGCGGAGCACGTGGTCGGGATCGAGCAGCCGCGTCAGCGCGCCGTTCAGGAAGCTCTGGCGAAGGCTCGCCAACGGCCAAGCACCGGTCGCCTTGAAGGCGGGCGGCCAGTTGCGGTCGATGTAGCCCACGCCGACAGTCTCGTTCAACAGGGCCTCGGCCTTCAGCGCGCGATGATCCGGCCGCAGAGCGTCTCCGCCGCGCTCGAATGTCCGGCCCCCAGGTCGATGACTCTTAGACTGGCTCTCGAAGCCTGCTCCCCTGCCCGCGTTATCCCGTCGGCAGGGCTAGTTTCGGTTGAGACCCGTTGGCCGCTGGGGTCGCTGCTGTCGGCCAGGACGGCAAAACGATAGCTGGCCCACACTTCGTCCTTGGCATCGTCCTCGGTCTCCTTCACCCTCACGGCGATCTCTTGCAGATCGGCCTTCTCGAATTCCGCCCCCAAGATGCCCTCGCGGACGTCCCTTTGCACCCGCCGCCAGGCCAGCAGCAGTTCGACCTTCTCGCGGAGGTCGCGGCCAGGCTTGCGCAGGCACCACACCAGCGCGCCGGGGTAAAGTCGGTCCTGCTTGCCGCGCTTCTTCGTCCACTCGGCAATTTGATCCCGAATGGCAGCCCCGCCGTCCCATTCGTACTCCGGGCCCATCAGGACCAGGTTCAGGCGCGGAGAATCGGCAACCGCTGCGCTATCGGCCGGGAACGGTTCCACCGGGATGCTGGCGCCACGTTGGAATTCCGCGTGGACCATGGTGCGCAGCGTCGGCCGAATCTCGCTGTCTTCGTCGAGCGATGCCTTGCGGTCGTGGACCGCCTTGTCGATCTTGGCCTTGTGGAAGACCTTGAAGCCGTCGGCCCCGACCTTCTGAATGAAGAACGAATTGCTCTCCAGTTTCAGGGCCGCCGTGTCCACGCTCGTGGTATCCAACTCCGGCTCGCCGAGGGCGAATCGCAGTTCGATCAAGTGCGCGACCTTGCTGATCTGGCCGCCGGTCGATTCGAAGAGGATGGCGCTGCCGACCCGCCGGTGAATATCGCGGAGCACGCCCTTCGTATCCGCATCCAGCGCCGCGCGTGGCAGTGGTCGCCGGCAATGTCGGTCTCGATGGCCGCCGAAAGGCGGGTCTCGCCAAGCTGCCCGAGGACCACGCTGCGAAAGGCGGAATTGCCCAACGGCGCCGATCCGAGGGTCAAGAGCGGCGACTTGTCCGCCTTGCGATAGGCATCGGTCTGGGCCAGCGAAACCCACTGCGCGAACATGGCCAAGGTGCCGCGGGTCTGCTGGAACTGCGGCAGCGGCCGCCACTTGCGTTGAAACACGGAAAGCGTCGCCGGGTGGAAGGGGAAGCAGGCTTCGAACCGCGACTGGAGGAACTCACGGGCCTTCTTCTCCGTGGCCGTGGTATCGACGGCGGTCCATTCCGGCGGAAGCTGGGCCCGGCGCTCGAAACACCAGTCGGCGTAAGCCTTGGCCACGTTCCGCCGCGTGCGCTCGGGGCCCAAGTCCTCGAACAGACGCCGGCGAATGACTTCGCTGATCTCGCCCTCGTCGGTCACCAGCAGGGGCTTTGCCACGGCGCCCACCACTTTGACGATCTTCGCTTGCCAGTGTTGGTCCCAATCGGTCATTTCGACTTCGCTCCGCGGCAGGCTGAAAACCGCGGCCCGGTGCGCCGTGCCGATGAAGCCGCGGACGATGTTGTGCAAGAAGGCGTGCATCGGCTCCGCCAACGCGCGATGCCGGTTGAAGACGTTCAACAGCTCGTCGAACAGGAGCAGCACCGGGCCTTCGACCAACCCGATCACGCGGTTGATGGTGTCCGTTCCCGGGGGCGACTCCTTGGCGGAAGGGCCAAGTGCCGCGACCCCCTCGTCGCCGGCAAGCTGGCGGGCCACGTCGATCCAAGGGGTTTCCCGTCCGGGCTGAGGGTCCCAGGCATTGCCCACGAAGACGGCCACTTTGGCCTTGGGCACGTCGGCCAGCCCGGCTTCGTCCAGGAGGCCGGCGACGCCAGGGCAGCCGGCCACGGCCGGCCCGCCGTTGGCCAGGTGCCAAAGGGTGGTAAGCATGTGCGTCTTGCCGCCGCCCATCTGGGTGACCAGGGTCTGGACCGGCGCCGTATTCTCTGTCTTGCCGGCCAGTCGCCGCAAGACCAGGCCCGAGTTCTCCACCAGCGCCCGCGTGAAGCAGGTGCGGGAGAAGAATAGCTCCGGTTTCTTGTAATCGTCCGGCGCGGTGCCGGCCACGACCTGCTCCAGCGCGATGGCAAACTCGTCCGGGTTGAAAGACCTTCCTTCCCGGACCTCTTTGCGAGGCGTCACGATCTTGTACCAGGGTTCCATGTTTCACCAAGGGAAGAAAGGGAAAAAGCGGTTTTATCGCGAATGGTAGACGCCACCACCGGGTTTATCCCGGTGGAGCGATGATTGACAGCTAAGACGCGGATTCCCGGCTCCCTCGCATTTTCTGCTGTCGCCGCCCGGCGGGGTACCCTCTGGGTCGGGCCGGGCGGCGACAGCAGAAAATGCTAAACGGGCGGAGCAAGGGCCGTCTTAGCCGCCAATCATCGCTCCACCGACGCAAGGTCGGCGGGGGCGTTTACGACTTGAGATTCTAACTCCGTTTGATTCGGTTGAACAGGTTGAGCGCCGAGCACTTGAGCCGGATCAAATTGGCATAGGCAATCGGCGCGTAGCCGAGGGCTGCGGCACACATGCGGTAACCCGACGCCGTGGCGCAGGAAGACGCTGGCATAGGCCCGCATAGCAGGACCGCCGGAGATCTGCCAAACGCAATAACTCATGCTTCATCATCCTCCCGCCATGCCGGGGGCGGCCAGTCGGTCCCGAGGCAGTCCAACGCCTGCACAAGACGGCCGAATGCCGTGACCATGTGCCGGAATGAGCGACACCTTCGGTAAACCGGTTTCATGTCGAACTCAGCGCTCAAAGCGGCCTGGTCGGAAGTCTCGATGTACTTTCGCCCGGCCACCATGAGATGCTCCAGCCGCTCCTTGGCGCCGCGCGGGGCCTCGGGGTCGGGGTGCGAAGCCGCGTCGGCAGGGATGCCGCGCTTGCCGCGCAGCGATTCGATGCTCGCGAGGAACCATGCCTCGTACTCGCGGGCGGCCATAACGACGGCACAAGGCACCCTTTGGGCCTCTTTCTTTGCCCACTGTAGGAGTTGCGGGGCCAATTCGCGAGGGCAATCGTCGTCGCTGTCGAAGATAACCAGCAGAGCGCGACATTCCGGCTGCTGGAGAGCCAATCGCACCGCCTCCCGCAAGGGGCCCTCCGTCACAAGTTCATGCCGGTTCTTTCGGATCGGTCGCCCTACGTCCACCGCGAATGCAGCGGCCAAATCCCGCAGCCTGCGAAGCAGGACGGGGACCTGCGCGCACCTCGCCGAAGCCTTCCACAATCGGCTGAATGTTCATGGCGTGAGTTCCAGGAAGAGCGCATCGCGAGAACCGTCCATGTCCGAAGATAACGGAGGCGCGCTGAGGGCGTTTGACCGCAACAGTTCCCCGGCGCCCAGCATGTGCTCGCGCAAGACGCGCCGGGACGCATCGGAAACCGGCGTGACGTGCGTGGCCCCCTCGTGCCAAGTCACCATCCTCAAGTTGGAATCCTGGATCCACTTCGCGTCGAGCAAGTCGGGGCTGTGTGTGGTCACCACAACCTGCACCTTCTGACTTGCCGCGCAGGATGTCGTGGACCACACCCACGGCCCCCGCGTGGATCGTGGCCTCCGGTTCCTCGATGAGCAGCACCGTCGGCGCCGGATGCTGATACGCGGCGATCAGCAGACCTAACGCCCGCAGCGTGCCGTCGGACATGCTGGACGCCTCGAACTTCATTCGTTCCGGCCCCCATTCCTGCGTAAATTCGAGTCCCAGCTTGCTGCCGCGCTCGACGGGCTCGACCTTGGTCGTGTGGGGAGCGATCGCCGCGAGCAGCTCATAGATTTGAGTCAGGTCTTCCGGGGCCTGACTCGCGATTTCCTGCAAGACGCTTGCGGCATTGCTGCCGTCCGCCTTGAGCCCCGTTCCGCCGTCCCGGTCCTGAAGCCTGCGCAACTGCGATGGTTCGATGCTGTAGCTCCGCATCGCGGCTAGCGTACGGAGGACCGGAGCAAAACTGGCCTCGCCGCCGATGATCGGCAGTCCCAAAGACGCAGGTTCGATGGCCGGCTTCAATCCGCCAACGTTCGAGCGGAAGGCATCCGCACCGCGATCGAACCAGGCCTTCCTTCCCCCGTTGAAATAGACAATGCATTCCTCGCGCACCACCTTGAACCCGTAGTTGGCCGCAGCCGCGACCTCAAAACCGTAGCGGGCCTGCTCGATCTCGCCGTTGAGCGGCCCGAGCACGGCGGCCAGGCCCAGATTTTCGGGATAGCGCCTGCCGGGTGTGCGATTTCGCACCACGGAGAACCCGCCGCGCCGCTGGAATACCGATTGCAGGGGCGACGACATGGCCTCGGCCATGAAGTCGATGGCGTCGCGAAGGTTGCTCTTCCCCGATCCGTTTTCCCCCACAAGGAAAGTGGGATTGTCGAAAATGACGGTTTCCGCGGGAATGCTGCGAAATCGTCTTACGACCAGGGACTTCAAAACTGGATCGACCATTTTCACCTCAACTTCGATTATCGTGGTACGGCCAAGAGCATGGCGTCCAAGAGCCGCTTTTCATCGCTCTCTTTAGGATACAGGGCCGAGAGGGCGTTGGCCAGACGAACGAAGTCCGGGCCGCGGTCCACTTCCGATTTCAGCAGCGCCCGCAGCGCATTGGACCGCCCGGAGGACTGCAAGAGCATGGCTCCGTGGACCCGATCCAGCGTTGTCGCGCCGCGGTGCGATCGCAGCGCCTCGTCGGAAACATCAGCGGCCGGTTTCTTTCGCTTGCCGCGGCCCTTGATCTCCGGCACAGCCGATTCTGGAACCATGAAGTCGAACGCCGCCTGCGGGTTTCGTTTGGCCTGGGCCTCGATCCGATCGGCGGTCAACGAAGTCCCCGCCTCGCCGAAAAGTTGTTCCGCCCGGTCGAGCACCGGAATCAGGTGAACAACGCCCTTTTCCGTCTCAACGACGCGGCCTTCCCATTCCTCCAGGTGAATCCCCAACGGCTGGGCGAATCGGCGGACGACGTTGTAAATCAGGCTGAACCCCTTGGACTTCCGCTGTGGCGTAGCGCCCTCGTCGTCGTCACTTTCGCCCGCGTCTGCGTCGGCGTCGTCTTCCGACCTGTCGCCATTGCCGCTTCCATTCCCGTTGTCAGTGGGCGTTGCTTGGATGGTCCAAAGAAAAAGAGCGGTCAGGCGGGCGTCCTCCTCAAGAGCGCCGGCAGCCCCGTTTCGAGCCTTTGCTTCGGCGGTGCCAAGGACTTGTTGCAGTGCAGTCCGGCCGACAATTTCCCATACATAAGCCAAATATCCGCGGAGATGCGGTTCCTTGGCCAGCGGGTCTCCGCCAAGGGGAATCTCGCGTTCTTGCGGGTCCACGACTTTCGAATACCGGCTGTAGATTTCCAGGGCGGGCCCGATGCAAGCGAAAACCAGATCGGCCCCGCGGATCTTCTCGCCCTGCAGGCGTTCCATCCAGTCGCCAACTCGCCGCGGCAATTCCCGAAGGACATCGGCCCAGTCTCCGATGGGAGCATCCTCGGGACGAGGGCGGCAGACAAGGTGAACACTGGTGGCCAGTGCAGCAGATTCACGAGCACGAAGGCGAGAGCCCATTTCAGTTGAAATCGGCCATGAGCCGGTAATCACCCACCCTCCACGGACCAAGCCGGAGAGCAGAGCTTCCCAGCCCTCCGTGGTCTTGTGGCGCAAAAACCACCGAGCCAACGCCGTCGGTGCGCAGTGACGCGGCGGCCCTCCGAAAACGCACGGGCCATTGTCTGCTCAAAGAAGTCCCTGTCTTTAGGGCGACCGTCAAATTGTTTTGTTTCATCCTGGACCGCCTCGCGGACCTTGGGGCTAAGCGGGTTAGCGGCGTCGAAAGGATCACGCAGGAGTGGATCGCTTGGTAACGCACGTTTAAGCCACACGAGGAAAAAGTCCGATAGGTCAGAATATGGTATCGCATCATAATACGGCGGATCGGTGAACCAAACCGCGGCGGCGGCGTCCGGCAATGGCGACTCACACGCATCCGCAATTTGCACCTGCCCTGGCGGACTCGACGTGCATCGTCGTATCACCTGCTCGATCCAATCGACCGCGCCTTGCCAGTTGCCCCCAATTGCCTCAAGTGGGTTCTGCTCCGCAAAGTCCCATATTATCGGCAGTGCCTGCCTGCCGAACGTGCCAGCCACAGTCTCCATTTTGGAAGAGTTATCCCAACGTGCGAGCGAGCTTAGCCGCTCGGCAACACGGCTAACCGCGAGCGCCAATAGACGGTTCAGATCACACTTAGGGCCAATCTGTGCGATCATGCTCGCGAGAGCGACTTTCTGCCTTGCAGTAAACAAATCGCCCCAATTCATCATGCCGTAATTCTGAATGCTGAAGGCACGCCCCGCACCGCTTCCACCGCCGGCTGGCGTCGCCTCGTCCGGTACCTGACTTTGCGCCAGGTCTTGCTTCCGCGACAAGACGCTTAAGTCGATAAAGGGCATGCTTGACGCCGCGGTAATCCGCTTCCGTCGGCGGCCGGTAGCAACGACCTGCTTGGCCGGGTTGGAGTGAAACGACTGCTATGAGTCTGCGCCCCTCCGGTTCGGTTGCCGTGCGTATCGAAGACGACGTCCGCCCCACCACGTTGTGCGGATAGCTGCGCCCGCACACGGTCTGGCGCAAGGACTGCCTTGCAGCATGGACAAGTGGCTTTGGCACGAGAAACCGTCCCATTAGGAACGTCCCGATCATTTCTCGGTTCGAAGACCTGGAATTCGACGTGTGGAGTCTCGCCTTTAGCGTAGACGGCTTTGCACCTTAATGCGCGTCTCCGGTTGACCTTTTTCGAGAGCCAATACGAACGGAGGAGTGGAATCTCGGCCCCGCACTTGGGCGATTCGCAACGGACTGTCCGCGCCCACAAGTACGCGATGGGACGGGCGCCGTCTGGATCTGCGGGGTAGAACTCGGTCAGCTCTGCCTCGGCGGCTTCCTTCACTTCGGCGCCCATGCGCCGCAGTTCTTCCGCCAGCTTTGGGCCGTGCCGTGGGATATCCTCCAACAGCACTTTGTCGATGAGACAAGCCACGGGATTCAGGTCGCTGGCGAAGGCATCGAAGCCGAGGCGCAGGGCTTCCAGCGGGATCGATCCGCCGCCTGCAAACGGATCGACGACAAGGGGCGTCTCTTCGCCATGTGCTGCTTTGATCAGGCCGCGGGCCGCCTCCAAGTACGTCGCGTCGGCCGACATATCCCAGTTGGCAAAATCACCGATGAACTTCAGGATTGCCTGCCGCAATCCGAGAGCGTCGCCATCGATGTTGCTGCGTGTTTTCAGCAGCAGGCGGCGTGCTTCCTTCTTGAACTTCGCCGGGCAGTGCGGGTCGCATGGGTCCGGAAGCAGCAGGGCCATGAGCATCGACCGGCAAGCCGCCAGTGGCCGCCGCGCCCACCAAAGATGCAACGTCGAGGGATGCCCGTGCCGAATGGACTTCTCCCTGCGCCGCGTGCTTCGACACCACGGCGATGGGGAAATCGACCTCGGCCAGGCGTTTGCATTCTTTGGGGATCATGCCAGTTACGTCCTCGTATTCGCATCTCCGAAAGATGCGCCTTCTCAATTGTCCTCTTTGGCCTTGCCAGCCAACAGCCGTTGCCGCTTGCGATCGAAGGGGTCGAGCACTGTCCCGTCTTCTTCTACCGCGGCAAGCAGCAGGCGCAACGTATGCTGTTGCTCGCCGTTCAACCATCCTGGTGCCGCTTCCAAGAGACTGCGGCAGCGCCTGCAAAGGTCCACTAAGTCGAACCAAGTCGCGAGATAGTTTGCATCGACTCGATGATGCTCCCGCGCAATGCGGTCGCCCCATCCCTGGGAATGGGCGACGCTGCGCAACTGCGCGATGAACTCGACAAGTACGCGATCGTCCGAGGCGGCCGACGTGACCCACTGCCTTGCCTCGGCCTCGTGGCCGAACGTCCGCCATTCCCGCGCGATCAGCATCGATTTGGGGTGCCGGACCAGAATGCCGTCTCGTGCCGCGGCTTCGATCCTCCTTAACAGAGTCGCCGTTAGGCGGTCCACACAGGCCTCCGAGACGTATTGTGGTTCGTGTGACTCGTTTGGGTTTGCCCCGAACTTGCCATGCTGGGCGCCAAGGAACCAAACGAAATGGGCGGCTGCATAGAGGCCAATGTTGCCAATCATCGCCGCCTCGACAAAAGCCTCCCTATCGGCTTGGTCTTCGATACGCAGCAACGCCTCCTGCATCGCCCAGGAGACCCTCAGATCGTTGCTGATCGATATAAGGCTTGCCGCTTCTTCATCTTTGATCTCGACAAGCGTGTCACCGTTGCGCAGCACCATTTGAAAGAGCAGTTTGGCTTCGTCCAAACTTGCACGGCGTTTCGCGTAAACACTCGCGCGTTCGAGGAACTCCTTTGCCCGACTGGCAAATCCGTGTGGGCTGCGCTGCTGACATAATTGACGAACGCGTGCATCGATGGCCGCCGAGTCGGGGAGGAGACGGACGATCTGCGTCCATTCGGCCTCGCTAATGGCGCCTACCGGCACGCACAGTTGAAAGTACCGCGGGAATATCTCGGCAGCACATACACGCAGGCAATCGCGCCATTCGATCTCGAACCCGCGGCTGAAACCCCGATTGTTGATCGCCCCAGACGCCCTCGGGAACAGGCGGCACACCAACTCGCTGATTACCGCGCGACTCTCTTCGGGAAGCCGGCTTAGCCACTCGGCGTGGAACTTCTGTTCTTCCTTACGGTCGCTGCCTGGATCATCGCCAGAACCAGTAAAGTAGTCGGGATTGTCTCGTACTACGCGAAACGCCACGGGCGCGAACACCATAAAGGCTGATGATGCCCACTAAATCGGGCCAGTAGACCTCGCCTTCAACGCCTGGATAAAGGACGCGAAGGACATTCATGAGTCGCTTAACCGAGCGCGGCGTTTGGAAGAACGACTTGATTCCATCGTGAAAAAGCGTAGCGAAGTCGTATTGCGTCACCTGATTCACGTGGCTTGGGTCGATGAGGCCGTTAAGCTGACGCAAGAACATTTGCTGTAGGGCAATGGGGCCGGCCAGCGGAAGGTCGACCTGGACTTGTACGATCTTCTTAAAGGTAGGAAACGCCGTGCAGGCCAAGGCTGTCTGAGATCGCCTTGGCGACAACATCTTGGTCAAAGGCAAGCAAATAAACCGTGTTGGGAAAATCTGCGACCGCCTTCACGATGAGAAATAACTGGGCGATCTCATCCGCCGTCAGGCGATCGAGGTCATCCATGACAATGACGATCCGACGTCCCAGCTTGCGCAATATGTCGTCGATTTCTTCGCGCACGCGATGTACGTCCGCAGAGAGCTGCTCACCAAGGTTGGTTGTCGCCTCACCGGCCTTGTCAAAGACGTTGCTGATCTCGCCAACGAGCCGTGCGCCGGGAATCAGACTGAACGGTCGCAGTATTTTGCCGAATGTGGCGAGACGCTTTCCCAGCTTCTTTGTTCGTTCGCCTGTATCTTGCCGCCCAATGGCCGCGTCCAGTTGAGCCAGAAATGCCTGCAACAACTGGTCCCGTCCCGAGAACCACCAGGGGTTGAAGTCGAGAATGAGGGGCTTCGCCTCCGATCTGCCCTTTTCAAGTTCCCGCGCAACAAGTTTTAGCACGCTGCTCTTGCCCGATCCCCACGGTCCACACAAGCCGAAGACAAACGATTCCTGCCCTTTCATCCGAGTGATCGTTCGCGCGAGCGACTTTGCAAACGGCAGGCGACCAAGCTCATCCTGTTTTGCACTCTCGATTGGCGCGTTGGCCGTGAGTCCCGATCGTCTTCTCTGTTTATTTCTCGTCATTCTTCAGTACCTTAATGGTGCCCGCGTTTGTTCGCCACTGCGTTTGGCGCGTGTCATTGCCCCTCCGACTGCTTTCGCGTCGCCATGCCCCTGGCGGTGGTTTGGTAGCGTTGTAGGCGGCTCTTCGGCTTGTCGGGGATGGTGCGTTCCAGCACACCCATCGCGATCAGGGGCGTCAGGTAGTTCGCCTGGAATGTCTTCCAGTGCTTCAGGGCCAACTCGGCCATGATCTCCTTCGCCGATTTAGGTTCTCGGCAGAAGGTCGCGACTTGTGCGGTGACTTGTGCGGTGACTTGTGCGGTGACTTGTGCGGTGATTCGGCCCCCCGCTTCGGCGGTTGCCGTGCCTCCGGCAACCACCTGGGCCTTGAACGTGACGATGACGAATCCTTGGCTTTCCTCGAACACGGGCGGGGCCGCACCGTGCCTGACGCAGGCGTCGATGACCCGGTTGGTGCCGCGGCCCCACACTTCGACTGCCCCCGTGCGATGGAACGCCCCGGCAATCAACGGATTTACCGGCTTCGAATCGTGCTTGCGCGACAGTTGCCTGAACGTAATTCCATGGGGCAGGCGACCCTTCAGCGTCAGTCCCTCGGCGGGCCCGTTCTCCCAGCGCCGCCGGTAATGGGCGCGGTTCAGCAGCCGCTCCTCGTACTTCGGCTGCGGCATTTTCCGCGTCGTGCTCTGCACCCGCTCGTAAGGGCGGCCATCGTAGGTAAAAGGCGCGTTGTCCGGGCGGCCCTCGACCTCGACGGCAAGCACCTCCCGGTCCGAATCGACGCGGATCCGCTGCAAGGTGAAGTCGGCGGGGGGCTCGAAACGGTCGGCGGCCTGGGCGATGTCGCGCAGCGTCTGGTCCGAGACCTGCTGGCCCTCGATCCGGCCATCCGGCCTGACGCCGAAGAGCAGCGTGCCGCCCGCGCCGTTGAGGAAGCGCAAAGAGAATGCATGGCGTCTCTTAACTCGCCGGTGGAGCGTTTGAACTCCAGCGTGGGGCCTTCGCCTTCGCCAACCAGGGCGGATAGGCGCTTTGCATCGGTGGAAATACGGAGCTTCGCCATAATCTCCGGGATTTTACCACGAATTCCAGGGAATGGGAAGGTACAGTCAGGGGGGGGCACGCGCCCGGCCGTCCCGCTGAAATGACGGGTCGCGTGCCGCGTGCCTCGACACGACGGATCCTCCGAAAAAGGCTTTGGGACGCCTAATCTATACGTGAGTCGCCGGAAAGCATTTCCAGGGCCTTTTCCATCGGCTCGATGCACTGCGGATCCGGCGGCGACAGTCGCGACCAAGCAACGAGAGCCTGTCGGCACCAATCGCTCAACTGCCGCCGAATCCAGCGTCGGGGCACTTCCATCGCCATCCCGACCAGTTCCAAGGCGGTTGCGTCCCCGAGCCTGAGGAGCGCCTCGAGTGCATCCAGGCCCAATCCGAAGTCCTCTTCCGAGCATTTCAGGGTATCGGCGGTCAGAAAGAACCGAGCCAACTTGCTCAAATGCCGCCGCAGCGGCACAAGTGATTCTTGGATGGCCGGTGTCGGCGGCGAGGCTGCGAAGGCGTTCCTCACGCCGATCAGCACGATGCGTCGAACAGTGATCGGGTAGCCGGTGCCGAGGAATGGCCGCAGCGAATTGAAATCCTGTCGGTCGTCCAAGAGAGAAATATAGCGGCGGATGGCCGCTTCCTCTGCCAACCGGGACCGCGGGTGCAATTCCTGGTTGATGGTTTGGACGAGCCTCGGCAGGTGCCCCCGCATCCGGCTTCGCGCCGGCTCGACGAACTCCGTACGCTCTGCGGCGAAAAGCAGGGTATTGCGCCAAGTGGCCGGCAAGTCCTTCCTGCCCAATTCCTCCGCGATGAAAACGCCGAGATCCGGACTGGTCCGCGCCACCAACTCCTCAAGCGCCTTGGCCCGTTCCGTAATCGCGGGATCTTCCCTTAAGAATATCCACAGTTCGGAATCCGATAAAGTTGCGACCACTGTCTTATCGGACCTCCTTGGGCAGCTTGGATGAATCGAGCGTGTAGTGCTGGACTTTCTTCACGGGTTGCCACGGCTGAGTCGCCGGGTCGCGAATCATGGTCAGCTTGGGCGAAGTATTGCAGTCGGTCACCACGTACAGCCAATAGCAATCGCGGCGGTCCTCGGCCACCTCGTATTCGTGCGGCGTCAGCACCACCATCCCCTGCGCCGTCGCCGATGCCCTTGACCTCGATGAGCCGCAACTCGCCGGAATTCAGGTCGAGGCTCGTCAGGTCGTAGCCGAGGTTCTTCTCGTGGACGTCGTAGACCACGCGGCCCTGGGACTGCTCGTACTCGATCACGATCCGCATGGCGATGGCCTCCGTCTCGGGGTTCGGCTTCAAGCGACGGACCTCGGGCGAATTGCGCTCGGGGTGCGGCAGAACGAGGGCCGTCGTGAGCCGTTCCACGGCCTGAAGGGTCAACGAGCGCTGCTGCTGGAGCTCCTGCCGGCGGCGGTCGCGGCGGGCCAACAGGTCGCCATGACGTGTCTCGGCCTGGGCCAGCCGCCCCTCCGCGCCCTGCGCGCCGCGCTGGACGTTCGGTGGCCGCCTTGCCGATCTCTTCGTCGGTCTTCTGAAGCAACTCGGTCAACGACATCTCGATGTGTTCCGCAATCCGGTCCAACTCGGTCAGACGTTCCTTGCGAACCTCGTCCAGAAACGGCAGCAGAGCGTGCTCGTGCAGCCAGACGGACGCTTCGGGCGCGGCGGCGATGCTGGGCACGGCGGAAGCGCCCTCAGAGGGATGAGGGATGAAGGATGAGGGATGAGGGATGAGGGACGGCGGTGCGGAAGGGCCCTCACCCCCTGCCCCTCTCCCGGCGGGAGAGGGGAGACTGCACTCACCACCTGCCTCTCTCCCGGCGGGAGAGGGGAGACTGCGCTCACCACTTGCCTCTCTCCCGGAAGGCGAGGGGAGACTGCGCTCACCACCTGCCTCTCTCCCGAAAGGCGAGGGGAGATCGCCCTCACCCCCTTCCCCCCTCCCGGAAGGCGGGGAGACTTTTGGCTGCGCCCTCGGCCGCCCTTTCACTCCCAGAAGGCGAGGGGAGAAAATTGCCCAGTACCGTGGGCTCGCGGAGGCAGGGCTCGGCGCCTTCGGCCATCTCCAGCGCGAAGAGCCGTTCATGAATGACGTGGCCCAAACCGTCCACGACCCGCCCGCGGTAGAAGTCGATCCGTGCGGGCGAGTCGTATGCCAGGCTATAGAAACACGCCCCGCGCTTGAAATCCTCTTGCGCAAGCTGGAAGGCATGGCGGCGGACCGCCTCGAATAACGGATGGCCGGGCGTCACCCACTCCAGGTGGTGCTCCTCCGCCGTCTCCCGCTGCATGGAAAGCCGCGGATACTTGGTCGATAACGCGGGCAGCCGCCAGTCGGGCGTGCGCTCGTAGTTACGCAGTGCGGTCGGCGTGCGTCCCGGGTCGAAAGTGTGGGGCAGCGACGCAACCGGCTTGAGGCTCAGCGCGGCGTGGCCGGCGGCCTCGGACATGAAGCGGGCAATCGTCTCGGGCACCACGCGGTGCTCCTGGGCCTGGGCGCGCCGCTCGATCAGCATTTCCAGGTTGAGCTTCTTCGATGCCAGCCCTTCGAGGGCGTTCTGGCAGATGGCGCGGAAGCGGGCCTCATCGACGTTGTGCAAGAGCCGGTCTTCCAGGTCGGCGTCGCCCAGGTGGCCGGCATAGTAGTCGCGGAGCACGCGTTCGATTTGCGCCGCGGGCAGGACCTCGCCGACGACGTTGAAGACCGCGTCGTCGTCCAGGGCGTCGCGGATCTCCTGGAGCTTCTCCAGGAGCCGCTGGAGGATTCGGCCCTCAATGGTATTGGTGGCGACGAAATTGAAGATCAGGCAGTCCTTCCGCTGGCCATAGCGGTGGATGCGGCCCATCCGCTGTTCGAGCCGGTTGGGGTTCCAGGGAATGTCGTAGTTGAAGAGGATGTGGCAACACTGCAGGTTGATGCCTTCGCCGGCCGCCTCGGTGGCAACCAGGATCTGGATCATCGCCTTCCTTGAATTGCTGCTCGGCCTGGAGCCGCGTGCCGGGCTCGTCGCGAGAGCCGCTGCGCATGCTGCCGTGGATGCATCCCACGCGAAAGCCCCAGTCGCGGAGCCGCTCGACAAGATAATCGAGGGTGTCCTTGAACTCCGTGAAGAGCAACAGCCGCTGCTCGGGATCGTCGAAGAACCCCTGTTCGTGCATCAGGGCCTTGAGCCGCGACAGCTTGGCCTCGACGCCGGCCTCTTCCACGCGGGACGCCTGCTCCGCCAGTTGCAGCAACTCGCCGATCTCAACGCGGACTTCCTCGGGATTTCCGGCCAGCGAGATCGCCTCGATGATTTCCTCGATCCGCTCGCCGCTCGGCGTCGTCCATCTCCTCAAGTTCGTCCGCGTCGGGCAGGTCCGGCGGGGCAGTCTTGGCGATCGCCTGGGCCTTCTTCAGGCCCGCTTCCAATCGCCGCGCGCGGTTTTCCAGCGAACAGCGCATGGCGCGGGTGCTGGAGGCCAGCCGCCGCTGGTACAGGGCCATCAAGAACCCGACCGCTCGGGCGCGCGGATCGTCCTCCGCCGCGGCGGCGCGGGCGCTCTGGCGTTTCACGAAGCGGGTGACGTTCCGGTAGAGCTCGAATTCGGGGCCGTCGATCTGGAAATCGACGGTGTGCGGAATTCGCTTCGTGAAGATCTTCTCGGCGACCCAAGTGCCGTCGGGCCGGCGCTCGGGGAAATAGACCATCGCTTCCTTGGTGCGGCGGAGGTAAAACGGCGCCCGCCGCCGATCCATCGCCTCGCGGATCGACCGCACGTCGGCGTAGGCGTCGGCGTCCAAGAGTTGCAGGAAGAGGCTGAAGTTGACCGGATCGCCCTTGTGGGGCGTTGCCGTCAGCAGGAGTATATGGTCGCTCGTGTCCCGCAGCAGCTCGCCGAGGGCGTAGCGGGCCGTCTTGCGGGCAGGCGGCGACCAGGACATGCGATGGGCCTCGTCGATAATCACCAGGTCCCAATGGACCTGGCGCAAACCGGGCAGGATCTCCAGCCGCTTGGCCAGGTCCAGCGACGTGACCAGTTGTTTCTGCTCCAGCCATTGGTTCACGCCGAACTGATCGCGAATGTCGGTGCCCTTGAGAACGAGGAACTGCTCGTCGAACTTTTCCTTGAGTTCCCGTTGCCACTGGAAGGCGAGATTTGCGGGGGCGACGATCAAGATTCGCTCGGCCAGGCCCCGCAGCTTGAGTTCACGGATCAGCAGGCCGGCCATGATCGTCTTGCCGGCGCCGGCATCGTCGGCCAACAGGAAACGTATGCAGGCCAGCTTCAGCAGGAAGTCATAGACCGCCTCCAACTGGTGCGGCAGGGGATCGACCCTCGATATCGACAGGCCAAAGTAGGGATCAAATTCGTAGGCAATGCCCAAGCTATAGGCCTGAATGCCAAGGCGCAACAGGGCACCGTCGCCCTGGTAGGACGCGACGCTGTTGAGAATCTGCATGGCTGTCAGGTCGGCTTCGGTCAAGACCACGCGGCGGAACTGTTCCGAACGGATGCCGACGACGCCGACCGTCCATGCGCCATTGCCCCCCTGCCGGACGGTTTCAACTCGCATCGGCTCGCGGAACGCCGGCCCGACGAGGATTTGGCCCTCTTGCAACGCGGTCATGGCAAACATCTCTCCCGTAGACAGGATTACCCTTTGTGTCACCCGCCGTGCGAGTTCCCGTCGGGGCGGACCAGCAACTCAAATCTTCTGGTAGAACCCGATTCTACCCCCGCACAAGTGGCCCTGCAACAAGCCAAGCCCAAGAAGTTTGATTTTGGTGAAGGGTCAGGTTCGCTCGCGCCAGGAGGCCTCGGCTGCCATTTTGGCAGTCTGCCGCTCAGTGGACAGGCGTTCCCTGCCTGTTTTGGCAGCCCCGTTTCTCCGAGCGCCCCCCTCCCGCACGCCAAACTTCCATAGTTATGGATAGTTACGGATACTTTGGAAATATTTGCCGCGATTGGCACGCGCTTTGCTGCACGAGAGGCGGCCGAAAAAAATTCCGCCCGGCCTCTTGACAGATTGTTATAGTTATGGATAATTACGGTATCGTCGTGATTTCCGAAAACCCCAAGTCCCAGGAGAACGCCATGTCCACGAGCACTGACACCCCCGTCCAAACCTGCGCACAGACCGCCCCGTGCACGCAGCCCGCCGGCCTGCCGGCCGCGAAAGACCCTTCAGCCACCGCGCCGACGATGGATTCCCCTTCCGAAGCTCTGACCGGCGAAAGTCCGGCCGCCAAAGGTCTGACTGCCGGAAGCCCGGCCGGCGACGATTCCCAACCGCCATTTACCAGGACCACGCGCGTGTGGCCGAAATGTCCGCGGCCGCGGAAAGCGGCCGTGCTGCCCGAGATCGCCCGACTCTCGCTGGAGGGCCATTCCAGCCGCACCATCGGCCGGCAACTGGGCGTCCCCCGGCGGACCGTCGATCGCTGGCTGGGCCAACTGCGGCGGCAGTGGGCCGAAAACGCCGCCGAAAGCACCGCGGAACTCTTCGCCGCCGCCACCGCACGCCTCGAATCGGTCTACCGCGCGGCCATGGAGGCCTGGCGCCGCTCGCTCGCCGACAAGCAAACCACCGTGGAAACGCCCGGCGACGATGACGCAACTCCCAGAAGCACGCTGCGAAAGACAACCCAATCAGGGCAGGCCGCCTTGCTCGGCAAGGCCATCGAGGCCGCCAAGGAAATCTCCAAGTTCCAAGAACAGCACATGACCGCAGTCTGCCAATCGCGAGAAGCCGCGCGCTGCCAGGCCCTGACCGACAAATTGCGCGGCTTGGCCGACGAATTGCTCAGCCTCCCCAAAGTCTCGTTTCGAGAGACCAACGAACTGGTCGGCCAAGGAAGCGGCGTCCCGTGCCGTAGCCCGATCGATCTGGCCATCGTGCTGAGCGACCTGCCGGCGGAAGAGTACCGAAAACTTGGTCAGTTGCTGTGCTTGAATTCCGACCGCAAGTTGCCGTCACGCGGAAGGGCGGATGTGCAATGAAGGATGAAGGATGGGATGAAGGATGAGGCATGAAGGATGAAAGATGAGAGATAGAATGGCCCACTGCAACCGATTTTGGCAAAATCTGACAATACTTCCTTGTGGTGTAAAGTTACAGCCAAGGGAATGTAAATGCCTGTTATTCCCGAGCATTCCTTTAGGTCGGTTACAACTTGCTGATAGCGCAAAACTTCTAATGGTGGTACAGAATGGGCAGAACTTCACGCGGAGAGTCCTTTTTGGGCCACTTTGGCCAAAAACCAAATCAGGCCCCCCCGAAACGTGTCGTTCACCGGTTGGCATTGACCCAATCGCCCGTTCCACTACAATCCCCCCACCCCATGCCCTATATACCGATGGTCGGCGGTCCCCGGCCGCAATTTCCGCCTAAAGGCGGGACTGCGAACATTGGCTGAGGCACAACTGTCCTTTCCGGCAGAAAGGACCTACGAATTATGAGCGAAATCGACTCCAACGAACCGCAACACGGCGACGACCGGCTCGAAGCCGCACGCCGCGTAAAGCTGCGCAAAATACAGGAAATGGGCATCGATCCGTGGGGGCACCGCTTCGATCATCATGCGGCCATCGGCAAAATCCGCGATTGCGCCGGCGAGATCGTGGCTGAGCCGGCCGCCGAGCCCGACAAGCCGCCCAAGCTTCACGGGCCCAAGGTCCGCGCGGCGGGGCGGATCGTGCTCCTCCGCAGGGCAGGCAAGCTGATCTTCCTCGATCTGCATGACTGGACCGGCCGCATCCAGGTGGCGATCGGCATGAAACAGGTGGGCGAAAAGAACTGGGAACTGACCCAGCAGTTCGACTTGGGCGACCTGATCGGCATCGACGGCGAGCTGAGCCGCACCAGGATGGGCGAACTGACCATCTTCGCCTCCGACGTCCACTTCCTCACCAAGTGCCTCGAGACCCCGCCGGAAAAGCACAAGGGCCTGACCGACCCCGAACTGCGGCAGCGGATGCGGTACCTCGACCTGATCCACACCGACGGCCAGTGGGAACGCTTCCTGCGGCGGACGAAAATCGTGCAGTCGATCCGCAATACGCTGGCCGGCGAAGGGTTCGTCGAGGTCGAAGGACCGACGCTGCACGCCATCGCCGGCGGCGCGGCGGCGCGGCCCTTCATCACGCACCACAACGCCCTCGATATCGACCTCTTCCTCCGCATCGCCCTGGAGCTGCACCTCAAGCGGCTGATGGTAGGCGGCGTCGAGCGGGTCTATGAGCTGGGCCGCGTCTATCGCAACGAGGGCATCGACGCCCGGCACAACCCGGAATTCACGATGCTGGAGCTGTACCAGGCCTACGGCGATTACCGCGCCATGATGGACCTGACGGAGAAGCTGATCGTCGAGGCCATCGGGGCCACGGGCCAGCCGCTTGAAGCTGCACTGGGGCGACAAGAAATCGACTTCACGCCGCCCTTTGCGCGGAAGACTTACGACGAGTTGTTCCGCGAGCAGACCGGCATCGCGGGCGACGACGCGGAGGGCATCGCCGCGCTGGCCCGGCAGATCGGTTTCGAGACCGCCAACCGCCATCCCGACGTGATCAAGAGCCAGGTCTTCGAGGCCAAGGTGGAAGACGCCCTGGCGGGGCCGATCTTCGTGATCGACTATCCGGCCAGCTTTGCCCTTTGACCAAGCGGAAGGGGTCGAACCCGGCGATTGCCGAGCGGTTCGAGCTTTTCGTCCACGGCATGGAGTTGGCCAACGCCTATACCGAGCTGAACGACCCGGACTTGCAGGAGCAGCTTTTCACACAGCAGCTCGCGGGGATGCCGGAAGAAGATTCGATGGCCCGCATGGACCGCGACTTCATCCGCGCCATGCGGCACGGCATGCCGCCGGCGGGCGGGCTGGGCATCGGCATCGACCGGCTGGTGATGCTCTTGACCAACACGCAGACTATACGAGACGTGATATTGTTCCCTTTGTTGAGACCGGAGACGCAGTGAACCAAGGATGAGAGATGAGGGATCAGAGATCAGGGATCAGAGATCCTG
This sequence comes from uncultured Planctomycetia bacterium, assembly GCA_963824275.1. Lineage (GTDB taxonomy): Bacteria > Planctomycetota > Planctomycetia > Pirellulales > Thermoguttaceae > JANXQG01. The sequence continues at coordinate 2,413,661 of CAWGOT010000003.1, read as the reverse complement.
GATGGTCATCCTTTCATCCTTCATCCTTCATCCTTCATCCCTCATCCCTCATCCCTCATCCCTCATCCCTCATCCCTCATCCCTCATCCCTCATCCCTCATCCCTAACCCCCGACGCCTCCCATGTACAAACTTGTCCTCTGCTGGCGTTACCTCAGCACGCGCTACATCGCCTTCGCGTCGATCATCAGCGTCACGCTGGGCGTGGCCACGATGATCATCGTCAACAGCGTCATGGCCGGTTTCAGCAGCGAGATGCAAGGCCGCATCCGCGGCATCATCTGCGACGTGGTCTTCGAAAGCCGCTCGCTGGAGGGCATGCGCAATCCCGATTGGCTGATGGAGCAGATGCGCCGCATCGGCGGCGACGATATCGAGGGCATGACGCCGATCTGCGTCGTGCCGGCCATGCTGAGCTATCAGTGGCACGGCACCTGGGTCACCAACCAGGTGCAGGTGATCGGCATCGACGAGAAGTCGCAGAGCCGCGTGAGCGATTTCGCCAAGTACCTGCAGCACCCGGCCAATCGCCAGGACATGAGTTTCAAGCTGCGGGAAGACAAATACGACACGCACGATCACCTGGCCGACGGCCCGACGCGGGAGCGCGAGGAACATGCGCAAGGCCGGCTGGGACAATCGCCGCGCCATGGCCCGCGAGCAGCAGGAGCAATTGCAGATGATGAGGAACGCGCCTCTTCCCCTCTCGCCCGGCGGCACGGTTCCCCCGCCCGATCCCTTCGGCCAGCACCAGCCGCCGGCCAACCCGTTCGACCGCGGACAGCCGCAGCCGGGCGTCGAGTTCGACCCCTTGAAGGAGCAGTACACCGGCATCGTAATGGGCATCGCCATGTCCAAGTTCACCAAGGCCGACGGCGAGGAGCACTTTCGTGTGCTGCCCGGCGACGACATCCAACTCAGCTTCCCCACTGCCGGCGCGCGCCGAAGATCGTGAGCGACAAGTTCACGATCGTCGACTTCTACGAGAGCAAAATGCTGGAATACGACAGCATGTTCGTCTTCATGCCGATCAAGGAGCTGCAGCGGCTCCGCGGCATGATCGATCCGCAGACCGGCACGGGCTACGTGAATGCCATCGAGATCAAGCTTCGCCCTGGGGCCGACGGCAATGTGGTCCGCGACAAGCTGAAGGCCGCGTTTGCGCCGGCGCTGTACCAGGTCGAGACCTGGCGCGACAAGCAAGGCGCGCTGCTGGCGGCCGTGCAGATGGAGACGACGATCCTCAATATCCTCTTGTTCCTGATCATCGCCGTGGCCGGTTTCGGCATCCTGGCGATCTTCTATATGATTGTCGTGGAGAAGACCCGCGATATCGGCATCCTCAAGTCGCTGGGCGCCTCGGGCCGCGGCGTGATGGGCATCTTCCTCACCTACGGGCTCTCGCTGGGGCTGGTCGGCTCGGGCGTGGGGCTGATCCTGGGCCTGACCTTCGTGCATTACATCAACCCCATTGCCGACGGCCTGGGCTGGGTCATGGGCCGCCCTTTGTTCAACCCGGAAATCTATTACTTGTACCGGATCCCGACGATCGTCTTCCCGGAGACGGCGGCCTGGATCGTCGCCGGAGCGCTGGGCATCGCCATGCTGGCGAGCGTCCTGCCCGCGCTCCGTGCAGCCCGATTGCATCCCGTGGAGGCCTTGCGCTATGAGTGAACGCGTGAAGTGCAAATTGAGAATCCTGGGACGTGTGCGGCCGGTCAGAATTTGCAATTTGCAGTTTGCAATTTGCAATTTGCAATTTGCAATCTTCGTTTCAGCCCGCTTACATCCCGTGGAGGCATTGCGTTATGAGTGAAGTGGTAACCCGACGTTCCGGCAGCGCTCAGCCGGCCGCTTCTACCGTGCCCCGGCACTTAAGCGGCGGATCGCAGTTGCTGGCCAAGGGGCTCAAAAAGAACTATCGCAAGGGCCCGGTCGAGGTGCCCGTGCTTCGCGGCGTGAGCCTGGCCGTGCGGCAGGGCGAGTTCCTGGCCGTCGTCGGCCAGAGCGGCTGCGGCAAGACCACCCTCCTGCACCTGCTGGGCACGCTCGACGTTCCCGACGAGGGCGAGATCCACTTCGAGGGCCGGCGGATCGACAACCGCTCGTCCGCCGAGCGCGACGGGCTTCGCAACCGCCGCTTCGGCATGATCTTCCAGTTCTATCACCTGCTGCCGGAGCTGACGACGCTGGAGAACGTGCTCGCCCCGCTGATGATTGCCCACGGGGTCTTGAGTTACTGGCGGCAGCGGCGGCAGTTCCAGGCCCTGGCCGTCGATCTCCTGGCGATGGTGGGCCTGGACCATCGGCTGAAGCACCGCCCTCGCGAGCTATCCGGCGGCGAGATGCAGCGCGCGGCCATCGCCCGCTCGCTGATCGCCCGGCCCAGCCTCTTGCTGGCCGACGAGCCGACGGGCAACCTCGACCAGGAGAGCGGGCGGGAGATCATCAAGATCCTCCGCACCTTGAATGAGCAGCACCAGTTGACGATAGTAATGGTTACGCACGACCCGGCGATTGCGGCGGCCGCCGACCGCACGATCCGGCTCGTGGATGGAAGAGTGGCGTAAGCGGGTTGACCCTGACATGTTTTTGTTATATAACTAATTAGGAGCGCGGTCGTGGAATTCCGCTGGATCGAGTGGAACGAGGATCATGTCCAGCAGCACGGAGTTTCGCCCGAAGAAGCGGAAACGGTCGTCGAAAGAGCCCGGACGCCGTTCCCGCGCATGATCGAAGACGACAAGCGTTTGGTCTGGGGTCGCGGCCGTGGCGGCCGACTTCTCCAGGTAATTTTTCTGCTGGATGAGGATGACACGGTTTTCATCATTCATGCACGGCCGCTTACGCAGAAGGAAAAACAGCGCTATCGAAGGATCACGGGGAAATGACCAAGCGAACCAAGCCCTATTTTGAAATGACAGCGAAGGAACTAGCCAAGGCCACGACCAAGTTCGACAAGGAATTTGTGATCGACGAAAGCCGCGAGGCCTCGCCAAAGGAGAAGGCACAATGGCAACGCGCGAAGCGCAAACGCGGCCGGCCCAAAACCGGCAAGGGCGTGCGTGTGGTTTCCGTGAGCATTGAGAGCGGCCTCCTCGAACGGGCCGACCGGCTGGCCAAGAAGCTGAAGGTGCGACGCACGCAACTCATCGCTCAGGGGTTGGAGGAAGTGCTCGCACGGAACCCCTGACGACGGTAGCGGCCAACACCACGAAATCCTCTCCTCCCACGTTTTCATCGCCATGTCTTTCAAAATCTACATCGACGGTAAACTCTACGCCAAAGAAGACGCCAAGATCAGCGTCTACGACCACGGCCTGCTGTACGGCGACGGCGTGTTCGAGGGCATCCGCAGCTACGGCGGCAAGGTCTTCCGCATGGCGGCCCACCTCGACCGGCTTTGGAACTCGGCCAAGGCCATCCTCCTGACCATCCCCATCTCCAAGGCCGAGATGGCCAAGGCGATCGAGGACACCCTGGCGGTCAACAGCATCCGCGACGGCTACATCCGCGTCATCGTCACCCGCGGCGCGGGCTCGCTGGGCCTCGATCCCAATCACTGCAGCAATCCGCAGGTGATCATCATCACCGACTATATCTCGCTCTATCCGGAAGAACTCTACCGCAAAGGGCTGGAGATCGTCACGGTGAGCGTGGCTCGCAACCATCCCGCCGCGCTCAGCCCTCGCATCAAGTCGCTCAATTACCTCAACAACATCCTGGCCAAGATCGAAGGGCAGCAGGCCGGCTGCGTCGAGGCATTGATGCTCAACCACAAGGGCGAAGTGGCCGAATGCACCGGCGACAACATTTTCCTCGTCCGCGGCGGGGTGCTGCTCACGCCCTCGCTGGAATCGGGCATGCTGGAAGGCATCACCCGCGATGCCGTGATCGAGTTGGCCCGTGCGGCGGGCATCGACGTTCGTGAAATTCCCTTGACCAAGCACGACGTTTACGTTGCTGACGAGTGCTTCCTCACCGGCACCGCGGCGGAAGTGATCCCCGTCGTGAAGGTTGATCGGCGGACGATCGGCGAGGGAGTGCCGGGCCCCATCACCTGCGATCTCAGCGAACGGTTCCACAAGCTTACCCGGGAGTAGCCAGCCACAATGATGATCGAATTCTTCAAAGACTGGGTTCTGCATCTCGACAAGCATCTCGAAACGGTGATCCAGGCTTGCGGCCTCTGGACTTACCCGTTGTTGTTCCTGGTGATCTTCTGCGAGACGGGCCTGGTCGTGACTCCCTACCTGCCCGGCGATTCGCTGCTCTTCGCGGCGGGGGCCATTGCAGCCAAGCCGGACTTTCACATCGACGCGACGATCCTCTTCATCGTGCTTGCGGCGGCTGCCATCCTCGGCGATACGGTGAACTACTGGATCGGGGCCTATATCGGACCGCGGGCCTTCACGGGCAAGGTGCGATTCTTGAAGAAAGAGTACTTGGACCGCACGCATCGCTTCTTTGAAAAGTACGGCGGAAAGGCCATCGTGCTGGCCCGCTTCGTACCGATCGTCCGCACGTTCGCCCCCTTCGTGGCCGGCATCGGGGCCATGAACTACTCGAAGTTCATCGTCTACAACGTGGTTGGCGGAATCGCCTGGGTTGCCCTCTTTCTGTGGGGTGGATTTTTGTTCGGCAGCCAGCCGTGGGTGCAAAAGAACTTCACCCTCGTAATCCTGGCCATCGTCGTCGTCTCCGTCATGCCGATGGTCGTGGAATACCTCCGCGCCCGTTATGGCGCGAAGCCGGCGGCGGAAGCGGCCGAAACTGGCGACCAGTAAGAGGCTATCCAAAGAGTTTTGGGCCGCAAATCGGCATTGAAGCCCGACGCGCAAGCGAGGTATGGGCGTCATCGAGCACAGAAAGCGGATTCCTCGCTTGCGCAGTCGGCCTTCGATGCGCCAAGTAAAGCGGCGCGAAATCAAGTTGGACACTTTGGCGAAAGCCGGCCTGTCTCTGGGTGGCAAAAGTTAAACTCGCCAGCCCACCGGGACGAACGCATGCGTAAAATGTAGAGTCTGGGCAAAGTCAATTCTGCCGGCCACGTCGTTGACTTGCGGATAAGCGCAACTGGCGGGGGGGCGGAAAGCGAGAGAAGTGGGCCCACTCGCGCTATGGGCTCAGCGTTTTTTTCTTTCCGGAGCGGCAAAGATAGATTGACTAAATATTTGTTGGAAGTTAAAATAACCCCGGCGTAGAGTGTAGTATTGGGTTGCGATTCACGGCTCTTTGGTGAGCGACTCCCGCTTGGCTCAGCGGATAGCGACCGGGATTGAGAAGGAGTGCATCAGACATGCGGATCCACCGGAGTGCGGTGGAGATCGTGATCCATACGCCTGCGAAGCTCAACTTGTTCTTCGAGGTGCTGGGAAAGCGCAGCGACGGTTACCATGAGATTGAATCGCTCATGTGCCCGATCGGCTGGTACGATACCCTGTGCTTCGAAGGAACAGCGAGTGAAGAACTGGAATTGGAATGCCGGTCGGGTTCGATGGCCGGGCACCGGCGACCCGCAAGCGGGCGCCCCGGTGACGGCAGTGGTTTTGAAGACGTGCCGCGCGACGGCAGAAATCTCGTCTTGCGAGCGGTGGACCTGGTCCGCCGGCGGACGGGAACAAAACAAGGCGCGCGGCTGCGGCTGATGAAGCGGATTCCCACCGCCGCGGGTTTGGGCGGTGGCTCCAGCGATGCAGCCGCAGCCTTGGTCGCCGCGAACGTTGGTTGGAAACTTGGCCTGTCGCTTCCGGACCTCGCCGCACTGGCGGCGGAACTGGGCAGCGACGTGCCGTTTTTCCTCAACTGCGGTCCGGCCGTTTGCCGCGGCCGCGGTGAGCGGATCGAACCGACACCAGGGCTGGGTTTGTTGAACTTTGTGGTCGTGCGACCGCCGGAAGGCCTGGCGACTGCCGCCGTGTATGGCGTCTGCCGCCCCGCCGCCGCGCCCCGACCTTTGCAACCCCTGCTCGATGCGCTTCGCCAGGGAAATGTTCGAGAGGCCGGTTGCCTGCTCTTCAATCGACTGCAGGCGGCGGCCGAGCAGTTGTCGCCGTGGATTGCCAGGCTGAGTCGAAGTTTTGGCGGCGGAGGAGTGCCTGGGACACGGCATGAGCGGAAGCGGAACCGCGTATTACGGGCTCTTCCCCACCGCCCTCCAGGCGCGGCGGGTGGCCCGGCGGTTGCTTGCCCGCCGGATGGGATGTGTGGTTGCTGTGCAAAGTTGTTGTTAGTTGCGAGTCAAACGCGGAGGTGCGCCGTGGAAATCACCGAGGTGCGTGTCAAGCTCATGGAAGAATCAAGCGAGCGCCTGCAGGCCTTCTGCTCGATTACCCTGGACGATGCCTTCGTCGTCCGCGACCTGAAAATCATCGAGGGCGCGACCGGGCCGTTCGTGGCCATGCCCAGTCGCAAGCTCACCGGCCATTGCCCTCAATGCGGCTGCAAGAACCATTTGAGGGCCGCGTTCTGCAATCAATGCGGCGCGCGGCAGAAGGAGCAGCACGCGATGAAGGACGAGGAAGGCCGGGCCAAGCTCTACGCCGACATCGCCCACCCCATCAATTCCACCTGCCGGGAGATGATCCAGCAGCGGGTGATCCAGGCCTTCGAAGAGGAGAAGGCCCGGTCGAAGCTGCCGGGCTACGTGCCCAGCTACGAAGATTTTGACGACGAGGCGACGTGGCCGGCGCAAGCGGCGTCTCCCTCCGGCGAACCGGCGAAGCTTCAGACGGCGGAACGACCTCGCGGTCCGCACCGCCCGCCTTCCGCCCCGCAGCGCGCTACGCGCCCGGCGAAACACGGGGCAATGACAACTTCGGCGCGGGGATTTTCGAGTAGGGCCGGAGCAATTTGCCGGCGAAGTGTGGAAGAGCATTGCCGGATTATCGCAGCCGATCACTGCGTTGTCAAACCTCTCCCAATGGGATTGTCACCGGCCGCACTCGCCAGGACGTGTTCGCGAAGGATCCGCGCCAACTCCTCGACGCTGTCATCGACTTTGTTGACCATTTCGTGCCCCGCGGAAACGAACCGTTCGCTGCCGGCCCCGGCCAGGCGCAGCTCGACACCGGCACCACGCCGTCGGTGGCCTCGCCCTCGATCGTCATGTAGCGCCGGCCAATGATCGAGTGCCAGCGAACCGAGCGGCTGATCGGCATGCGGGCCATGGCTGCCAGCAGGGGGTTGTCGGGCTCGAGAAGATCGATGGCCGTGGGCTTCTTTTCCGAGATGAACTCGCGGAAAACACCGCGATTGCACTCCATCAACTGGCGATAGGCGGCCTCCTCGTCCGCCGAATAGTGAACGAACTTCGAAGCGGCGCGGCCGACGAGTCTGCGGGCCATGTTCGATCCGCGATGCGGCGTGGCCATGAAGACCACTCGCTTGACCAGCGGCGAGGGATCGAAGAAGAAGTCTGCGAGCAACTCCGCGCGAACGTCCGGCGCCGCGCGAACCGCCTCGAAGGGCTGCCGCGCGGCCTGCTGCCAGAGCAAGTCGTACCGAGTAGCTGACCTCGAGTTGGGCTACCAGTCCTCCCATGCTGTGCCCGATGAGCACCATCTCCGCAAACGCCGGATCGCCGTGTTGCGGGTCGAATTTCTGGCGGGCCAGGAGCAGCTTTTCCCGCAGTGCGGCCGCCGATTGCAGCAGGTCGCCGCCGGTCGGATAGTAAAAGTACCAGAACTGGCAGCGGCGATAAAGATCCGATTGCGCCCGCAGGCTGTTGGTGGCGTCGGTCCAGGTGAGCGGATCGGACCCCAGGCCGTGAATGAAGACCACGGGGATCTTGCCCGGCTGGTAGGGCTCCATCATCACAAGCTTCGGCTTAACGTCGGTCTCGCCGGGATCGAGAAAGCCCTGCACGTACTTTCTCGGCGCCGTCTCTTTCAAGTAGACCAGCGATGCGCTGAGATCGCGGTCGAGGGGCAGCCTGCCGGGCCCGACCGAGAGCGAATCGAACAAGAGGGGATTGTAGAACTCCAGGACGGTCCCGCTGGGCGACGGCCGCAAGACGGCGGTCACGGGAAACGTCTGCCGCTCGCGGAAGAACTCCTCTTCGCAGGGCGCCTGCCGCACTGCGACCAGCGATATGCCGAGGCCTGGCGTGTGGTAATAATGAATCAGGTCATCGTGATCGAAATCGGCGGCCGGCAGGACCTGGCAGAAGTCGCTGGGCTTCCAGGCAAAACCGTAATAGGCGATGGGCACGATCTGGCGGCCTTCCGCGGTGGCGATCGTCAGGTGGCTGCGGGGATCGAGGCCGCCGTAGCGGTTTGCCGCGGCCAGCATCCCCGCCAGGCTCTCTTGGTAGGTCGGCAGGGCGGCTTGCTCGCCGAACTCAAGCGGTTGCCACGCCAGGATCGCCGCCTGCCAATACAGGGCGACGCACTGCTCTTGATGTCGCGCCTCGGCAGCCCGGCCCGCCGCCAATGTGGCCCGCGCCGCCGACAGGCCTTCGTCCACGACGACCGGCCGCAGGGCCGAGTACGATGTCCCAGCGGTTGGCAAGTTCTGCCGGCCGGGCAACGTGCAAGCGTGACAGCCGGCCAGGAGGATTGCGCCGGTTATGGCGACGCCCAACCGATGCGCAGCGGGGCAACGTGCACGATTTGCGTTCGCGACTCCTGGTCCGGACCGGTCCATGATCCAACTTCCCGCGCCGAGTGCCTAATCCCACGGGAAGTATACCACATTTCGGATGGCGAATTTGCCGATTCTAAGCCGCAAATGAGCCGCCGGCGCTCTGGTCCCAGAAGTATTCGTAAGCCGAGGCGGTGCGGCGAAACCGTACTCATCACGCTCCGCCGTGATGGTCTTTCAGCACGGCGGAGCATGATGGGCACGTTTGCCGACGCAATTCTCGATTATTCTTGCGCATTCCGCGTGCCCGCCAATCGCCGTAATGCCGCCTGAATGAACCGTCGGAACCTAATCGCCCGGCTGAACATATTCTGGAAATCGAATATTAGACTATTCATTGGCGTCCATTTGTTCGATAATAGTACCCGCAAGATCGATAAAGTTGACGTATTAGTGCCATGTTAACACGCGCGATGCGTTTTTAGTCTAAAAGCGTAGCGATCGCTAATGTACTCATCACGCTCCGCGTGATGGCTTTCCATCACGGCGGAACGTGATGAGTACCGTTATGGAGGGGTCAGGTGCAAGATCGATTGAGGCTCTTCAAAGCCGGCATGTTCCAGGCCATGGCCCATCCCACGCGGATCGCCATCGTCGAGCTGCTGCGTGACGAAGGGGCCCTGCCCGTCAGCCGGATCTGCGAACGCCTGGCACTCGAGCAGGCGAACGTCTCGCAGCACCTGGCCGTGCTGCGCGAAGCAGATTGTCGACGGCCGCAAGGACGGCAGCCAGGTGTTCTACGCCCTCCGCGATCCGATCCTAGGCAAGATCCTCGACCTCATGCGCGACTACTTCCACGCACACTTGAATGAAGCCCTCGAACTGCTCAACAACATGACGACGGACGCGGCGCCGCCCAAGTAAATCAAGACGGACCAGAAGATGCAACTAACGACTCGCGACGTGACCCGCTTCTTCAGCGTGTCGGAATCGACGGTCACGCTGTGGATCAAGCAGCGCGGATTGCCGTCGCAGCATGTGAACGGCCAGTACCGTTTCCACCGTGCCGAATTGCTGGAATGGGCGACCGCGAACCAGATCAAGTTTTCGCTGGAGATGCTGGACGGCCTGGAGGGCGACGACGAGCCGCCGCCGGGCCTGGCCGAAGCCCTCGCGGCGGGCGGGATCTTCTATGACGTCCAGGACACCAGCAAGGAAAGGGCCTTGCGGGCCCTGGTCGAGGTGCTGCCGCTGCCGGAGGACATCGATCGCGAGCTGATCTTGCGGCTGTTGCTGGTGCGAGAATCGGCCGCCACCACCGCCATCGGCGACGGCATCGCCATTCCGCACGTCCGCAACCCGATCGTGCTGCACGTCGACCGGCCGATGGTCACGCTCTGTTTCCTGCAAAAGGCGGTCGACTTCGGCGCGCTCGACGGCAAGCCGGTGCAGTTCCTCTTCTCGTTGATCTGCCCCACAACGCGGAACCACTTGCAGATGCTCTCGCGGCTGTCGTTCGCCCTGCAGGACCCGCGGTTCAAGGCGGCGATCGTGCGGCACGCGCCGCGCGAGGAGATCCTGGCCGAGGCCCGCCGCATCGACGCGGCCCTGGCGGCGAAGGCTTCGATGTAGGGTGGGTGAAGCATGGAAACTCGTCGATGGTGCGTTACGCGAACCGGTCCAGAACTGCGGGACATGTTTTCAGGCGTTCGACTCCATGCGCAACCCACCATTTCCCAGCGGTCCGCTCCACGCACGCTACAGTTCATGAATAATCAAATATGAGTGATGTCCCCTTTGTTTTACTGGCCATCGGCCTGACCGCAGCGAGCGGGGCCGCGGGGCTGCTGTTCCCCCGCCGCGCCCATGCCGGTCAACGGCTGACCACGCTGCTTGCCGTGCTGGGCTCGGCGGCAGGGCTGACAGGCGTCGCGCTCTTCTGGAGCGGCAATGAGAGCCGGCCGATGAGCCTGCCTTGGGGCGTGCCCGGCGGGCCGTTCCGCGTCGGCATCGACGCGATCTCGGCGGTCTTCCTGCTGCCGGTCTTCCTGGTCTCGCTGCTGGGCAGCGTCTACGGCCTGGGTTATTGGAAGCAGGCGGATCACCCCGAGAATGGCCGCAAGCTGCGGTTCTTCTACGGCACGCTGACGGCCGGCATGGCCTTGGTGGTCATCGCCCGCAACGGCGTGCTGTTCCTCTTCGGCTGGGAGATCATGGCCCTTTCGGCCTTCTTCCTCGTGACGACGGAAGACGGCGTGCGGGAGGTCCGCCGCAGCGGATGGATCTACCTCGTGGCGACGCACCTGGCGGCGCTCTGCCTGCTGGCCCTCTTCAGCCTGCTGCGGGCCGCCAGCGGTTCCTTCAGCCTGGAGCCGCTCCAGGCGAACTCGCTGACGCCTGCGGGCACCATGTACCCATGGTCGGCCACTGCGATCTTCGTCTGCGCCCTGGTCGGCTTCGGTTTGAAGGCCGGCATTATGCCCTTGCACGTCTGGCTGCCGGGGGCCCACGCCAACGCGCCGAGCCACGTCTCCGCGATCATGTCGGGCGTGATGATCAAGATGGGAATTTACGGGCTGGTCCGCGTGCTCGGGCTGCTGCCCGCGCCGCCGCTGGCCTGGGGCTACACGGTGCTAGGGCTGGGAGTCGTCTCGGGGGTGTTGGGCGTGGCCTTTGCCGTCGGACAGCACGACTTGAAGCGGCTGCTGGCCTATCACAGCATCGAGAACATCGGCATCATCGTGATCGGTCTCGGCCTGGCATTGATCGGCCGCACGCTCGCTCGCGCCGATTGGATCGTGCTAGGGCTGGGCGGGGCCTTGCTCCACGTCTGGAACCACGCCCTGTTCAAGTCACTCCTGTTCCTCAGCGCCGGATCGGTGATTCATGCCACCGGCACCCGCGAGATCGATCGCCTGGGCGGTCTGGCAAAGTCGATGCCGCGGACCTCGCTGGCCTTCCTCGTGGGCGCCGTCGCCATCTGCGGGCTGCCGCCGCTGAACGGCTTCGTGAGCGAGCTGCTGATTTACCTGGGCCTCTTCGGCACGCTGGGGATCGGCGAGGGCAGCGCCTGTCCGCTGGCGGCCTTCGCCGCCCCGGCCTTGGCCCTGATCGGAGGGCTGGCGGTGGCCTGCTTCGTCAAGGTCTTCGGCACCGTGTTCCTGGGCAGCGCGCGAACGGAAGTTGCCCGGCATGCCCACGAATCGGCCGGGAGCATGCTCGGGCCGATGGGCGTGCTGATGGGCTGTTGCTTGTATATCGGGCTCTTTCCCGCGGCGATTGCCCCGCTCCTGGGCCGCGCGATCGCCGCCTGGTCGCCGGAAACCACGGATGCCGCTTCCCGCCTGACAGTCCTCGCGCCGCTAGGCTGGATCAGCGGCATGGGCCTGCTGCTCCTGGCGCTGCTTGCGCTGGGATCGGTCCTGTTGTGGCAGCGGGTGCGGGCCAGCGACGTGGCCACCGGCAGCACCTGGGGTTGCGGCTACGCGGCCCCTTCGGCACGGATTCAATACACGTCGTCGTCGTTTGCCCAGATGCTCGTCGGCCTGTTCCGTTGGGCACTGCGCCCGCAGGTGCATCGACCGGCGGAGATGCCGCTCTTCCCGGAGAAGACGGCTTTCCATAGCCATGTGCCCGACACGGTTCTGGACCGGGCCGTATTGCCGTCGTTCCGCCTGTCGGCGCGGGTGCTGACCTGGTTCCACGTCTTCCACCAGGGAAGTATTCAGACGTATTTGCTTTACATCTTCCTGGCCCTCGTCGTCTTGTTGCTCTGGCATTGATGGTTGCGCTACTTTCCAACGTGATTCACGTGCTGCTGATGCTCGGCTTGCCGCCGCTGCTGTTGGGGGTGATTGCCAAGACGAAGGCCCTCTTCGCCGGCCGCGTGGGGCCCCCGCTGCTGCAGCCCTATTACGACCTCATAAAACTCTTTTGCAAGGGATCGGTCTTCAGTTCGACGACAACCTGGGTCTTCCGCGCGGGACCGGTCGTCGGCCTGGCGACGGCAGCGATGGCCGCGTTGATGATTCCGCTGGTCAAGGCCGGCGCGCCGATATCGTTTACCGGCGACATGATCCTCCTGGCCTATCTGCTAGGGCTGGGCCGTTTCTTCACGGCCACCGCCGCCTTGGACACCGGTTCGGCGTTCGAAGGGATGGGCGCCGCCCGCGAGGTCACCTTCGCCTGCCTGGCCGAACCGGCCCTGTTCCTGGGCATGCTGGTGCTGGCAAGGCTCTCGGGCTCGCTGCAGTTGTCCGGCATGTTGGGCCCTGCGCTCGCCGCGCACTGGCCGACGGCGGGGGCTTCGCTGGCCTTGGTGTTGATCAGTTGGTTCATCGTGCTCTTGGCCGAGAACTCGCGGATCCCCTTCGACGATCCGAACACGCATCTCGAACTGACCATGATCCACGAGGTCATGGTCCTGGACCACAGCGGTCCGGCGCTGGGGATGATTCTCTACGGGGCGGCGATGAAACTCTTCGTCTTCGCGGCGATCGTTTTCCGGCTGGCCTGTCCGATGGCAACCGGCTGGCTGGGATTGGATTGGGTGATCTTCGTTGCAGGGTTGCTGGCGGTTGCCGTGGCGGTGGGCATCGTGGAATCGATCATGGCCCGGCTGCGGCTGACCCAGATCCCCGTGCTGCTGGTGGCGGCCTGCCTGCTGTCGGCGTTCGGCATTATTGTTTTGGTGAGGTGAAAGGCGTAACCGTAGGACGGCCTACATAAGGTGATAAATGTCGCAAGCACTCGACCTGCTGTTGATCGTGGCCTTGACGCTGAACTTCGTGGCGCTGGGCGTGAGCCGCATCCGCGGCGTGATCACCGCCGTGGCCTGCCAGGGCGCCCTGCTGGGCCTCTTGCCCCTGCTGGTCGATGCCGATATCGGCCCCCGCGTCCTGGTGCTGATCGTGGCCACGATCGCCCTCAAGGGCTTTGTTATTCCGAGGTTTCTCCTGCATGCCATGCGCGAGGCCGACATTCGCCACGAAGTGAATCCGCTGGTGAGCTACATGTCGTCACTTTTCCTGGGAGCGGTCGGCAGCGGCCTGGCGATGATCTTCTCCCGCACGCTGCCCTTGGCCGAACAGCACACGACGTGGCTGCTCGTGCCGGTTTCGTTTTCGACGGTCTGGACCGGCTTCCTCCTGCTCACCACGCGCAAGAAGGCGATCATGCAGGTCCTCGGTTACTTGCTGCTGGAGAACGGCATTTTCCTCTTCGGCCTGCTGTTGTTGGAGGCCATGCCGTTGTTGGTCGAACTGGGCGTGCTGCTGGACCTCTTCACGGGCGTGTTCGTGATGGGCATCATCATCTACCAGATCAATCGCGAGTTCGCCTCGGCAAGCAGCGAACACCTGGCGGAGCTGAAGGAATGAAACATTCAAGGCGAGCGGCGATTGTTACGGTGACCGTAGGACGGATTGCCAATCCGTCCTACGGAAGGACAGAAAGATGGATGGTAAGACGGATTGCCAATCCGTCCTACGGAAGCGGCATGGTAAGACGGATTGCCAATCCGTCCCACGGGAGTTGAGGGAATAACCGGATGGCCTACGCGCTGATTGTCTTTCCCCTGTTGATGGCGGGCACCACGTTCGCCAGCGGATCGAACCGCTGGCGGCCGTGGCTCTTGCCGCTGGGGGCGCTGGTGCAACTGCTGCTGGTGGGCCGGGCGATCTTCCGCCCGGCGGGCGCGGCGGAAGTCTCGGGCCTCGGCGGCTGGCTGCTCCTCGATCCGCTGGGCCGGCTGATCCTGGGATTTCTGGCGGTCCTGTTTTTCCTCTGCGCGCTCTATGCGCCGGCCTACCTGGCCCTGCGGAGCGATCGGCCCAACCGCGTCTTCTGTGCGAACCTCTTCGTCTCGATGGCGATGATGACTCTGGTCGCCCTGTCGCACCACCTGGGGCTGATGTGGGTGGCGATGGAGGCGACCACGCTGGCCAGCGCCCCGTGGATCTACTTCAACCGCAACCCGCGCTCCCTGGAAGCGACCTGGAAATATCTCTTGATCGGCTCGGTGGGCATCGCCCTGGCCCTGCTCGGCTCGTTCTTCCTGGCTTACGCCTCGCTCAAGTCGGGCCTGCGAACGACGCTGCTGTTCGACCAACTGATCCACGACGCCCCGCGTCTTTCGGCCCCCTGGCTGCACGCCGCGTTCATCCTGCTGCTGATCGGCTACGGCACAAAAATGGGTCTGGCCCCGATGCACAACTGGAAGCCGGACGCCTACGGCGAGGCCCCGGGCGTGGTGGGCACGCTGCTGGCGGGCGGGATCACGAGTTGCGCCTTTCTGGCCATCCTGCGGGTCTATCAGATCTGCGCCGCGGGGGCCGAGGCCGAAAGTGCGCGGCGGGTGATGATCGTGATGGGCCTCGTGTCGGTGGCCGTCGCCGCCGTGTTCATGGTCCGCCAGCGGGACTTCAAACGGATGCTCGCCTACTCCAGCGTGGAACACATGGGCATTCTCGTGCTGGGGATCGGCATCGGCGGCGCGGCCGTGTACGGGGCCCTGCTGCACATGATCAACAACGGCCTCACGAAGGGCGTGCTCTTCCTTTCGGCGGGCAATATCCACCGCAGTTTTGGCAGCAAGCTCACGGACCGCGTGTGGGGCGCGATCCGCCGCGTGCCGCTCTCCGGGGCGCTGTTCCTGGCCGGCTTTCTCGCCATCTGCGGCTCGCCGCCGTTCGGGCCCTTCCAGAGCGAGCTCACGATCGTCAGCGCGGGCATCGGCAGCGGCCAGTTCCTGGCGATCGGTCTGCTCCTGGCCCTCTTGTTCATTGTCTTCGTCGGCATGGGAAGCACCGTGCTGGCCGTAGTCCAAGGCGATCCGCCCGATGACGTTGGCAACGGCGGTTTCCGCGATAGCGTGGGCACCGGCGCCCCGATCCTGTTGTTCATGGCGCTGGTGCTGATGCTAGGGCTTTATATTCCGCCGCCGCTAGAGTCGCTGTTGCGCGAGGCGGTCGATTTCCTGAAGGTGAAGCCATGAGCGGCAAAGACCGACTCGTGACGCTGCATTCCGGCCAGGCGATCCCCTTGGCCGACGTGCCGCAACTTGCGCTGGACGACTTTCGCCAGGTCCTGCTCGCCGCGCCAGTGCGAGGGCAGCGGGTGGCCGCCCTGTTTGGCGACGCAGCCGTCGCCGACGGCCCTGTCGATCTGTACGCGGTGATCGCCCACGGCTCGCGATCGGTGCTCCGCGCGGCAAAGACGCGGTTGGAGTCGGATTCCTTTCCATCGCTCACGCCGGAATGCCCGCAGGTCCACCTCTTCGAGCGGGAAATCGCCGAGCAATACGGCGTGCGGCCGGCAGGGCATCCGTGGTTCAAGCCGCTGCGGTTCCATGCCTCGTATCGGCCGGGGCACGACGCCTGGGGCCGCCCCAGCGGCGAAACGCCCGTCTGCGGCGTCACCGATTTCTATCGCGTGGAAGGCGAAGAGGTCCACGAGGTGGCCGTCGGCCCGGTGCATGCCGGAGTGATCGAGCCCGGACATTTCCGTTTCCAATGTCACGGCGAGGATGTCTTCCACCTGGAGATCTCGCTCGGCTATCAGCATCGCGGAGCGGAGCGGACGCTGGCGGGAGGGCCCAACCGGCGAACCTTGCATACCGTGGAAACCGTCGCCGGCGACACGTCCATCGGCCATGCCACGGCGTACTGCCAGGCGGTCGAAGCCCTCGGCGATTGCCAGGTCCCGATCCGTGCCGAGGTGCTCCGCGGAGTTGCACTGGAGCTGGAACGGCTGGCGAACCACACGGGCGACCTGGGGGCGTTGGCGGGCGACGTCGGCTTCCTGCCGACGGCCTCCTACTGCGGCCGGCTGCGGGGCGACTTCCTCAACCTCACGGCGCTGTTGTGCGGCAACCGCTTCGGCCGCAGCCTGGTCCGGCCGGGCGGGGTCGGTTTCGATCTCGACGCGGCGCGGGTGGAACAGTTCATTAAGCGGCTCGATGCGGCCTACAAGGACGTTGCCGCGGCGGCCGACCTGCTCTGGGACTCGCCCTCGGTCCAGGCCCGCTTCGAGGATACCGGCGCGGTCTCGCACGAGGTCTGCGCGGCCTTGGGGATGGTCGGCCCTGGCCGCCCGCGCCTGCGGCGTGGAATGCGACGTGCGGCAGGATTTCCCCGCCGGCATCTACCGCTTCGCCCAGGTGCCCGTTTCCACTTGGACGACCGGCGACGTGTTCGCCAGGGCCTACGTCCGCTGGCTGGAGATCCAGCGCTCGGTGGTCTTCATTCGCGAGCAGTTGCAGGGCTTCCCCGGCGGGCCGATTCGCGGCGCGGTCGGCCCTTTGAAGCGGGAGCACCTAGCCGTGACGCTCGTCGAGGGCTGGCGGGGCGAGATCTGCCACGTGGCGCTGACCGATGCCCAAGGGCGGTTCTCCCGCTACAAGATCGTCGATCCCTCGTTCCACAACTGGACCGGCCTGGCGATCGCCCTGCGGAACCAGCAGATCTCCGACTTCCCCCTATGCAACAAGAGTTTCAACCTTTCCTACTGCGGCCACGATTTGTAGAAAAGAAGTTAGAAGTTAGGAGTTAGAAGTTAGAATCATGCGAATGCAGTCTTTCCTTTCCGGTTCCCTTCTAACTCCTAACTCCTAACTTCTAACTCCTCTTCCCCACCATGCTTCGAGTCGCCCTAGAACGCCTGAACCAGGGACATCGCACGATCGCCTACCCGGCCCAGCCGCCGACGCTGCCCGAGCGTTTCCGCGGCCTGCCGGTGATCGATCGGTCCCAATGCCGCGACGGTTGCCGCCAATGCGCCGAGGCCTGTCCGACGCATGCGATCGCCCTGGAAGGCGGCAGTCCGCGGTTGGACCTGGGGCGATGCCTGTTCTGCACCGACTGCACGGAGGCCTGCCCTGCGGGGGCCATCCGCTTCACGCCGGACCACCGGCTGGCAACCCGGCTGGCGCGAGGACCTGCTTCTCGACGGCCGCGGATTGAAGCTGGCCGAGGCACTCGAGGAGAAGTCGCGGCGGCTGTTCGGCCGTTCGCTCAAGCTCCGCCAGGTGAGCGCGGCGGGCTGCAATGCGTGCGAGGCGGATTTGAATGTGTTGGGCACGGTGGTCTTCGACATGGGCCGCTTCGGCATCCAGTTCGTGGCCTCGCCGCGGCATGCCGACGGGATCGTCGTCACCGGTCCAGTGAGCGAGAACATGCGGACGGCCCTGCTGGACACCTATGCCGCGGTGCCGGCCCCCAAGCTCGTGATTGCCGTCGGCGCCTGTGCGATCAGCGGCGGCCCTTACCTCGACAACCCGGAGGTCCACAACGGCTGCACGGGCTTCGTGCCGGTTGACCTCTTCATCCCCGGCTGTCCGCCGCACCCGATCACGATCCTGGACGGGCTCTTGAGGTTGTTGGGGAGGTTGGAGTGAGATCATTTGTCCAAAAGCCTCTGCTGCAAGTCGGGCGTTTCAAAACGACGCTTGATAAAACCGCCAAACAACGGAACGGCAAAACAGTACTTGCCCAAACGATTCTTGTAGACCAGGCCTTTGTCAATCAATCGCGGCAAGATCTGGCTCACATCACCGGGAGCAAATGGCTTGATTTTCAATGTTTTCGAAACATCAACAACTTCGCTAATCGTGAACTCCTGGTCGCCATGTTGAAGTTGGGCAATGCAGTAAAGCAGTTCTCGCTGGCGGTCCGTGACGTTCTCCCAGCGACCGGCAAAGAAATCGGAATCGAGTTTCCTGACGATCGCTTCCATCGGGACGGTCCGATCCGCGGGATGCGCTATGACATGGTCCAGCGCTTCGCGGCAAATGAACTGAAGGAAGTAGGGATAGCCGTCGGATGTGGCAATGGTGGCCTCGATTGCGTCCTCACTGAGTGTCCATTTCGTTTTCTGCAACGGCTTTTCGATGGCTTGCCGCGAAGCGTCCGGCGACAATCGCCCAAGTTCCTGGACGGTGAACATCCTTTCCGCGTAGGTGCGGGACTCGACCAATCTCGGAAACAACGTGGGAAGCCCGGTGAGCAAGAGCATGCACCTCACGCCTCTTCGCTGCAGCGATTGAAACGTCTCCAAGATGACCGCCAGCGGATACTCTTCTTTGTCCGGCCTGTCTTGAACGACCTGGGCTTCGTCATAGGCAAAGAGGATTCCCTTCGTGCTCTTTGTCTTCGCTACGTTCCAAACCAATTCGAGGGTCGATTTCAGCTTATCGACGGTCAACCCGGGCTGGGCTTGAAAATGGGCAACCAAGAAATCGAAGGACAAGGTTCTGTTCTTTGGGCCGGAACCAAAACCCAGCGTTGCGTCCGGAAGGGAAACCTGAAGGCAAGAAGCAAAAACCGCCAGGTCGGTAAGCAGCCGGATGCAGAGGTTGCTTTCGCTCAGGAAACACGACTCCGAGAAGTCCGAGCCAACCCAAACCCACCCCTCCTGTTGAGCGTGTGGTTTGTACCTGTCCTCCATCAGAACCGTCTTTCCCGTCCCGCGGAGCCCGGTAAGGACTACGTTGGTCAGGATCTGCTCTTGCCGCAGGTACTTCCGAAACGCATCGATTTCTTGTTGTCGTCCAGCCAAAAAGGGGGGGGAATGACCTGCTCCTGGCGAGTAGGGATTGATGTATTTTCGGCTATCCTGATCGCCTGCAGCGGCCGCGCGTCCTCCATCAGAATGGTCGTCTTTCGACTTCATGAGCCTGCTCCTTATTGCCGATTACTTAATATCGTAATCTTACGCCATGACGTAATCTTATGTCAAGCGATAATCTACTGGCAATTTCGGCAGCAGGCCTCCGGTTCGGCTTTGATAGTCGAGATAGGGCTTGCCGAAGGCGCACTCGAGGACGCGATCTTCCCAGCGCACGCGGACGATGACCAGGGGGAGAATCACGGCCGCCCAGACGGCGCCCGCCACCCAGGAGCCGAGCAGGACCGAAGCGCCCAGCGCAGCCGCCAGTGTTCCCGTCTCCGAAGGATGGCGGAGGACGCGGTAGACGCCGTCGCAGACCAACGGCTGCTCGGCGGCGACGTGGATCCCCGTGACGAAGAACTGTCCCAAGCGGCCTACTGCCAGCCATCGCAGTGCGGCGCCGGCCAGCATGAGGCCCGCCCCGACTGCCTGTTGCCAACCGAACGGCGGGTTTGTTTCTCCGACCCGCCAGCCAAGGCGATCCAGAAGACCGCGAGCAGGGCCAGCCCGGTCAAGAGCGCCAGCCGATGCACTGTTTTTTGGCTTATCGCCACTGCGGCCTCCCAAGCCGGCTGCGCGGCGGTCTTGCGCAGGTCCTTGACCGCGTCGGCCGCGTAGAGCAGGGTGGCCAGGACCAGGAAGGCCGCGACGCCCGGATCGGAAAGCGAGCGCAGCCCTTGGCCCCAGAGCAGCAGCGGCAGCAGCAGGAGGGCCGCGTGCAACAGTGCCCCAGCAAGGACAAGGCATCCGCGCGAACAGTCTCATGGCCGGCTATCCGAGGATCTGCTTGACGTGCGCGGCGTTGAGTTGCATGGCCTGCGTGATCTCGGCGATGACGGCGGAGGCGTCGCGGCGCGGCGGCCCTTTGGCGCAAAGCACGCGGAACGCGGCCTTCATGAACATCGCCTTGCCTTGATAGTTCAATTGCTGCCCCAGTTGCCGGGCGTAGAGCCCGAGCTGGACGTTGCTGGTCGAGGCGTTGCGCATGTCGCTCTCGATGATGTCGGCCGGCAGCGGCGTGCCGGTCGCCTCCTCGTAGGCCGCGCCGATCGCGCGGAGCTCGTCGGCATCCGGCGGCGTGCCGTCGGCCATGGCCACGAGCATCAGCAGGCCGCGGAGCTTCAGATAGAGCTGCCGCGTCTCCGCCTCCGGATCATAGGAGAGGACGGCCTCGCCGTAGGTTGCGCCGCACGCCCCGCACTGGACGTACATCCCCGCGCTGCCCATCGGTATCACCGGAATAAAGTACAGCGTGAACCAGCGGTTGACGCTCTTGTGACGGTAGGGTTTCAATCGTCCGCAACGAGGGCAGTTAAACGTGCCGGTTGACCGGACCGATTCCATCGACCTGGTTCCAAAGATGATCATGCGGAAGGCTCCCGAAGAATCGGCTCTGCCGCGTCGGGCCTGGCGGTCCATGTCCGATGGGCGGGAGAGCCTGGAATGGGCTTCGAGTCACATCGCCCGCTATTTTAGCATGCCGGTCCGCAGGGCGATAGCCGGGAGTTGCAAAAATTCCTGCGAGCCCTACGGCTTCGGCTCGGCTGGCGTCTTGGTCGGGCCTTTGGGGGCCGCCGGGACCAATCGGAGTCGGCCGGGCAGGCTGCCGGAATTCGAGACATCGGCGAGGTCCGACGCCTGCTCCTTGGTGAAGTTGCCCGTGATCCTTCCTTGGCCGGAGATCGGGGCCTGGAGCATCGGTGCGGAAAAAAGCTCGCCGTCAAGGATGATGCCCAGCCTGTATCGGAAGTCGGACGATGAATCGGGCACGTGATCGCCCGTCAGTTTTCTGAAGAGTTTCCCGCCGGCCGCGTTGAGCGTGAAATTGAGGTCGGTGTGATCACGGTCGGTCACGGCCTTGGCCTCGGTGATGTAGGCGCCGGTGACGTTGCAGGAGTCGGTAACCACGAGGACTTCGGTGACGTCGCGCTGGCCCTGCTTCGTGGTCCGCCGGACAATGTCCGCATCGCTTTCGAGAGCCTCTTCCGCGCCGGCCTTCACCGGCACCCACCAGGCCAATTTCTTCCCGGCCGGGTCGAGCACCTCGGCCTTGGACGGGTCTTTGCGGGCTTGCTCGATAAGGGTCTTGTCTTGGTGATTACTGGCCAGGATGCGGAACTCCAGCGTGCCCGGGTGGGCCAGCAGGCGCTCGACCCGCTGCCTATCGGCGTCATTGCGGCGCAGCAGGGCGACTTCAAACCGGCCATCGTCCAGTTTGCGAACGCGGGCAAGCTCCTCCGGGCCCGAGTTGAGCCGCCTGTCTACCGCCTTGAGGAAAGCGTCCGAAGCGGGCGCTGACATTTCGCTTGGCGGATCTGGCTCGAAGATCATGACCGGCCCGGCTGGCGGCCGTCGAAAGCGGATGACATATCGCTTGGCCGTGGCAGCTCCTTCGTCAAGCGTGTAGACATAGGTCTCTCCCTCCTTGGCCAGCGATGCACCGGACTGCAACTTCAGCGCGGCCAACGTCTTCCAGTCATGGTCCTTGATGCCCTCGACGAACCGCCCCACGTCCTCCGCGTGGCCTCCCTCCTTGGCATTCGCGGACATTACGGTGCTTCCTTGCACGACCCACACGGATCGGTCGGTCGAGAAACTCCAACCCAACGATTGTCTCGTCCAGGCCCACGTTGCGTTGGGCCCTTTGACGAGGAACTGCGACGTATCCTGCGGAGCGAGGGTAACCGCGATCCAGAAGAGAATGGCTTGCAGGGGGAATGGCGACATGGCTGGGGATCCTCTGTGGGTGGTTAAGGTGAGACCCCATCCGGCTTGCCCGGATGGTGAACGCGTTTTGTAAGCGAACAGGGGGTTTTCAGTATCTTTTCGGGACCCCTGCCAGCTCGTCTGGCAGGTGAACGAGTCTTTTGGCGCGGCGGGGTTATTGCCACCAAGACTCCTTCACCGGCCGCACAAAGCGGCAGGGGTCGAGCAGTCCAGGAAGGGTTCGTTCCCTTGCCAATAAGACTCGTTCACGGTTGCTTGGCTTGCGAAGGCTTTGGCTCTGCGGGAAGGAGTCGTTTCAGCCGCTCGGAATCACTGATGAACTCGACGTACCCATCGGCAAAGCCGACGAATTGGCCGCCGGCAAGGGCCGGCTCCTTTTCCGACAACACGACGACTGCTTGCGGGTTCATTTTCAGCGATTCATCGCTCATGGGGTGGTAAACGAATTGGCCAAGATCGATCTCGCGCTCGGCGAGATACTTGGGCTTCAGTTCATCAAGCGTCGTGGGCCAATCGGGATGCTCGGTAGCGTATTCCAGCGCGGCCAAGACGACGGTTCGCATCTCGGCGGCACGCGGCGATTGCAGGGGATCGGCCGTAGCCTGCTCGACCGCCGCCGCGTCCGGCACAACGACCTGCACTTTGGTCTTCTGCCCTGGCTGAAGTGAGACATCCTTGAATTCAACGCATTTGATCGGCCGTGTGCGGAAGTGAAACTCTTTGATCTGATCCAGCGGCACATCGAACTCGAACTGCTCCATCCCTACGGGGCCGCCCGCCAGACCTCCCCGCGTGGTTCCCAGGCTGTCCAGCGTCCTGCCATCCACGGTAGTCGCAACGACACCGTACTGCGTTGTGGCGGTACGGCTCCAATCTTCGGCAATGCCAATGAATGCTTTACCTGCGGCGGTCTGCCCGATGCCGCTCAACACGCTGCCCTCACTCAATGTCATCACGCCGCTATAATCGGGCGCGATCTTCGAGTCGTATTTCCACGGGCCGACACTGTATTCAAGGCGGATATTGACCGTTTTCGGAGTGTGGCCGACCGTTCCAGGGCTTAGCGTGTACTTGATCCAGCCGAGATTCTCTTTGTTCGCGCTGGGTGGCTCGGCGCTGCTCGCAAAGGAGCCATTTCGCGTCAGCGGAATCGATTTTTCCTCTGCGTTCAGCAGCGTCACACCTTGGCAGCTTTGCCGATCGATGCCTGGATGTGAAAACCAGAGGTGCAAGAATCGCCACGCTTGCGATTCGTCGTGTCCGACGCGGAAACCAGTCGGCGGAACGCTGGAAAGCACCTGCAATTCCTCCCTATCCGTCACCGGCGTGCCATCGGCGTGCCACGCACGGATGTTTGACGAGTCTTGGCTCTCGTCCTGCCAGGCCAGGAAACGCAGCTTGGGCGGGTCGGCCATCGCGGCCGATGCGTTCAAATCGCGATGGGTGGGACTATCAGCTCGGGGACGAACAAGTGCTGGGTCCGGTTCCTTCGCGGGCGGCGGAAATTCGCGTTTAGGCGGTATAAATACCGGTCGCGATTCGGCGGGCAGCAGTGGTTGCAGTCCCGCCAAAAAGTAAACGGTCGCCAGCAGGCTGACTGCGATGCCCGCGATCATCAGCGCATTGAATATCGGCGAAGGCACTTGTGTCCCGCAGTGCAGCAACGCCCACAGGCCATTGGGCGGATTCACCGCCCGCTGCCCTCGCCTTGCGTCGGGCAATGATTTCCATCACGAATGCGACGCCGATCAGCCCGAAGAAGCCGGAAAAGCCGGAAAAGCCCATGAAGCGATGGGCTTCGGGAAAGGGCAGATAGGACAAGAAGGCGAGACAGGCGAGGAATCCGAGCGCGGAGAGGTTTGCCGTTTTGTACGCCAGAGGTGAGGTGAAGGTGACGCCGTAGAGATAGCCGATGAAATGTCCCCAGCCCATGGTTGGGGATTGCCAGACGTGCTCCTTTGAATTCGGACCGTCATGCGGAGCGCCGGGCGTGGTAACGATCGTCTCCACCTGGGTCTTGACCTCGCTGGCCTGCTGGTAGCGCAGGTCCGGCTCCTTCTCCAGTGCCCGCAGCACGACCTCGTCCAGCCGCACGTCGATCTGCACTTTTTTCGAGGGCGGGGCGAAGCGGCCGATCGGCAACTCGCCGGTGAGCATCTGGTAGAAGACCACGCCCAGCGAATAGATGTCGGCCCGGTGATCGACCTCCAGCGGGTGCTCGATCTGCTCGGGGGCCATGTATTGCGGCGTGCCCATGACCTGGCCCGCGCCGGTCAACGTCAGGTTCGGCGCCTCGCGGCCGACCAGCTTCGCCATGCCGAAGTCGGCGATCTTGACCTGGCCCTCCTTGTCCAGCAAGATGTTTTCCGGCTTGATGTCGCGGTGGACCACGCCGTGGTCGTGGGCGTATTGCAGGGCCTCGCAGATCTGCGGCACGATGGCCAGGGCCTCTTCGCGGCGCGAGCTTGCCGGTGTCCAGCAGCTGCGCAGGTTCACGCCGTCGACGAACTCCATGAGGAAGTAGTACAAACGCCCTCACCCCCTGCCCCTCTCCCGGAAGGAGAGGGGAGATTTGCACCCTCACCCCCTGCCCCTCTCCCGGAAGGAGAGGGAGACTGAGCCCTGGCCCTCTCCCGGTGGGCGAGGGGGCTGCGGACCGCCCTCGCCTCCCGTCTGGCCGAAATCGTAAACCGCGACGATGTGCGGATGGCTGAGCATGGCCATCGCCCGGGCCTCGCGGGCGAACCGCTCGGCGAAGGCCGGGTCTTGGCCGATCTTCGGCGAGAGGATTTTCAGCGCCACCAGCCGGTCGAGCCGCTTTTGCCGGGCCTTGTAGACCACGCCCATCCCGCCGCGGCCCACCAGTTCCAGGATCTCCAGGTCGGGGAAATGGGGCGCAAGCTCGGCCGGCGTGGGCGGCACGAAATCGGTTTCCTGGGGTGGTTTGCCTTGCCGCCGGCCGTCTGGGTCTCGGTTCCCAGTCCGCCTTTCAGGAGACAGGCCGGGCAGAGCCCTCGCGGCGCGTTCGCCGCCAGTTCGGCATTGCAGACAGGGCAGCGGTGTTCTGCGTTCATGGGTTGGGGGCCTTCTTGCCGAGTCTCTCCACTGTTACTATAGGCAAAGCGGAGAAAAGGTTACAAGGAAGGCCCGAAAACGGTTGCAGCGAGAGTTACGGGGCCGCAGAGCGGCCATCCAGTGCGTTCCCACGCGGAGCATGGGAACGAGAACTATAAGCACGACAAGAGGTAGCGGATTTCGTCCCCGATTTCTTCCGGACCGGCGACCGTCTGGGCGATTTCCTCCCGCAACAGGGCCCGGTAGCGGCGCCGCATGCGGTGGGCGGCCACCTTGACGGCCCCTTCGCTCATGCCCAACTCGGCGCCGATGGCCGCGTAGGTCATCTGCCGGCCGCCGGTCAGCGCTTCCTTGAGGGCCTCGAACAGGCGCCGATTTGCCTTCGGCGGCCATGTCCGCCTCGAGCCGCGACAAGACGTGCTCCAGGAGCGAGAGGGCCCATTGTTTCTCGAACATCTTCTCGGGCGTCAGATCGCTGGCCGGCTCCAGGCCATAGCGGGTCTCGGCATCGAGGCTATCGAGCGAAATCACGGTCCGGCCGCCGCCGCGCTTTTCGGCGCGTGCCCGGTCGAGTTCATCGGACAGGAAATGTTTGAGTGCCGCAAGCAGGAAGGAGCGGAACTTGCCCTTCTGACGGTCGACTTTGGCTAGAAGCGCTTGGGCCAGCAGGCGGGCGAAGAACTCCTGGGTCAGGTCCTGGGCATCCTCGGCCGAGCGGCCGGCCGCGGCGGACGAAGGCATACAGCGGGAACCAGTAGTTCTCGCACAGCAGGGCCAGGGCCCGGCCGGCCTCCGGCGAGTGCCCGCCCCCAGCACTTACGACCATGCTCCAGTGCGTCGTGGCAAACCGGCCTCCGCCGGCCGACAATCGATCTGGTCTGCTTTCCTTAGCCATAGCCCTATTCTAAGACCACGGCGACTAAGTCGCAATGGTCTCGCGCTCAGAAGTTCAAAAGGGCAATCGCCAATAATTCAGGCAAATACCAACTCCGAGCGCGGTAACGATCGGCACCGCCATCAGAACTATGGCCAGTAGTGCCGCCCAGACGACTGCAAAGAGCCCTAACGGCAACTCAAGCGGTGCCGCAGAAGGACCATTCGAGGTCTTTGCGAAACCAAAGATCGTGCGATAGAGCGCCACACAGAACACCACCGACCACAATTGGCAGCGCGAATCTTCCAAATAGAATTCGAGCACTCCTCGTAGGAACTGCATTGTGGGAAAAGGCCAGGATGACATCGAACGCATGACTCTGAGTTGGTCCATCGGCAAGCGGACTGCCAGGCAGAGGATCGTCGCCGCGACAAACAGCGCCACCAAGCGATGCTCATGATAGTATGCCCAGGGCCGCCGCCGCCAGGTCCATCGCGTATCGCATGCTGGCATTGTCGCGGCGTGAATCATTCGTCGGGCAGCCCCCGTCACGAACAAGACAACCAGCACCATTCCGAAGATCCAGCGGTTGAGAGGAGCGATGTCGAAGACCTCGACGAAACACGGCGAAACGGCCTTGAACCCGCTCGTCGCCAGCCACACCGGGAAGATGGCGGTTAGCGCCAGGCTGATGCCAAGGGCGCCTGTGGCAACCACCCGCAACCTGATCCCTCCCTTCCAACACCGCGCAAGTTGACGCAGCCAGAATAGATCCAGCAAGACAAAACTGGTAGCGAGCAAGGCATGGCCCAGGAATGACCAAGCGCGGACGTCCGAATAGATCCAAACGGCATCCGGGTCGAGTCGCTGCGCCGCCCTAGCGCCATGCCACAACAGGCTACGTGTACGAGCCAATATATGAGAAAACACTCCAGCAAGAGAATCGCGGCAAGAACGACAACGGCCAAGGCCGCCAAGATATTGACCCCCGTCTTCCGCCATCGCGGCCACCGAGTCGTGATGCCTTCAGGCGCCAAAGACGAACAACAGACACATCGCGAAGATTGCGTTCCGCAGAGATTTGTGTCCTACCGGCCATAATGCGAGTCCGTCCTCAATGCTGGCAAGAGCAATACGGTGCGTTGCCAACAGTTCAATCAAGAGAAAGTGGCCGACCAGAAGCACGACCAGCGCACCGCGAGAGAATGGCAAACCACCAGCCGGATTGCTGGTCCGGCGAAAGGCCGCTCGTGCGGCGAAAGGCACTCCAAAGATCTCGCATCTGGTTGACCAGACCAATCACGATCCACGTCGTGGCGAAAGCAAACAGTCCGTCTTCCAACCGCGCCTTTTCGAGACATCCAATCGACAAGCCGAGCGCGATCGTCGCGGTCATCAACAGCAGACCGCGGAGACTGAACTGGAACCATCGCTTGGGAGTGTTGCTGGCGGTATCCATCAGTGGGGCTATGCGGTATCGGGAAAACGCGTCCATGGACCCATCGAACCATCGCTCAATTAGACAGCATCCACGTCAAATCGCGAAGAATAGCGGCATAGCATTTTTCTGCTCCCCCACTTTTCTTGCGGAGTTCCAGTCGCCGGCCCGGTCAATTGTGCGGAAGGCCCTCTTGACAACGCTAGATTATTGATAATACTTCTCGATATGAAATACCAGTCAAAGGAAAGCAACCCCCCTCTCAACTCAAGTGCCGCTCCCGATGGACGAGGGGGACAAGCCCTCGCGGCGGGCTCGTCTCTCCCCCAGGCGCCGGGCAGGCAAGCGGGCAGCCAGCGCCGCAAAACCCGGCAGCGGCAGGTGATTCTCGAGGAATTGCAGGCGGTTACTTCCCACCCGACGGCGGTGGAACTCTACCAACTTGTCCGGCGGCGGCTGCCGAGGGTCAGCCTGGGCACGGTCTACCGTAATCTGGACCTGCTGGCGCGGATGGGCCTGATCGAGAAAAAAGAGCATTCCGGCGGCGAGGCCCGCTTCGATGCCAATACGGCCCAGCACGACCATCTCCGCTGCGTCCGCTGCGGGCGGGTCGACGACCTTCCGACACCCCCCCTTGAATTTGCGCCTCCGGAAGATGATGATTTGCGCGGTTATCAAGTCATTGGCCACCGCTTGGAATTCATCGGAGTCTGCCCCCGCTGCCGGCAGTCGTCCGCACCCAGGCAGGCCCCCGCGGTGAGTGGCAACCCAGGCAGTCTCTCAACAACTTCAGGAGAATCGGAACATGCTTAAGGCGAACGTCCAAGAGGCCCTCAACAACCAGATCCATGGCGAGATCGCCTCGACCTACCTGTATCTGTCGATGGCCGCCTACTTCGAATCGAAGAACTTCCATGGCATGGCCAAGTGGATGGAAGTCCAGGCCCGCGAGGAGTGGAGCCATGCGATGAAGATCTTCGGCCACGTCAACGAGCGCGGCGGACGGGTCATCCTGAAGCAGATCGACGCCCCGCCGAGCGAATGGAAGTCGGTGCCGGACGTTTTCGAGCACACGCTGGCGCACGAAATCAAGGTCACCGAGAAGATCCACGCCATCGTCAAGCTGGCCACCAGCGAGTGCGATTACGCCACGCTGGAGTTCCTGCAGTGGTTCGTCCACGAGCAGGTGGAAGAAGAGGCCCAGACGACATCGCATTGTCGAGAAGCTGAAGCTGATGGGCGATGGCCATATCGGGCTCTTCATTCTCGACGGCGAGCTCGGAAAACGAGCCGCGGGGTGAGAACGTAGGAGCGAGAAGTCAGAATTTAGGAGTTAGAAGTTAGAACTTGGTACTGAGTACTAAGAATTACGTGCCAAGAACCAACCCATTCCAATTTTCCAGAAAACTAATAAGGAGATTCCCATGAGTAGCCTCGTTACCAAACCCGCCCCGGATTTCACGGCCACTGCCGTCATGCCCGACGATTCGTTTGCCGACCTGACGCTTTCGTCGTTCCAAGGCAAGTATGTCGTGCTGTTCTTCTATCCGCTCGACTTCACCTTCGTCTGCCCTTCGGAGATCATTGCCTTCGACAAGGCGGTGGCGAAGTTCAAGGCCAAGAACACGCAGGTCATCGGCGTATCGGTCGACTCGCATTTCACGCACCTGGCATGGAAGAACACGCCGCGGAACCAGGGCGGCATCGGCCCCATCCAATATCCGCTGGTCGCCGACCTGAAGAAGGAGATTTCCGAGAAGTTCGGCGTGCTGCTCGAAGGGGGCATCGCCCTGCGAGGGCTGTTCCTGATCGACAAGAAGGGCGTCGTCCGCCACGCCCTGGTGAACGACCTGCCGCTGGGCCGCAGCGTGGACGAGGCCCTGCGGATGGTCGACGCCTTGCAGTTCCACGAGACGCACGGCGAGGTCTGCCCTGCCAACTGGCGGGAAGGCGAAGAGGCGATGAAGCCCAGCGCCAAGGGCGTCGCCGAGTACCTGGCCAAGCACGCGACGTAATGAACGTATGCCCGATCTACTATTGAACTTTGTCTGGCAGTGCTGGCTGGTCATCCAGGAGATGGCCCCCTACTTGCTGTTCGGCTTTGCGCTGGCCGGCCTGATGTCGATCTGGATCTCGCCCGAGTGGACCGAGCGGCACCTCGGCGGCAAGGGCTTGGGGCCGGTCGTGAAGGCGACCTTGCTGGGGATTCCGCTGCCGCTCTGTTCGTGCAGCGTGATCCCCGTGGTGGCGTCGATGCGGCGGCATGGAGCGAGCCGGGCGGCAGCGACTTCGTTCCTGCTTTCCACGCCCCAGACCGGGATCGACAGCATCGCCGTGACCTACGCGCTGTTGGGGCCGGTCTTTGCGGTCTTCCGGCCGATTGCCGCCTTGATCAGCGGCGTCTTGGGCGGTGCGCTCGTGCTCGCGTTCGGACAAGCCAACTCCGCCGAGCCCGACGTGCCGCCGCCCTGCACCGATTCCTGTTGTTCGGGCGATCGCGCGGCGCCGGCCTGGCTGCGGGCGGCCCGGTATGGATTCGTGACCCTGCCGCGCGATCTGGCTTGGCCGCTCCTGATTGGCGTGGCGATTGCCGGGGCGCTCTCCGCCGCGTTCCCTCCCGATAGTCTGCAAGAGCATCTTGGCAGCGGTCTGCTTTCAATTCTCGTCTTGATGGCCGCCGGCATTCCGCTCTATGTCTGCGCCACGGCTTCCGTGCCGATTGCGGCAGGGCTGATTCATCTCGGCGCTTCGCCCGGCGCTGCCCTGGCCTTCTTGATCGTTGGCGCCGCGACCAATCCCGCCGCGGTGACGACGGTCTGGAAAGTCCTCGGCCGCCGCACGACGGTCGTCTATCTGGTGACCGTAGGGCTCAGTGCCCTCCTTTGCGGCCTGGTGCTCGATGCGCTCTTGCCCTTGCTTGTGCAGTGGCTGCCGCAGTCCTACATGCCGGTGGCCTGCGTCCAGCATCATACGGAGCCGGCCGGGCTGTGGTCGAATCTCTGGTCGAACTTCTGGGCCGTGGTCCTGGTGGCCGTGCTGCTGGGCTCGAAACTGCCGGCCCGCGGTGCCAAGAAGCTCGTGGAAGCCGTTCATCCGGCTCCCGAGCCCGAGCATGCGTGCGGTTGCGGCTGTGCGGAGCAACCGCTTCATCAGTTGATGAAGAAGTGAGCGACGCGAATTGTTGCGGCGCTGTCGTGACAATTGCCCCCGTGGGCGCGGCCTATTCACGTAGGGTGGGTGAAGCACGGAAGCTTAGACTCGATGGTGCGTTGCGCGAACCGGTCCAGAACAACCAGACGCGTTTTCAAGGGTTTGGCTCCGTGCGCAACCCACCACTTCTCCGCCGGTTCGCTTCACGCACCCTACGATTCTGCACCAGTTGACGAAGAAATGGGCGGCACCAATTGTCGCGACGCTGTCGCGACCTTTATGATGAAGGGACGCATTCTTTCATCGCTGATGGTGCCGTCGCCGTTCAGCGGCGCTGACCTCTGACCAGGGACTATCATGGCAAAGAAACGACCGCGGAAAACATCTGCTCAATCGCTCATAGTGGATGGAAAGTCGACGACGCCCGCACCCTCCGTGGATCGTCTGCTGGGCGACATCCGCAGCCTGATCGAACAGGCCCGCCAGCAGGTGGCGCGGACGGTGAATGCGGGCATGGTCGCGCTATACTGGCACATCGGCAAGCGCATTCGAGAGGACATTCTGCACGAGCAGCGGGCGGAGTACGGGGAACAGATTGTGCAGACAGTGTCTGCACAGTTAACCGTGGAATACGGCCGCGGTTACACGGAGAAAGGAGTTCGGCGGATGATCCAGTTCGCCGAGATTTTCCCAGACGAGCAGATTGTCGCCACACTGTGGCGACAATTGAGCTGGAGCCATTTCCGCGAGATTCTTCCGCTAGAAGACCCCCTGAAACGCGACTTCTATGCCGAGATGTGCCGCATCGAGCGGTGGAGCGTTCGCACGCTGCGTCAGAAGATCGACCGGTTCCTGTTCGAGCGGACGGCCGTCAGCAAGAAGCCCGAGGAGTTGATTCGCCAGGACCTCGACGCCCTGCGCGACGCCATCCATCTGGCCCGCGAGCGGCTTGCCCGTCAGGCTCAGGAACAGCCACGTCAGCCAAAACTTCCGGCCGCGGAAATTCCGGCCGCTGGCAGGGCGAAGAAGCGGAAGGCAAACTGGAACAACTCAAAGGACTGACTCATCTTCAAAAACTGCACATCGAGCGCACCAGGGTCACGAATGAAGGTGCGAAGAAACTCGGGCAGGCATTGCCGAATTGTACGATTCTCCGCTGATCCCACCGAGTGCGAACCGTTGCCTGCGGATTGATCTACACGCGGATGGGCCGGCTATCGCATCGACTCGTGCCGATTGCCGATTGCGGAGTTATTCGTTGGGGGCTGCTGTGTACCGCCTCGTTATCGTTCAGGCACTTGTAACTTCCTCGACGGCAACTTCCGGGAGGCTGGCACATTCCGCCGCATGCTCGACGGTCATACTGACGAGGTTACCATCCTCGTCGAGGTCGACATATACATTCTCGCTAACTTCACGAGTCTCCACCACCCGGCCGTCGCTGAACTCCAGGAGAGCCGTGTCGGTGTCCTTGAAATACTTGATTTTCATGTCTACTTCACCACGAAGTTCACCATCTTCCCCGGCACGACGATCGTCTTGACAACCGTCTTGCCGGCCAGCAGCTCGGCGATCTTCTCGTCGGCCCGGGCGGCGGCCTCCAGGGCGGCCTGGTCGGCCCCGGTGGGCACTACGATCCGCCCTCGCAGCTTGCCGTTGATCTGCACGGGGATCTCGATCGTCTCTTCCTTGAGGAATGCCTCGTCGTATTCCGGCCAGGGCTCGTAGGCCAGCGACTGGGCGTGGCCCAACTGCTGCCACAGCTCCTCGGCCAGGTGCGGGGCGTATGGGGAAAGCAATTGCACGAACTGCTCCAGCACGACCTTCGGCCGCTCTTGAACCTTGAAGAAATAGTTCGTGAACTCCATCATCCGCGGGATGGCCGTGTTGAACGACATCTGTTCGATGTCCCGCGTCACCGCCTGGATCGTCTTGTGCAGCACGCGATTCTGCTCAAGCGTTGGCTCGATATCGACGACCGCCGCGCTGAGCCGCGTCTCCTCGGCCCGATCGTCGACCACCAGCCGCCAGGCGCGATCGAGGAAGCT
The DNA here is from genome assembly GCA_963824275.1 of uncultured Planctomycetia bacterium. Classification (GTDB taxonomy): domain Bacteria; phylum Planctomycetota; class Planctomycetia; order Pirellulales; family Thermoguttaceae; genus JANXQG01. Next base: position 2,381,102 of record CAWGOT010000003.1, on the reverse strand, counting down.
GGCGACGCCGCTTACGTCCTTTGTGCTCCAGGGCTTGACCGCCTCCAGCGGGCCCATGAACATCTCGTACAGCCGCAGGGCGTCGGCCCCGAATTCCCTGACGACCTCGTCGGGATTGACCACGTTGCCGCGGGCCTTCGACATCTTATAGGCCCGGCTCTCGATGCGGACCGACGGATCGGCCTTCAAGACGAAGACCTCGCCCTGCTTCGTCGCTTCGTCCGGCTTGAGGCTCACCGCCGTGAGCGGCTCGCGTGTTTGCTTGTCGATCGGCTTGCCGTCGCCGTCTTCGGTCACCTCGCCGCTGCTGACCCAGCCGGTCGTGGTGCGATAGCCGGTGTATTCCGTCTCGCCGAGGATCATGCCCTGGTTGACCAGCTTGTGGAAGGGCTCGGTCATGCTCACGTAGCCGCGGTCGTAGAGCACCTTGTGCCAGAACCGTGCGTAGAGCAGGTGCAGCACGGCATGCTCCGCGCCGCCGACGTACAGATCGACCGGCATCCAGGCCTTTTCCAGTTCGGGATCGACCAGGGCCTTGTCGTTCTTCGGGTCGAGGAAGCGGAGGTAATACCAGCACGAGCCGGCCCATTGCGGCATGGTGTTCGTCTCCCGCTTGTAGCGCTTGCCGCCGAGCGTGACGTAAAGCCATGACTCCGGGGCCTTGTCCAAGGGCGGCTCGGGGCGGTCGTGCGCCGCGTCGAACGCCATCATCTCCGGCAGGTCCAAGGGCAGGTCTTCCGGCTTCAGGGCGCGGAGCCGGCCGTTGGGCTGGCCGTACACGTCGACTCGCGGAGGATCGGGAAGGGCTCGCCCCAGAAATGCTGGCGGCTGAAGAGCCAGTCGCGAAGCTTGTAGTTCACCGCCGCGCAGCCCAGGCCCTTGGCCGCAAGATCGGCCGTGATCCGCTCTTTGAACTCGGCCGTCGGCAGGCCGTCGTACTCGCCGCTGTTGACGGCATGGCCCTCCGCGGTGAAGGCTGCCTCAGCTTCATGGGACCTATGGGACTTATAGGACCCATGAGTCTCAATGGTCCCATCCTGCCCGGCAGACGCCACCACCTGCTTGATTTCCAAGCCAAACTTTTTGGCGAACTCAAAATCCCGGTCATCGTGCGCCGGGACGGCCATGATTGCCCCCGTGCCGTAGCTGATCAGCACGTAGTCGGCCACCCAGACGGGTATTGGCTTTCCGGTGACCGGATTGATCGCGTAGGATCCGGTAAAGACGCCGGTCTTGTCTTTGGCCAGCTCGGTGCGGTCGAGGTCGCTCTTCCGCGTGGCCTTCTCGCAATAGGCCCGCACGGCCTCGGCCTGTTCGGGCGAAGTCAACCGGTCGACGAACGGATGCTCGGGCGCAATAACCATGTAGGTCGCGCCGAAGAGCGTATCGGGCCGCGTGGTATAGATCCGCAGGACCTGCTCGTCCGGCTTGGGCGTATAGCCGGCCAGCTCGCGGTCGCGCCGCCAACCCTCATACTCCTTGCTCCCCGCTCCCTGCTCCCCGCTCCCCGCTCCTTCCCTGCCGATGAAGAAATCGACCTCCGCGCCGGTGCTCCGCCCGATCCAGTTCCGCTGCAGCATCTTGATGCTCTCGGACCAGTCGAGTCCTGCGAGGTCTTTTTCCAGCCGATCGGCGTAGGCCGTGATCCGCAGCATCCATTGCCGCAACGGCATCCGCATCACGGGATGGCCGCCGCGTTCGCTCAGGCCGCCGATCACCTCCTCGTTGGCCAGCACCGTGCCCAGGGCAGGGCACCAATTGACCGGGGCCTCGATCTGATAGGCCAGTCGCTGCTCGTCGCGATAGCGGTCGACGGCCGCGGGCCCTTGCTCGGCGATTTCGTCGGGGATCGGCAGCTCGGCGATCGGCCGGCCCTTTTGCTGCTGAGGGTCGAACCAGGTGTCGAAGAGCACGAGGAAGATGAACTGCGTCCAGCGGAAGTAGGTCACGTCGGTGGTGGCCAGCTCGCGGTCCCAGTCGTAGCTGAAGCCGAGCATCTTCAACTGGCGGCGGAAGTTGTTGATGTTACTCTCGGTCGTGGTCCGCGGGTGGGTGCCGGTCTTCTTCGCATGCTGCTCGGCCGGCAGCCCGAAGGCGTCCCAGCCCATGGGGTGCATGACGCTGTAGCCCCGCTTGCGGCGGTAGCGGGCGACGATATCGGTGGCCGTGTAGCCCTCCGGATGGCCGACGTGCAGGCCGGCGCCGCTGGGATAGGGGAACATGTCCAAGACATACATCTTGGGACCCTCAGGCAGCCGGGGCGTGGCGAACGTGCGGTTCGTTTCCCAGTAGTGCTGCCATTTCGGTTCGATCGTGGCCGGGCTATAGCGTGGCATAATGCTGAAATCGGTGGGGCGGAAGGAATAAAACCCGAACGCGGATTGTAGACAGAAAAGTCGACAATGACGATGTCGCCGCGCTTCATGGTTTGTATTTCTGGTAGCTTTCCAGCGCGGGATCATTCGCGTCATCTTCGGCCATCATGGCACTCACCAGAGGGTAAAGCCGTGTGGGATCAATTTCATTGTCGTCACAGAGAAGATGTTTGATTTTCTCGTAGGCATCCTTCCGGAGTACGATGCACTCCTCCCCAACTTCAGGAAGGACGACTGGAACGGGAGACCCGTCCCGAATGGCCTGCACTTGCTCACTTGTGAAATTCATAACTAGTCTCCACCAACGATTCTAAACCAATATGCCCGTTGCAGCAAGGAAGAATCCGAAATTTCCTTACAGAGGGTGCCATCGCGGTTTTCGTATCTGCGGTTGTTCTTGTCCCCGTCGAGGTGAACGAAAATTCCTGGCAAGATCTCTTTTCAGTTTCCTACGACTAGTTAAAAAATTGCCCTTGACCTCTTTTGGTCGAATGGGCAAAAATCGTAATGATCGGAAGAGATGCGGGAAGGGACTCCCCAGGTTTGGCCTGTCGGCCGGCGGCATGGATGCCGATGGATTCGGTTTTATCATTGGCCCGCGGCCGCAGCGGCACTGCCGCAGCCGCAGGGAAAAAGGAGTTCCCAATGCTTGTGTTGTCCCGCCGTGAGAATGAAAAAGTAGTCTTCGCCAACCTGGGAGTCTCGGTCGAGGTCCTGCGGCTTGCCGGCAAAGTCGTGCGGCTCGGCATCGACGCGCCCGCGGAAATCCAGATCCTCAGGGAAGAACTGACGGACCCGGCCGCTGCCGGCGATCCCTCCGCCAAGGGCCCTGCACCCGCCGCCCTCCTGACGAAGACGCTTCGCCACACGATTCGCAATCGTCTCAACATCGCCTCCCTGGGCCTGCAGGTCCTGCAACGCCGGCTGGAATCGGGCGACGCCGACGCCGCCGAAGCGACGATCGCCAAGATCTTCAACGAATTGAGCGAGATCGACGCCGTGCTCGATTCGTCCAAGCAGGCAGAACTTGCCAAGCAGCACGAATCGTCCCAGACGCCTGCTCATCCGCGCCTTGCGCGATCGTGGAAGACAATCCCAACGAGTCGGAACTGTTGGCGGCCTGCCTGCGGATGAGCGGTTATGTGGTGGAAGTCGTTTCGGACGGTTTCGAGGCCCTGTCGTACCTCGACAGCCACGAACATCCCGACTTCGTGCTACTGGACATGGCCATGCCGCGGTGCAACGGCCCGCAGACCGTCGCCAGCATCCGCCGCAACCCGGCCCTCCGCGATCTGCGCTTGTTTGCCGTCAGCGGCGCCGACCAGCGGGAAGCGGGCGTGGCCTTCGGGCGACTTGGGGTCGATAAGTGGTTCTCCAAGCCGGTCAACGCGCGGGAACTGATCCGTGAAATGGACCGCAACCTGGAGCCGGTCGTCAGCATGCGCGGCGCATGAGCAGCACGCGATCCAACTCGCTCGGCTTGACGGGCTTGACCAGGTGTTCGTCGAAGCCCGCCTGGAGCACGGCCGCGCGATCTTCCTGCCGTCCGTAGCCGGTCAGCGCGACAAGATAGATCCCGTCCCCTCCCGCACCGCCGCGGACTTGCCGGGCGACCTCGTAACCGTCGATCCCCGGCAGGCCGATATCGACCAGGGCCACGTCGAACTTCTCGCGACGAATGGCCTCCAGCCCTTGCTTGCCGTCGGCGGCAACCGCCACCTCGCAGCCGTCGAGGCGGAGCCGCTGCGCGAGCATCTCGCGGCTGTCGGCGTTGTCTTCCACGATCAGGACCCGCGTTCCGGCCCGCGACTTCGCCGCCGGCTCCTTGGCGACGGCCGATTGGACTTCGCTGCTCAACGGCAGCCGGACGACGAATTCGCTGCCGCGGCCGGCGCCGTCGCTGCGGGCGGTCACCGTGCCGCCGTGCAGCGCGACCAGCGTGCGCACGAGCGTCAGGCCGACCCCCATGCCGCCGTCGGCGCGATCGAGCGTCCGATCGTTCTGCACGAAGAGATCGAAGATCGTGTCCAGCATGTCCGCCGGAATGCCGGCCCCCGTATCGCGGACGCGGACCACGGCCTCGCCGCCCTGCCGCTCGACGCTGAGCCAGATCGTTCCTTCCGGCGGCGTGTATTTGGCCGCGTTGTGCAAGAGATTCACCTGGATCTGCTGCAAGCGGGCGGCATCGCCCATGACCAACAACGGCGAGGGCTCGATCTCGACCTTCAACTTCTGCCGCCGCGACTCGATCATGGGGCGCGCCGCCTGCACGGCCTCGGCCGCCGCAGTCCTCAGGTCGACCAGTTCCCGGTGGATCTCGATCTTGTTCTGCGTGATCCGCGAGAACGTCCAACAGGTCGTCGAGCAGGCGGGCCATTTGCCGGGCCTGGCGGGCGATGACCGCCTGGGCCCGCCGGCGGGCGTCGTCGTCGGCCTCGGCGCGTTCCAGCACGTGGGCCGAGTTGAGGACCGCCCCCAGCGGATTCCGCAACTCGTGCGAGAGCATGGCCAGAAAGTGGTCGCGACGGCGCACGGCTTCCAGGGCCTCTTCCTCTGCCCGTTTGAGCTCCCTCTCCGCCTGCTTCAGCAGCGAGACGTTGATCAGCGTCAGCACCACGCCGTCGATGCGGGCCTTGTTGCGGTAGGGCAGGATCCGCAGCAGGAACCACCGGCCGTTGCGGTCCTGCACGTCCCGTTCGAAGGGCTCCGCCGTATCGAGCACGCGGCGGATGTTCTCCATCAGCGGCCCGTACTCGATGTGGTGCGTGAAATTGTCGATCCGCCGTCCCACGTCCTGCGGCAGCAGGTTGAACACGTCGGCGATCTTCGGCGTGAACTTGCGGATCGTCAGCTCGCGATCGAGGAATACCGTATGCACTTCGGTGCTTGCCAGCAGGCTGTCCATGTCGGCGTTCAACTCGGTCAACTCGGCGATCTTCTTCTGGTACTCGGCGTTGACGGTATACAGTTCCTCGTTCACCGAGTGAAGCTCCTCGTTGGTGCTTTGCAGCTCCTCGTTCGATGCCACCAGCTCCTCGTTGGTCGCTTGCAACTCCTCGTTGCTGGTCTCCAACTCCTCGATCGTCGCCTGCAGGTTTTCCTTGGTGTAGCGGAGCTCGATCTCCAGGCCCTGAAGTTGTTCGTCGGAGGCCTGGCGGAAGTCGATCTCGGTGGCGTCAGGACGGACCGCTTCGTTGAGTTCTTCGATCGAGACCAGGGCGTAGAGCCGGCTCGAGCGGCGGTTGCGGATCGGCTTGACGGTCAGGTTCACCAGCCGCTGGCCCTCGGCAAACTGCACGCGGAGCCCCTTGTAGACGACCGGGGCCGCGCCCTTGCAGGCCCTCTGCAAGGCCCCGGCCAGGGCCATGCGGAGGTCCGTATCGACCATCTCCAGCAGGTCGGTCGAGAGCCGACCGTCGCGGAGCCGCAGGTAGCGGCTGGCCCCGCCGAACGACTGCACCAGGGCCCGGTTCTCGTCCACCAGCAGGCTCGGCGGCATGTGCTCCTCGAGGATCGCGTCGTAGACGCCCACGAGGTGCATGTCGACCTGGCTGAGGTGCGGCAGGGGCGGGATGCCCGTGGGCCGCAGTTGGGAGTCGGCGATCGAAAGCGGCAGGCGGAGATCGGCCGGAAATCGCATGTCCCGCCGCTTGCGATAGATCTTCCAGTGGGCGTCGAGATGATCGAACTCGTCGCTCAGCTCGCCGGGGCTCTCGCTCGGCCCGAGAACAGGATCCCGCCCGTTTTCAGGCCGAAGTGGAACAGCGACATCGCCTTCTTCTGCGCCGGCGGCTGGAAATAAATCACCAGGTTGCGGCACGAAATCAGGTCGAGCTTGGTGAAGGGAGCGTCCTTGATGATGTTGTGCGGAGCGAAGACCACCATCTGCCGCAGGTCCTGCGACACCTGGTAGCCGTCGCCCTTGCGGACGAAGTGCCGGGCGATTCGCTCGGGGCTGACCTCGGCCAGCGCCATCTGGCTGTAGAGGCCCGTGCTGGCAAATTCGAGCGAGGCCCGATGCACGTCGGTGGCGAAGATCTTGACCTTCACGCGGCGGTGCATCGCCTCCAGCCGCTCCATCAAGAGAATGGCCAGCGAGTAGGCCTCTTCGCCCGTCGCACAGCCCGCCACCCAGGCCCGGAACTCCTCGTCCGGCGGGATCGCGGCCAGTGCCGAGGGCAGAATCTCCGTCTCCAGCCGCTGGAACGCCTCGTGGTCGCGGAAGAAGCGGGTCACGCCGATCAGCAGGTCTCGATATAGGTGGTTCAACTCATCGGGGTTCTCTTCCAGCCGCTTGACGTAATCGTTCAGGTCAAGCGCGTGGTTCAAGAGCAGCCGCCGCTCGGTTCGCCGCGCGACCGTGTTCGGCTTGTAGAAACTGAAGTCGATCCCGTAGCGATCGCGGAGCAGGCGGTAGATCGTGTCCATCGCGGTTTCGCGGACGGCATCGGCGACCGGCGGCCGATCGGTCCCTTCGGCCGCCGGATGATGAATGCAGCGGAGCAGGGTCCCCGGCATTTCGTCGACGGGCAGGACGAAATCGGCGACGCCGGTCTCCAGGGCGCTCTTGGGCATGCCGTCGAACTTGGCCGTTTCGGCGCTTTGGACCAGGATCAGCCCTCCTGCGTCGTGGATGGCACGGATCCCGCGGGAACCGTCGCTCCCAGTGCCCGAGAGGACGATGCCGATCGCCCCCTCGCCCACGTCCTGGGCCAGGGAGCGGAAGAAATGGTCGATGGGCAGCGTCAGGCCCTGCGCCGGGTCCTTGTCGGTCAGCAACAGTTTGCCGCCGGAGATGATCATCTCCTTCTTGGGCGGGATAAGATAGACGGTGTCCGGTTCCACGGCCATACCGTCTTCGACGCGGCGGATGGGGATGGCCGTCCTCCGCGCCAAGAGCTCGTCCATGAGGCTGCGGAAGTCGGGCGAGAGGTGCTGAATGACGACGTAGGCCAGCCCCGTTTTGGCGGGCATCTTGTCGAAGAACTGTTCCAGGGCTTCAAGTCCGCCTGCCGACGCGCCCAGCCCTACGACGTACCGCGGCTGGCCCAGGGGGCCGATGCTTTCAACCGCATCGCCGGCGTCGGGCCACAACATCTCCGCCGCGGCCTCTATGGGAGTGCCGATCGAATTTCCTCCGTCCATTTCGATCCATCCTTGCCAGGTCGCGAACCGGTTTGTTTGGCGGGCCTGAGTTCACGGCTAGCAGGTTGGGCGGCACGTCCCTGCGCTTGCGAAGGGCGTGTTTTGATACTTCTCACGCCCTTCGCAAACTCAGGGACGTGCCACCCCAATCCCGCTGGCAATCCTTGGTTCTCAACTACGCCGATTTCACCGTGATCCGCTTGCCCTTGGCCTCTTCGCCCTTGGGGACGCGGACATCCAGCACGCCGTTATGATAGCGGGCCTCGATCTTGTCGGCCTCCACGCCATGCGGCAGGGAAACCGTGCGGTAGAGCCGCTCCTGGCGGAAGCGGTACCCGTTGCCGCTCTTGTCTTCCTCCTTGCGTTCCGCTTTCAAGACCAGGTTGTCGCCGACGATCTCGACGTTGAAGTCGTCGGGCTCGAAGCCCGGGGCCTCGGCATGCACGACGATCTCCTTGCCGGTGTCGTCGACGTGGAAGCCCCAGCCCTCGACCGGCCAGTCGCCGGCCAGGCTCGGCCAGCCGGTGAAGAAGCGGTCGAAGAGCGTATCCAACTCGCGGCGCATCTGCGTGAGCACGTCGCGCGGCCGTTCGACCAGCGCGTTGCCGCTCTTTTCTTCGTTGCGCCGTTTCCAGGGAATCAAACTAGCCATTGTCATACCTCCTTTTCTCTGTGGACTTAGTCACTTGCCAGCCTTGACTTTGATCTTCCGCGGCTTGGCCGCTTCGACCTTCGGCAGGTGCAGCGTCAGCACGCCGTCACGGAGTTCTGCGGAGATCTTCTCGGCGTCGATCGTTTCGCTGATGGCGAAGCTGCGATGGAAATCGCCGATGCCGTACTCCCCGTAGAGGAACTCGTGCTCGGCCTGCCGGGGCAGCACCTTGCCCTCAATGGTCAGTTCGCCGTTTTCGAAGCGAACGTCGAGGTCATCCTTGGCCACGCCCGGCAGGTCGCCGAAGAGCAGCAATTTCTCCTCGGTCTCCACGATGTCGAAGCGGGGCGTGTAGGTCGCGGCATTCCGCGTCCGTTCGGCGACAGCCCCGTTGCCGTCGCCTTGTCGCTTGGTCAGATTCGTTCTTCATTGGATAATCCTCCTTTCCTTGCAGATTCTCGCGGTAAAAGAGACCGTTCGGGCCGATCGGGTTCGTGCCCTCATTCGGCCTTGATCGCCAAACGTCGCGGTTTGGCGGCCTCGCTCTTGGGCAGCTTGACGGTCAGAACGCCGTCCTTGAGGTCGGCCTCGACCTCGTCGGTCTTGACGTCGCAGGGCAGTGCCAGCAGGCGGCTGAACTTGCCGTAGCCGCGCTCTTGCCGGTGCCAGGCGCCTCCTTCGACGGTCGGCGGCTTCCGCTCGCCGGACACGGTGAGCTGATTGCCTCCGGTGACATAGATTTCCAGATCGGCGATCTGGATCCCGGGCAGCTCCGCTTCGACGTACAGGCAGTTTTCGTCCTGCCACAGATCGACGGCCGGATAGGTGACCGCAGGGGCCTGGCCGGGTTCCGCCGCGCCGAATCGCCGGAACATGCGGTTCATCTCGGCATTCAGGCCGGTCCAGTTCCGCGAAGGGCTCGCTCGGCCAACTCCAGTCCGTCCCATTAAAGGGGTCAAGCGGGTTGCTGCGGAAGGGTCTGGTTAGAAGATTCATCACGGTACGCCTCCTTTCACAGGCATGGTTGGAAGGCGCCGTCGGAACCCATCGTGCCCGACTCACCGCGTGAGTTGGCAGCCGACGGCGACAGTCGCCATTTCTTGCAAAAGGCGTGCCCGAACCGGCGGGCCAGCCGGCAGCGCGATGGCCGGCGCGCAATCTCTTGAAGTTCAATGCCTTACGGCAATCCCATGCCAGCGAGCACATTTTTGCCGTGACGCCATGAGAAAAATGGCCTGCCAAATTGGCGGGAAAACGCGTCATTATTGCCTTGGCACGCAAATTGCGGAAGCAAAAAACTAGGATGCAGGGTGGGCCGAGCCGTAGGGTGGGCCGAGTTCTACGAGTCCGGGCCGAGTTCTACGAGTCCCACCAGGTGCGACTAACGCGACTTAGGATCGGCAAATTAATCACTGTCGCCTTTCGCTCCGCGAAAGTGGCGTTCTTTCGCGGAGCGAAAGGCGACTATGCGACAGTTATTGATTCACCAGTCCTTACCCGGCGCAACTTGCCAGGGAGCACTCGGAGCAATGGCGATGGTGATCCCATGAAAGACTATTATTTTATTCTCGGCCTGCCGCGGACGGCGACGGCTGCGGAAATCGACGCCGCCTTCCGCCGGTTGGCGCTCAAATACCATCCGGACGTTGGGCCGGAGGAAGCGGACGCCGTGGCACTCTTCAAAGCGGCGATGGAGGCGCACGAGGTCCTTTCCAACGCCGATAAACGCCGCGCCTACGACCGCAAGCGGAGCCGCGGCGAGCGGCGCGGCCCCCGGCAGGCGTTCGAGGATCTCTCCCATGTCTGGTCGGAGCTAAGTCGATCAACGGCCGGTGAGCGCGAGGCCGCGTCCGCCAAGTCGCCGATCGTTGACGCCGAGTTGCGCCTGGTGCCGGAGGAGGCCGCGCGGGGCGGGCCGATTGAGGTCCGCGTCTCTCTTCGCCAGATATGCCCTGCCTGCCAAGGTGAAGTCGATGCCGAGGGCCGGCCATGCGAGACCTGCGGCGGAGCGGGAACCATCGTGGAGTCCCGTCTTCTCGAGCTACAGCTTCCACCGCGGCTCCGCGATGGAACGGTGCTATGCATTGCGGGCCGGGGCAAAGCGTCGCGCTCGGACGGGCCGCGCGGCGATCTTTATCTCCTGGTCCGCGTGCGGCCTTGCTGGTAAGGGTGGAACACGGATTGGTGAATCCGTGATTGGTCCGCACGGTGTTGGCACTTGGTACGAAACGACTTAGGCCTTGCGATGGGGAGAGATTTTCACCGCAAAAACCTGAAATTCACTGTTTCGCCTGCGCCGGGACGACAGGAACACGACCATTCCGGTGTATCGTTTAATCACCCGTTTTGGGGGGTGGCTTGGTCTGAGATTTCGGCTGTGACAGCTTGTTGAGCGCTCTAGGAAGTTGGAAGATAGATTTATTGCCTCATCGCTTGCTTCAACGCAGCCGAGTGATTATGATGCTATGTTTATGGCGTTTGGCCCAGAAAAAGTCATTGGGCGGAATCTATGGACATGGGGTTGAATTGCCGACACGGCCAGGATCTGCGGTGCGCGAACACATGGAGGTGAACGAATGACGAGCTACCAGTTGGCGAAGGTAATTCAAATGGCAGGAGGCCTAAACTCGCGGAAGCGAATTCAAAAGACCGTTCATCTGCTCCAGGCAGCCGGCTGTGACTTCGACCTCAACTACCGCCTGCACTATTACGGTCCGTACTCTCCTGCCCTCGCCGAGCAACTCGACCTGATGTCTTCCAAGGGAATTCTTGTGGAGTCCGAACAGCAATCCAAGGTGGGCACGCAATACAACTACGAATTGCAGCCGGAACTTCTGGAAAGCCTCGAGTCTTATGAGAAGACACCCGGGGGCGAGCCCGCAAAGCTGGAAATCGAGCGATTCGGCAGTCTTCTGGCCAAACTGAAGGATGTACGACCGCGCGTGTTGGAACTTCCCTCCACGATTACTTTTTTCTATGACACAGGCCGCGATTGGGACCTCGCCCAAAAACAAACCGCCGGATTCAAGGCTGAGAGCTTCGATTCGCCCATGATGCGCGAGGCGCGACAGTTGGCCGAGGGCGTTATTGGCTTCAAGGATGCCAAACACCGATAAGATATTTCGAGACCCTCTCTACAACTACATCGCGATCGATAAGGACCGGGACGCTTGGGTACTCGACCTGATCGACACGCCTGAAGTTCAGCGACTCCGCCGCATTCATCAGTTGGGCGTCAGCCACTTTACATATCCGGGCGCGGATCATAGCGCTTTTGCCATACACTTGGCGTGCTTAATCTGATGCAGCACGCATGTCGTCGAGTGGAGTCGCTGGACCACGGCCCGGATGTGGAGCGCAAGGCACTCGCTTCTGGCTGCCGCAGTCTTGCACGATGTGGGCCACGGGCCCTTTTCTCACCTCTTTGAGCCTGCCCTTGGAATCGACCACGAGGACTGGTCGTGCCAAATCATCAACTCCCCGGAGACCTCCGTCAATCAGAAGTTGACGGCCTATGACATTCCCGTTGAGCACATAACAGCTCTGATCGAGAAAGACAATCATCAACGACCCCCATGGCAGAAGACGCTTCTTTCAAGTGAACTCGATGTCGATCGGCTCGACTACCTGCGTCGCGACAGCTACTTCACTGGTTCCGGATACGGCCATTTTGACTGGTATCGTATATTGAATTCCTTCGCGCTGTACACCGGCGATGATGGGTTCAAGATCTTGGTGTGGCCTGGATCGGCTATTTACTCGATCGAAGAGTACATATTCTCTCGTTTCTATATGTACAACAGCGTGTACCAGCACAAGACCACGAGAGGTTTCGAGAAGCTGGTCCTCTCGGCGTGGAATCGCGCAAAGTGGATTCGAGGTCACGGCAATGATGCACACCTGGTGCGGGAGATTGCGGAGTTCCTCGACGCTCAACGTCCGACCGTTCGGCAGTACCGTGCCATGGAGGACGCGACACTTGTATACCAGATGCAAGTCTGGACGCGTCACCCGGATGCGGTTCTGAACGACCTGGCACGGCGGTTCCTGGGACGAGGCCGTTTGTCGCCGGTCGACGACCCCGTATCCCAAGACGCCTTTTCCGACGCACGTGCCGACTGGGAGCAACGGCTACGGGAACTCGTTGCCGAACAGAAGTTCGATCCCAATTTCTATGTTTTGCGCGACGACCTGAAGTTGACGATCTACAATCCGTATACGCCGGAGAAGGAGGAGCGGGAGCAAGACCCGTACAACGCAATTTTCGTTCAGGACGATCCAGGCAAAAAACCGCGCGAAATCTCGACCGTACTCCACCGCTTGGCTTCGGTCACCGGGGCACGTGAAAAACGATACCGCTACTACGTTCCACGGGAATGTCGCGACGCCGCGCTGGCGTTGGCTGGTTCGAAGCGCTGGTGATTCCGGGTAAGCCTCCACAATCGAAGACTTGCTGGCGGTGGCGCTCGTGGATGGTCGGAGTCGCTGGGACGCAATAGGCTTGCCAACAACGATTGAATCCACGTGGAGCGCATGTCAACCAATGAACCAGGCACGCATTGAGATCATCTACTGCACCCAGTGCCGCTGGCTGCTGAGGGCGGCCTGGATGGCCCAGGAACTCTTGACCACGTTCGAAACCGAGCTACGCGAAGTGGCCCTGGTGCCGGGCACGGGCGGCGTGTTCGAGATCCGGGCCGGCGAAGAACTGGTCTGGTCGCGGCGGGAACAGGGCCGCTTTCCGGAGATCAAGGAACTCAAGCAACTGGTCCGCGACAAAATCGCCCCCGGACGCGACCTCGGGCACTCAGACCGCTGAAGGATCGGCCGCCGGCCGGGTTGTCCAGAGGCAATGGTGGGTTACGCACGGAGCCGAACCCCTTGAAAACCCCCGCCACTGTTCTGGACCGGTTCGCGCAACGCTCCATGGATCCGGATTTCCGTGCTCCACCCACCCTACGTGAATGATCCGGCCTGATCCGGCGGCGGCGGATCCGCCAGGGCCCGTTGCAAGAGGTCCCTGTCCGCTTCGGCCATCGGCACATCGAGGGCCGCCTGCCGGCCGCGCGGCGACATCTTCTTCCAGGTCTTGCGGATGATTTCGATCATCTTCGCCGCCTCGTGCCGCCGCGCAAGATCGGCGAAATCGTGCTCCAGGAAGACCAGGCAGGCCACGTCCTCCAGGGCCTGCATCTGGGGGTCCGATTTCAGGTTCTTCTTCCGCAAGAGGTCCTGCACGCGGGCTATGGTCGGCTGGTCGTAGCCCACGTTGGCCAGAATGCCGCCCGCCTTCTCGGCATGGAATTCATAGAGCCGCGTCCGCCAGCGGTAATAGCCCGCCCGGTCCAGCGGGTACTCGCTCCGCGGAATCATCCAGCGGCAGACGTGCTGGCCGCGGGCCGCCAGTTGCAGCGTCTCGGCGGCGTCCGGCTCGAGTTGCTCGAGCCAGTGGCTCATCCGCTGCCCGTAGAGAAGTTGCTGCGGGAACGATCGGCCCTGAAAACCCTGAGATTGGGGTCTTCGCGGTTGGCGGCGTCGAAACTGTCGATGGCTGCTTGAAAGCGTGCGGGATCGGAAAGCATGGAGCTATTCTATCGCATCGACCGGCCGCGTCAAACTCGTGGCACATACCGTGGCGGGTCGCCAAGCGGAAACTGCTGCGCGGGGAGAAAATGACAGAAAAATTGTCTTTGAGCGAAAGAGGTCGGCACCGCTTCTGGACTATATTTCTCTCAGTCATTTTTCTGTCATTAAAATTCAGGGTGCTGGGGGCGACCAAAATGGATTTTGCAGTTCGGCAAGACCTGTTGGAGACTGCGCACTCCTTCGGCGGTCAGGGAGGTGCTGCTCAGACCAGCCCGACTTACCCACCCTCTCTTATCTCTTCTTCCCATTTTTCTGTCCCCTGTGTACTCACAGACATCTTTATGTCGCAATCTTCCGTTATTTTCCCTCTCGACCCGTATTGACTCAAACCCTTGGCCGGGCTACTCTTTGCCGCCCCTCGATCCTATTGCCGCACGTCCCCATGCCGTCACCCTCGGCCCGACTCCTGCTGCCTTGCCTTGCGCTTTGTATCGCGGGTTGCGCATTGATCGCACCGCAGACGAAGAACCCCACGCCCTCGATCTTGCAGCCGACGCAAATGCCCCCCGGCGGCGCCGCCCTGGAGGTCTTCTCGATCCACATGCCGCCCGGGGAGCCCGATCTCGACCGCCAGATCTGGGAGGAGGTCGACGAGCAGCAGTTTCCCGTCGAGGTTCGCCGCCGGCTGGAAAAAACGGCTTCCGCGCGGGTGTCCTCGCGGGCCAGATCCCGCCCTCGCTCTCGCGGCTGCTGGACCTGAAGGGCAAGCCGGGCTCGGGCGGCGACGTACAGCAGGTGAATGTCGCCGACCTCGTGAACCCCGGCGGGTTTCAACGCAACATCTGCAGACCCGCGCCGGCGAACGCTCTGAAATCGCCGCCTCGGGCGTGCTCGAGAAGATGCCGATCCTGGTCTCGGAAGCGGGCGAGATCCGAGGGCTGACCTACGAACAGGCCCAGGGCATCTTCGCCATGCAGGTCGCTCCGCAGCCCGACGGCCGCGTGCAGTTGGAACTGGTTCCGGAGATCCACCACGGCGGGCCGCGACAGCACATCGTGGGCGAGCAGTCGTTCTTCCGCCTGGAGACCAGCCGGGCGAAGCGGGCCTTCGACGAGTTGAAACTGACCGCCGTGCTGAGCCCTGGCGGGATGCTGCTCTTGGGCAGCCAGCCGAATCGCCAGGGGAGCCTGGGCCACTACTTCTTCCTGGAAAGCAATGGCCGCGACGATCGGCTCGACGAGAAGCTGATCCTCGTGCGGTTGTGCCAGACGCAGCACGACGATCTGGTCTCGCCTGGCCCGCTGCACCTGCGGCAATAGCCCGTTGTCGCCTTTCGCTCCGCGAAAGAAATCATGTATCCCTCCCGATCGGGTTTGCTGGTACAATATATGCTCGAGCGTAGCAGGTCTTGACCCGACCGACCGCCCTCCAGCGGTTCGTACACCGGCCGGCCGAGGATTTGCCGCGTGCGGCAGATTGGCAATTCGCCCCACGCCCAGATGTTGTAAGTCGTTGACAAGGAACAGTTTAGTACATGCGAAGAACTGATGTTCGGAATGTCGCCATCATCGCCCACGTCGACCACGGCAAGACGACGCTGGTCGATTGCATGCTGCGCCAGAGCGGCCGTTACCGCGAGGCGCAATTGGTCGGCGAGCAGATCCTCGACTCCAACGACCTGGAGCGGGAGCGGGGCATCACGATCCTGGCCAAGAACATCGCCATCCCCTACCGCGGCGTGAAGATCAACATCATCGACACGCCCGGCCACGCCGACTTCGGCGGCGAGGTCGAACGCGTGCTGCGGATGGCCGACGGGGCCCTGGTGCTGGTCGATGCGGCCGAGGGGCCGATGCCGCAGACCCGCTTCGTGCTCTCGAAGGCCTTCGAGTGCGGCCTGCAGCCGATCGTGGTCATCAACAAGATCGATCGGCCCGACGCCCGGCCCAACGAAGTGCTCGACGAGGTCTTCGAGCTGTTCTTGCAGCTTGGGGCCGACGACCGCCTGGCCGACTTCCCGTATATTTTCGCCAGCAGCAAGCTGGGCTATGCCACGCACGAACTCGACCAGCGCGGCGATTCGATCGCGCCGCTGATGGACATGATCCTGGAAAAGATCCCCGGCCCGGAGATCGATGCCGAGGCCCCGCTGCAGATGCTCGTCACCACGCTCGACTGGTCCGATTACGTCGGCCGCATCGCCATCGGCCGGATCCACTCGGGCGCAGGTCACGCAAGGGCCATGGACGTGGCCCTGATGCAAAAGGACGACCAGGTCACGCCCGCGCGGATCGTCACGGTCTACGTCTTCGAGGACCTGGGCCGCGATCGAGGTCCAAGCGGCCGACGCCGGCGACATCGTGGCCCTCGTCGGGCTGGAGAACATCGAGATCGGCGACACGGTGACCGATCGCGATGCGCCGCGGGCCCTGCCGCGGCTGGTGGTCGACGAGCCGACGCTGAAGATGACCTTCGGCGTCAACACCTCGCCGCTGGCCGGGCAGGAAGGCAAGTATCTCACCAGCCGGCACCTCCGCGAGCGGCTGCTGAAGGAGCTGCAGAAGAACGTCGCCCTGCGCGTCGAGCCGATCGCCGGCACCGAGCAGTTCTCCGTTTCCGGCCGCGGCATGCTGCACCTCTCGCGTCCTGATCGAGACCATGCGCCGCGAAGGCTTCGAGCTGTCCATCGGCAAGCCGCACGTGATCCTCCACGACAACGACGGCGTGATCGAAGAGCCGTTCGAGTCGCTGGTGGTGGAAGTGCCCGAGAACCAGACCGGCCCGGTGATGGAGCTGGTCGGCCAGCGGCGGGCCAGTTGGTGGACATGCAGTGGCACAACGACTACTCGTACATGGTCTTTTCGATTCCCGGCGCGCGGGCTGATCGGCCTGCGGACGCGGCTCCTGAACGCCACGCAGGGCACGGCCGTCATCCACCACCGCTTCGAGCGCTACAAGCCGATGGAGGGCGAGATCGGCACGCGGCCCACGGGCGTGCTGGTTTCGATCGCCGGCGGCCGGGCCGTGGCCTTCGGGCTGGACAGCCTCCAGGAACGGTCCGAACTGCACGTCGGCCCCGGCGACGTGGTCTACGAGGGCATGATCGTGGGCGAGAACAGCCGCAGCGAGCGACATGAACGTCAATCCGACCAAGGAGAAGAAGCTCACGCAACATGCGGGCGGCGGGCCACGACCGCAACATCCTCTTGCGGCCGCGCCCGGCGGCTGTCGCTGGAAGAGGCCCTGGAGTTCATCGAAGAGGACGAGCTGGTGGAGGTCACGCCCACGCAGATCCGCCTGCGGAAGATCCTGCTTAAAGAGCACGACCGCCGGCGCCGCGCGGAAAGCGGCCGCGGTGGGAGTGTGACTACTCCGGCCCGAACCGCTCCCCTGGCTCGATTCTGTGCCCTCGCAAAAGTTCGGCAATCCCCATCGGACGCTTTCCGGCAAGCTGAACCGTTCGCGGCGCAACGGCGTCCTGCCCTGTGGCAATTACGAGCCGATCGCCGCAAGCTTCAAGCACGGTGCCCGGTGTTTGGGCTGCGCAGTGCGAGCTACGATTGCGACCGGCCCCAGGATCATGCGGACCGGGGTGGAGTGGGGGCGATGCCAAAAGGTATACGTTCGCGGCCAGGGCTCCAGGGCGCGAATCTGGTTCTTGATGCACAACGCCGGCCGCGACCAATCGATGGCCCCGTCGGTCTTCTTCAACCGCGGCGCCTTTGATGCCAGGGCCGGATTCTGCGGCAAGGCCTCGAGGCGGCCCTCGGCCAGGGCGTCGATCGCCCGCCGCACCAGCCAGCCGCCCGATTCGGCGAGGCGGGCCTCCAGCTCGACGCCCGTCTCTTCCGGATCGATCATCGTGGCGGCCTGGGCGATGCAAGGGCCGGCATCGACCTTCGGCGTCATGTGGATCACGGTCACGCCTGTCTCCGTATCGCCGTTGAGCAGGGCCCAATGGATCGGCGCAGCGCCGCGATACTTGGGCAAGAGCGAACCGTGCAGGTTGATCCCGCCCAGCCGTGCCGTGGCCAGCGTCTCGGGCGCGAGGATCTGGCCGTAATCGCAAACCACCAGCAGATCGGCCCCGATGCCGGCCAATCGCTGCTGGGCCTCCGGGGCGTTGATGTTCTCCGGGTCGTAGATCGGCGTGGCGTGCTCGTGGGCGATGTCGCGGATCGCGCTGACCGGCTCGACGTCCTTCCCCCGATGACTGCGCAGCGGTCGCGTGACCAGCAACGCCACGTCGTGCCGGGCCTCGTACAACTGCTGAAAGGCGGGCACGGCGAAGGGGCCCGTGCCCATCATGATCAAACGCATCAATCACCAAGGATGAAGGATGAAGGATGAGGGATGAGGGATGAAGGATGAGGGATGAAGGACGAGAGATGAGGGACGAGAAACGCCCTGTTGGGCAAAAGCGATGGCGCAATCGCGTCCACACTCTTTATGGAATTAGTTTTCATCTTTCATCCCTCATCTCTTATCCCTCATCCTCCCGCCCTCATCCTTACGTGCGGAGGCGTTCCAACTCGGCCAGCCGGGTTGCAATCACGCCGTCGTCCGGCATGACGCCCCGCTGCCGATCGCCTTCGAACTCGGCCTCCAGGGCGAGCAGGTCGTCCCGGATGTTCGCCAGGTGGCTGGGGCTGAGACGATCGATGAAGAGCGTTCCGTCGAGATGGTCGTTCTCATGCTGGAAGGCCCGCGCGAAGAGGCCGTCCACCTCATAGCGTTTCTCCTCGCCGGCCAGGTTGTAGGCCGCGGCCACGATCCGTTCGGAACGCCGCACGGGGGCGTAGATGTCCGGGAAGCTGAGGCAGCCTTCCTCGGCTTCGACAGTGCCGCTCCACTTGAGAATTGTGGGATTGATCAGGACGTGCTCCTGATCCCTGGCATCCGGGTCGCCGGTGACGTTGAGGATGAAAACGCGGTACGGCAGGTCGACCTGGTTGGCGGCCAGCCCTATGCCGCGGTACTCGTACATCAGCTCGAACATCTCGGCGATGGCTCGGCGCAGGTCGGCATCGACCCGCTTCAACTCCCGGGACTTGTGACGCAAAGTGGGATGAGGATATTTGACAATCCGCAAGATTCTGACTCCGAACGAAAGGGAACCCTCTATCATTATAGGCATGCCCCGTTGGTATGCGTAGGGCAATTGCGCGTTGACTCCCGGGTGCCTCGGCCCTAGACTGGAATCAGGTTGTAGGGTGCGTGGAGCGGTGCGTGGAGCGAACCGCTGGGAAATGGCGGGTTACGCACGGAGTCGAACCCGTGAAAACGTGTCACGCAATTCGGGACCGGTTCTGCGCAACCCACCATTGCCAGAGGAATTTCGTGCTGCACCCACCCTACTGCTAGACTGGAATTATGGCGGCGCGAGGCCGATTGCCCGAACCCGTCTTGCTACGCAACCCCATAAACCATCGACACTTGGGAGTACGCCCATGATGCTCTGCCGTTGGACGGGCCTGTTCGCCGCCCTGGCAATCGCCGCGACTTGTTTCGGCCTGGGAGCCCAAGCCGCTGAGCCGACCGGCGGCAAGATGCTGCACGAGTCGCCGGGCGAGAAGGCCCATGTCTCGCTCTTCGGGGTCAAGGCCGAGGGGGCCAAGTTCGTCTACGTTCTGGACCGATCGGGCAGCACCGAGGGCAAGTTGCTGGCGGCGGCCAAGGCGGAAATCCTGGCCAGCATCGAAAAAATCGACGACGTGCACCAGTTCCAGCTCGTGGTCTACAACGAACGGCCCAAGGCGTTCAATCCGGCGGGGCCCAACGGCCAGTTGGCCTTCGGCAACGATTCCAACCGGGCGGCGGTCAAGAAGTTTCTCGACTCGTTCGAGGCCGACGGCGGCACCGATCATGTCGCGGCCCTGTCAATGGCCATCCGCATGCGGCCCGACGTGATCTTTCTTCTCACGGATGGCGACAAGCCGCTGGTCACTTCCCAGGAGTTGGACCGCATCGATCGCATCGGGCCGGGGATCATGATCCACACCATCCAGTTCGGCGACGGACCGCATTCCGACCCCAACGGCTGGATGGCGAAACTGGCCAAGCAGAGCGGCGGTGAGTACCGGTACGTTGACACAGCGAAACTGGAAGCGAGATGAGAGATAAGAGGTAAGAGAATACGCGAAAGCGGAAATCCGAAATCCGAATGTCGAAATCCGAAACAAATTCCAAATTCCAAATTCGAATGATCAAACGTCTTGAATTTCCTTCTTATTGCTTGGTATTTGTTTCGGATTTCGACATTCGGATTTCGGATTTCTGGTTTCCCTCATCCCTCATCCCTCATCCCTTATCCTTCCGCCTTCCCCTTCGCCGTCCCATTCACCGCCGGGCATGGCGGGCATGACGAAGATCTTGCCGTCGCCCACGCGGCCCGTGCGGGCCACTTCCACGATCACCCGCACCACCTCTTCCACGCGGAGATCGTCCACCCAGAGGGTGATTTCCACCTTGGGAAGGAAGGCCAGCGAGTATTCGCTGCCGCGGTATTCGTCCAGATAGCTCTTCTGGCGGCCGTAGCCCTTGACCTCGCAGACGCCGCAGGCCTCCAGCGGCGCGTGCTTGAGGGCTTCGAGGACCTTCTCGACCAGATAGGGCTTGATGATGGCGATGACCTGTTTCACGTGTGCGTCTCCAGACGTACTAGTCTAATACAAACCGGCCGGCGGGGAAAGGCGGGGATTTACGGACCGGGCGGGGGACTAAAATCAGGGGCGTAACAGGACTTTCTCGTTCACAGGAGGATTTGCCATGAATCGCAAGGTGTTCAGCCTGATGGTGCTGGCGTTGGGGGGGATGTTTCTGGCCGCAACGGCCTGGGCCCAGAATTCGACCGGCACGGTCGAGGCGATAGGGATCCAGCGGGTGCGGGTGCAACCGAAGGCGATCCGTTTCGTCTATCTAATCCAGGCCAGCGGCAAGACGCCCGAGGGGGCTGTCAAGCTGCTTCAGATCCAGCGGGATGCGGCATTGCCCAAGCTGAAGGAATTGGGGGCCCAAGGGGACTCGATCCACTCCACGCCGGTGGCGCTGGCGACGGGCTATCCGCAAGCGTATAACCCGTACTATACCGCGCCTGTGTACGGCACGCCCGCAACGCCTTACTACGCTCCACCCGCACCGGCTAACTACGGTCCGCCCGCAATGCCTTACGCCGAGCCTGCGCCTCCCGCACCTGCACCTGCGTACACACCGCTTGGCGGCGAATCGACTCCGCCCGCTGCGCCTAGCTACCCGGCTCCCGCGCCTAATCTCGTGCCGTCGTCGACCGTGCCGTCCGACGCGGAACCGGTTGCCCCACCGGCGACCTATGCAGCATCGACGTTGCCTCCGGCAAGCTCGAGTACCGTGAGCGTCTCTGGTGTTGCCACCGGCAGTGAGAATGATATTTCGTCACCGTTTCAACCGCCAGCGGCTGCACCAGCGATAATTACCCCGCCTCCACCAGGGATAGCAGTTCCAGCGCCCGCACCAGCGGTGCCTCGAGAGCCCGCGCCGGTATTCATCGCGCAAACGACGCTCACCGCCGAGTGGCCGATCGGCGCCGGCAAACCGGACGAAATGGCCCTGAACGTGGAAAAGCTGCGCAAGAAGCTCATCGCGACGCTGGATTTGGCCCAGGCGTTGCAGAGGGTATACGTCGGCGAGTTGAGCCAGTCGGATTGCAAGACGGCGCTGGCCGCGGCGATGGCCAAGGCCAAGGAGCAAGCGGTCGCGTTGGCTGAAGCCGCCGGCTGCCATTTGGGACCGCTGGCCTCGGTTTCGGCGGAATTCCAGGACGGCAGTCCGGGTCCCACAGGCGAGTCGTTGACCGTGATGTTGCCCAATGGTGGAGACCTTCGTGTTTCCAACGAATCTCGCGAGGTCACCGTCCGCGTCACGCTGCGATTCCACATCGCTCCCTGAAGTGTCCAACAAAAGCTGGGATTTACGGGCCGGCAGCGGGAGACTAAAATCAGGGGCGAAACAGAACTTTTACGTTCAAGGGAGGATTTGCCATGAATCGCAAGGTTTTTTGCCTGATGGTGGCGGCGTTGGGGGGGGTGTTTCTGGCGGCAACGGCCTGGGCCCAGAATTCGACCGGCACGATCGAAGCGACAGGGACCCAGCGGGTGCGGGTGCAGCCGCAAGCGATTCGCCTCGTCTACGAAATCCAGGCCAGCGGCAAGACGGCGGAGGAGGCGATCCAGAAGCTTCAGGCCCAGCGGGAAACGACTTCGGAAAAGCTGAAGGAACTGGGCGCGGACGAGAATTCGATCCACTACACGCCGGCATCGCTAGCGCGGGATATGGGTGTGACCACCTATACGCCGTCGCAGGTCAATCCGGGCGTTCCGCAATTCTACCCTTCGACGTCCGGGTTCAGCAGCCCTGGGATGCCGGTCGCGCCCAATTCGCCTGCCCTTTCACCAGCGTATCCGCCGCCCGGGTCGATCCCGCCCGTAATAGGTCCGTCCGCTGCCTCACCCGGCTATGCTCCGATGGCAACGCCTTTCCGCCCTGGCAGCACCTCGCCCGTAGATCCTTCGCCCACGGGGACGACGCCGCGAGCAGTTCCTGCGCCGT
The DNA here is from genome assembly GCA_963824275.1 of uncultured Planctomycetia bacterium. GTDB lineage: Bacteria > Planctomycetota > Planctomycetia > Pirellulales > Thermoguttaceae > JANXQG01. Next base: position 2,358,761 of record CAWGOT010000003.1, on the reverse strand, counting down.
TAACGCCCCCCGGGGGTGATTCGGTTCCATCCACGCCAAGCCAACCCGACCCAGCGCCCTCACTAAGTCCCAGGATGGCAGGCGCGGCTACCGCCCCGCGCACCTATGCTGCGGCAGTTCCGACCTTGCCTCCGCCAAGTCAACCGGTTGCTGCTCCCGCAATCGCGCCAGCCATTGGCAGTTATGGCATGTCGTCAGTGGCGCAAGCAGCAACGACGACTCCGCCATACTCGTCCGCACCGCCAGCTTCCACGAGCTCATCGTCCGGCGACGATGCATCGGTCCCGCCCTTGCCTGCCCCGGCCCAGGTCGGCATGCCGCAGCCACCGTTTCCGAGGGATCCTAGCGGCGTGTCGAACGGCAGCGAGGGCGAGCCAGGATCGGGGCCAGCCCAGCAGGTATTTCCAACGACGCCGTACTCCCCAGTCCCAGTCGTCGTGAATTTCGTGGCGCGAACGACGCTCACGGCCCAGTGGCCGATCAACGCGAGCAAGCCCGACGATATTGCCCTGAACGTGGAGAAGCTTCGCGACAAGCTCGTCGTGGCGAAGTTATGCGGCGATTTTGCCACCGGCATGCCCGCTGTACAACCGGCAATCGCCCCGGCGGCGCCGATGCCGGCACTCACGCGCTACGCCCCCGCCGTGCAGAACGACGGTTTGCAGTTGGTTTGCGTGGGCAAGCTCACCAAGTTTGACCGCAGCCATGCGCTGGCTGACGCGATGGCCAAGGCCAAGCAGCACGCGGCCGAACTGGCTGAAGCCGCCGGCTGTCACCTTGGATCGCTGGCGACGGTTTCGGGAACCCTCCCCGACGACAGCGACAGCGGCAGCGTCGAGCGCGTTCTTCCGGCGCCGGACGACGGTGGGTTCGGTACTGCCGAATTGCCGGAGATCGAGTTCAGCGTCACATTGCAATTCCACATCGCTCCATAAAGTCAGTAATCCCCAACCCCTTTGCTTCCCATGGCCAAACGCTCAAACTACCAAGACCGCGTCATCCGCCGTTACTACCAGAACCAGGACCAGATCCTGATCCAGCGCCTGGGCGATCTGATCACGGACCTGTACCTGGCCGAGGGCACGAACCGCGTTCGCCTCTGGAAGCGGACGGTAGAGATCCTGGAGAAGCTCAAGGTCCCCAACGACCGCGTGCAGCACGTCTTCCAGAGCGACAATCCGGCCCTGGTGGCGGAAGTGCTGAAGGAACTGCTGGAGAAGGCGGATTAGGATCGGCCGAGAGATAACTTGGCGTAATCCCGTAAGACGGATTGCTAATCCGTCTGTAATTCCCAGACGGATTAACAATCCGTCCTACGACCAAATCTGGAAGTTGTTCTTCGGCCGGTCCCTAGGCTCGGCTGGAGCGGATCGCGGAAATGTCCAAGAAAACGAAAGCCCTGCGTCCTCCCGCCGAAGTCTTTCATGCCGATGAGCTTGCGGCGCTGGCCAAGGCGGACAAGGATCCGCGCCCCAGCGGGTGGAAGCTGTCGCCCAAGGCGGTGCGGTCGTTTATCTGCGGCAGCAAGAGCCCGCACGTCGACCGCAAGTTCTTCGGCGACGACGTGCTGGTCGAGCGGGCCATCATCGGCCTGGCCGGCAACCGCGGCCTGCTGCTGGTGGGCGAGCCGGGGACGGCCAAGTCGATGCTCTCCGAGCTTCTTGCCGCGGCCATTTCCGGCTGCTCGACGAACACCATCCAGGGCAGTTCCGGCACCACGGAGGACCAGATCAAGTACTCGTGGAACTATGCCCTGCTGCTGGCGGAAGGGCCGTCGTCGCGGGCCCTGGTGCCCGGTCCGCTGCACGTCGGCATGAGCGAGGGGTCGATCGTCCGCTTCGAGGAAGTGACGCGCTGCCCGCCGGAGATCCAGGACGTGCTGATCAGCATTATCTCGGAGAAGCTGATGATGGTCCCGGAGCTCTCGGGCGAAGGCCGCGTGCTGATGGCCCAGCCGGGGTTCAACATCATCGCCACGGCCAACATCCGCGACCGCGGCGTGCATGAGATGTCGAGCGCCTTGAAACGGCGATTCAACTTCGAGACCGTGCATCCGATCGGCGAGTTGGCGCAGGAAATCACCTTGGTCAGCGAGCAATGCGCGCAGCTTCTCTCCGAAGCGGAGGCGAAGGTGAAGATCGGCCGGGACGTGGTCGAGGTGCTGGTGACCGCCTTCCACGATCTGCGCGAGGGCGTGACGGCCGACGGCGTGCAGGTCGAGAAGCCGACGACCGTGATGTCGACCGCCGAGGCCGTCTCGGTGGCCTTTCAGGCGGCGCTCGACGCGTTCTATTATGGCGACGGGCAACTTTCGCCAGAGCACATCGGCCGGCATCTTGTGGGAGCGGTCATCAAAGACAATCCCGACGACCTGAAGAAGCTGAAGCACTACTTTGATATCGTTGTTCGCCAGCGCAGCAAGGACAAGGGCGGGCCATGGGCCGAACTGGGGAAGGCGCGGAAGTGGCTGCGGTAAGATGATTCGTGACCGATTTCAGTCGCCCGGCGGGTCAGGCACGGACAGATTGCGGCAGATGGATCGTGCCAGATGTCTTTTGATTTCGCTGTGCCGAGGAATGGCTTCCTTGCGGCCGGTCTGCGGGTTGGTCCAGATCGAATGGCTACCGCCTTCGCGAACCGGCACGCAACCATGTTCCCGTAGATGGAGAAGCAACGCCCGACGTTTCATGCCAGCACGAATTCCGCAGTTTCCGCCTTGGGATCCAGTCGGAAAACTTCTTCGCGTTCGGTTTCCAGCAGCAGTTCAACGGCTTCCTTGAGGTTGGCCAGACACTCTTCCTTGGTCTCTCCCTGGCCATTCGCGCCGGGAACTTCCAGGCAGGTCGCCCAAAAACCGCCTTCGTCAGGCTCGCCTTGATGAACGATGGCCGTCAATATCTTCATGCCCCTTGTTCTGCCTTTCCTGGGGGTAATGGCTGATAAAAAGTGCTTTTACTACCAACATGATACGGCGAATGTCGAAAGTTGCAAGCCCCCTCGCATCGCAGCAGGAAAGGAATGGACATGCGGCGGTTCAAGTGGATAGAATGGAACCTAGAGAAGAAGGGAAGTCATGATTCGTCCAGAGCCCGATCAGCGAAGTTTAGAGCGTCGAGCACGTGATGAGCAAAGTACCTCCGAGCCGAAGCTGCCGTATCCCGAACTACCGCAGGACACACTCGTCCCGCCGGTTGAAGTTCATCGTAGTCGGCACACGCAGGGGGCGATGCAGAATAAACTCCCTATCCTGCTTCCCGCGCTCGTTGCGATGTCCATCGGTTGTAACCGACCTGAAGAAGCTGAAGCACTATTTTAACATCGTCGTTCGCCAGCGCAGCAAGGACAAGGGCGGGCCATGGGCCGAACTGGGGAAGGCGCGGAAGTGGCTGCGGTAAGGCGGCCGGTGGGAAATCAAACCAGTTCATGGATCGTCGCAAGGAATAGCAAGTGAACAACTCAGAGCTTTTTCTTGAATACTTGACTCGAATCTGTGGGCAAGAAGAACAGATCTTTCAGGAGCCGGCCTCTGATGGTGGTCCGCCAATCTGTGTGTTTGTGTATCAGGATTTCCCAGAACACGGCAGGATCACGGGTATTACGTTCGGTCTCAGGCGCGAGATTTCAAAGACTGGACCGTGAGCAGGCCCGAGATGGTGATTTCGATGGAATCCAAGAGCCTTTCGTGGCCTTCGGCAGCCTTGGGCCTTACCGCGTACTTTGCCAGCAAGAAGCGATTCCAATATGGGGATGTGTTCACAGTTGACGGACCGCTCGCAGACGACACATCAATGGACGCAACGCTGATCTTTGCGCAGTCGATTCTTGAACCAAGATTAGCTACTGTTCAACTTCGCGATTATCGGGTCACGCTCAGTCAGTTCTACCCTTTCTATAGGAGTGAGATTCCTCTCTATGATCGCCTCGGGCTCGAGGCTTTTTGGAAGCATCCCCAGTTTGGCATTTATGATCCCAAACGCCAACCGATCGAGCCCGAACTTACAGCACCCAACGACGCACGGGTCGGCCGCGTCGTTCAATGCGGTACGCACGGCGATCAATTGCCGACGTTCGTTTGCCAGCATCTCGTGCGCGGTTGCGGTCTCGGTTTTGTGGAACCAACGGGACCGCGATCATCGGACGAGGGTTATAACGAGCAGGCTTGGTGCGACGAGTGTGAGCGCATTTGCGCCGACAAAACGGCTGGGACGACGTCTCCGAGGGCTTTGCAGCGATCAAAATGATTTGCAGCGAATGCTTCAAGGCTGCACGCCTTCGAAACCAACGATGAGTCGGGTCGTATGGTCCGGAATGCACCCATGATCCTGCCCGATCAATTCGCCGCGCCGATCGATCTTTCGCAGCGGATCGTCTACTTCCCGGTGCGGCACCATAGCCCGGCCTGCGCCTGGCACGTGGGCCGGCTGATCCGGGAATTGCGGCCCGAGAGCGTGCTGATCGAAGGTCCCCGCGACGCCACGCCCCTCCTGCCGCTCTTGGTCCATCCCGAGACGCGGATGCCCGTGGCCCTCTATTCAACCTACGTCCGCAAGCGGGACGGCAGCGAGCCGGACCGCCAGGCGGCTTACTACCCCATGTGCGAATTTTCGCCCGAGTTGGTCGCCATCCGCGAGGGCCTGGAAGCGAGTGCGAAGGTCCGTTTCATCGACCTCACCTTTCCGGAGAAGGTCGAGGCCCACCAGTTCGAGCGGGCCGAGGGTGCGGCCCTGCGTCGGCGCAGCCAGAGTATGCAGGACGAAGCCTGGTTCTCGCACAGCCGGCTACTGAGGGCGGCCTGCGTGCGGACCGGTTCCCGCGACCCGGACGACCTGTGGGACCATCTTTACGAGGTCGGCTACCGCAGTGTCGACACGGCCGAGTTCATGCGCGGCGTGCTGGCCTATTGCGCCTGGCGCGGCGCGACACTTCCGAGGAAGCGTTGCAGGCCGACGGCTGCCTGGCACGAGAACAGGCGATGGCCGCCGCTATCGCCGAGGAGCGGGGACGAGCGATCGTGGTCACCGGCGGCTTCCACACCGTCGCCTTGCCGCAGACCGCGCCGGCCCTGCCCAAACCGCTGAAGCTGGCCCCGGAAGACAACCAGCTCGTGCTGATGCGCTACAGCTTCGAGCAGCTCGATCGGCTCAACGGCTACGCCAGCGGCATGCCCTCGCCGGAGTTCTACCAGCGGGCGTGGGAGGAACAGGACCCGGCGCAACTGCTGGTGGAGATTGCCCGCGACTGCCGCCAGCGGAACCTGGGCGTCTCGACGGCGGACGCCATCGCTGCCGTGTCGCACGTCGAGCGGCTGGCCCTGCTTCGCGAACACGAACAGGCCTCGCGCGAGGACGTGCTCGACGGCATCCGCAGCGTTTTCATCAAGGGGGCCGACGACGCCGAAGGCGTGCCCGTGTTGGCCCTGGCCCGCAAACGGCTGGCCGGCGACCGCGTCGGCAATGTGCCGGCCGAGGCGGGCCAGCCGCCGATCGTCCACGATTTCCGCCACACGGCCCAGCGGCTCAAGCTCAAGCTCAATGTGCTCGATGAAACCGAAGCCGTGCTCGACCTGTATCGCCGCGCGGCCCACCGGGACATCAGCCGCCTGCTGCACCGGCTGGCCTTCCTGCAGGTGCCGTTTGCCACCTTCGTGCGAGGGCCGGACTTTGTTGCCGGCGAGCACCTCGAAAGGATCCAGGAGGTCTGGACGTATCACTGGTCGCCGCAGACCGAGTCGGCCCTCATCGAGCGGTCGCTGTACGGTTCCACGATCGAAGAGGCGGCCAACAGTCTGCTGCTGGAACGCTTTGCCGAGGCCGAACAGCAAGGCCAGGGCCGGAGCGCCGCCACGGCGACGCAGCTCGTGCTGCACGCCTGCCGCATGGGGCTGCATCGGCATATCCAGGACCTGCTGGCCCGCGTCGCCGGACTGATCGCCGAGGACCCGGCGCTCGACTCGCTGGTCGCGGCGATGGAGAACCTCCTGGTGCTGGAGGTCTCGCGCGAGCCGCTGGAGGCCCACCATCTTTCCGGCCTGCACGAGCTGGCCACGACCGCCTACCACCGCGCCTGCTACGTGATTCCGTCGCTGGCCGTCACGCCGGCGGAAGAGGAAGCCAAGATGCTCGACGCCCTCAATGGGCTCTTTCAGGCTGTCCGCTCGCTGGGCGACGGCGCCGACCTCAAGCAGCTTCGTAGCGGGGCCCTGCTGGCCCTGGCGGCCACGTCGGGCGGAAGCGCTGCGCTGCGGGGCGGCGGCGTAGGGCTGCTCCACGCCGACGGCACGCTGGCCGAGGCCGATCTTGTGGCGCATCTCCACGGCCATTTGCACAGCTCGCGGGAGGGCGGCGAAGACGGGCCGAACTTCCTCCGCGGCCTGCTCAAGACGGCCCGCAGCGCGCTTTGGCTCGTGCCCGAGGTGCTTGCCAATCTCCACCAGGCGCTTTGCGACTGGGACGAAGACCATTTCATAAAACTCTTGCCCCTGCTGCGGCTGGCGCTGGCGGACCTCACGCCCCGCGAGACCGACCGGGTGTCGAAAAGCGTAGCCGCCATGCTGGGCGCCGAGAGCCTGAACGTGGCCTCGGTGGCCGATATGGGCAGCCAAGAAATGCTGCGGGCCGTGGAAATCAACCGCCTGGTGCGGGCCTCGCTGGCCGCCGACGGACTGGAGGTGTTCTGTGACTGATTCCGCAAGTGAAACGGACCTCCAGCGCTGGCGGCTAGTCCTCGGCCGCTTCGCCGAACCGCGGCTCGGTTCCTGCGGCAACCGCCAATCGAAGCAGTCGCGGATGGACCGCGTGCTGGATTATCTCTATGGCCGGGAATATCGCGGCCGCGGCATCCGCGGCAAAGGCGATGGCAAGGACGGCCGCCGCGGCGGGGCCGGCGACAGCGACTCGCGCCTGGGCGGCGATGCCGACAGCGTGCTCTCGATCCCCGACTGGATCCTGCAGGTCCGCGAGCTTTTCCCCAACGACACGGCCGAGATCATCCAGCGGCACGCCTTGGACCGCTACGGCATGACGGAACTGGTGACCGACGTCGAAGTGCTCAAGAAAATGGAGCCCAGCTACGAATTGCTCAAGGCGATCCTCTCGTTCAAGGGCATGATGAGCGGCGAAGTGCTGGAGCTGGCCCGCAAGATCGTCCGCCAGGTGATCGACGATCTGCGGCGGCGGCTGGCCAAGGACGTGCGGCAGGCCCTCTGGGGCCGGTTGAACAAGCAGCGCCGCAGCCGGCTCAAGGTCCTGCGGAATCTCGATTGGCGGCGGACGATCCGCGCGAACCTCAAAAATTACGACCGGCAGCGGAAGCAGATCGTGTTCGGCGCGCTGCATTTCTTTTCCCGCGTCGACCATCACATGCCCTGGCACATCATCATGGCCGTCGATTGCAGCGGCTCGATGATGGACTCGGTGATCTACAGCGCCGTGATGGCGGGCATCTTCCACGGCCTGCCGTCGCTCCGCGTGAGCCTGACGGCCTTCGACACGGCCGTGGTTGATCTTTCCGAGAACGTCGACGATCCGACGGAGCTGCTGATGTCGGTACAGTTGGGCGGCGGGACCGACATCGGCGGGGCGCTTTCCTATTGCGAGACGCTGGTCCGCACGCCGACCCGCACGATCGTGGTGCTGGTGACCGATTTCTTCGAAGGGGCCGATCCCGCGCGGATGTTGGCCGCCATCCGGCGGTTGTGCGAGTCGGGCGTCAAGGTCCTCGGCCTGGCCGCCCTGGACGCGGTCGCGCAACCTGCTTACAACCGGGACATGGCCGAACGGTGCGTGGCTGTGGGCGCGGAGGTGGCCGCGCTGACGCCGCAAAGGCTGGCGGAGTGGCTAGGACGGGTGCTGTCGTGAAGATGCGGGGATGGGGAGATGGGAGACGGGAGACGGGAGACGCGAGCGGAATTTCCTATACAGCGAGCAGGGGCCGTGACGGCTTGTCGCCATGCATTCACCTGCCGGACAAGCCAGCAGGGGTCGAGCGATATGAGGGAGGTTCGTTTGTTCGCTAAGAAGACTTGTTCACCGGCCAGGCAAGCTGGCCGGGGTCCCGAGCCACCCTCGACATCGTCCCAAATCCGGCGTATCATCGACGCATGGCTGAGGTTCATCCTTTCCTGAGAAAACTGCGGAACATGCTCAAGAGCGTCGATGACGACGCCCTGGCCTCGTTGGCCAACCGTGGCCTGCTCCGCCGCGCAGAAGGACCTCGAAACGTCGCCCCCGGCCGTCGCGGCCGTCGAGGAAGGCCGCGTCCAGGTCCAAGTTGCCGATGTCACCGTCGATGCCGTGGAACTCCTCGCCAAGTCCGCCTGCTCGTGCCCGGCGACCGGCATCTGCCGTCACATCCTCAGTGCCTTGCTATACCTGCGCGACTCGCCGGAGTTGGCCGCCTGCGACGGACCCGCCCAAAGCACGCTCTTCGCTGAAGACTCGCCCGCTGCTGCGGCGGCCGGCGGGCCGGCGCCGATCGACGAGGCGCCCGCCCCTTCGCCGGCCGAGGTCCTGGCGAACCTCAGCGACGAGGAGCTGCAGAAATGGGCCGGTAAGGCCCTCGTCCGCAAAGCCTTGAAAACCCTCGCCGCCGAGCTGCCGGTCGAGATCGAGGCCGCCGCCGCGTTGGTCGTCCGTTTCCCCACGCGAAACATCACCTGCCGCTGGATTCCCAGCGGAGGGCTGCTGAGCATGATCTGCTCCTGCCAGGCGGAAAACGTCTGCGAGCACGTGGTCGCTGCCGTGCTGGCCTATCAGGCGTCGCTGGGCAAACGGCGGATCGCCGTGCAAGAGGCAGCCCTCGCCGAGTCCGGCGGCGCCCCGCGGTCGCGGGCGGAGGTGCTGGCGAGCGTCGGAACGGTCCTCGGCGAGATCGTGTCGCTGGGCCTGGCGCGGCTCTCCGCGGCCACGGCGCGGCGGCTGACGACCCTGGCGGTCTCCGCCCACGGCGTCGATCTGCCGCGGCTGGAACGCATGCTCAAGTCGCTGGCCGACGAGGTCCAACTCGGCCTGCGGCGCGATGCCCAGTCGAGCTCCGCCAACCTGCTGGCCCAGGCAGCCCGCATCGAAGCCCTGCGGACCGCGCTGGCGAAAAGCGCATCCGCGGCGCTCGTCGGCCAGCATCGCACGCAGTACCACGACGTAGGGCAGATCGCGCTCACAGGGCTGGGCGCGCAGCGGTGGCGCTCGAAGGGCGGTTATCATGGCGTGACGGTCTACTTCTGGGACGAATCGCGAAAGAACTGGGCCACCTGGAGCGAGTCGCGGCCCGTCACGCAGCCCGGCTTCGACCCTGCCGGCCGGTTCCGCTCGGACGGGCCTTGGGATGGCTGCCGCTCGCCCCAGGAAGCGGCCGAAAGCATGTTGCGGCTGAGCCAGGCCTGGCGAAACCCGCAAGGCCGCATCTCCGGCCGCCCGGCCACGCGGGCCCTCGTCGTCGGTCCCAGCCAGCCCCGCGAAGTCCCCGCCGCGATCAGGGCCTGGCCGGAACTGGCCGAGAGGGCGAAGCGGCTGTTTGGCGGCGGACTGGGCGACCGCAATGAAAATCAGGACATCGTGCTGCTGGCCCCCAAGACCTGGGGACCGGGATTTTACCATACCTTGCGGCAGGAACTGAGCCGTCCGCTTTTGGACGAGAAGGGCCGCTGCGTACACCTCTGGCTGCCCTTCACGCCGGAGAACGAGGCGGGCGTCGAGCTCTTGGAGCGTCACGACCCGGCGGAGACCTACGGCCTCTTGGGGGCCTTGCGGCTGGTCGCGGGCCAGGTCTGCGTGCAGCCGATCTCGCTCTATATTGAAGATCGCATCGTCCATCTCACGCTCCTCGATCCAAAGGCCGGCCCTGGGGCGGCAAAGACCGCCGCAAAAGCAGTCGCCACGAAGACCGCGGGGCCCAAGCAGGACGCGGAGGGCGAAGAGGAGGTCGTGGCGGGCGAGGAGGAAGAGGCCGTGCCGCAGGCCGCCGTGGCGACCCCGCTGGGCCGCATTTTGGTTACGGTCCAGGCCGAATTGGAGGCGCTGGTCGAGGGCGGTATAGCCGCGCGGCGGAATTCTGATATGTTACAGAGTGCGGCCCGGCGTTTGGAGACGCTCGGCCTGACGGCCTGTGCGCGGCCGCTGGCCGGCATGTTGCGCGGCCTGGAAGCGGCCGCCCGGAGCGGCGAGCCGGTGGCCTGGAACGAGACCGCCGGGCGGTTGTTGCACGCGTATTATGTCACCCGGCTTGCAGCCGACCATGAGACGGTCGATCTTGCGTGCCAGGGGCTGAAGTGAAACGTGGCGCGAAAATACGAATGGCAAGATGGTCATCCGAACCCGGAGGGTTCATAGTGATTAGCCGGTGGTAAGCGCAGCGCCACCACCGGATACGAATAACGAGAACGTCAACTGAACCCGGAGGGTTCGCAGCGGAACGGCGCTGTGACCCCTTCGGGGTCGGTGGATTGGGTGGCGCGACCCGCAACCCCGGATGCGCTGCGCAATCCGGGGCTAATGGCTGACATCCCTCCGGGATGAATAGAAGCAACGTTCTGATAATTGAGGCAAGACAATTTGCACGGAGTTCCATCATGGCATCCTCAGAACCCTATCGCAACGTCGTCGGGTTGTCGCCGGAGAAGCTCAAGGAGTTGCTTGCCAACTTCGAGAAGCTCAAGGACTTCGGCGTCGAGTTGTACGACCGCGCCGTGCGATACGTGCTCGACGGCGACGATGAGTGCGTCCTCGGCGAGCTTGCCGGCAAGACCGACGCGGCGCATGCCCTTGGGCTGATTTGTGTACGTTGGCTCGGCCCACGGACGAGCCAGGCCCATTGGGGAAAATTCCTTAGCGTCATTGAACCGGTCGGTCACCACTTCTATCTCCGCTTGGGCAGGGTCTTTGAAGCCGCTGCTAGAAGCCTGCCCGCCGGCCGGTTCTTTTGCCAAAAGTGGTTTGAAAAAGCGCTTTGGCTGGAGATCTTGCTGCAAGAGGCAACGGGCCGGAGCGTGCAGGTCTATGGCGGACAAAAAACAACCACAGCCATATCCGCCTCATTGATCGAGGAAATGCTGAAGGCCGATGGCCGCACGATCGAGCCCTTCATAACTACCGCGTTCAAAGACAGCGGGAAGAAGTGGGGCGACGGAAAGGCTCGTGGCGTCGTTCTTGCCGTCACGAACGTCGGCAAGATGATCGCGGACCACCGCGATCTTTTGGCTGGGTATCTCCTGAACGGCCCCGCCGCATCACGGGAAATCGCCGTCCAGAATCTGGCGCGAACCGCCGCGCCGGCTAGTGCCTTTATCGGGGAACTGGTGGAATGCGCGACGGATTCGGCCAAGCTTTTGCGCGAGGCCGCGGAGCCCCTGCTGCGGACCGAGCCGCAGGCTGCCCGGCCGCTTTTGGAGAAAGCGGCTTGCGACGTGAAAGCGGCGAAGCGCGAGCAGGCGGTCCGCTTGCTCGGAAGAGTATATGGCGGCGCGGCCCGGGCGTTTCTCGAGGAAATGGAAGCCACCGAAAAAAGCGCGGCCGTCAGGGAAGCGATCGCCAGCAGCTTTCGCGAACTCGACAGCGAGGCGGGCGCCCCCGCGAAAGTCATCGAACCACCGCACAGTGAGCCGATTGCGCTTCATCCGCCCGTCACATCTGCGTTACGCGCGTGTATTGAAACGCTGTTCGCCGAGTACAACGTTTTTGCCGCCGATCGCAATCAGCGTTTCGCCGCACAAACGCAGAAGCAATACATTCATCCAAAGCACCCACTGCCCTCTATCGGAGCCGACGACCTTGATCGTACATGCCGGCTTTTGGAAGAAGGCGGAGCGGTGCAAGGAACGATCTTCTGGTCATTGGTGTTTTCGCGCAAGTGTCGCTGATAACAAGGGAGCGTTCAAAACGTTGGTGACGCATCCCGACTTGCAACTGATCCACCTCGTCCGCTTCCTTGTCATGATCCAGCGGATTCATGCGCCCAGTGAACGCGGTAGCGGTATGGCTTGGCAAACGAGCAAAGTGATCGATATTTACCGCCGTAGCCATTTGCCAAAGATTACCCTATTGGACGTCGCCGAAGCGATTCGTTCGCTCGGTTTGTCCGACGACATTCTTGCTCATCACGCGTTGGAGAGCTTTATCCCCGCCTTTCCCTGGGAAACCGAGGCGGTATGGCCCTTCTTCTCCGGCAAAATCGCGATTTTGGAAAAATACCTCTCGCCAGTTACTAGTGACCGGTTCTCGCGCTGGCAGTCAAAACAAGTGATTGATAATGACCTGCGGCTGCTGTCCACCTTTCCAGTTGTTCCCCCCGCCCTGGTCGGCAAGCTGTGGGAAATGGCCATCGGAACCAGCAAGGTCGATCGCCTGCGGGCGCAGAAAATCGTTGTCAAACTGCCCGACCTGCCGGAGCGACTAACACAAGCGCTGACGGCCCGGGCTTCCGAAACTCGCGCGGTTGCGGCCGAATGGATGGGGTGGTTAGGCGACCACCAATATATCGCCCCGCTGCACAAGGCGGCGAAGGCCGAGAAGGTCGATGCAGCACTCGATGAGATTCTTACAGCCTTGGAGCGTCTTGGCGAAGACGTTGAGCCCTACCTCGATCGCGACAAGCTCCTGGCCGACGCCCAGAAGGGGCTCAAAAAAGGCACGCCGCCGGCCCTGGAATGGTTTCCCTGGGCTCAACTGCCGAAGGTCCGCTGGCAAGACAGTGGCGAGGAAGTGCCCACGGAAGTGGTGACCTGGCTGATCGTGCAGAACTTCAAATTCAAGTCATCCGAGGCCGGCCCGCTCTTGCGGCGCTACTGCGCCCTGATGCGGCCGGCGGATCGCGCGGAACTCGGCCAGTTCGTGCTGCGGGCGTGGCTCGATCAGGACCTGAAACGGAAGCATACCGATACGGAGGCGCGGACACTTGCCAAGCAGCAGGCACAGCAGGGATGGCAGCGGCAACAACAGGCAATGCAGTACCTCGCGCAGCGCGGGCAGACATCGCAAGCGGGGACTCAACTCACACTCCAGCAATTTGAAGACCGAATTTTCCATAACCTTCAGCGCGAAGTCGGTTCCGCGGCGGCCGAAAAAGGCATCCTCGCCGTGGCCGGGGCCTGCTGCGACGCATCCGCGGTCGGGCTCGTCCAAAAATATCTCAAGGAGTGGTACGGCTACCGCCCGGCGCAGTGTAAGGCCCTGATCGCCATGCTCTCGACGATCGACCACCCTTCGGCCACGCAGTACCTGCTGTCGATCGCCAATCGCTTCCGCACCAAGGGCATTCGCGAAGAGGCGGAGAAGTACGTCAACGCCCTGGCCGAACGCAAGGGCTGGAGCCTCGACGAGTTGGCCGACCGCACCCTGCCCAGTGCGGGCTTTGGCGACGGCGGCACGTTGGAACTGATCTTCGGTGCGCGGCAGTTCCAGCTTCGCGTGACGCCGAATTTGGGGGCCGTGCTGACCGACGCCGACGGCAAAACATTAAAGGCCCTGCCGGCGCCGCGGAAAGACGACGACGAAGAGCAGGCCAAGGCGGCCAAGAAGGCATTCTCCGCCGCGAAGACCGAGTTGAAGAAATTCGCCGGCATGCAGACCACGCGGCTGTACGAGGCGATGTGTACCCAGCGGACCTGGACGGTCGCGGACTGGCAGACCTATCTCATGGGCCATCCGCTGATGAAGTTCCTTTGCCAGCGATTGGTTTGGACGGCGGAATCGCCCTCACCCCCTGCCCCTCTCCCGGAAGGCGAGGGGGGACTCGCGTCTTTCCGCCCTCTGGACGACGGCACGTTCACGGATTACGAGGACAGCGAAGTGCAGCTTCCGGGCGACGCCAAGATTCGCATCGCCCACAGTTGCCACGTCGCCGCCGAGACGGCCGCCGCCTGGGCCACGCACCTGGCAGACTACGGCGTGACGCCGCTCTTCACGCAGTTCGGCCGCGCGACCTACACCCTGCCCGAAGAGAAACGCAAGGAGACGGCAATCGACGATTTCGAAGGCCACATGGTCGAGGCCTTCAAGCTCCGTTCCCTGGCGACCAAGGCCGGCTACACCCGAGGGCAGTCCCAGGACGGCGGCTGGTTCTACGACTACCTCAAGAGCTTTCCGGGCATGGGCCTCAAGGTCACACTTAATTTCAGCGGCAACGGCCTGCCGGAGGAGAATCGCCCGGTGGCCCTCAAGGACCTATCGTTCCAGCAGGCGGCGGCCGAAGAGGAGTCCATGATGGAAATTTCGGGCGGCATGCCGCTGGATGAAGTGCCGGCCGTGCTGTTATCGGAGTGTTACAACGACCTGCGGGCGATGGCCGCGGCCGGAACGGGGTTCGATCCCAACTGGGAAAAGAAGGCCGGGTATTGAGGGACGACGCGGGCGGTTGGGGGAGGTGGGACGTGGGGAAAGGGGGACGCGGGGACACGGAGACACCGAAATATGGTGACGTGGGGACACGGTGTCCCCGCGTCCCCGTCTCCCGCGTCACTCGTCCTTGCCTCCCGCGATTCTACCCAAATCGCCAAGCGTTTCCGAGAACACGATCGGCGGCACTTCGCCAAAACTCAGCAGCCGCGGGTCCTTTTCATCGCTCGGCTCGTCATAAACGTAGCTGCCGGTCGATACGCTGCCGCTCTTCACGAAGCAGAAGCGGCCGAGCTTGACGCTGTCGTCCATGCCGACGCCGATGAACATGCCCTCCGTTTCGAGGATCACGTCGGCCCCGGCGCCGGGGAAGCTCTTGCGATAACTGGGGATTCCGCCGCCGTCGCAGACCGAGCCGCGCTGCCAGCCCAAACGCTCGGCACGGCCCTTGAAGGTCATGGCGTTGAGATCCGTGTTCTTGTACTTGGACGACATCTTGAGCGGCTTCTCTTCCGCTGTCGGGTAGACCACCGGCCGCTCCAGTTGCAGGAAGGGCGACTGGACGTTGTAGTCGGCCATGTGCACCGCCCAGGCCTGCCGATCGTCGGCCGAAAGCTCCAGGGGATGGACGATGCCGATGGTTGCGGCATTGGCCTTGCCGCCCGGGAGCGTGACCGCCTCGTCGGCCGCATTGGTGAGCGTGCGATCCTCCAGGGCCCGGAACGTGGCCTGCAATTGTCCGTCTCGGCCATAGACGCCCCAGACCAGCCGGGCGGCGAAGGGAAAGAGCACGGGATGCGTCAGGAACAGCTCTTGCCAGCGATCGAGCGGCCAGCGGAACTGCCGCACCATGAGATTTTCGATCCGCACGAGCTGGCCCTTGAGCACCTCGCGGAGCGTGGCTCCAAGATCTTTGAATTCGGTCTTCACGTCGGCCGGCACGCTGGAGGGCAGCGAGGCGATCTTCTTGCCCTTCGCCAGGTCGCGGAATTCGAGCTTGAAATCGAGCCCGATGCGGACCTCGATCCGCTTGTCTCCATCCTCGATGACGCGCGGCTTGCCCTGCTCGAAGCCCAGCCAGGGCACGACGCGGTCGCCCAGCTCGTCGACGGTGATGCCCTGCCGTTGGGCCGCTTCGGCAAAGGCCTCTGCGGCGGCCTTGCCGATGTTCTTCTGCTTGCTGCGATAGCGGATCGACAAGGCGTCGACCGCGCACAGGGCCACGTCGCTGCCCAGCAGCGCCAGGGCCTGGGCCGCGTATTCGGCCAGCTTGCCGCGGTTGGCATCGACCCACGTGCGGATTTGCGCCATCAGGACGGAGACCACGCGGTCGTCGCCCAGCAATGCGGCCAGGGCCATGGCCCAGCGGTCTTCCGCCGCCATCCGGCTGCCGAGGAACATCCGCAGCACGGCCAGGGAGAAGTCGCCGCTCGACTTCCGATCGATCAGCGCGTACAGCGGTTTGCACTCGATGTCGGGCTGCATCTCCCGCGCACGGGACTGCCGGTAAAGCACATAGCGAACCGCCTGCGGCTTGAGATTCTCTGAGCCCTTGGCAAAGCAGAGCGCAGGCAGCTTCTTCTCGTCGATCCAATCGGCCACCGGCTTTTCGAGCTTTTCAGCGGTGCGCGCGATGCGCTGGTCGATTTGCTTGCGCGTGATCTTCTTGCCCTGGGCCTCCCACACCTGGTCGAGCGCCAGCAGGATCTGGTCGCGAACCTCCTCGTCGGTCTCGTCGTCCAGCCGGTCTTCCAGGGCCTTGGAGGCGGCGGGCGTCTCGGCGGCGGCCAGCAAGGAAACTGCCGCGGAGCGGACGCTGGCCTTCTTTGCCGCAAGCAGACCGCTGGCCCTCGACACGGCCTCCTCGCCCAGCCGCCCAAGCACGCGGGCCGCGGCCGAGCGGACCGGCTTCGACTTATGATCGAACAAGGGCCACAACAGGCTGTCCACACCGGGCACATTCGAGCGGCCAGCCAGGGCGACGAAGCTGACGATCGTCTTGGCGTCGTCGGCGGCAAGGTTGCGGCCAAATTGCTCGAGGATCAGCTCGCGATCGGCGTCGCGGCCCCATTTGACGAGTTGTTCGAGGGCGATGAGCCGCAAGCCGGCATTGGGATTATCGAGCGCCGCGACGACTGCGGGCCGCGCGGCCTCGGCAAAGGCGTCGATCGTGTTGCGCAAGACCGGCTCGCTGACGTATAGGTTCTTATGGTGGCGCAGGTAGGCGGCGATGTCTTCGAGAGCGCCCTCCCGGTACTGCTCGATCAACCACTGGCAGATATCTTCGGCGTTGCCCGCCCAGTTGTCGCTGGCCAGCATCGCCTGCCCTGCCTTTCGCGTTTCGGCTTGATACTTGTCGCGATCGACCCGCGACAGTTCCACGCCGGTATGGAACTTCGGCCCCAGGTTCTTCTCGGCGGGAAAGGCCGCGGCGATTTCCTTCTCGTACCGAGCCGCATCGTGTTTCAGCAGTACGCCGCATATCTCGGCGTCGAGATAAGGCCCGGACCTATAGCGGCTGGTGTGATGCAAGATGTGCTTCAGCAAGGGCGGCACGCGGCTGGGGGCGTGTCGCAGCAGGAGCTGCAGGGCAGCGGGGTTCAACGAGACCTGCTTCACGGCGGACGCCAGCTCCGCTTCGGTGAGCGAAAGCAGGAATCGCCCCGCCGCGTTCGGCCGGCCGTCGCCGCACTCGAACCAGTCCTCTTTGCAATCCCGATCGAGCAGCGGAGCAGCGGCTTCCGCTCGGGCGGTCTTGCCGCTGCCGAAGGCAGCCAGGTACGCGGCCAGGTAGGCTTCCTCATCGGCCGGGCCTTTCTCCAGGTGCGCCTTCAACCACTTGGCGATGTCCGCGGCCTTGCCCAGGTACACGGCCGCCTCCATCGCCCGCTTTTCCTCGTCCGTGAGATCCGCCGGCGGACCGAGATATTCCCAGGGATCGAGCCAATAGAGATCCCAACTGTTCCTCACCTTCTTCTTGCGCTCTGCGAGCGCCGTGCGATCGCCTTGCGTCACGAACGTCAGCAGCGGCGCAGCGACTGCCGCGTGAAATTTGTTGTTGCAAGCTTCCGTCAGTTGAGACATGAACTTCGACATACCGCACCTCTTTGGGTTCAAACGTGAGATTTGCTTGACTGGTTTGTAGCGGTTCCCGCTTCCTTTCTGCATTCCATTCCGAACCGACCTTCTCCCCGCTTGTAGGTCACGCCATACTCGAGACAGGATATGCGGTGGAGCATGGCAAGTCCCTTCGGCAGAGTGGATTTTATCATACACCAGGGGCGGCGGCTACGCCAGGAGGCCGGGGAATAGACGATCGGCGGCGGGAAATCGTTCCAGGGCCGCAGACCCACCAAACACCGCTCACAAGGACAGTGTCTCGGATTGACGCGGTTGCACGCGATTGGCGATCCGAGGTATAATTCTAGCAGGCGGTTCATCGGAGATCGCGAGAAAGTGAGCCAGCGATTCGATGTTGATAGTTGCTAATGTCGAATCGCTTCCCCCGGAGCAAAGGGCCTTTTGGAAATGGGTCAGAGAGGTTATCGCCGCCGGCCTCGTCGATTGGGACTCGGTCCTTCGCCTGGGGAATTGCCGCTACGATCGCGTCCTTGAAGCGACTCGCGAACCTACGGGGGCTCGGCGTAATGCAGCCCGCGAAAAGATCGCCGTGGAAATGCGAAAACGCATGGATGAATCGCGCGATGCGTTGAAGCCGGGAGTCCGCAAGTTCTTCAAGGGCCGAAAGGCCGTTTCAGAAGCGATCAGTCACACTATTTGCGGCTGGCTCACAATGTCGCTGGGCTGGGTACCCATATCGAGGATAGCTGTCTAGCGCGGTTCGATCTGACGAAACTGGCCTTCGCCTTGGCCGCTTATCGCGCGGATCACGGGGCCTATCCGGCGCGACTGGCCGACTTGTCGCCAAAGTACGCTGCCACAGTCCCGAAAGACCGCTTCACCGATGGCGACCTTCATTACTCGCTTCAAGGCAGCGGCTATCTGCTCTATAGCGTCGGCCCTAACGGCCAGGACGACGGCGACAGGGGACTTGAGGACCGCAAAGAGGGCAGCGAGCCTTGGGACGACATCGCCATCCGCATTGGGAAGCCGTAGGGTGGGATCGTTTTCGTCATTCCGATTTTCCGTTTAGAATTTGTTTCGGATTTCGCGTTTCGGATTTCGGATTTTGCCCCTACACCGCCGGCCGCCCGATGCTGTAGTACGTAAACCCAGCCTTCTTCATCGCCGAAATTCGACTCGTTGTGCGCAGGCCAGAGTGGGGCTGCGGCGACGGGGGTTGCACGCGATCGACGATCCGAGGTATAATTCCAGTAGGCAGTTCATCAAAGCCCTGAGATATTGAACAGGCCGCAGCATGTCGTTTCCAACTCTGACCGTGAGCACGCCCATTCAGTTGCACTTTGCGTCCGGGCAGATCAGCGTGCCCCTGGAGGACCAGGACCGCTTCGTCGCAGCCGCTCAGCGGGCCGTATCGGCGAGCGAAAATGCGGTTTCAGGGGGACAAAGCAGCAAGCTCTTTGCCGAAAATTTCCTTGCGCCGATCCGCGAGTGGTGCCAGTCGCACGGCGATCGAGTCGAGAAGTGCTACGTGCCCTTTGAACTTACGAATGGTTTCGTCAAGGTGTTCGTGGTCCGCCGGCAGTTGACGTTCGATTTCGTTCTGAGCGATGCGATCACCGACGTTGAGGGCAAGTTGATTCGCGACGGTTGGTCGTGCGACGTTCTGCAAGTCGGCCCCGGAGATCGCGAGAAATTAAGCCAGCGGTTCGATGTCGATAATTCCCTTCAAGTGTTTTGATCTGGCCCTTCAGGAACTCGATGATGGGAACGGCAGCAGAGCACGAGGAAAAGGCGATTCACCATCTCGAGTTTCTCGCGGAAATTTCCGACCGATATCCGGATTGGCTCGCCACCGTCGCCTTCTATGCGGCTGTGGAACTCGTTGAACGGCTATTCTCCCAGTACGGCGTTCACAGCCGGAGCCACGAAGATCGAAACCGGACCGTATTGCGTAGATATCCGAGCATCGCTAGGGCGTACAAGGTCCTGTATGGCGCATTGTTTGATGCACGCTATGGAGGCATCAGCAGTTGGATGCCGATCAAGGAAGTCCATAGAGAATTGATCGACCGTCATTTGAATCATATTCGGAGTTTTGTCGAGTCGCACGCGGGTGGCTCGCAGCCATGAGCGTTGGCGATTTCAAAAAATGCACGGGGTAAATTGATATGAGCCGATCATTGTGTCTCGCGCACGCATGTCTTTTGCTGATCATGTTGGGTACTGCGCCCTCGACCCAGGCTGAAGATCCATCCCCGGCGAAACCGGGCGACAAAAAACGCTGAGCCGGCGGCGGCAAAGCCCAAACTGCCCTTCACGATCTCCAAGGAAACGACCCGCATCGTCGAGCCGTTGGACGCCGGCGGCTATCCGGACTACATCGCCGCGATCAACCAGCACTGCCGCAAGGGAGTCACGCCGGAAAACAACGCGGCAGTTCTTTTCTGGCGGGCAATGGGACCGGACGAGATCTTACCGCGACAGCGTGCTGAGTATTTCAAGCAACTGGGCATCGACCCGCTGCCGGAAAAAGGCGATTACTTCGCAATGCCGGAGCAATTCGCCAAGCGTCTCAACGCTGAAAAACCCGCCGTGCAGAAGGCTGGTGAATCGATCGGCGATGCGTTTCTTAACGCATACGCGATTGCAGCAAAGCGACCTTGGTCAAGGAAGGAGTTCCCGCAAGTTGCCGCCTGGCTGGACGCCAATGAGAAGCCGCTGTCGCTCCTGATCGAGGCGTCGAAGCGACCGCGGCGATTCGATCCGCTTGTGGGCCGCCGGGTGCTGATTTCGGCCATGCAACCGGCGCTCCAGCCCTATCGAGAAGCAGGCCGCGCTCTCGCTGCCCGTGCCATGCTGCGGCTGAACGATGGTCGTGTCGACGATGCGTGGCAAGACTTATTGGTCTGCCATCGGCTGGCCCGGCTGGTTGCCGAAGGCCCGACTTTCGAGGATTACGTGGCAGGGATCGCCTTGGACAGTATTGGTTTTTCCGCCGAACAAGGGATGCTTCAGCAGACGCAGCTTTCCGCTGCAGAGGCAGAGAAGATGCGCAGCGATCTCGATCGTCTGCCCACCATGCCCCGCGTTGTCGACGAGGTCGACATCGGCGAACGCTCTGACTATCTCGACAGCGTTGGCTGCGTAGTTCGGGATGGAGCCGGCGGGTTGAACACGCTCGCCCAGTACGCAGATTCTCCAGAGCAAAAGGCCTATGCGAGATCGGTGTGCGACGCGGCGGCCGCCGGTCCGATTGACTGGGACTCGATCCTTCGCCTGGGCAACGCCCGGTGCGATCGCATTGTCGATGCCATGCGAAGATCGACTCGCGCGGAAAGAAAGGCAATTTACGACGATATCGATCTTCAAATCCGCAAGAATACGGCTGAGATGCAGCGTATCCTGAAAACGGGATTGGACAAATCCCCCGACCAGCGAAAAGTCGCGTCCGAGGCCCTAGGTGATGTCCTGTGTGGCCTTTCCCTGTTATCAGGACTTCGCGCGGCCCCGGAAGTTGAGGATCGCGGCCTGACGCGATTCGACCTGACGAAACTGGCCTTTGCCTTGGCCGCTTATCGCGCGGACCACGGAGCCTATCCGGCGAAGCTGGCCGACTTAACGCCGAAGTACGTTGCGGCAATCCCGAAAGACCGTTTCACCGACGGCGACCTCCACTATTCGCTGCAAGACGGCGGGTATCTTCTCTACAGCGTCGGCCAAAACGGCAAGGACGACGGCGGCAAAGGAGTCGAGGACCGCAAAGAAGGCAGCGAGCCTTGGGACGACATCGCCGTCCGAATTTCGAAGCCGTAGGGCTCAAGACCCCATCCGGCTTGTCCGGATGGTGAATCAGGTTGGAAAGCTAAACTGATTCACCATCCAGGCAAGCTGGATGGGGTCTTGATGTCCTGCCTCCCCGCCTTTAGCTGTCCAACCTGATTCACCATCCAGACAAGCTGGATGGGGTCTTGAACATCACACCGCCGGCCGCCCGATGCTGTAGTACGTGAACCCGGCCTTCTTCATCCGCTCGCGGCGGTAGAGGTTGCGGCCGTCGAAGATCACCGGCTGCCGCATCAGGCCCCGCAGCTTGTCGAAATCGGGATTGATGAAGTGCTTCCACTCGGTCACGATCGCCAGGGCGTCGGCCCCTTCCAGCACCTCGTCGCGGTGGGCGCAGTAGACCAGCTTCGCGCCGTAATCGCGGCGGACGTTGTCCATCGCCTCGGGGTCGTAGACCCGCACCTTCGCGCCCGCGCCAGCAGGCTGTCGATCAGCACCAGCGCCGGGGCCTCGCGGATGTCGTCCGTGCCCGGCTTGAAGGCCAGCCCCCAGACGCCGATGGTCAGGCCCGTCCAGCTTGCCGCGGAAATGCTTCGATGATCTTCTCGAAGCAGGACCGACTTCTGGCAGACGTTCACCTCGTGCACGGCGTCGAGGATCCGCGGCTGGACGCCGTGGGCCCGGGCCACCGCGGCCAAGGCCCGCACGTCCTTGGGAAAGCAACTGCCGCCGTAGCCCACGCCGGGAAAGAGGAAGGCGAAGCCGATGCGGCTGTCGTGGCCGATGCCGCGGCGGACCTCGTTGATGTCGGCCCCCGTCCGCTCGCAGATGTTGGCCATCTCGTTGATGAAGCTGATCTTCGTCGAGAGCAGGGCGTTGGCCACGTACTTGGTCATCTCCGCGCTTTCCGGCGACATGCACAACAGCGGCTTGTCGGTCCGCAGGTAGGGCTGGTAGAGGTCGGAAAGCACGTCGCGGACCTCGGGGTCGTTGGTGCCGATGACCACGCGGTCGGGCTTCATGAAGTCGTCGATGGCCGCCCCTTCCTTGAGGAACTCGGGGTTGTTGGCCACGCGGGGGCACCCGGTACCCCGGTCCACGGCCCGTCAGCTGGCCGAGCCGGGCGGTGACCGCGGCGTTGGTGCCCACCGGCACCGTGCTCTTCAGCACCACGATCGCCTCCTTCGGCAGATGCGGGGCCAGATCGTCCACGACCGCCCAGAGGGCCGTAAGATCGACCGAGCCATCGTCGGCCGGCGGCGTGCCCACGGCCAGGAAGACGATCTTGGCATCCCCGGCGGCGGCCGCCAGGTCGGTGGTGAAGTGCAGCAGCCCTGCGGCCGCGTTCCGCGAAATCAGCTCCGCCAGGCCCGGTTCGTAGATCGGCACCTCGCCCCGCACGAGCCGCTCGATCTTCCCCGCGTCGCAATCGACGCACGTCACGTCGTTGCCCGTCTCGGCCAGGCACGTGCCCGTGACCAGTCCCACGTAACCGGTTCCGACAATTGCGAGTTTCATGTTCTGGAGCGCGGCAGTTCACGGCCGCTCCTAATTCGGAGTGCGGCACGGGCACCATGCGTGTGCTTGCATGGTCGTTGCCGCTGTCTAAAATTCTAGGACGCTTTTATGCTATTTGCAGCACCGGGTTCGGCAAAATAAGAGTGGCGCGGCAATGATCATGCTGCGCACGCCAATTCTGCGGCCCTACGCCTCTGGGGGTTCCACTTTTTCCTTTTCCTCGGCCTCTTCCTTGGGCACGCGTTTCACGGCCACCAAGGTATCGCCTTCGTCGAGACTCATGAACCGCACGCCCTGCGTGTTGCGGCCGATGATGCTGATGTCGCCGGCGGGGATCCGCTGGATCTTGCCGCGGGCGGTCATCATCAGCAGTTCGTCGCCCTCGCGGATGCGGACGATGCCGATCACCGGGCCGTTGCGCTCGGTGGTCTTGATGTCGCGCAGTCCCTTGCCGCCGCGACGCTGCGTGCGGTAGGATCGCGACGAAGAATGTTCGCCTTCGCCTTCGGCCTCCGTGGCATCGGCCTCGTCATCGTCCGGCCCGACTCCCTGCTCCCCGACCCACTGCGTGGGTGCCCCGCCTGCTCCCTGCTCCACAGCCTCGTCATCCTCCGAACCGCCTTCAACGCCCTGCTCCCCGCTCCCCGCTCCCTGCTCCACGGCCAGGTTGGGGCCGAAGGGCGTCCGCTTGCCGTAGCCGTTGGCGCAGGCGGTCAGGAGCGTGGCCTCGGGATCGGCCACCACCATGCCCACGACCTGGTCGTCCTTGGTCAGGCGGATGCCTTTCACGCCGCTGGAATCGCGGCCCATGGGCCGGGCGTCCGACTCCTTGAAGCGGATCGCCATGCCCTTGGCTGTGGCCAGCACCAGCTCGTCGCCCTTCTGGGCCACCACGACGTCGACCAACTGGTCGCCCTCGCGGAGCTTGATGGCGATGATGCCGCCGGTGCGAGGGCGGCAGTAGGCCTCCAGCGGCGTCTTCTTCACCAGGCCGTTGGCGGTGGCCATCACCAGGTAATGATCCGGCAGGGTGAAGTCGCGGACGGCGCGGCAGTCGGTGATCCGCTCGCCCTCCTGCAGGCTGAGCAGATTGACGACGGCCCGGCCGCGGCTGTCGCGGGCCGATTGCGGCAGGTCGTAGACCTTGCGCCAATAGACCTTGCCCTGGTTCGTGAAGAACATCAGGTAGGAGTGCGTGCTGGCGACGAAGAGGTGCTCGATGGGGTCTTCCTCTTCGGTCTTGGCCCCGGTCAGCCCTTTGCCGCCGCGGTGCTGGGCGCGATAGGCCGTGACCGGCGTCCGCTTGATGTAGCCGTTGCTGCTGATCGAGACGACCATCGTCTCCTCGGGGATCAGGTCCTCGAGGTCGACCTCGCCGATCTCCTCGCCGCTGATCTCCGTCCGCCGCGGCTCGGGATACTTCCGCTTCAGTTCCTTGAGGTCCTCGCGGATGATGTCGAGGATGTTCTTGCGGTCCGAGAGGATGCGATTGTACTCGCGGATCTTGGCCAGCAACTCCTGGTGTTCGCCGCTGAGTTTCTCCTGCTCCAGGTTGACCAACTGCCCGAGCGTCATGCGCAGGATAGCGTCGGCCTGGACCGGCGTCAGGGCATAGGTCTCCTGCACGCCCCGCTCCGCCTGAAAGATCTCGAAGCCGTCGTCGCCCAGGCGCGGCGGAGCATGGCGGCGGGCGTCTGGATCAGCATCAGCCGCCGCTTGGCCTCGTCCTGGTTGGCCGAGGTGCGGATCGTGCGGATCACCTCGTCGATATTGGCCAGGGCCAGGAGCAGGCCCTCGACCGTATGCTTCCGCTGCCGGGCCTTGGCCAGCAGGAACTGCGTGCGGCGGCGGATGACGATCTCGCGGTGGCGGATGAACTCTTCCAGCAGCTCCTTGAAGCCCATCACCCGCGGCTTGCCGTCGACCAGGGCGAGGAAGATCAGCGAGAACGTGTCTTGCAGCGGCGAGAACTGGTAGAGCTGGGCCAGCACGACCTCCGGGTCGGCGTCCTGCTTCAATTCCAGCACCAGGCGGACCGGCTCCTTCAGGTCGCTTTCGTTCCGCGAGGCCGAGATGCCCGCGATGCGGTCCTCGTTGACCAGCTCCGCAATCCGCTCCTCGACGCGGTCGCGGGCGGCCTGATAGGGCACCTCGTTGATCACGATTCGGAAGCGGCCCTTGCCGTGCTCCTCGATGCGAGCGCGGGCGCGGAGCGTGATCGTGCCGCGGCCCGTGTAGTAGCCGCGCCGCAGCCCGGCCCTGCCGCAGACGATGTTGCCCGTGGGAAAGTCCGGCCCGGGGACGATTTCCATCAGCTCGTCGATCGAAATGTCGGGGTTGTCGATCAGGCTGATCAGGGCGTCGCAGATCTCGACCAGGTTGTGCGGCGGGATGGACGTGGCCATGCCGACCGCGATGCCCTGCGAACCATTCACCAACAGGTTCGGGAACTTCGACGGCAGGACCGAGGGCTCCGTGCCCTTCTCGTCGTAGGTCGGCAGGAAATCGACCGTGTCCATCTTGGTGTCGTCCATCATCAGGGCGGCGAAGGTGGACATGCGGGCCTCGGTATACCGCATGGCGGCCGGCGGCAGACCGGCGATCGAGCCGAAGTTGCCTTGCTTGTCGATGAGCGGATAGCGGGTGTTCCAGTCCTGGGCCAGGCGGACCAGGGTCGGATAGATGGCCATGTCGCCGTGCGGGTGGTAGCGCTTCATGGTCTCGCCCACGATGCCGGCGCACTTCGACGTGGAGGAGCCGGGCGTGAGGCCCAGGTCGGACATGGCGACGAGGATTCGCCGTTGCGAGGGCTTGAGCCCGTCGCGGACGTCGGGCAGTGCCCGGCTGACGATCACGCTCATCGAGTAGGTGAGGTAGCTGTCTTTGAGCTCTTCGTCGATCGGCCGGGGGATGAGCCGTCCCAAGTGGATATCTCCGCCTGCCGAGGGCATTTCCTCAGGGGTGTCATCCTCAGGATCGGGCGGTTCGGGTGGGAGGGTGGAATCTGTGGACAAGAGGCATCCTTTCGTCGTTTCAATCCGCTCCCGCCGACCATGAGTACATGGTGCCCGAGTCGGCAGGAGGACCCAGTTCCCACTCGGCCCGTCTGGCCGCCGGGAGCCGCATCTTCTTTCCTGATGCAAACTTAGGGCTTTTGCATCATACTCTGGCAAAGAGAGAAATTATACCGGTTTTGACGCGGTTCTTCAACGCCTCATCCAATAAATTAGCGGCCGTTTTCCGACCGCGGAAACGCCGCGGCACCTGGTTGCCAGTCACCCTGCCGATGGGGAATTTTGGCTCGAAGTGGCCCGAATTCACTTCTCTTGCAGTTTTGCTGTCGTTGTTTAGTAGGAATAGGGGGCTGCCTTCTTCATCGGTTTTGTCTCCATGCCGAGAAATATGGCTGAGAGCCTGGAACCTAATCGCCGCACGTGGCATTAGTCCCGGATGATATGCGCCACCCCAGTTTTTTCTGCTAAGATGAATGGGAGGTCGATCCAGTGGACCAGTGGACCAGTGGACAAGAATTGCAGAGGTAACCTATGCCATCGCCCTTTCCCGGCATGGATCCCTACCTGGAGGGCTCGTTATGGATGAGCGTTCATTCGCAGCTTACAGCGGAGATTGCTCGTCAATTGGCGCCCAAGCTGCGCCCGAAGTATCTGGCGCTCACGACGGAGCGATTCGTGCTGGACGAAATCAGCGACGTCTACGTGGCGACAGCAAGTATTTACCCGGATGTGGGTGTCGTTGACACCGGAGCAAAACCCTGGGGTCAAGGGGGTGTTGCGACCGCGGCGCCGATACGCCTTGCCACCGTCGTGCCGACTCGCGTGCCGCACGTGGTAGTTGAAATTCTCGAAACGGCCTCGCGCCGCCTTGTCACCGCAATCGAGGTGCTTTCGCCCACGAACAAGCGCTCCGAGGGGCGGGAAGAGTACCTGGCGAAGCGACGCAGAATCCTGCTCAGCACAGCCCACTTGATCGAGATCGACCTCCTGCGCCAAGGGCAAAGGGTGCCCATGCAACGGCCGCTTCCCGACGCTCCGTATTTTGTTGTTCTGAGTCGGGCGGAAGAGAGACCAATCTCTGAAGTCTGGCCGATCCAGCTCGACGAGCGTTTGCCGGCGGTGCCGGTTCCGCTCCTGCCCGACGACGCCGACGTATCGCTCGATCTACAGCAGGCGGTGACGAACGTCTACGACTTGCTTGGCTACGACTTGGCAATCGACTATTCCGGCCCGCCGGAACTCCCCTTGCGCCCCGATCAAGCTGGTTGGGCGGAGAAGCGCCTTCGCCATCCGCCAGCTTAGGTGAAAAAAGTCAAGACCGCGTTCTGGCTATGATTCGTTCCGACTTTCCACTTAAACAACGCCTGCAGCCTGCTGGGTTATCCATTCAGGCCGGCGGACCGGTTGGCTGATGTCGCGCAACTCCTTGGCCTCGTCATCAGCCTGGAGAATGACCGCGGCGCCGACGATGACACCATCTTCGGCACCAAGGAGCGTAAGAAGGTCGGCGATACCTGGCACGTCAACGCCACCGCCGCGGCGGCCGATCTGGCCAAGAGGGAAGGCATCACCGTCGACGCTGCTAACATCAGCGGCACGGCCACCTTGGCCGAGCAGGTAAAGGATAATCTGAAGATTACCGCCGCCCTGGATATGAAGCAAGTGGCGTTTCCTCTGCCCGCGGGCATGCACGTCACGTCCAGCGACTTGAAGGCTTCCTTCAGCGGCCTGTTCCCGGTGGACGTGGTCAAGCCCGCGGCGTCCGCGTCCATGGGCATGGACGGCAAAGTGGAATGTGCGGGCAAGATCGGCGAGCAGGACGCGGCCATGGTCATGATCATAAAGCGATCGCGGGACACCGCTTTCACCGCGCCCTGAGGATAGTCGAGTCGAGTTTCAGTTACTTCGCCAACGCCGGCTAAGACGTTCGCAATGTCTGCTCCTGATCATTTCACCTGCGGTTCTACGAGGATGCTGGCCCATCGGCATGCGCCCCCGGCTCAAGCCTGTAGGGACTCTCGGTCCAGCGGGGGCGGTGCAAGTGGCGTCGCGGCATGGTATAATTGACGAGTTATGGACGTGGTTTGGGAGTATCTTACGATGGGTGCGAAGCGGAAGAAACAAAATGGCAAACCCGATCCGGCCATCTTGCAGATCATCGTTCGCGAGGTCGTGGAGGCGGCCAAGCCAGAGAAAATCGTGCTCTTCGGCTCGGCGGCACGGGGCACGATGGGGCCGAACAGCGATTACGACATTCTGGTGATCAAGAAAGGCAGGTTCAGCCACGACCGCGTGGCGGAGGCCATTTACCGAAACCTGTCGGGAGAAGCGCCGGTCGACGTCGTGGTCGCTTCGGCAACGGAGGTCGAGCGTTACCGCGACGCCTTCTGTCTGGTAATCTGTCCCGCCCTTCGCGAGGGGCAGGTGATTTATGAAGCCTAAGCGTTTTCCGCCGACCGATCCGCGCGAGTGGCTCCGTCGGTGCGCAGCAACTTGGTCCACGCGCAGGCCGTGGAAGACGAGGTCGATCTCGCGGAGCTTTGTTTCGACGCGCAGCAAGCGGCCGAGAAGGCCATCAAGGCGGTCTTCATTCACCGCGGGGAGGCCTTTCCCTTCACCCACGATCTGGAGGCACTGATCAAGCGGCTGAGAGCAAACGGCCAGAAAGTTCCAAAATATGTGGAGGCCGCGAAAGTGCTGACGCGATTCGCTGTGGCGACGCGCTATCCTGATTTCACCATGGTGACGCGCCGGAAGTACGGTCGTAGCGTCCAGGTTGCGGCGCTCGTCCTCCGTTGGGCGGAACGGCAAGTCGCTCCGCGCGGCAAGAGGCACGGAAAACCCTGACACTTAGGGAATTCGCTCGCGCCGCCCTGCTGGGCGAGATCAAAGACGGGCTTTGCAGCCACATCATCGCCGCCCCTATTACCGAGTATCCAAACTTCGAGCACTTGGAGGCTGTGGGGCGGAAAGGGGAAGAAGATGATTCGTCGCGCTAAGATGCGGGTGGGCATAGTACACGATAACGAGTTTAACGTAATTACGGCAGGATGGAGACGTTCCATGAAACTACTTTTGGCGGTTTTGCTGGTGGGCATTGTGACGCTCATCGGCCATCGAGCCCGTGCGCAAGCATCCGGCGACGCGGAGCAGGCGAAAGGGGCCGCCGAGATTCAGAAACTGGGCGGCGAAGTGAAAACTGAGCAAGCTAGCGGCGCGATCGTCGAGGTCGACCTCTGCAACAACCGCGTCGGCGACCGCGACTTGGCGGTCCTCGAGGGCCTGTCCCAGCTTCGGAAGCTGAGCCTCTACGGTGCATCGGTTACGGACGAAGGCTTGAAACACCTTGCGGGGCTGACCCATTTGCGCAGCCTTGATCTTAGCGAAACCGGAGTTACCGACGCCGGGTTGGCCAACCTCAGGGGCCTCACGGAACTGCGGACCCTGATACTCATGCGCAATCGGGTGGCGGGTCCCGGCCTACAGCATCTCAGCCAACTGAAGGACCTTCGGGACCTGACGTTTTGCGGCGAGCGCGTGACTGCCGCCGGCCTGCTAAACCTCGGTGGGCTGACGCAACTCACGGACCTAACCATCACCGCAACCAGGCTACCGAGCGCCGGGCTCGGGAGTCTCAAGGGGTTGACTCGCCTCGAGTCGCTTAGCTTGGGAAACTGTTCGGACCTCTCGGCCGCTGGCCTGGAGCACTTGGCGGACTTGGGCGGTCTCCGGTCGCTTTTTCTCGGGCACTCGGACGTGGGCGACGCTGACTTAGTGAATCTTTCAGGAATGACTCACTTGCGGTATCTCGATCTCAGCGGCACGGAGCTTAGCGATGCTGGTCTGGAGCACCTGAAGGCGCTGACGCGCCTTGAGGAACTTGATCTCCGCCTTACCAAGGTAACGGACGCGGGCCTTGCGCACCTTGCAGCGCTGACGGGACTTCGGCGGCTGTGCCTTACGTACACGGCGATCGTTGGCACCGGCTTCGAGCACCTCAGGTCGCTCGTGCAGCTAGCTGATCTCGAACTGTCGTTCACACGGGTGACCGGCGCCGGCTTGCAGCACCTGAAGGGGCTGAAAGAGCTGCGGAGCCTCAGTCTCTCTCACACGCCGGCTGGCGGCCACGGATTCGAGAACATTAGCGAATTAACACAACTCCAGTCAATCGACCTTTATGAGACGAAGCTAAGCGACAGCGACCTGGAGCACATAGGGGCACTCACGCGACTCGTTGGTTTGTGCATCGGGTCTGCCGAAGTCACTGATGCCGGTTTAGAACACCTAAAGGGACTTGCGCAACTACAGCAGCTACAGCTTTCGTCGCCCAAGATCACCGACGCCGGTCTGAGGCACCTTAGGGGGCTTAACAGCCTCCGCGCATTGATTCTCAATGGGACGTCGGTAACGGGTGCCGGTTTTCAAGACCTACAGGCGCTCACACAGCTCGAGCAGTTGGATCTTAGCGGCGCCCCAGTTGCCGATGCGGGGCTGGAACACCTCAAAGCGCTCGTGAAGCTGTCTTACCTCGCGCTGGATGCAACAAACGTCACGGATGCCGGCTTGGAGCACCTTAAGGCGCTGACCCGGCTAAAGAGGCTGAACCTGATGCGCACGGGCGTCACGGATGCCGGCTTGAGGCACCTCGAGGGGTTGAGTCAGATTTCCGAGCCTCGACCTCCGGCACACGAAGGTTACCGACGCCGGAATGGAGCACCTCAAGCGGCTGAAGCGGCTCAAGACACTGTCGCTTGGCGGCACCAATGTTACGGATGCCGGAGTCGACGCCGTACGGAAGGCAATTCCCGGCGTTACCGTTAGCCGGGAAACCGAAGGGAGCGCCGGTTTTTCTGGGCATCGCGAATGAAAATATCGTCCAGAATAAAGACGCAGTTATGGTCACAAGCCACAGGCCGCCGACCTCGTGATGGAAGTCGTCAGCGACGATGAAGAAGACCGGCAAAGAGACCTCCAAACGAAACGCCAGGAGTACGCGCAGGCCGGTGTTGCCGATTACTGGATCGTCGACCCGAAAACCGAAACGGTCATTGTGCTGACGCTCGACGGCGCCGCATATCGCCTGCATGGCGAGTTCCCGCGCGGCACGACGGCCACGTCGCTGGTGCTGCCGGCCTTTACCCTCGACGTGACCGCATTGTTCGAGGCCGGCCGCGGCGAGAAGAACTCGCTATAACGCGCCGTCAATTAGCCACTGTGCGGCGGGTAATTAATGCATGGCCCGCTGTGAAATCTGGGTTTTTCAGACAGCCGTAATTGACAAAGAGTCCCACTTTGCTCACAAGGCAGAACTTTGGCCAGCCGGCGGGGTTTTTAAGGAGGGACGCATGATTAACGAACTCTTTTTAGGCACGTAGAAACAGCGGGGGTGACTTTGCGATCTGCCTGGCGCCGATATCTGGTTCTTCGCAGCCTGATTTTTACTCTGGTATGCCTGGCCATCGGCTTGGGCGTCTGGCACATGCGGGGGCATTTTCGGACAGCTTCCCGCAGGTACCCCCGGTGCCGTCGTGTCGCTGCAAGCCGACACGGCCGCGGTCAATGAGCCGAAGTGCCAGCTCGCAGAACCGCGACCACAGCAAACGGTCCCCAAAGCCGCTCCGTCGCAGTTGATCACCCTCCGCGAGGCCGTGGACCTTATCGAGAAATCCAACAAGGGCGAGGTCGTTCGAGTGGAGAAGACCGGCGAAGGATCGGCCGCCCAGTACGATGTCGACGTGCTCGGCAAGAACGGCGTGCGGAACCTGCTCCGGGTCAGCGCCAACGGCTTGGTGATCCTGGAAACCAAGGCGCCGCCCCGCAATAGCCTGGCGACGAAGGGCAAGCGATCAGGATCGAGGGGCGGCTTTTAGAAGACGAGAGAACATGGCGCAAGACACTGTCTCCAGATACCGCGCCTTTCCGGCGCCTTTGTCGTTTCCGAAACTGCCCGTTGCGTGCAGTGCGGCGTCTGCTCGTACAACTGCCCGTTGGGCAACGACGTTCGCGCTCACGTTCGGCGCGGCAAGCGAACGAACCACGCTTGCCTCGTGTGCGGCGAATGCGTCCGCCGCTGCCCGCGCGGCGTGCTGACCCTCAATCGCATGACGGCGTTGGCCGAGAAGGTTTGATGCCATGCCGCTGCGTCACGTGATCGTCGGCTCGGGCATCGCCGGGCTTTGTGCAGCCGAAGTCCTGCGGCAGAACGACGCCGAAGCGGCCATTACGATCATCAGCGAAGAGCCGCATAACTTCTACTCCCGCCCGGGATTGGCCTACCTCCTCCGCGGCGACATACCGGAACGACAACTCTTCATTCGCTCCAAGCACGACCTGCGGGCCATGCACTTGCAGCGGATCCACGCGGTCGCGGAGAGCCTGAGCGAAAACCAGGAGGTCGTGCTCCGAGACGGCCGCCGCGTGGCCTACGATCGCTTGTTGCTGGCAACCGGCGCCCTGGCCGTGCCACCCACCTTTCCCGGAAGCGATCTGGCGGGCATCGTCAAGCTCGACGGACTGGACGACACCCGCCGCATCCTCAAGCTGGCTCGGCGCGGCAAGCCAGCCGTCGTGATCGGCGGCGGCGTCACGGCATTGGAGCTGGCCGAAGGGCTGCGGGCCCGCGGCATGCGCGTCCACTACCTGCTGCGGAAAGCCCGCTTCTGGGGAGACGTGCTGGACGAGGTCGAGTCCAACATCGTCATGGATCGGCTGCGGCGCGAAGGCATAGTCTTGCACCCGAACACCCAGGTGAAGCAGGCGATTGGCGCCAAGGGCCGTGTCACCGCCGTCGAGACGCTGGGAGGCGAGACGATACCGTGCCGAATTCTGGCCGTGGCTACCGGCGTTCGTGCCCGCGTCGATCTGACGCGCAAGGCCGAGTTGGCCGCGGACAGGTTAGCCGTGGAGAAGGGCATCGTGGTCGATGCGCACCTGCGGACGAGCCTGCCCAACGTGTTTGCAGCCGGAGATTGCGCCAGGTCGGCGACGCGCCCCTCAACGTGCTCTGGCCCACGGCCGGCGCAGGGCTGCATCGCCGGGATGAACATGGCCGGCTGCCGGGTTCCCTACGTCAAAGGCGTCGCCTGCAACGTGACCCTGCTTGCCGGCCTCAAGGTAACCATCATCGGCAACGTGGGCAGCGGGGCGCCCGGCGCCGATACCAATGGAACAGGGCCACTTGTGGGTGCGGGTCGGGACGGGAAGCTCGATGACGATGTCGTATCGATGGCGCGGGGAAAGCGAATCCTGGCGGGTCAATCCCGACGCCGTGGTCCTGTCCCGTCAAGACGCCGTCGGACGCGTGCGCCTCGCGGTCGGCCGGCGGACGATCGTGGGAGCCGTCGTGATGGGCGATCAAACCTGGTCTCGCCCTCTGCAAGAGATGATTGCCGCCCAGAGAGACATCTCGCCGATTCGCGACGCCCTGCTTGCTGAAGGAAGTGCGAACCTCGATGTGCTCGCCGAGTTCTACAGGACCTGCCCTAGGGAGAATGGAACCAATGGGACGGCCGGGGTCTGAGCTTGTTTTGGCGATCGTGGCGCTGGCCGGGATCACGGCGGGCTATTGGCTGCTGGCCCGCGTCGCGGTGCCCCGGCCCAACAGCGCGATCGGTTATGCGCTCGGCATCACGGGCTTCGTGCTGATGCTGGGCACGGAGACGCTGTACTCGCTGCGAAAGCGGGCCAAGGGATTCCATTTTGGGCCGATGAGCGCCTGGCTGCAGATCCACATGCTCACGGGGATCGTCGGTCCCTACCTGGTGCTTCTCCATTCGGGCTGGCGGTTCCACGGCCTGGCAGGCTATGGGACAGCAGTCCTGGGCGTCGTCGTGCTGAGCGGACTTGTCGGCCGATACCTTTACGCATTTGCGCCACACTACTTCGACGGGAATGAAATGCCGGCCGGCCAACTCGCCGACAAGGCCTCGGACCGAAAACGGATAGAGCAGGAAATCCGCACCCAGGAGCGGGCCCGCAGGCTCTTTGCCCTGTGGCACTTCTGCCACATTCCCCTCAGCGCCGGACTGTTTGTGCTGGCCGCGGCGCATATCGGCGGGGCCGTCTATTATGCGATTCTTGCGAGGTGACTGGAGGCCGATATGCGACAAATCCGGACGTTCTTTCTGCATCGCCTCGGCCGCTTGAACCTCGGGGTAGTCGCAGCGCTGGCGACGGCGGTCCTAGCCGCAACGGTTTACTTCGCG
Organism: uncultured Planctomycetia bacterium; assembly: GCA_963824275.1. GTDB lineage: Bacteria > Planctomycetota > Planctomycetia > Pirellulales > Thermoguttaceae > JANXQG01. The sequence goes on along the minus strand of CAWGOT010000003.1, from coordinate 2,324,834 downwards.
GAAGGCTCCAGGGTCTTTAGCCCTGGCGACCTCAAGCTCGAGCCGCGAGTGAATGTCCCGCGCGGCGACGTGAAGGCGCACGCCGAACTGACCGGCAACTGTGCCGCCTGCCATGCGTCCCCGTGGAGCGGCGACCGCATGGCCGATCGCTGCCTGCATTGCCATACCAATGTCCGGGAGCAGCTCGACGCCGGGCGACCGTTGCACGGCAGGCTTGACGACGCCGCCGACTGCCGCGGTTGCCATACCGAACATAACGGACCGACTGCCGTCCTGACGAGCATGGCGAAGTTCAATCACGACTTGACAGCGTACCCGTTGACCGGCGCCCATTGCAAGGTCGATTGCGCGAAGTGCCACGTGACCGCCGGTTTCCAAGGCGTCCCCAAGACCTGCCTCGGTTGCCACGCCGAACCGCCGATCCACCAGCGCAGGCTGGGCACGGACTGCGAGACCTGCCATAATACGCAGACCTGGGACGGAGCGCTGTTCGACCACTCGTTCTTCTCGGTCAGCCACCACCAGCGTCGTCAGGCGAACACCTGTGCAACGTGTCACAAGGATCCGACGAACTACACGATCTGTAGTTGTTCCGGCACCGGTTGTCACAGCCGGACGACGCCTCGGATTGCACAGATGCTCAAGCCGCGCGTCCTGCGGAAGAACTGAAATCCGTGTTTCATCCGTGTTTCATCCGTGGCCCCAAAACTAGCGACCGCCTGCCGTGCGAACCGTCACGCGGAGCCCGCCGGGCACCGGCTCCTCGGATACGACATACAGGTAGCCCCCGCCGCAGCCGGAGTACATCGCGCCGGGATACCTGGCCTGATAGTGCTTCAGCAGCGCGACGAGATCGACGGTGAGCGTGGGATGCCGCAGCACGCACGGCAAGAGCGCTTCCCAGCACGCCATGCATTCGTTCATCGAGGCCGCCAGGCCCTGAAGGTCGCGGGCGACGATCGCTCGATAGCAGTCCTTGCCCGATTGGCCCAAGCGGCGGATCCATGCCGGATCGAGGTTCTTGACGCCCAACGGATTGTAGCCCTCCGGCCGCGGGGCAACGGGAACCATGCAAACGACCTTCTCGACCCAGCGGGCGACCGCCGGGTCGTTGTTGGACTCGATATGCACGGGGAAAATTCCGCCGGCGTGCGCGGCGTCGAAGTCCAGGCGGTTGACGCCCGGGTAGATCAGGCCGATCATATCCTGCGAGCCGGACGGTTCGGCCAGGCCGCGGTTCTCTTCTTCATACAGTTTGGCGGTGAGTTGGGCCGGGTCGCCCTGCGGCAGCCGGCCGTTCCATAGCCGCGCAGCCACCTTCCGCGTGCCGGTCGCCATGCCGGCGCGGTCCATGAAGCGAAAGGTTGGTTCCAACCCCACGACAACCATCGAGCCGGGCGGATCGGGATTCAACCGCGAGACAAAAGGTTGATCGATCCAACCGCCGGCGAAGGCCATGCGGTAGGGGATAGCGCCGATGAGGTCGGTGATCGATGGGGACATGGAACCTCCGGCGGGAAATTCGAAATCCGAAATTCAAAATCCGAAACAAATTCGAAATCCGAAACAGGAAAATCCAAAACCAAACTCCTTGTTCCCACGCGGAGCGTGGGAACGAGGCGCACGAGCGCGTGGTCAACGAAGCCGAGTTTTCTTCCCTTTGGAATTTTGGAATTTGTTTCGGATTTCGAGATTCGGATTTCGGATTTGTTTCGCCTAGATCGTGTCCCTTACGGTCCGTTTACCCGCCTTGCGATCATGATACTGCTGCTCGATCCAGGCGTAGGTCTTGGCCAGGCCGTCGCGGAAGTGCGTCGACGGCTCCCAGCCGAGAATCCGCTTGATCATCGTGTTGTCGCTGTTGCGGCCGGCCACGCCCTTGGGCGCATTCGAGATCGTAGGTCCGCTTCAGCTTCACGCCGCCGATCTCCTCGGCCACCGTGACCAGCGTCGTTGATCGGAATCAACTCGCTGGAACCGAGGTTGATGGGCGTGGCGATCAGGTTGTCGCAATGCGTGATCCGGTCGATGCCCAGCACGCAGTCGTCGATGTACATGAAGCTGCGGGTCTGCGTGCCGTCGCCCCAGATCTCGATGCTCATGCTTGCCGCGCTCCTTGGCCTCGATCACCTTGCGGCAGATGGCCGCCGGGGCCTTTTCCCGGCCGCCGTCCCAGGTGCCGTTCGGGCCGTAGACGTTGTGGAAGCGGGCGATGTGGGTCTTCAGGCCGCGCTCCGCCCAATACTCCTGGCAGAACATCTCCGAGATCAGCTTCTCCCAGCCGTAGCCCCGCTCCGCCATGGCCGGATAGGCGTCCGCTTCCTTCAGCGCCCGGACGTTGGGATCCTTCTGCAAGTTCGGTGTTGTAGGCGCAGGCCGACGAGGAAAAGAAGTAGCGCTGGCAGCCGGCCCGCCAGGCGGCCTCGATCATGTGGGTGTTGATCAGGATCGCTGCGGAGGCACTCCACGCGGAAGCGCTCGATGAAGCCCATGCCGCCCATGTCGGCCGCCAGGTTGTAGACCTCGGTGGCCCCTTCGCAGACGCGATGGCATTCTCCTCCTGGCTCACGTCGAGGCTGAGGCTCTCCACGCCCTCGACCACCTGGTACCAATCGGGCAGCGGCTTCTTATCGACGGCGCGGATCCGCGTGAAGCCCTTGTCCTTGAAATAACGCACCAGCGAGCCGGCGATGAACCCGCCGGCGCCCGTCAAAACGATCAGGTCGCTTTTTTTCGTATCCGACACGGCATATCTCCTCGGAATTGATTTCAATCTATACCCTTCATCGTATAGAATAGACCATAATTCGCGTTCTTGCTATACCCAATGTTGACGCGTCCATGAAGAATATTGACTTGCCGAGGTCAAAGGCCAGGAAACCCGCGTTTTTCTCGGCGCAGGTCTGCTCGGCCCGCTGGTTCTATCTTGACCTGGCCCCCCCGCCCGATACGCCGCTGGCGGTGGTCTGCGGCGGCTGCGAGGTCTGCCAGGCCGACTATGCCATCCATCGCAGCACGTTCGCCTACACGACCATCGAGTTCGTCGCCCAGGGATGCGGGCACTTGACGCTCGCAGGGCAGACCTGCGACCTGCTGCCGGGCGCCGTCTTCTCCTACGCGCCGGGGGTGGCCCACGACATCACCACCGATCCGCGGCAGCCGCTGGTGAAGTACTTCGTCAATTTCACAGGGCAGCGGGGCCTGGACCTGCTTGCCCGGCACGGCATGGCCCCCGGCACGCGCGGACGGGTTTTCGCGCCGGTCGAGATCCAGGAGGTTTTCGACCGTCTCCTCGAGAATGGGCTGAAGGCCACGCGCTACAGCGACCAGCTTTGCGCCACGCTGGTCGAGTATTTGATTGTCAAGATCGCCGAATCGCGCGTGCCGGGCGAAGCGGCCCAGACGCCGGCCTTTGCCACCTACCAGCGCTGCCGCCAGCACATCCAGGCCCAGCACGCGAACTTGAAATCTCTGGGGCAGATCGCCAGGCAATGCCACGTCGATCCGGCCTACCTTTGCCGGCTTTTCGGCCGCTACGACCATCAATCGCCCTACCAGTTCCTGATCCGCTTGAAGATGAATCTTGCCGCCGAGCGCTTGCAGAATCCGGCGACGCTTGTCAAGCAGGTGGCGGCCGAGCTCGGCTTCGCCGACGCCTTTCACTTCTCACGGGCCTTCAAGAAAGTGCTGGGAGTCTCGCCGGAGGCGTTTCGCAGGCTGCGGTGAGGCGGGGAGCCGCGGATGCGTTACGTGGAAACTGAGCGTACGGAGTATCCAGTACTCAGTACTCAGTACGCTGGGCGGAAAAGAACGTCCGACGACTACAAATCACCTCTCTCTCTTCCTTCTTGTCATTCATGTTCCTTTCCCCAATCCTCCTTTCCTCTCTCTTAATTCATCTTCTTCTTTGCGCCTTTGCGCCTTTGCGTGAGAATTTCCGCCGATCCAGGCTACGGCTCTTTCTTTGCCTTCAGTTTTGTTGCATAATCGAGTCCTCCTTTTCTTCCTTCTGCAAACCCCCGAGGCCCCATCATGCTCAAAACCGGCATCCTTAACCCGCAAATCAATTCGCTCCTGAGCCGCGTGCGCCATACCAATACGCTGGTCATCGCCGACCGCGGCTTCCCCTTCTGGCCGATGATCGAGACGGTCGATATCTCGCTCGTGGACGGCATCCCCTCCGTGCTCGACGTGCTGCGGGCGATCCGGGCGAACTTTGTCGTGGGCAAGGCCTGGATGGCCGAGGAGTTCCTCAAGAACAATACGGAGCAAGTGCGACAAGCGTTCGCGCAGGGCCTGTCGGGCATTCCGCTGGTCCACGAACCGCACGTCGATTTCAAGCGGCGGGTGCCGCTGGCGATCGGCCTGATCCGCACCGCCGAGACCGTGCAGTACGCGAATCTCGTGCTGGAGTCCGCCTAGGCGCGGTGGAAGGGTTCGCCGTTTGCGTGGGACGGATTGCCAATCCGTCCTACACGGCGGCCGACAGGCCACTGCCCTTTTTTCGTCAAATCCGGAACTGCCGTCCATACCGCCTGGGCAAGATCCGACTGTTTCAACGGCGCAAAATCCGGGTTAAGCGGCCTGCCTGCTACGATCCTCGCAAGGCGGCTTTTCCGCCTTCCAGGTGTGTTCGTTGCCCTCGGCGCGAGGGTCCGGTTGCGCCGCTTGGAGCGGTTTTCCCAGCGCTTTTTCCCGCCATTTTTTTGACGGCTATCGAATCGTGGTCTATACTCCACTGTAGCGCAGGGCTCTAACACCCTGCGCTTGGACGACTGGACGGATCGGTTCCCGGATCGCTGCCTCGCAAAGGCCCACGCAGCATCCAACTCCCACACGGACGACACCATGCGACGATGGCTCTTAGCGGCAGCCGTTCTCTCCTTTGCGGCGCTCCTGGCGGCGCCTGCGGCGGCACAGCAGCCGGCCACATCAACTCTTGCCTTTACCGAGCAATCGCTGGCCATCGACGGCTACCTGCAGCGCGGCCAGGAACTGGAAGGACAGCGGCGTTGGGGCGAAGCCCTGGCCCATTATGAAGAGGGCCTGCGGCAATTCCCCCAGGACAACGCCCTGGAGAAGCGCTTCGAGCTGGCCCGGCTGCACTACGACCTGGGCCGCCGCTACGCCGACCGCAGCTTTGCCGAGCACGTGGCGCGGATGCCGGCGGAGAAGGCCCTCGATCTCTACTTGCAAGTCTTGTTGAAGATCGAGACGCATTACGTGGAGCAGCCGGCGTGGAAGGACCTCGTGGAACGGGGCACGTCGGACCTGGAGACCGCCTTGGGGGAGCCGATCTTCCTCGAGCGGAACCTGCCCAACGCCAAGCCGGCCGCGGTGGAGGCCTTTCGCCGCGAGCTCCGTCAGACGCTGGCCCAACGGAGCGCTGCGAACCGGCTCGACGCCCGCGACAGCGCCCTGGCGGCGGCCAACCTGGCCCAGCAGCGGCTGGGCTTGGCGCCCACCGTCGCGATCCTGGAATACCTCTGCGGCGCCACCAATTCCCTCGACCCCTATTCGGCCTACCTCACACCCGATCAACTCGGCGAAGTCTACTCGCAGATCGACGGCAGCTTCGTAGGGCTGGGCGTGGAACTGAAGGCCCAGGCCGGCGCGCTGGTGATCGTCCGCGTCATCAGCGGCAGCCCTGCCGAGCAGGCCGGCGCGAGGGCCGGAGATCGGATCATCGCCGTGGACGGCCGCCAGACCAGCAGCTACACGACCGATCAGGCCGCCAATTTCCTGCAGGGACCGGAAGGAAGCCTATGCACCCTGGTCCTCGGCGCTGCGGACGAGGCCGATCGCCAACTGACGATTCGCCGCCAGCGGGTGGAGGTGCCGAGCGTCGATCGGGTCCGCATCGTCGACGACAAGCAGGGCGTCGGCTACGTGAGGCTGACCTGCTTCCAGAAGACCACCCGCCGCGACTTGGAGGCCGCGCTCTGGCGGCTGCACGGCGAAGGCCTGCGGAGCCTGATCATCGACCTCCGCGGCAATCCGGGGGGACTGCTCATCTCGTCGGTCGATATTGCCAGCCTGTTCCTCGATTCCGGCGTGATTGTCTCCACGCACGGCCGCATCGCCCAGGAAGACAGCACCTATTCGGCCCATCAAGAGGGCACGTGGAAGGTGCCCTTGACGCTCATCATCGATCAGGAGAGCGCCAGCGCCGCCGAGATCTTCTCCGGGGCGATCCGCGACCACCATCGCGGCACGATTGTCGGCGTGCGGAGTTTCGGCAAGGGCTCCGTGCAGGGGATCTTCCAACTCGACGGCTCGGACTCTGGCCTGCGGTTGACGACGGCCAAGTTCTATTCTCCCCAGGGCAAGCCCTACAGCCGCGTCGGCGTCGAGCCCGACGTTGTGGTTCACCAGGCGGCCAAGCCGATCGACGGCACACTCACCGTCAAGGAAGACGCCATGCTGAACGCCGCGCTGGAGATTGCGCGGAATGCAACGCTGCCCCGGTAATTTGGAGTGCGGGCGCGTTTATGAGCTTGCGAAGCGCGTGCCATTTCTTTCGGTTAAAGATTACATTGTCCTCAATTTGCCAGCCGTTCAACATGTCGGTGGCCTTCTTGTACCAGGCCTTAGCCTCTTCCGGGGCAAAACTGGCTGCCTTTTGCAGGACCAAAAGACTGATGTCCTTTCTCCCATAGGACCCGAGAACCACCATCACCATAAGCTTTCGTCGAAGCTCATTGTCCTCCTTCCCTAAAGCCTCCAGCGTGGGCTGTACCGACGCCTCGTCTTGCCGAACCTTCTCAAAGTCGGGGACAGCAAAGAACTGCTCGTCACCTTTGACGTTCGACGTGTCCCCAGCGGACGCCCACGGTACGTCCACGAAAAACACGCGTCACGGCCACACGCGCTAAACCAGACATTATCATTCTCCTTGACAAAACTGTTCATACTTCCGATTATCCGTACATTGCAAAACGGATGCAAAACGGGCGCGGATTTTTTGGAATTTGCCAAAATAGTATATTAGAGGGGGGGCTCGTGTTGGCAAACAGCGGTGGCCACCATAAATAGAGAAAACGACAGGTCACGGCGGAGAAAAACGGCTAGAATGAAAGGGGACGCACAGCGTCGGCGAATCAGCGCACAGGGCCGTGGAGCGGCCATCCCGTGCGTTCCCACCGGGCACCATGTACCCTTGGTCGGCGCGGCAGCGAGGTGGAATCGTGGAGATTGCGATGCAAGCAGCGGACGTGATCATCATCGGCGGGGGCCCGGCGGGATCGACCTGCGCCGGCGAGCTCCGCGCAGGCGGGCTCGACGTGCTGATCGTCGACAAGGCCGAGTTCCCCCGCAGCAAGCTCTGCTCCGGATGGATCACGCCGGGCGTGATCGATGATCTGAAGCTCGACATCGACGACTACAGCCGGGGACGGGTCTTCCAGCCCATGTCGGGTTTCTGCATCGGACAGATCGGCAGCGAAACGGTGACGGTCGACTACGGCCGAACCGTCAGTTTCGGCATCCTCCGCCGCCAGTTCGACGACTATCTCCTGCGGCGCTGCGGGGCCCGACTGGCGTTGGGCGAGGCGGCAAAGTCGATCGAGCGGCAGGACAAGCGCCTGGATCGTCAACGGGCACTACCAGGCAGCGATGCTGGTCGCGGCCGGCGGTCATTTCTGCCCCGTCGCACGGCTGCTGGGCAATCCCGGCGAGCGCGGCCCTGCGATCTCGGCCCAGGAGATGGAAATCGAACTCCGCCCCGATCAGGAAGCCGCCTGCCGCGTCGCGCCCCAAGCCCCGGAACTCTACTTCTGCGACGACCTGCTGGGCTACGGCTGGTGCTTCCGCAAGGGCAATCACCTGAACATCGGCCTGGGCCGCGTCGATCCGCAGCAGCTTCCGCAACGCGTACACGATTTCTACGCATGGCTCAAGCAGCAAGGCCGGCTGCCGGATGACCTGCCATCGAAGTTTCCCGGTCATGCCTACTTGACCTACGATCAGGCGGCCCGCCCTCTGGCGGCCGAGGGCCTGCTTTGGATCGGCGACGCGGCGGGGCTGGCCTATCCCGAGAGCGGCGAAGGGATTCGGCCGGCCGTGCAGTCGGGGCTGATGGCGGCCGAGACGATCCTGGCCGCGCGCGGCGACTATCGCCTGGAGGCGCTCGACGGCTATCGCCGCCGCATGGAGGCCCGTTTCGGCCCTCGAACGCCCCGTGTTCCGCCGCCGCGAGTCACGTCCGGCGTGCGCCGCCGCCTGGCCCACTGGCTGCTGCGGCAGCGGTGGTTCGTGCGGCGTGTCGTGCTCGATCGCTGGTTTCTGCGGAAATGACCTGTTTTCTGCAATTCCACGAAAACGGGCGAGCGGGTAAAATAGACTGGTATGAACAAGTCCCATCGTCCCGCCATCGCCTGCTTCGCCAACCGCCCGCGACCATGCGGACCGGCCTGCCCCGCACCGCGCAACTCGCGGCCCGGACGCTCCTTCTCTGGGGGGCGGTCGCGGCCGGCCTGCTGGTCGTTCCGGCGCTGGCGGTCACCATCTTCCGCGGCAGCAGCGCCACGGCAGCCGACGCCGAGTTGGGGAAGATACCGTTCAACGGCGCGAGGGCCTACGGCTACCTGAAGCAGCTTTGCGACCTGGGGCCGCGCCGCAGCGGCTCGGAGGCGATGATTGCCCAGCAGAAGTTGCTGCAAACCCATTTCGAGAAGCTGGGCAAGGTCGAGTTCCAGCGTTTCGAGGCCCCCTACCCAGCCGACGGGCCCGACGAGCAGATGATCGGCCACCAGGTGCCGATGGCCAACATCATCGTGCGCTTCAATCCCGAAAATCACGAGCGGATCATGCTCTGCGGCCACTACGACACGCTGCCCTTTCCCTACTACGACCCGGTCAATCGCCGCGGCCGCTTCGTGGGGGCCAACGACAACGCCAGCGGCATTGCCATCCTCATGGAATTGGGCAACGAGTTGGCCAAGCATCCGCCCAAGATCGGCGTCGATTTCGTCCTCTTCGACGGCGAGGAGTTCCTCTTCAGCGACAGGGGCAAATTTTTCCTCGGCTCGGAGCACTTTGCCGACGATTATGTGAAGCACCCCCCGGCCTTCCGTTATCGTTATGCCGTGCTGCTGGACATGGTCGGCGGCACGGACCTGCGGCTGCCCGAGGAGCCCAACAGCGTGACCTGGGACGACACGCGTCCGTTGGTCAAGCAGATCTGGGACACGGCCGCGCGGCTGAAAGTGCAAGAGTTCGTTCCCCGTGCGTCACGCAGCCCGGTCCTCGACGATCACATTGCGCTGCACGACGTGGCCAAGATCCCGGCCTGCGATATCATCGATTTCAGCTATCAATACTGGCACACCCAAAACGACACGCCGGAGCATTGTTCGGCCTTGAGCCTGGCGAGGGTGGGCTGGGTCTTGCAGGAGTGGCTGAAAGAGCAGTGATTTTGAGATTCGACATCAACTACCTATCGAGCGTCGTGGTTGCACTGCTCCTCTGCGGTTCGTCGGCCGGTTTGATCGCCTGGCACATCCGCGCGTGGAGGCGGCTGCAAGGCAGGGAAATCGGCGAAGGCGAGCGGAACTTCCGCCGCCGCCAGTATCGCCGCCGCATGCAGACTAGCGCCATGCTCGGCGTGTTGGGCGCGGCGATCTTCATCGGCCAGTTGCTTATGATCTGGGTGCCCTCGCAGCGTTTTCTGGTCGTCTATTGGAGCGGCGTCGTGCTGTTGGTGTTCTGGGTGGCCATTCTGGCCCTGGCCGATATGACAGCTACGGGCTTTTACTACAGCCGGGAGAAAAACGAGAACCTCGTCGAGCATGCCAGACTGCGAGCCGAGCTCCGGCGGGCGCAGGAAACCGAGGCCCAAAACCGTAACGGCAAGACCCGCGCGGGACATTAGCAGCGGCCAAGGGTTTGGTTCGAAACGACCTGGGTAGGATGCACTTCCAAGTCCGTAGGGTGGGACCAGCGAGGACCAGCGAGCTTGCGAGCGCCGGCCCACCAACACCCATAATTGGTGGGCCGGCATCGCAAGCTCGCTGGTCCCACCCCTACGGACTAATTGATTCGCCGGCCCTTAGCAGCCGCCTATTGCCTACTTGGCGCCCGATTCGCCGGCGGGTCGATCCGGGCCGGATTTTTCCAGCGGCGGCCGTTCGGCCGCGGCATCGGGGCCGGCCGGTTCCAGATTGCCCTTATTAAAGTCCTTGCCGCCGCGGGGGCCCTTCCTGTCGCGATTCTCCGGCGAACGTGGGGCGTCGGGCCCCCGAGGACCGGGGCCGGAATCGGGTCCCGCGCCAGGACCAGGGCCAGGGCCTCGTCCCCACTTCTTGGAAGAGCGATCCCCCCAGGCGGTTTGGCGGGCGTCGACTGCCTCAAATGCTCGCTGTACTGGTCGCTCAGGCTCTTGAACATCTCATCGCTGGAGAGGCTTATCAGGCGGTCGCGCTCGTCATCGTCGATCGCGGGGCTGACAAAGAAATCAGCCAGTTCTTCGTCGAGTTCCCCGGTTGCCGTCTTTTGCAGCCACTCGGCGATGATCCGGGCCTGCTCGACCGGGGTCTTGGCTTCCAACTTCGTACCGGACCTCCGGCGATAGTCCGGCGCGAAGCCTGGCCATTTCGGGATCGGCGATGGGCATCGGTCCCTTCGGACCGCTCTGCTTCCAGCGCCCCAAGGCCGTCACGCGCAGGACCCGCTTCTGCCGGTCCGGCGAAAGACTCGGGCTTCCGGGACGGGGGCCCTCCTTGCCCTCCATGAATCGATTCCCGTGCTCGGTGGTGTAGCGGTCGAGCCAGGTAACGAGAAATTGACGACTCTTGGCGTCGAGGGGGATCTCCTCGCCTGGACCTTCCGGCTTGGCGATGAAATCACGGACCGTCTTGACGCGGTCGTCAACCGTCATCTGCCGATCCAACTTGGCGCGGCGCAGCAGCGACTGCGAGTTCAGCCACTTGGAATAGCGGTTCATCGTTGCCAGGAGATTGTCCCGGTCGGGGTCGCTTTCAATCTGGTCGTGCAGGTCGCGGATCCGCTGCTGATCCTGGGGCGACAAGGCATGAAACTGCTGCTCGGCGCGGAGCAGGCCGTCGAGTTGCTCCGCGGACATGGCTTCCACCCGCCTTCGCCGCTGGGAAAGCGATTCCACGGCCCCCAGGCTGGCGGCCAGGACCGCCACCAGGGCAAGCAATCCAAGCAGCTTCCGGCAAGTACGGCGGCAGGGACTGCCGCAGAGGTCTCTAGCGTCCCGCATCGCCGTCCTCCTTGAACAGATTTTTCTCGTTCAGGGCCCGCAGGAACTCGATGTTGCCAACCTCGCGGTACTGATCGAAGTTCTCCAGGATCGGCAGGTCCTGAAGGAGCTGGGCGTTGGGGTCGGGGATCAGGCTCGTCACGATCAGGAAGCCGGCCGCCGCGGCGCCGACCAGCCCTGCGACCGCCCAGAGCGCGACCTGCAGGCGCCGCCGCGGCCTCTGGGCCCTGGCCTTCTGGGCATCGTCAACCGCGGCCACGGCAACCATTTCCAAGGTCGTGCAGGTGAAGTCTTCGCGGGTGGCCGGGGCGTCGAGCTCGTCGAGCATGTGCCACGTGCGGTCGAGCTCCTCCAGCATGCGGCGGGCGTCCGGCTCGACGGCCGCGCACTGCTCGATCCGCCGGCTCTGCTCGGCATCGAGCTCGCCGTCGAGATAAGCCACCAATTCCTCGCGGAGTTGGGATTCGTCGTTGGCCGGTTCGTGGGACATCGATTCCGTCACTCGCTACTGTCATTCTTCCGCGTCGGCAAGCCCATCGCTTGCCACCGCACTATCGGTAAGTTCGCGGTTCTTTTCCGGGAGGGTTCCATCTTCAAAATACGGTTCCAGCATCTGCCGCAGGTTCTCCCGTGCCCGCGACAGCAGCGATTTGATGGCCTGCGGCGACAACTCCATGGCCGTGGCGATGTCGGCGTAGCTCATGCCTTCAAACTTGTTCAGCAACACCGCCAGGCGCTGCCGTTCGCCCAGCGATTCGATCGCCATGCGGACCACGTCGCGGATCTCGGCCTTGTCGATCTGCCGCGTGGGCATCGCGCCGCTGCTGGCCTGGATCAGGCGGTCCAAGGGCCGCGCGCCCAGGCGCCGCTCTCGCTGCCGGCAAGCGTCACCTCCGGGCGCCGCGAACGGTCGCGGAGCGCGTTGGAGGCCACGTTGTTGGCAATCGTAAACAGCCACGTGGCGAATTTCGCCCCGGGCGCGTACTGCTGACGAGAGCGATATACGCGAAGAAACACCTCTTGGGCGAGATCTTCCGCCAGCTCCCGGCGACCGACCAGGTGCTCCAACACCCGCACCAGACGAGCCTGATACCGCACAACCAACTCTTCAAAAGCCGTAGCGCTGCCGTCGCGAACCTCAAGCATGAGGCGCACGTCCGGATCCAAGGCATAGCGTCGAGCAGATGACTCGCTGACGGCCACTATCCTACCTGTTGTCGGAGGTTGAGTTTTCGTCGATTCTGTCGTCGATCTGCTCTTAGTCTAAACCAACGTCGCGCCGGCGACTAGCACCGTCCTTGCACAAGCCGTGTGTAAATAGTGCTCCCCGTACTCTGTTCTTCGTGTCTACCCTCTAATAAATAAACCCTGAAAAGCGATGGGAGTTTCTCTGGAATGATGACAATCGGCTTACTAATGGGCGAAAACATACGTTTGAAAAGAACTTAAGTGACAATTTCGGCACGGGTATACCCAGCTAATGGGGTAAGCTGTTCACAGCCGCGGCACGTCGCAACTGGCCGCAGGCCGCATCGATCCGCGCCCCTTTGCGGTGCCGGATGGCCACGTTCAGCCCTCCCTCTTCCAGGATCTCGACGAAGCGGGCTACGGCACTGGGATGCGGAGTGCGGAACTTCAGCCCTCGGACCGGGTTGTACGGAATCAGGTTGACCAGTGATGGCCGGCCGCGGAGCAGGGCCACGAGCTGCCTGGCCTCGCCAGGGCCGTCGTTCACCCCGGCCAGCAGAATGTACTCGTAGGTCACGCGGCGGCCCGTCCTCTCAAAATACTCATCGGCGGCGGCCAGGACCGCCTCGATGCCGATGTTGCCGTTGGTCGGCATGAGCTGCGTTCGCAAGGCGTCGTTCGGGGCGTGCAGCGACACGGCCAGGTGATACTGGCAGTTCTGCTCGGCCAGGCGGCGGATGCCGACCGGCAAACCGACCGTCGAAATCGTGATCTTGCGGACGCCGATCCCCAGCCCGTCCTTGGCCGACGCTACGGCCAGTGCCGGCATCAGCCGATCGAGATTGGCTAGCGGCTCGCCCATGCCCATGCAAACGATATGGCTCAATCGCTCTTCGGTCCTGAGCAACCGCTGGAGTTGCAGCATTTGTTCGAGGATCTCGCCCGTGGTCAGGTTTCGGGTCATGCCGCCCAGGCCCGTGGCGCAGAATCCGCACTTCATGGCACACCCGACCTGCGTGCTGATACACATGCTGCAATGCCCTTTGTCGTCGCGCAGCAACACGCATTCGATCTGCAAAGGGCCTTTGGGCGGAATCGTAGCCTCATCCTCGGGGCGGACGGCACTCGGAGAGTGCCTGCTACCTTGTTGCCCGTCGGCCAGCGTGAGAAGGAGTTTCTCCGTGCCGTCGTCGTCCTTGCGGTGGACGGCAATTTCCGTCGACCAGATGTTGAACTCTGCCGCCAATTGCTCCCGCAGTTCGCAAGGCAGGTCGGTCATTTGCTCCCATGTGGCGGCCCTTTTTTCAAAGATCCACCTGCGAATCTGCGCAGCACGATACGGCCGCTGCTCATGCTGGAGCATCCAGGCTTGAAGCTGCTCGGCGGACTGGTCGAGGAGAGGGTCCATAGAGCTATTGTATCAAGACAAATTGACAGGCGTGGAAAAACTGCGGCACAATGCGCCTGCTTTCCCATTTCCTCCTTTGACCCGCTTCCCTTGATCTATGTCCAAAGTCAAACAACTTCCGCCCCGCAGCAAAGTCAAGCCCTCCGAAACCTGGGACCTTTCCAGCCTTTTCGCCTCCGACGAGGCCTGGGAAACCGCGTTTAACGCATGGGAAGGCCGGCTCGGCGAATATGCCACCTTCCAGGGCAAGCTGGCCGAGAGCCCCGAATCGCTGGCCGGATGCCTGCAGTTCGATCTCGATCTCGACCGGGCCGCGGAGCGGTTGGGCAACTACGCCTTCCTGAAGACGGCCGAGGACGTGGGCGAGAGCAAGTACCAGCGGATGCACGGCCGCTTCATGGCGGTCGCCAGCCGCGCGGCCCAGGCGGGCAGTTTCATCCGCCCTGAGATCCTGGCCATCCCCGCGGCCAAGATGAAGTCGTATCTCGATTCGCCGGCCCTGGCCCCCTATAAACTCCTCCTGCAGCGTGTGCTCCGCTACAAACCGCACACGCTGGGCAAGAAGGAAGAGAACCTGCTGGCCATGCAGACCGAGATGGCCCAGGCCGCCAACCAGATCTTCCGCCAGCTCAACGACGCCGACCTGAAGTTCGGCGCGATCAAGACCGGCCGCGGCAATCTGGTCGAGCTCAGCCACGCCACCTTCAGCACGCTCTTGCACGCGCCCGATCGGGCCGTGCGGCGGAAGGCCTTTCATCAATACTACATCGAGTATGCCGATCACTCCCACGCGCTGGCCGCTTCGCTGGCCGGCTCGGTGCAGGCCGACATCTACTACGCCAAGGCGCGAAACTACCCCAGCGCCTTGGAGGCCGCCTTGTTTCCCGACCAGGTCCCGGTGGCGGTCTACGACAACCTGATCGCCTCGGTCCATCGCCACCTGCCCGCCTTGTACCACTACTACGACGTGCGGCGGCGGAAGATGCGGCTGAAGGAGATCCACCATTACGACACGTACGTGCCGATCCTCGCCGGCCTGCAGCGCAGGCACACCTGGGACCAGGCGGTCAACATCGTGCTCAAGTCGCTCGAACCGCTGGGCGGCGACTACTGCGGGGCGTTGGAGAAGGGCCTCCGCGGCCGCTGGTGCGATCGCTACGAGAACCGCGGCAAACAGAGCGGGGCCTTCAGTTCCGGGACCTTCGACAGCGAGCCGTACATCCTCATGAACTACCAGCCGGACGTGCTCGACCATGTCTTCACGCTCGCGCACGAGGCGGGCCATTCCATGCACAGTTGGCATTCGGCCCGACACCAGCCGTTCGCCTATTACAACTACGTGATCTTCGTGGCCGAGGTGGCCAGCACGTTCAACGAGCAACTCCTGAGCCGCTATCTGCTCAACAACGCACGCAGCGACGAGGAGCGGGCCTTCCTCATCAACCGCCAGCTCGACGCCATGCGGGGCACGATCTTCCGCCAGACGATGTTTGCCGAGTTCGAGAAGCTGGCCCATGCCTCGGCCGAGTCGGGCGAGCCGCTGACCCTGGAGCGGTTCAAGGAAATCTATCGTGGCCTGCTCAAGGATTACTTCGGGCCCGATTTCACGATCGACGACGAGTTGAGCCTGGAGTGCCTGCGGATCCCGCATTTCTATCGGGCATTCTATGTCTACAAGTACGCCACCGGTATGTCGGCCGCGATTGCGCTTGCCCAGCGCGTGACCGGCGGTGGCCAACGGGAGTTGAACGACTACCTGAACTTCCTCAAGGGCGGCTGCTCGAAGGACCCGCTCGATTTGCTCCGCGACGCGGGCGTGGACATGGAGCGGCCCGCCGCCGTGGACGGGGCGCTCGAGCAGTTCGGGAAGTTGGTGGAGGAGCTGGATTCGCTGCTGTAACCTGCCCGCACCGCTTGCGGACCTGTTCCGGTCGTGCGAGAACTACGACAAGAGCACCGGCGGCAAGTTCTCGCGCGTCGGTCTGCCGGGCGTTCCCGCCAAGGAGACCGACTTCGGCGGCGATTGGATGATCGAGGTCGAGACGGCGAAGTAGCCGCGCCGATCGCCAGCGACGGTATCGGCACGGCGTTTCGACAGCCTCACGGAAGCGGTATGCGCGGCTGCGAACTCGGACACGAGGAAATGAGGAGTCCCGCCCTGCCGCTTCCGCCGAGACGCAGGGTGCCTGGCGCAGCGTGTATAATAGGATACGTCGGCAACGTGGAATCCAAACCTAGGGAGATCGACTCATGGGATTTTGGCAGCGAGGAATTGCCTGCACGTTCGTTGTGCTGATGCTTCATTTGGGCACTGCGTCGGCGGATGACAAGGAAATCGACCAACTGATCGACCAGTTGCCCGCCGTCGCGGAGTCCGGATTCGGATACAGCGTGTACTCTTCCGGCGGAGGAGAGTTTCTGCCGTTCGAGAATACGGGGCAGGTGGGGACTGGCGTTCTCGGATTGATGCGTACAACGCGTTCCGAGGCGCTCCGCAAGATCGTCGCCATGGGCGCGGATGCCGTGCCGGCCCTGCTCGAGCACATCGGCGACGCCCGCACCGTCAAGATGAAGCCCGTGTCCGGCATGATGTGGATCGACTTTCCTGATGAATACGATTTCAATCGCCGAACGCGAAAAGAGCCCCCGAAGGGAGTCAATCGCGATTCTGGTAGCATCGGGCACGACCAACCGCATGACCACGCCATCACTGTGGGCGATCTCTGCTTCGTGGCGTTGGGCCAGATCGTGAACCGGGGCTTTTCCGCCACCCGATACCAGCCCACAGGCGGCTTGATCGTCAATTCACCCACGTACTCGAATGCCTTGCGCAACGTCATACTCCAAGATTGGAGCGGGCTTACCAGGCAGACGCACAAGGACTTGTTGATCGAGGACTTCCGCAACCCCGACCGTGAGGACCGGCGAATCGGAGCTTACTTTCGGCTTGCCTGTTACTATCCAGACACGGTGGAGCCACTGGTTCTGAAACAGCTCGGCGAGCCCATCTACGACAGCATTGCGGGCTCGGCCTTCATCCGCGAAACTCTCTATCGTATCAAGGACTCGGCGGACCGCAAACGGCGTCTTGAAGCCTTCGTGGCAAAACATGGTGAGGTTGCCCGCCAGGGGCTGCTTCTCGATCTCTTCGAAGACCTGGACATGCAGCAAGCCGACGAAGAAAAGCGGTTGCATCCCCCTTTGCAGGAAAAGTACGAAGCTCGGGCATGCCTTGTGGAACTCTACGGTTATCCGCAAACCGTGAAAAGCAGCGACTGCCCACGCATCCTGCCGACGAACAAGTTCGCGCAGGTGCGTTTCATCAGGGCGTTGACCCATGATCCAAGCCAGAAGGTAGGCGATGCCGTGCGGAAGATATTCTTGGAGCACCCCGGCGACGACGATTATGCGCCGGCGTGCCTGGCTTCCCTGGCGAGCAGGGGCTACGGGTCGTTCCTGGTCGAGCAGTTGAACAAGATCAACGTCACCGACTCCAAGGGCAATCCCCTGCACTTGAGCTACGTCGAAGCCGTCAACCAGTCGCGGGAGGCGGATGTCCGCAAGAAGCTCCTTGAAATTGTCGAAAGGACGACCAACGACGAGTACTTCATGGCGGCACTCCCCGCGGTTGATCGCTCAAACGACGCGCTGGTCCTGAAGCGGGCCCGCAATCTGTTGGCAGCGCTCCCTGCGGAAACCGACCGGGGCGAGGACATTCTGAAAATGATCGGTCAACGGTTTCCGGAACAAGCGAAACCCGTTTACCGATCGTTCCTGGCAACGGGCAGCGCCAGCCGGGCGGAAACGATGTGCGTCGTGTTATGGTACGGCAACCCGATGGCGATCGAGATCCTCGTACCCCTGCTGGACGACAAACGCTCGCCACCCGGATTTTCCGCGAGCATACGGATCTGCGACCGGGCTGCGACTGCGATAAGCCAGGCATCGCAGAAAATTGCTTTCGATTCCGACTGGAGTGCGCCGCGGAAGGACGAGGCGATCGTGAAGCTCAAGGAATACTGCGAGAAGGCGACCGCGTCCGGGCACGAAGCACCTGATGTACCATCAAGATGACGATTTTGTCGGGTACGATCGAGCGGGCTGAGTGGCGTCTCGACGCCCCCTAGCCCCCTAACCGGGACGGGATTGCGGTTTATTACGAACCGGCAGCTGGAGGGAAAACGACATGCAAGACCAGGCTGACGACAGTTTTTCGCCGCTCTCGAACGGCGATGGCGCCGCGCCCGTCGAGACAGAGGTCGTGCTGGAACGGCTTCAACCTGCTGCCGATCTTCCCCCTCGACGGCGGACGGCTCTTGAACCAGGTCCTGTTCTCCCGCAACCGCTACCTGGAGGGCGTCTTCCAGTTCCTCGCGGCGCTGGCGCTGGTCGCCTTTCGCGCGATTCGGGGCGGAACGGTCTTGTGCTTTCTCGGCATCTGGCTCCTGGCAAGCATCAACCCCACGTTCCAGACGAACACCATCGCCCGGCGAATCGGCAGTCTGCTCGGCGACCAAATGCCGCCCGCCAGCGAGCCGATTCCGCTGCCCATCTTCCGGGCGATCGTCCTGGAACTGCAGTCCCGGTTGCCGGTCGCGAAGACCGCCAAGGGCATCGCCGGCTTCGTTTTCCGCATCTGGGAGAAGATGCACGTTCAGCCGCCCAGCGCGGTCGCGACCGTGTCGCTCCTGCTGGTCTACCTGCTCGCCGCGATGCTCATTCCATGCCGCCCGGAGCAACCAATCCGACCGGGGCCGGTTGACCGCCGTCGTCTTACGACGGCTCTTCGCGTGATTGGGCTTCTGATCGTGGATCGCCTGCTATGGCGGTCGGCAGCCCCAGCGGCGGCAGAAACGGGTAAAATCGAACGTCAACAACCTCCCCCTGCCGCGGCTCCGTGGCATGGCGGCGCATGGCGTCTTGAGGTCGTTCCGCACCGCGGCGATGCCTGCTCTTCCGGCCTGGCGACTGTCTTCTGATCCGGATCGGCGACTAGCCCCTTGGCGAACACGCCGAAGACCATCATCGCCAAGAAGACGACGGCCAGCGGCGGAAACGCCAGGCCCAGAACCGCGACAAGGAGAAACAACAGACCCACGATTACGCCTCGCTTGAAGAGAACTCCGCCGTCAAGTATCCCAAGGCATGACTTTGCCCTGGCTACTATTCTAGGCCGGTGTGGAAAAGCGATCAAGTTCCCCAAGGCCGGCCAGCCGGAATCAATCTGATTTTCGCTTGGAAATCTTCAGTCAGTCGTAATCTAGAAACGGAGATCGAGAAATGGCGTGGCCTCGTGGCCTTGACTGGCCCTTGACCTGCATGTCGTGTGAATGGAAAATGGAGAAATTGCGGTTGTCGCCCGGCCATCCATACCCTTCGGAAAGGAGCCCAAGTTCGCCATGTCCCTAAGCGCATGCCACTCTCTGCTTTCTCTCGCTTTCGTCCTCGGAGTGTGTAGCACAGGACACGCTGAGGACTCCACGACGGGCTCCGGCCCGGTCTTCGTCACCTCGGGCACCAACGGCGGCTGGAGCAACGGCGGGTATTACCTCCACAACAACATGTGGAACTGCCGCAAGTATTCGTGTACGGAGACCCTCTACGCCTGCTCGTACCATAGTTGGTACGTCGTCGCGAACATGGACAACAACAGCGGCGACGGTGCGGTCAAGACCTATCCGAACGTCCATAAGGACTACAAGAACGCGCCGATCCGTTCGTTCAAGTCGATCACGAGCACTTTCGCCGCGACGAGTCCGCACGTCGGCATCTACAACGTCGCGTACGACATCTGGACGAACGGAATCGCCACGAACGGCTCGACCGAGTTTATGATTTGGACGGAGAACTTCCACCAAACGCCAGGCGGCAGCCGTGTCACAACGGCGACCTTCGGCGGTCGCGACTACAACGTGTGGAAGACCGCCAATAACCGCTATATCGCGTTTGTCCCCGCCACCCCTTTCACGTCGGGCACCGTGGATCTCCTTGCGATCTTGCAATGGGCCATGGGGCAGGGCTGGCTCGCTCCGAACTCCACACTTGGGCAGATTGATTTCGGGGTCGAAATCGTGTCCACCAGCGGCGCCGACGCCCGCTTCGATTTCACCGACTTCTCCATCACCACCAAATGAGTGGCGTCAACGCTCAGCCTGCCGCGTCGTGGACGAAGCTGGCATCGCATGACGTAGACGCAAGCCAGGATCTCGTCGAGAATCTGCGTCCCTTGTATGTCTGAGCCAAGCGATCACCCGGCCGCAAACAACCCCGAACGGCTGGGCTGCACGCCGTCGCGGTTGGTCCGATTGCTGAAACTCGACGCGCGCGCCCTGGCTCTGGTCACCTACTTGGCATTGCAAGACTACTGCAAGCAGCACGACCTGCGTATGGCCCGCGTGCTTCAACGCCTGGTTCTCCAGCACTACCATCTTGCCGCGATTTGGCCTCGCGGCCAACCCTCCCCGCTTCCATCGTCGGGCCGCGTAAGGGGCCGTTTGTGCGAATTTTTGCGAAAAGTGACCGGCACCGGCAAAGTGCCTTTTCCTATAAACGACGCAACCCCTTGGAAATCAAGGGGTTGCGAGTGAGGCTGTCGGGACTCGAACCCGAGACCAACGGATTAAAAGTCCGTTGCTCTACCTACTGAGCTACAGCCCCCTAAGTGCTTTACTAAAAAAGACTTATGTCGTCCGGCATTCCACCGAATGATTTAGAATTCGCTCACCTTCGTCACGGTAAAGCCGAAAGCCAGACTAAGTGCTACATCATACGGCATAAGGAGTTGAACCGCAATTGGGCCCGGCTGCGTGCGACGTGCCGATTTAGGGCTATTGCACGTCCGTTTTCGTGATCGCCTGGCCGCCGCTCACCGTCAGCACCAACCCCGCGAGGTCGACGTTCCGCGCATGTTCCAGGCGGAATCCCCGTTGCGCCGTGATCTTGCAGTTTTCGAACCTGATATCCTGAATCGGGCTGCCCGCCAGGCCATGGATCACGCCCACGGTGTTGACGTCCCCCGAGACGTTGATGATCTGGACATTCCGCACCACGGGCAGGACCTTGGCGGGCGGCGCAATGGGCTGCACCATCCGCCACTCCAGGTTGAATTCGAAGGCCTGCCGCGTCTCGTGCAGCTTGATGTCGCGATAGGTGATGTTCTCGACCACGCCGCCGCGGCTGGGCTGCGACTTGAAGCGGATCGGGGCCAGGTTGCCCGAATCGCAAACGCAGTTCCTGACCTCGACGTTGCGGATGCCGCCCGAGGTCTCGCTGCCCATCGCCACGCCACCATGACCGAAGGCGAAGTGCGAGTTCTCGACGATGATGTCCTCGGCCGGACGGTTGACGCGCAGGCCGTCGGCGTCCTTCCCCGACTTGATCGAAATGCAATCGTCGTTGACGTCGATATAGACGTTGTTGATCCGCACATTCTTGCAGGAATCGATATCGATCCCGTCGGAGCTGGGGATGTTGTGTTCGGCCGTGATCCGCAGATTCTCCGCCACGACGTCTTCGCTGTACAGAACGAACAGGCACCAGACCGCCTGATTGTGGAAATTCAGCCCTTCCACGTGAACGTGCTTGCAATTCTGGATGCCGATCAGGCGTGGCCGCCCGCGGCGGGGCGCCGGCCGCGGAGCGGCTGGGGCAGCGGCGGGGGCGGCAGGCGCCGCCGTGGGGGTCGCCGCCGGAGCAGCCTTGGGAGCCGCCTTTCCCTTGCCGCGGCTATTGCCCTGCAGCCACTCTTCACCGGAGCCGTCGATCGTGCCCTTGCCTGAAAGTTCGAGGTTGCTCAGGCCCTCGGCGTTGACGAAGGCCGAGGTCCACTGTTCTTCCACGCCTTCCCAGCGGGTTTGGATCTGCGGATAGTCGTCGATATTGGTGGTCCCCTTGAGGACGCCGTCCTGTTCGACGCAGAGATTTGCGCCTTGCTTGAGGAAGATGGCGCCGCTCGAGAAGGTTCCTTTGGGGACGACCACTACGCCGCCGCCCGCCGCCGCGCACTTGTCGATCGCCGACTGGATGGCCTTGGTGTTCACGGTCTTGCCGTCCGCCACCGCGCCGAAGTCGGAAATCACGAAGCGCTGCGGCGTCTTGGCGTCGGCAGCTTTCGCGGGCTCCGCGGCCAGGGCTTGCAGGGCGCGGCCGCACCACGGGCAACCGGCGGCGAGCAGGACAACGACTGCCAAACTGAGGCAGAAAACGGCTTTCTTCATGGCTTGGTCTCTCTTGCGAAAACGAGATGGTGAAGGTGTAACAATCGCCAAAAAACGAATCAACAGAGGTCCTCGGCGTTCCGTCAATCTACCCAGCACGGATGGGGCGGTCAAGCAGGCCTACCGGTAGCGGTACAGCGTCACGCGCTGGACGGCGTGCTCGCCGAACGCAAGGCGGACCACGCTGCCGGACTGGCCCACGGGGGGCTCGGAGGAGAAATTGGTATCGTCGCCACCGAGGAAATGGGTCACCACCCACTTGCCGTCGGCGTCAAACCGGCCCGCTTCCTGCCCTGCCAGACCGGCAATCGGCGGCCCCGGCGTGTCCGGCGTGAAGGTGATGAGCAGATTATTGCCCGTCAGCAGGTACTCGTCAGGGCCGGTCGCCATGAATACGCCGTAACCCAGTTTGTCCGGCACGGGCGCCTGCTCGCCGCGACCGTGCGGCAACTCCACGTTCAAGATGTAGTTCCCCAATTTCACCTTTTCGCTGGGCCGCTGCTTGTCCAAGGCCACGCCGGCAATCGTGCCGCGGGCCTGGTGCTCCAGGATCTGCGGGGCGACTTGGGAAAGGGTCAAAAACGCCTGGGAAAGCGCCTTCGCTTCGTATTCCGGCGGCAGCGGCGGGAGCGGTTTGCTCGAGCCCGGCCCTCCAAACCCGATCAGCCGCGACGGCGCATCCATGCCCGGGGGAGTCACGGCTGCCGGCAAATTGATGCCCGTCCTGGTGAACCACTCCAGCAGACCATCGCTGCCCATCCCGGAATAACCGATCGCACGCTGCTGACCGACGGCATAAAAGACGTGCGCGGCGCCGACTTCGCCGTCTTCCGCCTCGGTGGTGAAGAACGGCCTGCCCGAGCGGGCGTAGCGCGAGGTCAAATCGACGATGCGGTCGGCGGCCCCCTGGCGCCCCATGTAGGCGTCAGGGCAGTAGAAATCGACCTGCGGGGCGCCCGCTCCCCATACGTCGTGGACGTGGTCGAAGGCCTCGCCGCGCGGGCCCTTCCCCCAGCCGATCGTTCCCCACTGGTTGACGAACATGGGGAGCGGGTATTCCCTCTTGCCGGCCTCCGTGACGTGGTTGATGTAGCGGGCATAGCTCCAGGCCATGAAGATCTCATCGGCCTGCGGATTCTGGCCGAAGACCTCTTCCCACGTGCCGGAGGTTTTCCCGCCGGCCGCTTCCCAGACCTTGCGGAGATCTGGATGTAGCCCTTCCTTGTGGCTCGTGAGGTAGGCCATGAGCTCGGCCGGGACGGGCGCGGCGAAGGCCTTGTTGGCCAGCTCGGAGCGGTCCCGCGAATCGCCGAAAATGCCGATCTCATTCTCCACTTGCACCAGGATCACGCGGTGCGAGCGATCGACCTCGCGAATATGCCGCATCACGGCCGCAAGGGCCAAGGCGTCGGCCTCCCAGTTGTTCTGGCCGAAGGCGGAGAGGGCTTCGGCGGTTTTCACGACCTTCGTCTTGGCGTCGACGACTTGTGCCCGCGGGAAGGTATCCTGGTCGGCCTTGACCCAGGCGGGCGCGAAGCCGGAGACGCCGTTTTTCCAGCTCCCGAACCAGACCAGGCAGATCCGCTGATCGATCTGCCGGGCGTCCTCGATCATGGCATCCAGGATCTTGAAATCGAACTTGCCTTTTTGAGGTTCGATCCAGTTCCAGCCGATGGCCATCGCTCCCGTGTTCTGGTGCGTCTCGGCCATCACCTGCATCATATATTTCAGGTAGACGAGGTTCGAGGGCGCACTGGTGGGCGGTTCCGCGCCCAGCACGAGGAACGGTTTCCCGTCGACGATCAACTGCGTGGCCAGGCCGCGCTTTTCCAGATGGGGAATGGCAGAAACGGAGGTCGTCGAAGCCGGTTGGCTTTGGCCCTCGCGCACAACGAGGACGAGAAGGCAGATCAGGGCGGCAGAGAAAGAAGTTCGACGCGTCATGATTTTCTCCTAGGCATGCTTCAAGAAGGGATTTCGGGACTGGCGGGATCCCACACTTCGCGGCCGACGAGCATTTTAGCACGTCGCGGCAGGCGTGCCCAGGTAAGCGCTTGATATCTTAAATACCGGGTGGCCGTCGCTGAGTTCTTCGGTAAGTTGAAATTCCCTGGTTCGTGAAAAAAGGTCCATCTGCTCTGCTCGCATCATCTCCAACTGCTTGTTGAGGTACGAGCGAAACTCCGGAGCCGCGTCTCCCGCAACGCTGTGCCGCCCCTCCTCAATCGCTACGCGAGTCGTGACGCCACTACCAGCGAAGAAATCCAAAACTACGGAACCAGGGTACGAGAGTGATCGGACAATACGCTGAATGAGCAGCCTGGGTTTCTGGCGGGATGGCCGACTCTTTCTTTCGAGTTGCCGTTCAGTCGCCCGATGCGCCATACGTTCGTGGGATTGCGGCCTTTGTCAACGCTGTCTGACCGTAGACGCTGGTCTTTTTTATATGCGGCTTTTGTCGCCTCATCGTATGGCTCCCGTACCGAGTCGAGGTCGAAATAGTACCTGGCGCTTTTCCCAAACCACGCAATTTCTTCATGCCGATTTGCGAAAAAGCGATGTGCGCTCATTCCATTGGGATAATTCCAAATGATGAGGTTCGCAAGGCGCATTGCGCTGTTCTGGCGCATGTCGCTAATCAGAGTGAGCAAGTCACCTGATCCTGCTTCCCCCTGATATTGCAGGCCGCCGAAAATGACGATGTTCCCCGTTTCACTCAGGACCCGCTCCGCCTCCCGAAGCCAGCGACTAGCCCAGGTCAAATAATTTGCATGAACATCCCAATGGGCGAGTTGAATATTGTAGGGCGGGTCACATACGACGAGTTGAACGCTGTTGTCCGGGATTCGTTCAAGCAACTCCAGACAATCCACTTGCAGGGCGCAGTGAAAGGTCTTTTCCGTAACATGGGAATCGACAAGCAACTCAGAAGCATGGCAGCCCCCTCGTTTTTTAAGGACATTCATTCCCATGTGGCCGGTGTTTCGGTGTGATCTATTTCCCATCGCCTTCCCCATCCCTAGCATTTGCTGTTTCGCTTGGGCCGCTTCATTCTATCCGTTTTTCCGTGGGCCGACCGCACTCCCAAGCTCACCGTGCGCGGAACCGCCGGTTCTCTTTCCGCTCGTCGATCACCAGGTCGGCAATCGTCTGCGCGGCGCCGGCCAGGTCGATCATCTCGGCCTCCTTGCCCCAACGCCACTTCAGCTCGAGCTTGCCTTCCTTCAGCCCTCGCTCGCCAATCACCACGCGGAGCGGGATGCCGATCAGGTCGGCGTCCTTGAACTTCACGCCGGCGCGGACGTCGCGATCGTCCAGCAGGACCTCGATGCCGGCGGCGGTCAACTCATCGTACAGCCGGCCGGCGGCCTCCTTCGTGGCCGGATCGGTCACCTTGACCGGCGCAAGCAGGACCTCATAGGGGGCCAAGGTCATCGGCCAGATAATCCCGTTGGCGTCATGGCAGGTCTCGATCAGGGCCGCGATGATGCGGTTCACGCCGATGCCGTAACAGCCCATGATGATCGACTTGAGCTGCTCGCTCTGATCGAGGAAGCGGGCCGAAAGCGCGTCGGAATACTTCGTGCCCAGCTTGAAGACGTGGCCGATCTCGATGGCGTGCCGCACGGCCAGCTTGCTGCTGCAGCGAGGGCAGGGATCGCCATCGACCGCGTTCCGCAGGTCGGCGAAGGCCGCAACCTGGAAGTCGCGGCCGAAGTTGACGCCGGTGAGGTGCGTTTCGGCGCGGTTCGCCCCCGTGATGCCGTTGACGATCTTCTCGATCTCGCGGTCGGCATAGATCGGAATCGGCTGCTTCAATCCGACCGGGCCGGCAAAACCGACGGGGGCACCGGTGACCTGCTCGATCACCTTGGGGTCGGCCAGTTCGACCTTGGCCGCCCCGGTAAGACGGCGGACCTTGCCCTCGTTGGCATCGTGGTCGCCGCGGAGCAGGACGGCGATCGGTTTGCCGTCGGCAGAATAGATCAGCGTCTTGATCATCTGCTGGGCGGGGCACTTGAGGAACTTCGTCACCTGTTCGATCGTCGCCGCGCCGGGCGTGGGCACGGTTTGCAAGGGCTGCTTAGGCACGTCCGACGGAACGAGATCGCGGCAGCCGATTTCGGCCTTCTCCTGGTTGGCCGCGTAGCCGCAGTCCTGGCAGTGGAGCACGGTGTCTTCGCCGTTGTCGGCCAGGACCATGAACTCATGGCTGGCGTCGCCGCCGATCGGCCCGCTCTCCGCTTCCACCGCCAGGTAATCGAGCCCGCAACGCTCGAAGATGCCGCAGTAAGCCGCGTACATCGCCTCGTAGCTGCGGTTCAGGTCTTCGATTGTGGCATCGAAGCTGTAGGCGTCCTTCATGAGGAATTCGCTGGTCCGCAGCACGCCGAAGCGGGGCCGCTCTTCGTTGCGGAACTTGGTCTGGATCTGGTACAACGTGATCGGCATCTGCCGGTAGCTGGAAATCTGATGTGCGACGAGGTCGGTGATCGTCTCTTCGTGCGTCGGTCCCAGGGCCATCTGCACCTTGCGGTTCTGCCGCTTGACCTCGAACTTGATCAGCACGTCTCCGAAGGCGTGGATCCGCCCGCTCTGCTCGAAGAGTCCGATGGGCGTGAGGGCCGGCATGAGCAGTTCCACGGCCCCGGCGGCGTCCATCCCGCGGCGGACGATGTACTCGGCCTTCTTCAAGGCCCTCAGGCCCAACGGCAGGTAGGTATAGGCCCCCGCCATGACCTGGCTGACCAGACCGGCGCGGAGCATGAGGATATGGCTGGGGATTTCCGCCCCTTCGGGCGTTTCTTTCATCGTGGGGATCAACGAGCGGGACCAGAGCATGAGAAGAAAAAGGGTTAAGTGGTATTGGAAAACTAGCATTGTATGGGCACCGGGCCGTCAATGGCAAGGGCGGCGGGTGCCCGGCGTCGAGCCACCTCCATTCTACTGCGCTGCGGCGGGTTGCACCACGACCGGGGCGTCCGCGCAGCCGCTCAGCGGGCAGGCGGTGCTGGCGTCGTGGTGAATTTGTCAAGTGCGTGCCTTCGCAATCCACCAACCAACCCCAGGAAAGCTGTGAGACCGATTGTTGCAGCACTGATCGCAATGCCTAACGCCCAAAAGCGGTCGTAATCCACTTTCGCCGGATTGGGTGAGGTAAGTAGGAATCTTCCTCGTGGATCAAGCAATACTCGCATCGCCCGTGGGCGCGTCTGGATCAGACGACGCAACGCGGCGGAAACTCGCTGGCTCATGGCCGCCGCGCCTTGGCAGCCTGGATTCGCGCCTTGACAAAACGCATTAGCCTCTCGACTTGCTCGAACTGATCCAAGTCCGCCCGCTCGTCCGCGGACAGGCAGCCATCCTTCAACTTCTCCAACAACTCCTCGGCCTGCGCCTGCGTCTCGGATGAGGGTCGATATTGCAGCAGTTCGTCGGGAGAGGGACCGGACGCCAGGAGGTCGGCGATCTCCTCAAAGGCCCCTGGAGCGCTCGGCAGACTTGCCATTGGATGACCTCTTCAAGAAAACTCGCGATTGCCGGTGCCCACGAGGATTCTCTCAGGGCCCCTGAAAGTGAATTTTACACGATCTATCGGAGCTGTCCAGTCAGCGCTATTTCCTGATTTCCTGACTCCACGGGCCAAATATGTACGCTTTGCAAGCAACAGCACCCGACACCGCCCCACCCCCTTGCGGAGGATGATCGCCAAGGATAAAATACTGTGTTTTGGGTTATTTGAGCCGGATTTTCTGCGGAAAGATTCTCGATGTCGCGTCAGTTCGTCAATCAGTTGGGTCCTCAGGATGTCATCGACCAGGTCTTTGTCGTCGCCGATAAGCAGCTCCGGCCCAACCGCAACGGCAACCTGTACCTGCAAATGGAACTCTCCGATCGGACCGGCAAGATCGGAGCCCGGATGTGGAACGCCTCGGAGGCGATTTACAAGGCATTCGAGAACGGCGACTATGTCCGCGTGGAGGGCACGACGCAATTGTTCCAGGGCGCGGTGCAGTTAATCGCCACTCGGCTCACGAAGGTCTCCCGCAACGACGTCAATGCCGACGACTTCGCCCCGCTGAAGGCGGTCGAGGTCGACAAGCTCGTGCTCCGTCTGGGCGAGATCCTCCGCAGCCTGACCGAGCCCGCGTTGCAGACCCTGGCGGAGTGCTTCCTGCTGGACGAGGCCTTCATGGCCAAGTTCACGCGGGCCCCGGCGGGAGTGAAGAACCACCACGCCTACCTGGGCGGCCTGCTGGAACATGTTGTGAACCTCATGGATGTCGTGCTGCGGGTCAGCCCTTGCTATCCGCAGATCGATCGCAACCTGCTCCTGATCGGCGCCTTTCTGCACGACATGGGCAAGATCGACGAGCTTCGCTACGAGCGCGAGCTTGCCTACAGCGACGAAGGCCAGTTGATCGGCCACCTGGTGATGGCGATCAGCCTGCTGGAAGCGAAGATCGCCGAGGCCGAAAAACTCTCCGGCGAGACGATTCCCGCCGAGACCGTGCTGCGGCTGAAGCACATGATCGTCAGTCACCACGGCGAGTACGGCTACGGCAGCCCCAAGCTGCCCATGACGCTTGAGGCCGTGGCCCTGTATTGCCTCGACAATCTCGACGCCAAGGTGAACGCTTTTCAACAACTCCTCCGCGACGACCCGAACGTCGACAGCCCTTGGACGGCGTTCTACTCGAACCTCGATCGCAAGCTGTTCAAGGGGAAGAAGGGGTGAAAAATCATGCCAGGTCGGTATAATGAAGGTACGTGAGGTAGTTCAACTATTGACGCAGGATGGCTGCGCGAAGTTCGTGTGCGCGGCAGCCATCACCATTTTCGGCATCCCACGAAGCCTGGTACGGTGACGGTACCCGGCAACATGAACGATGAGTTGCATCCGAAGACCCTGAATACAATCCTGAGACAGGCTGGCCTACGTTAGGAGGAACGCGAATGAAGTATGTTGTCATTATCGAGAGGGGTCCCCATAATCTCTCGGCATACCTGCCCGATCTTCCCGGTTGCGTAAGCACGGGGAGTAATGTCGACGAACTCTTACGGAACATCCGCGAGGCGGTTGAGGGCCATCTGGACGTGATGCGCGAGTATGGCGATCCGATTCCCGAGCCGTTATTCGAGGCCGCCCAAATCGAGGTGGAAGTTGCCGTGTGAGCCGGTCGAGTTTTGGAACAAGATCCGATGATCCGGCGGGGTGAAATCGTAATCGATCTGCTTTTTTCATGCGTATTGCCCGGCATGGGAATCTCGGTATTGACTGCGGTTCTGCGTCATTTTACTACGCTGCCCTTTTGGATGTGTTGTCTGATCGGAGTCCCCGGAGGAATAGTTGTTGCGTGGCCGTAGTTCTTGGCCCTTGTGCTACGTTGCATCGCGATCCGAAAGGTCGGGCTCGCATCGCAGCAAGGGACGAAGACGATAGGATACCCGTAAATGGATGCTCTTGAACTCCAATCCTCGATCCTCGACCTCGTCAACCAGCCGGACTATCAGCCCGTCAAGCCGCGGGTGATCGCCCAGCGCCTGGGGCTGCCGAAGGAAGAGGCAACCGAGGTCCGCCGCGCGGTGAAGCTCTTGGTGCGGCGGGGAAAACTGGTCTATGCGTCCAATCACCTGGTGCGGCCGCCCTCACCCCCTGCCCCTCTCCCAAAGGGAGAGGGGAGTTTCGGACCGCTCCCGGAAGGAGAGGGGAGATCGAAGCCCGCGCCAGAGGCGGACGACGACACGGCCAATCCCAATTCCTCCCGCAAGCGCAAACGGTCGGAACGCGCCCGGCCCCGCGTGGTGGGCGTTTTCTCGCGGACCCAGAAAGGCTTCGGCTTCGTGCGGCCGTCGCCTGCCGGTCAGGAGGACGAAGGCTCGCAGCGGAAAGAGACCTCGGGCAAAGCGGGGGAAGTCAAAGACATCTTCGTTCCGGCCAAATACACGCTCGATGCGGCTACGGGCGACATGGTGGCGGTCGAGATCAAGCGCGGTCGCCAGCCGCAAGCCGCAAGCCCGCTCGGGCCGCGGGGCCGCGTGGTCGAGGTCCTCGAGCGGCAGACAAGGCAATTCGTCGGCACCTATTTCGAGTCCGAGGGCTCGGCCTTCGTGCAGATCGACGGCACGCTCTTCGCCCAGCCGATCTTTGTCGGCGACCCGGGGGCCAAGAACGCCCGCCCCGACGACAAAGTGGTCATGGAAATGATCCGCTTCCCCTCGCCCATGCACGACGGCGAGGGCGTGCTCGTCGAGGTCCTCGGTCCGCAGGGCAAACCGGGCGTCGACACGCTCTCGATCATCCGCGAGTTCAATCTGCCCGAGGAGTTCGCCGACGACGCCCTGCAAGAGGCCCGGCAGGAGGCCGACCGCTTCGACGAGTCGATCGCAGGGCGGCTCGATCTGACCGCCGAGACGATCATCACCATCGATCCGGTGGACGCCCGCGATTTCGACGATGCCATTTCCCTCCAGCGGCTCGACAACGGCCATTGGCGGCTGGGCGTGCATATCGCCGACGTCTCGCACTTCGTCCGCCCGCGGACAGCCCTCGATCGCGAGGCCCACAACCGCGGCACGAGCGTCTACCTGCCCGACCGCGTGCTGCCGATGCTGCCGGAACTGATCTCCAACGGCCTGGCGAGCCTCCAGCCCGAAAAGGTCCGCTACACGAAGACGGTCTTCATGGAGTACACGCCGGCCGGGGTCCGCACGCATGCGGAGTTCCATTCGGCCGCCATCAAGAGCAGCAAGCGGCTGACCTATGAGCAGGTCGATGAGTTTCGGCGGACCGAGACAAGGGGACAGGAGCCGTCAGTGCGGAGCACCCGAAGGGCCATTCCGGCAAACGGGTCCTGTCCCCCTGTCCCGGTGAAGACTGGAAGAAGAAGCTCGGAGCGAAGGTCCACGACCTGTTAGGCCGCATGCACGAGTTGGCAATGCTCTTGCGCCGCCGCCGCATCAAGCACGGCTCGCTGGTGCTGACCATGCCGGAGGTCAAGATCGAGTTGGACGCCGAGGGCCGCGTCGCCGGGGCCCACGTCGTGGAAGACACCGAGAGCCACCAGGTGATCGAGGAGTTCATGCTGGCGGCCAACGAGGCGGTGGCCGAGCTGCTCCGCGACAAGGGCCTGCCCTTCCTGCGGCGGATCCACGAATCGCCCAGCCCTCACAAGCTCCGCGCCCTGACCGAGTTCGTCCGCGAGTTGGGGCTGCCGGTGACCGGCCTGCATGACCGCTTCGAGTTGCAGCAGTTGCTCGACAAGGTGGCCGCGGCGCCCGAACAGCATGCCGTAAACTACGCCGTGCTGCGGGCCATGCAGCGGGCGGTCTACAGTCCCAAGGAAGAGGGCCATTACGCCCTGGCCAGCGACTGCTATTGCCATTTCACGTCGCCCATCCGCCGCTATCCCGACCTGCACGTCCACCGCCTCTTGGACGAGTTGATCCGCGAGCGCAAGCCCCGGCTGCACCTGGCCGAATTGGTGGTGCTGGGGCAGCACTGCAGCGATCGCGAGCAGCGGGCCGACGCCGCCGAGCGCGATCTGACCCGCCTCAAGCTCCTGGCCTATCTCAGCGACCAGATCGGCCTGCAGATGGACGCCTTGGTGACCGGCGTGGAGAACTTCGGCCTCTTCGTGCAAGGCGTCGAGTTGCCGGCCGAAGGGCTGATTCGCACCGAGAGCCTGGCCGACGATTACTATACGTTTGACCGCGCCACGCACTCGCTGACCGGCCGGCGATTCGGCAACCGCTATCGGCTGGGCGATCGCATGCGGGTGGTCGTCACGCGGGTCGATCCCTTGCGGCGGGAGCTTGATTTCCGCCTGCTGGGCCGCGATGAGGAGCAGGATCAATTCCGCTTCAAGGCCCGCGGGGGCAAGCCGAAGAAGATCAAGGCCGCGAGGAAGGAAGCGGGGAAGCGGAAGAAGAAGCGGAGTTAGCGCCGCTTTGCATCGGACGGATCGGACTTTGTTCCCCCAGCGCCGATACCTTGGCGATCGTCTCCAAGGCATCGTCAGTATAATCTTCGGCGCCAATCTCCTGACAATGCTCCTTCGTGATCTTGTGGCCCACAACCAGGATCTTGGTATCCGCAGGGGGCGAGCACTTCATGAGATCGGCCTTGAGCTGCTTCATCCGCGCTACGCTCGAAGTTTTTCGCGTGTAGAGGACCAGGATCGTTCCGGGCTTTTCGGAGGCAACCCGCACCAGTTCCTGATTGGGTACGTCGAGCCCCAGATCGACCACTTCACAGCGAAATCCGCGCAGCAAAGGAGCCACCAACTCGCGTCCCAGATCGCAACGGTCGCCCTCGACGGTGCCGATTACGACGCGGATCCCATTGCTTTCGCTGCTTTCCTCCAAGACCGGGCGAATCACTCTCAGGGCCGCTTGAATCGCATGGTTTACGACCAACTGCTCGGGGACATAGCACAGTTCCGGCTGGGCACAATCATGGCACTGGAACTGGGCATCGACCATCTTCATAGCGGGAATAAGATGCTCGGCCAGCAGCGTCTGCGGCGATATCCCGGCGGCAAGCGCTTCGCGAGCGGCAGTCTCGGCCTGCTTGGCGTTGCCTGTGACAATGGCCTTGAAAAGACCCGAAGCCTCGTTAGCAGCTAGTGACGACATATTTCTCTTGCATTCAGAGTTTGGTTCGATGCGAATTGTATGCAAGCGTCGGTCGCGATGTCAATCCCCACGGTGCTTGGTACCCGGAAGTGCTCCGCCTGATCCTTCAAGCGAAATTTCCTTGAAAGCGACCGGGGCGCTCGGCGGTGCGCCGAAATTTGCGTCACGCTGGATGTCGAACTTCCCCGCATGTGCCGCCGGAATTTGAAACACGGCCGGCGGACGCGCGAGTCTTTTGATCGCCCAATTGCGGCAATTCTTGCCAATTGGTCGGCGGATCCCCTTGCGGGCGTGATGAAGCCGTATTCATTTTTTGAAACAAAGTGATTCATTTTCTGGATTGCCCCATAAGGGCGAGTTCAGAAAATTCAATCGGAAAAGCACTCTACCTGAAATGGCCATTACGATAACTAGCGTTACTCGCATTGGTGCCAATTGGCGATATAATGGCCTTTAGAGTCCTGCCACGCAACCCGCGATTTTCAAGCCCTGGGAGATCGTGATGGATCCGAACGAAACGGAAATCGACTCGTGCCCTGAGCGCCGAAGGGCGGTGCTCCCACCGCGATCGGGCGCGAATGCACGGGGCAGAAACCGCCCAACAGCGTGCGGAAACCGACCCCGTTGCGGAAGACCGGGACTGCGATCGGGTCAAGGGGCGGCGCTGCCGGCACGCCCCGGTTTATCACTCGGAAATCCGCGAGATTTGGATGCGCAGGACACCGCCGATCGCGTGATGCCAGCGGCTTGCCCGGTGGAGCCTCACGCTTGTTGCTACATACGATGCGCCTCCCCGCAATTTTCGCCCGCCGCTCCTCAGCCACGGCGTAGCCGTCGCTGAGGAGCGGCGGGCGACGTGGCGACGGGCATCCCGTCGTGGTAGCGGCAAGCGTAACGACCCGCCGGGCAAGCCGGTGGCATTCAATCGAGAAGTTATTACCCCAGATCTAAGCTAAGTGCTGTCCTTCAAACGACTTCCGGACCTTCAAGAACTTAGGACAAACTTAGGACAAACTTAGGTTTGACAATCGCCTCGGGACGGCGACAATTACGGGAAGTACGGTGCAATGCTCGCTCCAAAGGCAACCGATCATGTCAAACGCGAAAACCGGGAACCGTGAAACAGCTCTTCGATGCATCGCGCGGCGCCTGTTGCCGATGGCGCTCAGCTCCTTTCTTCTAGTCGTCTGGTCCGCTCTGGGCCAAGTTCGCAGTTCTGCCGCGGCCGAGGCCCCCGCGTGGAGCGCGGTGGATCGAGCGCTCGGAAAGGAGAACTACGCCGAAGCGAAACAGAAGGCCGATGCGGTCTTGCAGGGCGGCACGCCCGAGGACGTCGAGAAGACCAGGAAAGTCTACGGGCGCATCCTTCTGGGGCTCGGGCAGAAGGACCAGGCCCGCCAGTATCTCAACATGCTCTCAGCGGGCGAAAAGGGCGCCGGCCGCAAGGGGCGACCAGCCCCGGCCGCGCCGGACGGCAGATTGGCGATCTATGCCCTGTGGTTGAAGGCCCTCGACGGCCACTCGGCGGAGGCCGTCAAGGCGCTGGAGGAGATGCTGGAGAAGGCGGGCGGGGCGCCCGACGAGACGACCGCCGAGGCCGCCGACGTGCTGGCCATGCTGTACATGGCGGGGGGCGAAGGCGAAAAGGCCAAGAAGGCCGTCGACTTCGGCCTCAAGGCCCTGCAGTACCAGGGCGTCAAGGACGGCTATGTCCTAGCCCTCCTTCGGGGCCGGCTCAAGAGCGACATCGCCGCCGGCGAGGCCAAGCGGGCCTACGATCAGGCCGAAAAACTCCGCGCAGGGCAAATTTGTTGAGGCCGGGCAACTCTTTGCCCAGATCCGGGCGGCCTATCCGACGAACGAATGGGGCCACGCCTCCGGTTTCCGCATCGGACAGTGCTACGCGGGCCTGGACCGCACCGCCCAGGCCGTCGATTGGTGGCAGAAGGTCTTCGTCAAGGAATCACCCGCCGGCCCGTGGCGAGGGCAGGCGGAGGTGGCGCTGGTGGATGCCGCGCTGGAGCAACCCGACCCCAAGAAGGCCACTGAGCATGCCCTGGGGGCCAGCGCGGTCTTGGCCAAGGGAGTCGACAAGCAGGCCGAGCCCTCGTGGAAGGAGGCGGCCTACGACATCTATCTCAGGCAGGGCATCGTCTCGCTGGTTGACGGTCGATTCGACGCCGCAGTCCAAGGCTTCCAGCAGGCGAAGCAAACTCTCGCCTCTTCGTCTGGGAGGGGGGCATGGGCGCAAATCTCCCCTCTCCCTCCGGGAGAGGGGCAGGGGGTGAGGGCGTTGCTGCCGGTCTGGACCGCCTGATCGTCGCCGCCCAACAGCGGGCGAAGTTGCTGCCCGACGAACTGACCATAGGCGACGACCGCGCCGCGACGGCCCTGGCGGTCGGCAACATCTACAACGTGCTTCATCAGTACGACACGGCCGAGCGCGATTTCAGCCTGCCCTTGAACGGCACGCTACGGAGCCGCTCGGCCGCGCATCGTTCCTTCGCCGGGCTGGGCCTGGCCTGCGCGGTCATCGACAGCGGCAAGCCAATCTCGGCTGCCAAGTCGGGTCCGCAGCCGACCCCAAAACAGCAGGCTGCGGCGATCTGCCAGGCGAGCGTCATCCTGGAGATAGCCCAGTCCCAGTTCGGCAACCCGCCGAAACCGGCCGACGATGGCGCAAAGGCCGGTCAGGCGGCGAAGCGGCCGGCAGCGGCCGACGCCAAGGCCGAGAAACAGCAGCGTGCCGACCTCTTGAAGGCCCGGGCCGAGGCGCTGCCCTACTGGCAGGACCTGATCAGGCGCTATCCAAACAGCCCCCGTGTTGAACCGGCACTGTATCACGCCGGCGTGCTGCTCTACGAAGCGGCGGAAGCCGCGCCGGCGGGAAAATCCGACCAGCTTTTGAAGGACGCCGACGCCCTGTTCGACCGCCTCCTGGATGCCTACCCCAAGAGTCCCTATGCGGGCGACGCATTTGTCCGCCGCATTGATTTTGCGTTGGAGCGGAAATTCGACCTCAGACTGGCACAGTCTCTGGCCGATCGCGGCATCGAGTGGGCGAAAAACCAGAAGGTCGAGGTCGCGACCGCGGCCGACGGCACGTTGACGAAACGGTCCCTGGCCGAGGCTGCGAAGGCCGGAGTATCTGGCGGAAGAGGCCCGCGGCAAACGGCGCGTGGCGGATGCCAAGGCTGGCAAAGGAACGGAGATCGTGACCTGCGATCTCGCGAGCGGGGCGGACGTCCTGAAAGACCTTTCCCTGGAGTACAGCAAGGCCAAGGCGGCGGTGCGGCTGAAGTTCCAAAAGGCGGCCACGCGGGAGGATGCGGTCCAGAGGCTCGGCGGGGCGAGACGGAGTTGCTGCTGACGGACGGCGGAAGGACGAAGGATAAGGGCGGATGGATGAAGGATGGAGGCGGAAACCCGGAAGGAGGAAATATCGGGAGCATCGAACTGGGGCGGATGACGGTTGGGGTGATCGTACATGCGGAGAATCCGCTGGAGAGCCTGCCGCTGGACGAGGCGCGGTCGATCTTCTGCGGCGAGGTGAAGAAATGGCCACCCGTGCGGGGCGTGGCCGCCCCGATGCACGTCCTAGGGCTGCCGCAGACGAGCCCGATTACGCAACTGCTGAGAGAGAAGCTCGCCCTCACCCCGGCCCTCTCCCAAGGGGAGAGGGTGACCGCCGCGCCGAAGGCGCTCCGGTTCACCGCGCAGGCCGATAGCGAGAAGGTGCTCCTGGCGGTGGCCCGCGACTCGGCTGCCATCGGCTTCGTGGACATCGGCCGATTGCCCGCGAAGGAGAAGTCGGTCAAGCTGGTGCAGATCCTGACGCAGGCATCCGGCAAGCACGGTGCCCACGCGGCGGCGCCTTCCGCCGATGCGCTGCCGGAAGATTATCCCTTGGCCCGCACGCTCACGCTGAGCGTCTCGCCGAGCGCCAGCCGGATGGCCATCGATTTCGCCGAGTTCCTCACCCGCGAGCACTGCAAGGAGACGATTGCCAAACACAACCTGCTTCCACCCTTGCACGCGTTTGATCCGAGCCAATTCGCCAGAGCGGCGCCCCGCCGCAACGACCCGCAGGTCCAGTTGGCCTCGGCCGACTCGCCGCTTCCGTTAGTGCTGGACGACCCCGATGCCGCGCGGGCCAAGCCGCCGGCGAAGATCGAGATGCTAGCCGTGAAAGCGGAACCCGAAGTTTTGGCGCCGGCCGACACGCCCAAGGCGCCCGAGGACGAAGCGGCCGCGCCGCGCGCGTACGCGGGCGAATCGGAGGCGGCAAGCGAGCCAGCGCCGGCGCGGTCCGCAGCGCAGTCGCGGTTCGACAATCCAGCGGCCTGGATCGTGTGGGGCGCTGCCGGGGCGGTCGTTTTGGCCATCGGGGCGGGCTGGCTGAGTGCGTCGAAACCGAAGAAGAAGCGGCGCTGAAAGTTGACCAATCACCGTCGTAGGACGGATTGTTAATCCGTCGCGGGAAACACGACGGATTGGCAATCCGTCCTACGACCAAGGATTTGGGGATTTAATGCCACCGGCTCGCCCGGTGGATAGTTGCGTTCGCTGCTACCACTGCGGGCCTGCCATCCCCAGAAATCCCGCTGGCTTGCCCAGCGGATCGTTAGGCTCCTTACGGCCGGCCTAGCGTCGAGCGTAAGTATCCGCCGAACGAGCCGGCGGCATTAAAAAGGCGCAGGTCTCGGCTTTGTGTAGCTGCGAACGTAAGTATCCGCCGCACCCAGAGGGTACCGGGCCGGCGGCATTAAAAAGGCGCAGGAGGTCGGCTTCCTGTAGCTGCGAACGTAAGTATCCGCCGGGCAAGCCGACGGCATTAAAAAGGCGCAGGTCTCAGCTTCCTGTAGCTGCGAACGTAAGTATCCGCCGGGCAAGCCCGCGGCATTAAAGAGGCGCAGCCGGGGGCATTGAGGAAAACCTACGATTATGGCGCAAGCCTTCGATCCCTATCACCTCTGGCTGGGCATTCCGCCCCGGGAACAGCCGCCGAACCATTATCGGCTGCTGGGGATTGCGCCGCTGGAGAACAACGCCGACGTTATCGCCACGGCCGCCGACCGGCAGATGGCCCACCTGCGGACCTTTCAGTCGGGCAAGCACTCCGCGCTCTCCCAACGCCTGCTCAACGAGGTGGCGGCGGCAAAGGTCTTGCTGCTCAATTCGGCCAAGAAGGCGGCCTACGATGAGAAGTTGCGGTCCTCGCTTGCGCAGTCCGGCTCCAATGGCGGCCGAAGAACTCTCGCTTGCGCGTCGGGCTTCAATGGGGGCCGGAGAGGCCGCTCCCGGTCCAAACGATCTATCGCCCTGGGAGGACATCGTCGGCAGTCCGCGTCGTGCGGCCCAGCCCTCGACGCAGGCGAGACGCCTGCAGCACAAGCGGCCGTCAAATCTCGGCGTGATCTTCGCCCTGGGCCTGACCGGCGCGGCGGCGCTGCTGGCGATCGTGGTCTGGCTCGCCCCGCGCCACGAGGGCGAGACCGTGGACGAATCCGCGCTCGCGGAAAAGCAGAGCCCGCAGTCCAATCGCCGACAAGCTTCGCATCGCGCTGAATCAGATGACGATCGGCCCGTGCGGATCGCGGCCATCGCGCCGGTTCCTTCGCGCCCGACGGAAGACCGGCGAGCGGCAGAGCCCGAACCGGCTCCGGCACCGCGGCCGATCATGCCAGGCCCGCCGGAGAAGCCTGCCGTCGTCAAGGCCGATGCTGGAAACTCATCTGGAAGGCCGATCTTCGAGAAGACGGCCGAGCCCGTCGAAAAGCCCGCTGGTCCGCCCGCGAAACCGGCAGTTCCGTCATTCGACCTTTCCGGCGGCGGGCGGACCGATCATCCGGCAGCGCCGCCGGCGGCGAAGAAGCGGCTTCCCGTGCCCGACGATTCCACGCAAGAGAAGATTGCCGCGCAGCTTGCGCAGGTCTATGCGCCCAGCCGCGCCAAGACGCCGGCCGAGAAGACCCGGCTGGCGTACAAGATCCTGCAGGCGGCCAAAGCGTCGAAGTCGCCCGAGGAGCGGTACGTGCTCCTCGGCCAGGGGCGCGGGCTGGCCAGCCAGGCGGGCGACGCGGCGCTCGTGCTGCAAGTCATTGAAATGACCGGCGAGTTCGAGGTCGACGTGCCGGCTGTGAAAGGCAGGGCGATCCTCGCACTGGCCGAGAAGGCCGGCACCGCCGAGCAGGTCGGGGCGCTTTTCAGCGCCTCGCAGGGGGTGATTGCCGACGCCTTGTCGGCGGGCCGAGCGGAGCTCGCATCCGAGGTGGCGCAAGGCGTCTACAGCGCCTGCCTGCGATCGAAGGAATACCGCAAGAAGGCCCTCGATCAGCGGGACCAGGTGCAGGACTATTGCCGGAGGCTGGCGGAACGTCAAGCGGCG
This sequence comes from uncultured Planctomycetia bacterium, assembly GCA_963824275.1. Taxonomy (GTDB): domain Bacteria; phylum Planctomycetota; class Planctomycetia; order Pirellulales; family Thermoguttaceae; genus JANXQG01. The sequence continues at coordinate 2,285,772 of CAWGOT010000003.1, read as the reverse complement.
GAGGCGCGTTTGCAGGCGAACCCCGACGACGCCGATGCGCATTTGGCGCTAGGCCGTAATCTGTGCCTGGGGGACGACTGGAAGAGCGGCTTGCCGCATTTGGCCAAGGGCAGCGACCGCGACGTGCGGCAATTGGCCGAGCGCGACCTGGCATCGCCCTCGGAGCCCGCTGAGAGGATGGAACTGGCCGATGGCTGGTGGACCTTGGGCAAGGCGCATCAGGGCGATGACCGCGACCTGCTTCTGCTTCGAGCCGGCTTTTGGTACGAGCTGGCGCACGCCAATCTGTCCTCCGGCCTGGAGCGCCTGAAGGCCGAAAAACGGCTGGAGGAACTGGCTGAAGTCCGCCAGCGGCGCGCCGCCGGCGACCGTCTGCTGCATCCCGAAAAGGACCCCTCGCGGGACCTTTGGAACGGCCTGTTCTGAATCAGGCCATTTTTTTCGTCGCAACCCCTTGACAGACCCATCGGCCCAAAATACAATCCCATAAGTTTGAATTGGGCGTTGGTGGTCGGCCCCTCCTGTGGGAGGGCCGACGTACAGGGAACCCGGTGTGATTCCGGGACGGCCCCGCCGCTGTAACCGAGTGTTTTGTGAGCAAAAAAGGTCCATCCAGTCTCCTGGCCATTGTCAAACTCATTATGCCGGCTTCAAAAACCGGCATCTCGACGAGAAGGCCGGACGGACCGAACTCGGAAGTCAGAAGACCTACCAGCGCATAACATGCCGGCCTCTGCGAGGGCAGGGAACGGTCCATCGGTTTTTCTGGCACTGCGCCAGGGATCGATCCCGTTGCGCAACGCTTGATTTGTCCGTAACCGCGCGTCTTCAGGTGCTCGACGTGCGCTAAGGCGGCGGCGTTGCCCAATGCAACAACTTCCCACGAGGCAGCGTTTCTTCGAGCCATCGCTCTGGCGTCCATGAGCTTCCATCGCAGCGCGTTTGTGCTGCGCCGGAGGTCCATGTCCGTGCGCGATGGCGTGTTGTTTTTCTTGAAGTCGTATCCCGCTGCTCGCTCGCGGTTTCCTGATGCGCGAGCCGCCGGATGCAAGCAACGACGTGCAAAATGGCACGCGCGTGAGAACTCGTGGGTCAAGTCGTATTGTTCAACATTTTCAATCATTCAACAACTTCGTGGAGAACTCAATCGATGAGAGCGTTTGAGAAACTTTGCCTGCCCTTGCTCGCCTCGTTGGCCCTGGGCCTTGGTTATCTTGGCGGGACCGTCCGCGCTCAATCTGATCAATTTCCGCCGCAGGCGGGTACCGTCTCGAACATTCCGGTCCCGGATGGCAACGCTTACGGGACGTCGCTCCGCTACGATTCCAACGGCAATCTCTACGCGTGGGATGGATTTAAAGTCTGGGAGAGCAGCGGCGGCACGCGCACTTTCACCAACATCGGTTCGGCGGCTTCGCCGACGTCCGGCACGAATTCGGCCGATGCGGGACCGATCACCCTGTCGCAAAACGGCCAAACCCTGTTGCTGGGCAATGGCTACGGCGGCATGCTGGGCGGCGCTACGACGGCGTCTTCTATACCGTGCCGGCGGCGGGAGGATTGGCCACGCAGGTTACGGGCAGCGGCGTGCCCGCAACCGGCGATGCCCTGGCCTTGCCCGCGGGCTCAGGCATTTCCAATTCGAGTACCAAGTATCTTGTCGACGCAGGAACCGACTCCGGCAGTGTCCTATCGATTTACGATACCGTGACCGGATCAAACCAGGTGGTCGTCAGCGGCATCCCCGGAGCGTCGACTTCGATCGCCTACAATCCCACAAACCATAGCGTCTATGTTGGCGATGGTTACGATTACGGGGGTGGCACCACCGGCGACATCCGCGGCTTCAGTCTCAGCCTGATCGCCTCCGCTTACAGCTCGCAAAACCCGATCCTCTACAGCTCGGCTCCGTCATTCGATTCGGCAGGGACCGGTTACCAAACCGGTGCTGGAATGTTCTTCGACAGCAACGGCTATCTTTTCTCAGGCGGCGGGCCCTTTGGCGGGCCCGATGGGATTACGGTCTTTGCTCCCAATGGCACGATCGTCCGCAACATACTTACCGGTGCTGATGATAATCCCCTTTATGATACTGTAACCTACGACCCTGCCAACAACCAGGTGCTCGTCGTGCCCTACGGTTCGTCGACGGGCACATTGTACAATGCAAGCGATTTTGAAACGGTGCCGGAACCCTCGACGTTCGTGTTGCTTGCCGCCGGGGCCGTGGTTGGCTTGGTCGCCTGGAGACGGCGGCGATCCTAGGCGGCTTTGGACTCGTTTCACTCGGCCCGCCCTGCTGGAACTCGGCGGCTTGCCGCGCACTTCGCATGAAGTTGAGTCTATGTTTTTTAAGCGGTGCAAAATTGTAATTTGGATGGGAGCCGCATGGAGCGTGACGGCCGCGACCGGCATGGCGGGACCCTATTCTCCCCTCCCCGGCAACCCTGGCTGCACGGCCATTTCTGCCACAAGCTCGAGCCTTGTGGAATGGGCTTCGGGGGCAACGATCGTTCGCGGGCTGAGGAACGTTGAAGAGCCAACGGAGTATTCCTCGAATCCCAGCAGCGTGCTGAACTACGCCTTCTACGGTGGATCGGATGGCGCCAGCGCTGCTGCCGTTGCCGCCGGCGCCACGACTTATGTCAGCGCGAACACAGCTCCTATCGGGCCCGTTCCTGATAATCCGGCGACAACGTCTTACGCGGTCGCCCTTGGTCAAAACGGAACGGCGACGCTCACCTTCAACCAGCCCATCACCCATATTGGCAACGGCCCTGATTTTGCCGTATTCAACAACGGCTTTTCAAGCGGAGACACGGAGTGGGTCAAGCCGGGATTGGTCTCGGTGAGTTCCGATGGCGTGAACTTCTTCTCGTTCCCCTCGGTTTCGCTTACGCAGACCGCGACGCAGGTCGCCAACAGTAGTGAACTCGACCCGACGGATCTTGATGATATTGCGGGGAATTTTCCGGCAGGCTGGGGCACACCGTTCAATCTCGGCGAACTGGCCGGAGTGTCGCCGCTCTTGAACATCTACGACGTGACCGAGGTCCGCATCACCAGCGTTACCGGTGACATCAACGCGGCTTACGCGACCTACGATTCGGAAGGGCACGTTATCAACTCGCCATGGCCGGCGCCGGCCTCTGCCGGTTCCGAGGGATTCTGCCTGGCCGGCGTGGGCGTGATCAACGCGCTGCCTGTCTGGACTTGGTCCCGCACTAGCGGCACTTCGGCAAGCTGGGCGGACGGAACAAACTGGTCCCCAATGACGGTTCCGAGCAGCGGCACGGCGACGTTTTCCGGCAATCCCATGACGGTGACGCTGGACGGCAACCAGTCGGCCGGGGCGTTGGTGTTCAACGTCTCCGGCAGCAACAGCTACACGCTCTCGCAGGGCACGGGCGGCGCGCTGACCTTGGGGACATCGGCGGGGGCCTCGATCACGGTGCTCGGCGGGACGAATATGATCTCCGCCCCGTTGAGCCTGGCCGGCAGTGCCGAGGTTTCCCCCGTCGCCGGCACCCAGTTGACAATCTCCGGCAACATCAGCGAGATCCCGGTCGGCAGCGGATCCTCACTTACGTTGAACGGGCCCGGCACGTTGATCCTGAGCGGCACGAACAGCTACACCGGCGGCACGAACATTGAGACCGGCACGCTATGCATTACCAACGCCAGCGCGCTGCCCGAGGGCACGAGCTTGACCGTGGGGGCCGGCGGCGCTTTCATCTTTGACGCCTCGGCGGCCGACGCACAATCCGCCGTAGTTTCGCCCGCAGCGATCGCTACGGACAGAGCCACGACCGTGCCCGAGCCGGGAATGTTGGGCCTCCTGGCGGCAGGAGGCGTTTGTCTTGTCGCCGTACGCTTGAAGCGTTCGAATTGGTCAGGCGGCCGCTGCCGCCGGGCGGACGGCCGCCGGAGGCTGCACGCTGCGTTGCCGTTGCACGGTTTTACGCTTGTGGAGCTGCTGGTCGTGATCGCGATCATCGGGACCCTGGTCGCACTCTTGCTGCCGACGCTCCAGGCCTCGCGCGAATCGGCCCGGCGGATAGCCTGCTGCGACAACCTGCGGCAGATCGGGCAGGCACTGCATTGTTTTCACGACGCGAACGAGTGTTTCCCGATCGGGACGGCCTTGCAGGGCTACCCGGACGGAACGAGCCCCGACGCCATACCGGCCAGCCTCCTCAGCACCGGGCCTTACCGCCCGGGCCTGTTCGCCATGCTCCTGCCGTACCTCGATCAGGACGGTCTCTACCGCAGCCTCCGCATGGATCTGGCGATCGACGCGGACGTGAATGTCGCACTGGGCAAGACGCCGATCCCGACCTACCTTTGCCCTTCGTCCAGCCACGTCTACGGGCTGCAAAAAGCCCCCCACTCGCTGCCGCTGGCCGATCCGAGCATGCAGTTCGCCGTGATCGACTACAACGGCATGAACGGGGCCGATCGGCTTTTTACCGCCGCCCCCGCCGCAGGACAATTGCAAGACCACGGCGGCTTCGCCGAATGCCGGCAGTTGCGCTTTGCCAATTTCGTTGACGGGGCATCCCAGACCATCGATGTCGTGGAAACGGTGAACTTCGGACGGGGTGTGTGGATCCACGGCCGGCCGCACTACAACCAGGCTGCATACTCGATCAACACCCTCGAAGGCTACAACGGCGCCGCGAATTCCGTCTATCCGGACGGGTCCAACCTGCCCGTGACCAACCGCGGTCCGGGCAAAGGCGTCGCCGGCACGTGGGGGATCTCCAGCAGCCACCCCGGCGGAGCGAACACGCTCTTTGTCGATGGCGCGGTGCATTTCCTCACGAACTCCCTTTCGGCCCAGACGCTCACCGCCTTGATTACGCGGGACGGAGGCGAGGTGATCGATGGCTCGTCGTATTGAACGGCGCCCGTGGCGGGGCGAGTTGCGTATGATCGCTGCCATTCTGCTGGTTCTGGCCGCTCTTCCCGCAACAATCCGCGGCGAGACCGTCGTGAATTTCGCGGACCTTTCACTGCCGAACGCTTCCTATTGGAACGGTTCCGATGGCTCGGGCGGCTTCACCAGCGGAGGCGTGTTTTTCAATAACAGTTACGACAGCGGCTCCTGGAGCGGCTGGTCCTACTCCAACGTCGACGATACCGTGGACCCGGGTTACACTAACCAATACGCGGCGTACACGGGCACCGCCGTGAGCGGCTCCGGCATCTACGCCGTGGCCTATGGGTATAGCAGCGCGCTAACCGCCGGCAGCCCATTGCCGGCGATTACGATCCCCGCGGGAATGCAGGTCCAATCCGCGATGTTCACCAACACGACCTACGCAGCGCTCTCGATGCAGACTGGAGATGAGTTCGCCAAGCAGTTCGGGCCGAGCGATTGGTTCCTGCTCACGATTACCGGCGAAGGGACTTCCGGCAACGTGCTGGGATCGGTCAACTTCTACTTGAAGGCAATCAACGGCCCAATCGTGAATACCTGGCAATCGGTCGGTCTCAGCTCCTTGGCGCTGGCGAGGACGCTGGAATTCAATTTGGCGTCATCCGATACCGGTCCCTATGGGATGAACACGCCAGCCTACTTTGCGATGGACGACCTGGTGCTCTCGCCCGCGGCCTCGGCAACGAGCGGGAACTGGGTCTATGCCGGCGGCACAACCGGAAGCTGGAAGAATGGCAACAACTGGTCGCCGGCGACCGTTCCCAACGGCGGCACGGCGACGGTCACGTTTCTCGACACTTCCACTGCGCCTACCGCGGTAACACTGGACGGCAATCAGTCAATCGGGGGTTTGGTGTTTGACGTCTCGGGTACCAACGGCTACACGCTCTCGCAAGGCACGGGCGGCGTGTTGACCTTGGGCACGTCGGCCGGGGCCTCGATCTCGGTCGTCAGCGGCAGCCATACGATCTCCGCGCCGATCGTGCTGGCTGGGAGCCTGGCGGTCAGCATCTCGGGCGGAGGTTCTTTGGACATCTCCGGCAGTGTGAGCAAAGCCGCCGGCGCATTGGCGGGGCTCCGTCTGGATGGCGACGGACAATTGATCCTCAGCGGCACGAACAGCTATCGCGGCGGCGCGACGATCAGCGGCGGGACGCTGGACGTGCTCAACTCAGCATCGCTGCCGGATGGATCGGCCCTGACCGTGGGGAGCGGCGCAGGGCTGATTTTTGGCCAGCCGCCGGCGATGTCGCCCGTAATCCTGCAGGACAGTGCTGCTGGCGTGCCGGAACCGGGCGTGTTCGCGCTCATCGCTGCGGGGGGAGTTTGTTGTGTTGCCGCGCTCGTCGTGCGGCGCAGGCGTGTAAGATAGACTATTGGGAGTGCGCCGGCCGGGAACCAGTACCCTGGTCGCCGCTTTCCAAAACGCGTGGGGACGTGTTGGTTCGGAATAGGCCTTGGCCTTATTGAAAAGCGGTGGCAAGCCCGCACTCCAAAATGAAAACACTCCGCATTCTCCTCGTTCTGATTACAAGCGCCGTTGCTGCACTTGTTGTGTCGTGCAGCCCGCATCAGACACGGCCTCAACCGACGGGCAAACTGCGGATCGTCTCGCTGGCCCCTAATGTCACGGAGATCCTCTTCGCGCTCGGCCTGGGCGACCAGATCGTGGGCGTGACTGACCAGTGCGACTATCCGCCCGCGGCCATGAAGATCGAACGCGTCAGCGGATTCGGAACGCCGAACGTCGAAAAGCTGCTGGCCCTGGGGCCGGACATCGTCATCTCCTGCGGGCTGGAAAAGCCGGAGCTTGCCGAAGTCCTGCGGAGGGCGGGAATCCAAGTGGTCAATGTGCAGGAGAAGGGCTTTATGGCCGGCTTCCCGGACCTTTTCGACGCCATCAACAAGATCGGCGAGGCCACCGGCCGCTCAACCGAGGCGAAAAAACTCGTTGCCGGCATGCAGGCCGAGCTAGACGCCGTCGCCGCGCGCGTCGGCCCGATCGACGATGCCCGGCGCGTGCCGGTTTTCGTCGAGATCGAGGAGAGCCCGCTGATGACCGCCGGCGCCGGTTCTTTCATCGACGATCTGATCCGCAGGGCTGGAGGCCGGAACGTCGCTCACGAAATTGCCGGCGCCTATCCGCGGATCGATCCCGAGAAGGTCATTGCCTGGAACCCGGAAGTGATCCTCGTGGCGCACAGCGACCGCAAGGGGGAGGCGGCCGAGCGGCTGGCGCGGCACATCGGATGGTCGGACGTGGCGGCCGTTCGGAATCGGCGAGTTATCGACGACATCGACGGCGACTTGTTGTTTCGCCCCGGCCCGCGGCTGGTCGAAGGAGTCAAGTCCCTGGCCGAAAGACTTTACCCGAAGCAGGAAAATCCGAAATCCGAATATCGAAATCCGAAACAAATCCGAAATTCAAAAGAAGGAAATTCACAACGAGCGGTTTTGAACCTTTGAATTTCCGGTTTTTGGTTTTGAATTTGTTTCGGATTTCGAATTTCCAGATTGTGCCATGTCGGTTCTTCGCCACAAGTCACTTGCTGTTGTCTACGGCCTGCTCGCGCTGCTCTTGGCGGCTGCGTGCATCGTGTCGATCCTCACGGGATCGGTGCGGCTGGGCGCGATGACCGCGGGCGTCTTGCGCTTCGGGCTGCGGGTCTTGATGGCATCCGTCGCCGGGGCCGGGCTCTCGGTGGCCGGCGTCGTTTTCCAGTCGCTGTTGCGCAACCCGCTGGCCGAGCCCTACGTGCTCGGCGTTACGGCCGGAGCGGGTCTGGGCGCGGCCTTGGCGATCGCTACCGGCATCACCGTGCTTGGACTCTGGACCGTGCCCGGCATGGCCTTTGCCGGCGCCCTGGGCACAATCCTCTTGGTGCAGGCCCTGGCCCGCGCGCTGTCCGGCGCCGCGCCCGTTGAAACGATGCTGCTGGCCGGCATCACGATCAGCGCGGTGCTCAACAGCCTGCTGATGTTCGTCGTTTCCGTGGCACCTTCGGACAAACTGCATGGCGTGGTATGGTGGCTCCTGGGCAACCTGCAAGTTTTCGAGTGGCGACTGCTGGCCATCGTCGCCGTCGTCGTGGCCGCAGGGCTGGCGGTCGCCATCCTCTGGGCGAGGGACTTGAATCTCATGGCACTGGGCGACGAATCGGCCGCCCACCTGGGACTGAACGTCACTGCGCAGCCGCCACATGTTCTTCGTCGTGGCCTCGCTTGTCACCGGGGCCACGGTTGCGTCCTGCGGGATCATCGGCTTCGTAGGGCTGATCGTGCCGCATGCCGTGCGCTTGATCGTCGGGCCGGACCACCGCCGTCTGGTGCCTGCGGCCGCGCTGGCCGGCGCTGCGTTTCTGGTGCTGGCCGATTGCCTCGCCCGGACGCTGCTCGCGCCAGGCGAAATTCCCATCGGCGTGGTCACCGCCTTGTGCGGCGGGCCATTGTTCCTAATACTCTTGCGCAGGCACAAGGCGGCCACCGGGAGTTGATGCTCCCCTCTTTCTTTGGGAGAGGGGCAGGGTGAGGGCTTGATATGTTGACCGTCGAGAACCTGCATGCCGGCTATGGCGACAAGCTCGCCTTACAAGACGTGACGTTGACGGTCGCGCCTGGCGGGTTCCTGGGCGTGCTGGGCCCTAACGGCTGCGGCAAGACAACGCTGCTGAGGGCCATTCGCGGCACGCTCAATCCACGGCAGGGATGCGTACGGTTGGGCGACCAGGACGTGCGGACCATCGACAAACGGAGTCTTGCGCGGACGATGGCCTATCTGCCGCAGGACCTGGTGATCGAGTTGGACTTCACGGTCCGCGAGTTGGCATTGATGGGCCGCAGCCCTCACCTTTCGCGATTCGTGCGAGAATCGGACGAAGATCGCCGCGTGGCCGAGCAGGCGATGCAACTGGCCGACGTGCTGCACCTGGCCGAGCGGGCGGTCACGGCCCTCAGCGGCGGCGAGCGGCAGCGGGCGTTGATCGCCATGTGCCTGGCCCAGCAGCCGCAGATTTTCTTGCTCGACGAGCCGACCAACCATCTCGACCTGGCGCACCAGTTGTCGATTCTGGACTTGATTGCCCGTTTGAATCGCGACCAAGGGCTGGCCGTGGTGGCCGTGTTCCACGATCTGAATCTGGCGGCCGAGTATTGCGGCCGGCTCGTGCTTCTGGAAAACGGCAGAGTGGCGGCGACGGGCACGCCGGCCGAGGTCATTACGGAAGAGGCGATCCGCCGCGTCTATGGGGTGCAAGTTACCGTACAACCGAACCCGACGTTGCAACGGCCGCACGTGGTGTTGACGGCGGGAGCGGCATGGTAGGATAGGTTTCCAACCTGTCGTTTCGAGAAATGGGCCCCATTACTCCTGCGGCTGCCACAGCCGATACGTCTTATACCCGCCCCCGATATTTGCCGCCGGGAGTCCGGCCTGTCGCAAGATGCGGGTTGCCAGATAGCCTCGCTGGCCGACCTGGCAGTAGACGGCGATCGGGCGATCGCGCGGAAACTCCGCCAAACGCCCGCGCAGCTCATCGACGGGAATATTCAGCGCGCTGGGTATATGACCTTGAGAATACTCCTGCGGCGTGCGGACGTTGACGAGCAATGGTCGTTGCTCCGGCGGCGCGGCGAGAACCGCTTCCAGGTCGAGTTGCGGATGATCTCCGCGCAGCAGTCCCGCAGCCACGAAACCGGCCATGTTGATCGGGTCCTTGGCCGCGCCGTATTGCGGGGCGTAGGCCAGTTCCATCTCTTCCAGATCGAAGACCGTCATACCGGCCTGGATCGCCACGGAAAGCACGTCGATCCGCTTATCGACGCCCTCGCCGCCTACGGCCTGGGCGCCGAGTATCCGACCGTCATCCGGATCGAAGAGCAACTTCAATACCATGGCCTCCGCGCCGGGATAGTATCCGGCATGATGGGCCGGATGAATGTAGATCTTGCGGAAAGGCCGATCGGTGCGCCGCAGGGCTTTTTCCGATGCGCCCGTCATGCCGGCCGAAAGCTCGAAGACGCCGACGATGGCCGTTCCCTGCGTTCCTCGATATTGTACGGAACGACCGAAGATGTTGTCGGCGGCGATGCGGCCTTGCCGGTTCGCAGGACCGGCCAGCGGGATCTGGGCGGGCCCGCCGGATACGAAGTCCTCGACCTCGATCGCATCGCCCACGGCGTAGATGTCGGGGTCGCTGGTCACGAGGTGATCGTTGACGCGGATGCCTCCGCGCGGCCCAACCTCCAGTCCGGCATCGACCGCCAGCTTGCTTTCCGGGCGGACTCCTACGCCGATGATTACAAGTTGCGCCGGCAGACAATCACCCGACTTCAACCGCACGATGAGACCGCCCTCACCCCCTGCCCCTCTCCCATCCTGCCGGGTACGGCAGGGCGAGGGGACCTGTTGCTCGAAGCCCGCGGCCGACTGCGAAAGCAGCACGGTCACGCCCTTGGCCGCGAGCTTCTCGACGATCGGCGTCGTCATCTCCTTGTCCAAGGGCGGCAAGACCTGGTCCTGCAATTCCACAAGCGTCGTGGCAATACCCCTGCGCAGGAGATTTTCGACCAATTCCAAGCCGATGAAGCCTGCGCCTACCACCACCGCCTGCTTGACGCCCTGGTCGATCCGCGTCTTGATCCGGTCGACGTTTTGCAGGTTTCGCAAGCTGCAGATCCCCGGCAGGTCGATGCCCGGAAGCGGCGGTCTCACGGGCGCGGTGCCGGGGGCGAGGAGCAGCTTGTCGTAGCTCTCTTCGTATTCACGCCCCGTTGCCAGATCGCGGACTTGGACCTTCTTCGCCGCACGATCGATGGCTTCGACCGAGGTGCGGGCACGGACGTCGAGATGGAATCGGTCGTGCAGGCGCTGGGCCGTTGTGACCAGCAGTTTCTCGCGCTGGGCAATCACCCCGCCAACATAATAGGGCAGTCCGCAATTGGCGAACGAGACGTCCGGTCTGCGCTCGAAGAGCACGATGCGGGCATCTTCCGAGAGGCGGCGAGCCCTCGCCGCCGCTGAGGCCCCGCCCGCCACGCCACCGACAATTACAAGCTTCATGTCATCGGTTCCACGGCATGCGGGCCAGGAGCATGCCCATGCCGCAGGTGTCGGTGATTCCCGCGAATACCAGGCCGGCGCCGACAAATGCCGAAAGCCAGATCAGCGGTTGGAACCAACACGAACCGATCGCTCCCAACAACACCAGCGATCCAGCGGCGATGCGAACCTGCCGTTCCAGGGAAATGGCCTTCTTGCCGCGGACGACCGGCAAGCCCGCGGCGACGCAGGCCGTCGTGCCGCCTTCAACGTTGATGATATTCGTGAAGCCGGCGCTGACAAGTTTCTCGCAGGCCTGCCGGCTTCGTCCACCCGACTTGCATATAACGTACAGCGGTTCGCCCGTCGATCCCTTGCGCTGCTCGATCAGGGCTTTAGGATCGAGCTGGTCCAAGGGAACATTGCGGGCAGGCTCCAGATGGACCTCGCGGAACTCGACCGGCGTGCGAACGTCGATCAGTTCGATCTTCCGGCCTCCCCGTATACGTTCCGCCAGGTTGGCAGGTGAAATGTCGGCAAAGCTCATCGTTCTTCTCCTTGATCGTTTGGTTTTTCCGCCCGTTGGCTGCCGAAGCGCGACTCGATGCAGGCGAGGATGCCGGCCAAATGCATTTCGACGATCCGGTAATAGGCCTTGCGGCCTTCTTTCTCGTGGTTCAGGAAGCCGCACCGCTGCATGAGCCGCAGATGTTCGGATGCCATGTGGCTGGGTATGCCGCAGGCCTCGGCCAACTCGCCGACCGTGTAGCGGTCGCGCAGCAACATCTCGACCATCCGCAACCGATGGGGATGGGCCAGGGTCTTCAGGCATTCGGCCGCCTGCTCCAAGGCGCCAAGCGGCGTCAATGCGGCCAGTTTTTCGGCGTTTAGCGAGGTAGTCATTTCGTCGGCTTCATTGTTCAATAATATCGCAATCTATCGACATGTCAATAGATAAATCTTTGGTATTTGTCGCAAACGGCTGTTTAGCTACAGTCTGGGGCCCGGAAGATGAAGCGAAAGCCTTTTTCCCCCTCGATTCGGGAATGCAGCGACAAACGGGCAAATGTCCGCAGGCTCTATTTTCCGAAGAATACTGTTTGAGGCCCTCGACATATCCACGCCGGGCGTTATAGTGGGATGAAGCGCGATGGGGGCGACTTATTGTCGCCGGGGACGGTTGTTTCTTGAAACTGATATAGGAGAAGTTGTGGTCAAAATTGTGCTACGCGAGCGGGAATCCGCTCAGGAAGCGGTACGACGGTTGCGAAAGATTTTGGATCGTTCTGGATTGAAGCGAGAGTTGCGACGCCGAGAGCGCTACGAAAAGCCGTCGGCGGTTAAGCGTCAGGCCAAGAATCGTGCGATTCGCCGCACGAAGGCACAGGCTCGAGCCGTCACTCATCCGTAGTCTCGGACGAGTTGATCTGGGAACAGGAACTTTTTTCACGGCCCCGCTCGCAGGCGAGAGACGTAGGGCAAGTGAAATCTCCATTGGCGCGCCTCTGACGGGGACCGAGTCTTCAACGGTTATCACGGTAATTCCTTCCCTGCGCCTAGCGCTGAGCGGCTGAGCGCGTCATAAATCGGGCCTTGCGGAGTGAGTTGGCTGGAAAAGACAACCAACTCGGCAACCGGAAAATGCCCGGCAGTGAAATCAGCGTGCTGAGTGATCAAAGGGCCAAGTCCGCTCAGTCCCGGGCTCGGACCGCGGACCCGGCCGATCGTCAGATGCGCAGCAAAGCGACGGTGCTCTTTGGGAAAACCGATCGGCCGAAGCGCGTTCTCCAATGCCGCGTGCAGTCTGCCCAGCGGTTCACTGCCTTGCCCCGTGCCCAGCCACAAAGTCCGCGGGCGGCCAGCGCTTGGAAACGCGCCCGCGGTGCGGATCTCCAACTCGAACGGCGCTATCGCCGCAGCCGCCGTCTGCACGGCGGCGCTCACTTCGGGGATCGAGTTGAGCGGCACCTCGTCGAGGAACTTCAGCGTCAGGTGCAGGTTCTGCGGCTGGACCCAGGAGACCTTGGCCCCCGTCGCCGCGAAGACCGCGATCAGTTCCGCCGCCCTTTGCCGGACGGCGGCGCTCGTTTCGACGGCGATGAATGTGCGAACGGTGTTTTTCACGGTCCTTACTACCCCGGCGGCCAGGTAAAATCTCGTCCGCCCAGCAGATGAAAGTGCAGGTGCGGCACGGTCTGGCCCGCGTGAGGACCGTTGTTGAGGACAACGCGATATCCGTCGCCCAACTTCCGCTCGGCAGCCAGCTTCCGCACGACCACCAGCAGATGCCCCGCCAGGGCCGCATCCTCGTCGCTCAGTTCGCCGAGCGAAGGAATCTCCTTCTTAGGGATAACCAGGATGTGAACCGGCGCCTTGGGGATTGACATCCTCAAAGGCCAGGCAGCGGTCGTCTTCATAGACAATCTTGGCCGGAATCTCCCGGTCGATGATCCGTTTGAAAATCGTCTTGCTCATTTCCTACAACCTCTATTTGTTGTTGCTCCCTGCTCCGCGTCTCTGCGTCTCCGCGTCCCCGCGTCTCCCGCTCCCTGCTCCCCGCTCCCCGCCCTCAGTCCGATCCTCCCAGCGCCTGCAACTGCCGCCGCACTTCCTCGCGCGTGAGCATCACCTGCGCCACGGGCAACTGCGGGTCCGGAAGCTCTTCTTCCTCCGGGCCGTCGGACAGCACGCGATCGACTTCCTGCTCCAAGGCTTCGAGCCAGGCGGGCACGTCAAAGCCGGCGCCGGAGATGTCGCGGGTGAACTCCTCGATGCCCTCTTCCAGCCGGGCAAAAGTGTTCGGCACGCCACCGTCCGCCGCATCGCCCGGCGCGTTCGCGGGCCGGGACTTGTCGTGGGCCTCCTCCATGGCCGGCTCGATCAAGGCGCAGAGCCGGTCCACGACCAGCGGACGCACGAAGCGCTCGCCCAGCCGGTCGGCGATGCTCGGCAACCGCATGCCATACTTGCGGTTCAGCCGCTGGAAACGCTTGTGGTGGTCCTCGGCGATGCTCGACGTCCGCTCGGCCACCGCCGCCCGCCAGACGTCGGCCGCCTCGTCGTGCCCGCTGCGGACCAGGACCTCGTGGGCCAGGACCACGGGCTGGAGGTTCCAGGCCACGCGGTCGTAGCTCGCCAGCAGCCGCAGGTAATCCAACAGCGTGTACAGCATCTCGCCGCGGTCGGATTGCGTGGTCGTGCTGTTGTAGTCGACGTACTCGGCGTAGTTCTCCACGACGGCTTCCAGGGCGACGCCCAGCCAGTGAACGGCCTCCTCGCGGGGAACGCGGCTTGTCGAGATCGTCCAGCAAGCGGAAATGGTCCTCTTCGTCGGGCTCCTCGGCCAGCGAGCTGAGCCACGCATCGACGCCCTGGTGCAGGATGCCGCGGAGATTGCCGTGGTTCATGAAGCGCTGCGTGAAGAGGTCGCTGCCGTACTGCTCGATGAAGCGCTTCAAATCGTTCCAACGCTCGCGGCTGCTGACGTCCTCGAGGACCGAAAGCCGCACGCCCCGGCTGTGGGTCAGCCAGGCGCGAAGCAGGGCTTCGGTGGCCTGCTCGAGGAAGGCGATCAGTTCGCCGTCGTCGCCCGGCTCGGCTTCGCCCGGCGTAGTTCCGCCCGGCTCGGCCCAGCCTTCGCTGGCGGCGACCAGGCTGCGGACAATCGCCCGGCAGCCGATCTTGAACATCTGGTCGAATTCGGTGATGGCGCCGGGGCCGACGGGGTGGTTGTTCTCCATCTCCTGGATCGTGGAGATCAGTTGCACCGTTTCCTGCAAGAGGCCCAGCCGCGGCAGATAGGCCAGCAAGCGGCGGAGCACGGCCTGCAAGCCCCGCGAGGCGACGATCCGCTGCGGGTGGCCGCTGCGGGCCAGGGCCACGTACAGCAAGGTCTGCTCGCCGAAGGTCGAGATCAAACGCCGCCAGACCTTCCGCACCCCCTGCGGATCGCCGCGCAACACGGCCCTCAGCGCCGCTTCCGCCGGCTCTTCCCAGGCCTCCTGGCCTTCGCACGGGCTGCGGCGGTCCATCACCACGCGGATCATCCGCACGGCGTCGCCCGTCTCCACGCAGGTGGCGATGATCTGCTCCAGCAGCATCTCCTTGACGCTGCGGCGGCGTTCGTATTCCACCAGCGCCTCTTGCGTGCCGCGCGGCGGCGGAATGCGGTAGCGATAGACCGTGGCCAGCAAGTCGAGAAGCTGCTGCCGGTTCTTCGTCGCCTGGTCGAGCCAGCCGGCCAGCACCGGTTCGCGCTCGTCGGCCGGCAGGTCGGCCCCGAACGAAGCCACGGCCGCCAGCTTCCAAAGCTGGGCCAGCGTGGCGAGGAAGGTCAACCGCCCCACGATCCGTTCGGCCTCTTCCACGAGCTCGAAGTCGGTGGCGCTCGCCGCCCGTGTCGCCGCCTTCGAGCATCTCGCCCTCGATGTCGTCTTCGGTGCTGCCGCGGAAGGTCACGCCTTCGTAGGCGGCGCCGTAGATATCATCGACCTCGTCTTCCTCCTCGCCGCCGGCCGATTCCTCGCCCGCCAGTTCGAACTGCGGCACCTCCCAATTCTCCTCGGCGTTGGCCTCCAGGTAATCGAGGAACTTGCGGGCCAGGGCCCAGCGCTGCTGCGGCGTCTGGCGGCCGTTGGTTTCTCCCTCGTCGAAGTCGTCCCACAGGTCCTGCATCCAGTCCAGCGCCAGGTTGTGGAAGGAATAGTCCTCTTCGGCCAGCGGGATCTGGTCGGCCTGGCTGAGCCACTGCACCAGCAGGGCCATCGAGGCCACGGGGCTCCGCTGCTCCAGCAGGGCATCGACCACCAGGGCGTAGGCCTTGGCCGAGCGGAACTGCTCGGCCCGCTCGCGCCAGAAGGCCAGGTCGCCCGAGGCCGCCCCCGCCTCGTGCCAGGCCCGCAGCGCGGACGCCACGTGATCGGCCGACTCGCGGGTCTCGCGCCCGGAGAAGCTCTCCACCGAGCCGACCTCGGTCGTGGCGAACTTGTCCCACCAATCGGCCAGGAGCATCCAACCGCTGCGGAAACCTGGCCTTCTCCTGGGCCGTGATGCCGACGGCGGCGGCCTCCTTCTGAATCTGCACGCCGACCGTGAAAATGCTGCCCACCAGGCCGATCAACTCGTCGATGCGATGATCGTAGACGCTGTTCTCCGGCGAGGGGAAGAGGCTGTATTGCCCGCCGAAGCCGAGAATGTTCCAGGGATCGACCAGGGCCCCGCACTCGATCGCGCGGTGCAGCAGGCCGATCGATTCTTCCAGCAGCCACTTCGGCACTGCGCGCAGGTACGCGGAGCCGCGTCGAGCCGGCAGGCGGGACGCCCGCGTTGACCCGCAGGCGGCGCCCGCACCGCCGCGCTCTGCACTTCCTCGATCGCCAGGTGCGCCGTGGTCAGCCGGCAGTGGATGTCGCACTTCAGCCGGGCCGAGGCCACCGGCACGACCCGGACCTGCCGCTGGGCCGCCTCCGTATAGCCCATCCGCGCAAAGACCTCGGCCAGGTGGACGTGCTGCAACTGCTCCGCGCGGCGGCGGGCCAGGTGCTGGTTGAAATGCTGCCGCACGCCGCCGAACGGCTGCCGCACCGCCAGGGCCTCGGCCCGCAAACGCTCGGCATGCGGCCCCTGCAACTGCGCCAGCAGCCGCTCGTAGAAGGCATCGCGGTAGACGGCGATCTGCTGCACCAGCGACGACAACGTCACGCTCGAGTCGTGGGCCTCCGGCCGGTTGCCGCTGATCCGCGAGCCCATCAGGATCGTGCCCGCCAGCACGGCGGCCGCCTCGTACAGCATCTCTTCGTAAGGCAGGCTGCCGCGATGCTCGATCCGTTCCATCATGGCGTCCAGCGACACCTGTTGCAGCACGAAGCGGCGGCAGCGGCCCGCGTTGTCCAGCTTGCCCAGGTCCCATTGGCCGAAGAGATAGTTCGGCCGCTTGTTCACCGGATGGTCGAAGTCGTAGGCCCTGCGGATCGACCGCCAGTTCTTCCAGCAACGCCAGGTCGAACATCGACTCGAATTGCAGCGCAGGATCGATGCCTTCGAGGATCGCCAGGGCCCGCGCGACCAGGTCGTGATAGCGGCCCACGCGCCACGCCCGCCCCGCGGATGAAGAGCGGGATCGGCCGCACCCATTCGTGCGCGTAGGGCTGGATTTTCTGCTGCGTGCGAAGCACGGCCACCGGCCGGTGGCCGAGGTAGTCGTTCAGTTGGGCGATTGCCCCGCGCGACGATGCGGTCGGTTTCGTCCCACGGGCCCGCCCTGCTGCAGCACGGCTTCACAGGCCCGGCCGATGAACAGCGGCTGGAAGAGCGGTTTCTTCCGACTGGTGGAAGAGCAGGTCGGCTATGGAACTGGCGGTAGGCCGGGCAGCGTCTTCTCAAACACCAGCCCCAGCACGGCCTCCGCCTGATCGATCTTGCCGGAAGGCCTCGCCTCGGCCATGCAGATCTTGCAGGGTCTTGGCGAGGAAGCGGTGCATGGCCTTCCAGGTCGGCTCGACTCGTTCCGGACTGCCATCGATCACCTCAAACAGGCGATTGATGTTTTGCAAGAACCGGGGATCTGCCGTGCCGGACGAAAAATTGAGATATCCGAGGATTTCCTGCCCCGTCTTGGCGGCGTCCGTCCCCTGGCCCAGTTGTGTCATGCAAGATCTCTGCCGCAGTAAAGAGACAAGTAGGGTGGGCCGTCGAGTCCCACCAGGTAACTCGAAGCGTAGCGCCGCGAGATCAGATCGTCCTGCCGTAATTGTAGGAAACGCTAGCAAAATGTGTCAGACCCCCACTTATTTGGGAAATCGCGGGTTTGGCCGGGGCATCATTGCTGTGGCATAGAAGCCCAACGCGCAAGCGAGGGATGTTCGCGAAAGCGTCGCAAGCGCATTCCTTGCCTGCACGTCGGGCTTCGATGCCGATTTCGGCGCCGATTGGAGTGCCTGCTGGTGTTCTTGTCCGGAATTTTCCTTACATTCCAGGGGAGGTCTCGACGATTTTTGGCCAGAAATGGCCAATTCAGCGTGTTTCTTCGCCATATTTACCCCTCGAATGATGTTTAATATATACACCGCACGGATTGTATCCGCGTCAAGAACCGCTAGAATTCGATGTCTTTACACTCCTGATGGTCATTTACTTTCATAGCTCTTGTGGCGGTAAAGTGGCCAGAAAACTGGCCAAATTCGGCCACGAAGGTGGCCAAATCTGGCCAAATCTGGCCAAATCTGGCCATGTTCGGCCACGAATCCCATGCTGCACCCCCATCAATAACTAGATGCCCATCCGACAGGTCAAAAAAATTACAAGATTTCTATTTCTTTGGCAGTTTGACCGAGAGGGTGGAACACTAATTAACACTAATCATCACTTATTAATGTCATTAGTGATAATTAGCGGCAATTAGTGTTCCCATCTTCGCCCGCCCCCGGTTCGCTACACCGAGGGCGGGTTTCTTTTTACCGAATTTTCAAAGAACAACACGTTTCTACATATATATACGGATGAGGGCCTTGAAATGGGAAAATTATTTCGACGCAGGGCATGCAATTCTGTCCTAAGATGTTCCCATAAAACGACTTACAGAATTCGGGAGTTGCGACAAATAGGTGCGCAAAGCCTGGAAATAGCCATTCCTTCGGGGGAATGAAATGCACACAAGAATATGGGTGCGCGGCGGGCTTGCGAGCACCCAGCAATCATGCGGCAAATGCATGTCAAGCGATGGAAGAAGCACCGCCACGAAATTGGGCATTCCGCTATACTAAATCCATGCTCGATTTCAAATTTCAGATTTGAAATCCCAGATCCCCGACTTCAAAGTAAGACCGCCCATTTAACCCAACCCGCAGTGGGGTTTCGATGCCTTCTCCGACTATCGATCCTGGCCCATCCGCTCTGGCAGCGGACTCGATCGGCTTCCTCCTCGGCCGAGAGAACTACGAGCGCTGGCGGAAGATACCCTACGACCCCGCAGGATGGGGCTCGAGCGGATGCGCCTACTGCTGGAGGAGATCGGTTCGCCGGAGCTAGGTCTGCCGATCATCCACGTGGCGGGCACGAAAGGCAAGGGCTCGACGTCGGCCATGATCGCCGCCGCGCTGTCGGCGGCCGGATTCCGAACGGGCCTCTTCACCTCGCCGCACCTGGAGCGGATCGAACAGCGCCTGGCGATTGACGGCCAGGCGTGCGAGAGCGTTGAATTTGCGGCCTTGGTTGAACGCCTGCGGCCCGCCGTCGAGGCCCTCGATCGCCGCATGGCCGCGGGGCAAGCTGGTCCCACGTTCTTTGAAATCACGACGGCCATGGCCTTTCTGCACTTTCAGCGGCGAAAGGTGCAGGCCGCGGTGCTCGAGGTCGGGCTGGGCGGGCGGCTGGATGCCACCAATGTCTGCCAGCCGGCGGTTTCGGTCATCACCAACATCAGCTTCGACCATACGCAGCAGTTGGGAAACACGCTGGCGGCCATCGCCGGGGAAAAGGCGGGCATTGTCAAGCCGGGCGTGGCGGTCGTCAGCGGGGTCGTCGAGCCGGAGGCCCGCGAGGTGATTCGCGGGGTTTGCGGAACGCGCGGCTGCCGCCTGGTCGAGCGTGATACCGATTTTGCCTTCGACTATCGCCCGCCGCAGCACTTGGAGCGGGCGGCGGCCAACGGGCAAGTCGTTTACCGGCAGATTAAGCGTGCTCATCACGCCGACCATGGGTACATGGTGCCCGGTGATGGCATGCATCACGCGGAGCGTGATGAGTACGGCCGCAGCCCCGCGACCTTCGAGCTTTCCCTGCCTGGCCGGCACCAGGCGGCCAACGCGGCCACGGCACTGGCCACGCTCGATGTCTTGCGGCAGGCGGACTGGGACATTCCCCCGGCGGCCGTGGCGAAGGCCCTGGCGGGACTTTCATGGCCCGCCCGCGTGCAAGTCGTATCGCGCCGGCCGGCGGTCGTGCTCGACGCGGCCCACAACGTGGCGTCCGTGGAAGCCCTGGTCGAAACGCTCGAGGAGAGTTTTTCCGCCCGACGGCGATTGCTGATTTTCGCCGTCAGCGGCGACAAGGACGTCCGCGGCATGCTCCGATTCCTCTGCGGGCATTTCGACGAGATTTATTGCACACGCTATTCGAGCAATGCGAGGGCCGTGCCGCCCGAGGAGTTGCAGCGGTTGGCCGAGGAGTTCAGCGGCCGGCGGTGCAGCGCCTTCGACGACGCCGCCGCGGCCTGGAACGCCGCCCGCAGTGCGGCAACGGCCGAGGATCTTGTTTGCATTACCGGCTCATTCTTCCTGGCGGCAGAGATTTCCAGCAGGGTGGGCGTTAGCTAAGTTTGTAGGGTGGGACCAGCGAGCTTGCAAGCGCGGCCCACCAACACCGGCGATTGGTGGGCCGGCGCTCGCAAGCTCGCTGGTCCCGTCCTACGGCTGAATCCGTGCAACCCTGACATCATTTCTGAAACGGACCACTAAGGAGCAAATTGATCCAGGACGGCATCGATTTCCGCCGGGTGTTTCACCAGCCGATAGTGCCATGTGCCGTACGTGCCGTCGGCATTGACGGCGTCCACCCAGCGCTGGGCCGCCTCTCGCTTGACCTCTTCCAAAGGGTCCCAGCCTTTGACTTCCAGAATCAGGTACCGCTCGGCGCCGGCCTGCAAGCGAATGAGGAAGTCGGGCACGTAGTCGTGCATTTGGCCGTTGTGCAGATAGGGGATCGCGAACCCCAGTCCCGCATTCTTCACGAAGGCGGCCACCGCACGATGACGGTCGATATAATATGTGGCCGATTGCTCCCATTTGCGCGTATCGGCCACCGCAAAATTCAAATGGCACTTCAGCACCTCGCGGACGTCGCGGGCCGTCGTGAAGTCGATGTCTGCCGTGGAACCCGGGCCGCGGCTCGATTCATAGCGCGGGACCTCGGGCGCCTCGCCTTGCGATGCGTCCGGCCGGATCGCCGCGCTGAGCCGTTCGATAACCCAGCCGTAATAGGGCGACAAGAACACGTCGACTTTCTCGGCGGGACTTACCGGCTTGACCTTCTCCTCGAGATCGCGCTGGACGATCTTCACGAACTGCGGAAAAAGCGCGTGCGCCGGTGCGATGCAGCTCGGTTGACCGGCGCAGTCGCGCGTCAGCGCCGTCGCCAGGTCGAAAGCCAACTCCTGGAGCCGCCGCCCGCAGCGGTAAGGATTGAGCGTCACGTTCTCCAGCTTGCCCGGCCCTGAGAGCGACGGCCGCCCTCGATTGTCGGGCAAGGCCGCTTTCATGTCGACTTCGGGCGGAATGTTCAGGGGGTCCAGCAACAAGGGCGCGATTGCGCGGAAATCGACCGCCACCCGGTTGCGGATCGCCTGCGTATAGCCCTCGACCCGCGGAAAGCGAATCTCAAACTGCGCCTTTCCGGGCAGGGCGTGAACATGATGCCGCTGGGGCGGCTCAAGCGGCGGTCCCTGCGGGTTGGCCTTGAAGGGCACGATCTCGAAGGGCACGCCGAAGACCTTGGCCACCTCCTCGCGGAATTTGCCGTCGTCGCCCACTTCGTAGCTCGCCCGCCGCAGCCCTCGGCCGATTACCTGCTCGCACAAGAGCTGCGACATGAAGGGCCGCAACCCGATGATGTGCGTCACCGTGTTGCAGTCCCAGCCTTCCGTCAACATGCCCACGCTGACGATGCAGCGCACGTCGCGGCCGGGCGGATGCAGGGGCCGATCCATTTTCTTCGCCAGTTCCTCGAAACCCTCGGGGTAGATCGGCCGTCCCTGGCGGTCCCGCGGCCAGGACGACTTGCCCACCGTGTCGAGCGTGAGCCGCATCCACCGCGATTCGTCGCTCTTGGCCTCGCCCGTGTCGGTCTCATGGACCACCTTGGTGTCGACGCGGATGGTGTTCGTCCGGCCATCGCGATTGCGGAACGCCTCCAGCTTGACCGGCGGGACTCCGCTCGGGCAGACGTCGTCCGCCAGCCATTGATGGATGACCTTGGCGAGTTGCGTGGTCTTGCAAACCAGGATGAACACGGGCGTGCGGTCCAGGATGCCCTGCGTGCGCCATTCCTGCCGTGTTTCTTCCCACAGGCCGCCCAGCATGGCGATGGGATGGTGGGCGTACTTGAGGATTGCCTCGGGCTTGACCTGGGCCCGCTTTCCGCCCCGTTCGGCGGGCGTCAATTTGTCTTCCAGGATCCATTTCCAGATGTTGAAATAACCCGGGATCGCCGCGCCCGTCGTGTCGCGGACCGCCAACTGCGGGATCTTCGTCAGACCGCTCTCGATGGCGTCGATCAGGCCGAAGTCGCTAACGACCCAGGGGAAGGGGCGGTTCGTCTCCTGCCCTACCCGCCCCAGAAAATAGGGCGTGGCCGAGAGATCGATGCAGAGGTTGATGCCCCGCAGTTTCTGGATCCGGTCGAGACCGTCGATCCAGACGGTCGCCTCCTTGAAATATTCGTCGGCCTCTTCCTCCTCGCCGAACAACTCCGCTTCTTCCTCCTCCGGCTCCTCGCGGCGGATGCGGTAGGCATGGTGGGCCTCGTCGTTCATCACGAGGATATTCTGCTTGCCGCCCACCTCGCGGCCCAGCACGCGGTTCACCAGGGAGGTATCGCTCTCCACGTAGCGCACGCTTTCCACGCGGACCTTTATGAGCGTGCCGTGGCGGTCGCGTTCCTCTTCAAGTACTGTGAGTAGTCCGGCCGCCACCTGCCGCTCGTAGGCGTCCTGGGTGAGATAGCGGCTGCCGCGGGCGGTGCCGGTCTTCGCGCCGATGTGGATCAGTTCCTTGACGCGGACCTCCTGGCCGGCCTTGACCACCCGCGCCGAGTCCCCGCCCGCCCGCACGCCTTGCGGTTCGAAGACGTGCCAGTTGGTTACCAGCACGCGGCCTTGTCTCAAGAGCGGCATGAGGTGCTCGGGCACGAGGTCGCGGCTGCGATAGAGGCTGGCCTCGCCTTGCTCGGGGTCGAGTTCGCCCAGGCGGCTGCGGATGGTCACGTTGGGGCAGACGACGAGCACCACGTCGGAAAACCGCGCGTCCGAGCGGTCGTTGACCTTATTCAGGATGCTCCAGGCGGCGAGCATGGCCATGACGGTCGTCTTGCCGCTGCCAGTGGCCATTTTGCAGGCGTAGCGGAGAAAGCCGGCGAAGCCCTCGGCCTTTTTCTCCTCGCTCGGCTCGTCGCGGGGGATCGACACTCCCTGCCGCAGGTCGGCCCGCGCCTCGACGAGAAAAATCACGGTCATGGCTGCTTCGATCTGGGCGAAAAAGAGGCGCTTTTCCCGTCCCTCGCGCTGCCACCACTGGAGCAGTTCCAAGGTCGTGCGCGTGACGCCTGGATAACCCGCTTCGCGCCAGGCCTTGACGCGTTCGCGGATGTGATTGACAAGCAACAGTCGGATGGCCACGCCGCGGTCCTCGCCCGGCGTCCCATTGGTTTTGCGCTTGGGATCGCGATAGAAATACATCGCCGGACGGCGGCCCTGGCGCTCTTCCGGCGGCTCGCCTTCGCGGATGTGCCAGTGGGCTCGGGGCTCCTCGAAGGCGGAATTGAGGATCGGTTCGGGAACTTCGAAGTTGCTCATAGTCGAAGCGCCTTTTGAATTGCGTATAGTCTTCGGTAAACAGCACGCCTGGCGCGCCCTCCGCCAGCATGATATCCGCGTTGGTCAAGATCGCCATGGATTCAGCCAATCGACGACGGTCCGCGACGGTTGACAAGAGGCGCGGCCGTTGATTGACCGTAACGCAAAGCTCCTCGGGCGCGACGGAATTGATGACGACTTCGGAATGCGTGGCGACGATCAGTTGTGAATTCCGCGCAGCCGCGACGCTTCTCAGCTCGCCGTAGATCGCGTCCTGAAGCAGCACGTGCAGGTGGGCGTCGGGTTCGTCGAGCAGTAGAACGGACGCCGGACGCGTGTACAAGAAGGCCAGCAGCATCAAGATCTGCTGGAATCCAGTTCCGGCGCTCGCAATGTCAAGCCTGGTTCCACCAGCCTGCGGCTCGTACTCCGCGAGGATATGCGCGCCGCGGGTGTCTGGGGGCAGCAGTCGGTATCCGAACAGCCGCTGGACGGAATCTTGGATCGCCGTCCATGCGCCCTGATCTTCGTTCGCGTCCGCCAACAGATTGCGCAGAATGTCTCCGGGCTTGCGCTTGCCCAACAGGTCGTCCTGCTTGGCGCGGGTGTAAACCGGCTCGTCGGTTTCCAGCCCGCTCATAGGCGGAACGAAGGTCGTTTCCAGGTTGAACTTGCGAATGTCGTCCGGTCCATATTCGCGCTTTGGGTGCAAATAAATCTGCTCGGTGCTGTCCGGCACGAATTGCATTTCCAGCGCCCGGCCGTCGCTTAACTCCACCTTGATCTCGATCGCGGCCTGATAGCTGCGCCGGTTCCAGAGAAGGTTGAAGGCCCGCAACGGCACTGCCGTAAATGCTTGCCGGGCGATCGGCTTGCGGCTGTAGCCGTTGCGCCGCCGGTTGTAGTCGTTGAGCAACTTCCACTCGCGCAGGGCCAGGCTGAAAGCCGCAATCGCCTGCAACATCGTCGTTTTTCCGCAATTGTTCGGGCCGGCAAGGACAATGTGGCCGTTGAGATCGAACACGACCTCGTCGAAGCATTTGAAATTGCGAATCGTAACTCTGCGGATCATACCAATGCCTCGGACAGTTTCTTCACCACCACGAGCTCGTTTCCGCGGTCGTCGATTACCTTGACGGCGATCTGGCCCTGCTCGCCGACCTCGAACGGCGCACTCACGGCGCCGGCCAAATGGTCCCACACGGCCTCGTCGTACTCGCCCTTGAGGGCCCGCTTAAGATTGTCCCAGGCGGCGGTCCGCGGAAAGAAGGCCTGCGAGACGTGGAAACAAAGCTCGTTGTAATCGGTGTCGAGGAACCAGGCCGGCACGTCGTCGCCGCGGCGATGGACGGTCTCCATCGTCACCGGATCGAAAACGTCCAAGCCCAGCAACTCGACTTCGTACCGCGCCGCGCCGTTCTTCCCCTTGCCCTTAATCTTCCGCACCGCCACCTCGGGCAGCCCGCAGACGCTGAAGATCTGGCTGCTCCGCATGTTCTTCAAGAGGTCGCCCATGAGCAGGTCGGGCGTGGCCTGCACGTAGGTGGCCGGCAGGCCGATCACCGCCTCGCACTGGTCGACCAGGGCCCGCGCATTGGGCTGGATGGCGAAGCCGATCACTTCACGCCGTAGGGCGGGTCCATGTAGATCATCTGCACCTGCCCGCCCAGGCTCTCGTAATGCAGCAGCGAGTTCATCACCACCAGCGAATCGCCCAGCACCATGCGGTTCACCCACTTGTCCTGGTACTCGTAGGCCCTCAGCACCTGGTCGGTCACCGGATGGGCCGGGTCGCCGAAGTCGATCAGCATCTGCGCCCGGTCCCGCTTGTGGCCGGTGAGCGTCTCGATGATGGCCTTGGTGGAGAGTCGCTCGTGGACGAACAGCGGCAGCGTGGGCACGTCGAACGACAGCCGCTCGGCCTTGCCCGACCAGTTGAGGAACGGCCGGCCCAGGGCACGGAGCTTTTCGGCGGCCTCCAGGAGCGCGGCCGTTTGCTGGAGCGTTTCGGCAGAGCCTGCGGCCAGCGCGGCGGCCAATTCCCGGATTTTCGCAATCAGTGCCTCGCCCTGCTCGCGGGCCGGGTTCTGGCCGTCCCACTCCAGGGAGGGCGCCAGGGAGGAGTCGTAGCGGTAGCGCTGGGGCGGCTTTTTTTTCTTGAATTGCGGCTGCGTGCCGGCGTCGGGCCGCAGGGGGAGGCTCGACTCGGGATGCTGGTAGCTTTCGGCTTGCGCGGCCTTGACGCGGTTCGATGACTTCTTGCTGCGTCCTGCGGCCATGAGATTGCTTGGGATTAGGGGTCGATTGTGGTGCGGCCGGCTGGGATGCCGTAGGGTGGGACCAGCGAGCTTGCGAGCGCCGGCCCACCTTGGACGGCGCTTGGTGGGCCGGCGCTCGCAAGCTCGCTGGTCCCACCCTACGGGCACAAACCTCGCGGCGAGCGGAAAACTGAACATAATCCGCCGGTCAGGGCGGCGTCAAGCGGCGCGCGACCCGGCGGGTCAAATTTGCCGGAAATCCGCGCAGACGCATCCCCCCCGATTCCGGTATAATTGAGGCGATCTATGCTTACCCACGTTCAAATCTTCTGTTTCCTGGCGTCCTACACCGTCGGCGGCATGCTGGTGTGGGTCGCCGAGCACGTTCAAATCTTCTGTTTTCTGGCGTCCTACACCCTGGCCTTGGGGCTGGAATTCTCGCGGCTGTGGTTCCGCAGCGGAGTTCGCGGCATGATCATGCTGGGATTCGTGGTCGCGGGCTGGATTGCCCATACGGCATTTCTCTACAATTCGGCGGTCGCCGCCGGGAAGCAGGCGGATCGCCGCTGTCGAGCAATCGCGATTGGATGCTGCTGGCGGCCTGGGTGATGGTCATGGTCTACTTTTATCTGGCTTGCTACCACCCGGCAACGCATTTTGGCATCTTCCAATTGCCGCTGGTGCTGGGTCTGGTTGCAGCAGCCCGCTTCGCGGATACGACGCCGTTCCCCCGCGAGCCGGCTTCCCGGATCTGGGTCGTGATTCACGGCATTTCGATCCTGCTGGCCACGGTCACGGTGCTCTTCGGCTTTGCCGCGGGCTGATGTATCTGGAGCAGGCCAATCGCCTGAAGCGCAAGCGGCCGCCTTCCTGAAGCTGCGGCTGCCCAGCCTGGAATGGCTGCAAACGGCCAACAGCCGGACGATGCTGGCGTCGATGCTGCTGGTGGGCGTGGCGGTGGCCTCGGGCATCGTGCTGAGTTTGCTCAAGCAAAGAGCCCTGGCGGGCCTCTGGAAAGATCCGGTGGTGTGGGCACGCTGGCGATGTTCGGCTGGCTGCTGCTGCACGTCATCATCGGCGCCTTCTACCGGCCGATCCGCCAGGGCCGCAAGGTGGCCTATTTGACGCTGGTCAGTTTCGTCTTCCTGGTGATCGCGCTGGTGGGGATGTTCGTGACCAGCAAGCACGGAGGGGCGGCGGAGGGAAACGCGGAGGAAGAAAGATTGCAAATTGCAAATTGCAAATTGCAAATTGCAAATTGCAGTGGATCGCCCGACAAGGGGCGGAACGATGGAAGGAACGCGACCCGATGGACCGCGGTGCCAACGCCAGAATCGGCCGGGGCGTTATCTCCTCAATTTGCAATTTGCAATTTGCAATTTGCAATTTGCAATTCCTCCTTCTGCCGCGGGCCGGCGGGAGGCCTCTCATGAACGTCCAGGTCGTCGGCTGCAGCCATCATGGCACGTCGATCGTCATTCGCGAACGCCTGGCCTTCGGCCGGCAGCAGGCGGAAGAGGCCCTGGAGCAGTGGCGGGCTTCGTTCCGCGACGTGGAAGGCGTGCTGCTTTCGACCTGCAATCGCGTGGAGATCTACGCGGCCAGCCAATCGGCGCCGATCCCCGGCGTGGAAGAAATCGGGCATTTTCTCGCCCGCTTCCATCAGCTCGATCCGAGCGAGATCGTGCCGCACCTCTTCGTCAACACCGATGAGGCCGCCGTGCGGCACTTGTTCGGCGTGGCCGCCAGCTTGGACAGCATGGTGCTGGGCGAACCGCAGATCCTGGCCCAGGTGAAGCAGGCCTACCAGGCGGCCACCGAACGCGAGGTCGACCGGCCCGCTGCTGCACATGGCCTTTCAGGCCGCCATCCGCGTCGCCCGCCGCGTGACCACGGAAACCGCCATCCACCAGCGGCGCGTGAGCATTCCCAGCGTGGCCGTGGCCGACTTCGCCCGGCAGATCTTCGAACGCTTCGACGACAAGGAAACGCTCGTCATCGGGGCGGGCGAAATGGCCGAAGAGACCCTCCGCTATCTCCGCGACGAAGGGGCCCGGCGGATCACCGTCGTCAATCGCAGTTTCGAGCGGGCCGTGCAGCGGGCACGCCAGTGGCAAGGCCAGGCGCGGCCCTGGGACGAGCTTCACGCACGCCCTGGCCGCCGCCGACCTGGTCATCAGCACCACGGCGGCGGGAAAGCCCATCGTGACCCTCGACGAGTTCCGCCCCATCCACGCCGCGCGGGGGCAGCGGCCGCTGTTCGTCCTCGACCTGGCCGTGCCGCGCGATTTCGATCCGGCCGATCGGCGACCGGCCGGAAGTCTACCTGTATTCGGTCGACGACCTGCAGGCGGCCTGCCAGAACAACCGCCTGCTCCGCGACAAGGAGCTGCCCGCCGCCCAGCGGATCGTCGAGCAGGAGACCCGCCGCTTCATGGCCGAGATGTATCATCGGGCCACCGGCCCGGTGATCCAGCAATTGCGCGACGGATGGCACAAGCCCAAGGAAGAAGAACTGCGGCGGCTGATGAATCGGCTGCCGAATCTGGACCCGCGCGCAGGAGGAAATCCGCCAGTCGTTCGACCGGCTGGTGAATAAACTCTTGCACCCGCCGCTGGAATCGTTGCGCGACGAGTCGCGAGAAGGCGTCCCGCACGGATTGCTGGACGCCCTGGCCAAATTGTTTCAACTGCGGGACTGACTATCTCCCCTCGCCCTTTGGGAGAGGGGCCGGGGGTGAGGGCACTCGCACTATACTTCGCACAGTTGAAACTGATACCAGCCCGAAGCGCAAGCGAGGATGCTAACCCGTTACCTCGCTTGCACTCGGGCTAGTATGAAATGTCTCATTTGAGACCGTTTACAGTATAACCCTCTCCCGGAAGGCGAGGGGAGGAAACGCCGACTACTCTTCGCCGGCTTCCTCTTCTTCCTCGTCATCGTCGTCCCAATCGTCGTCGTCATCGTCCCAATCGTCGTCGTCGTCCTCGTCGAGGTCCTCTTCTTCCTCCCAGTCGTCGTCTTCGTCGTCCCAGTCGTCGTCTCTCGTCGTCGTCGACTTCTTCCCAGGGCTCGTCGTCGAGGTCGTCATCCTCGTCGTCCTCGTCGTCGTCCTCCTCGTCCTCTTCGTCGGGCGACTTGGCGGCATAGACCGTCGAAATCTTGGTGAAGGGCCGCTGGGGCGTGGTCACCGAGGTCGCGCCGAAGCTCTCCGGCGTGGTTTTCCTGTCGATCGTGATACTCATGTCTGTCTCCTCCTCTATCTCGCGAGATTGATGAAGTTGTTGCAAATCGTGTGGGGGAGGATGGGCGACCGGTTCGCCGGAATCCTCGGTGACAAGCTTCGTAATCGGCAAAAACTCGGGGCGAGGTAAATCCTCCAAGTGCCGTAGCCCGAAAACCTGCAAAAACTGCCGGGTCGTCCCATACAACAAGGGACGACCTAATTCCTCAGACCGGCCTGCAATCCGCACCAGGTCGCGTTCGATGAGTTGGCGAAGGACTTCTCCACATTGCACGCCGCGGATCGCCTCGATTTCAGCCCGCAGCACGGGCTGTCGATAGGCAACGACCGCCAAGGTCTCCAGGGCCGGGGCCGAAAGCCGCACCTCCATAGGCACGGAATGCAGCCGGCGAAGCCACGGAGCATACTTGGGACGCGTTAGTAGTTGAAATCCGCCCGCAACCTCCTCCACTCGAAACGCACTACCTTCGGCATCATAACGCCGGTTCAAGGCTCCGACTAGTGTACGGGCTTTGGTCCCGTCCGCCAAGCGGGCCAGTTGAGCCAATTTTCGACTCCCCAGCGGCTCTCGGCTCAAAAACAAAATTGCCTCCAGTCGCGCAATGCGAACCGTCCGGGAACCGCCTGCCCCCTCGTCTGGCTGGGGCACTGCCTGCCTCCTGCCAAAGCCGGGAGGCGCAGCCCTGGGGTTTCGCTCCAGCCAGCAACCTGGCTGTCGATACCGCAAGGCAACGCTCTTCAAACATCGGCCAAGAGTCACAGGAAACTAGAGATACCATGTCTGGCAGGTCTCGGCAAGGACCCCGGCAAGGGAGGTGCAGTAAAAGCCGAAGCATGAGGTCCGCCCCCTCTTCTTTACGTCAACCACCACTTTTTTGCCAATCCTCGACCTCCTTCAAGACCTGAATCATGGCGGTCATGGCATCGCCGTCGATACACTGGAAAGGTCGGGTGACCTGGGGATTCCCCCCGATGGGCATCTTGCAGTAGAAACGAAATCTACCGCTCGGTTCGCCCCAAGTCTCGAGCAGAAAATAAGTTGCGCCAGTTGACGAAGCCGGTCCAATACGCCGTTGACCTGTTGGTCGCGTGACAAACTGGCGGTCGGACCCGCGGTCAAACCCGGAACCACGGGTTGGCCCGTCGCCGGCCTGGCGGTCCAGGGGAAGGAGATTTCCCATTCCCGGTCCAACGGGCGAAAGACCTCGGGCCGAACCGAAACCGGGATCTTTGTTTTGGGGAAAACCTGTCGATGGGCCAGGCCCACCTGACTGGGTGGATGTAATTGGCACGTCGAAGTTGGCGGCGATGACCGATGATTGTGCCCAATCGCCTTGGGCTACCGTAGGAGCATTGGCCATGGGCGAGCCCGGCGTTCTGGAATTTGCGGGCTGGAGCAGAGTAGGTGTCTGCGCAGTACCTGGGTGCTTCCGTCCTTGGGCTCGATGGCGGTCCGGAGGGTCCGCGAAAATCCTCCAGGGTTGGCCGTCTGACCCTTTTGGATCGCCTTGACGACCGCTGGAAACGAACCGCCGCAAAATGCCGCCACCCCTATCACAGTCACGCAAATCAACATGACCAAAGCACGAAAAGCGGCAACCGTGGATGATTGTTCCGCCATAGGCAACTCCCTTCGCCCAAAGTGATCGTAATCGGACAAGATGATAATCACGGCGGGCATGTCAGGGCAACGGCAAAATTTGGCAGCGACACCCTATTGGCGTGGTATTGCAATTCAGCCGTCAGGGTGGCATGCTGGCCGCAATTTCCGCCGACCACGGTCGATTTGGCGGGCAATAAGACAACCGGCTCCGCAGGGATTATAATAGGGAGCGGTTGCAGGGATGACCGAATCCCGTAGGGTGGGACCAGCTCGCGTAGCGAGTGCGGCCCACCACGACTCCCAACAATCTCGACCACTCCGCAGGGATTATAATAGGGAGCGGTTGCAGGGGTGCGCCGAATCCCGTAGGGTGGGACCAGCTCGCGGAGCGAGCGCCGGCCCACCACGACTCCCAACAATCTCGACCACGGTGGGCCGGCGCTTGCTACGCAAGCTGGTCCCACCCTACTGGAGAACAATTCATGCTAACGCCATTTCTCCTTGTCGGCTGCCTGTTGGCGGGCGAACCGGCAAACGATGCGTCCTTGAAAACCGAGGTCATGCACCTCGTCCTTCAGCTCAATGCCGATACGGCGAAGGAACGCCAGGAGGCCAAGGAGGGCTTGCTCAAACTAGGGCCGGCGGTGATCGACCTGCTGCCTGGGATTGATCCTCAAGACACGAGCAATCTCGCCGTCTCCCTGCGCGACGATCCGCGAGCAACTGCAAAAGCCGTGGCCGCGCATAGCGTCGAAGCCACGACCGTCACCCTGCATGGGCGGATCAAGATCTCGAAAGTGCTCGCCGAGATCCAAAAGCAGACCGGCAACACGATTGCCGACCTGCCGCGGCAGGCCGCCGCCACGATCCCCGATCCGGAGATCGACGTCGCCTTCGACAAGGCGCCGTTCTGGACCGCGCTCGATGCGGCACTGGATCAGGCCCAGTTGTCGATCTATCCCTACGGCGAGCCTCACGCCCTGAAGATCATACCCCGCGGGCAAAACGACCTGCCGCGAACGGGGCGGGCCGCGATCCAAGGGCCGATGCGGATCGAGCCGGTGACGGTGCTGGCCAAGCGCGAATTGCGAAGTTCCGCGCCGCCGGCCTTGCAGGTCTCGCTGGAAGTGGCCTGGGAGCCGCGGCTGCAACCGATCGCCGTCAAGCAGCGGTTGGCCGACCTCAAGATCCTGGATCCCAGCGGGGGCACCATGGCCACCGAGGATCCCGCAGGCGGAAAAGGAGGCGTTCCCAGGGCTGGGCAGTTCAGCCGTGGAAATGGACGTCGCGCTGGCCGTGCCTCCGCAGCCGCTGAAAGAAATTGCCTCGATGACAGGTTCCATGCAGGCGATGCTGCTGGGCAAAGCGGAGACCTTCCGCTTCGGCAACCTGTTGCAAGGCAAGCAGGCCAAGCGGATTGCCGCGGCCACCGTCACGCTGCAAGAGGTCCGCAAGAACGGCGACGCCTGGGAGGTCTTCGTGCTGCTCACCTACGACGATGCCGGCGACGCCCTGGAATCGCACCGCAACTGGGTCGTGCAGAACGAGGCCTACCTGGAAGACGCCGCGGGGAAGGCTATTCAGCCCGACTCGATGGAGACGACCGAGCGAAGCAAGAACGGGGTCGGTTTCGGCTACGTTTTTGCCATGCCCGATCTGCCCAAGGACCTGACCTTCGTTTACAAAACGCCGGGGATGATCGTGACGAAGGATTTTGCATACAAGGTGCAAGGGATAAAAATGCCCTGACGGAAAAATCCGAATTTCCGGCTTCCCGCCCCCCTCCGGTCGGGTACGCATTAAATTCCGCGCTTCGCGCTTGCATTTCTTGATTTTTCTGCCCATAGTGGTGATAGGGTTTATAGTGGGCCAGTCCTATTGATGGAGCCAGATATGTTGTCACGAACCGGAACCGAGAGAGACGGATTGAGGCGAGTCTTGGTGCTCTTTGCAGCACTCAGCTTTGTGGGACCGATGGTCTCAGCATCCAGTGCCGATCAGCCCGATGCGGGCCTTCAGGCCCAATTGGCGGCGGGCGAGTTCGCCCCGGCCATCGCGGCCGCCCAGCAGGCGGCCAATCCCAAGCAGCAGGACGCCATGCTCGCACAGGTGGCGGCGGCGCAGGCCCAGGCCGGGGCGCCGGCGGCTGCCGTGCAAACCGTGGCCCGCGTGGGCGACGATCGCCTGCGGGCCCATATCCTGGCAGGCGTCGGCGCCGCGGGTGCAGCTGGAGCAAACGGCGTCAACGGCCAGAACGCTAACGGGGCCAATTTCCAGCCGCTGATGGATCTGATCACGAACACCGTGGCCACCAAAACGTGGGCCGATAACGGCGGTACGGGAACGATCGCGCCGTTCCCAACCGGCGTGTGGGTCGATCCCAATGGCGTGTTGCGGCCCTTGATGAAAGAAGCCCGCACGGGAGACCTTGCCGCCCTGCGTGCCCATAGCCAGCAGCGGGCTGGACAGAATGACGTTCGCCGGAGTTCGCCCCTGCGGATGATCTCGCTCAACAAGCTGGAGAAGCAAATCCAAGTCAACGCGGCCCTGGGCCAGGGCCTTGATGAAACGATGAAGTATCTCGCCGGCCTGCGGCGGATCGAATATGTATTCGTCTATCCCGCGACCCAGAATAGTGGGTGCCCCGGCGACCTGGTTGTGGCCGGACCGGCCGGCGACTGGACCACGGCGCGGAGAACCGCGTCGTCTCCACCGAGACGGGCGACCCCGTCGTGCGGTTGGACGACCTGGTGGTCATCTTCCGCCAGATGATGACCGGCCGCGACGCCCATTTCGGCTGCATGATCAATCCCCGCCAGGCCGCGCTGAAGAGCACCCAGGAATTCCTCAATAAGTGGAGCAAGCAGAAAATTCCCGAGGGTGCGACCGCCCTCAAGGCCTGGTGCGAGCAGTTCCGGGCCGCGGTCGGCAAGCAGGACATCGAGGTCTTCGGCGGACTCGATCCGCAGACGCGGGCCGCCCGCACGCTGGTCGAGGCCGACTATCGCATGAAGCTCATCGGCATGGGCCTGGAAGAGGGCGTGCCGGGCGTGACGAGCTACATGAGCCTGATCAAGACCCCGCCCAAGGAGATGGGCGTGCTCCGTTGGTGGTTCACGCTCAACTATGATTCGATCCAGACCTCCCAGGACCACCTGGCCTTCAACATCCGCGGGCAGGGCGTGAAGGTCGAGAGCGAGAACGAGCACCTCACGGCCCAGGGCGAGCGGATTCATCCCGGCGATTCGGAGCCGCTCAATCGCCAGTTCACCGAGAGCTTCACGAAGCATTTCGACGAACTGTGCGTGAAGTATCCGATCTATGCCGAGTTGCGGAACCTGTGCGACCTGGCCCTGGCTGCATCGCTGGTGCGCGAGGAGGGCCTGGCCGACAGGGCGAACTGGCACATGGCCTACTTCGGCGATCCGCAGGCCTTTGTGGTCGAGCGGGGGCGGCCCCCAAGGAAGTCGATTCGGTGGTCAACTACCGCGTGCTCCGCGACGGCCTGTTCGTGGCGCACGTCAGCGGCGGGGTGATGGTCAAGCCGAACGAACTGGTCAGCCGGCAAGGCGATCCAGGTGGAAAGCGCTCCGCAGCTTCAGGAGAAGCGGCCCACGAGCGCGGCGAAGCCGCAGTCGAGCGACCGCTGGTGGTGGGACTAGACTAGTCTCTCGGCACTCCAAATCGTGCTAAACTATCATGGGGCCGCGCTGCACTTCTTCGCCGGCGGCCCACCCCTCGATCCAAGAAGGACTGGGCCCATGACTGGCAGATTTTCTATCGTAATGTGGCTGTTGGGTTTTCTCGGGCTTGCCGCCTGCGCCGGCGCCGGCCGCAGAATCGGCCGTGGCGGCCGCCGTGGGTGACGATTCGATTTCCGTGGTCGAAGCCCAGCGGATGTTGGACGGCGTCTTCCGCGGCCAGAAGCCGGCCGGCGATCTGTTGCCGGTGGCCCAGGCCCAGGTGCTGGAATCGCTCGTCAGTCAGCGGCTGGTGATTGCTTACGCCCGCCGCTCCGGCGAGTTTCCCAGCGCCGCGGAATTGGCCAAGGCCAAGAAGGAAATGCAGATCCGCCTCGCCGCGCAGGGCCGCAAGGTCTCCGACGCGAACAAGCCCGAGGCGATCAGCGAGGCCGAGCTCGAGCGGCAGGCCCTCTGGAAGCTGGTCTGGGACCGCGACCTGGCCAGGTACTGCACGCCCGAGCGCCGCGAGAGCTGGTTCCAGAATCACCACGCCGAGTTGGACGGCACGGAGCTGGTCGTGAGCCATATCCTGCTTCGTCCTGCGGGGCACCCTCTGGGTCAGGCCGGCCCGCAGGAGATCGAGGGCTTGGAGAAGCGGGCCGAATCGATCCGCGCAGAGATTACCTCCGGCACGCTCGACTTTGCCGCGGCTGCGGAAAGATATTCCGCCGGACCGAGCAGCAAGCAAGGGGGGCGGCTGGGCAAGATCGGCCGTCAAGGGCCGATGGACGAGTCGTTTTCCCGCGCGGCCTTCGAGCTGAAGGCCGGCGAGATCAGCCCGCCGGTCCGTTCGCCGTTCGGCGTACACCTTATCCGCTGCGACGAGGTTGTGCCCGGCACGAAGAAGCTTGCCGACCTCACGGGACCGATCGACGAGGCCCTGGCGAAGGAGCTATTGGAGAAGATCTCCCAGCGGGAACGGGAGAAGACGGAGGTGAAATACACGTCTGCCTGGCCGCACTTCAAGCCGGGGACGAGGGAGTTGGAGAAGTGAGTCCGGGATGGCCGGGATCCACTTGCCGCCGACACGATGTTCGCGTAGACTCATTCGTATCAGAAACGCAACCTGGAGACTAAATAATGGCTGGATCATGGACCGCAGACAGGTTCCCACAGTTCGAGGCTTCAATCCGCGGTCTAACAAACCAGCATCGGGAACTTGTGGACGAGCCGCTTTACTTGGCGATATTGTATTTCCCGGCCTCACGAGATCCGGATCACATTTTTCTCTTTGAGGTCATTGGCGGTGTTGCCGACAGGATGACCTCGGAGCGGGATTTGTTTGAAACGACTTTTCTACCGTCCTCCGGTTTTCCCATGGGACCAAACGAGCAACTGCACCTCGTCCTGACCAACCCGCATGAGTTGGAAATCGGCATAAGAGAGGACTGGCCTTTGGTGAGCGAGCTCGTCGACGCCATCCATAGGGATGACTATAAGGTCTTGTACGCGGACGACACCGGGCTTCTGCTTCTGGAGAAGCTTCGCGAAGCGGCCAATCATCCGGAGGCGATCCGTGGATGAAACGGAAGCCTGGCTAAGCCAGGCGATTTCAGACCGCAAGGCGGCGGAGGTTCTTCTGGGGAACAAGGAAGGGATGGGCCGCTGTCACGCCATTGCCAAGTGGCAGCAGACCGTGGAAAAGTCTGTCAAGGCTATGGTCTGCGCCCTTTTCGACGCCGGGATCTTGGGTATCGGTGCCCGTGCCAAACATGAAGTCACGCGCTACGTCGGCACGCTCACGCGGTTACCTCGGGCCCCCGGCAAGCGCCCCATTCAGCAACACCTTCATAGTCTTCTCGACCAAAACACTCGATTGGGGATCAAGGCGCTTGACGACTTGGCACCGCAATTTCCTCCCAAACGCAATACGGAATATCCCTTTCAGGAAGCCGGTGGCCAGTGGACATTTCCGGCGGCCAAAGACGTGTTCTCAAGCGAAGAAGTCCAACGCTTTCGCGAATTAGCGCATCGCGTTCTGAATGGAGCGGGATGGATCGTTTCAGCCGTTCGGCGCCGGCCCCGCTGAACTCGCTACTCCCAGATTCAGTTTTTCACGTTCATTTCTCGTCACTCCACGGCCACGCCTCGCAGCGGCGGATCTCGGCCTTGATCTTCTCGGCCCGTCAAGGGCCGGTGGACGAGTCGTTTTCCCGCGCGGCCTTCGAGTTGAAGGCCGGCGAGATCAGCCCGCCGGTCCGTTCGCCGTTCGGCGTACACCTGATCCGCTGCGACGAGGTTGTGCCCGGCACGAAGAAGCTTGCCGACCTCACGGGACCGATCGACGAGGCCCTGGCGAAGGAGCTATTGGAGAAGATCTCCCAGCGGGAACGGGAGAAGACGGAGGTGAAATACACGTCTGCCTGGCCGCACTTCAAGCCGGGGACGAGGGAGTTGGAGAAGTGAGGACTTTATTTCCTCCTTTCCTCCGTTGCAATCCTTGACAACGGTTTACGAAGTGCTACAATCCGACACGGTGGCGAGCCTGTTCGCCTCGTAAGGCGGCAAACACACGCGTGCAGGAATTCGAAAAATGGGTAAGAAACGCCCGCTCGGAAGGAAGCCCATGAAGAGCGACGAGTTTCCCTCGCATCTGCAGGCTCACTCCGCTACGTTCGCCAAGGCGGTCGCCACGAACGAAGGCGATTGGATCATCAAGGGGTTCATCGACCTTTATCGCCAGATCTACACGGTCTCAGTGGACACCAAGATCGTCTCTAAAGTTCTTGAACTGCTCCTGTTTCCGATGTTCGTCGACTTCGCGCAAAAACACTCACTTGACCTCGAGCTCTGTCCGCAGCAGAACTTCTATCCGGACCTGACGTTCGTCGATAAAATGACCGCAGTAAAGTTCGCCGTCGATATCAAGAGCACGTATCGGATCGACGAAGAACGGGTGAACGGGATGACCTTGGGGGCCTTCACCGGCTATTTCCGCAACCGCGAGAGCTTCAAGAATACGCTCTACCCCTACGGCCAATATTCCGGCCATTTCGTCCTCGGTGTCATCTACTCGCAATCGCAGGAAGCGATGGATGAACGAAAGCGTTACACGTTGGACGACCTCGATAACATCCCGTCAGTGATCAGGGATTTCCAGTTTTTTGCCCAACCGAAGTACCGAATTGCAGCCGCTCGTCCCGGCAGTGGCAACACCAAGAACATCGGCTCGGCGACCAATATTGACGACCTTGTTTTCGGCAATGGCCCTTTTGCAAAGCTCGGCGAGGAGGTCTATGACGACTATTGGATGTAAGGACATGGCGCAAGCCCTCGGCGTGCAGCGGCCCTATAAGGATCTCAAGTCTTATTCCGAGTACAAGCAACGCGGCATCGACGTTATCAAGGCAAACAAAGAGGAACTGGAGAAGTCCTCCGAAAACGAAGATCCCGGCGCCGAAGAAGGGATCGAGGGGGACGAGTGATGGCGCCGATCGTTCCCCCGATCAAGTGTCAAGGCATCAAGACCAAGATCGTTCGCGCAATCCGCTCCTTGCAACCGAAGGATGCCCTTGGTCGCTGGATCGAACCGTTCTGCGGCTCGTGTGTCGTGCCCTTCAATGTTCGGCCGGAAAAGGCTTTATTGTGCGATTCGAATGGGCACATCATCCGCTTTTATGCCGATCTCCAGTCTGGGCAAATCACGAGCCGCCTGGTCCGAGAGTACCTCTCGGAGCAGGGGGCGCGATTGAGGCGGCAGGGCGAAGAAGTGTATTATGAAATCCGCGATCAGTTCAATCAAGAACCAAGTTCTCTTGCCTTCGTGTTCTTGAATCGAGCCTGTTTCAACGGAGTCATGCGGTTTAATCGCAAGGGCCGGTTTAATGTGCCGTTCTGTCGCAAGCCAGAACGATTCGCCCGTGCCTATATTACCAAAATCGCAAACCAAGTGGCCCTGTGCGCCGGTATTCTACGATCCGTCGATTGGGTTTTTCGAATCGCCGATTTCCGGGAGACGCTCGATCTCGCTACCGAGAGCGACCTCGTGTATGCCGATCCCCCCTATGCCGGACGCCATGTCGACTACTACAACTCGTGGTCCGAGAAGGATGAAACCGACTTGGCAGCCGCGTTGAAAAAGCTGCCGTGCAGGTTCATGTTGTCTACGTGGTATCAGAACAAATATCGCACGAACCCGATTGTCCAGCGCGAGTGGAATGGCGCCGAATACACGGTCAATACCATCGAGCATTTCTACCACGTGGGTCCAACGGAAAGCCTCCGCAATTCAATGACCGAGGCTTTGATTTCAAATTTCGTTGGAATCGTCGAGCCTAGAAGGAAAAAGAAAGTCGCGCAGCTTGGTCTCTTTGATTCGGTCGATAATGGAGCCGGTGAGCGTGAGCCCATCGCGAGTCAGGTAGAACCAGATGCGGTGCCAGGCGATCAAGGCTGATGTCGCTGCCGAACACGCTGCTGCAGTTCCGCCCAATCTTCGGATGTAAACTCACCGGCGGGGCCACTTTGCAATCCTTCCAGGAGGAGCGATTCCAGCTTCTGAAACGGCAGATGTCGTGGCAATTGGCGTAAAGGACCGCAGCCGGCTCTTGATTGGATAGTCCCTCCCGCCCGCGCGATGCAAGAGTTGAAGGTCTTCATTTCTTTTCTTCCTCCCACGGCCATTGCTCGCAGCGGCGGACCTTGGCCTTGATCTTCTCGGCCAGCGAAGTGTCTTGCTCCTGCTCGGCCAGCGCGAGGGCCTGCTGCAGTTGTTCCTTGGCCTCCTCGATTTTGCCCTGCCGCGTCAGGACCAGGCCCAGATCGAAGCGGAGCTCCGCACTGCGGAGCTGGAGCGCCAGCGCCTTGCGAAAACAGTCCGCCGCCTCGCCGTAGGCCTGGCGGTCCAGCAAGGCCTTGCCCAGATTCCGCAGGCCGTCGACATAATCGGGTGCGATCGCCACGGCCTTCCGGAGATGCTCTAGGGCCTCGTCCTTCTTGCCCTTGCGGTCGAGGGCGATGCCCAGATCGGAATGGGCCTCCTTAAGACTCGGTTCGAGACGCACGGCCTCTTCGAAATGCGGGATGGCCTCGTCCGTCCGCGCTCGCAAGGCCAAGGCCCTGCCCAGGGCGTAGTGGACCGGAGCGTTATCCGGATTGATCTCCAGCGACTTCTGAAAATGCTCGATGGCCTCGTCGATGCGACCGTTCTCGACGAGAGCTATACCCACCTCGGTATGAACCTCGGCCGGGTCCAACATCTCCCACCTCCAAGGCTTCAGGTGCAGCCCGGTCCATTCCCACCGCAAGGCCGCGGCAACATTGGAGAAGTCGTCGGTCCAAACCGGCCCCGGATCGCGCGCCAGCGCTGCCAGCGACTATCGTCGGGCAGCGAGCCAAGATCGTCGAGACTGCGGGCCATCACGACCCAAACCGAGTGGACCCGTCCCTCGACCCCGGTCCCAGCCAGATCGCGCCAAACTCCCGCGGTCAGCCCTGCATCGGCGGCCAGATTGCCCAGGAACGGCTCCAGGTTGAGATAGCGGCTGGAAATATGGATCGCCAACAGCCCTCGCGGTCTCAAACGGTCGAAGTAGATCTTCAAGGCCTCGCGGGTCGTGAGGTGCACGGGCACGGAATCGGAGCTGTAGACGTTGACGATCAGCAGATCGAACTGCCGCTCGGGCCCATGTTCGAGCTCAAGCCGCGCGTCGCCCAGGATGACCTCGGTCTCGCCGCGGCAATCGGCCAGATAGGTGAAGTAGTCCTTGTTCCGCGCGATGCTTTCCACGGCCGGGTCGATCTCATAGAAGGTGAACCGCTCGCCCGGCTCCGCGTAGGCGGCGATCGTGCCGGCGCCCAGGCCCAGCACGCCGACCTCGGCCAGCGGGCGGCGCGGCTGAGCGCGTCGAAGATCGCTCCCAAGGGTCCCGTGCGGTGATAATATCCCTGCGGTTCGTGCCGCTGACTCGGAAAGAGACTCTGTTGACCGTGGCTCGTGGTGCCGTGCAGCAATTGGTTCGTGTTCGATAGGGGATCGTACTCCACGCGGAGGATGCCGAAGAAACTCCGCTGGGCGTCGAGCAGGCGGGTCCGCGTTTCCACCGACCACAGGCTGATCGCCGCCAGGGCGGCCACCGCGATTCCGAAGGCCATCGGCCGGCGGCGCACGAGAAACGTGGCGATGGCGGCTAGTCCCACCACGGCGACCCGCATCACGGGCGTATCGGCAAAACGCGAGCCGGAAAAGAAACTCCCCGTGCGCAGACCCCAAACCACGATCAGGCAAAGCAGCAGGGCAACGAGGGGCAAGGCCTGCCGCCGCCCCCACTTGCCGCCGGCCGCTTCCGGCAGCGGCCGCAGCAGGCAGGCCGCGGCCATCATCAGCGGATACTCCAAGACGCTCTTGAAAACCAACGGCGCCACCAGGGCGGTGAGCAGCCCTCCCACGACCCCGCCCAGCGACATCCAGAGGTAGAACTCGGTCAATTGGCCCGGCGGCGGCCGGTCGGCCGCCAGTTGGCCATGGCAGACCATCGCGGTCACGAAGAAGGTCGCCAGGTGCAAGGAGCCGAAAAGGAGAAATTCCCGCATTCCCGCCGCCGCTCCACTGCACAGAAGGGTCGCAGTGGTCACGACGATCAAGAGGGGCTGCCAGCGGACCATCCAGCGCAGCGGCAGGATGGTCCGGCGGAGAGAGGGAGCGCGCAGCCCCCATGCGACAAAGCAGTATTCCCCTTTGCCGTCGCATGGGGGGCGCCGGCCTCCCTCTCTCCCGCGAAGACCAGCACGAAGGTCAGCAGGTACAAGGCCAGGGGAACGACCCACAGAAAGGGCATCGGCGCGACTTCGGCGGAGATGAACGACGTCACGCCCAGGAGCAGGCTGGACGGCACCAACGACAGCGCCAGCCAGCGGAGGCGGCGGGGCCAAGCGATGGGACTGATGGGACCTATAGGACGTAGGGGATCGATGGGGACCGGCGCCGGCGTCTTCCAGAGCGCGACGGCGCACGCCGCCATCAGCGCCATGAGCAAGCCGTAACAGACGGCCCAGGCGAGGCTTTGCCGCTTGAGGGTCGCCGCGCCCTCGATCACCAGCGGATAGGCCAGCAGGGCCAGCAGGCTGCCGAGGTTGCTGGCCGCATACAGGAAGTAAGGATCCCTCTCTCCCGCCGGTTTTTGCGTCTGGGCGAACCATGCCTGGAGCATCGGGGCGCTGGCCGAAACGGCCAGAAAGGGCAGGCCCAGGGAGACCGCCAGCAGGATCCACAGCCAGGGGGCGGGGAAGGTCGTGGCCGGCGGCAGCCAGCCCTGTGCCACGTGGATCGGCAGCACGATCCAGGCCAGGGCCAGCAGGGCCAGGTGCAGCACGGCCTGCCGCCGCGCCCCGAGCCATTTGAGCGAGAGATGGGCGTACAGATAGCCGGCCAGGAGGGCGGCCTGATAGAAGACCAGGCAGGCGTTCCACACCGCCGGCGCCGCCCAAGAGCGGCAGCACCATCTTGGCGAACATCGGCTCGACCGTGAACAAGAGGGCCGCGCTGAGGAAGAGCGTGAGGGCGAAGAGGGCCGCTTCGCCACGGCCGTAGGGGGCTGCCGTGCGCCGTCGTGGCCTGGGGCGCTGGGGGGGGCGTCGGCCTTTTTGTGCGTTGCGATCGGTTTCGATTTCCTGCCCATGACGGATGGCAATGATTACTGTGCCACGTCCGCTTGTTCCATGACCCCCAGGATTACGCTGAACGCATTGGTCAGCGACTGGTAATCGTCGAGCGTGACGGTATACCGCCCGTCAGAATTGGACAGGGAGGCGGCATGGCCATCCGAATACAGCACGTTGACGACCAACCCGTGATGGTTGGTGCGCGTCGTGATGCCGAACTGACCGAAGGCCGGCGAAACGATGAACTGGGTGTCCATGACCAACGCCCTGATGGGTTCTCCGTTGCGGTTGGAACCGAGTCGGTCAAGCACGATGTGGTCTGGGGAGAGAACATCTACGCCCGGCGGATCGTATGGCAGGGCGACCGAGGCATGGCGGTAATAGTAGCTGCTCTGGGCCTGTTGGACGCCAACCAAACTCAACTGAGCCCGGGCAACATCCTGCTGGTCGGCGTCGGGACAGAAGAAGACCGGAGATGACCGCTCCAACTCGATATCCAGCAACAATCCGAGGCCGACAGGGCTGCCGTCCATCAGCGACACCAGGGAAGTCGGCGCTCCCGTGGACGGGTAGAAATCCGCGGCGGTCATGATGGGGGGCGCTTTGGGGCCGAAGGGGATGCGCCCCTCCGCCCGATCGGCATAGGCGTTAATCGCAACGCCAATCTGTCGAAGGTTGTTCATACACGCGGTCCTGCGGGCCGCGCTCCGGGCGGCAGAAACGGCCGGCAGAATAAGCGCCACCAAGACGGCGATGATACTGACCACGACAAGCAATTCGATCAGGGTGAACCCCCGAGCGGGTACGCTGGAATTTGGCATGGCCTTGTCTCCCCGCCGTATACTGTGAGCGGCTTTAATTGAGCTGTTTCCGCAGCAGCCATCGAAGCCCAAAGTGCAAGCGAGGTAAGCGATTCCATTCCTCGCCGACCCGCAAGCGGGTGCCCCGTCGGGCTTAGAGCATCTCAAGCCGCGCGGACTATATTATTAGCCCGGCACGAAAATAAATCAAGGTACCACTTCCCAGCCTGGCAGTGTGTTCTGTCAGGCTCGGGCACGATGTGCCCATGGTCGGCCTGACCGACTTTCGCGATGAGGCGATCTAACCGCCCGTCAATCGGCGGCCGCACTGGGCTGCTTTCCCGACGACCATCGTCTCCGTAGCACGAATAAACCCAAACCTGCTGCAGCAAGCAACGTCATGGAACCCGGTTCCGGGACAGCCGCCGTCAGACGCACGTTGTCGACGTCCCAGAAGGCGCCGGACCCATCGGCATTATTGGGCTCGAACAACGCGACACCGATGTTCTGGCCTGCCCAGGGATCGCCGGCGCCGACGGCCGGAATAGTCAAACTGTAGTCGTTCAATTGGTAGATGTAGTAGCCGTTCCAGCCACTGTCGTCATTCAGGACCGTGGTGGGCGTGCCAATCAAGGTCTGACTTCCACCTGACATATAGTAAAGTCCGATGTCAATTGGGTCATTAAGCGGCATGGGTGCAGTTTGGTTGCCGCCCGCGAGAGCCACGGTGAGTTGATAGGACTTGCCGACCTGGAAAGTGGAGGACAGTGTCTGGGATAGCTGCAAACCGGGAGTATCGTACATGTAGGCCGCCTGGGACCCAGAGAGAGAGATATTGTCGATGTACGCGCCCTGGGGGTTGTTATAGAAGACTCCCGCTTGGTCGTACCAGTTGGTAGTTGCTTGATCTGCCGATAGTGATCCATACGTTTCCTCATAATACAAAAACCCGGGTGTTGGCGGTGACACCTGCCAATTCCCGAGCCCCGCAGTCGAACTCGGCAGGGTGGCGAAGCCGACGGTGCCCGCGCTAGGATTCAAGAAGTTATAGTCGGGAACGGAAATCGCTTGCGATAAGGCTCGCGAGGCGAACAGTAAGACGGCAAGCGTGGAAAACAACGACCTACGAACAAGCATTACATTCTCCTTCACTAAAGAGTCTTCACTGGAGCAGTATTAAAAGGGGTTGGGGCGATTGGCTTGCGTTGGGCGAAAGTCCATAGGCGCAGCCGTAACAAACGACGACAAAACAAGGGGAAACACCTAGCCCAAAGAGCGACCCAGCACGGCAAGCCGATGGCTTGGACGGCGAGCAACAGGGATTAGATGGTAGGCAGGGCGGCGGAAAACGATCTACAACACAGGGCAGGATGGATCGATAATCCTTCGTGCGCCTATCCGAATTCCTGCGGCCTGCCTAAACGCTGCCTCTTAATGGGGTTCTAAGTGCGGGGCTGCAAAACAGAGCGCACCCCGCTCTGGGGAGAAGGCTGCACTTCCGCAAGGCCCTTCCCTGCAATTTACGTATCCAATCACACTTCCGAAGTCTTTGCAAGCATTTTGCAAAGAATGCCTCCGGAATTCAATATTGGTGATAGTCCACTATAGGAAATGCTCCTATTTTAGTGACGCTCGCACTCCAAGTCAAGCAAAATGTCGCCAACTTTCCAGCCCCGGAGGCGCGACCGACGCGCACGGCCGACAGGAATGGCATCTTGAGCCGATTACAGGCTACGCCGGCCGCCGCCACGCCCACCGCCAACAGCGCGAGCGTCCCCGGCTCGGGCACAGCGTACGCGACGGAGGCATCAAGGCCGCCTGCATCGGCGGGCCGCCGCTGATCTCAATGCCCGCGGATGCCCCGGCGTCGAACAAGGATTGCGCCACCGGCGCCGATCGTCAGCCCCCCCCCGGAGGCAAGGCGTCGGCCGCGACAATCTCCAGCGTGCCATCCAGAACCGTTGTGCCACCCGCGTAGTTGTTACTTCCCGAGAGAATGAGGCTGCCGTCACCGACTTTCGTGAGCGCCGATCCGCTGATTTCCCCGGTGATCGTCATGCTGCCTGAACCCGAATCGAGCGTGCCACCGCCCGCAACGACTTGCAGGTCCAGGCCGATCGTCTGGTTGACG
The DNA here is from genome assembly GCA_963824275.1 of uncultured Planctomycetia bacterium. Taxonomy (GTDB): domain Bacteria; phylum Planctomycetota; class Planctomycetia; order Pirellulales; family Thermoguttaceae; genus JANXQG01. The sequence goes on along the minus strand of CAWGOT010000003.1, from coordinate 2,240,852 downwards.
TTGCTCTGATTGACGACGGGGCCCGAAAGTTGGATCGCGTTGCCCTGCAGGTTGAAAGGCAAGGCGCCGGCCGCAAAAGTGATGCCGGCAAAGGAGGTGCCCGCCGGGAAGTCGTTCGTGTTTTGGCCGCTCCCGGAATTCGCAAACGTGAGCGAAGCCCCCGACGCCGGCACTGCGCCCCCAGTTCCCCGAGGAACTCCAGTTCGTGTTGCCTGCCGCGCCCGTCCAGACGGCCGTTGAAGCGGTGGTCGAAGCGGTGATTGAAGCGGTGGTCGCCGTCAACCGCACATTGTCGATATCCCAATAGCCGGTATTCGCAGTGCTTGCAATTTGGAGCAAGGCAACGCCGATGTTCTGGCCGGCCCAGGGGTCGCCGGCGGCGACGGCCGGTATGGTCAACTGGCGGTCTGGCAAATCCGTGATATACTGGCCCAGATACGGATTCAAGGTAAGGTCATTCAGGACGGTGGTCGTGCCCACCGGGACCTGGTTTCCGCTACCGTCCAGATAATAGAGTTCGATCTGCATCGGAACCCCAAGCGGCATGCCCTGGCCGCCGCCCTCGATGCCCACGGTGAGTTGATACGATGTGCCGACCTGGTAGCTGGTGGACAGTGTCTGAGAGAGTTCCAGGCCGGGAGCAGAGAACATGAAAGCCGCCTGCTGGTGGACTGCTGTCCCGCCAGACGGAACAAGGTTGTCGATCCATTCGGAGGGCACGTTTATGAAGACTCCGACGTTGTCGTCCCATTGCTGGGTGGTATAACCGTCAGCGGTCCACCAGGCAGGAGGCGGCGACTGCACCCAATTCGAGACGCCTGCCACGGCGTACGGGGAAAAGTCTGGCACGTAGGGACTCGCGAAGTCATAGTTGGGGATGGGAATCGAAATCGACTGCGAAAGCCCTGGCGAGGCGAGCAGCAAGACGGCAAACGCGGAAAACAACGACTTGCGAGCCAACATTACCTTCTCTCAATATAGGAGCAACGCCAATATTATCGACGGCAAGCGGGCCGTTGTCAAGTCGCCGCCGATACGATGGGGGGTTCTCTCCCCTGTTGTTGCTGGGTGCGGGAACTGACTCTACTTCGCAACGGTCTTGCGGCGTTTCGGCTTGCGGCGCACGGCCGCCTTCGCTTCGCTTAAGAGCGCGCTGATCGCCTTTAGGTAGGTTTCCAAGGTCGCGACCCAGCGGGCGAGGCAGGTTCGGCCGGCGGGCGTGATCTTGAAAAGCCGTTTGGCGTGCCCTTTGCCCCCCGCCTCCCAGGTGGAAACCACAAGGCCCCCGGCCTCCATTTTTTTCAGGAAGCGGTAGATGCCCGAGACGTTGGGTTTATCGCCGAACCTGCCGACCATTTCGTTGATCCGCTCGGCAAGACGGTAGCCGTGGATCGGCCCTTGGGTCAGCGCAACCAAGATCGCCGGCTGGACCAGCTTGTCGAGCGTGCCGCCCGTGCAGGGACAATCGGAAGCAGTTATCATACGCCCACCTCCATTAGTGGAGTTTATCATCTATCTGCTTCTGGAGTATGGACCTGGCCGGGCCGGCTGTCAAGGGAGGGAGTACTCGACGTGTGCGACCACTTCCGCAATGTTCGAAGAGGCCGTAAAATAGAAGCTATCCAAAAGGAGAACCGTTGCATGCTGGCGACCTACGATCTTGAAGGGCAAGCGGTCGATTCGCTCGACCTCAAGTGCCTGCTGATCGGAACCGGCATGCGCTATCCGGCCCGCGTGCATGGGGCGGTGGCGGGCCGCGCGCGGCTCGAACCGCCGAGCAACCCCTACGCCTGCAATTGCCTCATCCTGCCGGGCGAGGTCGCGGTCCACCTGACGATCAACGAGGCCTCGCCGTTCGCCTTGGACCTCGACGAAGAGGGGCGGGTCTGCCTCTGGCATCAGGGGACGCGGCTGACCGAGGTTCGCGCTGCCGCCGGCGACGAGTTACTACGCCCAGCGGACCCGCGAGGGCCGGCCGTATGGCGCCTTCGCCGTGCTCGAGGGCGTGGGCGTGCTGGCCTTCTTCTACCTCTGGCCGTGCGAGTACATCCGCACGCGGGAAACGTGCGAGTTCTGTTTCCAGGTGCGGGCGGAGATGGCCGGTTTCGAGCTGCCCAGCCCTACCGACGACGAGGTTGCGGAGATCATCGCTTGGGGAATCGAGCAGGCGGGCGTGCAGGAGGTGCAGCTCACGGCCGGCACGAAGTTCATCAGTCGCGACGAGTGCGGGCGCTATGCGCGGCTGCTGGAGGCGATCGATCGCCGCGTGGGACTCGACCGCATCCCGTCGGAAATCTATTGCTACGTGACGGCGCCCGCAACCCGGCCCAGACGGACCAGATTCTGGAAGCCGGCGCGGACCGCGTCGCGCACGATTTGCACGTCTGGGACCGCAAGCTCCATGCGCGGATCGCCCCGGGGCATGCCCGGCACGTCGGCCGCGACGCCCAACTGCGTGCCCTCGCGCACATTGTGGAGAAGTTCGGGCCGAACCGCGCGGTGAGCGCCTTCGTGGCCGGGATCGAGCCCTTGGATTCGATGCTCGAGGGCGCCGAGTATCTCGCCGTGCGGGGCATCGTCCCGGCGCTCAGCGTCTGGATGCCACCCGCCGGTTCGACGGGGGCCGAGCATCATCCGCCGGGCCTGGATTATTACCGGCAGGCGCGGCGGGAGTTCGCCCGCCTGTATCGCGCGCACGGGCTGAACCCGCCCGGCATCCCCGCCGGCTCGCACGTTTCGCTCTGCCGCGACATCTACCGGCACATGGACATGGTTGACGCAGGATCCTAAGTCTTTCTCCGCCCCTTCGAAAGCAGCGGGGCGGCGAGCTTCTCGTACAGGGCGAAGAGGTATTCGACGCGCTGGCGGTCTGAGGTAAAGGGCTGCGAGCGGTAGCAGCGGTCCACCGCGCGGTCGAGGCCGACGTGTGCCTTGACTAACGCCTGCGGCATTGACAGCGGGTCGTAAAGGTCGGCAAGCGTCGATCCCTTCTTGAGATGCTCGTCGCGGGCATCGAGCACGTGCCGGGCTGCTGTCTCGACCGCCGCAACGTGTTTTGCTGTCGGCGATTCCGGCCAGGGAAAGTTGTTGTAGACAAGCCTGCTTGAGTATTGCAAATCACTTTTCATCCTGCCCGCCACATGACGGGTCCAAGCGTTATGCATCGTCGAGGAAAGCACCCCGAAATGGTAGAGCGTCGCGTCGGGAAAAACTGGGGCGCTACCGCTGGCGATGATCGACGGCTTGACGAACCCGATGGGAATGTAGCGACGCGATTCGGACGATACCTTGGGAATCAAAAGGTACGGTGTGGACGGCTGGCGAATCTCCCCAAATAGGGCTGGAGTCGCGGCAAGCTTCTTGGTCGTCTCACGATCGCTGCCCAAGCGGAACTTGCGTATCTTCTCGATTCGGTCGCGAAGGAGCTTGCAGTCGCGAGCGAGATTCGCGGGGGCATCGACCAACCAGAGACACCATCTCTCCGTGCCGTTCAGAAACTCGTCGCCTCCATAGAGCCGGCGGATATAAGGCTTCAATTCGGGGCATTCCGACAATAGTTCCGCGCCCGTTCTGGCGTCAAAATCAGTCCAACATCGTCTCCATCCTTTCGGTCTTTATCGATCATCATGCTGCCATAATTGATCGCGGGCACCGCACTGATCGGATGAGACACCTTGCGCAGCGACACATTGGGCGCATCGGCCAGGTAGCCGTTAATGTTCTTGGCCAAGAAGGCATGCGGCCGACCGTTGGCATCTTCGTATTCGAATAGAACTCGCTTGTCCGGCGGGTAAGAGGCAAAACCGATGATAACGACGTGAACGTGGGCTTTTCCTTTCGCCTCGCTTTCCCAAGCGAAGGTCCTGTGGGCGAAACGGATCTGAAGGTTGTAACGGGAAAAGACTTCGTTCCAGAGAATTCCGACCTGTTCCCCTTGGGTGATCGAGTTCGTTGACACGAACGCGGCCGACATTCGCGTCCCTTGAATGTAGTTTGCACATTTCGTGTACCAACACGAAACGTAGTCCAATACGCCGGCGCCCTTGACGTTTTTGAAGACGAGCGCCATATCCTCCTTTTGTTCGTCGTCCTGTTCCTTCTTCCCCACAAAGGGCGGGTTGCCAAGTACATAACTGCACTTTTCGGGATCAAGGACTTCCTTCCAATCCAATCGCAGCGCGTTGCTGCAGACGATCGTCGGCGACTTCGTGAGCGGCAGCCGCACGTAGTACCGCCCGAAAGCCTCTGAAAGGCGAATGTTCATCTGGTGGTCCATCAGCCACATGGCCACTTCGGCGATTCGCGCCGGCCACTCGTCGATCTCAATGCCATAGAAGGCGTCGACGTCCACCAGTGACAACGCTTGAATTTCCAGGTGCTGCTGGCCCTTTTCCAGGAGCCTGAGAATCTCGATTTCCAGCAACCGCAGTTCGCGATAAGTAATCACGAGAAAGTTGCCGCAACCGCAGGCCGGATCGAGAAAGCGAAGGCCGGCAATCTTCTGGTGAAATTGTTTGAGTTGGTTCTTGTCGTCCTTGATCCGCTCGAACTCCGCGCGCAGGTCGTCCAGAAACAAGCCCCGCACGACCTTGAGAATGTCGCGCTCGTTCGTATAGTGGCCGCCGAATTGCCGCCGCTCTTTGGGCTCCATCGTCCCCTGGAACAGCGAACCGAAGATGGCCGGCGAAATCTGCGACCAATCGAACCGCGTACAGGCCAACAGGCTGTTGCGCATATCTCGATTGAAATCAGCGAAACTGAGCCTCTCGGCGAACAACTCGCCGTTGACGTAGCGGAATGCCGCTAGCGTTTCATCCAGATTTTTCTGCCGCTTTTCTGCGGGAGTGTTGAGCACGGCGAAAAGCCGCTCCAGATGGACCCCCAAGTCGGAGCCATCGGGCTTGGTGCGGTCCTCGATGAAGAGTCGAAACGCCTCGCGCTCGAAAATGCCCGTCCACTGCGCAAAGAGGCAGAAGAGGATCCGCACCAAGAATCGCTCAAGATCGTGCCCGATGTACCCACCCGCCTCCAAGGCGTCGTGGAGGTCGTCCATGATGGCGACGGCCTTCAGATTGATTGGGTCGCGGTCCTTGAAACGGCGCTGGTCGTAGCCGGCCAGGAAGCCAAAGAGGTGGATATAATGGTGCAGGTCGGCGAGCAAAAATTCCGTCGTCTCGACCCTGTGCCCGGCAAACAGGGGTAGCGGCTGGTCGTTTTCCGGCTCCAAGTCGTACAGCGCGAAACGCGCAAAATCGGAAACGATGACGTACCGCGGCACCTCGTCGTCGCACGCCGCGTGGACCAAGTCCTGAATATAAGCGAAGGCTTGCGACTCCGCCTTGCCGAGATCCTGGCCGCGACTTTTGTGCTCGACGAGGAGCACCCCTTTCCAGAACAAATCGATCCGTCCGTACTTCCCAGAAATCTGTTTGACCGGCTCCTCGAATCCAGCTACGGTCCGGCGTCGCAAGCCGAAGACCTCGAAGAATTCGTTCCAAAAGGACTGTTTTTCGGCACTCTCGCTTTTTGCGCGGCCCAGTCGGCGGCGAAGCGAATGGCGTTCTGCCGGATCTCGTTCCATGAAATGGGCATTCTTCTGTCCTCCAAAACACCACTATACACCATCGCAACGGCACCGGCAATAACGGGCGTTTCCGAGCTGCCTTTCATCCCACCGCCGGTTTGTGGTATCATGGGGGTAGCCCTTACGAAGCCCTCGACCAGGGAGATTCCGGTTGCTTTTCGGTCCCGTATTTACCCGCGAAGTCGTGATTGCCCCGCGGCGCACGCGGATCTACATCGCCCGCAGTGCCTACGCGGCGGCCCTGCTGTTGTTGATCTGCACGGCCTGGCTGGTGCTGACGGGCACGCAGATCGTCCGCGACGTGAGCGACCTGGCGCAGTTCGCCGGCCTGGTCTTCCAGATTCTCGCCCCGCTTGCAATTGGCCCTGGCCGTCTTCTTCTCGGCCATGCTGGCCGCCAGCGCCGTCGCCCAGGAAAAGGACCGCAAGACCTTCGTCCTGCTGCTGCTGACGAACCTCTCGGACCAGGAGCTCGTGCTGGGGAAACTCCTGGCCAGCTTGCTGAACGTGCTGGTGATGTTCGCCGCGGGGCTGCCGGTCTTCATGCTGCTTGCGCTCTTGGGCGGGATCTCCGTCGGGCAGATCGCCCGCACGGCGGCGGTCACGGCGGCGAGCATTCATCGTCTGCGGCAGCCTCGGCTCGACGCTGGCCCTGTGGCGGGAAAAGACCTTTCAGGCCCTGGCCCTCTTCGTGCTGATCCTCGTCCTCTGGCTGGCCCTGGGCGAGATGCTCGCGGCCGGCATCCTGGGGCAGGCGCCCGCCGGACTGCCCGCCAACGTCTGGGCGACGGCCGTCAGCCCCTGGCAGGCGGTCCTTGCGGCCTCGCGGCCCTCCACGCAGCCGGTCCCCGGCCTGGAATGGCTCGGTTCGCCGATCTATCTGTATCTGCTCGTGGCGGCAGCCCTGGCCCTGCTGCTTAACGGACTGGCCGTGTCGGCGGGTCAGGGCCTGGAACGCCGCCGGCCAGGATGAACGGATGAAGAAGCCGGAAGAAGAACAGAGCAGGGAGCAGGGAGCGGGGAGCAGGGATGCAAGAGTCCGACTCCCCGCGTCCCCGCTCCCCGCTCCCCGCTGCCACCACCGCGTCGTCTGGGACAATCCCGTCCTGTGGCGGGAGATCCGCACCTGGGCCTACGGGCGGAAGATCCTCATCGTGCGATCTGACCTTCCTGGTGCTGTTCGCCTTGGCGGCCGTGCAACCTGTGGCGCATTGACCAACAGGCCACGAGGCAGTCGAGCCTCGCCCAGGGTGCGCTGGCCTTGCTGCCCATGCTGCTTTTGAGCCTCGTGCTGGTGAACGCCCAGGCCGTGACGGCCCTGACGGCGGAACGCGATACGAAGGCCCTCGATCTGCTGCTGGTTTCCGACCTCACGCCCAAGGAGTTCATCTTCGGCAAGCTGGGCGGAATTTTTTATAACACCAAGGAGATCGTGCTTGCTGCCGATGCTGCTGTGCGGCTATCTCGGCTGGCAAGGCGTGATCGGCCTGGAGAACCTCATCTATCTCTGGATCGGCATGGGCGTGTTGTACGTCTTCGTGGCCGTCGGTCGGTCTGCACGCCGGGTTGATCTACGAGAACTCGCGGAGCGCGATCGCCACGAGCCTGGGCACGGTCTTCTTCCTCTTTGTCGGGCGTGGCCACGTGCATGCGGATCATGGTCGCCTTCAGCGGATCGTTCAACGCCCAACTGCCGCCCTTCCTGGCCTTCATGCTCGGCGGCGGCATGGGGCTGTACATGACGCTCGGCGCGAAGATCCCCTCGCAGGCCATCGGCCTGGCCTCCTTCGCCTGTCCCTTCGCCACCTTCTATTCGATCACCAACTTTCCTCCGCGGCGACCAGGGCGACATGCTGATCGTCTTGGTCGTTCACCGCCGCCGCCTACGGCTTGACCACGGCCGCGATCCTGATCCCCGCGATTTATGAATTCGATGAAACGACGGGGAGAACGACGGAATGAAAATCCGAAATTCGAAATCCGAAATCCGAAACAAATCCAAAATTCAAAATTCAAAACGAATCACAAGGACCAAAACTCGCAACGCGTGACTGTTTTGAACATTCCCCCTTGGAATTTTGAATTTGTTTCGGATTTCGATTTTCGGATTTCGGATTTCCTTTTTTCACACCATGCTCCTCGGCCTCATCACCATGACCGTCCTGCTGCTCTGCTCGGCCTTTTTTTCGGCCAGCGAGGCGGCCCTGTTCTCGCTCCGCAGGGCGCAGCGGAGGGAGTTGTCGAAGGGCACGGCAGCCGCAGCAGATCATCGCCCGGCTGCTGGACGACCCCGACCGCCTGCTGACGGCCGTGCTCTTCTGGAATCTGCTGATGAACCTCTCGTTCTTCACGATCGGCTCGATCATCAGCCTGGAGTTGGAGCAGCGAGGGCCAGGCGACGGCGGCCGGGCGTCTTCGCCGTGGGCTCGCTGGTGACGATCATCCTCTTGCGGCGAAATGCTGCCGAAAAGCCTGGGCGTCTTGCAATCGCAGCGGCTGGCGGTGTGGCTGGCGATTCCCCTGGCGCGCGACGATCCGCGTCGTCAATCCGCTCTTGCCGGTCTTTCGCGTGGCCACGCTCCTGGCCCGCCGCCTGCTGTGGCCGAACTTCGAGCCGGAGCCCTATCTGCATATTCGCGACCTGGAACGGGCCGTGAGACTCTCCGGCGCCGATACCGCGCTGGTGGAGCAGGAACAGCGGGTGCTGGAGAGCATCGTGCTGCTTGTCCGACATCCGCGCCGAAGAACTGATGCGGCCGCGAACGCAGTTTCTTTCCTACCATCCGCCGGTGACCTTGGCCGACCTGAAGGCCCGGCCGCCGGCGGGCGGCTACGTGCTGGTGACCGAACCGGACAGCGAAGAGGTGGCGGCGGCCATCGCCCTGGACGACGTCTGGCGGATTCCCGACGGTCCCTTGGATCTGCTGGCCGAGCCGGTGATCTACGTGCCCTGGTCGACCCGCGCGGCCGACGTGCTGGAACTGATCCGCCGCCGCAAGCGGGAGGTGGCCGCCGTGGTCAACGAGTTCGGCGAAACGATCGGCATCCTCACCTTCGACGACATCCTCGACACGCTCTTCAGCGGCGCGCCCAGCCGCAGCGAACGGCTCCTGCGCCGCGACCCGATCCGCCCTGTCGCGCCGGGGGTCTGGCACGTTACGGGCATGACCAGCGTGCGGCGCCTGGCCCGCTATTTCCAGATCGATAAGCCGGCGACGCATAGCGTCACGCTGGCCGGCGTCATCCAGGAGGTGCTCGAACGGCTGCCGGAGCGGGGCGATGAGTGCCAATGGGGGCCGTTCCATTTCAAGATCCTCGACGTGCCGCTGCGCGGCCAGTTGCTCATCGAGCTGACCATGCCCGCGGCCAAGGAGGAGTCGCCATGATCTGGATCGCCCTGGGGCTGGGGATCTGCGGGTTGTTCTTGAGCGCGTTCTTCAGCGGTTCGGAGACGGGCTTCTATCGGGCCACGCGGCTGCGCCTGGTGTTGGATGCCATGGCCGGCGACCGGATCGCCCGCGGCCTGCTGTTTCTGACGAATCATCCGGCGTTGTTCGTGGCCACGGCCCTGGTCGGCAACAGCGTGGCCAATTACCTGATCTCGCTGGCCGCCGTGATTGCCATGGGCCAGGTCGTTCCCCCAGTCCGGAAGCGGCCGAGATCATTGCCTCGATCGTCTTGGCGCCGATCGTGCTGGTCTACGGCGAGTTGTTGCCGAAAAACCTCTACCTTCAAGCCCCCAACCGCCTGCTGCGGCGCGGTGGAGGGCTGTTCTTGTTCTTCGTCGTGCTCCTCTTTCCCTTGTCCGGCCTGCTCTGGCTGCTGGGCCGATTGCTGGCCCGCGCGACGCGCACTTCGCACGAGCCGATCCGCCTGGTATTGGCCCAGCGGGAGTTGCGGCAGATCCTGGCCGAAGGGCACGAGGCGGGCATCCTGCATCCCGCCCAGCAGAGTCTGGCCCACGGGATTCTCGCCGTCGCCCGCAAGCCGGTGCGGCAGTTCCTCACGCCGCCGGGCCAGATGGTGCAGGTCCGGGCCGACATGGGCAAGCAGGCCGTGCTCGGCCTGGCCCAACGGCAGCCATACGGCCGTGATCCCCGTGGCCGACGCCACCGGGCCGGCTGGTCGGCTATGTGCGGGTCGTCGATTTGCGCCTGCACGAAGGCGACGACCTGGCCCCGATTCGCCCCTTGCCCGAACTGCGCGACGACAGTTCTCATCTGGCCGCGCTGATGCGTTTGGAGAGCAGCGGCGACAGCCTTGCCCGAGTGGTCAACGCCCGCGGCGAGACGGTAGGCATTGTGACGCTGGAACGGCTGCGGGAGCCGCTGTTTTGACCCCGTTTGACGCCGGTAATCGGCGGTTGCGATATTCCCGCACCCAACAGCGCGGCCAGGTCAGCAAAATCGGAATCCTGCGTGACATTCTTGACCGGCGGAGCAAAATGGCGAATAATCTATTATTGACAACGTTTGTAGTCAAAAAGTCGCTTTCAGGAGATTATTCCCATGGCTCGCTATTCGACCTGTTTTCGCACCCTGCTCGCCTTCGCGATCGTACTCACGGCGGTCTCCGCCAGCCAGGCCGGCCTGTTCGCACGGTGGCGGGCCCGCTATGACTATCCGGCCTATGCCCCGGCCGCGGTTGCAACGCAGCCGGCGACGAGCGTTCCGGCAGCCCAAGCGGTGGTTGCAACGCCCGGGCCAACGGTCTATAAGGTGGCCAAACCCGTGGTCAGTGAGAATGCCGCCGGCACGGTTGCGCCCGCCCCACAAAGCGGTTCGTACGTGCCCGCCGCAGGCACTTCTTCCGGGACCTATAGCACGCTCCCACGCAGTGCTTGGGACTTCGGCAAGTTCCCGCCGTATTCCAACTAAGTGTTCGCGTGTGATTCGCGCGTCCCACCGTTGACTTTGGTGGGACTCGCCCATGCTCGGCCCACCCTAGCCGCCCGGTCGCTTCGTCGCTTTCGCATCGGCCAAGCGCTGCTCGATCCAGCCCTCAAGTTCGTCCCAATCGACCGGCGGCAACTGCGTGCGGTCCGGCCGCAGGTGGGCGGCATCCTTAATGTAGACGTGCACGATCTCCCCGGAAGTAGCCTCCGTATTCCAATGCAGGAGTACGCGAATACAGCGGCGCAACGAACCGGGCACATCCAATTCGTGGTTGCACAATAGCGCCACGTCATACCAGCCCAACTGCCGGGCAGCCAGGGCGGGAAACTCGGCATCCAAGTCAGGAGTCGTAGAAAAAATGGCGCTGGCCACGTCTTCTGCTCGAATCCCGTTCTGGCGGATCATCATGGCCAGAAGCTCCCGCGTGGCCCGCAAAATATCCTCGCGGGTGTTGGTATCGGCGGTCGTCGCCCCTCGAACTCCACGACAAGGCATCACAGTCTCCCTTATCTAATCCACCATAAGTGGCAAATTCTCCATTTGGTCTTTCCGTAGTGTACTTGCCGCGGGAATTTTGTAAAATAGCCTTCTGGACCTTTTCAAGGTTGTAGAACCGGGCCTGGGCCGCTATACTTGCTGGTTTACGGGCCGGGGAACCCCCGCACCACAAGTTGTCCTTGGACACATACTAACTACGGATACAATTCGTCTTTCCGACATTTTGCCTCCACGACCGGCTTGACATGCACCGGCATTGGAGGGGTGCCGGCTTATGCAACCAGTTTCCGGCCGAGGCGGTCCTTCCGATTTCAATGCGTTTTCTGTTGATCGACCGAATCATCGACTTTCAGCCCGGTGCCCGAATCACTGCGGTCAAATCGTTGACGATGGCCGAAGAATACCTGGCCGACCATTTTCCCAATTTCCCCGTCATGCCGGGGGTATTGATGTTGGAGGCCATGACGCAGGCATCCGCCTGGCTGATCCGGCTGAGCGAGGATTTCGCGCATTCCGTGGTCTTGTTGAAGCAGGCAGGAAACGTGAAGTATGGCCAGTTCGTCGAACCGGGCCAGTTGCTTACCGTGACCGCGGAGATTATTTCACAGACTGCAACGGAGACGAAGGTCAAGGCCCAAGGCTCGGTGGACGGTCGCACGACCGTCAGCGGCCGCCTGGTGCTGGAACGCTATAACCTGGCGGATCGCAATCCCTTGGAGGCGACTGCCGACGAGGCCATTCTCGAGGAAATGCGAGGCCTGCTGACGGTGCTGTATCAGCCGGGCCCTCCCGTCGTGCCCTTGGCCGTTTGAAGCGAAGAGAGATTATGCGATTTGAAGGCAAGACAGCGATCGTCACCGGCGGCAGCCGCGGCATTGGGCGGGCCTGCGTGGCCCGGCTGTCGGCCGAGGGGGCGAAAGTCGCCTTTTTGTACCACTCCGCCAAGGAGGCCGCCGACGCCTTGGCCGCCGAATTGTCGGCCCAGGGCCGACAGGTCCGTGCCCTGCAGGCCAACGTCCGCGACGCCAAGCGGGCCCAGGAAATCGTTGACAGCCTGATCGGCGAGTGGCAGCAGATCGACATCCTCGTCAACTCGGCCGGCATCACCAAGGACGGCCTGGCGGGCAGCATGACCGACGACCAATGGCGCAACGTGATCGAAACGAACCTCGCCGGCACCTTCCACTACTGCCGCGCGGTGAGCCAGCCGATGCTGATGGCCCGCAGCGGCAGCATCGTGAACCTCTCCAGCACGGCGGCGGAATTCGCCTCCCGAGGGCAGGTCAACTACGCTGCCAGCAAGGGCGGCATCAACGGCCTCACGCGGGCCTTGGCCAAAGAACTCGCGGCCCGCAAGGTCCGCGTCAATGCCGTCGCCCCAGGCATGATCGAAACCGATATGAGCCAGGTCGTCCGCGGCATCGCCGGCGACCAGATCAAGACCATGATTCCGCTGAAGCGGATCGGAAAGCCCGAGGAGATCGCGGCGGTGGTGGCCTTCCTGGCCAGCGACGACGCTTCCTACCTCACCGGCCAGGTGCTGCGGGTCGACGGCGGCCTGAGCCTGGGGGGCTATTGAGTAGGGTGGGACCAGCAGGTGTAGGGTGGCGTCGAGCGTAGCGAAGACCCACCAAGAAATCGCGGAAAATGGTGGGTCTTCGCTACGCTCGACACCACCCTACAGTCCGGCCAACAGCAAAGACAAAAGTTTCCCTGTTATCCTTGGAGAATGAGCGAAATGCCGACAAAGGACGAAGTATACGAAAAGATCAAAGTTGCCCTGACCGACGCCTTGGGCGTGGATGACGAGGACATCAAGCCGGAGGCCACGCTGGTGGGCGACCTGGGGGCCGAGTCGATCGACTTCCTGGACATCGTCTTCCGCCTGGAAAAGGCCTTCGACATCAAGATCCCCCGCAACGAGCTCTTCCCGGAAGACGTGCTCACCGACCAGAAATACGTGCAGGACGGCCGGGTCACCGACCTCGGCGTGGCGGAGCTGCGGAAGCGGATGCCCTTTGCCGACCTCGACGACTTCGCCAAGAACCCCGTCGTGCAGGACTTTGCCAACGTGCTGACGGTGGCCGATATGTGCCGTTTCGTGGAAAGCAAAGTGCAAATCACGGGCTGATCTCATGCGCTGGTTCTGGATCGATCGATTCCTGGAATTCGAAAGCGGGCGGTACGCCAAGGCCATCAAGTGCGTCTCGTTGGCCGAGGACTACCTGCACGACCACTTTCCGCAATACCCCGTTTTCCCCAATTCGCTGGTCATCGAGGGGCTGGCGCAGACCGGAGGGCTGCTGGTCTGCGAACATAACCAGTTTACCGAGAAAGTGATCCTGGCAAAGATTTCCAAGGTGGAGTTCTTCTGCCACGCGCGGCCGGGCGACACGCTGACCTACCTGGCAACGATCGAGTCCGAGAATACGGAAGGGGCCACAATCACCGCTACCAGCCACATTGGCGATCGCCTGCAGGCCCAGGCCGAGATCCTTTTCCACCACCTGAACGCCCCCTGGCTGGGCACGTTCTTCTCACCAGAGGCGTTCCTCTCCATGATGCGCGTCTTCGGGGCCTATCGCGTGGGCCACGCGGCCGACGGCAGTCCGCTCGCCCCGCCCGCCCGCCTCTGCAAGGCGGCCGGCCAGTGTAGCGACCGACATTCGGCCGAATCGCTGGAAGGGGTGAAACCATGAGACGGCGCGTTGTCATCACCGGCGTCGGCATGGTCACTCCCCTGGGCGCCGACCGCGAGACGATTTGGAAGCGGATGCTGGCAGGCGAATCGGGCGTGGGCTATACCACCCTCTTCGACGCCGCCAACTTCCCCACGAAAATCTCCGCCGAGGTCCGCAACTGGGACCTCTCCGACGTGGGCGAGAACCCGGACGACTGGAAGTATCAGGGCCGGCATACGCGCTTTGCCGTGGGGGCGGCCAAGAAGGCCGTCGGCGATGCCGGACTGGAAGGCGCCCGCGTCGATCCCACCCGCTTCGGCGTTTATACCGGCAGCGGGGAAGGTCCGCAGGATTTCGACCGCTTTACGGAGATGATGATTGCGGGACTCAACGGCGGCACTACGCTGGACATCGCCCGTTTCACTCGCAAGGGCCTGGAGCTGCTCAACCCCATCGCCGAATTGGAGCAGGAGCCGAACATGCCGGCCGGACACCTGGCCAGCCTCTTCGACGCCCAAGGGCCGAACATCAACTGCCTCACGGCCTGCGCGGCCAGCAGCCAGGCGATTGGCGAGGCGGTCGAGATCATCCGCCGCGGCGAGGCCGACGTGATGCTCGCGGGCGGCACGCACACCATGATCCATCCCTTCGGCGTCACCGGTTTCAATTTGCTCACGGCCCTGAGCACGCGGAACGACGAGCCGGCCCGCGCCTCGCGTCCCTTCGACCGCGATCGCGACGGCTTCGTGCTGGGCGAAGGGGCCGGCATGGTCGTGCTCGAGGAGTTGGAGCTTGCCAAGGCCCGCGGGGCCCGCATCTATGGCGAGATTGTGGGCTACGGTTCCACGGCCGACGCCTTCCGCATCACCGACACGCATCCCGAAGGGCGGGGGGCCATCAGTTGCATGCGGATGGCCCTGGCCGACGCCGCTCTGGGCCCCGACGACATCGACTACATCAACGCCCACGGCACCAGCACCTCGGTCAACGACAAGGTCGAGTCGCTGGCCATCAAGCAGGTCTTCGGCGAGCAGGCCTACAAGATCCCGGTCTCCAGCACGAAGAGCATGCTGGGCCACCTGATTGCCGCCGCCGGGGCCACGGAGTTGATCTATTGCCTGCTGGCCATTCGCGACAATGTCCTGCCGCCGACGATCAACTACGAGACGCCCGATCCCGAGTGCGATCTGGACTACATCCCCAATGTGGCCCGCGAGAAGCGCTGCGACGTGGCCCTCTCCAACAGCTTCGGCTTTGGCGGGCAGAACATCGCCTTGATCTGCCAGCGGTTCGAGGGGTGAGACTAAGGTGCAGCAGGTTACGCGCGCCGTAAGCGGATCCGTGCTGATTGGCAAGCACGGCGCCGGCGGCGCCGGCGGTCAACGCGCACGCGCATGACCGCCGCGCCCATGCGATGTCCACTTCTGAAAGCACGCCGCGAAGCACCGCATAGCCGTCGCGCGTAGATGCTCATGCCAATCGTCCATGAACACTCACGGAAATATCCTGGACGCGGCCGTGGGCCGGGTCATTTGAATTCGTCCTTGCCGGCGCCGCTTTCGACCCAGCTCTGGATGGCGCTCTTGTCTTCCGGCGCTAGCCCTTTGCCGCCGGGGGGCATCGACTTGTCACTAATGCGAGGAGGATCAGCGATTTCTCCGGCTTGGCCGAGTCGATATACTTGGCTGCACCCGCGTACTCCTGCTTGGCCAGGACTTTGGCGGAAGGAGCGGCGGCGGTGACGCTCGACCAATCGAGCACGTCGTACTTGCTATTCCCCTTTTGCGCCTTGCCGTGGTGGCATTTGGCGCAGTTTTTCTCCAAGACGGCATAGGCTTTGTGTGCCAATTCCTTGGCGTCAGCTTTCTTGTCGTCGGCGCCGAATGTCGCCTCCGCACTTCCAAAGGTAACTAGGGCGACGATGCCTGCCGCCCCAACTCCGAAGGTGGCCAAGGTGAAGATCGCCAGCCGAATGCGTGTATTTCGCATAGAAACTCCCTGGGTAAAGATGCTTGCTCGATTGCGAGCGAGTTAAGGTAAGAAACGCCGGCAATGAACTGGGAACGCTGGTCGCGCACTCCAATCCATTGAACCATGAAGTTTACGGGCAAGAAAAGGCCGGTCAATACTGGGCGTACGTTCAGATTATCCGCCACGCTTGACACGCCGCACTCGTCCCGTAAAGATTAACTTCGTCGGCCTGCCGCAGTGGGGTTCCCGGCAGGCATGGCCAGCATACGGACCCCGCGAACGTTCGCGAGAGGCTTTCGGATGAAAAGGACCTGTATAGCCTTCTCAGCAAGAAAGGCCGTATTTCGAGGTTGTTTGGGTGCATCGAGCCCAAGAATTCCAGTAATTAAGCGGATCGTTGATAATTCTCGGGAGAACGAACCGTCACGAAAGGGCTCTGAAATGAAATCGTCTATCGTGCTGTTGTGCGTTTTCCTGTTGGCGCCCGCAATTCAGGCCCGAGCCCAACCGCCGGCAGAAGATACGGCGGCGAAACTGAAATCGCTCATGGAAGAGTGGCGCGACACGTCACAGAAGGCCGCGGATATCCTCAACGCGGAGTACCGGGTAGGCACTGTCGATTTCAAACGCTCGTCACTCGCCTTGAATCGACTCGGCGACGCGCGGCTTGAGTTGGCCAAGAACAAGGCCGAGCGGATCGCCGCCTGTGAGAAGCAAGCCGAATCGCGCCGAGACATCGAGAAGGTTTGTCAGGTGCGGCTCAATGCAGGGACTGTAACGGAAGCCGACGTCCTCGATGCAAGCGCGGAGCGGATGACGGCGGAGATTCGGCTCTTGCGGGAAAAGGCCGGCGGTCACGCGCAAGTGGAATCGCTCCTGAAAGAGCGACAGGACGTGATGCAGAAGCTCGTGGAAATCCTCGACGTGCAGTACCGGGCAGGTGCCGTCGACTTCGACCGCTGGTCGCTCACCGTCAATCGTCTTGCCGAGGCGGAACTGGAATCGGCCAAAAACAAGGAGGAGCGGATGGCAGCCTGCCGGAAGCAAGTCGAGCGCCGCCGAAATGTCGAGAAGATCTGCGCAGCGCGACCCGACAGAGGAGCCGTGACCGACGACGATGACGTTGAGTCGCGGGCGGAACGGCTGAGGGCGGAGATCCAGCTCTCGCGGGAAAAGGCGGCCGACAACCGGGCAGAAGTGGAACTGCTGCTGAAAGATCGGCAGGACATGATGCAGAATCTCGTGGAAATCCTCACGGCGCAATGGCGGGTAGGCACTATTGAGTCCGACCGCTTGTGGCACGCGATGGATCAACTTTGCGACGCGGAGCTCGAATTGGCCAAGAACAGGGATGAGCGGCTTGAAGTCTGCCGGAAACAAGTTGGATTGTGCCGCGATGTCGAGGATGATTGTCGGAAAGGGACATGCAGAATGAACTCTGACCTCGATATTGCCGAGGCGACAGGCGAACGGCTGAGGGCGGAGATCCAGCTCCTGCGGGAAACAAATGCGGAAGATGCGAGGAAGTAGCGAGTCAAACTCAAGGAGTCACAAACCATGTCGAAAATCAAAGCCTACGCTGCCCATCAAGCCCACGGTCCTCTATCGCCCTACAAATACGAGGCGGGGCCGCTGGGCGCGGATCAAGTCGATATCGCCGTAAAGTGGTGCGGCATCTGCCACAGCGATCTCGCCATGATCAATAACGATTGGGGAATGACCGCCTACCCGATCGTCCCCGGTCATGAGGTCGTGGGGCAGGTCGTTGCCATCGGCCAGCGCGTGACAACCTTGCACGTCGGCCAGACGGTCGGCCTGGGCTGGTTTTCCGGCAGTTGCTCGGTCTGCCGGCCCTGCCTGGGCGGCGACCAGAATCTCTGTGTCGCGGCCGAACAGACGATCGTCGGGCGGCCCGGCGGCTTCGCCCAGCGGGTCCGCGCAAGGCCATGTGGGCCATTCCGCTGCCCGAGGGCATCGACCTCTCGAAGGCGGGCCCGTTTTTCTGCGGCGGGATCACCGTTTTCAATCCGCTGGTGCAGTTCGATGTCCGAGCTACCCATCGCGTCGGCGTCGTCGGCATCGGCGGATTAGGGCACATGGCCTTGATGTTCCTCAAACATTGGGGCTGCGAGGTCGTGGCCTTCACTAGCCCTGCCAAGATGGATGAGGCGTTGCAACTGGGCGCAGGGCGGAGCGTGAGCTCCCGCGACAAATCGACGTTCGCCGAGTTGCGGGGCAGCTTCGATTTCATCCTGGTGACGGCGACCGCGTCGTTGGACTGGGCCGCCTATGTCGAGCTGCTGGCCCCGAAAGGCCGCCTGCACTTCGTGGGCGCGGTCCCCGAGCCGATTTCATTGGCGGCATTCCCCTTGATCGGCGGCCAGAAGTCGGTTTCCGGCTCGCCGCTGGGAAGCCCTCTGAACACGGTGCGAATGCTCGACTTCATCGCCAGGCACGGGATCAGCCCGCTGACAGAGACCTTCCCCATGTCGCAGGTCAACGAGGCGATCGAGCACTTGGAAGGCGGCAAGGCGCGTTACCGCGTCGTGCTGGAAAACGATCTCTGATCGAGCCACTCGAGCAGATCGGCCAGGACTTGCTCCTTTTCCGGTTCGTTGAGCACTTCGTGATAGAGGTCCGGATAGAGGCGCAAGGTCTTGTCCGCCGCCCCGGCCCTCGGGAACAGGTCCTGGCTGGCCTCGACTGCCGCGACGCGATCGGCCGTGCCGTGCAGGATCAGCAGCGGCGTGCGGAGTTCTTCCGGTGCGGCCCGCACCAGGTCCCCCACGCGCAGGATCTCGGTCCCGGTCCGCACGGGGAAACGGCCATGAAAGACCAGCGGATCTGCGCGGAACTGCGCCACGACCGCCGGGTCGCGCGAGATGTTCCGGCCGCCGAGGCGCACCAAACGCAGCCGTGGGAAAAGCACGCTTCCCACCCCGGCCAGGTGCCGAAGCCAGGGAAAAAGCCGATGGGATACCTGCAAGACCGGCCCGCTGAGAACCAGCCCGCTGAGCTTGGGTTGGCGGCAAATGCACCACCAGGCGGCGATCAGCCCGCCCAGGCTGTGCCCTAACAGGAAGACGGGCTTTCCCGCGGCGCGCAGGGCGATGCGCTCGAAAAATAGGTCGAGATCGTAAAGGTAGTCATCGAAGGCGCGAACCCAACACCGCGGGCCCTCCGACCGGCCGTGTCCGCGAAGGTCCGTGGCCGTGACCGCATAGCCGCGGCGGGCCAGGGCTTCGGCGGTCGGGGCGTATCGGCCGCCATGCTCGATCAGGCCGTGGACCACCAGCACCTCGGCCCTCGGCGCCCGTCGGGCAGCCAGCGCCGCTGGAAGAGCCGCAAGCCGTCGCGCGCGGGGAAGAAATCTTCAAGCAAAGTGAGGGCCTTTGTAGGATAGGTTTTCAACCTGTCACGAAACGTAGGATAGGTTTGCAAATACGACACGACAGGTTGAAAACCTATCCTAAAGCTTATGGAACTCGCGGATGATCTTCCAGGCCGCCTCAGCCGTGTCGGCGAACTCGAAGAGCTTCAGGTCGTTGTCCGTGATCACGCCCTCGTCGGCAAGGAAAGTGAAGTCGATGGCCCGGTTCCAATATTCCCGGCCGACCAGGATCACCGGGATGTGCTGCATGCGGTTCGTCTGGCGGAGCGTGATGACTTCGAACAACTCGTCGAGCGTGCCGAAACCGCCGGGAAAAACGACCAAGGCCATCGCCCTGAGCACGAAATGGAGCTTGCGAATGGCGAAATAGCGGAACTGGAAGCAGAGTTCGGGGGTGATGTAAGGGTTCGGCATCTGCTCCATGGGCAGGGCGATGTTCAGCCCTACCGACTTGGCGCCGATGTCGTCCGCGCCGCGATTGGCGGCCTCCATGATCCCCGGCCCGCCGCCCGTCATCACCGTGAAATGGGGCTTGCCCTGGGCGTAGCCGTTCTGCGAGACCAGCCGGGCGAACTCGCGGGCGATGTCGTAGTAGCTGCTCTTGGCGACGATCCGCTCGGCCTGGGCCACAGCCCGCTGCTCGCAGCGGCATCGCCCGGCGCTTCGGCCATACTGCCGCCGGGCCTCCTCCAGGCGGCGGAGGGCCTCGGCCGGCTCGACGATCCGCGTGCTGCCGAAGACCACGATCGTGTTCTCGATGCCGTGGTCTTCCAGCGTGAAATCCGGCTTGAGGAACTCCAGTTCCATCCGCGCCGCCCGCAGCCGGGGGCTGTTCAGGAAATCGAGGTCCTCGTATGCCAGCCGATAGCTGGGCGACTGGGTGATCGTGTTGACGCGGTTCGTTGGAGCGCTGGGTTGGGTCACGGGATGTATTCTCCGGGGCAAAGATCCTCGATCAACAATAGCACGCCGCTTTCGGCCGCGTGGGAAATACGAGCCTACCCCAGTTGCAGCCACGCCGCAAGCCGAGCCCAGATCAATATCCAGACCAGCGCCAGCGGAGCCAGCCAGACCGCGGCCACGAAGCGCCGTGCCGATCTCCAACGGACCCGCGCGATCCGCGACAGTTCTTCCAACAGCATGGCCAGCGGCACCAGCACGACCACGGCCTGCCACCCGAGCACGACGCCGATCACCAGGGCCTCGCCCAGGATTTGATGTCCGGGCCTGCCGATCGCGGTGAAACGCTGCCCAGCCATTCGGCGATTCGGCCCAGAACAGCCCGGTTCCGAGCCCCAGCAGGCTATCGACCAGCGCCGCCCCAGGGCGTTGCCGCCACCTCCCGGCATGCCGCCAGGGGATGCAGCCAAGGCCAGATCGGCGGTGCGACCAGCCCGACCACCAGCAGCGGCACGAAGAGCCAGCGCGTCGGCCGCTTGCCGTCCCATTGAATGAGCCCGGCGGCCATCAGCGTACAGAGCAGGCCCAGATGGAACAGGCAGAGGCAAAGGGCTTCCGCGGGCGGATAGGCGTGAGGCCCTGCGGCGGACGGGCAGGCAGTTCTCACCGCCGTGGAAGACCTCCACCACCAGCAGCAGCAGGAACAGCCCTGCCGTGACGGCCTCGACCAGCGGATAGCGGAAGGAGATCGGCTGGCGGCAGTCGCGGCAGCGGCCCCGCAGCCAGAGCCAGGCCAGCACGGGGATATTGTCATAGGCGCGGATGGCGTGCTTGCAGCGAGGGCAGTGCGAGCCGGGCCAGGAGATGTTCATGCCCGCCGGCAGGCGATAGACGACGACGTTCAAGAAACTGCCCACGGCCCCGCCCACAAACAGGAACCAGGCGGCGAAGATCCAACGTGCCGTTTCGGAGGAGAGCAGTTCCATGATGTTGCTTACCGTGGTCGCCTAGAAATCCAGGATACCGCTTTCTTTTTCGCGGCCGTTGCGTTCGCTGGTCGGCCGTTGGGTCTCCTCGCCGCGGGCGACGTAGGGCTGGCTGTGGGCCTCGTGTCCGTGCCAATTTGCCAGGTAGGTCTCGGCCATGCCGTGGTCGTGAATCACCAGCAGGTTCTCGGCGTTGTGTTCTTCCGCCTGCCCGGTGAAGTTGAATGAACCGGTGATGACCGTTTCGCTCGTCGATGATCATGATCTTATTATGGGCGATTTCGTGCTGGGCGTCGATGAGCACCGGAATGCCGTGGTGGGCCACGAAATCGGCCCCCGTGTATTGGTCGGTGAGATTGCTCTTGTCGAGGATGACCTGAACCGCAACACCGCGCTGGTGGGCATTCACCAGGGCTTCGAGAATATCCTTGTTGGTGAAGCTATAGGCCTGGACGAAGACCGTTTGCCGGGCGGCATCGAGGGCCCGCACGACGGCTTCGGCGGCGCCGCCCTTGGGCGAGAAGTAGACGTCGATGGGCGGCAGCGGGCCCGGTTTGGAGTTGCACCCGCTCGCCAGGGCCGCCAAGACCAGCAGTGCCGGCACGACACGCTTCATTATGTCCCCATTTTCCTTTCCCGCATCTTCTTTTCTACGCATGCGAATTATATTGCGACAACCGGCTTCCCCTGTCAACCGGGATATCGACCGGGCCGCGCCAAGGTCTGTCGTATCTCAACGCGGGCCGGCAGGTTAAGCTTGAGCAGTCGTTCCGTAGCGCGTCCCACCGCAGTCAGCGCACTGATCCTGCCGTTTTCGATCTGGAAATGATCGTCCCACTGATCGGTGCGGGGGTTGAAGAGACGTACGAGGCTGCCGGTCATTGGGTCAAGGGAGGCGATGTCTGAGCCCTTGAAACGGTTGCAGTCGAAGCACGACAAGGCGAGGTTCTCGGCCGTAGTAGCTCCACCGTGCTTTTCCGCGATGATATGGTCCGGCTCGTGAGCGAAAAACGCATCTTGCTCGTGAAGCAGGCAGTACTCACAACGGTTCCTTGCGCCGACGGACCCGTTGGCGCAACGCCGCGGGGATGTACGTTGACGTCACGATTGCGTTCCGGCATGCAGGCGAGCTCGTGCCTTCACCAATTGCACAATCTGCTCAAGGTGCCCAAGACGCTCCAACTCGTCCGCTTCGTCGTCCGTCAGCTCACCGGTCTTATTGCGACCCAGAAGATAGCGGGCCCTTTTTTGCGCGGTGGGTGAAGGATGAAACCGTAGAACCTCCGCAGGACTGCTTCCACGCGCGAACAATTCCACAATCTCGTCGTAGGCTCTCTCAATAGTCTGCATATTGTTACTCCAGCGATTTCTGTGGAGGGAAACGACGAGGCCTCAGCGGTTCGATCTGAGCATATCGAACACGAATCGTCGCAGCGTCGGACAAAGGAAGATGTTCGTAAACGGCAGGCTCAACGAACGCCTCGACCGACGCGTCGGTTCCGGGCTCTCGAGAAGTTCGACCAATCCGTATCTCCGTCGAGGGTACCACGGCGATTGGCAGCGCAGGATTCGTCGACGGATCACTTGACGCTTGATGGAGAGTACTCATGCCCTTATTCTATCCAGGATTTCCCGAATATGCCATACCCCAAGCAACGGACGCGACTTGGTCCTTCGCGTCCGCCCCCGCTTGAGCCCCTACCCGCCATCCGGCCGAAAGAACATGGCGTTCCCTACAGGCGTTGGCCCGGCCTTAACTCCGTCAGGCCGCCGTTGGGCACTTGCGGCGAACCGGCTATAATAATCGGCATGGGCGCAACTTCTCCCGATCTCCGGCAGATCCATCCCAGGCGGAACTGGGCGTTGTATACGCTACTTGCGGTCGAGGGATCCCTGTTCCTGTCCGCGCAGGTGGGCTGGTTCGGCTTCAAGGAGGACAAATACACCCCGCTTGCCCTCGCGCTTGCGGCGATCATCGTGCCGATGTTCCTTATGTTCTTGCGAGTCGTCGCAAGCCGCCTTCGCAGGCCGCCCGATCTTGAGAACTGCTCCTTCAAACCGCTCCGCTGGTATCACGCCACGCCAGATCGCCTCGTGATGGGGCTGCTGGCTCTGGAGGGATTTCTCTTCGCCTTCGACCGATTCCGTTGGTTCGCCTTAACGAATACAAGCGCTGGCCTGTGTTGATCGCTGTGGCCAGCGTCGGAGTAGCGATCCTGCTTATGCTGCTATGGTTTGTCGCGAGCCTGCTTTTCCGCTTGCGGTTTCAGTTCAGCATCCGCTCGTTGCTGGTATTGATGGTGGTCGTCGCCGTCCCATGTAGTTGGTTTTCATGGGAAAGGAAGAAAGCAGAGAATCAGAAGAAAGCGGTCGAATGGATGCGGAGTGTGTCTGGGGCTTGGAGTTATGATTGGCAGGGCGATTGCGCGAATCTAGGTAATCTGCTATGACTAGGGGATTGCGATTTCCGTTGCTTGCCGAGGAGCGGCAAGAGCGTGGATGTCGCGCAGGCCCAGGAGTCCACCAGGTCATGGCCAAGAAGTCCGCCAAGATTCAACACCACTTCGCAACTCTCACTGATCCTCGACGACGGCCGCCCGTCTACCCATTGATCAACATCGTGACAATCGCCATCTGTGCGGTCATCTGCGGGGCCGACGACTTCGTGGCCATTGTGGAGTTCGGCAAGGCGCGATGCGCGTGGTTTTCGCGATTTCTGGATCTGAAGGAGGGCGTCCCTTCCCATGATCGTTTCAACGCGATCTTCGCCACCATCAATCCGGCGGAGTTCGAGAAGTGTCTGCTCAGTTGGGTCACCGCGTTGCACGAGATTAGCGGCGGGCAAGTGATCGCCATCGACGGCAAGACGCTCCGCCGCAGTTACGACACCGCCAGCGGTAAGGCGGCGATTCACATGGTCAGTGCCTGGGCCACAGCGAACTCCATTAGCCTTGGTCAAGTCGTCACCGACGCCAAGAGCAACGAGATCACAGCGATCCCGAAATTGCTGGAAATCATCGACATTTCCGGGGCCCTGGTGACCATCGACGCGATGGGCTGCCAGACGAAGATCGCCCAAAAGATCCTCGACGGCAAGGGCAATTACGTCCTCCATGTGAAGGACAGGGCAATTGCACCATAAATCACGTTCCGACAAGGATTTGTGCGAGATAGGTTTCGTCCCAGGCAGCGGTGAGGCGTTTGTTCTTGATCCCGACTTTGCTCGTCGTTTCGTTCTTCAGCATTGCCAGTGCCGTGCGGCGGAGGATGCTGAAGTTGGCGTCGGCATGTCCCTTGCGGATGCGACACAGGTCTTCCTGGAAGGTTACGTCGAGTTGCCAGTGCAGCCGGTTCTCGATCCCCCAGTGGCCCCGAACCGCGCCTGCAAAGCGACGCGCGGAGAGGTACTGGCTGAGGATGTAGTAGCGGACGTCAGTGCATTCCTTGCCATCGCGCTGGGTGATGCTGATGACCATCCCGATGGCCTTCAAGCCAGGCCAACGCGCCGCATCGGCCAAGTCGGCTGGGAGCCGACAGAGATAATAAGAGCGTGTCTCCTCCCGACCGTGCCCCTTGCCCTCGGTCTGATAGGAACGGTAGGTCGTTCCGGCGAAGTCGTTCTCCAGGCGGTTGATGAAGTAGTCCTGGATGGCCTGGTACAGCGTAGGCTGGTTTTCCTTCACATGGAGGACGTAATTGCCCTTGCCGTCGAGGATCTTTTGGGCGATCTTCGTCTGGCAGCCCATCGCGTCGATGGTCACCAGGGCCCCGGAAATGTCGATGATTTCCAGCAATTTCGGGATCGCTGTGATCTCGTTGCTCTTGGCGTCGGTGACGACTTGACCAAGGCTAATGGAGTTCGCTGTGGCCCAGGCACTGACCATGTGAATCGCCGCCTTACCGCTGGCGGTGTCGTAACTGCGGCGGAGCGTCTTGCCGTCGATGGCGATCACTTGCCCGCCGCTAATCTCGTGCAACGCGGTGACCCAACTGAGCAGACACTTCTCGAACTCCGCCGGATTGATGGTGGCGAAGATCGCGTTGAAACGATCATGGGAAGGGACGCCCTCCTTCAGATCCAGAAATCGCGAAAACCACGCGCGTTGCGCCTTGCCGAACTCCGCAATGGCCACGAAGTCGTCGGCCCCGCAGATGACCGCACAGATGGCGATTGTCACGATGTTGATCAATGGGTAGACGGGCGGCCGTCGTCGAGGATCAGTGAGAGTTGCGAAGTGGTGTTGAATCTTGGCGGACTTCTTGGCCATGACCTGGTGGACTCCTGGGCCTGCGCGACATCCACGCTCTTGCCGCTCCTCGGCAAGCAACGGAAATCGCAATCCCCTAGTCATAGCAGATTACCTAGATTTGCGCAATCGCCCTGATGTGAAGGAAAACCAGCCTACGCTGTACCAGGCCATCCAGGACTACTTCATCAACCGCCTGGAGAACGACTTCGCCGGAACGACCTACCGTTCCTATCAGACCGAGGGCAAGGGGCACGGTCGGGAGGAGACACGCTCTTATTATCTCTGTCGGCTCCCAGCCGACTTGGCCGATGCGGCGCGTTGGCCTGGCTTGAAGGCCATCGGGATGGTCATCAGCATCACCCAGCGCGATGGCAAGGAATGCACTGACGTCCGCTACTACATCCTCAGCCAGTACCTCTCCGCGCGTCGCTTTGCAGGCGCGGTTCGGGGCCACTGGGGGATCGAGAACCGGCTGCACTGGCAACTCGACGTAACCTTCCAGGAAGACCTGTGTCGCATCCGCAAGGGACATGCCGACGCCAACTTCAGCATCCTCCGCCGCACGGCACTGGCAATGCTGAAGAACGAAACGACGAGCAAAGTCGGGATCAAGAACAAACGCCTCACCGCTGCCTGGGACGAAACCTATCTCGCACAAATCCTTGTCGGAACGTGATTTATGGTGCAATTGCCCTGTTATGATTGGGAGATCCCGCCTGAGCCGCAAAATGAGTCGCAACCTCCGGCAACGCAACCTCCGGCAACACCGTGGCTGCGGGATCTGCTGGGGGTTGATTTCTTTGCTGTGGTTGTTCGCGTTGGCTTCGACCGTCGCGGCGATCCGACCACGGTTACGGACGCTGGCTTAGAACACCTCAAAGGTCTGACAAAGCTCCAAGGCTTGTGGATTAGCGATGCACCGATCACGGACGCCGGGTTGGAACACCTCAAGAACCTGGGAGAACTCAGGGGGTTGGGCATCGTCCGCACTAAGATCAGCGACGTTGGGCTGGAATACCTCAAGGGCCTGACACAACTCCAGAAGTTGTCCCTGGAAGGCAATTGGATCACGGACGCCGGTCTGGAGCACCTCAAGGGATTGACTCAGCTCGACTACTTATCCCTCGAAGGCACCAGCGTCAGGGATATCGCGAGTCTCAGGGATTTAACCAAGCTCAATGAGCTGAATCTCAACGACACCCCGGTCACCGATGCGGGCCTGGTAGTCATCAATGACTTGACGCAGCTCAAATTTTTGTCTCTTTGCCGCACGAAGGTCACCGACGCGGGGATGAAACATCTCCAAGGCTCGACGCAACTTCGATCGCTACTCCTCGATAGCACCGAGGTCTCGGACATCGGATTGCGCCACCTCAAGGGCTTGACGCAACTCGAATGGTTAGTTCTCAACCACACCAAAGTCACAGGCACCGGGCTGAAAGACCTTGAAGGTCTGACTGAACTCGGTATGTTGCACCTCAACCATACCGCGATTTCGGATGCTGGGCTGGAGAACATCAAGGGTATGACACAACTCTCAGTTTTGTTGCTGGGCGACACCAAGATCACCGACAACGGACTGAAACATCTCGAAGGCTTGGTTCAACTCCGAACCTTGCAACTTACCGGCACAAAGATCACCGATGCCGGACTGGAACACCTCAAAGGGTTGACTCGCCTCAATATTTTGGAACTTGGAGGCACCGAGATTACCGACGCCGGACTGGAACGCCTGAAAGGGCTGAGCCACCTCCAAGCCCTGGCGCTCGGCGGTACCAAGGTCACGGGCGCCGGCTTGGAACAGCTTGAGGTGCTGACCGAACTTGGATCGCTGCAACTCGATCAAGCCCAAACGCAGAACGGGGCCGTGAAGAAACTTCAACAGGCGTTGCCTAACTGCATGATCTACCAATGACATGGCCTTCGCGCAGTACTCTGTCCCCATTTTCCTTTCGCTCATCTTCCTTTCTGTATATGCGAAAACTGCTGCAAATCTAACCCGTTATGCAGCAATAACTTACGAATTTCACTCCAACCATAAGACACCCTAGGTGATGGTTGGCCAAACCAGTCTGCCCCCCGCTTGAACCTCTAGCCAACTTGGGGGATAATAGCCCTTCCACTTATCGAGGAAACATTCCCCATGAAGATTCACGAATTCCAGGCCAAGCAGATTCTCCGCGAGGCGGGCGTGGCCGTGCCCCGCGGCTTCGTGGCCGACACGCCCCAGGCGGCCGCCGACGCCTTCGTCAAGCTGGCAGGCCCGGTGGCCGTCGTCAAGGCCCAAATCCATGCCGGCGGCCGCGGCAAGGGAACCATCGAAGACATCCCCTCGCAACGCGGCGTGCAACTGGTCCGCAGCCGCGAAGAGGCCGAAACGGTCGCCGCCAACATCCTCGGCCATAAGCTGGTCACCATCCAGACCGGGCCCGAGGGCAAGACCGTCCACCGCGTGCTGGTCGAAGAGGGCTGCGCGATCGCCCGCGAACTCTACCTGGGCGCGGTCATCGATCGCGGCCGCGGCGGGCCGGTGCTGATCGCCTCCTCGGAAGGCGGCATGGACATCGAGCACGTGGCCGCCACCACGCCGGAGCGGATCCTCAGCGAGCCGTTCGACGTCGATACGGGCGTGCAGCCGTACCAGGTCCGCAAGCTGGCCGCCCGCTTGCATCTGCCGCAGGCCGCCCTGCGGAATGCCGAGCAGTTCGTGCAGGCCCTCAGCAGGCTGTTCCTGGCCCGCGATTGCAGCCTGCTGGAGATCAATCCGCTGGTGCTCACCGCCGACAACCGACTGCTGGCGCTGGACGCCAAGATGAGCTTCGACGACAACGCCCTGTTCCGCCATCCGGACCTGGCCGCGCTGCGCGATCTGGCCGAAGAAGAGCCGTCGGAGATCCGCGCCGGCGAGGCGGGACTGAGCTTCGTGCAGCTCGACGGCAACATCGGCTGCCTGGTCAACGGCGCCGGACTGGCCATGAGCACGATGGACCTCATCAAGCTCCACGGCGGCCAGCCGGCCAACTTCCTGGACGTGGGCGGCGGGGCCAACGTGCAGCAGGTGACCGAGGCCTTTCGCATCCTGGTGGCCGATCCCAAGGTGAAGGCCGTGCTGGTGAACATCTTCGGCGGCATCATGCGCTGCACGACGATCGCCAGCGCGCTGCTGGAGGCCCATCGTTCGGTCAATTTCCAGATCCCGCTGGTCGTGCGGCTGGAAGGGACCGAGGTCGAGGAGGGCCGCCGCATCCTGGCCGAAAGCAAGCTGGACATCATTTCCGCGCCCGGACTGACCGATGCCGCGAAGAGGGTCGTGGCCGCGGCGGGAAACAGATAAGGAAATTCGAAATCCGAAATCCGAAATCCGAAACAAATCTTAAATCTCAAATCTCAAATTCAGAATATACTCCAAACGAGTTTTAGAAATTTGGATTTTCCCCTTTTGAATTTGTTTCGAATTTCGGATTTCGGATTTGAAATTTCCTATCTCGTATTTTGGAATTAACCATGAGCATTCTCGTCGACAAAACTACCCGCGTCATCTGCCAGGGCATCACCGGCAAGGCCGGCCAGTTCCACACCACGCACTGCCGGGACTACGGCACGCAGATGGTCGGCGGCGTGACGCCGGGCCGCGGCGGCCAGCCATTTTACTTGGAGGGACCGGCGAGGGCATTCCGATCTTCGATACGGTGGCCGAGGCCGTGGAGAAGACCGGGGCCGACGCCACGATGATCTTCGTGCCGCCGCCCTTCGCCGCCGACGCCATCATGGAAGCGGCCGACGCCGGCATCCGCGTCGTGGTCGCCATCACCGAAGGCATCCCGGTCCGCGACATGGTCCGCGCGGCCGAGGTCGTCCACCGCACCGGCGTGCGGCTGATCGGGCCCGAACTGCCCCGGCGTGATCACGCCCGACGAATGCAAGATCGGCATCATGCCCGGCTACATCCACAAGAAGGGCCCGGTCGGCGTGATGAGCCGCTCGGGCACGCTGACCTATGAGGCCGTCTGGCAGTTGACGAACCTGGGGCTGGGGCAATCGACCTGCGTGGGCCTTGGCGGCGACCCGATCGTCGGCACGTCGTTCGTCGATCTGTTGAAGATGTTCGAGGAGGACGAGGGCACGGAGGCGATCTTGATGATGGGCGAGATCGGCGGCTCGGCCGAGGAAGAGGCCGCGGCCTACGTTCGCGCTCACGTGACCAAGCCGGTGGCGGCCTTCATCGCCGGCCGCACCGCCCCGCCCGGCAAGCGGATGGGCCACGCCGGCGCGATCATCTCCGGCGGCAAGGGCACGGCCGCCGAGAAGATCGCCGCCCTGGAGGCGGCCGGGATCGTCGTGGCCGAAAGCCCCGCCGACATGGGCACGGCAGTGCAAAGGGCGATCAAGGCAAAGAAATAGCGACACTTCAGAATACCCCTGCCAGCTTGCCTGGCAGGTGGATAAGTCTTGAGAGCGAAAGGACATTTTCAGGGTGGCATCGGGCCCCTGCCAGCTTGTCTGGCAGGTGAACAAGTCTTGCGGCACGGTAAGACGGATGCCGCAAGACTCCTTCACCTGCCGCACGAGGCGGCAGGGGTCGCGGATCTCAGAACACCACGTTTCTTTGCTAGAAAGACTTATTCACCGGCCAGACAAGCTGGCAGGGGTCGGAATCAACCTGTGGCCAATCGTTACGAAAAAACCCTCGCGCTTCTGCTGCGGCTGGATGCAATTCTCCTGCTGGCGGCCGTGGTCCCCTCGATGATGCCCTTTGCATGGATGCAGGCGATCCATCGCTCATTGGGGATGGGCGAACTTTCTGGCGGGCCGCTGAACGGCTATCTGACCCGCTCGTTGTCGATGCTGTATGCCCTGCACGGAGCGGTGATGCTGTTCCTTTCGCTGGACGTGGCCGGTTCTTGCCGGTCGTCCGTTTCATCGTCGTGCTGGGAGTGCTGTTCGGGCTCTGGATGACCGGCCTGGACCTGGTCGTCGGCATGCCGCTGTTCTGGGCCGTTTCCGAAGGCCCGGTCATTTTCCTTCTGAATTGCGTCATGCTCTGGCTGGTGAGCCGGGTCTAGCGGGACCCGGTCCAAATTTGTCGCGCCGGCCCACGGGCGGCTCCATTTTAGACTGCGCAAAGCAAAAAACAGCTATTGGGTCGGCGGCGGTTTTCTGTATCATCCGCCGCATGACGCCACTCGATGTCCTTCGTTCCAACACTGAGGCCGAAATCGTGCGGGAAATTATCCGCCTCGTACCCCATTGGTATGAGGCCGAGTGCGGCCCGGAAGAATATTCTATTTCCATTGCCCAGTACACGGCCTGCTTTTACAACCACGGCAAGCTCTCGGCCAATCTCGCTGAGTTGCTCTCCACCATTCGTACCCGTACGGAACAACTGCCCTTGGATCGCATCCTGGAGTATGCGGGCGCGATCGATGTCCTCGTGGAGAGTTTTGCGGCCGAGTGGCTGCGGATGCAATCGAGGGAAGTCGATTGGATCAAACTGATCAAGTACCTGGAGACCGTCTCCCGCCGCACCAGCGAAAACCTGCCCGTGGCGCTGACGCTGATCGTCCGCCCTGGGGCGGGCATCGGCGACATTACCCAGCCCCATTTGCAGAAGTTCTTCGACCGGCTGGCGGCGTCGCCCTCGACGTTCACGTACCTGGCCGTCGACGCCGACCTGCGGCTGATGAACTACGGCTCCGTGGAGTGGTCCCATATCAACAACGCCACGTCGTGCAAGTTCTATCCCGAGTTTCTGCACCCGATCCATAGCGTGATGGACGAGACGGACCTCGTCGCCCACCTGACGCCGCATGGCGACATCGTGATTATGGACAAGGCGGGGATTCTGGCGACGAAGCGGAAGAAGAAGTGGAAGATCTACGACGTGCGGCAGTTCCGCAGCGGCCTGGCGTATTGCCTGGGAAGCCGGGAGGTGGCGGCGAACCTCATCGAAGTGGTCTTCGACCTCAGCTTCAAACGGCAGGGGGCGCTGTTGATCTACGACCCCCAGCACCGGATCCTGGAACGGATCCTGAATCCGGCGAGCATCCTCAGCCCCACGAACATGCCGCTGGCAACCGCGAAGCTCAACGGCCATTCGGGGCCGCACCGGCCCTGCGGGCAGGTTCTGATCGGAAGCTCGATCGAGGACATCGCCATCGGCAAGCGGACCGGTTCCATCAAGAAGAAGCGGCAGCTTGTGGAAATGGCCTGCATCGACGGGGCGATTGTCTTCGACGACACGCATCTCCTGGCGGTCGGGGCCTTGATTCGCTCGCATCCCGACGCGGGAAGCCAGTTGGGGGCCCGTATCACCGCCGCGCGATCGGCCTATCTCTGGGTGCTCACCCCATTGCCGTGAGTTCCGATGGCGATGTCACGCTCCATTTCCAGAGTCGCAACGCCGACCAGGAGTGCGATGCCGTGGTGAATTTCCTGTAACACCTGCAATACGCGTGTTCTGCACCTAAACCCGGAAAAACCAATTTACGGCTTCTCCGCCTCGTACCAGTCCCCCCGCAGCCAGTCGGCCAGCAACTCCAGTTCTTGCCGGGTCAGAATGTTCGTCTTCGTGTCGGTTGCCGATTCCTCAAAGGCCGGCATGCGGTCGTTCTCGTTGCCGTAGAATCGCTTGTGGGACGGGTTGCTGACAATGCCGATCAGCCAGTCGCGGCTGCCATATCCCGTCAGGTCGGGGCCGCTTGCCGTGCCGTGGCCGTGGAACGTGTGGCATTCGGTGCAATTGTCCCGAATGAAGCTCACCCCGTCAGCGATGATCTTCGCGTCGCGGGCATCGGCCTCGCCTTGCGACTTCAATGCCGCCTCGTGGGAAAGCGCGTCGATGACCTGCTGCTTTTCTCCCGGCTCGTAGTCGGCGAACGTGTCCTTGATGAAGCCGTACATCTTCTTCTGCTTGAACTTCGTGTTGCCGAAAAACTTGGGGTCGGAAATCCCGCCCTTGACCTGCAGGAACTCTGTGAGCCACTTGCGGCTGGCGTAGCCGTAAAGATCGCTTGCCGTCTGCTTCTCGGGACGGGTGATTTCAACCAGGGTCTCGCCGCTGTAATTGTGGCAACTGGCGCAATGCTGATTGAACAGCCGAGGGCCTTGGGTCTTGGCATCCGTGCGGAGCAGCGTCAGCGCGCCGCTGACGGGGATCTTCTCCGGCGACTGGGCGAGCTCCTTGACGCGTTCGGCCAACCGGTGGCCTTCCGCGAGCGCGGCCTGATACTTCTCATTCTTGGCGTCGGCGGTGTATGAAAGCCAGGCGAGCACTCCCATGCCGCCAAACACCAGCAGGGCCAGCAGGATGTTCAGCGCCCGGCCTGCCAGGTTCCGGCCGATCCAAGGCATGGCGAACATCACGAGCACGCAGAGCCCTGGGATGATGAAGATCGAGACCATCTCCGGCCATCCGCTGAGCATCTCATGAAGCTGGTAGAGGCCGCGGAACGACCATTCGGGCCGCGCCGTGCCGGGGTCCTCGACCGGATTGGCCGGGTCGCCGAATTCGATGCCGGCCTGTGGAGCGGAGACGCCGTTTCGCAGTGAGAGCCCTACGACGACCGCCAACACGATGCAGCAGGCCGCCGCGTCGCGCCAGGCCTGTTGCGGCCAATAGGGGACCGCCGCGGCGTCGGCTGCTTCCGAACCGTGGCGCACGGACAGATAGGCATGAAGCAAGATCAATGCCAAGAGTCCCGCCGTGCAGGCCCCGGCATGCAGGGCCAGGAAACGCGTGATCGTGAAGGTGCCGAACTGCGGGCCACCGATCGCAAGCCGGCTCAGCCAGGGGCCGACCACGGGCGTGTGCGCGAGATAGGCAGTGCGAATGCTCGTCGCCCAG
Source organism: uncultured Planctomycetia bacterium (assembly GCA_963824275.1). Lineage (GTDB taxonomy): Bacteria > Planctomycetota > Planctomycetia > Pirellulales > Thermoguttaceae > JANXQG01. Next base: position 2,207,854 of record CAWGOT010000003.1, on the reverse strand, counting down.
AAGCTGTTCTGGTCCCAGGAGAGCAGGTCGCCGGTTATGTTCAGCCCTAGCGTCGCCAGGCCCATCAGCAAGACCGTCCAGAAGAGGAACTCGCGTGGCGGACGATAGGCGGCACGGAGGATCATTTCGACGACGTAAAGGCCCACCAGCACCAGCGTCGCCTGGCCCATGTAGAAGTGGATCGCCCGCAGCAGCCAACCACCAAGCACCTGATACTGCAGGTAGTAGACGCTTTCCCACGAGCTTTTGCGCCCGGCACTGTAATACATCCAGAGGACCAGCCCCGTGATCGCCTGGACGACGAAGGTAAACGCGATGGTCGTGGGCCACACGAACCTCCACGCCGGACCGCCGGCAATCGGCCGTTGAAACCAGTCGCCCAGCGTGCTAAGAAGTCCGGTGCGCTGATCAAACCAATCGAGCAAGGGCTTCATGATTAAAAAATCCCTCAGGCAAAGCAACGTACTCATCACGCTCCGCCGTGATGGAATCGTGACGTCAGGCTTTCCAGCCTGACAATCGGTCAGGCTCGAAAGCCGCATGGCATCACGGCGGAGCGTGATGAGTACGTTAAGATTTGACGATCTTCTGCGAAGTCCCGTCCTGGAACTTCTCGAACTTCACCCAGACCTCGGCGCCGCGGATTTCGACCTCCAGCGAGTCGAGGTCGCGCGGCTGATGCTCTTTTCCTGGATGCGATGGCCATCGAGATCGAACAATGCGCCGTGCGAAGGACAGTAAAAGTTCTTCTTCTCCGGATCGTAGGAAACGCAACCGCCGTTGTGAGGGCAGATCGTTTGAAACGCGCGGACTTCCTGATCGCCGACACGGCACAGAAAGACTGCTCCCACCGCTTCGTCCGGATAGCGGGTCCAGGCGTCCGCCCGGTCGGCAATTACTGGGCAGCGTTGCGGCGGCCCGCCCAGCGGCAATGCGGCCAGGGAGGTCACGCGGATCAGCCGGCCGGCCTCGTTCTTTTGCCGCCACGGATTGAGGAACGCCGCCAATGCCGAAAGCGATGGCACGGCCAGGGCAATGGCTCCCAGGCCCAGGGCCAGCAGCTTTGCGAAAAATCCCCGGCGATCATCGGGGGCAGGGGAGGAATGTGTGCTCATGGCAGGGATTTCGAATTTGAGATTTCAGATATTTCAGATTTGAGATTTCAGATTTGTTTCGAATTTCGGATTTCGGATTTTGAGTTCTTCATTGCCGCCTGGACGACCTCCAGCACGCGGGCCTGTGCAACCTCCAGCGGCCCATCCAGCGTGGCGCCGGCCGCTTTCTTGTGGCCGCCGCCCTGGAAGATCTCAGCCAGCTTGCTGCAATCGACGTTCCGACCGGCTGCGGAGGCTGAGCTTGAACTGGCCGCTGGCCTGCTCGACCAGGATCACGGCTACTTCCGTGCCGCCCACGGTGAGCGTCATGTTGACGATGTCTTCCGTGTCGCAGGGCAAAGCCCCCGTGGCCGCGAAATCGCCGCACTCGATCCAGGTGTGGACCAGTCGGCCGCCGAGCTCCGCGCGGGTCTGCGCCAGCGTCCGGCCGATAAGCTGCAAGCGGGCCAGGCTGTCGTGTTCGTAAAGACGCTTATAAAGCACATCGGGTTTCGCCCCCGCATCGACCAGACGACCGGCCAGCCGCAACGTGCCGGCCGTTGTCGACGAGAAGCGGAACCAGCCGGTGTCGGTAGCCAGTGCGGCAAACGCCGCCTCAGCGATCTTGGGCGTCAGTTCCACGCCCAGGGCATCCGCCGCCTCGATGACCAGCCGGCCGGTGGCCTCGGCACTGGTGTTCTTGAATAGTTCCGCCCCAAGGTCGTCGGCACTGACGTGATGGTCGAGCACCGTCTTGATCGCCTTGCTCTGCCGGATCACGTCGGCCATCTTGCCGAGCTGGATCCAGGCGGTCGTGTCCAGGACAACGATCACTTCGCGGTCGCCAAGCTGCTCCGACGTTCAGGTCTTTTCCTAGTTGCTTGACTTTGTGCACCGGATCGAGAAAGGTCAGCGTCGGCGGGATGGCGAAATCATTGAGCGGCAGCACGTCCTTGCCGAGTTTCTCCAGGATGCCGGTCATCGCCAACTCGCTTCCCAGGGCGTCACAGTCGGGCCGGACGTGGCAGACCAGCAGGAAACGCTGGTGTGCGCGAACGATTTCAACAAATCGGGGCCAGTTGATAACGTGGTTCATGGATGGTGGCGATTAAATGAAATCAAATCCGAAATTCGAAACTCGAAATCCGCGACCAGGGTACTGATGCCCGATCCCAAAATTCCAGAACCAAATGTTTCAAACATTTTGGTCATTCCGTATTTGAATTTCTTATTTGTTTCGGATTTCGATATTCGGATTTCCGTTACGGGGTCCCCACGATCCGCCGCGTGGCCTCCACGTCCAGGGCCATCTGATCGACAAGCTGGCCAGCGGAGTCGAATCGTTTAATGTCTCTCAAACGTGCTAAAAAGTCAATCTCAATCGGCCGGCCATAGAGGTCGCCGTGGTAGTCCAGCAGGAAGGCCTCGACCTTCTTCTCCGATTCGTTGAAGGTCGGATTGCCGCCCAGGCTCATGGCGGTCGGGTAGGGCTTGCCATCGATCCAAGCCTGCCCTGCGTAAATTCCTTCGCCTGGCAGGAGAGTGTCGATTTCACCGACATTGGCGGTGGGGAATCCGAGCTTGTTTCCCCGGCCCTGGCCGTGGATTACCGTCCCGCGAATCCGGTAGGGCCGGGTCAACAGCCGGGCGGCCTCAGCCACTGCTCCGGCGGAAATTAACGTCCGCACGCGGGAACTGGAAACCACCTGGCCGTCGATTTGCACCGGCTCGACCACTTCCAAGGGAATACCCGCCAGCCGGCAAAACTCCCCAAGGACGCTAATATTGCCGCCACGGTCGTGGCCGAAAAAGAAGTTCTGCCCTTCAACCATCCCGCGGGCTCGAAGCTGCCCCAGCACGATGCGATCGAAGAATTGGCTGGCGGTGAGTCCTAGGAGTGCCGCATCGGTTGGATAGGCCACGACGGCCGCGACTCCCAACTCGTACAAGACGCGGGCTTTGCGGTCGGTCCAGCTTAGGGGCGTGGGGGCCTGCTCGGGCCGCAGGAGCCGGGCCGGGTGCGGGTCGAAGGTCAGAATGACCGCCGGAACGCCCTGCCGCCGCGCCATTTCCAGCAGGCGGGCGACGATGCGGGCGTGGCCCCAGTGGACGCCGTCAAAGTTCCCTATGGAGACGACGCCGCCGCGAAAGCACTGCGGCAGGTCGTCCAAGTGACGATAGAGGACCGGCATCGCTTCACTCGCCGGGATCGCGCAGCACGGGTTCCATCACCTTGGTATTGCGGTCGATGGCCAGCACAATGGTTCGCTGTTCGGCCCCGTCACCGCTATTGGCCACTACCGGCAGCACGTGACGGCGGTCGGGCAGGCTGAAGCGGACGGCGAAACTGCCGTCGGGCCGCAGGCGAATCGGTTCGCCACGGAGTGTTACGTGAGCCCCCGGCTGGGTGACGCCGTGGACGATCAACTCAGTTTCGACCTGGAAGCGGAAGTTCTGCTTCGGCGGCGCGGCCCCCGACCCGAACTGCGTCAGCGGCGAGTCGCCCATCGGCCGGTGCATCTGTTCCTCGAACACGTCCTTCAGATCGCCGTTGGCCTCCTGCTCGGTGGAACTCGTGGTCATGGCGTAGACCCGATCGCACTCTTTGGCCACCTCCGCCCAGTTGCGGTTGAAGGCCCCGGACGAGCCGGGGAAGGGCGTGCTGACCACGTTGCTGCGGCCGAGGCAATAGAAGCGGTTTCCGGGGGCCAGGTAACCGATTTCCACCTGGTAGCTCTTGGGCGGATTCTGGACGTTGATGTACCAGTTGTTCACGCCGCCGTGGATCTCGATGTCGCGCACGGCCTGCCGTGCGGCGCTCGTCGTGCCGTTGCGGCTGACCTCATGCAGCCGCAGCACCGGTTGCGCGGCATGCCAGTGCTGGCCCATCGCCACTTCGGCCCTCTGAATGGCCCGCCGACTCAATTCCCAGTAAGCGTGCAGCCAATAGGGATCGCGAACCATCACGACCAGCCGATCCTTGCTCCCGTTCCGCTCTTGTGCCACGGCATGGAAAGCCAGGTCCTTTGCCTCGGCCAGGCGGGCCTTGATCTCCTGCAGCCGGCGCTCTGCGTTGGCGCTGTGGGGCTTGGGCTCCCTCTCGATCAACTTCTTCTGTGCCAGCAGGGCATCCTTCTCGATGGTCTCCAGAGGGATGGCATCGCCGTTTTCTGAAGGGCCATGTGAGCGGCTGACGATGTCGGCGGATTCGCGGAGGGCGGCACGGCATGGTTGGCCTTCGACCGTTTTGGCGCGAGGCGGACTGGTCCCGACCTTGTCGGCAATCACTGCCGAACCAATCTTCGAATGGCCGCTCTTACTGTGTCCATTTTTGCCGTGTCCATTCTTACCGCAGAAGCCGCTGCGTTTCGCGGCAGCTTTTTTTGCCTGCCTCAGGAGGGCCCTCACTAATTCATCCTTGCGCATCTCATGCCAGCCTAGAACCTTCCCCTTCTTGGCCATTTCCGCCAGTTCTTTCACCGTTCGCGTCTTGAGATCTGCTGCGCTTTTCACAGGCTATACCTCCGTTTATGCTTGTTTCCGCTCCGTAGCTGGCCCCCAACCCATTCCTAGCGAATTATTGGGATAGGAGCGGAAACTCCTCATTTCCGAATTATACCAGGAAAGCCGAGTTTACGCAATCAGTGCGATATGCGCCAAGTAAGGGACCAGAAGCATGTATTTATCATAAGTACATACACTGAAACAATTTACGTCATTACGATAATCTCGGAAAATTGCTAGAATGATTGCGGCCCCTCATAATGGATGGTCGCTTAGCCTGGATTCCGCGCCACAAAGTCATGGTTTTCTTTGCTATACTAACGTGATGATCAAAAGCTCCGACGATCGTCCGCCCATGGCCATAGCGATGGAGTGGTCCGCGCGACTGATGACGATCGGTCTGGAAATGGCACTCCCGGCGGCTGGTGGGCATTGGCTCGATCGGCGCTTGGGTACATCACCGGTATTCGTCGTCTTGGGGGCTGCTTGGTTTCATTTTGGGGATGTTTCATCTCTTGCGAATCGCAGGACAACAAGGTCCGCCGAAATCCGTAGGATAGCTTTTCAACCACTCTCGTCGTAAGGTAGATTTTCAACGTACTTGGAGACGACAGGTTAAAGACCCATCCTGCGTGTCCGTCCGCCACGCTATATGACAGTAGAGCCCAACGTTTTCTCTCGGAAACTCAGTGACGTGATGCCAGATCACTCGGAAAAGAACCTGATCGCCGACTCGCCGCTTCTTGCCGCCCTGCGCCGATTGCCACAGAAGAGCTTGCTGCTTCGCGCAGTCCTCTTGGGGGTCGCGTTTCTTGCCGCTGCGGCCGTTATCCTGCCTCTGGCGTGGGCTGTATCCGGCAATCGGGCGGGACTTTCCGCCGCCGCGGGCGCTGGCGGTGTCTGCCTTCTGGCAGCGTGGATGGCATTGGTCCTGAGCGAGCCGCTCCGCAGGCCACAACATGTGCTGGCCCTGGTGCTCGTGGGCATGATGATTCGCATGGGAATCCCACTGGCGGCCGCTTTGACCGTCTTTTTTCTTGGAGGCCCCCTAGCCGACGCGGGCTTTCTATATTACGTTGTTGTCTTTTACGCAGTGACGCTGATTGTGGAGACATTTCTCTCCACTCCCAACTGTGGGCCCCGTAAGAAGGGTGTTTCCCCGGCACAAGAGATCGTCGGGTGAGCCATGGATTTTGAAAAGTTAGGCGAACACGTACGCGATTCAGCGGAATTTGAATTCCCGGGCGTGACCGTCCATCTTCCGAGTTTTTTCGGCTTCCAGTTGACCAAGTTCATGGTCCTGGAACTTGTTGCCGCTGCGCTGATGCTCCTGGTTTTTCTTACGCTCGCCAAGCGGATTCGGGGCGGAGGGCCGCCCAAGGGCCTATTTTGGAATTTCTTCGAAGTCATGTTGGTGTTCATCCGCGACGAGGTTGCCCGGCCTTCGATCGGCAAGCACGATGCCGACAAGTTCCTGCCGTTCCTGTGGAACCTGTTCTTTTTCATCCTATTTTGTAACCTCCTGGGCATCTTGCCCTGGGCCGGTTCGCCGACCGGCGCCCTGACCGTGACTGCGGCGCTGGCCGGCATCACCTTCTGCGCGGTGGTGGGGACAGGCATTCAGAAATTTGGCGTTGGCGGTTTCTTCAAGAGCCTGGTGCCGCACATGGAATTGCCGAAGTCCATTGCGATCGTGCTGGTTCCGATGATCTTCGTCATTGAGCTGACAGGTCTGTTGATTCGCCACGCAGTATTGGCCGTTCGTCTTTTGGCGAATATGTTTGCCGGTCACCTTGTGCTAGCGGTCATTCTCGGGTTCATCGCCGGTGCGGCGAATTACGTCTTCCTGGCCTGGTTGGGGATTACCACGGCAAGCGTCCTGGGCTCCGCCGCCTTGACTTTGCTGGAACTGTTCGTGGCCTTTTTACAGGCATATATATTCACGTTTTTGTCGGCACTTTTTATCGGCATGGCAGTTCATCCCCACTAGGGCAGAATCTGCTGCATGTCGGCCATTCCATTTCAGAGGAGATGAGTTCCGTGTTCAAGTTAGCCAAATTTGCGTTGTTGTTCCTTGTTGTGTGCGGCATGGCGATTCCGGCCTTCGCTGCCGATCAGAAGGCCGAAGATCCTAACGGCGGCGCTGCCGCCGCGCATGCCGCCGCTCCTACCAATATTGCCGTGCTGGCAGGTGCTTCCGCCGGCGCCGGGCTCGTGATCCTCGGCGCCGGCCTCGGCATCGGCAAGCTGGGTGCTGCGGCCGTGGAGAGCATGGCCCGCCAGCCGGAGGTGGCCGGTAACATCCAGACTGCCATGATCATCGCAGCGGCGCTGATCGAAGGCGTGACCTTCTTTGCGTTGATCGTCTGCTTGCTTATCAAGACGTGACTAACCGCCCGCCGATCGTGCAGACGATTGGCTTGACCCACGTTCGAAGCGATTCCTGGCAGGTTCTTGGTTGCGGGTTATCGAGGAATAATCATGAGACGACTGACCGCCGTAGCGGTTTTGGTGCTGGTGGTGCTTGCGTGCCTTGCCGTGCCTGCTTTGGCTGCCGAAGGTGGCGGAAGCGGCTCGGACGCGCTCAATCCCGTGAACGCCAACCCCGTCGACCCCGCCCACGGGTTCCGCGGCGACTTGACGATTTGGACGGCCGTGGTCTTCCTCGTAGTGATGGCCATCCTCTACAAATTCGCTTGGGGGCCGATTTCCGAGGGCTTGCAGAAGCGGGAAAGCGAAATCGCCGCCCAGATTGCCGAGGCCCAGCGCAAGAACGAGGATGCCCGGCAACTCCTGGCCGACTATGAGAAGAAGCTGTCCGCCGCTCAGGACGAGGTCCGCGGCCTGATCGAGCAGGGCCGCCGCGATGCGGAAAAACTCGGCCAGCAACTGGTGGATAAGGCCCGCGAAGAGGCCGGCATCGAGCGCCAGAGGGCCGTGCAGCAGATCGAGTCGGCCACCCTGGCCGCGCTCAAGGAACTGGCCGAGCGGAGTGCGACCCTGGCCGTCGATCTGGCCGGCAAGATTGTCGGTTCGCAGCTCAAGGCCGCCGACCACAGCCGCCTGATCGACCAGGCAGTGGCCGAGTTCTCCCAATCGAAGTCCAAGGTCAACGGAAAATCCCACGGATAGGTGAAGGCGTTCCATGGCCGAATCAGATGACATCCTTGCTCGCGACGCTCACAACGCGGACCGCTTCTCGCCCGACGTCGGCCAGGAGAAGGTCGGCGAGGTCTACGCCCGCGCCCTGGTGGCCGCCGCCGAGAATGCGGGGCAAACGGTCGCCGTGCTCGACGAGTTGGACGCCATCGTGAGCGAGGTCTTTCTCCAGTTTCCCAAGTTCGAGACGGTCCTCGCCTCGCTCCTGGTCAGCCCTGAGGAAAAGGCCGTCGTGCTCGATCGCGTCTTTGCCGCGCGGATTTCCCGCCTGCTGCTGAATTTTCTCAAGGTGGTATCGCGGCACGGCCGCCTCGATTGCCTGCGGGCGATCCGGCACCAGGCCCGCATCTTGTACGAGGAACTGCAGGGCCAGACCCGCGTCCGCCTGACCACGGCCACCGCGGTCGATCCGCGGCAGATCGAGCGGATCGCCGCCGCCCTGGGCGCAGCGCTCGGCCAGCGGCCGATCCTGGAGACCGTCGTCGATCCGGCGCTGATCGGCGGGGCCGTTCTCCGCATCGGCGACACCGTCTACGACGGCTCCGTCGCCAACCAATTGCAATCCCTTCGCCAGCAGATGATCGAGAGGAGTGTTCATGAGATTCAAAGCCGACGAGATCGCTTCCGTTATCCAGCAGGAAGTTGAGCAGTTCGATTCCCGCATCGATGTCCGCGAGGTCGGTCGCGTGATCGAAGTGGGCGACGGCATTGCGCGCGTCTACGGGCTGTCGAACGTGATGGCCGGCGAGATGGTCCAATTCCCCGGCGACGTCTTCGGTCTGGCCTTCAACCTCGAGGAAAACTCGGTGGGCGTCATCATCCTGGGCGACTACCTCAAGATTGAAGAAGGTGATGAAGTGTGCAGCACCGGCCGCTTGCTGAGCGTGCCGGTGGGCGAGGCCGTGCTGGGCCGCGTGCTCGGTCCGCTGGGCAATCCGCTCGACGGCGGCCCTCCGCTGGTCACTACGGAGCGGCGGCCGGTGGAAACGACCGCTCCCGGCGTGGCCGGACGCCAACCCGTGAATCAGCCGCTGCAGACCGGCATCAAGGCCGTCGACGCCATGACGCCCATCGGCCGCGGCCAGCGCGAGCTGATCATCGGCGACCGCCGCACGGGCAAGACGGCGATCTGCATCGACACGATCATCAACCAGAAGGCTACCGGCGTAAAGTGCTTCTACGTGGCCATCGGCCAGAAGGAGTCGAACATCGCCGCGCTGGTGGAGACGCTCCGCCGCTACGGCGCGATGGACTATACGACGGTCATCGTGGCCGGTGCCAGCGATCCGGCCCCGTTGCAATACGTGGCCCCGTACGCCGGTTGCGCGATGGCCGAGTACTTCATGTACAAGGGCCAGGACGCCTTGATCGTTTACGACGACCTCTCCAAGCAGGCCCAGGCCTATCGGCAGATTTCGCTCTTGATGCGGCGTCCACCCGGCCGCGAGGCCTACCCCGGCGACATTTTCTACGCCCACAGCCGCCTCCTGGAGCGGGCCGCCAAGCTCAGCAAGGCGCACGGCGGCGGATCGCTCACCGCCCTGCCGATCGTGGAAACGCTCGAAGGCGAGGTCTCGGCCTATATTCCCACGAACGTGATATCCATCACCGACGGGCAGATCTACCTGCAGCCGGACCTGTTCTTTTCCGGGCAGCGTCCGGCCATGAACGTCGGCATTTCCGTCTCCCGCGTGGGCGGCAACGCCCAGGTGCCGGCCATGAAGAAGGTCGCCGGCGGCCTGCGGTTGGACCTCGCCTCGTTCCGCGAGTTGGAGGCATTTGCCCAGTTGGGCACCGACGTTGACGCCGCTACGCAATCGCGTCTGGACCGCGGCTACCGCATGACGGAGCTCTTGAAGCAGGGTCTCTACCATCCCATGCCGGTCATCGATCAGGTGCTGAGCATTTATGCCGGCACGCGAGGACACCTCGATAAGGTTCCGATCAAGGACGTGCATGCCTGGGAGAGCGGGTTCCTGCAATTCGTCCGCGACCAGAAGCAGGCGCTGTATAAGAAACTCGATGAGACGAAGAAACTGGACGACGCCACCTTCGCCGAGATCGACGCCGCGCTGGGGGAGTTCCAGAGGGTTTTTGCGGGGCAAAAGCGATAGAATAGAATTGTGTGGTAGGGTGGGACCAGATCTCTAGCGAGCGCAGGCCCGCCATAATGTACCTGGAAGTCGGGCTTTTTTATGAAACCGATTGCAATCAAGAATGCGTGGTGAACTGGCTTTTGAAGAAGATCATGGGATTGGTCAAAAAGAAAATCAAGGTGTCCAACAGCAAGAAGCCCGAACGGTTCTTCGAAGAGGAGTTCTTGATCGATAGCGGTGCGCTGTTATTCCTTCGTCCCTGAAGAACTCTTGAAGCAGATCGGCGTCGAGCCGGCCGCGATGAGAAATCTGCTATTCGCGGATGGGAGAAGAGAGACGCGGCAACTGGGTTTTTGCGACTTCCAAATCGAGGGTTTGGACGGCGTAATCCCTTGCCCTGTGATTTTTGCGCCAAGAGGCTCGCTGTTGCTGCTTGGAGCGACTGCCTTGGAAAACTTCGGCGTGGAGGTGGATCCCGCTCACAATGGGCTGAAACCGATCCTGGCGGTCATCGGGGGATTCATGGCTTCCAGCCCGTGACGGAACCAAGTACTGAAAACTGACCCCTGACCCCTTTACCTATGGCCAAAGCCAAAGCACTCGACCGGCGACGCAAATCGATCCGCAGCATTCGCAAGATCACGCGGACGATGGAGTTGATCTCCACGGCCCGCTTCCGCAAGGCCATGGACCGCGCGGTGGCGGCCTCGGCCTATACGAAGCGGATCATGGCTCTGGTCGGCCACCTCGCCACGGCCGGATTGGAGGTCAAGCATCCGCTGCTGGAGCCCCACGCCGAAACGTCGAAGGCCGCGTTGCTGGTGCTCTCTGCCAATCGCGGCCTGTGCGGGGGATACAACGGCAGCGTGCTGCGCCTCGGGCTGAACCAGTTGAAGCAACTCGAGGCGGCGGCGCCGGACGTTCGCCTGGAAGTTGCCGGCAAGCGGGGCATCTCGGCCTTTCGTTTCCGGAAGATCGACATCGCCGAGTCTTTTACCCAGTTCGACGACAAGCCCTCCTACGCGGAAGTGGAAGTGCTGGCCAATCGCTACCTCGAATTGTATCAATCGGGCCGCCTCGACCGCCTGGACATCGTGTACACGAAGTTCGAGAGCCTAGGGCGGCAATTTGCCGTGGCGGAGACGTTGCTGCCGCTGCCCCGCTTGGACCCCGCCGCTGACGACGAAAAGAATGGCGTACACGTGCAGTACGAGTTTCTGCCGTCGGCGGCGAGCATTGTCGATGAAGTCGTGCCGGCCAGCTTCAAGGTGAAGCTCTTCAAGTGTTTTCTCGATGCGGCGGTGAGCGAGCAGATCGCCCGCCGCGTCGCCATGAAGAACGCCACGGAGAACGCCGATTCGATGATCGGCAGCCTCTCCATCGCCTACAACCGTGCCCGCCAGGGACAGATCACCGGCGAACTGCTGGAGATCATCGGAGGGGCGGAGGCCCTGAACAAGTAAGAGAGGAGATTGCAAATTGCAAATTGCAAATTGCAAATTTCAAATTGAAGAAAGGGATGACGAACCATGAATCCCGATGAATTGTCGGAGAGGTTCCTGGACTTTGCGGTCAGAGTTTTCAATGTTGTCGATGCGTTGCCTGAGACCCGGGCGGGCCGGCATGTGGCGGGCCAGTTGGTTCGGTGCGGATCTGCGCCGGGGCCGAACTACGAAGAGGGTTGCGCCGCAGAAAGTCGTGCCGATTTCGCGCATAAACTGGGCATCGTACTGAAGGAGTTGCGAGAGTCGCGGTACTGGCTGCGATTGATCGTTCGGTCCAAATTGCTCTCGGGCGAGAAGATGGCGGGGCTGATTGACGAAAGCGACCAGCTTTGCAGGATCATCGGCAAATCGGTTGCTACCGCGAAGAGTCGCGACCAAGAAAAGAAGTAGGGTACTGTCTGCAATTTGCAATTTGCAATTTGCAATTTTCAATTTTCAATTTGCAGTCTTTATTCTTAATTACAGGCCAATGTTATGCCCACCACACTAAATCCCCCCGCCCCCACCAACACCCAAGCCGGCCGCGTGACCCAGGTCATCGGCTCGACCTTCGACGCCGAGTTCCCCGACGACCATCTGCCGCCGATCTACAACGCCGTGCGCATCGAGGCCGAGCAGAAGGGCGTTCAGGTCCGTCTGACCGGCGAGGTCCAGGCCCAGCTTGGCGGCGGACGCGTGCGCTGCGTCGCCCTGGGCAACACCGACGGCATGGTCCGCGGCATGGCCTGCGTCGATACCGGCGCCCCGGTCTGCGTGCCCGTGGGCAAGGCCACGCTGGGGCGCGTCTTCAACCTCCTGGGCGAACCGATCGACGAGCTCGGTCCCGTCAACGCCGAAGAGCATTGGCCCATCCATCGCGACGCCCCGGACGTCGTCGACCTCTCGACGAAGACGGAGATCTTCGAGACGGGCATCAAGGTCATCGACCTGCTTGACGCCCTTCGTCCGCGGCGGCAAGGCCGGGCTGTTCGGCGGGGCCGGTCTGGGCAAGACGGTCATCCTGCAGGAACTGATCGCCCGCATCGCCTCCGCCCACGGCGGTTCGTCCGTCTTCGCCGGCGTCGGCGAGCGGACCCGCGAGGGCAACGACCTGTGGCTGGAAATGCAGCACGCCAAGATCGGCAATACCGGTCGCAGCGTCATCGACCAGACGTGCATGGTCTTCGGCCAGATGAACGAGCCGCCCGGCGCACGGCTCCGCGTGGCCTTGTCGGCCCTGACGATGGCCGAGTACTTCCGCGACTCGACCGGTTCCGACGTGCTCTTGTTCATCGACAACATCTTCCGTTTCTCGCAGGCCGGCAGCGAGGTTTCGGCCCTCCTGGGGCGCATGCCGTCGGCCGTCGGCTACCAGCCGACGCTGGCCACGGAGATGGGCCAGTTGCAGGAGCGGATCACCTCGACCAACCGCGGGGCGATCACCTCGGTGCAGGCCGTGTACGTGCCGGCCGACGACCCGACCGACCCCGCCCCGGCCACTGCCTTCGGCCAGTTGGACGCCTTCATCTACCTGGAGCGGGCGATTTCCGAGAAGGGCATCTATCCGGCCGTCGATCCGCTGGCCTCGTCCAGCCGCGTGCTCGATCCGCAGTATGTGGGCGAGCGGCATTACAATTGCGCCCGGCGGGTGCAGACCACCCTGCAGCGGTACCGCGAGTTGCAGGACATCATCGCCATTCTGGGCGTCGACGAGTTGAGCGAGACGGACAAGCTGGTGGTGCATCGGGCCCGCCGGATGGAACGCTTCCTTTCGCAGCCCTTCCTCGTGGCCGAGGCCTTCACGAACAAGCCGGGCGAGATCACGCCGCTGCCGGAGACGATCCGCAGCTTCGAAGAGATTGCCGACGGCAAGTGGGACCATCTGCCCGAGCAGGCGTTCATGTACGTCGGGGCGATCGAGCAGGCGGACGAGCAGGCGAAGAAGATGGCCGCCGCCGCGAAATAAATATTGCAAATTGCAAATTGCAAATTGGGGACAGTGTTGGTACGAAAGAACTAATCTCAACGGAGGAACTCGAGCGGCGGATTGCAGAGCGCGGCGGGCCTGCTGGCAGGGTCTTCCAATTTGCAATTTTCAATTTGCAATTTGCAATTTGCAATTCTCCCTCGTCCGACCATGGCCGAACTTCATTGTATTGTCGTCACTCCCGAGCAGACCGTCCGCGACACGGCGGCCGACTTTGTCGTCGTTACGTTGTTCGACGGCGAAATCGGCATCGGACCGAGCCACACGCCGCTCATCGGCCGGCTGGGCTACGGCGAGATGCGGATCCGTCATGGCAACCAGGTCGAGCGGTTCTACGTCGAGGGCGGCTTCGTCGAGGTCGTCGACAATGTCGTCTCGCTGTTGACCAATCGGGCGATAGCGGCCGACAAGATCGACGAGCAGGCCGCCTCGCAGCGGATGGAAGCCGCCTTTAGCCAGGCGGCGCACACGCCCGAGCTGATGGCCGCCCGCCAGCAGGCCGAGGCCCAAGCCCGGGCCCAGTTGCGCGTGGCGCGGCGGGCAGACGGTTTGTAGGTTAGGTTTGAAACCTGTCGATCTTGGTTTTGGAGTCCGGCCTACTCGTTTGCCTGCCCCAACAGGTCGCCGACGAACTGGCTGACGCCCTCGTGGTCGAAAATCACAGGAACGCCTCTTGGCGCGACATAGACGGCCACGCCGTCTCGCATGAAAAATGCGTCGCGATGGTCGACCTCGAAGCGATCGCCGTTGACCAAGGCCACGGTAAATGGTCGAAAAGGACTACGAGCTCTGAATGCAGTCAGTGTTTGGTCGAAGTTCTCTGCGGTCATAATGTCTTAGCCGTCCCGGATGTCCCTCTTCTGCCGCCCATCAGATCGAGAAGTCCGCCGCGAAATTCGGGTCGCGGACGTTCAACCGCGGCTTCTCCAAGGTCACGGTCGCATGCGGCGTCACGGAGCTCGTAATCCACACGCTGGAGCCGATCACGGCGTCATGCCCCACGACCGTCTTGCCGCCCAGCACCGTGGCGTTGGCGTAGATCACGACGCGATCCTCGATCGTGGGATGGCGCTGGTGCCGCGCACGAGGTTCCCGTCGGCGTCGGTGGCGAAGCTCAAGGCGCCCAGCGTCACGCCCTGGTAGAGCTTGACCCAGTCGCCGATCTCGGTCGTCTGCCCGATGACCACGCCCGTGCCGTGGTCGATGAAGAAGTGCTTGCCGATCGTGGCCCCGGGATGGATGTCGATGCCGGTGCGGCTGTGGGCCCACTCGGTCATGATGCGGGGAATCAGCGGCACTTCGAGCTTGTACAGCAGATGCGCCAGGCGGTAGACGGTGATGGCCTCCAGCCCCGGATAGCAGAAGATCACCTCGTCCAGCGACTTGCAGGCCGGGTCGCCGTCGTAGGCCGCGCGGAACGTCGGTGGCCAGCAACTCGCGGACCACCGGAATCTGCTGCAAGAAAGCCACCGCCTTGGCCTGCCCGAGGGCCTCGAAGTCGGCCTTCTGCTGCGGGCCGCAGGTGAACTCCTCGCCCTGCTCGTGACGCAGGGCCCGCGCGGTCTGCTCCGTCAGTTGATCGTGCAGCCGGTCGATCAGGTCGCCTACGTGATAGGTGATGTTCCCCAGGTGCAGCCCGTCCCGCCGCCGATACCCGGGAAAGATGATGTCTTTCAGGCTCTCCAGGATCTCGACGATCGATTCGTAGCTGGGCAGAGGGCAATGGCCGAGGTGGGTGATCGTGTCCAGGTCCGAATAGGTCTGGACAATCTTGTCGGTCAGTTCGGGCAGGGTTTCTTTGATGCGGACGTCGGTCGCCATGGTCTAGGACTCCAGAGATCATACGTACAAAGGAAGCCCGGCGGGGCTGGCGATTGCCGCGGGGAGGAAACGAGTTCGCCAGCAGCACGGGCGTGGTCAAAAGAGGAGCGCGCGGTGTCCGGCCTTCAAGCCGGACTTGTACACACGCAGCGGCAAGGCGGGACGATTCGCGGATCGGCACGGTTTACCACGTCATCACTCCGTACGATGGTTCTAAGGCGCAGAAGCGTCTCGTTCATCCTAGACGCGCTATTTGTCGGAATCAAGCGACTCAATATAGGTTTCGACCACCCGAGAGGGGAGAGTTTAGGGAAACTCGGCCCGAGTACTTGCCATCCTGTGTCCACTTGAAATTGCGCAATTGCGCAGTTTGCTTGCGGATATCCGAAGTTTTTGGGGAAAAGCTCGTCGAACCGTTGTCCGGGAAGGATCGCTGCATAGAATGCGCGACGACACTGGGGTCAAAAACTAACCTTCTTCCCTCCTTTTTCCTTCAGGACCGTATTTCCATGCGCACGAATAGACCTTTCGCATTCCTCCGTACCGCCACGTTGCTCTGCCTGGTGGCGGGCACAACCCCGATTTTTGCCGCTGATGCGCCGGCCCCCGGCGCTACACCGCCCGCGGGCAAAGGCAAAGGTGCCGTGCGCGGCGGGCCGATGTCCGCCGCCGATCAGGCCGAAGTCGCCAAGCTGGCAGAGTTTCCGCCCTGGACGCCCGGCGCCGGCGACGGCAATTACTCCATCGGGCCGGACTATCGTCCCGCCCCCGAGCAGACGGCCAAGGACGGGGTTCCCAAGGGCAAGGTGGCCAGCTTTACGATGAACGCGGCCGACAGCAAGTTCTACCCGCCCGCCGGTCTGCGAGGCGCGAATCCCACGCGCAAGGTCACCGTGTACGTCCCCAGCCAATATGTCTCCGGCACGCCCGCCCCATTTATCGTCGCGCTCGATGCCTACGGCGCGAGACAGAACCAGCTTCCCAACGTGCTCGACAGCATGATCGCCGCCCATCGTCTGCCGGCGATGATCGCCGTGATGATCGCCAACGGCGGCGGCGACGGCGGGGGCAGCCAGCGGGGCCTCGAATATGACACGGTGTCGGGAAAGAATGCCGAGTTCATCGAGGCCGAGGTCCTGCCCCGCGTGGAAAAGGAGTACGGCGTGAGCTTGACCAAGGATCCCGACGGTCGCATGACCCTCGGCGGAAGCTCGGGCGGCTCGGCGGCCTTCACCATGGCCTGGTTCCACCCGGAACTTTACCATCGCGTGATGACCTATTCGGGGACCTACGTGAACCAGCAGTCCAACGCGGACGCCCCGCATGGGGCCTGGGAATATCACGCACACTTCATTCCGGAAAGTCCGGCCAAGCCCTTACGCGTCTGGCTGGAGGTCGGCGAGCGGGACAATGGCGCCACCTCGGCTTCGACGGGCTTCCACAACTGGGTCATCGCCAACCTGCGGATGGCCGATACGCTGAAGGCCAAGGGCTATCACTACCAATTGATCTACGCCAAGAACGCCGGCCACACCGACGGCAAGGTCATCGCCCAGACCTATCCGCAAGCCCTGGAGTGGGTCTGGCAGGGCTACACGCCAGTGACAAAATAGCGAGGCCCTAGCGGGTCTTGACGTCCCAAAGCTTGATTTGCCCCAGCGCCGCAGACGCCAGCGTTTTCCCATCCGGGCTAAGCGCCAAACCGTAGAGGTCCATGTGATCGGTCATGACCGTGGCCGTGTTTTGGCCGCTGGCAACGTCCCACAACCTGATTGAACCATCGTCGTAGTCACCCGCCGAGACAAGCGTTTTTCCGTCCGGCAAGAATGCCACATAGGCGACGTAACTCTTGTGCGCTCGGAGGGCCGCCAGCCGCTTTCCGCTGGCAACGTCCCAAAGTTCGACAGTTCGGCTGCTCCAGCCGGCCGAGGCCAGCGTCTTGCCGTCCGGGCTGAATGCCACGCATACGGAGTCGCGGTCATCTTTCAGGACTGTAGCGGACAAGTTACTGCCAGGTGTAGCCAGACCCGCGGGTGCTAAAATACAAACTCTCAATGGAGCCCCAGACGCAAGCACCTTGCCATCGTTGCTGAAGGCCACGGAAGTTGTTTGCCATGACGACGCAGGCAGGTCGCCGAGGTGCTTGCCGGTCGCTGAGTCCCAGAGTTTGACCTCCCCGTGCGGACCGTCTCCGCCGCCAGCGGCAATGATCTTGCCATCAGGGCTGAACACGACCGAGTAGAATAGCCTGGGGGCGTAGACGGATTCCGCCAAGCCCCTGGGCCACCCCTGCGACTTCAGCGTAAGCGTCTCCTTTCCCGCCGCCACGTTCCAGAGGTGGACTTCGGCTGCTACCTGATTCCCGCCACCGACAGCGAGGGCGGTACCGTCAGGACTGAAGGCCAGCGCCAGTCGCTGGCTGCTGGGCGAAGGCTGCTTTCGACCACCGGGTTCTTGAAAGTGGCCGTGACCTTGCCGCTGGCGACGTCCCATATCCGAGTCCCATCCCTGCCGCCTCTTGCGACGAACTTGCCGTCGGGACTAAATGCGAGCCCGCCTCCAGTTGACCCTTCGGTTTCAATCGTCGCTCGAAGCTTGATCTCCTGCGCCTCTAGCGGTGTGCTTGCCGTGAATCCCAAACAAACCAGCCATAAGAGTCGTATCATGGTCAGTTCCATAACGCCGAAAATAACCAGCCACAAACCAAACGCCGTCAGTGTGAGCATTACTAATTGGGCTGTCAACCCCACAACATTTGCCGGAGCATGGGGAACGGCGTGGGAGAAGGTTCAGGGCGCACTCGCGATAGCCGGCAAGCGCTAGCCAGACGGAATTGAGAAAGATACGAAAAGAATGGTGGGCCGGCATCGCAAGCTCGCTTGTCCCACCCTACTGACTAGAGAACGCCTTTTGTGCTCGGCACGCCGGTGATCCGCGGGTCGGGCTCCCAGGCGGCGCAGAGCGCGCAGGGCCGCGGACTTGAAAACGGCTTCGGCAATGTGATGGCTGTTGCGGCCGTAGGGCACGAGAATGTGGACGTTGCCCAAGACGTTCGTGGCAAAGGCGTGCCAGAAGTCGGCGACCAATTCGCTATCGAACTCGCCGATCTTGGCCGTGGGGAACATGGCCTCGAAGACGAAGTAGGGCCGCCCTCCGAGATCGACCGCGCAGGTGGCCAGCGTCTCGTCCATGGGCAGTGTGAAGTGGCCGTAGCGGCGGATGCCCGCCCGATCGCCCAGGGCCTGCCGCACGGCCTGCCCCAGGCAGATGCCAACGTCCTCCACCGTGTGATGCTGATCGACGTGCAGGTCGCCCTGGGCCTCGATCGCCAGATCGAGGGCCGCATGCCGGGCCAGGAGCGTGAGCATGTGGTCGAAGAAACCGACGCCCGTGGCGATCTCCGCGCGGCCGCTGCCGTCGAGATCGATTTCGAGCCGGATATCGGTTTCCGTCGTCTTGCGCTGGATGGTGGCCGTGCGCGGCATAATAAATGGAAATCCTAAATACGAATATCGAAATCCGAAACAAATTCAAAATCCGAATACCTAATCACCGAAGCATCCGAATACAAAACGCTTTGCGACATTTCTTATTTGAATTTTGGATTTGTTTCGGATTTCGAGATTCGGATTTCGGATTTCTTACATTAGGCTCTGCAGCGCCTTCACGCAGGCCTCGATCTCTTCGTCCTTGCCGACCGTGATCCGCAGGCCGTCGCCCCAACCGGGATACTCCATGTATCGGACGAGGATCCGCCGGCGTTTCAGTTCTTCGTACATGGGCCGGACGCCCTGCCCTTGGTGCCGGGCCCATACAAAGTTAGCTTGCGAATCGGGCACGATAAACCCTAAATCCCGCATAGCCGTCACCAACCGGCCGCGCGAGCGAAGGATCTTGCCGCGGGTCTGGCCGAGCCAGGCCTGGTCGCCGATGGCCGCCTCGGCCGCGGCGATCGAGAGTGCGTCGCAGTTGTAAGAATCCTTCACCTTGACGAACTGCTCGATCATCTGCGGCTGGGCCACCAGGTAGCCGAACCGCAGCCCTGCCAGGGCGTACGACTTGCTCAGCGTCCGCGAGACCATGATCTTCTCGCACTTCGCCACGAGGTCCAGGCAGTTGGTCTCGGCGAAGTCGGCGTAGGCCTCGTCGACCAAGAGTGGACAGGGCAGCCTTTGGGCCAGCTCCAGCACGGCCTGCGGCGGAACGACGGTGCCCGAGGGGCTGTTGGGATTGGCCAGGAAGACCAGCCGCAGATCGTCGCTTCCAAGGGCGAAGGCCTCCGGCAGCGACCAGTCGGGCTGGAAGGGGATTTCTTCGCTCCGCGCACCCTGCAACTCGGCCAGCGTGCGGTACAGGATGTAGCTGGGATACGGCAGCCGCAGCAGTTGGCCCTCGCCGACCAAGGCCCGGGTGACGATCGTGAGGATGTCGTCGCTGCCGTTGCCCGCCAGGATCCACTCGGGCGGCACGCCGAGCAGTTCGCTCGCGCGGCGGCGAAAGGCCCCGGCCATCGGATCCGGATATTTTTGCAGTCCGCGTCCGAGGGCCTCATGGACGGCGATCGCGACCGCGGGCGAAGGCGGGTAGGGGTTCTCGTTGGTGTTCAACTTGATGAACCCGTCGCCCTGCGGCTGTTCGCCGGGCACGTAGCCGGACATGGAGCGGATGTTGGAGCGGAAATACTGGACCATCATATGTCCTCGGGATCCTCCTGGAATTTTACGCTAAGGCCGAGTTACGCGCGTCTCAGGAGAAACGTTCGGATCGACTCCCAGTTGTCCTTGTAAGCATCGATCTGGCACTTGGAGACCTTTGCGATCCTGCCGAGCGACACCTTGCCCCATGAACTGCGTTCACTCTGGGCGTTCTTCACAACGATCGAATTGTTCATGCGCTGCTTCCTCAACTAGTTTTTCTTAGTCTGGTTTGCACGACGATGGGATAGCCTCCAAGAGTCCGCACCGGCTTCTTTGCCCGCGATTCGAACCGCACGATTTCTTGCGTAAGCTGGTTGATGAGTTTCTTTAGCGAGCGAAGCGTCAGTTGGCGAGACTGATGATTGACAATGGGACGCACTTGTGCGGCAACGTATTGCTGTTGGAGCCTCCGTAGTTTCTCGCGAGTGTTGTTCAACTCAATTTCGTTCTTCAAATCCGCCATTTGGTCTTTTCCGCCATTTCCTTTTCTAATCCCGCTCGAGGTCACAAGGGCAAAAAGATGATTTGCCCCTCCCATTCGTCCTCGTGGCTGCAATCAGCCAGGATCAGAAGGTCCTCGACTGCCTGCGCAACCGACATCGTGCGAGAAACCTCAATCAGTCCGGGCATGGGCTTCCCCGATCTCGTCCGATCGTTCGCGAAGGATATCAACGTGTTGATGTCATGGGACAGCACGAGTCGGCCTCGCTCGGCTGCCCACGCCAGGAGTTGCGGATCGGTTGCACCGTTCAGCCCCACGTCCTGCGCACGAACAATGTCTAATCTGGGACTGCTCCGCCGGAGTGCTCGAAAAACGGACCCGTTGAAGCAGAATATCGGTGACGAACCGCAGCACCGATCACTCCTTCGTAGCACGCCGTGCGAGCAGGCGCTCGCGACGGCCTTCGCGCGGGTGTTTGGCCTCGATTTCACGGCGGAGTTCCTCCAATGCCCGTCTCCTCTGCTCCAGATACGCGTCGACTTCGGCTTGGTGATGAAGATAGTACGTGATCGCGGCGTAGACATCGCCCAGCGAGAGCGTGTCGTAATCCGCGGCAATTTGCTCCGGCGTGGCGCCGGCCTTATGTTCTACGATAACAAGATCCAGCGTCATCCGTGTGCCGCCTACGCGGATAGCGCCATCTTCGTCCATCTTCAGAGGGACGGGATCGGCTTGAATCGCCATTGACATTTTGTCTGACTCCGAAGAACCGGTCGGAAACTCTTCTATATTATATATCGCCCGCCGGACACGCGGTAGATAGTCGATCGGAAAGAAAATCTGCCGCCATTCAGTCCCCGCGCCGCTCTTTCAGCAACCGCGCCAGCGACGTCCCGCCGGGCAGCCCGCGGGACCCCTTCTGCAAGGCGTAATCGACGCCGCTCCAAGTCGCCTCCGCCCCTTCGATCGGACCCGAACCCCGTTTCGGCCACGCGCCGTGCAGCTTGAAATAGGCGTCGGCCCAGCGGAGAATCAACCGTACGGACAATCGCGGCCGATCCAAGTGGTTGGTGCGTCCCCGCCGCTGCTGCAGGAAGCGGGCGAGCGTCGTTCCGGCCGGCGCGCCCGGCATGCCGCGCCGCAGAAGGTAATCGACGGTCCCCCAGGTCGTGCCGGTTTCGAGCACCGCGCCCGATTTTGAACCGGGCCACTTCCCGTGCCGCGCCGATGCTCGTCCGCCCACCGCAAGACCTGCTCGGCAGTCACCTCCTTGCGACGCTCATACTCGCGTTCTTCCGGGCAACATTCCTTGCGTATCTCGGCCAGCGAGGGCATGATGTTGAAGAGCGTGGTCCCATAGTTGTTCCACAGGTCGTCGCAGGTCAGCCGCCACCAGTCGGCCGGCTGCCGGTAGCCGAGTTTCTCGCCCAGCCAGGCGTAGTATCGCTGGCGGTTCTCCGGCTTGTGCCAAAAGCCCCTGGGCGTCGTGCGGAAGAGCCACTCGTGCCACTCGTACTGCGGGAAATAGGCCTTCACGACCTCGACCCGCGTCCATTCGTGCCGTCTCAGCAACGACATTCCTTTGTTGTTGTAGAACTGGGCGTCGGTGCTTTCATACCAATCCTGCATGTAGCGGAAATGGAGCTTGTGGGCGAGCCAAAAGAGATAGTTGCGGCAATTCTCCGCATCGTCCCAAAAGCCCTTGCGGCGCACGGGACCCACGACCCAGATCGGATCGATCAGCTTGACCTGCTGCTCGGAACAGATCCTCTGCCGGCCCGCCGGCGGCTTCCGGAAGGGCGGGATGCAAGTCGCTTCAGATGTCGCGTTCATCTCATCCTTCATCCCTCATCCTTCATCCCTCATCCTTCATCCTTATTTCCACGCTGGCCCGATGCGCCGTCAGTCCTTCTTTAGTAGCCAGGACGCGAACATCGGAGGCCAGCTCGTTGAGCCCTTGTTGCGTGAAATGCAAAATGCTTCCGGCGCGGAGGAAGTCGTTGCTCGACAGGCCGCTGGCGAAGCGGGCGGTGCCGCTGGTGGGCAGGACGTGCGAAGGGCCGGCGGCGTAGTCGCCCAGGGCCACCGGCGTGTAATTGCCGAGGAAAATGGCCCCGGCATGCACGATCTTCTCGGCCAGCGCGGCGGCGTTTTCCGTGGCAATGTGCAGGTGCTCCGGGGCGATTTCGTCAGCCAGCGCGCAAGCCTCTTCCACGTCGCGGGCCAGGATCACGGCGCCGAACTCTTCCAGGCTCTGCCGGGCCAGTGTGCCGCGCTCCAGGTGGGCCAACCGCCGATCGAGCTCCTCGACCGCCGCGTCCAGGACCTTCTCGTCCCAGCCGATCAGCACGCTCGCCCCGGGGGCGTGCTCGGCCTGGGCGATCAGGTCGAGCGCGGTGTAGTCGGCCCTCGTCGATTGGTTGACGATCACCACGACTTCGCTCGGCCCGGCGATGGAGTCGATATCGACGTCGCCGTAGACCTGCTTCTTGGCCAGGGCCACGAACAGGTTGCCGGGACCGACGATCTTGTCGACCCGCGGCAGGCCCTCGACCCCGTATGCCAGAGCCGCCACAGCCTGGGCGCCGCCGATACGGTAGACCTCGTCGATGCCCAGCTCATGGCAGGTGGCCAGCAGGTCGGGATTGTAGGCCCCGAACTTTGTCGGCGGGGCGACCAGGGCGAGTTGCTTTACGCCCGCCACCTGGGCCGGCACGGCGGTCATCAGCACGGTGGACGGATACGCGGCCGCGCCGCCCGGCACGCAAAGGCCGACGCGATCGAGCGGCCGATAGCGCTCGACCAGGTAGCCGCCCGGCACTTCGATGCGAATGTCCTCGTGGAGAATTGCCTCCTGGAAATTCCAGATTCGCTGGCGGACGTTGCGGATGGCGGCCAGGAATCCGGCGTCGGCCGCGGCGTGGGCCTCTTCCAATTCCTGGGGCGAGACGCGGATGGTCTCGGCCGTCAGGCGGGCCCCGTCGATGCGGGCCGAGTAGTCCAGCAGTGCCGGCAGGCCGAGGGTTTTCACGTCGCGGCAGATCCGTCCAACGACCTCGGCAGGCGAGAGTGCTTCGCCGAAAACCTCGATCGTCCGCCGCCGCCCCGCTTCGCTGACGACATTGCCCTCAGGGCTCAACCGCCGGCGCAAGGCGTTCATGGCGGCATGGATGTCTTCGCGGCGGCTATCAATGCGGCGGATGGAAAGCATAAGAGAAGGCGGAAGGATGCAGGGCTGGGCGAATTCCCACCGAAAAGTCTTATTGTGTTCGCTGGGGGCCATGAACGGAAGGGGCGGGAGGCCGTGCCTGCGTGACAGACATGGCACGGATCCCCCCGGAATAAGTGGCTGCATGCGGATTGGTAGGCTGTCCGGCTGCCACTTCTCCAGGGATGGCGGACGGCACACGGAGTGTGCCTGCTACTTTACCCCACGTCGCCCAAGTCCAGGGCCTTGCCATAACGGGCCAGCATCCGCTGCCGCAAGGCCAGGTTCTGCGGCAGCATGAGCCCCGGATCGGCGGCGACCAGGGCCAAGGCATCGCGCCGGGCCTCGGTCAAGAGTTCCGTGTCGCGGAGCAGATCGGCCACGCGCAAGGGCGGCAAACCGTGCTGCCGCGTGCCGAACAACTCGCCCGGACCGCGAAGGCGAAAATCGATCTCGGCCAATTGAAAACCATCGCTCGAGGACTCCAGGGCCTTGAGCCGCTCCTGCGATTCCTCGCTCTGCGGCGCGGCGAAGACGCAACAGAAGCCCGGATACTTGCCGCGGCTGATCCGCCCCCGCAGTTGATGCAGTTGGGCCAGGCCGAACCGCTCGCCGCTCTCGATGGTCATCAGCGTGGCGTTCGGTACGTCGACGCCCACCTCGACCACCGACGTGCAGACCAGGACCTGGATCTCGCCCTGGCGGAAGCGGTCCATGACGACGTCTTTCTCCTCGCTCGTCATGCGGCCGTGGATCAGCCCTAGGCGAAAGGCCTCCAACTCGCCGTTGGCCAGGGCTTCATACGTTTCTTGCAGGCTGACGGCGGTCGACTGCTCGGACTCCTCGACCAGCGGCACGACGACATAGCCCTGCCGCCCTTCCTTGAGCTTCTTGCGGACGAACTCCCACCACCGCTCGCGGCGCTGGTCGCCGGCCAGGTAGGTATTGACCTTCTGCCGGCCGGGCGGGCTGTCGTTCAAGGTCGAGACGTCAAGATCGCCGAAGAGCGTCATGGTGATCGTTCGCGGGATGGGCGTGGCGGTCATCACCAGGTAATGCGGGTCAGGGCCGGAGTGTTTCAGCGCGGCCCTCTGCCGCACGCCGAACCTGTGCTGCTCGTCGATGACCACCAGGCCGAGCTTGGCGAAGCGGACGTCTTCCTGCAGGATGGCCTGCGTGCCGACGATCAGATCGATCCGCCCGGCGGCGACCTCTTCCAGCACGGCAGAGCGCAACTTGGGCGGCATTCCGCCGATCAACTCCGCGCGGCGGACCTGGCTTCCGGTCAAGAACCGCCGGATGGTCAAGGCATGCTGCCGGGCGAGGATTTCCGTGGGCGCCATGAGCACCGCCTGGTAGCCGTGGGCCACGGCCAGCAGCAAGGCGTACAGGGCGACGACCGTCTTGCCGCTGCCCACGTCGCCCTGCAGGAGGCGGTTCATGGGCTGCGGCCGGCCCATGTCGGCCCCGATCTCCGCGATCGCCCGCCGCTGGCCCTCGGTCAGTTCGAAGGGAAAGAGGCGGCGGATGCGGGCATCGATCTGGGCGGTGGCCTCCAAGGGCGGGGCCTGCCTGAGATCGTGCTGTTGCTGCCGCCGGACGGCCAGCGCCAGCCCCAGCAGGAAGAGCTCTTGATAGGCCAATCGCCGCCTCGCGCCGGCCAGTTGCGCGGCGTTGTCGGGGGCATGGATCTGTTGGATCGCCCGCTCGAGCGGCCAGAGGTTGTGGGCCTGGAAATAGTCGTCGGGAAAGATCTCTTCGAGCAGCGGCCCGAAGGCGGCGACCGCCTCGGCTACGATCTTCCGCATCTGCCACTGCTGTAAACCCTCGGTGAGCGGATAGACGGGCAGGATCCGCCCCTGCGGTTCGCCGTCCTCCTCGCCCAGCCAATCGACCTTGGGATGCGACATCTGCCAGACCAGCCCTTGCAGCTTCGGCTTGCCGGCGAACATCACGCGCTCGCCGAGTTTGAATTTTTCCTCCATGAAGGGCTGATTGAACCACAGTCCTCGAAGGTGTCCGCCGCCGGAGCGGATGAGCACGCCGAGCACGCACTTGCCGGGCTGGCTGCCGCGGAGCTCCATGTCCTCGACGATGCCGCAGACGCTTTGCAGCTTGTCTTCCTCCAGTTGGTGGACCTCGCGGAGGTCGGTCATGTCCTGGTAGGTCCGCGGGAAGAAGAAGAGCACGTCGCGGGCCGTTTGCAGGTCGAGTCGCAGCAGGGCCTCGGCCCGCTGTGGACCGACGCCTTTGAGGAATTGCACAGGCGTGGCGAGCAGTTCAGCGGGGGATTTGTCGGGGAGAGGCATTTCGATATTCTAGCCCAAACGGGCAGGAAATCGACCGGGGGCGGGTCACAACCGCTTGCGTGCTTCTTTCAAGGACACGGACTTCTCACCCAATCTTCTCTGGAGTGTCTGCCGGAACCTCGGATTGTGCTCCAGCAGCCTATCAATCAGATCATCGCCCTCGGTCAGGGGAGCGAGTTGGAATGCCGGCGTGCCGTTGACAGTCACGATCACCGGCTCGTCATGGCACAGACGGCCATAGCGACTTAGATTGGCCGCTGCAGAATTTCAAGAAATTTCAAGCCCCCGCTGGGAAGTTAAGGCTCGCGGGTCCGACCTTTGCGACGTACCGTGGACCATCCATGCCGGGGGGTGACGTGGCGGCAATGGTTTTTGCGGGTTTCGGCTTCAAACCATGTGGACGATCGAATCGCGCGGGACACCCCCGGATTGCCGGTTTCGGGGTTTATCGGCTTTTTTGGCTAATAACCGCGCGCACCGCCAGCGCACCCGCGGTGACGGCGGTGAGAAAAGAGCCCGGGGATGCCCGGCAGATTCCCATCGTCCTCATCCCCTGCCCCTCTGCCGGAGGGCGAGGGGGAGAGCTATAATAGGGTAAATCGTGTTCTCCAGGTTCCTAGAAAGAATTGTATGGACACCCCGGCCTGCGCACCAACGTTTTCTCACTCGCCGCCCTCCGAGCCTCGGCGCGCCGTCATGGCCTGTCGCGCTGCTCTTTCCGCCGCAAGGGCAATGGACGGAAACCGAATACCTGGCGCTGCAAAGGCGGAGCAGGAGACTTGTGGAACTTACGGACGGCCAAATCGAGGTGCTTTCCACGCCGAATCCTTTCCATCAGCGGATCGTGCGCTATCTCTTTCGTCTCTTGGAGGCATGCGTGGCGGCCATCGGTTCGGGCGAGGTGTTCTTCGCGCCCCTGCCCATCCGCCTGTGGGCCGGCAAATTTCGCGATCCGGATATCGCCTTTCTCAAGCCGGGCCGCATTTCCGACCCGCATCATCAGCCGCAGGGCGCCGATCTTGTCGTGGAAGTCGTGAGCGACGATGAAGAGGACCGACGGAGAGACTACGATACGAAACGCCAAGAGTACGCCTTGGCAGGCGTTGCCGAGTACTGGATCGTCGACCCGAAAACCGAAACGGTCGTCGTGCTGACCCTCGACGGCGCCGCCTATCGTCTGCACGGTGAGTTCCCGCTTGGCACAATAGCCACGTCGGTGCTGCTCCCGGCCTTTACGGTCGATGTCACCGCCGTGTTCGATGCGGGCCGTGGAACGAAGTCCGAAAACGGGAAAAATGCAGGGGTGGACGCGCGAACCGTAACGGCATGACGAACGGCTCCCTGGCCAAAGCCCCGCTGCCGTCCGCCGCTATGGCAGGAAAAGCCTTCCCACGGACTCCAGGCTCTCCAGCACACGGCGAAGCACTTGCTCGGCTTTCATCGAACCGCGCCCAAATTCTCGGCAATTTCCAGCCGTTTGCGAAGAACCGCAAGCGCTTCGGAATCGTCCGCGCCGGGAAGATCGTGCCGAATACCCGCCATCCGAAGTTCGTGTACAAGATCGATCATGTCCAGCGTGCCGCGAAATCGCTGTTCCGGCGTCATCCGCCGCGATCGCTCGACTTCTTCCCAAAAATCAATATCCATTTCGGCATTTCCAATCGACTGCCAAGTCACGTTGCGCGAGCAGCAAACACCTCGACACGCTAGAGTTGATCGCCAAGTGTACCTGTCGGCTCCATCGTATCCTCGACTCCAACCTCCATCTCCATCAATACTGGCATTATCGCATGCCTCTTGGGGACCGTCAACGTGCCGCGGCCGGGTCGGGAGTCCAACCCGCCCCTTGGCAAACCTGACGGTTCCCAAGCGGCCGACCCGGCACCAGGCGGTTCACCCTTGCCTTTCTCCGCTGTCCACCTCAAAAACAATGCCAAGGTAATTAGGCCGCTATTTTTGAACTCGCCCTTATTGGGGCATCCAGTGAATGCGATTCGGCACCTACATCACCCGGTCCACCGCCGCAGCCACCTTGCGGCACAAACTCATAAGATCCTCGAATTGCTTGAAGGTCAGCGATTGATAGCCGTCGCTCAAGGCGGTTTCCGGATCGGGATGGACCTCGACGATCAGGCCGTCGGCCCCGGCGGCGACGGCGGCGGCGGCCATCCGCGCAACCAGCGCCGTGTGGCCCGTGCCGTGGCTGGGATCGACAATCACGGGCAGGTGCGTGCGGTCGTGGAGGTAGGGCACGGAAGCCAAGGTGAGCGAGAACCGCGTGTGCGACTCGAAAGTTCGGATGCCCCGCTCGCAGAGCATCACATTGGGATTACCGGCGTTGAGGACGTATTCGGCCGCCAGCAATAACTCGTCGAGCGTGGCGCTGGGCCCGCACTTCAACAAGACCGGCTTGCCCTCGGCCCCCACCGACTCCAAGAGCCGATAGTTCTGCATGTTGCGGGCGCCGATCTGCAAGACGTCGGCATAGCTGGCAACGAGCTTCACGTCGCCCTCCGACATGACTTCGGTGACCACGGGCAGGCCGGTCTCGGCGCGGGCGGCGGCGAGGATTTTGAGGCCCTCTTCTTTCAGGCCCTGGAAGCTGTAGGGACTGGTGCGGGGCTTGAACGCGCCGCCGCGGAGGGCGGTCGCCCCGGCGGCCTTCACGGCCCGCACGGTGGCGAGCGTCTGGGCCTCGTTCTCGACCGAGCAAGGGCCGGCAATCATGCCGACGTGGGCATTGCCGACCGTGAAACCGCCGACGCGGATCACGGTCGGCTCGGCCTTGACCTCGCGGCTGGCGACCTTGTAGGGCGCCAGGATGGGAACGACCTCGGCCACGCCGGGACCGCTCTCCAGCGACTGGCGATGCTCGTCGCGCTTCTCGCCGATGGCCGCGATCACGGTCCGCTCGGTGCCGTAGATCGGATGCGCTTTCAGGCCGAGGGCCTCGACGCGCTCGATCATGTGTTCGATCTCTTGGCGGCTGGCGCCTTTTTCATGACGACAATCATGGTGGTGTCCTTAGGTGAGAGGTGAGAGGTGAGAGGTGTCAGGTGAGAGGTGTCGGGAGCGGGGGAAGAACTCAGCCCTGCGTCTTCCTGGCACCTCCTGACACCTAATCAAAAAGCCCCGAGAACCAAAGTGGGTCTCGGGGCCTGGAATGCTGTCGGTTAGGGCTGAACTTTACACGCCGCCTCCGACCCCGAAACCTGCGGGGCTGAAGTAAAACCAGTAATAAAAGCTCACGGCGTACGTGTTCATGTCTGTATTGTCGCCTCTCGGCCGGAAAAATGCAAGCCTGGCAAACGTTTTTCCTTCGCCAGGCGTTTCGGCCCGATGTTCTCAGCCCTTCGCCCTCAATACTGGAAGTGCGACATCAAGGAATACTTGCTCGGCGTCGGCCCCACGGGCGGCAACGCCGGACGCAGGACGTTCGTCGTGACACTTGCGATGGCGTCGGCCGGGTTGGCTTCCGGCTGATCGGCGCTGACGGTGGCCGTGTTGGTGATCGTGCTGGCGGCAATTGACGTCACGTCGCCCTCAACGATGATCGTGTCCACGGCATGCGGCGCCATCGTGCCCAGGGAGAACGTGAGCACGCTGCCCATATTGGACTGAGGCGTCTGACTGGCCGAAGTGTAGGCGAATCCCACCGGCAGGGTGTCGACGACCATCACGTCGGTGGCCGTGACGAGCGAGTTGTTGGTGATCTGCAGCGTGTAGGTCAGTTCCGAGCCAACGTCCACCGGATTCGGCGCCGCGGTCTTGACGATCTTCAGGTCGGTATAGGATACCGGCGCCACATAGGCGGTGACTTGCGTCGGTACCGTGGAACTGTTATTGCCTTGGTTCGGATCGAGATTGTTGCCGGTGACCGTCACCGTATTCGAGATCGTGCCGGACACGCTCTGATTGACCGCGACGACGACCGTCGTGGTGGCGACCGCCCCCGAGGCCAGGCTGCCAAGCGGAACCGAAAGCGTGCCGTTGTTGTTCATGACGGTCCCCTGGCTGCTAGTGCCGGAAACGAATTGCTCTCCGGCGGGCAGCGTGTCCGAAAGGGTCACGCCCGTATCGCCGGAAGGACCGTAGTTGGTCGTGGTGAAGGTATAGGTCAGTTGGCTGCCGGCCACGACCGGATTGGGCGCGGCCGACTTGACCACGCCCAGGTCGGACTCGGCCAGGTTGGTGAAGTTCTCGCTGAAGACCATCGGCCCCACGGCCTGGATCGGCGCCACCTGGCCGTCGACGGCATTCACGCCGTTGATCGACATCTGGATGGCGCCGACCTGGGCGAAGTTGGCGCCCGTGCCCCCGCCGACCGCGAAGCTGGAGAAGGCCACAAACTGGCTATCACCGCTCGCCAGCGAACCATCGCCGGTGTCGCTGATGGGAACGCTGGCCCAGGACCAGTCGCCGGCGTCGGTGTAGACCTTGAGCATGATGGAGCCGGTGTCATGGTCGGCCGCCGCGTTGATCTCGATGCCCGTGCTGGCCCCCTGCGACGTGATGTCGACTCCGCCCAGCCCGGTCGGGTTCAGGATGGCGGGGTTGCTGTTGTTGCCGTCCCAGTTGACCCAGAAGATGCCGTTGGACGCGGCGTTGGCGCCGTAGTCCAGCAGGCCGGGCCAATCGGCGTCCGCGCCCAGCGACACGCCGCCGCCGGCCGTCGTGAGTTGCACGTACAGGTTGCGATGGCCGCCGATGGCGTCCGAGGTTGATTGCGAGGACGTCCCGGTCTTGCCGCCGTGCAGCGAACCGCTGACGTACTGCGAAGTCGATGCAAACGAGTCGATCATCGTGCCCGGCGTGCCTTGCAGGTCGGCGCTGGTGACGACCACCTTCTGCACGGATTGGCTGGAAGAGATTACCAGTCCGGGCACCGGATCCTGCTGAACGAAATAGGTGCCGGCAGAGAGGTTCGTGAACTGGTAAGCGCCGTTGGCGTTGCTGGTCGTTGTGCCCACCAGCGAGTCGTCGCTGCCGGGATTGTTGCCCTCGAAAATGCCGTCGCCGCCGTCGCGAAAGAGGTTGACCGTGACGTTGGCCAGTCGCAGGTCGCTGCTCGCCACTCCGTTGCCGGTGGGGTCTTCATAGACGATGCCGCTGATCGAGGGCAGCACGGTGGCCGAGAGCAGGGAGCGGGTCTCCAGCGACTCGAAGCGCAGAGGGCGGCGTTTCTGGCCCGGCCCGCTGTGGCGTTTGCGGCCCGAAGGCGCCGCCCAGACTAGCGAACCACGAAGTTGACTTTTTGAATGGGGTAGACATGCGGACGCTCCTTGTCCAACGGTTGATTGCGAGTCAAAAGTCGGCTCCTTCCCTATACCTATCGGCTGGGAAGGGGCCGCAAATCCATTACCACCGGCAATCCACGCCGATATTAACGCCCTGGGCCCAGAATCCGCTCTCCTGGAAGGCGAACTCAGGGCGGGCCGGCCCTGCCGGGGCAACCCCGGAGTTCGGCACCAGGGTCGAATTGATGGTGGTATCGATCTGTTCGCCGGCTCGGGCCACCTTGCTCCAGTAGATGAAGTCGTAGCCCACGAACAATCGCGTATGGCGAGTGAATTGGTAACCGAGTTTCAAATCGAGTTCGGGCACGACGGCAAAACTGTCCTGCTGGTAATGGCCGATGTTCAGGCCCGGGCCAACCTGGGTCAGCAGTCCGCCTTGTGCCGTCGATACGGCGCCGGTCGGACTGGTGCTCTGCGTCGAGCCGTTGATATCAACCACTTCATGCGTGGAGCCCAAGGCGATCCGCGGGAAGAAGTCCAAGACCCAGCGATTCCGCTGCAGCTCGAACTTCATGCCGAGATCGGCTCCGTTGAACGTGTTTCGCGTGTTGAACTGGTCCTGGAGCAGAAAGGCGCTGCGTCCTGGAGTGCCGGTCGGGTTTGCGTCATCGTCGGCCGGGGTCTGGGTGGTCGTGAGGGTTTCCGTGATGCCGAGTTGATCCTCCAGATCCAGGTACCGAAAGCCGGCGACGAAGTCCGCGCGGAAGCGGTCGTGGTAGCTGGTGCAGCCGCATTCGTCGGTCCAGCAGCCCTCCTGGCGGCAGGTGGTGAAGAGGAAATGCGCCCGGCGCCGCGGAATTTCGTGCTGGCATTGATATTGATCGCGCCGTCAACGCTGTTGGCATTGCCGCGCGGAATCGCCACGAACTCGACTTGCTGGCCAGTGCTGGCCGGGTTCACGTCGTAGTACGGCCGGGAGATGATCGGGTTGCCGTCAACGCCGCTGCCGGTTGACCAGAGATAGTAGTTGGTCGTCTCGTCGGCGAGGGCGAAGAACTCGCCCTCGAAGCCGAAGGTCGCACAGGGGTTGAGCCACATGCCGGCCTGGATTCGGCCGCCGCTCACCGACTTGTCGTTGATATAATCGTCGCCGAAGAGCACCACGGTGCCGGGCTGGCCGAGAACGCCCGGCTGAGCGGCACTCGGTCCGCTGGTAGCCAAGGCCGGCACGTAGGTGCCATGTTCCCACCACTGCAAGTAGTCGGCCTTCACCCAGATGCCGGTCGGCCCGATGCAAAACAGCGGACGCCGCGGTCCCCAGCAGGGTTCCAGGGAACCATCGTCGCAGCCGGCGGCGCACGAGCCTTCGTTGCACGAATCGCAACCGGCGCCGCATCATCGGCCCTTCAGGAACCACTTCGCCCTCAGAGACCATCGGCCCTTCAGAGACCATCGGGCCTTCCACCATGGGCCTGGGTTCGAGCGGGGGATTGGCAGCCAGCGGTGCGCGGCGGACCTCACCCGCCGGAGCGGGCGTAGGAAGCGTTTCTTGATAGTTGGTCGATTGCACGGCCGAAGCGCGTACCCGACGGGTATCGGCGCGGCGGGCCGGCGGCGGGCTGGAACGGTCCTGGGAATCATCGGCCGCGGAAAGCGACTGCGGTTCGAGCACGACTTCATGCAGCGGCAGTGCCGCGGTCCGTGGCGCCGGATCGGCGGACATGTCGCTCCGCGTCGGAAGGCCCGGCTGCGGACGCTGGGGAACCGGGACAAACGAATCACGCGAGTTCTGGTTCGATGCCTGAGGGCTAGCGGCATTGGTCGCATCCGCACTCCCGCCCAGAACCCGCTGGCAGGTCATATAGGGCATTTCGCCGCCGGGCAAGGTCTTGACGGTGCCCTGCAGGCTGACCTGCTGGCCAACGCGCGATTCCAATTCGACGCCCCGAGCCGCCGCCACGTAGCCGCGAACCACTCCCCAGCGGTCGAGGACGACGTAGGGTGCGGTTCCGCCGGAGTCGGCGGAATTGCGGTAGAGCTTCCCGCTCAGGGTGGAACTGGCCGCCTCCTCGGCAGAAGTTCGCCAGCCACCTCCCTGTTCGGAGGGGTCTGCCGCATAGACGGGGATGGAACTCATGAGTCCCAGAACGATGACGAGAGATAGCTGTTGTTGCCGGTTCACAGCGATTCCCTTGTTAAAAGAGGCAATTTAAGTCGTTTGATCTCGTTAAACTCGTACACAATTACCCAAAAGGAAAACTCACAACACCCTTTATCGTCTGCTTAACCGGCAAACTCATGCAAATCTACGCAAAGTGAAAATTTATAGTTTGCGCGGGCAGAAATGAGCCGTTGGAGTCCCGCCTTTAGGCGGTTTGTCCGGCAGGTTTCCGGCTAAAGCCGGGACTCCAACGGCTCATTTCTGCCCGCGTGCAGTATAGTATTGCAGATGTGATAATGTGTAATATGGGGTATTTGCAAAGGCAGGCAGAATCCTGACCACAGGAATCCAAGCCGACCGGAAACCATATATTGGGATTGTCTGCGGGTGCGACCGATACTAACCCGAACCGCCATGGCCGTACCGGCGGGAGAGAGGAGTTCGTAGGGTGGGACCAGCGAGCTTGCGAGGCCGGCCCACCAAGACCCGGTAATTGGTGGGCCGGCGCTCGCAAGCTCGCTGGTCCCACCCTACGAACCTACGGCCCTGATTCCCGCGTTTGTTTCTTTCACCTTGTTTATCCGCTGCAACCGCGATAGTATAAACAGATTACGCTCTTCACCCATTTTTGAGGTTCCAGGAATGACTTTGTTGTCCCGATCGGTTGGCCGCCGGACGCTTGCCGGCGCTACGGCTATTCTTGTGCTCGTTTCGGCTTGCCTGGCAACGCAAGCTGCGCAGCTTACCAAACCAAGCGCCAATGACCGCCATGTCGCCCTGGTCGTCACCTCGTTGCTCAAGAAGGAGCATCTTCTCCAGCATCCGCTGGATGCCGAGATTTCGAATCGCTGCATGAAGACCTTCCTGCAGGATCTCGATCCGATGAAGATGTATTTCTACCAGAGCGATTACGACAGCTTTGCCAAGGACAAAGACCGCCTGGCCGACATGGCACAGCAGGGCGACATCACTTTTGCCTACACGGTCTACAACACGTTCCTCGATCGGATTGACGAACGGGTGACGATGATCGACCAGATCCTGGCACAAGGATCCGCCCCAGGATTTCACCATCGACGAGGAGCTTGTGACCGACAAGGACATGGCCACCTATGCCAAGACCCCGGCCGAGGCCAAAGAGAACTGGCGGAAGCGGATCAAGTACGACTTGCTGCTGCTGAAGGCCGAGAAGTCCGAAAGCAAGACCGAGGGCAAGGCCGACAAGAGCGAGGGCAAGACGCCCGAGGAGCGTCTCTGGAAGCGCTATCACAGCTTCGCCAAGCGGATGCATCAGACCGACGCCGATGAGTTGCTGGAAATGTACCTCACGAGCCTGACCACGGCCTTCGATCCGCACACCACCTACATGTCGCCCTCTTCGGTCGACAACTTCGAGATCATGATGAGCCTCAAGCTGGAAGGCATCGGGGCCTCGCTGCAAGGCATCGACGGCTACACCGTCGTCAAGAAGATCATCCCCGGCGGGGCCGCCGAAAAGGAAGGCCACCTCAAGCTCGACGACAAGATCATCGGCGTGGGCGAGGGCGAAAAGGGCGAGTTGGTCGACGTGGTCGACATGAAGCTCAACGACGTGGTGAAGCTGATCCGCGGCAAGCCCGGCACGGTGGTCCGCCTGCAGCTCACCTCGGTCAAGGACCCCAAGCCGCACGAGATCAAGATCACGCGGGCGGAAATCGAATTGAAAGACAGCGAGGCCCGCGGCCAGATCTTCGACGCGGGCCAGGCGCAACGGCAAGCCCTACAAGGTGGGCGTGATCAATCTGCCCAGCTTCTACATGGACATGACCGGCGCCCGCCAGGGCAGGGCCGATTACAAGAGCACGACCCGCGACGTTCACAACATCCTGATGGACTTCAAGCAGAAGGGCGTGGATGCCGTGGTCATGGATCTCCGCACCAACGGCGGCGGTTCGCTGACGGAGGCCATCAGCCTCACCGGCCTGTTCATCTACGACGGGCCGGTGGTCCAAGTCAAGGATTCCGGCGGCCACGTGACGCCCTACGTCGATCCCGATCCGGACATCGACTGGAGCGGCCCGCTGGTCGTGGTCATCAGCAAGTTCAGCGCCAGCGCCAGCGAGATCTTCGCCGGGGCCATCCAGGATTACAACCGCGGCCTGATCGTGGGCGACAAGTCGACCCACGGCAAGGGCACGGTGCAGAGCCTCTTGAACCTGGGCGAGCGGTTGTTCCCGATTCCCAATGCGCCGAAGATGGGCGAATTGAAGATCACGATGCAGCAGTTCTACCGGCCCGGCGGCGACAGCACGCAGCGCCGCGGCGTGGTCTCGGACGTCGAGTTGCCGTCGATCAGCACGCACTTGAAGGACGTGAGCGAGGCCGACCTGGACTATTCCTTGCCCTTCGACAAGGTGGCGCCCCAGCCCTTCAAGAAGTTCGATCGCGTGAATCCCACGTTGGTCGATCAGCTTCGCCGGCTTTCGGCAGCGCGTTGCACGGCCTCGAAGGACTTCCAGAAGGTGGAGCGGAACATCGTCCATTACCGCGAGCAGGTTGCGAAGAAGTCGGTCACGCTCAACGAGGCCAAGTTCCTCAAGGAAAGGGCCGAGTTGAACGCCGACAAGGAGGAGGAGAAGGCGATCGAGAAGCTCAACGATAATCCGATCGAGCGCGATTTCTACCTCGAGGAGGTCTTCAACATCACGACCGACTACATGAACCAGCTCCAGGTGGCCAAGGCCAACTGACGTACCGTTGATTATCGCAGCCCCTTGGCTCGCAGCCACTCGTCCGCCCAAGCCAGGTCGGCCGGGTCGAGCGGCGGCTGGAGGGGCTGGCGATAATCGATCGTGTCGTAGCCGCCGTTTTCGTAGCACTGGTCGATCAACGTCTGAAGGTCCAGCGGCACGTCGGCGTCGGACTGGCGAAGCGGCGCGCGAATCGCCGGTAGCCGCTGGGCCAGCGGGAGAGGGTAGACCTCGGACTGGCCCCATTTCCAGCCCCGCGTGACACAGACCAGGTAGGTCGCGTGGTATCGCCGGGGAATCTGGGTCAGCCGGGCCGCCAGGCTCCGCTGGCCCGTGCGAGTCAAGTCGACCTCCACGAGATTGGCCTTCGCGCCGATCACTTCACGTTGTTTGCGGAGGTACAGGTCCCTGCCTTCGCCCGGCACTTTATTGCTGGGGCTGACGAACTCGATCACCGTCACGACGCGGTTGCCCGACGAGGCGTCGACGATCTCAAGATAGCCCTGGGAGATGGGATCGTCGGCGGTCCGAACAACGATCGGCTCGGCCGTGGCCACACCGCCTTCCGCCGCGCCGGCGGAAACTGGCATCGGATGCTCGATGACGCGAACGTCGGGGTGGATGCCGCGGTACTGGCCTTCATCGTCGGTTTCGACGAACACGCGTTCCTCGATCCGGGCCCGCAGGTCGCGGGGCAGCTTGCGCTGAAGCTGGTCGCGAGCATAAGTGGCCAACGCATGATGCACGTCCAGCCAATGCTGCTCCAGATAGGGATCCATTCCGGGAAAGGGACTTTTCATACCAAAAGCGTAACAGGCTTCGAGGCGATTTGCAACCAGCCCAAGCCGGGCACCAGCCGACAACCCGTTCAGGTTATTGCGGCCGTTCTTCGCCAGTCCTATAATCACGATCGTAGGGCCAGAGAGAAGGAGAGGGACTATGCAAAGGCAAACCTTTGTAAACCTGCGGTGCATCGTGGGTGTATTCCCGCTGATGCTCGCTATCGCCGGCCCGATCTTGGCTGAGAGCCCCCCGGCCCAGCGCCGCGAGGCCACGGACTTTGTTACCAGGGCCCTCAAGGCCGAAACCGCAGGGGAAAACCCCCGCCGTGACGCACTCTTGGACCTGGCGCTGGAGGCCGCCCCCGATTACTCGCCCGCCCGAAACAGCGAAAACGAGGAGGTGTGTGATGCGGCCCAATAATGGCACCTTGTTGCTGGCGTGCATTGTCCTCGCGGCAGCGTTGATGCCAGCGCAGGGACAACAAGTCGCCGGACTGAAACCGGATACCGCAAGGGTGGAGGCAGACGCGCACCCCGTGGATCCCGTTCTGGTGCCGCCCGAGGACGGCGCAAAACCGGCGCTGGGCGCTGCGGCCGGCGGCGACGCAAAAGACACCCGGCTGACGCTGAAGGATGTCCAGGAGCTGCGCCGGAAAGGGATGTCGGCGGAACAGGTTGTCGACAACGTCGCCGAGCGGGGAAGAGGTTTCGAGGTCACGGACAAGGTCGCTGACCAGCTTCGCGGCTTAGGCTTGAAGCCCGCCCAGATTGACGCCGTCAGGGAATCTCCCGCCGAGCCGCTGGTGCCTGGAAAATGGGCGGACCGCGAACATCTCCGGTCACCCGATCCGAACGAGGTGCCGACGGTTGAATTTGCGAAAAAATGGGTGACAACCTACCGGTTCCTGCCCAATCCGATTCGCGAATACATCAAGGTGGTTGCCAGCGAGAGCGGGATCGCCCTCTGGCCCATCGAGTTGCAGCACGTTACGCTCTGGGTGTCCGCGACTGCTCTTGCGGACCCGCCTGCCAGTCCCGGGGATTCGCCCTCCATGCCACGCCTTAGTAGGGCTGCGCAGCTCAGCGACAAAACTTACCAGGCGTACCTGGGGGACGCACAAAGACTTGAAAAGTTTTTCCACACAAAGTGCGGCGAGCCGATTCGCTCGGGCCTGGACGGGCGCTGCGCACCTCATCCTGCTGAAGGACCATGCAGAGTGGGAGACTTGGTGGCGGGCAGTGGCTATACGCAGGTGGTCCACCCTCTACCGGTTACAGCCCGGCAAGTCCAACCGAGAGTATATTTTGGGACCGCTCCTCAAGGAGCAAGTATTCTGCTGGGACGATTTTTGCGTTATTTCTGGGCCGTTAACCAATCGCACGCGGCGCCTTGCGGTGGGCTGCGTGGCACACATGTACATATGCCAACTGTCGCGGTTTGCGGTGGTACACGGTCCGCTGCAAGGGGGATT
Source organism: uncultured Planctomycetia bacterium (assembly GCA_963824275.1). Lineage (GTDB taxonomy): Bacteria > Planctomycetota > Planctomycetia > Pirellulales > Thermoguttaceae > JANXQG01. The sequence continues at coordinate 2,169,672 of CAWGOT010000003.1, read as the reverse complement.
CATCGATATGGCCGAGAATGCCGTGTTCGGGTCCCCGAGCCTCACAGCCAAGGACTTAGGTCCGACCGGACTGGGGGCGGACGCGGGTGTAGATGGCCAGGACTGGAACCTTCTGGTCCAACAGCGCATGTCGGCGCATCAGGCGACGCCCGTAGGCAAGCTGTTCAATATGGATTATTACACCAGCTTTTTGCAACCGCATTACGCCGAGGGATGGACGCTTGTGGAGCTTTTGAACAAGCAGCCCGCGAAGTATGGAAAACTGCTGCTTGAACTCCGCGAACCGGACGGAATGAAAGTCGGTTCAGAACTGGCCCTGGTCAAGAAGGTCTACGGATGGGACGCGGCGGAACTCACCAAGCGGTGGCGCGCCTATGTCTTGGGTCAGGAAATCAAAGATGCACCGAAGCTGGGGAGACCTGGCACCGGACCGGCCCGGGACGAGCAGTTCGCGGAGGACGACGCGAAGCCGGCGGAGGGCGATGCGCCGGACGCGGCCCAGCCCCGCCGGATTCTGCCCGCCCAGGCCTACGTTTTTAAGAGCCCGGAGGGATTCAGCCTCACCTGTCCGGACGGCTGGCGGGTTGCCAGCGAGGAACAGATGAAACAATTTGCGGAGACGCTGAAGAACGCCGGCCGCCCGGACGCTACGGCAGCCATGATCATAGGTCCAGTGAGCAACGGTTTTGCCGCGAAGCTTATCGTGGCCGTTCACCCTGGCAAGCTGGTGCTGGATGCAAAGAGCGAAGAGGCCATAGTAGGCGTCATGCAGCGCGGGTTGGGAGATGCCGGCAAGCCGCCGGCGATCAAGACCGGCCATCTCTCGATCGGCGGCGAGCGGGCGTTCACGATGGAGGGTGAAAGGACGGAGCCGACTTCGGGAAATGTCGCTCGGCAGTGGATGGCCATGCTTCCCGGAAAGCGCCAGTGGTACTCGATCACTTGCACGGCCCTGGCATCGCAGTGGGATGATGTTTGGAAGGGGTTCCGCGAAATCGTGCTCAGTTTCAAGGCCGACTTGGACAATACCGGCGCGAAGAAGGTGGCTGGCGACGACGAAAAGGACACGCGGCTCACGCTGAAGGAAATCCAACAACTGCGTGGCCGGCCGATGCCTGCCGCGGAAGTGGCGGAAACGGTTGCCGAGCGGGGAAGGGCTTTCGAGGTCACGGCAGAGGTCGCCGGCCAGCTTCGCGGCCTCGGATTCACTGCCGCCCAGGTCGACGCCGTCAGGGAAGCGTCCGACGAGCCGTTGGTGCCAGGAAACTCGCTGACCACCAGTGACGAGCAGCGCGATCAGGTTCTCGAAGAGATGAAACAGGTCACGGCAAAGAGCAAGGTGAACATCGAACCGATCGGGTCACAGCATGTGACACTTTGGGCGTCCAAAGACGTTCAGCAAAGGTATCTGGCGGACGTAAACAAGGTGGAGAAGTTCTTTCACACCCGGTGCGCGGAGCCGATTCGCTCCGGGTTGGACAAGCGCTCGACGCACATCATCCTCTTGAAGGACCATGCGGAGTACGAGGCCTGGTGGCGGGCAATGTTCGCGCTCTTCGGGGAGCAATTCGACGAAAAAGACAATCCCGGCGGAAAGGAGGAGTTCCAAAAAGAGGTGCTCAAGGGCTCGGCGTTTTACTCGACCGATTTTGCCGTGGTTTCCCTGGCGGGAGGGTCTTCCGATCAGATGCACCGGAGCGTCGTGGCTGGCGTGGCGGGCATGTACGCCATGCAATTGGCGAGGCCGCAGCGGGAGCAGCGTGAACTGGGGCCGCTCGAAACGGGCTTCATCAATTGGGCGGAGGCCGCCGTGTTCGGGTCCCCGGCCGTGATGTTCGGCGCAATCGTTTACCACCAGGATACCCGCTTTCCCGTTAACGGCGGCCAGGCGTGGAGCCTGCTGGTCCGGCAGCGCATGGCAAAGAACCGCGCGACGCCGTTGGCCGAGTTGCTGACGCTGGACCACTCCAAGATGTCGGAAGCGCAATACGCCGAGGCCTGGACGCTGGTGGAGCTTCTGGCCGGCCAGCGCGGCAAGTTCGGAAAGCTGCTCCTGGAAACAAGGGATGGCGTGTCCGGACTGGAGGCAGTCGAGAAGGTCTACGGATGGGACGAGAAGGAACTTGCCAAGCAGTGGCGTGCCCGCGTCATGGCAGCGCGGCGCTGCCGGCGGCCAGAGCGAGCCGAAAGCCGCAACGACGGCCAAAGGCGCATCGCCGGCCGCGGCCGCCGACCAGTTCCGCACCTGGCAGGACGCGAGCGGGAACTTTACGGTGCAGGCCGAATTCGTCAGCGCCACGGCGGGCGTCGCCAAGCTCCGCAGGCCCGACGGCTCGACGATCAACGTGCCGATCGAGAAATTGAGCGACGAGGACCAGAAGTTCATCCGCAACCGCGGAAGGTAACCGAGTAACGCCGCAACAACAGGAAAAACGGAGACATGTGCCGTCTTTCTGAGGACGCTTTTCCAACCAGCGCTGTTTCGCGTATAATCGTAAACAACGGACCAGAGAAGGAGAATGATCATGCAGAGACAAACCTATTGGGCGCGGCGGCGCATCGTGGGTGTACTCCCGCTGATGCTTGTAATCGCCGGCCCGATCTTGACGGCTGAGAGCCCCCCGGCCGAGCGCCGCGAGGCCACGGACTTTGTTACCAGGGCCCTCAAGGCCGAAACCGCAGGGGAAAACCCCCGCCGTGACGCACTCTTGGACCTGGCGCTGGAGGCGGCGCCCGATTACCCGCCCGCCCGCTGGAACAGCGGATACGTTCGGTCGGACAATCGCTGGGTGAAGTTCGATGAAGTGTCCTCCTCGGCGACGGAAAGCCAACGGTTGGCCGTCTATCAGCGTCTGCGGGGAAGCTTTCGCGACACGGTCGAAGACCAGATGGCGCTGGCCAAGTGGTGCAAGACGGCCGGGCTACAGGACCAATGGCGGGCCCACCTAGGCAACGTCCTGGCGCTGAATCCCGACCACCAGGAGGCCCGCACGATGCTGAGCTACAAGCGGGTCGACGGCGTCTGGCTGACTCCGCAGGAAATCGCGGGGGCCAATACGCGGGCGGCGGCAGCCGTCGCGGCCCTGAACAAGTGGAAGCCGAAATTGCTGGCCATCCGCAACGGCTTGAAACAAAGCAATCCCAATGCACAGGCAGTGGCCCGCAAGCAGTTGGCGGAAGTCCAGGACGCCGCGGCAATTCCTGCTTTGGAACTCGTGTTCTGCGGCGATACCGAACCCATGGCGCGGGTGGGTGTGGAGAAGTTCGCCGAAATGACCGCCAACGACGCCTCGCTGGCCTTGGCCCGGCAAGCCCTTTTCTCCCGCTGGGAAGCTGTGCGCAAGGCTGCGGCGGAGAATCTCAAAACCCGCGATCGGGAAACCTACGTTCCCGAATTGCTTTCCGCGATGGCCTCGCCCATGCAGAGCCGCATGGAGTTGTTTCAGGAGCCCGACGGACGCCTGCTCTATCGCCATGCTTTTTATCGGCCAGGGCAAGAGCGCGACGAGCTGCTAGTGCTTGACACGCTGTACAGCAACACTTTTGCGCCTTCTGACGTCATACCCATATCCAGTTCGGGCAATGCTCGTCCGATCCCCGCGATTTATCCCGATGGGCGCCGTGCCATACTGCTGCCCAACGGAAAGGTGCAACCGGTCGGTCCGCAGTCGGCATATGACCGGGCTTTGACCCCCAATCCCTCCCAGGGCATGGCTCGCGTCGCAGTAGCGGCCTACGCATCCGAGCAACAATATTCGGACCGAATATTAGCCCCGGCCAATCCGGCCGCGGCGGCTGCTGCGGCTCAAGCCCAGGCGGCGGGTAGCGCCATCGCGACGGCACAAGCCCGACAAGCGGCTGTCGCGATCCAGAACATCCAGACCATCGCCCTGAATCGCGCTATCTGTCAACTGCTTTCCGAAACGACAGGCGAGTATCGGCCCCAATCGCCCGAAGCCTGGTCGGAATGGTGGGCGGACACGGACGAAGTCTATGTTCCCGGCTACAAGCCCCTCACGGCAGCCTATGCAGAGACCGATCAATCTCAGGTCACGGCAGTGCCCGCGGTGTCCATACAAGAACAAGAAGCGGCAACGCCCATCCACGTCCACTACAGTTGCCTGGCGGCGGGCACGCCCATCTTGACCGATACAGGCCCCGTCGCGGTCGAGAAGATCAAGGTCGGCGACCGCGTCCTGTCGCAGGATGCCGAGACGGGCGAATTGGCCTACAAGCCCGTGCTGCACACCACCGTCCGCCTGAACGCCGAACTCGTCAAGCTGGAGTTGTTCGACGGCACGATCACCTGCAGCGTGGGACATCGCTTCTGGATTTCCGGCAAGGGCTGGATGAAGGCCCGCGACATCGAGCCCAACATGAACTTCCACGGGGTCGAGGGCACGACGCCTTTGCGGCGGTCCGAACCGGCCGGCGTAGGGCCGGTCTACAATCTCATCGTCGCCGACTTCCACAGCTACTTTGTCGGCAAGGCGCTGAGTCTACAGCCACGACATTACCGCCCGCAAACCGACCGATCTGCTCGTGCCGGGCCTGCCGCGGCAATAAGGATCCGCAAGCTAATAACTGTCGCCTTTCGCTCCGCGAAAGTGGCGTTCTTTCGCGGAGCGAAAGGCGACTATGCGACAGTCCTGAGATGTGCCCAGCGGGCCCTCCGCCGATGCAAGGCGTAGTCAGCCTGCGGGACACGGCCGCAGGCAATCAAAATGGCAGCATGCGCTGGCCTATTCCGTGAATCCGAAAGAGAAGAACTAGAGAACAGAGAACAGAAAGAGGAGAGAGCAATGTTTACCGGAATTTTCAGTGAGAGGTTGAAAAACTGCATCCGCAGCCGCCTCCTGGTCGGGGGCTTTCTGGCTGTGGCTTGCCTGACATTTGCCTTGCCGGCGTGGGGCGGAAACGCCATCAGCGCACCGACACGGTATGACGGCTTGACGGCGGACGACCTGGTCCGCGAGGCCCTCACCGCCGAACTGGACGGCCGCAGCCGCGACCGCGACTATTGGGCCGAAGAGGCGATCAAGCTTGCGCCGGCCCGTCCCACCGTGCGCTGGCTGGACGGACAGGTCTCTGTTTCCGGCCGCTGGGTGAAGATCGAACAGGCGCCGGGCCTCGTCGGGCGCGACCAGGACTACCAGCGGTACCTGCACCTGCGTTCCATGTTCAGCGATACCGGGGAGGGCCAGTACCAGCTCGGCGTGTGGTGCGAAAAACTGCGGCTCAAGGAGCAGGCCCGCGCCCATTTCACGCGGGCCGTGCAACTCGATCCCGATCATGCCGCCGCGCGGAGCCGCTTAGGCTTCACGCGCATCGCAGGGCAATGGCAGTCCGCGGCGAAACTCCGGCAGATCGAGAGTCTCAGGAAGAAACTGCAAACCGACTACGAGAACTGGAAACCGAAAGTCGACCGCATCTGGCAAGCGCTTGAGCGGAAGGACACCGGGGCCCGTCAACAAGCCCTGGCGGAACTGCAAGCGATCGACACCCTGGCTGCGGTCCCCGCGCTGGCCTTGCGCCTCGGCGTGAGGGGTGACGAAGCCGGCATCCTCGCGGCCGAGACGATCGGCAGGATCCCTGGTCCGGAAACCTCCTTGTGGCTTGCCCGGCTGGCGGCCGTCTCCAACGGGGAAAAGGTGCGAAGCCGCGCCGTCAAGGAGCTCAAAGCCCGGCCGCTGGTCGAGTTCGTTCCCGCCATGCTGGCCGAGATGCAATCGCCCGTCGAGGTCAGCACCGAGCGCGAGTACTTGCCGGACGGCACCGCCGTCGTGCTGCCTGACCATGCGGCGCGAGACCCAGGTTGCCGTGGAGGAAGCGGTCAGCGAAACAACGTTCTGGGCCGATTCCGCCAGTCCAGGGGCGCCAGTTGCTTCCTGGCAGAACCAGATCCGGACCCGGGGGAATTCCCGCATCGCGGACGTCCTGAACGCGGTTACGGATCAGCATCTATCCAGCGACGCCAAAGCATGGTGGTCCTGGTGGGACGACTACAACGAGGTCCGCAGAGACCCGAAACCGGTGGTTCCGCCCAGTCCTCCGGAACTCGACCCGACAACGTCGCCCGGCGCGATGCTCGTGCAGAGTGAGTCGCCTTACCTGCCCTACCTCCACACTTCGTGTTTCGCGGCCGGCACGCCCGTGTGGACCGTGGAAGGCCCCCGGCCCGTCGAGCGGATCGCCATCGGCGACCTGGTGTTGTCGCAGAACGTGGAAACGGGCGAACTGGCCTACAAGCCGGTGCTGCGAACCACGATCGGCCAACCCGTCGAACTGGTCGCGGTGAAGTTGGGCGAGGACACCATCCAATGCACGGGAGGGCACGCCTTCTGGGTGCCGGGCAGCGGCTGGACGCATGCCCGCAAGCTCGGTGAGGAACGCTGCGTGCATGGCCTGGCGGGCGCGGCGGAGATCCACGCGGTTGGGCCCGGCCCCACCGTGAAGACCTACAACCTGGTCGTGGCCGACTGGAACACCTACTTCGTCGGTCACGGCAAGTTGCTGGTCCACGACATTACCCTGCCCGGCCCGACCACTACCGTAGTTCCGGGGCTGAAGACCTGGTGAAGGACGCGTGAAACCACACCAGCACGTTCTCGTCCTGCGCCAGCCGGTTCGTCGAGCTTGACATCCAACCGCGCGCCGTAGGGCAGCACCTGGGCCGCCTTGATGCGGCAGCCGGGACCGGAGACGGCCTCGGCTTGCACCTGCGGCGCTGCGTCGAACGACGGGCAGAAGGCCACGTGCAGACTGCCCGTGCGCTGCCCTGCCGCCAGCGATAGCCGCAGCCAACCGGAAAGCTCCTGGCCGCCCTCGGCCGTGGTGCGAAGCGTGAGCTGCTGCAAAACGTCAGCCGAGGGCTCGATGGGCTCGGCCTCCCCGCCAAAACCACCGTCGGCCGGTCCGAGGACGTGAGGTGGTTGCGTCACGACAGCCCTCACCCCCTGCCCCTCTCCCAGAGGTAGAGGGGAGTTTAGCGCGCCGTGCCCCTCTCCCGGCGGGCGAGGGGAGTTTGACACTCCCTGCCCCGCTCGTGGCAGGCGAGGGGAGTTTGACACTCCCTGCCCTGCTCGTGGCAGGCGAGGGGAGTTTGATTGCCTCGGCAGCAACATGCTTCGCCAGGCCCAAAGCTCTTCGCCAACGATCACTGCCCAAAACCCGAGGAGCGCGGCCAAATTGCTGCCTTGGAGCGACAAGGAAGCGGCAATCGCCAATGTCGCCGCGGAAATCAACACGCCACTCGCCTGGCGTCGGCCTTTTTGCAGCGGGGCATGGGCAATTCCGGCAAGCCCTGCCAACACGATACCAGCGGCGAGCAATTCGTAAGGTCCCAGGGGGGCTTCAAGCGCACCGGCCAGACGCCGCGAGGCCACGAAAACGGCCGCGACGGCCAATAGCGCCGCCAGGGCCGTGCGCAAATAATCCGTCAGTCCCAGCGCCGTGATCGTCCGCGGGGACCTTGTGCGAGACATGTTGGTCGTGGTGTTCGCGATCATCTGCAAGAACGGTGGGGCTATCTGGTGAATTTTTTGAACTTACCCATCTGGGGCAATCCAACAAATGCGCCACTTTGTTTCAAAATAGGAAATTCCGCTCGGACCCTGTTTTTCAATCCTACCAACCGCCACGCTACTTGGCGGCCTTGGCCAGGTCCGCCGCGCGGTCGGTCTTCTCCCAGGTGAACTCCGGCTCGCTGCGGCCGAAGTGGCCGCCAGAGGCCGTCTTCTGGTAGATCGGCCGCCGCAGGTTGAGGTGCCGGATGATGCCGCTGGGCGTGAGCGGGAAATGCTCCCGCACCAGGCCACCAGCCGCTCGTCGGGCAGCTTGCCGGTACCTTCCGTATCGACCCGCACGCTCACCGGATCGGAAACGCCGATGGCGTAGGCCAACTGCACTTCGCAACGGTCGGCCAGCCCTGAGGCCACGAGGTTCTTGGCCACGTAGCGGGCCATGTAGGCCGCGCTGCGATCGACCTTGGTCGGATCCTTGCCGCTGAACGCCCCGCCGCCGTGGCGGGCCCAGCCGCCGTAGGTATCGACGATGATCTTCCGCCCCGTCAGGCCGCAGTCGCCGTGCGGCCCGCCCACCACGAACCGGCCCGTGGGGTTGACGTGATACGTCACCGGCCCGACGACCAGTTCCTTGGGCAGGACCGGATTGATAATCTGGTTGATCACATACTCGCGGATCTGCTCGTGGGTCGCGTCGGGACTGTGCTGCGTGGAGACGACGACCGTATCGACGCGGACCGGCTTGTTGTCGCAAAACTCGATCGTCACCTGGCTCTTGCTGTCGGGCCGCAGCCAAGGCACCTCCTTGGCGAAACGGGCCGCCGTGAGCCGGGCCAGGATGCGGTGCGCCAGGGCGATCGGCAAAGGCATCAGTTCCGCCGTGTCGTTGCAGGCGTAGCCGAACATCAAGCCCTGGTCGCCGGCCCCGATCTCTTTGCCCTTGGCCGAATCCTCGTTCACGCCCTGGGCGATGTCAGGGCTTTGCCGGTCCAACGAGAGCAGGACCGCACAGGTGTTGGCCGAGATGCCATGCTCGTCGTCGATGTACCCGACATCGCGGATGACTTTGCGGACAACTTCGGCATAGTCGACCGAGGCCGTGGTCGTGATCTCGCCGGCCACCACCGCCATGCCCGTCGTCACCAGGGTCTCGCAGGCGACGCGGCTAAAGGGGTCCTTGGCGAACAGGGCATCGAGAACACCGTCGGAAATCTGGTCGGCGAGTTTGTCGGGGTGTCCCATGCTGACCGACTCGCTAGTGAACAAGAACTTGCCCTGCGCCACGTGAAAAACCTCCTAAGTTAACTGATGTTTTGCCGTAAAGTGCATCCCGCGACCGATCTTTCGAGCGCGAGGCAAGACTTGATTATACCCAGAGGGAGAGGCTGCCTGCAAGCGGCCCGCGGAGAACACGGAGAACATTGAAGCTAGGTCCATCCAAACACCGCGCGCAGTCGCGTCTGCACTCCTGTCCAATCGCGGGCCGTCAGATGGCCGATGTGCAACAGGATACGCGAACTGGCAACCGTCGCCAACAGCATGCGCGCCGTCGACGGCACCCTCAGACCCGCACCGGCCCAATCCGCCAGAGGAGCGTCTGTCGCCCCACGCGCCGCATGGGACGTGATTGCCGCTACGACCACGTTGCCATGCCGATTGTACGCAACGTCGAAAACAACGACGGCTGGCCTCGCACTCTCGGCCAAGCGGTCGCGATAGGGAAAAGGCACGAGCACCACGTCGCCGGCGCTAAACTCCATAGAGCCTCTTCCACTCGTCGTAGATTGGGTCCTCAGGATTGTCCCACTCTTCCTCAAGCCGGGCCGTGCCAAGCAAAGCCCAGCCATGCTCCTCGGGATCGTGCGTCTCTTCGGCAAGATAAACGTCAACCTCCACCTGCGCACCCTCTGGAAGGGCAAGCGGCTGCTCCAGTTCCAGCACCTGATTGCAATATCGCCCCTTCGCTCGAACCATCATGCAACGCCCGTCACTTTCAAACCTCTCAACGGCCTTCAACTACCGCTATTCTAGGGTCCGGAGACCCGTTGGTCAATGGTTCGCCGTTCGCCGCGCAAGAGGGCCGCGCAGACCGGGCCGCCGATTTCGGGTATGCCGTAGCCGATCTTGCCGGCGGCTTGGCGCGCCGGGCCCGGGCTGACAAACCGCCGACGGCGTGCGACAATGCGCTATTGTGCGAACGTCGGCAAGAACGACGTTTGCCGCCCGCGAAAGGCGTGTATTCTACGTCGTCATCAACCCTGGAGCCAGAACATGAAATTCATCGCCTTGTTGCTGCTGAGCGTCCAGACCGCCGCAGCGGTCACGGTCGGGGAGTTGCAATGCGAACACCGGCGCGATCCGCTAGGCGTCGACGTGTCGCAGCCGCGGCTGAGTTGGATCCTGGACTCGGGCCGGCAGACGGCTTACCAGATCGTCGTCGACGGCGCGTGGGATTCCGGCTGGGTGGCGTCCGATCAATCGGTCAACGTCACCTACGGCGGCAAGCCGCTGGCACCCGGCACGCACTATGCGTGGAAAATCCGCGTGCGGGACGCCGCCGGCGAGCCGTCCGAGTGGAGCCGGCCGGCATCGTTCACCACGGGGCTGCACGACTGGCAGGCGAAGTGGATCGCCGCGCCGACCCCGGCGGCAAGCCTGGTCCTCCGCCGCGAGTTCGCCGCAAAGCCGAAGCTGCGCCGCGCCACCGCCTTCGTCTGCGGCCTCGGCCAGTATGAACTGACAGTCAACGGCCGCAAGGCCGGCGACGATCTGCTCGCACCGGGCTGGACCAAGTACGACAAGACCTGCCTGTACGACACCTACGACGTGACCGCATTGTTGGCCGAAGGCGCCAATACGGTCAGCCTGCTGTTGGGCAACGGCATGTACAATGTCACCGGCGGACGCTACACGAAGTTCACCGGCACTTTCGGCGCTTTGAAGGCCATCTCCGAGTGGCACCTCGAATACGCCGACGGCACGGCGGCGGTCATCGGCACCGACGATCGCTGGCAGTCGAGTCCGGGGCCAATCACCTTTTCCTGCGTGTTCGGTGGCGAAGATTATGACGCCCGTTGGCAACCGAAGTGGTCGCCGGCGGCGGTTGTCAAAGGTCCCGGCGGTCAACTCAAAGGCATCTCCTGCGCCGCGCCGCCAATCAGGGCCTTCAACGTCTTCAATCCGGTTCACAACCAAGATGTGAAGCCCGGCGTGCGGGTCTATGATCTCGGCCAGAACGCCGCGATCATGCCGCGGATCACGGCGACCGGGCCGGCGGGATCGACGGTCAAGATCACGCCCTCGGAATTGGTCAAGGCGTCGGGGGAGATCGACGACACGATGTGCGGCGGCCGGTGCTATTGGACCTACACGCTCGCCGGCCAGGGGGCCGAGACTTGGATGCCCAAGTTCTCGTACCGCGGCGGCCGGTATCTGCAGGTGCAGGCAAGCGGCGGCGCTGCCGTGCAATCCGTCGCGGGCGTCGCGGTGCATTCGGCGGCGCAGCCGGCCGGCGAGTTCGCTTGTTCGAACGACCTCTTCAATCGCATTCACACGCTGGTGCTTTGGGCGCAGCGGAGCAATATGGTGAGCGTGCTGACCGATTGCCCGCATCGCGAGAAACTGGGCTGGCTGGAGCAGTACCATCTCAACGGCCCTGCGTGCGCTACGAGTTCGACCTGGCGGCGCTCTTTGCCAAGGGCATGAACGACATGGCCGATTCGCAGCTTGCCAACGGCTTCGTGCCGAACATCGCCCCGGAATACGTGAAGTTCTCCGGCGGTTTTCGCGACTCGCCGGAGTGGGGCAGCTCGTTCATCCTCGTGCCCTGGCAGCAATTCGAGTTCCACGGCGACAGAGGGCTGTTGGCCCGGCATTACGAGGCGATGCGGCGCTACGCGGCCTATCTCGGCAGCCGGGCGAAGGAGCACATCATCGATTACGGGCTGGGCGACTGGTACGACATCGGCCCTCGGCCGCCCGGCGAGTCGCAACTCACGCCCAAGGCGCTCACGGCCACGGCGATCTACTGCGAAGACGTGCAGGCGATGGCCAAGATCGCCCGCGTGCTGGGCAAGGCGGACGACGCTCAGGAATACGAGAGGCTGGCCGGCGAGATTCGCGCCGCGCTGAATGGGAAGTTCTTCCAATCCGCCGCCGGCCGTTACGCGACCGGCTCGCAAACGGCCAACGCGATGCCGCTGGTGCTAGGACTGGTCGAGCCCTCCCAGCGGCAGGCGGTGCTGGAGGCGATCGTGGCGGACGTTCGCGGCAAGGGCCTGACGGCCGGTGACGTCGGCTACCGCTATCTGTTGCGGGCCTTGGCCTCCAACGGCCGCTCCGACGTGGTCTATGCCATGAACAACCAGTCGGACAGGCCCGGCTACGGCTACCAGCTCCGGCAGGGTGCGACCAGTCTGACGGAGGCCTGGGACGCGCGGCGGAGCTCGTCGCAGAACCACTTCATGCTAGGGCAGATCGTGGAGTGGTTCTACCACGACCTGGCCGGCATCCAGTGCGATCCGTCCGGGCCGGGGTTCAAGAAGATCATCATCCAGCCGGCGATTGTCGGCGACTTGACGTGGGTCAAGGCCCGCCACGACTGCCCTTATGGCCGGATCGAGAGCAACTGGAAACGCGACGGCAACGAGGTCACGCTGGACGTGCTCATTCCGGCGAACACGACGGCAACGGTGCGCTTGCCCGGCAAGGACGACGTTCAAGAGGTCGGGCCGGGTCGGCATCAGTTCAAGGCGAGGTTATGATCAAGATCGCGATTCTCAGTCGGAGAACTGTAAAGCATGTAGACCAATTCCATCTTATCCGGTATCGCCAAGCGCAAGCAAACCAGCGCAGCCCATTCGACTGGTTTCAGCGCGAAATAGCCCATGTCGGCCAACAGGGGATGAACGAGCATTGCCGCCAATCTCGGTCCAAGGCGATCGTAGACCCAACGGCAAGCGAGATGGCCCGGGGGACTGACGCTCATCAGCAGCAGTTCAAAGGCCTTCAAGACCCGCAGTTGGTCGTTCACCCGATATGCCGATCCGTTGGCACTGAGAAATTCCACGCCGCGGACCACGCGGCGATGCCCGCCGGCCACGGCGCATGCAGACGAAACAGCGTTCCGGCGGGGTTATCGGCAACCGCGAATACTCTTCCAGCATCAAGACATAGGAAAGCCGCCAGGCGCTGCAATGGGCCGCGAACCAGCTCACGAAGCCGAGAAGCTGGGCCAGGCTGAAGCGGAACCGCGTTTCGCTCCCGCGAATCAGGCGAAACGCGGTGGCAACATAGGCGGCCAAGGCCCAAGGAGTCGAACACCACAGAGGGATAATGAGGATTGCAGGGAACGCTACTACTACTGCGATAAAAAGCAGGAGCGGGATTGCCACCCCGAGAATCCATGCGCGGCGTTCACGGAATGCCAGTCCCAAGAACTGCCAGGTTCCCCACGGCAAGAATGCCACCAGCGCCGAACCGAGCACTTGCCAGATCATGGATATGCCAAAGGCAACTTGGAAAAGGACCCAATACTCCGCCGCCAGCAGCACCCCGCTGAAAATCCCGAATCGCACCCAGGCATTCTCGCGGAATCGCGCCGGATTGGCGAAGAGCAGGACCATGCTGGTCATACAGTACAGCAGAAACGGATAGAGCGGCGCCGACTCCTTGTGGGCAAGAAGAAGCTGAGCATAGGCCGTTGGTTGTCCTGATTGCCAATCAGGACGGTCGGGGTAACTAATCGCAAAGCAGATCAGCGGCAGCACGACGCCGGCAAAGAGTGTCGCGAGGCCAACGGGCTTGGACGACGGCGACGCTTCGCCGCTGGCTTGCGGAGGCAAATTCGAGGACGGTTCGGGGACAGACTCGGGGGCACTATCTTGGTTCACTGTGACATTCCAACTCATCGAGCAATTCTGCACTCGAGAATAACTCGATAATACCATCGCGCGGAGTCAAGCACGCGACGAGGGTTGCCTCGCCACAACAAACCCGAAACCAGAATATTCGTGTCAGCTACGACTCGCATCAGGTGAACGTCGCGCCTTCCGAACTGCCACGATTTCCGCTTCGATTTCCGCTTCCGTGAGCGGTTGCCCTACGTCGGCCAATCGGTCTGCGGCCGCAAAAAGTCTATTCACCTGACGGCGACGAATCTCCGCGCACAGCAATGCCGCCATCGATTCAGGTCTCAGCAATCCGTTGGCTTCCGCTTCCTGCGCCAAGTTGTCAGGCAGAGTTAGGACAATTGTCGACATAAAAATCATCTCCTTGCGTGGATCCTTACTCCTCTTCCTCCTCCTTCATCTGCGCCTTGGCGATGATCTCCTGCTGCACGTTGCCGGGCACGATGTCGTGATGGCTGTACTCCAGCGTGTAGCTGCCCTGTCCGCCGGTGATGCTGGACAGGCCGCGGGCATAGGTCATGACTTCGGCCAGCGGCACCTCGGCCACGACCGTTTGCAGGTCGCCGCCGGCCGAGTCCATCCGCAGCACGCGCGCCGCGACGGCCCGACATGTCGCTGGTGATGTCGCCCACCTTGTTGCTCGGCACCGTAATCTCGATCTTCACGATCGGCTCCAGGAGCCCCGGCTTGGCCTGCTGGAAGACGTTGCGGAAGGCCATCGAACCGGCCGTCTTGAAGGCCTGTTCCGAACTGTCAACGTCGTGATACTTGCCGAAGTGGACCTCCACGCCGACGTTATGCACCTTGTAGCCCGCGATCACGCCGCGCTCCATCCGCTCCTTGAAGCCCTTCTCGATGGCCGGCAGGAAGTTGCTGGGGATCGTGCCGCCCACGACCGAATTGACCCACACGAAGTTGCTCTCCGGGTCGTAGTGGTATTCCTTCATCGAGGCGAAGCGGGCCTTGGTGCAGAACTCCTCGATGTTCACGTCCTTGGGCAGGGGAAACATGCGGATGTGGACTTCGCCGAACTGCCCGCGCCCGCCCGACTGCTTCTTGTGCCGGTAGCTGCCCTCGGCGTTGGCCTGGATCGTTTCGCGATAGGGGATCTTGGGCTCCTTGGTATCGACCTCGACCTTGTCGCGGCGCTTGAGGCGTTCGCGGAGGAGTTGCAGGTGCAGTTCGCTCATGCCGTAGGCCACCATCTCCTTGGTCTGCGGATCGGAGTGCAGGCGGAAGGTGAGATCCTCCAATTCGATCTTGCGGAGTGACGTGGAGATCTTGGCCTCGTCGCCGCGGCCCTTCGAGGTGATCGCCATGCCCACCATGGGCGCGGGGAAGTGGATGTGCGGCAGGAGCAGGTCGCCCAGCGACATGCCCGTCTTGAAATCCTCCATCTTCGTCACGGCCACGATCTGGCCGGCGGAGGCCGAATCGACGGCCTCGGTCTTGTCGGCCTGGATCTCGAACAACTGGCCGAGCTTTACGCCCTTGCGGACGCCCTCGGCTTGCACCGTTTCGTTGCTCTTCAAGGTGCCGGAGTAGATGCGGATGAAGCTCAGCTTCTGCACGAAGGGGTCGATGCGGGTTTTGAAGATCTGCGCGACCAGCGGCCCGGCGGGATCGGCCATGACGTCGATCACCTTTTCGTCGGCGGTGACGGCCGTGCGGTGGACCGCATTCGGCGGCAGGCCGCAGAAGACCAGGGCGTCGAGCAGCTCTTTCACGCCCACGCCGGTCTTGGCCGAGCAGCAGACGATGGGGATCAGCGTGCCGCCGGCCACGGCATGCACGATCAGCCGGGCAAGCTCCTCGTCGGTCGGCTCCACGCCGTCGAAGTAGCGGGTCATCACGTCCTCGTCGACCTCGATGATCGATTCGATGAGCGAGGTGTGGATCTCGTTGGGGTCGACGATCGCGCCCTTAGTGTCCTGCGGCACCTTGAGCGTGTTGGCCACGCCGCGGAACTCAGCGCCCTGGCCCAGAGGGACGTTCAGAAGCTGGCAGCTCTTGCCGAACATCTCCTGGATGTTCTTCACCAGCCGGGGAAAATCGACGTTGTCGGCGTCCATCTTGTTGATGGCGATGAACCGCCCCAGGCCGGCCTTGCCCGCCTCGTTGAAGACCCGCCGCGTGGTCACGCCGATGCCGCTCTGGGCGTTGATCTCGATGACCACCGTATCGACGGCATGCACCGCGCCGATCGTCTGCCCGATGAAGTCCGGGTAGCCGGGGGTGTCGATCGCATAGAACCGCTTGCCGTCGTGGTTGAAGTGGACGACGTGGGCCTCGACGGAGTGGTGGTGGACCTTCTCCTCCTCGTCGAAATCGCAGATGCTCGAGCCATCGTCGACGCTGGCAGGGCGGGTGACCGTGCCGGTCATGGAGAGGATCTTGTCCAAGAGGGCCGTCTTTCCCGCGGCCCCGTGTCCGCCGAAGGCCACGTTGCGAATGTCCGAGACTGGAATGGTTGGCATTGCGAGTTAGTCCTTTGCTTAATTGTCGGTTGTAAGTTGTCTAGGATGAGGGATCCGGGATGAGAGATGAGGGATGAGAGATCATTATTTGGGCCAGCGGCGGTAAGCCCCCCTGACCCTTCATTCTTGATCCTCCATCCCTTATCCCTGATCCTTCATCCCTCATCCCTCATCCCTCATCCTTCATCCCTCTCCCCGGCGGCGGCAAGCGCGTCGGGCAGGGTAATGGTTCCTTCGTAAAGGCCCCGGCCGATGATGCATCCGGCCATGCCGGCCGCGGCCAGGCGGGCGACGTCGTCGCGGGTCGTCACGCCGCCGGACGCCACAACCGGCAGATCGACGGCCGCTTGCATTTCGGCCATCGCGGCCACGTTCGGCCCGGCCAGCATGCCGTCGGTGGCAATATCGGTATAAATGATCGGCCGCCAGCGGCTCGCGGCTGAATTGCCGGGCGACCTCCGTGGCTGCCAGACTGCTGGTCTGAAGCCAGCCGTCGGTCGCCACTTTCCCGTCGCGGGCGTCGATCCCCAGGACCAGCCGCCCGGGAAACTGCCGGCACATGTCGCGAAACCAATCGGGCTGCCGGATGGCCAGCGTGCCGATCACCAGGCGGCAAAGGCCCAGGTCGAGCAGTTCGCGAATCGTCTGCTCGTTGCGAATGCCCCCGCCCAGCTCACAGGAGACGTGTACGGCCTTGAGGATCGAGGCCACGACCGACTGGTTCCGCGGCTGGCCGTCGCGGGCGCCGTCGAGATCGACGAGGTGGAGGCAACTGGCCCCCCCATCGGCCCAGCGCTGCGCCATGGCGACAGCATCCTCGCCAAAAATCGTCTCGCGATCATAGTCGCCCTGCTGGAGGCGTACGCATTTACCCCCACGCAGGTCGATTGCAGGCCAGATTTCCACCCTTTTAAGCTCCCGATCAAGCCCCGGGGCTACGTTACGAATCTGTTATTTTACACCAACACAGGGCTAACGCAAGGAGTGGAGCACGGGAGCGGACCGAACGTGGCGTGGGCCGGACAAGATCGCTTGGAAAGTAGGATCGGCCGAGTGGAGCGAGTCCCACCAAGTCGTTGGCCAGTCCCGCTGGCAAATTCTCGGTGGGACTGGCTCCATTCGGCCCGGGACTCGCTCCACTCGGCCCACCCTACTTCTCGCCCACCCTACCTCCCCGCTTGCTCCCCCAAGGTGGCGAAGTTCTTGAAGAACTTGAGGCCTTCCGACTGGCTCTTTTCCGGGTGAAATTGCGAGGCGAAGAGGTTATCGCGCCAAATCATCGAGCAGAAAGGGCTGCCGTAGTTGGTCGTCGTGGCCACGACATTCGCCTCTTGCGGAACCACGTAATACGAGTGTACAAAGTAAAAATAGGTGCCCGCGGCCATACCCTCCAGCACGGGCGGACGCCGCTGAAAATCGACCTGGTTCCAGCCCATGTGGGGCACGGAATAGCCTTGCGGTAAATCGAAGCGGACCACCTCGCCGCGGAGGACCCCCAGGCCCTCGTGCCGGCCGTTCTCATAGCTCACGTCAAACAGCAGTTGCAGGCCGAGGCAAATTCCCAGAAAGGGCTTGCCGGAGTCGATGGCCGCCAGCACGGGGCGTATCAAGTTCCGATTCCGCAATTCGGCAATCGCGTCCTCGAATGCGCCGACGCCCGGCAGGACGATCTTCTCGGCCTTGGCCACCACAGCCGGGTCGTTCGTCACAATGGCCGGATGCCCAACCTTCTCAAAGGCCTTCTGCACGGAGCGGAGGTTGCCCATGCCATAGTCGATAATCGCGATCATGTTCTTAATAGCAAATCAACTTGTCGAACGCATAGAATCCCGTCACGACGATGAACAGCACCAGGGCGATCACGCGCGGATCGCTCCAACCGGTGATCCGGCCGTGAAGAAATGCCAGCGGACTGTCCCAGCAGACACCGTCGACCTTCTGCCGCGGCGGGGGCGAGGTCATGAGACTCGTGCCGACGTAAACCGCGATGCACAGCCCCCAGAGCATCGCCCCGAAGAGCATGAAGGGAATGCCCAGACCGAAGATCGGGTCCGTGACCAGCCCTTGGAAGACCTCGCTCGGATTGGCCTGCAAGTAGGCGGTCAGCTCCTGGTACCGCTGGGGCTGGAAGTTTTCCATCAGCATCCGGCTGATGCTGGGCAGGTCGACGATGAAATAAGTGATTCCCAGCGTGCAGCCGACGCCGAACGTGGCCAGCGCCGCCCTCAGGTCGCCGCGTTTCCAGAGCAGGCCGAAGAGGAAAACGGTCGTTACACTCGGTGCGAACGTCATGGGGATCTTGTTGATGGCCTGGAAGATCGTGCCGAACTGCCCTCCTTGCGTCGACCAGGCCATGGCCAAGAGCATGATGATCCCGGTCGTGACGCGGCCGATCGTCACCACGCGGGTGTCGGGCATGCGGGGCACCATCCGTTTGACAATATCGACGGAAATCAGCGTGGCGCAGCTATTCAGCGCCGCGGCCATGCAACTCATCAAGGCCGCCACCATGCCGGCCGCCACCAGGCCCTTGAGCCCCACGGGAACCAGTTCCTTGATCATCCCGGCCAACAGGAGATTGTAGTCGGGCTTGGGTCCGGAACCGAGGCTCACCTCTCCGCTCTTGAACATGAGGTAGCCCACGGTGCCCGGGAAGACCATCAGGAAGACCGGCAGAAGCTTGAGGAAGCCGGCGAAGAGGGCGCCGTTCTGGCCCTGTTTTTCGCTCTTGGCGCCCAGCACCCGCTGTACGTGGGTCTGGTCGGTACACCAATACCAGATGCCCAGGATCGGGAAACCGAGGAGTATCCCCAGCCAGGAGAATTCGTTCAGATGACCGTCCGTGCCGACGATGGGCTGCAACATGTTGAGCTGATCGGGCTTCATCGCCGCGCAAAGGCGGCCACGTCATGGATGCCGAGCGAGGGCAGATGGGCGATCGAAAGGGCCGTGACCAGGACCGCGCTGCCCAGCAGCAGGAAGATCTGGATCGTCTCGGTCACCACGACGGCCTTCAGCCCTCCCAGGGCCGTGTAGGTGACCGTCAAGAGCGAGATCACCAGGATCGAATACAGCATGGGAATGCCCAGGAAGCTCTCGAAGAGCTTCGCCGCCGTGAACATACTGATGCCGATATGGATCAGCAATGCCGCCAGGATGCCGATGATGGCCAGGATCGTCCGCGCGGGCGGACCGAAACGCTTTTCCAGAAACTCGGGCAGGGTGGTGATCCGCGTCCGCAGGTAATAGGGCGCAAAGACCAGCGCCAGCAGGATCAGCGTGTAGCAGGCCATCCACTCGAAGTTGCCGACCACCAGGCCCTCGTTGGCGCCGAAGCCGCCAGCCCCACAAGGTGGATGGTCGAGATATTCGAGGCGAAAACCGCCGCGCCGACGGTAAACCAGCCGAGCGACTTGCTGGCCAGGAAATACTGTTCGCTGGAGGCGTGCCGGCGGAATCCGGCGTAAATGCCAATCCCCGTAATCGCCAGGAGATAGGTGGCAATCACCACATAGTCGAGCACTTCAAACGCGCCGTGCATGCACTGCTCCCCAGGGAGGTTTGACAGGAGAATCCAGCCAGAGACTCTGGGAGATTCTAATGCAATGCAGCGTGCGATGCAAAGGCACCCCCCAGTGCGCGGGGAGAATCGGCGGCACAAGGGAGGACGGATTGCCAATCCGTCCTGAGAATATCCAGATTTGGTTGGAAACAACTTGGCAGGATGGACCGTAGGACGGATTGTCAATCCGTCCCACGTTTATCTTATTTCCTGCGGCCTGCCTCAGGCAGCCGCGCGGGAGGGCACCTGGCCATGCACAACCCCCCTGAACGAGCAGGTAACCATTTCGCCGCTTGGCGAAGTTTCGCTGGGTGGAAAATCAAACGTTCCCTTCACGGCCTCGCCCTGCGGAACCGCCGAGGCCAAGAGGGAGGCAATTTCGTTGATCTGGGCCTGGGCGATCGGCAACTGGTTCTTGGTGCGGAGATCGATCGTGTATTGCCACGATCCGCGAATCAGGAACTCCGTTTCAGCCACTTGAATGGCTTGCACGTTTGGCCCGATCTCGACCCAGGTGGCGCTCGCTACGAAGCGGCAACGGCTCCGATAATGGCTGGAGTGGGTCTCCTCGCACTTTCCCAAGGCCTGCTTGACCGCACGCCGAAACGTGTCTCGCAACAATTCAACCGATGAAATTCCAAATGGCATGATGGTCTCTTTCTCCCGACGGGTCATTCGCACCCGGCCTAGGAGTAACGGGGTTTTCCTGGGTCCAGACGTTCATAAGGTATCGACGGGATGAGACGCTCCGCCGCTCGTATTCTGGAGCGCCGACGGGTTTCGGCCGACGTGCCGCCGTCATATTCGGCCGTGCCGCGCCAGTTTACCACCGGCAGCGGCGCATTGCTTGTCGCCGTGCCGTAGGAGTACAATGCGCTCAGTGGTCCATTTCAGAAATGACTTCAGGGTCGTTGGGTTTTGCCCGTAGGGTGGGACCAGCGAGCTTGCGAGTGCCGGCCCACCAATTTTGGGCGTTGGTGGCCGGCGCTTGCAAGCTCACTGGTCCCACCCTACGAACTTGGCGCCGTGCCGTAGGAGTACAATGCGCTCAGGGCAGAATCTCGATCCTCCGGTGGTCGCCCATCATGTTTTTCAGTCCGCGAATATCGCTCAAGCAACTCGCCGCCTTCAGCCAGCGGGCGTCGATCAGCCTCTTGGCCGGCATCGATGAACGGACGGTTTGCGCCCGCGAAGCCAAGAACGCCCGCGGTTTCGCGGCCCGCCGGCATCTGACAACCATCAGTCACATGGTCAACCAGGGCGGAACCCTTAGCGAAGGGCTGGCCGCCACGGGCGACTTCTTTCCGCCCCTCTTCCGCGACATGGTGCAGGCCGGCGAGCAGTCGGGCCACCTCGGCGAGGTTCTCAGACAATTGGCCGGTCATTACCAGAACCAGATCTCGCTGCGGCGGAACTTTCTGGCCTCCATCACCTGGCCGGCCATCGAATTGTTCCTGGCCATCGCCATTATCGGATTCCTGATCTGGTTCATGGGGATCATCAACGCCACGAACCAGTTGCATCTCGATCCGTTAGGGCTGGGGCTGGTGGGCAACGCCGGCCTGGCCAAGTACGCGGCATTTGTCGCCCTGGTTGGCATCACGTTGGCACTGGTCGTCCGAGCCATGTCGCGCGGGACGCTGTGGACGCGTCCTCTGCAGCGCGTCGTCCTCTGGATGCCCAAGATTGGATCGGCCTTGCAGACGGTCGCCCTGGCCCGCCTGGCCTGGGTGATGTCGCAGACCATGAACACGAGCATGGAATTGCGACATTCGTTGAAGCTGAGCCTGCAGTGTACGCGAAACGCCCGCTACATCGATTGCATCGAGCGGATCGATGCCCAGATTGCGGCCGGCAATTCGATCTACGAGGCATTTTCGGCGGCGGGCTGTTTTCCGCCTGAGTTCCTCGAATCGGTGTACGTCGGCGAGCAGAGCGGCAACCTCGTGGAGTCGATGGCCCACCTGGCGGACCTGTATCAGGACCAGGCCCGCGCGGCCTTGAACGTTCTCTCCACCGTAGCCGGTTTTGCCGTCTGGGCAGTGGTCGCGGCGATCATCATCTTCATGATCTTCCGGTTGGCGACGTTCTACCTCGGCTTCGGCGCAGGCGGCCTGGGGTAACTAGGAACTTGATACTGGCGGCGACCGGAATCGCTTGCTATAATCGGCTATCCCCTGGGCAAAGTCCACTGTCGCCCTCCCACCCCATTTCGTCCCACCCTAGAGGTATATCATGTCTCGCCGTCGCGTTTGTTCTATTCTTGTGCTTATGCTGCCGGTCGTCGTCGCCGCCCCGATTGCCGCGGGTCAGGTTTCAGCGGGCCGGGATCAGAAATTCGATACTGGCTGGCTCTTCGCCCGCGGTGACGCCGCCGGGGCGGATAAGCCCGCTTTTGCCGATTCCCCCTGGCGTCAACTCGATCTGCCTCACGACTGGAGCATCGAAGGCCCTGTCGCTGAGAGCAATCCCAGCGGCTTTCGCGACGGCTTCTTTCCCACCGGCATTGGCTGGTACCGCAAGCACTTCACACTTAATGCAGCCGATGCCGGCAAGAATGTCTTCATCCAATTCGACGGCGTGATGCACAACAGCGATGTCGACATCAACGGCTTCAAGCTCGGCAATCGGCCCTACGGCTGGGTCCCGTTCCAATACGATCTCACCGGCCACGTGACCTTCGGCCCCGACAAGCCCAACGTCATCGCCGTCCGCATCGACGACAGCGTTCAGCCCTCGTCGCGCTATTATGAAGGGGCGGGAATCTACCGCCATGTCTGGATCAACGTCGTTGATCCGGTGCACCTCGCGCAGGGCGGCGTCTACGTCACGACGCCCTCGATTGCCGCGGACAAAGCGACCGTCAGTATCAAGACGACGATCGAGAACAAGTCGGCCGCCGACATAACGGTCAACGTCCGCGTGAGCGTGACCCGCGCTGACGCCAGCCCGGCAACCGTTAGGGTGGGGCCCATCCCGGTAAACGTGGATCGATTGGTTTTCCTCGAGCCGGAGACCGTCACCGTAGGGGCTGGAAAGACCGCGGAAGTAACTAGTTCATCCACCATCCCGAATCCGGCGCTGTGGGACCTGGACCATCCGAACCTCTACAAAACCACAGTCGACGTTGTCTCCGGTGACAAGGTGATCGATTCCCAAACCGTCACTTTCGGAATTCGCGAGGCAGTCTTCAAGCCCGACACCGGCTTCTGGCTCAACGGCAAGAACTTCAAGCTCCTGGGGGTCTGCGTCCATAGCGAAGGGGGCGCGTTCGGATCGGCCGTCCCCGACAGCGTTTGGGAACGCCGCCTGGCGACGCTCAAGTCGCTGGGCGTCAACGCCATCCGCGCGGCCCACAATCCGCCCTCGCGCGACTTCCTCGACATCTGCGACCGTATGGGACTCCTGGTCATGGACGAGATGTTCGACGTTTGGACCGTCGGCAAGTACAACGACCAGGACTACCATCTCCACTTCCGCGAGTGGTGGCAGCGCGACGTGACCGACACGGTGCTCCGCGATCGCAACCACCCCAGCATCATCATCTACAGCGCCGGCAATGAAATCCACGACAACCTGGCCAGCGCCCAGGGCCAGCGGCAATTCACCAGTATCCGCGACGTTTTTCACAAGCTCGATCCGTCGCGGCCGCTGACGATGGCCATCCTGCAACCCGTGCAGCACAACATCTTCACCAGCGGCTTCGCCGATCTGATGGACGTGGTCGGAGTCAACTACCGCGAGTCCGAATTGATTAACGCCCATCGCCAGCACCCCAATTACAAGATCCTCGGCACGGAAAACTCGCATACACCCCAGGTCTGGGCCGCCCTCCGCGACAACCCCGCCTACGCCGGACAGTTCCTCTGGACCGGGATCGACTACCTGGGCGAGGCCGGCGCCTGGCCGCGAATCGGGTCCGGCTCAGGGCTGATCGATCGCAACGGGTTGATCAAGCCCGACGGCTATCTGAGGGCCAGTTGGTGGTCGAAAGCCCCCATGGTCTGCATTGTCCGCGGCGGTGGTGGCGCGAGGCAAAGGCAAGACGGGCGGCAAAGCGGCCGGCGGCGGAAATGTCGAGGTCTGCAGCAACTGCCAGAGTGTTGAACTCTTTCTCGACGGCAAGTCCCTTGGCGCAAAGGCCAAGCCGGCCAACGACGGGGCACGTTCCTGGACCGTCGAGGGCACGGGTACGCTCAAGGCCGTCGGCAGCAACGACGGCAAACCGGTCGCCACCTGCGAACTTCATCCCGTCGGCCCTGCCGCCAAGCTCTCGCTCTCGACCGCAACGCCCATTCTGACTCCAGCCAACGAGCCGGCGCCCACGGGACCGCTATCGCTGCCGCACGATTTTAACGACGTGGCCTCGGTCGTGGTCACGATCACCGACGCCAATGGAAACCACGTTATCGGCGCCAACCCGCTGGTGACATTCAAGCTCACTGGCCCGGCCAAGATCGCGGCTGTCGATAATGGCGCCGCCGACAACCACGAATCGTTCCAGGGCAGCCAGATTCACGCGGTGGGAGGTCAATGCTGCGTCTCGATCCGCTCGACCGCCGATTCGGGCCCCATCACCCTCACGGCCAGCGCCCCTGGCCTTGCCGATGGGACCTTGAGCTTCACGGCCGCGCCGCCGGCTCGCTAGGAAGATCGGCCTGTGCCCGGTTTGAATGCAGAGAAGTTCGTAGGGTGGGACCAGCGAGCTTGCGAGTGCCGGCCCACCGATCACCGGTCTTGGTGGGCCGGCGCTCGCAAGCTCGCTGGTCCCACCCGTCCCACCCTACGCCCGCTTTTACACCCCACCCTCCAGGGTGGTTGTTCTTGGGATTCCGCCCCCCTTGCAGCCAGGAAAGCCGATCTTTATACTTGATGGATTATCCGTATTGGACTGTGCTGCGGCCCATTTCAAGCCGCGTAGCGTGCAGGAGAGCGACGAACATGACGATGGATATCAGTCTGCGAGTGCGGGCGGGAATGACCCGCGCCGGAGCGTGCTGACGCGCGATGAGCGAATCAAGCGACTCAAAGACGCCGAGCGGTGGAAGGAAGGCGACAGCCCCTATGGCCTGCCCAAGGTTCGGGTCTACAAGCTCGCCATGAAGAAGAAGAAAAAGAAGGCCAAGGAAGACGAAGAAGGCGCCGATGCTGCCGCGGCTGTGCCGGCCGCCGCTGCCAAGGCGCCCGCCGCCAAGGGCAAGAAGTAGTACTTTCGTCCGGTCTTCCGAGTATTGCCGTTGGGGCAATCGTCGTGCGACGATTGCCCCCTTCGTTGCGCCACTACCCTCCGTGGCACGATCCCAATACAATCTAGGAGTTCCACAACAGGTTTGATCGCTTTTCGCTCCTGCCCCAAGATTGCGAACATAATGAATATCGACTTCAAACTTCCCGAACTCGGCGAGAACGTCCATAGCGGCGACGTTGTCAACGTGCTGGTCGCAGAGGGCGACACCATCGCGGCCAACGACGGCATTATCGAGCTGGAAACCGACAAGGCAGTCGTCGAGATCCCCTGCCCTCATGCCGGCCGTGTGGCCAAATTGCTCGTGAAGAAGGGCGATACCGTGAAGGTGGGCCAGACGATCCTCACGGTCGCCAGCGGCGAAACGGCAGAACCGGCGGCAGCGGCGGCCGCATCGACAACCGCATCCGCCCCAGCGGCCGAGGCCAAGTCTGCCAGCGCGGCCGGCGACGGCAAACCGGCAGCGGCCCA
The DNA here is from genome assembly GCA_963824275.1 of uncultured Planctomycetia bacterium. GTDB lineage: Bacteria > Planctomycetota > Planctomycetia > Pirellulales > Thermoguttaceae > JANXQG01. The sequence goes on along the minus strand of CAWGOT010000003.1, from coordinate 2,144,485 downwards.
TGCCGCGGCGGCCGTGCTCGATCGCCCCGGCCCCATTCCGGCCGGCCCGGCGGTGCGGCGTTTGGCGCGCGAACAAGGCCTCGACCTGCGTACGGTTGCCGGCAGTGGAAAATTCGGACGCATCACTGCCGAAGATCTCCAGGCGGCTGCCCCCAGTGCGACTGTGCCTGCTGCGCCGCCTTCGCCGGCACTTGCACCGGCAGGACCGTTGGCATCCGCTTCCCTGCCGCCGCCGGTTCCGACCGGCGAATCGGGTTCCGACGCCTGGGGGCCGGTGCGGATCGAGAAGCTCTCGCGGATTCGCCGCACGATTGCCGAGCAGATGGTCCGCGCGGCCTCGACGATCCCGCACGTCACGAATTTCGACGATGCCGACGTTACCGAGTTGGAGCGGCTCCGCCAGGGCGTTCCGGCGGGCGGGCACCCTCTGGGTCGGGCCAGAACTTCAAGCTCACGATGATGCCTTTCGTGATGAAGGCCGTGGCCATGGTCCTCCGCCGTCACGCGGCACTGAACGCCGTCTTCGATGAGCCCAATGATCGGATCGTCTACAAGGACTACGTGAACCTGGGCATCGCCGTCGATACGCCGCGCGGCCTCGTCGTGCCCAACGTCCGCAATGCCGACCGGCTGACGATCCTGCAGCTTGCCCAGGCCTTGGGCTCGATTGCCGAGCGGGCCCGCGGTTCGCAGTTCGGCATCGACGACCTTCGCGGCGGCACGTTCACCATCAGCAATCTCGGTGCGGTGGGCGGCACCTACAGTACGCCGATCATCAACTATCCGGAATCGGCCATCTTGCTCTTGGGCCGGGCGCGATGGCTGCCGGTGGTCCGCGGCGAGAACCACGACCGCATCGAAACCCGGCTGATGATGCCCTTGAGCCTCTCCTTCGATCATCGTCTGGTCGACGGCGCCACGGCCGGCCGGTTCCTCAACGAAGTCATTCGCAACCTGGAAACGCCGGGGATGCTGCTGCTGGCGTAAACGGGATGAGGGATGAGGGATGAGAGATGAGGGATGAGAGATGAGGGATGAGAGATGAGGGATGAGAGATGAGCGATTAGAGATGATCGCTAGTTGATCCCTCACCCCTCATCCTTCATCTCTCACCCCTCATCCCTCATCCTTCATCCCTCATCCTTCATCCCTCATTCATCCCTCATCCTTCATCCTTCATCCCTCATCCTTCATCCTTCACTCATCCCTCATCCTTCATCCCTCATCCCTCATTCCTCATCCTTCACCCTTCATCCCTTCCTCTCATGGACACACAACTCGCAGTTCTCGGCGGCGGACCCGGTGGTTACGCCGCGGCATTTCTCGCGGCCGATCTTGGCATGCAGGTCACGCTGGTTGATCTGGAGCCGCGGCTCGGCGGCACGTGCCTGCTGCGCGGCTGCATCCCGTCGAAGGCCCTGTTGCACGTCGCCAAGGCGATGTCGGAGGCCGCCCACCTGAGCGAATGGGGCGTCTCGTTCGCCAAGCCGGCAATCGACGTGGCCGCCATGCGGGCGCGGAAGGAAAAGGTGGTCGCCACGCTCACCGGCGGCTTGAAGCAGATCGCCTCAAAGCGCAATGTGCAAGTCGTCCAGGCCAAGGCCGGTTTTGAAGACGGGCGGACCCTGCGGCTCCAGCCCGTCGGCAACGCGCCGCTGGCCGACGACCTGCTGCGGTTTGAGAATTGCATCCTTGCCAGCGGTTCGCGGCCGTCGCGGATACCGGCCTTTGACCTTCCTACGCCGCGGGTGATGGACTCTACCAGCGCACTGGAATTGCCCGACGTGCCCGAGTCGCTGCTGGTAGTCGGCGGCGGTTATATCGGCCTGGAAATGGGCACCGTCTACGCCGCCCTGGGCACGCGCGTGACCGTCGTGGAACTGACCGACGGCCTCTTGCCCGGCGCCGATCGCGATCTGGTCCGCCCTCTGCACAAGAAACTGGGCAAGGACTTCGCCGAGATCCTGCTGGGCGTGAAGGTCGTATCCCTGGTCGACAAGGGCCAGGCGATCGAAGTCACGTTCGACGGCAACGTCGAGCGCAAGGTCCAGCAGTTCAGCCGCGTGCTGGTTTCCGTCGGCCGCCGGCCCAACAGCGACGGGCTGGGCCTGGAGAAGACCAAGGCCCAGGTCGATAAGCAGGGTTTTGTCGCCGTCGATCCCCAGCGGCGGACGGCCGAACCGCATATTTGGGCCATCGGCGACGTGGCCGGCCAACCGATGCTGGCCCACAAGGCGAGCCATGAGGGCAAGACGGCGGTCGAGGCCATCGCGGGCCGCAAGGTGGCCTTCGAACCGAGGGCGATTCCCGCCGTGGTCTTTACCGATCCCGAGATTGCCTGGGCCGGGCTGACCGAAACCGAGGCCAAGGCGCAAGGCCGCACGGTCGAAGTGGCCCAATTCCCCTGGGCTGCCAGCGGCCGGGCGCAATCGGTCGGCCGTACCGAGGGCCTGACGAAATGGCTCATCGATCCTGCCAGCGAGCGAGTCCTGGGCTGCGGCATTGTCGGCGCCGGTGCGGGGAGTTGATTGCCGAGGCCGTGCTCGCCATTGAGATGGGGGCTTCCGTAGCCGACGTCACCGAGTCGATTCATCCCCATCCCACGCTGAGCGAGACCTTGGGATTCGCCGCCGAGGTCTTTTTCGGCACTGCCACCGATCTCTACCGCCCACGGAAGGGGTGATTCGCCAAAGGCCAGCCATCCTTGTTCCCAAGCAGCTTGCGAACTTCAGTGACGTTCTTTCAGTGCCCATGTTGCATCTTCATATCCGGCATTGAGTTCAAGGACCTTCCGAAAGCACTCGGCGGCTTCGGTAAACCGTCCCTGCCCGCGCAGGACCAAGCCTAGATTGTGAAACGCCTCATCAATGCAGCCTTTCGTGCATCCCGTCGCTCGTCGGTGACTCGCCTCGGCCTGCCTTAGGTTTCCCTGTCGCGCTTGAACGGCACCAAGGAATATAAAGCCCCCCGCCTCATCTGGGTCTTCCTCCGTCGCTCTGCGATACCAAAACTCGGATTCGACAAGGCTCCCACGATACCTGTAGAGTTGGCCAAGCTCAATATAGATTAGCCACCGTTGGTCTTTGAAGCGGTCAACTGCAGCGGCGTAAACGCTGATTGCCTCATCGTGTCGCGTCAGTTTGCAGAGCGCCTCTGCGTATTTGAGGGTCGCCCAAACGTCGTCGGGATGGTCACGCAGCCAACGCTCAGCCAGATACACAAACGTAGCGGGCTGATCATTCTCACCGGCGTAAGCGATCGCTTTGGGGATTTCGCTCAACATTCCCTTGTTCCCAAGCAGCCTTTCGACTCGCGTGGCGTCTTCAAGTGCCTTCGTCGCGTCTTCGTATTTGGGATAGATCTCAAGAGCCTTCCGGAAGCACTCTGCGGCTTCGGCAAATCGTCCTTGCCCGCGCAGAACCAACCCTAGATTATGAAATGCCTCATCACACCAAAACTGGCCTTCGGTGCATCCGGTCGCTCGTCGGTAGCTCTCTTCTGCCTGTTTCAGGTGTCCCCGCTGGGCTTGAACGCTGCCAAGAAGTACGAAGCCTGCCGCCTCATCCGGATCCTCCTCGGTCGCCTTGCGATACCAATTCTCTGATTCAGGAAAACTCCCACGATATTTGTGAAGATCGCCAAGCTGGTTGTAGATTCCCCACCGGTGGTCTTCAAAGCGATCAATTGCAGCGGTGTAAACGCTGATTGCCTCATCGTATCGCGTGAGTTTGTAGAGCATTTCTGCGTATTCGTGGGTCACCCACAGATCGTCAGGATAGTCGCGCAGCCAATGCTCCGCCAGATACACGAGTGTCGCGGCCTGGCTATTCTGACTGGCGTAAGCGATCGGTTTGGGGATTTCGCTCAACATAGGCCCTTGACGGCTGACAGTTAAACTCGCCCTCCAGCCTAATAGACACAACAACGATAGACAAGGTACATTGGCTTTCTGAAACGCTCGGACCTCGTGGCTCCCTTTAGCTAGCAGGTCCGCGGAAGAGTTGATATTGAAAAATTGGGGGACAGGAAAACGGGCTTCTATAGCCCATTTTTCTGTCCCTTGATTTTTCTGTCGAACTTCTCAGCGATTCCCGCTCGGACCTACTGGCCCGCGAAACCGGGACGCACGCGCTTCTGCACGTCGGTTTCCAGCACGCCGAAGGTCTGCTCGTGACGCTGGATCGTCAACTGCAAGGCGTGCAACATCCGCTTGGCCGTAAAGAAGTTCGTGATGATCCGCTGGGTGATGGCGATCGGTTGCGTAGGAACGCCAAAGGGCTGGGGATTGAGACCAAAATCGATGATCAACTCCTCCGGCGTGCCAGTCACGCGGCAGAAGTTGGCGTACAAGGCCAAGGCCTTCGTATCGTCAATCTCGACCTGCGTACGCTGGGCCTGGGCAGCAGGCTGGGGGATTTCGGGGGTATTCGTTTCGTTGGCCACGGCAAAACTCCTTCTTCAGCAAGACTAGAAAATGGAAAACAGTTTCGAGAAAGTTCCTCAAATTTACAATACTCTGCGCCGCATGGGGAGCCCTCCCTCCTCAATAGGTGAAATTTCCGCCACTGGACAGGCAGAAATTGCCCATTGGAGCGAAATAATGGCTTTTTTTGCCAAACATGGGAAACGCTCCAAAGAACCGGTCAAACTTTGCCGATTATTCCGACTGCACGGTTTAGGAAGACTTTAACGGCAGGTAGGGCAACCACAGTGCTTACCAGGATTATTCAGTCACACAAAGCGTGCCAAAATCCCCTAAACCTGCACATCACAGGTCGCACGGTCATGCTCAGCAATCCCAAGATCATCTGCATTCCCAGATCGGCCCTTGCCGCCGTCTGGCTTGCCGCGCTCCTGCTGACCGGTTGCGCCACCATCAACCCCTACGATCCCAGGCTGGAACCGCCGGTGCCCGAAGTCCTGCAGCCGCCGCGGGAGATGAACAAGGTCTCCTTGCCGGCCTATCGCATCGAGCCGCCGGACGTGATCTCGATCGAAATGCTCAAGCTCGTCCCGCGGCCGCCCTATCGGGCCGAGGTCTTCGACGTACTGCAGATCCGCGCCTATACGCCGCCGGACTTCCCGCCCATCGACAACTACTACATGGTCGAGGCCGAGGGCACGATCAACCTTGGGCCGACGTATGGTTCCGCCCGCGTGTCCGGCATGACGATTGAAGAGATCCGCACGACCTTGAACAAGTGGCTCCGCCAGTGGCTCCGCGATCCGACCGTCAGCGTGCAATTGGCCCGTGTTTCCGGCGCAGCCGGTCACCGGCCAATACCTGGTCGGTCCCGACGGCACGGTCAACCTCCGCCAGTACGGCGTGGTCCACATCGCTGGCAAAACCGTGACCGAGGCCAAGATCGCCATCCAGGAGCACCTGAAGCAGTTTCTCGACTCGCCCGAGCTTTCCGTCGACGTGATCGCCTACAACAGCAAGGTGTACTACGTAATCACCCAGGGCGCGGGCCTGGGCGACAGCGTCCGCCGCCTGCCGGCCACCGGCAATGAGTGTGTCCTGGATGCCATCAGCCAGATCAACGGGCTCTCGCAGGTCTCCAGCAAGAAGATCTGGATTGCCCGGCCGGCGCCGCACAATTTCGGCTGTCAGCAGATATTGCCCGTCGACTGGGACGCCGTCACGCAAGGTGCCGTGACGGCGACCAATTATCAGCTTCTGCCCGGCGACCGGCTTTATGTTTCCGAGGACGAACTGGTTACCTTCACGAATATCACGGGCAAGGTCACCGCCCCGATCGAACGCCTGGCCGGCATCATGGGCCTGGGCGACAACACGCTCCGCGGCTTCCAGACCGGCGGCAGGAATTACAACCGCAGCCGAAATGGACTCTAGCGGTCACTTCGCGGCGCATTCGTAGGATAGGTTTTCAACCTGTCACGGTCGTAGGATAGGTTTTCAACCTGTCACGAACCGACAGGTCAAAAAAGCTGTTGACGAGCTGACAGGTTAAAAACCTATCCTACGGCAAGCCCTTCCCGCCTTCTGCTTGCATTCTCCGGCGCATCCCCGTATATTAAGCAATTGGCCAATCATAGCCATTAGATTAGAACTTAACTGAGGATTCTTATGCCTGCTCTTGTGCCTGTTCATGGTGGTCTTACCGAGCCTGTTTGCCGCGGCGTTGCGTCCGACCAGATTGCCGACTTTCTCGCCCGCGCCAAGACGCTGACCCAGGTGCCGGTTTCCGATGCCGACCTGTCGACGGTCTATCGCCTGGGCGACGGCGGTTTGAGCCCTCTGGACGGGCCCGATGGACTCGAAGACGTATCATCGCGTGCTGGAAGAGTCGGTCATCGAGCACCAGCGGCAAGCTCTATGCCTGGACGATTCCGATTGCCCTGCCGGTGACGGCGGAGTTGGCCGCACGGCTCAAGGCGGGCCAGGAAGTCGCCCTGGTGAACACAGCCGGCCAGATCGTGGCCACGCTGGAACTCAGCGACGTTTATCCTTGGGACAAGCTGCATTACCTCAAGTGCGTCTATCTCACCGAGCGGACCGATCACCCCGGCGGCGACATGGTGCTCAAGGGCGATGCCGACAAGACGCACCTCCTGGGCGGCAGCGATCCGCGTCCTGCCGCAGCCCAAGCACCCGCGCTTCGGCAAGTACGTGCTTTCGCCCCGCGAGGTCCGCAAGCTCTTCGAAACCAAGGGCTGGAACCGCGTCGTCGCCTTCCAGACCCGCAATCCGCTGCACCGCGCCCACGAGTACGCCCTGGTCTACGGGCTGGAAACGCTGCTCCGGGCCGGACACAACGCCGGCGCCGTGCTCAATCCGCTGATCGGCGAGACCAAGGGCGACGACGTGGATGCCGACGTTCGCATGCACACCTACGAAGTGCTGATCGAGAACCGCGCCTTGGGCGACGGCGACAGCGACCCGCAGCTCTGGCAGGCCCGCGGCGAGAAGCTGCCCGACCGCGTGATCCTGCTGGGTCTGGACATCAAGATGTTCTACGGCGGCCCGAAGGAAGCGGTGATGCATTCGATCTACCGGCAGAACTTCGGCTTCACCGACATCGTCATCGGCCGCAAGCATGCCGACGCGCCGTATCACGACGGCAAGGCGATCTGGGGCGATTTTGACGCCCAGGAGATTTTCGGCCGGCTCAAGGGCGACTTGAAGATCCAGCCCTTGAAGGTCGGCTTCGCGGCCTACTACGATTCCATCGGCCGCGTCGACCTGATGGACAGCCATCCCAACGAGAAGCCGGTCTTCATTTCCGGCAAGGACGTTCGCAAGGCACTGATTGAAGGCCGGCCGGTCGATCCGCGGATCATGCGCGAGAGCACGGCGGCGATTTTGACGGAGGCGATGAAGGGGAAGGGATAAGGCGGGTGGGACATTCGCAACTCGCGAATCGAGTTGCCTAACTCGCCGCGATGAATGTACAATGACCTGGGATTTTCGAGCACCTACCGAATCGCGGGCCAGCGCCCTGAAGCATCGTGGAAGCCGAACGCGTCGGGTCGACCTCGCTCGATTGATGAGGTTTGGGACATTGCTGCGAGATATTTGCAGCGCGAACAGGTTTGAAACTACGCGGAGACGATTACTTCGCGCACATCCGGCCGGGATTGCGCGGCAATCTCCACGACAAGGCATGGGACGTGGCCGACAAGGCCGTCCGAAAAATGACGGACTTAGAGCGAGCACTATCGCGGTACGAAGAAGGCCGATTGACTGCCACCGGATTGATTCTGGAGAGCCTGCAACTTGTCAACGCCCAGAACGTTGATGCCGTTGTTGGCTCTTTGCCTTCCGAAGTCGCTGAAGAACTGAGGCGGTTTGCGGAACGCTACCACAGCGGTATCCGTGTCTTCAACGCCCCAAAGCCGTCTGAAGAGTCGATACGGATTATTAGAGAGTGGTTTGCCGACCACTCTTTGCTCAAGGGCAATGCGTAGATTTGGTTCTTCGAGGATCGCCATTCATGTCATCCATTCCGGTCACGCCGTCGCACGAGCCCGAATACGCCTGGGAAATCGCCACGCTGTACCCGGCGCAAGGGGAGCGGTCCGAGGAAGAGTATTTGGAGTTGACGAGCAAAAGCTGATCGATTACGCCGCAGCCAAAGTCGCGGAATATTGGATCGTCGACCGCGAGCGAAAGGTGGTGATCGTCCACGCGCTCGTCGGCGGCGCTTACTCCGTGCTCGGCGAATACATCCGCGGGCAAATCCCGGCCTCCAGGCTGTTGGAAGGGTTCGCAATCAACGTCGCTGCGCTCTTTGCCGCGGCGGAGAACATTCCGGAGTGAACAGTTCCGCGGGCATGAAAAGGCGGCCCGACGCGGTAGGCAGGTGTTAAAGGACGCGCAACTGCCGCAGCACATCGTATGCCCGCGGCCGAGATGCCCCGAACCAACGCACGTCGAGCCAGAACCCCGGCAACACCTCGCTGTGGAAGAGGTGGTCCTGTAGCGAGACCTCCCTAAAGCGACCGTTGAGGAAACGGAGAAACGTCGCCCTTTCGTCATCCGGGTCGATGATCCAATATTCGGCTACGCCCGCCGCTTCGTAGATCGCGCGCTTCTGCACGTAATCTCGATCGACACTGTCTGGGCTGACGATTTCGATGGCCAGGGCCGGAGGGCCGTCGATAAAACCGCGCCGCCGCCGATGCTCCATCGCCTTGGGCACGAACCCAATGTCCGGCTCCGGCCCGCGTTTCGGACCGATCTTATACGCGACCCGCGAGAGGTAGATCTTGCCCAAGTCATGCACCTCGACGAACAGCCCGAGGATGTGCGACAGCCACGCTTGAAGGTCGGCCGCGTCGGTATTGTCCGGTGATGCCATGTAAATGACTCCGTCAATGAGGTCGGCCTTTTGGCCGTCCTCGATCAAGCCGAGGAACTCCTCGAACGTTGTGTCGTCATGGCGTAGGGCTATTTTGGACATGGAAGTCTGGCGCAGACTTGAAATATGACAAAGCTATTATATTCGCCACCGGCAATCCCGTCAAACCTCGCAGGTTCGGTCTTCGGTCTTGTCCTTGAGCCGTCGCAAGCGGCTTCACAGGAGTCGCGGAGCAAGGACCCCAGAGTTCTTGAAAATCTTGCTGTTGGGGGGCTTGAAATCGACCCGGATCCGCCGGAGAATCGAGGGCGTCCGTGATTACGATTCCTATCAGGCAGGTAGAGCAGTGAATAGGCCGATTAGTTTATGCTTGTCCTCCTTGGACATCTTACTAACGCGACGTTCAAGGTCCTCCAGTTCCTTGATAAGCGACCCGTCTGCAAAGTCTTCCTTCCTGAGATTGGTAGCGAATGATCCTATCGTCAAGAGTACCTTTGACGCATCCTCCCGCTGGATGAAAGCGAGGACTTCCTTCGGCTCAACGGACTGAAGATCAAAACGAAGCCCGGCATCTTCGGTACGGTCTACCCTTAGACCCTTGCCCGCTTCGTTACCCAGAAGATCCCGGAGGAATCGTTCTTCAGTAGCTGGTTGAAGGTAGCGCAGGCAAATGATGAAAGCGCGGGTAACATTGTTCTCCAGTTGTAGTCTTCCTTGCGCGTCATCCTGGCCCTTCGAATCATAGGAATAGAAGAGGTTGAGATGCTCGTCGAATCTGTGTTGAGGGATTCGGTGTAGAGACTTCATTTTTTCATTTTCCCTTCCATAAGCCGCTTCAGCAGTGCCGGAAACACGTCCCATGCCTGTTGGTACGTCTCCTCAAGGGCGCGGGGATGTAGCGGTCGGGCGAAAGGAAGATCGGCAGCGATGGCAGCGCATCGCCCACGCCAAGCGGCTCGACGTAGGCCGTGGGAAGATCGCCGCCGAGGAATGAAGCGGCGATCAGCGGCTTGCCGGGCACCTCCTCGAACCGCTCTTCACCGAGTTCGTCCCAAATCGCCTGGTGAATTCCGTGCGGGTCGCGAGGAGTGGGCGGAAACAGATCTACAACAAGCAGGTTCACGCCCTGATTCAGGATGTCGGCCGCTTTCTCGACGAAAGCGCGAATCGAACTGCGGCTGTCTTTGTTTCCCGACGAGACAACTTCGATGATCGCCACGACTCTTCCGCGCCCGTGGCGAATGACCACGCGGTCGGCACGCTTGGCGTAGCTGGTTTTTTCGAGCCGGGCGATCAATCGGGCCGATGGCGGAGATTGGGGCAATCGCGACCCCGTCGCTCGCCTCTCGGGGCTCCCATTCGGGCTCGCTGGTGTGCAAAGCAACGACGTTAGGGATCGGCCGGCCCGTGACCTGCTCGGCCATGGCGATGTAGCCCTGCGGCAGAAGTCCCCGGTTCAAAGCGTTGCGTATTTCGACGATCCAGCATTGATGGAAATCGTGGAAATCACCCGGTTCGAGTCGCGTCCAATCGTGAACAGGCACGTTTCGCCTCGCTACCGTTGCCGTTGCCCCACCTCGGCAAAAATGATTTCGACCATTGGCCCATTCTACCCCGGGAAAACCGTTGAATCAAGGCGGTGCCTGAGCGATTCCTGTGGTCCCGCCGTTGCAACGCGGGAATCCGCGAGCGGGCACCTCGTAGGCCGTCACGAATCCGCATCCGGGTCCGGAACGAGACCGGTCTCGACCGCGACGCGGAGTGCCTCCGGGCTGGCTGCCCACGCCGCGTGGTAGGTCGCTTCCAAGGGAGTCGTAACGTGCAGGTCTCCAGCCAGAAACAACGCCATGTCCGGCAACTCGTCCCCGACGGCCAACGGCTCGATGTACGCGACACATTCGCTGCCGGCCTGATACGAGACCACGGTCCGGTCTTTCCCTGCAGGAAACGTGAAATCCTCTTCCTCGATCTCGTCCCAGATGGCCTTGTGGATGCCGAAGGGATCGCGCGGCGTGGGAGGAAAAAGGTCCACGATCAAGATGTGAATGCCCGCGCGGAGGAAGCCGATGGTTTTCTCGACGAAATCGCGCAGGGCGGCACGGCCGTCCTTGTTGCCGGGCGAAACGATCTCGATAACGGCCACGATCCGGCCGAGATGGTGCCTGACGACCACGCGGTTTGCGCGGCTGGCGTAGGGCTGCCGGGCAGCCCTACGCACGAGCCGCGTGGCCGGCGGTTCCGCAGTTGCCGTTCCGCCCCCGCGGTCGTCTCCGAACCGCGTTCCGCCGCCGGCGCTTTCGATTGCCAGCACGTCGGGCTCAAGGGGGCCGGCCCGTTGTTCCACGAGGGCCGAAAGGCCGGGAGGAAGACGGCCGCGGTTCAACTCCCGCGCGATCTCGATCGACCAATCCTGGTGGAAGTGGTGAAACAGCCCGGCCGGCACGCGGGTCCAGTCATGGATCGGCATGGTTCTGCTCCTGCTTGCGTTACTTCTTACTCCTGCTTACGTTACGTCTTCATTTCCATTCTACGTCGCGGAGGGGACTGCATCAATCACGTCGGGACACACCGGCACACTGCAGGAGGGCGCTTTACAGAGAACGATTTACAACAGACGGCCGTCGCGGTAGGATGAGCTTGCTGGACGGACCTAACTCGAAGCGGAACAGTTCTTACCATGACAGAAAAAAGCCTTATTCCCCCCCGCACGCTGAAAGGCTTCCGCGACTATCTGCCGGAGGCGATGATCCCCCGCGAACGCCTCATGGAAACGGCCCGGCGGATCTATCGTTCCTACGGCTTCAGCCCCATCGACACGCCGGCCCTGGAATACCTGGAGATCCTTACCGGCAAGGGCAGCGACGAGACCGACAAACAGCTCTACCGCTTCCAGGACAACGGCGGGCGGTGGGTCGGGCTGCGGTTCGATCTCACGGTGCCGCTGGCCCGCTTCGCCGCGCAGCACATCAACGAGCTGGGCGCGCCTTTCAAACGCTATCACATCGCCACCGTGTGGCGCGGCGAAACGCCCCAGGAGGGCCGCTTCCGCGAGTTCATGCAGTGCGATTTCGACACCATCGGCACCCGCTCGACGGCCTCCGACATCGAAACGGCCCTGGTGATCCACGACCTGCTCAGGGCGATCGGCATCCGCAACTTCACCATTCGCCTCAACAACCGCATGTTGCTCACCGGGCTGCTGGAGCGGCAAGGGCTGGTCGAGCGATCGCGCCTCGTGCTTCGCGCGCTCGATAAGCTCGGCAAGATCGGGCCGGACAAGGTTGCGGAAGAGATGACTGCGGTGGCCGGCACGACGCCCGAGCAGGCCCGCGAGGTCCTCAAGCTGGCCGAGATCACGGGCAGCAACGACGAGGTGCTCCGGCAGGCCGAGCCCTTGGTGGCCGGCAGCGCCACGGGGGAGACGGGCGTGGGAAAACTCCGCGAGACGCTCGCCGCGCTGGCCGCCGTGGGAGTTGCCGAGCCGCGGGTGAAGCTCGATCTCTCGATCGCCCGAGGGCTGGACTATTACACGGGCACGATCTTCGAGACCTTTCTCAACGATCTGCCCTCGATCGGCAGCGTCTGCTCCGGCGGCCGCTACGACAATCTGGCGGAACTCTACACGCAGCAGGAGTTGCCCGGCATCGGGGCCTCGCTAGGGCTCGACCGTTTGCTGGCGGCCCTGGAGAAACTGGGGCTGGTGGAGAAGGTTGCCACGCCCGCCCCGGTCTTCATTCCCTATTTCGATGAAGCCCGCCTGCATGACTATCTGCGGCTGGCCGCGGCGTTGCGCGCGGCGGGCATCGGCGTGGAGGTCTATCCCGAGGCGAAGAAGCTCGGCCAGCAGTTGAAGTACGCCGACCGCCGCGGCTTCCGCGTCGCGTTGATCGCCGGTCAGAACGAGTTCGACAAGGGCGTCTGCCAGGTCAAGGATTTACAGAACGGCGAGAAGAAGGACGTGCCGCTGGGCGGGCAGTATGCGGAGTTGATCGAGGCGGTGCGAACCGTGCTGGGGTGAGTCCCGTACGTGCTCATCACGCTCCGCCGTGAGGGCCCGAACATCACGCGGAGCGTGATGAGCACATGAGTACGGCCACTGCTTGCCTTCCCTTGCCGAATCGGCTATCCTGAAGGGTTGTTTCGTGGCGTCTCCTTTTCCTTTTTCTTGGAGGGTGCGCGTGATGAAAGCGACTTTGCACACACTTGCCGCAGTTGCGGCGATGCTCTTGCCCTGCGTGGTTGCTGGTGGGCAGTCCCGGGAGGTTCCAGCGGAAGGGCGCTCGGTGAGCGCGTGGCTTGAAAGGACCAAGGATCCCAATCCATCGGTTCGGGATGAAGCGGCGATTGAGCTTCAGGACATGGGGCCGTATGCCGAGGCGGCCGCGCCGGGCCTGGCCCGGCTGCTCAGCGACCCGGACAGCGGTGTCCGCGAGCAGGTGGCGTTTTCCTTGGGCGTCATGCGACGTGACGCGGCATTCGCGCTGCTGGCGGAGCCATCGCTGGCGAAGTTGCTCGACGATGCGTCGCCGGCGGTTCGCGAGTCGGCCGCGAAAGCCCTGGAGAAGATCGGTCCGGAAGCCAAGACCGCGGTTCCGGCGCTGACCAAGATGCTCGTGCGAAAGCGTGGATTAGCCGGTTTTCGGCCGCCAAGGCGTTGGGAGAGGTCGGCCCGGAAGCCGAGACAGCGGTCCCCGCGCTGATCAAAATGCTCGGTGACGAACAATTGGCGAACCGACAAGCGGCCGCAGAAGCCTTGGGGAAGATCGGTCCAGCGGCGAAAGCGGCCGCCCCGGCGCTTGCCGCGCTATTGAAAGATAGTGATCGCGACGTGGCGGATGCCGTGCGTACCGCATTGGCCCACATTGGCGTCGAAGCCAAAGAGGCCGCGCTGCGCCCGCGAAGTTGCTGGACGATTATCAGTCGAATGTTCGCGGGGCCGCAGCCAGAGCGCTGGGCAAATCGGCCCGGAAGCCAAGTGGGCGGTCCCGGCGCTGACCAAGATGCTCGGCGACGAACAACCGGCGAACCGTCAATTGGCGGCGGAAGCCTTGGGGAAGATCGGGCCGGAGGCAAGCGCGGCGGCCCCGGCGCTTGCCGCGCTCTTGGAAGGTGATGCTAACGACGTGCCAGAGGCAGCCCTGAAGGCGCTGGCCCAAATTGGCCCCGAAGCCAAAACGGCCGTACCGGCGCTGAGGAAACTGCTCAAAGGGCAACTGCCCACCAGCCTCCGTGCGATCCGGCGCTAGGCCAGATCGGCCCGGGAGCGAAAGAGGCCGTTCCCGATCTCGTCGAGATGCTGAAAGATCCGTTCTATGGTCATGTGGCATTTGGTGCTTTATGCCAAATCGGACCAGCCGCCAGGGAATCCCTGCCGGCGCTCGTCACGTACGTGGGCCATTCCGATGGTCTGCTGAGCTCGGAAACAACCGAGCCGAAGGCGAAAGCCGGTCTGTCTGCCAGTATTCTGGGGCAAGAGCTAATATTAAAGCAAGGAACGACGCAAACGACAGAGACGACGGAGACGACAGAGACGACGGAGAAAGCAGATCTCTCAGGACCGGCGATGATCAAGCAGTATATCATTCCGTGGATGCACCACGAGTCTCAATTTGTGCGTTCACATGCCGAATGCCTATGGAACATTCTCGGTCCGGAGGACATCCCGTCCATCAAAACATTGGTTCAGAGCGAGAACTTGTCCGATCAGTCGAGGGCCCTGCAGAAGTTGGGCGATCTTGGGGAGCCGTCCGTGCCAGCTTTGATCGAGTTGCTGAAAGACAAAAACCTGGGCATTCGGCGTATGGCCGTGCAAACTCTGCTTCAGATTCGTCCCGCGGCGAAGGAGGCCGTGCCGGCAATCTGCGAACTGCTTCACGACCCGGATTGGCATTTTCGCGTCGGAGTGGCCATTGCCTTGGGGCAGCTCGGTCCCGACGCCAAGCCGGCCGTAGCGCCCCTGACCGCATCGCTCAAGGACATGGACGGCGACGTGCGAGTTTGCGCGATCGAGGCCCTGGGTCGTATCGGTCCCGAGGCCCAGGCGGCAACGGCCGGTCTTGTCGAACGCTTGCACGACGATCGCCCTGCCGTCCGTTCCGCCGCGGCGTGGGCGCTGGGTCGGATCGGCCCCGGTGCGAAAGCCGCCGTGCCGGACTTGGAGAAGTTGCGGCATGATCCGGAAGATTACGTGCGGCACGCGGTGGAAGAAGCCCTCGGGGCGATTTCCGGCGGCACACCGGGCGAGTCCGGGGAACAGAGGCGGTAAGTGGGGTATCGTTTCGTACTCATCACGCTCCGCGTGATGGTTTGCCATCACGGCGGAGGGTGATGAGTACGGTCAATGCTGATCTTTCTCCTCGTCCAACGCCTGCAGCAGAGTTTCGGCCGCAGAAAAAGTCGTATCGGACGACAACATGGGAAACGACTCGCCCGCCTCGATCAAGTCGGTCTCGCTCTGCTCCAAGTTGTGCGCAAGGAACTGGATCAGTTGAATTTTCTCCAGCCGCGACAGGGATTGCACTTCGGCCAACATCTCGATTAGGAGCATGATCGGGACCTCCGATACTCAAACGCCTCTGCGGAATTCAGGGCTCATCCCGCCTGCGGACGTTTTGTTCGTGGTGATGCGGTGGATCCATTCCATTGATTATAGCGCTACGCCGCAGTTGTCAACTCCTGCTGCACTCCAAATCTAGAGCAGGCTCTCCAGCAGCAGGCGCATCTTCCGCATCTCGGCATACTGGTCGACGCCTTCCACGGGCACGATGTCCACCGCCAAGGCGCGGTCGTAGCGGACGCGGGACAACTGGCTGATGAGCTTGCCGTATTCGATCAGGCCCTGGCCGATGCGGACCTGCAACTGGTCCTTGCTCGTGTCGCGGAGGCGGACGTGGTAGACGTGCGAGAAGACCTGGTCGTAACTCTCGCCGTGATGCGGCCCGCAGATGTAGTGGCTGGGGTCGAGCGTGATGCCCAAACCCTTGACGTTGTCGCACAAGACCACCGCCGTGGCCGGGTCCTGCGTCATCCGCCCCGCCTCGGTGAGCAGGCCGACCCGCACGCCGTCCAACGCGGCCAGGGCCACCATCGTCCGCAACCGCTCGACCTCGGCATTGTAGGGCGTGCCCAACTCGGCCGACCGAACTGTTACCGTCACCACCTTGCTCGCCTTGGCCAGCTTGCAGCAGGCGGCAAACTGTTCGTAATAGCGGCGGTCCGAATCGGGCAGGTCCATATCCACGCTGAAGGCGATAGGCGTCAGCCGATGCGTCTGGCGGCAGGCCCGCACCGCCGTATCGGGATCGGCCAGCACCTCCGAAGGCTTCAGATGCCCTTCGCTCTCGTGAATCATAATCTCCACGCAGGTGTATTCCAGGTCGACCAGCCGCTGCAAAGCGGTATCCAGCGGCAGGTCGGCAAAACATCGGGTACTAGCAGCAACAAACACGCCGAAACTCCTTTGGCAACAGACATTTCCCCACAGCGTGTAGCTTACCGCGAAATGGGTCCCCGTGGCAACAGCATCGGGACGGGGGCATTGCTTGATCGCCAATACCCAGTAGAATGGGGTAGTGCCGTGGAAACGTGCGCGTGATGATGTGAAAACGCGCGTCTTGATCTCGCACCCGGACCAGGAGGAATACCATGTCGACAACCCCCCATCCCGAAGGGATCCCTACAGCCCAGCCCGCAGTCGCAGCCCAGGCAGCGCCTGCCGGGGCGGTCTACTACTATCCGGCGCCTCCGCCGCCCCCCCGCCGGGGATTCTGGGGAAGGTTGTTCCTCACGTTTTTCGTGTTCTTGATCGGCGGCTCGTTCTTCCTGAATCTCATCTTGCTCGCCGTCAGCGGCAGCCTGCTGGCCGATGGCACGCCGCGGGTGCAGGAGAAATTCGTCTCGCACGAGGAGAGCGCCAAGGACAAGGTCGTGATCCTGCCGATCGAGGGCTTGATCCTGGAAGCGGAGGACGGCTTCGTCAGCCGGGCGATCGAGACGGCCATGAAGGACGACCACGTCAAGGCCGTGGTGCTCCGCGTCGATAGCCCTGGCGGCAGCGTCAGCGGCAGTGACTACATCTACCATCATCTCCGCCAACTGACGGAGAAGAAGAAGATTCCGATCGTCGTCAGCATGGGAAGCATCGCGGCCAGCGGCGGGTACTATGTGTCGATGGCCGTCGGTCAGGAGCCCGACACGATCTACGCCGAGCCGACCTGTTTCACCGGGTCGATCGGCGTCATCATGCCGCATTACAGCGTGGCGGAGCTCATGGAGAAGTATGGGGTGGTAGACGATTCGATCGCCAGCCACCGACTGAAGGACATGGGCAGCCTTACCAAGACGATGACTGCCGAAGAGAAGGATATCTTCCAGAAGTTGGTCAACGACGACTTCGCGCGGTTCATTCAAGTCGTCCAGGCGGGCCGCAGCAAATTCGAAAACGATAAGAAGTCGCTTGAAGCGCTAGCCACCGGTCAAGTCTACACCGCAACGCAGGCGCTCGACAACGGCCTGATCGACAGTATCGGCTTTCTGGAAGACGCGGTCGAGCAGGCGATCAAGATCGCCCATCTCGACGCCACTAAGGTGAGGGTCGTGCGCTACAGGCAGGAGGCCGGCCTGAGCAGCCTCCTCTTGAGCGGGCAATCGAGCAAGTCGGAGACGGTCGAGCTCAAGGCCCTGCTGGAGATGACCACTCCCAAAACCTATTACCTCGCGAGCGGGCTGCCGGCACTGGCCGGCGCGGCGAAATAAGGCGGAACAAGAAGGAGATAGCGATGCCTCTGGTGGTTGTGGGTTCGGTGGCTTTGGATAGCGTGGAGACGCCATCGCACGGCAGGCGCGATGACGTGCTGGGCGGTTCGGCCGTCTTCTTTTCCTATACGGCCAGCTTCTTCACTTCGGTCCGCCTGGCGGGCGTGATCGGCGAGGATTGGCCGCCGCAGCATTTGAAGATGCTCGAAGAGCGGTCGATCGACACCGCCGGCCTGCAGGTCATTCCCGGCGGCAAGACTTTCCGCTGGAGCGGCCGCTACCTGACGAACATGAACGACCGCGAGACGCTCAGCCTGAACCTGAACGTGATGGCCGAGTTCGACCCCATCCTGCCGGAGCACTATCGCAAATGCAAATTCCTGTTCCTGGCCAACGGAGCGACGGAGGTTCAGTTGCGGGTCATCGATCAATGCCCTGGGGCGCAACTGATCGTGGCCGACACGATGGACCACTGGATCGTCAACGACCGCGAGAACGTGCTGAAGATGCTCAAGCGGATCAACGGTCTGGTGCTCAACGACAGCGAGGCCAGGCTGCTGACGGGCGACGAGAACCTGGTCCGCGCCGGCCGCAGCGTGTTGAAGCTCGGCCCGCGCTTCGTGGTTGTGAAGAAGGGCGAGCACGGGGCGATGTTCTTCAGCGAGCATGAAACCTACGTGCTTCCCGCCTTTCCCACCTGCCAGGTGGTCGATCCCACGGGGGCCGGCGATTGTTTTGCCGGCGGCATGATGGGCTACCTGGCCGAAAAAGGCAACTTCGAGCCCAAGACGCTCAAGGCGGCGATGGCCTACGGCACGGTCGCGGCCAGCTTCTGCGTGGAGGATTTCAGCCTTGACCGCTTGCAGCAGATCGATCGCGCGGCGATCGAGCGGCGGATGGCCGAGTACCGGCAGATGTTGACGTTTTGAGAGGTTACCCGAGAAGTTTGCCCGGTTATTTGCCGGATTGAAGCCCGACGCACAAGCGAGGAATCGGTTTTCCCCGCTTGTTCGCGCAACTCCTCGCTTGCGCGTCGGGCTTCAATGTTGATCGCGAAGTGAGGTGTTGCGAATGATACGTATCGAACAGGCGACGACCGATCACATTCCGCAGATGGCGGACCTGCTGGCCGTGCTCTTTTCCGAAGAGGTCGAGTTCCGCCCCGACCGCGAGAAGCAGATCCGCGGTCTGCGGATGATCATCAACGCCCCGGAGCGGGGCAACATCTTCGTCGCCACGGAGGAAGACGACGTGGTGGGCATGGTCAGCCTGTTGTTCACGATCAGCACGGCCAAGGGCGCCCCGGCCTGCTGGCTGGAGGACATGGTGATCCGCCCCGACCGCCGCGGCATGGGCATCGGCACGCGGCTCTTGCAGCATGCCGTCGCCTACGCCAAGTCGAACGGCTTCACCCGCATCACGCTCCTGACCGATCGCACGAGCGAAAAGAGCATCCGCTTCTATTTGGA
This sequence comes from uncultured Planctomycetia bacterium, assembly GCA_963824275.1. Taxonomy (GTDB): domain Bacteria; phylum Planctomycetota; class Planctomycetia; order Pirellulales; family Thermoguttaceae; genus JANXQG01. The sequence continues at coordinate 2,125,437 of CAWGOT010000003.1, read as the reverse complement.
CAACGGGTTCCAGCACTCGGAAATGGTGCCGATGCGGCTGCACTTGGGGTAACGATTCATGGAAACGATCACATACTCTCAGGTCCAAGACTTGGTGCAGCAACTCCCGCCGCAGTGTTTGCCTGCGGCTTATGAAATGTTGCGGGAGTTGACGGAGCGTGGCGGGACATTGCAGTCTCGGGTCGATTTCCTGCGTCCTCCGCTTGCCCAGCGCCATGAGATGCTGGCACGTCAGGCCGAAGAACTGAGAGCCTACTGCGACCGCCAAAACGATCCTTATCGCAACAGCGCCACGAACCCCGCCTGTTCGAAGTGGTGGTCCGCGGTCAGCGCTTCCGAAATCCCCTGCCGCTCCATGATGACGAACGAGATGCAGTCCGTCAGGCTCCAGCCTTTGTCCGGGCGCTGCGAATACAGGTCACAGCCGGCGTCGAACAACTCGCTGGTCGGGACCGCGACGGTGGTGTCAGCGTCGTTCGCCAATCCGGCCAGCATGGCGACGAAGACGTGTCGCTGATCCGGAGATGCCAGGGCGTCGCCCACTTCGGTCAATACCCAGGGCGTCGTCAGCACGTGCCCGTGATACGTGCGGGAAAACGCTGCCGCGCACTCGTGTCCGGCATCACTTTTGCTCGCCAGTGCAAGATAGTAGTAAGTGTCCGCGAAAACTGCCTTCATTGCCGCGCCCGACCGTGCAGGTAGTGGTCATGGTTCGCGGCCAAATCCGGCGGCAGTCCTTCCGCCTTGCCTGCAACGTCCTTCAGTCGCTCATAGAGGCTGGGAATTTTCTCTTCCCTCTCCGCGGACGCAGTCTCCGTGAGCAATCGCACCTCCACCTCGACCCCTTCGCGCAGCGCCGGTGCATCCTCAAGCCGAATCAAGCCGTTTTCCACGTGTCCTCGATAGACCATGATCTTTGCCTCCGTTGACAACCTACGCTATTCTACCGCGCCGGTGGCGACTCCGCCAGTCTTGGCAATGAAAACACTCTAGCCAACCCCGCAGCGATCGCGGTTCACTGGCTTCCCACTCCATGCACCAGCATCTTCAGCCCGTAGATGTGCTTGCTGGCGGTGATGAACAGCGTCTGCTTGTCCTTGCCGCTGAAGCAGACGTTGCCGGTCCAGTTTTCCTTGACGTCGATGTGCTCGATCTTCTTCCCCTCGCGGTCGTAGACCGTCACGCCTTGGCCGGTCAGGTAGACGTTGCCGCGGTCGTCGATCGTCATGCCGTCGGAACCCATATTGCAGAAGAGCTTCTTGTTGGTCAGTGAGCCGTCCTCTTGGATGTCGTAGACGTAGGTCTTGCCGCCGCCGATGTCGGAGACGTAGAGCGTCTTGCCGTCGGGCGTGCCGATGATGCCGTTGGGTTTCTTCTGATCGGAGACGACTCGCGTGAGCTTCTTGTGGTCCGGCGTCAGGTAGTAAACGCCCTCAATGTCAATTTCCTTCGGCCCGCGTTTCCAATAGTCCCGCTTGTAATACGGATCGGTAAGGTACATCCCGCCGTCAGGCCGCAGCCAAACGTCGTTGGGGCCGTTCAAGAGCTTGCCCTCGAAATCCTTGATCACGACAGTGACTTTTTTCGCGGGGTCGATAATCCACATCTCGTTCTTTTCGTCGGCGCAGGCCCAGAGATTGCCCTTGGCGTCGAAGCACAGCCCGTTGGAGCGGCCGCACGGTTTCATGAATTCGGTGAGCTTGCCGTCGTTGCTCCACTCCATGATCCGGTCGTTGGGCTGGTCGGTGAAGAAGACGTTGCCGTCGGCGTCGGCGGCGGGGCCTTCGGTAAATTCGAAGCCGCCGGCCAGCACGGTCAGTTTCGCGCCGGGGGCGATGATCTGACTCTCGGCAGCCAGGCCAGCAATGCTGCCGAGGAAAATCGCGGCGGTGAAAAATGCGAAAATCTTGGACATCGGTCGTACTCCAGTTCTTGGGGCCCCAGGACAGGGCGAAGGGGTGGGTGGCTTACGGACGCCGTTCGGCAAGCTCCGGCTGAGGCCGGGTGCCCGACGGCACCGAGTTTGGATGATTATAAACCGGCCCGGCGGCCCTGTCAAAAGGGGGAATTTGCTTGACACGGAGCGGCCGGCACGGTATGACTTATCGTGATATCATGGCGCAGCCACCTTGGCTGCGATCTTCCTGATTCCCACCTGCGGGCTGAAAGCCCGTTCCACCTTCCGTGAGTCTTCAGACCTGAATGCAAAGGGACCCCAGCGATGAGTTCTTTCAGTCGACGTGATTTCTTCAGAGCTTCGATCGCCGGCGCCGGCCTCCTGGCCGCGGCACCCCGGCTGGCACGCGCGGCCGAACCGGTCGTGCGCTTCAACGGCACCGACCTTGTCGAGCTGGGGAAGACCGGTGTGAAGGTCTCCCGCCTGGCTCACGGCACGGGTTTTCGGGGCAGCAACCATTCCTCGGAACTGACCCGCGGGCAAGGAGTCGTTCGACCCCCTGCTGCGGCACAGTCTCGACCAGGGCGTCACTTTCATCGACATGGCCGACGCCTATGGTTCGCACTTGTTCGTCAAGGACGTTATCAAGGGCATGCCCCGCGACAAGCTGGCGCTGTTGACCAAGATCGAGACGATGAATACCAGTTGGGCCAAGTGGTCGGGCGGCGCCAAGGAGGAGGTCGAGCGCTACTGCAAGGATCTCGGCACCGACTACCTGGACGTCTGCCTGATCCACTGCATGCGGAATGACAAGTGGGCCACGCAATACGAGAAGGTCCGCGACGAGCTTTCCGAGTTGAAGAAGAAAGGGACCGTGCGGGCCATCGGCGTGTCGTGCCACGACATCGGCGCGTTGAAGGTGGCGGCGGAGCACCCGTGGGTCGACATCGTCTTCGCACGCGTCAATCACAGGTGCGGCAAACAGTATAATTGCGACGCCAGCCTGGAGGAAGTTACCGCCGCACTGAAGACGGCCCGTAAGAATGGCAAGGGCATCATCGGCATGAAGGTCTTCGGTGAAGGCAAGCTCGCCAAGCCGGAGGACCGAGACGCCTCGCTGAAGTTCGTCTTCACGAACGACCTGGTCGACGCCATCACCATCGGCATGTTGAAGCCCAGCGAGGTCGACGACACGCTCCAGCGGATGAGCCAGGTGACCAAGGGCTAGGGCCTCAACTGGCTTGTCCGCGTCGGCAATTTTGCCTGGCACGACGTGGATACCCCGATGTAGCCGATGCCAAATATTTTGCGACTTGTTTATGTTAAAAATAAAATATCGCTTTACCTGGAGGGGACAAGGCGGTATTAATTAACGGTGTGCGCGAATTCTTCAAAGCTGAATCTAAAGGGATCCCCGCGATGAGTTCTTTCAATCGACGTGACTTTTTCAAGTCTTCGATCGCCGGCGCCGGCCTCCTGGCCGTGGCGCCCCGGCTCGTTAACCATGGGCTAGCGCGTGCTGCCGAACCGGCCGCGACGCCCGTTCACTATAACGGCTCCGACATCGTGGAACTGGGCAAAACGGGCGTCAAGGTCTCCCGCCTGGCCCAAGGCACCGGTTTCCACGGCGGCAACCGCTCGTCCGAGCAGACCCGACAGGGCAAAGAGGCTTTCGACCGCCTGGTGCGGTACAGCATCGACCATGGCAGCACTTTCATGGACATGGCCGATCTCTACGGTTCCCACCCCTTCGTCAAGGACGTGGTCAAGGGACTGCCCCGCGACAAGTTCACGCTTTCGACCAAGATCTGGCCGCAGAAGGCCAATTGGGTCCAGCCGTCGGGCGGGGCCAAGGCGGAGGTCGACCGCTTCTGCAAGGAACTCGATGCCGAATATCTCGACATCTGCCTCATCCATTGCATGCAGAATGCCAAGTGGCCCACCCAATACGAGAGGATCCGCGACGAGCTTTCCGATCTGAAGCAGAAAGGGACGGTTCGGGCCGTGGGCGTGTCGTGCCACGACCTTGGCGCGCTGAAAGTGGCGGCGGAGCATCCTTGGGTGGACGTGATCTACGCCCGCGTCAATCACAAGTGCACCAGGCAGTTTAGTTGCGACGGCAGCGTCGAGGAGGTGTCCGCCGTGCTCAAGACGGCCCGCAAGAATGGCAAGGCCGTCGTCGGCATGAAGATCTATGGCGAGGGCAAACTCGTCAAGCCGGAAGAGAAAGACGCCTCGCTGAAGTTCGTTTTCACCAACGAACTCGTCGACGCCATCACGATCGGCACGTTGAAGACCTCCGAGGTCGAAGATACGCTGAAGAGGATGAGCCAGGTGACGCGAGGCTAAGGACCGGCAAATTAATAACTGTCGCCTTGCGCTCCGCGAAAGCGGCGTTCTTTCGCGGAGCGAAAGGCGACGATGCGACAGTTGTTGATACACCTAAGGCGCCGTAAAGCCTTGACCAATCACCGTGGGGCGGATTGCTGATCCGGGCGCGGAATGGGCGACGGATTGCCAATCCGTCCTACGACCCGTCACCATTTCGCGGACTTTTGTTGCTCGCGCTTAAGCCGCTCGTCAAGCAGCTTTCTCTTCAATGCCTTGCGATCGGCCTTGCTGAGCTCGCCGTTGCCGGCCCCGGTGCCGGCAGCCGGGCTTCCCGCGCCGGGCGCGACCATTTTCTGCGCAAGCGGCGGCACGGCCGAGGCGGCCGGAGGCGTAACTCGTTTCAATATCGGCTGCGAAGCGCTGTGCGGCGGGTCGGCAGCCACCCACGAATCGCCGGTTTGCTCGTCGTCAGCTTCTTCGTCGCCCTCCTCCGAATGGTCTGCATCATGCTCGCCGCTTGCAGAGGAACCCTGTTGCGACGCATCGCCCTGCGCGGCACGGTCGGCCATCGCGACCTGCGACAGGTTACCGGCCTGACCTGCTGTCGTGCCTGGGTCGCTCTTCTTCGATCCCCGCTTCTTCTCAGCCTTCTTTTTCTGAGATCGCTTCGCTAAACCTCCTTCGGCATCGAGAACCACGTATCGGGCATGCAACCCCATCGACAGGGCCAGCAGCAGGTGTCCACCCAGCACAGCCCCCTGCACGAGCAGCAATTCGGAAACTTCGGATTGCAAAACAATGACGCGGAAAAATCCGGCCAAAGCAGTAAGATAGGCAGTTGCGCTAAGAATCAAGGCAATCGAGGAAAGCCGGCTTGACCACATGTCTACCAACAATCGGGTGCCCATCGACCCTACGAGCAGTACGGCTGGAATCACCCACCATAGGGATCCGTCGCCTGCAATCCGACGACCGCTAAGCGAAATCATCAGTTGCTGGAACCCCTGGTGAAGACTGGCAGAGATGTTCGTCGCCATCAAGAACCAGCATGCGGCGGCCCAAAGCCAGACGTGATAATGTCCACGATAATCGTCAACTTTATGGCGGCGAATGCGGTAAATGATGATCGCCAGCAGGCTGGCGATAAGTAGCAATACGGAACCAAACCAGTTTCCCAGACTTCCGCAATTGCCTAGATCGGCAATGGCTGGGCGAGGCTGCGACGCAAGAAGCAGGTCGGGGGTCCAGATATAGAGTGCTACCAGTCCTGCAATTGCAGCCAAACCAACCTTCAGCAGCAAAAGATAAGATACCAGACGTCTGGGAATCAGGTCGGTCAGCCGGGATTCCGTTTGCAAGAACTGGGCATCGCCGTAGTTCTCGGATTTATGAGCATGTGGCTGACCATTGCGCGTCGCTGGTGAGGCAATGTCCTGGCCTGACAGGCCGGAACTGGCCGTCAAATCTTCGGCAAGCAATCGGCGACGCCGATCGTCGCGATGTCCTCCGCGACCCATTGGAGACGAATGCAATGTCATGGCCAACCTCGCCAAAGCCCCTAGCTATCCCAGACGAAGTGTGAGAAACGGCGGGCAACCGTTGGTCGCCCCTCGGGATGCAAGGGCGTACAAGCATAAAGTTCGGCATTCGTCGTTGGAAAAATGCAGAGTAGAATAACGGTATCTGTAGGACGGCCTTCCTAGGCCGTCTGGGAGTTGATGGGCTGGAAGCCCGTCCTACAATCGACCATGCCAATTCCGATTGAATTACTGATTATCGCCGGATTGATTGTGGCTGTGCAGATCGCCTCGACGGCCGTGCTCTGGCGGTTGGGCCACCGCAGGGGCCAAGAGAAGACCGTTTCGATCGAGGACATCGAGCACCTGATTCGCAAGGGAACGCACCAGGGCCTGCTCGATCCGGCGGAGCAGTTGCTGGCACGCCGGGCCTTGCGATTGGGCGACCGTACGGTCCGCGACGTCATGCGGCCGCGGATTGAAATCGACGCCCTGGACGTTGACACCCCCCCTGACGAAGTCATCGGCGCCGTGGCCATGGCAGGCTTCTCGCGGTTGCCGATCCATGAGGGCGATCTCGATCATATCATCGGCTTCGTCTACACCAAGGATCTTCTTTTGCGGCAGCACATGGGCTGGCCGATCGAATTGCGGAAGCTGGTCCGGCCGGCGCTGCTCGTGCCCGAATCGCTGCGGGTTGACAAGCTCTTGGAACGCTTCCGAGAGAAGCGGACGCAGATGGCGATCGTGCTCGACGAGTTTGGCGGCACGGAGGGCCTGGTAACGATGGAAGACGTGCTGGAAGAACTGGTCGGCGAAATCCACGATGAGCACCGCGCCGAGCGGCAGCAGCAAATCGTCGCCCGCGACGCGTCAAGCTGGTTCGTCGACGCCGGCCTGCCCTTGCACGAACTGCTGGAGCGGATGGAACTGGCCGATCACCGCGATTCCTTGCCGGCCGACGTAAGCACGGTCGGGGGGCTGGTGCTTTCCTTGCTAGGGCGCATTCCGACAACGGGTGAATCGACTGCCTGGGAGGGATTGACGCTGGAAGTCGTGGCCATGGACGGGCGGCGGTTGGAACGGGTCCTGATCTGCAAGGCCGTGTAACTTCCCCATCGACCTGCGTTGCGGTTCAACCCAGATCACGCTGAATCTTGCCCACCGGGGCCAAATAAATGACGAATTCCTCCTGGCCGTCCACCCGCACAAGGCGGTCCGCAATTTCCTGGTGGTAGGCAGCCACGGCGCAGGTCCCCGCCCCAATCGCCTCACAGGCCAGATACAAGTTCTGGCAGACGTGTCCGGCGTCCAGGGCAATGGCCTTGTGGGCGGCCAGCCCGTAGCGCCATTCCGCGCGGTAGGGGATGGTCGTCCAGATGAAGACCGCCGCCGCCCGCGCGACGAACCATTGTCCGGCTGCGGCCTCAAGCAGCTTTCCGGCCATCTGCTTTTCCTCGAACAGGTGCAGCAGTTGATGTTCCAGGGGCAGGTAGCGGTAGATGCCCGGCTCCAGCCCGGAAACCCGTTGCAGGGCCAGGTACGTTTCCAAGGGGTGCCGGTCCCCGCTCGAAGGCACCGTGCGGAACACCACACCCGAGGCACCCCGTTGCCGGACCCCCTGGGTGGCCCAGAGCAAAAAGGACAGTTCGTCCAGCGTAAGCGACTCCCCGTTGAAGTCGCGGTGGCTGCGGCGGTTGCCCAGCGCAGTTACCAGATTCACGGCCCCCCCCTCAAACTTCATGGAACCGGCCGCCCACTCCCCGACCGGCGGCAGATCGTGCCGCGCGGCGTCGGCCGGGAACGGTTTTTCCAAGGGCGGAGGCGGGACCTTCAGGTTCTCGTCCGTGACGGTGAAGTCGACCTCCTGGCGGATCGCCTCCTTGAGGAAATAACGGTACTGCTCTAGCGACGGCTCGTGCATGATAGTTCAGCATCAATGAAGACAGATCCCAGATCCCAGACCAGTATACTTGCGGGCTGGGGGCGCTGCAAGCCGACAGGCGCGCATCTATTCCACCGCTGCCGCAAGCCCCTCGCGATACGTCGGATAGGCCAGCTTGACGTGCAATTCCGCGAGCATCCGCGCATTATTCACGCGCTTGTCACCGCCACGGCGGCCACGTTCTTCAGCAGGCAAGGGATCGCGGAATAAAGGCGGCGGCAGGCCGATCTGCCGCACGAGCTCGGCGAAGTACTCGCGCCGCCGGACCGGATGGCCGTCGGAGACGAGATAGGTTCGCGGCGCTTGTGCGTATTTCTCGGCCGCCAAGACCGCGGCGGCGGCGTCTTCCACGTGGATCAAGTTGATGCACTCGCCGGCGGCGATCGGCAAGGGCTCGCCGGTCGCCAACTCGGCACGTCGCGGCAGCCGCCCCGGGCCGTAAATCCCCGCCAAGCGCAAGACAATGCCACGCTCGCCAAGGGGATGCGCAGCCAGCACGCCTTCCGCGGCAAGCAACGCCCGCCCTGACTCGCGCGAGGGCTGACAGGGAGTCGATTCATCGACCCATGCGCCATCCTGCTCCGCATACACGCCGGTCGAGCTGATGAGAATCGCGCGGCGAACTTCCGGCGATACGGCATCCAACACGGTCCGCAGACCGTCGACATACACGGCCCGGCGCGATGCGCCCCCAGCCGGGTCGTAGCCCACGGCGTAAAGCAGTGTTTCGGCAACAGGCAGGTCGAGCAGACTAGAGGGCTGCGTGACATCGGCCACGATCGGACGAACGCCCTCGCGGGCGAGCGACTCGGCGCTGGCCGCACTTCGCACCAGGCCGGCAACCGCATGACCGGCCGCCATCCATTGCCGGGCCACGCGGCGTCCCAGGTATCCGCAACCGACGATCAGCTTCACGGGCATTTCAGTCATCCAGCGCCCCGGGCTCTTGTTGCCCTTTGGTCTGCGATTCGAGGTAACCGCTGAGGATGATCTGGGCGGCCAGCTTGTCGAGCCGTTGCTTGCGTTGCTTGCTGGTCAAGTCGGCGGCCATGAGCAGTTCCTCGGCCTGGGCGCTGGAGAACGCTCGTCGAAGAACTCGACCGGCAGCGCGGTGATTTCGGTCAGCCACTGCCCAAAGCGCCGCGCCTCCTTCGACTTGCGGCTCTCGCGCCCGTCGAGATGGACCGGCAGGCCCACGACCCATAGCACGATTCGCTGCTCCTTGGCAAGCCGCTGAAAGTAGTTCGCGTCAAGTTGCGGATTGCGGCGGGTGTAAATTTCCAGCGGACTGGCCATCGTGCGGTCGGGATCGGTCACGGCTAACCCGATTCTAACCGTTCCGTAATCGACTCCACATATTCGGCCAGGCAATGATTGTGGAAGTTCAGCGGACATCAAAGGCGACGACAATAAGAAGTCTGGGAGGGAGATTGTCAGGCGATTTACTTTATGGTAGGCTCAGCGGCTCACTCAAGCAAGAGATGTCAAACCTCAGGAGGTGCGTTATGCCGTCCATTTTTTCGCGGAGCATTTTCGGTTGGGCCATGATGTTTTTCGCAGCACTGGCTGCTTCGAGCGTGGCATTCGGACAGTCGGGCGCCAAGTTGTTCAACGGCTGGACCATCACTCCGGCCGGAACGGTGATTCCGTTGGATCATCTTGAATCTGTCGTGCAGGAACCGGCATCCGGCAAACCGGTTGGAAACATGTCGAGCGATCTGCCGCTGAAGATGATCGTCTCGCCCGACGGCAAAGTGCTGCTGGCCGCCTGCGCGGATACAACAACACGGGGCTGGCCGTCATCGAACTGGCGTCGAAGAAGGTCGTGCAGTTCTTCCCGCTGCCCGAGGTCTTTAACGGATTGGCCTTCAGCCCCGACGGCAAGCGGGTTTTCCTGGCCTGCGGCGACTCGGGCGCGATCCGCGTCTTTGCTTATGAAGACGGCAAGCTGACCCTGGGCAAGGCCGTCAAGCCGGCCAAGTCGGCCACCGTATTCCTGGCCGGCATCGCCGTCGATCCCAAGTCAGGAAAGCTATACGTCGCCAACGAGGCCAATCACGAAGTCTGGATCCTCAACGCCGAGGACTTGAGCCTGGAGAAATCGATCGCCGTAGGGCAGCATCCCCATTCCTGCATCGTCGGCGGGGACGGGCGACATCTTTACGTCTCGAACTGGGGCAGCCGCTCCTTGAGCGTCATCGATACGACGACCGGCCTGCGGATCCGCGACCAGGCCGTCGGCATCCGGCCCAACGACATGGCCCTGGCGCTTGACGGCCGGCTCTTCGCGGCCTGCTCGGGCGACAACACGGTTCACGTGATCCCGACGAAGAAGCTGGAAAAGGCGCCGAAGAAGCCCAGTCTGAATCGGCCGCCGCCGCAGGACGTGCGGGAGATCCTCGCCACTTCGCTTTATCCCGCCGCCCCGGAAGGCAGCACGCCCGACGCCGTGGCCGTGGCCCCCGACGGCAAGACGCTGTACGTGGCCAACGCCGACAACAACGACGTGATGGTGGTCGACATTTCCGAACCGGGCGACTCGCAGATCGCCGGCTTCATTCCCGTCGGCTGGTATCCCGACGGCGCTGGCCGTCGCGCCCGACAGCCGCACGTTGTTTGTGGCCAACGGCAAGGGCATCCGCTCGCAGCCGAGCTATCCGCCGCAGGTTCCGCGCGGCCGCGCGGGGCGTGGCCTTCGACCATCCGGGGAAACTCCTGGAGGGCTCGATCGCCGCCATCCCGCAGCCCGACGCTGCCACCCTGGCACGCTATTCGGATCAGGTCAGGCAGAACTCGCCCTACACGCCGCAGACCATCCACCGCACGGCGGCCAAGAGCGACTGCTGCATCCCCGACAAGACCGGTGGCGAGTGCCCCATCAAATACGTGCTGTATATCATCAAGGAGAACCGCACGTACGACCAGGTGTTCGGCGATTTCAAAGACGCCCAGGGTCATCCGGCCGGCAACGGCGATCCGGCCCTGGTGATGTACGGCGAGAACGTCACGCCCAACCACCACCAGTTGGCCCGCGATTACGTGCTCCTGGATAATCTCTACTGCAATGGCGAGGTGAGCGTCGACGGCCACGACTGGTGCGACGGGGCGATCGTGACCGATTTCAAGCAGCGGTCCTGGATCTTGAGCTATTCCAAGCATGGCGTTTTGCCCGGCAATGATGAAACAGAGACGCCGGCGGCCGGCTATCTGTGGGACCATTGCCGGCGCAACGGCGTGACCTTCAAATGCTATGGCGAGGGGGCGGCACGCGTGCCCAAGGAGAACCGCGGCACCTGGCCGACGGGCCGCGACATGGACCGTGTCGAGGGCTGGATCTCCGACCTGCACGCCGCGGAGAAGGAAGGTACGTTGCCGCAGTTGGCCGTCATGGCTCTGGGCGAGGACCACACTGCGGGCACCACCGTCGGCAAGCCGACGCCCGAGGCGGCCGTCGGCAGCAACGACGTCGCCCTGGGCAAGATCGTCGAGGCGGCCAGCCACAGCCGCTTCTGGAAGGAGATGGCGATCTTTATTGTGGAGGACGATTCGCAGAACGGGCCGGACCACGTCGATTGTCACCGCACGGTGGCGCTGGTGGTCAGCCCCTGGGCCCGTCGCGGCGTGGTCGACAGCACGCAATACACGCAGGTCGGCATGGTGCGAACCATCGAGTTGATCCTCGGCCTGCCGCCCATGACCCAATACGACGCGGCGGCGACGCCCTTGTTCGGCTGTTTTCAGAAGCAGCCGCAGGCGGTGGCCTACCAGACGCAACGTCCCAAGGTCGACTTGAGTGCCCTGAACGGGCAGAATGCCTTTGGCGCAAAGGCCTCGGCCGCGATGGATTTTGACGAGTACGACCGGGCCGACGAGGATCAACTCAATAGAATTTTATGGGGAGTGGCCAAGGGGCCGGACACGCCGTACCCGGCGGTCGTCAGGCGAGCCGTGGTGGGACCGTAGGGCAGAATCTAACTCACCGCTGGATTCACCGCCGCACGGCGCATCTTCTCGCGGGCCCGGCTGAGAATGGGGCCAATGCTGTTCTCGGGCATGCCGACCATCGTGCTGATCTCTTGATACGACTTGTCCTCCAAGTAGAACATACGGACCACGAGGGCTTCGGTGCCCTGCAGCCTTCCAAGCAACTGCGCGACCAGTTCGCGGTCGATGGCGCGCTGCTCTGCGCCCACGTGCGGATCGGGGATCGTTTGCGGAGTATGCTGCGTCCCGGCGGCAAGCCGCGCGCCGGGGCCGCGCGCCAAGAGATCACGAACGACGATCCGCCGCGATACGACGGTCAAATACGTTGCCAGGCTGCTCTGGCCGCGAAAGTTCCGCAGCACCGCAAAATCATTGCGGATCACGCCCAGGAAGACCTCGGCGCAGAGATCGTCGCGATCCTCCGGCGAGAGGCGAATGCTGCGCGACTGCGCCGTGTGCCGGATCACGTGCAGCACCAAACCCATAAAGCGGTCGACAAAATCCTCCCATGCCCTGGCCTTCTTCTGAAGACAGCGCTCCAACAAAGTCCGATCGATCTCAGAAAGTCCCACGTATCAATCCCCTAGTGACGAACAACAGCCCCCTTCCGGCACAGTTGCTCTATCCTCGATTTTAGACAGGTTTCGGCCAAAATACAAGCCACATTACCCGACAAAATCGTCATTGGAGGGGTGTAAGTTTGGAAGATGCACAGATCTTGCGGTGCAGGCAAATTTGAGCGGTGGTCGCAATTCGGGCTTCAATGCCCCAAGCAAAACCCCGGCACTTCTCAGAGGCTATCCGGGAAGTTCTCGGCCGAAAATCAAATATCGAAGCCCGACCCGCTCGCGGGTCAGCGAGGAATGTGCGTCAACCTGCAGGGGAAGCCGATTCCTCGCTTGCGCGGGGTTCGATACGCGAAAAAGTAGCGAAAACTCTCCGGACAGCCTCTCAGTCGCGGGCCCCGATTTCCCAACAGACCCCGTCGAGCCAAGTTCGCCAGCTTTCGTACTTAGGGTTTTCCAACTTCAGCGTCAGCATGGGGTTTCGCTTCGGCTTGGCTGGCCGGCGGACGAGTTTCATCTTGGCCTCGTGCGGGGTACGGCCGCCCTTCCTCACGTTGCATGCCAAACAGGCGCAGACGATATTTTCCCAACTGGTCGGGCCGCCCCGGCTCCGCGGCATGACGTGATCGAGGCTCAATTGATGAATGGGGAAATGGCGGCCGCAATATTGGCATTGGTGGCCGTCGCGGGCCAAGACATTGCGACGATTCAAGTGGACGCCCTGCTTGGGCAAGCGATCGTAACGCAGCAGCCGGATGACGCGGGGAACCTGGATCTCGAAATTGACCGAGCGGATCCAATCTTCGTGGGGCTGCTTGAAATGGGCCCGTTCCTGGCTGGCTTCCAACCAGGTCTCGAAGCTGTAGTTGGCAAAAGCCCCTTCGTCCCCCGGATGAATGACTTCGGCCAGCTCCCGGCAAAGCAGGGCGAAGGCCCTGCGGACGCCTATCACATGAACGGCCATGTAGAGCCGATTCAGCACCAGGACGCTGGCGTGCAGCGCACTGGAGGGGTGCGGGGAAAGGGGATCAGGCGGCGCGGACGACTTCCGGCGGAGAGAGGGAGCCGCGCACCCCCCATGCGACCCGCGATTGCTGCCTTCTGCCGTCGCATGGGGGGTGCCGGGCTCCCTCTCTCCCGCGAGTTTGGCTGCACGTTGATTGGGCGGATGTGTTGCACGCACTGGCAAATTCCTCCAGTTGCGCCGAACCGCGCTACCGCGGGGGGCAATGCCCTCTAGGACCGCTGACCGTTTCATTCTACCCTATCGGATCGCGGCACGCTAGGTCAGGGGCCATAATTCCCTTGGGGGATTATCACGTTCGCTCCGCAGTTTCCGTGCCATGCCGAATTTCGTAGCCGCGGCCTTCCCAGGCCGTCTCGTAAGCGGCGGGTTGGGAAGCCCGTCCTCCCTTACGAATGCCGGGCCGGAAAAATCGGCCCTTGGGCCAAAATTTTCCCCCAGCACGTATTGCAACGCAACCGTGTCGCCTATTAGGATGAAACAATGGACTTTGCGATACCTAAGAAAAACGCCGCTCGCAGCATTAAGCTTTGTGGAAATTGACGTTTTGTTAGGGACTCCAAAAGGTCCACGCTCGTTGCCTACCATCTCACGCCAGCCGGTTGCCCGCCGGCGCTATTGAAGGAGCGGGTCCATGATTCGGTATTCGTGCGATTTGTGCAAGCGGGATCTCGATTCACAACACGATCTTCGCTACGTGGTCAAAATGGAAGTCTTTGCCGCAATGGACACTGCCGTCGAAGATGACGACAACGACCACCTTCAGGAAATCCAGGAGATCCTCGAACGTCTGCAGGATGCCGAAGACGATCAAATCGGCCAAGGGGTCTGCCAGCAGTTCCGCTTTGATCTCTGCCCCGAGTGCCGCAGCAAATTCGTCAAGAATCCGCTGGGCCACGAGAATTTCGCCGCCAAGGTCGTCGGCTTCAGCAAGAACTGAAACGCAGCATGTGCGGGAGATTTACTCTGCGGGCCCCGGCGAGCGTGATCGCCGCACAGTTTTCGCTCTTTGAAGTTCCGTTCTGGAAGCCGCGGTTCAATATTGCGCCGACACAACCGGTCCCGGTGGTCCGCATGAATTCGCAGCAGGCCGAGCCGCGACGCGAGTTCGTTCTCCTGCACTGGGGCCTCGTGCCGAGTTGGGCGGCGGACCCGGCCATCGGCAATCGCCTGATCAACGCCCGCGCGGAGACGGCGGCCGACAAGCCCTCCTTTCGCGCCGCCATGCGGCGGCGAAGGTGCCTGATCGTGGCCGACGGGTTTTACGAATGGCAATCGATCGGCAAGCGCCGCCAGCCGATGTTCATCCACATGCGCGATGATCAACCGCTCGCTTTCGCCGGCCTCTGGGAATCGTGGGAGGGGGCCGGCCATTCGTCACTGGAGTCATGCACGATCCTGACGACCCTTGCCAACGACGTGGTCCGCCCCATTCATTACCGCATGCCCGTAATCGTAGCCCCCCAAGACTATCAGCGGTGGCTCGATCCGGCCGTGCAGAAGCCGGAGCCAATTCTGCCGCTGCTGAGTCCCTATCCAAGCGAAGCGATGGAAACCTACGCGGTAAGCACGCGCGTCAACAGCCCGGCACGGGATGAGGCGGCGTGCGTGGAGAGGCTGGCGGACGAAAATTAGCGTTTGCGCAATTTCTCACGGAATGCTAGTGGTTCCCGAACATGAGCCTGGCATCAGCATTTTCGGCGATTAGTCATCTTGGTCCAATCCTTCCGATCCGACGGGTGGTTTTGCCCGAACTTGCTCGGAAATCGTCCCGATTGGCAGACCATAAAGGCGGGACTACGAGGGGCGTTTGGCGAAAATGGCCCACAAACAGCTTTCTCAAAAATGATTCGGCCGAGATCGTGACTCTGCTCCCGCCGCTTCAGGTCGTAACCCGCGCGATAGCGCGGGAGCGCACCACGGGCCGCTTTGCATCTCGCCCCCGCGCGCTACGCCGGGGGCGGTTGTCTTGTCAAATTGTCAAAGAACAAGGTCTGGATACAGATATATACGGATTTGGAGGCACGAATGGGAAAGTCCAATCGGCGCCGCGGCGCGGATTGCGTCGCAAGTCCGCTCACCGCCGTGACTTGCGAAGTTTCGAGTTTTTGGGAATGTCTGCGCGGCAATTCGCGCCGGGAACCCCGCCCACAGGGGCTGTATAATACGTAGTTATCGATATTTATGCCAACTCACCCGAAGCGCAAGCGAGGTCCGCAGGGTCCGCAGCCCATTCCCTCGCTGGCGCTTTGCGCCCGGCGTGGATCGGCTCATTCAGGCGGCGTGCGTTGTCTGGGTGTTGATAATGTCCGGCTTTTCGATACCACCAACGGGGGATTTTTGCCCGAACTTGCTCGAATTTCGTCCGGGCTGCGAATCTTGGGCGGTGTCGATTGCCTGGAATGCGGCCAATTCGCCGACGGCCTCGATTGCCGCGAACAGCCGAGTACGGTAGCCGCGAAGCTGATCTTCGTTCATGTGCTCCACATCCTGGTCCACCAGCTCGGCCGCAGCGGTGCCGCCATCGGCTTCGACGACGCACTTCAGTCCTTCTGCGACATCGCGAAGTTCCTCATGGGACATCTGCTCCAAATCTGCCTGTTCGAGAAATTCCAATCGCGCCTTTTCGGCCTCCACGGTCTCCGCTTCAACGGTGTCCGGTTCGGGGATCTCGTCGTCCGTCGGCTTCGTCGCCGGGCCCGGCGTGGCGGGCAGTGCGGCTGCGGGCGGGATTGCCTCGGCACCCAGCAAGCCGGGTTTGCCCTTGAGCCGCCACGACGCCGTGGCGGCAGCCAGGGCCCTGGTGAGGAAGGCGGCATTTCCGCATTGCGATTGGGTGCGGATCGATGTTTTCGTCGTCGACTTGCCGTCGGCCGACTCGGTATGTTGCACGGTCCGGACAACGGCGTCGGCTTGCGATTTGCGCCAGGCCTCCATGGCCTCGCGGTAGGTTGCGTCGATCCGCGCCAGGTCGGCGGCGAACAACTCCGCCGAGCCCTGGGCCGCGTTGGCGATCCACTCCTTGCGGGCTTCTTGCAGCCAGTGGTTGACGGTCCGCTTGGGAATCTCGAGTTTGTCGGCGATCGCCTGGCTGGAGTGGCCCTCCAAGGCCATTTGCGTGATTGTGGGCAGCAGGGTCTCCTTCCGCCGTCGAGGGCCGAGCAGGGCGTCGTGGACTCTTACGGCGCTGCCGGGCTGAGGTTGAAGATCGTCGGCGGTCGGTTTTTCGGTGACGGAACACATGGCTAAGTCTCCCTTGGGCCTGGTGGATGGAACGAATCGCGCGTAACAGACCGTAATCATCCATAATTTTGGATGGTTGTCAAGTGGCGGAAACGGATTTTCTTGCGGCGGGCGGCGGGCGAGGTGGGGGCAATTGACGGAAGTGGATTGTCGGCAATGGGTTACGGCGACCGGTCCGAAAGCGGAATTCGCGGAAAATAACCGCAAGAATCCTCCCGCCATTGCGGACCGCGCTCGCAACATGAAACACAGAACCGCCGTAACCCAATGTCCGGCAAGCACTTGAGGATTCTGTATCGCGGTAGAACTCCCGCGCCGCACCGGAGTGGGGGCCGACTGTGAGACCACCGTTGGTCATCCTTGTTGCCTATTGACCAAACGACAATCGAGTAGAATAGGGAGCGTTCCTGAGGTTCCCGAGGCACCCCTGACGAGTCGGGTTGTGCCGGGGATCGTAATATCGTAAAATTAGGACGGGCGATGGATCGGTGCGAGGCACTCAGGGGACTGAATGAGGTTTACGGACGGATGAGGCGCCGCGGCTGCTGCGCTGCCTTTCGAACTGCGCCAAATTCGAGGTTTCAGATGGGAAGTCTGGTTCTGCCGAGTGGATTGCCCCAGATCGATTATCTTCATGGGACTGCTGAAGATGGATTGATCCAGCCGCCTGAATCTTCGCTTTCAACCCGGGAGCGGTTGCTCTTTCAGCAGCTAGCTCAATCGAACTTCTGGCGGCAAAGAAACGGCGGGTCTTTGCGGGGACGCATGACTAGGGGCGGTGCGCCGGACAAGGGCGAGAACGACGCGATTCCCGAACGCCTGGAGTTGACTCGCGGACTCGTCCTCCACGATTGGCAGAACCAGTGCGTCGAGGCGTGGTTCAGGAACGAAAAGCGGGGTGTTATCAAGGTCGTAACCGGCGCCGGAAAAACCGTCCTTGCCCTGGCAATTGCCGAACGGCTTCAGCAGAGCGAAGTGCCGGCGTTGCGGATTGCGATTGTTGTTCCGACCGTCGTGCTGCTGTCGCAATGGCAAGAGGAATTGGCAATCCATGGGAACCTGCCTGCCACGGCAATCGGGCTCATGGGCGCGGGGCACAACGATCGGTTCAGCGGCGATACGTGCGTTTTGATTTGCGTCCTGAACTCTGCCGCCAGGAAGCTGGCCCAGACGGTTGAGGATGCCGGAATAGCCGATCGTCTCTTGCTCATCGTGGATGAGTGCCATCGCGCCGTGCCGCCGAAATGCAGCATGTCTTCCGTGCGAGACGCGCATTTTCCCTGGGCCTTTCGGCGACCCCGGAGCGGAGCGAGGACCTGCCGGCGGACGACGAAACTGCGGACAGGCTGGACGGCGACGAGAAGCCGGCGTCCTTCGAGAATAGCGTTCTGGGGCAGGAATTGGGCCCGGTTGTCTTTGAAATGTCCTATGCCGACGCTATCTCCCGCGGTGTATTGCCTCCCTTCCAGGTCGTTCACTATGGACTCTCTCTTAGTTCCGAAGAACGCGGGCGGTACGATCATCTCAGCAAGCAAATCAAGGATTTGCGCGAAAGTCTGGAAACGGGAAATCGTCGAGGTCTTGCTTTGATTCGCTGGTGTCGTTCCCGCGCTGCGGCAAACGATCCGAGAGCCGCCCAATTCCTGGCTTTGACCGGTGAGCGAAAGCGTCTGCTCTATCGGATCTCCGAGCGGAATGCGGCGGTCGAGGAAATCTTGCGTCGGGCCTTTGCGCAAAGCCCGGAAACCAAGGCCATTCTTTTCCACGAGAGCATTGATGAAGTGATGGCCCTTTTCGCCCAGCTTCGCGCCGCGGGGTATCCGGTCGTTGCCGAACACAGTCAATTCCCGGATTCGATGGCGCCGAATCCTTGCGGCTCTTCCGCCAGGGGGTGGCGCGAGTCATCGTGTCGGCCCGCTCGCTGATCGAGGGCTTCAATGTGCCGTCAGCAGACCTGGGGATCATTGTCGCGGCATCCGCTTCCGTGCGGCAGCGGGTGCAAACCCTGAGACGTCTTCTTCGCCGCAGCCGCGGCAAGGATGGGGCGGAGAAGCAGGCGACTCTGTACGTGCTTTACGCCGCGCAGACGGTGGATGAATTGATCTACGAGAAGGCCGATTGGGCGCAGTTTATCGGCGCCGATCGCAACGACTACATGCGATGGAGCAGCGTCGCCGAATCGGAGCCGGAAACCTGTTCGGGCCCGCCCCGGCGACCGGCCTTGGACGAAAGTGCCGTCGATGGGCAGTCGCTGCAGCCGGGCGGACCGTATCCCGGCGACCCGGAGCAAGGGCGGTTATACTCGCTCGACACGCAAGGGACCGTGCGGGACGAGAACGGAGGCTTGGTGAATTTGCACCCCCAGTTGCGCGCGATTCTCATGCCTATTCAGAAGACGGGCGGTCGCTTCCGCGTCACACCGGCCCGTCGCTTTGTCACTCGGTTGGAAAAGACCAAGGACGGCTGGCAGGCCGTCTATCTTGGCCAACTCAGCGGGCCGCTGGTGGCCGCCGGGCTCGACGAGAGATCCGACGCTCGAAGCGTCCCTTACGAACCCGGCGACACATATCCGCTCGGCGGAGCTCGCGGCAGAGTCTTCTCGGTCCTCCAGAGAGACAAACGGCTGATCGCCGTCAAGATCGGGAGCCAGGTTCGTTTTGTCGTTCCCGCGGAGAAGCTGGCCGACTTGGGAAAGCAGGCCATGTTGCGCCAAGCACAGCAACAACTTGCGCGGGCTTTCGCGCGGCCATCGCATCAGCAAGATTACGGTTACGGGCGAGGGACACATCGTCTATGTCTTCGAGAACCAGGCCTATTTCGTCGGCAACGCCCCCGAAGGGGCCGACGGCTTCCTCTTTGAAGAAAAAACCAAAGTACGTTCGTAGGAGCAGACGCAATGCCCGCCAGGGTCATTCCTCACCGTCTTCCAAGTTGTCCCGGTCAAGATTCTCGTTATACGATTCGGCACAACCCCGATATGCCGGGAAACCCGTGGTGGGTATATTACAAGCCGCCGAGCCGAGATTGTGGTGCAACTTAGCTGCTGCGCCTCCCAATTATCTGGGGCAATCAGCGAAAAGGTCAAGCTGGCTTGCGGATCTAGATCAACAAGTAATACATTGTTTCCGTTCCAGGCGAGCTGTGCCGCAATATTTGCCGTCGTCGTCGTCTTCCCGACACCACCTTTGTAGTTAATCACTGAGACCATTTCCATTTTTCAGCTTTCCTTTCAACCATGGCAAGGAAGAGAAGGTGAGGAGCGTCCGATTTTCAGGTGGACGCGGACCGGTGTCAATGGGTCGAGGCAGATAGTTGGGCACAGTATTCCGCTCGAATTTCCCCCCGGAAAAAGACCGACGCGGCCGCGTTGACTACGTTGGGGTGCGGTTGCTCGATTTCGGGGGTATTGACGCCGCCGGCGAAAAGTGCGATTCTAACGGATTATCCTGAACTCCCTGAATCCAGTCGACGTTTGCGCGACCCGCACGTTCGGAATAAAAAAGCAGCCTATCTGCTTTCGCTGCCAAGGTTCGTCGCCATTAACTCCGTTTTGGGCTATGCTTACGACAATGATGTCCACTCGGCACAAATACCGGTCGGTTTCAGATGTTTAGATCGATTAGGCTGGAGAACTTTAAGGCGTACCGTGACACGGGGGACGTGCCTTTGGCCCCCCTAACGATTGTTATTGGTGTCAACAATAGCGGTAAATCGACGCTTCTGAACGCTATTTTGGCACTCAAACAAACGGCGCAAGACTCTTCCCCTACCGCTGCCCTGGTTACAGTCGGCCCAAACGTCAATTTGAATGGATTTCACGACATCATCCACAGCCCGCAAGCGCCAGGCGAGCTGACGTTTTCAATCTCTTTGACCTTGGACTCCGTGCAAAGAGCGCAGGTACCGGCGAATCCCCAGATGGCACCCAGGATGTTCCAAGTACCGGATCATCTTTCGGCCACCTTTCGACTTGACGAAAATGCCAAGGAAATTGAGGTGGCCAGGGCCACGCTTACGCTGGGCGGAACTAATATCCTCGAAACCCACCGCAACGGACAATGGGCTTCAGACAAGTTGCGCGTGCCTGACCCGAGCGTCTTCGTGGGCACCTGCAGGAACTTCATCCCCTTGCTTGCCTTCGCTCCGGAAAGGATGCCCGCCGTTCCGTCCGGGGAGATCATCAGCTTTATAAACGAATTTGCATTCAGTGCCCATTTTTGGAACCAGTGGCTCGCAAACTCCGTACATGGCATCGTACCACTTCGGCGACGGGTGCCGTGGTCGGTGAGTGTGGGAACTCGCGCGCATCCGAGTTTGGAGAGGGCGGGGAGAACCTAATCGCGGCGCTAAGGGGCGGCGAACGGTTCGCTCCAAGGCAGGCAACCCTGTTGGAGTACCTGAACGAGTGGATTCGCAAGAATAAAATTCTGAGCAAGATCCACATTGAGCCTGACGCGAACAACACGGGGCACAGGTTGTTGGGCGACGAGTTTGACGGGTCAGCCAACATCAACGTCGCAGGAATGGGAGAAGGAATTTCGCAGATTCTCCCGATTATCGCACGTTCAATTGCTACGCCTCCGAGAAGCTGCCTATTGGTCGAGCAGCCAGAGATTCATCTCCACCCCTCGCTCCAGGCTGACATGGCTGATCTTTTTATCGAGGTCGTGAACGACCTAGGCCGTCAAGTAATTGTCGAGACTCACAGTGAGCACTTGCTACTCCGCGTCCGGCGACGAATCGCGGAGGGTCGCATCAGTCCGCAGAGCGTGTCGGTCCTTTATGTCGAGCGGCATGGTTCAGAGAGCACGATCCGCCGCGTTGCGCTGAACGAACGAGGTCACTTTGATGATTGGCCGGAAGGTTTCTTTGACGATGCCTATCGAGAGGCGATGGCATTGGCGATGGCAGATTTGGAGTGACGAAATGCTGGGTTTTACCGTCAATACCGACATCCTTATGATCGCTTCAGGGACTAGCGACAAGGCACGGGACCCGGACCGCAAGAGAGCTTGCATTCAGTTGCTGAAGTGGATGCAGATCACCGCCGGTGCGCGGCTGGTTTTGGACAAAACTCGCAAGATCGCGCAGGAGTACACAAGCAAGCTGAGCGGCCCGTGCTTTGGAAACAAGTTCCTTGCGGTGATGGCAACAAGCGACAAGTTTGAGTGGGTGGATCGAGTCGCGGGCAACGACTGGAAAGCCATACGAATCAAACTTCGACTTCACGACGAGAATAACAGCTTTGTGCGGGCTGCAATGGCCTCCCGCGACAAACTGCTTGTGGCGGAGGAGGCTGACTTTAATGACCGTCGTCGGGATCTGAAAAAGCACGCAGAAGTCACGGTGTGCTTGGCACGCGAAGCGGTTGAGCTTACGAAATCGGCGTAGGGGCGCCGACTGGGGCCGAAGGGGAGCGGCTACGACCGCATTGTACGAGACGTTACTGAGCACCGCTTGCCCGCTGCCGGACGTGCATGAGGGCGACGACCGGGTCTCGGTGACGATTCAATAGCGGATTCTCGATCCGGCGATCGTTGATTTCCTCTTCAAAGCCGACAGCAAATTTCAGCTATTCCAAAAGGAGCGCATTGTCTTGGGGCTGTTGGCCCAGCACGAATCGCTGACCGCCGTCGAGTTGGAGCGGCTGCTTGGTCTGCAACGCCGCCACGATTTGAAGGCTTGGCTGGGCCGGCTCCCGGCGATGCAACTGCTACCGAGGTCCTGGCCGAAAAGGTCTACGAATACGTCTGGGACCAGAGCGCGGGCGGCTCATTTGCGGCTTAGGATTTCGGGCAAGTTCCGGCGAAAACCACCCAGCGGTGGGGCGTTTTGTGGTTGGGCAACCATTGTCAGCGGTAACCGGCTGTATATAAAATAGTCCGATCGGAACGAACCTCTAACCCTATCCTCAGGACCCCACATGTCGATCCTCAATCTCTTCCACAACTGCACCAGCTCGATCGCCTACCAGCCGGGGCAAGTCATCTTTTCCGAGGGCGACCCGGGCGACCTGATGTTCGTGGTCCTGGAGGGCGAAGTGGAAGTCCGAGTCCACGAGAAGGTCGTTGACACCACCGGGCCGGGCGGAATTCTCGGCGAAATGGCGCTGGTGGACCACGCGCCACGCAGCGCAACGGCCATCGCCAAAACGGCCTGCAAAGTCGCCCCCGTGGGCGAGACGCAGTTCAACTTCATGATCCAGGAAACCCCCCATTTTGCCATCGCCGTGATGCGCGTCATGTGCGACCGATTGCGCAAGCGTTTTCCCGCCACATAGGGAATGGAAAAATCCGAAATCCGAAATCCGAAATCCGAAACAAACTCAAAGCTAGGAAGCTAGGAAAAGAAGAAAGGCTCGAAACGACTCGGATTTCGGTTTTCGACGTTTCCGACTTGTTTTCTCATTCCGATTTCGAATTTGTTTCGGATTTCGGATTTCGGATTTCGGATTTCGGATTTCGGATTTCGGATTTCGGATTTGTTTCCGATTTGGGAGTCGGGCTCGGCCTCCCACGCCACAGGTAGGGTTACGATTGTAAGGAATATTCTGATTCTCCCGATTGAAAATGTCGAAACAAATAGAGAGACTTGACCGATTATTCTGATTACTGCGACATTGGGGGAGCTGTGTCCATGTATGCCTATTTTTCGCTTGGCATCGGAAGGTTAGGAGCAATCGTTCTCTTAGGGCTGGCCTTAGTGGTAGCCGCCGGGGGGGGGAGGGCGATGGCCCAGGACTCGACGGCCCAGGACTCGACGGCACGTGATTCCATCTTCTGGTTTGGATGCGAACCGCCGCCTCGCGCCCCCTGGTATGTCAGTGCGGATGCGATCGCGCTGCAGCGGTTGTACTCCGGGCTCGGCGCCGTCGCCACGGAGGGCTCGGTTTCCAGCGGGACCTCGGCCCTCGTACTCAGTCAGCAGGACCTGAACGATCCCTTTCAGGCGGGCGTCCAATTTACGGTAGGGCATACCTTCGGCGACTCTCCCTACCAGGTCGAGGCCTCGTATTTCTGGGTCTCCGCGTTCGATTCGTCCGCCCAGGTGGCCGATCCCTTCAACAATCTGTACTCGCCCTTCACCACCAACCACGGTCTCGCCGCCGATCCCGCTCTGGATGAGAACAGCCAGGTCGCAATCCACCTCGTCTCGCGACTGGAGAGCGGCGACATCAATGTGAAGTGCGCGTTGCCCTTGCCCTCGGGCGATCCGACGATCATGGCCTTGCTCGGAGTGCGGCACCTGGGGGTTCGCGAGGAGTTCGACTACTCGTCCTTGCCCTCGCTGAATCCCAATCCCGCCTACGTGCATGCCCACACGAACAACAATCTCTGGGGACCACAGATCGGCACAACGGTGGACTACGGCCACCAGGACACGTGGGTTCACTTCGAGGGCAAGTTTGCACTTTGCAACAACGACGCCAATCGCAACCTGGAAGCGGATGCGAACGCGATCGACGTCATCCATCCCCGCCAAACGCGGTCTTGCACGGCCATGGTCGGCGACGTCACCTTGTCCGTCCTTTGGCGCCCCACTTCGGCAATCGTGGGGAGAATCGGCTATCAGGCCCTGTGGGTCGACCAGGTGGCCTTGGCAGGCAGGAACTACGCTTTTGACGAGTTCACGCTCGCGGACGCCGCGGCCGAGCCGCCGATCAACCAGCGCGGGACCCTAATCTATCACGGCCCCTTCGCCGGGCTGCAACTGAGCTGGTGAAGTCCCGGGTCCTCCGCGGAACTACCCTCCTGCCGGAGCCGCAGCCACATTTGGAGGAAGGCATGGGCGACCAGTACCAGGTCCGTGGTCGTGAGGATGCCGCACACGCGCCCGGCGTCGACGACGGGCAGAGAGGAAATCTGGCGGGCAACGAGATGTGTGATCGCTGTCCCAAGCGGCGTATCCGGTGAAACGAAGTCCGGTTCGGGAGTCATGATCTGCCCGGCCGTTCGGCCGGGACGGCCGCGAACGTCGCGGTCGCTGATCACGCCGAGCAATTCCAACCCCGTGCCGCAGACCACGACGTGGTGCCATCGCTTCTCCTCCATGAGCGACTTGACCTTGTCCACCCGGGTTTCCGGCGAAACCGTACCTGGATTCAGCGTCATCAGGTGCCGGACCGTGATCTTGTTCGTTGCCAGGGGACCGACGTTGGAATGCAGCATCCGCAGGAGCTCCTGCCGTTTCACGAACAACTTGTTCTTCGTCTCCACGATTTGCGCTTCCGGGATGACCTGGGGGACTTTCTGCGCGTTGCGACGGTATCGTCGCCAGGAATGCCACCAACGCCACCCGTGGAAGCAGGCCAACCCGAACGCGCCGGCAAATGCCAGGAGGCAGCCGGCAGTGCGCAAATTGGCCGGGAGGTGCGGGCGTCAAGGCAATCGGGTTGTCGTCCGCTGTGCCGTTCGACGCGGCATCATCGCTGGCCGACGCGGGCTGGCCGGCGTGGAACGTCCAGGCACAGTCGGCTTTTTTCAAGCTCGCACGAACCGTCCCTCCAAGCACTGCGGCAGCCGCCAGTACCAGTACGCATACGATTGCGAGCAGGACGGAGTATTCGACACTGCCACGGCGATCGCTGCGGTCAAGAAACTCGCAGCCGATCAGCCATTCGCGGCCAGAGTTGTCCGCAGGGCATTTGTGAACCACACGGCAGCGAACGTAAATTACCTTCTCCCCCTGGGCAAGAGCCGCGGTACAAAACGGAGGGGATGGCGAAATGGGCACGAAGAATGAAATCCCTCGGGTCGAGATGTCTCGGCAGCGCACCGCTACGAACATAGGCTTCGCCGGAGTTTGCGGCTCTTCGTGAAACGCAACGCGTTGGACCGCCGCATACGGGCGGCGATCACTCGTCCGATTCTCGGAATCGGTCGATCCCGGTTGCTCCGTCGCCCGGTCGTACGCGGTATCGGACTTGCTTGGGATCATTGCGTCTTTGCTGTTACGATGACAATTCGCGGCTGTTGTAGGCTCCCACGTAAGTGTATGTCATATTTAATCTAGTCAAGTCAAAAATTCCAGTCGGGGCACTGAAATATAGAGGGGCATGTATGGTTTGACGGCAGAATTGTTGCGACCATTACTCCGTGGAGTGGATCATCTCTGGTTCATCTTAGTGGCTATTCCGTGAAACTATGGGATACGATACATGCAAGGGTCATGTTAAAATTTGACAGTTGCCAAAACCGATGGGTTGGGTTTGTCATAATGTAACTCTATGGTAACCAACCCCAAGGCGCTGGCACGAGCGATTCGCCACCAGCAAGCGGGTCGGCTGCGGGCTGCCGAGCAGATCTACCGGCAGATTCTCGCCGTCGAGCCGAATCATCCCGACGCGCTCCATCTTCTCGGCGTAAATTGCCACCAAATGGGCAATCCCGCCAGTGCCGTGGAATACATTGCGCGGGCGATCCGGTTGAAAGGGAATGTGGCTTTCTTCCATAACAACTTGGGGGAGGCGTATCGTGCGCTGGCTAGGACACCGGAGGCCCTTGCCTGCTTCCGCAGGGCTTTGGAATTGAACCCGGACTACGCCGAGGCACACAGTAACCTGGGCCTTGCGTTGCGGGAGCAGGGGAAGCTGGACGACGCGCTGATCTGCTTTCGCCGCGGACTGGAACTGGCGCCGGACCTGGCCGAAATACACAACAACCTCGGCAATGCGCTGAAAGACCAGGGGAAACTGGACGAGGCGCTCGCCTGCTACCGTCGGGCCCTGGAACTGAAGCCGAACTGCGCCGAAGCGCATAACAACCTGGGCGTCGCGTTTCAGGAGCAGGGAAAGTTGGACGACGCGATCGCCTGCTGGCGACGCGCGCTGCTAGTGAAGCCCGGCTATGCCGAGGCGCATAACAACCTGGGCGTTGTCTTGATGGACCAAGGGGAACTGGACGAAGCGCTCGCCTGCTGCCGCAGGGCAGTGGAATTCAAGCCGAACTATGCCGAGGCGCACAACAATCTGGGCAATGTGCTGAGGGAGCAGGGAAAGCTGGCCGAAGCGCTCGCCTATTACCACCTGGCGGTGAAACTGAAGCCGAACTATGCCGAAGCGCACAACAACCTGGGCGTTGCCTTCCAGGAGTTGGGGAGGCCGGACGAAGCCCTGGCCTGCTACCGCAGGGCGGTAAAACTGAAGCCCGATCATGCCGCGGTACACAGAAACCTGGGAATCGCGTTGAAAGACCAAGGGAAACTGGACGAAGCGCTTGCCTGCTACCGCAGGGCCCTGGAGCTGAGGCCGGACTACGCCGAGGCGCATGGCAACTTGGGTCTCGCCCTGAAGGACGCGGGGAAGCTGGACGAAGCGCTCGCCTGCTTCCGCAGGGCTCTGGAGTTGAACCCGGACTATGCCGAGGCACTCAGCAACCTGGGTAATGTGTTGAAGGACCAGGGGAAGCTGGACGAAGCGCTCGCCTGCTACCGCAGGGCACTGGAACTGGAGCCCGACTATGCCAAGGCCCACGGGAACCTGGGCGGCGCCTTGGAGGAGATCGGCGATCTTCAAGGCGCGGAAGACTCGTTCCGAACCGCGTTGCGGCACAATCCGCGCTTCGCCTTCGCACATTATAAACTGGCGGAGCTCCTGCACGGCAGATTGCCCGAGAAGGACATGACGGCGATGCGCCGGTTGCTGGAGCAGGGTTCCGCCTCCGCCGGGCAAAGGGTGTTGATGGATGCAGAACGCATGCTCTTGCACTTCGGCCTGGCCCGAGTTCTCGATGCGCGAGGCGAATATGCGGAAGCTGCCGAAGACCTCGACCGGGCCAACGCGTTGCAATGCTCCGAATGGCGGAAACGCGGCCAGGAGTACGACCCGAACGAGCACGCAACCGCCGTCGCCCACATGATCGCCCTCTTCACGCCCGATTTCTTCCAGCGGGTCCGCGGCTTGGGGTTCGAAAGCGAGCTGCCGGTGTTCGTGGTAGGGCTGCCGCGATCCGGCACGACGCTCATCGAGCAGATCCTGGCCAGCCACTGCCAGGTCTTCGGCGCGGGGGAGATCAAGCTGGCCCGCGACACCATGGCCGCGCTCGGCCCGCAGGACGCCGACCGCATCGAGGCCCTTCGCCAACTCGACCAGCGGACCGCCTGCCGTCTTGCTTTGCGGCACTTGGAGAGGCTTCGCGGGCTGCATCCCACGGCACTGCGGATCGTCGACAAGATGCCGGACAACTACCTGCATCTGGGGATGTTGGCGAGCCTCTTTCCCAAGGCAAAGTTGATTTACTGCCGCCGCGATCTGCGCGACGTGGCCGTTTCCTGCTGGATGACGCATTTCCAGGAAATTCGCTGGGCCAGCGACCAGCAGCACGTCGTTTCACGGTTTCGCGAACACCATCGCATCATGGAGCACTGGCGGAAGGTCCTGCCGGTGCCACTGTTGGAAGTGGACTACGAGGAGATCGTGGCCGATCTGGAAGGTGTGGCCCGAAAGCTCGTAGCTTGGTGTGGCCTTGCGTGGGAGCCAAAGTGTCTGGAGTTCCACCGGACGGAGCGGCCGGTCCAAACGGCAAGCGCCGTCCAGGTGCGGCAGCCCATCTTCAGGACATCGGTGGGAAGATGGAAGCACTACCAGCGGACCCTGGATTCGCTCTTCGCCGCGTTGGAAAGCGTTCCTCGCAACGCCGCTGGTCCGGCTACTGCGTTGCCATAGCGTATAACACGTGAAGGGGAATGTTAAAATTTAACAAGGCGGACGAGTTCCACGTCGTTTTCCACGCCCATTTTCTTATAGATCGCCAGTCGCTGTTTCCAGATGGTTTGGACCCTGACGTTACTGAGGGCCGCGATCTCTTTGAGGGTTTTGCCGGAAACAAGCATGTCAAGGACGGCTTTTTCACGAGGCGTGAGCCGGTCCAGGAGCACAGCGAACGGCGCCGCCGGTGCCTGCCGCTTGTCGTCCGCCGCCGATTCCAGGGCTTTGCGGATGTGATGGAGAAAAGCCTTGCCGTCCAGCGGTTTTTCCAGGAATTCGAGCGCCCCGCCCTAAATGCCCGGGCGCAGGTGGGGACATCGCCGTGGGCCGTAATAAAAATGATCGGCAGCTTGATGCCCTCTTCCACAAGGCACTCCTGAAGCTCCAGACCATCCATCTCCGGCATCCGCACGTCGAGCACCAGGCACCCGGCCGCTTGGCGGTCGGTACGATGCCAGAAACTCCCGTGCCGAGGGAAAGGCATGCACCGGGAGATTCGCTTGTTGGATGAGCCAACATAACGAGCGGAGGGCTCCCGGATCATCATCCACAACGAACACGGTCGGTTGATCGGCCATCGCTTAACTCCGTTTAACGGCAGGCAATGTGAAGTGGAAGGTGCAGCCCTGCTCCTCGTTTGGCGATACCCAAATGCGTCCGCGATGCGACTGCACGATCGTGCGGCTGATGGCCAGGCCCATGCCCATTCCTTCCGGCTTGGTGGTGAAAAACGGCTCAAACACCCGCTCCAGGTCTGCCCCGCCGATTCCCTTTCCGCAGTCGCAAACGTCGACTCGGATCGTGCCCTCGTCCTGCCGCAGGGCTTTGATGCTCACGAGCCGGTTGTCGTCGGGCGTTTCTTGCATGGATTCCAGCGCATTGCGGACGAGATTCACGACCACCTGTTCGATCTGGATCGCGTCGCCGATGACGACGGGCAGATCCTCGGCGAGGTCGAGCTCGATCCTGGCGCGGCGCCGGCCAATTTCCGCCTTGCTGAAAAGGAGGGCTTCTTGGATCAGGCCGCCGATGGACAGCTCGGAGAAACGCGGCTCTCGCTTCTGCACGAAGCCCATCACCCGGCGGAGGATTTCCGCCGCCCGGCTGGCTTCCGCGTTGATCTGCTCCAGCGCGGCCACGAGCTCTTCGTCCCTTTCCGGCATCTTTTCCAGCCGGCAGATGCTTCCGTAGGCGTAGTTTTTCACGGCATGCAGGGGTTGGTTCAGCTCGTGCGCCAGGCTTGCCGCCATCTCGCCCATCATACCGAGTCGAGCCACGTGCGCCAATTCCGCCTGATGCCGTTGCAGTTCCTCGTCGTGGGCCTGCTTGAGCATCTCCTGGGCCTGCTTCAGCTCTTCGATATCGGTGTTCGACCCGATCCAGCACGTCACCCGGCCGTCTTCGTCCAGCACCGGGACCGCGCGGAGAGATGCCAGCGGTAGCTGCCGTCCGACGCCCGCCGCAGCCGATACTCGAGTTCGTACGGCCCTTTGGTATTGACCGCATGGGCGGCCCGTTCGACCACGCGAAACAGATCGTCCGGATGGACCACGGCGAGCCAGCCATAGCCGCGGACCTGTGCGGGGGTCTGGCCCGTGTATTCGTACCATCGCTGGTTGCACTCGGCTTCCAGGCCGTCGGGGCTCAGACGCCAGGCGAGGTGTGGTATCGTCTCGACGAGAAGGCGGTACCGTTCCTCGCTCTGCCGCAATGATTCCAGCCTTCGCCGCTGACGGCGGAAAAGAAAATCGTATGGCCGCTTGAAGCCCACTTCGAGGAGTGCCTTGTAGAAGAAATCCCGGATACGGCTCGACACAATCCGTCTCCCGCGCATTGGTGTAGATCTCTGCCGTCCGCAAGAATAGCCAAATCTCCTGAAGCGGTATAGATAACCCGATTTCATCATACGCCAGTGGGGTAGCCCAATTCGAGTCATGCAGTTCCCCGGCTAACGCGCGCGAAGGCTGAAATACACCGCTTGCCTGATTTCTCGAGACAACTCCGTATCGCGATGACGGGAGAGCGGGTATACTCTTACACGTCCGCCGACTGGAATTGTGTCCTGGGTTTAAGAGATCTCTTGAGGAGAAAACGTCTATGGCCTCGCTTCCGTCCTATGTGGCTGCCGCGCAACCGATTCCCCAAGATAAGCGCGTGCCCTGGTTCAAGACCACGGCCCAAACCTATGCGGGAGTCATGCTCTGGTTCGTGTTCTGGGATAGCGTGCCGACTATTGCGCCGACGCCGGCGACGCCAGGCGGACTGCTGGCGCAGGGGCTCGGCCTCGCAATTCTCGGCGTGGTCGTCGCGGCATTGCTGTGCCACTTCCTCTTCTATCTCGCGCCGGGGATGCTGGGAATGAGGACGGGCATGTCGCTGGCTGTAGTCGGCACTTCCACCTACGGCGTGAAGGGGGGATTCTTCATGCCGGGCTTCTTTATGGGCGTCTTGCAGTTCGGCTGGTTGGCGGTCAACGCCTACTTCGCCTCCCTGGTCGTGGCAGGGTTCTTCGGCGCAGAAGGGGACATCGCTGCACCTGGTCATCGGCACGGCATGGACCATCGTGGCGGCCTTTGTCGGTCTGAAGGGGATTCACTATGTCGCCAAAGTCGCCACCTTTCTTCCGTTGATTCCGCTGGTGATCCTGCTGGTTCTCTTGAGCAAGACCGTGTCGGGAATCGGCGAGTTCCATCCCGAGATGGTCATCCCCGCCGGTGCAACCGGCGTGCCGGGCAGCATGGCAGTCGTGCTTTTCATGATCACCGGCATTACGGGCTTCTTCGCGACCGCCGGAGCGGCCGGCGCAGATATTGCCTCGAGCAATCGTGATGCCAAGGACGTGCAACTTGGCGGCCTGGCTGGCGTCGCCGGTGTGACGGTCTTTACGGGCTGCGCTGCGCTATTGATCGTGGCAGGCGCCTATGGCGGGGGTTTTGTCAAAGGCGACGCCGGGCTTGCGCCCACGGGGCTCATGGAATTGATCATGGGGGAGAAGACAGGGAAGATCTTCAAGCTGCTGCTGGCGATCGCCGCCTTCCCGCCGGCGTGCTTTAGTTCGCTGATTGCCGCCGCCAGTTTCAAGAATTCGCTGCCCAAGGTCAACCCGTTCATCTCCTGCGGCATCGGCACGGCGGCATCGGTGGCCCTGGTGCTTTCCGGCCAAGCCGGCGATGCGACCCAGGTGTTTTTGGTTATCGGCGCGTCGTTTGGACCGATCTGCGGCGCCATGACGGCCGATTACTTGTTGGCCGGACGCAAATGGGCCGGGCCGCGGGCCGGATTCAATCCGGCCGGTTGGATCTCCTGGGCGGTCGGCTTCGTCGTCGGCGCTTTTGGTCTGGTGGCGGCGCACATCCCGTCGATCGCGCAATATAAGGACGCGATCCCCGCTGCACCGGTCTCGGCGTATATCGTCGGCTTCGTGCTCTATATCATCCTGGCCAAGGTCGGGTTGGAGAGCCAGAAGATCGAATACGCGCCGGTGAAGGCGCAGTAATCCGAGTTTTCCCGCGGAGGTTCTCACGCAAAGGCGCAGAGGCGCAAAGGCGAGAAAAAGAGCGAACCGATCGTCTCTGCCTTTCCTTTGCGGCTTTGCGCCTTGGCGTGAGAAACCCGTTCGTGTTTTGTAAAACAGTTTCTTGCGAAAAGGACCGCCCTGCATGGAGTGGTCGGGGAGAATTTTGGCACTTTTTCGTCTCAAGGCCGAATACACTGTGCAGAATATAGCCCCGGGATCACGACTCAGGCGGAAGAATTGCGGCATGCGCAATGTTGTGATATAATCCGGCGATATCCTGTCTCACTCCCACAGGCCCCCTTCGGAGACAAAACTCATGAAGACCGCTTTGCGTTTCACGAAACATCTGTATCGCATCGTGGCCGATTCCTGGCTGCGATTTGCGGTGGCTTTTTCCGGCGCCCTGGCCGTGATCTGGTTTTTGGTGCGGGTCATTCCCAAGCCCAGCCGCGCCAGCTATCCCTGCCAGCGGGCGGCCTTCCCCATCGCCTCCGGTTTTGTCATCTGGCTGTGCGGGGTCCTGAGCATCAAGTTCGGTCTGAAGCGCATCGCCCGCGGCCGGCTTGCCGCTTATTGCGGCATCATGACCTGTCTGGCCGTTGCCGCCTGGACGCTTATTTCGTTCACGGGCGAGGGCACGGCGGCCAACGCCCCGAAGACCGCCGAAAAGGGCGACAAGACGCACCCCGTCAAGAGGCCGGCCGACTTCGATTTCCAGCCCACGACGTCGAACACTCCGGTCGGCGTGCACGCGGCATCCATCCGGGCCGCGTGGTCTGGGCCCGCGATCCCTTGGCCACCAAGTGGGCCGGCAATTGGAAGCAGAAATCGGACCAATGGTGGCTCGACGAAAACACCGATCAGGCCCGCGTCGACGTGCTGTTGGCCGCCACTTTGACCGAGTTGACCGGCGCCAAGACCTGCGAAGATGCCTGGCGGGGGATCTTCGAGCACTATAACAGCACGTCGCGGCATCTCGAACATCGCGGCTACCAGCCTGGCGAAGTCGTGGCCGTGAAGATCAACCTCAATAACAGTTCCGGCGCCAACAAGACCGACAACTGGATCGACGCCGGCCCTCAGATGTTGCTCGCCGTCGTCCGCCAGCTCGTCAACGAGGCCCACGTCCAGCAGAAAGACATCCTCGTCTATGACGCCCGCAAGTACATCCCGCCCTACATGCTTTCGAAGGTCTGGAGAGAGTTCAGCGGCGTCCGCTTCCTGCAGGAAAAGCCCTTGGCCAAAGAGCAGCCGAAACCGCCGGCTTCGGGCGACTATCCCCGCATCGAAGCCGCCGACTGGTTCCAGGGCATCGAGTACTCGAATGGACAATTCAAAGACGCCAAGTTGATTCCGCGGCAGGTCGCCAACGCCACCTACCTCATCAATTCCGCGATCCTCAAGGGACATTCGTATCCGTACAACGAGATGGACGGCGGCGACAACGGCCAGACCGCCATCACGATGACCGGCAAGAACCACTTCGGCTCGATCAAGGGCACGTCGGAGCTGCACTCCGACATCAACACCGGCCAGAAGGCCAAGCCGCAGCACTACTCGCCGATCGTCGACCTGGCCGCCTGCCCGAACCTGGGCGGCAAGACGATCCTCTTCCTCCTCGACGGGCTTTACTGTGGACGCAAGTGGCAATCCTATCCGCAGCACTTCCCCAATCCGCCCTTCAACAACCGCGTCGAGCAGTACGAGAATACCGACTGGCCGGCCAGCGTCCTGGCTTCGATGGACGGCGTGGCGATCGATTCCGTCGGCCTCGATCTGCTCCTCGCCCAGACCAAGAACAACATCGACGAGAAAGGCCGCTCGCGGATCCTCGTGCGTGAGAATGCCGACGACTATCTCTTCGAGATGGCCCAGGCCGATCACCCGCCGTCCGGCACGGTTTACAAGCAGGGCGGAAAGGTCGTGTCGAGTCTCGGCGTCCACGAGCATTGGGACAGCGACGAGACCAAGCGCTACTCGCGGAACCTCGACCCGGTCAACGGCAAGGGCATCGAATTGATTTACATCCCGCCCGAGAAGCTTCCCGCCCCCCGTCCTGCCCGGAAGCCCGGCAACGAGACGGCCCGCACGGCGCGTGCGACCTTGATTCCGACGTCCGCCGCGGTCGCGGGCGCGCCGCGGCGGGCGATTTTCCCAAGACCGGCCTGGAGGCCTGGTTTTGCGCGGCCAGGTCGAGCAGGCCAATGGTTCCGTGACTCAGATCAAGGATCTCAGCGGCAACGGGAACAACGCCCTCCGCGATCCGCCCACAGCGACTCCGGCAGGCAACCCGGCCGTGGTCAAGGATGAGGCCAGCGGGCAGCCGCTGCTGCGTTTTGACGGGGCCAATATCGGCTTTCCCTTCAAGAAGCTGACCGATATCCGCACCACGTTTTGGGTCGTGAGCAAGGACCCCGCTTCCTTCGGCAAGAAGAGCGAGAGGTGCGTGCTGGGGGACAAGGATTCCCACGATTTTCACGCCGGGTGGACGAACGACACGATCTTCAACACCGACGTCAACGAGGGGCACCTCTCGAAGCTGGTGAAGGACGGCAAGACGTGGCTGGACGGACAGTCGATGGACGCCACCAAGACGCCGTTTCCCAAGCAGCTCGGCCTGATCTCGATCGTCACCGCCGGCCCTTCCAAGGCCGGCCAACTGGCGCGGGACCGCACTATGGGCGGCCGCAGTTGGCAGGGCGACATCGCCGAAATCCTGATCTACAACGTGGCCCTCTCGGATGCCGACCGGCAGGCCGTGGAGAAGTATCTGATGACCAAGTACGCCATCAAGGGCGGCGAAAAACCGGCAGCCACGACCTCGGTGGCCCCGCGGGGCACGATGTCGGTCGCGGTATCGGTCCAGGTGGAGAAGGCACCGGCCGCGTTGCCGGGAAAGGGAGTCGCCCAGCATCCCTTCCTGTACGCCGGAGAATGGGACACGCGCAAACCGGAGGAGCAGTCGATCTTCATCGTTCGCGAGGGCAAGGTCGTCTGGCAATATACGATGCCGCTGCATAACGCCGCCGGCGGCATTCAAGAGTTCGACGACGCTACGCTGATGTCCAACGGGAACATCGTCTTCTCGAAGATGTCCGGGGCCGGCATGGTCAGCCCTGAGAAGAAGCTCGTCTGGGAGTATCCGGCGCCGAAGGGGACCGAAGTCCACTCCTGCCAGCCCATCGGCGGGGACCGCGTGTTGATCATGCGCAACGGCAACCCGGCCCAGGCCATGATCATCAACACGGCGACCAACAAGGTGGAAAAGGAGATTCCCATTCCGACGACCGTCACGGGCACGCACGGCCAATTCCGCCACATTCGCATGACCAAGGCGGGAACGATCCTGGTCCCGCACATGGGCGAGGGCAAAGTGGTCGAGTACAACCTCGACGGCAAGGAAGTCTGGTCGGTGAAGGCCAAGTCGCCCTGGTCGGCAGTGCGGCTCAAGAGCGGCAACACGCTCATCTCCGGCGACGCCAGCAAGTACGTCCGCGAGGTCAACCCCGGCGGGGAAACGGTCTGGGAGCTGACGCAGGCCGACGTGCCCGACATCAAGCTCTTCAACACGCAGACGGCCAACCGGTTGGCCAACGGCGACACCATTGTTTGCAACTGGTGCGCCGGCAACAACAATACGAAAGAGTGGGCGGGCACCGTGCAGCTCTTCGAGGTCAATCCCGCGAAGAAGGTCGTGTGGGCCTTGTCCTCCTGGAAAGATCCCGATCTTGGCCCTTCCACGGCGATCCAACTGCTGGATGAACCCGGCGGCCTGGAGGAGCAGGAGCGGTAAGAGGTCACAAGTACTTCTGATAGGCTGCCACAGCGAGCACGTCGCAGCGTTCGTTTTCGGGATGGCCTTGATGCCCGCGGACGTGCGTGAAGCGGACTTGGTGCTTCGAGAGCAGTTCGTCCATTTGCCGCCAGAGTTCCTCGTTCTTGATCGGCTTGAGCTGGCCGCCCTCGCGGCGCCGCCAGCCGTTGAGCTTCCACTTGGGCATCCACTCGGAAAAGCCCTTGCCCACGTAGATGCTGTCGCTGATGATCTCCACGCGGGAGGCGCGTTTCAATGCCTCCAGGCCGCGGATCACGGCCGTCATCTCCATGCGGTTGTTGGTCGTCTCCCGTTCGCCGCCGGACGCTTCGAGTTCCTTGCCCGTGGCCGGGTGGCGAAGGATGAAGGCCCAGCCGCCCGGTCCCGGGTTTCCGCTGCAGGCCCCATCGGTAAACAGTTGCACTTCGGGCGTTTCGTCAGTCTTCGTGTCGGACATGGAGGTTGTTGGAGGTTAGTGTCGCTGGCAGTTGTAGGGTGGCCGAGTGGAGCGAGTCCCACCATTTATCGACGGTTCATGGTGGGACTCGTCGACCATGGGTACATGGTGCCCGTCGGCCCGTCGGCCCACGCTACTTGTTCGGCCCACGCTACATGCTCGTCAAGGGCCTTTCACTCGAAGCGGGCTGGGGCAACCTGGTCGAAATCGACGCCGATCGGCGCGTCGGCCCGCGCGGGCTCGCTGAGCGTCCAGGGGATGCGGACGGTGAATGTGCTCCCCTTGCCCAATTCGCTGGCGACCGAGATCGCGCCCCCCAAGAGCTTGCACAGTTCCTTGACGATGGAAAGGCCCAGCCCGCTGCCGGAGTACTCGCGAGTCATGGCGTCGCCGCTGGGCAGTCCCACGCGCCCCTGGCGGAACTTCTCGAAAATCACCTGCTGGTCCTCCTCGGCAATGCCCACGCCCGTGTCGCTGACGCGGAGCACGAGGCAATCGCTTTCGTCGCGCGCGGCGGCGATTGTCACCCGCCCGCCCTCGGGCGTGAATTTGATGGCGTTGGAAAGCAGGTTGTTGAGGATCTGCTGCACGCGGGCCTGATCCTGGCGCATGGGGGGCAGGTCGGGCTCGATGGCCGTCTCGAGATCGATGTTTTTCTTCTCGGCCAGGGGGCGGGCCATGTCGGCCTGGGCGGCGATGATGTGCTGCACGCGGAAATCGGCCAGGCGGATCTCCATCCGGCCGCTTTCCATCTTGGCCAGGTCGAGGATGTCGTTGATCATCTCCAGCAGGGTCTTGCCCGATTTCTGGATGTTCTGCACGTAGCGCCGCTGTTTGTCGTCCAGCGACTGGATGCCGGCCAGGACTTCGCTGAAGCCCAGGATGCTGTTCAGCGGCGTGCGGAGCTCGTGGCTCATGGTCGAGAGGAAGTCGCTCTTCAGCGAGTTCATCTCGTACAGCCGCATGTTGACCTGCGCCAGCTCGTCGACCTTGCCGTCGAGATTCACGTTGGCCTGCCGCAGCTCGTCCTGGATCGTGATCAGGGTCCGCAACATGCGGTTGAAGGCCGTGGCAAGGTCCTCGAATTCGTCGCCCGTGTGGATCTCGGCCCGCAGGGCGATGTTGCCGCGGGTCACGGCGTCGCTCACGTCGCGGAGGTGCCGCAGCGGTTTGACGATCACGTAGCGGACGATGGCATACGACATGAGCATGGCGAGAAAGACGGTGCCGATGGCAATCGCCCAGAGCTTGGCAAAGTTGTCGTTGAGCTTATGCTCGGTCTTGGCGATGGGGATGCTTACCTTGGCGACGGCCATCACGTCGCCTTCCTTCAATCCCGTGCCGGACGACCCAGCCATCGGAACGCCGGTGCCGTTGGTGTCGATTCCCGAGCCGCCCAGGGGCGACGCGTGGCACGTCGTCAGGCAGGTCGACTTGGCCCGGATCGGCTCGAAGTACTCGTAGCGACCCGAAACGAACCGCTCCGCGAATTGACCCGGATTATCGGGGTTGCCCTCTTCATCGGGCGGCGGCGGACTGTTGAAGAACTTGGCGCAGACCTTGCGCTCGAAATCGTCTTTCGGGGCCCCCTGACCATCCCCGGGCCGGATGAACTCCGGCGTGAATTCCTCTTTAACCCCCAGAGATTCGCTCATCTCGATGACCCATTGATCGATCTTGTCCTTCTGGGCCTTTGCCTCTTCCGGCGTCGGTTTCAGGAAGGGGAAGGAGGGCTGATTGTTCTTCAACGCGTCAGCGTCCAAGACGCCCCAGTGCAGGATAAGCATGTGCCGGTCGACGATCGCCTGGCCGGTATTTTGATTTTGTTCATAGACGAGCGTGGAGGTGTTCTCGCCGAACCAATAGAAGGCGGTGGCGATGATCGCCAACAACCCGATGCCGAACAGAAACAGGAGTTTCAGTTCCAGCTTGGTTTCGCCGAAGACGCGTTTGAGGGAGTTGTAGGCCATGTGCGTCTATTGTACGCCAAGAACACGGATAATGAAATCCGAATGAAGGGGGGGTGGGGTAAACGGCTCGAGGCGGAAATCAGCCGCTGGTGGCCAGCCTTTAGGCGGATTGTCCGAATTCCGGCTAAAGCCGGGATTCCAACGGCTCGCCACCGGGCGACCCTGCCGGAAGCAGCTTACGCCACTTCTTCCAACACCGCGGCAAATGCCCCGTAGGCCCCGGCGTCAAAGAGCACGAACCGCACCCGCTCGGGCTTGCCGTGCTCGCGGAGGAAGTCGATCGCCGTTTGCAGGGCCACGCGGGCCGCCAAGTCCATCGGATAGCCATAGGCCCCGGTGCTCAGGGCTGGCAGCGCGATCGAGCGGCAATCATGCTCGACGGCCAGTTCCAGCGAACGGCGGTAGGCCCCCGCCAGCAATTCAGCCTCGCCCCGCTGCCCTCCACGCCAGACCGGCCCCACGGCATGCACCACGTAACGGGCCTTGAGCTTCCCGGCCGTCGAGATCACGGCCGAGCCGGTAGGGCAACCGTCGGGATATTTGGCGTCGGTCTCAGCCATGATCTCCGGCCCGCCGCGGCGATGGATCGCACCGTCGACGCCACCCCCGCCCATCAAGCGGCTGTTGGCCGCGTTGACGATCGCATCGGCCTCTTCCAACGTGATGTCGCCTTGATGGAGTTCCAGAATCCGCCCGGAAATCGCCCTGAGCATGGGAAACCTCAATCCTTAATCCTTCAGATCTTCCGCAAATGCCTTCGAGTTCAATTCCTCCCCCGTGGCGTGCCGCGTGAGCTGGTTCCAATCGAGCGTGCTGCCGGGCTCGAAGACCCGCTCGCGCATGAACCGGCCGACGGCCGGATTGCCCACGTAAACGGCCGTCGCTGGGTCCGCCCCGTGCAGCACCTCGCGGGCGATGGCGTGATGCACCTGCGAGGCGAACCACTTGACTAACTTCTACACCTAACGTAGGATGGTGGTTGAAATCCAAACACAAAGGAGATTCAGCCATGTCCGTCGTTTACAGCTATATCCGATTCAGTTCCCGCAAACAAGAGCAGGGTGATAGCGTCAGAAGGCAAGCGTCAATCGGCGCCGCATGGATGGCAAAGCACCCAGAACACGTCCTTGATGAGACGCTGAAGTTGCAAGACCTTGGCAAGAGTGCGTTTCGCGGCGCCAATCTCGACAAGGACAGCGGTAACCTTGGAAAATTCGTCGCGCTGGCGAAGGACGGCAAGATTCCAAGTGGCTCAATCCTGATGCTCGAAAATCTCGACCGGTACACGCGACTGACTTTCAGCAAGGCAATCCGTGCGTTCTGTGAGTTGGTGGAAGCGGGCGTCAAAGTCTTGGTTCTGGAATCCGGGCAGTTAATTGACAAAAGCAATATCGACACCGAGGCAGTCGTTTACCCTGTCGTTGCAAATTTGCTGCGATCGCACGAAGAATCCGACCGGAAATCACGCCTACTTTCCGCAAAGTGGCAGGCAAAGCGTGCAAAGGCACGGGCGGACGGCACGCCAGTCATGCGACGGGGACCATGCTGGTTGACCTGGGACGGCGCCAAATGGCAAGTGAAGCCCGGCGCAAGGAAGCAATCGAGTTCATTTACACGAGGACTTGCGACGGCATTGGACAGACGCGGTTATTGCAAGAGTTACAGGACGAATACAAGCCATTCGTAGGGAAGCACTGGCAAGCGTCTTTGCTTGCGGACATTCTTCGGCGCCGCACCGTCCTGGGTGAATTTGTCCCGTGCCGCCGATCCGCCAAACCGCAAGAGCCCATTGCCGACTATTTTCCAAGGCTAATCAGTGACGAACTCTGGTATCGCGCCCGAGCCGCATCGACGTGCCGAAAGTACGCGAAAGGCAAGAGTAGCGAGTTTGTGAATCTGTTCCTTGGGTTAGGTACGTTTCCCGACAAATCTGCGTCGCAAATCCAGACCAATTGCAGAAACAAGAGCGACGGCAAGCGGATTGTCACCCGCTACCTGGTCTCGGCAGGGCACCGGGATAGGGTCAAGGGCGCGTGCCCGCTAATGGTCGAGTACGGAAAAGTTGAGAGGCACGTCTTGGGAGTGCTATATCAACTCAGCGGCAAGGACTTGCAACCGGGCGAGGAACCAGACCACGCCGGCGCCAAGAGAGCCGAAATAGCGGCTATAGAGGCGAGGCTAAACGAACTTGTCAACAAGCTGGACAACTCGACAGAAAACATAGATGAACTTTCAGGCGCCATCACTCGGCAGAAGGCAAAGCGCGACGAGTGCCGCAAAGACCTAGCAAGCCTAGAGTTCATGGCGGCACGCCACAAGGCACAACCGCTGCAAGAGGCTCAGACAGTCCTTGAGGCGTTGGAGAGTGCCACAGACGCAGAGCAGCACGACCTACGGCTGAAATTACGGGCGTTGCTGGCGTCGATCATCAAGGAAATCCGGATCGACCCGTACCGCGTCGAGGGCAAGACAGAGGCAAAAATCTACATACTCGGCACCCCCGGTCACCATCACGCCGCGCTCGACACGGCGCTACCCGTTGCCGACCCTCGCCAAGTCCGCCGAGCAGTCGGTAAGGCGATTTCCGTTTCCGGAATGCGAAATATTCAGCGCTGACAATTCGGCGGGAATAGATATATATGAGATAGGTGAGTACGGCATCGGACCAACCGAGCCGAGCGGCACCAGAGCAACTGGGCCGCAACACTCACTAACTTGCAGAAAAACTCGAAATAGGGTATTCGAACAACGGAACCCGCCAGAGCTTAACAGCTTTGCGCGGGTTCTTTTTTTGCGCGAAAGGAAAATCAAATGGCATATCACGACCGAAATCCAAATCACGTCCAATGGGCAATGGCAGACTATGAGGCAGAGGTACAGCAGAGACTCCGCCAGCGAGAAGTCA
The DNA here is from genome assembly GCA_963824275.1 of uncultured Planctomycetia bacterium. GTDB lineage: Bacteria > Planctomycetota > Planctomycetia > Pirellulales > Thermoguttaceae > JANXQG01. The sequence goes on along the minus strand of CAWGOT010000003.1, from coordinate 2,084,563 downwards.
AGAAGTCCTACCGACCCTGCGTGGGACCGTTACCCAAGGGCTTCAGCGTCGCGGACTTGCAGCCGGCGGCACCAGTGGACATAGCGCCACAGGTGCCTACTTGTACATTTTCGCAAGTCGAGGATAATTGAGTCAAGAAAGTGAATCAGCCGTGGCGATTGTTGCCCACGGCTGACCCCCTGTTTCGCTTGGCGGCGGGACAGGCATCCCATCATCACCTAGGACCAGTAGGCAATGACATCTACATTGTACCAGTGGTTGCCATCGCCGAAAAGGAAGCAACCATGTCACGGAAGCGCAAGCCGGTAATCCTACCGCACCATGACGCACCATTAGCGCCACCCAAGGGATTTCTCTGCGTGGACCGAGAGTATCTCTACAGGATCGGTCCCGACCCGCAAACGAGATCCGTCTATCTGACGCTAATCGACCACGCGGACAAGGACGGTCACTGCTGGCTGTCCCGAGTGACCCTATGCCGTGAGTCCGGCATTAAGGACGAGACGCTGACAACCGTGCTATCACGTCTACAGGCGTTGCATCTGCTGAGCACTCGCAAGATTCCAGGACGTTGCACCCATTATTGGGTGGTTCACCACACACCCGCTAGAGTAGGCGGAAACCGGGCGCGCCAGTACCCCGGAACCGGGCGCGCACAACAAGAACCCCATTAACAAGAGCGATCCCGAGCCCGAGCCTATTACGCAACCGTACCATGTCACAGTATCGGCACCCTAGTGTCCGGCACGCCCGACCATGCGACGCTGCCGACAAGTTCCGCGCCGCTTCCAGCCAGACGGCGAGCAGGACTCGCCTACAGGACTCTGGTGCCGAGTCTCTGGGCGCTGGCGCAACGGCGCGGTTTGGTGTGCAGAGTTTTTTTCCTTCAATGGGTTGGTGTTGCCAACCCTTAACCCAATAGGAGCATTGTTCCATGAAATCGACACGTTATCACGACGGCTTGACGGCGATGGCGGCCTCAAATTCTGCCGCCGGCACTGAGGCGAAGACTGCGCATCGACTGCTGACCTTCTTGGAAATGCCAAGGTCGGCAAGGGTAGGTGGCTTGGAAATCGGTTCCCGTTGGGAACTTATTTTTTTATTCGGCCTGCCTGCTGGTGCCTTCGGCATCTTGGCGCGAATCTCCCCTAGTCGCCGTTCCATGCGGATACGGAGTTCTTCGGCCTCGTCCATCACCATCAAGATGCCGGTCGCAGTCTTTAAGCATTGCAAGCGCCTGCCATGCTGCGGCAACATTCGCCAGACGTTGTAGAGGGGTGGGTCGAAGTCGGCATGCAAACTTGCCGGTTTTGCAACTTCCGGCAAGTCTGCCGTTTTTTGCAAAACAGCATCAACGGCTTGCCGGGTGATTCCAACCTCGGTAGCAATTTCATCGCTCGACTGCTGACCTTCTTGGAAATGCCAAGGTCGGCAAGGGTAGGTGGCTTGGAAATCGGTTCCCGTTGGGAACTTATTTTTTTATTCGGCCTGCCTGCTGGTGCCTTCGGCATCTTGGCGCGAATCTCCCCTAGTCGCCGTTCCATGCGGATACGGAGTTCTTCGGCCTCGTCCATCACCATCAAGATGCCGGTCGCAGTCTTTAAGCATTGCAAGCGCCTGCCATGCTGCGGCAACATTCGGCGCATCTGCGCCACCTTCGATAAGCGGCGGAATGCAGTTGACAAATGCCTATTTGTCCACCTATGATGGTGAGAGAGTAGGTAACTTATGGCACAACCCCACGCAACCAAGCAGGAACTCCGCCAACGCATCCGAGACCTCATCGGCATGTTGCTGGAGTTGTCGCCTATCGCGGCAGAGCAGACATTCCGTGACAAGTACGGCTGTTCGCACCATACTTGGTTGCGATATTACGCGCGCCATGAAGAAAATAGAGTCTGCCGCCAGCGACCAAGCGGCGATCTGCAAGGACTCTATCATCGCGCGGCATCTCGATAACTATGCAACTGGAAAACAATAAAAGTCCGATTTAGGTTCTAAGACAATGGTATGAAGTGTGTTACGTTTCACCCTGAATGGTATAGTTCCACTGCGGGTGGATATCGTGATGCTTAACTCTTACCGTTTGCATCTGTTCGTCGGTAATTTTCTTGCCCGTTTCATATTCGTGGGTGTCCAGTTTCGCTTTCACTTTCAGACCGGTCTTGGTAGTGGTGGAACTTATGAAGTTGATGATCGTTTCATAACTTACCAACGGTTCACCTCGCCAAGTGACACTGATCTGGGAAAACAGCCGATGTTCTATCTTATTCCACTTGCTGGTTCCGGGGGGAAAGTGACAAACTGTCACCGCCAAGCCGTGGCGATCAGCAAATTGCTGGATACAGTATTTCCACAGGCGGTTCCGACTTCCGTTGCTACCGCCACCATCGGCAGTGATCAAGAGCTTGGTAGCGTTCGAGTAGTGACGGCGCCCCAGCATCCGCCACCAACGATCGATGCTCTCCGAGGCAAACTCGGCAGTGTCGTGGCTAATTCCCACATTCACAAAGCCTTCATTCTGGGTTTCATCGTAAAGGCCATAGGGATACGCCCGGCCCTCAGCCAGGGACGGAAAGTCGTAAGCGCTGACCACATGCTGCTTTTTTCCCCAGCGACGCCCCTTGTTGTGGAACGCCCCCACCAGTTCCTTCTTCTTGGTATCCACGGAAATTACGGGGATTCTTGCACGCATACAGCGTTTCACCTGCTGGTACAGGTAGCGAAATTGAGCATCCCGTTGAGGATGTTGCTTGCCCTCGATCGACCGCTTGTTGCCCCACAGAGAATAATCCAACTCTCGCAGCAAACGGTGTACCGTGGGATGACTGACCGTGTGTCCGCGCTGAGTCAATTCCTTGGCAATGGATCGAAGCGATTTCGTGGTCCACTTCAGCAGTCGCATGGGATCACCTGCCGTAGTTTCTCCCATCAGCAATTCCAGGTCATCCACGAGGGACGGATCGACTTCTTCGCTCGCTTTCCGTCCAGCGCCAGGACGGCGGGCTCTTTCCGGCATCTCACCCAGATCTCCCGCCTCCAACTCCTCGATCCCGCGCCGAATCGTGCACTCCGACAGACCCAGCACTTCCGACACAAGAGTAATACCGCCATGTCCCAAAGCCATGGCTTTCTCGGCAGCGTAAAGCCGCGCCTGCCGCTCGTTGAAAAGGGACATCAATTCGATCCACCGGCCATGCGTAGCTCGCACGTCGTCATCGACGACACATTGAGGACAAATACAACCCTGAAGACCCGTTCTCGACATAGCCGCCATCCTTGGCGTGCATGGTTGAAGAATTAGTACTCCTCGATTATACTCCTTTCACATAACGTGACCACCCCAGAATCATACAAACCGGACTTTTATTGTTTTCCAGTTGCTATGCGACTGCCGGCACGCGGGATAGGGTGCGGATTCTGGCCGAGTTGTCCAAACTGACCGGCTCGTACTCACCCATCCAGACCGTACAGACGACGCTCAGCGGGACCGACCAGCTACCCGCAGCAACAGCGGCACTCATGGCTAATGGCGCCGTCAGAGAGGCACTCTTAGCGGCAGAGGAGGGCGCAGGTGCTAATCCCACCGTATCCGTTGCCGAGCCTGCTGGCGCGTGAGCACTACCCAGAGTGGAGCTTTCCCAAGCACGTCCAGAGATTTCAGCGTGCCACCGTTGAATTGCTGTATGGCGCCGTCAATCGGCAGATAATCACGGTGCCAGTCCGCCACGGAAAGAGTGCTTGGCATTCGGTGGTTGTGCCGAGTTGGTACGTTCTGAACAACCCGGATAAGCTGGTGCTGCTCACTGGCTACGCTGCCGACCTAACCACGACATTTGCCGTCCAATGCCGGGAAATCGTGAGAGAGGCGGCGCCAAAGATGGGACTAGAGCTTGACCCTAACTGGCAATCGCGTGCGTCATTCCGATTCAAGGGGCGCCGCGGCGGAATCGATGCAGCCGGCGCCAAGGGACCAATTAACGGCAAGGGCTACCACCTAATCATTGGTGACGATTTGGTGAAGGACGAGGAGGCGGCACGTTCGCCAGTCGAAAGGTCATCTCTACTCAATTGGTGGATGGGTGACGCTCTACGGCGCCTAGAACCGAATGGCAAGGTATCGCTCATCATGTCGGCAAGCACCCAGAGGATATTGTGGGCGCCATGCTGAAGATGAATCCCGAGTTGCCAGCATCGAAAAAGTGGCATCAAGTGCTATTCAAGGCGTTGGGTGACGACGGCGCCGCACTCTGGCCGGAACGGTTCCCGGTGACTGAGTTACTCGCTATTAAGAGAGAGTTGGAGCTTGCCAACAAGTCCCATTTCTGGAGCAGCATGTACCAGCAGGACCCGCGCGGCGACCCGGCGGCATGCTATTTCTCGGATGACGAGCTACGCGGAGTCCTATACACGGAGATGCCGCCGGACACCCGGATACGCATGCGAGTAATAGCTTGCGACCCGAGTTTGGCGCAAAATCCAAGATAGGCGACTACTGTGCTATCCTACTCGGCAGTCTCGATACCAAGGGCATACTCTGGTTGGAGGTGCTTTACATGCTGCCGTCCAAACTGCCAGACGTAATCGGCAGCATGGTGGCATTTATCACCACTCTAAAGCCTGATGCCGCAGTCTGTGAGGCACACTCGGCACAGGCGGCGATTGCCTTGTCTATCCGTGAGAAACTAGACGCAGCGGGTTGTAGGGTGCCTCTACACCCGTTCGACGCCGGCAGCCAAAACAAAGATGGCAGAATCATACTCATGCTGGCGGAGGGTGTCAGGCGCGGCAAGATTCGCGTCAAGGACACACAGGGCGGCAGGATTATGATGAGTCAGTTAGCCGAGTTTCCTTCCGGTGAGCATGACGACGGACCAGACGCGGCGGCTATGCTGGTAGACCTGCTCAACCAGATTTGCGCGTGATTCTAGGTTTTTGGAAAACCTAGAAATCGCGTTTTCTAGCCTGTTTTCGATGTTTCTAGGTTTTCGGAAAACCTAGAACTGGTAGTTTGCTTTACAAAACAAAGAAAGTGACTTGACAAAGTAATGCACAGGCTATCAAATATACAAATGGGCACAATGACACCCTACCACCGCCGTTTCGCGCGTAACGGTCAGTCCCGGCACTCTGCCGTGTTGGATCAGCAAAAGGCACGCTATCTGGCATTGCGTACCAAGCGACAGGAACAGGAACTGGCCAACGCACTGGCCTATGAGTCGTCTCGGCTGGAATACCTGGAGTCACAGGGTACACCCGTTTATCAGCCGCCACGCCAGCAGCCTATGCCGTCTCTGGTGCCGTCTCGGGTGCCGATTCTTCATTATGAGGAGGACAGCACCACCCACTACCCGTTCGTGCCACGCGTGCGATATGAGTCTGTGGACCGCAAGCATTATGAGCAAGACCCGCTATTCGGCTGGCTCGTGGACCCGTTGGGATTCGACGGGTTGTATGACTGGGGACTCGGTAACTACGGGATTAACTCATTCCCGCGCGAGCTTTTTCCGCAGTTGCCTAGCACTCTCCGGACCCAAATTGCAGCCGACGCCGTTCGCTGGCAGTCCCGCATCTGGGCCGAGACCTGTCCACCCTACGCCGGCTTGATGGGGCACCTGCGCAACTACACCGTGTCCTCTGGCATGACTACCGACGTGGTTAGCAAGACGGACGAGGTGCTTGCCAAGGACTTACAGCAGTACTTGGACGACTTCGCCAAAGACAAGGTGAACAAGCTGGCACGCATGGTGTGGGACTCGGTTTGGAATTTGTTACGCGACGGTGAGGACGCGGTACATTTGCTTCCCGCCAGAAATTGCGACTACCCCCGTGTCCGCTCGATTGACACGTCCTGGATTCGTGGTCCGCACAATGAAATCACCGGCCCGTGGTCACTCGGCGTCTTGACGGACTGGCCGAAAGGCTGGAATGAGGCACTCGCCTACCATGTGTGGTGGCCGGATAACAGCAATGAGGACATTTCACCCGACGTGTTTAAGTTGGCGCAATTGGACACGGTTGGTGCGAACGTCAAGCGTGGTCTCCCGATATGCTGGAAATTCCGCAAGATACTGCCGATGCTGGTGGAGCTAATCACGGCTATCGGAATTGGCGAGAGCTGCCGCCAAAGCATCCCGTTTATTCAGCAATTTTCCAAGGCAGTCCCGCAGCCCGGTTCCGGTGGTAAGCTACCGTCCATATTCGATGACGACAGCCACGGGCAGGGCGAATGGATGTTCGGTGGTGAGCGCCGGCACGGTGACAGGATTCAGCCGGGCACGGTGCCGCAAATCAGCAAGGGCTTGGAGGTGGCTGCACCGCCTATGGGATACGCCAAGCAGGGCAGCGATGCCTACCAGATACTGTGTCAGGCGGGAGCGTGTGCGAGCAATACGCCAGTGTGGTTCTGGACGGGCAGTGCCGATGCGGAGAACTACGCCAGTTCGCTCGTCTCGGAATCGCCAGTCGTGAAACTCATCCAGCATATCCAGGGCATTGTCACTGACCACTACGTAGAGATTAACGAAGCGGCGGTGAACTTCGGCATTGCCAAGGGACTGTTTCCCGTCGATTCGCTGGATACCTGCCAAGTGCATTGTGAGTTGCCATCCCCCGTGGCACGGAATCGCAAGGAAGAGATTGAGGCGGACATGCAGTTGCTTGACCGGCGGGTACTGTCACCGCAGCACGTGTGTGTGCGGCATGACCTCGATTTCCAGGAAGAGACTGACCTTACCAAGGAAGCAGAGAAAGCCGGTTGGCTGGACAATGGTACGGCGTTTGGCATGCCTCTTGGCGGCAAGACAAGCGCCAATGGTGAAGAGAAGCCGGCAGAAACCGGCAATGAACCGAAGGAACAGTAATGGACGTGAAGCAACTAGATGCGTGGGATGTACTCGACTTGATTCGGCTTGCCGAGTTTTGCGGTTGCAACGTCCGAGAAATGTTATCTGAGTATCTCGCCACGCAGTCAGAAACGAAGCTTGCCGAGTTCCTCAAGACCCCGAAGAGACCCGATTACTCATTGAATTAGGAGACCAATTATGCCCAAGCCGAATGCTGGCGAAACACGCGACGAATACATGGGTCGTTGCATGGTGTACGGCGACTTGCAGAAGTATGACGAGAAGCAGCGTCAGGCTATCTGTGAGCATCTCTTTGACCGGGAAGCCACGCCACCGAGCGAAGAGCACAAGGAAGGTGTCATTCCCGCCGATGACCCGAAGTTCATGCACTTTGAGGGCATGGAACTTTCAGTCAAGCAGATTGACCGCGAGCAGGGGATACTGCGGCACGTCCATGTCCTTGGACCGACCAGCAAGCACGGCTACAGCTACAGCATGGACGCTATCAGGGCTGCCACGCCGAAGTTCGAGGGCTTGCGGGTCGGCATCAATCACGACTACCGCAACAACCCGCTGAAGGTTGAGGACGCGTGGGGTACGCTTACCAACCCGACGTGCGATAACGACGGGGTGTGGGCTGACCTGCAATACCTCAAGACGCACATCCTCACCGAGCAAATCTTGGAGGACCTCGAGTGCAAGACAGGCATCTACGCACTGAGCAGCGTCAACGCCTATCCGCCACGCGATGAGGGCAAGAAGATTTGCACCGCGTTCCTCCCGACCCGCGTGGACGTGGTGGGTAACGGAGGTGCCACCACGAAGTCATTTTTTGAGGGCATGGGAGTGCCGGCAGTTACGGCAACTGTGCCTCTTGCTGAGCACGAAGCTCTCAAGGCCGAAGTAGCGGCCCTCAAAGCCAAGCAGGCCGAGAGTGACGCCAGATTCACCAAGTTTGAGCAGTACGTCAACCCGACCGCCAAACTGCAAGACACCATCACCAGCACGCTCCAACGCCACGAACAGAAGGGGTTGGATTTGAAAGCGTTCTGGGACAGCCGACTGCCGAAACAGGCCGGAAACCAAGTAACCATTTTTTTCACGAAGGAGAAAGCCAATATCATGGCAGCTAGCAATTACACACCGCCGCAAGGACGAATCGTTGTTGTGGACGGCTATCAGACCCCGAAGAAGTATCCCCGCAGCAAGCAGCCCCGCAGCTTTCCGGCGGGCACTCCGCTATGGCTGAACAAGGTCAGCGGCCGATACCAGGTCGAACCGGCCCTGCTCAGTCCGGCCAACGCCACGGTTGACGCCGCAATGTCCGGCACCAATGTCAGCGTGGCCAGCACCTACAGCACCTTGGCACTGGCGCAGGCGGCATTTGCGCCCTGTTCGCCGGTTTCGCCGGTGAAGCAGCGGTGCCGGCAACAGTTCTTCCAGGAAGGGCAGTTCAACACGCCGGGTCCGGCGGGCACAATCCCCGCCGGTGCCGATGACGCCAGCGCCAGCGATATTCTTGTCTATGACGAGGGTATTGCAATCGCACCCATCGACCCCGTGCTCATGGGCATCACGCTCGCCACGGCCGTGGAGATTGGCACGCTCGTCAGTCTTGGCGGGTTCGTCAACGAAGAGTCCAGCGGGTTCTATGACCCCGCCGGCGTGTTGCAGGTGGCGGACACCGACTATTACATGTACAACAACTGCGTCACCATCTACTCGACCGGCAGCACGGCTATCACGGCCGCAGACGCCATCGGGGAAGTGTGCGAACGGGCAGTTGCCGGGCAGAACTTCCTGAAAATCAAGTTCAAGTCGGCGGTACTGTCCCCGGCCAACGTGCTGTAAGGCACACCAACCAAACCAACCAAACCATTTCATTAGGAGAGAACGATTATGAGTTTTTCTGCCAAAGAAAGGGAAATCAAAGCCCTTTTCGATGCCAGCATGCCGAACGGCGGGCTGGACGCTTTCAAGCTGAACTTTGAGCAATCCCTCGGGGTTCACTACGACGAACGAATGACACAAGACGGCGCGGCGGTAACGGTGCAGACGTTCGACCCCGCACGCCGACACCTCAACCACAACGAAATCCACGTCGGCGGAGCCATGAACGCCTTGCTGGGTCCGGAGTGGCGCAGCAAGTTTGAACAGCAGTGGCAGCGGGCGTCCAAGATGCGGTACGAGGGCGTGGGCACTACCAACGTGTCCGGTGACCTACCTTACGTCTCGGCCGCGCTGGACGTGATTGCCGGCTTGGCAAACGCACGGGCGCTGGAGCGTTCCGGCGACAAGCAGCAATGGATCTGGGACGAGATGTGCACCCCCATCGAAGTCATGGGTGAGGGCGGTTTCGACATCGGCGCACGTCCCAACTTTGACGTGAACCAGATGCAGGACGGAACCGACTTGCGACCTGGCCAGCGTGGTCCTACTGTGCCTCTCATCGGCACCCGCGTCCACCGCAACCGCACCATGAGACAGCACAAACGCTGCCAGATAAACAAGTGGCTGGTGGTGCATGACCTGACCGGTCAAATCTTCCAAGCCGTGGACGACGTGGCCGACCTCGTTTGCTACGAGCGCGAGCGCGAAGTGTGCTGACGGCCTATTGGGCGTCGGCTCATCGGCGATCCCCGCGATGCAAATGTCTCAGGACGGGCTCAGCTTCTTCCCGTATCAGGCGGGAATCTCGGCGCCGGCGGGCACCACGCCGACCAGCACGGTGGGTAACTACGGCACGAACCTTGTCAGCCCGCAGAATCAGAAGTGCATCGCCAACTTCGCCAACGCCGTCACCAACGACGGGCATGGTCTGGACAGCTACTTGCTGTTGGTCCGGGCATGCAAGTCTTGGCGGCCAACCACGACCCGTTCACCGGACTGCCGGAGAACATCCCTATGGAAGGGATGAAACTGTTCGTGGCACCGGCGGCCAAACCGCAGGTGGAATACCTCTTGGGTCAGTTGTCGTTGTGGCAGATCCAGAACGCCAGTGGCACGACAACCGGCTTGTCCGGCGCAGGCACTGCCACAACCAGCGACTTCGATATGCTCAAGCGGCTCAAGATCGAGTTGGTCACGAGTCAGGTTTGGGCCGACCGGATTCTCAACATCGGCTTGCAGAAGGCCACGCCGTACAACGGTGGCACGGCCTATCAGACCTTCACGAACTTGACGGCCAGCAGCTACAACACTGCGAACAGCATCCTGTCATTCGGGTTGCTGGGCCACTTCAAGCAGGCTGCGAAGTACCATGTCTTGCAGCCGTTCACCAGCGAGGCCGTGCCTCTCGGCCCCGACCAGTACGCGGAAGAGACGGTGGCAATCACCGATTTCCGGGAGTGCGGGCAGTTGTACTGGCACAACCCGCCAAGGTTTGGCGGTTCTACGCCTAATCAGAGTCATTCCGAGCAGTTTCTAGGTTTTCCAAAACCTAGAAACTGCGTTTATGCCTGTCCGGAGGCTTAGTTTCCGGAACTCAGGGAGGATTTCGCCATGGCGCGGACAATCGACGACGTTTACGATCGATTAGTGGCAGTCGAAATCAAACTTGACAGCCATATCGCGGTTGAAGAGAACGCTTGCAAACAGTCCCGCAAGTGGCAGGATTACGCCGCTAACTTGCTGACGGGTATCGTCGGCGGCTTTGTGGTGTGGCTAGCTGAAAGGTTCAAATCATGAAGACATTGCAATTCATCTTAACAGTCGTAGTGCTCTATGCTTTGATGTCGCTAACCACAGCGATGAAGGCTCACGGCCAAACTACGCTCACCCTCACGGCCAACAGCAATTGGAGCACGTGCAATGCTGGGGCCCCGCCGGCGGCGAACACGGCGATTACGTTGGCGGGATATACGCTCACGCTGGACGGTACGGCTGCAAACCCGACCTATACGTGCGCGAGCATTGGAGGCAACACCAGCGCAGGATATGTGATTCTAGGGGCGACAAGCAGCGCGGGCTGTACGCTCAGCGCGGGAACCCTCCAGGCGCTGGGGGGCACGCTGCTTCCACTCTCGGGCGGAACGGGCGCCATTAACCTGGCCTTTTCTCTTTTGTCTGGCGGGACTGCCACTGGTGCGTATGGCGTGCAGGTGTTATCTGGCACGATGGCATTAAGTGGCGGGACAGTATCGCACGGATCAGGTGAGCTCCTACGGGGCTTCAGTGAGCTGGGGAATATTACCGCTTCAGGTTGCACGCTGAAGTCAGGAGCTATCTCAGGTGCGATTACTCTCACTAACTGCAATCTGATTTGGGGGACATACGGGCCCCCCGTTAGTAGTCAAATAACGGTCACTTCCTCCCTCGCCAACAACTACACACAGTATCCGACGCCGACAGGCACAATCAACATGCCAGCAGCGGCAACCATCATGGGCGCTTGGCCGATAACCAATAACGCGCAGGGCACGGCTACCAGTATCGGCGCTTGGCCTATCACAAAGAATCCGGACGGCAGCTTCAATGTAGGCGCTTGGCCGGTCAAGTGAGGTAAATCATGCCGCAGTCATTTGCAGACATAGACGCACTGGTCACCAACACCTATGAGCAGCTTGTGAGCGTACAGTCGCTCAAGGCCAGTCTCGTCACCCAGAAAGCGGCCCTGGTGGCTGCCAGTGCTGCCGACCCGATGAGTGTGTCTGACGGCGGCGAGGGCGGCGGTGAGAACGTCTCCTTGCAGACGCTGACCCAGCAGATTGCCGAGCTAGCACAGGTGGAGAGAGACTTAACCGAGACGTATGAGAAGCAAGTCCAAATGCGGCAGGACATGTTCCCGTTTGTGCGGCGGAATCGGGTGCGGGTTGGAGGGTCCCTTATCTAATGAACCTTGTTGCTGGAATGACTGGTATGTCCGCCCTGGCACCGATTACGGTGGCGCTCAGCTTTGCGCCCACCGCCGGGGCGACTGTCTACTGGTCCGGCAGTGCTTGGGTAGTGCAGGTGCAGAGTGCAACGATTACGGCCTCGTACAACAACGCGGCTGACACTTATTCCATCACAACCCCTCCCGCACCGAACAACGTAGCTGGCACCTATTACGCCAGATTCTACAGCACGGTAGGGCTGTACGAGACGGTAAGCGGCTATACCCCCGGCTATCCTACGCCACCGGCCACGCTGCCGGGTCCGTGGGGTGTGCTGCCGTTCTTTGTGTCGCCCAATAGTCCATCCGGCTACTTGACCCGTGACGGGTTCACTCAGGTGAATCCGATGGTGATCTACACCAGTCCCCGGAAGCGGGTGGAAGGTGGACCGAGCTACGGCATTTATCGCAAGTGGCTGACGACCTTCAAGATCGATCCCACGCAATGGCTGGAGAACGGTCCATCCAACGGCGGCAAGACTTTCCCCGGAATGGGTGACAAGATTACCTACACGGACGGCACGGTCTGGACGGTCTTTAAGGACGTAGACAGTCCAAGCAACCTGTTGGGCATTTCGGGTCTGTGGCGACTGCCCTGCGTCTACCTGGAGATTTACACCGGGTTCTCCGACAACGTGCAGAGCACCATTCAGTACCTGCAATCTTCCTGCTCAGGAAGCAGTGCTACGGGTTCAAGGACCATGACCTTCACTGCCGTGGGCAGTCCTGTTAATGGAGTGGTGCAGCCCTTCAATGCCGAGTTAGGGGTAATGTTCGGCACCAAGGACTTTGAGGACCACTACCTGATATACCTGAGTTCCGATCCGAGCGGCACGGGCACGACGGTCATCAATGCCGGCGACCTGTTCCAAGACCAAAACGGCGTGAAGTATGAGATTATCGAGTCACTGAACCGCAACTTGCTGGATGAGTTGCCGACCTTTCACTGCGTAAAGAAGTTGTAACATGGCTCAATTCGACCTGATAATGAAGTCGTTCAAAGAGGCGTGGAACGCTGATTACAGCACCACGGTCCCGACGAACAACTTCTATTATGGTCGGGTGCAGAAACCGAATCAGCTTGCGGGCTTCCCCTACGGCGAAGTACAAATCAAAGAGGACGAACCCGAGCCAACCACCGACCCCGGCACTGGCAGACTCGTAACCTACCACATAACCATCCGAGTCTGGACGTGTCAGGGCATGACGGGTGTAACGTCCAGTGGCGACCAAATGACAGACCAAGGGACAATCATGCGTGCCCTGGAAGCGGTTTTATCGTCGATACCGCCTAACACAGCATGGTATTACCTCACCGGATTCAAGCATTGCCTAGAAGAACCGAGTTCCCTTACCCTTGACGAGGAGTTATACCAGGGTCGGGATGTCATGATCTCGGAAAATCACTGGGTGATTCTTGTCGGCGAACTATAAACCAAGGAGAGATTGAAATGAGTTTCAGCAGCTACGCATCGAACAGTGCCACCGTTGGCAAGATTTCCGACAACAATACGCAGAAGCCATCGGGCAACGGCAGCCTGCAAATCACGCCTAGCGTGCCGCCGGCAGTGGCCCAATGTTCGGCAGATACCGACGCCAGTTACCCGTTCTACACGAAGAGCAGCAGCACTGTGCTGGTGCTGACGTTCGCATCCGGCTACACCATCGGCTTTACCTCAGGGAGCCTGTGCTGCGTGTTCTGGACGGACACGGCGGGCGTACAGCGGTTCTGCCCGGACTGCACCATCAGCATCAGCGGGCAGGTTGTCACGATCACGGCCCCGACTCTGAATGCCGTACAGCTTGCGGCCGGTGCCCTCTACTTCAACGGGGCGACAACGAGCGGTGCCGGAAACGTCACGGGCGTAGTCGTTACGCCGGGCACTACCACGATTACCGTCAGTGTGGCCACTCAAGCCACTACGGACACGCCGAGCAACCCGGACGTTAGCAGCTACGAAATTCCGGTGGCGAACACCACCAACCAGACGGGATTGGTGCAGTTGCTCCTGACGAATACTCAACTCGGGGTGTTCGAGCTTTTTGCCACGCCTGCCGGGAGTCTCACCGATAGCGCCGATGGAGCGTGGGTCGAAAGCACGAAGACCCTAACGCCTAGCAATCCGCCGGGATGGGTTGCTGGAGCCTTGGTGGGCTTGCCCGTTACGGTGAATAGTGCTAGCGTGGGCACGGTCGTTAGCAACACCGCTCTCGCACTGGTTACGAGTGCCAACGGCAGCGTGAGCAACGGCACCTATGCCTGGTCGATTACCTCGCCTAACCTGGTGCTCTGCTACAACTACGCGACGGATGGGGACTTCTACAACTGGGTCAACACCGTCGAGGCAACCGCACCCTACGCCGGCACGATTACCAAGATGCGGTTCTACAACAACAGCACAGTCACCAATATCTTCGGAGTTGGTGCAAATCTCAAATAGGAGCAATCATGGGACAGTATGGAATCAGCAGCCAGTCTGCAACAATCGCCCTGAGCAACGACTCGGGCGATATTGGGCCTTTCGGAGGCACCAAGATCAAGCAGCGGCGGACCTACAGCAACGCCGACACAACGACGACCTACTCCACGGAGCAGGAAGACCCTAGCAGCGGCTGGGAAGAATCCATCTCCATCACGCGGGGGATGCTGGTGGACGTGGAAGTGCCTCTCAAGGACGACGTGAACATCAGCCTGCTTGACCAGTGGTTTGATGATCAGGTATACGACTCGGATACACCTACGCCCTTCGAGGTCGTGGTGACGTATCCCTTGCAGAACAATGCACAACGGTCCTTTGACGCGATCCTGGAGACCCATGACATTGATGCCTCTGCCAAGGATGCGATGCGGCTCACGTTCACCTTGAAGGTCACTGGGGAGGTTGTGTTTAGCAATGGCTGAGACAAAACCGCAGACCGAACAGAAATCCGACGAAGCCCTTATCTCGGCACCGGCCCCTATCGTGCTGGGCGGCACCACGTACCTCGTTGCGAAGCCGACCGAGAAAGACGTGTTCGCCGTGTTCTTCAATGCCCGGAAGCAAGCCGCACGGCTCTACAACCCGTTCCGGGAAGTGACGGACGCGCTGGAGGGCTTGCCTGTCAGCGAAGAACAGAAAACCGCATTGCTCTTGCAGGCACACAGGGTCAAGGTGTCGGGTGAAGTGCCGACCGAGGCATTGACCCAATACCTCACTGGTCCCAAGGGCTGCGCGTTCTATGCTTGGATACTCATCCGCAAGAACCACCCGGAAGTCACGTTGGAGAAGATTCAAGCGGCAATCACGGATGACAACTGCGTGGCAGTCTTTGCCGACCTGGACGAAGCCAGCGGCGCTAACCTCATCCATAAGGCGCTGGAGAACAGCGGTTTTTTTCAACAGCGCTCACAGCCGGTGAGCACTGGATCTCAGCCTACTGCACCGGACCAAGCAGGTTAGAGTTTTACAAGAGCCTGCTAGCCGACCATCACCTGACACCAGAGGACGTAAGCACCCGTTTCACTGTCTTGCAACTGGTAGAAATGTTTACCGCGCAGGGCTGGGAGAGTATTACGCGGAATAAGATTGCCGAAGAGAATAGTAAGGTCTTGGCGGAGTGCATTAAGAGGTTGAAGTTCAAGCCGCGAAAGAAGAAGGTGAAGCATGTCCGAGCTAAGTGACCTGAGAGACGCCATTACGAAGCTCACCAGCACGATAAATACTGGTAAGGGCGGCGGCGGTGCCGGCGTCGGATTTGAGGCGGGTGCTGGTGCTGCTGTGGCGGGAACCGATGCCGCTAGGCTGTGGTCTGGGTTTCGCAAAGAACAAACCGAACTGGATGGCCAATTGGCGCTCGACCACAAAAAGAAGGCAAAAGAAAAGGAATCATTCGACCTTCTTAGCGGCTTCAATAAAATTATTGGTTTGGCAACCGGCGGCATTATCGCCAGTGGTCTACAGAACACCGTCGAGGGAAACCAACTTCAGCGCTCGTTAGGCATGATTGCATACGAGCTAGCCGACCTTGTACGCGGTCCCATCCGTCTGCTTATCCAAGAGCTATACGGATTTGCAAACGTAGTGCATCACTTAAACGATGAAGTCAACGTCGGTCCCAAATACGGGCGAGAGCACAGCCTTGTCCATAACCTGCTTGGCAGCAATCCAGATTACAATCGCGGGACGACACTGGGTAAGTTCTGGAACTGGGCGACCGGCAACAAGGACCAGAACCTCATACCGGGATACATGACCGGAGACGAGAAGCCGTCCAAACCGAAGTATGACCCGTTGCAAGATTCCAGCCACCTAAAACCGATGTATCAAACGACGTTTGCCGGGTTGACGAGTCTATGGGAGAGCCTGCAAGCCAAGGTGACAGAGAATCCTATGCTGGATGGGCAACGGAGGGGGCTTAGCATCTTGGAGAAGATTTACAACGCCATCGTGAGGATTCCGGGTGTCGGCGGTGAAGCGATTCCCGAGCACGACCTGTTTGGAGGAACGTAATGGCTTTCTCGACATTCGGTTTTCGTGATATTCACGGGACTCTCGGCAGCGAGAACACAGAGGTAGTGCGGGAATACTACGTCGATACATGGCTGGACCTCACGACCCTCCTGCAAATCCTCACGGGTGCCAGCGACGGCAACGGTGGCAGTCTCGGACAGGCACCGCCGGGCGGGATTTTCAACATCCATGAACTGCCGCAAGCCTATGACATGCTGACCGGCAGCGGTGACGTGCCGTTTCAGGACATGTACTGCGCGGACGTGACGTTCGGCCCCATCAAGGAAGGTGCGGTGCAAGGCTCGCTAAGCGGCACCTACTCGCCTACCCAGTTGCTTGCGTTCATCAATTCGCTTGAAAACGTCGTGGGCGGGTTCAAGGTTGTGGCCACCTACCGACCGATGACTGACGACCAGGTTATTGACGAAGCGTGGGATTTCTCCGGCCAGGTGATGAGCCTTATTTCCAACGCGTGGGCGCAAGACCCGACCTATGCAATGAAGTGGGAGGACGGCACTAACGCCAGCAATTTGAAGGGCATGACCAAAATCATTCCCAAGGTGGAACTGCTCCAAAAACTCGTCTTCCGGACTGAGGTGCCATCGGATGACGCCGTGAACCTCATAGGCTCCGTGAATGACGCGCCGTTCACCATCATGCAGCAAGACCAGACCAGCAAGCGGGTGTGGGAACCCGAGACCCTGCTACTCATCGCGCTGCCGACCATCCGACGGTGGCGGTGGGATGGTTTGCCGCAATTCGAGACCACAATTAGGATTGCGGCGAACATCTACCAGGACAAGCTACTGGACGGCACAACCGACTACGTGACGTGGAATCGCCTGTATAACATCTACGCCACGGGCGGACCTGTCTGGGAGCGGCTATACCTGCCGGGGACCGATAGCACGCCGATGTACCGCACCGCTAATTGGGATGTGCTATATGCGCTGTAGTCACTTTGTCCGAATTTGCAACTGATATGGGCTTTGAGAAAATCAATCGCGGTGAACGGCACCTTGACCGACCAGGACTAAACTACCTGATTGACCAGACCCGGCACGTCA
Organism: uncultured Planctomycetia bacterium; assembly: GCA_963824275.1. Taxonomy (GTDB): domain Bacteria; phylum Planctomycetota; class Planctomycetia; order Pirellulales; family Thermoguttaceae; genus JANXQG01. The sequence goes on along the minus strand of CAWGOT010000003.1, from coordinate 2,067,288 downwards.
CGCAACCGAGTCAAGCCGGCGGCGACGTGCAGACCATCGGCAATCCTATCTTTATTCCGCCGGAAGACCGGGAGAAGGGTTGCTGGGCACAGATTACGGGACCGTTCACGGATGAGGACGACAACCAGATTGTGGACGCCAATGGCTACCCTCTCTGGCAGTGGGTGGAAGTCACCCGGACCATGCAGTCAGGCAGTCCCGAATGGATTGCCAAGGCACCGGGCACGGGCAACGAGCTACCGTCCAGAGGCAGCTATGCCACCGCAAGCAACAAAATCAATGTTGCCAGAGAAGCCAACAAGAACACCGTCGATACGGGCACAGTCGTATGGATGATGCCGGGACTCACCAGCAGGACGGCGGTGCAGAGGACACCGAGCACGTCTTTTACAACGTGCCGATCCCGCCGGGCGTAACTCTGGTCTACGCCAACGTCGTTTTGAGTGGCACAACCACCTACACCAGCGCCGGCAATGCGGCATTCGGTGATTCGGACGCAGGCACCACGTCAGCCGGTGACATCGGCATCGGTGACGGCGTTATCAACATCAATCAGACAGCGACCTACCTGATTATGGCAGGCGCTGCCATAAGCGAAATCGTGGACGAAGCGCCGGGCACGAATCCACCGACGCAGGATTTCCAAATCTCGATTCTCCGCAACGCCAGCCTGCTAGGCAGCTATGGCAATGGCCATTTCCATAGCAACACCAGTCCATCATCGGTGAACTATCCGTTCGTGGGCAGCGTCACCGTGGACGGCACGCCCTACAGCGTCACCATGCCGCAGATTTTCGGCAACGCGCCGGGCTTTGCCGGCATTTGCGAGATTGCCGAATTGACGGCCGGCGACACGATTTCCCTAGAGACAGAGGCACTCGGCAGTCCCGGTTGGCAGGTGATTTCGGGTTACATCATTGTCTGGCAGATAGGCTAACCATCATGGCAGGAACACCATCCGGCGAATCACTCTATCTTCAAGCCATCCGACGCAGGGCTGCCAAGAACATCGAGAAGGTGCCGTGGACAAAGGTTAATCCGAACGCCGCACACGACGTTATCAATGAGTTGCGTGCAGCCGGCGGCACGTCGCAAAGCATTTTGAATAACCTCGAAGCATTCGTAGAGGCGATGCAGGGAAAGACGAACAAGAACCTGCTTGCTCAGAAACAGCGGCAACTCGCCACGACAGGCATGCGGGCGGGTGGAATGCCGAACACGAAGTATGGTGCTCAGAAACAACTAGAAGCACTGCTAGACCAGTTTCAAGCAGGCGGGAATCCAAACGCATGGACAAAGCAAGAGGCACGCAGCCGGCTCTCTGCGTTGGCTGGTGCGATGCAGGAAGCCAACCAGAACATCAAGGGCAAGTTGGTAATCAATTTTCATAGCGGCGGACCATTTTTATATCCGACCAGCACGCCATCCGACTACGCCACGTTGCTTGCCGCCGGCAGCAAGGGCAAGGCGGTCTGGCACCAACTGCACCTGGGTCCGGACTCGCATCCGACTTACATCCGGGTGGACATGCAGCCCGAAAGGATAATCGACCAGCGATGGGCATCGTCATCGTGGGTTGTCTTCTTCGCGCTCTATCAGGTTTGAGGAGGAAGAATCATGTTGCGAGAAGCATTTGCCGATCTGGACGACTGGATTAGTGGTGCCAGAGGCGAAAACGGCACCGCCCAATATGGCGAGTACACCTCGCTGCCATCCGCCACGATTCTCTGGCGTCGATGGGAGGGGCATACCTGCTGCGTGCTGCAAAGCTACGTCGCTGTCGAGGCGGCAGAGGGTCCTATGGCGTCACCGTGCTATCGGGGCTGGTGCGATGGGCTCAGCGGGCACCACCACGCCACGATTGAGGAAGCCGTCAGCGACTTGCGCGACGGCTTATCCGAGACGAATTTACCCTCACTAACGAGCCAGTACCCGAGTTCGTGCCGGACCCGCTGCCAAAACCCAATTACGGCGGCGAGGGAATCGCCAGAGACTTTGCCGATCACGCGCACCGGTGTCGAGTCTGCGGGCATGCGGCGTGGCTAGGCAACGATTGCGTCTACTGCCTCGCTAGGCGATTCGCCGACATTGCGGAAAAGTACGGCCGGCCAATGCGCGTTGAGGTGCCCGACCCTGCCGATGCCGTAACTAAGGCGCGACGTGCTGCCAAATATCGCAGGCGTCTGGCGCAACCAGGGCGCATAACCCTGGTAAAACTTTTACCAGGGTTTCCCGCGGTTTCTCGTTGGTTGAATCCACCCAAAAGAGATAGAGACGCGGGACATAACTTGCACATGCAAGATGTGTCCGCGCCTGATGTTGTGCGTACTTGTGCACTGATTCTAGGTTTTCCGAAAACCTAGAATCTCATGCCCAAACTTAAACGCATAGCAAAAACAGGCTCAAAACGCGGTTTCTCGGAAACTGGCGGTTGTTGTAGAATCCGTGCAAGTTGAACAACTGGCCCAGCATGTAGCTCTGGTAGTAGACCGGCACCGTGGCGATGTGGATCTTGCTGGCGTAGTCGGGCTGGTTGCGGCCCTCGGGGCGCTTCACCTCCTGGTACTTCTCCACCAGGTCCCACCACACGCGGTTCAAGTCCTGCTCCGGATTATCGTACAGGGCCATCTCGAAGCGGAACACCACCTGGCACCAGCGGGAGAAGATCAGGAGCTTGTTGCGGTTCAGCTTGTGCGATGCGGCGGCGAATTTCTCGGCGTCCGGCACGCTCACGCCCATCGCCGCCAGCCACCCCGGATCGCCGGCCAGGCGCTCGAACATCATCGCCACGCCCTCGGTCGTCAAGGCGTGCGACTCGATCCGCAAGATGTAGGGAACGCTCTGCGGGATGTTCTTCTCGTAGGCCGCGTGGCCGCACTCGTGGAGCATCGTCTCCAGCCATTCGTGGCCCGGCACGACGTTGGCCAGCACGCGGACGTTGCCCTCGCGGTCGATATCGGTGCTGAAGGCATGAGGGCTCTTGCCGGGCTTCTCGAAGAGGTCGCTGCGGCCCAGCACGTCGTCGATCGGCAGGCCGATGCCCTCGTAGAATTTGCGGACGCTCTTGACGATGTCGATCGGGCGGTAGACCGCATCGAAGTCGCCGAAGATGGCGGGCGGCTCCTGGAAGAACGGATCGTGGTAGTGCCACGGCCGCAGGTCCGCCACGCCCACGCCGCACTGCCGGGCCAGGGCGGCATCGATCTCGGCCTTGGCCGCGTGGAACGGCTGGCGGGTCAGGGCGTCCAGCTCGTCGAAGATCTTCAGTACCTGCTCCTGGCTCAGCTCGGCCAGGGCGAGCTGCATGACGTGGAAGTTCTTGAAGCCGAGTTGCCCTGCCGCGCGTTCCGCAGGCGGGCGAGCTTCTTCAGATCGGGTTCGAGGATCGGTCCCACGGCCTTGCTTGCCTCCCAGACCGCCTTTCGCTGGGCCGAGTCCTTCGACGTTCGCAGGACGTTGCGGACCTCGTTCTCGGTCAGCTCCTTGTCGTCGACCTTGGCGCGGAACACGCTGTAGGCCTTTTCCACGGCGTTCGAGTGGGCCAGCATCTCCTTGATCAGCTCGGGGTCGATCTGTTGGCCCAGGTACTGGAGATAGAGCACGGCGATCTGCCTGGCGACGAGCGGGTCTTGGATCGGCTGGGCATGGATCGCCTTGAGTTCGGCGAACGTCTCGCGGTTGGCCAGCAACAGGTTGAGCCGGGTCTCGATTTCTTCCTTCTTGCGAAAGGCTTCGTCGCTGCCGGTGGTGTTGGCTTCCCACCAGCGCCGGTTCGACTCGGTCTCCAGGGGGCGAACGGCCGCCTCATGCCGGGCGATGAACTGTTTCGCGCGGGCGTCGTTATCCGGCGGTTGGGCGTTGGCGGTGGAGAGCATGATCGTGGTGCCGGCCAGGAGGGCCAGCGCAAGATGGATGAGCGTTGGGGAGGTTGACGTAAGCATGGTATACTCCAGAGATTCTCGGCAGGAACGAATTACGCGTCAAGCGGCACGTTGGCCGGCTCGGCGTTCATGGCACAGCGTGTACCATACTAACCCGACGCGCAAGCGAGGGCAAGTCTGCTCGTTCGCGGTTCAGTCCGCAGTCCCGTTCCATTCGGGCTCAAGTTGTGGTAGAATAAAATCACCATGAAGACGAAAAACAGGGAGGCGGCGCTGCGTCCCCGCCCGGCGGACGCTCTGCGATTTAGAACAACCACCCGCTTAATTACTGAAATTCTTGGCCTCGGCACGCTGATTATCTCGGAAAATAGGCCGTTTTTTGCTGGGGAGACTATACAGCCGAGCAGGAATTTCAGTAATTAAGCGGGTGGTTGATTTAGAACGGCGTTGGATCGTCAAACTCGTGGTACAATAAGCGGAGAGTGAAGAGGCGTATCAACCCGCCAGAGAAGGGGTTTCTTTGCGACCCTTCCTGGCGGACCCTACGCGGTTTCAATCGCCGATGGCGGCCAGGAGCGACATGCCATGAGCGTAGCAGAATCCCAATCCGCCCTGCCCAAGCCTGGCATCCGCTGGTTCCACCTCTCGCCGGATCGCCTCGTGATCTGCCTGCTGCCCATTGAAGGAGGTCTGCTGCTGTCGGAGTGGCTGAATTGGCTTCCCAAGGGCTGTGCAGTGCTGACGGCCTTGGCGAGCATCGGCGGGGTGGCGCTCTTGATGCTGCTGTGGCTCGCGCTGGCCCTGCTCTTCCGTCGGCGGTTCCAGTTCGGCATCCGCACGCTGCTGGTGTTTACGCTGGTCTGTGGCATTGAGTGCAGTTGGCTCACGGTCAGAATGGGGCAAGCGCGGAAACAGAAGGCCGCCGTAGCGGCGATTTTGAAGCAGAGCGGGCAGGTGCGATATGACGATTCGTTTCTTGCCTTCAACCCGCCGGTCCAGCAATTTTACGGCGGCGGCAGCCGACGGGGTCCAATAATGTACCCCGCGGTTCGGCCTGCGGCGACCTGGCTGCGAAAGCTATTTGGAGATGACATGTTCCAGAGCGTGGTCGAGGTCGTGACATGGCGCGACGCAGCACTGGAACACATCAAGGACTTGCCGGGCCTCCAATCGCTTGACTTGTACTGCGGCGCCGGAGTGACGGACAAGGGACTGGCCCAACTGCGGGAAGTTCCGGGCCTGCGACGGTTGCACTTTGCCCATGGCGAAGAGGTCACGGCGGACGGCCTGGCGAATCTCCGCTACGTCACGCATCTCAAGCGGCTGGACATGAGGAACGAGAGGATTTGCGCCGCCGTGTCCGCGAAGTACTTGCAGGGCTTGACCGAATTGGAGGAGCTTTCGCTCGGCCCCTACGTCGCCGATGCGGAACTGACGTATCTTGCCGGTCTGTCCAAGCTCCGCAGCTTGGACCTCAGCGACACCTATGTCACGGCCGCCGGACTGGAGCACCTCAAGGGCTTGACGCAACTCCGAACCTTGAATCTCAGCGGCACCCAGGTGACCGACGCCGGGCTGGAGCGCCTCAAGGGCTTGACGCAACTCAGGACATTGAATCTCAGCGGCACGCGCGTAACCGACGCCGGGCTAATATGCCTCCGGAGCTTTTCTGAACTCGAAGTGTTGAGCCTGGATCACTGCCGCGAAGTCACCGATGCGGGAATCGAGCATCTTCGCGGCCTTTCCCGGCTCAACTGGCTGAGCTTGGATTCCGCGCGGATCAGCGGCTCGGGCCTGAAACACCTTGGCGGATTGTCGCAGCTTAGGACGCTTTGCCTTAGGGATGAGCGCGAAGGCGTTCTGCCGTCGCGGGATTCCGATAGCACTTTCGACCGACCCTTTCGCCGCTGTTTTGCCCTCGCGGATTGTCCCCGGCGACATCAAGGAGCTACAAGCGGCGCTGCCGGACTTGAAGGTCGCGCTGGAATAGCCGCTGGAATTAGCGCTTATTTATTCGGCGAGCAGAATCTTGCGCCCTCGACGGTTCGCACGGCCATAATCCGGTCCTTTCTCCTCCCGGAGCTGCCGAAGTTCTTCAAGATCTCCATCCACTGAGAATGCCTCAGGCTCATAGGCAATAGGAACCGGGCTGCGCTCGGCAGCTCTGCGCGAATTGACTCAGGGTCTTCTCGTAGGCGTCTCGACGGAGCACTACGCACTCCTCCCCAACCTCCGGAAGAACGACGGGGACTAGACAACCATCCCGAATAGCCTGGATTTGTACGCTCGCGAAATTCATAAGCCATCCAGTTCTGATTCTGGGATCAATAGGCGCGTTTTAGCAAGCCGGGACAAACGGCTCAAACGGACCGTACTCCTCTTCAAGAGGGCGGTCACAAATCCCTTGACAGCAGGAAGCTCGATAATTAGGATTTGCCTTTCATGGGGACCCGGTGGAAAATTGAGTTTGAGGCACGGAATCCGACTAGCATAATATGGCCACAGACCTGAAGGACTTTCTGCAAACCAAATCGGTAGCGTCGAATTTCGGCCCTACGTCGTCATCAGCCCGGAAGCTAGACGTTACGGCGTACTTCAAACCCGATGCCGACTACTCGGAGCGGTTGACCGAGCACGTAACGCTGTATCGTTCAATTGACTCCAACGGAATTGTCGGTTGCCGCATCAAGGGCATCTCGGGCATCCTTGAGGACCTTCCGAACTTTCTGCATGTCGATCACCAAGTTGCCAAGCTCTCGATGGTCTTCTGGTCGTTCCGTGGCGGCGTCGATGACGAGGGTCTGCGGGATACGTTCCGGCAACTCGCAAAGGCTGCCGGTGACATGCCGCTACAGACCGCCTGAACGCGAGTCGCCCGGCCCGCCAATCCTCAGAAGAGCGGGGCATTGCCCAGCATGCGTGTTACGCGAGGCACAGAAGCTGCCGTGCGATATCGGACCATGCATCATACGGCTGAAACGTCTCGCCCTTCCGCGCGAGCACGTCGGCCAGATCGCTTTTGGCGAATCGCAAGCGGCCGGGCACCAGGAGGGCGGCCTCCTCGTCGGGAAAGCCGTCGCCCGCAAAGGCCACCCTGCGGCCCGCTTCAAGATGATGCCGAACGATGCGGGCCTTGTCCACCCCGAGCATCGGCGAGAGGAAGGGCGAGCCGACGGGCATTTCCATTTGCAGCCCTAGGCCGGGCACGAACCGCCCCGGATTGGAATGGACTTCCAGTTCCACACGCGCCCGGGCCAGCAGGCGGCGGATATACCAATCGCAGCCGGCCGACGTGACGACGACCTGCCAGCCCGCCTGTCGCAGATCGGCCACAGCCTGCGGCAAGCCCGTATCGAGTTCCATCTGATCGACGACCGCCAGGACCTGGGCCTCGGTGGCACGGATTTCGGCAAAATACCGCCGTAGGGCCTCAAAGTGCGTGATCCGGCCGGCGCGGTACTCGCTCCAAAAGTCCGGGCCACCGGCCGGCAGGAGTTGGGCGATGGCCAGTTTGAAGAAATCGCGGCGGGTCATCGTGCCGTCGAAATCGGAGACGAGGATCTTTCGCGGGTGATCTTGCGAGTTGTTTGCGCTCATCTGTCGGGAGGCTCAAGAGGATGCAAATGCTCTGGGAACACTAATCTTCGCTGATTAACGCTAGTTTTGGAAGAATCAGTGCTAATTAGCGAAGATTAGTGTTCCACTTATCTTTTCTTCCCCTCCGTTCCCATTCTCGAAAAATCGTGTACAATGGCTTGTTTGCCAATCAAGCCAGTTCTGAAATAGGTGTTCCCTCCGATGGCCAAGAGTAAGAAAAAAGCGGAAACGGTGTTCCTCGTCTGCAAAGAGACCGGCGAACATAACTACACGCTCAAGCGCAAGCCGGGCGGCGAAAAGCTGACGCTCAAGAAGTACTGCCCGACGTGCCGGAAACATACCGAGCACAACGAAAAGAAGAAGTAGACGGCGAGGGCGCAGCCTTCGTGCCGCAGCCCTCACCCCCTGCCCCTCTCCCGCAGGGAAGGGGAGAAAAGAGCCCCTGCCCCTCTCCCAGCGGGAGAGGGGGGAAATACCGGCCACCCACGACGGATCGTTTACCATGGCCAAACGCTGGCATATTCGTTCGCATGACCCCGTGCGCATCGCCTCGCTCCAGCGCGCGGCGGGCGTGACCGACGTGGTTGCCCAGTTGCTCATCTGCCGCGGCATCACCGATCCGGCCAAGGCCCGCTCCTTCCTCGATCCCAAGCTCTCGGACCTGTATGACCCGGAAACCCTGCCCGGCTGCCGCGCGGCCGCCCAGCGGATCCATGCCGCCGTCCAGGCCAAACAGCGGATCGTGATCTACGGCGACTACGACGTCGACGGCATGTCGGGCACCGCCGTGCTCTATCTCTGCCTCAAACTGCTGGGGGCGGAAGTCAGCTACTACGTGCCGCACCGCGTGGACGAGGGCTACGGCCTGAACTGCGATGCCGTCCGCTCCTGGGGCAACGGCCGGGCGGCCCTGATGATCACCGTCGATTGCGGCATCAGCGGCGTGGAAGAGGCCGTCGCCGCCCGCGAGTGCGGCCTCGATCTGATCATTACCGACCACCATACGATCGGCGCCCAACTGCCCGAGGCGGTGGCCATCGTCCATCCGCAGTTGCCCGGCGATTATCCCTTCAGCGGCCTGAGCGGATCGGGCGTGGCCCTGAAAGTGGCCTGGGCGCTCTGCCAGCAGGCCAGCCGACCCGGAGTACCGGGTGCCCGGCAGAAGGTCAGTCCGCGGATGCGGGACTTTCTGGTGCAAGCGGTCGGATTGGCTGCCCTGGGGACCGTGGCCGACGTCGTGCCGCTGGTGGACGAGAATCGCGTGCTGGTGCATCATGGCCTGGAGAGCCTTGCCCGCTGCCCGACCCTGGGCGTGGCAACGCTCATGAAGATTGCCAAGATCGAGCCCAAGATCAACGGCGACGGCAAGCCCCGCCTGGATAGCGAAGACATCGGATTTGCGCTGGCCCCGCGCTTGAACGCCGCCGGCCGCCTTGCCCAGGCCCAATTGGGCGTGGAGCTGCTGGTGACCGACCGGCCCGATCGGGCCCTGGAACTGGCCCAATACATCGACCAGCTCAACGGTAGCCGCCAGACGCTGGAACGGAGCATGCAGCTTGCCGCGAAGAAGCAGATCGACGAGCGCTTCAGCGAGGCCGACGATCCGGCCTTCGTGCTCGCCGAGCGGGGCTGGCATGCCGGCGTGATCGGCATCGTGGCCGGTCGGCTGGCCGAGAAGCATCATCGCCCTGTCGTGCTCATCTCCTTGGATCAGATGGGCACGCGGCACGGCATCGGCTCGGCGCGGAGCATTCCCGGTTTCGATCTGCACGCCGCCCTAGAGGCCTGCGACGAATGCCTGCTGGCCCACGGTGGGCACGCGGCGGCGGCAGGGCTGAAGATCGATGAGGAGCGGATCGACGCCTTCCGCACGGCCTTTTGCGAGGTGGCCGCGGCGGAAATCAACCAGCAGCAGCGGGTGGCCGACCTGCTCATCGACGCCGAATTTCCCCTGAGCGCCTTCACGCCCAAGACCGTCTACCAGATCGAGCGGCTGGCCCCCTTCGGACAGCACAACGCCCGGCCCTTGCTGTGCGCCACGGGCGCCACGCTGGCCGGCCCTCCGAAGGCGATCGGGGCCGGCGGGCGGCACCTTTCCCTGCGATTATCGCAGCACGGCGTGAGCCTGAGGGCGGTGGCCTTCGGCGGGGCCGAATGGGCCGAGCCGATGCTGGCCCTCGATCGGCCCTTTGACATCGCCTTCCGGCCCGTGATCAATTCCTACCAAGGGCGGCATAGTGTGGAGTTGCACCTGGTGGATTGGCGGGAAGGAAGATGAAGGATGAGGGCGGAAGGATGAGGGATAAGAGATAAGAGATGAGGGCAAAGTACTGAGTACTGAGTACAATCGCCTATGCTGGCCCCGCGACCACGTCCATCCCTCATCCTTCCGCCCTCATCCTTCATCCTTTCTTTCCATGTCCGACGCCGAACTCCAACGCGACAAGCTGATCATGCTGCGGCGGCATCTCAAGGGCCGCGGCATCAACGATCCGCGGTTGCTCGATGCCATGGCGCGGATTCCCCGCGAACGGTTCATCGACGAGTCGCTAAGGGCCGAGGCCTACGCCGATCGGGCCTTGGGCATCGCATGCGGGCAAACGATCAGCCAGCCGTACATCGTGGCCCTGATGACCCAGGCCCTGGCACTGCGGGGAGATGAGCGGGTGCTGGAGATCGGCACCGGCAGCGGCTATCAGACGGCGATCGTCGCCGAGCTTGCGCGGGAGGTCGTGAGCATCGAGCGCTACGAGGCCCTTTCGCAGCAGGCCGCCCTGCGGCTGGCGGATTTAGGTTACGGGCGCGTCAAGCTGGTTGTGGCCGACGGCACGCTCGGCTGGCCCGCCGGCGCACCCTACGATCGGATCCTTGTGGCCGCCGCAGCAGCCGCGATACCGCCGGCCTTGATCGAGCAACTGGACCCCGGCGGGATCCTTGTCATTCCCTTGGGAACTCGCGATCAGCAGATGTTGCAGGCGATCCACAAGGTCGGCAGCGAGGTTCGGACGGAGACGCTCTCCGCCTGCCGCTTCGTACCGCTGGTTGGAGAGGAAGGCTGGCCGGAGGAATAGCTCACATGTCCAAATCGCTCGACATCTTGTCGTAGAACGCCACGTACTGATCGCGGGCCGTGTCGCTGGCGCGGGCCGCGATCGCGCTCCGCGGATGTTCGTTGAGCTGCCCGGTGATCATGTACTGCACGTAAGGCCCCCATTCGATCTGGCGGCTGAAGGGCAAGAGATGGTCCTGCAGGACCTGGTAGATCGGCCGCAGCTTGAACTTGGGATTCCGCAGGAAACCGATCATCAGCTCCATAGGGCAATTGCCGGCGCCGCGGCCCAGGCCGGCCATCGAGGCGTCCACGCGGTTCGCCCCGTGGATGATCGCCTCGATCGAGTTGGCGAAGGCCAACTGCTGGTTGTTGTGGGCGTGGATGCCGACTTCCTTCTTCGTGTCGGCCCCGTAGCGGAGATACTTCTTCACCAGGATCTCGACCTGCTCGGCATACATCGAGCCGAAACTGTCGACCACGCAGACGCACGTGGCCGGCGTCTTGGCGATCTCTTCCAGCACCTGGTCGATCTCCTGCTCCTTGACCGTCGAGACGGCCATCAGGTTGGCCGAGACCTCGTAGCCCTTCTGGAAGGCGTCCTGGATCATGTCGACGGCTTCGGAGACCTGGTTGGCGTAGAAGGCGACGCGGATCAGGTCCAAGACGCTGTCCTTCTTGGGCAGCACGTCGCTCTTCCAGTCGCACTTGCCGGCGTCGATCATGGCCGCCAGTTTGAGCGACGTGGGGTTGTCGCCGACGATCCGCCGCAGGTCGGCCTCGTCGCAGAACTTCCAGACGCCGAACTTGTTCTGGGCGAAAATCCGCTTTGACGACTTGTAGCCCAGTTCCATGTAGTCGATACCCGCGGCCACGCAGGCCTCGTAGACCGCCTTGACCAGGCCGTCTTCGAACATGTGGTCATTGCACAGGCCGCCGTCGCGAATTGTGCAATCGAGGACTTTCAACTCGGGCCGATAAGTGATCCAGGGGGCAGACATCAAGGCTCCTTCGTACGGGCAAAGGCCGAAAAGGGGAAAACTCCATTCTGATTTTCCACGACGAAAATGTCAACTGGGTGCCGCTAAAACGCCCGGATTTTGGAAGGGAAAGGCCCTATTATCGTCCTTTTACGGAGAGCAGCGGCCGCAGCTCATGGGCAACCTTGACGAGGTCCTTCTGCGCTCGCATCACGCGGCGAATGTCCTTGTAGGCCGGAGGGGCCTCATCCTTGATCCGCGGATTATGATCGTGAACCACGCCCTGCATGCTGCTGAAGAAATCGCGGTCGGAGATCGTCCGGAAGGCATCGCCCCTCGACATCGCGCGGCCCGCCCCATGCGAGCAGGAATTAAAGCCGAAGGCATTGCCTCGTCCTTCGACCACGTAGGAGCAAGTTCCCATGCTTCCCGGAATCAGTCCGATTTGCCCTGGAGCCAGGCGGATGGCGCCTTTGCGATGCACGAACAGCCGATCGCCAAAGTGCTCTTCCTCCGCCACGAAATTATGGGCGATGTCGTGGAGTTCGGACGAAAGCTCGGGCCAGGCCAGGCCCTCGACGTGGGGAAAGACCGCGGAAAAGACCTCCACCACGCGGATCATCATCTCGCGACGGCTTTCGCGGGCAAACTCCAGCACGACTTGCAGATCGGCCAGGTAGTCGTCCGCAATCTGCGCTGCGGCCTGCAAATAGGGGAACTTCGCGAAGATCTTCTGGTCCAGCCCCTCCTGCTGTTTGGCCTGCTCGACATAGTAGTCCCGGAAAGTAGTTCCAAGGTACCTCGACCCGGAATGAAGCATGCACCAGACCTGTTCCGCCTGATCGTGCTGGATCTCCAGAAAGTGATTTCCGCCCCCCAGGGACGCGAACTGCCGCAGCATTTTGCGTCGCAGGCGATTGGCGAGAATCGGCGCCCGCACGTCGCGCCGCCAGACCGGATTCTGCTCGACGCGCTCGGTGACCACCGCGTTGTGGGCCGTTCCGACGGGGATGCTCTCGCGGAGCATCTTTTCGATCTTCGGCAGCGCGGGAGAGACCTGGGCGGCGGCTAGGGGCAGGCGAACGGCTGTCATGCCGCAACCAACGTCGCCTCCGATCACCGAGGGCAGAACGACCTGCCGCGTGGGAATGACGCTCCCGATCATGGAGCCCTCGCCAGGATGATAATCGGGCATCAGGGCGACATACGGCCAGACGAATCCGGTTGCCGCCAGCGGTCGAAACGCCGAGCGGATCATGTCGCCGTTGATGGCGCCTTCCGCGTCCCAGAGCCTCACGAGGGCATCATCCACCGCCAGGTCGTGCACGGACTTCTGATGGTAGCGCAGGGCCTTATCCACGTCGGGACCTCGTGAGTTGCTGAGATACTACCGATAAGAGAATCGAGCCTGCGTGTCGAAAACAGGGCTCGACCGCGGCGGCGGCGTGATCGACATAGATTTGCCGAGCGGACTCGCGAGGACCCAACGTCTCGCCAGCGCCGCCGTAAATCAAGAGCACTTTGCCGCGATCGGGCAGAGTGAATCTCGACAACGGTTCGCCGCTCCGCGTATTGCCGCACGCGACGACCTCGTCGTAATCCTCAAAATTCAGTTGCTTCCAAGGGCTGACGACCAGTCGATTGACCTCGCAACGCGCGGCCGCTCGACCGGCCAGGATCGTTGGGCGATCGTTGGTGAACCACGCGCCACGCGGATCGGCGAGGAATATGCGCTGCCATCCAAAGGCCCATGCGCTGCGGAGGAATGAGCCAAGCTCGCTGGGGTCCGAAGGAGCAAAGGCGAGAAGATCGACGTCGCGGTGCGAAAGCGTGGCGGGCCTCAGTCGCTTGCGTCCGAAATCCCGCTGGGCAACATACAGGACGATTGCCGCCGCCACGGCCACGTTGACGGAACTCAATCCTTTGCCGAGCATCGGTATGGAGACAACCTGATGGGCCTTCTTCAGAATCTTGCCGGGAATGCCGTTCTGCTCATTGCCCACGATCACGGCCACGTTTCCCCGCGGCACGCCATACTCATAGACCGGCCGACTGCGAATGCCCGTCTCGCAGGCCAGCACCACGTCAAATTGGTTCAGCAGTTCGTCGATGCCGACTTTTGAAGCGCATGCGGTATCCACTGCGTCGACACAATCTTGCTCTCGGCCAGCAGCAGCGCTGCGCCCGACATCTCGGCGGCGTTTGCCAACAGGGGGACGTTCCAGGGGCCCTCGATCTCAAGACCCACAAGCGTGAACTTGGTCTTCAAGTAGGCTTCTTTCGCCGCTGCGGTAGACGGTCGTTTTCCGCCGGCTCCGTCCTGGCAACCGTAGACATTGCCCGTTCGAATTTCGCGCGGCTGGCCCGACTGCCGCGCTGCTGAAAGTAGTCGGCGGTCTTCAAGGCGGAAATCTTCTCGGCCAGGGCCAATGCAATGAGTTGATTGACCGAGACATGCTCTTCTTCGGCAAGTTGCTTTGCCATTTCATGTAGCGAATCGGGCAGTCGAAGGCTCAAGGTACTCATTTCATCTCTCCAAGCTGTTTCAGAAACTCCTGCGGCGTAATCACTCGAATGCCGAATTGATCGGCGCCGGCGAAATCGCGCAAATTGAACGTCACGATGTTGTCGCACCGGCCGGCGACAGCCACTTCCAAGACCATGTCATCGTCGGGATCAGGCAGGCCAGGCCGCCATAAGTAATGAACCTCGCGCTGATGAGAAATCGAACACAGGAAGTCCAAAATATCGTCAATGGTTTGCGGAGTAAGTCCGAGTTCGCTACACTGGCGTTTCGCGACCTGCTCATACTCAAGCAGCAGCGGCACGGACAGGTGCATTTCGAACAAACCGGTGCCCGCTCTCAAGAGCAACCGGTGGGACGCGCCAAGTTGCGAACGCAAGGCTGCAATCACCACGCAGGTATCGATAACGATGTCAGGCACGCTCATTGTTGGTATCATAGGCGATACCAGGAGTTTCGTCAACTGAGTTATCTCGAAATGTCAACGGGAATCACGCATGCTGCTGTACTGCATTCGCCACGGCGAGAGCACCTATAACGCCGAAGGCCGTGTTCAAGGGCATTTGAATATTCCCCTCTCGGAACTCGGCCGCAGGCAGGCCGCGGCCGTGGCCGAGGTTTGTCAGGGTTTCGACGCCGAGGCCATCTTCTGCAGCCCTTTGCGGCGGGCCCGCGAGACCGCCGAGCCGATCTCCGCAGCCTTGGCGCTTCCCATCCGCGAGGAGCCCGCTTTGATCGAGATCAAGGTCGGCATCTTTCAAGGCCATAGCCGGGATGAGTTGGACCAGATCTGCCCGGAAGAATATGCCCTCTGGCGGAGCGGCGATCCGGACTACGCCGTGCCGGGCGGCGAATCGCGCCGGGCCCTCATGCACCGCGGCCGCGCGGTCCTGGAATCGATCGCCCAGGGTGATTACGGGCGGGTGATCGTCGTCAGCCACGGCGCGATCCTGGCGGCTGCCTTCAAGTCGCTCTTGGAGATCCCCGCCCAGCGGAGTCCTTTCATGCTGGAGAACGCGTCGATCTCGCGGCTGGAGATCGACGGCGCAGTCGTGCGACTGCACTCGCTCAACGAGGTCGGGCATTTGAAAGGAGTCGGGCTGGCGGGAGGCGGAGATCTCTAAATGACCGTTCACGATTCTGGGACGCATAGAAGCCCGACGCGCAAGCGAGGAATGTGTTTTCCAAGAGCTTCGGCCCATAATCCTCGCTTGCGCGTCGGGCTTCGATAACCTCCCAGAATCGTGAAAGGTCATTTAGAGTCCCAAAATCTTCGCCGTCACCAGCCATTGGAGTTCGCCGCGGCCAAGTTCGGGCGAAGCGGGAAATTCCAGGGCGGCAATCGCCCCCTTCTTCATTTCCAGCCAGCCGTTTTCCACGCCCAACAGCCCGGCAGCCAAGTAACCAACGTCCGGGGCATGGCCGACCCAAGCCACTCGATCCAGCCCGGAGGCGAGTTGCTCCGTCCGGGAAAGCAGATGCTTCGGATCGCCGCCGGGGAGCAGTTCTTTTCGCTGGACGATCTTGGTGCCCTCGCCGAGGGCCGCCGCAAGGATCTCGGCTGTTTGCAGGCAACGCAACATAGGGCTGGTGACGATCAACTGCGGGGAAAGCCCTCGCGGGACCAGGACCTCGATCATGGCGGCGAAACGCTTGCGGCCCTTGTCGGTCAACGGTCGAAGCGAGTCGTCCGGATAGGCAGCCTCATCGCGCTCGGCCGCCCAGGCATGGCGGATAATGAACAGTTCCATGATAGTTCTCCTATTTGGTTCGCCACACTATTCTATCCTCGATGCCCAGCGATTGCTGCGCACGGGCGATGTCGGCCTTGAATCGCCTGGCATCGACCGGGTAACCCGCCGTGGGACGGAGGTCCGCGACCTGTTGAATCCAGAAGTCATTGAAGGCCTCCATCGCCAGTTCGCGGAGGTATTTCGAGGCCATCGAGGCCAGGGCGGTCGGCAGATGCGATTCGCCCTTGGCCTGGAACGCGATCTCCACCCGCTGTTGGGCCAGTCCAAAGCGGTAGACGCTCTTCAGCCGCCCTTCGCTGACGACCTCGATGAACCGATCGGGAAAGAAGTGCATCAGCAGCGGCAGGTAATGGTCCCGCCCGCCGTGCTTGTCGCAAAGGACCGCGACCGGCGCATCGCCCAGCGGCTCGATCATGCGGGCTACGAGTTGCAAGGTCCAGTGCGAGAGGGCCGCCCCCTTCGATTCGCAGCGGTCAACCGTTTCGTTGAACTCACGGGGAAAGATAGCGATGCTCTGTAGAGCGACCAGCCGCACACCCGCCTGATCCAGCGCCTGGCACAGGATTGGATGCAGCCGATCGATTTCCGCCGCATCGAAGTCGCGCGGCGCCGGCAGCCGATCCCAGCCATGGCAGAGCGCCTCGCAGCGTGGTCCGGCGTCGGCGCCGGTGAGGAGTTTCCAGACGTTGCCGCAAACGGCCGGCCGCTGGTTGATCAGCGACCAGGCGGCCCAAAGTCCGCGTTCCAGCAGTCTCAGGCCCTTGCCCGATTGATAGAGCACCTTCGAGTCGGCGATGGCAACTCGTTGGCCTGCGGCCTTTGCCGATCGTGCGGCAGCCGGGGCGATCACGGTTTGCAGCCGCTCGTAGAGTTCCTCGCCGCGGACCCCCTCCGGCACTTCCCAGACGCTGGCCGAGATGGCCAGCGGCCCCAGGTTCGGGCCGTAGCCCGCTTCGTCAACACCGAGGAGGAAAGACATGGCAAACCGTACTCATCACGCTCCGCCGTGATGAAACGCCATCACGGCGGAGCGTGATGAGTACGTCGAGAACGCGACACCTGTGTACTCGCCGGTCTTAACCGGTCCCGAGCTCGTTGTACCGAGTTTCATAGCAACTCGAACAGAGCCTGGATCCGTCCAGGAACAGGGCTTCCAAGACAGGAATCCCGCACAACTCGCAACATTTCTCCCGATGCGTGGGGATGTGGAAGCTGAGCACCAGCAGGTCGTGCGTGTGCCCGTTCGCGTCCACGGCATGATCCCGCAAGTGCGCTTCCTGGGCAAAGCCAAGCCGCTTGAAGAGCTTCAACGCGCCGGTCTGTTCCGGCGCCATGCGGGCGATGACTTTCGTAACCCCGATGTCCAGAACCATCTCGAACGCCAACTCCAGCAAGAGCCGGCCGATTCCAATTTCGCGGGCTGACTGCGCTACCACCACGCGAAGCTCTGCGACATGATACGTCCAGCGCACATGCCCCCGGTTAAAGGTCGCGTAGCCCACAATGGCGTCGTCTTCCCAGGCCACAAGCGTGACCACACGCCCCTCCAAAGTGTCCTTGATCCAGGCCTCCACTTCGGCAGGCTGGGTAATGTCGCGTTCGAGGAAAAGCAAGTCATCCTCGGAAAGCGCCCCGGCGAAGGCGATCATTTGCTGGGCATCTTCAGCCGCCAAGGGACGCAAGATTACCGTCCTGCCCTTGAGGCTGAATCGCATGGGAAAGTCGTGTTTTGGTACGCTACGCGATTCCATGGCTACTTTCCGCGGGAGTTTTTGGCCTTTCCAGTTTCAGACGCCAGCACCGCACTTTCCGCAGGGCCGACGCCTCGGTTAAGATTAGGCGGAAGACGTATCGATGTCAAGCCGATTCACCCAGATGGGGGAGTAGGCGAGTAGGGCGGGCCGAGCATAGGCGAGTCCCGCCAGTAGCCTGCGGATTGAGGAAATCTCCCTTAGGGACATCGGTTTTTCCGCGTGCTTTTCCCGCCAGCTTGGACTATCATGGAAACGGTGGGGCGGCACGTGCTGGTCCCGTCTTTCGAGTACGATTCCTTTCCAAAGCATGTGGGAGAAGGGCGATGCGATATTTCTTGTTGGTCGCGACGACGGGGGCGGTATTGTCCTGGGCCGGGCAACCGGCGGCCGCCGGGGACGATGCATTCATTAGCGAAGCGACGGCCCAGCGGTGCGGACTGACTCGCGTGTGGGTCACGCAGGCCCAGGTCAACCGCGGCCAAAGCCGCTTGCAGGACGTCGTGCTCTGCGACGGCACGCTCTACGCGCAATCGACCCGCGCCACCCTGGAAGCGATCGACGCCGAAACGGGCCAGAAGCTGTGGTCGAAAATGGTCGGGCAGCCCGATCATCCCAGCCTTCCCCCCGGCGCATTCCGCGACCTGGTGGCCACGGTCAACGGTTCCACGCTCTACGTCCTGAATCGCTATACCGGCGATCTCCTCTATCAAACCAAGGTCGACGGCGCTCCCGGCGGCGGACCTGCCCTGAGCAGCAGGAGGGCGTACGTGCCGATGGTCAGCGGCATGATCATGGCCTATCGCCTGGAGCCGATCACGGACGCCGCCGTCGAGTTCCACAAGCTCGATCCCAAGGCCACGGACATGACGGAGGAGGAGAAGAAAGAAGCGGCCAAGAAGGCCGAGGAAGAACGCCGCGAGAACATCCGCATCCGCCAGGATTACATCCCGCCGCTGGCGTGCAGCTCGGGAGGCAGGGCCCTCGTTCCGCCGGTGATAACCACCCAGAACCGCGACGAGGAGTTCGTGACCTGGGTCACCGATCGCGGCTATCTCTACCTCGGCCGCATCGACCGCCGCGCGGAAGACACCTTCACGACGAAATACCGCCTGGTCGCCAACGGCAGCTTCAGCAGCCCGCCCGCTTACCTGCCGCGCGACCCCAAGCAGCCGAGCGATTCCAACGTGATTTACGGCGGTTCGAGCGATGGCAACGTCTATGCTGTGCTGGAACGCTCCGGCGATCTTCTTTGGAAGTTCGCCACGTCGGATCCGGTCATCGATTCTCCCGTGGTAATCGAGGATCGCCTGTTTGCGACCACCGAACTGGGCGGCATGTTCTGCCTCAATGCCAAGACCGGCAAGCAGATGTGGTGGGCCCCGGAAATCATGCATTTCGTCGCCTTGGGGAAGCAGCGGGTCTATGCGGCCGACAAGGTGGGCCGCCTGAGGATCCTCGATGTCCGCAACGGCACGACGCTCGACAGCCTGCCGGCCAGCGGACTGCCGATCAAGATCGCCAACGCCGACAGCGATCGGATCTACCTGGCGACTCCGGAGGGCGACATCGTCTGCCTGCGCGAGGTGGAACAGACCAATCCGGTAGCCTACAACGCGGCCCGCAAAGCCGGACAGAACGATCTCTCGAAGGCGGCGCCGAAACTGACGTCCCCCCTCGGCTCGAGCGATGCGTCGAAGGCGGCGTCTCGCCCTGCGGCCAAGAAGACCGCGGGCAAGAAGGACGATGCCGACGTGGACTTTGGCAAGGAGACGCTCCCCGCAGGCAAGGCCGGCGCCCCGGCTGCCGGAAAGGGCAAGAAGGCCGCACCAGCGGATGATGTCGATTTCGGCGCGGACCCCACCGCCGCAGGCAAGGCCGGCGCTCCGGCTGGCGGCAAGCCCGCGGAGAAGGCCCCGGAAACCACTCCCGACAAGGGCAAGAAACCGGCCGACGACGACCCCTTCGGAAATTAAGGCTCGCACCGAAATAACTTGGTCAATCACCGTAGGACGGATTGCTAATCCGTCTTGGGAATCACGGACGGGTTAGCAATCCGTCCTACGGGATTCCGGCAAGCTATGCTTCAGCCGGTGCTTCGACTCTGGCGAATCTGCCAACCGGCAGGTATCTGCGGGTGACGACGATTGTAACGCCTGCGTGCGGTTGCGCAGGGCGGCTGGCATCGCCTGTAACGCCTGTTCCGACGACCTATCGCCCTGCGGCCGCGCGTAAAGCCGATTTCCCTTATCCCGCTCTGAAAATCCGGTCGATCCGAGACAACAGGTAGGATCGTCAACGAATGACGGAGCGGTACGCGATGAACGGATTCCAATTGGTGCGGATGGTCAGCCGCCTCGCACGCGGACCACGAACTCGGCGCGCGGCCCTCCCCGCCGCACTCGCCGCGATTGCTCTGGCGGCAATCGGAACGGCCTGGTTCGCCGGCATGCCACGGCACATCGCTTCCGACCCACAGCCCCGTGCCCTTCATACCACGCTTGCCGACTCGCCCTCGTGGGACCGGGTGAAGGCGGCATGGCCCAAGTACATGCCTGCCTTGCCGGCGGAAAGCCCGGCAGCCGTGCCGCAAGCCCCGGGCATGGCGACGGTCACGCCGGCCGTCATCCACGGCCCCGCAGAGACGCCTGCACCACCGCCGTCGATCATCGCCGGGCCGGAGTTGTTCGCCCCCGCGCCGCAACCGGTGGCGGTGGCCATGACGCCGCCTCAGCCCTCGGCGCCGGCAGCGAGCGGCAGTTCCGCGCTGTCGGCCGCGGATAAGAAGCCTTCACCGCCGATCACGTGCGAAATGCCTATCTTGCAGATCACTCCGCCCCCGCCTTTCGTTCTTCCGCTTGTGGGACCTGCAATTGCGCCGCCTTCCGCGCCGCCCTTCGCACCGGCATCCGCGCCGGCTGCGCCGGCCACTGCGCCGGCCGCGCCGACTGCCGTCCGCCTGCCGGTAACCGGGCCCATGCGTTCCGAGGCGATGGAGAAGATCGCCGCGCAGGCCGACGTGCAGATCCGCCATGGACTTGAACTGGCGGGACGCGGGGCCAGCTTTGCCGCTCGGGCGGAGTTCACCGCCGCGCTCCGCCTGATTGCCCAAGGTTTGGACGACGATCGCAACACGGCCCTCCATAGCCAGGCCTTGAGTGCCGCCTTGACGGCCATCAAAGAAGCCCAGGACTTCCTTCCCGCCGCGGGAAAGCTCGAAGGCGATCTCGATCTGCCCTCGATCGTCGCCAGCCACCGCACGCCCGTGCTGAAGGCTGTGCCGCGCGATCAGTTGCAGCCGATGAGGGCTTTGAAACAATACTTCACCTTTGCCCAGGAGCAGCTTGCCGTGGCTGTAGGGCAGGAAGTGGCCGGCTCGATGGCCCTCGGCGCATTGGGCAAGGTGCATGCCGCGCTGGCCGGCAAGCCGAACCCCGAGATCCTTCTTCCCGAGGCGAAGGCGATTGTCTTCTTCCAGGCGGCGATCCTGGTCTGCCCGCGAAACTACATGGCGGCGAACGACCTGGGCGTGCTCCTGGCACACAGCGGCGACACGGCCGGGGCCGTCCGCATGTTGGAACATAGCGTGCTTGTATGCCGCTGCCCTGAGAACCTCAACAATCTCAGCGCGGTCTATCGCCAGGCTGGCCAGCCGCGTCTGGCGGATCTTGCCGCGCAGAAGGCCCAGGCGGCCAGGGCGGAAGAAGTTGCCCGGCAGAAACAGGCCAGCCTCTCCGCCGGCGGCGCGGTCGCCTGGGTCAATCCCGCCGCGCTGGCCCCGTCGCCCGGCCAGTGGGCCGATCCGCCGGCAAAGCCGGCAACCTCAGGCATTACTGGCGACAAACCGGTCGGCCTGCTGCCGGCGCCCTTTGGTCCCGCAATGATGCGCTAAGAGACTCAAATCCGAAACTCGAAATCCGAAATCCGAAATAAACTCGAACCACTAAACCGAAGATGACGGTCCACGATGCATTGAAACTGTCGCAGGTGGCACCTGTTTTGCGCCGCCTGCTTGTCGGGTTGACGGGCCTTCTGCTGGCCGGCGCTGCCGCAGCCGTGGTCAGCGGCGGCGATCCGGCCCTGCAGCCGGCGCCAAGTGGGACGATTGCCGGTGGTCCGCCCTGCCAAGGCGCGGCGCCCGCCGCGCAGTTTCCGAACTTCAGCCTCGATTGCTTGGCCCGCGGCCGCGACTGCGGCTGGGAAGACTCGCGCCTCATGGCCTGGCAGGCCTACGCCCAGGGCGAATACGTCGCCCACGCGCGGACGGAGCACGTGCCCGAGTACCGCCTCCGCGTCGACGACCAGTTGGACATGCTCTATCGCCTGACCCGCGACGAGACCCGCGGGCAGTACAAGCTGAACGTGGGCGACGAGATTCACATCGAGTCGGTCGCCGATACGCACTTGAATTGCAACCTGATGCTGCAGCCCGACGGCATGATCACGCTTAGCCTCTTGGGCCAGGTCCACGCCGCCGGCCGCACGGTCACGCAGTTGCGCGACACGCTCGAGGAATTGTACAAGAAATACTACCATGTGCCTGCGATCACGGTCACGCCCACCAAGGTCAACACGAAGTTGGACGACCTGCGGGCGGTGGTCGATCGCCACTACGGCGTCGGCGGCCAGGGGGCCGTGGTCCGCGTCGCCCCCGACGGTTCGATCTCGCTCACCGCCATCGGCCACATCCCGCCCAGGGCCTGACGCTCGACGAGCTGCGGCAGGAGATCAACGAACGCTATCGCGAGAAGATCGAGGGCATGGAGATCATTCCCGTGCTCACCGCCAGGGCCCCGCGCTACGTCTACGTGCTGGGCGAGGTCCACACGCCGGGCCGCTTCGAGATGCTGGGGCCGACGACGGCCTTGCAAGCCCTGGCCATGGCCGGCAGTTGGAACGTGGGCGCGAACATCTCGCAGGTTGTGGTCTTCCGCCGCGGCGACGATTGGCGGCTGATGGCGACCATGATCGACCTCCAAGGGGCGCTCCGCGGCAAGCAGCCTTGTCCTCAGGGCGAGATCTGGCTCGACGACAGCGACGTGATCATCGTCCCCAAGGGCCGCATCCTGGAGGCCGACGATTTCATCAATCTTGTCTTCACCCGCGGTCTGTACGGCGTCTTCCCCTTGGAGCCGACCCTGACCTTCGCCAAGCTGACGACGATCTGAAGGTACTCATCACGCTCCGCCATGATGGCTTTTCGTGCTTTCAAGGCGCAGTATACACCTCCGTAAGTGTGCTATCTTTTAGTGTATGAAGATCAGCGCGGCGCCGCCGCCGGGTTGACCCGCCGCTGCACGTCCGTTTCCAGGACGCCAAAGGTGGCCTCGTGGCGCTGCAGCGTCATCGACAAGGCATGCCATAGCCGCTTGGCCGTAAAAAAGTTCGTCACAATCCGCTGCGTGACGACAATCGGCTCCGTCGGCACGCCGAAAGGCTGCTTGTTCAGACCGAAATCAATGATCAACTCTTCCGGCGTGCCGGTCACACGGCAGAAGTTCGAATACAGAGGGCTGGCCTTGGAATCGTCAATCTGAACTTGTTGCGGCTGCCCTTCGGGTGCAGCAGGCTTCGGATTCGCAACGGTCGCCTCGGAATCGCTCATGAAAATTCTCCGCGTTGGTTTTGAGAAAACAGGAAGTACGGTCAAACGGCGCTTCTAGCGGTCTACAAAGCCGGACAGGGCTTGGTCACGCCCTTCGTCCGTCGCAATCGCCGGGCAGCCAGGAAGCAGACCACGGTGAAAGCTCCCGTCAATAGACCAGTCAATGTCGATGGCGCAGGCACGGTGCCCGTGCTGGGCTCGGTGGTCACGACATCCACTTGCAAAGGGCCGTTGGTCTCCAACAGGATTTGAGAAGCAGAGTCGAAGTAGTCGTCATTCTGGGCGCTAATGGAAAGAGAGGTCGAGCTCAACGGCGCGTTCGAGTTGACCGTGAAAGAGATATCGAACGTAGATTGAACCCCCAGCGCAGCCACGTCGCTGATCGGATCGATGGTCGACGCGCCAAAGTAGCCCACGCCGGTCCCGTAATTCGGATTGACCGTCAAGGCGGACCAACCGGAATTCTGGCTGTAGAACGACGATGAGCCGCTCGCCCATTGGGCGAAGTTGCTGGAAAGCGTCAGGTACGCCGGGTCGTAGTTCACAAGCAAATCGAAACCATTCAGGCCTGAAACGACCGAACTGGTCTGGGCGTTCGAAAAATCGATCGAAAACGGCACTTCGACCGTTGCTCCCGGCGCCAACACATAATCGCTGCCAGGATTCTCCACGGTCACGTAGCCAGGGGTTTGCGGCTCTTGAGCCCAAGCCGCCGAACCTGCCATAAGTGCGGCGGATGCCAAGAAAACTGCATTTCGGATAAGTCTCATTCGCTTTAACTCCTAATCTGGATTATAGATCTGGGGATTACCTAATGAAATTGGTTGCCATTGGGTCTAGTCTCGGGTGCTCGTAAAGCGCGAGGACCTCGTCCAACGTCTCGTGCTCGCCATGCTGCTTTGAATTGCCCTGGAAGGCCTCCAGCCAGGAAGGATCGACCGCAGCGGCCGATTGGATACCGTCGCCGAAGACCCGATCCACGGCCGTCGTGCGCGGCTTTGCGACGGCAGGCCCCACGAGGTTCGCCGTCGCAAGGTGGCTCCAGCCCGGCGAAACGCCGGCGGGCGCGGCGGGCGCCGCAGCCGGGCTGGCGGTCGCGGCCAAGACGGGCCCCGCCGAAATCGCGGCACTGCCGCCGGCCAGCTCGGGCAATCCGGCCAAGGGCGAGCCGAAGAGCGAAGCCGCGCCGGCGCCAACCGTCAGCGATCCGCCGCTGCCCAGGCGCCGGGGTCCGACACGTCGACCGTGCCCGCCGAGACCGTGATCCCGCTCAAGCAGTTTGCGGCGGTGAGCAGAACAGTGCCCTGATCGTTGACGGTCAGCGTTTGGCCCGCGCCGCTGATCCCGCCGGAGAGGGTCAATTGGCTGCCGGCGACCGGGCTGATCACCAGGTTGCTGCTCAGCAGAATGGGCGCGCTGATGGTCTGGCTGCCGGCGGCAACGGTAATGGCCGCGCTCGACGAACCGTTGTCGAGTTGCAGCGTGCCGCCGCTGCCCTGGGCTATCGTTTGATTGGCGGAAGCAATGAACGCAACCCCGGCAACGCTCGGATTGGCGCCGTTCAGGCTCACCGTCGTGGGCGCCGGTGCATCCATGACGGCCGTTTCGCCCACGGTACTGTTCAGCCCGACGGGGGCAATCGGGTCGCCCGTGGCCGGGTCGGTCCAACCGCTTGCGGAATTCCACGACCCGTTCGTGGCGGAAGTCCACTCGCCAGGCGCGGTCGGTGTGACCGTCACCGCGCCGGAATGCGCGGTAATTGCTAGGCTGCCGCCGTTGAGGTTGCCGCCCGCGATATCGACCGCGGCCGCTCCCACGGGCGCGTCGCTGGCAACCTGGAAATTCAAGTTCGCCAGACTACCGCTGCCGCCGTCAAGCGGATAAGCACTGTACTCGGTGAAATAGACCGTTCCACCCTGAAGAACGTTGGCAGCATACCCCCAGCCGTCGCTGGAGACCAGCGAGCCGAGGTCGACGTCGCTGTCGGACAGAGACAGCCTCGACGTGTCGAACGTGACGTTGAAGTCGGCCGCCAGCAAATTCGCGGCGTTGTCGATCGACAGAGGCGCATCGACGGCCTGGCCGGCGATCGCCGCCGCCGATGTGACGTCCACGTCGGGATCCGCGCCGGGTTGGGTGGGACGATGATCGTGCCGGCAGGCAGATCGGGGATCAGCGGAACGGGCAAGCTGACCGACTTCTGCGCCACTTCGCTGGCGTCGTCCGACGAGAGGAAGCCTTGGCCGTAAATATCGGCGATGATCAGCGGATCGGTGAGCGGATAGGCGTCGAAACCGCTGTCCAATCTGGCGTTGACGCGGCTGATCAGGGAGGCGTCGTAGCCCGTGTAGAACTGATTGCCCGCGGCGTTGCCCAGGAAAGCCACCTTGTGGATCGCCGTGTCGGCAACCCCGGTAATTGCCCCGCTTGCGCCACTCAGGCTCAGGCCGGTGATCTGCAGCAGATCCGATGCGCCGTAGGTCGCGGTCGAAGGAACATTTGCCAGCACGTCGAAGATTGTGGCCGCACCCGCGCCGAGGGCTGGTCCGGAGGCCGTAAGCGTGACTTGTCCCGCCGCTTCCTGCGACAAATCGGCGGGACTGACCGTCCAGCCTGCGGGGAGGCTGGCTGCCGCTGTGACGCCGGTCACGTCGAGCGAGTTCGGGTCGAAGGTCAACGTCAATTGCACGTTCTCGACGCCGGCCCCGTTGCTGATCGTGATCGGCAGACCCGTACCGGTTGCCGCCGGCACGTTGACCGCTTGCCCCGGCCCGCGGGCGAAGGCAGGCAGGGTCACGACCGGGCCCGTGGGGGCGTTGACCGTAATCGTATTCGTGTAATCCGTCCCCAAATCACCCGGTGCGGCGGCATTCAGCTCGTAGCTGTTGCTGCTTCGCGCATCCTGCCAGGCGTCGGCTCCGCTGCCGAGCAGGTCGACCGAGTAGCTGCCTGCCGGCAGGATTCCGCCGGTGCCTCCGTTTGCGGCGCCGCCCGTGTAGACCCAGTCAGCCGTATTCGTAGCGGCGTTCCAGACCAGCGACCCGTCGACGATGTGATTCCCTGTTGCGAGCGGTCCCAATATCGCGGTCACGACAACGTCGGCCGGATATTCCAACTTGCCCGGCGTGCCGCTATTGAGGCTGCTGCTATACAGGTGGATGACCGACATATTGGCGGGCCGGTTGAAGGTCACGTCGAACCCGCTCGGATTGACGACAAACCCGCCCGAGACGACTTGGAACGTGGTCGGCGTCACGACGATCGGCTGGCTGACCGTGCCCGGGTTGCTGTAATAGCTGTCGGTGACGGTCAAGCTCACGGTGTACGTGTCGGGGCTCGTCGGCGTAAAGCCGATGGTTGAGCTGCTGCCGGTGGCGACGACCTCGTCCTCGCTGTTGGTGACCGTCCAGGAGTAAGTGTACACGGCACCCGCACCCGGGTTCGGATCGTTGGGCTTTGCAAACAGGCTGATCGGGTTTTCCTCGCCGATCGTATTGCCCGGCGGCAACCCGCCGATCGTCGGCGAGGGAGTGCCTGCCAGGCCGATGGTGAAGTCGGCCGAGTTGCTGTTGCCGCTGTGGTCGGTGTCGCCCGGGAACGTGGCCGAAGCCGCGTACTCGCCGGGGCTGGTCGGGGCCGTGGTCGTGGACGCATAGCTCGTGCCGCCGATGCCCACGTAGTAGACCGTCAGCGGCCCGCCCTCGCCGTCCGTTCCCGTGCTCGCCCAAGTCGCCGTCGCCCCGTGCGGGTGGCCGTCGTAGGTCACCGTGCTCGCCCCCGGCGTCACCGTCACCGTCGATCCCACCGCGTTGATCGTCACCGTGCCGCTGGCCCCCGTGAGCGTGTAGTCGCCCGCCTGCAGGCCGCCCAGCGTCAGGCCGCTGAAGCTGGTAATGGCCTCGCTGGGAGCGTCCTTGCCGGCCAACGCCACGCTGCCCGTCAAGGTCAGATTGTCGCTGCCCACCAGGTCGCTCACCGTGAGGATCCCCGCCGCCGCCGTGGCCGTGCCGTCGTAGGACCGCGAGCCGCTGAGCGTCACCGCCAACGGGCTGATCGTGAAGTCCGCCGAGTTGCTGTTGCCGCTGTGGTCGCTGTTGCCCGCGAACGTGGCCGAAGCTTCGTACTCGCCGGCGCTGGTCGGGGCCGTGGTCGTGGACGCATAGCTCGTGCCGCCGATGCCCACGTAGTAGACCGTCAGCGGCCCGCCCTCGCCGTCCGTTCCCGTGCTCGCCCAAGTCGCCGTCGCCCCGTGCTGGCTGCCGTCGTAGGTCACCGTGCTCGCCCCCGGCGTCACCGTCACCGTCGATCCCACCGCGTTGATCGTCACCGTGCCGCTGGCCCCCGTGAGCGTGTAGTCGCCCGCCTGCAGGCCGCCCAGCGTCAGGCCGCTGAAGCTGGTAATGGCCTCGCTGGGAGCGTCCTTGCCGGCCAACGCCACGCTGCCCGTCAAGGTCAGATTGTCGCTGCCCACCAGGTCGCTCACCGTGAGGATCCCCGCCGCCGCCGTGGCCGTGCCGTCGTAGGACCGCGAGCCGCTGAGCGTCACCGCCAACGGGCTGATCGTGAAGTCCGCCGAGTTGCTGTTGCCGCTGTGGTCGCTGTTGCCCGCGAACGTGGCCGAAGCCGCGTACTCGCCGGCGCTGGTCGGGGCCGTGGTCGTGGACGCATAGCTCGTGCCGCCGATGCCCACGTAGTAGACCGTCAGCGGCCCGCCCTCGCCGTCCGTTCCCGTGCTCGCCCAAGTCGCCGTCGCCCCGTGCTGGCTGCCGTCGTAGGTCACCGTGCTCGCCCCCGGCGTCACCGTCACCGTCGATCCCACCGCGTTGATCGTCACCGTGCCGCTGGCCCCCGTGAGCGTGTAGTCGCCCGCCTGCAGGC
The DNA here is from genome assembly GCA_963824275.1 of uncultured Planctomycetia bacterium. Taxonomy (GTDB): domain Bacteria; phylum Planctomycetota; class Planctomycetia; order Pirellulales; family Thermoguttaceae; genus JANXQG01. The sequence goes on along the minus strand of CAWGOT010000003.1, from coordinate 2,039,269 downwards.
CGCCCAGCGTCAGGCCGCTGAAGCTGGTAATGGCCTCGCTGGGAGCGTCCTTGCCGGCCAACGCCACGCTGCCCGTCAAGGTCAGATTGTCGCTGCCCACCAGGTCGCTCACCGTGAGGATCCCCGCCGCCGCCGTGGCCGTGCCGTCGTAGGACCGCGAGCCGCTGAGCGTCACCGCCAACGGGCTGATCGTGAAGTCCGCCGAGTTGCTGTTGCCGCTGTGGTCGCTGTTGCCCGCGAACGTGGCCGAAGCTTCGTACTCGCCGGCGCTGGTCGGGGCCGTGGTCGTGGACGCATAGCTCGTGCCGCCGATGCCCACGTAGTAGACCGTCAGCGGCCCGCCCTCGCCGTCCGTTCCCGTGCTCGCCCAAGTCGCCGTCGCCCCGTGCGGGTGGCCGTCGTAGGTCACCGTGCTCGCCCCCGGCGTCACCGTCACCGTCGATCCCACCGCGTTGATCGTCACCGTGCCGCTGGCCCCCGTGAGCGTGTAGTCGCCCGCCTGCAGGCCGCCCAGCGTCAGGCCGCTGAAGCTGGTAATGGCCTCGCTGGGAGCGTCCTTGCCGGCCAACGCCACGCTGCCCGTCAAGGTCAGATTGTCGCTGCCCACCAGGTCGCTCACCGTGAGGATCCCCGCCGCCGCCGTGGCCGTGCCGTCGTAGGACCGCGAGCCGCTGAGCGTCACCGCCAACGGGCTGATCGTGAAGTCCGCCGAGTTGCTGTTGCCGCTGTGGTCGCTGTTGCCCGCGAACGTGGCCGAAGCCGCGTACTCGCCGGCGCTGGTCGGGGCCGTGGTCGTGGACGCATAGCTCGTGCCGCCGATGCCCACGTAGTAGACCGTCAGCGGCCCGCCCTCGCCGTCCGTTCCCGTGCTCGCCCAAGTCGCCGTCGCCCCGTGCTGGCTGCCGTCGTAGGTCACCGTGCTCGCCCCCGGCGTCACCGTCACCGTCGATCCCACCGCGTTGATCGTCACCGTGCCGCTGGCCCCCGTGAGCGTGTAGTCGCCCGCCTGCAGGCCGCCCAGCGTCAGGCCGCTGAAGCTGGTAATGGCCTCGCTGGGAGCGTCCTTGCCGGCCAACGCCACGCTGCCCGTCAAGGTCAGATTGTCGCTGCCCACCAGGTCGCTCACCGTGAGGATCCCCGCCGCCGCCGTGGCCGTGCCGTCGTAGGACCGCGAGCCGCTGAGCGTCACCGCCAACGGGCTGATCGTGAAGTCCGCCGAGTTGCTGTTGCCGCTGTGGTCGCTGTTGCCCGCGAACGTGGCCGAAGCCGCGTACTCGCCGGCGCTGGTCGGGGCCGTGGTCGTGGACGCATAGCTCGTGCCGCCGATGCCCACGTAGTAGACCGTCAGCGGCCCGCCCTCGCCGTCCGTTCCCGTGCTCGCCCAAGTCGCCGTCGCCCCGTGCTGGCTGCCGTCGTAGGTCACCGTGCTCGCCCCCGGCGTCACCGTCACCGTCGATCCCACCGCGTTGATCGTCACCGTGCCGCTGGCCCCCGTGAGCGTGTAGTCGCCCGCCTGCAGGCCGCCCAGCGTCAGGCCGCTGAAGCTGGTAATGGCCTCGCTGGGAGCGTCCTTGCCGGCCAACGCCACGCTGCCCGTCAAGGTCAGATTGTCGCTGCCCACCAGGTCGCTCACCGTGAGGATCCCCGCCGCCGCCGTGGCCGTGCCGTCGTAGGACCGCGAGCCGCTGAGCGTCACCGCCAACGGGCTGATCGTGAAGTCCGCCGAGTTGCTGTTGCCGCTGTGGTCGCTGTTGCCCGCGAACGTGGCCGAAGCCGCGTACTCGCCGGCGCTGGTCGGGGCCGTGGTCGTGGACGCATAGCTCGTGCCGCCGATGCCCACGTAGTAGACCGTCAGCGGCCCGCCCTCGCCGTCCGTTCCCGTGCTCGCCCAAGTCGCCGTCGCCCCGTGCTGGCTGCCGTCGTAGGTCACCGTGCTCGCCCCCGGCGTCACCGTCACCGTCGATCCCACCGCGTTGATCGTCACCGTGCCGCTGGCCCCCGTGAGCGTGTAGTCGCCCGCCTGCAGGCCGCCCAGCGTCAGGCCGCTGAAGCTGGTAATGGCCTCGCTGGGAGCGTCCTTGCCGGCCAACGCCACGCTGCCCGTCAAGGTCAGATTGTCGCTGCCCACCAGGTCGCTCACCGTGAGGATCCCCGCCGCCGCCGTGGCCGTGCCGTCGTAGGACCGCGAGCCGCTGAGCGTCACCGCCAACGGGCTGATCGTGAAGTCCGCCGAGTTGCTGTTGCCGCTGTGGTCGCTGTTGCCCGCGAACGTGGCCGAAGCCGCGTACTCGCCGGCGCTGGTCGGGGCCGTGGTCGTGGACGCATAGCTCGTGCCGCCGATGCCCACGTAGTAGACCGTCAGCGGCCCGCCCTCGCCGTCCGTTCCCGTGCTCGCCCAAGTCGCCGTCGCCCCGTGCGGGTGGCCGTCGTAGGTCACCGTGCTCGCCCCCGGCGTCACCGTCACCGTCGATCCCACCGCGTTGATCGTCACCGTGCCGCTGGCCCCCGTGAGCGTGTAGTCGCCCGCCTGCAGGCCGCCCAGCGTCAGGCCGCTGAAGCTGGTAATGGCCTCGCTGGGAGCGTCCTTGCCGGCCAACGCCACGCTGCCCGTCAAGGTCAGATTGTCGCTGCCCACCAGGTCGCTCACCGTGAGGATCCCCGCCGCCGCCGTGGCCGTGCCGTCGTAGGACCGCGAGCCGCTGAGCGTCACCGCCAACGGGCTGATCGTGAAGTCCGCCGAGTTGCTGTTGCCGCTGTGGTCGCTGTTGCCCGCGAACGTGGCCGAAGCCGCGTACTCGCCGGCGCTGGTCGGGGCCGTGGTCGTGGACGCATAGCTCGTGCCGCCGATGCCCACGTAGTAGACCGTCAGCGGCCCGCCCTCGCCGTCCGTTCCCGTGCTCGCCCAAGTCGCCGTCGCCCCGTGCTGGCTGCCGTCGTAGGTCACCGTGCTCGCCCCCGGCGTCACCGTCACCGTCGATCCCACCGCGTTGATCGTCACCGTGCCGCTGGCCCCCGTGAGCGTGTAGTCGCCCGCCTGCAGGCCGCCCAGCGTCAGGCCGCTGAAGCTGGTAATGGCCTCGCTGGGAGCGTCCTTGCCGGCCAACGCCACGCTGCCCGTCAAGGTCAGATTGTCGCTGCCCACCAGGTCGCTCACCGTGAGGATCCCCGCCGCCGCCGTGGCCGTGCCGTCGTAGGACCGCGAGCCGCTGAGCGTCACCGCCAACGGGCTGATCGTGAAGTCCGCCGTGGCCGTGCCCGAAGTGTAGCCCGCGGTGGCCGCGAAGGTGGCCGTCACCGAGTACGTGCCGGCCTGCGTCGGCGGCGTGCTGCTGGCGTACACCGTCGGCGCCACTCCCGCGTAGGCGTACGTCACGCTGGGCGAGGCCACGTCGGCCTCCGTGGCCACCGGCGCCACCGCCGATTGGCCGTACGTCCAGCCGCTGTCGCTCACGCTCAGCGTGGGCGTCGCGCCGGTAATCGTGACGCTGCCGGGGGTCGTGGTGAGGGCCAAGGGGCCCTCGATCCCCCCGACGTTCCCGAAGAGGTTTCCCGTCGTAATCGTCACCGGATCGGCTGCCGCAGTGGCCGCAGTGCCGAGGGTTTGGAAGTACAGGTCCAACAGATCGACGTTGCTCCCGCTCCCGAGCGGATAGGTGCCGTACTCGACGACAATCACCGTTCCGGGCGTGTAGGCATTCACGGAAATTCCCCAGCCGGAGAGCCCCGGGCCCAGGGTCACGTCCTGATCGTCGGCGGTGGGCTGAGGCAGAGACAACAGCGAACTGTTGTAGCTGATAGTGAAGCCGGTCGCGATCAAGTTCAAGGAATTGTCGATCGTCAAGGAGACGTCCGCCGTACTGTCGATAGCGGCCGTGACGCTGCCGACCGTGACGTCCGGGTCGATGTTGCCGCTGGGGAAAGCGAGCGTCACGCCCGCTGGCAAGGCGGGAATTTGCGGAACGGGCAGACCGACGCTGGCCTGCGCCACCAAGGACGCATCCAGACCCGAAAGGAACCCGTAGCCGCTCACGTCGCCGATGATGATCGGATCGGTATCGGCATAGGCCGAGAAGCCCGACTGGAGGTTGACGACGACCCGCGCAATATCGGACGCATCGAGGCCACCCACGACCGACATTAACTGCCCGCCGGTGGCGTCGCCCAGGAAGGCGACTTTCTGCACCGCCTCGTCACCGGCTGCGGCCACGTTGCCGCCGTTGACCTGCACGTTGGTCAGCTTCAGCAGGGCCCCGGCCCCATACGTCGCGGTGCCGGGCACCGTAGCCAGCACGTCGACCAGCGGCGTCACGACGCTGGCGGGCAAGGGTGTCAAGGGCTTGCTATTGTCATAAACCGACACGTAGAGGACGCCCGAAACGCTGGTGTTGTAGGTCACGGTCCAGCCCGTGAGGGCGCTCAAGGCGCTATCCAACTGGACGCCGGTGACCGTCAGATCGTTCGGGTTGTAATCCAGGTCAAAATCGACGGCGGTGACGACGCCGGCGGGCTCGCCGTTGGGGTTGTAGGCGATCGGAATGCCGGTGGCAGTCGTCAGCGCATTGCCCGCCGTGCCGTCGGCCAGGGCGTTGACGGCCTGGCCCGGCCCGCGGGCAATATCCGGCAGTGTCAGGTAGACGCCGCTGGTGGCCGCGACCGACACCGTCTGTGTGGCGGGCAAAACGCCGCCCCAATCCGACGCATTATTGAACGTGACGGTGTAGCTGCCCGCCGACAAGGGGCCGGTGGCCCGCATCCACTCGCCGCCCGTGTAGGTGCTGGTGCGGACGAAGTGCAGGATATTGGTCGTGGGGTCCCACACGATCGAACCACGGATCAGCACGCCGCCCGGCCCGGTAACAACCACGTCCGGCGTATTGCTGTCGGTCAAGCCGCTATACAACGCGATCTGCGAGAAGTTGCTGATCGGCTCGTTGAACTGGATGTCCAGGCCGCGGGGGACCGGGGTCACGCCCGTGACCGCCAAGGACGAACTGAGGGTCGTAATGGTCTTCGAATAGGTCGTGTAGAAGTTTTCCTGATCGATGATCTCCGCCGTGATGGTGTAGAGTCCCGGCGTAGCGAGGTCGATCGCCGGGATCGTCTCCGTCGGGGACGTCACGCTGCCGGCGTACGATCCCATCTCGCCCGTGATCCAGGTGCCATTGACGGCGTAGGCATAATGGAAGCCCGCGGCGGTGTCGGTCGTGGACGGGTCGGACTGGCCGATGAACTCCAGGAGCCCGCTGTCGCCCGCATAGAACGGACTGGGCGACAAATTCAGCAGTGTGGCGGTGGGCGGGACATTCGCGACGGTGACCGAGAGTGGTTGCGAGAACCAGACGTTTTCGGCACTGTCGACGAGTTCGACCGAAATATCTTCCGTGGCCGGGCCGGTCTCGAAGGTGTGCGTGGGAGTCGTGCCCTGCGGGGAGCCGGAAAGGATGCCGCTATTGCTGCCGTCGCCCCAGTAGATGATATATTGATTGATCGCGTAGGCGTCGGTGATCGTGCCGATGTGCAGGGTGTAGGACGAGCCCGCATTGACGGTCGAGTTTCCGCTCAGGAGGACCTGCAGCGTGTCGATGCTGATGTCGAAGGTCGCCGAGGCGGTGCCCGGGTTGCCCGCCGGGTCGGTGTAGGACGAGCCCGCCACCACCGTGCCCGTGTCCAGGGTGCCCGGCGTGGGTGTGAAGGTGGCCGTGTAGACCGCCGGGTTGGCGGTGACCGCCAGGCCCGTCACCGTCCCGCCGGTCGCCGTGATGTCGCTCGCCGTGAAGCCGGTCGGCACCTCGTTGAAGGTGAACGTCAGCAGCGAGGTCTGGCCCGCGGTGAGCGTGTCCGCACCGGTAATCGTGACCGTCGGCGTCAAGGTGTCGATGCTGATGTCAAACGTCGCCGAGGCGGTGCCCGGGTTGCCCGCCGGGTCCGTAAAGGACGAGCCGGCCACTACCGTGCCCGTGCCGCTGAAGCCGGTCGGGGGCGTGAAGATCGCCGTGTAGACCTCCGGGTTGGCGGTGGCCGTGAAGCCCGAAATTGTCCCGTGGGTGGCCGTGATGTCACCCGCCGTGAAGCCCGTCGGCACCTCGTTGAAGGTGAAGGTCAGCGTCGAGGTCTCGCCGGAGTTGAGCGTCTGGTTGCCCGTAATCGTGACCGTCGGCGTGAGGGTGTCCACCGCCTGCACCAACTCCGTGGCCGCCGTGTTCGGATTGCCGTCCGAAGTCTCGGCCACGCCCGCCGCCACGTCCGCCGTGAGGTTGCCCTGGAAGTTGGCCTGCGGCGTCACCACCAACGTGTAGACCTCGCCGCCAGCCTCCGGCGTGAAGGCCCCCGCCGTCCCGTGCGCCAGCACGATGTCCCCCGCCGTAAAGCCCGTCACCGGCTGGCTGAAGGTGACCGTCAACGTGATGTTGCCCGTGGCGATGTTCGCCACGCCCGTCAGGCCGTCCGTGATCGTCGTCGTCGGCGCCAGCGTGTCCACCGCCTGCACCAACTCCGTGGCCGCCGTGTTCGGATTGCCGTCCGAAGTCTCGGCCACGCCCGCCGCCACGTCCGCCGTGAGGTTGCCCTGGAAGTTGGCCTGCGGCGTCACCACCAACGTGTAGACCTCGCCGCCAGCCTCCGGCGTGAAGGCCCCCGCCGTCCCGTGCGCCAGCACGATGTCCCCCGCCGTAAAGCCCGTCACCGGCTGGCTGAAGGTGACCGTCAACGTGATGTTGCCCGTGGCGATGTTCGCCACGCCCGTCAGGCCGTCCGTGATCGTCGTCGTCGGCGCCAGCGTGTCCACCGCCTGCACCAACTCCGTGGCCGCCGTGTTCGGATTGCCGTCCGAAGTCTCGGCCACGCCCGCCGCCACGTCCGCCGTGAGGTTGCCCTGGAAGTTGGCCTGCGGCGTCACCACCAACGTGTAGACCTCGCCGCCAGCCTCCGGCGTGAAGGCCCCCGCCGTCCCGTGCGCCAGCACGATGTCCCCCGCCGTAAAGCCCGTCACCGGCTGGCTGAAGGTGACCGTCAACGTGATGTTGCCCGTGGCGATGTTCGCCACGCCCGTCAGGCCGTCCGTGATCGTCGTCGTCGGCGCCAGCGTGTCCACCGCCTGCACCAACTCCGTGGCCGCCGTGTTCGGATTGCCGTCCGAAGTCTCGGCCACGCCCGCCGCCACGTCCGCCGTGAGGTTGCCCTGGAAGTTGGCCTGCGGCGTCACCACCAACGTGTAGACCTCGCCGCCAGCCTCCGGCGTGAAGGCCCCCGCCGTCCCGTGCGCCAGCACGATGTCCCCCGCCGTAAAGCCCGTCACCGGCTGGCTGAAGGTGACCGTCAACGTGATGTTGCCCGTGGCGATGTTCGCCACGCCCGTCAGGCCGTCCGTGATCGTCGTCGTCGGCGCCAGCGTGTCCACCGCCTGCACCAACTCCGTGGCCGCCGTGTTCGGATTGCCGTCCGAAGTCTCGGCCACGCCCGCCGCCACGTCCGCCGTGAGGTTGCCCTGGAAGTTGGCCTGCGGCGTCACCACCAACGTGTAGACCTCGCCGCCAGCCTCCGGCGTGAAGGCCCCCGCCGTCCCGTGCGCCAGCACGATGTCCCCCGCCGTAAAGCCCGTCACCGGCTGGCTGAAGGTGACCGTCAACGTGATGTTGCCCGTGGCGATGTTCGCCACGCCCGTCAGGCCGTCCGTGATCGTCGTCGTCGGCGCCAGCGTGTCCACCGCCTGCACCAACTCCGTGGCCGCCGTGTTCGGATTGCCGTCCGAAGTCTCGGCCACGCCCGCCGCCACGTCCGCCGTGAGGTTGCCCTGGAAGTTGGCCTGCGGCGTCACCACCAACGTGTAGACCTCGCCGCCAGCCTCCGGCGTGAAGGCCCCCGCCGTCCCGTGCGCCAGCACGATGTCCCCCGCCGTAAAGCCCGTCACCGGCTGGCTGAAGGTGACCGTCAACGTGATGTTGCCCGTGGCGATGTTCGCCACGCCCGTCAGGCCGTCCGTGATCGTCGTCGTCGGCGCCAGCGTGTCCACCGCCTGCACCAACTCCGTGGCCGCCGTGTTCGGATTGCCGTCCGAAGTCTCGGCCACGCCCGCCGCCACGTCCGCCGTGAGGTTGCCCTGGAAGTTGGCCTGCGGCGTCACCACCAACGTGTAGACCTCGCCGCCAGCCTCCGGCGTGAAGGCCCCCGCCGTCCCGTGCGCCAGCACGATGTCCCCCGCCGTAAAGCCCGTCACCGGCTGGCTGAAGGTGACCGTCAACGTGATGTTGCCCGTGGCGATGTTCGCCACGCCCGTCAGGCCGTCCGTGATCGTCGTCGTCGGCGCCAGCGTGTCCACCGCCTGCACCAACTCCGTGGCCGCCGTGTTCGGATTGCCGTCCGAAGTCTCGGCCACGCCCGCCGCCACGTCCGCCGTGAGGTTGCCCTGGAAGTTGGCCTGCGGCGTCACCACCAACGTGTAGACCTCGCCGCCAGCCTCCGGCGTGAAGGCCCCCGCCGTCCCGTGCGCCAGCACGATGTCCCCCGCCGTAAAGCCCGTCACCGGCTGGCTGAAGGTGACCGTCAACGTGATGTTGCCCGTGGCGATGTTCGCCACGCCCGTCAGGCCGTCCGTGATCGTCGTCGTCGGCGCCAGCGTGTCCACCGCCTGCACCAACTCCGTGGCCGCCGTGTTCGGATTGCCGTCCGAAGTCTCGGCCACGCCCGCCGCCACGTCCGCCGTGAGGTTGCCCTGGAAGTTGGCCTGCGGCGTCACCACCAACGTGTAGACCTCGCCGCCAGCCTCCGGCGTGAAGGCCCCCGCCGTCCCGTGCGCCAGCACGATGTCCCCCGCCGTAAAGCCCGTCACCGGCTGGCTGAAGGTGACCGTCAACGTGATGTTGCCCGTGGCGATGTTCGCCACGCCCGTCAGGCCGTCCGTGATCGTCGTCGTCGGCGCCAGCGTGTCCACCGCCTGCACCAACTCCGTGGCCGCCGTGTTCGGATTGCCGTCCGAAGTCTCGGCCACGCCCGCCGCCACGTCCGCCGTGAGGTTGCCCTGGAAGTTGGCCTGCGGCGTCACCACCAGCGTGTAGACCTCGCCGCCAGCCTCCGGCGTGAAGGCCCCCGCCGTCCCGTGCGCCAGCACGATGTCCCCCGCCGTAAAGCCCGTCACCGGCTGGCTGAAGGTGACCGTCAACGTGATGTTGCCCGTGGCGATGTTCGCCACGCCCGTCAGGCCGTCCGTGATCGTCGTCGTCGGCGCCAGCGTGTCCACCGCCTGCACCAACTCCGTGGCCGCCGTGTTCGGATTGCCGTCCGAAGTCTCGGCCACGCCCGCCGCCACGTCCGCCGTGAGGTTGCCCTGGAAGTTGGCCTGCGGCGTCACCACCAACGTGTAGACCTCGCCGCCAGCCTCCGGCGTGAAGGCCCCCGCCGTCCCGTGCGCGAGCACGATGTCCCCCGCCGTAAAGCCCGTCACCGGCTGGCTGAAGGTGACCGTCAACGTGATGTTGCCCGTGGCGATGTTCGCCACGCCCGTCAGGCCGTCCGTGATCGTCGTCGTCGGCGCCAGCGTGTCCACCGCCTGCACCAACTCCGTGGCCGCCGTGTTCGGATTGCCGTCCGAAGTCTCGGCCACGCCCGCCGCCACGTCCGCCGTGAGGTTGCCCTGGAAGTTGGCCTGCGGCGTCACCACCAACGTGTAGACCTCGCCGCCAGCCTCCGGCGTGAAGGCCCCCGCCGTCCCGTGCGCCAGCACGATGTCCCCCGCCGTAAAGCCCGTCACCGGCTGGCTGAAGGTGACCGTCAACGTGATGTTGCCCGTGGCGATGTTCGCCACGCCCGTCAGGCCGTCCGTGATCGTCGTCGTCGGCGCCAGCGTGTCCACCGCCTGCACCAACTCCGTGGCCGCCGTGTTCGGATTGCCGTCCGAAGTCTCGGCCACGCCCGCCGCCACGTCCGCCGTGAGGTTGCCCTGGAAGTTGGCCTGCGGCGTCACCACCAACGTGTAGACCTCGCCGCCAGCCTCCGGCGTGAAGGCCCCCGCGGTGCCGTTGGCCAACACGATGTCGCTCGCCGCGAAGCCCGCCACCGGCTGGCTGAAGGTGACCGTCAACGTAATGTTCCCCGTGGCGATGTTCGCCACGCCCGTCAGACCGTCCGTGATCGTCGTCGTCGGCGGCGTCGTGTTAAGCGGGGTGACGGGATAGAAGCCGGGAAACTGGGTAGGATTGTACGCTCCGCTGCTCAACCAAGGTCCTATAGTGACGTCCGGACCGTTCACGGCGTCGCCGGTCGAGAGCGGCGGTGAAAATCCATTGGCATACAAATTCAGCGGCGTTGTCGGGCCGTTGGCGCTGCCCCACCAGTTTCCGGAGGCATTCACGGTGACGCCTGAGTCGTTCTCCAGGCCGGCCGTGGTGTTGTCGTAGATGAAGTTGGTGTTGATCGCGACGACAGCGTCATCCGTCAGGGCCGAACCTGTGATGAGGATTCCGTACACGTTGGGGTTGCTCACGGCGAGGCCGCTGAGGTCGCCGGTGCTGCCCAGGAAGTTATGCGTGATCGTGATGTTGCCGCCGTTGGGCCCGTCATCGTGGTCGATACTGATGGCCGCGCCGTCGGTCGGGTCGGCCTGGGTGCCCACAATCGTATTCTCGCTGACGGTGGCATTGGTCACGCCGGCCAGCTCGACCCCGGCGTAATCGGCGCCGGTGATGGTGTTGGCGAGAATCGAGATCTCGTCGGCATCGAACACGCCCACGCCGGCGCCGCCGGTCAAGGTGTTGGCGGTAACTGAAACGTCGCCGACACCGAAGACGCCGATGCCCGTGCCGCCCATCTGGTTGTTGGAAATCTTGACGTTGTTGCCAACGCCGTTCAGCGAAACGCTGGCACTGGGCTGCCCGGCAAACGTGTTGCTGTCGATCTCGGCGTCATCCAAGGTGCCGGAGAGACTCGATGCCAATGCCGCTGCCGTGCCCCGGATCATTGTTGTTCTGGATGAGGTTGTACTGGACCAAGGCCGGGTAGGTGCCGTCGTTGCCGAGGGCAATACCGGCGATATTGTCCTGAATGATGTTGTCGAGGATCTGAGCGCCGCCGTGGTCCAAGGCGTACTCGCCCGGACTCTCCCAGATGCCGGCGCCCAACGACCCGGGCTTAGCACTCGGACCAACAATGACGCCCTCGATCGTGAACCCGTCGATCGTAACGTTGTCGGCCTCGATGGCGATCGATTGGAGGCCGTCGGCGCTGTCGATGATCGACTGGCTGCCCGTGGCCGGGAGGGCCGTATTCGGATCGTCGCCCGCCTGCGCGCAAGCAACGAAATGGTTGTAGAAATGGTTACGTCCTCGTTGTACGTGCCGGCAAGTGCCGTCACGGCATCCCCGGACGAAGCCGCGGTGACGGCGGCCTGGATGTTGGACCAGACATCGCCGAGATAGCCCGCGGCGTTGCTAACGGTCACGCCGCGATCAAAAGTGTTTAAGGCCAACAACGTCGGAACTTCGCCGTTGACGCTATACGCGAACGTGCCGCTGTCCTCGAACTGGAGGAAACCGGGCCGGCTGGCGGCCGAGGGCGAATCGAACGAGTTGCCGGTAAACGAATCGGAATCGTCGGCCACGAGGACGTTGCCGAGGTTCGCGCCCGGAAGACGTTGTTCTCGATAGTGGCGTCGGTGCCATCGATGTACAACGCCCAGTCGGCGGAGCTGGCCGTGATCGTAAAGCCGGAAATTGTCTCGCGGCTGACGCCGAGCCCGACCGCAACTGTGGCCGTTGGGGCCGGGGGGTCGCTGATCATGGTCGAGCCCGAGCCATCGACCGATTCAAGGGTCAACGGCTCAGTAATGTCGACGCTTTCGCTGTACGTGCCGGGGTATACCTTGATGGTTCCGCCGCTGGTCAGATCGCCGATTGCCGCATCGATCAGGCCGCCCGCCACCAGCGACTCTTGGGTCCCCGGATTGCCTACGTCGAGCTTGGAGAAATCGCCGGAGAAGCCGGTGCCCACCGCCGAATTGGCGGACGTGTCCAACCAGGGGTTGTAGACCACGCTGCCGGAGGTCTGGCCCGCCACGCCGGTATCGGTATTGACGCCCCACCAGTTGCCGCCGGCGTTGACCGTGGCGCTGTTGGCATTGCTGACGCCGAGGCCGCTGTTGGTCAGTGCATTGCCGAACAGGCTGACGCTTGGGGTGCCGGCAGCCGTCACGTCCACCGAGTCGCCCGAGCCGCCGGAGATCAGGTTGTTGTCCGCGATCAGCGTGCCGCCGTCCACCTTGATGCCGGTGGTGTCATTAGCGAGGGTGTTGTACGTCGCCGTAGCGCTGCCGCCTTCAACGTCGATGCCGGTCGTATTGCCGGAGATCGTGCTGCCGCTGACGTTGGCGATGGCGGTGCCGCCAGCATCGTGTACCAGGATCCCGGTGCTGCAACTCGTGATGCTGGTGCCGCCCAAGAGGTTCGCCGTGGCCGTATAGGTCCCGGACGACTGGCCCTCAACGTCGATGCCGGTCGTGGCGCCGCTGATCGAGCCGCCGGAGAGGTTGAGCAGGACGTCGCCTTGCACGTAATTATTGCTCGGATCCGGGTAGTCGTAGAGCGGGGCGCCGGGATAGTCCGATGGCACGGCGGCCACGCGGACGCCCGTTGTTCCGCCGCTGATGACCGCGTTGCTCACGGACAAGGTGGTGGTTCCGGGGCTGCCGCCGGCGTTTACGTCGACGTTGTCCAGGTCGATGCCGACGGTGGCGTTGGTGATCGTGGTATGTGTCGAAGCGTAGTCGCCGACGGAAATGCTGGCCCCCGGCGCGCCCACACGTCAATCCCCGCCGCCAACGGCTCGCTCAGCGAGTAGGAGGTGACGGCATTGCCGTCCAAGGTCGCAGTGACGTTGGAATCCATGCTCGTGAGGTAAATGCCGACTACGGGCCAGGGGCCGGTGGCAGGGGCAGCGGGGTTGTCAAGGACGTCGTCGGCGCCGTTGACAGTGTTGTCGCTGATATTGAGTGCGGCGGCGGCGGGGGGGGCGAAAACATTCGCCCAAATGCCGCCCCAGCCATTCTGCGCGATCGTCACGTTGTTGCCGGTCACGGCAACCGTGTTTCCAGACAGGCCGGTGCTCGTGAAATTGTAGACCGAAATGCCCGCGTCGGCGTTGTCCGGCGCGATGACCGTGTTCCCGCTGACCGAACCGTAGGCGTTGTAAGCCAGTTGCACGCCATAGAACTGGAAGTTCTGGACCACGTTGTTCTGGACGGCCGCGCCGGAACCCACGCCGGAGCCATCGGTCGGGCCAACGACGGCGATGCCCGTGGCATCGACGTTCTGCACGATGTTGTATTCGACCGTCAGGGTGTTGACCGCCACGTACCCCGTGCCGTTGTAGGTGCTGATGCCGTCGCCCACGTCGATATAGGGGCCGGTGCCGTTGAGCTGGTCCGCACCAGCCTGCGATGGCAGATTGGGGTTATACCCGTCGAGGACGAAACCGTTGATGGTGGCGTTGTCGGCGGTCACGCTGATCAGGCTCCCGCCCAGGCAGGGGATGTCGGTGAGCGAAGTGCCCCCGGGGTTGACGCTCGACGCAGTAATGATTGTTTCCAGCGTGGGGTCGGCGCTGCCGTCGACGAACGCCGCCGACCGGGTGTTGGCGTCGTTGCCCGCCTGGGCCCCGAGCAGGGCGACCGATTTGTCGACGTTGACCTGCTGGGCGTAGGTGCCGGCGGCGACGTTGACCGTGCCGCCGCTGGAGGCCAAGAGGATGCCGTCCTGGATCAGCGCGCCCACCGCGCCGACTTGATTCACATAGACCTCGGGCGCGGTGATGCCGCCGGACCCGGCGCCGAAGACGGCCCCGTTGGTGAGCGTGAAGCTGTTGGCGGTCGGATCGCCGCCACCAGTGTCATCGCCGACGATCTCCAGATTCTTGGCGATCATGTCGTCCTCGCCATAGGCGCCGGACTCGACATTCACGGTGCCGCCGGTGGTGACGAGGTTGATCGCTTCCTGGATGCGGCCGGTCGATCCGGTCTGCGCGCCGAACAGGGTGACGCCCAGGTTGGAGTAGTCGCCGGCGTAGCTGGTCCCCGTGATCGTGCCGGGGTTGATCAGCCAGGGCGTGAAGTCCACGTCGTTTACGTCGCCAGCGCCGAGCGGACCGCTGATCTCCGCGGCAATTGTCGCTCCGGTCGTAGCGCCCAGTAGTTGGCCGAGGCGTCGACGGCAGTCCCGCTCGTGCTGACAGCGAAGCTGCTGTTGTCCGCGAGGTCGTTGTCGTGCAGCGTGGCCGTGCCGCCGTTGACAAGCACGCCCGTGGCGTTGCCCGTAATCACGTCATTCGTAGCGGTCAGTGTGCCGCCTTCGACGTTGATGCCGGTCGTATTGCCGGAGATCGTGCTGCCGCTGACGTTGGCGATGGCGGTGCCGCCAGCGTCGTTCACCAGGATCCCGGTGGTGCAACTCGTGATGCTGGTGCCGCCCAAAAGGTTCGCCGTGGCCGTATAGGTCCCGGGCGACTGGCCCTCGACGTTGATACCGGTCGTGGCGCCGGTGATCGAGCCGCCGGAAAGATCAAGCACGACGTTGCCGGCCGGCACGTTCGGCTCGGGATTAACGTACAGCGGCGCGCCGGGATAGTCCGACGGCACGGCCGCCACGCGGATGCCCGTCGTTCCGCCGCTGATGGCCACATCGCTCACGTTCAAGGTGGTCGTGCCGGGGCTGCCGCCGAAGTTCAGGTCGACGTTGTCCAGGTCGATGCCGACGATTGCGTCGGCGATCGAGCCGCCGCTGACCGAGAGGGTAGCCCCCGGCGCGCTCCACACGGCAATGCCCGCCGCCAACGGCTCCTCAGCCGAGTAGGAAGTGACGGTATTGCCGTTCAAGGTTGCGCTGACGTTGGAATTGAGAGTCGTGAGGTAAATACCGAAAACCGGGTAGGGGTCGCCGAGCCCGTCAGTGTTGTCGAGTACATCGTCGGCGCCATTGACGGTATTGTCGTTGATGTCCAGCGTTGCGGCGGTGGAGGGGTTGAAGACATTCACCCAAATGCCGCCAAAACCGTCCTGGGCGATGGTCACATTGTTTTTTTGATCGTGAGGGTCGAACCGGCCTGCGTGAAATCATAGACCGAAATCCCGGCGTACGCGCCGTCCGACGCCACGATCGTGTTCCCGGTGACTGAGCCGTAGGCGTCGTACGCCAACTGCACGCCGTAGTCCTGGAAGCTCTGGATCGAGTTGTCGTTGATGGCGGCCGATGCGCCGCTGCCCTCGACCAGGACGCCCCAGTTCGAGTTGCTGATGGTGTTGACACCGTCGGTTGTCCCGTCGCCGATCGTAGCCGAGACCGCGGTGTCGTACATGGACTGGACTTCGATCCCGGTGACAAACCCGCTGATCGTATTGCCCGTGATCGCGGCAGTGCTCCCGCCGGCCTCGCCCTCGCCAAAGTACGTGTAATCGTCCGAGATGAAGATGCCCGCCCCGTTTCCGCCGCCGGTGGCCGAATCGTCTACGCTGAGATCTCCCGACGGGACCGTGACGCTATTGCCGGTAAGACTGATGGTATTCGTTCCATCGTAGAACAGCGCGATGCCGTTGGCGTCGTTATTTGCCGTGATCTGGTTGCCGGTGACGGCCACCGGACCGTTGGCCCACGAGACGAGGATGCCGACGCCGCTATCGCCGCCGGTGGTACCGGTGACGTCAACATGGTTCGCGTCGAGCGTGTCAACCCCGGCGGTGGTTTCGCCGATGAGGCTTCCGGCGCCCAATGCGGCCAGATTCATGCCGGCGTTGCTCTGGCTGATCGTGTTGCCCTGGATCGTGAGGACTGGGGCGATTTCAGAACCATCGGGGCGGGTGAGTTCGTTCGACACGATGCCGTCACTGGCGGTAGCCGGGTTCTCGTCCACGCCGGTGCCCGTGATGACGTTGTCCGCAATCGTGGCGGTAGCGCCGAACACGAAGATCGAGTTATAGCCGACGTCCGTCAGCGTATTGTGCAGGATCTGGTTGCCGGTGCCTTGGGTCAAGACACCGATGCCAGTGTTGGACACGTTTTCGACCGTCAGGTATTCCGCGGTCAAATCACTGTAGGGGGTGAGGGCGACAACCTGGTAGCCGGTCCCATCGTTATTGGTGACGATGCCATTTGCGAAATTGTCGCTGGACGAGTTGGTCCGGCCGTCGATCGTCAGGTGTTCAATCGTGACGCTGTTGCTTTCGACGAGGAAAGCGGTCTGATTGCCGCCACGACCCACCGAAGGCAGAACAGTCGTGACTCCGCCTTCGTACCCGCCATTCAATGGTGACCGGACGCGTGATGACGAGGTTGGGGTCGTAATTCCCGGAGTAGATATTGACCGTGCCGGTCGCGGCCACGGCGTTGATGGCGTCCTGGATGTCGCTGAACTCGTCGTAACCATAGGAATTGCCGCCGCCCAGGGCACCGGGGTCGGACCCGAAAGCGCTGCCGGCCCACGAAACGTTGACGTACACCGTCGTCGGGGCTGGAGTCGGCAGGTTCAGAGTCGGCAGGTAATAGACCGTCGTCAGGCTGGAATTGTTAGCGCTATCGTTGATGACCTGTCCAATCGCGCCGGGATCGCCGGCCGGGTATGGTCCGAAATTATCGTCCTCGGCCAGCACGTTGGGCTGACCGCCGCTGACCGTGTTCTGATCGTCGATGGCGTAATTGCCGCCGACCCCGGTGTAGCCGGTGAGAATATTGTTGCCGGCGCTCGTTCCCAGACCGCTGAAATCTTGATGCACGGTATCGGTTACATCAGTACCCAGATCGACCGTGGCGCCATTGCTGATGACGACGCCTTCGCCGTCGCCCGTGATGGTGTTGTTCTGGGCCAGAAGATAGATTGGCGCCGTGGTCTGCGCTGAGCCGGCGACGATGCCGGCGGCGGTGTTGCCGGTGATGGTGTTGCCGTCCAGCGTCGCGTCGATCGTTCCGCTATAGTAGCCCGGGTCTTCGTAAAACGCCTCGGCCAGAACGCCGACAACATCACCCGTGAGGGTATTATCGTCAATCGCCACGCTTCCCTGGCTGATGCTTATGCCCGCCGTGCCCGCGCCAGTCACTTTATTGTGGCTGATCGAAACGTTGAGATCGGGACCACCGCCGCTCCCACCCAAGCCGTACACGTCGCCGATGACGTTGATGCCGGAGCCAACGGGGTCGGTGATCCTGTTCTGAGTGATCGTGACGCCGTTGTTGCCACCGGCAAGGTCGATGGCGTCGCCCAGGCTGTCGCTGAACGCATTGTCCTCGACCAGCGTGTTGGCTGAAGTGATCAGGAATATGCCGGCAGAAGCGAAGAAATCGTTGTCCGTAATCGTGACGTTGGAAACCGTGTCGCCGCCCCCGACGATCCCAATGTCGGCGCCCTGGTTGTTCGTGAAGTGGTTCTTGGAGATGGTCCAGTTCCCGGAACTGCCCGCGAAAAACTCGATGCCGTTGCCGAAACCACGCCCGGGGCGTTGTTGTCCTGGATCAGATTGTGGGTGATTGAACCGCCCGCGTCGGCGATGGCAATGCCCGTCGTGTTGTTTTCGATGACGTTGTAGTCGATCGTGACACCGGTGCTGCCGTTCATCCAGATCCCGGCGTTTTCGCTGCCGCTGCCGGCAGGCGGGCTTTCGATCGCGAAGCCGTCGATGGCGACGTTGTCGATGCCGGAGGAAATCGCGATCGGCGCATTGATTCCCGCGCCCATGATGGTTGATGCTGGGGCCGTCCACCCGGTCGCGCCTGGATCGACGCCGGCCTCAGCTCCGCTGAGAGTGACGCTCTTGTCAATGTTAACGTCGCCGGTGTACGTGCCGGCCTCGACGTTGACCGTATCGCCGGCAGTTGCAGCGTCGATGCCGCGCTGGATGCTGGGGCTGTAGGTGCCCACGTCGGATGAGTAGGAATGCGGCGTGACGTAGACGTTGTTGGCTTCGGTGCGGACAAGGCCCATGCCGCTGGCATCCACGCCGTCGATAATGTGGTCGGCGAAGCCGTACTGCTGGGAGAGAGTGCCGGCGCGTAGCCAACGTACCGCCCGAGAAAGTACCGCCGCTGTACGTAGCGCCAAAGATCTCGTTCGTAGCATCGAGATTGACCGCGGAGAAAGAGTTGTAATCCAGGACGATGTACTTGGCCGTCGCGCTGGCGTAGACGTTGCCGCCGAGGGTGATCGTGGCCGTGGCGGGCGTGTTGTCCACCGTGAGAAGCCAGGTTTCACTGCCGGAACCGGCAAGCTTGTTGTTCGTGACGGTTACGGTCTGCCCGGCCGCGGCCGAAACAATGATGCCGTTGCTGTAGTCCAACAGACCGGTGACCGTATTGCCGTCGACCGTTGCCGGCCCGTAGACGACAATGCCTTCGCTTGTGCTGCCGCCCGTGACCTTGTTCCCGGAAACCGTGGCGGCTGCCCCGGTCGAGCCTAAATTGTCCACCAGGATCCCAACGCCGACGTTGCTGATGATGTTCTGTTCGATGTCGGAGTTGTTGGCATCTGTGCCGCTGGCTGCGTCGATGCCGAAAGCGCCGCTGCCGCCGCCGGTGATCGTATTGGCCAAGATCGTCGCAGGCGTATCCACGTAAATGCCCATCTGGGCGCCGGTCACGATGTTGTTCTCGATCGTCACGCTCGCGCCCGCACCGACGCTCAAGATGCTGGTTGCCACGTAGGAACCGCCGCCGGTATAGTCGATGCCGCTCACCGAGTTGCCGTCGACCGCGGTCAAGGATCCGATAATGCCCTGGGCTCCACTGCCGATCTGGATGCCGTTCTGCGCAATGGCACTGGTGGGCCCAGCGCCGGTGACCGTGTTTTCGTTGATATTGACGGTCAGATCGGCGCCGCCTACGGTAATGCCGTTCTTCTGGAAGTCGTGGACGTTGGAGCCCGTGACTTCCAAACTACGCGCGGTGCCGTTGTCCGCATCCGCGTAGATGCCGTATGTCGGGTTGCCGTCGAGCGAGCTATCCTCTACGTTCTCCACCTGGACGGCATTCATCGTGCCGCCCGCCTGGTAGTAAGCGATGCCGTCGAAGCCGTCGTTGCCGTTGCCCTGGTCGTTCCCGTCGACCGTCAAGTTCTGGATGGTAACGCCGTCGGCGTTATGGACGTAGACAACCGGCGTGATGACGTTGCCGGAAGAGGTCGTGAAGGATTGGGTCAGCGTGGCGGGCGATTGGATGACCGTTCCGGCTTCGCTTTGGCCGAGCAGGGTCAGGTCCTTGGTGATCTGCACCTGGCCAACAAAGGTACCGGCCTGCACGTTGACCGTGCCGTTCACGGGCGCCACGTTGATGCCGCGTTGGATCGCGCCGGGTGTGCCCTGCCCGCCGTCAAACGGTGTCAGGTCACTGTCCTGGGCAACGAAGACGTTGGCGGACTGGAGGCTGACGTAGCCCAGGGTCGGATCGTCGAGGTAGTCGGTGATCTTGTCCTCAACGTTGTAGGCCGTCAACGGGCCGCTGGCCGTCGTCAGGCTGGCGCCGAGTTGGCCGTCGAACGACACGCCGCTGGCGTCCAGGGTCGTCCCATTAAAGCTGGTCGGGCTGCCCATCCCGCCCAGGGCGCCGTCGGCCAACGTGATGTAGTTGCCGCTCAGGTCGGCGAAGGCAAAATTGCCCAAAGTGTTGCCGACAATCGTGGAAGTCGTAGCTTCAGTGACCGGCGACCCCGGGATTCCAGGGTCATCGCCATACGGGCTTCCAAGATCATAATCACTAAATGTGGTCGAGTTGTCGATCTCCAGGCCGGTCGTCCCGCCACTGATCGACCCGCTGATCATCGTGACCGAGCCTCCCTCGATGTCAATGCCGGTTGTGGCATCCAAAATTATGACGCCACTGATCGAGGCGGCCGCGGTGGGGATGGAGGGGTTGCCAGGGAAGGGGACGGCGTCGAAATTCTGCTGGACGAGGATTCCCGTCGCCCCGCCGGTGAAGCTGTCGCCGCTGAAGGACGCCGGAACGTCCAGTTGACCGTAACCGAACGTGTCGGTAGTGACCCAGCCGCCGGTCCCGCCCGCGTTGACGCTGACGATGTTGCCGCTAAAGGCCGCGGAGCCGCCCTCGCCGCCGAAGGCCCCCAAACCAACGTCGACACCGCTGATCGCGTTCGTCTCGACGCTGACGTTCTCGTAGGGCACGAAGACATAGATGCCGTAGGCGGAGCCTGCGCCGCCGTAGAGTTCGTTGCCGAGTGAAACATTGTTCTTGTGGATCGAGTCGGCGCTGCCACCCGCTCCGCCGTTATTTGAAGAGTTGATGCCGCTCCCGCAATACGTGATTATATTGCCGTAAACGTCCGTCCCAGTAGACCAGTTCATGTTAATGGCGCTGGGGCTATACGAGATCGTGTTGTTTGCGATCGTGCCGCTGCCGAAATCGTTGAAGATTGCGAGGGAATTGTCGGGGTCGCCCTGCACATTGGTGACGGTGTCGTTCTCAAAATCGATCGTTCCCGTGCCGCCGTCCCCGCCGTCGGCATATTCGATGCCGCGGAGATAGATGTTCTCGACGGTGACGTTCTTAACTGCCATTCCGGTGTAAGAGGTAGCCGCACTCCAGTCGGCGACGATGCCGGCGGCAGCGTCGATGTCGGCGCCGGTGTCCGGACCGGTGGTGATCGCGACGTGCGTGATGTTCGGGTTGTCACCATCGACGGTCAGGTTTTCAATCGAGACGTTACTGGCATCGATCAAGAACACTGCACTTGCAATATCCTCGTCGAACGGATCGGAAACGGCCGGATAGACGATGGTGCTGGCCTGGCCGGCCCCGATAACCGTCAGGCCCTTGGGAATCGTGGCGTTAACGACGAACGAACCGGCCTGGACGTCGACCGTGCCGCCCGACGGCGCAACGTTGATGCCGCGCTGAATGGCGCCGGCAGTGCCCTGAGCGGGCAATTCGCTGCTCTGGGCAACGTAGACATTGTTGGAATTGAGGCTGACGTAGCCCAAGGTCGGATCGTCGAGGTAGTCGGTGATCTTGTCCTCGACGTTATAGGCCGTCAATGGGCCGCTGGCCGTCGTCAGGCTGGCGCCGAGTTGGCCGTCGAACGACACGCCGCTGGCGTCCAGGATCGTCCCGTTGAAGCTGGTCGGGCTGACCGTCCCGCCGAGGGTGCCGTCGGCCAACGTGATGTAGTTGCCGCTCTGGCCGGCGAAGGCCAAATTGCCCAAGGTGTTGCCGACAATCGTGGACGTCGTAGCTTCAGTGACCGACGCCGGGGTTCCAAGGTCATAATCATAAAATGTGGTCGAGTTGTCGATCTCCAGGCCGGTCGTCCCGCCACTGATCGAGCCGCTGATCATTCTGACCGAGCCTCCCTCGATGTCGATGCCGGTTGTGGCATCCAAGATCGTGACGCCACCGATCGAGACGGCCGCGGTGGGAATGGAGGGGTTGCCAGGGAAGGGGACGGCGTCAAAATTCTGCTGAACGAGGATTCCCGTAGCCCCGCCGCCAAAGCTGTCGCCGCTGAACGACGCCGAAACGTCCAGTTGGCCGTAACCGAGCGTGTCGGTAGTGACCAAGGCCCCGGTCCCGCCGGCGTTGACGGTGACATCGTTGTCGCTGAAGGCCGCGGAGCCGCCCTCGCCGCCGTAGACCGCCAGGCCTGTGTCGACGCCGCTGATCGTGTTGCTGTACACGGGGACGGTCTTGTAGGGATCAAAGACAAAGATGCCCGAGGAACCGGAGGGGACGTTGCCGGGATAACTGACGCCCAATGAAACGTTGTTGTCGTAGATCGAATCGGCCGCGTCGCCGCTATTGGAGGAGTCGATGCCGTTGCCGGAATACGTGATCGTGTTGCCGTAAATATCCGTTCCGTAGGACCAGTTGTCGGAGATCGCGTTCGGGCTATAGGAAATGATGTTGTTGGCGATCGTGCCACTACCGCCGTTGATGAAGATCGCAATCGAATTGTCCGGGTCGCCCTGGACGTTGTTGACGGTGTCGCTCTCGAAGTCGGCGGTGCCGGTGCCACCGACATTGGGGTCAATATAATATTCAATGCCGCGGAGATAGACGTTCTGAACGGTGACGTTTTTGACCACCATCCCGGTATACGTCGCCAGGTTGTAATCGGTGACGATACCGTCCCTGGCATGAATGGCACTGTCGCGTTAGGATCGGTGCACAGATTGGGCATGGACGAGTTGGGGGGTTTTGCTAGATTCCCTTTCTCGCCGAGGTGGTCTTGAAGTTTTTGCCCGCTCTTGGCTATGATTTGTAAGCCCTCCTTGGCATGGCGATCGCAAAGATGCCACGGAGGGTTTTTTCATGGCTGGGGATATACCAAATTCGGCCAGCGGGGGCAGTAGCAATTTTCGGAAAATGGTGGCAGCGTTTCTCGCCGACGAGTCGTTGCCCTTCGCACGCATCCTCTCCGCGGAGCGCGTTGGGAGTGTGTTCGCCAAACATGATGGCCTGTTCGGCAAGCAGGCAATCTACTCGACGGCGATGATGGTCTGGTCGTTTCTCGGCCAAGTGTTGCGCGACGGCAAGGAGGCCTCGTGCCAGGCGGCCGTGGCGCGGGTCGTCAACTACTGCGAGCACCAGCAGATCACGCCGCCCACGGCCGACACCGGCGACTACTGCCGCGCCCGCGCCAAGCTCTCCGAAGTGGCGCTGCACGAACTCAGTCGCGAAGTGGCCGCCGAGATGCAGGGAGCCGCCCCAAAGGATTGGCTGTGGAAGGGCAAGCACGCAAAACTGATCGACGGATTTACGTTCACCATGCCCGCCACGCCCCAGAACTTGGCGGAGTTTCCCCATCCGCGGACCCAGAAGAAAGGCGTGGGCCTGCCGATCGCGCGTGCAGTAGCGATCATCTCCCTGGCAACGGCTTGCCTGACGGATGCCACGATCGGTCCGTATAAGGGCAAGGAGACCGGCGAGACGGCTCTGCTGCGGTCCATGCTTGCGTCGCTGCCTGCGGGCGATATTGCCGTGTTCGACCGCCACTATTGTTCTTTCATGATGATCGCCCTGTTGCAACTCCAGGACGTGGATACCTGCGCCCGCTTGCATCAAAAGCGCAACTCTGATTTTCGCCGCGGCACACGCCTGGGAAAGAACGATCATCTCATCGTGTGGACCAAGCCCGCACGGCCGGACTGGATGAACCAGGAGACTTATGACCGCATTCCCGAAACCCTCGAACTGCGTGAGCTGTGTTACACTGTCGTGGAACCGGGCCGCCGCACGAAGACGATTACGGTGGTCACCACGTTGACCGATGCGACACTCTACAGCCATGAGGAGATCGCGGAGCTTTACGGTTTTCGCTGGAACTCGGAGTTGGACATCCGCAGCATCAAATCTAATCTGAATCTCGCTCACGTTCGTTGCAAGTCGCCGGAAATGGTTCGCCGCGAACTCTGGGCCACCCTCCTCGGTTACAACCTCATCCGCACGACGGCGGCCGCAGCAGCGCTGCTCCACGGCAAACAGCCGCGTCAGATCAGCTTCACCGGAACGTGCCAGTACGTGCTGGCGTCGTGGATGTCGATCTCCTGCGGGCTGATACCCGCCTCGCAATTGGTCGTTCATTGCCAAACAATACTCCGCCACGTTGCTGCCTGCGAAGTCGCCAATCGCCCGGGCCGTCTCGAACCAAGGGTTCTCAAACGGCGCAGGCATGGTTATCCACTCATGCAGAAGCCCCGCGAGACGCTCCGGGCCGAATTGCGCAAACACTGCACGTGAAACGACTTCGGACGGCGACAGTGCCATTCGTCCCTGGCATCGATATGCGCCGGTGTCCGGACCGGAGGTGATCGCGACGTGCGTGATCTTCGGATTGTCGCCATCGACGGTCAGGTTTTCAATCGAGACGTTGTTCGCAGCGACCAGGACGACCACGTGGCCGCTGAGCGGCGTGTTCGTGCCAAGCGGGTCGGAAACGGCTGGATAGACAGTCGTGCTTCCCTGCCCGGCCCCGTTAAGCGTCAGGCTTGTCGGAATCGTGAGGTTATCGACGAACGAGCCGGCCTGCACCTCGACGATGTCGCCGGCGGCAGGCGCGGTTTCAACCGTGTTGGCCACGGCGACGGCGCGCGAAATGGCGCCGTTGCTAGCGAGGTCGCTGGCTTGCGTCACAAAGTCGTAGCCGGTCTTGATTCGCACGTAGCCCAGGCTGGAGTTGTCCAGGGCGTCGCTGATCTGGTCTTCGATCGCATAGAAGGTGGCCAAGTTGGCGGGAACATCGGCCACTGGGA
Organism: uncultured Planctomycetia bacterium; assembly: GCA_963824275.1. Taxonomy (GTDB): domain Bacteria; phylum Planctomycetota; class Planctomycetia; order Pirellulales; family Thermoguttaceae; genus JANXQG01. The sequence continues at coordinate 2,015,055 of CAWGOT010000003.1, read as the reverse complement.
GCGTGGCCGCATTGAAGGTGGTGAACGGCGCGCCGCCGGGCAGCGTGCCGCTGAACGTGGTGTTAGTATAGCCGGAAAGATCGAAATTCTGGCTGCTCTGGTTGTTGATGAACTGTGTGCCGGCAAAGGCATTGCCGTCGCCGATGGTGATGCTGGCCGCGTCGGCCGTCGAGGCGATCCAGAGGTCGGTGCCATTGGGCGTGCCGCCAGCGAAATTGTTGCCCGTCACGGAGCCGCTTCCGCCGTTGGCAAAGAGGATCCCGTCTGTAGTATTGTCGTAGATGTGGTTGCCGGTAATGATGGCCGAGCCGCCTTCCACGTCGATGCCGACGAAATTGCCGTAGATCGAGCCGGTATTGCCGCTGATCGTGGCCGAGGCGTTGCGCCTTGAACCAGAATACCCCTCGTTGCTCCAGAGATGGAATTCGAGCCGCCGCCGCCGATGGTCACAGCCACGGGATTGGCGCTGGCGCTCTCGACTGCCACGCCGGTCGCAAAGCCACTAATCGTGTTGCCCGTCAGCGTGGCATAGGTCGTTCCGCTATACGGCACGTCGCCGAAGAGCTCGCCATCGTCGCTGGCAAGGATCCCCGTCAGCGAACCCGTGCCGGTGATCTGGTTGTTCTCCACGACCACAGGGTTCGCGGAATCAACATCGTAGTACAAATAGATCCCGGTGCCCAATGCTCCGGTCGCGATCGAATTGCCCTCGACCGTCGCGCTGGCCACTGCGTATTGCACGACGATGCCGATGGTCGAAACTCCGTCGGCGGCGCCCGACATATCGATAGTGTTTGCGACAGGGAGGGGATTGCCATCGACCAGGACCGTCCCGGTGCCGCCGATCAGGCTGCCGTCGGCCAGGCCGCTGAGGTCCATGCCGATGGCGCCGTTGGCCGCAGTGCTTACGGGCAGGCTGATGCTGTTGGCCTGAATGGTCAGTTGGGGCGCCGTCTCTTCAGAAATGAAGTAGTTGCTGCCAATGCCGATGCTGCAGTCGGTAATCGTATTGCCGGCGATCAACACGTCGGCGTCGCCAGCCATGATCGCGAAGCCGTGCTCGTACGGCAGGGTGGTCCCGTCGTTGTCGAAAGTCGAATTGAGGATCTCGTTGCCCGTAATGTGTTCGCTATCAGCGATGATGTACACGCCGCGACGATAGACGTTGTTCACGGCCACCGTGTCCACGATCGTGTCGCCGTAGTTGCCGGTCGAGTAGTCGGTAACGATGCCCGTGCGGAAGCCCAGGTTTCCGCCGCCATCGATCGTGAGATTTTCGATGGTAACGCCGGAGTCCTCGATCACGAAGGCGTTGTTCGGACTGCCGCCGAAAGTGCTGTCGTCGTGGACGTCGGCCACCGATGGCGTGACGACTACGCCGGATCGGCTTTCGCCCTGGATGGTGACGGCGTTAGTCACCGCGATATTGGCCTCGCTGTAAACGTCGGGACGGAGGGCAGTTCCGCCCTCGATGTGGATCGTGTCACCGTTGCTGGCCAAAGCGACGGCCCGCTGGATGGCGCCCGTGTCGTCGGTTGCAGGCGTGAAGTAACTTTGGGGCGTGACATAGATGTTGTTCGGATTGATCGTTACCAGACCGGCGCCGGAATAGTCGGTGCCGTCGACGATCTGGTTCTGGATCTCGTAGTAGTCGGCCGGGGTCATGTTGGCGTCGGCGAGCGTATGGCCGCTGGAAACGTCGAAGACGTTCTGAGAGGCGTCGATGTTGGCGGTAACGTAGCCGAGTCCGACACCCCTGCTGGAGTTATAGGAGTCGCCCGAGAAGGAAACGCTGCTGGTCGGCACAGCTTCCACGATGAACTGCTGGAGGCTCACGCTGAAGGTGTTCGCCAAAGACCCGCTTCCACCGATGGTAATTGCCCCGAAGTCGGGGCTGGGGCTGGCCGCGCCGGGTTGTGGTTGGCGAACTGGATAGCCGTGGCATTGGTATCCGTGCCGGCGTTGAATTGGTTGCCGGTAATGCTGATGGAGTTCGACACATATGGGACATCTTGACTGCTGGCGGGGTGGAAGGTGTCGACGACGATATCGGTCGTGTTCGAGGCGCCGACGGCGGGACCGAAAATATTATTGTAGACCGAAACCCCGAGCGAACCGCCGCTCAGCAAGCCGATGTCATTGGACGGGACGGCGAAGGTGTTGTCGTGAACGGTTATCGGTGAGGTCGAGTTGTAGTTGTGGTTGATGAACAGCGCTGCATCGTCGGCCCCGGCCGTCGAGAAGTGGTTGTACGCGACTTCGGTGGACGCGTTGCCGTTCGGCTCGGTGATGTTCAGCCCCACGCCTGTGAAGGTATTGTTGTCGATGGTCGTGGCGCCGCGGGCGAAATCGACGAGCGCGTCTTCGTACGAGCCGAAGAGGGTATTGCCGAGGCTGGCATCGCCGGAATTAACCCCGCCGATCGTGCCTTGGGCCTCGTACACCCAGAGCCCGCCGCTTGACCCAATAACCGCCGGTATTCAGCACCTGGTTGCCCTGGATCATGACCGTTGGGGCAACATTGTCCGCCGGCGAGGCCAGCACGGCGATGCCGACGCTGTAATTCGAAGTCGTATAGCCCTGGGTCTTGGCCGACGCCAGGTATCCGGCGGTCCCGGTCGTCGTGGAGGTGATGACGTTGTTGAGGACCTGCAAGCCGTTGAAGGTTGAAGAAGTGGCCCCACTGGGGTCGACGGCGGCGATACCCGCACCGGCGTAGGGCTGGTCGACCACGATATCGAGGCCGCCAACGGTCGCGTTAGCCGCACTGACCGAGATTACTGCGGCACCGCTGACGCTGCTCGGCGCGGTGACCGTGGCGGCCAAGAAGCCGTAGCCCTCGAGCGTCACGCCAGCCGTGCTGATCGTATCCGTTTCGGTGTAGGTGCCTCCCAGGACGTTGACGGTGCCTGCCGTGCTGCCCAACCCGGCGATGCCCGCCCCGATGCTGCTGAAAGCATTGACGTCGTAGGTGAAGACGATGCCGGAGGGCGCGCCCTCAGCGGACAAGGCGGTGACGGGCAGGCCGGAGGTAAGAGTGCCCTGCCAGTTGCTATCGACCCAAACCACGCTGGTGACGGTGGCCGTGTCGGTGGCTATCACCGCGGAGTAGCCCGTGTGCGTGATGGTGACCGTCGGAGAATAGGTTCCGGGCGACGCGTAGGTGAACCCGCCGGAGACCGTAAACACGCCGCCGGAGTAGGTGATCAAACCAGTCGTGGTGGTACTGCCCGGGTCGCCCCAGTCGATCGTGGCGCTGTAGTTGCCCACGGCCTGCGCCCCGCCGGGATCGGTGAATGTGGCCACCGCGACGTTCGTAAAGGGCTGGCCGGTCACGGCGGAGAAGGGCACCGCGGTGGCCACCAATGCCTGATCGGAGACGTTGAAGGTCGAAGTGCTGGCGGACACGGTGGATCCGTGGACGTCGGTCACGGTCACGCCGAAGGTCTGATTGACCAGTTGCTCGGTGAAGGTGTAACTTAACTGCACGTCAAAGACGCCGGGGGTCGCGGTGGCCACGATCTGGCCGGTTGCGCCCGGCGCGTTGGTGATGCCAGGGCCAGTGACCAGGCCGGCGCTGTTCAAGGTCACCGTATTGCCGTCGCCCAGGGTTACGATAGCCGTGTAGTCGAGGATGTTGGAATCCGCGCCTGCGTCATCGGTGAATTGGAAGACCGTGATCGGGCTGAAGGGTACTCCTGCCGTTTCCTCATAGTTTCCCTGGTAGTTCAACGTCGCCGCCACCGGCGGCGTGAGGACGGGACTGACCAAGGGGGCGTCGGCCACGTTGACGTTGAACGTCGTCGAACTGCGGTTGCCCGCCTGGTCGACGACCGTAATTTGGGGAACGTAGGGCGAAGATTGTGCCTCTGCATAGGTGTGGGACTGGGAAGCGAGCGTGCCGGACGTGGCGGCGAATGTGGTGTCCGGAGTGGTACCGTCCTCCCAATTGACGTTGACGGCCAGGTTCGGCTCAATTGAATCGGTGGCGGACCCCAGGGTGAAAGTCTGCGAACTGCCCTCCGTGGCCGACTGCGTGGATGGGCCGGTCACGGTGGGCGCGATCGTATCGGCGGCCGCATGCCCGAAGCCGGGTGTGGTGGAATAGGAATTGGTGCCGTCCGTGAGCCAAGGGGCAAGCGTGGGAGTGCCGCTGCCACTGACCACGTCACCGGCGGTGAGCCCCAAAATGGTCGCGTATTGATTGAGCGTCGTCGTGGGGCCATTGGCGCTGCCCCACCAGTTGCCGGCGGCCGTGACCGTTCCACTGGAGTCGTCCACGAGACCAGCGCCGGTGTTTCCGGCGATGGAGTTGCCCGAATCCGCCGCTGTTCCACCCAGGGTAACCGAGCCGGCACCCGAATCGACCGAGACGCCCGTGGTGTTGGAGGTGATAATGTTCTGGGTTGCCGTGAGGCTGCCGCCGCTGACGTTGACGCCCGTAGTGTAGCCGCTGATGGTGTCTTGGGAAAGCGAAACGGAACCGGCGCTGATAGTGATTCCGGTGCCGGACCCGCCGCTGATCGTGAGGTCCTTGACGGCGACTGTTCCGGCCGTGATGGAGAGATTACCGGTCAGGGTCGTGGCGGAGTCAGAAGTGGTGTCAAAGACTCCTTGCAGCGTGAGATTCTTGCCGACTGAGACGTTCTCCGTGTATGAGCCGCTCTGGATGTAAACGGTATCGCCGGAGGATGCGGCGGCGACGCCGTTGCCGATCGTGCCCGATACGTGCGAGACGAAGTCCGCGCCGGGCACGAGCCGCACGAGGCCGTAGGCGGATCCAGCGGACAAGGCATCGTGGATCTGGTCCTCGATGGGGTAAATCTGATCGAGTTGCGACTGGTTGGTGAGCGAGAGCGCGGTCGGGGTCACGCCTCCAAACTGGGTTCCCGCTGCGGTGGCGTTGATTGCCGTCGAGGTTTGGTTGTCGATGTACGTGGTGCCGAAGAACTGGTTGTCGGTCCCCAAGGTCAACGAGCCGCTGTCGAACTGCAGGTCCGTGGAGTTGGTTCCGGCGGGGACGGAGAAGACCGTACCGCTGACCGTGGTTGCCGCGCCCGCGACGTCAATCCCCGTGAGATTGCTGCCGAGACCAATGCTGATACTGGAAACCACGACGGTTCCGCTAACCGCGTCGATGCCAACGCCGTTCGAGTCGCCGGAAATCGAGCCCCCGCTGATGCCGACCGTCCCGGACCCGGCATTCACCGAAATCCCGTTGGTATCGGTAAAGGTGCTGCCCGAAATCGTTCCGGTCAAGCTGCCGGAGATCATTCCGGGGCCGACGGCAATGCCCGTTTTACTTTGGGCAATAGTGTTGCCCGTGATCGTGAAATTGTTGGCTGTGCTCTCGATCGTAATGGCCGTGTAGCCGTTGGCGGAGATATTATCGGTGAACCCCAAAATCTGCACGCCCGAAGCGGTAACGTCGATTGCGCCGCCGCCGCTGCCTTGCAGGCTGACCACGCTGGCTTCACCCGGAGCGGGCTGAAAAATCATATTCGGTACACTCAGGGTCGTGAGGCCATAACATGTGCCGCTGAGAAGATCAATCGTGTCGCCGTCATTGTCCAAGGCGGCTTGCGACAAGGCGGCAGAAATCGAGGTGAAGGCCGTGTATCCTGTTCCAGTCGCCGATCCTCCGTAGACCAGGCCTGTCACCTCGACACTAGAGCCGACCTTGTACTCCACATTTGTTGAACCAAGGGAGGGTGGATGCGCCCCACTTGGCTCGGCGATCCAATCGTTCGCAACTTGCCCGACATAGAGCGTGGCCGAGAGCAGCCGCCGGGGTTCGAGGGCTTCCGAGCTCGAAGCGGACGAAGCCGAGGTCCAGGCCGCCACGGCGACGCGATGGCGACCGGCTTGGAGCGAAGAGGCTGCGGAAGGCTTCCACGGTGCTGGCAACGATGCCCCGCGAAGAGGCTTCGCTCAGGCGAGCGTAGCGGGAGGCAATTTTCCGCTGCCGCTGCTGGCGGAAGAGCCACTCGGGCTTGAGCCAGGACTTCAAGGTTCGCACGACCCGACCGCGGAAAGAACTGCTGGAATTCATCAGACGCACCTTGGTAAAACTTGGATATAGCAAACCGTTCAGAAACCGGCCAGCGATCAGCCGCCGACACCCACCGGCACAGCACCACCTGTAGTAGACGGTTACGCTAAATTGCCCCTTGCGAGGGTATATCACAATCTGAAGTCTTATCTTACTGAAAGGAAAATTCCCGTCAAGCAGTTTGCTGCCTATCTGCGCAGTATTTCGTTTTGCGCAATGCGTTTTTCCAAAAGGGTTACTGCCGCGGTGTGGTCAGAACTTGGCGATTTCTCGCTATTTTCCTTGCGAATAAAGCCGCAAGGGCCTACAGCACAAGGATGTTCTTCCGGGAAAACCAGTTGCTAACGGCGACCTAACCGAAGGTTTACGACCACCTCGCGGTACTCCTGACGCACTTTCCACAAAGTTACGCTCTTTAGAGTCTCAATGTTTGCTGTACGCAGTTCGTGGTATCACACACACATGCAGGTCACGTAACTGCGAGAAACCGAAGGAAACGGGTGTGTAAGATAAAAGACGCGAAAACGTAAGGAGTGCCGGCAAATCACACGAACACCAAGAAAGAACCGCGAAAAACACGAAAGGGGGAAAGAGCCCTTCGCCCAGTTGGCGCTCTCCCAAAAGGCGAGGGGTAATAGTAGGGTGGGCCGAGTGGAGCGAGTCCACCATTTTCCGGCGATCGACTGCATTCGCTGGTGGGACTCGCTCCACTCGGCCCACCCTATCGCGCCTGCCCCTCTCCCAAAAGGCGATGGGCGACTTACTTCCGGCCCTGATCCAGCTTCTGCTGGAGGTTGCCGATCTTGCCGCGAAGATTGAAGGGCCAGTTCTCGAAGCGGGCGGGCCAGTTCTTTTGTTTGAGTTGCGTTAGGATCTCGCCGGCCTCGGCAACGCGGCGCCCGTGGATCAGGGCCTCGCACAAACCGAGCAGGCCGGCCGGCTCCAGCGAGCGGATCCGCGCCACCTGCCGCCATTGATCCACCGCCTCCGACCAGCGATCCTGCCGCTGGCGAATCTCCGCCAGGAGCTGATGGCTTTCCGCCTCGGAGGGCAGGACCTCGACGATCGAGGTGTAGGCCCTCTCGACCTCGGCGGCCTGCCCCAGTTTTTCCAGGCGATTGCCGAGATCTTCGTAGAGCTTGATGTCGCGGGGCGTGAATTGCCGCCAGGCGAGGATCTGCTCGACGGCCCCCTGCTGGTTGTTCTGGCGATCGTAGCAGGCAAGCAGGGCCTGGTAGGTCTCGGCATCGTTGGGCTGCACCTCGGCGGCGATGAGGAGCTGCTCGATCGCCTTGGCGTCCCGGCCTTTTTCGTGATAGACCTGGCCGATCGCCTTGCGGAGGATCGGATTCTCCTCGCGGGTTTCGGCGGCCTGCTTGTCGAGCTGGACGACGTAGGCATCCAGGTCCGGCGCGGCGCGAAGGACGGCCCTGAGGGCTTCCAGGGCGCCCGTGCGGTTCTGGATGTTGCTTTCCCAGGAGACGACGGCGGCCGCGGCCGCATCGACGGCCTCGGGCGTCTCGTTCAGGCCGGCGAAGGCGCGGGCCTGATCGCCGTAATAGCCCGAAAGCACGCCGTCGCCGATGCCCCGGTTCGCGGCGGTCCGCTGACGCAGGGCGATCGCCTCGGCAAGATAATCGGCCGCCGGGCGATAGATCTCGTTCTCCAGGCAGCTTCGGCCGAGCATGGCCATGGCGTTTTCGTTCCAGCGATTCTCCTGATGGAAATAATCGTGCGTCTCCTTCAAGAGCTTTGCAAGCCGGTCGGACTTGCCCGCCTTGAAATAGGCGTTCATGAGCCAGACGCGATACTGCAGGTTGTCTTGCTGGCGATGGGCGAGCGGTTCGAGGATGGGGATCGTCTCGGCAAAGCGATTCTGCGCACGCAGGAATTCGACGAGCCTCGACTGCCCGCTCCATCGTCGAGCACCTCGCGGCGATGGGCATCGAGCAGGATCTCAATCGCCCTGGGATAGTGATCCAGAGAAGAGTACAGGTACTCGGCGATGTATTGGCAGGCCGCGCCGGACTGCTTCTGCTGAGCCCAGACTTCGTCGGCGGTGCGGGCAAAGTCGGCCTCTTTTTCGCCCCAGAAGTAATTCCAGCGCTTGGCATAAAGCGTGCGGTTCCGCTGTTGCCGCGATTCGAGGTCGCGGCGGAGCTCTTTGAGCACGATCGCCAAGAGCGGCTTCTCCACCTCGCCCAGGTCCTTGACCTTGGTCCGCCACTGACCGAGCGTGTAGCAGTGCTGGCTCCAGCCGTCCTGGTTGTTCAGCCGGAACCAGTCGGGCTCGGCATCGATCCGCTGGACGAGGAACTTGAGGCCGTCGCGCGGCCCGGCAATGTCATGCAGGGCGTTGGCCATTTCGGAGACCATCGACGTGTAGTTGTTCGTCTGCCGTTTGAGGATCTTCGGGCAGACGCGTGAAGGCGAAGTGGCGGAGGTCGTCGGCGACGGAGGGAGAACCGCCCTCACCCCCGGCCCCTCTCCCAGAGGGCGAGGGGAGTTTTTGGCCACCCCCGGCGGGAGCGGGGAACTTGCCGTGCGCCGTGCGGTAGATCGCGATCAGCCGACTGACCAGCCGATAGCGGTGGCTCTGATCGGGCGTGTCGAGGTCCTGAAGCACCTTCTTCTCGACGGCCCGATAGAGCTCCGCGCCGCGGCCCAGCGACACGTCGCCGTCATGGGCGATGGCATGATCGTAAAGCTGGTACAGCCGCTCGGCAAGCCAAAAGGTCTGCTGCTGATTCACCGGGTGCGTGAGCTGCGACTGAAGGAGCTTCTCGCCGCGGGCGTGCTGCGTGCGGGCTTCGAAGTAGCCGATCAGGGTGCCTAAGGCGTCGTTGGCCGAGGCCGGCAACACGCCCTCGTAGGCCGCCTGGTATTCGATCGAGCGCGTTCGCTCAAGAGATCGATCGCCGGATCGAAGCGGGAATAGGCCCAGTGCGTCTGCGCCAGGGCCGTGCCGATCTTCAGGCGATCTTCCGTGCCGGGCTGGGCATCGCGGTGGAGACTCTCCAACTCGGTTACCTGCTCATCGGCTAACGGCTGCTGGGCGATATGGCCGAGCGAAGCCAGGAGCTCGGCAACCAGCCGCGGCTCGCCGGACGACCATTCGCGCTTCCAGGCCCTCCGCATGGCGGTCAAGGCCCTATCGACGTGCGGCCCCGGCTGGTTCTGGAGCTCCGCGGCGCGGCGCTCGACGAGCAGTTCCAAGAGGTCGAGGGCACGCCGGTCGACCTCGGTCTTGGCGCGGCTGCGGACGGCGGCGATCCGCTCCACGATCGAGTCGGCCGTGGCCTCGTCGCGGACCTCGCCCAGCACGCCCCCCATGCTTTGCAGGAAGGGATAGACCTGGCCGGCCGTGTGCCCGAGGACCGCATCGCCCAATCCGGCCAGCAGGCGGAAGTCGCGCGTGGCGGAGTAGAACTGCTGGAGTTGCGAGAGGTAATTCTGCGGCTGGCTGGATTTCTCAAAGAGGGCCGTGAAGGCGTGCAGCACCTCCACGTCGAGCTCGCGGGGCGGCGGCTGTTGGCCGTTGTTGTACTGCTGCCAGGGTTGCATCTTCCCGTAGAGCCATTGGCTGAGCCGCCAGTCGTCAGTCACCTTGAAGGTCTCGATGCGGGCCCGATCGTAGTCCTCGCGACGATTGACGACCATGTACCAATCGGCCAGCGTGCGGTATTCGGCGGGGCCAAGCTCGTCGGACGCGCGAACCGCCTCGAAGAGCTGGATGGCGGCGGGGATCTGGCCCGCTTCGGCGTCGAGATAGCCCAAGATCAGACGCCAGCCGTTGTCGGCGTCGTCGGCCGCGATCCAGGTCTCGAGTTTCTTGGCGAGGTCCTTCGGCCGATCGAGCGCGACGAGGAACTCGTATTGCAGGGCCTTCCAACGCGAGTTTTCCGGTTCGGCCTTCTCGCCGGCCTCCAAGTAGGCCAGCACGCGGTCGGCCAGGCCCGGCTTGGCGCTTTTACGCGAGGCGAGATTCATGAGGGTCACCAGGCAGCGGTGCTGCAGGAGGGCGTCGAGACGCTGCTGGATAACGTCGCCCTCACCCCCTGCCCCTCTCCCGACGGGAGAGGGGAGATTTTGGCCCTCACCCCCTGCCCCTCTCCCGGAAGGCGAGGGGAGACGGGGCAAGAACTCGAAACACTCTTCGGCGGCCTTGTCCAGATCGCGGCCCAACTGCACGTCGAGGTAGAGCCGCTCGATATTGAGCCACTGCACAAGACGGCCATTTCGGGCAGCCATCTCCTTGCGCAATCGTTCGGCATAGCCTTCGCGGGCCAGCCGGAGGTTCTCTTCCTGCTTGGCGCGGAGTTCGGTTCGCGTGAGCTTCTCGGGATGCTCGACGGCCTTCATGCGGTCTTGGAAGCGGGCCTGCACCATGCGGTCGGTCATCTGGCAGAGCGCGGCGACTTGCACCGCCAGTCGTTGCGATGCCGGCTGATCGGCGGCAGGGAGTTGCCCGAGCAGCCCGAAGACCTCGTCCTCGTTGGCCTGTTTCCACGGCTGCCCGAGCAGGGCATCGAAAAGCTGCCGGGCATGCCCTGCGCGATAGTCTTCCGGCGAGCCTTTGAGCTGCGTGCGGAGGAAGTCGAGCCACGGCTCCACGCCAAGATGGCCCTGCAGGACGCCGGCCAGCATGCCGCCAAACTGGCTCTTGACCTGCCAATCGGGCTCGGCGTCCCAACGGGCGCGAAGTCCCGTGGCGATCTTCTGCCACGTCTCGTTGGCAGCAGGGCCGTTGGGCGAGGTCCAGCCCAGGAATCGTTGCCACTGATCGACCGGCAGCGTGCCCATCTCGTCGAGCACGATGCGTTCCGCTGCTTTGCGGACGCGGCCGCACTCGTCCGACTGCTGAAAGATCCAATGGCCCATGATCTGGTCGGCCACGCCAGCGGCGGAAGGATGGCGGGCGAAGCAGATTGCCGCGTCGGCCAGCGGTTTGAGCCACTGCGGGTCGATGCGATTGGTATTCATGTTGTAGCCCTGGCCAAGGGCCAGCGAGACGGCCGCCCGCAGGCGGGCATCAACGTCGGCAGGCAGATCGTGGGATGGGCTTCCAGCCCGTCGGTCGGGCGAAGGCACACGCCCTGGAGCATCAACGGCCTGTTCCGCGTCGCGGATCCATTGGCCGATAAGGTCGTCGGCCTGCTTGGCATGATCGCTCGACACCAGGGCACTCAAGTAACGGGCGTAGATATCTGTGACGGCGGATTCCGTTTGACCCAACCGGCCAGGTATTCGACCAGGTCATCGTAGCGGCCCTGCTGCTGCAGCAGGTCGCAATGGGTTGCGAGCAGCGATTCCTCTTCCTGGGGCAGCCATTTCGCCGCCGGCACGAGCACACGGTCGAGCCAGGCGTAGGCCGCCGGGTAGTCGCCTGCGTTGGCCAGGGCCTGGGCGTACTGCTGTTGAAGATTGCTGTCGTGCGGATAGTCGGCGGCAAGCTGCTTGCGGAGCTTCAGCACTTGCTGGCTCTGGCCGGTCCGCTCCAGGATGTTCGATCGCGACTCGGTCCACCGCTTCATGGCCAGGAGATGAGCCGGCTGGCGCTCATAGACGGGCCGCAAGGCGTCCAGCAGCCGCAGTTGCTCGTTGGCCTCCAAAATATTGCCGGAGTTATTGAAGAGGTGATCGGCGAGGAAGAGGTCGTTGCCACCAATTTCCGCTCGCCCTCCGGGAGAGGGTTGGGGTGAGGGCGCCTTCGCCAGCAAATCGGCCTCCTCGAAGTAACGCTTCTTCGCCTCTTCGGCCTTGCGTGCGATCGGCAGTATGGCCAGACGGACCCAGCGCATGCCGGGCCTGCCGGAGAGTTTCTCGGCTTCGGCCAGGTGTCCCAGCACGCGATCCCACTGCTGCGTGGCCTGGAAGTGGAGGAGCATGATGATCTGGTCCTCGAAGGTCGCCTTTCCGGCAGCCAGGGCCGTCTTGGCATCCGCCAGCCTGGGCAGCGGCTCGCGGAGCAACTGCGCCTGATCGCGGATCGCCATGTCCTGCTTCCAGAGCCGATCGAACTGCGCCGGCCGGCAAGACGCTGAACTTCCGCGTCACTACGGAAGTGCGGCGGCCCTCGGCGTCGAAGCTCTCGATGCGGCCGGCATACCAGGCGCCGGCGACCTCAACGAAGTCGTCGAAGGTTATCGTGCCGTTGACCGTGCTTTCACCCCCGGCCCCTCTCCCAGAGGGCGAGGGGAGATTCTGGTCCCCTTGCCCGCTCGAAGAGGGCGAGGGGAGAGTGACGAGCTCGATCTTCAAGATCACGTTCCGCGCGGTGTCTACGAAAATGCGAGTTTCATTGTTCGGCATATTGGGATGTTTGAGGACCAGTCGGGTCCGGTTCTCGCCCTCGGGCTTGAGTTGAACCGAATAGCCGGCGTAGGTCAGATCCAACGGGGAGAGGACGCCTGCGCCGAGATCGAGCGGCGGCTGACGGAGGTCGGCCGGCTGCGAGGTCCGCGCGCGGCCCAGGAGCATCGCCTCGGCAAGGCTGCCACGCTCTTTGGAATCGGCCCAGGTGAGGCACGTCTGCGAGCCGTCGCCGCTGGAAACGGTCAGCCAGCCGCTGGGGGAGACGATGGCCGCAGTCTGCGAGCGGCCGGTGAGCGCGATCCAGCGGGCGTCGAACGATCCCGTCTGGATCTCGACCTTGATGCCCTCTTTCACGCCGGTCATGTGATCGGTCCGCAGCAGGCCGCGGGCGATCTTGCGGGCCTCGGCGGGCCAAGGGTGCTTGGGCTCTTGCGGCGGCACGGGCGGCGGCACAGGGGCAAACAGGTTGTTGAACCAGGAATAATCGACCTGAGAACGCATCGGCGGCAGCATGAGCAAGCCGCCGACGGAAGCGGGAGCAAGACGGCGATTTCCGGCGCCAAAGCGGCCACCTTCCCAGCCAACGGGAGAGGCGTAGGCATCGACTGCCTGATCGAAGTTCCCCAAGAAGATTGTGTTGGTGATGTCGCCGCCCTCGGTCAGGCTCTTGTTCTTGCGGAAATCATCTTGGTCGAGGGAATCGCCAACCACTTGGAGCTTGACATCGGTCTCCAGACGTTCTTGCTCCCCAAAAACTGCGTAGCCAGCGTCTAGAGCAGGAAGGGCCGTAGCGGGCGCATTCATCGGGGAGGCCGGGACGAGCGATCCGTTCCCAGATATTGGACCATCGAATGCCCAACCATCGCCGTTCTTTTCGTGCCACGCGAGATCAATCCTATCTTTGTCGAGCTTCAGGCCGAAATCATCGGCGAAGCTAATGCTGTCCGATACGTCGCCGAGGCGAAGAACGCCGCCGCTGATAGTCGTGCCGCCGCGATACGTATTTTCGCCTGACAATTGGAGCGTGCCATTGTAGAAGTCTGCACCCGCTGGGGCCCAACCGCCGAATTGCGGCACCACCAAGGCATAGCTGCCTTGCTGGATCGCGTCCGGCGCAAAGCCGTGATACACGGCCCCGCCGTTATACGACTTGTACCCAAAGTCGTATCGCGGCGCGGCCTGGATCACCGGGATTTCCCGTCCCAGAAGACTAAGTTGCTGCAACACGTCGCGGCGCAGCCCCAGCCGCCAGGTGCCGGCGGCCTTCATCTGCTGCTGGATCAATTCCCAGTTGGCACTCTCGCGGCCCTCGGCGAAGAACTTCTCGCCGTCGCGCATCTGGAAGCGGCGCTTCACGCCGAACCGCTCGCGGTCGGCGTCGGTCTCCAGGACCAGGAGCGACGTATAGGGCGTGATGATGTGATACTCTTCGGACAGGGCGATGATCTCGTCTTTGACGGCCTGCGAGCCGCCTTGCTCCAGCAACACATCGAGGTGCATGCGGGCCCAGAGCCGCGGGATGAAGGAGTTGCTGTCGGCCTCGCCCTCACCCCCGGCCCCTCTCCCAGCGGGCGAGGGGAGATCTTGCGGCATTGAAGCCCGACGCGCTAGCGAGGAACCGTCTTTCGCCACTTGCTCGCGCGCATTCCTCGCTGGCGCTTTGGGCTTCAATGCCACTCTCCCGGAAGGCGAGGGGAGAGCAACTTTGGCCGAATACTTCACCGGTTTGCCGTCCAGGGTGCCGGTGACGATGACCTCGCCCGCCTGGTTCTGGCCTTGTGGATCATAACGCCCTAGGATGATCTGCTGGGTTCCCAGCGGCAGGTTCGGCAGCGGATCGGGATAAACCCGCGCCGTGCGGAGGCCGCGGAACTCGACCCGCATGTCGCGCAATACCGGCTGCGCAATCTCGCCCAGCAGGTCCATCGCCACGGCGGCCGGGCCGCGCGATCCGCTCACCTGCCGGAACGAACCGCCGCCGATGGCCGCGATGGCCTTCATGACGCTCGGCTCGAAGCTGCTGCTGACGGCCACGGAATGGAACGTGCCGTACTCCTCACGCTCCGCGTGAGGGCTTTCGGCGCCACCGGCATCACGCGGAGCGTGATGAGTACTGTCTTCAGCATCACGCGGAGCGTGATGAGTACGTTCCTCCGCCAACCGCCGCAGCCGTTTGACAAAGCCAACCGGGTCGGCGTCGCCGGTCGTGACGATGCCGTCGCCGATATAAACGACCTGCGTCTTCGGGCCGCATTGGGCCAAGGCGCTCTGGATGGCCTTGTCGAGATCGGTCCAGCCGAGCGACTGCCGCGCGGCCAGCTTCTGCCGGGCCGTTTCGACGTTATTTGCGTCGGCCGCCGCCGACTTGGCAAAGACCCACTGGCAATCGACGTCGCAAGTGCCGAGGTTGAACTTGTCCTTGGGCGTCAGCGCGGTCAGCAAGGCGGCAATCAACTCGGCCTGCCGCTGGCGGCTGGGGGCGTCCATCGAGGCCGACGTGTCGGCCAGCAGAACCAATTCGATCGGCTCGCCGTTGGGCAACAGCTCCCGCTGCAACTGGCCCTCCGCCCTCACCCCCTGCCCCTCTCCCGAAGGGAGAGGGGAGCCGTTGGCCTGCCCCTGTCCCGGTGGGAGAGGGGAGACGGCGCCCGGCCTCTCGCCCGGCGGCGGAGGGGAGATTTGGAGCATGAAGTAGCCGTCGTCGCCGCGGCGGTGCGGGATCAAGACGACCTCCGGCTGCTGGTCCTGCGAGCTCGACCACGGTCTCGAAGTCCTGCGTGGGCGTGTATTCCTTGGCGCTGAACTCGACGTGGGCCGAATGCGCGGTCAGGGCGTTGCGCGTGGGGTGCGTCGGCGAGCTGACCGCCTTCAGCGGCTGCTCCGAATCGATCTTCACGTCGATCTCAAGCTGCCGCAGGGGATGCTGCTTGAGCAGGTCGCTTTGCAGGGCGTACTGATAGCGGTAGCTGTTGCCGCGCAGCGGCAGCACCTGCGTGTAGGTGATCGTGATCCGCTTTTCGGCATTGGCGGGGATGGGGAAGACGCGGGCCTTGAAGATGTTGCCGCCCGCCCATTCCAGCAGGCCCGGATCGCGCCGCTCGCGGAGGATCGTCTCGTAGATCTCCCGCGCCCGCTCCTTCTCCACCACGTCGGCCTCGACCAGTTTGTCGCCGATCCACATGCCGAAGCCGGCGATCGAGGCGTCTTGCGGCAGGGGGAAGAAGAACGTGCCCTCCAACTGCGCGTTGGTGTGGTTGACGAACGATTCTTCGATCGTGGTCCGGGCGATCTGGTCGCGGATATCGACCGTGACCTTGTGATAGCCGACCGTCAGCGGCACGTTGCGGCCGTCGATCTTCGCCAGCAGCGAGCCGATCGAGTCGCCGGCCGACCTTGCCCTCATAACTGAGGAGCCAGCGGGGCGGCTTGTCCAGCTTGACCAACGTCTTGCGGTCGGCCCGATAGGACTTGCGTGCCGGCGACCGCGATCTTCTTCCCGTCCGGCCCGACGAGCTTCGACCGGCGACTTGGCGTCGGCCTTGATCTTGATTTCGCCCTCGGCGATGCGAAGTTGCTTGGGCGAGAGCCAGTTCGACGGTGCTGCCCGGCCCGATCACCAGTTCGGTCTGGGGAACCAGGCGGACCGAGACGGCGTTGGCCCCGCGGGGATCGGTCTGCACCAGGTCGCCGGGGCGGAGCGGCATCCGCTCGGTCACAGGGCTGAAGCGGTCGTGCATCACCGGCCGGATGGCGACCAGCCCTTGGGCGTCGGTCACCTTGCCGATGCGGCCGTCTTCGGTCAGCGTATCGCCGACGACGAACAGGTCTTCGTCGACCGGTTTGTCGCGGGCGATGACCGCCAGTTTGCAGATCGGCTCGGTCCGCTCGCCGCGGACCCGCAGGCTTTCGATCGACTGGAGCAACTGGGTCTTGGCATCCACCACGGCCTCGATCCGCAGCGTGCCGTCCGGCCCGGTGGTTGTCCCAGCGGTAGATTTCCAAGGCGCGGCCATCGCGGGTCGCCTGCTCCGCCGGCCGGCTCGCCAGCAGTTCCTTCTGCTTGCCGCCAAGCTTGATCCGCAGGAACATCGAGCAAGGCCAGCAGGTCCAGCCGCCGGCCTCGCCGGGGAAGAGAGACGCTGGTTGCGTGCTGGCCCGATTCGCCTTCTCGTCGACGAGCCACGCTTTGCCGTCGCGGGCGATCTGGTACGTGCCGTCGGGCAGGTTGCGGCGGAGTTTCCGGCCGTGGACCCAGACCTCGCCCGTCTTGCCGTCCCGCGTGATCTTGCAGTTCCAGGCTCTTGGCGGCCGACGTTCGGGTCAGCACCGCGCCCAGATCGGCAGCCGCCGTGGACGAGACCTGATTGTAGAGCCAAGCGCCGATCAAGGCCGCTGCGGCGGTGGCTGCGGCAAGCCCGCGAATTGCGAAGGTAAACATGCGATTTCTCCTCGGGGAAGGAATGGTTGTTGTCGGAGGGCGAAGGCGAAGCGTCGGCAGTTCTGCGGTGAGGCGGCGATCTGCCGCGCCCGCTCCAGCACGCGGGCCAGCATGGCCTCGGCGGGCTCTTGGCGGCGGACCTGCTCGATGGCGTCGCGCAGGGGACCGGACAGTTCCGCCTCGTCCGGCAGGTCGTCGGCGTCCGCGGGGTTCATTGTCCATGGTCAGTCCTCTTTCACGCTTACGGCGAGCATCGATTTCAGTTTTCCCCGCGCCTTGTGCAGGGCGGAGGCCACGGCCCCCACGGCCACGCCGAGGTTCTCGGCGATCTGCTCGTAGGGCTGGTCGTCAAAGTAACGCATGCAGAAAGCGGCCGCCTGCTGTTGCGGCAAGCGGCTCGACGGCCTGACGCAGTCGGTCGGCCAATTCATGGGCCGCGGCGGCCTCTTGGGGATCGTCTTCGCGGCTGAGCGGTTCCTCGGCCAGCGACGGTACTCGCCCGTCCGCCGCCGCAGCCGGTCCAGCGAGCGGTGCAGGACCGCGCGATGCAGCAGGCCGCCCCAACTGGTCACTTTCTCGCTCTGGCCGATAAGGTAGACCTGCAAGAAAGCCTCTTGGACGACATCCTCGGCGTCCGGGCCATGGCCCAGAATCCGGCATGCCAGCCGCAGGGTCGGACGGGCCGTGATCGGCCACGAAGCGGTCCCAGTCGAACACTCGAGGGCTTTCAGTAGGGGAAGGCGCCAGTCTCTCCGGTCCGCGGCCGCCTCGTGCCCACCGACTTTTGTCGTTGGGTCGGTGGCTTGCCACGGAATCTGATAGGTTAGACGCACCAGCGGCCGAGAAATTACCCGAATTCCTGAAAATAGTCGCTTTCTCCTTGCCAGTCAAGAAGTTACGTCCCATGGGACTTATGGGACCTATAGGACTCATGGGACATGACCCCCCGTTCCGGGATTCGTTGCAGGCCCCATCCGCGAGAGTTAGAATGACGTGTAATGAGAGGATGCACCAGTGTCCGACAAAATAATTCACGCCGTGACCGGAGCTTATGGGTATTCGGGAAAGTACATTGCCCAGCGGCTGCTGGACGAGGGGAAGACGGTCATCACGTTGACCAATTCCTTGTCCCGGCACAATCCGTTTGGCGACCGCATCCGAGCCTTTCCCTTCCATTTCGACCGGCCGGACCTGCTGACCGAGCAGGTACGAGGCGTGTCGGTCCTCTACAACACGTATTGGGTGCGGTTCAATCATCGCCTCTTCAAGCACGCGGATGCCGTCCGCAATACGCTCGCCCTTTTCGAAGCAGCCAGGAAGGCCGGCGTCGAGCGGATCGTCCACGTCAGCATCACGAACCCGTCCGAAGACTCGCCCCTGGAGTATTTCCGAGGCAAGGCGGTTCTGGAGAAAGCCCTGATTGCCTCCGGAGTTTCCTACGCCGTCCTTCGTCCCGCGGTCCTTTTCGGGAAAGAGGACATCCTCATCAACAACATCGCCTGGGCCTTAAGACGACTGCCGGTGTTCGGCGTATTTGGCGATGGGCAGTACCGCTTGCAGCCGATTTATGTCGATGATCTGGCGGCTCTGGCCGTGGAACAAGGCAAGAAGCGCGAGAATATCGTCATCGATGCCGTTGGGCCTGAGTCGTTCACGTACCGGGAACTCGTGAAAAAGACAGGGGAATTGATCGGAAAGGAGCGTCCAATTATTTCTGTTGCCCCGTGGTTCGGCTATGCGGCGGGATGGCTCCTGGGGTCGCTCGTCGGCGACGTTGTGATCACGCGGGAAGAGATCGAGGGCCTGATGGCGGATCTCCTGCACGTCGATGCACCGCCAACTGGAAACACGGTCCTGACCGACTGGGTGAGGGAGCATGCCGACGCCTTGGGACGATCCTACACCAGCGAGTTGGCAAGGCGGAAAGATCGAGTATCAGCGTACAAGTCGAATTGAAGCGAGGTTTGCCACGATGCACGCCACAATGGAACTGCCGAAAGCGTTGTCCGTGCGGGACGAACATGAGTTCTTGGCGTTCCAGCACTTGATGGCCCGCTTGAACCCGAAGCTCCTCGTCAAGCAAGTGGCAACCGGAGTCCATGTGAATGGTGGCGAGATCGTCTTTTGGGGCCTCGTCTATTTGCAGGACGAACCGCCGAACAAGCTGCAGGTGGAAGAGGCCTTGCGGGAAGCTGGGTTTGACTTCGCTTATAACGTCCTCACGGACCACTCGGTTCTGGCCGACGGTCGGAAAGGCAATCGGAGTGAATGCGGCAGAACCGGGAATAAAACAACAGACAGAACTTTGCAGGACTGGGAGTTGTGAACGATGAGAGTTGAATCCGAACTGAAGCTCGATTTCGACGACGTGTCTGATCCGACCCAAGCGATCCGTCGCGCCCAGCCGGGCGAGCGTCGAGCTGAGCGAGAGTATCGCTTCCGCGCCGCACGCCGCAGAGGCCTGGACCGGCATCCCGATCATTGCCGCCAATCTCGACACCACCGGCACGATGCGGATGGCGGCGGCCCTGCACGACCTGAACATGCTCACCTGCCTGCACAAGTACTATCCCCTGGAGGAATTGGTCGCTTCTTCACGGAAAGCCCTGCCCGCACGCTCCACCTTCTACACGCTGGGCATCCGCGACGACGACTTCGAGAAGCTCAAGGCGTTCGTCGCAGCGGGTCGCCGGAGCAGGGCCGGCCTGATCTGCATCGATGCCGCCAACGGCTACACCAAGTTCTTCGTGGATCGCGTGAAACACGTCCGCGAGTTGTGCCCCCAGGCGACCGATCATGGCCGGAAACGTGGCCACGCCGGAAATGGTGCAGGAACTTCTGATCGAGGGCCGGGCCGACATCGTGAAGGTGGGGATCGGCCCGGGCAGCGTCTGCACGACGCGGAAGATGACGGGCGTGGGCTATCCGCAGCTTTCGGCCATCATCGAATGCGCCGACGCGGCGCACGGCAACAAGGGGCACATCTGTGCCGACGGCGGCTGCCGCACGCCGGGCGACATTGCCAAGGCCTTCGGGGCCGGGGCCGACTTCGTGATGCTGGGCGGGATGCTGGCCGGAACGCGACGAGTGCGAGGGGGAGTGGACGATCGACGAACGGCGAGAAAAGGTCGCTGAGAGTTCTACGGCATGTCCAGTCGCGAAGCCCAGGAAAAGCACCATGAGGGGATGAAGGACTACTGCTGCCGCCGAGGGAAAGTGCGTGGAGGTGCCCTACAAGGGCCCGGTGAAAGACGTGCTTGCGGGAGGTGACCGGCGGGCTGCGATCGGCCTGCGCCTACGTCGGCGCCGAGCGGCTGAAGGATCTTTTCAAGTGCTGCACGTTCGTCCGCTGCACGACGACCCACAACACGGTCTTTGAATGAGAACGGCTTCCCTTTCCGCAAATCTTTGCCAGTCGTTACAACCGCTTTTTCCGTCAACGCCGCCCTGCGACGAATAACGTGCCTACAAGCTATTTCAGGCCCGCACGGCACATCCGGCACTCCCGGAAAATGTGTGAACTGCAATTTCCGCCCAGACGATTCTACCCGCAGAGCCACTGGAGGGCTCAAATTTCGCCAGTTTGCGAAGGGAGTCGAGGATGGGCGGTGGTTCGCGATGCTTCGTCGTGCCTTGCTTGGCACTCCTGCTGGGCGCCGCCTTGCTCCGTGCCCAGGACGGCGCTTCGATGGAGCAGATTCCCAGCGAATCCCTGCCCGCCGAGGCGGCCTTTGCTCCATTCCGCTGCCCGCCCAATGCCTTCTTCCGGGCCGATTGGCTCTGGACCTCGCACGCCGGGATGTGGAGCGACACGCGGAGCTTCATCGACGGGCCCGATGCCACGGGCTTCAACAATTTGCCCAACCCGACCGGCGATAACGGCTATCGCCTGCAGGGCGGAGTTCGCCTCGGCAACTGGTACGTCGAGGGCGTCTACTCCCACTTCGGCGACTGGACCTCGTCGCTGAACGAGAACGTCAACGGCGTGGCCTTCAACCCCGGCGCCTTGGCGGGCAACTGGGCGGGCGAAAACTCCATCAACGCCAGCACCTATTTCGCGCCGATCGCCACCGCCGCCAACCTCACCGCCCCGGCGAATACGGCCAGCGACCAGTCGGGCCTGGGCCCCAGCGCCGCGTTCCTCACCGATGCCAAGCCGGCCCTCATGGCCTATTCCCATACCGAGTTCTTCATGACCGAGGCCAACGTCCGGGCCGACGAGTGCATTTTCCCGCTGCTGGGACATCGCTTCCAATTGGGAGGCGGCTATGTGAATGCCAACCTCAACAACGATTCCTGGGCCGGGCTGACGGGCACGTTCCGCGCCACGAACGTCAGCGGCACCACGGTCGGCCTGCCCAACTCCGTCCTCACGGCTCCCACCGGCGGCAACCTGACTCTGTATTCCGGCGGCGGGGCCGGCTTCAGCGACCCGACCGGTTCGCTGACTCCCAGCCAGTTGTTCTTCACCCATGCGGCCAAGACCCGCAACGAGCTCAACGGCGCCCAAGTAATCCTGGACGGCGATCTGCTGGAGTGGGGCCGCCTGGATTTCAACGCCACGCTGAAGGGCGGGATCTTCGACAATTTCGCCCAGGGCGCGATCACCGAGACCTA
Source organism: uncultured Planctomycetia bacterium (assembly GCA_963824275.1). GTDB lineage: Bacteria > Planctomycetota > Planctomycetia > Pirellulales > Thermoguttaceae > JANXQG01. Next base: position 1,993,633 of record CAWGOT010000003.1, on the reverse strand, counting down.
CAGCACGACGAACAACGACCTCTCGGCCTATGCCCGCACCTTCTCGGCCAGTTGCCACCATCTGTCCTTCATGGGCGGCGTGGGCATCGATGCCGGGTTCCACCTCACGGACGAAGTTTCGCTGTTCTTGGGCTATGACGTGGTGTTCCTCACCAATCTGGCCTTGGGTCCGGAGCAGATCAACGGCCTGAACAACAACTGGTACCACGTGCAGACCGACGGCACGGCGGTGCTGCAAGCGGTGCATACCGGCTTGGAAATCTCCTTCTGAGCGCCGCTCGATGCGGACTTTCATCACGCGACCCGCCGACGCATATTCGACTTGCGAAGACCACATGAGCAATCCACCTCCGTCACCTGGCCAGCTTCCACCAGTCGATCTGGCCGCCGAACCCCGCGGCTCCGAACTCCACGACCGCCAACAGCGGCGCGGAACAGCGGGCGGAAAGCTCGGCGCGGTTGCCGGCCAGACTGATATCGTCGGCCGACGGCGGCACGGGATGGTTGAGCACGACGCCGGCAACCTTCAGGCCGCCGCGATAGACGGACGCCGTGATCAGCGTCTGCAGCGTGGCGTTGATCGTGCCGAGAATGTTCCGCGATACGACGATCAGCGGGAAACTGAAATCGCGGGCCAGGTCGGCCACGTACTCGCGGTCGCCCAGCGGGGACATCAAGCCGCCCGCCCCTTCCACAAGCACGATTTCCGATCGCGATCGCCAGTAGTCCAGCCCTGCGCGGAGCAAGCCGGCGTCGATCGCTCGGCCTTCGGCCCGAGCGGCCAGATGCGGGGCCAAGGGGGCGGCAAAACGCTGAGGACAGACGTGCTGGAGGTCGCCTGGCCGGCCAGCCGCTTCCCACAGGGCCACCGCATCGTCGGACACAAGGCAGCCCTGGGCGTCGCAAGCACAGCCGCTGGCCGCCGGTTTGTAAACGCCCACGCGATGGCCGGACGCCACGAGCGATCGGGCGATGAGCGCGGCGACGTAGGTCTTGCCGACGCCCGTGTCGGTGCCGGTGATGAACAGCCCTGGGATGGTTGAAGCCATCGGTTACAGTTCCAAAAACTCTTCGATCGCCTCGCGCATCAGAGGGCGATCGGGATCGAGCAAGGTCCAGAGGCGGAAATCAACGGCCATCTGCTCGACCAGGACGCCGAGGCCGTCGATCGTCTTGCAGCCCCGCGCGGCCGCCTCGTGCAGCAGCCAGGCCTCATCGCTGTTGACCGCCAGATCGGCCACGATCAGTTCAGGACGAAGACTGGCCGCATCGACGGGCAGGTGCGTCTTGGCATCGTGCGGCTCGATCGACAGGGCATGGATTACCACGTCGACGTTTTCCGGCACGAGGAAACTGCCTTCCCAAACCAACGGCGAAACGGCTGCCGGAAACTTGCCGGCCAGCAGCCCTGCCGCCGCGGCGGCCCGCTCGGACGATGGATCGGCGATGCGGATTTCGGCGGCGGCGGACGCGGCCAGTTCCACGGCCACCGCCACGGCCAGTTCGCCCGCATCCAGGATCAGGCATCGCTTGCCGGCCGGGTCGGTCACGCGGCGGAGCGATTCGACCAGCCCTCGGCCTTCGGTGTTGTCGCCCCGCAGGCGGTTCTCTTCACCCACGACGAGGTTCACGCTGCCCAGCAGCGCGGCCGTGTCGCTGGCGCCGTCCAGCAGCGGAAAAATGCTCCGGCGGTGGGGCTCGGCGATCGTGCCGCCGCGAAAGCCCATCGCCCTCATGCCGCGCACGGCGTCGGCCAGCCCTTCCGGCGAAACCTCCAGGCTGAGGAATCGCCAGTCGAGATTCTGGTGGGCGAAGGCCTTTTCGAACACATATTGCATGGGGTTGCCGCCGACCGGGCAGGCCAACAGCGCCAAGATGGGTTGCACCGCAGGGCTGGACACGAGAGAATTGGCTCCAATACATCCGTGAGGATCGCAAAGGGGTTTATCCTATTGGAACCGAAAACGCCCGAGATTGCAACGTGGCCGAAATATCCGCAGGGAATAATCGCCGCGGCTTTGCTCGAATTGCTGATGGAAGGGCAAACAGCGGAGGTGGCGCGGCATGGCTCGTCGACATTCATCGGAGGGCATCGAACTGAACGTGACGGCGATGCTGGACATGGCCTTCCAGTTGCTCGCCTTTTTCGTGCTGACCTTCCGGCCGGCGCCTCTTGAAAAGGCCGTGCAATTGCACATCCCGCCAGCCCAAGCGATAGCCCGGGTCCCGCCCGACGTGCCGCCAGACAATCACCTCCAGCCGGCCGGTATCAACACGCTGCGGATCGGCTTGTTTTCCACCAGCGGCGGGCTGGACCGCATGACCCTCAACGATTTGCCGGCGGAGAACTTCGATGTCTTGCGCAACAACCTATCGACCATGTTGAGCGATCCGGGCAGCCCCATCGAGCAGGTTGTCGTCCAGTCGAGTGAAAACCTCCGCTATGACGAGGTCATGAAGGTCGTCGAGATCTGCACGGAACAAAAGTTGCCGAAGACCGGCAAGCTCGTCAAGCTGAGCCTGGTGGCCATGGAGGATGGCGCGGAGAAGTTTGACCAATCCCCGTAGGACGGATTGCCAATCCGTCCGGGCAAACACGACGGATTGGCAATCCGTCCTACCACCAACTGCACGAGTTATTATGTTACAGGGACTAACCGGCCTCACTTCACCTCCAGCATCCTTCGCAGGGCCTCCAGGGCGAAGCGGGCCGTTTCATCGTCGACCCGCACGACGTTCACCGGCGTGCCGGCGGCGAGGTTCTCCAGCGACCAGCAGAGATGCGGCAGGTCGATGCGGTACATCGTCGCGCACATGCAGACCATCGGCGAGAGGAAATGGATCTCCTGCTCGGGATGCTCGTGCTTCAGCCGCTCGACGAGGTGCAGTTCCGTGCCGATGGCCCAGCGGCTGCCGGGCGGGGCCTGCTCGACGGCCTGGATGATGCGGTTGGTGGAGCCGATGACGTCGGCCTGCTCGACGACTTCCATCATGCACTCGGGATGGACGAGGATCTTGATGCCGGGGTACTTGGCGCGGAACTGGGCCACGTGCTGCGGCTGGAACATCTGGTGGACGCTGCAATGGCCCTTCCACAAGAGCACGCGGCTGCCGCGGATCGCCGCGCGGTCGTTGCCGCCGAGTTCGCTCTTGCGCGGGTCCCAGACGGGCATCTCGTCCAGCGGAATGCCCATCTTCAAGGCCGTGTTGCGGCCCAAATGCTGGTCGGGGAAGAAGAGCACCCGCTGCCGGCGCTGGAACGACCATTCCAGCACGGCCCTGGCATTGGACGACGTGCAGACGATCCCGCCGTGGCGGCCGCAGAAGGCCTTCAGGCTGGCCGCCGAGTTGACGTAGGTGACCGGCATCACATCCTCAACGTCGATCGTCTCGGCCAGTTGCTCCCAGCAGTCCTCGACCTGTTCGATGGCGGCCATGTCGGCCATCGAGCAGCCGGCCTTCAGGTCGGGCAGGACGACCGTCACGCGCTGGCCGCCGCGGCGCTCGACTTGCTCGGGGCGATTGGCCAGGACGTTCGGCCGTCTCGGCCATGAAATGCACGCCGCAGAAGGCGATCGCGCGGCATTCCTCTTCGGCCGCCGCCAGCGCGCTGAGTTGGTAACTGTCGCCGCGGAGGTCGGCCAGGGCGATCACTTCGTCTTGCTGGTAATGATGCCCCAGGATCAGGAGCCGCCGCCCCATCGCGGCGCGGACCTGCTGGATCCGCGCGGTGAGCAGATCGCCTCTCAGTTCCTTATAGGGCTGCAAGGGGTTGGCTGGTCGAGGTGGGTTGAGGAGGGTCAGCATGATGGTCTTTCCGGACGTAAGGCAGGAACACATCATTCTACTCTACGAGAGCCCCGGAGTTTAGGCCCATTTGCCGCGACCAATCAGGACTCCCGGCCCACCTCGTTTCCCGTGCAGCCTATTTCGAGGCTGTCTGCGCTTGGGTAGTCAGCTTCAGGCTGGCCGGGGTCAAACCCGCCGAGCGGACGCTGACGTTGATCGTTCCGGGAGCCGGCGTCGATTGAATGACGATCAGCGCTTTCCCATGGTACGCCTTGCGGCTGGCGGCCTTGAGCGGTTCATTGCTGGAGAAGTCGCCGCTGGCGATGCCAATGCTGCGGCCCGCACCGGTCATCGTGAACTGGACCGTATTGCCGGCGGTGAAGACGGGGTTGTCGTCCGCATCGAGGATGTCGACTTCGATGCAGGAAACGTCGTTTCCGTCGGCATACAGCGTGGTGCGATCGGGCTTGAGCACGACCTTCGCGGGCGGGCCCGCGGTCTTGATGCTGTCCGTGGCCGCTTCCTTGCCCCCTTTCATGCCGATGGCCTTGATGGTTCCGGCCTCCCACGGGACATTCGTCCATTGCATGATCCCGTTCCTGGCGAAATCGCTCGATTTCTTGCTGCCGATCTTCGTCGCATTGACGTACAGATCGACGGTATCGCAATTCGTATAGGTCACTACGCTGACCGGTCCGCTTTGGTTCCAATTCTCGGTCAGATCGCGGTTTGCCGAGCCGTTGCCGATCGCGACATGCACCATGGGCGCATTGCTCCATTGGCTTTGCTGGAAGTAGAACCACGCTTTGCGGAAACCGCAATTATCCAGGAAGCCGCTCGTGCCGCCCAGGCTGTTGCGGGACTCGCCCAAATAATCGACGCCCGTCCATAGATGATGCCCGATGACATAGGGGGCGTTCCGCACCTCATACCACGTCGGGGCTTTGCTGCTGCGGGCCAGGTAGGGGTCTTGTTCGGTGCCGCAAATCACGGCATTCGGATTACTCTTGTGAATGCCGCCGAAGAGGAAGTCCTGGTAGTTCACGCCCACCACGTCTTCGACCTCGGCCAGCCTGGCCAGGCCGGGGGCGTCGCTCCAGCCCGAAACGCAGGCATGCGTGTAGGGGCGGGTGTTGTCGAGCTTCTTGGCGAATGGAGCCAGGTATTTCAGGGAGTCGAAAATATACTGCGGCACTTTGCCTTCCGCCGCCACCTCGTTGCCCAGGCTCCAGATCACGATGCTGGGGTGGTTCCGGTCGCGCTCGATGAACGAGGTCAGGTCCTTCTGCCAGACCTTGTCGAAATCGGCATAGAAGGAACCGGCATTGGTCCGCGACCACTTGTCGCACCATTCGTCCATGACCATCATGCCCAACTGGTCGCAATAGTCATAGAACTCCGGGCTTTGCGGATTATGCGACGTGCGGATGGAGGTGCATCCGGAGGCCAGCAGTTCCTTGATGATCCGCTCCCACATGGCGTCCGGCACGGCGGCCCCGGCCGGGATCAGCGTGTGATGGACGCACACGCCCTTCAACTTGTACGGAGCGCCGTTGATGGTCAGACCGGTGGCGGCCGAGACCTTGACCTCGCGAATGCCGAAGGGGCTGATGTAGTCGTCGGTCGGGGTCTTGTCCTTGAGGATCCTGGTATAGGCATAGTAGCGCACGGGGGTCGACGGCGACCAGAGTTTGCAGGGGGAAAGCAACAGCGTCTGCAGGCAGGTCTCCGTGCTTTTCGGCTTGACGGTAACCGGCGTGGAGACTGTCTGCAGGGCGTTGCCGCCTTCGTCGTAAATCGTCGCTTCCACGGTGCGCGTCTGGGCGGTATCGAGATCGTTGACGACCTCGGTCTGGACCTTGATCTGCGATTGGGCCGCTGCAACCGTGGGCGTGGTCACGGCGGGCCCCCAGTTCTTGATGTAGACCTGATCGGTGGCGATGAGCCACACGTTGCGATAGATGCCGGTGCCGGAATAGAAATGCGAACGGCGGCTCGTCACGTTGTCGACGAAGACGGCGAGCACGTTGTCGCCCGTGGGATTGAGGTACGGCGTCAAGTCGCAGCAGAAGCTGACGTAGCCGAACCGCTGGCTGCCGACCTGCGTGCCGTTCAAGTAAATCTTGGAATCATGATAGACGCCGTCGAACTGCACGATGACCTTCTTCCCCGCGAACCCGGGAGGAAGCGTGAAGTGCTTGCGGTACCAGCCGAGGGCGCCGGGGTCGCTGTTCTTGGTGCTCAAGAGCGTGATGCTCATGTCATGCGGGACGTTGACCGTGGACCATCGAGCGTCGTCGAAGGCGATGGCCTCCGCCCCGGAGACATTTCCGGTCTGCACCTTCCAGTCTTCATCGATCCGCAGTTTGATGCGGCTCTTGAGATACTTGGCCTCGAGACGCTCCGTCGGCGTTGCGTGGACATTCCCGGCAACCAGAAAGAAGATCGCGAACAACGAAACAGCGCGGAACTTGGAACTTCGCATACGTTTCTCCTTAGATCCCGAGAACCAGGCCGGACCTGGGGCGACGAGCCCCTGTATGGGTTCTCCGGCAGGTTCTTACCCCATGAAGACAGGCGCTTGGACACGCGCCAAGCGGCAACTCCGCCCATGTTAACGCGGGGTCAAGGGAAATTCCAGCATTGCCCGCCGATTTTTTCGCCCTTCGTAGGGTGGGACCAGCGAGCTTGCGAGCGCCGGCCCACCATTCACGGCGTTTGGTGGGCCGGCGCTCGCAAGCCGACCATGGGTACATGGTGCCCGGGTCCCACCCTACGAACGTATCCCTGAAGTTATGCTCTGAACGGTTTCAAATGGGCCATTTCATACTAGCCCGAAGCGCAAGCGAGGTAACGGGTTAGGATCCTCGCTGACCCGGAGGGTGCCCCGTCGGGCTGGTATCAGATTCAACCGCGCGAAGTATAGTCGTGAAACGGACCACTTAGGCCTCGAGTTCGAAGATCGCCTCGATTTCCACGGCGACACCCAGCGGAAGGGTGGGCGCGGCAAGGGCGCTGCGGGCGCCGATGCCGGCCTCCGCGCCGAAAATCTGGCCGAAGAGCTCGCTGCAGCCGTTGATCACCGCGGGAAGATGCGTGAATTCCGGGGTGCTGTTGACTACGCCCAGGATCTTCACCACGCGGCGGATGCGATCGAGCGTGCCGAACTGCTTGCGCAGCGACGCCAAGATTCCCAGCCCTGCCAGCCGTGCCGCTTCGTAGCCGGCCTCGATCGTCACTTCGGCGCCGAGCCGGCCGGTCACCAATTCGCCCGACGGCCGCACCGGCAAGTGCCCGGAGAGGTAGACCAGGTTGCCGACGATCACCAAGGGCCGATAGACGCCCTTGGGGTCCGGGGGCGGCGGCAGGAGGGTCTTCAGCTCGGAGAGTTTTGCGGCCAGTCGTTCTTCAGCGCCCATGTTCGTGTCCTTTCCAGAACCGTAAGTGTCGCGGCTTTCTTCTTCAAACATGTTCGAGCCCTCAATCGATGATTTTACTGAGCGGATACTCGACGATTCCCCGCTGCCGGCGGCCTTCAGGCGGGGGATGATCTTGCGGACCACCGCTTCGTCGACGATCGTGTTCACGGCGACCCATTGCTCGTCGGCCAGGTTGGAAACGGTCGGCTGCTGCAAGGCGGGCAGGAGCGTCAGCACCTGCTTGAGCTTCTCGCGGGGCACGTTCATCATCAGGCCGACCTTGCCCTCCGCTGCCATCGCGCCGCGGAGCATCATCACGATGTCGTCGATCTTCTGCTTTTTCCAGGGGTCGGCATAAGCCACGTGGTTGGCGATGAAGCGGGTCGTGCTCTGGCAGATTTCTTCGAGGATCCGCAGGTTGTTGGCCCTCAGCGAGCTGCCGGTTTCCGTGACCTCGACGATGGCGTCGGCCAGCTTGGGCGGTTTGACCTCCGTGGCGCCCCAACTGAACTCGACCTTGGCCGTCACGCCGTGCTTCTGTAAATAGCGGCTGGTGAGGCCCACGACTTCGGTGGCGATCCGCTTGCCCTGAAGGTCCTTGACGCTCTTGATCGAAGAATTCTCCGGCACGCAGAGCACCCAGCGGACAGGGCGGCGGCTGACCTTGGAGAAGACCAGCTCCGCCACCTCGTGGACGTTGGAGTTGTTTTCCATGATCCAATCGTAGCCGGTCAGGCCGGCGTCCAGCACGCCGTCTTCCACGTAGCGCGACATCTCCTGGCGCGGATCAGGAGGCATTCGATCTCGTCATCGTCGATCGCGGGGTAGTAGCTCCGGGCGCTGAACGTGATCTTGTAGCCCGCGCGGCGAAACAACTCCCCGGTCGCCTCTTGCAGGCTGCCGGCCGGGATTCCGAGTTTGAGGATGGTGGACATGGGGAGGGATTTGAGATTTGAGATTTGAGATCTGAAAATGCGGCGAAGAGCTTAGAGCTTAGAGCTAAGCACTTTATTCTCACTTTTTACCATACACCTTTTCTGGATCGAAGACCCGCTGGCCTTCGATCTGGAGACCGTCCGGCGTCACGCGACGGAAGAAACAGGTGGTGTAGCCTTCGTGACAAGCGGCCCCGCCGAGCTGCTCGACTTTCAGGAGGATGGTGTCCCGATCGCAATCGACGTAGATCGATTTGACGATCTGCACGTTGCCGCTTTCCTCGCCCTTGCGCCAGAGCTTTTTCCGGCTGCGACTGAAATAAACCGCGCGGTTTGTGGCTACGGTCTCGGCATAGCTCTCGGCGTTCATATAGGCCATCATGAGGACCTGGCCCGTCTGGAAGTCCTGGGCGATGGCCGGCAGGAGCCCTTCGCCGCGACGAAAGTCCGGCCCGGCGGCGGGGGTGGTGGATTCGGACATGGATGCGTATTTCCTGGAAGGAGATGGTTTTACGAATTTGGTCCTATCAGCATAGCGACCGCAGGGCCAGTTTTCCAGGGGGCAGGGTGGGCCGAGTTGCCTGGAAAGCCGTAAGGGAAAGAAAAATTCGAAATCCGAAATTCGAAATCCGAAACAAATTCGAAATCCAAATGGGAAATGTTCAAAACACAAAGGAAAAATTCGAAATCCGAAATCCGAAATTCGAAACAAATCCGAAATCCAAATGGGAAATGTTCAAAACACAAAAAACACAAAGGAAAAATTCGAAATGGGGGGTTTGTCTTTCTTCTTTGCTTTCTTTCTTTTCTTTCCTTTGAATTTCGGATTTGTTTCGGATTTCGGATTTCGGATTTCGGATTTCGGCTCTCGGATTTCTTACCGCCTCACTGCGCCCGTCGGGTGGCTGTCGTGAATCGGCTGGCTGCCGTCGTAACTCCCTTCGAGAATGCGAAATCGCAGCCCAGCAATCGGCGCGCCGCAGTTGTGAAAGGTCACCCCGCGATAACGATAATTGAACATGCGGCGGTGAATGTGCCCGAAATAGACGTGCCGCACCCCCGTCTCCGGCTGCTCCCCCAGATGTTCGAGGTAGCTCAAGATTCGCCGCGCCACGCGGCGCTTGCGGTGCAGAAAAAAGGCCAAGGGCTTGTGCAATCGTGCGCGATGGACCACGGCGTATGCCCCCCGGCTGAACTTGCCGGCCATCGGCTTGTGCAGCCAATGGGAACGATACTTCAGCAGCTTTTCGTGCGTCGTCTCTTTTTTTTCGACCGCGTCGCCGTGGAGGAAGATATTCGGCCCCAGACGGAGATAGAAGTGATGCCAGGCGAAGTTTGGAATGAGATGTGCATGCTGTTCCAAGAATTCCAGGAAGGGCTGGCAGTAGTCATGATTGCCTAGCAGGTAATGAATCTGGCATTGCGGATTTTCGGCCGCCAGGTGTTGCAGCCAATGAAAGGCGGCCGAGACCGTGTCTTCCACCGTCGGCAGGGTCGACCAGCTAAAGTCGAAAATATCGCCCCCCAGGACCAGCACCGCCGACCGCCGCGCCGCCGTGCGAATGGCCTCGACATATCGCGGGGCGTCGGACCGCCGTGCGAATAAATGCAGATCGGAGACGAAACTGATCCGGTGTGTCATACCATATCAGATTAGCCGATTTCCCGGCGATGGGGAAGGGCGGGGAGCAGGGAGCGGGGAGCAGGGAGCAGGGAACTGGGAACATCGCCGCGAAGTGAACGAGTGCGCAGTACTGAGTACTGAGTACTAAGTACTAAGTACTGAGCACTCTCCTCTTGCTCCCCGCTCCCCGCTCCCCGCTCTCTGCTACTCAATAAACCTGTTCACCAAAAACGCCTTCCAATGATTGATGTCCTGCCCTCGCATGAAACCGACGGGGATCGAACGATCAAAAATATAGAAGGCGCGATGGCGGACCACGTCGCCCGTGTCGCTGCCCATCTCCGGACCGAGCATATAGCCGTCGGGGTGCCCCGCGTCCACTCCTCCCGGCGGATTGGTGTTGGTATTCGGATAGACCTCGAAATAGCCGATGGTGATCCAGATCGCGAAGACGTTGGAATGCGTGCTGGCGACGCTCCCCAGCTTCTGCAAGACCTGATAGCGGAAGTAGGGATTGCGGTTATAGTCCATGCAGGCAAAACTGATTCCGCCGGCCGCCGTGAACGCGTCGGGAGTCAAGGTGGGGTTGCTGGTCGGCCCCATCACCGAATCGTCCAGTCCGAACAGCGGCCGCAGGTTCGCATCGGGGTCGGGCCGCAGCAAGGTCACGTCCACCTCGCGACCCGGCTCGGCGGAGGCCGTGAGCGACTCGCCGCCGGGCGTGCGAAAGGGCTGCATGAAGCGGCTCGGCGTGTTGGGATTGACTCCCGCTACCATGTTGTTCAGCGACACCGACGTATTGGGATTGGGAGACGCTGCCCCGCCGCCCCGGCGGCTGCGAACGAACTTGTCCCAGTACAGCGGATTCAACTGCATGTTCTGCGCGAGCGGCATGAAGTACAGGTTCATCGCCCCAAACAGTTCGTCGGAGCTGCTGATCGTATTGAGATTGATATTGCCCGGCACGCGGTAGCGCGGGATCTGGTTGAACGGCGTATGGAAAAAATTCGCAGGTCCATCGGGCTGCCCCGCCAGATCGGGGCGCATCTGGAGCTGCGAGTCGGCAAACCGCGAAGGCACGCCCACGTAGGCGAACAAACGCCCCAGTTGCGACGAAAGACCTGTCTTGCTCGACTGCCCCGACTCGAAGAAATTCAAGAGGTGCGGATAGGGGACCTGAGCGCTGGTCGAACCGTCGTAAACGTCCTGCGCCCCGCCCCGCCGAATATTGCCGTCGACGTAGCCGAAGTAGCGCCGGGGATCGGCCGTGTTGCGGGCCATGAGCCGCGACGAGGAGAGCGCGGGGACCAGCAGTAATTCGTAGACGTTGTTGAACGGACGATACGACCAGTTCAACCAGGGGAACGGATAGAGCGAATCGCCCGGCGGCGTGCTGGGCGCTGCTCCCGAGGGCGGCTGAAACGGCTTGTTCAAAAATCCCAGGCTCTGGTTCAGGGGCAGGTTGAAGTTGCAGGCTGCGAAGGGGGCCGCGCCGCCGCCCGTCCAGCCCACCTGCTGCTTGTTGGCCGGCTCCTGTTTCCAAAGATCCATTTCCGTCGGGCCATCCAGCGGCAGGTAGTTCTTTTCGCCCCGCTGATGCGATTCGAAGTGGGTGACGCCGACGGTCAACGTCGGATCGACGGCCGTGGTCAGGCCGTTGAAGACCGTCAGATCGACCGTCATGGCATCGACCGTGCGGTAGGGATTCCATTGCCGCGGATCGCTGGTGGCTGAATCCGACGCCCAGGGCCGCGTCGGATCGGCCAGCCGCTGCAAATAAATAATGCGATAGGCCGCAGTCGTGCCGTTGCGGTTCAAAAGCGCCCAGATGCCCGGCTCCGGACCGCCCGCGATCGTATCGCGCTGCTGATCGGGCGGCATGTCGAGCGTTTCCGTGTCATAGTGCCCGGTCAAGGGGTTCGGCACCACCGGCTTGCCGCTGCCGTCGAGTTCATAAGGCGGATAGCCGCCGGTCGGCTCGGAGACGCTCATACGCTGGGGCACGGGCGTGCCGTTGCCAACCTGGGCGTAGTCGATGCCCAAGACCTTGGGCGGAATCGTGCCGGTGGGCTGATCGAGCGTGTTTTTCACCACGCGGCCGTCGGTCAGATCGGCCGCGTTCATCGTCACCAGCCGGGTCGACCCCGGCTTGCCCGCCGTCTGGTTGGTCTCGAAGCCGATATACGTCCGGTTGGCCTGGTTATTGTCGCCCGAGCCGACCACCGCGTAGCCGCTGGGCGGCACGACCAAGGGCCCAGGGCTGTTCACCGAGGGGAAGTAACTCACCTTCCCATCGCCGGGCAATGCCATTCCCGTAACGTTGACAAAATAGGCGGCACGCTCGGCCATCTGTTGGCGGGCGGCCGGGGTCAAGGTGGCATTGTCGGGGTCAGGGAGTTCGTCCCCGTTGGTTGGTGACACCACCGTCGGATCGACGATGATCAGCCTCCAGACGGGCGACGTCCTTCCGCCGACCGCCGGCGTGACTTTGTTCAATTGGACCCCCGGCAGGTTCGTGACGGGATCGACCGCGCTGAGATCGGCCGTCCGCGGCTCCAGAATCGTCCAGGGGTTGTAGAGCTCGACGAACAACGATCCTTGAGGCCGGTATCGCGAGTTGAAACTGGGGTCGTGCGTTTTCGGATTGGAACTGGTCGTCAGCCCTCCCGAAACCCGCGTTTTGGTTGCGCCGAATTTCTGCTTTCTCACGTCGACCACTTCGTCGGCAAGGTCCTGCGTCCGCCGGTCGTGGAAGGCCAGCGTCTCCGTGATCAGCAGTTCGGGCCGCTTGCAACCCCAGACGGTGTGCAGGGGGGTATTGTCGGGGTTCCAGCCGTTGCCGCCGAAGGGAGCCGGGTCGTAGGGGAAGGGGATCATCACGCCGTTGTGGTCGCGATAGGCGACCACGTTCACCGCCCACTGGGCGATGGTCCGCGACACGCTATCGGCAACCACGGCGGCAGTCGCGGTCGGATTTGCCTTCTGATAGTCCGCGGCAAGGGCGGCCGAGTCGGCCAGCGCCAGGGTGAGGATGTACAGGTGCCGGGCAAACAACTGGCGGGCCGTGAGCGAATCGTCCACGGCCACGTTCGGCTTGACCAGGTTGGAAACGACCCCCCCGTCGGCCGAGTAGTTGAACTGCGCCGTGACGGGCGGCTTTCCGGGAGTGGCAATCTGCGGCACGGTCTCTTTTGCCATTCCCGGCTGATCGGGGACGATCTGCGGAGCGCCCAAGGTCGACTGCCCCTGGTAGGCAGGATTCATCGAGAACGCGCCGGCCCCGAAGGGCCGGTTGATGTCCATCTTCAGCCCTTCCAGGATCTCCCAGGGGAGGAGTTGCGTCCGCAGGGCATCGAGGTTGCTGGCATTGCCGCCGCTGAGCAGGATCTTGGCCTGGAGGAGATCGACGGGGTGCCAGGACCGCCCTCCCGGCAGGAGCTTCCGCAGGGGCAGCGGCAAGACGGGGGAGGCGACCGGCACGTTCCAGCTTTGGGTCGTGAACTCCGCCCGCCGCGACTGCAGGATCGAGCCGTTGCCGGTGTTGGTCAGGCTGAACAGGCGCTGCGGGAGCGAGGCCGCGTCGCGATCGTAACACCGCAGGAGGCGCTCGAGCTCCGCCGCGCCGAAGGGATCGTTGACCGGGGCCAGGTCGACCGCGTACGGCGCATTGTGCGAAAGGTCGATGTCGTAGGGGCCGTTGGCCAGCGGTCCGCCGAGGGAGATGTACAAGGGCCGGCCCGCCCTGTCGAGGCCGACGGCGCCGAGCGTCTGGTGGTCGCCGGGCGAACCGTAGGCGTCGAAAATGGCGTTCGCGTTGCCGGGAATGGCGAAATTCGACCAATAGGTCTTGCCATTCACGTCGCCGTTATAGGGGAACGCCCGATTCTGCGAGAGGACCGAACCCGTGCCGCGGATCCCCGGCACGCCGTTCGATCCGTCAGCGCCCATGGATGTCCCATTTCCCGTGAGCAGGTTCTGGTAGCTGCTGGAGGAAAAATTGGCCGGCCCGCCGGCCACCCGGAACAGCGGCAGGAGATTGACCTCCGCCGGTCCCGTGCCCTGTCCCCGCGGAATATTGATCGGCGGCGTGGAGAACGTGGTTCCCACCGGGCCGGCAAAAAAGGCCTGATGGCCCGCGGCGGTGCCTAGCGCGCCGGGGAGCTGGGTCGACCCAGGGCCTGGGTCGAGATTCTGCAGCGCCGGCGGCATCACCGACTGGTATCCCTTCACGTTCGGCGAATTGTAGTAGCCCCCTTGGGTCTGCGCCAGGGAGCCGTGCGCGTTGAGGTTCAAACGGCCGTCCATGTCCAGGATCAAGACGGCGATCAGCGGTTTATAGGCCCGCCCGTCGGCGGTGTGGCGGACCGGCAATCCCAGATCGACCCACACGCTGTCCGGGACGCCGGTGCCCTGGTTGTCGACGTCCCAGGAACCCTGGCCGGGCGTGATCCCGTCCCAAAGCGGATTGAATCCCCCAGGGTTCGGATTGCTGCCGGTGAAGTTGGGGTGATCGATGGTATTGGGCCGGTACATCACTTGCCGCAGGATGGCGACGTTATTCATGGCATTCGTGGCAGCGATCAGATCGGCGCGGTGCAGGGAGGGGATCGGAACGAGGACCCCGCCGTTGCCGTTCGGATTGGGAACGGCAAACGCCAGGAGCGGATCCTGCTGGTCGGGGGCCGTATAGTCGCTGTTGACGCCGCCCGGCATGAGGCCGTTGACCAGGCCCCAGGCCGAGGGCGGGGCGTTGGGCGTGAAGGCCAGCGGGATATTTACCGACGTATTGACTTGCGTCAGGGCCCCGGTGGCCGGATTGAAGCCGAAGCCCATTCCGCCGTAGGGGAAGCCGTTGACGATGTATTGATTGCCCTGCTGGGGCCGAACGCCGCCGTCGAAGGCGGCGATCTGCACGTTGTAGTTCTGCGGATTGATGCCGACGATGTGGGTGCTGAGGCCGGCGGCGGGGCCGGTGAGCATCGTCAGCACGCAGCCCACCCAATGAAAGGGATCGTTGCCTTGCGGCAAGGTGAACTCGATCAACTGCCCGTTGCAGATGAGCGTGGTCTGGCTCATGGTGGCCGGCGCGGCGACGGTGCCGATCGTGGCGTCGCCGTAGATTTTCTCCAGCAGGCTCCAGCAGAAGTTGGGGTTGCCGCGAACGATGACGTTGATCGCCTGTTCCGCCGTCTTGCTCGGGTCATCCACCACGGTTTCGACACTGCGGGCGCGATCGGAGGACCGCAGTTCGGACTGGGTCAGGACCACGAAGGCCACGGCCACCATGGCGAACATGGCCAGCAAGGCGAGCACTACCAGCAGCAGCACGCCGCGACGAGATCGTCTAGTCATTTTTCTCTATCCTTTAGTTTCGACGTTGCCCTGTTTCAAGCCGAAGCCCGTTTGTTCGTTCTTCGTCGCGTGGCGACGGGTTGTTAATTATTCGTCGCGTAGCGACGGCATGATATTAGCCGTGGGTTTCAACCGGTTTCAACCCACGGACCAATGCCGCCCGCGCCCGCTTGTTCGTTCTTAGTCGCGTAGCGACGGGTTGCTAATTCGTCCACGTCGGATCGGTGTCGAGCTCGACGGTTGTCGTATAGACACCGAGCACTTCCGCCCCCACGGTGACGGCCGTGGCGGCCGTGGCCGGGTTCCAGTCGGGCCCAACCAGCGTGATGTACTCGCCGGTGTCGTCCAACGCTACGACGCGATACCAGTAGCACAGCCCTCCGCCACACAAGGCGATCCAATCGTTCATCTTCAGCGTAGTCATAGGGCTGCCCAATTGCACACTGCCCCCACCAAATCCCCCGTCGGGAAAGCTGGATACGCCTGCCGTCTGTTGCGTTCCGTCCCGTTTCAAGCAGACCGCGACGGAGACGGTGAAGCGGTTGGGAGTGCTCGTGGGATTGACCGTCAGGAACCAGGAGAAATCGCCGTTGACCAACAAGGGCTGCGGTTTATTCACGCCGTTGACGATAACGGTATTGATCGGCCGCCCCACCGGCTGCTTCGGATTCATGTTCTCGGGCAGCGTCACGATCAGGTCGTCAGTGGCCTGGAACGACTGGGGGTTCACGTTTTTCAGCGAGATCACCGGCAAACCGCCAAACGTTGCCGGCGTGCCGAGCGAAAGCCCATAGGGATCGATGACGAAGGCCCCGTTGCCCGCGTTTCCGGACCAGTTGCTGGAAGCGAGCATGCGGCGGACGATGACGTCGCGCAGGGCGGCGCGGCCGCAGTCGCCGGCGTGGTCGGCCTTGATCGCCTCGCCGATCGTGTAGCGTCCGATGGGCATCAGCGCCGCCAGCGCCAACAATCCCACGGAGAGCACGCCGATCGCCGCCAGAACCTCCAGCAGGCTGACGCCGCGGCGGGACGAAAATGGTCTATCGCAAATTTGAGACCTCAAGATCCGAGATTTCAAATTGCAAATTGCAAATTGCAAATTGCAAATTGCAGATTGCGAACTCTGGAGTCCGGCTCGCGCATAGTTCTTCATGCTACTTCCCTCCCATGGCGTTGGACTCGGCGGCATACTGGCGGCTGGAATAGGGGTCCGTACTGCTGGCCATGTCCGTGACGATGATCAGACCCGTGCTCGGATTGATCGCAACCCACAGATTGTAGATGATCGAGAGGTTGCTCGGGTTGCCCGCAACCGGGTTGACGCCGTCGATGCTCCCCACCAGCAGACAGATCGACTCGGTCACCCGCTGCCCCGCGTAGGCACCGCCGGCGTTAGTCACGTAGATCCGATCGACCGTGCCGTTGGGCGCGAACATGATCGTCACCGGCTGGGTGCTGGAGGGCCAGATCGGGTTGGTGGGATCGTAAAACCCCGACTGCGTGAGGTCGATGCAGGCGGGCGTCGGGAGCTGCAGGGCGTCGGTCGCCGACTTGTTCGGCCAGCGGATGATCTTGTAAGGGCCGCTTATATTCTGCACGAGCCAGGCGGGAGTCTCGCCGTGGCTGGTATCGACATATCCCGTGAGCGTCGCGCCGCTGGTGATCGCGCCGCTGCTGTTGACCGGGTTTCGCTGATCCAAGGTGATCCAGAAACCCTGGTATCCGACCTGGATCTGGTCGCCCTGGTAAAGCGGAACGCTGGGGACCGAGGAGAGCGTGATCGTGCATTGGGCCAGCCCTCCGGCGGGCGAGTTCGCCTTGACCGTGGCGGTCGAATTGGCGAAATCTCCGCCGTAGGGCGGCGGCGTCTCGACCTGCGTGAGCGACACGGAACAGCCGGTCTGCCCCGGCAGCCGCTCGATCATCACGCCGCAACTCCGGCCGTTGGCGATGGCCTGGTTGCGGGCCGAGCTGAGATAGAGCTGGATCGAGCGCGCCGCCTCGCGGACCCGCGCCTTGTCGATATTGGGCTTCAGCCGCGGGATGGTGGCCGCGGCCAGCATCACCACGATCGCCACCACCACCAGCAACTCCACGAGCGTCATGGCACGACGGCGAGGACCGCGACAAATACGATCGGAATTGCTAATTGCAATTTGCAATCTCTGGATGTTTCCTCGCCGGCGCTTCCGGTTGGCATGCTTGTTTCGCATGGCGTCACTTCTGTTCCATGTTTTGATTGTGGATCAGTGGAACACTGCCGTTGGGCAGGATCGCGCCACCGAGGGCGAGCCCACGTAGGCGCGCTGTAGGGATCGAGCGTCGGGGCGGTGACGTTGCAGTCGCCCGGCACGACGCCGTTGCCCAGGGCGATCCCGTAGTCGTCCACGCCGTTGACCTTGCTCAGCACGCCGGCGAAGATCAGCGGGTAAAGATGATAGGCCTTGGCCTCGACGAAGTTCGTGTCGAAGGGGTCGTGGTGGAAGTTGTTGCCCGAGGTATCGTCGATCTGCACGTCCGACCAGCCGGTCGTCGCGGCGTTCCCCGCAACCACGGTCGCGCCCGGGGCCCAGCGGAGAAAGCCGATGGGATTGCCCCAACCGTCGACGAACATCGGCCAGTTGTCGCCGTCGGCATTGGGGGCAATCTCGCTGGTGTTGAACATGGTCTTGGCCTCCGGAATGGAGGTCATGACCCACAAGTAGAGACATTTGGCCTGCTGATGATCAGCAGCCGGCGGATTCGCGTTATATTTGCTCAGGTAGCGGGTCTGCAACGACGGGACCGGGATCGCCGTTGCCCCACTGGGCAGCGTTAACCCCGTTACGGAGAGTTTCAGTGGTCCGTTCTTGATATCGCACCAGCGTTCGGGCATTTCCATCCGCATCAGGTCCCGCAAGACCTGCATGCGGAGCGTGGCATACTGTTTCTGCGTCGGCGGCGGGGTGATGCCGTTGAGGTTCAGCGGGATGCGCCGCGTGGCGTACGACTCGCACCGCCGCATCACCAGTTGGTGAAGCTTGGCGATCGTGGCCTTGGTGGCGTCGGCGCGGGCCACCTCGCGGGTCTTGGCCAGCGCTCCCAGCACGGCCCCGGCCAAAAGCGCGATGATGGTGATCACGATCAAAAGCTCAACCAGCGTAAAGCCCCGCCGCCGAGAAGGGGAATTGCAAATTGCAAATTGCAAATTGCAAATTGCAAATTGGGAAGAAAATGGCCGAGGACGCGGCTGCGAGGCGGCGGCATCCCGGTCGGCCGCAGAGAGAAGGTAGCGCCTGTCCGCCAATTTGCAATTTGCAATTTGCAATTTGCAATTTGCAATATCTTCAATTTTCTTCATGACCGTGCCTCCTTCTCTTGCGACCTCTTGCCGACAAGGCCCTACGGCGTGTCGTCCTGGACCGTCGTGCCATTCGTAAAGTTGGTCATGTCGTCCAAGCCGTTCTTCTGATCGTAGTTCCCGCCAGCCGGGTATTGCGGTGGGCTGCTGTAATTGCCGAAGTTGCCGTCCATTCCCGGGCAGAGGAGCTGGTAGCTCGACGGATTGATGTAGGTCGAAGTGGACGCCGAACTGACATAGGGCAGGGTGGCGCTGCCGGCGTTCTTGGGCGTGAATGGCGTTGTCGTGTAGACCCCAGCCACGGCCTTGAAGTAAAGATACGGTGAGGGCGCCGGCGTGTTGTTGATGACAATGCCGTTTTGCGGGAAGTACTGGTTGAGGCTAAAGTTGACGGCCCCGGAAGGTCCGCTCAAGGTCCCGACCGAGTTAATCCGCGTCTTGTCGAAATCGTAGTAAGGGCCGATGCGGGCGGCACTGCCATCGAAGGGATTCGCTGGGTTTGCGTGAAGCCGATAAAGTTCCCGCTCGAGTCCTGCGCCCCGCCGCACCAAAAGGCAAGGGCCGTATCGGGCGTCAGGTTGCTCGGGGCCGCACCGTGTAGTGCGGAAACGCCCGTTTGATGAAACTGGTCGTGTCCGCGCCATTCGTGCCGTCGGGCGGGTAGGTGCTGCCGCCGATCTCGGTGCGGACCCGCTCGATGGACGCCACGAGTTGGGCCATCTCCATCTTGATCCGCCCTTTCTTGCGCTTTTCATCGCCGCGTTGACTGCCGGCAGGAGCAGCCCTACCAGCAATCCGATGATGGCGATGACCACCAGCACCTCGACGAGCGTGAAACCGCGCCGGCGGGAGGGAGAATTGCAAATTGCAAATTGCAAATTGCAAATTGTAAATTGGGTGCGCTGGCGGACGATGCCGTCGGCCGACTCGGCTGTCCCTGGTAATTTGCAATTTGCAATATCTTTTTCTCTGAACATGGTTCGCTCCTTTGCTCTAAACTCCGATCAACTTCGCAACTCTTGCCTTCCTGGTCCGCTGGCTCCCCTGTCTTTCTCCCTGCTCCCCGCTCCCCGCTATTTCCCGCCGCTCAGGTTCGAGATCAGCGAGATCAAGGGCATGAACAACGCGATCACGATAAAGCCGACGATGCCGCCGAGCGTGATAATCAATAGCGGCTCCATCAAGGCCGTGAGGCTCTCAGTGAGCACGGCCACCTCCTCGTCAAAGGTGTCGGCCACCTTGTACAACATCGTGTCCAACTCGCCCGTCTCCTCGCCCACGTCGACCATGTTGACCACCATGTCGTCGAGGACCGGGTTGCGGAGGCGATAGGCGAGGAACACCGTGAGCAACCCGGCCACCAACGCGCCGAAGATCACGCAGGGCCCCAGGAACCAGCCCGCCGAACCGCTCTTGAAGCCGAAATCGACGAACACCGCGATGACCGTGCCGACCAACATGCCGATCGGGAAGAGCATCAAGGCCATGAAGCCCAGGGCGGGATAGGCGGCACGGTTCTTCAGCACGAAGGCGTTTTCTTTCATCGGCTTGGCGATCGATTCGCCCTCGCGGATCGAATCGTAGATCTGGCCGAACATCTTCTCGAAGGCCGCGTTGCCAGAGGTCTCCCGCGTGATGTGCAGGGCCTCGAGGATCGGCACGCCGCTGGCCACCAGCGTGCCCAGGGTGCGCATGGTGCGGGCCACGATGTTCTTCTCCACCAACTGGCCGAAGATCGGCACCTTCAGCGCGAAGAAGTCCCAGCCCAGCCGCCCGGGGGCGAATTTCCGCATCAGCTTGACGTACATCCAATAGCCGATGGGGATGGCCGGGATGAGGAAGTACCAGCGGCCCACCCAGCCCGAGATGTTGATCAGCATCAGCGTGATGTCGGGCAGCTTGGTGTTGAAGTCATGGAAGATCTTCTCGAACTGGGGCACGATCTTCAACATGATGAAGACCAGGATGCTGACGGCAAAGAGCACGACGAAGACCGGGTAGATCATGGCGCCCTTGACCTTCCGCTTCAGCGACTGGGCGCGTTCCTGGAACTCGGCCAGGCGCTTCAAGATGATCTCCAGGGCCCCGCCCGCCTCGCCGGCCTTGATCATGTTCACGTACAGGCGGTTGAAGGCCTTGGGCGACTTGCCCATGGCCTCGGAGAGGGTCGAGCCGCTTTCGATTTCGTCGCAGACGTCGATCAACGAATTTTTGAGGGCGCCCGGCTTGGACTGCTGCTCCAGGATCTTCAGGCTGCGGAGGATCGGCAGGCCGGCTTCCTGGAGGATGGCCAATTGGCGGGTGAAGGTGGTCAGGACCTTGGAGTTGACGCCGCCGAGCACGAAGGTCTTGCCCTTCTTGTTCCCGACGACCTTCTCGCTTTGCCCTTTGCGGGCCTTTTTGACGGCGATCTTGGTGACGAAGTATCCGCGCTGGCGGATCGTCGCCATGGCTTCTTCCTGGTTGTTGGCCTCGATCGTTTCCCGGACTTCCTGTCCGGTTTTGTCCATCGCCTCGAATTGAAAAGTCTGCATGGCAGCGCCTCGTTCAAAAGGACGTAAGTTCCCAAAATCCGAAATCCGAATATCGAAATCCGCGACCATGAGTACATGGTGCCCGATTCAAAAAATCAAATTCAAATAACCAAACGCTCGTCCTTACTCTTCAGCCAAATGAAACGAACCGCGGATGACACGGATGGGCGCGGATGTTCTTTTGAAAATCCGCATCCGCCTGTATTTGTTAGCTCTTTATCCTCTTATCCGCCCCCATCCGTGCCATCCGCGGTTCAAATGGCCAAAAACTCCTCGTTTTGGATTTTCTTCTTTTCTCTTTCGAATTTGTTTCGGATTTCGAATTTCGTATTTCGTATTTTTATTCGTGTACCGTTTCTCGAATCACTTCCTCAATACTGGTAACTCCGCTGAAAACCTTCTCCAGCCCGGCCTTCCGCAGCGATCGCATGCCGGTCTGCAAGGCGACGTCGCGGAGCTGCTCGGTGGAGGCCCCGCGCTTGATCAACTCGCGGAGCTGGTCGTTCATGGGCATCAACTCGATAGAGGCCGGTGCGGCCCTTGAAGCCCGTATTGTTGCAGGTCTGGCAGCCGCGTCCGCGATGAAACTTCTTGTCCAACACGTCGTCGGGCGTGAGGTCCAGCATGGCCAGGGTCTCGGTGTTGGGCATGGTCAGTTCGCGGCAATTGGGGCAGATCTTGCGGACCAGCCGCTGGGCCAGCACGCCCTCCAAGCGTGGCCGTGAGCAGGAACGGCGGCACGCCCATGTCGCGCATGCGGGTGATCGTGCTGGGGGCGTCGTTGGTGTGCAGCGTGCTGAACACCATGTGGCCCGGTGAGCGAGGCCTGCACGGCGATCTCGGCCGTCTCCAGGTCGCGGATCTCGCCCACCAGGATCTTGTCGGGATCCTGCCGCAGGATGGAACGCAGGCACTGGGCGAAGGTGTTGCCGATGTTCGCGATCGATGGGGATCTGCACGATGCCGTCGATCTCGTACTCCACCGGGTCCTCGGTGGTGATCAGCTTGTCCTCGATCACGTTCAACTCGTTCAAGGCGCCGTAGAGGGTGGTCGTCTTGCCGGAGCCCGTGGGGCCGGTCACCAGCACGATGCCGTTGGGGCGGCGGATCATCTCGCGGAAGGCGGCCAGGGTGGCCGGCTCCATGCCGACGACCCCCAGGTCGAGCATGACCACGGAGCGGTCGAGCACCCGCATGACGACGCTCTCGCCGAACATCGTGGGCAGCACGCTGACGCGGAGGTCGACGGGGTGGCCGCCGACGGTGAGGCGGATGCGGCCGTCCTGCGGCATGCGGCGCTCGGCGATGTCGAGGTTCGCCATGACCTTGATCCGCGTGGTGATGGCAAAGGCCAGGTGCCGCGGCGGCGGCACCATCTCGTACAGCACGCCGTCGGCACGGATGCGGATCTTGAACTCGTTCTCGAAGGGCTCGAAGTGCAGGTCGCTGGCGTGGTCCTTGATGGCCATCAGGAGGACCATGTTCAGGAGCTTGCGGACCGGGGCGCTGTCGGCCAGGGCCTCCATGCCGGTAATGTCGAACGCGCCCTTCTCGATCGCCGCCGCGGCCGCGGCCAGATCGCTGTCCTGCTCCATGTCGGCGATCAGGCCCTCCACGCTTTCGCCGCCGGCGGCATAATACCGCGTGAGGGCCTTGAGCACGTCCTTTTCCGTCGCCACCACGGCCCGCACGTCGCAACCGAGGAAGCTCCGCAACTCGTCGACGACGGACAGCTTCTGCGGATCGCACATGGCGATCGTGAGCGTATTCTCCTCGAAGCTGATGGGCACGACGCGGTAGAGCTGGGCCATGGGTTCGGTGATCATCGCCAGCACGTTGGCCGGCACCGTGAGATCGGCCAGGGCGATGACTTGCAGGCCCATCTGCTCGCCCAGCCCTTGCACGAGGTGTTCGTCGCTCAAGAGGCCCATGCCGATGGCCACCTGGCCGAAGCAGCTCGGTGGGCCGCTGCCGCTGCTCCTCAAGGATCACCTTCACGCGGTCTTCGGTGAGGAAACCGAGGTCGACCAGAATTTGTCCGATGCGTCGTAATGCCATGTTAAAACTCAACTCAAATTGAATGTCGGATAGGAAACTAAAATCCGAAATCCGAAATCCGAAATTCCAAACAAATTCAAAATTTCAAATTTCAAATTTCAAAACATAAATTTCCGAACCGTTTCCGTAATTTCTTCGCTTGATTTTTTAATTTGTTTCGGATTTCGGATTTACCGCGTATACTGCCTTTTCCGTTGCTTCGTCTTCAAAAATGCCGCGTTCGGCCTTGGCGATCCGCAGCGTCATGTCATCGAGGTTGTTGGACTTCAGCAGCACCTCTTTCTTCTCCACGAGGCCGGATTTCCAGAGTCGGAAAAGGTGATCGTCGAGGAGCTGCATGCCCATTTTTTGCCCTGTCTGGATGGCCGAGGTGATGCGAAAGGTCTTGTTTTCGCGAATCAGGTTGCCGATGGCGGGCGTGCAGACGAGCATTTCGTAGGCCGCCACGCGTCCCCCGCCGATCTTGGGCAGCAGGGCCTGGGAAAGGATGCCGATGACCGCCGTCGAGAGTTGCGTGCGGATCTGCTCCTGCTGCTCCGTGGGAAAGACGTCGATGATGCGGTTGACCGTGCCCTGGGCGCCAGTGGTGTGCAGGGTGGCGAAAACGATGTGTCCTGTTTCCGCCGCGGTGATGGCCGCCTCGATCGTCTCCAGGTCGCGCATTTCGCCCACCATGATGATGTCCGGGTCCTGCCGCAAGGAGCGGCGGATCGCCTCGGCGAAGGTCCCCACGTCGACGCCGATTTCACGCTGGTTGACCGTGCATCGCTTGTGCGGGTGGTAGAACTCGATCGGGTCCTCGATCGTGATGATGTGGTGGTCGAACGTCGCGTTCAGATAGTCGATGGCCGCGGCCAGGGTCGTCGTCTTGCCGGAACCGGTAGGGCCGGTGACCAGGATCAGGCCGCGGGGACGCGAACACAAGTCCTTGAGGGCGGGCGGCGTGTTCAGATCCTCAAAACTCAAGAGCTTGTTGGGGATCTGCCGCAAGACCATGCCCACGTGGCCCTTCTGCTTGAAGATCGAAACGCGGAAGCGGGCCAAATCGCCGAAAGCGAAGCCGAAGTCGGAGCCGCCCTTCTCCTGCAGTTCTTTCTGCGACCGCTCCGGGGCGATGCTCTTCATCAGGGCCATGGTGTCCTCGGGTTCGAGGACCTTGGTCTCCAGCTTCTTCATGTGGCCGTCCAACCGCAGCACGGGCGGTTGCCCGACGGCAATGTGCAGATCGCTCGCCTTGCGCTTGACGACCGTGTGCAACAGTTTATCGATGAGAATCGTGCCCATAGCCAATACTTTCCGACAGACACGCGGTGGGCAGCACCAGCAAGGGGAACGCAGGAGCGTTCTCACCGGCGCTTCACACCTGGTGTGGGCGCAAAACGACCGCAAATCGGATCGAGAATTTTGTCGTGCTTTCCTAGGGTCCTCTTGCCCTTGGCCCTGAGCATTACGATTATTCGTGAGCTTCCGGAAAAAGACCAAGCCAAGGACAAAAAAGGACGATTGGCACGAGAAAAGTTCAAACCGGCTCGCGAATGGTCGCGCCCGCTTGGCGGTTCCTTTCGTTGATGTTAGAGCAGAGAATGGTAGACCAATAAAAAACACGGCAGCGCGACACCGTGCCGGCGCCGTCAAAAATCACTACTAAATTTGTGCTTATTGAAGTTCGTAGGGTGGGACCAGCGAGCTTGCGAGCGTCGGCCCACCAACCATGGTGGGCCGGCGCTTGCAAGCTCTAACCCACGCGATCAATCGCTTTCGGCCCGCTTGGCAACGCGGAAGACCTCGTCCAAGGTGGTCAGCCCTTTGAGCGACTTTTCAATCCCGTCCCAGTACAATGTCCGCATTCCTTCCGATTGAGCGGCGCGTCGGACCTGCTCGGTAGGCGCCTCCTTGAACGTCAACTCTCTGACCTTGCTGGACATCAACATCAGTTCGTAGATGCCCAATCGTCCGCGGAATCCGCCCCCCTGACAGTTGCCACATCCCCTCCCCCGTGAGAAGTTGGCCCTGGTCATCATCTCCGGAGTGATTCCGGCCGCTTGCAGGGTGGCTTCACTGGGGTTGTAGGGCTGCTTGCACTTCTGGCAAACGACGCGGACCAGGCGCTGGGCCATGATCGCAACGACGCTGCTAGCCACCAGGTATGAGGGTACCCCCATGTCGATCAGACGTGTAATAGCACTGGGCGCATCGTTCGTATGTAGTGTACTGAATACTAAGTGTCCAGTCAAAGATGCTTGAATACCCATCTGGGCCGTCTCCAAGTCGCGCATCTCGCCCACCAGAATCACGTTCGGCGCTTGTCGCAACATGGCGCGGATCACGCGCGCGAAATCCAGCCCAATCTCGTGCTTGATCTCCACTTGGTTCACGCCGGGCAGGTAGTACTCGACCGGGTCCTCGGCCGTAATGATCTTGCGATCAGGGGTGTTTAGCGCGTTCAGCGCCGCATAGAGCGAAGTCGTCTTGCCGGAACCGGTCGGCCCCGTGACCAGGATAATGCCGTTGGGACGTTGGATAAGCTGGCGAAACTTGAGAAAATCGTCCTCGCCGAACCCAAGTTGCTTCAGTCCGACTCGAATATTGTCCTTGTCGAGGATCCGCATCACAATCGACTGGCCGTGGGCCGTGGGGATAATACTCACCCGAAGGTCAAGCTCCTTCTCTCCCACCGTCACTTTGATGCGACCGTCCTGCGTCCGGCGGCGCTCGGCAATGTCGAGTTTGGCGAGAATCTTAATGCGCGAAAGGACGGCACCCAATAGCCGTCGGGGGGACTGTCACGCTCGATCAACATGCCGTCGATCCGGTAGCGGACGCGAATGCGATTCTCAAACGGTTCGATGTGGATGTCCGACGCTCTGGCCTGCACCGCCTCGGAAATGATGAGTTGCACCAACCGAACGATCGGGGCGCTCGACTCGTCGATGTCATCGCCCTTGCCGCTGTCGTCGGCCGTCTCGGTGAAGTCGATGGCCGTGTCGGTAAACTCCTGGAGCATGTTGTCGGCACTTTCGGCGATATTGCTCTGGCCATAGTAGCGGTTGATGGCCTCCAGGATCGCCTCGCGGGCGCCAGCGCAAGGTCGATCTGCTTGTTGAGAATGAACCGCAGCTTGTCGACCGTATCAATGTCCCAGGGGTCGCTGATGATAATTGTCAAATGGCCGTCACCCTCCGAAAGTGGCAGCACGGCGTTTTCCCGCGCCACCGATTCCGGCACCAACTCGATGACGGACGGCGGGATGGTCACGTCGCCAATATTGATGTAGGGCAGGTTGTTCTGCTCGGCGATCGCCCGCGTGGCGGCTTCGCCCGTTGCATAACCCAGGCGAATCAGGGCATCGGGCAGTTTGCTGCCCGATTCTTTGGCCATTTGCTTGGCTTCGTTGAGTTGCTCAGGGCTGATCAGGCCCTGGCGGATGAGAATCTCGGTCCATTCGGCTTTTTTTTTGGCCATCGGAAACTCCGGGCTGGTGCGCAGGGGGTCTATGCGGAAAGGGAGTACCCCCTGTTTTGCCGCTTTCCCCCTAACAAGAACGGTTTCGACAAGTCCGCTTCTCGGATATGCTCTAGGCTAACCAGCAGGTTCCCCAATGTCAACTGTCAGGAGACTAGGAACTGGGAAACCTGTAGGGTGGGACCAGCGAGCTTGCGAGCGCCGGCCCACCAATCGCCGGTGTTGGTGGGCCGGCATCGCAAGCTCGCTGGTCCCACCCTACGAACTGTCAGGAGATTACAATGAAAGCGAAAGTGGAGCGTGAACGGCTGTATTTGGGCGTCGATATCGGCGGTACGAAGATTCAGGCCTCGCTCGTCAGCGAGTCGGGCGTGATCCTGGGGCGGCAGCGGCAATCGACGCCACGCACCGGCGGACCGGAGCAGGTCCTGGCGATGATCGAAACGGTGATGCAGGAAACGCTGACCCAGGCCCAGCTTGAAACGACGGACCTCACGGCCATCGGCGTGGCGGTGCCGGGCGTGGTCGAGCCGAAGTCGGGCTACGTGGTCGTCACGCCGAACATGAGCCTCACCGGCGTGTCGATCGGCGCACACCTGGAAGGCCGTTTCCACGTGCCGGTGGCGATCGGCAATGACGGCAACCTGGGGACCTACGGCGAGGCCTGGCTGGGGTCGGCCCGCAAGACGCGGAGCGCCTTGGGCATCTGGGTCGGCACGGGGATTGGAGCGGGGCTGGTGAACAAGGGCCGGATGTGGCGGGGGGCCCGCGAGTCGGCCGGCGAGATCGGGCATATTATCATGCAGATCGGCGGTCCGGTCTGCGGCTGCGGCAATCATGGATGCCTGGAGGCCCTGGCCAGCCGCACGGCGATCGAGCGCGATATCCGCGCGGCCCTGCAGGCCGGCGGCACGAGCAAGCTGACGGAGCTTTCCGGCGGCGATCTGAGCGTGATCCGCAGCGGCGCCATCCGCAAGGCGCTGAAGGCCGAGGACCCGTTGGTGACGGGCATCCTGCATCGCGCGGCGGAGACGCTGGGCTACGCCTGCCTCACGGTGCGGCACCTGGTCGATCCGGAAGTCATCGTCCTGGGCGGCGGCCTGATCGAGGCCTGCAGCGAGTTCATGATGCCGATCCTGGAGAACATCGTCGGCTCCGACCGCCTGCCGGGCGCCCGCGAGGGCGGCCACGTGCTGCTCTCGGCCCTGGGCGACGACGCCGTGGTCCTCGGCGCGGTGGCCCTGGCCCGCAAGCAGGTCGGCCGCAGCCCCTTCAAGAAGCGTTATCGCGTCGAGCCGACCTACCCCGAGATCGCCCGTTTCAGTTTCGGCGAGATCGTGGTCGGCAAGAAGGCCTACGCTCAGGACATCTACATCCAGGTCAGCGGCAAGGTCAAGTCGCGCGACAAGGGTCTGGCGAAGCGCGAGGGCGATAGCCCGCACACGATCGGGCCCAAGGAGCTGGAAGAGATCTGCCGCGGCGGTCCGGAGGTGCTGTATATCGGTTGCGCCAAGCCGAACGAAGTCGTGCTCACCGAGCCGGCCCAGCGGTATTTGAGCCAGCGATCGATCCGTTGCGAGATCCTGCCGGCCGTACAGCTTGTGGACGTCTACAACAAGTCGAAGGCCCGCAAGGCCGCCCTGATTCACGTAACATGCCAGGGGGGTAATTGACTGGAAGTAATTGACACGGAGGCCCTTCCTGCACAGAATATAGAATATACTGTGAACGGTTTCAAATGAGCCATTTCATACTAGCCCGAAGCGCAAGCGAGGTAAGCGGTTAGGATCCTCGCTTGCGCGTCGGGCTGGTATCAGTTTTGACCGCGAGCAGAATAATGTGCAGGTCTGCCCGTTCTGTCCAACGGGGTCCAACAGTAAGGAGCTTGTCATGCGCTACGGTGTTGCCTTTCTCGTTTTCTGTGCGGTGGTTGCCGGGGTGTGCTGCGCTGGGCCAGCGGGCGCCGGGAAGCCTTTTCTGGAACAGTTCAAGGCCGCCTACGTGAAGCCGAAGACGACCGATCGCACGATGATCATTTTCAACGAAGCCGTGGAAAAGGACGGCTGCGGCATTTGCCATGTAAGCCAGGGGGGAAAGGCCACGAAGGCCCTGAACGCCTACGGCACGCAAATCTCCAAAGTCATCACCAAAGCCGACGGGAACAACGCGCAGAAGATCCGTGCCGCGTTGACGAAGGTCGAGAAAGTGAAGTCCAAGCCCGACGATCCTAAGTCGCCCACCTTCGGCGAGCGGCTCAAGCAAGGCAAGCTGCCGGTTGGCGAGATCCACGTCGCATCCAAAGCCGCCAATTAGCGGCTGCAATGTCCTACGGGAGGCTGCAATGGTCATCGTGATCGGAGTGGGAATTGGGTTCGTGGCCTGGGCAATCCTCCGCTGCGGCTTGACCGGGTTTTACACCGTGGACCAGAACGAGAGGGCCGTGAAGACCGTCTTCGGACGCGCCCAGCGGATCGGAAACCTCACGACCTTGGACGACCCGATCGCCGAATCGCTGCGAGATGACGAGAAGGATCGCTACCGATTCCCTCAAGTCCGGGTCATCATGCCGGGCGGCCCTTACTTCAAGTGGCCGTGGGAAAAGGTCTATAAGGTCTCGATCGCGACCGCCACGGCCAACATGGCCTTCGATCCGGAATTGCCCTCGGCCAACAAGAACGGGACCGTGCTGGAGGCCGTCACCAAGGACCAGTTGAACACCGGTCTGACAGGGCAGATTCGCTTCCAGGTCTCGGAACGCAACCTCTATGCCTATCTCTTCGGCGTGGCCAACCCGATCGCGCATGTGATGGGCTACTTTGTTTCCGTGTTGCGGGAGAGGATCGCCACGTTCGAGGCGCCGGACAAGCACGAAGCGGCCGGGACGGCGGACGCGGTTATTGCCGAGGGCATCTCGATCAACGACCTCCGCAAGAACCTCCGCGACCTGAACGAGCACATGGACCGCGAATGCCGCTGTTCGCAGGCCCGCTACGGCATCCTGCTCGACGCTTCGCTGATCACGGGGATCGACCCGCCGCCGGAGGTGGAGTCGGCCCTGGCCGCGATCAACACGGCCCATAACCAGGTCTCTTCGGACATCAGTCTGGCCACGGCCTCGGCCGACCAGCGGATCGTCCAGTCGAAGCGGGCGGTGGAGATCGAGACGCTGAAGGCGGAAGCCGACGCCGAACCGCTGCGGCGGCTCGCCGCGCAACTCGTGGAACTCAAGGGCAACGGCAAAGCGGCGATGGAGGCCTACGTGCGGAACGCGAAACTCGCGCTCTTTGCCCAGGCCAGTCGCATTATCGCGGAGGTGAAGTCATGAATCTGGATCCTGTCTTCGTGCTGCCGATAGCCGGCGTCTCCTTTCTGGCCTTCCTGCTTGCCGAGCCGCTGCTACTGGGCCTGGCCCGGCTGGTGGGCTTTTACACGATCGTGGGCGAGCGGCGCTGCCACGTCTATGTCCTGTTCGGCAAGGTGGTCGGGGTCCTGAAGGAACCGGGCCTCTGTTTCCTCTGGCCCCGCCTGGGATTGACGGCGCCGCTGGTGCAGTTCTTCGGACGCTGCTACGTGACGGACCTCCGCATGGACCAGGAGTACCTCCGCAGCGAACCGGTCAACTCGGAAGAGGGCGCGCCGATGGGCATCGGAATCTGGTACGAGATGTTCATCAGCGATCCGGTGGCCTACTTGTTCAAGAACGTCAATCCGCGCGGATCGCTGGCGGCCAACGTCAGCAACTCCACGGTCCGCTGCCTGAGCAATCTGCCGCTGGCCAGAATGCTCGTCGACCGCCATGAAATGAGCCGCACGGTCCGCGAGGAGGTCACGCCCAAGTCGAACGAGTGGGGCTACCAGCTCGGCTCGATCTACATCCGCAAAGTCCACTTCCGCGATCCCGAAATGATCCGCCAGATCGAGAGCAAGGTGGTCAACCGCCTGCGCCAGGTCACGGCCGCGATCAAGCAGGACGGCGCGAACCAGGTGAGCATCATCACGAGCACCGCCGAGCGGCAGGCGGCCGTCGAGTTCGGCAAGGCGGCGGCCGTCCGGCCGGCGATCGTCGGCAAGACCATGGCGGACATCAGCCGCGACGCGGAAGTGGCCGAGGCCATGTTCGAACTGCTGGAAACCCAGCGGATCGTGGAAGGCAAGGCCAACCTGACGCTCGTTCGCACGCCGGAGCGCGGTTTGCTCGCCGACCTTCTGGCGGCGGAGCCGGCTGCAAGAAAGTGAATCCTCCGCTTGTGGTGTCAAATGAGGTCGACAAATTGACGGAGTGCGGCGACGGCTTGGGTTAGACCTTGGTTCTCCAATGTGGTGAGAAGTTCCGCTGCCGTCCTTGGCGGCGCTCGGAGACTCTCGCGTTGCCGCTTGACAGCGGCACAGACCACCGCGGGAGCCAAGTCGAGGAGGCCGCAGAGAAAGTCATCCGGATGCTGGGCCTCGATATCAAAGCGAGCCAACAGCTCCGCTGGAAAGTCGCTGAGATTATACGTGACGATAATGCCGGCCCCGGCGCGTATGGCAGCAGCCAGAACATGCCGGTCGTCCGGATCGGGCAAAGCGAGCGACGCAATTAGATCTTCGTAGCCGGTCACGAGGCACTCGCGGACCGCCTCGTTCATCAGGGTCCGGGTTCGCGCCAGGCGCTCGGCGGATAGGCTTGGATTGTCCCTGAGCACACTTCGAATCCACTCGATGTGGATCATCCCCGTCCACCTTGCACGCACGAGTCCTGCCTGTGCCAGCCTGATTAACAGGTCTCGCAATGGGGCTGAGTAGAGGATGTTGGCGTCGTAAACCGCGGTGACGGGAAGTTCCATCAATAGCCCATCCCGAGCTCTTGGGCCTCGGCTGTCAGTTGATCAAGCACCTTGGCCCTGGCCTCGTCGTCCTTACGTTTGAACACCATCAGGTCGTCGAAACGAACGCGACGGTATTTTCCAATAGTGCGGAACGGGATTTTTCCCTCGTCCAGCAGTTTGACAAAGTATGGCCGCGAGACATTTAGCAAATCGGCGGCTTGCTGGGTGGTTAGTTCGGCATGCGTGGGGATGAGCGCCACGGCATTGCCCAGGGACATCTCGGTGAGCAAATGCAAGAACAACCGCAGTGCGGAGGCAGGCACGGCGAGTGTTTCGGACTCGTTGCCATCGTCGAGAAGCTGGATGCGAACGCTGGAGAGCCTGCCGAGTTTATGACTGGCCAATCGGCGGCTGGACTCACGCGCAAGCAAGGCGTCGGCCTCGGTCGGCGCAACCGTTTCAAAGTTCTCGGAAATCATTACGGCCATGTTTTTTTCCTCCCCTTCTCGTGACGTAGATATTCTAGCACGTGGTCGAAACAGAAGCAATCCTCGAAACACTCGAAACGACTCAAAACTCGTTTAGGATCCGGCAAATTTGACGGAGGTTCGCGTTCCCAGTCCTTCCCGGTGGAAATCTGTTGTCGCGGAACACACCATGCATTAAGATTTTACGAAGAGTCGCCACCACCACTGGAAGACCTTTCTCCACGATGCAACAATTCCATGCCAGGCTCAACGGAACTGCTGTGCGACCGATGCCCATTTACGCAAGAGTTGTCGACTGTTTTGGCATGTTACCGTCTATCGCAACGCGAAGCGATTCCGATTTTTGCCGAGTTGGCTTGGTGCCACGCATGTCGGAGGGTTGTTCAGGCAGAGAAATTTGTCGGGGTCGAGGAAATCAGGCAAGAACTCCTTCGAACTGGAGACTGGCTTCCATTCTCACTCGACCGCTACGGCGAGGGGGAGTGGGTTCATTTGGAATATTGGCTCTCTCGGGTCGACAGTAAATGCCTTAATAGTGCTCGGACTGCGCCGCAAAGCCTATGTTCGCTTGCTACGTTCGATGCTTCGATGGCGGTGCGAACGGCGGTCCCCCCCGCGCTGTCTGACTTGCGGTTCGACAAAACTCGAGTATTTCACTGCGGGGGACGGAGTATCTGTCTTCGCCACACTCGTTCACCCTGGTTGCGGCGGCGTAATTTCGTTCAGGGGCTATTGTATCGATATTGTCATTGGCGGGGATGTTGCCGAGTATTCGCCCGAGGGGCTCGAGATTCCATTAGACAGGAACGTCGCTTGAGCTCCGGCAGGTTTTCAGACGACCCTGTGAACAACTTCGGCTTCAGCAGAGGTCTTTGTCATACACGGCAAGCGGAAAAGGGGGATTCAGGATTGCGGCGAGGCCATTTGCTTTGGAAGCAGGGAACGCCCTCCGCGGCGTTCCGGGGTTGTCCGGCAAAAGTGGAACGCCGCGGAGGGCGTTCCCCAATGCGTCATATTCTTCCGTTCGCATGCTCGGCATGCAACGGCACGTCGAGAAAACCGGCCAGCTTTCTGGATGCCTTCGAACTCTTCAGTTTATCCAAGGCTTCCAACTCGATCTGGCGGACCCGCTCCTTGCTGACGCCGAACATCTTGCCGATATCGTGCAGGCTGTGGACTGAGCCATCGACAAACCCGAAGCGGAGGCGGAGGATCGTGCGCTCGCGATAAGCGAGCCGTTCGAGGACGTCCCTGACGCGGGATCGCAGCAGGTCCTGGTTCGCGTTGTGGAGCGGATCGTCTTCGCGGTGATCGGGCAGCAACTTGCCGAGATAATCGGGCTGCCAGCGGTTGATCGGCTGATCGAGCGAGACCGGGCGCGGGCCATCGTCATGCTCAGGCGGGCCTCGCCGGCCGAAAGCCCTGTGGCACGGGCCGTTTCCTCAATGCTGGGCTGGAAACCGCGGGCTTGACGGAGGCGCTCGCCGGCGGTCTGGACCTCGACCACTTGCTTGCGCATCAGGGCGGGGAGGCGAATGAACCGGCTCTGATCGGCAATCGCCTTGCTGATGCCCTGACGAATCCACCAGGTGGCGTAGGTGGAGAACTTGTAGCCGCGGGTGTGGTCGAAGCGATCGACGGCCCGCATCAGGCCGGCATTGCCCTCCTGCACCAGGTCGAGGAAGCTCACGCCGTGATTGTCGTAGCGTTTGGCGACGGAAACGGTCAGCCGCAGGTTGGCGGCCGATAGATCGGACCTTGCGGCTTCGTATTCCTTGTGCGCCTTGTCGATTTGGCGGAGCCGGCGGCGAAGCTCGGAGGGCGTATCCAGCGCGGCGTGCATCGATCGGGACAGTTCGGCTCGAAGTTCGGCCGCGCGCTGGCGTTTCCTGGGCTTGCCTCGGATCTGGCCCATTTCCGCGCTGAGCTTGTCGAGCCGCTCGGACATCTGCCGGATGGACTCTCGGATCGGCAGCAGGTGCTGCCTGCGGATGGTAATCCCTTCCAGCAGGGGCACGGCTTTGGCCCAGCGGGCCTTGACCCGCTGCAACGCCAACCTCCGCACGCGGGCCGGCTGGCCCTTTTCGCGGGCCAGCGCGAAGTCGGTCCGATTGGCCGCCAGCAAGCGCTGGATTGCGCCGACGGCGGGCTTCAGGCGTTCCAGCATGCGGTGTTTCTCCTCGACCCCTTGTCGTGGCAATTCAACAACCTGATCGACGCGCACGCTCCCTTGGCAAACCGGGTCGAGCAAGGCGGTGATTTCCTGCAGGCCGTGCCCGGTTGCGAGGATTCCCCGATAGAGGCGCTTGCGGCAGGCGTCGAGCCGCCTGGCCAGGGCGGTCTCGTCGCCGTGAGTCAGCAAGGGAAAGCGGCTGATTTCGCTGAAATAGCTCTGAAGTGATCCGGCGTCGCGCTTATTCATGGCTGTTTGGTCGTTTGGAAAACGGGGCTGGCCCCCCATAATGTGTTTGTTGAGATCGGTCGATCATGACCAGGCAAGTGCCCCTCCTTATATTAGTTGCCGGCAACGGTCGAAACGTTCGCTCCCACAGCGCGGATTCCAACGATTTCAAGGCAAGAGTCAGGCGGTTCCGGCAACTCTATTGATACCCTCCCTTGCCTCCGAGGTTTGCGGCGCGGAAAGTCAACCCCTCCTTTTTCCGGCCCAAATCCCGGAGGCTTTTTTTGTTGCATGGTAGCAGGGTAGCAGGCACTTGGCTGCTGGACGGGTACTAAGTGACCCCGTACAATTCACTAGGAGTGGACCATGCACCCTTCACCGCTGCATTATTTTCCGGTCACGACGCCGTTCATGGCGTTGTTGTTCATCGCTCTTGCGGTGTTGGTGGCGCTCGTCCAATTCGGGGTGATTTCTTATGCCTACGAGAAGATGGGGGTCTCGCGCTCCTATATTTTCGGCATCCTGCTTTTGTCTTTGGGGGGCAGTGCTATCAACATCCCGATCGCCAAACTGCCTGGAGGAGAAATTGTCGTCGAGCGATCGGTCAACTTTTTCGGCGTATGGTATAACGTGCCGGCGATCGAGCAGCAGGGCGAGACCACGCTTGCGATCAACCTGGGGGGCGCTGTGATTCCGCTGGCCTTGTCGGTATACCTCTTGCTCAAACACGAAATCTACGCCGAGGCCGCCGTCGGCGTGGCGATCATGTCCTGCGCGACCTATCTGCTGGCCAGGCCGGTCCCCGGAGTCGGCATTGCGATCCCGCCCTTGCTGCCGCCGATTCTGGCCGCCGCGCTAGCCCTCATGATCTCCCGTCGGCATGCCGCCCCGCTGGCCTATATCGCCGGCAGCGTGGGCTGTCTGCTGGGCGCCGACGTGTTCAACCTGTACCGGATTGGCGAGCTCGGCGCCCCGGTTGCTTCCATCGGCGGCGCGGGGATTTCGGACGGGGTGTTTTTGACCGGCGTCATCGCAGTCCTGCTGGCCTGAGACAGACCGTGCCCCGCCGACTCAGCCCTGGATCGGGATTGCCCTGGCGACGCTGGCATCCCGACTGAATCAGTACAACCGTGAACCCGACGGCCACTCTTGATACGGAGAGGGAGAATACGAGGGGATGTAGGGCGGGGGCGCGATGTAGTAGGGTGCGTTCCACCCCGGCGCGTTCCAATCGTACGACAGCAGATACCGCGGTACGGCGTGGCCCCGCTTAACGGCGGCTGATAGTAGTGCGGCAAAACGTCGAAAGGCCATCGGAAGGCGGTGTTTGGCAGCAGCCCGC
This sequence comes from uncultured Planctomycetia bacterium, assembly GCA_963824275.1. Classification (GTDB taxonomy): domain Bacteria; phylum Planctomycetota; class Planctomycetia; order Pirellulales; family Thermoguttaceae; genus JANXQG01. Next base: position 1,958,081 of record CAWGOT010000003.1, on the reverse strand, counting down.
CCGGCGTCGGCGGCTGCGGCAACTGGGACTCCCAGGAGTTCGGCGGACTGGTAGGGGGCGCGGGCAGGCCGAAGGGCACGATCGGTGCGCACCCACGACTCGGCCGCCGCAAACGACATCAGAACCAAGCTTACGGGCAACAGGAGAGATCGGTTCATTGAGGATATTCCTCCCTACTCGATCAGGCTGCCGTCGCGGCCTTGAGGTAGTCTTTCCCCCATTGGTCGAAGACCTTCTTTCGGACGCCAGAACGGCAACCAAGCATGCCGGCAATAACGCTTTCATGATTTCGTTCTCCCTTGCCACTTCACTTTGGATTTCGTCCAAGCAATGGAGGCCTCTGCGCGAGTCCGCGTTTTGCCCTCCTTAGATTAGTTGCTGCCGCGGGTCGAAACGTTCGCTCCCGCCGCGAGGATTTCGGCGATATTGATGCCCTTGTTTGGGGCAACCCGACAAACGCCGGCGGGGCATTGAATACTCGGCGGGACAGTTTAAGATAGCGGGAACCCGACAATAAGTATTCAAGCAGTCGTTTGCTGGCGGCGCTGAAAACTTCTCATGGCAAGAAGCGGGGCAGCTTCAGTAACTATCTCCATGAGAACAAGGTTTTTGTCGGCGAGGCATGCCGGCTAGATCGTGGAGGTGAAATATCCGCGGCGGATCCACGGATTGCAGACCGGCGTGCTTCTCGGCTTTTGGCAAGTTCAACCGATTTGAAAGGAGAAGAGAAATGAAGACCGAATATTGTGGATTGAGGACCCGGACCTGGCTGGCCGGATTGGGGATGTTGGCCGTGCTGACCACGCTGGTCGTTGCGGGGGAGGCCGTATCGCATCGCGCGGCCAAGGAGCGCGCCGCTGCCACTACGGCCTGGTACGCTGAGGCTGGGCCGTCATCCGGCAGCGCCCTGACAGGCCATGCGAATCCCGCGCAGCCATCGGCCAGCGAAGCGACGCGGTATGCCAAAGAGATGTCGGCGGCCTTTCACGATGCCGCAAGCAAGGTCTTGCCCTCCGTGGTGATGATTACCAACAGTCCCGCGACCGAAAAGCCCAACGCTCGGAAGTCCGCCCCTGACCAGAACTCGCAGGATATCCCGTTTGGGTTGAAGGGCACGCCCTTCGGCGACCTCTTCAATAATCCGCAGCTTCGCCAGTTTTTCAAGGAGTTTCATTCCGGCGCCATGCCGGAGATGCCCGAGCATGGAATGATCGGGGCGGGCTCCGGAGTGATCGTCGATCCGGCGGGGGTCATCCTCACCAACAGGCACGTGGTTGCCGGCGGCGGGAACGTGATGGTCCGCCTGCAGGACGGCCGGGAGTTCAAGGCCGTCGACATTAGGACGGATCGCAAGACCGATCTGGCCGTTCTGCGGATCGAAGGTGCGGGCACGCTGCCGGCGGCCCGGCTGGGCGACAGCGGCAAGGTCGAAATCGGCGACTGGGTGTTGGCCCTGGGCCAGCCCTTCGGACTGGAAGGGACGGTCACGGCCGGGATTGTCAGCGCGAAGGACCGCGGCATCGGCATTGCCGACCGGGAGGACTTCATCCAAACGGACGCCGCGATCAATCCCGGCAATAGCGGCGGTCCGCTCGTGGACTTGGACGGAGAGGTGATCGGCATCAACACGGCGATCTCCACCAACAGCGGTGGATATCAGGGAGTGGGCTTTGCGGTTCCCTCCAACCTTGCCAAGTGGGTGGGCGGTCAACTGGAAACGGCCGGAAAGGTCCGTTGCGCCTATCTCGGCGTCGGCATCCAGATGGTCAGCCAACCATTGGCCGAGCAGTTCAAGCTCAAGGTGCACGAGGGCGTGATTGTGACCGAGGTTCGCGCCGATACGCCGGCCGCCAAGGCGGGCGTGAAGCCGAGCGACGTGATCCTCGATTTTGCCGGCAAGGCGGTCTCCGATCCGCGTCAATTGCAGGGCCTCGTGGAGATGTCCAAGGTCGGCAGCAGCGAACCGCTCACGATCCTGCGTGACGGAAAGCAGTTGACTTTGAACGTTTACTGCGCGGAGCAACCGGCTGACTTGGGCACGGCTGGAATGGAGTCCCAAGGATCGGGCGCTGCGGAAAACGCTCATTTCGAGAAATTGGGCATCCAGGTGGCGGACCTCACCGCGCCGGTGGCCGAGCAGTTGGGCGTCAAGACCGAGCATGGCGTGGTCATCACGGACGTGCGTTCCGGCAGCCCTGCCGACCTGGCCGGCCTGACCAGCGGAATGGTGATCACTGAGGCCAATCGTCAACCGATCAAGACGGTGGACGATTTCCGCAAGGCCATGGGCGCCAAGCCGCTGGAGAAGGGCCTGCTGCTGTTGCTCCACTCGGCGGAAGGCAGCCGTTTCGTAGTCATCGCCGAAAGCAAATGATCGACCCCGCTTCTCCTGCCCTTGTCGAGAGCGGACGATCGTTTCAGGCGCCTCCGAGGTTTGTGGCAGGGAAAGGTTGGCCCCTCACCTGTTTCCGGCCCGAATCTCGGAGGCCCTTTTCTTTCCGTCCCTGGACCCGGTCCGCGGTTGGCGGAGGGAATTCAGGCATTCTCGCCACTCCCCTTGCCGAATGTCGGCGGGAGGCACGAGGATTATTCCGCCGCGGGGACAGGGGCGGCGGGCGTGTCCAGAAGCTGCCGGAAGGTGGCCGCATCCAGCGTCTCCCGCTTGATTAACTCCTGGGCCACGATCTCCAGTTTGTCGCGGTGCTGGGTGAGGATCGACTTCGCGTCGAGGTAGGCGGCGTCCAGAAGCTTCTTGACCTCGTTGTCGATGTCGCGGGCGGTCTGGGGGCTGCAATCGGTCTGCGAGGTTCCGTCGCCCCCCGGCAGGAACATCGATGGCCGCTGGGCGCAATGCACCAGGCCCACGGCGTCGCCCATACCGTACAGGCAAACCATGCTGCGGGCGAGCGTGGTGGCGTGTTCCAGGTCGTTTTCGGCCCCCGTGCTCACTTCGCCGAAAACCAACTCCTCGGAAGCCCGTCCGCCCAGCAATCCCCTCATGCGGTCCAGGAGCTCGGCGCGCGTGAGCAGGAACTGGTCGTCGGTGGGCAACTGCAATGTGTAGCCCAGGGCGGCACGGCCGCGGGGCACGATGCTGATCTTATGCACGGGGTCGGCGTGCTCACTGTAGGCGGCGACGAGGGCATGGCCCACCTCATGATAGGCCACGCGGCGCTTGCCTTGCTCGTCCAGGCGACGGCTCTTGCGCTCCGGGCCGGCCACGACCTTTTCGACGGCCTCTTCAATGTCCCTCTGGGTGATCTCCTTCGAGCTCCGCCGTGCGGCCAGAAGCGCAGCCTCGTTGACCGCATTGGCCAGGTCGGCGCCGGAAAAACCGGGCGTCTCCTGAGCGATCTTGCGCAGGTCGACGCCATCGGCCAACGGCTTGCCGCGGCAGTGGACTTTGAGGATCGCCTCGCGCCCATCCTTGTCGGGGGCGTCGATCACCACCTGGCGGTCGAAGCGGCCGGGCCGCAGCAGGGCCTTATCGAGGACCTCGGGGCGGTTCGTGGCGGCCAGCAGAATGACGCCGACGTTGGCCTGGAAGCCATCCATCTCGACCAGGAGTTGGTTGAGGGTCTGTTCGCGCTCGTCGTTGACCGGTCCGAGATGCACGCCCCGCTCGCGCCCGATGGCGTCCAATTCGTCGATGAAAATGATGCACGGGGCCTGTTGCTGGGCCTGCTGGAACAGGTCGCGGACCCGTGCCGCTCCCACGCCCACGAACATCTCCACGAAATCGCTGCCGCTCAGCGAAAAGAAAGGAACCTGGGCTTCGCCGGCGACCGCGCGGGAGAGCAGCGTTTTCCCCGTACCGGGCAGTCCCACGAGCAGGACGCCCTTGGGAATCCTCGCGCCCAGGGCGATATAGCGGCTGGGGTTCTTCAGAAAATCGACGACCTCCTGAAGCTCGAACTTGGCCTCGTCGCAACCGGCGACATCGTCGAAGGTGACGCCCGTGTCGCGGTCGGCCACCAGCCGGGCCCGGCTCTTGCCGAAGCTCATTACCGACTGCCCGGCGGCTCGCAACCCTCGCGACAGGAAGACCCATATCACGACCATCACGCCGATCGGCAGCACCCAGGCATACAGGAACTGGGAGAGGAAGCTGGGACGGACTCCGCTGAAGGTGATCTTGGCCGCTTCGAGCTGATCGACGAGTTGCGGGTCGGGCTCGACCCGTTCGGTGCGGAACAGGAACGGCTTGTCGTCTTCCGCTTTCTTTGGCCCCTGCTGCTTGGCAGTCTCCTTGGCGGCAGTTTGCTTGCCGCCGCTATCGGCTGCAGTCTTCGCCCTTTCCACTTTGGGCTTCGGTTCCGCCTGCTGCTTGGCAGCCTCAATGACTTCCGCTTGCTTTCGGCCGCCGCTGTCCTTGGCTTTTTCCGCTGCGGCGTCCGACTGGTTTTCCTTCTGCTTCGCGGAATTGGGAACGATCCGCCCGGTGATCTCCAAGTCCCTGACCTCGCACTCGGCGACCTCGCCGGCGGCCAGGTACTGCTTGAACTGGCTGTAGGGAATGGTCGTGACCGACATCTGGTGGAATTGGTCCTGCCAGACCCAAAGCAGCATCAGCATGACTGGGATATACCACCACATGGCCTGCCAGTCGGGCGCCTCGGGAGGCCTTCCCAAGTTTTTCCGCGCTCTGGGATCGATTCTGGGGGCCGGCTTGGGGTTTGGATTGGGATCAGCGGGGATTTCGGACATGCTTGGTGCCTTCTGAAGAACGGGCCCGCCGTCGGCCGGGCAATGTGCGTCTGGCAGCGCAATGGAAAAATGCCGCCTGTTCCTACCAGATCATTCTAGCAGTTTTGATGCGAGGGGCTAACCCGCCCGGTTACTCGAAAAGGCTAAGGGATTTTGCCAGGCCGGAATTGGTGTTTACCCGAATTGCACGGTCGCGGAACCACGCAACAATTGAAGTTGAGGCGGTTCACACTACTTGGCAGTTTTTTTTGGGAGAGGAGAGGCAAAATGTTGCGCAGAGGCGGGTTAATATTCGTGTGCTTTCTTCTGACGGCGTCGGGTGCGCCCGCCCAGGATTGGGCGCAAAAGCTGTTTGCAACGACCGAGCACGATTTCGGTTCGGTGGCCCGCGGGGCAAAGGCCGAGTATGCCTTTATCATCACCAACAACCTGCAGAGCGACGTGCATATCGCTTCCGTTCGCGCCAGTTGCGGATGCACGACCCCCTTTGTCCAGAACGATAAGCGAACGCTTAAGACGTACGAGCAGGGCGCGATCATCGCCCACCTGAATAGCGACATGTATTTGGGCCAACGGGCTGCTACACTGACGGTGACCTTCGATCAGCCCTATTCTGCCGAAGTGCAACTGCAAATCCGCGCCATGGTCCACACCGACTTTTCCGTGGAACCGGCCAGCTTGCAGTTCGGGACTGTCCCGCAGGGCAAGGTGAGCGAAGCCCGGGTGCGGATCTATCGCGGCGACTTCCCCAATTGGCAGATTGAGGGCGTTCGCCTTTCCGATCCGAATTTGCAAGGCGAAGTGGTCCCGGTGGCCCGGCAGGGAAGCCAGGTCTGGTACGATGTGAAGGTCCGCCTGGCCCCCACGGCCCCGCCAGGCTATCTCAGCGATTACGCCGTCCTGACGACGAACGATCCTGGCATGGGCCAGGTTCCCGTACAAGTTGAAGGGGAGGTGCGGCCGAACGTAGTGGTGAGCCCCTCCGACCTCTTCCTCGGTGTCGTTCATGCCGGACAGAAGGTTACCAAGCCGCTGGTGGTGCGTGCCGACAAGCCTTTCCGCATCGAGGCGATCACCGGCGACAAGGCCTCGTTCGAGATCCCCAAACCGCCGAGCGATGCCAGGTCGGTTCAGGTTGTGCCCGTCACGTTTGTCGCCGGGGCCGAGATCGGCAAGGTCGTAAAGACGATCCGCATCGAGACCGATATTGGAGACGCTCAGGCCACCTCCTACGCGGTGGTGAACGAAGACACGCAAAAGCAGCAGGCGCGTTAGTCTACTCGGGATCCTGGCGATCCTGAACGTGGCCCCGGCGGTTTTGGATTGTGTGGCCCTGCTCGTCGTGGGCGGCGCGCTGGCATTTACCGCTTCGACGCTTTGCGGCGCCACGTTGGCCGCATTGCAGGCGACCTACGCGAAGAGCCAGAGGAGTGATGATTAGAGACCCCATTTGCGGCATGTCAACCGCGGAGACGACACCGTCGGCCTGATGCCTTGGCATCGGAATCGAGGAAGCGCCGCGTCCCGGATGGGCGGCCACGACTGCTGCCGAGGTCATGCTTCCCTTGGAAGAGGCGAAACGCATTGATGCGGATACGATTCCCCCAGGTAGCTGTTGCCGAAAACGTAAGGCAGTTTGAGAGAACGATCAATCATTCGGGGGGAGTGCCCGATGCCGCAAGTGTTTTCCAAGAACATGAACGCCACCGCCAGGGGGAGCATTGTCATGGAACTTATCGATCCCAAGGTCATCCAACTCGTGACGCCGCCTCCGGACATTTCGGGCCTAAGCCTTGAAGAGCAAGCCGCGCCTGCTCCGTGGTTGGCAATTCGTGCCCATGCGGACGTTCGTGTAGCGGTCGAGAAGTGCATCGAGCGGAATCCGGCGCGAGCGCGGACGAAATCGCGGCGAAATTGGCGCTGGGTGGAGTTGACGTTAACGCGGCCTTGGTTGCGCAGCAGCTTCTGGAGCGAAGGCCGCGCACGCCGGGGCCCGCAGAGCGACGGCCGAAACCTCCTGCGCGGTCGTGAAGGAAGGGGTGCGAAGGTAGTGGCCACTCTCTTGGATCTTCATCAAGCGTCCGGCGGTCCCGGGATTGAGCCCCGCTGGACGCGCAGCGACAAAGACGGCGTGGGCACGGCCTACTCCGCATTGAGCCACGTCTGGTTCACGGTGTCGAAGGGCATCCTGAACGAGATCTACTACCCGACCATCGATCGGCCGCAAATCCGCGACCTGCAATATTTGATCACTGACGGGGAGACCTTTTTCAGCGACGAACGCCGCCTTCTGAACACGCACGAGCGCCTGGTTCCGGATGCGCTCGGTTTTCGCGTCACCAATGTCGATCCGGCGGGGCGTTACCGCATCACCAAGGAAATCATCGCCGATCCTCACCGAGACTGCTTGCTGATGCACACCCGCCTGGAGGCGGAAGCTGAAATGCTGGCGAAGCTGCGGCTCTTCGCCCTGCTTGCGCCGCATTTGGAATCGGGAGGACGGGGCAACTTCGGCAACGTGGTGCAGACGAACTGGGGAAAGATGCTTGCCGCCCACAAAGGCGCTACCTGGCTCGTGCTGGCGGCGTCGGTCCCCTTTCTGCGATGTTCTTGCGGTTACGTGGGAACGACCGACGGCTGGCAAGACCTGGCGCGCGACTTGCGCATGGACTGGGAATTCGACTCTGCGCCGGACGGCAACATCGCGCTGACCGGGGAGCTCGATTTCCGGCGGAGCCGCGAATTTACCCTGACGATCGCCTTTGGGGAGAGTCTCCACCATGCCGTGGTTGCCGCGGCGCAGGCGCTGGGCACTCCCTTCACCGCCCACCGCACCCGCTTCATCGAGCAGTGGCAGCGCGAGGACGTCACATGCAATCACAACTGGCCCGCGTGGCGGGCGACGGCGGCGCGCTCTACGACGTTAGCCGGAACCTGTTATTGGCGCATGAAGACAAGACCTACGAGGGCGCCTTGATCGCATCGCTGAGCATCCCCTGGGGAGAGTACACGAGCGACGACATGGAAGGCTACCACATGGTCTGGACGCGCGACATGTGCCACAGCGCCAGCGGCCTGCTCGCTGCCGGCAGCAGCGAGATTCCGCTAAGGGCCCTGATTTATCTGGCCTGGACGCAAAAGGACGACGGCGGTTTCGACCAGAATTTCTGGATTGACGGCGAGCCGCACTGGCGCCGCATCCAGTTGGACGAGACCGCCTTCCCGGTCATTCTCGCCTGGCGATTGCAGCGGGCCAAGGCCCTCCAGAACTTCGACCCTTATCCGATGGTGCTGAAAGCGGCCGAGTATCTAATCTGCCATGGGCCGGTCACACCCCAAGACCGCTGGGAGGAGAACAGCGGCTATTCACCGGCGACCTTGGCGGCGCACATCACGGCACTGATCTGTGCCGCCGCCTTCGCCCGGGAGCGCGGCCGGCAGGCCACGGCGCAGTACTTCGAAGACTACGCCGACTTCCTCGAGTCGCACATCGAGCCCTGGACGGTGACCAGCGAAGGTACACTGGTCCCTGGCATTCCCCGCCACTTCATCCGCATTCACCCCGCCGACGCCGGCGATCCTCAACCCGGCGAGGACGCCAATCGGGGAATGTTGGTGTTGCAAAACCAACCGCCCGGGGCCGACCGCGCTTATGCGGCCAAGGAGATCGTCGACGCGGGGTTCCTCGAGTTGGTTCGCTACGGCATCCGCAAGGCGGGCGATCCCCTGATCGAGGATTCGCTGCGCGTGGTGGATGCGATCCTCAAGGTGAACGCGCCCTGCGGTCCCTGCTGGCGCCGCTACAATCACGACGGCTACGGGCAGCGGGAAGACGGGGGGCCGTTCCGGGGTTGGGGCTACGGCCACGCTTGGCCTTTGCTCACCGGGGAGCGCGGGCATTACGAACTGGCGGCCGGGCGCGACGTGCAGCCTTATATCCGGGCGATGGAGGGATTTGCCTCATCGACGAAATTACTGCCGGAGCAGGTCTGGGCCTTGCCCGACCTGCCCGGCGCCCACATGGCGCTGGGCCGTCCGACCGGGGGCGCCATGCCCCTGTGCTGGGCACATTCGGAGTACATCAAGCTGCTGCGGTCGGCGCTGGACGGGCAGGTCTTCGATCTGATCCCGGAAGTCGCGGACCGCTACCGCGACCCGCGGCGGCCGCCTCCGCCGGAGTTCTGGACCTTTCATCGGCAGGTCCGCGCGGCGCCTGCCGGGAGAACTCTGCGGATTCAAGCCGCAGCCCCCTTCCGCTTGCGCTGGACCCGCGACGACTGGAAGCAGGCCCACGACACGGACTCGACGTCCCTCGAGACCGGACATGCATACGTCGACCTCGCCGTCTTGCCGGATCAGCGCGCTGCGGTCCGCTTCACCTTCTTCTGGACCGGGCGGGGCATTGGGAAGGGCGGGATTTTACGGTCAGAATCGATAACTGAAAAAAAGGCGACCGTGAGACAAGGGGACGGAATGACAATGATCCAACTGAAGCGAGTTTATGAAAAGCCCTCCCGAAAGGACGGCTTGCGAATCCTGGTCGATCGGCTGTGGCCGCGCGGTTTGACGAAAGAGCGCGCGGCAGTCGGCCTGTGGTTGAAAGACGTGGCGCCGAGCACGGAGTTGCGCAAGTGGTTTGGCCACGACCCGGCCAGGTGGAAACAGTTTCAGGCCCGCTACCGCAAAGAACTCGACGAGCAGAAGGACGCCCTCGAACTCCTGAAGCAGAATAGCGCGGGACAGACCGTCACCTTGCTCTACGGTGCGCGGGACGAGGAGCACAACGAGGCTCAGGTTCTGAAACGCATCCTCGAGGGGGATGCAACATGAAAGCCGCGCTGAATCCCGATTTCAAGTGTCGCACCTGCATCGCCGATGTCAAGGCGACTTTGACGTCCCGCCGCTGCCTGTCGCGGAGCAACACTGTGACCGTGTCGCCGATCTCGCATCTCTTTTGGGTGCTCAATGATCAATCAGCCATTTTCCAGCACCCATTGCACGGCGCTGCGGCTCAGTTCGCCGGCAGTCTTCAAGGCCAGTTTGTTCTTGATCTTCTCGCGGTGCGATTCCACGGTGTTGACGCTGCGATGGAGCTGGTGGGCGATCTGAGAAGTCGTGAGCCCCTGACCGATGAGGCGAAAGACCTCCAACTCGCGGTCCGAGAGGCACTCCACGCCGGATGCCTTCAGTGTCTTGCCCCGGCCGACTGTCCTGCCCAGCAACTGCTCGGCGGTCTCTTCGCAAAGGTAGACCCTGCCGTCGCGAACGCGGCGAATGGCCTCCACGATGCTGACTGGTTGCATGCCGCTTGTTGATGTAACCCAGGGCGCCGGCCTGCAACGCCCGCTGGGCGTAGATATTGTCGGGATACATCGACCAGACAAGAACGCCGATCGACTCGTTGTGGGCCTTGATCCGCTCCGACGAGATCCAACCCGTTGCCGGTTTCCAATTGGATGTCCACGACGACCACGTCGGGGCGGGCGGCCTCGACGAGATTCACGGCCTCGGCCGTATCGGCGGCCTGGCCGCAGACCTCCATGTCAGGCTGGGAGGAAATCCGCACGGCCAGCCCCTCACGGACCGCGGGATGGTCATCCACGATCAAGACCTTGGTTGCCATCAACTTCGTCTCCGATTCATTTTTCGACATGCGACATTTTCGGGGGCATAAGTCCACCGGCATACGACCCGCGTCCCTCCGCTTCGGGCCGGGGCCGATCTCCAGCTTCCCGCCGATCAGTCCCGCTCGATAACGCATGGTCCGCAGGCCCATGCCCTCCGCTTGCGCAGGCTTCGCGCGGACAGTCCTCTCCCGTCATCTTCAATCCTCAAGAACGTCTCGCCGTTTTCCCGACCTAGGCCAATCCGGATGCTGTGTGCCCCGCTATGCCGCAAGGCGTTGGCGACTGCCTCCTGAGCGATACGATACAAATGCATGGAAACACGGCTGTCGAAGACCGGATCGGGGAGGGAGCAGGTAAACTCGAACTTAATGCGAGAGTCGCCGCACGTCGCAGCGGCAAGGTGCTCAAGCGCGCCGGCCAGCAGCCCCTCCTCCAATTCGATCGGCAACATTCCGCGAGACAGCCCGCGGACCTTGTCGTGCGTGCGATCTACGGCGGCCGCAACGTCCGCGGCCAGTCTTCCCGCCGGCGATGTTGTCGGCGCAAGCATTTCCGCCAAGGTCTGCGCTTTCAGTCCTAATCCAGTCAACTCCTGGCCGATGTCGTCATGCAGATCCTGCGCGATGCCGCGCTGGATATCCTCGGCAATCGTCAACAGGTGCTCTTCGAACTCTGCCGCGCTCGATGACCCTGCCCAATTGCAGGCCGACGCCGACCATTGCCTCGGCAATCCTGCTATCGGGCGGGATCACGCGATCGGAGAAGAACTCCAGCACGGCGGCGACCTTTTCGCCCAGCAAGACAGGGAAGGCGACGGCGGTGCCAATGCCCAACTCTTCCGCCGCCAACCCGCGCCGATCGATCAAGTCTCGCCGCAAATCTGTGGTCCACTCCAGCTTGCCGCTGGCCAACACGCGTCCGGGCAGGCCTTGCCCGCGGGACAGCCGCAGCCCGAACGTCACCTCCCGGAAATGGCGAAAGCGCTGGGGATCTTCGGCATAGTAGGCATACCCGGACACCAACTCGTCGGGGTTGTCGGCCGCCGGCAGCAGCGCGTGCCCGAAACACCACCCGTTGTACATCGCCACCTGCCGGAGACAGTATTCGACGGCCTGCGTGACACTCTGCGCTTGATTAGCCATGGACGCCACATCATGGAGCATTTGAATCGCCTTCGTTCTTTCGGCGACGCGCCGTTCGAGGGTCTCGTTCAGCGTCTTGAGTGCGTCCTCGGCATGTTCGCGGTCATTTCGCAACCGGACGTATTCCCAAACCCGTGAGAATTGCGCCGAGAACCATTGCAACAGATCATTGTCCATGACAATTGTCGTGGGACCGTGGTTGAATTTGATCCGGATTGCGGACTGCAGGCCGAATCCAGCACCGACGCCCGGAATCCCGTCTGCGAACAAACCCGAGAACCATCGCCATTATATTCTGCACCGCGGCCGTTGCACATAGCCGCATCGTTGCTGACTAGAAAAGGGGCGGTGGATTCTGCTAGGCAAGAACCGGGGTTCGCGGGAATTGTATTGGCCGCGAACCTGGCAAGAATCGAATCGAGCCGTCTGAGGAGCTGATGAACGAGCCGCCTGAGGATTGCTTTCCGCGGTGAACATCAGGCGATCGGAGTGACCGGAGAGAAACGCCAGGAGCGGAACGGATAAGGATGAAATGCCATGACGCAAACGCTGGACGCCATATTGCTTATCGCCGACAACCATGTTCGCCGTCGAGGCGAACTCCGCCGCTTTTTTTGGGAGAGCGGCTTCCTGGTAGCTGCGGCGGCGGACGGCCGTGAATGTCTGGCCGAGCTGCTGGCGCTGGAACCGCACGTGCTCGTGGTCGCCCTGGAACTCGCCCGGAGTGGCGGCGACAACGTGATCGCGAGACTGAACGATGGGCTGCCGGTCGGCCGGAAGCCGCTGGTTCTGATCATCGGAGACGCCCCCAGAGAGACGCTCTCCGCGCGAACCGGAGTGGCGCCGTGCAATTGCTTCTCGACGCCTTTTCGGCATAAGGACCTTTTGCAACGCATTGCCGTTGAACTCGCTGTCGGGCCGCTGCGCTGGAGAAGACAGGCAACGGCCGGCGGCAGAATGGCTGATACCAACCGTAATTCAGGAGAATATGCAATGATCAACAATCGATTGGAGGTCGCCGCGCCGCGAAGCCGTCCCTGAAGCGGCTCACGGTAACCTGTTCGTGAGGGCGGCCTAAGAGTGGCGGTCGTAGGAGGTGAAATGCCGCAAGTGTTCTCCGCCAAGATGAACGTCATCGCCAGGGCGAGCATCGTCGCTGCCCTTGCTGCTGCTGGCATCCTTGCTGTGGGCAGGGCTTATCTATACGCGTTCGTCGTACGGAACCGGCATGGGAGTCAGCGTCGTGCAGCCAGTGCCGTTCAGCCACCAGCATCACGTGGGCGTCCTGGGGATCGATTGCCGGTATTGCCATACCTCGGTGGAGCACTCGCCCTTTGCCGGCATTCCGCCCACGAAGACCTGCATGAACTGCCATTCCCAGATCTGGGTCGGCAGCCAGATGCTGGAACCGGTGCGCGAGAGCTATCGCACCGATCAATCGCTCCGCTGGCACCGGGTCTACAACCTGCCCGGATTCGTCTACTTCGACCACAGCATCCACGTCCAGAAAGGCATTGGCTGCTCGACGTGCCACGGGCGGATCGACGAGATGCCCTTCACCTATCAAGTGCCGACGCTGCTGATGGAGTGGTGCCTCGAATGCCACCGCAACCCGGAGCGGCAGATCCGCCCTCGCGAGGAAGTCTTCAACATCCAGTACCAGCCGCCCGGTGGACCAACTCGACCTGGGCCGCAAGCTCGTCCGACAATACGGCGTCAAAGATCCTGCCACCCTCACCAGTTGCTCGACGTGTCACCGATGATCGACAGAAAGAACCTCAGTGCCGAACTGGCCGCCTTCGCGGGGCATCCGCCGTCCGCCGCGGGAAAACCGTACTGGCGGAGCCTTGAGGAGTTGGCCGGCAGCGAGGCCTTTCAAGAGGTCATTCAGCGGGAGTTTCCCGAGCAAGCGGTGGTCTGGCCCGACAGCCTGAGCCGCCGCCAGTTTCTCAGCCTGATGGGCGCTTCGCTGGCCCTGGCCGGCTTGAGCGGCTGCTCCGTTCGACCTGCGCCTCCCGGCGACCTGGTTCCGTACGTGCATCCGCCGGAAGACGCGGTGCCGGGCAGGCCGTTGTTCTTTGCCACGGCCATGACTTTCGCGGGCACGGCGGTCGGTCTGCTGGTGGAGAGCCATGCCGGGCGCCCCACGAAGGTCGAGGGCAATCCGGATCACCCCGCCAGCCTGGGCGCCACCGACATATTCCACCAAGCCTCCGTGCTCACGCTCTACGATCCCGACCGTGCCCAGACGGTGACTCATCTGGGGCAGACCAGTACCTGGAGCGATGCCTTTGCCGCCATTCGCGCGTGCCATGCAGGAGCAGCGCGAGCATCGTGGGGCCGGGCTGCGCCTGTTGACCGAAACCATCGTCTCGCCGACGCTCAGCGAGCAAATCGAAGCCCTGCTCAAAGACTTGCCCGAGGCAAAGTGGCACGTCTACGAGCCGATCCATCGGGATATGGCCTGGCACGGGGCGCAGATGGCGTTTGGCGAAGCGGTCAACCCGGTTTACGATTTCCGCAAGGCCGACGTTGTGCTCTCGCTGGATGCCGACTTCCTGCAGTGCGGTCCCGGGAACCTCCGCTACGCGGCCGACTTCATGGCGCGGCGGCGGGTGCGGACCCTGCCCCAGGATGCCGCCGGCGCGGATGAATCGGCTGTACGTGGTCGAAACGGCCGTGAGCTGCACCGGCGCCAAGGCCGACCATCGGCTGGCGCTGCGGGCAGGGGAGATCGAAGGACTGGCCCGGGCGGTGGCCGCAAACTCGGCGTGCCGGCCGGAGGACAGTCGCCCACCCATTTCGAAAAATGGGTTGCCGCGGTGGCCAAGGACCTCGAGGCCAATCGCGGTCGTTGCCTGGTCTTGGCCGGCGAACGTCAGCCCCCGGTCGTCCACCTGCTGGCACACGCGCTGAACGAGCAGCTTGGCAACGTGGGTCAGACCGTAGCCTACACGAACCCCACGGAGGCCAGGCCGGGCGATCGGACGCAATCGCTGCGGGAACTCGTTCGAGGACATGGAGCAGGGGCGAGTTGAGGTTCTGGTGATCCTGGGCGGCAACCCGGTCTACAACGCGCCGGCCGATCTGAACTTCGTCGAACGTCTGCAGAAGGTCCCGCTCCGCATTCACCACGGCCTGTTTGTCGATGAGACCTCGTATCAGTGCCATTGGCACCTGCCGGAGGCCCATTACCTGGAGGCTTGGAGCGATGCGCGGGCCTACGACGGGACGGCATCGATCGTGCAGCCGCTGATCGAGCCGCTGTACGAAGGCCGGTCCGCCCACGAAGTGCTGGCGCTGGTGAGCGATCTGCACGAGACTTCCGGCCGGGAGATCGTTCGCGCGCACTGGCGAAAGCTCTGGGAATCTCGCCGCGCGGAAAGCCCTTTCGAGCACTTTTGGGAGCAGGCCCTGCACGACGGCGTGATTCCCGGCACGGCCCTTTCGCCCAAGCCGGTCAAGCTCAAGGAAGGCTGGCAGAAACACCTGGCCGTCTCCCCTCACCCTCAACCTCTCCCGGAAGGAGCGGGGACCATGGAGCTCGTCTTTCAGCCGGACCCGACGATCTACGACGGCTCATGGGCGAACAACGGCTGGCTCCAGGAGTTGCCCAAGCCGATCACGAAACTCACGTGGGGCAACGCCGCCATCATGAGCCCGGCCACGGCCCAGGAACTCGGCATTGGGCTGGGCAGCTATGCCCACGGCGGCGAGCACGGCGGATATTTCATGCCGGTGGTCGAGTTGCAGCTCGATGGGCGGAAACTGCGGGCCCCCGCCTGGATCATGCCCGGCCACGCCGACCGCTCGGTGACCGTCTACCTGGGCTATGGCCGGCAGCGTGCCGGAAAGATCGGCGGGAGCGTCGAGCCGACCCAGAGTACTGGGTACCCCGCCCAGTACTCTGGGTCGCTGGGCTTCAACGCCTACCTGCTCCGCACGGCCGACCAGCCCTGGTTTGCCTCGGGACTGGAGATCGTGAAGACGGGCGAGACGGAACTTGTTGCCTGCACCCAAGAGCATCATCTGATGGAGAACCGGGACCTGGTCCGCACCGGCACGCTTGAGGAGTACCACCATAATCCCGCCTTTTGCGTGCCGCCGGATCCGCCCGCTCTCCCCCCTCAATCCAACCCGACCATCGAGCCTCCCTCCGCGCCGACCTTGTACAAGCAATTCGACTATAGCCCGCCGAAACACAAATGGGGCATGGCGATCGACCTGACGACCTGCATCGGCTGCAACGCCTGCGTGGTGGCCTGCCAGGCCGAGAACAACATCCCCGTGGTGGGCAAGGAGCAGGTGGCGTGCGGCCGCGAGATGCACTGGCTGCGGATCGATCGTTACATGGAGGGCACGGCGGAGAACCCGGACGGGTTCCACTTCCAGCCGGTGCCCTGCATGCACTGCGAAAACGCCCCCTGCGAATACGTCTGCCCGGTGGAGGCCACGGTCCATAGCGCCGAGGGGCTCAACGACATGGTCTACCAGCGCTGCGTGGGCACGCGGTTCTGCTCCAACAATTGCCCGTACAAAGTGCGGCGGTTCAACTTCCTTGCCTATTCCGATTTCAACACGCCCAGCCGCCGCCTGCAATACAACCCCGAAGTGACCGTCCGATCGCGCGGCGTGATGGAGAAGTGTTCGTACTGCGTGCAGCGGATCCGCCGCGCGGAGATCGATGCGCAGACGGAGCAGCGGCCCATTGCGGACGGCGAAGTCGTGACCGCCTGCCAGGCCGCTTGTCCGACCCAGGCGATCGTCTTCGGCGACATGAACGACCCGCAGAGCAAGGTCGCCGAGTGGAAGGACTCGCCGCTGCATTACGGGCTGCTGGCCGACCTGAACACCATTCCGCGGACGACCTACCTGGCCGAGTTGCGGAATCCCAACCCCGAACTTGAGACCCAATAACATGGCGACAGGCGCGCTCGAAAGCTACGAAGAACCCGGCCCGAGCACAGGCGGCGTCGATCGGCCAAACTACGTTCCGGCCGGCCACAATCTGAGTTCGGTGACCGAGAAAATCAGCGCCCTGGTGCTCACGCGGCCGACGGGACTGGGTTGGCTGGGCTGCCTGGGCTTCAGTCACGTCTTGGTGTTCGTGTTCCTGGTCGCCGTGGCCTACCTGCTTTTCGTCGGCGTGGGCATCTGGGGCATCCAAATTCCTAACGCCTGGAGCTTCGCCATCACCGATTTCGTGTGGTGGATCGGGATCGGCCATGCGGGCACGCTGATCTCGGCTTTTCTGTTGCTGATGCACCAGAAGTGGCGGACTTCGATCAACCGCATCGCCGAGGCCATGACCATCTTCGCCGTGATGTGCGCCGGGATGTTTCCCCTCCTGCACCTCGGCCGGCCGTGGTTCTTCTACTGGCTGGTGCCGTATCCCAACACCATGGGCCTTTGGCCGCAGTTCCGCAGCGCCCTGGTCTGGGACGTATTTGCCGTGAGCACCTACTTCACCGTCTCGCTGCTGTTCTGGTACATGGGCATGATCCCCGACCTGGCCACGCTCCGCGACCGGGCCACCGGCCGCCAGGCTCGGATCGTTTACGGCCTGCTGGCCCTGGGCTGGCGCAACTCGGCCCGGCACTGGCATCGCTTCGAGATGGCCTATCTCTTGCTCGGCGGCCTGGCAACCCCGCTGGTCATCTCCGTTCACTCGGTGGTGAGTTCGGATTTCGCCAGTTCGCTCGTGCCGGCCTGGCATGAAACGGTATTTCCGCCGTACTTCGTGGCCGGGGCCATTTTCTCCGGGTTCGCCATGGTCCTGTTGCTGTGCGTGCCGATTCGCCATTTCTACGACTTGCAGGAATTCATCACCATCGACCATCTCGACGTGATGGGCAAGCTCGTGCTAGCCACCAGCTTGCTGACCTCCTACGGCTACCTCAGCGAGCAGTCGCTGTCGTGGTACGCCCACGATACGGTCGAATGGTACACGTACTTTTGGCGGCTGACGGGCTTCGGCCAGTACGCCTTGATTACCTGGACCCTCTTCTTCTGCAACACGATCGCGCCGCAGATTCTCTGGATCAAGCGGTTGCGTCGCAAGGAATCCGTTTTGGTGGTCGTGTCGCTGCTGGTCTTGGCGGGCATGTGGCTGGAACGCTACATGATCATCACGTCCAGCCTGAGCCGCGATTATATGCCGTCGGCGTGGGGATTCTTCAAGCCAACCGTGTGGGACATCGCCACGTATGCAGGTTCGGTCGGCGTGTTCCTGGTTGCATTTCTTTTGTTCGCCCGCTTTCTTCCCATCCTGTCGATGTCGGAAACGCGGGCCTTGCTGCCCGGCGCCCACGGGCCGGAGGTGGGACGATGAGACCGAAGACGCCTACTTACGGCCTGTTAGTGAAATTCCTGACGGCCGAGGAGATTCTCGCTGCCACGCATAACGCCCGGAAGGCCGGCTATCGGCACTTGGATGCCTATACGCCTTATCCGGTCGACGGCCTGGCCGCCGAGTTGGGCCTCCGCGCGACCTGCATTCCCTTCGTCGTGCTGATGGGAGGTCTGGTTGGCGCGGGGGTGGGTTTCTTGATGCAGTATTACTCGATGGCGATGAACTACACGTTCAACTCCGGCGGACGCCCGTATAATAGCTGGCCGGTCTTCATTCCCATCACCTTCGAACTCTTGATCCTGGTGGGGGCCTTTGCGGCCTTCCTGGGCATGATGCTCCTGAATGGCTTGCCGCTCTTCCACCATCCCCTCTTCAACGTACGGCAATTCGACCGCTCGAGTCAGGACCGATTCTTTCTGTGCATCGAGGCCACCGACCCGCAGTTCGATCGCCGCGTCACGGCGGAGTTTCTGGCCACGCTGAATCCGCACGGCGAGGTACTGGAGGTGCCGCATGCGCCAGTCCAGGGAAAGGAGTCGCCATCATGAAACGCGTTCGTCCGGTTCGATGCGCCATGGCCTTGCTCGTCGCCCTCCTAGCGGCGACCGGCTGCCAACAGGACATGGCGGACCAGCCAAGCTATAAACCGCTTGAGCCGTCCGCGTTCTTTGCCGACGGCCGTTCGGAGCGGCCGGCTGTGCCGGGGACCGTGGCCCGCGGACACCTTCATACCGACGTTGCCTATTTTACCGGCCGGCGCATGGGGAACGACGGCTTGCCGCTGGGTAGCGCGACGCCGACCGTCGTCCAGCCCAAGCCCGGCACGCCGGAGGCGGCGAAACTTGAAAAGGCACAGTACGAGGAATTCGTGGACACGTTTCCTTTCCCCATGACCGAACCGGTCCTCGAACAGGGGCATCAGCGTTTCATGATCTACTGTGTCGTATGTCACGACCCGTTGGGCACGGGGCACGGCAAGATCGTCGAGCGCGGCTATACGGCTCCGCCGTCGTATCACATCGATCGCCTGCGGAATGCGCCCGTGGGCCATTTGTTCGCCGTAATCAGCGAAGGGTATGGATCCATGCCTTCCTACGGCGGGCAGATCACGGTGCGCGACCGCTGGGCGATTGTGGGCTATCTGCGGGCGCTGCAGGCCAGCCAACATTTCCCCGAAACACAACTGACCGACGAGATGCGTCGCGAGCGGTCCAAGCAGGACGAGCCTGCCAAGGCGGGAGGAGCAGCGCCGTGAACGGTAACCCGACCGTCGATCCGATCGATGCAGTCCGTTGGCAGCGGCGGTCGCTGTGGGCGGGAATCGTCGTCCTCAGCCTCTGCTTGATCGGCGCGAAGCCAACCGATCCATTTCTTGCGGGCCTACCTGGCCACCTACCTCTTCTATGCGGGCATCGCACTGGGCTCGATGGCCTTGTTGATGGTCTATCACATGACGGGCGGAAGCTGGGGCTTTATCATTCGGCGGATCCTGGAGGCCGGCATGCGCACGCTCCCGCTGCTGGCCTTCTTCTTCCTGCCGATTGCGCTGGGAATTAACGATCTCTACGTCTGGGCGCAGCCCGACGCGGTGGCCGCGAGTGCGAAACTCCAGTACCAGCAGTTTTACCTCGCGCCCGACGTACTTTTGGATTCGCGCCGCGATCTATTTCCTGCTCTGGACGGCGATGGCTCGGTTCTTGGCTTCCTGGTCGAGAAGGGAAGACGAGACAGGAAACCCGCGGCTGGCGTGGCAGAGCCAGCAACTCGGCGCGTTCGGCGCGGTCGGCTACGGGATCAGTCTCCACTTCGCGGCGGTCGACTGGGGCATGTCGCTGCAGCCGGGGTTCCATTCGACGATCTGGGGGCCGCTGTTCGCTGCAGGGCAGTTGCTCTCAGGGCTGGCTTTCGCGCTGGTGGTCTTGGCCTGGCTGGTCAACCGGCCGCCACTGGCGGAGGTCGTTTCGCACAAGGTTCGCTACGACCTGGCAAGCCTGCTTTTCACCCTGCTGATCTTGTGGGCCTACATGGCCTGGTTTCAATTCATGCTGATTTGGATCGCCAATCTGCCGGTGGACGTCGTCTGGTACCTGCCCCGCGCCGGCAGGCCCTGGCTGTGGGCGATATGGACGATCGTCCTGCTCCACTTCGCCGTGCCATTTTTCCTCTTGCTGATGCGGCCCATCAAGCGGAACAGTAAGGCCGTGGCCTGGATTGCGGGGCTGATCCTTCTCATGCAGCTTGCGTTCAATTACTACCAGGTGATTCCCGAGGTCGCCGCGCCCCGGCTGAGCGAACACTGGATGGAGCTATTCGTACCCATCGGCGTCGGTGGCGTTTGGCTGGCGAGCTTCATGATGCACCTGCGAGGTTGTCCGCTGCTGCCGTTGCACGACTACAATCGGGCCGCCGCCATGCACTTGCGCAGCCTCGACGCCGAGGAGGCAGCCCGCGAGGAGGCGATTGCCCATGGATAACGACACGACACCTCAGGAGATTTGCTTTCCGGACGGCCGCATCGAGCATCCTCGGCGCGTCACGAGACCAAGGATATTCGCTTGGGCTGCCTGCTAAGTGTGATTGTCGTCGCCGTCTGCGTCGTCGCGTCGCTCGGCTATGGGGTCTGGCGGTTCTTCTGGTGGGAGGTGGGAGTTCAGCAAGCGGCGAAACAGTCACCCTATCCGCTGGCGCCCGCGCCATCCACGGCCTTGCCGCCCGAGCCGCGGTTGGAGCAACTCGATCTTATGACGCCCGAGGAAAGCGCCGCTGTGAACGAGCAACTGGCGGCCAAGGAAAAGGCCCTCCACAGGTATGGGGCAACTGCGGAAAAGGGCTTCGTGCAAATTCCCATCGAACAGGCCATGAAGGCCGTCGCCGGCACGTTGCCGGCGGCCAAGGTGTCGTCGCCCGGCCGCGATGCCAACGGCCTGCTGGACGGAGGCCAATCCAATTCCGGCCGCATGTTTCGAGGACCATCGCCATGAGAATCATAACGCTAAACTTCGGCCTGCTTGTGCTCCTGCCCGCTATGGCCCCGACTGGGGCGCTGCGCCGACCCGCCCGCGCCGGCCGTGTTGCGCGACGTGGGTTTCGACCAACGCCTCAACGAACAGGTTCCCTTGGACCTGAAGTTCACCGACGAAACCGGCGCCGTGGTGACCCTGAATGATTACTTCGGAAAGAAGCCCGTGGTCCTGGTCTTGGCATACTACCGCTGTCCGATGCTCTGCACGCTGGTCCTCAATGGGCTCGTGCAAGGCATGCGCGGCATGCCGCTGGCGATCGGCACGGATTTCAACGTGGTCACCGTCAGCTTTGACCCGCGGGAAACGTCCGAACTGGCGGCGGCCAAGAAGAAGACCTATGTCGCGGATTATGGACGTCCGGGCGCTGCCGAGGGCTGGCACTTTCTGACAGGCCAGCCCGAGGCCATCGAGAAGTTAACACGTGCCGTGGGATTCCGCTATGTCTACGATGCCGCGCAGGATCAGTATATTCACACCAGCGGCATCATGGTCCTCACGCCGCAGGGCCGGCTCTCCCGCTACTTCTACGGCATCGAGTTTCCTGCCCGCGATCTGCGGTTGGGACTGGTGGAAGCCTCGGCCAACAAGATCGGTTCGCCCACGGATGAGGTGCTCCTCTATTGTTTCCACTATGACCCGGCCACCGGCAAATACACGGCCAGCATCTTGAACTTCGTGCGGGCCGGCGGCGTGCTGACGGTCCTTGCGCTGGCCGGCATGGTATGGTTCTTGTGCCGTTGGAGGCCGCGCAAGGCAAGCGATCGCATAACCGATGCCGGAATTGACCTGACGGCCGCCGATCGCATGATCCCAATCCCGCCGACCGTGCGCGGAGGCATGCCATGATCTTCGCCGAGATCGCCTTGTTTCCGCCGGAAGCCTCGACCACGGCCGGCCAGGTGGACAGGCTCTTCCTGGTTCTGTTCTGCGTCTGCGGGGCGGTAACGCTCCTTGTGGCGGTCTTGCTGGTCTCTTTTTCGGTGCGGTACCGGCGGCGGCCGGGCACAGTGGGCAACCCCCCCGAGACGCCGTCCTCCCACGCCCTGGAATGGTTCTGGACTTTCACGCCGCTGGCCATTTTCGCGGTTATGTTCGTGTGGGGAGCGGATGTCTACTTCGCCGCCTATCGCCCGCCGAACGACGCTGCCACGATCTATGTTGTCGGCAAGCAATGGATGTGGAAGTTTCAGCATCCCGAGGGACAACGGGAAATCGACGCGCTGCACGTGCCGGTGGGGCGGCCGATTCGGCTGCTCATGACTTCCGAAGACGTGATCCACAGCCTCTTCATCCCTGACTTCCGCATCCACATGGATCTGCTGCCGGGACGCTACACGTCGGCCTGGTTCCAGGCGACCCGGCCGGGAACGTATCACCTCTTCTGTTCCCAGTATTGCGGCACCAACCACGCCGGAATGGCAGGATTCGTAATCGCCATGGAACCCGCCGATTATGACCGCTGGCTGCGGGGCACCCTGTACGCAGGGTCGGGGGCCGAGGGATCGATGGCCCTCGAAGGACGAAAGGTGTTCCTCAAGTACCGTTGTGCCAGTTGTCATGGTGCGGATGCGGGCGCCCTGTGCCGGTGCTGGAAGATCTTTATCGCAGTCCCGTGACCCTCAACGACGGAAGTGTGATCGAGGCCGACGAGAACTACATTCGCGAGAAGCTCCTCTACCCCAGTGCCAAGATCCCGGCCGGCTACGAGAACATCATGCCGACCTACAAAGGCCAGGTGAGCGAAGACGAAATCTATCAATTGATCGCCTATATCCAGTCCTTGAAACGGGGCGAGACGCCCAGACGAGTCGAGAGCTACCCGCCGCCAACGACCACCCCTCCCATTAACACAAAGGAATAGCGACTCAATGAGCATTCAAGTCTCGAACGAACCTGCCGTTCCTGCCCCGCCCGAAGCAGCGCAGCCGACCTACCTCAACGCCTCGTCCAGTATCGCATCCTGGCTCTTGACCACGGACCACAAGCGGATCGCGCTGCTCTACCTGGTGCCGGTGACCTTGGCGTTCTTCGTCGGCGGCCTGGCGATATCCATCAATCGCTTGAATCTCTTGACGCCGGAGGGCGGCCTGGTCAGCGCCGACACCTACAACAGGCTCTTCACGCTCCACGGCGTGATCATGGTCTTCTTCTTTCTGGTGCCGGTGATTCCCACGGTCTTGGGCAACTTCATGCTGCCGATGATGATCGGCGCCAAGGATCTGGCCTTCCCGCGGCTCAACCTCTTGAGCTGGTACCTGTACATGCTGGGCGCCGCCTGGACCGGGGTTGCCGTCTTGGCGGGGGGAGTGGATACGGGCTGGACTTTCTATACGCCCTACAGTTCGGAAGCGTCGCACTACAATGTCGCGCTGACGATGGTCGGCGTGGTGATTGCCGGGTTCTCGTCGCTGCTGACCGGATTGAATTTCATCGTCACCGTTCATTGGCTCCGCGCCCCCGGGCTGACCTGGTTCCGCCTGCCGATCTTCGTCTGGGCGATGTACGCCACGAGCTTCATTTTCCTCTTGGCCGTGCCCGTGCTGGCCATGTCGCTGATCCTGGTCGTCGTCGAGCGGGTCTGGCGGATCGGGATCTTCGATCCGGCCTTGGGAGGCGATCCCTTGTTGTTTCAACACCTTTTCTGGTTCTACTCGCACCCAGCCGTATACATCATGATCCTGCCGGGCATGGGCGTGGTGAGCGAGGTCATCCCTTGCTTCGCGCGGAAGCAGCTTTACGGCTACAAGTTCGTCGCCTACTCCACTTTCGGCATCGCCTGCCTGGGCTTTTTCGTTTGGGCGCATCACATGTTCGTGGCCGGGATTTCGCTGTACGCGGCGATGGTCTTTTCCAGTTTGAGTTTTCTGGTGGCCGTGCCGTCGGCCATCAAGGTCTTCAATTGGACTGCCACACTCTACAAAGGCTCGATAACTTTCGAGGCGCCCATGCTCTTCGCCCTGGGATTCGTCGCCCTCTTTACCTTCGGCGGCATGTCCGGACTGTTCCTGGCGTCGCTGGGGGTGGACATGCACGTTCACGACACCTACTTCGTGGTCGCCCATTTCCATTTCATCATGGTCGGCGGAATGGTCATGGGCTACATGGCGGGGCTGCACTACTGGTGGCCGAAAATCACGGGTCGGATGTATTCCGATGCCTGGTCGCGGGTGACCGCGGTCATCATTTTCGTGGGCTTCTTCCTCACGTTTCTGCCGCAATTCGTGGCCGGCTACAATGGCATGCCGCGCCGCTACCACATGTACGCCCCGGAATTCCAGGTCTGGAACGTGATGTCCACTGCCGGGGCCTCCATCCTCGGAGTGGGCTACGTGCTGCCCTTGGTCTACCTTCTCGGTTCGCTCTGGGTGGGGAAGCCGGCGGGCTGGAACCCCTGGCACGCCACGGGATTGGAGTGGCAGACGCCGTCGCCGCCGCCGACGGAGAACTTCGAGACCAGTCCCGTCGTCGTACACCCGCCGTACCAGTACCATTTGGAGAAGGCGCAAAATGAACCCTGACAACAGCCTCCTGACTGGCTCGCAGCCGGAATCGCTGGATCGCACAATTTTCGCGCGGCAGCGACTCGAAGGGCAATACGAAAGCATCGAGCAGCAGCACCAGGCGGCCTCGCTGGGCATGTGGATCTTCCTGGCCACCGAGGTCATGTTCTTTGGCGTCTTGTTCCTTTCCGTGGGCGTGTATCGCTATCTCTATCCGCAGGCCTTCGAGAAGGCCAGCGAAAGGCTGAATTGGATGATCGGCAGCACCAACACCTTCGTGCTCCTTCTGAGCAGCCTGACGATCGTCCTGGCCGTCCACTACGCCAAACTTGCCCAGCGCAAGCGGATCGTGGTCTTCCTCGGCCTGACCGCCCTGCTGGGAGTCTGCTTCCTGTGCTTCAAGGGGCTGGAATATTACCTCGACTACCAGGAGAACTTGATCCCCGGCTGGCGGTTCGACCCCGCCGAGTGGGTGACGCGCGATGGACTCCGCCCGGACCAGGTCCCGCAAGTCAAGCTGTTCTTGTTCCTATATTGGGTCATGACCGGTTTGCACGCCCTGCACGTGACGATCGGAATCTGCGCCGTACTGGTGATCCTGGTGTTGGCCTGGAGGGGCCATTTTTCGACCGTTTACTATGCACCCGTCGATGTCACCGCACTGTATTGGCACTTCGTGGATATTGTCTGGATTTTCCTGCTGCCGACCTTGTACCTGCTCGGCATCCACCATGCGGGTTAATGCCTTCATTCACCTTTGAGGAAGATCATGTCCTATCGCGTCGCTTCACCCGCCGTTTACATCGCCGTCCTAGTTGTCCTGATGGGTTTGACGGTCCTCACGGTCGGCTTGTCTTTCGTCCCGAGTTCGCCGGCCGTGCGGATTATGGCCGGGCAGTCGATCGCCCTCGTGAAGGCTTCGCTGGTGGTCCTTTTCTTCATGCATGCTCTGCACAGCCCCGCGCAGACGCGGGCCGTGATCGCGGTGACGCTTTTCTGGCTCTTTGTCCTTCTCTTGGGGTTGACCTTCAGCGATTACTTCACGCGCGGGCTGATCCCCAACCTGCCGGGACATTAATTTCCTTTGCCATTGGGAGTCAAGCATGACCGACATTTCGCCATCCGTGGCAAAAGCAAATCAATTCGAAGAACGTGCCGCCGATCCGCCAGCCGGCATGGGGTTGACGTCCGTGATTCTGGGCAGCGTGGGAGCATTGTTGTTTTTCCTGCCCATCCTGGGCATTCCTCTCGGCGCCGCGGGACTGGCCTTCGGCATCGCGGGGCTTCTGATGGCCATCCTTGGCCGATGGACGAGCCTCCGTTGGTCGGTGGCGGGAATCGCTGTGTCGGCGATCGCGCTGGGAATCGGAGTGCTGATCGCGCTTGCGCCGGGGGGCTTTCTGCCGAATCCGAAGGGGCCTCCAATTCAACAAAACGCCCCCACTCGGCTCTACGTGCCGCCTCCGGCGCGTCCGGAAACGTGAACGCTGACGCCCTTGCGCTGATACGCGCAGAGCCGATCTTGGCTGCTGCGGTAGCCCTCGCGATCGCCCGCCGGCACGCCGCCTCGCTGGCCTATATCGCCGGCAGCGTGGGCTGCCTGAAACGGACCGCTTATGACGGGCGAATGATGGTGGGGAACTGGGGAAGCCGTTTCATACAGGCACTCGGCTACAGAACGCGGCTCCTCGAAATGGGGGTAATGAAACTTTCTGAGATTGAACCTCCAGCAAAGGAAGAAGAGATTCTCGAGCGCGTGTGAAGCGGCTTACGGAACATGTTATAATACATCGGAGGAGGATTTACTATGGACCAAATCGTCGTTAGCGATGCGCTTAAGACCCAACTCGATGGGCTTTTCGGGCCGGTCGAACTTGTCGATGCCACCGGCATACCAATTGGACAGTTCGTGCCGCAATTCGTCAGGCTCCAGGACGATGGCTGCCCATATTCGGAAATGGAGCTTGAACAGGCGAGGGCGGAACATGGAGGACGCCCGCTCGCGGAAATCTGGAAGTCATTGGGCGTCCGATGATCTTCAATGCACCCGCTGTCCCGGTTTCGCCCCCTCGTCCGGCACGAGCAGATGCGCTTCGCCCTCGCCGCCGGCGGCCAGCATCATGCCCTCGCTCAAACCGAACTTCATCTTCCGCGGCGCTAAATTGGCAATGCATATAAAGAGCTTGCCGACAAGCTGCTCGGGCTGGTAGTAGCCCTTGATGCCGGCGAAGACCGTCCGCCGGTGGTCGCCGCCGAGACTGATCGTGAGCTTCAAGAGCTTCTTCGCCTCCGGCACCTCTTCGGCCGTGAGGACGCGGCAGACCCGCAGGTCGACCTTGCCGAAGTCGTCCATCGTACACTCGGCGGCGAGCGGCTCGGCCACAAGCGGCGCATCGCTGTCCTGCGGGGCGGAGGACGCAGGCGAGACGCCCGCACCACCGGACCCACTCGCGATCGTCTCCGGCTCGACCAGTTCCGGTTCGGCGCTGGCGGCCAGCATGGCCTCGATCTTCTTGAGATCGACCCGCTGCATAAGATGCTGGAACTTGCCGACCTTCGTGCCCACCAGCGGCTGCTGCGATTGCTGCCAGACGGTGATCGGGTCGTTGAGAAACTCGCCGACTTCCTTGGCCATCTTCGGCAGCACGGGCGCCAGATAAACGGCCAATTGGCGGAACAGGTTCAGCCCGATCGTGCAGACATCGAGCTGCCGCCCGGCCTGCTCGGGGCCGCGGAGGTTCCAGGGGGCGTTCTCGTCGATGAACTTGTTGGCCCGATCGGCGGCGGCCATGATGAGCCGCATGGCGCGGGCGAAATCGCAGGCCTCATAGGCCGCGGCAATCGCCTCGCCGTCCGCGGCGGCCTGGGCGAACAGCCCGCCGTCGTCGGGATAGGCCGCGGCCAGCCCGCTCTTCCTCACGAAATTTGCCGTGCGGCTGGCCAATGTTGACGAACTTGCCCACCACGTCGGCGTTGACCTTGGTGAGAAACTCGTCGAGGTTCAGGTCGAGGTCCTCGACGTTGCCGCCGAGTTTCGAGGCGTAGTAGTAGCGGAGGTAGGCCGGGTCGAGGTGCTCCAGGTAGGTGGCCGCCTGGACGAACGTGCCGTCGCGTTTCGACATCTTCTTGCCGTTGACCGTCAGGAAGCCGTGGATGTGGACCTTCTTCGGCAGGTTGAAGCCGGCCGTCTTGAGCATGGCGGGCCAGAAGAGCGTATGGAAATAGGTGATGTCCTTGCCGATGAAGTGGTGGACCTCGGTCTCGCCGCTCCGCCACCAGTCGTCGAGCTTCTCGCCTTGCCGATCGCACCACTGCTTGCGTCGAGGCGATGTAGCCGATCGGGGCGTCGAACCAGACGTACCAGTAGTTGCCCGGGCTGTCGGGAATCTCGAAGCCGAAATAGGGGGCCGGCCGCGAGACGTCCCAATCGCGGAGCGGCTCGTTGAGGAAATGGCCCTTGAGGTAATTGGCGATCTCCGGCTGCAAGGCCCCGCTGGCGGCGGCCCACTCGTCGAGGAAGCCGTGCAGCCGCTCGATGTTCACGAAGAGGTGCTTGGCCTTGCGGATCTCGGGCGTCGCCCCGGAGAGCGTGCTCTTCGGGTCGATCAGGTCGGCGGCGTCGTAGTGCGAATCGCACTTCGACGCAGCTATCGCCGTACTGGTCGGGCGCCTTGCACTGGGGGTTAGGGCACGTGCCCTTGACGAAACGATCGGCCAGAAACGTGCCGGCCACGGGGTCGTAAAGCTGCTCGACCTCCTTCTCGCTCACCAGGCCTGTCGCGCCGCAGGGCCTGCCAGATCTCCGCGCAGAAGGCCCGGTTCTCCGGGCTGTGCGTGCTGCCGTAGTTGTCGAACTCGATCTGGAAGCCGCGAAGTCGGCCAGGTGGGCCTGCTGCATGCGGGCGATCAGCTCCTCCTCGCTCACGCCTTCCTTGCGGGCGCGGATCATGATCGCCGTGCCGTGCGTGTCGTCGGCACAGATATAAATGCACCGCCGGCCGCGGAGCTTCTGAAAGCGGACCCAAATATCGGTCTGGAGATACTCGACCAAATGGCCGAGTGGATGGGGCCGTTGGCGTAGGGCAGGGCACTGGTGACCAGGATGCGTGACATGGCGATTCGGTTCTAAAACGATGGGCCGGACGAAAAGGCCAATTCTAGGGCCTGGGCCGTTTTCAAGCAAGACTTCAATTCCTTCAATTCCTGTACACTTGATTCTCCAGTTGTCTTACGGTAAAATCACTCCCACGGGAGAAAATCGGATTTCCGACCCAGTTCTTATCAGTGACAGGGCGGAAAGTGCCGACAAATGCCGAGGACCGCTATGGTTGCCATTCAACTCGATCAAGGTCGCGAAGAGTCTTGGACCAACTTGCCCGAGCGGAAGGCGCAGAGCCCGCCAACGTTGCGCGGCGAGTGCTTGAGGACTTTCTCGATTTTCGCTCGCTGCCGAAGGACACTGCCGCGGAGTGGGCGGAGGCGTCCGTTCGATTGACGCCGGAGATCATGGGGGACGAGAATTGGGGCGAGCGATAGCGACCCTGCACTCCAACCCCTACCGCCGGCAAAATCGCTATTCTTGGCCTGAAATGTTTGAACCGTCACGGCTTGTGGCGTATATACATGGAGGGGCATTTCCGTTGGACATGTCCGCGGCCGATTCCGCCCGCAGTCCAGGCGGCGGATGGGCGGCGGCGGCCGCGGGAAACGACCTGGGCCTTGTGCTGCGCAACTGTGGAATCACAACCTTCGTTCATCTCGATCGACACTTTCAACTGCGCTGCCTTTCCGGCAGACGCGCAGGGGGATGCCCTTGCCTGTGAGCAGCGAACTGCCGCCGGTTGCCGCACAGACGGCCGCAACAGGCCCATCCTGCGAACCGTCCACAGCACCCGACGCGTGGACCGCCCAGTTCGCACTCACCCTTCAGGCCCAGCACGCCCGCGTGCGGGAGTTCCTCCAGACGCAGCGCGATCGCTGGCGGCAGATCGCGGCCCACTTCACCCGCCAGATCGAGACCTTGCAGGCCGAGGTCCATGCCTTGCAGGCGACGAACGAGGGCTTGAGGGCGGAGCTCCTGGCGTCGCCGACGGACGGCAATCGGGCCGAAGCTGCCGAAGATGCTTCGCGCCGCTACTTGATGGCGATGGACGACCTCCGCGAGTTGAAGGCCCGCAACGCCGAGCTGCAGCGGCAACTCGTGGAGGCCCAGGCCGCGCCGGCGAGAAGGGGCGCGGCGGCGCCGACCGCCGAGAGCGGCAATTGGGAGACCCAGAAACGCCGCATGCTGGCGGAACTGGAGTCCGACGACCGGCACGACGCCGAATCGACCGAGCGGCGGCTGAAGATCGAGGAGATCGTGGCCCGCACGGACAAGATCATCGCCGAAAAGGACCGCGAGATCGAAGAACTCCGGCATCTGCTCAACAACCAGAGCAACAGTCTCGGCTCGCTGGCCATGGGCGCGGCGGCCCTGGAGCAGGTCTTCGACCAGGACGCGATCATCCGCGAGGAGCGGGCGCGGCTGCAACAGTTGCAGAGCGAGTGCCAGGACAAGCTACGGCAGGCCGAAATCGAGATTGCCATGGAGCGGGCGCGGTTGGCCCGCCGCGACGCCGAGATCGAAGAGAAGGTCCGCAATGCCGACCAGAGCCGCGCATCGGCGGAGGCCGACGCCGATGCCCTGGCCCCGACCGGCCGCCCCGTCCGCGGCCGCTGGCGGACGCAGTTGGGCCTGACCGACGACGGCCCGCCCGAGCCCGATCGCAAGGGCACCCGGCGGTAAGCGGACCGTCGCAAGCCAGACTCTCAGATCTGAGATTTGAAATCTGAGATTTAACATCGGGGCCAAATTGACAGTTCGCGCTTCTCCGGCGCAATCGGCACAAAGCGAACAAGCCGCGCGTCACGGCGGCGGGCAATCGGTTGGAAATCGCGGGAACTCTCTCCCCCTGCGCAAGGCATGGCCTAAGTTTCCTGAGAAGCTGTTTTTGAACCGGGATGGTCGAATCGCGGATCGTGGGGAGGCACCATGAAGGTGCGATTTCCCCAATGAACCAAAAGCCCTCACCCTGCCCCTCTCCCGGAGGGAGAGGGGAGAGTTTGCAGGAGAATAAGGCAAATGTGGAAAAACGTGCGGATCGGCGTAAAGTTGGCCCTGGGATTCGGGCTGGTAGTGGTGGTCCTGGCGACCTTGGGCATCTTAGAGCTTCGTGCTCTTCGCGTCGTTGGATCGTTACGTGACAAACCTCACCAACCGCAGCCTGGCGGCGGCGAAGAACTCGGCCCAGTTGCAGCGGGCGGCCTTCGAAGCGATCGTCAGCGAGATCCAGTATCTTGTCGACGAACGCGCGGAAACGGCCCAGGCCACGCGGGAAAAGCTGGCCGCGGCGCTGGTTTCGCTGGATGACATCCAGAAGGCGGCCGAGCAACTCCGCGACGAGGACCTGGCGAAGCGGATCCGCGAGGTCCGCGGCGCACTGGCCGAGTTCTCACGCTCGTTCGACGAGGCCGTGGCCGCTTCCAATGCGCACAACCGCGACACGAATGTGCCGGCCGACGGTTCCCAGGCCCCGAGCGAGGAGGAACAGCGCCGGGTGCGGAGGGAGCTGGCGATCCGCCTCCGCGCGAACGCCCAGGCGGTGCTGGCCGTCGCCCGCGGCTCCGAGAGCGACGCCTGGGCCTCGGCCGACGAGGCCATCAGCGGCGTCGGCCGCGTGGTCTCGAACGCCAAGTTGATCCTCGCGGCTGCCCTGTTTTGCGGCATCCTGCTGGCTTCGGCCGCCGCCTGGACTATCACCCAAGGCATCGCAGGGCCAATCGGCAAGATGCTCACCGTGCTCAAGGCCGTGGCGGCAGGCAACTACTCGACCGGACTGGAGGTCGACTGCAAGGACGAGATCGGCCAGATGGCCGCGGCCTTGAATACCACGATCAAAGCCGTCGGCAAGGCCATGCATGACGTGAAGGAAAGCGCGGCCCAGTTCAGCGAGGGCTCGCAAGTCATTGCGGAAAGCGCCAGCACGCTGGCCGACGGCTCGCAGCGGCAGAGCGCCGGCGTCGAGGAGATGACCGCGGCCATCGAGCAATTGGGCCACTCCATCGAGACCGTCAAGGCGAATGCGACGGAGGCCGACCGCATGGCGCGGCAGGCCAGCGAGCTGGCCGAGCGGGGCGGGGCGGCCGTGGAGAAATCGATCGCCGCCATGAATCTCATCAAGGCCAGCTCCGTGCAGATCAGCGATATCACGCAAGTCATTTCCGAAATCGCCAGCCAGACGAACCTCCTGGCCCTGAACGCGGCGATCGAGGCCGCCCGCGCCGGCGAGCATGGGATGGGATTCGCCGTCGTGGCCGACGAGGTCCGCCGCCTGGCCGAGCGCTCGAACCAGGCCGCCGGCAGGATCTCAGCCCTGATCAAGGAGTCGGGCAAGCGCGTCGAGGAAGGCGCGGCGTTGAGCGAAGAGACGGGCCACAGCTTCCGCGAGATCCTCAGCGGCGTGGAAGTCACGGCGCAGAAGATCGGCGAAATCGCCGCCGTCACGCTCGACCAGGCCGCCACCGCTCGTGAGGTCACGGCCTCGATCCACAGTATTGCCAGCGTGACCGAAGAGGCCGCGGCGGGCAGCCAGCAGATGGCCGCCAGCAGCCAGCAACTGGGCGCCCAGGCCGCCGCGCTCCGCGACCTGGTGAATC
Organism: uncultured Planctomycetia bacterium; assembly: GCA_963824275.1. Classification (GTDB taxonomy): domain Bacteria; phylum Planctomycetota; class Planctomycetia; order Pirellulales; family Thermoguttaceae; genus JANXQG01. Next base: position 1,926,035 of record CAWGOT010000003.1, on the reverse strand, counting down.
GCTTCAAGACCGAAAGCCCTGAAGGATGAGGGATGAAGGATGAGGGATAAGGGATGAGGGATAAGGGATAAGGGATGAGGGATGAGGGATAAGAGATAAGGGATGAGAGATAAGGGATGAACGCGACAGGATCTCTCATCCCTTATCCCTCATCTCTCATCCCTCATCCCTTATCCCTTATCCCTGATCTCTCATCTATCCGCACTGAAAGCCCATGCCACTATGACCAACGAAAGCTGCTCTTATGCCGGACTGGCGTTGCCCTCCGTGCCGCTGCCGATCACGCTGCCGGGCGGCCACGAGCTGGAACAAGTGACCGACGCGCAACTGGCGAGCTTCGCCGAGTTGATCTACGGCCGGACGGGGATCCGCGTCTCACCGCAGAAAAAGACGCTGCTTTCGAACCGCCTTCGCCGCCGCCTGCGGGAAACGCGGATCGAGACCTTCGGCGATTATTACCGGCACATCGTGCAGCTCGGACCCAACCATCCGGAATGGGACGCCCTGGTCCAGGAGATCACGACCCACGAGACGTTTCTGTTCCGCGACGAATCGCAATGGAACTGGTTCCGCAAGAGCTACCTGGCGGGCTGCGCCGGGGGCAAGCCGCCGGGCGGGGTCAAGGAGAACTTGCGGGTCTGGTCGGCCGCGTGCAGCAGCGGCGACGAGCCGTACACCATCGCCTGCTCGATTGCCGCTTCGCTGCCCACCTGGAAGCAGTGGAAGATCCGCGTGCTGGGCACGGACATCGGCCTCGGCGCGCTGGAGCAGTGTCGGCAGGCGACTTTTTCCGAGCGCTCGATGCGGCTGGTGCCGGAAGATCTCAAGAGCCGCTTCTTCAACCGCGTTCCCGCCGCGCCGCTGTGGAAGGCCAAGCCGACGCTCACCGAACTGGTCACCTTCCGCCAGCACAACCTGCTGGAACGGCTGGGCGAACCGCCGTTCGACATCGTATTCCTCAAGAACGTGCTGATCTACTTCGACGCCGATTCGAAGCGCCGCGTGATGGAGCACATCCGCGCCTCCGTCCGTCCCGGCGGGATGCTGGTGGCAGGCGCGGCCGAAGGCGTTTCCGAGCACCTGCGGGGATTCAAGTGCTTGCAATCCTGGCTCTATCAGCGACCCGCATGACGGGAAAAGCAGGCATGAGCGATTCGCCACTACCGCCGACCATCGGTACTCAGGCCCCGGGTGAGCCGGAGTCTTTCGCCAGCTTCTGGCAAGGTTCCGCAGAGGAACTTCGCTGGCTGGAGGAGTCGCTCAACGACCACCAGGGCCAAGTGGACGACAGTCCGGCGAGCGGCGGCCTGTGGGTCAATCCCTTGGAAGATCTCCAGGACGACCCGCCCGCCGAGGAGTCGTTCCTCACGCTCTTCGCCGATGATACCCTGCTCACGCTCGACGATCTGACCGCCATGCTGCTCGTCTTGGAGGGCGGCGGCGGCCGCGACGAGATCGAAAAACTCGTGGCCATCTTCCATCGCATCAAGGGCTCGGCCGCGATGGTCGGGCTGAAGCGGGCGGCGAAGCTTGCCCACTGCCTGGAAGACGTCCTGCAAAGTTTGCTCGAATCGGACGCCATCCTCAGCAGCGAATTGACCGACGCCGTGCTCAAGGGCAGTGATTCGCTACGGATGTATGTCGAGAACCTGCGGGGCGGCATCGGCCTGCCCGATACGCTGCGGGAAGCGGCCCAGGAACTGCACGCGGCCTGCCGCCCGCAGACGGCGGTCGGAGCGCCGACCTCCGACCTCCGACCTCCGACCTCCGACCTCCGACATCCGACCTCCGACCTCCGACCTCCGACCTCGGACCTCCGACCTCCGACCTCCGACCTCCGGCCATGCGGCGAGACGTTGCGGGTGGAAATCGGGCACCTCGACCGGCTCATGGGGCTTGCCGGGCAGTTGACCATCCAGAAGGCCCGCTTCCATAGCATCATGGAGCAATTCCGCGACGATCCCAGCGATCGCTACCGCGAGTTGTTCGAGGCCGTCCATCATCTCGACCGCATCAGCGACTCGATCCGCCGGGGCGTGATGGACGTGCGGATGGTGCCCATCGGCCCGCTCTTGCAGCGCTATCACCGCGTGGTCCGCGACCTGACCCGCGCCAGCGGCAAGCTGGCCCGCCTGGAGATCTTCGGCGAGAAGACCGAGCTGGACAAGCGGATGATCGACGAGTTGAACGATCCGCTCTTGCAGATCGTTCGCAACGCCTTGGATCACGGCGTTGAGGAACCCACCGTCCGCATGGCCGCCGGCAAGGAGCCGGAGGCCCTGCTTTCGATCCGCGCCTTCCATCGCGGCAACAGCATTCTGATCCAGGTCAGCGACGACGGGGCCGGCCTGGACCTCGGCGGGGTGTTGCGGAAGAGCGTCGAAAAGGGCATCGTGACCCAGGCCGAGGCCGACGCCATGACGCCTGCGCAGATCCAGGCCTTGATCTGGAAGCCCGGCATGAGCACGGCGGAGCGCGTGACCGAGGTCTCCGGCCGCGGCGTCGGCATGGACATCGTGCGCTCGAAGATCGAGGGCCTGCACGGCGCAGTCAACGTCGACAGCGTGCCGGGCCGCGGCACGACCTTCTCCATCCGTCTGCCGCTGACGCTCGCCATCCTGCCCTGCCTGATGATCGTTGTCGACGGAGAGATCTTCGCCATTCCCATGGAACTGGTGCAGGAGATCGTGGCCATGGACAACGAAAACCTGGTCTATGCCCAGGGCGGATCGATGGTGCGGCTCCGCCAGCGCGTGCTGGCCACGATGCGGCTGGACGAAGTGTTCGACCAAGGCAGCAGGCACACTCCGTGTGCCGTCCGCCTACCATGGGTACATGGTGCCCGGCCTCCGGCTTCGGAATGCAATTGCGGCTTGAGCCGCGCGGCGGACGGCACAGGGACTGTGCCTGCTGCTTTGGCGGACGGCGCTGCGCTGGAAACCGAGCACGATTTCCAAGCCAAGACCAGCCTGGTGATTGTCGGCGAGCGGGGCCGCGACGTGGGCCTGATGGTCGATCGCGTGCTGGGCCAGCAGGACGTGGTGATCCAATCGCTTGCGGAGAACTATCGCGACGTGCCAGGGATCGCCGGCGCGACGATCCTGGGCGACGGCCGCGTGGCCCTGATTCTCGACATCGCCGCCTTGATGGGGCTGAGGTCCTCGCCCGCTGTACGTCAGGCTTTCCAGCCTGACTGACTCATTCCTTGACCTTCGCCAGTTCGGCTTCGGCTGCGGCAAGCTGCTTCTCGAGGTTTTTCACCTCGTCGGGATCATCCATCTGCTTGCGGGCGCCGGCCAACTGCTGCCGCAGGGTCGTGATCCGCGTGTTGAGAACGTCGATCCGCTTCTTTGCTTTCTTGTCCATAATGAGGTTCCACGGATATTGGATGTTGATTCGCGTAGGGTGAGGTCGAGCGCAGTGCTGACCCGCCAACTGGAAAACCGATTATTGGTGGGTCAGCGCTGCGCTCGACCTCACCCTACCCATTACTAATTTCCATAGCCATTTTCAGCGCTTCCTCTTTTGTCCGGATCTCACCGTCAAGCTGTGCATCGCGAACGGCTTGCAGGATGATCTTGAACTTCGGGCCGGGCTGAAGACCGAGCCCGCGAAGGTCGTCGCCGGTCATTAGCGGCGGCGGGTCGAGTATCTCGCAAGGTTGAGCCAGTCGCTCGCGGCAATAGGCCGCTTCGTCCGGCCCCTGCGGTGCCGACGCCTCGTGCAGGGCCACCAACGACGCGGCCCAGGGATGCACAAGAATGGGCTGCAACCTCGACCAGTGCAGCGAGCGGGCAGCAGTCAAAACACCACGATTCTCAACCAGCCAGGCCGCTTCGTCGGTCTCCTGGTTCGAGAGCTTCCAGCGAAGCCCCACCTCGCGAACGGCCGCTGCGGGCACCGTGTACCCATGGTCGACGAGCCCGCCCAAGAGGGCCGCCAGGGCCAAGGGAAAACCTGGATTCTGCAGCCGACCCAATACGCCTAGCGCATGCTCGATCCGTGCCGGCGACACCTCGTCGCCGGGCACGATCTCCGGCAGTACGGCCGCGGCCAGGCCCAAATCGATCAGCAGTCGGACGCCCTGCACCCGCCCGGACTCGGTCAGCACGCGTCGCATTTCCATGGCGATCCGCTCGGGACTGACGACCGTGATCTGGGGGGCCATCTCGCGGACCGCGGCGGCCGTAGCGGCATCCAGCGCAAAGCCGAAGGCGGCGGTAAAACGGACCGCGCGGAGCATCCGCAGCTTGTCTTCGCCAAACCGCAGTCGCGGTGAACCAATCGCCCTGATCAAACCGTTGCGCAAATCCTCCTGCCCTTCCACGAAATCGATCACCTTGCGGTTGACCGGATCGAAGAACATGCCGTTGATGGTGAAATCGCGGCGGGCGGCGTCTTCGCCGGCGGAACTGAAGGTGACCTGATCGGGATGGCGGCCGTCGCTATAACCCGCCTCCTGGCGGAAGGTGGCGACTTCGATCATGCCCGCCGGCCGCGGCCCCAAGACGGTGATCACGCCGAAAGCGGCGCCCAAGGGCAGGGTCCGCTGGTTGCCGAACAGGTCGCGGATCTGGGGCGGCGTGGCGGCGGTGGCCACGTCATAGTCCTTGGGCCGGCGGCCCAGCAGTTCATCGCGGACGCAGCCCCCCGCCCAATAGGCCTCGAATCCGGCCGCGCGGAGCCGGCGAACCACTTCCAGGGCAAATTGACGTTGTTGCTGCGGATCGATCATGGCATTAACACGATTGTAACATATATTTGGCTTCCTTCACCGGCCCGCTACAATCAAAGCATGATCGAACCTCATTTCGACCCCGGACCCGATTACCAATGGGCGGAGATTCCCCCCGACACACCCGCAGCTATCCTGGCCGCCCTGGGCGGCCGCGACGCCAACCGCGTGCTGCCAGGACGCGAGGCGGTCCGCGTGATCCGTGCCGGCACGGCCGTGCCCTGGCCTGCGCCGGGCCAGCTTGTCCTGGAGGATGGCTCGCGGCGGCCGGTCGGCGAAACGCTTCCTGCCGATTTGCCGTTGGGCTATCACGACTTCCATCCCACGGCCGGCGATGGGCGGACGCGAGTTATCGTCACTCCGTGGCAATGCGTCGAACCCCGCGCCGCCTGCTGGGGCTGGGCCGTGCAGCTTCACAGCACGCGGTCACGGCAAAGCTGGGGCATCGGCGACTTGGCCGATCTGCGGCGGTTGGCCGAGTGGTCGGCAGGATTGGGCGCCGGCATGATGCTCATCAATCCGCTCGGTCCGCCCGCCCCCGTCGTGCCCCAAGGGCCCAGCCCTTACTATCCCACCACGCGGCGATTCCGCAATCCACTTTACCTTCGCATTGAAGACGTCCCCGGGGCCGAGCGGCTAGGGCCGCTGCTGGCCCAACTGGCCGCCGAGGCGCGAGGGCTGAATGCCCTGCCCCGCCTGGACCGGGACCGGGTCTTCCAACTCAAGCAGCAGGCCCTGCGGGCCATCTGGGGCGAAGGCATTACGGATGGCGAAAGGCTCCCCTCGCCCGCTGGGAGAGCGGTCGGGGGTGAGGGCAGTCTTGAGTTTGCCGCCTTTCGGCGAGAGCAGGGCGTGTCGCTGGCGCACTTCGCCACGTTCTGCGCGTTGGCCGAGAAATTTGGCCCTGATTGGCGGAAGTGGCCGGACGAATACCGCCGGCCGGAGAACACGGCCGTCACCCGCTTCGCGACCGAACATTCCAGCGACGTGGACTATCATGCCTGGCTGCAATGGCTCTTGGACCGGCAATTGGCCGAGGCCGCGCGTGCGATTCCCATCTTTCAAGATCTGCCGATCGGCATGGATCCCGGCGGCGCGGATGCCTGGGAGTGGCAGGACCTGTTGGCGCCGGAGATGGTCATCGGCGCCCCGCCCGACGCCTTCAATGCCGACGGGCAGGACTGGCAATTGCCGCCTTTCGCCCCGGCCAAACTCCGTGCGGCGGCCTATGAGCCGTTCATCCAGACGATTCGGGCTGCGCTGCGGCATGCGGGCGGTCTGCGGATCGACCACGTGATGGGCCTCTTCCGCCTGTGGTGGATCCCCAACGGCCAGCATCCGCGGAACGGTTGGTATGTCCGCTATCCGGCCGACGATCTCTTGGGCATTGTGGCCCTCGAGAGCCATCGCGCGGGGGCGGTGGTTGTGGGCGAGGACCTGGGCACGGTCGAGCCGGGCGTCCGCCAGCGGCTCGACCTGCGGCGGATGCTATCGTGCCGGCTGCTGTGGTTCGAACCGAGACCGCCGGCCGAGTATCCCGAACTGGCGATGGCTTCGGTCACGACGCACGACCTGCCCACGATCGCAGGGCTGTGGAGCGGGGCCGACGAGGCGGCACAGCGTTCCATCGGCATGACGGTGGGCGACGAAATGCACCGCCTCCGCGATCACCTCCGCCAGATGCTCGGCGTGGACGGCGACGCTCCCGTCGCGGACGTGATCGAGCGGGCCTATCGCCGTCTCGCCGAGGCCCCGTCGCGGATCATCACCGCCACGTTGGAAGACGCCCAGGCGATGCCCCAGCGGCCCAACATGCCCGGCACGATCACGCAATGGCCCAACTGGTCGCTGGCCTTGCCGCAGGAGATCGAGACCATGATCGAGGCCGGGTTGCCGCGGCGGATCGCCAAGGAGTTGGGAAGTGGGAAGCAACCGATGGAAAGATAATGTTTAAGAAAGGAAAATGGAAGAAACGAAGATGACAGAAAAATGATTGACAGAAAAATGGCCCCTTCCAACTTGCTATATTTCTGTCAACCATCTTTCTGTCAGAGGTGTGTCGTGGGGTCGGCAATACGGTATAATTACAAGAGCATGAAGAAGAGGACGCGGACGACGTGGATGACGACGGCATCGAGGAGCAGCCGCGTGGTCCGTGAATCACTTCAATACAGCTCATACATATGCTCGCCGCCATGCTCCGGATTGGCGATCAGTCGCTGCATCTTTGGGTCAATGACGAAATCGAGAAGTTCCAGCGGCACCTGTCCAATGAGGACGGGGCAATCGTCAGAGACTTCGATGACATCGACAAGGCAATCTCGCCCCTCGATGGTCAATCGCGCGGCCCCATACACCTGGACCGTCCGAGGGCCGCTGCCGGTGCGCACGCGGCGCGCGAAAGGGAGTGAGCCCGAGTTGCTCAATCAGGCGTTTGGGCATGGAGAGGGTGGTGGCCCCCGTATCCACAAGGGCGTCCGGGACCTCCAAACGCCGCACCTGGTCCGCCGGGAGCAGGCCTCGCTGGGAATCGCGCAAGTCGTAGGCGTTTTCGATCGTTGCCCGTACGGTCACCCGCCCCATCGTGTCGGTCTCCATGATGCGTCTGCCTTACTCGTCTCTAGGGAAGATGCCTCGCCGAAGCTATTTTATCGGAAAGCCAAGGGAATTTCCAGGGGCTGGAATACCATATACCATAGAACACCATCGTTGGCATATTCCTCACATCCGGCCCCCAAGTTGTGACCTATCCTTGAGATATTTGCCAGTCATTCGAGGAAGAAAGTATGCGTAAACCCATCGGAATCGTGGTCGGGATACTGGGCGTGCTGGGGCGAATCCTGCTCTGCACCGTTTTCCTGGCGGCAGCCATGGGGTATACCGCCCCCGACGTTCAGAGCCTGGCCCAGGCCATTGCGGCCAAGGCAACGGTCGCCCCAGCGTGGATATTGATCGGAGCAATCGTCGTTTTGGCGGTTGGCAGCGTCTCCGTCGTCGTCGGCTACAAGGCCCGCTTCGGGGCCTTGGCCCTGCTGGCGTTCCTGGTGCTGACGACTTATCTCTTCCACGGTTTCACGTTCTGGAACGTGGTAAACCTCCAGGCCCGGCACGACCATCTCCTCTATCTGGTCACGAACCTCTCGATCATGGGGGCAATGCTCCTGATCGTCGTCAATGGGGCAGGCCGCATGAGTCTCGACGGCAAACGGGGCCATCGATAACCGTCTTGCCGGCTCGACCATCGACAGATCGCCGAACTCGGGGACCCTGGTCCAGGTCGTCGTGCCCATCGTGACGCGTCTCGCGGGAGGTTAGCCGCCAGTTCGCGCCGGCCTGCATGCCATTGCCATTGGAACTTGGCCCGCTGTAAGAGGCTATCCGGAAAGTTTTGGGTCGCAAATCGGCATTGAAGCCGTAGGGTGGGACCAGCGAGCTTGCGAGCGCCGGCCCACGGTGAGCGGGCAGGGTACGCAGTACTCGCCACAGTCCCGACGTTCCCCGCGTCTCATGCGCCGGTCTACCATCCCAGTGCTCGAACGGCACGGATCGCTCCGCGCACTGCTTCCAAACCCAACCCGTTTGGTGGGATTCTCTTCTTCCGTGCAGAAGTTTGCACGAAATCTCCTCGTGCGCGCCACTAACATGGGTAGAGAGAGTGTGCGGGCAAAATTCGGCCAGAATATGTTTTTCAACGAACTCCCCTAAGGAGCCTAGTCGTGCGATTAACCTTGCGAACCCTGTTGGCGTACATGGACGGCCTGCTGGATCCCAAAGATTCCCAGGAAATCGGCAAGAAGATCGAGGACAGCAAGTTCGCCACGGAGCTGTTCCACAAGATTCGCGACGTGATGCGGAGATTGCGGTTGGCGGCCCCGTCGATTACCGAGCGCGGAGCGAATCTCGACTGCAACACGGTTGCCGAGTACTTGGATAACGTCATGCCGAGTGACCGCGTGCCGGATTTTGAAGAGGTCTGCCTTAAGTCGGACATGCATCTGGCCGAAGTCGCATCGTGCCATCAGATCCTCACGATAGTGCTGGGCGAGCCCGCGGAAATTGACCCGGAGAGCCGGCAGCGGATGTATCAATTGCCGACCGTGGCCAACCGCGGCGACGAAGAGCACCAGGCGGCGGTCGAGGTTGCCAGCATGCTTTCGGCCGATGGCAACGGGCCGCTGCCGTCGGCGGCCCCGCCGGCGCCGCGAACTTCGGGCGGGGGGCGGCCCCGCCCCGTGGTGCCCGAGTATCTCCGCGATCCGCCCCGGAAGTGGCAACTCCTGCCTGCCGCGGCCATCATGCTCCTGGTCGGCGCCGCGATCGGTCTGCTCGTGGTCATGTTCTCCGCCAGCGCCCGGCAATGGCTGCAAGCCAAGTGGGACGGCAAGTCCGTCGAAGAACCGCGCGACCAGCATGAAGGCACGAAACCCGCCAAGCCCTCGGGCGACCAAACCGTCAAGCCCTTGGAAGCATCTGCGGCTGGAGTCAAAAACAGCGGCAGTCTCCCGGCTTCCGGCAATCCGAGTGAAAGTCCGGATCCGGGACTGGCGACGGAGCAACAGACGCCCAAGACGCCGGCGCCGATTCCTGGCGGCGGTTCGGAGGCAGCGGCCGGACCGGGTCCTGCGGCGGGCGCCGCTTTGTCAACCACCGGGGCCAGGGCGCTGCCAACGCCGTCGGCAAGCGGGTCCGATTCCATCACGAAATCGGCAGTGGCTTCGGTCACCGACCACAATTCGAAATTGCCCGGGGCGAAACCCCTTCCCGCCGGTTCCGCCGGTTCTCCGCCGGCGATACCCCCGGTCGCAAAGGCGGGCGGCAGCGCGCCCTCGGCGGGCGGCCCGATCATTCCGCCTGCCGCCAAGTCGAGGGTCGGCCGCTTCACCTCGGACGGGCCGGAAGTGTTGCTGAAGTTCGAGGCGGGCAATGCCGGCTGGCGGCGAGTGCTGCCGGAGGAGTTTCTCGTCGGCCGGCAGCCGCTCTTGTCGCTACCTTGCTATCGGCCGCCGGTGCTGATCCCCAACGCCGGCGCAACGCTGGAACTGGTCAACGGCACGCGGATTGAACTCCTGCCCGATAACTCCCAGGGCCTGCCGGGCGTCGAAATCGATTTCGGCTGCCTGGTCATCAAGTCCTCGGGGCAGGAAGGGGCGCGTTTGCGGGTGGGGATCGGATCACATTCGGGCACCATCAGGCTGAACGGCGGGGACTCGATCGCCGGGCTGGAGGTGACGCGCGTGCATGATCCGGGCAAGGACCCGCAGAAGGTCTCCTCGCACCCGCTGACGAAGCTGTACGTGGCGCGGGGCAGCGCCCTATGGGAGGAGGATGAGGGCACGCAACCGATTCGCCTCTCGGCGCCGGCAGCACTGACGCTCGACGGCGAGGCGGCCGACGAACCGCCTGTCACGGCGAAGGAGGTGCCCAACTGGCTCACGACCAACACCTTCAACGAGTTGGACCAGCTATCGGCGCACGTCGTTGCTCAGGCCCTCTCCGCGGAACGCGCCGCCAGCCTGAGCCTGATGGAGTTGACCGTGGACCGCCGGCGAGATATTCGCGGTCTGGCGGCCCGCTGCCTGGGCTATCTAGGGCAGTTCGATCCGATAACCGCCGCTTTGAACGATCTCGACTTCAAAGCAAAATGGTCCGACTACATCGACCAGCTCAAGGAAGCGATCGCCCGAGGTCCGGAAACGGCCGCGGCCATTCGGCTGTCGCTGGAGAAGCAGTACGGCAACGATGCGGCCGGCCTGTACCGGATGCTCTGGGGCTATACGGACCAGGACCTCGAGGAGGGCGAAGATGCCCGGCTGGTGAAGTACCTCGACGACGAGCAGGCGATCTTCCGCGCGCTGGCGATTTGGAACTTGAACAAAATTACCCGCAAGACTCTCGGCTACCAGCCAGACGCCACCACCGCCGCCAAGCGCCTCAAGGCGGTGCAACTGTGGCGGCGGCAACTGCAATTGGGCTGGATCCGCTACAATGTGCCCGAGGTGAAGCCGCGAACGGCTCCCGCCGAAGTCCCCAAGGGGGCGATTCCCGCGCCTCCCAAGCCCCTGAAAGTGGGCACGCCGGACGACACGAACCCTGCCGACGTGGATCCCGCGAGTGCCACGGAATCGCTTGCGCCAGGGCCTGCTTCGGCCGAGCGGCCTCAGCGGCCGCCCGTCAGCATACCCGAGCCGGAGCCGCCGGAAAGCCGCCCGCCGGTGGCGGTTCCCGAACCCTAATTCGCTGCCCGGTGGGGTGGCATGACCACTATTCGTCCGGCGGCAGCTCCTCGCCTTCGTCCTCCGCGGCGATGGCCGCAACTGCCGGCGCCGTCTTGCCGCTCGCGGCCGCATGGATGGCGGCCAGCTTCTCGCGGAGTTCCTCCACCAACTCGGGATGCTCCTTGAGATAGTCCCGCGTCTTTTCCCGGCCCTGGCCAAGCTGCATGTCGCCATAGCGGAACCAGGCGCCGGTGCGCGTCACCAGCTTGGCCTCCGCAGCCATGTCCAAGACGTTGCCCTCGTAGCTGATGCCGTAGTCGGCCATCATGTCGAACTCGGCGGTGCGGAACGGCGGGGCAACCTTGTTCTTGACCACCTTGGCGCGAACCCGCTGGCCGACGACCTCTTCGCCCTCCTTGATCTGCCCGATGCAACGCGCCCAAGCGGGTCCGCAGACGCCTGGGAAGTGCTTTTTCGGCAGCCATTTCCCCCAGCAATGAGACGCGATCTGCCCGACGATCCGGTGCGCATAGCAGGATCGGTATGAACGGCGAATGCACCTCGATTGGACCATCCGGCCCGCGTGGGCGACCTCGAATCGCTCTTTCGATCCGGAGAGTCGTTCCGGCAGCTTTTGCCCCCTTGCGCCATAGCGGACCCGGCCGGGAACCAGCGGTTTGCTCAAGCTGAGACTTCGAGCGTGGCCACAACTCCGCTGACCCCTGCCAGCTTGCCTGGCCGGTGAACAAGTTCTGTTGGCGAAGTGGGAAAATGACAGGGAGCCAACCTGCCGAGCCATTCCGCTACTTCTCCATTACTCGCAAGGCGTTCTGGGCCGGGACATTTCCCTGTTCGGCAGCCTTGCGGAACCACTTCACGGCCTCCGCTTGGCTCTTCGGCAGGCCCTGACCATCCCGGTAGCAAGCGCCAAGGCTGTATTGCGCCGCGTCATACCCCTGTTCGGCAGACTTGCGATACCACCTCACCGCCTCCCCATAGTTTTTCGGTACGCCCTGCCCCTCGTGGTAACAAAGGCCCAAGCTGTTCTGTGCCGCGACGTTGCCCTGTTCGGCAGCCATTTGGAACCAATTCACCGCTTCCGAGTGGTTCTGCGCTACGCCCTGTCCTTCGCGGTAACAAACGCCCAAGTTGTTCTGTGCCGCGGCATTGCCCTGTTCGGCAGCCTTGCGGTACCAGCTCACGGCCTCGTCATAGTTCTGCGGTACGCCCTGCCCGTGGGTGTAACAAAGGCCTAGGTTGTTTCGTGCCGCGGCATATCCCTGTTCGGCAGCCTTGCGATACCATTTCATCGCCTCCTTATAGTCCTGCGGTACGCCCTGCCCCTTATAGTAACAAACGCCCATGTTATCCTGTCCCACGGCATCTCCCTGTTCGGCAGCCTTGCGATACCATTTCACCGCCTCGTCATAGTTCTGCGGTACGCCCTGCCCGTGGGTGTAGCATAGACCTAGGTTGTTCTGCCCCGCGGCATATCCCTGTTCGGCAGCCTTTCGGAACCACGTCACCGCCTCCGCGTGGTCCTGCGCTACGCCCTGCCCGCGGCGGTAACATAGGCCCAAGGAGTTCTGCGCCGTAGCAAGTCCCTGTTCGGCGGCCTTGCGTAACCACTTCGCGGCCTCCGCGTGGTCCTGCGCTACGCCCTGTCCTTCGCGGTAACAAAGGCCCAAGTTGTTCTGCCCCGCGTCATTTCCCTGTTCGGCGGCCTTGCGGAACCACTTCACCGCCTCCGCGTGGTCCTGCGGCACGCCCTGACCCTTCTTGTAGCAAACGCCCAAGCTGCACTGTGCTTCAGCGTTTCCCTGCTGTGCAGCCTCGCGGAACCACTTTACCGCCTGTTCCGGGTCCTTTTGGCTTTGGGCGCCGCTCGCAAGAACGCAGCCATAAAGCCACTGCGCTTTGGGCGATCCTTTTTCGGCGGCAGCCTTCCAAGCTAGCCGCCGACCTTTTTCCGTGCTGCGCATGAAGGAATTCGCCTCCCACTCTTGATCGCGCCGTCGTGCAATCTGAGCCCGCGCAAAGTCGACGTTGATCTCCGTGGCGTCCTCTTCGGCCTTCTTCGCAACGTCTTGCTCGGCCTTCTTCTTTGCGGCCTCCGTCTCGCGTTCTTTCCGCGCGGCTTCCTCTTCTTCGCGATTCCGTTGGGCCAGTTCCTCGGCGCTTTTTCGCGCGGCGTTCTCCTCGGCTCTCTTTGCGCGGCGTCCTCCTCGGCTTTTCGTTGCAATTCGGCGGCGGCCAACTGCCGAGTGGATTCCGCACGTTGTTCCCGGTAGATGGACCAACCCAGCATGGAACCAGCGATCAGGAGCGCGGCGATCGCAACTCGGAGGAAGTTGTGCAAGATCTTGTTTTCCGCGCCGACAAGACGGCCGAGAAGGCCGTCGAGCTTGCGGGGCACGACGGCAAGGCCGCCCAAGAGCAATCTTCCGATGGCGCGGATGCGGCTGCCCGGCGGCGGAGATTCCGGCACGGTCCCTGCGGCGAAAATCGGCCGGGTGTCGGTCGTGACGGGCGTCGGTCTCTGCTGCGGAAGCGGCAGCAGGTGGACTATCGACGCCGCACCGCCATCCTCACTTTGCCCCTCTCCCAGTCGGAGAGGAGGAACCGTGGTGGCCACTTTTCCCGCGGCCATCAGCGCGGCGGCAGCCTGCTGCTCGACGTAGGTCAACGCCTTGACTTGCCCGCCCTGGACCATACGGTCAAGCCACGGCACCTCTTCCAGAGGTTGCTTGCAGGCCAGCGCCAGGCGGACGACGAGTGTGTGGACATTGGGGTCGTTCGACTCCCAAAGGCCGCGGAAGAGTTCCGACGCTTCGGGCGTTGAAAATCCTGTTCGCGGAACAACAGGTTCTCGTCGTTGTTGAACCGCTTCCAAAGGTCGCAATTTCCGGTGAGCAGACAATGCACCGCGGAGAAGATGACCAGGTGCGAGAACCGGTCAACGTCGGCGTTGTAGGCGCGTTGCCGCACGCGCCGCGGATGCTGGTAGTTCGGGTGGCCCATCTCGCCCGACTGCGTTCCCGCCAAGGCCGGAACGTACATGCCGTCGTAGTCGATCAGCTTGAGGGCCAGCTTGCCGTCGACTGCCGGGACTAAGAGGACATTCCCATGCTGGAGATCGGCATGGGCGATTCCGGCGTCGCGAAGCCGCGCTGTCAGCTTGGGCCATAGATCGAGCACTTGCCGGAGCATTTTCGGTTTCTCCAGCGACTCTTCCACGAAACGATTCAAGGTCTGCCCCTCGACCCACTCCATTTTGACGGCAGGGAACCACTGGCCGTGGACCTGGATGCCTCGCTCCAGGTAGACGAACGGTACGGTGAAGGGCAGCCTCGCCGCTTTCAGAGCCGCGGCAAGGTGCCGATAGCGCTCCTGCCGGGTGCTCATGTCGCGGGTGAAGCATTTCAGAGCCCAACTCTTGCCTGTCGCCGGACAGTTAATGCGGTAGACGTTGGCGAAGCTGCCTGCCCAGACCATCGGCAGTTGCTGGTCGTCTAGCGCCGCCTGACCCCCACGGAGTTCCTCGTCGCTCATCGAATAACGAGGGTTTTCGGCCGCCTCGTCGTAGTCGTTTTGCGTTGGCCAAACCATGCTTCACCTCCTACAAAGGAATTGCAAGAAGGGTCACGTCGTCGTTCAACAAGCGGCCTGTTTCGCGGAGGGCTTCGATCCACTCGGCAAATAGGCCGCCATCCTGTGGTGAGGCGAGGAGCGATTCCAGCTCGCGCCAAGGGTCGCCGCCAGCCTCGTGCTCCGTGAGGCACCATTTTGCCAAGGCATCGGTCATGGCCCAGAGCCTGTCGCCCGGTTGCCCACTCCCGTCGTTCCAAAGGCGCTGTCGCTGGAGTACGGCAGCCGTGGGCATACGCGATCCGACAAGCTGCGGTCGGTTGCCGAACTGGTCGGAACGAGCCAGTGGAAACGCGCGTGAGCAGAACACTGTCGCGGGTGTGAAACAAACATGTGTCACCTATGGCCACGGCTTGCCACGTGCAGAAGCCCTGGGGCTCTTTCGCCTCCGCGGCCGTGAGCACGAGCCCCAGGAAGGCGGCAAACGCACCCTGTTCGACCCAGTAGTCGGCGTCCCAATCCAGCTTCCGGGCCCGAACGTCCTTGCCCCATCGCTCCTGGACGGCGAACAGCGAAGACGGCCATCGGCTGATGTTCACCTCCGCGTGAGAGACGAAATCCTTGACCAGCAGTCGGGCCCACAACCCCGTGAAGCACCCCTCCGAGGCACCGTCAGCCAGGGCGTAACGCCCGGACGCATTCTCCAGGGCAATGGCGTCCTCATATTCGTCCAGGTTGTTGCCCCGGCGAGGCAGACAGAAGGCACGCGATCCTATCGCCATGATGATCGCTCCTCACGCAACGCCCTGGTCCGCCCTGGTTCCGATGTCCAGGAACATGATCACCGAGGCCAAGTCGGCGTTGAAGGCAAACCCCACGGCGCCTTCCTCGACAGAGGTCTCCATGATCTGTGCCTGCCGGAGCATGGACGGGGGCAGGGCGCTCGACATGTGAAACAACAGCCGGGCGTAGTCGTCCGGCAGGTTATTCTCGCTTGTGGGGAAGAGGATCGCGTGGTCGCCGCGGACCGAAAGGTGGGCATTGAATAGTAGCACGTTGCCATCCTGCGATGCCACGCCGCGAAGCGCCGTAGCCATCTGCCAGACCTGCGCGGCGTCGCCGTCGGTAGCCATGCCGTCGGTGATGTTGATGATGATCGGCGGGAAGCAGCTCGGGTGTCGCGCTGATGAACTGGCGGATAACCTCATACGCTGCCCGCAGCGCCGCGCACATGGGAGTCTTGCCCTTCGCCCGCGGATCAAACCAGACAGGAAACCTTATGTGCCTTTGGATTAACCCGCCAGCACCGTCGTCCTCCCGCTTGATCCGGTCTTCAACGCGGAGCGGGTAGCTCTTGATCATGCTCACGGGCTGGACGACGCTTTCCGCCAGGGACTGAACGGGGAAGCCCAGGCTAACCTCGTCAGGGTCGCCCGGCTGGCCGCCGTAGCCGACCGCCCCAATGAAGTAACGGTCGAGGACGTAGTCGCCTTTGGCACATCGGCGCACAAGCGTCTGGAGCAGACGGTTGATGGCGTCGGCGACTCCTTGGGCCTTCGTTTTGCCCGATTCACCGCCCCAAGATTCCGCCATCGAGCCGGACTGGTCAATGAGGAAAAGGAAGCAGGTAGGGTTGACTCTGCTGATCTCGGCGCTGTAGGTCATAGGAAACGCTCTCCTCAGATTTATCCCGTCAGTTTATTCCCGTGGTATCACGTTCGCAAGGTGGGGGAGAGACCTTCCGCGAGATAGCTGGCACGCGGCCTGGAGGGACTCGGATTGCGGCAAGACCTGTGCGACGTACTACGACGAGCAGATGCCTGAATCGTCGATCGAAATCCTTGGCCATTCGGTTGGGGGGATCACCTATCGCCACTACGCATCGCGCTCCGTTGGCGTCCCGGGCGATTATGACCATTCGGTAACCGACTGCATTCTCGGCGCTCGCTAAAGGGTACGAAACCGAGTGCCCGTGCTGCCGGCGGTGATTCGCCGACGCTTCATAGGGGTAGCTGAATGGCTTTATCGCATCCGAAGCATTTCTCACCTGCTTGCCTGCGGAGGAGGGGCGCACCGACGCAGTTTTGGGCGCGGACGCCGACACGGCGCGCCGATAGACTACGGTGAATCCCTAGAAAGAGGTGGGCATCAAGATCGCAATTTTGGGGAATGTCGAGCCGAGAGGCTGCGCGGCAGTTTCGGTAGAACTGGGCGGCGGCAAGGGTTCGGTTATCGGGGCCGACTCTACCGGCAGCGCCTGCTGCTTCGCCTGCTCCTGGGCAATGAGGGCCAGAAGTTGCTCGTCGGTCATTTCGCGAACCGTGAGTTCGATGGGGCCACCCTGCGGGCCGGTAAGCTCGGTCTGCTTGGGCGGGTCAAGGCCCTTGAGCTCGCGGATCGCCTTCAAGGCTTCCATCGCCTTGGCCAGGAGTGCGGCGTCGCCAGACTGCCGCTCGGTGGTCTTGGTCCGCTTGCGGGTCATCGAGACCAGGAGCGAGTTCACGGCGTCGAAGTCGGAGGCGGGCGTCTTGGCGGGAAGGGTGGACTCGATCTTCCGCTTGACTCGGTCCTCCTCGGAGCGGTGCCAAGCTTTCATGGCCTCCTGCCAGAGGTGTTCATAACGGGCGAGGAGCTTGGCCCGCAAGTGCTTGACGTTGGTCTTGGCCTCGGCAAGCTGCGCGGCGCGGATCTCGGCGGTCCACTTCCTGATGGTCGCGCGGCAGAAGCCGAGGGCATCGGCGATCTCCTGGAGGCTCTAGCCCTCCACGTGCATGCGTGCGATGTGGGCCAGCGCGGCCGTCTTGCGGCGCGGCGCGCGGCGATGGCGAGTTTGGAGCGGCCGCCTTCTTGTGGCATGGTTCGTTAAGAGCGAAACTCGCGTCGGGCTCGAACCGACAACATCCTGTTGGTCCCTTAGGATTTGGTCCAAGATAACTCCTTAAAGGCCCAGTCCATCGCGGAGAGTACTGGAGGGCTTTTCCATCAACGAGGCGGACAGGCGGCCCAAACGGCGAACGACACGATCCGACTTGATGGTCGCCAATTGGGTGCAGTTCACCACGGATTGCATCCACAGCCCCGATGTTTTCCGGCTTCGGTCGAAAAGTCAATGAGAATGTGGCGGGGCTCTCGTCCAACGAGCGCCGTCTGCTTTGTAATCATCGCGACGATGATTGTGCTCAGTCGGCGATTGTCAGCATCGCACTGAACGACTACCGCGGGCCGCAGTTTGGAGCCTGCTCCTTCACCGAACGGAAAATCGACCAGCACCACATCGCTACGATCAACTTGCATGACCGTCTCTGCGACTACGAGTTCCGCCCCGTTGCATGTCCCTCAGGGACAGTCCAATCTTCGTCATCCAGAACCTTGGACGTTCAGTCGGGAAAGGTCGTCTGGATCGCAGGGGGAGTAGTCCGAACGCACGCGCAAGGGGTCGAGCAGGTCTTCCCGCACGACAACACATTCGACGTGGGAGTCGGGAATTACGTACTTGACGACGACGCCATTCTCGATCGCTTCGCGTTCTTTCGCGGTTAGTTCCATTTCGCACCAAAGCACCGGGAAAGCGGCCGACTATCAAAAAGAACCCCCGCGCCGCTTGCGCCGACCTGGGGGGTTATGTGACAGTGGCGGGGGCAGGATTTGAACCTACGACCTCGAGGTTATGAGGCGACCCCGGAAGCCCTGCCAAAAACCAAGTAAACCGAAACACACAAGCATCTTACATCGATTCCAAGAAGTTGTCAAGTGCATGAAAATACCCTCGTTAAATTGCGAGGAAAACGGGTAGTGAAAAGGCCAGAGGGGTAGCGGGGGTAGTGCTCGGCAAGCGAGCGCAGCGAGGCGCGCGATTTTGAAATTTTGGGACCGTGCCGGGCGCATAGAAAAGCCCTGCCGCGAAGGGCAGGGCGTGGGTGGTTCGTAGCGGCTGAGGCCGCTGTCAGTCTGCAGGCGCCGTGTCGATTTCCTGGCGGTGCAAGAGTTTACGGCAATCTGATTACCAAGAGAGGACTCCCGGCCCGGAGGAAAGATGGCCGAAGAAATCGGCCGGCGACGAATCGTCGTCCGAGCATGGATAAGCCAGCAACTTGACGTGCGGAGTCAGCTCATATATTATCAGGATGGATGCTAACCAAATAAGGAACCGGCATGAAAAGCGAAAGCAAAGACAAGGACTCCATCGGTCGGCGCGACCTATTGACGGCCATCGGCACGGCAGCGGTTGGGATTGCGGCAGGGACTGTCTCCTCGGCGGGAGCAGCGGAATTGACGCCAAATACTGACCAGCCCAGGAATCCTTACGGTGGCGGGCCGAGCAAGGGTCTGCAATTCCCGCCGTATTACAAGCCAACGGCCTCTGTCCGCAGTCGGATGAATTACTTCCCCGGCAGTGAAACCTTGGGCAGGGACGAGATGCGGATCTCGTTCGTCGGCAGTTGCCCCTACCCGCCCCGGCGCGACCAGGCCGGCACGTGCATCATGGTCGAGCTGGGCAACGGCGACCGCTTCTTCTTCGACTTCGGCCCCGGCTGCGTCAAGAACATCCTCGCCATGGGCGTGCCGATGCCGAATATCAACGACATCTTCATTACCCACCTGCACGTGGACCACTACCACGACCTGTCGTATCTCCTCCCCTTCTCGGCGTGGGGAGGACGATGGAAGGAGCCGCTGCGGGTCACTGGGCCCTCGGGACGCACCCCCGACCTCGGCACGAAAGGCATGGTCGCCGGCATGAAGCAGATGCTCAAGTGGCACTTGGAGGCATTCGACGCCTGCCCGATCGGGGACGGCTACGAGGTCGAAGTCAACGAGTTCGATTGGAAGGACGAGAACGGCGTCTGCTACGACAAGAACGGCGTGACGATCCGCCATTGGCGGCGCTCGCACGCCAAAGACGGCGCCTCGGCCTACCGCCTGGACTGGAATGGCCTTTCGTTCGTGTGGACCGGCGACGGCCGGCCGGATGACCTGACGGCCAAATATGCCAAGGGCGTCGATGTCTTTGTCACCGAGCTGCAGCCCGATTTGGCCCGCATCAACCAACTCAAGTATGGCCTGCCGGAAGTTCTCTTCAATTACACGGTGGACATCCACCATACGCTGGCTTACGCCTCGGGCTACCTCATCAAGCAGGTCAACCCGCGCTGCGGGATGGTCACGCACTTCTCCTACGATAACGACACGCTCAACGAGCAAAGCGCCGACGTTCGCGCCGACTGGGACGGACTTTTCCTGTACGGTGCGCCGGACGTGGCGGTCGTCAACGTGACCTGGGACGCAATCTGGCACCGGATGGCCGCGCTGCCAGGATTCTCGGGCGCGTCCCTGCCGAGCCCCACCCTGCTCTTCGGCGATCCGCTGCCGCTCGCTACGGGCAAGGGCATCGTCCCCCAGCCCAGGTTGCCGCGCGAGGAACAGCAGGAGAAAAGGACTCGCGACCTCGAAATCGATCCGAAGAAGTACTATCCGCCGAGCGTTTACCGCGAGCCGGTCACGAAGCTCGCGAACCCGGAGGAGGTCGATCTCGTCGCACTGGCGAAGGCGATGGGAATTGATCTGAGCAAATTCATGAAGAAACCTTGACGATGGAGATCATCGACGGCGGCAAAGCTGTTCCAATCACGATTCTGGCCGGCTTTCTCGGGGCGGGAAAGACGACGCTGCTGAATCGCATCCTGACGGGCAGTCACGGCCTGCGCGTGGGAGTCCTCGTCAACGACTTCGGCTCGATCAATATCGACGCCGAGCTGGTCGTCGGCGTTGACGGCAACATGATCAGCCTGGCCAATGGCTGCGTCTGCTGCCAGATTCGCGACGACCTCATCGAGTCGGTCGTTGCTTTGCTCGCACGCCCGGAGAGCGTCGAGTACATCGTGTTGGAAGCCAGCGGCGTCGCCGATCCGGCCGGGATCTTCGTGACCTTCAACGATCCCAATCTGCGCGACCGGATCAGGTTGGACAGCGTGATCTGCGTGGTGGACGCAGAACAGGTCTTCGCGCACCCCGAGTATCCACCGTTGATGGAGCTCAAGCTCCGCCAGGTCGGGTTCGCGGACATGCTGATCCTGAACAAGGTGGGCCTTGCCGGTCCTCAACAAGTCACCAAGGTCAGGGCCTGGCTCGACGAGCACTTCAATCGTCTTCGGATTGTCGAGACCGATTACTGCGACGTGCCCTACGAAATCCTCTTGGGTGTCGGGCGCTTCGATCCTGCCCGAGCGGGCCTCAACTCGCACGCCGCCGCGCATCACTGCACCGACCCGACCTGCCGTGGCGCTGACCATGAGCACGACCACTCGAAGGTATTCAGCACCTGGAGCTACGAGACGGAGCAGCCACTGGGGCTGGAAGCATTGCGGGAAACCATGCGCAAGTTGCCGGGGACTGTCTACCGGGCGAAAGGGGTGGTCTATTCGACCGACGCGCCGCAGCGGCGGGCGGTGCTTCAGGTGGTCGGCAGGCGCGTGGACATCTCGTTACAAGACGAGTGGGGCGGGCGGACGCCGCGCACACAGATCGTGGTCATCGGTGCTGCCAACGGCATCGACCCTGTGATGCTCGGTCGGCAGTTCGACATGTCGGCGGTGTGGAACTGAGGAGCTGCGGCTATTTTGGCTCAGAGTTGCATAGGTGGTTGATCGTGCTATTGTGAGGGCGGCAGTCGCCGCAGACGTAACGGGCGTTCGAGGGCGTTTACAGTTTGAGTTATTGATCCTTATTCCTCCGGCGGCGGCTCCTCGCCTTCGTCCTCCGCGGCGACAGCCGCAACTGCCGGCGCGGTCTTGCCGCTCGCGGCCGCATGGATGGCGGCCAGCTTCTCGCGGAGCTCCTCCACCAACTCGGGATGTTCCTTGAGATAGTCCCGCGTCTTTTCCCGGCCCTGGCCGAGCTGCATGTCGCCATAGCGGAACCAGGCGCCGGTGCGCGTCACCAGCTTGGCCTCCGCAGCCATGTCCAAGACGTCGCCCTCGTAGCTGATGCCGTAGTCGGCCATCATGTCGAACTCGGCGGTGCGGAACGGCGGGGCAACCTTGTTCTTGACCACCTTGGCGCGAACCCGCTGGCCGACGACCTCTTCGCCCTCCTTGATCTGCCCGATGCGGCGGACGTCGATGCGGCAGGAACTGTAGAACTTCAAGGCCCGGCCGCCGGGAGTCGTTTCCGGACTGCCGAACATCACGCCGATCTTCTCCCGGATCTGGTTGATGAAGATCACCGCCGTCTTGCTCTTGGCGATCACGCCGGTGAGCTTGCGCAGCGACTGGCTCATCAAGCGGGCCTGCAGGCCGACGTGCGAATCGCCGATCTCGCCCTCGAGTCCTTCTTGGGCACCAGCGCGGCCACGGAGTCGATGACGATGACGTCGACGGCGTTCGACTTGATGAGCATCTCGGCGATGTGCATCGCCTCTTCGCCGCTGCCGGGCTGGCTGACCAGGAGCGTTTCCAGTTCGACGCCCAGCTTCTTGGCCCAGCCGGGATCGAGGGCGTGTTCGGCGTCGATGAAGGCGGCGATGCCGCCTTTGCGCTGGGCCTGGGCCACAGCGTGCAGGGCGAGCGTGGTCTTGCCGCTCGATTCCGGTCCGAAGATCTCCACGATGCGGCCGTGGGGAATGCCCTGGCCGCCCAGGGCCAGGTCCAGGGAGAGACTGCCCGTGGGGATGCCGGTGATCTGGCAGACGTGGTTGGCGCCCAAGGGCATGATGGCCCCTTCGCCGAACTGTTTCTCGATCTGGGCGACGGTCATTTTCAGGGCGGGATGGGCAGCCAACATCGCTTCGCAATCCGGCTTGCCATTGGTCTTCTCGGCCGGACTAGCGGCCTTGGCGGGTGCAGCTTTCTTTGCCATGGGACTCTTTGCTTTCGGTTGAAGGACGGTGACCATGAAATCGACCTCCTATTGTAAAGACTTTTTGTAGGGCCATGAATTAGTATACAAATGTTTATATCGGCCGTCAAGGCGATTTCGTGTGGTTTTTTGCGGCCGCAAAGGAGGGGACGATTGGAAGAAGAGTTCCGCAAACTTGTCATTTATCCCAAATTGCCAAGCAAGATCTGGATTTGGCCGTAGAGACCAGACCTTACCCGTAGGGTGGGACCCGGGCACCATGTACCCATGGTCGGCTTGCGAGCGCCGGGCCACCAAGCGCCGCGAATGGTGGGCCGGCGTTCGCAAGCTCGCTGGTCCCACCCTACGAACTCGGCCCATCGTGCAGCCGCACTCGCCGGCGTCAAGCGCTCTTGCGGAACCGCAGCAGATTGCGAAGCTCTTGCGGCATGGATTGCTCCGCCGCGCGGGTTCGCCGCGCAAAACCCGCAAAACGAGGTCGAATTGCTCCGCGGGCGGGGTTGCAAGATCGATGAACAGCAGCTTGCGACCCCGCAACTCGCAGCCGCCGCCACCGTTGCCCTCAAGCCACTCCTGACGAACTTACGTAGCCCAATCGCTCGGCCAGATTCAGGGCGTGGGCAAGAAGAACCACTGTATGCATCCTAGCTTCTCCATTTCTCCGGCATCCTTGCCGGCGCGGGGATTATAACCGCTTCCTTTTCAGTTGCCTAGCCGAGTTGACGATAGGGAAACGGGAGTTAACCTCTTAATACAGCATGAGTTAAGAAGCAAGACTTCGGGGAAACAGCTAAGTACCGGCGATGCGGTGAAACGGCGAATCTGGCGACCATCGCGGAAATGCGAGTCCTAGGGGCTTTGAACACTCAGCATGAATTGTGGTAACCGTAGGACGGATTGCCAATCCGTCCCACGAACGGATTGCCAATCCGTCTTACAATACACGGCAACCGGCGGATAGATTTCTACCGGATGCCTTAGGAGAGTCAATCGTGTCAAGCGACAGTCGTCCGCAAGTGGATCTTCAACAGCAGGTCGAGATGCTCAAGGAGCAGTTGGCGCAGGCCCAGAAGCTGACCGCCCTGGGTGAACTGGTCAGCACGACCACGCACGAGTTCAACAACGTGCTGACGACGATCATCAACTACGCCAAGCTGGGAATGCGGCACAAAGACAACGAGACCCGTGAAAAGGCCTTTGACAAGATCCTCCTGGCCAGCAATCGCGCGGCCAAGATCACCTCGACGGTGCTGGGCCTGGCCCGCAATCGCAAGGCAGGGCAGGAGCCAACCAATCTCCAGGAACTGGTGGAAAACACGCTCCTGCTCTTGGAGCGGGAGATGAACAAGTATCGGGTCACGGTCGACAAGAGCTTTCAGCCGGTGCCCCCGGCCTACGTCAACGGCAATCAGATCCAGCAGATCCTGCTCAATCTGTTGATCAATGCCCGGCAGGCGATGCCCGGCGGCGGACGGGTGATGATCCGGCTGGCCTACGACGCCGAGAACGACATGGTGGATCTCGTGGTCCGCGACAACGGCGTGGGGATTCCGGCCGACAAGCTGCCGAAGATCTTCGAGCCTTTCTATACAACCAAGAGCGGCCCGGACGCCAGTGGCAAGGGCGGCACAGGGCTGGGACTCTCGATGTGCCGCGAGATCATCGAGGCCCATCACGGACGGATTCGCGTCGATAGCACGCCGGGCAAGGGCACGGCCTTCACGCTGAAGTTGCCCACGGCCGAGAAGGCCGGCGCCGCACGGCCGCCTGCGGCGGCCGCCCCGCTTTTCCCCAGCTTGACGCTGCCTGTCGATCCCACGGTGGTCCCGCTGCCGTTCGGGGATTAAGGAGCTGCAAAGTAATTTGGCCAATTACCGTAGGACGGATTGTCAATCCGTCCGGAAAAGGCGACGGATTGCCAATCCGCCCTACATCGCAAGTCAGTTCACCGGGATGGGCGTTCCTTCGGGCGTGAGGCGGTCGAGGATCTGGCCGAGGATCCGTTGCTCGAGCGACCGGGTCGCGGCCTTTGGGAATCCAGGTCTGATTAAGGCCGACCGACTTGGGGGCGGCGGGCTGGCCGGTGTTTTCGCTGGCGATCAGCCCTGAGTTCTCGGCGCGGTTGATCGTGATGTCGTTGCGGAAGGTGGCCGAGCCCGCCGTGGAGTGCTCCGGCTGGCGCAGGTTCTCCAGCTCCTTGTAGACAGCCACCTCGACCAGGAAGCCTCGCTCCTCGGGGTGGACCTTGACCACGGCATAGCGGCGGATCGATTGGAACGTGCTTTCCAGACGCTGGTAGGAATCGGCGGAATCGTGGTCCCACGGCTCCAGAAACGTTGCGCCGGACTTAGGTACGGCGTCGATCCGACCATCGACCAACGTACCGCCAGGCAATTGCATCGGAATCGTCTCGTGCTCGATGCGGAAGTAATCGGAAATCACGTCGTGGATTCCATCCCACAACTGCCCGCAATTCGAGACGCGGATCAGCATGGGGTTTTCGTAGCCAACCGGCACCGCCTGTTTCGGCGGGAATTGCAGGGTGCCGTATTCGCCGCAGCCGACGAGGAAAAGCAACGAGAAGATTGCCGCAAGCCTGGCGAGCATACGAAGGTTGCCAACGTAATGAAGACGAGACGGGGACCGATCGCACCCATCACCCCTCCGGTCGGGGTGGTTTGCGGGCGTAGTTTCGCAGGAACAGCCCTCGGGAGCAAGGGCAGTTGGGGCAACAAGCAGGGAGCGGAGAGCCACCCAGAGGGTACCCGGCGGGGAGCAGGAACAAAATGCGTAAGTATTTAAGGGGCAACACATTACGGCGAGTCCATTTCCGCCGCCTGGAGAGCACCCAAACCGTCATCGCATTGGCGTCACTAGCGACCTAGAATTGGAAGATCGCTGAAGTCACGAAAACGGTTCGCTTCCCCACCACCTACCCCCATGCCTCTCTTGGCCTCCATAACCGATCTGACGCGCGACGCCGATACGCTTCGGCGCCGGCGGTATGGCGTGATCGAAGTTGTCGACGGCCAGTTCTGCCGCGTATTGTTGCGACCGTGGCCCAAGATCCTGGTGGGGCCGGAAGTGCTGTGGTTCGGCCAGTGGCAGCACCAACGGCGGCGTGGCGACCGGATCCTGCTCTATTACAACCAGCCCTGGCGGTTCCCGAACTTTCTGGCCCTGGCCTATGCCCTTTCCGCCCGCGAGACGAGCATGCGGTCGATCCGCGTCGGCCTGGAGGTGCTGGATGAGATCGCGCGGCTGAAGCAGAGCGACGCCTTGCTCTGTGACGTAGGGAATTGGCGGATCTCGCAGCGATTTATGCGACATTGGGGATGGGAGCCGCACTGCCCAACGAGCTGGTGGCATCGCCACTTTATCAAGCGGTTCTACGGGACCTATCCTTCTCGGCCGGAGTGGTTAGGCGAACCTACTCACGCTCATCTCGGTGCAGCCGCGACATGATCCAGCGGACGGGCGGCAGAAGCACGACCATCAGGCCGAGACCGACGATCAGTATCGCGATCAACACCCAACCCAGCGTAAAATAGGGGAAGCAAACCCTCTTTTCATTCAGGGTTCCCTGGCTTCCGAGCTCCCAAATGGCCGGCCAAGCCAACACCGTGGCTGCGGCAGCCAGGCAGAGGAAAGGGCCGAAAGGAATCTCTTTCTGGCCACGGAGCAGCAGACGGCACAGACCCACGACCACGGCGGCCAAGGGCGCAAGGAAGAAAACAACGATCGTCGCCTGCCAGCCAAGGAAGGCGCCGATCATGGCCAAAAGTGTGACGTCGCCAAAGCCCATCGCCTCACGGTGCAAGGTGGCAGACGCAACGATGCGGACGATCCAGACCAGCCCCCCGCCAATCACGATGCCTGCCAGGCCGCTTGCCAGCCCGACCCAGTGCGGTCCGCCGATCGACCAGATGATGGCGATGACAATCGAGCCAAGTACCGCCAGGGCCAGAAGTGCGTAGGTCGCCTTTTCACGGACCATGCGCGCCGTGAAAACCCGCACCGCGCGGCGATAGCCGTGCCGTGGGTACCAGCGCCCCGGCAATAGGGCGAGACACCAGGCACAAAAGGCCGCGACAGCCCCGGCCAAGGCGGACCAGCCCGTGCATGCCGGCCGCTGCCACGGTGGCACATACCGAGGCATGGCCGCCAGATTGTCCGGCAACGGGGGAACTTCGTCGGGCGAGGTCAGCCAAACGGAGGTCAACATCGGTTCGGCCAGGAAACCGCTCGGTACTTCAAACGAATCCGGCAGGAACGCGAAAGGCCAAAGCGTCAGGATCACAAGCCCCGCGAGAGTGCCCGGGATCGTCACGCCGTCGGGAATCGTCATCTCGTCAACATCGATCCAGAAGGCCACGAGCATGAAGCAGAATAGAACCACGTGGGCCGTAAACTGCTCGTGGCGGATGGCGGGAAAGGCAATGTGTCCCGGATCGAGGATCGCAGCGAGCTTGTGCAGCAGCGGCGACAAAAGGCCGCATTGAACAACGTCCCACCAATACAGAAACGCGAACACGGCCCCAGTCAACAGCTCCAGCAACATCGGCCGGATCCAGAAGCCGGCGTCATGCACTCTGGCTTCCCGCCTGCAGCCCTAGCCAACCGATGACCGGCACTCGATCCCAGATCCGCCGCGGCGGGGCCTTGGGGTGCGGCCGCGTCCAAGGGCCGATCGGCCGCGGAAGCCAGGCCAGCCGGTAAATCCCCAGTTGATCGCCGCGCCGACACAGCACCCCAGCACGAAAAGAATCGCCAGTCGGGCTTCGATCGGGATGGAGAGGATTAAGGTCACGTTTGCGGTTCTTATCTAACGGCTCGGGACGGAAACAGGAAGTAGGGTGGGCCGAGTGGAGCGAGTCCCACCAGAAGCGGGTTGAAACCATGATGGTGGGACTCGCTCCACTCGGCCCACCCTACTTCCTTGGCCCCCTGCGCTCTCAGCCGCCACTTGTCGAAAGCTCGAGCCCGGCAAGGATTTCATCGGCCAATTGCTCGGGCGACTTGCCCTCGGTATCGACGATCAGGTGGGCCGACTCGCGATAAATCGGTTCGCGGCGGCTCAATAATTGCACAATCTCCTCCAAGGGCGGCAGATTCGTCAGCCCTGGGCGGCGATCGCCCGTCGAGGCATCGCCGGTCATCCGCGCCAGGATCGTTTCGGGCGTGGCGGTCAGCCAGACGACGTGCCCGGACTTCCGCATCAACCGGCGGCTTTCCTCGCGGAGCGGCGCCCCGCCGCCGGCGGCCACAACCAGCCGCCGACCATCTACGCCGGTGCCCCGACCGCAGAGATCGGCAATCACCGCGGCCTCCAGGTCGCGAAAGGCCGCCTCGCCCTGCTCGGCGAAAATCCGCGCGATCGACTTTCCCGCACGCCGTTCGATTTCCACGTCGGCGTCGATCCAGTCCCAGCCCAATCGCTGGGCCAGGTGTCGTGCGAGGGTCGTTTTTCCGGTGGCGCGGTAGCCAATCAGGACGAGATTCATCGTTTCCTAACATTGCTGTTGTAGAATCTGGGAATTATCGCCTATTGGCCGGGCCCTGTAAAGCGTGGGCCCGCTGACTATTATTCAATGTATAATAGAGGAATCTCCGGGAGCGCAGGTTGATGTCGGCACATTTTCAGCGGGAAATCAGCAAACTCAAGCAGCAGGTCCTGTCGCTTTGCACCCAGGTCGAAGGCCAGGTGGAGAAGGCGGTCCGGGCGGTCCAGTTGCGCGACGACGAGTTGGCGGAAGAGGTCGAACGGCTGGACGAGGAGATCGATCTCCGCGAGATCGAGGTCGAGGAAGAGTGCCTCAAGACGCTCGCCCTGTACCAGCCGGTGGCCGGCGACCTGCGGTTCGTGGTTTCCACGCTGAAGATCAACCACGATCTGGAGCGGATCGGCGACCTGGCCGTGAATATCGCCCGCAAGGTGCGGGGATTGGTCTTCGATCCGCCGCCGGAGCTTACCTGCGACCTGGGGCTGATGTGCGAGAAGACGCAGTTCCTGCTTCGCGACAGCATCGACTCGCTGGTCAGCCTGAACGCCTCCGAGGCCGCCTCGATCTGCACGCGCGACGACGAGATCGACCAGATGAAGGCGACCATCCGCAAGGAAATCGAACTCGCCATCCGGCAGCAGCCGGACAAGGTCGGCTCGCTCTTGCGGCTGCTGGCCGTGAGCCGGAATCTCGAGCGGATCGCCGACCTGGCCGACGAGCATTGCCGAAGACGTGGTTTATCTGGTCGAAGGACGGATCATGCGGCATCCGACGTTGACGGCGGCACGCAACGGAGCGTAACGGAAAACAAAATCCGAAATCCGAATGTCGAAATCCGAAACAAATTCCAAAATCCAAAGAAGGAACGCTCCAAACGGGCTGGAACTCGGATTTCGACATTCGGATTTCGGATTTCCTCTTTTACACCACTCGGCTCGCGGCCTGTCCCTTTCCGAATCGCGTGACGATCTCGTCGCCAGGCTTCAGTTCCGCGGCGTCGCGCACGATCCGGCCGTCAGCCGCGCGCTGCGTCAGGCTGTAGCCGCGCAAAAGCACGCCCAGCGGACTGAGCGATTCCAGCCGTGCGGCCTGCTGCTGGACCAGGTTGCGGGCAGAAAGCAACCGCTGCCGCACCGCGCGAATGGCGCGGGCATCGAGTTCGTCGAGACGCAGGGCCAGGTCCTCGATCCGCTCGTGCGGCCGGCGGAAGGCGCGATGCGCGGCGACGGCATCCAGTCGCGACCTGGCCGCCGCCAGCCGCCAACGCAGGGCCGCGGAGAGCCGCTTGCCCGTCTGGCGGAAGCGGGCCAGAAGATCCTCGGCTGCCGGCGCCACCAGTTCAGCCGCCTCGCTGGGCGTCAAGGCGCGGACGTCGGCCACGAGGTCCGCCAAGGTCACGTCGATCTCGTGGCCGATGGCCGAAATCACCGGAATCCGCGAGGCATGGATCGCCCTCACCACGGCCTCTTCGTTGAAGGCCCACAGGTCCTCCAGGCTGCCGCCGCCGCGGGTCACGACCAGGCAATCGATGGCCAGCGGCAGCCGGTTGGCCAGGGCGATGGCGGCGGCGATCTCGGCGGCCGCGCCCTCGCCCTGCACCCGCGTGGGCACAACGATCACGTCGGCCCCCCGCCACCGCCGACCGAGGACTTGCAGAAAATCGTGGATCGCCGCGCCGGTAGGGCTGGTGACCACCGCAATCCGCCGCGCGAACGGCGGCAGCGGCCGCTTCCGCCGCGGGTCGAAGAGGCCTTCCCGGGCCAGTTTCTCGCGAAGCTGCCGCAGGGCCAACTCCAGGGCACCAAGGCCCTTGGGCTCGATGCTCTCGATGATCAACTGGTAGTCGCCCCGCGGGGCATAGACGTCGATCCGCCCTCGGCAGACGACTTCCAGCCCGTCGTGCAGATCGAAGCGGACCCGCGTGGCCGCGTTGCGCCACAGCGCGCAGCGGATCTGGGCCTGATCGTCCTTGAGCGTGAGGTAGCAGTGGCCCGATTGCGGCCGGGCGAGGTTCGAGATTTCGCCCGCCACCCAGACGCTGCCGAAGGAGGCTTCCAAGAGGTCCTTGATGTGGGCCGTGAGTTGCCCGACCGAAAGCACCTGCGGCTGGGCCGGCTGCTGCGGGGGCGAATCGTCCGGAAGTTGGGAGAAGAGGTCGTAGTTCACTTGGGATGGCAGAATTGGGCGATCGCGATAAGTCAACACGTTGGTACGCCGTTACCCTTGGCCAAGTAGCGACGCTTTCAGGTCCTGCAATGGCAACGTAGGCCGGTTGCGACGCTCCTCGATCAGATGCCAAAATTCCGGCGAATTCTCCAGCCCGGCGGATAGCCGGCCATTCCATTCCAACCAGCCCAATTCCTGCCGCAGCGGCAGCGGCTTGACGGCACGCTCGGGCGTCAACTGACCTGTCTTGCGGCTGCCGGCCGCGGCCCAATGCTCGGCCTCTTCGCAAAGACGATTCAGCAACTGCTCGACCTTCAGGCGGAAGTGCTCGGTCCCGTCGCGGTCCAGATCGGGCGGGACATGCAACTCCGGCGAGAGGATACAGTGGGCCCGGCTGCCAGGACGCGGGACGGCGAAACGGTCCCAACTCCCAGCCCTCCACGGACGGTCATAGCCGATGCCCATGGCCACCAGCGGAATCCCCAGCTTCGAGGCCAGGAAGATCGGTCCGGGGGCCATCTGCCGCCGCGGTCCGCGAGGGCCGTCGGGCGTAATCGCCAGGTGCATGTGCCGGCTCTTGTCCAAGAGCTGACGCAAGGCCGCCACCCCGCCGCGATTGGTCGAGCCGCGCACGAACTCGAACCCCATGTGGTAGGCGACGTACGACAAGACCTCGGCGTCGCGGTGTCGGCTCAACAACATCGCCAGGTTGCAATGCCCCCGCATCGCCAGCGGGAAGAGGATGTACTCGTGCCAGAAAACATAGATCTTCTGACCGCGGCACCGCGGCGAAGCGGGATCGACGTCGGGATCGTAGAACAGCACGCGATAGTCGAGCGTGTCCATCCACGCACGGACGACCGTGGAGCCCGCCAGGGCAGCCAACTTATACAGGATGGGATGGTCGAGTTTCATAACGGCCATTCCCCGCTGAACACCTCCACCGCCGGGCCCGTCATGTGCACGTGCCCATCGTCGGCCCAGTCCAGCTCCAGGTCGCCGCCGGGGAGGTGGGCGAGGATCTTCCGCCCGGTATGGCCGCTCAACACGCCGGCCACGCAGACGGCGCAGGCCCCCGTGCCGCAGGCGAGCGTTTCGCCGGAACCCCGCTCCCAGACCCGCATGCGGATCTCCCGCCGCGACAGCACCTGCACGAATTCGGCGTTCACGCGGCGGGGGAAATGGGGATCGGTCTCGATCTTCGGCCCCACGCCGAGGACCCAGTCGTCACTCAAGTCGTCGACGAACGTGACGCAATGCGGGTTGCCCATCGAAACGCAGGTCACGCTCAGCGTCGGGCCGCGCCGTTCAAATCGAAAACGTTCAGATCGGCATCGACCACCAGCCCGCCCGGCAGCGTGGTGGGGATGAGCGACGCTTGCAGGACCGGCTCGCCCATATCGACGCGGACGCGCTCGACGCGCCCGGCGGCAACTTCCAGCTTGAGGCTCAAGGATGCCGACGCCGGTCTCGATCCGCAGGGTCTCCTTGCGGCAGAGGCCGTGGTCGTAGACATACTTGGCCACGCAGCGGACGCCATTGCCGCACATTTCCGCCTCGGAACCATCGGCATTGAACATCCGCATCCGGGCGTCGGCCTGCTGGCTCTTGCAGATCAGGATCAGCCCGTCGCTGCCGACGCCGAAGTGCCGGTCGGAGATTCTCCTGGCCAGCGTTTCGGGCTCCGGGGGGATCGGTTCGGTGAAGCAATCGACGTATACGTAGTCGTTGCCGGCGCCTTGCATTTTGGTGAAGTGCATGGTGATATTTTAGTGAGCGGAGGAATGTGCGGCAACGGGAGGGGCAAAATTCGAAATCCGGGAGGCAAAAAATCCGAAATCCGAAATCCGAAACAAAAATCAAATCCGAAATCTCAAATCTCAAACAAAGAACGACTGAAACGATTGTTTTGATTTCTTCTTTGTATTTTGAATTTGTTTCGGATTTCGATATTCGGATTTCGGATTTTGTTCTCGGCTTTCACCCGCTCAAATCGAGCATGCTGCCGCTCTGTCCGGTGGGGTCCGGGGCCTCCGAGCGGTGCGGCTCGTCGCTGCCGCCGTCCTCTGCGGCTTGCCGCCGCCGAAACTCCCATACTCGCCGGCCGTCGGCGTCGCGGTCGGCGGTCTGGTGGTTGTCGCCGTCGGCCTCGCCGACGCCGGCGGCCAACTCGGCCTTCTGTTCGCTTTGGTGCGAAGCTCCCGCGCGCTGCTCTCCTGCTGCGCGCGGTCGACGTTGGAACCCCGCGTCTGCGCCAGGGCCGTTCCCGCCACGCTGCCGCCAATACTGGTCATGGGTCCTATGCTCATCGGTTCTCCTGGAGATTTTTCAAGGCCTGATTCACGCCGGGCAAGACCTCCTGGCGGATATCGGGGTTCTGCAAGTTGCCGGTGACGCGAATCTGCATGATCTGCTGGCTCGTCCGCGAGAAAAAGTTGCGCAGGGCCGGCACCGCGGCGTCCGCCGGGCCGACCGTCGCCGCCAGGACCATGTCCGTGTCGCCTTGGAAGTTCATCTCGCCCTTGCCCAACAGGCTGATCGCGTCGCCCTTAAAGTCTAGCTTGTCAAAATGGACGTGTTCGCCCTCGACGTGGAAGTCGATGTCGCTGGTGCTGAAGGCGTTGGGGTCGGGGGCCTTGATGCTGAGGATCTTGAGCATGGAGATCATCAGCGGCAGCTCGTAGATGTTGGCGTCGCGGAGGTACAGGTGGCCGATCCCGCCCAAGGAAGTGCGGTTGTGGCCCAGGCCGCCCAATTCCACGTTGCCGGAGAGGCGTCCGCGGAGGTTGCGGTTGTTGCCGGCCAGCTCGCGGGCGCACGTGGCCAGGTCGGCATTCACCAGATTTGCCTTCAGGTTGTAATGTGGCTGCGTGCCCAGGGAAGTCCAGCCGTCGCCATAGACCGTTCCGCCGAAGATCTTGGCGGTCACGGGCCGCAACGGCGCCTTCGCCTGGCCCGGCGGCAAGCGCTGGTTGTCGAGCTGCGTCACGCCCGAGCCGAACATCGCCTGCTGGTCGTCGATCCAGAACGGCCCTAGGACCTGCGTGAACTGGTGGTCCCGGCAGGTCAGCGAATCCAGCGCCAGCTCGCCGCGCATCTGGAAGCGGGTCCCGTCGGCCCAGCCGGAAATGCCGACGTTGCCGTAGATGTTCTCCAGCCGCACGCCGCAATCAACGCCCACCTGGGTCAGACCGACGTTCAGGTTCCAGCGCGAGGTCACCGGCTCGGACGGATTCGGACCGCGGGCCAGCAGGATGGCCCCTTGCAGGCTCATAGGGCCGGTGGCATTCAATTCGCCCAGACCCTTCTTGAGCTGCAAGGGCAGGGCCTGCATGAACTCGCGGTCCATGCGCAGGCGATCGACCGAGAGGCGATCCATGCGCAGCTCCCAGCCGCCGCTGGGCTGGAAACTGCACGTGCCGCTGCAGGCCAGCTTCACCGGGCCGTGCCAGGCGCTGCAGCGCTCAAAGGTCACGCAGCCGCGGCTGTAGGTGAAGACGCCTTGCACGTTCTCGAAGCGGTAGGGGAACTGCACGGGCTCGAGCGAACAGATTTCGCTCCGCGGCTCCGCGCCGACCGTCACGTCCAGTTGTTTGCTCTGTGCCAGGTAATGGACGTCGGCCGTGATGTCGATGATCCCCTGCGGCTTGAGCAAGGCCCACAATTCCCGCATGTCCGGCTGCAGGGCGTCGCGAAGCTCGCCTTCCAGCGGCACGTTGGTCGCGATCAGCCGCAGCGTCAGCTCGTCGCCCTGGGGCGTGGCCTTCAGTGCGCCGCCGCCCGTCACGCGGCTCGCGCCGTTGTAGCCTTCCAGGTTGCGGACTGCCCAGTCGCCGTCGCGCATCTCCATCTCGCCGTGGACGTTCGTCAGCGCGAAGGGGAAACGATCGTAGCGCAGTCCGCCGCGGCTGGCCTGGAGCTGCAGATGCTGGTGCTTCGGCCCCTCGGGGATCTTGCGCCAGGTCTCGAACGTGAAGCCGATGGTTCCCTTAAGGTCCATGGAGCGGGCCAGCGCCTCGGCCTGCGGCTTCAGCGCGCGGAGCAGTTTCTCGTCGATGGGCAGTTCGTTGCTCGTGATCCGCATCCAGCCCGTCGCGCCTTTCCCCGGATTGAAGACCTCGCCCACGATCTGCACCAGATGGTCCTCGCTCTTGGTCGCGATGTCGATCTGCAGGCGGCCGTCTTTCAATTCCAGATGGCCCTTGCCGCGATCCAGGCGGTAGGGGAACTCGCGGTGGGTGAAGGCCACGTTCTGGCACTCGATCGAGACCTGCGGCTGCCAGGCGCGGCCGTCGTAGCGGAGGTGAATGACGGCGTCGATCAGGCCTTCGGGCTGGATCTTCTGCCACTCCTCTCGGAGAGCATCCGGCAGGACCGCCCGGAGCTGATCGTCCAGCGGCAACTGGCGGACGACGGCCTCGATGGCCAGCGGGCTGGACGGCTTCAGGCCGCCGCTGCAGGTCAAGACCAGCGTGGCCTGGTTGCTGCGGGCCTCGAACTTCTGGATGGCAAAACCCTGGTTGTCGACGTGGACGACGGCGTTGATCTCGGTCAGCGGGCGCGGCAGCCGCGGGTCGTCGATCCGCCCGCCCGCCAACTGGCCGGTGACGTTGAACCGCCACGCCTGCGGCGCAGCCGGATCATAGTCGATCTGGAAGAGGGCTTCCGTCTGGCCCCGCAACGAGCCCAGCACGGAGAGATTGCTGCCCAGGCCATCGGGCAGGACGTTGCGCATCTCGGGTGAAATCTCCACGCCGTCGATCTTGCCGGCCAGGCTCAGGGCCGGCCGGTCGAGATCGACTTCGCCGTGGAAACTCACCTGGTGGAAATAATCGCCCGCCGCCGTGCCCTGCAGCCGCTCGCGTTGTGCGGCCAAGGGCTGGCCTGCCGGCGGCGCGATGGGCGAGAGCGAGAGGTTGACGTTGCGGAGCGTCAGGCTGCAGGCCACGGCCTTGGTCGGATCGAAGATCTCGATCGTGCCGTTCTCGAAGCGGACCTCCGGCAGCGGGCCGTCGGTGAGCGTCGGCAGCGGCAAGAGGCGGGCCGTGCTCCAGGCGCCGTCCGGACGGCGGGTCATCCGCAGCGTCGGCCGGCGAATGACCACCTGCGTGGCCGCGATCTGGCCGCTCACCAAATCGGACAAATTCGTGGGGCAAGCCACGAAACACTCGTCGAAGCTCAGCAGCTCGGCCCCCGGCCCTTCCGCCGCCGGATCGATGATCGACAGCCCTCGCAGGGCGATCCCTTCGCCCTTCATCAGCACGGCCGAGTGGATCGTGATCTTCATGCCCGGGTATTGTTTCGAGAGCATTTCCTGGGCGCGGCGGCGGATGGTCTCATCCATCCGGGTATAGAAATAGGGCACCAAGAGCGCGGCCCCGATCACGCAGGCGATCAGGCCCCACTTGAACCAGAACCAACAGAAGTTGATCAGGCGCTTGGCGATAATGGCAGCGATTCCGTTTCGAGGCTTGAAGGGACCCTTTTACGAAACTCCGCAAGGTAGCCGGCCGCCAGCACGACCAAGCCCAGCAGGGCCGGCTGCCGATAACGAATCGAGCTCACGAACACCGTGTGCAAGAGCGTAAAGTAGACTGCCGGCAGCCAGCACAACACGCCGGGCCAACCACAACCGGCCGCCCGCCGCAGACCCATCCCGGCCAGCAACATCAGCGGCAGCATAGCTCACGAGCACCGCCAGCCGCACGGGCCAGGCCGCAAAGGAGGGCTCATTGGGCCAGAAATTCCAGATCCGCAGGAACTTGATCGCGGCAAGCCGCACGACCCGGCCCGGGTTCGCGCAGGCCCAGTCCCACGCCGCCTGGCGAAAACGGCGGTCGAGGCGATACTCGAAGCCGTCGCTCGCCTTGTCGGCCGCGTCGCTGTTCCGCTGGGCCGCAACGAACTCCGGCACGAAACGCATGTCGCTGGCGCCCGTGGCCTGCGGGTTCCAGCCGTCGTAGAGGCTCGCGCCGACCTGCAGCGTCGTCGGCACGAAGTGCCCTGTGACGCGATAGTTCCTCACCCACCACGGCAGCATCACCACGACCATGCCGGCGAACATCACGATCGCCAGCAGCAATTGCCTGCGGCGCTGACCGTAGATCAGCTCGCAGGCCAGGGCGAATGGCAGGAACAGCATCCAACTCGGCCGCACGAGCGTGGCCGCGCCGGCCAATCCGCCGGCAAACAGTGCAAGCACGTACTCCTCACGCTCCGCGTGAGGCTCTCCATCACGCGGAGCGTGATGAGTACGTCGTTGCCAGGCTGCCGTCCAGACGGCCAGGTTCAAGGCCACCAGCAGACAGAAGGGGGCCTTGCTGAACACGGGAACGCTGATGGCCACGGCCTCGGGATAAACGGCCATGATCAGGCCGGCGATCCATGCGGCCCGCGGATCGAAGACCTGCCACGCCCAACCGGCCACCGCCAACACCGTGAGCACGCCGAAGAGGCAGCTTTCGACCCGTGCCGCCCACACCGCGTGGGGACCGTCAAACAACCACAGCACCGGCGCCAGCAGAAGCGGATAGCCCGGCGCGGAACACCTGCGCCCCGCAAGCTGATAGGGCTGGCCGTGTGCAATTGTGCGGGCCAGGTCGAAGTAGCCCTGGCTGTCGCCAAACACGAATTGGCCGTGCCAATGCTGATGCCAATAGGCAGCCGCGCCTAGACGGACGATCCCCGCCAGGGTCAACAAGCAGACGACTTGCTTCCATGCAAGGTGTCGCATTGGGCGGCCCCACCAATCGACGACCGAAGCAGGCGAACTCCGCTCGCCCCTCCTTGGTTGCGCTAGGGTGACAAAATAAGGTGCGTATGATACTCGGCCGTGTGCGCCAAGGGAATGGAGAAATGTACGAATCCGATCCTCGTCCAAATCATTAGCTCCTAACTTCTATTCCACTACCGATGGGTGGTTTTTGCCCGAACTTGCCCGAAATTCGTTGTGCCAATCCGGCGTTCGTCCCTTCCGCCGGGTGGTTTTTGCCCGAACTTGCTCGAAAATCGGGGATCAGTTCCTTTGCCCATTTTTTCTGTCTTTGCGAACTTCTAACTCCTAACTTCTAACTCCTAGCTTCTATTCCCGCCCCGCTGCGTGGTTTCTGCCCGAACTTGCGCGATTCACTTTCCTTCATCAACTTGCGCAATTCACTTTCCTTCCTCTCGACCTCCATCTGTAGCAGCGTGCGAATGAGGCTGGCGGGTCTTTGCCCGAACTTGCCCGAATTCTCTTCCGGCGCTGAACTCTCGGTAGCGGGTGGCAGAGCCTCCGGCGCCGGTGACGAACTCTCGGTGACGGGGGACGAACTCTCGGTGTCCAGCGGCGAACTTTCGGCGACCGGCGGCAGACTTCCGGATTCGGGTGGCAGACTTTCGGTGTCTGGCGGCAAGCCCTCAGGGCCGGGCCGCGAGCTCGCGGGGGCGGACGGCGAATCGTCGCCGGCGTCGAGCGCACGGAAATCGGCCAGCTCGTCAATGGCCTCGATGGTGGCAGACAGCCGAGCACGGTAGTCGCGGAGCTGATCTTCGCTCATGTTTTCCAAATCCTCGTTGGGCACATCCGCGGGAAGGGTGCCGGCATCGGCGTCGATGGATGGCAGTCCGGGTTTGCCCTTGAGCCGCCAGGAGGCCATCACGGCCGCCGTGGCCCTGGTGAGGTAGGCGGCATTTCCCCGTTGCGGTTGGGTGCGGAGCGACCGTTTCGTGATCGACTTGCCGTCGCCGGTTTGGCTGTGCTGGACGAGTCGCACGCCGATTTCGGATTGCGAGTTGCGCCAGGCCTGCATGGCCTCGCGGTAGATGGCGTCGAGCCGCGCCAGGTCGGCGGCGAACATCTCGGCCGCGCTCAGGGCCGCCCTGGCGATCCATTCCTGGCGGGCCTCCTGCAGCCAGTAATTGACGGTCCGTTTGGGCATGCCGAGCTTATCGGCGATGGCCTGGCTGGAGTGGCCCTCCAGGGCCAGTTGCGTGATCTCGGGGAGCAGGGTCTCTTTCCGCCGCCGCGCGGCGAGCATCGCGGGGGTCACTCTCTCGGCTTGGCCGGGCTGCGGTTGAAGGTCGTCGGCAGGCGGTTTTTCGCTGACGGAACACATGGCTGGGTCTCCTTGGGCTTGGTGGAGTGTCTCGCGCTGGAGTTCCGCCTTTAGGCGGCATTTCCCGGCTAAAGCCGGAACTCCAACAGGGACGGAAGGAACCGCACTATCAGACCGTAGTTATCCATAGTTTTGGATGGTTGTCAAGTGGCGGGAAGCGGAGTTTTTGCCGCGGGCCGCGGGCGGGGCGGGGACGATTGCCCTAAGTGGGTTTCCAGCAAGGGGTTGCGACGATCGGCAGAAGGGCGGAATTCGCAAGAAAAATCGAAAAGTGTGCCGGCAACCGTACTCATCACGCTCCGCCGTGATGGTCTTCCATCACCGCGGCCTCGCGCAATGCGCGGGGAACCGCTTTTCACCGCTGGAATGTCCCAAGTGTGGCGGGACGATGAAGATCATCAGTTTCATCGAGCGCGGTCAGCAGGACGTCGTCGAGCGGATTCTCCGCCATTGCGGTTTGTGGGAAGGGCCAATCCGCACGCTGGCCGGTGCCCGTGCGCCGCCGCGTGGATTGCGACCACCGTCGGACGAGCCGGAGTTGGTCATGGATCCCGAGTTTCTTGAGTCCGAACGCCTTGAGCGTCAGGCAGACGCCGGGTGCGAACTGCAATTGATCCTCGACCCGGACTTCCTGTAGCCCGCGTTCCAGGCTGCTTTCTCACCGTCTACCGCGCCGGTGCGCTGACGGTGCGCGCAATACTCGGCTGAGAAACCGCGAAAACCAGCCGTAACCACCCATGTGATGGCCTCCTTCGCTCGATCCAAAGCTGAGACCCGCGACGGCCGCGGCGGCAAAGACGGGCAAAGCCATGCTAGCGACGCCACCCTCCGAATGATATGGTACCGTACCCGCTGAAATGAGCGGGTCTTGCGTGAATTTGCAGCGGATTCTTGACAACGATCAGCGTCCACGTTAGGATCCGGGACGTTTCGCGGGATCAAAATTCCTATCAGTGACCTGCAATCGCCCGGCCTGAACGAGGTGATGGCCGAAAATCCGCTGCATTGCGACATGTTGTTGGTGCCGCACCACGGCAGCCCGACGAGCATGCCCGAGCAGCTTTCCGCCTGGAGCACGCCCACCTGGTCGGTGATCAGCGCCGACCATCGTTACGACACGCGGGAGGTCGAGGCGATCTATGCGAAGCGCGGCCGCGTGCTGCACACGGCGGATACGGGGGCCGTGATGGCACGGGTCGTTGAACAAGATTTGCGGGTGGAAACGTTCCTGGGAAGGAAGCACTGAGTAGCCGTGCGAGAGCAGGTTGATCATCGCTCTCCGCGCCGTGGTATACTTACTCTTAGGAGGACAAAGTCTATGTTGGATTTCGATTCTGTGCTTAACGGGGCGAGGCAACTTTCGAGCGACGATCAGTTGCGCCTGATCGATGCCTTGTGGGATTTGGTTCCTGAGGAAGCGGCGCTGCCGTTTCACGAAGACTGGGCGCCGGAGTTGGAGCGGCGCGTGGCGGCCATTCGCGCCGGGTCTGCCAAGACGGTGCCGTGGACGACGATACGCGACGAGGCGCTGGCTCGGATCGGTTATGGCACACGCAATTGAATTTGACGAAGGGGCTGGCGAGGATTTTGACGATGCCTTCGATTGGTATGCGAAGCGAAGTCCCGGCGCCGCGATTGGGTTTGCGTCCGAAATCGACGCAACCCTGGCGAAGATTGCCGCCGATCCGGAGCGGTTTCCGAAAACCTATGCCGGCTGTCGCTATTGCGCATTAAGGCGATACCCGTTTTCCGTAGTCTATTACAGCCGGCCCGGAGAGGCTGCTGAGGCGAACGAGATCGTCGTGATTGCGATTGCACACGCCAAACGGCGACCCGGATATTGGCGGCATCGCCGATAGCAAGAGCGCGGCAATTACGGGAAAGCGCGGGCGGGAGGACCTGACGATGCCCGACGAAGGCCACGGCATGCGACTGGTCGAATCCTACTATGTTTTTCGATGACCCATGCGTGAAATCCTTCCAAATCAACTCTGGATCGGCAACGCGGGCGACGGCCGTGACGCGGGAAGTCTGCTGCGTGCGGGCGTGGCCGCCGTCATCAACCTCGCGGCGGAAGAACCGTCGCCCAACTTGCCCCGCAGCATGATCTATTGCCATTTCCCGCTTGTGGACGGGCCGCAGGACGACGAGGGCGTTCTCGACGTGGCGATTCAGACCGTGGTGTTCTTGCAGAAGAAGCAATTCCCCACTCTGGTTTATTGCGGGGCGGGGATGAGCCGCTCGCCCGCCGTCGTGGCCGCTGCCTTGTCCATCGTTAAAGGCGGAAGTCCCGACGAGAAGTTGAAGCAGGTCGTGGCGGGGCATCCCCACGATGTTTCGCCCCATTTGTGGGAGTGCTTCAGCGGACGTGTCGAGCCTTGCAGTAAAGGGGAATGCGATGTACGAGCGGTTTACTGATCGTGCCCGGAAGATCATGCAGCTTACCAATCAGGAGGCACAGCGGTTCAACCATGAATACATTGGCACTGAGTGGCGGCGGGCTGAAAAAGGCCATCGACTTCGGGCTGGAGACCGCCCTCGCTACGTGAGTCTCCTTCGGGCGTGATCCTTCGTTGATTTTCCTTGTCGCGTGTTCTTGACGCCTGTGTTTTGGTTCTCGCAGTCTCCTTCCCGCGTTTCCTTCAAGTCCAGAACATTTCTGCTGCGTCTTCTTCCCTGTTTCCTTCGCTCGTTACAGCCTGCGCTGTTTGCGGCATTGCGTCTGTCTTTCCGCGTTTCTCTGTACGCCTTCCGCGGGATGTGCCGAGGGCTGTAGCCCGATGGCGACGGAGAGGGACAATGCATTAAGGGCAGAGTGCCCGAGGAGGATAAAGCGATCCTCCCCGGGCGGCCCCAAGGGAGTCATCACCTCCCATGAGACAAGTTCAGCATAGCAACGGAAGCGGGGCGCGTACCAGGGGTCGGCGGCTGAGGAAGAGATGTAGAAAGCATTTTGGAAACCTTTTATCGGAACCCTACGGGTAATCAAGCCCGTCCGGCAGAGCTTGGCCAGCAGCCGGAAGCGAGTCTTGTGTCGCGGTGGGAGGACCCATCCGGCAAAGCGTAGACAGCCAGTGCCAAAGCCGTGTCATTGAGCCTCGAAAATTCATCGCGGTAGCCTTCCTTGTGGTCAGAATGGGGGCCGTGCCGCCGCATCGCAAAGGCCTGATGCGGTCGGTCCGCCGGGGTCGTAGAGCAGGGCAAAGACACAATCGGGGTTCCCCAGGAACATGGGAGATCCTGCCGTCTCCACAAGCACCAATCCCGGCCGGAGAGACCGGGTAACCAACTCCTGGCCCGTCGGGGAGCACCCGGCTCGGCGGGAGCGAACAAACCGGAGGCCTCCCGTGGTATCGCCAAACGAAGGAAAACGAAGTGCGGCGAAACGGGCGGCAGGAAGTCGTAGCGCCTTGATAGTACCGCGGAAGCCGGGGAACTCGACCCATCGAGGACCCGGGGGAGGGAAGCGAGGCGTCAGGTAACCACACCGTTGGAGGGAAACATGACGAAGGCACCGGACTTCGAGAGCGTGTCAACGAGACAACAACGGATAGCGGGGCTGGCGAAGCAGTCCCCGCAGATGGCGTTCACTTCGCTGAACCAATACCTCGACCTGTCTTGGCTGCACGAGGCATATCGGCGTACGCGCAAGGATGGAGCGGTGGGCGTGGACGGGCAAACGGCTGCGGACTACGAGAAGGACTTGGAGGGAAACCTTCGGTCGCTCTTGGAACGCGCCAAGTCCGGCACGTACCGCGCACCGCCCGTGCGACGCACGTACATCCCGAAAGGCACGGGTGGCGACACTCGCCCAATCGGGATTCCGACCCTGGAGGATAAGATCCTCCAGCGGGCGGTCGTGACGCTGATCGAGCCGATCTACGAACAGGACTTTCATAACTGTTCCTACGGGTTTCGGCCCGGGCGATCGGCCCACCAGGCGCTACAGAGCCTCTGGGAGCAGACGATGCAGAGCGGCGGTGGCTGGATCTTGGAGGTGGACATTCGAAAGTTTTTTGACACTTTGTGTCATAGCCACCTGCGAGCGCTTCTTCAGCAGAGGGTTCGCGACGGGGTGGTGCTGCGGTTGATCGGCAAGTGGCTCAACGCGGGCGTGATGGAAGACGGGGCGATTTCGTACCCGGAGGCCGGAAGCCCGCAGGGCGAGGTGATTTCCCCCGCGCTCGCCAACGTCTACCTGCACTATGTGCTGGATGAATGGATCGAGCGGGAGGTAAAGCCGCGCCTCAAGGGCCGTGCGTTTGTGGTCCGTTACGCCGACGACTTCGTCATCGGGTTTACCCGAGAGGACGATGCGCGGCGTGTGTGGGACGTGTTGCCGAAGCGATTCGGCAAGTACGGTCTGACGGTCCATCCGGAAAAGACTCGGCTGATACAGTTCCAGCGTCCGCCATCGCGGCCGGCCCGCAAGCGCCAGCCCCAGGCGGAGTCGCCAGGAACGTTCGATCTGCTGGGTTTCAGCCATTACTGGGCGCGTTCCCGCAAGGGAAACTGGGTGGTCAAACGCAAGACGGCCCCGAGCCGCTTTACGCGGGCAGTCACCAGGATTGCCCAATGGTGCCGCATCCACCGGCACCATCCGATTGCCGAGCAACACCAGACACTCAGCCAGAAGCTACGCGGGCATTTTGCCTACTATGGGATCACGGGCAACAGCATTGCGCTAGCCCGGTTTCGGCAGGCGGTGCAGCGCGTCTGGTGGGAATGGCTTGGTCGTCGACGTGGCGGGAACCGGCCCACCTGGGCCAAGTTCCTGCAATTCGAGCAGCGCTGGGCGCTGCCGCCACCGATTGCCTTGCATTCCGTGTGCCGTGTGCGAAGCAAAGGGGTTACTTGAGGAACCGTATGCGGTAGTTCTGCACGTACGGGTCTGTGGGAGCCCCGGGTGAGCAATCACCCGGGGCCACCCGGCCTGATCGGCCCCCAACTAACCTCCTTGCCTCGCTCGGAAAAACTCTATCTCCGGAACGCTGTTCTTGAAATACTCCAAGACGGAGGGCGGCTTTGCCTGTACCCAATCCCAATACTGCTTCGTCACCACAAACAGAAAACCGCCATCTGTAAGATCTCCTTTCTTCCAGCCGGGAGCGTTCTTGAGAAAGCTAGAACCATACTTGCCTACGTAGTCGGGCCCAAAGAAGTTAGCCCAAAAAATATACTTCAGTTTTCTCTCAGAGATCGTGCGTCCTCCAGGAGCATTTTCGCCTAGTTCGTCAATCCATCCGTACCGCGGACGAAAGACGTCATAAAGCTGCTGCGCAAAGGCCAATTGGCGTGACGCGTATATATTGCTTTGTGACTTGTCCTCGAGAAGCGAGAGGTTCTGCGCGATGGTGAAGCTCCGAGTTCGTTGTAAGAACGAATATGTCGCGGTTCCTTTTCCGGGAAAGTTCGCACGTTGAATCTCCGGTTCCAGCGATTCATTAGCCATCCCCATTGGGATCAAGAGATTTCCATCTTTGTTCATTATTCCTTGAGGGTTGGGCTCGGGATGCATCTTTGCTGCACACAGGAAATCCACATTTATGGATCTCATGAGGTCGAAAAAATCCCTGGCGCCAGTATACTTCTCCTGGCTGACCCGGGCGCACTCAAAGAAACTGATTTCCCCGACGGGCCAGGAGTTGGTTACCCGGTCTCTCCGGCCGGGATTGGTGCTTGTGGAGACGGCAGGATCTCCCATGTTCCTGGGGAACCCCGATTGTGTCTTTGCCCTGCTCTACGACCCCGGCGGACCGACCGCATCAGGCCTTTGCGATGCGGCGGCACGGCCCCCATTCTGACCACAAGGAAGGCTACCGCGATGAATTTTCGAGGCTCAATGACACGGCTTTGGCACTGGCTGTCTACGCTTTGCCGGATGGGTCCTCCCACCGCGACACAAGACTCGCTTCCGGCTGCTGGCCAAGCTCTGCCGGACGGGCTTGACTACCCGTAGGGTTCCGATAAAAGGTTTCCAAAATGCTTTCTACATCTCTTCCTCCTCTTCCAAGTTTCCATGGCGCAAGGTCAGGCTTTGAAATTTAAGTTTTCAGCCCTTGCGGGTGCGCAGGAACGGTGCTATTGTGAGTGGATATGCCTCGACATCCCCGTATCGACTTTCCGGACGCCATCTATCACGGGGGGAGAGCAGGGTCAGACTTTAACTGCTAACTGCTCCGCAGTTAGCAGTTAAAGGTCGCGGTAGGGACCGCCCTTGCGAGCGGCCCCCCGCGGATCCTGTACGTGAAGAACTACCTCATACGGCTCTTACCTCGGGTTACTGACGATGAGCCTCTGATCAGGATAGGGATGTAAGATCCGTGGTGTGGGAAGCCATTTGCGCATCCAGCGACGGACACGCTCCCAGGTACATTTGCGCCTCTTCTGACTTCGTCTCTGTAAGACGTGTCGCCAGAGACGTTGGACCTCCGTGTGAAAAGCGTTCAGGCTCTGGTAGTTTCCGGGGATCGCATGGTAGTTGAACCACCCGCGAACCACCGAACCCAGCCAGCGGCCCACGTCGGCAACGGCGTCGTGCATGCGTGCCCGTAGCTGCTGTTTGATCTTCTGCAGCGTGGTACGCATCCGTTTCGCTATCGATTGCCGCTTGATCGTGAACCAGCCTTTCCTGGTCTTCCCGCAGCAATGCGTGAACCCCAGAAAATCGAACGTCTCCGGCTTTCCCTGACCCTTACG
Source organism: uncultured Planctomycetia bacterium (assembly GCA_963824275.1). Taxonomy (GTDB): domain Bacteria; phylum Planctomycetota; class Planctomycetia; order Pirellulales; family Thermoguttaceae; genus JANXQG01. The sequence goes on along the minus strand of CAWGOT010000003.1, from coordinate 1,881,178 downwards.
CTCACGGCTTTCTGCCGCAAAGCGGCCGAACTCGATGAGCCGGGTCTTTTCCGGGTGAAGCTGAAGACCGAACTGCTCCAGGCGCTTCTGTAGCTCTTGGAGAAAGCGTTCGGCATCCACTCGGGATTGGAATCCCATGACGAAATCATCGGCGCGACACGATGGTCACGGACGCCGGCCTGGGATTCATCAACAACCTCGGGCGGCTCCAGTTCTTGGACCTCACTCACACGCGGGTCACGGACAGCGGACTGGAGCACCCTTGAGGGCTTGGCCATGCTCCAGTACTTGTACCTTGGCGGCTGCCATGTCACGGGCGCGGGATTCGAGCACGTCGCGGGCCTGACGGAACTCAGAGTCTTTGGCCTCGGCCAAACCAAGGTCACAGACGTTCGGGCTGCGCCACCTCAAGGGCCTGGGGAAGCTCGAGGGCCTATGGCTTGATGGCACTAACGTTACCGACGCCGGGTTGGAGCACCTCAAAGGCCTGGAAAAGCTCGAAGACTTATGGCTCGATGGCACTAACGTTACCGACGCCGGGTTGGAACGCCTCAAGGGGCTCGCGCAACTCCAGCGATTGCGCCTGGGCGACACGAAGGTCACAAACGCCGGGTTGGAGCAACTCGAGGGCCTTCGACAACTCCGAGAATTAGACGTGACGAACACGGAGGTCACGCTTCGTGCGGTTGCCGAACTGAGACGCGACTTGCCCCAGTGCCGCATTACAAGATGAGCCTGCCGGGCCGGGGCAGTCCTCACGCCGCCACCATCTCCCTCTTGGCCGCTACTTCCTCGCGCCGCACCGGGATCTCTGGCGGCGCTTCGATGCCCAAGCGGATTTGCCCGCCCCTGATTCCGATAAGCTACGCGAGCAGCTTGGGGACGCCTTGAAAGCCTGCGAAAAGCTCTCTAGCGTCGCCGAAGCCGAAGCCAGCGAACTCCGCACCGTGATCGAACTGGTCGATAAGCGGATGGCCGGCGACGCAGTTCATCTCGTGGCGTGGCCCTCACTGCTTTGACAACCCCGAGGAGCATGTACGGGTCTTTGGCGACCGTTTTCGCTCGAAGGCAAAGGAGCGGCGAGAGGGATCTGAGGAGCTTGGAGGGGAGGACTAGGCTCAGGTGGTCACGTGCCGAAGAAGGCTGGCAGGACTAGCAAGACTTTGATCACAAGATCAAAATCCTGTGCCTCGCCAGGCTCGCGTGCTGCCTGGTTGCCAAGTGCGTCGGCGTCCGCGTATACTGGCGGAAAACCACCAACCGCTGACGATTCTCAGTCATGCCTCACTCCCAACACTTCGTGGTAACCTACGCAGAACGCGCCACGGGCATCGTCTGCGACCAGCACGGTGCTCGCAGTACCCACCCGGAGTCAGTCCCACGCTCGCACTTCGATGATCTTGCAGTCGCCCGAGCCCATTGCCGAAAGGTCACGACGCAGACGCCCACGCTCGAATGCTGGATTGAACTGCCCACCGGCGAGAAGATCGGTCCCATCACCGCCGATCAAGACCGGCGTCAGGCTGGGGCTCTCGATAGCGAGTCGCACAGCGAAAACGGCGGCCCCGCCACTGGACCGCTCAAGAGCATCTTGCGAGACATTCTGAAGCAGTATTTGGTCAACGTCCTGGCCATCGGCGTATTCGTCTGTGCCACCGTGCGGTATTGCCGCTTGAACGACGGATTCGACCTCAACCTGCACCTCCGGTGGATCGCCTTGGCCTTCGGCGGCCTGGTCATGTTCATCGCCAGCGAGGAGTTCTCAGAATGGTCAGGCCGCTACGGCGTCAGCCGGCAACATTGGCTTATGACTCCCGCCTGGTACATTCGTCTGGTCGGCGGCATCCTGCTGGTCTACTTCACGGTTGCGTTATATCGCGTGTGAACGGGCCGCTGCGTCGGCTTGCAGACGGCACCGAGGCTGCTATAATCAGGACAACATAATCTTAAAAACGATCCAGAAGGAGGAGCACGGCATGGCACAATCGACGCGAAGAGACTTCATCAAGACCGCTTCGGCGGCCTCGCTTGGATCGCTGGCAGCAATCCAAGGCACGCTCGGTGCGACCGTGCCGGAGGAGAAAATCGCCCAGGCGGCAAGCAGCACGACGGCGACGCCAGGCAAATCGAAACGAGATCGTATGTTGGAAGTCCTGGACATGACGACCCCGCCCAAGTATGTTCCATCTGCTTTCTTCATGCACTTCGGGGTCAAAGGAGATGCCGCCGTCACGAAGCATCTCGATTACTTCCACGCCACCGGAATGGATTTCGTAAAGATCCAGTTCGATGAGCAGCAACTCCAACTTCCGGAAAGCATCCAGATCAAGACGCCCGAGGACTGGGCTCGAATGCCGATTCTCCCGGAGAAATGGTTCGAGCCTTCCTTGTATCTCCTCAAACAACTGATCAAGGAAGCCAAGTCCGAGGCATTGATCATTCAGACTTTGTATTCGACGTACCAGTTGGCGAAGCAAGCTGTTCCCTGGGAAGTTCTGGTCAAACACGTGAAGCAGGATGCCGAGTCTGTTTGCCGGGGCATGGAGAACATCGCCCTTTCGCTCTTGCATTTCGTGACTGCCGCCTCGCGTCTGGGAGTGGACGGTTTCTATATGTGTACGCAGGGCGGCGAGACGAACCGGATCTCCGATCTCGCACATTTTGACCGGGTCATCAAGGCTTATGACATGTTTCTCTACAAGGAGGTGTCGCAACTGACGTTGTGCAACATCATGCACGTGTGCGACTACGACGGTACCTACGAGCAGTTCGACGTGCGTTTTCGGGATTACCCTGGGAACGTGGTCAACGTCCCGCTCTCGGCGGAGAACAAGCCATTATCTCTTCGGCATGCAGCCGAGATATTTAAGCGACCGATCATGGGCGGCCTTGACCGGCACGGGATTTTGAGCACCGGCAGCCAAGAGGAAGTGCGAAAGGCGACCTTAGAGGTGCTGAAAGACGCACCGGCGAATTTCATTCTGGGTGCGGATTGCACGGTAAACTCGCAGATTCCCATCGAGAACCTGCAAGTCGCAATCCGAACCGCCCACGAGTACCGGTAATGGCATCTTAGCCCGCAATGAGCAGAAGTGCTATGGTGCGGCAGGTGCCGATGCCGGAGTCGCGATTGCTGTCAACCGGCCGTACCGCTGCGTAGACATCGGCAGGACATCTTCGTCCAGGTGCCGAACCTGGCTTTCGCTGCCACTTCCGCCCCGCTGCCTTGGCCCTCCGCCGCAGCATCGCCTCGACGTTCTGCCAAGCAGCGGTGTTGGTGGTCAATCCTACGAGCCACCGCCAGCATCAGTTGTGCTGCGATGGAGCACTATCGGGCCGAGTATTACCGGCGACGAGAAACGTCTCCGGAGAACCGGAAATGAACGACCCGAATGATCACGATCCCTTCAACGAGCCGGAACGTGCTCACGCCCGTGCTCGCGAACTCATGCTTGAGCCGTTCTTCTGGGATTGCACGAATGAGTGGGCTCCCTTTGGCAGCGATGAAGGATGGTATCGGTATGGCTTGTGGTCGCTACCAGCTCTCGCTCTGGTTGGCGTCCTCGCTTCGATTACGATTGTGCCGCGGATAGAATCGTCGAGGGATCGGGAACAAGGTTGGGAACAGGCCGAGATGGATTGGGAAGGGCACGAAGCGGTGCTTTTCAGCGGTCCCATTTACGATTTCAGCAACTGCAACAACATGGTCGTGAAGGAGGGCCATCCCGAAGCTGAAGAACGATCCCCTTGCGTTTCTCTTTCCGATCCTCAACAATTGGATGGAAAGAGAAAGACGATGCGAGGATTCTGTAAATGACGAAGAAACAGCCCCACCCCGACCGCCCTCTGCCTTTGAAGTGGGCGTTCGCTCCCGACATTCCGACCTACGATTTCATCAAAGACTACCGCCTGACCGACCCCTCGGGCGTGGAAGAGGCCGTGGAGGACTTCATCTACAAAATGGAAAAGGACGATTTCCTTGCCTGGGAAGCGGTCATGGCCGAGGAGCAAGGGTTGCCGTTGACGGAAAAACAAGAGGCCGCGTTGGGCGAACTCCTCGACTTCAGCGATGGGGGTGATAATCGCGTTCTCTACATTGACGACATTCCCCGTCCAAACGAACCTTGGCACGTCATTCTGAACAAGATCGTGCCGCATATTCTCGTCGAGCCGTTTCGGACTGCCGACGCTCACTACGGGGTCCATTGCGAAGGATGGCGGAACTTGGTCGATTGCCTTGCCGAACACGGCGATGGCCTGTCGCTTCCCCAAGGCGTATCCTCGTCCTTGGAAGTTGTCCCTATCGGATTGCGGCACACGCTCTGGCTACAGGACTGTTTCGACACTCTTTCGGGCCTGGGCCAATACGAGGACTTGACCCTCGAAAACGAGGAGCAGCAGGACCGCATCGACGGTTTCATTGCGGCCATTCGGGAACACGGAGACAGCGTTCAATTCTTCGACCTCACGCTCGACTCGCTCTTGGAACGGGTCATTTTGCCCGAGCGGGATAGGCCCATTTTCGTGAAGATGATGCAGGAGAAGCTCGGGATCAAGACCACGACGGAACCGATTGCAGACTACCTGGGGGAACAATGGCTGCTATCGGAGAAGGAAAGATTAGAGCAGGAGGAGCAACGGCTGTTGTTCGAGAAAGGGAGATTGGAGCGGGAGAACAAAAGAGCGGAGCAAGAGCATCAACGGCTGCTGTTGGAAGAGGAAAGGCTGAAGCGGGAGATTAGGGAGGCGAAGGAAGAGCAGTCCTTGCGCCGTCAACTTGCTGAAAAACAGTCCCAGCAAGAATCAGCGTCGAAGAAGATTGGTCGAAATGACCCCTGCCCCTGCGGTTCGGGAAAAAAATTCAAAAGGTGCTGCATCAAGAAGCAAGACTTGCTGGATTGAGGAAGAGCATGGCAAAAAAGAAAATGACGCTCGATCTCACCCTTCCCATCTTCCAAATCAAGATCAGTCTCCAACACCTCGACCCTCCCGTTTGGCGGCGGGTGCAGACCGACGACTGTTCCCTGGCTGACCTGCATAACATCATCCAGATCGCTATGGGCTGGGAAGACATGCACATGCACGCCTTCGTGATTGCCGATGAGCAGTACGGTCAAGGTGGCGACTGCGAGTATGATTCCCGCTACGTGAGCCTGAGTGAAGTCGTGGTGCAGGGCCATACTCGTTTCCGCTACGATTATGACTTCGGGGACGATTGGGAGCATTCTATTGAGATCGAAAAGACCCTCGCCGCCGAAGAAGGCGTCAAGTACCCTCGATGCGTGGCGGGCGAGCGTGCCTGCCCACTCGAAGACTCTGGTGGCTCCCGTGGCTACCCCTACCTGCTTGAAAAACTCCAAGACCCCAAGCACGACGAACACGAGGAAGCCCTGGAATGGGTTGGTGAAGACTTCGACCCCGAGGAGTTCGACCTGAATAGAACGAATGAAGACCTCTATCACTTGCGCCGCTGGCTGGGCAAGCGCAGAGGAAAGAATCTCCAATCGGCATTTTCCAAGGGTGATTTGGTGCGGGTGAAGCCTGGGGTTGTCCACGACCGATACCCCGACATTCCCTTGGGCGGCTGGGTGGGCAAGATCAAGCGAATCGGGTGGCTCACTCCCATTGCTTACGCCATCCATTGGACCAAGCCGACACTCGATCAGGCTCATCCCGTCTATTTCAAGCGATGCCAGCGGGACAACTTGATACCCCACAGACAATGGCTTGAGGAGGATCAGCTTGAGGCGGCAAGCAATGAGATTCCTACCACGATGCAGCAGCCGACGAAGATCATCACTCGCCCGCTTTCAATGAATGAACCCGAAGACCGCATCAGGATCGCCCTGGGACTGACGGGCGACGATCCGTTACCCAAGGCCAACGAACAGACGCAGCAGAAGTACTTCGATTACCTGAAGGTCCATCTCAGATTCCCCTTCGGGGCGGAGTATTATCCTGCGACGGCCATTGGCCCAAGCAAGAGTGGAGTGGTCACGGTGCTTGGTTTTGCTGATCGCCCGTTGGATCAAAAGGAAGGTATCGTCTGCAATGCCCGCAAGGGGAAGCACGAAGTCCAAGTCCCATTGGTGGGCCTTCACGTCGATGAGGATGATCCCAACTTCCAGGCTGTCGAGGATTACACGTACTGGATGTGGGAGGTTCAGGATGACGAGGACTGGCAGACCTGCCCGCCGCAGCGCGGTCGTCCATCTCGGCTGCCATCGGCCGCGATCAGGTCGACTACCAAGCCGCGGCTGGCGCGGAGGGCGTACAGTTGGCCAATCCGGCCATTCCCGTCGCCCTTCTTCCACTTTTCTTATTGGGAACTGTGAACTGGCTGTCCGCTTGACTCATGAGGTCTCCCGAATTAAACTCGCTTCGGTGGGAATTAAGGCCTTGGCAGTATCAGGCCTTGGCAGTATCCGTCGTTCGTCGCCATTTGCGCTCATGATGAAACCGTGCATTCTTGCTGCGATGGTCTTGTTGTTCGCCCGCGGCGTCGATGCGGCCGATTTTTGCTACGAATGCCACCTTATCAAGGAGGGCACAAGCCTCAAGGCCAAGGATGACGTGCATCACAAGAATTCGCTCGGTTGCGCGGACTGCCACGGCGGCGACCGCACGATCGACGATATGAACCGCTCGAAGGTCAAAGGAACCGGATTCAGCCCCCGCCCCACGCGACGAGCGACTCCCGACTTCTGCGGGCGATGTCACAGCGACGCTACTTTCATGGCCAAGTACAATCAAAAGGTCGTGAACCAGCTCGCACTCTACAAAAGCAGCGTCCACGGCAAAGCACTCGCGGAGGGCAAGAAGAGCGCCGAGTGCGTCGACTGCCATAGCGTCCACAACACGCGGGCGGTTAGTGACCCCCTTTCCACCGCGAATCCGAAGTTGCTCGCCGCGACGTGCGGCAAGTGCCATAAGGAAGTGGCGGCAGCGTTTCGCAAGGGTCCACACGACGACGACCGGAGCTGCTTGACTTGCCACTCCGCCCACGACACCCAACAGGCCACGGCGGCCATGTTCACTTCGCCCAGCGGCTGTCCAAGCTGCCATGAAGCGGCGTCTAAGGGTGGAAAGGCCGCAGCGGAAATCGCGCAGTTACTCGCCGAGTTGGAAGCTGCTGGTCCGGCCGGGAAAGAGGCCCTCGCGCGCGCCGCGCGGCTATGCATACCTGCGACGCGGCAGCCGTCAAGCGCGCAGCCGAAACCGCAACGACCCCCCCCAAGGCAACGGAAAAGTAGTCGTTTGCCGTTCCTCAAGTTGCACCAAACCCATTCGGAGCAGATATGTCTCACAGCAATCGACGTGAATTCCTGCAGACTTCCATGGCTGCGGCGGCCGCAGTCGCTTTTCCAGCCGTTTCGAACGCCTTCGCGGCCGACAAGCTGGATCGCGCCGTTTGGAAAGAAGGCGCCCGCCACGCCACCGACGTGATCGAACTCGGACCCGCGAAGTTGAAAGTCTCTCGCATGGCTGTAGGGACCGGCACCCACGGCGCCGGATACAGTTCCAACCAGTTGAGGGCGCTCGGCCTCGAGGGAGTCGCGGATATGTGGAAGTACGCCTACGACAATGGCGTGTTCTTCTGGGACACTTCTGACGGTTATGGCACCCACGGGGCAATCAAGATTGCCCTGAAGAAAATCCCGCGGGAGAACATCGCCATCCTGACCAAGACCGACGCCGAGAGCGCCGCGGACCTGAAGTCGGACCTGGTGAGATTCCGGCAAGAGATGGGAACGGACTACATCGATATCGTTCTGCTGCACTCCCGCATGAGCGGCCAGTGGGAGAAATTGGACCAACCGCTGATGGACGTTTTGTCCGAGGCCAAGCAGCAGGGCAAGGTCGGCCAGGTGGGCGTCAGTTGCCATTCCCTTGAGGTGATGGAGGCGGCGGCCAAGAGCAAGTGGCTCGATGTCCGCCTCTGCCGGATCAATCCCGCCGGCGAACGCATGGACGCCGCGCTCGAAGAGGTCATGCCGATGATGAACAAGTTGAAGGCCGCCGGCAAAGGGGTCATCGGCATGAAGGTGCTGGGCGAGGGTGAACTGACGGACCGCATGGACGAGTGCATTACCTTCGCTCTGAACAAGAGCCCCGCCCACTGCTTCACGATCGGCTGTGAAAGCAAGAACGAGGTCAAGGACAACATCGACCGCATCGCGCGGTTGGGCAAAACCGCCTAGCCGTGCGCAATATATTCGGACCTGTCGTCGCTTGCAATCGATTGGGAAAAGCGGTCATAGGCAGCAAGCCGTTGATCGCGATCAGTGTGGATGCTAAAATCAGGGGCGTCGCCTGGATCAAAATTCCTATCGGTTATTATCGCTTTTCAAAAGGGAGTATTCGCCCATGAAGAGCCCGTTTCCCGGGATGGACCCCTATTTGGAGCAGCACTGGCGCAGCGTGCATCATAGGCTGATAACGTACGCCTGCGATCAGCTTCGTCCGATGTTGCCTCCCGATCTTCGATCAACCATTGAAGAGCGCGTGTTCGTCGAATCGGACGAAGGCGATCGCCGCGAGCTTTACCCCGACGTACACATGGTGGAGTATCCGAAGAAGGAACGCACTGAAGCACGGCCTGCCGAAGTTGCCGCCGTGGCCGTGGCCGAACCAATTCTCGTCCATGTCGATCGCGAGCCTTCGTCGCAAGGTTATATCGAAATCGTGGATTCAAGTTCAGGCAACCGCGTCGTCACGGTAATCGAGTTCGTAAGTCCCACGAACAAACTGCCCGGCAAAGGGCGGAAACTCTACCGGAAGAAGCAAAAGGAGGTTATCCGCTCGGGGGCAAGCCTGGTCGAGATTGACCTCAATCGTTCCGGCAAACGATCTTTGGCGGGCCCGACGGCGGTGCTTCGCCCCTCGGATCGGACGACCTATATGGCTTGCATCACGCGTGCCTGGAAACGCGACGTGGCCGAACTTTACCCCCTGCGCTTGGCGGAGCCGCTCCCTGCCCTGCGAATTCCCTTGCGGAAGCGCGATGCTGACGTCACGCTGAATCTCCAGGCACTGATCGACCAATGTTACGAAAACGGGGGTTACGAAATGATCAACTACGGTCAGCCGCCACTCCCGCCATTGGACGCCGACGCTGCGGCCTGGGCCGAAAAGTGGCTTCGCGCGAAGGGCGTGCTGCCAGCGAAAGAGTAAGTAAACGAGCCCCAGGTTCGCTACACTACCGAGAGCCGGTTTATTTTCTTTTCACCGAACTTTCAAAGACGAACGCGTTTCCACAGAACACTACGAACCGGCAGGTCCCGTATCACAGCGGAGGACGAGGGAGTAGAATAGACGGCAGGCTTGCGTCGGCAGTCTCCACTTGGAGCGTCGAAACAAGCAAACGGCCGAACGGGGAGAACCGGAAATGAGCGCGAACGGTCGATCGGACGGATCGTCGTCCCAGGGTCCCGCGACCGCCGCACGGCGGCCGAAATGGCGACTGCACCCTTCGACTTGGGTTGCCGCCGGCATCGCCACCCTGGCGGTCCTGCTCGCCAACGTGCCGGGGCAGGTCACTTTCGTTTCGCAACTCTTCGTACCTGGGTACGAGTGGATGCCATACAGATTCGAGTGTGTTGGCTCGATCCGAGACAGTTGGGTCCTGGAACACGGCTGGCCATTCACCTATCTGTGGCGGCCTTTGGATTCGTACTCGGACTTTCCCTTGGATGCATTCCCCAAGGAGCGGGCATTTCCCGAGGAGCTGGCTTTCTGGCGGCTGAACGAGGATGTGGGGCGGTTCAGCGGCGTCCGACTGGCCGGCGACGTTGCCGTGGGCGCCGTGCTGACGGCGATTGCGGCCGCGCTCTTCGAGGCCTGGCGGCGAAGGCGTGCGCGGTTGCTCCAGTTTCATCTCAGCGAGTGGTTTGTGCTGACAACGTTGGTTGCCGTCGTCTTGGGATGGCTGGTAAGCGAACAGAAACGGTTTCAGAAGGAATCCGCGGCCGCCGAGACGGCGCGCGATGCAGCAAGCTTCACTTGGCGGCCGGGCGGGCCGTCATGGCTCCGCGCCCTCGCCGGCCCTGACCGCTTCCGCCTCTTCGACCAGGTCGTTTCGATTTCTGTCCGGCAATCCGGTGACGTTCGAGCAAGTGGCGGACGGTGAGGCGGAGGAGCGCCCGCCGGTTGTGAAGTCACTGGCGCCCTTCCGCGGTGTAGCCGATGTTTCCCTGTCCAATGTGCCGCGATCTCAGCCTGCTCGAAGGGCTGCCCAGCCTCCGCACCTTGTCGATCACCGGCGAGCTGGATGGTTCTCAACTGGCCCACCTCGAGCGATTGCCTCTGGTTACACTTGAAATCCATGCGGATTTGTCCAAGGTCGACCTCGCGCCGCTGCGATCGCTTACTCGCCTCCGCTTTCTGGGCCTGATGAATACTGGCGTCGACGACGACGGGCTTAAGAACCTCTCGTCGCTCGAGCAGCTTGAAACCCTGTTCTTGGCGAGCGATCGGATTACCGATGACGGGCTGCGCCACGTCGGGTCGCTGAGGAATCTGAGGGACCTTACCGTGTCCGGCAAGCAGATTACGGCGAAGGGACTTGGCCATCTCGAAGGCTTGCGACGCCTGGAGGGACTGGACCTTGACTGGGGCCAGATCGGACCGGAAGGATTGGTCCATCTGCGGCCGCTTGTGAACCTTCAGAGATTGGACTTGTCGTACCTTGTGGCAGAGGATGATGATCTTGAGCGTCTTGCCGGCATGAGTCAGCTTCAGTCCCTTTCGTTAGCGGGTTCCCGGATCACGGATGCCGGTCTGGTGCATCTGGAGGGGCTCGAGAGCCTGGAGTGCTTGAAGCTCGAAGGGACTTCCATCGAGGGCCCGGGGCTTGTCCATTTGCGTCGCATGCGCAAGCTCAGGTCGCTGAGTCTGGCGGGTTCGCCCGTGGACGATCGGGCCGTGGAGCACTTGGAGTCCTTGACCAGCCTGGAATCGCTCGACCTGAGGCTCGGCATGAGCGAAGAAACAAAAGTCAGCGAGGCGGGGCGCCGCCGGCTGTACCACGCGCTGCCCAAGTGCGAAGTCGAGCCCGTGCCCGCCGGGCTGAACCGGAAACGCCCAGGGCCGGTGGCCGTCGTCGGGTAAGCTCACTTGGATGGCGTACTTTAGCTGGCCAGACCTGGGTTGCGAGGCCGATCAAGGCCATTGTGAAGGCTGCACGTTCTGAATAAGGCGGGCGAAAGTAAAGAAGGAGGCGGGGCTCCCGTATCGGCCGACAAGAAGCCGGAAGGACCGGCGAGGCCATAACAAATCCCTGAAAAGACGCGCGGAGAAAGGAAAATGGGCGAAAGGAAAATAAGAGGCATTCGGTTCCGCATATTCCTTTCGCCCATTTTCCTTTCTCCAAAGGCGGCGTTCGCTGAATCGCTCAACTGAAAGGAACCGATATGATGCACTGCAGGATAATACTCGTGCTGCCCGTGCTGGCATGGTCGGCATGGACCCCTCCGCTTTCCGCCGGCCAGCCGGATCTCCCGCCCCTTTCCTCGACGCCACATCCGCCTCCAATCGCTACGGGGCAAGGCGGCGTAGCCAGACCGCAGCTAACGTTGGAGTGTCGTCGCGACGAATTCGCGTTTTCGCCCGATAGCCGCACGCTGGCGACGACCAAATGGGACCGCGTCAGGCTGACCGACATCCCGACCGGCAGACTCGTGGGCCTGGCAGAGTTCACGGGACACCCCAATTCGCTGGCTTTTTCGCCCGACTGGCAAATTCCTGATCGCAGGCACCAACATGGGAAAGGTCGAAGTCCTCGATATCAGTACGCTGGTGGTGGAAAAGGTCCTCCCGGCGACCCGTGGGAGCATCTACGCCTTGGCGGTCTCGCCCGACTCATCCCGCTTGGCCTGTTGTGCGGGCGACGGCACGGTGCAACTCTGGGACCTGAAGTCCGCCGCAAAGCTGCGGACGTTCGGCGCCGCGGGCAATCGGATGGAGTCCTTGGCCTTCTCGCCCGACGGCAAGCTGCTGGCCGCGTTGAGGCAGAACTCCGCAGGCTGCAACGTGTGGAACGTCGAGACGGGAAACCTGACAGCCGGCTACAATCGCCAGGGCGCTTTTGCCGATAAGGTACGTTTCAGCGCGGACGGGACGATAGTCGCCGTCGCCACGAACTTCGAAGGAATTTCGCTCTGGAATTTCGCCAAAGACCATCAGCCCACGCCGATTCGTGAGCCGGACGCAATCCACGGTGCGCCGCGTTGGAACGGATTTGGATACCCGCCGCCCGCTCGCGTCCTCTGGGGCGGCCCGATCTGCATCACGGACGACGTGCGGACGGCGGCCTGCGTCCTGCAAAGCGGTGAGATTGCGATCTGGGACATCGCCAGCCGCCAGGTGCAGAAGGTCCTTCGAACAGGCCAAGAGATGCGAGAGGCTAGACACGGTGGAATAGACATTCGGTCCTTGAGCCCCGACGGCCGTCTGCTGGCATTCGAGAGCCCTTGGCTTAGTGGCTTTATCCAAATTCTGCGGCTCGATGACAAGATCGAAACCCCGACGGTGAAACAGCCGATCGACGACTACGAGTGGCCCGGTCCGTGGGGCAAAGCGCTCGACGGGCTGCGGACGAGGCTTTACGTGATGCCCGTCCGGCCGGGCCCGGAAGCCCCGGAGCGGAATTTGATCGACGCGAAGCGGATTCCGGCTTCCCAGGGCGTCTGGTGGGAACTATGCCTCGAGGTCCGCAATGAAACGAACAAGGAGTTGACGTTCCAATGGCCTAATCCCTACCGGCCCCACGCGATCGTAGTCACGCATGAAGATGGCCGGCCCGTGACCTTTCATCCCATCGCCGGCGATATCCAGGCGGCTGGGTTTGAGAACGTCCCGGCCGGCCAGAATTCGGGAGGTTTCGGCGTGCTGCTGGGCCGCAACTACGACATGAGCCGGCCGGGAAAATACCGGATTCAATTCCCCGAGACCGAGGCCGATTCCAGCAACCGCTATCCGCTGACCAATCCGGTCCTCCCCGCCAGCAACGTGCTGGAGTTCGTCAATGGGGCGACCGTCCCCGCAATAACCGGTTCGTCGACGTTGCCGGGTGCCCCGGAAACACTCGCGCCGCCGCCGGCGCCCGCCGTCGAGCAGGGCGACGTTGAGCCAATCTTGACGCTCATTCGCCCCGTTCTCCCCCCAGGCTCGACGATCCAGCGTACCCTGGCCGGCGAGAGGCCGCAGCAGTGGAACAGTTCCGACCGTTCCGGCGTGCTGATCGAAGGCACGCACGACGGCAAGCTGTTTCGCGTCTATTTTCTGTCGCGGGATTGGATCGGCGTCCGCCTGGGGAAGCAGCGGCATGACGATCCGGCGGCCTGGAAAAGCGTGTTGGCAGGGCAGAGCTACAAGGCCATCGTCGAGTCCGACGACGCGGTGGTGCTGGATTCGCTCCAGAAGCTGGACGATAGGTCACCCGTTACCGCCACGCCCCGCGGCGACGGCGCTCTCGGGCGGTCGGATTCGTTGCAGAAGCTGAACGACATGTCGCCCCCGTGCCTGGTTAATGGTTGGGACTGGGCCCAGGAGGTGTTCCGCGGCCGCTTCGCAGAGGCCGAGCAGGCTTCACGTGCGCTGCTGGAGAAGTTCGGCAAGACGGAGGCCGAGCGGAATGAGGCCGTCCGCTCGCTGATCATCCTGGGCGTGCCCGCGAAGGGGTTGATCCGCGAGTATGCACTCCACGGCCTGGCCGAGACGCGGGAATCCTGCATCGCGGCCCTGGGCTGGCTGCGGGATGCGGAAGCGCGGCAGACGCTCGAACGGGTCTTGAGCGACCCGGCACTCAGCGATGAATGCCGGAAGTCCGCCGTCATGGGGCTGGAGCGGATGGCCGATCCGAAATCCGCCCCAGCAGTGCTGGCCGCCTTCGCCGCGTTCGATCCGGGCAAGGCCCGCTCCGCCGCGGCGAAAGAAGCACCCCTCCACGCCGCCGCGATGCTGGCCAAGGCCGCCTATCAGCCCGCCGCGCCCAAGATTTTGGATTGGATGCGGCAGGAATCGGACCCGCACGGCCAAACGAAGTATGCCCAAGCACTTGCCACGCTACGCTATCAGCCGGCCGTCCCATCCATCGAGAAGATGTGCAAGACCACGGAGCTCGACGCCGCATGGGCGCAGACGGTGGACGGCAATCTCGGCGACCTGCCGGAGATCGCGTTGCTCCGTCTGAAAGGCAACTGGGGCAAGCCGGCCGACGGCGGCCGGCTGCTGCTGATCGCGCCGCGGAAGGTGAAGCCGTTCAGAATCGTTGAGGGCGACCTGTTCCTTGAAGAGTGCGCCAGCGGCGGCTTGCGGGGAAGGCTGGCCCCCGACCTTGGCGCGCGTCAACGGTCAACCGCTGCAAACGCCGTGGCGGATCTTCGGCCCCACGGACCGCTGGAGCCCCGGTTTCGGCGAGGTCTGGGTGAGACCCGTCGAGTTTACCCTCAGCGGCCCTGGTCCCTGGAAAGTCCAATATGAATCGTCGGACAGAGTTTGGAAGTCCAACGTCGTTGTTCTGGAAGCGGAAACGGACGATTGACCGACATCGCCAGGAAGAAAACTGACAGGAAGACGAACGACAGGAAAATACGAGGAATGCGAATCATGTCCGCATTTTCATTTCCCCAAGCTCCTTTTCTTATCTTCCTGTCGCCCATTTTTGTGTCAAGGAACGATCGTGGCCCACAACTCCGCAATCGACAAGGAGATCGATCATGAAACGTTTAGTTCTCTCGTCGGCGATCGTCTTTGCGTTGGCCTTCCTGGCAGATCGGGCGGCCGCCGCCGAGCCGAAGCCCAAGGAACGCGTCGCCGAACTGGTGAAAAACCAGGCCGAAGTGGACCAGGTGATCGATTCGCTGAAGAACTACGGCGGCGAAATCCCGGCGGCCGACGCGCTCGGCAAGCTCAAGGATCCCTGGGCGGTCGAGCCGTTGCTGACGTTGCTGGCGGACAAGGATTGGGAGGTCCGCGAACATGCGGCGCAGGCCCTGGGCGCGATCGGCGACCCGCGGGCGACTGAGCCCTTGTTCGCGGCCCTCGGCGACCCGATTCTCCCTGCCCGCAAAGCGGCGCAAGAGCGCTGGGCCTGCTCGGCGCGGGGGCCACCGAAGGGCTGATCGCAAAGCTCGAACACGGCGAGCCGGGCGTCCGCGGAATCGCGGCCTGGGCCCTGGGCAAGATCCGCGACCCCCGGGCCATCGAGCCGCTCGTCGCGGCTCTGGACGATCAAACCGTCTGTGGCCAGGCGGCAGAAGCACTGCCCGAGTTTAAGGAGCGGCGGGCCGTCGAGCCGTTGCTTGAAGACCTTAAGCGACGTCCACGCCGATCGCATTCCCATCGCCGAGGCCCTCGGCAAGATCCAAGACCGCCGCGCGGTCGAGCCGCTGATTGCGGCCCTCAAGGACAAGTATCCTCCGCTGCGGCGGAGCGTCGCCGCGGCCCTGGGCGCGATCAAGGACCGGCGGGCCGTCGAGCCGCTGATTGCGGTCGTCATGGAGCGGCAGAACAAAGACAGCGATTTAACGGTGATCGAGGCCGCCGTGCGGGCCCTGGGCGAGATCCGGGACCCGCGGGCCGTCGAGCCCTTGGTGCCGCTCGTCGTCCACTACGATTACAGTCCGGACTTGTATGAGGCCGCGGCCGAGGCCTTGAAGAAACTCGGGGCTACTGAGACGCAAGTGGGCGAAATCCGCGTCCGCACGTTGCTCCCCGTCTTGAAGGACAGCAATGCCGCTGGCCGCGAGGCGGCGGTGGTGGCGCTCGGCGAGTCGCGGGACCCCGCGCGGTCGGACCACTGATCGAGGTCCTCAAGGACAGCGCTCTTTTTATTGCTGCGGCGGAGGGGCTGGGCCGGATCGGCGACCCGCGGGCCATCGAGCCGTTGCTTGCGGAGCTTCAGAACGAAAACAACAAGTTCCGCTGGTGTGCGGCAGACGCCTTGGGCATGATCAAGGATCGGCGGGCCGTGGAGCCGCTGATCGCGGCCCTCGGCAATCCCGATCTCTCCGTCAGTTGCCACGCCATCCAGGCCCTGGGCAAGATCCAAGACCCCGCGCGGTCGAGCCGTTGATTGCAGTCCTCAAGGAGAACCGTGATGCGCCGGCGCGCTCCGCCCGTGATGCGCTGGCGGGCTCCGCCGTCATATCGCTGGCCGCGATCAAAGACCGGCGGGCCGTCGAGCCGCTGATCGCGGAACTCAAGAACGCCAAACCGGATTTCCGCCGGTTGGCCGCGGAGGCATTGGGCAGCATCCAGGATCCCCGCGCAATCGCGCCGCTGGCGGCAACCCTCAACGACAGTGAACCGGCGGTGTGGCTGACGGCGGCCCGTGCCCTCAAGGAGTTGAAGTATCAGCCGGCGACGCCGCAGGAGAGCGCCGCGCTCTGGATCGCCGCCGGGAACTGGGCGGAAGCGGCCAAGATCGGCGGCCCGGCCGTCGAGCCGCTGATCGCAGTGCTCAGCGGCAGCAAGCGGGAAATGCACGCGCCGGCGGCGGAGGCACTCGGCGCGGTCAAGGACCCGAGGGCCGCCGCGCCGCTGATCGCGGCTCTCGATCCCATCGACGGAATACCGGAAGCGGCCAGGCCGGCCTTGCTCAAAATCGGACCCAAGGCTGTCGAACCGTTGATCGCTGCGCTGAAGGACGGCAAGATCCGCGGGATCGAAGACGTGGCGGGGCTCCTCGGCGAGATCCATGACGTGAGGGCGGTCGAGCCGCTAATCGCGGCCCTGAAGCAGCACGCATGGCCCGTCTCCGATCCGGCGCAGGTCGCCTTGGCAAAGCTCGGCACGGCGGCCGTCGACCCGCTGCTGGCGCTGCTCGAAGACGCCCATCCGCTTGTCCGCCGAGACGCGATTCTCGCGCTCGGCGAGATCAAGGACGTTCGGGCGGTCGCGCCGCTGCTGGCCGCGCTGAGCGACAAGGACGACCGGGTCCGCTGCGCGCGGCGGGGGCCTTCGTCGATGGGCTCAACGACCCGAGGGCGGTTGAACCGTTGATCGCCGCGCTGGTGGACAGCGAATGGTCGGTGCGAAGTTGTGCCGCCCAGGCCCTCGGTCAGGCCAAGGACCGGAGGGCCGTCGGGCCGCTGCTCGCGATCCTGGGGGATCAGGAGGCTTATGTTCGCGAGGCGGCGGCCGACGCCCTCGGGAACCTGGACGACGCCCGCGCAGTCGCGGCCTTGCTGCCCGCGCTTACGGACGGCAATTGGCGGGTCCGCGCTTGGACGGCCGTGGCGCTGGGCAGACTCAAGGACCCGCGGGCGGTCGCGCCGTTGCTGGCCGCGCTTGAGGACGGCGATTCGCGTGTCCGTTGGGAAGCGGCCAAGGCGCTGGGCGCGATCAAGGACCCGAGCGCCGTGGAACCGCTGCTCGCCGAACTGAAGAACAAGGACTGGTGGATTCGCAAACTGGCAGCCAAGGCCCTGGGCGCGATCGGCGACCCGCGGGCCGTCGCGCCGTTGACAGCGGCGCTCGCGGACGGCGATCCGGATGTCCGCCGGGCCGCAGCCGCGGCGCTCGGACGCTCGTCGGAAGGCAACTAGATTCACTCGGCGAAGAAATGTGACAGCCACCGAATATGCACAATAACTGCTTTAAGAACTAAGAAAGGTCGACATGAAAAGCCTTGGACTCGTCCTTGGGATGTCGCTGTTGTTGTTGTTGCAGGCCCGCTCCGGCACGGCCCAGACCAAACCGGCGGTGGAATCCAAGGCACCGCCTGCACGCGGCGGCGAGGTCACGCTCAAGGGCCTGACCAAGGATGACGCGGCCTACGGAAGCACGAAGTTCCGCATCGCCGTGGACGCCACGCCGGAGGAGGTCGCCGAGATGGAGAAGGCCGCCGGCAAATAGAGAACCCGACGGCCGACGCTCACATCTAAAGAATACCATGCACATGAGTTACTCAGCGGTTTCTTGGTAAACTCCCGCGACTTATCTACCCACCTGCCGGGTGCCTCTGGAAAATCCGTGGGGTTTTCCCGCCAAAATGCTTGCGTTTTTTTCACTTTGTGCCTAAGATGCGTATAGTGCCGGTGTCTGCCCTGTAATTTCCGGCCCGGGTCGTATCTTTTTTTCACTGGTAAACGGTCGTATTGAGACCGCTGTTTTGGAGGGGTGCTATGAGTCGTAGCAGTGTTTGCCATGCGCTTTTGGGCCTTTTCATTTTGACCTTGATCGCGCCAGGTTTGATCGGCACTGGGCCGCAAGCCGTTGGGCAAAATCTCACCTGGAGCGGCTCTTCCAGCACGAACTGGAATTTTTCCGATCCCAATTGGAACTTGAATGGGATGGTTAATTCGCCGACCAGTTTCAACAACGGCGAAGTCGTCACTTTCGACGATACGGCGATTCCGGGGACCACCGCCATCACGGTCAGCAACTTCACGGTACAGCCGGGCAGCGTGGTCTTCAACAACGATGTTCTGCTCTACAGCTTTTCCGGCGGGGCGATCGCGGGCCCGGGTTCGGTCACGCTCAGCGGCACGGCCGGGGTGGTCTTCTACAGTGCCAACACCTACACGGGCGGCACATACATCGAAAACGCCGAGCTGCTGCAACTGGCCGGCGGCGCCAGCCTGGGCACGGGCGGTTTGACGGTCGACGCGGGAACGCTCGATCTGGGCGGCAACAACCAGGCCGTCATGAACTTCAACGGCCTGGCCGGCACGATCATTAGCAGCGGCGGCGCGGGCACGCTGACGGTCGGTCCCACGTCGGCGAGCGCGTTCGGCGGCGCGTTGCAAAATGGGTCAGGCACGCTTTCTTTGGCCATGAACGGACCCGGCCTGCTGACCCTTTCCGGCAGCAACAGCTATAGCGGGGGGACGGTCCTTTCCGGCGGCACGCTGGACATCACCAACGCCGCCAGCCTGGGCGCTTCCAGCGGCAAGCTGGCGATCGGCCCCGCCACGCTGGAGGTTTCCGGCATCATTGCCTCCACGCGAAGCATCACCCTCTCCAGTTCCGCCGCGGCGATCTCGGTCGATGCGGCGCAATCCTACAGCAACAGCGGAATCGTTTCCGGCAACGGCGGCCTGTCCTTGACCGGGCAGGGGTTCGTGGCCCTTTCCGGCATCAACACCTACACCGGCGGCACGACGATCTCCGGCGGCACGCTGCAGGTGGGCGACGGCGCCACCTCCTCCGGCTCGCTGGGATCGGGCGGCATCGTCAACAATTCCGCCCTGATCTTCAATGGGACCGCGGGCGGCAACCTGGCCATCGGCAGCGTGATCAGCGGAAGCGGCTTGCTGACCGAGATCGGCGGCGGTGCGGCGACGCTCACCGCTTCCAACACCTTTACCGGCAACATCGTCGTCAGCGGGGGCACGCTGGTCGCGAACCTGAGCCAAAGCAGCGTCAGCAACCCGAGCAGTTCGGCATTGGGCAATGTGAGCGGCGGCACCGTGCGCACGATCACGGTGAACCAGGGCGGCACGCTGGACTACGCCGCCCCCAACGTCACGGGCGCGGGCGGTTCGACGGGTGCGCCGAACCTGGTCATCAATCAGGGCACGGTCACCAACACGGCCGGCGGTAATGCCCACAACTACATCGGCTCGCAGCTCACGCTCAACGGCGGCACTCTCACGGGGACGGGCGGCGGCACGTCGGCCGCTCCGCAGTGGAACTTCGAATATAATATCACGGCCGGGACCGTGAGCGTCGGCACGGCCACGCCCTCGCTGATCACCGGCACGGGAGCCCAGGACGGCCTGGCACTTACGAGCACCACCACCTTCTCTATCACGGGGGCCGGCGGTTTGACCGTCGCCGTGCCCTTGCAGAACGGCAACGCCGGCGCCAACGCGTCGACCCTCATCGAGACCGGCGCCGGCCTGCTGAACCTGACGGCCTCGAACAGCTATACCGGCGGCACGATCATCAACGGGGGCACGCTGCAGGTCGGCAACGTCAATGCCCTGCAAAGCGGCGTGGTCACGAACAATGGCGGCCTGGTTTTCGCGACGGGCCTGGGGACCGCCAATGTGGGCGGTCTTTCCGGCAGCGGCAATATCGCCTTGACCGATCTCGGCGGAAGCGCCGTAGCGCTGAACGTCAACGGAAACAGCGGCGTCTTTACCACCTACTCCGGCGTCTTGAGCGGCAGCGGCGGCTTGAACAACGCCGGCGGCACGCTCGTGCTCACCAATTCCAACAGCCTGTACGGCGGCCCGACCACGATCACCGGCGGCGCCCTCGTGCTGGGCAACGTGGGCGTCTTGTCGCCGCTCTGGTCGAGTCGGGCAATCTCAGCGTGCCCGCGGGCGCTGACGCTGGGCGTCGAGGCCGGCAACGGCAACGGCGAGTTCAGCCTGGGCAATATTACTACGGTCCTGGGCAACGTCGGTTTCGCGGCCAGCGCGAACCTCGGCATTCAGGTCGTCGCGCCGGAGACGTTCGTCTACAGCAGCGTCTTTGCCAATAGCACCAGTGGGGCGTTGGGCCTGGTGAAGCTCGGCGGCGGCGTCCTAATCCTGAGCGTGTCCAACAGCTATACCGGCCCCACAAGCATCTCGGCCGGCACGCTGGAACTAGTCAACGCCAACTCCGCGCAGGGCAGCGTCGTCACGAACAATGCGGCCGGCGGCCTGGCCTTTTCCGCCAGCAATACGACCTACAATCTCGCAGGGCTGTCGGGCAGCGGTGGCTTTCCCTTGCTTAGCCTCAGCGGTGGAAGCTTGACCCTGAGCGTCGGCGCCGCCGGCGCGACCACCACCTATTCCGGGGCCATGACCGGCGGCGGCGCGCTGACCAAAGTGGGCGGCGGCATGCTCGTGCTCGCCGGCCCCAACACCTACACCGGCGCGACGACGATCTCCGCCGGCACGCTGGAGTTCGGCCCCGGCGGCTCGCTCTCGGGCGGCTCGTTGGGCAGCACGATCACCGACAACGGAATGCTCGCCTTCAACGAATCCACGGGGTCGGTGACGCAGGGCACGAACTTCACTTCCAACCCGATCACCGGCAGCGGTGCGCTGGACGTGCTTTCCGGCACGGTGGTGTCGAGTGCTTCGAACACCTTTACCGGAAACGTGCTTATCACGGGTGGGACCTTCGCTGCGGGCTTTAGCAACGGGGGCACGCCCAACGCCACGGGTTCGCCCTTGGGGAATACGCAGAATGGCGGGCGGTCGATCACGGTCGGCAACGGCGGCGAACTGCTGTTCACGGCCGGCAACAACTTCGGCGGCGGCGGCTCGACGGTGCAGACGCCGATCGTTATCCAAGCCGGAGGAGTCGTGGTCGGCAACGCCAGCAATAACACCATCGGCCCGCTGACCCTCAGCGGCGGCACGCTCTCAGGTCCTTACAACACTTCGGCCTATGGGACCTTCGACCTGGGCACCGCTACGGGCACCTGGACGGTGACCGCCAGCGGCGGCGTGGCTTCCTACATCGTCGCCACGGGCGCGGCCGCCACCTACGGCATCACGCTGGGCAGAGCAACACGTTTGATGTCACGACCGGCAGCAGCCTCTTCGTAGCGATGCCTGTGAACAATCGCACCAACGCCGCGACCAGCCCGGCAACCCTGACCTTGCTGGGTGGCGGCCTGCTGGCGCTGGAGGGCTCCAACACCTACACCGGCGTCACGACGATCTCGGCCGGCACGCTGGAGGTCGGCAATCTCGGCAATTCGGGCCTCGTCACCGCATTGGCGTCGACCGGCATCGTCAACAATGGGACCCTCGAGTTTCAGAGCACCAACAACCTGAGCTACGGCTCGGTCATCAGCGGCGCCGGCACGCTGGTTGAAAACGGCCCCGGCTCGGTGACGCTCTCCGCTTCCAACACCTTTACGGGCAACATCATCATCAACGGGGGCACGCTGACCGCGAACGTGAGCGCGTCCGGCGGTACCAACCCTACCAGTTCGGCATTGGGCAATGTGAGCGGCAGCCCCACCGTGCGCACGATCACGGTGAACAAGGGCGGCACGCTCGACTACGCCCAACCGAACGTCACGGGCGGGGGCGGTTCGACGGGTGTGCCGAACCTGATCATCAACCAGGGCACGGTCACCAACACGGCCACGGGCAATGCCCACAACTACATCGGCTCGCAGCTCACGCTCAACGGCGGCACGCTCACGGGGACGGGCGCCGGCACGTCGGCCGCTCCGCAGTGGAACTTCGATTTTGGCATCACCACCGGGACCGTGAGCGTCGGCACCGCCACGCCCTCGCTGATCACCGGCACGGGAGTCGAGGGCGGCCTGTGCTGACGGATACCACCACCTTCTATATCACGGGGACCGGCGGCTTGACCGTCGCCGCGCCCTTGCAGAACGCCAACGCCGGCGCCAACGCGTCGACCCTCATCGAGACCGGCAGCGGCCTGCTGAACCTGACGGCCTCGAACAACTATACGGGCGGCACGATCGTCAACGGCGGCACGCTGGAGTTGAGCAACGGCGACCCCGGCAACCTCTTGGGCGGCACGACCGTCACGGTCAACAGCGGCGCCACCTTGCTGGGCAACGCCACGGACCCCCTGAACTACAATGGCGGCGGTTTCACGGCCGTCAAGTTGGTCGTCAACGACGGTACGATGTACGAAAACGCGGGATTCCGTGCTACCATGACGTCGCTCAACATGACGGGGGGCACCCTCAGTTCCGGGGCGGGATTCGGCGCCGCCGGCAACAACTATTCCCTGAGCGGCACGTGGACGGTGACCTCCGACGCCGCCGGCAACGCGGCCCTGGTCAACGCCACGGCGGTCGGTTTGAACGGCGGCACCCTGACCGTGAATCGCGGCGCCGCGAGCCCGGCCGTTGACATGGTCATCAGTTCCGCCATCGTCAATTACAACGCCAGCACGTTGTTCAAGAACGGCGCCGGCATCCTGCAACTCACGGGATCGAGCAATTACAGCGGCGGCACGGTCCTCGCCGGCGGATCTTGCAGGTGGGCAATACCGCGGCCTTGGGGCTGAGTGGGCTCCCTGACCCTGAGCGGCGGAACGCTCGACCTGCACGGGTTCAATCCGACCGTGGGCGCCCTGTTCGGCACGTCGGGCGCGATCGACGATCTGAACGGAACTGCGGCGACGTTGACCATCGGCAGCGGCGGCGCGAATGGCACCTTCTCGGCCACGATCCAGAACAGTTCGGGCACGGTATCCCTCGCCAAGGGCGGCGGCGGAACGCAGCTCCTCAGCGGCACCAACACTTACAGCGGCACGACTACGGTCAGCGGCGGCATCCTGCAGTTCGCCCAGCCCGCCGCCCTCTACAACAGCGTCAGCGGAAGCTGGACCGCGGCCAACATCACCGCCGGCTCGCAGGCCACGCTGGCCGTGAGCGTCGGCGGCACGGGCTTTACCATCGCGCAGGCCGGGACTCTGTTCGCCAATCTGAGCGGGAGCAACAGCGGACTGCTGGCCGGCTCCGCCTTCGGCATCGACACGACCAACGCCACCGCGCCCGTCGTCTTCTCCACCCTGTATCCAGGACTCCGCTGCCGGCTCCGTGGGCCTGACCAAGTTGGGCTCGGGGACCCTTCAGGTCACCAACGCCTCCAACAGCTATACGGGCCCCACGACCCTCCTCAACGGCCAACTAATGCTCTCCGGCGCGAATACCGATATCAATCCCCCGGGACTGGTGACGGTATCCAACAGCACCAGCGGCGGCCTGTCAATCCTCTCGCTGCTGAAGCCCAACGTCCTGGGCAGCGGCGGCGCCAACAGTGCCCTGGCCCCCATCAGCCTGAACTCGACCGGCGGCGGGACCGCGATCCTGGAGGTCGGCGCCACGCTCGATCCCACCGCGGCCAACAGCCTCTCCTATGTGGTGGTTCCCGCCGGCACGATCCCGAACGCCGACCAGATCAGCCTGGGCTCTGCCGGAAACACGCAGGACGTGGTGGGCTTTTCCGCCTCCAGCGCGAACTTCGCGCAGCGGACGGTGGGCCTGTACACGTCGGCCGCCTTGACCACCCTGCAGACCTTGCAGTTCGGCACCTATATCCCCGGCAACCTGGTGCTGGGCTCTCCGACCGCCAATTCGACGCTGATCCTGCAGAATCCGATCGACCTGTATTCCGCGTCGGCCGGCACGAGCGTGCTGTTTTCGTCGATTCGCGGGATCGCTTCCCAAGTGCCTGAGGGCGAGTATGCCGGCGCGATCAGCAACTCCAGTTTGGCCGCCGTCAGCGTGACCTATGGCGGCAACGGCGGCTTGCTGTTCACCAGCAGCGCCAGCTCGTTCAGTGCTGCCAGCCTGCAGCTCGCCGGGGGCGGGCTGTTCATCGGCTCGGCCGACTATGCCAACGGCCAGACCGGCCCCCTGGGCAGCGGCACGTCCGCGCTGGTGATCGGCGTCACGAGTGGGACGAGCGCCACGGCCAGCGGGGCCAACCTGGCCTTCATGACCTACGGGCCCAACAGCCGGATTATCGGCAGTAGCCCGTCGACGTTGTTCACCAACCGTAACATCATCGTCAACCCGGTTCCCGGCAACGGCGGCGTGGTGCTGGGCGGTTTCACCGACGACTACACGGCCTTCAACGGCGGCGTGCAGTTGAACGGCCCCGCCACGTTCTATGCCTCGCAGGCGGGCCGCGTCGATTTCACCGGCCCGATCAGCGGCAGCGGCGGGGTCCAGATCGGCGCATCGAGTCCCGTCTACGTGGAAGGCGCAGGGGCCACGGGAATCCAATTGGGCTCCAACGGCACGATCGCCTTCACCGTGGCCAACAGCTATTCCGGCTCGACGACCGTGGCCAGCGGGCGGTTTCTGGTCAACGGATCGCTGTATGCCTCGTCGACTGCGAGCACGGTAAGCGTTTCCGCAGGGACGCTGGGCGGGACGGGCACGATCTACGGAGCGGTCGTGATCAGCAACAACGCGCCACCTACCACGATGATCGAGGCCGGCATGACGGCCGGCAGCCCGCTCACCCTGGCCAACGGCCTGACGGTTCCTTTCAACTATTCGAACGGCTCGTATGTCATCTTCCAGTTCGATTCGCTCGCGCCCGCCGGCAGTCCGGGACTGGTGGTCGACAATGGGCTGACCAACGTCGGCAACGTCGGCAGTTCTGCCAACACGCAGGAGATCCAGATCACGGGCGCGATTTCCGGCACGGGCACGTACGCCCTGATCGAAACCGATTCCAGCGGCACCCAGAGCCTGGCCAGCGGCGTCAGCAACGGCACCTTCGTACTCAACCCGTTGCTTCCCAACCGGGCCGTGGGCAACCTGGAAATCAATCCCACCAACCCGCAGGAGTTGGACCTGCTGGTGACGGGGCTGTACTCGGTTGCCTGGACCGGGCTGCATACCGGCGATTGGAACGCCTACGGGAATTTCCTCCAGATGGGCGGGATGGACAACTATGGCAAGTTCCAGCCGAACGACGCGGTCGTCTTCAGCGACTCGGCTGCGATTGGCGGGACCACCCATGTGACGTTGAACTCAGGGAACGTCAGTCCCAGCAGCATGACGTTCGAAAACCAGACGAGCACGTATACGATTTCCGGGACTGCGTCGATTACCGGCAACACGGGCCTGAGCCTGACCAACGGCGGCACGCTGGTCATCGAGAACACCAACACCTTTACGGGGTTGACGTTGATTGGGCCCGGGGCGACGCTGCAATTGGGCAACGCCGGGGCCGGGCCTGACGGCTATCTGCCCAACACCACGATTTCGGACAGCGGTTCGCTGGTCTATAGCCTGACGGGCCAGCAGACCTTCACCAACCCGATCACGGGGCCGGGCGTGCTGCAGCTCAACAGCGGGGCCGTGACGTTGACCAGCACCGGCAACACGTTCAGCGGCGGCACCACGATCTCGGGCGGCACGCTCGAGATCGGCGCCAACGCCGGTCCCACGTCCGACGGCTCCTTGCTCGGCCAGGTCAGCAACAATTCGCTCTTGGTGTTCAACAACTACGCCCCTCAGACCTTTAGCGGCACGATCAGCGGCAGCGGTGCGGTGACCAAGATAGGCCTGGGCCTATTGACGTTCACCAGTGCCAACGGCTACAGCGGCGGCACGACGATCTCCGGCGGCACGCTCGTGCTCGGCAGCGGGCAGCCGGGCCAGGACGGCTCGCTGTCCGCCACGGCTGTGGTGTCCGACAACAGCGTTTTCGCCTTCAATTACGCCTCGAACGAGACCTTCGCCGGCGCGATCAGCGGCAACGGCGCGGTGGTCACGCTGGGCAGCCGCATGCTGACCTTGATCAACAACCAGACCTACAGCGGCCCGACCACGATCTCGGCCGGCACGCTCGCGCTTGGCAACGGCATTACCAGCGGCGCGGTGACCGGCAACATCGTCGTCAACTCGGCCCTGGTCTTCAACAACCCGGGCGCAGAGAGCTACGGCGGCAACATCAGCGGCAACGGCTCGCTCACGATGCTGGGAGCCGGCCTGCTGGCCTTGAGCGGCAGCAACACCTATACGGGCGGGACCTTCCTCGATAGCGGCACGCTGAATTTCACCGCGACTGCCCTGCCCACAGGCCCGGGCTCAATCACTTTCAACGGCGGCATCCTGCAATGGGCCGCCGGGAATACCCTGGACGTTTCGGCCGGCATTGCCCCGATCGCCGCCAGTCAGTTGGCCAAGATCGACAGCAACGGCAACAACGTGACCTTCGCCAGCCCCCTCAGCGGCCAGGGCGGACTGACGAAGTACGGCGCCGGCATCCTCACCTTGACGGCTTCGAACAGCTATACGGGCGGCACGACCGTCGACGTCGGCACGCTGCTGGCCGCCAACACGGCCGCCTTGCCCGGCTACACGGCCCCCCGCAGCGTCGTCGTCAACCCCGGCGCCACGCTGGCCGTGACTGCCGGCACCAATGCCGGCGAGTTCAGCCTCACGCCGGGCGGCGGCGTCGATACCGTGCTCACGACCGGCAACGTCTATTTCGCCGCCAGCGCCAATCTCGGCATCAACGTCAATAGCCCTGAGAACGTCATCTACGGCACGTCGATTGCCAACACGGTCAACGGCCCCCTGGGCTTCGTGAAGCTGGGCACGGGGATTCTCTCCCTCACCGGCAACAACACGTACACCAACGGCACCCAGGTCAACGGCGGCGTGCTGATCGCCACCAGCGTCAATACCCTGGGGTCGTTTGCCGGACAGCCGGCGTACCTGGCCGGGGGCCAGATTTCCGTCAACGGCGCCGGCAGCACGCTGGTCGTGCAGGCCGGCACGAGCAGGGCGAGTTCCAGTCCAGCGACGTGACGAGCGTTCTCAGCAACGTCGCGTTCGGCACGGGCACGGTCTTCGGCATCCAGGTCGTGTCCGGCGAGACCTTCCCCTACTCCTCGAGCATTCCCGACGGCTCCTCCGGGAGCGCCGGCATGGGCTTCTACAAGCTCGGCGCCGGCACGCTGACGCTCGCCGCGCAGAACAACTATAGCGGCACGACGACGATCAGCGCGGGCGTGCTGGTGGCGGCGGCGGCAGGGTCCTTGGGCAACGGCACGGCCGTCCAAGTGGGCGATATTTACACGGGCAGCACCGCGACCCAGTTGCTGATCAGCGGCGCAAATACCTTCCCGCAGAACATCACGGTCAACGCCCTCAACGCCACGCTGGGGAACATCGACGACAACAACGCCGGTTTCGGCGGCAACATCACGCTCAACAGCTCGCTCACCATCGCTTCCGCCTCGGTCAACAACGCCTTGACCTTCTCCGGAAATATCGTGCATGGCAGCGGGACCAACAGCGTGACCCTCACCGGTCCCGGCAACGTGGTCTTCCTGGGCAACGCGACGTACGCGGGCGCGACCACGATCAACGGCGGCAATCTCACCGTGGGCGCGACCGGCTCGCTGCCCTCCACGACCACGCTGAACATCAACAACGGCCTGAGCACGGTCACGCTCAGCAACACGGCCCAGACGCTGGCCGGCTTGAATGGCGTGCCGGGCAGCACGCTGCTCTTGGCCTACGGCCAGGGCGCCACGCTGACGGTCGGCAGCGGCAGTTTCGCGGGCTCGATCAATGACGACACGAACGAGGCCAACCTGGTGAAGACCACGACCGGGATCTTGTACCTCACCGGCGCGAACACTTATTACGGCTCGACGACGGTCACGGCCGGCGCGCTGCTGTACGGTTCCTTGAGCGATGTTTCCACGGTTGGCTATCCGATCACGGTCAGCAGTTCTGGGGCGGTGGGCCTGTATCTGGCGAGCGGCCTGCCCGGCCTGCTGCCGAACCTCAGCAGCGGCACGGGCTCCACGGGGACGCTGGTCGTGACCCCGGCCACTTCGGCCGACGCCGTCAACCTGACTACGAATTCGCTCAGCTATCTCAGCCTGGGGGCCTTGGACAACGAGACGTATACGGGAGTCCTGACGCCGAGCGGCACGAACTATCGCCTGGGCGGGGGCGGCGGCACGCTGACCTACCCCTCGGCCCTGACGGGCAGCTTGGGCCTGGTGGCCAACGGCCCGCCGACCGGCGGCGCGGTCATCCTGACCGCCACGAACAACAGTTTCACGGGCGGGACCCTGATCTCCTCCGGCACGCTCCAGGTGGGCGACGGGGCGACGAGCGCCGGTTCGCTGCCCGGCAACTCGGTGGTGAACAACGGCAGGTTGATTCTCGACCCTCCGGCGGCGACGAGCCTCAGTGTGAGCGGCGTGATCAGCAGCAACGGCAACCTTGTCATGCTGGGCAACGGCCTGGCCACGCTCACCGGCTCGAACACCTACACGGGCCCCACGCTGATCTCGGCCGGCACGCTGCAGCTCGGCAACGGGGCTTCGCTCTCAAGCGCCAGCACGGTCACCGACAACGGCACGCTGGCTTTCAAGGACAACGGCACGCTGACGCAAGGCACGAACTTCAGTTCGGCCGCGATCACCGGTAGCGGCGGGGTGGTCCAGGCCGGTCCCGGTCTGGTGACCTTGAACGCGGCAAACACGTTCACCGGGAACATTGTGGTCAGCGGGGGCACGTTGGTGGCGAGTCATGATCGCGGGCGCCAGCAGTGCTGCGACGGCATTGGGCAACGTCACGGCCGGCCAGACGATCACGGTGGGCAGCGGCGGCGTGCTGCAATTCGCCACCCAGAACGTCATGGGAGAAGGCACCTTGGTTCCCCCCAGCAGCAACTTACTATCCAGCAAGGCGGTCTGCTTCTGGCCACGGTGGGGAGCAATGCGAACATGATTGGGCCGCTCAACCTCAGCGGCGGCACGCTTTACGGGGCGGGCGCCGCTTCGAATTTCAACATTGGAATCGGCACTGCGGAGACCGTCACCGTCAGCGGCAGCGCGAACTCCTATATCGCCGGAATAAGCACTTTCGACGGCCTCCTACTGGCGGCCACCAATACCTTCAACGTGACGGGGTCCGGCGGCTTGATCATCTCCACGCCCCTGGGGAACCCGATCCGAACCAACCCCACGGCGGCTGTGATCAAGACGGGCAGCGGCCTGATGGTGCTGACCTCCACCAACGCCTATACCGGCGGCACGACGGTCAACGGGGGCACGCTGGCCCTGGACGCGGGCGGCAGCACTGGCGCAATCCAGGGGACCCTTACGATCAATCCCGGGGCCGTGGTCAGCCTCGAGGTCAATAACGCCTTGGGCTATGGCGCCACGACGTCCGTGACCCAGGTCAACATCAATGGCGGCGTTCTTAATATCACCGGTTCGAATATTGGTGATGAGGGCTATTACGCCAATTACAAGCTCACCGGCGGCTCGATGACTGCCAGTGGCCCAGCTACCAACGACTTCCCTATTCAGGGAGGTTATAGCGTGACCACCATCGGCACGAACGTGTCGTCGGTGATCTCCGGGCAAGTCGAGGTCCGCAGCCCCAACGTGACTTTCAACGTGGGCCAAGGGACCGTTCCTGGCGGGGTCGACCTGCTCATTTCCGGGCCGATCACCAACAACGGCGGAGGCAGCGGCGGCATCATCAAGACCGGCAATGGCCTGATGGAGCTCACGGCTGCGAACAGCTACAACGGCACGACGGTTCAAGCCGGCACCTTGCAGCTTGGCAACAGTGCGGCCTTGGGACTCAACACGGGCACCCTGACCGTCAACGGCGGGCTCGTCGATCTGCACGGGTTCAGTCCCATCGTGGGCGCGCTGAGCGGCACGGGCGGCACGATTGACAACCTGACTTCAACCGCCTCGACCTTGACGATCGGCAGCGGAGGCAACGGCGGCACGTTCTCGGGGACGATCCAGAACAGCTCGGCGGCGGTGGCACTGGCCATGGCCGCCAACGCCGGGACGGAAGTGCTCACCGGCACCAATACCTATAGCGGCGGCACGTTCCTTAACGGTGGGATCCTGAACTTCGCTACATCGGCGGCGCTGGGCAGCTACCCGCCGAGCATCACCTTCAACGGCGGCACGCTGCAGTACGCAGCCAACAACACGTTCGACGTCTCGCCGTACATCGTGCCGATTGCGGCCGGCCAGGCGGCGATCATCGACACCGGCAGCAACAATGTGGCCTTCAACTCGCCCTTGAGCGGCAGCGGCGGCCTGACCAAAGCCGGCATCGGCACGCTGACTTTGAA
Organism: uncultured Planctomycetia bacterium; assembly: GCA_963824275.1. Classification (GTDB taxonomy): domain Bacteria; phylum Planctomycetota; class Planctomycetia; order Pirellulales; family Thermoguttaceae; genus JANXQG01. Next base: position 1,850,636 of record CAWGOT010000003.1, on the reverse strand, counting down.
CGTCGTGAATTCCTTCACCGGACCGACGACCGTCAACGGCGGCACGCTGGCCATTGCCGACCCGGCGGGAAACGCCGTGGCGCAGTCCAGCGGCGTGACCGTCAACGCCGCGGGGACCCTCGGCCTGAGCGTTTCCGCGGCCACGGTGGGGAGCCTGGCCGGCGCCGGCAGCGTGTTCCTGGGCAGTGGGACCTTGACGGCCGGCGGCAACAACTCCAGCACGCTCTTCAGCGGAGCGATGAGCGGTGCGGGCGGATTCATCAAGACCGGCGCCGGCACGATGACGCTGGCCGGCAGCAGCGGCTACAGCGGGCCGACGATCGTCAACGCCGGCACGTTGAAACTCGGCAGCGGGCTCGCCGGCGCGATTTCGCTGGCGGGCAGCAACGAGTGGACGCCTACCCCCGCAGCAGCCAACAGCAATAATTTCACCATCAGCACGGGCGCCAACGTCCTGGTGGTCGAGGTTACCTGGCGGACCGGCGCCGGCGTGCAGAGCCCCACCAGCATCACGTACAATGGTACGAACCTGACGTTCGCGGTCACGTACGGCTACGGCAATAATGTTACTGGGGCGGCCATCTTTTATCTTTCTTCGACGAGTTCGGGTTTTGTGACGGGGGCCAGCGACCCGCTGGTCGTGAACTTCCCCAACGCCCCTAGCGACCTCAGTATCGCTGCCTTTTCACTCGACCACGTAAACGTCAACGAGCTTCCCAGTGCAGGATTGGCAAACTCGACCGGGACTGCCGGCAGCGGCGCTGCTTTTAGCCAGACGACCATTGCCCTGCCGATGACCAATATTGCCACCGGCTCGTGGGAGGCGTTCGCCTCCGGCTATCGCCAGGGGACCGCGGCGGCGACGACCACAACCATTACCAACGGCACGGGCACGTTGCTCGGTCCGGGCGGAAACCTCTTCAACTATGTGGGTGCCAACGAGGTTGGGGCCGGCGGGTTTGTTTCGAACATCCAAACGTCGAGCTTGACCGTGCAGGAGGCTTCCACGGGAGCCAGCAACACAATATGGGCGCTGGTCGGCGCCGTGTTCCAACCGCAGGCAGGGGTCTCCGGCGGTTCGAGCGTCCTGCCCGTCGGCACGGCCCTTATCGTTTCCAGCAGCGGAACGTTCGACCTCGGCGGCGGCAGCCAGACCGTGGCCGCGCTTTCCGACGCGGCGCCTGGCCAGGGCGGCACCGTGCTGAACTCGAACTCGACCGCCGCCTCGATTCTCACCCTCGCGCCCGCGGGCGGCGGTTCGACGACCTTCAGCGGTCTGATCGCCGGCGGCGGCAGCCTGGGGAACCTCGGCCTCGTCATGTCGGGGTCCGGGTTGCAGTATCTGGCCGGCGCCAACACCTACACCGGCGGCACGCAGGTCACCAGCGGCACGCTGCAGCTTGGCAACGCCGCCGCCCTGGGCACGGGCGCGGTGGCGGCCAACGGAGGGGTCCTCGACCTGGCCGGATTGAGCATCCTGGCGCCCTCCTTCAGCGGACTCTCGGGCACCGTCACCACGAGCGTTGCGCAGCCCGTCACGCTCACGGTCAGCCAGACCGGCTCGACCGCCTTTGGCGGCACGTTGCAGAACGGCGCGGGCGTGCTCGCGCTGGTCTTCAGCGGCGGCAGCAGCGGCCAGCTCAACCTCTCCGGCGTGAACACCTATAGCGGCGGCACCCAGATCCTGTCCGGCTTGCTGCAGTTGGGCGGCAACGCGGCCCTGGGCAACAGCGCCGGCAGCCTGACGATCAATAGCGGCGGGTACCTTGACATGAACGGATTCAATGCGGGCGTCGGCGCCCTGAACGGCGCGGGAATAGTCGACTTCGTGGCCGGCTACGGCACATCGGTCCTGACCGTCGGCAACGGCAACGCCAGCGGCAGCTTCTCGGGCACGATCCAGAACAGCACGCCCAACGGCGCGGTGGCCCTGGTCAAGGTCGGCAGCGGCACGCAGATTCTCAGCGGCACCAACACGTATACCGGCGGCACGACGCTCTCCGGCGGCGTGCTGAACTTCACCACCTCGGCCTTGGGCGCCGGCAGCATCACCTTCAACGGCGGCACGCTGCAATATGCCGCCGGCAACACGCTGGACGTGTCGGCTGCCATCGCCTCGATCGGCTCGGGGCAGGCCGCCATGATCGACACCAACGGCAACAGCGTGTCCTTCGGCAGCGGCCTGAGCGGCGCCGGCGGTCTCACCAAACTCGGCTCGGGAATGCTCACGCTGATCGGCACGAACACCTATTCCGGAACGACGACCGTCAGCGGCGGCACCCTGCAGCTTGGCACGGGCAACTCGGGCGCCCTGCCCGGCGGGGCGGTGACGGCCAACGCCGGAGTCCTGGACCTCAACGGCAACAGCGTGACGGTCAGCAGCCTCAGCAGCAGCCCCAGCGCGGCGGGCGGCACGATTACCAACAGCGCCGCCGGGCAGGTCACGCTGACCTTGAATCAAACCACGTCGAGCACCTTCGGCGGCACGCTGCAGGACGGCAGCGGCGGCCTGAACCTGACCATGAACGGCTCGGGGATGCTCACGCTCACCGGCGTGAACACCTATAGCTTCCCCACGACGATCAATGCGGGCGTGCTCAGGGCGGGTGCGCCCAATGCCTTCGCGCCCATTCCGATGTCGTGGTCACGGGCGGCACGCTCGACGCCAGCATCGGGCCGCAGTCGATCGACTCGCTCACCGTGGGCGCTTCCGGCGCGGTACACCTGGCGATCGGCAGCCTCTTGACGACCTACAACCTCTCCCTCAACGACTCCTTCGGCGGCACGCTCAACCTGTCCGGCGCCACGGCGGCCGGAGAGCAACTGATTGCCTACGGAGCGAACGCCTACAGCGGCAGCTTTACGACGGTCGACCTCAACGGCATTCCGTTGTCGCCGAGCTACCTGGTGTACGGCGACCGGCGCTGCAGTTGCCGGGCGCTTCGTCCAGCGGACCGGGGACCTGGGCCACGACCGGCGGCAACTGGAGCCTCGGTCCCTGGAGCACGCCCAGCGCGCCAACGGCCCCGGCCAGACGGCGATCCTGAACAACGCAGGATCGGCGCTGGTGGGCGTTGTGCTCGACGTTCCGGTGACGGTCGGCGCGCTCGTATTGGGCAATACGGACGGCAGCACCACCTCGGGATTCAGCATCTCGGCGACCGGCGCCAACGCCTTGACGCTCAATAACACCGGCAGCACGTCGCACATTACGGTGCACGGCGGCACGCACGTGATCTCGGCCCCGATCATCCTGGCCGGCAACCTGAGCGTGGCGCCCACGGCCAACTCCACGCTCACCTTGAGCGGCGACATCAGCGAGAGCGTGACTGGTTCGGCCTTGAGCCTGGACGACGCCGGCATGCTGATCCTCAGCGGCTCCAACGGCTACACCGGCGGCACCTTCGTGAACGCCGGCACGCTGGTGGTCGAGAACCCCAACGGCATCCCCAACGGGTCGAGCTTGACCGTGGGCGCGGGGGCGGCATCGCTCTTCGCTTCGCCTGCGGGCGGGAGCGTGGTGTTCGGCGGTGCGGAAGTCATAGTGGCCGGCGGCAATTCCGCCGCGGCGCCGTCCGCGGTGCCCGAGCCTGGCACGCTGGCGCTGCTCCTGGCCGGTCTTGCGAGTGCGGCCCTTTATCGCCGCACTGGCCGGCGATGGAAGACCGCGGCAAGGTCCTAGCGTAGATGCGAACGAAGCGATATGTGATTGTGATGGGCGTGGCGTTAATCGCTTCGGCATGCACGGCCGTCTGCTTCAACGGCCGCCTGGCGCCGCCTGCATCGGCGGCCCCGGCCCCGGTCCCGGCGAGAGTCGACGCGGCGGCGGACGGTCCGGCAAACGCCGGCACACCGGCCACGACGGGCACGCAGAACCCTGCACCGGTGGACGCCAAACTCCCGGCCGCCGGCCAGGCGACCTATATCGTGGGAGCCGACATGTCCTGGGTGCAGCAGCGTGAAGGCCAGGGCGTAAAGTACAGCGAAAACGGCACGCCTGCGGACGTTTTCCAGATCCTGAAGAACCACGGTTTCAATTCCATCCGCTTTCGCGTCTTCAATGACCCGACCAGGCCCAACCAAGGCAATTCGAGGGCCTATTCGCCGCAGGGCTACTGCGACTTGCCTCACACCATCGTCATGGCCAAGCGCGTCAAGGCCCTGGGATTCAGCCTGCTGATCGATTTCCACTACAGCGACGGCTGGGCCGATCCGGGCAAGCAATATGCGCCGGCGGCCTGGGCGAAAATGCCGCCCAGCGAGGCCGCGAAGGCCCTGCATGACTGGACGAAGGATGCGATCTCGCAGTTGAAGGCCGCCGGGGCCGAGCCGGACATGGTGCAGGTGGGCAACGAGATTTCACCGGGAATGATGACCGATCTGGGAGGGACGACGCGCAGTTGGCCGCAACTGGCGGCCTATCTCAAAGCGGGGATTGCCGCCGTCAGGGAGGTCGATCCGAAGATCCAGATCATGTTGCACATCGACAAGGGCGGCGACAACCGCGCGGCGCGGACGTGGGTCGACGCGGCCCTGGCCCAGGGCGTGCAGTTCGATGTTCTGGGGTTGTCGTGCTACTCGCGATGGCAGGGGCCGCCGGCCACGTGGAAAGCGAACTTCGAGGATCTGGCGGCGCGCTATCCGAAACTCAAATTCGTGATGGCGGAGGTCGATGCGCAGGCAGTGGAGGCCAACGACATCATGCAGGGCCTGCCGCGCGGGCAGGGGCTGGGGACCTTCATCTGGGAGCCGACGGCCAATAACGCCAACCAGCAATTGTTCGACAACCGCGGAGCGGTGTTGCCTGCGCGGATGGCTGCCTACGACCAGGTGACAGCCAAATACAAGTTGAAGAAGCTGGGCGAAAAGCCCGCCAAGTAGCCCCGATCCTTCTTATTCGCCACGGAAGCCTGTGAACGCCTATCTGCGCCTTGGAATGCCCATCGCTTTGGGCTTCAACGGAACCTCCATTCCAGCGGTCAGCGGAACGCTCGCATTCCGCGGCTCACCAAGGCCCACGGCGTCGAGCCCCTTCAATTATCTATCGGCGAAGCGGCCGGCACAAGCGGGCAGCATACTATGCGGGCTTGGCGGGTAGTGCCGAATGATCGCTTCAATCGTCGCAACCAATGATGCCTACCTGGCGCTTTTCCTTTTCTGCGCAAACAACCAGTCCATGAAACCTTCCGTGAAGAAGGCGATATCATCGATGACGTGCCCGCACTGCACGTACTCATGGTAGTGGACGTCCGGCGCGCCTGCGCGCTTCAACATCTGGTAGCTGAGTCGAGAGCCGCCTACGCCCTTGTCTCCGTCGCCGTTGAAGATCCAAATCGGAACGTGCTGGATGAGTTTTGCTTCCGCCTCATTTTGCGGGCCGACAGAAAAACCCGACAGCGGGCAGACCGCCGCAAATCGATTGGGCTCGTGTTTCACATAATCCCACGCGCCCATTCCTCCCATGGAAAAGCCCGCCAAATAGACCCGGTCCACATCGATGCCGATCCCGTTCGGCTTCTGGTTGAACTCCTGGACCAGGTCGTCGAGGGCCTGCATCACCATCTTGCGGTAATCGTCATGCACCCAGGCATCGCGATTCGTGCGGAACCGGGGAACAAACAGCATGTGCGGATGTTTCGATTGCACCTGCGGCAGCGACCAGATTCCCTTTGGGAATCCTCTGTGCGTGTCAATGGTGAGGTCCGTTGCGCCGTGCAGGAATATCACCAACGGATACTTTGTGCCCGGCTGGAGGGCTGCCGGCACGTACAAGTGGTAGGGCAGACCGTTGGGATTCGTTCGATTCTGATAGAGTGCATCAAGATTCTTGATCGATCCGATGGAATCGCGGATCTTCTCCAGCTTTCTCCGTTGCTCTACGGAGATCAGGTCGTAGGGATACTGGCCCGGAGTGCCGGTTGTCGTCGAAGCAGGGGCGGCATCCTTGCCCGGCGCGGTCGGCGCTGGCTCGGCGGATCGAGCCGGATTCGAGTTCAAGGCCAATGCGGCCAGAACAAGAAAGAGAAAGGAATGATCGTGTTTCCTCTTGCGTATGACGGACTCGAACATGCGGGGCGTGCGCCCGCTGCCGGTCTTTCTGGCTTTCATTTTCATTTCTCCCTTGGTTTCTGGTTTTGGCCCGGTCAGAATACCGGTTGTAGCCTATGCTGGCAAAAACGTCAAGCAATTTTTTGCGGCCTTCTTCCGCTTCATATACTTCGCGCGATTGAAACTGATACCAGCCCGACGGGGCACCCGTGGGCGGGTCAGCGAGGTTGATAACCAGTTACCTCGCTTGCGCTTCGGGCTGGTAGGAAATGGCTCATTTGAAACCGTTCGCAGTATAAATCCGTGTTCAATCGGTGTTTCGTCCGTGGCTTCAAAAAGAGGGCGATTGACAAACCGGGGCTTGCCGGTCAAGATCATGTTGGACGGTCTGCCCCTGACGGAAATGGTGACATGATGATGACCGACGACCGCAAGTCTCCCTGGTATCGTCCAACCCCGAGTTGGCTGCTGTTCGGCCTGCTGGCTGCCGAAGGCTTCCTGATGCTCTCGGAGCGGTTCGAGTGGTTTGCTTTCGGGAAGCACAAGGGCTGGCCGGTGCTGATCTGCCTTGGGGTCGTTGGCGGCGTGCTGGCGCTGGCCCTGCTGTGCCTCCTTGCCTGCGTCCTATTCCGCCGCCGGTTCCAGTTCACGATCCGCTCGCTGTTGGTGCTGACTTTCGCAGTCGCCGTGGCCTGTAGTTGGCTGGCCGTGGAAATGCAGCAGGCGAGAAGGCAGCGGGAGTTGGTGGAGTGGTTCCATCAACGCTTGGGCGACCGCGTATGCTTGCTGTACGTTTTGCCCAGTAACATGCCCCTCGCGCCGGTGCCGCCGGCGCGGCCAGGCTGGCTTGAGGGGTTGCTCGGGGAGGATTTCGTCGCCGACGTGGTTTACGCTTCCTTTTGCTGCGGCCCCGCCGTTTCCGGCGGGCCCAACAACCCCCCGGTGCCGCTCGGCGACGCGGAGTTCATGCGTCTCCGGCAGTTCACGCGGCTCCGGGAGCTCAACCTCTCGGCGACCGGCATTACCGACGCCGACCTGAAGCACTTGGCCGGGCTTCGCCGCCTCGAGGACCTGCGTTTGTACGATAATCCACGCATCACCGGCTCCGGGCTCGCCTGCCTGGCACAAATGCACAGCCTTAAGATGCTGGGACTCAGCTTCACCTCGATTGGGGACGCTGGCTTGGGGTGCCTGCCGGAAATCCCCAGCCTCCGGTCGCTGGAACTCATGCGCACGCCCATTACGGATGCCGGGCTGGAGCGCCTAAGCACGCTCAGGGGTCTTGAGAACCTAGATATCCTAGAGACACGCGTCACGGAGGAGGGCGCGGACTGGCTCAGACGCGAGCTGCACAGTTGCGTGGTCTGGCAAGGCTGGGGTGGCGATCGGGGCGATACGCCTCTGACGCTGATCGTCTCGAAGGAGCGTTTTGGAGGTGGCGGGGGCGCGACCCAGGCGTCGCGCGCCGTTGCTGCCGCCGCGAAGCCTGGCACCCCTCGTGATGACAAAGACTCCCCGCTGCGCCCCTCACAGCTTCCGTTCGGGGCCGTCGGCGTCTTCGGGGACAAGCTGCTCTTGAGCGAGGATGCCGAGCCGTGCAGCCTGGACTCTTCGGTCGCCGGCTGGCATCTCGCCGACCCCGCGCGGGGGACGATCGCGCCGTTGTGGTCGCCGATCGGCCTCAAGGCGGCCTCGGCCAAAGGGGAGGGTCAGGAGACACCCTTTAGGCCTCGAAGACTCGCGATGGCGTGTGGCGTCGGGGCGGCTTTGGGAATTCGCCGCTGACCAAATGTGCTTGGCTGACCCGGGGCAGCCGCCCATGGTGGACGACTTCTTTTGGGAGCCGTATGTTTACGGGAGACGAATCCTCCTGGACGGCTCCGGCCCCCCGGGCCAGGCTACGGGCACGGGAGCAAGCAGCAGCCCGGAAGCCGCCCAGGTGCCCCGTTTGGACCTGTTCCGCCACGCTCCCGGCATCCTCACCCGCGCCAGCGTCCCCGATCCCAATCCCAGTTTTGGCCACGATGGTGACATCCTTCCCGTCGCAGCAAACCGCATCCTGGTGTTCGACCTGCGGGCCCGAAACGGAGACGCCCGGTCCTTCTGGCTCGCCCGAAGCGAACGGCGCTCTGCCGGCGCAGCAAGCCGGGCCGAAGTCGCCCGAAACGGAGGCGTCCGATCCTCTTTTGGCTGACCCGAACCGCGCTGCGCCGACGCAGCAATCCGAGCCCGAACCGTCCGAGGTGGCCAAGGCGCATGTGGATGATGAGGCGGGCAACGGCGCCGCGCTGGGAGATTCACGTGACAGAGATCGTCTTTCCGTCGGCTCCAGCCGAGGACAAGCCGCGGGGCGCCTTTGCGTCCCCGTTTTCCGAGCCGTTCCGCGTCGCGGCGGCCGACGGCCTGTTCTTCTTCGTTACCGACTCCGGCGCGGTGTACGCCGCGCAGGAGACAGGCGGCGAGTGGAAGTCTTGGCCCGTATGGCGCGACGCTGCGCGGCCGGTTATCGCCATGCTCGTTCTTTCCGACGGCGCAACCGGTTACGTCTTCGGCAAGGACTTCTATTTCAGGCTGGCCAAGGGCATCGACCTCAAGCCGTGCCGCGATGTGACCGGGAAGGAAACCGCCGACGCGGCCGGAAGCGCAGAGGGATTAGCGCCGTGCGTCCGGCTCATCTACGAGTGCGGGCGGGTGCTCTATGAGAAGGGCGAGTTGAACGCCGCACCGGAGCGGAAAAAGTGACCGCCAGCAAGTTTAGCAAGGCCGGCTGCGCGGCCTGCGGCGGCTGGATCAACGACAAGGCCCGCGGGCGAGTCTTCCGCTGCCCCATCGGCGCCACCTAAGACCGGAAGAGCCAGAATTTTTGAACTCGCCGGCCACGACGGGCACGCAGAACCCTGCGCCGATGGACGCCAAACTCCCGGCCGCCGGCCAGGCGACCTATATCGTGGGAGCCGACATGTCCTGGGTGCAGCAGCGTGAAGGCCAGGGCGTAAAGTACAGCGAAAACGGCACGCCTGTGGACGTTTTCCAGATCCTGAAGAACCACGGTTTCAATTCCATCCGCTTTCGCGTCTTCAATGACCCGACCAGGCCCAACCAAGGCAACTCGAGGGCCTATTCGCCGCAGGGCTACTGCGACGTGCCTCACACCATCGTCATGGCCAAGCGCGTCAAGGCCCTGGGATTCAGCCTGCTGATCGATTTCCACTACAGCGACGGCTGGGCCGATCCGGGCAAGCAATATGCGCCGGCGGCCTGGGCGAAAATGCCGCCCAGCGAGGCCGCGAAGGCCCTGCATGACTGGACGAAGGATGCGATCTCGCAGTTGAAGGCCGCCGGGGCCGAGCCGGACATGGTGCAGGTGGGCAACGAGATTTCACCGGGAATGATGACCGATCTGGGAGGGACGACGCGCAGTTGGCCGCAACTGGCGGCCTATCTCAAAGCGGGGATTGCCGCCGTCAGGGAGGTCGATCCGAAGATCCAGATCATGTTGCACATCGACAAGGGCGGCGACAACCGCGCGGCGCGGACGTGGGTCGACGCGGCCCTGGCCCAGGGCGTGCAGTTCGATGTTCTGGGGTTGTCGTGCTACTCGCGATGGCAGGGGCCGCCGGCCACGTGGAAAGCGAACTTCGAGGATCTGGCGGCGCCTATCCGAAACTCAAATTCGTGATGGCGGAGGTCGATGCGCAGGCAGTGGAGGCCAACGACATCATGCAGGGCCTGCCGCGCGGGCAGGGGCTGGGGACCTTCATCTGGGAGCCGACGGCCAATAACGCCAACCAGCAATTGTTCGACAACCGCGGAGCGGTGTTGCCTGCGCGGATGGCTGCCTACGACCAGGTGACGGCCAAATACAAGTTGGAGAAGCTGGGCGAAAAGCCCGCCAAGTAGCCCCGATCCTTCTTATTCGCCACGGAAGCCTGTGAACGCCTATCTGCGCCTTGGAATGCCCATCGCTTTGGGCTTCAACGGAACCTCCATTCCAGCGGTCAGCGGAACGCTCGCATTCCGCGGCTCACCAAGGCCCACGGCGTCGAGCCCCTTCAATTATCTATCGGCGAAGCGGCCGGCACAAGCGGGCAGCATACTATGCGGGCTTGGCGGGTAGTGCCGAATGATCGCTTCAATCGTCGCAACCAATGATGCCTACCTGGCGCTTTTCCTTTTCTGCGCAAACAACCAGTCCATGAAACCGTCCGTGAAGAAGGCGATATCATCGATGACGTGCCCGCACTGCACGTACTCATGGTAGTGGACGTCCGGCGCACCGACGCGCTTCAACATCTGGTAGCTGAGTCGAGAGCCGCCGACGCCCTTGTCTCCGTCGCCGTTGAAGATCCAAATCGGAACGTGCTGGATGAGTTTTGCTTCCGCCTCATTTTGCGGGCCGACAGAAAAACCCGACAGCGGGCAGACCGCCGCAAATCGATTGGGCTCGTGTTTCACATAATCCCACGCGCCCATTCCTCCCATGGAAAAGCCCGCCAAATAGACCCGGTCCACATCGATGCCGATCCCGTTCGGCTTCTGGTTGAACTCCTGGACCAGGTCGTCGAGGGCCTGCATCACCATCTTGCGGTAATCGTCATGCACCCAGGCATCGCGATTCGTGCGGAACCGGGGAACAAACAGCATGTGCGGATGTTTCGATTGCACCTGCGGCAGCGACCAGATTCCCTTTGGGAATCCTCTGTGCGTGTCAATGGTGAGGTCCGTTGCGCCGTGCAGGAATATCACCAACGGATACTTTGTGCCCGGCTGGAGGGCTGCCGGCACGTACAAGTGGTAGGGCAGACCGTTGGGATTCGTTCGATTCTGATAGAGTGCATCAAGATTCTTGATCGATCCGATGGAATCGCGGATCTTCTCCAGCTTTCTCCGTTGCTCTACGGAGATCAGGTCGTAGGGATACTGGCCCGGAGTGCCGGTTGTCGTCGAAGCAGGGGCGGCATCCTTGCCCGGCGCGGTCGGCGCTGGCTCGGCGGATCGAGCCGGATTCGAGTTCAAGGCCAATGCGGCCAGAACAAGAAAGAGAAAGGAATGATCGTGTTTCCTCTTGCGTATGACGGACTCGAACATGCGGGGCGTGCGCCCGCTGCCGGTCTTTCTGGCTTTCATTTTCATTTCTCCCTTGGTTTCTGGTTTTGGCCCGGTCAGAATACCGGTTGTAGCCTATGCTGGCAAAAACGTCAAGCAATTTTTTGCGGCCTTCTTCCGCTTCATATACTTCGCGCGATTGAAACTGATACCAGCCCGACGGGGCACCCGTGGGCGGGTCAGCGAGGTTGATAACCAGTTACCTCGCTTGCGCTTCGGGCTGGTAGGAAATGGCTCATTTGAAACCGTTCGCAGTATAAATCCGTGTTCAATCGGTGTTTCGTCCGTGGCTTCAAAAAGAGGGCGATTGACAAACCGGGGCTTGCCGGTCAAGATCATGTTGGACGGTCTGCCCCTGACGGAAATGGTGACATGATGATGACCGACGACCGCAAGTCTCCCTGGTATCGTCCAACCCCGAGTTGGCTGCTGTTCGGCCTGCTGGCTGCCGAAGGCTTCCTGACGCTCTCGGAGCGGTTCGAGTGGTTTGCTTTCGGGAAGCACAAGGGCTGGCCGGTGCTGATCTGCCTTGGGGTCGTTGGCGGCGTGCTGGCGCTGGCCCTGCTGTGCCTCCTTGCCTGCGTCCTATTCCGCCGCCGGTTCCAGTTCACGATCCGCTCGCTGTTGGTGCTGACTTTCGCAGTCGCCGTGGCCTGTAGTTGGCTGGCCGTGGAAATGCAGCAGGCGAGAAGGCAGCGGGAGTTGGTGGAGTGGTTCCATCAACGCTTGGGTGGCCGCGTATGGCTGTCATACTATCTCGTCGAGGACCTTCCCGCCGGGCCAGCGCCGCCCGCGCAACTGGCCTGGCTTGAGGGGCTGCTCGGCGAGGATTTCTTCGCGGAGGTGGTTGACGCCTCCTTTTCCCGCGATTTCAATAGCCCGACAACACTCGACGATGCGGATTTCGCACAACTCCGGCGGCTCGCGCGGCTTCGGCGGCTCGATCTGTCGAGGACCGGTCTTACCGACGCGAACCTGGAGGACCTGGCCGGCCTTCGACGGCTCGAGAACCTGGATTTGGACGAGAATCCTCGCATCACCGGCGCCGGGCTCGCCTTTTTGGCAGAGATGCGCAACCTCCAGACGCTGGGACTTGGGGGCAATTCCCTTACCGACGCCGGGCTGGAGCACCTGACCGCGCTTCGGCGGCTCGAGAACCTGGGTTTGGGCGAGAATCCTCGCATCACCGACGCGGGACTCACCTGCCTGGTGGAAATGCACGGCCTTCGCACGCTGGGACTCGGTGACACCTCCATCTCGGACGCCGGCTTGGAGCGGCTAAAGGTGCTGAAGGGCCTGAAGGACCTGGAACTGCGGGGCACATTCGTTACGGACGAGGGTGTGGACTGGCTACGGTGCGAATTGCCCGATTGTACCGTTTCGAGCGACACAGATGCCAACCGAGGGGACGGGCGATTGACGCTGGTTGCCTCGGAGGAGCGTCGTGGAGGGGCCGGGGGCGCGAACCGCGCCTCGAACGGCGGCGCGTCCGTCGTGAAGCAGGACGGACCGCACGACGGCAGGGACTTCCGTCTGCGCCCTTCGCAGCTTCCGTTCGCGGCGATCGGCGTTTTTGGTGACAAGCTGCTCTTGAGCGAGGATGTCGAGGCGTGCAGCCTCGACTCGTCGGTCGCCGGCTGGCATTTCGCCGACCCCGTGCGAGGGACGATCGCGCCGTTGTGGTCGCCGATCCACCTCGAGTCGGTCCGGGCCAAAGGGGCAGCTTCGGAGGTGTCCTTCGAGCCTCGAAGGCTCGCGCAATGGCGCGTGGCATCGGGTCTGATTTGGCAGTTCGCCGCCGAACGCGTGTGCTGTCGGGCCGGGGGGCCGCCCACAGAGCACGATTTCTATTGGGAGCCCTATGTCTACGGGAGACGAATCGTTCTCAGCGGCGGCGGTCCGGCGCGTGGACGTCGGCACGGGGGCACCCAGCGCCATCGAAGGCGCCGAGGCACGCCGTCGCAACGGATCGCTGTTCTGTCATCTATGCGGTATTCCCGCCACCTGCGGGCGCGACGGGGACATCCTCCCAATCGCAGCAAACCGCGTGCTATGGTTCGAGCTGCGGCAATCCGAGCCAGAGGCGGCGCCAACGCGCCAGAGATTGGCGAGGCCAGCAAGCGCGCTGCCCGTTGGGAGATTCGCGTGACCGAAATCGCTTTTCATGAGCCGGATCCAGCCAAGGTCGCGGCAATGGGGCTCATTCCCTCCGGCTACAATCTCAACGCCGACGACAAGCCACGGGGCGCCTTTGCGTCCCCGTTTTCCGAGCCGTTCCGCGTCGCGGCGGCCGACGGCCTGTTCTTCTTCGTTACCGACTCCGGCGCGGTGTACGCCGCGCAGGAGACAGGCGGCGAGTGGAAGTCTTGGCCCGTATGGCGCGACGCCGCGCGGCCGGTCATCGCCATGCTCGTTCTTTCCGACGGCGCAACCGGTTACGTCTTCGGCAAGGACTTCTATTTCAGGCTGGCCAAGGGCATCGACCTCAAGCCGTGCCGGGATGTGACCGGGAAAGAAACCGCCGACGCGGCCGGCAGCGTCGAGGGATTAGCGCCATGCGTCCGCCTCATCTACGAGTGCGGGCGAGTGCTCTATGAGAAGGGCGAGTTGAACGCCGCACCGGAGCGGAAAAAGTGACCGCCAGCAAGTTTAGCAAGGCCGGCTGCGCGGCCTGCGGCGGCTGGATCAACGACAAGGCCCGCGGGCGAGTCTTCCGCTGCCCGATCGGGCCACCTAACTAAGACCGGAAGAGCCAGAATTTTTGAACTCGCCCCTTTGGGGTCGTCCGGCGAATGCAACAGTTTGTTGCAAGAAATGCCTTGTTCACCGCCCTGGCGAGCAAGGCGGGGTCCCGGGGTCGTCGCGGCCACGTGAAGGCATCACCCGACCGCTCAGACAGGAACGGCACGGAGTCCGTTCCCTACAATGTCTTTCCTGGGCGGTGCTTGACAAGGACGCCCCTGGCAGGGCATGATACTTGGCAGGCTGCTGGGCGTGGCCGACGGCCGAAACCACGGTAAAGAACCCATTGACAATGAAGGTGCAGATCATCATGAGAAATTCGCTTCACGTATCCTGGCTGCTCGGGAGCCTTGCGTTGGCCCTGTTTTCGACCGCCGCGCGGAGCGATTCGCCGCGCGAGCGGATCTTGCTCGACGCCGGATGGCGTTATCACCGCGGAGAGCTTCCGGGTGTTGTCCTCGAGACGCCGAAAACGGGAATCCGCAACTGGCGCTGGACGGCGACGGAAGGCGACGCTGCAAAAATGGCCGACCCCAAGCTCGATGCCTCCGGGGCCCCCTGGGCCGATGTTGCCACCGGCGTCGACGTTTTCAAGGGCAGAGTGGGGTTCGCCTGGTTCCGCACGCTCCTGCCCGACCAGAAGAAGTCGGACCGCGTCTTGCGCTTCGAAAACGTCGACGATAACGCCACGATCTACCTCAACGGCAAGAAAGTGGCGACGCATATCGGCTGGGGCGAGGAGTTCGACGTCGACTTGGCGCCGGCCTGGGAGGCCAACGGGCCGAATCTGCTTGCCGTCCAGGTCGAGAACACGGCGGGCGAAGGCGGCATTATCGGCGCCGTCTATTTCCCCGGCCAACTGGAGAATGATCCGTCGTACGTTCCGCCGGCGCCCAGCGCCGCCCGCTACGACGACAGCTCTTGGACCGCCGTCCATCTTCCCCACGACAGCGTGATCGAGGGCCCGTTCTCACCCAAGGGCGACGCCAGCCATGCCTCGATCATTCCCACGACGGGCTGGTATCGCAAGGTCTTCAAGCTGCCCTCCGGCAGCCAGGGCAAAAGCGTCTGGATCGATTTCGACGGCGTTTATCGCGACAGTCTTGTCTGGCTCAACGGCAAACGCCTGGGACGGCACGCCAGCGGGTACACAAGCTTTCGCTATGATATCAGCGAGGCGGCCGACTTCGCCGGAGAGAACGTCTTGACCGTGCACGTCGACCCGACCAAATTCGAGGGCTGGTGGTACGAGGGCGGCGGCATCTACCGCCACGTCTGGCTGAACGTCGCCGACCGCGTGCATGCCGCGCCTTGGGGCACCTTTGTCACGGCCCAGTTGCCGGAACCCGCGCCGGAGTCCAGCCGGCGCGGGCCGACATCGCCATTTCCACGGTCGTCGACAACGCCGGCGCCGCCGAGTCCGCGGTGACCGTCGTCTCGGAAATCATCGACCGCGACGCCAAGACCGTTGCCAGTGCGACCTCGTCCGCGACGATTGCCCCCGGCAAGAGCGAGACCATCCGGCAAAATCCCTTCGTATTGGAGCCGCGATTGTGGTCTATCCGCACGCCCTATCTCTACAAGCTGGTCACCACGGTGAAGCAGAACGGGCGGGTCGTCGACTCAACACGACACGTCCTTCGGGATCCGCACCATTCGCTTCGACGTCGAGAAAGGCTTCTTCCTCAATGGCGAGCCGGTCAAGATCCAGGGCGTCTGCAATCATCAGGATTTTGCCGGGGTGGGGATTGCCGTGCCCGATACGCTCCAGGCCTGGCGCGTGCGGAAGCTCAAGGAAATGGGGGCCAACGCCTGGCGGATGTCGCACAACCCGCCCAATCCCGAACTGCTCGACGCCTGCGATCAACTGGGGATGCTGGTGATGGACGAGAACCGCAAGCTGGGCGATTCCGAGGAAATCCTCTCGCAGGTCGCAAGCATGGTGATGCGGGACCGCAACCACCCGAGCATCATCATGTGGTCGATGTGCAACGAAGAGGGCCGGCAGGGCACGCCGCAAGGCGCCAAGCAGTACACCGCGATGAAGGAGGTCGTCCTCAAGCACGATACCACCCGCCCGGTCAGTTCCGCCATGAACGGCGGATGGCTGGAACGGGTGAGCCTGGCCGACGTCGAAGACCTGGTCGGCGTCAATTATAACCCGGAGCGGTACGACGCGATCCACAGGGCCCATCCCACCCGGCCCTTCTTTGCCAGCGAAACGGCCAGCACGCTCACGACCCGCGGCGAATATGCCGACAACCGGACGCGGACCTTCGTGTCGTCCTACAACATGACCGATTTCTCCTGGGCGCCGGTCGCCCAGAAGGCTTACGTCGCCGGCAGCTTTGTCTGGACCGGGTTCGATTACAAGGGTGAGCCCACGCCGTACCGGTGGCCCTGCATCAGCAGTCATTTCGGCATCATGGACTCCTGCGGCTTTCCCAAGGACAACTATTACTACTACCAGTCGTGGTGGAAAACCGAGCCCGTCGTTCACGTCATGCCGCATTGGAACTGGCCGGGAAAGGAAGGGCAGCAGATCAAGGTCGTGGCCTTCAGCAATTGCGAGAAGGTGGAGCTCTCTGCTCAACGGACAAAGCCTGGGAACCCGCCCGATGCCGCGCAACGGCCACCTCGAATGGAATGTCAGGTATGCCGCCGGCACGCTCGAGGCCAGGGGCACCAACCAAGGCCAGGTGGCCGCCGCCGACAAGGTCGAGACCACCGGCCCGCCGTCCGCACTGCGGCTGAAGACCGACCGCACCGTGCTCGCCCCCGACAGCGAAGACCTGTCGGTGATTGAGGTCGACGTGGTGGACGCGGAGGGCCGGATCGTTCCCACGGCCGGCAACCGCGTGACCTTTACCGTCGAAGGCGCGGGACGCGTCGCTGGAGTCGGCAACGGCAATCCCGGCGATCACGATCCCGACAAGGGCTCCAGTCGCCTGGCCTTCAACGGCAAGTGCATGGTGCTGGTGGCGCGGTCGATAAACCGGGCTCCATCGAGTTGCAAGCCGCGGCCGAGGGCTTGAAGCCCGCAAGGCTGAAGCTCGAGGCCGGCAAGTAGCGTCGGGGGAATCCCATGCCGCTTTACACGCTTAGGGCTTGCTTGTTTGCCGTCACGCTGATCGCGACGACCTTGCAGTCCGCCCCTGCCCCGGCCGGAAATCCGGGCGTGCCCTGGCCGGCGACCGATGCCTTGGGCCGACGGCTGCCGATGACGGCCGAGGTTGGCCCGTCGCGGCCGGACCGGTTCGTGGCGATCTTCTATTTTCTGTGGCACGAAGGCAAGGCCAAGTTCTTGACATTGCTCGGTGCCCAAGTTACCATGAGTGACGCTTCCGCTTGATCAAAATTCCTGTCAGTCAACATTCCAGTCCGCTATTTCGAGAAGGAGACTTGTATTATGGTTAGCGCTCGGCGTTGCATGCATCGGTTATTGGGGGTGGTCGGGATCGCTCTTGCCGCGGTTGTGGCCGGCGACCGCCCGGTGTCCGCTTTGGACAACGGGCTGGCCAGGACGCCACCCATGGGCTGGAACAGTTGGAATGCCTTCCAGAGCAAGATCGACGAGGCCCTCATCAAGGCCACGGCCGATGCGATGGTCTCCACCGGCATGAAAGACGCCGGTTACCAGTACGTGAACATCGACGACTGCTGGTGCGAGCGCGAGCGCAACGCCAACGGCGACTATGTGGCCGACCCCAAGAAATTCCCTTCCGGCATCAAGGCCCTGGCCGCATACGTGCATGGAAAGGGCCTCAAGCTCGGCATCTATTCCGATTGCGGCACGAAGACCTGCGCCGGCTATCCCGGCCTGAAAGGGCACGAAGTGGCCGACATGAAGATGTTCGCTTCGTGGGACCTCGACTACATCAAGGTCGACTGGTGCAACACCAATGGCCAGCAACAGCGGACCGCATACCCCATCGTCCACGATGCGATCGAGAAGTGCGGCCGGCCGATCGTCTTCAGTCTTTGCGAGTGGGGCGGCAGCCGGCCCTGGGAGTGGGCCAAGCCCGTGGGCAACCTCTGGCGGACGACCGGCGACATCCAACCCAACTGGGGCAGCGTGATGGGCATCCTCGATCAGCAGGTCGGGCTGGAGTACTACGCCGGCCCCGGCGGCTGGAACGATCCGGACATGATGGAAGTCGGCGTGGGCCGCCTGACGCTGGACGAGAACCGCGCCCACTTCAGCCTGTGGTGCATCCTCTCCGCCCCGCTGCTTACCGGGACCGATCTCCGCAAGGCGAAGCCGGAGATCACCGAGATCCTCACGAACAAGGAAGCCATTGCCGTGAACCAGGACTCGCTGGGCATCCAGGGCGCGAAGGTCTCCAGCGCCGATAGTCTTGAAGTCTGGGCCAAGCCGCTTGGCGACCGGTCGCAGGCCGTGGTGCTTTTGAATCGGTCTGGCGCCTGCCAAGGTGACCGCCAAGTGGACCCGGCTCGGCTGGCCTGCCGGCGCCACCGCCCTTGTCCGCGACCTGTGGGGCATAAGGACCTGGGCGCGGTGAAGGACGAATATGCCGTGGAAGTGCCGTCGCATGGCGTGGCGATGATCAAGGCCACCCCGCAGAACTTGCCGTCCGGCAACCTGGCCCCCACGATCAGCCTGATCTCGGAGCACCCCACGCCGGCAGGGCGGCGCGGGAAGGCCGCCCCGGCCACCCCGCCCAACCAGGACAGCTTCGTGATCCGCGCCCTGCCCTATGGCGGCGGAGGGCGGATCGCGAAGGTCGAGATCCTGGAAGGCGAGAAGGTCCTCAAGTCGTTCCAGGGCGGCCGTTACACGGTCGACTTGCGGCGGCCGGCCGGCCAGTACGTGTTCTCGGCCCGCGCGACCGACGACAAGGGCGCGACTACGAGCAGCGAGCCGCTGACGGTAACGGTCAAGGCCCAGTGATTCTCGCAACCGATCGTCTCACCCGCCGTTTTGACGACCGGACGGCTGTCGACGCGATGACGCTGAGAGTGGAGCAGGGCGAGATTTTTGGCCTGCTGGGCCCCAACGGGGCGGGCAAGAGCACGACCATCAAGATGCTCACCACCCTGCTGCCGACCCAGCGCCGGCACGGCCCGCGTGGCGGGTTTCGACATCCTCCGCCACGCGGCCGACGTCCGCCGCCAGATCGGCTACGTGCCGCAATTGCTCTCGGCCGACGGCAACCTGACCGGCTACGAGAACCTCCACGTGTTCGCGAAGCTGTACGACATCCCCCGCCGGGAGCGGCAGGCCCGCATCGGCGAAGCCCTGGCGTTCATGGGCCTGGCCGAGAGCGCCGACCGCCTGGTGCGGACCGTATTCCGGCGGGATGATTCGGCGGCTGGAGATCGCCCAATCGATGCTGCACCGGCCGCAGGTCCTGTTCCTGGACGAGCCCACGGGCGGACTCGATCCGCTGGCCCGGCAGGCGGTCTGGGAGCGCATCGGCCAATTGCGCGACGAGCGCCGCATGACGATCTTCTTCACCACGCACATGATGGAAGAGGCCGACGCCTGGTGCAGCCGCCTGGCGATCATGAACCGCGGCAAGGTGGCCGCCCTCGGTTCGCCGGCCGAGCTCAAGGCGTCCTTGCCGCAGGCGGATGCCACGCTGGACGACGTTTTCATTCACTACTCGGGCGATGCCCTGGAACCGGAAGGCAGTTATCGTGAGACCGCAAGAGGCCGGCGTGATGCCCGGCGACTCGCTTGAGGCCGTGCCGCCCGTCGGCTGGAGCGTCGCTTCGCTGAGGTTTGTCTCGAAGACCATCGCCATTGCCCAGATGGAGATGTGGAAGCTCCGCCACGACCCCACCGAGCTGCTGGCGCGGTCGGTGCAGCCGGCCCTGTGGCTGCTGGTGTTCGGGCAGATCTTCACGAATGTGAAGGCGATTCCCACCGGCGGGATCCGCTACCTGGACTTCATGGCCCCGGGCATCCTGGCGCAGAGCGTGTTGTTCATCGCCATCTTCTACGGGATCGCGATTATCTGGGAGCGCGATCTGGGCATCATCCACAAGTTCTTGGCGAGTCCCACGCCCCGCGCGGCGCTGGTGCTGGGGAAGGCCCTCTCGGCAGGGCTCCGCGGCCTTTCCCAGGCCGCAATCATCTACCTGCTCTCGGTGCTGCTGGGCGTGGAGATCGACTGGCATCCGCTCTGTCTGCTGGGCGTGGCCGCCGCCGTGGTCCTGGGGGCGGCGTTCTTCGCCACGCTTTCGCTGATCGTGGCCTGCCTGGTCAAGACCCGCGAGCGGTTCATGGGCATGGGCCAGTTGCTGACGATGCCGCTGTTTTTTGCCAGCAACGCGATCTATCCGCTTTCCTTGATGCCGCGCTGGCTGCAGGTCGTCGCGCGGCTGAACCCGCTGACCTACGAGGTCGACGCCCTGCGGGCCCTGATGCTGCCGCAGGGGAGCAGCAGTTACGGATTGGTGCAGGATTTCGGCGTCTTGCTGGGCGCGACCGCGGTAGTAGTGGCGATTGGCGCGTGGATCTACCCGCGGGTGGTGGGGTAGCGTTTGCGGCGTTCCGCGAAACTGCCGGCACGCTCAACAAGGTCCTTGCTCAGAGGTTGTGTCTCGGGAAGACAAGAGGTTATGCCGCTTTCGTTCCGGGCCACGAGGGACGGGCGTTTACGCCCGTTTTCGGCTTTAGCCGGTAATCGGCCCGGCATTCATGCGCATTCATGCCGGGTTCGCGGTGAGCTACAATCGTCCCTTGTAACAGTTTATTTCCCGTTGTCATGCCCGTTCACGGGCATCCTTCCTCGCATGAACAATACTGGGCAGGAACCCCGTGAACGGGGTTGACATCGCGAAAGAGTGGGAAGAAGACTGGTCGCGGCTCCCCAACCCGGCATAAATGCCGGGCCGATTACTGGCTGAAGCCAGAAACGGGCGTAAACGCCCGTCCCTTCGCCCGGCATTTCACGTATTCTTCGTCGCATCCTGGACCGGCCGCCAAAGGCCCACGTCCGCGCCACATGCAGCCCATTGCCAGCACGCTGCCGCGTGCCGAAACCGGAATACACACGTTACTATGGCCGTCAAAGTCGCCCGGGCGAGGGCCGATCACTCAAAGTGCGTTTCGCGATACGGTTTGCCGCTCTGGTACAGTATGAGACGGTCGTGGTATCGTTTCTTATCAGCGTCTTTCGTCGCCATCTCTAAAGCCTTGTTTTCGAACTCGACCGCTTTATCGAACTTGCCAACTTCGGCATAGGCAGCAGCGAGAGTGTTTAGACAGATCATTTCTCTCCACTGGGTCAGTTCGCAGGCCCGTGTGGCATGTTCGATCGCTTTCTCGCCGTCGCGAAAATGCTCGTCGGGACAAACCGCCAGGATCCACGCCAGATCGTTGCGAGGCCCGGCTTTTTGCGGGTCGAGACGAATGGCTTCGATGAGATCGGCAATCGCCTTGTCGTATTTGCCCTTTATTGCATAATCAAGTCCACGACAATGGTGTGCATCAATGAAGCCGGGCTTGAGCCGAATGGCTTCGCTCACGTCCGTAATTGCCTTTTCCAAGTCGCCTTTTTTTCCGTAAGTGAAACCGCGGACATAATACGGCCAGGCATCCTTCGGGGTTAGGCGGATGGCCTCCGTATAGTCGTTGATGGCTTTCTCCAAATCTCCTCTCCTTCGGTAGGCGTCGCCCCGCATGCAATACACTGTTGCGGTTTCGAGCTTGAGCCGAAGGGCCTCGCTAAAGTCGGCAATTGCCTTGTCGTGATTGCCGTCGTCATCGAACGCCCAACCCCGGAAGTAGTACGCCTCGGCGTACGTCGGGTTAAGCCGGATGGCCTCGGTGCAGTCGGCAACGGCCTTTTTATATTGCTTATTGTCCAGGTACGCCGATCCCCGGCAAGCATAGGCCATCGCCAATTCGCCGCCGGACCGTATCGCCTCGTTGTAGCTACAGCGGCTCTCGCTTCCTCTCGCTATTCAACTCCGGCCCGACCTTCCGCCGCTTGTAGGTCACGCTGTACTCGATCCGCTGCTTCTTGCCCGGCGAGAGGTCCAGGAAATACTTGACGTGCTGCTGATCGACCCGCTCCACGCGGCCGACGATCGTGTGCAGATCGACGTAGGCGCCGGGCTCGTTGCTCGTCCAGCCCTGCGGCTGGCCCTCCGAACCCCAGAGCACCACGTCGGCGTCGAACTGCCGCTCGACTTCGATCTTGGCGAGCACCGGCTTGCCCGAGACGAGTTCTTCCGCGTAAAAGAACGTCTCGTCGTAATCGATCAGGTCGTAATAGAGCACGAACTGGTCGTCGAGCCGGCGCTTGTACTGCCGGGCGACGATGTTGGAAATCTTCTGGTCCTTCAGGCGGCGCTGGATGGTGATGTCCTTGTCAGGGCCGACGTTGACCTCCACGCGGTCGCCGATGGGCACGTATTTGGTCTCCGTGCCGCCGACGTAGGCCAGATCCTTGTTCTTATACTCGGAAAAGAGCCGGATGGTGCCGTTGGGCAGCGGCGAGAGGCCCAGGTTCGCCATGGACGAGAGCTTCTTCTCCTTGCCCTGCTCATCCAGCAGCTTGACGTTCTTGAAGCGGTAGAACTTCGTAAAGCCCTGGTCGCGGGTGCGGTCGCTGAGCTTGTAGGTCGATTCCAACGGCACGTCGGCCACCTTCAGCGCCACCAGCCGCTTGGGTTCTTTGTCCTTGATGTCCTCGCGGCCCTCGATCGTGAAGAGGAAATACTCGGAAAGGCCCTGCTTTTGCACTTCTTTTCTTTTCTCGACGACAAGCCCGCTTGCATCCAAAGCGCCGCTCAGTTTCTTTTGATCATAGTCCCTCGCCATGTCGTCCAAAACGATGCCGCCCAGAGACAGAGTTCCGTTTCTCACGTTCACGAGCCCGGGCGCAGCCGGCGGCGGTCTCCGCGCCAGATCGGCGATCTTCTCTACGAGGTTGATCTTGCCGACCACCAGCCGCGTCTGGGCATTGTCGTAGACTTCACCCGAGTCATTGCTCACCCGCACGTAGCCGGTGACGGCCAGCTTCGTTTCGTCCTCGTTGGCGATGCCCACGTAATCGGCGGCCCAGGTGATGCCCGAGGTGAAATAGCGGATCTCGACCGGGATCTTGCCGGCCATTTGGCTCTTGAGGTTCCATTGCAGGGCGTCGTTGCGGCCGGAGGGGAAGGTCGTGTCCACGAGGTCGACCTTATCCTGCTGGTCGAGGATGCGGAACTCGATCGAAGTCGGGTCGATGAGCGTGTTGGCCCAGGAGAACTGGATGCGGTTGACGCCTTCCTTGACCGTGAGCAGGCGGTGCTCCCGGACCATCGTTATGTCTTCCGAGTTGTAGATCGTCAATTGCGTGCCCTCGCGGGTGGGCAGCGTCACCAGGTCGACGGCGGCCGGGACCGGCGCCACCAAGGCCAGGAAGAGCAGCAAAGGCGAGAAAAAGCGGCGGAGCATGGCAATTCCCTTCGACGGAGTTATTCTCTATCATATTACGGAGGCGACCAGTATGCCAAAAAAGAGACGTTCGGCGGTGGGAAATAGTTCCAGGGTCCAACGTAGTATAGGGTCGCCGAATTACCCCTCTTCATCCCGCAGCACCACGGGCAATTCCACGGTGACGCGGGTGCCTTTTCCCGCCGTGCTGCGGATGCTGCATTTGCCGCCCAGCAGCTTTGCCCGCTGCCGGATGCCCTCCAGGCCGAAATGGCTCTTGGGAACGGCCTTGGGATCAAAGCCTGCGCCCCAGTCGCGGATCTCGACGCGAAGACGATCCCCGCGTTGCAAGAGACTGACCGATATGCGCTCGCTCTGGCTGTGCCGGCAGGCGTTTGTCAGGGCTTCCTGGGCGATCCGGTAGATGGCATTTTCCAAGGTCGGGTCGAGGCGGTCAAAATCGACCCGGTTGTGACTCTCGATCTTCGGTCCCTTGAGGCGGCTTTGCTCGTGGACCAGGTGGGAAATGGCCTCGGCGACGCCGGCTTCGTCGAGGATCGGCGGCCTGACGCCGGCGATCAGGCGGCGGGCCTCGAAATGCCCTTGTTGGAGCATGGTCAGCCCTGCATCGTAGGCCTTGGCCGCGTCCTTGGGTTTCGTCTCCTTCAAGTGCTCGAAGGCCTGAAACTGCATGAGTGCCCCGGCCAACTGCTGGGCCAGGCCGTCATGGATCTCATAGGCGATGAGTTGCCGCTCGTGGTCGCTGGAGTGCAAGAGGTGCTTGAGGGTCTGATGCTGCCGCTGGTAGTTCTCGTTGGCCTTCGCCAGGTCCGCAGTGCGATCCTCGACCCGCTGCTCCAGTTCGTCGTGGGCCTTCTGCAGGGCCTCTTCCGCCCGCTTTCGCTCCGTGAAGTCGATGCCGACCCCGCCCACGAACCGCCTTCCGGTCGAATCCTGGAACGGGAACTTGAAGTTCCGGCAGTAGCTCGGACTGCCGTCCGCCCTGGTGGATTCTTCAATGACCTCGATCACCCGGCCCGCGGAGAGCGCTTCTTGATCGTTCTTCCAGAGCTGCTCGGCGATCTCCTTCGGCCAAAGGTCGAAATCCGTCTTCCCGATCCGGTCTTCAGGCCGCAGGCCGACCCGCCTCCCGCAGGACGCGTTGGCGTAGACGTAACGCCCTTGCTCGTCCTTCATCCAGGCGATGGCAGGGCTGTTGTCCATGAACAGCTTGAACCGCTCCTCGCTTTCCCGCAGCTTCTCTTCAGTTTGCTTCCGTTCCGCATCGATTCCTTCCAACGCCGCGACCCGTCGCCGCAATTCGGCCAGTTCCGCGATGAGCTCCTGCTTGCCCTTGTCCTGATCCTGATCCAGCATGGCAAACCCCGCACTCTTTTGACGCCGGGCCGACAACGACCGAGCCCGGTATGACCATTGTAGTCGATGGCGATGGATCTTTGGAGTCGAACGCCGAAAGCACTCCCCTCCCCCATACTTGTCAGCCGCCGTTGACCCGCTACAATGAGCGTCTTGGCTTTCCTCATTCGATCCCGCAAAACCCCCTGAAATGTCCGCCTACGCCGAACTCGTCGAGCAACTGCGATGGCAGAAATTCCCCGTCCTGGACGATGGATTCGTCTGCCTGGTGGACATCATGGGCGATGACCAGGCGGTGGTCCAGGCCGCGCGGGTCAGCTACGGCGAGGGCACCCGCGTCGTCTCCGACGATCGCACGCTGATCCGCTACCTGATGCGGCACCGGCACACCACGCCCTTCGAGATGGTCGAGCTGAAATTCCTCGTCCGCGTGCCGATGGACTGCTGGCGGCAGTGGATCCGGCATCGCACGGCCTCGGTCAACGAGACCAGCACGCGCTATTCCGTGGCCATCGACGCCGCCCAGCAGACCGCGCCCGACGCCTGGCGGAAGCAGGCCAAATCGAATCGGCAGGGCAGCGAAGGCGTCTTCGACGAACTGGCCGGCGCCGAGTTGACGGCCGAGGAAGCGGCCATCCAGCAGCAGATCCGCGCGGTCTACCAAAAGCGATTGGAGCGGGGCGTTGCCCGCGAGCAGGCCCGCAAGGACCTGCCGCTTTCGACCTACACCGAGGCCTATTGGAAGATCGACCTGCACAACCTATTGCACTTCATCGAACTGCGGATGGACGCCCACGCGCAGCTCGAAATCCGCCAGTATGCGGAGACGATGGGCCGCGAGATCGTCGCCCCGCTGCTGCCGCTGGTCTGGGAGGCGTTTCTCGACTATCGCGTGGAAGGCATGCTGCTGACGCGGTTGGAGCAGGCCGTCCTGGCGCGGTTGGTTGCG
The DNA here is from genome assembly GCA_963824275.1 of uncultured Planctomycetia bacterium. GTDB lineage: Bacteria > Planctomycetota > Planctomycetia > Pirellulales > Thermoguttaceae > JANXQG01. The sequence continues at coordinate 1,825,017 of CAWGOT010000003.1, read as the reverse complement.
GCCGGCAAGGTCCCGGCCGACGATGCTGCCTTCCTGGCCGCCGGCGATCCCTCCTGGGCCGGCCTGACCCGCTGCCGCGAACGCGACGAATGCCGGGAAAAACTGGTGCGGCTGGGAGTCGTTCGGGCGTAGCGGCGGAAGACAGTACTCAGTACAAAGTACTCAGTACTCAGTGCCAAGACGTACGAACTAAGCCCTAAGCCCTAAGCCCTAAGCCGTAAGCCGTAAGCTCGAAGCTCTAAGCCCTAAGCTCGAAGCTCTAAGCCCTAAGCACTAAGACCTAACCCCTAATCCCGTATTTCCATCATCCAAAGGAGAACGCTACCCCATGTCCGATACAACCACAAATGAACTTCTGGCCCTCAATCGCCGCCTGCTGGAGAGCATCATTGCGGGCGACTGGGCCACGTACGAGGAACTCTGCGATCCGAGCCTGACCTGCTTCGAGCCGGAGACCCGCGGCCAGTGGGTGGAGGGCATGGACTTCCACCATTACTTCTTCAAGCTCGGAGGCGGCACCGCGCAGCGGTCGATGGGCCGGTGAATATTACGGTCAGCACGCCGCACGTCCGCGTAATGGGCGACGTGGCGGTGATCAGCTTCATTCGCCTGGTGCAGAAACTCGACGGCAACGGCAGCCCGATCACCACGCGTTCGGAGGAAACCCGCGTCTGGCAGCGGCAGGGCGGACGCTGGCGGCACGTGCATTTCCACCGCACGGTGGGGTAGGCGCTTGCAGTAGGCCCCTTCTGCCGGAAGGGACTGATTTCTCCTGGCCCGCGAAGCGATTTGGGGGGTTTCCAGCGGCCGGGAACGCATTCTTCCCTCCCGGCAGGAGAGACCGACGGACCGATCTTGGAGGAAATCGCCTCCTGGTCTATAATCAGCGCAAACCAAGGAGGGACTTATGCGCTCGATTGCCATCATGAACCAGAAGGGCGGCGTGGGGAAAACGACCACCGCCGTGAACATCAGCGCGGCGCTGGCGGAAACGGGACTGCGGATCTGCTTGATCGACCTCGATCCACAGGCCCATGCCACGCTGCACCTGGGGATCGAACCGCTGGCCGATCAGCCGTCGATTTATGACGTGCTGACGGGCAAGACGCGGCTTTCGGAGGTCCGCCGCCAGGTGGCTGAAAACCTGTGGGTCGTGGGCTCGACGCTCGATCTGGCGGCCGCCGACCTGGAACTGGCCGGCGTGGTGGGCCGCGAGATGATCCTCCGCGACAAACTCAATGCCGAGGAGCAGCCCTTCGACTACCTCCTGGTCGATTGCCCGCCGTCGCTGGGCGTGCTGACGCTCAACGCCCTGGTGGCGGTGGACGAGGTCTTCATTCCCTTGCAGCCGCACTTCCTGGCCTTGCATGGGCTGAGCAAGCTGCTGGAGACGATCGACCTGGTCTCCGTGCGGCTGAACCCGCGTCTGAAGATCAGCGGCGTGGTGCTTTGCATGTACGACGTCAATACGCGTCTGGCCGGCGAGGTGAGCGACAACGTCGACCAGTTCTTCCGCAGTGCCCGCGACAAGACCACGCCCTGGTCCGGGGCCCAGACCTTCCAGACCCGCATCCGCCGCAATGTGCGGCTGGCGGAGGCGCCGAGCTTCGGGCAGTCGATCTTCCAGTACTCGCCCGATTCGCATGGCGCGGAGGACTACCGCCGCCTGGCCGAAGAGGTCAAGAAGGCTGGACAGGTTCTATAAGCAAGGCGGGCGTTACGACCGTAACGGCTGGCATCCCAGGGCGAGCCGCTACATTCCGCACCGGCGTTTCCGGGGCTGTGCCTGCCGGGCTCGAACCGCGCTCGCCGGTCCTGACTTGCCGCGTTTAACGCTTGCAACGCGGGCTTGTGCCGGAATTGCCGAAATGCGCCGACAATCGCGACGGACGGCTTGTGTGCGTCGCGCCGCAGGCACCGAATGATGCGCCGGCAAATCAAGAAATAACCGGGCCAAGCGTGAAATGATCGAATCCCCGATAAGCCGCGCGACGATCCGATGGGTGAGTGCCAACGGATTTGTACTGGAAACGGTCAAGTGTGATCGGAAAGGAATCTGACGATGAACGCGATGCGGATCGGACTATTCTGCGCTTTGGTCGGTTGGATGGCAGCCGACGCGCAGGCGCAATTGGGGACCTATGGCTCCCCGGATCCAATTCCCTTGGGCCAGGTGGCCCCACGGGATGCTTACATGCCGGTCGTGGCGACCCGCACGTCTTACGTGACTCCCGCCGACGGTGCGGGCCCGAACCTGGCGCCCTACGGCAGCATTCCGCAACCGCCCTCCGAAAGCGCGGCGGTCCAACAGATGCTCAACGCCCCCACTCCCACCGTCGGCCCGGCGGCGGGTCCGAACGCCATGCCCGCCGGCAACTTCATGAATGAGGGCGGAGGGGCACCCGGTATTCCGGGTCCCGGTACGTGCGGCGGGAACTGCGGCGGCTGCGGCGACGCTTGCTGCTGCGGCAACGGATGCTGCTCACCCTGGTACGCGTCGTTTGACGCGCTCTACATGACTCGCACTCGGCCGAGGAACGATTACACGTCGTACCGAGTGGGGCATCCCGGACCACCAGGGACAATTCAGCGACGTGGACTGGACCTGGGGCGGGGAGGTCGCGATCGGCTATCGCTTCGGCTGCTGCTGTGAGTGGGGCGTGGAAGGCACGTATTGGGGCCTGGCCGAGTCGAGCACCGACGGCGGCCCGAACTGCCCCGGTCCCTACGGAACGCCGTTCACCATGGGCCTGACCAGCATGCTCAGCACGACGGGCGGCCTGATCACCGGCAGAACCCCACCGGGCTCGGCACGGCCGATCAATGGACCGACGACTCGCCGGATCATCACATCTGGCGGACCTGGGATGCCCAGGACGTGGAATTCAACGTCGTGCGGTCACTCTGCGGCGGCCAATGCAATTGCCTGAGCGTCGATTTCCTTGCCGGTGTTCGCTGGTTCCGCTTCCAGGACGGCCTGATCTTCGGCGCGGAACGCAATCTGTATGACAACAGCATCTATGCCGGCACCTGGCTGTACTTGAACGATCATATCACCAACGATCTGGTCGGTGGGCAGGCGGGCTTCAAGGCCAACTTCCGCTTTGCCAACTGTTGGAAGGTCTTCTTCATACCCACGGTCGGCGTTTACAACAATCACATGACCATGGACTACAATGTCTACGCCGTGGGCAACGGCACGCAGTACCAAGCGACGTCGCAGACCTACTCCAACCCGAACTACCCGGTGCATGCCACGCAGGACGGCTTCGCCGTGCTGACGCAGTTCGACCTGGGGCTGGACTGGCAGATCACGCAGCACATCTCCACGCAGTTCGGCTACCGCGTGGTGGCCGTGACGGGCCTGGGATTGTCGGATAGCCAGATCCCGGCCTACGGCAACGACACGCAGGCCATCGGCGATATCCAGCACGACGACAGCCTGGTCCTGCACGGCGCGTTCGCCGGTTTGACGTTTACCTGGTGAGCCTTCGGAGTGGGATCGCCAACGATTGGGGCAGTCGCACGCGCGGCTGCCCCTTGCTGTTTTTACTCAGCCCCGCCTCCGCGAGCCTTCGCAGTTCGTAGCCCACCAACAGCCGTAGGGTGGGACCAGCGAGCTTGCGAGCGCCGGCCCACCAATCGCCGGTGTTGGTGGGCCGGCGCTCGCAAGCTCGCTGGTCCCACCCTACGAAGCTGCGAAACATCACGGCGGAGCGTGATGAGTACGTTAGCCCCGCGTCCGCGAGCCCTCGCAGATGGCCTCGAACTCGGGATCGCCGCGGAGCGCATCGAAGTCGGGCTCGTGGTCGATCAGGGAGCGGTAGCCGGGTTCGAGGGCCAGGGCCTGTTCCAGATAGGCCAAGGCATGCCGCTTGTCGCCCGCCACGCTGTGATAGCAGGCCAGGTTGTAGCGGACCAGCGGCTCGTCGTTATCGACGGCCAAGGCCGTAGTCAGGGCCTCGATCGCCAGATCGATTCGCCCCGTGCGCTTGTGGCACCACCCCAAGGCCAACAGCGCCTGCACGTTCTCCGGTTCCAAGTCGGCCACCTTGCTGAGCGGCACGATCGCGTCCACGAAGCGGTTCAGCGCTCGCAGGGCCTCGCCTTGCAGAAACAAGGTCCGCACATCGGCGCCGGGCCGGGTCGCATCGGAAGGGGCGGCCCCCGGCATTTTCGCGTGGGCCGCGGCGTCCAAGCGACCCAGCAATTGGAGGGCCTGCTGGGGCAGGCCAAGGTCCAGGTAGCCCTCGGCCTGTTGCTGAAGCTTCATGCGACGAATTCGATCTTCTTTGCCCACGATAATTTAACCTGGCGTCACGCCGGACCCCACCGTCACAAAATTCACTGCATGGACTGAAATCTTGCAGCCGAGACGTTCCCACGGCTCTACACTCCATTATAGCGGGCGATGTCAACAGGCCCAAATAGCAATCCGCAAGTTCGGTCGTAAGTGGCGTGGCGTAAGCGAAAAGTGCCGCAAAGAGATTTTCCGGCCGCGGTGGGACATTTTCGCAACAGGCCCCCAATCCCAGTCGCCGCTTCAGACCGGCACGACCGCTTCCTGGTGCCCTTCGACCAGCGACTTCCGCGGCGCGGTCAACTTCAGCACGGGAGCGAATTCCGTGAACTCCTGGTCGATCTGGCTCAGAAGGCCCTCCGGCGAGGACAACGAAGGACAAATCCTGCTGAAGGCCTCTTCCCACTGCGGGCATTCGATCCAGAGCGGATCGGCGGCCGAGGGCAGCATGGCCGAGAGCGCGACGATCCGCCCGCCCAGATCGCTCGGGTCCTGGCCGTCGAGGGCGCCGGAGTGGCCTTCGATCAAGGTCGCGAACTCCTCCGGCAAGTTCCATTGCCGGGCGAGCAGGCCGGCGGCCTGGCCGTGGGTCCAGCCAAAGGCCTCGCCTTCCAGACTGGAAAGCCGGCGCCGCCCGTCGTTGCGGCCTTCCAACAGCTTGACGTAGATCTGCGGAAACTCCTTGGCCAGCAACGGAACGGCCATGTCCTGCAAGAGGGCCGCGGTGAAGATCTCTTCCGTAGCCTTCAGACCCTGCAGCTTGGCCACGGCCCGTGCGAATAGGGCCCGCCGCAGCGAGTCCTGCCAAATGCTCTTCAAATCGAACGGTCCGCAGCGGGGATTCGGCACGAGGCTGAAAACGGCGTTCCAGAGGGCGAAGTTCTTGATCGTCCGCACGCCCACCAGGGAGATTCCGACCTTGACGCTCGAGATCTTTCGCGCAAAGCCGAAATACGAGGAATTCACGAATTTCAGCACCTGGCCCGCCATGCCCGGATCGACCTCGATCGGGGCCGCGTAATCGGCCGGGCCGCAGTTCGGATCGCGCGACAATTCCAGCAGCCGGATCGCACTTTGCGGCAAGGCGGCAAGCTGGGTTGTCGCCAGCAGTTGTTGGAGATTCGGACGAGTGCTGTCGTGAGGAACTGCCATGTTTTCTGCTCCAGGGTAGGCGTACTAGTAAAACCTACGCCAAGAGACCCTCGGAAGCAAATCGCGACGGGCGACATCGGCGGGCACTGCCCTGCGGCATCCTGTTGCAAAATGGCAACGCGCGGTCTCCTGCGCGTGGAGATTTCGCCACATGCGCGAAGCCGCGCGTACGGCGGGCACGATTTGCGAAGCCCCTTGCCGGTCAACGACTTGCAACCGCGCGCCGCGCGCTGCGGCCAGGCATTGGCCTGCGGATTGCACCTTGCGCGTGCGGCAATCCGCTCGATCGCTCCTCGCAGCGGCCGTCCAGAACGCGAATCGCGGAAACGGTTTAACCCGCGGCTTCAAGGGTCTCCCCGTGCGCACGTTCCGTTGGCTCATTATCGCCCTGTTCCTCCTGCCCTGGCTTGCGAGCAATGCTATCGCGCCGTCCGATGCCGCCGAAGACATGTCGGGCGGCTGGCGTCGGACGAGCCAGGGCTGGCAGCGCGTCGAACTCGTTTGTCCGCCCATGCAGTATCGCCGGCCGGCACTGCATCCCGCCCTGGTCGGCTCGCTGGAGGTTCTGCTCACCATGACAGCAATGCTATCGCTTTCCAACCGGCGCCGCTTGCGATATACTGCTCGCGGTGGAAACTGATACCAGCCCGACGCGCAAGCGAGGATGCTAACCCATTACGCCGAGTTCAGCCGTGTTTCCCTGGCACATGAAACAGAAACGGCCTGCGATTTCTATCGCAAGCCGTTTCAGTGGAGGCGGCGGGGATCGAACCCGCGTCCCGCGACATTTCCATGCAGGCTTCTACGCACGTAGTCGACCCTATTTGCAAACTTGTCGTCGCACGGCCCCCAGATCGACAGGGATGCCGCTTGACCAGTCGGCCGCAGTTTTAATCCCGGGCGTCGCCAACGTCGACCCGAAACGATCCGGAATTATGGCCGGTAGTCGGATCTCTCCGGCGAAGACCCTCAACCGGGGTTGCCTTCTCAGGCAGCCATTGCTAGGTTAGAATTAGCAATTAATTTTTGGTCGGCTTTTAGCGTGGCCTGCTGACCAACCACGGTACGCAACCTGCACTTCAACCTGCCCGGTCGAATCCAATTCGCCCCCGAGACTCACCTCATAAGTATAGGTGCAAGGCGGGCCGAATGCAATGCACAAAAGGCGACGGGGATACTGAACTTTACGAAAAACTGTCCTTCGACCCTGACCTGCCGATTTCGGCCCGCAGGGCGAATATCGCCGCCGCCATCCGCGACCACCAAGTGGTGATCGTCTGCGGCGAAACGGGCTCGGGCAAGTCGACCCAGTTGCCGAAGATCTGTCTGGAAATGGGCCGCGGCGCCGCCGGCCTGATCGGTCATACCCAGCCGCGACGGATCGCCGCGCCAGGAGACGGCGAAGCAGCAGGCGCTGACCGTGGAGTCGGCGCCGATACCCGAAGCCTTGCCGTCTCCAGGTTCTCCCGAAACTTAAGTGGCAACTAGGAGAAAGGACAGATCCTTAAGCCTTGCGCCGCAGTCTCCAGATTCCAAACACTACGGCGCAGGCCAACAGCAAACTAATGCTGCCGGGCTCGGGGACCGCCACGCTACTTGCAACACGGAAACCGATAGTGTCGTCCTCGATCGCTGGATCGTTACTGTCCCGGATCGACGAGGCCATGGAGGTGGCGTTGTTGTCCCAAAAGCCGCCACGCCTACCCCGAGACGAGCTATTAACGGCTGTTTCGTTCCACTGTTGCAAATCGCCTCCCATGTCGTAGGTGCCGTACGGGCCGGGCGAAGCCGAAAACGTCCCCACCGCGGTCAGGTAGTTCATCGGATCACTATCGCCGCCATTGTACAAACAGTTGGCCTCGTTGGAGGTCGAAGTCGCCAGAACCAACGAGTTGTTCGGCGCGATGTTGCTTTGCGTGGGATAGGTCCAGTAGCCGGCGTTGGTCCCTCCGCCTACGTAATACGCGGCCTTGTACCACTCGAAAAAGCGATTTCGTATCTCTCCAGATTCCAAACGCCACGGCACAGCAAGCAACAAGGCCAGGCTATCTGGCTCAGGGACCACCACGCTACTTGCAACTCGGAAACCGAGACCGTAGTTCTCGGTCGTCGGGTAGCCGATGTCGCGGGTGGACGAGGCTAGGTGCGTGGAGTTGTCGTTCAACGACCCGCCACGCCCACCCCGAAACGAAGCGGAGATGTCGGTCTCGTTCCACTGCCAAACGTCGCCGCCCATATCATACGTGCCGTAGGGGCCAGGCGACAAAACGAAACTGCCGACAGGCGTCAGATAGTTCGTCGGATCGGTGTCACCGCCGTTCCCCGTATCATACTCATCCCAGAAGTTCGCGTTGTTCGTCCCCGTTGGGGAAAGGATATTGATCGGCGCGGTGTTGCTCTTCGTGGGATAGGCCCAGTAGCTTGAGTTGGTCCCATCCCCACTGTAGTAAGCTGCCTTATACCATTCATTCTCCGTGGGAAGGAAATAAGTTGCCGCGTTGCTTCCACTATGAGCAGGTGAGGGCACGCCCATAAGTTGGGCGTCCGTCGTCGCGCCGTTCAACGCATACGCGCCGGTCTCGGTCGTGTTGGCGGCCTCCGTGCCGCCGGTCGGCTGCCCGTTCTGGAGCCAGTTGCAAAAGCGGGCCGCATCGCCCCAGGTGACGGCGAAAACAGGCATGTTACCTGCGCTAGGTGCCGTGCCTGTGACCGCGTAGCTGTAAGTGCCGGAAACGAGGGTTTGAGATATGCCGACGGTCGGAAACGACTCGCCCAGCGCCATGTCCGAATTGTACAAGCCGTAGGGGTCGCTCTGCGTCGCCACGGAGTTAAGAAACTGGACGTACTGCGCAACGGTCGTGTCATATTTGCCCATCCCGTAAACGTAGGGAACCGAGCCATAGCCGGTTGTCCCGTCGACCATCACTGTTGTATCCGGCACGTTGCCGGGATTGCCCACGGTCACGAATTGCAGGCTGGCAAGGCCCGTCCACTGTCCCGTCGTTGGATTTTGCGTGCCGCCCAGGTTGAAGACGTTCGTCGGTGGGTTAGCGCACACCGATACGACGGCTGACATCATGACGGTCAAGCCCAACACGACGACGACCGACAGGCGGGCCGCTCGCAAAATGCTGCTCAAAAACAACTTATAAACCATCTTCACGCTCCTCAAGTCTCAGAGAAACTCAACTTCAACGCACAGGAATCTCAAATGTCGTTGCGCAGCGGTCGCTGCGGACAACACGGAAAACAAGGGAAACGTACCCGGAAAAGAAGGGCGCGCAGCACTCAACGCGTTCGGGCGCTAACGCTGCGAGCCAAGGGGTTTAGGGTACGAGCGCTGCCTGCTATCGTCGGTTCCACGGGCCGCAAACCAGATTGCAGCCCGCCTGTCGGCAAAAGGGTCGGGACCGTGGGAACAACCCAATCTCCACGCTGCCCCTTCGCCACGAAATAACGAATCCTACATATATTTAGACTCACGACACGTACGTAGTCGACCCTATTTGCAAACTCGTCGTCGCACGGCCCCCAGATCGACAGGGATGCCGCTTGACCAGTCGGCCGCAGTTTTAATCCCGGGCGTCGCCAACGTCGACCCGAAACGATCCGGAATTATGGCCGGTAGTCGGATCTCTCCGGCGAAGACCCTCAACCGGGGTTGCCTTCTCAGGCAGCCATTGCTAGGTTAGAATTAGCAATTAATTTTGGGTCGGCTTTTAGCGTGGCCTGCTGACCAACCACGGTACGCAACCTGCACTTCAACCTGCCCGGTCGAATCCAATTCGCCCCCGAGACTCACCTCATAAGTATAGGTGCAAGGCGGGCCGAATGCAATGCACAAAAGGCGACGGGGACACTGAACTTTACGAAAAAACTGTCCTTCGACCCTGACCTGCCGATTTCGGCCCGCAGGGCAGATATCGCCGCCGCCATCCGCGACCACCAGGTGGTGATCGTCTGCGGCGAAACGGGCTCGGGCAAGTCGACCCAGTTGCCGAAGATCTGCCTGGAAATGGGCCGCGGCGTCGCCGGCCTGATCGGCCATACCCAGCCGCGACGGATCGCCGCGCGGAGCGTGGCCGCACGGATCGCGGAAGAAATCGGCTCGCCCTTGGGCCGCGACGTCGGCTACAAGGTCCGCTTCTCCGAAGCGATCGGGCCGCAGTGCTCGATCAAGCTCATGACCGACGGCATCCTGCTGGCCGAGACGCAGAGCGATCCCCGCTTCGAGCACTACGATACGATCATCCTCGACGAGGCCCACGAACGGTCGCTGAACGTCGATTTCCTCATCGGCTACCTGAAACGGCTGCTGCCCAAGCGGCCCGACCTGCGGCTGATCATCACCTCGGCCACGATCGACGCCGCCCGCTTCGCCGCGCATTTTTCCACTGCCGCCGGCCCCGCGCCGGTGATCGAGGTCTCCGGCCGGACCTATCCGGTGGAAGTCCTCTGGCGGCCGATGGAAGCCGACGAGGAGGGCGACGAGCCCGACTTGCAGGATGCCGTGCGGGCGGCCGTGGAGGAGGCGGCACGCATCGATCGCGGCGACATGCTGATCTTCATGCCCACCGAACGCGACATCCACGAAACGGCCAAGACCCTCCGCAGCCGGCCGCTGCCGGGCGATGGCACCGGCCAGGAGACGGAAATCCTGCCGCTCTATGCCCGGCTCTCGATCCAGGAGCAGCAGCGGGTCTTCCACCCGGGGCCCAAGCGGCGGGTGGTCATCGCCACCAACGTGGCCGAATCGTCGCTCACCGTGCCGCGGATCCGCTTCGTGATCGATCCCGGCACGGCGCGGATCAGCCGCTATTCGCCCCGCTCGAAAACCCAGCGGCTGCCGATCGAGGCCGTGGCCCAGGCCTCGGCCGATCAGCGCAAGGGCCGCTGCGGGCGGGTCGGCCCTGGCATCTGCCTGCGGCTGTTCAGCGAGCAGGACTATCTTGCCCGTGACCGCTTCACGATGCCGGAGATCCAGCGGACGAACCTGGCGGCGGTGATCTTGCAGATGAAGGCCCTGCGGCTGGGTGAACTGGACGATTTCCCGCTCCTCGACCCGCCCAAGCCCGACGCCGTCCGCGACGGCTATCGCACGCTCTTCGAGCTCGGCGCGATCGACGAGCAGCAGGAGTTGACCGAGATCGGCCGCCGCCTGAGCCGTTTGCCGGTCGATCCGCGGATCGGGCGGATGATCCTCGCCGGCGGCGAAGAGGGCTGCCTGCCGGAGATGCTCATCATCGCCGCGGCCCTGGAGGTCCAGGATCCGCGGGAACGGCCGCTGGAGAAGCAGGAGGCGGCCGACAAGGCCCACGCGCAATTCGCCGACGAGCAGTCCGACTTTCTCAGCTATCTGAAGATCTGGGACTTCTACCACAAGCTGAAGGACACGCTCTCGCGGAATCAGCTTCAAAAGGCCTGCCGGCAGAATTTTCTCTCCTTCATGCGGCTGCGGGAATGGCTCGACGTGCATCGCGAGTTGCTGGAGCGGATTGAAGAAACCGGGAACGGTCTGAACGGCGTAAGACGGATGGAACTGCGCGGTTGGAGTCCCGCCTTTAGGCGGAAATGTCGCAAGAAACCGCCTAAAGGCGGGACTCCAGCGAAGTACGACGCCATCCACCGCGCGATCCTGGCCGGTCTGCTCTCCAGCATCGCCATGCGCGGCGAAGGGCACGACTACAACGTGGCCGGCGGCAGCAAAGCGAACCTCTGGCCCGGCTCCGGCATGTTCCACAGCAAGGCCAAGTGGATCGTGGCGGCCGAGCAGGTGGAAACCACCCGCCGCTACCTCCGCTGCTGCGGCCGGATCGATCCCCGCTGGATCGAGCCGCTGGCAGGACATCTCATCAAGCGGACCTATAGCGATCTGCACTGGCAAGGCAACTGGGCCTCGGCCGTGGCCCTCGAGCGGCTGACGCTCTTCGGCCTGGTGATCGTCGCCGGGCGGCCGGTCCGCTACGGGCCGATCGACGCCGACGCCTCGCGGCAGCTCCTGATCGAGCATGGCCTGGTCGAGGGCGATATCGAGCCCAAGCCGGCGGTGCTCGTGCATAACGAGGAACTGCTGGACGAGGTCGAACGGTTGCAGGCCAAGCTCCGCCAGCGCGATATTGTGGTCGGCCCTTGGGAGCGATTTGCCTTCTACGACGAGCGGCTACCAGCCGAGGTCTATGACGGCGTGCAGCTTGTCCGCTGGCTCCGCGAGTCGCCGGAAAACGCGCGGAAGATCACCATGACCAAGGCCGACCTGCTGCGGCAAGGGGCGGAGGTTGCGGAAGCGGCCTTTCCCGACAAGCTGGCCGCCGGTCCTTGGGAGCTGCCGCTGGACTACAAGTTCGAGCCGGGCGAAGCGCAGGACGGCGTGACGGTCACGGTGCCGCTGGAGGCGCTGAACCAGGTGCAGGCGGAGCCGCTGGCGTGGCTCGTGCCAGGGCTCTTGGAAGAAAAAGTGCTGGCCATGATCCGTTCGCTGCCGAAGGCCCTGCGGACGCGGTTCGTGCCTGCGCCGGAGGCCGCCAAGAAGGCGGTGGCCGAACTGCGGCAGGGCGAAGGCAACCTGCGGACCCAGCTCGCCCGCGCCCTGAGCCGCATCGGCGGCTTGGAGATTTCCCCGCGGGACTTCGACGACCAGCAGGTGCCCACGGAGTTGCAGATGAACGTCCGCGTGACCGACGCCGAGGGCCAGACCTTGGCGGCCGGCCGCGACCTTGACGCCTTGCGGCGGCAGTTGGGCGCGGAGGCGGCCGAGGCCTTTACGGCGATTGACGATCCCCGCTGGAATCGCGACGGCCTGACCGCCTGGGATTTCGACGAGTTGCCCTTGGAGATCGAAGTCGCCCGAAACCGGTTGGCGATGAAGGCCTATCCGGCCCTGGTCGATGGCGAGACATCGGTTGCGCTGCGGCTCTTGGATTCGCCGCGGCGCGCGGCCCAGGAAACACAGTTCGCCCTGCGGCGTTTGTTCCTGCTGGCTTGCGGGCGGGAGGTGAAGACGCAGGTCGATTGGCTGCCGGGGCTGGACAAGGCGCAGGCGGGGGCGGCATTGATCTCCGGCTTTGATATTCGGCGACAAGCGGCCGAGTTGTTGGCAGCTCGGGCGTGGCCGGATGATGTCGAGATTCCGCGCACCAAGGAGGCATTCGAAGCAGCCCTAATCGCAGCCCAGCAGCGGATCGGATTGGCGGTGCAGGATCTGGCGGGCGTGATCGGGCCGTGGTTCGAGGCCTATCGCGAGGCCCGCACCGCGCTCGATGCGGCTACCAACCTCCTCTCTCCTTCCGGGAGAGGGGCAGGGGGTGAGGGCGAGGCTCCCCTCTCCTTCCGGGAGAGGGGCAGGGGGTGAGGGCAGGCTCCCCTTTCCTCCCGCGAGAGGGGCAAGGGGTGAGGGTGTTTGGGGCAAGCTCGCACTACCCGTCGCATCACAAAGCGTGAAGTGGCAATATGCGATCGACGATGTCCGCGACCAGCTTGGGCGTCTTGTCGGGCCGAAGTGCCTGAGCACAACGCCCTGGAACTGGCTGCGGCATTGTCCTCGGTACTTCCTGCGCCATCCGCCTGCGGCTCGACGCCCTGACCGGCGGCGGCATCGCCAAGGACCGCGAGCGCGACGAGGAATTTCTTCCCCGCTGGCAGGCCTATCTCGAGTGGGTCGCGGGGTGCGGGCCGCAGGGCGAGGCCGATCCCGAGTTGGTCCAATATCGCTGGATGCTTGAGGAGTATCGCGTTTCGCTCTTCGCACAGAAGTTGGGGACTTCGATCCCCGTGTCACCGAAACGACTTGACCAGCAGTGGTCGAAGGTAGGGCGGGTTTAGCTTCGCCCAAGTATCACCGGCCTTCGGTGGAATGAAGATGGCTTTCCTGCGCTCAATTCACAGGGCACACATCGCTTGCTCTGTTGCTTGCTATCTCGGTCGCTTTCGTCGTCCCCACGCGTAGCCAACCAAACATCTCATTTGCCTCGCAATAGAAGGTCTTTCAGTAGGAACTGGCCATGGGCCAATGATCGTTCAAAGAACCGGGGATTCTGCCGCACCAATCTACGACAGCGTCAAGGACGCCAGGTGAAGTTGCAGAGCGTGGCTGATTTGCTGGTCAACGTCTTCCGTGAAGACTTTTTCACCGCATTCTGCGCAAATCGGGATCTGAAGCGCGGGAATCGTAAGCGCATAGAGGTGACCACTCTGGCGAACCTCAGCCGTATATTCGATGGTCGTGATGACGACGGAGTCTCTGCCGCAGTGCCGGCATCGCCACGGAAAGGGACGATCGGCATTGAATGGACGTTTCTTCCTCAGAGTCTCGTCAGGGAGAATGGACATTTACCACCAGTATCCAAGATTCGTCCGGGATGAACGGCACTCGAGTATGGAGCCGGGTCTCAACGTAAACAGGCTTGCCTTGGATGAAAAACCGGAGATCGTGATGATAGGCGTACTGCTGCGACCACTCGGGGCGTCGTTCGGGTTGCTCATCAATTTCACCGCCCTCAATAACCACGAATTCGTACATCATGCGCTTGATGTCATCCAACGAAACACCATCCAAATGGCTTCGGATCCAGCGAAGGGACTGCTCCGTTAATTCAAACTGGATGTAGCCCCTGAACGGCCAATTGCAGAGGGCATCCGTGTAGGCACTGAGACGCTCTGGGTCGGTTAACCGTGCCACTTGACATCCCTCTGGAATCGCCTAAATATCGCACGGCATTCCTCACCTTTATCGACATTATATCGCACGAAATCGACATGCGTCAATGTTCGATCGCCTGTTTTCTGTTTCAGGCATTTTGAATCCTGCCAATGTCTGCCCACGCAAGGAAAAAATCGCTCTGCGTCCCCAAGAAATGAATAAAGGCGGAAGGGGGCCAGAACGGCCCTCGCCTTCCGCCTTCGATCTCCGATGCCTGACGCGAAGCGACGAGGTGGGGGGCAAGAGGTGCTTCGGCCCACATCGGAGGGTAAGAGCGAAAAAACCTATCCGAAAGCCAGTTGTTTGCGCTGGCTGTCGCCTTACTCACGAGGGCTTTCGGATAGGAACCACAGCACGCCCACGGGAAGGGGGGGTGAAAGGGCGCGTGCGGGAAAAATACTCCTATGATGATTTGCAAACTTCCGTAAGAGGTGGCTCCCGCCCACCCCTTCCCAAGGCCAAACCGGCACTTAGTCCATTAAACCCTGCCCACCGAAAAAGGTTCCGCGGCGCGAGGATAGGTTTTTAACCTGTCGAGAATTAGACACGTAGACACCTAGCGTGGGCCGAGCCTTGCGAGTCCCACCCTACTTATACTGCGAGCGGCCTTAATTGAGCCGTTTTCGCCACAGCCATCGAAGCCCGAAGCGCAAGCGAGGAAAGCGGTTCCATCCCTCGCTTGCGCGTCGGGCTTCGATCCGTTCCGCCCGCGAGCAGCATATCAAATGACAGGTTGAAAACCTATCCTACATGCGGTTAATAGGCCTGGTTGATTTCCACACCCTTGGCCTTGCTGCCGTAGATCTTCTTGAGGTTCTCCATCTGCTGGCCCTGGAAACTGCGATTCTGCTGCTCAAGGCCCTCCAACAGCCCCTTTTCCTGCGATAACGACTTCTTCGGCTCTCCTGCCGCCTCCAACGGCCTCCCTGCGGCGTTGACCGACAAACTAGTTCCGTCCGCCGTCGTTTTCGAAAGCTCCGGTGCCAATTCCGTCTGCCCTCGGAAAAACGCATACCGCGAAGCCTCCGCCCTGGCGATCACCGTCGAACGGCCGTGAATCCCGTCGGCCACGAAGACCCCGCGAAGATCGGTCTCGCCAGCGACAAAATCGTCGTTGCCGCTGCCGATCACCTTGACCTGCACGTTGTTCAAATAGCGGTCGGCCTTGACGTTTTTGACCGTCGTCCGCACCCGCCCGCTGACGGCGTCTTCCTGGACCTCGACCACCAGCGGCGTGACCAGCACCAGGCCGCTGGCGTGCAGGTCGTCGCCGCGGCAGACCACCAGGTAGGCCCCCTCGTCCTTGAGCGGCAGAGAGAGCTTGTGCGTGCGATCGCGATAGTCCTTGCCGTCGCCCAGCGTGACGCTCGCCTCGTGCAAGGGTCGAATGCCGGCCAGGTTGATGGTCGCGATGCCGCCCAGGTTCCGCCGCAGGAGACTGAATTTCATGAGGTCGATGCGGTAGACCTTCACGTCGCAGCCCGCGATGTTGCGGAACTTGAGTTCCACCTCGGCCGCGTCGCCCGGCTTGACCGTCGTCACCTCGGGCAGCTCGATCGCCTTGCGGAGGAAGTAGGCGATGGCCTCCTTGGCGTCGGCGAAACGGTCTTCCACGCGGCGATACTCGCGGATCGCGTCGGCCGCCTCGCCCAGCCCGTGATGGACCTGGCCGAGGATGTAGATCGCCTGCCACTTGTTAGGGCTTTCCTCTTCCCGCCCGGTCGTCTTGTCGACCCGCTTCCAATCGGCCACCTTCTGGCACATCGCGAGGGCTTCCTTGTGCCGGCCCGTGGCGAACTCGCAGTAGCCGATGATGTACCAGAAGCTATCGACCAGGCGGCTCTGGGCATAGCGCTTGGCGTAGCGGTCGCAGGCCGCCGCCGACTCGCGATAGGCCTTCAGGTCGAGGAGCGTGCTGGCCGAGGCGAAGGCCGCCTGATCGGCCGACGGATCGTCGGGCCAGGCCGTGAGAAAGCCCTCCAGCATCGTCCACGCGCGGTGGAGCAGATCGACGCGGTTGATCTTCGCCTGCCGCAGTTTCGGATCGTTGGCCGCCTCCGGCGCCTTGGCCGCAACCTGCTGGGCCAGGGCGTAGGTGGCCGCCGCCACGTAGCCCTCCGGCGGGTAGTTCCGCAACAGGCCGCTCATCGTCTCCACGCTCCGCAGCAGCTCGCCTTGTGATTGCAGGAAGCCGGCCACTTCGCTCTCGCGGGCGAAGCTGCTCTCGACGGTGGCGCGGAAGACGAGGTAGCTCCGTTCGTACTCGCCGATCTCGTGGTAGGCCGCGCCCACCTTCACGATCTTGGCGAAGGGGATCTCCTCGTTGGGCCACTTCTCCTTGATGATCTCGAAGTAATGCACGATCTTGGCCGGCGGGCCGATCTCCAGGTGGATATCGAGGAGCAACTCGACCGCCTCCTTGTAGATCTCCGGCCGCAGGTTCCATTTCTCGACCAGCTCGGTCAAGTGGGTCATCGCCGCGGCATCATCCTTCTTGGCCGCCAGCCGCTTGCCCTCTTCTATGTCTTCCCAGGCTGCTTTGTTATCCAGGAATGCGGCATCATTCTTCTTGGCCGCCAGCCGCTTGCCCAATTCATAAAGCTCTTGCGGCGAAAGGCGATAGGGGTCGGCCGATTTCGCGCCCTCAGCAAGCACTTTCAGCGTCTTCGGGGCCGAGACCACAAGCTGCTCCGGCCGGTGGGCGTTGCGAACGACCGTCGGTCCGATGGCATATTTGCCCGGCACGTAGCCCAGAAGCTCGTAATGGATCGTGCCTAGGGCAGTGCGGCTGCCGATATAGAAGGTGATCTCGCCCGGTCCGATCTCGAAACGCTCGAACGGCCCTGTCACCGATTTCTCGATCACGGTCGTGCCGCTGGGGATCGGTTCGGTGACGACGAGATACTCCTGCCGCTCCTCGGGCGTATTTACGATCGCCTGCGCCGCCCGCGAGAGATTGATATTCACCATGCCGCGGCGGCCGACGGGAAGCTGATCGAGCGGATTGCGGAACGTCTGAAATATGCCTTGCAAGACGCCGAAGCCGCGGGGGATCTCGCGGCCGTCGAGTTCCAGCGGGGCCGGCTCGTAGAACCGCGTCACCCGCCAGGCGTTGGTCGTGCTCTTGAGCTTCTCGGCCGGCACGAACCCGCCGAGGATGCACTGATAGGTGTAGCGCCCGCGGCCGGCGATCTGGAAGTTGACCCGCTGGCGGACCTTCTCGCCGGGCTTCGCATTCTCGGCCGAATTGAGCAATCGCCGCGGCACGTCGATCCACTGGCTGCCGGCGGCCGGATCAATGTCCAGTACCTTGACCTGCACGTCGTTGACGAAGACCGTCAGCTTGTAGTGCTCGACCGTGAAGCGGCTATCCGCAAACCAGCGGCAGAGGGCCAGCGCCGCGGGGCCGGTCGCCTTTTCCGGTGCCCAGCGGTTGCCGGTGCGATGGGCCATCAGCCAATCGACCAGCTCCTTAAGCTTGGGCACGGCCAGCCCCTTGTTGTCGGGCGCGGCATCCTGGATCGCCAAGGCGTACAGGGCCCGCAGCTCGGCCGGCGAGTGGCTCCAGGAGAGCGCGACGCCGGCCGTATCATCCAGGTTCCGCTTCTCCAAGAGGCCCAGGATCTCCTGGCTTGTGGCCTTGCGGTCCATGGCCGCGAAGCTCAGGGCCAGGTGGACCAGCGCGGACGAACTGAGCGCGTTGCGCTCGCGATAGAGCCGGTTGGCCAGGGCGAAATCGCCCTTCCCCGCCACGGCCAGCACGTGCAACACAATGGCCTTGCTCTCGTAGTCGGAGTTCTCCGTCGCCGCCAACTGGTTTTGCAGATAGCCCAGGGCCTTGTCGTAGGCCGCGTCCGGCACAACGTAGCCGGCCTTCTTCGCCAGCGTCAGGGCCCATGCCGCGCGGCTGCTGGCATAGCGATTGCTTGCCGCGCCGGGCGTGCCGGTCCAACTCCAGCCGCCGTCGTCGTTCTGCGCGGACAAGAGCAGGCTGACGGAACCGCGGATGCGGCCATCGAGGGCTGTCGCCTCGGGCCCGCCAGAAGCGCCCGTCTGCGGGTCGCGGCTGGCGCCGACCAGCTTTTGCAGGGCCAGCGAGGCCATCACGTCGCTCGTGGCGGCGTCCAGCCCTGAGGCCAGGCGGCCGACTTCCACCTGGCACCAGGGCGCGGGGGCCAGCACGATATCGAGCAGGCTCCGCTCGACGGTCGGGCCGACGACGATCTGCATGCCGGCCGACTCCGCCGGCATGTTCTCCGGGGCCTCCAGCCACACCGTGCCATCGGCCGAGCTCGAGCCGCTGGCGGCGGTGAAGACCGGCACGCCGTAGGGTTTCAGCGGCACCGAGCGCTGGACGACATCTTCGTGACCCGCCGCGCGGACGACAAGCTCGAACTCAACGCGCTCGGTCGGATCGGCGTTGTAGGGTGGGACAAGGGAGCTTGCGACCGCCGGCCCACCATTGGCGCGATCTGGTGGGCCGTCGCTCGCGGCCGAATTGTCCGAACGCGCATGTTGCGCGTTGTCGGCCGCTCGCTTGTCCCACCCTACCTCTCGCTTCAACTCCTCCTTGAAAGTCACCTTCTTCAATCCCTTTCCCGTGACCTCGATCGTCTTCGTCTCTTCCACGCGCCGCCCGCCGATGGTGGTCCGCAGCACGACTTCGATCTGGCCCTTCTCGACCGCGTCGTTATGCACGGTGACGGGGATTTCGGCCGTGTCACCGTCGGTGAAGGCCAGCGGCAGTTTGATCTCGCCGAAGAGGTCCTTCTTGACGGTCAGGTCGTCGCTCGCCTCGCCGGCCAGGGTCTCGGTGGAAAGTCCTTTGGCCAGGAACTTCCATGCGGTGGAGCGCTCGGGGACCGTGAGGGTGATTGTGGCCGTGCCGTCCGCGCCGGTGGTCACGGCCGGGTTCCAGTAGCCGGTTTCCTGCGAGAGCAGGGCGGAGAGCAGGATCGCGCCGGACGCATTGAACTCGGCGGCCAGGGCCTCCGCCCGCTTTGCATCGAGCCGGCCGTTCTCGCCCAGGCTTACGCTTCGATACCTGCCCGAGTTATCGACGACCATGACCTGCTTCTGGTTCTGCGCGGCCAAGCCATTGAGGTCGCCGGCCGAGAAGTTCGTGCCCTGGGTGAGGGTGCCGCTCTTGAATTGCAGGGCGCCGTTTTCCAGGACGAGATCGGCGACAGGATAGGCTTTTTCGGGTTGGCCTTCAAAATAGCCGCGTACATTTAGTCGTTGCACACCTATCTGCCAGTCTAGGACCCCTCCAGACTGTAGCGTCCCTCCGAACTGCGTTTGATCAGGCGGGTTGTCGTTTCTTACACGCAACCTGCGAAACGCTTCCGCGTCAACGCCGTAATTTATCGAACTGACTGCGCCATCGCCGATGACGAGATTAAGTCCGCGCTCTCGATTCAAGTTTATGCCCTCCGTCTGGAAGCCGCGCAGCGTGCCAGGATGTCGCGCCACTTCATCTGGCGAATCGACGTAGTCGCCTCCAATGCTGACGTTCCCAACCAATCCGGAGTCGCTGTTGACCCCCGCGCCAAACACCACACCGCTCGCGGCCCCGTTAACGTCAATGAGTGCATTGGCAACGGCGTCTTCTTTGCCTTCTTTGAGCCGCCTCTCTCTGTTGAGCAGTATCGACGACTTTTGGAGCATGATTTCGGGTACCTTCTCGCCCGGCGCGAGCACTTTGGCCCGCTTGGCGATCACCTCTGCTTCCTCAAAACGTTGTTCGTCGATGAGCCGGTTGTACTGATCGACGAGCTCCGCCAGTTTGCCATTGTTCGAATCGCTGTTGGCTCCCGCACGCCCTGGCGTTGCTGGCGCATCTAAAGTCACGGTCGCGTCCGATCCTACCATCCCGTATGCAATCAGCGCCGTCTTGCGGCTTGCCGCTTCCTCCTGCGCGATCTCCGCGCGATCCGCTTCCGCCAGCAAGCGGGGGTTGATCGGCTGCGTGGCGGGCCTATAGTTGAAGAGGATGCTCGAACGTCGAGCGGACGGCCGATTGCCGTTGGACCCCGCGGAAGAAGTCGTCGATCGGCGGCAGCGGCGAGTTGAACCGCTCCAAGAGCGATTGCTCGACCATCGCCAGGCTCAGCTCGGCCGCCACCGGCTTGCCTTGCGGATCGGTCGTCGTAACCGTCACTTCCAGTTCATCGCCAGGCCGGACCTGTGTCCCGTCTCCCTTTGGGCTCTTCAGCTTCGTTGCGATCTTCACGCGAAGGTCCCGTTCCACGGTGAACGGGCTGGTCGACGTATGGAATCGCACGATGGGCTTCGTTGGAGTCCCGCCTTTAGGCGGAATTCCTTTGGGCGCAACTTGTCGCGCAGCGCCGGCTAAAGCCGGGACTCCAACTCCGTGCCCCGCATCCGTCATCACGGCCACGGCCAGCTCGAAATTCGGCGCGAGCCTGGCCGTCATCGGGATCTCCAGCTTGTTGACCCCCGTCTTCAACTCGACCAGGCGATAGTCGAGCACCCGCGCCCCTGGAAGCAGACGAGCACCAGCGCCGGCGGCTCGCGCCAGTGCAACTGCACGCTGGCCGTGTCGCCGACCTTGTACGTATGCTGGTCGGCCAGGATGCGGAGCCGCACCAGGTCGTCCTCGCCGCTGATCTGCACGGCGGCCTGCCCTGAGATCGGATTCTTGAAGCGATCGACGGCCTCGGCCCTGAGGAAATAGACGCCGCCTTTCTCGATCTTGATCGTCTGCCGGGCCTTGCCGTCGGCGGCCGTCGTCAGTTCGTGCTCCTCGACCAGCCGCTCGCCCGGCCGGCCTTCGACCAGCGTCCGCTGCAAAACCTTCAAGTTCAGCTTCTGGGCCAGCGGCTTGTTCTCCGCGTCGCGGACGTTGAGCGTGGCTTCCAGCGATTCGCCCGTCACGTAGACCGGCCGCACCGTGCTCACGCCGATGGAAAAGCCCTGCGCGGCCAGCACGAAGTTGACCTGCGCATTGACGTTGCCGTCGGGCATCTGGACCGTCAGCGGCAGGACCTGCGACTCGCTGTAGTCGCGGGTCGGCAGGTTGATGTGGACCTCGCCCTTGGCGTCGGTGGCGGCCGTCTGCTGGCGGTCGCCGGCCAGTTGATAGCGAATTTCGCGGCTGGCCACGGGGGCCCCGTAGTAGAACTCGGCGCGGATCGTGCCCTCGATCGGCTCGCCGCGGTAATATATCCGCCGCGCCGTATCGACCACCAGGCGGATGGGCTCGATCTGGTACTCGTGGACCAGGAACGTGCCCTGGAAATTCTGCGTGCCGTTGTCGTGGACCAGCACGCGATAATCGCCCTGAGGGCTGTTGGGCGGCAGGACGAAATGGGCGTGGAAGCTGCCGAAGGCGTCGAGTTTGACCTTCTCCTGGCGGATAGGCCGATTGCGGGCGTCGAAGACCTCGATGGTGTACTCCTTGTCCTTGTCGATCACGTAGGCATCGTCGGCCGCGCGGCGGAGGCAGCCGCGAAGGTTCACAAGCTGCCCCGCGCGGTAGGCCGGCCGATCGGTGTAGATGTAGCCCTTATCGGTCAGGCCCTGCGCAACGCCGACGCCTTGCAGATTGAGCATGTTCGAGGCCACGTTATTGCCGGCCGCCGCGAAGACGCGGATATCGTTGGACTCCAGAGGGCCGCGCGATGCGGACATCCCCTCGCCCGCCGGGAGAGGGTTGGGGTGAGGGCGCAAGGCTCCCCTCGCCCACTGGGAGAGGGGGACCAACGCCAAGCTCTTTATACGCCTTCTGAAAACGCCGTCCTTGCCCGTCACCGCTTCGCCGATCACCTCGTGTCCATTGGAGACCAGCAATCGCACGCCGGGCCACGGCTTGCCGGTGAGCATGTTCTCGGCGAAGACGAAGACCTCGTCGCGGGAGCTCTTCACGATCACGTCCAGATCGCTCTGCACGACCATCGTTGTCGCCTCCAGCGCCTTGCTGCTGACGGTCACGGCCATCACGCCGCCACTCGCTGCTGGAGTCCCGGCTTTAGCCGGAATTCCGCCTAAAGGCGGGACTCCAACGAGCGGGATCTCGCTCTCGATCTCCTTGTGCTTGGCATACTTGGGCACCTTGAACTCGAACGTCGCGTCGGGATCGATGAGGCTGATGTCGAGGCCCTCGACGCCGCGGGCGAGGTGCATCTTGCGGAAGTAGGTCTCCAGGTCGACCTTGAAGGCGCGGACCGTGACCGACTCGATGTTCCGCGTGACGAGCTTGAGCTTGGGCGTTTCGTCGCTGCGGAAGACGCGTTCGGTGGAGATCGTCATCGTCTTGGCCGTCAGCCGGGCGGCGGCCTGCTGGGCCTGGGCGGCGGCCCGGCCCCAGGTCACCTTGCGATATTCCTCCAGGGCTTCTTCCAGCTTGTCGAGCTTGCGTTCCAGCGTATCGGCGATGAGGAACTGGGCCTGCGAGGCCGGCTCCGTGCCCGGATACTTCGAGACCAGCCGCCGCCAGCCGGCAATCGCCTCGTCCCACTTCTCGTCCGCCACGTTCTGCTGGTTCACCAGGAGCAGGATCTCGGGGTTGCGGGCGTCGAGCGGATATTTGGCCAGAAACTCGGCGAAGAGCTTGTTGGCCTCGGCATACTTCTTGGCGGCGAACTGATCCAGTGCCATCAGGTATTCGGTCTCGACGATCGACTGTTCGACCGCGCTCCAGTCCTTGTGGGCCGGGTATTTGGCCAGGAACTCCCGCCAAGCGGCCAGGGCCTGGGTATAGTCCTTCTGCATTTGATAGGCCCTGCCCAGCAGGTTCTGGCCCTCCGGCAGCTCCTTGCTTTCGCGGAGGCGGGGATCGGAAAGGAACTGTTTCAAGGCAGTGGCGGCGTCGGCCGGCCGGCCGCGGTTGAGATAGCTCTGGGCGATTTCGATGAACGCCTGGCCGGCCTTCTCGTGCTTGGGGAAGCGTTCCAGGAAGGCCCTTAGCGCCGCCGTGCCGAGGTTCAATTGCTCGTCGTCCTGCGGGCTGGGGATGTTCCACGTCCGCGAGAGGTCGAACTGGGCATCGGCCACGCGAGGCGACGGCAAATTGACGTATTTGGCCAGCAGGTCCTGCCACACCCGCCGCGCCTCGCGCTGATTGCCTTCCGCCAGGCGGCACTGCCCGAGGCGGTAGCGGGCCTCGATATTCCTGCGACTGATGAAATTCTAGCTGCCAGAGGGCAAATGACGGACTGCCCGAAACCGCACCGGGATCATCCTTGATGAACTGCTCGAAGAGCGCGGCCGCCTCGGCGAACTTGCCAAGGTTCTGCTGGCACTCGGCGATCAAGAGCTCGATCTCGATCTGCTTCTCCGGCGTGCCGCCGGTCTCCAGGGCCTTCTTGTAGAACTCCAGGGCCTTGGCGTAGTCGGGCTTTTGCTCTTCCTTGGGCGGCTTGAAGTAGCTGTCGGCAAACTCCAGGTAGATGTCGGCGATCTGCTGCTTGCGATCGGTCGAGAGCAGGTACTCGGCTTCGGCCTTGTAGATCAACTCCGCGCTGCGGAAGTCGCCTTTGCGGGCCAGCGAGACCGCCTTGGCAAAGCGTGCCCTGCGTGTCCAAGGGCTGTTGGGGAGTTCCTTGGCGAGCTGATCGAAGACGGCGATGGCCTCGTCGTATTTGCCGTCGAGGTGCAGTCCGCGACCCTTGAGATAGAGCAGGTAATCGCGCGGGGCGTCTTTGGCCGGTGCCGCTTCGTCGATGGCCTTGACGGCATCGGCATAGCGGCGGTCCTGCATCGCCTCGCGGATCTTATCCGCTACCAGCGGCGGATCGACTGAGGGCTTTTCCGCCGCAGCCGACGCGGAGTTCGAGACCGCCGGAGATGCCTCGGCTGCAACAGCCGGCAAGGCCTGGCCAAGGAGCAGCAAGAGGGAAGAGAGCGAACCGAGCGAACGAAGATGGATGTTCATGGTTTGAGTTCCAGGTAAGAGTTGAAAGGCCGGTTCCCGAACGTACTCATCACGCTCCGCGTGATGAGTACGGTACCGACTCGCCAGCCTGAAAGTGCATTGCCGACCGTATCCCTACGTCATTTCCTCCCGTTCCGTCTCAGTGAACGCATTGCTGACGGCCTCGCCTGCCCTCTGCTGAGTCCGCATCCGCGAGACCATGACGCATGTCCCGCGCCAGGCGGCGTTGACCTTGCTGGGGGCATAGTTCGCCGCCGCCGCGGGATCGATGCCCAGGCTCCCGGCCTCGGCAAAGGCGTCCTGATTGGCGCCCAGGAACGTGAATTTCCAGTTGTACTGCGATTGCTGGCGCTCGATCATCTGCTTGATCTGGGCCTTGGAGAACTCCTTGCTGGAGTTCTCCAGGCCGTCGGTCAGGATCACGAAGACCACGAGGCCAGGGCGATCTTTCTCCGCCATCTTGGCCAGCCGCTCGCCGGTCTCGTTGATGGCCTTGCCCACGGCGTCCAGCAGCGCCGTCCAGCCCCGTGGCGTCAAGACGTAGGGGGGGACCTTTTGCATGGGAACCGCCCTGTGGACGAACTCGTATTCGGTGTCGAACTGCACGAGCGTCAGCAGGGCCTCGCCAGGCTGCTTGGCCTGTTCCTGGATGAACGCGTTCACCCCTCCTTCAGCATCCGTGCGCACCGACTCCATCGAGCCGCTGCGATCGACCACCAGGGTTACGTCCGTCAGATCGGATCTCATGGCAAAGTCCTCCTATTTTCGGGTTTCGTTTTGGCGAGAGGCGGGGGGATATTATAGGGTAAAAGAAGATGGGGGAATAGAAAATGGGCGGGATGGAGTACTCAGTACTCAGTACTCAGTACTCAGTACCGGGTGTTCACGGATTAGTACTGTGTACTGTGTACTGCGTACTGGGTCCTGTGTACTCACAGCGGCTCCCGCTTCCTCTCGATATTCAGTTCCGGCCCGATTTTGCGGCGCTTGTAGGTCACGCTATACGCGACAAGCTGCTTCTTGCCCGGCAGGAGATCGAGGAAATACTTGACGTGCTGCTGATCGACCCGCTCCACGCGGCCGGCGACCGTGTGCAGATCGACGTAGGCCCCCGGCTCGTTGCTCGTCCAACCGGAGGGCTGCTCGCCTTCGCCCCACAAAACGACGTTGGCGTCGAACTGCCGCTCGACCTCGACCTTGGCCACGACCGGCTTGCCGGAGACCAGTTCCTCCTCATAGAAGAACGTCTCGTCGTAGTCGATCAGGTCGTAGTACTGGACGAAATCGTTATCGAGCCGCCGCTTGTATTGCCGGGCGACGACGTTGCCGGTCTTCTGGTCCTTAACGCGGCGGCGAATGGTGATGTCCTTGTCAGGGCCGACGTTGACCTCCACGCGGTCGCCGATGGGCACGTACTTGGTCTGCGTCCCGCCGACGTAGGCCAGGTCCTTGTTCTTGTATTCCGAGAAGAGCCGGACGGCGCCGTTGGGCAGCGGCGAGAGGCCCAGGTTGGCCATCGCCGAGAGCGTCTTCTCCTTGCCCTGCTCGTCCACGAGCTTGATGTTCTTGAAGCAGTAGAACTTCGTAAACAACTCCCTCACCCCCGGCCCCTCTCCCGCAACGGGGCGAGGGGAGACGTGGTCGCGGTCGCTGAGCTTGTAGAGCGATTCCAGCGGCACGTCGGTCACCTTCAGGGCCACGAGCTGCTTGGGCTCCTTGTCTTTGATGTCCTCGCGGCCCTCGATCGTGAAAAGGAAATACTCGGAAAGGCCCTGCTTGACGACGTCATTGGCCTTTTCGGCCCTGTCCAGCTTCAGGGCAAAGGAATCGTACGATAAGTCGGCTCCTTGCCGTATCGCGCCTTCAGCCTTAAACTCGACGACCGCGCCTCGGTCTTTCAGCATTTCCTTCTCCTCCGGGCTTCCCGGCGGCGGCCTTCTCGCTAGATCGGCGATCTTCTCCACGAGGTTGATCTTGCCCACCACGAGCCGCGTCTGGGCATTGTCGTAAAGCTCGCCCGAATTGTTCGTCACCCGCACGTAGCCGGTGACGGCCAGCTTCGTCTCGTCCTCGTTGGCGATTCCCACGTAGTCGGCGGCCCAGGTGATGCCCGACGTGAAATAGCGGATCTCGACAGGGATCTTGCCGGCAATCTGGCTCTTGATGTTCCATTGCAGGGCGTCGTTGCGGCCGGCTGGGAAGGTGGTATCGACCAGGTCGACCTTGTCCTGCTGGTCGAGGATGCGGAACTCGATCGAGGTCGGGTCGATGAGCGTGTTGGCCCAGGAGAACTGGATGCGGTTCACGCCCTCCTTCACGGTCAGCAGGCGATGCTCGCGGACCATCGTGATGTCTTCGGAGTTGTAGATCGTAAGCTGGGTGCCTTCCCGCGTGGGGAGGGTCACGAGATCGACGGCGGCCAGGGCCGGCGTGATGAGGGCCAGGGGCAGGAGCAGTAAGCCGATCCGCATGTTTTCCAGTCCTTCTTCATTAGCCGTAGGGTGGGGCCAGCGAGCTTGCGAGCGCCGGCCCACCAACCCCGGCGATTGGTGGGCCGGCGCTCGCAAGCTCGCTGGTCCCACCCTACGAACTAAGCCCTATGCCCTAAGCCCTAATACCGCCGGTACTTCTTCAAAATCGTCACGTACAGATCGTACTTCTTGTCGATCGTCGTGGGCGGCAGCTTCATCTCGAACTCCGCGTTGTTGACGTCGATCCGCTTGACGTTGAAGAGCTCCGCGTAAGGGATCTCCTTCTCCTTCTGCTCGTTCCGCTCGCCCAGGATCTCCTTCAAAACCACCTTCTCGATGATCCACTCGCCGTCGAGGTTCTCCTTGATCGTCAAGGGCACGCTGATCGGGTCGCCGTTCTGGGTCTTGAAGTTCTGCAGGCGGTAGCGGTAGCGGGTCCGCAGGTTGCGGAAATGGGGCTCGGTCACGCTTTCCTTGCCGTCGATGGTCTTGCGGACGGCGGTGATCTCGTCGAAGGCCTTCGTGCCCTCCTCGGGCTCCATCGTGAAGCGTTCGACCTTCACGTCCTGGGCCACGCCCACGTACAGGTCCAGGGGGGCGAAGAGCGGCGTGTACTGGGCCCAGTCCTCGCCCAGGAAGGCCTGGCTGCGGACCGCGTCGGCGGCCTCCGCGTCGCCCGCCTTGGGGGCTGCCGCGCCGGCCTTCGACTCCTTGATGAAGAGCCGCATCTTGCCGTAGGGCAGGGGGAAACCGCCCATCTGGTTCTCCTTGTCGTTGGTGAGGCGATAGAACATGCGGGTCGCCTGCTGGTCCACCGAGGCGTCGAAGACGTAGCGCTTGGCGATCGGCACGTCGGCGAACTTGGCGGCCAGCATCCGCTTCCGCTCGCCGTCGTTGAAGTACTTCACCGTGGTCTTGCCCACGCCGGGCTGCACGGTCGTCTCGCCGAAACTCTCGCCCGAGGTGTTCGTGACCGTCATGTAGACCTGCATGAGGAGCTTCTTTTCGTCGTTCTCCACCACGCCCTGGTAGCTCGGCTCGGCGGCCATGTTGGCGATGAGGTAGGAGATCCGCACCACGGCCGGCCCGGCCTTCTCGGCGCTGACGGTCCAGTACAGGGCGTTCTCGTTGGGCGGATAATTCGTATTGAGCACGTTGACTTCGCCGTCGGCCTTGATGATGCGGAAGACGATCGAGTCCTTGTCGATGTTGATGTTCGCCCAGGAGAAATCGACCTGGTTGCGGCCGGCCTGGAGGTTCACGGTCCGCTCTTCCTCGACGAGCGTATAGCGGCCGTTCTGGATGTCGATCCGCACGCTCTCCCGTTCGGGGAGCGTGGTCAACTTGATGCGGGCCTGGAGCGGCGCCGCGACGGCCAGCAAGAGGCTGGCGATGGAGAGCATAAAAAGAACTTTTCTCATGATGGGGATGCCTTTCGTTGGCGGATGAAGGTGGGTTTGCGGTTTGGGGGAAGTGTACTGTGTACTTCTACTCTACTCACAACGGTTCGCGCTTCCTTTCGATATTCAACTCCGGCCCTGCTTTACGGCGCTTGTAGGTCACGCTGTACTCGACAACCTGCTTCTTCCCCGGCGCCAGATCGAGGAAGTATTTCACGTGCTGCCCGTCAACCCGCTCCACGCGGCCGGCGATCGTGTGCAGGTCGACGTAGGCCCCCGGCTTGTCGCTCGTCCAGCCGGAGGGCTGATCGCCTTTGCCCCACAGCACCACGTCGGCGTCGAACTGCCGCTCGACCTCGACCTTGGCCACGACCGGCTTGCCGGACACGACCTCCTCCTCGTAGTAGAAGGTCTCGTCGTAGTCGATCAGGTCGTAGTACTCGACGAAATTGTCGTCCAGCCGCCGCTTGTACTGCCGGGCGACGACATTGCTAGTCTTCTGGTCCTTCAGGCGGCGTTGGATGGTGATGTCATGGTCGGGGCCGACATTCACTTCCACGCGGTCGCCGACGGGGACGTACTTCGTTTGCGTCCCGCCGACGTAGGCCAGGTCCTTGTTCTTATACTCCGAGAAGAGACGCACCATGCCGTTGGGCAGCGGCGAGAGGCCCAGGTTTTCCATGGCCGAGAGCTTCTTCTCCTTGCCCTGCGGGTCCAGGAGTTTGACGTTCTTGAAGCGGTAGAACTTGGTGAACAACTCCCTCACCCCCGGCCCCTCTCCCGCAACGGGGCGAGGGGAGGCGTGGTCGCGATCGGAGAGCTTATAGATCGACTCCAGCGGGATTTCGGCCACCTTCATGGCCACCAGGCGCTTGGGTTCCTTGTTCTGGATCTCCTCGCGGCCCTCGATGGTGAAGAGGAAGTATTCGGAAAGGCCCTCCTTGACCACTTCCTTGGGCTTTTCGGGGGGGGCCCCACGGCCGCGACCGCCGCCACCGCCGGCACCACCAAAGCCTCCACCGCCGCCTCTGCCCCCTCTGCCTCCTGCGGGAGCGGGCTGGCCCTCGGCCCTTGCCACGCTTCGTGCCAGGGCCTGTTCGGCCAAAGCGCGGGCCTGCGGCGAGTCGGGCGGCGGACGGCGGGCCAGGTCGGCGATCTTCTCCACGAGGTTGATCTTGCCCACCACCAGGCGGGTCTGGGCGTTGTCGTACAGCTCGCCCGAGTTGTTGAAGACGCGGACGTAGCCGGTCACGTTGAGCCTGGTTTCGTCCTCATTGGCGATGCCCACGTAATCGGCGGCCCAGGTGATGCCGCTGGTGAAGTAGCGGATCTCGACGGGGACCTTGCCCGCGATCTGGCTCTTGATGTTCCATTGCAAGGCGTCGTTGCGGCCCGCCGGGAAGGTGGTATCGACCAGGTCGACCTTGTCCTGCTGGTCGAGGATGCGGAACTCGATCGACGTGGGATCGATGAGCGTATTGGCCCAGGAGAACTGGATGCGGTTGACACCCTCTTTCACAGTCAGGAGGCGATTCTCGCGGACCATGGTGATGTCTTCGGAGTTGTAGATCGTAAGCTGGGTCCCTTCCCGCGTGGGAAGGGTCACCAGATCGACGGCGGCCAGGGCCGGCGCGACGAGGGCCAGCGGCAGGAGCAACCGCACGGTGAGTAAGCTGATTCGCATGGTAGCAGTCCTTATTCATTGCTTAGAGCGTAGAGCGTAGAGCGCAGGGCTTAGTACTGCGCACTGAGTACTGAGTACTGAGTACTCCATTCCCTCACAACGGTTCGCGCTTCCGTTCAATATTCAACTCCGGCCCTTGCTTGCGGCGCTTGTAGGTTACGCTGTATTGCACGACCTGCTTCTTGCCCGGCTTGAGGTCGAGGAAGTACTTGACATGCCCCTGGTCGACCCGCTCGACGCGGCCCGCGACCTGGTGCAGATCGACGTAGGCCCCCTCGGTGTCGGCGTTCCAATCGGCTGGCTGCCCTTCGGGGCCCCAGAGCACGACCTTGGCGTCGAACTTCCGCTCCAGCTCGACCTTGGCGTCGACCGGCTTGCCGGAGACGATCTCCTCCTCGTAGTAGAAGGTCTCGTCGTAATCGGTCAGGTCGTAGTACTGGACGAAGGTGTCGTCCAGCCGCCGCTTGTACTGGCGGACGACGACGTGCGCAGTCTGCTGGTCCTTGAGCCGGCGGTGGAGGGTGATGTCCTTGTCGGGACCGACGTTGACCTCCACGCGGTCGCCGATGGGGACATACTTGGTCTGCGTGCCGCCGACGTAGGCCAGGTCTTTGTTCTTGTACTCCGAAAAAAGCCGCACCATGCCGTTGGGCAGGGGCGAGAGCCCGAGATTCTGCATCGCGGAGAGCTTCTTCTCCTTGCCCTGCGGATCGAGCAGCTTGACGTTCTTGAAGCGGTAGAACTTGGTGAACTGGTTGCTATCGCCGTTGCGATCGCTGAGCTTATAAAGACATTCCAGGGGCGTCTCGGCCACGTTGAGGGCCACCAGCCGCTTGGGCTCCTTGTCTTTGATGTCCTCGCGGCCCTCGATCGTGAAGAGGAAATATTCGGAGAGGCCCTGCTTGACGACTTCCTTGGCGGCCTCGGGTTTTTTCTCGATTTCACGTATCGCGCTGTCAAAGGCAAATTGCGCGTCTGCTGCCGGCGCCGGCGCCGCAGCCGCAGGGGCTGGGCCCGCGACGGGGAAGGGCGGGCCCGGCAGCGGCCGGTTGGCCAGGTCGGCAATCTTCTCCACGAGGTTGATCTTGCCCACCACCAGGCGGGTCTGGGCGTTGTCGTACAGCTCGCCGGAGTTGTTGAAGACGCGGACGTAGCCGGTCACGTTGAGCTTGGTTTCGTCTTCGTTGGCAATGCCCACGTAGTCGGCGGCCCAGGTGATGCCGCTGGTGAAGTAGCGGATCTCGACCGCCACCTTGCCCGCGATCTGGCTCTTGATGTTCCACTGCAGGGCGTCATTGCGGCCGGAGGGAAAGGTGGTATCGACCAGGTCGACCTTGTCCTGGTTGTCGAGGATGCGGAACTCGATCGAGGTCGGATCGATGAGCGTATTGGCCCAGGAGAACTGGATGCGGTTGACACCCTCTTTGACGGTCAGCAGGCGGTGCTCGCGGACCATGGTGATGTCTTCGGAGTTGTAGATGGTGAGTTGCGTCCCCTCGCGGGTAGGCAAGGTCACCAGGTCGACGGCGGCCGGGGCGGATGCCCCAAAGGCCAGGAAGAGGGCCAGAGAAGGCCAGAAGACGCGCGGAACCATGAGAATCTCCTTCGGTTATTTCCCTCAGCGGAGTCACGATCTATCGTACTATGCGGCGAGCGGGTTGGCAACTAGACCGGAGGTTGGACGCTTGGCGACCGGGATTGGTTCCAAGGGCTTGAGGAAGTTCCGGTCGGTTCAGCCGGCTAGCATAAGCAAACCCCTCATTCCAGCGCCTTGTCGCCCAAGGACGACTGCCGCGGAAAAATCCTAACGCTTTATCCCACAACGCTTTACAACCCGACTTTCACCGCCCGCTACTTGACATAAAGTACCAAATAGCATAAAGTGGCAACGTGAATATGCACCCCGATCAGATCGCCGAGAGACTGAGGGAGTTCGAGGTGCTGTGCCGGACCACCGGAACGCCCTTGACGGTGCAGCGAAGCGTCGTCTTCCAGGCAGTCCTCGAGCGCGACGATCATCCGACGGCGGACGAGATCCTGGCCATCGTCAAGGACCGTGTTCCGGGAATTTCGCGGACCACGGTCTACCGGGTTCTCGATACGCTGGCGGATATGGGAGTCATCCGCCGCCTGTTGCATGCCGGAGCTTCATCGCGATTCGACGGGAAGATTCATCGCCACCATCACTTGATCTGCAAAAAATGCCACAAGGTCATCGACTTCGACGACCGGAAACTCGACCGCCTCCGCGTGTCGCACGTTCAAACGGAGGGCTTTGAAATCGACGATTTCTCCGTGCATCTGATCGGGACCTGCCCGGCCTGCCGGAAAAGCAAGGAACCATGAAAACCATACACAACGCGGGAGGGAAGTTGGAGTCCCGGCTTTAGCCGGAATGCCGCGACAACTCCGCCTAAAGGCGGGACTCCAGCGCGATTCCCGCGCAATCTGTGACAAGTGAACCCATTACCAGAAAGGGCCGTACCGATGAAACACTCGAAGATGGTTCGGTTCAGGCATCCGGCGGCGCTGGTGCTCCTCGGCGGAGTGCTGGCCGGAGGCTTGGCATGGTCCGCGGCCGATCCGCCGCAGACGCCCCAAGGCAAACATGGCGACGCCAGCGCGGAACAGCAGTTGACAGCACTCGAGCAACTCAAACTGCCAACCGACGTCACCAAGCCCCCCGCCGGCCTCGATGCGGTGATTTGGGCGGCCTACGTGCCCGACGACAACAAGATGACGCCCGAGCGCGTCGAGTTGGGCCGCAAGCTGTTCTTCGATACGCGGCTCTCGCACGACAACAGCGTGGCCTGCTCCACCTGCCATGACGTGACCCGCGGCTTCACCGATCAGCGGGCCGTTTCGGAGGGCATCGACAAGCAACTCGGCAAACGGAACGCGCCCACCGTGCTGAATGCGGCCCTGCTGCAGACCTTCTTCTGGGACGGCCGCTCGCCCAGCCTGGACCACCAGGCCCGGATGCCGATCCTGAACCCGGTCGAGATGGGCATGCCCGACGAGGCCAGCGCCTTGAAGGCCCTGCAGGGCGTGCCCGAATATGCCGAGGCCTTCAAGAAGGCCTACGGCCGCGAAATGACCTACGAAGACGTGGGGCGGGCGATTGCCGCCTTCGAGCGGACGCTGGTCTTCGTCGACTCGCCCTTCCGCCGCTTCGTCAACGGCGACGAGACGGCCCTTTCCGCCCAGGCCCGCGCGGGCTTCGATCTCTTCAACGGCAAGGCCCGCTGCACGGCCTGCCACCAGATGAACCCCTCGAACCCGCTGGGCACCGACAACCGCTTCCACAACGTGGGCGTCTCCGCCCGCCACCAGAACTTCGAGGAGCTGGCGCAAAAAGCCCTCAAGGCCCTGGCCGAAGGGGCCAGCGAGCAGAAGCTCGACGAGTTGGCCGTGGGGACCGACCTGAGCGAATTGGGGCGGTTCATGGTCACGCACAACCGCTCGGAAATCGGCTCCTTCCGCACCCCCCAGATCCTGAACGTGGGCATCACCGGCCCTTACATGCACGACGGCTCGATGGCCACGCTGTGGGACGTGATGGACCATTACAACAAGGGCGGGGAGGCCAATCCTTTCCTCGACGGCGGCATCGAGCCTTTGGCCCTGAGCGAAGAGGAGATCGACCAGGTGGTGGCCTTCCTCTTCACGCTCACCGACGAGCGCTTTGCCGCGGAGAACCAGCGGCAGTACGACCAGCAGAAGGCCACGGCCCAGAAGTCGCGGCCGTTCCGCGACGAGGCGATGGCCATGCGGAAGACGCTGCCCTTCGAGCAGCGCGTGACACCGAAAAAATGAGGAAAATCCCAAGGAGCGATTCACGATGGCTACCTATAAGAGTGTTGAAACCAGGTATTTGGAAGAGCGAGGGCAGTTCTTCCGCGGCCTGAAGAATCTCGACCGCCGCTCGTTTTTGAAGGTCTCGGCGGCGGCCCTGGGCGCGACGGCCGGCTTCGCGCCGCCGCAGTCGTTCACGCCCGTGACCGTGGCCCAGGGGGCGGAGGTCGCCGCGTCGAAACCGGCCTTCCGCTTCGCCTATATCTCCGACTCCCACCTGTACGAGAAGAACGTCAACGACCGTTTCGTGCGAGGGCTGCTCCGCGCGGTCGACGACGTGAACCAGCTCGACCCGCAGCCCGATTTCGTCTTCTACGGCGGCGACCTGGCACAACTCGGCGCGGTCACGCAGCTCGATCTGGGGGCCCAGATCCTCAAGAACCTCAAAGGCGCCGCTCAGGATCATGGTCGGCGAGCACGACTGGTATCTCGACCTGGGCCAGAAGTGGCAGGAGCTGTTCGGCAAGCCGACCTACTCCTTCGACCACAAGGGCGTGCACTTCGTCGTCCTCAACAGCGTGGTGGAGAAGGACTTCTGGACCGCCCGCAACATGTCGCCCCTCGATCGCATGAAGACCGTGGCGGGACTGGACAACGGCGTCCAGAGCTCGTTCACGGTGGGCGAACCGCAGCGGGAGTGGCTCAAACAGGACCTGGCCAAGCTGGCGGACGACGCCCAGGTGATCGTCTTCTCCCATTCGCCGCTGTATAAACTCTATAAGAACTGGAACTTCTGGACCGACGACGCGGAAGAGGTGCAGGCGATCCTCAAGCGCTTCAAGCAGGTGGTGGTGATCCACGGGCATACGCACCAGTTGCTCACCAACCGCATCGGCAACATCCATTTCCACGGCCTGCTCTCCACGGCCTGGCCCTGGCCCTACGCCCCGCAGGGCATGCCGGAATTGACCATCCAGATGAGCCGCCCCGACCCGTTCGACCCCAACGACGGCTGCGGCGACGGCGAGGTGCGGGTTTACCCGGACGGTTTGGTCGACAAGGTTTACAGCCTTTGGAACCGCAACCCGATCACGGTGAGCCGGACGTATACGGCCAGTTGGGGGAAAGAGGATGCGCCGCCGAAACCGAACCGAGCAGCATACTAAGGGAAAATTCGAAATCCGAAATCCGAAACAAATCAGAAATACAAAATACAAAAACAAATGCCCAAAACGCACGGTCTCGTGTGCGAGCCTGGGCATGTTGAACGCACACACAGGAGAAGAACCATGAGAAACCGTTCGATCCGCTGCGCCCTCGGCGGCGCAATATGTCTGCTAATGGCAGGCCTCTTCGCCGGCTGCGAGGAACCTGCACCGACGAAGACGCCGCCGGGTTCCGGCAAGAGCCCGGCGACGTCCGCCGCCGCCAGTTCAGGCGCCAAGGCAGTGGCTGCGGCCGATTCGACGACCAGCAAACCGTCGGAAGCCGCTGCAGAGTCGTCTGCACCCAAAGCCGTTGCGGAGACCCATGGGGTAGCAGTCGCGGGGCTGACGAATGCAGGCAGCGGGGCGACTGTCGCCGTCGGCGCGTGCGACGGCAGCGGCGCCGTGCAAGTGCCTACCGCCCTTACCGGCCAGCCCTTGGCCGACAGCCTGATGGACGACTGGAAACGCAACCACCCGCAGGAGAAGTGGGTCACGGAGGAAGAGGAGCGCCACACGCTCAAACCTCCCGCCGACAACGCCGCCCTGCTCCAAGGCGAACAGGGCAAGGGCGATACCTACGGCAATTTCACCAAGGACGACCTCCTGACCTGGCAGCGGGAGACGGAGAAGTTCGCGGCGGAGGGCTCAAAGATCTTCCACAGCGGCGACGAATTGGGCAGTACGGCCGGCGTTTCCTGCGACATGTGCCATCCCCACGCCGCTAACACGCACCCCGAGACCTATCCCAAGTTCCAGGTCCAGTTGGGCCGGGTGGTCCTCTTGCGGGACATGATCAACTGGTGCATCGAGAATCCCGTGCGGGGCAAGAAGCTCGATCCCGACAGCGCGAAGATGCGGGCCCTGGAGGCCTATATCATGGCCCAGCGCAAGGGCGTGCCCATGGACTACGGGAAGCATTAGCGCTGGCCGTCGAGGTACGCCAGAAACGCCTTGGGTTGCTGCAGCGTGGAATCCAGCGCCAGGGCCTCGTGAAACTCGCGGCGGGCCTCGTCGTTGCGCCCTTGTTTCGCCAGCAGCACGCCCACATTCGAATGGGCCGCGGCGGGACCAACGGCCTGGGCGAACACCTGGAAACTCTCCTCAAAACGCTTCTCGCCGGCCAGGACCATCCCCAGATTGGTCAACGCCTTGGCATGCTTGGGATCGAGCTCGAAGCGCCTTCCGCAGCTCGCGCTCGGCGTCGCCCAGGTTGTCGCGCTTGAAGTAGTAATAGCCCAGGTCGCTGAAGACGTCGGGGTTCTTGGGCTCGGCCTCGACCGCCAGCCGGTACTCCGCCAGCGATCGCGTGCTGTCGCCCTGGATGTCGTAGAGCACGGCGAGGTGATGGGCGATCGTCTTCAGGCCCGGATCATTTTTGCGGGCCTTCTCGTAGAGCCCGATGGCCTGTTCCACCTGCCCGTTGTTTTGCATTTGCTCCCCGGCGACCATGCAGGCCCGGGCGGCCTCTTTGGGAGGAAGCTCCTCGTGCGACGCCGCGGATTCGCCCTCGGCGGAGGCGGCCGGCGACCCGCTCTTCCAGGGCGGAAACCCGTTGGTGCAGCCCGATACGGTCACGAAGCCGAGCGCCAGGAACAACACGATTCTCGTAGTCATGGTAAACTCACGTAGGGTGGGACCAGGTCGCGTAGCGAGTGCCGGCCCACCCTGGCCTGCGCAAAAGTCGGATGATTTGGATGAAATCGCGTGTTCTGTGTGGCGCATTTTTGTTCCGAAGGACATGCGGACGGGCGTTCACGCCCGTTTTCGGCTTCAGCCGGTATTAGGCCCGGCATTCATGCCGGGCAAGCCGAAACCGCCAGTATCGGTTGTACTCATAGGTTCATTCGCATTGTCAGCCCCGTTTACGAGGCTCCTGCCGCGGATTGCCGCGACAAAGGAGGCCCGTAAACGGGCCTGACATCCACAGTCGCCAAACTGGTGAGTCGCTTTTCGCCTGCTAGCAACCCGGCATAAATGCCGGGCCGATTACGGGCTGAAGCCCGAAACGGGCGTAAACGCCCGTCCCCCGTGGCCCGGAACAAAAGCGGCATAACGTCTCGTTCTGCCAAGACGCCGCTTTTGCGCAGGCCAGTCCCACCCTACGGACTGTCGTCAGTACATCCCGCTTCCGCCGCCGCCCGATATTGCCGAGCCGCCGATCGCGCCGGCCGCCCCGCCGCCGGCCGCCCCGCCCGCCGTGCCGGCGTTCTGTCCGCTATTGATGCCGCTGCCAAGCATACTGCGTGCAACGCCGGCGGCCTCGTCGCCATACAGCCCTTCCGCCCCCGGCCGTCCCAGGATAACGCGCTCCGGAACGACCGGAACGTGGCAGTTCCCCAGGGCTGCCAGGACCGCCGCGCGGCGGACCTCGTCCAAATGCTGATCGGTGGAACACTCGATGACGACCGGATAGGACACTTGGGACAGCCCTTGCGCGATCCGCGCCACGTGCTCCAGCCCGAACTGGGTCAATTTGGTGCCGTCCGCCGACCATTCATAGCGGTAGATGACGAAATTATCCTGATCGGCGCGGCCCATCTCCGCATGGGTCCACTGGCAGGCGTATGTCCCGTTGGGCTGGGGGATTGCGCCCGGCGTGATGTCGTTGCCCGACTTCTGTCCGCCGAGGCAGCCGGAGACGGCCAGCGCGAGCGGGATCAACCACAACGCGGCGGTCCAGCGAGTTTTCGAAGGCTGTGCATCAGTTTCGTCCTCAGCTCCATCTAAGGTGTGGGCGGTACGGGTGCGGGCGCAGGCACGGGAATCGGTTCGGGGGCCGGAGTGCCGGCGGCGGACCGCGGGCTGGGGCAATTCCCCAAGTTGCAGCAGCCGTAGGTCGTGCCCTGCGGGCCGATGATGTACAGGTCGTCGCGGTGGATGAACCGCTCTTGCCGCGCGAAATCGGTGCGGACCGACGCGCGGTAGTCCTCCTCGCGCCGGCTTTCCAACTGCCCTCCGAGATAAAATGCCAGGTCGCCCGGCTCGAAGAGGTTGTTGCCGGGCACGGGCGGCGTCTGGCACATCTCCAGGGGATGGACCAGGACCGGCGTGACCAGGACGACGAGCTCCTGCTCGCCGGAGCTGACGCTGTCCACGCCTCCCGTCCGCCCGATGAGCGGCAGGTCGCCCCAGAGGGGCACGCGGTTCGAGGTGCCGCTGAAATTGTTCTGGATCAGACCGGCCACGGCCAGGGTCTGGCCCTCGCGGAGCTCGACGGTGGTCTGGAACTGGCGTTCGGTGATCTGACTCGGCACCTGGGCGCCGTTGACCGAAGTCGTCGCGGTGCTGGGGGTCGAGACGCTGGCGTTCAAATTCAAGCGGATGCGGGTGCGGTCGGTAATGTAGGGCGTGAATTGCAGCGAGACGCCGAAGTTCTGGTAGGTCACGCTCTGCGCGGCGCCGCCGGGGAGGATGACGCTGTTGGGGATGGGGAAGGACCCGCCCGCCAGGAAGTTCGCCGGCTTGCCGTTGAGCGTGGTGAGGTTGGGTTCCGCCAGGCTCCGCGCGAAGTTCATGGTCCGCAGGGCCTGGATGGCCAGGAGGATGTTCCCGTTGTCGATGGACACCGGCAAGTTGCCGGCGGCCGCCGCGGCCGCTCCGGTGATCGCCTGGGCGAAGGTGAATTGCCCCTTGCTGATGCTGAAATCCATGCCGATCGTGCGGGCGGCGGTGCGGTCGACCTCGGCCACCGTGACCATCAGCATGACCTGCTGTTCGCCCGGCACCCGCAGGAGGTTGACCAGGTTCGGGTTTCCCGCCAGGAGTTGGCGGATGGCGTCGACGGCCGCGGCCTCGTCGCCCAGCCCTGGGATGAAATTCACGTTGACGTTGTTGGACAGAGTGACGGCCGTCCGCCTTCTCGTGGGCGAATGTTCGGCGACGATGCGGAGGATCTGCGCGGCCTCCACGGCGTCCTTGGCCTCGCCGCGGACCACGACCTGCTCTCCCACGAGCGAGAGTTGGACCGCGCTGTCGGGAAAGGCCTCCTTGATCTCCTTTTCCAGGACCTTCAGCGCCTGCTCGAAGGCCTTGACCTGGGCCTCCAAACGCCTTCGCTCCGCCAGCACGTCCATCGCGGCGCGCTCGGGATCGTTCAGGACCACGACCAGATAGCTCAGGGTCCGGTCCTTCTGCGGATTGTTGGGATCGCTCGGATCGGGGAACCAGAAATTGAGGACCGTGGTGCCTTGCTTCTTGCCGACGACCGCGATTTCCAGGTCGGTGACGATCTGAATGCCGGCAATGCTCTCGTCGGGGGCGTAAATGCGGCGGGCCTTCTCGCGCAAGACGATCACCTTGGCGCGGCCCGCCACCACCTGGATGGTGTTTTCCGGCGCGATCTCGCGCTCGATGAATTGCCCATATTCCTGCTTGACCTCCGGGGTCGGCTCGGGGATGCCCAGCCCGGGCGGAAAACCGAGCGTCGGCAGACGGAACTGAGAGGGGTCGAACGGCGACCCCAAGCCCTGCATCGCACGTGCCGCCTCCGACGGTTGAGCGCCGGCCGACGGTGCGCCCGCCGACGCTGCGCCCGCGGATGCCGCCCCCGCCGGTTGCGGAAGCTGGATCGCCGGAATGCCCGGCCGGATGATCTCCGGCGCCAGGGTGTTCTGCGCTATGCGCTGCGCAGGGCCTGCCGTCCACGGCTGGCCGCCCGCGGAGGGCGAACTCGCATCGCCGGATGTGCCCGGCATGGGGCGGACGATTTCGGTCTGATAGTCATAGGCGACCGGCGCGCGAAAGCTCAACTCCGCGGCCGGCGCATTTCCGGCTCGATTATCGGTCGAAGGCTCCGTGTAAGAAACACGCTGATTGGGATATTGCCATGCCGCTGCCGGCGCTGCCGGCCCGCGAGGGGCGGGATAGTAGGGCGCCACATCGTCTTCCGCCGGGTATTGCGCTACGGCTGCCGGAATGTTCCCAGGACGAACCGGCGGGTAATAGGGGCCGGGTTGCTGGGCCAGTGACCGCGCCGATCCGATCGCCAGGATCAGGCTGAAAACGCCCGCGCAATGCAGGACGGTCGCATAAGAAGATCGCTCGGGCACGGTTTCCCCCCTACAGAATCATGGCTACGCCGACATTGACTCTTCTGGTTGTATCGGTTGTAGCGACTGCAAGCTTTACGGCAATCGCCTATTCAAACAAGAATGCCAGCGAGCTGGGGGGTGCCGTGTAGAAATGTGGGCGGCATATTCTGCTCTCAAGCTCCAGTGCCTCCTTCAGCTTGTTTGGAGCAGGCGATGTCGCGCAGAAACGCGACCGGTTCCAAGATGAGCAAACCAGGATAAAGCGCGCGAAAGGTCTCGTCCTTCATCAGGTCGAGGAGATCGAGGTCTCTGCTGACCAGATACTTCGCTCCCGCGACAATGGCCGCGTTAACATAAGGCTCGTCCTTCGGGTCCCTCTGCAACGTAACGGCATGTGGAACGTTCGCCAACAAGATCCCTTTCGCTTCCAGATGCCTGACGAACGATTCTACCCACGCTGGGGAGAGCCCGGGAAACTTCCGCAATGTTCTGGGCCGCGTCAACACGTCGCGCACCTCGGCCAGAATCTCGGCGCTTATGCATAGCGCCACCTGTCCTTCGTCGACCAGTCGAAGGCAAGCAGCGGCAGGCCCCGTGGGTCGTCCAGCGCCTTGCAGCAAGACCATGCAGTCGAACACTGCACGTGGGGTCATGAAGCTCCGTCCTGCTTCTGCCGCCACGCTTCGTCGCGGCACCCCTCGAAGAAACTGTCGAATTCTTCGTCACTCGTGCCGGAGACTTCTACGGCCTTGGCAAAAGGCGCACAAACCTCTTGAAAGGTACTAGCCCTGCCGATCTTCTCCCTTACTGCCTGCACGACAAACGCCTCCAAGTCCTGCCCGCTCTGCGCCGCCTGGAGCCGCAAAGTAGTTTCAACTTCAGCCGGAAAGTGGATGTTCAGCACCATGTGATCCTCAACTCATCAGGAAGGCCATTCAAGTCCATTATACTCGCCACCACACTCGGTTGCGACCCACCGTCCTGGCAGTCGTTTCGCTCGGCAAATAACAGGCGCAAGCCCTATTAGTGCCTTATCCGCATGTAGCTGTCGGCGATCTTGAAGAGCTGCGTCATGGCGGGGCCCACCGTCCAAACGAAGATCCCGGGCATGAAACAAACCACCAGCGGGATCATCCGCTTCACGGACAACGCCATGGCGAAGGCGTTGGCCCTCTCGCGGCGGCGGTCGCGGAGGTCGTCGGCCTGGCGCCGCAGGGCCTGCGCGATGCCGCTGCCCAACTGCTCCGCCTGCACCAGCGCCGAGACGAGGATCGTGACCGACGAGACCTCCAGGCGGCGGGCCACCCGCCGCAGCGACTCCACGCGGGTTCGGCCCGCCAAGAGGTCCGCTTGATAACTGCGGAACTCGCGGGCCAAAGGGCGGCTTTCCGGCACCGCATCGAGGACCCGCGCGAGGGCCGCGTCGAAGCCCAGCCCTGCCTCGCTGAGCGTGGCCAGAAGCTCCAGATTGATGGGCAAATCCTGCTCCACGCTTTCCACGCGTTGCCGCCGCGCGCGGCGAACCACCATCCACGGCAGGAGCACCAGGATCAAGAGCACCGTCCAAGGCGCCAGGTACACGATGGGCAGGACGAGATCGCCCAGGGGCGGCGGGAAACGGGCAATGGTGGCGAACAACTCCTTCGTCAGGCCCGAGCTCAGGACGGCCGCCGCCGCGGCAATCCCCACGCCCATCGCCAGGAGCAGCAACGTCACGAACACGGCGGGGGCCATCCGCTGGCGATAGCCCGCCAGGAACAGCCAGCGCCGCAGCAGTCCTTCCAGCGCGGTATCGCCGTCGGGCCGCTCGACCAGATCGGCCGCTTCCGTGAAGACGCGGTCCAAGCTCCGTCGCTTCGTGCCCTGGCGGTACAAGAACACGATCGCCATCCCCAGAACAAGCGGAGGAAGCAGCCAAAGACCTAGAAGCATTAGATTACCCATCGATCAAAAAATCCGAAATCCGAAATCCGAAATCCGAAAACAAATCTCAAATTTCAAATCGCAAAGGCCCAAAATCGCATGTTTTGAATTTGCTTTTCTTCTTTTGAATTTCTTATTTGTTTCGGATTTCGAATTTCGGATTTCGAATTTCTTGCCTTTACGCTTCAAAACTTCATGCGGCTGATGACCGACATCCAGACCAGGCCGGCGGCCTGCAGCACGATCGTCGTGGCGACTGCCCATTGGCCGATGGTGGTGGCCAGGAACTCCTGCATCTGCTGGGGATTGCCGCGCCACACCAAAAGCGCGATGAAGTACGTCAGCACGAACACGGCCAGCGTGGAAACTTCCGATTGGGCCGAGTTGGAGCGGATCCGGCGGGCAATCTCGATGCGGTCGCGGATCGTGCGGCCCACGCTGGCCAGGGTGGGGGCCAGGCTGCCGCCGGTCTCCGCCTGCA
Organism: uncultured Planctomycetia bacterium; assembly: GCA_963824275.1. Taxonomy (GTDB): domain Bacteria; phylum Planctomycetota; class Planctomycetia; order Pirellulales; family Thermoguttaceae; genus JANXQG01. The sequence continues at coordinate 1,782,983 of CAWGOT010000003.1, read as the reverse complement.
CCGAAAGCGCCGACGCAAACAACAAAAAGGTCTCCAAGGGAACGCGCTCCGTCAGGCCGTGATAGACCGTGCGCGGATCGTCGCCATAACGGATCCGCCCCACGACCTCTTCCAACTGCGGGCGCAAGGGGCCCGCGATTCGCGGAGGGCGTTCTCCAGGGCATCGGCGACGCCGGACCCGGCCCGCAGCGCGGCCACCATCAGGTCGATGGCGTCGGCCAACTGCACTTCGATCCGCGCCGTCTGCCCCGCCGCCAGATAGTCCTCCAGGCGGCCGGCCAGCAGCCCGACAATCAGCGAGACGGCGATCACGAAGGGTGGGGGCCAGCCGAAGACGAAGTGCAACAGCACCGCCACGATAAGCGCGAGCACCCAAGGCGCGATGCGGTGCCGCACAAGGTAGGATCGGGCCCGGGGAATCGGAGCGGCTTCCGCAACTCCGGCCTCCATCGAACGCTCCAGGCGCTCGCGGGCCAGTCCTCGGACCCGCGCTGCGCCAGTAGGCGGCGAGCCCGCCCAGACACAGAAGCAGAACGGCAAATATTAACGTATCCATCATGGTTCAACGCGTTCGATGCAAATCCGAAATCCGAAATCCGAAATTCGAAATCCGAAACAAATCTCAAATTGCAAATCTTAAATCTCAAAACCGCGTGTTTTGAATTGTGTTTTCTTCTTTTGCATTTCCGATTTGTTTCGGATTTCGGATTTCGAATTTCGGATTTCCAGTTATTTCGCAATCCCGGAGCCCGCGTGGACCCCCGGTTTGCTCTTCTGAAACATGCTCCTTGCGACCTCGATTCCCCGCTCGTGCAGCTCGTCCACGACGCGGGGGACGATGCCCGTGGCGACGAACTCGCCGGCAATCTGCCGCCCCCGCAGGCCGCGGCGCTCGAAACGGAAAATGTCCTGCAATTGCGGCGTATTGCCCTCCATGCCCACGATCTCCGCGATGCTCTCCAGCCGCCGCACGCCGTCCTCGAACCGCCGCACGTGGACGACCAGATGCAGGGCCGAAACGATCTGCTCGCGAATCGCGGGGAGGGCAGATCCAGCCCTGCCATCAGGACCATCGTCTCCAGCCGCGCCAAGGCGTCGCGAGGGCTGTTGGCATGCACCGTGGTCAACCCGCCGTCGTGCCCGGTGTTCATGGCCTGCAGCATGTCGAGGGCCTCGCCGCTGCGGACCTCGCCCACGATGATCCGGTCGGGCCGCATCCGCAGGGCGTTGACCACCAGGTCGCGGGCCGTGATCAGCCCTCGGCCTTCGATGTTCTCCGGGCGGGTCTCCATCCGCACCACGTGCTCCTGGTCGAGAATCAGCTCCGCCGAATCCTCGATGGTCACGATCCGCTCGCGATCGGGGATGGCCTCGGCCAGGGCGCCCAGCAGAGTCGACTTGCCCGAGCCGGTGCCGCCGGAAATGACGATGTTCTTGCGGCCGCGGACCACGGCCTCGAGGAAATCGTGGACGTCCGGGGAGAACATGCCGAGCCGCATCAGGTCGACGCGCTTCAGCCGCTGGCGGCCGAAACGGCGGATCGACAAGGTCGGCGAGTCGAGCGTCACCGGCGGCAGCGTGGCGTTCACGCGGCTGCCGTCCGGGAGCCGGGCGTTGACCATCGGCGAGCTTTCGTCGATCCGCCGGCCCACGCGGGCCGCGATCCGCTGGATGATCCGCACCAGGTGGTCCACGTCGCGGAAGCGGACGTCGGTCTTCTCCAGCCGCCCGAAACGTTCCACGTAGACCTGCTCGGGCCGGTTGACGAGGATATCGGTCACGGCCGGATCGGCCATCAGCGAGGCCAGCGGTCCAACCCCCAGCGTCTCCTCCAGCAGGTCGCCCACCAGCCGGCGGCGCTCGTCTTCGTTCAGCGGCAGGTCCTCGGCGCGGAGGGCTTCATCGACGAAGGTCCGCACGAACGTGGTCAGCGTCTCCTCGCTCGCCGCCAGCAGGTTCCGCCGGTCGAGCTCGTCGAGCAACTGCGAGTGCAAGCTGCCCTTGACGGAAAGGTATTCCGCGTTGCGGGAATGTGCCGGGGCGACTTCGACGGGGGCCGCGGCGATCGTCCGGGCAGGCGCCGCCTTCTTCGTGCTCCGCACGCGGCCGGTGGGCAGGGAAAGGTTGGCCTTCAGCAGCCGCTGCCGCCAATCCTGCTCCGCAGCGGGAGGTTGTTCAATCGCTTGGGGTTTCACGGCTGGGTTCACAGGTTCGGTCATGGCGACTCCTCCTGACCGGGCGCGGCCTGCACGCTTTCCGCTGGCTGCTCTTCGCGGTCCGGCGGCGGGGCCAGCGAAACGGGCAGCGTGTCCGTCATGCCGTCAATATCGTCCACCAGTTCACGCAACTGGCGGCCGCAGCCGAAGAACCGCGTTCGCAAGACGTACGGCTCGCCCGTGTTGGCGGCCACCACGATGCCCTTGTCAAAGGGGATGACGTGATCGACGGCATGCCCCAGCCGGTTGGCGACGTTGGCCGGATTCACGCTGCCGGGCAGGGTGGTATAGCGGTTCAAGACGACCCGAATGCGTTCGTTGGAGAGTCCCAGGCCGCGGAGGACCTCCACCATTTTCACCGCGCCCAGGACGGTGGGCACGACGTTCTCCACGATGACGTAGGCCCGATCGCTGAGGTCCAGGACGGCCACCATCGTGCGGTCCAGCATGGGGAAGGTATCGACGATCACGAAGTCGTAGCAGTGCCTGGCGAGGGTCAGGATGCGGGACATCACTTCGTCGTCGACTTCGCCCGCCTCCACGGCGTCGACGGGCGCAGCCAGCAGGTGCAGGCCGCTGGAGTGCGGCGCGGCCAGTTGGCGAATGAGGGTCTCGTCCAGCCGGTCCCTCTCGCGCACGGCGTCGCTGAGCGAGGTCGCGGGGGTCAGGTCGAGCAGCGACGCGCAGACGCCCATCTGCAGCGAGGCGTCGATCAAGAGCACGCGGCCGGGGTGCCGCACGGCCAGGCCGCAGGCGGAATTGACGGCCGTGGTCGATTTTCCCACGCCGCCCTTATTGCTCACGAAGGAGACGATCCGGCCCAACCGGCCCGTTTCCCGCACCGGGTCCCGCTGCACGCGGCGGAGCAGTTCGGCCAGTTCGCTGCTGGAGACCGGCCGCCGCAGGAAGTCCTTCACGCCGCCGCGAATGGCCTGGATGAAAATTGTGCTTTCCGGCACGTCCGGCTCGAAGGCATCGGGGCGGAAGACGGCCGCCACGGTGGTTTCCGGCGAGACGTAGGCCACTTCCTGGGCAAAGGCCTGCAAGGGCCGCACGTCGCTCCCCATTTCCACCAGCGCGATATCCGGCCGGCGGCTGCGCACGGCCTCGGTCGCCTGGCGGATGTCGCAGGCGTGCTGGACCAGCGGATGCAACTCGTCCAGGGAGGCAAGCGCGCTCTCCAACTCTTCGCGGAACCGCGGGTCCGGACTCACCACCAGGATGTTGATTGTACTGGGCACGGGATGAGGGATGAAGGATGAGGGATGAAGGATGAGGAATCTGTCAATTGTCTAGCAGGGCGAACGTGTGGACCCCAGCCCGCTTGCCGGGCTGGTGAACAAGTTTTGTTAGCGAGCAGCTCATTGGTTCGCTCCAACATACCGGCTGACCAGCGCGGGGCGTAGAGCGGGTACTCGCTAAATAACGCCGCGTGGTCCTGAAACAACGCGGTGACGTCCGCCGCAGCAAGCGCCGCCGGCAGGGGCAGGGCCATCGTCGGCGAGACGTTCTGACCGGCAATCTGCATGGCGGCGGAGGCCGGGCCGAGCGCCAGATTGCCGCTGGTATAACTCCAGTTGTTGTAGTAAACGAATCCAACGATCGTCCCCGGCTGGCTGGCGAAGTCGGCATAGATCGGCACATACAGGGCGGTCTGCGGACCCGCAAGCAAACCGCTGTCATTGGCCGAGGAGACCAGCGGCTGCCCGACGGCCGTCAACGTGACCTGGAACTGGCTGTCGAGTATCACCGCGCCGGAACCGGCCACTAAGGGATTGACGGTCACGCTCCCCGGTTCCGCCGGAGACCTGGGCCCAGAGGTCGCTGCGAATGGCAAAGGGCGCAAGCTGCGCGATCGCCGCCAGACTGCCGCTACTGGTGCTGTAAAGAGGACCAACCGTCTTGGCGGGCTGGGGTCCGGCGATCGCCGTGGCGCGGACCGTAATCCCGGAGGCCACGCTCAATTGGCTGCCGCTGCCGCTGCGGGCCATCATGCTGCCCCGGCCAAACAGCACCGGCAGCGTCGGCCCGTTGCTGCTGACACCCGGCTCCTGGTCGAACCCATAGACATTATTGGTCCGCCGCATGCGGACCAGAAACGCGCCGGCGGATGAACCGGAAAGCGACGGCGTGAAATCGGCCCTGGCATAATCGTCGGCCTCGGCGCTGGGCTGGCCGGAATTGTAGATTCCCGCCACCATGTCGCCTTCCGTCGCGTTGGGAAGATTGAGTTCCAGCCCGGCGGCGCCGCCCGACGTCAGCGGCTGGTAAACCGGCGGGGAGCCGGGCGACATGTATTGCGAAGCCGCCAGGTCGGAAGGGCCGTTGCCGCCGCTGAAGTTCACCACCGGCCCGGCGCCGTATTGGACGGTGCCGCCGCTGGGGTCGGGAAAATCGGTGAACAGGTCGGCGACGAACTGGCTGGCCTGCTCGCGCGGGGCGAGCGAACCCGACGCGGAGAGGGCCTGCCAGCGCAGCCCTTCCAACGCCGCCGTATCCGTGGCGGACTGCATCTGCCGCTGGGCAAGCCGCGCGAAACCGATGTCGATCAGCAAGGCGGCCAGTCCCATCAGGGCAAAGAACATGAATGCGAACAAGACGAGCACGTAGCCGGCGCGGCGAATGTTTTGTGCGGAGTGGTTTCATGGCCTTGTCGCAATGGAGACACGAAACTCGAAATCCGAAACTCGAAATCCGAAACAAATCTCAAGTCTCAAATCTCAAATCTCAAATTCCAAATGTCGCGTTTGTTTCGGGGTTTCATCATTCGGATTTCGGAGTTTCCTCTTCGCTCGCTGCGTCGGCTGGGGTTGCCTTGGATGCGGCAGGCGGAGCGGCATCGGCCGATCCGTCGTCCTCGGCGGCCACGACGGGGCTGTTCCCCGGTCCGTTGAAGAGGATGAATTTGTGGGTCGCCCCGATCATGACTTCCATGTAACGGACCTCGGCCATGGGGTTGAAGCCCGGCGTGATGTCCATGGCCACACGGTCCTTGGCAGGGGTTTCGACCCTGGTCGGAGCGGCGGCTTTCGCTTTTGCGGAGGGCGGTGAAGCCTTCTCCGATGAGGCCTTCTCCGGCGCGGCCCCTCCCGGTTTGACCAGCATCGCCTTGACCAGCACGCCCAGGACTTGCGACATTCCGCCGCTCTGCGCGGTTCCGCCGGCCGGCTTCGGAACGGAAGACGGTGGAACGGCAGGCGCCGCGGCGGGTTCGGGGATGCCCGATCGGGCCACGCACGTGAGTTTGTGCTTGAGGGCCTTGGCCTCGTCCAGCGGCGCCACCTCCTTGGGCGACACGGCGATCACGATCTCCTCCACCCGCACCTTGCGGACGGTTGCGCCGTTCATGACCGAACTGTTCGTGACCTGCGTCTCGCGGGCCGTCACGGGCAAGACCACCACTCCGTCCTGCACCAGGGGTATTTCCAGCGTTCTTTTCGGCCGGATGAGCGTATCCGGCGTCGCGATCACGCTGGCCCCCGACGCTCCGGAATGGGCGGCCCCCGGCATATCGACGGGGACGCTGACCATCAAATCGACGTGGTCGCCTTCCTTGACTTGATACACGCAACCATCGAGACTGCTGGCGTTGAAGACATAGGCCCGCTTGCCCGGGGGCACGCCGGCTGAAATCCCGGGGCGGGTGCCGACGGGCGCGAAGTCGCTTTCATGGAAGTTATGGATGGCCGGTATCTCGTGGGTCGTCACGCGGTCGATGATCTTCCTGAAATCGATCACCAGCCCTTCGCGAGCCACCTCCCGCAGGGCCTCTTCCTTGGGCACCCATTTCAATTCCAGGTCGCCCTTTTTCTGGTTCATCAGGTATTCCTTGGTGACCGCCGTGTAGGCCGGGATGGGCCGGGAAGTCAGGGGAATGCCGACGTAGCCCGGCGGGATCGAAGCGACCTTCGCTTTGGGGCGCCAGAAGGCGAGTTTTCCCAGATCGATGACGTTCGTCGCGCCCAGCACGGCCACGGTGACCGCGCCGCCGCCGGCAATTGCCCCTACGACCAGCGCCAGGGTCCGCAACGGCGAGCTGCGGCGGGTGTTGGGTTTGATGGATCGCATAATCTTGCCTCTTTCTCGCTGCCTTCAAGTATACTTCATGGATTTTTCCGGACGGCCGAACGGCCGGGATGCTATTGGAAGACCTCGCGGCGATAGATGGCCTGGGGGGAAATCACGCTCCGGTAGGGCCTTACCGTGGTGTCGAAAGCCGCCTGCTGGCCCAGGCCGTTGGCGCCGGCGTAGGGGCCGTATTGAAAGTCGGAACGTCACGGGGCTGCCCACGCCGGGCGGCGCGCTGGACGAGCCGTTGTTGTTCGCCAGCACCGGCACCAGCGGATTGTCCGGCGGGCCGGGCGGCGAGGCCGGATTGGCCGGCGGCACGAAGCCGCTCATGCTTGCCGATTGATACGGATAATTGATCCGCAAGGCGACCGTGCCGCTGAGCCCGGAGACGGTGCTCGCATTCAGGGCAAAGGCGTCCGCGCCGTTCGAGTCGAGGATCGGCTCGAGGGGGTACAGCCAGTTGATGATCGACTGCCCTCCGCCGGAAGCGTTCGGCGGGCCGACGAGGGGGATTCGCACCACGTAGCCGCTGTACGCGATCCCCGCCGGCGACGTCGAGCCTTGCTGCGCGCTCTGGAACATCGCGCCGGGGAAGCGGAGGAGCTGCTGGCCGTTCACCTGGTCGTTGATCATCAGCGGCATGAGTTGCTGCGTGACGACGGGGAAGTCGCCGATCAGGTGCCCGCCGTTGTAGGTCAGCCCGCCGCTGCTGGATTGGACGGAATCGATGGAGAGCACGAGCAGGTTGTCGTCGAAGACCTGCTGCCGCAGCGAGGTCAAACTGGGATCCGCGGCCGCATTGCCGTAAAGCGCGTAGTTGAGCGTCATGGTGCCGCCGCTCGTGGTCATGGCCGCGGGGAGCGGCGTGCGGCTGATCTCCCGTGCGGCCACGTCCACCGCTTGCTGCAGACCCTGCGCGGAGTACAGCAATTGGCCGAAGGTCAGGATGGCGGCCAAGAGCAGGTAGACCGCCAGGCAGACCACGGCGAATTCGACCAGGGCCTGCCCGCGGCGATTCGCGCCGGCCGAGCAGGTCCCTCTTGCCGAGAGGGACTGACGTGCCCAGCGCCACGCAAGAAGCCTCAAGTTCTTCGGTAGAACATTGCACAATAGTCCTTTCCGGCAGAAGGGACCTACGCGTCTTATCGCAGCAAGACATGGGCGAGTCCCCCCGGCCAAAGCGTTTCCACAACGACGCCAGCGGCAATCGCCGGCACGTAGGCAAAATCCCGCTTTCCCCGCGCGGCCGCAAGAAGGGCCAATCCGCCGCCGACAAAGGCCATCCAGGCCAGAATCGACAACAGGGCCCACGGGCCCACGGCCGCACCAATCGCCGCCACGAGCTTAACGTCGCCGCCGCCCGGCCAACCAAGGTAAAATACCGCCGTGCCAAGCCCTAGTCCCAGAAGCGCTCCTGCCACGAGGCCGAGCCAAGTGAGCTTGAGAAGGCCCAGGGCGGTGGCCAGGCAGGCCCACGCGATGATCGCCAAGGGAATCCAGTCAGGGATCTCCCGCGTTCGCAGGTCGCAGACCAGCGCCGCCGTTACCGGCACCAGAAGCACCAGGGACCAGAGATTCATAGGACGATTTCAAAGTTGTGGGAAATCAAGGGAAAAACAGTCCCCGCGCCGCTTCAGGGCGCGGGGACGACGATCTCCTCGGTCGGACGGGAACATTGTTCATGACCGGCCATCTGGTTTCCTAGACGTGCGGCGACTCCGCGACTCCTGATCCCGGGGATCACCCGCCGCCACCGGTGTTGGTTTCCATGACCGCCGGCGAGTCCGTGGTGTCCGGCGCCGCCGCCGGTTCCCAGCAACATCTCGTTGATGCGGGACGTGCCCTGGTCGCTGCCAATCCCGGTCAGGCTGATCTCGATCGAGCTGTTCGGACCGTTGTTGTCCGTTTCGATCAGGTGGCCCGCCACGATCGGGTTGTTGTCGTCGGTGTGCGCACGGGGAGGATATAGGCCACAGTGCCGATCAGGTCGGCCACCTTGTGACCGAACATCGTGATGCCGACGATGCCGATCAAGGCCACGCCGGCGATAATCAGGGCATACTCGACCAGCCCTTGTCCCTTGCGATTACGAATTAACTTTCTCATGGAGATTCTCCTTGCAAAAAATGGGAAACAGTGAAGAAATGGAAAACAGCGAAAACAGATTGCACACGTTGTTGGTCGCTTCTCTCCCTTGGGGGATGGCGGCGACCGGTGCCGAGGATCTGGAAGCTTATGACCTTCGCGGACGGATCAACCTGTTGCACGACCGCCCTGCGAAGGCTGCGGATGACGCCCCTGCTTCGCTTTCAACCGGCGCACGCGAAACGACTCAGCCGCCGAGCGCAAGGCCGATGGAAAGGAGCGAGTCAGAATGGCTAGGCAGCCGGAGGCGCCCGAGCCTGAAAAGGATGAAGAGCGGGAGCCGGCAGGAAGAGCGAAATTTCCGCAGCCGGGTTCGGCAGATTCACCGTGACCGCCGGGGCCTCGAACCGCTCCCCGACCAATCTCGCTTGGGCCAGATAACTGCAGATCGGGCAGTTCGCTTCGTCGCAAGCCCCACCAGCCCAGGCGACGACCTGCAACTCGACGGCAGCCGTTGGATGGGCACGAGAATCGGCCCCATGGTGGATGCCAAGCACCTGGTGCAAGCCCGTCCCGGCAAACGATAGCGCCGCCATCACTCCGGCAAGGAGCCACGTCACGACCAAATTGGCTGGGCGGTATCTCAAGGGTGGGGCCAGAACGCAGATTGCCGCGGGAAGCTTAGACAGCCTCTATTATCCATGCTCCGGAACCGACTGTCAAGGCGAATGCGCACCGCCAGGGCTGCAAAACCAGAGCGCCGTGGTCGGCGGAAATTGTGACAGGGAAACGGGTTAGGGGCTTTCTTCCGCCGGGGCGAACGGCTGCCGGCGACGGATTTGGGCCTGAATGGCGCTAGCCAGTGCCCTGTCGTTGCGTGCCGTGGCCAGGCCGAGCGCTGTTTGAAAATGCTCGATTGCCTCGGCAAGCCTTTCGTGGTCTGCCAGCACCATGCCCAGGTTATAGTGGGCGCTTACGTCGTCGGGCCTGATTTCCAGCGCCTTCTGGTAATGGGTGATGGCCTCATCGAACTGCCCGCAGTTGTCCAAGGTGTTTGCGAGATTGTTGTGGGCCGCGGCATACTGGGGGTTGATTTCCAGGGCCTTCCGGTACTCGACGACGGCCGCGTCAACTTGCCCCAGACGGGCCAGCGCGGCGCCGAGGTTGTTATGAAAGGCAGCGTTGTCCGGCCTGATCTCCAGGGCCTTCCGGTATTGGACGAGGGCCGCCTCAACCTGCCCGTGGCCAACCAGGGTGGATGCCAGGTTATTGTAGGCATCCGCGTCGTCGGGGTTGATTTTCAGGGCCTTCCGGAAGTGGACGAGGGCCGCCTCAACCTGCCCGGCGCCAGCCAAGGCGCATGCCAGGCTGTCCTCGGCCCGGCAGTTGTTCGGGCGCTTGTTGACCGTGTCTTGCCAGAGCGCAATCTCACTTTGATAATTCTTGTTTCGCTGCCATGTGAGGCATCCCAGGGTCAAGGCAGCCACCGCGACGAGGCCGCCGCCGATCATGGTCGCGGCGGGTCGAAACGTCGCCCCGGCGGACCAGCGCACGACCCGAAACGTATCCGCCCACGACGACTGCCGTCACCACGGCTGCCAACGACAGGTACATGCGGTGCTCGACGGCCAGGTCTGCCAGCGGCATGACGCTGGAAGTGGGCGCCAGGATCAGAAAGAACCATGCCCCCAGAAGTCCATATTCCGGCCATCTCCAAAACGCATACCCGGTCGCCGCGACGAGTCCGCCGACGAGGATCGCTCCCGGCAGGATCTCGCCGACCGACTGCGCCGGCTGCCAGCCGTAGTCGAAAACCAGCGGGTACGGCCAGAACGCGAGCCGCAGGTAGTGCAGGATCACGCCCGGTTGGCTGCGGGCATACTCCACCCAGGACACGTGCAGGGCGTAGCCGGCCCAGGGACGCGGAGGGGTGCGGACCTGCACGACGGCAAACGACGCCCAGACGGCCAGCAACGCAACATACAATCCCCATCGCCGCCGCCAGATTTCGGAGAACGACCCGCCGAGCAGCAGCCGATCGAACATGAGGATCATGATCGGCAGCGAGACGGCAACTTCCTTCGAGCCCAGCGCCAACAGCGTGGCCGCCACCGTCACCGCGCCCCAGCCAAAAGGATGTTCCGATTCGCCCGAGCGGATCAGACCGTAGACCGCCAGTAGATAGAACAGGCCCATCAGCGATTCGTAGCGCTGGGTGATATAGGTGACGGACTCGGTTTGCAAAGGGTGCATCGCCCACAGCAGGGCCACGGAGAGCGCCAAGGGAACCGACACCTGGCCGAAGCCGTCGCGGAGCCTCGGCAGCAGCAGCGCGCGGCGGACAACCCCGAACAAGGCCAGCGCGGCAAGCACGTGGATCGCCAGGTTCGTCGCGTGAAAAGGCACCGCGTTCAGGCCGCCGACCGCATAGTCCAGGGCGAACGAGAGGTTCACCACAGGCCGAGAACGCAGCCCTGCGGAACCGCCGGACCGCGCGAGAAACACGTCCCCAAGAGGCCACAAGCGGCTGATCGACGAATTGCCGACGATGTCGCTGTAATCATCGTAGACGAAGGCGCAGCGAAGGCTGTTGGCATAGCTGGCCAGAACCGCAACGACCAGCACCAGGAGGGCGAACCGCGGCGAGCGGAAAACACTGCGGCGACTTGGACCGTCGCGAATTGTCCGCTCGACCGCCTCGGCTTCGTTGCCTGCCGGCAAGAGGACTTCGACCTCGGCCGGCGGCCGGGAATTCGTCATGCGTCACCCGTTGTGGACTCGGATCGAAATCTCCGCATGGGACACTTCAAGATCGATTAAATAGTCTGCGCGGGCAGAAATGAGCCGTTGGAGTCCCGCCTTTAGGCGGTTTGTCCGGCAGGTTTCCGGCTTAAGCCGGGACTCCAACGGCGCATCTCTGCCCGCGTGCAGTATAGCTTGACCTGGACTCTGCGGCAAACCTGGCGGCCGGCGACTGCTGTGGTAGAATCATGGGACGGTGTACGCTATCGATCAGGCTGCGGACGATGGCAACTCAAACCCTGATCAGGAGCCATGAAGCTCATTCCGCCTTCTATCCTTGGTGCCGATTCGGGCCGGCTCGCCGCCAGGGCAGCGTTATTGGCATGGCTCCTGACCACGGTTCTGGCGGTAGCGATGACATCGTCACCGGCTGTTTCCGGCGTTGGCGACCGTGCCCGGCCGGGCGACAACGAGTTGCACTGGGCCGTCGCCGATCGCGTGGCGCGGGGCGAGGGCTATTATCAGGCGATGGGCGAAGAGCTAAGCTCCCGCGGCTACCCCACGCGGAGCGTCTTCAATTGGCGGACTCCCCTGCCGATCTGGCTGGTCGGCCGTCTGCCCTATCCCTGGATCGGCCGGGCGACGCTCAGTTTGCTGGGGCTGGCGATGCTGGCAATGGGGACGGCTATGGTGTTTCGCGAGGATCGACCCCGGATGGGCAGGGCGCTGCTGACGGCCTTGCTGTTGACCGCTCCCGCGTGGGTCTGCGGGATGCGCGGCTTGTTCATCTCGATGCAGGAACTGTGGGCAGGCACGCTGATCGCCCTTTCCGTGGCGGCGTGGGGCCTGAACTGGCGGGGCACGGCAATCGCCGCCGGCGTGTCGGCCCCCTTTTTCCGGGAGCTGGCCCTGCCGTACACCCTGCTCTGCGCCGCGCTGGCTTGGAGGGAGCGTCGCCACAAGGAGCTTGCGATGTGGGTCGCCGGTTTGTTGGCGTGGGGCGCCTTCTTCGCGGTCCATTGGCTGGAGGTCACTCGCGCCATGCCCCCCGGCGGCCGCTTGCAAAGCCATAGCTGGATCCAATTCGGCGGCTTGCCCTTCATCCTCAACACGATGTCGGCGAACTACTACCTTCTGCTCCTGCCGAAGTGGGTCTCCGCCGTCTATTTCGTGGCGGCCATGTTCGGCCTGTTAGCCTGGCAGACCCCCGGCGGCCGCCGGGTCGCGATCACAGTTTCGCTGTTCGTGCTTTTGTTCTCCGTGGTCGGGCAGCCGTTCGATATCTATTGGGGCATGATCTACGCACCGCTCTTGTGCTTCGGCGCGGCGCGGTTTCCCGCCTCGCTCCGCGGCCTCTGGACCGCCGCCGCGTGGGGCGGGAGCCGCCAACCCGCAGGCACGCAGGAACTTCAAGGGAGGCGAAGGATGAATGACTGGCAACTGGAGATCCGCGATTCCGGGCGGATCGTCGTCGAGCGGCTGGAGGTGGCCGATCGATTTTGGAGCCGGTTTTGCGGGCTCCAATTCCGCCGCCTCCTGCCGCCGGGGCACGGCATCTTGTTGGCGCCGTGCAGCTCGATCCATACGATGTGGATGCGATTTGCGATCGACGCGGCGATGCTGGATGGGACGGGCCGGGTGTTGGCCGTCCAAACGGCGGTTCGCCCTTGGCGGTTGGTCTTCGCCCCGCGCGGAACGCACGCCGTGCTAGAGACATCGGCGGGAGAGTTGCGTCTGGCGGCGGGCGACACGCTGGTCCTTCGTTCGCGCCAGGGCCCGTCTTCCCCGCCAGCCGCGCTCGGGGGCTTTCCGGTGGCGTGAGGTGCGAGCATCGCTCGGCGACTACCTTCGCCGCCCGCCCACAACCCCTGGTATTCCTCCCGCGCGGTCTGCCGCAACATTTTGTAGCTAGCATGGTACTTGCGGAAACAGTGATCATAAGTATACTATATCCAGTCATTAACTCGGGCGGTAGCCCGCCAGGCCCCGGCTGAACCGGGGGCTCCGTACCAAGAGCGGAGTATTCCATCATGTTTCACCCCAGGTCGTATGCAGTGGCGCTGGCAGCGCCGAGGGTTCGCTCATTCACCTTTGCGCCACGCGGCTGTCGTTGGTCGAGGCCGTGGCATGGCTCAAGTCGCACCGCCGGGCGCCGTCGCCCGACGGCCAGCCTTGCATCCTGCTGCACCCGCTCTCGCGGGCGGTTCGTGCGGCCGGTAGCAAGGGCACACGGGCCCGCAAACGCGAGTGAGAGCCGGGGATGGACGGACGCCGGCAGTCGATTCAATGGTAGATTTTGCAATTTGGCAATGCCTGCTGGAGTTTCGCCACGCCGGCGTCCGTGACCTTGGTGCGCTGAAGGTCCAGGATTTGGAGTTGGGTCAGTCCCTTGAGATTGTTGAATGGGTTAAACCTGTCAGTCACAATTCTCATGGCTGTGTAATCTCACGTTGCACCGGTGACCGCTCGCATGTACAGATGGGTGTTCTCAATGATGTCCCTTTGATCGGTTCCGTGCAGGAACATTCCGATCTCTCGAAATGAGCCGGGCATGAACTCTCGCTCCTGGTTAAAGAACAGGGTATTTCCGCCGTCGTATGGCAGGTAAAAGCGTTCAAGGAAGGTTAGTCGCTGGCCCATGCGGAACGAGTGGCCGTAAAAGTCCACGAAATCTTGGAGAAGTTCATATTCCGTGTTCGGTTTCAGTTGATAGATCGTCATAATACGCGCCCTTGCGCTAGGTGTAACTGCGCGGTAGAGCCAGAGCAGGCATTCCACGGCGAGCAGGGCCAGGATCAGCCGATCCGGCGTCGGGCGATACCAGCGGGCTTTGGGAGCGGCGTCGGCCATGCCGGTCAGTATAGCGTGGGCAGTACGGCGCGGCCAGCGGTTTATTGACCTGCGCACGATGCCCGGCTTGCGGAGCGCCGGCGGGCGTGGTACAACATCGCGTGTATTCGGTGTCTTTCGTGGTTCCTTGCCTGCTCTGCCATGGCCAATCGCGACAACCACTACGAAGCGGCCTTCGAAGAGTACCTCCGCACGCGGGGCGTGCCCTACGTGGCGGTCGACGAGGCCAAGCGGAGCGTGCTCTCCGACGGGGCCTCGATCAAGAGCCTCGATTTCATCGTCTCCAGCCCTGGACCGGTCCGCTGGCTGGTCAACGTCAAGGGCCGGCGATTCCCCAGCGGCGACATCCAGAAGCAGTACTGGAAGAACTGGTCAACGCGCGACGACCTGGTGAGCCTGGCCCAGTGGGAGCAGCTCTTCGGCCCGGGATTCTGCGGGCTGTTCGTCTTCGCCTATAACATCCTGGGGGACCGCGCCCCGCTGCCGGTACGAGCAGCTCTTTTCGTTCCGCAACAAGCTGTATGCCTTCGTCGCCGTGCGGCTGATGGACTACGCCGGGCACGCGCGGCCGATCTCGCCAAAATGGGACACGCTTGCCATGCCGGCCGCCGATTTCCGCCGCCTCGCCCGCCCGCTGGATGAGCTCCTGGGCCTGACGGCCCGACCAATTGACCCGAGTAGCCTGGCAACGCCATAATGAAAGGCAAGGCACTCCAAAACGGACACCACTATGAACCGACGCTTGATTACGGCCAACTGCACCCTGCTTCTCGCCCTGCTGCTCACGGGATACGCCCGCGCAGCGGACTCCCTGCTCCCAGCTCCTCTCTCCCAGCTTCCCGCCGCGCGAAAACCCGATGCCTATGCCGAAGCCCGGGCGCGGATGGTCGAGTACGAAGTGGTTGCCGCGGGCGTGAAGGACAAGCGGGTCTGCGAGGCGATGCGGGCCACGCCGCGGCACCTGTTCGTGCCCGAGGCCCTCAGGCGCTACGCCTACTTCGATACCAGCCTGCCGATCGGCGAGGGCCAGACCATCACCTCGCCCTTCACCGTGGCCTACATGACCGAGCACCTCGAACCGCAGCCTAGCGACAAGGTCCTGGAAATCGGCACCGGCAGCGGATACCAGGCCGCCGTGCTCAGCGGGCTGGTGGCCGAAGTCTATACGATCGAGATCGTCGAACCGCTCGGCCGGCGGGCGGCCGAGACGCTCCGCAGCCTGGGCTACGACAACGTCAAGACCAAGATCGGCGACGGCTACCAGGGCTGGGCCGAACATGCCCCCTTCGACAAGATCATCGTCACCTGCTCGCCCGAGAACGTTCCCAAGCCGCTGGTCGAGCAGCTCAAGGAGGGGGGACGGCTGGTCGTTCCCCTCGGCAAGCGCTACCAGCAGACCTTGTACCTCTACAAAAAGGTCAAGGGCGTCCTCCAGGCCGAACCGCTGCAGCCGACGTTCTTCGTGCCGATGGTGGGCCGCGCCGAGGAAGAACGGACCACCCCCGCCGAACCGGCCGAGCCGGCGCTCGTCAACGGCGACTTCCAGAAGGCCCCCGACGCTCAGCCCGCCGGCTGGTATTACGTCCGGCAGGGCAAGGTCGAGGCCAGCAGTCGGACGCCGCAGGGCAAGTGTCTGACGTTTATCAACGCCGTGCCGGGCCGCGCCGCGCAGGCCTTGCAGGCGGTCGGCATCGACGGCCGCCGCACGCGCGAGATCGAAATCTCCTTGTGGGTCCGCGGCGAGCGGGTGCAACTGGGCGCCGGGCCCGACGAGACTCCGGGCCTGGCTGTGGTCTTCTTCAACTCCGATCGCGAGGTGATTTCCAGGCAAGGGATCGGGCCGTGGTCCGGTTCGTTCGGCTGGGTCCAGAAACGTCAGCGGATGGAGGTGCCCTCCGCGGCCCGCCTGGCAAGCGTGGAGGTCGGCCTGTGGGGCGGGACGGGAAAGATCTCGGTGAGCGACGTGGCATTGAAGGTGATCGCTGCAAAGCCGGCGACGGGCGGGGACCGCAAGTAGGGATTTCGACATTTGCATGGCCTTATAGTGGGGGTAGTTCAGCGAGCGCCGGCCCACCAAACGCCGTGAATGGTGGGCCGGCGCTTGCAAGCCGACCCTGGGTACATGGTGCCCGGTCCCACCCTACGACTCTGGGCACCCAGGTGCCGTGCGGGTCCATACATTCGCCAGGGGTTGCGAAGTTTCGTGTTTGCATCTGGCTCCCGGTCAATTTATAATGATATTCGTTACCTTTTCACTCGATCTTCCCCTGTCGGTTGAAGGCAGAGGAGTGCGAATGTGCCTGACGATGATGCGGGCGTTTCGGTGGTTTGACTGGTATCAGGCGTTTTTGCAGTGAATTCTATCGCAGTCCCGTCAAGCGTTGGGTCTGCCGTGGCAAATTCCTGTTGGAGGTCCATGCGTGTCCGCGCAACATCCGACTGGCCGTGTCCGATCCTCCTCTGAGAGGCATTTCTCTGCTGCGCGGGCCGGAACGGGCGGCGCTGGGGCAGCGATCGGACCCTTTCCGCCCTCGCGCCGGCAGTTCGCTCCGCCGGCGGTGGTTTTCGCCCTGGCGGCGGCGGCGGTCCTGCTGGCCGCCACTCCCCAGGCCCAAGGACAGGGGACCTTCCTCTGGAACGCCCTCCCCTCGGGCGACTGGGCGACGGCCATCAACTGGGCCGGCGGCATAGGTCCGACGGGATCGGACAACGCCTACATTTTTAACGGCGGCACCGCGAACATCACGACCGCCCTCGATGCCGCGCCCGGCGCCGCCGCCAATTACCTCTCTCTCGGCGATTCCGGCAGCACCACGAGCGGCGCGGTCCTGATGTCCGGCGGCAGTTTGACGGTGGCGAACGTTTTGTCCTTGGGCAATTTGGGTCAGGGCACATTTACCCAGACCGGCGGGACGGCCAATGTCACCTTCAGCCTTTCGCTGGGCAACGGCACGTCGGCTTCCAGCGGCGTGGGCGTTTACTACCTTACCGCCGGCTCGCTCGGTGTCGGCACCAACGAGTATATCGGCAACACCAGCGCCGGCACGCTTTCGCAGACCGGCGGCACGAACAACCTCGTTGGCTCCGTGAGTTTTTTCTACTTGGGCAACAACGCGGGTTCCAGCGGCACCTACATCCTCAGCGGCACGGGAACGCTGATCGCGCCGACGGAGTACGTGGGAAGCGGGGGAACGGGCGCCTTCAACCAGACGGGCGGAACGAACACGGTCACGAGCGTGCTGAACCTGGGCAACTACACGGGCATCGCCGGCACGTACAACCTCAGCGGCTCGGGGGTGCTCTCGGCCCTGAGCGAGGTCGTGGGCAACAACGGCCCCGGCACGTTCAACCAGACGGGCGGCACGAACATGGTGACGGGCACGGGGGCCAGCCCTTTCGAGCTTGGCAGCGGAACCTACAATCTCAACGCGGGATCGCTGGTCGTGCCGGGCCTTCAACCCGGCCCCGGCGCGCCGGGGTGTTCAATCTCGCGGGCGGAACGCTGGCGGCCAGCGCGCCGTTCTCCACGTCGCTGGCCCTGACGTTGAGCGGCAGCGGCGGCGGCGTGGTCATCAATACGGGCAACAACGCGGTCACGTTTACCGGCGTCTTGTCCGGCACGGGCGGAATGACCGTTGTGGGCGGCGGCGGCCTGACGCTGACGGCCAGCAACGCCTACACCGGCGGCACCTCGATCGGCAGCGGCAGCTCGATCACGCTGACCAACGCCTACGCCCTGGCCAACAGCATCGTGACCGTCAACGGCAGCAACGGCCTGTTGCTGAACACCAACAGCGGCACGGTGACGCCCTTCTATGTGGCAGGACTGAGCGGCGGCGGCAGCATCAATCTCGCCGACAGCACAAGCAACCCCGGCACGAATTATCCGGTCACGCTCAACGTCGGCGCCAACGGCACCAGTTCGACCTTCAACGGCGCGCTGACCGGCTCGGGCGGCCTGCTCAAGACCGGCAGCGGAATCCTCGACCTGGGCGGCGAGAACTCCTACTCCGGCCCCACGACGATTGTCGCCAGCCGGCTCAAGATCGACTACACCCAGTCCGGCGCGCCGTTGACCAACATCATCAACTACGCGGGCATTAATTCTCCTTTGTATTTGAGCGCCGGCACGCTGACGGTTCAAACCGGCGGCCAGCACCCCAATAGCCAGACCTTCAATAACACGTACATCCAAGCGGGATCTTCCGAGATCGCCGTAGCTGGCCCGAATCCTGCGAATGTGGTCTTGAACCTGGAATCCCTCTTCCGCAGCACGGGCAGCACGGTCGATTTCACCCTGCCCCTCGGCACGCAAACCACCACGAATTGCATCGTCACCAGCACCGGAAACGCCAACGGCATCATCGGCGCCTATGCGACCGTGTCGGGGACCAATTGGGCGGCCTCCGGCGGTCCGTCGGGCTTTATCACGGCCTACAACGCGTACACGACCGGCAATCTTGGCGGCATGACTACCAACCTGACCGCAAACGTCGAGCCTACCGGCACGCAGACCGCGGTCACCTCGGCCCTGTCGTTCTACACGCTGAACCTGACCGGCACCGTGGGGGTCACGATGACCGGCGCGGGCGCCCTGACGCTGACGGACGGCGGCCTGCTCTGCAGCTCCGCCGGCAGCAACGGCGGGCCCGCGTCCATCGTCGGCGGCACCCTCGAGGGTTTCAACGACGGGGAACTGATCATCGATACGGCAACCAATCTCAATATCAGCAGCGTGATCGCCAACAACGGAGCGACCTCCGCCCTGACCAAGTCCGGGACCGCCACGCTGATCCTCACCGGCAACAACACCTACAACGGCATGACGACTGTCGGCAACGGCACGCTGCAGATCGGCAACGGCGGCGGCAACGGCAGCCTGGGCCTGTCGAACACGGTGACCGCTTACGGCACGCTGGTCTTCGACCTTTCCAGCGCCTCGACCTACAGCGGCCTGATCACCGGCGCCGGGAACCTGACCCAGATCGGTTCGGGCGTCACGACGCTCACGGGCAGCAGCAACTACACGGGCCCCACGACGATCTCGGCCGGCACGCTGCTGATCGGCAGCGGCGGCACCGGTGCTTCGATCGGCACGACCCTCGGCGTGCTGGACAACGGCAGCCTCGGTTTCAATCATACCGACGCCGTGACGTTCTCCCCGCTCATCAGCGGCAGCGGCAGCCTGTCGCAGGCCGGCACGGGCCTGCTGACCCTGCTGGCCAGCAACACCTACACGGGCGGCACGACGGTCTCCGGCGGCACGCTGCAGATCGGCAACGGCAACAGCGGCGAGTACCTGGCCAGTCCCAGCGTGAGCCTGGCCAATAGCGCCGCGCTCGTTTTCAATCATGCCGACGCGCTGACCTACAGCGGCGTGATCGGCGGCACCGGCAACCTGACGCAGACCGGCGGGGGACTGCTGACCCTGCTGGGCACCAACAACTACCTGGGCAGCACCACGATCTCGACCGGCACCTTGCAGGTGGGCAACGGCATTGCCCCCGCCTCCCTGGGCACGGGCCCTATGACCGACAACAGCCTGGTCGTTTTCGACATCCCCGGCGCCCCCACGTACAGCGGGGTCATCAGCGGCAGCGGCAGCCTGACGCAGGCCGGCACGGGCATTCTGACGCTGACGGGCAGCAACAAGTTCATCGGCGCCACGACGATCTCGGCCGGTTCGCTGCAGATCGGCAACGGCGGCAGCGGGGCTTCGATCGGCAGCACGATCGGCGTGTTGGACAACAGCGCCCTGATCTTCAACCACGCCGACGCCGTGACCTTCTCCGCCACCACGGCCATCAGCGGCAGCGGCAGCCTGACGCAGGCGGGCACGGGCCTTCTGACCTTGCTGGGCAATAACACCTACAGCGGCCCCACGACGATCGCTTCCGGCACGCTGCAGATCGGCAATGGCGGCAGCGGCGCGTCGATCGCCAGCACCAGCGCCGTGCTGGACAACGGCAGCCTGATTTTCAACCACGGCGACACCTTGACCCTGGCTTTCGCGGCCGTCAGCGGCAGCGGCAGCCTGACGCAGGCCGGCAGCGGCGTCCTGGTCCTGCCGGGCAGCAACACCTACACGGGCGGCACGCTCGTCTCCGGCGGCACGCTCCAGGTGGGCAACGGCAACGGCGGCGAGTTCCTGGCCAGCCCTGCCGTCGTCCTCAGCTCCACGGGCGCCGCACTGGTCTTCAGCAATACGGACTCCGTGAGCTACAGCGGGGTGATCAGCGGCAGCGGCAGCCTGATGGAAATCGGCGCGGGGGCCCTGACGCTCCTGGGCAGCAATTATAGCTATACGGGCAGCACGATCGTCTCCGGCGGCGTGCTGCAAGTCGGCAACGGCACGATCGGGGCTGCGCTCGCGGGCACCACGAACGTGCAGTTGACGGCCAACGGCGCGAACTACGGCGGCCTGGTTTTCGACCTCCCCGGCAACGCGACCTACGGCGGCGCGATCGGCGGCGTGGGCAACGTGACCCAGGCCGGCAGCGGCCTCCTGACGCTCACCGGCAGCAACCTCTCGAGCGGCCAGACGACGGTCTCCGCCGGTTCGCTCCAGCTTGGCGTGGGCGGCGCGACCGGAACGATCACAGGCTCCCTTTACGTCGGCAACGGCACCTTCCTGCTGGACCGCTCGGGCACGATGAGCAACGGGATAGCCGGCTCGGGCCCCCTGGTGAAAATCGGCAGCGACAGCGTGACCTTGAACGGCAACCTGTCCGGTTTTCGGGGCCGATCAACGTCGCGCAGGGCCAACTCGTGCTGGCCTCGCCGGCCCCGACATCGGCGCCCATTACATCGGTCTACACCGCCAGCAGCGGCGGCACGCTGCAATTCTTCGGCGCGAGCTACAACCTCGGCAGCGCGAATGCCACGGTAGTTGCCCAGGCCGGCGGGTTGGTTCAGTTCAACGGCACGACGGTCAACCTGGGCATTTCCGCGGCCACGATCACCGCTTCCAACAACGGGCTGATCCAGTTCAACAACACGACGGTTTTCGGCAGCGAGCTCGTCTATGCCAACGTCTACCCCGGCGCAATGATTCAGTACCAGAATGCCTTGATCTATGGCGGTGCGCTGTTCAGCAATGGCGGAGGCGTCTACCAGATCCTGGCGGGCTCGTCCGCCACGACCTTCAACGGCGTCACCATTAACAACAGCGTTCCCGTCCAGCAGTTCGGCACGGCCGTGTTCCTCGACGTCACCAACGCCGGCGTGATCACCGGCAGCGGCGGGCTTACCCTGCGGGGAGGCGAAAACTCTGGCGGCACGCTGATCCTGGGCGGCACCAATTATTTGTCGGAATGGAACGGCAACGACGGCGGCGTGATGGTTATTCAGAGCGGCGGGCTGGTCAGCAATCAGTACGGCGACGTTAAGATTTTCGGCGGCGGCCAGCTCACGATCAACTCGGGCGGCACCCTCATCACCGCCAGCGACGGCCAAGGGGAGGCGCTGGACATCACTGCCGGCCCCCTGGTCAACAACGGCACGATCATCGGCACGACCAACGTCAACTACGGTGCCACGGCCTCCGGTTCGGGGACCTTCGGCCCGCTCAACGTTACGGCCGGCACGCTGGCCATCTACGGCGGCACGATGCAGTCCTCGGGCGTGGTCTTGAACAACGCCACGATTGTGGGCAACGGCATGCTCATGGCCACCGGCACGATCGCCACGACCGTGACCGTCGCGCCCGCGGCCGGCCTCACCTTGACGCTCGCCAACAGCCTCTCGGGGCCCGGCCAGTTGATCGAGAACGGGCAGGGCACGCTGCTCCTGTTGGGCTCCAACAGTTATGGCGGCGGCACGACCATCTCCAGCGGCACGCTGCAAGTGGGCAACGGCGGCAGCGGCGCATCGCTGGGCGGCGGGCCCGTGGTGGACAACAGTGCCCTCGTCTTCAATCACAGCGACGCCGTGGCCCTCGCGCCGGCCGTCAGCGGCAACGGCAGCCTGACGCAGACGGGCAGCGGCGTGCTCACGCTGCTGGGCAGCAACACCTACAGCGGCGCCACGACGAACAACTCCGGCACGCTCCAGGTGGGCAACGGCGGCAGCGGCGCGTCGATCGGCGGCACGAGCATCGTGCTCGACAACGGCAGCCTTGTTTTCAACCACGCCGACACGCTGTCGTTTTCGCCGGTCGTCAGCGGCAGCGGCAGCCTGACGCAGACGGGGACGGGCCTCCTGGCGCTGTTGGGCAGCAACACCTACAGCGGCGGCACGATCGTCAGCGGCGGCACGCTCTCGGTCGCGGCCGGCGTCAACCTCGGCTCGGGCGACCTCGCCTTCAGCGGCGCCGGCAACGGCACGCTGGAGATCGCCGGCGATAGTCCCTTCAACTCGGCCGCGGCCATCCTCTTGAACTCCAACGGCACGATCCGGCAGGACGACACTGCCGGCGCGGTCTTGTCCGGCCCCATCAGCGGCAGCGGCTCCTTGCTGAAGACAGGCGCGGGCGAGTTGATCCTCAGCGGCTCCAACAGCTATCAAGGCGGCACGTTCGTCACCGCCGGGACCCTGGCCGTGACGAATTATGGCGCCTTGCCCAGCGGGTCGAGTTTGACCGTCGGCGCCGGCGCAGGGCAGCTTTTCGGCGCCCCGGCCGCAGGGCCCTTGGACGGCAGCCAGCCCTTGTTGGCTTCGCCCGGCGTCACGGCGCCCGTTCCAGAACCGGGGACGTTGGCGTTGTTGAGCGCGGCCGGAATCGTCGCGGCGGCAGCCTGGCGAAGAAGGCAGACGCGTCGCGCAGCTTAGCGACGCAAGACCAGTGGCGCAATCCTTCACGGTTACCTTCATGTCGTCGCTTTCCGATCGCGGCTTGCCCCCAGCCCTGTGTCCGCGTGCGCGGCCAGAAACGCCTCCGTCGCCGCGCCGTGCAGCGTGATCAGGTCGTTATCCCGCCGCGGCCGATGCTCGATCGAACCGAAGGGCACCAGCCGGGGCTCGATCGTGAACTCCATCCCTGCCGCGCGGAGGATTCCGCCGACCAGCAGATCTTCGGCCCCGCAGGCCTGATCGAGCCGCAGGGCAACCAACTCGGCCGCCTTGCGGCTGAGCAGATAGCCGGCCCCGCCGCTGCCGTAGCGTACGCCCCGCCGCCATTCGGCGCCGACATAATCCCGGCCCTTGAGCTCCTTGTCGCAAAAGTCGAGCAGCCGCGGAATGCTGATGTAGGTGTCGTCGTCGCACTTGAAAAGGTAGTCCCAGGTGGGAAGAGGTGAGAGGTGAGAGGTGTCAGGTGAGAGTGAAGGCAGCAAAGGCGCCGAACACTTGCTTCCCCTCTCACCTCTCCCCTGACACCTCTCACCTGACAACGCCCATTGGCAGAACCAGCGAGTCCGCTGGGGCAGGCTCGGATAGTCGTCGGGGCATGGCAGCACCAGGGCGTGAGGGCCGACGACTTCCGGCGCCACAGCCGTCGGACTGCCCAACAAGAACACCGACCGCACGCCCATCGCGTCGCCGTCGGCCATCCAGGTCGACAGGCACCGCCGGCGGCGATCGTGATGCTTCCAACCACTGAGAGCGCCGATCAGAATTCTGGCCATGATTTGCTCCTGCCGGGATGAGGGATGAGAGATGAGGGATGAGGGATGAGAGATGAGAGACGAGAGATGAGGGATGAGAAAACAAGTGCAAGAGAAGCCGGTACTCAGTACTCAGTACTCAGTACCACGTGTCGATTTCCCGCTTCATCCTTCATCCCTCATCCTTCATCCTTCATCCCTCATCCTTCATCCCTCATCCTTCATCCCTCATCCTTCATCCTTCATCCCTCATCCCTCATCCTTCATCCCTCATCCCTCATCCCTCATCCTTCATCCTTCATCCTTCATCCCTCATCCCTCATCCCTCATCCCTCATCCCTCATCCCTCCAAACTCCCGAACAGTTCCCGCCACTGCCGGCCGATCCGCTCGGGACAAGCCAGTTCCTCCGCGGCCGCGCGGGCCCGCAGAATCATCGCCTGCCGCAGGTCCTCGTCGTAGGCAAGCTGGGCCAGCCGGAAGGCCATTTCCTCATCGCTCTTGGTGAGAAAGCCGCTCTGGCCGTCGACGATCATCTCCTTCCAGCCCCAGGCGTTCTGGCAGACCAGCGGCACGCCGGCGGCCATCGACTCCAGCCCGATCCGAGGCCAGTTCTCCCGCGCCGCCGTTGAGCCCCAACATCGCGTGGCAGCGGCCGAGAAACTCCGGCACGGGGATCTTCTGCGGCGGCATGGTCTCGGCCCAGGGCGGTTTCGCGCCGCACTTGCGGTCGAGGGCCGGCGTCCAGCCCATCGCCAGCGCACGACGCCCGGCGTAGGGCACGCGGGCCAGGATGGGCCAGTGGTTCGAACTCCACTTGTCGGCGTCAGGCCGCGCCAGCCGGCCGATTGTGAACGCCTCGCCGGACCCGGACGTACCAGGTGCCCCGTGCGCCAGCGGGGCGAAGGGAATCGAGTCGAAATCGAAGGCGCCGCGGATAAGATGCCCCATGCCGTGGTTGTAGCCCAGCGGCAAGAGCAGCTTCTCCAGCTCCTCTTTCTGGAACTCCGACTGGAAGTGGTAGGCGTCACAGGGACCGTGCTGCCGCCAGGCGGCGATCGAGGCGGGAAACTCGAAAGTCATGCACGACGACCAGACCGTCCGGCAGCGGAGCTCTTTGAGCCTGCCGTAGACCATCCAGAATTGGCCGTTGCACATCGAATGCACCACGCCGCCGGCAATGCCCGGCACGTCGCCGATGTTCTCCGGCTTGCCGACAAGGGCGACCCGGCAGCCGATCGCCTCCAGCGCGGCCCTGGTCGCCGCGTCGATGCCCCAGGTCGGCACCACGGTCACGTCGATGCCGTGCCGCCGCCAGACGGCCAGGGTGTGCCCCATTTCAGTATTCGCGCCGCCGCAAGGGCCGGGGGCGCCGATGTAGAAGACGTGCATGGTGGACTCTCCAATTTTCATTTTGCAATTTGCAATTTGCAATTTGCAATCAATTTGTTCAGCGGGCAATCCCCCGTCGCCGCCGCTTTCCCCGCCGCTTCCCGGTACTTCTCGAAGCACCTATGCGGCAGGGCCTTCCAGCATCCCGCCGGCCGCTCGGTGCAGCGGTGGCAGATCCCGAGGCGGCGAACAAGCTCGGCCTGGGGAAGGCCGGTGCTGGTCCGATCCTGGCCTGCGCAAAAGTCGGATGATTTGGATGAAATCGCGTGTTCTATGCGGCGCATTTTTGTTCCGAAGGAAATGCGGACGGGCGTTCACGCCCGTTTCCGGCTTCAGCCGGTATTAGGCCCGGCATTTATGCCGGGCAAGCCGAACGCGTATTCTATGCGGCGCATTTTTGTTCCGAAGGAAATGCGGACGGGCGTTCACGCCCGTTTCCGGCTTCAGCCGGTATTAGGCCCGGCATTTATGCCGGGCAAGCCGAACGCGTATTCTATGCGGCGCATTTTTGTTCCGAAGGAAATGCGGACGGGCGTTCACGCCCGTTTCCGGCTTCAGCCGGTATTAGGCCCGGCATTTATGCGCATTTATGCCGGGCAAGCCGAAACCGCCAATATCGGTTGTACTCATCGATTGATTCGCGTTGTCAGCCCCGTTTACGGGGCTCCTGCCCACGGATTGTCGCGACAAAGGAGGCCCGTAAACGGGCCTGACATCCATAGTCGCCAAACTGGTGAGTTACTCCTCGCCTGCTAGCAACCCGGCATAAATGCCGGGCCGATTACCGGCTGAAGCCGGAAACGGGCGTGAACGCCCGTCCCCCGTGGCCCGGAACAAAAGCGGCATAACCTCTCGTCCTGCCAAGACGCCACTTTCGCGCAGGCCAGTCCGATCCCCTTCGGCCGCCCGCTGCTGATTCATGGCCTCGCCCTCCTCATGCCGGTTTGAAGCTGGCCATCGTGGCCGCCGCGTTCCCCGAAACGGCAACCGGCGTCCAAGTCGGATTTACGGCTGCTGCCGTGGCCTGAACCAAGTAGGCGATACCGCCGCCGTAGGTGACGCCTGGCGCCCATACCACCGAGTCGGCGGCAAACCCGCTATCGACGCTCGGGGCCTCGCCGGCATACTCAAGGCAGCCGGTCACCATCAGACAGTTATTTTCCGAGGGCGTGATCGATCCAGGCTGAATCCCCCCGTCAACGTCGACCTTGTTGTTGCTGCTCTGGTCAAGCGGGCTGCTGGCAGCCCCGCTGAAGGCCATCACGCAAATCAGCGGGTAACCTGTATCGCAGTCGACGTGGAAAGTTTGCGAGGACGATACGGCGGGGTTGGCAGTAGTACAGGGCATTCTGGGTCACAGCGCCGCCGCTGGTTTGGGTAATCAGCGTCCAACTGTTGCCCTCGCTGTCGCTGAGATAGATAGGCGCTGCCCTGGTACGCGATGCTGACCACGATCAGATTCGCACCGATGCAATCCATCGGCACCGAGGTCGATTGCAAAGGACCTGGCTCATTGGTGGGATCGGTGAGCCCCTGGGCGACGAGTTGCCAACCACTGCCGCCGCTGCCTGAGGAACCGCTTGACCCGCTGCCGCTTGACCCGCTACCGCTACTGCCACTGCTGCTGCCGGGCTCCGGGCAGCCGATCGGCGACCACCACGTGCCGCTGACAACCAGGTCGAAAGACGAGGTGCCGCTGCTGCACCCGCTGCCGCCGCCGGTATTGACCAGTGAAGCCACGTAGCCGCCCACGACGCGCCCCTCGTTGTCGACGCAAACAGGACAGAGCATTTGGCAGGCGCACGCGCCGCCGCCCCCGCTGCCGGAGCCGGAAGATTCGATCCCGCTGGACGAACCGCTGCTGCCCGAGCTGCTCCCGCTCGATCCCGAGGAGCTCGACGAGGAGCTGCTCGTCGGGCACTGACCGGGCATGAATCGCAGCGGTTCCCAGGCGTTATCGTCGGCAAACCGCTTGACGATCGCGCACGTGCCGGCGGGCATGTACCAATTGCCGGAGGAATCGCTGACCGCCAAGAGATCGTTGGCGATCGCGCCCAGCGGGTCGTAGACGGTGACCGCGTAGCCCGTGGCGAAGCCGAGCCACTCGTCCGCGTCGCCCAGCGCGATGAGGATATTGGCCGCGGCCGAATCGCAGGCATACCAGTCCTCGGCAAGCTGCACGCGGATGATGTCCTCGAAGGGCTGGAGCATGACCCATAGGCCGACGGTCTCGTCGAGGAAACACCAGACCCACTGGCCAGGGCCGGCGGCCGGCATGAACTGGTACGCGGCCGCCAGGCCGTCGGGCATGGCGCGGTCCGGATCGGTGGAGTCGATCTGATAGCCGGCGTTGTGCCAGACGCTGACTTCAAGCGGCACCGTGTCCTCGTCGCCGGCATCGCGGGGCGTGGACCATTTGGCCGGCGCGGATAGTACTCGACCTTCGTCGCCGGCGCACTATACCAGTTGCCGTAAGGCGGGTTGGGCGTGCCGTCCGTCGGCGATCCGGGGGCGAACTTGCCGGTGATCTCAAAGAGGGCGATCTGAGGGACGTCGGGATCCCGCTTGGCGCTGCCGCCCTCGGCGTCGATGCCGGCCGGAATCCAGTCTTGGCGGGCGGCCGCGCGGGCGATGCCGAGAAGAACTTCGCGGTGCGCACCTGGCTGGGGCGAGAGCGGTTGGCCTGCGTCGGGAATGAAGGGTTCTTGGGGCATGACAGTACACAGTACTCAGTACACAGCGTTCACGACACGATGACGTCCTGTATTTATCGTTCGTTCCTCGCTATCGAAGCATTGGCCCACATCACGCTTTCCTCCAGCTTCCGACGGGCCAGTGTCGTCTCGGGGGATGCGGGGCAGGATTGAGTGATCAAGTAAGCCAGTTCCTTGGCCTTCGCCCGCAGAGCTTCGTACCGTTCTTGCTGATTGCCCTTCGGAGCATGATACGTAAAAGCTTGTTCGATGGAGTCGATAGTCACGGCTTGATTCTTTCTTCTTTGGATTTGGATTTTGTTTCGGATTTCGGATTTGAGATTTCGGATTTTTCAAGAGAACATCCCCGAGAAATCCACTTCAGCATACTTCGGCACTCCGTTGGTCAGCGCGATCGGTTCCCATTGTTGCGTCGCCGGGTTAAACCAGTCGTTCCAGCCGTATTCGCCGTCGTTGTCGTTGTCGCTACCGGACACGGTGATCGACCTCTGCCGCAGCGTGACCTTCGTCTTCCAGGAGCACGGATTCGACGGGTCGAGAACGAAGGACGGGTCTTGCGACGCCCCGGCGCAGAGCAGGGTCCCGGCGCTGCAACCCATGAAATCGTCCGAGTTGACGCAACCCACGAGGTCGCTGAAATCGAGGTCGCTGGTGTCTTCCACGCGGTCCCACTCGACGTTGTACTCGTTCTGGCAGATCAAAATCGATTCTTGCACGTCCATGCCGGGGGCCGGACCGGTGGACGGTTTGAGCGAACGGCCTTTCAAGGGCATGTATTCGCTGGCGTAGCGCACGTGCAACTTGAGCGTCGTTCCCGTGGCGTAGTCCGGCCGCGTGATGTTGTCCGGCCACGGCACGTCGAGATAGACCACGGCGAAATGTAGCGTCACCCTGCGGGTCTGCGACGTGCCGGCGGAGAGCACAACGTCGCCCTCCATCCAGGGCTCGTCCGTGATCCGCACCACGGCCATCTTCACGCTGGCCGTGTATTCGGCCAGGTAGTTGGCCTCAATGAACGCGGCGACTTCGCTGGCCGGCAAACAGTAGACCATCCGCGCCGTCCAGCCGGTGGCGTAGCTGTATTCGTTGTGGATCGAGACGATCCCGTAGACCGATGGAGCGGGCATGGTTCACTCAAGGGGCAGGATTTTCAGTTGGCCATTCTCGATCGAGACGTTGACCGGCGGCGCGGCGGGCGTGGCGTTTTTGCCGAGCCCCGGCCGGCGAGAGTGACGGTGACCGTGCCGTCGGCGTTGGCCACCTGGCCGATGAGGTCGACGTGCAGCTTGCGGAGGGCCGCGCGGTTCGTGACAAGCTGGCTGTGGACGGCCTGGGTTACCGTGGCGCGGGCCTGGTACTTGCGGGAGATTGCCATGTTAGTAGACGGGTTGTTGTTGTCGTTCGGTTGCGACGGCGATCCGCTCCAAGAGCGATTCGACGCGGGAAAGATCGAGAGTCGAGGTTGGCGACGCGGCTGCTGTTTGCCGCGTCGCGGCATCCGAAGACGCGGCCTCTGTCGCGTTGATCGACTGGGTCTTGACGCCCAGGGCGTCCAGCGTCTGCTGGACTGCCTCCTGACCAACGGTGTCGAGCTGGATTTCGTAGGTCTCGAGGTTCATGTGCCGCTGCTCGAAGTGACTTCGTTGTTGTACGTGCCGAGGACGGCAAACGCGCCGATCGCGTTGTACGGGCCATTTGCCTTGAAGTTGATGGTAATGCCGATCGCCTTGTCGGAAATGAGCTCGATTTTCGTCGGGGCCGACTCGAACTCGGCGTAGATCTGGGTGTAGCCGTGCAGCCGGGCGGCGTCGGCATACAGGTTCAGGATCGTGTACGCGCCGGCCGCGATCGGCGTCGTGTAGCCGGTCTTGGGGACCACGATCCGGATCGAGCCTTTGCCGCCCGGCGCGCGCGGATCTGGCCCTCGAAGCCGCCGGTGGCGTTGGTCACGACGGCACCGAGCTTCTGCGTGGGCGTAAATTCCCACTGGTCGATTTCGAGGATCGAATTGCCGCCCACGTGGGCGTCGCCATTCTGCTGGCCTTGGCCTTGGGTTGGTCCCATGTTATGCTCCGCTGCTGCTCCAGGAGTTGGTTGCGTCGGTTCGCCTGCCACGTCGTGCAGGTGAACGAGACGGTTGTCTGCCAGGCCTTGATTTCCGGATCGGTCGTCTGGCGGCTGATCGGAGGGCCGTCCCACTTCATGTCGAGCACCGCGCCCGTGGTCCAGTTGAAGGCCATGCTGGCGAAGGCCGATCGGATCAGGCGGGCGATGTCGCGGCCAGCGTCGAAACCGTCCGACCAGATATGGAAGGCGACCTTCTCGGTGCAATACAGGCTGGCGTTGGTGCGGTCGGATTCGTTGCCGCCATCCGGTTCGAGGCGGACGTAGGGCATCTGCTCGCTGGGCGGCACGCGGCCGGTTATCAGGCGGTCCGATGGCACGGCGGCTGCCAGCGCGGCGCTGTCGACCCAGATCGCGTTGATCGCCGATTCAAGGCCAGTCGCGCCGGAGATTGTGCCGAGGTCAGTCATTGGTTGCTCCTTATCCGTAGGGTGGGACCAGCGAGCTTGCGAGCGCCGGCCCACCAACGCCGGCGATTGGTGGGCCGGCACTCGCAAGCTCGCTGGTCCCACCCTACGAATTCATCCCTCATCTCTCATCTCTCATCCTCCGCTGGAACTTCCCAGCCGGTCAGTTGCCTCCCCTTCGCTGCCCTCGATGACAAGCACGCACGTCGCCTCCGGAAGGACGTCGATCCGCTCGGCCCTGCGATACTGCAGGATGCGGAAATGCCGCCCGGCGGAATCGACCAGGCGGTAATCGGCCGAGGCCGGCTCGACCGGGATCTCGGGGGCGAAGATGTCCACGCCCAGAATCACGCGGTACGTGGTCTTGGGCCATTCGGCGTCTTCCAGGATCTTCGCGTCCTGGGTTGAGGGCTGGAACCGCGCCGGGATCCCGGAGAGAAGCTGGCTATAGGTCGCCAGGGCTTCCCCTGCCGGGCTCTTGCTGTACGCGGCTTTCCAGACTTGGGCAATATTGTTCAATCCGTAGGCCACGGCCAGGTTCCGCCCTCGGGCTGTCCAGACACCTTGCGGCGTCTGCTTCTTGGTTAGCGAGAGGATCGTCCATGCGTTGCCGTCCTGGTCGATCAGGAGCGAACCCAGTGGCGGCTGCACGGGCGTGGCGGCGATTGGCCAGACCCAGTAGCGGTCGCCTTCGAGGACCTGGCCGCCGGCGGCGTCGGGGTCTTTGTAGCTCGGCGCGTGCGGTTGCGCCCCTGGAATGCTCTGGTCCGCCTGGCCGGTAATCCGCAGCGTCAGCGGCTGGAGGTTGTCCAGCGTCAGAAAGTCGGCGGAAAAATCGAATTGGAAAGCCATGATTGCAATTACTATTCTTGGCCACGGATGAAACACGGATGAAACACGGATTTTTTTGGAAAGGAAAATTTTGGAAAGGAAAATTGGACAGGAAAATTTTGGAAAGGAAAATAAGTTCGTGTTCCTTTCCCACATATTCTTCCTTTCTTCCTCCTATCTGTGCTCGTACAGTGTTGGTCGAAAGACCACGGATCGAGTCGTGTTTCCTTCCATGTGGGTCGGGGTATATAATTCAACCGAAACCAAGAGACAACTCAAACCAAACAGATTGCGGAAAATGTGGTTCATCGGTCTTTTTGTCGCGGTACCCCTCATACTTCTTTCCTTGATCGTGTTTACACTGGTATTCCTGGGGCAGCGAGGCTGGGGACAAAACCATCGGCGGAAACGCCACCGCTCGCGGCACGTGTACGTAGGCTCGTAAAAGGGGTGCCTTGTCTCTAGCGTCTTTCATCCGCGGCCAATTTCCCTATCCGTGTTTCATCCGTGGCTAATTGCCTCTGCTTACGATCTCAAACGGTTCGGACTGGCTGCGGAGTTTCATCATCTGCTCAAGCTGGCGGCCGAGCTGCTCCAGGTACTCGCCCTTGGAGTAGGAGTGGCCTTCCACCTTGTACGTGGGATTCTGGCTGGCGGTGACTTCCACGATGCGGCACTTGATCTGCCCAATGATCGTGTCGAAATCGGGCTCGCTGGAAGTCGACGGCACACCGTCCGTGAATTTGTTGCTGTTGGTCATGGTTGTTCGTGGTTCGTGGGGTGTAGGGTGGGACAAGCAAACCGACGCGCTGGTGGGCCGGCGGTCGCGGCAAATCGATAACTCGCGGCCAATCGTAAACCAAGCGTTGCCCGGTTTGCGACGGCCCACCATGACTCGCGCGACCTTGTCCCACCCTACGGCTCCTCTTTCGTGGTCCGGCTGTGCCGCCAGCTTTCCAATTCCGTGAGCCGCTGGGAGTTCACGCCGATCTGGGTTTGCATGGCGGAAAGGAGTTGCGTCTGTTCGCAGCGGTGCGGCACGGCCTTCGACAGCAGGTCGAGCTTGTCGAAGATCAGTCCGATGGTTTTCTGCGTCTTGTCGAACGTATCGGCCAGGCCGTCCAGCTTCGCCGTGTTGCGGCCCAGGAAGTAACTCAGGCTCAGCAGCCAACTGACGATGCCCAGGCCGCCGAGAACCAGACTGATAATTGCGTTGTCGCTCATGGTTAGGTGAGAGGTGTCAGGTGTCAGGTGTCAGGTAAGAGGTGGAGCAGGAAGCAAGGGTCGGCAGCGTCTCTTTCCGACTCCCTGCTCCCTGCTCCCCGCTCCCCGCTTTTAGAAGCCCGCGCCGCTGGAGGAGCCGCCGCCGGCGGGCAAGGCCCGACAGCGCACGATCCGCCGCGGCTCCATCACCGCCGGCGTGCCGCGCTCGCTGGCCTTGAAGCGGACCACGATGTCCTGCGTGAACTCGGCCTCGCTGTTGGTCGGGGCCTGGACCACGGTGATCGGCCAGTTCTCCATGTAGGCGAACGCGGCCGGATCGCCGTAGAACCAGTAGTTGCCGGCGTCGGCGGCGGCCAGGCTGAAGGCCGCCATCAACTGCTTGAGCAACTGCCGGCTGGTGGCCATCGTGATGTTCAGGTCCATCAGCGGGTTGGCCCCCTGCGTCGCCCAGCCGGGAGCGGTCCCGGTGGGAGTCGCGCCGCCCTGCGTGAAGCGCCAGGCGGCCTGGGCCTGCATCAACTGGTTCAGACTCAGGGCCTGGATCTGCGGGGCGATCAGCACGCGGCGGCCCGGCAGGATGATCGGCTCGCCCGTGTTGGGATCGATCATCTGCGCGAACTGCTGCTCGACGGTGTTGATGTTCGTCCAATCGGCCAACGGATTGGCGTCGATGTGGTTGACCCACACGGTGTGCGCGGCGGCGGTCCCGTTGCCGGGATTCTGATTGGCCGCTTCGTAGGCCGAGTAATAGGTGTTGCAGGCCACCGCGGCCGAGTCGCCCGTCCGCTTTTCCACGAACGTGTTCACGGCCCCGATCAGCACGCCGATCAGGTTCTTCTCCTTCCGCAGGCCCAAGAGCGTGCCGACGTAGCCGGCCCGGTCCAGGACGAGCCCCGTGCGGTCGAAGAAGATCGCCTCCTTGGTGATGGCGATGCCCAGTTGCCGCTTGGTGGTGGCGGGCGTCTGCACGTACTCTTCCGTCACGCCCACGTAGTGCAGCTCGTCCATCTCCTCGGCCTCGACGAAGTCCTCGCCCGGATCGCGCGGCAGGGCGACGCCCGGGATCCGCTCGCCGTTGAGGCTGGTGGGCACGGTCGGGATCAGTTTCGAGACGACGAACTCTTCCTGCTGGAACGCGGCCAAAACGCGGTTGATGAGCAGTTGGCCGGTGATCCCGGCAAAGGCCGAGGCGTCCACCGCGCCCATCGCTTCCTGCAGCAGCCGGCCGCAGCCCGGATCGAAATACTCCTGCACGAAGCCGTGCCCTACCGGGTCGCCGTTGCGCGAGAAGATGGTGTTGGCGGCCAGGTCGCGGAGCGAGAAGTTGGCGGGCGCGATGCCGCCCGTAGCGCCGCGGCTGCCGGCGTCCAGGGCCTCTTGCAGGTCGCCCCAGGTGCGGGATTGGAGCACGGCCTCGCGACCGCGGTTCTGCACGCCTTCCAGCCGCAGTCCGCGGGCGATTTCTCTTGCGTTGATTCTCATGTCTCACCTCTTGAAAAATGGTTGGTTGTTGATGAAGTCAAAATCCGAAACTCGAATATCGAAATTCGAAACAACTCGGAAATTCCAATAAGGAATTACCAAAACCGTTTTGGACATTTCTCCTTTGATATTCGAATTTGTTTCGGATTTCGGATTTCGGATTTCGGATTTTCGTTTTACACCGCGCCGCTGCTGCTTCCGGCAACCGCCGCCTGCGCGCCGCCGCTCATGACGGTCGATTCGATCTGCACGATGACCTGCGTCAAGGAGACGCCGATCTCGTCCGCGGCGGGGGCCGCGCGGCCGATCGCCAGCGAGGCGTTGGCCACCGAAGCCACCGACTGGTTCGGACAGCCGGCAGCCGTGGCGGCCACGCCCGCCAGCATGCCGGGATTCCAGGCGGTCGCCGCGCATGGATAGAGGAACCTGCCGGCCGTGGCGCATTCGATGGTGTTGGCAGGACTGTGGTTGATCGTGCTGTTGAGCGCCACGGTCTCGTTGGGCTGCGTGCCGTTCTTCTGCAAGGCCACGCCCAGGAACACGTCGTGAAACGCCCCCTGGTTCAAGGCCGCCGTGCCCTGGTTGACCAGCGCGCGGCAGGTCGGGCAAGGTTGTTCGTGGGTTCGAGGAACAGCAGGTCCCCGACTTCGATCGGGTAGTTCGGATCGCACTTCACGGGAATCGGCCGGCAGTCGCCGGAAACGTATCGGGCGTTTGAGGACATTTAGTGAGTCTCCTGAGAGTTGGTGGTGAAGGAAAGGAAATCCGAAATTCGAATGTCGAAATCCGAAACAAATTCCAAATTCAAAGGGGGAAAATTCCAAACCGTTTGGAACATTTCCTTGTTCGCATTTATTTTGGATTTATTTCGAATTTGCGATTTCGGATTTTGAACTACTTCGCGAACCTTGCAATCCGCTGTGCCAGGGGCGCACCGGCCGGCGGGATCGCCGCCCCGTCGTGCGCCTCCTGCAACGGCGAACCGGTCGTGGGAGCGACGGCGCTGCGGGAGAGGACGAGCTGCTTGCGGTCGTCGATCTTGGCCTTCCGCCGCGCCGGGTCGGCGGTGGCGTGGAGGTCTTCCAGGAAGACCTCGCTCAATTGCGTCTTGTCGGCCGGGTCGAGCCCTGCGGCCTTCAACTCGCCGGCGATCGCCTCCTGCAAGGCCCGCTGGGCCGCGGCGGCCTGGTAGCCGTCGAGGGCCTCTTGCAGGGTCTTGATGTGGGCCTCCAGGGCCTTGATCTTCTCGGGGTGGCCGGTGCGGGTGGCGTCGGCCTCGGTCAGGATGGTTTGCACCAGGTCGTCCGCGATTCGCGCAACTCCTGGAGCGTGAGCTGGGAAAGGTCCATGCCTTCCTCCTTTCGGTTGGGGGTGTCGTTATCGGAAGATTCGAAGAGTCCCGCGGTCGTGGCCGGGTTGGCCACGAGGTCGACGGAGAGCACCTTGTCGATCGACTCGACCACGACCTTGCCGCCCTGGTTGCGGGTGGCGCCGCGGGTATCGTGGCTGAAGCCGAGGTTCTGCGGGGCGTTTTCCGCGTCCCAGGCGATCTGCTCGGCCAGGGCGTGCTTGGGGTTGAAATGGAAGTCGCCGTACAGGCCGTCTTCCTTGAGCGTCACGTTCTTGACCAGGCCGATGCGGTCCCGCAGGCTCCGCCGCTGGCCGGGATCGACGTGGTCGACGTTCACCCGCATGCCCTCGTACAGCGGCAGGGCCTTGGCCATCACCGCGGCCGGGTACTGGCGACCCTTGCGGCTCATGGTCCCCAGCAGTTTGACGCCGGGGATGAGGCCTTTTTCGCGATCGACGCGGAGGGCCGCGCCGCGGTTATCGGCATATTCTTGCAGAACTTCGCTGGTTGGTGACATGTTTGAGTTCCTTGGCGTAAAACAAAAATCCGAAATCCGAAATCCGAAACAAATCATAAATACGAATCGGAAATGACCAAAACGGGCAAAAGCAAGCTGTTTTGAATCTTCTTCATGGGAATTTCGGATTT
This sequence comes from uncultured Planctomycetia bacterium, assembly GCA_963824275.1. Classification (GTDB taxonomy): domain Bacteria; phylum Planctomycetota; class Planctomycetia; order Pirellulales; family Thermoguttaceae; genus JANXQG01. The sequence goes on along the minus strand of CAWGOT010000003.1, from coordinate 1,747,305 downwards.
GTTTCGGATTTCGGATTTCGGATTTCGGATTTCTTTTTTTGTTTCCATGGTGCCGGTCGGCCCGCCCTAGGGCTATTTCGAATTTTCTTCATGGGAATTTCGGATTTGTTTCGGATTTCGGATTTCGGATTTCGGATTAGTTTTCCATCTTTCCTGTCTCGTCCGCGTAAACCAATCCGTGTCTTGCGGCCATGGTCTCCTTGCTCATGACCTGGGCCTGCAGGAGGATCTGGTCGGCCTCTGCTTCCTGGAGGCGGTTTTCGCTCTTGATGATCGGCGGCTCGGCCTCGACCTTCACCTTTTCCAGGATGTCGCCGGCGCCGGCGCCGGCGATCAGCCCTGCCCTCGCGGCGATCTGCAACTGCCGCTCCATGATCTCGACGTTGGCCTCGATCAGGTCGGCCTGCATCTCCTCGAAGGTCTTGACGGCCGGCCCTTCGGCGACCATCGTGCTGGAGAAGTTCGCGTTGCTGGCGTCGCCGGAGAGCATGTACTCCGGCATGGCCAGGGCCGCCGCGCAGGCCCTCAACGCGGCCTGGATCGCCGCCACGTTCTTGTCGACCGGCGCCGTGCCGGTGGGAAACTCGTACTCGGTGGCGTTGCTCGCGTCGATGATGCTGGCATAGGGATACTGGCTGGCCGTCCTGGGACCGGCCGGTTGCTCGCCGCCGCCCTTGATCTTGTCGATGGCGCTCCGCACGGTGTCTTTCGTGGCGTTGACATGCCGGCGGATCATGCCGATCCGCGCCCGGAACTCGACGATCATGCCGGTGGCCTTCAAGGTCCGCACGGCGTCGGTGAGGTGGCTTTCCAGGGCATACCACGCCGGCAGGCCGCGGGGCCAGGTCATGTCGACGTTGGCCTTGAGGTGCTGCATCTCGCCGGCCGGCACCGTCTCGCGGAGTCCAATCACCTCGCCCAGCGTGCCGATGTTCACGAGGAAGTAATTCACCGGCGTTTCGATGTCGTAGAGCGGGCTCTCCAGCCCTGCCTTGACCCGCTTGAATTCGATGCCGAAATAGACGCCGTCGGCCGAGGTCTTGTTTGGCGGGTTCTGCACTTCCAAGGGCTCGACGAAGCGGACGTTCAGTTCGCCCCGTTCCTCGTCGGCAAAGAGCCGCAGGAACCGCTCGCCGTCGCGATCGAGGCGGCGGACAGTCTCTTTCTGCCGCTTGCTCCACTTATTCCGCTTGCGGAAATCGTCCAGCACGCGGCGGCAGTCGTCGAGCATCTTCTCGCCGGCATCGCCGCGATTGCGCGGCAGGACCTTGTAGGTGTGGCCGCTGCCCACGGTGTAGGCCGTGCGGTTGCGGGCGGCGCCGATGGCATAAGGGTTCGTCTGCCCGAAGACCCGCGAGCGGGCCCTGATCTGCCGCAGCTCGATCTCGTTGATATAAGCAAAGGCCGTCGCCCCCGGATAAATCAACGCCCTGCTGCAGGCCGTGCCCATGTCGACGCGGCCGGGGACGGGCGCGCGAGGGCCTTCGTCGCCGAACTGCGTGATATCGCTCATATCGACCAGGCGGTCGAACATCTCGCAATAGTCCTCGGCCAGGTTGAGCCGGTTCTGGGCATGTTGTAAAGCCAGGGTCAGGTCGGGATCGGATTCGGTCATGGAAGCAAAGGATGAAGGATGAAGGATAAACCGTAGGGTGGGACCAGCGAGCTTGCGAGTGCCGGCCCACCAATCATCGGTCTTGGTGGGCCGGCATCGCAAGCTCGCTGGTCCCACCCTACGGCTGTGTACTGCGTACTGTGTACTCCTACGTTCAAAACTGCACACCACTCTTCCCCGCGAGGTCGTGCGGATCGGCCCTCCGGTGAACGACTCCCTCTGCCGCGCCTTTCGCTGGCCGGCATTTCCCGCCCGCGCAACCGCCGTGCAGCGCCAATCGGCGTCGTCCTTCAAAGCCGCGATCATCGCCGGATGCCCTGTGGTGATGCTCATCCGTGGATACATTTCGGCGACGGCGCCGAGCAGGGCCCGGCCCACGCCCACGCCTTGAAAATCGGGCCGCACCACGATCCGCGAAATCCGCCGCCGGCCGGCAAACCCGATCACCGGCAGCACCGCGCAGAACGCCGCAGCCTGGCCCTCGACCAGGCCCAGATAGCAATGCGCCGTGCGGTTCAAGCTGCCGTTCAAATAGTGATAGCTTTCAAACAAGGGCCAGAGCGAAGGACCGGTCCGGTAGATTTCCAGCGTGATCTTCGGCCGTTGAAGCCGCCCTCGCTGGAGCTTCCCGTGTTGCATATCGAGGACCCAATCCGGTTCCAGCCATGGGGCGATGTCGTAATGGCAGGAGACGGCGACGAACCGCCGGCCCATGCGGCGGGCGGCCTTGGCCACCGCCGCCGATCCGATGCGGGCGACCGTGCGATCGACGACGCTCGTGAACTCATCGAAGACCACCAGGTCGCCGCCTTCCAGCAGGGCCCGCGCCAGGTCGCAGCGGAAGCGTTCGCCCTGCGAGAGCACGCGGTAGGGCTTGACCCAGTTCGGCGGCGAGCTGAAGCCCACCGCCGTCAGCGCGGCGGTGATCTCCTTGATCGTGCCCTGGGAAAAGCCGTCGATCATGGCCCGCTCTTCCGGCCAAGGGCGGGCGGCGGTATAGGCCGAGGGCCATTGGCTGCGGGCGATGGTGCTCTTGCCGCTGCCGGACGGCCCTGCGATCAGGCCGATCTCCCACTTCTCGTCCAGGCCGGGGAGTTCGGCCGTGAAGCGTTCCGACTGCTCGGCAGCCAGGGGCAGGTCGAACATGCCGGCCACCTGTTGCACGCGGAACGAATCGTAGAGCGGGCAGCGGACTACAACGTCAAGACTCGGCATGCGTAGCCCTCCTCTTTCAAGCGTTCGTACAGATTTCGTTGTTGGCCTTCGTCTTCGCACTCGACGAGGATCTGCAAGAGGGCAGGGATCGGCAGCGAGCGGAGCTTTGGGTTCCGCGGGCGGTTGCCTGCGGGGGTGTTGCTGCGGGTCTTTTTCTTGCTCATGGTTTCACCTGCTCGTGCGGTCTTTTCACAGTACAATACGGATTTGCGGCCTTCGATGGGAAAATTATTTCGGCACGGAGCGGCGAACCTGGCGCGAGCGACGACGTAAGGCGTGGACTGCCAGCAGGTTAGGACGACCTGGAAAATTATGGATTTTTCTGGATTATGTGCGGCGCAATGCGCGCGAGAGGCTACCTGCGGGTGGTAGCACTTTAGAATCGCGCGGGGTTTTTCACCCCGCCGACCCCACGTGTTGCTCCCCACCGGCCCCGCGTCGGCGGGAGCCGTGACTGACCGGCTAAGTGGTCCATTTCACAAATAACTTCGGGGATACGTTCGTAGGGTGGGACCAGCGAGCTTGCGAGCGCCGGCCCACCAGTCGCCGGTGTTGGTGGGCCGGCGCTCGCAAGCTCGCTGGTCCCACCCTACGGCCAAAACGGCGCAACCCTGAAGTTATTTGTGAAACGGACCAATAAGCCCGGCCACCCGCTCCCGTTCTGCTCCCCACCGACCCCAGGGAAAAGTTCCGGCGGAAGGAAGCGGGGTGCATCTGTCGGATTAGGTATTGAAGTCGCCCTTTGACGGACCTTACGATCTCAGGCGGGGCGACCGTCGGTTGGTCAGTCATCGCTTCCACCGGCACGGGGTCGGAGAGGAGCGGGGTGCTCACGGCGCGGACTCCCCTGCCCCTCGCTGAGCCCGCGTGGACAACCCCCGTGGCGGCGTTTACGGCAGGCGTTCAACCCATCTATTGGCGGGGTTGGTGTTAATTTGGGCAAGAATTGCGGAATTGCCGGGCGCGGTGCCGATAGAACCACTTGCAAAGCCTGTCAATACTCGTAAAATTGAGATTGCGCCGTTTATCGCGGTGCAGCGCCTCCTTAGCTCAGTTGGTAGAGCAGATGACTCTTAATCATCTGGTCGAAGGTTCGAGTCCTTCAGGGGGCACTTGATAAAGCCTTACGTAGCAACAAGTTATGCAAGGCTTTTTGACTTCGCCAGAAGGGTGGATAGAAGTCGGTGCAGCGCCAGTGCAGCAAATTCTTGGTTCACTGGACACTGCCAGAAACCATTGCCGAAGACGACGGCGGGGAGTTATACCTAGAAATCTCCGGTTCTGCCGTGACTGCTAAGATCAGCCGCCCAAAAAATCGACGTAGCGGCTTATAGGCTCTTGCGGTTACGATCTCGCCATGCGACAATCGCTGGCATGGGTGAACCGAATAGGCTGAGACTGACGATAAATCCAACCCTGATCAGGCGAACGCCGGGGGAGTTAGTTCATCGTTCCGTGGCCGGGTATAATAAGGTATGGTTTACTCGGCATGCCCTCGATCAAATGGCACGGCGGGACGCCTCCCAAGAAGAGGTTTTTGAAGTGCTTGCGAATCCCGACAAGCGCGCCCTGCCGACAGAGGTGCGAAGGTTTCGATGGAGGAAAAATCACGTAGATGTTGTGTTTGAGAAGCACCCCGATCGACTTTTCATTATCACCGTAATCAAGCCGACATGAGGCTTGTTCAGTCCACGTAGTCAGAGTGAATCCATGAAATCCAAGCCTTTTTCCTTCCGCGTCAATATTGAAGCTGAAAACGGCACGGGCAGGCTGCTGTCAGTCTACGTCCAGGTTCGCGACGGCAAATCCGCGAGTGTCCGCGAATACGCAAACGGCAATGTTTTCGCGGACTATGACAAGCAGGGCAACCTTTTGGGAATCGAATTACTGGCACCGTGCGACCCGAAGGTGATTGAGCGAATTGCAAAGCAACAGTCGGCCAAGCGGTTTGTTCGGAACGCCGTGCCGCGCGGCATGCTTGTCCCCGCCTGACGCATGCAACGTCCAAGGGACGGCCAGAAGGCTATTCCCCGTCACTGCCGATCGTCGCCCTTGCCCCTGCCTCTTGCTCTTGCTCCTGCTCACCCGTCACTGTCACCACGCCCTTACGTTTCGGTTTTCTGCCGGCGGGATGGATCGGACACGGCCATACAGCTCCGCAAGCGTGGCAGTGCCGCAGTCGTGCCCCTGGACTAACGATGTAAGCAGGCCGCTGACTAAGAGTGGTGCCAGTTCCCCGGCGGACTCGTTTCTCACTCATCCTGCATTCACCTTTTTCTGAGACGTATGTTGTTTTCGGGGGCAGACTTCGCACGGATACGGCCGTCCGCATTTCTTGCACGTCGGCGGGGCCGGTGGGGCGGGCGGGTGAAGTTCGCACGGGCATGGGCCACCGCACTTTTTGCACGTGGCTGGTTTTCGGGTGTCGGTGGCGGACAGAAATTGGACCATTCTGGCGGCCAGTTTTCGTCCACCTTTTGGGTCACCAACGAAACCATAACAGAGAAGAGGCCCAGGTACTTACGTTCGTTTTCGCCTGGCAAAACCTCTCAACTCTGGCCGCCATGCTGGTACAATCGCTCGCCGCCGCCAACATTTTCGGGCGGTGAAACGGGGCGGTGAAATGGGCGGTGAAATGGGCGGTGAAATGGGCGGTGAAATGGGCGGTGAAATGGGTCAGAACGATTTAGGAAATCGTTCTGACCCATTTTGCATTCGATGTTCGTGGTTGGGCTGATCTACTTGGGCGCGGGTGGAGGAGCGCACGGAATGGGGCTAGTGGGGCCGGTAAATTAAACCGATTGCTCAAGGCAATGCCGAGTTGTCTTCGACTGCCGTACTCTTGGCACCGGGGAGAATCTCCGATGGTCAGAAACCAACAAGCCTCGCGAGGAATGCCCATGCTAGTCGCACCGGGAACCATCGCGTGGTGACGGGAATCCAGTTGCAGCTTGCCGCCCTATCCGACGATCGGCTGGACGACGCTACCCTCCAGGAGTTCGACGGTATCGTCGGTGGCGTGCTCGCCGGTGCCCCCGGTGACGTTTGCTTGCCGGCGGAGCATGGAGGACCAGTAAACATCGTCGATATCCCCGGGTGGCTGGCACGGTACCGTGGGTGCCTGGACGCGCTCCGTGGCAGGTTCGGTTTGCCCGGGGCCTATTACCTGGTGAATGACGCTGAGGTGATGCCCGACCCCGGTGTGCGCGTCCTGGGCCGACCTCCGGAAGCTGATTGAAGGGATTAGACGCCGAGGATCGTTCGTCGGCCGCGGGACCCAACGTGTTGGCCGAAAGTCCTTCAGGGGGCACTATCGTAAAGCCTTTAGAGGCTTGGAGTTAAGACACAAAGCTCCTCGGCAAGTCGCCGAGGAGCTTTTCTTTTTCCCCCCACTAATTCCCTTTTCCTGCATCCGGCGACAATTCATGCGGTCGCGTCGGCTGCGCTGGGTTGGGGTTGAGCCCAGGGCAGCCTTCGGCACGTCATTTCGCTGCGGCCGACTGTCGAAGCGACTTCAACGAGCCTTCTGCTGCGGGTCGTGGTGAAATTGCGGCTGAACATGCGTCTGAAGCTGGATGACGTTGCCACCTGCTGCACCACGGTCTCGCCGGCGGTGCTTCTCGCATGCTTTTTTGATTAAACTAAATTACCCAAAGGTACCCCTCTAAATGCTTGACTACTCGCTGACGGGATGATAGGATAACGGCTTCAGCATAGTTGGCCCCAAGCGGCGTCTTAGCGCCCGGAGGCAGCGCAGCGGTTCGACACGTCGCTGGTTCGTAACCAGCCTTCGTCTTCGGACTGCACTTCTGAAAAATAGGCTCTGATCGAAGGGCTGCTCCACGCGGCGCGGTGGAGACTCTCTGGCTATTCCCAGGGTCCGACGACCTTTCGGTTGGAATCCGTTGAGGCGGAAGTTGTGCGCTTTTGGATCCGCGTTTGCCAGTCAACACTAAAGTCGTCGGCCTGCCTCTGCGGAGGTTTTGGCAGACATGACGCGGCAAGAACCCTATCTGACACCCAGTATCAGAAAGAAGGAAGAAACATGCGTTCGCCTAAGTCACGAAATACTTCGATCGTGGCGTTAGTCCTGTCAGTGGGAGCTGCATCTCGTCAGCGACCGCACGCGGGCAGAATATCTATGTCACGAATATGCAAACGAACACGATTGGCGAATACACCACTTCGGGCGGAACCGTGAACGCTTCCCTGGTCACGGGGTTGCAGGGACCGCAGGGTGGCCTTGCCGTGTCCGGATCGAACCTGTTTGTTACGAATTCCGGCAATGGCACGATTGGCGAATACACCACTTCGGGCGGAACCGTGAACGCTTCCCTGGTCACGGGGTTGAATCAGCCGTTTGGCCTTGCCGTGTCCGGATCGAACCTGTTTGTTGCGAATTGGGGCAATGGTACGATTGGCGAATACACCACTTCGGGCGGAACCGTGAACGCTTCCCTGGTCACGGGGTTGAGTCTGCCATCTGGCCTTGCTGTATCCGGATCGAGCCTGTTTGTCGCGATTACCGGCAACGATACGATTGGTGAATACACCACTTCGGGCGGAACCGTGAACGCCTCCCTGGTCACGTACGGGGGTATTTCAATTGCGCTTGCCGTGTCCGGACCGTACCTTTTTCTCGTGGAGGACATGGGTACCGATACGATTGGCGAATACACCACTTCGGGCGGAACGGTGAACGCCTCCCTGCTCACGGGGTTGAGTTCCCCATGTGGCATTGCCGTGGCCGGACCGATCTTGTTTGTCACGAAACAGGGTACCAACACGATTGGCGAATACACCACTTCGGGCGGAACCGTGAACGCTTCCCTGGTCACGGGGTTGCAGGGACCGCGGCATTGCCCTGGGACCCGCTTCGCCCGGTACGCTTGCGTTGAGCACCAGCAGCGTCACGCTACGGGCGATGCGCAACAGCGGCACGACGACGGCGGTTACATTGAGCGAGACAAGCGGCACAAGCGCGGCCGGCTTCGACAGCAGTCTGGGTGGCGCAGCCACGATCAGCCCGTCAGCCGGCACCCTGGCCGCCAGTGGCACGCAAAGCCTCACTTTAGGCTGGAGCGACTATACGACAACCGGCCCGCTCACGGGCACAGTGACGCTGGGCAATATGGGCAATCCGTCTGACCCGTTCAATTCCTCGGGCAACGTCATCAGCATGACCGGGGCAGTGGTCGATAACCGCGTCGTGACGGCCAGCACCGTTAATTTTGGCGTGTTTCACGTGGGAACGACAACCGCCACTGGTGTCACCACGCTCAGCACCACGGGCGATGATAACTACTTTACACGGGTGACGGTCGCCACCACCGGCGGCTCCGGCGGTTTCCAGGTCACCGGCGGCACGGGCACGCTGTTCAATTCAGCCACCTCCGTCGGTAGCCGCACCTTGTCGGGCACTTTCAGCGCCACCGGCAACTACAGCGGCAGCGTGCCCTTGACCACGACGGGTGAGGGCCTGCCCGCCGAGTCGCCGCAGAACGTCATCGTACCCTATTCGCTCCAGGTCTTTTCCGGCAGCGGCGTCTGGAACGGCAGCAGTGGCGCATGGGGCAGGGGCGGCAGCACGAACTGGAGCGACGCCAATGGCTCAGGCATCCAGGCCGCTCCCGGCACGTTCGTGGGCTTCGCGAACACCGACACGGCCATCTTCAGCGGCTCGGGCACCGTCGCTGCGATCGACCTGACCGGCGCGAATCCCAGCCTCAACGCCCTCAGCTTCAGCAATTCCAGCTACACGCTCAGCAATGGCAGCCTGACGTTCACCAGCAGCGGCACGGCTACCGTGACGGTCAGCAGCGGCACGCAGACAATCAACACGCCGATAACGCTGGCCAGTATCGCCAACTTCGCAATCAATGGAGGGGACCTGCTCTTGGAGTCCACGATCAGCGGCTCGGGCGGGTTCACAAAGAGCGGGTCTGGCGGCTTGACGTTGCCCGAAGCGAACACTCTAAGCTCGACGGGCTCGATTGCGATTGCCCAGGGCACACTGACCGCTCCGTTTGGAATTTCCACCAGCGGCGGAGGAATCACCCTGGCCGCTGGGACGACCCTGCAGGCGGCGGGGCAGGTTGCTCGCGCCGTTGCGGGGGCCGGAACCGTGACTGCCACCGGCGACCTCATCATCGGCAACTCGAAGCAGACCGGTCAGTTCAACCAGGGCGGCACTCCCGGCGTCGGCGGTACGCTGAATGTCGGCAGCAATGCGTTGGTCATCCTCTCCGGCGACACCGCGATTCTCGGCAGCCAGACGAACATCGCCGCTGGCGGCAGCCTGTTGGCTTCGAACGGTGTGCAACTCGGCAACCCGACTTCGGTTGACGCGTCCAAGATCCTGACCGCCACCGGCAATGCCACGATCAGTGCTAACTTCGTGAACAATGGCGTGGTCAACGGGCCGACCGGCAGCGGCCAGGAGCTGACTTTCACCGAATTTGTTAAAGGGGCCGGTAGCACGACCGGCAATGTCGAGTATCAGGCCGACTATCACGTTGGCAACAGCCCGGACGCCGTTTCGGTGCAGGACATCCTCCTCGATCCCACAAGCACGCTCATCATGGAGTTCGACGGCGATACGCCGGGAAGCGGATATGACCAACTCGATGTTTCCGGACTGGCAACTCTCGACGACGGCACCTTGGATCTGACTATGCTCAACAACTACGCTCTTGATCCTTCGCAATCCTACGAGATCATCAACGGCCCGACGACCGGCCAGTTCGCGGACGTGAGCGGCTTGCCCAGCGGATGGCAGGTCAGTTACTCGGCGGATAGCGTTAGTTTGGTCAGTCCTGTCCCAGAACCGAGCACGCTCGCCCTGCTTGCCGCCGGTGCCGCCTGCGGCTTGTCGAGGCTACGAAGGCGAGCGTCCAAGCCGACAAGCGACTCGAAAGCAGCGAGAAGCGCAATCGATGATCCCGCGGGCAAGCGCGAACGTCAGCGGTGCGAACTTCAGGCGGGCGGACCTCAGCCAAGCGAACCTTAACGGGGCGAACCTCAGCCAGGCGAAATTCAGGCGGGCGAACCTCGGCGGCGCAAATCTCACCGGGGCGAACCTTAGCCAGGCAAACCTCAGGCGGGCGAACCTCAGCGGCGCAAATCTCACGGGGGCGAACCTCAGCCGGGCCGATTTCAGATGGGCTCATGTCAGCGGCGCAACGCTAAATGGGGTATGCCTCCGTTGGGCGAACTTCAGCGCAGTGGACCTCAGCGGGATGGATCTCAGTGGCTTGGACCTCAGCCAGGCGAACCTCAGCCGGGCGCACCTCACTACAACGGATCTCAGCGGGGCAAACCTCAAGGGTGTAGACTTGACGGATGCGGATCTTAGGTTTGCCAGATTGCTCGACGCAGACCTAACGGGGTCGATTATTAAAGGCTGCCGAGTTTACGGGATGTCAGTGTGGGGAGTGACCCTGACGGACGCCATCCAGCAGGAACTGATAATCACGAAGGATGATGAACCCACCATCACGGTCGATAACCTGGAAGTCGCTCAGTTCCTGTACGTCCTTCTCCGCAATGAGAAGATTCGTGACGTGCTGGATGTCATCACGAGAAAAGTTGTCCTGATCCTGGGACGCTTCACACACGAGCGGAAGCCGACGCTCGATGCGATTCGGGAACGGCTCCGTGAGCACCATTATGTGCCCGTGATGTTCGATTTCGACAAGCCCGCAAGTCGCAGCTTCGTTGAGACCGTCTCGACCCTGGCTCATCTGGCACGGTTTATCATTGCGGACTTCACCGACCCCAAGATCGTCCTCCAGGAGGTGGAGCATCTTGCCGCTTCTCTCACGGTTCCCATCAAGCCGATCCTGTTGGTCGGTTCGCAAGAGCCGGTGTCGCTGCTGGACGCGAGGAGGGGAAAGACCTTCGTACTCGGCACCTACTTCTACAAGGACGTCGACGACCTGCTGGCGTCGTTGCAGAACCAAGTCATTCAGCCAGCCGAGGACGAGGCGACGCGGCTGGCGCGGTGATCTAGGCGGCGTGCGCGCTCGGTGCTTGGCGGAAGTGGTGGTCGCGCTGCCTGGCATGAAATGGGATGACTTTGATGACATGGGACGAAATCTCCACGAAGGTCTTAGCGGACTGCGGCAGGTGCTGCTGCCTCTGCCGGCGGTTCAAGCCCATCCAACTCCAAGTCCACCACATCGTCCTCAAGAGCGAGGGCGGGAAGGACGAACTGGACAACGCCATCGCCTTGTGCCTGACCTGCCACACGGATGTCCACACCAAGGCTCCGTTCACGCGGCGGTTCTCGGTCGAGGAACTGAAGATGCACCGCGAGAACGTGTGCCGACTCGTGGCGGAAGGAAAGCTCCCTGCGGGCGAAGTGGTGCCGAGCGGGTCGGAGGAGATGCCCCTCGCCGTTGCCGAAGCAGTCTCGCGGTCTTCTCGGCGGGCTCCCGGCTTCGACCTGATCCCCGCCGCAATTAGGGTGCTAGTGGCGGCGGCGGCGTCCAATGGGGTAATAATGGTCATGTGGCAAACGGGTGGAGAATTTGTGCGAGCCGGCGGCACGATTATGGTCGATGAGCCCAACAATCCCCGTCTTGCTGCCGAATACTCGCATGCTATTGAGCAGCTTGAACAGCATGGACTGATTGCCCCAACCGATTGCGAGCGAGAGATGTTCATGGTCACCCACCGTGGTTATCTGCTCGCGGATGCACTTCAAGCCGAGGGAGGCTACATCCCGGACGAGTAGGATGTTCATGCTTTTGGAGCGCAGAATCATCGTTGTTGGTCCCCAGGAGGGTAACGAAAATGAGTGAAAAGAAAGAGAACATTGCGGTGGCGACATCGGGCGCCTCATATCAGGTCAAAATGGGCTGTAGCCCAATCACCAGCCGCGTTGTCTTCACTACCGGGGCGTTTGTTCTTCCCTTTGAGATGGTCAAGTCGTTATTGAGCGACAAACCATTGAAGCGCCCAACCAAAACGCGCCCAGTGAATTAGGGCTGCGCCCTGCCAATGTTCGGACTGGACTCGGACACCTGGGGAAAGATAATCTGCGCCCTTTACACGTTGCTTGGCGTCCCGATCGCTTGGACCTTCATCAAGCAACAGAAGATGACCATGAGTGTGCAACAATCGCCATCCGGCTTGTGCCCGCGCGTTCAAGGACATTCTGGACTACCCTCGCGTGCGGGAGTTTCAAATTTGAGATTTCGGATTGGCCAGCGAGTCAAGCATCGTATAGAGCAAGACCTTGATCTCGCCAAAGCGTTCCGCGGGGGCTAGCATCTCGGCCGGTTGCTGGATGCCCGTGGCCTCGATCAGTTCGTCGCCGCAATGGCGGATCATCGTCTCCACGCTCTGGAGCGCATAGTCCCAATGGAACTGCAAGGCCACGACATGCCGGCCGAACTGAAAGGCCTGGTTGTCGCAGCCCTCGCTGGCGGCCAGGCGCATTGCGCCGGACGGTATCGAGAACGTGTCGCCGTGCCAATGAAAGGCCGGAACGTCTGGCGGAATACCGGCGAATGCCGGCGATTGCGCGGCCTCGGACGTGAGCTTCAGAGGAAACCAGCCGATCTCCTTCTGGCGATTCTTCGTGACCCGCCCGCCCAGCACGCTGGAAATCAACTGGCCGCCCAGGCAGACGCCAAGCACCGGGACGCCCCGATCGATCACGCGCCGAATCGAGCTCCTTCTCGCGGACCAGCCAGGGATACTGCGCGTGCTCGTCGACGTTCATCGGCCCACCCATCACAACGAGCCAATCGAGGCCGTTGGGCTCGGGCAGCGGTTGGTCGAGATCGAGGCGGGTGTGGGTCAGCCGATGCCCTCGCTCCTGGGCCCAAACGGCAATATTGGCGGCGTCTTCAAACGCCACGTGCTGCAAATAGTGGATGTGCATGCTGCAAGGAATGAATGACGAGGAAAAGTGCCTTCCGAAGACGATTCTACGGAAACGCCGACCGGGGGGAAGCCTGGCAGGAGAACTGCAAATCTGACGCTATACTGCGAGCGGGCGGAAATGATCGGAACCCGAAGCGTAAGCGAGGAATCTAACCGCTTTCCTCGCTTGCGCGTTGGGCTTCGATGGCCCGGAGGAAAACCTCTCATTTTCGCCCGCGAGCAGTATCGGAACGAAAACCACCACTCTTGGGTATAGAGTCCGCGGACTGAAATGGGCCGTTGGAGACCCACCTTCAGGGGTCTTTTCGGGCAAGATTCCGGCGAAAGCCGGGACTCCAACGGTCCATCTCTGCCCGCGTGCGGTGTCGCGAGGGCACCAGGTCCGGAAAGACCGGCAATGTCAATGCTTGACATGCTTTTTCACTCGGAATATCATCTAACGTATGAGTATATGGAATAAAATCTTGGTGGGACTCATTCTCCTTGCCTCCCTGGCCTTCTTTCACGCGGCTGCCCGGACGGTCAAGACCTATCAGTTTTGGGCCGACAAAGCGGACAAGTTTGAAAAGAAGTTGGCCTCGGTCAATGCCGATATTGTCCGGCTGAGGAAGGCCGATCGTGACCACCCACTTGACGATTCGACCATCGGCTCTACGAAACTCGGCGTCGAGCAGTTGCGGATCGATCTGGGGCGCGTGCTGGCCAACCGGGGCCGCGTTTGGACCAAGTGCGACAAGGAAAAGGCCTCCTCCGATCCGCAGAAACCAGGCATCCTGGACGTCACCGTCAGCACCGAGGATTCGGCCACGTTCGCCAAGAACATGGTGCTCTACGCGTTCGAAGAGGGCGACGAACAATCCCCCGGCAAGTATCTGGGCGAGTTCCGCGTGGATGCCGTCAGCGACAAACGCGTCGTGCTGGCCAGCACGAGTCAGATGGTCAAGTCGGACGATCCCAAGGTGTTCAAATCGCTCGCCGATAACGTCTACGAAAACAAGACTCCCTGGGTCCTCTACGAAATGATGCCGACCGACGAGCACGAGGCCTTCACGAACCTGACGGAAGATCAAAAGAAGTGGATTCCGAAGGAATATGCCGAGGACGGCAAACTGGGCGCCGACGGCAAGACGATCGAATTCTCGCGGCCGCTCCGCGATTACTTGACAATATTCCGCGACTACGAGATGTATCGCACGGTCTTCGCCGACCGCATGGCATCGGCCGTTCGGGACCAGGCGTACCTGGCGGAAGCGGACAAGCAGGTCAAGGAGGAGCAAGCGGCGATGGGAAAAGAAAGGGCTAAGGTCCAGGGCGAGAAACAGCGGGCAGATGCGGAGCGGGCCGCCGTGGCCAGCCATTACAACGCCCTGCAACGGATGCTCGAAAGCAACCAATTGGCCGTCAAGGCGGCGATCGCCAGGAACGTCCAATCGGCACAGGAAATCGCCAGGCTGCAGAAAGAAGCGGCCGATCTGATCGATCGCCGCACGCGCAGCATGGCCCAATATGGACCGGGGGCGAACTGACGGAGTGGGTATCTACGATCGCGATTACTACCGCCAAGGACGCAGCGGTTTCCGGCTGGGGGCTCCCCGCTCGGCCGTCGTCGCTATCATTCTGATCAATGTCGCGGTCTACGTCCTGGAGACGGTCGACCGCGTCTCCTCGGAAGGCCCGGCGGGCCGCGGGTCGTCCGTCGCCGATTTCCTTGCCCCCCACGTCAACTTCGATGCATCGCGGGACGTTCTCCCCGGGCGGAGCCTGGCCTGGTGGGAGCACGATACGTTGCCGCGGCCCTGGTTGTGGTGGCAATTCCTGACCTGCGGGTTCGTACACGCTCCCCTGGACCCGCAGCATATTTTCTTCAACATGCTGATGCTGTTCTTCCTGGGCCGGGATGTCGAGTCGTGGTACGGAACGCGGGAGTTCATCCGCCTGTACCTGACAGCGCTCGTATTCTCCTCCGTGGTCTGGGCGGTAGCGACCCGGTTTTTCGATCCGAAGCCCGTCACTTTGATTGGGGCCTCGGGAGCGATTACCAGCGTCGTCGCGCTCTTCGCGCTGAACTTTCCCAAGCGGATCGTGCTTTTGATGTTCGTGCTTCCCGTGCCGGCTTGGCTCCTCGGCGCGCTGCTGATCGGCTGGGATATATGGGGCGCGATGCATCGCGGCGATAATGTCGCCTATACGGCCCACCTGGGCGGCGCGGCGTTCGCCTTGCTTTACTTCCAATATCACTGGAATCTCGGCCAACTTTTCCAGTCGGCCGGCGCCTGGCTGAAAGGCCGATCCCGGCCCTCGCTCAGGGTCTTCAAACCCGAAAATGAGGCCGACGCGCCGGTGGCGGAGGAGGAGGTCGACCGCATCCTGGCAAAGATCCACCGGGAGGGCGAGCACAGCCTCACGCGGAAAGAACGCCGGATGCTCGAAATCGCCAGTCGCGAGTATCAGCGCCGCCGGCGGCCCGAGTGAACGTCTACCACAGTTCCCACTGCCCCTGGGTTACGACGTAAATCCCCAGCAGGAGGTTGGTCACCGCATGGGCCAGCACGCAGTCCCAGATATTGCGGGTGCGAACCATCAACCAGGTGACCATGCCGAACCAGGCGGCGGCGGCAAGAAACTCCCCTGGCTGATGGCTGAACACCGGCAGGAGGATGCTCACGGCCAGGGCAGGGCCGTTGATATTGCCGAACGGCACCGTCCACCACTCCGGTTCCACCGCGAGACGCATTAGGAAGCCGCGGAGAAAAAACTCTTCCATCACCGGCACCACCACCACCAGGCCGAAGAAGCGGATCGCCAGGAACGTCCAGGCCCAGGCCGGAGCGGCTGCGAGTTCGTTGAGGGGATCGAACCCCGGACGCGAATGGCCCAGGAGCGGCAAGCGCACGAGCAATTGCGTCAGGTTCAAAGCACTCGACAGTTTCCAGAGACCGACCCAGACCACGATTCCCACGGCGCCGACCAACAGCGCCAGCAGGCCCGGCGGGCGGCGGAACTGCCGGTATCCAGGCGAGACGAAGGTCATCGCCGCGACGGTCAGGGCGAGCTTCACCGTATAGATCGTGGGATAGGCCGAATAGGGGATCGCCAGGCCGAGCAGCGCGCCGCCCGCCTCGCCACGCGAAGGTTCGATCGAGCCGGCAAGCATATAGACGGCCATCGGCAGCACAAAGACCATCCAGCGGTGTCTTTCCAACAGCGACCGTGGATTCGCTTGATCGGCCATTTAATCGACAAGCTCGATGAAGACGTTGTCGGACAGCGTCCGCAAGGCGGCAATGCCCAACTCGTCCAAGCGGCGGCGCTTGCCGACGCCGTGCCACGCGCTGATCCCCTGCAACTCCGGCATGACTTCCACCAGCAGATCGACCAGCGACTTGGCCATCCGCCGCGTGATCTCGTTGTCGGCGCGTTCCACGATGGCCAACGCCGTTTTCATCAGGCGAACCAATTGCGCCCGCTGCATCAGCGGTTGCGAGAGCTCGTCCACGGACTCGGCGAGCAGTTCGGAAACGGGCACGTCGAGGGCCTTCTGCCACTCGAAGAGCACGCTCAGCGGGAGATCGGTCGTCGCCTCTTCCTGCCGGCGGATTTCCGCCACGTCCACGTTCATGCGACGCGCCAAGGTGCGGCGCGATATGCCTTGCAAACGACGCACTGCGCCGATCCGATGCAAGACTCGATCATTCGCGGGGACAGGAACTCCCCGACAGGCATCGCTGCCGACGACACTTTCGACAATGCTCATGACCCGTTCCTCACGCGGTCATGACCGCTGGAGAACCGTCACTTGCCCGAATAACGATGGAGTCGCGTCATACAACTTCCCCAAACGGTCACAAACCGACCTTCCGCACAGTGGAGCGAAATCCTCTTGCCCGCCTCACCATGACTCCGGCCGCTCGGCGAACGCCGAACTGGAGGCCGTGAAACTCGCCCGAACCCCGTGAGCCATTTCACCCGATGCTGACTTGGCAGGGTCCACGGACAGGTCCTGAGAATCGCGAACCGAAGCGCGTGTTTTCCGTCACCTGTCAACCTTCAACAACGGCCGGAAACCAGCGACCCTCTCGCAAACCCTCAGGGAAACAATCTGAAGAGCATTCGTGAAGAAGCTCCCCTTCCAATTCCCATAATACAATGGGTCAAACCGATTAGCAAGCTCGCGCCGAGAATTCGTTCTTCTGAGAACAAAACGCAAACATCGCGTAAACAAGGAACTAACAAGCCTTGGCGGTCAGCCGTTGAATACGCTCCGGCCTAGGACTTGGTGGTAAGCCACTTTATAGGCCACCGCGAACATGGTTCCGCACACGGCCGAGAAAATTGGGACGCACCGGTTGGCTGGCCCAAGAAAGCCGCTCAAACGTAGGAGACCCTTCGCCGCGAACGACGACCACGTCCCCCTGGCTCAGGGCGAAGGCCGCTCGCACCGCGGCGTCTTCACCCATCGGCTGGCTATGGCGCAGCGTGCGGATTTGCGGGTATTGCCGTGAAAGTTCGCGGATCACTTCGGCCGTGGCGTCCGATGAGCTGTCGTCGATGATCAAGAGCTCGAAACGCTCACTCAAGTCCGAGGCCATCTCCAACACCCGGCTCACCGTGGCTGCCAGGGTCGATTGGGCATTGCGGACGGGCAAGAGGACAGTCAGCGAGCGATTCAAAGGCGATACCTTTCCGCTGAGAACCTGTCCGGAAGCCTCGCGTTGGCGCGCTGGCAGGCGCGCGGCGAAGGAGGGGGTTCTGGACACGGTCTACCGAAGTGATTCTTTACGCCGCTACTAAACTTCGGTTGGAAGTGCCGGAAAACTCCAGACCGGCCGGAATTTAGACCTCTGCGCAGTTCCTAGCGGACGGGGCGAAAATGCCAGCCGTAGGGCGGGCCGACGGGCACCGAGCACAGCTTGGTCGACGAGTCCCACCAGAACCCGGGCCTCATTGGCCGATTCATCCACCCCTTGGGGGCCGCCAGTCGTGGTCCGCCAATTCTGCCCAGAGCGTTGGTAGCGTCAGCCGATGGTCGCCACAGAAATAATAGCTCTGCCCTCCTCCCGCCACCGTCCGCGCCAGGATCGTCTTCCACGGCCGATAGTAATAGCGGCTCTGGTCTTTGGACGGCGTGCCCTGCCGCCAATTCTCCGGCAGGTCCATCAGATCGAAGACCGCGGTGGTGAAGCCGCCGGGCGCCTCGCCGCGTTGGCGGGCCAGGTTGCGGGCCATCGAGAGGGCTTTCAGGAAGACCTCCGGCCCTGTCACGGCCGTGCCGAAGTTGATGAAGACGCCGCCGGGGAGGTCTTCGACCGATCGTGCGAAGATGAGGAAGTCGGTATCGCTGGCCGCGCCCAGGCGGCGCCGTCGCAGTTGGGGTGGGCGTGGATGATGTCGCAACCGATGCCCACGTGGACCGTCATCGGCACGCCCTCCCGCCAGGCCGCGGCGGCCACGCTCACGGCGGCGTGCGGGGCCGGTTCGCCGGCCAGGATCCGGCCGGCCGCTTCGCCCAGCCCTTCGCCCGCGGCGGCCGCCAGCCGGGCAATCTCGTTCAGCCGGCTCGTTTCCTGCCACAGTCCGAACTGGCCGGCCTGAATCCAGCGGGCCACGTTTTCGCTCGTGCCGCCGAAGCTGGCCAGTTCGAAATCGTGGACCAGTCCCGCGCCGTTGGTGGCCAGGTGCGTGATCCATTTCCGCTCGATCAGATCGATGAGAAACGGCGACAGGCCGAGCTTGATGGCATGGGCGCCCATCATCAGAATGACCGGCCGCCCTGCACGGCGGGCCGCGACGATTCGCTGGATGAAATCGGGCAGGTCCGGATGGGCGAATGGCAGCTCTGGAGGGCTTGGCGGGCGGCAATCGGCGGCCAGCACGTCGTGACCCCGTTGGGCCAGCGGCCAAAGCTCCACGCGACGGCGATCGAACAGTTCATAGCGGCTCATGGGGAGGATTATAGCCGCTGGGGACAGGAAGAGCCAAGATCGGAATGTGCGGCTCGCGTCGCGGAATGAAACTGCGGTCAGGCCCCGCAAATCTCGTTAAGTCCTTCGAGAATTCGGCCCATGTCCTCTGGATCAAGCTGCGCGATTTTCTTGCCGATGCGCTTTACGGCCAGCGTTCGCACTTGACCGATCTTGACCCACGACCGTTTAGGGAGGCGGATATTTGTGAGTTCCAGAGTCAACGGAAATCCTGCACGCTGCGGTTGACTGGTTATGGCCATGACGATGGCCGTGCCGGAACGAACATTGAACACATCGTCGCTGATTACGACGACCGGCCGGACACCACCTTGTTCGTGGCCGCGGACCGGATCGAGGTCTGCCCAGACGACGTCACCTCTCAGTATTCGGGCCATTCTTTCCAATCCTGGGCCAAGCCTTCTTCGGCCATAGCCTTCTCGAATGCTGGGTCGAGCTTGCCACACTCTCGTGCGAGGCGGGTCCGCTGCAGGCGATCCAACTTGTCACTGACGGCCTCTTGTACGGCACGGCTGCGATTGGGAAATCTCTTTTCCTCGACAAGTTGGTCGAGCCGTGCGAGCACGTCTCGATCTAGAGTGACGGCGATTTTTACGGTTGCCATCGGTAACTCCTTGCACAACTCCTGGTATGACAATTCATCCTACCGAATGATGCATGTGTCGTCAAGGGAGGCCTGGTCATCTTCGCATCTTCCGTATCGCCCGAGCCCTGTAGTGCAAGTCGTTGACGGCCGCGTGAAGAGGCATGACACCCATGCCACCCTCTTATCTTCCGAATCGCCGCGACCGCTCCTCAACTCCCTCCGTCCCGGAGCCGACCAGCGAATCGATCATGCCCTGCACGTCGCTGGTGACGTTCGACATGCGGTGCAGCCAGAGCGAGCGGAAAAGGCCGGTCGAATCGAACAGATCGGCGGGAAAGCAAGAGAGAATGGCCGAGGCGATCTGGGCGTTGAGGTCTTCGTTGGGACTGACCGGCGCCAGTCCGCGCTGAAAGGCCGCCTGCAGGGAAGCCTGTAGCAGCGGCCAGGCCTGCCGCCCACCTTGCCTGATCGGTTTGGAACTCCAGGTCCCGCGAGAACTCGACCGCCCGATCGACGTTGATGGCCAGTTCTGCCACGTCGCCATAGCGGGCGAGGTGCCCGACCAGCAGATCGGTCCAGCGTTCCGCGCGGCGGCGGAGATGATTGAGCTTTACCGCCCCCTCGGCGTCGACGCCAGGACCGCGGACGAGCAACATCAGCACGCGATGCCGGGCCTCCAGGTGCCCGATCATGATGCTGCGGGCCAGCGACTCGAACTCGTTGCCGCCATGCTGCCGATCGTAAAGGCAGAGCACCGCGGTCCACACGCGGGTCAGCACCTCGCCGGTAAGGATCTCTTCCAACACGCCGCGGACATAGGGCCATTGCACCCGCACGGCGGTGGCATCCACCTGGGTCGCGTCGGCGGCAAAGCTCTTGAGGTTGCGGGCCCAGCGATCGAGGCGGCATTTGGACGCGGTCCAATACTGCTGCACGCCATGGCTGGAAAGCCGCGGCGCGCTGCGGATGAGCATGGGCCCTTGGGCGGAAAGGATGGAAGCCAGTTCGACAAGTTCTCGGGCATGCATGGAAGTGGAAAGACGAAGAACGGTTGATGGAAGTCGCAACATGGCGTCCGCTGCCAGACCAGCGGTTTTAAGGGGAGCAAACGCAATGCCGTGCCCAGGGCCGCAATCGATCAACGGCGCGAACTATCGAACTGCAAACGGTTTAGCGTTGATCCGGCCGCTTTGGCCGGCGTTGCCTGTCTGGTCGGTGATGTTGCATCGGGGCAACATGGCCCAGGTCGCCGTGTGGAAAAAAGGGCGCTGGGACCGCTGGGACCCTATATTTCGGTCGCCACTGGGGATAGAATCAGGCAGACCCGTGCAAAATGCCTCCCAAGAGAGCCCATGCCCGACCAATCCTGGACCGCCGTCGACCGCTATCTCACCGACCTCTTCGTTCCCCCGGACGACGTGCTCGATACGGTGCTGGCCACGCAGCGCGGCGGCCGGTTTGCCGGAAATCCAGGTGTCGCCCGCCCAGGGCAAACTCCTGCACGTGCTGGCCCGCTCGCATGGTGTGGGCAGTATTCTGGAGATCGGCACGCTGGGCGGTTATAGCACGATCTGGCTTGCGCGGGCGCTGCCGCCGAATGGGCGGCTTGTTACGCTGGAATTCGAGGCGAAGCATGCGGCGGTGGCGCGGGCCAACATCGCGCGGGCCGGCCTGGCAGACCGGGTGGAAATCCGCATCGGTCCCGCCCTGGAGTCCCTGCCGCAACTGGCCGCCGAAGGTCGCGGGCCGTTTGACCTGATCTTTATCGACGCCGACAAGGAGGGCTATCCGGAGTATCTCGACTGGGCGCTCGCGGCTCTCCCGCCGCGGCAGCCTGATCATCGCCGACAATGTGGTGCGGCAAGGGGCCGTGATCGATCTGACCGATGCGCGGCCGGACATGGTCGCCATACGGCGTTTCAACGAAAAACTGGCCGCCGATCCGCGGGTGATCGCCACGGTGCTGCAGGTCGTCGGCAGCAAGGGCCACGATGGCCTGGCGTTGGCACTGGTGGTTGATGGAGTGCTTGGATCTTAGTGCTTAGCAAGGACTAAGTTCTAAGTCCTAAGTTCTAAGTCCTCCAGCGAGGGGGTTCTGGTCAATCGGGGCATCGAGGTTATAATAACGGGTTTGTAACGTCAGAAGTCGCTCTAGGGTCAGGACGAGAAATAAGATGGATCAGCATCAACATCGGGAACTCCAGGAATGGGTGGAGGAAATGGCTCGCTTGTGCGAGCCGGATTCGGTTGTTTGGATCGACGGGTCGGAGGAGGAGAAAGACCGCCTCACGCAAGAGGCCGTGCAGACGGGCGAGATGATCCTGCTGAATCAGGAGAAACTCCCCGGCTGCCTCTATCACCGCACGGCGGTCAACGACGTGGCGCGGACCGAAGACCTGACGTACATCTGCAGCACGCTTGCGCGAGGATGCCGGCCCGACCAACAACTGGATGTCGCCCGAGGAAGGCTATCGCCGCGCGGGCGAGATCTTCAAGGGCTCGATGCGGGGGCGGAAGATGTACGTGATCCCCTTCTCGATGGGGCCCGTCGGCTCGCCCTTCAGCAAGATCGGCGTCGAACTGACCGACAGCATCTACGTCGTCCTGAACATGCGGATCATGACGCACGTCGGCTCGCCCGTCCTGAAGCAGCTCGGCAGCGGCGGCGAGTTCACGAAGTGCCTGCACGGCAAGGCCGACCTGGACATCAAGCGCCGCCTGATCCTCCACTTCCCCGAAGACAACACGATCTGGAGCTGCGGCTCCGGCTACGGCGGCAACGTGCTCCTGGGCAAGAAGTGCCTGGCGCTGCGGATCGCCAGCTACCTCGGCAAGAGCGAAGGCTGGATGGCCGAGCACATGCTGATCATGGGCATCGAAGACCCCAAGGGCCGCATCGAGTACATCGCCGCCGCCTTCCCCAGCGCATGCGGCAAGACCAACCTCGCCATGCTCGTTCCGCCCGAGGGCCTGAAGGTCAAGGGCTATCGCATCTGGACCGTCGGCGACGACATCGCCTGGATGCGGATCGATACCGACGGGCGGCTGTGGGCCATCAATCCCGAGAGCGGGTTCTTCGGCGTGGCCCCGGGAACCAACCACAAGAGCAACCCGAACATGATGAAGACCATCACCCGCAACACCATCTACACCAACGTCGTGCTCACCGAGGACGGCAACGTGTGGTGGGAAGGGGGCGAAGGCGAGCCGCCGGCCGAAGGGACCGACTGGCAAGGCCGCCCCTGGAAACCGGGCATGAAGGACGCCCACGGCAAGCCCGTCCTGGGGGCGCATCCCAACAGCCGTTTCACCGCCCCGTTGACGCAGTGCCCTTCCATCTCGCGGCGCACGGAGCACCACCACGGCGTGCCGATTTCGGCGATCATTTTCGGCGGCCGCCGGGCATCGCTGGCGCCGCTGGTCTATGAGGCCTTCGACTGGGAGCACGGCACGTTCGTCGGCGCCACGATGGCCTCGGAGCGGACGGCCGCCCAGGTCGGCAAGCAGGGCGAGGTCCGCCGCGACCCGATGGCCATGCTGCCCTTCTGCGGCTACCACATGGGCGACTACTTCGAGCACTGGCTGTCGATGGGCCGGCGGATGGCCAATCCCCCGCGGATCTTCCACGTCAACTGGTTCCGCACCGACGAGAACGGCAAGTTCCTCTGGCCGGGCTACGGCGAGAACCTCCGCGTGATCGAGTGGATCCTCGACCGTTGCCGCGGCGACGCCGAGGCCATGCGGACGCCGATC
Source organism: uncultured Planctomycetia bacterium (assembly GCA_963824275.1). Classification (GTDB taxonomy): domain Bacteria; phylum Planctomycetota; class Planctomycetia; order Pirellulales; family Thermoguttaceae; genus JANXQG01. The sequence goes on along the minus strand of CAWGOT010000003.1, from coordinate 1,724,261 downwards.
GGCTACGTGCCCACGCCCGAGAGCCTCGACCTCAACGGTCTCGATCTGCCCTCGGAGAGCGTCGAGAAGCTGGTGGCCGTGAATCGCAGCGACTGGTACGCCGAGACCGAGGACGTGGCCAGCTTCTTCCAGCAGTTCGGGTCGCGTTTCCCGCGGGCCTTGTGGGACCAGTTGGAAAGCCTGCGGCAGCGGCTGCGGACGCCGATCACGCTCTTGAAGCCGGGCGTGGAGATCCGTCCCCTGGCCAAGGAGCTCAACGAGACGATCAACCGCGAGAACCCGCACGTCTACAGCATGCTCTCCGACCTGGGCAAGCGGCTCTTTTTCCCCAAGGGCATCCTGGCCCAGAGCGCCGAGGCCAAGGACAAGGCCAAGCGGTACGACGCCACGATCGGCATCGCGCGGGAGAAGGGCAAGCCGATGTTCCTGCCCTCGGTGATGAAGTATTTCAACGACCTCACGCCGGCCGAGGCCTTGACCTACGCGCCCGCCACCGGCCGCCCCGACCTGCGGAAGAAGTGGCGCGAGGAGCTGATCCGCAAGAACCCCAGCCTGGCGGGCAAGAGCTTCTCGCTGCCGATCGTCACCGGCGGCGTGACGCACGCCCTGAGCCTCGTCGGCGACCTGTTTCTCGACCGCAACGACATGGTCCTTTTGCCCGACAAGTTCTGGGAGAACTACGAGCTCCTTTTCGGCGTGCGGCTGCGGGCCCAGTTGGGCTTGTTCCCCTTCTACAACGCGGTGGGCCGCTTCAACGTCGAGGCCCTGCGACAGGCCCTGGCCACCCGCGCCGGGAGCTGGAAGACGATGCTGATCCTCAACTTCCCCAACAACCCCACGGGCTATTCGATCACCAAGTCGGAGGCCGATCAGATCGTGGCGGCGTTGCAGGAAGCGGCCGACGACGGCCGCAACCTGATCGTGGTCACCGATGACGCTTATTTCGGCCTTTTCTACGGCGACGAGCTGGCCGAGGAATCGCTCTTCTCCCGGCTGGTCAACCTCCACGACCGCATCCTGGCGGTCAAGGTCGACGGGCCGACCAAGGAGGAGTTTGTGTGGGGTTTGCGGACCGGCATGCTGACCTTCAGCACGCGGGCCTTCTTCTCGAACGATGCCTTGTATTCGGCCCTCGAGAAGAAGGTTGCCGGTGCGATCCGCAGCGCGGTCTCCAACTGCTCGCACGCCAGCCAGAGCGTGCTCGTGAAGGCCCTTTCCAGTGACTCGATCCTGGAAGAGCGGAAGCAGAAGAAGGGCATCCTCGAAGCGCGGGCCAACTGCGTTCACAAGATCCTGACCAAACCCGAGTATGCCAAGTATTGGGAGCCGTATCCCTTCAACGCCGGTTACTTCATGTGCCTGAAGCTCAAGGGCCTCGACGCGGAGACCTTCCGCAAGCACTTGCTGGAGAAGTACGGCGTGGGCGTGATTGCCGACGGCGAGCGCGACATCCGCGTGGCCTTTTCGGCCGTGGAGGCCAGCGAGCTGGAGGACCTCTTCGCGCAGATGGGCGCGGCGGCCAAGGATTTGATGGAGGGGAATGGGGCGAAGGGGTAGGGAATCTGATGAACGAAGAGTCTGCTTCCAACTAGATTTTGGCAGCAAAGGACGCGCTAGTTCGACCATCGAACAAGGCGCTGAACCCGAGCGCGGCCGCGCTCCTGGTTACGGTCAGCGCCGGCTCCTCGGGCCTTGCCGCCGCTGTCAAGAGAGCCGATAATACAGACGACCGCATTTGGGAGATCGCTATCGACACTACAACTCGCGGGACCTGACGTTCCGCCTTCTATGGCAAAACGGAAGAAGATCGTGACGTTGAAACGACGGCAGCCGAAAGAAATCGAGGAGACTATCCGCCTTCTCGCGCGGAAGTACGCGGACCGGCTGAAAAGCGCGATCGAGGGACGGCTTGACGAGATGAAAGGAGACGACAGGTCACACTGCCTGATCTACCAGGTCTTGGGCGTGGGCGATCGGGAAGGCCGGCTCGTGGACGAGTACCAAAACAAGGGACGATTCCTGTACAAGTACGCCGGATCGTTCCTGGAGGAAGCTGCCAAGCTCTGCTTTCACGAGAAGTTTCCGGAATCGGGATCGGTTCGGATACCGAATACCCAAGGCCGGCGTCCCAAGACTTTTGAGATCGATTGCCTGGTATCGCGCGATGCGATCGAGATCAAGTGGAGAGATGCGACAACCGACGGCGACCACATCACGAAGGAACACACGCGAATCCGTGCAATTGTCGATGCCGGGCACACGCCGATCCGGGTCATGTTCTACTATCCGAATCGCGCTCAAGCCATCAGGATTCAGGAAACCCTCGAAACGCTATACCAAGGCGTAAAGGGCCAGTATTTCCATGGCGACGCGGCCTGGGAATACGTGAAGAAGCGGACGGGCGTCGACCTTCTCGCGATTCTAAAGACGTTGGCACGGGAAAATGCACCCAAGAACTGAAATCCAGGTCCATTTAGGCGACTGCCTGCCGATCTTGCAGGGAATGGAATGCGGAATCGCCGACTTGGCGTACCTCGATCCCCCCTTTTTCACGCAAAAAGTCCATCGACTTGGCCCGCGCGATCGTTCCACGGAGTTTTCGTTCGACGATCTTTGGTCGTCACAAAAGGAATACGGGACTTTCTTACTTGAGCGACTGCACGCGACGCACTGCTTGTTGTCGGATCGAGGATCGCTCTTCTTCCATTGCGACCGTAACGCAGTTCATCTCGTGCGCATGCTTCTCGACGACGTCTTCGGCTGCGAACATTTTCGTTCGGAAATCATCTGGCACTATCGCCGGTGGTCGAACTCTCGTCGAGGACTCTTGCCGGCTCATCAAACGATTCTCTACTACACGAAGACCGATCAGTTCACCTTCAACGAGACGTGGACCGAGTATTCCCCTGCCACTAATGTCGATCAGATCCTTCAGCGCCGATCTCGCGACGGCTCCAATAAGTCGATTTACGATCGCGACGACAACGGAAACGTGGTCCCCAATGGCGGAAAGCGAGGGGTCCCTCTCAGCGACGTGTGGGACATCCCCTTCCTAAACCCTAAGGCCAAGGAGCGGAGCGGATATCCTACGCAAAAACCACTGCTTCTGCTTGAGCGAATCATCGCGCTGGCAAGCAACGAAGGTGATTGCATCCTCGATCCGTTCTGTGGAAGTGGCACGACTCTCGTTGCCGCACAAGCCCTCGGCCGATTGGCAATCGGAATTGACTCCTCGAAAGATGCCGTGGAGTTGGCTAGAAAGCGGCTTCAAGATGCGACGAGGAGTCGTTCACGCCTGGTTGAATTGGGCCGCGAGGCTTATCGCAACTTGGACGACGGCGTCCTTTCCGTCTTGCAGGGTGTTGACTATGTGCCGGTCCAGCGGAATGCCGGTATCGATGCAATTCTGAAACAGGATTTTGAAGGGGGTCCGGTGCCCGTTCGAATTCAACGACCGGGCGAGACGTTGCTGGATGCCGCCCAAAAACTCGCCAAGGCATCGGCCGGCAAAGGGGCGAAAGTGATGTTCCTGATCGCCCTGGCGCAAGGCGGTTGTTTCGGCTTCGTTGACGAGCTTCCAGACGGCATTGTGGCAATCGAGTCCCCTGCGTTGGGTATTCGTCAACACTTGGACCGCCTCAGGACGCTACCAATAACCGATTCATCCCTTGTGGCGGGCCAGCGCATAGGGTAAAATTCAACCTAGATGAGCATCTGAGTAAAGATGCCGGTTGCCTAGTCAACTAACGCCCCTGGCAACGACGGAGTGCAAGTCCCCTTGAGCATACACAATCGACCTCCTGCATCCTCGCCGGACCGTGAGACTTCCGCCGGCGACGGCTCCGCGCTGCACAAGCGAGTGCTCTCTTTGCGCTTACCGCAAAAGGAGACCTGCGCGGAATCGGCGGCGCAAAAACCGCCTGGGCCCTGGTGGCCGTGCTGGCGGGCGTCAGCGTGGTGCTGGCCTATTTGCTGCTCCAGCGGGGTTCGCCGGAAACCGTTGCCGCGGCCTCCCAGGAAAAGCCCGCCGCCGAGGCCCAGACCGCCTCTTCCGGCAACATCGCCCTGGACTCGAAGGGCTACATCATGCCGGTGCAGCGGATCCTGGTCAGTCCCAAGGTCAGCGGCATGATTGTGAAGCTCGATATCCTGGAAGGCCGGCGGGTGAAGAAGGGCGCCATCCTGGCCGAGTTGGAAGACGTTGATTACCAGGCCACCCTGCGGCACGACGAGTCGGCTTTGGAGGCGCGCCCGGCAACGGTTGGCGGAAATCGTGGCCATGCGGCCTAACGAGATCGGCCAGGCCAAGGCCGAGTTGGAACGGGCCAAGCCGGACCTGGCGCAGTTGAAGGCCGACTACGAGCGCGACCGCGACCTGTTCCTGAAGCAACATGCCATTTCGCAGTTGGACTACGAGCTGGCCGAAAGCAAGTATCGCCAGGCCGATCAGCACCTCCACTCGTTGGAGTTCGCCTTGGAGATGCTGGAGAGTTCGCGAGGCAACAAGGTGGCCGCGGCGGAAGCGGACGTTCGCGCAGGCCGAGGCCGACCTGGCCATTGCCCAATGGAAATTGGACAACTGCAAGATCCGCGCCCCGATCGACGGCACGATCCTGAAAAAGAACGCTGAGGAAGGCAACCTCGTCAACCCGATCGCCATGAACGGCTCCTACAGTCTCTGCGATCTGGCAGACCTCTTCCGACCTGGAGGTCGAACTGACGATCGAAGAGCGCGACATCAACAAGGTGGCTACCGGCCAGAAATGCAAGATCCGCACCGAGGCCTATCCCGAGCGGATTTACGAGGGCTTCGTCTCGCGCTTGATGCCCATCGCCGACCGCAATAAGGCGGCCATTCCGGTGCGGGTCAAGGTGAACGTGCCGCGGGAGGAAGAGGGGGTTTACCTGAAGCCGGACATGACGGCCATGGTTTCGTTCCTGAAAGATCCTCCGACGCCGGCAAATGCCAAGAAGACCGCTCCCGAAAGAGTCGGCGATATGAAAACGAGTTCCGAGAAGACGAACACAGAGAAGACGAGTACCGCCAAGATGACTTCCGAGAAGACCGGTCCGGAAAAAGCTATCGTCGTGAAACCGCAAGCAACCGGTTCCCCAAACACACACTCCGCGAAGCCGCCTGCCTCATGACGCAACCTGCCACGCCGATCGTTCGCGTCGACCACGTCCACAAATTCTTCCGCCGCGGCAGCGAGCGCGTCGACGTCCTGCAGGACCTCACGCTGGAAGTGCCCGACGGCGAGTTCCTGGGCCTGATGGGGCCCAGCGGCTCGGGCAAGACGACGCTCTTGAACCTGATTGCCGGCATCGATTCGCCCAGCGAGGGCGACGTCTGGGTGCAGGACGAGCAGATTTCCGCCATGGGCGAAGGCCAGTTGGCCCATTGGCGGACTACGCACGTCGGCTTCATCTTCCAGTTCTATCATCTGCTGCCGGTGCTCTCGGCCTATGAGAACGTCGAGCTGCCGTTGCTGCTGCTGGGTCTTTCCGCTGCGCGGCGGCGGGAGCAGGTGATCAACGCCCTGGACCTCGTAGGCCTTTCCGACCGCATCCGCCACCGGCCTGGCCAGCTTTCCGGCGGGCAGCAGCAGCGGGTGGGCATCGCCCGCGCCCTGGTCACCGATCCGGCCTTGATCGTGGCCGACGAGCCGACGGGCGACCTCGACGCCAAGAGCGCCGAGGAAATCCTCGACTTGCTGGCGGCGGTGAGCAAGTCGCTGAAGAAGACGATCCTGATGGTCACGCACGACCCCCGCGCCGCCCGCCGCGCAGACCGCATCCTGCACCTGGAAAAAGGCCAGCTCGTCGAACAGGCGAGCATGGCGTAGGTCCCTCCCGCCGAGAGGGACTGTGTATTTTACGTGACCGGAGAACGGTACCCCTTCCAACAAGTCATTCCGAATCAGTCCCTTCCGGCAGAAGGGACCTGCACTGCGGGCCACCGATGAAGCTCCTGATGTTGATCGTGAAGAATGTCGGCCGCAACGGTCTGCGCTCGATGCTCACCGCGCTGGGCACGATGGTGCTGGTGCTGGTGGTCACGCTGGTCGGGTCGGTCCTGCACCTGATCGACATGGTGACGGAAGAAAAAAGCCACGACTTCAAGGCCTTCATCAGCGACCGCTGGTCGGTCCCCAGCCGCCTGCCCTATTCCTACGCTTCGTCGCTCAGCGACGGCGGCGCCCGCCCGGACCATCCGGAAGACGCCCGCCCCACCGACTCGATGACCTGGCAGTTCTACGGCGGCACGCTCGATCCGCAGAACCCGTCGTTCCGATCGATGGTCTTCTGCATCGCCTGCCAGCCGGAGAAGATCCTCACGATGATGTCGGGGCTGGAAGACCTTTCGGCGTCGGAAGACGCCGATCTCCGCGCCGCCGTCAAGCGGCTGAAAGACAAGCGCAACGGGATCATCCTGGGACGGAACCACTTGCTGAACCTGAACCAGATGATCGGCGACGCCCAGCCGGGCCTGTTGAAGGACCCTGTGGGCCGGACCTTCAAACTCAGCGGTTTTTCCACCTGGAAGGACCTGGATTTTGACCTCGAGATCGTGGGCGTGTTCCCGCCGGGCCGCTACGACGGCCTGGCGGCCATCAATCGCGACTACTACAACGCCGCCCTGGACGCCTATCCCCCGGCGCACGCCGGGCGGCAGCACCCCATGGCCGATCGCAGCCTGAGCCTGGTCCTGGTGAAAGTCGACGACAAGGAAGGCTTCGACCGCGTGGCCCAGCAGATCAACACCTCGCCCTTTTACACCAACCCCCAGGTCAAGTGCGAGACCGAGTCGTCCGGCGTGGGCACCTTTTTGGACGCCTACCGCGATCTGCTGCAGGGCATGCGCTGGGTGCTGATTCCGGCCTGCGTGCTGACCCTGGCCCTGGTGCTGGCCAACGCCATCAGCATCAGCGTTCGCGAGCGGCGGACGGAAATGGCCGTGCTCAAGGTGCTCGGTTTCCGGCCCCGCCAGATCGTGCTGCTGGTGATGGGCGAAGCGGTGTTGCTAGGGCTGGTTGCGGGCTTTGCCAGCGCGGGCCTGACCTTCATGGTCGTCGATTGGTGGTGCCAAGGGCTGGCCTTTCCCATGGGCTTCTTTCCGGTGTTCCTGATTCCGGTCAACGCCTTGTGGTGGGGACCCGCGGTAGGCGCTGGCGCTGCCCTGGCCGGCAGCCTGCTGCCCGCCTGGTCGGCCAGCCGCGTGAAACCGGCGGAAGTGTTTTCCAAGGTGGGATGAGAGATTTACACGGAGAGAAATTGACGTGATCGTACGGCTAATCGAACTGGCGCTGACCGACCCGCGCAGCTTGTGGGTCCTGCTGGGTTTTGCAGCCGTCCTGGTGCTCCTGCTGCTGGCCGTCAATCGGGTCCCCTTGAGTTACACCGTGCGGAACCTCGAGCTGCGCTGGCTGACCACGGTGATGACCGCGCTGGCATTTACGGCAGTCGTCGGCCTGATGGTCGTGATGTTGGCCTTCACCACGGGCATGCAGCGGATGATGGAGGGCTCGGCCCAGCCCGGCAACGTGGTGATCCTGGCGGAAGGCGCGATCGACGAGGCCTTCAGCAATCTCAATACGTCCGACCTGGGCGAGATCGAGCAGCTTCCCGGCGTCCGCCACGACGCCGAATCAGGCAAACCTTGGGCCAGCCGCGAGACCTATATGATCGTCAATCAGCCGGTGGTTCACCCCCAGCCGGGTCGCCCCAACGGCCGCTTCCTGCAGGTTCGCGGCATCACCGACGCGGCCCTGGCTTCCAAGATTCACAACATCCAACTGCAAGCCGGCGCATGGTTCTCGGAAGCGGGCGTGGAGGAGCAGGCCGGGGCGGACAGCAAGGCCCCGGCGATCCAGGCCGTGCTGGGCGAAGGCGTCGCCGGGGAACTGGCCGCCGACCGCACTGCGGAAGAGCGCGTGGCCGCCAGGAATCCCCGCCGGCTCGACGTGGGCGATCACTTCCGCCTGGGCGAAAAGGACTTTGTCGTCACCGGGATCCTGAAATCGTCCGGCGCCACTTGTAACTCGGAAATCTGGGCCAACCGTTCACTCGTGGGTCCGGTGTTCGGCAAGGATAACGTCACGACGCTGGTGTTGGGCACCGACAGTGCCGAAGCGGCGGCCAAGCTCCGCGACTTCCTCAAGCAGAACTATAACAAGGCCAACATCGCTCCGCAGGTGGAAAAAGAATACTACGCCAGCCTCTCGGAGACGAACCAGCAGTTCTTTGTCGCCATCGTGATCGTTACCTTGGTGATGGCGGCGGGGGGGATTTTCGGCGTCATGAACACGATGTTCGCCGCGATCAGCAACCGCATCAAGGATATCGGCGTGCTCCGCATCCTGGGCTACGCCCGCTGGCACATCCTTGTTTCCTTCCTGCTGGAATCGCTGGTGATTGCCCTGTTAGGCGGATTGTTGGGGTGTGCCCTGGGGTCGCTGACCAACGGGCTGACGGTCAACAGTGTGATGGGCAGCTCGGGCGGGGGCGGGAAGTTCGTGGTGTTGCAATTGGTGGTCGATGCCCGGATCTGGGCGGCGGGAATTTTTCTCACGCTTCTGATGGGTGGAATAGGCGGCCTCGTGCCGGCCCTTTCCGCCGTGCGATTGAAGCCCTTGGAAGCACTACGGTAGGGTGGGACGGGTGGGACCAGTGAGCTTGCGAGCGCCGGCCCACCAAGGATGGGTGCTGGTGGGCCGGCGCTCGCAAGCTCGCTGGTCCCACCCTACTTCCAGGTATTTTCGCCGGCGATTGATTTTTTCACTCCGGGCAGGAATTCTCTTCCGCTGGGCGATTGCTTCACGTATATTAAATGTACATGGAAGTTAATGAGCTACCCTACGCGGCGCTGGATTGTGGCGCCGGCGGGGTACAATCCCCGGAAGGAAAGCGTGGACCCATGAGTCAACAAGAACTGTTGGAGATAGCCGAGGCGGTTGCAGGGCTCGTGCCGCGCTTAGTGCGTGGACTGAACACCTCGGAGAAGGATCCGGCCGACGACCTGCCCCTGGCACAATTGCGGTTGTGTGGAATCCTCAGCGAAGGTCCGCAGCCGATGTCGGCCTTGAGCCGGTCGCTGGGCGTTTCCCTTAGCGCCTTGACGCAGATTGCCGACCGCTTGGAGCGGGTGCGGCTGGTTAAGCGCGTGGCCGAGGAGAACGACCGCCGGGTCCGCTGCTTGCAACTCACCGTGCGGGCGAGAAAATAATGCGCAAGCGCCGCGAAGATCGAGTGCTCCGCACGCTTGCGGTCTTGGAACCACTCGCCGAACAACAGCGCGAGGCGGTGCGGTCGTCGTTGGAAATCCTGGTGGACGCCTGCACCGCGGTTCAAGCCCGAGTGAAAAACGGCAGCCAGCCGGCCGAGACGGCCAATGGCCACGCAAGCAACCCGATCGCCGCGGCAAGAAAGAGAACGACGTAGCTCGGCCCGGCAAGTCCCCTAACGAGGCAATCCCGGTTTCATCCCGAGGCAATAATAATCCCAGAACTTCATCCAGCAAAGGCCCGAAATCGAAAGCAATCCCATGCGAGCTGTTCTTTCCATCTTGATCCTCGTCGGCGTAGTCGTGGCGGGAGGCTATTTTTACCTCAAGTATTACCGCACGGAGGGCGGCTCCAACTTCCGCGTGGCCTCCGTTGAGCGCGGCGACATGTCGCCTACCATCGAGGCCACCGGGACGCTCGAACCGGAGGAAGTCATCGACATCGGTTCCCAGGTGAACGGCCTGATCACCGACCGCTTCGTCGATTTCGGTTCGAACGTCGAGGCGAAAATGGTTCTCGCGCAGATCGATCCGCTCTTGTACCAGGCGACCTACGACCAGTGCAAGGCCGCGGTGGACAAGGCCCAAGCGGACCTGGGGCAGATGAAGGCCAACGCGGTCTTGGCGCAGGCCAACTTGAAGCGCGACGACGAGTTGCTCAAGAAGGGCGCCATTGCGCAGAGCGACTATGACGCCGCCTTCGCGGCCAACGAAGTGGCCAAGGCCAATGTCGCCGACGCCGCGGCGGCGATCGAACAGGCCAAAGCCACGCTGAAAACGGCCGAAGTCAATCTCGGCTACTGCAAAATCACCTCGCCGGTCAAGGGCACGATCGTCGACCGCCGCGTCAACGTCGGGCAGACGGTCGTTTCTTCCTTGAGCGCCTCCAGCCTCTTCCTGCTGGCCAAGGACTTGTCGCGGATCCAGGTCTGGGCATCGGTCAATGAGGCCGACATCGGCAGCATCCGGCCCGGCGTGAAAGCCCACTTCAGCGTCGACGCCTATCCCAATGAAACCTTCCACGGCGTGGTCTCACAGGTCCGCCTCAACGCCACCATGACCCAGAACGTGGTGACCTACACCGTCGTCGTGACGACGGACAACCAATTGCTCGACGCGCCGCCGGCTGCGCCGGCCGCCGGGGCTGCGCCGGGCAACGATTCGCCGGTCGCTGAAACCCCACGCTATAAACTGCTGCCCTACATGACGGCCAGCCTGAAGTTCGAGATCGAAAACCACGAAAACGTCCTGCTGGTCCCCAATGCCGCCTTGCGCTGGAAGCCGGCGAAGAAGATGATAGCGCCTGACGTCCGCGAGGAGACCTGGGCCGCCATGAGCCGTCCCAAAGGCGACGACAAGAAGCCCGAAAAAAAGCGGGGACGTTCCGCGGGCCGGCCCGCCGACAGCGGGCAGAACGCCGTCGGCAGCGGGTCGGGTCCGTCGCTGGCAGCTAACTCGCCGGCAACCAACTCGCTGGCGACTAGCGCGGGCACGGCCAACGGGTCGAAGTCTGGAGATTGGATGGAGGTCACCAAGGACAAGGAGGGCCGCAAGGACGCCAAGGCGGTCGCGGCGAAGGCGGCGGAGGCGGCGAAGGCAGCGAAGGCGGCCGCACATCAACCGCCGGGTCAGCCGCTCGCGCCGCAAGACATCGCGGAACTGAAGGAACACCATGAGTACGGCCGCCTGTGGACCGTCGACGGGGGATTTGTGAAGCCGGTCCCGGTTGAGATCATCGCCACCGACGGCACAATGACCGAGGTCCGCGCCAGAACGGCGCGGTCCTCAACGAAGGCGATGAGGTCGTCGACGGCGTCAACGTCGCCGCCGAGGGCAGCGACGACACGGTGAACCCTTTCGCGCCCAAGATCTTCAAGGGCAAGGCCAAGTAACCGCCCGCAAAAGGATGCCATGATGGAACTCATTCGCCTGGTAGACATCACCAAGACCTATCACTTGGGCGAGGTCGACGTCCCCGTGCTCAAGGGCATCTCGCTGACCATCGAGCGCGGCGAGATGGTGGCGCTGATGGGGGCCTCGGGCTCCGGCAAGACGACGCTGATGAATCTCCTGGGTTGCCTTGACCGGCCCAGTTCCGGCGAATACTGGCTCGACGGCCAGGAGATGAGCCAGTTCACGCCCAATCAGCGGGCACTGGTCCGCACGGGCAAGCTGGGCTTCGTTTTCCAGAGCTTCAATCTACTGCCGCGGACCACCGCGCTGCAGCAGGTCATCATGCCCCTGGACTACTCGCCCCATCGGCCCAGCGGGGCCGAGGCCCAGAGACTTGGGCACGTGCTCCTGGACCGGGTCGGCCTGGCCGACCGCACCGACCACGAACCTTCGCAGATGTCCGGCGGCCAGCAGCAGCGGGTGGCCATCGCGCGGTCGCTGGTGAATCGCCCCGCCCTGCTGCTGGCCGACGAGCCGACCGGCAACCTCGATTCGCACACCAGCGTGGAAATCCTGCGGATGTTCCAGCAGCTCAACGCCGAGGGCATCACCGTAATCCTGGTCACACACGATCCGAAGGTGGCGAGTTATGCGCACCGCACGATCCGCATTGTCGACGGCCTGATCGAAGGCGACGAGCGCCGCCAGCCGGCGGACGCCGGCGCAGGAGATCTTGCCCTCGGCCATTCTGATCGACGAGCATCCCGGCGGCAACGGATCGGGCAATGCCAGCGGGGACGGCAGTGGAAGTGGATCCAGCGGAAACGGAACCGGCGCACGAAAAGGACATGTGGCGGCGGCTGGCGGCGCGGCGGTGGCGGTGGCCGTGGCTGAGGCGCGGCTGGCGGGGGCAACCTCAGAACAGCCCGTCGTGCAAGCGGCCCCGGCGGCCAAATCGCTGTACGGCGATCTTTCGCACCTGAAGTCGGGCAGCTTTCCGTCGTTGATCCCGCCCACCTGGCGGACCGCCCTGGGGGCCTTGCGGCGAAACAAAATGCGCTCGGCGCTGACGGCCCTGGGCGTGATCATCGGCGTGGCGGCCGTGATCGCCATGACGGAAATCGGCGACGGCTCGACGGCTGCCGTGCAGAAGACGATTGCCAGCATGGGCGCCAACAACCTCGTCATCTTGCCCGGCGCGGCGCTCAGCGCCGGAGTCAGTTACGGCGCCGGCAGCCGCCCCACGCTCACGCCGGTGGACGGCGACCAGTTGGCCAAGTGCCCGGCCATCGCCGAAAACGGCGTCGCCCCGCTGGTAAGATGCGGCGGCCAGCTCGTCTACGGCCGCATCAACTGGAAGCCCCAGACGATCGTCGGCACCTCGCCCAATTACCTCAACGTCCGCGACTGGACCGACTTGGAGGAGGGCGACGTCTTTTCCGACCGCGACGTGCTGAACGCCAACAAGGTCTGCCTGGTCGGGACCACGATCAGGCGGGAGGTTTTCGGGGGCGAGTCGCCCATCGGCAAGGACCTGCGCCTTTCCAACATCGCTTTTCGCGTCATCGGCGTCTTGTCTTCCAAGGGCGCCAACATGATGGGTCAGGATCAGGACGACATTGTCGTGGCCCCCTGGACGACGATCAAGTTCCGCGTCAACGCCACGTTGAACAACGCCGTGCCGAATGCGAACGCGACGGAAAGCCAGGCCCCCAGCACCGCGGTCAACAGCCTCAGCAACCTCTATCCGAACTCCACGGCGCTCTATCCTTCGGTCTCCGACACCGAAGTGGCCGACACCCCGCAATCGATCCGCATGGTGACCGTCGACAATCTTCTCGTGAAGGCTGTGGCGGGCGATCCGGAATCGATCCAGGAGTGCATCCGCGAATGCAAGGACCTTCTCCGCGAGCGGCACCACATTCGCACGCCGAGCGAAGACGACGACAGCCACGACGACTTCAACATCCGTGACATGACCGAGATTACACGAACCATGAGCCAGACCTTGGTCTTGATGCGGATCCTGTTATTGATCGTGGCTGCCATCTCGCTGGTCGTGGGCGGCGTGGGGATCATGAACATCATGCTCGTCTCGGTGACGGAGCGGACGCGGGAGATCGGCCTGCGGATGGCGGTCGGCGCCCGCAGCCACCACATCCTCCGCCAGTTCCTCGTGGAGGCCGTCGTGCTCTGCCTGGTCGGCGGCGCGATCGGCATTTTCTTCGGGCGGGTGGCTTCGATCATAGTCCGCAACGTCGAGCATTGGCCGACCAAGCCCTCGCTCCTGATGATTACCGTTGCCGTCGTCGTATCGGCCGCGGTGGGCATCGTCTTCGGTTTTTATCCCGCCTGGAAGGCCTCGCGACTCGACCCCATCGAAGCCTTGCGGTATGAATAAGGGCGCGTCGCCCGTACTCATCACGCTCCGCCGTGATGAAAACGAACATCACGGCGGAGCGTGATGAGTACTGAAGTGATCGATCAACTCGTTGCGTGGGTCAGCGGGATCGGGCAGTGGGCCTACTTGGCGATTTTCTTGGTGGTCTCGCTGGAGTCGGCCGCGTTCCTCGGGTTCTTGATGCCGGGCGAAACGCTGGTCTTCCTGGGCGGCTTCCTGGCCTCCTGCGGCGTATTGGACCTGAAGCTGCTCATCCCCTTGGTGGCCTTGGCTGCGATCCTCGGCGACAGCATCGGCTATGAACTGGGCCGGCTCTTGCAGAAATCGTGGTTCTTGCGCCATGGCCGCCGGCTGGGATTGCGCGAAGAGCACTGGCAGCGGATCGAGGACTTCTTTCAACGCCACGGCGGCAAGACGGTCTTTCTCGCCCGCTTCTCGGCCTTCTTCCGCATCCTGGTGCCGTTCTTCGCCGGGGCCGTGCGGCTTGACTATTTCCACTTTCTGTTGTTCAACGTCCTGGGCGGAGTGCTGTGGGCGGCCGGCTCGGTCTTGATCGGCTACTGGGCCGGAGCGAGTTGGCGGATCGTCGGGCATTGGATCGGCGGGACTACGCTGCTCGTGGCGGTCCTGATCGTAGCGCTGATCGTGCTCGTGAGGCACGTGGGGAGAAGGAGATAGTCACGCGTTCTCCCCCGCCAGCCATCCAGCCGTAGGGTGCGTGGAGCACGGAACCCCCATGAAATGGTGCGTTACGCGAACCGGTTTTCCCTGGGGCAGACGTTTCCGACGTGTTGACTTCCGTGCGCAACGCATCATCTTCCCGCTCGGGTTCGCTCCACGCACCCTACGGTTACACGCTCTCTCCCGCCAGCCATCCGGTGCTGAAGGCGGCCTGAAAGTTGTAGCCGCCGATCGGGCCGTCGATGTCGAGAATCTCGCCGGCCAGGAAGAGCCCGGGCACGAGCCGGCTTTCCATCGTGTGCGCATCGACCTCTCCCAAAGCGACCCCGCCCGCGGTGACTTCCGCCCGGTTGAACCCCAAGGTGCCGCTGACCGGGATATTGAACTGCTTGAGCCTGGTCACCAGCCGCTGCCGCTGGTGGCGCGAGACCTCGGCCCGCGCAACTCGGCGCCGATGTCGGCCTGGGCAGCAACCGTTACCGCTAGGCGCTGCGGCACGTAGCGGGCGATGATACCCGCGGCCAAACGGCGGCCAGCGTCGTGGCATGCCTCCCGGATCTGGGCCTCCAAGGATTCAATGTTGCGATCGGGCAGCAGATCGCATCGCAGCACCAGACGCCGCGGCTGCGCGTGGCCGTTGACCGCGCGGCTCACGTCCAGCGCTGCCGGCCCCGTCACTCCGAAGTGGGCAAACAACAACGAGCCGCGCCGCTGGGCCAGGCAGGCTGGCCGCGCCGTGCCGTCGCCGGGGTCGATCACCCGCACGCAGACATCCGGCAGCGTAATGCCTTGCAGCCCCACGACCCACGGGGCATGCGAAGTAATCGGCACCAGGGCAGGCCGCGGTGGAACGATCGTGTGCCCGAGTTCTGCCGCCCAGCGGTAGCCATCGCCCGTCGAGCCGCTGCTGGGATACGATTGCCCTCCCGTCGCGAGAATCACGGCCTCCGCCCTCAAGGTCCGCTTGGCAGTCACAATCCTCAGCCCGGCCGAGTAGGGCGTGATCGTCTCGACGGGCTCGTCGGCCGCCAGGGTGCAGCCACTTTGGCGGAGCCGTGCCAACAAGGCTTGCAGAACGTCGTCGGCCCGATCGCTGGCGGGGAAGATCTTTCCGCCGAGCTCGACCTTGGTGGCAACGCCCTCGGCTTCGATCAGATCGACGAGTTGCTCGGGTCCCAGGGCGGCCAAGGCGGAATGGAGAAACGGCCCTTGGTCGCCAAAGGCCTCGACGAAGCCTCGAACGTTCAGGGCGTGGGTGAGATTACAGCGCGACCCGCCGGACATCAGGATTTTCGCGCCGGGGCGTTTTTTCTTCTCCAAGAGCAGCGTTCGCCGCCCCCGCTGGGCCGCTCGGCTGGCGGCCATCAGACCGGCCGCACCCCCTCCAATGATAATCACTTCCCAATCTTCCATGCCGCCATTGTTGCATATACGGATAGCGGTTGGAATCGGATAATTGCCCCGCGCTTGATCCGGGAGGACCGAAGATGCCTACTCAGTCGCACGCCTCCACTGATGGTCAGTTCTTATAACGGGCGAGTCGCTATTGGCATAGGCGGCGGATTTTGATAATAAGCGACTTGTGATTCCTAGATTGGCCCGGGCTATTTAAGGCACCCACACAAACCCGAAGCGCAAGCGATTACTGCGTAAGGAGTTGTCATCGCTTGCGCTTTGGGTTGGTGTGGTCCACTTCGCCATGAAAAAGCCGGGCCAGGCCCTTATGTACTCCACCCGCCCATGAAAAACTTCCGCCGCGTGCTTCAAATGGCCTGTCGCTATCGCTTCACCCTCCTGGGGGCGATCCTCAGCGCGGTGGGCGTGGCAGTGCTCTGGGGCGGCAACATCGGGGCCGTCTATCCGTTCGCCAAGATCGTCCTGGAGGGCAAGTCGATCCAGAACTGGGTCGCCGATGAAATCGATCGCAGCAGCAAGGCCGTCAGCGACCTGGGCCTTGAGATCCAGGAGACTCAAACCCGGCTCGCCGCCGCGCCGCGGGACGAACAGCCGAAGCTCGAAGCAAGGCTCCATCACCTGCAAACCCGCCTCGACGACGAAACGCTGGTCCACGATTCCTACGTGCGGGCCAAGCCCTATCTCGATCGCTACCTGCCCAACGATGCCTTCCAAACACTGATCCTGGTGATGGTCGTGACGCTGATCGGCACCGTTCTGAAGGGCGTCCTGGTGATCGCCAACAACGTGCTCGTGGCCCGGCTCTCGAACCTCGCCACGTTCGACCTGCGCAAGCTCTTCTATCGCCGCACCTTGCGGTTGGACCTGGCCACTTTCAACGACGAAGGCTCGTCGGACCTGATGAGCCGCTTCACGCATGACACGGCCAACATCGGCAACGGCCTGGAGACGGTTTTCGGAAAACTGATCCTCGAGCCGCTGAAGATGATCGCCTGCCTGGTGGGCGCAGCCCTGGTCTGTTGGCGGCTGCTGCTGCTCTCGCTGATCGTCGCCCCAGCCGCCGTGCTGGCCATCCGCTGGCTGAGCAAGATGCTCAAGCGGGCCAATCGCCGGGCGATGGAGCAGATGGTGCAGATCTTCAACGTCCTGGAAGAGACCTTCCGCGGCATCAAGATCGTCAAGGCATTCACCGGCGAGCCCTACGAGCGGCGGCGGTTCCACCTCCGCAGCAAGGAATATTACCGTAAGGCGATGAAGATCGCCCGCTACGATTCCCTCTCGCACCCCATTACCGAATTCATGGGCATCCTCACCGTCTGCCTGGCGCTGTTGGCCGGGACGTGGCTGGTCTTGAAGGGCCAGACCCACCTGCTTCGGCATCCCGCTGGCCTCGCGGCCGTTGGACCTCAGTTCGCTCTTGCTGTTCTACGGCTGCCTCTTCGGCACGGCCGATCCGGTGCGGAAGTTCTCGGACATCTTCAGCCGGCTGCAATGCGGCGTGGCGGCCAGCGACCGGGTCTTTGCCTGCCTCGACCGCGAGCCGGCCATCCGCAGCCCGAAGAACCCGGTGGCCTGCCCGCGGCATCGCCGCGAGCTTTCGTTTCGAAGGCGTGTCGTTCGAGTACCAGCCCGGCACGCGGGTTCTGGACGGCGTGACGCTGCGGATTCCCTTCGGCGAGACGGTGGCGATCGTCGGCCCTAACGGCTGCGGCAAGTCGACGCTGGCCAATCTGATCCCGCGCTTTGCCGATCCGGTCGAGGGCAAGATCTGTCTGGACAGCGTGCCGCTAGGCGACCTGCGGCTGCGCGAGCTTCGCGGGCAGATCGGCCTGGTGACGCAGGAGCCGCTGTTGTTCGACGACACGGTCTTCAACAACATCCGCTACGGCCGTCCCCGCGCCGGCCGCGACGAGGTGATCGAAGCGGCCCAGAGGGCCCACGCCCACCATTTCATCGAGTCCGAGTTGACCGACGGCTACGAGACGGTGGTCGGCACGCTGGGCGGCCGGCTCTCCGGCGGCCAGCGGCAGCGGATCGCCCTGGCCCGTGCGATCCTCCGCGACCCGGCGATCCTGATCCTCGACGAGGCGACCAGCCAGATCGACCTGGAGAGCGAGCAGGCGATCCAGGAGGTGCTGGAGGAGTTCACGCGGGGGCGGACGACGGTCATCATCACGCATCGCATGGCGATCCTCTCGCTGGCCCACCGCATCGTGGCCATGCAGGCCGGCAAGATCGTCGACGTGGGCACGCACCAGGAGATGATCAACCGCTGCGGGCTCTATCGACGGCTGCACCAGATCCAGTTCGACGACGTGCGGCGGATCGCGTGAAGGGCTTCTAAGATCCGGCTGCTTTCGGTACACCCCTGCTTCCACCATGCTCTGCCGCCCCCTCGCTAATACCGGTTTGAAGGTCTCCGAAGTGGCCCTGGGCTGCTGGCCGATCGCGTGCGGGGACTTTGGCAATCACACATTGACTGCACTTATCCATAACTATAGCACTCTGTCAATAGGCCGCAGGGAATTATCTCCGCAAACTGTAAAGGACCCCGCGTCGGTGGGTTGATGACTGGTGGGCTAAGACGGCGGAATCGCGGGTGGACCGACGGGCACCCGGCCTTCTTCGGCCGCTGGCGGCGGGATAATTCCAATGAAACGAGATTACGCCGGCCGCAATCCGCGCGTGCGGGCCTTTTTCTCGCCCGCTAACAGCCGCCGGCCGACGCCTTGGTTCCGCCGTCGTCGCCATGGTCCCTCTGCCGGCCGACAAGCATGCGAAGCGACTCTTCCGCGAAAAGTCGTACGTTACAGCCAAAGATAATTCGGGATTCGGGCCGCCAGCGACTCTGCAATGCGACGACATGATAGACCAACTGGCCCGCTGGCGTTCGACGAAACCCATAAATGGGACCGCCGCTCATTCCTTCGATCGTCTCGATGGTGACCTCCGGGTTTATTCGGCCGATGAACCAGTCAGCCGAAGAAGCGTTCGACACCGCGCTCGGTTCGAGGCGATCGACAGCGATCAAGACAGTCCGCATTTGGATTCCTTCGTCGCCACCTGACTGCGGCGCGCAGCGCGCAGTCCCTCGGAATACCGAGCATGCGGTAGAAGTCGAATTCCATTTTCTCCTGACGAATCCAGTTCTGCGCCCGATCGCCTTCACTTTATTCGCTGCAAGAAGATCGCACGTGTTCCCATCGAGCGGGACCAGTGCGAAATCCATCCCCAGTTTGCCGTCATCGAGATAAACCCCGCGATCCAACTCGTATGCGAACGGAATGGGCTCCAGGTGCCGTGCCTCCCAGCCGAAACAATCCATCAAGCTGCAGCGCACGACAGTTGCTTCGCGCCTGCGAATCCTCTTGTCGAGCCCTTTCAGGCAATGGCCCGCCGTCACCCAATACAACCGGTCGGCAAGGATCATAAGAAATCCCGAGTAGACTTCATCGCCCCGAACGACGCTCCCGTCGCGGTTTTTCGCCTCCACTGTGCAGATTAGCGCGACGAAGTGCCGGCTCATAAAAGCGACGGCATCCGATTGGCCGTACGAGAGTCTTTGCATCTTATCCATCTTTCATTCCCGTCGCGCCGCAATTGAATCCGGTCCCTGCCCGGCTCCGCGTTCCCTTATTTCGCGCCGCGTGTTTCGCTCCTCTCCTGTACTTTCGCAATTCGTTCGCGCGAGTTGAGTCATGCGTCTCCGGAGCTCCCCCGTCCCCGGAATTCCCCGATTTCCGCTGATGCCGTATTTATTTGCGAAGGGGGTTGATTCGTCGGATGCACCAAGCTATACTATACTGGTGTATATATCTCCCAAAATCGGCTTTTCCCCACCGCGCATTTCATTTTGTGCAGTCGGTACAACCGGAAAAACACGAATTGTCGCACGTGCAGGGCTATCGGCGGTCGATACTGTTTTGCTGCAAGCATGAGGAGAGGGCGGGACATGCTCGATAGTCGGCCGACAGTTGTGGACTTATTCGCCGGGGCCGGATTATTCAGCCATTGTTTCCGCGCGTCCGGCTGCAGGATAATCCGTGCTATCGAAATCGACCTTGTGGCTGCCGAGACTTACGGCCGTAACGTCGGCCCGCAGATAGAGGTAGGCGACGTTTCGCGGCTACAACCCAGCGGCCGTTGCGATATTCTGATTTCCGGGCCTCCATGCCAAGGCTTTTCTACTCTGGGGGCCCGTCGGGGCGACGACCCGAGAAATTCACTGTGTCTTGAGGTCGCGCGATGGGCCAAGTCAATGCGACCGAAGGTCGTGGTCATAGAAAACGTCGCTGCCTTCCTGGAATCGGACGAATGGGAGCGTCTTCGGCGGCGGCTGAAAGGTCTCGATTACGAAGTTGCGGCGTTCGTCCTCGACGCTTTCGACCACGGTGTTCCTCAACTTCGTCGGCGGTCTTTCACGGTGGCATATTGTGAGGGCACGTTTATTCTGCCGCCGCAGCGACGGACGGTACGTACCGTTCGACAGGCATGGGAAGGATTGCCGGCGGAACCCGACGGCAAGAACCACCACTATTCGCCGAAACCCTCTAAGGTCGCTCTCGCGCGGATGCGTGTCATTCCGCCGGGCGGCGACAAGCGAGACGTGATGAGAAGAGCCCCCCGTCTGGCCCCGCCGTCGTGGTGGCAAGTCTCATGCGAAGTGACGGACGCCTGGGGCAGGATGGATTGGGACTCGCCCTGCAACACGCTGCGGACAGCGCTTCAGAATGCCTCGAAAGGTCGGTACATTCACCCCGAGCAGCATCGGGTGATCTCGTTGCGAGAAGCGGCACGGCTGCACAGCATCCCCGACTGGTGGACGTTCGCCGGACTGCCTACGCATATCGCACGGCAGATCGGCAACAGCGTGCCGCCCGCCTTGGGGCGAGCGGTCGCGCGTTCTGTCCTGCAGGCACTGAACTAAACGTCGTCATTGCCTTCCGCTTTGTCCTTTTCCTCGGCAAGCCGCTGAATCTCTAACAACTCCATGTGAGCGGCCTCCGTGTCCTCCAGGACTTCGAGATAGTCCCGAACCGTCCAGTCGGCATCCGGCCCTGCCTGTTTGATCTGTCTGCGTAGGGCAACTACGCCGCGTCCTCGACTATCGGGCGGTGCCTTCGTGCCGATCAAGTGGCCGTGAACTTGGATCCCGGCGTGGCCGTGTTCAGCCAGCCAAGCCTCCGCAGTCTCCATGTAGTACCGGAGCTGCGTAAGGTGCTTTTCCTCAAGCGGCAAATTGGCCGACTTGAGTTCCACGATCACCAAACGGTTCAGGCTTAGATTAAAGAGAAGAAAAGCCAAATCCGGGCGATCCTCGTTGCTTTCAGAACCAGCCGGGGCATAGTCGTCGATCTCGAGTTCCTTGGCGAGACGGTCAAACAGCACGTGGACCTCTTTATCGGCGGTGAGGAACTGCGTATAGGTGGGATCAATCAACCACGGGGCCTCCTCAAACAACTTCTGAATCGTTCTTTCGTTCTGCTTCTCTTTGAAATCTACGGCACGAACAATCTTTTTGAGTGCTTCAATCGCCTTCAGCCTGACCTTGACCGAGCCAATGAATTGGTCCATCTCGTCTTTGGCCAGGCGTGCAACCTCGACCGCCACGCTCTGCAAATCGGGGTTGTCTTTGTCGGCAAGTTCCGATATTGCCGCGAGGATGTTTCCGTGCCCGATTCCTCGGAGGAGTATGGGAAGCTTCTCCTGGTACATAGGATCAGCTACGCCTTGTTTGCAGGCGTTCTTGAGGATGACCGCAATTCGCAATGCCATTCTCTCGTCTTTCTTCGAGAATCCGAATCGGGCGACCTCGCTCTGCGTGAACGGGTCCTTTTTGACGATGTTCGGTGCCACCCCCTCGCGCAACTTCTGGTACTGTTTGCACGCTTCCTTGATCTCGGCGCTTAGGAACTCGTACATGCCGGACAGGAGCGGCGATTCCCACCGCAACGTCTGACGGTCCGTCGCGATGTAATCCGCCTCCTGATCTGCGATAAAGTCGGCGTGAACAACACCGTCCAGGTAGTCAGTCATTCGAAAGCCGTGCATATTGGTGTCGGCGTCGAGAAGTGACGGAGCGGCGGCAAGACGCTTGTTGGCATAGACCCTGACGCCGCGTTGGGCAGCCGGGAGAGCCTCGTTCTCACCCGTGAATCGAAGGCGGTATTGAAACTTGATCTCGCCTCCGTCCTCCCGGGGCAGCGTCTTGGTGACGAATTCCTGTTGATCGACTGCATCAGGTTCGGGCCACGCAAAGGCAAAGGTGGCCGCCTTTGCCTCAATCTCGGCACCGTTAAGCCGGATCGCAAAGTCTTCCGGGTCGATAAGGGCGAAATGATCGGTGATTCCCCTCTCGATGGTTTGGGTCCTGCTTCTCAGGGGGCCGTACATGAGGCGTGAGAGGGTGATTCGCGTCCCGCTCTGCGCGAAACCGCCCCCGTCCTGAAGGGTCTCCTCTTGCTCGATTTCGATCTCATGGGTAGCTCGCTTGGCGACAAGTTGGTCGTAGTCGAGCACGATCTTCGTAGCGTGAGGCTCACCTTTCTTCCGTGTGACGACCGTAATGAGCTTTGCCACGCCAAAGCCGGCAAGCTTGCCCAATCCCTTTCGCCCCATTAACGGGCGTTTCTTTTCCGGGGTACGTCCGTGAAGGTCCGGCTCCTCTCGCCGTCGCCGTCTCCCGGCGAAAAGGAACTTGCCGTCCAGGTCCTGTTGGGACATGCCCTGCCCCACGTCTTCAACCGTGATTGAAAGATGGTCCGGCAACGTGCGGCTTTCCAGCGGCGGAACACTCCGGCCGGTGGCTTTGCTCCGCAGCTGTTCAAGTTCAAATTGTTTCCTCATCTCAAGGCGTGCTTGCTCGACGGCAGCTTTGTCCAACGAGACATCTGCGTAGGCCGAATCGGCATCGTAGGCATTCGCCACGTACTCGACGAGCACGCGGGGGAGACTCGTGTAGAGATTGAGCCCGAGATCCTCGACGATATGGGGGGCGACTTTGAACTTCAGCTTGGGAGCGTCACACATCTTGAAGGGCTTTCATGTCAGAGCGAAGACGGGTCAGCAGCCGCTTCGGCAGGCCGACCGCCGAAACTTGGCATTCCCAGACGGTGAAGACGCTAATCCCGAGTGCCCGCAATTGTCGGGCGGCGCGGCGGTCGCGTCTGCGATTTCGCTGAACTTTCGACTTCCAATAGGTTGTGTTGGTTTTCGGACGCTTTCGGCCTTTGGGACACCCTTCGTGCCCGTGCCAGAAGCAACCGTGTACGAAGACGGCAACGCGGGCTTCCGAAAAGTAGAAGTCCGGTTTTCCTGGTAGTCTAGCGACGTTGCGGCGAAACCGCAAGCCCTCCGTCCTAAGGCGGGCTGCCACGACTTCCTCCGGACGTGTCCGCTGGCGTCGGACCGCCTGCATGATCGTTCGGCGTTTTTCCTTGGTAAACGTGTCTGTCATCGCCGGTCGGCAAGCCCATTTCAGGCATTCTTGGCATAAGTGTTTGATCTTCCGACTACTCCTCGCCCTCGTCTTCTTCGTCCTGGCCCATGCGGTACTTGATGTCGTAGTTGACAATGAAATCGGTCTCTTCCTGCGAGAACCCGTAATGGGCACCGAGGATACAGTCGATCTCGTCAATTATGGGTTTCGAGGACTTTGGGATTATGCACTGTACTCGTAGCGTGTCATGACTGAATCGCATCTGGCGGAATTCCGCCGTTTCGAGTAGCCTCTTGCTCAAGCGTTGCGATAGGGCCTGGAGAGGTCCGCCGCGTTCCGCAACAGCGCGGGCCAGGTCGAGACGCATTCCTTCGACCTCTCGTTTGTTAATGTGTCGGCAGTCAGAGAACACGTTAACGAACCAACGAAACAGGGTTGCGTTTAGCAGGCATAGTACGGCCTGCGACCTCGCCTTATTGTCAAATCGCAGTTCCTTTAGCTCAGTGGGCGCACGCAGCTTGCCTTTGCCATCGTAGACTTTTGGCACAAAATCCAAGACTTGGAAGAAGTTGTGGACCTTTCGCGAATAGAACACGGTGCCTAAACCGTCACGGCTCAACTGCTCTCCGATTGCGGTTCGATCAGCCCATACCTTGCTGAGGATGGAATTCTCAACACCACGACTCACTTTGGGCAGGGAATCCGGCAAGAAAGTCTCGTTGACAAGTTCGTACTCAAGGGTGGCAAAGAGGGTGTCACGCTCGACCGCACTCCATCTGTAGCACTCGGTCGTGTAATGATTGCGGGTGACGCACGTCGAATTGTGCACGAGGTGAATTGTGAGTTGGATGTGCTCCAGCCCATCGAATAGGCGAGAAGGCCGGTCGTCAAAGGAGCTAAAATGCCCGGGATACTGGAAGACAATGGATTGGAGCGGTCGGTAACCTTCTGTGGAAATCGACGAGACCGGCACGATGAATCCGAGACGGCCACCGCGACCGGAAATGGCAAAAGCACGCTCTAGCAGCAGCGGGTAGAGGTTGCGAGTGCTTGTCGTTGTATAGCCCCGGACAGTGTACTCCGTGACGGCTCGCAGCTCGCGGTACGGCGGGTTGCCGATGATCACGTCGAACCCGCCGCCATGCATGATACCGTAGAACTCGATGAACCAGTGGAACGGCTGGTGGCTCTTTCGCCACTTGGCGAAGTCCTTCGCCTGCTTCGCGTTGTCGGGATCGATGCCGTAGTCGCTGGCCAGATAGCGGTCAAGTTCACCGCCCAACCGTCGCTGCTCGCGGCGAAGCGTGCCTTTCGCGGCGGCAAGTTCCTCGGGCGTCGATTCGCCCTTGGAACCGTTGGTCTGTAAGCGGCAGAAGACCGAGTACAGATCGGCCACGGCCTTTGCCTGGGTCTCAAGACGTGCGATTTCCGCTGCGGTGAAAGCTAACTTTCCCTGCTGGCTGCGGCGGATTTCGTCGATGGTCGTGTATCCAACCAGCGTATTGCCGGAACGGATGTTGAAGTCGATGTCCGGCAATGGCTCAACGCCAAGATTCGGCTTGGTCGGGTCGGGATCGAGTTGGGCCACGAGCTTGAGAAACAGCCGCAGCTTGCAGATTTCCGTGGCCTCCTCCATGATGTCCACGCCGAAAAGGTTGCGAATGATGATCGATTTGAAGATGAAATATTTCGCGTTCGGATGGTCCTCGCTGGCCGAATTGAGGGTCTGGCGGAATTCGTCAAGGATACGGTGCTTGGCGGTGGGACGGCGGCCCTCACCTGCGGCGCGGCGGCCCTCACCCCCTGCCCCTCTCCCGGAGGGAGAGGGAGACTATCGTCGTCGACCGCCAGAAAGCCCTCCAACAGGCCGCCATTCAAGTACGGCACGGCGCCCAGCAAGTCGTTCATTTTGGCCGATCGTTCCTGCGGGCGTTTGGCGAAGCCCTCGAAAACAGCGGGCAAAGGAATTCGCGGTAGTAGCGATCTTTGCCGCGGAGTTTGCTCTCGACCAGCTTGGTCCGCAGATAGTCGCGGTCGGCCTCGCCCAGAAAGCCCTTCGACTGAATGAAGTAGATGAACATCAGCCGGTTGAGCATGACCGAGACGTACCACCGCTGCATGTCGTCGTCGGGAATGCCCTTGAGCAACTTCAGGAACGCCTGGTGCTCCTTCTGGAAGCGTTCGTAGAACTTCTTGGTGACCTTCTCGACGTTGAAAGCCTTCTGGACCTTGCCGGTCACATCGACGTGCGTAAGCGATTCCTCCTCCTGAAGCGAGACGGCCAGGGCCGTGAGCTTCTGAATGAGGCTGTCGCCGGGCTGGCCGACGTCAGTAGGTGTGCTCCCGGCAGGCGGCCGGCTTGCCAAGTTCGCGTTTGACCCATTGCCAGACCTGGGTAGTCTTGCCGGCGTCGGTGAACACGATGAGGTGTTGGTGGCGGTGCTTGGCAACCTCCCGCTCGATTTTCCGGCGGGCGGCGTAGTCGGGCAGGCGTGGCCGGCCGGGGCTGGGCAGACGAACGCGACCAGCCCCTTCTTTTCGGCAACGGCCTGAAGGCAGATCTGCTTGCCGGCCACGGTCAGAGTCAGATTGCCGGGGGGAAAATCCCAGCCGAGTTCCTGGGTGAAAACGCCGGTGAAATCCGACTTCCGCAGCCGGTCCTGAATGGCTTTCTTGTCGATCTGCATGGCGGGCAGCGGGGAAAAGGGCCTTGCCTGGAAGGTGGTTTTGATTATACTTCCTTTAGCGACCAGAATGAGCCGGTCCTCACCGACTTAGGACACCCGTCCCTGGCCGCTTCTTTCATTATGGAGGAGTCCCTGGAGTTCAAGACCGCAAAGAAGTAAAAGCTGTCGGCAAAGATTTGCTTCATCGCTTCGGCGCCCCGTGCAAGTAATGATCATGTTGCTCGGCCATGTCCGGAGGCAACTCGGGCACGGAGCCGATCAGCTCACCAAGCTGCTCGGCCAGGGTCCGTCTGGTTGTTCGTAAGACGGGTTCCACCTTGACCTCGGTGCCTTCCGGAAGCTCGACATCGGGGTCCAGCACTACGACCCCACCCTTAACGCGTCCATTGTAGACCATAATACTTTTCTCCTCGGCCAGGGCATGTCTTGTTGACGGCCGCTTGCCTCCATCTATGTGAAGGGGAAAAACCGCCGAGCCGCGGCCAAACAATCACCAAACCAATTATACAGTCTTTTTCCTTCCCCGCTTAGCCTTCG
Source organism: uncultured Planctomycetia bacterium (assembly GCA_963824275.1). Lineage (GTDB taxonomy): Bacteria > Planctomycetota > Planctomycetia > Pirellulales > Thermoguttaceae > JANXQG01. Next base: position 1,697,925 of record CAWGOT010000003.1, on the reverse strand, counting down.
CGACCGCGAAACGCGGCCGCTTATTCCATCCTCAGTCCCAGCGAGCATATAATCTGGGGCTCTTGCTGTTGTTCTTCTTCGTGGACGATGCACAGCCGGCCTTCAGTCCGCAGTTCGACCACCAATTCCGCCAGCTTGTCGTCGGCGATGCCGCTGCGAAGCTGACGGTTGAGCGTGTCGACGGCGGTCTGCCGCAACGGATAGGTGTAGATCTCCTCAAGGGCCTTCTGCAAGGTCAGAAACAAATCCGCACTTACCAAGGTCGTGCCTTTCACCTCCTTGATGTAGGCTTCCAGGCGTTGGTAGGTGCGGAAGCGGGCCCCCGATGGCCGGCCAAGTTGACCGCCCACGGATTTTTCTTCCGTGGCGATGAGCTGCACGCCCTGCGACACCAAGTTATGGTGGTTTTCCAAGCGGGGCAATGCCGGGGTGGTCGGCGGGCACTCGGCCATCTTGAGAATGGCAAACTGCGACTCGGTGACGTTCCGACCCTGGCTGTCCGTCCAGGCCAATGCGTCGTTGCCCTGACCTGTGCGGACATAGACCAGCACCCCCTCGGGCGAATTCTCGGTCGGGGAATGGGGGCGGGTCGAATAGACCACGTCGGGCAATGCCGGGATGACCTTTTCGAGCGACGGGTCGCGGTCGATGGCGTTTTTCCAGATTTGGTAAGCGTAGGAACTCAGGTCCACCTCGCTGTCCGCGTCGTCGTCGAGAATGCCGGACTTCTCGGTGAACAAATCTCGGATCGTCTGTTCGCCGTGGTCATCTTCGAAGAAGTGTTCGTCGGTGCCCACGACTTCGGCGGACTCTTGCAGACGCTGGCGGACACGCGTTCGCAGCCGTATGATTCGTTCAACGCCATCCGCGGGCAGGAAGGAATAGCAGAGAATGGTCTCCGCTTTCTGGCCGATACGATCGACACGCCCGGCCCGCTGCACGAGCCGAATAATGGCCCAGGGCAGGTCGTAATTCACGACGATGGCGGCGTCCTGTAGGTTCTGTCCTTCACTCAGCACGTCCGTAGCGACGATGACGCGAAGTTCTTGGGCAGGCGACACCTGCGGTCGTTTGTTGTTGCTTTCCGGGCTGAATCGCCAAGCGTAGCCGGTGGGGTCCTCGTTATCGCCCGTCACGCGCAAGCCGGCTGACTCCCGCGTTGCGGATGTGCGGTTCAAGGTAGCATGCCGTGTCGGCGAATTGCGTGAAGATCAACACCTTCTCCTCAGGATGCGTCTTCGTCAGCAGGTCGAGGAGCTTCTTCAGCTTGGCATCACGGTCGGCTTCCCAATTGCCGCACTTCTTGAGCACAGGCAGCAGGGCCGTGATGTCTGCACGCAAGTCTTTCGCCAGTTGGGGAATGAACAAGGCGGGTCGCAGCCATTTGAATCGCTTCTTGTACGCCTTGGCGTATTCGGCATAGACTTCGGCGGCACGCTCGCGGAAGTCCTTTCCGGTGCGGAGCGGACCGGCGTTGAAGGCAGGCTTGTTCTCGTCTTCTTGATCCAGGCCGAAAAACTCGGGGGACGCACTCGGGTCGTCGGCGTCACCGTCGAAAATTCGGGCGTCGAGCATGGCGGCGTCCTGGGTGCCGATCGGCAGCGGCTGGCCGGCTTCAAGGGCGTAGAGGTAGACGCAGTTCCGCAAGATGTGACGCTCGACGGACTGAAGGAAGGCGTGGCCGCCGCTTTCGAGCCGCTTGAACAGGTTGGTTCGGCAGAAACCCATCAGCCGCCGGCCTGCCCGCGACAAGTCCTGCAGCACCTTTGCTTCCACCTGCGTAGGTGGCTCGTGGGGCGTCTCGTTGACGTAGTTCGCCAACCCGTACCGCGGCAAGGTGAGATGCTCGACGGCACTGACCACGTCGTCAGCGTACAACCTTGCGTACTGGTCGTCAGGGTCTTTGTCGTTAATTCGGAATTTGACCGTCTTTGGCTGCCGCACGGGAAACCATGAGCGGCTGCCGTCCTCATAGGTTAGGAATCGCCGGTCCGCATCGGCCTTCACACGTCCGCAACGGGGGCAGGCCGACTGCGTCGCCCTGACCACGGCATTGCATTTGGGGCACTCGACTTCCGCATAATTCTGCTTAATGAACGTCCGCGTCCGCCGGACAAGATAAAGCCGCATTAACTCCCGCCAATCGTCCGCATACTCGCTCTTCTCAAAAGCCGGAAGGGAGCGTACCGGGCACTGATGACGACGCTGGAACTCAGTCTCCGTGAGTTCACGGAGGAGTTTCTCCGGTCGAATCCCAAGGTCAAGTTCGTCCGGAATGAAAAGCCCCAACTGGTTGGCAAGGTCGAGGTAGGTCTTGTTGTAGGGAGTAGCCGTAAGCAGGATCACCTTGCTCTCGTTTTCGCGGATATACTCCTGGATTGCCCGGTATCGCTTGCCAAGCCGATTGCGAAGGTTGTGGCTCTCGTCGATTAGCACAAGGCGGTAGCGACGCAGTTGCGGCAATTCCTCAATAACTCGGCTGATCGAAAGCACCTTGGCCCGCAGGCGGTACTGCTGGCGGTAGTCTTCCCACATCGACACGAGGTTCCTGGGGCAAATAATGAGGGTTTCCAGGCCCTGATCGTCTTCGAAGATGCGGGCAAACGCCGTCGCCATCAGGGTCTTGCCCAAGCCAACCACGTCGCCGATGAGCACGCCGTCGCGTTTGTTCAGGTGGTGGGCCGCGATCTTCACGGCGGCGACCTGAAAATCGAAGAGCTTCTGGCCGAAGTCGCGGGGAATGCGAAACTCGGCCAAACCGAATCGGGCCTCCTGGGAAAGGTGGTAGGCAATTTTCAGGTAAATATGGTACGGTGGCAGCGGCTGCTCGCGCGCCCAGCTTTCCTGAATTATGGCGACCAGGTCGTCGGAAATTTCGAGGCACCACTTGTCATTCCATCGGTCTTCAAACCACTTGGACAGTTTCTGGCAGGCATCGTGGTCCATCACATCCACGTTCAATTCGCCCTGGTTGGACAGGCCGGCAAGGGTCAAATTGCTGCTGCCGAGAAAGCCAACGGACGGATTGACGGGGTCGGGGCGGAAAAGAAGGTACAGCTTGGCGTGCAAGGGGTGACGCACAAACAGCTTTACGACCAGCCTCTTCGCCTTGATTTGAGCGGCAAGCCGCCGCAAGCCGACCTCGTCGCCGTTGGTCGGCATTCCCAGCGTCAACTGGTGCCGGAACTCCTCCGCCAATCGCCTCTTCAGGCGAAGGGCGGTCAGATTGTCGATGCCCTCGTCCCGCTTGATGATGCTGAATGCCTCTCGCAGCTCATCCTGGGGAAGCCGCTGCATGCCCACCAACAATCGGCAGCAGTGACCAGGGCCGCCCGACCACTGCTCGACGTGGCAATCAATCGTCTTCCATCCCCGAAGATTGAAATACCCTACGCAGAAGTCGGCTCGGTCGGCGACCTGGAGCGTGTTGCAGAGGGTTGGGAGAAGGGACTGAGATATATTGTCAAAAATGCGTGGCATCGGTGGCAACGTCCTTCAGTTGAGCGGTTTGACGAGCCTAATGCTTCGTTTTGCGGCGCGGAGCCTTTGCGAGCATGGGGTTTTCCCCGGTTCCGGGATGCGCGGCTCCCTCGAAGGGCCGTTTCGCGGGCAGCAACCCACACGTTCAACAAAGCCCTGATTCTAACCCCGCTGTGGTAGTCGTGGAAAGCCACCCCGCAAAAAAATCCCTTTTCGACTTTTCGACCGATTTGGCCCCTCTTAGCCCGGCCCCCAACCTATCGTAGGTCGCGAATGGCCTTTTCTCGTGCGTCGTGCATTTTGCTTTGTCCTCAGTAGTTTGAGCGATCCTTGCAATCGCCTGCGTCCCCTGCCGTATCGCTTGTTGCCGATCCCATACAATATAAGCAATTCGCTGCACTGCGTCACGCGGGCACGGAAGGGAGGACCGGAACACTGGACATCACGGATATGACTGGACTTTTGCAAAGTCTCAAATGGCATTGAGAAGATTGCCAAATTCAAGTGTAATACGCGCGTTTTGGCCTGGCGCAGGAAGGTTGGGCCGGTTCCTGAGACCACGGAGGGTCCGCACGTAAGGAGGAGAGAAAAGTCACGACCATGAGCGATTCCCACCAGCCGAACCTCGAACGCCGCCGCACCGCGAGCCACGCCCTTTCAACTCCTACTCCCACCATGCTCTACCGCCCCCTCGCTAATACCGGTTTGAAGGTCTCCGAAGTGGCCCTGGGCTGCTGGCCGATCGCGGGTATGACCAGTCCTGGTGTGAACGATGTCGATAGCGTCGCTACGATTCAGGCCTGCTTCGACCTGGGAATCAACCATGTTGATACCGGCTATTGCTATGGGGCCCATGGGGAGAGCGAACGGCTGATCGCCCGGGCGCTCGGCAGCCGCCGCAAGGAAATGGTGATCGCCACCAAAGGCGGAATCCACTGGACGCCGGAGGGCGTTCAGGTGCTTGACGCCCGCCCGGCCACGCTGCGGCGGGAATGCGAAGAGAGCCTGCGGCGATTGGCCACCGACCACGTCGAACTCTATTATCTGCACGCCCCGGACCCGAATGTTCCTGTCGCCGAATCGGCCGGCGAGTTGAAACGCCTGCTCGACGAGGGCAAGATGCTGGCGGTCGGGGCGTCGAACGTCACGCTGGCCCAGCTTGATGAGTTTTCCGCCGTCTGTCCCTTGGCCGCGTTCCAGCCGCCGTACAACATGCTCCTGCGGCAGATTGAGGCCGATACGCTGCCCTGGTGCCGCCGGCACGGCGTGGCCGTGATGGCCTACTGGCCGCTGATGAAGGGTCTATTGGCGGGCCGGATCGCCCGCGACCAGGTCTTTGGCCCCGACGACAGCCGCCGCAAGTATCCGATGTTTCAGGGCGAAGAACGGCGAAAGAACCACGATCTGGTCGATCGTCTGCAGGCAATCGCGCGGCGCTGGGCCATACCGTGGCCGACCTCGTGATTCGCTGGACCGTCCAGCAGCCCGGCATTACCAGCGCCGTATGCGGCGCCAAGCGGCCCGACCAGATCCGCGAGAACGCGGGCGGCTCCGGCTGGCAACTCGACGCCGAGCAGTTGGCCGAGATCGATCGGGCCCTGGCCGAGCGCGGGACGTTAGCCATGAAATCGCCCGTGTGAAACGGCACTGAAGCCCGACGCGCAAGCGAGGGACGTGCTTTCTGTGCTCGGTACGCACATACCTCGCTTGCGCTTCGGGCTTCCATACGCCATGCAGAGTTTGCCCAGTCGGCGCGGTCCGTCCCAGGATAGCCTGATCGACCGCTTCCAGGGCCGTTCTGCGCTTGCCAATGGTCGGCCGTGGTGTATGGTTTCCTCGCGAAGTTGAACTGTCTCCCGTTGTTGCCCCGTGAGGTGCGGATCGTGCCCAAGTTTGCGGCTACGCTGGCATCGCTCCTGCTCATTGCGAGCTCGATTGGCGTCAATATCGCCCGCTATCCCGAGGTTGGGCGAAGCGTCGAGCCCGCCGTGCAGACCGGTGCGGCTGAGACGACAAACTCGACGCCACCGGCGCAGCAGTCAGACCTGGGTGAAAGGGCCAATCCAGATTCTCTGCCGCGGCGTGAAATTGCCACGATCCGCAAAATCCCCGCAGTTGCCGCCTTGCCAACGGAGAACCGGCCGATTGGAGGAGCCCTCGATTCCAAGGCTGCCGCCGGCACGCCTCGCCCGCAACTGGGTCCAGCGGTTGCGATTCTGGACGTGCAGCCTAGGGTGCCCGTGGCCGGCCTGCCAACGGCTGGCGGGGGCGCAATTCCGCCCTCCGGCGATGGTGAGGTGCGGCGGCTTCCGCCCATCGAGCCGAGCACGTCTACGGCTGGCGACCTTCAAGATGCATGGATCGACGCGGCTGAGCCCTATCCGGCGACAGCGACGCCCTGAAATGCGCGATTTTCCGCGATCTCAAAATTCTGCCGCCGTCCTCTCGCGCACGGCAGCTTTCCGCCGGATCGCACAAGTCATTACCAGAAAATGACTTATAGCGACGCAGTCGCCGGCATGCCGCTAGCAGTGCTAGCAGCTCACAAGGCGCAAACCGAATCCTCACACAGCTTTAGGACCAACTTCTCAGCCTGCGATTGACGTTTGTGAAGAAACGGCTAAACTTGGACGATCTAACCTGCATATTGTGGTTCTCTTGCCTGAGGTATACAATAGGTTGGGTAGGATGCCTGCACAAGCGGTCTTTTGACTATACCGATGTGCATCTGTTTTGGCAAGGATTTTTAACTTTGCACGGCTGGGCTTGGTCCGAAGCGTAACGATCCCAAAACGTTCGTATCAACGGTAACCGTTCGAAGTTTAAGGCCATCAAATCACGAAGGATGAGGTTCTGTCATGGATTCCATGGAAAGTGATACCATTCAGTCGCCCGCCGACCGCCCCGCGGTCAGATCGCTTCGCAGCCCCGCCCTGGGGCTGACGATTGCGCCGACGTTCTGCCCGCAGGACGTGGCGGAGCCGTTCGACACGGTCGAGTGGGAAACGCGGACTGCCGCCATCAAGGGCGAAGGCGGCGAGGTCCTGTTCGAACAAAAAGACTGCGAAGTTCCGGTATTCTGGAGCCAATTGGCAACCAACGTCGTAGTCAATAAATATTTTTACGGGGAAAACGGCACTGCGGAGCGGGAGCGGAGCGTGCGGCAGCTTGTCCACCGCGTCAGCCGCACGATCGCCGATTGGGGCCTGCAGGACGGTTATTTCGCCACTGCCGCCGACGCCGAGAATTTCTACCGCGACCTGTCGTGGCTGTGCATTCATCAGTACGCCTCGTTCAACTCGCCGGTCTGGTTCAACGTGGGCCTGTTCCATCAATACGGCATCAAGGGCGCCATGTGCAACTGGCACTGGGATGCCAGGCAGGAGAAGGTCGCCCAGCCGGAGAACCCCTACGAGTATCCCCAGGCCTCGGCCTGTTTCATCCAGAGCGTGCGGGACAACATGGAAGACATCATGGAGCTCGCCCGCAGCGAGGCCATGTTGTTCAAGTTCGGTTCGGGCACTGGCACCGACCTGAGCTCGCTGCGTTCGCATCGCGAGAAGCTCTCGGGCGGCGGCAAGCCGTCGGGGCCGCTCTCGTTCATGCGCGTCTACGACCAGATAGCGGCGGTCGTCAAGAGCGGCGGCAAGACCCGCAGGGCGGCCAAGATGCAGTCGATCAAGGACTGGCACCCGGAACGTCATGGAGTTCGTCGAGTGCAAGAATCGCGAGGAGAAGAAGGCCCGCACGCTGATCCAGGAAGGCGGATACCAGCCGACCGAGGCCTACGACTCGATCCTCTTCCAGAATGCGAACCTCTCGGTCCGGCTGAGCGACGAGTTCATGGAAGCCGTCGTGGCCGACCAGCAGTGGACCACGCACTGGGTAACGGAACCCAAGCGGCCCGGTCCTTCCTATCCGGCCCGCGACATGCTCAACCGCATGAGCCAGGCGGCCTGGGCCTGTGGCGATCCGGGCGTGCAGTACGACACGACGATCAACCGCTGGCACACCTGCCCGAATTCGGGGCGGATCAACGCCTCGAATCCCTGCTCCGAGTACATGTTCCTGGACGACACCGCATGCAACCTGGCGAGCATCAACCTGATGAAGTTCCGCCGCGAGGACGGCGCGTTCGATTTCGAGCGCTTCGAGACAACTTGCCGATTGGTGTTCATCGCCCAGGAGATCCTGGTCGACCATGCCAGCTACCCGACGCCGCGGATTGCCGCCAACAGCCATCGTTACCGGCCGCTGGGGTTGGGCTACTCGAACCTGGGCAGCCTGATCATGGCCAGCGGCATCCCGTACGATTCCGACGAGGCCCGCGGGCTGTGCGGAGCAGTTACGGCCCTGCTGCATGGGGCGGCCTGCCGCACGAGTGCGGAGCTGGCGGCTGCGGTCGGTCCGTTCGACGGTTACGAAGAGAACCGCGAGCCGATGCTGCACGTCATGGAAATGCATTGGGAGAAGGTCGAGCACATCAAGGACTGTCCCAAGTATCTCCAGGTCGCCGCCCGCCGGCTGTGGGACGAAGTGCTCGTGCATGGACGCCGCTTCGGCTTCCGCAACGCCCAGGCCACGGTCCTGGCGCCCACCGGCACCATCAGCTTCATGATGGATTGCGACACGACGGGCATCGAGCCCGACATCGCCCTAGTCAAGTACAAGGCGCTGGCCGGCGGCGGAATGCTGAAGATCGTCAACCAAACGGTGCCGCTCGCCTTGCGGACCTTGGGGTATGGCGAGTCGCAGATCGATGCGATCATCAAGTACATCGACGAGAAGGACACGATCGAAGGCGCCCCGGACTTGCGGCCCGACCACCAACCGGTGTTCGATTGCGCGTTCCAGGCCTCGCACGGCACGCGATCGATTCCCTGGAAGGCCCACATCCGCATGATGTCGGCCGCCCAGCCGTTCATCTCGGGCGCGATCTCGAAGACGGTCAACATGCCCAAAGAGGCCACGCCGGAAGACGTCGGCCAGGCCTACATGGAAGGCTGGCGGCTGGGGCTCAAGGCCCTGGCGATCTATCGCGACGGCTCCAAGGAAGTGCAGCCGCTCTCGACGAAGAAGGCCGAGAAGGCGGCCGAGAAAGTCATCGCCCGCCCGCGCCGCGAGCGCCTGCCCGACACGCGGCAGTCGATCACGCACAAGTTCAACATCTCGGGTCACGAGGGCTACATCACCGTGGGTCTCTATCCGGACGGCCGGCCCGGCGAGTTGTTCATCACCATGGCCAAGGAAGGGAGCACGATCGGCGGCCTGATGGACTGCTTCGGCACAGCCGTGTCGATGAGCCTGCAGTACGGCGTGCCGCTGGAGGTCTACGTGAACAAGTTCTCGCACACCCGCTTCGAGCCCTGGGGCTACACCAAGAACCCGGACATCAAGATCGCCAAGAGCCTGGTGGACTACATTTTCCGCTGGCTGGGGATCACCTTCCTGCCCGGCTACGGCGAGATGAACAAGGCCGTGCCCGTCTCGCCGGTGGAGGCCAGCCAGCCATCGTCTGGCCCTGGGGGAGAAATCGAAGCAGAGACTCGGCCCGTCGCCACGAAGGTCGGCGGGCCAAACAACGGACAAGGAGCTTCCAAGTCCACGAGCACAGGGCTGGCAAGCGCGGCCGCTGCTTACGGCAACGGCAGCAGCAACGGTGCGCACGGGGCCAATGGGGCCAACGGTTCCCACGGCAGCGGATCCAATGGCAACGGCAACGGGGCGAAGAAGTCCGCTTCGGCGCCGACGGTGGCGCTAGGGACAGCAACACTCGGGACTGGGACAGGGGCACAAGGGACAGGGGCACAGGGGACAGGTGCCTCGCGGTTTGCGGTGTCAGCCGATTCTCAGGCCGTGATGGTTGCCCGGCACGAGCAATTCGCGAGCTTCCAGGCCGACGCTCCGAGTTGCGATCGCTGCGGCGCCATCACCGCCCGAGCCGGCAACTGCTACCTGTGCTACAACTGCGGCAACAGCATGGGCTGTTCATAGGCGGCTTGATGACTCCCCTCTCCCGCCTGTCGCTTGCGACTAGATGGGAGAGGGGCAAGGGCTTTTCATGGCGAAGCGGCACTTGTGCTGCTTTGAACGATCGCGGTGAAGTTAGACTCACATTTCCCTGTCGCACGGCCTGCAATCTGCCCAGTGCGCCTTCCGGCACCACGTGATGAATTCAGCGACCTTGGCAAACCGCCGCTCTTTGTCGCCGTCGACCGGATAGCACTCGATCACGAAACTCAAGCACTTTCCAGGTTCATTCAGATACGGGGGCGGTGAGATCGGAAAGAGCTTCAGACGTTCTCCGGCCCGAACCATGTCGTCGCAAACCCATGCGAGAAATTCAAGCGTCCGCCAGCCAAGCTCCGACTTCTCGAGAACGAACTTCACCCAGCCAGCTTCTGTGTACTTGCTGTCCGATGGGTCCGTGACGGGATCGCCTGACGAAACGAGAGTAACAGACTCGAAGGCCGCAATAGCTTCACGAATCGCGTCGCTTGAGTTCACGTTGCCACCTACAGGTTCAGCAATTCCCGAAGCTTGCCGTCAACTTTGGACACTGTATCGCTTGACAGAACGCCGAGACGCCGAGCAAGACTACGCTCGTGAATGGTGGCCAGTTTGTGCAGGCGAAGCACGGAAGTGGTTCGCAGATTCGTCGACAAATGCTCCGCTGTCCGCGGGTCCAACAGGATGTCCGAAGGCAGAAGTCCGGAAGGGATTACCGATGAGATGTAGGCAACCAAGACCTCAGGCACGCCGCCAACCGGACCGGTCAGCAGCAGAACAGGACGCAGCTTCATGCCGGCGCTGCCACCGAAGGGAAAGCTGGCCAAGTAGATTTCGTCAGGACTCACGGACGGGTTCTCCATCCGACAACGTATAGATGTCCTGATCAGGATCACTCAGGTCATCTGCCCACTCCTGAGCGATGCCCGCCGTCCAGACATGTGCCTCTTCGTCTTCTAGCGATACGGGAAAGACCAGGACCGTGACTGGCCCCGAGCCAATGGAGGCAGGAACCTGCGCGGAAAGTTGGTGGTTTTCGTCAACGGTGCCGGAAAGCCTGACGATGTTCATGACCTTGCTCCAAAGATCCCTCATTTCAGCATTTATTGTAACTGGAACATTTCGGGCAGGCAAGAGTTCCGCCAGCCGAGCCGAGCGCCAAACGACGGCAGTCGCTTCGTTTCCCGTCACTGCGATGCTTGCGTTCCTGTCAAGAAGGCAGTGCATCGGAGCCGAGGGCATTCAATCGAGTCTAGGAGCGGGCGGCGTCCTGCCCTGATCCGGTCGAACGAAATTGGAAGCGTCAATACGGATGGACTCAAAGAAGCCATCGGGCCAAACCCCCGGTACGGATTCCGTTTGCAGCCTGGCCGCCAGCAGCGTGTTCTGCAAGAGCATGGTGATCGTCAGCGGCCCGACGCCGCCGGGCACCGGCGTAATCGCGCCGGCGACCTGGCTGACAGGCCCGAAATCGACGTCGCCCACCAGACCTTTCTCCGTGCGATTGATTCCCACGTCGATTACGGCCGCTCCCGGCTTGACCATCTCGGCGGTCACGAAGTTCGGCCTGCCGATGGCCACGATCAGAATATCCGCCGCGCGGGTGATCGAGGGCAGATCGCGGCTGCGGCTGTGGCAGACGGTCACCGTGGCATCGCCCCCCGGCCCTTTCTGCATGAGCATCATGGCGATCGGCTTGCCGACGATCTCGCTACGGCCAACGATGACCACGTGCGCACTGGCCGTGGGGATTTGATGCCGCAGGAGTATCTGCTGAATGCCGTGCGGAGTACACGGCAGGAACAACGGCCGGCCCTGGACGATGCGGCCAACATTCTCGGGATGGAAGGCATCCACGTCCTTGCGGGGCAGGACCGCGTCGAGAACGCAGGCCGTGTCGATCCCCTTGGGCAGCGGCAGTTGCACCAGGATGCCATGCACGCCCAGATCGCGGTTCAGCCGATCGATCAGCGCCAGGAGCTCGCGCTCGTCGTCTCGGCCGGCAGCCGATCGAGACGGCTGGTCAGCCCATTCTGCTCGCAGACCTTCTGCTTGCTGCGGACATAGACCTGGCTGGCCGGATCTTCGCCCACAAGCACCGCCGCAAGACAAGGCTTGACGCCCGTGCGACGGGTGAAGTCGCTCACTTCGGCCGCGATTTCGGCACGAATCGTTGCGGCCAGGGCTTTGCCGTCCAGAAGGGTTGCGGCCATGCTTAACTGAGGGACGGCACGATCTGGACTCGCCGGCCGCCGCGGTCGAATTTCACAAAACCATCGACCAGCGCGAAGAGCGTATAGTCGCTGCCCTGACCGATGCCCTGCCCCGCCTGGAAGACCGTGCCCAATTGCCGCACGATGATATTTCCGGCGCGGACCTGCTCGCCGCCAAACCGCTTCACGCCGCGACGCTGGGCATTGGAATCGCGACCGTTGCGGCTGGATCCTTGACCTTTTTTATGTGCCATTTCAACACCTAACCCGTTGCTATTCTTCAGCTTATGGATTCCGACCGCCAGTTTGCTCAGACTGGCCCTACAGACCGGAAACCCTTATTTGTAATAAATAAGCGGGCCGAAGTCAACCGGGGGAAGGTTGAAAATCTCACGGATAGTCGGCCTTGATGAGGTAGGGGGTGCCGTTGGGAAAGTCAGGGTCGACACGGAACATTCCGCCGACAGCGATCTCGTGCGTGGTGTAGTCCATCGTCCGGTCGCCCATCAACTCGATGTGGATCAAGTCGGTGGGGCGGTTGGCCTTGATGGCAAAACGGCACTGGTCGCTGGTGCGGCAAATCGAGAATTCCTTCAGCCGCACCATCTGCCGGCCGGGCAGGATATAGCCGCGGACGAAGACCTTGATGTTCTTGTTGGGATCGCCCAATGCCAGGGCGGAAGCCGGAATTCGCTCGTTTTTCTTGCTGGGATCGGGTTCAAGGTCAGCCCAATCGAGCTGCTGGTAGCCGTGCGGCACACCCCCGCCGAAGAAAATCAGCCACGCGCTGAACAACAGTCCCAGCCCTGTTCCCAAACCGATGCCGACCTTGGCCAAGACCGTCCCCGAGTAGTCCTCGGGCGCATGCTGGATCTGCCCTAGGGCCTTCAGGCCGAAATAGATCGCCACCAGCGGAAGCGGCGACGCCAGCCATTCGAAGTAGATCATGGCGGCCGTCGCTGTACCGCAGACCACGCTCAGCACGGCCCAGACACTAATGGCACGGTAGCGGGGGGGGGATGCTACGGACGGATCTTGGTAAACGGAGGCCATGGCAGAGATAAAACGATAGTCCGGTTTCGGCTGGAATGCGGTTGCGACTGACACTAAGCACGAAGCGTAAACGAGGTCTCGACGTCGCTTACGCTTCGGGTTGGTGTGCCAATCTCAACCGTGAGCAAAATGAGCGATTCTGCCTTCCTCTATTGTACCGCGAAACGGCGGGAATTGGTATCATACACAAATGCCGACTTCCCTGAAATCGCCGCCGATCGTGGCTGCTGCCGATGCCAGGCGCGAGGCAAAACCCGCGCCTGTTGCCGGCTATTATCCGCTGGTCATTACGCTGACTGCCGTGGCTGCGGGGATGGTCGTCGATCGCTATCGGCCGTTGCCGGTCGCCGTCTGGTGGGCCATCGCCGTAGCGGGGTTGGGCGGTTGGTTCGTGCTCTGGCGCAGACGGCGGAACAAAGTTGCATCGGTCGTGCTTCTGGTGGCCGGATTGGCTTCGGCCGCGTCCTGGCACCATTGCCGCTGGAACCTGTTCGGCGGCGACGACCTGGGCCTCTTCGCCCGCTCGCAACAACAGCCGGTTTGCATCGAGGCCGTGGCCTTGCAGACGCCGCGGGTCATCCCACCGGCGGAGTTCAATCCGCTGCGGTTTGTCGCGACCGGGCGACGAGGTCCGCTTCGAGGTGGAGCTGCAGGGCGATCCGCGACGGCGACGAGTGGCGCACCGCGTCCGGTCGCGCGGCGATGCTCGTCGAAGGTCTGGTTCCCGGATCTGGCGGCGGGCGATCGCTTCCGGGCCTTCGCCCATCTCCTGCCGCCGGAACATGCCCTGAACCCGGGCGAGGCCGATCGCGCGGAATTCAGGATCGCGGCCGCCGCATCACCAGCCATCTGCGGGTGAATTATCCGGAAGCGATTTCCGTGGTCTCGACCGGCGTTTCACGTTCGGCCCCACGCGGCTGCTGGAATCGCTGCGGCTCCGCGGGCGGCAGGTTTTCGCGAAATATCTCAGTCCGCAACAGGCGAACCTGGCGGCGGCCGTCCTGCTGGGCCTCCGCGAACAGGTCGATCCGGAAGAAACCGAGGCCTTTCAACTCACCGGCACGATCCACCTGCTGGTGATCGCCGGGCTGCACCTGGGCATTCTCGCCGGGTTCGCCGGCCTGGTCCTCCGCCGCCTGCTGCCGCTGGCGCTGGGGCCTGCCCGCCGTGGCCGCCTTCACCTTCCTCTACATGCTGCTGGTCGACGCCCAGCCGCCGGTCGTCCGGGCAACGGTGCTGATCGTTGCGGCCTGCGGGGCGGTCTTCTTCGGCCGCCGCCGCGTCAGCTTCAATCGTCCTGGCCCTGGCCGGCCTGATCGTGCTGGCCGTCAATCCGGTCGATCTGTTCAATGTCGGGCCGCAGCTTTCCTTCTTGTGCGTCGCCGGACTGATGGCCCTGGCACCGTCGTGGATGGCGACTGCGCCGGAGCGTGGAGCCATTGGACGACCGCAGCAGCCGAACCGGCTAAATTGAGTCTCGTAGGCGAGACGTTGGTCTGCCTCACTAGCTGGCTGCCGCGGTGGGTCTTCCCAGAGCCGCAGCCGGCCGCGATCCAGAAGCTGCTGGAGCAGGAGCGTCCCTGGTCCGTCCGCATGCTCTGGCTTGTGGGGCGAGTGTCGTGCGGCGCTTGACGCTGGTCAGCGGGGCGATCTGGCTCTTGACCATGCCGCTGGTGATGGCCCGGTTTCACATCTTCAATCCGATCGCCGTGCTCATCAACACGGCCGTCTGGCTGCCGATGGCCGGGGCGTTGGTCAGCGGGCTGGCCCTGTTGCTGTGCAGCATGATTCCCGGTCCGCTGGCGGCCGTGTGTGCCACGTTCTGCAATTGGCAGCTTGCCGCCGTCGAGTGGCTGGTGCGGTTCGGCGGGCGTGTGCCCTATGGACATGGCTGGGTGCCCGGGCCGGCCGAGTGGTGGCTGATCGGCCTCTACGCCGGGCTGGGCGTTTTTGCCGCCTTTCCGCGCGCTTCGGCCGCCGCTCCGCTGGCGGCTGGCGTTGCTGGGGGCCTGGACGGCGGCCGGCTTCATCATCCCCTGGTGGACCACCGATCGCACACGGACTGCGCTGCACGTTTCTCAGTGTCGGCCACGGCGAGGTCGATCGTGCTGGAGTTGCCCGACGGCCGCACCGTGCTTTACGACGCCGGCCGCATGGCCGGGCCGACCGCCTGCTGCCGCATCGTCTCCGGCTACCTCTGGTCGCGGGGGCTGACGCACATCGATGCGGTCGTGCTCTCGCACGCCGACACCGACCACTACAACGCCCTGCCGGAGTTGCTGGAGCGGTTTTCCGTGGGCACGGTCTACGTGTCGCCGGTGATGTTCGACGAGCAGAACGCCGTCGATCCGATTCCTGCGCGAGGCGATCGAGCGGGCGAAGGTGCCGATCCGCGTGATTGCCTGTGGCGACCGGCTTGTCGGGCGGCCCGGGCTGCCGGCTGGAGGTTCTCCATCCGCCGCCGCACGGCCTGCCGGCGACGTCGAACGCCAACAGCATCGTGCTTATCCGTGGAATATGGCGGCCGGCGGGTGTTGCTGCCCGCCGATCTGCAGTCGCCCGGCCTGGACGAGGTGATGGCCGAGCATCCGCTGCATTGCGACATGTTGTTGGTGCCGCACCACGGCAGCCGGACGAGCATGCCCGAGCAGCTTGCCGCCTGGAGCACGCCCGCCTGGTCGGTCATTCAGCGCCGACCATCGTTACGACACGCAGCGAGGTCGAGGCGATCTATGCCAAGCGCGGCCGCGTGCTGCATACGGCCGACACCGGGGCCGTGATGGCGCGGGTCGATGAAAAGGGCCTGCGGGTGGAGACGTTCCTGGGAAGGAAGCACTGAATCGCCTTGAATTCCTTGTCGTAATGCTACATTGGCAGTCGGTGTGTGGCGGGTTGGAGTTCACGGGCGGGTGCGACGCGCCACTCGACTTCTTGAGTTTCATCGAGCGCGACTGGCGGTTTGCGGGCCAAGTCCATGAGCTACGGGCGTACCACCTGGACGGCCGAGCATGATGCGTAGTTCGGGACAAGGAGGCACTGAGTGTGTTTGCTGCGGACAGCGAGTGCCGGGAAAATACCATCACGAACTCTGTCAAAGCGGGCAGTTCCCGTTTTTCCTCGAGCCGCGCGAAAAGCTCCGCGAACTTCGGTACGAAATCAGCGAGAATCACCAACAACACCAAGCCCGCGAGACCGTGGACCGTCAGCATGATCCAGTAGCCGGTCCTCGAAAGGGCGAGGCTATTTGCGTCGCGGGAGAGTTCAAGGTGCGGCTGGCGCGAATCGTTCATGGTCATGCCATCCGCTTCTTCACGACCTTATTCTATCTCGGAAATCAACGTCGCGGGAGCCGCCGGCCCCAGGCCGCGCGGCGGACGGCACGCGGAGCGTGCCTGCTACTTTGCCAGCCCGGCGATGCACTGGTCCTCGCGGACCACTTTCCGCGGTCCGCCATCCAGGCCGGTGGACCAGTCGTGCGGGGGCACGATCCGCTGCAGCGAATCGACAATGCCCAGCGAGCTGGCCCGGTCGTAGATCAATTGCCAGCCGCATTCCAGGTCGGGATTGACTTCGCACTTGCCCTCCTGCGAGCCGCCGCAAGGCCCGTTGAGAAGATGCTTGGCGCAACGGGTGATGGGGCAGATCCCGGCAAACTCGCCCAGCCGGCAGTTGCCGCAGCCGGCGCATTTCTCGGTCCACACGCCCTGCGACTCCAAGATGCCGATGAACTGCGTGTTCAGCCCCGGATAGATGGGCGTCTTGGGGAAACGCTCCGCCAGGGCCTGCACGCCCGCCCCGCAGCCCAACGAGCAGACGGCGTCGTATTCTGGGATGCGGGCCGCCAGGATGTCGATGAAGGCGTCTTCGCATTGGCGCTCGATGACGCACTCGTCGACCCGCACCTTGCCGCGGCCGGCCGAGCTTCAACGACATCCGCAGGGCCGAGCCCAGGATGCCCACCTCGCGCTCGCCGCCGGCCAGGCAGACGGTCACGCAGGTGCCGCACCCGACCAGCAGCACGCGGTCGTGCTTCTGGATCAAATCGCGGATCTCGGGAATCTTCTTACGATCGGCAACAATCATGACTCGCTCTCCTCTAGTGGCCGCTTCGGCCTGTTGGCTCATGGTTTCCAGGGCATGTTCCATTGTTGGGCATCGGCTCGCAACGGGCTGGGCCCCAACTGCTTCAGCCGTTGGACCATGGTCGTGACGATTTCCGCGAACCGCCCGCCCTCGGCGGACGAGAGGTTGAACATCTCCAGCCGCTCGGGCTCCAGGCCGATCTCTGCAAGCATTTGCTTGGCGCGGGCGACGCGCCGCCGCGCGCGGAGATTGCCCTCCAGGAAATGGCAGCCGCCTTCGAGGCAGCCGGCCACGATGACGCCGTCCACGCCGCGTTCGAAGGCCGCCAGCAGGTAGTTCACCTCGATCTTGCCCGTGCAGGGCAGCCGCAGCACGCGGACGTTCTGCGGGTATTGCAGGCGCATCGACCCGGCCAGGTCCGCCGCCGCGTAGGCGCAGTAGTGGCAGCAAAATGCAAGGATCAGCGGTTCGCGGTCCATAAGTGGCTCTGTAATCGTCATGGTAGCGAAATAAAAAACCAAAATTCGAAATCCGAATGTCGAAATCCGAAACAATATTCAAAAGTTCAGAAATACTCAAAAGGTTCCAAACCGACCGTTTTGAGCCTTTGTCATTTGAATTTTGTGTATTTGATTTCGGATTTCGATCATTCGGATTTCGGATTTCCATTGTGATTGCCGCGCTACGTTAATTCCACCTGGGCGGGGCCACGCCGACCTCTTCGGGATAAACGGGCTGTGCGGCGGTTTCTCGACCTCCGCCTCCAGCAGGCTGTTCACCGCCGCCAGGATCTGGGCAGTCCATGAAGTGGCGGAGCGTAATGGCCTTGGCCGGACACTCCGCCGAGCAACTCCCGCAGCCCATGCACACGGCCCCTTGCACCTCGGCCTTGTTGTTCTTGCCCACCTGCGGCGCCATGTAGGGGCAGACGTGTACGCACGTCATGCAGGAGATGCACTGGTCCGGATCGACCCAGGCGATCTGGCCGCCGACGGGCATCCGCTTGCGCGAAAGGATCGACGCGGCCCGGCCCGCCACCGCGGTGGCCTGGGAGATCGTCTCGCTGATGAACTTCGGCGCGTGGGCCGATCCGCAGAGGAACAAGCCCTCGCTGGCAAAGTCCACCGGGCGAAGCTTCATGTGCGCTTCGAGGAAGAACCCGTCGGCGTTCAGCGGCACCCGCAACAGTTCGGACAACTCGCCGCGATCGGCCCGCGGCACCGCCGGGGCGGCCAGGACGAGCAGGTCCGGCTCCAGGACCAGGTCGCGGCCCAGCGACGGCTCCCGCGCCTTCAGGCGCAGTTTTCCGCCGGCGTCGAGCAACTGCGGCGGCTGCTCGGGCTCGTAGCGGATGAACAGCACGCCCTTCTCCCGCGCCTCGCGGTAGGCCGCCTCGCGGAACCCGTAGGTCCGCATGTCGCGGTAGAAGACGACGATCCGGGCGTCCGGCCAGCGGCGTTTCAACTCCAGGGCGTTCTTCACCGCCGTCGTGCAGCAGACGCGGCTGCAATACGGCCGCTTTGCGTCGCGCTGCTCGACGCATTGGATCATCGCCACGGTGGCCTGCGACGGCAGCGAAATGCGGCCCTGCCCCAGCCGATCGGAGAGTTCCAACTGCGTCATCACCCGCTCGCTCTTGCCATAGCAGGAACGTGCCGGGCTTCTGCTCCGTGGCGCCGGTGGCCACGACGACCACGCCATGATGGATCTCGCCGGATGACGGCAAACCACCCTCACCCCCTGCCCCTCTCCCGGCGGGAGAGGGGAGCTTGACGGATGACTGGCCGTTGGCAATCTGGGAAGTGAACTCGCCCACGTGCCCGCCGACCTTCGCGACGCGCGATTGCAAGTGGACGGTGATCCGCGGATGGCTCTTCGTGCGCTCGATGGTCTCGGCCAGCAGGGCCTGGACGTTGTGGCCGTCCAGCGTGCGGTGGATCTGGCGGATCGTGCCGCCCAGGCAGTCGCCCTTTTCGACCAGGTGGACGGGGAAGCCCTGCTCGGCCAGGGCCAGGGCGGCCGTCATGCCGGCGATGCCGCCGCCGACCACCAGGGCCGCGTTGTTCACCGGCGCGCTGGCTTCCTGCAAGGGCACGAGCGCGGCCGCCCGGGCCGCCGCCATGCGGACCAGGTCGATCGCCTTCTCGGTCGCCGCGGCCGGGTTGCCCGAGTGGACCCAGGAGCATTGATCGCGAATATTGGCCATCTCCAGCAGGTAGGGATTGAGCCCCGCATCGCGAAGCGTGTCGCGGAAGATCGGCTCGTGCGTCCGCGGCGTACAGGAGGCGACCACGACCCGGTTCAGCCGGTGCTCGGCGATCTTGGCCTTCATCTGGTCCTGGTTGTCGTCGGCGCAGGTGTAGACGTTCGTCTCGGCAAGGACCACGCCGGGCAAGAGCCGCGTTCGCTGGACGACCCGCTCCACGTCGACCACCGAGGCGATGTTGCTGCCGCAATGGCAGACGAAGACGCCGATCCGCGGCGGCTCGTCGGACATGTCGCGCTCGGGCGGATAGGTCTTGGTGCGGACGCGGCTGCCGCGGGCCTTGGCCAGCAGGGCCATCGCCCGCGCCGCGGCCGCGCTGGCCTGCATCACCGTGTCGGGAATGTCCTTGGGCTCCTGGAACGCGCCCCCGACGAACACGCCCGGCCGGGAGGTGTCCAGCGGCCGGAACTCGTCCGTGGCGGCGAAGCCCCAGCGGTTGAGCACCACGCCCAGCCGCTGGGCCTGCTCCTGCAGGCTGGCGCTGGGCTCCAGGCCGAGCGAGAGCACGACCATGTCGAACTCCTCCTCGACCTGCGACAAGTGCAGCTGGCTTGGGCATTGAAGCCCGACGCGCCAGCGAGGTCCCACAGATCCACACTCGATTTCCTCGCTTGCGTTTCGGGCTCTGAATTCCATTCTTCCCGGCATGGACCAGCCGCAGGTTTCGCGTGCCGGGCATTTCGTAGACGCGGGAAATGAAGGAGCGGACGTAGCGCACGCCCAACTGGTTCTTGGCCCGATCGCAGTAGCGGTCGAAATCCTTGCCGAAGGCCCGCAGGTCGAGGAAGAAGATGGTGACGTCCAGCCCCGGTTCGTGCTCCTTGGCCAGGATGGCTTCCTTGGTGGCGGCCATGCAGCAGATCGACGAGCAGTAGGCGTTGTCGCAGCCGTGGTTGCGCGAGCCCACGCACTGGATGAAGGCCAGCCGGCGGGGGGCCTTGCCGTCGGCGGGGCGGCGGATGTGGCCCTGCGTGGGACCGGAGGCCGAGAGCATCCGCTCGAACTGCACGCTGGTGAGCACGTTGGGGGCCAGCCCGTAGCCGAACTCGCCGCGGCGGGCGGCGTCGAAGGCCTCGAAACCGGGCGTGAGGACCACGCCCCCGACTTCCAATTCGAGCTTCTCGACCGGCTGGTCGTAGTCGATCGCGCCGGCCTGGCAGACCTTGGCGCACAGGCCGCACTCGCCGGTCGTGAAATGGACGCAGTTGTCGCGGTCGATGACCGGCACCCGCGGCGAGGCCTGCGGATGGGCCAGGTCGATCGAGGGCCGGGCTCTCCAGGTACTGGGCATAGCGGTCTGATGCAGCTTGGGCCGCCGGGCACTGATCGTGGCCAGGTCGACGGCGCCGGTCGGGCAGACGAAGACGCAGGCCCCGCAGGCCTGGCATTGATCGCTCGCTTCCTGGAAGCCGTGCTGACGCGGCGCTTGCCGCCCCGGCCGAACATGCTGATCGCGCCGCGGGCCATGAGGTCGTTGCAGGTCCGCACGCACAGGCCGCAGAGGATGCACTTGCCTTCGGCGGCCTTTTCCAGCGGAGTGCTGCTCACGCCGAGTTCCGCGGCCAACTCGGCCAACTCCTGCGACTGCGGGGCCTCGGCCAGCAGCATCTCCAGCACCGTGCGCCGCGACTCCCTGACGGCCTCCGTGTCGGTCCGCACGATCAGGCCCTCTTCCACCGGATAGCTGCACGAGGCGACCTGCCGCGGTCCCCGACCCTGCTGGCGGGTGTCCCCGTGTCGATTTCGACGAGGCAGACGCGGCACGCGCCGTAGGGCGACAGCCCGCGGTAGTGGCAGAGCGTGGGGATCGCAACGCCCATCTGCCGCGCCGCGTCGAGAATCGTCGCGTCGGCCGCGGCGGTCGTCGCACGGCCGTCGATGGTAATCCGAACGCGGTCGGTTGTCGCCGTATTCGGTCATAGGTCTCGCCTTTTATTCACACAGTATTGCTTCGCCGGGGCAAACGCTGCGGCAGGCGCCGCAGCGGGTACACTTCCCATCGTCGATGCGGTGGGCCGACTTCCGCTGGCCCTCGATGGCGTTCGAGCCGCAGACTTCCTTGCACTGCCCACAGCCGGTGCAGACGTCGGGGTCGATCCGCACGCGGATCAGGTTGCGGCAGACGCCGGCGGGACATTTCTTATTGTTGATGTGGGCCTCGAACTCGGCGCGGAAATATTGCAGGGCCGTGAGCACGGGGTTCGGCGCGGTGCCGCCCAGCCCGCAAAGCGAGGCCGACTTGACCGTCCGCGGCCAGCCGCTCCAAGAGCGGGATGTCCTCGGCGCGCCGCGGCCCTCGCAGATCCGCGTGAGGATGTGGAGCATCTGCTTCGTCCCCTCACGGCAGGGCGAGCACTTGCCGCACGACTCGTCGGCCGTGAAGGCGAGGAAGAACCGGGCCAGGTCGACCATGCAGGTCCCCTCGTCGATCACGATCATGCCGCCGGAGCCCATCATCGAGCCGGCCGGCCGCCAGCTTCTCGTAGTCGATGGGCAGATCGAGGAGCGAGGCGGGGATGCAGCCGCCGGAGGGCCCGCCCGTCTGCACGGCCTTGATCGGCCGCTTGCCCCGCATCCCGCCGCCGATGTCGAAGACCATCTCGCGAAGCGTCATGCCCAAGGGGATCTCCACCAGGCCGGTGTTCTTGACCGCGCCGACCAGGGAGAAGACCGTGGTGCCGCGGTTCCGCTCGGTGCCTTGCGCGGCATACCACGCCGCGCCGCGGCTGAGGATCGGGCCCAGGCTGGCCAGGTTTTGACGTTGTTGATCACCGTCGGCTTGCCCCACAGGCCCTTAACGGCAGGGAAGGGCGGCCGAGGGCGGGGCTCGCCGGCATAGCCCTCGATCGAAGCGATCAGCGACGTCTCCTCGCCGCAGACGAAGGCCCCCGCCCCGCGGCGGACCTTGATCCGCAGCGCGTGGCCGCTGCCGAAGATGTCGTCGCCCAGCAGGCCGCCTTCCTCGGCCTGCCTGATGGCATGCGTGATGGTGGAAACGGCCAGCGGATACTCGCTGCGGACGTAGATGTATCCTTCGTGGGCGCCGACGGCCAGCGAGCCGATGAGCATGCCCTCGATCACCGCGTGCGGATCGCCCTCCAGCACGCTGCGGTCCATGAACGCGCCGGGATCGCCTTCGTCGGCGTTGCAGATGATGTACTTGACGTCGGCTCGATGTGGCGGGCGGTCTGCCACTTGCGGCCGGTGGGAAAGCCCGCGCCGCCGCGACCGCGAAGCCCTGACTTCAACACCTCCTCGATCACCGCGTCGGGCCCCATGCCGGTCAGCGCCCGCATGGCGCCGCGATACGCGCCGCGGGCGATCGCCTCTTCCAGCGAAAGGGGATCGATCGAGCCGCAATTGCGGAGGATGACCCGGCTCTGGCGGCGATAGAAATCGACGGCGGACCAGGCGGGGATCGAACCAGTCCCGTTCCCCTCTCCCAAAAGGCGAGGGGAGTAATCGTGGCGCTCGCCGCTGGCGACGTGCTCTTCGCCGTCCCAGCGGCAGAGGGCCGACTTGGGCTTCACGTCATGTCCCGGCCGCGTAGGCTTCCAGCAGCTCGCTGTCTTTTTCGCCGTCATGTTGCCGTAGCTGATCCGCGGCCCGTCCGGAAGGACCAGGTCCAGGAGCGGCTCGCGCTGGCAGAAACCGATGCAGCCGGTGCGTGCCACCACGGCATCCAGCCCCAGGCGCTTGACCGCCTCGACGGCCGCGGCCTCGACCTCCCGAGCCCCGGCGGCGATCCCGCAGGTCGCCGAACCGACGAGGATCTTCAGCCGCCGGGGTAAAGGCGTCGCCGCGCCCGTGCGGCAAGCCAATCGAGGTCGTCTTGGTTGCGAATTGGACCGCTCATGCGAACTGCTCCAGGATATTCACGACCTTGTCGAGTTTCACTTTACCGAAGGTGACGCCGTCGATCCGCATGGCGGGGGCAAGCGCACAACAGCCGATGCAGCGGACGGTGCGGAGGGTGAACCGACCTTGGGAATCGGTTTCGCCCTCGGCGACGTTGCAGCTCCTGTTCGAGGCGTTCCAAGAGCAGCCCCGAGCCGCGGACGAAGCACGCGGTGCCCAGGCAGATTTCGATCGTGTGCCGACCCACCGGCGCCAGGCTGAAGGCGTTGTAGAAGCTGGCCACGCGGAGGATCTCGGCCAGCGGAAATCTTCAGCCGCAGCGGCCACATACTCCAGCACCGGGCGGGGCAGATAGCGGCGCTCGTCGGTCACGTCCTGAAGGACGGGGATCAGCGGGGCCCGGTCGTCGCGGTAGCGGGCCAGGATCGTATCGACCCAGGCCGCGTCCTGAGCCGTAAGATGCTCGCCGGGCTGCACGGCGGGGGTCGGCTGGGGAACGTTGCGCACCGGGCAAGCCGTCCAGCAATCGCCGCAGCCGGTGCATTTCTCGGCGATGACGCCGCGGGGGCGGCTGGCGAACCTCAACCTTGAAGGCCCCGGCCTCGCCTTCCAGCGACATGACGTCGGCCATCGTGAGCACTTCGATGTTGTAGTCGCGCATGCACTGCACCAGCTTGGGCGAAATGATGCACGTGGCGCAGTCGCCCGTCGGGAAGGTCTTGTCCAGCCGGGCCATGCTGCCGCCGATCGTCGGGCTCTCTTCGACCAGATAGACGGCGAACCCGGCCGCCGAGAGGTCCAGCGCGGCCTGGATTCCCGCCACCCCGCCGCCGCAGACCAGCACCGCGCCGTTGGGCGCTTGGCCGTTGCCGTTGGCCAGTACCGTTGCCGCTTGGGGCGAGCGTCTTGGCGTTCATGAGGCACCTCCCGCGGCGGACGTGCCAGAGCCAGCCCTCACCCCCTGCCCCTCTCCCGGAGGGAGATGGCGGAGTACCCCTCACCCGAAGCAGAGGGGAGATTTCCGACAGTAGCGAATCGGCGCTGATGCTCAGCGCATCCAACCCCAGTTCCTTGGCCGAGATTCCCAGGGCAAGGCCCAGAAGCTGCGTGACGTAAAGGACCGGCGTGGCGGGGATGTCGTCGCCGGCCTTGGCCGCATCGGCCTGCCGCAGATCCAGGTTGAGCTGGCACAAAGGGCAGGCCACCGACGATGCACTGCGCCCCGGCCTGCCGGGCCATCGCAACCAGCTTGCGGCCCAGACGGCCCACTACGCTCGCTCTGCGTGATCGAGAGGCTCGCCCCGCAACACTCCGTCTTATACGGCCACGCGACCGGCTCCGCGCCCAGCGCAGCCACCAGGTCGTCCATGCAGGTCGGATTCTCCGCGTTGTCGAAGGCCACGACCTCCGGCGGCCGCGTGAGCAGGCAGCCGTAGTAACACGCCACGCGGAGGCCGGTCAACGGTCGCTGGACCTTCCGCCGAATGCCGTCCAGGCCGAAGCGGTTCACCAGCACGTCGAGCACGTGATGGACCTCGACCTCTCCGGCGTAGGGCTTGCCGGTGACCCGCTCGGCCCGTTGCGCGCTGGAGCGGCTCGTTGCGGACCTGATGATTGGCCGTTCGCAGCCGGGCATAGCACGAGGCGCAGGCGGTGAGCACGGGGCGGCCCATCGCCTGGACCTTCTGCAAGTTCAGCACGGGCAGGGCCACCGCCAGGCTGGCGTTGGAACTGTGGGCCGGCGTCGAGCCGCAGCACACCCAGTTGGGAATCTCTTCCAACTCGATGCCCAGCGCGCGGCAGACCGCGCGCGTCGACATGTCGAAATCCCAGGCGGTCGACTCCAGACTACAGCCCGGAAAGTAAGCGTACTTCACGGTTGATCCTCCTCTTCAGCCCGGCGGAACACCTGCCGCAATTCCGCTCGAGATTGCCGCTCCGCTTGGGCAGGAAGGAGAGTTTTCCTTTGGCGAACATCTTGGGCACCTTGTCCAAGTCGGAGGTGAAGTCGCCGGTGCGGAGCTTGTAGGCCGCCATCATGCCGGCCTCGAAGACCCGGCCGTGATGGCGCACGCTGCCCAGGAACGAGCGGTTGAACTGCTTGCCGTGGCTGTCGGGGATCGTCGGCCTTGCGCTCGACGGCCAGGATCCGCAGGGCGTCCATCACGGCGGCGATGTCGATTTCCATCGGGCAGCGCGTGGTGCAGGCCTCGCACGACGCGCAAAGCCAGATCGACTGCGGACTCCAGCACCTCGCCCTCCAGGCCCAGGTGGATCAGCCGCATCATCTGGCTGGGCAAGAGGTCCATGTCCGGCCCGATCGGGCAGCCGCTGGTACACTTGTGGCACTGGAAGCAGGCGCTGACGGTCGTGCCGCTGCGCCGCTCGACTTCGTCGAGAAATCCCGCGCTCCCTAAGGTAATTTCGTCAGCCATTCGTCTCCCAATCCTCCCATTACGCCTCATCCCTCATCCCTCATCCTTCATCCTTCATCTCTTACTCTCCCACTTCGTCCATTCCATTTCCGCCTCGGCCTCGGCGTCCTTTCTTCGGCATCACTTTGCGGTAGACCTGCGCCGGGCTCCGCTGCACGCCGTCAACGGTCAGCAGGTCGCGATCGATGCGGATGCCGAAGAGCCGCTGGTTCTCTTCCAGGTAGGGCAAGATGAGTTTCCAATCGGCGGCGCCGCAGCGGCCGGTAGGCCCCGCCGTTGAGCTGCTCGTCGACCAGCGTGCGATGCGGGTCGCGGATGTAGATCGCCCCGCCGGAGGCCAGCGAGAGGAGATTGCTGCCCGGATAGGGCATTTCCAGGGCACGACGTTGCCGAAATCGTCGAACCGCAGGCCGTTGACGATGGCAAAGCCGCCGCCCTCGCAGCGGATTGCCGGCCATGAACGACTCGGCCAGGAAGTCCAGGGCCGTGCCGTTGATGACCACGCGCGGCGGCCCACGGCGTTGATCATCGGCCGGCCGGCGGCGTTGCCCAGCACGTAGACCTCGCCCCCCTTAGCGCCGTACAGGAAGGTCTGGCCCACGTCGCCGTAGATGACAATCTTGCCGCGCTTGGTGATCTGGCCGATCTGGTCCTGGGCGTTGCCGTGGACATAGGCTTCCAGCCCGTCGATGCCGGAGCCCAGGTAATCGCCCGGGTTGTCGTAGCAATCGACCCGCAGGCCGTCGGTGGCCGGGCCGAAGCCGGCGGCGTGGAACCGCGTCCCGCGGCTGTTGTAATGGATCAATGTGCCGCCAGCCCAGGTGGAAGGCCCGGACCGCCAGGGTCGCGTCGCAGTCGTCGCCCTCGGGGGCAAACCCGCGGGCGTCGATCAGCAGCGTGGTTTCGCCGCTCCCGCGGGCCGCGGAGCCGATCGCGCTGTGTCCCAGGTGATACGGGCGAAACGTAGCGTCAGTCTTTCCAGGCCCTGAGCTGCTGGTTCATCACAAAGCGGCTGCGATTGAAAGATCCGCTCTAGGCCGCCGCGGACGATGGTCAACACCGAACTGCGTTTCTTGTCGCCCGTGGGATAACGGCGGTCGATGGCCAGCGTAAGCCACTCGATTGCAAACGCCGGATCCTTGCACCGTCTTCTCGACAAACCGGCGCAGTGAGTTGTAATCCATCGAAGGCAGGGCGTCGCGGAAAACGTCGAACCACCCCTGGCCGTCCACTCCTCCTGACTGCCCGCTGTACGGCGCCCGACGATCACAGGCGTGAGGGCTTTTGTCAGAGGGTCGTCATTGCTGGCAGTGCTAGCCGGCATCATGACAGGAACAGACAGATCGCAGTGCCGCTGTCCGGGGAGCGTGGCCACGGTCCCGCCGAACTTGTTTGTGACTTTCATCGTGTAGTGGGGAGAACCGTTACCATTGCTGCCGGCCCTGACCCCCTGCCCCTCTCCCGGAGGGAGAGGGGAGCTATGACCGTTGCCGTTCGCCTGCTCCCCGCTCCCCGCTCCCTGCTCCCCGCTCTCCACTGGTGAGACCGTCAACAAGAACGCCCCTCCATCCGTCGAGCTGCCGCCGCGGGCGTTCCAATAGGTATCCGCCACCGGCGTGAAGCGGGAATCCTCGCGGGCCAGGCTGGCCAAGGTGGCGTCGATGGCCTGCTTCTCGGAACAGATCAAACCGATCGAGACCTCGCCCTCCTGCAAGGCGAAGACCTGAGGGCGGAGCATGGCCGTATCGGTAATGCCCATCAACTGGAACTGCCTGGTCTCGGCCAGGCTGCGGGCGATGATGAAGAACCAGGGCCCGTCGGGCGAGGCGTGGATGTGCGCCGCCTGGATCTGCCGATAGATCCGCTGCTTCTCGGAGGGCAGGCGGTCGAAGTCGGTCTCGGTGGTAGGGGCCAGGGCCTCGATGATGTACTCCACCGGATACCGATAGACCCGGTTCCACAGGTCAAACAAGAGGACCGAGACTTCGGTATCGGTGAGGAACTGCGGATAGATGCCCCGCCCGGCCAGGTACTCGCAGACGGAGACATAGTTGGCGAAGTCGCCATTGTGGACCAGGGCCTCATTGGAGCCGATGAAGGGGTGTGCGCCGCCGGGATGCCAGACGCGGCCCTTGGTCGGATAGCGCTGGTGGGCGATCCAGACGTGGGCCCGCGTGTCCTCCATGCGGTAGTACTGCACGGCGGCCTCGGCAAAACCCACGATCTTCACGATCAGGAGGTTCCTGGCATGCGAGACCACGAAGGCCCGCTTGTCGCCCAGCGAGGCATAATACTGGGTGTTCAGCCGGATCGAGTTCTGGAAGATGAACTCGTCTTCCACGTCCCGTTCCGACAGGCCGGGGCGAGAGGCCAGTTTCTTCTCCTCGGCAAAGCTGGCCAGGACCGACGGCTTGACGCGGACGAAGTAGCGGGCCACATCAGGCGGGCGGACTTCCAACAGCGGCACCTCGCGATAATCGTCCACGGTCGGGATCAGGCCGCCCTGGTCGATGTCGAAATAGGGTTCGATGAACGATTTCTCGACCTCTGCCCTGGCCGTCGGATCGAGCAGGGCCACCTGGAGGATATAGTCTTCGTCGAGCACCTTCCGCGAGACGCCCATGTCTTCCGGCACCAGTCCGCAGGCGGCGATCCCGCCCCCCTTGCCGTTGCCGCGGTTGCGCATCTGGATCGAGGGCTCGTAGATGTGCCGGCCGCCGACGGGGATCGTGCAGGCGAAGCCGGTCACACCGCAGCCGCCCTCAGCCTCCAGGGGCTTACGGCCACGGAGTTCCTCGGGGATCAGGCCGGCCCGCGCTTGGAGCAGTGCGGTGACTCGATCTGGCATTTTTTCTTTTGCGTTTCGTTGCATCGGTGCGTCTTTTTCGGACCCCAGCCCGCTTGCCGGGCTTGGTGAACAAGTCTTGTTAGCGAAATGGCGTCTTCGTCGTCTTTTTCGGACCCCAGCCCGCTTGCCGGGCTTGGTGAACAAGTCTTGTTAGCGACAACTGCCAGGCAAGCTGGCAGGGGTCTTCGGATCTCTTTCGGTCAACTCCTTCGCTCACAAGACTGATTCACCAGCCCGGCAAGCGGGCTGGGGTCCCGTAATTCACTTCCTATACACTCAAGTTATTCTCGTAATCCAAATGCATCAACAAATCGGTCCGGCCGCGGAGGGCGGCCACCGACTCCAGGCCCAGCCGATGGAGGATATCGATCAGCGTCTCGCGCCAGGCGTAATACAGGTTGACCAGCCGCTGCGTACACCAGTCGACGGTGACCATCTCCAACAGTTCCGAATCGGTGGTGGCAATGCCGCGGGCACATCCCCGACCGCTCTCGCAGCAGCCGCAGCGAATGCAGCCCACGGCCACCAGCTCCGCCGTGCCGATTACGCAGCCGTCCGCGCCCAGGGCGATCGCCTTGGCAACGTCCCAGGGCGTGCGGATGCCGCCGCTGGCGATCACTGTGACCTTGTCGCGAATGCCCTCGGCCTCGAGGAACTGGTGGACCCGGCCGATGGCATATTCGATCGGCATGGCGATGTTCTTCTTGGCGATGTTCGGCGCGGCGCCCGTCCCGCCGTAGCTACCGTCGAGATGCACAATATGAGCGCCCGCGTAGTACACGCCCACGGCCACCATGTCCACATCACCCGGAGTCGAGACCTTGGCCGAGAGCAGCGCCCGCGGATTGATGTGTGCCATCCAGTCGAGATGCTTCTTATGGTCTTCCACGGAGTAGACGCTGTGGAATGGGAAGGGCGAGAACAGCGAGACCCCCACGACCGTTTCCCGCAAGGCCGCCACGCTGGGCGTATTCTTGTCGCCCAGCAGGTGGCCGCCCAGGCCGGGCTTCGCCCCCTGGGCATACTTGAACTCGATGATCCGTGCCCGCTGCACCGTCTCCTCGCGGACGCCGAAGAGCCCTGTGGCTACCTGCGTGATTACGTTGTCCTGGTAGGGGATGAAGCGGTCGGGATAGCCGCCTTCCCCGGTGCAGGTGAAGGTGTTGAAAGCCTTGGCGACGCGGGCCTTGCCCAGTAGCACGCGGATGTTGGTCGAGCCGAACGACATGCCGCCGCCGTACCAGGGGACGTTGATCTGCACCTTCTCGCGGGAATCGTCCCGCCGGTTGAGCAAGAGCGAGGTGGTGATGTCCTCCCGCCGCAGTGCCGAGAAGGGCCCTTGTCGGCTGGCGGGCGGGGCCGTGGGAAGACGGAACCGCAGCCGATCGAACCCGCCACCCGATGCGCCCACCTCGCTCTCCAAGTGCTTACCCGGCGGTGAGCCCGTTTCGGCCATTTCCCAGTTGCTCACCAGCAGGTCGGGCGTCCAGCGGAAGTCGCCCATCGTCTCGAAGACCGGATTGCCCCAAAGCGAGAGGGCCTTTTCCGGACAGGCGTTGATGCAGGATAGCGGACCATCGGCGCACTGCGGTCCGATGCAGCGGTAATCGAACGGGCGGATGACGGTCCGGTAGCCCTTGGGCTTGACGTGGACCCCGCGCTCGCAGACCTCTGCGCAGCGGCCGCAGGACGTGCAATGCGGCGCACGGCGGATGCTGTACTTGCCGATTTCGTTCCGGTAGCGCGGCGGCGCCAGCCCTGGCTGGCGCGAGACTTCGGCGAAATCCGCGTGCGCAAGGAATTCCTCGCCGCTCTGCGGTTCGGCGTATCGCGTTTGTTCGATGGTCGACATGGTAGTCTTGTAGGGTGGGACAAGCTCGCGTAGCGAGCGCCGGCCCACCAAAATTTGCGTACTAGCCGATCATGGTGGGCCGGCGCTCGCTACGCGAGCTTGTCCCACCCTACGCTCTAGACGCGCTCTTTTCTCTTTCCAAACAACTTGCCAAACGTATCGCGTTCCAGGTCCTCGAAGAACATGCAACGGCCCGTCTCGCCGCGCAGGCGGCGGACCTCGCGGATGCCCATGGCGCCGAGCACCTCCAGCAATTGGGAATGCCACGCGCCCATCAGGTTCACGATGCGATGCACGGCAAAATCACGGCCGATCTCCTCCAAGGTGACCGGACAGGCGTTCTCTTTCTGGCACTCATTGCACAACCGGCACTCCAGGGCCAGGATCAACGGGATGTCGATGGCCACCAGGTCAGCGCCGCAAATAATGGCCTTGGCCAAATGCTCGGCCAGTGCGATCCCGCCGGAGGCGACGAGCGTGATTTCGTCGCGCACGCCGGCCTTGACCAGTGTCGTATGAACTTCACGCAGCACGTCCCGCATGTGACGCGGCGACTCAGCGCCCGTCTCCCGCCCGTGGGCGTCGAAGACCAGGTGGATCACTTCGGCCCCTTGCCGGGCCAGTTCCAATACGCGCTGGGCCGCCACCGGAGTGGCTGGTAGTCGAACGGCGACGATCCGGCCCGGATTCTGGGCCTTCAGCGTGGCTTGGAACTTCATCACGTCCGCATGGTCGTGGACCATCACCAACGGAGCCGCCATAGGACGTATGGGACTCATGGGACCTATAAGACCTATG
Source organism: uncultured Planctomycetia bacterium (assembly GCA_963824275.1). GTDB lineage: Bacteria > Planctomycetota > Planctomycetia > Pirellulales > Thermoguttaceae > JANXQG01. The sequence continues at coordinate 1,667,030 of CAWGOT010000003.1, read as the reverse complement.
CTCTTATGGTCTTCCGCGTCAAGTAGTGGGATGATGTGCCCGTGGGCCGCCTCTTCCCACGGTCGGTCGTCGCCCGCGGCAATCACCGCCATTGTGCCCAGTTCGGCGGCCGCCGCGGCAATCGACTCCATGACTGGCCCGCGCTGCCAATGCGCGGGAACCAGGTCGAAAATCACCGGCAGCGGGATCTCCAGCAGCGGCGGGGCGCGACCGCCAATTGCCCTTCGCGAAACGCCAGGCAGGGCAGCTTCCGGCCGATATCGACGCTAGTGCTGATGTACTCCCGGCCGTGAATGCCGTCGCGCGTGGGGCGGACGATCTCCGACATGTCGGTCCACATCGAGTCAAAGCCCGGCCCGCTGAAAGGGCCGCCGTAGCCGGAGCCGGAGACCGGAATCCGCCCCGTCTCGGCCTGGAACCACGTCGAGAGGATGATCTCGGGCGTGAAGTACGAGTCGCCCAGCCGTTTGAACTCCGGATTGACCACCCGCGTGAGAATGTTCTTTGTGCAGTCCTGCACGCAGCTCAGGCAGCCCTTGCACTGGTAGATGTAGTCCAGGTAGCCGACCTGGTCGCGGAGCGTGTCGGCCTCATCGCGATAGAAGCCGTAGACGCAGGCCCGCTTCACGCAGTTGTGGCAGGACGAGCAATCTTCTCGCCAATCGACGATGCCCAATTTACCCACGGTGCGGAGCCGGGGAGCGGCAGACTTGGCATGAATGACATACTTGGCAGGCACGGCTAGTTCGTCCCCAATCCGCCGAACCCTAGGTGGGCCAGCTCGATGATCTCCAAGGCGGCGTCCGGATCGCCGTCGACGCCGATGGAAAAGCCGCGGAGCCCCTTGGTCTCGCGGAGTTGCTTGACCGTTTCCACGGCCAGGTTGATCGCGGCGCGGCGGCGGGCAGCGGCGTCCGTCTTCGAGGCGACTTGCTGCAGCACCGCGTCCGGGATCCGCCGACCATGAGTAGATGGTGCCCGCGACCCGTCTTTCGCCCGCGCGCTCTCCAACTCGGCTTCGCCCAAGGGCTCGATGCCGGCCAGGATGGCCGTCTTCTCGTGCAGCCCTCGACGGCTCACCTCGGACCACCAGGCTTTGAACCGCTCCAGGTCATAAATCGGCTGGCTGATGAGGAAGCCCGCCGGCCGAAACCTTCTTGTCCAGCCGGATCATCTGCAACTCGAGCAGATCGGCATTGGGCGATGCCACGGCGCCCAGGCAGAAACCGTCCGCCCCGGGCAGGGCCCCTTCGCCCACCAAGGAAGCGTCTTTGGCCAGGTTCCCGCAGGCCTCGAGGAGTTGGATCACGTCAAGGTCGTAGACGTTCTTGGCAGCCCTGAAGTGACCCAGCGTCTGGTGCGTACCGCTGGTGCAGAGGATGTTTCGGATGCCCAGCGCGTGGGCCCCTAGCACTTCGGAGACCAGCGCGATGCGGTTTCGATCGCGGGTCGTCACGTGCAGAATCGGTTCCACGCCTTGGCCGGCCACGAGCGTCGCGGCAGCCAGGGCGGCCATGCCCACGCGGTCGCGATTGTCGCTGACGCCCAGGGCGTGGACCTTGCCGAGGAAGCGCTTGGCCAACTGCTCGACCCCGGCCGGCTCGGCCTCCGCCGGAGGCGAAATCTCGGCCAAAAGGACGCTTTTGCCCGATTCCAGACGCTGCTGCAAGTCCGTCGCTTTGTTCATTGTTTTCTCTTGGGCGCAAAATACGTAGGTCGCACAGTTTCCATCCGTAGGGTGGGCCGAGTGGAGCGAGTCCCACCAATCTTCGATGCTTTATGGTGGGACTCGCTCCACTCGGCCCACCCTACAGTACTAGAGTACTCCTCCCACCGTCCGCAGCGAACTTTCGCCCAACAAACAGATCTGTGCGACGGCGTCGTCAACCAGTTGCCTCAACCGCTCGGGCGAGTCGTCCGGAGAACTATGGACCAGCACGGCCCGCCCTGGCTCCATGCCGATTTCATTCAGCAACCGCTGCACGCAGTGGACGCGGATCTCGGCGCGGTAGTTCCCCTGGGCCAGGTGGCACTCGCCTTTGGGACAGGCGACGATGCAAAGCCCTCGCCCGCCACCCTCCAGCGCGTGCATCAGATATTGAGAGTCGACCTTGCCGCTGCATGGGATTTCATGAACTACGACATGGGCGCCGTCGTGTTGCCACTGACGCGGCAACGTTCCTGCCCGAGCAGCGCAGTTGGCACAGACACATACCAGCACGTCCGGACACACAGGCTGCGACATGAAACCGCCCAACGCAAAAGAGTCGTTTCCCAGGATCGAAGAGCAAGTGAGCCGCGAGGAATGACGTTGTCAACCAATCGCAACAGGGCTCGCACCCGCCTAAGGCCAAGACTCCCATTATACATCAAGGGCAGTATTGTCAATCGAACAAATCGATAATACTTAACATTACTAAAGATGATGTTGGAATTTGACATTAAGCGAAGCTGCAAATGTCGAAAAGCGTCTTCGCTTCATTGGGCGAATAGATCACCAGTGGTTCCGTCGCACCCGATCCGGCCGATAGCGATCTTCCGCGGGGACCTTCTCGGCACCGTAGCCTACCACGATGAGGCTATGGGCGACGACATTCTTCGGCAGGCCGGCGAGCAGCCTGAGCCCGTCCATCCGCTTGTCTCGGGGATAGACGCCGCACCACACCGCGCCCAGACCCAGGCCATGCGCGGCCAGGAGCAAGTTCTCAACCGCCGCGGCACAGTCGACCATCCAGTAGCCGGGCGATGTCTCCAGGTTTAGGTCGGCGCAGACCAGGATTGCCAACGGGGCCTCGGCAACCATCGCCGCGTTGGGCATGAACTCCGGGATCTTGGCCAGCATGGCGCGGTCGTCGATGACGACGAACTGCCAGGGCTGCTGGTTCCGGGCACTGGGGGCCTGCATGGCGGCGGCCAGCAGCTTCTGGATTAGTTCCTCGGGCACCGACTGGTCAACGTATTTGCGGATGCTGCGGCGGGTGTGGATAGCTTCCAAAACGTCCATGGTTCTCCTCCAAGGGATTGGACTGCGAGTGACCGGCACGGCCGGTCCCTCAGTCAATACGACTGTTTATCGTACCTTCGGCACGTATCGCCCGCAACGTAAAACGCACCTGCCTCCTTTGCTTACCGGGCATCTCCGAGTATGATTAGAGCGATAGTCTCAGGCTGTAAACGCGAGGCGCTCGTCATGGAAACCACACCAGCTTCCGCGAAGGCCGATTTCGCCACCCTGCGGTCTGCAATGCCCCATCCCCTGGCGGGCCGCGCCAGGGTGCTGCTGACAAGTGTCTTTGGCCCTTATGCCCAGGACGACCAATACGGCAGCCGGTTGATCAACCCGATGGAGCTGTACCATAACCAGGTCACTCGCGTCGAGGGTCCCTTCTCGCTGCGGATGTTTCATCGCTCCTGGGGGCTGATGCTCATTCAGGCGAACCTCTCGGCCCCATGCACCTTGCTTGACTTCCCGACCCTCGATCGCTTCGTGGAAGAAATCCGCCGCCGCCACTACGACGTGGTGGGAATCAGCAGCATTACGACCAACGTGCTGAAGGTCAAACGCATGTGCGAGCTGGTTCGGGAGCATCAGCCGGCGGCCGCGATTGTCGTCGGCGGTCACGTCGCCAACCTCGCCGACCTTTCCACGCGGGTCGATGCCGACTGGATTGTCCGTGGCGAGGGCGTGCGCTGGTTTCGCCAGTATCTCGGCGAAGATCCGGGGCAGCCGATCCGGCATCCCTTGATTCCCACGCGGATCGGCACGCGGAGCATGGGGATTACCGTCAGCGAGAAGCCGTCGGCGACCGCCGCCACGTTGATTCCCTCGGTCGGTTGCCCCGTCGGCTGCAATTTCTGCTCGACTTCGGCCATGTTCGGCGGCAAGGGGAAGCACGTCGATTTTTATCGCACGGGCGACGAGCTGTTTGATGTCATGTGCCAGATCGAACGATCGCTCGCCACGAGGTCGTTCTTCGTGATGGACGAGAACTTCCTCCTGCATCGCCGGCGAACGCTACGGTTGCTCGACTTGATGCAGAGGCACGGGAAGTCCTGGACACTGTACGCATTCAGTTCCGCCAACGTGCTCTCGTCGTACGCCGTCGAGCAACTCGTCGCCCTGGGCATCGCGTGGGTCTGGATGGGAGTGGAAGGCGAGAATAGCCGCTACGGAAAACTACAGGGGATCGACACCTTGCCGTTAGTTCGCCGCCTTCAGTCGCACGGCATCCGCGTCTTGGGGTCCACGATCATCGGGCTGGAGGAGCACACCCCGGAGAACATCGACCAGGTGATCGAGCGTGCCGTGCGGCACCGCACCGACTTCCACCAGTTCATGCTCTACACGCCTCTGCCGGGCACGCCGCTGCATGCGGAACTCTCCGCGGAGGGACGGATGTGGGACGAGTCCGCCTGCCCTTTGCCCGACACGCATGGCCAGTTCCGCTTCAATTATCGGCATCCGCACATTCCCGCGGGGCTGGAATCGGAGTTGATCGTGCGGGCCTTCGAGCGCGATTTCGCCGTCAACGGTCCGAGCATGATGCGGGTCCTGCGGACGACTTTGACCGGCTGGAAACGGTACCGGAACCACGCCGACCAACGGATTCGGCAGCGCCTGGATTGGGAAATCAAGGGGATGGCAACCACCTATTCCGCGGTCTTGGCTGCCGTGAAACGCTACTACCGGGGAAATCCCGCCCTGCATGCCAATATCTCCGCGCTTTTGGCGGAAGTCCAGCGTGAGTTCGGCTGGACTTCCCGGCTCTTTGCCGCGGTCGGCGGTCCCTACGTCTTGCGAAAGATCCGCCAGGAGGAGCGGCGTCTGGCACGCGGATGGACTTATGAACCGCCCACGTTTTACGATGTCAACGAGGCGGTGGCGCCCGCCGATCGCGGCCCGGCGGCGTTATGTCGCTACGTGACCCCGCAGGGCGTAGAGTCGGAACCACGTGACGATGATCCAGCGTGTTGCCGCGTTCCCTCTGCCAACTACGGAGGGCAATGACCATGGCGTTACCCGTTGCGGTGCAACTCCTTGCCGGACTGGCAATCGTCTCGGCGATGATGGCCATCCTCTGGCTGGTCCAGCGCAGGACCGGCAATGCGGGCATCGTTGACGCCGCTTGGGCGGCCGAGATTGGGATTTTGGGCATCTTCTACGCGGCGACTTCCGACGGCTACCTGCCGCGCCGCGTCCTGGCTGCCGTACTGATCGGCGGATGGTCCGCACGGTTGGCGCTGTATATTCTTCTGGACCGGGTGCTGGGCCGTCCCGAAGACGGCCGCTACCGCACGCTTCGTGAAGAGTGGGGAGTAACCGCCGGCAGACGCCTGTTCTTCTTCTTTCAGACCCAGGCCCTGGCCGCCTGGTTCTTCGCCTTGCCTGTGATTGTCGTTTCCTATCATCCGGTCGATCACTGGACGGCATGGGATCTGGCGGGCCTGCTGATCTGGTGCATAAGCGTCGGCAATACGATACTCGCCGACCGGCAACTCGTCCGCTTCAAGCGGCGGCCGGAAAGCCGGGGCAGGACCTGCCGCGAGGGCTGGTGGCGCTACTCGCGGCACCCCAATTACTTTTTCGAGTGGCTGCACTGGTGGTCCTACGTAGCGCTGGCCGCCGGTTCGTCCTATTGGTGGGTCACGCTCCTGGCGCCGGCCGCCATGCTGCATTTCCTGCTGAACGTGACGGGCATCCCGCCCACCGAGGCCCAGGCCCTGGCCAGCCGCGGCGAGGACTACCGCCAATACCAGCGGACCACGAGCGTCTTTATCCCCTGGTTTCCCAAGAAGGAAATCCATCCTACTCAGAACAAAGAAAGCCAATGATCATGTACTATTTGAAGCTCTACTTGTCGGCATTCGTCGCGTTCTTGGCGATCGACATGGTCTGGCTGACGGTTGTGGCCCGCGGATTCTACCGCAGGCAATTGGGCTTCCTGCAAATCCAGTTCAACTTGTGGGCGGCGTTTGCCTTCTACCTGCTTTTCGTGGCCGGGCTGCTGGTGTTCGTGATCGTACCCGCCGTGGAGGCCGGTTCGTTGCGCAAGGCCCTGCTTCTGGGCGCTTTCTTTGGCCTGGTCACCTATGCGACCTACGATCTGACGAACCAGGCGACCGTCAAGGATTGGCCATGGGTCTTGACGATTGCGGATATGACCTGGGGTGCCGTCCTCGCCACGTCGGTCAGTTGCCTGGGATACCTGGTTGGACGCTGGCTGGGGTGACAGCGGCAATATGCTGCTCCCGAACACGACTTGCACTAACCATACCGGTTCAGAAACCTCAAGGCGTTGACCTATCTGCCTTCACTTCCCACACCTTGACCGTGTTCCAACCGGCCTCGGCGAGGATATTGCCGTCCGGACTGAAGGCCAGCGACGCCGGAGAGTCCGATTCACCCTCTCCAGCGGTGGCGATGATCTTCTTTGACTGCAGGTCCCAGAGGTTGACTTGGCTGGCTGACCCCACGGCCAACGTCTTACCGTCGGGGCTGAACGCCACGCAGCGGATACCCTGCACCTTTTCTTTCCAGGCATCTTTCCTGGATGCAACGTCCCAAAGCCTGAACGTCCAGTCATCGCTGCCGTTGCTGCACGATGCCAACGTCTTGCCGTCAGGGCTGAAGGCGACATTGTCAACCGTACCACTATACTCTTTGATGGTCGTGATCTTGGTGTGGGCCAAGGCATCCCAGAGCGTGATTCCGCACACAAGCTTGTCCCCTCCATTGCCCGTGCCGGCGGCGATCATCCTTCCGTTGGGGCTGAACGCCACGGAAAAGACAATTGCCACACCTTCTCCCTTCATCTCGGCGAGCTTCTTGCCCGTCGCCACGTCCCAGAGAATAACGGTGTTGTCGAAGTCGCCGGAGGCCACGGTCTTGCCGTCCGGACTGAATGCGACCGACTTGAACATGGCGCCGAACTGTTCCAAGACCGCGGTATTCTTGCCGGCGGCGAGGTCCCAAAGCCTGATCGAATCGCTGCCTTCCGTCGCCAGCATTTTGCCGTTCGGACTGAAGGCCAGGCATTCCACCTGCGAAGTGTGCCCTTTCACTGTCGCGATCCGCCGGCGACTGGAAAGGTCCCAGAGTATGGCGTTGTTGTCGCCGCCGCCGTAGGCCAAGGTTTTGCCGTCCGGGCTCAGGGCCGCAGCAAAAACAAACCCCTTCTCAGCGCCTCGGAGCATCACAAGCCTCCTCAGTGCCGGCGGCTCCGGCGGGGGCGCTGCGGCCGGGGGCGCGACTTCGAACTGGCCCAAGGGCGCCGGCTGCCATTCCTTCCATTTCGGCGAGGAGTCTGCGGTACTCTTGCCTGGCTCGGCATCCCACCATTTTTCACTCTTCGGCATCAGCGAGCAAAGGGCGACCCAGAGCGTGGCCCCCAAGTTGCCGCCGGGCAGGCTTTGCCGGACCGTGACCTCGATCCCGCGAGGCGTCACGCGGATGCCGCTGGCGGCGGGCAGCATGTATTTGGCAATCGTCGAGGCCGCGGGCAGCGAGAGCGGGTCGGGACCGTCCAGCAGCAGGTTATGCTGGGCGGCTCCCGCGTTGACGACGTGCTGCACCACGGGATAGGCGTAGCGGACGAATGCCGGCGAGTTTTCGTAAAAGAGCACGTTCGGCGCTTGCCGCGAGCCGACCGCCTCGGCGACCGCCGGCGATTGGGCCAGCGTCGGCCGCTTCTTGTCTCGCAGCAGGTAGGCTTTGATGCACTGGGGCGACATCGCCCACACCAGGTCCCTATCGGTGAGGCACCACGCGGTCGTGAAAGCGCTGTCCTTCTCGCGCAGCAGGAAATAGATGTCGTGCCCAGCAAACCGGCTCTTGCCGATCGCCCAGTCCTGCGTCTTGGCGGCTTTTGGGCCAGCCGCGTGCGAGGCGACCAAACGATCGAAGGTCGCCTGGAGTCCGGCGCGGTCCTTGATCCGGGCCGTGGCGGTCAGGAAGCTGCCCTCGCCGAGCGACGTGTAAAGGCACCACGAGTCGTCCAGCGAGGCCGCGATCTCCCCGCACAGTCCTTCATCCAAGGGCGGCGTAGCGCCTTTCGACTCGCGCTCGGCTTGCCCCACAATGGCCGCAAGGTCCAGACGCTCTGCCCACCGCTCGGGCAACACGAGCCTCTTCCAGTCTATATACATTCCCGAATCGGACGAACTGCTCTTGCCCAACGCGTCCAGCGACTTTTCGAGCCACGGCAGGAACTGCGCCATTACCTGCGGATCGACCCGGCCCGCCAGGGCGAGCAGGGCATCATCGGGGATGGGCGCCAGGTCGGCGGGGCGCAACGGCCGCTTTGCCGCGCGGCAGAACGGCTTTGCAATCGAGTCGTCCAACTCGACCAGTGTCCGGCTGATGACGCCATTCGCCTCCAGGCCGGTCACGACGGTTAGCGAACGCAGCCCGATTCCCCGGAGTCCCTCCACGGTTTCCTTATAGTCTTTGTCGGCGGCCAGCACGGCAAGGATCGGCTCGAGGTCGACGCGAAGCACGGCCGCCCGCCGTTGCACCGGCAGGTCGTTGTCGATCGCAGCCAGCCAAACGGGCTTCGGCCCCTTGCCGCGGTTGGCGATCTGTTCCGGCGACTCGTCGCCCCAGGCGAGGATCAGAAAATCGCCCCAAAGGCCCCAACGAAACTTGACGGGACCGTCCACGGAGTATTCGGTATGTCCGGCAACCTGCTCTTGCCGAACGTCGCTCTCGGCGTCTTGCGCCTCCTTCTGAAGCATCTCCGCCACGCGGTCCCGCAACGGCCCGACGTTCAAAATGAATCCTCCGGCGGTCTGTCGGCCGTCGGCGCCGTTGCTCAAGCGACTGACGTACAACGCGCCTGGCCGCGTGATGACCTGAGCGCACCAGAAGCCCAGATCGCCGCTGACGGCCTTGCCCAGTTCGGCTCCCGCGATCCGCTCGCCTAGCGGCGCGTGGACGAGCGATAGAAAGCGGCGAGCCGCCTGGGCTTGGAGGCGCTCGATCTCGGGATCGGCCAGATATTGCTCGGCACTATTCTTGCTATTCGGATCGGGCTTCGCCGCCGCTGCCCAAGTGAGCCAGACGACGCACTCCCGCGGCGCCATCCGCCCAAGAGCTGGGTCCTCGGGGGCAGGCGGCATTCCCAGCGGGAGGCTGGAACACAGGAAGAGAGGGGCGAGAATGCCGGACCAGAAGGCCGTCAGTCCGCAAGCGGCAAGTGTGGTTTCCATACCAAGTCCTTCAATCGATTTCGCCGGGGAATAAGTTCAACAGAAATCATACCACCGGCCTTCAGTACGGGTCAACCGGCTTATACTTCGCGCGGTTGCGTTTCGATGTGCGGGAGTTCACGCCTGGCCAATTGGTAGCCTCGGCTGAAAAGGGCTGAAAAGTCGGCGGGAACGTCTATCTGAAGGACAGGATGGCCGGGGCGTCGGGTTGGTCGAGCGCTGTTGGCTTTGCGGTTCTCGTTGCACTGCGACGCCAGCCGTAGCCCAAGAGGCCGAGGACACCCACGGCAAGGAGCGCGAGCGAGCCGGGCTCGGGGACAGGCAAGGCGAGCGCGAAAACGGTTCCGTAACCGTTTGCACCGCCAGTCTGGGTCATCCCAAATAGCGTGCCGTCGCTGAGCGTTAAATCTCCACATGGTTGCTGGCCGTCGATCCCGCCCGTGAAATCGTAAAAGTCCTGAAAGCCCGATCCGTTGATCCCAACACTGAAGATGTTTCCTGCTGCATCGGCGCCGCCAGCGTACGTCATGCCATACAACGTCGTGTTGCTTAGCTGCCAAACGGCCCCCCGCCGATTGCGGTACCGCCGGTTCCGGTGAAGGAAAGACAGTTTTGGTAATTTGAGCCGTCCGTGCCAACGCTAAAGATGATTCCCTTATTATTAACGCCACCCCCGCCCGTCGTGCCGTAAAGCGTTGTACCGCTGACAGTCAGGCTGCCAGATGGGGTTTCGCCGGTTGCGGTACCACCAGAGGGGCCGGTGAAGGAAACTAGGTCTTGGTAGTTTGAACCGTTAGTGCCAGCGCTGAAAACGTTTCCGTAGCCATTACCGCCGCCCTTGTATGTCATGCCGTAAAGCGTCGTGCCGTTCAGTATCAGGCTGCCGAAGGGTACATTGCCGCTTGCGGTGCCGCCGGTTCCCGTGAAGGAGATAAGATCTTGGTAGTTTGAGCCGTTCGTCCCGACGCTGAAGATGTTTCCAATCCCATTCGCGCCTCCCAAAACCGTCATGCCATAAAGCCTTGTGCCGTTCAGTATCAGGCTGTCCTCCGGGTACTGGCCGCTTGCAGCGCCGCCGGTTCCCGTGAAGGAAAGAAGATTTTGGTAGTTAGAGCCGTTGATCCCAACGGCGAAGATGTTTCCTATGCCATTGGCGCCGCCCCCAAACGTCATGCCGTATAGCGTTGTGCCGCTACGTATCAGGCTGCCCACAGGAATCGCACCGCTTGCGGCGCCACCGATTCCCGTGAAGGAAACAACGTTTTGGTAATTTGAGCCGTCCATCCCCACACTGAAGAGGTTTCCAAGGCCATTAACACCGCCCTCCTCCGTCATGCCGTACAGCGTTGTGCCGCTGAGTAGCAGGCCGTCGCTGGGATAATCGCCACTTGCCGTGCCGCCCGTGCCAGTGAACTGGACCAGGGTTGTGAAAGTTTGCGAGTTGGCCCGGCTCGCGCAAAACGCGACACCGATGGCAGCCGTCTGCAACGCCACCGCCGCGAGAATCCTAAGAACCGACCCCCTCAAAGCTGATCTCCTTCAAGGCGGCACAGGTCTTTTTCGTGCGAGGTCCGCACTTGCCGAGATCTCGGTCATGCCGTCACCTGACCGCGGTCGACAATCTTGCCATGCCCCAGTATAGTTCGATGCAAGTCTGCCGACAAGCAACAGAGCGGCCGCCGAGACGAAGACCGCCGCGACCTCTGGCCGCGCCGGAGTAGCGGCTGGCGCTGGAGCCAGTCTGCAAACGCAGGCCGCTGGACGTATGGTTCGGGGCGTTGCCAGGCCGTGACGCTGAAGGTTGGCTTGCATTCGGAGGTGGGGCACACCGACGCAGGTTAGGGCGAGTTGCGCACCATGGCACGGTGCGCTCATAAGCCACGGTCGAGCCCCACAAACAGGTGGGCGTCGCCGGCGATCCTTGCTGTTTCAGGAAACACTGTTTCTTGAAAGTCGCTTCTTGCTTCCGTCAAACGGTCCGACCGCAGAATCCGGGACTTTCGGGCGCTCGCCGCACGGATAAGCCATCGCGGGCAGTACATCCAACGGACGGTCAGTAGCGTAGATTACCGTGCTACGTTTTCGAGCCATCCAGACTGGCGACTCCCGACAGATAGACGAGCGTTGGTGTTACGAGGGCCCACTCGAGGGCGATTACGAGAAGACTGAGGCTGGCGTTGTTACTCAACTGCAGGGCGCCAAGACGCTGACCGCCATAGTAGGCCACCGGCCCACCGCAGGCGCCCAACGCTGACGCCAGCCAGTAGCGCCCACGCAACCAGTCGAGTGACAGGTGAAGCGTCCCAGCAAAGTTTGCCCAAAGCGCGGCCATCCAAAGCGGACAGAGCCCAGCAAGCCCGCTGCCGAAGGGGAAGGTAAATACACCGGCGGCGGCGAGACCGCTGTCGACTAACCAACCGACCAATGTTGCTACCAGCAGAAAACGAGATTGCCTACCGGGACTGGACACCAGGAGGAGTTGCAACGTAAGGAGGACGCCGACCACCAGCGGCCCAAGCGGCGGCCGGCCGCCCGTCGCGCCAATGGCACAAGCAAACCATCCAAGTTGGAAGCAAGTGAAGTTCAGCGGCTTTTTCCATCGGACCATTAGTCGGCTCCGGACTGTCGCCAGTGACCGTTATACCGCACGCGGGCAGAAATGACCCGTTGGAGTCCCGGCTTCAGCCGGAATGCCCCCGGAAAAAAACCGCCTAAAGGCGGGACTCCAACGGCTCATTTCTGGCCGCGCAAACCAAAAGAACTGTCCAACGGCGGCACGATCGCCGCACGGCGGCATTCCGGCTTCGTCAGCAGGATCTGCACGTCGCCGATCACCCGCTCGCGGAACGCGCCTTCACAATAGCAGAAATAGAACTCCCATGTGCGGAGGAACTCCTCGGAGAATCCCAGCTTTCTCACCTGAGCGAGATTCTCGCGGAACCGCTGCCGCCAGATTGCCAGGGTCTCGGCATAGTGCGGCGTAATGTCCTCGAGGTGGAAGACCTGGAAGTCGGTCCGGCGGCCCAACGACCGGCAAATGGCCCCGATCGACGGCAGGCAACCGCCCGGAAAGACGTAGCGCTGGATGAAATCGACCGACCGCCGGTAGCGGTCGAAACGCTGATCGGGGATCACGATCGCCTGCAAGAGCAGCATGCCATCGGCCTTCAACCGCTCCGAGCAGACCCGGAAATAGGTGTCGAAGTACTCGTATCCCACGGCCTCGATCATCTCCACCGAGACGAGCTTGTCGAAGGTCCCCTGGAGATTGCGGTAGTCTTCGCAAAGCACCTCCACGCGATCGGCCAGGCCGGCCGCCTCGATCCGTTTCTTCGTGGACTCGAACTGCCGCCGCGAGATCGTCGTCGTCGTCACGCGGCAGCCGTATTTCTGCGCCGCGAAGATCGCCAGGCCGCCCCATCCCGACCCGATCTCCAGGAGGTGGTCATCCGCCGCGAGGGCCAGCTTGCGGCAGATGCGGTTGAACTTGGCCAGCGACGCCTCGTGGAGCGTGGCTTGCGGCTCCGGGAAGATTGCGCAGGAATAGGCCATCGTCTCGTCGAGGAACAGGGCGAAGAAATCGTCGCCCAGATCGTAGTGCGCGGCGATGTTCCGCCGGCTTCCCTCGGTCGTGTTCCGCCGCAGCAGGTGGGCGATCCGCCGCAGTGGGCCGAGCAGTCTGGCCGGCCCGCTCTCAACCGCCGCGGAAACGGCCGGGTTCTGGCAGAAAATACGCACCAGGCCCACCAGGCTCGTCGCACGACCAGTATCCGCGAAGGTAGGCCTCCGCCGCGCCGAGACTGCCGTCAAAAACCAGGCCATGATAGAAACGCTGATCGTGGACCTGAAGCGTGGCCGCCAGGCCCTCGCCCTTCGCCTGGCCGAAGGTCCCGCGGCCTTGGCCGTCTTCAACGACGAGCCGGCCCCGTCTTACCATTTCCAGCCGCCGCCACACCGCGCGGCGCAAGGGGCCATCCAGGAAACGGGTGAATCGCCGCTCGTTTTGGGATTGGGGAACCGTCATGGCTCGTTTCTTTTGTTGGACAACAAGTAGGGTAAGCCGAGAAGTAGGGTGGGCCGAGTGGAGCGAGTCCCACCAACTCGTAGTCTATATGCATCGTGGTGGGACTCGCTTCACTCGGCCCACCCTACTTCCTACCGGTTGGTGGGACTCGGCGACCATGAGTACATGGTGCCCGTCGGCCCGTCGGCCCACCCTACTTCTCAATTCGTTGTTTGGGATGCGGATAATACGGACACCTCTTCCACCATAGCCGCAGCGCTTGCCAATAGATGGCCTGCGTGACCCGGCCTGTCATCCAGGGATGACGCAGCAGGGCGAGGAACATAGCCCCGCGGCCCAGCCCGCGCCGCTTGAGCACCATGTCCACGTCAAAAAAACGCCGCCCTTCCTTCCAATTGACTATCCCCACGCTCAGCCGCTCGCCGGGCGTGCTGAGACGCCACTGGTACTCGGCCTCCATGTCCATGAAAGGCGATACGTGAAACTCCTTCGGCTGGCGGAACCGAAGTTGCGGCGGCTCGCCGATCCGGTTGCCGGCCCAGAGCACATAGGCATGCCGCTCGAGCCAGGGCGTATTGGTCACCTCGGCCACGACGGCCTCGACCGTCCCGCCGTCGCCGTCAAAGCAATAATACAGGTTGAGAGGGCTGAAGTAGTAGCCGAAGGTCCGCAGCAGAGTCAGCAGGCGAATGGGGCCCGCCGGCCGCCGGTTGGTCCGCTCCTTGACCAGCGCGGAGACTGCCTCGGCCAGCGGCTGGGCCGGATCGCCCAGGTGGTCCGCGCGGCAGAACGACGCCGGTGAAAACCAACTCCGATGCAGGCCGTAGCCGCCCCGCAGCAGCTCGGGCAACTCGTCGAGATCCAGGTAAACCAGGAACAGGCCGTAGCGAAATTGGTGCTCGGCGGGAGTCGAGCGTCGATGGCGGACGTGTCCTTCGTAGAGGCAACTCAGCATGATCCCAACTGCTTTCCGAAGCACTTGCCCACGGCCAGCGCGCTGTTGACGCCGTCTTCGTGAAAACCGTGTCCCCAATACGCGCCGCAGAAGTAGGTGCGGTTCCTGCCGTTGATCTCGTGGAACCGCTTCTGGGCCGCCAGGGCTTCCCGGCTATAGACCGGGTGATGGTACTCGATCTGCCGCAGGATCTTCGTAGGCTCGACGGAGGGCGTGTCGTTCAGGGTAACGCAGATCGGGTTGGGCGAGTGGTGCCCTTGCAGCCGATTGAGGTTATAGGTCAAGGCGACCGGCTGGCCTTCCCGGCGGGGAATCCGGTAGTTCCAGGAGGCCCAGGCCCTCTTGCAGCGGGGCAAGAGCGATGGATCAAGATGCACGACAGTCTCATTCCGCTGGTAGGGGATGGCCCCCAGCACGGCCCGCTCCGTTTCGGTCGCATCGGCCAGCAGGGCCAGCGACTGGTCGGAATGGGTCGCCAGAACGACGGCGTCGAAATCCTCCGCCGAGCCCTGCCGCGTCGTCACGGTGGCCCGCTCCGGGCCGCGCCGGACCGAGGCCACCGGGCAATTCCGGCGGATGCGGTCGGCAAAAGGGCTCGTCAGGGCCTTGACGTATTGCACCGCGCCGCCCTCGACGGTCTTCCAGCGGGGATGGCCGGTCACGCTCAGCAGACCGTGGTTGTTGAAGAAGCCGACGATGAACCGCGCCGGAAACCGCCGGAACTGGTCCGGCGGCGCCGACCAGATGGCGGCCCCCATCGGCACCAGGTAATGCTCGATGAACTCTCGGCTGAAGCGGTTGCGTTGCAGGTAGTCGCCGAGTTCCAGGCCATCGTCGTGGCCTTGCAGCAGTTCCAGCGACTGGCGATTGAACCGCAGGATGTCGGCCAGCATGCGGTAGAACGACGGCCGCAGGAGGTTGCGGTGCTGGGCGAACAGGCCGTTGAGCGAGCCGCCCTGGTATTCCAGGCCGGTTTTATCGCAGCGTACGCTGAAGCTCATGTCGCTCCACCGCGCGGCAACTCCGAGTCGGTGCAGCATCTGGAGGAAGTTGGGATAGGTACGGTCGTTGAAGACCATAAAGCCCGTATCGACGGAGTAGTTTCTGCCAAAGGCCGCCAGCGGCACCGTGTTCGCGTGGCCGCCGGCATAGTCGTTGGCCTCGAAAACATGGATCTCGTGGTCCGTGGAGAGCAGACGGGCCGAGAGCAATCCGCTGACGCCTGAACCGATGATCGCGATTCTCATGATCCACTTCCTCCGGGCGGTTGAACTCTTTCAATATATCCGAAAACAGGGCGTGACACACACGCTCGGGCGGCAAAACGATGGCAATCAACGCCTTTTTCGATCCTTTTCCACGGTGCGGGCCAGTGCCTTGAGCATGCCGGCGAAGATCAGGTAATGCAGCGGATAGACTAGGCATCGGACCAACGGGTCTCCGCAAGAGCGTGGTCTTCATGCGAGAGGGCCCGCGCCAGCGCCTCGCGCAATCCCCGCGGGCGAATCGTAAACGTCTCCAAAGCCGACCCATCTTCGACCACCGTGGGGTTCCTCAAACCCTCGATTAGTTTTCGACCGACGCGGGCATACACGGGCGTGACCAACCCCAGCCAAAGGCTGGAAAGACGCGGCGTGAGCACCGGAACCGGTATCATGAGACGGCGGAGGCCGCGCTGCCGGGCATAGTCCCGCATAATGTCGCCATAAGAGACTCTGTCAGGGCCGCCAATCTCAAAGATGCGGCTATGCTCCTCTTCCAGATCCAGTGCAGCCAGCAGGTACTCGAGTACGTCTTCGATGGCGATGGGCTGCGCGGGGGTGGCAACCCACTTCGGGCAGACCATGATGGGAAGTCGTTCCACTAAGGCCCGGATCAACTCAAAGGAGAGGCTGCCGGAGCCGATAATGACCGATGCACGGAACTCGATGATTTGGATGCCCGACGCACGCAGCACCTCGCCTGTCTCTTGCCGGCTGCGAAGATGGTCAGAAAGAGCGTGCTTCGGGTTGCCGAGCCCGCCCAGATAGATGATCCGCCGGACCCCGGCCTCTTTGGCGGCTGCTGAAAAATTGGCCGCCCCCTGACGGTCGTCTTGCCCAAAATCCCTACCAGACGCCATCGAATGGATCAGGTAATACGCGGTATCGACGCCCTCGAAGGCCAATGCCAACGATCCCAGGTCGAGCACGTCACCCGCGACCAACTCCGTGGACTCACCGACACGAGCACGGAGGTTCCGCTGGCCGCCGGGCCAGGCAGCGCAGGCGAACACCTCGTCGCTCCAGCAATGGCAGAAGACGCCCACCGATATAGCCGGTTGCTCCCGTGAGCAGGACTGCGGGCGCTTTGATAGTCATGGTCGACTGGCCGTTCTCTCAATCGGTGGGCCGTCGCCGCAGTAGCGTTGAATGTAGCCCTTCACCCGCACCTTGCGTGCGGTGTTCTCCGAACTCATATAGCGGACGGTGCCGAAGATCGGTCGTTCGGGCCCCCACGGGCGGTCGTAGTGGCCGAGAATCCAGAAGATGCCCGAGTACGAGTTCGGGTCCTGACCGTCCAACGCGTAACGGTTGTTCAATTCAATCATGACGTTGAGGGCATCTCGCGGTTTGGCCGTCCACTCCAGGATCTTCTTGCCCCACAGCATCCGCAGATAGTTGTGGATTCGGCCTTCAGTGATCAATTGCCTCTGCGCGGCGTTCCACAAACGATCGTGCGTCCGTGCCGCCGCAAAGTCATCCAAGCTGTAAACGTACGGGCGCTTGTCCGCCGCGTGTTTGGCTAGCGTGTCCTTGGCCCAGCGGGGCAGGCGCTCATAGTCATCGTAATCCGATCGGCAGGCCGAGCAGTTATTAAAGCCCACTTCACGCCAGGTGACCAACTGGTCGAGGAATGCCTCGGCCGCCGCGCTCATTCCCCACCATCCTTCGCGCCCGCCAGTGGCTTTTTCAGCCAGCTTTCCCGGCGACCATCCTTCCTGCCTGGCAAGGCTATGGAAGATCTCGTGGACGGAGATATGGCCAAAGTGGAGATAGGGCGCCAGGCCGCTGGTTAGTTCGACCTCAGGCTGGTTGCGAAGCTCTGCGTAGGAAGCCAATTTCGTCTCCAGGAACGTCTTCCATCGCGCGTGGGCAGCCGCGGGGCCGCCAATCGTCTCTACGGCCGGCACGTGGTGGTCAATCGGCAGCTTGGCCAGCGTTGCCGGGTCACAGGAGAGCATCTTGCCCGAGGCAGCCGGCCAACGCCGCCTGATCGTGGCCGCCAAGGACTTCAGACGTGGAAGTGCGACACGCGTTAATGGATCAGCCTGGGCGCATCGAGCAAGATGTTCTCGCAGCGTGCGCTGAAGGAACCTCCGAAATGCGTAGGCCGTCGGAAATTCGCCATTCGATGCCTTGAAGGGCAAAAGGCCGTTCCCATCGATCGTCTCAACGCGTGCGGGCAATTCCGCGGCAACCGTGTTCACGGCAGGCAGGTTGATCGGATAATCGTCCGTTACGACCACGGCGGCCTGAGCCGAGACGGATTCCAGGAACTGACAGCACTCGCCCGGCTGCGGCTCCACGTAGGGATGGTAAAAGACTGGAGTATTTGCCAACTGCCGGGCATTCTCTTGCATGCCCTGCAAGACAAAGTGATGGTGGCGGACAGAGTCCCATCGGCCGCCAGAGGTGAGAATCTCGATGACCACCAGAGGTCGCTTCAACTCCCGGGCCCATCCGACCGCGCGTTGCAGGGCGAAGTTCGATCGGGTGCGACGAGCCGTTGCCATCCAGTAGACGACAAAGGCGCCCTCCGCCTTCGGTGGCCGGTCGTTCAATACACCAAGGCGGAGGGCTGGAATGCCTCCGACCTTCGCAGCGTCTGCCATGTCTGCCATTGGATCTCCAATCGACCAGGCCGGTAGACCGTGATGGCCAGGCTTCATGGGAGTGAAGGCAAGCCTAGGGACGGTCTTTGTAGAATTGTTCGTCGCTGCGCCAGGATCGGATTCAAAAGCGCACCGTCCATGGTTCGCCTCCGAATTGACGTTGCCTGCTATTGCGTTGGTGTAACCAGGTGAGCGTCCGAGCGGATGGCAGAGACGATTTCGCTCAGCGCCGATTCCAATCGTCGAAATGACCGCATCTTTCGACTGCGAATCGCGTCGAGATCGACCAAACTGGTTAGTTCCGCCTGGTCGCGCACGGGTTTGTAGCCTGTTTCCACGACTTGCCTCCGCGCAGGGTCGGCAGTCAGAAGTTCGCCGGTATGCAGAAGCTCCTCCCGGATCGCCTCCTTTTGCTCTTCGGCCAGCGGGCCGATTCGTGTTTCCAGGTCCACAAGATCGACGACCCGTATTTGATCTTCCGAAAAACGGTCGAGCAATGCCGGACTATGCGTTGTGAGCAGTACCTGACCGCGCCCAGCGTCCGGCGCCGCGCTAAACTCATCGGACAACAGTGAAAGAGCGCCGGGTAAATACCGTTCTCCGGCTCTTCGAAAACCAAGGTCTGTTTCGGAGGCAGTTGGTAGAGCGCGAGGAGATGGGCATAGAACCGGCGAAAACCATCCGATTCTTGACCGAGTGGCAGCGTCAGTGTCTTCTCCCCAAAGCGGTGTCCAACTAGCGCGTTCTGGGGGTTCTGAACCGAGTCGAGTTCCACGCTCACAACGGTCTGGTTGATTTGCCGCAAAGAAGCCGCGATCGCCTTTCGGACGGCAATGTTGTAAAGATCGCGAGCAATCACGCCAATGATCTCGAGGAAGTTATGACCGTCATCGACCAGCCCAGGCATTGTGTCGCGTTTTCCGTTGGTCGTCAGCACATTGTACGGAAAAGCGTAAACGCCGATTGCCGTCGTTAGCGCCGTGTAGGCAATAACGGCTTCTTCGAGACCGGGAAGACGCCCTAGAGCTATGCCGCCCGGCGGAGGGGGTGAGACCAAGGCTGGCGGAGTTTCCCATCGCGGGCCAGGGCCATGGCCCTTCGTTGGGCCTCCCAGTACCTGTTTGAAGATCGTTCCACTTCCATATTCCAGCGATTCCACCTGTGGAATATTCATTTGCTGGTTGAGGCTGAGTGTATACGTGAAACGCTCCGCGAAACTGGGCACATCGAAAACGACCTTGAACTGGATGTTCCCCGTCGGATTCGTGGCGCATCGGAAAGTCGGATTCTCCTGTTGGCCGCCTCGCACAAGGTAATCTCGCAGGAAGCGGATCGCGGACGCAAAGTTGGTCTTTCCCGTGCCGCTCTTTCCAATGAAAACGGTCACTCGCGAAAGATCGACAGTTACGTTCCGCAGGCTCTTGAAGTTCTCAATTTGAATCCGATGGATCATCCGTCCAATTCCCTTTCGTTTTGGAAGAGCCGATGGCATCGTCTCCTCCTTTCCGCCAGTCAACTCCACTTTGCGGGTTGCTTCTCGGAGCGTGCTTTCCCAAACGTCCGCCACATCTGACCATTCTGGCGTGGAGCGGGGATGCCGTCAAGGCATCGGCCAAGCCAGTTGGCCGGGATGGCTGCTTCATTGGCGTCGCTTCCGCAGCACGTAGGAAACAAACGACCAAAGCCCCGCAAATCTGTAGCTTGGGTCGATGTAGTGCTGGATAACGTAAAACGCGAAGTAATAGGCCCTGGCAAAGCACCAGATGGCGATGCCCAGCAGCAGGGCGACCTTGACGGTCGGCATCTCCACGAGGATCAGGCCCGAGGCCATGACTCCGCAGAGGACGAAGAGGGCCGCCTTGGCGTAGAGCAGTCGAGGACTTTTGATGTCGGCCATGTCGGTCACGAACATCCTTTCGTCGCGCGTGCCTGATATGCGGACGATAACCTGTCCGCCAGATCGATGATGTACGTTCGCCCCTTTCCCTGATCCTCCAGGATCCTTATTAGGCCGGCGGGAATCGCGCTTGCGCCGAGAAAGGCGCCGGACAGAGCCCCCGTCATCGCCGCAATCGTGTCGGTATCGCCGCCCAGGAAGACTGTCTGAGCCACCGCCGTTTCGTAGGACATGGGAGCAAGGGCGAAACACGCAATGGCTGTGGGTACGGATTCCAACGCCTCGATTCCATTTCCGAGCGATGCCACGCTATCGAAGGACGTTGTCTCCGAGGCGGTGCTGAGTTTTCGTCGGAACTCGTCAGAGACACAACGAGAAATCAGTTCCGAAAAGAACGTGCCGCGATCCAGCGTCCGCGCCCGGCTGGCCATGGCAACCGCGAGGGCAAGCAACTGGGCTCCCTCGATGCCCAACGGATGCACGTGGGTCGGCAACGCCGACGCCCGCGCCTGCTCCCAAACACGGTCGCAGTCGTCACGAAAGAGCAGCCCCACGGGAGCGACTCGCATCGCCGCGCCGTTGCCATGCGATCCGCCGGGAAAGACCGTCGCCGCCGCCTGGCGATGGTCCTTGCCATCTTCCATCGCCTCAAGCACCTTTCGAGCCCCTCGACCGTAACCGCGGGACGGAACATAGTTGGAGACAAATGCCGCGCATAGCTTCTCCTCGATAATCTCATGGTGCTCGGCAAGCGTCTCGGCCACGCCGATTGCCATTTGGGTATCGTCGGTGTACCACAACTCGTTGTTGGGCGGATTGTCAATCAACTCGCGAACCGTGGGATAACGCCCGCGAACGAATGCGGCGGGTTGCCCCTCAAAGCGGGCTCCCAAGCCATCGCCAATTGCCAGTCCCAGCAGGCAACCGCGGAAGCGATCGCGAGTAGTTGGTTGGTTTTCCATTTTCTATCTTACCGGAACCAGTATAGCAGGTCTTCGGCTAGCTCGCTCCTGACGGGCCGAAAGCGGCTTCGGTCAACTGCGGCAACACGGTCGCCGCCGTCCCCCGAAGCCATACATCGCCGCCACCTTCGTTCGGGTCGATGGTGATGACCTTCGCTCCCGCCGCCTTGGCCTCCGAAGGGAGCATGGCGGCCGGCAGGACCGTGCCGGAGGTGCCCACCTGGATCATGCAGTCGCAGTGTCGCGCGCTCCAAGCGCAGACCAGGCCGGCTCGGCCATGGCATCGCCGAAGAGGACGAGCCTGGGAAGATGCAGCCCTCGCAAACCGAGTCCGGCCAAAGGACGAATCGCCAGAAGCACGCGCGGCAGGATCAGCCAGCCCCGCCGAGCGCGGTTGAGCGATTCGGCGATCTGGAGCAGTTGACGGCGCGACAGCAGCCCGACGAAACGACCGCGGCGCGTGACGACCTCGAACAACGACCCGTGAATCTCATGGACGATCGTACTGCCAGCCTCCTGGTGGAGGTTGTCGATGTTCTGGGTGACGACCGTCACGCCGACGTGTTTCTCCATCTCGGCAATCACCCGATGGCCGGCGTTCGGTTTGGCTACTGCAATCGGCTGAAGCACCGCATGGATGAACTCGGCCACGCGCCGCGGCTGGCGGATCGCCGTCCGCACCAGTCCCTTCCACGTGGCGAACTCGTCTACGGGAAAGTGCTGCCAGAAGCCCTCATCGTCACGGAACGTGGGGATGCCGCTTTCGGCCGAGACGCCCGCGCCGGTGAACACGACGACTTCGCGGGCCGAGCGCAGCCAGGAGGCGGCAAGGGACAAGGAGTTTTGCGCCGTTCATTTCCATCGCGTTCTCGACCTTACGTCACGGCGTCCAGCTTCACCTGAGGCCGGCCGCGATACACAATACCGACACCCTCCCGGACCATTGCTTCCGCGAGTTGCTCGCTACCGTGCGATTCCGCGAAATCGCGTTCCGCTTTCGTGATCGGTATCATCCATAGCAGAGAAACCCGATCGCCGCGATATGCGGGAAGCAAGACGCAGCCTTCGGCGCGCAACTCCCTCTGAAGCAATACAAACGGGAACAGTGTACCATCGGGTCCGGGCGGGATGACGTCACACGGGAATGTGTGACCGTGGCCCAGCCAAGAGTATGCGTGCCAGGGATAGCCGGTTTGTCCACTGAGATAGCGCATGGCAGCTTGTTGGAGAGTGTCCGAGCAGCCAGGGCCGAGGCGCATTCCAAGCTCGATCCGTCGGTACGGTCCCGGGTCATCCGTGTACATCTCTACGTTTGGCTGAGGCCTGATACACATTCCTGCCGTGACCAGCACAATATCTTCTAAAATCGGGATTCGCAGCAGTGCCTTGGGTGGCCAGTTGCCTCCGTCGATGGCATAGTAGTTGGAATGCACGCCGATCTGTGATTCGTAGGCGTCTACGATTGAATCTCGGATTTGGGGCCATGCCTTGCCGTCTTCCCAGGATCGCCAGAAGTCCTCCGCTTGCGCGATTCGGTCGAACAGGCGGCGATTCGTGGGGAAAGGCCAGCAGAGCGGATTCTCGGCAAGGCAGTCTGACGAATAGCCCGCGAAGCCCTTCACGCCACTCCAGGGTGGAATGATGGCCAGGGCTTGCGAACCGAGGAATAGCGCCGCAGCATCGCCTTCCTCGAACCAGACGATACGAAGATCTTCCGCAGCGAACGCTGGCGCCCCTCTGGATGGCGGCAGAGACTGCGCGGCAGCAGGGGCGGCATTCCCTGCCGAATGCCATCCACGTCGAGGTTTTCCGGTGCGGTCGCCAGGTTCCGCACCCAGCACGATTTCATCGAGAAACTGGTCCCGGGTTGCGGAAAGAGGTAGAAGTAGACCACGCGATCATCCTCTTCGGCGACGGCCTCGATATTGCCGTTTGGCGAGACGGAGGAACAAAGAATCTTAGGCTCGTTCATGGCATGCTCCTATTCAAAATGCAAATCTCAGACCTCAAACACGTCGCCCACGTCATCACCGTCTGCGTCGGCGGGCTGGCGCATAAGCCTTCTCGCAACGGCCTTGAAAACCGCTTCGTGCGCGGTGCCGGAACACGAGCCGGCGCCCGCCTCGATAAAATACCACTCACCCGACTTGGCTCGGGCAAAATCGGCGGCCACAAGGCGAGACCGGAACAAGGGCCCGATTTCCGCCGCGTACCGGGCGAGTGTCCGCAGGTCCTCGGGCGAGGGCGGAAAACCAGCGGGCCTCGGCACAACGTGCAGGTAGTGGAACGACCAGGCGGCCGGCACCTGATCGATAATCCACACTCGGATTTCCTGGGGCGCTGTTCCGTAGCGCCATGAGCCTGCCGGGGCAAACTCGAGCCACTGCCGGGCAATGATGGTGGCATCCCATTGGAAAGCCCGTCGCAACAGGCCTGCCTCTTCTTCAAGTTGCCGAGGGCTCTTCACGCGCGACACCTCTCCGCCCCGCTTCCATGAACTGACGGACGTCCGCACGAAAACGGGATAGGTTATGTCCGCCGGGATGCGATTGTCGATTCGCAAAATCCACGATTGCGGCCGTGGCACGCTTGCACGGCTCGGTCGAGTCGCTCCAAGACCGAATCCAGGTTACGCAGTTCCTCGCGCTCTTCAGACCGATCGCGGATATTTGGCCGGTCATACACAAGTTTCCGATAGTCTTCCGCTCTACCCTGGTAACCAAATACAAAGCCCTCGGCGTCCAAGGCGGCGTCCTGAAGCGGTCTGCCGCCCAGGTCCTCAAGCCACTGGAAGCGACGGTCGTCCAGTTTGCGGGCGTATTTCACGTCCCGCTCGTCATAGAAAATCGTGGTTGGCTGCATGTTGAATAGACCGGTTGCTTGCTCACCTCATTTCTTCGCACCCCGCGAAGCAGCAGATACTGCTCGGGCTTGCTCTGCAGCGCCGACTTCAACTTGGCCGAAAAGTCCTTCCAGTCAACGTCCGACAAGGAGACGGTTTGGCCAATCCCTGCCATGACGCCCTGGCCGTCCGCGATCGCCGCCGGGTCGACGATGATCGTCTGCCGAGTGGTCAACTGCGGCGAGGGGCCACGAGCGGGACAGGTCCGGTTTTGGATGCTTGGGCTGTCTTGAATGAACATTATCTACCTTACCACTACCGAACCTGTCCCGTTTTGCCTCCCCGGCACTAGCCGATCAATTCAGGGCAAGACGCGGTATGGCGGATGACCGACTTCCCATTCACGGATTGAAATCGCCAAGTTACTCGTCTCAAAATGCTCCCTTTGGTACGCCAAACGCAAGGACCGTTCCATGACTTCGCGTTTAACCTCTTGCCGTCGCGGCTCGACACTGCGCGCCTTAGCGCGACGGTCAACATCTCGACGAGGTCGTGCCCGCAGCACAATTGCCAGAGGTCATGCCTAGTGTCAACCAGCGACTCGATGTCCCTCACGATCACCTTTGTCGCTATTTCGTGGCGTTGTGAGTGGTTCTTGACAGCGTCTATCAACTTCTGCTGATTGACGCTCAGATCGTCCTTGTCTACGAACTTCTGGAACTCAAGTCCTTCAAACTTAAGACCGAGGTTTTGCCGTAGCGACAACCATCGCAAGTAGCCGACCTTCGCGGCTCCTCGAACAAGCGTCTCCGGAAACGAGCAACCGGCGTTCTGCTCGAATGCGGCCAGTCGCGCATCCTCGACGTATTCGCCTAACAACTTGGCAAGGCGGGAGATGCGAACATCATGCACTCGAGGTCGTGAAAATCGGTGAGTAGAATGCCCGATGGCGGCAACGCGTTATCTAGCCGGCGAAAATCCGCATCTAGGACCGTCAACATTCCGGGGAAGCCCTCCCCATAAAGAATTGCGGCGACCTCGGAAGCCCGCTCCCAACCGTGCCCGATAACGATTCGGCAGGCATCAGGCAGCGTTAGATTGCGAAATACGCGTTTATCGCTTGGACCCTCAACCAGGAGGAAGGTTCCGTTGTGCTGCGTTCGCCGCATACGAACCTCGCTCGCGATCGTGTGGGCGGTGATCTGATCTCTCATCGCAACTGATTTTTCGGGCTTCGGTGAGTCGTGCAGCTCGACGGTCAAGTCCCAGCGGTCATTGATAATCTGCGGCGAATGCGTCGCAATCAGGACGTTGAAACCCGATAGCCGGACCATCTCCGTAAGGTCCTGCAGAAACTCCTCTTGCCAGGCGATATGCAAGGAAATCTCGGGCTCGTCGATAAGGATCAGCGAGTCTTCACGCATCTTGAATAGCAGCTCGTAAAGCATCACAAGTTCGTGTTGCTCCCCGGAAGAGAGGTTTGTCGGATTAAGCGGCTGCTCCGCGTCAGTCATGAACTCGATACCCGCGTTTCGGCTGACGATCATCCGCTTGTGCCGGAAGCGACGATTGACGATGCTCTTGAAGAGGTCGATCTTTTGCAGCGAGCTCGTCAAAGACTTCCAACTTTTTCGCCACGTCGCTAACATAGACAGCCAAGACGCTTGCTTTGGTGTCATCAATTGTCGAGGGGAGTTGAAACGCGTCGGCCTCCCGGTCGAGCAGGCCAGACTCCGCAAGTCGCTCGCGCTTGGCCTCGAACTCGCTCAATCTATGACGATTTCTTCGAATCGGTCAGCGTGTCGGAACCGGTTTCTCGCACGAGCCGAACCGGAAAAGTGCGATCAAGCGACTGGGACAATTCCGCATATCGCGTCAACGTCGCCTTTAATGCCCCAGCCAACTCCTCCGCGTAGTTCTTCACAGCCGGGCTCGGCGGCACCTGACGCCGTTCGCGCGACGGCTGCAGCCTTGCGAACAAGCGTTCAGAACGAATAAAGCGCACATCGACAAGTTTTCGCGCTTCGGTCAACCAGTCTGGTTCCTTCTGCATTGCAATGGAGAAGATCTGGTTGAGTTCCGGGTAGCGCTGCACAAGCCCGAAAGGGTCGAGAACGTCGCCTTCCGGCGTCTGCCAAAGCTCTGGTCCAGCTCGGGTCAACTCGGGAACGAATTGCTCTACGACTTCGAGAGGGGCATGAAGTCGCACGCCCCGTTGCTCGTGTGCAGATGGGAAAGTATATCGTTCGTTGTCATCAAAAGAAACTGCCAGCGACCAATTGTCGCGATTGCGGCGTTTGCCGCGCTTTTCCTTTCCGTTCTCCGGGGAGCATGTCTCGACTGTGAGCGTGCGGCCATCCTCAAATTCGATACCAAACACGTTGAATGGATAAATGCGCAACTCGTAGTAATGTCCCTGGAGCAGTCCGGTTATCATGCGCAGTATCGCGGTCTTTCCAAACCCATTTGGGGCGTGGATGATCGTGATTTGATCCTCAAGTTTCATGAGGATTTCGTGATCAAAGAGCCCGAATAGGCCTTCGACGAACACCCTTCTTATCCGCATTTCTCGGTCCTCCCGCCGAAGTTTTTTTAGAACGCCAAGGTGCCCAACGGCACGAAATCGAAGCCGATCGGCACCCTTCACGCATTGTAGCCTACCAATTCAATGCCTCGGTTGCAAGTCCTCTCGGCGTTCGGAGGCGTTCGGAAGTAGGTGCAATTCAACTTTTGCGCCAGTTGGCAGAGGCCGGAAAACGTCAATAGGAGAAATTGTCAGCAGACGGAGCGATCGTCGATCCGCAGATTCCACGATCGCGGCCGCAGCACGCTTGCGCCGGCCCTGTCGAGCCGCTCCAAGACCGAATCCGGGTTGCGCAGTTCCTCGCGCTCATCAGGCCGATCGCGGATATTTGGCCGGTCATGCACGAGTTTCCGATAGTCTTCCGCGCTGCCCTGGTAACCAAACACAAAGCCCTCGGCGTCCAAGGCGGCGTCCTGAAGCGGTCTGCCGCCCACGTCCTCGAGCCACTGGAAGCGACGGTCATTGAGCTTGCGGGCGTATTTCACGTCCCGCTCGTCATGGAAAATGGTGGTTGGCGGCATTTTGCCAGCCAGCCTACTTCTCCTTCCCGCGTCACCGCCGGCTCGACCTCGGACCCGAGCCTTGCTGCCGACGGCGATTCGAGTCTCCCTATCCCTCAGGTTTTTTCGTGCGAGCCAAGACCTCATGGCGAAACCAGCCTGGCCAGCAGCCCAGGCCAGAACCCCAGATCCAGACCCTCAGCTAAATCGCGTTCCTCCAAGATCTCTTCGGATTTCAATTCCTCTTGGCCTGCCGCCGATCCCAATGTCTCCATGCAGCAAAGATGATTCAACCGCAACATAGACGGCCAGGGCAGTTCCGCGAGCTTGCCCTGGCACAGCCGGGATTTCTCGCTCGCGTTGAAGCGCCAATAGGCTTTCTGAATCTCGATTAAAGTCTGGGAAAGCTCGTGATCTTCTTGCTTTGATGCCATCTTGGTATTCCTTCCCTAGGTGCTCAGCTTCATCCGGTCACCCTGATCACCTTCGCGTTTCCCATTCCGTCGAGTCTCGCGGCGGACTACGGCTCGTTGACTTGCAAGGAGGCGTTGAGCGTCTTGGCGATCTGCTCGTGCAGCTCCTGCAAATGGGCCTGCGTCATCGTGTCGGGGTCCTGCGCAAGCGCGGCGCTCGATGCGCCCGTCGATCTCCGCGCAGGTGCTGTCGCGCCAGGGCGCGGGCGTCAGCCGGCGGCGGCGTCTCCGAATCGAAAAGAATCAGGTCGCCGAAGCTGACCGCGCCGGACCTCCGCCCCAAAACGATCCGCACCAGCCGGGCCACGTGGTCCCGCTGCAGGTTCCGGCGGATCGTGGAAACGGCGATCTTCGTCCCCGCGGGCCTGGCGGCTGGCGGCGGCAGCTCCTTCCAGATCGAATCGGTCAGGGCGCGGAAGATCTCCGAGATCTCCAGCGTCTCCCCCGGCTCGGCATGGAGCGAAATCTCCTGCACGGACTCGCAGCGCTTGCGGGTCCAAGAGCTGCGACGACCACCGAGCGCTGCAGCGAGCGACACGTTCTGCAGCAGCGGATACTGATACGATTCGCCGAACCCCAAGCCGGTGTCGCGCCACTGGTCGGGCGCCAGGTGGCGGAGCAGTTCGGGCTTGAACTGGAAGGCCTTGTCCGAGAGGATCTCGTCCTGGAGCAGCCGGATCGCCTCGCGTTGTTTCGCCAGTTCGATGGGCTTCATCGGCGGCCGGCTGTCCTTGTCGTCGCGGTGGTCGCGGCAGGTGTATTCGCCCGTCACGTAGCAGGTCGCCAGCGTACGCGGCGCTGGAACATCTCGCCCATCAGCACGTCGAAGGCCCGGCGGGCGCGCTGCCAGCCCTCGCCCTTGGCGACCACGCGGTCCTGCAGATCGTCGATACTGGCGCGGACCAACTGGATGCGATTGCTTGGCATACTCCAGCGGATCGCCCAGGTCGAAGAGGTGGATCCGCGGGTCGGGATTGAGCACAGACGTCTTCGTCCGTGCCAAAGGCCAGCTCGGGATCGGCGGCCTTGCCGGCGATCTTGGCCAGCTCCTCCTTCTCCTTGGCCTTGTTGTCGATCGGCTTATAGGCGTATTCGATGGCCCAGTAGTCGTAAGGGCCGATGGTGGGCGTGAAGTAATCGCCTTGCTTCTCGCCCTTGCGGACGATGTTGGCCGGCAGGTAATCCATCACCGAGCCGCTGTTGCCGTGCTTGGCGGTGAACTCGGGGTCGTTGATCTGCTGCGAGCGAGTAGATGCTGCTGGCCTTGAAGTTGTGCCGCAAACCGAGCGTGTGGCCGACTTCGTGCATCACGATTTCCTTGACCGCCTGGGCGATGAGTTTTTCCGGCACTTTGCCGCCCGGCTCCAGTTCGCCGCGGGCGGCCAGGACCGCCG
Organism: uncultured Planctomycetia bacterium; assembly: GCA_963824275.1. GTDB lineage: Bacteria > Planctomycetota > Planctomycetia > Pirellulales > Thermoguttaceae > JANXQG01. The sequence goes on along the minus strand of CAWGOT010000003.1, from coordinate 1,638,318 downwards.
CCGCCACGGCCAACTGCCGCTGCATGCCCGGCCCCATTTCGCACTGCGCGCAGGCCGCCGGCGCCAAGGGCGCTGTCGCGAGACCGTGCGCGGGCCTGGAAGCGGCCGCGCGGAACTGCTCGCAGCGCCTCGGGCTTGCCGGCGAAGTAGCGGTCCAGCATCGGCGCCAGTTGCTCGAACGCCGGCAGGTCCGCCGCATAGTGCTTGAAGAACCCCTGCCGCTGGCCCGACGCCAACGCCGCCATGCCCGCGGGAACGCCCGCCATGTCGAGATATTCCTCGCGCTGGTAGCGGATCATGCCCTTCGTCGAAAATGATGTCGGCGTCGAGGATCTCGCCCGTCTTGGGATTGGTCCGCGATGGCCCCATGGCGAAACCGCGGGAAGTGGAGATCCAGCGGAAGGTGTTGTAGCGGATGTCCTCCGGATCGAACTCGTCGTCGCCCTGCTGATCGCGGACCTGGATGGCGTCGATGAAGCCGATCTTCTCGAAGGCCTTGTTCCATTCCAGGATCCCCTCCCGCACGTACTGGCGGTACTCGCGCGGCACGGTCCGCTCGATCCAGAAGATGATCGGCTGCTTGGGCGGCGATTTCTCCGCCTCGGGATTCGTCTTTTCCAGGTTCCAGCGGGTGACGTAGCGCACCTTGGGCGTCTCGTTCACGTCCTGGCTGAAGTCCTTCACGGTGCTCAGGAAATGCCCCACCCGATCGTCGGCCAAGCGCGGCTTGATAGCTGCTGGCCGGGCAGCATCGACATGCCGTAGTGGATCACCACCTGCGCGCCGCGGGCGTCGGGACACGTCGTCGCCGAAGAAACATCGAACCGACAGCCGCCCCGCATCGCGAAGACCGCGCTCACCTCGATCTCGACGTTCTTGGGAAAGACCTTCACCTTGGCCCACGTGCTGCGGGCCGGGTCGGGCTGAATGCCGATGTCCGCCAGGTCGGTCATGAACAGGTCGGCCAGGTCGATCAGCACCCGCCTGCCGTTCTCCTTCTCGCTCTTGATCGGCAGGGCCTTGATGACGCTGTCGGTATACGAGACCTTCACCGAATCGGCCTGGGGCGAACCCGCCTCGGCCCGGACGTGGACGTTGCGGCGGACCACCAGCAGGCGGTCGGCCGCGCGATGAAAGCTGATCAGCCATTGATCGCCGAAGTTGAGCGTCTCGCCGCCGAGATACATCATGCCCGCGCCGCGGGCGATCGCGATCGGCAGAATCACCTCCTTGTCGTACTGGTGCTTGTTGGACCTCCATGAAGAGCTTCTGTTCCTTCTCGTTGTAGTACAGCGGAAAGAGGCCTTCCAGGCGCTTGGCGCCGTCGACCACCTTGTCCCAATCGGGCAGCGCCGGTTTGGTCTCCGGGGACGATTTCGCCCGCGGCTCTTCCTTGGCCTTGGGATCTCTCTCTTCCGCCGCGTCACACCAGGCGCACGCCAGTGCGGCTGAGACTGCCAGCAAACTCCAGACACCCGTATTGCCGAATCGTTGCAAACGCATGACGACACCCCTCTCTTAATTAAGGAACGCCCTGGACCACGTCGGCCGCCGGTCCCAGCCAGCGTGGAACCGCGACGGCAGACACGAAGGACATAATGAACAGGCGTGGGCGGGTTGTCAAGAGCCGGCGCGGAGGCCGCACCGCGGTTTCGGCAGCCTGCGTGGCTGCCACGATTCTTTTGCACGATCGGCTGCTGCCGCTCAGATTACGGCGCCCGCGGCCTGCACCATCAGGCAAGTGGTCAATCGTCGGCGTTGCGTCGTTCCGCCTCTTCCATTTGTTGACGTTGAAGCGCTTCCTGGTCAATGACTTTGTTGCGGCATTCGCGGCACCGGACTGCGGTCGCCAACAACGACCCTTTGGCGACTTCGTAGTACCATTTCTGCTGTTGCGCAGTCCAAATTTCGTCTCGGCCGCAGTCACGGCACTTGAATTCGATGTCGACATAAAATAAGGGCGGCGGCGAATAGGAATTGTTTGGGACTTGCTGCGATGGGTCTGCCAAGACCGCCCCGCGTGGGACTTCAACGCCATTGACAAGACGGCCCTCGGCCGCAAGTCGGCTCAAACGACGCCGTGTACGCTCTTCGGTTTTTCGTTTGTTGCTCACGTGAATTAGGCGGTGGGGTCCAACTGGTCACGGGGCATAAAAAGGATCGCCATTGTTCTTCGTGATCAGGAAGAACAGCGCTGCCGCGTCGATCTGCTTGGAGAGCGGCCGGACCGAACCGTCGCCCATGCCGCAGATCACGACGTCCGGATGCCCCGACGATGGGCCGTAGGCCGGCGGCGTCTTGCCGAAGCCGGGATCCTCGTACTTGCCGGCGTCGGCGCCTCCCGGACTGAAGTCGTAGGAAAGGAAGGTCCGCAGGCCGGCCTTGGCCACGGCTGAGCCTGGACCAAACTTGCCGTCGAAGCCCGGAGGCGCAAAGTAATTCAACGGCGGTTGCGGCGCGGTGCCCGTGGCCGAACTGCTCTGGGGCAGACCGACCAGCGTGGCCTCTTTGCCAAACACCCAGTGGCTGGCGGCCTCGTCGACGGTTTCAACCGTGATGATCGTATTCGAGAGGCCGTCACCAACGGCAGCAATGGGCAGATTATTGCCGGCCGGAAATATCGTGCCATCCGGATGAATCTCTGCAAGGCCGTAGGGCGGCGCTGCCTGCGGGTCCACTACCATCGCAAGGCTGCCGCGAGTGGTGGCGCCCATCGCCTTGTAGTTGGTGATGCCCGGGGCGGCGGAGGCTCGCAGGCCGGCGCTGCGGCGACTGCTAGGGCAAAGGAACTCGGCAGGCTGCTTTTTGATCAAATCGATCAAGACTCTGGGCGGAAACGGACTCATGGACGGCATTGGACGCGCTCGTCTTGTTCGCGAAGTCTTCCAAGTCGCCGTCTGTGGGGAAGGACAATGGTACGGATCTATGACTATTGAATGAGTCGTCGCCCAGGAACGAGAGGAGTTTGACCAGAAAACTAAAGCCGCCGACGCTCCTTGCGCCGTCCGGGGCCTTGACAAGCTGTCCCGATGGAGGAAACGCGTTATTGAACGTGCTGGCGTAGACCTGAAACGCCAGCGCGATCTGCTTTTGATTGTTGAGGCACGTGGCTCTTCGTTGGGCCTCGCGGCGCGAACTCAGGATCGGCAGGAGAATCGCCAGCGAGACCGCGATGACGACGATCACGATCAGAAGGTCGATCCGCGTAAAACGATGATTCATGGTATGGACCCCTCTCGGCTTTCCGTAGTCTACACCCGCCAAGGCAGGCAAGCAACCGGTAGTGAGGCCGCCCTCTGCCGCTCCACCGGCCCTGTGCCGGTGGTCGGGACGTTTGGCCGCTACCGCCGCCGCGCGTCGCGTGCTTCCGCTCCACCGGCCCCGTGCCGGTGGTCGGGACGTTTGGCCACTACCGCCGCCGCGTGCCGCCCTCCTCCGCTCCACCGGCCCCGTGCCGGTGGTCGGGACGTTTGGCCACTACCGCCGCCGCGTGCCGCCCTCCTCCGCTCCACCGGCCCTGTGCCGGTGGTCCGGACGTTTGGCCACTACCGCCGCCGCGCACGGCCCTCTGCCGCTCCACCGGCCCCGTGCCGGTGGTCGGGACGTTTGGCCACTACGCCCAGGCTACGCCCAAATCGTATTCTCCGCATGTTCCCACGTAAAATCCGAATGCAAAGACCCGCTTCATCCCACACGCATAGGCAAGATTGTTCATGTAAGAAAGTGCCACGTCCGCAGGCGATTCCTCGACGTTGCAGCCCAGGGTCAGGTGGATGTGGTCGGCCACGATGCCTCCCGTGGACAACAAGTGCCCTCGCTTCGCGGCTGACTTCACGATCATCTCCCGCACGCGGAGCAGCGGCTCAGGGCGGATTTCCATGCATCGGCCGTCATTCATGAAGCAGACCTGAAGATTGTACCAATATAGGCCGTGGGCGCTGCGCCGCGGCACAGACAGATCGACGGATGGATCATCGATCTGAACGGCGCGGAGGACCTCCTCCACGCGCGGGTCGGCCATCGGATGGTGCGCGACCTGCGAGCGCACGTATTGCTCGACGGTCTCGCGCGTTGCCGAGCCGATGCTTCGCAGGCCGTAATTGCGGCGAAAGGCCTTGGGGCGTTGCCGCCGGACGGCATGCTGCAGCCGGCCTTTGACCGACCACACGATCCGCTCCGGCGCCACCTCCGGCCGCGTGCTCACCAGGAACTGGCTCACACCCGGCTGGAGGAAATTGTGCCTCAGAATACGAACGCCGTCAGCCTCCGTGGCCTGCTGAAGCTCGACGAGCCAATCGCAGTTGTCGGCCGGCATGTGCCAGAATAGGGAGAGGGCCCAATTCAACTGGAAGGCCGTCCCGCAATTGTCCGGCGTGTAAATGGCGATGGGCGCAGTCATAGAAAAATGAACTCCTGGGTCTGCTTCCCAATTTCACGCGCCGGCAGCGGAGATGCAAGACCCGTAGTGGCCAAACATGCGTTCCCCCGGCACAGGGCCGGGGGGGACGGGAAGTGCGGGAGGGCCGCCGTAGTGGCCAAACATGCGTTCCCCCGGCACAGGGCCGGGGGGGACGGGAAGTGCGGGAGGGCCGCCGTAGTGGCCAAACATCCGCTCCCCCGGCACAGGGCCGGGGGGGACGGGAAGTGCGGGAGGGCCGCCGTAGTGGCCAAACATGCGCTCCCCCGGCACAGGGCCGGGGGGGACGTGACTGCGCCGCCGCCGTGCGGCTAGTTCTTCGCCTTCTCCAGCGCCGCCTTTTCCGCAGCGATGCTCTCCGCGGCCTTCGTGGCGGCCGCGGCAGCTTCGCTGGCCGTCTTGGCGATGCGACGCTTCTCAGCCAGTACCTTCTGCGCCGCGTCGGCCTCGCGGGTCGCCTGCTCCGCGGCGGTGCGGGCAGCGGCCGCCTCGGCTTGCCGCTGTTGGAGGGCCATTTCCAGTGTGGGCGGATTCGCCGCCAGACGGCTCACGATCTTCCCGTCGGCAACCGCCGCCAGACGGACCTCGCCCGACCAGTCGCCGCCGATCACCCGGCTGCCGTCGTGCGTCGCGGCAACTTTCATAACCAGCTCGCCGTAGGGCTCGAACTGGCGAATCTGATTGCCTCCGGCGCCCCAGAGTTTGACCGTGCGATCGCGGCCGCCGCTGACGAGCCGCCCGTCGTGCAGGAATTGCACCGAGGTCGCGCCGCCCGCATGGGCCACGATGTTCTTGATCCGCTTGCCGCTGGCCATGTCCCAAAGCATGATCGCGCCGTCCTCGCCCGCCGTGGCCAAAACGTTCGAGTCGTCGCGCGCAACTCATCGCCGTCACCGCCGCCTTGTGCCCTGCCAGCGCCTGGAACTCCCGATCGGTGCCGGCCTCCCAGACCCACACGCCGCCGGCCCGGTCGGCGGTGGCCAAGAGCACGCCGTCAGGACTGAACTCCACCGCCGTCACCCAATCGGTGTGCTTGCGGATCTCGGTCGCCAGCGACCCGTCGCCGACGTTGTAGACCCGCACCATTTTCTGCGGTCCGCCCAGGGCGATCAGCGTCTGGCTGGCGTTGATGTCGGCGGCCAGCACGGCGTCAAGCTCGTCGCCCACCTGGGAAAGCCGCTTTCCCGTCTTGACATCGTAGACGGCCACCAGCCCTCGCGATGCCGCCTTGCCCCCACCCGCCACCAGCAGCGTGCCGGAACGACTGAAGCGGAGCGCGTAGGGGATGCCCTCGGGAAACGGCAGCACACCGGCCAGTTCGGCGGAATCGGTATTGTAGAGGACGATCTGCCGCTGCCCTGCGATGGCCACCAGCGGGGCCCAAGGGCTGGCCGCCAGGGCCGTGATCGCGGCGGGACGCTTCGTGTAGACGGCGGGCTGACGGAAGACGCCCTCCGGCATGACGGGCGGTCCCTCCGGCCGCGCGGCGCCGCCCGCCATCGCCAGGTTCACGGTCGGCTTCTCGACCTCGGCCTTGGCGCCGGAATCTTTGAGGGCCCCGCCGGCGATCCATTGCCGCAGGATTTCGATCTTCTCGGCCGGGATCTTGTCGCCGCTGGGCGGCATGTGCGGCTCGTCCTTGTGCGTGACGAGCGAAAAGAGGTAGGAGGCGTCGGGGTCGCCAGGGTTGATCACCTCGCCGCTCGCGCCGCCCTTGCGGATCCGCTCGTAGCTGTCCAGGGCGAGGTCGTTGGTCGCCTTGCCCTGGTTGTGGCAGGCGAAGCAGTGCTCGCGAAAGATCGGCCGCACGTGGTCTTCGTAGGTGATTTTGGGCGCATCGGCAGCAAAGGCGGCGCAAGGCGTGAGGAGGAGAACCAGGATGGTTTTGGGGAAGCGTGCGGGCATGGTTGGAAGTGGGTTGGGGCCTTGCGGCCCCAACCTAGTGATTAAAACAAAACTCCCGTGAATTGAGCAGGCTCCAGAAAATATCCTCGTAGGCGTCTGCCGGCTTGGACTCGCCCACGACCAGCTTCTTCAGCTTGTCAAGCTCATCGGCCTCCGGCTCGCGACTCAGGCAGCGGACGAACAACATGCGAATGATCTCCTCAGGGCCCTTCTTCGCCGCGAGCAAACGCTGGATGACCTGGCCGCCGCGAATCTTCTTCTGCACGGTCTCGCCGTTCATGAGGTGCAGGGCCTGTGACAGCGTCGGCTCGCTACGGACGTTGCCGGCGCAGACCGTCTCCCGCGGCGAACGGCCGAAGGTCGTGAGAAAGTAATCGGAGGTGGCCCCGTCGGCAATCTGCACGGCGCTCGCCCCCAAGGGCAGGCCGCGGAACTTGTCCTTCGTTTCCGTGACCTGCGTGATGCAGTCGCGGAGCATCTCGGCCTGGATCCGCCGCACGCGGGCATGGGCGAAATTCCGCTGGTCGCCTTCGTTGCTGGCGTTGGTCTCGGTCGCCCTTTGGTAGGTCTGCGAGAGGCAGATGTCCCGCACCAGCCGCTTGAAATCGTAGTGGTACTCGACCAGCTTGCGGCCAAGCTGCTGGTAGAGCTCGGGATTGATCGGCGGGTTGCTGACGCGGACGTCGTCGACCGGCTCGACGATGCCGACGCCGAAGAAATGGGCCCAGATGCGATTGGCCACGCTGGGGGCGAAATACGGATTGTCCGGCGAGGTCAGCCAGTCGGCCAGCACCTGGCGGCGGTCCTTGCCCTTGCAATCGGGCTTTGGCCCGCCGAGGAACTTCGGCTCCATCACGCGGCCGCCGATGGGGTGCTTGACGTCGCCGTTGCCGCTGTTGAAGATGATCGTCTCGCGCGGGTCTTCCGCTTCCTTGCGGCCGACCTGGCTGAAGAAGGCGGCGAAACTGTAGTAGTCGTCCATCGTCCAGCGGTCGAAGGGATGGTTGTGGCACTGGGCGCACTGCACCCGCACGCCCATGAAGACCTGGGCCACGTTCTCGGCCGTCTTCAGCGTGTCGCGCTCGATCTGGTAGAAGTTCGTCGCCGGCGTTGAGAACGTGCCGCCGCGGGAAGCCAGCAGCTGCCGCACGATCTGGTCCAGCGGCACGTTGCCCGCGATCTGCTCGGTCAGCCACGTCGAATAGAGATAGATCGACTTGTAGCTGGTCTGCGTTTCCCCGCCCGAGCGGACCATGAGCAGTTCGGCCCACTTCATGGCCCAGATCTCGGCAAAGGCCTTCTGCTCCAGGAGGCGATCGACCAGCTTCGCCCGCTTGTCGGGCGACGTGTCGTCGAGAAAGGCCCGATATTCGTCCTCGCTCGGCAGCACGCCGGTGATATCGATCGTGGCGCGCCGCAGGAAGGTCCGATCGTTGCAGATTTCGCTCGGCAGGATGCGGAGCTTCTGCAGTTTGGCGTTGACCAGGTCGTCGATGTAGTTGCCACCGGCAGCGGCGGGCGGCGCGTAGCTCAGTCCGGCGGGCAGCACGATCGCCTGGCTGCCGACGGTCTTGGTATTGAAGCGGGCAAGGACGAAGGCCTCGCCCCGATTGGCCGCGGTCACCACGCCGTTGGCCGCGACCGGGGCGGAATTGTCGTTGTTGCTGTAGAAGAGCGCCAGCGGGGTCACGTCCCGCTGGCTGCCGTCGCTGTAGCGGGCGCGGGCGATCATCTGCTGCCGGGCGCCGGCCCCTTCCAGCAGCATCTCGGGCGGAAAGATCTCGACGTTTTCCACGGTCGGCACAGCGGGCGGGTCGTTCGGCGCCGGCCTCGAGCCAGGCCTCCAGCGTCCTGGCATAGTCGCTCGACGGGTCGAACCGCTTGCCGCCGGTGTGCGGCACCGCCCCCAGGGCCTTTTGCAGCACGAGGCTCTCTTCCGGCAGGGCCAGGTTCACGCGGCGATAGCCGAGCTCGCGGGTCAGGCGGAAGTAATCGCCCTCCGGGTCGAAACCGAACAACGAGAGGCGGAAGCCGTCTTTGCCGCGGGCCGAGCCGTGGCAGGCGCCGGTGTTGCAGCCGGCGCGCATGAAGACGGGCATGACGTTCGAGGCGGAAGCTGACCGGCCGCGCGACGGCCACGTCCTGGACTGCCAGCGGCGTGGCGGCCGTCTGGCCGTCGAATTGGGCCTGAAGCGTGGTCTGGCCGTTGGCGGTGGGATAGACGGTCCCTTTTTCAAGGCGGGCGATATGGGAGTCGGCCACTGCGATCGCGGCCTTGGCGGTCACATCCTCTGTCACGCCGTCGCCGCGCGTGGCCACGACCACGATCTGCTGCCGGGCGAGACTGCCGCGAAGCTGGATATCGGGCGGGTAGAGATCGAGGCGGGCGGTGGCAGCCGGGGCGGAAGGGGCGACGAGCAGGGTCAGGAAGAAAGCAAAAATCCGAAATCCGAAATCCGAAATCCGAAACAAATTCGAAATCCAAATGGGAATTGACCAAGACCAAGCAATCGCGTTTTGGACCTTTCTTCTTTCTGCTTGGGATTTGTTTCGGATTTCGGATTTCGGATTTCGGATTTTTGTTGCTTTCATGGCTTCGCCCCACCTTTCTCCAACCGCAATTGCTCCAGGCGGCTCAGCGGCTTGGCGGCGGCCGGCTTGGCCTGTGGCGCGGGCCTTGATTCGGTCTTGGCCGTCGCGTTCTTCGGCGGCAAGGGGGGCTGAATTCGCAGTTCTCCGCCCCCTACGACGTGCGTGATCGGCTCGCCTTCCGACTTCACCACCGCCCGGCAAAAGATCGTCTTGTGCAGCCCCGGCGGCGACTTGGCGGTCGTGGTAATCGGGAACACGACCTCGCTGGTCGCGTCGTCGATCTGGCGCGGCTCGGTCGTCACCTCGTTGGGCAGGCCGAGCAGTTCGATCGACGCGGGCGCTTCGAGCTTGCGGGTCTTTTCGACCTTCACGACGATGCTCGTCTGCTGGCCCTGCTCGACTACGGCCGGCTGGAATTGGAATCGCAACCGCGGTTCGGCCACCTCCAGGTCGGCCAGTTGCGAAGAGACGACCAGCGGCCCGTCGCCCGTCGACGATTCGCCCAGCACGGCAATCTTCCACTTGCGGAGCGCAGCGCCGCCGTCGGCCGTGAGCGTCACGACGCCCTGGGTCTGGCCCTCGGGGATAGTGACCGAATCGTGCGACGAGACGCCCGGCGGGTTGTAGAGCATGCGGAGCGTAATGGCCCCCTTGAAGCCGCTGTCGCGGCTGGCGGAGACCTTCAGTTCCATGTTGCCGTTCTGCACCAGGGGGACCTTGGGCGGCACGATTTCGATATGAAACGGCACCGGCTCGGTGACGGCCACGGCCATGCGGTTGCCGGCGTAGTTCCACATGTCGCGGTTGTTGTCGCCGCGCACCAGCGCGGTCTTCTGCACGAGTTCGCCCTCGATCGTCCGCTCGCCCTCCTTGTGCCGCCCCGCGATCTCGGCCAGCACGGCCTGCGGCTTTGCGTCGGCCGGGGCCGAAAGAAGCACCGGCGCCTCGCTCTGATCGGCGGCGATCGGCAGCAGTTGCGCGGCGACCTTCTCCGGCAGGTTCCGCATTTCCAGGGCTACCTCGCCGCCAAAATCCTCGCGCTGGCCCCGCACCATCAATGCAATCCGGTTGCCCTTGGGCACCGGGGCGACCATGTCGACGTAGGTCGAACGCTCGGGGAGGCTGAGCGTCAGACGCGGCTCGACGGGCGCGACTTCCACGCGGTAGACGAAATCGGGCCCGCCGCGGCCGATCTGATCGGTGACGGCGAGCACGTACTGATCGTCTTCCGGCGCGGTGAAGCGAATATAGCTGTCCGGCCCGTTGCTGTCGTCGTTGAAGGCGATGAACTGGCCCTTGATGCGGGTGATCCTGAGCGTGCTGTCGAGCGGCGTGCGGAGTTGGCGGGCGAAGACGCGGCAGTCGAAGGTCTGGCCCTTCTTCGCCGAGAAGACCCAGCAATCAGTGTCGCCGGGCGGGTCGATCACACCGTTGAGCGCCGCCGGGGCGGTGAAAGGCGTGGCATGCTGGGCGTCGTTGTTCGGCTCCTTTTCCAGCACGTTCGCCAAGGGCGAGAGGCGGAACGGGTTGGGCGACGGGGCCATGCCTTGGCTGTCCTGCGGCCAGGCGGCAAAGCCGGGCTGCGGCTTGGAGGGCAGGGCGAGCGTCTGCGTAATGGGGCCGCCTGCCGCGCCCACATAGGTCACATCGACGGTCTCGCCGAAGCGGCCGCCCGCCGGATAAATGGCCAGAGGGCGGGGAAAGGTGCCGACGTGCAGGCGATAGTGGCAGCGGTCGGAGCCGCCGTAGGCGCTTTCGCGGACCTGGACCACGTAGGTCCCGTCGCGGGGGACGACGAGCGAGCAGGCACAATCCTGGCGCAGGAGCGGCGTGTCGTCGGCCGAGGCCAGCACGAAGCGGTTCGTGTCCATGATCGCCACCGCCGGGTCGAAGAACGATTCGCCCAACCGCAGGCCCTCCACCTCGACGCTCAGCCGCTGGCCCTTCTTGGCCTCGACGGCGTAGTAGTTGACGTCCTCGTTCAGGACCAGGCCGTTGACGGTGGAATTGAGATCGATCTTCTGCGGCTTGGCGAAGTCGTTGGTAGGCTTGACTTCGTTGACTTCCGCCAGGGCGCCGACGCTGAAGGTGACCAGGTTGCTGATGCCGGTCGCGGATTGCAGCCGCAGGGCATGCGGCCCCAGCGGGCAGTCGGCGGCCAGGGCGAGACGGGTCTTGACCCGCTTGTCGGGCAGCACTTCCAGCGATTTGACGGCGATGCCCGGCTCGTAGAAGAGCAGCCCTCGGGCGTCGCCAAGACGCTGACCGGAGAAGGTCACCTCGACCTCCGTGCCCCGCCGGCCGCCGCGGGGCATGAATCGCTCGATCTCGGGCACGGCGGCCGACGCGAGCGTCGCCGCGAGGAGGAAGAGGGCGGTCAGGATCAGTGTGCGACGGTGGTTCATGATCCTCACGACAGCAATCCCTGCCGCAGCTTGCCGTCGCGGACGATGTCGATCGGCCGGTTGCCGGGGGCCAGCAATCGCTTCGTGTAATCGATTCCCAGCAAATGATACAGTGTGGCGAAGAGGTCGGCGGGGCCGATCTCGTCCGAATCGGGCTCCGCCGCGGTAGCGGTCGAGGCGCCGAAGATTTTGCCTCGCGCGATCCCGCCGCCGGCCAGCGCGATGCTGAAGACCCGCGGCCAGTGGTCGCGGCCCTTGTCGCCATTGACCTTGGGCGTGCGGCCGAATTCGCTGGAGAGCATCACGATCGTGCTGTCCAGCAGGCCGGTGCGATCCAGGTCGCGAATCAGGGCGGCAAAGGCCTTGTCCAGCGGCGGGGCTTCGCGCCGCGTGCCGGGCACGATCTCGCGATGGAAGTCCCAACCGCCGTAGGTCACCGAGACCACGCGGACCCCCGCGCCGATCAACCGCCGGGCCATCAGCAGTCGGGCGCCCGCCTCGTTGCGGCCGTATTCGTCGCGAATCGCCGCCGGTTCGGCATTCAGATTGAACGCCTCGCGGGCCTGGGCCGAACTGATCAGGTTATAGGCCTGCTGATAGAAGGTATCCATGGCGCCGATCGCGTCGGCCTTCTCGATCGCCTCGAAATGGGCGTTCACCGCGTCCATGGCCGTGCGGCGGCGGGTGAACCGCGCGGCATCGACCCCGGCGGGCAAAGCCAGATCGCGGACGCGGAACCCGCCCTGCGCCGGATCGGCCCCCAGGCTGAACGGTCCGTAGGACGAACTGAGGTAGCCCGTGCCGGCATACGGGTTGGGCATGTTGGGCACGCAAACGTAGGCCGGCAGGTCGGCCCTGGGGCCAAGTTCATGGCTCACGATGCTGCCAAGGCTCGGGTACTGGATGGCCGGGCTAGGGCGATAGCCGGTGAACATGTTGTGCGTGCCGCGCTCGTGGGCCGCTTCGCCGTGGCTCATCGAGCGGACGATGCAAAGCTTGTCCGCCACGCCGGCCGTCTGCGGCCACATCTCACTGAAGACCTCGCCCGGCAGGCTGGTTTTCACCACCCCGAACGAGCCGCGATACTCCAGCGGGGCGTAGGGCTTGGGGTCGAACGACTCCTGCTGGGCCATTCCGCCGGGCAGAAAGATATGCAGGATACTCTTGGCCCTCGCGGCCTTGCCCGGCGCGGCGGGCGTGCTCTCGGCGGCCTGGGCCTTTTCCCAATGCAGCAGATCGCCGAGCACGAGGCCCATCGCTCCCAGAGCCCCGACCGTCAACAACTCGCGCCGCGAGGGCTGTGACAAGGGATTTCCGTGACAATTGCAGGGAAGCATCGAAGGAACCTCCTGTGGGGGAGCGACGATTGGGCGACGCCCCTGGTTTGGCGAGATCGTTTTTGTCTTTCAGGAAACCGCTCGCGGCTGTGGGTGGCGGGCAGCAATGTCAGGCGGGAACGCAGCCTGCGGGCCAACTGTTATTTTAACAGCCCCGGCTGTCAGGGCAAGGATTTTGCTGAAGTCTGGCCAGGGACATGGGCAGAAATGAGCGGGTTGGAGTCCCGGCTTCAGCCGGAATGTTCCCGGAAGCGCCGCCTAAAGGCGGGACTCCAGCAGTTCGCTAAACTGCCTTGCACGATTCCCGGAGGAACCTCTTTCGAGAACGCGGGGGGTGACAGTTGCCGGCCCCCGGGTGACAGTTGCCGGCCCCGGCGGTTAGAATGGACCATTTTGCACGGGGAGAAATCGCCTTGGCCTCGACCCAACCGATTGTCGGCGACTGGTACGACCATCCGGAATACTATGATCTCTCGCTGCGCGACGAGACGCCCCTGGAGGCGACGTTCGTTGGGGCGGCATGCTGCAAGTATTGCGATTTTCCCGTTCGCCGGCTGGTGGAGCCGGCCTGCGGCTCGGGTCGGCTCGTGACCGAACTGGCCGCCCGCGGCTACCACGTGACGGGCATCGACCTGAACGAAAATGCCCTCGGCTTCCTGCGCAAGCGGTTGAAGCGAAGAAAGCTCCAGGCCGAGGTCCTTCGGGCCGACATCACCGATTTCGCCCTCCCTCAGCCGGTCGACGCCGCCTACTGCCTCTTGAACAGCTTCCGCCACCTCCTGACCGAAGCCGACGCCAAGCGCCACCTCGAAACGGTCGCCAAAAACCTGCGGCCGGGCGGGATCTACCTTCTAGGGCTGCATCTCCTACCACCCGACGCCGATCTGAGTTCCATCGAACGCTGGCGGACGAGCCGGGGAAAGACGCACGTCAGCACCGATCTGCGGGTTACCGCCAGCAATCGCCGCCGCCGCATCGAGAGCTTGCAAGTTTCGCTACGGGTCCGCCGCGGCGAGAAGCTATGGCGATTCCAGGGCAAGTTCGATCTCCGCCTTTACAACGCCGCCCAGTTCCGCAAGCTCCTGGCCAGCGTGCCGGCCTTCGAACTCTGTGACGTCTACGACTTCTGGTACGAGATCGACGAACCGCTGAAACTCGATAACGAGATTTCGGACACGGTGTTTATCCTGAAAAAAAAGGAAATTGCAAAATGAAAATTGCGAGCCGCGTCCGCAGCCCCCAATTTTCAATTTGCAATCCACCCCAATGTTCGCCCTTTTGACCCCTCACTACCGTATCGCAAGCGTCCTGGAGTTGACTCCCGAGCGATTCAGCGAATTGGGCCTGGAGAGCCTGCTTTTGGACGCCGACTGCACGCTCAAGCGCTACAGTAGCGAGCAGTGTGTCTCCGGCGTGGCCGAATGGCTCGACGCGTTGCGGCAAGCGGGCATTGGCCTGTGCCTGGTCTCCAATGGACTTGGTGAGCGAATTGGGCGGTTTGCTCAACCGTTGGGGCTGCCGTTTGTCTCCAAAGCCCTGAAGCCGCTTCCCATTGGTTGCCGAAGGGCCATGCGGAAAATGGGTTTTCGCCGCAAAACCACCGCCATGGTGGGGGACCAGCTCTTTGCCGACGTCATGGCGGGGCGATTGGCCGGATTGACCACTATTCTCGTGGACCCGATCCATCCGGAGGAGGAACCGTGGTTCACGCGGCTTAAACGCGGCCCGGAACGCTGGCTGCTACGCCGTGTGCCGCTTGCAAAATTGTAGGGTGCATGAAGCGAACGGGCAGAAAATGGTGGGTTACGCACGGAGCCAACCCTACAACTGGCGGACGGCACACGGAGTGTGCCTGCTACTTTGGGCTACTTTGCCTTGACTTTCGGCTCGGAAGAGAGTCGAATGAATAGAGAGAGGGTCGGGCTGGTAGTGTAGGGCAACAAGTTCAATCGTTTGTCTAGGGGAGGCTGTCTATGCGTCCGCGGCCCAATTCCGCGTCTTTTCTGGTCGTTACCGTCCGGCGGAGCGGTTACACGCTCGTCGAGATTCTCGTAGCCGTGACTTTGACCCTGATTCTCATGACCGCCGTGGTGCAGGTCTTCGGCGGGGTGGGCGATGGCATTGCCAAGTCCCGCCGGGCCCTGGAGCAGTTCGATCGCATGCGCACTGCCGCTCAACAGCTTGGCATGGATCTGGAGGGGGAAACCGTGAAGTTCGATGGCCGCCCGGTGCGGCCGGAGGAGAGCAAAGGATATTTCGAGTATATCGAAACCGCCTACGCCGGCCTGATGGCAATCAATAGCGACACCGGCCAGCCTGATTTGACCGTGAGCGAGAACGGGGCGAGCGTGCCGGGCGCCGTCAACCACGACGTGCTGATGTTCACCACCCGCAACGCCACGCGGCCCTTCCTGGGCCGCTATGCTGGATCGGTTGACCCGAACAATCCTACGCTGCAATCGGACGTGGCCGAGGTGGCCTGGTTCCTCCGCGGCAATACTTTGCACCGGCGGGTGTTGCTGGTCGTGCCGGGCACGGCGGCGGCGATTGCGGGCTCCTCCCCGGCCGGCTTCTATGCCAACAACGATATCTCGGTCCATATCGCGAATGGCCGAATCGTGCCCAACAGCCTGGGCGACCTGACCAAGCGCGAAAATCGCTTCGGGCACGCGACATTCCAAGCGGGCGTCCAAACGCCAGTCTGCGCGTTCCCATTCGACGCGCGGGTCTGGGGATGCCTTGGGCTTCCCACGTTGGCCGAATGTTCGTCGCCGAGCTGGAATGCCGGTCCCGCGCCTGCGGGTGGGGTGCCGAAAGTTACGCAACTCGACATGTGGAACAGCAGCAATATCGCTGCCGCCTTTGGAACTGCCTCGGCTGATCAGGTCTTGGCACAAGGGGGCACGCGCGTGGCCGACGACGTGATCTTGACCAACGTGCTCAGCTTTGACGTCAAGGTCTGGGAGCCGGCGGCCAACGGCGGCCAGGGCGGTTACGTCGACTTGGGCTACGGTGGAAGCGGGGACCACTTCGTTCCGGCTAGTGTCCCACCACAGGGACCCGGGACCCCCAGATTCGATCATACCGGATCGCCCAAGTCCGGGCTGGTCGGGCCCCCTTGTGTTTTTGACTCCTACAATTTCGCCTATGAGAACGAAGGGATCTACAACGTCGACCCCAACTCCGGCAAGCTTATCGCCCTTTCACCCAACAATTATCCGCCGGGATTGGGTCAATGGCCAGCCGGCGCATCGACCAATGGCATGGACGACGATAGCAGTGGCGTTGTCGACGACTCCGGCGAGTTGATCACGCAGCCGCCGTACCCCGTTCCGCTCCGCGGCATCCAGATCAAGATCCGCTGCTTCGAGCCCGATAGCCGGTCGATCCGCGAGATCACCATCGAGCACGACTTCCTGCCGAAGTAAGGTCAGTGACAAGAGCTATTCCGATGAAAAGTCCGTTTCCCGGCATGGACCCGTACTTGGAGAAGTACTGGCACGAAGTGCATCAGCGGCTGATCATCTATACTGGCGACCTTCTGCAAGCAAACCTGCCACCGTCTCTACGGGCGAGGATTGAGCAACGGGTGATCTTGGAGGAGGAATCCGGCAACCTGCGCCCGGTCTATCCGGACGTTCATGTCGTCGAGTATCCACAACCTTCATTTCCTGCCGCCGAGCCGGAAGCGGCAGTGGCAATCGAAGAAGAACCGATTGTTATCACGCCGCAGAGCGAACCCCTTCGGGAAGGCTACATTGAGATCGTCGATGCCGCGTCGGGCAATCGCGTTATTACAGTCATCGAATTCCTGAGCCCCGCGAACAAGTCGGGCCGAGGCCGCGAAGACTACCTCCAAAAGCAAACGGGCGTAATTCGGGCGGTGCAAACCTCGTGGAGATCGACTTGACGCGAAACGGTCAGAGGACACTCGCCGTGTCGGAGGAATTAGTTCCACCGTCGCACCGCACGACGTATCGGATTTGTGTCTGGCGAAGCAGCCTGCATCGGTTTGAGCTCTATCGTGCGCCACTCATGCGCCGCTTGCCGCCGATTCGCATTCCTCTCCGCGCGACGGATTCCGACGTGCAGATGGCTCCTCAAATGCTGGTAAACCGCTGCTATACGAACGGCGGCTATGCCGATCTGGACTACCGCGCCGAGCCGAATCCGCCCCTCGACGCGGCCGATGCCGCCTTGGCCGACGAATTGCTGCGGGGGAAGGGATTGAGGTAGTCCGGGCGCGCGATCACCATCGAGCACGACGTTTGCTCAAGTGAGCAACCTCACCTCCGTGCGGTTTGCAATTCCGCCAAGGGAGGGTTAGCCAAGCGCCCCGCGAAGCTTTACAATTTCGTGCAGTCCCTTGTTTGGCTCAACCACACGGAGGTCCCGATGAGCACCCCGCCCTTTGCCCATTTACACTGCCATAGCCACTATAGCCTGCTCGATGGGGCCGGAAAAATCTCCGGCCTGCTGAAGCGGACCAAGGAGTTGGGCATGAACTCCCTGGCCCTGACCGACCACGGCAATCTGCACGGGGCGCTGGAGTTCTATAAGGCGGCCAAGGAGATGGGCATCAACCCGATCGTGGGCATCGAGGCCTACATCGCCCCCTCCAGCCGTTTCTATAAGGAAAACGCCAGCGGCTCGAAGGAAGCCAGCTACCACATCACCATCCTGGCCAAGGACCGCACCGGCTTCCAGAACCTCTTGAAGCTCTCGTCCCGCGCCTTTCTGGAGGGCTTCTATTTCCGCCCTCGCATCGACAAAGAGCTTCTGGCGGCCCACAGCGAGGGCCTGGTCTGCTTGAGCGGCTGCGTCTCCAGCGAGTTGAACCGCGGCCTGTTGATGGGCGGGACGGCCGGCATGGAAAAGGCCCGCGAGGCGGCCGCCTGGTACCATAAGGTCTTCGGCGACCGCTACTTCATCGAGATCCAGTACAACGGCATCGAGCAGCAGCGGATCGCGATGGAAGGCGCGATCGATCTGGCCAACCGCATGGGCCTGCCCCTGGTGGCCACCAGCGACGTCCACTACGTGCTCCGCGAAGACGCCGAGGCCCAGGACATCCTGCTCTGCGTCAATACGGGCAAGTTCCGCACCGACACCAATCGCATGCGGATGGAAACCAACGAGTTCTACCTCCGCAGCCCCGAGGAGATGTATGCGGTCTTCACCGGCCGCGACGAGGCCCTGAAGCGGTCGCAGGAGATCGCCGACAGCGTCCATATCGACCTGGAGTTGGGCAAGCGGCACTTCCCGGTCTACAACCCGCCCGATGAAAAGACCTCGGAGGATTTCCTCCGCGAGCTAGTCCTTGCCGGCCTGAAGGAGCGTTACGCCGGCAATCCGGAACGACTGGTCGAAGGCCAGTTGTCGGAGGAGGTCATGGCCCGCGTCGATCGCGAGATGGACGTGATCAACAAGCTGGGATTCGCCAACTACTTCCTGATCGTCTGGGACTTCGTGCGTTTTGCCCGCACGCAGGGCATTCCGGCGACGGCCCGCGGATCGGGCGTCGGTTCGCTGGTGGCCTACGGCCTGTATCTGAGCCACGTCTGCCCGCTGGCCTACGACCTGTTGTTCGAGCGGTTTCTGGACGAGAGCCGGCGGGAGGCGCCCGATATCGACATCGACTTCTGCCAGCAGCGCCGGGGCGAGGTGATCCAGTACGTCAAGGAGAAGTACGGCATGGAGAACGTGGCCCAGATCGGCACGTTCGGCACGCTGGCGGCCAGGGCGGCGATCCGCGACGTCGGCCGGGCGCTGGGCATGCCGATCCCGCGGGTCGACTCCGTGGTGGCCATGGTGCCCGACGAGCTGAAGATCACCATCAAGTCGGCCTTGGAGAAGAGCGACGAACTGAAGAAGCTGCACGACTCCGACGGCGAGATCCGCGAGCTCCTGACGCTGGCCATGAAGATCGAGGGCCTGGCCCGCAACGTCGGCACGCACGCCGCAGCCGTGGTCATCGCCGACCGGCCGCTGACCGATTACGTGCCCTTGCAGCACGTGCAGAACAAGGAAGAGATTATCACGCAGTGGGCGATGGGCGACGTCGAGAAGGCGGGCCTGCTGAAGATGGACTTCCTGGGCCTCCGGAACCTGACGATCCTCTCGAAGGTGATTGCCCTGATCGAGCAGACGACCGGCAAGCGGGTCGATCCCTACGCGTTTCCGCTGGACGACGCGGAGACGTTCGCCCTCTTATGCCGCGGCGAGACGAAGGGCGTGTTCCAATTGGAGAGCGGGGGCATTCGCGATCTCTTGCAGCGGATGAAGCCCGACCACTTCCGCGACATCATCGCCACCAACGCCCTGTACCGGCCGGGACCGCTGGAAGGCGGCATGGTCGAGGACTACATCCAGGTCAAGCACGGCCGCAAGAAGCCCGTATACGAGCACGAGGTCATGGAAGAGGTCCTGGCGGAGACCCACGGCGTGATGGTCTACCAGGAGCAGGTGATGCGGATCCTCAACCGCCTGGGCGGCATCGCCCTGGCCAACGCCTATAGCTGCATCAAGGCCATCAGCAAGAAGAAGCTGGAGTCGATCGCCAAGTTCCGCGAGGAGTTCATCGAGGGCGCCTTCCAGAAGGGCATGGCGAAGAAGAAGTCCGAAGAGGTTTTCGGGCTGATCGAGAAGTTCGCCGGGTATGGGTTCAACAAATCTCATAGCACGGCCTACGCCCTGATCGCGTACATGACGGCCTACTTCAAGGCCCATTACAAGGTCGAGTTCATGGCGGCCTTGCTCTCCAGCGACATCCCGGGGCGGAACTTCAAGAAGAAGGACTCGCTGGTCGAGCATATCGAAGACTGCCACCGCATGAATATCGAGGTCGCGCCGCCGGACGTCAACCGCTCGGACGTCGAGTTCGCCGTGGGCGAGGGCAAGATCTTCTACGCCCTCTCGGCCATCAAGGGCTGCGGCGGCGCGGCGTCGGCGGCGATCGTCAAGGCCCGCAACGGGCACCCGTACTCCGGGTCGCGGGCCCTATCGCAGCATCTTCGATTTCTGCCAGCGGCTCGATCCGGGCCAGGTCAATCGCTCGGCCATCGAGTCGCTCGTGAAGGCCGGGGCCTTCGATTCGCTGGGAGGGCATCGCTCGCAGTGGTTCGCCCTGATCGACCGCGCGATGCAGGGCGGGGCCTCGGCTGCCGCCGACCGCCGCAGCGGGCAGAAGGGGCTCTTTGCCGACGATGACGAGGAAACGGTCGAGGCGGTCGTCAAGGAACTGCCCGCCCTGCCCGAGTGGGAGCAGAAGGACCGGCTGGCCAAGGAGAAGGAGGTGCTCGGCTTCTACCTTTCAAGCCATCCGCTGGCCGAGCATGCCAAGAAGCTGCAGGCCTATTGCTCGCACACCACGGTCGAGGCGGCCGCCCTGAAATCCCGTAGCGAGGTCATGCTTGGCGGCATGATCGCCTCGATCAAGCATTCGCACACGAAGAACCCCAAGCCGGGCTCGCCCAGCCACTACGCCATGTTCGACCTCGAAGACACGGAAGGCATCATGCGCTGCATCTGCTGGCCGGAGCAATTCGCCCAGTTTGGCGAGCTGATCCAGGCCGAGACGATCTGCGTCCTCCGCGGCGCGATCGACAAGCGGGCCGGCAGCGAAGAGGCGAACCTGATCATCAACGAGCTCATCCCCATCGGCGATCTCGAGGCCCGCTACACCCGCGGCATCCGCGTCCGCGTGGTGGAGGATTCGCACGGCGTGAAGAAGCTGGAGATGCTGTACGAGGTCCTTCGCGGCTATCCGGGCGAGGTGCCCTTCGAGCTTCTGCTCTGCTTAACCGACGGGCGGAAGATCTCCTGCCGCTGCGACACGTTCCGGATTGCCAACAACGTGGAGATGCGCAACCGCGTGGAAGAGTTATTGGGGGCCGAGAATTTCCGTCTGATTACCAACAAGCCGGCAATGGGAAATGGTTCGCGTGATTCCGGGAGGTGGCCGAAGAAGCAGGGCGGGATTTAGCCCGCCAGAGCATGCCAGCATACCAGGAGAATTGCAAAGTCCGGGGTCCGGTCCATTTTTCGGCGCAAACTATCGTCGTGTTCGTGGACATGGATCCCGAAGATGGCGCTTGGCAAAAGGACGCTTACGAGCAGTTTCTCTCGGACGATTCGGAGGTAGATGCAACGTATGACCGGTACCGCTGAAATCGGGGAAGTCTGCATCGGCGTTTTCCCCTTCACTTCCGGTCAGGGCGGCAAGGCCAGGCGCGGGATCATCCTGCTAGATGGATCACCGGTCCCAATTCCGCTCCTGTTGCGGCGGTTGCCGACGACCGGACGCCATGAAGTCTGGAGTCTCCTTCAGATAGACTTCGTCTGGCCTGCGCAAAAGTCGGATGATTTGGATGAAATCGCGTGTTCTGTGCGGCGCATTTTTGTTCCGAAGGAAATGCGGACGGGCGTTCACGCCCGTTTCCGGCTTCAGCCGGTATTAGGCCCGGCATTTATGCCGGGCAAGCCGAAACCGCCAATATCGGTTGTACTCATCGATTGATTCACGTTGTCAGCCCCGTTTACGGGGCTCCTGCCCACGGATTGTCGCGACAAAGGAGGCCCGTAAACGGGCCTGACATCCATAGTCGCCAAACTGGTGAGTTACTTCTCGCCTGCTAGCAACCCGGCATAAATGCCGGGCCGATTACGGGCTGAAGCCCGAAACGGGCGTAAACGCCCGCCCCCCGTGGCCCGGAACAAAAGCGGCATAACCTCTCGTCCTGCCAAGACGCCACTTTCGCGCAGGCCAGACTTCATCCGTGTTCACGCGGAACTCTTTGG
This sequence comes from uncultured Planctomycetia bacterium, assembly GCA_963824275.1. Lineage (GTDB taxonomy): Bacteria > Planctomycetota > Planctomycetia > Pirellulales > Thermoguttaceae > JANXQG01. The sequence continues at coordinate 1,616,863 of CAWGOT010000003.1, read as the reverse complement.
GCAAGCGAACTCTCCTAACCAAAACCAACCGTTCGTAGCCATGCAACTCCCAAAGAAGGGGGTTTGTCTCACCAGACTTCCCCGCGATAGCGATTGACGCGGCGACGCAAACACCCTACAACAAAGACTTTAGAAGCGGCGTTATAAGCCCTAGGAATAGGAGCCTAGTTAAGAGCGCAGGGAGAACTCACATGTCGATTAGCGAATGGGCGGGTGGGCAGGTCTTCAAGATGGTCCACGGCCACAACCTGGTCTATAACACCTGCTGGGAAGATCCCCGGCTCGATCACCAGGCACTGAAACTCACGGCCGACGACACGATCCTGGTGATCACCTCCGCCGGCTGCAACGCCCTGGACTACGCCCTGGCCGGTCCCAAGCAGGTCGTGGCCGTCGACATGAACCCCAGGCAGAACGCCCTGCTCGACCTCAAGCTGGCCGCCATCCGCAATCTCCAGTACGAGGATTTCTTCGCCATGTTCGGCGACGGCCGCCTGCCGGGCGCAAAGCGGATCTACGAGGAGAAACTGCGGCCATCGCTGTCCGAATGGCCGCGACACTACTGGGACAAGTGGATCAAATTCTTCGATCCGGAGAACCGCCGGCCGTTCTATTTCCGCGGCACCTGCGGCTCCTTCGCCATGTTGATCAACCTGTATATCAACCGCGTGGCCAAGCTGCGACCCTATTTCAACGACTTGCTCCAGTGCTCGACCGTCGCCCAGCAGCAAGAGATCTACGAGCAGCATCTCCGCAAGCGGTTCTGGTCAAAATCGATGCGCTTCGCCATGCGGCGAGACACGATCCTCTCGTTTCTCGGCGTTCCCCAGGCCCAGCGGCACCAGATCGAAACGCAATACCGGGGCGGGATCAGCCAGTTCGTGCAGGACTGCGTCGAGGCGGTGTTCGCCCGCCTGCCGCTCTCGGATAATTATTTCTGGCGGGTCTACATGACCGGCCACTACACCAAGGAATGCTGCCCTGAGTACCTCAAGCCGGAGAACTTCCAACGGCTTCGCCAAGGGCTGGCCGACCGCATCCAGACGCATACCGATTCCGTGGAGGGCTTCCTCACCAGCGACCCGCGGCCGATCTCGCGGTTCGTGCTCCTCGATCACATGGACTGGCTATCGACGCGGCGGCTGCCGCTCCTAGCGCAAGAGTGGCAATGGATCGTCCGCCGCGCGGCGCCGGGCGCGAGGATCCTCTGGCGGAGTGCCGGACTGCGGACCGAGTTCGTCGATCGGACGCAGATCATGGTCGACGGCAAGCCGCGCTCGGTGGGCGAACTGTTGACCTACGACCGCCCCCTGGCCGAGCAGCTCCATCCGCAATGCCGGGTGCATACCTACGGCAGCTTTCATATCGCCGACCTGGCCGCATAACAAGAAAGAAATCCGAAATCCGAATGTCGAAATCCGAAACAAATCCGAAATCCAAAGAAGAAATCATCAAAACGGGTTTGGAATCTCGGTTTTTTCTGCATTTTCTGCTTTGAAGTTGTTTCGAATTTCGAATTTCGGATTTCGGATTTCTTCCCATGTCGCTCCTTACCGATCTCCGTGTCCTCTATCACATCGTGGCCAAGCCGGTGCGGGGCCAGGACCATGCGGCGCGGCTGGAGTCGTTCTACTCCGGCCAGGCCGAGGCCTACGACGATTTCCGCCGCCGCCTGCTGCTGGGCCGCGAGGCGATGTACCGGTCGATCCCCGTGCCGGAGGACGGCGTATGGGTCGACCTGGGCGGCGGGACGGGGGCGAACTTCGAGCCGATCGCCGCGGAGTTGCACAAGGCGCGGAAGCTCTACGTGATCGATCTCTGCGACTCGCTGCTGGCCGTCGCGCGGAAGCGCTGCGAGGCCCGCGGCTGGACGAACGTGGAGGCCGTCAGCGCCGACGCGACGACCTTCCGGCCCTCCGCCGCCGAGGCCGACGTGGTGACCTTCTCCTACTCGCTGACGATGATCCCCGACTGGTTTGCGGCGATCGACAACGCCCTGGCCATGCTCCGCCCCGGCGGGACGATCGGCGTGACCGATTTCTACGTCGCCCGCAAGTACCCGGCCGCGACCCCGAGTACCGGGCGCCCGGTGCGCGGCACGGCTGGTTCACGCGGACCTTCTGGCCCGCCTGGTTCGGTTCGGACAACGTCTTCCTGTCGCCGGACCACGTTCCCTACTTGCAGCGGAGGTTCCAGACGGTGCGATTGGAGGAGAAGCGGGCGAAGGTGCCCTACGTGCCGTTGATTAAGGTGCCGTATTATACGTTCATCGGGCGGAAGGAACCTTAGCCGGCTGATTCACGATCTGATCATTGTCGAAATTCAGTTGCCAATCCGCTCCGGAAATGATAGGATTAACCGATGGAATTTGAGTGGAATGGCGAGAAGGCTGCGAGAAATCTGGCGAAGCACGGAGTTGATTTTCGCGAGGCCGCGACGGTATTTGGCGATCCACTCGCAATTACCTTCGATGATCCAGGCCACTCGGACGACGAAGATCGATACATAACTTTCGGCCATTCACAGAGTGGACGCTTGCTGATCGTTTCACATTGTGAGCGTGGCGACAAAACACGAATAATCAGTGCGCGGCGACCAACACCAGAAGAGCGGAGGTCCTATGAGCGAGAATCATGACAATCTTGACGAGGATGAACTTCGTCCTGAGTACGACATTTCGGAACTGAAGGGCGGGGTCCGCGGCAAGTACTTGCAGCGATATTGCGAGGGAACGAATCTGGCTCTCCTTGCGCCGAGGTTCGCGTGGCATTTCCGACCGATGACGCGGTAAACAACGCCCTGCGGTCGGTAATGCAAGCTGCAACGCAACAGTAGCAAAACAGCGCGACGAAGAGCATGAGCGTGGAAGAGCTTCAAACGGCTGTCTCCAGTATGTCCGCCCAGGAGCTTGTACGATTCACGCGGTGGTTTGACGAGTATCTGGCCGAACGATGGGACCGCAAGATCGAGGCCGACATCCTGGCCGGACGCCTCGATGCGGCCGGCGGACGTGCCGACGAGGACTTTGACGCGGGTCGTTGCAAGCGTTTGTCGTGAACCGCTTACGAGCACTCCACGTCGCCCAGCTCGGCCATCGACTTCGACCAGCCGTGCTGGGCCGCGCGGAGCAGCCAGCGGCGGCGCTCGTGCAGGGCCGTCGAGGCCAGGCCCAGGTCGTGCATGGCGGGCACGTGGCCGCGCTCGGCCGCCATCGTCAGCCATTGAATCCGCTCCACCCGGTCGTCGCTCTCCTGCGCCAGGAGATACATGGCCTCCAAGTGGCCGCGCTCGGCGGCGACCCTCAAGTGGCGGAGCTTCACGGGTACTTCACGGTTGGCGGCAGCCTCCCCGGGCAGGAGCGAATCGGCAACGACCGCCGCCTCCGCTTCGCTGGGCCGATCATGCGGGCTGCCGTCCGCTTCCTCGTCTTCGCCCCAGGCGGGCAGCCGCGGAAGGTCGCCGGGGCAGGCATCGCTGTCCCGGCGGAATTGCTTCCGCCACTCGCCACGAGAGCGGTTGCGCTGAATTCGCGAGGGTCTCAAGGACACGCGTGACCTCCTTTCAAAAGTGATGCCTTAGGGTCGTCGCCAAGCCCGCCGCCCAGCCGTACTCATCACGCTCCGCGTGATGCATCCCGTCACGCGGAGCGTGACGAGTACGAACCATCAGGCCACTTCCATGGCGATCACGCCGGGTGCGTTGCGGGCATCGAGCGAACGGTAAATCTCCATGTCCATTTCACCGGAGTCGGCTTCGTCGCGGCTCCAGAAATCTTCCAGCACGTTTTCCCACTTGCTCTCGGCCGCGCTCAGCAGGCCGCGGCCGCTCAACTCGCGGCGGAGATCGGCGTCGAGGATCATCTTCTCCATCGCATCGGCCAGGGCCTGCGGCTGTGCCAGATCGACCACGATCCCCGAATCGTGCCGCCGCACGATTTCCGCCGGACCGCCCTGGTCGGTCACGATCACCGGCAGCCCTGAGGCATGCGCCTCCAAGACCACGTTGCCGAAGGTATCGGTCGTCGAGGGGAAGACCATGCAATCGCTGCTGGCATAGGCGCGGGCCAGTTCTTCTCCTTCCAAGATGCCCGTAAAGGCAATCGGCTGCTCCTGGCAGTGTGCCGCCAGTTGCTGGCGGTGCGGGCCGTCGCCCACGAAGAACAGGCTCGCCTGATAGCCCCGCCGCAGGACTTCGTCCAAGGCGTCGATCAGGGCCAGCAGATTCTTCTCCTTCGATATCCTTCCTACGTACAGGAAGCGGAAACGGTTCGGCAGGCCGTAGCGATCGAAGAACGTCGCCGACGCCTTGCAAGGATGGAAAAGCTGGGTATCGACCCCGCGGGCCATGACGCCCAGCTTCGAGGGCTCGAAGCCGTTGTCGATGAGCTGCTGGCGATAGGTCTCCGTGGGCACGAGGATCGTCGTGCATTGGTCGTAGAACCAGCGCATGTACTGCCAGGTCAAATCGGCCAGGTCGTCGTCCTGGGTCAGGTGCCGCACGTACTGCACGAAGTCGGTGTGATAGATGCCGGTGGTCCGCAGGCCCAGCAGCCGGGCGGCGGCCAGGCCGGTCAGCCCCATAGGGCCGGGCGTGGAGATGATCAGCTCGTTGACGCGGTGTCGCTCGATATACTCGAAGACTTCCAAAAAGGGCGGGAAGGCGAGCATCTGCGATTCGTATTCCGGCATGGGGAAGGTCCCACGGGCTGGAAATTCTTCAGATCGATCTTGGTTTCCGGCGCCTTTTCCATGCTCGTCAGAACGACCAGTTTCCGCCCGGTCTTCGCGCCGTCTCCGCCAGGACCTGAATGGTGCGGCTCACGCCGTTGACTTCCGCGAAGGTGTCGGTGACCCAGGCCTTGTGGTCGCTGGCGCGGCGGAGGTGCGAGGCCGCGGGGAAGTGGGCCGCGATCGCCTTGTGAAAGAGCTCGTCCTTGTGCTGGGTGTTGAAGGCCGCCATGTAGGGCGCCATGCTCAGGGCGACCGGGGCCAGCGAGGCGATCGTCTGTAGACTTTCCATCAGCTTGCCCTGCCGCGCGAATTCGATAAACCGCTGGAGGAAATTGTAGCCCAGCGTATGGCTGATGTGGCAGGCGATGCGGAACGTGCGGCGGTCGTCCAAGAGCGGCTGGGCCGTCTGCGGTTCCGCCGGCGTGGAAAACAGGCGGCGGAAGTCGGCCACCAGTTGCCGCTCCGTTTCGCTCAGCCGGTTCAATTGCCGCGAGACGAAAAACCGCGTGGCAAGCCCCTTCCAGGTCCAACCCGTGCTCTCCTCGACCGGTTTTTCAGCAGCCGCTCGAAGAGCTGGCCGATCAGCGTCGGCTTGCCGTCCTTGTTGTTGCGCATGAAACGGTGCTGGTAATAGCTGTACGCGATGTGATAAAAGGCGTGGCCCATCAGCACGCTGCCGCCGCATGCGCCTGCGGGCTCATGCTCGCCGCGGCGCAGATAGGCCAGGTACTCATCGACGCCCGCGGCCAACGGCGTCTGCGTGAAGGCCGAGCCCGTGTACGTCCCGCTGTGATCGTCGCTGCCGGCAGTCAGCAGCTTTTTCCAGGGCTGCGGCCCATAAGGCTCGATGCCCTGCCGGTCGGCCATCTCCGCAATCATCGCGGGCGTGAGATTGCCGAGGATCGCCCCCACCACGTCGGCGGCGCGGCGATCGCGCGAACCGTTGATCAACTCGAAGCGCGGAAACAGCAGCAGCAGTTGCTCGAACTGATCGATGGTCAGCCGCCCGTTGACGCGGAACAGCACGTGGGCCACCGAGCAGATGATATCCTCGCCCATGAGGTATTCCTGCAGGCGGAAGATGTCCGCCCTCAGATCCTGGATCATGCGGAACTGCTCTTCATTGATTCCGGTGACCAGGATATGGACCTTGCTGCCGTTGGCGGGGAAGTAGGTCGTGACTTCATTGGAGATGAAGGTGCCGGGCAGGTGGGCGATCTCCAGCGCGCCGCGGATGCAGTTGTGGTCGGAGATCGTTACAAAATCCATCCCCGCCTGCCGCGCGTTGCGATAGACGTTCCTGGGGCTCGACAAACGACTCGGGAGTGCCCATGCGGCGGAGAAACCACTCGCTGGGCCGATCGGAATATTTGCTATGAACGTGGAGGTCGCATTTCGAAATCGATGCATCGTGCATGGTCGGGATCCTTCCTGGAATGGTTGGCGGAGAACGCATGCTGTCTCCAAGGGGCAGAGAAGCGAAACGCCTAAGGGCCACTGGTTCGGTATTGAACCTCCCCCTAATTATGTCGTCGGACTGTGAGACCTGCGCAAGAACTGTGTGAGAAATTGATTAGAAGTCGTTTATGTTCCGCACCTTATCCGGATTTGCTCGCTACCGCCTTCATTAACTCTTACGAAAAAACCCGCTCGGCCCCTTGCACCACGACGTATTTTCTGATAAATTCCTCATAGTGCCTTATATCCGTGATGTTGAATGGTCTATTGGCCAATCTACGTCATCGCGAGTCGGCAGATTCAATGTTCTACCTACAGCCGGCAATCCCATCCCGTCTGTGAGTTCCACGGTCAGCGTTTCGGACTGCAAGCTGACGGTGACGGTGCGCGATGCGCCGGCCTGGAATAATCACGCGCCGGGGGACTTATTGGCCATCTTCGCCGGTGCGGCGGTCGGCAAGGATACAGACTCAGGCCAATTCGCAGTTGTGTGGACGAACCAGGCAGGAAAGGTGGTTGGACAATACACGAACGCAAAGCCGCAGGTTGCGCGTACGGATGGAGCTATTTGGAACTCGAAGGGCTATGACGATAAAACCCCCGAAGGGATCGGCGCTCGTGCGGTTAGCAATTGCGAGGCCTCGGTGCCGGAAGGTGCCGTCAGTGTTTCCATTGTCCTCCTTTACACCGACATTCTGCAAGGTCCCGCCGCCGAAACTTCGAGCGTACAAACTACCGGTCACGGCGATTTGCCCGCTATTATCGGGTCATGGACCGGTAAGCTGCAAAACGGAAAGTGGGTTTTCACGACCCAGCCAGGGGACGTGAACATTATAACACGAAATTCCGAAGAACGCTGCCCCGCGTGGGGTTGGCGTTGAAACGGGTGACTCAATAGGAATTATTGAAGGGCACTTCGGTAATTAGAGTTTTGACGTGATGGTCCTTAGTTCGGTCGGCCGGGCTTGCCTCGTGCCCACTATGGCTCGCGAAGGCTCGGACTAGCCGGTCTGCGCCCAAAGGATTGTCGAACGGTTGACGGGAACAGATTTTTTTCCCGCTGCTATTGGAACGCAGCTTAACCGAACGAATGAAGGTGTTTCATGCGAAGAATATGCGTTTTGGCTCTAGTCGCTATGAGTTGCGTCTGCGCGACAGTGCGGGCGGACGACGTGTCCGAGTGCCTAGCTCAGTGCAGGGTGGTGGCTGGGGGGCTTTCTGGGGATCTCGGCGTCGCGCTGGAACGGACAACCGGGACCTGCGCGTGACGGGCGCGAGTATTCACGCCATGGACCTGAAAGAGTCGGATCTTGCCCGCGTCGCCGGGATTCCGAGCATCGCCATAGTCGAGATCGCGACTCCGAATCCGATTCCGCGCGGCGGGATCGGCAGGCTTGGCGCGTTGCCGCACCTTCGGCGCCTGACGCTCGGAGCGAGCCTGGGAGCATCGGACCTCGCGGCCGTGTTCGGCCTCCGCAGCCTCGAAGACCTAGATTGCAGAATGGTTCGCGGCGACAATATTCCCGTTCAGGTTTTCGGTCACCTTGGAGACCTCGCGGGCCTGCGGCGCCTTGAAGGGCGGACGGAGGCGTCGTTGTTGGCTTATGTCAAGCGACTAAAGGCCCTTGAAGAGTTGCACATCAGCTCAAGCGACGGAGCAATTGACACCGACCTGTCGGAGTTGAAGGGCCTGGACAATTTGCGATTCCTTGAGGTCGATGATCATCTCGGCAAAGCTGCATTGTCCACGCTCAAAGACCTTCCGCGCCTAGACGCGCCTTCAGGCCGGCGTCGACGAGCCCTTGGACCTCTCCGTGCTCAGAAGCCTCACGGCGCTCCAAATTCATGTCTTCGGCGAGAAAGCGGGCAAGGTCCACCTCCCGGAAAACCTGCGGCGACTGGAGTTGATGAACGATATCGCGGAAAAACTGAACGTCGAGTCGGCGCCGCATATCGAATACGTGCGGGTCGCGCTCGGCATGCGCGGACGTACCAACGGGGCAAGCGGCGATCTCGACCTTGCGGGGCAGACGAAGTGGCTGAGATCCCTTCTTGAACTGAGGGAGCTTGTGCTGGACGGTCCAGCCGATCAGGACGCGCAGCACGTTGCGCGGCTGGCCTCGTTGTGCGCCCTGACGGTCACGAGCGACTGCCCATCCATCGCGATCTCCGACTCGGGTATGATGGCGCTAGCGGAATTGCCGAAGCTTGAGTCGCTGGAGATCGAAAATGGTTGGCGCCTGACCGATACTGGGATGACGTTGCTACGGGGACTACCCAGCCTGCGGCGACTTGGCCTGACCGGTTCGTTCCCAGGCGTGACCGCCGCCGGGCTGGCCTGGGTCTGGGAAATGAAGTGCCTGCGAACGTTGAAATTGAATCTGTACGAGCACGCCGGCGATTGGACCTTGGGCGTCATCCTGCCGCGACTCAAGGTGCTGAGCGAATTGGAGGAGTTGTCGGTGTCGGGGGCAGTGGCGGACGACGGGCTGGCGAGTCTGGCCGATCTCAAGAAGCTCCGCCGCTTGGATCTCACGCATGCTGTAGGCTACAGCGACACGGGCCTTGAATCCCTCGTCCGCTCGCTGCCCGAACTACGCGAGTTGAGATTGAGCATGCGCCAAGGTCCCTAGCTCAGTGAGGTCCCGGTACGCTTGTCCCCGTCCTTACACCTAAGGCAACGGACGACCGTGCGGGGCTAATGGCTTACTGACAGGGTTGCACCCTATTCCTCTGCCCGCGTCGCGCATCCATCTGGCCCAGCGAGCAAAAGCCGCGCCAGCGTCTGCGCAAGCGAGTCGAGCGCACTGCGAGCGTTGAGCAGGCTGACTACCATCGATCGTCGCAACGCGACTACCCGTCATAGGCTCCCAAACGTGAGCGCCCACCATAACCAATCTTGACGGGTGGGGTAGGCTGAAGCGGATTGCGTGAGCCGCTACACCAGGTTCGCTCTTTTGCTTTGCGCTTCGCCCCTTGGCGTGAGAACTTCCGCCTGGTAGCCTGCTCAAATGCCGCAGCCGCAGAGGGTCCGCCGGCAGCAACGCACCGGGCAGCAGGGCTGGCAAACCGGCTGGCAAACGGGAACTTCGATGGTCTTCTCGACCATCTTGCAGACCTGCACCTGCACCTTCTTCTCCACCGTGTGCGGCACCATCACGATGCAGGGCACGGTCCGCTCGACCTGGCGCAACTCACACGTCGTGACCTGCTGCTGGCGGGTCTCGGTCTTGGGCTCGCAAACGATGCACGTGACCTCGCGGGTCCGCTGCTCGAACTTGCACTCGGTGACCGTGCGGGTCTGCGTCCTCGTCTCGCAATGGTACTCGCAGACCTGACGCTCACAGCTCCGCGTCTGGCTCTCAAGATGGCAGACCTTGACGGTGCGGGTCTGGGTCTGCGGCTTGCAGACCGTGACCTGATAGCTGCAAGGCACCTGGACCGTCTCCAGCTTGTTGACGGTCACTTCCACCGCTTCGTTGACCCACTTCGGCACCCAGCAGCGCACGGTCTGCACCGTCTGGGCGGGACCGCAGGCATTGCAAGGATTGCAAACCGGCACCGGCCGGTCTTCCCAATGCCCCTTGTCGACGCACCGCGTCTGCGTCTCCTTGACCGGCACGCACCGCGTCTCGCAACGCGTGCCCTGGCGGGTTTCGCAGGTCGGCGCCCAAACGGTGCACTGCTCCGTCTTGTCGGTCCAGACCGGAACGCAAACCGTGTAGTTGCACGTCACCGTCTTGAAGGTCGGCACCTGGACCTGGCAGGTCTCGGTCACTTCCCGCGTTACGGGAACGGCCTCGCAGTAGGTCTCGATCCGCTTTTGCTCGTGGGGGACCAGGACCGTGTAGGTGCAGGGAACCGTCTTCGTAACGGGCACCATCTCGCAGCACACGACCTTGCGGATCTGGGTTTCCGGCACGCACACCGTTTCCAGGCACGTCCGCTCCTCGGTCACAAACTCCGGAACACAGACCGTCCTGGTCACGCAGGGCTGGCCACACGGGGCCGCAGCCGCAGGCGCGGCGGCCGTGCATCCGCAGTCGCCGCCGTGGGCCGTCCCGCCCAGCGAAACTCCGAGAACCATTGCCAGCGCTGAAACAAATCTCGTCAACCTCATCTTGATCTCCTCACTTCCAATGGGACCCAACCAGGTAGCACCGGGAAATCCGGTCCGTACATCTTATCCAGTCAGCACAGAATATCAAGACCCCCCATTTACCTACTTGTCAGACCACCGCCTCCAGGGCTATACTGTGAACGGTTTCAAATGAGCCGTTTCATACTAGCCCGAAGCGCAAGCGAGGTAACGGGTTAGCATCCTCGCTTGCGCGTCGGGCTGGTATCAGTTTCAACCGCGTGCAGTTTGAACTGTCTGTCATGGCCGACAAAGAGCACATTCTGGTCGTGGAGGACGAGGAACACCTCGCGATGGGGATTAAGTACAATCTGGTCGCGGAAGGGTATCGCGTCACCGTCGCCGGGGATGGCCGGACGGCGATCAAGCTGCTGACCGATGCGACCTCGGACATCGATCTGGTCGTGCTCGATCTGATGTTGCCCGGCATGAGCGGCTATGCCGTCTGCGAATCGCTGCGGGCGATCAACCGGGATATGCCGGTGCTGATTCTGAGCGCTCGGACGCTTGCCGAAGACCGCACGCGGGGCTTCGACGTGGGGGCGAACCAGTACATGAGCAAGCCCTTCGACCTCGACGAATTCCTCAGCCGCGTGCGGAACCTGCTGGCGTTTTCCCCGGGCACGGCGCCGAGCCGCACGCCCGCCAGGCAGGCCGCATCGAGAAGTTCGAGTTCGCCGGCGCGAAGATCGACTTCGAGACCTTCGAGGTCCTGGTCAACGGCGAGTCGATACGCATGACGCAGCTCGAATTAACGCTGCTGCGCTACTTCATCGAGAACCAGGGCCGCGTGATTCCCCGTCGCGAGTTGCTGGAGAAGGTCTGGGGAATGCCGGGCAACATCAACACGCGGGCCCCCGACCAGTTCATCCGCCGGCTGCGGAAGATCTTCGAGCCCGACCCGGCCCAACCGCGGCACTTTCTCACGATTCGCGACGCCGGGTATCGCTTCATTCCCGAGGGCGAAAGCGCATAGACTACACCTCTTCGTCGCTCGACTCCAGCGCGGTTTTCCATTGCTGGCGGTGTTCCAGGCAGATGAGCAGGCCCTTGGCCACGGTGGCCAAGGGCTCGGGATCCAGCGCACGGGCACGCCGCAGCGCTCGGCGAGGAAACGATCGAGCCGGCGGAGCAGGCCGCCGCCGCCGCAGAGCACCATGCCGTGTCGCGTGAGATCGGCCGCCAGGTCGGGGCTGCATTGGTCCAACGCGGCACGCAGGGCGTCGACGAGTTCTTCCAGCGGGTCCTCCAGGGCATGGCGGACTTCTTCGCTGCTGATCGTCGCCGTGCGGGGCAGGCCGCTGACCGTATCCGCGCCGCTGACCTCGGCCACGCACTCTTGCTCCAGGGGAAAAGCGCTGCCGATTGCGATCCGCAGCGTTTCCGCGGCCGGCAGGCCGATGCGAAGGCTGTAGTGGCGGCGAAGATAATCGACGATCGCCCGATCCATGCGGTCGCCGCCGGTGCGGACGCTTTGGGCGGCCACCGTATCGCCCAGGCTCATCACGGCCACCTCGGTCGTGCCGCCGCCGACGTTGCAGACCATGCTGGCCAGCGGTTCGGCGATCGGCAGGCCGGCGCCGATGGCCGCCGCCTTGGCCTCGGGCATGACCCACACCTGTCCCGCCCCGGCCCTCTGCACGCTGTTGAAGACGGCGCGCTTCTCCACGGGCGTGATGCTGCCCGGCACGCCCACCAGCACGCGCGGCCGCAGTCGCCAGCCCGGCGGCTGGGCCTTGCGGAGGAAGTAGCGGAGCATGGCCTCGCAGAGCACGAAGTCCGTGACCACGCCACCGGCCAGAGGGCGGACGACGGAGATCCGTTGCGGCGTGCGGCCCTGCATCTGCCGGGCCATGTGACCGACCGCCGCGCCGTCGGAGAGAATCTTGCCGCTGGACTGATCGATCGCCACAACAGAGGGCTCATCCAGCACGACCCCTTCGCCCACCATGGCGACCAGCGTGTTGGCGGTGCCCAGATCGACCGCCAGATCATTCCGGAAGTTTCGTAGCAGTCGCGGGAGCATCCGTACTCCGGAAATGGGCGTAATTCGTCCTGTAGCGTCGGCCTGTCAAATCCGAGACGGCCTGGGAAGGCCGTCCTACGCAATTCCACTTCGCGCGTCGAGGACCGCTCCCGCTGCCGGCCGATGCCAGACGGGATTCGGGCCGCCCTTGATCTCGTAGTTGTAATCTTCCTTCATCGTCATCCACAGCACGGTCGTGGCCAGCAGGACCATCAGCAGCGCAACCACGAGCAGGACCGTGTAGACATCGGCCCGCGGTTTGCGGTATTCTTGCGACGCTGCTTGGGACGCTGCCAGGGCAGCGGCCGCCTTAGCGGGTTTTGGTGATCGCTTCGACACGGTCGCCTTTCTGGATCTGGTCGCTTTGCAGTTTCGTGTCGGGACGGCAGACGGCGCGGTTGGGATAGTCGACTTTGATGACCTCGATCACGCCGATGTACTTGTTGGCGCTGGGCGCGTGACGTTGAACCGATTGCCGACGCTGACGCCGTCATCGCGCCGAGCGAAATCTCCACGACGTCGGGAAGCGGAACGGCGGTGACCAAGCCCGAAAGGCCGGCGGGCGGAACCTTCTTGAAGTTGTCCAGGCTGATCTGGGCATACTTGAGGGCTTCCGAGAGCTTGACGGCCTTGGCGGCCAGTTCCGCGCCCAACTTCTCCAAGCGAATGCGTTCGGCAGCCGTGTTATTCAGATCGTTGGTCGTTTCCACCAGTTTCTTCGCCGTGCTATTGCGTTGATCCACGGCCACCTGGATGGCGCCCCGCATGGCCTCGATCTCCACTTGCATGCCGTTGAGACTCCTTGCTGACCTCTTGAATCGCCAGGGCGTAGTCGTGGCTCTTGCGTTCCTCGACCTCGACCTTGTCTTCGCTGACCTTCTGGGCCTTTATGGCGCTGTTGGCCGCTTCCTGCAGGGCGATGATCCGCTTTTGAAGGTCATCCTTCTGCTTCGCTAGTTCCGTCTCCAGGATCTTCTTTTCACCGGTGAGGTCTTCGACGATCTTCTTGGCCGCGACCAACTGATCGTTCAGCCCGTCCTTCTTGATCACTTCCTGTCGCCAGTTCGTGTGCGCGGCGTGCGTCATCAGCGCGAAGGTCCCAAAGACCACGCACATGAGGAAAATCAGGACAGTAAATATTTTGCCGACGAGGTTCATGAAAAGACCCCACCTAATCCTTCAGGACAACGAAGAAGTGACCGCTTGCCTATGTGACTAGTATAACTTCGCTCATTTTGCCGTGTCAACCAGATTACCCACCCGAAAGGTCGGTGGAACTCCTAGTGTCAGGTCATGCGGATAAGACCGGTTAAACCCTATCTTAATCGAGGAAAGCGGCGATTCGTACCACCCTTTTGGCGGAATTTGTCGCGAGTTGGCCGCCGGCGGGGGTCTTTGCGTGTCGCTACGTTCCCCTCACGATCGGCGCGACCGTTTCCGCCGCGAAGACGCGATGCACGCAGCCGAAGTGGCCCCCGAGGTTGAACTCCGCGATCATTCCCAGGCGATAGGGCATCTGCCGCAATTTGCGGTCAGCGGCCGGACTCGGCTGCGTGTGGTCCGCGAAGCCGATGCATCCGGCGGCGGGCCAGTGCACTCCGTCGAACGTGCCGAAGACCATCGTCAGTAGGCCGAGGAACAAAACGTCGCCCGCCGAGCAGAAGTTCCAGATCCCGCGTTCGGTCCGCGCGAGCGCGGCCTGGCAGGAGTAACGCGATGAGATTGCCGGGGCGAGCAGCACGATCCCGGTCAGTTCCTCCCCGGCCGGCAGGAGCTCAGCCGTCAGCAGGGCCATCGCCCCGCCCGCCGAGTGCCCGACAATCCACACGGGGCGGCCCGGATAGTCCCGGCGGTACTCGACCACGCGGTCGGCGATCTTGAGCGCGGCCCGCCGATTCCGCTTCCAGGCGCGGAGATGGTAAATCGCCAGCAGGATGCGGCCCGTGGTCCAGTCGACGATCTCCGTGGCGTAGGGCAGTCCCGCGTCGAGCAGGCCGGCCATCAGCGAGATGTTCAGCAGGCTGCGGCCTTCGATGCCCGGCAGGATCAGCACCAGTCCTCGATCGAGCCGTTCCGCTTCCAACCGCTTGATCCATCGCCCGCCGCAAAGCCGCCCGACCGGCAGGACGAGGAAGCTCAAGGAGCAGACCAGGCCGCGCCAGAAGCGACGCCGGCGCCGGTTCGCGGGCGAGTTGGGCGATGCGGCATGTTTCACGGTTGGCATTTGTTGGGGGTTCATGGGCCGTCGCGTAGCGACGCAATGATGCGGCATTCGTTCCGGGCGACGGGACGGCGTCGTCCTATACGCCCGCTGACCGACGAAAGGTGGTTCCGGGCGACGGGACGGGCGTCGTCCTATACGCCCGCTGACCGACGAAAGGTGGACCGCGGCATCCGTTCCGGGCGACGGGCGTTTACGCCCGTTTTCGGCTTTAGCCGGTAATCGGCCCGGCATTTATGCCGGGTTGGTGGCAGGCCGCAGTCGTTCCGTTTACTAGTTCGTTGCCCGTTGTCAGGCCCGTTTACGGGCCTCCTTTATTTCGGGAATGTCCCGTTGGCCGAAACCACCATTCTAAGATCATCACACCGGACAGGAACCCCGTAAACGGGGTTGACATCGGGAGGGACCAGGAAGAGGGGCGCTGCCGGTTCGGCCAACCCGGCACAAATGCCGGGCCGATTACCGGCTGAAGCCGAAAACGGGCGTGAACGCCCGTCACCACAAATCCTGTTGCCTCGTATTTCCCGGTGTGAGCCCGAAGGGCCAAGAGTTCGCCTTCAAGACGATATTGGCTTTTGATTCGCTACGTTTTGGTGGTAATCAAACCCCTCGGTAGATGTGTATATCGCATCGCAATGGCGATTTTCGCCATACTTTCGGGGCATAGTACGCCAGAAAACGCCCACAGCCGATTTTTAACAGCTAGTCCTGACAGTATTCCTCGAACCTCCTGCCGAAGCCCCTCCCTATTGTAATTCGCAGCCCTCTTATTATAATAGCGCAATTCGTCATGGGTGGCGTTTTTGCCGCCTGGACCCATACAGAGGCAGCGTCCCGGTCTGCGTCCGCTCTGGAGCCGGAATCGTCCCGGCCTCGGAGCCGCTCTAGCCGGATTCGTCAATTCGACCGATTCGCTCTCGAAGCCGCCAAGCGGTTTCGTGGGGGAAGCTGCTGCCTCCATTCTTCTCACGCTCCCCTTCCCGGCTCTTGAGCCCATCTCCGCCCCCAGATAAGGAGACGTGAAATGAGAAAGTTCGTTGCCAGCGGTTCGGGATTTGGTTCTTGTCGAGAAGGATTGCACCTTGGTTACGGAACGGGCTTCGTTGGCGTATTCCTTGTGATGATGCTGAGCTCATTTCCGGCCAGTGCCCAGACATTTACGGTGCTGACCACGTTCAATGGCAGCAACGGCAAATGGCCCTGTGCCGGTTTGACACTCAGCGGCAACATTCTGTATGGGACGACCCAAGAAGGCGGCAACCTGTCGTTGAGCTACGGCAACGGAGACGGCACGGTCTTCAGCGTTGCCACAAGCGGTGGCAGCCCCACGACCCTGCTCACGTTTAGCGGCAGCAACGGCCAATGGCCCCAAGCCGCTTTGATGATTAATGGCAACACCCTGTATGGGACGACCGCAATAGGCGGCGCCAATGGGGACGGCACCGTCTTCAGCGTTCCCCAAAGCGGCGGCAACCTCACGCTGCTGTCCTCGTTCAACGACAGCAACGGTTATTATCCCATGGCGGGTGTGACGCTCAGCGGCGGCACCCTGTATGGGACGACCACCGGCGGCGGCCCCAATGGGGACGGCACGGTCTTCAGCCTTCCCCTAAGCGGCGGCAGCCCTACGGTGCTGGTCTCGTTCAACGGCAGTAACGGCTACGCTCCCTATGGCGGTGTGACGCTCGGCGGCAGCACCCTGTATGGGACGACTATAATTGGCGGCAACTTGTCGTTGAACAACGGTTCTGGATTCGGCACGGTCTTCAGCCTTCCCCTAAGCGGAGGCAGCCCCACGACCCTGCTCACGTTCAGTGGCACGAACGGACAACGGCCCGTTGGGAATTTGACGCTCGACGGTACAGTCCTTTACGGGATGACTGTCGCGGGAGGCAGCAGCGGCAAAGGCAGTGTTTTTGGCGTCGGCATCAACGGCGGCAACGTCCAGAGTCTGGTTTCCTTCACCGGCACCACCGGTGCGAGCCTCGGTGCGAGTCCCTCCGGCAGTCTGACGTTGATCGGCTCCACTTTGTATGGGATGACTTCCGGCTATCTCTCCAGCTACGGCACGATTTTCTGCGTCGGCACCAACGGCAGCGGCTTCCGCAACCTGCTCTCCTTCACAGGCACCGGCGGGGCATATCCAGGTGCCAATCCCGTTGGCAGCTTGACGGTTGCCGCGGCGGCTGCTGTTGCTTTGAGCGGCGGGGCAAGTGCCACGATCGTCAGCGGTGGAACGGCTGCCTTCAACGCCACAGTTTCCAACACCGCTACAAGCTCAACCTTATACGGGATGACAAGCCAGGGGGGCAGTAACAACGACGGTACAATCTTCTCCCTCACTATCCCCGGCGCGAACAACCTGAACTACACGCTCGCCGCAAGCGTCTTGAGTGGTAGTGCAACGCTGGGGGCAGTCTCCTCCGGGACCGGCAGCCTCGCCCCAAGTACGAGCCGGTCCTGCACCGTCTCGGCCACTTCCACCACCCTTGGCGTCACGACCATATCCTTTACCGGCAGCGATCCGAATTCCTCCAACCTCTCGCAGACGGCCACGGCAACACTGACCGTTCTGGACCATTCAGCGGCGGCCTTTGCGGGCGGCGGCGGGACGCTGAACCTGGACTTCGGCACCTTGCAGCTTGGCAGCGGCACGCAAGACCTCCAGTTCCAGATCGAGAATCTGCCCTCCGCATACCGTGCCGGCCTGGCCCTGGAATCGGTGATGGCGCCCTCCGATCCGGACGGCCTCTTCAGCACGGATGCGACGCCTTTCGCCGACCTGCCGGCCGGCCAGACGAGCAGGCTCATGGAGTTGTTCTTCAGTCCGTCGCAACTCGGCAACTTCTCCGGCCAGTATCAGCTCAATCTCTCGGACGAGCAGGACCTGAGCGGCTGGGCCGGCGGGCAGACGCTGACGCTCAACGTGACGGCGGAGGTTGTGCCCGAGCCGTCGGCGCCGGCGCTGCTCGGGGTCGCGGGGGTCATTGTGCTCGTCGTGCATGGTTGGCAAAAGAAGATTAGAGAAAGGAAAATGAATGGCATTTTCCTTTCTGCCATCTTCCTTTCTCTCCCGCATTATGTTCCTGTCAGAGCAATCGCCCTCAGATTGAGAAAGAGACGTGAAATGAGAAAGTTCGTTGCAAGCGGCTCGGGATTTGGTTCTTGTCGAGAGGGGCTGCGCCCTTTTCACGCAGTGAGGCTGGCAATACGGCTTTGCGCATTGCTGCTAGCGTCGATGTCGACCCAGGTGTACGTGACGGCGAAGGTCGTGCCAGAGCCGTCGGCGCTGGCGCTGCTCACCGTTGGAACTGGCGGCTTGCTGTGCTTTCTATGTCGAAGGCGAACAGCAATGCTTGCATTGCGATTCGGTATTCTGGTATTTCTGTCTAGCACATTTGTAACGCAAGCACACGCGAGCTTCATCGACGGCCTGGAGCGGTTTCCAGGTACGGTCAAAGACACCGGGACGTGGAGTGAGCGAGATTTCTATCCTGCGACCCAAATAACCCAAAACAATGCGCTGTACATCAACGATCTGAATACCGGAGGAGACTGGGCCTCGTATGATACCGAACAGGTGCAAATCGGCGTCGGGCAGTTCGTCGAGGCCGAAGTTACTATTACGGCAGCGCAGTTGAATAACATTGCGATGGCGCGGCTTGCGTTGACGACCGAAACAAGCTCGAATCCCAATACCGACTCTTACTGGCTTTGGGCTGAGATCCTTCCGAGGTCGGATAACCTTCTCGATATCGTTGGGACAGCGGGAGAAGGCAACAGCGGCGGCGGCAACACGATGGTGCAAGGGATGGCCGATTGGCAAGGAACCAGCTACATCGTTCGTATAACTCGTGTCAGTTCCAGTGAGGCCGACTTCACGGTATTTGACGCCAACCATGTGCAATTGGGGACGACCGTCGTCAGCACATTGAATGACTACCCCGACAACCTTTACATCTCGATCTATAGTCAAGAGTGCAACGCTCGATTTGACAGTGTTGGTGACAATGTGGCCGTCCCCGTGCCGGAACCGTCGCCGATGGTGCTGCTCGCGGCGGGTGTAATCGGCCTGCTGGGCTACACTTGGCGACAACATCGGCTGCGACTTGCCGCAGGCATCTGCCGGGCTCGGCGGTGCCAGGGCTAAGGGGGAAGGTGGGAGAAAGGATAAGTAGGGAAAAGAAAATGAATCGCATTTTTCTCTCCCCCTTCCTTTCTCTCCCGCATTATCTTCCTGTCCCTGCATGTACCCAGGGACACCAGGGCAAGCAATCGCCCCCGGATAAGGAGACGTGAAATGAGAAAGTTCGTTGCAAGCGGCTCGGGATTTGGTTCTTGTCAAGAGGGACCGCGCCCTCTTCACGCAGTGAGGCTGGTCATAGGGCTTGGCGCATGGCTGCTGGCGTCGATGTCGGCCCAAGTCTGTGCGCAGACCCTGACGACCCTTGCCAGTTTCAACGGCAGCAACGGCGAATGGCCATATGCCGGCGTGACGCTCAGCGGCAACATCCTGTATGGGACGGCCTACGGCGGCGGCGCCAATAACGACGGCGACGTCTTTAGCGTTCCCCTAAGCGGAGGCAGCCCCACGGTACTGGCCTCGTTCAATGGCGGCAGCGTTTCTGATCCCCTCGGCAACGGTTGTTATCCCAGGGCCGGTTTGACGCTCAGCGGCAACACCCTGTTTGGCGCGACCACCGAAGGTGGCAACTTTAACTCCGGCACTGTCTTCAGCATCCCCTAAGCGGCGGCGGCCTCACGGTGCTGGCCTCGTTCAATAATTGCACAAGTCCCTATGCCGCTCTGACGCTCAGCGGCAACACCGTGTATGGGACGACCTATTACGGCGGGGCCGATCCCTATGGGTACGGCGCGGTCTTCAGCGCCCCCCTTAGCGGTGGCAAACCTGCGCTGCTGGCTTCGTTCAGCGGCAGCAACGCTCAGCGGCGATACTCTTTATGGGACGACCGAAAACGGCGGCGCCAATAACGACGGCGCGGTCTTCGCCCTGAACATCGCACCGGCAACCATCGCCCTGAGTAGCAGCACCAGCGCCACGATCATCGCCGGGGGGACGGCCACACTTGGCATGACCGTAAGCAATTCGCCCACTTCCGGATACAACCTGAACTACACGCTCAATGGAGCCGTCCAGAGCGGCAGTGCGGCGCTGGGGGCGATAACCTCCGGCACCGGCAGCCTTGCTCCGGGCGGAAGCCAGTCCTGCACCGTCCCGGCCACTTCCATCACGCTCGGCGTCACGACTATTTCCTTCACCGGCAGCGATCCGAATTCGTCCAACCTTTCGCAGACGACCACTGCAACTTTGACCGTGCTGGACCATGCGGCGGCTGCCTTTGCGGGCGGCGGCGGGACGCTGAACCTGAACTTCGGCACCTTGCAAGTCGGCAGCGGCACGCAAGACCGCCAGTTCCAGATCGAGAATCTGCCCTCCGCGTACCGTGTCGGCCTGGCCCTGGAATCGGTGATGGCGCTTTCCGACCCGGACGGCCTCTTCAGCACGGATGCGACGCCTTTCCCCGACCTGCCGGCCGGCCAGACGAGCGGGCTCATGGATTTGTTCTTCACTCCGTCGCAACTCGGCAACTTCTCCGGCCAGTACCAGTTCAATCTCTCGGACGAACAGGACCTCAGCGGCTGGACCGGCGGGCAGACGCTGACGCTCAACGTGACGGCGGGGGTCGTGCCCAAGCCGTCGGCGCTGGCGCTGCTCGGGGTCGCGGGCGTCATTGTGCTCGTCGTGCATGGTTGGCAAAAGAAGATTAGAGAAGGGAAAATTGGAGAAAGGAAAATGAATGGCATTTTCCTTTCTGCCATTTTCCTTTCTCTCCCGCATTATCTTCCTGTCCCACAATACCCTTGGCTCCTGATTGCATGTCAGGGCGAGCAATCGCCCCCAGATTGAGAAGGAGACGTGAAATGAAGAAGTTCGTTGCAAGCGGCTCGGGATTTGGTTCTTGTCGAGAGGGACCGCGCCCTCTTCACGTCAGCGCGGCTGGTAATAGGGCTTGGCGTATTGCTGCTGGCGTCGATCTCGGCCCAGGTGTACGCCCAGACCCTGACGACCCTTGCCAGTTTCAACAGCATCAGCGAAAACCCCTATGCCAGTGTGACGCTCAGCGGCAATACCCTGTATGGGACGACCGATTCCGGCGGCGTGAATAACGACGGCACGGTCTTCAGCGTTCCGATAAGCGGCGGTAGCCCCACGCTGCTGGCTTCGTTCAACGGCAGCAACGGCGTAGATCCCGCTGCCGGTTTGACGCTCAGTGGCAACACCCTGTATGGGACGACCGAATCTGGCGGCGCCCATAACGACGGCGCGGTATTCAGCGTTCCGCTAAGCGGCGGCAGCCCCACGCTGCTGGCTTCGTTCAACGGCAGCAACGGCGTAGATCCCGCTGCCGGTTTGACGCTCAGCGGCAACCTGCTTTATGGGACGACCGTATACGGCGGCCCCAATTGGTCTGGCCTCCCATATTCCGGGGACGGCACGGTCTTCAGCGTTCCGCTAAGCGGCGGCAGCGCGACGGTCCTGGCGTCGTTCAACGGCAGCAACGGCGCAAATGCAACTGCTTGTTTGACGCTCAGCAGCAACACGCTGTATGGGACGACGTACGGAGGCGGCGCCAATGGAGGCGGCACGGTGTTCAGCCTTCCCGCAAGCGGCGGCAGCCCCACGGTGCTGGCCTCGTTCAGCAACGGCTATTCTCCGGTTGCCGGCCTGACCCTCATCGGCAACACCCTGTATGGGTCGACCACAGGAGGCGGTGCCAATGCGGATGGCACGGTCTTCAGCGTTCCGCTA
The DNA here is from genome assembly GCA_963824275.1 of uncultured Planctomycetia bacterium. Classification (GTDB taxonomy): domain Bacteria; phylum Planctomycetota; class Planctomycetia; order Pirellulales; family Thermoguttaceae; genus JANXQG01. The sequence goes on along the minus strand of CAWGOT010000003.1, from coordinate 1,595,458 downwards.
AACGGCGGCAGCCCGACGGTGCTGGCCTCGTTCAACGGAAGCAATGGCAAAGATCCCCAAGCCGGTTTGACGCTCAGCGGAAATACCCTGTATGGGACGACCGAAGAAGGTGGCGTCTATGGCTACGGCACGGTCTTCAGTGTTCCCCAAAGCGGCGGCAACCCGATGGTGCTGGCCTCCTTCAACGGCAGCAACGGCGAATATCCCATAGCCGGTTTGACGTTAACCGGCAGCAGCCTTTACGGGACGACCGTACAGGGCGGCGCCAATGGCACCGGCACGGTTTTCGCCCTGAACATCGCACCGGCGACCATCGCCCTCAGCAGCAGCACCAGCGCCACGATCATCAGCGGCGGCACGGGGATGCTCGGTGCGACCTTGAGAGACCTTCCGAGCTCCGGCAACGGTGTCAATTACTCCGTAACTGCGACCGTCCAGACGGGCAACGCCACGCTTGGATCAGTTGCTTCCGGCACTCTCGCTCCGGGCCAAAGCGAGTCTTGCACAATCTCGGCCACTTCAACGACTTTGGGCAACAACACGATTTCGTTTGCCGTTAGCGCCCCCATTGCGCTCAGTGGCACCCAGACGGCCACGGGAACGCTCACTGTTCTCGACCATGCTGCGGCGGCCTTTACCAACAGCGGCACGGTGCTAAACCTTAACTTCGGCACGTTGCAGCTCGGCAGCGGCACGCAAGACCGCCAGTTCCAGATCGAGAATCTGCCCTCCGCGTACCGTGCCGGCCTGGCCCTGGGATCGGTGATGGCACTCTCCGATCCGGACGGCCTCTTCAGCATGGATGCGACGCCTTTCGCCGACCTGCCTGCCGGCCAGACGAGCGGGCTCATGGATTTGTTCTTCAGTCCGTCGCAACTCGGCAACTTCTCCGGCCAGTATCAGTTCGATCTTTCGGACGAACAGGACATCAGCGGCTGGGCCGGCGGGCAAACGCTGACGCTCAACGTGACGGCGGAGGTTGTGCCGGAGCCGTCGGCGCTGGCGCTGGTCGCGGTCGCGGGCCTCATCGCGCTCGTCGCGCATTGTGCCCGGACGAAAGGGCGAGGGATGCCTCAGACCGTGGGTTGATTTGGGTTGATTGGATTTCGGCTCGAAAGGCCAGCCGTTCATCCAGCGAAGGGCAAAGCCCTGGTTAGACGGCCGCGCCACAAAACCAATTTTTTGTGTTGTCCCGGTGTCGGCCCGAAGGGCCAAGAGTTCGCCTTCGAAAGGGGTTCCGAACGAATGGGATCATGCGCCGGATTGAAATTGAAGGCGAATGATTGGCCCGTTGGGCCGGATGATGCCAAGAAAAAGAGAGTGGACTCGTGGCACGCAATCCAGGGCGTTGCCCTTCGCTGGATGAACGGCTGGGCCTTCGGCCCGAAATGCCATCCCCGCAACACGTAGGCATCCTACTCCCGCAGCACGTAGGCGAACTGCGCCGGCTCGACCTCGGCCCAGCGGTGCGAGAACCGGCCGCCGATGGCCATGTGGCGGATGTCGAGCGTCTCTTTGTCCACCACCACCAGCAGCCGCCGCAGCCAGCCGGTGGCCACCAGCACGTAGACCCGCGCGGTCTCGCTCATCCGCCACCGCCACCAACGGTCCAGCCGGGGATGCTCGTGCAAGAGCCGGGCCATCCGCGGATCGGCCTTCTTCACCGCCTTCATGTGCCGGCAGGCCAGGCACTGGTTCTTCTCCAGGACCTGCGGACTCACCCGCTGCCGGCAGACGCCGCAACGGACCATCTCCGTCTTCAACAGCCGCCGGCCGCTGACCGGACAGACCTCGGTCAGCTCGGGACTCACGCGGCGGCCGGTCGCCGCGCAACGCACCAGCTCCGTGCCCAACAGGCGGCGGCCCGTCTCGGCGCAGACCTCGATCCGCTCGGCCGCGGCAATCCGCCCGTCCGACGTCGCCGCCAGATGGAACGTCGCCGCCCCCGTGTGCGGACAGATGATCGGCGGCGGCCCGAGCGACAGCGTCCAACCGGAAAAGGGAAAGTCGAGCACGGCCCCGCCGATCGTGAACCGCAACTTGCCCTCCACATACTTGCACCACGTCGCCTGGCAGGTGACGAGGCTCGACGGCGGCCCCGGCGGGCAGGCGGTCCTGCACCAGGCGGCTGCCGGCGGCCAAGAGCCGCTCCAGGTCGGCCTCAAAATGGTCGGGCGGAGCGGCCAGGGGCACGAACTTCATCGCCCGGTCCAGGGCCACCGGCTGGCCGTCGACCTCCTCGCCTTGCGGATTGAGGTAGATCTCCAGCCGCTGGCCGCCGTACTGGTAGGCCAACTGCACGACCGCGCGGTCCTCCAAGGCGCAGCCCGCCAGACTGACCCGGCCCTCGTCCACCGTGTACGCCGGAAAGAGGATGGCGGCGATTTCCGGGACGCTGGAGGGCTGGAGGGCGGGGGCGACGTGGATCAGGGGCGGCGGTTGGGGCACGGAAACGATTCTCTCCTTCGTCTTCCATCGGGGCTGCGCGACGAGGGAACGTGTCGCGGGCGCAGACCGTGGGTGGAAACCCACGGCTACCGTCAGCCGGTCGCTACGCGACGAAGCTAGGCTTTCCGCGACTTCTTGGCTTTCCCCGTCTTGCGGGGGGCGTGGCGAGCGGGGGTCGCCGGCTCGGCGCGGAAAAAGCCGCCTTCGATCAGTCGGCCGGTGAGGGCGTCCTCGCAGGCCTTGCCCCAGCGGGCGAGGTCGCCCATGGCGCAATTGAAGGAGGGCTGGTTGCCGATGAGGATATTGCCGGTTTTGAGGCGGTCCATTTCGGCGGCCACGCGGCGGGCGGCGACCAGGAGCTGCTCGATGCGGGACACGGAGTTTTCCAGCGATTTCGCGCTGTGCATCTCGGACGCTTGTTCTTTTGGTAATCTGACCATAGTTCTCCTCGGGGGGTGATTGTTAGTGATTGTTGTCGTTAATTGTCGCAGAATCCAAAATTTTGTCAAGGGCTGGAAGTCGTTGCCCGCCAAGGACTTAGGGAACGACTTTCGGCCGCGGCCGGAAGCCGGCCCCAAAAAATTTTCCCATTCCTTGACGGAAATCCGTATATATATATAATTACGGATAACATTTGTGCGCCGAACCCCCTCCCAGGAGATCCGCCATGCACCGACCCGCCCACCTGGCCGCCGCCGCAGAGCAGCGGCTCGACCGCCTGCAAGACGCCGGCTCGGCGGCGGCCGCGCTCCGCAGGGCCGTGGCCCGCGGCGACCGCGTCGCCGTCGAGACCTTCTGCCGCCTGCTCGCGCGGCGGCTGGCCCTGGCGCCCATCGAGAGCGACGACGCGGACGAGATCCGCGCCACGATCGGCCTCCTCGAGGCCCGCGTCAAGTTCGGGATCCACCAACGGCTAAGGAGGTTCCTCCTGCCGCTGGTGGCGGCCGTCGAATCACAAATCGAGGAAGCGGAAAAAGACCTTATCTGACCAACCCCATTCGAAAGGAAAACTCATTACCACGACCCGAAAACAGCAACCGCTCCAGCAAGCATTGTCTCCCGCCCACCGCAAAGCGGACTGGGCGCCCGCGCCGCCCGCCTTCACCGGCGTCGCGCTCACTCCCTTTCAGCTCAATCGACTCTGGACGGCCTACCTGGCCGATCACGGCAACCAGGAGCTCCGCAACCGCCTGGTCGAGCACTACGCGCCGTGGGTATTCGAGACCGCCCGCGCCACCGCCGCCCAGATGGCCTTTCTCGATCGGGAGAACGCCGTGAGCGAAATCATGGCGGCCTTGGTGGAATCGATCGTGCCGGGCTACAACGGCTTTTCCGGCTTCAAGCGCTATGCCCGCCCCTGCATCAAGCGGAAGCTGATCGACCAGCAGCGCAAGGATCAACCCGACGACGCCCTGTTTGCCGCGCAATTCCAGCACGGCTACGATTTCGCCCCCGATCGGGTTCCCGACCCCGAGCAGAAAGGCTGTGACTTGAATTTTCTCGAGCTCACGGCCGAGTTGAGCGACGTGCATGCGACCGTTCTCTGGCTGACCCATTATCGCCGCACGCCGGTGGAGGAGGTGGCCGCGATGTTGCACGTGTCGCGCCGCACCGTCTGTTCGCGGCTCCGCGAGGCATTGGCAGCCTTGAAGAGGAAGTGGGGCGACCGCCCCAAAGAGCAGCGCCCCATGCATTGCTAGGGCCATCGTTGTCTTTCGCTGGAGCGAAAGCCGCATCACCGCAGGACGGATTGCCAATCCGTCCCAGAAAACACGACGGATTGACAATCCGTCCTACGACGAGAGTGTGACCGTTTACGTTTCTTTCCTTTTTTTCCAAGCGAGGTGTTCCATGTCCAAGTTTCTTTCCCTGCCCGAGGATCTTGCCAGCCAGTCGATCGCCGCGGCCGTGGCCGAGGGCGTCGTTGCGAATCCCGACGGCGCCGCGAAGGTCATCGACCGGCTGACGGCGTCGTTCGGGCCCGTGGTCACGGAGATCATCAACCTGATCGAGGCGGGCGCGACCAGCCTGCCGGCGATCCTGCAGGCCCTGCAGTCCGCCGGCGTGGCCTTGCCCTCCTGGGCCACGACCGTCGTCGCCATCCTGCTGGCCATCGTCAAGCCGACGGTGTAGATGGCGCGAAGAGCAAACAACGGCGGGGAATAAGGAAATTCGAAATTCGAATATCGAAATACGAAACAAATCATAAATATCAATAAGAAATGTCCGAAACCGTGGTTTCGAGCATCGGTTTTGAGTTTTTCTGTTTTGGATTTCGAATTTGTTTCGGATTTCGGATTTCGGATTTGAAATTTGAATTTGTTTCGGATTTCGGATTTGAAATTTGAATTTGTTCCGGATTTCGGATTTTCCGTTCCCCGTTCCCCGCTTCTCCCCCCTTTTACCCCCAGGATCTATCATGACTACCAAACAACTCTGGATCTCAACTGGCCTCAGCACGGTGCTTTGCGTCGCCGTGGCGGGGGCCGTTCTGAAAGTGCATACGTCACCTGCGCCGTCTCCCGCACGGCCCCGCTCCCCGCACGGCGCCGTCTCCCGCGCCCGATCCCATGCCGCCCCCGACTCCGGACGTGCCGGCGGCAATTGCCCAGCAAAGGGCCAAGTTGAAACTCAGCGACGGGCGGACCGCGACCTTCCAGTTCGTCTTGACCGGGGGCACGCTCTGCTGCACGGCGGCCGTAGGGCTCGACGAGGTGCTTTCCTACGATCTCCTGCCGGTGGGCGATCCCGCGCCGCCGGAACCCGTTCCGACCCCGGCGCCGAATCCGCCAGTTCCGCCGATTCCGCCGGTTCCCACTCCGCAGCCGCAGCCGCCGATGCCCGCAACGCCGAGCAATCTGCGGGTGCTGTTCCTCTACGATCCGCTGACGCTCATCGACATGCCGCCGGAGAAGCAGGCGATTCTGACGGCGCCGAGCTGCGATCGTACCTCGACAAGCATTGTCCGCTGGAAAGCGGCTGCGCCGGCGGGATGTGCCCTTTGACGGCCGGCAAGACGCCGTCGTATCGGTTCCTGCCTACGAATGTCGACGTGACGCGATTGACGCCCGTCTGGCAACAGACCTATCGCTCGACCTCCGCGAGGGCGGCGCCCTGGATCGTGGCCACCAACGAGGCCGGGCAAACGGTGATCGACCGGGCCTGGCCGGACACGGTGCAGGAAACGCTGGCGCTGCTTATGCGGTACGGAGGACCCTGAAGGAAATCCGAAATTCGAAACTCGAAATCCGAAACAAATTCGAAATGCCAAAAACGAATGTCGCAAACAGTTCGGGCTTCGCGATTGGTCTGCATTCTAACTTCTAACTCCTAACTTCTAACTTCTAACTTCCATGCTCAACACCGAAAACTTCCCCTACCTCATCATCGACGACCAGAATGCCCACCTCTTCACGGCGGGCGGCCCTCAGGCCCGCCCGACGGGCTACAAGGGCTGGCAGAATCCCCACGCGCCGCACGCCTTCCGCGGGCAGCGGCCGGTCGGCAGCACGATCCCCCGCAGCCAGTGGCACGCGCGGATCAAACAGGGACAGGGCACGTTCCTTTCCGACCTCGTCAAGCAGCAGGGCATCAAGGCCAAGGACCAGAACGGCCTGGGCTACTGCTGGGTCTACGGCTCGACGAGGGCCGTCGAGGTGCGGCGGGCCGTGCAGGGGCTGCCGCTGTTGGATCTCTCGCCCGAAAGCGTGGGCGGTCCCTGTACGAACTGGCGGAACCAGGGCGGGTATGCCGGCGAGGCCTTCGATCAGCTCCAGAACTACGGGGCCTGCGAAACGAGCTTCATGGACGCCCCGCACAGTCTCCGTCCTGGCCGCTGGCAGGCCGGCTGGCAGGAGAACGCCCGCCTGCACGAGGCGATCGACTGGTACGACATCGAGACCAGCTTCGACGAAGTGGTCACCTGCCTGCTGGAGCGGATCCCGGTGGCCGCCGGCCTCGACTGGTGGGGGCACCTGGTCTGCTTCCTCGATCCGATAATCCTGCCCGACGGCAGCGTGGGCGTCCTCTTCCAGAACTCCTGGGGCGTCGACTGGCCGACGCCCGGCGCAACGGGCTGGCCTGTCTCACGGAGAGCAGGGCCACGCCCGACGGCGCCGCGGCGCCGATCGTCGTCACGGTCAGCGACGAGTAACAATGGCAGGGAGCGGGATGAGGGATGAAGGATGAGGGATGAGGGATGAGGGATGAGGGATGAAGGATGAAGGATGAAGGATGAGGGATGAATCGCTTCAGTTCGAACTCTGATCCTTTCTCTTATCTCTAATCTCTCATCTCTAATCTCTCATCTCTTATCCCTCATCTCTTATCCCTCATCTCTAATCTCTCATCCCTCGTCCCTCATCCTTCATCTCCCCGCTTTTCCCCCCTAACCCAAGGAACCAACCATGTACCACGAACAGAACCACTGCGGCGGCGGCCTGTATCTCGAGGGCCTGACGGTCTCGGTCAACTACGCCGATTTTCTCGATGAAACCCTGAGTCGGAACCTCGATCACTTCGACGAGTTCGCCGTCGTCACGGCGGCCGACGATCGGGCCACGCAGGCCGTCTGCCAGCGGCACGGCGTGATCTGCGTCAAGACCGACGTGCATCGCGAAGACCCGCTCCTTTACGAAGTAGAAGGAACCAACTATGATCCCTAACCACCCGCATAGCGCCCCGAGCCCGCAAGCGGAGGCGCAGCACAACATCGCGGAATTGATCACCATCGCCCTGGCGCGGTACAACTCGATCTACGACAAGGCAACAGAGGCCTGGGAACGCTCGCAAGAGGAGACGATGGTGGAAACGGTCGAGGAAAGCGGGTCGAAGGCCGATCTCGAGGCCGCTTCCAAGGCCAAGCCCAAGGGCGATCCCAAGACCGATCCCAAGACCGATCCCAAGACCGATCCCAAGACCGATCCTGCAGCCGATCCCAAGACCGATCCTGCAGCCGATCCCAAGGCCAAGATCAAGATGAAGAAGAACCTGCGGTGCGAATCGCAGACGGGCGACGCCGCGTACCTCGCCAAGGCCCTCGACGCCGTGAAGGGGATCTGTGCCCTGATGGGCCTGGACGCGCCGCGGCGCCGCGAGTCGACCGGCTCGGACGGCAGGCCGATCGAGCTCGCCAACGTCGCGGCCGTCGACATGCACCACCTGACCAAGAAGCAACTTGGCGCGCTGGCTGCCTGCTTCCTGGCCCGCGACGCGGAGGACGAGAAAGAGCTGAACGGAAAGGGGCCGGCCATCGACCAACCATGAGCAAAATTGTGGAACTGCTTCGAAAGAAGATGCGGCAGCTAACCGTTGCGCAAGAGGATCTGCTGTTCTTCACGACCCGCACCAAGCGGGACTATCGGGCCAACTGGCACCATGCGCTGCTGGCGGCAAAGTTGGACCTCGTTGCGCGGGGGAAGTGCCCGCGGCTGATGATCTTCATGCCGCCCCAGCACGGCAAGAGCGAGCTGGTTTCCCGCCGCTTCCCGGCCTTCATGCTGGGCCGGAATCCGAACCTGCGGATGATCCTGGCCAGCCATACCAGCGACCTGGCCGTGGGCATGAACCGCGACGTGCAGCGGATTATTACGAGCCGGGAATACCACGCGATCTTCCCGAACATCATGCCCGATGGGAAGCGGGCGCGAACGTCGCCGCGGACGGAAGCCCGTCGCACGATGGGCCTTTTGGAGATCCCGGGCCACCGCGGTTTCCTGCTCTCGGCCGGCGTGGGCAAGGCGATTGCGGGCCATGCCGCCGACGGCGCGCTGATCGACGATCCCTTCGGCAGCCGCGAGGACGCCGACAGCCCTGTCGTGCGGCAGCGGATCTGGGACTGGTACGCCAACGACTTGTACACCCGCCTGTCGGCCGAGGGCTGGGTCGTGTTGACCCACACCCGCTGGCATCGCGACGACCTGGCCGGGCGGCTGCTGCGGAAGATGGCCGACCGCGCGGCCGACCGCTGGGAGATCCTCTGCCTGCCGGCCATTCGCACGGAAGGCGGCGGCGACGACGGCGACCATCGCCAGCCGGGCGAGCCGCTCTGGCCCCAATTCAAGTCGGCGGCCGACCTGGAGATCATCCGCCAGCAGGACGCCCGCGCCTTCGCGGCGCTCTACCAGCAGGACCCGGCCGAGGCCTCGCAGGCCGAGTGGGCCCCCGCGCTGTTCGGCGACTGGATGTGGGTGCCGCCCGAAAAGTGGCCCGCCGAGTTCGACCTCCGCGTGGTATGCGTCGATGCCAGCAAGGGCAGGAGCGACAAGCAGGGCGACTACTCGCGCCATCGTCTTCCTGGGCGTGGGCGGCGACGGGCTGATGTACGTCGACGCCATCGTGGAGCGGATTCCCTTGGATCAGATCGTACGCAAGACGGTGCTCTTCTGCGACGAGAAGCGGCCCGATCTCGTGGGCATCGAGGCCGAGCAGTTCCAGGAACTGCTGATCCACGAGTTCCGCCGGCAGTGCGGTGAGCGGTTCGCCCTGCGGTGGCCGTTGTACGAGATGGGGACCAAGGGCGTGGCCAAGACGGCGCGGATCCGGCGGCTGAGCCAGTACGTGATCAACCGCGAACTGCGTTTCAAGGCCGATTCGCCCGGCTGCCGCCTGCTGGTCGATCAACTCATGGATTTCCCCCTGGCCGAGCATGACGACGGGCCCGACGCCCTGGAAATGTGTACCCGGCTTCCCCTGGAGGTATAATAAATATACTGCGAATGGTTTCAAATGAGCCGTTGCATACTAGCCCGAAGCGCAAGCGAGGTAACGGGTTAGCATCCTCGCTTGCGCGTCGGGCTGGTATCAGTTTCAACCGCGCATAGTATAGCCCGTGTGAGGCAAGCGGGGCAAACTGTGCGGGATGGGACATTTTCGGTAAGAAAAACTGTCTCGCCGCCCGACGATAAGACTAAGTGACCAAAGGAGAGTGCATGATGAAGCGACCAGCGTTTTTCTCGGCGATCGTTCTTTTGGCTGCGGTTGGGCTTGGCCGGACGGCCGCGGGCGCAGTGCCCTTTCAACCCGCGTTGCCGTTTCACGCCGGTCCGGCCATCGCGGCGATTACGACCAAGCTCTACGACGGCGATCCCGCGGTCCGCCAGGCGGCGGTTGCGGCACTGGCGAATTTGGGTCCGGAGGCCAAGGCGGCGATTCCGGCCCTGGCCCAGCGGCTTGCCGACCCGGACCGCTATATCGCCAGCGACGCCTCCATTGTCTTGAAGAACATGGGTTCGGAGGCCGTGCCGAGCCTGGTGCAGATGCTTCACGACGAAAGCCATTATGCCCGGGAAGCTGCCTTGCGGACATTGAGCTTGATCGGTCCTGACGCCAAGGCGGCGGTATCGGCGATTGTGGAGCGGCTCTCGGATTGTGATACCGACGTGCGTCAGGCGGCGGTTTTCGCGTTGGTCAATATTGGTCCGGAGGCCAAGGCCGCCATTCCAGCCCTGGCGCAGCGGCTGCGAGACCCCGATCCCTACGTCGCCAGCGACGCCTCGCACACGCTTGGCCGCTTCGGGCCCGACGCCATGCCCAGCCTGACGGCGTTGCTTCAGGACGTGGATCCCAAGGTCCGGACGCTTGCCTTGCGGACGTACATGCAGATCGGTTCGGAAGCGTTGCGGTAAACTCCCCACCGACCCCGCGTCGGTGGAAGCGATGACTGACCAGCTACTTCCACCGACACGGGGTCGGTGGGGTCGTTCCAACCTATCCCGCGTCGGGGACGTCCATCCCGAGCTGACGCATCTTGCGGTAAAGATTCGACCGGTGCAGCCCCAGCCGTTCGGCGGCCCGGCTCATGTTGCCGCCAAGCTGCTCGATCGTGCGGCGAATGTACTCGATCTGAAAACGGGCCGTGGCGTCGGGCAAGGGCTGCCCCAGATCGTCGATCAGCGCCGCAGGCCCTCGCGGCGAGAGGATAAACGCCAGGTCCTCGGCCTCGATGCGGTCGCCGACCGTGAGATAGGCCAGCCGCTCCATCAGGTTCCGCAACTCGCGGACGTTGCCCGGCCAACGATGCTCGGCCAGGCGCTTGCGGGCGGCGGCCGAGAGTTCGGGCAGCTTGCGGCGGGCACGGCGACAGAAGTCGTCGAGGAAATGATCGGCCAGGAGGAGGATGTCGCCCCCGCGCTGGCACAAGGGCGGCAGTTCGAGTGTGACCACGTTCAAGCGGAAATACAGGTCTTCGCGGAACCGCTTCTGATGGACCATCTCGGCCAACTTCTGATTGGTGGCGGCCAGCACGCGGGCATCGGTCGAGATCGGCGCGGAACCGCCGACGCGGACCATCACCTTCTCTTCCAAGACCCGCAGCAGCTTGGCCTGGCAGTTCAGGCTCAAGTCGCCGATCTCGTCGAGAAACAACGTGCCGCCGGAGGCCAGTTCGAACTTGCCCTGCCGCGACTCGTGGGCGTCGGTAAAGGCCCCTTTCTCATGCCCGAAGAGCTTCGCTCTCGGCCAGGGTGTCCGGGATGGCGGCGCAGTTCAGGGCGATAAACGGCTGGCCGCGGCGGCGGCTGAGATAGTGAATCGATTGGGCCACGACCTCCTTGCCTGTCCCGTTTTCGCCGTTGATGAGCACGGCCAGGTCGGTCTCAGCCACGCGGCGAATGATCGACCGCAGCGATTGGATTGCCGGACATTCGCCGATCAGCCGCACGCCCTCGGCCGCCTGCTCGGCGATCTGGCGGTTGGCTGCGATCAGCTTCTGGCGGTCCTGGGCGTTCTCCAGGGCCACGGCGGCATGGGCGGCCAGTTCGACGAGCGCCTCCTGATCTTCCTGCGTGAAGGCGCCGGAGAGCTTGTTGATCAGTTCGAAGACGCCGAAGCGCTCGCCCGACCGCGTTTGCAGCGGCACGCACAGCAGCGTGCGCGTGCGATAGCCGGTCTGCTTGTCGACGCTATGATTGATGGTCTCGGGCTGCGCGGCGTCATCGACCCGCACCGGCTCGCCCGATTGCAATACGCGTCCGACAACGCCGCGGTCGTCGGCCACGCGGAGTTCGCCGCCCTTGACGCCCAAGGCCGGACGGCCGATCAGGCAATGGTGGGCCCGGTCCCAGAGAAAGATGCTGGCCCGGTCCGCCCTCAAGAGGCGCGTGGCGGCCTCGGCCATTTGCACCAGGAGCGGTTCGATCTCCCGCGTCTGGTTCCACTGGTAGGCGATTTCCAGGATCGTCTCCAGGCGGCGGATTCGCCGCCGCTGCTTGTCGCCCGCGCGGACGGACGCAAAGGTCTCGCGGACCACCGGCAACAGCGACTCGACCGCGGCCAAGGCATCCGGCGGCGGCGGGCTCGTCCAGCATGCGACCAGGGCCTCGGACGCGACGGCCCGCGCCGAGAGGGCCGGCAATCCAATTGCCCTGGGCGCGGACGACCTCGCGATCGAGGACTTCCGCCAGCAGCTCGACGGGGAGGGAGCGTGCCGGTCCCGATTCGCCCAAGGCGTTCCAGCGTCCGCCGTCGGCAACGGCCACGGCGACGTAGCCGGCGGCCAGTTCCGCGGCAATCGCCGGCAGGGCCGAGGCCAGCCAATGGGCCGGTTCATCGGCCCGATTGGCGGCGGAAAGCAGGTTCAGGGCAAGATCGCGCGGGCCGCCGGAGTTTAATTGAGACATCGCCAAGCCTTTTAGTGTCGCAAACTCGATTCACATCGCTCGTAAAACGAATGCAGCTTAGCATACGCGAATCAAAACGACAACAGCGAAGAGGCAAAACCTCTCAATCGGAGACAGGCAACCTGAGGAGCCGGTCAGTCGTGCGGCAATTTCCGCCTCGAAGCGGGACTACGAGCGCGCCGTTACTCGCCCTCCGGCGTCAACAGCGTCGCCCGCGAGGCCCGCTTCCGCCACCGCTCCACGGCCAAACGGACGAGCCGTCGCGGATCGAGTTCCATCACTCCCAGCAGGCGGATGAAGGCCACGGCAGTGCCGAACGTCATCCGCGGGCGGACGCAAAGATAACGGTTCTCGAAGCGCGGCCGGAAGCGGCTCTTGAAGTGATAGGCGCCGGCCGTTTCAAAGGCAGGGCAGAATCGCCCCGTGCCGATCGCCAGACCCCAACGCACCATGCGGCTGTCGCCGGGCAACGGTGTGCCGCAGCGCAGCCCTGGCAGCAGACAGAGCGAGACGCGGAGCACACCCTCGGCCTTGAATTGCTGCATCGCCTGATGGATGATGAAGGCCGTCGTGCCGCGGACGGCGTCGGGACGCTGGCGGCAGGTCTCCATGACCCACGTCCGGCCGCCGCACGGGTTGCACGCGACGAAGCCCTGGATGCGGCCGCCGGCGCGATTGCGGGCGACAAACAGCCGCTTTTGCCCCAGCCGGCGGGGATCGAAGACGCTTTGCAAGAAACGCATCTCGCGGGAGTGCGGCTTGCCGGCAAGGAACATCGTGGAGACCTGCGCCAACTCGGCCGCAAGCCGCGCCCATTGGGCCCCGGAAAAGTCTTCGGGCCGACATTCCAGGACTTCCAGCCCATGCCGGCGGCAGAAGTTGGTCTGCCGGCGAACCCATTCGTATCGCCTGCCGGACCAGTCGCATGGCGGAAGATCGACGACGGCCTCTTCGCCCCATTTCGTGGCCTGGAAGCCGAACTTGCGGAACAGCGGCAACTGCTCCTCGCAGATGTTGAAGAAGGTCGGCAGGCAGCCCCGATCTGCGGCGTACGCGACGAACTGCCGCAAGAGCCCTTCGTGATGAGCCGTTGGCGCGAGCAGCCCGCCGCTGGAGAACAAGTAGCGGCCCTGGCGCGCGACGGCAATCATGCCTTGCCGCCCGGCCGACCAGAACTGTTCCCACCCCGGCTCGGTGACGAGGTAGGCGTCGTAGGCCCGACCGTAACGCAGGGCAAACTGCTCGGCGCGTGCGGCGTCGTCAGCCGGCGGCCAATGCAACGATGGGGCAACGGTTGCGGCTGCCGTTGCCCTGCGTTCGATGATCGGCATCGCGGGGGAGAGCGCGGTCATAGTTGCAGACTCCACTTGCAGGTTAGACGCAGCAGGCGACGCCGAATCGCGGGCGCCAAGCGCGTACGCCGTCGAGGTCAGATCAATATGACGACGGAGGGCGCAGGAGTCAACGGCAATTGCTCAACGCTAGCCGCCGGGCGGGACGACCAGCAGCGCGTTCGACGGATCGCTGGCCACCAGCCGCAACTGCACGGCGCCGGCCTTCTCGGCAATCGCGGCCTGGAACTCCCTGGGCGTGCGCACCGGGCGGCCGTCGACGTGGCTGATGAGCATGCCGGGCTTCAAGCCCAGCTTCGCGGCAGGCGTGTTCGGATCGACTTCGGAGACAACCACCGCATCGTCGAAACGCTGCGGCTGGCCGGGCTCCACGTAGGCCGAGGCATAATCGACCCGCACGCCCCGCCAGCCCTCCGGGCGGACCGTGACGACCTTCCGCCCTCGGACCGGATATTTGCCCAACACAACGTCGATCGTCTGCCGCGTGCCGTTGCGGAGGACGCCGAGATGGGCCACGGCTTCGACGGGCAAGCGGCCGATTTCCAGCACCAGGCTATCGGAGTCCGGGACGGGCGTGCCGTTGACCGAGGTGATGATGTCGCTATCGCGGAGGCCGGATCGCGCGGCAGGCGTGCCCGGCGAGATGCCGTGCGGGCGCACGCCCTGCAAGCCGGCGGCAATCTCCGGCGGTTGCAGGTTGTCGGGCTGGATGCCGAGCAGACCGTATTCGGCCTCGCGGCCCTGCCGCAGCGCGTCGAGCACGCGGCGAAAGGTGGCATCGACGGGGATGGCGTAGCCGGCCGCCGACTCATAGCCCGCCGTGGCCGCCTGCGAGATGCAGAGCCCGATCATCTCGCCGCGGAGATTCAGCAGCGGTCCGCCGCTGGCGCCGAGGTGCAGCCGGGCGTCGGTCTGGATCAGGCCGCCGTAATGCTGCAGCGTCGTCTTGCCGCCGGCATCCGTCTCGTCGGGAACCGGGGGGGCCTTGCGGTTGAGGTTGGAAACGATGCCCCAGCCGGCGCTGGCCTGGCCGTCGCGGGCGATCGCGTAGGGATTGCCGAGCGTGACGACGATCTGGCCCTTGCGCAACGTGGCGGCGTCGCCCATGCGGATCGGCACGAGGTTGGCCGAGGCCACGTCGGCCCCATCGATGCTCAACACGGCCAGGTCGCTCCGCGGATCAGCCGCCTTGATCCAGGCGCGATAGACACGGCGCTCGGCGGTTGTTATATAGTAGTTGTCGTTCTCGTCGCCCAGCACGTGGCAGGCGGTGAGGATCAGCCCTCGACGGTCGATCACCACGCCGGCCCCGTATTCGTTGGGCACGAAACTGGGGTCGGTAGGCGGCAGCCCGCCGCCGAAGGCATCGGGGCGAGACTCCAAGCGCAGGACGTCGGTGCTTTGTTCCTTGCGGACGCGAGCGACGGCCACGACCGACTTCTCGGCCGAGGCGATCGTCTCCACCAGCGCGTTCTCGATGGCGGCCGCCGCGCCCAGGCCGGACGGCTCGTCGCCGCCCACGGCGGGGGAGGTCGTAAGTGTCAAAAGCATCAGTGCGAGTGCCGCACGGAGCTGATTCGGATTCCTGCTTGCCATGAGCCAAGTTTATCACTTCCAACCGCAAGTGGCAACCACCCATCGGGGTATGAGGATGATTGATCGGCCCGAGCGAATTGAATTAAAGACCCTTCCTTGTGGTGGATTATCATGGCTTGCGTCCCCACTCCCCCTTATTCTTTGACTGGGAAAAGCTACACTAAGTAAAGGAGGTTGCGCCATAGGGCAGTCATCCTCGGCCTCCGTTTTGCGTTTGTCTCACCCCGAGTGGATTGGTGTCAAGCGAAGGAGTTTTCTCGGTGCAGATCAAGATTTCCGCTCGGCATGGGCATCTCAGCGACGAGACCCAGGCCAAGGTCCAGGAGAAACTGGAGAAATTGTCCCGTTTTTACGATCGCTTGACGGCGATCGATGTCACTGTCGACCTCGAGCACCGGGACGCACCCGACGTTGATCTTCGGGTCTCTGCCGACCACAAGCACGATTTTGTGGCCGTTTGCCGTTCGATGGAGTTGATGACATCGATCGATAACGTCGTGGAGAAGATGGAGCAGCAATTGCGCAAGTACAAGAAGAAGGTTCAAGACCGCCATCGCGGCCCTGGACACCGGCAAACTGAAGCGCCGGAGGTCCCCGGCCCGCCCGGCGATTCTGTCGAAGAGGGGCCCGCCAGTTCCCATTAAATACTGGCCATAACCCCACGTGAGAGTCCTCAAGGAGATTGGTGCATGAAGTTTTCTGATTTTATCTGCCGCGACGCGATTCGCGCCAACATGGCGGCGTTGGACAAAGAGGGGGCCATCCGCGAGATGGTGCAGTCGCTGGTCGACGCCAAGCGAGTTGCAGCGGCCGAGTTTGAGAGCATTGTCAAAGCAATTTTGAAGCGTGAAGAATTGGGCAGCACCGGCATCGGCCGGGGGGTAGCCGTTCCGCACACCAAGCACCCCAGCGTCGATCGGCTGATCGGCACGGTTTCGGTCAGTGCGGCCGGTGTGGACTTTGCCAGCCTCGACGGCGAGACGGTCAACTTGTTTTTCCTCCTGATTTCCCCGCCCGACCGGCCCGGCGACCACCTTCGCGCCTTGGAGAATATCTCCCGGCAGCTCCGCGACGATACGTTCTGCCGCTTCCTCAAGCAGGCCAAGGCGCCCAAGACATCGCCCTGCTGCTGGACGAGGCCGACAACCATCAATTTGGATCCTGAAGGAAGGATGAGGGATGAAGGATGAAGGATGATGCATCCTTCCGCCGACCCGCGACCCGCGAACGGCTGCCCCGGGTGCCCCGGCCTTCGTCCTTTCCGTATGCCCGAGCCCGCACTGAAGCGAACCGTGACGATGACCAATCGCGAGGGGATGCATCTCCGGCCGGCGAGTTTGATCGTCACGGAGGCCCGCAAGTATGACGCCCGGGTGGTGATTGCCAAGGGACTGCACGCCGTGGACGCGACCGACATCCTGGAGATCATTTCGCTGGGGGCCGCGCAGGGAGACCAGTTGTCGCTGGAAGGTTCCGGCGCCCAGGCCCTCGCGGCCGTGGACGCCATCGAACAACTCTTCCTGAGGAAGTTTGACGAGGATTGAGCTTACGAAGCGCATGCAGAAGCTACAGGGAATAGCCGTCTCGCCGGGGATTGCCATCGGCGAGGCGCTGGTCATGGACAACGAGGGATTTCGCATCCCGCGGCGGTTCGTGGCGCGCGATGCGGTCGAGGACGAGTTGGACCGGCTGGAGAAGGCCATCGCTGCCGCCTCGGCGGAGATTGCCGGTCACCGCGACGCCATCGCCGAGGAGCTCGGCGAGAAGTACGCGGCGATCTTCGACGCCCACCGGCAGATGCTGCAGGACTCGCGGCTCCGCAGCGAGCTGGAAGACATGATCCGGCACCGCCATTACTCGCCCGAATATGCGGTCAGCCGCGCCTTGCGGCGCTACGCCCAGGTTTTCCAGCGGCTGGAGAGCGCCAACCTGGCCGAGCGGGCCTCCGACATCTTCGACATCGAAAAGCGGCTCTTGCGGCACCTCCTGGGCCGCCGCCGCGAAGGGATCGCCCACCTCACCTCGCCCGTGCTCGTGCTGGCCCACAACCTCACGCCCAGCGAGACCGCCAATCTCGACCGCGCCTTCGTCCGCGGCTTTGTCACCGAGATCGGCGGACCGGGCAGCCATACGGCGATCGTCGCCGAAGCCCTGGAGATCCCCGCCATCGTCGGCACCGGCCCGTTCCTGGCCGATGTCTCCGGCGGCGAGCTGGTGATCATCGACGGCGACCAGGGCCTGGTGATCCTCCAACCCGACGAGGAGACCCTGGCCCACTACCGCCACGAGGTCGAAGAGAACCGCACGGCCGCGGTGCGGTTGGAGGCCCTCCGCGACCTGCCCGCCACCACCGCCGACGGCGTGCAAGTCAACCTCTACGGCAACATCGAGTTTCCCTACGAGGTGACGCACTGCATCGACCGGGGGGCCGAGGGCATCGGCCTATACCGCACGGAATTCCTCTATCTGGGCAGCGAGATCGAGCCCACCGAGGAGATCCATTTTCGGGCCTACTCCCAGGTCTTGCAGGCGATGGGCTCGAAGCCGGTCACGATCCGCACGTTCGACCTCGGCGCCGACAAGGTCCCTCATTTGCCGCCGCCCGAGGACGAGCGCAACCCCTGCCTCGGCCTCCGCAGCATCCGCCTCGCCCTGCGGCACTTGACGATGTTCCGCACGCAGCTTCGGGCGATCCTGCGGGCCAGCGTGTTGGGCAACCTGCAGGTCATGTTCCCCTTGATCTCCACGATGCTCGAGCTCCGCCAGGCCAAGATGGTGCTGGCCGACGTGATGGAAGACCTCGACGAGCACGGCATCGAGTTCAACCATCGCCTGCCCGTGGGCATGATGGTCGAAGTGCCGGCGGCCGTGGTCATGATCGACCGCTTCGTCGAGGAGGTCGACTTCCTCAGCATCGGCACCAACGACCTGATCCAATATACGCTGGCCGTCGACCGCAGCAACAAGGACGTGGTAGGGCTGTACAACCCGGCCGACCCCGCCGTGCTGCGGTTGGTCGCCATGGCCATCGACGCCGCCGACAAGAAGCCGATCCCGATCACGATGTGCGGGCAGATGAGCGGCAACCCGGCCTACACGATGCTGCTCTTGGGCCTGGGCCTGCGGCACTTCAGCGTTTCGCCCGCCGCCTTGCCGGAGATCAAGAGCATCTGCCGCCGCGTGACCACGGCCGAGTGCACGCTGATCGCCAGCCGTGTGGCCACGATGGAAAACGCGCGAGACATCACGAACTACCTCCGTGAGGAACTGAAACGACGCGCTCCCAACGCCGGGAGCGAGTAAGAGGAACATGGAACTTTGAGCTTAGTGCTTAGTGCTTAGAGCTAAGAACTAAGAGCTAAGTTCTAAGCACTAAAAAACAGAGTTTTCCGCCGCTCTTGTCTTGGCGGAGCAGATTGATTCGAACCCATGGTTCGACCGCGAGTACGCATTCGATTTTCAAAACAGTCGGCACTGCGCCTGATCGGCCACCGGGACCTGATGCGCAGCCTGGAGCGGCTATTTCGCCGCGCCGGGCTGTCGCTGGGCATGAGCGGGGGGTATCGCCCCAAGCCGCGCATGAACTTCCCTTTGGCCTTGGCGGTCGGCATTGAAGGACGCCGCGAAGTCATGGAACTTGAACTGAACGAAGCGCCCCCAGCCGACGAATTGCTCGCTCGACTCCAGCCCCAGGCTCCCCCTGGGCTGCGTTTCGAGTCGTTGGAGGTCCTTCCGTCCGGCAGTCCGGGTACCCGCTTGCGGGTGGCGCGGGCCGTGAGCGCCTCCTACCGCATGGCAATTCCCCTGTCGCGTTTGCCCGGACTGGACGATCAGGTCCAGCGGTTGCTCTCCGCATCCACGTTGCCGATCCGGCGTCCCAATCGTTCCGCGCCGATCGACCTCAGGGCCTCGCTCCTTGCGCTGGCGCTGGGGGAAGGCTCTTTGGAGATGCGGTTGAAGACCGACCCTGGCGGCAGCGCCGGGCCGCGCGACGTGTTGGCCGCACTGGGCCTGGAGGACCTCGAACACGAGGGGATCGCTCTCACCCGTACCGACGTGGAGATCGACACATGACCGGCCTTGCCTCCTCCCGCCGACGCTTTGCCTCTCGAATGCCCGCTCGTCGGTCTTGCCTCGGCATTGGCAAGAATCAAGCATACGGACAATGCCACAGAAAGCGAGACCATGAAACAAGAAATGCTGATCAATGTCGCGCAGGCCGAGGAATGCCGGATCGCGATCGTGGAAGACGGCGCCCTGGAAGAGCTGTACGTCGAGCGCACGGGGCAGGATAGTTACGTCGGCAACATCTACAAGGGCGTCGTCGTCAACCTGGAGCCGAGCATCCAGGCGGCCTTCGTCGATTTCGGCGTCGGCCGCAACGGCTTCCTGCACATCAGCGACGTCGAGCCCCAGTACTTCGCCCAGGGCGGATACGATCCCGACCAGCCGATCGGCCCTCCCGGCGACCGCCCCGACCGCCCCGACCGCCGCGACGGCCGCCGCGGCGGCCGCCGCGACGAGCGCAACGACCGCGACGAGGGCGGCGATCGCGACGACGACGAGGGCGGCACGGACGATACCGACTTCGACGACCAGCCGCGGGCACCTGGTGCTCCGGGTCGGCGGAGCTTCCGCACGGGCGGCCGCCCGCGCTTCAAGCCGCCCATCCAGGAGATCCTCCGCCGCGGCGACGAGATCCTCGTGCAGGTCATCAAGGAAGGGATCGGCACCAAGGGCCCGACCCTCTCCACCTACATCAGCATTCCCGGCCGCTACCTCGTGCTCATGCCCGCCCTGGGCCGCATCGGCGTCTCGCGGAAGATCGAGGACGAAGACGTCCGCCGCCGCCTCCGCGACATCATGCTCGAGCTCAATCCGCCCAAGGGCGTGGGCTTCATCGTCCGCACGGCCGGGGCCGACCGCTCGAAGCGCGAGCTCTCCCGCGACCTGGCCTATCTCCTGCGGCTCTGGAAGGTCATCGTGCGGCGGATCAAGAAAATGCCCGCCCCGGTAGACATCTACCAGGAGAGCGACATGATCATCCGCACCATCCGCGACATCTTCACCGCCGACGTCGATACGATCTACATCGACGAGCAGGCCGCCTACGAGCGGGCCCGCGAGTTCCTGCAACTGGTCATGCCGCGGTACGTCAACCGCTTGCAGCACTACGAGGGCAAGGAGCCGCTGTTCTTCAAGCACCGCCTGGACCAGGAGATCGCCAAGATCCACGCCCGCACCGTGCCCTTGAAGGCCGGCGGGTCGATCGTCATCGACCAGACCGAGGCCCTGGTGGCCATCGACGTCAACAGCGGGAGCTTCCGTGCCGCGTCCCAGGGTACTGGGAGCCCCGACGCCGAGGAGACCGCCTACCAGATGAACATGCACGCGGCCAAGGAGATCGCGCGGCAATTGCGGCTCCGCGACCTGGGCGGGGTGATCGTCAACGACTTCATCGACATGCACAAGGAGCGGCACCGCCGCGGCGTGGAGCGGGCCTTGCGGGACGCGGTCCGCCGCGACCGGGCCCGCACGAAGATCCTCCGCACGAGCCCTTTCGGCCTGATCGAGATGACTCGCCAGCGGATCCGGCCGAGCCTGAAGCGGAGCGCCTACAAGGACTGCCCTTGCTGCCACGGCTCCGCGGTGGTGAAGACCCCGGAGAGCATGGCCATCGACGTGGTGCGGCTCTTGATCGTGATCGCGCAGAAGCCGGCGATCGTGCAGGTCCGCGTGACCGTGGCCCCCGACGTTGCGGACTACCTCAACAATCGCAAGCGGCACGACCTGGCCCAGTTGGAGGACGAGGGCAGCATGACGGTGCAGATCGTGGGCGACGAGCACGCCGGCCCCGAGCACCTCGTTTTCGAGTGCTGGGACGCCGAGAACCGGGAAGTGAAGTTCCCGTGAGGGACTGTGCGAAAATCTGCCCTCTCCCTCCGGGAGAGGGTTAGGGTGAGGGCATGGCGAGCGGTAAGTCACTGGCCCCTTTCGCGAGATCCGTGGTAGAATAAAGTTGTGTTTGTCAAGCAGTACTGCCAGAAAACAGACGGTCCGTGAAATGTCAATTACGATTACACTGCCTGATGATATCCAAGCCCAGTTACAGCGCGCGGCGGAGTCGCAACGTCGCTCGCTGGAAGAAGTGGCCCTCGATATTCTGGCCAAGGCGGCGGGAACGGGTCCGGCATTGCCCACGCCGGAGGGAGTGGTGGCAAGGATCCGAGCCACTTCGCCGAATCCGAAAAGCGTTCGCGCGGCAACTAGTTCGCTCGCTGCGGCACTGAGGAACGCGCCACACGCTCCGGACTTCGATCTTGGTGTCTGGGAGCAAGAGTGGGCGGTAGTCGAATCGGAGATCAGAGCGACGACCCGCGCCAACGATATCGCCGAAGGACGTGCATAGCTTCCGATGGCCGACTACCTATTGGACACGAATCATGCTTCGCCGCTAGTCACGCTCGGACACCCGCTGCGCGAACGGATTCTCCGCAGAATCGATGAAGGCCATACCTTCGCCGTCTGCGTGCCTGTCCTCACGGAGACACTGTTCGGCATCGGCATTCTGCCGCGCGCCGCGCTGAACCGGGGCGAGTGGCAACGGCTCAGGCTGGCCGTGCCCTGCTACGTGCCCGACGAATGGGATGCCGAGTCTGCTGCGGACCTGCAATTGGCGCTGCGTCGGCGTGGCCGGCAATTGGAGACCGTTGATTCCCTGATCGCGGTTGTTACCTTGCGCTACGGCTTGATCCTGCTAACTACCGACAAGGATTTCCAAGCGGTTCCTGGGCTCCCGCAGGAGAATTGGCTGGCCCATTGACAACGGCTTTTCTTTCGGACAGCCGGACGGCCTCTTCCATCTCCTGCCACTTGACTCACAACTCCGACGCCCGCATCGCGGTCAAGCAGGCGTCAACGTCGCCTTCGGCGACAAATCGTTTCGACCCGTTTTTCCCCCTGTATCGCCATCGTGCGGAGTTGTTGGGGCGGTTGCAAGGCATACCGAACCAGGCGCAGTCTATAGCATATTGATCGGGTCCACGTCCGCAATCCACTCGACCTCGGCCGGCGCCTGGACCCGGCTCTCGGCCTGGCGCACGGCCTCCCGCAGCTTGTCGCCGTCGGGGCCTTGAATCTGAATCTGGAAACGGTATTTTCCCCGGATGCGGGGCGTGGGCGCCGGGGCCGGCCCTAAGACTCGGGCCTGGGCCTGACTGGCCGTTAAGGCCGCGGAGACGCTCTCGCCCAAGCGCTGGGCAAATTCCTTGGCCAGCGCCTCCGACCCGCCGCGAATCACGAGGCGAATCATCGCCCCAAACGGCGGGTAGTGCAACATCTCGCGCAAGGGCAACTCCTGGGCCGCGAAGCCCGCGTAGTCGTGCCGCACCGCCGAGCGGATCGCCGGATGGTCAGGGCTGAAGGTCTGCACCAGCACCCGCCCGCCCTTTTCGCCGCGGCCGGTCCGCCCGGCCACCTGGGTCACGAGATGGAAGGTCCGCTCCGCCGCGCGGAAGTCGGGCAGGTGCAGGGCCGTGTCGGCCTGGATCACGCCGACCAGCGTCACGTTGGGGAAATCGAGCCCCTTGGCGATCATCTGCGTGCCCAGCAGGATGCGGGCCTTGCCCTGGCGAAATTCAGTGAGGGCCTTTTCATGGGCCCCGCGGGCCCGCATCGAATCAGCGTCCATGCGGAGCAGCGGCGCATTGGGGAAACGGGCCCGCACCTCGGCCTCCAACTTCTGCGTCCCCTGTCCCCAATAGCGAATTTCGCCCGAGTCGCAGGCCGGGCAGCTCGTCGGCGGCCGCGTGTGGTAATCGCACAAGTGGCAAAGGGCCTGGTCGCCGGGGCACCCGGTACTCCGGGTCGTGTGATGCGTCAGTCGCCATGTCGCAGTCGGGACAACGCACCACCTCGCCGCAGGCAGGGCACTGGATGTGCGTCGAATAGCCGCGGCGGTTCAAGAGCAGGATCACCTGGCCATCGTCCTGCAATGCGGCCTGGATCGCCTGGTGCAGCAGGCGGCTGATGCTGCCGCGACTGCCGACCCGCTGGCCTTCCGCCCTGAGATCGATCGTGCCGACCTCCGGCAGCGGCCGATTCAAGACCCGCCGCGGCATTTCGAGCAACTGGTATTGGCCCAGGCGGGCGCGGTTCCAACTCTCCAGGGAAGGCGTAGCGGAACCGAGGACCAGCGGCACGTCTTCGGCCGCGGCACGGGCCACGGCCACCTCGCGGGCGTGGTAGCGGGGTGCGGTCTCCTGCTTGAAAGTCGTTTCGTGCTCTTCGTCCAGCACGATCAGCCCTAGATGCGGCGTGGGGGCGAAAATGGCGCTTCTGGCGCCGACGACCACCTGCACCCGGCCCTCGGCGATCCGCTGCCAGTGCCAATGCCGGTCCGCGTCGCTCAAGTGGCTGTGCAGCACGGCGACGCCGCCGAACCGCCGGCGAAAGCGCTCGACGGTCTGCGGCGTGAGACTGATCTCGGGCACCAGCACGATCGCCTGCCGTCCGTAGCCCACGACCTCTTCGATGGCCTGGATGTAGACCTCGGTCTTGCCGCTGCCGGTCACGCCGTGGATCAACAGCGTGCGATGCTGCTGCGAGCGGAGCGCGGCGAGGACGGAATCGAGGGCCTTCTGCTGATCCGGATTGAGCTTGAGCCGCTCCTCGCGCGGCACGGCCGCTTCCGCCTGGCGGGTCGAGGAGACCCGCGAGGTCTGGCTGCGGATCAGGCCCTTGCGCCGCAGGGTGGCAATGGGGGCGGGCGAGCAGCCTGCCGCACGGGCCAGTTCCTGCGGCGTGAGCGGCTCGGTGGAATCCGCCAGGGCACGAAGGATCGCAAGATGCTTGTCCGACAGGCGATCGTGCTCATCACCGGGCACCATGTACCCATGGTCGGCGTGATGAGTACGGGCGGCCAGCAGTTCGGCCGCGCGGGGATCGAGGGTCAGGAGCATTGCCATCCGCGTGCCGGCCTGTCCGCGGACGCCGGCCGGCAGAACGGTTTCCAGCACCTGGCCCCAAGGGCAGAGATAGTAGTCGGCGATCCAGCGGGTGAGCCGCAGCATGGCCGGCGAGAGCAGGCTGCGGCGATCGATGACTTCGGCCAGCGGCTTCAGCACGCGCGACCCGGTCGCCCGGCTTTCCACCCGCACACAATAGCCCAGCAGCAGTCGATTGCCCTTGCCCAACGGTACCATCACCCGCCGGCCCGGCTCGACCTGATCGCGGAGGGCGTCGGGAACGAGGTAGTCGAACTCCTGGGCCGGCCCCGTGGCGAGCACGATCCCGGCGACAAGCTGTTCGGCCTGGTCGTCGGCCTCCCAGGGCTCGGGCTCGGTTTCGAAGAGGCTACGTTGTTGGTCGGACATCAAGGGGGTAAACTAGGAACGAAGGAAGAACCAGAATCAAAATTCGAAATTCGAATGTCGAAATCCGAAACAAATCCTAAGTTCAAAGAAGAAAATTCGAAACATGCGTTTTTGACTCTTTGCGTTTGCTGATTTTCTTGATTTCGAATTGTCTCGGATTTCGACATTCGGATTTCGGATTTCTCCCCCCACTATCCCATTTTTCGTCAGGGCTTTCAAGGATGCGTATCGGAATCTACGGCGGCAGCTTCGATCCTGTCCATTTCGGCCATTTGCTGCTGGCCGAATGTTGCCGGGAAGAGGGCCAACTGGACGCGGTGCGCTTCGTGCCGGCGGCAGTCCCGCCCCATAAGCAGGAGAGGGAACTCTCGCCGGCGGTGAATCGCATCGAAATGCTGGAATTGGCGATTGGCGGGAATCCGGCCTTTTCCGTCAGCCGTTATGAAGCGGATCGCGGCGGCATCAATTATACGGTCGATACCTTGACCCATTTTCGCGACGAGGAACCGGCGAGCGAGTTCTTTTTCCTGCTGGGGGCCGATATGTTCCACGATCTGCCCCATTGGCGGCAACCGGAACGGATCTGCGAGTTGGCCTTGCCGATGCCGGTTCGCCGCTTCGGCGAGCCGCCGCTGGATTTTACGGTGCTCTCCGGCATTGCCTCGCCCGAGCGGATCGAGGCCATGCGGCGGCACGAGGTCGTGATGCCGGAGATCGGCCTGAGCGCCTCCGACCTTCGCCGCCGCGTGGCCGCCGGGCAGGGGATTCGTTATCGCACACCGCGGGCCGTGGAAAAATATATCGAAACGCATCGACTTTATAGACAGGCGTGAGACACGCCTAGTGAATCATATTGGTAGCAACATTGACTCAGGATATAATCGGCGGTTAGTCATCTTGGCCCCACTCCGCACATCGCGCAAATGGATCAAGAATTGCGAATTTTGGTCGTGCTCAGCCCTTTTGTTTTGGGGTTTCTGGCGTCGCTCTGGTACATAAAGTTCAATCGCGACAAATCCGCAGTGACACGCGCCATCCGACGTCGCGGCGGTACGGTCGAGTACATTCGGGCGCGAACCCCTTGGATAGGGAAAGAGAGAGAGTGGGACGTTACGTATCGGGATGAACAAGGCGACCAACACTCAGTAACATGCTGCGTTCAGCGGGGCTGGGGCAGACGGTCTACTGGAAAGACGAAAACGCTGATGTGGATAGTTGAACAAGGCCGTGACGTCACCAAATTGTTCGGCTGCCGAAGACCGAGTCTTGCCTCAGTTCAGCGACGGATCCTGGGGCACGTGCTTGATGCCGAGCATTTCCGGCAGGACGCCGGCCATGGCCCTCTGCATGAGTCGCTGCCAGAGGTCGTCGGCAGCGTCGAACAGGTCCTCCAGCTTGGCGGGGACTGCGCGCCATGCCCCCTGCTCGATCTCGCCCTCCAATTGGCCGGGGCCCCAGCCCGACTGGCCGTAAAAGACCTTGA
This sequence comes from uncultured Planctomycetia bacterium, assembly GCA_963824275.1. Taxonomy (GTDB): domain Bacteria; phylum Planctomycetota; class Planctomycetia; order Pirellulales; family Thermoguttaceae; genus JANXQG01. The sequence goes on along the minus strand of CAWGOT010000003.1, from coordinate 1,569,588 downwards.
AGCGCTCGTCGCGGCGGACGAGCTCGTCGAGGTTCTGCTTCTTCATCGCGAAAAATACGCCCTCGACGATCTCCATCTCCGCCAGGCTGTTGACGGTGTGGATGGCCATGATCGGCCCGGAGACGGGACCACCCAAATGGACAGGCTGCCGGCTCTCGCAGGGCGATTCGCCAACCTGCTTCCACAGCTCCTGGACCGTGGTTCCGGTCGGCCGGTTTATTACTAACCCTAAGGCTCCATTATCGTTATGTTCAACCAGCAGGACCACGGTGCGGACGAAGTTGGGGTCCAGCAGTTGGGGGGATGCAAGCAGTAATTGGCCTTCGAGCGATTCCATCAATGAGCCTCCGACGACAACTAATGGTAACGGCGGGACGCCCCGGCGGGAAGACGGGGAACAAGGATGAGGGATAAGAGATAAGAGATGAGGGATGGAAAGGCATTTTTCCACTTTCACCCTTCACCCTTCACGCTTTATCGTTTATTCTTATCCGTCATCCCTTATCCCTTATCCCTCATCCTTCATCCTTCATCCTTCATCCCTCATCCTTCATCCCTCATCCTTCCGCCTTCAAATGTCGTCCCCGCCTCTACGTCTGTTCTTCTGCGCCGGCGAACCGAGCGGCGACCTGCACGCCGCCAACCTCATTCGCCAACTGCAGGAGCGCTGCGAGCGGTTCGAGGCCGTTGGCTACGGAGGCCCTCGGATGGCGGCCGTCGGTTGCCGGCTCCACGCCGATCTGACCGAACTGGCGGTGATGTGGTTCGGTCGTGCGCTGGCCAACCTCCACAAGTTCTGGGACCTGGCCGGCAGGGCCGACCGCTACTTCCGGCATCATCGCCCCGACGCCGTCGTGCTGATCGACTATCCGGGCTTCAATTGGTGGATCGCCTGGAGGGCGAAGATCCACGCCATCCCGGTCTTCTATTATACTCCGCCGCAGATCTGGGCGTGGGCCACCTGGCGGGCCAGGAAGATGCGGCGCCTGAGCGACCACGTGCTCTGCAGCCTGCCGTTCGAAGAAGAGTGGTTCCGCCAGCGCGGCTGCAACGCCACGTTTGTCGGCCATCCGTTCTTCGACGAAGTGCGGCAGCATACACTTGAGGAATCGTTCCTCGAATCGCATCGCCGCCGCAGCGGCCCTCTGGTGACGATTCTCCCCGGCTCGCGAACGCAAGAGGTGGTGCAAAATCTCCCTTGGTTCCTCAAGGCGGTCGCCCGCGTGCGGCAAGCCGTGCCGGAGGCCCGTTTCGCCGTGGCAGCCTTCAAACCCAAGCACGCCCAGATGGCCGAGGAGATGATCGAGAGGGTGGGGGGCGGGGAGCAGGGAGCAGGGAGCAGGGAGCCGGCCATCGAGGTCTTTTCCGGGCGGACGCCGGAACTGATGCACCTGGCCACCTGCTGCATGGCCTGCTCCGGCTCGGTATCAATGGAACTGCTCTATTACCTCAAACCGACGGTCATCCACTATTGGATCAGCCCTCTGGCCTACGCCGTGCAGAAGCGATTCCGCAAGGTGAAGTACATTACGCTCGTCAACCTGCTATCGACGGGCGAACTGTATCCGGCCGATTTGAGTCCTTACGATCCGGCCCAGCCGGGAGCGGAAAAGGTCTTGTTTCCCGAGTATCTCACCTGTGAAGACAAGTCGGCTGCCGTGGCCGGGCATGTGATCCAGTGGCTGAACGACCCGGCGGCGCTGGCTCGGCAGATTGCAGCCCTGGAGCAGTTGAAGGCTGAAGTGGCGCACGGTGGGGCTTCGGCCAGGGCGGCGGAGTACATTTTGCGGGAGTTGACGTAGCGTCGCCCGTCGCCCAAAGTGGCCTACGAAAAACCCGTCACTCTGCTACAATTCCTCAGATCGACCCGCGAACCGTTTGAGGAGACTTGCCCGTGCTTCTGGCTGAACCACCGCCATCCCAAGGTGATGTGCATTTCACGCTGCTGGGATATCCGGTGCGAATCCATCCGTGTTTTTGGCTGACAACGGTGTTCCTGGGTGATTTGCACAGGGATCCGATTTTTGTCGTCACGTGGGTCGTGGCGGTTCTGGTGTGCATTCTCCTGCACGAACTGGGGCACGCGATCGTCATGCGGTACTACGGATACAGCCCTTCGATCGTCTTGTATTCCTTCGGCGGCCTTGCCATCCCGCATTCCGGCCCGTACGGCAGCCGCCGGCCTGGCCCTTGGGGAAATATGTTGATTTCGCTCGCCGGCCCGGCGTCGGGCTTCATTCTGACCGCAATCTTGATCCTGGGGTTCCATTTTCTGGCCGGCTATCCGCTCGTTCGGGACGTTCAAAGGGCCGACCTGCGCCGGCGATAACCTCGTCGCGTTTTTCTTCTCGACATGGCGCGATGTTGCGCCCGTTTGGTGCAAGGTCGCCCCGATGATGCAGCAGGGCGAGGCCAGGCTTTATATCGTATCGCGAACGGATATCCTGGGTGAGTTCGTGAACGACGTTTTCTATATCAGCGTGTTTTGGGGCCTGGTGAATCTCCTGCCGATCTATCCGCTGGACGGGGGCCAGGTTGCCGAGCAGGTATTCACTTTGAACAATCCGCAGGATGCGATTCGCCCGACGTTGATCCTCTCGATGATCGTCGGCGGCATTATTGCCGCGGCTTTCCTCATGAAGGCATTGAACGCGACTGGCGGCATGAGTTTGCAGAGTTTCTTTGTGCCAATGTTCTTCGGCTATCTGACGTTCACGAACTTCCAAATGCTGCAGTCACAGCAGGACCGTGGCGGATGGTAGCCCGCAAGAGTCCCTGTAGGGCGTGTGGAGCGAAGCGCTGGGAAATGGCGGGTTACGCACGGAGTCGAACTTCCGAAAACGTCTCGCGTTGTCTTGGATCGGTTCGCGCAACGCACCAACGATCGAGGTCTTCCGTGCGACACCCACCCTGCACGGTCGGCAAGAATCTTGCCGTACTCCTGTTGCAATAATTTCAAGACTTGCTACAAATAAGGTCTGAGGCGATTGACATGACGTCGGCTTCATCGGTGCGCGGGCGAGATGCCTGTGCAAGGAAGTGAAGAACTTCGGTGAGGCGGATGTTCTGTTTGAGCCTCAGGCACACAGGAGTGTGCCCGGTCGCTTCCAGGATGCGAGGCGAAGGATTCGCATCGAACGAAGGTGACCGGACGTTTGGTTTTCAGTCCCTATGCCGCTGGGAGCGTTTTCGATCCTGCGTTGGATCGGACGCGCTTGCGTGCGGCGTGTACCTTAGGTCGGAGGATATTCCGTGGCCAAGAAGAAGGCAGCGAAGAAAGCCGTCAAGAAGGTCGCCAAGAAGGCGGCCCCCAAGGCGGCCAAGAAGTCTGCAAAGAAGACGGGCAAGATGGCGGGCTGCAAGTGCTAGGCTGACCGCCAACGCGAAATTCGACGAGAAAGAGCCGCGGGACCTTCGGGTCCATGCGGCTCTAAGCCTATTGGCGCCAACGGTTTGCGGCTTTGGAGTGCGGCGGCTTGCCACCGCTTTTCAAGACGCGAAAGGTGGGTTGGTGCATCGGCCGTAGGGTGGGACAAAATCGCGTAGCGAGCGCCGGCCCACCATCCGTGACGATCACAAAAGCAACGGTGGGCCGGCGTTCGCTACGCGAACTTGTCCCACCCTACGAAGTCGGCCAAATTGTCGCTCGGGAGAATCGCAGTTATAGTGGAGAAATAAGTCTTCACGCCTCGCATCCAACCTCACAACCGCGAACTCCGCTCGATGGCAATCTCCTTTTCTCGTCCGCGCATCGTCGATCTCATCGGCTGGGGCCTGCTGGCCGTTGCCTTGCTCTTTGCCCTCTATGTACGGGTCCGGCTCCGCGAGTTTCCCCTGGAACGCGACGAGGGCGAGTTCGCCTACGCCGGGCAGTTGATCCTGCAAGGGGTGCCGCCCTACAAGCTCGCCTACAACATGAAACTGCCGGGGACCTATATCGCGTATGCCGCCTTGATGGCCGTCTTCGGGCAGACGACGCCCGGCATCCACCTGGGACTGCTGGCGGTGAACCTGGCCACGATCTGGCTGCTCTATCGGTTCACGCGGGAGCTTTTCGACCCCTTTTCGGCCGGCATGGCGGCCTTGGTCTATGCGATCCTCTCGGTCAGTCCGGCCCTGCTGGGCATGGCCGCGCACGCCACGCACTTTGTCGCCTTCTTCGGCCTGGCGGGGGCCTATCTGCTCTGGCGGCACCTGCAATCGGGCTCCTGATGGCAGGCCGCGGCCAGCGGGCTCCTGATGGGAATCGCCTTCCTGATGAAGCAGCAAGGCGTGTTCCTGATGGTTTTCGGCGGCGTCTTGCTGCTCTGGTTGGGGTTGAGGCTCGCAACCTATCCGCGGAAGCGTCTGCTGCTGGCCTTGCCGCTCTATTCAGTTGCCGCCGTGCTGCCCTACGGCTTGATTTGCCTCTGGCTGTGGCGGGCCGGCGTGTGGGAGAAATTCTGGTTCTGGACGGTCGAGTATGCGTCGAAATACGTGGCGGTTGTTCCGCTGTCGCTCGCCGGGGCCTATTTGTGGCAGAGCGGCAGTCGCATCGTCGAGGCCAACTGGCCGCTTTTGCTGCTGGCTTTGGGCGGAATTGCGGGAACTGCGCTTGATCCTGATCGTTGCGGCGGGCGGGGCAAGCCGGGCCTGCGGAGCTTCATGTTCGGCTTCCTGGTCTTCTCCTTTCTTTGCACTTGTCCGGGCTATTACTTCCGCGAGCATTATTTCATCGCCATGCTGCCCGCCGTGGCGATGTTGGCCGGCGTGGGTTGCCGGTCACTCTTGGACCTCGCCGGGAGACTCTGGTTGGGCATTGCGAGGGCAGCGGCAACTCCGGGTAATCATGCTCCGGCCCCCGCGGCGCGGCAGAAGCGCGGACGTTCCAAGCCCGTCACGCCCGAGCCGCAGCCCGCGGCGCCTGTGCAATTCGATCCCTTTCGGAACGTCGGCGGTCTTGTTGTTGCTGGCGGCGGTGGCAGGGAACTTATGGATAAAGAGTGATTTCTTTTTCACGTGGAATCCGCTCGAGGCCAATCGCCGGATCTATATGAGCAATCCGTTCCTGGAGTGCCCGGCAATTGCCGAATATTTGAAGGCCCATACCGAACCGGACGATACGATCGCCGTGCTGGGCTCGGAGCCGGAGATCTTCTTTGATGCCCAACGTCATTCGGCCACCGGCTATATCTACACCTACGGCCTTGTCGAAGTCCAGCCCTTGGCCTTGCAGATGCAAAATTGGATGATCGCGGAGATCGAGGCGTCGAAGCCCAAGTACGTGGTTCTGGCCAACGTCCGCTGCTCGTGGCTGACGCTGCCGAAATCGGAGACGGCGATCTTCGATTGGGCGGACGATTATCTGCGCAATAACTATCAGGTCTGCGGCGTCTTCGAACCTCGTTCGCAGATGGAAACGGCTTGTTTTTGGGACGAACAGCTCCGCATGTATCAACCGCCGAGAGATCCCCGCGAGTGGCTTTACTGGAAGCTGCTTCCGTATCCCGAATCGCCCAAGATGCAGAAGTATTGCATGCTGCCGTATATCACGGTTTACCGCAGGAAGTCGTGAGCGCGGCCTGCGGTCTGTCGGTTTACCAGCCGCGGAGCGGCGAAATGGAATAGCCTGGGGCGTGAGCCCCAGGAACGGATACGGAATTAGCCTCTCAGCCGCGGAGCGGCGACACGTCTCCGCGCCCTTGGGTGTCGCCGCTTCGCGGCTAAACTGCCGTTTTCGCATCCATTCCCGGGGCTCACACCCCAGGCTAATCTATTCCGCCGCTTCGCGGCTAGGCTAGGCTAGGTTACTTCTCGCCTTTGCTCAAGCCGATCTTCTCCACCAGCGCCAATTCCCGCCGCGAGGCGCCGGTGTAGAGGCAGAGTCCGATCAATCCCAGGCCGGCCAGAGTGATCAGCCGGCCGCGCGAGGCTGTCGGGATGGAACTCCAGGCGGACCTCGGAGTTGCCCGGCTCGACGATGCAGCCGAGGAAGTCGCCGTTGACGCGATAGACGCTCTTAGGGCTGCCGTCGACCAGGCACCGCCAGCCGGGATGATAGCTTTCGGCAACCACCAGCATTTGCGGCGACGCGCAGCAGACCTTCACGGCGATCTGCCCTGCGCGGTGCTGAATCAACGTGGCCGTGCCCGCCTCGCCCGGCGGCAGGGCCAGGGCGTACTGGCAAAGCGCCTCGCGGCGGAGGTCGATCTTCGCCAGGTCGGCGGCCGGGTCGTCGCTGGGCACCACGTGCGCCACCAATCGCACCAGCGGCAGCGGATCGGGCACCCGCATCCAGTCCTCGTCATAAGGCGCAAGGCCCTCGATCACCGACGTCGAAGGACTGCGGTGGACCCAGCGCGTGGAAGCCACGCGCAAGGCCGGCAGTTGGAAGTAGTCCAACGCCTTGTACGGTTCCAGGGCCGAGTAGCCGTCGGTCCGCGGCCAGCCGGCCAGCGTCATCTGGTTGCCGATCGCCGCCGATTCGTGGTGTCCGTAGGCCGGCGGGGCGAAGACCCGCTGGGCGTCAGGGCTGCCGGCATCGCACCGGGTACCCTCTGGGTGCGGCGGGGCCACGGTCTGGGCCAGCAGGTTGTCGATCTTGCCGCTGGGATCGTCCAGCGTGCAGCTCAGTCCGTAGTAGCCCAGGTCGGCGGCCATGAAGAGGATCATTCCGACCAGCGCGCCGCGGACGCCTTGGGCGGCGGCGATCACCAGCAGCGCGGCGGAGGCCATGAGCAAGGGCCCCACGAGGACCCGCGAGGGCGAGGCCACCTGGTGACCCGATTGCAGGATCAGCCCTGCCAAGGCCACCGCCAGGCTGATCAGGACGGTCGCGCCAGGATTTCGAACTGCCGCCAGAGGGCGACGGCCCGGCCCGGCCCGTCGAGGAGGGGCAGGTGCCGCTGGATCTTCTGCTTCTCCCGCGCTTCGCGCTCGACGAGCACGAAGCCGATGGCCGCCAGCACGGCCACGGCGAACTGGAAGAGCACCGTATAGCGGCACGAGAACTGGAACCACGACCATGGGTGGAGATTGACGAATTGGCCCTGACCCGGAGTAGCGAGTGCCCCGCCCAAGGCCAGGAGCAGCGCCGCGGCGGCAAGAGCGGCCGTCGCCTGCGCCAGGCGCTTCATCGAGCCCAGGTCGCTGCGGTGCGCCAGGACCCACAGGACCAGCATCAGCGGCACCGCGCCCACGTAGAGCCCCAGTTCGTGGGCATTGCCGCCGAACACGCGATCGACCGGCAAGTAGGGGGCCACGAGCTGAACCAGGTTGATCGGCGGGCACCATGTACCCATGGTCGGCCGCGCGCCGTCGGGCACATTTCCACCGCTCGCCGTGCTTTGCGTGAGGGCATCCAGGGTCGGCAGCCATTGGACCGCTCCCACCAGCAGGCCGATCGCCTTGGCGATCACCACCCGCGGCGACGAATTCCGCCGGCAGCCGATGCAGACGCGGCAGGTGGGCATCGTCTCGCAGCCGTCGCGGGCCGAATACCTCCGCGTCAGCACCAGCAAGATCGTGAAACCGCTCTCCGCCAAGAGCGAAAACCAGACAAATTGCGGGCAGCCCAGGAGGATCTGCGAGCCGGTCAAGAGGGCCAGGAAGGCCTGGGCCAGGGCCACTTTCCAGCGCTTCGCATCGACCATCACGATGTCGATCATCGCCAGCAGCCAGGGGATGTGGGCCACGGCCGCCACCGCGTTGGGATGGACGAAGTGCAAGAGGTTGAAACTCGAAAAGGTAAAGGCCAGACTGCCCACCATGGCCGCATCCTGCCGCCGCAGCCGGCGGCGGAGCAAAAGGTACATCCCCCCCAGCATCAGCGGATAGCTGCAGAGGTATTCCCAGCCCAGCGCGGCCTGAAAGGGCAGAAAGCGATACAGGAAGCGGTGCAGCGGGTGGTACGTGCCGACCTGGCCCTCGCCCGTGAGGTAAAACCCCGAGTAGACGTCGGGCATCCAGTCGAACGATTCGCCGCGGGCCAGTTGCTCGGCGTAGAAGGCCCGCGCCGGCAGGTGGAAGCTGCCCAGGTCGTCGGCCGTATATAGTCCGCCGGCGAAAAAGGGCATGGCCAGGACCGACAACAAGATCACCGCCGCCAGCAGCGACCAGGCGAACAGATCGCGCTCGCTGTGCGCCGACACGCGGGGGAAAAGGTGGCCTAGGCGAAACGACATGAATGGTACCCAAAGGGCGCAGAGAATCGCTTTTTACAAGAATAGGTTACGAAAGTAAGCACTAAGCTCTAAGCTCTAAGCTCTAAGCACCATGTGCCTGCAACTTTTCTTCCCGTGCACGCCCGAAATCGCAACCTAGGATTCATACGAGAGATCATCGGCCTAAGGATCTGATTGCACGGAACAAGCATAATCTGAGGATTAGTCATGTCGTATCGACCATGGGTAGATGGTGCCCGGCTTTCCGATTGGACGTTGGTGCTCCTGACGGCGCTCTGCTTGATGGCGGCCTGGGAGGGCTACGTGCTGAACCACCGCCCGGAAACGGGCGGTTGCGGCGCCGATTTTCCCCAGTTCTACGTGGCCGGCACGATCGTCAGCCGGGGCGAAGCCGATCGATTGTACGACCAGCCGTATTTTCGCCACTTTCAGGAATCGATGCGCGACGACCCGCTCCGCTCGCTTTACCCGCCGACGATGGGCCTGCTCATGTCGCCCCTGGCGCGGCTTTCCTACGACAAGGCCCTGGCCGCCTGGTGGGCGCTGCAAGCCGTCTGCATCGTTGCCAGCGGGGTGATCTTCTACCGCACGTCGCCGCTTTCGCGTCCGTGGCGGATCAACATGTTGATGGCCCTGGCCGCACTGCTGCCGCTGTGGATCGCCGTGGGCATCGGCCATCTGGTGCCGATGCTCCTCTTGGTCCTGGCCGGCGGATTGACGCTCCACAGACAGGGGAAACGCGGCCGGGCCGGGCTTCTGCTGGCAATTCTGGCTCTCAAACCGCAATTGGCTGCGGGACTGCTGCTGTGGATGCTCTTGCGGCGCGACTTTCGCACCCTGCTGGGCCTGGCGGCCGGTTTCGCCATCCAGGCCCTGGCCGTGTCACTGCTGCTGGGACCGGGCCTGTGGCTCGATTATCTGCACGCCCTGCCTGGGATTTCCGCCGTTACCCGCGCCTACCGCTATTCGCCCATTTTCGAGCAGTCGTTTGCGGGCATCGCGAGCAATCTGCTGTGGGCAGGCGGGCTCACGGGATGGCAAGTGCCGGCGATGGGGATCGCGCATGCCGTGACGGCCAGCGCAGCCTTGGTTGCACTCTGCCATGTCGTTTGGGCGGGGAGGAGCGGGGAGCAGGGAGCCACCCAGAGGGTACCCGGCGGAGAGTCGGAACATGCTTCCTGCGAATATGCCTGTGGCGTGCTCTTCATGGTGATCTTGCCGCCCTATTTCCTGGTCTACGACCAGACACTCTTGGCCGTTCCGCTGGTCATGCTCTGGTCGTCGCCGGCCTGGCGCTGGGGCATCGCCCTGTTTGCCACGTCGACGGTGCTGGTGGCGAACGTTTCGTTTACCATCGGATTCAGCCTCACCGGGTTCGTGGCCCTGGCGGCGATGGTTGCCCTGGCGCTTGCACGGCAGCCATCACCAGCACCGGCACGGGCGGCACGTCTTTCTGATTCGTCTTGAGATAGATGTAATCCCTGATGCGGCCGCGATCCGCAAGCCGACCATGAGTACATGGTGCCCGCCCCGCTTGGTCCTTGAGAGCGACCGTGAGCCGGTAGCCGACCTTGCCGGGCCGGCGAACAAGCTCGCTCCAGGTGACCTCGAACGGCAGTTCCTCGCCGACGATTGCTTCTTCGATCTTCCAGTCAAGGGCGCCGTGGTACTCGACGTCGATGGTCTCGACAGGCGTTTGCCCGCCTGCGACCGTGCCGAAGTTGACCCGATCGGGCTTGAAGACGACATCCGTCTGACTGACGGCGGAGACCGTGATTTTGCAGCGGGATTGCGGATTCGGGCCGATTGCCACCTTGACGGTTTGCGTGTTGGGGCCGGTGAACTCGCGGGTGTCGAAGGCGACGTTGATGGTCGTGCACTCGCCCGGCTCGAGAAGGCGTTGTTCGGGTGTGGCCGTCACGCAGCCGCAACTCGTGCGGAGGCCGGTGATTTGCACCGGTTCCGCGTAGATGTTCGTGATCTCAAAGCGATGCAGGAGTTGCGTGCCGAAGGGCACTTCGCCAAAGTCTTTGGCGAGCCCGGCCGTGAACATTCTTTCGGCCCGCTCCTCGTCCAGTTGCGACGCGCCGCTTGGAGCGGCGAGCGGCGAGCGGCGAGCGGCGAGCGGCGAGCGGCGAGCATGTTCCGACTCCCCGCTCCACGCCCCCTGCTCCCCGCTTCCGGCGATTTTGTGCATGATTTCGCGGATTTGAGCGGCCGCACCAAGCGTGGCGCAGGACAAGACGAGAACGATCGTCGCGCGAACGGCCTTCTGCCTCACTGCACCACCCCGTAGGCCACCATGCTCCCCTTGAAGAGGCCGTCGAGCGCGGCCGGCAGAGTTGAAGCATCGGTGGTCATCGTGAAGGTCCCGTTGCCTTCGACCAACGATTGCAGGAGGCTCGTATCGGCGCTTGAATCGCTGCCATGGTAGTAGAAGACCACGTAAACGGAAATGCCCTGGGCCCAGGCCGCGGCCGCGGTGACTTTGGCCAGCGTGTTCAACTGGGCATCGCTCCACGTGGGCGACGGGTGTTGGCCATTGGAATCGGCATTCGACTCGCCGTCGGATGAAATGACGATGGCCTTGGCCGTCCCCGCGGGGACGGCCGATGTATAAGCGGCGGAATTGAAGAGGTTGATGGCCTGTTGGATCCCGGTCGCCAGGTCCGAACCGCTGCACGACGGCGTTTGCGTGGTGATCGCGATGCCCGTGGCCGTTCCCCCGTAAACGTTGTAGGCGCTGGTCGTGTTGTTCGCGCAGTCCGCCATCTTGCCGATGGTCGTATTCAGACTGCTGAAGTTCGAACCGACGGGCTGCAAGGCCGCCCAGGTGCTTCCCCAACCCGTGTGCTGAACGACGCCCAAGTACGACGAGGGCGAAGACGTGTTGAAGTCCGACAACAGGACCTGGTGACCGGTCACCGCATAGGGCAGGTCGGCGGAATAGGATTCGCTGATGTCCTGGGCAATCACCACATCACAACGCTTCGCGGCGGCGACCGCGGAAGCGCTGACGTTGAAGGTCTTCAGGCCGAGCACGTTGGCAAAGAACAGATTGACCGGGTTGCCATTCGCCGCGCTCAGACTTACGTTGACTTGGACGGCATTCGCGCTGCTCGTGGAACTCCCCGTGAGCGCGGTAAAGGTGTTGTTCGTCGAATTCCAGGTCCCCAGCACGACCGCGGAGGCCGGCAAGGTCACCGGTCGGGCGTTTGCCGTGTTCAGTTGCGCACAGGCCCGCGCATTGGCCGTCGCAGTCCCCGTAAACAGCCCGTTGGCGGCTGCCATGGCCGCCGCATCGGCGACTGCTTGGGCCTGGGTCTGGACGACGCACAGATAGCCCATGTCAACCGCGAAGGCGACCATGGCCACCAGGACAATCATCATGAAGGCCACGATGACTGCGATGGCCCCGCGCCGGGAATCAGGAGTTCGTAATCGTGCGCACATTCGAGGCTGACCTTTCGTGTTGAGAATTTGCGGCTCTTCCGGTTTTAGGTGCGAATGTCGCAAAACGGTTGCTGGAGTCCCGCCTTTAGGCGGAATTGCCGCGGTAATTCCGCCTAAAGGCGGGACTCCAGCGCGATCCGCCCGCCCAGACCTTCCTCGTCACTGCACCACCCCGTAGGCCGTCATGCTCCCCTTGAAGAGATTGTCGAGGGCGGCCGGCAGATCGGTCGCGTCCGTTGTCGACGTAAAGGTCCCGTTCCCCTTCACCAACGATTCGAGCAGGGTCGTGTCGGCGTCCGTATCGCTGCCGTGGTAGTAGAACACCACGTAAATGGAAATGCCCTGGGACAAGGCCGTGGCCGCGGTGGTTTGTGCCAGCGTGTTCAACTCGTCGTCGGTCCACGTGGGCGAGGGGTGCTGGCCGTTGCTAGAGGCATTCGACTCGCCGTCGGAGGAGAGGATGATGGCCTTGCCCGTCCCGGCCGGGACGGCGGACGTATAGGCCGCGGAGTTGAACATGTTGATCGCCTGCTGCAGCCCGGTCGCCAGGTCCGAACCGCTGCAGGACGGTATCAGCGTGGTGACCGCGGTGCTCGTGGCCGTTCCGCCATAGACATTGTAGGCGCTGGTCGTGCTGGCCGAGCAGTCCGCCATCTTGCCGATGGTGGTGTTCAGACTGCTGAAGTTCGAGCCGACCGGCTGCAACGAAGCCCAGGTGCTTCCCCAACCGGTGTGCTGGACGACGCCCAGGTAGGACGAGGGCGAGGTCGAATTGATGTCCGACAAGAGGGTCTTGTGGCCGGTCACCGCGTAGGAAAAGTCGGCCGAATAGGATTCGCTGGCGTCCTGGACAATAATCACATCGAGGCGCTTGGCGGAGGCGACCGCGGAAGCAGCGATGTTGAAGCTGCTCAGCCCGAGCACGTTGGAGAAGAACAGGTTGACCGCGTTGCTGTTCGAGGTGCTCAGGTTCACATTGACCTTGATGGCGTTCGCCGTGCTGGTGGCGCTCCCCGTGAGCACGCCAAAGCTGCCGCTGGTTGAGTTCCAGGTCCCCAGCGAGACCGCGCTGGCCGGCAAGGTCACGCTCTTGGCGTTGGCCGTGTTCAGCGCCGCGCAGGACTGGGCATAGGAGATTGCCATTCCGTTGGTCAGCCCGTTGGCGCCGGCCATGGCCGCCGCGTCGGCGACGGCCTGGGCCTGCGTCTGCACCACGCACAGGTAGCCCATGTCGACCGCAAAGGCGACCATCGCCACGAGGAAGGTCATGAGGAAGGCCGCGAGGATGGCGACGGTCCCGCGGCGGGGATGAGAAGTTCGAATTCGTGCGTTCATCAAAGTTGTCCTTTCAGGTTGAGAAGCTTGATTGTTGCCTTTCGCGGAGCGAAAGGCGACAGTTATTAAGACACCGATCCTTATTGTGCCATCATGGTCACGCTGCTCGACAAGGTCTGTCCCTGAAACCAGGTCGAAGAGCTCAACCAACTGACCGTGGAGCAGGGCACACTGACGGTCACCGTGATTTGCGAGCCGCTCGTCCCGCAGCTCTCGCTGTAGCCCGAGATCCCCGCCGTGCTCATGTACGTGGACACGGTGGCGGTGTCCGAACCGCTTTTGTTGACGGCCGCGCGGACCCCCTCCCTCGCCGCATTGACGAGGATCTCCTGCACCATCAGCATCCGCCCGAACTCGATGATGCCCAGGAGCAGGGCGACAAAGAGCGGCGCGATGAGCGCGAACTCGACGGCAACCACTCCGCGGCGCTTCGGGCGCTTGCGGAAACCGGACGACAAGCACGATGAGCTCATGGAACACCTGCAGTGTGTGACTGGAAATTATTCTTTGATCATGACGGCGGTGCCGGTGAGGGTTTGGCCCTGGAACCAGCTCCCATAATTGGCCCAACTCACGTCGGCGCAGGGCACAGTGACGGTCACCGTTATGGCCGCGCCGGATGCCGGGCCCGAGGCGAGCGTCGGCGAGCAGTAGGGTGAGCTGCTGTAGCCCGAGATCCCCGCCGCCGACATGCAGTTCGATATCACCGTGGCAACACTCGCATCGGTGGCGCCCGAGACGATCGCCGCGCGGGCCCCCGCCGGGCCGCATTCACCAGGACCTCCTGCACCATCAGCATCCGCCCGAAGGCGATGATGCCCAGGACAAGCAGAAAAAAGGTCGGCGCCACCAGCGCGAACTCGACCGCGGAGGCCCCGCGGCGGGTCGAGCGCTTTCTGGAACCGGACGAACGGAGCATGGTACACCTTGGCTTAGGAAGTGCTTCCATCTTTTTGCGACTTTGGGAACTTTGGAAAAGGGATGCGAACGGTCGCTTTGCCCGGCGTGCCGCCGATGGTCGAAGCCGCGGCGGGCTGCTCGCTGGAGATGGGCGATTGGGGGCAAAGCCTCCGCATCTTTTGTAACTATAGCTTACTTTTTTTGGCGGCGGCAAATTTCGGCCTAATAGTCCATCTTGGCGAACTGCCGTTGGGCGGCGACGAGGACGTAGATCGCGAACAACAGCGACGTTAACGCGGAAAGGCCCAGCGACAGCCCGGCGCCGTTTTCCAGGATCGGTCGGAAATGGCTTTGAGCACCCAAGGCATCGAAGGCCAGGCAGCCCAGATCGACCGGCTTGGGCATGATCCAATAGGCGACGTTGACGGCGTTGAGCGCAGTGCGCGAGAACTTTCCGCAACCCGCCGCGGCATCGGCTGCCATGACGGCGTGGCGGCCGAAATTGACGGCCCAGCAGAGGCCCCAAAAAGCGATCGAGCCGAATACGCAGACGACCGTGCTGCGGAAGCAGACGGCCAAGAGCAGCGAGAAACCGAAAAAGACCGCGAACTGCAAGAGCAGGAGCGGAATGCAGAGGAGGTAGGTCGCGTCCCAAACCCCCGTCCGCAAGGCCAGCGCAAGCCACGTCCCGCCGACAAACAGGACGGCCTGGGCCAGGACGAACGCCAGCACGCCAAGGTACTTGCCGGCCAGCAGCCCCCACCGCGGCACGGGCTTGGCCAGCAAAACGGCAACCGCCTGCGGCGCGAGGAAACCGGGCAGGAAGCCCGCCGTCCAGATCAGCGTCAGGAGCAGGCCGAGCGTGTCGGCCACTCCGGCCGCCAGGATCAATTGGAAAAAGTGGACTGACGTGCGGACGTCTCTCGCCACGGCCACGCGGACGGCGCCGAAGGCCAGGCTCAGGCTGCCGTCGGTCACCACGACGTTCCGACGGATTCAGCTTGTGGCGCGTCCTGGGGCCCGCTGACGCTCACGCTCAAGCAGCCCAGGATGCAAATCGCGCTCACCCCCACCAGCAGCCAGCAGATTCCGCTGGCCATCGATTGGCGGAAAGTGTCCTTGACCAGGCGAAAGACGACGGAGAGGGTAGTGCTTGCGGTCATGATGCGGCTCCTGCGCAGATCGGTTCGGCATAAAGCGGTTCGAGGGCGTCCTCGAGCGGATCGACGTCGTCCTGGTTCGGCCCTGCACCGGCAAGGTCGGCCAACATCCCCTGGAAGGCGAGCCGGCCGCCGCGCAGCACGGCCACTTCGTCGCACAGCCGGCTGACGTTGGACATGCTGTGGGTAACGAGGATCGCCGTCTTGCCCTGGGCCTTGCGGCGCAGAATCACGTCGTGCAGCACCTTCCGGGCCGAGAGATCCATGCCCTCGGTCGGCTCGTCCAGCACCAGCAGCTCGGGGTCGTTGACCAGGGCCTGGGCCAGGGCCAGGCGCTGGAGCATGCCCTTGCTGAAGCCCGCGATGGCCTCGCCCGCGCGGTCATTGAGGCCGAATTCGTCCAGGAGCCGGGGAATCCTCGCGGTCAGTTCCCGGCGGCTCAACAGCGACAGGCCGCCGTAGTAGTCGAGCAGCGCGGGGCCGTCAGATACCGCGGAAAGGCCGGGCTCTCGTGCAGATAGCCGACGCCGGCCAAGGTGCTCCGCACCGCCGCATCGCGGCCCAGCCGCACGATCTTCCCCAACGTCGGCCGGCAGATCGACAACAGCGCCTTGACGAGCGTCGTCTTGCCGGCGCGGTTCGGACCGAGCAGGCCGAAAACGCAACCGCTGCGGACCTCGAAGCTCACGTCGCGGAGCGCGTGGATCGCGGCGCCGCAGGAGCCCGACGTGGTACGTCTTGCTGACGTTCTGGAATTCACAAACCGGTCGTGTCATGGGACTTCCTTACGTTCTTGCTGGATTAAGGAAACTCGCACCCCATCGTGCAACTATAGCTTGCTTTTCTTGCTGGCGGCAAATTCTGGCCTAGACTTCATCCGAGATGGAGTCGGGGGCGGGCAGAAATGACACAACGAACACTAACCCGAAGCGTAAGCGAGGAGACGACTTGCCGTCCTCGCTTACGCATCGGGTTTGTGTGCGCTGCAACTGCGCGGTAAAGAGCCGAATATTTGAGGGAGAATCATGTCGCACTGGCGGCTTTCCGATTGGACGTTGGGCCTTCTGGTCGCGCTGGGCGTGATGGCGGCCTGGGAAGGCATCGTGGTGAACAACTGGCCAGCAACCCGCGGCTGCGGGGGCGACTTTCCGCAATATTATGTGGCCGGCACGATCATTTGCCGGGGCCAGGCGGAACGGTTGTACGATCAGCCCTACTTCCGCCAGTTCCAGGAGTCGCTGCGCGATGATCCGCTGTCGTCGATCTACCCGCCGACCGTCGGCCTGCTCATGACGCCGTTGGCGCGGCTTTCCTATCGCGCGGCCCTGGCCGCCTGGTGGGCGATCCAGGCCGTTTGCATTCTTGCGACGGGCACGATTTTCTACCGCACCATGGGTAGCTGGTGCCCGCAGCCCTGGCGGATCAACATGCTCGTGGCCCTGGCCGGGCTGGTGCCGCTGTGGATTGCGGTGGGCATCGGCCAATTGGCGCCGATGCTGGTGCTGGTGGTGGCGGGCGGCTTGACGCTGCACCGACAAGGAAAGTGCGGCTGGGCCGGGCTGCTGCTCGCGCTTTTGGCCCTGAAGCCGCAGCTCACGTTGGGCCTGGTGCTGTGGATGGTCCTGCGGCGCGACCTCCGCACGCTGCTGGGCCTGGCCGCCGGTTTCGCCCTGCAGGCCCTGGCCGTGGCGGCGCTCGTGGGGCCCGGCGTGTGGCTCAATTATGTGCACGCCCTGCCGGCGATTTCCGCGATTACGCGGCATGCCCATTATTCGCCCCTGATGGAGGCGTCGCTGACGGGCATGGCGAGCAATGTGCTGTGGGCGGCCGGCCTGACGGCCTGGGAAGCGGCGGCGATGAAGATCACCTACGCGGTTACGGTCAGCGCCGCGGCGGTCATGCTCTGCCGCGTTGTCTGGGCGGGGAGCAGGGAGCAGGGAGCGGGGAGCAGGGAGCGGGGAGCGGGGAGCAGGGAGCAGGACGAACCGCGCGCGTTTCCGCTTCCCGGTCTCGCAGGCAATGCGCCTTCGCCACACCCAGACGCTGCACCGGCCTTACTCCCCGCTCCCCGCTCCCCGCTCCCCGCTCCCCGCTCCCCGCTCCCCGCCAACTACGAATATGCCTGCGGCGTGCTTTTTATGATGATGGTCCCGCCCTATTTCATCCTCTACGACCAGACGCTTCTGGCCATCCCGCTGGTGATGCTCTGGTCCTCGCCGGCCTGGCGGTGGGGCGTGGCCCTGTATGCCACTGCGACGGTCCTGGTCGTCAACTTCTCGCTCGTGCTCGGTTTCGGCCTTACCGCTTTTGTGGCGCTGGCGACGATGTTTTTCTTGAGTCGATCTTTTGACTTCTTGAAAAATCGACCTAGGTTTCAGATGGAAGACGGAATTGCGTTCAGGGACACGAACAAAACTTAACCAATGTTTTAACCGGAGCCTGCGGGCGACGGGAAGGGGAGAAGTGATGAAATCGTTTGCTACCAAGTTGCGTCGTTTTTTGGTGTCGGAAGACGGTCCCACGGCGGTCGAGTACGCCGTGATGCTGTCGTTGATCGTCTGCGTCTGCCTGGCGGCGATCACGACCATCGGCACCAACGCCTCGAGCGTGTTCTCGAAGTGCGCCAACTCGCTGTAGTCGGCAGCGGCACGGAAGGGCTACGCGGGCGGGATGCCCTCGGCAGGGCCTGGACCCTGCGAGAGCGAACAGAGAAGAAGTGCGAATCCCTCAGCGGCAAACCGGCTCGCGGAGGGATTTCGCTTTCTTGTGTTGACAGGCAAGAAACGGCGACCTAGGGTTGTGCAGACGCCGAATTGCGAATGTCGTGCTTAGATCTTAGTACTTAGATCTTAGCACTAAGTTCTAAGCACTAAGTTCTAACGTTCTAACACCCCCAGCCTTTGCCACGCATGTCAACCCTACTTCACGCCCTTACCGCGAACTGGCCCATCTGGCTGCTGAGCCTCATCCTGATCGTTGCGGCGGTCATCGACGGCTGGCAGTTGAAAGTGCCCAACTGGCTGACTATCCCGCTGGTGCTCGGCGGCTGGATCGCCGGCGCGTGGTATAGCGGGTTCAGCGGCCTGGGGTGGAGCATGGCCGGCACGCTCGTGGGCCTGGGGGTGTTGCTGCCCGCCTACATGATCGGCGGCATGGGGGCCGGCGACGTGAAGCTCATGGCCGGGATTGGGGCCTGGATCGGCGCGACAGCCACCTTTTACGCCTTCTGCGTAACGGCGGTCGTTGGCGGGGTGATCGCCGTGGCCATGGTGCTCCTCCGCCGCGGCTGGGACAAGCACTTCCGGCAGTTTTTCAAGATCGTTGATGAGATCCTCGTGATCCGCAATCCAGAAACGCTGTCGGCCATGGCGGCCGAGCGAAAAAGCACGATGCTCCTGCTGCCCTACGGTATTCCCATCGCCCTGGGAACGATTGTCTACTTCTTCTGGAGTGGGATGTTGATTTGATGTTTGCGCGGGCAGAATGGGCCGTTGGAGTCCCGCCTTTAGGCGGTTTGACCACCGGGTTTCCGGCTAAAGCCGGGACTCCAACAGTTCATTGCTGCCGCCGCGCAGTTAAACTAGAGAAACCTTGCCGATCAGGTCGAATATACTGATACGGTCGAATCGATTGGATGTAAAAGCGAAAATTGTATCAATCTTGCCTCGGGTAGCGATTGGACGGCTTTGCTTGAAGTTCTGACCCTTCCGTTGCCAATGTTTGTAAGCGGAAGGGCGGAGTTGCCGAAAACAACACCAGCGCGAGGCGCACCGATTCCAAGGGAAATAGGGAATCCGACGGCCTGACGAAACGGGGGGGTATCCATGAGAGGAAAATCTCTCGCATTGCTAATCGTATCGCTAGGCTGCGGTCTGGTGGCCTCGCTCGGCATCACCCAGGTCCTGGCCAAGCGCGGCGATTCAACCCCCACCGACACGACGCCGGTCTATGTCGCCACGACCGACATCGGCATCGGTTCGGTGGCCACGGGAGACAGCGTCAGGGTCGAACAATGGCCCAAGGACAAGGTCCCGGCCGGGGCGGTGCTCCGCATGGAAGACCTGGATGGCCGCCGCGCCCGGCAGAAGATCTATGCCGGCGAGCCGATCATCGAGGCCAAACTCCTTATCCGCGGCCAGGTGCCGACCGACAGCACGGTTCCCAAGGGCCTGCGCGTGATTGCCATCCCGGTCAGTTACGAGGCGATCCAGGGCGGACTGGTGCTCCCCGGGTCGCGTTGCGACTTGCAGGTCGTCATCAAGCAGGATCCCGGCAACGGCGTCGCCGAGACCTTCTGCAAGACGATCCTGCAAGACATTCGCGTATTTGCCGTCAATGACGTCACGAGCACCGACACCCTGGATCCCAAGAACCCCGAACGTCAAGTCACTGCCCGCGGGCAGAACGGTTTCCTTGCTGGTCACGCCGGGTCAGGCCCAGACCGTGACCTTGGCCAGCCAGATGGGCACGATCCGCCTGGCGTTGCGGAACGGCGAAGATAACGAGCAAGCGAAGACCTCGTCCACGGGCTTTCGCGACATGATAGGCTCATCCGGCGGCGGCGACCGAGCAAAGGAGAACCCGCTGGCGGAAGGCGAAAAGCGATTCCTGGAGTGGGCCGACGCCGTGCGGAGTGCCTTGAAGAAGGCGAAAGCGGCCCCCGCCAAGGCCGCCCCCCAGGAAGACTTCGAACGCTTTAAGATGCGGGTGCGGTGGGGCCGGGCGTGAAAACGAGGGCCGAAGTCAACGACGTGCTGTTGATCAACAATGCCGGCGTGCAGGGCCTGCCCGGCGAAGGCGGGGCCTGGACGGCCATGAACCTGGGTTCGGGCGCAACAGCAGTCCCATGCCGGAGCCGCACAGCCCCGAGCCAGAACCAGCGGCCACGCCAGTCAAGCCGGCGGCTGAAAAGCCGGTTCCGCCTGCCACGCCGGGAAGCCCGCGTTCGCCCGCCGGCGGTTAATCCATCAAAAAGGAGTTCACGGATGAACCAACGCTTTATCTCTCTTACCCTGCGATCGATCAGCCGTTGCGTTCTATTGCTGGGCACGCTCGCCGCGTCCTCGCGGCCGGCTTGCGGGCAGGCGCCCGCGCCCGTTCCCAACAACGCCGCGTCGCCCGCCGCCGCGCAGGGCCAGCCAACCGATTCCACGGCCGGCCCCTACTACCAGGTCAAGGGCAACGAGGACCATTTGAAGATGGTCGTCAACTCCAGCCGCTTCCTCATGCTCGACAAGCGGATCCCCCAGGTCCAGGTCAACAACCCGGACATCCTCGACCTGACGCCGATCTCGCCCAACCAGGTGCAGATCTCGGCCAAGCGGACGGGCGTCACGCAAGTCAACCTGTGGGGTGAGGACAAACGGGTCTATACGGTCAACGTGGTCGTCATCGGCGATGCCGCGGAACTGACCCAGGTTCTCCGCGACCTGTTCCCCAAGACCTCGCTGACGGTCGTGCCTATCAACGGCAACTCGGTGATTATCTCCGGCTACGTCGATCAGTAGGACGCGGTGCCGAAGATCCTGGCCGTCGCCGCCAAGTACTTCCCGGCGCCGGCCGAACGTGATCAATAACATGACCGTCAGCGGCGTGCAGATGGGGATCTTGCACGTCAAGGTCTATGAAGTCTCGCGGACGAAGCTGCGGAACATGGGATTCGACTGGGCCAATATCAGCAGCGACGGCACCATCTGGTGTTTTCGGGGGTCAGCGGGCTGTTGAAACGGCCGCGGGCGGCGGGGCCGCCGGCGTCTTCGGTCCGCCCTCCAACGCGCCCGACAACGCCTTCAAGTTCCAAGCGGCATCGTTCTACGCCGTGCTCAGCGCGTTGCGTTCGGACGGTCTGGCCAAGCTCGACGCGGAGCCGGACCTCGTGGCCATCAGCGGCCGGCCCGCCTACATTGGGTCGGCGGCGAGATCGGCTACCAGGTCACCAGCACGGTAGCCGGGACCACCGTCGGTTGGAAGGACTACGGCACGCGGCTGGACTTCGTGCCGATCGTGCTGGGCAATGGCCGCATGCACATCGACCGCGTCCACCTCAGCGCCCGACGCCGCCAACGGCATCGACGGCATCCCGGCCCTGACGAACCGCGAAGTCGAGACCGGCGTGGAAATCCGCTCCGGGCAGACGCTGGCCATCGCCGGTTTGCTGCAACGCACGGCGAAGCCAGCAATCACGGTTTCCCGTGGATCAGCGAGATGCCGTACTTGGGGCGGCCTTCCGCTCGGTCAGCCACCCGATCAACGAGGTCGAGATGATCGTGCTGGTCACCCCGGAAATCGTCGACGGCATGGAGCCCGGCCAGGTGCCGACCTGCTGCCCGGCTGGACACCACCGATCCCACCGACTGGGAGCTGTTCTTCAAAGGTCAGATGGAGGTTCCCAATTGCTGCCCGAGCGACCGGCCGTGGCCCGCATCTCAACGGTGGGCGGCAGCGGCGGTACCTGCCGGGCGGCAGCCCGACCAATCCGCAAGATCCGCAAAACCCCACCACGGCGAACCAGGTGGCCATGAATCCGCCGCCCGCGGAGCCGGGTTTCATCGGGCCGATCGGTTACGATGTCCTAAAATAGTCTATTATGACCAACGTGCTTCGCCTAGCAATCGTCGATCCCGACGACTCCAAGCGAGAATCGCTCAAGTCGATGCTCTTGGGAATGGACATGATTTGGCTGGAGGCCGAGTGCTCGCGCTACGAGTTCTTTGCCGACGTCGTGGCCCAGACCAACCCCGATATCGGCCTGGTGGCGCTGGACAGCGACGCCGACAAGGCATTGGATCTGGTCTCGCGGCTCAGCGAGTCCTCGCCCAACTGCGCCGTGCTGGTGACCAGCTCTTCGCACGACGGCCAACTGATCCTGCGGGCGATGCGGGCGGGGGCCAAGGAATTCCTCACCCAGCCGATCAAGATCGAAGACCTGCTGGCCGCCCTGGGACGGATCAGCGAGCGCCGCAACGGCCCCGGCGAGAACCGTCCCCGCGGAAGCCAGGTCGTGGCCGTGGCCGGCTCGCTGGGCGGCGTGGGCAACACCAGCCTGGCGGTGAACCTCGCCTGCGTGCTGGCCCAGAACCCGAAGAACTCGGTCACGCTGGTGGACCTCGACCTCTGCCTGGGCGACGCCGACGTGTTCCTGGACGCCATCCCCGACTACACGCTGGTCGACGTGGCCCAGAACGTCACCCGCCTGGACTTCAGCCTCCTGAAGCGGTCGCTGACGAAGCATTCCTCCGGCGTCTACCTGCTGCCGCGGCCGGTGCGGTTGGAAGACTGCTCGCCTGATCACGCCCGACGACCTCCGCCGCGTGATCGGCCTGTTGAAGGCCACCTTCACGCACCTGGTGCTCGACTTGAGCAAGGGCTACAGCCCCTTCGACCTGGTCGCCCTGGAAATGGCCAACCACATCCTGCTGGTCACGCAGTTGGACCTGCCTTGCCTGCGAAACGTGGTGCGGCTGATGATGTCGTTCAACGAGATGGAGGGCATCGGCGAGAAGATCAAGATCGTCATCAACCGGGCCGGTCTGGACACCGGCCACATCAGCGTGAAGAAGGCCGAGGAGACCATCGGCAAGGAGATCTTCTGGCAGCTTCCCAACGAGTATCGCACGATGATCGAGGCCCGCAACAACGGCGTGCCGCTGATCGAGCAGGCGCCCAAGGCGGCCATCACGCAGTCGATTGCCGGACTGGCGGCGGCCCTGTTCAACGAGACCAAGCCGGAAGCGGCGGAAGCCGCCGAGAAACCGGCCGGCGGCCTCGGCGGCGCTCTTCAGCCGCTGGTCGGGCAAGGGGAAGTAAAAAGGCCGGCGATCAATTGGCCCAGAGTCGTCGCAAGTCGTCCGGGCTCGCGACCGTTTCGATGGCATGGAGAATCGTCTCCAGTTTTTCCTCATCGCCAATTTGACGAATCTCGGGCATTAGCCGGAGTGCCGCAGCGCCGAACTTGAGTTTCAGTGCGACTTCAATTCCGTCTGCCCGGCCTTGGGCAAGACCCTCTTTACGTCCATAGCGTTCGGGTGTCGTGACAAAAGGCATATGCTTCTCCTCTTTCAGTTCTTATGGTATCGGGAATCCGCAGTGCCCGCAAGCAAGTCCCTCCTCGACTTGAAAGGTATCGGCCCCCCCATTACGATTGGTTTTGGACTGCGTTTCTCTCCACACCCCCTTGGAATAGTCCGCCAGATCTGGCATAATACGGGATTCTCGCGTATTGACCAAACCGCATCGCGCCACGGCCAGCGGCCGGGCGAATTACAATATCCCCAGTCAGGTATTCTGAGTTCCACGGAGTTTTCCATGTTCAAGAACCTCAACCCGGGCGCTTTGGGCGTCACCGGACATCAGAGCGAAATCATCGAGTTGGCCCTAACGTACAACTTCGGGGGCATGGATTTGAATGTCGTCGAATTTGCCACCAGGGCACGCCTCAAGAGCGTGGAGTATGCCCGCCGGCTGTTCGATAGCGCCAAGCTGAAGATGGGCAGCTTCGCCCTGCCCTTCGACTGGGATACCGATGATGAGTCCTTTGCCAAGGATCTGGCGAAGCTGCCGGACTATGCCCAGGCGGCCATCGCCGCCGGATGCACGCGGTGCATTGCCACAGTTGTGCCGGCGACCGACAAGCGGCCGTACCATGAGAACTTCGAGTTCCACAAGCGGCGATTCCAGGACATCTGCCGGGCGCTGGAGCCGTCCGGCGTGCGTTTCGGGGTCGGCTTCCAGGCGGCCGAGTACCTGCGGAAAAATCAGGCATTCCAGTTCATCCACGATCTGGACGCGCTCACGCTCCTGCTGAACATGGTCGGCGCGCCGAACATCGGACTGCTGCTGGACATCTGGGACGTGGTCGTTGCCGGCGGTTCCCTGGATAGCGTGCAGAAGCTGCCTCCGGGCCAGATTGTGGCCGTCCACGTGGCCGATCTGCCGCCCACAGCCACGAACGGCGAGATCGATGAGAAATCTCGCTTGTTGCCCGGCGCCGAAGGCGGCCGGATCGACATTGCCACGTTATTGGTCTATCTGAAGTCGTCGGGCTACGACGGACCGGTCACGCCGCGGCCCTCGCGCGGCATCTTCCAAAGCCGCCGCCGCGACCTGGTGGTGAAGCAGGCGGGCGAGGCCATGGACAAGGTCTGGCGGGCCGCCGGTCTGCCGATGGAGAAGCGATTCGTCCCCTCGGCGGCGTCGCTGGACTACAATATCGATTTCGGGAATTGACCGTACTCCTCACGCTCCGCCGTGAGGTCCCTTCCGTACTCCTCACGCTCCGTCGTGAGGAAATTGCCTCACGGCGGAGCGTGAGGAGTACGTTTCATTGTTTCATTGGGAAAACGGCCTGAAGCTGACCACCGCCGGCCTGGCGATCGATTTTCGCCGTCGTCAGCCGAGGGCCTTCATTTCCCACGCCCACAGCGACCACATGGCGCGGCACGAGTTGGCGATCTGCACGCCCCAGACCGCCGCCCTCTACCAACTGCGACTGGGGCCGCGCCCGACGCTCGAATTGCCCTATCGCCAGCCGATCGAGTGGGCAGGGCTGCGCTTGACGACCTACCCGGCCGGGCATTGCCTTGGCTCGGCGATGCTGCTGGCCGAAGACCAGGGCCGCACCCTGCTTTACACGGGCGATTTCAAACTCCAGCCCTCGCTCACTGCCGAGCGGGCGGAGCTGCCGCATGCCGATACCCTGGTCATCGAGAGCACTTACGGCCACCCCGACTACCGCCTGCCGCCCCGCGCGGAATGCATCGCCGAGTTCCTGGCCCTGGTCCGCCAGGCACTGGCCGATGAAACGGTGCCCGTCATCCAGGGCTACGTGCTGGGCAAGAGCCAGGAAATCACCCGCCTGCTAACCGATGCCGGCATCCCCGTGTTGCAGCATAAAGGCATTTACGAGGTCAGCCGGATGTACGAGTCACTGGGCTGTCCGCTGGGCCGGTTCGAGCGTTTCCGCGGCGGCGCGGAAGCGGGTTGGGCCGTCGTCGTTCCGCCCGGCACGCTGCTTTCGGGCCTGCCGCGGCAGGTCCGATTCGCGCTCACCGGCTGGGCCATGGACCGCGGCGCCAAGTATCGCCTTGGAGTCGATCATGCCATTCCGCTCTCGGACCACGCCGACTACGACGAGCTGATCGAGGCCATCGACCGCGTCGCGCCGCAGGCCGTCTATTGCACCCACGGGCCCGAGAGTTTTGTCGACCGGCTTCTGGACCTGGGCTACAACGCCGCACGTGCTGGGCAAGCCGCGTCAGGGACGGCTGTTTTAGCCCCCCGCGACAAGCAACCCGGCGACCGAGGTCGCGTTGAACGCCATGTGCAGGATCAGCGAGGGCGCGATCCGGTGGGTTCGACGATAGAGCATGCCGAACACCAGCGCCAGAAAGAACAGCGGAACGGGATCGGGCGCAGTAATCAACTCCACTGGACTTCACCAGCCCCATCAACACGACTTGGATCGCGAGCATCGGGCCGATTGCGGCCAAGAGGGCCACGAGGCCCAGTTTGGCGTCGGAGCGCGAGTTTCTCCGGTTTCCAGCCCAGATCGGCGGCGGTCGCCCCCGCGGCGAATCGCAAGACCACAATCGCCAGCCCCAGCGACAACAGATTGGCCGCCATCTGCCCGAGAAACAGAGCGGTCAGATAGTCCGGCGCCAGCGGCTCCTTGGCGGAACGGACGTGCATCAGGGCGAAGAGCACGGCCGGCAGCAGGATCGGCAGCCACGACATGGGGGCTGACCGCAGTTCCGGATGCCTCCGCCGCCAGCGGCTCCAAAGGGCTTCCAGCCAGCCTTGCAACACGACGCGAAAGAAGAACTCTTCCACCAGCGGCGCCACGACCACGGCCATCGCTACGGCGACGGCGATGTCGCCAAGACTACCTGCCCGCAGCAATTGTTCGGCCGGATGCGCCAGTTCCGGCTCGGGCTTTTCATCGGCCGCCGGTCGCGTGGCCTCGGGCTCCATCCACTTCTGGATAGCCGCCATCGCGATTAACGGAAGAAGCAAGCCCAGGAGAAAGATGAACAGCACTTCCGGCCCCTGCCAAGGAACCGGCCGCCGGCGGGCCAGCGGGATAATCGGCCAGCCGTGCTGCCAGCGGACGAAAATCCAGGCCCCAACTGCCGCGCTGACGGCCAGCAACAGCGAGAGAGTCACCGCTTGCACCATTCCTTCGCCCGGCGATGTGGCAAACAGCGGGGTCATGCGTCCGAAACATCGCTCTGCTGTTTGAGTAGCTTGTAGGCGAACCAGACGTAGGTCGCCCCGGAGTAGACCGTGAGGATCACCGCCGACCAGATGGAAGCGACCGTGAACCAGTACAGCCACTGGGGCGCGGTCGATTCGCGGGCTGGTCACCAATCGCCGGGTAATGAAGGTAAATCAGCGCGGAGCCCGCCGCCACGCATTGCAGCACCATCTTCAGCTTGCCGGAGAGGTTGGCGGAGAAATCGCTGCCGCGTTCCTCGAGAAAGCTCCGCAGCGCCGTGACCAGCAATTCGCGGCCGACAATCACCACCACCATCCACGCCTGCAGAAGACGCCAATCGGCAAGCATCCCCGGCGTGGCGACCAGAAAGATGAACGTGCCGCAGACGATGACCTTGTCGGCGAACGGGTCGAGGATCCGGCCCAGCGTGGTGATCTGGTTGTATTTTCGGGCGTAGTAGCCGTCGAGCCAGTCCGTGCCGACGGCCACCAGGAAGAGGACTAAGGCGGCGATATACTGTTCGGCCGAGATCAGCCCAAAGAGCACAACCGACAAAAGCAGGCGCAGACTGGTCAACTGATTCGGCAGGTTGAACGCCTTGCCGAACGAGTGCCGAGCGGGTTTGGAAGCGGGCATCGTCATAGGGAATCAGCGGCACAGGATCGGACCCCAGCCCGCTTGCCGGGCTGGTGAAACAGTCTTGCTAGCGAGAAAGTCACGCGGCGTCCGATCGACGACCCCTGCCGGCTCGCCCGGCAGGTGAAGAAGTCTGGCATCAGAACGTCCACTCGCCGACCGATTGCAAAACTCATTCACCGGCCGGGCAAGCCGGCAGGGGTCCATTTCTTGTTTGGGATGTTGCTCCTTCGCTTACAAGACTCGTTCACCAGCCGGGCAAGGCGGCAGGGGTCGGGTCGGCCAATTCAGGTGATCGACCTCTTACGATTGGCCGGCCCCCACCGCCACCGCGATGAGATCATACCCCCGCGCGGCGACGATCTCACAGGGTACGATCCGGCCGGCGGCCAGATTCTCGCCGCTGACATAGGCCGCGCCGTCGACCTCCGGGGCGTCGGCGTACGTGCGGCCGAAGGTAGGCCCGCGATTCGCCGGGCACCGGGCTGTCGAGAATCACGTCCATCCGCCGGCCGACCTGGGCCTGGCTCCAGGCAAAGGCCACCTTCTGCTGGGCCGCCAGAAGCCGGTCGCGGCGGGCCTGCTTGACCTCGTCCGGCAACTGGGACTCCATGCCTCCAGAGGGCGTCGTCGGCTCGTGGCTATAGGCAAAGGCCCCCAGCCGCTCGAACTTCCGCCGCTGGACGAACTCCAAGAGCCGCTCGAACTGCTCTTCGGTCTCGCCGGGAAAGCCGGCGATGAGCGTGGTTCGCAGCACCAGGCGGGGAATCCGCTGGCGGAGCCGATCGAGCAGCGCCTCGGTCTTTTCCCGCGTCGTCGCCCGCCGCATGCGGCGGAGCACGTCGTCGTCGATGTGCTGCAAGGGGATGTCGATGTACGGCAGGATCTTGCGGCTGCCGGCGATGACGTCCAGCAGGGCGTCGGTAATGTACATCGGATAGAAGTACATCAGGCGGATCCACTCCAGCCCTGCGATCGCTTCCAGCCGCTGGAGCAGATCGTCCAGCCGCGGTTTGCCGTAGATGTCCATGCCGTAGAAAGTGGTGTCCTGGGCCACGATCACCAGCTCCTTGGCGCCGTCGGCCACCAGTTCCTCGGCCTCGGCCACGACTTCTTCGATCGGCTTGCTGGCATGTTTGCCGCGCATCTGCGGGATCGAGCAGAAGGTGCAGCCCCGATTGCAGCCCTCCGAAATCTTCAGAAAGGCCAGGTGCCGCGGGGTGATCCGCAGGCGGTGCGTGTCGGGCTGGGCCCGCGTGGGGGCCGGCCGGAAGAGGGTCCGCTGCTCGTGCAGCCCGGTGACCAGCCGCTGGGCGGCGGCGGCAATGTCCTCGCGGCCGAAAACGCCCACAAGCTGATCGACGCCCGGATACATGTCCAGCAGCTTGTCTTTTTCCCGCTGGGCCAGGCAGCCGGCGACGATCACGCCGCGGGTGCCGCCCTCTTTCTTGAGTTTGACCATCTCGCGGATCACGGCATGCGATTCGCTGCGGGAATCGCCGATGAACGCGCAGGTATTGATGACGACGAAGTCGCTGCCCTCAGGCTCGCGAACCATTTCGTAGCCGTCCAGCCCCAGCAGGCCGGCCATCCGTTCGCTATCGACCAGGTTCTTGGGGCAGCCCAGGGTGACGAGGCAGAACTTGCCGCCGGCGCGAACCGGCTCGGCAACTTGCAGGGCGGGCCGCGTTTGACCGGTGGGCCGACTTGGTAGGGTGGGCCGAGTAACGCGCAGTCCCACCATTTTCTGGACCTTGTAGGGTGGGCCGAGTAACGCGCAGTCCCACCATCATTTGGAGTTTCTGCGGTCGAGCAGGATTCGGTCGATTCAACGATTGGAAGGGCTTGCATCAGTTAGTTCATTCCGAAGTTCTGTCACTCGAGAAATCCTACCCGATTTTCCCGCATGCGGTAAGAGCCTCCGGAAAATATGGCCACATGAGGGGTGCCGAAAACCCGGCGAAAGCCGAACGCTCGACCTTGCCAAGGGGCAAAGAGCGCAACGACGATCAGCAGCGATCGCAAGCGAAATTGGAACCAACGGAGCTTGGGATTGCCGGTTGCCATTCCAATCAGTCTTCCGCCGCCTGAATCTTGCAGTTCGGCAGCGCCTGCTGGAGCTTCTTGATCCCGCCGTCGGTGACTCGCGTGCCCATCAGGGCCAGCGTTTGCAGTTGGCGCAGTCCCTGGAGGTGTTCCAGCCCTGCGTCGCTGATCTTGGTCTTGGCGAGGTTCAACTCCTGGAGATTGCTCAGTCCCTTGAGATTTTTCAGCCCTTCGCTGGTGATCTGCGTCCCGCACAGCCACAGGCTCTGGAGTTGATCGAGCCCTTTGAGGTTTTCCAATCCGGCGTCGGTGACTTCGCTGCCCGTGAGATCCAGCATCTGGACCTGACCGAAGACCTTCAGATACCGCAGCGAGGCATCGGTGCCCTTATTGCCGATCAGTTGCACGGAGTCGACGTGCCGGCCGTCGATGAGATCGTCGCCCAGCAAGTTCCAGAGCCAGACCGGCCCTGACGGTTCCGACCATCCGACTTCCACGCCCAAGTCCTCGATCGCCGCCGCGGCGTCCCGTTCCTGCTTCGCCTCGAACAACTGCACGGCAAGCCAGCCGACGGGAACCGCCAGGACCGCGGCGGCTGCCAGCAGCAGTCGGACGCGATTGGAGAGCCTAGGGCGTTGGGGGCTGTTGGTGGCCATGCCCTCGATCTTCAATGCTCGATCTTGCATTTTGGCAAGGCCTGCTGGAGCCTCTTGACGCCGTCGGCGGTGACATCGGTGTCGCTGAGGTCCAGGTCCTGCAACTTGCTCAACGCGCGGAGCCGATCCAAGCCGGCGTCGGTAACGTCCGTGTCGACCAGCGACAACATGCTGATCTCCGTCATTCCGCGGAGATTTTCCAGGCCGGCGTCGGTGACCCGGGTCTCGTCGAGGGTCAGCGTTTGCAGTTTGGTCAGTCCCTTGAGATGGGCCAGGCCGGCATCGGTGACCTTGGTTCGGTCGAGGTGGATTTCCGTGAGGTCTTTCAAACCGGCGAGGTGTTCCAGTCCGGCGTCGGTGACGTCGGTGCCTTCGAGGTACAGTTGCAGGAGACTGGTGAGCCCTTTGAGGTGATCCAGTCCGGCATCGCCGATCCTGGTTTCCCACAGGCCGAGGATCTGGAGCTGCGTGAGCGGCTCGAGGTTCGCCAGGCCGGCGCTGGTGACATCGGTCTTCGCCAGGTTCAGTCGCTGCAGCCTGGTCAGTCCCTTAAACGCGCCAGTCCGGCGTCGGTGATCCTGGTTGACATCAGGTCGAGTTCGCGAAGCCGGGTCAAGGCCTCGAGGCTGGCCAGTCCGTCGTCGCCAACCTTGGTTTCCCAGAGGCCGAGGATCTGCAGCCGGGTCAGCCCTTTGAGGCTTTCCAGCCCCGCGCCGGTGATCGGCGCGCCGTCGAGTCGCAATTGTCGCAGATCGCTGAGGCCCTTGAGGCTTTCCAGCCCGGCGTTGGTGACCTTGGTTCCCGTGAGGCGGAGCACCTGGAGCCGGGCCAGTCCTTTGAGGTGGACGAGTCCGGCGTCGGTGATCGGGTCATGTTCGAGGTCCAGATTCACGAGCCGGCTCAGCCCTTCAAGGTGGACCAGGCCGGCGTCGGTGACCTTGGTCTCCCAGAGGCCCAAGACTTGCAGGCGGCTGAGTCCTTTGAGGCGTTCCAAGCCGGCGTCGTCGATCTGGGTGTGGTCCAGGATCAGGGTTTCGAGTTGGGGGAAGACCTTGAGGGCATCGAGGTCGGCATCCGCGACCTTCGACTTGCCGAGGTCGACGGCGACCACGGGCTGGGTAGGGCTATCGGTGTCTTTGGCAACCTGGCCGCCCAGCTTTTCGATCGTCGCGACGACCTTGGCATCGTCGGCATCGGTATCGGCCGCCATGCCCCACTTGGCAAAAACGACCGACAAGCCCAGCAGCAGGGGGACGATAACGCGTTTCATGAGACTCTCCATTCGGGTGATGTAGTTCGGGTAGCGGGTCTTTGTTACTATAGTCCAACCCCAGTTTCGTCGTCCATTATAATCTGAAATCGAGAAATCGAGGGCCCCTTTTGACACGGCGGCCGACTGCACGTAGAATGGAGTCCCCACGGTCGCCATGACGATAGCAATAGAGACCGTAATGACGGGTTTTTGGGGCGGTAGCTCAGTTTGGGAGAGCGGTACGTTCGCAATGTACAGGTCGGGAGTTCGATCCTCCTCCGCTCCACTTCATAAAGCCTTACGCAGCAACGAGTTGCGCAAGGCTTCTTTTGTCCCCTTCTGGCGTCCTTCCTTATCTTGTCCCCGATTTTGTCCCCTTTCGGGATTGTCTAGGGATTCCAGTCGATGGCAAGACCAAGGTCTATTCCTGCGAGCTAGCGGTGGCAGGAACTTAACGAGGCAATAGAATACAGGTTGAAAAGGCGAAGGGGGCCGCCGGAAGTACGGCGTCAATGCCGCGCCGATGCCGAGGCATTTCAGCGGCGGCGGCAGAATTTGCCTCCGCCACCCGTGTCGCCCAGGCGGAAGAAAATCGACCTGGGCGGCAAGGCATATTATTAGGTTGGCCCGACCAGAGGCAACTACAATGGCACGCAAATCGTCGGCGGGTAAGAAACCATCGGCTGGCAAACGCAATGCGAAGGCAACGGCGAGCCGTGTGGCGGAGCGTCGCCGAGTCCATGATGCTGTCCATCGGTTTGTGGGGCAACTTGCCGTCGAAGTTGAAGATGCAATTGACGCAGCACGGGCACGCCAGCTGGCCGCGATCAGAGACGTTCTGCGGAACTGGCGATACTTGTGGCGACGCTATCTCGCTCCCGAGGCGGCGTCGGGGCAGCAGCAAACCTATCCTAAACCGCCGATAGAGTGGGTTGATATTGAACCGGACCTGGCGATCGGGCTTGCGCAGTTGGACACTAGTGAATGGAATGCTTGCTATGACGACCTTGCCAAGGCGGTTAGGGCGTTGGAGGCATACGAGGGCCAGCCGTTCAAGCGGAAGCTCCCAGGAATAATCACGGGCGAGGACGCCGATGTTCCGGCGGTGTGGGGCTGGCGGACGTGCGGGTCGGAGCTTACGGGCTTCAGTTGGCAGGGCCGCCGTGCCGTAGTCGCCTTCGACTCCGACGTGACCCGCAAGGCAGACGTGAAGGCCGCCATCGCGGCCTTGGTTGACAAGCTGAAGGACGACAGGGCCGAGGTGCGGGTCCTCGTGCTGCCAGACATCGCTGGCCGCGAGAAGACCGGCCTGGACGACTTTCTGGTCGCCCAGGGCCCGGAGGCCCTGCAGCGTCTGCTGGACGGCGACAAGGACTGGTTTTCGACGCTGCTGGACATGCTGTCGGCGGGGCTCACGGCCGACGCCCTCGACGCAGAATTGCAGCCGATCTACCAGCAGGCCGAGAAGGCGGGCGTGGCGGGCAAGGAACTACGCCTGGCACAGCTCCGCCAAAGGCTCAAAGACCTTGGCTACCCGGCACCATCGATGCAGGAAGTGAAGCGGGCCTCGCGAAGCGCTACAGCCGCGCGAACCCGACAACCTGGAGCCAACCAACCTGCGGAAGAAGAGCCCGTGATTCGCTTCGTGGCGGAAGGGCCTGACGGGCACTTCGCGGGTCAGTCTGAGAAGTATGGGTTGTACGACATGCGCGACGAGGAGCCTCGCCAACTGACCAACTTCGTCATGCGGATAACTGAAGACGTGCATGTGGCAGACGATTTGCGGCCGAGGCGTGTCTTCCGCGGCACGATTACCCTGCTGGGCGTCGATTGCCATTTTGCCATCGACGCCGAAGATTTCGGCAACAACAGCAAGCTCACGGCGGCCATCTACGCGGCAGCGGGGGCCAAGGCCGAGATACATTGTAAACCCGAGATTTTGCGTACCGCCGTCTCTGCCGTGAGCAGCCCGGCCGCGAGACAGGCATCCACGAACTTCGGCTGGAACGCGGACAAGACCGCCTACATGGTTCCCGGCGGCCAGATCACCGCCAATGGCTTTCAGGAGGCCGACGCCAGCGCCATGCAGGTTGACCTGGCCGACCAGGAATTTGCCAAGCGGCTGAGCCTGCGATCGGTCCCGCCCGAACAACTGGCGGCCACCAAGCGATTCATCGTTGAGGATTTGCTGCAACTCTGCCCAGATCCGAAGGTTGGTTATTCGCTTCTGGCAGGGGCGGCGCTGTCGGTCCTCTACCGGTTCACCGAAGGCATGAACCGCGTGCTCTTGTGGGTCGTTGGGCTGTCAGGAAACGGCAAGTCCCATATGGCGAAGCTGGTCCAGAACCTCTTCGGCGACTTTCCGATCGCGGGTGAGAAGGCCGTGATCAGTTGGGCCAGCACGGTCAAACGCATCCAGCACGAGGGCTATTATTTCCGGGACGCGATGTACCTGGTGGACGATTATAAGCCCGAGCATTGTCGGCCCGGCGACGCCACCTGGCTGCTCCAGGCGTATGCCGATTCCGCAGCCCGTAGTCGGCTGAGGGCAGACGCCACGGCTGCGGAAACCCGTGAAATCCGTGGCTTGCTGGTCTGCACGGGTGAGGACGTGCCCGACCACTCCGCCAGCGCCACGGCCCGGCTCATCAAGATTCCCTACCCCGTGGGCGCGAAGGACCTGGAGCGAGGCCAGCGATGCCAGCGGGAACGCGTGAACTACCCCGGTGTCATGGCGGATTTTATCCGCCACGTGATCGCCAATAACCGTGGCCCAGCGTTCGCAGCCCGCGTAGCTGAGTTGCAGAACCGCTACTACCAGGAGGTCAGCGGCAGCGACAACGACGTGCGAATCGCCAGCAACTTCGCCATGCTGGCAGCGGCCTTTGAGGAGATCACCGACTCCCGTATTTTACGAGGTTTTTGAGGTTTTCGAGCATCTGCGACCCGCTACCTCCCCTCTACCACCCTAGTCTCCAGATTCCAAACACTACGGCGCAGGCCAACAGCAAACTAATGCTGCCGGGCTCGGGGACCGCCACGCTACTTGCAACACGGAAACCGATAGTGTCGTCCTCGATCGCTGGATCGTTACTGTCCCGGATCGACGAGGCCATGGAGGTGGCGTTGTTGTCCCAAAAGCCGCCACGCCTACCCCGAGACGAGCTATTAACGGCCGTTTCGTTCCACTGTTGCAAATCGCCTCCCATGTCATAGGTGCCGTACGGGCCGGGCGAAGCCAAAAACGTCCCCACCGCGGTCAGGTAGTTCGTCGGATCACTATCGCCGCCATTGTACAAACAGTTGGCCTCGTTGGAGGTCGAAGTCGCCAGAACCAACGAGTTGTTCGGCGCGATGTTGCTTTGCGTGGGATAGGTCCAGTAGCCGGCGTTGGTCCCTCCGCCTACGTAATACGCGGCCTTGTACCACTCGTTTTCCGAGGGGAGGAAATATTCCGCGGCGTTGCTGCCACTATGGGACGGTGATGCTACGTTCATGAGCTGGGTTGTCGTTACTGCGCCGTTCAGGAAATAGGCGCCGCTCTCCGTCGTGCTCAATCCTTCAGCGCCGGTAGGTTGGCCGTTTTGCAGCCAGTTGCAGAAGCGGGCCGCATCGCCCCAGGTCTCGTCGTAGACCGGCACGTTCCCGTTGCCGATGACGGCGTAGCTAAAGCTTCCCGAGACGCCGGTCTGGCTGATACCTGAGCTGTACGGTACGCCTTCGCCATTCACCATGTTGCTGTTGTACAGGCCATAGGTATCGGTCTTGGCTACTGCGTTGAGGAACTGCGTGTACTGGCCGAGCGTCACGTCGTAGGCGTCGATGCTGTAGTTGTAGCCCACCGAGCCCGCACCTGTTCCCAGTGAGGTACTGGTGCCCATTCCGCTGTGATACGCCGAGTCGGCCACATTGCCGGGGTTGCCCACCAGAACCATGGTGATGCTCGTCTGGCCGCCGGGCATGTTGAATACGTCGGCCTTAACTGACACCGCGGAGGCGACCATTCCCACGGCCAACAGCCCTCGTATAATGGAACTTCGCAACATTCGACTCCCCCCTTGAAAAAGCAATTTGGTATCTATCCGCGCAGCACCCGCCACGGAAACGCTCAAGGGAAATCAGCCAAAGAACGGCGGCGCAGTGCTAGACTCCCTTTGAGAGTCTTCGTATTGAGCCATCGGGCGCACGCAGACGTAAACAACTCTCGCCAGAGTTGTGCTGCTGCGGACGGATGGCTCGGGTGCTTGCGCTGCCTGCTGCTGAGTGGGTTATGCGATCGACTGCAAACCGATTGCAGTCCTGACGGCAAGAGAACTCGCTGCTTCGCAAGGTTCTTCGCCGGAACTACGGGTAATCTAATTGGGGGCTACTGCGGCGTCAAGCATACTCTCCGAACAATTCAAGAAATTCCGCCGGTCTTTCCGCATGTTCTGATGCGAATAAGCAACTGGAAAACAATAAAAGTCCGGTTTGTATGATTCTGGGGTGGTCACGTTATGTGAAAGGAGTATAATCGAGGAGTACTAATTCTTCAACCATGCACGCCAAGGATGGCGGCTATGTCGAGAACGGGTCTTCAGGGTTGTATTTGTCCTCAATGTGTCGTCGATGACGACGTGCGAGCTACGCATGGCCGGTGGATCGAATTGATGTCCCTTTTCAACGAGCGGCAGGCGTGGCTTTACGCTGCCGAGAAAGCCATGGCTTTGGGACATGGCGGTATTACTCTTGTGTCGGAAGTGCTGGGTCTGTCGGAGCGCACGATTCGGTGCGGGATCGAGGAGTTGGAGGCGGGAGATCTGGGTGAGATGCCGGAAAGAGCCCGCCGTCCTGGCGCTGGACGGAAAGCGAGCGAAGAAGTCGATCCGTCCCTCGTGGATGACCTGGAATTGCTGATGGGAGAAACTACGGCAGGTGATCCCATGCGACTGCTGAAGTGGACCACGAAATCGCTTCGATCCATTGCCAAGGAATTGACTCAGCGCGGACACACGGTCAGTCATCCCACGGTACACCGTTTGCTGCGAGAGTTGGATTATTCTCTGTGGGGCAACAAGCGGTCGATCGAGGGCAAGCAACATCCTCAACGGGATGCTCAATTTCGCTACCTGTACCAGCAGGTGAAACGCTGTATGCGTGCAAGAATCCCCGTAATTTCCGTGGATACCAAGAAGAAGGAACTGGTGGGGGCGTTCCACAACAAGGGGCGTCGCTGGGGAAAAAAGCAGCATGTGGTCAGCGCTTACGACTTTCCGTCCCTGGCTGAGGGCCGGGCGTATCCCTATGGCCTTTACGATGAAACCCAGAATGAAGGCTTTGTGAATGTGGGAATTAGCCACGACACTGCCGAGTTTGCCTCGGAGAGCATCGATCGTTGGTGGCGGATGCTGGGGCGCCGTCACTACTCGAACGCTACCAAGCTCTTGATCACTGCCGACGGTGGCGGTAGCAACGGAAGTCGGAACCGCCTGTGGAAATACTGTATCCAGCAATTTGCTGATCGCCACGGCTTGGCGGTGACAGTTTGTCACTTTCCCCCCGGAACCAGCAAGTGGAATAAGATAGAACATCGGCTGTTTTCCCAGATCAGTGTCACTTGGCGAGGTGAACCGTTGGTAAGTTATGAAACGATCATCAACTTCATAAGTTCCACCACTACCAAGACCGGTCTGAAAGTGAAAGCGAAACTGGACACCCACGAATATGAAACGGGCAAGAAAATTACCGACGAACAGATGCAAACGGTAAGAGTTAAGCATCACGATATCCACCCGCAGTGGAACTATACCATTCAGGGTGAAACGTAACACACTTCATACCATTGTCTTAGAACCTAAATCGGACTTTTATTGTTTTCCAGTTGCTAAGCATCGTCCAGGGCTTCCAGTCGAGGCGTTCGCTCTTCGGTTTGGCTAGGCGTGCCCATCCTTAATTAAGTCGGCTTTGATCAATGCAGGGCAACCCGACGCTTTTCATCACAAGAACAAACTCTACCGCGATCCTTGTTCTTAAATGGGCCCGAACGCCGCCACAATCTGTTCTAGGGAGCGTACAACGCGATCCAGAGCCCCGCTGTCCCCAAAAGCATGTCCCAGCCACCTTTCTGCCCGAAGTGCCGTCCAGCGGGCTCCAAGAAGCTCACAGGGCATGCCTCGCG
This sequence comes from uncultured Planctomycetia bacterium, assembly GCA_963824275.1. Lineage (GTDB taxonomy): Bacteria > Planctomycetota > Planctomycetia > Pirellulales > Thermoguttaceae > JANXQG01. The sequence continues at coordinate 1,532,619 of CAWGOT010000003.1, read as the reverse complement.
ACGCCGCACGGCAGCGGTTGAGCCGTTACGCAATCTAATTATCGAGAATAGGGTTTTGTCAGCAAGCCTTTGGTCATGGCGTTCTCTGGGAAGTTTGGGCAAAGATCGACCCAAGCACAGCCGCCGTGCCATCTCCCCGATACACCGCCGCGTTCGATTGAATCTGTCCGCGGTGGCGCATAGCCCTTTTACCGCTCGATTCGGACCTCCGCATAACTTGTAGAAACGCCTCTTGCGCTTCCGGACCGAATGCGCTAACCTAGTGTAGTGTCTTGGACAGATCGTAATTTATCCTAGCGAAAATAGGGCCTGTAGGGAACGCCCTCTGTGGCGTTCCAACCCGCGGAACGGCACGGAGTCCGTTCCCTACAGACGAATCGAAAACATCGTTATTTACCAGACACTACACTAGATAGTGTGGTTGCGACATTTTGTCGCAACCGCCACAACCGCCAATTCCAAGAGGACCCATGAACGAGTCTCCTGACCCTCAAGCAAGTGTCCGAGTTGCTCAAGCTCCAGCACTACCGAATCGCCTACGCCATCGCCACGCACCGAATACCAGAGCCTGCCCTGCGGCTAGCCAATAAGCGTATCTTCCAGCACGCCGATATCGAAGCCGTCGCGTCCCATTTCGGCGTTTCCTATCCATCGGTCGAAGCAAGCGACCCCAGCCAATTAACCGAACATGAATGATCCGCGTCCCATGTGCTTCAAGTACGTTCCGCCCGATCCCGACGACGACGGACCCGCTTTGGACACCTTCTTTGCAAACGTCCTGAAGAACCTCCCGGAGCGTATCGAACGCCAGCGTAAGCGGCGGGAAGTTCGACGTATGCTCGCCCAGCGGTCCAAGGAATTGCTAGGCCGGTATCGAAGAGGAGAAGCGGTCGGGGACGAATGCCCGCTCAAGAAGGCGTTGAGAGGCAACTGATCGCCACTATTCCTTGCCGCCAAGTTGTTCGGCCTTGTCGAAGTCGCTCTGGGCCTTCGCTTCATCGCCGTTGTGCTTGTGGGTGATGCCCCGCCAATGATATGCGTTGGCAAAATCGGGCTTGAGCCGAATGGCCTCGGTAAAGTCGGCAATGGCCTTGTCGTACTGTTTCTGCTGCTCATAGGCACAACCTCGAAAGAAAAAAGCATCCGGCAAACCTGGATTCAACCGAACAGCTTCGGTAAGGTCGGAAATCACCTGCTTCCACGCTGCCTTGGACACGTAGGCTATTCCCCGGCTCAGGTACATTTCGTCCTTCGGATCAAGTCGAATTGCCTCCGAAAGGTCGGCAATTTCCTTGTCGCTGTCCTGTTTTATCCCGAAGGCACGTCCTCGGCGGTAATATGCCTCCGCAGAGTTCGGATTGAGACGAATCGCCTCGTTGTAGTCTTGGATCGCCGGTTCGACCTCGTTTTTCGCAACGTAAGCGTTGCCCCGGTAGAAGTAACCTTTGGCGAGCTTGGGTTCACGTCGGATGCCTTCGGAAAGGTCGGTAATCGCCTTGTCGAGTTCACCATCTCTCGCATAGCCTACGCCCCGGCTAAAATAGAGTTCGGTCATATCTGGGTCGAGCCGAAGTGCCTCCGTGTAGTCCGCAATTTCCTCTTTGAAATGGCCCAGTCTGAAATGGGCTATGCCTCGGCTGGCGTAGGCTTCGGGGAGTTGTGGATTTAGATGGATAGCTTCATCGAAGTCTACGATTGCCTCAGCCAAATCGCCCTTTGTAAGATGGACTTTGCCCCGACTGTAGTGTGCAATCGCATGGCGGCTGTCAAGTTCGAGAATATGGCTGTAATCGGCAATCGCTTTGTCTAGTTCGCCGTTCTGTTCGTAAGCGGCCCCCCGGCCACCGAAGGCTTCAACGATCTTTGGATTGAGCCGGATGGCCTCGGTGTAGTCCGCAATCGCCTTGTCGGAATCCTGTTTCGTTAGATACGCATGAGCCCGATTGCAGTAGGCCACGGCATCTTTGGGATTGAGGTGGATCGCCTCAGTGTCTTTGGCAATCTCAGCATCCGTCTCCTGGCGGCCAGGGACGAGTTCGTCATTGCTACTGGCACTGGCCTTGCTTCGGGCCGCCTCCGTTGCAGGAGAATCAGGAAGTCGAGCATCAGGGTGGGAACATGCGACGATCACAGGCAGCACGATGACGGCAACGGACAGAAATGGGCGTTTCATGGCATGACCTCCCCCAAGAAAAAGGCGACTACGGATCAACCACGATTATAGCAAACGGACTTGAAGACGTATCCAGGTTACGGGAAAATCGGCTCGGATTTCATGGCAATCTTCTCAATAATCTTCCGCTCATCATCGTTCAATAGCACAAGAGCCCCGGCCTGGGCCAAATCCAATGCCATCTTGAATAATTCCCAGTGACCGGGCGGGAACATGGCGGTCACGGGCAGGTGCAGGGTGAATCGCAGGCCCAAGGCCGCCGCATCAAGTTCGTCAAACGGCTCGTAGAAGGTCTTGTTCCATCGCCGTTTCTCGCCACTGGGCCACAACTGGTGGGCCATCGCCTTCAACGCCATGATGCCCATTCCTCCCTTTTTCGCCCGCTTGTAGACTGCCGGGCCGAACTTGGCCTTGATCCAAATCGGGAAGCTCAATGGAAATAGGATGGAATCGAACTCGAAATAATCCATCGCTGCAAGAGCCGCCTCCTCGCCGTGCGCCGAGAAGCCGATGTAGCGGATCTTGCCTTCCTGCTTGCCTTTCAAAATCGTTTCCATCGCACCGCCAGGGCCGAAAGCCTGTTCAACCTCTTCCACGTCACTGAAGGCGTGTAGCTGATACAGGTCGAAGTGGTCGGTCTTCAGCAACTTGAGGGACTGATTGAGTTCCCTGGCCGCCCCAGCAGCATTCCTTTCCAGGGTCTTGCAGGCCAGAAAGCAATCGGGGCGGTAGGGCTTCAACGCTGGGCCGAGGTGATTCTGGGCGTTGCCATAGAATGGGGCGACGTTGAAGTAGTTGACCCCACGGTCCACGGCCTCGGCCACGAAGTTCGCAGCCTCTTTGGGCGTCACGTCCTTTACCACCATTCCGCCGAAGCCGATGATCGCGAGATTTTCCTTGGTCCGTCCATATTGCCGCTTCGGAAGTGGCCGCCCTGCGGTCTTCCCTGCCGCCAGTTTCTCCTTGGCGGCGAGGTAGGCTGGATCGAGGCCCAATATGGTTCTGTTGGTGGCTTTCATTGGAAACCCTCCTTGTCCGACAATTATACCGGCTTGGTGAAGTCCCGTGGCGGCGAAAGGTCGGGGTCCGAAAGGCCCATGTGCCGAGAACGTCACGCTACTGGCATCAGCTAGTGCCGCAAATCACAATTGATGGTACATGAAGACCTTGTTTCGCCCAGATTCCGGCATTTCCTTGCTTCCTAGATAACGCATTTTACCCCATTTCCATTGCATCAAAAGACCTTCCTCCTGTCTGATAACCGCGATGTCTTACGTCTCGGTCTCAAACAGGAGGAAGGATATGTCTGGCAAGGCGGCCAAAATCGTGCTTACGGAGAGGCAACATTCAATTTTGCAAGAGATGATCCACTCGACGACCGCGGCCCAACGGCTCGTCCAGCGCGCGCACTTGATCGTACTGGCATTTGGCGGCATGTTCAATAGGGCGATCAGCGGCATCGTCGGCTTGCGGCGAAAGCAGATCGGTGTGTGGAGGCGACGTTGGAAGCAGTCGTTCGACGCGTTGGTGGCCATCGAGTGTCGCGAATCGCAAGCCGCACTTCGCCGCGCCATCGAAGATGTCCTGAGTGATGCGCCGCGGAGCGGGTCGCCGGGCAAATTCACGGCCGAACAAGTCACGCAGGTCCTGGCCATTGCCTGTGAACCGGCAGACCAATCGGGACGGCCCATTAACGAGTGGACCGGACGAGAACTCGCCGACGAACTCGTCCGCCGCAACATCGTCACCTCCATCTCGGTTAGTCAGGTCAATCGTTATCTGGCCGGGGCCGAACTGCAACCGCATCGCAGCAAGTATTGGCTGAACACCACCGAGAAAGACCCGAAGCTCTTTGAGCAGCAAGTCCAGATCGTCTGCCAGTGCTACCTCGAAGCCCCGGAATTGTACTTCCAGTACAATACGCACACGGTCAGCGTGGACGAGATGACGGGCATCCAGGCATTAGAGCGGAACGCAAAGACGAAGCCCATGAAGCCCGGTCAGCCGGCGCGGCCCGAATTCGAATACACGCGTCACGGCACGTTGTGTTTGATCGGGAATTGGCACGTGGTGCTTGGACAAATGATCGCACCGACGATTGGTCTGACGCGGACGGAGGAGGATTTCTATCGGCATATCCAACAAACGGTTGCAACTGAGCCGCAGGCGGGCTGGAGGTTTGTAGTGGACAACTTGAACACGCACTGTAGCGAGAGTCTCGTCCGTTACGTCGCGCGTTTGGAGGGAATCGACCCGAGCACCTTGGGCCAGAAAGACAAGGCCGGCATTCTGAAATCGATGGCCAGTCGTCAGGCTTTTCTCTCCGACGGTAGTCATCGGATTCGCTTCGTGTACTTGCCGAAGCACAGTTCCTGGTTGAACCAGATCGAAATCGTTTTCGGGATCGTGACCCGACGTGTTCTGCGACGCGGCAACTTCAAATCGACGGAGGCGTTACAGGAGCGACTGTTGGCCTTCATCGACTACTTCAACCGCACGTTTGCTAAACCCTTCCGCTGGACCTACACTGGGCGCCCCGTAACAGCCGCCACCGTGAAACGCCCGGCGACCTGGAAGGAAAAATGGGTAAGTCACCGAGAATCTGGTGAAACTTTGGTTTTGGTGGGCTGACAAATGTGATTTGCGGCACTAGGAGGGAGGGCCGACACACCGGGCTTCACCGCTCGCCCAAAATAAGCAATGGGCAACAGGTGGCCGAGGTTGGCGTATCGCCTCTCCCTACACAAGCCCGCCTTAGTTGAGCGGGCTTCTTCGTTTTCTTGGACCGTAATCGCCCACTGCACGGTATTCAGGTATCTTCCTCCCATTCCTGATAGAACCGCCGCAGGTAATCTTCCATGAACTCGTGCCTAACTTCGGCCATCGCCCTGCCAGTCGCCGTGTTCATGCGATCCTTGAGCAATAGCAGCTTCTCGTAAAAGTGATTGATCGTGGTGCCGCCGCTCTTCAGATAATCCTCGGCGGTACGGTGTTAGGTGGGCTTGACCGCTGGATCATAAATCGCCCGCCCCTTGCCTCCTCCGTAGGCAAAAGCTCGGGCAATGCCGATGGCCCCCATTGCATCCAACCGGTCGGCATCCTGCACCACCTTGCCTTCCAGGGAGAGCGGTGGTTGCTCGACGGCTGCTCCCTTGAAGGAAATCCCGGCGATGATCTGGCAGACGTGCTCGAAAATGCTGGGGTCCAAACCCAAGGAACCGATCCATTCCCTAGCCATCCTTGGACCAACCGATAAATCGCCATCGTGCAACTTCCAGTCGGCAATGTCGTGAAGCAGAGCCGCCAATTCCACGACCAGCAGATCGGCCTGTTCCGCATGGCCGATGCGACGGGCCATTTTCCAGACCCGGCAAACGTGCCACCAGTCGTGGCCGGTGCCGTCGCCGGATAAGACGGTCTTGACGTGGTTGGCGGTGCGTTCGATGAAGTCGGATGGATGCATGGTGGTTTTGGTAATTGCGATTGCGAGGTTACTCACCGGCAAGGTCCGCCACAAGACGTTGGATTTCCTCGTAGGCCGACTCCAATCGCTCTGCCAGATTGAAATTCCGCGAGCCCTTCATTTCATCGGTGATTTCCTGGATCACCGACTTGACATGCCTCGACAGCACTTTCGCGGTCCCATCGTCCAAGGCCGACTGCCGCAGCATGGTCACGACTCGCTGCTGAAAACCAGCCAACGCCTCAAAGATGTCTTCTTCTACCGAGGCGAAACTGGGCTGGTCGTCTTTGGGCAACGGGTTTTCTCGGTCTGCGGGGATGTACGGAATCTCTCCCTTCTGGAACGCGGCTTCTTGCCTTTCTCGGGATTCCTGCCGAATATCCACAAGCTCGTCATTGATCCAGACCTTCCAGACCAGGGGATTGTCGCCCAATCGGCTCGGCAGGGTCCAATCGACATTGAGCCGCCCAATGCCGAACATCCTCTTGATAGCCATGCATTTGCCCTGGCCGGTGCTATTGGCCACGCCAAACTTGGGGTCGATGTCGATCAGCTTCATGTAGGGAGACTTCTTGGGGTCATCCAGCATGTTCGCCCAGCCGATGGTGCGGACGATCCCGCATGCCCAGACTTCCTTTCTGCCTCGGGCAAGGGGCGAGGGCCGCTTGCGAACAAGGGCGAGGGCCAACCGCCGACACATCTTGACGTATTCCTCGTTCAAGTGCTGGCGGCAAAAGGCGTCGGTCAAGATGATGATCGCCTTGAACTTGGACAAGACCTCCTCGGAAATGGCGGCTGACGAAGGTGATTTGTCCCTTTTGGCCACGAAGAAGCTCCTGCAATGGATCACTCTATGTTGACACCAGCCAACGAATGGGGAGAAGCCGCTCTATTCCACGTCCCCCAGCAGCCACTCCCTGGCCCGTTCGACCATAAGCAGGTCGCGGGTGCAATCGCGAATGTCATCCTGCCGCAGCATTTCGATGGTTTCGGGGTCTTCGCCCTCGTACCGTTCGTAGTCCCCGTAGTCTACCCCAGGCACGTCGGGTTCATCGGGTTCGTAGAGAGAAGGATCGAACGGCTCGGTTTGGCGGGCCTTCTCCAAGCACTCTCGCAGTTGCCACGGCTCGAAGATCGTCTTGATCTCGGCAACGAAGGCCGGAATCTCAGCCCGAAAAGCGGCGTTCGTTTCGGCGGCATCGAGGAAGTTTATGAACTTCTCTTCCACAAGGTACTTTAGGGCCTTGTCGGTGCCGAACTCGTCCTCGATGCCCCTGGCCGCTTCGCATTGCTCAATCCAGATTTTATGAAAGTCCATGCCTAGTCCTCGTTCAGATGTTTTTCACAGTAGCCCAGGATAACTTCGGCGTCCTGCTCGGTCAACAGGTCGAGGGCGAGATGGGCACCGACGTAGCAGAGGACGAACGCCAGCATCGGCCTGGACTCCAATCCGTGCTGCTCAGAATTCGCCACGTAGTTCGCCAGGGCGGTCTCGATCACGCGGTTTGCCTCCGCTCCCCTGGTCTTGCGTCCTCGGAATTTCAGGGCTTCGAGCGGGGCCAGGTGGAACAGGTTGGCCTCGGTGATTGGATGCCCGATCAAAATGCCAAATGGCTCGGTGTCGCAAGCATCGAGCATGGCATCCCGGATTTCTTCAATCCATTCGACTGGATTTTGGGGCAGGCGACGAGGCATCATTTGGCCTTGCTGGTTCATTGGTGTTTGTGCCACCATTCCTCGGTCACGGCTTTTTGCCCACGTTCACCCGCTCCAAGTGCATCGGCTCCTTCGTGTTCCACAAGCTGTCGCCGGATTCCGTAACAAATCGGGCGACATTCTCGGTGGTGTCGGTGAATTTGGCGGAATTGTCGTCTACGGTTCCCTTGACCTTGCCATCCTTGATCGCCTTCTTCTTGGCGTCCCCATCGATTCCAAGCATCAACAGCTTGTCGCCGTCGAACTGGTACTTGAGGAGCAAGTAGTTTTCGACTTCAGCCGCCTTCCAGCCTTTGTCATCCAGGCTCTTGATCAGCTTGTCGTCCTTGCCGATGACGACATTCAGGTAGGTCTTGTCACCGATGACCGTAGGAAAGGCGAGGAACTCGGACGGGGGGTTCAACCTCCCCTTTGCTGTGCTTGATTCCCACGACCCGCATCATGCAGGCCGGAAACTTTTCGCCCGCATGACCGACGTGATAGTAAGTGTCGCCATCGTCGGCCCGATCCCGCCACACGCCAGCCAGTCGTTCGTCAGCCTTGGATGTCTGCGGATCGGAAAGGGGATTTTTCGAGTCGCAGCCGGATGCACAAAGGCACACCGCCACGCTGAGTAGAAATAGGGGCTTCATGGCTTACTTCCCGTTTTGTGGACGAATTGACCGATATCATTATAGCGACCGCCGGAAAGTTGTCGCCATTCCCCGCCGCCGAAACAGAACCCAGATGCAGTCCTCCGAAAGAACCGACTCCATAGGCCGTAAGATGTGCCGCTGCATCTTCCAAGAAAGCAACGTGCGTTGCGGCGGGAACCGGCCACCGGAGGCCATAGAGAAAACGGGGCGTTCCCTGGCCGCGAACCCTGCCTAGATGGAACCAAGTCCCAGGAGAATCCAAAATAGTTTCTCAATTCTTGATTCGGAAACATTTTTCCGAGCGATCCTGTCGGTAGATTCCAGGCTCCGACCTGTTCTGAGCTGCTCCTGGAAACAGATCGCCCTGTCGTGCGCCAGCACCGCTAGCACCGCCTGCACGCAAATCTTGCCTTTGCCGCCGCCGCGATTCGTTGTATGATTTCCGTTCTGGCGGAATGGATGCCTGCCAGCTACGACCCAATCGGTGCAGTCCACAGGATGTGCCACTGCCCAAAGTGAACGCCCCGCCGATGCCCGTACATCGGCGGGGCAACTTTCATAGAAGGACTTTGATGGGAATATTGTCGCAGCGGATTCTTGCCAAGGTGAGCGGTCCTGCGTGGGAGCAGCTTCGCGGGCAATTTATGCAGATTGCTCGGTCGCTCTTGGCTGTTTCGCCCGATGCCGACAGCGAGCTAATGACCAGCTACGTCAAATTCACGGTCCACAACGATGCAGGTAGCCCCGTGTTCGCCGCAGTGTGGTTGAAAAACAGCAAGCGATTGATCGTCGGCCTGGCCCTGCCCGAGGACTACGAGGCCGAGGGACTTGGCCCTTCGCTTCCAGGGACGATGTACAAGGGCCTCAACAAATACTTCGTGGTCGAGCAAGGCAGTGCAGTGCCGAAGGGCCTTGCAGAATGGGCGGGGCTGGCCTATCAAAATGCCTTGTCAGTGAGACCTTTGGCAGACAGTCAACTTGCCGCAAGAGAGAAACTTCGACGGGCGGGATGATCTGACGCGCAAAACAAACCCTCCCCAAGTCTGGACCTGGGGAGGGTAAGCATGACCCTCACTGCTCTTTGATCGGGCCTACGCGGCGGCGTTTTTGTCCGTTTCTTCCAACCTGACCGCCTTCAGCAGTTTGCCGTCGTTATCGTAAACTTCGATGGCGTTCTTGCCTGCCGTAGCCGCCGTCGCTCTTATTATCTTTTCCATCTTTCCTAAATTATCGTGAACCAACGGCGGCTTGCAACCGTATTATTTCGTTGAATTAGGGTGTTTTCAGGGCTGAGAGCCACAGCGATTGCTCGGAAACGATATGAGAAAACCTCGCAAGGAGGGCAACCATGCTTGTACTCAGCCGCCATCAAAATGAAGCCATCGTGATCGGTGGTCGCATCAAAGTGACCGTCGTGGAGCCATGTCGGCCAGTGGAACCGCTCCGACAACCAAAGGAGGCATTCCACGGCCAAAAGGGCCACGATCAGCCAACTTGGCGTAGGATAGAACCAGCGAGGTTTTGGAAGATCGGTCATGCCCGTCATTATAGCCGAAGCCGCTCGATGGATGAAAGACCACCGCCCGCCGTCAAGAGGAGATAAGACGAGCGGCGTTTTGGGGTGGGGCTTGTCATGGCGTTTTTCCTTCAGGGATTATTGGGAACGCGGACAATCTTGCAGTTCGGCAGTGCCGGCTGGAGCTTTGCCACGCCTTCGTCCGTGATGTTCGTGCTGGTGAAATACAATGCTTGGAGTTGGTTCAGCCCTGCAAGGTGTTTCAGCCCTGCATCCGTGATTTGACTGGTGCCAAGATACAACCATCGGAGTCGGTTCAGCCGTGCAATGTGTAGTAGCCCCGCATCCGTGATTTGCGCGTTGTAGAGATACAACGCTTGGAGTTGTGGCAGCCCAGCGATCTGTGCGAGCCCTGCATCCGTAATTTGGGTGCTGTTGAGGCTCAATCCTTGGAGTTGGGTTAGCCCTGCAATCCGCGCCAGCCCTGCATCCGTGAGTTGAGTGCTGACATGCAACATCCGCATGTCCGCCATGACCTCGTCACTGAAAAACCCTACTCGAATAACCGAACTGAAGAAATCCGTTCCCAACAGCTTTCGCAGCCACTCTGGTCCTGGTGGTTGTGCTTTATACGTTCGGGTGCCGTTCGCATCGAATTGCCATGTATAATCGATGAACCCGCCGAGCTTCAGAACCATGTCCACGGTCTCCGCTTGCTCCCTCGCCGCCTTCATCTCCACCGCCATCCAATTAAAAGGAATCGCCACGGCGACAGTCAGGATCAACAGCGACCGAATGCTGAACTGAAAGCGCAGGTGGAAAACGAGGGCGACGATGAGCCAAAGGAACATGACTACGAAAACCACTCCCACCGCAGCCACGGAAATCAGGACGGCATAGCCCTTGTGCCACGTCGGCCACTGAAACCGATCCGATAGCCATAGCAGACCTTCGATGACCAGCAAGCCGTAGATCAGCCAGGCGGGAGTCGGGGAGAAGTGGCGGGTGCGTGTAGGGTCGGTCATTTCAGCGGGTTATCTTGCAGTTCGGCAGGGCCTGCTGAAGTTTTGCCACGCCGGCGTCAGTGACTTGGGTTTCAGCGAGGTTCAATTCTTCCAGACGGGTCAGGGCTTCTAGTTGCCTAAGTTCAAGTTTCGCACTTTTTTCAGTGGTTTGTTCAGTATATTGCGGTCACGGCGCCTTTGCGTGGTCGGGGCGTAGCCGGAGCGGGCCTCTGTCCCGGCGTGACGATTTTTTCGGGCCAGAGGAAGAAGGTCGCCAAAGTTGTTGCGCACGAACCGGGAATCACCCGGCAAGCGAGAGAAACTCGATGATCTGCACAAGGTTCTTTTTCGCGACACCGCCTTCGCGAAGCACTCGCGAAAAGTGCTCGGTCCAACTTTGCCGCCGTAGCGTGGTGAGCATGTCCGCAAAAGAGGGTTCTTTTTTCTGCGGATACCAGGGGCGATCGGGAAAGTGGAGGAAGCGATGACCGATCTTGTGGAACCAAACGATGATCAGCGTGTACAGCACCAACGCCATCGGTGCGGTGCGTTCGACGGCCTTCGGCTTGCGATTGGCAGCATCCTCGAACCCCAACAACTGTTTGGCATTTTCGAAGGCGACTTCGATCGACCAACGCCCGGCGTAACACGAGAGGATTTCCCGCGCGGTCCAACTCAGTCTCGTGCAGTAGAACATCTGGTCCGGCCGCCCGCCCTCTACGTCCCGCACCAACACAATCGTCAGCAGGCGTTGGCCACCGGCCGTGTAGTACAAGGCCTGACGCACCTTGACTTGAAGCGTGGCGTGCAACCCGAACTCGTCGAACGTCAGCGTCTGCCAGGGCTGGCTCTTGTCCGCTGCCCACTGCACCATCCCGGAAAGGCGTTTTCCTTTCTTCCGAGGACATCCCTTTTGTCCTTTCACTGCGGGCGGGGCCGGTGCGTACATCAACCCTTTGGGATGCACATGGCTGATCAGGTCCACGTTGGGCGGCAATTTCTTGAGCACACTCTGCCCGCCATAGGCACTGTCGCCGGTGAGCATGAACTGTCGTTGCGGAAACCAGCCGGCCAGCAGAGAAACCAGTTCCACGGCGATTTCCGGGCGGGTCCGATGGGAAGGCGAAACGGACTGCTTCTTCTTCCCTCCCGCGGGCCGGGCTTTCTTTTTGCCTTTGGTGACGCCTTGACGGTTGCGGTACAAGCAGAAGGTCAACGGCAAACTCCATACCTTGGTCGGGGCCCAAGGCAGGTTGCGGATGATCAAGGTCACGACCACCCAGTCGTGCCCCCAACTGGTCAAGGGCTTGGCCCGACTCGAGATAAGTGGATCGTGATGCATGCCCGTGCCGTAGATCGTCAAACCACGTTTGCGGCAAAGCGTGTCGTCTACGGCCAACTCGACGATCCCGGTAGGCACGAGCACGTGGATGACCAAGCGGGCCAGCACCCAGGACATCGTGTCCAGCTTCCAGGCCGAGTTGCTGAAGAAACGATGGTAGCGGCTGTGATGCCCGCGGTGCGTACAGCCGCTGGACCAGATCTGATCGGTCACAAAGCGTCGGCGGTGCGACAAGACCCAGCCGGTCATCAGGAACAGAAAGATCTGGTGCGTGGGGGATGTAAAAACACACTCAAATGCCTCTAGTAATTCTCGAAAGGATGCGGTAACTTCCATGTTCGGCTTCCTTGCCAAAAAGGGTTGGTGGGAGAATGAGTGTCCCAATCCTACCCAATCTTGGTCTGGAAGCCGACTTCAATTTGGCCCGGCCGCCCAGCCACGCCAAACGTCGGGATAGTGTACAAACTACTGAAAAAAGTGCGAAACTTGAACTAAGGCCCGAATCCGTGACGTCGGTCATGCGTAGATTAAGTTGCCTTAGTCTGGTGAGTTGCCTCAGACTCGCCATCCCTGCGTCGGTCACCTTGCTCGCAACGGGCGTCGTCAGATCCTGACGCTTGCAGAACCGGGCGTACCAAGCGACATCCCGATCGGGAATGCCTGTACCACCCAGAAATAGTGCTTCCAGCCGTGTCAGTTGAGCCAAGTGGCGTAGGCCGACATCGGTAACTGCGGTTGAGCCAAGCCCCAGGGCCCGCAGTTCCTTCATGTCCTCGAAATGCTCCATGCCACGGTCGGTCACCGCGGTGCCATCCAGAAACAGGATCTCGACGGATTGAAGTCGAGGCTTCAACTCATTCAACTGGTCGTCGGTGATTTCATTGCCGGTGTAGAGACGGGGGAGGTGAAAGTAGTTGTTGGGAGTGAAACTTGCATACGTTGGCTCCATCGACCACCAGTGGGCCGAATCCCAGTTCACGTCATAACCGAGTTGCCGAAATTCCTGCCGAATCAACTCACGGTGCTGCTCGACGCGCCGCTTGTAGCCAAGTCCACTGCATAGCACCGCACAGAGTGTGACGAATATCAGCAGCGTTCGCAGGCTGTATTGGAGCCGCCTGCGGAAGGCCCAGCGTACAACGACCCAGAATGCCATAAGGAGGATTGGTACGGCGACCGCCGCCACGGCGATCACAAGCCGATTATCCTTGTCCTCATCGAAGCCAAACCACCCCAGTTGCTTGGACAATAGCAGGAATCCATAGACGGCGACGAAGGCCAACAGCACCCAGTTCCGCTTAAGACAAAACCATCGGCGTTTCCGAGATGCAGGGGTCATTCCCTTAGTTCAAGTTTCGCACTTTTTTCAGTGGTTTGTTCAGTATATTGCGGTCACGGCGCCTTTGCGTGGTCGGGGCGTAGCCGGAGCGGGCCTCTGTCCCGGCGTGACGATTTTTTCGGGCCAGAGGAAGAAGGTCGCCAAAGTTGTTGCGCCACGAACCGGGAATCACCCGGCAAGCGAGAGAAACTCGATGATCTGCACAAGGTTCTTTTTCGCGACACCGCCTTCGCGAAGCACTCGCGAAAAGTGCTCGGTCCAACTTTGCCGCCGTAGCGTGGTGAGCATGTCCGCAAAAGAGGGTTCTTTTTTCTGCGGATACCAGGGGCGATCGGGAAAGTGGAGGAAGCGATGACCGATCTTGTGGAACCAAACGATGATCAGCGTGTACAGCACCAACGCCATCGGTGCGGTGCGTTCGACGGCCTTCGGCTTGCGATTGGCAGCATCCTCGAACCCCAACAACTGTTTGGCATTTTCGAAGGCGACTTCGATCGACCAACGCCCGGCGTAACACGAGAGGATTTCCCGCGCGGTCCAACTCAGTCTCGTGCAGTAGAACATCTGGTCCGGCCGCCCGCCCTCTACGTCCCGCACCAACACAATCGTCAGCAGGCGTTGGCCACCGGCCGTGTAGTACAAGGCCTGACGCACCTTGACTTGAAGCGTGGCGTGCAACCCGAACTCGTCGAACGTCAGCGTCTGCCAGGGCTGGCTCTTGTCCGCTGCCCACTGCACCATCCCGGAAAGGCGTTTTCCTTTCTTCCGAGGACATCCCTTTTGTCCTTTCACTGCGGGCGGGGCCGGTGCGTACATCAACCCTTTGGGATGCACATGGCTGATCAGGTCCACGTTGGGCGGCAATTTCTTAGCACACTCTGCCCGCCATAGGCACTGTCGCCGGTGAGCATGAACTGTCGTTGCGGAAACCAGCCGGCCAGCAGAGAAACCAGTTCCACGGCGATTTCCGGGCGGGTCCGATGGGAAGGCGAAACGGACTGCTTCTTCTTCCCTCCCGCGGGCCGGGCTTTCTTTTTGCCTTTGGTGACGCCTTGACGGTTGCGGTACAAGCAGAAGGTCAACGGCAAACTCCATACCTTGGTCGGGGCCCAAGGCAGGTTGCGGATGATCAAGGTCACGACCACCCAGTCGTGCCCCCAACTGGTCAAGGGCTTGGCCCGACTCGAGATAAGTGGATCGTGATGCATGCCCGTGCCGTAGATCGTCAAACCACGTTTGCGGCAAAGCGTGTCGTCTACGGCCAACTCGACGATCCCGGTAGGCACGAGCACGTGGATGACCAAGCGGGCCAGCACCCAGGACATCGTGTCCAGCTTCCAGGCCGAGTTGCTGAAGAAACGATGGTAGCGGCTGTGATGCCCGCGGTGCGTACAGCCGCTGGACCAGATCTGATCGGTCACAAAGCGTCGGCGGTGCGACAAGACCCAGCCGGTCATCAGAAACAGAAAGATCTGGTGCGTGGGGGATGTAAAAACACACTCAAATGCCTCTAGTAATTCTCGAAAGGATGCGGTAACTTCCATGTTCGGCTTCCTTGCCAAAAAGGGTTGGTGGGAGAATGAGTGTCCCAATCCTACCCAATCTTGGTCTGGAAGCCGACTTCAATTTGGCCCGGCCGCCCAGCCACGCCGAACGTCGGGATAGTGTACAAACTACTGAAAAAAGTGCGAAACTTGAACTTAGCATAGCAGAAGCAAGCAGGCGTTTGGAGTCCAGCGACCGCCGCCGTCTTGCCCGCGGTCAAGCAGCCATGCCACTACTGGGGCATCTGAGCTGGCTTGGCGACGCCAGTGGCCAGCGTGTTCGGCTCGACGGCGGGCCACTTCATGCCGTCGCGTCCCGTGCTATACTGGCGGTTATGAACGAAGCCACTCCGAAGCTGCGATGGTATCGCTTGACGCCCGATCGGCTGGTGCTGCTCCTGCTGGTCGTGGACTGCCTGCTTTGGCTATCGAACTGGCTGGGCTGGCCAGCGTGGCACAAGGGCTACACCGTTCTGGCGTGTATGGCCAGCGTGGGCGTGGCGATGCTGGCGATGCTGCTGTGGTTCGGGGTTGCCTTATTGTTTCGTGGGCGTTTCCAATTTGGCGTCCGGTCGTTGCTGGTCTTGGTCGTCGCTGTCGCCATTCCTTGCAGTTGGATGGCGGTGGAGGCAAAGGAAGAGCGAGACGCAACCGCAACAATCGAGACGCACGGCGGAAGTGTGTTCCGGGCCTCTCTTCTTCCCAATGCGCTAAGCGGGCCGCTTTGGCTTGGCGAATGTCGCTATTTCGATCGCGTGGATGTGGTCGTCCTTCGCACTCCTTGTCGAAGTCCAGGGAATGAATTGATCCGAGCGTTGAAAAAACTGAGACACATGAAGTACGTAAGAATTGAGCGATCGACCATAGAATACCTCGACCTCCCTGACCGTCCGGCACGGCTTGAGACTGCGGAGATCGAGGCCGCGATACCAGACGTTCCGGTTTCGGAATGGATATACTAATCTTGCTGGTCTCGCAACCGGACATAGGATGCTTCCGCGGATATTTGCGGCCCAAAGGAACCAATCCTGCCTGCCAAGCGTCTATCCCAGGGCCTCCTGGCGTACTCGCCGCCCCCGTAGTACGATAGAGAGTAGCTTTGCAGAAGGAAACCGCTCATGCTCCACCGCAAATTCTGGCCTTTTCTGCTCTTCCTGGCCCTCTCTGCCCCGGTCCAGGCCGCCGTGGACCTCGTCACTTTGCCGACCCGCGAGGGCACGCAGCTCACGATCTACAACTCCGACGACATCACCATGGTCCGCGAGCACCGCTTGCTCACGGTCAAGGAAGGCGTGAACCGCATTCAGTTCTCCTGGGCCAACACGCTCATCGACCCAACCAGCATCGAGTTCCGAATCCTCGACCAGCAAGATAAAGTCGATCTGGTCGATACCACGTTTCCATCTGGCCGCAACGACGCCCTGCAATGGAACATCAAGAGCCAGATCGCCGGAAAGATCCCTGTCGAAATCAGGTATTTTACTTCGGGCATCACCTGGAGCGCCGATTACGTCGGCATCGCCAACGAGGACGAGACGAAGCTGGCCGTGACGGGCTACGTGCGAGTGAGCAATAACTCGGGCGAGCAGTACGACCATGCCCAGACGCGGTTGGTGGTGGGCAAGATCAATCTCGTGGAGAAGATCGCCGATCTGGCGAGGAGGCCGCCGCCGACTCCTGATGAACCCTTTGTGTATCCTGACGCAGCAACATGGGGGGCTCTTACGCGTCGCCGCAAGGAGGAGTATGGGAAGTTCGACGAGGCATTGCAGGAAGCCGGGGATCAAGGCAAGTTAGGAGACGGTCAAAAGCCCAAGCAGGTCGTCAAGCAGGGCCTCTCCGAATACTTCCTCTTCACCATCGAAGGCCGCGAGGACATTAAGGACAAAGAACCCAAGCGGCTCGTCGCCCTGAAGGTGGCCGACGTGCCGCTGGAATCGATCTACAAGCTCTCCGATCGCACGCGGGACCAGGGCTTTACGAAGTTCTACCGCTTCAAGAACGTCAAGTTGCTGGACGACAAGGGCAAAGAGAAAAAGCTCTCCGGCATGGAGAACCTGGGCCTCTCGCCGCTGCCCAACGGCATGGTGCGGCTCTTCTCGGAGTACAAGAACAAGGACCTCGCCTACGTGGGCGGCACCGAGACCAAGTACGTGCCCATCGGCGACCGCGTGGAGGTCAACGTCGGCCCGGACAAGGACATCACCATCCGCCGGAGGCTCAAGGACCAGAAGACCGGCAACGTCATCGCCCGGCAGTACAAACGCCGCCTCGATAACGATTTCGTCCTCTACTACGACCTGCTGGATTACGACGAGACGTTCTTTTACGAGGAAGAGCTGGTCTCCGGCAAGCCCATGCCCGCCAAGATCGAAGTCGAGCGGCAGTTCGACGCCGATGTGGTGCTCTGGGGCTCGGAAGGCAAGCCGGAGGGCTGGACGACCAATGAGCCGGGGGCCTACGTCGATCTGCACACGATCGCCGGCCGCGTGGAACGGGTCGATCAGCGGCACGTCAAGTATTTCATGGATCTATCGCCGGGGAAGAAGCAGACGGTCGAGTACAGCGTGACGTACAAGCGGCGGAAGGTCGGGCCGGAACTGAACACCGAGAGGAAGCGGGAGCCCTTGTAGCGACTTGATGAAGAGAAGGTCGAGAAAAGGAAAATTGGGGTCGGCAGCGATATCTTCCTTTTCTCCATCTTCTTTTCCAGTTCCCGTGGGAACGCAAAACCAGCCGCTTAGCGGCCATACCAGAAGGGTAGAATCATGCAAAGTAAAATCGCGTCTTGGCTTCGACTGGGCTTGACCTTCGCCGTCCTGATCGCCCTGTGTGGTCTTTCGCACGCAGCAGACGACGGCAAGAAGGAACCCGAGCGGGTGAAGGCGACCGGCACCGTCACACAGGTCAAGTTGGAGGGCAGCTTTTGGGGAATCAAGGCCGATGACGGCAAGCAATACGACCCGCTCGACTCGCTTCCCAAGGAGTTCCGCAAAGACGGATTGAAGGTCCGCTTCGAGGCGACTGTGGAGAACGGCGTGGCAAGTTTCCATATGTGGGGCAAGATCATTAAGATCGAGAAGATCGAAAAGGCAGAGTAACCGGCGGGGTCGCCGATGAAACTCGGCCTGCTTGCCGATATCCACCAGCACAATGACGATCTGCGCCAAGCCCTGGACGCATTTCGACAACAGCGGGTCGAGCAGGTTGTCGTGCTCGGCGACGTCTTCGAGCTGGGCGATCGTATCGAAGAAGCGTGCCGATTGCTCAAGGAAGTCAACCCGATCGGCGGTGAGCACGTTGTTCTGGAAATCGATCGAACCGAGCACATTGCGGGCGCGCCGCTGCGAGATGCCGATCTTCGAACGATAGTTGCCTCTCCTTCGGACCCGATGGCGGCGCCCACCGACAAGGTGCTGCCGCCGCCTGACGGGAATTGCCCGCCCGGCGGGAAATACTGCACGTCGTCGCTCAGGTAGTTCGGGTTTGGCACCGGGGCCCCGGCCCCTGGCCCATTGGCCTGCGCCGGCTGCTGGGCCGCCGTGCCGTCGGTATTCAGGTTGTTGCGGTTGATCCACTTGTCGTTAAACTCGGTAGCGACGCCCAGGGCGTTCGCATTGCCGAGTTGCAGCGTGCCCGCGCTGATTGTCGTTCCGCCCGTGTAGGTATTCGAGCCGGTCAACTGCAGCACGCCGGCGTTGATGACATTGCCCTGCTTGTGGAAGAGCGCGTCGAGCTGCCCGGCCGCCGCCCTGCCTTGCCGACTGACATCTTCACGACCGGTTCTACGCCGTCGCCACACCTTCGCCTTGATGCAACGCCGACACCTTCGCCTTGATGCAACGCCGGCACCTTCGCCTTCACGCTGCCACGCCATACGCGACTCCACGCCGTCACCGCAAGTTCGCCTCCACGCCACTGCCGTATCTATGCCTCGACGACGACGTGGTATCCATGTCCCCACGCTGCCAACGTGCCAACTTCTCCAGCCCACCAGGATAACTGCGGCTCCACCGCCAATCCCGCCCGCGCTTTTCGTGCTCGATTGGCACGGCAGTCTCTATCGACCGGCTCTTTCGCCACTTGAGAGCGGCTGTACGGGTGCCTGTCGACCTGGCCGAATGGCTGCGGAGTCTTCGCGATGCTGGAATATATTTTGCCTGGGAAAAACTTGATTTGGCGACATACTTTGACACCGAGTACGGCTATCACGCTGACCTGCACCTGATGATCGGCTCCAAACAGCCCGCCGACCTTCCAACCGCGGCTGAAATCCGCAGCCTGTGGACGGGCGGCCTGGGCCAGATACCTGACCAGGAAGTCTACGAAGACGTTGAGGCAGAGTCGGTACTTGTCGCTACCGAGCCCAAGGAATGTCACGCCGAAATCGTGACCGAGCGTCGCTACTCCGATGAAATCGTCTGCTACGAACTGTGGGAAACTCCCGGCCAGGTTCTCATCTACAAGCACTTCGATTTTGGCACAAGACTCGTGCGGCTGCCTGCCGAGAACCCGAAACGCCTCATCGAACTGCTGGTAGAGGCGTTCGACGACAAGGAAGACAACGCCTAGTTCGACTCGTTGCCGCGTACCGCCGTGATAGGGGCGGCCCGGCTCATTACCGGGCCGCTTTCTTTTTTTGTCGCTGTCGGCGGGACACAGGGACGCCCAGCACGAGTGTCGTGGGCCGGCAGGTGCGTTACGAGCCATCGGGCATCTCGGTCGCTTACTGCGTGGCCGGCTTCGTTCAGTGCCTTGCGTAGGGCGGGACTGCCCGGCGGCTTGCCCATGATGTCTTCGAGCGTTTTATAGCACGCCAGCGTCACCGCGATAAGCTGGCTGCGTCTAGCGTTTGCATCGTGGCATCGCCGGTGGTTTTCCTCTTGAAATGCCATCTGCCGGTTCTCGTTGCCGTATTCTGATTTGGGGTGTCGAAGCCGCGAGCATTGCGGACGCCCGGCCTGCGATTCCCGCCAAGTGCCGAAGCTGTCGTAAAGCCGCGTACCCTGCAGGGCCGCCGCGTAGGACCATGCCTGTTGCTCGCTGCATAGGAAAATCGGCTCCAGTGCCGCCGCACCCTGGATACCGAACCGCAGCCTCCGCCAGTCGTTGACGACGATCCCGAGCTGGCTGCTGTCGAACTTGTAGGACGAGCCGAAAAGCAAGTATCTGAGGGCGTGCAACGTTTCGGCGGGCAGCATTGCCGTCTCACAGTTCCCGAGCCATAGGTCTGAACATAACGCCTCGATATCGTCATCGCGTCCTTCGATCGAGTCTCGCCGAGACACCGATCATCGTGAAGATATGTGCGAACCCCTTCCGCTTCTCTTGGGAACGGTCGTACCAGGGAATCCAGGGCGTTGCCTGATGAATGATGACCCCGCCTTCGATGCCGATCCCTTGGGCCAGAAGTCGGAGTTTGCAGCGGTAATCGTTGCGAGCCTCCCGGACACCGGCGGCCTGAAGGTCCTGACCGGCTTCGAGTCGCGTACGGAACGTGATCAGGTACTTTCCCGCCAGCCGATCGGGAGTGCATGGGCTGGCCAGCAACCGGCGATAGAGCCGCTGAACGCTTCGGGCATGGCACCACGGGCAGAGCCTTGCGTAGCCGCATGCCCGGCCCGGAGCGAGCATGTTCTGAGCGAAGAAAGCCCCACGCGGAGGGCAGGCTTCCATGGCAGCCAGCATCTGCTTGCCCCGGCAAGGATCCGCTGCCAAACCGATCGTCTCACGCATTCTCTCGATAAGATGCTGCTGGTGCGAGCCGAGCATAATGAGCTGCTGGGCTCGATGCTGGAACCTCTCCGGCAGGCTGTCGGGAACGGCGGGAGCCCATGCAGGCAGTTCAAAACTCTGCTTGCGGAACATTCGAAGCCTGCGATCGCGAAGCAGCGAAGCCAGCAGGAGATCGCGGTCCCTGTGGTCCTGCGGGCGGCTGCCCATCGCGGTAATAGTGCGGCCGCCGAAGATCGGGCCAGTGTGGTACGTGCCAGGGAAGCGTCTACGCCTGACCGGTTCGGTCGAAGGAAGGACATCAAAAACAGGTGATTCGGGCATCGGAGCGGAAACTAGAGGACGAATGGCGGGAAAGATCCACGCACGTCGAGATACCGTGGGAAGGTCTGTAATCGCTCGAAAGGAAAGCCTGAAAGGGCAGCCATAACAAGCGTTTCGACCGGCTAGGTCAGCGTAGAGGTCGGCGAGGAGGATAACCTCACTCGTAAGACATTATCGTAACTGTTCGGAAATACGAATGCAAGATATTGGTAGGTATCGAAGATTGATGTCGGTGATTGGTTGTTCTTGTTCCGAGTATTTTGGTCATGAACTGAAATTGTCGAGACGCTGACCGAACCATCGATCGGAGCGAATGCCCTGGCACGATCTGCTTTCAGAAAAGTGCTATCAAAATATCGGTCCTGTACACACGTGGCATATTTGTCCGTATAACTACTGAGTGACTGTTTATTATATATTATATTCTTAAAATATATAAAAGATCATTCACTCAGTAGCTATACGGAACAAATATGCCACGTGTGTACAGCCTCGAAGCGGAGCACCTGGCGGCACCCTACAACCAAAACTCACCATCAAATCGATTTTCCGATCGAACCCAGCCACGGATAGGGTAACCAGACACACTGAGCCGATCTCGTAGGGCAGAGATTTCATTTGTGCCAATCCTAGCCATCAACCATCAACCTCGATCGTGACCGCTTGCCGCTATCAGCTCGACCGAGCTCAACTTCGGCAGCAACCCTCAATAACTTTCATCGTAAAAACAAAATGTACCGCGATCCTTGTTCTCAAATGGGCCCGAACGCCGCCACAATCTGTTCTAGGGAGCGTACAACGCGATCCAGAGCCCCGCTGTCCCCAAAAGCATGTCCCAGCCACCTTTCTGCCCGAAGTGCCGTCCAGCGGGCTCCAAGAAGCTCACAGGGCATGCCTCACGACGCCGCACGGCAGCGGTTGACCCGTTACGCAATCTAATTATCGAGAATAGGGTTTTGTCAGCAAGCCGATGGTCATGGCGTGCTCAGGCCCTTCTCGGTGGGAAGTTTGGGCAAGATCGACCCAAGCACAGCCGCCGTGCCATCTCCCCCGATACACCGCCGCGTTCGATTGAATCTGTCCGCGGTCGCGCATAGCCCTTGTACCGCTCGATTCGGACCTCCGCATAACTTGTAAAAACGCCTCTTGCGCTTCCGGACCGAATGCGCTAACCTAGATAGTGTGGTTGCGACATTTTGTCGCAACCCCCACAACCGCCAATTCCAAGAGGACCCATGAACGAGTCCTGACCCTCAAGCAAGTGTCCGAGTTGCTCAAGCTCCAGCACTACCGAATCGCCTACGC
Source organism: uncultured Planctomycetia bacterium (assembly GCA_963824275.1). Taxonomy (GTDB): domain Bacteria; phylum Planctomycetota; class Planctomycetia; order Pirellulales; family Thermoguttaceae; genus JANXQG01. Next base: position 1,510,525 of record CAWGOT010000003.1, on the reverse strand, counting down.
CATCGCCACGCACCGAATACCAGAGCCTGCCCTGCGGCTAGCCAATAAGCGTATCTTCCAGCACGCCGATATCGAAGCCGTCGCGTCCCATTTCGGCGTTTCCTATCCATCGGTCGAAGCAAGCGACCCCAGCCAATTAACCGAACATGAATGATCCGCGTCCCATGTGCTTCAAGTACGTTCCGCCCGATCCCGACGACGACGGACCCGCTTTGGACACCTTCTTTGCAAACGTCCTGAAGAACCTCCCGGAGCGTATCGAACGCCAGCGTAATCCCGTTCCGCCGAAGCCGGCCCCGAAAGTCATGAAGAGCGGTCGCGTATCGACGCTTTTTCCGAGCCGCCACTTCTAATTCTTGATTATTGCATCCAAACCCAGTTCACCAAGAGGACCCAATGACAGCCACACTCACCAAACCCCGCCCCAGCAACGCAAAATCCCGTGCCGCCAACGTCATGCCCGCCGTCAACGATAGCTTGCCGCCCCATCCCAACGTCGACTTCGAAGAGGAGGAACTTGAACCCGCTATCGAAGAACTGCGTCCCCTCTGCGTCAAGCAACGCAGCGACACGTTCGAGTGGTATCGCAGGCTGGGCAAAATCGTCGCCAAACACTTTGTTCGCGTGAAAGAGGAGCGTGAGAAATACAACGACTAGCATGACCACGAAGACCACGGCCACGCTCGCCACGGCGGTCACGACTGCATAGCCTTTGTGCCACGTCGGCCACTGAAACCGCTCCGACAGCCATAGTAGGCATTCCACGAGCAGAAGGCCGAAGATCAGCCAAGAGGGGCGGGATAGAACCATCGGGGTTGGGGAGTTGGGGTGGTCATGTCAGTGGTAAATCTCGCAGTTCGGCAACGCCTGCTGGAATTTCTGCACGCCAGCAGCCGTGACGTGCTGGCAGACGAGCAGATTCAGAACCTTGAGGTGGTTCAGCCCCGTGAGATGCTCTAGCCCAGCATCGGTGATGCTCGTGGCGTCAATTTTCAAGTGTTCAAGTTGGCTCAGCCATGCGGTCAAACACGGTCTTCATGAGACTATCCTTCCTTCTGCGACCAACGGTTTCCTTGCTCGCGACCGACGTCTTCCCCTGGCGTTCGGCATCCAAGACGCCGTTCCTGGTATCGTCGCCAAATGGCGTCCAGGGCTGAAGCTGCACCAGTAGATAGACGGACATCGACATAATCGGAGACCTTGCTGCGACCGGGATTGATTTCCACGGTCGGCCAACCGCGACGGCGCGCCAAATGGACAGGCCCGGCAATATACGGAAAGACGCTCGTCGTTCCGATGGTGAAAATCGCGTCGAACCCGACGTCAAGCTCTGCATAGAGCAGTTCCACGGTAGCCAGCGGCAATTCCTCGCCGAACAGCACGACATCGGGCCGAAGCATGGATTGGCAGGCATTGCAGTGCGGCGGAATCGTCAGCTTGCTGTAGTCTTCCACTTCGCAGTGAAAGTCACAAGCGGTGCAGCGGAGCCTGTTTAGGCTGCCGTGGATCTCCAGGAGGTTCTTTGAGCCTGCGCGGCGATGGAGACCATCGACGTTCTGGGTCAGCGTCCAGACCCTCGGAAAATGCCGCTCCATTTCCACGATGACTTCGTGGCCACGGTTGAAAGTCGCCCCGCGCAGCCTGCTCGATCTGCCCCAAATACTTCCATGTCAGCTCGGGCCGCACTTGAATCATCTCACCGGACAGGACTTCTTCGATGGGAAAGCCTTCTTCGGGACGGTCAGCGTTATACAGGCCGCCGATGCCACGGTAGGTTGGCAGGCCCGAATCCGCCGAGATTCCCGCCCCGGTGATGAACAAGAGACTGCGGCTTTCGGCCAGAATATCGACGACACGGTCTACAACGTGAAGGTCAGGCGTACTGTGCATCATGGCGGTAAAACTACTTTCTGCGGCGGACGGCACTCGGCCAGGAACGGCAGCAGGACCTCATGGAATTTGGCCGGATCGCTCATGTAGGGCGCGTGGCTACCGCCAGGAATGACCACCATCCGGCCCTTGGGCACCGACCGCGCCAACAACTCACCGTCTGCCAGCGGAATCGTCTGGTCATTCTTGCCCCAGAGGGCCAGCACCGGAACCGCTATCCGCGCCAGACGATTCTGATAGGTCTTGATGCGGACGGGCGCGACCGCGATGAAACCACCGATCCGCTGGGGATGCTCGGTAATCAGGGGCTTGCCGTCTTTGGGACCGGCGACCAGGTAATGAGCCTTATCAGGGCCGAGCTTTACCCACCGCGACTCGATCTTCTCTCCCTTGCTCATCCAGTTGACTTTACCAGAAAGAGAATGGTGAATGTTTGGAATTCAACTCACGGATCGTGCGCTCGGCCATGTTCCGTGCGTCACGATCTTTTTCTTCCTTGAGCAACTTCTGGAGATGGGGGATGGCCCGCACATCACCCAGCCAGCGCAAGCCGTTGATCGCGTCATGGCGGACCTCGGCGTTATCATCCCCAAGCAGTTCAATGAGACGATCATAAGCCTTGGGGGTGCCGATGCGACCCAGCGAGACTGCGGCTTGGGCCCGAACTGAGGCGATGGCATCCTTCGTGGCCTCCAAGAGCGGAGCAACCACCGCAGGATTACGGCAACACTCAAGGGCATAAGCTGCCATCCGGCGAATCTCGGAGTCAGGGTCCTTTAGCAAGCGCGTTAATTCGTCTGGCGGAATCTCTTGACTCACCCAATTGGCCTCCAACAGTGCAGCCAGGACGACCTGCTTGGACGAATCGTGCAGCAGCGGGACCAAGTGACCAGCGGTCTCCTTGGGAGTGCAAAGAAAGCGAATGGCCGGAACCGCCGTGGCACGAATTTCCGGGGACTTGTGCTTCAGGGCGGCCAGCATCTGCGGCTTCGAGGCGGGATCGTCAGTCCTTGCGAAAAAGGCGACTGCAAACGCCAGCAAGGCTTCGTCCTTGGACTCGAAGAAGGTCAACACACGCTTCGACACTTCCAAACTTCTATGCCGCACGCACCACTCTGCAATCCGTGATGCTCCGTCTGTTCCCCGCCATTCTCCCTTGGGCTCTGGCGTCACGAGCGCGAGCAGGGCTTTTTCGTCGCCCAACTCGCACAGATAGAGTTGTGCTGCTGCTTTGACGTGCGGGTCCCGATCCTCAGTTAGCGGACGCATCGCGGCGATCATGTCCTTTGGATCTCCGGCATAGATCGAGCCCATGCTCGCCATCTCCTGCAATTCCTTGACGGCCGCCAGACGCTTGGCTGCGTCGTCCGACTTGAGTTGTTTGACATAATGCTCACGCTCAGCATCACCATGCAGTAGCTCCTTCTCGGTCGCCAGACGGACCTGGACGGTCACCGGCAGGGCTCCCTTCACGTCGCCGCCATCCTTGAGCACGATCCGGTACTTATCGACAAACAACTCACGTTCGCTGCCAGGTTCTCTGGAACTGGTGGTCACCCCTCCCTGCCGGATGTAGGATTTCCAGTCCGTCAGTACCTCTGAGCCGTCTGGCAATCGCTTGCGATTCATTTCGAGGCGCTGAAACGGTCTCTCCGCCCAACCGAGTGTCAGCCCTGTGTCGCCGAACAAAGGATGGCCACTATCGCACCAGAAAGCCACATCCTTGTCGTTAGGCAACGTCAGGATCGCAGCCTTGCCCTTCGCGAGCGTCAGCTTTTGCTCGAATGGCAGGTCCTTGTCCGTGACTTTGATTCGCGGCATTTCGGCAGTTTTCTTTTCTTCCGCCGCCGACACCAGTGTTCCGCCGATTGCCACAATAGCCACGACCACCGCCATGACAGCCAACCGGCACACCCAGCCGAGTCGAGCTTTGTCCCTCAGAAGTTCAATAGTAGTCATCTGCCTTTTTCTCCCTACGGTTCTCTCTGGTTTTTTTCATCAAGGTCATCGCATACGACGATCAGCTCGCCAGTCTCGTTGTTTTGCATTTGGCAAAACCTCGCATGCACTGGATTGTACCGTCGCCACGCCCCTCATGCTAACTATCGCCGGGTAGGATAGCAAGCCATAAGGCATCGTTCTCTTTGAGGCAGGCCGGGCAGTACCAGGGGCGGGAGTCTTCACCGGCCTCGGGCTTCGTTTGCGGCACTTGGCGCAGAGGTAGCGTTTGCCCTTCACGGCGGTTTTCGGGCGCGCTTTCCAGTCTTGAGAATGTTCTTCATTATCGGTTTGCGTATTCACTTCACGACCTGGTAGAGATGCACAGCATGGGGAGCGAAGCTGTCGTCGAAACGCCCGTCCTGCGTCGGGAGAACGCGGTCCTCGCCGATCACGCGGATCGTACCCTTACCAGACATGCCTGTGATCTGGAATTTCCCCTTGGCCGGGCTGTTCTCCATCCGCACGGCAAACAGATAGGTCACTCCTCGGTACTTCCTGGCGGCGGCGGAGATGCCGTGGGTGCCGAGGAGCCGGGCCATGTCCGGCGAGACCTCCGGTGGACTGGCCGTTACCGTGGCAGCCCCTGCAAGCGCTGGACTATTGATGACTTCGGCCAGGCCCTGGACCTCGCGGTTGATCGCCCCCACGGCTTTGGCCATCTCCTCGTCGGCCAGCAGGCCCGCCTCGATGAACTTGGGCTGGAACTGGTGGCAGAAGTAGACGAGGCCCTGCGAGCCGTGAATGATCGACATCCAGACTTCGGCCTTGACTTGTTCCGGCGTGGGCTTGGTCTTGGCGTTGCTGATCCGCGTACACTCGATGCAGTTCCAGATGATGCGGTCGCTGCCCGCCCATTTGCGCAGACGGTTGACGCCACGAGCCACGTACCACAGCTTACCGGCGATGGCGGGGTTGTCGTGGACGGCGGGGTAGATGTCGAAGGAGATGATGTCGCCGCCCCGAACATATTCTGCGTAATCTTCAGGATGGTTGGTCCGCACGCCCCGGCCATACCAATCGTCCCAAGCAACGCCCTGGCCGAGATTGAGCATCACGGGCCGACTGGGATCGTTGGCCCGGATCTTCTGGTAATCCTGGAGGATCTTCTCGGGCTGGATCGGCGGGCCGTAGCCCTTGCCGCCCGGCAGCGATTGAGCATTGTCCGGTTCGTCGCCGTGCATCCAGCCGACAATGGTCTTTTCGTCGAGATGTTTCAGGGCATATTCATTCTGCTCGCAGATCACCGGCATGCCGTGCCGTTTCAGTTCGGCGATCTGTTCGGCCGTCGGCCCTTCCCACAAGCCAACGAAAAGGTTGATGCCGATGGCCTGGTACTTGGGCACATTGTGCGGGTCTTGCAGCCAGACGGCGATGGGGAATGACTTCGTGTCCTGGCTGGGGCCGTTGTGCCATTTCATGTAGACGCTCGCCGTGGCCAGAGGCTTCCCATCCGGGAGTAACTCGCCGCCGAGCGTCACAGTGGCTACTTCGCTGTCGGGCATGACCGCGATCTTCCTGGCAATGGCCTCCAATCGCTCATGGTCCTGCTCACCAGGACCATGCTCCACCCCGGCCTTCGGCTGCGCCTTGAACGACGCCAGCAATTCCATGAGCGCAGGCGTCGGGCGTAGTTCAGCGGTCTTGCCGTTCTGAGTGTTCCTGACCCGGACGACGAGATTGTCGGCCTGCACCCAATTCAACGTCCGCTTGCCCGTCGTGGCCCCCGTCGCCGCCTGGATGCCGTCCAGGAAGCACGCCTGCGGCGGCTGAGCCAACGGACCATCGCACGTCACCTCGACATCGAAGTAGCCCTTGGCACCGACCGCATCTCGACCGATCATGCCCATTCGGGCACCGGCAACGACGGAAGGACCGAGATGGCCGTGAAGCTGGACAACCGGGGCCAGCCACGCGGGATCGGAGGGCTGCTGGTGGTAATCGGGCGTGGGCAGGTGGTCTTCGGCAATGGCCAGGGCAGGTACGACCAGAAGAAGGGCGGTGGCAATGAATTGTGGCATGGGTGAGGCTCCGGGCTGTGTGGCAGTCCATGTATTATGGGACCAGCATCCGAGACAATCAACCGGTGGGGTGAAACCATCGCGGTCTGGGCTTCGTCTCTGCGGGTTGTGGCTCTGCTACGTTCATGTCAGTCGCAACTCTGCTTGGACCACCAGTTTCTACGATCATCTTCGCCGCCGCCTTGACCGCCGTCAAGCAACCATGCCGCCACCGGGGCATTCGACCTGCCTTGCCGACTGACATCTTCACGACCGGTTCTACGCCGTCGCCACACCTTCGCCTTGATGCAACGCCGACACCTTCGCCTTGATGCAACGCCGACACCTTCGCCTTCACGCTGCCACGCCACACGCGACTCCACGCCGTCACCGCAAGTTCGCCTCCACGCCACTGCCGTATCTATGCCTCGACGACGACGCGGTATCCATGTCCCCACGCTGCCATCGTGCCAACTTCTCCAGCCCACCAGGATAACTGCGGCTCCACCGCCAATCCCGCCCCCGCTTTTCGTGCTCGATTGGCACGGCAGTTTCTATCGACTGGCTCTTTCGCCACATGAGAGCGGCTGTACGGGTGCCTGTAGAAGTCCAGCGTTTTCACGTCGGTGCTTCCGACCCATGAATGGTCGGCCCGGCATCCGAGCGTTTTTGCAGGGGCGCTCAACACGTGTGTCCGCTTGGCGAACGACTATTTGGGCGGCACGACCGTCGTCTCCGGCGCGCTGGAGGCCGCATCGCCGACGGCCTTCCCGGGCTACTTGAGCAACGCCGTATCGGTGCAGAGCGGCGCAACGCTGGCCGTTGCGCTTGACACCGGTTCCTGGCCCCAGTCCCAGATCGACCAGCTTACTGGGACCAGCGACTTTTCAAGCGGTTCCAGTCTGGGCCTCGACACGGGGAGCGTGGCCTGCACCTACGCCGACACCAATCTCGGCTCAGCTTTGGGGCTCGCGGTCCTGGGCAGCGGCACGCTCGGCCTGACGGGAACCAATACGGACTACTGCGGGAATATCAGGATCGCTGGCCCAACGCTACAAGTGGGCTCGAACGCCTGTTTGGGCACGAGCAGCGCAACGATAACTTTCAACGGAGGCACGCTGCAGGCAACCAGCGGAGTGAACGTGCCCGACCAGATCGTGCTCGGCCAGGGCGGAGGCGTCGTGGACAGCAACGGCTGCAGCGTCGAGCTTGACGGGCAGATTTCCGGCAGCGGCGAAATGACCGTGATTGACAGCAGCGGAGGCAATGGCACAGTGACCGTGACCTGCGCGAGCGACAACTACACGGGCGGCACCAATCTGGGAAGCGGGACGATGGCGATCGGTGCGGACGGCGCTGGGCGACGTGAGCAGCCCGCTGACCTTCAGCGGGGGCACGCTCCAGACGCTGAGCGGATTCACGCTCGACCCGTCGCGGTCGATCATCACGCCCGACGACCCGAGCCAGGCGGCCGTGATCGACAGCGACGGTAGTTTGGTGACTGTGCCCTGTGTCATCAGCGGGTCGGGCGGCCTGACCGTGATCGACAGCAGCGGCGGTTACGGCACCGTGGTCTTGGCCGGAGACAGTACTTATTTGGGCACGTCGGATTTGGAGGCAGGAACTTTGCAACTGGCGAATGCCAACGCGCTGGGACCGGGTGGCGGCAGCTTGATTGTGAATGGCGGTGAACTCGATCTCGACGGACAGAATATCCTGGTGGGATTGCTTGGTGGCAACGGTGGCATTATCAGCAATACGAACGCCTCGACGCCGAGCACCTTGTGGGTCGATCAAGGGAGCAACGCGGCCTACTACGGCAATATTCAGGACGGGGCCGGCCAGGTGTGCGCGAACCTGTGCGGTAGCGGCGTATTGGTCCTCGGAGGCAGCAACCAGTATTCCGCCGGCACCGACGTTTGCAGCGGCCTCTTGGTGGTGACCAACGCCAGCGCATTGCCCAACGGCGGGGCGCTCGCCGTCGGCGACGGGGCGGATTCGCTCTTCGACTCCAGCAGCGGAGATTCACTCCCGGCCGATCCGGGACACGGCGGGAATTCGCATGGTGGCGGAGCCGTTGGGCCGGATCCGCCGGCCACACCGGCCCCGCCAACCGGACCGGTCATGATCGACCCGTCCCCCGTGATCAGCGCAATCCAATGCGTCGGCCCAACGCTCGTGGATGCCGACTCGGTTTCCTTCAGCGTGACGGTGAGCAAGCCGATTACCGGTTTTTCGACGGCCGACTTCGCCGTCACCGGCTCCGGAGTCAGCGGGATCGTAACGGCGGTGAGTGGAACGGGTTCCTCCTATACAGTGACCGTTGGCGGCATCTCAGGCAGTGGAAGCCTGGGCCTGAGCCTGGTCAGCGGCGCAGGGGTTCTCGATTGGTTCGGCACGCCGCTCGACACGGCGGCAACGATTGCGGTCGATCAGCAATATACGATCGACCGGCAACTCTACTACGATGCGTCCGAAAGCGGTGGAATTTGGAACACGGGAGACAACTGGCGTGTTGGCCCCACAGGTCCGTTGCAAGGATGGGTCGATGGGAGTGCGGCATTCGTAGGCGGTTCGGGTGGAACCATCGACATTGCCGGCCCTGTGGTCGTGTCGTCGATTACGTTCACGTCAGGCGCGTGGGTGCTGGAGGGTGGCGGGATAACGATTCTGCCCTCACCGGCGGCCTCGCCCTCACCCCCTGCCCCTCTCCCGGCGGGAGAGGGGAGTAATTCGCCCTCACCCACTGCCCGTCTCCCGGCGGGAGAGGGGAGTAATACATCAGCCTCGGCCGGTCCCGCGGAGGGAGAGGGGAGTATTGATGTGGCCGCCAGTTCGGCGACGATCGCCTGCCAGATTTCCGGTGCGGACCTGGTCAAGTCAGGTTGCGGCACGCTTGTGCTGGGGGCTGGTTTCGCCCTGCCACCGCAGGCGGACCTGGAGGTCGATGCGGGAGTTTTGGATCTGGGCGGAACGACATCGCAACTCTCGACCGTGACGCTCGTCAGCGGGAGCATCATCAATGGCACGCTCTCGGCCAGCGTGGCTTTCGATCTGCAAAGCGGCACGGTGCTGGCCAACCTGGCCGGACCCGCCGCTTTGAACAAACAGGGCTCCGGCACGGTCGTTTTGGCCGGCACCAATACCTATCTGGGCGGCACAAACGCCCTGGATGGCACGCTGGTCGCCGCAATGGCCGGCAGCTTGCCGAGCGCCGCGACAGGAACGGGAACCGTAATCGTCGCGCCTACGCTGTATTGGTCGGGCGACGGCGATTGGACAACCGGGCAATGGCAATTGTCGGACGGCACGCCCACGTCCTGGGTTGACGGCAGCAGCGTCGTGCTGGCGGCCGGATCGCAGCTCACGTTGTCCGGCCTGGTGGACGTGGGTTCGATCAGCGTGCAGGGCGATGCCACGGTCACGGGCGGCGCGATTTCACTCGCCTCGGGTTCGATTATCGTATCGTCCGGGACGGCGACGATCGATTCGGAGCTTGACGGCGGCAACCTGATGACGGCCGGCACGGGCACGCTGGTGCTGGGCGGCACGCTGGCCTATACGGGCGTGACGATCGTCGACGCGGGCACGCTCGATCTTCTCTCGCCGCTGGCCGCCGCGCCGGTCGTGGCAGGCGGCCAGGCGATCGGCCCCGGCGCACTGTTCAACGCCAGTGGCACGTCGCTTTATAGCCTCGACCCGGCCATGTTCGCGCTGGTCGGGAGCCTCTTTGTCGATCAATCCATCGGTCGGGCCGACATGATCCAGATCCTGGAAAGCGCGGTGGACGGCGGGGCGGTCACCGATGCCGCGCTCGCGGCCCTGGAAGCCCTGACCCTGCCGCAGAACGAAGCGCTGCTGAACATGCCCGACTACGTGGCGGTGCTTGCCGCCGACGTGGTGCAGGGCAATCCGGCCAACGCCACCTATCAAGGCCAGCCGCTGGGAAACCTGGCCGCGCAGGCGACGGACCCGTTGAGGGCCACGGCCTTGGACGACCTGGTTGACAAGTGGTTCTATGGCACGGACCTGCCCGCCGTGCCCTCGCTTGTGACCTACAGCCTCGTCGCCGGCCCTCTGTATGGCACGAACCCGAACCCAGCGCTCGACGTGCCATGCGGCACGGACATGGCGCAGGGCGGGATGGGCGATTGCTACCTGATCGCCGCCTTGGGCGCGATTGCGGACAGTTCGCTCTCGGCCATCGAGAACATGATCATCCCCAACGGCGTGGAGAACGGCGTGGCGAGTTGGACGGTCCGCTTTTACTATTGGGACCCGGTGCGGGGCTACGTGGCCGATTACGTGACGGTCAACGCGATCATGCCGGGTTACGAGGGGAGCACCGTCTACGCGCACCCCGGCCCGGACGGCAGTTGGTGGATGCCGATCGTGGAAAAGGCCTATGCCGAGTGGAACGAGACGGGCCGCGAGGGCCGCGACGGGCAGAACAGCTACGCGAGCCTCTATGGCGGCTGGATGGACGTCGTGGATGCGCAGGTCCTTGGCTCGGCCGCGACGACCTATTACCCGGCGGGCGACCCGTCAGCCGAGGCGGCGGTGATAGACGCGATCCAAAGCGGCGAGGCGGTGACGGCAGGGATTTTCCTCTACGGCGACCCCGTGCGGTTCGGCCAGTTGGGACTGGTTGACGACCATGCCTACGAAATCACAGGATACGATCCGGTCTCGGACACGTTCATGTTGGCGAACCCGTGGGGCGGCTATGAGCCGGCGCCGCTGACGTGGGACGATCTGTGCGCGTATTGCGGCGGCCTGGCGGTGGCCGACGCGTCCGGCACCGTGCCTGCGGGAACGGTGCCTGTAGCGGCGCGAATCTCCAGGTGACATGCGGGACAGGCGCGGCGTATGACGCGGCCTTGCAGGCGGTTATTGGCGAACGGCAGTGCCTGCCCGATGCAGCATGGCTGGCGACTCTTGCGGGTAATGGAAATACCAATGCGATGGAAGCCTCACAGGACGCCCATGCTCGCGCGTTGGAGTTGGTGCTTGCGGAATCCGGCAGGTAGCTATGCTAAGTGGTCCGTTTCAGAAATGATGTCAGGGCTGCACGGATTTAGCCGTAGGGTGGGACCAGCGAGCTTGCGAGCGCCGGCCCACCAATCGCCGGTGTTGGTGGGCCGGCGCTCGCAAGCTCGCTGGTCCCACCCTACGAACCTATCCCTGACATCATTTCTGAAACGGACCACTAAGATTTAAGCTCTAAGAACTAAGATTCCGGAAAAAGCATCGCCTGGGCAAAGGCGTCGGCAAAATCGGGCTCCAAGGAAAGATCGACGTGTTCGGTGCGGGCGGCCAACTCCTCGCACGCCTCCTGGCAGCGGACCGACAGGCCGGCCAGCCGGGCGCCGGCCAACGAGGTGTTGCCCTGGTAACGGACCCGTGAGGGCTCGATGCCGGGCGGCAAGAGGCCGATCCGCAGGGCGTTTCCGCGACGGATGTAGTTGCCGAATCCGCCCGCCAGGAGCACGCGATCGAGGTCCTTCGGCCCCAATCCGTGCCGCTTCAAGAGGAGCTCGATGCCGGCGCGAATGGCCCCCGAGGCCAACTGCACCTCGCGCAGGTCGCGATCGGTCAATGCCACCTTCTTGCCGCCAGACGTCGGAGGTCGGAAGTCGGAAGTCGGAAGTCGAAGGTCGGATCCGACCTCTGACCTCTGACCTCCGGCCTCGGCCAGCACGAAGGCGACTTCCGGGCGCCCGGTATTTCCGGGTCACGACGTTTGATCCGCCGGGCAAGGTCGGGCAGCACGCCCTGCGGCAACTCCTCGGGCGACAGCAGCCGGCCCTGGGGCGAAACGAGGCCGTGCCGCAGGAGCTCGGCCGTGGCGTCGATCAAGGCGGAACCGCAGAGCCCTACGGGGGGAACGTGGCCGATCACGTGGACGTGCAACTGCTGGTCGACCACGACCTTCTCGATCGCCCCGCGGCTGGCCCTCATGCCTTGGGTGATCCTGGCCCCTTCGAAGGCCGGGCCGGCGGCGGTGGAGGTGGCCGTGAGCTTGCCATCAGCCGCCAGCACGATCTCGCCGTTGGTGCCGATATCGATCAAGAGGGTCGGGCCCGTGCAGTCGGCAAGCCCGGTGGCCAGGATCCCGCCGACGATGTCGCCGCCCACGAAAGCGCCGATGATGGGCAGGACATAGACCCGGCCGCGAGGGTGGATTCCCAAGCCGCCTTCCGCGGCCGGAAAGGCCAGCCCTTGGCGGACCGCCGGCACGAAGGGCATTTCGCCCAAGGGGCCGGGATCGATGCCGCAGAAGATCTGCTGCATGGTGGTGTTGCCGGCCAGGGTCGCGTGGTAGACCTGGCGGCGGGCGATGCCCGTGGCGTCGCACAATTCGCCGATCATCTCGTCGAGGGCCTCGGCGACAAGCCGCTGGAGCTGCTCGAGCCCGTCGGGCCGCGTGCGGGCCAGGAGAATTCGCGAGAGCACGTCGTCGCCGAAGCGGGTCTGCGGATTGAGCCGCGAGGCGACGCGAATCTGCCGGCCCGTGGCCAGGTCCAAGAGGGCGGCCACGAGCGTGGTGGTGCCGAGGTCGATGGCCACGCCAAAGGAATCCCACTCCGTGTTTCCCGGCTCGAAGTCGATGAGGCGGTCGCGATCGAGCACGGCGGTGCCCTGGAAATGGCCCTCCCGCAGGCGGCCCGGGAGCTCGCGGACCATGCCCAAATCGGCCTGCGGGAGAGAGGGCTCCTTTTCTCCGCCCCTCTCTCCGCGGCCGAGACAGCGCTGGAGCCGGGCCAGGTCGGGCAGGTCGTCGCCGCGAGCGGGCGGGGGCAGCTCGACATAGCGCTTGCTGATCGTCGCCGACCCTGGGTACAGGGTACCCGCTTCGGCTGCCACCGGAGTTTGCGACCGGGTCAGGATCTGATAGGGCCGGTCGACCAGCGAGGTGGCGGGCACCAAGACGCTCATTGGCCCGTTGACGGTCGCCTGGCAGGCCAGCCGGCAACCGGCATGCAGTTCCTCTTGGCTGAGGGCCTTGAGTTCTTCGGCCGTCGGACCGGCATAAATTTCGGGATTTGCCCCGGCGCCTTGGCTGACGATCACGCGGCACTTGCCGCACGTGCCCTCACCGCCGCACGGCGCGTCGAGCACGAGATCGGCCGCGGTGGCCGCCTCTTGCAGCCGGGTCCCCGCCAGCACGTAGACCTGTTTGTCGCCGGGTTGGAAGGTGACCAGAAATTCCTCCTGTCGGTTCATGATTCGTACACTCCACGTAAACGCTGAAAAGCTGCGGGGAAAAATCCGAAATCCGAAATCCGAAATCCGAAACAAATTCGAATACCGAAATCGGAAAAACCGCTACAAGTCAGAAACCCGAAATCGGAATGACGGAGACCGTTTCGAGCCTTTCTTGTTTTTTGTTCCTTTGAATTTGTTTCGGATTTCGGATTTCGGATTTCTCCTCTCAGCGTTTCACCTTTCAGCCTCTGAGTCACTCTGGACTTCCTTGAGCAACTCGACGAACTTGGCCGCGGTGGGAGTGAATACCTTCCGCTGGCGATGGATGATACCGATGGGCCGGTGCAATTCGGGTGCGATCAGGCGGACGGCGACGAGGCTGCCGTTGCGGCAGGCCTCGCGGATCGGCGGCGCCGGCAGGATGCTGATCCCGGCCCCGATTTCCACCGCCTGCTTGATGGTCTCGATATTATCGAACTCCATCACGATTCGGATGTTCACCGACCGCTGCCGCAAGTAGCGGTCGACCTCCTTGCGGATGCTGAGGTCGCGATCGAAGGCGATAAAATCCTCGTTCTGCAGGTGCTCGGCCGTGACCGCGGTCTCCTTGGCCAGGCGGTGTTGAGGGCTGCAAACCAGCACCATGCGTTCGCTGCGGAGGGGGATGACGTTGATATCGGGCGAGGTGGCCGGGTAGGAGATGATGCCCAGGTCGACCTCGGCGTTGTTGACCGCGTCGTAGACCTTATTGGGCCGCAGATATTCCAGCCGGACCTTGGCCTTGGGGTAGCGGCGCATGAAATCCTGCATACACGCGCCGCATGTCGTGCAGCCCTACCGAATAAATCGCCGCCACGCGGACCAGTCCGCTGATATCCATGCGGAGCGAGCGGACGCGGGCCTCGACCGAGTCGTAGAGCTCCAGGACCTCGCGGAAGCCCTCGTAACAGGCCTGCCCTTCCGGGGTCAAGACAAAGGGCCGCTTGCTGCGATCGACCAACTGCACGCTGAAATGCTCTTCCACGCGGTGGACCGATTGGGTGGCCGCGGACTGGCTGACGCCGTTGATGGTGGCGCCGCGGGAGAAACTCTGGTGCTGGACAACATCACAAAAGATGCGCAAGGTCTCGATGTTCATAAGCCTATCTTATCATAAGTTACGCTTATTTCAAGAGTGGGCCTCCGATTTGAGGTGCGGGAATTTTTGCGGCAGGTTAGAAACCGGCGCGGGGAGAGGGCAGGAGAGAGGCCGGGGGGGTGCGCCTCCCTCTCTCCGCCGCACCCCCATGCGACATGCCTATTTCCCCGCTTGCCTCTCCCGTGCAAACTTTCGTTGACTGGGGGGCGGACACTATTATAATTAGGCGAAGCTGCGAAAAATTGGGCCTGATTCGAAACTGGGTCGGCGTGAGAACCGCTCCGTTCGTAAAATCACGGCCACCTCACATTGACCCGTCCATCTTAGAAATGCAGGCTTGAGGTTGAGTTGTTTGGTCGACGCTTGGGACAAGCCCTCGGTCGACGCCGGCCAGTGAGCCTGCCAGGGAGGCCGATGATTCGTGACGAACTGGCTGTTTCCCCCCTACAATTATCCGACGCGCCGCAACCGGCAGCGCCAAGATAGAGCGCAGCGCCGAGCCATCGAGCGCCGGGCTCGCAAACCGCGGTTCGAGTTTCTTGAAGCCCGCCGGATGTTGACCACGGCGGTCCACTGGATTGGCGGAGCCGCGGCCGGCCCCCTCTGGGATGCCGCGGCCAACTGGAGCAACGACGCCGTGCCAACGTCCGCCGATGACGTGACGATCGACAGCGGCACATCCACGACGATTACGATCCAATCCGGCGACACCGAATCGGTCAACAGCCTCACAACCGCCGCGGGCTACGCGCTCTCGATCACGGGCGGCTCGCTGGCGATCGCCGACAATTCGACGCTTGTCGGCAATCTGAACCTCAGCGGCGGCGCGCTGAGCGTGGCAGCCGGCGCCAGTTTGATCGTCGGAGGCGCTAGCAATTCCTGGACCGGCGGCACGCTGGCCGGGGCTTATGCCGGCTCGGGCGGCGGGACGGTCACCTTGAGCTCGGGCCAGCTTAATATCGGGGCCGGCGGGGCGACCTTCGACTTCCCCTCCACCATGTTCCAATGGACCGGCGGCACGATCAATACCAACGGCAACACGCTGACCAACACCGGCGTGATGACCCTCGCCGATGCGAGCGGCGTGGTGCTCACGGGCAACGGCTTGCTGGTGAATCAAGGGACGATCGACGATGCGGGCGCGGGCAGCCTGTTGATCGGGCAGTATGGCGGCAACGGTGTCAACCCCGTGCTGGACAACCAGTCGGGCGCAACCTTCGCCTTTCAGAGCGATTCCGGAATCAGCAGCTACAATACGTGGGGCTCCTTCAGCAACGAGGGCACGCTGAGCAAGACTGGCGGCACGGCCACCTCGACGATCCAAAACACGAGCTTCAGCAACAGCGGCATCATTGACGTGGCGACGGGCGAACTGGCCCTGGCCGCGAGTTCCGGGACGAGCACCGGCGGCGCATTCAATGTCGCCCAGGGGGCAAGCCTGGATCTCACCGGCGGCGCGTCGGTGAATTACGCCGGCAGCTATACGGGCTCCGGCGCCGGTACGGTCGCCCTCAGCTCCGGCCAGATCAACATCGCCGGCAGCGGCGCCACGTTCGACTTCCCCGCGGGCCTGTTCCAGTGGACCGGCGGCACGATCAACACCAACAGCAACACGCTGACCAACAGCGGCGTGATGACCCTCGCGAATTCGACGAACGGTGTGGTGCTTACTGGCAACGGCTCGCTGGTGAATCAAGGGACGATCGATGATGCGGGGGCGGGCGGTCTCTATATCGGTCAGTACGGCGGCAACAGCGTGAATCCGATCCTGGACAACCAGTCGGGCGCGACCTTCGACTTCCAAGGCAGCTCGGGAGTCTCCAGCTACAATACGCCGGGCTCCTTCAGCAACGAAGGCACGCTGGGCAAGACCGGCAGCAGCGGCACATCGACGATCCAAAATACGACCTTCACCAGCAGTGGGTCGATCAACGTGGAAACGGGCACGCTGGCGCTGGCCGCAACGTCGGGGACGAGCACCGGCGGCACATTCACGGTCGCTCAGGGTGCGACACTCGACCTCACTGGCGGCAGCACGGTGAACTACGCCGGCAGCTATGCGGGCTCGGGTGACGGGACGGTCGCCCTGAGCTCCGGCCAAATCAATATCGGCGCCGGCGGCGTCACCTTCAACTTTCCCTCCGGCATGTTCCAATGGACTGGAGGTACGATCAATACCAACGGCAACATCCTGACCAACACCGGCTCGATGACTCTCGCCGATGCGGGCGGCGTGGCGCTCGACGGCAACGGCTCGCTGGTCAATCAAGGGACGATCGACGATGCGGGCGCGGGCAGCCTATTGATCGGGCAGTATGGCGGCAACAGTGTCAATCCCGTGCTGGACAACCAGTCGGGCGCAACCTTCGCCTTCCAGACCGATTCCGGAATTAGCAGCTACAATACGCCGGGCTCCTTCAGCAACGAGGGCACGCTGAGCAAGACTGGCGGCACGGGCACATCGACGATCCAAAATACGACCTTCACCAACAGCGGCACGATCGACGTCCAGACGGGCACGCTGGCCCTGGCCGCGACTTCGGGCACGAGCAGCGGCGGGACGTTCGATGTCGCGCAGGGCGCAACGCTGGATCTCACCGGCGGCAATGCGGTGAACTACAGCGGCAGCTACACCGGTTCGGGCGGTGGGACGATTTCCCTGGCCAGCGGCACGCTGACCCTCGGCGCCAGCGGCGCAACGTTCGACTTCCCCTCCGGCATGTTCCAGTGGACGGGCGGCACGATCAACACGAATGGCAACACCCTGACCAACGTCGATGTGATGACCCTCGCCAATGCGAACAACGTGTCTCTCATCGGCAACGGCTCGCTCGTGAATCAAGGGACGATCGACGAAACGGGCGCGGGCAGCCTGGCGATGGGCCAGTACGGCGGCAACGGCGTCAACCCCAAACTCGACAACCAGTCGGGTGCGACCTTCGCCTTCCAGGGCAATGCCGGGATAACGAGCTACGATACGCCGAGCAGCTTCAGCAACGAGGGCACGCTGACCAAGACGGGCGGCGCCGGCACGTCGACGATCCAAAGCGTCACCTTCGCCAACAGCGGCGCGATCGACGTCCAGACGGGCACGCTGGCCCTGGCCTCGACCTCGGGCACGAGCACCGGCGGCACGTTCGATGTCGCGCAGGGCGCGACGCTCGATCTCACCGGCGGCAATACGGTGAACTATGCCGGCAGCTATACGGGCTCCGGGGGCGGGACGATCGCGCTGGCCGGCGGCACGCTGTCAGTCGCCGCCGGGGGGGCCACCTTCGACTTTCCCGTGGGGATGTTCCAATGGACCGGCGGCGCGATCAACACGAACGGCAATACGTTGACGAACACGGGGTTTCTGACCCTCGCCAATGCGAACAACGTGACCCTCATGGGCAACGGCTCGCTCGTGAATCAAGGGACGATCGACGAAACGGGCGCGGGCAGCCTGGCGATGGGCCAGTACGGCGGCAACGGCGTC
This sequence comes from uncultured Planctomycetia bacterium, assembly GCA_963824275.1. GTDB lineage: Bacteria > Planctomycetota > Planctomycetia > Pirellulales > Thermoguttaceae > JANXQG01. Next base: position 1,492,812 of record CAWGOT010000003.1, on the reverse strand, counting down.
AACCCCAAACTCGACAACCAGGCGGGCGCGATTTTCGATTTCCAGAGCGACGCCGGGATAACGGGCTACAATACGCCGAGCAGCTTCAGCAACGAAGGCACGCTGACCAAGACCGGCGGCACGGGCAGCTCGGCGATCAGCAGCATCGCTTTCAGCAACCCGGGAACGGTGCAGGCCGTTTCCGGGACCCTCACGCTGAACTCCATGCCGCCGCAGTTCTCCGGCAGCACGCTCACCGGCGGGACGTGGAATATACTGGCCGGGGCGACGCTGAGCGTCCCCGGCGCGGCGGCCATCAGCACCAACGACGGCAACGTAACGCTGAGCGGTGCGGGGTCCGTCTTCGCGCCGATCAACAGCCTGACGACGAATAACGGCAGTTTCGGCGTCCTCGCCGGCCGCACGTTCACTACCGCCGGCAGCCTGTCCAACAGCGGCACCGTGACCGTCGGCGGCACGCTCAATGTATCCGGTACCTACAGCCAGGGCTCCACTGCGAACCTTCGACGAGCAGGTCGGCGGCACTCAGACCGGTCCCGCGTCCAATGGTGTCTGGGGGCTGATGTCCGCGACGGGCTCGGCGACCGTGGCCGGGGCCCTGGGCGTCGATCTTACGGGCGGCTACCAGCCCGCCCAGGCCTCCAGCACGACTTTCTTGACCGCCACCGCAGTCACCGGATCGTTCGGCAGCGTCAGCAACATCACGCCGGGCAGCGAGTACACATTCAGCGCCGTTTATACGTCGAAGAGCGTGAGCATCACGGTCAGTGCCACTCCTTTTGCCGATCTGGTCGTGACCCAGGAACAAGGCCCCAGCCAGTTGGTCGCCGGCCTGCCGGGCAGTGTCGCCTGGACCGTGACCAACGACGGCAACACGGCCACGACAGCCGCATGGCACGACGACGTCTTCCTTTCTTTGGACGGCCAGATCGACTCCAGCGCCATACGCTTGGTCAATCAGCTTGAGGGCTCGCCGCCGCTGGGAGCCAATGGCAGCTACCAGGCCACTGCCACGTTTACCGTTCCCGTGGGCGTGTCGCCGGGCAGCTACTCCCTGCTGGTCGACACGAATTATGACCAGGCGCAAGCCGAATCGACCTATTCCAACAACGTCAGGGCGGTCAGCGTCCAGGTGTTGGGGCCGCAGCCGGACCTGGTCGTCACGGGGCTTTCCGTCACTCCGGCCCGCGGTTTGGAGTCCGGCGGCACCATGACCGTGCACTGGAGCGATAACAACAACGGGTTGGGCGCCGCATCGAGACTCCTTCACCGACCAGGTGCAGATCGTGAACACGGCCACCGGCCAGACGCTGGCCACGGGCAGCGCGCTTTACAGTGTGACGGCGGAGGGGCCCTTGGCCGCGGGCGGTTCGGTGGCCGAGCAGGATTCGTTTACACTGCCCAACGGCGCGGCGGGGGCTGGGCCGCTTCAGGTCACGGTCACCAATGATATCTATAACCAAGTGACCAAGTTCAATCCGGACGGGACGCCGGAGGCGAGCAGCACGGCAACGGTCGCACCGACTTCCGTCTTGGCCCCCTATCCCGATCTGCACGTCGGCGGCCTGGCGGTCGGTTCGTCGAGCGTGCTCCAGTCGGGCGGCACCGTGACCATCGACTGGAACGACAGCAACGTCGGCAACAGCGCGGCCAACGGGAGCTGGTACGACCAGATCACGGTTTCCAATGCGATCACCGGCCAGACGCTGGTCAATACCAGCCAGACCTACGCGGGCAATAGCATCGCGGCGGGCGGCACGGCGCCACGGTCGTACAGCTTTGTGCTGCCCAACGGCGCGGCGGGCGTGGGCCAGCTTGGCATTACCGTTACCGCCGACGCGGGCGGGAGCCTGCTGGAGTACAACTCGCAGGGGGCGATCGACACCAATCGATCGGCGAGCATTACGGCGCAGTCGACGCTCGCCGGCTATCCCGACCTGGTGCCGAGCGGCGTGGAGGCGCCGGCCATCGCCCAATTCGGCCAATCCGTGTCGGTGACGTGGACGGTCAGCAACGACGGCAATGCACCGGCCCAGGGCAGTTGGAGCGACCAGTTGTATTTGTCAAGCCAACCGACGCTCGGGGCGGGCGCCACGCTGCTGGCGACGCAGTCCGGGACCGCGCATTCGCCGTTGGCCGTCGGCGCCGATTATACGAGCAGCGCCCAGGCAACACTCCCAAGCGCCGCGAGTTTGACGGCCGGCACCTATTACGTGATCGTCGTTTCCGATGCCAGTCAATCGGTTTTCGAGACGGGAAGTCCCGGCCAGGCCGCCAGTTCCGCAGTCGCCATCAGCTTGCCGCAACTGCCGGCATTGACTGTTTCCGGGTTGCCTGCGACTGCGCAGACCGTCGACACCGGGCAGGCTTTTGAATTGTCGTGGACGGTAACCGACTCCGGCGGCGGGACCGCCACTGCCCCTTGGACCGACGAGGTGGTCTTATCCGCCAGCGGAACGCTCGGCAGTACCGATAACCAGGTGCTCTACAGCCTCGTGCATTCCACGAGCCTGGCGTCGGGCCAGTCGTATCAGACGCAGGCCTCGGTCACGGTCCCCTATGGCCTCTCGGGGCCGTATACCCTGTTCGTGGTCAGCGACGCCACCGACGCCGTGGCGCAAGCGACGCGGACGGGCGATCTCGAGTCGGATACGCTGCAGGTGGTCGCCACCGAGCCGCCGACCGACCTGGCGGTGGATGGCGTTACCGCGCCGGCTACTGCGCAGAGCGGGCAGCCGATCACAGTTGGTTGGCGCGTGACCAACCTCGGCACGCAGACATCGACCGCGACGACCTGGTCCGACGAGGTTTTTCTCTCCCCCAGTTCGACGTTCAGCAACTCGGCCATTCGCGCTGGGCACCTTCGTCCACAACGGTTCGCTGGCCTCGGAGGGCGACTACGTCGAGAGCCAGTCAGTCGATATTCCCGCTGACCTGGCGGAGGCCGGCACCTATTATGTCTTCGTCCTTACGGACGCCTTGGACCAGGTCTCGGAGCCCGGCGCCGCGGCGAATCAGCTCGGCCAGGCCCTGAACGCCACGCAGGTCGCGCTTGCGCCGGTGCCGGATCTTGCGCGCCGCGAGCGTCGCGGGGCCGGCCAACGGGGGCGTGGGCCAGACGGTCACCGTCACCTGGAACGATACGAACGTGGGCGACCCAGAGGGTACCCCTGCGGCTGTTGGACCGTGGGTCGATGCGATCTATCTTTCCAGCAACAGCAGCGTCAGTGGGGCCACGCTGCTCGGCACGTTCCGCGTGACCGGCAGCATCGCGGCCGGCCAGCAGCAAGCGCTTAACGATAACGTCACCTTGCCCACCGTGGCGGACGGCAACTACTCGTTCGTCGTCGTCGCCAACTACGAAGACCAGGTCTTCGAGCGCGGCACACCGTCGAACAACACGGCCGTTTCGGCCTCGACGATCGCGATCGGCCATCCCGACCTGGTGGTCAATACGGTTAGCGTGCCGCCCACGGCGGAATCGGGCAGCAGCATCAGCGTAAGCTGGACGGGCCAGAACGCCGGCGACTTTGCCACCGGCACGGGCTGGGTGGACGACGTTTACCTGACCACTAACGGCGTCCTCTCCCCGATCGCCGTGCTTCTGGGGTCCGTACCTCAATCGGCCAGCCTGGCGCGGGCCAAACCTACCAGGCGGAGATCAACGCGACCTTGCCCAACGGCATTCAGGGCGGCTACAAGGTAGTCGTCGAGACCAACGCCACGGGAACCGTCAACGAGGGCCTCACCGGTGCCGGCAACGACACCACGCCATCGGCGGTGATGAATGTCAGTCTCGCGCCATATAGCGACCTTTCGGTCGGCGACGTGACGGCCCCGTCGCTGGTCATCGGCAACCCGGTTACGATCACCGTCTCCTGGCAGGTCACCAACAACGGCACCGGCCCCGGAACGACCAGCCAGTGGGACGACCGCGTCGTGCTCTCGACGAGTCCAGTCTTCGGCCAGGGCACCGAAACTGACCTGGGCGATTATCCGCACGACGGGGCCCTGGCCGTCGGCGCGACATACACCGAGACCGAGAACATCCAGGTGCCGCCGGGCACGACCGGGCAATTCTATCTGTTCGTGGAGACGGACGCCCTGCACCAGGTCTATCAATACACCAATACGCAGCCGGACATCGGCAGTCCCAGCAACACCGTCGACATCATCCCCGAACCCTACTCGGCGCTGGACGTGAGCGATGTCACGGCCGACGCCACGGCCTTGAGCGGCCAGCCGATCAACCTGAGTTGGACGGTGGCCAACAACGGCATCGGCGCCACCGATCAGGTGCAATGGAACGACAACGTCTACGTCTCGTCCGATCCCACGGGCGCGACCGGCATGCAGTTCCTTGGGAGTTTCACGCACGTCGGCGCCTTGGGCGTGGGCGACGGCTACACGCGGAACGTGCAGGTAACCCTGCCGGAAGCCCTGAGCGGCACGCAATACCTCTTCGTCGAGACGGGCGGGCCGTATCAGTTCATTTACACCAGCGGCGATCAGGGCCGCTCCGGCCCCGTGCAGGTCACGTACGTTCCGCCGCCGGCGGTCAATCTCGACGTGCTTAGCGTGACCGGCCCCACGACGGCGCTGGACAGTTCGACGGCGCTGGTGACCTGGACGGTGGAGAACAACGGCCCGGATGACGCCAGCGGCTTCTGGACCGACAGCGTCTACCTGGCGCCGAACGGAAATTTCAGCCAGGCCGTCGATCTGGGCGACTTCCAGTACACCTACGGCTTGCAGGCCGGGAAGCAATATACGCGGACCGAGCAGGTCACGCTGCCATCGACGCCGGGAATCTACGAGTTCTACGTTTTGGCCGATTCCGGCAAGGTGCTGGCCGACACGAATTTCGCCAGCAACCTGCTTGCCTCCGCGCCGCTGACGATCACGCTTACTCCGCGGCCCGACCTGGAAGTTACTTCCTTGACGGTGCCGCAACTGGTGACCGAAGCGGGCGTCGTCGACGTGCAATGGCAGGTCACGAACCTCGGCCAGGCGGCCACGCCCACCGGGCAGTCGCAGTGGACCGACGCTGTTTATCTTTCGCAGACCAATACGCTGCAAGCCGGCGCGATCTTGCTGGGCACGCTGCCCAACGGCACTGCCCTGGGCGTCGGGCAGAGCTATGCGTCAAGCGACCAATTCACGCTCCCAGTGGGAATCGCCGGCAACGTCTACATCATCGTCGAGGCCGACTCGCAGGATCAAGTCAACGAAGGCCCTCTGCACGGCAACAATACGACGGCCGCCGCCATGGCCGTCAATGCCAGCCGGCCTGCCGCCCGACCTGGTGATGTCGAACGTCTTCGTGCCTTCGACGGCTTCGACGGCAACGACATCACCGTGCATTACCAGGTCACGAATCTCGGCACCGGGCCGACCTACCCGAGCAGTTGGTCGGACGCGATCTGGCTGACGCTCGGGAAAGACCAGCCCGACCCGCAGCGCGGCGATATTCTCCTGGGCCAGTTCGGGCACAGCGGGTGCTCGCGGTCGGCCAGTCGTGACGTCAACAACGTCACGGTCGAGATTCCGCCGCAGGTTGGGCGATTATTACATCACGGCCTGGACCGACGCGGACCAGTCGGTGTACGAGGTGCAGTACGACGTCAACAAGAACCCCGACGCGCCGAACGACCTGCACGGCGACAATTTCCAGGCCACGCCGATCCTGGTGCTGACCACGCCTCCCGCCGACCTGCAGGTGACCAGCATCACGGCCCCGCCCACGGCCATCGGCGGCCAGGATGTAACCATTTCTTGGCAAGTGACCAACAACGGTCCGAACCCGACCAACGTTGGCGAGTGGGCCGATGCGATTTACATCAACAACACCCCGGACCTGACGGGCGATCCCACGCTGGTCTTTGCCGTGCCGCACGACGGCGTGCTGGCGCCGGGGCAGTACTACGACCAGACGGCGACGTTCACGCTGCCGCCTTCGGCAGTCGGCCAGTACTTTGTCGTGGAAACCAACGCCGACCCCGATCTGGCGGAGGTTCCGGACGGCGACGGGCTGTTCCTGCAGGAGATCCAGCAGGTGGTCAATCAGGTTGGCGACACGATCAATGGGCAAACGATCAGCAGCCTCACGGCCCAGGACATCCTGGACCTCCTGAGCGGCGCCGATGGCACCGCCCCGACGACCGTGTTCGAGGGCCCGTACGCCAACAACAATACGGCGGCCGCCGCGAGCGACATCACGAACACGCCGGCCGTCCTGGACGTGAGCGACGTGACGGCGCCGCGCAGTCCAACTCGGGAGAGCCGATCAACGTCACCTGGCAGGTCACCAACCAGGGCGCCGACGTTTGGTCGGGCACGCAGTACTGGAACGATTATGTCTTTGTTTCGCCCGATCCGGAGTTCATCTACAACGACGCGACCCTGGGGGCCGTGGTGCCCCACAGCAATGCCAATAACCTCGCGAGCGGCGAAAGCTATACGGGCAGCGCCACGGTCACGCTGCCCGCAGGGATCTCCGGCACGTGGTACGTTTACGTCTTCACCGACCGCGATCCGGTCAATGGCGAAGACGTGCCGCAAGCCGGAGCGTTCCCCGAATGGCCGCAGGAGTTCCAGAGCCGCGTGTGGGACACCGACAAGACCCATAGCGAATCCTCCACGTCCCTCAACGTGATCTACGCCGAGCCCGAATTGGTGATCAGCAACGTCACGGCGGCCGGCACGGCCACGAGCGGCGCGACCGTCCCGATCAGCTTCACGGTGACGAATGACGGCAACCGCACGACGCGCGTCGATACCTGGTTCGACCGCGTCTACATCGCCACCGATTCGTCGCTCGATACGCAGGACGAGTTGCTGGGAACGTTCGAGCACCAGGGCTACCTCGCTCCGGGCCAGTCCTACAACGTCACGGGGACGGTAACTCTGCCCGACGACATCGGCGGCACGTTCTACCTGATCTTCTACGCCGATTCGCCGTTCACCGCCGCGGGACCCGTATACAAGGGCATCTATCCCTTCCCCGAGTCGGGCGGCGATCCGCGCATCGGCGGGGGCGGGCCAGGGCTGGTCGATTGCTATCTGAACGGTTACCTCAAAATTGAGTCGCAGCCGATTCAAGTCACGTTGGTCGATCTGCCGGACCTGGTCGTGAGCAGCGTCACCAGTTCCTCGGAAGTGACGGTCGGGCAGGCCTTTTCCGTCACCTACACCGTGAGCAACATCGGCTCCGGCCCCGTCCCCGCGGACGAGGCGACGTGGCCCGACAACATCTATCTTTCCCTCGACCAGTACCTCGACGTTGAAACCGCCATCTTCCTCGGCTCGATCAAGCATACGGTGCGCTGGCGCCCGACGGGTTCTATACGGTCTCGACGCTATTTGACGTGCCGCCGGGCCTGAGCGGGGCCTATTACATCATCGTGCTGACCAACCCGACCTCGACGCAGCAACCGCGGGGCATCGTGCTCGAAAGCAACGAGAGCAACAACACCACGGCGACCGCAGTGCCGATGCTCATCACGGTCCCGCCGCCGACCGACTTGCAGGTCGACTCCATCACCGTGCCTGCGGGGGCGACCGCCGGGGAGCCCGTCACGATCAGCTATACGGTCTCGAACCATTCCACCCAGCCGGCGATCGGATCGTGGTCGGATTCGGTCTATATTTCGCCCGATCCCACCTTCGATACCAACGCCCAGTTGATCGGAACGTTCAACACGGGAAGCCTTGGGCGCGGTGACGCTCAACCAGGGACAGGGCTACACCGGCAGTGTGACGGCCACGCTGCCCGTCGAGCTGCCAGGGACCTACTACGTCCTCGTTTACACGAACGTCTTCAACACCATTTACGAGGGAACTAACTACGCGAACAACGTTTCGACCGCGCCGAACCAGTTGAACGTCGCCGTTCCCACTTTGACCCTGGGCGTGCCGCTCGACGATACGATTTCCGGCGACCAGAGCAAACTATATGCCGTCCAGGTCCCGGCGAATCAGACGTTGGAAGTCGATCTCACGAGCTCGGACCAGGGCGGTGCCAACGAACTGTACGTGAAGTTTCAGGGATTGCCCAGTTCCTTGAACTACGACGCGGCGTACCAGGGCTACCTGGTCGCCAATCAATCGGCCGTGGTGCCGACGACCGAGCCGGGCATCTACTATGTCCTGGTCCGCGGCGACGGCGACGGCACGAACACGCCGATCGAGCTCGAAGGCGGAGCTGCTGCCGTTCCAGGTCACGGACATCTCGCCCGATACGGGGGGCAACTCGCAATACGTCACGGTGACTGTCACGGGAGACGACTTCAGTCCTCAGGCGATCTTGCGGCTGATTCGGCCGCAGTTTGCGGAGTTCGCGCCGGTGAGCTATAACGTCGTCAATGCCACGAAGATCGTGGCCACGTTTGATCTGACCGACGCGCCGTTGGGCCTGTACGACGTGGAGGTCATCAATCCCGATGGCAGCACGGCCATCCAGCCGTACCGGTTTCTGGTCGAGCCGGCCGAGCCAATCGACGCCACGATCGGCATGGGTGGGCCGAGCACGTTGGGCATCGGCCAGATCGGGAACTATCTCGTATCGCTGGAGAGCATCACCAACGTCGATACGCCTTACGTGTTCTTCGAATACGGTGCTGCCCAACGTGCCGAACCCGGCACCGTCTTTGATTCCGGGACCGGCCCTGGCCTTTGCCACCGACCTGTCAGGGCAGCCCAACGTGTCCGGCGTGCCGTGGCCCGATCTGTCTTCGGTGGTGAATCTGAACGGCCAATTCGAGGCCCAGGGCTTCGCCTTTGACGTGGCACAGCAAAGCACTTCGGTGTTGGATTTCACCATTCAGGCCTATCCGGAGCTGGCCCAGGTTCTGGCCGAAGATCCGAACTTCCTTCAGGATCTTTCGCCGGGCGAACTTGAAGAGTTGAGTTTCACATTCTACATCGAGGCCGCGGCCACACCCATGACGGCGGCCGAGTACGTGACCTACCAGACGAATCTCGCCGACAAGATTCGGACCGCGATCCTCGCCGACAGCAATGCACCGGCGATGCTCAAGCTTGCGGCGGCGAATCAGACCGATTGGGAGGACGGCTACCTCCAGGCGTTGGAAAACACCGGTCAACTTCGCCCGGCCGACATGCCGCCGGCCGCTCTGGCCGTGCCGGCCATATCGAGCCTGATGTCGACCATCGGCGCGGGCATCCTGGCCGGACCGGCCGGCCAATCGATAATCGCCGCCAACAACCTCGACTCGTTCTTCAGCGAGGTCCTCACCTGGTACGGCAATACCCCTGGGGCGACAGGCTCGACGGCATTGCCCAGCGAGAGCACGTTCGACCTTCAGCTTTCGCATCCGACGCACTTCGAGGCCTTCAAGATCACGGTTGGGCAGCCGCTGGATGCGTCGGTCGCCGCGCCGCCGACGAGCAGCCTGGCGGATTTCTTCGGCCTCACGGCGGCCGCGAGCCAGAGCATCACGATGACCGGCCCCAGCGGCTACGGCGGCGACAATTTCGTGCCCGCCAACGCGCCGCTGCCCTATTCCATCCAATTTATGAGTCCCGTCGGCGGCCAGGGACCGGAATCACAGATCCAGATTGTCGATCAGCTCGACCCGAACCTGGACCTGCGGACGTTCCAGCTTTCGGACATCGATCTCGACGGCGTGACGATCCAGTTGCCGTCGAATCGCGCCTCGTTCACTGGCAGTTTTGATCTGACCAAGCAGTTGGGATTCATCCTCGACGTCACGGCCGGCGTGGACGTTGACAGCGGCATCGCCACCTGGCTGCTGACCGCGATCGATCCTTCCACAGGACTGCCCGTGGCTACTCCGGCCTTGAGCATCATGCCGGCTGGTCAGAGCGGCGCGATTGGCTACACGATCGAAGCCCAGTCCACGGCGACGACCGGCACGACGATCGACGCCGCTGCCCGCATCATCTACGACAGTCAACAGCCGTTGGACAGCAACGCCGTCAGCGCGACGCTGGACGCCGTACCGCCGACGACCACTTATTCCGTCACGGACCTGGGCAACAGCCAGTACTTCATCCAGTGGCAGGCGACGGACGATCCGGGCGGCTCGGGCGTGGCGAATTCGACGGTCTACGTATCGCTCGACGACGGCGTCTGGCAGCCGGTCGACCAGTATACGACCGCAAACTCGTTCACATACCAGGGCGCCGCCGGCATCACCGCGCAGTTCCTCGTGCTCAGCGCGGACAACGCGGGCAACGTCGAGGCCGCGCCGGCCGGAGACCTCGTGTCGCCCTACGATCCGCAGATCAATCTCGGCACGCTGCCGACCGCAGCAGCGCCGACGCCGGCGCCGGCGTCGGCGCCCCCGCCGACACAGCCCTCGACCAATCCGCTGTTCCTGCAGGCCGAGCAGGGAGTGCCGACCCCCGCGCCGACGGTCAATCCGCCGGCATTCAGCACGGTGCTCGAGCCGTTCACGGCGGGCGCGCTGGTTACCGGCTTTGCCACGTCCGGCGCGGACATCAGCCCGCTGGGCATTGCCTTCTCGCCCAACGGGCAATCGGTCTACGTCAGCGGCGGCGCGGGCGCAACAGCCTGTGGGAGTTCTCGCTCGCCGGCGGCAGCGCGGCGACCACGGCGCCTTTGGCGACGCTTTCCGAGCCGATCTACGACATGGCCTTCGACAGCAGCGGCCAGCTCTGGGCCACCACGGGCGGCGGACCCCTGCTGCAACTCGACCCGAACACCGGTCAGATCATCGCCAGTTTCGGCGAGGGCATCGAGTTGGGAATGGCCGCCACGAGTACAACGGACGCGGGCAATTCCGACGATCTCTATGTGGCCACGAGCGACGGCATTCAGATCTTCAACACGGTCACGCACGTCTTCCAGCCCTTCTCCAGCACGCGCGTCAACGCCCTGGCGCTGCGCCCGATGGGACGCTGTGGGGAACGACCTGGCCCTATGGCGGGCAGATCGTCCGTTTCGACTCGCACGGCAATGCTACGCCGGCGGTCGATCTGAGCGACCCCGCGAACGGCCTGGCGTTCGGCCAACCCAATACGCCGCTGGCGAATCTGCTCTTCGCCACGCACGTGGACGGCACTGTGAGCATGATCGACCTCGTGACGGGCCAGTCGATCACGGTTGCCAGCGGCGGCCAGCGCGGCGACTTCGCGCACGTCGGCGTAGATGGCCGACTGTACATCACCCAATCCGATCAGATCGACGTTTTCACTCCGATCCTGCCGCCCCAGATTGTGGCAACCAATCCGGCCGATGATGCGTCCGTCGCGCCCAACCTGGACACGGCCGAGGTGACGTTTGACGGCGCGATGCTTGCGGACACTTCCGTGGGCTCCGTGACAGACACGGCCAACTACGTTCTCACCGATACGACCACCGGGCAGCAAGTTCCGGTAAGCGCTGTGACCTACGATCCGTCCGGCCAGACGGCCGAGTTGCTGTTCGACCCGCTGCTGCCAGGGAGCTATAGCCTCAACGTCGAGCCGCAGGTCGAAAACATCTACGGCCTGGCCCTGGGCTCGGTTTATGAGACCTCGTTCATCGTCACGGCCAATGGCGGTTCTTTGCTGCCGACGATCAGCAATACGCGATTGAATCGCGAGCTGGGAGAAGTGTTCTTCGATCTGAGCGTGGAAAATACCCTAACGTTCCCGGTCAACGCCCCGTTGCAGGTTATTTTCACGAATTTGCCGGCCACGGGCGACACGCTGCTCGATGCCGACGGCTTCACCATCGACGGCCATCCCTTTATTGAGCTAAGCGCAGCAGGCAACCAACTCGCGTCCGACCAATCGACCGAAACGCGGACCTTGAGTCTGCCCGCGAATGCCTTGTACTCGAGCCTGGGCATCGAGGACCTGGTCCTCTCGGGCGTGGTGATTGTCCCGGCGGTCTCGTCCATTCCGCCCCCCACGGCAACGGTCGGGCAACTCTACCAGTACAATGCCAGCGCCACCGACAGCAGCGGGGCGAACGTCACCTACGCGCTCGTCGAGGCCCCGACCGGCGCGACGGTCAATCCGCAAACCGGCGTGGTGCAGTGGACGCCGCAGCTTTCGGACAGCTCGACCGTGAGTTTCGAGCTCAGGGCTTACGATCCGACGGGCGGTTTTTACAGCCAGACTTGGACGGTCGCCGTGATCGGCACCAGTCCGCCGCCCGTCATCAGCCCCATCGCCGATCAGACAATTGCGGAAGGACAGTTGTTGCAGATCCCGATCGCCGCCACTTCACCCTCGGGGAACCCGCTAGTGATCTGGGCCGACAACGTGCCGCCCGGCGCGATCTTCGATCCGCAAAGCGAGACGCTGATCTGGCAGACCGGCTACAGTTCGGCCGGTGTCTATTCCAACGTCCGGATTTATGCGACCGACGGCATCACCACGTCCTTCCAGAGCTTCCAGATCACGGTCACGAGCGAGATTGTAGCGCCACAATTGGGCACGCTGCTGCCCCGCGTGGTTGATGAAGGCGATTCGCTGAGCTTCACCGTTCCGGCCAGCGATGCTGACGACGACGCGATCACGTTCACTTCCGACAACCTCCCCGACGGAGCAACCTTGGATCCCACCAACGGGCTGTTTGCCTGGACGCCGGGTTACGACCAGCACGGCTCATACTCGATCGACATCACGGCCACGGCCGCTGAATTGAGCACGACCGAGCAACTCCAAGTCACCGTGCTGAACGTGGATGGGCCGATTTCATTCCTGCCCGTGGAACAACTCACGGTCTACGAAGGACAGACCCTGACGGCCACGATCGGCGTCGACGATCCCAACCTGTCAAATCCCTTGCCGTATCAGTTGCCTAACGGCGCGACGGAGCCTGGGGCTGCGCCGCGCCGCTCACTTTCAGTTACACGGCGCTGCCCGCGGGAGCAAGCTTCAACCCGGTAACGGCAACGCTTTCCTGGACCCCCGGCTACACCCAGGCCGGCAATTACTCGATCACGTTCAGCGTCCACGACGACGGCGACCTAACCGGCGGAACGCCGCAAGCAGCCCAGATCACCGTGCCGATCACCGTGCTCCTTGCCTACGGCGATCCGGTAGTCAACGCGATCAGCGACCAGTCAGTCGCCGAGGGCAGCACGCTCACGATTCCCATCCGCACCAGCGATCCGAACGGTGATCCGGTGACGATCACGGCCCAGGGTCTGCCGAGCTTCGCCACGCTGACCGATAACCACGACGGCACGGCGACCATCGTCGCAAACCCGACCACCGGCGATCGCGGCAATTACGTCGTCACGGTCGTGGCCACGGACAACGCCCCTTCCATTGATGGTGGGCCCGCGGGCGCTCTCACCGGCACGGCGCAATTCGTGCTCAGTGCAACGTCGTTCAGCGAGCCGCCGGTCCTTTCCTACATCGGCCCGACGGTAGCCGTTATCGGGCAGACCTTGACATTCAACCTCACGGCATCCGAACTCGACCAAGACCCGCTCACCTTCAGCGTTCAAGGCCTGCCCTCCGGCGCCACGCTGACGCCCACCGGCGTCTACGGCGTGGCCCAGTTCCAATGGACGCCGACGGCCGCCGAGGCGGGATCGTACAGCGCCGCCTTCTCGGTCGCCAACAACGGCAACGGCAATCCCAACTACGCTCAATCCGTCTCGCAAGTCGTGAATTTCGAAGTTCTGGCCAGCGATGCCCCGCCGGTGCTGCTACCGGTCAGCAATGCCAGCGTGACGCAGGAGCAGCAACTGTCGATCCAGCTTCAAGCCACGGATCCGGTGGGGAATCCCGTCACTTTCACCGCCTCGCAACTTCCCATCGGGGCGACGCTCGATCCGTCGACCGGATTGTTCACTTGGACGCCCAGCATCACGCAAACGGGCGCTTTCACGGTCCATTTTGCGGCCACCGACGGTTTCTTGAGCGACGGCCAGGATGTGACCCTTCAAGTCAATCCGGCGCCGATCCCGCCCACCTTCGCAGCGTTGCCGCCCATTCTGGGAAAAGAAGGGACGTCGCTTTCCTTCAGCGTGTCCGCCGGCGATTTGGACGGCGCGACGCTGGTCTACTCGCTGGGTGCTCCGCTGCCGGCCAATGCCAGTTTTAATCCTTCAACGCAGGCATTTACGTGGACGCCCGCCTATGGCCAAGCCGGGCAGTACACTCTGGAGTTTGTCGCCACCGATCCCACCAACGACACCAGCGCCACGGGGGACGTCAGCGTCACAATTCTGCCGACCGATCAGCCGCCGGTCCTGCCCGCTCTGGGCGGACACGTGGCCCTGATCGGCCAGCCCTTCCAGCTTGCCATTACGGCTACGAGTCCCGAGGCCCATGCCACGCTCAGCTACTCGGCGACAGGGCTTCCCACGGGAGCCACGCTGAACCCGTCGACGGGCCTGCTGAACTGGACGCCCAGCGGCGTGCAGGCCGGCACGTACGAAATACTGGTCACCGCATCCGATGGGACGCTCTCGACCACGCAGCCGCTCGAACTGGTCGCGTCGGCCGTACCCATTCCACCGTCCGTGCTGATTACAATCACGCCCAGCTTCCCGCCGCCGGCCGGCCAGCCTGTCGTGCTCCAGGTGACGGCCAACGGCATCGCCGACGTGGACTCGGTCACGCTCAGCGTGGACGGCCAGCCGCTTTCGCTCAGTGCCCAGGGGAGCGCAGACCTTTATCCCGCCGACTCCCGGCCACTACAGCGTCCTTGCGACTGCCACGGACGTGGACGGGAACGTCGGCACCGCCACCGCGGACCTCAAGGTCCGCGACCTCAGCGACACGGGATCGCCGGTCGTGCAGCTCTCCGCGCCGCCCAGTGGGACAGTGCTCTCACAACCGGCCACGATTGTCGGAACCGTCAGCGACAGCAACCTCGACGACTATCAATTGACGTTGCAGCCGCTCTCGCAGCGGAATTCGATCGTCCTGGCCAGCGGGCAGTCCAACGTTGCCAATGCCACCCTGGCGACGATCGACCCCAGCCAACTCGAAAACGGCGCTTACCTCCTGCAACTCACGGCGACCAACATCAGCGGACGCACGAGCACGACGAGCAGCCTGATCGAGATCGACACGGCGTCCACGTCGGGCGCTTTCTCCACGTCGGCCACCGATCTGACCACGACGTTGGACGGCGTCACCATCAATTTCACTCGCTACTACCAGAGTTTTGCCACCGCCGTGAGCGGCCTGGTTGGCAACGGCTGGCAACTGGCCGGTTTCGATCCGCAGATCACCAGCGACCTTGTGCCGTCTGCTGCGCAGGCCGAGGGCGTGTACGGCGCTTTCCAAGTCGGCACGCGGGTCTACATCAATCTTCCCGACGGGACCCGCGCCAGCTTCACCTTCACGCCGACCAGTACCACCGTCGGACCGCTGACGATCTATCAGCCCTCGTGGACCGCCAATGGCAGCGTCGGCTATCAGCTCTCGACGGTCAACGTGCAATTGGAAGACGACGGGGGAAATTTGAACCAGTTCGGCACGGGGCTGCCGTACAATCCCGCCTCGGGGCGCTTCGGCAACGTGGCCTGGACGCTGACCGCGACGAATGGCGGGGTACCCTCTGGGTCCTACGATTACTCCCCGGCGGGCACGCTACTGGATATCGTCAGCCCTAGCGGCGTGACGCTGGTCGCCTCAAACAGCGGGCTGGTTGCGCCCAACGGCCAGCGCGTCAGTTTCCGCACCAATGCGGCCGGCAAGATCGCCGCCCTGATCGGGCCGGAGGGCTCGCAGGTCCTGTACACCTACGACGGCCACGGCAATCTCATTCGCGTCAATGACCTCGATACCGGCGCAACGACGTACTACCAATACAACGCTGCCAACCAGATCACTGCCTCGGTGCAACCCGGAGGATCGTCCGCGGCTGTTACCTACGACGCCAGCGGCAATCTCGTGAGCGTAGAGCCCATCAGCCAGAACTTGGGAACGACGGCGCAATATTTGGGTCAGACCTTCTCCGAAACGCACGCCGCCGGCGCGACCGACCTTTACAGCTTCATCCTTTCCGACAGCGAAGTGGCCTCGGTGTTGAGCGGTTCGGTGATTATCGGGATCGAGGTCAGCAGCAGCGCGGGATTCAATCCGGCCCTGCCCACGATTGACGGACTTTCGCCGATTTATTCCAGCGTCCAAGCCGGGCAGAGCGTCGGGCTCTATCGCCTGCCGGCCGGCGGAGCTTATGTCGTCTCTGTCACGGGAGCCAATGGCACGACATCGGGCGGCTATGATCTCCAGGTCTATCTGCCCGGTGACGTGAACGGCGACAATCGCGTGGACGGCACGGACGAACAGCTCTTCGCCTCGGCGCTCGGCACTTCGGTCGGTCATTCCGGCTACGTCTTGGGGGCCGACGCCGAACGGACCGGCACGGTTACTGAGCAAGACTATCTTATCCTCGAAAGCAATTTCGGCTTCACGGCCGACCAGCCGCCGGTGGCGGAGAACACCACGATCAACACGCGGCAGGGTGTTCCCATCACGATCGACCTCTCGACGCTGGCCAGCGATCCGCAGGGCGACTTGATCGGGTATACCCTTTCCGACCCGCAGAATGGCACGGTCAGCCTGGCCCTGGACGGCCACAGGGCAACCTTTATTCCCGCCCCCGGTTACACCGGTCCGGCACAATTCAGCTTCACGGCCGACGATCCCTCGGCGTCGTCGGATGTCGCCACGGTGACGGTCAACGTCGAGACGGCGACGCTCACGGACATCGAATTCGGGCAGCAGGACTTGCAACTCAACGTCGGGCAAACGTCCGTTCTGACGGTCACCGGCCTGTACCTCGACGGGACCACCGGCAGCATTCCCGCCAGTCAGATCGTCTTCGCTTCCACCAACCCGGCGGTGGCCACGGTCGGGCCCAACGGCGCCATCGTCACGCTCTCCGCCGGCCAGACGATTCTGACCGCAACGGTCGACGGCCCGGGTACCCGCTGGGTGGCGGCGACTCCGTTGACCGTGGGCACGAACCCCGCACCCGAGACGCTCTCGTTCTTCCCCTCAACCTACGCCGTGACGGTAGGTCAGGCCCGCCAGTTCCAGGTGCTGGAGTTGATGTCCGACGGCACCCAGAGCGACGTCTCCAGCGCGGCCGACGGCACGGTCTACTACGTGAGCAACCCGGCCCTGGGCACGATTTCGCCCGACGGGTTGTTCTCGGCAACCGCCTTGGGGAGCGAACTGGTCACGGTGATCCAGGACGGACAGAGCGACGTCGCTACCTTGACGATTGCGGCGCCGGTAACGGGCGGCACGGCGACCGTGACGGCAAGCGGCACAATTGTTTCGGATGCGGACGACACGATCCTCGGCGTCGGCCCAGGCGCTCTTCCGGCGGGGACGCAAATCACCGTCGGCTCGTTGCCGCAGGCCAACTTGCCAGACATCATGCCCAGCGGCTTCAACTACGCGCAGGGCTTCACGCTCGATACCGGCGGGGTTACGGCAAGCGACCCGCTCTCGGTGGCCATTCCCGCGCCCGCCGGCAGCCAGGCGGGTGATACGTTATACCTGTTCCGCTGGGGCGAGTTGTTGGAGGCCGATTTCCAGACCCAGGCCATGTGGGAACTCGTGGACGAGATGGTTGTGGGCAGCGACGGCATGGCCCGCACGGCATCTCCGCCATACCCGGGCGTTCTGGTCACGGGTGAGTACACGATCGGCGTACCCGGCACGCAGCCGGGGATCGTCCAGGGCGACATGGGAACCGGCGGGCCGGGCGAAGTGATCCTGCCGAGTTCGGGCGGCGTTTCTTCTCAAGTCGCTCCCCTGGCGAGCCCGATCCAGCCCGCCGGCATGCAAAACAATCTCCTCGACGGCGCCTGGTACATGGAGCCAAATCTCTATGGTTTGTTCCTGGCGCCGATTGTCGTCAAGGGCCAGCAACTTCTCCTGGAGCGGGTCAACCAATGGGGGTCGGCGTCGCAGGCTGCGACGATAACGGTAAACCCGGGCCTGATCCAGCAGGTGAACGTGCCGGTGCAGGCGCCGCCGGTTCCGACGGCCAATCAACCCGTCATCAGCGGTTTTTCGCTCGGTTACGACCCAACCCAGCAACTCCCGGTGCTGTCGATTTCCGGTACCGGGTTCGACTTGAATAATCTCAATAACGACCTGGTGTATGTCCTGCCTGCCGCCGCGCCCTCGCCGGGTTACGTGCCGAGCCTCGCCAGCCTTGGTCTCGTTCCAGGCACAACCGGCACGTACACGCCGCTGCCTGGCGCCGTCTCGCATTCGTCCGCGGGGGCCCTGCAGATAGCGATTCCCAAGGGCATCGCCATCGGCGGGTCCAGTATCTGCGTTGTCGTCAAGACCTCGGTCACGCCGCCGCCCCCGGCCGGACAGAATCCGGCGCCGCAACCCGCGTACAACGTGAGCGCCCAGACCAATTTCATCGTGTCGAATCCGCCCGGCTACATCTATGTCGTCGATAGCGGCACGAATACGCTGCAAGTCCTGGCGCCAAGCTTGACGCCCGGCGCTTCACCCGGGGTGGTCGCCAACATCCCGGTGGGAAATGATCCGTCACAAGTTGCCGTCAGCCCCGACGGCCTGACGGCCTTCGTTACCAACACGGGTGACGGAACCATCTCAATCATTGATACCGAGACGCTGGCGGTAATCAATCTCAACCCCAACCATTTGCTCAGCCCTGGCGGCACTAACAACGTCTACGCCCTGCCGCTCGAGAGTGACTCGGGTACTCCCCATCCGAATTACATTACGATCGCCGCCGTGAACGACATCAACGGCAACCCAACCGGCAACTACCGGGTCTTTGTCGATGACCGCTATAACGGCAACGTCTACGAGTTCGACAACACCATTATTGCGCAGTGGATTGCCGGCATCGGCATCGCTCCTGGGGTCGTTCTCAATTTGGGCTCTTCGGTGAAAGGGGCCGAAGGGATGGCGGTGGCCTATTCGTTGGGCGTTACCGACTCGGTGACCAGCAACTCGGCGGGCGAGTTTCTCTACGTCGCCAGCGCCGGGACCGCGGACCAGGGCGGCGACGACGCCATCGGCACGCCGGGCCTCGTGGCGATCTGCAAGGTCGGAAATTTGTCGGGACAAGGAGGCGGAAGCAGCAGCTACCAGGTGATCGGCACGATTCCGACAGGTCCCAAGCCCTTTGGCGTCACGTCCTACCAGGATAGCAGCGGAGACTGGTTCGTCGGCGTGACGGTCCGCGGGAGCCAGAGCGCCGGATACCTGGTGATTAATTGCAATACGCAGAGCCCCCAGTCGTTTCCGGTCAATCTCCGCGGCAGCCCCGCCCCCGTGCCGTCGCCCGACTACTTCAATCTCTTCCCCGGTTCCGTCGGCACTTATTTATTTGACAACTACAACGCGCAGGCCATTGTCTACGATACGGTTTCCATCGCCAACGTCCCGCAGACCGTGGCCTTCGTTCTCTTCCACAATACCTACGAGGCAGGCGATCCGCGCCATGACCCGACTTACGGCGCCGGCGGGGACATCGGCATCCTGGAAAATCCCTTCGGCGCAAACAACAGTCCTCCCGTCTGGCTCGGCGCAACCGAGGAAATTCCCTCCCGCAACGGTTCATTCCCGACCGACATGACGCTCAGCCCCGATGGCGGTTACCTGTACGTGACGGTCACCGGGTTGGACCAGATCTACGCCTATAGCGTCGGCAAGATCATGGCCACGATCAACCTGCTCGCGCAGGTCTACCCGGCGGCGGTGGGCGGTCCCGGCCCGAATCAGCCCTCGCCGCTCCTGCCGCTGGACACGTACGCCGCCCAGTTGGTCAGCGCCGGCAGCGCCGCCAACTTCGCAGCGATGTACAACCTCTCCCCGGCATCGATCAACACGCAGCAATGGAATGCCGAAATTGCGACGTTGAAATCGGGCGCTAATGCGTCGCTGTCGAACACCAGCCAGGCACTGCTCACGGTCGGCCTGAAACCGACCGCCGCCAGCCAGTCGCTGCCCAACTCCAACCCCACGGTCGCGGATTACTTGCTCTCCTACACCCTGACGGCCGGCCAGGACTCCAATCCCGAGGGCATTGCCGCCGGTCCACCGCTCCAGCCGAACCTGACCGCGATTTCGGCGACGATCGTCAGTTCTACGCAGGTCATGTTCTCCTATACCGTTACCGGGCAGATCAGCGGCCCGGTACAGGTCTTGGTGACGGCGGCCGAAGGAGGATCTACCTCCTCCTCTTCTCCAACCCCGACTCCTATACTCGACGAGTACTTCCCGCTTCCGGACAACAAACTGGCCCCTGGCGTGACATGGTCGGTGCCGCTGACTCTCAACGCTGCCGTCCCGCTCAACCAGCCGATCGGCGTCACGGTCACGATCAATCCCCCCAACGCGAACGGCGCGCACGTGCCCGCCGAATCGACCTATACCGACAACAGCTATACCGCCTATACGGCCGCTGTGGGGTTGAGCGCCCAGTTCGGCGACAATCCCAGCGTGGGCGGGGCCGTCACGACCGCTGATTTCGGGCAGTTCATCGAAAACGTTCCGCTGCAGGATGCGTTCACGGTCGGGATCAACTCCAGCATGGCAAGCCAGGTGGCCCAAGTCATCATCACGCAGACAACTCCAGCGCCGGATAGCCAGACGACGCAAATCGCCGACATCCAAACCACGCCCGGCGTGGCGAACCTCTACCCCGTCCTCGACCCCTCGACGGACAGCACCACTTTCGACGTTGGCCAGATTGCCAACGGCACGGTATGGACCGTCGTCTACGCGGATGCCAAGGGCAATATTCTGACGTTCCCCGGCATCCCCAGCAACTACACCTTCGACGAGATCGCGCTGCCCGACTGGCTCGAGAAGGGCTACAACCTGCCGCCCAGCCAACAGGCGACTTCGAATGTCACGACGGTCGTGACGTGGAACCCGCAGCTCGCGACCTACCAGGTCTCGAACTCGACTCTGCTGCTGACGCCGCAACAGATCGCCAGCACTTTCCCCACGTTTCCCGCCAACGATCCTTACGTCGGCGGCAAGACGATCTCCTACGTTCCGGGCACGCTGGTGCAGTTCAACTTCAATCTCAACGGCGTGTCGAACCAGATGACGTACGGTTCGGAAATCGCCTATAATCTGCTGGGCGACTCCGGCGTTCTTTTCTATGGGCTCAGCTCGTCGAACCCCACTTCCGATAATACGAGGGTGGTCCTGGCGGGCTTGCTGTCGCCGCTCATCTTGCTGACTCCGAGCCTGGCCGCGGTGGAAGCGCCGAAGTTGGGGCAGCAGGCGAAATTCAGCGGCTTGAATGTCTACGGACAGATCTCCTACACGCAGGTGCCGTTCCAGGTGGACACCGGTCTCAACCTCCTGGCCGGGGGGACCTACAGTTGCTCGGGCAGCCTGAATTTCGAATTTCCCTTCGAGCTTAAAGAGTTTGTCCCCTCACCGATCCCGTTTGTAGGTCTCACGGTTTCCGGATCCGTTGCCTTGATCGTGACCTTAAGTCTGGAGTCGAAGGCCCATGTTGTGGGAGCAGGAGCCGGAGCGGAACTGGATGTTTCGGCCCCGACCTTCAGCATCCTTGGCGGCATCAAGGGCACGGAGAAAGTCGCGGCAAGCGTGGCCGGTTTCATCGACGTTGGCCTGGGACTGACGGCCCAGGCCTCGCTGAAATGGACCTACGGCAGTTCTACTCCGATTACGTTTCCGTTCAGCGTCGAGGCTTTCGTTTTCGAATCGGTTGGGCTGAAGATCATCGGGGGGCCCAATATTTGGGAAAACAGGACCACCATGCTGGCGTTTTCCACGGCCAACCTCTTTGGCGGCGTGAACCAGAAGATGAAAATCGTGTACTCCGGCCACGTTTTGGAATTTACGCCTTTGAACGCGGCCTCGGCGCTCACCCCGACCGGCGGGCCGATGGACGCCGCCCCGGACGGAGTCAGCCCCGACGGCGGCACTGGCGCTGCGACGGATCCGGATTTGGGCACACCGCTGGGCAGCGCGACCTTCAGCAACGAGAGCCTGGCGAGCGACTCGGACGTTAACGTTTATTCCTTCGGGACGGTCAATACGACGGACAGCAGCGACCAGGTTTCCCTGAGCTTCGACCAGCCGGTGCCCAATCTCCAGGCATGGGTCGAGGACGCTAACGGGAATATCTACGGAGAATACCAGGCAACGGATGCCAGCGACGGCGTGATTCCGCTCACGGACATGCCGCCCGGTCAATACTACCTCACCATCGAAGACGGCCCGTCCGGCGGCGTCAATTACTCGATGACGTTCACCACGCCGACGACCGTCAAGGCGTACCTGGCGGCCGGAGTAACGCTCGATCAAACGTCGGTAATTGCGGGCCAGCCGTTCACGGCCACAGTCACGATCGAGAACGTCGGCGCGGTGGCGTCCAACGCGGGCGAAGCGGCCCTGGTGTGGAACCAAAGCGAAAATGCCATCGGCGCCGGTAGCCCTCCCCTCGTGCCGCTCATCGACGTGCCTGCGCTGGCGCCGGGGCAGACCTGGACCGCTTACTACACGGTCGTGACGCCCGCCAACGTCCACGGCACGCTCGGCGTGGGCCTGGTGGCGGACGTGACGAACCAGACGCCCCAGGACAACACTAGCGACAGCATCGCCGTCACGTCGATTGAGGCCGATTACCCGCCCGACCGGCTCCAACCGAATGGTGCTTTCGGCTCCGCCACGGAATTGGGCGGTCTGGTCGGCGCGATCGCGGAAAACAACCTGGCGATCAGTTCCGCTGAGGGCCAGGAGTTCTTCACCTTCGAGCTGCCTACGACCGGCACGGCCAACGACACCGTCACGATTGCGCGGACGGACTCGAACGCCCCGGCTGGGCTGAGCCTCTTGGATGCCAACGGTAACGACCTGATGGATGCCACGCCCAATACCGGTCCGGATGGCACCGTCACGGAACAGCTAAGCCTGTCCGGCCTGGCGCCGGGAGTCTACTACGTTGAGGTCTATTCGGTGGACGGCACTCCGCTGACCTACAACCTGGCCATGACCAGCGCGCCCCGCGTCGGGCCGAACCTGGCGGTGCAGAGCGTGGGCGTCGATTCCATCGACCTGATGCCCGGTTTCCAGCAGAACGCCTACGTAACCATCAGCGACTTCGGCTCGCAAAACGCCGGCGGATTCAACGTGCAGTTGGCCCTGGATATCAACGGCACGCTGGTCGACGCGGGCAGTCCTTTCCTCGTCGCCCAGATCCAGGCCCAACAGACCGAGGATCTCACGATCCCCTTTACCGTGCCGACCTTGCCGGCCGGCGAACAAGGCCAATACTATCAACTCGTGGCCACAGTCGACCCCGGTAATTCGCTCGGTTCGCTCGATCCGAGCCAAGACAGCGGCTCGCTCCAAGTCTTTCTTACCGTCCCTCCCGACAGCTATCATGCTCCCACGTTTGGCGAGGTCATCAACTTGGGAGCGGTAACCGGGACGCAGACGACTACCGGCTTGAACCTCGTCTACCTTGACGACAGTGAAGTCGCACAGTTCGAGACCATCGCCACCGGCGACAGTTCGGACAATGTCACCATCACCTTTGACTCGACCACCGGCACCCTTGACGCCCAGCTTGTCGATTCCAATGGCAATTCTCTGGTCGATTCCGGCGCGAATACAACCGGCACGATCACGCTGTCGCTGTCCGGCCTGGTGGCCGGTCAATATCAAGTGGTCGTCACTAACCTGCAGGACCTGGCCGCCCCCTCCTATACGCTGAACATCACCGCGCCAATCCATCCGGCATCGACCTGGCGGCCACGTCGATCAGCGTGCCCAGTCCCGTGGCCAACGGCAGCACGCCCGTCACGGCCACGATCGCCAACCTGGGCAGTACGGCCGTCGGGGCCTTCCAGATCGAGTACGTCCTCACGCCCGACGGGAACCCATACTCGCCCAACGCCATCCCCCTTGGCAATCCGATCGCGATCGCCGGCCTGGCGGCGGGAGCCAGTACAACCGATAACGAGACCTTCGATTTGTCGGGCATCGCCTCCGGCCAGTACGATATTGCCGTGATCGTCGACCCGCAGCACCAAATCACGGAGACCTCGACGGATGACAACACCGCGCAGACTCCGTTGGGCGTCTTGCCGGCTGCCGACGGCTACGAGCCCAACGACACGTTGGCCACCGCCACACCGCTGACTTTCACCGCAGGGCAGGCGACAGTCAGCAACTTGACCATCACCTCGCCGACCGACGTTGACTACTTTGCCCTGGATCTCGCCAGCATCAGCACCTACACCGACGCCGCGACCATTACTTACAACTCCAATGAGTACGACCTTGACCTCAGCCTCTTGGATTCGCAGGGCAGCCTGCTGGTCAGTGATCTCGGCAGCGACGGCACGGCAACCGTTTCCTTGGCGGACCTGCTGTCGGGCGACTATTACCTCGAGGTAAGTCCGCTGGCCGACTTCGGTTTCAGCAGCGGTTACAGCCTGAACGTCTCGGTCGCGCTACCTTCCGCGGATAACGGTACGGTGACCTCGATGCTGGTGGCTCAATCGGTCGTTGCCCCGCAGGCTGCCACACTCCCGACGGCAACGGTCGCGGCGGCTGCATTGCCTCCGGTGGCAACATCGCCCTCAGTGGCAGCACCGCAACCGGTTGTTGATTCGCCGACTCCCAGCCCGGTCTCCGCAACATCGTCGTCGGCGCAACTCTCAGCGGCTTTCCTGGTAGCTGGCCCCATTTCCCCGGCGAAAAACCAGTCCCTGGACGGCGGCGTTCCCAATGGCGACTTTAGCGACGCCAATCCGTCGGATGCGAATTTCGACTGGACCGTTTCCGGCAACATCGATGTCGCAAATGGGACCGCGATGTTGCTCTCAAGCGGAAACTCCGTGGTCACCGAGTTGTCGCAAGTGCTGACCGTCCCCACGGGCGCCGCGTCGCTGACCTTTACCATCGACAGTCTGAACCTGCAGCAGGGCCGGGAACTGCCGCCCGACGCCTTCGAGGTGGCGATTTCCGATCCCACGACGCATGCCTCGTTGCTGCCGACGGACGGCATCAGCCAGAGCGATGCGATTCTCAACGTGCAGTCCAGTGAGGCGACGTTCGGCGCGGAGGTCTCGATTCCGGGCCTGGCACAGTCCGGCGGCACGCTGCCAAGCACCGGCCCCCTTACGATTACCGTCGCGCTGGGCTCGATCTCGGCCGGACAGCAGATCGAATTGGCATTCGATGTGATCCACTTTGCCGGAAGCTCGGTGAGCGTGAGCAACGTGCAATTCGTCGGGGCTGTCAATTCCACGGGAGCCACAGTGACGGGGGTTTCCTCACCGGCAATTGGCGTTTACGGCGCGGGGACCACGGTCCCGATCCTGGTCGCCTTCAGTGCGCCGGTCACCGTGACGGGAACGCCGCAGTTGGCCCTCAACGCGGGCACTGGCGCGATGGCCACGTACTCTAGCGGCAGCGGTACTGACACGCTCACCTTCGACTACACCGTGGCGGCCGGACAGGGCACTTCCGAGCTGGATTATCAATCGACCGGCGCGCTGACGCTTGCCGGTGGGACGATCGATGCCGGCAATAATTCGGCGTTGTTGACGTTGCCCGCGCCGGGCACGGACGGCCTGGCGACGCAGGACATCGCCGTGGGCGCGTTCTCCGAGCAGTTCATGTCCGGCAATTTCAACACCTGGCCCTGGCAATCGTCCTCCACGGGGACGTCGGCGGCCAACTGGTCGGTGCAATCGAACAGCGCAGCCCCCAGCGGTTTCGCCGCCCAGTCCGGGGCCATCGGCGCAGGGAGCACGAGCACGCTGAGCATCACCCTCACCGAGGCCACCGGCGGCGAGTTCTCCTTCTGGCGGAATGTCTCCTCGAACCAAAGCGACGGCGTACTGTCGTTCTCTATGGACAACGGCCAGCAGCCCGTCGAGACCTGGTCGGGCACGGTGGGCTGGCAGGAGTCGTTCTACTGGGTCTCCCCCGGAACGCACGTCTATACCTGGACCTATTCCCAAGTCTCCGGCACCACGCCCCAGACCGCCTTTCTCGACGACGTCCTCTTCACGCCCGGCACGACGCTCATCGTCGACGGCACGGCGCAGAGCGACCAGTTCGTTTTCAATGCCGATGCCCAGAGCGGGACCATGATCGACGTGGCGCTCAACGGCGAGAACCACACCTTCCCGCCCACGGGCGAGTTCACGAATTACGTCTTCCAGGGCGGCGGCGGCAGTGACACGGCCACCTTGACCGGCAGTCCCGCGGGCGGCAACAGCGCCCTGCTCTATATCAACGGCACTGGGCAACTCAACAATACCAGCCAGGACTTCGCGGTCTCGGTCAGCGGCATGACCTCGATCGTCGCCAACGGCTATGCGGGCGACATCGCCCAGTTCTACACGAAGAAGGGCGTCACTGGCGACAACACGTACTATGCCTACGCCGATAACGCCGCCTACAACAGCGGCGCCGCCGCCGAGCCCTCGGCCGGCATGTACGGCACCGGCTACTCCAACGTGGCCAACGGCTTCAGCACCAATATCGGCTATTCGAACCACGCCGGCGACGTGGCCTATTTCTACGGCTCGACGGGCAGCGACACGTTCTATGCCAACGCCGATTACAACTCCAGCGGCGTGCATACGGCAGGCATGCTCGGCAGCTACACCAACGGCCAGGGCAGCGTGAACTATGCCAACGCGGCCACCGGTTTCGCCACGAACGTCGGCAACACGCTGCCCAACACGAGCGATACGGCCTATTTCTACGGCGCCGCGGGCAACGACACCTACTATGCCTACGCCTATGCCCAAAATGGCAACAGCGTCGCGCCCTCGGCGGGCATGTTCGGCAGTTTCGGCGGCGGCTACTCCAATGCGGCCACGGGCTTCGCCATCAACGTCGGCAATTATGCGCCCAGCACGAGCGGGAACCCCGATCGGGCCCGCACCGCCGTCCAAATTCCGACCGCCACCGGCACGGCCTATTTCTACGACTCGCCGGGCAACGACGTTTACTATGCCTACGGGGATTTCGCCGACTACGTCAGCAGCAACCCCAGCGGTCCTTCGGCGGGGATGTACGGCACTTACAGTGGTTTCGGCGCGTATGCCAACCTGGCCAACGGCTTCGCCAGCAACATCGGCGAGTCGACCAATGGCGGCAGCGACACGGCCTATTTTTACGATGCGCCGGGCCAGAGCACGTTCTATGCCGACGCCTACGTCAAGAACAGCGCGATTCCCGGGCCGTCGGCCGGAATGTACGGCAGCGGCTATGCCGACTCGGCCAGCGGCTTCGGCACGAACGTGGCCTTTGCGACGCCCGGCAACGGCAGCAACGACACGGCCTACTTCTACGATGCGCCGGGCAACGACACGTACTATGCCTACGCGGATTTCATAAGCGCCAACTTCAACGGGCCGTCGGCGGGCATGTTCGGCAGCTACAGCAACAGCGGCGGCACGGGCAGCATTTCCTATGCCGACCTGGCCAACGGCTTTACGACCAGCGTGGGCAATGCGGTCAACGGCGGCGCCGATGCGGCCTATTTCTACGGCTCGCCGGGCAGCGGCAGCGGGGCACCCGGTACTCCGGGTCTCGACACGTACTATGCCTACGCCTACGCCCAGGACAGCGGCATCAGCGGGCCGTCGGCGGGGATGTACGGCAGCTACAGTTCCAATACCGGCGGCGTCACCGCCACGGTCTCCTACGCCAACTCGGCCAACGGCTTCACCACGAACGTGGGAACGGCGTACAACGCCGCCAACGACGCGGCCTATTTCTACGGATCGCCGAGCACGCTCAGCGGCAGCGACACGTACTATGCCTACGGCGATTACGCGGCATACGCCAAGAACAGCACGACGGTCCAGTCGGCGGGCATGTTCGGCAGCTACAGCTACCCCAGCAGCAGCAGCGGCGGCAATACCCCGGTCTCGTATGCCAACTCGGCGCTGGGTTTCGGCACGAACTTGGGCTATGCGACTTCCGATTCCAATCCCAAGACGGACGCCGGCGACACGGCCTATCTGTACGGTTCGACCGGCAACAACACGCTGAACACGGACGCGGCGATTGCCGAGCTTTATGGCAGCAACTTCAACGACGAGGCAGCCGATTTTGGGGCCGTGACTGCCGACGGCAGCGAAGTCGGGCAGGGCAAGGTCAACACGCAAAACAACACCGGCGCCACGGATTATGTGTTGAGCCTGATCGGCACTTGGGGCGGTTAGCTTCAGGCGAGTCGGTTTGGGGCCCGAGCCATAAATACGCTACCGATGGGTGGTTTTTGCCGGTACTTGCCGGAAGATCAGTCAGCTTCGCTTTCGCTGTCATCGCTTGGCGAGGGATTTGTTTACTACGCCCGATGGGTGGTTTTTGCCCGAACTTGCTCGAATTTTCTCCTCGCTCGATCTTCTTTTCGGGAATTTTCCTTTCATCTCTGTCGGATTCTGGACGGTGTTTGGCCAAAATGGCCCATTTCGCTTGTTTTTTCCACAAATTCACCGATCGGACGTTGCTTACAATATCAATCATACGGGGTGTATGCAAGTCAAACACGCGTGGAATTCTACGTCTTTACACTTCGGAGAGGCATCTACTTTCATGCCTCTCGTGGCGGTAAAGTGGCCAGTAAAGTGGCCACATTCGGCCACGTTTTGGCCAAATCCGGCCAAATCCGGCCAGATCCGGCCAGATCCGGCCAGGTTTGGCCACGAATCCCATATTGCACCCCCAGCAATAACGAGTTATCCATTCGATGGGTCATAAAATTCCCTCTTTTATGGGAGTAGTCGGCGTTCTGCGCTCATCCCTCATCCTTCATCGCTCATCCCTCGTCCTTCAAACTCGATCGCTCATCCCTGTTCTTTCATCCTTCATCTTTCGGTCGGTCGCGGCGAAACCGGGTGATTTCAAGCCGCGACCGACACCCGGCGCGAAACAGACGCGGGGTCGCCTTTCATCTCGCCCCAGGTTGGCTACACCGAGGGCGGGTTTCTTTTCACCGAATTGTCAAAGAACAACGCGTTTCCACACATATATACGGATGAGGGCCTTGAAATGGGAAAATTATTTTCTGGTCTGGGCTGGAATCACGTCCTAATGCCTTTGCTAGTAACCATTTAGGAAACTTCTGCCCTACGACAAATTGGTGTGCGCCGGGCGGGATTTTAGGGACCATTTCGGCTGGTGCCAGAACTTCTATCGGTGGCATATCTGTGGCCGGTTGACCACCCTACGGACTATTGTAATAATACTTTAGGTGTTACATTTGTTGGTGCGATACTCTCGGCGCGATTTTCGGGGCGATGTTTTGGGGTCCGAGTCGCCAAAAAAGTTTTTGTCGCATTAGAGTCATACTATCTATGGGTTTGCCGCTAACTTCAATAGAACGAAATTTACTTCCTTTGGGCCACCAAAAACAAGGAAAATCGACAAAATCGCGAAAATAGTCCGGAATTCGCGCCACTTTTTCGCGCCGATTGCAATTTCTATATGTAGGCCGCGTGTTCCTTCTTCACTCGCTGAGTGGTGGCCGCTAGTTTTTTGGCGAATCGGCCTATCCCCCGCTCGGCGGAATTTCCTTCACAAACTGTCTCGCTCCGCGCCGACCGCAATTTCGCTCGGTTTAGTTCAATTCCGGCCATTTCTGGCCCCTGGAAGGTGTCATATCGGGCGTCATATTGTGTGATTCTCTACCCTTGACGGGATTGGAGGGAGTTCGTCTCTGCAAGTCGGTCTGTCAGCGAAGCGCAGTGCATCGCCTGACAAGATAGGTAAGCAAGAGAATTTTGAGAAGTGAAGGGAATTGAGTCACATGAAGCGATGGGATCGGTTACGCTGTCGCGCCTTAAGAGCATCGAGCTTTGGGGACCGGTCGACTTTCACGACCTCGCCCAGATTCCGCCAATGCCCAGTGTGACCAAGCTACGGCTGCTGTCGGACGTGCGCCCGACCGATTCGGCATGGGCGCTATTGCGCAGAAATTCCCTGGGCTTACCGAGCTTCACATGGACGTGCATGATTCCCCGCAGCTATCGGACGACGGATTGGCGGCAATCCGCGAATTGTCCAACTTGGAATGGTTTTGGCTTACTGGCCACACGAGCGTGTCGCCCGCCGCGATTTCCGGTTTTTCGGGGTCTGCGAATTTGAAGGAGATTATTGCGGAGATGCGATTGGATCGTGCTGCAGCGGATGGTGCGGTGCCGTACGTGCGAATACACGACTGCCCTGCCCTAGAGCGTCTGGACATACAGCCATGTGACCCAAGCGACAGGGGGCCAAGCCGGGGATTGCGGCCAAGTCGTTCTTCGTCGGCATGCAGGGGAGCGTTTACAAGGGCTATGGCGGCGACCCCGTCTGTGCCGAGTACAATGTAAAGGCCAATGTGCCGGCGGCCCGGACGGTGCTGTCCGCACCGTGGAAGCGGATCGCGATTACGCCGCTTGACACCTGTGGCCAGGTCAATCTCTCCGGTGAGCGTTTTCAAAGGCTGGTGCGGAGCGAAGATCCTCTGGTCAAGGCTCTTATGGAGAATTACCGCATCTGGGCCAAGAAGGACCACCTCGGCAAGTTGAACTCCAGCAGCGTGCTGTTCGACACCGTAGCCGTCTATCTGGCGTATGCGGATACGACGTTGTTGAAGCAGGAGACGTTGCCAATTCTGGTGACCGACGAGGGATTCACGAAGGTCGATCCGAAGGGCCGGAAGATGGCGGTTGCCACGGCCTGGAAGGACCTCGACGGCTTCCGCGACAGGCTCGTGGAAGTGCTCACGCGGCCATGATGCCTGCTTAGAAATGGAGAATCGATCATGAAAAGCAAAATCGCATCCGCGATTCACTTGGACCTGGAGCCCGTGGCACTCATCTGGTCCGACGAGAAGCCGGATGGGGTTCCGCTCCGGCGGCCACGAGGTGGACTCGGCCAATATCCTGGATTACCACGTGCAGGGCTGCGGCGAGTGCATGGCCTGCAAGAAAGGCACGGTCGAACTGTGCAGCATCGGCGACGACGCCAACGCCCTGTATCGGCGGATGGTGGCCGCGGACCTGATGCTCATCGCGGCCCCGGTGTTCTGCTGGGGCTTCCCGGCCCAGATCAAGGGGCTGATCGACCGCATGTACTGCATGATGGATTTCGACGGTGAGCGTCCTGGTGCCCCGCGGCTACACGGCAAGTCGATGGCCCTCTTGCTTACCGGCGGTGGCGAGGAGGCGAATAACGCAAGCCTGGTCATTCCCGGTTTCGAGAACCTGGTGAAATGGCTCAACGGCCGGATGGCGGGCCACTGGTTTCTCGGCGGCTGCACGAAGCCCGAGGCGATGGGCAAGGATGTGAAAGCCCTCGCGGTCGCGTTCGCCAAGAGGATTATCGACAGAACCAAGTGAAGCGAGTTTCCCTGCACGGATTCCATTTGGAGTTTGACGCATGGCCCGCGACATCAGCCGTTGGGGAGTTGGCCCGAGCATCATGCTGTCGGCGGGGGCTTATGCCGGCGTCGCCGGGCTGGCGACCTGGCTGTGGCCCGGAGTCTGCGTGGTCCCGGCAGTCCCTCACATGGTCTTCCCTGTGGCTGGGATCGTCCTGCTGGTGATCGGCGTCCCGATGCTAGTCGTCGCCGCCAGGGCCGCAACCATCGCTTACAACTCGGACAAGCTCGCCACCAACGGCATTTTCGGCCTGACCAGGAATCCGATCTATTCGGCCTGGATCGTGTTCATCATCCCCGGTCTCGTCCTGCTATCCCGATCATGGCCGCTGTTCCTGACGCCGTTGACGGCGTATATCGTCTTCAAGGTCACGATCCGACGCGAAAACGACTACCTGAAGAAGCGGTTCGGCCAGGCGTATCGACAGTACAAGGCCCAGGTGAACGAATTGGTCCCATTGCCAAGGCGAAAGTGATCGGAGGAGAACCCGATGGCAACCTTGATTCAGAAACCGACGACCATTCAGGCCGCAGGCCAGCCGCCCAAACGGATCGAAGAGTTCATCGGGCGAGTGAACTCGAACACAACGACGGTGAGCATTGCCCGCATGAAAAGCCCATCGGGTTGGGCCGAGCCGGGGCAGACGCCGGAATTCGATGAATACACGGTCGTCCTCCGGGGAAGCCTGCACGTCGAACTGGAGGATACCGAGATTGATGTCGGTGCCGGGCAAGCGATCATCGTTCAGGCCGGGGAATGGGTGCGGTACAGCAGTCCGTCGCCGCAGGGAGCCGAGTACATCGCCGTTTGCATCCCGGCATTTTCGCCGGATACGGTCCATCGGGAATCGTAAGCCAGACATGGAAATCAAGACCGCAATAATCGAGGACGCGGAAGCCATCCTCGCCTTGCAACGGCTCGCCTACCAGAGCGAGGCAGCGATCTACGACGACTTCACGATTCCCCCATTGACCGAGACCTTGGAAGACCTCAAAGCTCGATTCCAGGACAGGCGGCTGCTGAAAGCGATTGAGGACGAGCGGATTGTCGGCTCCGTGAGGGCTTTTCAGGATGGTATGGGCTGCCATGTCGAGCGGTTGATCGTCCATTCCGATTATCGACGGCGTGGCATCGGCACGGCCTTGCTGAATATGATCGAAACGTGCTTTCCTGCCGCACGCCGCTTTGAATTATTCACCGGGCATAAGAGCGAAAGCAACATCCGGCTATACGAGCGGACAGGCTATCGGGCCTTTCGCCAGGAACGGGCCAACGAGAAGGTCAGTCTCGTCTTCATGGAAAAGGCGGTTGCCGACCCCGAGAAAACAGATCGTCCAGCGTGTCCGGTATGCGGAGGACAACTGCTCGACATCCGCCGAAAGCTCTGCTGCGTTCAATGCCACAGCATCATCGAGACGTGCTGCGACTAGGCCCATGAATGAACTCAAAGGCGAGAAATTGTACGTTGCTCTCGGGGCTTCCCAGGTCCGGCGACGGCTCAAAGGATATGGGTTCGGCGTGCGGAAAGTCTATAGCGACGGCAAGAACCGGGCGGTTATCATCCACACCGCGACGGGCGAACACCTGCAAGAGCTTGAGAACTTTTTCCGAGACGTACTGACGACGCCACTTGACAATCCGCGACCATGCCCGGACGAAAACGACCCAATGTTCCCGCAGAAGATCATCTCGGGCGGCCAGACGGGTGTTGACCGGGCGGGACTGGATGTCGCCCTTGAACTCGGCATTGCCATCGGCGGTCATTTGCCAAGAGGACGGAAGGACGAAAACGGCGATGCTCTACCCGATCAATACGCCAACATGCAGGAGACGGACACCGACGACGTGAACGTGCGGACGGAACTGAACGTGCAGAACTCGGATGCCACGCTCATCTTCAGCCACGGGGCACTCTTCGGCGGCCCTGAATACACAGAACGCATGGCTCAAAAACACGGGAAGCCTTGGCTGCATGTTGACCTCGACCGACAAGATTCGGATCGGGCCGTGCTGCTCGTCAGGGAATGGTTATCAGACACGCAGCCGCGGGTGCTGAATGTTGTGGGGCCTCGGGCGAGCGATGATCCAGAGATCTATTCCAAGGCCAAGTGCGTCCTCATCGCTGCATTTGCTGACAGGCCACGTTCAAGGCGAACCACAATAGGAGCATGACCATGCCATACGCGGCGAACATTCGCCGTGAGTATGCCTGGGTGCCAGAGGCGGAGTACCGGATGGGCAGGCGGCAAGTCCTTGAACGCTTCCTGACAAAGCCGCGTATTTTTTATCTATCAGGCGAACTGGAAGAGCCTGCCCGGCGAAACCTGGCCGCCGAGATCGCGAGATTGGTTGGTCGTTGACGCCTGATCTAGGCCGCCCCATCCGCTTTGTCGGCATATCCAGAACCCCGCGTCGTTGCCTGGGTACAATGGCTTTGCCTTGTGGATTCTTCCGTCGATTCCGGGTGTAATAATTGTGCATCCAGTCGTAACCCAGAATCGGAGATAAGGAAATGGCAAAGAAGACCCGTAGAGGCGAGAAGACCGCGGCCGTCAGTGAATATCTGGACGCCCACCCGGGAGCCGGACCCAAGGAAATTGTGGAGGCATTGGCCAAACAGCGTATCAAGATTACAACGGCCCACGTCAGTAACATCAAGGGCAAGCTCAACAAGGGCGGCACCGTCAAGAAGGCGACGAAGAAAAAGGCGGTAGCCGTGGAAGCCGCACCGGCAGTCGTGGAGAAGCCGACGAATGGCGGGGTCACGCTGGAGCAGGTCAAGAAGGTCGCCCACACGATCAAGATGCTTGGCGGTCTCCACCGTTTGACCGAAGTGCTGGAGGTCATCAAAGAGTTGGGCGGCGTGAAGAAGTTCAAGGATCTGGCGGAGGCCATGTCGGTCACTGGAACAGACGACATTCCGTTTTGAGTGCCCCGCATTTCGACTGACTTCAAACCGCGGTGGCGATCTCAAGGAGCCCCAATGGAACTGACTGTCTCGCAATTCATCGTCTGGTTGGTGGTCGGCGGTGTGGCCGGAACGCTGGCAGGGATGCTGGTGACGTTCAAGAAGAAAGGGTTGGGCCGTTGGACCAACCTCGGCGTCGGCATGGTCGGTGCCTTGATCGGCGGCCTGGTCTTGCGAATCTTCAAGATCAACCTCGGGCTCGGCGAAATCAAGATCGAGGACTTGATTGCGGCCTTCTTCGGTTCGCTGTTGTTCGTCGCCATCTGGTGGCTGGTCGTCAAGTTCAGGGCATGGAAGAAGCCCAAGTAGGCCAAGCTGACGCATAAGGCCCTATGCCCTCCAAGCCCCATATCCGCCTCCTCGTCGCCGACGACCACGAAATGGTCCGCCTTGGCGTGAAGTCGCTGCTGGCGGGCACGGAAATCGAGGTCGTGGCGGAAGCATCGACCGGCCAGGCTGCCGTCAAGCTCGCCCTGGCAAAGCAAGTCGATCTGGTGCTGCTCGATGTCCGAATGCCGGACGGCGATGGGCTGGCGGCTCTCGGTCGCATCAAGCTCGATAAGCCGGATCTGCCGGTGCTGCTGTTCTCGGCATTTGACAATCTTGCCAACTTTGGACGAGCGATCACCCTTGGTGCCAACGGCTTCTTATTGAAGGGTTGTACACGGGAAGAGTTGTTGAACGCAATTCGGAGGGTGGCTGCCGGCAAGACTGTCGGCGGCCGGGGGAAACTTGGTGGCGTGACCCGGGCCATGAGAACGCCACGGGTCGGCACGCTTGAAGCTTCGTTGAACGAGCGTCAGGGCAAGGTGCTGCGGCAGATTGCCTATGGGCGGACTAATGAGCAGATTGCCAAGGCGTTGAACACCGACTGCGACGCGGTCAAGCAACTCGTAAAGCACGTACTCCGGAAGCTCGGCCTGACGGACCGCACGCAGGCGGCGGTGTGGGCTATCAGGAATGATCTGGCGTGAGGGCTATTTGCCGCGGATCAATAGCAGCATGGTGAACGTCGTGACCTTCTCGGAGGCGGGCGGCCACGCCGTCAACGAGGATGCCTTCGTCGTGGAACGGCACCCCGGCGACCCCGAGTGCTGGGTTTGTTGTCTCGGCGACGGGCAGGGCGGCAGGGCTGGTGGTTCGCAAGCCTCCCAAGTTGCCTGCCGTACCGCGATGGACGCCGCGCTCCGCGAATCGCCCGGAAGGCTGGCAAGCCCGCTCGCGTGGGCCGAGTTGCTCCACGGTGCTGATAAGGCTGTTCGCGACGCCCCGGAGGCTGGATTCACGACGTTAGTGGGGTTTTGCATCACTAAGGGGTACTTGGCCGGTGCTTCTTGCGGCGACAGTGCCGTGCTGGCCGCCACGAGCGGCCAGCGACCGCGTGTGGTCACGGCCGGGCAATCGAAGAACCCGCCTGTTGGTTCGGGCGAGGCACCGTTCTGGCCGTTCGGCCTGGCACTTGTTGTGCCGTGGGCAGTGGTCGCGATGTCAGATGGGGTCTGGAAGTACGCCGGGTGGGATCGTGTCGAGGAAGCGGTGGCGGCTGGGCACGGCCAGCAGATCGTCGAACGCCTTCAGGAGGCGGCGAGGCTCCGGGGGGGCGGCCAGTTCTCGGATGATTTCACGGTCGTAGTCTTCGATGAGACGGGGTCCCAAATCGTATAATGCAGGTGACGCCCTGAATCCACTGCGGTCAAGAGACGCCGAGTAGGCAATGAACATTTGGGCCGGTCGTCGCCGTGTTGCAACCGGCGCGACCAAGCGGACTGGGCAGGAGGGCGCGTCTGCCTCGCGGCGATTGCTCGGCCCGATGAGAAGAAAGGCAGGAAGAATGCCGCCTGGCAAATACACATTTCAGTTTCCGGCGACGCTTCGGGCACTGGAGTCGGAATTAGACAACTCGCAATTTGAGAAGGTACTTCAGGCCCTCGATGATTGTCTTATGAATCCGAATACGTCAATCGCGTACTATGCCGAACGATCAGGGGTGCCGCGTAGCGCGGCGGATTCTCTTAACGGTCTCACGCGATTCTTTGCTGACAAGCATGGGGTTGCTCATTGGGAATTTGGAAATATGACTCTTTGGGAAATCGCTGATCGCATGCGGAACTTGTACGTGGAATCCAAACGCGAAGCGCAAGAGGCATTGCAGGTGTCTTTGCCGCCGAACGGCAAAACCTACACCGTCCGCCTTGACTATCCGCGGATTGAAGTAACAGGCTTCAGGCATTGTCTCCAGTTGTCGAGGCTGCCGTACTCTATGCTGAACGCGCTGCTGGCGGAACCTGCTTTGCCGATAGAGCGGTTGGAACAAAGCTTGTGGGGCCAGGTAAAAGGGCTTCGGGGTATGGCGCCCAGGGTGAGTGCGATCAAGAGCGTAATCCATCGGCTAAACGTGGAATTGGCGAATTGCGAGATCCCTTGGTCTGTCTCAAAACGAGGAGATCGCGTGTTGTTGATTTCCGACCGGTGAGTGCGGGCGCCAAGAAGTTGCAAAAGTTGCATGGACGATGAAACTCGCAGCGGCATAATTGGCTCTTGGAATCTGGTCCAAACCACCAAGGAGTCAAATGCATGACCAACCAATTGTTCTCAATCGTGGGCTGCCGTAAATCGGCAGACGACACCTCGCGTAAGATCGCTTTTCAAGACGGAGAACGATCATGAACCTGGACGCGAACTTCGCCCTCGTAATCGTTGCCGTTGTGGCGATCACCGCAATGGCCTTGACAATTGGTAAGCCGGAAAGCCTGAAGCAACTGGCGACTTTTCTCGAACGGCTATTGAAGGCGTTCAGATGGTTCCTTCGGTAAGAGTTGGGGCCGTCTGATTATCTTTCCTCGCGCCGTCAGCCAGAGTTGGGCTGGACGGGCGAGCATACGTGAAATCGTTGTGGCGCGATCTCTCCTGCCTTTGCCCTCGTTCGTTGGAATCCGATATACTCGTCGATGGCCTGGTCGAGTGAATCTGGGGCAGGATCAGCCGACGCGTTGTCCACGGCGATCTTCTCCAACTCATGCGCCAATGCATCGCCCGTGACAATACCCTTTTGGTAGTCATGGAGCATGGTCATCAGAGGGCCGCCTAAGATTTCCTGCCGTTTCCTTGCCCAGGGAGCTTCTTTCTTTTCCAGTTCGGTGTAGCTGATTTTCCCGTCTTGCCATTGGCCTCTCAGGTATTGGATTTCGCCTTCGATGTCGAGGAGCGTCGGCTTGTCATAAAGATCACCTTGCTCGTGGATTTCCGCGAGTTTCTTTCGCCACCAGTCATTGGCCGCTTCGAGGCTGCCGAGACGATTATGCTGGTCGGGTGGCAGTTGCAACTGGCGGCAGGAGACGACGTATTGCTTGCCATGATATTTCTTCTTCCAACGCAGGTGCGCGGTGTCCCACGTCATAAGCTCGGCTCTGGGCATTCTCTTACTCCTCGGTCCCAACGTGCCGCACTGGAGGATCAGGATCCTGTCCCTCAGTAACGTACAGGTCGGCATTTGTCCCCGATTTTGTCCCCTTTGGGATCATTATAGGGGCGAAAAGGGGGACAAACAAGCCGAAAAATAAGGACTTACGACGATAAATAACATTCGCAATGTACAGGTCGGGAGTTCGATCCTCCTCCGCTCCACATTGTAAGTGACGACAGGGCAACGGGTTACGACCGTTGCCCTGTAGCCTGACCAAGCCGAGCCAGCGGTCTCCCTCGGCACAACCTCTTTCGGTCACCTCGATAGCGAGAATTCGTAGACCAGCGTGCCAGATTGACCAAAGAACTTGTACCGCAATGTAATCCCGTCGTACTGGTGTTGCCCATCGACCGTAGACCTTACCATCCGATTGGCCGCCTCTTGGTAGGCTTGCTTGTCGCGATCAGTGAGGTTCCGCTTGACCACATAAATGAAATTCAACGTTCTTCCCGGCCCCGGCTCAACGCGCACCCACATGTCGTGATCGCGTCCGTTTGTTTCGGCAGCCCCGCATTGGCCGTCTCGGCCATTTGCTTGAGTTGGGGGTCCGCCGGCGCACGGTCGACCGGAGGACTCGTCCGCTGCAACGGCGGCGATCCTTGGCTCGGCGGGACGGCCTCGGCTGGCGCATGGGCCACGACCGGAACTGAGGGAGGTCTCCTCGGCGGTGCAAAGGCGGCGGGCCCTTTGATCACCAGCATGAGCGGGACGTAACATGCAAAGAACGTCAGTTCCGCTGTGACAACACGAAAGCTCCATCGAAACAACCAGGACGGTTCGCGCAACTGAGCGCGGCGGGTCCGTGCGAATTGCCAAAGGTAGTAACGGGAGACGAAGAACGTATAGCTTGGCGCACCCCTTTCCTTGCAAATCAGCCGAATGGTCCTCAGGTAGCGACGCGCTCCGGCAATGAGGAACAGAGGGCCAAGCACCAGGTTGACAATGACTAACAGTCCATATAGATTCCGATACTCTGGAAGCATCTCCTGCCAGAGCCAGCAGCCGAACGAAACCACGACAATCATCGCCACGACAAACGCAACGTGTCGCAGGGAAAAAACCGGCATCTCGGCCGGCCACACACTTTTCAGCCGGGAAAGGAAAGAACTCCTGGGTCGCGGCTTAGTCCAAACGGTCGGCTCCGCGAAATCGTCCATCGCCGGGAGCGAAGGAAGGTCCTGCCCAAAGAGGTCGGGGGGCGAGTCAATTCCCACCGGTTCCGGCGGCACGTCGCGCAAACTCGTTAGCACGGGTTTCGCCGTCGGCGCGGCCGCGTCTGCGATTGCCGGGATTGTGACCGACCCGCCGCAGGCGGGACATTTGGCCGTCCTTCCCGCGAGCCGCTCGGGCGCGGTGCAGTGCTTGCCGCAGTGGCCGCATTTCACGTGCAGGCTCATAGCTGGCTCCGTCAGAAAGAGGTGGAAAAACTGCGACTTCGACCCGTATCTTACCCCGGACGCGCCTGTTTCGCAAGCGAACGGGACAAGCTTGGGGCGGCACGATGAGCATCGTCGGCGCCGCCAACCTGACCAACCGCCTGGCGACCGGCTTCCGCGTTCCGCTGGACGAGAAGTTCAAGTAGACCGAGCCTTGGCAAACCCGAGATGTCGATAGAGGGAGCGGCCGAGGTCGCAGCCGAAGAAGGGCATCGCGGCGATTTGCTGCCGCAGTTGCCGAGTCCTCTCGAACGTCCCCCATCCGCTGGGCGCGGTGCAGTTTGGCCGCAGTCACCGCGGCCGCCAGTGAGCGGCGCTGTTCCAAGTTGAGACGATAGTCGCCCGCACAAGCCGCCATCCTCGTGAGGCCTTGCTCGAACTGTTCCGCATGCCCCTGATCGAAGAGCAGGAGCAGCGTCCAGGCCGAGCAGGAGCCGTGGCCTTCGTGGTAGCGCACCATGCAGTCGAAGAGGACGTCGCTGAGGCCGCCCAGCGGCGCACCCAGGCCGACGAACCGCTCGCACATGTCGGCGAACATGCCGCCGTGCCCGTGCCGCGAATCATGGGCACAGGCGATGGCCGGCTCGACTTCGCCGCGCATGCGCGCCAGATGCTCTCCATCTGTGCGATGGTCGTGGGATGCACGTGCAGCGACTTGCCGACGGCGATGATGCGTTGGGCCAACTCCCGATCGCCCAGCTCCACGGCGGTCTCGAACATGTGAACGACGGAATCGGGCAGCGGTCCTTCGTGCAGCATGTGCTTGACGAATTCCAGGGCCCGGGGGTACAGCGCCCAGCGAACGGCGATCTCCAGCAAACGCGCTTGCATGCCGCGGTCCGCGGGGACCTCCTTGGCCAGGCG
Source organism: uncultured Planctomycetia bacterium (assembly GCA_963824275.1). Lineage (GTDB taxonomy): Bacteria > Planctomycetota > Planctomycetia > Pirellulales > Thermoguttaceae > JANXQG01. The sequence continues at coordinate 1,452,714 of CAWGOT010000003.1, read as the reverse complement.
GTGGAGGGGCTCAAAATAGGCCCCGAAGCGATCCGCTTCGGCGTCGAGGTCGGGGTAGACCCCGCAAGGCGTCTTGCAGAGTGCCATCATCGTCCAGAAGTCGCGTTTGGGATCTTGCAGGATCATTGGCAGGTGCTCCGCGCCGCCGTCGGGGTCGCTCAGGGCGAGTTTTACTCCCACGAAAAGCGAGCGGGCGAAGGTATTGCGCGGGTTGCGATCGATGGCCCGGGCCAGGCGCGGCAGGGCCGCCTCGTAGTCGCCCCGATTGACCAACTGATCGGCCAGGAGGATCTCGGCGTCGGCCACCCGCGAAGCATCGGTCTCCTCCAGGCTCTTCATGAGCCGCGCGACCGCCGCCGCGTCGTTGCAGCGGTGGTGGACCTCGATTTCCAACAGGTGGATGTATCCCCGTACGGCGCCTTCGGTATAGCACGATTCGCAGAACCGCAGCAGCTCGGGGACATGTCCGAGATCGGCCGCAGCGTGGGCATATCGGGTGAGGAAATCCGACAATTCTCCCCCGGCCTTGATGTAACGCTCCAAGAGATCGAGCGACGTGACAACGTCACTCCGCCGCAGCGCCAACTGAGATCTTTCGTAGAGCGCGCGGCGGTTCTTGGGATCGATGTGGAGCAGGCTTTGGGCCACGGCCTCGGCCGTTTCGTAGTCGCGCTTTCCCTTGGCGATCGACAATCGCGTGTACTGCAGATCGAGCGGCAGCGGACAGATGGTTTCGGCCCTATGAAGGACCTCTTCCGCCGCCGCGTAGTCGTAGCTCTCGGCCAGGCCAAGACTGACCTTCATCCACGCCTGGGCCGCCACCTTGGCCGGCAGGCGCAGCAGGCTTTGCTCGAACGTCGGCGCGGATCTCGCTCCACGCGCCGGCCTGGACGGCGGTGCGGGCCAGGGTGCGGAGCAGCGGCAGAGGGTCTTTCATCCGCTGCAGGCCCGTTCGCAGCTCCTGCAAGAGCTCGTCGAAACGGCCCTGCTCCGCCAGGATCTCCGCCGCGGCCAGGCAGCTCCCGGGAACGTCCGGCGCGGCGGCCACCGCGCGGCGATACCAGCCCAGGGCCGCGTTCGGATCGCCGTTGAATCTGTGTGCTGCCTCCCAAATTATTTGACCGAAATTGTCCCAGAATGATTGACCGGAAGTTGAGGTAAAGAATAGAAGAGCGGCAAGGTGGATGGGTGAGGCGGAAGAGGGGAAGGGAAGAGAAAGAGCCTGCGGGCGGCAGAGTGCCGTCCGCAGGGTCAAGGTGATGAGCCGTGGTTCAGTGCGAAGCAGGGCATCGGGGGCCGGGTGGCAAGAGCGGTTCCAGATAGTGGACCGCGGTTACGAAGTCGCATTGCTGCACGGCCATCGTGAAGTCGATGGGGTTGAAGTTGACTTCGCAACGGAAGCAGCGGCCGAGATTCGTAGGCGGGTTGACCGCCGAGTTGCACTCGTTGCAACGAGGACACAAGAATACCAGTTGTCCGTCGCGGAGTTTGTGCGGCCACTCCAGTCGCTTCAGGAGAGAGGCCCAGGCAATGTCATTGCGTAAGCGACGCAAGAGTTCGTCGGGGAAGTAACGTGGCATGCTGTCCTCCTGGTTTTAGGGCAACTGAAATTCGCCGACTACTTGCTGAAACAACTCGTCGTCAATCCGCCGGACCTTGCGGGCGGCGGCCTGCAGCAGGCACGCCGTGGCCAGGTTGTTGATGTGGCGGGGCACACCGTTGGCGAAGTCGTGGATGGCCGCCTTTACCGAGTCGTCGAAGAGTTTCTGGTCGCCGCCGGCCTGGGCGATCTGGAAGTCGATGTAACGGCAAGTCTGCTCGCGGGTCAGTGGTCGCAACTGGTAGCGAACCGAGATCCGATTGAGCAGGTCGGCATGCTGCGCCCGCCGCAGGACGGCGCGGAGCGGTTCCTGACCGACGAGCAGAAGCTTCAGTGGCGGCCGCACGTCCAGCGCGGAACTGATCAGCAGCCGCAGGTCGGTGAGGGCATCGCCGTCCAGCAGGTGGGCCTCGTCGAAGACCAACAACAAGGCGCCCTCGGCCCGCGAGGCCCGTTCCAGGATCTGCTCGTAAATGCGTTCTTTGCCGCGGCGCGGCGTCTCCCCTAGTTGCGTGACGACAAGCTTCAGCAGGCCCGTCGCGGAGAGGTGGGAGAGGTGGCAGTAGAGGGCCTGGCAGTGTTGCGGCAGCAGGCCGTGCAGGAAGCGTTTCAAGAGCGCGGATTTACCGACTCCGCTGGGACCGGTGATTAGCCCCAACTGGCCGGACTGGACCAGGTATTCTAGCCGCGCCAGACCTTCGTCCATGCGTTGGTCCTGCCACAGGGCAGAGACCGTAGCGTGTTCTGCGAAGGGTTGGCTTTTCAGTTGCAAGTGTTCGAGATACATCAGTCGTTCCTTTCGGGAAACAGGGATTGGAGTTGAAACAAGACTTCGGGAAGGGTCGCCGCCGGGGCCTGCTCGAAGGCCTGCCGAAGCAGGCTCTCGGTGACGCGATCGTGGCGGGAGTGGAAGGCGGCCAGGAGATCCATTTCCTGGACGGTCAACCCGGATACGCCGCCCTGACGAGCCAATAAGCGGGCGAAGACGCGGGCGAAACTCGACAAGGACCATACGTTTTTCTGCCGTGCCGAGTGGTAGTCGATGCCCAGGTCGCGTCGCTGCTCCTGCATGGCGGCGTGTTCGGCACGCAGGGCATCGAGATAGTGGGGCACGATGGGTGCGGCAGGTGGCGAAGGCGACGGTTGCGGATGGCCGCCCTTTTCGCGTTGATAACGCCGACCGCGACCCACGTACGCGCCCGCGGGAGTGTAAAGCTGGACTTCGGCAAGCGGGGAGAAAGGATCGTACTGGACGACCAGCCTATCGCCCCGCAGCGCCGGATCGACAGCGAAGAACAGGCTCTCCACACGCACGTCCGAGAAGTCCTTGTCGACGAGGCGCGGCACCCGCTGATGGAAGAAGCCCAGTACCGCCCCCAGATCGACCTGCCGCAGCAGCCGGGGCTCCTGCTGATAGCGCGCGTGAGGAGTTTCCCCGGTCTCGCTGTTCGCATCTTGGTGATAGGCCACCGCGAGCCAGGCCGCCAAGACGCGGTTCAAGTCGTCGAGCGTAAGGATCTGTCCGGCGCGGACTTCCGCTTCCAATTGCATCTGGCAGGTCTGGAAGAAACGTTCGATCAGGCCGCCGGCCGGAGGATCGCGCGGCGGCCGGTGCAAGAGCTGGATGTTGAGCTGGGTGCAGGCCAGTTGCAGGGCCTTGGCATGGTAGATTTTGGCGTTGTCCACGTACAGTTCGCGGCTGGCGCCGTGATTTCCCCAGGCCCGCAGCAGCGAATCCAGGAGGATGTCCAGGTTCTCGCGGACGTAGTAGCGGGCCTCGACGATGTAACGGCTGTGGCAGTCGATCCAGGCGGAAAGATGGGTCTTCACGGAGCGGCCCTGGTGCATCACCGGCGGGCCGTGCTCGAAGTCGCCGACCCACAGGGCACCGGGCTGGTCCCGGGTCCAGCGGCAACGCACGATTTCCTTCGCCACGCCCAGCTTCCGCCGCGTGGCCCCTTGCTGCCGCAAGTGCCGGTACAGGGTGGAACGCGGAAGCTGACGTTCCGAACTCCCGCTTCAAGATGCGATTGATCGCTTTGTGGGAGCGGAAGGGCTGCTCCTTTTTCAGGGCCACGGCGCGGTCCAGCAAGTCGCTGTGCTTCTTTCGCGGCTGGCCCCGATCGGAGCGGCGGCGGCGATACAGGCCCGGCACGCCTTCGTCTTTCAGCCGCCGCCACTGGCGACGCAGGGTGCGTGCCGAAAGGCGTTTCCGCCGTCCGTTGGGCAGCAGGCGTTCCTCTTGGCTCAGTTGCTGGAAATACCGCTCGCGCCGCCGCTGGGGAATTTCTCCCAGCAGCACGGGGCTCAGCAGCGAGCACCAGAAGACAGCCCAGTCTTCATTGTTACAAGGCATAAAGTTTGACTCCAAACAAGGTGGGGATGGATGAAAAACCACTGTCGGAGTCCATGCTACCTCACGTGAACCCGGATCTTGTCGCGAAACGGGGGAAGAACTTCTCGGAAAATACCTCTTCCCACTCGGCGATCAGATGGAGCACTTGCCGCGCAACGCAGCAATTGCTCACGCTGCGGACTGCGGAACTTTTGCGGCGCCACGGCCCCGGCAAAGCGATGACAGGTGGAGGCGGGGCAACGCTCCTGGATCAATTGCCGACCCGCAGCCAACGCGGCGGATTGCACCCCCAACCAAGTCAGCACGCACCAGATCGTGCTGTGATGCAGGGCCCGCTCTTCCATGGCGGACGACCCCGGCGGCGGCTGATAGCCGGTCGCTCGCTTTCCCGGGCTGGCCGTCTCACGGTAGGATTGCCCGTCGTTCTCCAGATAGCTGCCGGCAAGGTGCAGGAGGGTCGGGCCCGCATAGCGCTTATAGGGGAGTACGAAAGCTGGGGTAATCGGTAAAGATGTACTGGCACTTCCGGCATTGCCAGCGGGCCAGCCAGATGGTCACGCACAGGACCGTGTGTTCCACAAGCAGCCGCAGACCACGGCGGCGCAGCTCGTGGGCGCGAAACGGCCGCGCTCTCCGCAACGGCTGCACAACTGTCGGAAACAGACACGATCGGCACTCTGCCGGCGCACGGCTTGGTTGTGCTCTTCGACTTCAATTACAGTTGTCGGGCGGGGCAGTTCGATACTGATGGCGAGATCTTTCTCAACAGGAGGAGTGAGGGTTGTCGTAAACGGGCCTCACTCCTCCATTTTCATGCGCCCACCGACCACCGAAACGTAGAAAACAGGGGCGGGGTTCTAGATGAATTTAACCGGGCGGGGTCCGGGGCGGGATAAGGGCGGGGTTCAATCCGGACGAATAACTCGAGACTTCAGCCGGTTATTCCGGTCAGGCAAACTTGTGCGCCGCATCTGTGCACGTACCGCCCCATGAGGCGATAGGCCTCGGCCTTGTAGGGCTCCGGCTCATCGTGCGCGACGGCTTGTCGCAGCCATTCTCCCTGGGCTTGGGCGTCGTGCAGGTCTTCGCAGGCCTCGGCCAGGTGGCAGCAGACCGTCGCGTAGACCGAGCTGCGCTCGGCGTACCGCGGCGCCAGCCGCTTGATCGGCGCCAGGTCGCCGCAGCGGACGCAGAACTGGCAGTAGTCGCGGAAGATCGCGTGGTGGTTGGGCAGCGTTTCCGCGGTCCGCTCGTAGAATTGATGGATGCGGGCCAAGAGCGCGGCTTGGGTGGGATAGCCGGGATCGCTCGCGAACCGCGCCGCCAGCCGATCGTAGGAGAAGAACCAATCGACGTACAGCCCCGCGAGCCGCTCGGCCGCGTAGGTATAGTGCGGCTCCTGGCGGATCGCCGTTTGCAGCGCGCCTCCGCCCCCGGAAAGTCGCCCTGACTGCGGAGGACCACGCCGAGTTGGGCGTGCAGCCAATTGTAATCGCCGTAGGCGAGGGCCTGCTCGTACAACGCGCGGGCCTGCGCCAAGTCACCCATCCGCAAGAACACCGTCGCCTCGTTGCCCAGGAAGCTGGCTTTGTCCTCGATCAGCGGGAACAACCGCCGGCAGGCTTCCAGGTAGCGGTCCAAGAGGCGGAACTCCAGCACGATGCCGTCGAGCAGCTCCTGGAAGGACAGCTCGCGGGGGAAAAGCTCGAGGCCGCGGATGCAGACGTTGAAGGCTTCGTCGATGCGTCCCATGCTGCGGAGATAGCCGAACAGGCAACGGAAGGGATAGGTGCTGTAGCGGGTGTCGCAGGAGCGGCGGGCGGCGTCGACGGCCTCCGCGAACTGGCGGGCTTCGTAATGGGTTTCGGCCTTGACGATCCAGGCCGCGCCCGAGGCGGGATCGGCCGCCAGCACCTCGTCGCACAAGGCCAGCGCCTCGCGATACTGCTTCAAGTGGCGGTGCGCGTAGGCGGCGAAGATCATCGAATCGCGATGCGGGCGGCCCGCCTCGCCCTTCCCGCTCTGCTCGACGAACTCGACCAGCGATTGCAGGTCGGACGTGGCGTCCCGCTGGGTCAGGGCCCGCACCAGGCGATAGGCGGCCTCCGGCAGCGCGTCGGGAAAGTCGGCTAGCGCGCCGCAGCCATCGGCAGGCCTCGGGGGCCGCGTACCAGTCGAGACAAACCTCGATCAGCGTCGAGTACATCTCCGGCGACGGCGTCCGCTCGACCGTCTGCCGCAACAGCCCCAGCACTTCCGGCAGGCGGTTCTCTCCGCGCAGCGAGTTCACAACGCCATGCACGGCCTGGGCATAGGCGGCATGGTGCGGCGGGACTCGCTCAAACCACCTGCGGGCTTCCGCCGGCAGGTGCAGGTGGAGCATCAAGCGGCCGGCGCTCATCGCCAATCCGGGCTTGTCGGTGACGCGTTGGTAGAGCACGTCAAAGTACTGCCCGGCGTCCTGGCCGCGTCCGCGGAAGCGGTAGAAGTCCGCCACGGCCGACCACAGCGCCGGCGAGTCGGGCGCCACTTCGATGGCCCGCCGGAAGGCCGCCTCGAAGGCCGTCACGTCTTCGAGCTTGCGTCCCAGCCGGCCCAGCGCGGCGACGGCCAGGTCCCAGTAGTAGTCGGAGGGGTCGGCCTCCTCGATGACGCGCTGCCACACCGCCGCCGCTTCCTGCAGCCGTCCCGTTTCTTCCAGGGCCGCGGCCTGGAAATAGTGCGCCCAGGTGTGCGACGGCGCCGCTTCCAGGCACCGCGCGACAAACTCTTGGACACCCGTCCAGTCGCGCTGGAGGCTCGCCCAGAAGGCGCGGATGCACCAGCGGTCGGGCGAGTCGCCCAGGCCCTGGTCAAGCCCGTCGAGCAGGGCCTGGGCCGACGCAAGGTCCTTGCCCCGGTGATAGAGCGCCAGCAGCCGCGTGTAGCCGGCCGACCAGTTGGGGATCCTCTCGCAAAGGCAGCGATAGGCCGCTACGGCCAGGCCGTAAAGCTGCATCTCCTCGCACAGCCGACCCTGCTCCAGCCAGAGCCACGACTGGTTGGGGAACTGGGCGATCGTCTTGTCCATCAACTCGAAGGCGGCGGCATAGTCCTTTTTGCCGCGGAGAATTGCCACCTCGGTTACCGCCGCCCGGGAATTGGGACCGGAAATCTGCTGCGCCACGTCCAGGAACTTCAACTGCTCCTCTTGTTCGCCCAAACGTCCCATGAGATCCGCCAGGACGAGGAACTTGTTGCCTTGGACGGGGTGACGATTGATCGACCGCAAGAGGCTCGCAGCCGCCACTTGCAGGTTGCCCAACTGCAAAGCGCAGCGGGCGCGGATGAAGTCGATGTACTCGTGGCTCGCGTTGTGGTTCTCATCGAGCAGATCGGCCAGGGCGTCGCGGCGGGCGACCTCGTGCCCGTTCCGTGACGAGGCGACCCGCGACACCGCCTGGAAGGCATCCTGCACGAAATTGGAGGCGCAGGAACGCCTCGGCCACCCGCGAGCAGGCGTACAAGCCGCTTTCGTTCCGCGCAAGGATCTCGCCGGCGAGCCCACGGGCGGCATCGATGCGGCGATTGTCCAAGAGCGCCCGGAGGCGAAGATCGGCGTAAGAGTTGGTGGCCGTCAGCGCTTCTTCGGGATAGCTGCTCCGCAACGCGTCGCACAGCGCCTGCGGCGTGCGGGCGTCGCTCTGGCATTGGCACAGATCCCGATCCAAAGCGCCCGCGTGTCCGTAGGCCGGCACGGCCGGCGCCTTCTCCGGAGGGCAGATCACGGCAGTCAGGTAATCGTGATAACCGGCCTCCGAGCGAAAGGCGATGCGGCCCAATTGCGACTTGGAGGTGAAGCCCGGATCGCGCAGCTCGAGGAGGTCCAGGTTGGGATCGTAGCCGACGGCGATGACGAAGTGGCCGCCGCCCGGGTAGCTGAAGCTCAAGAGCACGGGGAAGCCGGCCCGCACCGTGTCGGCAACGGCGTCGAAATTGCGCGAGGCGATGATCGCCGCCAGGCCGTGGCTCTCGGCGAGCGCCGCCAGCTCGCAAAGGTGGGTGCCCCAGGGGCTCAGCCGGGCCGCGATTTCCTCCTGCGACAGCGGCACTCCCCAGTAGCGGCCGATCATCGCCAGGGCACACGGCCCGCAGTGATTTGGTTTCTGCACCATCACCGGCACGTCGAGCGACACGCGCGGGGCGAGCGTGCCCGCTTCAACCCGCTGCCGGAGCCGATCGGCCAGTTCGGCCGATAGTTGCCTGCAGGTGCCCTTCCACAGCCGGACGGCTTCGTCGTAACGGCCGTCGCGATAGTTGAAAAATGCCAGGGCCCCATAGTAAAAATGTCGCTTCCGGCCGACCAGGGCCATGCTTCGCTCCAGGCAATGGCGGGCTTCGCCGAAATCCTCTCGTTGCACTCCGACGCCGGTCCTGAGGTGCCAGTACTGCACCCACACCGCGGCCTGCGGCTGAGCATCAAGCAATAAGCGCCGCCCATCCTCCCGTTGTCCGCGGCAATCGGACAGATAGACTTTCCATGTCAGCCATTCAATGCGGCTGCCAGGCAGTTCGACCAATCGCTGTAGGAGTGCCTCGCAGCAATCCCAATGGCGTAGCTGGGCGTAGCCGGCCACAATCTGGCGGAGCAACAGCGAGGCGAGAAGCGGCTGCTGAACCAACTCCGGCCAGACAGCGTCGAGCTCGCAGCGGGCCCGTTCGAGCTGTTCTTGCGGTTCGCTGCCAGTAGCCGCTCGCATACAAGCAGGCCCGCAGGCACACGAAGGCGAACCCGAACAAGCTCTTTTCCGCCGGAAGGAAGCGGACAGGCCGCGAGGCAAGATCCTGGAGCACGCGCCGCTCGCGCCGCGAAACGAAGGGGTGGCTTTGCCCGGCTGCGCTGGAGGGACGCAGCAGTAAATCCCGCAAGGGGGCGCGGCGGCCCTCCTCGCCCGTGATTCGCGACTCCAATTGGTCGAGCAGCTCCAACGTCACCAGAAAACCAAGCGAGCCGCGCAAGCCCCAGTAATAGAGCAGCCGTTGCCAAATGTGTGCGTCAGGATGGCAGGCCATGGCCCGGACCGCACCAGCGGCCAATCGCCCCAGCCCACATTCGCCGAGGGTCTTGTATACGGCGAGGCAATGCTCGATGGGCAATGCCGGTGCGTCCAACAACCCGTGCTCCCTGAGGTATCGCCGGAGGGTCTCTCGCGCCCCACAGATGTCATTGTTGAGAATGCTCTCGTAAATCGCAGTAGACGGATCCACTCGTGTCTCCTCTCAGGCGCCTCGAACCAACGGTCTCTTTGAGGAACCGGGCTGGCGGCTGGCCGGTTCCGCGGGATGTCTGACATAAGCCGAAATGCCCGTGAAATTACGCAAGTCGGGGTTGGGTTGCAATCGGCATCCTTAACACATCTAATTTACTGAGGGAAAAGGCCCAAGACAACAGAAGCGGGTCTGTCGATGGGGCGAGATTCACGTCGCGCCCAGCCCCTCCGAAGGTAGGCAGCAGATTGCTTGACAAGTTGGGTGGGCTTGGTATGATGGAACCTGGTTTTGCGCAACTGGTTTCGAATTTTCCCTCCCCGCCCACCTGGGCAGCGTAGAACACCCCCACCCCACCTGCGTAGCATTAAGCAGTCCCTCTCCCCCGCGACGGCCGACAAACCCTTGCGGGAGAGCATCCCTTTTCCATTTTCATTGGAGCCTGCCATGAAAAGACCGCTCTCCGCCAGTCCCCGAGTGCTTCTTCTATCTGCCTTCGTTACAGTGACCCTGGCCGTGCCGCCGCTCCGCGCTGCCGATGCCCTGCCGGCTGTCGCCAAATCCAAAGTCGACGCCCCCGTGACCGTCACCGACAACGGCGCGACCTGGACGCTGGACAACGGCATCATCAAGGCCACCATCATCAAGGCCAACGGCAACATGCAAACGATCGTCTATCACGGCGTTTCCATCGTGGGCCGCAGCGAATATTGGGAACGAGTGCCTTCCGGCCAGGTCACGCCGTCCGTGACCATCGACCCGGCGAAAAACGACGGGCAACGCGGCGAGGTCGCGGTGAAGGGCGTAAACCGTCCGATGGACATTGAAGTCCGCTACGCCCTGGAACGCGGCGTCAGCGGCTTCTACACCTACGCCCAGTACACGCATCCGGCCAGTTATCCCAACGGGTCATTCGGCGAAAACCGCTTCATCCTGCAGATGAACCCCACCTTCAATTGGCTCTCGGTCGACAAGGACCGCAACCAGCTCATGATCAGCGATGGGGACCGCGGCACCGTGATCCACGCCAAAGAGCAGAGCATCATTGCCACGGGCAACTACAAAAATTCCGTCGAGCACAAATACAGCTACTGCGCCATCATGTACCGGCTGCCCGCCTACGGCTGGTCGAGCACGAAGGACCACATCGGCGTCTACTTCATCAACCCCACGACCGAATACATCGGCGGCGGCGCCGAGAAGATGGACCTGGTCTGCCACATGCACGCGACCATGCTGGACTATTGGACTTCCGGCCACTATGCGGGCGGGGCGGGCTGCAGCGTTCCCGCCGGCCAGGATTGGAAGAAGGTCGTGGGACCGATCTTCGTCTACTTCAACGCCTTGGAGAACGCCAAGGATGCCACCCCGGCCGAGCTCGCTACCCTCGCGGCCACGCAGGGCAATCCCACCGTGCCCGCAACCTGGCACGAGAATGCCTTCGCGCTTTGGAACGACGCGCTGGCCAAAGCCAAAGAGGTCAAGGCCGCCTGGCCCTATGATTGGGTCAACGGCGTGGATTATCCGCACAAGGAGGGCCGCGGCAACGTCACCGGCCAGTTCGTGCTCAACGACCCGCAGGCCGCCACGACGAAACTGCCCAACCTGACCGTCGGCCTGGCACACCCAGACTACATCGGCACAGGCGGTTCGTTTGCCGGCCGGTCGGGCAACGGCAACCTGGTGAAGTGGCCGCATGACGGGAATTACTACCAGTTCTGGAACGACGGCGCCGAGGACGGCACATTCACGATCACCAACGTCCGCCCCGGCACCTACACGATGCACGCCTTTGCCGACGGCGTGCTGGGCGAGTTCGAGCAGAAGAACATCACGGTCAAGGCGGGCGAGAAGCTCGACTTGGGCAAGATCGAGTGGAAGCCCGTCCGTTACGGCAAGCAAATCTGGGAAATCGGCTACCCGAACCGCAATGGCAGCGAGTTCTTCAAGGGCGACGACTATTGGCTCTGGGGTTGGTGCGTCCGCTATCCGTTGCTCTTCCCCAACGACCTCACCTACACGGTCGGCAAGAGCGATTGGCACAAGGACTGGTTCTTTGAGCAGGTGCCGCATGGCGAGTCGACGGCCTGGCTGAACCCGGCGGCGAAGGACCCTGCCAACCAGCGTTTTGGCTGGGTGAAGGCCGCGACCGGCGGGGAGGACATGTGGCGAACGATCGGCCACGGCCGGGCGACGACCTGGACGATCAAGTTCAGCATGGACAAGACGGCGCAAGGCAAGGCTACGCTCCGCGTGGCGCTGGGCGGCGCGGACAGCACCAGCCTGGCTGTGGCGGTTAACGGCAAGCCCGTGGGCAGCATCCGGCCCGTCTCTACCAACGCCCTGCGGTACAACACGGACCGCGGCGTGTGGCATGAGTACTCCCAGCCCTTCGATGCCGCGCTCTTGAAGGCGGGCGAGAACCAGATGCAGCTCACCGTCCCCGCCGGGCAACTCACTTCCGGCGTCTGCTACGATTACCTGCGATTGGAACTCGACGAGAAGTAGGTCCTCCCAAGGAACTTCCGCGGCAAACATGCCTACCCGCGGCCGGTTCGCTTTCCGTTTTGTTCCCAGTTTTTTCGCGGCCGCGTGAAGGCATGCCACCCGGCCCGCTGGGGAAGTTCCTTACCATCAACCGGCGGCGCCAAGCCGCTCAAAAAACGTCTGCATCTCACGAAATCGTCACAAATTAGTCCCTCTCGGCAAGAGGGACCTACGTGAGCCCCCAAACCCTATCCCTGGAGCCTGCCATGAGAAGACTTCTCGCCATCGGCCCTCGCGGCCTACGGACTTTCGCACTGATCGCCGTGTTGTTGTTGGCAAGCGCCGCGTTGGCCCAGGAGCGGCCCTGGCAGCAGATCTCCGATCCCACTGCCGCGCAACTGGCCGCCAATTTCGCCGCGCCGCCCCCGGAATACAGCACGCAATTCGACTGCGGCTTCAGCGACTCGCGGACCCCTGCGGAGATGGGGGCCATGCTCGACCGCGCCAAGGCGGTGAACGTCCAGGCGGCTTACATCGAGCCTGGCCGCGGCAACTCGCCCTACCTCTCGCCGGGCTATTTCGCCGCCGTGAAGATTCTGGTCGAAGAGGCCAAGAAGCGCAACATGCGTCTGTGGTTCGATGACGACGGCACCTATCCCTCCGGTTTTGCCGGCGGCAAGTTCAGCAATCGGCGCCCGGACCTGCGGATGGAGGGCCTGGCCGCCCCCCGGCACGTCGCCGTCGCTGCCGGCCAGCAATACTCCTATAAACTCGAGACCGGCACGATCTGCATGCTGGCCGTCAACCGCGACACCGCCGCCACGCAAGTGCTGGATAGTTCGTCGGGCGCGGTGAACTGGACCGTCCCCGCGGGCAACTGGGAAATCGTTCTGCCCAAGTGGCAGTTCCGCTCCGGCACCGTGCATTCGTCCAACGGCGGCTCGCCCTCGCTCATGGACTACCTCAATCCCGAGGCCGGCAAGCAGTTCGTGCAGTGGACCTTCGACGCCTACAAGGAAGCCGTGGGCGACGAGATGGGCAAGACCGTCCTGGGCTTCCGCGGCGACGAACCGCACGTGAGCTCGAACATCGGCGCCTTCAATCCCTGGTCGCCCGTGCTCCTGGCCGAGTTCGAGAAGCGCAAGGGCTATGACTTGCGGCCCTACCTCGCGACGATTTCCTCCATCACCCTCGGCGGCCGCGGCGCACCGACCGCCCCTTTCAGCCTCGACGAGACCCACCGCGTCTACGCCGACTTCTGCGACGTGTGGTCCGACCTGTACGGCGAAAACTTCTTCGGCAGGGAAGGGAAATGGTGCCGCCGAGAACCACGTCGAGATGCAGACGCACATCGAACACGAGGAGAACCTGCCGAATCTGGCCGGCGCCGAGGGCGATTTCTTCAAATGCATGCGCGGCCTGCAGATCCCCGGCATCGATACCATCCAGCACCAGATTTGGCACGATGTCGTGGCCGATTTCCCCAAGCTGGCCTCCTCCTCCACCCATCTCAACGGCCATCCCCGCGCGATGTGCGAGGCCTTTGCCGCCTACAAGCCCGCGCCCGACATCAAGGAGGCCGGCTGGATTCTCAATCACCTCCTGGTCAACGGCGTCAACCGGGTGGAATACATGGGGTTGCAGGGCACGGGGCCCTTGCGCAGCTTTTACGGCGACCCGGGCTTTCCCACACTCTCCGCCCACGTCAACCGCCTCTGCTACGTGCTGGGCGAAGGCCGGCCCGCCGCGCAGGTCGGCGTCTATATCCCTTCGAGCAGCTTCTGGTTCAACGACCGCGCCGCGAACACCGCCTTCCTGGCCCTGGTTCACCAGCTCCTCCAGCATCAGCGGGACCTGGACTTCGTGGACGAATACGCGCTGGCGAAGACGCTCAAACTCCAAGGCCCTGCGCTCGTGAACCTCAGCGGGCAAGGTTATCGCGCCATTCTGATCCCGCCCGTGACGGCCATTTCCAAGGCCGCCCTGGACAACCTGCAGGCCTTCTCCAAGGCCGGTGGCAAGGTGGTCTTTTTCGGCAGCGCCCCCAAGCTCGTGATGGACAAGAACTTCCTCACCGCCACGGGGCCGGCCAACGTCCGCTGGGCCAGGCTGGAGCCGAAGGCTGAAATCAGCGACCAGGTTCTGGCGGCCTTGCCGGAACCGGACGTGGCGACGGACCAGGCCACCTTGTGGCTCAAGTACAATCACCGCCGCATGAAGGATGCCGACGTCTATTTCTTCTTCAACGAAGGCGAGCAGCCGCTCAAGCTCAAGGCGACCGTTTGCAGCAGCGGCCCGGCCCGCCTGGCGGAGTCGTGGGACACCGCTACCGGGAAGATCGAGCCGTGGGCCGGCGCCGATCTTTCCAACGGCAAGACCACGCTCCCGCTGGAACTGCCGGCTTGGGGCACGAAGGTCGTCGTGATCGGCCAGTAGCTCCCGCCATGCGCTCGCAGATGCCATCCAAAATCGCCAAAGACCTCAACGTACCCATCACGCTCCGCGTGATGAAAAGCCATCACGGCGGAGCGTGATGAGTACAGTTATTGACTCGCCAGTCCTAAAATCCTCGACCCGGAAGGAGTTTTCCATGCGTCACGCCGTTCTTCCTGCCCTGCTCATTCTCTGCGCCTCCGCGGCCTTCGCCGCCGACATCCCTCCCGTTCCCGCCCGGCTCGATTTCCCGCTCCCCAAGCTGCTCCCCGCCGGGAAGGACTTCCCGGTCACCGACTTCGACGCCGTACCGGATGGCAAGACGCTCAATACGGCGGCCATCCAGAAGGCCATTGACGCCTGCTCCGCCGCCGGCGGCGGTACCGTCGTTATCCCGCCACCGACCACGGCAGCGTCTACATGTCCGGCGCCATCTTCCTCAAGAAGGGCACCAACCTCCGCATCGAGAAAGAGGCCGTGCTCAAGGCCTGGCTCGACCCGGCCCAATACCCCATCATCGATACCCGCTTCGAAGGCACCGAGCGGCCTTTCATGTCCGCCTTCCTGAACGCCATCAACCTCGACGGCATCACCGTCTCCGGCGAGGGCACGATCGACGGCTCCGGCGACCAATGGCTGAACGTCATCACCAAGGGCTCTCGCGCCGGCCGTGCCGCCCGCCCCGGCTCGATCCGGCCGGTGAGCACGCCCGCGCCCGCCCCCGTCCCCGAGGCAATGGCCCCCACGCCGCCGCTTCAAACTCGCTTCACCGCCCCGCGGACCGTCCTCACGCCCACGCCGGACAACCCGCCGCCGCTGGAACTCGTCAACGCCGGTCCCAATCGCCCGCGGCTGATCCTCTTCAGCAACTGCACCAACACCGCCATCAAGGACCTGCACTTGCAGAACCAGGCGGTGTGGTGCCTGCACATCCTGTATTGCACCGATTTTCTGGTTGACAACCTGGTGATTCTCGACCCCACGCACACCGTGCCCTCTTCCGACGGCATCGATATTGACTCCTCCCGCCGGGTCCGCGTCAACAAGACCACGATCTCCGTCAACGACGACTGCATCTCCATCAAGTCCGGCAAGGATGCCGACGGCCGCCGCGTGAACCGGCCTTGCGAAGACATACTTATCGTCGACTCCCACATGGCCGAGGGCCAGGGCGGCGCGGCGATGGGCTCGGAGGTCTCCGGCACGATCCGCAACGTCGAGGTCCGCGACACGCTGGTTGACTCGGGCAACTGGGCCCCCATCCGCTTCAAGTCGCAGGACACGCGGGGCGGCACGGTCGAGAACATCGTCTACCGCAATCTCAAGATCGCCGGCGTCCGCCAGGTCTTCGACTTCAATCTCAACTGGGGCGCCACCAGCCGCTCTGGGCCGCGGATGCCCACGACCGTCAAGAACATCTACATCATCAACGTCAGCGGCAGTGCCAGCGGCGGCGGGGCGATCGTCGGCCTGCCCGACTCACCCATCACGAACATATTGTTCCAAGACTGCAATCTCACGTGCGGCACCCCGGTGCGTCTCACCAACACCGCCAACCTCGACACCGCCGGCCTGAAAATCACCTTGCCCAACGGCGGTCCGGGTTTTACGACCGGCAGCTCGACTGGCGGCGCGAAAGGCCGGCCCAAGAAGTCGGGAACGCAAACGCAACCGTAGGCGTTGGTACAGAAATGTCGCCTTTCGCTCCGCGAAAGCGGAATTTCCCCTGGATTGGATCCGGGTGCGAAAAGAGGGTATAATCAAGTAGCCGGCACGCCGTCCCGCGACCGGCCATCTCAAGGAACAGCCTTCATGAAAGTGGCAATGATGAAAACCTACCGGCAGAACCGAGAGAGGTTTCCTGCCGGGGACCTGAAACCGTACGATGGTCAGTGGGTAGCCTTTAGCGCCGATGGGCGCCGCATCGTGGCCAGCGGCGAGAGCATCGGGCAGGTTTCCGAACGTGTCGGCGCCGCACGGGAGGATCTCGACGACGTTGTCCTGGAGAGGATCGAAATCGAAACCGGCGACATCCGAGTAGGCGGCGCAGAACTGCTGTGATCCTTCGCTTCCCTTACCTGACCGAGCCGCTTTTCGGTTCGCCCGCGCCTACGCTGCCCGTCGTCGCCCGGTCGCGGCGGCGCCCGCTGGTCCCGTTGAGGGTCCAGGGCCCAAGCGGACGATCGATCGTTTTGCGGCGCGCTCTGGTCGATCCCGGCGCTGACGACACCGTGCTGCCATTCGACGCCGCCGAGTTGCTTTCGGTCTCCTTATTTCCAATCACACGTCACTCATTGCGATGGCGCGGCCAACGGTACCCTTTGCGATACGGGCATGTAACACTGGAATTGGCCGATGATGAAGGGAACGTCCTGGCTTGGCCGGCTGTAGTCACCTTCACCACCGCACCCGTACCGATACCCACTCTTGGGAATCTGCGGCTGCCTTGATTCTTGCGCAAGTAGTTCCCGAGGTCGCAAACGGCTCCGTTGAAATCATGGCGATAGCGAGCGAGCCAGGTGTCCAGAGCAAGGTCGCGATCTTGAGTCGGGATTCCTCCATAGACTGTTTGGCTGCCTGTGTCGGTGTTTGCGGAAGCAGGATTAAGCAGATTGCCCGGCGAGCCCTTCTTGGTATCTTTGGAATATGCGCGGTGTGTGACGAGTATCGAGGGCCAGCCTGCCACGAGCGAGGAGGCGAGTGGCTACGTTCGTT
Source organism: uncultured Planctomycetia bacterium (assembly GCA_963824275.1). Lineage (GTDB taxonomy): Bacteria > Planctomycetota > Planctomycetia > Pirellulales > Thermoguttaceae > JANXQG01. Next base: position 1,435,876 of record CAWGOT010000003.1, on the reverse strand, counting down.
TGAGAACCAACTCGCACACCGTTTTCAGCGCTATTTTCCCTCGAGCGCGCCGGCGACGGCCTGCTGGTAGACGCGGCGCATGGCGGAATCGTCGGGTGTGGGTTGCAGCTTGTCGCGCGAGATCATCAGCACGTAAACCATGCCGCGGGCGGGATCGGCCCAGCTTTGCGTGCCGAACGCGCCGCCATGACCGAACGAACCGGGCGAAAGCGTCGCATTCGCCTCCAGTTGCGTCGGGTCTTCAACGACGCAGAATCCCAGGCCCCACGGCATGCCGGCCCGCGCACGAAGGTCGCCGGTTTGTTTGCGCGTCATTTCGGCGACGGTCTCCGGCTTGAGGATCTGCCGCCCGCCGGCCGCGCCGCGGTTGAGCATCATCTGATAGAACCTGGCCACGTCCTCCGCCGTCGAGAACAGCCCCGCTCCGCCCAGCGGCGGCCGCTCGCGGTCCGTCACCGCACCGCCGTACATATAATCGATCGGCGTCGGCTGCAGCTTGCCCGACTGCGCATTGCGAATATAGGGTTGCACGAAGCGTTCCTTCTGCGCAGGTGAAATCCAGAAAGTCGTGTCCTTCATTCCCAGCGGATCGAAGAGCCGGCTTTGCAGAAACTCGGCGAAGGGCATTCCGCTCGCGACTTCCACGACGCGCCCCAACGTGTCCATTCCCGCCGTCGAATAACTCCAGCGCGTGCCGGGCTGGAAACGCAGCGGCTCGCGGGCGAGGACTTTGCTCATCGCCGCCAGCGTCCAATGCGGATCGGTCACGCGATATTCGCCCAACCCGCTGGTGTGCGTGAGCAGATCGCGCAGCGTGATCGGCCGGGCGGCCTTCAACAGCACGCGCCGCTCCGCCGTCTGCTCCCCGGCCACCCACATGCCGCGGAACTCCGGCAGGTACTTTTCGACCGGATCATCGAAGGAGAGCTTGCCGTCGTCGGCGAGCATCGCGACCGCCACGGCCGTGACGGGCTTGCTCATCGATGCGATCCAGAAGAGATCGGTCGTCTGCATCCTGCGGCCTGACGCCAGATCGCTTTGGCCCACCGCCGAAAGATGCAACACGCGGCTCCTTCGTGGCCACGAGCGCAACCGCCCCGGAGATTTCGCTGCTGGCGACAAACGGCTGAAGCCGTTCAGGAACGGCCGCAAACGGGTCGGCCGCCGGCGCGCCGCTGGAAGAAAGAAACGCGGCCAGCAGCGCGGCGCATCCGACCGGCATCCGGCTTCGCGCTGGAGCGCAGGTGACAAACGCGGATGCCTTCAAATCACGGAGCCGAGAGAATGGGGTCTTCATGGATGCAACTCCTGAACGAAAAACGCGGACCTGACCGGCGGCAGGACCAGATGCAGGGTCGTCACGGGCTGTCCGCCCGATTCCGACTTGGACGTTTCGGCCTTCTCCGCCGCGCCCGTGTGCGGGTTCCAGATCGCCAGGTTCTTGTCGCCCCGCAGCACGACTTTCGTGTCCACCGGTTTATCCGAGGAGTTGGCGAAGAAGTAGATGTCGCGTCCATATTTCACTTTGTGGATATAGGTCAGCGCACCGTCGTAATTTGCGTCCACCTTCACCGGCCACTGGGGCGGCGACTGGATGTCAACGTCGCGGACCGGGATCACGTCCTTGAGGATCGCGTTCAGCATCGTGATGTCCGGCTGCGGCAGGAAATAGCCATTTCCACCGGCGAAGGTTAATTTCTTGAAATAGCCCTTCGAATCGCCGAGTGAGGTCCCAAAGACCTCGGCCGTCATGGCCTGGATTTCCTTGTCGCGCCCGAACTCCGCCGATTTCGTCGGGAGTTCGTGCGTGGCGATGATCGTGCCGCCGCCGCGATAGAACTCCAGCAGCTTCTTGGCTGCCTCGGCGGAGAGCGTATCGCCCGCGGGCAGGATCAGGATGCGGAATTCCTCGCGGTTTTCCTTGTTGTTGAGCACGATTCTCCCCTTCTCGACGCTGCACCGCCCGAGCAGAACCTCCGGGTGCAGGTAGGTGTAATCGACGCGCAGCGAGTGCGAGAGCATGAGGCCGATCTCCATGTAATCATTGGCCCCCGGCACGGTGCCGCCGGACTGGCTGCCGGGCCTCCGCTTGGCATTGAAGTTGTAGTCGGCCTGCAAGGCGGCGATCGGATAGAGGATGGCGACGTCCGCCACGTGCCGGCCGCCCCGCAACATATAGCCCATGCGGCCGATGAAGCGGCCGATGTCGGGGTCCATCTCGCGCGGCCGGGCGTCCATCTGCATGTTCACGCCCAGGGCGAACTGGTCCATGGCGGTCCGCATCGCGATCGTCGGAGTCATTGCGCGATAGGCCGCGTAGGTCTCGGCGATGCACTCGGGCCGGTCGTAGTTGAAGGCCGCCGAAGTCACGACCTTGTAGGAGATGACCGACTCGCCAGGGTAGTAGATGTTGTCGATCCCGGGAATCTGCTGGTGCTCGAAGACCTTCATGAGGTCGCCGCTCACGGCCACCGGGTTGCGGAGTTCCTCCTGGTCCTGGTGCCCGGCCATCTTGACGCCATGTTTCTCGCACCACTCGGCAACCTGCCCGATGTAGTTCGTGGCGAAGAGTTCCGTGCGGAAGCCGAAGAGCGCGTTCCTCGTCGCGGCGGTGTCGGGACCGATGTCATGCCACAACGCCGGATAGCCCGTCATCGGCGAGTAACCGTATTTCTTCTGGAACTCCCGGTTGAAGTTCGGCGTCCACAGGCGTCCGTCCACGTAGCTCATGGAGGGCTCGTCATAAAAGGTCCGCTTGATCACGGTTCCGAAGAACTCCTTGAGGTGCGCGTAATAGGGGTCGAAATTGATGGCGATATACTTGGCCACCGCATCGCGGTCGAGATAATCGACGGACCCGCCTTTCACCGACGCCGGGCGGAAGGTGTCGTCCAGGTAAAATGCCATCACCTTCCACTTGCCCTTCGGCACCTGGCACTCGACCGCATTGCCCGATTTGCGGTCGCTGATGTCAATCCGCTCGAACGTGTCGAGGTTCATCATCACCGCTCCGATATAGAGCGGTTTGGGTATCGCGAGCTTCACGTCGGCCGGGCCGGTCGCGTCCGTCTCGGCGATTTCGATGCTCTTTTCGGCCAGCTCAGGGTACTTGGTGTAGAACAGCCCTCCGGCGATTCCGGAAGGATAGCCCAACTCGTCGTAGAGCATGCTGTCCGGGAAGCCGATCCGCTGCCCTTCCTCGATGGCCACCCGGTAAAAATGGAAGTATTCCTCGCTGAGGTAGGCGACGCCCTGACTGGTCGAGGCGCGGTGCGATCCGCGCAAATAGGCCTCCGACAGCCCCGTCGTGGCGCCGCCGGCGCTGAGGCCGAGTTCGAACGATCCCCACGCCCCGTTGGAAGCTGCCGAGCGGACACTGGCCCGCACGCCGTCGTCCGTCAGCCTATTAAGATTGAAGCCCTGCCAATGGATGCCGCGGAACTCGCCCGGGGGATCTTTGAATTGGGCCAGGTCAAGGCTGTCGTCGGTGCGCACGATCACGGTCTGGGCGAGCCACGCCGCCAGTACCAGTGCCGCCAGTACCAGTGCCGCGGAGCGCAGTGCCACGGAGCGGAAAGTCCGCTTGAACTCAGAAGGTCTCTTCACGCTGAAACAGGGAAGTCGTGTCTTCATGGGACCGAACTCCATGGTGCGGGCGCGCGAATGGAAAGGCCCGTCCTGCCGGGTGCCAGCCACGCGCCGGGATTAAAGTCTCGCGCCGGGATTACGCGGGCGTGATCTTCAAGGCGTAGGCGAAGTCATTGGGCTTCTGCTGGGGCAAGTTGACCGCGAGCCCGGCGGCGTCGCGGCTGAATTTGACCTCGCCGCTGCCAAGGAGTTCGACCTTGGCGACTTCCCTGGGGAAGTTGGCGGCGCCGGTGGCGAGGCTCTTGATGACGGCCTTCCCATCGGCGGGCCAGCCCATAAGGAAGGCATAGACGATGTCGCCCTTCTTGGTGAAGCGGACGTCCTGGGCGGTAGTACGCGCGAACGTCCACGGAGCCGCCGAAGCGGTTCGCGGGCGCGGCGGTGGTGACGGAAGGCCCTTCGCCGTAGACGGCCCATGGCCGGGTGGCGAAGATGGCCTCGCCGTTGGGCTCCATCCACTTGGCCAGGCCCTCGAGGACTTTCATTTCATCGGCGTCGGGGAGGCCGTTGCCCGGCAACGGGATGTTGAGCATGAGGTTGCCGTTCTTGCTCACGATGTCGATCAGCATCTGGACGACCTGGCGGGCGGTCTTGTACTTGTGCTGATCGAACAGGCTGCGTTGGTAATGCCAGTTGCCGATGCAGGTGTCGGTCTGCCAGGGGACGGTTTCGATGCCCGCGGTGACGCCGCGTTCGAGGTCGTAGATGAGAGCCTTGCGCCAGTCGGCGTTCTTGCCGTTGAGGTCCTTGCCGGTCATGACGGCTTCCAGTTTGCCGCTGCGGGCGAGGCTGGTGTTGTAGAGATAGGCGGCGATGCGAGGGCCGATGTCCGCGGTGGGGTACATGGGCATCACGGTGTTGTCGAAATAGAGCAGGTCGGGGTGGTGTTTGTCGATCAGATCGACGATGCGGTTGAAGAATTTCTCGATGTAGTCCTTGGCGACCGGGGGATTGCCGCTCAGGCCCCATCCCCATTTGCCGCGGACGTGATATTGGGCGTAGAGGTCCTGGGGATCGAGGCCTTCCCACCACAGACCCTTGCCCTGCTCCTTGGTCATGAGGCCATCGTAGGGGACGCCTTTCATGGGGCCGGAGGTGTCGGAGTCCCGTGAGGTCTGCAGCCAGTCCCAGGTGTGGTCGCCGTGACAGGAGACGGCGAAGCGCAAACCGGCGTCGCGGGTGGCCTTTTCCCAGCCGGCGAGGATGTTCTTCTTGGGGCCGAGCCTGACGGAGTTCCACGGCTGGTAGGTGGAATCCCACATGTCCATGTTGTCGTGGTGGTTGCCCATGGCGGAGAAGAACTTGGCGCCGGCCTTCTTATAGAGGGCGATGAGGGCGACGGGATCCCACTTTTCGGCCTTCCACTCATTGCACACGTCCTTGAAGCCGAATTTCGAGGGGTGGCCGTATTTTTTTACGTGGAATTTGTAATCGGGGCTGTTGAACTGATACATCTTCTGGGCGTACCAGTCGCCCATTTCGGGCTGGCATTGCGGACCCCAGTGGGCCCAGATGCCGAACTTGGCATCGCGATACCAATCGGGCACCTGGAAGGCGGAGAGCGACTCCAGTGTCGGCTGGAACGGCCCTTGGGCAACGCCGAAGCCGGGCGGGGCGGGAATCGGCGTGGGCGCCGGTGGAATGGGCGGCGTGGCGGCGGCGCTAGCGGCGGGCGCCGCGGGGGCGGCGGCTTGGCCAAAGGCATTAGGCAGGCACAGGGCGGCACCCGTGCCGGCGAGCAGTTGAACGGCTTTTCTGCGGGACATCTTCATGGCGTTTCTCCTATCTTGTGTTGACTTGAGCGGGACCTGGAAAACGTTTTCTTGAATTCACGGGAGTTTATTTGAACAAGTGGTGTCATTTTAGGGGGGGCAGGACACGTCTGTCAAGCGCCGACGATCTTCAGCGCAACGGCATGTTGACTGGGGGCCTTTTCCGGAAGTTGCACCTTCAGCGCGGTTTCATCCTGCGTGAAGGGGACTTTGCCCGCGCCGAGAAGCTCCACGTTCTCGATCTTGCCGACGCTCGGTTTGGCCGTGGTTGCCAGCGCGGGGATGACCGCCTCCTTGCCCGGCCAACCCATCACGAACGCGTAAAGTGCGCCGCCCTTCGACGTGAACCGCACGTCCTCTGCCGTCAGCGGCTTGTTGCCGCTGTCGCGCGCACCGGCCGATCGCGTGGCCCCCGGCGAGGTGTCGGGAATGGGCGGCAAGAGCTTGAAGACGCTGGTGTCCCGGACGGCACCGTCGCACGCTCGGGCCGTCGCCGCAGACGTGCCAGGGGCGGGTGCCGTGGATGCCTTCGCTGTTGACGGCCATCCAGGCCGTGATTTCGGAGAGAATTCCCATCTCCTTCGCATCCAGCGTCCCGTCCGATTTCAAGGGAAAATTCAGCAGCAAGTTGCCGTTGCGGCTGACGGTGTTGACCAGCAGATCGATGCACTCCTTGGGCGTCCGGTATCGGGCGTCGCGGTCGTAGTGCCAGTTGGCGATGCAGGTGTCGGTCTGAAAGGGGTTGGGCCAGATGCCCTCCGCGATGCCCCGCTCGAAGTCGAGCACCGCGGTGCCCGCCTGGCAGTCCTCCATGCCCTTGGAGGTGTAAACCGCCTCCACCTTGCCGCCGTGCCACGCCGCGCTCTGATTGTACAGATGCGCCACCAATCTTCAGCCCGTACTGCTCGAACCGAATCACGCCGTCGTGGTACATGAGGTCCGGCTGCAGTTGGTCGATCAGATCCTGGAGCCGCAGCAGATACTGCCGCTTCCACGACTCCGGCACCTTGCTGACGTCCCCCGCCTGCGCGGCCGGCGCGTGCTTCTCGTGGTAAAGGTCTGCGTACTGCGGGTCGTTGCCGTCATAGGGCACGCCGGCCAGCGGGCCGCTGCGGTCGCTGCCGAAGCAGGTCGCCATCCACTCGTAGCTGGCGTGCAGGTGCTGGCTGACGCCAAAACGCAGCCCTTGCTTCAACGCCGCGTCCTTGAACATCTGCGCGATGTTCTTTCTGGGTCCCGTGGCGACCGCGTTCCACCGCGGCTGATGCTTCGAATTCCAGAGGTCGAAGTTGTCGTGATGCACCCCCATGCTGACGAAGTACTTCGCGCCGGCCTTCCGGTAGAGTCCCAGCAGATAGTCGGGGTCGAAGTTCTCGGCCCTCCAAGTCGGAATCACGTCCTTGTAGCCGAACTTGGATGGGTGGCCGTAGGTCTTGACGTGGTAGTCGTATTGCCGGCTCCCCTGGAGGTACATGTTCCTGGCGTACCAGTCTCCCGTCTCGGGGGCCGACTGCGGCCCCCAGTGCGCCCAGATGCCGAACTTGGCGTCGCGAAACCACTCGGGACACTCGTACTGCTTGAGCGATTCGCGGGTGCCCTGGAAGGGGCCGGGCGCGATGGCCGGGCTGACCGTGCCGGAAGTCGCCGATGCCTCCGCAGCGAGCAGGCACGATTGCCAAGACGGCAAGGCCAGGCCGGCCCCTGCGGCGAGAGTTGATGCCTTGAGGAAAGCGCGGCGGCTGAACGGGGCGTTCATGGGCGCAGCTCCTTTGCGCTGTCGACACACTTGACGGTAACGCTTGCACCCTGCAATCCCGGCGAAGTCGCCGTGATGGTAATATCTCCCGGCACATAGCACCTCATGGTCATCTTCGCCATGCCGTACCGCATGCACCTCGTGTCGGGAGACTTGGCATTGTCAAACGTCATGGAAGGGCCTGTGGGGAAATATCCGCCTCCTGAAGTTACGGTAAGCGTTACCGCGGGATTATTGTCGAGGGGCGTGCCGTCGGCAGACACAATTTGCGCGGTGAGCTCGCAATCGTCGGTGCCGTCGTTTCCAATCGTGAGCGCGTCCGCGGTCAAAGTCACTTTTGCCGGTGTGCCGGGAGCGGGCAGCTTGTAGGGGATTCCGAGATTTTCCTGCCGGTATTGATACCATTCGGGGCCGGGAATCCTGTAATAATCGACGACACCGCCCAGTCCGCCGTTATTGCTGAGGAACGATCCGTAGCCAAAACCGACCCAGCGGACTTGCCCTGCCCGCCAGGGAAAGGCCGCGACACCTTTATGGTCGTAATACTCGGTAATCAGGCTGGGAACGCCCGGATTCTGATAGGTCTTGATCGTCGCCCCATCTCCGTTATAGCCGACAACCGGCGCCAGTTTGTCGAACCCCTGCCGTTGCGCCGCCCACGGCGGCCTGCCGCGAAGGATCGAGGGCTTGCGCAAGATCCGCCAGGACCCGGTAGAATGCCTTGCACTTGGCCATCACGCTTCCGCCAGGGCAATCGAAGGTTTCGTTGCCCATGCTCCATACAATGATGCTGGGATGGTTTCTTCGCTGGCGAATGAACTCTGCCAGTTGTTGCTTCAGATTGTCTTCGAACGGTTTCTCGTCAACCGCCTTGGTGGGATAGGAACTTTGCCGCCAGCCGCCGTCTTCGTCGGTCTTGAAGCCGCCCACTCCCCAGAAGGAATTTTCCGGCCATGCAAGCATCCCCAGTTGGTCGCAGGCATCATCCCAGGAGACGTTGTGTGGATTATGACATTCTCGGATAAAATTAAAGCCGCACTGCTTCATGAGCAGGACGTCTCTGCGAAAGCCGGCCTTGGTCTGCGCAATGCCCCAGCCGGCACGATCGTCGTGCGCATTTACGCCCTTGATCAGATAGCGCGCTCCATTCAGCTTGAAACCCTGGTCCGCGGTCCACTGAGTGGACCGGATGCCCAGCGGACTTTCGTAGTTGTCCACGATGGCGCCTTTGTTATCGGAAACGATCGTTTTCACCTGATACAAATAGGGCGTTTCCGGAGACCAGAGATGTGGATTGGGAATGTCCGGACTGGTCTGGTCAAACTCATAGACGGCTCCCGCATTTACCAGATGGGAGCTTTCCACTGTGCTTACTATGGTCTTGGTTGCATCCGCAATAATCGTCTTGACGGTGCAGTTTACCGGCGTTGCGCCTTCGTTCTTGATTTCGGTCTTGACGTTGACCTTCGCCTGCGAGGCGGAAACCTGCGGCGTGGTGACGAACGTCCCGTACCATGTGACATGCAGCGGACTGGTAATCACCAGATAGACGCTCCTGTGAATACCCCCCAAAAACAACCAGTCGCCGGCGCGCGGGGCGATTTGCGGGTCCCATTTGTTATTCACCCGCACCGCAATCACATTGTCGCCCGCGTGCACGGCGTCGGTGATGTCGAAATAGAACCCCGTGAACCCGCCCTTGTGTTCTCCTTGGAGTTTTCCGTTGACATAGACCTGGGCGACCTGAAAGGCCGCTTCAAATTCCAGAAAGATCCTGCTGGATTCTCTCCATTTCGCCTGGACATCAAAATGCTTCCTGTACCAACCGTATCCTACATACCAGAAGTTCCCTTTCTTCAGGGCATAATAAGGGATGTCAAAGACATGGGGCAGGTTTACGTTAGCCCATGCGGCGTCGCTGTAACCGATCGCTTCTGCGCCGCTCGTGTCGCCTTTATAGAATTTCCAGCCGGCATTCAGGTTGATTCTGTCCCGCTGGGCAAGAAGAAGGTCTGCCGGTCCGACGGCGGTGGGCGGCTTTAAGGTCGACGGATTGTCGGCTGCCGGCGCCAGGGCGGTCGGGACCAGCAAGAAAAGGAAGGCGGCAGAGGCCAAAAGCCATCTCATGGACGGTCTCCTCGGAGGGCTAGAATGGTGGCAGGCGCCTGCCCGGCGTGGGCATGCGGGTTCGTGCGGAAGCTGGTATTATAAATGGGACTTGGACGAACTGCAAGCAAGGAACCCTTCAAACGCCCCGTTGCGCGACCCAGCCGGGACCAAAGCGCAAAGGCGGGCTTGCTTACCCTCCCAAGTCAGGCTGGGTCCATCGCTCTTGAATCCCTGCTTGCGGGGAGTAGAATGGAGCGCAGTGAATGGTGCGAAGTGAGTTCTTTTTGAAAGGTCCCCGCCTATGAAATTCAGCCTGCCCAACAGTGCGCCAAGCTGATACCATGAAAGCACCGTCCGACCCGCCCAGCAGCGAGATCACTCCCGAAAGCGTCTACTTCAATCGACGCAACTTCATGAAGGCCGGTCTGCTTGCGGCCAGCACCGTCGCGACCGGCTGGGTCTACCGCCGGCTCAATTCGCCATCGACACAGGCCGTCGAGACCCCGCAGATCGACGTCGCCAAGACCATGGCGCCGGCCACCGCGGGCTTCCGCACCGACGAGCCGCAGACCTCTTTCCAGAATGTCACGCATTACAACAATTTCTACGAGTTTTCCACGGATAAAGACCGTGTCGCCGAGACGGCAGCCGACTTCAAGACCTCCGGTTGGAAGGTCGAGGTCGGCGGGTTGGTGAACAAGCCGCGAGTCTTCGACCTGGACGACCTGCTGAAGATCGCCCCGGCGGAAGAGCGGGTCTACCGGATGCGCTGCGTGGAGGGCTGGTCGATGGTCATCCCCTGGGCCGGCTATTCCCTGTCGCGGCTTTTGGATCGCGTCGAACCGCTGGGCAGCGCCAAGTACGTTGCCATGCAGACGCTGCTCGATCCCCAGCGGATGCCGGGACAGAGGACCGACGTGCTGGAGTGGCCCTACGTCGAGGGCTTGCGCCTGGACGAGGCGATGCATCCCCTGGCGATCCTGGCGTCCGGCCTGTACGGCCGGGCCTTGCCGCCCCAGGACGGCGCTCCGCTACGACTCGTGGTGCCGTGGAAGTACGGGTTCAAGGGGGTCAAGTCGATTGTGAAGATCACGCTCGTGGAGAATCAGCCCCCGACGTACCTGGAACACCTACTCCCCACAGGAGTACGGCTTCTACGCCAACGTCAATCCGCATCATGACCATCCCCGCTGGAGCCAGGCGACGGAGGTGCGAATCGGCGTAGACGGGCGTCGCCCGACGCTGATGTTCAACGGTTACGAAGAGCAAGTCGGCAGTCTGTACACAGGCATGGATTTGGACGCGTTTTTCTGAGGCAGGAATGCCCGGATTAAGGAAGCTTGCCGAGATGAAGGACGTGCGGTTTGCGAAGTTCGTATCTGCTGGTCAATGGACTCGTGCCCGGGACACTCCTGCTGTGGGATGCCTAGCACGGCCAGACCGGCGCGAACCCGGTCAACTACGCCATCCGGACGACAGGGCTGCTCACGCTGATTTTCCTTTGCTTGACGTTGCTGGTGACGCCCTTGCGGAAGATCACAGGGCTGAACTGGCTCTTCCATTTCCGGCGGCTGCTGGGCCTGTATGCCTTCTTTTACGCACTGGCGCACTTCTCGATCTTCTTCATTCTCGACCGCGTGATGAACATCCGGGACACCTTTTCCGAAATGGTCAAGCGTCCCTACCTGATTGTCGGTTCGTTGGGGCTGCTGGCGATGGCGCCGCTGGCCGCCACGTCAACCAACTGGATGATCAAGCGTCTGGGCCCGAAGCGGTGGCAGGCACTGCATCGCCTGGCCTATGTTGCGGCGATTGCCGGGGTCGTGCATTTCTACATGCAGGTCAAATCGGACATCCGCTTGCCAGTCGCTTATGGCAGCGTGGTAGGAATCTTGCTGGGATATCGAGCGGTGGCGTTTCTCCGTGCGGCTTTCGAAAAAGCCGTCGCTCCGCAGACGGTGTCCAGCGGGCCGCATCGGCCGGCGCCGGCCGCTGGAAGCGGGCAACTCCGCGTCGAACGCATCGTGCAGGAAACCCCCGAACGTCAAGACCTTTCGCCTGGTTCCGCCCGATGCGAAGCCCCTTTCCCTTCGCCTATCTGCCGGGACAGTACTTGACTTCTCGCTTGCAGACTTGGCGGCAAGACCGGTCTCGCGGTCGTATACGATTGCTTCCACGCCGTCACGACGCGGCTACTGCGAAGTGACCATCAAACGGGAAGAGCAGGGACTGGTCTCGCGGCACATGCACGATAAGGTGCAGGAAGGCGACCTCTTGCAGATCGCCGCGCCGGGAGGACAGCTTCACGTTTACCGGCGCGGAGGCGGACCGCGTCGCGCTGTTGGCCGCGGGAGTCGGGATCACGCCGCTGATGTCGATCTTGCGCTATCTGACCGACCAGCAATTGGAGCGGGCAGATCTATATGATCTACTGCTGCAAAACGGCCAAGGACATCATTTTCCGCGAGGAGCTTGAGGCGATCGAACGCCGCTTTTCCAATCTTCATCTCACGCTGACCCTGACGCGCGCCGAGGGCACACGCTGGAACGGCGCCATCGGGCGGATTGACGCCAAACTGCTGACGCGCGTGATTCCCGATGTGACAAACATCCCGTTCTATTTGTGCGGCCCGGCGGAGATGCTGGCCGCGACAGGCGATCTGCTGCGGCAGTTGGGCGTCGCCGAGCAGAACATCCGGACGGAATCGTTCGGCGTGAAGCAATCGTCGCCGCTCGACGACGGCTCGCGTTTGACCCGCGGCGGCGAATTCACGGTGACTTTCTCGCGATCGAACAAGACGGCGAAGATCGAAGGCGGCCGACCGATCCTGACGTTGGCCGAGGAGTTGGGGGTCAACGTCGACTCCGAGTGCCGTTCCGGCATCTGTGGGACCTGCAAGTGCCGGATGCTGTCCGGATCGGTGCAAATGCCGACCCAGGACGCGCTCAGCGGCGACGATCGCGGCAACAACATCATCCTCCTTTGCCAGGCGCAGGCACTGGAGGATGTGACGGTGGAGGCATAACGAGCTAACTGGGCAGAAAATCAGTGACAACTCTTGATCCAGATCAACCCCTCGGTCACAGAGATCGTCTATAATTCCAATATCAGCGAGGAAACCCGATGATTCGAGGGTGGTCCGGCACGGTCCGGCACGCCATTCAGAACGTCGAGCCACGCGAGTTCGTTCTGCAACTGGATCGCTTCGAGGGTTGATTGTTTCACACGGATATTCGCATGAGAAAGACGGACAATATGTCAATTCAGGTAAACGGCACAACAACGGTCCGGGCATTAGTCGGTCAGTACCCGCAGACGCGGGAGGTCTTCGAGAAGCATGGCATCGACTATTGTTGCGGCGGCGGGAAATGCCTGGCCGAGGCGGCGCCGGAGGGCCAGGCGGCGCTTCCCGACCTGCTTCGCGACATCGAAGCGGCCTTGGTTGAAACATCGACGGGGACGGCCGCCGCCGAAAAGGACTGGAATGCGGCGCCCTCTCCATGAGTTGATCGACCACATCCTCCAAACGCATCACGCCTACATGCACGAGGCGTTGCCGAGGATCGGGGATCTGGTGCGGAAGGTGTTACAGGCCCACGTGGCGGAGCATGGCGCCATGCTCTGCCACGTAAAGGATCGGTACGACGCCCTCGACGCGGAACTCACGAGCCATTTGCGGAAGGAAGAGGAAGTTCTTTTCCCCTATATCGTGGCTGCGGAGGCGCATCGCAAAGGCGGCCCGCAGGGGCCTGTGGCATGTTTCGGAACCGTAGGGAATCCGATTCGACAGATGGAACACGAACACGAAAGCGCGGCCAGGCCCTGGTGGAGATTCGCGAAGCGACCGGCGACTACCGGCTGCCTGAGGACGCCTGCCCCACGTTTCGCGCGCTCTACCAAGAACTGGTGCGGATGGAAGGAGACTTGCATCAGCACATCCACCTCGAAAACAACATCCTGTTTCCGCGGGCAATCGCGGCGGAATCGCCCCCGCCATCCGCGTTTGTGAACCTATCCGGGCGGTGAGGAGAAATCATGGATCCATCGGCAGAGGCGAGCGGCCAGAGCGGACCGAAATTGCCAAAGACCTTCCGGGCCTTTGTCACGAAGTTCCCCGAGATCGGTGCGGCGCACGAGATGGTCGCGCATGCCGTCGAACAGGCGGGCCCGCTCGATCGCAAAACGTGCGAACTGATCAAGATCGGCATCTCCTTCGGCGCCGGCCTGGAGTCGGCCGTCAAGAGCCACGTCCGCCGTGCCCTCGAACAGGGCGCGACGGCCGCCGAGGTCGAGCAGGCGGTCCTGCTGGGAATGAACACGCGGGGCTTTCCTTCCACCGTCGCCGCATGGCAATGGGCCTGGGAACAGATCGAACGCGATCGCGGCGAGCGGCCGGCAAGCGGCTAACTGAGCCAGGTGAACGCGCACTGATTGCCGGCCGGCGATAGCTCCTCGGCTCGCATCTCCACGTAGCAGTTGGCCTGGCAGCCGTGGAAGATATCGGCCGAACTGATGCTGGGCAGCGGCCGCACGCGAAATCGCGGCTGTGGATCGGCGACAAACTCGGCCCAGCCGAGCACGAAATGCGTGCGGCCTTTGCCGATAGGAGGCACATCCGTCAACTCGCCCTGCATCTCGGCCCGGCGCGGCGGCCGACCGCTGAGCTTGGAAATGGCCGCCGAAATGTAGCGATGAAAGCCCAGGTGGCAGGCCAGCGGATTGCCGGGCAGGCCGAAAATCAACTGCCGGTTCTTGCGGGCGAAAAGCAGCGGGCGGCCCGGCTTCTGCTCCACGCCGCGAAAGATGGTCTCGGCCCCATATTCGGCAAGGGCCTGCGGCACGAGGTCGAACGTGCCGACCGAAACACCGCCGGTCAGGATTACGATGTCCCAATCGGCAGCGGCTTGCAGCGCTTCAGCGATTGCTTCCTCTCGATCGGCCGCATGCCTCGTTTGCCGCGGCTCGATGCCCTGCCCGCGGGCCATGGCCGCGAGCATCGGCCCGTTGGAGTCGCGGATTTCGCCCTCGCGCAGCGGTCCTTCGGCGGCCGCCAACTCGCCGCCGGTGGTGATGATGCCCAGGCCCGGACGCGGAATCACGCGGACCATCGCCTTGGAGATCGACGCCAACACGCCGACGGCCAGCGGCGTCACCAGGTCGCCGGGCGACATGATTAGCTGGCCGCCTCGGCAATCGCTGCCCTGCGGGGCGATGTTCTGGTCGCGGCGGATCTCTGCGGGAAGCGTGACCTGGTCCGCACGCCGCACAACGTGCTCCTTGGCCACAACCGCTTCCGCGCCGCGAGGGCACGGGGCGCCGGTGAGGATCTCCAGGCACCGGCCGGCGGGCAATTCGCCCTCCCAAACCGCGCCGGCCGCAAGCAGTCCGGCAATCGGCAGGGTCTGGCCCGCGTCGGCCAGGCGAACGGCGAACCCGTCCATCATCGAGCGTGGAAAGGGTGGGTAGTCGCGGTCGGCCGCGATCGGTTCGGCCAGCACCAGTCCGCAGGCCTCCGGCGACCCAACCGTTCGTGGGCCGAGCGCTTCGGCCGCCTCGATGACCAACGACAGGGCTTCGCCAGGACTGATCAAGCTGCGCGGGCTATTCATGGGCTTCGTGCTCGTGGAGCGTATCGAAGATGTGTTCGACCGTTTCGAGGATCGCAGGCATGTACTCTTCGACCGCGCGGACGCTGCCCGGCAGGGCATAGATCTGCATCTTGCCACAGACGCCCGCGATCGAACGGCTGAGCCGGGCGCGAGGGTTCTGTCGGCCGCAGGTCGTGCGGATGTGCTCCATGATGCCGGGGATGAGCTTGTCGCACAGCGGTGCGACGGTTTCCGGAGTCACGTCGCGCGGCCCCACGCCGGTGCCTCCCGTGGTGATCAAAAGGTCGATGCCCGACTCTTTCGCGCGAAGGACTTCCTGGCGAAGCTGCTCGGGCTCGTCGGGCAGCAGGCGGTTGGCGATCGTGAGTTGGATCGGGCGGCTGGCGAAAAACGCCTCGACCAGCTCTCGCACTCGCGGGCCGGAGCGGTCGGCATAGCTGCCTGCCGCCGCGCGGTCACTGAGCGTAATCACCAGGCAGTCGAGCGGTCGCTCCTGAGGGCCAACGGCGTCACGGTTGGACATCGACTTTCACCTTCTCCAAGAGCACGATCGGACCGATCCGCATCTGCTTATCGACCGCCTTGCACATATCGTAGACGGTCAAGAGGGCGATGCTCACGGCGGTGAGGGCCTCCATTTCCACCCCGGTCCGCCCGGTCGTGGAGACCTCGCTCCGCGCGGTCATGCCGGAGGCGGTCAATTCGAGCGTGACCGCCACGTGATCGAGGCCCAGGGGATGGCAGAGCGGGATCAGCTCGCCGGTCCGCTTGGCGGCCTGGATGCCGGCGATCTGGGCCACGGCCAGCACGCTGCCCTTGGCGATGCGGTCGTTGCGGATCAGCTCGCAGGTGCCGCTGGACAATTCGATCGAACCTTCGGCGCGGGCCATGCGGCGCTGCGGCGTCTTCGCGCCGACGTTGACCATCCGGGCCGCGCCTTGATCATCGAGATGGGTGAATTCCCTCATGATTGCATTCCCTACAGTCGTTCCCCAGGATCGTGCGGGATCATTTAGTATACTCCAATTCGGTTAGCCGGCGGAACAGGCGGGCGGTCCTTTATTTATCTCGTCAGGAACCGTGTGACCAGAGGGAGAAGAGGCGGCCAAATATATCGAGAGCACGCAGGATGCCGAGGTACAAGGCGATAAAGAACGTGATTGAAAGCATAGTGCCGATGCTGAACTGAAAGCGATTTTCGGCCCCGGCCAGCGGCGCGAGCATCTCCAAAATGCTGAAGACGGCGGCTGGGATACTTGCCACTGCGAAGACAATCAGGAACAAGGACACCGGTAAATGCGCTGTGTCGGGGCTCCATGAGAGGAAGTAGATTATTAGGAACCAGGCAACGGCTGCCGAGGCCGAAGCCACTCCGAAGCCCAATCCGATGCGGTGACGTGCGCGATAGGACAAAACCGCAATCAGAGGACCCGTAAGAGATAGGATCGCGCCGCTCCACAGGATGGTCCTGATCTCAAAGACGGCGGCAATACCAGCCGCCAGCACGCCCATGGTATGGATGACGATAAGCGATGACCGGCCGACCATCCACTTTCTCCTGATAGCAGTCTAAGGCGCTACGCGCGGAGGTCGCCTGCAGGTCTTCGGGCGAATTGACATTATGGAGTTTCGCCGGATCACCGAGCGGCACGGAGGCCGCCCCCAACGCGGTCCACAGCCGGCCTACGCCGTAGTGGCCGGCTTCGATCGACTGCACGACCTGCGGCAGCAGCGCCACGGGCACGACCGCGCACAGCGGATGCAGCCGTCCGTCGGACGTGACTGCCGCCGCCACCCGCCGCGGATCGCGGGCAAACGCCGTCACCAGAGCCAGAAGCTCGGTCGCCGCAATTCTCGGCAGATCGCAGGGCAAGAGCAACACGGCATCGTAGGCGCCGCCGGCATGCGGAGCGCCGCTTCGATCCCGCCCAAAGGGCCAATCCGCGGCCGCAGGTCGGCGATGATCGTTTTGCCAAGTGCGGTATAGGGCTGCGGATCGTTGGCTACGATTATCGTGTCGTTCACGCCGGCGGTCGCCAGTTCGGCAATGAGTCGTTCGACGATCGTGCCCTGGGACGTGGGCAGCAGCCCTTTGGCGATGCCGTCCAGCCGCGTGGCAAGTCCGCCTGCCAGGATGGCGGCGAGGATTTTCGGGGGAACCGCGTTCTTCCAGATCGGCGCATCGCGCTTTCATGCGGTCGATGAACTCTGCCATGGCCGCCAAGGCTTCCTGGCGGTGCGGCGCGGCAACCTGCAAGCGGAACGAGCACTCGCCCGCCTTGACTCGTCCGCGGCTGTGCTCGACCGCAATGCCGATCAATCCGTGCGTCTCGATCATCTCACTGGCGAGTTGTTCAAGCAACGCGCGAGGCCATCGGATCATAGATCTCGTAATCGAGCGCGACGATCGTCCGCCCTTCCTCGAGCGGACGCACCAGCCCTGCAAAGGCGACCGCCGCGCCCGCGCCTTCCTGGAAACAGGGCACGGCCTCGGCAGGGAGCGGGCCCTCGTGTATTTGAATAACGACCTCTAGCACCGTCACCCTCCCGAGGTCAATCCGATAGCGCCACTTCGTCGCCCTCGGCGATCTCGCAATCATCGGCCGCGAAGGCGTGGTTAATCGCAAATCGGCAGGCGGGGAGCATGCCGGCCAGGCGCGGTTCGTCTGTCGCAAGCCGCGCGCGGAGCTCGCCGCAGGTCGGCCGCTGGTGCTCGACCGCGATCGCAAGTTGCCCTCTGCCCGCCGCCCGGCTCAAGGGACCAAAGAGCTTAATGATTACCGTCATCCTACCCCGGTCCGCGGCCATCGGAATCATTGCCCCACAGCTTTCGCAGTTCGTCGGGGCCGGCAACGGTTACCGCAGCGCAGAGGATCTTCTTCAGTTGCTCCTGGTCGACGATCCGCCGAATCTCCGACATGAGTTCGCTGCTGGCATTCGGGAACCGCGTTTCCAAAATGGCCTCGATGGCCTCGATGCGGCCCTGACTAAGGCCCTGACTGAGACCCTGACTGAGACCCTGATTGAGGCCCTGACTGAGGCCCCGTTCCATCCCCTTGTCGAATCCGATTTCCTCGAATGTCGATATGAAAGGCATGTGCTTCTCCTTTGTATACTTGGTGACTTGCTCGCGGAACTCGATCTTCAAATCTCTGGGCAATTCCATTAACCAGTCGATCAATCTCAAGAGTTGCCGCACCTGTTCGGCATCCCAACCTCGCTCCAAAAGGCCCTTGACCAAACGAAACTTCCGGTCCTTCCTCCGGCCTAGGTCCTGGCGGGTCGCTTGCGCGTCCAAGTGGGCCAGGACCACGGTGGCAAACGGATTGCCGCTTTCCTCCAATTCCGCCCGTCTTGTCGCATAGTCCAAGAGCTTGACGACCGGGTACTCCAGTTGAACCTTTACGCCCCAACGGCGGTAGCCGAATCGGTTCGGCCGCCAGCGGGGATCGTCGTCGCCGAGCACGGCGAAACTCGCCACTTCCCTATTATACATGACGAAGATGCGACAGTTGTAGACGTACATCCGCCAGGGAAAGTCGGCCTCGTCGGTCATCTGCACCTCGACGTGGATTAGTACCCACTGTTCCTCCCCGCTCTTGAGCCACACCTTGACCAGCTTATCGACATATCGGCGCCCGATCTCCGCTTCCGGCGCGATTTGTTGCAGTTCCTTGTCCAACGACTCGTAGGGCCGGCCCCAGCCAATGTCGGCGTGGGCGTCCGGAAAGAAGAGTTCCAAAAAAGCCTGAAAAAAGAAGTCGAGGGCTTCTTTCCAGGGGCTGTCGTAATCGGCCATAGGGGGCACCTGAGTATGTCAGTTGTCCAAGGAAAACTCAATTTACGAGGATTATACCACCAAGGACATAATGCTGCACCATGACGCACCATGACGGCAACCACCGATCATGGTTCGTCATCTCGAGACTTTGGCAACCGAATCCCTTGCTTGGCAGCCCTCCGATGGCGTACAATGCGATAATTGGATTTTTCGTTTCCGATCGGACGAACCTACGGC
The DNA here is from genome assembly GCA_963824275.1 of uncultured Planctomycetia bacterium. Classification (GTDB taxonomy): domain Bacteria; phylum Planctomycetota; class Planctomycetia; order Pirellulales; family Thermoguttaceae; genus JANXQG01. Next base: position 1,416,963 of record CAWGOT010000003.1, on the reverse strand, counting down.
AAAAGCTACGGGTCGTCCGGCGATAGGGTCCGCGGGGAAACGCGCGGGCCTCCCGTGTTTGGAAAGGAAACGCCTTGAACCGTTCCCCTAGCGCCGCATGGCGCCCAGTCTATCTGCGCCTATCGGTCACCGACCGCTGCAACCTGCGCTGCCGTTATTGCCGCCCCGCCCTGTCGGGCGCTTCGTCCTCGCCTGCCGCCCTGGCCAGCGACGAAGAACTGCTAGGGCTGATCGCTATCCTCCACGAGGAATTCCCGATCTATAAGGTTCGCATCACCGGCGGGGAACCGCTGTTGCGGCCCGGCTTGCCCGGTCTGGTCGAAAAAATTCGCCAGCGGATGCCGGACGCCGAGTTGGCGATGACGACCAATGCGGTGCTGCTCAAGCAGCATGCGGCAGCCATCCGGCAGGCGGGCGTGGCGTTCCTCAACACCAGCCTCGACACGCTTTCGCCCCAATTATGCCGGGAACTGACCCGCGGCGGCGACGTGCGAACGATCGTCGAGGGCATCCGCGCGGCGCACGCGGCCGGATTTCCGCAGATCCGCATCAACACGGTGCTGATGCGGAACTACAACGGCGATTCGCTGCCGTCGCTGGTGCGGTTTGCCGCGGAGTTGAGTTGCGAAATCCGCTTCATCGAGCTGATGCCCTTCGGCGAGGGCGCGGCACTTTACGATCGAGAGTATCTATCGGCGGACGAGGCCCTGCAGTCGCTAGAGGCCGAGTTCGAGAATCTCGGCCCTCTGCCCCGGAGTTCGACCGCGCGGCGGCATCGGCTCTTGGTCGACGGCCGCGAGCAGGCGATCGGCTTCATCACCAACATGTCGCATCCCTTCTGCGAGGGCTGCGACCGTACGCGGTTGGACAGCCGCGGGCGGATCTATGCCTGCCTGCGGACGGTGCATGGGGTGGATCTGCTCACGCCCTACCGCGCGGGGCGAATGGAGACCGTCCGCTCGTTAATTCGCGGCGAAGTGCCCAACAAGACGATCCCCCTGGGCCAATGGCCGACGACGCACAACATGGTACACATCGGCGGGTGAGGATCCGGCTACGCCAAAAACTCCCCTCTACGGCCGGGAGAGGGGCAGGGGGTGAGGGCAAGTCTCGAGCGGTTGCCCGTGTGATTAACGAAACAAACGGATGCACTCACCCCACCACCCACATGGCTAAGTTCAAAAATAAGTTGGCAAAGTTGCGATCTAAGCTACCGAATACCTGAGCCGCCCTCGACATTCCGCGATTTCGGCCTGGCCGCTGGGCTTGACGGATACATGGACGTATGCTCAGATACAAGCAAGAACTTGCCGTGATGAATGGGCGTCGCGGCGGAGCGCAACGAGTACAATGAGCGTTTGGCCTTGAACCCCCGAATCAGGCATGGCGCAACACAAAGACCCAGTTCCGGCAAACCTCTTTGAACTGCAAGAAAGGCTGCGGGCCGAGCAAGCGGCAGTCCTTCAACGGCGATTGCGCCGCCAGCGGGCGCTGTTCATCCCCCGCTTCCTCCTGCAAACCACCGTCGAGGTCCAGTTGGAAGGCGCGGCCCAGGACCGCGCGTACGAAATCGCCGTTCACTGGGCCGACCTGGAATCGAGCGGCGAACTCCTGCAGTTCAAGGAAAAGTCGATCGCCCCCCAGTTCCTGGGCCAGTTTTTCGGCGAGGGGCTGGGCTATCAGGTCAAGACCGCCAGCCCCGACGACTGGCAGATGGAATACGAGTTCTATGTCAAGGATGTGGGCCCCGCCGACGCGGCCCTGGGCCAGTTTCCCCGATCCAGCCTGCCGCTGGCCGTGGTCGAACTCAAGGGGGCCATGACCGACCTGGACCGCGACCGCGTTAGCGGCCGCACCGCGGTGCAACAATGCTGGGATTATCTCAACGCCATCCCGACCTGCCCTTGGGGAATCGTCTCCAATTTTCGCACGATCCGCTTGTACCACCGCGAAAAGGGGACCCTTTCTTACGAGGAATTCGACCTCCAGGAACTGCGGAACCGGGCGCGGTTCGACCAGTTCTACTGCATCTTCGAGCGCGGCGGACTGCTCCCCTCGCGGATCGGCCAAGCCCCCAGGGCCCTGGAACTCCTGCACAAGACGGCCGATCGGCAGAAAACGCCGGCGACAAACTATACCGGGAGTATCAATGCCGGCGGCTGGAATTGATCGAGCACCTGAACCGCAAGGAAGGCAAGGACCTCGACGAGGCGATTCGCATCGCGCAAAAGCTGCTCGACCGCATCATCTTCATCGCCTTTTGCGAGGACCGCGAGCTGCTGCCCGAGAAGCTGCTGGAAGCCACGCGGACCGAGGTCCGCATGTACAGCCGGGCCAAGAACCCGGCATGGGAGAATTTTCTTGACCTCTTCACCGCCATCGACAAGGGCGCCAAGGGCAAGCGGGAAATCTCCGCCTTCAACGGCGGACTGTTCGCCGACGACCCGGCCATCAACGCGCTGGAACTGGCCGAGGAGAAGTGGACCAACGCCTTCGCCGGATTCGGCAATTACGACTTCTCCGAGGAAGTCAATGTCGACGTCCTGGGACACCTCTTCGAGCGATCGATCACGGAACTGGAAAAGCTGCGTGTGGGCGGGCTCTTCGCCCTGGCCGCGGCCGCGGAAGATGCCGAAACGGCCAACGGCGCCGTCCCCCTGGCCGGGCGGCGAAAGAAGAAGGCCAGGCCGGCCGGCGACGAATCGCCGCTTTCGAAGATGCCCAAGAGCGCCCAGCGGAAGCGGTTCGGCATCTATTACACGCCCCCCGCCTTTACGTCGTTGATCGTGGAACGGACCGTCGACGCGCTGGTGCTGGAGCGCTTTGCTGGCCTGCAACAGCAGCATGGGGTCGATCCGGAGTCCCGCACGGACCAGGACCCCAAGAAGCTGTTGGCCTATTGGACTGCCTGCCTGGAAGTCCTCAAGGCCATTGCGGTCTGCGATCCGGCCTGCGGCTCGGGCGCGTTCCTGATCCGCGCCTACGAGGCCCTGGACGCCCACTACAAGGCGGTCGTTCACGGCCTGGCCGGGGCGGGCATGCCGGCCGAAGAGGTCGCCGCGCTGGAGGATGCCGTCCCCGACTTGATCCTCAATCACAACCTGTACGGCGTCGATTTGTCGGAGCAGGCGGTGGAAATCACGCAACTCGCCCTCTGGATCCGTTCCGCCCGCAAGGGCCACACGCTGGCCGATCTGTCGCGGAACATCGTTTGGGGCAACAGCCTGGTGAGCGATGGGGAAATGGTTCGCCTGATGCACCCGCATGCGGAGAAGCGTCCGCAGGCGATGGGCTGGGAGTCGGCGTTTCCGGCGATATTCGCGCGGCCGAAGCCGGGTTTCGATTGTGTCATCGGCAACCCGCCCTGGGAGCGGGTTAAAGTGCAGGATCGGGAGTTCTTCTCCTTGACCGACCCAGCGACGGCCGGCGCCGTGAGCGCCGCCGATCGCAAGAAGCGCATCGCCGCAATGCCCACCGTCAATCCGGAGTTGCACGCCTCGTACCTCGCGGCCCGCGACCTCGCCCAGAAGATGCTCGACTATGCCCGCGGTTCCGGCCGCTACCCGCTCACCGGCAAAGGCGACGTTAACCTGTACATGCTCTTTGCCGAACTGGCGGGCACGCTCGTCGCGCCCGACGGCCTAGCGGGCCTGCTCGTGCCCTCGGGCATCGCCACCGACGAGACGACCAAAGAGTTCTTCAACGAATTGATGGAGAGCAAGCGGTTGGTGTCGCTCTACGACTTTGAGAACCGCAACAAGGTTTTTGAGGACGTTGATGGGCGGTTCAAATTCTCGGCGGTGGTTTTCGGCGGCGCATCGAAGGCGACCGCGCAGGCTGACTTTGTTTTCTTTGCCCACGGCGTCGAAGACACCGCCGCGGCGAAAAAGCAACGCCACATTCGGCTGAGCGCGGCCGACATGGCGCTTCTCAACCCCAACACGAACACCTGCCCCATCTTCCGCACGCGGCGCGACGCCGACTTGACAAAGGGCATTTACAAACGGATCCCCGTCCTGATCGACGAGAACCGCAAAACGGGGGGCAACCCGTGGGGCATCAAGTTCCTGCGAATGTTCGACCAGACCAATGACGCCGCGCATTTTCGCGAGGCGCGGGCTGGGAGCAGGAGGGCTACAAGCTGGAAGGGAATGTCTTCCGAAAGGCAAAGAAGCGGGCCTTGCCGCTCTACGAGGCCAAGATGGTGCAGGCATTCGACCACCGCGCCGCAAGCGTTACGGTCGATGAAGGGAACTGGGTGCGGCAAGGCCAAAAGACCGAGACCTCGCTCGTCCAGCACCAGAACCCCGAGTTCGCCGCGCAGCCGCGATGGTGGGTGGACGAGACGGCGGTGGACGAGACGCTGGAACTTCATCCCGGCAACAAGCCGTGGCTTGTCGGCTTCAAGGACATCACCAGCCCGACCAACGAGCGGACTATGATTTCTGCGTTCATTCCCCGCGCCGCCGTGACCAATAAATTCGTGCTGATGCTCACTGACGCCGAACCACGCCGCCAAGCCTGCTTGCTAGCCAATTTGAACTCGTACGTCTTTGACTATGTTACCCGACAGAAGATCGGTGGCATTACGCTCAACTTCTTCATCGTCGAGCAACTCCCCGCGCTGCCGCCGGAGACCTACGCCGACAAGTGTCCGTGGTCGAAAAAAGAGACGTTGGAGCAATGGATCAGCGAGCGGGTGCTGCGACTGACCTGCACGGCGGAGGACATGATCCCCTTGGCCAAGGCATGCGATTTCAAGGGGTCGCGGGGCGACGGGGTTCACCTCTGGAAGGAGGCCGAGCGGGCTGAAATCCGCGCCGAACTCGACGCGGCCTACTTCCACCTGTACGGCATCGATCGCGGTGACGCCGAGTACATCCTCTCGACGTTCTCCAACACCGGGGTTGCGCCCGACGACAAGCGCGGATCTCAGCAATTCCTGTGCGCTGCCGGGGGCATAGGCCAAATGGTGCTCGAGGCGTTTGACCGCTTGGAAAGCTCATGATCGCTTGCGTAGGAGGGTTCCGACGAGTTCAAGATGACTTCGGCGTTAACCTGGTAGCCGACGGCCACTATCCAGCCTCCCCGGCCAAGCGCTGCAAGACGCGGGCTTGCGCATTTCGGACGTTCTGTTTCCAATTAGGGTAGCGCCCTATTGCGATCCTGCGCGATGATCCATGTTTCGCACGACGAAATGCATCCACAAAAGGCACGCCATCGCTAAGACGAAGAAGAGCATCCAGCAGGTGGTCCAGAATCCGGTGGCCTGAAGGAGATAGCCGAAAATGACCGGATAGACGAATCCGCCGAGGCCGCCGATCACCCCCACGATTCCTCCTACCACGCCAACGTCCTGGGGAAAATAGTCGGGGATATGTTTGTAGACCGCAGCCATGCCGATCCCCATCCCGGTGCCCAGCAGCAAGCTCAGCCCGGTGAAGATCCAGAGGTTGGCTTGAAAGAAAATGTGCGTCACGCCACGGGCTAGGAGTTGCCGTTTCGCGACTTTCTGCCCGACGTTGACGACGGCCTCCTGCCAGGACACGGAGCGTGGCAAGACCAGCACTCCCGACCGCTGATGAACACCGTCGCTCCCCAGCCCAGCCGGCGCGGGATCCTCATCAGCAGGCTTGCGTTGCTCCGCGGCGACCGGATCGCGTTTTGGGGTGGAGAAGGCGTAGGTCACGTCGCCCTGGAGGGGCGATTGGACGACGATTTGCCCCGGAGATACGGCGATCACCGTGCCGGCAAAGCGCGCCATGATGCCGCTTCCCGGCGCATAGATGTCCATTTGCGGCACCACGAGCAGTCCACAGCAAACCAAGGCAACGCCGAAGACCCAGTACAATACCCTTCGGGCACCCCAGCGATCGGACATCCAGCCTCCCACGGCACGCGTCAGTGCCGACGGCAGGCTGCTGCAGGCGGCAAGCGCGCCGGCCGTTGCCACGGTCATTCCATAGACGTTTACATAATACGGCAACAGCCATTGCGCCAGTCCGACGAAGCCGCCGAAGAGAAAGAAATAATAGAGTCCGAACCGCCAAACCCGCACGATCCGCAAGGGGTTCAAGCGTTCGCCGAGTGATTTGCGCGCCTGCCCGCGGGAAGCCGATTCTCAGTGGTCAGAACGAATACGACGCCCATGACCACGAGCAGGGACGCATAAATGGCGGGCAATCGCCGCCAGGCATCGATATTTTCGCCATGCCGAGTCAGTACATCGAGCAGTTGCGGTGCACAAAGGCTCGTTAAACCGGCGCCGATGTTGCCAACGCCGAAGATCCCCAACGCCGTTCCTTGCCGATGTTTTGGGAACCAGGTGGAGGTGTAAGCGATGCCCACGGCAAAGCTCGCTCCGGTCAGACCGAATCCAAGGCTCGCAAGACAGAACTGGAAGTAGGTATCGCACCACCCCAGGAGGTAAGTCGGAACCGCGCAGAACAAGAGCAGCACGCCGAAGACGATGCGACCACCCCACTTGTCGGTCGCTAGCCCCAACGGCAATCTTGCCAATGCTCCCGTAAGCACGGGGATCCCGATCAACCAGCCCATCTCAGCCGGAGTCCACCTGTAAACAGCGTTGTCGACAAGGAAGGTGATGAGCACGCCGTTCATCATCCAAACTGCGAAACAAACGGTGAACGCCAGCGTGTTCAAGGCCAAGATCCACCACGCCTGCCCTCGGTCGCTCGAAAGGGCCTTGTCCTTCATTTCAGGTTCCATGATTTTCTTTCGTGCGCTGCTGATGAGGACCCCGCGCCGGTTGGGCCGGGGAGCGGCGGTGCTCATCAGCTCAAGACCGATGAGGACGCGCCTTTATTCCTTGGGCCGCTCCAGGGCATAAAGGCGTCGCAAGAGCCACAGATTGACGGAAAGGCAAGCGAAGCTGGCCGCGGCGGCCGGCCAGGCAACGGAGGCATCGCCTCCCAGCCAGGCATTCATCGTCGCGGTCAATAACCACAATTGCATAACCACAAGCAGAGCCACGATCCCGAAAATGCCTCCGAGAATGGTGCTCTTCTGATCACGAGTCATCGGCGGCTTCATGTGCTACGATTCTCCACTCCCGTTGCGTAGATGGCGCCGTCGTCGCGGACGGCGAGCCGGACCCTTGGCAGCGGGCGCCGCGGCGGGCCGGCGATCGGCCGCCCATGTTCCAGATCGAAGTAACCGTTGTGACACGGACACCGCAATTGTCCTTTGGCTGGTTCGGGAATCACGGCACAGGAAAGATGGGTGCATTTCTGACTATACGCGACCAAGGCGCTGTCCGGCAGGCGAACGAGCAGGCAGGGATCGGCTTCCGTAGGATAGCGAAACTCGATCACGTCATTGACCTTCACATCGTGGTCCATCGCGATTCGCATTTCGGGCATTCGACGATCGGACCGGCTGCTGCTCATCAGGCCGATCCAACACTGGCCGGCCACGAATGCGCCGCTCGTGAGCACCAGGAACTTGGTGAATTCTCGTCGCGCGACGAGGTCGTCCTCCGGCAAATCAACTGGAAAATCGTTCCACCAACGCGGTTGCTGGTCCGCAGGCCGGCCGTCGGGGAATTCTCGCGACAGTTCACCTTTGGAAAGACTCATGGCTGCTCCATGGGTAGAGGGAAGACGTTGGAAAGCAGAGTCAGCATCATCGGCCCGGCCGCGGGCTGGTCGTGCATGGCGGCAGTCACGTCGACGTTTTCCAGCGGGCTTTGCCGCGGCACCATCATCTGCACCTTGGTCGTGATCCGCTGGCCGCCGAACTGGAACTGATTGACCGGTCGCGAACGCGGCCGGAGCTTTTCCATTTCTTCCCGCGTTACGTAATGCAGGGCGCCGCTGGGACATACAGCGGCGCACATCGGTTTCAAGCCCGCCGAAGTGCGATCGTAGCACATGTCGCACTTCATCATGAGGTCCAACTCGACCATCATTTTCGGCACGCCGAACGGGCAAGCCAATACGCAATTGGAGCAGGCGATACAGCGCGGTTTGCGGGCCGTCATGACCCGGCCGTCGCCCGATCGCTTGATGGCGTCGGCCGGACAAACGTCCGCACAAGTCGGCGAATCGCAATGCATGCAGACGACCGGAATCGTCTGGGTCGAAAGAGGCCGATCGACGAAATCCAGGTGAATCATCGATTGACCCTTGTGCGTTTCACACTCCGAGCAGGCGTGAAAACACGCCTGGCAGCCGATGCACCGGCTGGGATCGATAAAGAAGGTCAGCTCGGCTTTATCCACGCGTGTCGCTCACTCGCTTCAGGTTACTGCTGGGGTTCTAGCGTGTTCGCATACTGCGGCTCTTGCGCCTTCACGACGCGGACCGCGCAGACTTTGTATTCGGGTATTTTCGAGATCGGATCTTGCGCAGCGATCGTCACGCGGTTGATGCTCTTGGGGCCTGCCCAATGGTAGGGCACGAGAACCGTGTCCGGGCGAATTGTGGCGACCACCTGGGCGCGTATCGTAATCGCGCCGCGCCGCGATTCGACCCTGACCCAATCGCCGTCGCCGATGCCCTGCGCTTTGGCCGCATGCGGATGTAATTCCAACCGCGGTTCGGGATATTGATCTTCCAAGGGGCCGATGCGGCGCGTCTGGCAGCCTGAAAGGAACTGGCTCACCACCCGACCCGTGGTCAGCATGAATGGGTATTCCGCGTCAGTTTCTTCCGTGGGAGGCGAGTAGGAGGTCGCGTTGAAGCGGGCTTTGCCATCGGAGAAGTAAAACGGGCCCGCTCCTTTTGCGATTGGATTCCACGATCCCGCTTCGAACAACCGCGGCGTCCCGGCATGATCGACGGGCCGGCCGTCGGGTCCCGTGGCCGGGCAGGGCCAGAAGACGCCCATGTTTCGCTCGATCTTGTCATAAGTAATGCCGGAGTAGTCGGCCACGCCGCCCGCGGAGGCGCGTTGCAGCTCTTCGAAGATCTCGGCCGGACTGTCAAATGTGAAGCCCCGCTCGCGCCCCAGGAATCGCGCAATATCTTGGATGATCTTCCAATCCTGCTTCGCATCGCCCGGGGGCTCGATCGCCTTGTTGATCTTGATCACGCGCCCCTCGGCGCTGCAGGAGACGCCTTCGTCCTCCTCGTGCTGCGAACCGGGCAGTACGACGTTCCGCAAAGCGCGCCGTCTCGCTCATGAAGAAGTCGATATTGACGTAGAATTCCAGCTTTTCCAGCATCCGTTTGACAAAGCCGCTGTCGGGCAGCGAGACCATCGGATTGATGGAGATCGAAAGCAGCCCGCGAATTTCGCCGCTATCGACCTTGCGGAAGAGCTCATAACAATCGACGCCCTTGTGCGGCATATCGTCGACGTTGATGCCCCACACTTCGGCGACATGCGCGCGATGTTCCGGGTTTTCAATATCGCGAGCCCCCGGCAAGAGGTCGCATTTCTGACCATGCTCTCGTCCGCCCTGGCCATTGCCCTGGCCGGTGATCGTGGCGTAACCGCAAGCTGGACGCCCGATTCGCCCGGAGGCCAATACGATATTGATGGCCCCCAGTACGTTCTGAACGCCGTGGCTGTGGTGCTCGATGCCGCGGGCATGCATGAGGAAGCTGGTCTTGGCCGTGCCCCACCACTGGGCCGCTTGCCGGATGGCCCGCTCGGCGATGCCGGTGACTTCGGCCGTCCGCCGCGGTGTCCACTCCTTGACCTGCGCTGCCGCCTGCTCGAAGCCGACCGTGTGGTTCGCGATGAACTCGTGATCGAGCCAGTCGTTTTCGATCATGAGGTGCAAAATGCCCTGGAACAAAGCGATATCGCGGCCGGGCTTGATTGGAAGGAAGAGGTCGCAGGTGCGTGCCAGTGGAGTGATCCGCGGATCGACGATAATGACGCGCGCACCGTGCTCGCGGGCCTGCCATACGTAGTTGGTGGTAATGGGGGCGCACTCGGCCACATTGGCGCCGCTGATCCAGATCATCTCCGCATCGAGAATGTCGCTCCAGGGATTGGCAGCGCGATCGATCCCAAACGCCTTCTTGTTGCCGGCGGCGGCGCTGACCATGCATAGACGCCCGTTGTAGTCGATGTAGGGCGTGCGCAGGCAAACGCGCGCGAATTTGCCCAACAGGTAGGTTTTCTCCGTCGTAAGACTGGCCCCGCCAATCACGGCAAAGGCCGAACAACCATGCTTTGCTTGGATCTTCCGGATCGCGTCGGCAACTCGGCGGATCGCCTCGTCGTAGGCAACCGCGCAAAAGCCTTCAGGTCGAGAACTATCGCGAACATAGGCATGGGTTAGCCGATCGCCATGAGAGCTTTGCAAGTAGCGACGAACCCCTTTCGGACAGAGCATTCCTTGATTGAAGGGAAAGTCGGCCCAAGGCTCAAAACCGATGACCTCGTTCCCTTTGACTTTGAGTTGGATTCCACATTGCTGGCCGCAGAAGCAGCAATGCGTCTTGACCAGCCGTTCGGGATCGGTTGCCGTGTCGATGCGCTGGCCCGTCGGATAGGCCCGCAAGGGACCGAATTTGGCGAGTAATTCTGGTGTCAGAGGGGGCTCCGTGGCCATCATTCGCTCCAAGGAATCGAGAGGTTTTCCGTCGCATTTCCCGCAACATCATCGAACGCGCTGGACCGTTGGTCCATCCAAAGTCGCCCTTGCGCCAAGGCCATCATCTTCCGGCGGCAGGCCGGGCAAATCCGCTGGTAATGGCCCGCGGGATCATCCGACAGTTCATAGCGATAGCCCAACCGCCGCTGGACTTCGATCAGATCTTCGACTTGAATCTTGGAGGCATACGGCTGCCGGCATCGCGCAGGCGACTTGCTCTTGCTGCCCGACGTCCTTGTAGAATTTCACGCCGAGTTGCGCCGGCCGCTGAAATATATGGAACAGCTTTCCGAAGGGAAGCCAGAGCAGCGTGAAGATGACTGTGACGGCGTGCAACAACGAGAGGAATTCGTAGCCGTAGCCCTTCATCCAGGTGTAGCTGACCGTCAGGAACAGGCCCGTGACGCTCACCGCGAAAAGCAGGACCAGCGGCAGCACGTCCTCGCGCAAGTCCTGGAGCACCGCGGCGCCGTGATCGCGAAACCGCCGGCGAAAGGCCAACATCACCCCCGCCACGACCAACAAGGCCGACCAGACCAGGCCATGAAAGATGAGTTCGCCGAGGATCGATTCGTGGGGAAAAGTCCCCGCCGGAAAGCCGAAAACGAACACCTGGTAGAGCGACAGGTCGCCGCGCACGGTCTCGAAATGGATCCATCCGAATACCAGCGGAAACGTAATCATGCCCGCAAGGATGCAGCCCCACATGATCAGCAGATGGGCGGCCGCGCGGCTGCGGCTGCGCTTCCATATAAACAGATTCATCATAAAGACACTGACAAACCGCACGACGAACTTCTGGATGCTCTGCCAGCGATGGCCGCGCTCGAAAAACGCCTCCCAGCCACGCCGCCAGTATTGCCAGGTCGGCGGGCGCTGCAGCCACATCGAATACCGATAGGCGACGGAGAACGTCGCAAAGATGCAGGCGAACGTATAGCCGACCAGCGCGGCGTCGATGTGCCGCAAGCCGTGGGACCCTGCGAAAATCAGGATCGCCAGCAGGCCGCTTGCCAGCAAACCCCAGCGGATGGCTCTTGCTTGCTCTTGGGTCATCGTATCCATCGTAAGTTAGGTAACCAGAATCTCTACCGCAGGCTGCCGCGCGAGTTCCTCCAGGTTTGTCTCTCGTAGAAATGCCAGATAGGGATCGCGAACGGCCTGCCATCGGCTATGCACGGCGCACGAGCTCTCACGCGAGCATTGCGGTCGTCCCATAAAACAGCCTTGCCATCGGCTGACGTGATCGATCGGCTCCACAACGTCGAAGACGGTGATCGCCGCGGGCGGGCGGGCGAGCCGAAAACCGCCCCCTTTGCCCTTTTGCGATTCGACCAGTCCGGCCTCGGCAAGCGTCTGCAGCAGCTTTCCCAAGTAATTGGCGGGCGCGAACGGCTTCGGCAATATCGGCGGCCCCGGCGAAACTGTTCTCGGGCAATTCGGCCAAGGCGGTCAGGGCTCGCAAGGCATGCAGGGCGGTTTTGGAGAGCATAGGATTTCCATATTGAAATGTGGGCAGGAAAAGGAACTCACAGGGGCACCGCTGTCCCGAGTCTCACCAGCTCCAATGCTGGAGCCGTCTCGGCCGCAATCGCACAATCAATGGTGAATCGCATGTCATTATACTATTTATCGGCGACGTGTCAACGAGTATCCAGCAACAAAAATTTCACGTGTACATATCCCGGCTTCAGGTGCGCAAAGCCCGATATAATTGACAGTCACAAATGTCAAAAACTGCTCAAGGGAATCAGGCGTAGGAACTGGCCTAAAAAAATGTCGAATGCAACGTCACCGTCCCGCCGCGACCACCGGCTTTCCCGCCTGGCGGACTTCAGCCGCGATGGCCGCACCTGGATGTTGGCGGCCATGGCCGTCGTGGTGGGGGCCATCAGCGCCCCGGTGGCGTTCGCCTTGGTCTGGCTAATCAGCGTGATTACGAACGCGGTCTTCTATCAGCGTTTTTCTTCCGCATTCGTCTCGCCGGCGCAAAATCATCTCGGTGCATGGGTGATTCTGATTCCGATGGCCGGAGGGCTGGTCATTGGACTGATGGCCCGCTACGGTTCGGAAAAAATTCGCGGGCATGGCATCCCGGAGGCGTTGGAGGCCATTTTGTTCGGCCGCAGCCGCATGTCACCGAAAGTGGCCGTACTCAAGCCGCTTTCTTCCGCCCTCTCGATCGGTACCGGCGGCCCGTTCGGCGCGGAGGGCCCCATCATCATGACGGGCGGGGCCTTCGGCTCCCTGTTTGCCCAGTTCTTCGATCTTTCGTCGGCGGAGCGGAAGATCCTGCTTGTCGCGGGCGCGGCCGGCGGCATGTCGGCGATCTTCGCGGCTCCAATCGCTGCCGTGCTGTTGGCAGTCGAGCTTCTGTTGTTCGAGTGGCGACCGCGGAGTTTCATTCCGGTCGCCCTCTCGGCTGTCGTGGCCAGTGTCTTGCGTGTGCCGCTGCTGGGATCGGGCCCCATTTTTCCAGTGCCGCCTCACGCTCCGCTGGGCGGTGCGGAATTGGGCTTTGTCGTCCTGGTCGGCCTGATCGCTGGATTGGCCGCCGGGGTGTTGACGTTCCTGGTCTACGCGTTCGAAGACCTATTCACCAAGCTGCCGATCCACTGGATGTGGTGGCCCGCAATCGGCGGGCTGTTCGTGGGCATTGGCGGCTGGATCAACCCGGACGCGCTAGGCGTGGGCTACGATACGATCCACGACTTGTTGCGCGGCAATCTCGTAGGCGCCGCGCTGGTGAGCCTCCTGGTCGTAAAGGCGACGATCTGGTCTCTATCGCTGGGTTCGGGCACGTCGGGCGGAGTTCTGGCGCCCTTGCTGATGATCGGCGGGGCGTTGGGTGTGCTCGAAGCCCATTGGATACCGCTGGGCGACGCGGGGCTCTGGGCCATGATCAGCATGGCGGCCGTGATGGGGGGCGTGATGCGGTCGCCGCTGACGGCGATGTTCTTCACGCTCGAATTGACGCATGACTTGAACGTGATGCCCGGTTTATTGCTGGGTTGTGTCGCCGCGCATGGCGTGACGGTTTTCACCTTGCGTCGATCCATTCTCACGGAGAAAGTGGCGCGGCGAGGTTATCACTTGATGCGCGAGTATTGGGTCGATCCGTTCACGCTCGTGCGCGTGGCCGACGTGATGGCCCCGCCGCCGCCGTCCATTCCCGGCACCATGACCGTGGGTGAACTTTCCGATCGGATCAGCCGGCGCGACCCGGACTTGGCCCGGCGGCACGCGCTGCTGATCGTCGACGGCCGACAATGTCTGGCGGGAATCATCACCCGCGGCGATCTCCTGCGGGCAGTCTCCAATGCCGAGACGGCCGCCACGGTGCTGGACGCCGGCAGCCGCAAGCTGGTCGTGACTTATCCGGACGAGTTGGTCTGCACGGCACTCGACAAATTACTCCTGAACCGCATCGGCCGCTTGCCGGTGATTAGCCGGGACGACCAGAATCAAGTTGTCGGCTACTTGGGACGCTCGGAATTGCTGGCCGCACGACAGGGCCATTTCACGGACGAGCAAGATCGCGAACGCGGATGGCTCGTGCATGCGTCTCGCCGGCTGAGGCTAACCAGAATCCGCCGGGCCCGCGACAAGGCGTCGATCCGCTGCGCAGCGGAAAAGCCACGCATGCGTTTCGTCACAACAAGAGGAGGCTTCGAACGCAGAGTAGGGAGTTGTCCTCGGACTCTTGCCGTCTACGTCATCGCCGGTTCCTCCCACGAACGCACGTATCGTGCAAACGACATGTTCCGGTCACCCTCCTCAAAGCTCCAATCTCCGAGCGCCCTGACTAGCCAGAAGTCTGAAAGACTCGACAGTTTGCTGCACGCTTCCGCTACTTCCCCCAAGGATGTTGCCGAGCGACCGCTGCGCACAGAGGGCGGGGTCCTATTTTCGCATTCTTGGGGCGGGATTTTCAGGGCGGGGGGCTGCCTAGGCGGCGGGATAGCCTCTCACGAATTCCAACACAGAAAAGCTTTTGCGCCTCAAAGAATCCGGGCCTCAGCAACTGTATTCAGCATGGCCATATCCTTTTGGCCGCGAATTTGACGTGTCAAACGAACTGTGTGGCGACCGTTCATCAGCAATCCGCGTGCCGGCGGCGCATTATAGGCAGCGCATACGAGATTACCGGAATGCGCGATTCAACCGCTCGCTAAGGGCAACTTTCGGGCTGTAGCAACCTAGAACATGGCTTGTTGCAAAATACGCAAAATACAACACTTTCAAGTCTCCGGGGTCCGTGCGCCATTTGCACCCATGCACCCAGCCCACGCGATCAGGGTCTGGGGCACGAAAATGCCTCGTGGATCCCATTTGAGAGTTAGATTTCTAAGAGCTTCATCAAGAATCTGGAGATTGTTGGCCTGGGCGCTTTGCTTTAGCGCAGGGACAGGGCAGAATAGCAGTCGTATGGTTCGACTTGACTCCTCGGCGTGCGCCCGGGGGTTGAACGGCTAGCCAATTTGGATCAGTTCCCGGTTGAAATACCTTGCTGGCCGGCTTATGATTGGTTATAGCGTTCGGCTTGGAGGCAGAAGAGGGCAAGGCGACTCGCAATTCGGTTCCTTTCTCTTGAAAGGCGCGGCTATGGCCACTGAGTGGTTCTTCCGGACAATCGGAGTTCAAGAGGTTGGGCCGATTTCAAGTGCCGAGCTTCGAGACCTTGCAGCTCGCGGAATGCTCTCTCGTGGCACGCTCGTCAAGAACGGTCATGAAGGCAAGTGGGTATCGGCGGAATCGGTCGAAGGATTGTTCGTCGTCGCGGCTGCACGCTCGTCCCTCGCTCGAATTGAGCCACCGCCTGAGTGCGCTGAGCAAGAACCATCCCACACAGTCAAGCAAAGCTCGTTTTGCGCCGCCCCGTCGGTATACCCTTCGGCGCGTGCTTGTCACGGCAATCGGTGCGGTCTGCGTTGCGTTGGTCGCCGTCGCTGTTGCCGGGCTGGCCGCGATTCGAACGCGAGTAACCGAACGGCAGCAAGCGCCGCAAGCAGCCCGAGATGCGTTGAACGCAATAAAGCAGCTTCACGCGCGAACGGACGTCGGAGTGACACGCGCTCAGTATGTGGAGGCGGTAGCAAAAGCCTCGGTGGAAGTGAAGACGTTTGAGGAATCATCCGAGGGCAAAAAGCATCCGGATTTTGCTTCTCTTCTGAGCGGCATCATCGGCGAGTACAAAGCAGCGACCCAATCATGGGGCAGCGAGAACATGGCATCGTTGCGATGGATTGAGGCGGCGATCAGGATCAAGGAGGCGGAATCGCTTCTCGACGAGCGATTGCGACGCTCCCGCGACCCTCGCATAGTGGCAATCGAAAGCGAACTGGATTCTGTCTTTGCACGATTCTGGGATCTCTCATGTGAGATGGACCGACTGACAGATGAAGCGGAAACTGTTCGGCGACAAGCGAGATTCACGGGCGCTGTTGAATCGATAGACGCTTTGAGGCGAATCGGCGACATCAACGCCGGATCGCGGGCAATCGCGAGCCAGTTTCCCGCGATCCAGGAGAGGATAAACGAACTTTACGCGGAACGACAGAGGTTATTGTTCGGCTCGGGAGGGCTCAATTCGAGCGGTAAGTAAATGAAGAAATGTGACGGCAACCGGAGTTCCGTGGGCTGCCCAACTAACGAGTTAGAGAAAGGAGAAACCGTATGTCCGAAGGTCACTTCAGTATCGAAGAGGCAGTCGCCTTCTTGAAGACTCGCGCCCCGGCGCGATTCTCGGTGTGTCAGCCAAGCCTGACCATCGCTGGTTTCAAGCGGTGCGTGCTGCGGGCCCACTGAGCATGTGCACGTGCGGTCAAAGGAAGCTGGGCTGGCGATGCCCGGAGTTTATCGCGAAGCGCGGAAAGACTGTTTGGACGGTGGGTTACGATGCCAAGACGAACAAGATCAGTTGCGGACCAAAAGGCTATCACTCCGCCTCCTATGGTAATGAACCGCCCTGTTGCTAAGGCTGGCGAGCCTCAAACTTAATCTAACCAGAATTATTAATTATTGCCGGCGCGGCAGCAGAACTCAGCATCCTCAACCTGCGCGCTAGGTTAGCACCGGTTCCAGAGTCGGCTCTCGGCCGCTTTCGACCGACGCGTCGGTTTCGCGTTCCACCTGTGGGGCGAAGCGAACGGTCAGGACCAGGAGCGAGCTCACGGTGACCGCCGCCCCCAGAATCAGCAGGGCGGTCGGCCAGTATCCGGGCTCCGTCTTGAAGAGGAATCCGGCGGCAAATGCGCCCGCGTTGCCGCCGGCGCCGACGATGCCGGAGACCGCGCCTAGGGCTTTCTTATTCACGAACGGCACGACCGAATAGGTGGCCCCCGACGACATGTCAACCAGAATGCCGAAGACCAGGAAAACCGGTATGGCGGCAATCAGCACGCGCATCTGCGAGAACGTAATGAGAGCCAGCCCTTCAGCAAAAAGCGCGCAGAAGAGCCACACCACTCGGCCGCGAAGCCCCCACCGGGCCCCAAAGCGGTCGCCAACAATCCCGCCCAAGGCGCGGGCGAAGACGTTCATCATCCCCAGCAGGCTGGCGGCCAATCCGGCCCAGAAGAGACTCAGCTTGAAACTGTCGGTGAAATACAGCGCGGCCGTGTTGTTGATCGTGACCTCGATGCCGAAACAGGCGCCGTAGGCCACGAACAGGGCCCACACGCGATAATCGGCCAACGCCGTCCAGAACGCGCCGTTGACCTTCTTCACGTCGCGGAGCTTGCCCTCGGCCCGTAGTTGGGAGAAATTGCCGTCGGGCGTGTCCTGCGTGAATCGGTAATAGGCAAGACCCATGAGGAAGCAGAGGCCGCCGGCAATTCCCATCGCCAAACGCCAGCCGATTTTCTCGCTCAGCGCGAGAGGTCCGACGAGCAGGGCGAACAAGGCCGGCATGAGCAGATGCGTCGCCCCGCCGCCCAAGTTGCCCCAACCGGCAGTGGTGGCGTTGGCCGTGCCCACGCAGTTCGGAGCGAACATCACCGACGTGTGGTACTGGGTAATGACGAACGATGCGCCGATGCCGCCGATCAGCAGACGGAACATCAAGAACGTGGTGTAGTCGTGCGCGAGGCCAATTCCCATCACCCCCAGCGAGCCCACCACCAGCAGCCACGTGTACGAAAGCCGAGGGCCAATGCGGTCGCAGAGCCACCCGAAGAACAGGCGGGCGAAGATCGTCGAGGCCGTCGAAGCGATGATGCACCAACCGACCTGGTCCGGCGTCAACCGGAACTCCGTGCGGACCACGGGCATCAAGGGCGAGATGCCGAACCAGGCGAAAAAGCAGAAGAAAAAGGCCAACCAGGAGAGATGGAAGGCCCGCATCTGCGGCGTGTTTGCACGAAACAGGTCGATCCGTACCGCCTTGTTGGTGGTTTCCAAAGTCAGTCTCCATGCTGGGGAAAGCGGTGCAGGGCCAAGCGTCAACGAAAGCCGCATGCAGCATGGCAACTCTCATGCCAGATCGCCAAGGGAAAAGGGCTTGTCCCGAATTAATGATTAGCGGATTGATATGTGCAATCAACATCGCTGACAGCAGAAACCGACAAAACTGTCAATGTGACAATAGTGTAATTGCATGCGATCTAATCGCGCAATGCCTGTTCTCTGCGCAATGCACTTGATTTCCAAACAAACTGCTATGTTTTTCAGTCGTAGTGCATTTATTTCAACTTGCGTTGTCAAAAATATCTGCGTCCGAAATAGGCCCGATTCTCCCTCGGGTGATTCTTCCCATTACGTTCGCCCGCCAGAGCCACTGGCCCGGAAATTGCATAAGCTACCACGGACACTATCCGCGGAGGGCTGAAACTGCGCCGCTCCCTGGATCGGGGGACTCAAGAGCCAGAACCACGCATGGCGACGAATCGCGAATGATTGCAGAGAACACGTCCGGCCGGAAACAAACCGTCGTCGTCATCGGCAACGGCATGGTCGGCCACCGATTCCTCGAACGCCTGGTCGAGTTCGACACCCGGCCCGACTTCCAGATCGTCACCTTCTGCGAAGAACCGCGGCATGCCTACGACCGGGTCCACCTGACAGACTATTTCTCGCATCGCGACGCGGCGCAGCTTCAGCTTGCCGGACTCGCCTGGTACGAGGAAAACGGCGTTTCGCTCCACGTCGGCGATCGGGCCGAACGGATCGATCGCAAGGCCCAGGTCGTCTACTCCCAGCAGGGCCGTGAAATCCCGTACGACATCCTCGTGCTGGCCACCGGCTCGGCCCCTTTCGTTCCGGCCATCCCCGGCGTCGAGCGGGAGGGTGTTTACGTCTATCGCACGATCGAAGACCTCGACGCCATCATCGCCTACCACCATAAGGCACGCGGGGCGGCCGTGATCGGCGGCGGGCTGCTGGGTCTGGAAGCGGCCAAGGCCCTGCACGACCTGCGGCTGCAAACCCACGTCATCGAGTTCGCTCCCCGGTTGATGCCCCGCCAGATCGACGACGCCGGCTCGCGGCTGCTGGTCAAGAAAATCGAGGAGTTGGGCGTTCGCGTGCATTTGCAGAAGGCCACGCGGGAAATCGTCGGCAACGGCAAGGTCGAGGCCATTCAGCTTGCCGACGGCCCGCCGCTGCCGGTCGAGATGGTCGTCGTTTCCGCCGGCATTCGGCCGCGGGACGAACTGGCGCGGAAGTGCGGTCTCGCGGTCGGCGACCGCGGTGGAGTGGTTGTGGATGATAACCTGCGGACCTCAGACGAACATATCTACGCGATTGGCGAGGTCGCCTTGCACCGCGGCATGGTCTATGGCCTCGTCGCGCCGGGTTACGAGATGGCCGAAGCGCTGGCCGCGAACCTCACGGGCGCCACGCGGACCTTTACAGGGGCCGATATGTCGACGAAGCTCAAGCTGATGGGCGTCGACGTGGCCAGCTTCGGCGATACGTCCGATGGCAACGGCACGACCCAACCGGTGACGTTCGAAGATCCGTTCCGCGGCGTCTACAAGAAGCTCTGGTTCAGCAGCGATGGCAAGCGTCTGCTGGGCGGCATCCTCGTCGGCGATGCGGCCGATTACGGCACGCTCGTCGGCCTCTACAAGAGCGAAGGGCCGCTGCCGGTCGCGCCCAGCGACCTCGTTCGCGGCAGCGGTTCCGGAGCGCCTGCCGTCAAGGCCACCGATCTCTCGGACAACGTGCAGATCTGCTCCTGCAACAACGTCAGCAAAGGGCGGATCTGCTGTGCCATTCGCGACGGCCAGTTCGACAGCGTGGGGCAGGTCAAGTCGGCCACCAAGGCCGGCACCGGCTGCGGCGGATGCATCCCCCTGGTGACCGAGCTTCTGCATGCCGAGTTGAAGGCCGCCGGCCGCAAGGTGAATAATCACCTCTGCGAGCATTTCGCCTACACCCGGCAGGAACTCTTCCAGATCGTCAAGATCAAGCAGATCCGCACGTTTGACGAGCTCGTGGAGAGCCACGGCCGAGGGCATGGATGCGAGATCTGCAAACCGGCCGTGGCTTCCATTTTCGCCAGCCTCTGGAACGAGAACATCCTCGATCATGCCGCGTCTGCAAGACACGAACGACCGTTTCCTGGCCAATATCCAGCGCGGCGGCTCCTATTCGGTCATTCCGCGGATTCCCGGCGGCGAAATCACGCCGGAGAAGCTGATCGTGATCGGCCAGATCGCGAAGAAGTACGGCCTCTACACCAAGCTCACCGGCGGGCAGCGGGTCGATATGCTCGGCGCCCCCGCACATCTGTTGCCGGACATTTGGGAAGAACTGGTTGACGCCGGCTTCGAGAGCGGGCATGCCTATGGCAAGGCCATCCGCACGGTCAAGAGCTGCGTGGGCACGACCTGGTGCCGTTTTGCCGTGGGCGATTCGGTCGGCTTCGCCGTCCGCCTTGAACTCCGCTACCGCGGGATCCGGGCTCCGCACAAACTGAAGTCTGCCGTCTCCGGCTGCGTCCGCGAGTGTGCCGAGGCCCAGTCGAAGGATTTCGGCGTGATCGCCACGGAAAAGGGCTGGAACCTCTATGTCTGCGGCAACGGCGGGGCACAGCCGCGGCATGCCGACCTGCTGGCCGCCGATCTCGACGAGGACACCTGCATCCGCTACATCGACCGCTTCCTGATGTATTACATCCAGACCGCCGACCGCCTGACGCGGACCTCGAAGTGGCTCGAGGCCATGGAGGGCGGGATCGACTATCTCCGCGACGTGATCGTCAACGACCGCTTGCAGATCGCCGACGAACTCGAGCGGCAGGCCCAGTTCCTGGTCGAGTCCTACCGCTGCGAATGGCGCGAGGTCGTCAAGGACCCCGAGCGGCGGCGGATGTTCCGCCAGTTCGTCAATACCGACGAAACCGAGCCGGGAGTCGAGTTCGTCGCCGAGCGGGGCCAGAAGCACCCGGCAGGCTGGCCAGCGGACTTCGTTCCCCTCGAAGCCCTCAACGGCCGCTCGAGCCGGGAAGAGAGTTCGAGACTGTCCAAGCGGCTGCCCGCTGGCACCGCGTCGGCCGCGTGAGCGATTTCCCCAAGGACGCCGGCGCCTGCGTCAAATGCGAAGGGATGCAGATCGCCGTCTACCGCTTTTCCAGCCGCAATGAGTGGCACGCCTGCCAGAACATGTGCCCTCACAAGCGAGAACTGGTGCTCTCGCGCGGCATCCTGGGCGACCAGGGCGGCGTGCCGAAGGTGGCCTGCCCCGTGCATAAGAAGGCCTTTTCGCTCGAGTCGGGCAAGTGCCTCTCCGGGGAGGAGTTCGCGGTCAAGGTCTTTCCGGTGAAGGTTGAGGGCAATGACGTTCTACGTTCAGGTCCCGATTGTGCAGGCCGCCGGCAAGGAAGGGGCGTGCTGCGTCCCCGTGCATCATTTCGAAGAAAGCGGGGAGGGCGCGGTGCAACCATGTCTGGTGTCCTGACTTCTCCGCCACGCTCCAGCGGGCATTCCCAGCCGACACAGCCTGGCGAGTTCTCGCTCATCGACATGCTCCTGCGGCAGCAGCAGGAGACGGCCGTCGAGCGCTTCGCTCGTGCGCACGAAGAACACGCCGTTCCACTGCAAGCCGGCCATTATCGCGACTTCATTCCCTTGAATGCCCCCAAGGAAGGCGAGCAGTACGCCTTCGAGGTCGATCTCGATTCCTGCTCCGGATGCAAGGCCTGCGTGACCGCCTGCCATAATCTGAACGGCCTGGACGAGGACGAAGTCTGGCGAAAGGTCGGCCTGCTCACCGGCGGCAGCAGCCAGGCCCCGGTGATCCAGCACGTCTCGACGGCCTGCCATCACTGCGTCGAACCGGCCTGCATGGAGGGCTGCCCTGTGCTGGCTTACGAAAAGGACCCCATCACGGGCATCGTCCGGCACCTCGACGACCAGTGCATCGGCTGCCAGTATTGCGTGCTGAAGTGTCCCTACGATGTTCCGCGCTACAGCAAAAAAATGGGGATCGTGCGGAAGTGCGACATGTGCAGCAGCCGCCTGGCGGTGGGCGAGGCCCCGGCCTGCGTGCAGGCCTGTCCCAACGAGGCCATTCGGATTGCGGTCGTGAACAAGGAAGCCGCGTCGGCCAAGGCCGCGGCCAACCTCTTCCTGCCCGGGACCCCGGAGCCGGGCTACACCAAGCCGGCAACCACGTACAAGACGCAGAAGAAACTGCCGGCCAACCTCTTGCCGGCCGACTACTGGTCGGTCGCCCCGCAGCATGGCCATCTGCCGCTGGTCTTCATGCTCGTCCTGACGCAGATGTCGGCCGGGGCCTTCCTCGTCGAGCGGGTCCTTACGGCCTGCTTCCCGCGCGGTCTGGAAGGAGCCGGACGAAGCGTTCACATCACACGCGTCGTCGCTTCGCTGGCGATCGGTTTGCTAGGGCTGAATGCGGCCATCTTTCACCTCGGGCGGCCGCTGTATGCCTTTCGCGCCTTCATCGGGCTGCGGACCTCATGGCTGAGCCGCGAAATCGTCGCCTTCGGCGGCTTCGCCGGTCTGGCCTCCGCCTACGCGGCGGCGGCCTGTGCGCCGCTGATCGGCTGGACGATCCCGCCGCAGATCGAGCAGCTTGCGGGCGGTGCCGCCGCGCTAGCGGGCCTCGTCGGCGTCTTCTGCTCCGTCAAGATCTACGCCGATACCCGCCGCCCGTTCTGGGATGTCCTGATCTCGGGCCCGAAGTTTTTTGCCACGGCGCTTGTGCTGGGGCTGCCGGCGGCGCTAGCTATCGCCCTGGCGGCGACGTTGTTCTCCAATACGGGCGAATTGCAGGCGATGATGGCCGTCTACGGCCGCCTGCTCTGCGCATGGACCTTGGGCATCACTGCGGCGAAACTCGCGTTCGAGGCCCTGATCTTCCTCTGGCTCCTCCGCCGCCATCCGACGCCGCTCAAACGCACGGCGCTGCTCATGTCCGGCGAGCTGCGAAGGGTCACCACGCTGAGATTCGTCTGCGGTGCCCTGGGCGGCCTCTTGCTGCCGGCGGTGCTGATTATGGAAAATCGTGTCACGACCACCGGCTATCCAGCGGCCCTGATTGTCATCGTTGCGATCCTGATTGTCGCCTTGTTGCTGGCCGGCGAGTTGTTGGAGCGCTACCTGTTTTTTGCCGCTGTCGTCGCCCCCAAGATGCCCGGATCGCCCGCCTCATGAACGGCACATACAGCAAACTGCTCTCCCTGCTCCACCAACGGACCGGTCCCCTGACCGAGCAACTCGATCGCGTTCCTGGCGGGTTCGGTCTGGGGCAGGTTCCCGCCCGGCAGGCGCCCGATGCCGTGACCACCATGGTTTGCGGCTTCTGCTCCACCGGCTGCGGTTTGAAGATCCATCTGCAACAAGGCGAGGCGGTCAATCTCTCGCCCGACCCGAACTATCCCGTGAACCTCGGCATGGCATGTCCCAAGGGCTGGGAGGCGCTGCGGGTGCTCAAGGCCGACGATCGGGCCACGATCCCGCTGCTCGGAAACCGTGGGCGGGGGTTGCGGCCGGTCGATTGGCCGACTGCCATGCGGACCTTCTGCGATCGCTTCAAGGCGATTCAGGCCGAGCACGGACCGCATTCGGTCGCCGTCCTCAGCACGGGCCAGATCGCCACGGAAGAAATGGCCTTGCTGGGCTCGCTGGCCAAGTTCGGCATGGGCCTGCGGCACGTCGACAGCAACACGCGGCAGTGCATGGCCACGGCGGCCACCGCCTACAAGCAGTCGTTCGGCTTCGACGCCCCGCCCTACAGCTATGACGACTTCGAGCAATCGGACGTGATCGTGCTCGTCGGCGCGAACCTGTGCATCGCCCACCCCATCCTCTGGGACCGGATCTGCCGCAATCCCCATCGGCCGCAGATCGTTGTGATCGATCCGCGGAAGACGGAAACGGCGATGGCGGCGACCCTGCACCTGGCCATCCAGCCCAAGTCCGACCTCGTGCTCTTTTACGGCCTGGCCCACATCCTGATCCGCGAGGGCTGGATCGATCGCGACTACATCGCCGCCCACACCGAGGGCTTCGAGGAGTTCTGCTGGCACGTCGAGCAGTTCACGCCGGACGTTGTCGCCCTGCGGTGCGGCATCGAGGAGTCGGCCCTGCATTGGCTGGCGATGCTGATCCATAAGGGCAAGCGGGTCTCGTTCTGGTGGACGATGGGGATCAACCAGAGCTACGAAGGGACCCGCACGGCCCAAAGCCTGATCAACCTGGCCCTGATCACCGGGAACATGGGGCGGCCCGGCACGGGGGCCAATTCCGTCACCGGCCAATGCAACGCCATGGGCTCGCGGCTGTTTGCCAACGCCACCAGCCTGCTGGGCGGACACGACTTCGAGAAGCCCGAAGACCGCCGCAAGATCGCGCGGATCCTCGATATCGACGCGGCTTGCATCCCGGAGCAGAACAGTTGGGCCTATCACGAGATCCTGGAGGGGATTCTGGACGGCAAGATCCGAGGGCTGTGGGTCATCGGCACCAATCCGGCCCATTCCTGGATCAACCAGAACATGCTGGGCGACGTGCTGGCCCGGCTCGATTTTCTCGTGGTGCAGGATATGTACACCACGACCGAGACCGCCCTGCGGGCCGACCTGCTCCTGCCGGCGGCGGCCTGGGGCGAAAAGGACGGCACGTTCATCAATTCCGAGCGGCGCGTGGGCCTGATCAAGAAGGTGGCCAAGGCGCCGGGCGAGGCGCTGGCCGATTTCTCCATCTTCCGCCTGGTTGCCGAATCCTGGGGCTGCGGCGAGATGTTCCGCGCCTGGACCGATCCGGAGGCAGCTTTCCAGATCCTCAAGGAGGTCTCGCGGGGGACACCCTGCGACATTACGGGCATTGCCGACTATCGCATGCTCGACGAATGCGGCGGGATCCAGTGGCCCTATGCGGAGGGCACGACTGATACCGCACAACAAAGGCGGCTGTTCGCCGACGGCCGCTACTATCACCCGAGCGGCCGGGCGAAGATCCTCTTCGAAGCGCCCCGCCGCATGCCGGAATCGCCCAGCCACCGCTATCCGTTCTTACTGCTCACGGGGCGCGGTTCGGCCGCGCAGTGGCACACGCAGACCCGCACGGCAAAATCGCCCATTCTGCGGCAACTCGCGCCGACGGAGGCCTACGTCGAGATCAATCCGGAAGACGCCGAGCGGGAGAACATCCGGCCCAACCAGACGGTCCTGGTCGAGTCGCAGCGGGGCTCGATCCGGGCCAAGGTCTTCGTGACCCACGCCGTGCAGGCCGGGCAGGTCTTCATCCCCATGCATTACGACGTGACCAATCAGTTGACCCTGGCCCATTTCGATCCGTACTCCAAGCAGCCCTCCTACAAGGACTGTGCGGTGCGGATTCGCAGCCTGCAGGAAAAAGGCGGCGATATCTAGCCCAGATTTCTCAGTGCAATGGTGCGTTGCGCGAACGGCACCTTGGACCCAAATAGTGCGGTCGTATGTGCTGCCCGACGTACTCCAGCAGTGGGAGCGAAAACGGCCGAGGCACCCCTTGGTGGCGGTGTTCAAGCCGCTCCTGGTCGAAAGCGAGGAGGCACTCCAACGGCGAGCGGCCGGGTATTTCCGGGCCATCAAACACAGTTCATTGAGCCCAGCCTGCAAACGTACCTTGGAGGAGGTGTTTGTCAGTTGGCTGGAGCAACGGTTTAAGGACAAGACGAAGAAGGAGATCGAGACCATGCTTTTGGGAGAACTGCCTGATCTGGAAGAAACTGCCTCCGGCAAAGACCTCATCCGCATCGGTGAGCAGCGCGGTGAGAAACGTGGCTTGGAGAAGGGAATCCTGGCTTTCCTTTCCACACGGCACGGGACGGTCCCGGCGGCAATCCGGGAGAAAATTGCGAAACTGACGCCGGCCGAGGCGGAACGCATGATGCAGTTTCTCGCCCAGTGCCAGTCGCTCGACGAAGTGACCCAATGGCTGGCTCGTGCAAAAACCAAGGGCCGAGGATCGAAACGACGACAAAAGTAGCGACAAGACGATGACCAACCTCGGGAGAACCGCAAGGTCAGAACTTAACTGCTATTCCTCTTTCAATCGAGCCTTTCAGTTTGCCCGCGGCGGGTGTATCATACCGGGAGGAGGGCAATGCCGTGAAACCTCTGCGGATCTTCGACACGTGCGCCGGTTCCTGGTGGAAGTCGTTTCGGGCGGTCAGCTTGCGCCCGCATCGATCGACGCTCCTGCTCTTGATCCCCGTTCTGGCCGTGCTCCTGCTGGCGAACGTGCCGGGGTGGAGGGTGGTGTATCTCGATCTTACGAGCGGCAGCTTTCATCCCTATTTCAGCGCGCATTACGAACACGGCTGGCCGCTAACCTGCTTGCGCCGAGAAACCTGGGGCGTCGACGCCGCTTCTGTGCCGACCGCTGTTGGTTCCCGCAGCATGGTAAGGCTCTCGCCTTGGGATCTTCCGCACGGGATCATCGAATTTCATGGGCTTGCCTTGGCAGGGAACATCGCGGTGTGCATCGGCGTCCTTGCGCTAGCGGGAGTTCTGATCGAGGCGCGCAGGCGCAGGCGACAGTCTTGCTTTCAGTTCCACCTGCGCGAACTATTGGCGTTCGTGACCCTCGTAGCCCTCGGATTGAGTTTCTATGCAATCCGGCGAAAAGAGCACATCGAGGAATGTAAGCTCTATGAATGGCTGCAGCGCGACGAGAAGAACCCGTGGGGCAACCTTGACGAGAGAGACGACTGGCAGTCGGAAGGCCCCGACTGGCTGCTCCCCATCTTGGGCGAAGAGCGGTACGACGAGTTGTTCACCCGACTTCATGCCGTCTATGCGCGGGGAGACGATCTGCAGGAGGTCGTGAAGCTGCGCCGGCTGCTCCTGTTACGGATCTTGCCGCCGTCGGGTGGACGCACGGCAATTATGCCGCCGATGCCCGCACTCGAAGCGATCGAGCTCGAGTGGAGCGACGATCGCCAAAGCGTCGAGTTGCCGCCGCTCCCGCGGCTGCGCGCCTTGAATGCCAGACTAAACACGGGTCGGATCCCGGTCCCGCCGACCTATTGGAGAATCAATGGGCTGGCCGGCCTCAGATCGCTGGAAAGCCTGACCGTGCAGGACGATCAGTTCGACGACGCGTCAATGGCCGATCTGGAGGGAACGAGTCATCTCCACGAGCTCTCTCTGTGCGGCAAGATCACGAGCGCCGGCCTGGGCCACCTGCAGAAGTCGGTGGAAATCGGTGTTCTGGACGTTCTCGTTTACG
Source organism: uncultured Planctomycetia bacterium (assembly GCA_963824275.1). Taxonomy (GTDB): domain Bacteria; phylum Planctomycetota; class Planctomycetia; order Pirellulales; family Thermoguttaceae; genus JANXQG01. The sequence continues at coordinate 1,389,708 of CAWGOT010000003.1, read as the reverse complement.
CAGATCGACGACGCCGCAATGCCCATCATCGGCCGGATGGAAATGCTCTCCCGCCTTGATCTCTCCGCAACCAAGATCACCGACGCCGGACTCGAATCGCTCAGGTCCTTGAAGAAACTGGAGTATCTCGGGCTCTTCGGCACTAAGGTTACGGACGCCGGGCTCGAATCGCTAAAGTCTTTGAAGGACCTGCACGAACTCCGTTTGGACGGCACTTCCGTGACCGAGGAGGGCGAACGCAGCCTCGAGGAGGCATTGCCGAACTGCACGGTCTTTTGGTCGCCGCCAGAACCTCCAGATCCAATGACAGAAAGATGATTGACAGAAATACAGTCCAGAAGCGGTGACGGCGTTCTCGGCTCAGCGACTATTTTTCTGTCATTCATATTTCTGTCATTCACTTTTCCGGCAGCAGTTTCGGCGCGGCGATCCGCCGCCCGTAGATCCGCCCATGCAAGGCGTGCAAGCGCGGGAAGTCCAAGTGCAGGAAGGCGTACAGCGACTGCTCCGGCCCTGCGGCAAGCCAGCGCTGGGCCAACTGCTCGGCCTGGGCGTCGAATTCGCGATGCGAATGGCTGTGGGCATAACACCGCCCGGCAAAGCGCCGCAGGTCGCCGTCGAAATGAGGGCCGATGTGCAAGAGCTCGTGGGCGATCGTCGTCAGCTTCTCGCGGAAGGGAAGATCGAGGAACCGCGGAAGGTAGAAGTTCAAGAGGTAGAGCATCTCGCGGCCGTCGACCTCGACCCGCTGCATCGCATACTTCCGCCCTCGGCGAAGGCAGTGCGTCTGGCCGCCGGCGAACCGCAAGGGCGTCAAGGAGGCGTACAGCCCGTGCGTCATCCGCTTGCGGGTCTGGCGGAAACTGACGGCCACGCGCGACATGTCGATGTGGCGGAACTCGTCCAGGCGGGCGACCATGTCCGCGCAGACGCGAGCGACATGCTGGGTGAAATCGAAACCGCTCAAGAATCACAAATCCGAAATTCGAAATCCGAAATCCGAAACAAATTCCAATTCAAAAAATCCAAATTCTCCAAACGGGCGCACGGCGGGGAGTCTGTTGTTTTGATCTTTTATGACCCTTGAGATTTGTTTCGGATTTCGAATTTCGGATTTCGGATTTGTGACAGGGTTTCGGATTTCGTGCTTTACTCGGCGGCACTCGTTTCCTCCGCACTCGTTTCCGGCTCCGGCGTCTGGGCAGGCGCACTCGTCGCAGGTGCGTCGCTCTCGAAGGAGGGCTTGGCCGCCTTGCGGCGCTTGCGATCGTGGGTGCCGACGAACTCCAGGACGGCGCGCACGCCGGCGTCGCCCAGGCGCGGCTTGGCCAGGCGAAGCACGCGGGTGTAGCCGCCGTGCCGTTCCGTGAAGCGGGGCGCGATGTCGTCAAAGAGAATCTGCACGGCCTGCTTGTTGCCCAAAAGCTGCATCGTCCGGCGGCGGGCCGCAAGCACCGGGGCAATCGTCTGGTTCCACTCGGACCAGCCGGGCCCCTGCCGCCATTTCCGCCACTCTTCGCTGTTCCGCTCGCCGGCGGGCTCCAGCCTGGCGGCGGCCTCGAGCTGCGGCAAGGCGCGGATCGCGATCGTCACACACCGCTCGACCAGCGGGCGAACTTCCTTGGCCTTCTGGATAGTGGTTATGATGCGGCCCTTGACCTTGGGCTTGTTCTTCGGCCGGAGGTCGTCGGGAAGGATGTCGTAATCCATTTCCGTCAGGATCAGGGCGCTGGCCAGGCTCCTCAACAGGGCGCGTTGGTGGCTCGGGATGCGGCCCAGCTTGCGGCCTTTACGTCGGTGTCGCATGATCGTATTCTTCTTCTAGTTTACTCAGATCGTTCCCGCGGCGACCGGCGGCAGCCGCATGCCGAGGCGGAGGCCGATGTCGGCCAGCTTCTCGCGAACCTCCTGGAGGGTCGTCTCGCCGAAGTTCCGCACTTCCAGCAACTGGGTTTCCGTGCGGGAAACCAGGTCGCGGACCGTCGTGATCGCCTCCGACTCCAGGCAGTTGGTCGCCCGCACGGAGAGGTCCAACTCGGCCAGGCTCATGGCCAGCTTGATTTCGGTGGCCGGATCGAGCGCTCCGCCGCCGAGGGCCCGCGTCTCGGTATGCACCATGGGGCCGAGCTCCTGGTACTGGATGAACGGATTGAGGTGCTTGCGGAGGATCTTGGCCGATTCGACCAGGGCCATCTCCGGATTCACCGAGCCGTTGGTCCAGATCTCGATCGCCAGGCGGTCGTAGTTGGTCTTCTGGCCGACGCGGGTCTCGTCGACCTCGTAGCGGACGCGGGTCACAGGGCTGAAGGCGGCGTCCAGCGGGATGATGCCGATCTCCTGGGCCTGCGATTGCTCCGTGGCGGGCACGTAGCCGCGGCCGTTCTCGATCACCATCTCCAGCAGGAACGGCACGTCCTCGGTGAGGGTGGCGATCACGTGGTCGCGGTTGATGACCTCGACCTGGTCGTCGGTCTTGACGTCGGCCCCCGTGATCACGCCGCGGGTGCTCTTCTCGATGCGGACCACCTTGGTCTGCTCGCTGTGGTTCTTGACCACCAGCGATTTCACGTTGAGCACGATGTCGGTCACGTCGTCCAGCACGCCGGGCAGCGTGGTGAACTCGTGCTGGGCGCCGTGCAGCTTGATCTGGGTCACCGCGCTCCCTTCCAGGCTGGAAAGAAGGATGCGGCGCAAGCTGTTGCCGATGGTCACGCCGAACCCGCGCTCGAACGGTTCGACCGTGAACTTGCCGTAGGTGCCCGAGAGGGACGAACGATCCGCAAGCAACTTGCTGGGCAACTCGAGTCCGCGCCAACGAATACGCATGGAAATAGCCTCCGAACCAATTCTCTGTTTACTTGGAGCAAAGCTCGACGATCAACTGGGTCTGCACCGGGAGCGAAACGTCGGCCGCTTCCGGCATGCGGAGCACGTGGCCCTCAATCTCCGGGGCTTCCGTCAGGCTGAGGAATTCCGGCAGTTCCCGGCCCTGGGCGGCCCGGTTGGCCTGGGCCAAGGTCTGGCTCTTGGTGCGGGCCTTGATCCGGATCACGTCGCCGGGACGAACCAGGTAGCTGGGGATGTTGACCAGCCGGCCGTTGACGGTAATGTGGCAATGGGTGACCATCAGGCGGGCCTGGGCCCGCGACTGGGCCAGGCCCAGCCGGGCGACGATGTTGTCCAAGCGGCGTTCCAAGAGCACCATCAGGGCGTCGCCCGTGTGGCCCTTGGTCCGCTCGGCCTGGTGGAAATACTTGCGGAACTGCCGTTCCAGGACGCCGTAGTAGCGCTTCACCTTCTGCTTCTCGCGGAGGTGGGTGGCATACTCCGTCGCCTTGCCGCGGCGGCCGGTGGTCATGCCCGGGGGCGACTTCGCGCCGCTCGAACGAGCACTTGGGCGTGTCGCACCGGGTGCCCTTGAGGAAAAGCTTCATTCCCTCGCGGCGGCAGAGCCGGCAGACAGGTGAGATTTGACGGGCCATAAGTCTTAAACGGGTAAGTTGTCCAGGGTCGATACAAAGCACGAAATTCGCTTACACGCGCCGCCGCTTCTTGGGCCGGCAGCCGTTGTGCGGAAGGGGCGTGACATCTTCAATCGACTTGATCTTCAGGCCGGCCGCCTGCAAGGCCGTGATCGCGCTCTCGCGACCGCTGCCCGGACCGCGGACCTTCACGTCGACCTCTTTCATGCCGCACTTGATCGCCTTGTCGGCGACCTGCTGGGCGGACATCTGGCCGGCGAAGGGCGTGCTCTTGCGACTGCCTTTGAAGCCGCTCGTGCCGGCGCTGGCCCAGCACAGCACGTCGCCCTTGGTGTCGGTGATGGTGATCGTGGTGTTGTTGAACGTGGCCTTGATATGGGCCACGCCCACCGTGACGTTGCGGCGGACTTTCCGCCGCGCCGCCGACTGCGCTGGGATTGTGGTTTTGGATTTGCCAAGATGCTTCTCGCTCTATTTCCTGTGCTGGAACCGTAGGACGGCCTGGGAAGACCATCCTACATCACGACTGCCTACCGCAGATCCTTGACGCCCTTCTTGCCGGCGACCGTCTTCTTCGGCCCCTTGCGGGTGCGGGCGTTGGTACGGGTCCGCTGGCCGCGAACGGGCAGCCCGCGGCGGTGGCGGATGCCCCGATAGCAGGCGATGTCGCGCAGCCGCATGATGTTCTGGTTGACCTGCCGCCGCAACTGGCCCTCGACCACGTAGTCCTTGTCCAGCAGGGCGGCCATTCGGGCAAGTTCGTCCTCGCGAAGCTCCTTGGCCCGGGCCTGCGGGTCGACGCCCGCCTTGTGGCACAATTCGCGCGCGATCCTTCGGCCCCACGCCGTACAGGTACTGCAAGGCGATCACGGTCGGACGATCGTTCGGGATATCAACACCCAACAAACGCGGCATATTTCAACACTCCTTGGTTCAACCCGGAACCCGGCCGGCGTGCTTCCGTTTCCGCTGCCCAGCCGACTTGTTATCGCTTCATAACCCTGGCGCTGCTTGTGACGGGGATTGGTGCAGACGACAAAGATCACGCCACGACGGCGGACGATCTTGCAATGTTCGCAAATTCGCTTTACGCTGGCTCGGACTTTCATGGCTCGACACCCCGTTTCTCTAGGAAGTTGCTCCCAACTTGACCCGCACAGTACACCTCAGCCGCAAGGTCAGGCTCCGAAACGACTTCCAAGGCCAAATCCCCCGGCCCCACGTCTTGCTTGAGGGTCCCGGAAAGAGGCAAAGTATATCAGTATAAGGCACAAGGGCCAAATCCTTCAAGGCCCCCGGCCGACAAAATTTTTGCCGTTGGTCCGCCGAATGCTTGGCAGCGGACGACTTGGCATCATACAAACCGAAAAATACGCTCCTGTAGGGGGTAGTGCTCTCAGTTCTCCCCTCACCAACTTTCTCCATTCGGCCCGGCGGTCAGCACCATCGGACCCGACTCGGTGAGGGCAATCGTGTGTTCGAAATGGGCGCTCGGCTTGCCGTCGGCGGTCGACTGGGTCCATTGGTCGGGCTGGACGCGGACCTCCTTCGTGCCCATGTTGACCATCGGCTCGACCGCGATCACGCGGCCCGGCAACAGGCGGAAGTCGTTTCGGCCTCGCCGGTAGCCGCGTTTGACGAAGTTCGGCACCTGCGGATCTTCGTGCATGCTGCGGCCGATGCCGTGGCCGACAAAGTCCTCCACCACGGAAAAGCCGGCCTTGCGGACGAAGTTCTGCATCTCCTCGGCCACCTCGCTCCACCACCGCCGCTCCCCCATCCTTCGAATGGCCAGGTGCAGCACGTCGCGGGTTACGTCCAGCAACCGCTGCACCTCGGGATCGACCTTTCCCACCGGCAGCGTCACCGCCGCGTCGCCGCACCATCCGTTATATTTGCAGCCCGTATCGACGCTCACCACGTCGCCTTCCACCAGTTTCCGCTTGCCCGGAATGCCGTGGACGACTTCGCGATTGACCGAGATGCAGGTAACGGCCGGAAAGGGAGGGCCGCCTTCCGTGGAATTGGGGTAGAACTTGAACAGCGGCTCGGCATTGTGTCGGCGATAGAAATCCTCGATGGCAGCGTCGATTTCAAGGGTCGCCATGCCGGGCTTGACCAGTTTCTTGACCATGTCGAAGGTCTCCCACACGAGGAGACCCGCTTTTCGCATTTGGGCGATTTCTCGGGGGGATCGAAGGATTTCCACGCCAGGAACTACTCCCACGCACCGACCAATACGATTCGCACTTCATCACCCGCTCATTCCAGCAATCCCTTGTAATTCCGCATCACGAGGTGGCTGTCGATCTTCTGCACCAGGTCGAAGGCCACGCTCACGGCGATCAACAGGCTCGTGCCGCCGTAAAAGGCGGCGATCGAATAGTCGACGCCCATGTTCGTCGAAATCACGCTGGGAATGATGGCCACGATCGAAAGGAAGCCCGCCCCGACATAGGTGATGCGGACCATCACCTTTTCCAGGTAGTCGGCCGTGCGGCGGCCGGGCCGATAGCCGGGGATGAAGCTGCCGTAGTTCTTCAGGTTGTCGGCCATGTCCTTGGGATTGAAGGTGATGGCGGTCCAGAAGTAGCAGAAGAAGTAGATCAGGGCAATGTACAAAATGTTGTAAATGTACGACTCGCCGCGGTGGAACTGGCTCTCCAGGGTCTGCAACGATGTGCGGCGGTCAGGAAGCCGCCGTTGGCAAGCTTGCTCGCCAGCCAGCCGAAAATAATCATGGGAACAAGCAGCAGGCTGCTGGCGAAGATGATGGGCATGACGCCGGCCTGATTGACCCGCAGGGGCAGGTACTGGCGCGTGCCGCCATAGACCTTGCGGCCGCGGACGTGCTTGGCGCTTTGCGTGGGGATCCGCCGCTGGCCCTGGCTGATGAGCACCACGCCGGCAATCACGCCGACGAACAGCACGATCAATACCAGGACCATTTCCACGCCCATCTTGCCGCGGCTGCTGCCGAGTTCCAGGCCGCCGCCGGCCATCATCGGCTGCGCGACCTTCCAGATGGCCGTGCGGCAGCCGGGCGAGAATGTCGCCCATGATCAGGAGGCTGATGCCGTTGCCGATGCCGTACTCGTCGATCTGCTCGCCCAGCCACATGAGAAAGACGGTGCCGGCGGTCATCGTCAAGACGGAGACGATCATGCCAGGAAAACTGCATGCCGCTGGCCGCATCCAGCGGATCGCGAGAAACTGGTACTGACCAGTTCCTGCCGCCGGACGAGAGATAACGGCATAGACCCAGCTTTGTCCCAGGCAGAGAAACACGGTGGCGTAGCGGGTATATTCGTTGATTTTCTTCCGCCCCGTCTCGCCCTCCTTTTGCAGTTTTTCCAGCGGCGGATAGACGCTCGCCAGGAGCTGGAAGATGATCGAGGCCGAGATGTAGGGCATGATGCCCAGGCCGAAAATCGTGGCCTGCTCCGATCTGGCTGCCGCTGAAAGTCGACACTGCGTCATCAGGTCGAGTTGTCTCCGCCGCCGCTCGTGCCTTCAACCTGGCTCCTGAACTTCGCGTGGTCGAAGACCGGCAGCGGAATGTGCGATCCGATGCGAAAAACCGCCAGCAAAAGCAGCGTGAAGAGGATCTTCCGCCGCAACTCGGGGATCGTGAAAATGACGCGAATTTTTTCCCACATGGAGTTTCCTGCCTCTCTTACTCAGGGGCTGGCGCACTCGGGCGCGGCGACCGCTTTCCTCTTTCGCTTGTCCACCTTGACCACCGGCTTCTTGCCCGGCAACACGGTAATCTGGCCGCCGGCCTTCTCGATCTTTTCCTTGGCCGACGCGCTGAACTGGTGGGCGGAGATCTTCAAGCTCTTGGTCAGCTCGCCGTCGCCCAGGATCTTCAACAAGTCGTACTGGCCCTTGACCAGGCCGCGGGTCTTGAGCGTGGCCGGGCTGACTTCCTCGCCCGCTTCGAAGCGGCGCTGGAGGTCGCCCACGTTGATGGCGGCCACCTCCAGGGCGAACTGGTTGTGGAAGCCCCGCTTGGGAATGCGGCGGACCAGCGGCATCTGCCCGCCCTCGAAAACGGAGAGGGCATTGTAACCGGGGCGGGAACGCTGCCCCTTGTGGCCTTTGCCGGCCGTCTTGCCCAGGCCCGAGCCGACGCCGCGGCCCAGCCGCTTGCGCGACTTGTTGCGGTGGACGTCCTGATGGACTTCGTGCAGATTCATGACAACGATACTCCCCGCAGCCGCTCGACTTCCGATTGCGTGCGGAGCTGCTCCAGGGCCTCGATGGCGGCCTTGGCCAGGTTGTGTGGATTCGTGGAGCCGTAGCTCTTGGTAAGGATGTCGTGGATGCCGGCCGCTTCGCAAACGGCGCGGACCGCCGAGCCGGCAATCACGCCGGTGCCCGGGGCGGCGGGGACCAGCTTCACGCTGGAGGCCCCGAAGCGGCCCATGACGACGTGCGGGATCGACGTGCCTTGCAGGCATATCGCCTGCATTTTCCGCGTGCCGTCCTTGACGGCCTTTTCCACCGCGGGCGGCACCTCGTTGGCCTTGCCGTAGCCCCAGCCCACCTTGCCGCGGCCGTCGCCCACGACGACCAGCGCCGTGAAACTGAAGCGGCGGCCTCCCTTGACCACGGCGGCGCAACGGCGGATCTTGACCACTTTGTCGATCAACTCGCCGCGTGTAGAATCTGATTCGGCTGCCATAAGTGCCCTGCTATTTGGGTCTGCTGTTTCCTGAAATCAAAACTTCAATCCGGCCTCGCGGGCGGCTGCGGCCAGGGCGGCCACGCGGCCGTGGAACTTGTACTCGCGGCGGTCGAACACGACCTCCTGCACGCCCGCCTCCAAGGCCCGCTGGGCCAGGGCCTTGCCCACGGCCGCGGCGGCGGTCTTGTTGCCGCCGTAACGCAGGTCCTGGCGGAGGGCCTGATCGCGGCTGCTGGCGGCAACCAGCGTCTTGCCCGCCGTGTCGTCGATAATCTGGGCGTAAATGTTCTGGTGGCTGCGGAAGATCGCCAACCGCGGCCGCTGCGCGTCGCGCTTCAGGCGGTTGCGGACGCGGATCGCCCGCCGCTGGCGCTGTCGCAATATTTGTCGTTGATGTTGCACGATAAATCTCCCTGTTCTTACTTCACCATGGCCTTGCCCTGCTTGCGGCGGACCTGCTCGCCCAGGTAGCGGATGCCCTTGCCCTTGTACGGCTCGGGCTTCCGCAGGGCACGGACCTCGGCGGCAAACTGGCCCACCAACTGCTTGTCGATGCCCTGGATGACGACGTGCTGCTGGTCCGGGCAGGCCACCTTCAGCCCCGCGGGGATCGGCACCTGGAGTTCGTTGGCCAGGCCGACGCGAAGCTGCAGCGTCTGGCCCTGGAGGGCGGCGATGTAACCGACGCCGACCAGTTCCAGCCGCTTCTCATAGCCCTGGGTCACGCCGACCATCATGTTCTGCAACACGGCGCGGGTCAGGCCGTGCAGGGCGCGGGCCAGCCGCTCGTCGCTCTGGCGAGAGACGTTCAGGGTCTTGGCCGCGGCGTCGTGTTCGACGCTGATCTCGGGACGGAACTCCCACTGGAGCTTGCCCTTGGGACCTTCCGCCGAGACCACGCGGCCGTTGACGGCGATCTTCACGCCGGCCGGCACGGCAACAGGTTTTCTTCCGATACGGGACATGATATTCTGCCTCTTGTTCTACCAAATCTCGCACAGCACTTCGCCGCCGAGCTTGCGCTGCCGCGCTTCACGATCGCTGATCACGCCTCGGCTGGTGCTGATGACCGAGATCCCCAGTCCGCCCAGCACGGGTTTGAGTTCGGTCGAGCCGCTGTAGACGCGACGGCCCGGCTTGCTGATGCGGCGGATCGTGCGGATCACGCGCTCGCCGTTAGGGCCGTATTTCAGGATCAGGCGGAGCTGCCGGGAGGGTTCCATGGGAACTTCCTCCCAATCCCAGATGTAGCCTTCGCGTTTGAGGACATCGGCGAGTCCGCGCTTCACCTTGGAAAGCGGCAGATCGACGTGCTGCCTTTCGACGCGCACCGCGTTGCGGATGCGGGTCAACATGTCGGCGATGGGGTCGGTCATCATAGGTTTGGGGTTCCTCTTACCAGCTCGCCTTGCGGACGCCGGGAATGGCTCCCTCGTCCGCCAAATTACGAAAGCAGATCCGACAAATTCCGAACTTCCGGTAGACGGCCCGCGGCCGGCCGCAAAGCCGGCAGCGCCGCACCAGACGCGTGGAAAACTTCGGCGGGCGTAGGGCCATTGCCCTCTTCGATTTACTTGCCATGCAATTCAGAATCCTGGAAAACGCGCGACGGGTTGTGAAAAAACTCAAATCCGAATTCCTGCTTGATTTAGGCCTGCCGCAACGGCACGCCCATCGCCCTCAGCAACTCCCGCGACTCGTCGTCGCTGCCGCTGTTGGTCACGAGGGTCACGTGCATGCCTTGAACATTCGTGAATTTGTCCGGGTTCAACTCGGGGAAGACCAGTTGCTCGGTCAGGCCCAGGCTGTAGTTGCCGTTGCCGTCGAAGCCCTCGGGATTCAAGCCGCGGAAGTCGCGGACGCGGGGGATCGCCAGGGAGACCAGGCGGTCGAGGAACTCGTACATCCGCTTGCCGCGCAAGGTCACCTTGCAGCCCACGGCCTGGCCCTCGCGAAGCTTGAATCCGGCCACCGAGAGGCGGGCCCGGGTAACGACCGGCTTCTGCCCCGCGATGGTCTTCATGGCCTCGACGGCCTCTTCGATGAATTTCTTTTCGGTGATCGCCTTGCCGACGCCCATGTTGATCACGATCTTCCTCAGGCGGGGGAGCGAGAGGATGTTGTTCTTCCCCAGCTTGGCGGCCAGGGCGGGAACGATTTCCTTGAAATAGCGCTCCATCAGCCGGGGCGTGGGGACCTTCTTGGGCGGCCCCTTGCCTTCAGTTTTGGATCCCTTGCCTTCGGCTTTCGATCCCTTGCCTTCCGTTTTGGATCCCTTGCCCTCGGCTTTAGGCTCCTTGGCTTCGGCGGCGTCTTTGCTTTTCTTTTCGCTCATGTCTTATCCCTTCGCGTGGGCCGTCTTGGCCGGCGAGATCACTCCCAGCGCGGCCCCGCACTTCTTGCAAAAGCGTTCCTTGACGCCGTCGTCCAGGAAGCGGGCGCCGACGCGGGTCGGCCGGCCGCAGGCCTGGCAGAGCAGCGCGACGTTGTTCTGCGGGACGGCCATCTCCACGGAGAGCCGGCCGCCCTGCGGGTTCCGCTGGCTGCGGCGGACGTGCCGGTAGACGCGGTTCACGCCTTCCACCACCACGCGGTCCGAGCCCTTGCTGGACTTGTCGCGGACCACGCGGAGGACTTTCCCGCGCGCGCCGCGATCCTCGCCCCGGATGATGATTACGGTATCGTTTTTTCGGATCCACATTTCAGACCACCCCGATCTCAAACCACTTCCGCGGCGAGGCTGATGATTTTCATGAAGTTTCGTTCCCGCAGTTCCCGGGCCACGGCGCCGAAGATCCGCGTCCCCTTGGGATTCTGATCGTTATCGACGATCACGGCCGCGTTGCTGTCGAAGCGGACGTAGCTGCCGTCGTCGCGGCGCGTGGGCTGCCGGCAGCGGACGATCACCGCCCGCACCACGTCGCCCTTCTTGAGGGCACTGCCGGCGATCACGCCCTTGACGCTGCAGACGATCACGTCGCCGATCCGCGCCCAGCGTTTGCGGCTGCCGCCCAGGACCTTGATGCAGTACAGTTCCTTGGCCCCGGTATTGTCGGCTACGTCGAGCCGCGTTTGCATCTGAATCATGATTCACTTTCCAATTCCTCTGGGACCCCCTGGGACCCCGAGGACCTCTGATTGGGTTTGCTATACGACCCCGCCTGCCTCGCCCGCTGGGGCGCCCCCCGTCTCGTCCCCTGCGTCCGCCGCCGCGCCTGCCTCCGGCCCGGCGACAATGCCGGCCTGGCCCTTGGTAACCACGCGCAACAGCTTCCAGCGCTTGGTCCGCGAAAGCGGGCGCGATTCCTCGATCTCCACCAGGTCGCCGGCGTGCGACTGGTTCTCTTCGTCGTGGGCGGTGCAGACCGTCCGGCGGCGGAGGATCTTGCCGTAGCGCGGATGCCGCACCAGGCGGGTCACCTCGACGCGCCGCGTCTTTGCCGCCTTATCGCGGGTCACAATCCCGGTCACAACTCTCTTGGGCATGGCTTTCTTCCAAAAATCGGCTCTTGCCGGTTGTACTTCCAACTTCCGCTTGCGTCCTAAACCGCCGGCACTGCGCCGGCCGAAGCGGCTTCGGCCGCCTTGAACTCCCGCTGCCGCTGCACGGTTTGAATGCGGGCGATCAACAATCGGTTCTTCTTCAGTTCGCTCGGCGTATCCAGCTTTTCGGTCTGGCTCTGGATCCGCAGGCGGAAGAGGTGGTCTGTCGTATCCTTGAGGAGCAACCGGAGTTGCTCGCTGCTCATATCTCGTAGTTCGGTAATCTTGGCCATAACGAAAAGTCCTTAGTTCGCAGTGCTCAGTTCTCAGTAGTCAGTACTTCTCTCCCGCTATATCGGCCGCCGCCGCAAAAACCGCACCTTGACCGGCATCTTGTGGGCCAGGCGGGCCAGGCACATCCGCGCGGCTTCCTCGCTGATGCCGCCGACCTCATACAATACGGTGCCCGGCTTGACCACGGCGGCCCAATACTCCGGCTCGCCCTTGCCTTTGCCCATGCGGGTCTCCAAGGGAATGGAGGTGATGGGCTTGTGGGGGAAGACGCGGATGTACAAGCGGCCTTCGGCGCGGAGGTACTGCTGGGCGGCGATGCGGCCGGCCTCGAGCGTCTGCGCGCTGACCCAGCCGCCCTGCAAGGCCTGCAGGCCGAAGTCGCCGTGGACGACGCGGTTGCCGCGAGTGGCCTCACCTCTTATACGTCTTCTTTGGCTTTTTCGGTGCTTCACCCGTTTTGGCATTAGCGCCATTGATATCTTCCTCGCTATAAGTGCCTAGGTTGATCCAAACTTGTATGCCGATATGTCCCTGGGCGATCATCGCCTCGGCGAAGCCGTAGTCGATGTTCGCGCAAGGTGGAAAGGGGCATCGAGCCGGCGATCTGCTTCTCGCGGCGCAACATTTCCGCCCCGCCCAACCGGCCGGAAAGCTGGATCTTGATCCCCTTCGCTCCAGCTTCCATCGTGGTTTCCATGGCCCGCTTCATCGTGCGGCGGAAGGCGGCCCGCTTCACCAACTGCTCGCCGATGTCCTCGGCGACGAGCTGCGCGACCAGCTCCGGACGATTCAATTCCTCGATCTTGATGTTGATCCGCCGCCCGGTCTTGTCCTGGAGTTCCTTTTGCAGCTCCTCGACGCGCTCGCCCTTGCGGCCGATCAACACGCCGGGGCGGGCCGAGAACAAGATCACCTTGACCTCGTCCCGCGTCCGCTCGATCTCGATCTTGGCGATCGAGGGATAGACCGCCTTGCCGAACTTGTCTTTACGGTTCTTGATGAAATCGCGAACCTTATGGTCCTCGATCAGCAGGTCGGCATACTCCTGCTTGGAAGCATACCACCGGCTCTTCCAGCCGAGCATGATCCCGGTACGGAAACAGATGGGATTGACTTTTTGACCCATAGCTCACCAGTCATTGTTCCACCGACACGGGGCCGGCGGGGATTTTCCTGTTATTCCAGTTCGACCCTGATATGCGACATCCGCTTTTTGATGATCGAGGCCATCCCGCACGACTTGGGTTGCATGCGCTTGAACATCGGGCCGCCGTCGACGCGGGCGTCGACGACGATCAGGTGGTGCAGATCGGTCGCCCTGCGGTCCTCGGCGTTGGCCAGGGCGCTGTGCAGCACCTTCTCCAGCAGCCGCGCCCCGCGGTGCGGCTGAAAGCGGAGGATCTCCAGGGCCTCGTCGGCGAACTTGCCGCGAATCAAGTCGGCCAGCGGCCGCACCTTGCGAGGGCTGATCTTCGCGTAGCGATGGGTAGCTTCATAGGATGCCATGTCTACTTCTTGCCTCCCTTGCCGCCGTGGCCGCGGAAGGTCCGCGTCGGGGCAAACTCACCCAGCCGGTGGCCGACCATTTCCTCGGTCACGAAGACCTTCGCGTGGATCTTGCCGTTGTGGACCATGAACGTGTGCCCGACAAACTCGGGGATGATCGTGCAGGCCCGGGCCCAAGTCTTGATCGGGTCCTTGACCCCCGTCATGTTCATCTTCTCGACCTTGGCGTAGACCTTGGGATGAACGAAGGGACCTTTTTTTAGCGATCTGCTCATATTCGTTGGTCGGTTGTTACTCAATGCAGGACGGATCGGCAATCCGTCTTACTGTTCCGTGTACAGCCCGCTCCTTACTTGATCTTCAATTGGCCGTAGCGCCGCGACTTGCGACGACGGACGATGGCCTTGTTCGACGCCTTGCGATGTTTGCGGGTGCGGCCGCCCTTGGCCAAAACGCCGGTAGGGCTGACCGGGTGCCGCCCGCCTTTGGTCCGGCCTTCGCCGCCGCCGTGCGGGTGGTCGATGGGGTTCATCGCCGTGCCGCGGTTATGCGGCTTGCGGCCCATCCACCGCTTGCGGCCGGCCTTGCCCAGCACGATGCTCATGTTCTCGCCATTGCTCAGCGAACCGATCGTCGCCCGGCAGGTGGCCGGCACGCGGCGGATTTCACCGCTGGGCAGATTGATCTGGGCCCAGTCGGCGTCGCGGGCGGCGAGCGTGGCGCCCACGCCGGCGGACCGGCAGAGCACGCCGCCGCGCCGGGCTGCATTTCGATGTTATGGACCGTCATGCCGGTCGGGATCTTGGCCAGCGGCAGGCAATTGCCCAGCGAGGCCGGGGCGTCCGGCCCGCTCTGCACCTTGTCGCCCGCCTTCAGGCCGACGGGGGCCAGGATATAGCGCTTCTCACCGTCCACATAATGCAGCAGGGCGATCCGCGCCGTGCGGTTCGGATCGTACTGGATCGAGTCGACCTTGGCCGGCACGCCGTCCTTGTCGCGGCGGAAGTCGATGATGCGATAACTCCGCTTGTGTCCGCCGCCGCGGAAGCGGGCGGTAATCTTGCCCTGGTTGTTGCGCCCGCCGGTGCGGCGCTTGGGGTGGACCAGGCTCTTCTCCGGCTTCGCGCCGGCGTCAGCTCGAGGAAATCGCTCACCGTCGCCCCGCGGCGGCCGGGAGAAGTCGGGTTGTAACGTCGAATGCCCATGTTTATCTCTTGTTCGTAGGGTGGCGTCCAGCGCAGCGCAGACCCACCACGGCTTAGAAGAAGTTGATCCGATCTTCCTTGTCCAAGGTGACGATGGCCTTCTTCCAGGACTTGGTGATGCTCTCGCGCATCTTGGTGCGGCGGGGCTTGCCCTTGCGATTCTGCGTGCGGACGGCCGTTACCTTCACGTCGAACAGTTCTTCGATCGCATGCCGGATGTCGTCCTTGCCGGCCAGCCGATTGACCTCGAAGGCATAGGCGTTATTGACATTCGCCTTGTGCATGCCCTTCTCGGTCACCAGCGGCCGGATCACGATCTGGTGCGGCGCCAGGTTCAAATTGTGTCGTTCGATTTCGAATGCCATGGCTGGTTGCCAATCTCAAAAGGCGTGTCAGGAAACACAAATCCGAAATCACAAATCCGAAATTCGAAACAACTTCGAATTTCAAAATACAAATGCCTAAAGCGGCTCGCGAAGTTGGGATTTGTCTCGGTTTTCAGGTTTGTTTTGGATTTCGGATTTCGGACTTAGGATTTGTTTCGGATTTCAAATTTAACCGCTGGGATTCTCGCCGCGCTCGGCGCTTCCGGCTTCTCGCCATTCTTCTCCGCCACCTTGCTGCGAATGGCATCCAAGGCGGACGTGGTCAACAGCAAGCGCTGCGGCCGCAAGACGTTCAAGGCGTTGAGCTCGCTGACCGGCAGCACGGCCACGTCGGCCAGGTTGCGGATGCTCTTATAGACGTTGACGTCGTAGCCGGGCATCGCGACCAACACCGTGGAACCGTCGAGCTTCAGGGCCTTGATGATTGCGGCGGCGTCGCGGGTCTTCGGCTGCGGGAAGGCAAGCTGGTCGATGAGCGTCACTTCGTTGTCGGCGATCCGCGAGGCCAGCGCCATGCGGGTGGCCAACTGCAGGGCCTTCTTCGTCAAGCGGTACGACCAGTCGCGGGGCCGCAGGGCGTGGATGTGTCCGCCGCCGCGGCGAATGCCGCTGCGGCGCGAGCCGGCCCGTGCGTTGCCCGTCCCCTTCTGCCGATACATCTTCTTCGTCGTGCCCTGCACGTCGGTCCGATTCTTCGTCCGCACCGTGCCCAGGCGGAGATTGTTCTGGTACATCACCACGGCGTCGTGGATCAACTGCTTGCTGATCCGCGGAGCAATCTGGGCCGGATCGATCTCGTACTGACCGACCTCAGCGCCCGTCCGATCGTGTATTGCCAATGTTGCCATGTTTCAATCCACGCCCGCAAGCGGCGGGCGACTCCTATTATTTCTTCGTTCCCGGCCCGACTTTATTGCTCTGGCGAATGACGACGTAGCCGCCGACCGGCCCGGGAATAGCGCCGCGGACCAGGATCAGGTTGTTTTCAGCATCCAGGCGGGCCACCAGCAGGTTGCGGATGGTGACGTTCTCCGTGCCGTAGTGGCCGGCCATCTTGTGGCCCTTGAAGACGTGGTGCGGATCGGTATTCATACCGATCGAGCCGACGTGACGATGCACCTTCTTCACGCCGTGCGTGGCCCTCTGGCCGGCGAAATTATGCCGCACCATGGCCCCGGACGTGCCGCGGCCCTTGGTGATGCCGGAAACGTCGACCGCCTTGACGTTGGCGAAGACGTCGACCTTGAGTTCCTGGCCGACCTGAAGGCCCTCGACGGGCGTGCGGAATTCGCGAATGAACCGCTTGGGCTCGGTGCCGGGCTTGGCTGCCGGCTGGACGCCGGCGGCGGCGCGCTGCTTCTGACGTTTGCTCTCCAGACGGGCGACGTGACCGCGTTCACTGCGGCTGGCCAGACGACGAGGCTTGTCCAGGAATCCGAGCTGGACCGCTTCGTAGCCGTCGCGGTCGGCCGTCTTTACCTGGAGGACATGGCACGGTCCCGCCTGGATCACCGTAACCGGAATTACGCGTCCTGCGACGAGATCAAAAACTTGCGTCATCCCGACCTTGCGGCCGAGTAGTCCTACTGCCATCGTACTAGCCTTTATTCACGTCGCCTTGCGGGAGGATCCGGCCTAGGGCCGGTTTACCCACACGGCTTCCGTTGCATAGGTTGCCTGGGTACGTCTGTCGGTTTGCCGGGAGCCCCAGCGGCCTCCCGAGGAAATTCAGTTCGTTTCGTGTCTGCGTCTAGTGTCTGCTGGTGGCCTTGATCTTGATATCGACGCCGGCCGGCAGGCTGAGTTTATTGAGGGCTTCAATCGTCTTGGCCGTGGCCTGCATGATGTCGATCAGCCGCTTGTGCGTGCGGATCTCAAACTGCTGGCGGGCCTTCTTGTCGATATGAGGGCTCGACAAGACGGTATAACGCTCGATGCGTGTCGGCAAGGGAATCGGTCCGTGAACAATCGACCCAGTTCGCTTCGCCGTATCGACGATTTCCATTGCGCTTTGATCCAGGATAGCGTGGTCATACGCCTCCATGCGGATGCGGATAATTTCGGTAGTATGCCCGGCCAAGGATCACCTCCGGCGAATCGATTCCCTACTTGTCAATCAGCAACGCACACGCTTCCATCGCTCTGCGGCAAACCCGCTGCCCAAAGCGGAAACCATCCATGATACCGATTCAGAAAATGGGCGTCAACGGCCCTTGGAGGAAAAATTTTCGATTGCTTGACACGATTCTTGGCCTGGGTCGGAATAATCTCTACGTATCGGCTAAACTACCAGGCGGGCTTCGGCGGAAAAGGCACGTCAAGGCTTTCCGCCTGACCTGTCGGTTCACGGTGAGGCTGGTCTAGTGGTTTGGCAAGAAAACACAAGTCGCTGCAGCACAATGAGTTGTGTTTACGACAATTGCGGCATAGCAAGAATTCAAAAACCCCATCCTTTTGGGTGTGCGATTTGTGTTGTCCGATTTGTCTGAAAGGAAAATGGCAGAAAGGAATATTAGTGCAAAGGCGGAACCAACGGGAAAAACGAGGCGGAGAGACATATTCCTTTCTGCCATTTTCTTCCTTCTTTTATGATGGGATCGGCCCCCTCACGTTTTGAAAAGCGGTGCCAAGTCAAGCCGCGGCACTCCAAATTCGCTACTTTGCCGGTCCGTTTTCCGTCGTTCGCTTGTAGAGCGGTGGGCAACGGTAATAGACCTCTAGCGTCAAAGCCGATAGGCTGGTCTGCATCACCCGGCCGCCACGCTTGCCCCAGATGTCCTTCTCGGGCGGCCAACTACCGTTGGCACA
Source organism: uncultured Planctomycetia bacterium (assembly GCA_963824275.1). Classification (GTDB taxonomy): domain Bacteria; phylum Planctomycetota; class Planctomycetia; order Pirellulales; family Thermoguttaceae; genus JANXQG01. Next base: position 1,371,854 of record CAWGOT010000003.1, on the reverse strand, counting down.
CTCGTCCGCGTTGCGGATCTGCGTGGAGACCAACAGGTCGCGCATCTTGTCGTTCCAGGTTTTCCAGTCCGCTCCGCCCATGTTGTACATGACCTGGGTCGCGTAATACCAATAGTAGATGTTGGGCGTTGTCTCGTCGGGCAAGTGGCTCAGCAGATACTTCGTGCCGCCGACGAGAGTGGGATGATTGCGCTTGACGCCGAGGTACTGGCGGCCGAGCAGGCCGACCGAGGTCATGGTGTTGATGGAGGCCATGCCAGGCTGATAGCTATACTCAGCGCCATCATGCACGGCGACCGAATCGAGCCATTTGCCGGCATTGACAAAGGCCGCCTTACCAACATCCAAGCCACACAATTGGGCGCTCCTCAGGGCCTGCAATTGCCAGCCGGTCACGCTGGTGTCGCCTCGGTCCTTGGGCATATAGCGCCAGCCGCCGTCGGCAGCGTTCTGGGCGTTGAGAATGAAATTCACCGCCCCCTGCGCCGCGGTGCCAAGCTGCCTGTCACCGGTCATTCCGTAGGCTTCCGCCAGCGCGATCGTGGCCAGACCGTGCGAGTACATCATATACCGCTCGCCGTGGGCCAGGTTGCCGTCGGCACTCTGATGATCGAGGAGCCACGACAAGGCCCTGCGAACATGGTCTTGATAAGGGCCTTTGGTCTTGAACGTGTGCCCGGCAGCGAGAAAGGGCAGCAGTCCCATCGCCGTTGCGCCGGCATCGTGCGGGTCGTCGCCTGCGCCGGTGCAGGTTTTGTCGCCCGGCTTGCACTGCTGCTGGAATCTATCCAAGCTCCAATGGCCGTCATGATCCTGGTGCCTGGCCAACCAGGCCAGGGCAGCGGCCACCGCCTTTTCGGATTCGCGCGTTGCCGCCGCCAACCGCCAACAGTTTTTGCCGGCTGTCGCTTTCGCGCGCGGCGTAGGGCCAAACCAGCGCGGTGCTTATGACCGTTTCTTTCCGCACAACACCGCCGCTGCCAGACACGACTGCTGGCGGGGGATTTGCAAACTTGTCGTCATCGAATTGTGTGGGCTTCGCCGGCTCATTGCCTTGTCCCGTCTTGTCGTCGGCAGCGTGACTGACAGAAGCACGGTACTGCACACCGGCGATCAGCACAATCGCCGCGAGAACGAGGCAATCCTGACGGAACATGATTCACCTCCATGGTATTGGGGTCGCGACACGTCACCCGACGCACGTCATGATACCGCGCGGAGAAGCGGCTGGAAACCTCCAGAGTGCGGCGGATCGCGGCCAAGGACGGGCACGGAACCAAGTGTCGCCTTTCGCTCCACGAAAGAACGCCACATTCGCGGAGCGAAAGACTATTGATTCTCCGGCCCCGACTTTTGGCCTGGGTCGGAATAATCTCTACTTACCGGCTAAACTACCAGGCGGCCTTCGGCGGAAAAGACACGTCAGGCCGACCATGTACCCACGGTGGCGAATCACTCCCCGCAACGGGTGGTTCTTGCTCGAACTTGCTCGGAAATCGTTCCGCCAATCCCGGTTCGATCCTTCCGACGGGTGGTTTTTGCCCGAACTTGCCCGGAAATCGCTCCGCCAAACCCGGTTCGATCCTTCCGACGGGTGGTTTTTGCCCGAACTTGCCCGGAAATCGATTCGATTGTCTGGCAGCCTCCGCGATTATACTGCGAGCGGCTTTAATTGAGCCGTTTTCGCAGCAGCCATCGAAGCCTGAAGCGCAAGCGAGGTAAGCGGTTTCATTCCTCGCTTGCGCGTCGGGCGTAGATCATTGCAAGCCGCGCGGAGTATAGTTCCCAAACGAGAATTCGGATTTTGGCGGAACCCGTGGTCCACGCCGCACGAGGATGCTTCCGTCCGGCGGGCGGCTTCGTCTTTCCTGAAATCACGGTGGACGGTGGCATTCGAATGCGCACATTGGGCGTTTTCACCTTGATGATTTTGTGGTCGGGAAGGAAGCATTGCGCGTTTGCGCGCGAGCCCCTGACCGGGGCGGTTGGCGAGACCGCCCCGGTTTGTGCGGCGGGCCTCGGCAAGACCCGCCGCAGAAGCGAATTGTCAATGAACGGATGATACGGGTAATTATCCATATTTATAGCTTTTTGTCAAGGGGTGGGACGAATCATCTTTGCCATGCCTCAGCCGGCAGCGGGCGCGATCGCCGCAAATGTCTTCCCTGCAAGCGTTTCCGGCACCGGCACGGCCCGCCTTCACGCAACGGCAAGCGGCAGGCCAGGCCATGTTCTCCGCCGTGGTCCAGGCCGGCCGCCATCGTAGCGTCGTTTGCCGGAAGCGCCTGGGATTGAGGACCACGATCAACCGTCGTCTTCTCCAACCCGTCACCCCTGCATATACTAAGACGTTCGGGCACTCAACTGGTCTTGCCTGACGAGCGGACGGACCCGTCTCAGCTCTGCCGCACGTTCAACCGCCCTTGGCCATCTCGTCACGATACCCCACGACAGGACTGCGATATGAATGATATTGGTCCCGGCGCCGCCGGCGAAGACAGTTCGGCGAACACCCGCCAGACCTTCCTCTATTTCGGTTCGCTGACCCTTTTTATCTATCTGGCAACGCCGATCGGATACCTCGTCGACATCCAGACGTCGTACATGTTGAAGAACCAACTGGGCGCAACCGCGGAGCAGATCTCCACTTTCCGGCTGGTTACAGCGATTCCCGTATACCTGGCGTTCGCCTTCGGACTGATCCGCGACGTGTGGAACCCCTTCGGCCTGCGGGACCGGGGTTACTTCCTGATCTTTGCCCCGGCGACCGCGATCGTATTCCTTGGGATGGCGTTTTCGCCCGTATCCTACCAGGGACTCTACATCGGGATGTTCCTGGCGATGCTCTTGTCGCGATTCCTGGCGGCCGCCTATCAAGGGCTGATGGCCCTGGTGGGCCAGGAGAAATTGATGTCCGGACGCCTGAGTGTGGTGTGGCAACATCGTCAGTTATCTGTCCCCTACGTTGCCGGCGGATTTGCTTCCGGGTACATCTCCGAAAAGCACATTTCCAGCAATCTGGATCCGAAATTCACCTTCTTGGCTGGTGGCCGGCTTCATCTGCTGCATCGGCCTCCTAGGATTCTGGAAGCCGCGTTCGGTATTCAGCCATGCCTACGATAAGCCGCAGGCCAAGGGCACGAATCTCGTGGGGGACGTCAAGCGGTTGGTGAGGCATTGGGCCATTTATCCGGCGGTTCTCATCATGTTCCTCTGGAGTTTCGCGCCCGGGTCAAACACGCCGTTGCAATTCTACCTGACCGATAAGCTAGGGGCATCCGATGCCGTTTATTCCTACTTCAACGCGATCTTCGCCGCGGCGTTCATCCCGACATTCCTGCTGTATGGATTCCTCTGCAAGAGAGTGGCGCTCAAGAAACTGCTCTGGTGGGGAACGATCGTCGCGGTGCCGCAGATGATTCCGCTGGCCTTCATTCACTCGGCCAACCTGGCCCTGGTGCTGGCCGTGCCGATCGGCTTGCTGGGCGGCGTCGCCACGGCGGCCTATTACGATCTGGCCATGCGGTCCTGTCCGCCGGGCCTGCAGGGAACCTTGATGATGCTGGTCGACGGCGTCTATATGCTGGCTGCCCGCGGCGGCGACCTGTTGGGCTCGGGGATTTACGGCAGCAGTCCGGCGCATGGATTCCTCTACTGCGTCATTGCCACCACGGCCGTCTATGCGCTGATCCTGCCTTTGATCCTCCTGGTGCCGAAAGAACTGATCGCCACCGCGGACGGCGAGCCGAACCCGAAAATTGAAGCCGAGATGTTGAAAGAGATCGAGGAAACATGAGTCACGCATCTGCCCCCGTCCCGCAGCCGGAGTCGCCGTCTGCGGCTGAAACGTCTGGTGGTGCTCGCCGCCGGCGTCATCGCGTTGTATCTGCTGGCGGCGTATTTCGTCGTGCCCTTGGCATGGAAGCGTTATGCCCATCGTCACCCCAGTTTGGACGACGTTCCCGGCATCACGCAGACGGCCGCCGGCATCCCCGGCGACCCCCTGAATGTCGCCTTGATCGGCACGGAGAGCGAGGTCAAGGCCATCATGGCGGCCGCGAAGTGGTATCCTGCCGATCCGCTAGGGCTGAAGAGCGATTTCCACAAAGTGCGGAAAGGCAAGAACGGCGGCGGCGACCCCTGGGAAACCGACGGCCGATTGTTTGGGGGCATTGTCATGCCGGGGAAGTAACGAGCCTCAGCCTTGCCTTGCGAAGGAAAAGACAGATAATTCATCCCTACCCCCAACTCGCGGGACTTCGCGAGGCACTTGTTCCACGCAACTCCCATAGGCAATGGGCAACCGGCATGAAAACCAAGACGATCGACCTTACAGCTCTGACTCTCGCGCTTGCGCTTGCGATTGCCGGTTGCGGCAGCACGCCCGACGTGGCCCAGAATTCGAGCCCTCAGGCCAAAGCGGCCGTGCCGGCGCCTGTCGCGAAGACGACCGGGCCGGCCGAGGCGAACGCGGGACCTGCCGCCCCGGCCGAACCAACCGACACGCGACAATTGGCCAAAGTGCTCGACCTCAGCAAACTCCCCGCGCCCGAGGGCGCCAAATTTGCCGAGCAATGGGCAACGCAGTTGAATGTCGGTGTGCCTCTGCCGGTGCCCGCCGCCACCGAGTTCTATCTCGGCAAACTCCAGGCCCTGGGGTGGCAAAGGGGCGATCCGGCTTCGTCGACCATTACCGACTCCTTCGCCCAGGTAGGACTCGCCAAGGATGGTTATCAGGTGATGTTGACGGCCACGCAGGGGGCCCCGATGGAATCGAGCGTGACGATCGCGCAGGTCGGCAACTTCGACACGCGGACCCTGCCGCGGATCGAAGGCGCACAGGACCAATACAGCGCTCCGTCGAACTCGCTCTATTTCACCTCGGTGACGGTGGCGGAGGCAACCGCCGCGCTGCGGCGTCTTCTGACGGCAGCCGGCTGGCAGGAGTACGATCGGGCGTTCACCCAGAAGGCCGATCGGCCTGACGCCGCCGATCTGCTCTTCCGCAAGAATGCCTATAGCATTGGGGTATCGATCAGCAGACCGCCGGCCCAGCCGGACAAGACCGCCGTGCAGTACCATGTGTCGACGCTCGCGCACGACTTGCCGGCCCCGGCCGATGCCGCGCATGTCGAGATCCAAGACTCGCGGTGGATCCTGACGTGCGATGTCCCGCGCGACCTGGCCGCCACGGTCGACTACTACGTCAAGGCGATGCAGGAGATCGGCTTTCCCGCCCGCTCTCATGATCCGCCCTCCGGCAAGGCGATGACGCTCTCGTTCGAATCCGCCGAGCACGACGTGGTCCTCGTGACGCTTACACCTGCGGACGAACATGCGACCAAGGCTGCGCATCGAGGGCTACTCGGCCGCGTTCCTGGAGAGGGCGAAGCAGGCCTCAGCCGAGGCCAAGAGCAAGCGGGAGGCCGAGGAAAAGGCGGCAGCGGAGGCGAAAGCCGAAATGGCCAAGACCATTGAGGCAGCGTCAAAGCAACAAGACGCCTTAATCCAAGGCGCGCTCGAAAAAGCCATGTCGGACGCGGCGCTGCCCTCGAAGAAGACGGATCATTAACCGGCATTCTGCTGGAAGAGTGGCTTGACCGTCGGTCGCATCAACAAAATGATCGTGAAAATGCCGAGCACGGTCCCAAAGGGCATGAACAAGCACTCGATCCCGCCGACCACGAAGCAGTAGGTGAGGTGCGTCCGCCGAGCGAGAAAGCGTCCCGCGACGAGAATCGCCAGCGCGATGCTCCATCCAATGAATATCAGCACCGCGGCGACCGCTATGAGGATCCATCCCACGAACGTCGGCGGCGATTGCTGGCCGGCTCCGGAGCCCATCGCTCCGTTCACGATCGCAACGCCGATCGCCAGATGGATGAACGGCAGACAAGAAAACAGAGCGGCGAGCGCGCCCACGATGTAATGGAAAATCGACAACAGGCGAAGATGTTCAAGGTCCTGGTCCATCAATGGCTCTCCTTGTGCTTGGGGTTCTGCTGGCCTGCCGTCCCGGCGGTTCGATCAGACCGGCGAACTGCCCGAACAATCAATATACAGTTGCCAAGCGGCGACAGCCAGAATGATAAGAAAGGAAAATTAGAGAAAGGAATATGAATCCGGATTCATTTTCCTTTCCCCAATTTTCTTTTCTTCCATTTTCGTCGACGTGGGCACGACTTGGTCAGCCTTGCCTTGCGAGCGAAAAGGCAGATAATTATGCCTACGATCCAGAGACCAGGAGATCGGATCAACATGAAATCAGGCCGACTGAGCATTGCGTTTGTTCCATTTTCTGCTGCCGTGTTTTGTTGTGGAACGGCCGTCACCCAAGCCGGCCAGCCAGCCGCCGCCGGGCCGGTCTATCCGCTCAAAGTCAGCGCCAACGGCCGCTATCTGGTGGACCAGCACGATGTTCCCTTTCTCATGGCCGGCGATTCCACGCAAGCCCTGACCACGAACATCAGCACTGCGGATGCGGACATGTTCTTCGCGGACCGGCAGGCGCACGGATTCAACGCGGACTGGGTCAACCTCCTCACGGCGGGCGCGAACATGGCAGGCCGGGACGACGGGAGCACCTACGACGGCATTCGCCCTTTCACGGGCCATCTCCCCGGCGGAGCCGATTGGAATCATTATGATCTGACCACGCCCAACGAAGCCTTCTTCGCGAGGGTCGATCTGATGATCAAGCTGGCGGCGAAACACAAGATCCTGATCCTCCTGAATCCGGCGGAGACGATCGCCTGGCTGCCGGCGCTGCTCAACAACGGACCCGCCCGGTGCCGCGACTACGGCCGCTATGTGGGCAGCCGCTACAAGGACTTCGACAACATCCTCTGGATGAGCGGCAACGATTTCGAGCGCTGGCACGATGCGAAATGCGACGCCGTCGTGACCGCCGTGGCGCTGGGCATCAAGGAGATGGACAGCCGCCACATCCAGACGATCGAACTGCACGTTGGGAAAAGCCTTTCCAGCGACGACCCGCAGTGGGCGGCCATCGTCGCCCTCAACGCCGCCTATTGCTATGGACCGCCCTACGTCCAGGTCCTCCGCGGCTACAATCATCCGGCCAAGACCATGCCCGTGTTCATGGTCGAGGCGGTCTACGAGTTCGAGGGCAATTCGCAGCCGAAGACCAGCACGCCCTACACGCTGCGGCGCCAGGAGTATTGGTCCCTTCTGAGCGGCGCCACGGGGCAACTCTATGGCAACGGTTACACGTGGCCCTTCAAATCGGACTGGAAAAAGCACCTCGACACGCCGGGGGCTGCGCAGATGGTCTGCCTCAAGGCGTTCTTCGAGCCGCTGGCCTGGTACGATCTGGTTCCGGATCAGACGCACAGCACGCTGACGTCCGGCTACGGCACGATGATCAGGGACGAAGATTTCGTTGGGGGAGTGGACAGCAATGACTACGCGACGGCGGCACGGACCGCGGACGGTTTTCTGGTCTTGGCGTATCTGCCCACGCGGCGCACGGTTTCCATCGACATGACAAGGCTCAGCGGGCCAGTCGAGGCCCGCTGGTTCGATCCGAGCAACGGCACGTATACGGCGATCGCCGGTTCACCGCTGGCCAACACGGGCTCGCGTGATTTCACGCCCCCCGGCAACAACCACGATGGCGACGGTGACTGGGTATTGGTATTGCAGGCGAAAGGGAAGAGGGTGCCCTAAGGCTGGTTGAGGTGCAAAGCCATGGCCGACTTACTCCTCGCCAATCCAAAGATCGATTTTCCTGCCCCTTCCTGCCCCCCGGTGACCGTGCGCGGCGGATCGAGTATATTGCATGGGGCGAGGGAATCTCCCCTGGAATTTGCCACTTGCTGCTTTCCGCCGACCGCCATGCCGCTTGGAATCCGACCGATCAACGACTTCGCCTTCAAAAAGATCTTCGGCACGCCGGAGAACCGTCTCGTTTTGATCAGTTTGCTCAACGCGATCCTTCAGCCAAAGGCACCGATCGTCGAGGTTACCCTGGAAAATCCATTCAAGCCCCAAGATTTCCATGACGACAAACTGTCGGTTCTGGACATCAAGGCGGTCGACCGCACGGGGGTGATTTACGACGTCGAGATGCAACTGACGACCTACGAGGGCCTGGTACAACGGATCGTATATTACGGTTGCCAGCTCTACGCCGGCCAGCTCAAGGCGGGAGAGACGCACAAGATCCTCAGGCCGGTCTATACGATTTGGCTGGTCAATGGCCTCCTTTGGCCGGACGCGACCCGGGTCCACCATGTCTTTCGCTTGGCCGACGTGGAAGCGGGGCGGGTCTTGGCGGGGACATTGGAGCTTCACACGCTGGAACTGGGGAGGTATAATGTCAAGGAGTCGGAGCTGCGCTTGGCCAGCATGCTGGACCGCTGGCTGTACTGGCTCCTGCACGCCCACGAGTACGAGCCAGCGGTGCTTTTGGAACTGTTGCCGCAGCCGGCGATACGGCAGGCGACGGAAACGCTGGCCAGGATTGCCCAAATTACCGAGGACAAAGCCATGTATGATGCGCGAGAGAGAGCGATTCAGGACCGAGAATGGGAAATCGACGCTGCCGAGCGCAAAGGCGAGATCAAAGGCAAAATCGAAACGATCCAAATGCTGCAAGGCATTCTCCGCGTGCCCGTCGGCGAAGAAAAGGAGTTGCGAACGTTCACCTTGGAGCAGCTTCAAGCGCTGACGAGCACTCTGCAAGAGAAGCTGCGCAACCGCGAAACGCATGGCTGAGTTGCTTTTACGAGACGTGGAACCCACAATTCTCGCCAGATTGAATCAGCGCGCTGACGAGCACCGCCGGAGCGTCGAAGAGGAGCACAGGGCGATCCTTCGCGACGCCCTCTTGGCGGGCGACCCGGGGCGACCAGGAGACGCCCGCGATGACATTTGAAGCGTATCTGGAGAAAATGCCGGACGTAAGAACGGATGCGGATTTTTCAAGAGTCGAGGGGGTGATGCGGGACGTTAACCTGACAGCGTGTCCGTGTAGCGCGCCACTTCAGGACTAGGGGCGCGGCGATACTACGCGAACGTGCGGTATCCGGCCCGACTCGTATACACCTAGGGAGGATAATATGCCAACGCCTGAAATCGAGGAATTTGCCAAAGCGCTGGTGCGACACGTTCGAGACAGGTCTATCGCGGACTGCGATATGCTTCTTCGACCAGAGGGTAATAGTCCGCCTGCAAAACGATGGCGTGAGAAACTCAATGGCGATTCACTAAAAGACCTCGCGGTAAACGTGATTACGGACTGCGTTGACCACACACTGGTAAATCTACTGGACGCAATCGATTCAGGTGCCTTGCGCATTTCATTTGCGGCGAGCAACGGAAACGTTGTTGATCTCACTAATGAAGGCTTAGGGGAATTGGCCGGATGGTATTTGGGTAGCGATGGATGGACGGGGCAATTTTCCGAACAGCGATTTGCGGATGATTGCCAGGATCTGACATAGCTGGTCGAGCGAGGCTTGGCGACCGACCAGGCGGGGATGACAACACACCAGCGACCAAATTTGACACAATCGGTCGCTGCCGGTGGGGATCATGACACGAGGCCGCGGAGCAGCCGTCCAGTGCGTTCCCGCGCGGAGCGTAGGAACGAGGACGTGGAGATCTCGCTCATAGGGCGGCGGTTCTACTTCTCCAACTCCTCCACGTGCTTCTTCCACGCCCCGCGCAATTCCGGCGGAAATTCCGGCTGGGCCAGGGCGGCGCGGAGCACGCGGGCCGCCGCCTTCCGCTCGCCGCGACTCTCGTGGATCCCGGCCAGGTTCGCCGAGCCGTTGAAGAACCTCGGGTCCCGCTCGATCGCCTTCTCGAGCACGGCAATCGCCTCGTCGTTGTCCCCTTTCTCGGTCAGGTAATAGACCAGGCTCTCCGTGTACTTCACCTCTTCCGGCTGCAAATCGTGGGCCTTGCGGCACCATTGGACCGCTCCTGCCAGGTCCTTCTTTTCGCCCAGGATCACGCCCAGGTTGTAGGCCGCCGGGGCAAGCTGCGGGTCCGTCTTGAGCGCAGCCCTGAGGGCCTTCTCGGCATCGGCCATGCGATTGGTCTCGGCCAGGAGCAGGCCCAGGTTGAAGTTGGCCGCGGCATTCTCCGGTTCGGCCTTCAATGCCTTGCGGAGCCAGGCCTCGGCCTTGTCGTTCTGCTTCAAATTGGAGTAGGCCATCGACAGGTTGACCATCGGCGCCGCCACGCGGGGCTCCAGCTTGAGGGCCGTCTCGAAGGCCGCCGCCGCCGCGACGTAGTCGTCGCTCTCCATGTAGTAGCTGCCCAGGTTCGAATAGGAGGCCCAATCGTCGGGCCGCGATTGCATGGCCGTCTTGAACTCCGCCGCCGCCTTCTGTAGCGACTGCCGGGCGCCGGGGTTCTCGATCCGCTCGGCGGGCACGGAGGCCAAGGCCGCCGCGGCCCGGATCCGCACCAGCCGCACGGGGTCGGCCGTGGCGCGGAGCAGCGCGGCAACGCTTTCCAGGGTAAGATAGCCGTCCAGGGCCGCGGCGGCGCTCGCCCTCACCAGCGGCGAATCGTCCTTCAGAGCGGCGATCAGCACCGGCCACTTCTTGGCATCGTTGCAGCCGCGGAGCAGCCGCACGAGCGAGTTGCGGTAGATCTCGTCGCCCTGCTTGTTCTGGACGTCGGCCAGCATCTCCGGCAGCCGCTTCCAATCGTTCTTCCGCCCCGCGTCCAAGAGCGCCGCGCGGCGGAGCGGCTCGGCCTGGTAATCTCGCGGATACCACTTGCGGACCCACTGGTCGGCCCACGGCGCGTCGTGGTCGGCGTGGCATTGGTTGCAGGCGTTGGGCGACTTGTAGGCGATCGTGGCCGAGGGCATGGGCGGGCGCATCGAGTGGTCGGTGCGGGCCATGGCGGCGAAGCGGCTCATCGGCATGTGGCAGGCGATGCACGAGTTGCCCGTGCTTTCCGCCTTGTGATGGCTGTGGGCCGTGGGGTCCGCCACGATCTCGGCGTGGCACGGCAGGCACGACTTGTTCGCCTCGCCGCCCTCGAACCGCGGCCGGCCGCTGGGCGTGTGGCACTGGTTGCAATCGAGCTTGTCCGACTTCAAGCAAGGGCTCATCGACCAGGAGGTGTAGGTGTAGTTCTCGCCCAGGTCGCGGCCGTCGGGATAGAAGTCGGCGTGCTCCAGCGTGATCAGGTCGTAGTGGTCGTAGAACTTGTCGCCGGCGATGAAATCGGTGGAGAGCGGCACCATCTTGGCGTGGCAGGTGGCGCACATGTCGTTCATCCGCTGGTGGCTGAACTCGAGCGTGCGGATGATCTTGATATCTTTCGAGGTGTGCCCTTGGACGCCGGCCTCCATGGCCGCGATATGCTCGCCGCCGGGACCATGGCACGACTCGCAACTGATGCCCGCTTCGCGCCAGGTGGTGTGATAGGTGTCGGTCGCGAGGTCGTAGTTGGTGGCCAACTGGCTGACGTGGCAATCGAAGCAGGTGGTGTTGAAGGTGAAGAGCCGATCGGTCCAGGGCAGGGCCTCGTCGAGCTGGCTGCGATCGGGGAAGTGGCGGACGCCGCTGGCCGTGGTGTCGTACCAGGTCTGCTTGTGGACGTCGTAGGCCACGGGCAGGACCTGCAGTCGGCCCTGGGGCATCTGCGTGAGGAAATAATAGACGTTCTTGCCGCCCATGACGTGGGCGATCGGGTAGCGCGTCTCCTTGTCGCCCTCCTTCTCGCGGACCCAGCCTTCCTTATCGCCGATCTCTGCGCGGAACGACCGTTTGCCGATCACCACGTCGCCGGCCTGCGGCTTGAGTTCTTTCTTGGCGAACTCAGGGCTATAGGTCTGCATGGCCAGCCCGTGCCGCGAGGTCGACCAGAGATCGTAGAACTTGGCGTGGCAATCGTAGCAGGTTTTTGAACCGGCGAACGGTTTCTTGGCGGAGGTCGAGGTCTCGTTTGGCTGGGCCGGTGCCGCTTGTGCCGATTCTCTCGAGGCCGTGGCTTGCGCCGGCACGTTTGGTTGCTGCGCGGCCTGCTTGTCGCAGCCGACGAGCAGCAAGAGCATGAGACTGGCGGCGGTTATACTTGCGCGGCCAAAACGATACCAACCCAAAGCGCAAGCGAGGGCCGCAACTTATTCCCTCGCTTGCGCTTCGAGTTAGTACGAAACGGCTCATTTCAGGACGCGCAAAGTGTAACGCTGGGCCGATGCCGATCGGATGGATGTGGCAATAATCGGGCATGAATGAGGGTTTCCTGAGGGATGAGCACGTTCAATTGTCGGGTGCGGCAATTGCCGAGGCAAGTGGGGCCCGATGAAATTCGCGACCGCGACGGCTTGCCAGCATATTTCCCGGAATTGGGGTGGTGTACCCTTGTTTCCATTACGACAAGATGCTATTCTGGCGGACAGCCGCTCGTGGCAATCGCTCATGGCAAGGAAGGTCGGCGAACATGGCCAAACAAGCATCGGACATCTCCACGGAAGCGGCCGAAGGGCAATCTCCCGGCAGCCTCTCCGGCCGAATTCTGGAGGACTATCTCACCGAGTTGAAGGCGATCCATGACATGGGCGGGGGCGTCGCCGAAACGTCCTACTATCCGGCGCTTTCCAACCTGTTCCATGCCGTAGGGAAGACCCTCAAGCCCAAGGTCCGCTGCGTGATGAATCTCCGCAACCTTGGCGCAGGCATGCCTGACGGAGGGCTGTTCACCCCGGACCAATTCCAGCGGCAAGCGGACGGCGCTCCCAAGGCCGGACAATTACCAGCCCGCGGGGCCATGGAAGCCAAGGGAACCAAAGCGGAAGTGAAGGCCATCGCCGAAAGCGAGCAGGTCAAGGGCTACCTGCAGACCTACGGCATCGTCATCGTGACGAACCTGCGGGAGTTCCTGATTGTCGAGCGCGGGCAAACTGGCAGCCCGTCCCGCGCGAAGCGTTCGCCCTGGCCGATGATGAAAAGGACTTTTGGCAGCGCAAGGCCGCGCATCCCCGCACCGTGGCCCAGCAGAAGGGGGCACAATTTGTCGAGTTCATCAAGCGGGCGTGCCTGCACGCGGCCCCGCTGATCAATCCCAAAGACGTGGCCTGGTTCCTGGCGTCCTACGCCCGCGACGCCCTCTTCCGCGTCGAGCAGCAGAAGCAGCTTCCGGCCCTGCAAGCCGTCCGCAGCGCCCTGGAAGACGCCTTGGGGATGAAGTTCAGCGACGAAAAGGGCGAGCATTTCTTTCGCTCCACGCTGGTGCAGTCCCTGTTCTACGGCGTTTTTTCCGCCTGGGTCCGCTGGCACAAGGACAAGCCCGGCCCAAAGGCGAAGTTCGAATGGCGGAGCGCGGAGTGGTCGCTGCACGTGCCGTTCGTGCGCACCTTGTACGAAGAAGTGGCCAAGCCGAGCCGCCTGGGGCCGCTGGGGCTGGTGGAAACGCTCGATTGGGCGGCCGAGGTGCTCAATCGCGTCGATCGCGGCGAGTTCTTCAAGAGCTTCGAGGACGAGCACGCGGTCCAGTACTTCTATGAACCCTTCCTGGAAGCCTACGATCCCGAGCTGCGGAAGGCCCTGGGAGTCTGGTACACGCCGCCCGAGATCGTCAAATATCAGGTGGCCCGCGTGGATGCCGTATTGCGCGAGGAGCTCGATCTGCCCCAAGGGCTGGCCGATCCGAACGTGATCGTGCTGGATCCTTGTTGCGGCACGGGGGCGTATCTTGTGGAAGTGCTGCGACAGATCGAGAGGACCGTTCGCGAGAAGCACGACAATGGACTGGCAGCCTGCGATGTCAAGACGGCCGCCATGGATCGTGTTTTCGGTTTTGAGATCATGCCCGCGCCTTTCGTGATCGCGCACCTGCAGATCGGTTTGCTGCTGCAGCAGATTGGCGCGCCGCTATCAACGCCGAAAGCGGAGCGGGCCGCGGTTTATCTGACCAATGCCCTGACCGGCTGGGAGCCGCCCACAGGGGCCAAGCAGAAAGTCGCCCAGTGGGCCGAGTTGGAGGAGGAGCGCGACGCCGCCGCGCACGTCAAGCGCGACAAGCGAATTCTCGTGGTCCTTGGCAATCCGCCGTATAACGCCTTTGCCGGCGTCAGCCCTGAAGAAGAGGAAGGGCTGGTGGAAGTCTACAAGGGGGTCTACTACCAAGAGGGAAAGAAGAATGGAAAGAAGAACGGGGAGAACGGTGTCAAACGGATCAAGCGCTACAAGCTGAACGACCCGCCCTCAATGGGCGGCTGGGGGATCAAGAAGTTCAACCTGGATGATCTTTACGTTCGCTTTTTCCGCCTTGCCGAGCGGCGAATCGCGGAAATGAGCGGCATGGGCGTGGTGTCTTTCATCTCCAACTTCTCTTACCTCGGCGACCCGTCGTTTGTCGTCATGCGTCAACGTTTTCTTTCCGAGTTCGACAAGCTCTGGTTCGATTGCATGAACGGCGACAGCCGGGAGACCGGCAAGCTGACCCCCGACGGCAACCCCGATCCGTCGGTCTTTTCCACCGATTACAATCGCGAGGGCATCCGCGTGGGCACGACCGTTTGCGTCATCGTTCGCAAGGCCGCGCGCGAAGAAACCCAGCGTGCGGTTCCGGCATTTCTGGGGCGCAAGTAAACGCACCGACCTGCTGAACAGCCTCGACCGCAAGAACATCGACGTGGATTATGTGCCGGCCGACCCGCGTCTGGAGAACCGTTTCTCTTTCCAGCCGGAAAGCGTTTCGTCGGCGTACAATGCGTGGCCCAAGGTGCCGGAACTCTCCATTTCCCACTTCAACGGCCCCGTCGAGCGACGCGGAAACTCGCTGATCGTGATAGAAAAGAAAGAGCTGTCGAAACTCAGAGATTACTTGGACCCCTCGAAGGACGACGCGGAAATCCGGTTGGTTTGTCCCACGTTCATGAAATCATCGGGCGAATTCATGGCCGAGGCCACTCGCGCCAAGCTAAAGGGCGAGGTCGTCTTTGAACAACGGTGCATTGTCCGCTACCCATTCAAGCCTTTGGATGTGCGCTATGCTTATCTGGACGCTCGAATTCAGCCGCTCTTCTCCCGACCAAGCCCCGACCTTTTGGAACACTCGACGATCGCCGGCAACCAGTTCTTCATCACCCGCGACACTGCCGACAAGACGCCCGAGGGACCGCCCTTCTATTTCTCCCGGCAGGTCTGCGACTACGACTGTATTTCCGGGCATGCGCGGCATTTCCCGGTGATGCTCTCCGCATCGGCCAGGGCAGCGGGAAGGCAGGCCGCGGAGCAAAGCTCATTCCTCACGGGCGAAGTGGTCGCAAACCAATCGCCGCTGTTGCGCAGCTATTTGTCCGCGCTAGGGGTCGAAGCGGCCGCGGACGACAGCGACACTGCCCGGTTGGTCTGGATGCATGCGTTGGCGATTGGCTATAGCCCGGATTACCTGATCGAGAACGCCGACGGCATCCGCCGCGACTGGCCGCGAATACCGCTTCCCGCCGACCGCACGATGCTGGAAGCGTCCGCCGCGCTGGGTAAACAACTCGCGGCGCTCTTGGACATGGAGGACAACGTGCGCGGCGTGATGTGCGGAAACGTGGCCCCGGTGGTGAGGACCATCGGCCTCTTCCACAAGATCGGCGGCGGGCACATCGACTTCGATGGCGACGACCTGGCCGTTACCGCCGGCTGGGGGCACAAGGGCAAGGAGGGCGTGACGATGCCGGCCAAGGGCAAGCTGGTCGAGCGCGACTTGAATGAAGTGGAGGCCAAGGCCATCGACGCCGAAGCGGCGGCACGCGGCATCTCCTCCGCAGACGTGCGACGGCTCCTGGGCGCGAGGACTCTGGACGTCTACCTGAACGGTTCAGTCTACTGGCGTAACATTCCCATGAACGTGTGGGAGTACTACGTTGGCGGCTATCAGGTCGTCAAGAAATGGCTGAGCTACCGCGAAGCCAAGGTCCTTGGGCGGGCCATCAAGCCCGAAGAGGCCCGGGAGTTCATGAACATCGCCCGGCGGCTGACCGCGATCGTGCTCATGCAACCGGCGCTGGACGAGAACTACCGGCGCGTGAAGGCGGCAACCTACGTCTGGCCCGCAAAGGCAGACCAGGACACTACCCGCGGTGAAGCAGCGGCAGCAGCTTCTCCGAGAAGCCCATGATAATCTCGATCACAATGAGGATGATCACGATCCACTCAAGACGCACGGATCGTTCGTGGGCGGCCTCGTCGGCTAGGGTCGTGTAGAGCGTATTGAGCAGGCTGAGCTTGTCCTGAACGCTGCGGTCGAAGTGTTGCAGCCCCATGGCCCGCGAAGCCAGGTCATAGACGCGGGCCAGGAAGGCGTCGGGAAAGGGCTTGAAGGCGTTGGTCACCGCCTCGCTGAAGGCCTGGCCGTCGAGCATCAACTCGCGGATGGTCCCCATCGATGTCTTGACTCGCTTCACCCGCTCGCGTATGTCGTGGGTCTCTTGCAGGCTGTCGTCGAGCTGGTCGTCGAGGCAGTGCAGTTCCCGCAACTGGACGTTGGCCAACTCGAGCACCGTGAGCACGTCCTCCATGTTCGTGCCGAAGACCAGGGCCGCGTTCCAGGTAATGATCGTCAGGTCGTCCTCGTAATAGGCGACGCACCGCGAAAGCTCTTCCCGCAGTTGCTGTCGGGAAAGGGCGTTGGTGTTGCTGCTGAGCACCTGGGCCAGGACTTGCCGGTTCTCGCTGAGAAAGGCCTCGAAGTCGCGATCGCCGGCTCCCAGCGCAGGAATCGCGAAGACGAGGTAATCCTCCGTATCCTCGCGGACGCTTGCCCTGCGCACGGCAGGGCGGATGGCCGCCAGCAGGGACTCGGCCCTGGCGCGGGCATCGGCCGCGAACGCCGTCTTGTCGTACAGTTCGCTGCTGAGCACGGCGAGGCGATCGAGGGTCCCTTCAAAAGGGACCCGGTATTCCACGGACACGGCGCCAAAATCATAGACCGTAATCGCGACCGAGTTTTCCGTGACAAAACTCTCGCCGCGAATCGGCTCCATGCCCTGGCTGATGTGGACCGGCGCGGGGCGGAGGTTCAAGCAGGCCGGCGTCCGCGTGCGATGGCGGAAGCCGCACTGCTCGTGCGCCTCCTGGATCAGGCCCACGCAGTGTTTCAAGTCGACCGAAAAGCCGATGTCGACCGAGTGGTAGACGTGGCAGCAGCCGCGAACGACAGGCCCGCCGGTTTCCGTAGAAGTCATGGCTGTATCGTTGCCTTTCGCTCCGCGAAAGCCGCATCTTTCGCGGAGCGAAAGGCGACACTTGTTTCCAAATCGAACCTACTTCACTGCTTTTGCCCCGGCCGACGCGACGGCATGGTCGTTCTCGACCGTGCTGCCCGATACGCCGATGGCGCCGATCACTTCCCCGGCCGCGTTCACGATCGGCACGCCGCCGGGAAAGGTGATCAGCCCTCCGTTGGAATGCTCGATGGCGTAGAGCGAGCCGCCGGGCTGCGAGAGCTTGCCGATCTCGCCGGTGGGCATGTCAAAAAGCCGGGCGGTGCGGGCCTTGCGGATCGAGATGTCAGCGGACCCGAGCCAAGCGCCGTCCATGCGGGCAAAGCTCTTCAAATGGGTTCCCGTGTCGACGACGGCGATATTCATCTTCGCACCCAGTTCCTGGGCCTTGGCAAACGCGGCATCGACGGCGGACTTGGCTTGCGCCAGGGTGATATCAGGCATCATGTTCTCCTTGTGCATTGCAAATCGAGAAACTTCCCCGCAATTATAGGCGGCCGGACCCGGCACCGGAAGTCAGGCCGATCGACTGCGGGAGAACTTCTCGCTTGCCGGCACAAGGTCCGGTGCGGATAATGACAAGGGACGCGACAACCTGCGAGGAACGCCATGAACGCCGAACTCTTGAGGGCCATCGATTTGGCCTTGGACGGCCAGTGGGACGCTGCCCACGGCATCGTACAAGAATTTGATTCCGACCGCACGGCGAGTTGGATCCATGCCGTTCTGCACAAGATCGAGGGCGACCGCAGCAATAGCCTGTATTGGTATCGCCGCGCCGGCAGGGAGGAGTGCGCCGATCGCGAGCCGAAGGCCGAGTTGCAGGCGATCCGGGCGGGGATGGAAGGACGGTAATCGTACTCATCACGCTCCGCCGTGATGCTTTCCATCACGGCGGAGCGTGATGAGTATGATGAGTACGGCGGACTTGAATCCCCTCCACCATGCTGTAAAATGCATGCCTAAACCAAAGCGCGCACGGAGTACCTTCGATGTCCACCGAAATCACCTGGCTGGGCCACAACGCCTGGTCGATCCGGGCCGGCGAGCACCGCCTGCTCCTGGACCCCTTTCTCAACGACAACCCCTTGAGCCCCGTGAAGGCAGGGCAGGTCGAGGCCGATTTCATCCTCGTCTCGCACGGGCATGGCGACCATGTCGGCGATACGGTCGAGATCGCTGCACGGACCGGGGCCACGGTCATCGGGATCTTCGAGGTCTGCCAGTGGCTTTCGGCCCGCGGCGTCAAGAACGTGCATGCCATGAATCTTGGCGGCGGTTTCAACTTCCCCTTCGGCCGCCTGACCATGACCCTGGCCCTGCACTCCTCCTCGATGCCCGACGGCAGCTATGCCGGCAACCCCTGCGGCTTCATCCTCGCCCGCGACGAGCGCGCCGCCTACTTCGCCTGCGACACCGCCCTCTTCTCCGACATGAAACTGATCGGCGCCGCAGGACTCGACTTGGCCGCCGTCCCCATCGGCGACAACTATACCATGGGACCGGCCGACGCCCTGGAGGCCGTCCGCTTGCTCAAGCCCCGGCGGGTCGTGCCGATCCATAACGGCACCTGGCCGATCATCGCCCAGGACGCCGAAGCCTGGGCCCGCCAGGTCCGCGCGGAAACGGGCGTCGAGGCCGTCGTGCTCCAACCGGGTGGCAAGCTCGTCCTCTGATTTGTGACAATTTTGTATGTAAATACACGCCGCGCCGTAGGACGGATTGGCAATCCGTCCCACAAAACACGACGGATTGGCAATCCGTCCTGCGTGCAGTTGTTGTTTTACACGCCGTAGCGCTTGATTTACCTGGAAAAACTGGTAATTTAGAATCTGCTACTGGGACGTGCCGCGCCGCTAAACGTCGGCCGCTATCCTAAACCTATCTGCGAGATCCAATTATGTCCGCTACGGAATCTGCCAAGACGGCAGCCGGTCCTTCGCCCTCGGCGCCAAGGGAACGGGAATTTGTCCAGGTCCATTCCGCTACGGTCCGCTTTGCGGGCGATTCGGGCGACGGCATGCAGTTGGTCGGCAGCCAGTTCGCGGACATCGCCTCGATGACGGGGTTGGCCGTCTGCACGCTGCCGGATTATCCCTCGGAAATCCGCGCCCTGCCGGTTCGCTGGGCGGCGTGAGCGGTTTTCAGCTCAGCTTCGCCGATCACGAAGTCCATACGCCGGGCGATTCGCCTTACGTGCTGGTTGCCATGAACCCGGCGGCCTTGAAGGTCAACCTCCGCGACGTGCAGCCCGGCGGGATCATCGTCGTCAACGAAGACGAGTTCAACGAGGCCAACTTGGCCAAGGCCGGCTATGCCGCCAATCCGCTTGACCAGCGGCGAGCTGTCCGCCTATCGCGTGATTCCCGTGGCCATGACGCGGCTGAACGAGGAGGCCGTGCGGCATTTGCAGCTTGCCGCGCAAGGACGCCGCGCGGTGCAAGAACTTCTTCGCCCTGGGCGTGAGCCTCTGGCTCTACGATCGGCCGCTCCAGCCGGTGCTGGAGTGGCTGATGAAGAAGTTCCGCAAGCAACCCGCTCGGTGATGGCGGCCAACGGCGCCAGCCTGCGGGCCGGCTACAACTATGCCGACACGGCCGAGTTGTTCCGCGTGCAGCACACGGTGGCGGCGGCGCGGCTGCCCAAGGGCCGCTATCGCCGCGTGACGGGCAACGAGGCCGCCGCCCTGGGGCTGGTCGCGGCGGCCCACAGGGCCGGCCGCACGCTGGTCTATGCCAGCTATCCGATCACGCCGGCCAGCGAGATCCTGCACGAGCTGTCGAAGTACAAGGAATACGACGTCCGCACGCTGCAGACCGAAGACGAGATCGCCGCCTGCGTGGCGGCCATCGGCGCCTCCTTCGGCGGGGCGATCGGGGCCACCGGCACCAGCGGCCCGGGCCTGGCGCTGAAGGTCGAAGGCCTGGGCCTGGCCGTGATGACCGAGCTGCCGATGGTGGTCTTCGACGTGCAGCGGGCCGGCCCGAGCACGGGCATGCCCACCAAGACCGAGCAGTCCGACCTGCTGATGGCCGTGCACGGCCGGCACGGCGAGTGCCCGCTGGCCGTGCTGGCCGCGGCCACGCCTGCCGATTGCTTCGCCGATGGCGTTCGAGGCGGTCCGCCTGGCCACCAAGTACATGACGCCGGTGCTGGTCCTCTCGGACAGCTTCCTGGCCAACGGCGCCGAGCCGTGGCGGATCGTCGATCCCGAGGACCTGCCCGACCTGCACACGCCGCAGATCCCGCGCCCGAGCGAGTTCGCCCCCTATCGCCGCGATCCCGAAGACGCTGGCCCGGCCCTGGGTTTCGCCCGGGAACGCCCGGATGGAACATCGCATCGGCGGCCTGGAGAAGACCAGACGTCACCGGAGCGGTCAGCTACGACGCGGCCAACCATCAGCGGATGGTCAACCTGCGTGCCGAGAAGATCGAGCGGATTGCCCACGATATCCCGCCGGCAAGCGTCACGGGTCCGGGTAAGGCCGACCTGTTGGTCGTCGGCTGGGGCAGCACCTACGGTTCCGATGGCCGCGGCCGTCGAGCGGCCTGCAAGAGGCCGGCCGCTCGGTCGACCACCTGCACCTCCGCTACTTGAATCCCTTCCCGGCCAATCTCGGCACGTTGTTGGCGGCCTACAAGCGGATCCTCGTGCCGGAGAACAATATGGGGCAGCTCTGCACGCTGCTGAGGGCGAAGTTCCTGGTTGATGCCGCCGGGCTGTGCAAAGTCGAAGGCCGGCCCTTCCGCGTGAGCGAGTTGAGCCAACAGATTATCGATTTCCTAGCAGAGACGAATTGAGCCCTCACCCCCTGCCCCTCTCCCATCCTGCTGAGTACAGCAGGCGGGAGAGGGAGTACTTTTGGAGGAATCCCAATGAGCACCGATACGCAGAATCCCCCGGTCGAGAGTTGTGTCCCGCAGATGGTCAATCCGCATCCGCTGACGCGGAAGGACTTCCAGTCGGGCCAGGAGGTCAAATGGTGTCCCGGCTGCGGCGATTACGGCATTCTGACGCAGGTGCAGAACGTGCTGCCCAAGCTGGGCATTCCGCGGGAGAAGATCGTGCTTCGTCTCCGGGCATCGGCTGCTCGTCGCGGTTTCCCTACTATCTGAACACCTACGGGATGCACAGCATCCACGGCCGGGCGCCGGCGGTCGCCATGGGCGTGAAGTGCGCCCGGCCCGATCTTTCCGTGTGGGTCATCACCGGCGACGGCGACGCCTCTCGATCGGCACGAACCACCTCATCCACTGCCTGCGGCGCAACCTGGACCTGAACATCCTGCTGTTCAACAACCAGATCTACGGTCTGACGAAGGGACAGTACTCGCCCACCTCGGAGTTCGGCAAGAAGACCAAATCCAGCCCTTGGGCGACGATCGAGCAGCCGATCCATCCGATCGAGATCGCCCTGGCCGCGGAGGCCACCTTCGTGGCCCGCACGGTCGTCGCCGACCCGCAGCACCTGGGCCAGACGTTCGAGGCGGCGGCGCGGCACAAGGGCGTGTCGTTCGTCGAGATCCTGCAAGACTGCGTGGTCTTCAACGAGGGCGTGCTCAGCAGCCTGGGCGAGCGTTCCGAGCGCGACGACCACTGGGTCCTCCTCGAGCACGGCCAGCCGGTGCGGTTCGGCAAGGACGGCGAAAAGGGGATCGTGCTTCGCGGCACGCAAGCCGAGGTGGTCACGATCGGCGGGCACCATGTACCCATGGTCGGCGGCGTGCGGGAGCAAGACCTGATGGTCCACGACACGGGCAATGCGTCGCGGGTGCCGGCTTACCTGCTGGCCGCCTTCATGCCACCGCAGATGCCCATGGCCTTTGGCATTTTCCGCCAGGTCCAGAAGCCGACCTACGACGACCTCATGATCGAGCAGATCGACGAGGTGGTCGCCGAGCGCGGCCACGGCGACTTGCCGCGCCTGCTCCGCTCCGGTACGACGTGGATGGTCGATTGAGCGCGGGCCAGCCAATCGAATCCGGAAATTCGAAATCCGAAACAAATCCAGAATTCAAATGGGAAATGTTCGAAACAGCCTGTGGTCGTGCGTTTTGGCCATTGGCGTCTTGCATTTCTGATCGGGCAGCAATGTACTCATGGTCGCGGATTTCGATATTTGCATTTCGGATTGCCGCCGCTCCAAGGAAACCGTCTTGACCACCGATGCCGTCCCTATCAAGCGTGCCGTCTACGACCTGCCCCTGGTCGACCGGGCGCCGGACGAAGCGCCGGCGGGCACCATGTACTCATGGTCGGCGGCTGACGGTCCGCTCTTGCTGCACCACGCCACGTGGTTCTGCAAGTTGCGGTGGCTGGTGGTCGCGGCCCTGCTCGGGCTGGCGCTGACGGCTTGGGTGGCCGGTCCTTGGCTCTCGCAACGCGGTATTGAACTGGATGCCGCCTGGCCGCTGGGCATTGCCTGCGTGCTGGCCCTGGCCAACGCCGGTTACTTGGCGATGCTCCGCGTGACGAGAAATGGCGCGAATCTCGCCGCTGCGGCGCATCACGGTTTGTGGCTGCAGATCCTCGTCGATCTGGCGGTGCTCACGGCGGTCGTGCATTTCGTCGGCAGCGTCCACAGCGTGGCGCCTTTTATGTATCTGTTTCACATTGTCCTGGTCTGCATTTTCTTCCCGTCGGCCGAGAGTCTGGCCGTCACGGGGATTGCCATGGCGATGTACGTGTCGTGCGTCACGGCGGAGTGTTTCGGCGCGTTTCCGGCCCGATCGATGTGGTGCCCCGCCCCGCCCGCGGCACAGGGCCTGGCGTCCGAGGCGCCCTGGATCTTGGTCACGCACGTGACCTCGGTGGCCCTGATTTCCGTGACGATCTGGTTCCTGGCCTCGCGGCTGGCCGGGGCCCTGCGCGAGCGCGACGCCGAGTTGGCGGCGACCAATCGGCGGCTCCTGGCCGCGACCGAGGAGCGGGCCCGGCACATGCTGCAAACAACCCACCAGCTCAAGGCCCCCTTCGCCGCCATCCACGCCAACACGCAGCTCCTGCTGGGCGGCGTCTGCGGCAAGATCCCGGAGGAAGCCCTGGAAGTCATCCGCCGGATTGCCGCCCGCTGCGACATGCTCTCCCGCGAGATCAAGGCCATGCTGCAGCTTGCCAACCTGCGTTCCAGCGCCCAGGACCCGCCTCCGGCGGCAGCCATCGAGTTGCAAGAAATTCTCCGCGGCTGCCTGGCCGCGCTGGAACCGCTGGCAGCGAAACGAGAGATCGGCTTCGTCGAGAACATCGCCCCCGCCACGATCCAAGGCGTGCATGACCACGTGGTGATGATGCTCGACAACGTCCTTTCCAACGCGGTCGCCTATTCCTGTGAAGGGCAGAAGGTGTGCGTGGGCTGCCAGCCGAAAGCGGCGGGCGGGGCGATCGTCACGGTGGCGGACGAGGGCATCGGCATCCCCGCGCTGAAACTGCCGCAGATCTTCGACGACTACTATCGCACGGCCGAGGCCGTGAAGCACAACAAGGCCTCGACCGGCCTGGGCCTGGCCATCGTCCGCCAGGTGGCCCTGGCGGGCAAGGTGGGCGTGCGCGTGGAAAGCGCCCCGCAAGAGGGCACGCAGTTTACACTCGATTTCCCCGCCTGCTGGGGAGAAAAAGAGAAGTTAGGAGTTAGAAGGTAGAAGCGAGGAGTCAGAAGTCAGGAGTTAGAAGCCACCATTCCAACTCCTAACTTCTAACTTCTTTCCCCCTGGAGACTTGATCATGGCATTTATTTTGATTGTAGACGACGACATGGATTTTGCCGGGGCGGTGAGCACTATGCTTGCGAGCCACGGCCACGAGGCGGCCGTCGAGACCGACGCCGACAAGGCCGTCGACCGCATCCGCCAGCGGCGCCCCGACGCGGTGATCCTCGACGTGATGTTCCCCGAGAACGACACGGCCGGTTTTGACGTGGCGCGTGCCATCCGCCGCAATTTCGGCACCCTGCCCGTGATGCTCTTGACGGCGGTCAACAACACCTTCCCCTTGGGTTTCAGCAACAAGGACCGCGACGCCACCTGGCTGCCCGTGGCCGAGTTCATGGAAAAGCCCGTTGACTTGAACCGGCTGTGCGAGAAGGTCGACCGGATCGTGGGCAAAGTCGCCGGGCCGAAGGCGGCAACGTGATTGGGAGTGCGGGGGCTTGCCACCGCTTTTCAAAACGGGATCGAAAACTCACTCGCTCCAGAAGCGGATGTTCTTGAAGTGGGACTTCGAGAACTTGGACGTGTTGTAGACGCCGTTCTTGAAATACCACTCCGTCTCCAGCGGACGTTTGTACTCGCGCGTGATTTTCAGCTCGCCGTTGATCCACACCCGCCCCACGCCGGCGGTGGGATTATATGCGGCCACGACGTGAAACCACTTTCCAGCGGCGCCGGCCAAGAGCACCGTTTTGAGATTGTTGTCGTTATAGACGTTGTTGTTTTGCACCTGCAAGTAGATCGGCTCGCCGCCGGTGTTGCTCTTGATTTGCATGATGCAGGTGTGATCCGTGCCGGCCTCGAACATCACGTCGGCTTCCCACATGTGCTCGGTCTTCGTCCAGTTCTTGCTCCAGCGCATTTCCGTGCGGGCACCGGTGCCCGAATCCGCACGCAGCGGTTTGTCGGTCCGATTGACCCAGCAGATGTACTCGCCGCCGGTTTCCAGAAATCGGTCGGAAACCTTCAAATCGTAGGGCTGCTGGATCTTGTAGGTGTCTTTGTATTCATGCAAGCCGGCGGTCGGATTCGCGGCCGGGATTTTTGCGGCGGCTTTGCCGGGGCTGGAAGTTTTCGGCCCGCTTGCGGCGGGCGTTGAGTTGTCCGCCGGATCGGCCTGGCCGCCAAAAAGCAGAGCCAGCAAAAGAGTCGCCATCGAAAGCAAATTGTGTTGGTTTTTCAAGATTGTTGTCCTTTAAGATTCAGGCGGCACCGGACGCGACGTGGTTTCCAATGGGTTTGTCCCGAACCAGTCGTAATGCTCAGATCTCAGTTAGGCGAGGTGCTCCACCGAGTCGGCTGTGGCTACGCTTGAGACCGCATCAAAGGCGCCGAAGAGCCGAATATGCCCTGAAATCACGTAGAAATCTGGAGAATTGCCTTCCGGATCGAAGGCAATGTTCTCGGGATGACCGATGGTGACGCGGTCGCCGTTCTCCATGCTCAGGACGAAGGGGCGGAACGGTGCTTGATGGACCATACGGGCGACTTCAGCGCGGATTGTATCGGCTCGCATCGGGGCCTCAAGTACTTGGCAAAAACGGATGGTTGAAAAACTGTTTGAATTCTAGCTGTCGGCGAGACTATTGTCAATCGTTGGTGGCAAGTCTTCTAGTCTTCCCTGAGTCTTCCCTGCTCCCCTTGACACCCCCCCGTCAACCCGCGAAAATTCACGCATTCCCGCTTTTCCTGCCCCCGCAGCCCTCGATCATTGGAGGATCACCGTCATGACGACCGCCACGGCCCGCACGCGCCACCCGAAAATCAAACAGACCAAACACCTCACGTTGCGGGATCGGCTCTCGCGGCTGACCTACGTGCGGGCCTGCCAGTTGCTGGGGCCACAGGGGGCAGAGTTGATTCGCGAGGGCTCGAAGTTCGAAATTGACACTGAGCGTGACGTGTACCTCCGCGGCGACCTGTTCCGCGTGAAGTTCCCCCATGCCCCCGGCGGCGAGAATCCCGTGGCCACGATCACCACGATGGCCGCCGCCGGCAATCGCCTCAAATTCAATTGCACGGCCTGCGAAACGAAGTGCGTGCATATCGGGGCCGCCGTCTCGCTGGTGCTGGAAGAGAAGACCGCGCTGGGACTGGCCGCTGCCGCCCGACGAAAACCGCCCGCTGGAACTGCTCAGCGAGGAAGAACTCATCGAACAGGCCCTCGCCGACCGGCAGGAGCGGGCCCGGTGCGAGAAGTTCCGCATCACGTCGTCCGATGACGGCAAGCCCTGGGCCGATTACACCGTGGCCAGCGCGCTCTCCGGCAAGACCTATCGGGTGGCCCTGCGGGGGGAAGAGCGAGGACAGTCGTTCTGCTCGTGTCCCGACTTCCGCACTAACACGCTCGGCACGTGCAAGCATGTACTGCATTTACTGGACCGTGTGCGGCGGCGGTTCACCGCGGCCCAGCGGCGGAAGCCCTATCGCAATCGGGAGACGCTGGTCCACGTGCTGTATGGCGAAGAGATGACGCTGCACCTGCAATTGGCGGACAAGGCCGATCCAGAAACGGTCCGCCTCGCCGCCAAGCTGGTTGACGGCCCGATCGAGGACGTGCGGAAGCTGGTCGAGTTCGTGGGCAAGCTGGAGCGGCTCGACCGCCGCGTGACGATCTATCCCGACGCCGAGGAGCTGATCCAGCGGCGGCTGTTCCAGCAGCGGATGGCGCAGCAGATGGCCGAGATCCGCGCGAACCCCTCGCAGCACCCCTTGCGGACGAAACTGCTGAAGATCCAGCTTCTGCCCTATCAGCTTGACGGCATCGCCTTCGCCGCGGGCACCGGCCGGGCCGTTCTGGCCGACGACATGGGCCTGGGCAAGACGATCCAGGGCGTCGGCACGGCGGAGATCCTGGCCCGCGAGGCGGGCATCAGCAAGGTGCTGGTGGTCTGCCCCGCCTCGCTCAAGTCGCAATGGCGGAACGAAATCCAGCGCTTCTGCGACCGCAGCGTGCAGCTCGTCGAGGGCGGGGCCGCCGAACGGGCGGCGGCCTACGAGAACGACGCCTTCTTTACCGTCTGCAACTACGAACAGGTGCTCCGCGACATCCTGGCCGTGGAAACGCGCCCGCTGGGACCTGATCATCCTCGACGAGGGCCAGAGGATCAAGAATTGGGAGTCGAAGACCGCGCGGGTCATCAAAGGGCTGCGGTCGCCTTACGCCCTGGTGCTCACCGGCACGCCGCTGGAAAACCGCCTCGACGAGCTGTATTCCGTGGTGCAGTTCGTCGACGACCGCCGTTTGCCGCCCGCCTTCCGCTTCTTCCATCGCCATCGCGTGGTGGACGAGAAGGGCAAGGTGCTGGGCTACAAGAACCTCGACCAGCTCCGCGAGCGGCTCCGCGGCATCCTGCTCCGCCGCACCCGCGACTCGGTCTTGCAGCAGCTTCCGCCGCGGACGACGGAGATCGTCCGCATCCCCGCCACCGAGGAGCAGAACGCCTTGCACAGCGCCCACATGCAGATCGTGTCGATGATCGTGCGGAAGGCGTTCATCTCCGAGATGGACCTCCTGCGGCTGCAAAAGGCCCTCTTGATGTGCCGCATGACGGCCAACAGCACGTTCCTGGTCGACAAGAAGAAGCCGGCCTATTCCAGCAAGCTCGAGTACCTGGAGGAACTGCTGGACGGCCTGTTCGGCGAGGGCAACCGCAAGGTGCTGCTGTTCTCCGAGTGGACGACGATGCTCGACCTGATCGAGCCGCTCTTACAGGCCCGCAAGCTGGACTTTGTGCGCCTGGACGGCCAGGTGCCGCAGAAGGAGCGGCAGGCGCTGGTGAACCGCTTCCGCGAAGACCCGGACTGCCGGCTCTTCATCACCACCAACGCCGGTTCGACCGGCTTGAACCTGCAGGCGGCCAACACGGTGATCAACGTCGATCTGCCCTGGAACCCGGCCGTGCTGGAGCAGCGGATCGCCGGGCCCATCGCATGGGCCAGCAGCAGCCGGTGCAGGTCTATGTGCTGGTGACGGAGGGCACGATCGAGGAGGGCCTCCTAACCACGCTTTCCGCCAAGCGCGACCTGGCCATGGCCGCGCTCGATCTCGATTCCGAGGTCACGCAGGTCGATCTGACCACCGGCGTCGACGAGCTGCGGCGGCGGT
This sequence comes from uncultured Planctomycetia bacterium, assembly GCA_963824275.1. Classification (GTDB taxonomy): domain Bacteria; phylum Planctomycetota; class Planctomycetia; order Pirellulales; family Thermoguttaceae; genus JANXQG01. The sequence goes on along the minus strand of CAWGOT010000003.1, from coordinate 1,343,827 downwards.
TGGAGGTGCTCTTGGCGCCGATCCCGAGGCCCCGGTCGATGTCAGCCAGAAGGAAGAGGTGGTGGCCGAGACGCAGCACCTGGCCGAGCGCCGCGAGCGGGTGGCGGCGGCCGGCGGCGAGATGCTGGGCGCCGTCTTCAATTTCCTTGGCGAGCTGGTGGCCAAGGACGCGGCCCAACCGCCCGCCGAGGGCCTCGTCACGCAGGTCCGCGACCGGCTGGGCCAATGCGTGGAGGAAGACGCCTCCGGCCGCCCTCGGTTGACGGTCACGCTGCCCGATCGCAGTGGCGCTTGACTCGCTGGCGCAGACGCTTGCGCGGCTGCTGCTCGCCGGGGGCGATGGGGGCGGAGTAAGGGCGGACGGTTAGGATCGTCCGACCGACGTGACTTCGCGGCCATTGGAGGGTTAGGATAGGCAACTCCTCGGTAATGGTCCGAGTGCTAATAAGTGGTTGCCTGGTTATCATGGAATGAAGCCTACGGCTCGGCCCACCTAAGTTGTTGACGGTTCTTCGTCTTGCGCTCGATCGCCCCGGGCATCTGCACTTCGAAGACCGGGGCTGCCAAGCGGAAGTTCTCACGCAAAGGCGCGAAGCGCAAAGGCGCAAAGAAAGGCAGATTGTTGTCGTGGCCCCGATCCGGAAAAAGCAGATCACATTTCTGTCTTGGTCAGCGCCTTTGCGTCTTTGCGCCTTTGCGTGAGAATGTCGGAGGATTGATTTTGTTTCGCCGCCAGCGCCGGCGGGTGAAAGCTCCGTTGGTCTACTTTGTCTTCGGAGTCTCGTTGGCCTTGTCGACTTCTTCGACCAGTTTCAAAGCGTCGTCATATCGCTTTTCGCGAACCGCCTTGGCTAGGCGGTCGAAGAGTGCCTTGCGGGCCTCCACTTCGTCAGCCTTGTCCACGAGCTTCTTCTGGTGCCGTTTCGTTTCCTCGACCGCAACCTCGATGTCTTTCCGAAGGCGGTCGATCTCGACTTGCACGCCATTGAGCTCCTTGGTGACCTCTTGAATCGCCAGGGCGTATTCGCGGCTCTTGCGTTCTTCGACCTGGATCTTGTCTTCGCTGACCTTCTGAGCCTCTCGGCGCTGGCCGCTGCCTCCTGCATCGCGATGATCCGCTTTTGCACCCTGGTCTTCTCGTCAGTCAAGGTAGTCTCCAGAACCTTCTTTTCGTTCGTGAGATCTTGTACAAGCTTCTTGGCGTCGGTCAACTGGCGGTTGAGATCTGCCATCTCTTTTTTCAAGTCCTTAGACGCGGCTTCGTCGGCGCTTACGTCAGCGCCCAGGGACAGAACGGCAATCGAACTGCATAGAATCGCATGAAACATCGACGGTTCTCCTGTTCAAATAAAAGCGTTACGTGTTGGCATATTCTAGTAGTATAGTGGCACCTTGGTGGGGCTCGCAACCTTGGCCCACCCTACGCCTACGTTGACGGCTCATCTTCTTTGCGCTCGATCGCGCCGGGCATTTGCACTTCGAAGACCGTGCCGGGGCCGGGCTCGTTGTCGCGGACGCGGACGCGGGCCTTCAGCCGCCGGGCGATGTTGCGGACGATGTACAGCCCCAGCCCTGTGCCGGGCCGCTCGCGCTCCAGTTCCATCCCCAGGCGTTCGAAGCGGCGGAAGATCTGGCGGCGGAAGCGGCCGGGAATGCCGCGGCCGTTGTCGCTGATGCGGACGACCGCCTGGCCGTCGGCCGTCCGCCGCAGACGGATGCCCACCCGCGGCTCGCTGGCGGCGTACTTCACCGCATTGTCGATCAGGTTGCGGAAGAGGATGTCCAGATCGACCCGCCAGGCCCGGATCGTGCATGGCTGGAGCTCGAACTGAAAGACCTCCGGCCGCAATGCGATAGTGCAGGGCGACCGTGCTGGCGCAATCGCGCAGCAGCACGTCCAGGGAAACGTCCTCGCGGTCGGCGTCGATCCGCCCTTCTTCCAGCCGGCCGGCGTCGAGCAACTGGTTGATCAGGCCGTCGAGCCGGTCGAGGTCGTCGACCATGCAGCGGTAGAAGTGGGCCCGCTCCTCCTCGCTCACCTGGCGGCGATTGAGCGTCTGCAGGTAGAGCTTCATCGAAGCGATCGGCGACTTCAACTCGTGGGTCACGCTGTCGATGAAGTTCGATTGCCGCCGGTTGAGATTGATCGTCTTGATCGTGAGCACCAGGTAGATGATCGTCCCGGCCAGGAGCACGCCGATGAAGGTCGTGCCGATCGAGAGCAGGGCGATATAGAGCCCCGCCTTCTCGTTGTCCTTCCAGACGCCCATGACCGTCACCAGCACCCAGCCGACCGTGAGCACGACCAGGATCGAGATCATCACGATCGCCAGGATGATCGGCAGACTCAAGGAACGACGTGCGGCCATGGGGGTTTTCTATCGAGGAAAACTGGGGCGGACCGGCCCAACCCCTACGCGGAGCATAGCAGAAGGCGGCACACGCCGTCAAGGAGCGTCGAAAGGTGTAGGTTGGCGTCGAGCGCAGCGAAGACCCACCATTCTGACGGGTTTGGGGTGGGTCTTCGCTGCGCTCGACGCCACCCTACTCGGCGTCAATCGCCACGCAGCCCAGCAGCCGGCCGCCGTTGGCTTGGACGACCTGGGCGGCCTCGCGCAGCATCCGCGGACTTCCGTCGCCCAGCCGCGCGACCAGATACGTGCCGTCGCAGACGGCGGCAAGTTGAACCGTGCCGCGGTGCGCGACGATGGCGCATCGACGACGACCAGGTCATAGTGCCCGGCAAGATCCCGCAGCAGGCGGCTCATGCCTTGGACATTCCGGCCGGCGCCGCGGCCCTGGGCGTCACTCCCGCCGGGCAGCAGGCTCACGCAACGCTCGGCGGTGGCCTGCACTGCCGCAGACCAATCGGCCGTTCCGGCAAGGACATCCGGCAGCCGCCACGCCGGCGCCACGGCCAGCCAGCGGGCCAGGTCCGGATTGCGGAAGTTGGCATCCACCACCAGCACGTTGCCTTCCATGCCCTGGGCCAGCCACGGCGCCAGCCGGGCCAGCGTCATGGTCTTGCCCTGGCCGTCCGCCGCACTGGTGAACAACAGGACTTGCGAACGATCCCGCGGCAACTGCCGGAGGATCGCTTGGGCCGTCGCGGCATACGGATCGAGTGCCGCCGGCGCGATCACCGGCAGTTTGGCCTCCGGCGAATTCGGCTTCTCTGTGAATTTCAGCGACCGGACCGTCGAGTTCGATTTCCCACATCGGCGGTGGGGCCTCGACCGCCGGCGCCGGTTCTTCCGCGACCGCCGGCAAGCTCGGCAACACCTCTACCCAGGGCAGTTCCGCGTCAGGCGGTTCCGCGCGTTCGACCTCCGGTTCGGAGTCGTAGAGCAGGCCCGCCTCGGCGACATAAGCCTGGAGCTGATCCATGGCCGCCGACCATGGGTACATGGTGCCCGGCGAGCCCGCTTCCGGCAAGGCGAAATCGTCCAAGGGCATGCTCGGCAGATCGTCGGCCGCTAGCGCGGGCGGGATTTCGATCGGTTCGACCTCTGTGGCGACGGATTGCAAATCGGTCTCAATTGCCCTGTCCAGTGAGGCCGGTTCCGGCGGTGCCGAGTCTTCCGGCGGCAAGCTCTTCGGTACTGAGTCCTGAGCACTGAGTGCTGAGGACGGCTCTGGCAGCGCGGCATCTTCCGGCGGCAAGCTCTTCGGTACTGAGTACTGAGGACTGAGTACTGAGGACGGCTCTTGCTCACTGGCCGGCTCGGCGCTCTCCCGCGCGCTGGAGCGCGATTGCTTGGTTTCGATTCGTTTTAAGGCGTCGAGCATCAGGCTCATGGCAGTCTTCCCTTGCTACAGCCCTCGCCGTAATTTGGCAAACAACCGTCCGAACTCCTGCCGCGGCGGCGGCACGACGGAGCGTGTGGGCCGAGGCGGCGGTTCCTCGGCAACGGCGGCAACCGCGGCCACCTCCAATTCCTTGCGGCTTTCGCCGGCACGCGCAACGGCCACGGCGGCCGCGCCGGCAGCAACGTACTCATCACGCTCCGCCGTGATGGCGAGCTTGCCGGCCGCGGCCGGCTCGGCCGCCGGACCTGGCACGCTCGGCGGGGCCACGACGGCGTAACGATCGGCAATCACTTCTTCTTCCTCGAACGGCTCCGCAAACGGATGCGGCGTTTCGAACACGAGTTCGACCTCCGGTCCGGTCGTCGCGGCCGGCTGGAACTCTGCCTGCACGTCGGCCAGCAACTTCTGGATGTGGCGGAGTTGTTCGAAGGTCTCCGGATCTTCCCTCTGGGCAACCAGCGTGGGCTGCACGTACGCCGCCGCTTCCGGGATCGCGTCCTCGACCGCGCTTGCACTCTCGGCATCACTGGTCGCCTCGGCCGCCGCGATCTTGCCCGCGATGGGAGGCAATTCCAGAGGGCCGTCGTCCAGGCCGCCGAATTCAATCACGCTGTCACCGCTCGGCGCTGCCGGCGCGTTCCAGGGTGTGGGCAACTGCTGCAAGTCGGCCCAGGCCTCTTCCACGTGGGCCGGTTCGATCCGCCGGATGCCGGCCGCGTAGGCCAGCAGCATCACGTGGTCGCAGACCTGGTTGATCAGCCGCGGCACGCCGTCGGTCGCCTTATGGACCATCTGGCAGGTCTCGGCCGGAAAGATCTCGCTGCCCCGGCCGCCGCTGGCCGATAGGCGGCCCTGAATGTAGGCCTGCGTCTCGCTGCGTTGAAAGGCCTCCAGGTAGCAGCGGGCCGAAATCCGCTGGCTGAACGATTCCAGCTTAGGGCTGGCAAAACGCTCTTCCAACAAGTGGCTGCCGGACAAGACCATCCGCACCGCCGGCTGCAGGTCGCGCGTGAGGTTGGTCAGCGAGCGGATTTCGTCCAAGAGCCGCAACGGCAGATGATGGGCCTCGTCCACCAGCAGCACGATGCCGCGGTTGCAATCGTCGTTCAGTGTGACGTAATCCACCAGCGACAGCCGCAATTCGCCCTCGTCCATGCCGCGATAGGGCCGATTCAATTCGTACAGCATCGCCTGCAAGAGCGAACGCCGCGTATCGAGATGCGTGCTCGCCAAGAGCGCCACCTGGAACGTATTCTGGAACTGGTCGGCCAGGATCTGGCACAGCAGCGACTTGCCGGTGCCCGAGGGCCCGACGAGCAACGCCACGCCCTCGCCGCGGTCGACGCAGCGGGCCAGCGTATTGCGGGCCGCGTCGATCACGGCCGCCGGGTGGTAGTGATCGATGCGCGGCACCGAGGCGAACGGCCGCTCGATAAGGTTGAAGTAGGTCTCGTACATAACCCACTCTCCCTGCTTTATGGTGGGCCTTGGCAAAATGCGGGTTTTGTGCAAGGCGCAGTATGGCGTTGGAGATACGGTGATCCGTACCTTGATTTCGGCACTGGCGGCTCCAGGGATGAGGAATAAATCGCCTGTACCGTTTGCCGATGAGAGTGGCGCACCTGTCACTTGCAATGCTCGCTAAATTAAGGTAAAATGGCTTTATCTTAGTTAGATAAAGTGGCTTTATCTTATGGGCACGCTATGGCGGACTGGAAGTTCTACGGTCGCAGAGAACAACTCGCGGACTTGGAGCGAATGCTTGACCGGCGGCGGTGGTTCTTCGCCAAGGTCTCCGGCCGTCGTCGAATCGGCAAGACGGCGCTCATCCAAAGGGCGATGCAGGAAATCGGCAGCAGGCAACCCGTCTTCTACACCCAAGTGCCCGATTCCGTACCCGCAGGCGTGCTCTCGGCGGTGAACGACGCCCTTGAGACGTTCCAAGTCCCATCCGACCGGTATCCTCGGCCCACCAACCTCCTTCAGCTTGCGAGGTTGCTCGAAACGATGGCCGAGGGCGGTTACATCCTCATCCTTGACGAGTTCCAATACTTCAACCGCAAGGGCTATGAAGAGTTCTGCTCGTACTTGCAGGCTGGCGTAGATCGGCTGGCTGCCAGGTCCGAACAAGTGCGAGGAGGGCTGATCGTCCTGGGGTCGATCCATACCGAGATGATGGCCCTGCTTGAAGATCGTACCGCACCGCTCTTCAACCGCGTTACCGACACGATCGATCTGACGCATCTCGACATCGGCTCAATCCTGTCGATCCTTCAAGACCATGCCGATCCCACTCCCGAGCGGCTGCTGTTCCTGTGGAGCCTTTTTGAAGGAGTGCCGAAGTTCTACCGGGACTGCTACGAGCAGCAAGTGCTTGCCGCAGATCGTAAGGTTCTGCTCCGCCGCATTTTCTTCGAAAGTTCGTCGCCCTTGCGATCCGAGGCCGAAAACTGGTTCCTCCGCGAGTTGCGGGGCCGGTACGACGTCGTCCTGAAGTTCGTGGCCCGTAATCCGGGCCGGATGCACAACGAGCTTGTGCAGGCGATTCGCGAGACAAGCGGGAGTCCTGACACACAAATCGGCGGCTACCTCAAGGTGCTGACCGAGCGCTTTCAGCTTATTGAGCGGAAGTTGCCGGTGTTCGCCAAGCCGGAAGCGAAGCGCAGCCGTTATTACGTGACCGATAACTTTCTCCGCTCGTGGCTTGCAGCCTTGGCCAATCCGGTTTCGGCAATAGCCTTTCGACCTCTCGGCGAGTTGATTGAGGAGGCCGATGAGCGCCTGGCGGATGTCGAGGGCGGGGCCCTGGAGAAGCTCGCCGGCCAGCTCTACGAGGAGCGCAGCCGCAAGGGGATTGGCGATTTTCCGATTACCCATCGGGTACAAGGATTCTGGGACAAGTCCGGCACGGAGATCGACCTGGTGGCCGTCAACGAGTCGCTGCGGACCATCCGCTTCGGCTCCTGCAAGCGCACCGCCAAGAGACTGCTGGCCGACGTGAATAACTTCAAGGAACACGTCGGCCGCTTTCTGCAATCGATGCGGCAGTATCAAGGCTGGGAGCAACAATACGTGGGCATTGCGCCGTTGTTGGAAACCGAGCAAAGGGTTATCCTGACCAGCCACGAAATTATCCCGCAAGACTTGAACGATTTGACACGGGACCTCACCTGAGAGTTCGTTGTGTCGCGGGTTCGAATCCCGTCACTCACCACTCACCACTCACCTGACGCAAGCCTTTGTGAGATAACAACTTACATGGGCTTGCTTTTTGCGCTTTCCTGCTAACTTCTGCCTACTAAATCTTTTGCTAACTTTTTGGAGGGCAGTACGGACGATTGGGACTCGGCGGGCCATGAAGTCGGCCACACTGACCATCGACTGCAACCCGCCGCTCCTCACGCCGACCAATTCGCTTTCGGCGCGGACTATCCCCGTGAGGGTGGCAAACCAGAGTTCCACGATCATCCACTTCCCGTTCGCAGAATAATTCTGGCAAGAATATTGACATGCGCGGCGGGTTTGCCATACACTAGCCAATGGCCAGTAAAAGGTGATTTGCAATGAAGAACATTCTTGTAGTTTTCGCTGTCGGCCTTGGCTTGTGGTCTGGTGCTGCCGTCGCACAGACCGCAATAACGCTGGACTACCCGGGCGGCGTCAATACCCAGGCCGATGGCATCGCTGGGAATCTTGTCGTTGGAGAGTACGATGATCCAAGTAGACAACTGACCACCTACGGTTATGTTTACAGTTTATCAACGTCGACTTACGTGACGACATTCGGTGATCCGTTGGCAGGGGCGGGGTATGGCACCTTTCCCAACGGCATTTCTGGCAACGATATCGTAGGAAGCTACGACGATTCGGCACATCAACAGCATGGCTTCGCTTACAACCTTTCGACCTCCGCCTACACAACCTTAGACGATCCATTGACAGTAAGCGGGGACTTTGGAACCTCCGTCACTGGCATCTCTGGAAATAACGTCGTTGGCCTATACAATGGTTCGTCGGACAGTTTTCACGGCTTTGTCTACAACCTATCGACCTCCGCTTACACAACTCTTGATGACCCCAACGCGGCCCAAAACCAGAGCTTGAAAGGCACGGCTGCCGAAGCCATTTCTGGCAGCAACGTCGTCGGAATTTATTATGACTCGGCGGACCACGGGCACAGTTTCCTCTATAACCTTTCAACACAGACCTATACGACGTTGGACGATCCGTTAGCAGGGACGTACACTGGGGCAAGTGGTATCGATGGCAACACGGTCTTTGGCAAGTACTTCGATGCGTCAAACAATACGTGCCTTTTCGAGTACAACATAGCGACGGCCACGTACACAACACTAGAGAACAGCACGCCTGGGTATATTTGGAATACAGGTGGAATTTCGGGCAAAACCATCGTCGGCACGTACACTGATTCCCAGGACTTGGGGCATGGATTCGTGATTATCCTTCCCGAACCCAGCACCTTCGCTTTGCTTACCGCTGTTGCTGTTGCTGTTGGTCTTGTCGGCAGTGGTTTGTGGCGGCGAAGGTGGAAGGGTTCTCTGACCCTTACAAGTGATAATAAGATTGATTTCCAAGAAGTCGGCCCAGCCATTCTCTCTCTCCCCTCTCGGTGGACAGAGGCCACGCGAAGGGCAGCGTGAATCGCAGTTGGACGCTTGCCGAGTCAGTTCCCAAAACGCCCGCTACGATTTAACCTGCGCAATCCTACGAGATTTGGGCGGGCATTGGTGGCTATACCGTGGTCGCGTTGAAAAGAAGGCGCAGGGGTGTCAGTTCTCCACAATGCCCCGGTGAGGTACCCAGAAGGCAAGATGTTGATCCAGGTGCTGCGTCTGGATAACGCGGAGAACACGGAGTTTCGACGGATGATGTTCGAAGTGGTTTCCTTAGCCCGGCAAAAGGACGCTGCGCTGCACTCTCGCTTAATGGGCTTTCCCGACGATCTACCGGACTTGGGACGACGGCGCCCTCCCGGCGGCAACTCGCGGCCAGAGGGAATCCAGGAAAGTTGCTACGTGCGCCGGGCGCGGAACGAACTGCCGGAGACCTATTACGCGCTCGACGTTCGCGTTTGCCGTTTACCCGCAGCGCCCAGTAAGCCAATATCTTCATCACCAGCCGTGCAACCGTCAGATCGCAACCCGGCGGGTGCGGCGAGGCGATGAACTCGACCACGTCGGCCCCGATCCACTCGCACGGCGGGAGGCCACGGCGCGAATCAACTCCATCGCCTGCTGCCACGAAAGCCCGTTGGGCTGCGGCGTGCCCGTGCTCGGAACGATCGAGGGATCGAGCCCGTCCACGTCCAGCGACAAATAGACCGGACCTTCCAGGCAGGCCAGCACGTGCAGAAGCTCGACCCACCGCCGGGCCAGGTCGTGGGCGAAAAAGGTCTCGATTCTGGGGCCGCCCTCGATCAACTCGTGCTCGGCCTTGGAGAGACTGCGGACACCGATCTGCACGAGGCGGCAGCCGCGCTCCCAGAGTCGCCGCATTACCGTGCCGTGCGACCAGCGCCGGCCGCCCAACTCGTCGGCCAGGTCGGTGTGGGCGTCGATCTGCACGATCGTCACGTTGGCCGGATCGGCGGCCAGCCCTGACACGACGCCGTAGGTCAGCAAATGCTCGCCGCCAAGCGTGACCAGGAATCGCTCGCGATGGCGAGCGATGCCGCGGGCCGCCGCGGCCAGATGCTCCGGCAGGCGATCGTCGGGCATTGCGGCATCGACCTCGATCGGCGCGAGCGTGTGCAGCTTCGGCCGCCGCTCGAAATCAATAAGCGTTTCTTCCTCGAACAACTCGATCTGCCGGCTGGCCGCGATGATCGCCCCCGGACCGCTGTGCGTGCCCGCGCCATAGGAGACCGTCTTCTCCAGCGGCCAGGGCAAGATCAAGGCGTCGGCCGCGTCGAGGCCGGGGGAAGGAAGGCCGAGAAACTGGGTTTCGTCCATGAGAAGTGATGCCAGAGAGAATGTGATGGGGCGGGCACTACGAAATCCGAAATCCGAATCTCGAAATCCGAAACAAATCCAAAACAAATCCGAAATTCGAAACAGAAAATTCAAAGGCTCAAAACGGGCTCAGTGTGCCACGCACCATGACGCGGGAGAGAGGGAGCCGCGCACCCCCCATGCGTCCCGGCAGTCCTCCTCCTTGCTGTCGCATGGGGGGTGCCGGGCTCCCTCTCTCCGCCGTCTTCGGTTTTTGGATTTCCTTCTTCGAATTTAGGATTTGTTTGGGATTTCGGATTTCTTCCACTAGGTATGACGCACGGGAAGCCGTTCGTCAACTGCCGCCCTGCCGCTTGAGAATATGGGCAATTCCTGTTAGATTGGAAGTTGTTCCCTCCGTGCGTCACAGAATTGCAACCTGCCCATGCCCCACGAAAAGCCCATCGGAATCGACCTGGGAACGACCAATTCGGCCATGGCGGCGGTCGATGACGCCGGCCGCAGCGCGATGATTCCCAACGCCGAGGGCGAACTGATCACGCCCAGCGTCGTCTACTTCAGCGAGTCGGAGGTGGTCGTCGGCAAGAATGCCCGCTCGGCCATCACCTCGCAGCCCGAGATGGTGGCCCAGTGGGTGAAGCGCGACATGGGCTCGCCCTACTATTCCCACCCCATCCGCGGACAGTACCTTCCGCCGGAAGTGATCCAGGCCTGCATCCTGCGGAAGCTCAAGACCGATCTGGTCTCCGCCATAGGGCCGGACTTCCAGGCCGTGATCACGGTGCCGGCCTATTTCGACGAAATGCGCCGCAAGGCCACGGCCGACGCCGGCGAGATGGCCGGCCTGCACGTGCTGGACATCGTCAACGAGCCGACCGCCGCGGCCCTGGCCTTCGGCGAAGCCCTGGGCTATCTCGAGGCGCCCGGCGAATTAAAGGGGTCAGATCTATTTTGCGCGACTTCCGCGCCGTCCAGCTTCCGGCCGGCTGATTCGCCGGGTCGGCAGGAGCTCACGGTGATGGTCTACGATCTGGGGGGCGGCACGTTCGACGTCACTCTCTTGCGTCTCGCCGCGGGCAAAGTCCAGACCCTGGCCACCGACGGCGACGTGCAACTCGGCGGCCACGACTGGGACCAGCAATTGGTCGACTATGCGGCCGAGTGCTTCCTCAAGACCTGTCCGCTCGATCCCCGCCAGGATCCCGCCGGGCTCAACCGCCTGTTCCTGGAGGCCATGCTGACCAAGCACACGCTCTCCGCGCGAAGCAAGGCGGTCATCCAAATCGACTACCAGAACCGTTTCGCCGAGATCCCGGTCACCCGCCAGCAGTTCGAAGAGATGACGGCCAATCTGCTGGAACGCACCGCCTACACCACGCGGCAACTGCTGGGCGTGGCCGGCATGGAATGGAAAGACGTGCAGCGGGTCCTGCTGGTCGGCGGCTCGACCCGCATGCCGATGGTCCCCCGCATGCTGCAGGACCTCTCCGGCATCCAGCCCGAGCGCTCCGTCAATCCCGACGAAGCGGTGGCCCGCGGGGCCGCGCTGTACGCCGCCCACCTGTTGGCCATGCGGACCGCGCCACGGAGCACGTTCCAGGTCAGCAACGTCAACTCCCACAGCCTGGGCGTCGAAGGCATCGACGCGGAAACGCTCCGCAAGAAGAACGTCGTGCTCATCCCCCGCAACACCTCGCTGCCGGCGCGGCACACCGAACGCTTCGCCACGAAGTCGGAAGGCCAGCGCTCGATCGTGATCAAGGTCCTCGAGGGCGAAAGCACGCAGCCCGGCGACTGCATCGCCATCGGCCGCACCGTGGTCCGCGACCTTCCCAGCGGGTTGCCCAAGGGCTGGCCCGTGGAAGTGACTTTCGAATATGCGGCCAACGGCCGCCTGGCAGTCGATGCCCTGGTGCCCGGCACGCAGCATCGGGCGCGGCTGGAGTTGATCCGCGAAACGGGGCTCTCCAGCGAGGGCCTGGCCCGCTGGAAGCAACCGGTGGCGGAGGCGGGCGGATTCAGTTCGTTCGAGTCGGCGATCCAGGACGTGCTGCGCAGCGCCCCGCCCGCGCAAGAGGCCTCGCCCAGCGGAATCGGTTCCTCCGGCGTTTTGGCCGCAACGAGCCCTCTGCCGCCGCCCGCGCCGCTTGCGGCTCCCCTCGTCGAACCAAAGTGGGTCGCCGGTCCACGGCCGCTGACGGAGTTTACTCCGCTTCCCGCAGATGAGGAAGGGCGAGGGGTGAAGGTCGTTTCCTCCCCCCTCCCACTGGGTGAGGGGCAGGGGGTGAAGGTAGTTTTCTCCCCTCTCCCACTGGGAGAGAGGCCGGCGGTGACCGTAGTTTCCTCCCCTCTCCCGCTGGGAGAGGGGCAGGGGGTGAGGGCGGCCGAGGAGCCGGTGCTGCCGCTGATCAAGCGGACCAAACCCGAGAAGAAGCGGCGCATTCCCAAGTGGGCGGAACGCCTGATCGGTCATGTCATTACGCTGCTGGTCTTCGGCATCATCGCCTACCTCATGATCTCGCACGTGCGGCCCGACGTCTTCCCTTCGATTTTCGGCAAGGGCCGCCAGCAGAACCAGCAGAAGCAAGCGGATCCGGCGCCATGAGCGAAGCGAACACTCCCGCCGTCGGCATCGACCTGGGCACCACCTACTCCGTGATTGCCCGGCTCGACGAGCGCGGACAGCCGGTGACCCTGGTCAACGCCGAGGGCGATCGCCTCACGCCCAGCGTCGTGCTGCTGGACGGCGACGACGTGGTCGTCGGCAAGGAGGCCATGAAGGCCATGAGCACGGAGGCCGATCACGTGGCCGAGTGCGCCAAGCGCGACATGGGCCATCGCGCCTACCACCGCCAGATCAACGGCAAGCAGTATCCGCCCGAGGTGATCCAGGCCTGGATCCTCAACAAGCTCCGCGGCGACGCCGCGCAGCAGATCGGGCCGTTCGACAAGGCGGTGATCACGGTGCCGGCCTATTTCGACGAGGTCCGCCGCAAGGCCACGCAGGACGCCGGCTACATGGCCGGCTGCGAGGTGCTTGACATCATCAACGAGCCGACCGCGGCGGCGGTGGCCTTCGGCTTCCAGCAGGGCTTTCTCAACGCCTCCGGCGGGCACCATGTACTCATGGTCGGCGACCCGCAGCGGGTGCTGGTCTATGACCTGGGCGGCGGCACGTTCGACGTGACCGTGATGGAGATCCGCGGCAGCCAGTTCCTGGCCCTGGCCACCGACGGCGACGTGGCCCTGGGCGGCTACGACTGGGACCAGCGGCTGCTGGACCTGGCCGCCGACGCCTTCCAGCAGGAACACGACCTGGACCTCCGCGCCAATCCTGCCGCCAAGGGGAAACTCTGGCGGGAGTGCGAAGACGCCAAGCGGACCTTTCCAGCCGGAGCAAAGCGCCGGTCCTGGCCGAATTTCAGGGCAAGAGCCACCGCCTGGAAATCTCCCGCGAGCAGTTTGAAGAAGCGACGCAAGACCTGCTGGATCGCACCCGCTTCACCTGCGTGCAGGCCCTCAGGGCGGCGGGGCTGGAGTGGTCCCATCTCGATCGCGTGCTGCTGGTCGGCGGTTCGACCCGCATGCCGATGGTCCGCGAGATGTTGCAGAAGCTCAGCGGCAAGCCGCCCGACGCCTCGGTGGCGGCCGACGAAGCGGTGGCCCACGGCGCGGCCTTGCATGCCGGGTTGATCCTGGCCAAGCGCGACGGCCGGGCGGCGAAGTTCAGCATCCGCAACGTCAACTCGCACAGCCTGGGCGTGGTGGGCGTCGACCCGCAGACCAAGCGCCGCCGCAACGGCATCGTGATTCCCCGCAACACGCCCCTGCCGGTGAGCGCCAAGCGGCAGTTCAAGACGGCCAAGGTCGGACAGCGATCGATCCTCGTGCAGATCGTGGAAGGCGAAAGCCCCTCGGCCGACGATTGCACGCCCATCGGCCGTTGCACGGTGGACAAGCTTCCGCCCGGCCTGCCGGCCAAGTCGCCGGTCGACGTGATCTTCAACTACCAGGCAGACGGCCGCTTGAAGGTCCGCGTGCAGGTCCCGGGCGCGGCGGATCGGCAATTGGAAACGGAGATTGTCCGCGAGAACGGGCTGAGCAAGGAGCACATGGACTCCTGGCGGCAGACCATCTCGGGGCAAAGGGCGACGGATTATCGGTAATGTATTCGTTTCAACCTCGTTCAGGAGATTTGTTATGTCAAGCCGTAGTTTGCCGATGTTGATTGTCGTTCTTGCAGTCGCACTGGCGCTGGGATTTGTCGTGTGGCTCGATTTCTCCGTCAATCCGACGACTCCCGCGGGCTACGTCGGCTACGTGACGCAAGGGGCCTGGCTCGGCAAGGCCCATTTCCTGGGAACGCAAGTCGGCCCTACTTCCTATGGCCGGACCTGGCTGGCGGACGTGGTCAACGTCAGCGTGACCCCCTTCACTTACGACGAACCTTTTGACGACACCACGGGCGTGCTCTCGAAGGACCGCGTGCGGATCAAGTTTGCGGTGCATATCATTTTCAAGATCAAGTCGAGCAGCGAAGAGATCCAGGAGTTCGTCAACAAGTTCACCACGCTCACGGGAAGCGGGCGGGAAGACCCCAACGCGACCGTCAAGACGGCCTATAACAATTTCGGTTCCGTCACAGTCTCGCGGAAGCCTTCAGGAGACGGTGCTTGCATGGCGTGAATGGGCCAAACAACATGGATATTCTAGAGGGTCTCTTGTTGAAGAAGGACTTTCCGCGTCTCGACTGGAATACGTTTGCCGAGAAGAGCGAGAAGACAGTCCATCTTGAAGCGCACGACAAGAGCACCTTGATTGCTAGCGGCAACACGTGCCGCGCACGGGTTTACCCCGCCTTGGCCCTGCGGACTTCCTCTTCCGGCTCCTCGACCGGGTGGATGCGGAGCGTGGCGCCCGGCGGCATCCGCCGCTCGGGAACGATGCCCCGCTTCGTCGACGCCAGGAAGGGCAGGAACTCGGCAGCCGCCCCGTCCTGAAATTGCTCCGCCAGCGCGGCGAGGATCTCCTTCCACGCCAGGCCGCTGCGGTAGATCACCCGATAAGCTTCCTTCAGCCGTGCGATCGACTGCGGATCGTGGCCGGCCCGCTTCAGCCCCACCTGGTTCAAGCCCACCACGAAGCTGCTTTGGCCGTCGATGGTCACGAAGGGCGGGACATCGCGCGAGATGTGGGCCAGGCCGCCGACCATCGCCAAGCTCCCCACGCGGCAGAACTGGTGGACCCCTGCGCCGCCGGAGAGAAAGGCCCTCGCGCCCACCGTCACGTGCCCCGCCAGCATCACGTTGTTGGTCAGAATCACGTGGTCGCCCACGCGGCAATCGTGGGCCACGTGGGCGTTGCACATCAGCAGGCAGTGATCGCCGATCACGGTCTCGTGGTCCGGCTGCATGGCCTTGTGGATCGTGACGTTCTCGCGGATCGTGTTGCCCGCCCCGACGAGCACCCGGCCGACCTGCTGGGGCACGTTGACGTGCTGGGGGATGCCGCCGACCACCGCACCCTCGAAGAGATGATTCCTCGCGCCCAGCGTGGTCCCGCTCTTGATGACGACGTGGCTTTCCAGAACGCACTCGTCGCCGATGGTGACGCCATCCTCGACAACCGAAAAGGGGCCGATCACAACGCCAGTGCCGAGTCTTGCAGAGGGGGCAACCAAGGCTAAAGGGTGGATAGACATCGCGTGCACCTCGAAGCGGTAGAAGAGTTTTCGTGACGGCGCGCGGAGATCCAGCCGCGCAAGTCCGGGTCTGACTGTTTTATCGGTCAGGGAAAGCCTGCGGATTTGGCCGATTTTGAGGCAGGAAACGGATTCGATATGCTTTCGGCAAGAAACACCCCCTGGGAGGAATTTACAAATGGCGAAAAATGCGACAAGAATGTCGCAAAGCCTGAAATGCGTTATCGTTAGGGTTTGGAAGTAGGTCAGGCATTCCAGCCTGACATATTTGTTTGTTTCATGGCTTGGAAAGTCGCCTGTCAGGCTGGAAAGCCTGACGTACTTCCATGCGTCATTCGTGGCCGATCATTCCCCCCTGTTCGCATGCATGCCTACCCGGTAAACTTGGACAGGTGTTTTACTTCCGCGTTCCATTCTCACATATCTCCATGTCAACTCCCGACACGCTGTACGACGAGGCCATAGAACTGCAACAAGCCGGCAAACTGGCCGAGTCCATAACCCGGCTGGAGTCGCTGGCCCAGGCCCATCCGGACTTTGCTCTGGCGCATGCCGCCCTGAGCGCGTTCTATAGCAAGCAAGGCCGGCACGGCGAGGCGGTGGAGCAGGCCCTCTTGGTATGCGAACTCGATCCCGACGACCCGTTCAGCTTCATGGCCAAGAGCCTCGTCTGCCAGAGGGCCGGGATGATCCACGAGGCCGAAGAGGCGATGGCCGTGGCCATGAACCGGCAGTGGGCTTCCCGGCGCGGCTGAGCAATCGCTACTCCACCACTTCCGGATCGAACTGCGTGCCGGTGACTTCCTTCCGCGGCGTGCGAATCTCTTGCATCAGGTGCTTCGCCAGGTGACTGTGGCGAAGGCTATAGGTGAAGTAGATCAATAAGCCGGCCACTAGCCAGCCCACCAGGCGGATCCACGTGGCCACGGAAAGGAAGAGCGTCATCGTGACGTTGATCAACATGCCTGCCGGCGCCACAAGCCAGATCACCGGGCAGCGGAAGGGGCGATCCGCGGCAGGTCGTTGGTAGCGGAGGACCCACACCGCCGCGCAAACCATCACGAAGGCCATGAGCGTGCCGACGTTGACCATCTCTTCGAGCGTATAGATCGGCGTGAAGGCGGCCGTCACGCAGATTACCACGCCCGTGAGCATGGTCGCCACGTGCGGTGTGCGGAAGCGGGGATGGACCGTGCTGAAGACCTTTGGCAACAGTCCGTCGCGCGACATGGCCATAAAAATCCGCGCCTGACTCAAAAACAGCACCAGCAGCACGCTCGTCATGCCAGCCAGGCCGCCGGTGGCAATCAGGCCCCGCGAGCACCGCAGCCACAGGCTGTCCGGGGCGCCGGCCTGCGGCTCGAAAGCGGCCGCGATGGGGGCGTGAATATCGATCTCCGGATAGGGAACCATGCCCGTTATCACCGCCGCAACCACGATGTACAGCAGCGTGCAAAGCCCTAGCGACACAAGGATCCCGATGGGCACGTCGCGTTGCGGCCGCCGGGCTTCTTCGGCGTGCGTGGAGATGGAATCGAAGCCGATGAAGGCGAAGAAGACAATCGCCGCGCCCAGCATGATTCCGGAAAGTCCATAAGGCATGAAAGGGCTGCGCGTGGCCTCGTCGATCGGCAGCAACCAGCGGTTCAGCCCCAGCAGACCGAGGATGCCCCAGGACTTGACCTCGGCCGCTTCCTCCGTCTGGCGGACCTGGGGCAGGATCTCCGCCACGGCCCGCTGGTCGGCCTCGCTCTGCGCAAGGTGCGGCGCGACGCCGGCAGACAATACGGCCAGCTCCTCCCGTGCCTTGGTCACGTCGCCCTGCGCCTTTTCGACCTGTTCCACGTCCCGCCTTTTACGATCGATGCGGTAGGCGGCAATGACTTCTTTCTCAAGCTCGGCGGCGCGCCCGGGGATTGCGGATCTTGCTGCGCCAGGTAGCTCTTGACCGCGCCAGGAATGAGTTCCTTCTCTTGAGGGAAGCGGCGCTGCGCGACGGGAATCGTCGTCCAATTGGCCCGATTCACGTAGGACCAGCCGGCGAAGATCACGAAGACGACGACCACCAGCTTGACGGCCACCAGGGTGGCGTTGGTCCGGGCGCTTTCGCGGATGCCGAGCACGAGGATCGTCGTGATCAGGGCCATGATCAGGACCGAGGGCAGATTGAGGTATCCGCCGCTGAAGGGGTCGTTGGACAAAGCCTCGGGGACCTGTGGGAGACTCAGGGCCGCGAGCAACTTGTTCAGGTAGCTCGTCCAAGCAGACGCTACTGTGGCGCAGCCCATGGCGTATTCCAGGATCAAGTCCCAGCCGATGATCCAGGCGAAGATTTCGCCCAGCGTAGTATAGGCATAGGTATAGGCGCTACCAGCCACGGGGGCCATGGCGGCGAACTCGGCATAGCACAAGGCGGCCAAGGCGCAGCCCACGCCGGCGATGGCATACGACAAGATCACGCCCGGCCCGGCATCCAGGGCCGCGGCCCGTCCAGTGACGACGAAGATCCCCGCCCCGATAATGCAGCCCACGCCCAACGCCGTCAGCGACCAGGGGCCCAGCACGCGGTGCAGGCGGTGTTCGCCGGCCGCCTCGGCCAGCAGTGCTTCCAGGTCCTTGCGGGCGAAAATATGCTTCCAGTTCACAGGGGGCCTCAAAGATCGAAGATGGGAGTTCGAAGCGTTCGAGAATTGTAACAGGCGGCGTTAGGTTCGGTCAATTCGGTCTACCCTGACGAGCAGGGCGGGGTCTAGCGATATCCGGCCAGTTCCACGCCCCGCAGCGACGGCGCCCGGAGCACCAAATACCAGCGCCGCAGGGCATCGACGACTACGACCGCCGAGAGCGCCAGCATGGCGGCCGCCATCAGGCATGTCAGCCCCACGGAGAAGACCTGCCCGCCGATCTCCGCGGCCGCTTCCGCCGACAACCCCGGGGTTGACAGGCGACCCCTCAGCGAACCGATTTCCTGCCACCACATGCCGATGCCCAGCACACCGGCCGTGAAGACGCTTACCACCACCAGCCCGAAAGGAATCGCCGTGCAAAGCGCATACACCCGCTTGGGCGCGTGGAGCAAGAGATAGGTCGTGCCCACGGCCAGGCCGATCGTGGCCAAGAGCTGGTTGGCGACCCCCATCATCAGCCACAGCCGGCTGAAGTCGACCGTGTACAGAAGATAGCCCCAGCAGAAACAGACGGCCACGCTGGTCGCAATGTTCAAGGACCAGGACGTTCTTGTGTTCGGCGTTGCCCGGCCGGAATTGCCCGATCGCTTCTTCCACGATGAAGCGGGCGACCCGGGTGCCCGTCTCCAGCAAGGTCAGGATGAAGAGGACCTCGAACATGATGAGAAAATGGTAGAGATAAGCCATCAGCGGCCTCATCCCAGGCAGGTCGCCCAAGATCTTGGCCATCCCCAGGGCCAGCGTCACGGCGCCGGCCGTGCGGCCCGAAAGTTCCTCCTTGATGCCGGCATCCAGCTTCAATTTCTCGAATTGCACGGACCGCAGCATCCCTTGGTCTTCCGGTCTTGCCTCCGCGACCAGGGCCTCGTATTTGGCCTTCGGCGCGTTGATCTTGAAGTAGTCGCCCGGCTCCAGGGCACAGGCCGCAATCAGGGCCGTGACGGAAACCATGCCCTCGACCAGCATCGCGCCATAACCGACCACGCGGATGTCCGATTCCTTATCGACCATCTTGGGCGTCGTGCCCGAAGCGATCAGGGCATGAAAACCCGACAGCGCCCCGCACATGATGACGATCGTCACGAAGGGCCAGACGCTGCCCGAAAAGACCGGGCCGCCGCCGTGGATATAGGGGGTCCAGGCCGGCATCTTCAAGCTGGGATGCGCAGCCAGAATGCCGAAGACGAGCACGACGATGACGCCGACTTTCATGTACGAGCTCAGGTAACCCCGCGGGGCCAACAACACCCACACCGGCAGGATCGATACGACAGCCGCATAGATCGGCAGAATGATCGACAACGGTTTCCCCTCGAGAGCCAGCAGCGTCCGCAGCGCGGAATCATCGAACAGCTTGCCGAAAATCACCGCCAGGAAGACCAGGACCATGCCGATGATCGAGGCCTCGCCCACGCGGCCCGGACGGATCTTGTACATCCAGAATCCCGTGACCAGCGCCGCCGGTATGGTGGCGACGATGGTGAACATGCCCCAGGCGCTTTGCTCCAGGGTATTGACGACCACCTTCGCCACGCTGGCCAGCGTGGCCACGATAATGAAGAGTGTGGCGATCGTCGTGGCGGCGCCGGCAATCGGGCCGACCAGATTTCGCGCGATCTTCGGCAGCGACTGGCCGTTGCAGCGGACGGAAGCCACCAGCACGATGAAGTCGTGCACTCCGCCTGCCAGGCACGCGCCGATGATGATCCAGGTGAAGCCGGGCAAAAATCCCCATTGGGCGGCAAGCACCGGACCGATGAGCGGCCCCGGACCGGCGATCGCGGAGAAATGCACGCCGAAGAGCACCAGTCGCCGCGTCGGCTGGTAGTCGATGTCGTCGCGGAGCCGGTGCGCGGGGGTCGCGTTCTTGTCGTTCAAGACGGCCACGCGGGCGGCCAGGAAGGCCCCATAGAACCGATAGGCCACGGCAAAGGCCGCCAGGGCCGTGATTACCAGCCAAAGTGAGTTCATGCGAAGACCGCCATAGTGCCACCTGAGCGGAGGGGACGAACCTCGAAATCCACGGATTTTCTGACAACCAAATCATAAGGCATCGCTCGCTTTGGAGCAATGCGGGAGTAGGCGCAGACCTATTCGGCGCTGATAATGTGGGATTCAACACCTTTGGAACCGAATCCATGCCTGAAAAACTGATCATCATCGGCAGCGGCCCAGCCGCCTGGACCGCCGCCATTTACGCCGCCCGCGCGGAACTTCAAGCCCCTCTTGTTCGAGGGGGCCTATACCGCGGAGAACAGGATCGCCGGCCTCCTGCCGCTAGGACAGTTGGCCCGCACGACCGAAGTCGAAAACTACCCCGGGTTTCCGGCCGGCAACCTGGAGGGCTATCTCGACACGGCCCTGCCGCGCGAAGAGCGCGAGGAGATGCGGCCCCACGACAAGCACGGCATTCACGGTCCCGAACTGTTGGAACTGATGCGTCAACAGGCGGTCAACTTCGGCACGCGGGCCATCATGGAAGACGTCAAACGGGTTGATTTCAGCAAGCGGCCCTTCCGCCTCGATGCCTCGGACGGCAAAACCTATGAAGCCCAATCGGTGATCGTGGCCACCGGCGCCAGGGCCAATTACCTCGGCCTGCCGTCGGAAGAGAAGTATAAGAACCGCGGCGTCAGCGGCTGTGCCGTCTGCGAAGGGGCCCTGCCGCGATTCCGCAACAAACCGCTGGCCGTGATCGGTGGCGGCGATTCGGCCGTGGAAGAGGCCACCTTCCTTACCAAGTTCGCCAGCAAGATCTACCTGGTCCATCGCCGCGACAAGCTGCGGGCCTCGAAGATCATGGCCGAACGGGCCGAGGCCAACGCCAAGATCGAAATCCTCTGGAACCGCACGATCGACGAAGTGCTGGGCAACGACCGCGAGGGCGTGACCGGCGTACGCCTCAAGAGCACGGTCGGCCAGCCGGACCTTGAACTGGCGATCTCCGGATTCTTCCTCGGCATCGGCCATACACCGAACACGGCCTTTCTGCAAGGCGCCCTGGAATTGACGGACAAGGGCTATGTCGTCTGGCCCTCTCCGATGCGGACCTACACCAGCGTGCCCGGCGTGTTCGCAGCCGGCGACGTGGCCGACGATTACTATCGCCAGGCCGTCACCGCCGCCGGAACGGGTTGCATGGCGGCGCTGGATGCGGAGCGATTTTTGACGGAGCACGGCACTTGAATGCTATAATAGAACGCAATGGAAACCAGTTACACCGATTTCGATTCAACGCTTCTCTCGAAGATCGTCGATCGCATCCGACGCGTGGCTAATCCGCGGCGAATCGTGCTCTTTGGGAGTCGTGCGCGCGGCGATTTTCGTCCGAACAGCGATATCGATCTCCTGGTCATCGAAGATTCGCCGCTTGCCGCGTCATCGCCGCGCGATTCCCTTTTATGCCGCGCTGTCCGACTTGCCCTTGGCGGTAGACGCGGACGTCGTGGTCTATACGCCCGCCGAAGTCGAAGATTGGCGAGGTGCGAGCGCCGCGTTTGTGACCACCGCGCTGCGGGAGGGCAAAGTGCTGTATGAAGAATAATCACGACGTTGCGTTGGGTTGGCTGCGCAAGGCCGATAGCGATCTGAAAAATGCGGAGCTTTGCCTCGCAGCCGTTGAGTCGCTCGACACGGCCTGTTTTCATTGCCAGCAGGCCGCCGAGAAGGCACTCAAGGCATTTCTGATCGATCGCAGCTTGAACTTCCCTCTGGTCCATGACCTGAAGCGCCTGCTCGATTGCTGCGTGCCGGTTGACCCCGCGTTCAAGACGCTTGAACCGCTTGCTCTGCAACTCAATCCGTTCGCGGTCCAAACTCGATACGACGACGAGTTTTGGCCCGAACTCGATGAGGTTCGTGAAGCGGTCGCGGCGGCTCGCGCCATTCGCCAGTTCGTTCAAGATCGGTTTCCCGCACCATGAAAAAACTCTCCGTCGCCCAATCGCGTCACGCTGACGCCATCGGCCAAGAGGTCCTCCTCCAAGGCTGGATCCGCACCCGCCGCGATTCGAAGGGCGGGTTCAGCTTCCTGGAACTCAACGACGGCTCCTCGTTCGGCAATATCCAGATTGTCGCCCCCGGCACGCTGCCCAACTACGAGTCGGACGTCAAGCGGCTCACGGTCGGGTGCAGCGTCAGCGTCGAGGGCCTTGTAAGAGCCTCGCCCGGCAAGGGCCAGGCCACCGAGGTCGAGGCCCGCAGCGTGACCGTCCACGGCTGGGCCGATCCCGATTCGTTTCCCATCCAGAAGAAAGGGGCCAGTTTCGAGTTCCTCCGCACCGTGGCCCACCTCCGTCCGCGGACCAACACCTTCGGCGCCATGGCCCGCGTGCGGAACTGCGTCTGCCGCTCGATTCACGACTTCTTCCAGGAAGAGGGCTTCCTCTACGTCCACACGCCGGTCATCACCGCCAGCGACTGCGAAGGGGCCGGGGCCATGTTCAAGGTCACGACCTTGGACCTCGGCAACCCGCCGCTGCCGGAAGAGGGCCTGTACAATCCCGAATGGGACGTCGATTTCACCAAAGACTTCTTCCAGCGGCCGGCCTACCTCACGGTGAGCGGGCAGCTTGAGGGCGAAACGTACGCCTGTGCCCTGGGCAAGTGCTACACCTTCGGGCCCACCTTCCGCGCCGAGAATTCCAACACGGCCCGGCACCTGGCCGAGTTCTGGATGGTCGAGCCCGAGGCGGCCTTCTTCGAACTCACCGACAACATGGACCTTGCCGAGCGGTTCCTGAAGCGGATCTTCCGCGACGTGCTTGCGCGCTGCCCTGAGGACATGGAGTTCTTCCGCGAGCGGGTCGACAAGACGGTGGTCGACACGCTCCAGCACGTTCTCGAAAGCAGTTTCATCCGGCTGCCGTATACGGAGGCCGTGGAGATCTTGAAGGCCCGGGCACCAGGTACTCCTGGTCGGCGGCCGTTCGAGTTCCCGGTCGAGTGGGGCCACGACCTGCAGGCCGAGCACGAGCGGTACCTGACCGAAGAGCATTTCAAGTCGCCGGTGATCCTCTACGACTACCCCCGGTCGATCAAGCCCTTCTACATGCGGCTCAACGACGACGGCCGCACGGTGCGGGCAATGGACGTGCTGGTGCCCAAGGTGGGCGAGATCATCGGCGGCAGCCAGCGCGAGGAGCGGCTGGACGTGCTGGAAATGCGGATGAAGGAGCAGGACCTCGACCCCGAAGGCTATTGGTGGTATCTCGACCTGCGGCGCTATGGCACGGTGCCGCATTCCGGCTTTGGCCTCGGCGTGGAGCGGGTCTTGCTCTTCATCACCGGCATGGCCAACATCCGCGACGTGATCCCCTACCCCCGCACGCCGGGAAGCGCGGAGTTCTAGGAGGCCGACATGTCCGACTCCGTACTGATTCCCGTGTTTCGCCGCCAAGACGTTGACGTCATCGCCGCCTGCAACGGCCTCTGCGTGCCGATTATCTTTACGGGGAGAAGGCATTACAAGCATGCGGGGTTGGCAAGGGCACCATCAACACGCTCCAAAACGCACTTTTACAAACCCAACGCAATGGATATGTGCAATTTATTTTAACGAGCTATCCACGGCTTCTTTTCGTGCTATCCGAATCACCCAGTTTGCCATAAACATAAAATAGTATATAGGGGGGGTTGACTTCATGGTTGCCTTTTGCTATGGTAACGGTTAAAGCGCGTGTGTGAAGTAAAGTGGATAGCGACAAGCACTTACGACGACGTTGTTGGAATGGAAAAGAATTCAAGTTGAACCAAATGCGTGCGAATTCCGTCCTGAATTACAGGGTCCACTACGTTTTCATTTGCAGAGCGTTGCAGAAGCGTTGGGACTTGATTAGGATCGGTTTTTCTGTGGCGTCCGTCGGGCTGAAATAGTACTTTAGCGGAGTCGTTCTCTTGGATAAGGAGACGCGGGATTTTCTCAACAGTTGCTTGTCGCGGGCCGCTGAGAGCATTCGAGAGGGTGTTCTCGATGCAGGTCGTACTGCGCGGATTGAGCGGGAAGTTGCGCAGATTCGTGTAAATGCGTCTGCAGCTCTTGAGCGACTTGAAGTGGGGCAGGTAACTGCGGCATTGACCTTTAAGGGCGCGCGGTACATGGGGTAGGCACGCACCGCCGGTCGTGCAACGCAAACGTGCGACATGGTGTGCGATGTCAATTATTCCTCACAAAATCTCGCTCAAGGTAGTGCCGTCTTCCCACATTGCGGAAGTTCTGGGACTGTGGAACAACGACCTTGAGTTGAGTTTTCAACTTTCGGCAATTTCCGACGGCAATATATTTCGAAAATACCTTGAGAGGAACCGTCCTGGCGCGATTTGGCCCATTCGCAGCATCCTCTCTTCGATCACTAGCCGTTACAAGGCATTCGCACTAATTGAGACACCGTACCTGGACCTTGATTTTTGGGATAATCACAGCCGGTTCTACTCGGGCAGTTTTACGCGTTACCCGGTCTGGTGCGACCGATTCCACTTCTTCGAAGGCTCGGATGCTGAGGCGACCAGACTGTGCTCTTTGCTTCTCCAAGGACTATCGGAAACGGAGATTGCCCGGGGAGAGAAGTTGGACCTGCCGTATCTCGGCTACTGCGTCATGCGCCGACCCCCTCGTTCGTCGTAAGCCGAACCGCGGTAGAATTTGATTCCCGCGAGGGCGCATCAATACCAGAAGTGCCGATGCTTGCGCAAGAGAAGGAATCCAGGCCGTTTCTAAAGGTCAAGTATCCGTGTGCGTCCAATTTATTGAATGCGCATTTCGAAGTTGAGTCAGTTGAGTTCATTCAACAGGATCCGAACTTGGGCCATTGTGGCACCGCCGCACTCTGGGTATCAACAAAGGCGATGGCGTATCGGTTTGGGACAAACCGTTTTCCGTACGGCACGATCACTCGGCAGGCAATTGGGGGCTGGAACCGAGAAAGGGATGTAAATGTCGTCTATGATCCGTCGAACATGGATAGCGGCGTTTCCGTCTCTGAGATGAGAAATGCCCTTGCGGAAACCGGTGCGAACTCCCTGACTTTCATGCCGCACAGCAAAGAGCGCCCCGATACCGCATTCGCCCGGATTTGTCACGAGATTTACTCTTACATATGCCAAAGTATGTCTGGCTTTACGAGGTTAGTTTTGTTCCCAAGAAGGCCGAAAAAGTATGGGATTCTAGGGCTGATTCGGGGGTCGACGGATCGGGTCGCCCGATCCTCGGTGAGTTTCTGTACGATGCAACATGCCCCAGCTATGACGTGCGTCTTTTATCGACTAGAATTAAGGGGCTTTACTGGGACTACCACCAGGCCAAAGCAAACCAGTACTATGATGAAGATAAAGAGGCGGACTATTATGAATGCTACATTACTCCTAAAACGTAATACCAAGCGGGCTACTACTTGAGGCATATAACATGGCCTGGAAACGCGGGACGAAGAGATTCAGTACCGTAGAACTTCCAATCACGGTTGCCGAGAAACTCGGCGGTGAAAAATGGGAGAAGCTGTTAAAGTTTGAATACGGAAAATGGCCATTTCTCGCGACTGCGCTTGTAATTGCGATACTTTCGTTCGCGGCGGCCTTTCTTCATATTGAAGATTCGAAAGGCGTCGTGCTTGAGTTCAAGGAGTTCATGAGCGCACGAGGTGGCCTTGCGCTTGCCGGGCTGATTTTGGCGGGTTGGGTCGTTTACTGTGCCCGGCCAGTGATTCGAGTGGTCGACAGTGCCAAGCCCAAAGCATAAAATGCGGGTCTGGCTTTGTGCGGCCCGGACTCGCTTCGGCAGTGAGATTGCTCCCCATGATTAAGGAAACCAAGAACCAATCGCGGGGGATCGTGTCATGGCCCCAGGATGAACGGCCACGCGAACGGCTCCTGAGCCGAGGGCCGCAGGCGCTGACCGACGCGGAACTCGTTGCGATTCTCGTCCGGGTCGGGTTCCAGGGTACGAACGCGGTGGAATTGGGACGGCAACTGCTGAAGCGATTCGGATCCTTGCGGGCCATGGCGGAAGCGCCGCTGGCCGCCTTGCTGGATGTGAAAGGGCTCAAAGGCGCGAAGGCCGCCCAGCTCGCCGCGGCCATGGAGATAGCGCGCCGGGTTTCCTTGCCCGATGGGCGGGAACGCATCCTGTTAAAAAGCACGACGCAGGCCGCAGCATACCTTGGCGAGCGATTGCGCGGACTGGCCGACGAACACTTCCGCGTATTGTACCTCAACCGGAACAGCCGACTGCTTGAGGATGCGCTCGATTGCGCAAGGGGTGCCGGATAGCGTCCGGCCGCCATTGCGTACCGTGGTCGCGCACGCCCTGCAAGTAAATGCTATCGCACTGATTGCCGGGCATAATCACCCCTCAGGCCGCGCCGAGCCAAGCGAATCGGATCGATTATTGACGAGCGATCTGATTGCTGCCTGCCGCCCGCTGGGGCTGCGGGTGCTGGATCACGTTATCGTGGGCGAGGAGACGTTCAGCTTCGCCGACAGCGGGCTGCTCGACGAGTTGGAGTTGGAATGTTTGGCGCCAGGGCCGCCTAGCCGAAAGAGGAAGATGCCGGAGGATTCGGAATCATGACGCCCGAACAACGCCAGGAGATCATTTCGCTGCTGGAGCACGGTGAGGAACTTTCGCCGGAGTGGGCACGGGTCCTGTTTCCTCCGGAAAAACGGGAATATGAACTCGTTTATCACGGCAAGGAGCGCGAGGAGGACATCCTGGCCGACACGCTGGCCGTGCCGCTCCAGCCCGTCCGCACGTTCGGGAAGAATGGCGGCGGCGATTGGCAGAATATGCTCGTTTTCGGCGATAACCTGCAGGTAATGAAGTCGCTGCTGGAACTCAAAAAGGCCGGCAAACTCTGCAACGCCGATGGCACCGCGCGGGGTCCGGCTCGTGTACATTGATCCCCCGTTCGCAACCAAGCAGGAGTTTGGCAACGCAGATGAACAGAAGGCGTATCAGGACAAGATCGCTGGCGCACAGTTTTGGAATTTCTGAGAAGACGACTTTTATTTATACGTGAGCTTCTCGCTGACGACGGGCACGTATTCGTACACGCAGACTACCGCAAAGGCCAGTACATCAAGGTCGTCATGGACGAGGTCTTTGGCGAGCACAACTTCCGTAACGAGATAATCCTTCCCGGAAGGGCTTCCAAGAACCTGCAACAGCAGTTCAAGGTGATTTCGAGGTTAAATGTTCGCCACGACAATCTGTTTTGGTACAGTTCCAATCAGAAAAGCAAGGTTGCGCTTCTTTGGATGGAAAAGCACGACAAGGGAAACCCGGAGGGCCATTGGCATCATTTCTGGAGCACAGCCGACAGGCCGACAATGCGTTACGATCTCCTCGGGTTTAAGCCGGAGACAGGGCAGTGGGTGTGGGAAGAGGACAGAGCCAAGCGAGCGGTTGCAAATTTCGAGCGATATATAGATGAGGGTGGAGGTCGCAGCCTCGCCGAATATTGGCGTGATGTCGGCCGAACGCTTGAATTCATCCGCGGTAGCCCCGACGATGGTAAACCGCAGTACTGGCGAGCGCCCGCTGAGGATAGGGTCGCAGACAGTGTTTGGACCGGCATTCCGGTTTATAGCAACACCACGAAGTACCCGACCGAGAAGAACGAGAAGCTCCTCGCGCAGATAATAGAGTTCGTCACCAAACCGGGCGACTTGGTTTTAGACGGGTTCGTCGGATCCGGCACAACAAGCGCTGTGGCCGAGAAACTAGGCCGCCGCTGGATCGGCATCGATTGCGGCAAGCTCGCGATTTACACGGTCCAGAAGCGACTGCTTAGCCTCGGAAAGGAATTGGAAACACTGGGCCGAACGTGGACTAAGCCGTTTACGCTGTACAACGCGGGCCTATATGATTTCTCGAAATTGAAGGAACTGCCGTGGGAATCGTGGCGATTCTTCGCGTTGCAATTGTTCCAGTGCCGGGACGAGCCGCACAAGATCGGTGGAGTGCAGCTTGACGGGTATCTCAAGGGCGCCAGCGTGCTGGTTTTCAATCACCTGAAGAATCCTGCCGCGATTGACCGAGGAGACTTTGGACGAACTGCACGAGGCCCTGGGTCGCGAGTGGGCAACCGGCTGTTCATCGTCGCGCCTGCGTTGACGTTCGATTTCCAACAGGACTTCATCAACCGTGAGAAGGTGCGTTACTACGCCCTGCGGATTCCGTACTCGATCATTCATGAACTGCACCAGCGCGAGTTCAGGGCGCTCAAGCAGCCGGCCGACGAGATGGCGGTCAACGACACTGTCGAAGCGGTCGGGTTTGACTTCATCCGGACGCCGGAAATGAAGTTTGATTGTGGCCGCGGCAAGCGGAAAGGCGAGTTGATCGAGGAGGGGTATATCCGTCTCACGACATTCAAAAGCGAGGCGGTTGTCCGCGAGCCATTGCGGAAGAAGGCTAACTTGGAAACGCTTTCGATGGTCATGGTGGACTACGATTTCGACGAGGAATCCCAGGTGTTCGACCTCGACGCGGTGTACTACGCGGACGCGCTGCGGAAGGAAGACTGGGAGGTGCGGTTCCCTCTCGATGCACTGGGCGAAAAAACGATGGCCGTTTTCATTGACATCTACGGCAACGAATCCCGAGTGCTTTTTGACCGCAACCAGTTCGGCAAAAAGACCAACGGCAGCGGAAGGAGCGTTGCTGGACCACCGAGAGCCAAGAGGAAGCGGACGGGAAGAGCCGCACGGAAAGGATAGCCCATGACGACGCGCGGCGACCGCCGGACCTTTCGAAACGAAGACCTCGTCCTTCGGGTAACGACCAACATCGACCCGCACGTGTGGGACGAGTCTAGGTACGAGGCGTTCCTGGACGAATTGTGCGGGACGCGCGAGTATCAAAAAGAAGCGATTCGCACCACGCTCCGGTATCTCCTGGGCGGCAAGTACGGGAATCTGCGAGACCTGGCGAAAGAGAACTTCGACCGGAACGACGAGATTCAGCAGCGCTACGGCTCCTGGGCGGGAATGGAGCGCCACCTTCAACTGCCCGACCAGCTTTCTTGCTCGATCGATCAGGCGACGGGTACGGGCAAGAGCTATGTCCTTTACGGGCTTGGCGTGATCTTGCTGGCGCAGGGAGCTGTTGACCGCGTTCTGGTGCTCTGCCCGTCCAATACGATTGAGGCCGGATTACTGGAGAAGTTCCGCGATCTGGCCAGCCGTGCCGACCTGCGGGACGCGTTGCCACCAGACGCGAAAATCGAAACTCCACGGGTCATCAATGCCTCGGAGACCATTGTCGAGGGGTCGATTTGCGTCGAGAATTACCATGCCATTCTTAAACGCGTAAAGTCTTCGATTCGCGACAGTTTGAAGGGCCGGGTGTGCGGGTTGCCGTCTTTAACGATGAATCGCACCACGTGGCCAACGAGACGGCCGCCACCTCCAAACGCTGGAAGGAGTTCCTCCTGAATCCCGAATACGGCTTCCGCATGGTCGTGGGGGTTTCCGGCACCTGCTACGTCGCAGACGACTACTTCGCCGATGTATTGGACCGATATTCTCTTCGCGAAGCGATTGAGCAACGGTTCGTCAAGAGGATTGAATATGTGGCGGAGATGCCCGCAACGGACAATCCCGACGAGAAATGGCAACTGATTTACAAACGGCATCAGGACTGGAAGAAGAAGCTCAAGAAGCGCGGCATCAGGCCGTTGACGATCGTTGTCACGAAAGCAATTGCCGACTGCAAACGGGTCGCGGAGGAGTTGCAGGCATTTCTGCAGGATTGGGAAAAAATCTCGGCGGATGACGCCGTAAGGAAGGTCCTGCCGGTAACTTCGGCCAGCGAGCATCAGCCGAATATCGCGCGGCTCCGGACGGTGGACAGCCCGGCTAGCAAAGTTGAGTGGATCGTCTCGGTTTCGATGCTGAGCGAAGGCTGGGACGTTAAGAACGTATTTCAGATTGTACCCCACGAGGAACGCGCGTTCAACAGCAAGCTGCTGATTGCCCAAGTGCTCGGCCGCGGATTGCGCCGCCCTGACGGCTGGAGCGGCGAGGACCCAATCGTCACCGTTTTCAACCATGACGCCTGGTCCAATCGGATTCGGCACCTCGTCAATGAGATTCTGGAGATCCAGCGGCGGCTGTCCTCCACAGTCATTGAGTCATCGCCCTACAACTTCGAACTGCATAACCTGGACTATACGCGGAAGGAGGATATTGGCGAATTTGCCAAGAAGGGCGAGTACCGCCTGCTCCAGGAAGGCTTCGTTAGTCTTCCCACACAGGTGGAGGTTGAGGACGTCACGATCGACTTTGAACGCGCGGTCACGGGCGACCACGCCAAGTTCAAGACCACGATCGATCACAAGACCTACACTGCGGATGAGGTCGCGGAGGAGATGTTCAGGCGGCTAAAGTCCATCGACCTGGAATCGAAAGACGATCCTGACCCAAAGGGCCGCACGAAATATGCGAAGAAGTTCCCCTTGGATCGCTGCAAGCAGATCGTTGTGAAGTCTTTGAGGCAGGCGAAAATCAGGACTAGTTGCGTCACGGAGGAGAATCGGCAGAAGTTCCTGCAGGCGCTCGGCACACTTCGCCGGAAGAAGGCGAAGCGGGTAGTTTACCGGCTTGAGCCGAATGCGTTAGTCACGATCAGCACCAAAGAGCGTCAGGCCGAGAGTTGTAGCGCGGCCGAGTTCGCCGAGGCGACAAGACGATTTTCTACGGCCCAGGTTCCGAGGCGACTTTGCCCGAGGAACAAATCGAGTTCTTCACCGAGATTGTGGATCCCTATGGGGACTTTTCTGGGGGCCGCCAAGCGATCGAAAACGACCACGATTTCAAGACACCGCTCAACCTGGCGATAGCCGATCATAACCCTGAGCGTCGATTTATCGGTCGCCTTTGCGAGCGTCAGAACGCCAGTGTACTGGACGCATGGGTCAAGAACACGCAGCAGAATTTCTACTCGATCGAATACGCCTGGAAAAAGCGCGAACACCCAAAGCGCGGCGAGTTCAGTCCCGATTTTTTCATTAAGATCGGCAATCGAATCTTCGTCGTCGAGGTGAAAGACGACAGCGAGATCAGCGACCCGTCCGTCGAGAACCAGAAAAAGTTCGAATACGCCACGCAACATTTCCAGCGAATTAACGAGTGGCTTGAGCGGGAAGGCTCGCCGATCCGCTACCAACTCAACTTTCTTACCCCCAAAGATTTCAATAAGTATTTCATCCAGATGCGGAAGGCGGATTCGGTCGGTTTTCGATCCGAGTTGGATATTGCGCCAGAGTCGCTCGGCGAGAATGGAGGGAAATGAGATGATGCCATCTCCGTTTCCGGGTTTTGGCAGTACGGCATCATGATGCCGATCGAAAGCGTTCTTCAGGCATTCGGCAATCCAGTGTTGGTCTCTGGTCATGGCATTTGACGAAGCAACAAAGTCCGCCGCTGTCCGCCTAGGCGTTGCTCTCCGCAATTTGCCATACGTTTCCAACGTTGGTATCGCGGAGGATGACGGAAGTTCAATCCTAATCGTTTATGTGCGTCGCCTGCCAAAGAAGGATGGCAGCATCCCGAAAACGTGGGAAGGTATCCCCGTGCAAGTCAGGCGTATTGGGAAAGTAAGGCAGGGAGTTCAAGCAGGCCGGGGTCGGACGTCACGACTTGACTTTCTGCCAGCGTCCCGGAAACCGAAGTAGCGGGCGATGGACGTGCTGGTGCCCAAGGTGGGCGAGATCATCGGCGGCAGCCAGCGCGAGGAGCGGCTGGACGTGCTGGAAATGCGGATGAAGGAGCAGGACCTCGACCCCGAAGGCTATTGGTGGTATCTCGACCTGCGGCGCTATGGCACGGTGCCGCATTCCGGCTTTGGCCTCGGCGTGGAGCGGGTCTTGCTCTTCATCACCGGCATGGCCAACATCCGCGACGTGATCCCCTTCCCCCGCACGCCGGGAGCGCGGAGTTTTAGAAGGGGCGGAAACGGATACCCAAGACCAAGGAGGAAACGATGACCGACGAAAACCTTCCCCAAGTTGGGGGTGGCGGGTTCGAGGGCCTCAAGAAGGTCAACGATTACGACGCCGAATACTGGAGTGCGAGGGACTTGCAACCGCTTCTGGGGTATAGTCAGTGGCGGCGGTTCGAGAACGCCATTAAGAAAGCCATAACCTCTTGTGAGCAATCGGGTAACGACCCCAGCCATCACTTTGCCGGCGCCGGCAAACCGATCCCCGGCGGCAAAGGCGCAGTCCAGGTCGTTCCCGACTACCAGCTTTCCCGTTTCGCCTGTTACCTGATTGCCCAAAACGGCGATCCCCGCAAGCCGGAGATCGCCAACGCCCAGAAGTACTTTGCCATCCAGACTCGGCGTCAAGAGTTGTCTGACCAGGCCGCCGCCGACCTGGAGCGGTTGGAGCTTCGGAAACAGACCTCCGAGGAGTTCAAGGCGCTTTCCGGCGCCGCACGGGAAGCGGGCGTCCAGAACCGCATGTTTGGCATCTTCCACGACGCCGGATACAAGGGCCTCTACGGCGGATTGGGCGTGGACGGCATCAAAGCCCGCAAAGGCGTTCCCGAGAAGGAGCAACTCATGGACCGCATGGACACGACCGAGCTTGCCGCCAATCAATTCCGCATGACGCAGACCCGCGACAAACTGGCACGCCAGCGGGTCCACGAACAGCAGCAGGCCATCCAAACGCATAAGGAGGTCGGCCAGGAAGTGCGGGAGGCGATCAAGCGGATCGGCGGCACACTCCCCGAGAACCTGCCGCCCGCCGAACACATCAAGCAAGTCAAGAAACGAATCAAGCAAGCGACCCCGAAACTGGCATTGGACGGCCCGGCCGCCAAAGGGCTGATCGGGAAGGAGCGTGACTCGTCGCATGGCAACGAAGCCCCGCCTCGCGAAGACGAACAGGTGTGAGTTGCGTGTTCTTGAAATTCAGCTATACTGCCCACTCCGGAGGCAGATATGTCCGACCCGATCCTAAATCCCCTCTTTCGCCGCCAGGACGTTGACGCCCTCGCCAGCCATCTTTCCGATGCCGGCGCAGCGCTGCTCCACACGCGCGAGTTTAGGGCTGCCTGCACAGACCTGGAACGAAAGCGGATCAGCGGCGAAGCCAATACGCGCGAGAAAATCATCGAGCCCATCCTGTACGAGATTCTCGGCTTCCACCGCAGCGAAAACGACGCCGAACACGCGGTCAACCATCCCGGAGCGGGCGGCAGCGCGGCGCAGTCGAGTATTTCTTCCGCATCGGCGGCAACGATCTCCCCCTGGAAGCCAAGGCCTGGGGAAAATCGCTCGACAAGAAGGACGGCTCTAACCGCCCGCCTGTCCGACAGGCTTGGGATTACGCAGGCTTGTCCAATTGCCGTTGGTTTGTGGTCACCAACGGCGCCGAGTGGCGGCTTTACAAGACGCAACTCAAAGGCAGCGAGAGCCCGTTGAACGCCTGCGAGCGCTATTTCCTCAGCGACCTCATGGAAAACCGCTCGCAGTTCCTTCTCTTCTATGCCACTTTCCGCAGGGCCGCCTTTTCGCCGGACCGGGACGGAATTTGCCCCTTGGATGAGCTTCGCAGGCAAAGCGAGAATTGGCAGGAGTCGATCAGCGAAACGATTTACGACAAGCTGGTGGAAAGCCGCTTGCTTCTATTCCGCGCCCTCCAGCCGCAGTTCCCGGACCGGCCGCAAGCGCAGATCAACGAGGCGGTCGTCAAGTTGCTGTTTCGGATCATGTTCATTCGTTTTGCCGAGGACACGCCGCTCCTGCCCAAGGCGTTTCTGGCGCGGGAGATCATTGAACGCTTCGAGCAGGATAAAAAATGGGGGCGGGAGGCGACGCTCTACGGCTACGTGCAGCAATATTTTGCCTGGCTCGACGGCCGCAGCGAAAA
Source organism: uncultured Planctomycetia bacterium (assembly GCA_963824275.1). Taxonomy (GTDB): domain Bacteria; phylum Planctomycetota; class Planctomycetia; order Pirellulales; family Thermoguttaceae; genus JANXQG01. The sequence goes on along the minus strand of CAWGOT010000003.1, from coordinate 1,309,782 downwards.
CCAGTTCAGCATCTACCCCTACGACGGCGCTCTTTTTGACGCCGATCCGCTGCTGGACGATCCCCAACTGCGGATCGACGATGTCTTGCTCAGGGACGTTCTCCTGAAGCTCTCACGACAGGCCGCCCGCCCGATCGACTACGCGCAGATCAATCCACGGATCCTCGGCAACATCTACGAGAGGTTCCTGGGATACGTCATCGAGATCAAGGAGCGGCGGCTCGACCCGCAGGTGGGCCGCGACCGGAGTACCGGGTGCCCCGGCGCCGCAAGGAAGGGACCTTCTATACGCCGCAGTCGGCCACGAAGTTCCTGGTCGAGCACGCCGTCGGCGAAGCGCTGGCGCGGCTCCCCGACCGCAAGCCCTGGGACCTGGTGTGCCTCGATCCGGCCTGCGGCAGCGGCCATTTCCTCGTCGAGTACGTCAATCATGTCGCGGCCCGCTGCGAAGAACTGGACGACCGCCGCTCCTACCAGCAATGGAAGCGCTATGTCACGCAACGCGGGGTCTTCGGCGTCGACAAGGACCCCACGGCGGTCATGCTCACCAAGTTGAGCCTGTGGATCAATTCGGCCATGCAGGGCGAGCCCTTCGTGACGATCGACACCCACATCAAGTGCGGCAACTCGCTGGTCTGCGGCACGCCGCCGGGGTTCCGCCTGGCGAAGTTCGAACAGAAGGCCTATCCCGAGAAATTCCGCGAGTTGAAACAATTGCGGAAAGACCTCGCGGAACTGGAGACGCGCGCGGCCTCCGATGGCTCCCTTTTTACGGGCGCTGAAGTCCTCAGCCTGCACCGCCAGATTCGCAGCGCCTTGGCCAGGATCGACGAAGCGAAAGAACCCATCCGGGGTGAGTTCACCAAGTTGCTGTCGGAGCGCTGCCCGGACCTCGAGATTACCATGCCGTTCCACTGGGAAATCGAGTTCGCCGAGGTCTTCGAGGAGCGAGACGGCTTCGACCTCATCGTGGGAAACCCGCCCTGGGGCGCCGACCTGACCGAGATCAGCCACTACCTCGACGGCGGACCGTTTGCGCTCGCGCATGGGCAATTCGACAGCTATGAACTGTTCATCGAATTGGGCCGGCGGTTGCTTCGGGAGGGAGGGATGTTCGGCTTCATCATCCCCGACAGTATCACTCTGCCCGAGCACGAGCCGTTGCGCCGCATGTTGCTGGACCAAACCGCGTTGACGCGGCTGGTGCGCGTGGGCGAAGGCATTTTCCCCTCCGTCTACCGCGCTGCGTTCTTCCTCTGTTTTGCCAACCGCTCGCCGCGGCCGGAAGAGCGGATCCGCGTGGCAACGCTGCGCAAAGACGACCGCCGGCTGCTGGAGGAAGACACGTTACTCCATCGCAGCAAGACGATAGCGGATATCATCGCGGAGAGCGGGCACGATGTTGAGCAGTCCCGATTTCGGGCCAACCCGCGATACGAGGTAGACATTTTTGCGCGGGGGATCGATACGCCCACTATAGCCAGGATTGACGAGCCTCGCATTGACTGGGAGTCCCTGACGGAGAAGGGACGCGGTGTGGAGATCGGCAAGTCCGGCGAGGTCCTGCAGTGCCCCTATTGCTACAAATGGGATAACGTTCCCCGCAAGGTAAAAGGCGCCTGGCGGCGCAAAGGCTGTCGCCATTGTGGCCGAGAGTTCGCCTTTGAGGATGCGGCAAAACACGACGTTATCATCGCCGAGAAGCCGCGCGGAAGAATTGGAAACCGATCATTTCGGGCGAGGCGGTCAACCGTTATTCGCTTGGCGGTATCGAGTACATCGACACCTCCAAAGACGGTATCAACTATAAGGCGGCAGAATTCTACAAAGGCAAACGTATCCTGGTGCGCCAAACCGGCGTCGGGATCTACGCGACGATTGACGAATCGGGCGCGCTGACGAACCAGTCGGTATTCACCTGGAGAATCCGCCGCGACGCCCCGGCCGACCGGCCCCGCTATCGCCTGGAGTACATCCTGGGCGCACTGAATTCGCGCGTCATGCTGTATCGCTATTACATGAAAAGTGGCGATACCGAATGGCGCAGCTTCCCGCGTTGGACTCAGGAGCTCGGTGCAGGAATTGCCGATCCGCGCCATTGACTTCTCCCAGCCGCGCGAGGCCAAGCTGCACGATGAGATCGCCGACAGGGTCGCCGCCGTGCTGGCGACGAGCAGGCCGCCCTCGACCCACGACGACTACCAAATCGAGAGTCTCGTCATGCAACTCTACGGCATCACGCGATCGATGTGCCGGCAGATATTCGACGTGCTGCACGAAGTGCAACGGCTGCGGGTCATCCGCGAGATGAACGTCGCCGAGCCCGACATGCTCCTGGACGCACTTCCAGAATAACCGTCACAATCGGCGCCACCGTCAAGAGCGAGGTAGCATTTTTGTCGCGCTAACCTCACGCTCACATTTCCTGGCGTATGGTTTCTGGAACTGGGAAATATTCCGGGATTGTGTCATGGCTGAGGTCGGAAGCTACCCGAGCCGCAAGAAAGTCGCGCCCCGCGTGCTCGTCGTCGACGACGAATCGTACGCACGGACGACCGTCTGCCAGTGGCTCACCAGGGCCGGATTCCAGTGCGGCGAAGCGGCCAGCGCCGACGAGGCGATGGCCCGCCTGCAGGACCAGGAGGCCCACCTGCTGACGCTGGACATCACCGTGCCCGACCGCTCCGGTCTGGAAGTCCTCTCGCAAATCAAGCAGTGCTGGCCCGATACCGAGGTCCTGGTGCTGACCGCCCTGGAAGAGACCGCTACGGCCGTCGAGGCGATGACGCTCGGGGCCTACGGCTACCTGCTCAAGCCGATCGAATCGGGCGAGCTGGTTTTGCAGGCAAAGAAAGCCCTGGAGCGTCGCGAGCTGCTCGTCGAACGGCGGCAGTACACGGCCACGCTCGAGGCCCAAATCCGCGAGCAGATGCAGGCCATTCGCCACGCGCACGAAGAAACGATCCTCCGCCTGCTCAGCGCCTCGCGCTATCGCGACGAGGAGACGGGGCGCACATCAAGCGCACAGGGCTGTACTGCGAACTGTTCGCGGAAGTCCTCGGCTGGCCTGCCGAGCAGGTGCAGAACATCCGCCTGGCCGCGCCCATGCACGACCTGGGAAAAATCGGCATCCCCGACGCCATCCTGCAGAAGCCCGGCCCGCTCACCGCGGAAGAATTCGCCGTCATGAAGACCCATACCGCCATCGGCGCGGATGCTGGAGGGATCGGAATCGGCCATTCTGCAGATGGCCCACGAAATCGCCATGGCGCATCACGAGCACTGGGACGGCAGCGGCTATCCCAAGGGACTGGCCGGGATGGCGATCCCCGAGTCGGCCCGCATCCTGGCGATCGTCGATGTCTACGACGCCCTGACGCACCGCCGCGTCTACCACGAGGCCCTCCCCGAGGACAAGGCGATGGGAATCATGGAGGAAGGTCGCGGGAAACATTTCGATCCCTTCCTTTTCAGCGTGTTTCTCTCGCTCTTGCCGGAAATCCGCCGCATTGCCCAAAAGAACCCGGACGATCGGGCGGCGGGCTATATCCGCTCGACGCCCGGGGCGGTTGCGCCGCCTTTGCCCGAAATTGAGCCGCCGCTTCCGCTTGCAACATAAATGTCGCGCCGCGGGAGTCCCGCCTTTAGGCGGCGCCGGACGGACTTCCGCCTGAAGGCGGGACTCCAACGCATTCGCCTATTTGGTCTGCTCCTGAAACCGGAATCGGCACATTCGGGCGGTTGTTTCTGGTCGCTGGGTGAAGTACAATAGGGAGAGAGAAAGCACACGTCCTTTTCTGGGGAGCACTCCTTATGAGCCGCACACCGATTGGCCGTCCCCCGGAGATTCTGCTGGTCGAAGACAATCTGGATGACGCGCGGGAGACGATCCAGGCATTGAAGAACGAGGACATCCGTTGCCGGGTGAGCCTGGTTCGCGATGGCGAGGAAGCCCTGAGCTTTCTCCGCCGGGAAGGCATCTTTGCCCAGACGCCGGAGCCGGACTTGATCCTGCTGGACATGGAGCTGCCGAAGAAAGACGGCCGCCAGGTGCTGTTCGAGCTCCGCAACGACGAGCGATTGCAGGCGATCCCCGTGCTGGTTTTGACCGCTTCGGCCGTGCATCGTGCGGTCTTGCAGGCGGAGAATCTCCGCATCGACGGCTTCATGACCAAGCCGGTCAGTCTGGATCAATTCCTGCATGCGGTCAAGTCGCTTCGCCGCTCGCGTTTGACTGAGCTGGTGATTCCGCCCGAGCGGCCCTTGCAGGGCACGGTCGCCGCCCGGTAAGCTCAAGTTCGCCCGTCCAGTGGATCGTCCCCCGATCTTCGATTTCGTTGAGCCAGGCCTCGTCGAGCAATTCCTCCAGGGCGACCGGCAGCAGAACCACCAGCCGTTTCGCCCCCAAGAGCCGAACCGGATGCAGGCTGTAGAACCAATCGAGATAGCTCAGGCTCTCATGGCTGGCCGCCAAGAGGACTTCCAGCACTTCGGCCGTCAGGTGCCGGGGATCGCCGACCGGCTCGAGGATCACTTGCAGAGTCGTATGCGGATTGTCGACCAGGACCTGCCGCACCACTTCGGCCGCCTCCGCAGCGCGGGCACTGAAATCGGCCGACCGCAGCCAGAGCGTAAACGCCAAAGACCGACTGGGAGCCGGGGGAAGCGGCGCGAGAACGGGGGCGTCCAGATCGACCACGCACGCGCATTGCATGGCATCCCTCATCCCTAATCCCTCATCCTTCATCCCTAATCTCTCATCCCTCATCCCATCCACCTCCGGCGGCGGCAAGGCGTCGAACACGATCCCGAAGACATCCTGGGCCTCTTCCATCAGGCCGTAAAGATCTTCCAGATCGAGCGTCGGCGTTTTCAGGACGTAGTAGGGCGGACGCGGCTGATACTCCAGCCCTAGATCGACGGCCGTCTGCCGAAACGCTGTGCCGGGCAGGATCGAGAGGTTGAAGACCTGCAACTCCGTGAAGGGCCGCACGCGATCGAGATATTCCAGCCCGCGACGCACCGAATCGACCGTGTCGCCCGGCAGGCCGAGGATCAGGTCGACGCGGACGCGGATCCCTTCGTCGAGCATCGCCCGCGCGCCGCGCTCGAACGCTTCCAGGCTGACGTGCCGTCCCATCAGCTTCTGCGCCTCGGGATCGACCGATTGCAGGCCGACCTCGACTTCCTGGAAGTTGGCCTCGCGGAGCAGCCGGGCGGTTTCGGCGCGGATGCCTTCCGCCCTGAGTTCGGCCGAGTAGGTGAACTGGCGGTCGGGATTGCCTTGGGCCAGCAGGCGGAGGAAGCCGGCGAAGTCGGGCCGCTGGTTGAGGGTGGGATCGAGCAGGTAGATCTCCCTCACGCCCCGCTGGCAGGCGTGCCGCAGGTCGGCTTCGATCTTCTCGGCCGAGAGGCGATAGATTGAGTCGTAGCTCTTGGGGTAATAGCAGAACTTGCAGCGGTAGCGGCAGCCGCGCGAGGTCTCCATGAGCATCGTCTGCTCCTCGGCGGCGTCAAGAAGGCCCTCGATGTAGGGCGAGCTGATCAGGTCCAGCTCGCTGAGCGCCGGGCGCGGCAGCGGCAGGTCGCCGCCGCGATTCCACAGCCCTGGAATGCCCTCGGTCGGCTGGCCGGAATCGAGCGCGGAAAGGAGATCGAAGAAGGTCTGCTCGCCCTCGCCGATCGCGGCCAGATCGACCGCCGGTTCCTCCAGCACCCAGCGGTTATCGGCGGTGATTTCCGGCCCGCCCAGCAGGATGCGGACCTCGGGCCGCGCTGCCTTCACCTGCTGGGCGATCCACATCGTCCGCTGGATGTTCCAGAGATAGCAGGTGAAGCCGACGATCTGCGGCCCGCGATCGAGGATCGCGGCCACCAGGGCCTGATCGCCGAGCCGGTTGCAGAGCCTTGCCGGGAGGATTTCGATCTGCCATCCCTTCAGCCCTCGGCGGTGGGCGAAGAGCTTCAGATAGGCCGCCGCCAACGGCACGTTGCCTTCGATGGGCTGCGGCCCGGGCGGCGGAATCGGCAGTTGGACCAGGAGGGCTAGAGGATAGGGCTTGTTCATCGGCTTCTTCAACTTCGCTGGGTGGGACCAGATCGCGTCGCGAGCGCCGGCCCACCATTGGTTCTTCCGCCCTGAATCAATGGTGGGCCGGCACTCGCTACGCGATCTGGTCCCACCCTACCCTCGCTGGCAAATCGACACTCTCCCCGCCCGGCCACGAGCAGATAGAGCCAGAAGACCGCCGCGGCGGAAATGCCCAGGATGACTTTGGCCCCTTGGTTAATCGCGTCGCTGGGCGTCACGAGGCCCTCGAACAGCCCGGCCAGAACGAAGGCTGGAACCAGACCGAAGGCCAACTGCACGGCGCGGACGGCGTCTTCGCGGACGCCCTGCGCCGCGTGCGCTGGCCGGCGCGCAGAGGCCGTAGCCCATCAGCAGCCCTGCCCCGCCGGCAATCACGATGGCGCTCAGCTCCAAGGCGCCGTGCGGCAGGAGCACCATCCACATTTGCCACGCGATCCCGCTCTTGGCGTACGCGCCGGCAATGCCGCCGACCATCGCCCCGTTGACGGCCAGGACCCAGATCGTGCCCAGTCCGAAACTGATCCCAAAAGCGAATGCGGTCAGCGCCACGCGAATGTTATTGGTAATCACGAAGCTGGAGAGCATGGGGTTGCCTTCGTGGCCGAAGCGTTCGCGGATATCGGCCAGCGACTTCTCTCCATAGAATTCCCGATCGTTACCGCCCATGATATCGGCCACCGTCTGCGGCGAGTCCTGCACGGTGCAGTAGGCGGCACACGCCGTGGCCAGCGAGATCAGAAAACTGGCGAGCGTGAATTTCCACGTCTGGCGAAAGAGGCGGGGATAGTCCCTGAGAAAGAACGCCCCCAAGCTCCAGGGGCTGGCCGGCGCTCCCCGATAGACCTGGCCATGCGCGGATGATCAAACGGTTCAGCGGATCGACGAGGTCCGGTTCGGCGCCCAGCGCCCGCAGGCGGGCCAGGTCGGCGCACGCCGAGGGATACAACTCGATCAACTCGGCGACCTCCTGGGGGAGAGTGCGGCGAGGGCCGTGACCCACGAGTTGATCGACGATCGTCTCCAGCCGCTTCCAGACCGGCCGGCACCGCGCAGCCAGCCGTCAAGATTCATGATGCCGCCCCTTGGCCAAATAGACGAGGTAACTCTCGGCGTTGAACCACTCTCCGCCATATTTCTCGAACAGCGGACGGGCCAGCCGCTCGGCCAACTCCTCGCGGGCCTTGGGCAGGAGCTCGGTCCGGCGTTGCAGGAAGCCGGTTATCAGGCGGCGTTCGGCAACGGTCAGCTCCGCATTGATCTCGCCAATCAGGAGCGGGTGCAGCTCGTATTTCTCATCGGCGCGGGCGCGGTAGTCGAGTTGCGACTCCTTGACGACGATCGTGCCGGCCGCAATATCGCCCAACCGCTTGGACAACCGGCTGGGGAACATCACGAGCGCCCACGCCATAAAAACCGGGCAGGAAATCGACCAGGCGGAGGACGTTTCGCACCAACACCTCGTGGATCGTGGCCGGGGTGCCGTCGTCGCGAATGACGCGGATCTTGAGGGCCCTCTTGCCCGGCGTCTGGCCGCGCATGAGCCATTCGAAGAGCATGAAGTAGCCTCCTGAAAAAAGCGCGATTGCCACGCCGAGGATCGCGGCGGTCACCCATTGGACGCCGCCTTCAAAGACCGAGAAAACGCTGAAATCCGCGATCGCCATGAAGATCAACAACACGACGATGACGGTGCCCAGCAACAGGGTGTCGACGAGCATCGCGCAGAATCGGGTGCCCAGGCCGGCCAGTTCGAACTGGACCTGGATGTTTTCGGGCGTTTCCAGTGTATATTGATCAACGCCGGACATGGCGATGGGGTCCGTTTTCCAAGCAATTATACTGCGAACGGTTTCAAGTGAGCCATTTCATACTAGCCCGAAGCGCAAGCGAGGTAACGGGTTAGCATCCTCGCTTGCGCGTCGGGCTGGTATCAGTTTCAACCGCGAAGTATGTCCTCTCCTTGCAGCTTATCACCCCTGCGCGTCTGCCGCAAGTGGCCGGGGATTGACAGCCGATGGTTGCCCTGTATGCTTAAATTCGTGCGTTTGTGATCGAGAGCCTACTAGCACCTTACTTTCGGGAGAAGACCATGCAAGAATTTCGGCCCATGAGCATTCCAGACATCCTGGACACGACTTTTCGGTTGTATCGTGACCGGTTCGTGACCTTTTTACTGATCGCGTTGGTCGTCTACGTGCCCTACTCGCTATTGGCGGCGCTCGTCCTCCCGGCGCGAGAATCATCCCCGTCGCGCCTGCAAATCAAGCGGCTCCCCAGTTGGACGCCGGGGCGAACTTGCTTGGCCTCTCGGTCATGGCCGTCTTCTTCGTCATCTTGATGCCGTTATACCTTACACGGCCATCAGTGAGACATTTTCGAATCTCTGAAAGTTGAGGGTCATCAGGGTGGCCAGATCGGTGGCATACTTGGTGGGTAGGCCGTTGATGGTCTCTTCGATGGCGGCGCGGAAGTCGGCGAACGTGGGATGGTAGCGGCCGTAGAGCGAGCGTCGTTTGATGAATTTCCAAAGGCGTTCGATCAGATTTAGATTGGGTGAGTACGACGGCAGGAACAGCAGTTCGATCCCCAACGACTCAGCCAGTGACTGGACTACAACGTTGCGCTGATAGCGAGCGTTATCGAGGACCATCGTGATCGGCCCGGACAGCCCCAACGCAGCGATCTTCCGCAGAAGTTCACACATCGTCTCGGTGTTGACAACGGTCGTGTTGGTCACGGCCACCAACTCGCGAGTGACCGCGTTCCACGCTCCCAACACGTTGAACCGTTGCCGCCCTGAGGCCGCTCGAACGAAGATTCGCGCAAACGACCACAGGCAGCATAGGAACGTGCCGTAAACGAAATGGGCGGCGTCCACGAAAAACACATGTCCGTTCAACGCTTGGGCGCAATCCAGCCTTGGCTTTAGTTGGTCATCGTGAAATGCAGCTTGATCGGCAGCGTGTTCTGCCAAGTTTTTTTTGGCGGCACAGGGATCGCGCGAACCCGCTGCCATTTCAGGCCGAGATTCTTCAGAAACTGCCGAATCTGCGTCGGTTTGCGGATCACGCCGGTACGGTCCGCGACTCGCTGGCAGGCTTCGGCAATGGTCCGCGCTGGCTGGTCTTCAAAAATCTGGCGAATGATCTCGGCATGCTCGGCGAGTTCGCTGGTCGGCTTATATCGGGGACCACGTTTCCGAAGCCCATCGAGTCCCCCCTCGCGGAACTCGCCGACATACCGTTCGATTGTGGATCGGGCCACGCCAACAATCTCGGCAGTTTTCTCGCGAGTCGTGCCACAGTGCAACAACCAAATCGCCCAAAGTTTCCGTCGTACAAGCGGATCGGGATACGACTCCCGCTCACTCATCACGACTTTCCGCTCATCCTCCGTCAGACTGATCCGCATCCACTTCATAAACCGCCTCCTTGCAGCCGATTTCCACGACCCTCCTGGCCATGACGAAATCATCCTACAAAAAAACTCCTTTGAGGTAAATGTCGCATTTCAGCCCGCGCACGGTATATGCACCGCCGCGCTCGTGCACAACATTTCGTCCGCATACCTTGGCAAGGAACTGTCGGCGGGCGAGAGCTACCAGCGGGCATTGTCAAGGCTCGCCGAACTTATCGGCACCCAACTCCTGGTCGGGATCGTCGTCGTCCTGGGATTGTGTTTATGCGTTGTCCCTGGTGTCATTTTCGGGCTTTGGTTCTACGTTGTTGTACGCATCGTCGTCTTGGAAGGTGTCGCGGGTCCCGCGGCAATGGGCCGTTCGCGAGAACTGACTCGCGGCAACCTCGGAAAGATATTCCTGGTTGCGTTCTTGGTAGGGCTTGTGGCCACCGTCATCAATTTGACTTTCATTTTTGTGATTGGATTGATCCCTTTGCCCTTCCACTTGTTGACGGTCTTTTTTCAATATCTTCCGCAATCGCTTCTGTTGCCGGTTACGATCGCGCCGATCACGTTGCTTTACTACGACCTGCGGATCCGCAAGGAGGCCTTTGACCTTCAGATGCTCTCCGCGGCCATGGAGCCGCCGGCGACGATATGATCGGGTACTGCGGCATCCTGTTGGCCCTGGTGGCTGCCACGCCCAACGCAGAGGCCGGCGTGCAAACACGGCCCGCGGCCTCGGCGGCGGACGAGGCCGGCGACGCCTATCGCGATCAAGCCCGCGGCGCGATCCGCGAGGTGCTTGCCCGCCGCGAGTTTGCCGATCTGCATGCCGACCCCTATGCACTCTGGCGAACGATCGGCGAGTGGATCGACGGCTTCTTCCGGCAAATCGATGGTTTCCTGAAAGGCCTTCCGCCCTGGCTGTTCTGGACCGTTTTCGCGTGGATGATTCTGACCCTCTTGGCCATCCTTGGGCACTTGATCTACACGCTGGCCATGCTCTTGCGTGGAACGTCGTCGCCGCTGCGCAGCGACCCCCCTGGCGGCCGCATTGCCGGCGAATTGCTGGGGATCAAGGACCTGGATTTCGATACGGTCCTTGCCGCAGCCCGGCGGTTATTGGCGGCAGGCGACTGGCCGGCCGCCACCCGCTACTTCTATGTCGCGGCGATTCTCTGGCTCGACCGGCAGGGCTGGATCAAGTTCAAGAAGTCGAAGACCAACCGGGATTACATCGACGAATTGGCTTCCCGGGCCCGGATTCAAGGTTCCTTCCGCCGGCTGACGGCCGATTTCGAACCGATCGTCTACGGCGGCCGAACGCCGGAGAGTTCCACCATTCACGACATCGCCACCACGGTCGAAGGTCTGCTACATGAGCCTGCCGGCGCTAGCCCGAGCTGATCGCATCCTCTTAGCATCCTGCTGCTGGGCGCGGTGCTGGTGGCGCTGCTCCACGGGCTGCTTGCGCCGCCGGAAAAGACCGGCGGCCTCGCGCGGCTGCCCTCGACCCTCTTCAATGTCGGCCCGGCGCGAAGGCCGCTTACGAGGTGCTGGATCAACTGAAATACCCCGTCGTGCGCCTCCGCCGCCGCATCTCGCCGGAGTCGCTGCGGGAAGTCGGCGTGCTGTTCATCTTGCGGCCCGAAACGGGGCTGGCCCGCGAAGAAGTTGCGGTGTTGAAAGAGTGGGTCGACGAGGGGCACGGCCTGGTCGTGGTGCCCGGCTGGCCGTCAGAACGCCCCACAATTTTTGCCGAAAGGTCGCACGACGACGCCCTTCGGGATGACTGGTTCGAGGACTGGTTCGCGTGGAACGGGCCGCGGGCCAAGCCAGACGCATTCCAACCTATCGAGCGCCGGCGCCGCTGGGGAAGGTCGAGGCGGGCGATGCGCTGACCGCGGGGATTTCGGAGCTTGCCGTGCCCGAGGGCCGGCGCTTCGATTCCGAGTCGCCCTGCCGCGGACCCTTGCAAGACGCCCCGGCCCGGGCCTTCTGGAAGGACCAGCAAGGAACGATCGGACTTCGGGCCACGTACGGCGACGGCACGATTATTGCCCTGGCCGACGACTATCCGCTGACGAATATCGGCATCAGCCAGGGCGACAATGGCTTGCTGCTGGCCAACGTGGTCCGGGAGATGTCGGCCCGCTATCCGGGGCGGGTGGCCTTTGACGAGTTCCACCTCGGCCTCTACGAGCATGAGGCGTCGCCGCTGGCGATCATCACGCTCATGCTCTCGGGACCTGGCGCTGGGCGGCCGTGCAGGCGGCCTTGGTGGGAGCGCTGGCGCTGGCGGCGCGGGCCGTGCGCTTCGGCGGCCCGCAAGACGTGGTCTACAAGCCGCGCCGGCAGCACCGCGAGTTCGCCGAGGCCGCCGGACGCCTGTTCGACGAGGCCAATGCCACCTCCCTTGCCGCCGTGACCCTCAGCCGCTATTATCGCGAGCGGATCTGCAAGCTGCTCCTCGTCGATCCCCAAGCGGAAGACCGGCAACTCTGTGAGGCGGTCGAGCGGCGTGCCGGACCGGCCGTCGCCGCCGAGTTGCGGCAGGCGCAAGAGGCCCTGAAAGCGTCCGTCAGCCGGCAGCAACTGCTCGCCCTATCTCAACAACTTCACCGCGTTGCGGAGGCACTCGACCATGGAACTTGAAGCAGTGGCCCGGAAAGCCGAGGCCATTCGGCGCGAACTTTGCAAGGTCATCGTCGGCATGGATTCCGTGTTGGACCAGACCGTGGTGGCCTTGCTGGCCGGCGGCCATATCCTTTTGGAAGGTCCGCCGGGCACGGCGAAGACGCTGCTCGTGCGGGCCCTCTCGGTCGCCATTCGCGGCGAGTTCCACCGCATCCAGTTCACCCCCGATCTGATGCCCGCCGACATCGTGGGCGTGAACATCTTCCATCCGGAATCGCTCAAATTTCAATTTTCGGCGGGCCCGGTCTTTTGCGACTTGCTGCTGGCCGACGAAATCAATCGCGCCCCGGCCAAGACGCAGTCGGCCCTCTTGGAGGCGATGCAGGAAGGACAGGTCAGCGTCGACCGCGAGGTCCACCCGCTGAGCCCGGTATTCCTCACCTTCGCCACCCAGAATCCGATCGAATACGAAGGCACGTATCCTCTGCCCGAGGCCCAACTCGACCGCTTCCTCTTCAAGATCGTGGCCGGATACCCGCAGAAACCGCAAGAGGTCGAGATCCTGAACCGTTACCAGGCGGGGTTCGACGCCAGCCGGCTGGCCACCTTCGGCATCGAGCCCTGCACGAATGTGGCGGAGCTGGCGGAGATTCGCACGGCGGTGCGGACCGTCGGCGTCGCGGCGCCGCTGCTGGATTACATCGTCTCGATCATTCGCGGCACGCGGGAGCTGCCCGCGCTGACCCTCGGGGCCAGCCCGCGGGCGGCGGTCATGCTGCTGCTGTCGAGCAAGGCCCTGGCCGTGCTGCGGGGGCGGGCGTACGTCACTCCGGACAACGTCCGCGACCTGGCCGCCCCAGTCCTGCGGCATCGCATCGTTCTCAATCCGGAGGCGGAAATCGAGGGCATGACCGCCGACCAGTGCGTGGCCCGCGTGCTGGAAAGGATCGAGGTACCGAGAATTTAGGGTGGCCACGGATGAAACACGGATGAAACACGGAACTGATACCAGCCCGACGCGCAAGCGAGGATCCTAACCCGTCACCTCGCTTGCACTTCGGGCTAGTATGAAATGGCTCATTTGAAACCGTTCACAGTATAATATCCGATGCTTTTACCCACGCCGAAGCTGCTGCTCCTGTTGGCCTTGCCGCTGCCTGCGCTGGTTCTGTTTCCCTCGCAGGCCGTGCTGGTTTTGGCCGGCGGTTACGACGCGGCGCTGCTCCTGGTCGCCGCGCTGACCGTGCTCGTTTCGGCCGGCCCGCGGGACCTGGTCATCGAGCGGCGGCTGCCGCAACACCTTTCGCTGGGGGCCATGAACCAGGTGGGCTGGGAAATCCGCAACGCGTCCGGCATGGCCGTCCGTTTCGACGTGACGGAGGACGTGCCTGAATCGCTCGAGCGTGAGATGCCGCAGGTTTCGGCCACAATACTTCCCCGTGCCACGGCCGAATTGCCTTACGGCGTGACGCCCTCGCGGCGCGGTCTCTACGAGTTCGGCGACATTTACCTCCGCTGGCGATTGCAGTTGGGGCTCCTGCTCCGCCAGGTCCGCGTGAAAGCCCGCTCCCCGGTGAAGGTCTATCCCAACGTGGCCAGCCTGGCCTCCTACGAGTTGGCCGCCATGCGGCACCGCACGACGGAGGCAGGGCTGGCGCCGCCAAGCTCCGCGGCCGCGGGAGCATGTTCGAAAGCCTGCGCGACTATGTCCCCGGCGACGATCCGGCCGACGCCGCCTGGAAGGCCACCGCCCGCCACGGCCGGCTGATGACGCGGAACTTCGAGACCGAACGCAGCCAGAACATCCTCGTCGTCCTCGACTGCGGCCGGCTCATGCTCCCGCAGGTCGATCGCCTTTCCCGGCTCGACCACGCCATCAACGCCTCGCTCTTGTTGAGCTACGTGGCGATGAAGCAGGGCGACTATATCGGGCTGGTCGCCTTCAGCGACCGCATCGAGTCTTACGTTCCGCCGATCAAGGGCAAAGCGGCCTTGGCGCGGATGAACGAGGCCCTATACCGTCTGGAAGCCGTGCCCCGCGAATCGGATTACGACCGGGTCTGCAAGTTCCTGGCCTTGCGGCATCGCAAGCGTTCGCTGATCGTGATCCTCACGGAACGTCATCGACAAGGACGCCTCTTCGATGCTCCTGGCCTACACGGCGCGTTTTGCCCGCTATCACTTGCCGTTATGCGTGACCTTGCGGAACCTGCAGGTCGAGCAGATGGCGGCCGCGGCGCCGAACAGCGTGGCCGAGTGTTTCAGCAAGACGGTCGCCTTGCGGATGCTCGCCCGGCGGGCCGACGCCCTGGGCCGCATGCGGCAGTCGGGCGTCGACGTGCTGGACGCCGATCCCCGCCAGTTGACGCCGCAACTCTTGAATCGCTACCTGGCGCTGAAGCTTAGAAATCGGTTGTGAACGGTGCGCGGTGCGCAGTACTCAGTACTCGGTACTCAGTACTCGGTACTCAGCTCACTTCTTGGGATTGCCCAGCCGCTCTCGAACGTCGAGGATCCTATCCTGGACGCCGGGATACTGCGGGGCAAGGCGCAGGACCTGCTCGAAGTCCTCCAAGGCGTGCTGCAAGTCGCCTTTCTGAAGATAAGCCGTCCCCCGGGCGTTATAAACCTCGGGCAGGGACTTGGCGATTTCCAGGATTGCGGTGAGCCCGGCAATGGCGTCGTCGGGGCGATTGAGGTCGAGGTAGCACTTTGCCAACTGGAGCTGCCCTTGAAGTGTCGCCGGCGACTTGCCGTCGATGGCGATCATCCGCTGGACGCACCTGGCAGCCTCGTCGACGTTTTTCTGCTTGATGTCGATTTCGATCCAGCTCATCCAGGCGGGCAAAAAGTTCGGATCGCATCGCTGGGCAACGAGGAGCTCCTCGAGCGCGTCATCGAGATCGGCCTTCGCTTTGTCGGTTTCGCCCTTCTGCACTTCCAGATCGCGCCGCTTCAGGTAGACGCGGGCGAGATTGTTATGATCGGAGGCCCTTCTGTCAAAAATCTCCAATCCCTTCCTATGGCATTCGATGGCCTCGTCGAACTTGCCTTCTAGAGACAAAACGATGCCGAGATTGTTGAAGGCGTCGGCATAACGAGGGTTGATCGTCACGGCCGCTCTGAAGTACTTCTCGGCCAGTTTGAGGTCCTCCGGTCGGCCCCGGCGGGCATAGTAGACGCCCAGGTTGTTGTTGCCGAAATCGTAGTCGGGCTGGATGTCGATGGCCGTCTTGAAGGCTGCGGCCGAGTAGTCCAGCAACAACTGCTGCTGGTGCGCGCGGTCGAGCTTCCTGGTCGCCGCCCTGAAATTCTCGACCGAGCCGTCGAATGGCACCTGCTGCTGCCGCTCGTCGAGTTTCGCGGGCGGCCCGTCGAAACGCCGGCTTGAGCGGTCGAACAACGACTCGGCGGCTGCCGCGTCGAGCCGCGACATTTCTCGGGCGTAGCCGTCATAGGCGACGCCCAGGGCGTTGTGCGCCTTGGCGTATTTGGGGTCGCAGCGGATGGCCTCCGTAGCATCCGCGAGCGCCTTGTCGTGATCGCCCTGGTGTTCATAGATATTGGCCCGGTCGGTGAATGCCGCGGCGCTTTTCGGGTCGCGGTGGATGACCTCGGTAGCGTCTGCGAGCGCCTTCTCGTAGTTGCGCTGCACGTCGTAGGCATCGGACCGGCGGCTGTAGGCCGAGGTGAGTTTCGGGTCGAGCCGAATGGCCTCGCTGAAATCCGCGATCGCTTCGTTGAACTTGCCCTGCTGGCCGTAGGCAAAACCGCGGTCGTTGTAGGCCTGGGCATTTTTGGGATCGCGACGGATCGCGGCGGTCTGATCGGCAATGTCCTTGTCCAAGTCCCGTTGTGGCGGACTGGAGGCGCGGCCCCCGCTGTATTCCTCCCACATCGCCCGTTTTAGGTCCTCCACGCGGGTCTCCGGCCGGCCGATCAATCCGCGTCCCTTTTCCAAAGTGCGGGCCATGTCCTGGAATAGCCCCAGGTTCGCGTCGGGCTGGGTCGCGGGCGCAGGAACAAGGCGTCGATCCGCCATGCCTCGCCTTGCCTGACGAAATGCACGTCGCCAGCCTTCTCCATGCCCGGAAAACGCCGGCACACCGCCTTGTCGCCCTGGACCTCCACTGCCATCTGCCGGAGGCGGTCCTCGTCGATCAAGGGCACCGTGAAATTCCAACGCAGGCTATCGATTTTCAGGTCGTCGAACTTCGCGCAGGCATCCCCGCCATAGGCCTTCGTCAACTCCTTGCGGAAGGCGACGTAGTTTTGCGTGGCGTCGTAGAGCGCGCCGACGACCGCCAGTTCCCGCTCCCCGCCGACGAACATCGACGTGAAGCGTTGCTTGTCCGGGCCGAACAAGGCGCGGTTCATTCTTAAGGCAGCCAGATTCGGCGTGGCCGGCTCGATGGCCTCGGCCTTCAGGGCTTGCGGATTGTCGGTGGAATACAGGCGGCAAATTCGGTCGATCCGCTTTTGCGTCGCCTCGTTGACGGCCTGCCCGAGCATGGCCTCGACTTCCTTGTCGAAGGCTCTCCAACGCTCGCTCTCGATCGACTTTCCTTCACTATTGACGGCCAACGGGTCCGCGCCGGCAGCCAGCAGGGCCTTCACGAGTTCCGGCTTTCTTGCCTGAAGGCCCAGCAGTAGCGGGGTGTCGCCGGAGCGGGTGGCGGCGTTCACATTCGCCCCCTTTTCCAAGAGGAAGCGGACGATTTCCGCGTTCTCGGCAACGGCCGCCCAGTGCAGGGCCGTGTAGCCCTCATCGTCGGCCGCGGTAACGTCGGCCCCGGCCGCGACTGTTTTTCTTGCGATGTCCAATCGCCCAGCCCAGACCGCGACGTGCAGGATGCTCTTGTGCTGTTTGTCGACGACAGTCAACTTCGCGCCGGCGTCGACGAGCATATCGGCGGCCTTTTCATCGTTGCACCGCAAGGCCCAGTACAGCGGCGTGCGGCCGTAGACGTCGGCGGTGTCGAGGTTCGTCTTGTCCTTGCAGAGTTCAGCCACTGTTTCGGGCTTCCCGCTGATTGCCGCCTCGTGCAGCTTGGTCCAGGAAGGCTCCTGCGCCCGGCGTCACGAAGTGCGGCAACCGCGTCAAGGCTGCCCTTCTCGGCGGCGACGGCCATCGGCGACCACCCCTTCTTGTCGCGGAGATTCGGGTTGGCCTTGGCCTTGAGGAGTGTCTGGACGATTTTACGACTGCCCGACTCGACGGCGTAATAGAGCGGCGTCCGGCCCTCCGCGGTCTTTGCGTTAACTTCCGCACCGGCGGCAATCAAGAGGCCGACAAGCTCTTCATCCCCGCGACAAGCCCAATGCAGCGGGCCGCAGCCATTCTTGGGGCAGCGATTCACGTCGGCGCCGGCGGCGAGCAGGGCCTTGATCTTGTCCAGATCGGAACCGCAAGCGCAGCCCCGCACGAGCGGCGTGCAGCCTCCATCGTCCAGCGCGTTGACGTTCGCTTTGCCCTGGAGCAGGTAGGGGATCGCCTTTTCGCCGCCGTGACCGCCGACAACCATGGCGACGTGGAAGGGAGTGCATCCGTCGTTGTCCTTGGCGTTAACGTCCGCGCCGGCGGCGAGCAAGACTGGGATAATATCGCCGCCGAAGGCATAGGCCGCGTAGTGCAACGGCGTGGATCCGTTCACGTCCCGAGCGTCAACGTCGACGCCTGCGGCCAGCAGTTGCTTGGCCTCCTCGGTCTTGTTGTCCCAGGCCGCCAGATGCAGGGGCGTCATGTGGCGACCCTTGTAGATCTGTTCCACGAAGCCGGGGTTGCTTTGGACGACCCCTTTGAGCATCTCGCCCATAGGCTTCGCCAGGCCCTCAGCCAGGTTCTGGCCGAATTTCTTCCAAGCATCGTTCAAGGACTTCTCAGGGGCGGTGCCCGCCGCATCTTGGTCTGCGGCATGCAAGGCGCCGCCGTAGCCGCCCAGTAACGAGCAGAAAACCAGAACCGCCCAAAGGACATGTTTTCTCATCATTTCCTCACGAAAGCGAAAGGTCTCGCGCTTCATAGAGCACCTTGCCTTTCTCGATGATTTCACGCAGAAGACCGGCCGCAGGTGCCCCCCAAGCCCCTCACTTCTGTCCCCGTTGTTCCAGAATTGCTCGCACCAGCAGCGGCCAGGCAATGGTCGCGTCGCAATGGACCTCCGCGTACCGGCCCCCTTCTTCCTTGCTGACGAACTTGCCCCAGGAGACGCCTTCGGTATACGTGCAGCCGCTCAGCCCGCCCCAATGCACCGGCTCAGGGCAGATCCGAACGCCGTAGCGGAACCGCGGCACGGGGAACTGGCTTCCCAGCCGCATGTTGATGATGTCGTGAAACGGCCCGACCTGCTGCGCCCAGTTCCGCGGCACGCCGCCGCCGATCGTGAAGATGCCCAACAGCTTGGCCCGCTGGATCCGCTGCGCAGTAATCGTAGAGATCGAGGAACGGATTGTAAGGCGGCACGCTACGGCAAAGCTCTTCGAGCCCCTGCTGCTTGCCGGGCACATACTGCCTGGCCAGGAAGTGCGTGGCAACGTCCAGCCCGAGTTCCGAATCGGTGAAGGCCGGCACGAACACCGGCACCTCCTTGCGGTAGGCCGTGCCGAGGATGCTGGGCATCTGCCCTTGCTCGTACAGCTTCCGCCCGATCTCGCGGTTCAGCCGCGACGAGCAGACCGGTTGCGACCAATCGAGCTCCGCGACGACCTGGCTCACGACCTGCTGGGCCGCCCAGAGGTTCGACTCCATTTCCAAGGTGTCATAGACGCGGTTGTAGCCCCACTCGTAGAGTTGCTTGTCGGAGACCTTGGGGTCGTGCTTGTAGTGGACGCAGCCGATGGCCTCCGACAGGCCGTGGGCCATGATGGCCCCCGTGGAAATAATGATGTGCACGAGGCCGGCGTCGATCATCTGGCAGACGACCAGCCCCATTTTGGCGATGCTCATGGCCCCGGAAATGGTCAGCACGCGGGTGCAATCGGGGTCGTCGGCCATGGCCCGAAAGACCTCGAAGGCCTCGCCCAGTTCACGGCCGCCGAAGGCCGTCTTGGACATCCGCTGGAGCAGATCGGCAAAGCCCTGCGTATTTTGCAGGTCAAGCGATTCCAGCGGCTGCAGACCGTCATCGCGGCCGTCGTGCAAAGCTCGGGTCATAATCTGCCACCTCGTCGGGGAACGTCCTCTTGCCAAGCTCCATTTCAGGGTGTTCCATGCCCATTGTCAAGGTGGGCGGCGGGTACACCATTTGTAGCTCCGGCCGTAGATTCAGATTTCTTCTCCCAGACCACCCACCCCCCCGAAATCTGCGCATTTGCGACATGGGATTGCGGCTGTGCGAATCCGGCAGCACATTGATTTACAGGATCCTCACGGGTGAGTAAACTCTTAAGTTGGTTCAATCCAGCCGGACGACTTCGAGGCCGATGAAGCATCGCCCGGCCGCTTTCTCTTGCGGCTTCCCTGAATTACAATAGTGCTTTCGCTTTTCCCAGGAGTACGCATCGATGCTCGGTTTTGGCATTATTGGTTGCGGGATGATTGCGAAGTTCCACGCGAAGGCGATTGCCGACGTTCGCGGGACCAAACTCGTGGCCTGTTTCGACCAGGTCCCGGCGGCGGCCGATAGACTGGCCGAGACGACCGGCTGCAAGGCCTGCCACAAGCTCGACGACATGCTGGCCGATCCGGCCGTGAACATCGTCACCATCGGCACGCCTAGCGGGGCCCACTTGGAACCGGCCGTCGCCGCGGCGAGAGCGGGAAAACACGTCATCGTCGAGAAGCCGCTGGAGATCACGCTCCGCCGCTGCGACCAGATCATCGAGGCCTGCCGCACGGCGGGCGTCGTGCTCTCGACGGTCTTCCCCTCGCGTTTCCACGATTCCAGCCAGGAATTGAAGCGGGCGGTCGAGGGCGGACGATTCGGCCGGCTGACCCTCGGCGACGCCTACGTAAAATGGTATCGCAGCCAGGCCTATTACGACAGCGGCGCGTGGCGCGGCACCTGGGAACTCGACGGCGGCGGGGCCCTCATGAATCAGGCCATTCACAGCGTCGATCTGCTCATCTGGCTGATGGGTCCCGTGGTCGAGGTGCGGGCCAAGACCGCGCGACTGGCCCATGAGCGGATCGCCGTCGAGGATGTTGCCCTGGCCACGGTCGAGTTCGCCAACGGGGCCCTCGGCGTGATCGAGGCCAGCACGGCCGTCTTTCCCGGCTACTTGAAGCGAATCGAGATCCACGGCAACGAAGGCTCGGCCGCGCTCGAAGAAGAGGATCTTGTGAAGTGGGATTTCCAGAAGAAGAAGCCCCGTGACGAAGCGATCCTGGCAGCCATGGCCAATCACAAGAGCAGCGGCGGCGGGGCAGCCGACCCTGCGGCCATCGGTCATCACGCCCACGCCAAACAGTTCCAAAACGTGGTGCAGGCCATCCGCAAGGGCGGTACTCCGGCGGTCGATGGGCGCGAGGGCCGCCGGAGCGTTGAGATCATCCTGGCAATCTACAAATCGGCCGAAACCGGCAAGGCCGTCAAACTGCCGCTGGCCGGCGACCCACCGCTCAAGGCGAGACGGAACGTTCAAAAAATGTAGGGTGCGTGAAGAGAACCGCTGGGAAATGGTGGGTTACGCATGGGCGTAGACCTTGGAAGACGTGCTGTTCCGTTTTAGGGCGGTTCGCGTAACGCACCATTGCGAAAGGACTTCCGTGCTCCACCCACCCTACACGGGCAATTCGCCCTAGCACACCTTACTCATCCCACAATTCCGATTCTCGGCATTCTGCGAGCGAACCCGAAACTACGCATTTTTCGCAAATTGATGATAGGGACGGTCCGATAGCGATCCGATGATTACAATTAGGGTTTCAGATGACGGGCTTGGCCCAGCCAGCATCCGGTTTATGATTGAAGATGCGGGCGGGTCCTCGTTACATGTTACCCAAGCACCCCATGCGGTTCGTTAAATCGACTCAGGCAATTCGGATCGAGAACTATGAAAAAAGTGATCTTTATTTCAGCGACGACGCTATTGGTGCTTGTTGTGCTTGGCGGACTTGGCGCTATTTTGCCCTAAGGTCTCATCAGGATCGCGGGACGACCGCCGATGGCCGCTTGGCGCCGCCGGCTTCCGTACGGAACGCCGACGTGGCCCCGACGTTTGACGCCGCGAAGAGCAAGCCCTCGGCCAGCGCGACGCAGCAGCCGGCAGAATACCAGCTTCCCACGGAATTCAAGCTCCCCACGGAGCTGGACATTGCCACTCCCCAGGTGCCGGAGGGCATCAGCGCTCCTGCCGCAGGGCAAAAGACCTGATCGGGCCAGGAGGCTGTTGACCGCAAATCAACATCAAAGCCCGAAGCGCAAGCGAGGCATATTGCCGAAAAGCGCGGGAAGCCGATTCCTTGGCTGCGCGTCGGGCTTCCATGGCCGGGAACTCAAGGCAGACAAGCCCCCTAGCTTGCCTGAATCGCCACTTTATTTGGTTTTTCTGGGAGTTTTTTTTGCTTTGCAACGGTTACGCACTTGGACCACTATTGAAAACGCGATATTATTAGAGATCGTGGAAGTCTCTGTTTTGGGCATGCTTGGGTCTTCCGCGAGTTCGACGACAGGCAGGATCAATGCGATTTTCGACCTTTGTATTCCGAAACGTTTTGCGGCGGCGGATTCGCTCGACGCTCACGATGACCGGCATGGCGGTGGCCGTCATGGCCGTTGTGGCCTTGGTCGGCTTGGCGGATGGATTGAGCAAGTCGATGCGGAAACTCTATACAGATCGAGGAGTTTCGCTGATTGTCACGCGTTCGGACTCCGTTAGCCCTTTGGGCTCTACGATCCCGGTAAGGGTGGCCGCAGAGATCGAAAAATTGGACGGCGTGGCGGCAACCTGCGCCGGGCTGGTCGATTTCCAAACCGTGGAAGAATGTGGCTCCGAAATGATCGGTATTCAAGGCTGGCCGCCGGGGAACTACATGTTTCGCGAGGTGACGATCATCGACGGTGAGAACCTGCCGGACCAGGCTTTGGAGAGCAAGAATGTGATCGTGGGTGAGAAGCTGGCCAGCGTTAAGAAGGACTTGATGACGGTTGGGAAGACGATCACGATCTCGGACGAGAAGTTTCATATTGTCGGCGTCTTCAAAAGTTCGCAAGATATCGAAAACGGCATGGTCGTCATGCAGTTGGGCGATGCCCAAAAGGCACTGGGCAAGAACGGCATGATGACCGGCTGCACGGTGAAGGTCAAGAATCCCAGTGAGGAGGGCGTCGCCGCGGTCCGTGCCCAAATCGAGGGCCAAGTGGCGGAAATGTGTGGCCTCACGGGAAAAATCCGGGCCAAAGAGCCCGACGAGTTCGTGAGCCAGAACAACCAGGTTAAGTACGCGATGGGATTTGCCTTGATGACCTCAGCGATCGCGCTGTTCATCGGTTTCATCGGGGTGTTGAACACGATGTTCATGTCGGTCTTCGAGCGGACCCGCGAAATCGGGATCCTCAGGGCGATCGGTTGGCGTCCTTCGCGCGTCATGCAGATGATCCTCATGGAGTCGGTGCTCTTGAGCATCGGCGGCGGGGTCGTCGGCACCCTTTGCGGACTCGGGCTGATCAAACTTCTCAGCCGCCTGCCCACGGTCAACGGCGTCGTGCAGGCGGCGATTAGCGTCCAGATCGTGGTGTTGGGCTTTGCCATTGCGATTATCGTGGGACTGGTCGGCGCCGCCTTTCCCGCCTATCGAGGTTCACGCTTGCTGCCGACGGAGGCTTTGCGCCATGAGTAACAACGGGCACCACTTCAACCGCTCCTCGGCCGAATCGCCGATCCTGCGGGCCGAGCACGTCTCCAAGCACTATACCGACGGGCAAGTCACGGCCCTGGTCAACGTCAGCCTGGAGATTTATCGCGGCGAGTACCTCTCGATCATGGGCCATAGCGGCAGCGGCAAGTCGACGCTGCTGAACATGCTCGGCATGCTCGACCGGCCCACTTCCGGCGAGGTTTTTCTCGACGGCCAGCCCGTCTCCGAAGTCCGCAATCTCGATAGCCTGCGGCGCAGAAAATCGGTTTCGTCTTCCAGTCGTTCTATCTCCTGCCAGTGCTTTCGGCGATGGAAAACGTGCAGGTGCCGATGTTCGAGACCAATCGGCCCCGGGCCGAGCGGCCCAAGAAGGCAATGGAACTCTTGGAACTGGTGAAATTGGGCCACCGCATCAACCACCAGCCGCTGCAGCTTTCCGTGGGCGAACGGCAACGCGTGGCGATCGCGCGGGCGCTGGCCAACGACCCGCTCCTGCTGCTGGCCGACGAGCCGACCGGCAATCTCGATTCGAAGTCGGCCGACACCGTGTTCGACCTCTTCGCCCAGTTGCATCGCGAGCGCGGCATGACGATCGTGCTGATCACGCACTCGGAGGACTTGGGCGTGCGGGCCGATCGCATTGTCCGCATGGAGGACGGCCGCTTGATAAGCGACTCCCGCAGTCCCAGGCTCGCCGCCAGGCAGGCGGCCGACGGCAACGGCGCCGAGGGCGACTCGGGACCGACGGGTTTGGGATTGGGGCTCGTGCGGCCGCCGCGTCCCAAGAGCATCCTGCCGCCGTTCGCGATTCCCGATCACGGGTAACGGTGGGCTGCGCCAGGGAGCAACGTGGCGTTTCCACGCGGCTCAAAACGGAATAGTCCCTTCCGGCAGAAGGGACCTACTTGGCGGCGGCTAGCTTACCACGGAACTGTTTTACTTCGAAGGGAATGATCTTCCGTAACTCGGCTGGCATGAGGTTGACGTCGGCGTCAAACCATGCCTGCGGTTCGTAGAAGACCTCGTGAAACTCGACGAAGATCGTGTCTTGCGGCTTGATCAAGCGGGTCACCTTGGCATAAAAAGCTGCCCCGGAATAGGGTTGCGGCGGACCCAGTTGAACCACACCGGCAGCGTTCCTAGTCATCGAGCGCCACTGGTTCGGGTATTCGTTGTCCTTAGCACGTCGCGGGTCAACCTTCGCGGCAACGATGACTCCGGCGGGCGTCTTGGTCGCCATGCAAAAGCGAGTGGCGCTGACTTCAACCCGATCGAAAAGATTAAAGGTCGTGTAAAGAAAGTACTCCTTCAAGCTGGGCATCGATCTCGCTTTCAATCCGCGAACCATCGAGCTCGTCGGCTTTCAAGTAGCCCGCCTTGGAAACCATTCCGCCGTTATTCTGATTGTTCGCTTGGCCAGCCTTCAAGATGGTCTTGGAGAATTCGTCGCTCGTGAGCACGTTCCAGTCGCCATGTACTACAAATCCGGCATCGATGGTGCGAATCACATCCGCACCCGTCTTGCTCGGAATCTTCCCCACCTTCAAGGTAACGGGCGCACTTGAAGGCGTGTCCAGAAACTGCTGCAAGGTCGCCTTGCCTGTGCTAGCCGTTTTCGTCAGCACCGCCGTTTGCTGCGCTCGTTCAGACCTTCGGCCATCGTCGAAGCCGGCAATGGTCGGACCTGACCATCAGGCATCTGCACCCCTTTTTCCACCAACTCCTTCAGCAGCGAGTTTTCAGGTGCGGCAGGACTGGCAGGACTAGCGGCAGCCGCCAAAACGGTCAAAACTTGAAAACCAATGCGTTCATAGTCAGAACCTCGAAGTTCAAGAAATGGGCCCTGTGGCAAAGACCCTATTTTAACACAAATGTCGTCCCCGGTTCCATAACAGTTCTACGGCCGAAAGCAAAACCCAACCAACTTGGTAGTTTGGGAAGAATGGGATAAATGCAGGTTTCTGTCACTGGTTGACCACTTGCCGTGTAAGATAGGAACGGCGCACGGATAGCTAGCCTCTGAGGGCTAGCCCCGCGTTGCGTCAAAGTGTAGACTTTACAGCTTATGATTCGTCGCGGCGCGGTGTCGTGACCGGACCATTCTCGGAATTGCATGAAGGAGATGATATCGTGAACAAGCCGCTACGAAACATGATGGCCATGGCGTTGATATTGGCCGTGGGGACACTCGTTTCCGCCAACCGGGCCGCAGCCGCGGCCCCCAAGCCTGCCTTGACCATAGCTTTCGCCGGCTATGACCAACTCCTGAGCACCATCAAGGCCCTCGACGAGTTGAGCGGTCATACGAAACTGGCGGCCGAGGCCGAAGCGGCCATCAAAGCGCAGACGCAAGACAAGGGTTTGGCCGGTTTGGACAAGTCGCGCCCTGGGGCATCTTGGTTTCCCTGGGCGAGAACGACCAGCCCATCGTGAACGGTTATCTGCCCGTCAGCGACTTGAAAAGCCTGATCGCGTTGATTCCCGCGGCCGGCGGCACGGCCCCGGCCCCGAATGCCAACGGGGTCTATGAGTTCCCGATGGGCGACACGACGGTCTATGTCAAGCAGAAGGGCAGTTGGGCCGTGTTCTCCAACGCCGCCGAGACGCTGGAGAGCGCCCCAGCCGACCCCACGGTGGAACTTACCGAACTGACGAAGAAGTATCTCCTTTCCGTCCGCGGTTCCGTGCAGAATGTTCCGGAGGCCAGCCGGGAAAATGCGCTCAACAGCCTCTACGCCCTCGTGCAGATCGGCCTCGCCGCGCAACAGTCCGGTTCCGAGGAAGAGCAGGCGGTGATGGCCGCCAACGTCAAGCAGGCCTTCGAGAAACTGCGGGTCCTCAGCAAGGAGGCTCGATACGCTGGTGATCGGCGTGGGGCTCAACCCGTCGAGCAAGGCGCTGTTCCTGGACTTTGAATCGTGCGGCATCGAGGGCAGCGAATTCGCGAAGAAGGCGGCCGCCCTGAAAGACGCCAAGACCGATTTCGCCGGCTTCGCCCTGCCCGGCGCCGCGATGACCATGCTCTCGGCCGGAGTCTCCGGCGACGACGACGTGGCCAGCGCCAAGGCCATGCTCGCCAACTACAAGACCACGGTCAGCAAGCTCTTGGACTCCAACGAGGCGCTGGGCGACAAGCGCGAGCTTGCCAAGCAGTTGGTGGCGGATCTCCTGGAGGTTGCCGAGAAGACGATCGAATTGAAGAAGAGCGACGCGGGCATGGCGATCCTGCTCGACGACAAGCCGGTGGCCGTTGTCGGCGCCCGCATCGCCGAAGGGGCCAAGTTGGAGGCCACGATCAAGAAACTCGTCAAGGAACTCGCCAAGGACTCGCCCCAAATTGCCGATCTCATCAAGTTCGACGCCGAGAAGTATGAAGGCGTCAACTTCCACGTCGCCACGATTCCGGTTCCTGCCGAAGGCGACGCGACCAAAATCTTCGGCTCGTCGGTGCAGATCGTAATCGGCATCAGCCCTTCAAGCGTTTACTTCGGCGCGGGCAAAGACCCCATCGACACGATCAAGAAGGCGATCGACGCCTCGAAGGCCGCGCCCGGCAAGGCGATCGATCCCATGGATCTGGTGATCTCGGCCACGCCCATCGCCAAGTTCTTCGCCAAGGCGCTTGCGGCCGACGACCCGTCCCAGGCCGACGCCAAGAAAAGCTTTGCCAAGGCCGCTGAGCTTTTGGCCAAGTCGGGCGGCAAGGACCATATCACGATCACCGTGAAGCCCATCCCCCGCGGCGCCAGCATGCGGCTGAGCGTCGATTCGGGCGTGACCAAGGCGATCCTCGATTCGCTGCCCGGAGAGGGCTCGGACCAGAATTAGCTTGCCGAGCATGTCTGCTGCGTTTTCCACCACGCGAACCCACATCGCCGGCATCCCGGTCGCTGACCTGGCACGGCAGTTCGGCACGCCGACCTATGTTTATGATGCCTCCGTGATCCTCCAGCGGCTTGCCGATCTGGCGGCGTTCGATCACGTGCGCTATGCCCAGAAGGCCTGCTCGAACCTGGCCGTATTGGATCTCTTGCGCCGCCACGGCGCGTTGGTTGACGCGGTGAGTGCGGGCGAGGTCCGCCGTGCGCTGGCCGCGGGCTACGAGCTGGCGGGCACGCCGCCGCCGATCGTCTACACGGCCGACATCTTCGATGCCGAGGCCCTCGATCTCTGCGTGGGGCACGACATTCACGTGAACTGCGGCTCGCCCGACATGATCGAGCACCTTGGCCGCCGCGCCCCTGACCCGGCGTACCGGGCGCCCCGGCGGATCACGCTACGGATCAACCCCGGTTTCGGCCACGGCCATAGCCGCAAGACGAATACGGGCGGCGACCAGTCGAAGCACGGCATCTGGCACGAGCAGATCGGCCTCTGCCTGGAAACAGCCGCCCGGCATCAGATCGTGATTAGCGGCGTCCACATGCATATCGGCTCGGGCACCGACCTCGCACATCTCTCGCAGGTCTGCGCGGCGATGGAGAAGGCGGCCACCGCGATCGGTCCCACGGTCGCATCGATCAGTGCCGGCGGCGGCCTGCCGACGATTTATCGCGAGGGCGACACGCACGTCGATCTGGCGGCCTATTTCGCCCTCTGGGACGCCGCCCGCAAGCGCTTGGAAGATCGCTTCGGCCACGCCGTCGGCTTGGAAATCGAGCCGGGCCGTTACTTGGTGGCCGAGAGCGGCTTTCTGGTGGCCGAGATCCGTGCGGTCAAGCGGCAGGGCATGCACTGGTTCTACCTCTTGGACGCCGGCTTCAATAACCTGGCCCGGCCGATCCTCTACGGTTCCTATCATCCCATGTCGATCGTGCCGCGCAACGCCGGGTCAAGACCGGATCGCGAGGTGATTGTGGGCGGTCCGCTGTGCGAATCGGGCGACATCTTCACGCAGGCGGAAGGGGGCTTCGTCTGTCCCCGCACGCTGCCCGAGGCCGAAGTCGGGCAGCTTCTGGTAATCGAGTGTGCCGGGGCTTACGGGTTCGTGATGGGTTCGAACTACAACTCGCGGCCGCTTGCCGCCGAAGTGCTTATTCACGAAGGCCGCGCCCACCTCGTCCGCCAGCGGCAGACGTTCGAGGATCTGATCCGGGGGGAGAGCATTCCGGGATAATCACACCACGACGACCAGAAAATCAGCGAGACTGAGGCCGGCGTGCCTCTTCACTTCCTTCGAATACCGCCAGTTCCTCATGAATGCGGGCAATCATCTTGTGAATCCCGGCCTTCGTGAATCCCTTGGAACCAATCGGACTTGACTTCTGAAGAATCTCCAGTCGCCTTTCCAGATCCCGAAGTTCCTCCTCGGCCTTTTCATACTCAACCACGTTTGTGATCATAACTGAATCTCCAAGAGCCCTTTATGTCTCCCGTCCGCTTCACGGGTCCTGCTGAAGAATTCTACCCAATCGTTCCAGTCTCGGACGTCTTCTGCCGCGAAAATCTCTTCAGGCCGACGCGTCAAGAGCATTTCTTCGAGTTCCAACGCGGCGTCCGATCCGTCGGCGACCTGCTGCTCAAAGTCGCCTGCGAGAAGTACGACCGCATCGATGTCGCCCGGCTCTTGCTTGGCCGTAACGAAGCTCCCGTCAAGCAAGAAACGGTCTGCATGCGTCAGCCGCGACAATTCAAGCCATCGCCGAAGCCTCAGGATCAACCGACGACGGCGCGGCGTGCCGGAACCGAAGCGAAATGTGACCTCCGCTTCGGTCGCCAAGTGAAGTCCTTCCGGCAGGTAGCCGTCGTCACGAAAGCCCGGGATCATCGTTCCTGACCGTTGTTAAACGTCAAAGGCATTTCCCTTGCCCACCCATTCTACCTTCGCATCGCCGCAGCCGCCACAGCCACCCAGGCGACGATGAACGCCACGCCGCCGATCGGCACGACCATGGCGAAGGGCCTCATGCCGGTTGCCACATAGGCGTACAGGAAGCCGGAGAAGAGGAGGATGCCCGCGAACATCGTCCAGCCCGCCGCGTCGAATAGGATGCTGGGCCGCGCGGCGGCAAGCAGGCCGATGAGGATCAGTCCCAGGGCGTGGAACATTTGATATCGCACAGCAGTCTCGAAGATTTCCAGGTATTCGGCGGGAAACTTCTGCTGCTCCACGAGCGTCTTCAGGCCGTGCGCGCCGAAGGCCCCCAGCCCTACGGCCAGGGCCGCCAACAGCGCGCCGATCACGACAAACGGCGATCTCATTCGTCATCCTTCACGTTGCCTTGCGTCTCGCCCTTGGCGCGGTACCGCAAGTAGGCATCAAGGAAACCTTGGATGTTTCCGTCGAGCACGGCGTTGAAGTTCCCCATGTAGTAGCCCGTGCGCGAGTCCTTCACCCGCTGATCGGGATGGAGGAAGTAGCTGCGGATCTGCGAACCGAAGCCGACCTTGGGCATTGAGGTGTACTTGGCCGCCTGCTCCGCCTCGCGTTTTTCCTCTTCGATCCGCGCCAGCCGGGCGCGAAGCATCTTCAAAGCCATCGCCCGATTCTTGTGCTGGCTCCGTTCGGCCTGGCAGAAGATCATGATGCCCGTGGGGAGGTGCCGCAACTGGATGGCGCTGGAGGTCTTGTTGACGTGCTGCCCGCCCGGCCCGCTGGAGCGAATCGCCTTCTCTTCCAGGTCCTCGTCGCGAATCTCGATCTTGACCTCGTCGGAGATTTCCGGCGAAACATCGACCGCCGCAAAGCTCGTCTGCCGCTTGCCCTCCGAGTTGAAAGGGCTGATCCGCACGAGGCGGTGGATGCCGGCCTCGCCTTTCAAATAGCCGTAGGCCATCGGCCCTCGAACGGCCACGGTGGCGCTGTTGATGCCTGCTTCCTCGTTGTCCTGGCGATCGAGGATCTCGATGTCGTACTCGTGGTCCCGGGCCCAGGCCAGATACATCCGCAACAGCATCTCGGCCCAATCGTGGGCATCGGTCCCGCCGTCGCGGGCGTTGATAGTAGACGAGGGCCGAACTGGGGTCCAGGGGACTGCTCAGGAGTGACTTGGTCTCCAGGTCGTCAAGGGCCTTTTCCAGTCGCTCGATTTCCACTGGCACTTCGGCGGCCATGCCGGCGTCCTCGTCAGCCATTTCGATCATGGCCGCCAGGTCGTCCGAAGCCCGGTTGGCCTCTTCCACCGGCTTGACGATCGATTTCAGTCCCTTGAGCCGGCCGACGACCTCCTGGGCCTTCTCGCGGTAGTTCCAGAAATCGCTCTGGCCCATCTGGTCTTCGATGGCGGCGATCTGCGTTTTCTTCCCATCGAAGTCAAAGAGAGTCCCTGAGCTGGAGGATCCGCTTGCGGATGTTTTCGGCCCTGTCGATCAGTTCGCGTTCCATCGTAGATTCCTGGGAGAATTGCCTTCGAAACAGAGGATTATATCCACTGCGGGCACAACGGGAAAGGCGGGTGACCGATGCTCGCCTTCTGGCGGCCGATTGCCCACACGTCCGTTACGGTTACCGCGCACTGCGGCTCTTCCACCGAGAATTTGACGGCAAGCGGTAACTCGAAGAGAACACGGAATTGCCCCTCTCTCGACTCACCGGCCGCGGGACCTTCTTGTTGCAGGATTGTGCCAAGGCGATCCAGGGCGTTCACAACCGCAGCCCTATCGGGCCGGCTGATGATGATCTGAAGCAGCGCGGTCTTGCGCGGAACGCACCCAAGTCACCCGATAACTCATAGGTGCTTCGCAATCTGCAGAACCTCTTCGTGGGGGATGCGCTCCTCACGAAGTCTCCGTCGTAGCTCTTCCGTGGGAGTGCCTGAGTCGAGGAGGTGGTCGGGTACGGTCAGCGCAATGCGCTGATGCTCGGTGAGCTTGGTAACCGGCGTGAACGTGCCAAGCGGATTCCCCGCTTCGTCGCACAACACCAGCGGCTCGCTCAAGCTGCCAAGCTGCGATCTCATGCTGTCGGGGAGGTTGATGTGGGTCACGGAACGAGCCCTGGAGTCAAAACGCCCGCCACCAATACACTCGCTACAGGCGGGAACCGGGTGACATTGCCATCGCGCGGCTTGCAGCTTGCATTTTAGCAGTCGTCGGTCGAACTGTGAAGTAGTCCTCAGATCCAGCAGATCCAGCATCCAGCATCCAGCAGATCCAGAAATCCGGTTGCCTGGCGGCCGCGCCCTGCAAGAATGACCTTATGTCGCGCCTCATCCTAGCCATGTCCGGTGGAGTCGATAGCAGCGTGGCCGCCTGGCTGCTCCGCCAGGCCGGTCACGACGTGGTAGGGCTGTTCATGCGCCATGGCCACCAGGAAACGACCGCCTGCTCTACCTCAACCTCCCCGCGAAAACAGGGGTGCTGCAGCGCAAGCGACGCGGCCGACGCCCGCCGCGTGGCCGAGCGGTTGGGAATCCCCTTCTATGCGATCAACTTCCAGGAGGAATTCGGCCGCATTATCCACTACTTTATTTCCGAATACACCTCCGGCCGGACGCCGAACCCGTGCGTGGTCTGCAATACTTGGCTGAAGTTCGGCAAGCTGGTCGACTATGCCGATAGCGTCGGGGCGCGGCAAATCGCCACGGGACACTACGCCCGCCTGGTCCAGACGCCCGATGGCCGCCTCGCCTTGTGCCGAGGGCTCGATCCGGGCAAGGACCAGTCCTATGTGCTGTGGGGCATCCGGCCCGAGGTCCTCTCCCGGCTGCAATTTCCCGTGGGAGATTATCAGAAGGAGGAAATCCGGCGAATCGCCGACCGCCTCGGCCTGCACCAAGTGGCAGAAAAGCCCGATAGCCAGGAGATTTGCTTCGTCCCCGATCAGGACCATGCCCGCTTCATTCGCGAGAATCGTCCCCCGCAAGATACTTCCGGCCCGATTGTCACCACCGACGGACAGGTGGTCGGCCGGCACGAGGGTGTTGAAAAGTTCACGATCGGGCAGCGGAAAGGGCTGGGGGTCGCCTTGGGCGAACCCCGCTACGTGGTGCGGATCGACGCCCAGAACCGCGAAGTGGTCCTCGGCACCAAGGACGAACTTGCCCGGCGGGACCTTTCCGCCCGCGGGGCCAACTGGTTCTTCCCGCCCCGGGCCGCGCTTTGAATGCCAAGTGAAGATTCGCTACCGCAGCCCTGCGGTCGAGGCCGTCGTCGAGACCCTGCCGCACGATCGATTCCGCGTGGAATTCCGGGAGCCCTGCTACGGGGTTGCCCCAGGGCAAGCAGCGGTTTGCTATCGGGGCGACGAGGTTCTGGGCGGGGGCTGGATCGACTGATCTTGTCAAAACTAGCGATCATGCCCTGTATCCCCTTATTTCTAGTGATGCCAACCAGCACTGAATGTAATGCAATGCGGGAAAATCGCGAAAGATTCTTTTTTGCAAAGCTATTGACGAAACGGACAAATTGATTATGCTAAATGTTAGGATGTATAGTCGCATGGGTGCCGACCTGCATTGCAGGAAGTATTTGGCAACAGATACGGAGGCAGCGTTAGGGATCTTTCCTGGAAATGAAGCGAAGACGGGCGGCGTGCAAGATGCACTGAACCGTCCGGTCGGGGTTTCCAGCTCGAGTTTCCCGCCAAGCATATCATGAGCACGCTTAAGGTCACGGCTACCGGTGTGCCCATAATTGTGGGCGTTTCCCGAGCGATTCGTGATGTGCTGCAGCTTGTCGATCAGGTGGCAGCCACCGACTGCTGCGTTCTGATTGAAGGTGAAAGCGGCACGGGCAAGGAGTTGATCGCCCGGCGGCTGTTTGCCAAGAGTCAGCGTGCCGACCGGCCGTTTATCCCGGTCAATTGCGCGGGCTCAGCGAGAGTCTATTCGAGAGCCAGTTCTTCGGCCACGTGCGTGGTGCGTTCACGGGCGCCGAGCAGACGATGCTGGGCGTGTTCCGGACGGCCGATGGCGGCACGGTCTTTCTCGACGAAATCTGCGAGTTCCCGCTTTCCTTGCAGCCCAAGCTGCTCCGCGTGCTGCAGGAGCACGAGGTCATGCCCGTGGGCAAGCCCGTGCCGGTGAAGGTCGATACCCGTTTTCTGGCCGGTTCGAACCAGAACCTGGCGGAGATGGTCCGGCTGGGCAACATTCCGCCGCGATCTCTATCATCGCTTGAACATCGTGCGGATCCAACTGCCCCGCCTTGCGCGAGCGGCCCGAGGACATCGCTCCGCTGTTGGACCATTTCCTGCGGGTCGTCGCCGATCGCTACCAGCGTCCGCCGGTGGTGCTGCCGCCGCAAGTCCGCACGATCTTGACCGGCTATGCGTGGCCGGGCAACATCCGCGAGTTGTCGGCTTGGGTCGAGCGGCTGTACGTCACCGGCCTCTCGCCGGAGATGCTCTTGGACATGCTGATGGGCGAGTCGAGCCAGACCACGATGTCCGGCCCGGACGGCCAGATGACGCTGAAACAGGCCGAGCGACAGGTGATCGCGCAGGCCATGGAGCATGCCAATTTCAACCAGCGCAAGGCGGCGCGCATGCTTCAGGTCCATCGGGCAACTCTGGCCCGCAAGCTCCGCTCGCACAAGCTGGGCTGAGCCGCTGCGGCTTCTATCTTCCGATGCCAGTGGTCTTGTTCTACAACAGGCCGATTCTGAACATGGGGCTCTTCCGGGTTCAGGTGCAGAACCGGTGACATTGCAGGGTGGGACCCGGGCACCATGTACCCATGGTCGGCTTGCGAGCACGGCCCACCAAACCGCGTGATCGGTGGGCCGGCGCTCGCAAGCTCGCTGGTCCTCGCTGGTCCCCACCCTACGCGCTGCACCTATTAAAACCGGAAGAGCCGCAACATGGTCGCAGTTTGCGACCGGCGCGGTGCCGCGCTCTGCGACCCTTTTCTTCGCGGCGATCTCGGGCGTTTCTCCCTGCCGCCGCGCTAACGCTTGACCGGGCTTGACGTTGGGTAGCGATTTGCCCTCGCGGGCGATGTTGGCACGATGCTTGCATAAGAAGAACGCCGACCGCGAGCCCAATGTCCCAGGGACGCGGAAGCAACGTTTCGTCAAGGAGGACGTAAAGCATGACCAAGTTCGAGGCCGTTGTGCATAGCATCGCCCTAGGTTATCCCACCGAGTCCTTATCCCAGCAGGTTGCCCTCTGGGCGCGGAACCACGAGGACTGTGGGATCGAACCGATTTTCGACCGCTCGGTCTGGGCGATTCGCCGCTCGTTGAGCGGCACCAAGGTGGTGCTGGTCGACGCCAGCCACGACCATGCCCAGGCGATCGAGTTGTTTTCCCAGGCGCTGGCCAGGCACGGAGCGCGGCGCGTTGCGGTTTACACGGAGAGAATGCACGAGGGCTTGGAGTTGTTCGTGCGGACGCAAGGGGCCTGGCTTCTGCTTGGCCCGCTCGACGAGCGGCAATGGGACGAGTTTTTCGCCTCCATGCTTCCGCCGGCGGAACAGGAGCCGGCGCAACGTCAAAGCCCACGGCCCAAGGCCGCCTAACAACTTCCTTCCTCCTGCCAACGCAATCCGATGTCCAAGAAAATGCCGCCCCAACCCGTCGCTGAAACAAGTCCCCACAAGTCCAAAGCCCGGAATCCCGCTTCCGGCCTGGAAACGCTGAACGCGGGAGGAAAAAACCCCATGAAGACGATTCTCAACCTGCTCGTAGACCTGGCCGATGCCGACCTTTTTGCCTTGTGCGAGGCGATTGACATCGAGTTGCAGCGCCGCGAGGAACCGGTCAGCGAGGTTCCCGATTCGGCGCGTCGCCGGGCTATCGAGCGGGAGCAGAGCTACCGCCGGCGCAACGGAGCCGCGCGCCCCCGGTCCGCATTACCGGAATCGGCAAGGCGACAACCCGGCGCCGTGCGGCGTGACCCTGTCGCCGGCAAGTAATCGATACCGCCTGTCAAAACCTGTCAGGCGCCCCGAACCCCTAAACGACCTTTAGAAAGATGCGCGACGATTATGAAAGACCACCAAGACCACCAATCCCCTGACGAGCCGGCTGTTATCTCTTTGGAAGAGTATCGCCGCACTCATGCCCTGCCCGACGACAAGCCGCCCGCGCCGACCGACGGCACCGACCCCAAGACCGACGAGGCCTACTGGGCCGGCCGGAGCCTTGCCATGCGGCGGTCCGCCCGCTGGGCTGCCTGAACCAACGACTGCTGTTCTACCCACATTCATCCCGCACCAAGTTCCCTGAAGAATCGAGGCTAACGTGAAACGCCATCCTTGGAAAGCTCTTCGTGTCCCGTTGGCGATTTTCTCGCTGGCGATCGCCAGCCGCAGTTTCGCCCAGCAATCCAGCGCCGCGTCCAACGGCCTTTACCCCGGCCGGATGCCGGGCCCAACGCGGTCACCTCGCCCAGCACCCCTACGGCAGACGGCTATTTGAACTCGCTCGATCCTGAAAGCGACCGCTATCAACGCGACCTGAAAAAGGCGGAGGCCGCGAGCGAGCAAACAACGGCAGCCGCCCGCAGGCTCGGGGACCTGGACCCGGATGACGGCTCCCATAGCGTGGGATCGACGCTCAGCCCGGCCCAGCGGGCCTGGATTGCCGTCCTCGGCGGCAGTGGGCTCCTCCTTTCCCTGGCCGCGGTCGGATATGTATGGCGGTCTCGCACCCGGACGTTGAGGGCCACGGCTGCGGTCCTCCTGGCTATCAAGCCGGACCCCGCCGCCACACCTGGCAGCCCTGAAAAGCACGGCGAGACCCCGAAACGCCACGCCGCATGACGATCCATCCCCAGCTCTTTGCCAAGCACCTCAGAACTAGCATGAACATCCTCAAGCGTTTAAGCGAACTTCCTGTTGACGATCTTTGCCGTTTGCAAAGGGAAGTCTTGGGCGAAATCCATCGCCGAAAGGAACTGGCCCAACGGAATTGTATCACGACCGACAGTTCAGCCGGCCCAGGGCAGACCCGCGGCAGCGAAGGGCCTTCCACCCCGCTGCCCGACGCCCCGCGGCCTGACCAGAAACGCCGTGCGGCATAGATGGTCCTGCGACCGTCGTCGCCTTGATCGGCATATA
The DNA here is from genome assembly GCA_963824275.1 of uncultured Planctomycetia bacterium. GTDB lineage: Bacteria > Planctomycetota > Planctomycetia > Pirellulales > Thermoguttaceae > JANXQG01. The sequence continues at coordinate 1,273,913 of CAWGOT010000003.1, read as the reverse complement.
CTGCACGCGGGCAGAAATGAGCCGTTGGAGTCCCGGCTTTAGCCGGAAACCTGCCGGACAAACCGCCTAAAGGCGGGACTCCAACGGCTCATTTCTGCCCGCGCAAACTATAACAACAAGAAAGTGCATCGGAGGCCTGGTACCGTGGCAAGAATCTTCATTTTTGGTGTTGTGGCTGCGACTTTGGCTTTGGGAACGGCGGGGCGTGCCGGCACTCTCCTCACGGGGACCGAACGCAGCAGCGACACCGACCTGCTCACGCTGGGAAACGATGGAATCTTTACCCCGTCGCCGCAGTTTGCCCTGTTGGCGGTGAGTTCCACGCAGGCCGGACCGCACGCCGATCTGCAGGCGGCTCTGACTGCGGACTCGCCCGCGGATCCGACGCTTCAAGTCTCGAACTCGGTGAACAACGACACCGGCATCGATTGGACCAGTTACGGCGTGGTCCTTTCCATGTCGGTCAGTTTCTCCATCTCGAACGGGACGGTGAGCAACGCGGGCTGGACAACCTCCAGCGTCACGCAGCCGGTGTTTAATGCAGGTTCCTGGGTCGGAAGCGTGGTTTATCAGGAAGGCACTACGCCGGTCGCACCGGATGACAGCCTGGGCTTTGGTTACGATGTCACTTTCGCCGGTTCCATCAACTACCAGGTGAACCAGGGCTTTACGGTCAACGCGCCGTCCGTGCCCGAACCGGGTACGCTAGGGCTGCTTGCCGCCGGGCTCTGGGCGGGAGCGTTCGGCTGGCGTGTCCGGCAAAAGCGGAAACATGCCCATTTTGCCTAGCTAGCTGATCTTTCGCAGCACGGAACTGGCCTTGCGACCAGCCGGGACTTCATGGTATTTTTCCCAGACCATGTTTCTCCCAGCCGGTCGATTTCCGCGCCTGTCTTCTGCCTGGCAGCCTGTCTGCTCTGGGCCGGATCGGGCTGCGGCCTGAAACTGCCCTGGTCCGGTGTTCAAGGAGGGCCGCTCGAGCCGGTCGAGGCCTCCGACCTGCAGCCGGGCTGTTACTGCGAGATCGACATGGTTGTGCCGCTCACGGCGTTGAAGGGCTCTTTGGACTGTTATAGCGGGACGGTCAGGGAGGTCACGCACGACGAAATCGTTTTGGCCGACGTTCTGGAACAGACCCGTATGGAATATGCCACGAGCTCGCAGCGGCCGCCGATCACGCGGCAGAAGCGCGACTCGGTGCGCGTGCCGCGAACGGGCATCGACACGATCTGGGCCCTGCCGCCGGCCAGGAACGATGCGGCCGGCAGGCCGCCATCGCCACCGCCGCAGCCAACGGCGATCGCGTTGCCTTCCAACGGCGCCAGTGCGGTACTGCCGCCCACACCGAATAATCCGGCAGGCTTCGATCCGCCGCAGGCCGCGGGCGACGCCGCGCGTAGCCTCCGCTTATGCTCCCCCATCTGGAGACCATTCAGTCGTTTGTTGCTCCCGTGGTCATGGTTTCGGCCAACGGCCTGCTCTGCCTCGCCTTCTACAATCGCCTCAGCGCCTTGGCCAATCGCAGCCGGGTGATGAACAAGGAGCGTTTCGACCTCGTGGCCCAATTGTCGGCCTTGAGGGCCAAGGGCGCCGTGGGATTGGAGCCCGAACATCTCGAGCTCCGAATCGCGACGCTCGACGAGATCGGGCATCAGCTTTTCAATCGTGCGCGGTGGATCCGCCGCACGCTGATGAGTCTCTCTGATTTCCGTGCTCTGCATGTTGGCCTGCTCGCTCTGCCTGGGCCTGGCAACGCTGGCGGAAGCGATCGCGGCCATCGCGCCCTGGCTCTTCGTGGCCGGGACGATCTCGATGATGATCGGCATCCTGGCGGCGATCGAAGAGCTCCGCCGGTCGCTGCAACCGCTCCTCTTCGAGCACGAACAGATCGACGATCTGCCGTAGCCGTTCTGGCGATCATCAACCGGCAGAGGTCTTTGCCCGCTTGTGCAGTCCGACCTCGCGGCGGATAATAAGAGGACGACCCGACGCTGCCGCCGCGGTGGCGTCGGGCAGGGCCAAACTAGAACAAATCTGTGCCATGTCCGACTCGGCAGTAAGCGACGGCAAGCGGGAGTTGAAGCCGCTGCTTTACCATCAAGCGATCGTCGCCTACCTCAAGGAGCAGGAGGCCGAGGTTTGGCACTGGTACGCGTCGAACAAGGTCCGTGACGATCAGGCCGAATCGATCCGCTTCGAGTTGTTGAAATCCACCTACCGGCTGGAGCGGGATGCGCAACCGGAAATCTACGCCGCAGCGGAAGACGTGGCCCGAAGGCTCGGGCTCGACGTGCCGGTGACGATCTACCAGGCCCAGAACCCGCAGGGGCTGAACGCCTCGCTGGCCTACGTGCCGAGCGAGGCCCACGTCGTCCTGCACGGTCCCGTCTCCGCGAAGCTGACGGAGGCCGAGTTCCGGGCGCTGCTGGCCCACGAGTTGAGCCATTTCCTCCTTTGGCGGTCCTGGGACGGGCAATACATGGTCGCCGAGCAGATCCTCGCCGCCCTGACCCACGACCCGCTGGCCGATACGCCGCATTTTGCCAGTGCCCGGCTCTTTGCCCTCAACAATGAGGTGTTCTGCGATCGCGGCTCGTTGCTGGTCGCCGGCGATCCGCTGGTCGTCATCTCCATGCTGCTGAAGGTCGAGACGCAGTTGGACGAAGTCAGCCCGGAAAGCTACCTGCGGCAGGCCGAAGAGGTCTTCGGCCATGCGGGGGCCAAGACCGAAGGGCTGTCCCACCCGGAAGCCTTTATTCGTGCCCGGGCCGTCAAGCTCTGGGCGGACCGGCGATCCGCACGCCGACCGGAAGACCGAGGAAATGCTCGAAGGCCGGCCGGCATTGGACAATCTCGACTTGCTGCGCAGCGGAAGGTCGCCGGACTGACCCGCCGGCTTGCTGGACGTTCTGCTCTCCCGCCGCTGGATGCAGACGGAGCCGGTTTTGGCCCATGCCCGGCTGTTCTTCGAGGACTATGTTCCACCCCAGGACTTGCTGGCGGATCCCGCGCTGGCCGAGGATCTGCGCACGGACGACCTGCCGATGCAGGACTACTACGGTTATATCCTGCTGGATTTCGTGACGGCCGACCGGGACCTGGAGGAGCTGCCCTTGGCCGCGGCGCTGGCGCTGGCCGAGAAGCTTGGCCTAAAGGACCGCTTCATCGAGATTGCCAGGCGAGAATTGCGTCTCCGCAAGAAGCAATTGGAGACGATCGACCAGGACAAGGAGATTTACTGGCCAAGGTGGACGAGGCCCTTCTCGAGATGAGCGCCTTTCACGAATACCTCCGTGCACGGCTGGAAACGGGCGGTTTCTCGACGGAAGACGCGCTGGGCAGCTTCTTGCCGCTGGTGCGCGAGGTCTTGGATGCCCATGCCGCGGGCCGCGTGGCGCCGCTGGAAGGACTGGATGCCCTGCACGTGGACGGCGTCCGGATCTGGTTCGAGGAGGCCCGCCGGTTGGAGCCGCGAAGCAATGCGGCCGAGCTCCACCGCGTCGAAGCCACCGGCCCCTTGGCCGTGACCGTCGTTGCGGAGGCCCGTCGCACGACCGACGCGGATGACGGCGCCAGGCAGATGACCGATCTCTCGATCGGGGACCGTTCCGCCGAAGTCGCCCAGCCCGTCTACCTTCCCGGTTATGTGACCTGGGAGCATCTGGTCGGCCATCACGACCCGCTGACCGACGTTTTCAGCCTGGGGATGATCCTGGCCAGTCTGGCCTGCGGACTGGACTTTGCCGAACCCGAGGACCTGAAACGCTTCGTGGCCCATCGGCGGAACCTGTTCTCGCTGAACTCCGGCCTGCATCCGGTCCTGGCGCAGGCGATTTCCCGCATGACGGAGATCGACCGGCATCGCCGCGTCCAAGACCTGCGGACCCTCCGCCACAACCTGGAGAACTACCGCGACCAGGAGGTCGACTTCGAGGTCGACCTGGCCCGCATGCCGGGCTTCGTGCAAAAGGACGACCGATCGAAGCAGCACGTGGTGCTGGGCAAGCTCCGCGAGCGGCTCTTCGAGATTTCCAAGCGGAACCGGCTGCTCCACTTCCACGCCACGATGCAGACCGTCAACCTGACGCACGCATCGGTCCCCCTGTCGTTCGACATCACGAACATCCGGCCGGACCAGATCCTCGTCTGGAACGACTCCCTGCACGCGGCCCTGACGGGCGGCGGGCCGATTTCGCTGAACAAGTACCTGAACTTCGCCGAGGCCCTGTATCTGCCCAGCATGCTCGACCGCATCATGGCCGAGTCGCGGCGGGACCAGGCCGAGTTCGGCTTCGGGCAGTTGCGGCTGGTGATCTGCTTCCTCCATTGGGCGAACCTCAAGGAAAAGCCCGCCGAGCGGTTCGATTCGCCGCTGGTCCTTTTGCCCGTCGAACTGAAGAAGAAGAAAGGCATCCGCGACACGTACTACCTCGAAGCCGTTTCATCCGAGGCCGAAGTCAACCCGGTCGTCCGGCACCAGTTTCAAGCAGCTTTACGACATCGACTTGCCCGAGGTGATCGACCTTGCGGCGACCAAGCTGGACCAGTTCTTCGACTACCTTGCGCAGAAGATCGCGGCCAGCGAGCCGGCGGTGACGCTCAACAAGATCGACCGGCCGCGGATCGAATTGATCCACGACAAGGCGCGGCGCAAGCTGGACCAGTATCGCCGCCGCGCCCGGCTGGCCGGGCGCGGCATCCGCAGCTTCCAGGACCTCGACTACAGCTACGATCAGGCGAACTACCACCCGCTGGGCATTACGCTCTTTTCGGCGAAGATCCGCCCGCCGGCCACGCATCTCCGCACGGTCATCGAGGAGAAGCCGCGGCCCCGCACCTTCGCCACGGCCGAGCCCGAGCCGCCTGCGGCCGAGAAGGAACGCCTGCTCTATCCACTTGCAGGAGGGCGGCGAGCAAAACCCCTACGTCTGGAACTTCGACCTGTGCAGCGTGACGCTGGGGAACTTCAAGTACCGCAAGATGTCGCTGGTGCGGGACTACGAGACGCTGCTGGACAACCCGCCGACGAACCCCGCATTCGACGCCACGTTCTCCCTGGCGCCGCGGGCCGCCGAACGCCAGTTGCCGCCCGCCTGCCGCTGGACGAACGCTATCACGTCGTGCCCTCCGATCCCACGCAGGCATCGGCGATCGAAGAGGCCCGGACCGGCGGCAGCTACATCATCCAGGGCCCGCCCGGCACCGGCAAATCGCAGACGATCACCAATCTGATCGCCGATTATGTCGCCCGCGGCAAGCGCGTGCTTTTCGTCTGCGAGAAGCGGGCGGCCATCGACGTGGTCTATGCCCGGCTCCGCCAGTGCGGCCTCGGCGACCTCTGCTGCCTGATCCATGATTCCCAGACGCGACAAAAAAGGATTCGTCATGGACCTGAAGCAGACCTACGAGGGGCTGCTTGCGGCGACGGCTCGGCGACGCGCGCGGCACAGCGGCGAAGCAAAGCGGTCGGCAGGAGTTGCTGGACCGGCTCAAGAATGAGCTTCGGCCGCTGGAGCAGTTCGACGCGGCAATGCAGGGCGCACCGCCGCACGTTGGCATCCCGTTGCGGCACCTGCTCCGCCGCGGCATCGAACTCCGCGGCGAACTGGGCGAACCGCCGGAACTTTCTCCCTTGGAGCGCGAGCGCCTGCCCGACTATGCCACCTGGTGGCGGCATCGCGAGCAGATCGACTCGCCCTGGCGGCGATCGTCGCGGACATCCGCCGCGACGGCATTTTGGCCCGGCACCCACTGCGGCGATTGTCGCCGCAGGTGGCCCACGTCGATCGGCCGCTGGAACTGATTGCAGGGTGCTCCAGGCGGCGGAAGCCCACTTCGAGGCCGTCGACGCCGAGCTTAGGACGGTGCGGCGTGCCGCGCCAAGACTGGCAGACGCTCGTCGCCGCCCGGCTGCTGGTCGATTATGCCAAGCAGGTCTCGCCGGTCGCCCGCAGGGGAGAATGGACCTGTTGGACCCTGCGAGCCAGGCGGCCCGGCAGTTTGCCAAGGCCGAAAAGAGGTTCCGGCGACAGCAGGCGGCCTTGGACGCGGCCCGGCAGGCGACCGGCGGCCTGGCGGCAGAAACTCCCGGCGACGGAACTGCCGGTCGCCATCGAGCAGGCGAAGGCCTTCGAGCGGAGCTTCTTCGCCTGGCTGCGGCCCGCGTGGTGGCGGTTGCGGCGGATCCTCAACGAAGTCGTATGACTTCCGCTCGCACGTCGTTCGCCCTCGCTGGTCGCAGGTGCTTGCCGCACTCCAGAAGGAATACGAGGAACTGGACGAGCTGGACCGGCAGCGGAAGGCGATCGCCGAACAGTTTCAGCTTGGAGGGCGACATCGACGGCCTGATCGCCCACGTCCAGAATTTGCGCAAGACGATCCCCGGCCTGGCCCCCTGGCTCCGCCGGATTCACGCCGCCCTGGTCAAGGCCGCCAGGTCGTCCCACAGATCGTTGCCAAGATCGTCGAGGCAGACGAACCGCTCCGCTCGCTGGCCGACGAATTGGACAAGATCATGCACCAGCACGCCGACATTCCGTTGGACCAGCTCCGTGCCGAGTTGCAGCAGGGGCAAGCGGCCTTGGGTGATTTGCCGGTCGTACTCCAGTGCCTGGCGGAAATCGACAGGCTTGCCGCCGGCGCTGGCGACGCGTTCTGCGTGTTGCCGCTGAGGCCGGCGCAGATCGAAGCGGCCACCGCCGACCGCAGCCTGGCCGACGCCTATCGCCAGGAGCGCCAGCTTGCCAATTTCACCGGCAGCGTGCGCGACCGGCACGCCGCCCGGCTGGAGAAGCTCTACGGCCAGTGGCTGGCGAGCAACGCGGAGGAACTCCGCGACCGCGTCAAGCAGCGTTTTCTGGACAACGTCCGCATTGCCGGCCTGCCCGTAGCGCAGCTCCGCGACGACGAGAAGGAACTGAAAAACAGTACGGCCGCGGCCGCCGCGACCTGGAGCACGAGTTCGGCAAGTCGATGCGTTACAAGTCGATCCGGGATCTCGTTTCCGGCGAATCGGGGGCAGTGATCAAGGACCTCAAACCGGTCTGGCTGATGAGCCCGTTGAGCGTCTCCGACACGCTTCCCATGGACGCCGCCTATTTCGACGTGGTGATTTTCGACGAAGCCAGCCAGATTACGCTGGAAGAGGCGGTGCCCTCGGTCTTCCGCGCCGGCCAGGCAATCGTGGTCGGCGATGAGATGCAGCTTCCGCCGACCGATTTCTTCTCGGCCCGGCAGACGCCGGACGAGGAAGAGGATCTCACGATCGAGGAGGGCGGCGAGGTCATGCAGTACGACCTGGCCAGCAACAGTTTCCTCAACCACGCCGCCAAGAACCTGCCCTCGACGATGCTCGGCTGGCACTATCGCAGCCGCAGCGAATCGCTGATCAGCTTCTCCAACTGGGCCTTCTATGACGGCCGCTTGCTGACCGTGCCCGAGCAGCGGCTTGCCGGCCATGGACCGCCCGCCGCTGTTGATCGATGCAACCGACCCGAGGCCGAGTGGGGCGCGGACGAGTTGCTCGAGCGGCCGATCAGCTTTCACCGCCTGCAGCAGGGCGTCTACGACAAGCGGCGGAACCGGGCCGAGGCCGACTACATCGCCCAGCTCGTCGCGCGAGTTGCTCCGCCGGGAAAGTGGTCGGAGCATCGGCATCGTCGCCTTCTCCGAGGCCCAGCAGGACGAGATCGAAGGCGCCTTGCAGCGACTGGCCCAGGACGATGCCGAGTTTCGCGATCGCCTGGACGCCGAGTGGGAGCGGGAAATCGAAGGGCAGTTCGTCGGCCTGCTGGTCAAGAACCTGGAAAACATCCAGGGCGACGAGCGCGACATCATGATTCTGAGCGTCTGCTACGGCTACGGCCCCAACGGCAAGATGCTGATGAACTTCGGGCCGATCAACAAGAGCGGCGGCGAGCGGCGGCTGAACGTGGCCTTTTCCCGCGCCAAGCACCACATGGCCATCGTCAGCTCGATCCAGCATGCCGACATCACCAACGACTACAACGACGGCGCCAACTGCCTGAAGAACTATCTGCGCTATGCGGAGGCCGTATCGACCGGCAATCGCGACGCATCGCACCGCGTGCTGCACGGCATGTCCCGCTGGCCGGCCGCCTCCGACGACCCGCGACCGCGAGGCTGACGACCCGCTCGCCGAGCAGATTGCCGCGGCCCTGGAGGCCAAGGGCTATCGCGTTGATCGCACCGTCGGCCAGTCGCATTTCCGCTGCGACCTGGCGGTCCGCCGCGACGGAGAAACGGCCTACCGGCTGGCAATCCTCGCTCGACAACGCCAGTTATTACGACCAGTCGGATCTGCTGGAACGCGATCTGATGCGGCCGAAGCTGCTGCGGGATTTCGGCTGGAAGGTGACGTTTGTGCTGGCCAAGGACTGGTACGAAGACCGCGCCGCGGTGCTGCAGCGACTGGAGCGCCTGTTGGCCGGCGACGAGCAAGCGGCGGATAAGGATGACGATGACGATGCGTGATTCACCAACGTCATGGAATTCACTGACAAGTCCGCCACCCTCCCTTCGGCAAAGCGACTCGCTTGGCGCTTAATGGGAAAGACGTATAATGCTGGGATCGTGAGAGTCCGACGTGCCCACTTGAAACCCTTTGCAACCAAGTTGCGAGGCATCCCATGAGCGTCCGAACGTCCACCTGTCTTGCCATTCTTCTCGCCGTCGGCGTTGCCTCTGCCGCCTCGCCCAGCGATCGCGTCGTCCACAACTCGATCGGCATGACCTTCGTGCAGGTCCCGTTGGGCCAGTTCATGATGGGGTCGCGATCGCTGGAGCCGCGGGCCGCCCCTGACGAGCAGCCCCGCCATGCAGTTCGGATCGCGAAGTCGTTCTACCTGGGCATGTTCGAGGTCACGCAACAGGAATACAAGAAAGTGATGGGCGAAGACCCAAGTCGCTTCTCCTTGCTCCGATCGCCCTACGACGCGCGGCATACCGACTTGATTGTCACACAAGCAAACGCCCTCAACCCGCTCAACGCCAGTCTTCCGGACAAAGTGGCTGCATTGATCGAGAAATTGAACGGTGTGTCAGCGGTCTGCGCCGGAATCGTCGATTTTCAGGCCATCGAGGAATGCGGCGACGAGCCCGTGGGAATCCAGGGCTGGCCGGCAGGGAACTGCATGTTCCGCGAGCTGAAAATCACCAGCGGCAAGAGTCTATCCGAGCAAGACCGCGGGAGCAAGAAAGTCATTATCGGAAACACGCTGGCCAAGCTCAAGAAATTGCAGGTCGGACAGACGATCACGATCAACGAGGAAAAGCTCCAGGTCGCAGGGATTTTTGAGAGTGCGGCGGATATTGAAAACGGCATGGTCATCATGCCCTTGGACGTGGCCCAAAAGGTCTTGGCCAAGCCGGGAATGATGACCGGATGCACGGTAATCGTCAAGGACACGAGCGCTGAGGGCATCGCCGCCGTGCGTGCCGAAATCGAAGGTCCGCTGGCAGAAAAGTGCGGGATCAAGGGCAAGATCAGGGCGACATCACCGTCAAATCTCGCAGCCCGCGACCAGGCAGGCCGCGATTTCCGTTTTCCTCCCGCGGAGAACGTCTCCTGGAACGACGCCCAGGAATTCTGTCGGCGGCTCTCCGCCTTGCCGGCAGAGCAAACGGCTGGCCGCCGTTATCGTCTGCCCACGGAGGCGGAATGGGAGTATTCCGCGGGCCGGCGCGAGCGATGGTCCTGGCGCGGCGGAAGCCACTCGCGACTTGAACGAGGCCGCATGGCACGCGGGCAACTCGTCGGATCGTCCGCACGCCAGTCGGGCAGAAGGCGCTCAATGCCTGGGGCCTCTGCGACATGTACGGCAACGTGGCCGAGTGGTGCGCCGACGCCTATGCCGCCGACTATTACGCCAAATCGCCCTCCGAGGATCCGGCCGGTCCGGCCGCGGGCGAGACCCGCGTGTTCCGCGGCGGGTCGTGGAATACCCCCGCCGCAGACTGCCGCGCTGCCGCCCGCGCTTCGGCCAGGCCGGACGCGCAAAGCGCGAATGTGGGATTGCGCGTTGTGCTGGAGACGAAGCCCTAGACTAGAGCGGATTGCCAGCCCCTTGGCCCGCAAACCCAGGCATAGATTTTACAGGTCGTTCGATGCGAGTGACATTTGTTTTTTCTGGTGCCGTTAGGGATACAAATTCCGACGATGCCCATCTACCCGCACCAGACTTGTTGGACGGCTGGCAAGCAACCGACGGTCTTATGGAGAACTACCTTGACCAGGATCTTGCCGACCTAGGTGTTTCCGGTGGTCGGATTGGTGTGATCGTAAGAAACGGTACGGCGTGGCTCAACGTGGTATATTGGCTTCCAGGAAACGCAACCGAGGAACTGGTCGAACAGTTGCGACGCGACACTATTGGACAGCTTGACGACGGAATCGGCGAAGGCGGCTTTGAATTTAATGCGGACGGGAGGAATCTCATTGTCACGGCTCTGACTGGTATCCCTGCTACCGTTGAAATCGTGGACGACGGACTAGTAGTTCCGCTGCCGTCACGCATTGCGATTGGGGCGCGGGATGGCAATCTCGCGTCATTGGCTATGGCTCTCGAAGATGACAAGGAAGGCATCGACAGGTTACATCAAGGGTTTTCGGGCTTACATCTTGCCATCCTTTATGGGCATGCGGAGGCGGTCCGCATGCTGTTAGCTGCTGGCGCGGATCCGAATAGGCTCGACCCACAAGGGTTGACGCCTTTGGAGTTGTGCGCGTTGTCGAATTCGCTTGACGACGAGCAGAGCCGCGAACTCGCGCAGATACTGCTTGCTTTGGGTTCTAGGCCAGGTCACGTTACCGCCGTTGGGGAATCAGCCAGAAGTTACGCTGAATTGCGAGGAAAGCGACGAATGGCCGAGGTCCTTTAGGCGCTTCGGTAACCGACTCGCCTTCATCCCGACCCTGTTTGTCGAGGTGCTGACGATCACCGCGGTTTTTCTTCGGGCATTTTCGTTTTTTTCCGGTGCCGGAAGCGCATGCAGGGAAAACACTTAGGGCGATCGCGCCCGCTGCCGGCTGAGGCATGGCAAAGGTGATTCGTCCCACCCCTTGACAAGACTCTATAAATATGGATAATTACCCGTATTCTCCGTTCATTGACAATTCGCTTCTGGGGCGGGCCTTGCCGAGGCCCGCCGCACAAACCGGGGCGGCCTCGTCAACCGCCCTGGTCAGGGGCTTGCGCGCGCACGCCAGTGCGCTATGCTCCTTCTCCCGACCACAAAATCATCTCGCATTCGATTGCCGCGGTGATTTCCGGAAAGACGACGCCGCTCGCAGGGCTGAAGCATTCTCGTACGGCATGGACAACGGGTTCCGCCTGAGCCCGAATTATCGGTTGGGAAGCACGGTCAGCGGCTGCCGGGATACTCTTGCCATCGAAGCCCGACGCGCAAGCGAGGAATGCGTGTCAGGCGCCGCGGAGATCGTTTTCCTCGCTTGCGCGTCGGGCTCCGATGCCCCAAGTTCGAGCAAGTTCGGGCAAAAACCACCCATCGGAAGGATCGAAGAGCGGATTGGCGGAACGATTTTCGGGCAAGTTCGGGCAAAAACCACCCATCGGAGGGATCGAAGAGCGGATTGACAGAACGATTTTCGAGCAAGTTCGGGCAAAAACCACCCATCGGAAGGATCAGACGGGGGAATAGCACAAGGAATTTCGCGCAAGTTCGGGCAAAAAACCACCCGTCTCATTGCTGCGGTCCTTGGCGATTCGAACCACTGGCCCACAGCATCCGCAATTCGTCGGGGCCGGCAACGGTTGCCGCGGCGCGGAGGATCTTCTTCAGTTGCTCATGGTCGAAGATCTGCCGAATCTCCGACATGAGTTGGCTGCTGGCATCCGGGAACCGCGCTTCCAAAACAGTCTCGATGTCCTCGATGCGGCTCTGAGTGAGGCCCTGACTGAGGCCCTGGGTGAGGCCCCGTTCCATCCCCTTCTCAAAGCCGATTTCCTCGAATGTCGATATGAAAGGCATGTGCTTCTCCTTCTCGTAATTGGTCACCTGTTCGCGAAACTCGATCTTCAAATCGCTTGGAAGTTCCATCAGCCAGTCGACCACTCGGAACAATTGTCGCACCTGTTCGGCGTCCCAACCTCGCTCCAAGAGCCCTCGGACCAAGCGGAATTTTCTGTCCTTCCTCTGGCCGGGATCCTGGCGGGTGTCCTGCGCGTCCAAGTGGGCCAGGACCACCGTGGCAAACGGATTGCTGCTTTCCTCCAACTCCGACCGTCTTCCCGCGTAGTCCAGAAGCGTGACGATCGGAAAGCGGAGTCCGGCCTCGACACCCCACCGCCGGTAGCCGTACCATCGGAAGGATCGAACAGGGGCTTGGCAACGAATTTCGAGCAAGCTCGGGCGAAAACCACCCGCCAGTGGAGTGTTTTATTGCTGCACGGTTCGCCTCACTCCTTCGGGCTCTTCAACGGCCGGAATTGCAGCGCGGTCTGCTCAGCCAGATGCACGGCATCCACCGCGTCCTTGTGGAACTTGGCCTGGGCCCGGACCCGCGGACCGCTCGACTCGACCGGCACGTAGGTGCCGTCGCTCAGCAGGCGGCGGGCCTTCACGTTGTCGGCAAAGAATGTGTTCAAGACGTCGATCAGCCGCTTCTTGAAAGTCGCGTCGAGGATGGGGAACATGATCTCCAGCCGCTTGAGCAGGTTCCGCCGCATCCAGTCGGCGCTCGACAAGTAGACCTCCTCGTGCCCTCCGTTGCGGAAGTAGAATACGCGGGCGTGCTCCAGGAAGCGATCGACGATGGAGCGGACCTCGATATTCTCGGAGACGCCCTCCACGCCGGGCCGCAGCACGCAGATCCCGCGGACATTCAAGAGGATCTTCACGCCGGCCTGACTGGCGCGGTACAGGGCCTGGCAAATCTCGGGGTCCTCCAGCGAATTGACCTTGGCCATGATCAGCCCTGGCCGGTCGGCCGTCGAGACCTGGACCTCGCGATCGATGAGGTCGAGGAACTTCCGCTGCAGGCCCGTCGGGCGCGATCGCCAGCTTCGACCAGCCCACAGTCTCCGAGAAGCCGGTGAGCAGGTTGAAGAAGGCGGCCACGTCGTTGGCGATGTCGCGGTCGGTCGTCATCAGGCCGAAGTCGCTATAGAGTTTCGCCGTGCGGTCGTTGTAGTTGCCCGTGGCCAGGTGGACGTAACGCTGGATGCGGTTGCCCTGCCGGCGGACGATCAAGAGGGCCTTGGCATGCGTCTTATAGCCGGCGATGCCGTAGATCACGTGGGCCCCCAGGTCTTCCAGGCGGCGGGCCCACTGGATGTTGCGGGCCTCGTCGAAGCGGGCCCTGAAGCTCGACCAGCACGGTCACTTCCTTGCCGCTCTGGGCCGCGCGGCCCAAGGCGCGGACGATGGGCGAGTTGCCGCTGGTGCGATAGAGCGTCTGCTTGATGGCCAGCACGCTGGGATCGTCGGCCGCCTGGTCGAGCAATCGCACCACGGGATCGAAGGTCTCGTAGGGATGGAACAAGAGCACGTCGCGATCGGCCAGGGTCTCGAACAGGTCGTCGCTGCCCAGCAGGTCGCGCGGCGGCTGCGGCGGCCAGTCGACGTTCTTCAGTTGCTCGAAGCCTGGCCAGTTGGCCAGTTCCATCAAGGCGGCCCCGTCGAGCGTGGAGTCCATCTCATAGACTTCCTCAGGCTGCAGCTTCACCCGCTCGTCGAGCCAGGCGCGGATCAGCGGATCGGCGGCGGGCGAGACCTGCAGGCGGACCGGCGGCCGCCGCTGTCGCGTGAGCACGGCCCGCTCGACCGCCTCCAGCAGGTCGTCGGTCTCGTCGCGCTCGATGGAGACGTCGGCGTCGCGGGTGATGCGGAAGAGGGCCGTGGCCTCGATCCGGGCCCCGGGGAAGAGCAGGCCCACGTTGGCCGAGATCACGTCTTCCAGGCGGGCCAGGCGGGACTCGTCGCCCGGCAGGCGGACCCAGCGGGAGATCTGCTGCGGAACCGGCGTGACGGCGATCTTCGGCTCGCCCTCCGCCCTCGCCAGGCGGATGGCGACGTGCCATTGCAGCCCTGGCAGCCGCGGTGAAGGGTGCAACTCCTGCACCGCCAGCGGCGTGAGCACGGGCAGGATCTCCTTGCTGAAATAGGCGGCGAGAAAAGTCCGCTGGTCGTCGGTCCATTGTGCGGCCGGCAGCACGCTGATGCCGGCCGCGGCAAGCTGCGCGAGAGCCGTCAAGACGCCTTCCTGCTGCTCCTGCATCATGCGATGCGCGCGCTGGCTGACCGCCTTCAACTGTGCGGCGGGGGTCATGCCCGAGGGGTCGCGGCGGCGCACGCCTTGCGCCCTGGTGCTCATCAGGCCGGCCACGCGGACGAGGAAGAACTCGTCCAGGTTGGAGCTGACGATGGCCAGGAACTTGATGCGTTCCAAGAGCGGCAGGTCGTCCGCCAGGCCCTGGCGGAGGACGCGGTCGTTGAACTCCAGCCAGCTCAACTCGCGGTTGAAGTACATGTCGTGGGCACGAAGCGGGTCCTTTGCCATAATCAGGCGAGCTCCAGCCGGACTTTCATTCCGTAAATGTCTTCGAACATGTCGGCCTTGGCCTGCACGGCCCTTTGCTCCAAAAGCAGATCGGTGATATTGGGAACGGAGACGATCAGGTCGTCGCCCTGACGCTCGAATTGCAGGTTGCAGGGGGCGTGGACGTGGCCGCGGGACAGGGCGTCGGCCACGCGGAGGATGGCCGCCAGCTTGCTCACAGTCACGCGGCTCTCGCGGGGCAGCGACATGTATTCGGGGTGCGAGGGCTTGGGCCCGCTGCGGCGGTGGTAGCGGGCGACGTGCGCCGCCAGCACCGTCTCTTCCCGATTGAGCCCGAAAATCTCCGAGTTGGCGATCAGGTAGTAGCTGTGCTTGTGGTGGCTGCGATTGCTCACGTAGCCGCCCACCTCGTGCAGCAGCCCCGCCACGTGCAGCAGGAGCCGCTGCCGCGGGCCCAGGCCGTGGTCGGGGAGCATCTCGTCGAACAGCCGCAGGGCCACGTCGGCCACCGTCTGCGCATGGCCGAGATCGACGTGATATTTCTGCGCGATCGCCATCGCCGAGTGGATCACGCCTGCCGCCAACGCGCTGTCCTCTTTCCCCGTGACCCGGTTGGCAAGCTCCAGCAGCAGCCCGTCGCGCATCGTCACGTCCGAGACGATGATCTGCGGGGCCTTCGTGAGGTGGAACAGGTTCTGGTAGACCATCAGCGCCGGATTGATCGTCTCGGCCTCGGCAAAGGGAACGCCGAAGCGTTTCGCCAGCTCCTCGGCCGTCCAATGCTCGCAGCGCGCGACCAGCTTGTCGAACTCGGCCGGATCGATGCGGAAGAGGTCCGGCGATTCGGTCGCCAGGCCGATCTGGCGGACGGCGAAGCGGGCGTCGCCGCCGACCGCGATGAACGATTCGACGTTGGACAACGGCAGCGAATTCTGCAGCGATCCGAGCATGGTCGAAACCTGGTAGCGCAGCACCTCGGCCGTCTGCTCGGGCGAGTCCTCGTCCTTGGCCAGCACCTCGTGCAGCCGCACGGAGCCCAGCCGCAGGCTCTGCGAGGTGACGATCTCGCCGTCGCGGAGCAAGGTCAGCAGCGTGCTGCCGCCGCCGACGTCGGCGATCAGCGTCTCGCCCCGCGTGACGCTCGGCGCCTCGCCCAGGGCCTGGCGGACCGCCGAGACCGTCAGCCGGCTCTCTTCCGGCGTGCCGATGACCTCGACCTTCAAGCCCGTTGCCAGATAGATGCGGTCGAGAAAGGTGTCGGTGTTGCTGGCCTCGCGGGCGGCGCTGGTGGCGACGGCCCTGAGCTGCTCGACCTTGTAGAGTTTCAACAGCTCGTGGAAATCGCGGAGGATGGCCAACGCCACCCGCATGCTGGCCGCGCCCAGCCGCCCGCGGCGAAAGGCATCCTGCCCCAGACGGGCCGCCCGCTGCAAGCGCTCGATGACTTCGATGCGGCCGTCGGGCAGGACCTCGGCGATGACCATCCGCACGGCGTTCGCGCCAACGTCGATGGCCGCGACCGTCTTGGCTCCTTTCGCTTCGTCTTTCTTTTCCGCGACTTCCATGGGCCTCGACTTGACGGTTATTCTTGATCCCCGCGGATCAGCCGGTGCACACTTCGCGCCGAGGTAAGCGGTTCCATCCCTCGCTTCCGCGTCGGGCTTCGATCCGTTCCGCCCGCGAGCAGTATAGTGTGAATCGAATCACTTCAGGCCGCGCGAAGTATATTATACCCGCTAATCTTGACGTGCATAGCGATCGGTGTCAAGAAAGCGGAGAATTGACTACCGCCCTGCATGCGGTTCGGAACGGTCGATCAGCTCGCCGCCGTCGGGCGTGATCAGGGCCTTGAGCGTCTTGTCGTCGACTTTCAACTGCTCCACGTGCCCGTCGAAAAAGGCGGCCAGGAATCCCCCGGCCGACACCTCCCCGAGTGCCGCCGACGGCCGCGCGGGATCAAACGGCAGGTCCTCCGGTTTGGTCCACGGAACGGCCTTGTCCGGCCCGGCCTCCACGCACAGAATCGTGTTGGCCACGCCGTCGCGAACCTCCATGAGTTGCAGGTTTCTGCCGGCGTCGAACGCGGCGCCCCGGCCCGTGAATACCATGATCGCCGTCTTGCCGTCGTCGAGACTGTCCGCCGATTGAAATACGAAAGGCATCATCTTGGCTACCTCGAGGTTATGAGGGCTGTCCCAGGGCTCATCGAGACGGAAAAGTCTGTAGAGGTCCATGCCGCCCAGATAAGGGAGGATGGCCACGCGCCAACTGAGCAGTGGTTTGCCGTCCTTTCCGATCGCGGCGGGCGGAAAACTCCTCTGCACCGACTGGTAGTTGAGCATTGCCAGGCCGATCGCGCGAGCTTGCCCATCTGCTGTGTCCGGCGGTTTTCCATGACGTATTGCTCGATCGCGCCGACAATCGCTCCACCGATGACCGATGGGCCGGCCGTGTCCAGGATCTCCGGCCGTTTGACGTCGAGCATTGCCTGGCTGCCGGACTTTGCGGCCTTGGCGCCGGCGGAGAGCTGATCGGCCAATTTTACGAGCGGCAGGAACATGGATTGAGCCTCCTTGGGGATGCTCTGCTTGGCCACGAGCAGGCCGGCACTCGCCGCTCCCAGACTCTGCTGAAGCAAGTCTTGGACGCGGCCGGCCGCGTCGGCATCGCTGGTATCCAGCACTGCGTGAAGCATTGCGGGAGAGTTCAGGTTGAAGGTCGCGGTTCCGCCCTGCACCGATTTCAGCGATCCGATGTCCATGGGGGCCTCTTTCCTGGCCGCATCGATGGCATTGTTGTAGTCAGGATAAACGCCCGGCTCCAGGGCCACGATGATGTCGTTATCGGCGTTGGCCTTCTTCAATCGCTCCCAGAGCGGCCCGCTCGGCGCAGTGCCGGAGACAACCTGCTTCATGTTCTCCTTCGACGTCAAGACGATCGTGTTCTTGCTGGGGCAATAGGCCAGCCCGGCGTCCGTTCCAAGGTCAAGGCAGGTCTTGCCGCCGAACTGGACCTCTTCGATCGGTTGTTGTTTCTGCGTGCCCTGCGAGGCCGCCCGCATTCGGGCCAGAACTTCCTTGCCGTCCACGTCGTGGGTAAAGCGGGCGACGAGGACGGGAACCGGATCGGGATGTCCCGCTTGCTTATCGACTCGGAAGAGTACAACCAGTTGCTCCACTTCGCTCGGATCGATGCCAACCCTCTTGATCTCCGTGGCAGCCGTTTCGTTTTTCAGCAGCACCGCCGCCAGCGGCGACTGCGCGATCCGCCGGGGACGGATCACGACCGCGGCAAAATCGTCGGGAGTGACCAGTGATACGGAATTCGCCCAGTTGTTCGCCGAGGCTGCTTCACCGCCCGCTTTGTCGACCGCCTTGGTCTGAGTTATCCTGACAGGACTTGTTGCAGTGGAGTCAGGAGTGTCACCGCTGCCACAGCCCGAGTAGACGACGAGCAGCAAGGCCGCGGAAAACACAGCGAGAGATCGATTTGGGTGCATGGTAAACCTCTGGAGATTTGAAATTCGACCATTCAGGCGCGACAATCTTATAGGTTGGGCAAGCACGGACGTCAATGCCGAGTGGCATTTTCATCCGTATCGAGAAGTAGCCCATGCCGCCCAAATTACCAGACTGTAGGCCGTAGACTGTAGGCCGTAGGGTGGGACCAGCGAGCTTGCGAGTGCCGGCCCACCTCCGCCCGCAATTGGTGGGCCGGCGCTCGCAAGCTCGCTGGTCCTCGCTGGTCCCACCCTACGGCCTACTGCCCTTGCCGTCCGCGAGGCGCTCTCCTACAGTATCTTGCGGAAGGCGAAGGCTCCCACCGATCATGAAAACCGTAGGCGTGATTTCCGATACGCATGGCCTGTTGCGGGCGGAGGTCCTGGAGGTCCTCGCCGGTGTCGACCTGATCGTGCATGCCGGCGACATCGGCTCGCCCCAGATCATCGACGCCCTGCGGAACCTCGCTCCGGTCGTCGCCATTCGGGGAAACGTCGACCGCGGCACGTGGGCCGACGAGTTCCCGGAAACCGAGATCGTGGAGATCGACGACCTGCACCTCTACGTTCTTCACGACCTCGGCCAGTTGGACCTCGATCCGGCGGCTGCCGGCTTCCGCGTCGTGATCTACGGCCACTCGCACAATCCGAGCGTTATTGAGAAGCAGGGCGTGGTCTACCTCAACCCCGGCAGTGCAGGGCCGCGCCGCTTGCGATTGCCGATCTCGCTGGCTCGCATGGTCGTGGGCGATGTCGATGGCCAAGGCGGCACACAACCGCTTGCTTTCGGGAGCGGAGCCAGCCGGATTGCCGTGGAGGTGATTTCCTTGGAAGCAAAGTAGCAGGCACACTCCGTGTGCCTGCTACTTTGCTCGATGCCGCGCAAGATATACATCAGCGCCACAAAATCATAAACGGCGTGCGCCACGATCGGCACGGCCAGATTCCCCGTCGCCATCCAGAGCCAGCCGAGATACAGCCCCATCAAGGCGGCCAACACGGCGTAGGCGGCGTTGACGGCATGCAGCAGCCCAAAGACAATCGCCACGCCGACGTTCGCAATCCAGTCGCCGATCCTCGCTCCGGTCGGGGAGTGCGCCAGATAGTCGCCGGTCCACTCGGCGATCGCGGCCTGCAGCACGCCGCGAAAGAGCAGTTCTTCACCCAGCCCCGCCAGGAACGAAATTGTCACCAGATCGCTCCACGTGCAGTTCTTGAACATCGGCACGATCAACTCGTCCAGGGCCCGGCGCACCGCCAGAAGCGGCCGCCAAGGCAGGCATTGGCAAGCCGCCAGCATGGCCAGCAACGGCAGCACGGCGAGCATCCCCACAAGGATGACAGAAAAATCCACGCGAAAGGTCCTCGTGGGCGATTGGCCGAATATCCAGCCGAGCAACACCGCCAGAAACGCCAAACTCGCTTCGAAAAGGGCAGCTTGGAGCGGAAAAGAGGGTGAGGGAGCGAACTTCTCGACCATTTCTGGTTTTCCTGCTGGGAGGACCGGGATTCTTGACGGATTGGCAGAGTACCGCTAGACTAGCATATTTCGATGGTCCGGCAATTCAGCAAGGAAAGAAAGAATGCCTAATACGCTAAATCCTCCGCGCCCCAGCAATCCGGCTAGGGAAGATCACGTCTCCACGAAGTTCGTCTACAGCTTCGGTCCCTGGGGGGCCGAGGGCGACGCCAGCATGAAGAACAGTCTCGGCGGCAAGGGCGCCAACCTGGCGGAAATGTGCCGCCTGAAGCTGCCCGTCCCCGCGGGCTTCACCATCAGCACCGAGTTCTGCACCGTCTATCTGCAGGGCGGCAAGCAGTTTCCCGACTCCCTGAAGGAAGAGGTCGCCAAGGCCCTGGCCAGGACCGAAGAGGCGATGGGCAAGAAGTACGGCGATGCGGAAAACCCGCTCCTCATGTCTTGCCGCAGCGGGGCCCGCAAGTCGATGCCCGGCATGATGGAAACCGTCTTGAACGTCGGCCTCTGCCCCGCCACGATCCCCGGCCTGGTGAAGAAGTCGGGCAACGAACGTTTCGTGTGGGACGCCTATCGCCGACTGATCATGATGTATTCCGACGTGGTGATGGAGAAGGCCGAAGACATCGAACCGGCCGAAGGCCACGGCATCCGCCACCAGCTTGAAGACATCATGGCCGCGCTTGAAGAAGCAGAAGAACTACAAGTCCGATACCGACATGAAGGCCGAGGACCTCAAGAAGCTCTGCGACGACTTCAAAGCCAAGGTGCTCAGCAAGTCCTGGGCAAGCCCTTCCCCGACGATCCGCAGGAGCAGCTCTGGGGCGCGATCGGCGCCGTGTTCAAGAGCTGGCAGGGCAAGCGGGCCGTCTCCTACCGCCGCATCGAGGGCATTCCCGAAGAATGGGGCACCGCCTGCAACGTGCAGAGCATGGTCTTCGGCAACATGGGCGACGACTCCGCCACCGGCGTGGCCTTCAGCCGCAACCCGGCCACCGGCGAGAACAAGTTCTACGGCGAATGGCTCGTCAACGCCCAGGGCGAAGACGTGGTGGCCGGCATCCGCACCCCCAGCCCGATCAACGAAGCCACCAAGAACGAGCAGAACAAGCACCTCTCCTCGCTGGAAACCGCGATGCCCGAGCTCTACCAGGAGCTTTACGACATCCGCACGCAAGCTCGAGCACCACTACCACGACATGCAGGACATCGAGTTCACGATCGAGTCCCAGAAGCTCTACATGCTCCAGTGCCGCAACGGCAAGCGGACGGGCACGGCGGCCTTGAACATGGCCATGGACATGCTGCACGAGAAGCTGATCGACGAGGTCACCGCCGTGACCCGCGTCGAGCCGGCCCAGTTGGACGAGCTGCTGCACCCGATCATCGATCCGGCCGCCGAGAAGGACCGCCGAGACGATCCTCTCCGGGCTGCCCGCCGGACCGGGCGGGGCCTGCGGCAAGATCGTCTTCACCTCGGCCGAAGCGGTGGAAGCGGCCGCCAGCGGCGAAAAGGTGATCCTCGTCCGCGAGGAGACGAACCCCGAGGACGTGGAAGGCATGCGGGCCGCCGAGGGCATCCTGACCGCCCGCGGCGGCATGACCAGCCACGCGGCCCTGGTGGCCCGCGGTTGGGGCAAGTGCTGCATCGTCGGCGCCGGCGAGTTGAAGATCAACTTCGCCACCAAGACCGCCACCTTCGGCAAGGTCAAGCTCAAGAAGGGCGACCAGATCACCCTCAACGGCACCAAGGGCCGCGTCTACAAGGACGCCCTGGCGATGATCGACGCCACCGAGAACCCCCGCTTCCAGGAGTTCATGAAGATCGTCGACAAGCACCGCACGATGGGTGTGCGCACCAATGCCGACACGCCCGAGGACGCCAAGGTCGCCCGCCTGTACGGCGCCGAGGGCATCGGCCTCTTCCGCACCGAGCACATGTTCTACGGCAAGGGCTCCGACGAACCGCTCTTCGTGCTGCGGAAGATGATCTTAAGCAACACCCAGGAAGAGCGGCAGGCCGCCGTCAACGAGTTGTTCCCCTTCGTCAAGGAGAGCATCAAGGCCACGCTGGAGGCGATGAACGGGCTGCCGGTCACGATCCGCCTCTTGGATCCGCCGCTGCACGAGTTCGTGCCGCAGGACAAGGACGCCGTGGCCCAGTTGGCCGAGGCCCTCAAAATCAAGCCGGCCGACATCAAGAAGCGCGGCGAGGCCCTGCACGAGGTCAACCCCATGATGGGCCATCGCGGCATCCGCCTGGGGATCACCTATCCCGAAGTGACCGAGATGCAGATCAAGGCCATCCTCGAATCGGCCGCCGAACTGATCAAGGAAGGCAAGGACGCCAAGCCGGAGATCATGGTCCCCGTGACCTGCGACGTGAAGGAGATCGACGTCACGAAGGTGATCGTCGATCGCGTGCATGCCGAGGTGAAGAAGACGACCGGCATTGACGTGAAGTATCTCTACGGCACGATGATCGAGATCCCGCGGGCCTGCTTGCTGGCCGACCTGATGGCGAGAATGTCGCAGTTCTTCTCCTTCGGCACCAACGACCTCACGCAGATGACTTTCGGCTTCAGCCGCGACGACATCGGCGGATTCCTGCCCGAGTACCTCAAGGACGGGATCCTCGAGGCCGATCCCTTCCAGACGATCGACCAGCAGGGCGTGGGCCAGTTGATCAAGATGGCGGTGGAGAAGGGCCGGCAGACGAAGCACGACCTGAAGGTCGGCATCTG
Source organism: uncultured Planctomycetia bacterium (assembly GCA_963824275.1). Classification (GTDB taxonomy): domain Bacteria; phylum Planctomycetota; class Planctomycetia; order Pirellulales; family Thermoguttaceae; genus JANXQG01. The sequence continues at coordinate 1,251,654 of CAWGOT010000003.1, read as the reverse complement.
CGGCGAGCAGGGCGGCGATCCGGCCTCCGTCGAGTTCTGTTTCAAGACGGGGCTGAACTACGTGAGCTGCTCGCCCTACCGCGTGCCGATCGCCCGCCTGGCGGCGGCCCACGCGGCCATCAAGGCCAAGGCCAAGTAGGCTTGCCTATACCGTGTTGAACGCAATTCCGCCGCGCCTTGGCTCACGCGAAGGCGCGGCGTTTTTGGGAGTGCGATGGCCTGCCGCCGCTTTTCAAAACGCGAGGGGGAACCATCTGGCGCAGAACTTGCGGTATCGTCATGACAAGAGACGAAAAAGCCCTCCTTGAAAACCTACTGGACTCGCTTGATCGGCTGTTCGATTCCAGATCGACGGTCATAGATGTTTATGCTCTGTTGTTTGCAACCTCAAAGGCTTTAGCGGGTTCGGCATTTTGCCCAGACCTTGAGCCAATGGCTGGCGAGCTTCTTGCAATTGTACGAACGAAGGGCAGTGGTGAGGAATCGCGTCGGCATGCAGCATTGGTGGCTACCGACGACCTGCGGAAGTTTCTTGCCGTTCTCGTTACACGGGGGGTCGGTTGACCCGAAGCAAGCGATTCACGAGACTGGGATACGCTGTCACCGACCGACCAACGCGGGCAGCCAAGGCAAGATGATCGGCGTCGCGCGAGCATACGATGATGCCAAAATGCCGACCAGCCGTTCGGTGCAGGCGGACAAAATGACGGCGGTTGAACGTGACCACCGCTCGCTCGTGGGCGACGGCAAACGCCAAAACCTCATTGTCCGTCGTTCCCCGGTTGCCCTCACCGGCCTCCTGGGCCGTCAAAACGTCGTGCCCCAACCGTCTCAACTCTTCGACCGTCGGGTAGCTGAAGTCTTCGTCGGCGTATAATCGCGCCATCGGCTAGGCGTCCTCATCATCCTTTATGGCCCCCTCTATCTCCTCGGCGTTGCACTGATAGTAATCCCATGCGGCGTCGAGATCGGCTTGCGTGAGATCGGGGTGATGCCGAAGAATCTGCTCGTCGGAGAGGCCCAAATGCCGCCATTGGACCAGGCCGGCTACGGTGTGACGGGTAGTCCGGACGCACGCCTCCCCCCGCAGACCCCCGGCGTCTTATGAATCTGGCTCGAGGTTTCGGCATGATGATAGGGCATGGCAACTCGCCGTCGAACGGCAAGAGTATTATTGCACGCGCTGCCGGCAATGTCAAACCCATCAGTCTAGTTCACCCCGCCAGTCCTTCGAACAGCGGCGTGGACAGATACCGCTCGCCGAAGCTGGGGATGATCGTCACGATCACCTTGTTGCGGTTCTCGGGCCGCAGGGCCAGCCGCACCGCAGCCGCCACGTTGCCGCCGGAGCTGATGCCGACCAGGATGCCTTCCTCCTTGGCCATGCGGCGGGCCCAGGTGAAGGCCTCGTCGTTGGTCACCGTCTCGACGCCGCTGAGCAGGCTCGTATCGAGATTCTTGGGGATGAACCCGGCGCCGATGCCCTGGATCTTGTGCGGCCCCGGCTTGCCGCCGGAGATCACCGCCGAATCGGTCGGCTCGACGGCGATGGCCTGGAAATCGGCCTTCTTCGTGCGGATGTAGCGGGTGGCGCCGGTAATCGTGCCGCCGGTGCCCACGCCCGCCACCAGAATATCGACCTTGCCGCCGGTGTCTTCCCAGATCTCCGGGCCGGTTGTCCGCTCGTGGACGTCGGGGTTGGCCGGGTTGTCGAACTGCTGCGGGATCCAGGCGTTGGGCGTCGTCGCGGCCAACTCCTCGGCCTTGGCAATCGCGCCCTTCATGCCGTCCTTGGCTGGAGTGAGCACCAGATTCGGCGCCCAAGGCGCGGAGCAACGCCGCGGCGCTCGAGGCTCATCGACTCGGGCATGGTGAGCGTCAGCGAATAGCCCTTGGCCGCCGCGACGAAGGCCAAGGCAATGCCCGTGTTGCCGCTGGTGGGCTCGATGATGTGCGTCTCCGGCGTCAGCCGGCCGGACTTCTCCGCGGCCTCGATCATGGCGCGGCCGATGCGGTCCTTCACGCTGTTGCAGGGATTGAAGAACTCCAGTTTCGCCAGCACGGTGGCAGCGCCCGCCGGTATAATGCGGTTGAGCTTCACCAGGGGTGTGTTGTACGTCGTGGCGACGATGTCGCTATAGATTTTGCCGTGAGACATGGCGTTACCTTTCAAATCGAGAGAAAAAGTGGCCCAAACGTAGGGTGCGGGTGGAAATTGGTGCGATTCGTAGCTATTATACAAAGATGATCGGGATAGTATAGATCAAGTTTATTGACTCCACGGGTTTTTGGCAAGCCATGCCGACGATTGAAGATTTTCATGCGTTCTTGGAGAAATTCGCCCCGCTGCGGCTGGCCGAGTCGTGGGACAACGTCGGCTTGCTAGTCGGCGACCAGCGGAGGGAAGTGCGGCGGCTGATGACCTGTCTGACGATCACGCCGATGACGGTTGACGAGGCGATTGATGGCGGCGCGGACTTGATCGTTACGCATCATCCGCTGCCTTTTTCGGCCATCAAGCGGGTGACGTCCGAGACCACCGCAGGCCTTATGCTTTTGAAGCTGATTATGGCGGGCGTGGCGGTTTATAGCCCGCATACGGCATTCGACTCGGCAGCCGAAGGGATCAATCAGCGGTTGGCCGAAGGACTAGGGCTGACGGAGATCGCCCCGCTGGTGCCGCACCAGGAAGGGCAGGGCGCAGGCCGCTGGGGCCGGGTTGACGGGGCCAGAACCTTGGGCGACCTGGCCCAACGCCTGATGAAGTTCCTCGGCATTGGCAATTTGCAAATAGTCGGAAAGGTGGAACAAAAGATAAGGACCGCGGCGGTGGCCTGCGGCGCGGCGGGCGAGTTCCTGGAAGCCGCTCGCCAGACGGGCAGCGACGCCATGCTGCTGGGCGAGGCCCGCTTCCACACCTGCCTGGAGGCCGAGGCCTGGGGAATCGGCCTGTTGCTCCCCGGCCACTTCGCCAGCGAGCGGTTTGCCGTCGAGGAGTTGGCAGGAATGTTGGCGAGGCAGTTTCCTGGAGTTCATGTTTGGACCAGCCGGCAAGAGCGCGATCCGCTGCGGTGGATCGACGCGGAACAAAGGACCTGACCGCGGAGAAAAATCCGAAATCCGAAATCCGAAACAAATTCAATTCAAATAAGAAAAATATTAGAAATAAGAAAGGACGACCACGGGCATTCCGATTTGCATTTTTCATTTTTCATTTTCCCAATTTGTTTCGGATTTCGGATTTCGGATTTTCCCTTTTGGGGCCGCGACTTTCCACGTCTGAGGTCGGCACGTAGAATAAAAATCATGACGAAAGCCCTGACGGCATTGCCGGTTTATAATGAAGTCAACCATGTTTCCCCCGTTTTGGATGAAGTCCTGCGGTATTGCCGTGAGGTGCTCGTCGTGGACGACGGCTCGCGCGACGGCACGGCCGAGATCCTGGCCGCCCGCGGCGACGTGTACGTGGCAACCCATGCGGTAAATCGCGGATACGGTGCGGCGCTGCAATCGGCGTTCGATTTTGCCCTGCGAGAGGGCTACGACGTACTGGTGACGATCGACTGCGACGGCCAGCACGAGCCTTGCCTGATTCCGCAATTTATCGCCCGCAGCGCGGAGGCCGACATCGTCTCCGGCAGCCGATACCTGAAGGAGTTTCCCGGCGACAGCCGTCCTCCGGAAGAACGGCGGCGGATCAACGAGATCATTACGCGGCGCGTGAATCGACAGTTGGGCCTTGGTCTTACCGACGCCTTCTGCGGATTCAAGGCCTATCGCGTGCCGATCCTGGGAAAGTTCTCGTTGACCGAGATGGGCTATGCCATGCCCTTGGAGTTGTGGGTCCAGGCGGTGGCCTTAGGGCTCGCGATCGTCGAGATGCCGGTGCCGTTGGTCTATCTCGACGAGACCCGATCGTTCGGTGGGGCGCTGGACCACGGAGAGACGCGGCTGAAGGTCTATGAGGAGGTCTTGGATCGTGCCATGGCCGCGGCCAGTATCGTGCCGAAAACGACGCGCGTGAATGCTCGATGGCTGGGTAGAAGTGCCGTTGTTGATCCATCGCGCCGAGCCTGCGCAACGAAAATCGTGCTTATGACTATTGCCCCAGATCGAGTCCATCGTCAGCGTTTCGCGACGCCGCGCGAAGACCGCGCGATGCTGGCCGTGCCGCCTATCGAAGAAGCCGGGGCCCTGGCCGCGGAAAACGTCCAACTTCGCGGCACGGCCGACTATGCGCTGCAAGGCCGCTCGCTGGCGGATCTTTCGCGGCAGGCCCGCGCGGAACTCCTCGCGGCGGCCCAAGCCTGGACCACTGCCTACCGCGAGATCGACTTGCCGAACCTCGATCCGGAGGGCTTGATTTTTCTCGCTGGCCACCAGCCGGAGTTGTTTCATCCTGGAGTGTGGTTCAAGAACTTCGCCCTGGGCGAGCTGGCCCGCCGGCACGACGCCGTGGCCGTGAACCTGGTGATTGACAGCGACACGATGAAAAACGTCTCGCTGCCGACGCCCTGCGGATCGCCGGCCGATCCGCGGCGCGAAGCGGTGCTGTTCGACCGTCCCGATGGGGCACCCAGTACCCTGGGTCGCTTGCCCTTTGAGGAGCGGCGAATACTCGATGCGGATATTTTCGCCCGCTTTGGCGGCCGCGTGGTACGGCGGATCGCGCCGTTGGTGCCCGATCCGCTCCTAGGGCGATTCTGGCCGATGGTGCTCGAAAGGGCGCGGCATGTCGATCGGCTCGGTTACTGCCTGGCCCAGGCGCGACATCAGTTGGAGGGCCAATGGGGATTGCAAACGCTGGAGATTCCGCAGAGCCTGGTCTGCGGCAGCGAGCCTTTTCATTGGTTTCTCGTCCACCTGATCGCCAACCTCGATCGCTTTCGCGAGTGCTACAATCAGGCGGTGCAGGAGTATCGTAGGGCCAATCACATTCGCAACGCGGCCCATCCGGTGCCGGACCTCGTGGCCGAGGGCCCTTGGGTTGAAGCCCCACTTTGGATATGGACGGCCGAGCAGCCGCAACGTCGCCGGCTTTTTGTCTCGCGCCGCGGCCGCGATGTCCTGGTTTCCGACCGAGCCGGGCTGGAACTCCGCTTGTCGCTGGGCGCGGATGGCGACGGATCGGAGGCCGTCGGGCGATTGATCGAGTGGAGCCGGCAGGGCGTGAAAATACGATCTCGGGCCCTCATTACCACGCTTTGGGCCCGCCTGGCCCTGAGCGATCTCTTCATGCATGGCATTGGCGGAGCGAAATACGACCAGGTGACCGATCGATTGATCGAGACATTTTTCGGCATTCCGCCGCCGGGCATCATGGTGCTTTCGGCCACGTTGTACCTGCCCGTTCCGCGGCCGCAGGTGAGCAACGAGAACCTGCGCGATATTCGCCGCGAGCTCCGCGAGCTGAGTTATCATCCGGAAAAATATCTGGCCGCCAACCACCTGCTCGACGGCGCGGCCGCTGGCGCTGGGGCCTTGCTCGACGAAAAGCAGCGGTGGATCCACGCGCCCGTCACGCAGGAAAATGCCTATAGGCGGTGGAACGCCTTGCGCCGCATCAACGATGCGCTGCAGCCGTGGGTCGCCCAACGGCGCCAACAAATGCTGGAACTCCAGTCGCAAACGCAGCGTATGCTGCGGCACGAGAAGGTGCTCGGCTGGCGCGAATACAGTTTTTGCCTGTATCCGGAATCTTACTTGAAGGATTTTTTAAACGCTCTGCTTGCTAAAAGCGGGTAAAATGGATTTTCTTCCGCGCTCCACTTCCCAAGAGCGGAAAGATGTTTTGATAGTGTGAGTTGAAAGTGAGCGTAGTGTGAACCTCGCGGAAAGGAGTCGCGCGTATCGGCGCAGGGATTGAGCCGATCGTCGCGGAAATGCAGCGCAGCAATGAAGCGCTGAGCGGCAGCAATCAATCGCTGAGCGGCAGCAATCAATCGCTGAGCGGCAGCAATCAATCGCTGACCGGCAGCAATCAATCGCTGACCGGCAAGCGCCGCGTGCGATGCGCCGTGATTCGCTGCACGATGGCCGATCACGTGGCCTTGGGGAATTTCCTCGCGGAGATTTTCGGCAACGGCTATCCGGCGGAATTCCAGGCCGCGCTCGACGATCCCTCGTATGCCCCAGGCAATCGTCTTTTGCTCCGCCGCATGGGCCGCATGATCGCCCACGTCCACGTCACGCGCCGCATCATGCAGTTCGGCTCGCTCGCGCTTCCCGTAGCCGGGCTGCAAGGGCTGGCCACTGCGGCCAATTGCCGCCAGCAGGGGCTCGGAACCCATCTCCTGCTGGCCGCGGAACGGCAAATGGCCAAGTCGGGCGCGCTGGTCGGGCTGCTGCGGACTCGCGTTCCGCATTTCTTCCGCCGTACCGGGTGGGCATTGTGCGGCGGCAGTTCGCCTTGCGTGGCGACCCCGCATTCCGTGCTCGCGCAACTTCTGGAGCAGGGCCTCGGCCTCCGCCGCACCCCGCGAATTCAGGTCCGTCCCTGGCGGCGCTGGGAAGAAGACGCCATCGCCCGCGTCTACCGGCAGAACCTCTCGGGCAGCTACGGCCTGCTGGAACGGAATCGCGCCTGTTGGCATTGGCTTCTGGAACGCAGGGCCTACGATCAGTTCTACGTGGCGCTGGACGGCCCCGACCTCTGGGACTTCAAGGAGAACAGCACGCGGGTCGTCGGCTATGCCGCCATCAAGGGTGAGAAAATCATCGAACTCGTGACCGCACTGATCGGCGGAAAGCGGCCATGGAACTTATTGCCCGGGCCTGCGGCGATGCGATCGAGCAGGACCACCGCCGCATCTCGCTGCATCTTCCGGGCGGAAGCCCTCTGCTGGGATATTTCTGCAACGAGACCGAATCGTTGCCGCCCTGGGCCGGCGCGGACGCCGAGTTCTGCATGGCCCGTCTGCTCAATCCGCTGGGGCTCCTGCGACTCCTCTGCGGCGCGTTCGTGCAACGGGCCGACGAGGCCGGGCTCGCTCGGCCGTTTGAACTCGGATTGCTGGTCGATGGTGAGAAATATCAGATCGAGATAGCCGGCCGGGGCCGGGCCACAGCCGACCGCTTGGGCCGCAGTTATCTTCGCCTCAACGTGGCCGATTTCACCCGCCTGATGCTCGGCCAACTCGATTGGGACCGGGCCTTGGAAGAAGGCCGTGTCGTGCCTTCCACCGAATTGGCCCGCGAGGCCGCCCGCGTGCTCTTTCCCCGGCTGCCGTTCTGGCGGTCAATGCTGGATGATTGCAAAGGGTGAAGAAGAAGTGGTGGACCGACGGGCACCATGGGTACATAGTGCCCGTCGGCCCGTCGGCCCACCCTACTTCTCCGCGTGATTCGATTCCATCACGCGGAGCGTGATGAGTACGGTTCTGCCGCCGCGCAGATTCGTTTCCAGGCCTGCTCGACGTGCCGCCGCTCGGTATTGGTTTGCCCGACGCAGAACCGCAAGGTCAAGCGGTCTCGCAACCGCGTATGGGTCATGAACAACTTGCCGGACAAGTTCACGCGGTCGAGAATCCGCTGGTTGACCGCGTCGCCGCCGCGGTGGCGGAAGCAGACCAGGTTCAGCGCCACCGGCGCGGCCAGTTCGAAGCGGGGATCGGACTCGATCCAACCGGCCAATTCGTGGGCCAGGGCCACGTGCTTCCGCACGCGCTGTTGAATGCCCTCGATGCCGAAGGACCGCAAGACGAACCACAATTTCAACGCGCGGAACCGCCGGCCCAGCGGCACCTGCCAATCGCGATAATCGATCACCGCGCCCGACTGCGTGGCTTGGTTCTTGAGATACTCCGGCATGATCCCCAGCGCGCAGGATCAGCGGCCCTCGGTCGGCGACAAAGAAGCAACTGCAATCGAAGTTCGTGAACATCCACTTGTGCGGATTGAAGCAGAAGCTGTCGGCCAGTTCCAGGCCGTCGAGCATGCCGCGCAACTCAGGGCAGATGGCCGCCGTGCCGGCCAGGGCCGCATCGACGTGCAGCCAGACATCGTGCCGGCGGCAGACCTCGCCGATCGCCCGCAGCGGATCGAAGCCCAGCGACGACGTGGTGCCCGCGGTTGCGCAGACGAAGAAGGGCTTGCGGCCTGCCTCAACGTCGGCGTCCAGCGCCTCGGCCAGGCAATCCACCCGCATGGCCCACCGATCATCAACTTCGATGCGGCGGAGCGGGTTGTTTCCCAGTCCGGTGACGCGGAGCCCTTTTTCGATCGAGGAATGGGTCTGGGTCGAGACATAGGCGACCAGTTCGCCGTTCTGTACGGCAGGCTTTCCAGCCTGACCAGTCATAGTCAGGCTCGGGCACCATGTACCCATGGTCGGCCTGACGTACTGGTTTGCTTCTGCCCGCTCTCTGCTCGCCAGGATCGCGCAGATCGTGGCCGAGGAGGCCGAGTCCTGGATCACGCCGCCGCCGACGGTCGTCGAGAGGAACCGTTCCGGCAGGCCGAGTGCCGCGACGAGCCAATCGAGCACGTGCGTTTCTAGTTCCGTGCAGGCCGGACTGGTTGACCAGAGCATCCCTTGCACACCCAAGCCCGAAGCCAGCAAATCGCCGAGGATCGAGGGACCCGAGTTATTGCTGGGAAAGTAGGCGAAGAAATTGGGCGACTGCCAATGCGTGATTCCCGGCAAAATGATCTCGTCGAGATCGCGGAGAATCGCGTCGAACGGTTCGCCCTGCTGCGGCGCCTGGTCGGGCAGGCGGCTTCGAATCTCGCCCGGCTTGACCTGCGAGAACACGGGCAGTTGCTCGACGCGTTCCATGTAGTCAGCGATCCAGTCGATGACTTCGCGGCCGTGGCGGCGGAATTCGTCAGGGGTCATGATGGGGTGTTCCTTGCTTCACTTGTGGCTGAAGTCCATGATTATACTCCTCGCACCAACCCGTTGCTATAAAACGAGTTGCGAACAGGCAGGTGCTCACTTGTGCCTTTGGAGCGGGCGGGCTAAAATTGCCTATAATATACACAACTATGAGCACTACCACGAGCGCCTTCGCAGACCTATTGACGAATCCTGAAGCGGATTCTCCAGCGACCGTGCAGAAAAACGCCGAGCGGAGGTTTGGCCGACAAATCTCGCGAAGCCGCGTGCATCAACGAGAGCCGACCGAGTCAGTCCCGTCCGGTCTTTACGCTGTAATTGGCATCGCCACTTATTCGCCGCTCGAACTAATAACTGCCTGTGCGATCGGTCTGAGAGATAGTCGGGATCTCCTTATGCGGATCGGTGCCCTCAGTTGCACAGGCCATTCGGACAACCCCAAGTAATTCGTTCAACTCCAACGGAGGGTCAAATCGGCTTGGGCAGCACGAATTCCGGCATACATTCGGTGCCGGGTTCGCAAAAGGCAAGCACCGTACAGTCGCGACAGGAAAGCTGATTGCCCGTTCGCCAACTCCAACTCCATGAACTCGCTACAATAGTCGTGTTCGCTACGTTTGCACAAAGTCTTGACGCCTAGGAAACGAGCGTTTCTATAGACAACAACTGGCTGATGCGAATACTCTCCGCAATACACGTCGAATCGCCTCGCCAAGTCGATTTCAGTAGGAGCCGGGGGGTTGGGGTTCTTACCGTAAATAAACTGTGGTTGCATGATTTGTTTCCTTTGGCCGACGATACAGGCACCAATATACGCCGCCACTTGTAAGCAGACAAGGTACTTTGGAAGGACCGGCAGACGAGTGGGTTCCAGGCCGCCAACGTCGGCCTGGTGACCGGCAATCGCCGAGAAAACCCGTCCGCTCCCGTGCTTGTGGTCGTGGCCGAAATCCTGCTCAACCGCCGGGATTCTCAGCAGCACGCTTGGCTGATTGGACGCCGCTTTCATTAGCCGCGGCGCCTTCGACAACCGCAATTTCCTCTTCGGTCAGGGCGTACAGGTCGTAGACCAGCCTGTCGATTTCCGCGTCCGTGGCGGCAATTTGGCGCCGGAGACATCCTGAGACTTTTCGGAGTCCGCCGCATGAAGCGACTTGTGCAGACTGAGCATTTGCTCGACCAGAGCCACGATCCGGGCATGCCTGGCGTTGTCCGACTTGTCGGCAAGATCAATCGCGCGAAAGGGCAAAAGGGAAAGGAATTGCCTGTTCGCCGACCGCCATCCCCCGCGAAACGGCGCACTAATGAACGGAAAGTACCATCGCAAGAGCCGCGAGTTCAGCAAGCCCAAGAGGTATTCGAGCGTCTGCGACTCGAATTGCGTCTTAAATGTCACTCCGCCGACATCGACATTATCCAGGAAGTGATGGCCCTTCCTGTCATAGCCCGCATGTAGACGCTGAACGAGTCTTGGGACGCAAAGCTTGACGCGATCTTGAATTCCAAGGTTCTGATTGCGTCCGAAACGGTGCCAGCCTTGTCCGCGAAACTTGCCCTTCTCGCGGCCTTCGAGCCGGCTCTTGTTCTCCAGGAGGTAGGCGGCGGTTTTCGGGAATCGCTCCAGGATCTCCGCGATGGGCAACAACTCAGCCGTGCCATCGCCGGCGCAATAGGGGAAAAGAATGTACTGTCGATTCGGCAGCGGGGCGTAAGAGTCAATATCCGTCCCGCTCACAAGCGGAAACAACAGATCTTTCTCAAAGGCTCGTTCAGTTCCCAGCGCCTCGGATTTCAAGCGAAGCGTTTGCTGCGTCTCTTTTGCGAGATCCATGATGAAAACGTCGTCGGCATCGTTTGCAGGCCGACGAAAATGTCGGCAACGTCGCCCAGCTTGACGGCCATCCGGCGCAGCTTCCTGCACAGGCCGGAACTTGCCCCCACGGTAAAGTTCCACTCGGCGGAAGTGACTTGCCTGACCGGAATCGAACCTTCGATTCCCTTGCCCGATTGTCGCCACGAAACCAGGTCGTCAACCTGCACGAAACGGCACTTCCGCGCCGGACTTGTCGAGAAACACCAAGCAGGTATACGTCAGTCGCGCCCTCGAAGACCTGCTCGGCGCCAAAGTGAACGACGTGCGAAAGGTACTTTCCATCCGCCACGATGGAGCGGATAGGTTCGCCGTACCGCGAATTAAAGAACTTGTTCGGAAGGATGAAACCAAGCCGGCCCCGCGGGCTCAAGAGTTGCAAACCCCGTTCGACGAACACGACGTAAATGTCGTAATTGCCGCTGTTCGCCGAGCGGTAAAGTCCCTTGTAGACCTCGACCTCCAGGGGAGCCCATTCCTTCATCATCTGGATGCGGATATAGGGAGGATTGCCGACGATGCAGTCGAATCCGCCCGAAGCGGTCGCCTCGGGGAATGCGGTCTTCCAGTTGAACGCATTCACACGCCTCAGCGCTTCGTCGTCTGGGATCAACCGGCCGGTGAAGTAGTCCGGACCGATCAGCGAATTCCCGCACTTGATGTTCTGGTCGAGGTTAGGCAACGCGCGATCATCGAACAGCTTCCTCTGCGTCTGCTTGCCCAGCGATTCGTCGGTTTCGCCTTCCAGGACTTTCAAGAGCAGGCTGAGTTTGGTGACTTCAACGGCTTGGGGGTCGATATCGACGCCGAAAATGTGCGTCGTCAGGATTCGTTTTCGTTCACCGATAGTCAGCCGCCAGGCGCCCTGCCCGTTGGATTGCCAAACGGCCTTGTCGTGCTTTTCGGGTCCGTTCTCCGTGTACCACTTCAGACAATAACTCAAGAGATGCTGGTAAGCGCCCAACAGGAACGATCCGCTCCCGCAGGCCATATCCAAAATTCGCAATGGTCGTCCTTTGCCTCTTCCGGCCAATTGCGCGGGGCTCTTGCCGTCGATCATTGCCCCCACGGTATTTTTGACGATGTAATCGACGATGTAGGCTGGCGTATAGTACACACCGCCTGCCTTGCGGACTTCGGGCTTTTCTTCCACCTTGGCCTGATGGCCCTTGGTCAGCCGAATCACCTTGCCGAGAAACTGCTCGTAGATGTTGCCCAGAATTTCGACCGGCAGAACTTGGAAAGCGTAAGGCGACGGAAAATACAGGTCGGTCAGGATCGGCTTGAGAACCTTGTCGTCCACAACGAGGCGGGGCGTCAGTTTGTCGGGCTCGCTTTCAACGCCAGGCTCTTCGTCGAAATGGAACAGGCCGGAATTGTACTTGTCGTCGGCCCTCCGGCAAATGTCTTTCATGAAGCGGCGGTAAATCTCCGGCCGTTCCGTCAATCCGAGCAGCAGTTCTGCCTGTTCAACCCCGCGGTCTTCGGCCATGCGAAGAAAAATGATGCGGTCGATAGTGAGCTGCACCGCCTTATTCAGGTCTTCGCTGGAGAGCTTGGGGTTGCGCAGGGCCATGTTGCGCGCCAGCGATTCGCGCCAACCTTCAATTTCCTTCAGGAATTCGGCATCGACCGTGGCCGTTGGGCGCTTGCCCTTCTTCGAGCCGGCGAATTGGTCGAACTGCCCGCCCAACACAGCCGCGTAGGAAAACACATCCCAGATTTCGCGCCAGCGATCCACATATTCGTCAAATGTGAAATACCAAATGCGTGCTTTGTTCGCCTTGTCGCTGTGCGCCGGCTTCGTTCCGCCTTCGAAAACAGCGAATTCCTGGAAATTGGTCAGAATCGACAACGGCAGCTTGGCACTCCAAGCATAGCGGCGAAGTTGGTAGGCGGGGGCAGCGTCGTCCTTGATGTTGACGGACGGTTTTTTCGCTTCGGCATAGAATTTGGGAGTCAGTCGGCGCGAAAGGCGTAGTCCGGGGATTTGCTATGCCCTTCATCGTCGAGTTTTTCCTGGGGGATGACTTCACGGTTTTGCGGCGCAACCATTTCGGTATTCCGCACGTCCCAGCCAAGAGCCACGAAAAAAAGCTCGATGAGGCTTGCGCAAACGTCCGCTTCCTTGATGCTGGGGTCGTGAAAAGCGGCCTTGTTGGTCGAAAAGTACTCTACCAGTTTGCCGATTTCGGCCTTGCCCTGCTCGAATGACTTGCTCATAGTGGGCACCTTGGTCCAAACCACCCTGCACCGATGTTCGCAAGTCTACCATCAGAGGAACAGGGCTGTCAATCAGACCGCCATCGCCATTACAATGAGATAAGCCCCTCGGTCTGCGAGCAGAACCCCTGGGAGTTCTTCCCGAATCCGCCCCCAACCCCCATGCCCTGATGTCCATCCCCTCTCGCGACGACCTTGCCAGCCGCTACCTCGACCAACTTCCGTTTGAACCGTACAAAGTCCAGGAAGACGCCCTGCTGGCCTGGTTCACGACCGACCAGGGCGTGCTGGTCTGCGCCGACGGGCACCGGCAAGACGCTGATCGCCGAGGCGGCCCTGTTCGAGGCCCTGCACACCGGCCGGCATGCCTATTACACCACGCCGCTGATCGCCCTGACGGAACAGAAGTTCCACGAGATGCAGGACCGCGCGGTCGCGTGGGGCTTCCAGGCCAGCGACGTCGGCCTGGTGACCGGCAATCGCCGCGAAAACCCCGTCCGCCCCCGTGCTCGTCGTCGTGGCCGAAATCCTGCTCAATCGCCTGCTGCACGGCGAGTTCGATTTCGAGCAGACTTCGGCCGTCGTGATGGACGAGTTCCACAGCTTCAACGATCCGGAACGCGGCATCGTCTGGGAATTGACGCTCGGCCTGCTGCCGCCGCAGGTGCGGCTGCTCCTGCTCTCGGCCACCGTCGGCAACGCCATGGACTTCATCCACTGGCTGCGGCAGAGCCACCAGCGGGTCCTGGAACTGGTCCGCGGCGAAGAACGCCGCGTGCCGCTGAGCTACCACTGGATCGGCGACAAGCTGCTCACCGAACAGCTCGAAGCGATGGCCCAGGGCGACGCCGAAACGCGGATGACGCCGGCCCTGGTCTTCTGCTTCAATCGCGACGAATGCTGGAACGTGGCCGAGCAGATCAAGGGCAAGAAGGTCCTCAGCGACGGCCAGCAGGCCCGGCTCGTCGAGGAGCTGAACCGGCACGACTGGTCGCAAGGGGCCGGCACCAAGCTGAGGCAATTGCTCTTGCGCGGCGTCGGCGTACACCATGCCGGCCTGCTGCCCAAGTATCGCCGCATCGTGGAAATGCTCTTCCAGCGCAAGCTGCTGAGCGTGGCCGTCTGCACGGAGACGCTGGCGGCGGGCATCAATCTGCCGGCCCGCTCCGTCGTGCTGCCGACATCATGAAAGGCCCGCCCGGACAAGAAGCGGTGATCGAGCCCAGCGCCGCCCATCAGATCTTCGGCCGGGCCGGCCGGCCGCAGTTCGACACGCACGGCCACGTCTACGTGCTGGCCCACGAGGACGACGTGCGGATCGCCCGCTGGCACGAACAATACGACAAGATCCCCGAGGACACGAAAGACCCGGGGCTGATGAAGGCCAAGAAGGCGCTGAAGCGGAAGATGCCCCATCGCCGCGACAACGAGCAGTATTGGAACGAGGCCCAGTTCCAGAAGCTGGTCGCCGCCCCGCCGGGCAAGCTCTATAGCCGCGGGCCGCTGCCCTGGCGCCTGCTGGGCTACATGCTCGACGCCTCGCCGGAGATCGACATCATCCGCCGCCTGGTGGGCAAGCGGCTGATGGACTCGACGCATCTGGAATCGGCCCAGAAGGACCTGGAGCGGATGCTGCTGGTGCTGCACAAGGCCGGGTATGTGCGGCTGGAACCGGAACCGGAACCGGAAGAAAGCGGGGAGCCGGGAGCCACCCAGAGGGTACCCGGCGGGGAGCAGGAGAAGAAGGCTGCGGGGAGCGGGGGAGCGGGAAGCGGCGGGCTGTTCTCTGGTACTGCTCCGCCATTAACGCCCCGCACCCAGCAATCCAGTACTCAGTACTCAGTACTAAGTACTAAGAACTCAGTACTCAGTACTCAGTTGCTTTCCGCTTCCGGCTCCCCGCCGGGTACCCTCTGGGTGGCTCCCAGCTCCCCGCCTTCCCCGCCGCCCTACCGCCCCGTCCTGGCGCATCCGACGGCGGAACTGCCGAAACTGGCGCTGTTCCGCAGCGTGAACCCGCTGTTCGGCATGTTCCTGGTCAACCAACTGGGTATCGCCGATCGCAAAGAACGGATCCAGGCCTTCGAGAGCGCGCTGGATTTTCCCGGCCCGGTCGCTCGCTACGTCCGCGTGCCGAAACAGGAGTACTTGCCGCCAGGCCCTTTGGCCACGCTACGGCTCGATCAGCAGTTGCTGCAGTTGGGGCTGGCGACGGTCGAGGAGTTGGTGCAGAAGCCCAAGGAGGAAGAAGAGCCCTGGAAGCCGCGCCGCAGCTACGACGCCGAGCAGGACGAAGAACCCAAGTGGGTGCTCACGCTGGCCGAAAAGCTGCGGCGGCTGTTCGATTACGACTGCCCGGGCGTGTTCGACGTCCGCACCCGGCCGGTGTGGGCCGCGGGCGAGCTGCTGCTGGAATTCAACGGCAATTTCAACAAGTACGTTGGCAGCAAGGACCTCTTGAAGCAGGAGGGCATCGTCTTTCGCCACCTGCTGCGATTGATCCTCTTGCTGCGCGAGTTCCGCCCCCTTTCTCCGCCCGACATCGATGCCGCGGCCTGGCGTTACGACCTGGACGAAGTCGTCGATCAGCTTACGGAAAGCTGCCGCGCGGTCGATCCCACGAGCACCGACCACGTGCTGGAGACGATCGAAGAGCCGGCCGAAGAGGAGGAGAAATTCGGCGCGGGGATCTTCGAGTGAGGCCGAGGGAGGTTCATGTGCGGAACCATTCCCGCCGTTGCCGCAACAACACATCGCCAATCCAGCGGGCTTCCCCTTCGGTCAGGTCGTCGATCGAACAGAGTTCACGATTCCGTCGATCGATCATGAGGAGCCGATAGCCGGGCCCGCCATCGCCCATGCTGCTGGAGAACTTCAGCCCGGAGAGAAACGTCTGCTTGGCCGCGGGATCGTTGCGGCGGATTTCGATCCGCTGGAGCTGCTCGACCGGCCAGTTCCATGCGGGCCCGATACCGAGCCACTTCAGGCGGCACTCGATCGACTGCCGCGTGAAGGTCCAAGAAGTGCGGCGGACCGGGTCGAAAAGGGCCGCCATGAGGCCCACGAACATGCACAGGCCGATCGCTTCGAAGGGGATCAGGAAGGCGAACAGGCCCCACCAGGCTAGTCCCGTCGGTGGATTGTCCACGGGCGCCAAGCCGAGCAACAGGGCCACGAAGACCGAAACCATGCCGTTCCAGAAGAAATTGATGAACAGCAGCCCGCCGATGCCGGACCACGTGAACCGGCCGGTCTGGACGAACGTGAAATCGTCGAGCCCTTCCATCTGCGCCCAACGGCTATCGCTGGGAGAGGCAACGGAGGCGGCGGCCAGTTCGAGGGTTTGTGACTCGCCGGCCGCGAGTTGCGGCGGCGCAACGCTCTCCGTCGTTGCGCCCGGCTCGCCGGACGTGGCATAGGCGACGGCCTGCTTCAGCAAATCGAGATGTTCGTTCAGTTGCCACCGAAGCCACTGCAACTCCTGCAAGCTGATGCCTTGCAGGAGTTGCAGGCTGCGGCCGGAGGTACGCATTTCCAGAAGCGGCTGCTTCTGCCCCGTTTCGGAATCGACGACCTTCGTGGTGATTTCAAACGCATGGATTTCGGCCAAGGGCGTGAATCGCGTGCGGAAAGGCAGCAGGGCGCAGCGTTGGAAGGTCGCCCCGCCGTGGTCGAGCACGAACTGCTCCCGGCCGAAGAACATGTACACGAGTGTGAAGAACACAAAGAACCACGAGGCCCAAAACGGAATGGCGAAGAGGAAGCTGAACAGCCTCGGCTCGCGGATGACCATGCCGACAAGGGCCACGCAGCCAACGGTCCAGGCAACAAGCCACAAGACCATGAAGCAACCGGCTCCCCATTGTGGATTGCGGCATTGCAGTTCGAGCCGCTGCCCGGACTGCTCGAAGGTGGTTTTCAGCGCGCGGCCGCGCCGGAGGCGATGCATCGGCTTGGGTCATGGAATGGTCCCTTCCGACGTGAGTATATACGACTAGGATTTGCCCGCAAATCACCTGCTGCGACGTTCAACGATTCTGGTGGGACTCGCAAGCTCGGCCCACCCTACCGCGTCGCCATCACAATCAGGGCGACGATCCAGGCAACCTGCACCAGAATGGCCGCGGCCAGAAGGAACTTCCAGATCGGCCCCGGCGGACCGGCTTTCGGGACCGGTTCGGGCAGTCGCCAGGCCGGCCTGGCGGCGGGTTGAGCGGCGCGATCAGAACGTCAGGCGTGAGGCTTGCCGGGGCATTATGACCTCAATCCGTTTCCGGCATCACGATGCGAAACTCCTCGCAGAAGGCGGAGTCGAAATCGTAAACGTCGTCGAAATCCTCGCG
The DNA here is from genome assembly GCA_963824275.1 of uncultured Planctomycetia bacterium. Lineage (GTDB taxonomy): Bacteria > Planctomycetota > Planctomycetia > Pirellulales > Thermoguttaceae > JANXQG01. The sequence continues at coordinate 1,234,382 of CAWGOT010000003.1, read as the reverse complement.
GCGGTCTTGCGGCGTCTTTTTCATCTGGCCGATGCGGATCAGGTTGAAGACGATCTCGCCGAAATCGCCCGTCGTGTGCAGGCCCCAATTGCTCAGCACGAGCTTGGCCATGTAACCGTATTGCTCCAGGGCAAACTGGCGGATGGCCTGGCAGAGCTCCTGGCCGCTGACGTGCCGAGGCGGCCGGGCCCCTTCCTCCTCCGGCTCGCTGCCAGGCTCGCTAGGGGTTTCTTTGCCCATGCCCAGCACACTCTGGGCGAACTCGAGGGAGTTGAAAACGAAGATATAGGCATCCAGAGGATAGCGGCGGTCCTCTTGCGCCAATTGAGCGATGGCCTGAATCGTATCGGGCATGTTGCGTCTACTCACGGCTCCGAATCGTCGGCCTCGATCGCAGCGGCCGAATGGGCCGCCTGGCCCTCGTCCAGTTGCACCAGCGGCAGTTCCTGTTGTTCATACATCTCGAATTCATAGCGCAGGCAGCACTTCAGCCGGCCGCAGCGTCCCGAGATCTTCGTCGGGTCCAAGGTCGCCTTCTGCAGCTTCGCCATCCGCATCGAGACCGGCGGCATCTCGACGAGATGGCTGTTGCAGCAGGTCGTCTTGCCGCAATCGCCGTAGTCGGCCAGCAACTTGGCCTCGTCGCGAACGCCGATCTGCCGCATCTCGATCCGCGTCTGAAATTCGGCGGCCAGCAGGCGGACTAACTCGCGGAAATCGACGCGGTTCTCCGCCAGATAGTAGACCACCAACCTCTCGCCGCCAAAAACCCGCTCCAACTCGACGAGCGTCATCTCCAGCCCTAGCCGGTCAACATACGTCTGGCAAACGTCCATCTCGCGGCGGGCCTGTTCGGCGATCCGCAGCAATTCGTGCTCGTCCTCGACGGTCATGGTGCGGAGAATCTGGCCCTCGCCGGACTCCTGCAACGCCGCCTGGGCAGTTTCCGTGGCCTCGCCCAGCACGACGCCCGCTTCCAGGCCGCGATCCGTGCGGACAATGACCCGCGTATCGCGGCAATATGTGGCCGAATTGGGGGCGGAGAACACCCCCAGGACACGCATCTCACCGTAACGCACGATGTATTTCGCCATTGCCACAGATCTCGCTGGATCGCTTGCGACCGTTTAGGGAAACCTCCAGTATACCGTTGCCGCGAGCCCTGGCAAATGGCGACTCCCCCGCGATTGCAGATTTCTCGCACGGTGCCGTGCGTTTTCCGAACTCCTGTAGGACGGATTGCCAATCCGTCTTACGGTGCCTTACTCGGCCTCGAAGCGATTCCGCAAGACGCCGATCCGCTCGATTTCGACCTCAGTCACGTCCCCCGGTTTCAGGTAGATGGGTGGAGTCCGTCCCATGCCGACGCCGCCGGGCGTGCCGGTGAAAATCAGGTCGCCGGGATTCAAGGTGCAGAACCCCGAAACGTAACTCACGATCGTATCGACCGAGAAAATCAGCTCGGCCGTGCTGGAGTTCTGCATCACCCGACCGTTGAGCCGAAGTTGGATTCCTAGCTTTCCCGGCTCGAGGATCTCGTCGGCCGTGACCATCCAGGGGCCGCAGGGCGCGAAGGTGTCGAAACTCTTGCCGGAGAGCCATTGTCCACCGGGCTTGTTCTTCTGCCAATCGCGGGCCGAGACGTTGTTGCCACACGTGTAGGCGGCGATGTGGCTGTGGGCCTCATGCTGGGGGATGTGGCGTCCGCCACGCCCGACCACCAGCACCAACTCGGCCTCGTAATCGACCTCCGAGCTGGCCTTCGGCAGGCGCACGATGCCGTCATGCGGCAGTAAGGCGGTGGGAAACTTATTGAAGACCACAGGGCAGGGCGGCGTGGCGGCCTTGGTCTCCCGCGCATGATCGGCATAGTTCAGGCCGATGCATATAATTTTTTCAGGACTGGGAATCGGCGCGAGCCGCGTCACGGGTCCGGTCACGGGCCGGCCGGCGGCCAGGGCTTTTTCCGCACGGCCGATTGCGTCGGATCCCAGTGCCAGCAACGCCTTGGGGCAACTGGGCAATCCGGGGTCGGCGTCGTGCAGGTCGATGACCTCGCTTGGCGCAGCCCTGCAATCCGCGGCCCGCGCTGGTGTTGGTAGCTGATGAGTTTCATGATCGCTCCCTAGTTTGAAGTTGACTTGTGCATCGACGTTTCTACCGTATTGCCTCGGGATCGGCAAGGGGCCGAGCGAAGTTCGTAGGGTGGGACCAGCGAGCTTGCGAGCGCCGGCCCACCAACGCCCATAATTGGTGGGCCGTGCTTGCAAGCCGACCATGGGTGCATGGTGCCCGGGTCCCACCCTACGGATTGGTAGGGGATCGGCAAGAGGCCGAAGGGAAAATGCCGGAGATATTGATTATTCCGGATGCTGAATCGCCCCAGCGCGATCGTGTGGGAAGTCCTTTGACGCACCCCTGGGCATGACCTAGGCTTGTCATAGACGATGCACCTAGGATGTTTAGTCAAAGCGGGTTGCAGTTCCCGGACGGCCGGACTGCGCCGGCTTTGAGGCAAAAGCCGTTCATGACCAACCAACCGAGTCCCGGTATTTCGCTCCCGATCACAGCGCCCGAGCTTGCCGGTGCGTCGCCCGACCATTGGATGACGGAACTGGGCGCCCTGCTGCGGGAGTTCGAAGCGGTTGCCCCCGGCGGGCAATTACTGCCGCAATCGTCCGAAGAATCGACCGACGATCAGTTGGCGAAGAAGCGGCTGGGGATTGCCGGCAGCCTGTTTGCCGCCTTGCAGTGCAAGCATGCGGCCACCGCCAGCCACTCGATCCGCGTGGCGCTGACCTGTTCGGCCTGGGCCACGCGGCTCGATTTCGACGGCCGCCAGCGGGAGCAACTGGAGATCGTCGCCCTGCTGCACGATATCGGCATCGTGGGCACGCCCGATCACGTTCTGCTGAAGCCGACGCGGCTGGACAGCGACGAGGCGGCGCTCATGAGCCGCGCCAGGGCCATGAGCCTGGAGATCCTCCGCCGGAGTTGCACGTCGACGGAAATCCTGGGCGTGGTGGAGCACATTTCGGCCTGGTACGACGGCAGCCGCGGCCCTGCGACGAGCGGGGCCGCGTGCCTCAGCGGCGAGCAGATTCCGCTGGCCGCGCGGATGATCGCCGTGGCCGAGGCCTTCGACGCCATGACCACCGACCGCGTCTACCGCCCTGCCATGTCGCAGGAGAGAGCGATGGCCGAGTTGTTCCGCTGCGCGGATCGCAATTCGATCCGATCCTGGTGCGGCAGTTCGTGGAGATGCTGGAGGGCGACCGGGGACAACTCCGCGCGGAGGTGGCCACGCGCTGGCTGCTCTCGCTCGATCCGCAGACGGCGAACGCCTATTGGGACTTCTCCGCCACGGCGGCGCCGCCGGCAGCCAGGCACATCCAGGCCGAAACCGCGCTCTTCGAGGCCAAGCTCCTGGACAACATGTACGACGCGGTCGTGTTCATCAATTCGCGGGGCCGCATCGTCCAGTGGAACCACGGGGCCGAACGGCTGACGGGCATCGCCGGCGCGAGCATCCGCCAGCAGCGCTGGCATCCGGACATCCTCAAGCTCTCCGACGAGAAGAACCGCCCGATCAGCGAGGACGATTGTCCCGTGCTGGCGGCGATCGGCTCCGGCGTGCAATCGCTGCGGCGGCTCACGGTCTGGGGCCGCAACGGCCGCAGCGCGGCGGTCGACAGCCACGTCATTCCCGTGATCGGCAACGACGGCACGACCGAGGGCGCGATCCTCCTGTTGCACGACGCGTCGTCGGAGATCTCGCTGGAACAGCGCTGCCAGAGCCTGGCCGACAAGGCCAGCCGCGACCCGCTGACCCAGGTCGCCAACCGTGCCGAGTTCGATCGCGTGCATGCCATGTTCATTACCGCCCACCAGCAGCAGCATGCGCCCTGCTCCCTCTTGATTTGCGACCTCGACCGCTTCAAGCGGGTAAACGACACCTATGGGCACCAGGCGGGCGACGACGTGATCAAGAGCCTTGCCGCCCTGCTCAAGGGCGCGTCCCACGCCGGCGACCTGGTGGCCCGCTACGGCGGCGAGGAGTTCGTCATGCTCCTGGCCGACTGCGACAACACCACCGCCAGCCGCCGCGCCGATCAGATCCGCCTGGCCTTGTCGCAGGTGCCGCAGCCGAAAATGAACGGCCAGAGCGTCACCGTCAGTTTCGGCGTCACCGAGATCCAGCCCGGCGATTCGGCCGAGACCATGCTTCGCCGCGCCGACCGGGCCCTGCTGACGGCCAAGGAGAACGGCCGCAACCAGGTCGTGCAATTGGGCAGCGGGCTGGACGCCAAACTCGAGCAGCGGGAGAACGACGACGCGCCGGCCGCCACGAACGATCAGGGCGCCGTCGTCCAGCAGACGCTGCTCACGCCCGTGCCTGTCAAGATGGCGATCGAAAAGCTCCGCGGCTTCGTGGCGGACCATGAGGCGACGATCCTCAAGATCGACGGCAACCACATCGAACTGGAAATCGCCGAGAAGTGCGACGGCCACTTGCGCCGTCTGACCGACCGGCCAGTCGCTTTCGAGCTCGATCTGCGGTTCGAAGAGCAGCGTCAGCGAAGGGAAGAAGACCATGGCGAGGTGAGCCTTGGCGGTGTCTTGAAGACGCGGATTTTCGTGGCCATTACACCGCGGAAAACCCGCGACCGCCGCCGTCCCGACGTGGCCGAAAGGGCCCTCCACGTGCTGGCCAGCTTCCGCTCCTATCTGATGGCGACTTCGGAAGACCATGCCAGCCCTCCGCCGATCGATACCCTCGTGAAGATCAAGCACGCGCTGCTGCCCTGGCTGAAGAAGTAGTCTTGACCTGCGCGGCCGTTTTGCGTTACCTTTCCCCTTCGGAAGTGAAAGGAGTCGCAAATGGCAGACCGCGCGGTGGTGGCTGGAATGGGAGTTCTGGACGGTTTTGCTCCTGGCAGGGCTGATCTACGGATCGCGCCTGGACGAAACCCCGCTGGGCGGTGAGGAACCCCGCCGAGGTCAAGTCACGCGGGAGATGATCGCCAGCGGCGACTGGATCGTGCCGCGGCAGCAGGGCCTGCCCTTTCTCAGCCGCCCTCCCGTGCAGAATTGGGCGATCATGCTGGTCGCGTCGCTGCGGGGAAAGATCGACGCCGTGACGATCCGTTTCCCCAGCGTGGCGGCGATCCTCTTGACCGCGACCTTGATCTATGCCTACGGCCGCACGTTTCTTTCGCGGCTCGGCGGGCTCTGCGCCATGGTGGCCTTTCCCACGATGGGCCTGGTGCTGCAGTTCGGCTGGCTGGGCGAAACCGAGGCCCTTTATACGCTGGTCGTCGCCGGCTCGCTGATCGTCTGGCGGTGGGCGGACGTCACGGGCCGCTCGCCGCTGGTGGGCTGGTGCGGCGGGTACGCCTTGGCGGCTCTGGGCATGCTCACCAAGGGTCCGCAGGCGCCGGCCTACTTCCTCGGCGGCGTGGCGATCTTTCTGCTGGTGATGCGCCGCGGGAAGGAATTGCTCCGCTGGCAGCATGCCGCGGGCGTTGGGTTGTTCCTGGCGATGTGGCTCGCTTGGGAGGTTCCTTTCTATCTTCGCGTGGGACCTGACGCCGCCTGGAAGATGCTCATCGGCGACATCAGCATGCGCTTCCAGGACGGCAGTTGGACGCGCACGCTGAGGCACGTCGTCGAGTTCCCCGTGAGCGTTATCGCCTGCATGCTGCCCTGGTGCGTGCTGTTGCTGGCCTACCTGCGGCGCGACTTCCGCCGCAGCATCGCCTTTGCCCGCGAGGACGTGTTGTTTCTCGCCGTGTCGATTGGGTTCGCATCGCTCAGTTGCTATCTCGTGCCCGGCGCGAGGAACCGATACCTGGCGCCGATCTTGCCGTTGGTTGCCCTGCTGATCGGCCTGGCGGCCCAGCAGTGCTGTGCCGCTACGGCGAGCGACTGGCTGCGGCGGTTGGCGCGGCATTTCTACATCGGCATGGGTCTGACGGCCGCCGGACTGGGCGCGTGGGTCGTCGTGGCGACGGTTCTGCACATGGGACCTTTGCGCGGCCAGCAGCCGGCCGTCTTCGCCCTGCTCTTCGCCCTGGCGGCCCTGGCGGCAATGGCGACCTGTTTCTGGGCCTCGGCCCGGCCGGAAGCCTGGCGGCAAGGGCTGGGTGCGCTGACCGTCGGCGGGCTGCTGGGCCTGACCTACATCGGCGCGATCGTCAATATCTTCGTTGTCACACGGCATCCGATTGGCGATGAGGTCGCCGCAGTCGCCGCGCAAATTCCCGGCGACGTGCAAATGGTAAGCATCGGTCCCGTGGACGATGTCTTTCTCTACTATTACGGCAAGCCGATCAAGCTGCTTCCGGAAAGCGAGGGCACCAGCCGCAAAGACCCGTCGTGGACCTACTTCTGCATGGGCAGCGGTTCGGACATGCCGGCCTTTGACCTGCCCTACGAGAAACTCGGCGTCGTTTCCGTCGAGGCCGCTTATTCCGATCATCCGCGCGACGTTCGTGATCCTCGGCCGGCTGCGGACGGAAGTGGCAGCCGCTCGGCCGAATGACAGGGCAAGGTAGCGTGATCGAAGCTCCAAATTCCAACGACGTGGCTGCCCTGCTGGTCGAGGCCGGCTGGGCACCAGGTACCCCTGGTCAGCGGGAGTTCGACATCGAGAGCCTTCCCGGTGGCGGCAACAACCGCGTCTACCGGCTCGCTTGCGATGGATCGTCATTCCTACTGAAAGCCTACTTCCATCACCCGGACGACCCGCGCGACCGGCTGGCCGCTGAGTTTGCCTTCTCGCGCTTCGCCTGGGATCGTGGGCTGCGTTGCCTTCCGCAGCCCTTGGCCCGCGATGACCGCAATCATCTGGGCCTGTACGAGTTCATTCGCGGGCGGCCTCTGGAAGAAGCGGAGATCGGTCCGAAGGCAGTCGATCAGGCGACTGCTTTCTTTGCCGGACTGAATTGGCACAAGATCGATCCGGCGGCGAGGCAGTTGCCCCTCGCATCGGAGGCCTGTTTTACTCTCGCCGAGCACCTGGCCTGCGTCGAGCGCCGCATGACCCGGCTCCTGCAACTCGACGACGCATCGCCGCTCGGCCGCGAGGCTGCCGCCTGGATCCGCGGCCGGCTCGATCCTGCCTGGCAGCGTGTGCGAGAGGGCGTGGTCCGCCAGGCAGCCGCCTCCCGCCTCGCAATCGACGCGCCGATTGCAGACCAGGACCGCTGCCTCTCCCCGTCCGATTTCGGCTTCCACAACGCGATCCTGGCCGACGACGGCCGCCTGCGGTTTGTCGATTTCGAATATGCCGGCTGGGACGACCCGGCCAAGACGGTCTGCGATTTCCTCTGCCAGCCCAAATTGCCGGTACCGGAAGAACATGCCGCCCGCTTCACGCAGGGCGTGGTTTCCGGGCTTTCCGACGCGGCGACGCATCACCGGCGGATATCTATGCTGTTGGATGTCTATCGGCTAAAATGGTGCTGCATCATGCTGAACGAGTTCCTTCCTGTGGCCAGCCAGCGGCGCAACTTCGCCCAGGACGCCGGCAGCCAGGAGGAGCGGAAACGCATGCAATTGGAAAAAGCCGATCGGGCATTACAACACATCGAGGTTTAGGATTTACGGAGCAACTATGGCTTATGTTGATTTTCTTTCGTCGGTCCACAAGAGCACCAAGCGGGACTACGTGGCGCGGGTCACTGAATTCCCCAAGGCCGAAGCGGCCAGGCTGGCCAAGAAATGGGACGTTGAATACTGGGACGGCGACCGCAAGACCGGCTACGGCGGCTACCGCTACGACGGCCGCTGGCGGAAGGTGGCCGACGCCATGGTCCAACACTACGGCATCCAGCCGGGCGACCGCATCCTCGACGTCGGCTGCGGCAAGGGCTTCATCCTCTACGATTTCATCCAGGCCGTGCCGGGCGTCGAGGTCGTCGGCATCGACGTCTCGAAATATGCCATCGAGCATGCCAAGGAAGAGGTCAAGCCGTGCCTCAAGGCGGCCAGCGCCGCGGAACTGCCCTTCCCGGACAAGAGCTTCGACCTGGTGATTTCCATCAACACGCTGCACAATCTCTACTGCTACGATCTCCACAAGGCGTTGAAGGAGATTGTCCGCGTCGGCCGCAAGCATCAGTACATCTGCGTCGAGTCGTACCGCACCGAGGAGGAAAAGGTCAATCTGCTCTACTGGCAATTCACCTGCGAGATGTTCTGCACGCCGCAGGAATGGCAGTGGTGGTTCGAGCAGACCGGATACAAAGGCGACCATTCGTTCATTTATTTCGAATAACGTACTCCTCACGCTCCGCGTGAGGGCATGCATCCCGCGGAGCGTGATGAGTACGTAGAGGAGATCCACGATGAAAGCTCTTGCGGCAATCCTGATCCAGCAGAAGGCTCCGCTGGCGCTGGAGGAAATCGACGTTCCACCGCCGGCCATGGGCCAGGTGCTGGTGAAAGTCCTCGCCAGCGGCATCTGCGGCTCGCAGATCGGCGAGATCGACGGCGTCAAAGGGCCCGATCGCTACCTGCCGCACCTGCTGGGCCACGAGGGAACCGGCATCGTGCTGGAAGTCGGCCAAGGCGTCCGCACGGTCAAGCCCGACGACAAGGTCGTCCTGCACTGGCGGAAAGGCGCCGGCCTGGAATCCGTGGCGCCCGTCTACGGGTCGAAGATCGGCCCCGTCAACGCCGGCTGGGTCACCACGTTCAACGAATTTGCGATCGTTTCCGAGAACCGCGTGACGACGATCCCCCGCGACTTCGATGCCGACCTGGCGGCGCTCTTCGGCTGCGCGGTGACGACCGGCTTCGGCGTCATCAACAACAATGCCCAGCTCAAGATCGGCCAGTCGATCGCCATCTTCGGCGCCGGCGGCATCGGCCTGAATATCGTGCAGGCGGCGGCCCTGGTTTCCGCCTATCCGATCATCGCCGTCGATCTCTTCGACAATCGCCTGGCCCTGGCCGGCAGCCTGGGGGCGACCCACCTCATCAATTCCAAGCAGCAGGACGCCGAGGCCGAGATCCGCAAAATCGTTGGCGGGGCGCCCTCTGGGTCAGGGGTCGACGTGGCCGTCGACAACACCGGCAACGTGAAGGTCATCGAGATGGCCTACCGCCTCACCGGCCCTCGCGGTCGGACCGTGCTCGTCGGCGTGCCGCCCAAGGAAAGCGCGGCGGCGATTTACACCTTGCCGCTGCACTTTGAGAAGACCCTCACCGGCTCGCATGGCGGCGAAAGCCGACCGGACGTTGATATCCCGAACTACGTGCGATTGTGCCAGGCCGGCAAGCTTCGACTCGCTCAACTCATCGGGAAGCGCTATCCGCTCCGCGATATCAATAGCGCTATCGAGGACATGCGAACGGGTGCGATTGCCGGCCGTGCGCTCCTGGCAATCGGGAATCCGTAGGACCGCGGCTGAAGGGCTACGGGCTTTTCACCTGCTCAAGCGGGAATTGCGATGAACGATACCTTTGTGATCACAGGCGATCGGGGATTTGTGGGCGGACGCCTTCGGAACCAGTTGCTCCAAGAGGGGCATCAAGTGATCGGTCTGGGGCGGACGCCGGCCGTGGCGGAACTCCCCGGTTACCAGCCACTCGTCGTCGACTTGTCCGATCGCGGCGCGGTGCTGGCAGTTGCCGAAAAGCTGCGCGGCGCCAAGGCCGTCTTTCACCTTGCCGCAAGGAATCCGGGTGGAGACGACGACCCGGTGGGACCCCACCTGGCGGGCAACTTGCGGAGCGCCGAGAACTTGCTGGAAGCCCTGGACGGTGCGGCGGCGCCCCTTGTGCTCAGCTCGACGTTGTCGGTCTACGGGTTGCCTCCGCGGCGGTTGCCCGTGGGCGAAGATCAGTCGCCGCAGCCGACAGGGGCTTACGGGCTGTCGAAGTTGGCCGCCGAGTATGCGGGCGAGCGAATGGCTCGGGCCGGCCGCGTCGCCTGCATCGTGCTCCGCTATCCGGGCGTCTTCGGCCCCGGCTCTTCCGCGGGCGCCATCGCACTCTATGCCAGTCAGGTGTTTGCCGGGAAACCGGCCTCGCCCTACGGCCGCGGCTTGCTGCTCCGCGATTATGTGCATGTCGACGACGTCGTGGCCGCCAACCGGCTGGCCGCCGAGGCCGCGCTGCGCCTTGGCTGGGGGCGCTACCATATCAGCGGCGGATGCCCCATGCGTTTAGTCGAAGTGGCCCGGTTGGTCGTTGAGGCCGCGGGACACGGCACGGTGGAGACGAACGATCGGCCGGCGCCTTTCGATTTCGCCTTCGATATTTCCCGCGCCCGGGCCGAACTGGGCTACAGACCGCCGCCGCTGCGGCAGCGCATCGGGGAGTACATCGCGGAGTTGCGGCAAAACGCCACGCAACGCTCCGCCTGAACGCTCGGCGGCGCCGCCGAACGACCGTTGTCCGGCCGCGCCAAGCGCGGTCGATTTCCTTTCTCAGGGCGCGGCCGCGGCTGCCCCGCTGCAATCCCCGGAGCCGAGCGGCGCGTTCCATGCCTGGGTGGCCTCCCCCGTGGCCTTCTGGAACGCGGGCGTTTCGAACAGCGTCACGCTGTGTTGCAGGCTGCCCACGTACTTAGGATAGAGCATCCGTCCCACCCGGCGAATCATGATCTCCAGCAGCGTGTGGGCGACCGCGCAGATATTCCTGACGGTGAAGGCCTTGGTGCGGCCCGCGGTTCGCTCTTTCGGGATGGTGGGAATTTCGATGTAGGTTGCCCCCATGTCCAGCAGGGCGTGACCAGGTCGGCCTGAAAACCGAATCCGTGGGAGTTGGAATGCCAGCGCATGACGTTGTAGCGATGATGCACCGCGAGACCGTTGTAGTACTTGATCTTGTGGCCGCTGAGCAGATTGATCAGTGCCGTATACGATCTCGAGATGACCCTCCGCGACCAGGCCCGGGCGCCGGCATCCGTGTGATAGGTGAGGATCATGTCCGCCTCCCCCAGCCGCTTGAAGACGCTTACCAGCGTTTCCTTGGTCTCCGTGTCGTCGCCGCAAATGCCGCGGTAGTACTTTCCCCGCCCGCGGAACGAAGCCTCGACAAAGTTCAACCCGAAGCCTTGGTTGACCTGGTTGACGACCAGCATCAGGGGCACCTCGGGGTGCTGCGCCATGTACTCCTGGACCAGCTTGACCGAGTTGTCCTTCGAACAATCGTCCACGACTACGATGTCGTAGCGGATCGCGGTTTCCTGGGCAGCGGCGACCACGGTTTCAATGCTGGGGATGATTCCTTGCTCTTCCTCGAAACAGGCGACGAAGAGCGTCAATTCGCAAGGGTCTTTATCGTTCATGGGAAGAATCCGTCGAGGTTGTGCGGCAGGCGGCCGCAGTCGCGGGGATCGCCGGCTGGTTGCGCCCGAAGATCATCCAGCGCAGAAAATCGTACGTTTGCGCAAGCATCAGGAAGCGGAGGTTTCGCCCGCGATAGAACCGGCCTTGGTCCTCTCGCAAGTGCCCGCCGGAGGTGAGCCGGGAAATCCGCAGCCCGATGATGTGCTGCGTGTTGTAACCGGAAAGCAATTGTTCTCTCGACAGGCCGTCCCGTTCCAAGAGTTCCAGCATCATGCGAATCCGCAAGGAGGCGATATTCACGTTGACGAAATTGAAGTATCCGAAGGCCAGGGCCATATAGGTCACGAAATTCAGCGCCATGAGCGACAGGGCATCGAGCAGCCCTGTGCCAGACCAGAGAAGAGCGCCCAGGCTGGCGGCAAGCGTGGCAATCAATCCGACCAGGCAGCCGACGACCAGCGGAAAGTACCGGCTCGCACTGGTCTGAAGCCGGCAGGCCGACACATGGACCAGGCAGTAGACGATCTCTCCCAGCACGGGAGCGAAGACCAGTAGTGCAACAGGGTATTCCATCGATGCTTCAGCCCCCTTTTTCCATTCCCAAAAGGCCGAGCCAGGTGGAAAAGAGCTTCGCCCAGAACCGGCCTTTGGCCGTCAAATGATAACGATCCTCCTCCACAAAGGCCACCTTGTCGCGAACCATCCCGTCCAGCCGGACTTCGACCGGGTTGACGCCGAAGAGAATGGCATCCAGTTCCTCGCGGCTGCGCCCGCGGTTGCCGCTGTCGGCGACAAAGGCAAGGATCGTCATGCTCGGGCTGCGCTCCTCCAAGCCGTAGTAGACCACGCAATACGCCAGCGACATCGCAATATGGAAAGTCGCGATCTGCAAGCACTGCCATGGCCCCAACTCCCCGGGGGCCAGCAGGACCATGGCCCCAAGTCCAACCGGCAAGGTGCCCAATAAAATCAGGAGCAGCGCTCGTGTCTGCCGCTGCGGAATTCTGATCCTCCACACGATCCAATGCAGCAGAAAAGCCGCGAAGAACAGCCCAAAAGCGAATGCGGTTATCTTCATCGTCGGTCAGAAATTCTGCAAGAACTTGTTCGGCAAGGCTCCAGACCCAATCTCATTCCATTATAATGCGAAGGCGCGGATGGCGAAAGCTATCTCAACCGTTTCACAGATTCTTTCCCAACCCACAAGGCAAGGCTTCGGAATATCCGCTAACTCGCACAAATCCGCGTCAGCCGTTTCAGCCGGCACAGACCACGGTCCGCGGTCTGCTCCGACAGAATTGACAAATCACGATTGGTGATCTAGCATCCACTTGGGAGTATCTTGTGAATCGGAAAATACTGACCGCAATTCTCAAAATCGCCGTCTCGGTGGGGATCGTTACGTACCTCGTTTGGAACGCGTGCAAGCCCAATGCGGACGGTGTCAACGTCTTCGATAAGCTGCGTCACGAGCCCAAACATTGGGCCATGCTGGCCGCGGCCTTCGTGGTCTTTACCGCGGGCATCATGTGCACCTTCGTACGTTGGTGGGTGCTGGTGCGGGCCTTGGGCGTGCCGGCCCGGCTCCGCGATACGATCCGCGTCGGTTTCTGGGGTTTCTTGTTCAACCTTGCTCCGCTGGGAGTCGTTACCGGCGATCTGGTCAAGGCGGTGATGCTCGCCCGCGAACAGCGCAACAAACAGGCCGGCGTCGTGGCCTCGGTCATCGTCGATCGCGTGATCGGCCTCTACATGATTTTCTTGGTTGCAACCGTTGCAATCCTCGCCACCGGTTACTGGCGATACCAGATCGAGAATATCGACCGCATCTGCTTCGTGGTCTTTGCGATAACCGCCTGCGCCACTGCGGGAATCCTCGCCGTCCTGGCCCTCAATGCGGCGACCTCGCAGTTGTTGCGGCTGTTGCATCGCATTCCGCGTGTCGGCGCGCCGATCGCCCACGTCTTGGAAGATCTGCGGCTGTATCGCCACCGGCTGGGGGCCTTGTTCACGGCTTCGCTGATCACCGTGGTCGTGCATAGCTGTTCGTCGATTTCGTTCTACCTCATCGCCCGAGGGCTGCCCGGACAGATACCGCCGCTGGACATGCATTTTGTCATCGTGCCACTGAGCATCTCACTCGGCGCGATACCGTTGCCCATGGGCCCCATGGAGTACGGGTTAAATTTTTTCTATATGCACCTGCCGATGTGCGAGGCGATCGTCGAAGGCCAGGGCCTGCTGGTCGTGCTGGTCGGCCGCCTCAACGGCATCATCCTCGCGCTTCTGGGCGTGCTCCTCAACTTGGGGCACCGCCGGGAACTGGCCGAAGCGATCCATGCCGGGGAGGCGGAGCCGGCGAGTGAAGGACCGGTCGATACCTCTGTCGCGTAGCGACGAGGTCTGGCTTTTCTTGTGGCCGGCGCGTTATATTCATGCAGGAGTCTCGCCTAAGGTAATGCGGCACACCCTCCCCCCTCACGGAAGCTAGGAAAACGCCCATGTTCAAAGCCACATCCGTTCTCGTTCTCGCCGTGGCGCTCGGTTCCAGGGGGCTGGCCGAGGCCGAAGATGCCTATTACGACATTCCCCTCCGCGACCTCAAGCTGGTGGAAGGCCGCCTGCCGGAAGGCCCCCAAATTAACAGTAGCTGGCAATTCTACCAGCGCGAGCAAGCCATGGTGCGGTACGCGGTCGTCGAAGGCCGGGGTGAAGCGTACCTTTCGACCGTTGGCCCTGTAGGCCCTCCTGCTACTTCCCCGCCTAGGGTCGAATGAGCGGGCAGATCACGTTCTGGTTTGCGCCCCGCCGGCAACGAGGTCCAAGGCCGGCTGATCCTCCCCAAGGCCGATGCGACGGGCATGGACGTTATTCGGTTCGTCGTTCCCGCCTCGGCTGCCAAAGCCGAGGCCAAGGAACCTTTCTATCGCGCCAAGCTGGCCCATTACGATAACCTGCTGTCGCGTGATATTCCCGGCGGGGCCTGGTTCCGCCATCAGCAGCGGCTGATGCAGAACGAATTGAAAACGCCCTCCTTCAATTCCCAGGCATGGCGCAATCCCAATCAGTTCGGGCAGCAGGATGAACTTTCCAGGACCTACGAACTCTTCACCGGTGGCCGGGCGATCAGCGAGAACCTGCAGTTCGAACGGACCCTGCCCCTGCGCGGCGCCAATGAAACGCCCGTGAAGATCGATTCGCTGCAGGGCATCACGATCGCCGAAATCGATTGGAAGCCGCTGATCAAGGACGCCAAGCCGGAACTCGATCCGCTGGCCGACAAACTCCCCGCCGATCAGCACGTCGTCTTCTTCCCCAGTTTCGAGGCGGCTCTGGCCCTGGCCGACGAGACCAAGCAGCACGACACGCCCGTGCTGCGGTTGGCCCAGCCGCGCGGAAGACGAGGGCGTCGTGGAGCGCTACCAGCGTCAACTCGGCCTGCCGCTGAGCACGCTGGCCCGGCTGCTGGGGCCGACGCTGGTCAAGAGCGTCGCCCTGACCGGCTCCGATCCCTCGTTCCCCCTGGGGACCGACGTGGCCGTGCTGCTGGAGACTCCCCAGCCGGCAACGTTGAGCAACGTGCTGCTGGGCCGCATCGCCCTGGCCGTGGCCGACGTGAAAGACGCCAAGGCCGTCCGCGGCACGGCCGATGGGCTGGCCTATCAGGGCTTCGTTTCGCCCGATCGGGTCGTGTCGAGCTACGTCGCCCGCCTGGACGGCGCAGTCGTGGTCACCAATTCGATCTTCCAGTTGCAGCAACTGGCCGCCGTTCGCGACGGCAAAGTGAAGGCCCTGGCCGGGCTGCCGGAGTATACGTTCTTCCGCATCCGCTATCCCCGCAGCGATGGTCTCCCCTCGCCCTCTGGGAGAGGGGCAGGGGGTGAGGGCGAATCGGCCTTGATCTTCCTCAGCGACGCCACGATCCGCCGCTGGTGCGGGCCGCGGTGGCGGATCGCCGATTCCCGCCGCACCTGCGCCAGGGCCGTAATGGCCGAGTTGCAGGCCTCGCAGCTTGAAGCCCTGGTGCGGCACAAGGTCGAGCCGGGCCCGATTCATACCGACCTGCCGATCCTCGGCGGCGGCACGCTGCGGCTCGAGCCGGCGGGCGTGGTTTCCAGCGTCTATGGCACGCTGAACTTCATGACGCCGATTGCGGAGATGCCTCTCGACGAAGTCACCAGGACCGAGGCCGACGCCTATCAGGCCTGGCGCAACGGCTATCAGCGGAATTGGACCTGGGCCTTCGACCCCATCGGCCTGCGGATCGGACTCGGCAAGCAGAAGCTGGCCGCCGATCTGACGATCATGCCCTTGATCGTTGCCAGCCAGTACAACCAGTTCGCCGAGGTCTCGCAGGGCGCGAAGTTCGATCCCCAGGCCGGCGATCCGCACCAGGCCCTGGCGCAGTTCATCCTGGCCGTGAACCACAAGTCATCGCTCTTTCGTTCGGGCGAGACCTTCGCCGCCGGCCTGGGGCAGACGGTCTCCTTGGGCTGGGTTGGGCCTTCGGTCTCGGCCTATGCCGACGACGATCCCTTCTGGGACGAGCTGGCCAAGGTCCCGGAGGACAAGCTCAGCGACTTCCTCAGCAAGAAATATCGGCCGTGCGCCGATTGCCGTGCGGATCGATTCCGCCAACCCGCTGAAGCTGGCCGTATTCCTGGCCACGGCGCGAAGCTACATCGAACAGACCAGCCCCGGCCTGACCAACTGGGACGCGCTGAAGTACAAAGAGCAAGGCTACGTCCGCATCTCGCCGGTCAAGGGCAAGAATTCGGTTCCGCAGGAAATGGAGAACCTGGCGATCTACTACACCACGGTGGGCGGGGCCTTGACCGTCACGCTCAGCGAACGGGTGCTGCAGCAGGCGATCGATCGCGCGCTGGCTGAGAATCCCGCCGAGAAGCAACCCGATGAAAACGCCAAGACCGGGGCCAATCCGGCCGAAGCGCCGCGGGGCACCGGGGCACCCAGTACTCTGGGTCGCTCCGGGTCGTGGCTCGGCTCGAACGTGGCCCTGCACGTCGACAGCCGGATCCTGGAGATTGCCAATGCCTTGGGCCGCGAACAATACCAGCAGCGGATGCAGGTCCAGTGCTGGAACAACCTGCCGATCCTCAACGAGTGGAAGCGGCTCTATCCCGATCGCGATCCGGTAGACGTTCACCACCAGGTCTGGGGCGTGACGCTGGTCTGCCCTGGCGGCGGAAAGTACGTCTGGAACGAGAAGTATGGGACGATGGAATCGACCGTCTACGGCCACCCCGGCGAGCCGAAAGAAGGCCCCTTGGCCCCGCCCGTGTTGAGCGGCTTTGCCAGCGGCGATTTCGGCCTGACGCTGGAGAATCAAGGGCTGCGGGCGCGGGTCGAACTGCAACGTGCCGAAAAGTGATCAGAGGCTATCCGGAAAGTCTTGGGGCGGAAATCGGCATAGAAGCCCGACGGGGCACCCGCTTGCGGGTCAGCGAGGAATGTGCGTCAAAGAGCGCCGATAGCGTATACCTCGCTTGCGCGTCGGGCTTCTATCCCCCAAGCAACCGAGCAAACTTCCCGGATAGCCTCTCAGTGCATCCGCATCACGACAATCAACAGGACCACGCCCACGAGCATCGCGGCCCCGATGCCGATCCAGACCCATTTCGAGGGAACGTGCTTCGGCTTGCGCTTGGGCAGGCTCCGCCAGGTCTCATTCGCAACGGCGCCCGTTTGCCGAGGGCTGGCCGCTTGCCGATTGTTGCCCGCTTGCCGATTGTCTACAGCCGCCGGAGCGTCGCTGCGCAAGACGTTGTCGAGGGAAATGGGCGATTCCGTGCGGCGGGAAGGCGCGGGGCCGCATTCCCTTGCATCGGCTGGGTCCAGCGGCGTCGCCTTGGGCAGCAGCTTCCCGCGCAGGTTGGGATCGGAAAGCGCCCCGATGTCCGCTCTGCGAGCGATCGACGGCTTCGACTCCGTCGCAGGATCGCTGTCCGAGACCGTTAGTGGATCGGGCACGGCGGATCCCGGCATGGGCGCCACGGCGACGGCCCTGGGCAAGACGACCCCCGTCGAATCGGACAAGGCGCGGCGTTTGGACGACGAGCCGACCTGCGTCAACCGCTGGGCGATGGGATGTCCGCCACTGCGGCTGGCGCTGGAAAGACTGCTTCCCGTGGACGAGCCCAACCCGCCCGTACCAGAGCCCAGCCCGCTGCCGTCCGGCCCCAGTCCGCGATCGGCAAGCCAACGTCGCAGCACGTGCGCGACTTCGTCCATCGTCTGATAACGATCGGCCGGCTTCTTCGCCATCATCTTCGTGCAGATCGCAACCAGATCGGCCGGGGCGTCGGGCCGCTCTTTGGCAATGCTCACAGGCTGCTGCTTCTGGTGCGCCATCAGCCGCTGGGGAAGCGTGCCGTCCGGAAAGGGCGGGTGGCCGGTCAAGAGGAAATAGAAGGAGCAACCCAGGCTGTAGATGTCGGCCCGCCCATCCGCGCCATGGCTGTCTACCGCCTGTTCCGGCGCCAGGTAGTCGGCCGTTCCCAGCACGTTCTCGTCGTACTGCACCGTCAACGAGGCTTGATCGTCGTCGGTGAAGCGGGCCAGCCCCAGGTCGAGAACCTTGACCACGTTCTTCTGATCGACCAACAGGTTGGCCGGCTTGACGTCGCGATGGATCAGTCCGTTGGCGTGGGCATGGGCGAGTCCCTCGGCCGCCTGGCGGATGTAATCGGCGGCCGTGGCGTAGTCCAACCGCCCGCCGCGCTTGACCGTTTGCTGCAGGTCGCGGCCGTCGATGAACTCCATCACCATGTAGTGGTTTTCGCCCTCGTTGTCGACGTCGTAGATCCGCACGATGTTGGGATGGTCCAGCAGGGCAGCGGCGCGGGCCTCGCGATGGAAGCGGGCCAGGTAGGAAGTGTCGGTGACGCGCTTCTGCGGCAGGACCTTGATCGCCACCCGCCGCTGCATGAGAACGTGTTCCCCCAGATAGACCTTGCTCATCCCCCCGGCGCCCAACTCGCCCAGGAGCTTGTAGCGGCCAAGGAAGAAACCTTTATGCCTGCCCTCCAGCAACTTCTCGCATTGCCAGGGGGTGACGAGATTCTCGGCGACCAGCCGCCGCGCGAGAACGTCGACGTCGGCAGGGAGCTTGCCGCCGGACTCTTTCTCCAACTGCACCACGAGCGCATGGAGCCGGTCTTTTTCCACCAGCCCACTGCGTTGCACCAAGTCGAGGAATGTTTCGACGTTGGGTTTGGGCATTCCCACACCAACCTTGCAGCAGGGACCCGAAAGGCATCCGTGCGCGGGACAGAGCGGCAAATCCGACGCCGAACCGGCTTGGGCCCCCGCCCCGAATGAGGCCTCCCAAGATCGATTGTGGCAAACGCCCTTGCCGCCGGCGCTCCACCTCAAGCGCCCTTGCCGCCGCGCGCACTACGCGACACATGCGTTATCATATCACAGCGCAACAAAAAATACTAGCTGGAGGCGAACCGACAAATTCCCTGTTGGGTATCCTGCTAACGATCGATATTGCTTAAATCGCCTGGTGCATACTCTAGCGGGGATTATTGCTCGTCGGCGGACGGGGCCTTCATCTCCTTGGGGTGCAACAGCCAGAGCAGGATCGGGGCGGCCACGTAGATCGAGCTATACGTTCCCGTCAGCACGCCGATGATCAAGGCGAAGGCAAATCCGTGGACCGCCTGGCCGCCGAAAATGTACAGGATCACCACGACCATCATCACGGTGAAACTCGTCAGCACGGTGCGGCTGAGGGTCTGGTTCGTGGCGTCGTTGACCATCTGCCGGGTCAGCGTCGGCGACTTGCCGCGGATCTCCCGGATCCGGTCGAAGACCACGATCGTGTCGTTCACCGAGTAGCCGATGATCGTGAGGAACGCCGTCACGATCTGCAGGTTGATCTTGAAAGGTTCGATGAGCGTTATCGCTCTCACACCAGGAATCTGCGCCAGGTAGACGCTGAAGGCGATTGCCCCCAGCATGACCAGCACGTCGTGGATCAGGGCGATGACCGCCGCCACTCCGAAGGCCACGCCCTGGAACCGGATCCACAAGAAAAGGATAATCAGCGACCAGCTAATTACCAAGGCGACGACGGCCGAGATGCGGGTGTCGAGCGCTACGGCCGAGCCGATCTTGTCCTCGATGGGGAAGTACGGCAAGGCGCTGATCTTCGCCTCGAGAGTGGCCAGCACCGCCTGGAACTTCGCCGGCGTCAAGCCGCTCGGTTCCGTGGAATTGGCCGAGAGTTTCAGGTCCCAATGATCGGACGACGACAGGTTGTCGGGGTTCGTCAGTTCAACCCGCACCAGTTTGACGGGGATCTTGTTCTCCTCGAGGGCCTGTTCGACTACGGCTGCCAGGCGCACGGCATCGTAGCGTACGGGCTGCGATACTTTCTTCTCTTTGCCGTCGGCATCCAGTTTCGTCACCGTTGACGAGAGCGTCAACGCTGCCTGGAACGCGTCGCGGCTCGCGGAATCGGTGGCCGCGGGAGGCGGCAGGGCCGTTTCCGTGGGAAGCCTGGCCCCCAGCTTGCTCTGAGACTCCTGCTTCTCGCCGGCCTTCGGTCCCGGTTTCTCGCCGGCCTTCGGTCCCGGTTTCTCGCCGGCCTTCGGTCCCGGTTTCTCGCCGGCCTTCGGTCCCGGTTGCGTGTCAACCTTAGGTCCTTGCTCGACCTTCGGTCCCTGCTCGGTCTTCGACTCCTGCTTTGCGTCGGCCTTTGATTCCTGTTTCACGTCGGCCTTTGATTCTAGCTTCGCATCGACTTTTGGTTCCGGTTTTGCATCGACCTTGGGTTCCGGCTTTGCATCGACCTTGGGTTCCGGTTTTGCATCGGCCTTGGGTTCAGCAAACGTCTTTGCCGAAGCCGAGTCAGCCTGGGCCAGCAGGACGGCTTCGTTTCCGACCATCGCCACCAAGCTGAGCGGCGGGAGGTCGAAGCGCGACTGCTTTGGCTTGGGCGCTGCCGGATTGCCGGGCTCGGCCGGCTTACTCGTCTCCGCCGGCTTGCTCGTCTCCGCCGGCTTGTTTGTCTCCGCCGGCTTGATTGTCTCGGCCGGCTTGCTCGTCTCGGCCGGTTTGGGCGATTCCGGAATTGCCCCTGTCGACTTGGGCACCTCGGCCGGCTTGGCCGACTCGGCCGGCCTAGGCCCTGCGGGCATTGACTCCGCCGGTTTTGCCGACTTGTCCACCGGCGGTTCCGAAGGCTTGTCTTCCGGCCCGAGCGAGTTCTTTTCCGCCGGCTGCATGCCGGCTGGCGGGGCCGCTTTCTCGGGTTTCTTCTCCTCGGGCTTGGCCGGGTTCTCGGATACGATCGGCGCGGCCGCCAGGCCCATCGTCACCAGCTTGCTGTCTTTGGTATCAAAGAGTTTCTTCAGCGCGCTCTCGACTTCATCGCGGTCGCTGTTCGAGGTATCGATGATGAACTTCTGGTTGTCCGGCTCATCCTGGCTGTGGGCGTTGGTAACGGTCGCGTCCGGCAAAATGTCCTTGATGCTGTCGATCCGCCTGCGAACGTCGTCGATCTTCTGCGCTTGCTGGAAGGCGGTCTGCACCGACACGCCCCCGGTGAAGTCGATGTCGAACAGGCCCTTCCCGCGGGCCACGGAGATCACCAGTCCCAACACGGTAATCACGACCGAGAAGGTCGCACAGGCCGGGAACCAGGCCATGAAATCGATCTTCGTGTGGCCGATCCACTGCATCATGCTCAGCCGCTGGATCCAATGGCGGCGTTCGGGGACTTCGAACATCACGCGGGCCACGAACATCGTCGCCCAGATGCTCAAGACGGCCCCCACAAAGAAGGTGATGGCAAAGCCTCTGACCTGTTCCGTGCCGAAGTAATAGAGCACGGCAGCCGAGATGATGTGCGTGACGTTGGCGTCGATGATCACCACGCCCACGCGATGGAACGAGTTGCGGATCGCCATCCGCAGCGCGGCGCCGTGGGATAACTCTTCCCGTAAACGCTCGTAGATCAGCACGTTGTTGTCCACCGCCATGCCCACGGTCAACGCCAAACCGGCCAGCGCCGGCAGTGTGAACGGGGCCTTGATCAGGATCATGAGGGCCACCAGCATGAGCATGTTCAGGCTCAACACCAGCACCGCCACCAGGCCCGCAAAGCGGTAGTAAAGCAGCATGAACAAGGGCACGGCGATCGAGGCGATGATCATCGCGTACGTGCTCTGCCGGATGGTCTCCGCGCCCAGCGTGGCCTCGGTGGTCATGTCGCGGACCGGGTCCGGCTCGAGGGCGGCGGGCAGGCTGCCGGCGTTGATGATATTGACATATTCCTTGACCTTGTCCGGGGTGAAATGCCCGGTTATCACGCCGCGATCGGTAATCATGGCCTGCAAGGTGGGGGCCGTCTGCAACTCGTTGTCCATCACGATCGCGAGCTGATAACGGAAGTCGCTGCCGGGGATCATGTGCTCGCCGGTCAGGCGGCCGAATTTCACGCCGCCTGCCGGATTGAAGGAGAATTCGACCTCCGGCGAGCCGTCCCTTTGGTCCTGCCCGACGTGTGCTTCGTGGATGTCGCCGCCGGTGACGTCATAAGCGTCGCTCTCCGGTTCGAGCACGAGCACGTCCCACACCTCCTGATCCACCTCCTTGCCGGACTCGTCCAGGACCTTGGTGGTTCCGACCATCATCGCGGCGTCGTTGCCCCTGATCGAATTCACCTCCTGAGGGCGGACGCGGCACCACGTGGCTTTTTTTCTGCCTTCCGAAACGGTAATCGGCGTGATGGGCAGCACGGGATACCT
Organism: uncultured Planctomycetia bacterium; assembly: GCA_963824275.1. Taxonomy (GTDB): domain Bacteria; phylum Planctomycetota; class Planctomycetia; order Pirellulales; family Thermoguttaceae; genus JANXQG01. Next base: position 1,212,298 of record CAWGOT010000003.1, on the reverse strand, counting down.
GGGTCTTTCCGCCTTGGCCTTCTCGATCAGCGATTCGTCGTCCCGTTTCGTGGCCAGGATGCGAAACTGCAAAGCACCGGTCGTGTGGATCAGGTCTTTGACCTTTTGGGCCTCCGCCTGCTTCTCCTTGGCGGTGCTGCCGCTTACGCTGGGCATGGTGATCTGCACCATGTCGCTGCCCAGGCTCCGCACCGACATTTCCTTCTGCCCGCCCGGATTGATGCGCTTGCTGATCGCAATCACCAGCGGGTCCATCTTCTCGGGCCCCCAATCGGTCTTGCGTTCATCGACCTTGTAGACCAGGATCGATCCGCCTCCCAAGTCGATGCCCAGCCGCGGCGGCCAGCCGCGGAGGATGATCACGATGCTGGCCAACGTCGCAAACAGGATGACGCCGAACTTCCAGCCGTAGTCGGCGACCCTCAAGCCCTTGCCCAGCCAATGGCCGATGAAGCCCGAAGCCAGCACCAGCCCGATGAAGATCGCCGTATTGACGAAAGGTGTGGTCTGATAGAAGGGCGTGACGTCGGCGGGGCTGGAACCAGGGGCCGGCGGGACGGCAGAAAGAAGGAAGGCCGCAGTCTGATAAAAAGGCATGGGGAAAAATTCCTGCAAAAGCTATTTCGACGGGGTGTCGGCAGACGTTTCGTCGCCCAGCACCTGGGCGACCGAATTGAGGACCACGCGAAGTTTGGCGCTGGTCGACTCGTCGATCCGCAGGGTAACTTCGGGCGGATTGGATTCCTTATTCACGTTGGTGACCACGCCAATGATGCCGCTGGTGGTCAGAACGCGGTCGTTTTTCTTGATCGAGGCCCACATCGTCGCCTGGCGGGTCCGCTCGCGTTTGGAGGGCAGATAGAGGATAAAGTACCAGAAAGCCGCAAAGACGACGATCATCGCCGGGAGGCTCGTGAGCGGACTGCCGCCGGCAGCGGGGTTTGCCGGGGCTTCGCCGTCGGCCAGCAAGATCGCAAGCGTAGTGAACATCGTATTCAAGGCAAAAATCCCCTGATTTCTCCAGCCATCCAGCCCTTGGGACGACTCCCCAGGCGGCGAACCGCTTGCAACAAAGCAAACGGCCCGGCGAACCTGCCCTGCCGGGCCAGCGCGACATGTTAGTAGCCCTGAATCTTAACTTGTTGTTGCACAACCTACAAGGGGAACGGCCGGCCTGGTGCAGGTTCTTGCCCGAACTTGCTCGATTGCCATGCAGGGTTCAATTTGCCTGCCGCCGGGGTACCACTCTAGGGAACGCGGGTGCCCCGCGTTCCCTAGCGGATTTTGGGCGGCGGATGACGTACGTCGCGAGATGCCCTTTTTCCTTCCATGATCTTCCTATCCAGAATTTTCCTTTCACGCCTGCGGGAGTTTTGATGGTTTTTGGCCAAAATGGCCCATTTTGCATGTTTTTCCGCCAGATTCACCCCGTGAATCAAGTTGATGATTCCAATCACAAGGAGTATCTACAAGTCAAACACTGCTGGAATTAGATTTCTGCACACTCCTAATAGGCGTCTACTTGCATGCCTCTTCTGGTGATAGACTAGCAGTGAATTGGTCAATATTGGCACCTTCAGCCACATTTTTTCCAATTTAGCCACGAATCTGTCACCGGCTGAATCCCCACTCATTACTTCCCGTTCATTCGCTGGGTCAGGAAAGTTCTTGGTTTTCTGCCGTTGAATCTTCCTGACATTTATTTGCCTGTTACTTTTCAGCGAGATGCAATGAACCGATGGGCGCGGAGGTTCTTTTGGAAATCCGCATCCGCCTTGATTGGTTCGATCCTCATCCGTGGCTCATCACTTCCCTGCGCTGCTTTTATATCCATATATACGGATTTCGCGTCGGCGATGGGAAAATAATTTTGCCGGCGGGCTGGCTATTTGGTCGCAAGGTGGTTGGCCGAAACGACTTGGGAAATTCCGGACTGGCGGCAATTGTGTGCGCTCCGAGCAAGAAAAGAGCGGTTCTTCCGGGGGGGCATTTGACCTGGCGGCCGGGGCATGGGCACGCCGGGCGGGTCGCCCAGCCTTAGTGGTCCGTGTCCACGAATAAATACGATTGAGGGCCTTGAAATGGGAAGTTAACTTCCTCTTGCAGCTTGGGATGCGGCTTCGGCGGCCTGGCTTGGGCCGACGTGGGGCCGCTGATGTGCAAATACCTGCATGGCATCGGCATCGACGCGGCGATTTACCTTCCCCGCGAACGCGGCATCGACCAGAAGCTCCTCTCCCAAGAATTTCTTTTGCGGGGCGCTTAGCATGGATCACGACCTCGCTAGATTATTCGCGGAGACCGTGGCAGTGGCCGACGCACTTCCGAAGCACGTCAGAGCCGCCGCAGCCCAAGCAGTTGGTGTCAAACTCTGGGAAGAGTACAAAGACCTGAGAGAGCCGGCCTAGACTTGCGTCTGTTGCCGTGGCAAACCGCGAGGCGTCGCCTCTCTGGCTGGAACAAATGCCCCGATCAATCCGGTCGAACGATACAGATCGACGGGCCGGAGTCTACCATGCGCTCGAGTTTCTCGCGGAGATTTCCTTGAAATCGCTCCAGTGCATGAAAACGGCTGGACTGATAATACGAGTAAACTTGTTGAGCTTCCACGCTCGTGGCAATTCGCACGGCGCCGATGGCTTGCTCATTGTTGCCCGCCAGCAAGCAGCCGGCGGCGCGATAATACCAAGCCTCCGGGGAGGAGTCACCGAAACGAATGAGTTGTTGCGAGCCTGTCAGCACTTGCTCACTCGACCCGCTTGCCAAGGCACGGGTAACGTCGTGGACACTCCAGACATAATCTCCACGCGCCATCTTGCGGTCGACAACCAGGACATCATCGAAGGAGAACCGCGGATTGAAACCGGCCAGGCACTCCTTAAGGACACTATGCTGTTCCTCGCTTGGCACAGATCCGCAAAGGCGTACAGTGCTCCTGAAAGAATCGTAGGTTTCCACTCGGAGAAGACAGTTTGGAATCGCGGCCAGCGCCTTATCCAATACCAGCACATGGTCGAGCGGCGAAAGGCGCCCTTGCGGGAGGGCAGCCATCCTGGACGCGTCAACGCGATTGACGGCAACCGGGATCTTGATTGCGCCGGCCTTGGCGGCGCGCTGGAGTTCCAAGAGACCGTTCATCTCGATTTGCTTTCGCCACGAATCGTCGGCGACTGTCCCAAAGACCTGAACGACGCCGTCCGCCCGGACCACCGCCACGAAGACTTGTGTCCCGGGTAAATCAGCCTGGATGACATTAGTCCTCAATCGCTCGGTAAGACTGCGCCACTGGGACGGCGGCAAGGTCTCGGCGACCGGCGGTTCCTGGGCCCGGCCGGTTGCGGCGAAAAACACGAACGTCGCGATCAATAACCACGCGCCCCTGGAATGCTCTGCCTTGCACGTCATCAGTGATACCTCGAGTTCTGCCGGCTGAATTTGGACAAATCGATGCAGATGGACCGCCTCCTAGTATAACGAGAATTGGCCCTCTATGCAAATCTCGCGGTTCCGGGTTCTAGCGAATCAGGAGTTTGACGGGTTGGCGCCGAATAGTCCGCACCGTACCCAGCAAGCAAGCCACGACGGTGACTGCGACCGTCGACCCGAAAACGACGGCGGCCATCGCGGGTGAAAAATAGAACCAGCCCTCGGCAATGCGGCCCCCGACCGATTGACCTAGCAGCCGGCCGGCCACGATTCCCACGATTCCTGCGGACGCACCGAGGATCGCCGCCTGGCCGACCACGAGCAGCACGATAGTCCGGGCAAGCATCCCGCCCGCTTTCAAGATCCCCAGTTGGTAGCGGCTTTGGACGACCCGCTGCCACGAAGTCAAGGCGAAGTTGACCATGACGACCAATCCGGCCACCGCGACGACGAAAACAAGCACTGCGGCCAGTGGTCCGATAGTCCTCTTCAGACGTTCCATAGCTTCGATGTAGCGCGCGTCGACATTTAGGCCGCAGGTCCTTATCGAATCGGCGATGGGTTCAAGATCATCGAGACTCGCGGCATCAATTCCGAGGTAAGCCCAGGCTTGCCTGGATTGTAGTGTGGCGACGGGCGGCTGATGAATTTGCACGCCCGAAGAATGCAGCAATTTCTTCTCTTGAAGCAACCCCAGGATTTCCCCAGCGTACTTCCGCAGGCGGCTGGCGGGCAATTGACGGTCATTGCGAACGCGGATCTCCAAACGATCCTCGGCACGATGCAATTCCAGATTGGCGCGGAAAGCGTTTCGGCGAGGGCGGCGGCCGCCTCGTTTTCAGCGGCGGAAAACGGTTCCAGCCACACGCAATTCACCAGCCGATCGGGATCGAATCCGTCAGCGGTAATCTCTCGATACAGGCCGTCAGGCATGAGAAAACGATATTCACCGGGCAGCGATTTCACCACGCGGCGGACAACCAGCGGGACTGGCGTCTGCTTGCAGTCAAGCCAAACCAAGCCGGCGTCCGCCGGGTAGTTGCACTCCTGGAGGAAGGTCTCCGTGACAACAATCTCCAAGGCATTGTCCGTCGAGAACAGCCTGGTATCGTTGTTGCCGCCGACAAGCGAGGCTGCGATCGGATCGTCCGCCTGAATCGTGCGCCCCGACACGTAATGGTCGGCCACGCGCGTGGATGGCTCTCCGCCGCTCGGCTCCCAGAAGAGCATGTCGGCAAGGTTCCATGGGTGCAGATCGGCAGCGGAGTGCGTCAAGAGACACCTGGGCGGGATTATCTCGGTCGCCAGCCTTGTCAGCAGGCGCGGATCGATAGCGTCGTGGCCGCGATTCAAGCAATTCGCATCGAGTCGTAAAGCGAGGCGGCTTTCCAACTCGCGGCTCATCGAGCGTCGTTTGCCCTCCAAGAGCCCGATGCCCACCACCGCGAGCACGACAAGCATCAGCAACATCAGCCCGCTAGTCAGCGCCGACCAGCAATGCCGGAAGAGATCGCGGCGGCCCAAATGCAGCAAGTACCCGACTCGCGCCCCGCCACTACCCTTCAGTGGGGGCGAGCCAGCGAAAGTCGACTCGGGGCATTGCCCGGCGCCGGTCGCTGCACCTTGATTTCGCAGTTCGTCGTTGCCCGTGACGAGCAGGCTGGCAAGCGCCTCCGCCGAAGCGATTTCCGCGCAATGAAGCAGGCGGCCTTCGTGCGGGACGCCGTTTTTCAGGACCAAGAAATGGTCGCATCGCGCAAAGGCCTCATTGACGTTGTGCGTGGCCAGCAGCAGCGTGCGGTTTCGATGGTCGGCCGCGGACCGCGATTGCCAATGCTGGAGCACGTCCAAAACGCGCGCGGCGTTCGTAGCGTCGAGACTGCCGGTGGGCTCGTCGGCCAGCACCACTCGCGGATCGTGGGCGATGGCCCTCAGAACGGCGATGCGTTGCGATTCTCCCCAGGACAGTTCGCTGGGCAACTTGTGGGCATGACGTTCCATGCCGCACTGCTGCAGGAGTTGCCGCGCGATGCGGCGTCTTTCTTCACGCGGCACGCCGATGAGGCCGAGTTGCAGCGTGGCGTTGTCGCGGCAGTCGAGATAATCGAGCAAGTGATGAACCTGAAATGCGAAGCCGAATTCCTGGCGGCGAAGTCGAAGCCGCTCTGCTCCGTGCGCGGCGGGCCCGTCGGACAGGCCCTTGCCGGTCGCGCCGGCCAGGCAGTGCGCGCCGTCGTACAGGATCTCGGCAGCTCGCTCCTCGCCGCGCGGATCAGGGGCATCGAGCATTCCCAGCAGGTTCAGCAGGGTGCTTTTTCCCGAGCCCGAGTGGCCGAGCACGGCGATGCGCGCATTCCAAGGGATGTCGATGGATGCGCAATCCAGCGCAATGGTGGGCGCTGCTTCTCCCTGCGCAATAGGTCTTCCTCACGTGTCGCAGGCGAAAACAAAGCGGCGCATCTTCGTTCATGGGGAGTTCCTCAAGGCAGCATGTCCCGGTCGATCCAGGCCCGCGCCTCCTTCTGGACGTCCTCGCGGCCTTCGCCGAACCACCAGTAGCGACGGGGGCGCAGGTTGAGCCGCTGCAGTGTGCGGCGGCCCGTGTCGCCGACCACCGTCCACGCGTAGTCGGCCTCGGTTTCGCTGAGCGCATCGGCCAGGCGAGAACGGCTTTGCTCCAGCGAGTCGCGGAGCTTGACCAGTCGGGCTGGGTCGAGGCGGCCAAGTTCGTCGAAGTTCATCGCCAGCAAGGAGTTCTCGCTGCGGACCTTGACGCCGAAATGGACTTGCATGAGTTTCATCAGGCTCATCTGCGGATCGAATATCGACCTCGCCGCCGGTAACCGCATTCAGGCTTTCCTTCCACACGCGCTGGACTGGCTTTGTCTGAAAGTTGTCGGCCACAAGGCGCAGAAACTCCGCAAGATGGTCGACCTCCCCCTTGTGCATCAGGACCACGTGCTGGATGGTCGGCGAGATTTGCCCTCCGGCGGGCGCGGTTTCCTGCGGGTCTCTTTCCGCGATCCAACCATAACGGAACAACTGGACCCCCTGCGTGGCCAGTTCCAGCATTTCCAGCTTCTGGTCTCGGATCATGTCCTCCATGCGTTTTTTCCAGATCACGCCGTAGGTCCGCCGGGTCGTCTCGTCGCCCTTCTCGCCAGCCACCCGCATATCGAGCGTCGCCATGACGTCGTCGGGCATCTTGCTGCCGGCGTATAAGTATTCGAGACATTTTTGATAGTAGTTTTTTTTCGGCCACTGCCAGGTCGAACCTCGCACCGATGGCGTCGATAATCTGCCGGCTGTTGGAAGAGACCGTGACTTGGGCTGTCAGCGCCGCTTCGACTTGCTTCTTGATCTCGGCGTCACCAAAACGTTTTTCATTGAAGGTGGCCAATTCCGCTTGGGCCACCTGTTGGGAGATTTGCCTGGCCTGGTCGAGGAAGAGCTGCTGGCGGTCTCCTTTTCCGACGGAAAAGGCCAGGAACCCGATGGGCGAGGCGCCGCCGGCGGCGCGAATCCGGCGGCACACTTCGCCGACCGTATTGGTCCCGTCGTTTGGATCGTTGCCATCGTCGCCGATCAACACCAGAATCTTCACGGCGTTGGGGTCGAACGCCATCGGACGAGGGGTTTTTTCGCCCGGTTCGGGGATTGCGCTGGGGTCGTCTTTCGCTTGCAGCCGCCGGCAGATCGCCAGGAACATCTGCTCGTGCTGATCGCCGCCGCCGAAGGGCTCCGCATTGTCGAGCAGGACGCGTGCTTCGGCCGGGCCGCAAAAGCCGTGGAATTCCAAGTCCTTGGGCCGGTCGCGCTGGTTGCGGTAATAATTCACGGAAACCTCAAGTTGCTTTGCCCGATCCTTCTGGACGCCTTTGACAATCTCGTTCACCGCGTCGGCGGCCGCCTTGACCCAGGGGTCCATGCTGAAAGTCCCGTCAATGATGAAGCAGAGTTGGACCTTTGCGATCCGCCGCTGCAGGCTTTCGACGCGGGCCTTCAGATCCTCGATCTGCTGGACGGTCGCCAAGCGCTCGGCGCGATCGCCGTTGGAGGACTGGCGGAATACGTCGCCGATGAACCCTATCCGATACAGCGTGTTGCCGCGAACGTGAAGCACGCTGGGGCCCGCGTCGGCCTCGACTAGGGGAAAACGAGCTTGATCGAACCGCCACTCGTCGGTCAGCGCCGTGTCTTCCTCGGCCACCGGCGGCACGCGCTTCTGATCGGCGGTTTCGAGGTAAGCCCTCAATTGATCGGCCTCCAGGAAGATCCGGCAGGGTTGGGTCCGCTTATGGAGTCGCAGGTCCCTTTTGTTGAACTCTACGGCCTCGCGCGTGTTCCATTGGCATGCGCGCCGCCGGGGAACCCAGCCGAGCAGATCGCCCTTGTCGGCAACCCAGTCCTTGATCCGCGGCTCCTGGCCCAAAAGAAAATGCGTCGGCGTTTCGGCGAACACGTAATAGATGCTGAAGAGGGCACGGGATTGCAGCGGGTTGCCGCGGGCATCCGGCAGGTCAGTGAACGCGATCTTCGCAGTGAGCCCGCGGACGCCGCCCTCGTCTTCCAGTTGGTTCACGAGCATTGCTTTGCGATGGATAGGGCTGCCCGCCGCAGTGAGGCATTCGGGGCCTTGCGCGGCGTCGTAACCGGGGAAAACCAGGCAATGCGCGCTCTGAATCCATCCTTCACACGTACGAACGGGCAAGACGGGATAATTTTGTTCGCTCACGGGCGTAACCAGAAACAGATACTTTCCTGATACGTCCATGCCGGCCACGTAGAACGTATCGCGGAATTTTGCCGTTGCCAGCGAGTTGCTTTGAGACGTGGGCCGGGAATAGATCGGCGCCCCTTCCGTATGGACCATGCACTTCAAGGGCTGGGAGGCGCCAGCCTGCAGGTTTCGCGGAATAACCACTGGTTTTCCACCGGCAGGATATTCGATGTCCTGTTCGGCGGCAGCCGCGCGGGCGAACAAAAAAACGATGATGGCGAGCGTTCTGCTGATCATGGTTCAGTCCTGCGGAGGGGTGGCAGATCCAGGGGTTGGCAAAGCAATTGGGACAACCTCTGCGAGAGAGACTCGGCGGTCCCGGTCGGTGTCGTTCCCCTCTCTGTGGCCGAGCTACTTGGCTGCGCCGTCCCGGCATCGGGGCCCTTGACGCAAAGAGCGACATATTGCCCGCCGGTCGCGGTCGCGAGGTTGAGCAGGTCTTGAGAGGGTTCTTCGTCCGTCTTGAGCAGATGGATCGCCCAGACCTCGACGGCGTACTTTTGGGAGATCTCGGCGAAGCGTCGCCATTTCTCGGGCTCCGGATCGGCATGCCGCAGGGGCGTGCAGGTCACATAGACCAATCGCCACTTGCCGCCGCGCGGGACCATGAGATCCAATGCCGACTGAACACCTACCGAGCGCACCGACTCCTCGCCGGCAGCGGCCTGGTGCTCGGCCAATTCCTTGCGAAACAGTTCCAAATCCGGCACGCGGAAGTGCACGTCGGGCGCCAGCAGCGTGGCAAGACGATCGCCCCGGTTGGCAGCCACGCCGATCTTCCGCCGGGGCGTCTGCCGCAACGCTGCCTCGACCGTCTCAAACACGGCCTGCCGCACGGCGGGATAGTCGTACTGGCGCATCCTTTGTCCGCTGTCGATCATCACGAGCACCGCCGCAAGCCGCTCATCGGGCGGCACCTGAAGGGAGGCCGAGAGCCGCTCTAATTGGCCCTCCGCCAGTCGCACTTGGCGGCGGTTCTCGGCAATCTGCCCTTGCACGTCCTTCAGGTCTTTCGCCGTTTGGTCCCCGCGTTGTTTGCCCTCGCCGTCGATCTTCGCCAACGATTCGGACAGCGATAGCAGGTCCTTGCGGACTTGCGCGAGCTGCGTGCTAGCCTGCTTGGCATCGTCGCCAAGCTTCGCCGAAAGCGAATCCGCCGATTGAGCAATCTGCGACTTCAGGGAAGTCGTCGACTGGTCGATCTGCGGCTTCAGCGAGGTCGTGAGTCGGTCCACCTGCAATGTGAGCGAAGTGCCCGACTGTTCGAGTTGCGACTTCAGCGCGGTCGTCGACTGATCGAGTCGGGAATTCAGCGCGGTCGTCGACTGATCAATCTGCGTTTTCAATGCGGCCAGATCTTGCTTTTTCGCGGTGTCGTCGGCAGTCTTCGCGGCAGCCGTGGGAGTGAGCACCGAGCCTGCCTCATTCGACTTGGCCGTCACTTTATCCAATTCCTTCTGAAATCCAAACTCGTACCACCACCATTGAGAACCGAGAATGGCGGCAAGGCACATAAGCGACGAAACCGCGAAAACCAGAGTCCAGGCAGCAAAACGGGAAGGAGGCTTCGTTTCTTGGCTGGGTTTGGACGCATGAGACGAGGTGGCTGGGGGCGCGGCGCTCTGGCCAAAGAAGCGGATGCGTCCGGATCGTCCCATAATCCGGAAAATGGAGCAGACGGCAATGGAAGCGGAGAAGAATCCCTCGCAAAGGGAAGGCATTCATCTGGCGGTAGTGGCGGTTCGAGCGGAGCCGCCGGCGCAAATTGGGGATTTTGATCTCCGCTCTGCGCAGGCATCGCTTTCCTAGTCGGCGTTTCGGAATGCCGAATGGCGAGGGATGCCGTAGCCGCTGGTTCTTCGGTGAGGACCTCTTTCGAGCGTGGCATTCGCTCCTTCAATTCCCGGGAGCGATTATCAGCTTCTTCAACCAACTTGACGATCTCCTCAAGCTGCCTGTCGGCATACAATTCGGGACCCCAACGGAAGCTGGATGCCCCCCGTTTGTGCCAATTCCGGACTTCATCGAAATCAAGTTGTGCCTTGGATTTGGTCCCTTCCTTTGTCTCGCAGAGCCATTTCACCAACTTGCCGGCCGGCATGATATCGAATGCGCCCTTGACCGTTTCCCCGCATACAATAGTGTCCGGACGGATTTGGTTCGCCTTGCGTGCGGCCAAGAGCGCGTTGTAATTGCCGATTAGCACCCAGCGGCCCTGCTCGTCCAGCCTGGAAAATTTCACCTGCGGTTCGTCCATGTTCCCCTCGCTGAATACTACTCGTCAAGAATACATAGGCACGGCGGGCCGTCCGGCCGGAACTCAAAAACGTCGTAGTTCTCTTTCCAGACCATCGCCTTGAGAACCTCCAAGCGGTTACCGTGGAACTGGATGATCCGCAGGCGGACCGAGCCGGCATTTTCCAGCAACTGGCGGTCGGCAGTCAGGATCGCCGTATCTCTTCCATCCTCGACGGACACTTCGGGATTCCAAGTCAGAAACATCAATCGCACGGGATCCTTGATTTCGGCCGCTGCAAGTACGGCCGATCGCAGCGTTGAAACGGTCGCCGACTGGTGGCCCGTTGGAATCTGCTGTGGCCAGCGGCCGTGGCGGAGATCGGACACCGGCCAAGGCACGCTCTGCGAAGGTGTTTGGAGATACACGCTCTCGTGAACCAGCCATGTGGACGGCACCGATTCGAGGCCGTGTTTCAATTCGGCAAGCAGCCAATCTCGTCTGGCGGGTTGCAGCAAGTACTGTGACGTATCGATCGCCAGGTACATGCGGCGATCGTCCGGCGGAGGCAGTTCCCAATCATCCAGCGGACGTCCGATCCGCTGCCCCAGCAGTTTTTCGTCCGGAAGTTGAATCTCCTGGTCGCGATCGCCGAATTGAACGAAGTATCGCTTTCCATCGCTGTGGACGTGCGGAACTTCGCCGTCGTCCCGCGGAATCTCGGGGTACAGTCGCAGGAATACGAACGCCCAACGGTCCTGACCCATCCGCTGGATCTCGTTGCGGAGCCGCTGATGGACTTGCACTTCCAGATAACCCCGCAACCGCAACTGGTCGAGTTCCCGGAGGTGGCGATAGTAGATGTCGCGAGGGCTGGCGGCTGCCGAGGCGGGGTAGGCAAAGAGCACGACCTGACCCGGCAGGGGCAAGAGACACGCGCAAAAGGAATCGACCGATTCGCTCCGCCAGGTCACGGACCCGACCTGCCGCGACGCGGCCAGCGAGTACTTGCGGTCGACGAGCAGGGGAGTGAATTTCCGCGCGTCGCCAGCATCCGCCCATCGGGCCACGATTTGTTTGCCGAGTTCCGTTTCGCTGGTCTGCTGCCGCTGGGCGTGCAGGTAGTCGGACAGGTATCCCCACATGGGACGCCGGTCCCACGTATCATCGAACCCGGCGGCACTCTTCAGTTCGTGTTCGATCTTCGACCACCGGTCCCCCCCGGCGGAAGGCGGTTCCTGCGCATCATCGGCACTTGCCAGCAGCAGCGCTCCAAGAAGGCCAAGAATCGCCGGCGCTCGCCACATGTTCGACGGAAACTCCTCATCGTACTCATCACGCTCCGCCGTGATTAAAAGCCATCACGCGGAGCATGCTGAGTACGGTCAATAAGTACGGTCATTGGGGCGGTTTGGCAGGTGCAGGGGCAGGAGGCGGATTTTGGCCGTCCTTGCCCGTCGCGGTTCCTTTTTCCGTATCCAACGATGCCTTCCCCCAAAGGTCTTCCATGTTCTTGTTGCTCTCCGCATCTCGCGGAATCTCGATTGGAAGTTGGGCAATGGCTCGCAAGGACTCGATGCGGTGATCTTCCCCGGCCACGAACTCCATCAGTTGTTTGCGTTTGGAGATCATCTCACGAGTAACGCGACTCTCACGCAAGCGGTCGCGGAGTTCGCGCCAGTATCGCGACCTGCGGCCCGCTTTTCGAGGTCTTTTGTCACCGCGACCGTCTTGCGGGCCTCCTGGAAGATATGCCCGTATCGCTCGCCGAGCAGTTTCTGGGCGTCCGCCGATTCCTCCGGACTCAAATCGTATTCCAGGTATTGATATTCGAACTTCGCGGCATCGGCTCGGACGTTGACTTCGCGGAGCGCCGCGCAATTCGGGCAGCGAGGATTTGGCGAGCTTGTCACGAAGCGTGAGTGCATCGACATTCATCTTGCTCTTCTCAAAACCCGCCTCGCAGCCCCTGACGTCGTCGTTCAACTCGGCCAGGGCCTGCGTTTCCTGCCAGGTGCGGTTCGGCTTTTTCATCAGGGCATGGCGCTCTTTGTCCGCCGCAAGATAAATGGCGGACTGGACGGCCAGCAGTTCGTTCTCGAGTTGCACGCTGCGGGTCTTGGCGGCGTCCCGTCGCGCCAGCCGCTGTTTCTGCTGGGCTGCAAACCCCTTGTCCTGGTTGGAGATCTCCCAGAGGTAGAAGTTCAGGTCGGCCTCCAGTTCGTAGCGGGTGCGAAGCGCTTCTTCGTATTCCATCTGAAGTAAAATCAGCCCGTGGGCGCGATTCAGGTAAATTTGGTTAACGCGCTCATAATAGTTGTCGTCCGTTTCGCCTTTCTGCTTTTTTCGCGGATCCCCCAACTGGACCAGGATTTTGGAAATCCGCTCCAATTCGGCTTGCGACTCCTTGAAATTCTCCAGTCGCTTCTCGGTAACCTCGAACGCGGCTTGCGTGGGATCCGCGGCGACCGCCATGCGGGTGGATAGCAAGAGCACGATGGCCAGATTCATGGTTTTTTCTCTCCAATGAGCCTATCCAGAAGTTTCGACACCTCCTCCGCCATGGTCGCATCGACCGGCAGCCGGCTCGCCTTCGGGTTCGCGGCCCGCGATGGGCGGGGAGGTTCCCACTGGTCGTCGCTCGAGCCGGTGACGCCCTTCAGGGAAATGGGGCCGCCCGTTTCGCGATCGTCGAGTTGTTGCTGGACTTGTGCGATCTCCTCCTGCATTGCGCCGACTCGCCGTTCGAGGGACTGCAACTCACTGACCGCGTCCAACGTCAGGTCGTCGATCTGGAATTCCTTCAACAGCAGCCGATAATTGCGTTCCATGTCGGGCGGCGTCATCTTTCTCATGGCGCGGAGGCGATCTTGCACGTCGCGGCGGTTCGTGAGTTCGCGTCCGCGCTGCACCTCGCCGTCGGCCTGAAGTTCGGCGATTCTCAAGCGAAAACGTTCGATCGATCGCCGGAGAAACGCCTCTTCGCGCAGGAGTTCCTGTCCATCGGGATCGATCCGGCGGGCCCGCGCAGCAGGCGTATAAGCCGGCCCTCCTGCCCTTCTTCGCTCGCCGAAGGACCGGCGGCAGCCGCCGCACTATCGGTCGCCGCCGCGGGCGCGGCCGGCGACGGCGAGGACGGCGGCTGACCACAGGCCGCCGCCGGCAACGACAGCAGCAATGTCGCGCACAAGCCGCACAGCCTCATTTCCCCGCTCCTTGCGTACTCGGGGTGTCGGTAAGTGCTTTGATCACATCGATGATCTTTCGGCTGTCGCCAGGGGGGGAGGGAGTGCTTTCGCCAGGCTCGGCAAGGAATTGTTTCCTCAACAGGTCCCGCTGTTCTTCCGCTTTCGGGAAGGCATCCAAACTTCCACGTGCAAGGTTCCGTTCCCCTTTGACGGTGTCCAAGTGCTCCTTGCGCTTGGAGCGAAGGTCGTCTTCCCACTGTTTCCACTCGCGGAACCGCTTTTGCGCCTGGCGCAAATTGCCCAACAGCACGACATCCTCGAAGTCGAGATTCGATTCCTGCAGAATCGACATGAAGCCGGACACCATTTCTGCCGGGGCCTTTGCCTGCAGGGCGATCAGGCGGGCCCTGAAATCGGGACGGCCGGCCACCTCCCCGGCCCGCCGCACCTCGGGCAACGAGGTCAGGTCGTCGATTTGCAATTTCAGCCGTTCCAGGGCGACACGACATAGCGCATCCATGCGCAAGAGCGGAATGCCGACGTCGGCGTCAAGACTGCTTGCTTCGGCCAACTCGCTTTCCAACTCCTTCGGGTCGGAGATCGCGCCGATCCGTTGCACCCGCTTCCGCCTCTCCTCGGGCGTCAGGTGGCCATACGACGATGCGGCCGCCTCCACCGTGGAACTCGCCGAACCGTCAGGCTCCGCAGCGGCCCTTGCCGGAATCGCCTTATGCCAAAACAAAACAGCGCTAGGCCGAGAATCGGTCCGCACGTCGCAATCATCTTGCTTCGGAACATCACCATCTCCGTTTCAGGCTGAACCAGGACATCGGCCCTCGAAACCGTCCAAGGCAGAAGTGATTGACTAGCGACCCGGCGGGGGAGGCGAGGGCAGCGGCGGCGTCTCTCCCAGCATGATGCCGGCCCGCGGCGGCATCGTCGGTCCGTTGGGCACGATCTTCTTCAAACCGCCCTCCACCTGCCGCGCCGAAGCGTCCAACTTCTCCATGACATCGGGACTGAAGGTGTCCAGATTGATCGAACTGACCAGTTCCAGATTGGCGTCCGCGTACTTGGCATAGACGGCGATCTGATCGGCCGTCCGCTCCAGGTCTGAGTATTTTTGCAGGACCTCGGTTGCCTCCTGGAGGACCCGCCGGTGCTCGGCGGGCAACACGTCGTCCAACTCCTTGCTCTCGGGAATCGCCTTGACGATAAGGAACTGTCGCCGCATCGTTTTGACTTCCACCTGCCGGACCAGTTTCTGAAACTCTTCCTGCCATTTCTCCTCGGCGAGCTTCTGGTACTTCTCCTTTCGAGTCTGAAAGTCCGGGACGTTCTTGATCTTGGCAGCGTCGTACTCTTTGGCATAACGCTCCTGGACCGCTTTGTCGAAGCCGCCTTGGGTAGAAATCAGGTAGGCCAATACCTGTCCGTCGTAGCGCGTCTCCTGCAGCTCCTTGGCCAGCGCATCGACATCGGCTTGATAAAGTTTCACCCGTCCGCGCAAACGGTCGGAAAGGTGCTCGACCCATCGGGCGTAATCCCCGACTTGAGACTCGAGCTGATACTTCGCGTCCAGGGCCGATTCCACGCGGTAAGCGGCCAGGCTGACAAGATAGGCCTGGGCCTTAAAAATCTTGTTGGCCCGCGCAACGTAGTCGCGCGACGATTCTCCCTTATTCTTGACGGTTGCCTTGCCCAACTCGTCCAAGAGCGAACTGACGGCATCGAATTCCGCCATCTCCGTGCTCAAGGCGACTTTCTTTTCCTCAGTAACTTCTACTGCCTGCCTGCTGGGGGCCGCGGGCGCGGCGCGGGACCGCCGGCCTGCTGGCCGCGCACTCCGCTCGATGCGAGCACGACGATTGCCAGGGCACCGAATGTTGAAATACGCATAGCTATCTCCTGGGTTGACGCATTTTTAATCGATGGGGGACGAAGAAATCGTTCTGTGGAAACAAGTGCCTCACGGAAGTCGTGGCGAACGTTTGCTGGTCTCAGCGGGGGCCGCTAGCAACGCCTTGAGCACAGTGGTAAGGTCATCGGCAGAAACCTCCGTGGCCGCTCCGGACACGGCGCATTGTCGCCATAGATCTTGGCCAGATCGGCAAGGCTGCTGGAATAGGGGGCGTCCGCGCTCGTCAGGCCGGCCGACCCAGCGGCCCTCTGGAGGGCGTTTAGCTGCCTCTCCGCGCCGGTGATGCACTTGTCGCAGAGCGACGCATCGGCCTTGACTTTGCGCGCGACGACAACCTTCTTTAGCGAGCCCACGTCGACGCGGTTCTTCTTCAGGCCATCGAGAATCGCGGCCACCCTGCCCTTTTCGTCGGCGATCTGCAAGGCTTGCAGTAGTTCATTGCGAAAGCCCTCGTTTGCCAACAGGACCTCGATGTCCTGAATTTGCGAATCCTGCCCGAATTCCTTGAGCAATGCTGCCAGGCGGTCGGATTCGCGCCGGAGCGTGGCCCGGTCCTTCAATATCGCTTGCCCCTCCAGGCTCAGAACCGCTTGCGCCCTGGCCATTTTCTTCTTCAAATCGCCCACGTCCATCGTGTCGATGTCTTTGGCCAACTGGCGCTTCAATTCATTGGGGTCAATCACACCGGCCGTCGTCGCGGACTTGGACTGAACCGCCGATTCGGCTTGCGGCTTTTCGGCCGCCGGCGCGTCCGGCCTGGGCGCGTCCGGTTTGAAGAGAGGGGGCGGTGTGGCCGCGGAGCCCGTTGGCGGATCAGCCGCCCAAAGCGTGTGGCCCATCGCCATGCAGAGCCCGATGGTCCAAAGGATTGACACGTTCGACCGTACCGAGGACATGATTTTCTCCTTCTTGAACTGGTTTTTACCGGGCCGCTACCTCAGGATATCCTAACAACAAGACCCGATGGAAAGCAACTAACGACGAAATTTCTCTACTCTCTCGGAAGCACGAGGTTTACGGTATCGCCTTTTTCCGGACAGAACCGGGCCCTGGAAACGCTCACGTCGCCTTGGGAATCCGCAGCCCAGCGAATCTCCAGGTAGTCGTCGCGCTGCGGCTCAAAGCTGACGAGATCTCGTCCGGCGGCTTCCTGGAAGGCGCGGGCTGCCCGGCTCAACTCATAGGCCTCCGCCTGGTGCCGGTAATAACCCCAGGTCATTCGGGCGGGAGGCACCGAAGTCAAGTTGGCGTCAATGAGGGCTTTGCTGATCAGCGTTGACTCGCGTCCGAGTCGAAGTTGGTTGGGAGAACTTGCGACAATTCGTTCGCGCAGCACATAGGAAACGGTCGCGTCCTTGAAAAAGCGCGAGCATTGTTCCGATTGCAAATTCCTCCAATGCACTTCGCCGTCAGCGTCGAGAACTACTTCGAGGACCACCTTCGGCGGTTCCTTCCCGCCCGGTTCGCGATCGAGGGCCCAAGCAACTTCCATCCGCGGGTATTTCTTGAAAAGTTCCTGGGTCGCCCCGGAATACCGGAACGGGGGCAGACTGCCCTCAAGTTTGGGCCGCTCCGACGGCTTGGCGGCATTCGCCGTGGCAACCTCGGCAACCGGGGACGGTGCAGTTAATGCCGAAGGGATCAGCGATGTAGGCAAGAGAGCCGTATTCTCAGTCGGCTGCTTCAAAGGGCTCGCAGCCGACGTTTTGTCGACAGGCGCCGCCAGCTTCTCGTCTGGCTTGCCGTCTTGTTTGGTGGCCAGACTGAGGACGCCCTCCTTGCCGGCGTTCTTGCCCGCATGCTTGTCATCGCTGGCATCCGGATCCGTCGTCTTTCCCGGCTTGCTCTGCAAATTCAGCGCGGTTCCGTCGGGCGTACCGGGCACGCCATCGCTTTCATCTGGAATTTTCGCCTTATCGATACCATCCGGTTCGCCCCTTTCTTCCGACCTTGCTGCCGTCGTTCGCAATGCCTGACTTGTCCGTCCTGTCCGACTTGTCGTCCTTGTCCGGCGCGTCAGGCTTGCCGGGAACGTCGGCCTTGTCGTTGGCATCTGATTGGTTGCCGGCGTCCGGCTTGTCCATCTCTACCGACTTGTCGTCTGCCTCGGACTTGCCTTTGTCGCCAGGCTTGTTGCCAGCTTGGGATTTGTCCCTTGGAATGGTCGCGTCTGGCACGGTAGCCTTGCCGTTCGCTTGCGGCTTATTTTCGACACTTCGCCTTTCCGTCGCCCCCAGTGTTTCGCCAACATCTTGTCCGTCCGTCGTGCTCCCAGGGTTGTCGGAGCCTGCCAGCTTTTTTGCTTGCTCGAGGGCCTCGCTGCCGGAAGTCTTTTGGGAATCCGGTGTATCGGCAGGGCTGGAATGACTGCCCTTCGGGACGCGTGCCGACTCTTTGGCTGCCAGTGGAATCTTGTGCGGCGGAATATTGAATATAGGCATTGCTTGCTCGTCATCGCCATCTGCAAGCATGTCGTCGCTCGATGAACTATCCTCGTCAATTCGTGACGAGGCGCCCCTGTTCCCGGAAGATCCACGCCCTTGTGATGTTCCATCATCGGAGTCTGCGTTACGGCCGATGCTTCCCTCGCTCTGCGGCGATGCACCGGATGGATTCCCAGCGATTAGCTTGGGGGGCGAAGAACCAGCCTTGCATCAATGAAAAGTGCCGCCAACGCCAAAGCCACTGCCGCCGCATAAACTGCGCTCCGCCGAAGCCTGGATTGACGCGACAGGCGATCTCGCGAAAGACTGAAGGCGAAAATGATCGCGGATGCAAGAATGGTCTGAGCCAGCAGAAAAGATACTGCATACTCGACCAATCGCTGGATAAAAGTAAGGTCCATCGCTCAAGCCTCACTCATGGCCGCCATTGTGGCGGCGGCCATCCAAACGCGCCCGCTTACCGCCCACTGAGTGGAACACTCAGTATAACCGTTCTGGAGAGAATGTCCAGGGGCGTTAAGAAATAACCCAACTCTTATAGGTATGCACGTAACCGAAATCCCCTTACTTTCGTGGATTGTTGATTCTTTCTGCTGTTTGCGGCCCAGGCCCGCGCATCGTTGCCGAATCTGCCGGATCATCTGGAGGATGTTGCGGTGCCGTTTCCCGCTGTTGTTCGGCCGCTTGGCCATCGCCCCGACCGATCGACCGATTGATTCCCGATATATCGGGCACGTAATGGTTAATTCGAACCGCGCTAACGAATGCGTCGATAGAGCTGCCCACGACGACTGCAGCTAGGGCAGCCGCCATAAGTAAGTAGTTTTCCCCAAATATCACCAAGGCGAACTGAACGGTGACGCTCAGCGCTAGTATGCACACACCTTTGAGCACTTGCCCGTTGTAGAACTGCCCAAGGCACACGCCGCTAAACAAACTCAATAGGGCAGCCAGCCAAGCATTCTGTTCCGCCCTATATTGCTTGGCAAATGGAGACTGGCCGCGATCGTAATCATCAAGGAAACTAAGAAACGGACGGGCATTTTCCACTGAACCGTTTCTGGGCGGTGCGTGAAGACAAGCGGGCGAACTTTGGGGAAGGTCTTGGGGCGCGCTTGCTGAGTTGTCATCGTCTTTAGCCTCCAAATCGACTGTTCGCTGCGACGATTGGACGATAATCTCCTTGGCGCAATAGGGGCAAAGAAGGCGAGTTAGGGCAGGCGCCTCCTGCACCGCAAAACGGCGACGGCAGTTCTCGCATTCAAGCAGGATCATGCGACGTCCCTTGATAGTCTTGTTCTCGTTGCGGGACCACAGGCTCAGCAAGCCATCGCATCTTACACCCAACGAACAGTCGCGGCAAGCAGCGTGGGAACGACCGGCGCCAACGGCACCAACTCGGCTCCGTCGAGCACGGAGGGGCAATCTGGCGGCGTCCGGCCGGCCGAACTCCTGCATCGCGGCGAGCAGAATGGCGGAAGTAGGAAGGATCGCACGATCGGCATGGGCGTCAACGGTTGCCTTAACCATTCTGGGTTATGCCTGATACACCGAACGGCGCATGCCGTCCATGGTCGTCGCCCGGTTGATGCAGAATCCTTCGCCCCTGATTGCTCACCGCAATCCGCCCGCATAGAATCATTGGGCGTGGGTGAGGATTTCTCGGGCTTTGTCGAGGTCCATCATGAACGCAATCTGCCGTCCGGGTTTGTGCGTCCTTTTCGTGATCGGCTGCTTTTCCGTGGCGCGGGCTGAAGAGAAACCGAGCCCCACGCGAAACGAATATGACCAGTTCATCCAATCTTACACGGCAAAAGCCGAACCGGGCTGGTTCGCGGGACCGAAAGGCGGGTCGGAACGAGTCCAGGTGCCGCTCAAACTGATCGTGACCGCGATTTTCGACGATGATCCGCAGGCCCACTCCCCAAACCGGGTCTTCTTTGGCGAGAGCCGCAATGAATGCGAAATAGCCCCGGACGGGCGGGTTTGTCACTCCTCTTACAGTCCCTTTGGATTAAAGGCCGGCGAGTCAACGATCTCGGACGCCGACCTGAAGCGACTCGACACGTTGCTGGCGAAGCTGCCGGATGATGGCGCCCGCCTGCCGACCTACAATCGCCGCGTGGTCTTGCGGGTGCCGGAGGGCGATCATTCGCGGGCTCGGGTCTACGATCGGGCGAATGCACCCGAGGAGGTTCTTGAGATTCTCCGCCTCACGGAATCCCGGATTGGACCGTGGGTGCCGGGATTCGAGCCGGAAGACACGGTGCGATTGCACGACTTTCAACATGGTCTGCACACGGTCCTCTCGCCCGCAGGGCTGCTCGTGTCGGCGGCCAACAACACTCCCTTCATGGTCGTCGATCCCGCCACGCACAAGCTTATCAAGGAGATACCCATCGCCGAGTTTTCGCCCAACCTGGGCATGTGGTATGGTCCCGATGACGTCACGATGAGCCCGGACGGCTCCCTGGCGGCAGTCATAAACTCCATGAGCTGCTGGGGCTTCGATACGACGACGTGGCAGCCTGTTCGAGCGATCGACGGGCGGATTCGAGAAAAGGGAGGCGAGTGCTTTTCCGCGCCACGGTTCACTGCGGACGGGCGATTTCTCCTCCTGAGCCGCTATGACTACGCTACGAAGAACACCGCGATCGTGGCCTTTGACAGCAAGACCTGGCAAAGCCGTGGCAGCTTGCCCGGTCTGCCGGATGGCGTGCGGGACTACGTCGAGTCACGCACGGGGAAACATGCCGTCATTCTCTTGAAAGACAAAGTCCTTGCGCTTTGGGACCCCGCGGGGCATCGGAACTCTGCCAAGCTTGCTGAGGGCGTCGAGAGTTTCAAGGTCGCCTTCTCGCCGGATGAATCAATGGTGGCTATCGCAAGCGAGCGCGAGCACGGCAACGGAAACTGGCCGTGCTATCGCGTTCGTCTTTGGAAGAGCGCGGCAGGGCAGTTGCTGCACGAGTTGTACCCGTCCTGGCAGTTTGTCTGCAAGGCCGTTGATGGATTGCAGTGGACGGCCGACGCCAAGTTCGTTTTTGCGGCGACGAGGTCGAGCTCTTCGGATAACTACGCCATCGACGTATGGGGCGCCGGGAGTGGTCGGTTACGGGGAACGATGGGCACCGGCGTCTGCATGCCTTTTAGCGGCCCCGTCATGCTTCCCGACGGTCGTCACGTTGCCTTCAGCGGCTCGGATTCGCCGGGCCTGGTCATGCGTTTCTGGGATCTGGCCGCCGCACTCAAGCAGATCCGGGAGTTTGACGATTCGCTCGCGGAACCGGGGGCCGCGAGGTGAATCGGCTGATCGGGGGCGGTCCCGCGTTCGTCCGAGAATTGAAGATCATGAGCGACATCGAACCCACTCGCCATCCGTTTCAATACAGCTTGCGGACCTTGCTCTTGCTGTTCGTGGTGCTGGGGTCGTCGCTGGCGATGTTCGACGCTGGCGGCATCGTTGTTTTCGTTCTTGTCGTGGGGCTGGCGATCTGCCTCCATAATGTCAAATCCTTGTCGTGGCTGGCGTATCTTGCGTTGGTCGTGCTTTGGCTGATGTGTCTCATCGGGCTGCTGCTCACGGCCGTCAATGCCGCCCGCGAGGTGGGGCACCGTGACGAGTGCTTCATGCGGTTGAAGCAAATCGCCCTGGCGGTGCTCGTCTAAGACTGCCCAAGAGGACGGCGAGCGGTGTCAGAACAAACCCACGAGCAGTTGATCAGCATACTTCGTCGGCCGAAGGAACTCTACGCCGTAATCAACCTCAGGCGAGAGCCGTTCACTCGCCCCGGCATTTCGGACAGTCAGCAACTGGATCTGGACCCGTACCGCGAGGAGGTCCGCCCGCTGGCCAGCGCACCGCGATGCAAGTCGGGGCCGCTGGCAACCTTGGCCCAGTCCTGGGAATCGCTCGGGGCGGTCAGTCGGTTTGATGCGGAAGATTTGCATCATGTGCTGAACATCCTGATCCATACCCTGCCCGACACCCCGACGGTGGCCGACGTGCCGCCCCTCAGGATCGAGCCTGCGCCACCGCCGCCCAAAGCCACGGCTGCCCACCCGAGGGCTTTTCACGGCACGAAGACCCAGCCGCCCAAGCCCCGCCAGCGTGCGTCAATCGACCTGCGACCGCACCTTTGTGTCCCACAGGATACGAATCGACTCTTGGTCCATCTTGCGCCGCACTTGGAGGCATCCCGGAGGACCTTGCAGGCTGCCGGTCTTTTCTTGCCGGATCGACTGCCCTGTCTTGTTGGCGATCGAGGCCGGGCGGTGGATGTCTACATGTCGTACTGCCACCAGGTTGGCCATCAGTCCTTGTTTGCCTTGCCGACCTTATTCTGCCGCACTCTGCTCTTCTGGCTGCGAGGACAACCATGGAGCATCGTCGGGCGGGTGCTGGCCCTCTACTGGTCTCTGGACCTGGAATCCAATTCCGCGCTCCTGCGGTCGATGAGCCGTCTCCTGGCGATTTTACCCGTCCCGGCGGCGGTTGGCTGGTGTGAGCTTCTGCAATACACACCGCCGCAGCGCCGGGTGGCGTTTGCCGAACTGATGATCGAGACCGGGGTTGCCTGGCGGGAGCTTTCCAAGGAAACCGCCGAGAAGGTCTTGCAGGTCGATCGTGAAACGGCAGACGCCTGCTATCGCCATCGGATGTTCGTCATGCTCCGCTATGTTGGGCAACGAGGCGATCTGGATTTTTTGCTGGCGGGATTCCGCCTCGCCAATCGGTACGCGGAGGAGTTCGACTTTCACGACACGGAAGGCTCGGCAGAAGTACACGTGCCTGCGCTTGAAGCGCTAGCCGACCATCTCGACCGGCAGGACCCGCCGCAGTCTTGGTCTCGCGCCGATCTGGTCGTCTGGCTCTGGCAACGGCTGCCTCAACTGCCGGGCCTTGGTGAACTGGCGACTGATCCGCGGTGGCTGCAACTCGACTCGGAAGTCGCTTATGAAGTACTATGCATCTTCACGGGCGTGGTGTACCACGAGTTGGACGAGGCCGCCAAGAGGGCCAAGTGGAAAGTCCTTCTGGCCTCGGCATCATCCATGCTCGATTTGATTGCATCCTTATCGCCCGAATACCACGGCAAGTGCCAGCGATACCTCCACGACATCGTCTGGCGTTGGGATGCCCCTGAGGAGTTGGCCCTAGCCCTGGATCGCTACCGCAGCTTGCTTCCCCGTCTTTGCAAACCGCCTTTTGCCAAGGAAACTCGGCCCGATCCCCTGGGGGCCCTCACCGCTCTGGCCAGTCCCGCGTGGCAGATGCTGCTGGACGCTCCCGACGCCGTGTTCCTGAAGCTGGAGCGAGCCGCTCGCCGGGAAAACGATGCCCGCTTGCTGGACTGCGGATTGACAGTCCTATCATGTTCGGAAGGCCCAAGGGTAGTGAATGGTCTCTGCCGCCATCCGTCCCGCATGTTCCACGCGGCCAAAGCCCTGGGTGGCGCCGTTAGAACCGTGCAACAGGAGATCGTTTGCGCTTGGCGAGCGCATGTTCTCATGGGCATGGACAGCGAGCATATTGCAACCGAGCGGCTGGTTGAAGCCATCGATGCCAACCGTTCTGACGCGGTGGTCTCCTGCGTGCCAAAAAACTTGCGGAACCACCTTCAAGGGACCAGAAAGTTGACAGCGGGCCAGCAGCAACGTGCCCGCCGCGTGCTGCTCGACAATCTGGAGGGCGCCCGGCTCGATCTGCTCTACGAGCTTACCTTGGATCGACTTGGGCGAGGTCTGGCGGCAGATCGACGCCGGGAGGAGGCGCGGCACGCCGTGCAGCTTCTCGGTTACGTGGACGACAATCGGCGGGCCTTGAGGACCTTCCTGATCGCCTACTTCGGCGGGAAACGCACGTATCTTCCGGACCATCCGCGCAATCGTGCGTGGCTTGCGGCGCACCTGCGCATCCGGGAGGAAGCGTGGACCACAGGCATTCGGCTTGCTTGCGATTTGCCCGATGGAACCCGAGGCGAACTTGCTATCGAGCAGAATCCGCTTGAGGTGCTGAGGCTGGGAACTTATGCGGGAAGTTGCCTCGGCCTGGGTGGAATCTGCGCGTACTCGGCAATCGCCGTGGCGCTGGACATCAACAAGCGGGTTCTATACTGCCGCAGTTCAAGTGGAGCGGTGGTGGCCCGGCAAGTGCTGGCCATCTCGGATCGAGAGGAGTTGGTGTGTTTCGAGATTTATCCGAACGGCGTTGGCAAAGAACTCAAGCAGGCCTTTGCCGACTACGACCGGGCCTTGGCCAGGATGCTCGGCCTCAACATCCACGACCCCAATGCGGTGGAAGGCGGCGGGCCGTCAGCAGAGATTGCCCTGTTACTGGCAACTCATTGGTGGGATGACTATGCCTGGGACCTTCAGGTTGATGCCTGATCTGGGCGCCATCAGCCTCTCCGCGTCTCCGCTCCCTGTTCCCCACCTCTATACGGTTAGCGAGCGATCATCCGATCAGGCGATCACGGTGGTGCGGAGTTCGACTCCCAGCAATTCAAGGATTCGCGCAGCGCGGTCCAGTGTGACGCCGTGGTATTCGTTGCGTTCATCGCGAGAGACCTGGGATTCATTGACACCCAGTTTCTCGGCAAGCTGCCGTTGAGTCAGGCCCCTTGCAATCCGCGCCGAAATCAAGAGTTGGCCCAGTCCCTGCAGGTTCCAGATATCGTCGAACTCCCCGCGCTTCAGTCGCTGGTAGCACTCAACCTCCTCCTGAAGCTGGAGATGAAAGGACTGGATCGGATCGATCGCGCGCTTCACGTCGGCGGGCGACAAGCCCATCGTCTCCAAATGGGCCTTCTGCGCTTCGATCCGTTTTTGCTCTTCGCCCAGTCGAGTCAGGGCTTCGCGGTATTCATTTTCGTTGCGAATCATGGATAGCCTCCAATCTTGATGATGCCCTTCGGCTTGCCGTCGCGCCGCGACTGCCGGAAGGCGGAAAGAGCCATCGATGAAGATCTCCACGATGCCGACCCTCCAAAGCTGACGGACAATTACCGCCAAATTGGTGACCAACGTTTCGCGCCAGCGAGCATCCCAGTTTGGGCAGAGTTTTGGATCGCCCGGGCCCAAAACCAGCGGAGACCGGCGCAATTCATCCAACGTCAGTAGGTATTCGCCGGGCGGCAACAGGCCATCTGCCGTGAACGGCGGCAATTCAATCATCTTATCGACCTCCATGCACTTGATATTCTAGTGTAACTTAACTTATATGTCAAGTCACGTGATGTCTGACCGTGCATGACTGTCAGTCACCGCTTCCACCGACGCGGGGTATGCGGGGTCGGAGGGAAGTTTCCCTGACTATAATGGAACTGGTCGATACGGGCTGCCCAGCATACCTTACCCTTATCCTGATCGAGTTCGGTGATGAAATACGGATTCCAGTCTCTGATGATCGGCACGGTGTTGCTGGGAAACGCCGTCTGGCGCGGCGGCCCGTTCTGGGTCCTCTTATGGCCGGGTGTCAGTCTTCTGCTGGTAGCGGCAGGCTATTTCGGGCTCGGGCCCAGAATCTTCGGTAAGAGGCCGGACGGTACGATGCCCCGGCAATCGGTTGCCGTTCTGCTTCCATACTTATTGTTGACGTGGGGAACATGGTACTTGCTCCGGCTATTGAGCCGCGAGGACTGCTATAATGAACTCGTTCCGGGGCTCTTTGTAGGACGCAGGCCGCTGGCGAGTGACCTTCCGAAAGATGTGGCCGTCGTCGTGGATCTCACGGCTGAGTTCTCGGAACACCGTTCAGTAAGATCCGGGCGACGGTATATTTCCTTTCCAATCCTCGATGGTGGGACAGCGGACGTTGAGATGTTCTCAGCGCTGGTTGACCAAATTGCGGAATCAAAAGATGTGACGTACATCCACTGCGCCCAGGGGCATGGTCGCGCAGGCATGCTCGCCGCTGCCATCTTGGTCAGGAAGGGCATGTGCATGACATTCGAAGATGCCGCGAAAGCACTTCGCGCAATCCGGCCTCTTGCAGAGCTTAACAGAAGGCAACTGGATTTTGTACGGCGGGCAGTCGTGAGCCATCACGATTCGCAGGTTCCTAACCCGCAGCCAAGCTGACTGTTCTGGCTCAATGATCTTGGAGCGATTCCACTTCCAGGCGGCCTGTTCCATGAATAGCGATGGCGAGAGCATCATGCAACGCCTGCAAACCGGCTTCGTCTACGACGACAGAATATCTCCTGCACGATACCGGGCCCGAGCATCCCGAACGCCCGGAACGGCTATCGGCCATCGTTCATCGTCTGGAAACGACGGGCCTTATGGGGCAACTGGAACGCCTTCAACCCCTTCCGGTCGAGGACCAGTGGCTGACCGCAGTTCACGATGCCGACTACGTGAAGCGGGTCGAAACGGCATGCCGCAACTCCCCGTCGTTCGTCGATTCGATGGATACGCCGGTTTGCAGCAAGTCATACGAGGTGGCACGGCTGGCGGCGGGAGGCGTGCTCGTGGCCGTCGATGCGGTCGTCGCGGGCCAGGTCCGCAATGCGTTTTGCACGGCCCGACCGGGCGGACACCACGCCATGCCGGGTCGCGGCATGGGATTCTGCCTGTTTAACCACGTTGCCATCGCGGCCCGGTACGCTCAACGGCAGCACGGGCTCGAACGAATCCTGATCGTGGACTGGGACGTTCACCACGGCAACGGAACCCAGGCCATCTTCTACGACGATCCCACGGTTCTCTTCTTCGACATTCACCAGAATCACTTCTATCCGCGCACGGGCGCGATGGCCGAACGCGGCGTGGGGAGGGGCCTCGGGTTTACGGTCAACGTGCCGCTGGAGGCGGGACTGGGCGACGACCTGTATAGGCTGGCCATTCGCGACAAACTGCTCCCTGCGGCCAGAGAGTTCCGGCCCGATCTGCTCCTCGTTTCTGCCGGGTTCGACGCCTACAAGCATGACGTGCTGGGCCGCATGAAGGTGACCCCGCGTGGCTTTGCCGGAGCAATGCCGGGACCGGCTGGTGGCGGTACTGGAGGGCGGTTACAACCTTGAAGGGCTTGCCGACTGTGTGGAAGCCCATATCCGCACCTTGGCGGAATCCGGCGAGTAGGCGTCGGCCAACAAGTGAGCAGGCTTTTGGGGTGAAGATCCAGCGGATTTCGGGCAGTAGAACACGAGTTGCACGCTTTAGTTGTTGGCAACGGTCGCGTGTCCCGCTCGTATATTTCGCCAAAACAGCCGTTGCGATGGCAGTTTTGGCGGAATATAATATCCTATAACTATAAGTTGCCGAAACTTGATCCCGCGGCAAAAAACTCGGGAGAAACGTCCAACCATGATCATGGAACCAGGCGGGTTGATCGGAAGGGGGCCCGAGCAGAAAGTGCTGGGGAGGGCCCTGGAATCGCGCGAGGCGGAGCTTGTGGCGGTCTACGGACGTCGCCGCGTGGGCAAGACCTTCCTGGTTCGCGAGTTTTTTCGCGACCATCTCTGTTTCGAATTGACCGGCGTGCGCAATGCGCCTCTTCGCGAGCAGTTGCAGAACTTCGCCGCTGCCTTGGAGCAATCCTTGCGGATCGGAATTCGGCCGGCAGCCCCCGTCAATTGGCAAGAGGCATTCGAGCATTTGATCGCTTTCCTGGGCAAATTGGAGAGGAACCGGAAATGGGTCGTGTTTTTCGACGAGATTCCGTGGCTGGCATCGCGTCGTTCCCGCTTCCTCGCGGCGTTGGACCACTTCTGGAATTCGTGGGCCTCGCGGCAACCGCATTTGATCGTCGTGATCTGCGGCTCCGCCGCGTCGTGGATGATTCATAAGGTGATTCAAGACCGCGGCGGGCTTCACAACCGCGTTACGCAGCGGATCCGCTTGGAGCCCTTTACTCTCGGCGAGGCCTTTCAGTATCTGCACAGTCGGGGGGTCGATCTTGGACACCGGCAGACCCTGGATCTGTACATGGCCTTGGGAGGGGTCCCTCACTACCTCAAGCAAGTCGAGCCGGGCCGTTCGGCGGCGCAGATCATCGACGATCTCTGTTTTTCGCGGACGGGCCCGTTGGCGGACGAATTCGGGCAGTTGTACGCGTCCTTGTTCGAGCATCCCGGGCAGCACGTGAAGGTCATTCGCGCCCTGAACCAGGTCCGCCGCGGACTGACGCGCGACGAACTTCTGCGCGCGGTCGGGGTCCGTACGGGCGGCGGCGCCACGGCCGTGCTCGACGAGCTCGTGGAATCCGGTTTCGTCCTCAAGACGCTGCCCTTCGGCAAGGCCAAGACGCAGTCGTTATATCGGCTTTGCGACGAGTACTCGATGTTCTTCCTGACTTGGATCGACGGGCATCGTTCCAGCGGGCCGGACATCTGGTTGAAGCGGCAGGCCGGTCCGGCGTGGAGGGCGTGGAGCGGCTGCGCTTTCGAGGGCGTGTGCCTCAAGCATGCGCGGCAGTTGAAACAGGCATTGGGCATCGCCGCCGTGGAGACCACCGAATCGGCCTGGTTCCATCGCCCTTCCGGCGATTCGGCGCCCGGCGCAAATCGATCTGCTGATTGACCGCCGCGACGACTGCATCAATCTCTGCGAGATGAAATTCGTTCAGGGCGAGTTCGTGGTCGACCGCCGCTACGCCGAGGAACTGCGGAGGAAACGCGAGGTCTTTCGGGCTGTGACGAAGACCCGCAAGACCCTCTTCCTCACGATGGTAACGGCGTTTGGCGTCCGCGACAACGAGTACCGGCGGGAACTGATCGACCACGCGATCGAGATGAAAGCGCTTTTCGAATGCTAGATTAAGGGCAGATGCTTATTGCGGAGGAAAATCATGAGAGTATCGCTGTTTCTTTTCGTCACCGCACTCCTGATCGCGGCGCCGCCGGCCACTATGGCCGAGGAGGCGGCCCCCGCGAGTGCGCGGCGTCCTTTCGTCCCGATCGATCTTGCGAAGATGTTCACGGCCGGTCCCCTCAGCGACCCCCAGCCGCCAAGCACGCTCCTGCCCGCCGGGGCAACGAGCGTCGAGTTGAAAGTCCGCGCGGCCGCTCCGACCCTCTGCCGCTACTGCGTTGGCCAAAACCTGCCCTGGGATCAAATGACTCCCTTCGACACCCCAGAGCCTTCGTTATCGCCGAAAACACAGGTCCGCGGACTCGATCCCGATCCCGGCAAGGTGAACGACGTGTACGTTCGTTGCGCCGCCGCGCCCGACGCGGTGCTGCACCTGCAATACCGGAGCCTCCCGGCGGCCAAACCGGGATTCCCCCGCACCGCCAATCTCTGGGGTTCCTATCACTTCACGGCCAAGGGGATGGAGTACGCCTCGCGGATCGATCTCTGGCTTGGCGCCAACTTCAGCGCCGATCAGATTCGGCAGCTTCGCCGGTTGAACCCCAACTGCTTGATCCTCACCTCCATCAACACGGTGGAGAACAACGACGTGCCGGACGACTACTTCCTGCGGGATACGACGGGGCGGAAGATCGAGGTCTGGCCCGGCACGTTTCGCCTCAACCTGACTAGGCCCGAGGTGGCCGAATACCAGGCGCGCTACGCCTACCAGAAAATGCTCAAGAGCGGGTTCATGGTCGACGGCTGTTTCTTCGACAACTTCATGACCTCGCAGCGCTGGCTGACGCACGATATTTACGACCGGCCGGTGCAACTGGACGCCGACGGGAGCGGCAAAGCGAGCAACAAGGATCAATTCGACAAAGCCTGGCGCGCGGGGGTCTTCCACGAACTGCGGGAGTGGCGCAACTCATGCCCTGGTGCTGACCAGCGGCCACAGCCAGGGCTACCCTTCCCCCGAGATTGCCGAGATCTTCAACGGCCAGGGGATCGGCTTCTACACTGCCGACGTGCTTGAAGGGCAGCACTCGTTCCACGACCTGTGGGACTACTACCAGGCATGGTGCGGGCTGACCGTCAAGCCGGCGATTACTTCGGTGGAGTCGGCGGTGCCCAATCAGATCGCCTATGGGTACGATTACAGCCCGCAACGGCACGCCCCGCCGGCCACGTGGGACTTCGCGCGGGACTACTACCCTTACATGCGGTTCGGGCTCGCCTTTACCCTGATGGGCGATGGCTACTTCAGCCACGAACTGGGCGACACGGATCATGGCCAGGATTGGTGGTATGACGAATTGGACTTCAAGCTCGGCCAGCCCTTGGGGAAGGCAAGTGGAGAGGAGGTGTTCCGGCGCGATTTCCAGAACGGCATCGTGCTGCTCAACGGCACCAGGCAACGCCAGACCGTGGACGTGGGCGAGGGCTATGCGCGGCTGAAGGGCCAACAGGCGCCCAAGTACCAGTACATTCTGGATGATGGCGAAAAGGAGATCTTCAGAACCTCGGGGGCATGGCAAGAGGTAGCGTTGGGGACGAAAAAGTGGCATGCAATCCCTCCCTATTACCACGCTTGGAACAACCGCTGCCATCTCTTGGCCGGCGGTGCGGGCGAGGCCACGTGGGACCTCAGCCTCCGTGGGCGGGCGACCTATACCGTCCAGGCCTGGTGGGCGGCTGCGCCGGACGCGAAGCAGTGGACGAAGCAAGCCGTCTATGAGCTGCTTGCCGGCGGGAAGGTCGTCGCCAGCAAGACGCTGGACCAGTCCAAGGAGGGCGACCAGTGGCACACGATCGTGGAGAGGCTTATGTTGGACCCGGGCAGTAAACCGCTGGTGCGGATCAAGAGCGCCGATGGCGGCATTCTCGTAGCCGACGCGCTGCACGTTTTCTCGGCCGAGCGGTACAACGACGGCGAGGCGGTGCGGCAGGCGACCCTCGAGCCGATGGACGGGATCGTGCTGCGACGACTCGGAAAAGCCGGCCCTTGATGGCTGATTGGGATGTTGATCTGGGGGGTCGTTTTGTTCTCACTTGTCGGGTCCGGCGGCCTCGCGCGGTTTGCTCAGCAGATCGAGGATCTCCTGGTCCCAGCCAGTTTGGCGGGCCGCCCACAATGGGCTCCCTCTGCCGTCACGGGAGCCGTCGCTGCCCGCGTTGGGGTCCGCGCCGCGGGCCATCAAGAGCTTGACAACGGCCACGTACCGTTTCCGCTTCTCGACATCTGCCGGGCGGTCACCGTTGAAGTGGTTGCGAAAGTTGACAATGGCTTTCCACAAAGGCCCGAGACCGTCACTACTTTTGCCGTTGACGTTGGCCCCCAGGTCGAGCAGTCGTTTCGCCGTGTCCAACTCCGCTTCCCCCGCCGCCCAGCGGAGGGCCTGGTCGAGCGATTCCTGCGTCGGTTTCTTGCCCTGCTTCTGGTAGGTGTCCAACAGGAGACTCACGCAATCGGCTCCCGTTGCGCAATCCAATGGCCTGCCCTGTTCGCCGTTTGCCGGCTCGATGTTCGCCCCGTGGTCGATCAACAGTGCGGCGATCGCCGCGCGGCCCGAGCCCGCCGCGATTTCCAACGGCGAACGACCGGCCAAGGGTGAAGGATCGCCAGCGTTGGACCGCGGACGGTTGGGGGCGGCCTTGCGATCCAGCAGGAGTTTGACGATTTCCGTCTGGCCGGCGGCGACGGCAACTTGCAACGCGTCTTCGCCGGGCGCGTTGGGGTCGGCCCCGCGATCCAACAGCAACTCGACCAGCGCACGGTCGCCCCGCTGGGCGGCGGCCGAGAGCGGCGAGGTGCTTGCAGGGCCCTTCGGATCGCGGACGGAGTTGACGGCGGCCCCGTGATCGAGGAGCCACTTGATCATTGGGGTTTGTCCGGCCGCGATGGCCCAGACCAGCGGCGGGCCGCGACGGTGCGTCTTGTTCAAGAGCGTCGGATCGGCGGCCAGCCCGGCGGCGACGGCTTCGATGCGGCCCAAGGCGGCGGCCGAATAGACGTTGATCCGCGCCCCTTTGGCAAGCAGCTTCTCCGCAAATTCCGTCCGCCTTTCGACGACCGCAATCTGCAGAGGGGTCGTGCCGTCGTTGTCCCGAACGTTTAAGTCGGCCCCCAATTCCACCAGCACCGCGGCCGTAGGGTTCCACCATGCCGCCTTGCATATAGCGAAGGGCACCTTCGGTTCATTCGGATGCCTGTCGACAAGGTCGGGATCGGCGTCATTGGCCAGCGGTGCCTTCCGTTCGTTCGGATGCGTCTTGACCGCGGCGCCGTGGTCCAGCAGGAGGCGGATCAGGTCGGCCCGGCCTGACGCCGCGGCAAGGTCCAAGGCCCGTCCGTCGCTGGGCTCCGCGCCCTGTTCCAGCAGGCGGGAGTACCCGTAGGGGTCCATTGAGTGATCCCAGGGGTGGGAGCGATGGGCCCCATTGGGCGCCGCGCCGGCCTCTAGCAGCATGAGGGCCACCAGCTTGTGCCCCGACTCGACGGCCTGGGCCAGTGGCGCGACTTCAATGGGAGGTTGCGGCGCTTTTGCGCTGCCCGAGAATGGGTCGACTCCATCCGATTCCGGCTCTTCGGCGCCGTCCGCGTCTTTCCGCCTGCCCGGGACATCGGGAGCGCATCCCATATTTCGCCCGCAAATTTGAAATCACCGCCGGACTTGACGTAGTCGGCCAGTAGGCTGGTTTGGCCGTTCTGGGCGGCCTGCCAGAACTGATCTGCCACCGTCTGCTTCACTGAGTATGAACTATCCGCTTCGGGCGAGACGGCCAGCATGAGCTTGATGAAGCTCGAAGCGGCGATGCTCGACGGCCGCGGCGACCGCGGCCCCGCCGCTGCCGAAAACCTCGCCCGGGTCGCCCAACAACAGCAGTCGCAAGGTGTCCGCATCGCCTTGCGCCACGGTTTCGGTCGGATCGACGTCGGAAATGTTCAGCAGGAACCGCGTGGCCAGTTCCGCGGAACCGCTCTCGGCGGCCAAGGCGATCGCCGTCCGCCCCAGCCCGTCCTTGATCCGGTAGCCGGCGCCGTGTTTCAGCAGGAACTGGACGACGGCGACGTGTTTCCGCGCAATCGCGACGTGCAGGGCCGTCCGCCCGGCGGAATCGGCCACGTCGAGCAGGCCGGGCTGGTCTTTGAGGATTCGATCCACGGCGGCGGAATCGCCGCTTTGGGCCGCGTCCAAAAGCTCGTTGGCCCCGGCTGCGCCCCATCGGCACGCCAGCAGGGTTCCTCCTTGCTCGGAAGTTCAGGCGACTAATAGTCGCCGTCCGGTGACCAAAGCGTTGCGCGGTACGCGCGGAGCTTGTCGTGTAGATCGTAGCTGACGCTGCTGGCGGAGACCGCGGCGATCAGTTCGAGCGGCCCCGCAACGTACTTGCGATCATTTCGCGTCCGTCCGTCAGACTGCGCGCAATACGCAGAAAGGCTTCAGGTCTTCGGTTCAATACCGTGCTGCCGCAGTTGTTCGGCCAGGCGGTCGGCGCGCTGCCGTTCGGCTTCCGCCCGTTCCTGCCCCGCGGGAATCGGCACGCCGTTGGCATCGACCCAGCGCAGCCAAGCAAGGTCGTGCCCTTCGTAAGCGCCCTCCCAAAGCCGCAACCCCAGACCGAATTCCGGAAAGTCGAGCGGTTCGTCCATCCGGCGGTACGATACCGGATCAAGGCGGTAGCCACGAAGCGCTTCCGCTTTGAGCAACTGATCGGGATCGAAGATCACGTAGTACGGCACGCGGCCCCGGGCATAGGCGGCAAGCTTTTGCGAGTCCTCGCCTCCCTCGTTGTTGGAGACCACTTCGATGACCACGTCCGGCGGCTTGCCGTATTCCCAGAGAAAATACGAGCGATGACGCTTGGGATGGAGATCGGGCGGCAGGTCGACGTCCATGCTCAGAAGCACATCGGGCACAATCGCCGGGTTGCGGGCCACAAAGAACAGGCCCACGTCCGCCGCCGCGATAAAAGACCGCTGCCCGGCCCAATCGACCCGCGAACTATACAGCGGTTCGGTAAGCAGCCGCAATTGCTTCTCGCAATAGAAACTGTCCACGGGAGCGTCGTCCTCCGTCACCAGGTGATCGACGGCGGGCGGAAGCATCGCCTGGAGGATTTGGGGCACTTCGTTGCTGACGGTGTCGGTAGCCATCGGTGAAACTCGCCGGAAGGCAGCTTTCAGTTCTCTTCACGCCTGACAATTATTCTACCAGGTGTGCGCCGGCTGGTAAAGGGCGGCGCTGGCCGCCTTCGTCGCAGCAGTGGCCTGGCGCCGCCGCGTGGTTCGCGCCCGACTTTTTCATGTTCTCATCCTCCCTGCTGCACCACGTAGCGATAGTGAGCCAAGGCCCCGTGGCCCCCGCCGGCCAACTTCTCTATTATAGTCCGGCGGTCGTTCAGGAAAACACGGCCCGCCAGAGATAGGACGACCAGCGGGGTTAGGTCCGCGTGGACCAGATTATTTTGGGCGGCGGTGGGCTACAGGACTGAAATGATGCGGTTCATGGGCTGCACTTCCAGGCGAACTTCATTCGCGTTGAGCTGGGTCATTGGACTGACGGTTTCGTTGCGGCCGCCGGGCGAATTGGAGCGGTCAATTCAATCTCCTCCGCGGGGACCTTGGCCACGATATGGCTGCCGACGAAGCCGTAGTAGCGTTTCCATTGGCCGCCTTCCATTCGCTCCTCGGCCTGCCAGATCCAGCCCTTTTGATCGAAGGTCGTGATGATCTTCTGGGTCTTCGTTTCAACGTCATATCCTTGCGTGCGGACCACGAAGCGTTTGAGCGTGGTCCACTTGGCTTCAGTGGGAAAGGGGTCAATCGCCACGGCCCGCACCTCGCCCCCGCCGGCCAGGCAGAATATCGCCGTGTGCGCCTTGACCTCGGCCTCGGTCGCTGGACGATCGCGCCGCGGGAATATCATTCGCGCCCGGTGAAAGGGCGGGTCGTAAAGCACTTTCTGCGTCTCGTTCCAGGCAAAACGGCCGGACCAATCGCGGACGAAGGCAATCGCCTCTTGGACGGCGGCGTTGCGCTTGTCCTGGGGCCAATAGGCCTCGAATTCGGGCGATCCCTCCAGCCACGAGAGCTGCAACGCATACCAATCGCAGACGCGCAAGGTGCGCTTTTCGCCCGCTTTGGGCAGGAGCGGCTCCTCGGCCGTGAAAAAGTTTGTCGCACCGAGATTCACGCCGGGACTCGTTTGTAACCGGCCGTCTTGGAGCCAGATGTCGCCGATCGACGACTTGTCGCCGAGATTGGCCAGCAGACCTCTTTGGAAAGCGGCAACACCCACGAGAGGGGACGCCACGAGCTCGTTGATTTCACCGAAGGTGTTCTTTGTCTTGGGCAGGCAGTGCCAGGGTGAGGCCGGGTCGTTGAAGAGCCACTCCGCAGCAGCCGCGATATTGGGGTCCTGCGGCTTCTGCCACAGCGGCTGGAAGAGCCGGTTCTGCGACGGGCTCTCCGGTACCGGAAGGGCGCGGATCCAGGCTGCATAATCGCGGTTGACCTTGGTGTCGCCTGCGCTCTCCAGCGCCGCGGAGAGCCGGACCTGGTCTTGGACGAGCAAGTTGTCCTGAGAGCTCCCGGGCCAACGCCCGTGCACCTGCCGGACTGCCAGGAGCTGCGCCCGCATGACGGGAATCGCCGCCTTGACGTCCCATCTTGCCAGTGCCATCGCTACGTTGGTTGCATCGTCGGCAAGGAAAATTTCATTGGAGCTGCGCTGAGAATCGGCGGCGACGATCTGCGGCACGCGCTTGGCCATCAGGTCCGCAACGCTGGGATTCTTCTGGCGCGCAGGGCCTCGCCCCGCATGGGCGGCACCTCGCCCGGTTTCCGATTCGGAGTGCTCACCCAACCGCCGCGTACGTCGACGTCCACGGGTTGGACGATGCGCGAGGCGGCCTCGAGCCACTGCCGCGGCTGCGCGTGGTCGTCGGCAAGGACCCGATACCATTGCTCGGCAGGGGTGAGTCCCTTGTTTTTCTCCCAGTAGGTGCGAATCTCCGCCACCACCTCGGCGCGACGCGCGGGGTCGGAATCCCACCCGCGCTCCGTCAACGGCCCGAATTGGGCGACCTGCAGGATATGGGACAGCGTAAGGTAAGCGGCCTCGGCCACGGGCAGAAGGCTCCGGCCCTCGTGGAAATCCCGTCCGAACAAGACCGCCCGCGTCAGGCGATCGTCCTTGGCCAGGCAGTCCAGCAGCGGCTCGACGGCGTCGACACCTTCCTTCTCCAAGGCCACGGGGACCGGATCGGAATCGAGTGCGACGCCGCCCGGTTGTCCCCATTGCGCGCGGAGTCTACCTCCAGGTCCCGGATCAGGGCCTCGATCCGTTTGCGCTTGTCCTTGTACGCGTCGGGATGGTCGAGGACCCGATCGACCTTGCCCTCTTTCACCCGTCGCTCTTCGTCTTTCACGAGCCACGGGACTTGCCCGAGGAATCCGAGATAGGGGGCATCGGGGATCTCGCGATTCCAGTTCTGCGGGTCGAAGGCCATCGGACGCTTGAAATGCCGCTCCGCGGCGGCAGTCTCGATTTTCGTCTGGCGCGGGCCAGGAGCGTGGCGGTATCGAACGAGACGACGTTGTCGCCGCGCATGTGGGCGCACACGGCCCGGTCGAACGCCATCCATGCCCACTCGTGAGCCAGGGAAAGATAGGGGTCGTTTTCCCGTTCTTTCTGGTCTTCGCTTTTGGGGGCGGCCGGCGCAGCTTGTGCCGGCCCGGCGAGTTGCATCCAATACGCCTCGGCCAGCTTCCCTTCTCCCAAGCGGAGCAGAGGGCAGATTTTCGTCGGGCACATTTCCGTTTCCGATATTGCCGAAAATTCTGGAATCACGCCATACCGTCGCACGAAGGGGAGTCCCGATTCGCCGCGGTGCTTGGCCCATTCGTCCTGCGCCTTGCGGTCTTGGGCGGCCAGCGCATCGAAATCCGCCTTCAGCCCGGCGGGGCCGCCGAGCGAGATTGCCGGGTAGACTAGCCCGTTCCAGCAGACGGCGAATCGCGGGGCGTTTGCGGCCTCGGCGGGAAGCACCCAACCGTGGACTTTCAGTGTTCCGCCGTCCCCGCCCCAGACGCTGCCGACAACGACCTCGATTTCGCGGTATTCGCATCCCCGCGGATCGGCCATGCCCTGCTGGTAGAGCAGATCGACTGCCGAGAGCATGGTCGCCAGAAGCGCGGTCGGCGGCGCGGTCCATGCTTTGTGCTGGGCGGGCGGCTCGGGCAAGGCGGCGCCGGCGAAATTCGGCGGCGGTTTCCGCTCGGCCGCTAGAATGGCTTGGGCCGCAATCAGGATCGCCCAGACAAACAGGGCTGCTCGCAATCTGTGAATCGTCATGGTCCAAATCCTCCTCTTTAACGAGTGTGGAACCAATCTAGGCAGATTTCAGGTCTCTTCACGCCTGACAAGACAATTATTCTAACAGGTGCGTGCCGGCTGGCATAGGAATTCCGGCGACCGATGCATGCAACCCTTGAGTCACGACTGGAAACGACTGGAAAACCTTTATCTCGTTGCAGCGTTTTCCCGGCGGCGAGTTACCCAAGAAGCCGATCCCGGAACTCGTGCCGGACCTGGCCGCCGAGGTTTTGTCCAAGAAGCAACACGAAGGCGGAGATGAAACGGAAATTGCGAGAGTACTTCCGGGCCGGCGTGAGACTCGTGTGGCTCATCGATCCGCCGACTCGAACCGCCGAAGTCTACCAAGGGCCGGAAAAACCGACCCGTGTGCCCAGCGACGGCGTCTTGGTTGGCGAGGACGTTTTGCCCGGTTTCGAGTTGCCCATGGGAGAATTGTTCGCTCGGGCCGAGCTTCCATCTCGTTTCCCAAAGCTATGCTGCTGCGGTAGTTACGACGAAAACACCTAGTGGACGAAAACCGGCTGAACGAAGATCTGACGGATTTGCGATAGACCTTTAATCAGATCTTTTTCAAATATGGTACAATGACAGTTGGTCCGGTGAAGATCACTCGGAGGCAACGGTCGTGAAGTGGAATCTCAATCTCCTCGTTCCCGTATTCGTTTTTATTTCCGGGACCTCGCAGGCGCACAGCCAAATCTACCAGTGGGCATACGTAGATCCCAATGACCCGACTCAGGGCGTGTATCAATCGACCACCCTATGCCCTGGCGGAAACGGCGTTTCCGCAGTGCCAGATGCGTATCTTTTTGATCTGGACCTCACGCAGGCTTATCTGATCGGGGCTAACCTGACGAACGCCAACCTTTCCTATGGCACGCTGACGAACGCCAACCTGTCCAATGCCGATCTTACTTCAGGCACTCTATCACACGCCACTCTGACGAACGCCAACCTGACGGGGGCCAGCGTGGCTGCGGCCAGCATCGGCTATTCAAACCTCACGGCCTCCCAACTTTACAGCACGGCCAGCTACCAAGGCGAGAACCTCCAGGGTGTCGGGCTATATGGCGACAACCTGTCGGGATGGGACTTTTCCGGCCAGAACCTGACCGATGCAAACTTCAATTCCGCCACGCTGACCAATGTCAATTTAACGGGAGCCACCGTGGCTGGGGCGGCGTTCTCCGCCATGAGCTTCACAGCCTCTCAACTTTATAGCACGGCCAGCTACCAGGCCCAGAACCTACAGGGCATCAGGCTATATAGCGACAACCTTTCGGGCTGGAGCTTTTGTGGCCAGAACCTGACGGATGCCAACTTTTCTTGGGCCACGCTGACAAATGCCAACCTGACCAACTCCAACCTGACCGGTGCCGTCTTTTCTTCCGCCACGCTGACCAACGCTAACTTTACGGGGGCGAGCGTGGCAGGCACTAATTTCAGCTACACTCACCTGACAGCCTCCCAACTTTACAGCACAGCCAGCTACCAGGCCGGTAACCTTCAGGGCATCAGCCTACTCGATGCGAACATCGAACCCTCAAGCGCAAATTTTTCCGGCCAAAACCTGACCAACGCCAACTTAAGCGGTCTCTACCTTTATTCCGCCACGCTAGCCAACGCTAACCTGACGGGGGCCAACTTGGCTGGGGCGGACTTTCTATATGCCACGTTGACCAACGCCAACTTCACAGGGGCCAACGTGGCTGGGACCAATTTCAGTTCCACGAGCCTCGCGGCATCTCAACTTTACAGCACGGCCAGCTACCAGGCCCAGAACCTGCAAAGCATCTGGCTAGTCTACGACAACGTGAGTGGATGGAGCTTCTCCGGCCAGAACCTGAACGGTGCCAACCTTTCTTATGCCACGCTGACCAACGCCAACTTTGCAGGGGCAAACCTGACATCGGCCAATCTTGCCTCCGGCACGCTGACCAATGCCAACTTGGCGGGAGCCAACCTGACGCTCGCCTACCTCTCCGGCGCTACGCTGGCCAACGCTACGCTGACCAACGCCAACCTAACTTACGTCAACATGCCCAGTGCCGATCTTTCCGGCGCCGAGCTCCTCAACGCCAACCTGACCAACGCCTACCTTTCTTCCGGCACGCTGACCAACGCCAACCTGACGGGGGCCAACGTGACTGGCGCCGACTTCGGCTCCACGAATCTCACGGCCTCGCAACTTTATAGCACGGCCAACTACCAGGCCCACGGCCTGTCCAACATCGGGTTAGAGGGCAACAACCTGACAGGATGGAATTTTTCGGGCCAGTACCTGATTGGTGCCAACCTCACTTCGGCCACGCTGACCAACGCCAATCTAACTGGGGCCTATTTCTATTCGGCCACGCTGACGAATGCCAACTTCACGGGGGCCAACGTGTCTGCGGCCATCTTTAGTGAGTCGAATCTCACGGCCTCGCAACTTTACAGCACCGCCAGTTACCAGGCCCAGAACTTGCAGGGCATCGGCTTGGAATCCTATAACCTGACGGGTTGGAACTTTTCCGGCCAGAACCTGAACGGGGCCAGCTTTTCTTCCGGGACGCTGACCAACGCGAACCTAACCGGGGCTACCGTGACTGGCACCGACTTTGGCTCCACGAACCTCACGGCCTCGCAGCTCTATAGCACCGCCAGCTACCAGGCCCAGAACCTGCAGGGCATCAGGTTATATAGAGACAACCTGACGGGCTGGAGCTTCTCGGGCCAGAACCTGACGAATGCTATCCTCTCTTCCGCTTCGCTAACCAACGCCAACCTGACCGGTGCCAACCTGACCGATGCCGTCTTTTCTTCCGCCACGCTGACCAACGCCAACCTGACGGGGGCCAACGTGGTGGGGTCCAACTTTACTGGGTGTAACCTCACGGCGTCGCAGCTTTATAGCACCGCCAGCTACAAGACCCAGAACTTGCAGAGCATCGGCTTGGCCAATTACAACCTTGCGGGCTGGAACCTTTTGGGCCAGAATTTGAGCAACGCCATCCTTTCTTCCGCCTCGCTAACCAACGCCAACCTGGCCAACGCCAACCTAACCAACGCCTACCTTAGCACCGCCACGCTGACCAATGCCAGCCTGATCAACGCCAACCTGACCGGTGCGGTCCTTGGTTCCGCCAATCTGTCCAATGCCAACCTATCTTCCGCCAATCTGACCAATGCCAACCTTTCCTTTGCCACGCTGACCAACGCCAATCTGACAGGGGCCACTGTGGTGGGAGCCACCTTTGGTTCTGCAAACCTCACAGCCTCGCAGCTCTATAGCACCACCAGCTATCAGGCTCAGAGTCTGCAGGGAATCGACTTGGACAGCAACAACCTCACGGGCTGGAACTTCTCGGGCCAGAACCTGACCAATGCCAACCTTTCTTCCGGCACACTGACCAACGCCGCGCTGATTAACACCAACCTGACCAACGCCAACCTTTCTTCCGGGACGCTGACCAGCGCCAACCTGGGGGGGGCCAATGTGGCTGGGGCTGATCTTGGCTTCACAAACCTCACGGCCTCGCAACTCTATAGCACCGCCAGTTACCAGGCCCAGAACTTGCAGGGCATCGGGTTGGAAGGTAACAACCTATCAGGCTGGAACTTCTCGGGACAAAATCTGACAGGGGCTAACCTTTATTCCGGCACACTTACAAATGCCAATTTGACCGGAGCCAACGTCACGGGGTCGGAGTTTGGTTCCACGGACCTTACTGCCTCGCAACTCTATAGCACCGCTAGTTACCAGACCCAGAACTTGCAGCGAGTCAAGTTGGATGGCAACGACCTATCAGGCTGGAACTTTTCCGGTCAGAACTTGACCGAGGCCTACTTTTCTTCCGCGACACTGACCAACGCCAATCTGGCGGGGGCCAACGTGGCCGGGTCTGATTTCGGCTCGACAAACCTCACGGCCTCGCAACTCTATAGCACCACCAGCTACCAGACTCAGAGCCTTCAGGACATCGGGTTGGAAGGCAACAACCTATCGGGCTGGAACTTCTCAGGACAGAACCTGACCAATGCCAACCTTTATTTTGCCACGCTGACCAACGCCAATCTGACAGGGGCCGCCGTGGCGGGGGCCACCTTTGGTTCTACAAACCTCACAGCCTCGCAACTCTATAGCACCACCAGCTATCAGGCTCATAGTCTGCAGGGAATCGACTTGGACAGCAACAACCTCACTGGCTGGAACTTTTCTGGCCAGAACCTGACCAATGCCAACCTTTCTTCCAGCACGCTGACCAACGCCAACCTGACCAATGCAAACCTAACGAACGCTTACTTGTTTTATGCTACGCTGACAAATGCCAACCTGACCAACGCCAATTTGACAAACGCCTGGTTTTATTCCGCTACGCTCACCAGTGCCAACCTGACGGGGGCTGATCTTCGTGGGGCACAAGGGATTGTGCTCGGCTCCGGCGACACTACAACGAATACGGTACTTGCAGACGGCACGATTGACGGGCTGTGCCTGGACTCGAACAACCCTACCCTCCTCGTCCGCAATTACAGCGGCAACATGCCGATCCACGTTCTCCAAGGGATGAGCATGAATCCAGAAGCATCCCTTGTATTGGAATTTGACGGCAACCCTTGGGGTTCAACTATTTCCTTTGATTCGGGAATCCCCGTCACACTCGGCGGCAACCTGGTGCTGGACCTCGCTGCGGGAATCAATCCGGCGAGTCTGGTGGGCGAAACCTACCAGTTGTTTGATTGGACGGGAGTCAGCCCTGCGGGTGAATTCGCGGGCATTTCCAGCAATCTGCCTACCGGTTATTCGTGGGATACGTCGCAACTCTACAGCACGGGCGATGTGTCGGTAGTAGTCCCGGAACCTTCCGGGCTTGCCCTGCTGGTGCCGGCGCGAGCTTACTTTTCGGATATGCCTGGCAAAGACGAATGACAGGACGGCATTCCATCTCCATCGCCGCGGGGCGAAACGCGTCCAGCCAAGGCGACACGTTCTGTAGGAGGGCGGCCCAGCCATTTTGTCGTTGCAATCACGTTGGACACCAGCCGCGCGATAGGCAGCATAACGGAACGGAGAGAATCGCGAATTGCAGGAATGCGGCTTGGCCAGCAGGTTGTTTGCGTGCGCGCGATGCCCGGCTGGCCGTGCGGGGGGACCGTGGTCAAACAAGAATCGGGCTTTCAATTTGTACTGCGGGAATTTGTTCCCGCTTTCGGCCGAGCTCCACGAGCTGTTTCTTTGGGAGCGTCAGCCGCCGGTCTCGCCTTCAGGGAAGACCTTGAGAGTGGAGAGCGGCAATAAATGTCGGCACTCCAGATCGATAGCTGCGGCAATTCGCGCTCATGCGTGTGGATTCGAGCCCCATCGCCCGGCTACAGGACTGATATAATCCGGTTCATAGGCTGCACTTCCAGGCGGACTTCATTCGCGTTGAGTTGGAGGACGCGAATCTCCTGGCCGTTGTGGGCGCCGTCCAGGGCGATCTCGCTGCCTTGCCGCACGACAACTAGCCGTTTGTCGATCTGCAGCACGGCCACGCTGCCCTGATTTCCCCCCACGATCCGCGCCTTGAGCTCCACCACCGGCATTTCCATCGCGGTCTTGCCCTGGACCTTGGGCGGATCGATCAACTGCCGCATCCTAGGGCTGGGCGACGTCGGATCGTGGATCGGTTCGCTGCCGGCGCTTGGGTTGGCCTCGGCGGTGGGCAGCGGCGGCATCAACGGAGTTGATGCGTCGCCGGCCGCAGGCTGCGGCAGCGTCTTGGGGGCGATCGGGTCCGGTTCGGCCGCAGTCACTAGACCGGCATCGATTCCGAGCACGATCGCGAAACAGACAACGATTTTCCCAGGGCAATTCATCGGGCGCCTCCAGCGGCAAACAGGGCCATGAAAAAAGAGATGTACACGAATCCCACAATACTACCGACGACAAGGATAATGACCGGTTCGATGAACGCGGCCAGGCGGCGAACCGCGCTTTGCAGTTGCGACTCGTAGAACTTGGCGACCTCCTCCAGCACGTCGTCGAGCGTGCCGGCCGATTCGCCCACCGCGATCATCCGCGACAAGAGCGGCATGAAGGCCTTCTCCCGCGCCAGCGGCTCGGCCAGCGTGCCGCCGTAGATCACTCCGTCCCGCGCCTCGGCAACCTGCCGGGCCAGATAATGATTCGACTGCAGGCGCTCCGCCGTGCGCAGCCCTTCGAGGAGCGTAATGCCGCTCCGCAGCAGCGCGGCCATGGCGCTGGCAA
This sequence comes from uncultured Planctomycetia bacterium, assembly GCA_963824275.1. Lineage (GTDB taxonomy): Bacteria > Planctomycetota > Planctomycetia > Pirellulales > Thermoguttaceae > JANXQG01. The sequence goes on along the minus strand of CAWGOT010000003.1, from coordinate 1,168,890 downwards.
ACGACACCGTGCCCGCCAGCCGCAACAGTCCGCCGACAAGCGGGACCCGCAAGAGCAGGCGGTCGAGCACCAGGCGGCCCGGCAGCCAGAGGTAGAGTGCGGTCAGGCCGATGGCCAGCACCGTCAGGCTGACAGCGGCGTAGAGCAGATAGTCCTGGACGAACCGTGTGATGTCCAGCAGCAACTGGGTCATCGCCGGCAGCTTGCGGCCGATCGTGGCCAGGAACTTCTCCAGCTTGGGGATGAGATTGAAGACCATGAAGGCCGTGACGCCAATTGCCATGATGAATACCAGGGCCGGATAGAAGAGGGCCGTGAGCACGCTGGCTTGCAGCCGCCGGGCCTGTTCCAGGCGTTCCGCCGCGCGGAGCAGGACCGGCTCCAAATGGCCCGTCTGCTCGCCGACGCGAACCAGTTGCACGACCATCTGCGAGAAGCGGTGATGCTGGCTCATGGCGTCGGCCAGGCTGGCGCCTTCCTCGATCCGCCCGGCCACGTCGTACCAGATGCGGCCCATCGTCGCCCTGGGGCGTATTCGGCCACCGTGTTGAGCGTATTCAAGAGCGTCAATCCGCTGCGGAGCATGATGGCCATCTGCCGCAGGCTGACTTCGATATTGATGCCCCGCGGCGGCAGCCAGTTCCGCGGGCGGATGGCGGCCAGCAGGTTGGTCCGCGGGGCCGCCGGCAGGTCGTTGCGGACGTTGAGCAGCAGCCAGCCGCGGCCGTGGATTTCATGCACCGCCGCGGCATAGGACGCGGCCGACAACGCCCCTTGTTGCGTCCGGCCGGAGGTATCGCGGACTTTGAAGGCGAAGCTGGGCATGGGAGGGAAGGATGAGGGATGAAGGATGAAGGATGAAGGAAATCCGAAATCCGAAATCCGAAACAAATCTCAAATTTCAAATCTCAAATACATTGCATGACCAAAGCAACACGCCCAAAGTTCCGCGGTTGTTTCGGACATTTGGTTTTCCTCTTTTTCTTATTTTGAATTTGTTTCGGATTTCGGATTTCGGATTTCGGATTTCTTACCACACCGTCACCGCTTCCAGCACTTCCTTGACCGTCGTTTCGCCGCAATGAAGCTTCTCCAGCGCATTGTCGACCAACCGCGGGACGCTCTTCTGCCGCACGGCGCGGAGCACCTCGCCCTCGCCGCCGCCCTCGGCCACCAGCCGCGAGAGCGATTCGTCAAAGGGCAACATCTCGAAGAGCCCGAGCCGGCCGACATAGCCGCGGTTGGCGCAGTACATGCAACCGACCGCGTCGTAAACGGTCGTGCCGGCCGCCTCGGGAAAACCGATCGCCAGGGCCTCGGCGGTCGCCAGCGGCCGCGGCCGCCGGCAACGCCCGCAGAGCCGCCGGACCAGCCGCTGGCGCCACCGCCAGCCGCATCGTGGCGGCGATCAGGAAGCGGTCGGTGCCCATGTCCAAGAGCCGCGTAAACGCGCTGGCCGCGGAGTTCGTGTGCAGCGTGCTGAAGACCAGGTGGCCGGTCAAGGAGGCCTTGATCGCCACGTCGGCCGTCTCGCCGTCGCGAATCTCGCCGATCATCACCACGTCCGGGTCGTGCCGCAGCACGCTCCGCAGGGCCTTGTTGAAACTCACCTTGTCGGCCGAATCGACCTCCACCTGGGCCACGCCGTCGATGTTGTACTCGATCGGGTCTTCGATCGTAATCACGTTCTGCGGCGACTCGGCGATGATCCGCCGCAGGGCCGCATACAGCGTCGTGCTCTTGCCGCTGCCCGTCGGTCCGGTAAGCAGGATCAGGCCGTGCGGCTTGGCGATCGATTGCGAGAAGACCTCCAAATCGCGAGGGCTCATGCCCAGCCGTTCGAGGGTCAGCGACTCGGTTTGCAGGGCCAGGAGCCGCAACGTCATCCGCTCGCCGAACTGCGTGGGCAAGGTGGCGACGCGGATGTCGATCTTCTGATTGGTCGGTCCGAAGCTGTGCGTAAAGCGGCCGTCCTGCGGGGCCCGCCGCTCGGCGATGTCCAGGCCGCTTTGCACCTTCAGGCGGCTGATCACGCCGCCGTGGATCGCCGCCGGCAGCGTGCGATGCTGCTCCAGGACGCCGTCGACGCGGAGCCGCACGACCGTTTCTTTTTCGTTCGGATCGAGGTGGATGTCGGAGGCCTGGCGGACGACGGCCGCGTGCAGCAGCTCGTCGCAGATGCCCACCGCCCCTTCGCTATCGGCCTCGGCCGGGTCGACCCGCACCCGCAGGCCCGGCTGGGAAGCGGATACCGCCATGTTGCCGCCGAGAACGCGGTCCAGCGCCCGGCGGAGCGAGGCGGGCTCGGCCGGCCGGGCACAGATCGGCGACCGCAAACTCCGCTCGACGGCCCCGAGGGTCGAGCGATCGGTCGGGTCCGCGCAGGCCACATAGACCTGCCCTCCGACGCAGGCGAACGGCAGCACCTGCCGCCGCAAGGCCAGCGAGGCGGGCACGCGAATCGCCCAAGCAGGGTCGATGCGGATCTTGTCCATATCGAGCAGTTCGTGCTCGGCCGTTGGCGTTGCGGTTTCGTAAGACGGATTGGCAATCCGTCCCACAGCCGTTGGCGTTGCGGTTTCGTAAGACGGATTGGCAATCCGTCCCACAGCGGTTGGCGTTGCGGTTTCGTAAGACGGGTAAAATTACACAAGTTGGTAGGGTGGGACCAGCGAGGACCAGCGAGCTTGCGAGGCCGGCCCACCGATCCCGAGGCATGGTGGGCCGGCGCTCGCAAGCTCGCTGGTCCCACCCTACGGCTAAAACCGCACATCATCTCTGCATTGGGCCACTAGCTCCCGCCTTGCTGGAGCTGATACCAGTTCTGCAATTCGTCATTGATCGATCCCAGCCTGTCATCGTGGATCGGGCCCACGGCCACCAGTTGCGCGGTCGTGTACGTGCCGCCGAGGGCCGAATCCGAGATCTTGAAGATACAGACCAGGCGCTCGTAGCCGAACTCCGGATTCAAATCCTCGGTGTCCCCGAAGTGAACGGGGGGCGAGGCCATCGTCTTGCCGATCATATTGCAGCGCGTGCCGATGCCCAAGGCGACATAGCGCCCGGTGAGGGGCAGGCCCAGTTTCTGGCAGATGGCCGCGGCCGCCGAATTATTCGTCGGATCGAGCCCGCCCAGCGCCGTCGAAGTCGTGATGGCAATCCCGCTCGTTGCCCCGCTGGGGTTGAGATAGTAGTTGAAGGTCGGATCAAAACCGCCGCTGCCCGAGGTGGCAATCGCGGCCTGGATCATGGGTTGGACCGTGGTCAGGCCGGCATTGTTCAGCGCGGTGACTTCCGTCGCGGTCGGGGTGACGGCCGTGAACTGGCCGCCGCCCTCGTTGCTGCTCGATCCGCTATTGGGCGGATAGGCCGCGCCGTTGGCGAGATAGTTGATGAGGGTCGAGCCGTCGGTGAGGGCGTCCAGGTTGTTCGGGTAACCGCCATAGAGCAGTTGGTATTCCTGGACGGCCTTGTTGACCTCGCCGATGTTCGTGGAGCAGGTGGAGGTGTGGCCGCGGGTGAGCATGCTGGCGAACGTGGGGACGAGCAACCCCGCGAGGGCGACGAGGATCGTCATGACCACGACGAGCTCGATCAGAGTCAAGCCTTTTCGATTCCGATGGATAGTACGATTCGACATTGATGGAAATTCCTTGTTTGCGAGTAAATTGAACTTGAGACAAAGCGATACCACGGGCGCAAGGTTAATGAGCGTTTTAGAAAATCCGTTTCCCCTTATCGACGGCTTACATAGAAATCTGCACTTTAGGGCATCGTAACGGCTCTCTGCGCCGAACAGCGGCCCGGGAGAATAACGGGTCTCCAACTTACTCCGCCTGGATAACGAGGATCTCTGCGTCCGGCATGGCCGCTATTTTTCGCGACAAGGCTTCAACCGCTGCCTCAGACTCGTGGGCCTGGTCCTCTTCTTTCGTTTCGCTCTTCTTCGCTGGCGGCTGGAGGAAGGTCACGAGTTCCAGCAGCCGGGCCGTTGGACGCAATTCCGCCGTCTTGCTCGTGCGCGTGTTCTTCACTCGCACCAACACTTGATCGGCCTGTTTCCAATGGATCGACTGCTTGCCGAGAGTCGCGCCGGTCGCAACCTGAATGCCGTCCAGGAAGCAGGATTGCGGCGTCTTGGCAAACGGGCCTTCGCACGTGACTTCCACGTCGAAGAAGCCTTGTGCCCCGACGGCGCGGAGTCCCGCCATGCCGAAACGGGCTCCCGCAACTACCGAAGGGCCAAGATGCCCGTGAATCTGCACGGTTTGCACCAACCACGGCGGATCACCGGGCTGTTGCTGAAAATGCGGCTTCGGCAGCTCCAATGCCGGGGGCTGCGAAGATCCCTCCGCGCCCAATTGAGAAAAGCACGTCAGGAGAATCAGAGTACGCAACATCGTGTGTTCCTTGCATCATGGACTTCTTGATGGTGGCCGGTGGCAGCCCCTAGCCCCGGACTGGCCCGCACGGAATCGACGCCGCGAAGGCTAGGGAGGTCATCCCATTCCTATTCCTATTCCCGTTCCCTATCAATGCCCGACCGAGTAGAACTCCTGCACGTGCATGTTGAGGGTCCCTAGCCCGGTCGCATCGGAATGCGCGACGCCGACCAGTTGCGCCCGCGTGCTGCCGTCGGTGAAGACGCGGAAAACGCAGAGGCAGCGGGCGTAGCAGTTGTCCGGATTCTCGGACTGATGCTCGCCGAAGCTGAGGGGCGCGTTGAACAGGCCATAGCTGGTGGCGCCGACAATCGTGCATTTCTCTCCCAGGGAAACCCCCTCGCTTGGCTTAGTCGCGTGGCCGGCGCACAGGTTGAAATCGAACTGCGGCAGCCACCGGCCCTGCCGCCGATATTACGAAATCCGCATTCATAATACTGAAACGCCGAAAGAACATCAAGGGGTAGCCAGGCGGCCGGAAGGAAATTTCTGCGCCGCGACGTAAGACGGATTGCCAATCCGTCCTACGCTGAGACGGTTGCCCACGGTTGCCCCAACTTGCACCACGATGTAATAAGACGGATTGCCAATCCGTCGTACCGGTCGGCCCTCCCCTTAAAACCGTTACGGACAGGTCTTGCCGTGGCAGCGGCTTTCCGATACTTAATTGGCAGCATAGAATTGGTTGCCCGCAAGGAACCCAAGCCATTTCGGGCGAAACCAAGTAACTTCAAGTCCTTTTCAGGAGTTGCGTATCATGACCAACGAGGTCCAGCACGATCACCCGCACGTTCACGAGCACACGCACGTCCACACCCACGAGCACTCCCACGGCGGCGTAGTGCATACCCATGAGCACTCGCACACCCACGCGCACGATCATTCCCATTCCCACGTCCACGGATCGGGGGAAACGGCAGACCACAGCCACGAGCACTCGATTGAGGAATCCCACGAGCACGGCATGCCGGAGCATGCGGTCGAGCCGCACGAACATGCACATACCTAGTCGGCGGCCGTCACTTGCCTTGCCAGACCGTTTTGCCGACGAAGAACGGTCCCATGTGTTCGATGTGCAGCGAGGTCTGCTTGGTCTTGCGCATCCGCTGCACGATGGCCGAGAGGGGATAGAGTTTCGACCCCAAGAGGCCGATCACGAAATCGTTGTCGTTCTTGTCGAGGCCGAAGCAGGCGAGGCGGATGTCATGGCCCAGCCCTGCCTTGCCGAAGGCGCGGCCGATGCCGCCGTGCTCCAGCAGGATGATCCGCTGCTCGTCGGCCGTCAGCCGCTCGAAGGTGCCGGCCCGCCGCAAGGGATACCAGACCACCCAGCACAACTCGGGATCGAAGATCCGGCCCCGCGGACGCGCGATCAGGGCGTCTTCCAGGTCGGGCTCGTAGCCCTGGGCGTAGGTCCGCCCGAGCATCGTATATTCGGGCTTGGGCGGAAGGAGGGAAAACGGCGGCCGATTGAGGAATTGGCGAACCGTGGTCACAAAATAGTCCGGATCTTCGCTGAGCGTGAGCAAGGCCACCCCGCGCGGATCGTTGACGTTTCGTACAGCGCCCCGGCCAGCTTGGCTTCTTCCAGGGCCCGGACGAGCGCGGCCGTATCCGTGCTATTGCCGAATGCCAGGAACTGCATGAACAGCCGCCGATCGAGCGTGACGGGCGTGCCGTCCGCACCGCGGCCTTTTTCTCGAATGTCAATCGGGTCGTGCGTCTCGGTGGTCATTGCAACTTTCTTGCGGTAGGTTTCCGATACTCTGCCTGAGATAAGCCGTTGGAGTCCCGGCTTTAGCCGGAATGCTCCCGGAAACCGCCTAAAGGCGGGACTCCAGCGGCTTATTCCTGCCCTCGCAGACTATATCTTATCGATTCACGCAGAAAAGGCCACTGCCACATTCGGAAGGTCATCGCATGGCGATTCACTGGTTCTCCTGGCCGAACCATGCGCCGGGGGCAGCAAAGCCCGTGGCGACGGCGCGGCGATCAGCAAGAATCTGCTCCGCCACCGGCCGAAGCTCCTCATCGCAGTTGTCAAGCACCTGGCGAATTTCCGCGCCAGGGTCGTCCGCCGTGGCTTCGATGGCCTGCACTAGGCAGTCGACTTCCTTGTACTCCGTTGTGGCCAGGGCCCGCAGCAGCGCCGACGCAAGTTGGGGAACGGCCGACCGGGCCGCCGGCCCGTAGGCGGCGATCGCTGCCGTGACCGGCGGTAGCAGGCTTCGCTCTTCAAGCGAGTCCACCAGGCTCGGCACGACCGTTTCCGGCTGCATGCACAACCGCCCCAGGGCGTATGCCGATGCCGCGCGGACGTCGTCGCTTCGGTCCGCAAGGAGTTGAACCAGGTCATTCAGCGCGGGTTCTGCGACCGGCCCTAGGGGGGCCAGGGCCCGCGCCGCCTCGGCCCGCAATTCCGGCATGCGGTGCGCGAGATGCCTGCGGACCAACGATACGGCGTATCCCAGATCCTCGCGCCCATCGTTTTGCCGCTGGGCTAATTCCCACAACCCGGCGATGCAAGCCGAGGGCGAGCCTTTCTCGATCTGCTCCAGCAGCGCGTGCCAGGCGATTGGGCGATCAAGCGTGCTGCATGTCTCGGGTCCAAGCAACGAGTCTTCGGTGGAGTCGAGGTAGTAGAGGCCGTACGATAGGGTCTCGGCGGCGTCGAGGCGGAGGAACTGGGCCCAGTCCGGGTGGCGTTCCTCCCGCACCCAAGCGAAGACAGCCAAGGCGTAGCCGATCATGCAGGAGTTCAAGTACCCGCGGCGTTGCATCGTCCACCAGCTAATGTTCCCCACGCGAATATTCTTCTCGCGCAGCGTGGCATTCGCTGTGAAGATGCCTAGCCCTAGATACACCGGCAGAAGGTCGGTTACCCATTCGGCGTCGAGGTCGTCCTTCAAGAGGCCGCGGCCAACCAACAGATCGTGTGCCAACTCGTGGGCCAGCACTGGCGACAAGCGCCGGCAGATCGGCAAGTTGGCTTTCGGCCAGGCGGATCAGACCCGGCTCGTACAGCCCGGCCGCCCCGGGCATCGCCGCGTCCTCGCGGACTTCAAGCTGGATCGACGAGGGGGGAATCTGCATGAAACCGCACAAACGATCCAAAAGCCGCCGGGCGTCGTCCGCCGTGCCCTCATAATCCTCGGGGAGCCAGTTGTTGTCGGGCATCGCAATTTTGGCGTTGAGAAGCCGGTTGATGCCGAACTGGCCGGCTAGCCAGCGCATGCGGACTTCGATCCACGCCTTCTCGCGGACGACCAGCGGCGGTTTAGGAGCGAAGAGGCCGAAGAGCATCGAATTGCATCGGTGGGAAGAGGCGGGCTATATTGGTTTCCGTTAGTATAGCGTGAACACATGGCGGGAAGTAGCCATCCGACTACCCCCCGCCGCTTTCCGCGGTACAATGATATGATCGGCGGTTTCCTTGCTACCCCTACGAAAAGCAGTACGCGGGATTAACTTCGCGCGGTTGAAACTGATACCAGCCCGACGGGGCACCCTCCGGGTCAACGAGGATGCTAACCCATTACCTCGCTTGCGCTTCGGGCTGGTATGAAATGGCTCATTTGAAACCGTTCACAGCATAATGGCGTTTTCCCTGCAAACCCTCTGGCAAAAGGCCGGCCGGCTGGTCGCGCGGTCCGGCACGGCCCTCCGCCGCGCCTGGATCGCGTGGTGCAAGCCCGTGGCGGCAGCCAAGCCCCAACCCGACCTCCGCGAAGGATCGTACACGCTCGACCAGATTTCGGAGCAGATCCGGCTCCATCCCCGGACGGGCAAGCTCTATGCCTGGCGGGCATGGATCTACCGCAGCCAAGGAAAAATCGACCTGGCCATCGCCGACTATACGCGGCAGATCGAGCTGGGAACCGAGCTTCCCCAGGCCCACCTGGCCCGCGGCGTCTGCTACCGCATGACCGGGAACCAGGAAAAAGCCCTGGAGGACTTCAACGAGGCCGTTTGGCAGCGGCCGCGGTGGGCGGATGCGATCGTGGCCAGGGCCTGGACCTTCTACGTCCTGGGCAAACCGGACCGGGCGCTGGAAGACGCTGCCTCGGCCATCGAACTCGAACCGGGCGAACCCAAGTGGCGCCTGGCCAGGGCCCGGCTGCTGGCGACCCTCGGCATGTTCGACAAGGCCCTCGTCGACCTGAACCACGTGCTCGCGCTCGACCCGAAGCACTGCGATGCGCTGTTCGTCCGCGCCAGCATCCTCCGCGACCGCCCCTGCCCTGCGCCGGATCCCTTGGGAACTGGGGCCAAGGCCGATTTCGAGGCGGCGCGGGCCGACTTCACGGCCGTCCTGCAACTGGCGCCCGGTCATGCGGAGTCCTACGCCTCGCGGGCATCGGTCTCGATGTGTCTGGAAGACTATGCCGCCGCCCTCGCCGACTGCGAGAAGGCCATCCAGCTCGACCCGGCCTGCGTCCTGGCCTACCGCGTCCGCGGCAAGTACTACCAGCAGCAGGGCAAGCTGGTCGAGGCGATCGACGATTTTTCCACCGGCATCCGCCTGGCCCCCGCCGACGCCGTCGGCTACGTCTGCCGCGCCGAGGCCCACGCGGCCCATAACGAGTTGGAAAAAGCCGTGGCCGATTGCGACCGGGCCATCGAGATCGACGCCCGCTGCACCCCGGCCTACGCCTTGCGAGGGCTGGCCCGCTTCCAGCTCGATCAGCACGATCCGGCCCTCGCCGATTGCTCGGAGGCGATCCGCTTGGGGCTGGAGTTTCCGCGGCTGTACCTCTGCCGCGCCAACATCCACGCCATCGAGAATCGCCTGGCCCAGGCCATGCTCGACTGCAACCAGGCGTTGCGCGTGGCGCCGGGCTACGTGGAAGCCCTCAATGCCCGCGGGATGGTCCGCACGCGGCTGGGACTGTACCGCGAGGCCCTCAGCGATTTCAACCAGGCGGTGCGGCAGGCCCCCGAGTTGCCGCTGCTCTACCTGCACCGCGGCAACGCTTACGGCACGCTCGACGACCACCGCGCCGCCCTGGACGACTTTACCGAGGCCATCGGCCTGAAGCCGGACTTTGCCATCGCCTACTACAGCCGGGCCGTGGCCTGGCTGCACCTGGGCGAGCAGTCGAAGGCCAGCGAGGATTGCGAGGCGGCCATCCGCAGCGACCAGAACTGCGCCCCGGCCCATTTCCTCAGGGCCAGGCTGCTCGACCAGCTCGGCGTGCCCGACGCGGCCATTGCCAGTTATGACGATGCCATCCGCCTGGCGCCCGATTTTGCCGCGGCCTACGCCGGCCGGGCCAATGCCTGGGTCAATGCGGGCGATTACGATCGCGCGATCTCCGACTACCGCCAGGCCATCCACCGCGAGCCGGCGGCGGGCCAGATGCTCGGCCAGATCGACGAGGAGTATGCCGTCGAGGCGGTCGTCCGCGGCCTGGCCGAAGCGGAGCCGGGGCGCGGCAATCTCTTCCTGGCCGGGTTCCTCGCCCATTGCCGTTCCCTGGAGGAGGCGCTCGATCAATGCGAGACGGCCTTCGAGCACCTTCCGGCCGAGGAAGTGCTGGGTGTCGCCTTGCAGGTCCTGCGGCAACGCATCGACGAGGCCGGCCCCGAGCTGTTTCAGCGGATCGAGGGCTGGTTCCAAAAGGCGACCGGTCCGGAAGGCAGGTCGCCAGGGCTGGATTTCCTCTTGGCCAACTTCCGCGAGCTGGAAGGCCGCTATGATGAGCTTTGCACGATCTATCGCGAGTTGATCGAGCGGACCGACGCCCCGGCGGGCCAGCGGGCCCTGGCCTGCAACAATCTGGCCTATTTCCTGGCGATCGAGGAAGAGGATGTTGCCGGCGCCCTGGCATTGGCCGACCGGGCGATTGAACTGGCCGGGCCTTGTCCGGAGTGTCTGGACACGCACGGCGTGGCCCTGCTGGCGGCGGGCCGGGCGGACGAGGCCCTGGCCGAACTGCGGCGGGTGGTCGGCAACGATCCCACGGGGCTGCGGCTGTACCATCTCGCGGGCTTGCCACGCCGCCGGCGACGAGGAATCGGCCCTGGAAGCCTGGGAGGAAGCCCGCCACGAGCGCGAGTTGAGCTTGCAGCAGATCCCGTTCTACGAGCAGGCCCAGTATCGGGCGTTTGCGGAACTGCTGCAGAAGGAGCCGTGAGAAGGCGCATCGGCCGGCGAATGCTCAAAATCGAACCGAGGTAGGAATCAGCGACTCCCCGTCACGCGCCAAACCGTCAGCACCTGAACCCGGCGGTCATCCGGGAAAACGGCGAAATCGACGCCCAGCGGACGTTCGAACATGACGCGCACCTTACCGCTGCGTGATTCTCCCTGTTTGTAGGGCGAATCGCCAAGCAACCGGTCGATCTCGTTGCTGGCGGCCGTCACTGCTGGGCGATCGTCCGACTGATACTGGCCGATGCGGGTTTCCAAAAGAAAATCCACGCCCATCCGTGTCATCCGCGGTTCATTTCATTTCCCTGAGGCGTAACGAAGATCCGCGATTCTCTCCGCCACCCCCTTGACAACCTACTAGACTTCCAGTACTATGATAGGCGTACACAGAAACCGAGCAGGAGAACGCATAAATGGAAATCATCCCCACCGACCGGGAATTGGAAGCCCTCAAGGTCCTCTGGCGGCAGGGCCAGGCCACCGTGCGGGAAATCTACGAGCAGATCAACGCCGGAGGCACCCTGGCCTACACCACCGTCCTGAGCCTGCTTCAGGTCATGGAGCAGAAGGGGCTGGCAGGCCATCGCAAGCAGGGCAAGACCTACCAATACTTCGCCAAGATCGACCGCGAAGCGACCTTTCGCTCTCTTGCCGCCGGTTTCCTGAACCGCGTCTTCGAGGGGGCCGTCGACGAGTACCTGGTCCACGCCCTGGAGTCGCGGCGGCCCAGCCTGGAAGAACTGGAGCGATTGGAAGTCATGATCGCGGAGGCCAAGACCCGTTCCAAGCGGCCACGTGAGAAAAGGTAGAACGCCATGAAATTGCTGAGCGAGGTTTCCGCCGTTGGATTGGTCGCCTGGCTGGCCGATTTCTATCTGCTGGCCACGCTCTTGATGCTCGTCGCCTTGGCGGCGCGGCGATGGATCCGGCAGCCGGTCCAGCGGCTGACCGTCAACTGGGTCGTGGCGGTCGACTTGGCCGCGCTGGCCGTGGTCTGTACACTGCCTTTCTGGCCCAGGATTTCGCTGCTTGCGGCATACACGCGGAAACCCGCGGTCGAAACGCCGGTGGCCGACGACCCGAAGCCCATGTCCGCGGCGATGCCGCGGACGATGTTGCCGCGGATGCCCAAGATGCGCCCTCCTTCGACCTTCCGCCCAATCGCGACGTACCGGAATCGACCGTGCCGCCGGTTTCTCCCCAGCCCCGCTGGTCTTGGATCGAACTGCCCGCCGCCGCATACCTTGCCTCTGCAGGGCTGGTGGTGGCGTGGCTGATTTGGGGCGCGGTGGCGGCGACGTGGGCCTGCCGGCACGCAGCGGATGCGCCGGAGCCGTTCCGCGAAGAACTGGCGCGGATCGTCGGTGATGGCCGCGTTCCGCGGCTCTTGGTCAGTTCGCGGGTCACGACCGCCGTCGCCCTAGGGCTGCGCCGCCCGACGATCGTCCTGCCGGCCGGGCTGCTTGCCGAGGGTCCGCCGCAGGCGCTCTGCGCGGTCCTGACGCACGAATGGGCCCATATCCGCAACGGCGATTTGTGGCTCCTGGCCATGGGGCGATGCCTCCTCGTGCTGCTCTTCGCCCATCCGCTTTTCTGGTGGCTGCGAAGGGCGATCCGCGGCGATCAAGAGTTGCTGGCCGACGCCGCCGCGGCGGGCGACAACCGGCCGGCATACGCGGAAGAGTTGCTCCGCCTGGCTCGCAAGACCGTCGGTCGGTCGCCGATCGCCGCTTCCGCGGCCGTGGGAATCTGGGAGAGTTCATCTCAACTTTCAAGGAGAATTGCCATGCTTTTGGACGAGAATTTTCAAGTCGAGCCTAGTGCCCCGCGCCGTTGGCGGTATCGGGCTTTGGGTCTCTTGGCGATCTTGGGCGCGGCCTGCTCACTCGTAACGCTCCAGCCCGGTCGGTCGTCGGGCGAGCCGCCGCCGGACAGCGGTGCGCCGGACTTTGTCCGGCCGATTCTCGAAGCGAAGACCGTCAAGTACAAATCAACCGTTGAAATGAAGGGTCCGCCCGCCGTGACAATAACGAGCGAGGAGATGGTGTTGGACGCCACTCGGTCCCGCTCGGAAACCCACGCGCCGAGCGAATTGGTGCGGATCACGGATTTCGGCCAGGGCAAGAGCCTCTCCCTTTACCCTGAAGCGAAGCACGCTATGGTCCTCAAACTCACCGACATGACGAGGAATGCGCGCAACGATCCCTCGTCCTGGCTCCGCTTGCTGCAACTTGCCCAGGATAACAAGAATACGAAGCTCCAACGGGAGTCGCTCGGGGAGAGGGAGATCGACGGTCGCCGTGCCGTGGGGTTCCGTGTCCGCAACAACGGCCGGGCGTTCGATCTTTGGGGCGATCCCAAAACCGGCGTGCCGCTCCGCGTCGAAATGACGATGGGAATTGACGGCGGGATGAAGGTGACTTTGAGCGACTTCGTTGTCAATGAGAAAATGGACGAATCCTTGTTCAGCGTCGAGCCGCCCGCCGGCTACAGGGTAGACATCCAGGCGGCCGACGCTTCCCCGGTCGAGGAGAAGGACCTGGTCGGGATGTTCCGCGAATACAGCCGTTGGCTCGGCGTTTTCCCAGACTCGTTCGACCCAATGAAGACCTCCGAGTTTTTTTGGAAGAAGGCCCAGATGCAAATGCAGTGGGACGATACCATTCCGGTGGAACTGACGGGGAATGACGAACTGAGACGCAAGTACGAGGAACTGATGCACAAGATCCCTGACGCGATACCGAATGACGAGCAGATTCGCAAGATCACGACCGAGACCATGAAGCTCTGTTGCGAAGTAATGTGGGAGAGCACCGCTCCGGAGAAAGTGAAGGCGAATGAGGAGCTACGGCGCAGGTTCGAGGAACTGATGCTCAAGACCGCGGAAGGGAAGCCGGACGAGGAGCAGCAACGCGTTTTCGTGGAGGAGGTTCGCAAGATTGGCGGAGACGAGATGTGGAAGGCGTTGAAAGCCTACAACGAGAAGCAAAATGCCGCGAAAGCCAAGCGGCAGAGAACCGCGGAAGCCAAGGAAGCCGGAAACCGGAAGTTCATGGAAGCCCGGCAGCAGATCCAGCGAGGTTTTGAATTCGCCGACCAGCTTCCGCCCGGCGCCGACATGCGTTACGCGGGCAAAGGCGTCGCCCCCGGCGCGGCCGACACGCCCATCTTCTGGTACCGCCGAACGGATGCGAACAAGTACCGGGTGATTTACGCCGACCTCTCGGTCCGCGACGGCAACGAGCCGCCCAAGGCCCGCGATGCGGAATCACCGCCACACCAGTCGAGCGCTGCCCCTGACCCAGAAATCATGCTGCCGGTTTATTATGGCCTTAGGGACGCCGAGTTGCGTAAGGAACTGGGAATCGACCTCACGGCCGAGCAATGGAAAGGGCTGAGCCAGATCGCCGCGGACTGCAAGCCGAAAATGTCGGCGCCGATCGCCGCGGCGGATTGGAAACAACTCGTGACGGACGCTCGCAAGCAAGTCGAGGCCGTCCTCACGCCCCAGCAGTTGCTGGCCTACAAGAAAGGCATGCTCCCCTTGCAGGCACTCGAAAGGTATGAGCCGGAAGTTTGGAAGACCCTGGGAATCACTCCCGAGCAGGAGGAGAAAATGGCGGAGTGCTCCGCCGGGCTTGGTGATCGGGGCACCCAGGCAATGGAGCGGTCGGTGGTGGGACCTTTGGCAGCGCTCAGCCCGCAGCAGCGCGATAAACTCAGATCGGAAATCGAGGAAAAATATCGCAAACTCGACGAGGACGACTTTCTGGCACGTTCCAGCATCGGCGCGGAAGGAAGTGCGGAGGTGACCATCGGCGGGACGATAACGGCCATGACCATCAGCGGGGGCACGGTCGAGGCCGCCGTCGGGCCCACACTCCCGGTCTATCCAAGGTTGCAGGACAAGGACACGGCAATTGCCCGGAAATTGGGCGTCAGCGCGGAGCAGCGGAAGCAGTTCGCAAGCGTCGCCGCCGAATATGAATCGGAAATGGGAAAGCTCATCGAAGAGACGAAGAGACTTTCCCCGGACCAGCGCAAGCAGCCCGAGGCCCGCGCGAAGGCCGCACGGTTGCATGACGAGGCCCGCCGGCGGATCGAGGCCCTGCTCACGCCGCAGCAGTTGGCGGATCTGAAGGAGGCGGACTTTCGCCGCGACGCTTCGATCTATTTAGTGGACCCCGAGGTGCAGAAGAAGATCGGGCTCGACGACAAGCAGAAGGCCGGTGTGTTCAAGGCCCGGTGGGACGCCTCGAGCGAGATTCGCGCTTCACGCGAGAGGACCATCGCAAAGTGTTCGCCGTTCTCACGCCGCAACAGCAGGAGAAGCTGCGCGAGGCGGTGGAGCGGCAGGGATGGTAAAGGAGGGAAGGGATAGCGCTTCCCGGTCGGTCAGTAGACGCTTGGCAATTCGCCGCGTTGGCGTCGTGCAAACCGGCATTCGTCAAGACCTTGCTTGCGGTGGTTGTGTGGCGGCTTCAGTTTGCTGAGATCGGGAAGATCGTTGGGAAATCCGACAAGCTGACAATATAGACCAGCCTCACGCTGTTCGGCGAGGGTCACAATCCGCATCCACATGCTCCGCCAGTTCTTAAGTCGCGGCGAATTCAGGTCGAGCTGTCGTATCAAACGCCGTGCCTCGCGGTCCGGCGCGTAAAGCGATCCGTCGGGCAGTGTCGCGATGCTTTTCGAATGCAATAGACTGAACGGGTCGCCTACCGTTTGATCGCGCTTAACGGAATTGCATCGGCGGCAGGCATAGACCAAGTTGAGATAGTCGAGTTGTCGCCGGGGATTGACTGACTGGGGCTGGAAATGATCGATATCAAATTCGCCCGTGACCTGACCCCACACTTCGCGTTTCAGACAATAGACGCAGCGAAAGTCGAATTCGTCGCGAAGCCACGGGCGATAGCGTTCGCAGGACGCATACCCTGCCGGGCCGTGGCGTCGTTTTTGCGCGGGAGGGGGTAGTCGAAAATCAACTCGGTTTATCCTTGACGGCCAGTTCCAGCAGTTTCCGATGCAGTGCCTTCGCACCTTCCATCGGCAGATTCGCCTCCGAGTCGAGATGTTCCCGCATGATTGCCGTCAAGCCAGCCAACTCGACCCGCTCGGCGGGCGTCAGGGTTTCCTGAATCTCCTTATCGATCAACTCGAATCGCCGTTGATTCAACGCAGAGTTCCACCCGATGGAAACGGGGCGTTTTTCGATCAAGACCCGCCCGACTGCACCGGCAAACGATTCGCTGTCCATGCCGGAGTCGAGCAGGGTGCGGAACATCGCCCGGATTGTCGCGATCTGATACTCGAGTACGTGCGCGTCCGGCGGCAGACTAAGGCTGGTATCGGCAAAATTGACTTCGAGTTGGTGGACGAATCTCCGAATCCAATCGTTCGCATGCTCCGAAGTAGAGGCCCGGCCGGACCCCCATTCCGTTTCAGGCGGCTTGTTGCCGTCCATCGGGTCCCTCCTCCGCAAGAATGGCGTCCGAGAGCGATTGCAGTGCAATCCGCGCGGCCTGTCGATAGTCCGGCAAGGTCACGGAGTTCGGGTGCCCGGATTGAGCCGCAAGCCGTTTTGCTCCCTCACAAACACTCTCGGCGAACAGGGACTTCCACCCGGCGAGCGTCTTTGCCGCTTCAACGTCAATTCTCACCGGTTTGCTCGCATTCATCACAACCTCCATGTCGCAAAACTCCCTTACGTGCTGTCTTTCCGTGACCGAACTTCCGATACTCCAGAATATTCACGCTATTCTGGACGAGAATCGGTTTGCCTGTCAAGATCAGGAGTCTCACCGCGCCCCCACGATCGGGTACAAATCCGACCGTGAATTTCGCCCTTTCAGTCGAAGTAAACGGCAATCACCGATTCCCTCGGGAAGAAAGGCACGCATGCCTCTCAATCGTCGTTATGCACCGGCCGCAGCCATGTGGGCAGCCATTCGGGCAGCCAGTTCCAGTTCATGACGCTGACGATGCTCGAGTAGTCGTCGGTCCAGATCGGCACTCCGCGCCGAGGAGTCATCGGTTTCCAGTCGTCGTAGGTCTGCAGCCGGCCGAGGTCCTCCTTGTTTTGCACCAGAACGGCCCACGTCGACGCCGACTTGCCGACTTCGGATTCGTCCTCATCGTCGCACAGCCGGGCCACGAGGCGCAACTGCTGGGCCGCGGCGGCCACCACCGGCGGCAGGTCCAAGTGCCGGTTCGAGACATGCACCACCAGGAATCCGCCAGGTGCCAGCTTCGTGAGATACAACTCCATCGCCTCGCGCGTGATGAGATGGATCGGAATCGAATCGGAGCTGAAGGCGTCGATCACCAGCAGGTCGAACGCGTTGTCCGGCTCGCCGGCCAGCGTCAGCCGGGCATCGCCCATCTTGATCTTGTAATCGACTTCGTGGACGTTGCGGCAATTCGTGAGATAGGTGAAGTACTGCGGATCCTCCGCGATCCGCTTGACCGCGGCGTCGATCTCATAATAGGTGAGCGACTGCCCCTTCCTGGGATAGGCGGCAATGGTCCCCGTGCCCAGGCCCACGACGCCGATGCGGCCGCAGCTCTGAAATGCCGGGCGATCGTTGAGGGCGTCGAAAATGTCGCCCACCGGTCCGCTGCGCATGAAATAGGTCCACGGCTCGAGGTCGTCGCCCTGCCGGCACCGCTGTGCGCTGTGGTTGGTCGTGCCGTGCATCAGGGTGTGGGATTCGTAGGTGTTTCCGTCATCGGCAAGGTAGCTGTCTTTCACCACGCGGAGGACGCCGAAGAAGCTCCGCTTCGAGCACATGATGTCTTCCCGCTCGTCGCACAGCATGCAGACCGCCAGAAGCGCCGCCACACCGACGGCAAACCAGACGCGGCCGCGCTGCAGCAGGAAGGCCAGGACCGCCGCCGCCACGATCCACCAGGTCCGCGCCGCGGGGCCGGTGATCGCCAGGACGAATTCCCTCAGCCGCGACGGATCCCACTTCGCGGCGATCTCGGCCAGGCGTCCGTCACGCAGCGCGTAACCGGCAAAGGCCAAGACGCCCGCCAAAAGCACCGTCAGCGCCGTGCTGGACGACAGCCAGAACCATTCGTAGCTGCTTGGCCGCGGCGGCCGGCAGAGCAGGCAGGCCGCCACGAGCATCAGCGGGTATTCCGCCACGCTGTTGAAGACCAGCGGGGCCACCAGCGCGCACAGAGCAGGCCGCCAACCACGCCGCCCGCCGACATCCAGAGGTAATACTCCGTCAGGTGCTCGCTCGCCGGACGGTCGGCGGCCATCGCCCCGTGACAGACCAGCGCCGTGAGGAAGAAAGTCGCCAGATGCAGCGCACCGACGGTCAAGACGGCCTGCGTTCCCAAGCCTCCCAGGAAGACCGTGGCCACCGAGGCAACCAGGCCCGCGGCCTGGAAAACCCGCAGCAGCCAGAGCCATTTCAAGATCGGCCATCGCGCGAAGACCATGATGAACGAGAGCAGATAAAGCCCTAGCGGAATGGCCCACAACAGCGGGATCGACGCGAGATCGAGGGCCAGGTGCGCGGTGACGCCCATCAACATGGCCGAGGGCACGATGGCCAGTGCCAGCCACCAGAGGCGGCGGAGCATTGTGACCGGTGCATAAAAGCTGTCGGGAAGTGAAGCATCTCTCTGGGGCCGAAAAGGATCCTTGGCCGCCGCCGGCTGCTCCGCCGACGCAACCGTCTCGGCAACCACGGGCGGGCGCCTTCCGGCGATCCAGACCGCGACCGCGCAAAGCACAAAGAGCAGCATCAGCAGCCCATAGCCGGCGGACCATGATAGCGTCTGGTCGATGAGCCGCATGCGGGGCTCGATCAAGAGCGGATAGGCGGCCAATCCGGCAAGGCTGCCGAGATTGCTGGCGGCGTAGAGAAAGTAGGGGTCTTTGGCCGAGTGCCCGCCGCAGTAGGAGAACCAGGTCTGCAGCACCGTGCGCTGGCCGAAATGCAGAGAAACGGCAGCCCCACGCAGACCGTCAACAGCAGCAACAGCCACGGCGCCGGGTTGCTCTCGCTGGGTGGCGTCCAGCCCTTGGCTACGGCGATCGGCAGGCTGATCCATGCCAGGCTGAGGAGCACGATATGCAAAACGGCCTGCCGCCGCGGTCCAAGCCACTTCAGCGAGACGTGGGCATAGATGTAGCCGGCCATCAACATGGCCTGATAGAACACCAGGCAGGTGTTCCAGACGGATGGCGACCCGCCCAGCAGGGGCAGCACCATCTTGGCAAACATCGGCTCGACGATGAACATCAATGCCGCGCTGAGTAGAATTGTCGCTGAGAAGATAAGTCCCATGGGATTGGCTTGGTTGGCAGGCGGGAGGGGCGAGATGGAATAGTCTTGCGCGGGCAGGATAACTGAGAAGCGATCCGAAAAGTCTTTGGCCGCAAAACCACCCAGCAAACTCTGCGGATAGCCATTGAGTTTACTATGCCGGGCCGGGGATGTCAATTATTCGGCCTGAGGAAAGATCTTCCAATCCTGCCCACTTTCTTCCTCTTGACTTGCCGCCGTGGTTTTGTTACTTTCCCGCCCGCCTCCAACCCGGATGATTCACGAGGCAATATCGATGGCGAAATGCAAGCCAGGGCTGGGCAAGGAGTTGCTGCCGCTTGTGCTTCGTCTGGGAATTGCCCATTGGTGCTGATTGCCGGGCCGCAAGTACTTCGGGCCAAACCAAGGAGTGGTGCATGAGATTTCTGGCAACTACCTTTATGATGGCTGGCATTCTGATCGCGGCGGGCTGCCGGAGCGCTTACAATCCGACGCCGCCGCCCTACTATTGCCAGCCGGCCTGCGGGTACGCTCCGGCCTGTGCGCCCGCGTACAACCAATGCGCACCGACCACAACACCGTATTTGACGCCGACACCTACCAATATTCCACGATCGGGCGCACCCGCCGCTGGCACGTACGGGCCTGCAGGCCCGTCTTCGGGCTCGATGACGTACCCGCCTCCGGGTTCTACGGTCTATCCGCCGCCGAGCGCTAACACCGCGCCATCGCTACCGCGCTAGTAGTAGAACAATTGTAGGCCGCGCCTAGAACCGGAAGAGCTCAAAAAAAAGCCCTTCGCGGGCGAGGCCAGCGAAGGGCTCAAACGGTTTTCCCATTTTTGCACACCCCCGACGCAAAGGGGTGCGGGACTCCGTTCACATGCAGAGAGTCACTTGTCCCAGGGTGAGTTGTTACCTACTACGCCCCACCCATTGCCGTGGTCGTGGATGCGAGAAATTTAAGAAACTTTTGCCATAAAGCTGGCGTGCTTTCTCGATCGCACGCGACCATTCCAGTCCACCGACTCCCCTCGCCAACGTCAAATTTCGTTCGCGCAGCGGATCGTCAGTAGTCTATATCGGCGATTTGCCTGCGAGATTTCTCTGATTCGGTGCAAAGCGTTTGCCTCGTCCGCCGCGCCACCCTCGCCCCACGCGTCTTTAAGGAAAAATAGTGCCAGGCGGAAGTTCTTCACAAAGTAGCAGGCACCGGGTACCCGCTTGCGGTGGTGTGCCTGCTACTTTGGTTGCGGTCTTCCGACTGCTCTTTACGGCTTGTGCCGCTTCGGGTATCGTTCGCCGCGAGGAATCCCCGCTGCGAAGGGGATAAGGAAAACGACCATGAAGATCGTCCGGCCGGACCAGGAAGGTCCTTTGTATGAGGATGCGGCAGGCGCCAGCCCGCCGCGGCTCCGCCGCCTCTCCGTGCTCATGCCCGTCTACAACGAGGTCTGGACGCTCCGCGAGATCGTGGCCCGGGTGCTCACCGCCCCGGTGCCGCTGGAACTGGAATTGGTGATCGTCGACGACTGCTCGACCGACGGCTCCTGGGAACTGATCGAGGAACTGGCCGCGGCCGACCCGCGAATCAAACCGCTGCGGCACGTTTCCAACGCCGGCAAGGGCACCGCCTTGCGAACCGCCATCGGCCAGATGACGGGCGACGTGGCCGTGGTGCAGGACGCCGACCTGGAATACGACCCGCACGAATTCCGCCTGCTCTTGCCGCCGATCTTGGAGGGCAAGGCCGACGCCGTCTTCGGTTCGCGCTATGCCGGCAGCTCGCGGCGGGTCTCGCCCTTCTGGCACACGATGGTCAACAAGGGGCTGACGCTGCTCTCGAACGCCGTCAACAACCTCTGCCTGAGCGACATGGAAACCTGCTACAAGATGATCCGCGCCGACATCCTGCGGCGGCTCCGCTTGCAAAGCCGCTCGTTCACCTTCGAACCCGAGGTGACTTGCCGCCTGGCCCAATGGGGGGCGCGGATCTACGAGGTCCCGATCAGCTACAGCAGCCGCAGCTATCTCGACGGCAAGAAGATCCGTCCCCGCGACGGGCTCCTGGCCCTGGGGGAGATCTTCCGCGCGCGGTTTCTCGATCCGCGGTTTACCGAGGACGCCGATTTCTATCGCCTCACGGCTCTGGCCCGCGCGACGCGGTATCACGGCTGGCTGGCCCGGCAGATCGCACCCTACCTGGGCCCTCGCGTCTTGGAAGCAGGAGCGGGCGTCGGCGCACTGAGCGGCTTGCTGGTCCGCCGCGAGCGCCTGCTGCTGGTGGATGACGAGCCGCTTTGCACCGCCGTCTTGCAGCAGCGGTTCGGCGGCCGCAACAACGTGCGGATCGAACGAGGGCGGCTGACCCCGGCCGACTTCGAGCGCTGGCAGGACGAAGAGATCGATACGGTCGTCTGCTCGCGGTTGATCGAGCGGCAAGAGGCCGACGAGCAGACCTTGAAGGACATTTTTGATCTGCTGCCGCCGGGCGGACACTGCGTGCTCCTTCTGCCTGCCGCCGCAAGGCCGGACGCGGCCGGAGTCTGGCATGGCGATCGGCCGCCGCGGTTCGATCCGGCGCAGGTTGCCGCAGGGCTGACCGAGGCCGGTTTCGACGTGGTCTGCCAGCGGCGATTCGACAAGCTCGGGCGGTTATGGGGCGGCCGGCTCAGTCCGCAGCAGGCCGCGCTCGCCGACCGTTTCTGGCCGCTCGCCCGCTGGGCCGATTGGCTGCTGCCCTTTTCCGGCCAGACGCTCCTGGCCGTCGGCCGCAAGCCCGGGCTGGCCTTGCAGCGCGCCGCCGCGTGACGCAACTCCGCTACTTCGCGGGTTCGCCTTCGTTCCGCCGGCGATAGCGATAATAGGCCGAACAGGCGCCTTCCGACGAGACCATCGGTGCCCCGAGGGGGTGGTCCGGCGTGCAGCGGGCACCGAAGGCCGTACATTCGTGCGGCTTCTTCTGGCCTTGCAGAACCAGTCCTGCGATGCACTCCGCCGGCTCCTCGGCCGTGATGTGGGCGACGCCGAAACGGCGGTCGGCGTCGAACTGGGCGTAGGCCGCGCGGAGCGACCAGCCGCTCTCGGGTATCTCGCCGATCCCCCGCCATTTCCGTGGCACGACCTCGAAAACGTCCTTGAGCATCTCCAGCGCGGCCCGGTTGCCTTCCGGCCGGACGGCCCTCGCGTACTGATTTTCGACCTCGGCCCTGCCTTCTTCGAGCTGCCGTACGCACATCAGCACGCCTTGCAGAATGTCGAGCGGCTCGAAACCGGTGACCACGATCGGCACGTGGTACTGCCGGGCGATCGGTTCATATTCCTTGGTGCCCATGATTGCGCAGACGTGGCCGGCGGCCAGGAAGCCCTGCACGCGACTGGAGGGCGAGCTGAGCACGGCGCGCATCGCAGGCGGCACCAGCACGTGCGAGACCAGCACGGAGAAGTTCGCCAGTCCCAGCCGCGCGGCCTGCACCACGGCCATAGCGTTGGCCGGCGCGGTCGTCTCGAAACCGACGCCGAAGAAGACAACTTGCCTGTCCGGGTGCTTTTGGGCCAAGGCGACGGCATCCATGGGCGAGTAGACAATTCGCACGTCGCCCCCCTCCGACTTGACAGTCAAGAGGTCCTTGGTCGAGCCCGGCACCCGCAGCATGTCGCCGAACGAGCAGAAGATCACCTCCGGCCGCGCGGCGATGGCCAGCGCCCGGTCGATCATCTCCATCGGCGTGACGCAGACCGGGCAGCCGGGGCCGTGGATCAAGGTGATTTCGGGCGGCAGCATCTCATCCAGCCCGAAGCGGAGGATGGCGTGCGTCTGCCCTCCGCAGACCTCCATGATGTTCCAAGGGCAGGTCGTCGCGCGGGCGATGGCGGCGGCCAGTTGCCGGGTGGCGTCGGCATTGCGATATTCGTCGAGGTATTTCATGTCAGCCGAGAGTCGATGTTTGCCGCGAAAGAACGCAGAATGCGCAAAGGACAGGTCTTTGTGATCTCTGCCATCGGAGTTACTTGTATCGCCGTTTGGATTCCAGACCTCAAACTTCTGATTTCAGATTTGGGCTTTCGTCATTCTCCATTTCCCCAATCTGCTGCAAGTATCCAAAGATCTCCTCGGCCTCTTTCTCGTCCACGCGGCTGATGGCAAAGCCCACATGCACGATGACGTAATCGCCCACAACCGCCTCGGGCACGTAGGCCAGGCAGACCTCCTTGCGGATGCCGCCGAACTCGACCTTGGCCATCGGCAGGTCATTTTGAAGATACGTTTCGGCTACTTTACCGGGAATCCCCAGGCACATCGGTCGTTCCTTGCTATCGGGCGGCGACGAAGATCTGTCCCAAGGCGATCCCGCCGTCGCCAGGCGGAACCCGCTGATGCATATAAACCCTATGCCCTCCTTCCAGTAGACGCTGCCGGACCCGGCAGGTCAACAGGGTGTTCTGGAAGCAACCGCCGGTGAGCACGACATTGCTGTACCCGACCGCCTGGGCGAGGTCAAAAGC
The DNA here is from genome assembly GCA_963824275.1 of uncultured Planctomycetia bacterium. Taxonomy (GTDB): domain Bacteria; phylum Planctomycetota; class Planctomycetia; order Pirellulales; family Thermoguttaceae; genus JANXQG01. The sequence goes on along the minus strand of CAWGOT010000003.1, from coordinate 1,145,501 downwards.
CAAGTCGGCAAGGGCATTGTGGAAACGGGCACTGATGCGGCCAGCCGACTCGCCCCTGAGGCGATCCTCCAGAATTTGCCGAATCATCGGCTCCCAATCGGAAATGAACCCATTTTCCGACGCGCGACGCGGAATGGAGTAGGACTCGGTGATCTCAGCCTCCGCGGCGAACTCGAGTTTCATCGCCGCCTGGCCCTCGAAGGTCATTTCTTGCCAGAATCCGCACAAGGCGGCAACGGCGTCGAAGAGCCGGCCGATGCTGCTGGTGCGAGGGCAATTGATCCCGCGGGCAAGTATGGGGGCCAGGGCATTTTGCCCAGACTCGGAGAACCACTCACGTGCATAGTCAAAGGCTTGTGGGCCAAATATTTCGTAGAGCAGCCCCAGTGCGGCCCGGCGCGGCTGTCTCGCTGCCCAATCGCCGCCTGGCAGCGGAAACGTCCGCAGATGGGCCATGCGATAATACTCCGCACCGTGGCACAAGAGGCCCTCGCCACCCCAGATCGTGCCATCGGGACCGTAGCCCGTTCCGTCCCAAGCAAGGCCCAAAACTGGTCCCTCGAGACCGTGCTCAGCCATGCATGCGGCTACGTGCGCGTGATGATGCTGCACGCGCAGGATGGGAATATTCCATCTTCGCGACAAGACTTCGGCATAGCGCGTCGAGGCATAATCGGGGTGCAGATCGCAGGCCACCGCTTGGGGTTTCGCGGCGAAGAACTCCAGCAGATCGTCGATCGCCCGGCGGAAGACGCCGAAGCTCAGCAGGCTCTCGAGGTCGCCGATATGCTGACTGAGGACCACTTGGGCTTCGTCGTTCGTAGTCCCGCCCGGGACTACAAGCGCCACGGTGTTTTTGAGGTGTCCGCCGACGGCCAGGATCGTCGGCGCGGCGAAGCCCAGCTTGATCGGCAGCGGGGCGAAACCGCGGGCCCGCCGCAAGATCTGCAACCCGTCCGGACCGACGCGGGCCACGGAATCGTCCACCGGCCGCACGATCGGCCGATCGTGGACCAGCAGCAGATCGGCAATGCCCTCAGTGGCAGGGGCATCTTGCCCGTGGGTTTCGACTTCCCGCAGTCCTCCCAGGCGGTGCAAGGCATCGTCGATCTCGATGGCCATCGGTTCCTCGGAGAGATTGCCGCTGGTGCAAACCAGGGGCCGCCCGACGGCCTGCATCAGCAAGTGGTGCAGGGGCGTATAGGGCAGCATCACGCCTAGATACGGATTGCCCGGGGCAACATTGCTGGCGATGTCATGTCGTTCGCGATCTCGTTCGATACTAACCCGAAGCGTAAGCGAGGAATCCGACTCGTGACCTCGCTGACGCTTCGGGTTAGTATCCGCCGCAGCCTCCACCCGCCGCAGCAAGAGAATGGGCGCGGCGGACGAGAGCAACTCGCGGGCTTCATCTTCGGAAACCAGGCAGCATCGCCGCACGGCGTCGAGCGTGGGTAACATCAGCGCGAAAGGCCGGTCCGGCCGGTGCTTCCTCCGCCGCAATCGATCGACGGCCGCGGCATCGGTCGCGTCGACGAGGAGCTGAAAGCCGCCGAGTCCCTGCATGGCCACGACCTGTCCTTTGCATAGGGCCTCGGCAGTCGCCCGCAAGGCCACGTCGCGCTCGGCCTGGGGCCGCCCCTGAGCATCCAAGAGTCGCAACTGCGGGCCGCACTCAGGGCAGGCAACCGGCTGGGCGTGGAAGCGGCGATCGGCCGGGTCGTCATACTCGGCCTGGCATTCCGGGCACATCGCGAACTGGGCCATCGAGGTCCGCGGCCGATCGTAGGGCAAGTGCCGGATGATCGACCACCGCGGGCCGCAATTCGTGCAATTGGTGAACGGGTAGCGGTAGCGCCGCTCGTTCGGCCCTGCGATCTCGTCACGGCAGGCGTCGCAGGTAGCCAGATCGGCCGGGATCGTCGGCCCCGGCCGCGCATCGCCGGGCGACGAACGGATCTCGAAAGTGGTCCCAGACAATGCCTGTTCCGAGACCGGCAACTCGTCGATCTCGACCGATTCGACCCGCGCCTGGGGCGGGGCGTCGTTGCGGAGCGCGTCGAGGAAGTCCGCCACGTCGGCCGCCGGCCCGGAAACTTCCAGGCGCACGACATCGGCCTCGTTCTGGACCCAGCCGGTCAGGGCGTGCTGGCGTGCGATTCGATAGAGGAAAGGGCGGAACCCAACGCCTTGGACGACGCCGCGAACGGTAATCGCCACGCGGCGGCCGTACGATGCAGGCTGATGCGGAGTTGGTTCAATCGACCTCAATGCAGTTGGTCAAGTGCAGGCTGGCGGGGACGGTCATGGCGGCGTGTTGCGCCAACTGCTTGCAATAATAGCTGGAACACGAACCATGCAGCCAGATATGATCGCCGTGGACAACCACGGAGAGATTGGCCACGCCCCCGGCCGTTTCCTGCTGGACGGCCTTTTCAATGGAAGCCGCCAAGGCCTCCGCGTCACCCAAGGTCTGGGGAACGAGCGCCAATAGTTCGGGTGACACGAGTTGTGCATCCCGCACTTCGTCCATGGGATCCTCCCTTTATCGCGCCGGCGACCACAGGGCAGTCGCCTTCAAGAGCCCATCCGTAAGTGCTCCGCGCAGCCTTCCGCGCGGACGCAGAATCCTGGCAACTCTCAATTTAATGGCTCCGCGCACATCTTGTCAACGGCAGTTTCGCGATTTTTTCCGGAAATTGCTGCAAAAATGCGCGAAAGCGGCGGAATCCATATTCCGGGGCATCTACCCTCCATGAGCAGGTGGCAATAAAATTGCTGAAACGAGTCGGTTGGAGTCCCGGCTTTAGCCGGAATCGTCCCGGAAATTCCGCCTATACCCCGCGCGGCTTCAAATGATCGAAGCCCGACGCGCAAGCGAGGAATGGAACCGCTTGCCTCGCTTGCGCTTCGGGCTTCGATCGCTACGGCGAAAATGGCTCAATTAAAGCCGCCCCCAAAACATCAAGGAGGATTCCAGATGAAACCGTTTCCCCCGTCATCCGCACTGCTTTGGAGAAACCTCGCCCTGGTCGTCGCCTATGCCACGGCGATGGGCCTGTTGGAGGCGATCTGCGTGGTTTATCTCCGCAAATTGCTGCCTCACGGTGGCAAAGGCCCGATCGAGGTGGCAGCAATCTACCCCTTCCTTTCGATCGAATCGTGGCGCGAGGCCTGCACGATCGTGATGTTGGCGGTCGTGGGCTGGCTGGCCGGCACGACCCTGGCCACCCGCTTCGGCTTCTTTATCGCGGCCTTCGGCGTTTGGGACATCTGGTATTATGTAGGGCTTTACGTCTGGGATGGCTGGCCCAGGATCCTGGAATGGGACATCCTCTTTCTCTTGCCCTGTCTGTGGTATGGTCCCGTGCTTGCGCCGGTGCTGATCAGTCTCTCATTCATCGTTTCCTGCGCGTGTCTCATCGCGGCCGAGCGTGCGGGGCACGGCATCCGTGCGACCCTGCCGCGGGTGGGGCTCTTGGCGCTCGGCTGGACGATCTGGATCTTGAGCTTCACCCTGCCCGGGGCCGCGATTTACGAAACGGGAGATCCAGCGAACTATCCCTGGTGGGCCCTGGGGCTGGGGATGGTTCCGTCGCTGGCCGCAACGTGGCCGTTCAAGGGTGTGTTCCGGGGAAGCTGATTTCCCGGTTCTCCGAAAAGTCAAGCAATCGCCAGGGAATCCGGGGTTCTCCTGGCTGAGCACAACATTGTCAATGAAACGCAAAAACAAGAGCCGCTCCGCAGCAATGCAAAAGCGGTAACAGTTCCCGCACCCCAAGGCGGACGGCACGCGGAATGTGCCTGCTGCCTTCCTCAGCTACTCGCGCTGCGATAGCTGGCCAGCGCCTTCTGAAAGAGCCAGCGCGAGGCGGCCATGCTGGCGACCGCCGCCAGGAGCGTGAAGACGGCCAGCGGCCAACCTTGCGCTTCCAGCGGACGGACGAGCATCCGCGCCGGCACGTTCACCACCACCAACACCGGTATGATAAAGGTGAAAAACGTCCCCAGCGACCAGCCCAACGACCCCACCGGCCCGTCGTAAATCTCCATCGGGTAGCGCGAAAACGTGATGATGTAAAACCAGAAATCGTAGAGCGTCAGGTTGCGGCCCATCCACACCGTGGCCGACGCCAGGGCGATCATCAGGCTGTAGTAAATCGCCACGCCGCAGGTCACGTAGACTACATACAGCACGACCTGCACCGGCCCCGGCACGTAGGCCATCCGCACCAGGGCGTAGCCCAGCACGGCCAGCCCCACGACCAGGTTCGAAAGCGACGACCACTCCACCCGCCGCAGCGAGACGAGAAACTGCGCGTCGATCGGCTTCAAGAGGATGAAATCCAGCCCTCCCGTGCGGATCAGGTCGGTCAGCTCGTCGGCATTCGTCATGAAGAAGGCCTGCACCACGGAGTTGATCACCAGGCTGGTGGCGAAGAACACGAAGAACGGGTATTCTTCCCAGCCGGTGTTCTTGCCGATCGAAGCGGTATAGCGGAAGACGAGCAGATAGAAGGCCAGGTTCAAGAGCATCCAGGCCATTGAGGTGATGGAGTCGATGAGGAAATTGGCGCGGAACGTCATGTCGCGGACCAGGCTGTTCCGCGCGAAGGTGAGAAAGACGCGAAAATAAGCGGCCCATTCGCCCATAAGTTCAACCTCCGAAGGCGCTGTAACGCCGCACGCCGTAGTGGAACATCGTCCGCGCGGTTCCATAGAAGAACGCCACCCAGAAGGCCTCCGCCGCCAGCCCCCACGCCAACTCGGCGCCCGTCACCTTCTGCAGGAACACGGCGGCGGGAAAATAGGCCAGGTATTGCAAGGGAATGATCTTCATCACCGTCGGCCAGACGCCGGGCAGCATGTCCAGCGGAAACATGTGGCCGGAGAAGAAGAAATTCACCAGCATGTAGACGAACAGGAGCGAACTAACCTCGAGGAACCAGAAGCCGATCATGCCCAGCGTGGCCTCCATGAAGAACCCCAGCAGGAAGGCCATCGCCAGCGAGGCCAGGAAGGCCAGCAGCGTCACGGCGTCCGGCCAGCCGTTGAAGAAACCGCGGCAGAGCCAGAAGACCAGCGCGAAGGGCGCGGCCGCCACGCCGTAATAGACCAGCTTGTGGGCCAGCCGGTTCATTAAGAGGAATCCCAGCATGTCGACCGGCTGCAGCAGATACTTCTTGATCGTGCCGTCGCGAATGTCGCGGGCGATGCTGGAGGCCAGCCCCGGCATGCTGGAAAAGGCCCGGCTGACCATCGTCAGCAGGTAATAGGCGATCAGGTCGTGGTAGTCGTAGCCCTTGATCTCTTGGAGTCCGCCGCCCATGCCCTTGAAGATGGCGTCCCAGAGGAAAATCTGCGAGACGATCGGCAGGAAGCGCATCAGCGTGCCCAGCGCGAAATCGACGCGGTAGACGAGCCGTTCGGCGATGCTGATGCGGAGGACGATGAAGTGGAGCATGGGGGATGAAGGATGAGGGATGAAGGATGAGGGATGAGGGATGAAGGAGGAGGAATGAAGGGTGAAGGATGAAGGATGAAGGATGAGGAATCTTGCCTCTCATCTCTTATCTCTCATCCCTCATCTCTTATCCCTCATCTCTTATCCCCTTCGTCTTTGTTCTCCTTGAACACCTTAGCAATAATCTCTTCCAAGGGCGGGTCCTCGACGCTGACGTCCTCGATGGCATAACGGGAAAGGATGCTGGAGAGGACGTCGGTCACGTCGCTCCGCTCGATCCGCAGCTTGGCGCGGCGGCTCGATCGAGAGCAGCTCGCCATAGCGGCCCAGGTCGTCGGGCATCTGGCCGTCGGCAACCAGGAGCGAGATCACCTTCTGCCCGCCGAAACGATCCAGAATGCCCTCCAGCGAGCCGTCGTAGATGATCCGCCCTTGGGCGATGATCACCACGCGGCGGCAGAGGGCCACGACGTCTTTCATGTAGTGGCTGGTGAGCAGGATCGTGACCTTCCGCTCCTGCTGGTACTGCCGCAAAAAAGTCTGGATGTTGTGCTGGGCCACCACGTCGAGGCCGATCGTCGGCTCGTCGAGAAAGAGGACTTCCGGACCGTGGAGCAGGGCGGCGATCAGTTCCATTTTCATCCGCTCGCCGAGCGACAGCTCGCGGACCGGCCTGCCCAGCAAGGGCTGGACGTTCGAGCATCTCGGCCAGGCCGTCGCGGGTTTTCTGGAACTGCTCGGGGTCGAGGTGATAGATGTGCTGGTGCAGGCGGAAGGACTCGGCGGCCGGCAGGTCCCACCAGAGCTGGTTCTTCTGGCCCATCACCAGGGCGAAGCGGCGGCGGTAGGCGTTTTCGCGTTTCCAGGGCACGTAACCGATGACCGTAGCTGTTCCACTGGTGGGGGTGAGCACGCCGGAGAGCAATTTCAGCGTGGTCGTCTTACCCGCCCCGTTGGGCCCCAAAAAGGCGACGAACTCGCCCGCTTCGACCTTCAGGTCGATGCCGCGGACCGCCTCGACGATTCTCACGTCGCGATGAAAAAGCCCGCGAAGGGAAGCCCCGAGTCCCTCTTTCTTCTGGTAGACGCGGTACGATTTTGACAGCTTGGCGATTTCGATGATGGGCATGTTGAAACATTATAGCCGCAGGGCGGACCGAGATGTAGGGTGGGCCGACCGGTACCATGTACTCATGGTCGGCGAGTCCCACCATAAAGAAGCGGGTCCCGCGATGAATAATCGGGAAATGGTGGGACTCGCAAGCTCGGCCCACTCTACGCGCCTACAAGCCTACAAGCCTACAAGCTTGACAAGACACTCCTGCGCACGTATGAGTAAGTATGCGCATCAGTGCGCGAATTTCCACCCCCAATCGATCACGCGAAGAGGAATCCGATGCGGCCCTTTTGTTCAGTAACTTATCATCCTCGTCACCTCTGGCCGCTTCTGTGCGGGTGTACAGTTCTGGCGATGCTGGCCCTGCCGGCAGAGGCCTGCACGAGCATCCTCGTGACGCGCGGGGCGTCGGCCGACGGCTCGGTGATGATCACCTATTGTTGCGATCTCGCCGGCCTTTGCGCCCCGCTCTCGATCCTGCCCGCCGCGGACCACAAACCGGGCGAAATGATCGCGATTGAGCCGCGCGGTCCGGATGACAAGCGGCCGCCCGGCAAGATACCCCAGGTCCCTCACACGTACAAGGTGATGGGCTTCATGAACGAGCACCAGGTCGTCCTCGCGGAGTCGACTTTCGGCGGCCGGGAAGGGCTGCATAATCCCCTGGGGCTGATCGACTGCATGCGGATGATGAACCTGGCCTTGCAGCGGGCGCGGACCGCGCGAGGCCATTCAGGTGATGACCGGCCTGGCGGGCGAGTATGGCTACTGCGACGAAGGCGAATCGTTCTCCATCGGCGACAGCCAGGAGGCCTGGATGCTGGAGATGGTGGGAACCGGCCCCGGGGGCAAGGGCGCCGTCTGGGTCGCCATGCGGATCCCCGACGGCCAGATCTCCTGCCATGCCAATTCCTCGCGGATCGGCGAATTCCCCCGCGACGACCCGGCCAACTGCCTCTTCTCGGACAACGTGGAGAGCTTCGCCCGCAGCAAGGGCTGGTACGACCCGAAATCGGGCCAGCCGTTCCGCTTCTGCGAGGCCTATGCCCCCGAGACGCCTATCATGCGGCGGATCAGCGATACGCGGGTCTGGAACATCCTGCGGCGGGCGGCGCCCTCGAAACATCTCTCGCCCGACTACCACCGCGGCAAGCCGGGCGCGCAGCCCTATCCGTTCTCGCTGCCGCCGGACGCCAAGCTCTCGGCGGCCGATGTCTTCGCGCTGTTGCGCGATCACTACGAGGGCACGGAATTCGACATGACGCAAGGCGTCGACGCCGGCCCCTACGGACTGCCGCAGCGCTGGCGTCCGCTGGCCTGGAAAGTCGACGGCGTCGATTACGTCTGGGAGCGGCCGATTTCCACCCAGCAGACCGCCTTTTCGTTCGTGGCGCAATTGCGGGCCTGGATGCCCGATGCCGTGGGGGGCCTCCTCTGGTACGGCGTGGACGACAGCTACACGTCGTGCTACGTTCCGCTGTACTGCGGCATCGAAGCCCTGCCCAAGAATTACATGGCCGGCTCGACCACGAAGTTCTCCTGGGACTCGGCCTGGTGGGTCTTCAACTTCGTGTCGAACTACGCTTATCTGAAGTGGTCCTACATGGTCCCCGAGATCCAGGCCTGCCAGAAGGACATCGAGTCGAACTTCCTGGCCCTCCAGCCGGCGGTGGAGAAGACGGCGGTGGAGTTGCTCAAGACCAGTCCCAATCTGGCCGTGCGGTATCTGACGGACTATTCCGTGATGCACGGCGAGCAGACGGTCGGCCGCTGGCGGGAGCTGGCCGAGCACTTGATGACGAAGTACAACGACGGCTACATCCGCGACATCAACGGCAATTACCCGGAGGCCGGTTATCCGGAGGCCTGGCTCCGCCGCGTGCTCCGCGAGCGCCCCGAGCAGTTCAAGGTTCCGCAGGAGAAGGCGGCGGAGCCGGAAAAGAAGTAGCTATCCTTGTCCCATCTCGCGCGGCAGGATCCGCGGGTAGGGCGGCACCTCGCGCTCGGGCAGCGGCTGGCCGTAGCAGTCGGACCATTCCTCGCGCTCCTCGTCGCTGGCGTAGTACTTCAGCCAAACGTCCGGATCGCCGCTGGGACCCGTGCAATCCCAATGCAGGTAATGGCTCATGTGGTCGAGCTTCTTCTCCCGCGCGGGCAGAATGTCGCGATAGATCAGGCAGTACAGCTCGCGGTCGCTCAGGTGCTCGGTGAAGTCCAGCACGATCCGCTTCTGGTGCAGCTTGCGAACGACCTCCCAGAGGATCGACTCCAGGCTGGCCTCGGTGAGCGTCTCCGGCCGAGGCGCCCGCAGCTCGGGATCGAACCAGCGATAGATGGGCAGGATCGGGGCCTGCTCCCAATCGAGCATGCTGGCCAGAAAGTCGTTCTCGGCGGCCAGCGTCAGTTGCTGGACGTTGACCCGCGTGATCGATTCGTCGACGTAGCGTTCCAATTCGTCGCGGAGCTCCGCGTTGAGCATCAACTGGTCGACTTCATCGGACTGGGAGGAATGAGGATCGTGCATGGCGCAAGGTACTTGGTTTTGACCGGCTTCCAAAGGAGGCGTCGAATCGCAGCGGGCGGCGGATGCGGTCCACTCTTAGAAGCCACTTTACCAAGACGGCGGCGAAACTCCAAGAATTGTCCGCGGCAAAATGGCCAAATCCGCCGATTTTCTTCGGCCGCCGCCGATACATCCCGCACGTTTGATCCATTTTGAAGCAGGGAGCAGGGGCAGAGCAGGGAGCAGGGGCAAAGCGGGGAGCGGGGAGCGCGAAACACGATCCACACCAGCCCGAAGCGTAAGCGAGGCAACGACTCCTGGACCTCGCTTGCGCTTCGGGTTAGCCAGTCGCAACCGCGCGCGGCACGTCCTCCTGCCCACGCACCACACCCCTACCCCTACGCCTGCTCCCCGCTCCCGGCTTCCTGCTCCCCGCTCCCTGCTTCCTGCTCCCCGCCCCCACCTCCCTGCTGTTCGGCGTGGATCTCCGCCTCCAGATGGCAGATCTTGGCGATCCGCCGCGCGTGCCGGCCGCCCTCGAAGCTGGTGCTCAACCAGATTTCGATCATGCGATCGACCAACCGCTCGCCGAGCAGATCGGCGGAGAGGCAGAGGATATTGGCGTCGTTGTGGCGGCGGCTCATCTCAGCGGTGAGGTCGTCGTGACAGGGCGCTGCGCGGACGCCGGGAAACTTGTTCGCCGTGATGCACATTCCCAGGCCGGTGCCGCAGATCAGGATCCCGCGCTCGACCTCGCCATGGCTGACCTTGCGCGCCACGCGGGCCGCGATGTCCGGATAATCGACCGCCTCGCCGCCGAAAGTCGCCGATGTCTTCCACGTCGTGGCCCAAGCGCCCCAGCAGATCGATGATCCGCGCGCGAATCGAAAAGCCACGGTGGTCGGTGCCGACAACGATACGCATTTTTCAGCCCAGTAACGGTTCGATTTGTTCGAGGCGCAATTCCAACTCCGCCCGGATCTGCGCGGCACATCGCTGGTACCGCTCGGCCGGTCCGCCGATCGGGTCGCAGATATCCGAATCGTCGGCGGAGAGCAGGTACGTTCGCTCGGCGGCCGAAGGCCATTGGGCCACGATCGCCTCGCGGTGGGTCCGAGTCATGGTGTAAATCAGGTCGGCATGGCGGACCAGCGGTTCGGTCAGCGGCTGGGTCTCATGCTCCGAGAGGTCGAGATTCATCCTCGCCAGCACCTCGACGGCTTCGTGGGCCGCGCGGCCGCCGAGCATGGCCGCCACGCCCGCCGACATGACCAGCACGCCGTGATCTTCCAGTTGGCCCAGCGGGCAGCCCAGCCGTTTCGCCAGCACCTGCCGGCAGATCAATTCCGCCATCGGACTGCGGCAGGTGTTGCCCGTGCAGACGAAGAGGATCATCGTGCTGGAAAGCCGCTGCAAGGTCTTCTCGGGAACCACGCCCGCACGCAGCACCTCGTAGCGGTTGCCGCGGATGCGGATGACCGAGGAGGGTTCGCCGAAGCGGCAGGGGCCGTCGTCGATCACCAGGTCGAGGTCGTTGCCCAGCACCTCGAGCACCTCGCGGGCGTTGACCGCTTCCACCCCGCCCGTGCGATTCGCGCTGGTCAAGGCCAAGGGACCGACGAGCATCCGCAGCACGTCCAGCAGGACTTGATGGCCCGGCACGCGGAGGCCGAGCGTCTTCGCCGGAGCGACGTAATCCATGACCTTGGCCGGCAGGTGTCGCGCGAGGCCGTCGGGGTGCGCGTCGTCGACGACCAGCGTCACGGGCCCCGGCCAGCAGCGGCGGGCCAGGCGCTGCGCCAGCGGGGACATGTCGGGCACGTAGTCGCGGGCTTCATCCGAACTCTTCAGCGCCAGGGTCAGCGGATGGCCCTGCTTGCGTCCCTTGATCCGGGCCAGGCGCTCGACCGCCCGTTCGTCCAAAGCACTGGCTGCCAGACCATACACGGTCTCTGTGGGAAAGGCCACAATCTTGCCCTCCACCAAGGCCTGAACCGTCTGGTGAACCACGTCGCGCAAGTCGTCCGCGTGTCGGAGATCAATCACGACGGCTGGCATAATCAATTGCCTAGAAGAGAAAAGTCCGTGCTTCCTGCCGGAGGGCTACGACACCCCCAGAATTGCGTGGCCGCTCCACACAAGAATCATAATCAATATACGTGGAATTATATACCGCGGTCAACCGGGGGAGGATGTTTTTTTAGAAACGGGCTTGTACTGGACAAATGTTTCTGCTACAATGCCTCCTGCGGCTAGGAAGAGAATCGAAATGCAGGAGGTAAATCGGCTTCCCGTTGAATCTACGGGGACGGGAGGTTGCGTTGAGTCTTGAGAGCGGTCTGCTTCCACCACTGCCGAACCCGCTCGGCATCCTCCGGTTTTCCGTAGCGAAAACCGGGCAATTTCAATTCGGCAAGCTGGGAATCGGCCGCGCTCATGTGAAGTCCAAACGCTGAGGGTTGCTGCCCGTGGCGAGACACCAACACGCCGGCCGCCGTGGCGCCAATCTCCGCGGCATCGGCGTGATCGATAATCAAGGTCTCCTGGTTGTCGATGTTCTCGGCCAGCCAGGCGTCAACTTCCGGCCATGGATCGCGGAGGGCGATCGAGAAAGCCGCCAGCCATTGCAGGCGGTAGGGGCCTAGCGGCGTGGGCGACATGAATTGCTTCTGCCGGATCGCCTCCAGGAGCCCTGGCGCGGCCTCGCGCGTGCCGTTGACCGCCAATTGGGCGCAGATCGCGCCCAGGCGGCTGCTCTGGCTGCCGAGCTGACTGCGGCTGGTCGACATCTCGGTATTGAAGTCCTCGTCGACCATGCTGTCATCCACCAACAGCAAGTAGCGGTTGGCAAAGCGCGAGACCTCGCGGGCCTCGAGTTGGGCGAGCATGCCCAATTCCGCGTCGCTGAGCAGTTTTTTTTCCGCGAGGAAGCCGTCGAGCGTACGGCGGCTGAGCTTTGCCAGCCGGGCAGCGGGGTCCGTCTTCACGTAATAGGAATAGGCAATCTGCTGCCGCGGCGTGGGCAGATTGATGAGGTCAAAAAAGCCCTGTTGCCGGGGATTGTCCCAATGCGGCGCCGGGAAGGCCACGCCCACCGGATAATCACCCGGCGTGAGCGAGTTTCCGCTCACGCAGTGGGCCACGCGGTCATCCGCCTTATCGAAATGGCTGGGATTGTGACCGGCGACGTACATCGGCTGCCCAACGATCAGGTGCTGCTCCAGCGTCTGGCTGCCGCCGCACCAACATTCCGCCACCAGGGCGGGCCGCGTGAATTCCAAGAGATCCTTCAATGCGGCCGTGCCCGCAGGTTCCAACTTTCCGCGAAGATGGGCCTCGATGGCCGCCTTCACCCGCGGCACTTCCCGGTCCTGCGACAGCACATCCATCAACTCCTGGCGGGCGACGCGGCGGCTCCTTGCGGCCCGCGGGTCGTGCGCCGTCGCGGGCTGCGACAGCTCCTCCAGCCAATCGTCGATTTGCGCGTCGGAAACCGGCGGCAGGCTCCAGTCGGAAGCGTCGCCGGTAAGCCATATTCCCCAGGCAATATTGCGGATTGATTCCACCCGGCGATAGGAATCCTCCGAGAGCAATGGATCGGCCAGGCGACTTTTCAGGATCAGGATGATTGGCTTGGCCAGATACTCGCTGGCAGCCATCCACTGCAGCCGTTCCAAAGCGCCGGCGCGAACCGAATACGAATCGTCGTCCAACTGCCGCACCAGCCGCTCGAGTTCGCCCGCCGGCACCGCTTGCGGCGGCTCCGTCTTGACCTTCGGCAATCGCGCCCGCCAATTCCCGATCCGCCAGCGGACTTCCAGCGGCAATTCCGGCTGCAATACAAGCTGCTGGAACTGCTCGGCCAGCATGCCGGCCATTTCCGGCATGCCAACCCAATTTTCCAGCCGCTCGGCAGCCAGGCGCCGAGTCTCATAACAGGCGCTGTCCAGATCCTTGATACGCCGCTGAAATTCAGCCAGTTGTTCCGCCCGGCGCTCCGCCGCACCAAGGGTATCGTTGTGCGGATTATCCCCGTGAGCCGGCGAAACTGCGGCCAGCAAACAAATCAAGACCCCTACAAGAGGTGTTCTCGGGAGCATCTTGTCCATCGCATTAGTATCTCTCAGCAAACTTCAATTGTCCACACTGCCCTTGTCGCAATCGAATATTTTCGTTATACGCACCCGACAGACAACAAGCTACCCAAAAACCATGGAGGATGCCATGATCCGTCGCCAGTCTCACTTGCCTATTTTGACAATCCCCATCATAGTTGGTGTAGTAATCTCCGTATTGATGGTCCGAGTCGCTCGAGCGGACGATTTCAATCTTGATCCAGACCAGATCAAGGCCGCACTGCATACCACACGAGAAGTGGAGGGCGGATTCGTCGATCGCACCGTGGCGATGGTGCAGGCCGGGACCTTGCCCCGCGACGTATTTACGAGTTGTTTTATATGGGCCCGCAGGAAGCCGCACTACCAGTTCCAATATTTCAAGCAGGCCCTGACGATCCGCGCTGCCGCGATCGGCATCACGCTGTAGCATGATTCACAATTGGTGGCAGGAGAACTGCAAAGTCCGGGGTCTGGTCCATTTTTCGACGAGAACGGATGAAATTCACGGGAAATCCTCGCCCGAAAACATGGACCTGACCCCTTTGCGTTGGATTTTGCATGGACTTCGGGGTCTGGTCCATTTTTCGACGAGGACGGATGAAATTCACGGGAAATCCTTGCCCGAAAACATGGACCTGACCCCTTCGCGTTGGACTTTGCAGTTCTCCTCCGATTGGTGGCGGCGTCCCTGCGGCGGTCGCGACGTGGTGATCTTGGCCCTGCCCCTGGTCATTTCCACCATGTCGTTCACGGTCATGACGTTCATTGACCGGATGTTTCTGACGTGGTACTCGATCGACGCCGTGGCGGCGGCCATGCCGGCGGGGATGCTGCAGTTCACGCTGATCAGCTTTCCCTTGGGCGTGGCGACCTACGTCAACACCTTCGTGGCCCAGTATCAAGGGGCCGGCCGCCCTCAGAAGATCGGGCCGGTCGTCTGGCAGGGGGTCTGGATCGGACTGGCGGCGATTCCGCTGCTGTTGCTCACGGCGCCGCTGGCGCACTTTTACTTTCGGCATGCGGGCCACGATCCCGGCGTCGTCGTCGAAGAGTTGGCCTACTACGACGTGCTCATATTCGGTTCCGGAGCCGTCGTCCTGGCGGGGACGCTTTCCGCGTTCTTCACCGGCCGCGGGGCGACGCGGGTGGTGATGGCGGTCGACAGCGCGGCCGCGGCGCTGAACGCCGTGCTGGCCTACCTCTGGATCTTCGGTCACGGGGGATTCCCTCGCGGCGGCATCGCCGGCGCCGGCGCGGCCACCGTCTCGGCAGAATGGTTCCGCGTCGTCTGCTATGCGGCCATCATGCTGCGGCCGCGGTATCGCATCTATCGCCTGGCATCGGGCTGGCACTGGAACGCCGCGCTGTTGCGCCGGCTCTGGAAGTTCGGCGCGCCGGGCGGCCTGCAGTGGCTGGTCGAATGCGGCTCGTTCACGCTCTTCATCACCTTGGTCGGAGGGCTGGGAAGGATCGATCAGGCGGCCACGATGCTGGCCTTCAACGTCAACAGCGTGGCCTGGGTGCCGATGATGGGCATGGGGCTGGCCGTCTCCACGATGGTCGGCCAGCAGCTTGGCGCCAATCGGCCCGACCTGGCCGCGCGGGCCACCTGGACGGCCTTTCTGCTGGCCATGATCTACATGTGTACGATGTCCTTGTTTTACGTGACGGTGCCCGACTGGTTCCTGATGGGCCACGCCGCCGGCATGCCCCCCGAGCAATTCAAGCCGCTTCGCGACTTGATCGTGGTGCTGCTGCGGTTCGTGGCCGTCTATTGCCTGTTCGACGCCACGAACGTGGTCTTCATGAGCGCCATTCGCGGGGCGGGCGACACGCGCTTCGTCTTCTGGACCTCGCTGGGCACCTCGCTTCTGCCGCTGAGCCTGGCCTGGCTGGGCATTCACAATCTCGGCCAGGGCCTATCTTGGTGCTGGACCCTGATCACGCTCTGGGTCTGCTCCGCAGGGCTGATCTACCTCGGGCGATTCTTGCAGGGCAAGTGGCGGACGATGCGCGTCATCGAGCCGGAGCGTGCCCGCGAGATCCTCTAGTAACCGAATTCCAGTTCGGGGAGCGGCGCGAAGGGAGGCAGCAGGGACAAATTTGACAAGTCGGGGCAATTCGGCGTAAAATGGAATACTGACAGCCTGCAGGATATTGCTACCATGGGGGATTCCAAGGATCGCTCGAATCGCTCCCGGTGGGACGGTGTTTCCTAGAGCATGCGCACGGCCTGTCGCGCACGAAACGCGCCGCGCGGGTTTGGCAGAAACGCCTGAGGCTCGGCGTTGGGGGCAGCCTGCGGCGGGAGCGTGGCACGCCAGTATTGTTGGAAAAGCGGTTGCCATCTCCGCTTAACTCGCACATATCGCTCGCGGAGGGCGACATATCATGAGACGACACCAAATAAAGCTCCTGACTATGGTGGGCCTTTCGGGCGTCTGGGTACTGGCCGGCGCAGGCGCGGCGATGGCCGGTACCGGCGACTTGATCATCGACAAGATTGCCTTTTTCAATCAGACCAGCAGCTCGCCGCCAGCGACTGCCGTGGAGTGGAAATTCTCCGCGACAGTTCTTCCGGCGAATCCCATTGACATTGCCGCGGCCGAGTTGACGCCGCCGGGCGGTTCCCCTTTGGCTATCGGCCCCGGCGCTCTGGCGCTGTCCGCCAGCTACACGTCGCAAGCCCAGTTGGACGCGGCCTTCCCCGACGGCGGATACGCTTTTCAGATAACCTCCGGCAGCTTGTCCGGCGGCACGGCCTCGCTGACGATGCCCGACAACAGTTTCTACCCCGCCGAGATTCCGGCCCTCAGCGGTTCCTCGTTTACTGCCTTGGAGACATACAACCCGTCGCAAGCCTTGCCGCTGAGCTGGGACTCCTTCACTCCCGATGCGCGCACCACGTTCCCGTTTGTGGATTTCTGGATCTGGGACATGTCCAACCAGACGACGTCCTTTATCGCGGACACGTCGACGAATGTCTCCAGCTTTACCTCAGCGACCATCCCCGCGTCGACGTTACTCCCGAACCATCAATATTGGGCCAGCTTCGTGTTCGAAAATGACGTGAAGACGAATAACGCCTACTTCGGCGACTATAATACGGACATCCTCAAGGAATACTATACGGACATTTACTTCACGACGGTCCCCGAGCCGTCCTCGGGCGTCCTCGTCGGCGTCGCCGCCGCCGGCCTGTACGTCGTCGCCCGGCGTCGCCGCCCTGCAAAACCGGTAGGTCCGCCGAGCCGAGCCGGGCAACGACAGCGCTAAGCATGGGCTGCAAATCTGGGGCAAAAGGCGCGGTCATGGAAATTCAGGATCGAGAGGTTGTC
Source organism: uncultured Planctomycetia bacterium (assembly GCA_963824275.1). Lineage (GTDB taxonomy): Bacteria > Planctomycetota > Planctomycetia > Pirellulales > Thermoguttaceae > JANXQG01. Next base: position 1,128,961 of record CAWGOT010000003.1, on the reverse strand, counting down.
TACAGCACGCCCTATTGCCGCCTGGTTGCCAAGACGCTTCGCGGCCAGGAGGATGCGACACCCTACTTTGCGGTGGAACTGCCGGACTATGTTTCGATCGTGGCCTTGACGGCCCGGCGGGAGATCGTTCTGGTAAGGCAGTTTCGACCAGTGATCGAGCGCATGGCGCTGGAGCTTCCCTCGGGATGCCTCGAACCGGACGAAAGTCCGTTGGAATGCGCCCGCCGGGAACTGCTCGAGGAAACGGGCTACCAGGCCGGCAATCTCCTCGAGTTGGGATGGTTGTGGCCCGACACGGGGCGGCTGGCGAATCGGCTGGGCTGCTATTTTGCGGAAAACGTCGCGCCGGCAGACCCGCCACAGGCCGGCGAAGAAGGGCTGGAATTGGTGCTCTGCCCTCTGGAGGAACTGGCCGCATGGATCCTGGCGGGCCGCATCGAGCATGCCCTGCATTTGGCCGCGATCCATCTCGCCATTTTGCAGCAAAAACTGCCGAGGCCCTAGGCACTTTGAACTGAGACCATGAACTACCATGGACGTTTGGGGATTTTTCGGCAACTGAGCGGGATAAAGGGATGAGGGATCAGGGATGAGAGATAAGAGATATAAGAGATGAGAGATTCAGCCCCGTTCATCCCTCGTAATTCATCCCTCGTAGTTCATCCCTCATCCCTCGTCCCTCATCCCTCGTCCCTCATCCCTCATCTCTGATGGCCACGGCAGCAGTAGGGCAAATCGGCGTCGGCATCGTAGGGATCGGCTTTGGCCGTGCCGTGCATCTTCCCGCCCTGCGGCTTGATCCCCGGTTCAACGTCAGGGCGATCTGCGCCAGTACTCTGCCGCGGGCCGGGCGGATCGCCGAGGAATGCGGCATTCCCCAGGCCTACGGCGACTGGCGGGAATTGCTGGCGGCCCCGGGCATTGACGCCGTGACCATCGCCGTGCCGCCGCCCTTGCAGCCGGCGCTTGCCGTCGCCGCGCTCGAAGCGGGCAAACACGTATTCTGCGAGAAACCGCTGGCCGATACCGTTGCCGCTGCTGCGCGAATGGCATCCACTGCGGCCGCCAGCCGGCTGGCGAACATGGTCGATTTCGAGTTCACGATGTCGCCTGCCTGGGTTGCCGCAAAACAGGCATTGGAGGCGCAGCACGTGGGCCGATTGCGATCCGTTCATGCCCACTGGCACGTCGAGACCTACGCCATGCAGCACCGCCTCGATTCGTGGAAGACCGACGCCTCGGGGGGCGGCGCCCTGCTTTCCTTCGCCTCGCACAGTTTTCATTACCTGGAATGGCTGGCAGGGCCGATCCGCCGCCTCAGGGCCTGGCTGCACCGCCAACCGGATGAACCGGGCAATGCCGATTCGATGGCCCAGGTGCAGTTCGAATTCCTCGACGGGGCCGCCGGTTCGCTGACCGCCAGCAGCAATTCGCCCTTCGGCAGTGGACACCGCTTGGAAATCTATGGCGAGGGGGGCGCCCTGCACTTGGTGAACTCCACGCGCGATTATCTCGACGGCTTTACCCTCCACTGCGTCAATCGCCAGGGCGAAGTCCCCCTGCAGTTCGCGGATCAGCCGGAATCGACTTCCCTTGCCCGGGCGAAAGACGCCGCGGCGAAAGACGGCCGGATCCGCGCGGTCGCAGGGCTGCTCCGCCGCTTTGCGGACGCGATTGAAAAGGGCACTGCCGCCAGGCCGGACTTTCGCGACGGCTTGCGAGTCCAACGGCTGCTGGAGGCGTCTCGCGATTCCCAGGCAACCGGCAACTGGATCGATGTGAGTCAACAGGGCTAACATGACTAAGTGGTCCGTTCCACAAATAACTTCAGGGTTGTGCGGTTTTTAGCCGTAGGGTGGGACCGGCGAGCTTGCGAGCGCCGGCCCACCAACACCGGGGACTGGTGGGCCGGCGCTCGCAAGCTCGCTGGTCCCACCCTACGAACGTATCCCTGAAGTTATTTGTGAAATGGACCACTAAGAAGGCGAAATCCCGTTTTCTCCTCATCTTGTTCAGAATTTTTCTTGCGCTTCAGTGGGAGTCTTGACGATTTCTGGCCAGAATGGCGTGTTTTGCTTGTTTTTCCGCAAGATTCACCCCTCGAATTATGTTTACAATATTAACCATACATAGTGTATACACGCCAAAAACTGCTGGAATCCGATGACTTTACACTCCTGGGAGTCATTTGCTGTCATAGCTCTTATGGCGGTAAACTGGCCAGAAAACTGGCCACTTTCGTGGCCAGAAATGGCCAAATCCGGCCAAATCCGGCCAAAATCCGGCCAAATCCGGCCAAGTTTGGCCACGAATCCCATGTGACCACCCATCAATAACTAGTTTCCCATTCGACGGGTCAACAAAAACCTCACGCAATTTCTGTTTCTTTGGCAGTTCGACCGAGAGCGCGGAACACTGATTACCACTAATCATTGCTGATTTCTGTCATTAGTGATGATTAGCGGCAATGAGTGTTCCGCGCCCGTCCCGCCCTCGGTTCGCTACACCGAGGGCGGGTTTCTTTTCGCCAAATTGTCAAAGAACAACGCGTTTCCACACATATATACGGATGAGGGCCTTGAAATGGGAAAATTATTTTCTGGTCCGGACGGGAATCGCGTCCTAATGCCTTTGCTCGTAACCATTTAGAGAACTTCTGCCCTACGACAAATTAGTGCGCGCCGAGCGGGATTTCTGGGACCATTCCGGCTGGTGCCAAAACGCTAATCGGTGGGGACGGTTTGCGCGTCGGACGGGAAAAACGGTGGTATGACGACGGAACCAGCACGAGCAGTTGCCTGCATTCGTTCCAGCCCTGCGCCAGCGACGTCCTGGTGGCGACGATCACCTTCGGCAGCCCGAACACGGTCGCGGCGATCGCCCAGGGCGGCATGTACTACGGCATCCAGGACGGTTGCACTCTCAGCGGCATGGGTATCAGCGTCAGCGGCAACACGTTCTCGATCGCCGCCGGGACTTTCAGCACCCCGGTCGATGAGACCACCACCTACGTGTATGGCAGCAATTTGGGGTTGACAGCGAGTACGGTGCCGATATACAGCAACGACCTGTTGCGGGCGGTGATCGATCCCGGCTCCGGCAACACTCCCCAGGACGTGGCAAACGCTTCCACAACCGGATACAATCGGGTAGAATATCAGTACAACACCCAGGGCCAGCAGGTTGAGGTCAAGGACCAAAATGGGACGATCCACGACTACATCTTCGACCTGCTCGGCAGGGAAACGGAGGACGAGGTGAGAGCGCTGGGGACAGGCATCGACGCCGGGATCAGCGATCCCGTGCTGCGGATCCAACAGGGCTACGACCTGCTGGGGGACCTCGTCGACGTCAGGAGCTACAACAACGCGACCGTAGGGTCGGGCACGGTGCTCAACGAGGTCTTCCGCCAATACGACGACTGGGGCGACCTGACGGCCGAGTACCAGAACACGACCGAGGCGGCCACTAATGGCGACGGCAACGTCATCAACGCAACGCCTTATGTTGGTTACGTTTACGACGATGGTGTGACCGGCAGCGTGACCGAAGGCGCACCGACGACTAGTACAGTGCCCTCCGCGGTCCCCTACCTCCGCGAGAGCGAGATGGTGTACCCGAATGGTCGGATTCTGCACTACGTCTATGACACCGGTACCGATGCCGAACTGTGCCGCGTGAGTTCCTTGGCCGACGACAGCGACGGCAACCCCGGCCAAGTCCTGGCGTCGTACACCTATTTGGGCACGGACCAGATCCTCGGCGTGAGCTATCCGCAGCCGGGCGTCTCGACCCTCGCCACGCTCAACCAATACGGCCAGGTGGCGAACATTACGGCCACCGGTGGCAGCACCCTCGTGAATCTGAACTACGGTTATGACAACGACGGCGACGTGCTTTATCGCCAGGACGTGGCGGCCGAAAACGCGCCGGGAGGCGCTGGCGCGAACCTCGACGAAGTGTATTCGTACACCGGCTTGGGTCAACTGAAGACCATGCAGCGCGGGCACTGGAGCAACGGCAACCCGCAAACCGGGACGTTCGATCCCGACCCAAACGGTCTGTCGCAGAGTTGGACGCTGGATTCGACTGGCAACTGGTCCAACGTGACGACCACGAATTTGGGCGTTACGGCTAGCCAGAATCGTACGGCGAACGCAGAGAACCAAATCACGGGCTTTTCCGATGGTTCGATCACGCCCGTCTACGACAACGCCGGCAACATGACGACGATGCCGGAGCCGAGCAACCAGACAGTCGGCCTGACCTGTATTTACGACGCCTGGAACGAACTGGTCGAGGTGAAACAGGGCTCGACGGTGCTGGCGAGTTATACCTACGACGGGCTCGGCCGTCGCATCACGGAGACGGCCGGCGGCGATACGCAGACATATTACCACAGCGCGGCAGATCAGGTCCTCGAACAGCTCGACGCCAATACGCCGAGCGCCGACTGCCAGTATGTCTGGGGCTTGCGTTACGTCGACGACCTGGTGCTTCGGGACAGCGGCGCCGAGTTCAACAGCCTGCGGCTCTACGCGGTGCAGGACGCCAACTGGAACGTTGTGGCATTGATCGACACGACGGGCAACGTACAAGAGCGGTTCATCTACACGTCCTACGGCACGGCCACCGCGCTGAACGTCAATTTCGGCGCGTACACCGGAACGAACTACAATTGGACGACGCTCTTTGCGGGCTACGCCTTCGATACCGCGACGGGGCTCTACTACGACCGCGCCCGGTTCTACAACCCGACCTTGGGGACATTTATCAGCACCGATCCGGTTGAGAGCGGGTCAAACCTCTACGCCTACTGCGGCGATGGGCCGACGGACGCGACGGACCCGAGCGGACTACAAGACCGCGGGGCGCTAATTATAAGCACTCCCGGTGCGACCACGGCGTCCGCAACCACCAGCAGTCCGCCGGGAACGACGCTAACCCCCGTGCCGGTGACTTGGCAAAGTGCATCGCCGGGGGCGCCGCCTGTTCCGTTGCCGCAGACGGGCACATTTGTCTCAAGCGATGGGTCGGTCGTAATCGAGAACGGGACCATTGAGTTGGCTGACGCCACGACAACGATCAACCGAAGCCAGACGACGACATCGGTCACCACCGTTAAGCTGATGACGGTTCGGGGGCCCTGGAAAAATGTCGGCAAGCCGACGGTTACGACGTCGCTGTCGCAGCCAACTGGCAGCGGGACGTGCGTGCAGACTGTTCGTACGGAGCAGCCGCAAGAACGCGTTGATCTGAAGCGAAGAGCTTCGGTAAGTGTCGAAATCGAGGGTGCGCCGTTGACCGAGGACCAGGCTACTGCAGTCCAGGCTATCGTAGCCACCTTCCTCCAAGCCTTCGTGTCCGGCCCATTCGCCAGGGTTGGTCTTGCGTTGTATAAGGGAGCGACTCTCGACAAGAACGCTTTCAAGGAGGTTCTCCCTAATCTTAATGTGAGGGTTGCCACTATGTTGGGCAACTGGTATAAAACTGCCCCGGACACGCGAGTCGAGACTTCGGTCACGACGACGGTTGTCCCGTGTGGGCAAGCGCCGACCGGGCCGGAAACAGATGGTTGTGTGAGTTCGCCGGGGAACTGCTCTCAATTGCAGAGGCAATCACTACTGGCACGGATACGAGGCCGCTTGCGTCAAGCTCGATAAAGGCCACGAACTCAGATGGCGACGATTGAGCCAGTTTGTTCTTTGGATCGCGCCGTACAGCCGTTCGGGCTTACGGCAGGCGAGCCAACACGAGTTGTGTTTTCGAAGGAAGCGCGCACACGCCGTGCGCATGAGGATGGTACGCCGCGTGTGCCTTGTTACTCTTGCGACAGTTCTTGACCCGCGAGCGTGCTTACCGTCGATTCATAGGGGCATTATGGAAATACTTGGTCTCGCCTTTGATATGATGTGGTCGATACCTTAAACCGTTGCCGAAAGGGAAGCTAACTAAATGAGCCGATTAGCGTTGTTGGTCCAGATGTTGGCCTTGTCGGTTGCGTCCATTCTCTCGGCGCGCGCGGCAGACCCGAGCGGGGAAGAACCAAAGGCGATCGCCGAAATCCAGAAGCTCGGTGGTAAGGTCGCAATCGATGCAAGTGGCCCAGGCACACCGGTCATTTCGGCTGATTTTCGGCATGTCGAATTGACCGACGCTGCACTGGAGGGCCTCAAAAGGCTGACAAATCTGAGATCACTCGACCTGTCGCACACCGGCGTCACCGATGCCGGACTGGAACATCTCAATGGGCTGGCACAACTCGAAAGCCTGGATCTTCGGTCTACGGGTGTGAGTGATGCGGGGCTGGTTCGTCTGATTTGCTTGCCGCAACTCCAGAATTTGGACCTGAGCAGCACTCGGATCACCGACGCCGGCCTCGAGCACCTGAAAACGCTGGCGCAACTCCGATCGCTGAGCCTTCGCCATACAAGGGTGGGTGATGCGGCATTTGCTCAACTCAAGAATTTCCGGCAACTCGAATATCTGGATCTAGCATTCACGAACGTAAAAAGTGCCGGGCTGGCTCACCTCGAAGGGCTCACGAAACTTCGCTACTTGGACTTTCAGGGCACGAAGCTGACAGACGACGCGATGGAACATATCAGGGGCTTGTCGGAACTCCAGTCGCTGGAATTGGGGTCAACAAACGTAACGGACGCTGGGCTGCTTAACCTCAGGCGCCTGACTCGACTACAATCGTTGGACTTGACGGGGACCAAATTGAGCGATGCCGGGTTAGCATATCTGAAGGCGCTAAACCGCCTCCGAAAGCTAACGCTGGTTGGCACCGGAGTAACGGACGCAGGGCTGGAGCACTTAAAGGGGTTGACAGACCTGCAGGCCCTCGATCTCGAGGACACGAGGGTGACGGATTCAGGGTTGGTTTACCTCAAAGCGCTGACACAACTCCAGTGGCTGGACCTAGGCTCCACGAAGCTGACCGACGCCGGAGTGCAGCAGCTTAGCGGCTTGACCAATCTTGAATCGCTTAGCATGTCCAGGACAAACGTGACTGATGCTGGGCTGGAATGCCTCAAGGGGCTGACAAAACTCCGGTTTGTGAACGTGGATTTTACCAACGCGACCGAGAAAGGTGAGAAAAGCCTTCAGGCGGCATTGCCGTCCTGTTCGATCAGCCACCAATGAGGCATTTTGAGGAAGGTTGTAGCCCCCGGTGGTCAGCTTGACGAGCAGAAAACTGAGGTCGAGTCGAAGCCGGGGCAAAAAGCTCTGAGTACCCAAGCTACGGGCTATGTCACCTTTGTTCAAGGCATCGACGTGGAGATCGATACTGCATTTATCAAGGGGATCGAAGATGGCGTAGCGTCGGTTGACGAGCCCGAGGGGCTGTTGGGGCTTAGGTGGGAAGTATGGGGACATGACGACCAGCCGCGGCCGGGCGCTCGATGCCAGGGCGATTTAGACAACGCAATCGCGGACTATGACGCGGCAATCAGGCTTGAGCCGAAGTCGGCCAAGGCACTTGCGTTTCGGTCGGACGCATACATGAAGAAGGGCAATAAGGAACTCGCTGAAGAGGATCTCGCGCCAGAGAGCTGGGATGGAACCCCGGAGTGAGACCATAGAAGCGACGACCTGTTGTTTGACGAGGGAAATGAACGAACGATACACGAGTAAAGGAGGCCAAGCATGTACAACCCAGCGTTGGGGACATTTATCAACCTAGATCCGTTAGAGAGCGGTTCGAACTTCTATGCGTACTGCGACAATGCGCCGACGGATGGGACGGACCCAAGCGGGCTAGGAGTCCTAGATGATCTGTTCGGGGGGGATACAGAAACGCTTCCACCCGATGTTGTGGGTAACCTACCAAGGCCGATTGCCGCCTACGAAAAATGTATCGCAGACATGGTTTTCTATTTGGTTGGCCATGGTTCGCCGGACGAATTTCGGACGTTTCTTGGCAATGGGGAATTCTCTGACAACGAACATCTGCAAATCGTTGATGATCCTGCGTTCTTTCAGGGGACGGAATTCGGTCGAGAGAATCCCATCAAAGTGGCTGTTGCGAAGATTGCATTTGCAGGTGATGCCGCCGCGATTACTCTTGGTAACCGTATCTATACCAAGGAATTTAATTACGCAGGCGATCGCGATCGCCCTTGTGCAATCAGCGAGACTGAACGTGATGCTGTCGGCGATGCTTCGATGATTGGCCACGAGTTGACACATGTCATTCAACAGCTCGCCGCGCCTATTACAGTAGACCACGCACAGAACAATTTTTGGGTAAAATATGCCGCGGACTACGCCGTGAACCTCGCGGCCGGCATGCCAAATAAGCAGGCATACGAGAACATTCCCTACGAGCGCGAGGCGTATGCAGTTGGGGGCACGCTCCGGGATTTCTTCAGCGACAAGGACAATCGCAAGTTATTCGACGATCTTTGCTGTACCAAGAAGCTGCAAGGGATCCTCGCCGGGCAGGCGGATTCCGCGCTGAAAACGAAATTGAAGGCGTTGTTCAAACAGAATTCAGACGCGGTAGAGGCCGAGTATCAGAAAGCGTTGAAGAACGCAGGTCATTGAATCGGAACTCGACCGAACGTGTTCCAAGCAGTAGATCCTAGGCTAGCGACGATGGGGGCGCACATGGCACGGAGAATGTTGCAGACGTTGGCGAAAGATCCATGGTTGCATGTGAGAAATCTGGTTCCTTTTTCAGGATTGGTCGCGCTTTTCTTACTGACAGGATGCGATCCCGGTTACAGCTATCGCGCGATCAATCGCGAGCGAACCGGCGAGCGATGGTCGCAGACGATCGAAGGCGTGGAGTTTGAGTCCAGGGTTACTACCACACTAATCGGGTCCAGATACATCATGGGAGTGTTAACGGTCAGCAATCACTCCGCGGCAGACGTTACGGTTATTGGAGGCACTCTCACGACGAATGGCACTGTCTTCACCGGGAAACTCCAGGACGGCGAGCAGGCCGTTTTAGTTCAAAAGGGATCAACGCAAGAGGTTGGCCTGGATGTTGATTTGGGTACGCCAGCCTCGAATGTCCTTGCGCCGTCGATCGTGTGGACATGGCGAGTCAAGATCGGAACCAAGGAACACGCGGTGGCGGTCGAAACGGTGCGCAAGCCTTAGGAGTCTGTGGCGATTTCCCGCCGACGGCAATCGGACCTCTCCGGCTCGCTCGGCAGCCACAGACTTGACAAAGTAGGAAATTGAAGCGGTTTCACGACAAATACGAATAACTGGAGGTCTGGCATGTATAGCTCGACCCTTGGAACCTTCATCAGCCGCGACCCGTTGCAGAGCGGCGAGAACCTCTATTGCTACGTGAACAACAGCCCCGCCGATCTTGTCGATGCAAGCGGCTTAGCGAGCGATGATGCCGCCACCGCGAAGGAGCTTCAAGATCGTTTTGAAAAGGCGCACAACGTTGAGGCAGAAATTGAAGTTGCAGTCGCCGGCGCGAACGCTATATTTGCAAAGTGTAAAATCAAAATCAAGTTGGTTAAGTATGAGGACCTCACCAACGATCCCAACGCCGCCAGTGTCGTTTCCGCTATCAATGATATCAAGGACAAGAACCAACGAATCGCGTTCCTGGCCCTTCTGGCGAAGAAGATGGCACAAAGCTATGGCGCGGAACGTCGGGATTTTGGTTACCCGAATGCGAAGCTCGCGGCTATGTGCGATGACGAGTGCGCAGAGCTTCGGTCGGGGCTTAAGAAGCTCGGTATAATAAAGGAGGATCCTGTTGATGGCAAAGAATATGAAATCAAGCTTTACGTGGGGCAAATTGACTTCCATGCGATCAAATAACGCTGGCCGCCGCATCCTAATCGGAGCAGCGTGTTTCCTCCTCATGTTGTTGCCGGCGTTTGCTGATGCGATAGGAGTTCTCGGCACAAGCCAGGCGAAGTGCTACACAAGGAGCATCAGCAATTCGCGAGTTTACGGTATAAACGGCGTGAAAGCACCGACAAGGGCGATTCGTTGCGTGGTTTGCGACCGGGTGGGCGTAATGCGCCGACGCACGGCTTGTAACAGCCAAGCAGTTTTTGCATCAACCATGCGGTCATCGGTTGAACGTGGACCTAGCGCTGACGGGCACCCCCGGACGGCCCTTGGAGACGCGATTTCCGAGGCATTGGCGGAATTAAAAAGGTTGAAGACAATCGGTGTCGAGATCGCATGGAAAGGTCTTCCCGCAGGCGTTGGAGGCCCGGTGGATGTCGGAGTAGGGCTGAAACAGGAAGGGCAGCGGAAAGGCATGGGCCGAGAAGGCGCACGGAGAAGCGAATGAAAGAGCCGTACCAGGCCGTACCAGTCCGGCGAGGGAGCGTCCAGATCCGGGTCTCGGCGCTGTCTCCAGGGTGTCGGAGGGTCTCATGTTAGCAACGAAACGGGAACAAAGCGGGCCCGACGTTTCATGGAATTCAAGTATTGATAATATAGTGGAGGTGTAGCATGTATAATCCGGTCCTGGGCTGCTTCATCACCAGGGATCCGATTGGGTACCAGGGGGGAAGCAACCCGGGACAGTCACAGACGGAAGACGCGTTTACGAAGTTGCTCAATAGCGGCGGCCGGTAGTGGGCTGACTGCGCGGCGTCCGCCGAGAAGGGAACTGCCCGACGCGGTACGTCGAGCCTGGCCACTCGCGCGGAGAAGCGGTGACAGAATCAGATGGTTATTGTCGGTGAAAAACGTGCCGGTCAGACCCTGAATTGGAGGAGGTGCCAGTACAGTCTGCGCACATTGCTGCTCTTGGTAACTCTGTCCTCGCTTCTGTGCAGTTGGGTCGCGGTGCGCGGCAAGTTGCCAGGAGACAAAAGGCTGCGGTGGCGGCGATCCGAATGAGCGCGGGTACGGTCACGTATGACTTTGAAGTGGACGCTTCAAGTCGCACGCAGCTTGGCGTGCGGGCACGTGCGGCGGGGTGGCTGCGGAAGGCGCTCGGCGACGACTTCTTTGGAACGGTCGTGTCAGCCACAACTTCTTGCGACCGGCATGGATTGCGGCCGCTCAGGGACTTGATGAAACTTCGTTGTCTGACGCTGTATGAAGGGACGTGCCCTCCCGAGACCGAGGAACCGGAACGTTACGACCGGTCGAGTAACGAGGCGCTCGAAAGCCTGGAGCGCCTAGCGTATCTGGAGGAACTGACGTTCTACTGCACTAATGTTACGGAAGTTGGTCTCGATCATGTTAAGGGGTTGCACAAGCTGCGAGAACTGACAATCGTCAAGTTACCGTCCAACACACGAATCACGGACACTGCCTTGGAGCACCTTGGAGAACTCAGAGAGCTTAGATCCCTGCGCCTTATCAGGACAGGCGTGACCGACGACGGGGTGAGAGAACTTCAGCAGGCGCTGCCGGAGTGTAAAATCCTGTACGTGAAGTAACGCAGCAGGCGGGTGTGCTGGTCCGCTTGGCCCACGAGAACCAATGAGACGGAGTGCCGATGAATTTCGCGCAGAGGAATTCGGTGGAACACTTTTTCGGCCGTGGTTGTCCATGCAAGGATACTTGGCAAGGCGATTTGGTTCGGCTTGCGAGGCTATGCTCGCGGCCTCGATTTCAAAGCCTACCTACAGCTCGAGAGGGTCCAAAAGCACCGGAAGCTGTATCTTGATAATTGGATAAGGCCAAACGCGGGGTGAGTATTTGACACATGATAAAAGAAAGTCCTGCTTCGCCACGGTAATGGCACTGCTTGCAGTTCTGTCGGTGGTGGCAGCGAACCTTTTGGGGCGCGAAGGTACGTTTTCGTTGGCGCTGTTAATTACGGAGGAGAACGCCGAGGTCTCGATGCCTAGCTATTCGCACGGTTGGCCTCTGGTCTTCCTTGAACGCGACGCCCTTTTTTCGAAGGCGATGGCACGTCCGTCAAGTCGGTTCCCATTCGACGATGCTATCGTGATCTCGTTCAAGCCGCTGGCACTGCTCCTTGATGCCATGCTCGCGCTAATAATAGCCGCCTCTGTGCATAATGTGGCTCGTCGATCAAGCAAACGGTGCAGTTGCCAGTTTTCTATTCGGTCACTAGTCATGGTCGTCACCCTCGCCGCTGTGTTGCTCTCAATTTGGAAGGCACGTCTCATCGGAGACATCGGCATCTTTGTTTTTCCAGTCTCGGTTGGGTTGTTGTGTGTAGCGACCACGATTTGGTTCCATATCAGACAGTATTGTCAAAGAAGATAGGGCAGTGTCCTGGTGCCCTGGTCCATTGAGGCTTTATAACCGATGAAGGGCGAACTTGGGGTCAGGGAAAGCGCCGATTAAAGCCGGCAAGGAGTTGCGAATGAAAGAGTCGTACGGGAAAGGGCTAGCGACCCACCCCGGCCCTGAGTCATGCGCCGGCGGTGGGCCAGTAGCAATCAGCCCGGCCGCGGTGAACGGTGGCTCGGCGGCCGCGTACGCTGGCGGCCAAGGCAGCCCCGGGACGCCGCTCCCGCCATCGGGCTCGGTGCTATCTTGTCGCGATGGTTGAGCATGCGTCGGAACAGGCACGGAACTAGCATTGACAGACGAAGCGGCGTTGGAGTTCAATGACATTTGACAACTGATGAGACGGAGTGGCGATGGATTGGTTCGCACGAAGGCAATCGGCATGCGACATTCTTGGCAGTGGCTTTCCATGCCGAGATGCTTGGAATAGCGAGTTGGTTCGGATTGCGAAGCTCTCCGAAAGAGACTTGGCGGCGGTCGACACCGCTTCACTGAACTTCTTCTGTGGGGCGGGTTTGCCGGGCACCGAGGGACTTGATTGGAACTGTATCTTTCCATCCGACGCCGCCTCGGATACCCGCTCTGGCTCGTCAAGACCAAGGAGCATTTCTTCGTCCGCTGGGAGGAGTCGGGCGGGGAGCGGTTCAACGTCGAATGTGCCTGCCGTGGCTTTCTGTCCTGGAGCGATGAGGAGTACCGCACGTGGCGAACGCCGATCACTGCTGCGGAAGTGCAAAGCGGCGCGTTTTGCGAAATCTGACGCGTCGTGAGGAGCTAGCACACTTCCTTAATGAACGCGGCAATTGCCTGCTCGATCACCTGCGAATGAGCGAAGCCCTGGAGGCATACTGCCACGCGCAGCAGCTTGCCCCGCAGGACAACGGCATCCGCGGCAACCGGGTTGTAGCGAGCATGATTCAGCGTACCCTTGACGGTACGAAGGAGTCCGCCACGGACTGGGATGGGCAAATTGTCGATGTCCAAGGGCTCCGCTTTCCTCAGCCGCGAGACGCCCAGGAAGCTTGGGCGATGCCGCATGTCAAGGATACGCTTGCACGCATCATGCGGATTCGAAGACGCCATTTTGGCCAGCCGCAGACTTCAGGAGCGAGTGAACCAAACCATACACGAAATTCAACAGCAAAGGAGTTCTAACATGTTCAACCCAGCGTTGGGGACATTTATCAACCTCGATCCGTTAGAGAGCGGCTCGAACTTCTACGCGTACTGTGGCGATGCGCCGACGGATGCGACGGACCCCACGGGTGAGCAGATCGAGTTGTTGGTCGCGGAGGGGATTATGCAAGCGTTGGAGTGGCACAATAACCCGGTCGACGTTCAGACGAGCATTGACGAGGGTGTGGTGTCGGGGTCCTATGGGGAGTTCCCTAAGTGAATGCCCCAACTCCAGGCTGGCGGGCGGACGGCGCTCTTGCGCGCGCTGCAATGCGTGGCGTCGGGTGGCACTATCGTTCGCTTTCGCACTCGGCATTGCGATTTTTGTCGTTGTGACCGTTCTGCTGTACCCGTTCTACCGCCAGCGAACCATCAAACGCCGTCTCGAGGCAGCGGGCGCAACCGTCACTTGTTCGCCGCGCTGGGCCTGGGCGGCAGCTCGGCCGGCGATCGGCGCTTACCTCGAGTTTGTCACGACGGTGAGTTTTCCAAACGGTTGTTCCGATGCGGGCGAGCTCCGATTGCTGGGCGAGTGTCCGGACTTAGCCTGCCTGGAGTTGCATGGAGCGAATCTTAACGACGACCGCCTGCAAGACATGAATCTGCGCAACGCGCCGCGCCTCAAGGATCTGGATTTGTCCGGGACGTTGATCGGAGACCGGTCGCTAAAGGTCATCGGCGACTTGCAGTCGCTCCAGATGTTGTGGCTAAGAGGAACGCGGGTCACGGACCAGGGGTGCGGCGAGTTGGAGAGACTCCAGTCGCTGTGGATACTTGACGCGTCGGGGACCGCTGTCGGGGACGAGGGCGCAAGCCACCTAAGTCGTCTCCATGGGGTGGGATGGCTCAGGATGTCGCACACGGGAATAACGGACGCGGGCCTGCGCTGCATCGGCCAAATGAAGCAACTCGTCATCCTCGATCTCAGCGGCACTGCCGTGACCGACGCGGGTTTGAAACAAATCGAATCCTTGACGTACCTCACGAAGCTTTACCTATCGGACACTGGAGTGGGCGATGCCGGCCTGCGCAGCCTCCGCGGTCTCGTTCGCATATCCCAGCTCGAGCTGGTCAATACGCGAGTTACGGATTCCGGGCTTCCCGAACTGGCCGCGCTTAAGCTGGACGAATATTTAGGCCTTGATGGAACGCGGGTCACGGACGCCGGGGTTGCGCAACTCGGCCGCATTCAGGGCCTTCGGGATGTCGGCCTTAGGCGCACGAACGTAACGGGGGAGGGCATCGCGAGACTGCGCCGAATGCTGCCGAAGGCGGATATCTCATCCGATGTTCCTGATGCCGGCGCGAACGGCAAGCAGGTAAACAGGTAAACCGCAGCGGCCAGCACGACCGGCCACGGCCAGGGTCAGAAGAAGAAGAAAACGGGGGGAGCGGGGGGCCGCCAGCCGCTATGCCATCGGCGGCGCGGCGTTTACGGAAAAGACCGAGGTCCGCATCGAGGAACGCCGTAGTGGTCAGGTACAGGATCGGGACGTTGACTTGCCGCGATGGACCGTTGCGCTGGAGGAAATCGACGCCGCCGTCGCCCGACGCTACGGCGTAGATCCAGCCGTCTTGAAGACCCACGGGCATCATGCCGGTCCGGCGAAAGCGACGGCCGTGGCCTTGGCCTCGCGGCTGGCGAACCTGAGCTGCCGCCTGATCGGGCAGCACTACGGGATCGGCTCTGCGGCGATTGGTGCCATTCACCGCCGGCTTGCCGATCGGCCCGACGCGCTGGAGATTGTCGAAACGCTCACAAAGCAACTGAGAAGAAAGAGGATAAAGTACAAAGCGTAAGCCTGACCCCGCTCCGTCCCGCTCCGTCCGACCCCGCTCCGTCCGGCTATAATCAATGGGGCGAGATTAGGCCGGCTTTTGAAGGCAATACTTTCACGCCGCCGGAAGGCGCTGACCCTTCGGTTGTTCAGGAATTAGAAGAATGGCTTGGAGAGTCCCTTCAGGACCTTGGGTTATTATGACCGAAACATCACCTTGGATTCTTTTGCGTGCAGGCAGTCGCGATGAGGGCCTGCGCCGTATGCGCGAAGCGTTTGAGGAAGAACAGTCCCCCTCTAACACCATGCGGTTGGGCGTTGCGTTCCTCTGGACGGGGGACTTTGAGGCGGCGTTCGCGCACTTTGACGCGGCAAACCAGCGACAGCCACATCGCAGTGCGCACTTTTATGAGATGGCTGGCGTTGCGAAGTGGTGCCTGGGCGTCAAGCAGGAGGCCGTTGCGCATTGGCAGGCGGGACTCAAGTGCGCCTACGCGGACGCTGCGGGCGGGGTTAGGTTCTGGCATGCGGAGTTTTTTCTGGCGAGGGAGATTGTAGCCCCGTCGAACTAGATATGCATGCACGTTAAGTCCAGTTCTTCGGCTATAATCAATGGGACCAGATCAGGCCGGCTTTCGAAGGCAATACGTTCAAGCCTCCGGAAGACGCTGACCCTTCAGTTCTCGAGGAATTAGAGGAGTGGCTTGGAGAGTCCCTTGAGAGCCTTGGATTATTATGACCGAAGTAGTTATAGCAGCATTCAGCCCGCCGCCGCCGTCTGCGTGCTGCAGCAGAACGTTGACGATCTACCACGATAGCCAGGAGAACGTGCTTTCCCAGATCGACGGCATGGGCGACGTGACGGCCGCCGCCTATGACAACCTGGGGGACCCGGTGGCGGCCTCGCAAGGCCAAGTGCTCAATCTGTCCGGCGGCTCGGCCACGTTCGACAACCTGCCGCAGTCGCCCAACCAGGCCAGGACCTATACGATTTACGTCAAGTCCTCGTCGACGCTCACCAGCACGAGCGGCACGACCACGCTCACCGACAGCGACGGCTACCAAACCTTGAACCACCATTTCTCTTCGACGACGCCCTTGGGGACCACGACCAGCGGCTGGTACGAACTGGGCACCGTGAACTTGCTCGCGAGCGATGCCAGCCCCTGGCTCACGGTCGCGTACACGGCGGCCAGCGCAACGCAGGTTGCCGTGCTCGAGCAGACCTCGTCCACGGTCTACGATCCGATGGGCCTGGTCCAATCGCAGACCGACGGCTTGAACAACGTCACGACCTACGGCTATAATGGGTTGGAGCAGCAGGTCTCGGTGTCGCAGGGCCAGATCGTGCCCGTGAACGTGAATACGGAGACCGCGACCGTCAACAACCTGCCACAGACGCCGGGCCAGGCCAGGACCTATACGGTTTACGTGGAAACGACCGCCTTCGACGGGAACCTTGCCGTGAACGACAACCTCGGAAGCCTTGTCTTGACGCCGCCCACGGGCTCGGCGATGCCCTTGACGAGCGCCTGGTCCGAGGCGGGGACCGTGACCTTGGCGGCCCGCGACCCGAGCTCCTCGCTGGACTTTTCCGAATTGGACGCGGAGACGGAAATATGCGTGGTCCAGCAGGTCTCCGGCACCACGTATACCCCAACCGGGTTGGTGGCCACGTCGACCAATGCCGATGGCGGCGTTACTACTTACGGGTATGATGCCTTGGGCGAGCAGGTCTCGGAGGCCGATCCGGCCCCGAATCCGGCCGCGCCGGCGGTGCAGCCCGTGACAACCGACGTGTACGACCCCGACGGGGAGCTGACGGCCGAGACCGATCCCATGGGCCATACGACGGCATATACCTACGCGGACGACGGCCGTGAGGTCACGACCTGGCAGGGCCAGACCTCGGCCCCCGATCCCACCTCAACCGCGGCCGCGCAGACCTGGACCTTCAACAACCTCACGCCCAACACCGATGCGGCGTATGAGGTCTTTGTGCAAGCCCCGGCCTCGTCGCTCTACGGCTACACGGTCAGCGACGGCGACGGGGATCTTTGGCCCGAAGATTACTCATCGCTTTCGGCGTCGGCGCTGGGCAGCGGCTGGACGCTGCTGGGCACGGTGTACCTGCCCAGCGGCAGCACGACGATCACGGTCTCCAATAGCGGCAGCCCCTCCACGGCGAACGTCTGCCTGATGCAGTGGGTCGACGTCGACACGTATAACGCCGACGGCAATCTGACGCAGGAAGAGGACGCGCTGGGCAACACGACGACCTACACCTACAACAACCTGGGACAGCCGGCGCAGCCGGCCAGCCCGACGAACGGCTTGCCCTTGGGGCCGGTCTATGACAAGGCGGGAAACGTTGCCAGCAATACGGACCTGCTGGGCAACGTGACCTCGTACAGCTACAATTCGAGCGATCAGGTGACGCAGGTCTTTTCGCCGTTCCCGGACACGCAGCAGTCGCCGCTCCAGGTTCCCGCCCCGGTTCCTGGCGATACCGGCCAGTTGTCTCCCAGCTCTGCCTGGACAACGCAGAGCGGCGGCCTCCTCGGTTCGTACAGCACGACCACCAGCACGTCGGCCACGGCCACCTATAGCATCAGCTACCTGGTGCCCGGCGAGCAGTACGAATTGCTGGCCGTCTGGCCTGTCAACTACAACCAGTTGAATACGCCGAGCGCGATCTACACCGTTACCGGCGTCCCCCAGGCCGTCTCCGCCACCGTCAGCCAGGAGAATTGGCCAGGGCAATTGCACCATAAATCACGTTCCGACAAGGATTTGTGCGAGATAGGTTTCGTCCCAGGCAGCGGTGAGGCGTTTGTTCTTGATCCCGACTTTGCTCGTCGTTTCGTTCTTCAGCATTGCCAGTGCCGTGCGGCGGAGGATGCTGAAGTTGGCGTCGGCATGTCCCTTGCGGATGCGACACAGGTCTTCCTGGAAGGTTACGTCGAGTTGCCAGTGCAGCCGGTTCTCGATCCCCCAGTGGCCCCGAACCGCGCCTGCAAAGCGACGCGCGGAGAGGTACTGGCTGAGGATGTAGTAGCGGACGTCAGTGCATTCCTTGCCATCGCGCTGGGTGATGCTGATGACCATCCCGATGGCCTTCAAGCCAGGCCAACGCGCCGCATCGGCCAAGTCGGCTGGGAGCCGACAGAGATAATAAGAGCGTGTCTCCTCCCGACCGTGCCCCTTGCCCTCGGTCTGATAGGAACGGTAGGTCGTTCCGGCGAAGTCGTTCTCCAGGCGGTTGATGAAGTAGTCCTGGATGGCCTGGTACAGCGTAGGCTGGTTTTCCTTCACATGGAGGACGTAATTGCCCTTGCCGTCGAGGATCTTTTGGGCGATCTTCGTCTGGCAGCCCATCGCGTCGATGGTCACCAGGGCCCCGGAAATGTCGATGATTTCCAGCAATTTCGGGATCGCTGTGATCTCGTTGCTCTTGGCGTCGGTGACGACTTGACCAAGGCTAATGGAGTTCGCTGTGGCCCAGGCACTGACCATGTGAATCGCCGCCTTACCGCTGGCGGTGTCGTAACTGCGGCGGAGCGTCTTGCCGTCGATGGCGATCACTTGCCCGCCGCTAATCTCGTGCAACGCGGTGACCCAACTGAGCAGACACTTCTCGAACTCCGCCGGATTGATGGTGGCGAAGATCGCGTTGAAACGATCATGGGAAGGGACGCCCTCCTTCAGATCCAGAAATCGCGAAAACCACGCGCGTTGCGCCTTGCCGAACTCCGCAATGGCCACGAAGTCGTCGGCCCCGCAGATGACCGCACAGATGGCGATTGTCACGATGTTGATCAATGGGTAGACGGGCGGCCGTCGTCGAGGATCAGTGAGAGTTGCGAAGTGGTGTTGAATCTTGGCGGACTTCTTGGCCATGACCTGGTGGACTCCTGGGCCTGCGCGACATCCACGCTCTTGCCGCTCCTCGGCAAGCAACGGAAATCGCAATCCCCTAGTCATAGCAGATTACCTAGATTCGCGCAATCGCCCTGGAGAATTGGCCGAATGATGACCTCACGTACGAATCGCTTGCCTGGCAGGAACGTCCTTACCTTCACGGCCGGCAGCGCGACGGTCACGATTACGATTCAAAACGGCCAGTCGGGTTATCAGGTCATCGCCGGCGAGC
This sequence comes from uncultured Planctomycetia bacterium, assembly GCA_963824275.1. Taxonomy (GTDB): domain Bacteria; phylum Planctomycetota; class Planctomycetia; order Pirellulales; family Thermoguttaceae; genus JANXQG01. The sequence goes on along the minus strand of CAWGOT010000003.1, from coordinate 1,109,638 downwards.
TCCTGCTGCTGCCGACCCGCGCCGGCGTCCGCGACGTATACGTATGACGCCGACGGGGACATGACGAGCCAGACCGACGCCCTGGGCAACGTCACCGCCTGCGGGTTCGATGCCTTCGGCAACCAGGTCAGCCAGAGCCTGCCCGACCCGAACACCGGCGCGCAGGATGGCGGTCAGCTCACGACCACCTATGGCTACGACCTCGACGGCAACGAGATCTCTGCGACCGATCCGATGCATAACGTGACGACGATCGGGTACGATGCCTTCGGCAACCAGATCAGCCAGAGCCTGCCCAATCCCACTACCGGCTTGGCGGGCGGGCCAACGACCAGCTACACGTTCGATGCGATGGGCGACGTGCTTTCGCTCACCGATCCAGACGGCAATACGACTTCGTGGACGTACGATGGTCTGGGAGACGAGACCTCGCAAAGCGAAGTAGTGTCGCTGGGCTATTATCCGGGCACGCAGACGCTGGAGCCCACGATCACGGCCACCTCCACGTACCAGTATGATCTCGACGGCAATCTCACGGAGTCGGTCGACGCCAACGCGAATGCCCCCGCCGGCTATGGGTTCACCGGCGAAGTGAACACATATTCCTACAACGCGACGAATCAGGAAACGGGCGAGAGCTGGTACGGCAACACGACCGATGCCGCTGCGGGGGGAGACAACGTTGGTTCCATTGCCCACTCGTACGACGCGGAAGGCCGGATGCTCACCGCGGCGAACGCGGCCGGCGGCAGTTCTATCGCCTCTTACACGTACGGTTATGATGGGGTGGGCAACCTGACCAGCGACAACGTGCAGCTTGGCGACCTCCCCGGCTCGGACAACGTACTGCTGACCTCGGAGTATGACTTCAACGGCGACCGTACGAGCCTCTCGGCCAATATCGGCGGCACGCTCAACACTGACGGCACGGTCTCGGGCGGCATTTCCGACTTCACGAACACATACGGCTATGACAACCTCGGCAACATGACGAGCATCGTGCAGACGGGCGGCGACGGCACGACGCCGAAATGCGTGACGCTGAGCTACGACGCCGACAACCGCTTGACGGGGATCGACCGCCACGCGAGCGATGGCAACAGCAACCTCGTGGCCTCGTCGGCCTACACCTACGACCACGATTCAGAGTTGACCGACCTGTCCTACGCGAAGGGGACCACAACGCTGGCGGCCTACCATTGGGAATACAACAACGACGGCCTGGTGACCGACGCCTACTCGCTCAGCGACACGGCGGGCTCGGCGGACCCCTCCAACTACCTGACCTGGTCGGACACGCACTCCAATTACGACGACGACGGCCAGTTGGTCAGCACGCGCTACACCGCGTTTTACGACCACCCGACGACCAACACCGGCCAATCGTACGATCCCAACGGCAACAACACGAACAGACGAACCTGAGCGAGTATTGCGGGAACAGCCCGACGAATGCGACGGACCCCAGCGGGATGCAGCCGCCGCCACAGTTAGGACCGATAGATAACAATCCAATTTTCCAAATAAATATAGAAGACCTCCCGCCGATTCCGATGTACCGGCCGGCCACAGACGCGGACAGCATCAGATATTACCAATGGGAACAAGCGCAGGAGCACAAGCGCCTTTTGAAAGCGGTGGGGCTTGCGACCACAAGCTCGGCCTCCGGCGGCACGCCTGTTTATAACAGTCCATCCTACCCGTCGAGTATAGGCCCAGACACTCAAACCCCCTATCAGCGTTACATAGGCCAGCAGACCATGATATGGCGGGACAAAAGCCTGCCGATAGGTAAACGCATCGATGCGCTTAACAGACTACTACATGCTGAAGGGAACCCGGAACCTGGCCCGGCTTATGTCGGGTCCCCTCGCGCCGGACGCAAGCCGCTTCGACCGGCGATGCCCCAGGCGAAGATGCCCCAGGTTCACTTGAGGACCAGGTTAATAAGGCGAGGCAAAGGGTTCAGACGTGCCAGAGAAACATTCGGGTTTGGAATAACGAGTTGCAAGACGTCAATACACCCGAGATGTACGACCTATGCGAACGGATGATCGCGGTAAATGAAGCAGAGGCGAAAGCTGCTCAGGAATTTATCGATTCCGCTGAGGACATGTACTAGCAGCCCAGCCGACGTGTCACACGCACTAGCCTTTTGCTGGTTCTTAGACGCAAACGGAGACATTCAACGATGCAGTCGTTGCCAGAACGTGATTTTCGGCATTGGAGGGAGCTAGCGGGCGAGCGGGCGCAGGAAATGCTTGCGGATCGCGCCGCGGCTATGGAGGGAATGGGCGACCCGGAGGCGGGCGTTCGGATGGCCGCCATGGGGATTCTCTCGCGCCACTGGAATAGCAAACGCGACATGGATTTCGCCGAGGCCTGCGAGAGGTTGGCGGTTGAGGACGCCGACCCGCGCGTGCGGTTCGCGGCGATTCTCTGCCTCGGGGATTCTTACGAGGGCCAGGATCACGTTCGCATCAGCGCCCTTTTGGCGCGGGTTGTGCGCGATGAATCGGAGACGGAGAGAATTCGCGCGGGTGCTGCCTACGTTGCGCTCTTGCGAGTCCGCCGGCCCGCCGCACTAATCGACCTCAAGCCCCCGATGCCGGCCCTCAAAGACGTTGACTGGGATCTGGTGGACGGCTCGCTGAATACCGCACGGCCCCCTCGGCCGGCGGGCCCCCATTGGCCGCTGACAACGTTTCTTTCTGAGGATCGCGCGAAGGGGTACGCGCTATACCGAGACGCGATTGAGTCATTCGAACGATCCGATTTCATCAGGTCCGTCGGGCAGTTCTCCGAGGCGCTGCGTCTTGACCCGAACTCCACGCTCGACCTATTCGGGCGGGCGCGCGCCTTGGCTGAACTTGGGCGGGCTGGCGACGCCATCGAAGACCTCACACGCGTTTTGGAGTTGGCTCCAAGAGCGACCAAGGCGCTCCGCGAGCGTGCGCGATTGTACCGAGCAAACGGCGCGAAGGAGCTAGCCGAGGCAGACGATCGCGCGGCGACTGAGGTCGAACGGCACCGCAGGACGGAGTCAGGCGCGAAGGGGCCCGAGGGATGAAACGGGACATGAAACGGGCGGAGCATGAAAAGGACCGGGTGGCCCCGGGCGGTTCCCCGCCCGGGGCTCCCACAGAGGAGGCTAAAGGGGTCGGGTGTCTTTGATGGTTCCCGTTCGAGCCACGCATGCGGGGACGAGCCTGGGTCCGGATCGGGGTCGGGTCGGGATCGGGGCCGGAAAAGGTGCAAGGAACGAATGGCACTGTCGCCGTCCGAAGTCGTTTCACGTGCAGTGTTTGCGCAATTCGGCCCGGAGCGTCTCGCGGGGCTTCTGCATGAGTGGATAACCATGCCTGCGCCGTTTGAGAACCCTTGGTTCGAGACGGCCCGGGCGATTGGCGACTTCGCAGGCAGCAACGTGGCGGAGTATTGTTTGGCAATGAACGACCAATTGCGAGGCGGGTATCAGCCCGCAGGAGATCGACATCCACGACGCCAGCACGTACTGGCACGTTCCGGTGAAGCTGATCTGACGCGGCTGTTTGCCGTGGAGCAGCGCTGCTGCGGCCGCCGTCGTGCGGATGAGGTTGTAACCGAGGAGGGTGGCCCAGAGTTCGCGGCGAACCATTTCCGGCGACTTGCAACGAACGTGAGCGAGATTCAGATTAGATTTGATGCTGCGGATGTCCAACTCCGAGTTCCAGCGAAAACCGTAAAGCTCCGCGATCTCCTCATGGCTGTAGAGTGTCGCATCGGTCAACGTGGTGACCACCGTAATCGTCTTCGTGCGGCGGCCCGGTTCCACGACAGTGTAACACAGCTCACGCAGTTCGAGGGTTTCGGGAATGCGGTCATAAGTCTCCTGGTTCATCCAGTCCGGCCGTGCGGGCTTGGTCCACACGATGAGATGATCGTTCTTTCCCAGGCGTGTGCCGCGGCGAAAATCAGAGTTGCGCTTTTGATGCAAGCGGCGCAGGTATCCACGTCCTGGAGTTGCAACAGGGCGATCATCATGAAAGAACAATAGTGGCGGTCGAACACGGCAATATCGCCCGCAGGCAGCGACGCAAGCATGGACCGCAGCAGAGCCGTCTCGCCGGTCTCCTTGCCCTTATACGGACCGATCGTGGCATCCGTCAGGCAAGCCGTTGCCAGGGAGATGATCGCTACTGCACGCGCGATCGGCAGGCCCACGCCTTTCTTCTGGGTCCGCGGATGGGGAAACTCCGCCAAGTTCTGGGGCGTGGCGGGCATGGTGAACGTAAATCCGTCGATCAGTTTTGCGTGCTTGCCCTTCCACAGCCAATCCTTTGGGGCGGCTCCCTGCATCTCGGCGGCCACTTCGCGACTGAGTTCGTGCAGCGCCACTTCGGAGAGCTTGGCGCGGGCGCGGCAGTAGTCGCCGGTGTCGGCCGTGGGCGGCGTGATCTGCTGGTGCTCGCAGTAGTTGACGACCCGCGCCACGGCCGCCTGGCACGAGGCCTCCTTGCCGTCGCGCAACACTTGGCCGAGAAACGACCAGACCATCATCGCCGTCGAGTAGATTGCCTGCTTGCCGAACAGGCCATCATGTTTGGCGAACACACTCCCGACGCGCTCCGCGGAGAGGATGCGTGCGAAGGGCAACGACTCGTCGGCGAGAAACGCTGCCACCATTTTCCGAAAATTGCTACTGCCCCCGCTGGCCGAATTTGGTATATCCCCAGCCATGAAAAAACCCTCCGTGGCATCTTTGCGATCGCCATGCCAAGGAGGGCTTACAAATCATAGCCAAGAGCGGGCAAAAACTTCAAGACCACCTCGGCGAGAAAGGGAATCTAGCAAAACCCCCCAACTCGTCCATGCCCAATCTGTCGCCGATCCTAACGCGACAGTGCCATTCGTGCAAGGAACCGTATTAAGCGAAGGGTTGGGTGGCAACGGCCCGGCGCGGGCAGACCTTAACTAGATCAGGTGTCATCGGCCATGAATCGCACTATTCGCAAGATTGCCTTCGTCTCGCCGCACTGGATCGGAAAACGGACTACATGCCGACCCCGGATCCGACTTGGACGTTCAGCAACCTAACGCCGAACAGCTCGTCGTCTTACGACGTCTACGTCCACGTCAGCGGATCGCCCGGCAACTATGACGTCAACGGCGCCGAGGTCGCCTGGGCGCCCGACGCCACGGGCCCATCGCTGGGCACGGCCTGGCAACTCTTGGGGAGCGTGACGCTCACCTCGGCTTCCGCGTCCATCATGTACATGGGCTGCGGCGAGTTCGGCACCGCCGACGAGGTCGCGGTGCTGGAAAGGTCATCGACATCGACCTACGACCTTCAGGGCGACGTGACTTCTACGACCGACGCGCTGGGCCACGTGACGACGTATACGACGGGGACGGCAATGCCACCACCGGCCTTGGCGAACCGGCGAGCGCCGCGTCCGTCGCGCCGCCCGTCGGCGCCGCCACGATCACCGTCAGCAACATTAGCAGCAGCGGTTCCGGAAGCCTGCCCGATGCCGTGACGCAGATCGACGGGAGTCCGGGCAACTACATCATCGCCTTCGCGTCGTCGTTGTTCTCCGCGCAGCAGACGATCGACCTTTCCAGCGGGCTCACCTTGGACGCGGGCACGAAAGTGACGATCGAGGGCCCCGGAAGCGGCTTACTGACCATCGACTGCGCCGGTTCCGGTTCGTCGTTTACGGTCGCTCCCCGGGCTACCCTGATCCTCAGCGGCCTGACCATTACCGACCAAAACGGTGCTCATGAAGGTCTCACCAACGACGGCACGCTGACGGTTTCGTCATGCACGTTTTCGCAGAGCGACTGTTCGATATACGCGGGCGCCATTACCAATCTCGGCACAGCGACGGTCACCTCATGCACATTCTCCGGCAATTCGGCTCCGTCCCGCGGTGGTGCGATCTATAACTACGGCGCGCTGACCGTCGAAGGCAGCACGTTCACCGACAACACGGCGGGATTCGAAGGCGGCGCGATCTACAACCCCAGCGGCGCCACGGTGACGGTCGCTTCCAGCACGTTTACCGGCGACACCGCCGACGACGGCGGTGCAATCGAGAACTACGGCACGGCGACCGTCCAGTCCAGCACGTTTAGCGGCGACACGGGCAACCGTGTCGGCGGCGCAATCGATAACGACGGCACGATGACCGTCCAGTCCAGCACGTTTGCGGGCAATACGTCCGAAGAAGGCGGCGCAATCGACAATTTCGGCATCCTGAGCAGCGTGGCCTCATGCACGATCTTGGGCAATACGGCCTCCGAGTGGGGCGGCGGCATCTGGAATTGCAACAGGGCCCAGGTGCGTATTGTGAACACCATCATCGCGGGTAACACCGCTGGCTTCGGTCCCGACATCTGCGATTCCGACGACAGCGTTACCGCGCAGAACTCGCTGGTGGAGAGCGCGGCGGGGTGGACGCCGACCAGCGGCACGATCGTGGGCGAGGGCCCTTTGCTGGGCCCGCTGGCCGACAACGGCGCCCGACCGAGACGATGGCGCTTCTGCCCGGCAGTCCCATCCTGGACGCGGGCATCGGGGCCTACCAGACGAAGATCGGCTTCGACAACCAAATGCTCTTCGACGGCACCTACAGCTACCAGTACGACGCCGACGGCAATTGCACCGCGAAATACACCAGCAGCAACGGCTGGGACCCGCAGATCGACTCGACGGCCACCGACATCACGACCTACACCTGGGACAATCGCAACCGGCTGACGGCAGTAACGACCTACGCCAACTACGCCGCTTACAGCGCACCCACGCCCACGCCATCTCAGACCATCACCTACACGGTGTTGGCCCCAACCGATTCGAAGGAGGTAGATCGGCTCGTTAGGGCGGTTGTCGCGATGATCGACTCGGGCGCGGCGGATGCGGTAACGGATTGGGAAAAAATGGAGGACTCGGGAAACACAGTTATTCGCTGCCGCAGCGCCGGCCGCGAGCGGACCGTTCGGATTGACAGTAGCACGGAAACGCACAATTTCCTATGGGAGGGAATACGGAAGGAAATCGATGCCGTCGGCTTGCTGGAACTTGCGACCAGCGGGCGCTGAAGGAGCGGTTTGCCGCACTCTACGAACCTTGCTTTCGTGACCAGCCGCCGCCCTCGAGAAGCGGACTGGGCGACCGCAAGCGGGTCGGCATCCTGGTCACGCGGCGGCATGAACGGATGTTCCTGCAATCGATGCGGGGGATCGTCGAACGGCTCGACCTCGAACGCTTCGAGGTCGTGATCCTGCCCTCCAGGGCCATCCTGGAATCGCTGCGGGCGAAACTGCCCCGCCGGGGCCTGCGGTTCACGCCCTTCAGCGACTCGCTGCCTGAGGCGATCCGGCAGATCCGCGCGGCGGCCTGCGACCTGATTTACTATTGGGAAGTGGGCAGCGACGCGATGAACTACTTCCTGCCCTACGCCCGGCTTTCGCCCGTGCAATGCACGGGCTGGGGCTCGACGATCACCTCGGGCGTGCCGGCCGTCGATTGGTTCCTGTCCAGCGAACTGGTCGAGCGGCCCGGTTCGCAGTCGCAATATACGGAGCGGCTCTGGAAGTCGCGGACGCTCTGGCGGTATCAGGACCGCTTGCCGGCCGTTGCGGCGGCGACTCCCGCCGACTTCGGCCTGCCCGAGGGCCGGAACCTGTACGTCTGCTTTCAGAATCCGCTAAAGCTGCATCCGGATTTTGACCGGCTTCTGGCCGGCGTGCTGGAGGCCGACCCGCGGGGGCTGGTGGTGCTGCTGGCGGACCGTGGCGGACAAGCGGCGGCGAGGCTGATGGAGCGGTTTGCGCGGACAATCGAAGGCCGCAAATCCGAAATCCAAGGCGGAAAATCCGAAATCCGAAATTCGAAATCCGAAACAAATCCAAAATCCAAAATCCAAATATGGAAAGCGGAAACGCCCTCACCCCCAAGCGGGAAATCCGAAATCCGAAATTCGAAATCCGAAACAAATCCGAAATCCGAAATAAGAAACTCGAAACCGGAAACGGCGTCAGCGAGCCCTCGCGACCTCCGACTCCCCGCTCCCCGCTCCCTGCTCCCCGCCGATCCGCCCTCACCCCCGGCCCCTCTCCCAAATAGGGCGAGGGGAAACGGCGTCAGCGAGCCCACGCGACCTCCGACTCCCCGCTCCCCGCTCCCTGCTCCCCGCCGATCCGCCCTCACCCCCGGCCTGGGCTGATGAAACGCCAATAATCTCGGTAAATTGGGCTTGCTAGGTTCTTCAAAATCTGTTGCGCTCCCCCTGTGTAACTTTGGAAACGATTTCCATTGCGAAGGACGCAACAGTGTATCTATCATGGACGGAAGCTAAGGCAAAGTTCAAGTCCCCATCACGGGTGGTTCCGTGGTTTCTTTGGCGCAGCCGGGAGACGAAGGCCCAGAAGTGTCGGAACGTGACACAGCAACTTAAGGACGCCAAGGCGACGATCGCTCGCCAGGATGCGGAAATTCAGCGGCAGAGGGACGAAATCTGCGCCCTGGAAGAGCAAAGGCGACGCCTTGAAGAGCAGAACCGACAGCAGGCCCGGATGGAATGCCGCTTGGCGGAGGATCCGCCGCTGAAGGGGCACAAATTCGGTCGTCGCATGATTCGTCTGGCGGTGAATGTGGTGCGGGTTGTCGGCTTGCGTCCGACCGAGCGCGTTTTGAAGATTGTGTGGGAGTGGCTTGGGGTACAACAGCAACTTCCCGATTGGACAACGATTCGCACCTGGCTTCTGCGCATCGGCTTGGCGGCCCTGCGGGAGCCCGTCGAAGCGGCTGACGATTGGATTTGGATGGCGGATCACTCCAATCAAATTGGCCCCGAGAAGGCGCTGGTCGTGCTGGGCGTGCGGGCCTCGAAGTTGCCGCCGCGAGGAGAAACCCTCAAGCATGAGGATGTCCGTCTGCTGACGGTTCGACCGGGCACGGCCTGGAAACGCGAAAACATGGCAATGGTTTATCGCGAACTGGCCGAGCGATTTGACAATCCCCGCGCCCTGTTGTGCGACGGGGCGGTGGAATTGCGCGACGGCGCCGAATGCCTGCAAAAGCAGCGTTCGGACACGATCGTACTTCAGGACTTCAAGCACAAGGCGGCCACTTTCCTCAAAACGCTGTTGGGCAATCATTCACGATTCACCGAGTTCAATACCCAATTGGGAAAGACCCGCTCGGCGATCCAACAAACGGAGTTGGCGCACCTTACACCACCCGCCCAAAAGCCCAAGGCGCGTTTTATGAACTTGGCCGCGACGCTCGACTGGGCGGCGACGGTGTTGTGGCTGCTCGACCATCCCGAGGCCAAGGCCCGCGGTTCGCTCACGCCCGAGCGGCTGGAGGAAAAGCTTGGCTGGTTGCGGTCCTTTGCCGGGGAACTGGCCGAATGGCGAGAATGCCAGCAGGTGGTCAATGCGGGCGTGACGTTCATCAACGAACAGGGACTGTTTCGCGGCGCCGGCGATCAACTGCGCGCCGCCATGAGCACCCATCTGACAAATGCCGTCAGCCAACAGTTGGCGCAACGACTGGTCGACTTCGTTACCGTGGCGGAAGGGCAACTGAAGGAAGGAGAGCGCTTGCCGATGAGTACCGAGATTCTCGAATCGACGTTCGCGCTCTACAAGCAGTTGGAACGCCAGCATTCCAAGGGAGGCTTCACGAGCTTGCTGGCCGGCTTCGGTGCGCTGCTCAAGACGGCGACTGACGAAACCATCCAACAGGCATTCTCCACCGTGTCAGTCAAGGACCTCCGCCAATGGACCCGCGAGAACCTGGGAAGAACCCTAGCCTCCAAACGCGTCGCCACCTACAAGGAATTCCGAAGCGCAACAAAGTTGGCCGCAACGACTTAGACGTTTCATCAGCCCACCCCCGGCCCCTCTCCCAGAGGTAGAGGGGAGCAACACGCCATGCCCGACAGGTTGAAAACCTATCCAGCGTCAGGAGGACGAGGGGAGAATTGTGTTCTTGCCGCCGCAGCTCTTTGGCGACTACTGCCGGTTGCTGCAATTGGCGGCCGTGATCCTCGACCCGCCGCATTATGGGGCGGGAAGCACGTGCTACGACCTGTTTTCGTACAACCTGCCGGTCGTCACCCTGCCCGGCGAATTGATCGTCGGCCGCGTGACGAAGGCATGCTACCGGAAGATGGGAATTGACGATCTCGTCGTACAGTCGCCCGAGGAGTACGTGGGCAAGGCGGTGCAGGTGGCGACGGATCGGGAGTATCGCAAATACGTAACCGAGCAGATCGCGGAAAAGAGCGACCTGCTGTTCAACGACCTGGAAGCGGTTCGCGAGCACGAGCGGTTTTTCGAGGAAGCGGTTAAGGACTCGCCGCGACGCACCACCGGCTGACCTCTGACGAGCGACCTTCGATTTCTCGCGATTCTCGCGATTCTCTGCGGATTTCCCTCTTGGCGCTGGGGACCAAAGCGGTAACAATCCCGCCCTCTGAAATCCCCGACTGCGAACTTGGGGCCCGCGGACCCTTATGACTGCGGAACTCCCATGCTTCGTTTTTTGCCTAATTTATCACAATCCGTCCTGGCCTGTGCTGTGAACGGTTTCACATGATCCATTTCATACCAGCCCGAAGCGCAAGCGAGGTAACGGGTTAGCATCCTCGCTTGCGCTTCGGGCTGGTATCAGTTTCAACCGCGCGAAGCAAAAAAATGACGCAAAGCGATTTGGCCTGCCGAACTTCAGGCATCCAGGCGAGCCGGACGCCGTGGCTGCAAGACCCGGGTGTAACGGCGAGCGCGGCAAGGACGTTGCCGCAGCATTTCCTGGACACGTTGGCGGAAGGGCCCACGACCACGGACTACGAGCTCGACGTGCTTGTCCCCGTTTACAACGAGGGGGCGAATATTCGCCGCACTTTGGACGTGCTCTTCCACTCCAATCGCGTCCCCTTTCGACTGCATGTCTGCTACGACCGCGACGACGACAATACCCTGCCGGAATTGGAGAAATGCCCTGCATCGATGCGGGCGCGAATCGATCTGATCAAGAACGAGGGCAAAGGGGCCCACGGGGCGATTTGCACGGGCTTCCGCCACACGATTGCGCCGGCGGTCGTGGTTTACCCGGCCGACGACGATTACAACCCGGGCGTGCTCGACCGGATGTTCCAGAAGTGGAAAGACGAGGCTTGCCAGATCGTGGCCGCCAGCCGCTTCATTCCGGGAGGCTGCATGGTGGGCTGCCCTTGGCTGAAAGCGACCCTCGTCCGCTCGGCGGCCTTTACGCTTTATCATCTTGCCGGCCTGCCGACGCATGACCCGTCGAACGGCTTCCGCCTCTTCAGCCGGCAGGTGCTCGACCGCTTTGCGATCGAATCGTCGGCCGGATTTGTCTATAGCATCGAGTTGCTGGTCAAGACCCATCGCGCCGGCTGGAAGATCGGCGAAGTGCCGGCCCAATGGCGGGAGCGGACGCAGGGATCGAGCCGCTTCCGCGTCATCAAGTGGCTTCCGGCCTACCTGCGTTGGTATTTTTACGCCTTTGCGTCGAGCTACCTCGGCCGCGAGACAATCGCCGAGCCCTATGTCTTCGATTTCTCGACCTGCGAGGGACGGCGGATGCAAGCAAGGCCTTTGCCGGCACGAACCCACCTATCCGATCGGGAAGTGATAGCCGGTTAGCATCATTGGGGAACCGGCGGGAAGGCAACTTCCCCGTTCTCCTTGATGCCCAGCCGCTTGCAGTCCTCGATATTGCGTTTCCGCCCGGAGATGCCGCGAAGCAAGCCGAAGACGTGGGCGAATTTGAAATCGATCTTGCCCTCGAAGAGGACCCCCGTTTCCACCAGGTTCACGCGCAGCAACTGGATGGGCTTGCCGCTGCTATTGGTTTCCGTCGACGTGATCTGCAGCGAGTTGGAGAACTGGAGGGGCAAGACCAGCAAGGAACGGCCGTCACTCTCCGCGCGGATCCGCACGCCGCCCTTCTCGAAGTACATCGCCCCGGATTGCGCGGGTCAGACCGGTCAACGACTCGTCGTGAACAATGGCCACGTCGTGAAAGGGGAAGTTCGCATCCTTCATCAACGAGACGGCATGGGAGGCATCGGTGTCAAGGACCGTCCGCGTCGGCGAGAGGTCGCCCAGGTTGGCGCCCGCAATCTCGTAGAGATAGGCGTTGATGCCGTCCCGGTTGGCCTGCACCATCCGCAGGGTCAGATCGGGCATCACACGATCGGTGATCAGAAACCTGCGCCGAGGGCGGCCATAAGCGCGGGACGAGCCACGGAGAAAACCTGCCAGTCCAATGCGTGGTTATCCTGGGGGCGCATCAGCGCCCGACTGACCAGGAAGTAGAACGGGGGCGTGACAACCTGGCTGTCGTCCTCCAGGGTCGGAATTCGTAGCTCCCAAAAGCCAGTCATGGAGAAGTGCGGATCGAACGAACGGAAATAGTACGCCAGACGATCTCCGTGCGTCCCAAGGAGCACCGGCGCGTCTTCAGCAACACCCATCCGTCTCATCAACTCACCGCCGGGCATGCCCACGATATTGGCTACCGAGCCGCGGAAGCGGCCGTCCGGCCCAATGGCCAGTTCGTCCTGCAGATACTTCACGACGCCCGCCGGGGGACGCGACCGGTCCCAGACCGAACCGGGTTCGGCAGGCGGATATGGGCACTCGGTGCAAAAGGCGTAAGCAATTCCAATCGTGGGAAGGACCAACACACTCAGATAAAGCAGCGTAAGCTGCAAGGCCCGGTTCGCCAACAGCGACCGTTCCAAGGCATTCCTCTCCTCCGCCGTAACTCCGAGCGTGCGCTGCGCGTCCCGGTTCGCAACAAGCCGCGCGACGGCCGGCTTCCAGGCAGAGAGCCAGGCGCCTATTTTTCGCAGGCCCAGCCAACATCCCAAAAGGCCGGCAACGACGTAATACGGGGTAAAGCCGGTTTCGCAATAGCGGCCGCTCGGGTTATTCCCAACGCGGTGATAAACATTGAAGCAAGTGTAAGCGACAAGAGCCAGTTGATAGGCAATTGCCGCCAGTGCGAATCCCCGCGACTCGGCTTTGCCGAACACGACCGCCACTACCCAGCAAGTCGCCATGAACATGATCCAGGCCGTGGCCAGGCCCCCCATGAACAGGCTCCCCCAGCAGCCCATTCGTGTTTCAGGTAATGAATCTCATTCGGGAAGGCGAACCGGTTGACATAGCTTGCGAAGGCGCTGTCTAGTCCCGGAATATTGACGGCCAGTGCCACGACGAGGCAGGCCACCGCGCCGATCGTTCGCCACTTGAAGACTTGCCGCGAACCGCTGGTGAAGTAGACGGCGGGCAGGAAAAACACCAAGGGCAAGAAGGCTAACATCCCCGCGTAGATCAGATCGCACAGAGCAATATAAACGAGCAGGATCGGCAGGAGGACCACACGCGCTAGGTTGCCGCGGTAGGACGACCTCCCCAAATCCATGAAAACGGCCAAGAAGAACGCCCCGAAGGACGCTACCATGAAGACGTTGTGGCCGACTTCGCCAAAATTAGCGCCAATGCCCCGGGCAAATGTCCAGTACCCCACCGGCGAAAAGAAGCAGATGCCGAGCACTTGAGCGGCAATCACGCGCAGGTAGTAGGGGAGGCCGACGGCGCGGGCCAGACAATAGGCCCCCGCCGCCATGAAGAAGATCGCCACTAGGTAGCCCCATGCCCACTCCCGCGTGCTGGGCAGAGTATCCCACTGCCGGATGGGTGGCAAAATATGCGGCAACAGATAAACCGGGTTGAGCCACACCGCCCACGGTTGGCTCAGCCCGCCCATCCCAGCGAAAGGGTTGATCACGCTCACGTCGAGCGGCGAGGACGCGAATTCAAAGTCGGTCGCAATGTAGTGATCGAAGCGTTCTCTGTCTACGCACATCGGAGGCCGGAGCCGACAAAGGATCCCGAGGCAGCAACACAGCGCAAGCGCCCCCAAGCCCACGCCGCCAATCGTGATAGGCGATGAGATCCAACGATCCAAGATGGCTTTATTTCTCACGTTGGTCCGTTCCGACAAGCGCCCCAAGCCAGCAGGTTCTGCGGTCCACTCTTTGGTAAGTAAAGTCTATTTTTGCGCCACTGCTAAAAACTCCCCTATTCGAAAGGTTATAGGGCGCTTGAATAAAAAGGGCAAGGCCTTGCCGACTGCCAAGCCGGTTCTCATCGTTCTGGGAAAATAGCGTTGCAATTGGACCATGAGATATTCGGGGGTCATCACTTTTGTCGCAGTCGTTATTTCTCTAGTCTTAAGACCGGCCTTGCACAGCAAATCGCCGAAATGGCTCCTGGAAAAAAGAAACGTATGCTGAAATGGCTGCAACATGGGCCAGCGTGACCCCATTAACAGCCGTAAAATGGAATTCGTGTCCGGAGTCGCAATCATCAAGAAACCGCCAGGCCGTATAAGGCCAGCCCACTGCTTGAGGACCTCCAGGGGTTGCCTGGTATGCTCAAGGATATCAAAGGCCGTGAGGATGTCGTACGAACCTGAACTGAGTAAGTTAATATCTCCCTGTTGGATCCTGTCCTTGATTTCGGGAGCGGCGGCCTTAACCGCCCATTCTGCGATTTCTATTCCCCAGGCGTCATAGCCGGCTTTTAATGCGACCTCGACCATAAAACCGCTGGAGCAGCCAAGATCCATGAGCTTTCCTGTTGGAATATATTTCTTAAGCAGCTTGATTCGCCTCTCAAAAGTGTGCAGTTTGAAGTCGTGGCCCTCTAAGCTCTTCTTGTAAAGCCCGTCCCTATAGTCCGCTTCAACGTATTCCTTCATCGCTTCTGGAGTCGGTAGCGGGTGAAGAAATATGGTCCCACATTGCGGACAATGATAATAAACGCCGTCGCGCAGGGAACAGTGGACCTTTGAAAGAGTTCCACAAAAGGCACAGCTAACAGTTTCGGCCATTATCACCACTTATCCACTTAGGGACGCAACGAACGGACTTCTCGCGGTCTGGGCAAAAGAACGGCGAAGTTCACGATTGCTCTTCAGTCGGCAAATCGTCCTTTTTCAAGACGAACGAGCAGAACCGATGGACGCAGAAGCGGAAATAACCCCGCCGAACGACCGAGAAACCACGAAACAGGCTCTCGTATCCGCTTTCGTCCCGGATGTACATGCCCCGATCATGTTTAAGAAGGAATGTGCTCAACCACTTTCCCGGCGTAAAAACCGGTTCTGCACAGAGGACAACGCCACTGCTGCGGAGCACGCGCTTGATCTCCTTGAAACAGGCGGCGACAACTTCCCCGTCCATATGATGAAGGGCGCCAACGAACAACACCACATCAAACTGGTCCTCTGCGAAGGTCAGGGCGCGGGCATCCATGACCATGAACTTCCCGGCAGGGCAGCGTCGAGCGGCCAAATCGATATACCCGGGCACGATATCGATTCCGATGTAACGATTTCGATCCATCTGAACGGCGGCTCGGGCACATACCCCCGTGGAACAACCGATCTCCAAAATATCCTTGTCGGAGACGTTCAAATAGTCGCTGAAGTGTCGCGGAATCGAATCGTAGTTGTTGAATGACCGTTGCTGCCACTCGAAGCACAGCGGGTTGGCTAACACAAGATCAACAAGGTTCATTCAGTACCCCCCTCAAGGACGCTCAAACTGCAAGATTGTAAGATTATATAATAACGATCATATCATACGAAGTCCTGAATGGCAATCGTCAATGGCACCCGGGCTTTGGGAAACCGCAGGAGCAGGACTCCCCCACAGACCACACATGGAATCCTTGAAATCGGCAGCTTCTTGAGCTATAATCCCCTTGAGCTTGCACGCTTCTTCCCGCCGAGGAAGCAAGTAGTCCCTTCCCTGGCCCTGGTCGCTTAGTCAATCATGTCCGTCAGTGGCACGGTGGACGATTCATCTGTCCTAAATCCTCCGATTTCGAAGCGAATCGCGTGAAAAAACCGGAGTGCGTGACTTGAGCGAACAGCCACTACTTTCCGTTGTCGTGCCGGTCTACAACGAGGAAGGCTCCGTTCCCAAGTTCCTGGACGCGATCAGGACGGCACTAGCCGGGGTGACGGAGAACTACGAGATCATTTTCGCCGCGGATCCCTGCACGGATCGAACCATTGATATCCTGCGCGGCGAGAATGCACGGGATGGCCGGATCAAGGTCCTCATGTTTTCCCGGCGTTTCGGGCAACCTGCTGCCACTTGGGGGGGGCTTGCCTACTCCCGTGGGCGGGCGGTCGTTGTTATCGATTGCGATCTCCAGGACCCGCCCGGCCTGATCCCGGAAATGGTCCAGCGCCGGCGCGACGGATATAAGGTCGTTATCCCCCAGCGGCGGTCCCGAAAAGGGGAGAATCCTATCAGGCGGCTGACGATGCATCTCGGCTACATGTTCGTTAACAAGATCGCCATGGTGTCGATTCCGCGCAACGCCGGCGATTTCCGCTTGCTCGACCGAGTCGTGGTTGATGAGCTGATGAAGCTCAACGAAAGCCACGGATTTCTCCGCGGGCTCACGGCCGTCGTTGGCTTCAAGACCATCTTGTTGCCCTACGACCGCGAGGCGCGTGTCTCCGGCAAGACCAATTACCACCACATCTGGGGGAACATGCGGATCCAGATGAACGCCGTGGTGTCCTTCTCCGATTATCTCCTGAATCTCATGAGCTTTGTTGGCTTTGCCATGGCCATAGCGTCCGTTTTTGCAATGGGCGCGGTGGTTTACGTCAAGCTCGCCGGCATATTTGACATCCCCACCGGCCTACCGACGATCGCCATCCTGATCTTGTTTCTCGCGGGCGTGCAATTCATGGGCATGGGGATCCTCGGGGCCTACATCGGCCGCATTTACGACGAAACGAAGCGACGGCCGAAATTCATCGTGGAAGAGGGCATCGGAATTTCGGCCCCGGGCAGCGTTTCTTCGTCTCCCGAGGCGCCGCGCGAGCGAGGTTTGCCGCAAGGGCAGTCGGCCGCTCATGAGCGCCTCTGAAGCTGTGCAGGCAACCGAGAAGAGAATCTGGAGTTCGAAAGATGAATTTTTTGGTTACTGGCTGTGCCGGCTTCATCGGCAGCAATCTGGCAGATCGCTTGCTCCTGGATGGGCATGGGGTGGTGGGCTACGACAACTTCTCGACGGGTCACGAGGAGTTTCTCCGCGGGGCGCTCGGACATGCCGGCTTCAGGCTGGTCCGCGGCGACGTGCTCGATCTCGATTGCCTTTCGGCGGCCATGCGCGGAGTCGACTTCGTCTTCCATTTGGCCGCCAATGCGGACGTCCGTTTCGGCACACAGCACCCCCGCAAGGACCTCGAACAGAACACGCTGGGCACGTTTCACGTGCTGGAGGCGATGCGCGCGGCCGGCGTGCGGAGGCTGGCCTTTTCCTCCACCGGGTCGATCTATGGCGAGCCGGAGGTCTTTCCCACGCCGGAAACGGCCCCTTTTCCCCTGCAGACGTCGCTCTACGGAGCGTCCAAGCTGGCCGGCGAGGGTTTGATCGAAGCCTATTGTGCGGGTTTCGGCTTCCAGGGCTATATCTTCCGTTTCGTATCCATCCTCGGCGAGCGTTACACGCACGGCCACGTGTTCGATTTCTACAACAAACTCCTGGCCAACCCTCGCGAGATCGAGGTGCTTGGCGACGGCAAGCAGCGCAAGAGCTATCTTGCCGTGCAGGACTGCATCGACGCCATCCTGATCGCCATCGAAAAGGCGCAATCGCCGGTCAATATCTTCAACCTGGGCACGGACGAATACTGCGAGATCGATCAGTCCCTGGACTGGATTTGCCGCCATCTGGGCCTTGCTCCCCAACGGCGGCATACCGGCGGGCAGCGGTTGGATCGGCGACAGCCCCTTCATCTTCCTGGATTGCCGCAGGATTCGCGGTCTGGGTTGGACGCCGCGGATGACAATCCAGGAGGCCGTGATCGCGACATTGACCTATCTGCAGGGCCACCGGTCGGTGCTTGAGGCGCGACTTGAGCGGGAGGCGCCGCCAGCATGATGACCTCCTGCCGACATTCGCCTGGTCTATATCACCCAGGAGCTGCGCCGTGAAGTGTTTCGTGACGGGCTGCGCGGCTTCGTTGGCAGCAATCTGGTCGACCGCTTGTTGGCCGCCGGGCATGGGGTCGTGGGCTACGACAGGCCGGGTTGCCGGGAGGACTTTCTCGTCGGCGCGGCGGAATCCGCGTTTCGCGCTCGTCTCCGGCGACGTGCTCGACGGCCGCGAACTTGCGGCTGCCATGGCCGGCAGCGACCTTGTTTTCCATTTGGCCGCAAACGCCGACGTCCGTTTTGCCCGCGAGAATCCCCGTGCCCATTTCGAGCAGAATGCGCTTGCCACGTTCTGGGTCCTGGAGGCCATGCGCGGCAGCGGCGCGCGGCGGATCGTGTTCTCCTCGACGGGAGTGGTCTACGGCGAACCGGACGTGTTTCCGACCCCGGAGAACGTCGCCTTCCCCGTGCAGACGTCGCTGTATGGGGCTGCCAAGCTGGCCAGCGAGGCACTGATCCAGGCCTACTGCGCCGGTTTTGGTTTCCAAGGTTATATTTTCCGCATGGTTTCCCTGCTCGGCGAGCGGTACACGCACGGTCTGATCATCGATTGCTATAAGAAATTGCTCGCCAATCCGCACGAGATCGAGTTGTTGGGCAACGGCCAGCAACGCAAGAGCTACCTGTATGTTCAGGACGCGATCGACGCGATCTTGCTGGCCATCGAGGAAGCGCAGCGCCGGTCAATATCTTCAATCTCGGTTCGGACGAGTATTGCACGGTAGATCAATCGGTGGACTGGATCTGCCAGCAACTCGCGCTGAACCCGCGGCGGAAACACGCCGGCGGGGAAAGGGGCTGGATCGGCGACAGCCCTTTCGTCTTCCTGGACTGTGCCCGCATCCGTTCTTTCGGTTGGAAGCCCCGGCGAACGATCCGCGAAGCCGTGCTCAGGACGCTGGCCTATTTGCAAGAAAACCCGCACCTATTGTGAATGCGATGACGGCCGCACAAGCCAATCACGAAAGGACGAGCACATCGATGGACGTTTGCATGATCGGTCTCTGGCATCAAGGGATCGTGGGGGCGGCCGTTTTTGCCGATCTCGGTTACTCGGTAGTCGCCGCCGACCACGACGCCGCCAAGATCGCCCTCCTCAACGGCGGCCGGGCGCCGCTCTTCGAGCCGGGGCTCGACGAATTGATCCAGAAGGGCTTGCAGTCCGGCAACCTGCGTTTCAGTTCCGACGTGGCCGGGTCGGTGCAGGGATGCCCCTTCGTGCTCATCGTGCATGACACGCCGGTCAACGATCGCGACGAAAGCGATCGGTCGGAAGTCCTGTCCACGGCCGCCGCGATCGCGCCCGGCTTGTGTGACGAAGTGGTGCTCTACGTCACCGCGCAGGTGCCGGTGGGGACCTGCGACAGGATCGCGCAAATCATCCGCACGAACAATCCGGCCCTGCGGTTCGGGATCGCCTACAGCCCTGAAAACCTCCGGCTGGGCCAGGCCATCGATCGTTTTCGTCATCCGGCCCTGCCGGTGATCGGTTCCGACGACAGGGCGACGCTGGATCGCGTGGAGCAGCTTCTCGCTCCGCTGGGCGTGAAGTGGGAGCGGGTGGGGCTGCGGACGGCCGAAATGACGAAACACGCCTTGAACGCCTTTCTGGCGACGTCGATTTGTCTCGCCAACGAGTTGGGGAACCTCTGCGACGAAGTCGGCGCGGACGGCCAGCGCATCGCCCAGGTCCTGCGGCTCGAGCCGCGGATCGGCGCAAAGGCGATGTTGCTTCCGGGCCTGGGATTTGCCGGCGGCACCTTGGCCCGCGACGTGCAGACGCTCCGCTCGCTGAGCGATGGCGCAGGGCTCGACACGCCGCTTCTGGACGGCATCATGGAGTCCAACGGGCGGCAAAATCGGCTCGTGCTCCGCAAGCTCAAGAAGGCCTTCGGCAGCCTGAAGGGCGTGCCAGCCGCCGTGCTCGGCCTGACCTACAAGCCGGATACCAGCACGTTGCGGCGCTCCGCCGCGCTGGAGATCATCGCCGACCTGGCGGGCGAAGGGATGCGGATCCGCGCGCACGATCCCAGGGCCGACCGCGCGGAAATCGCCGCGCACGACGATTTCTGCTTCTGCGAGGAACGTCTACCAAGCAGTTGCGGAGGCGGAAGCCCTCGTGCTGGTCACGCCTTGGCCCGAGTACAAGTCGCTGGACTACGCCCGCATCGGGAAGCTGATGTCGGGCAAACTGATTCTCGATACCGCGAACCTGCTCGACGCGGCGAGATTGGAAGAGATGGGTTTCAAGTATCTTGACATCGGCCGCGGGCGAACGGTCTCGTGATGCAAGACCGCTTCGAACGGGCCAGGCAAGCGAGGAAGGAAATATGCAAGTTGCCATCATCGGTGCGGGACTTCAATGCCGGCGGCGGGCGCCGGTGATCCGCGAGAGCAGGCACGACAGGCTGGTCGCGATTGCCAGTCTGCATTTGGAGCACGCCCAGGAAATGGCCTCCAAAATGAACTGCGAAGCGTCCGGCGACTGGCGTTCCACCGTAACCCGGCCGGACGTCGATGCGGTGCTGGTCTGCACGCCTCCCGGCTGCCACGCGGAGATCGGCATTGCCGCCATGAAGGCCGGCAAGCACGTGCTCTGCGAGAAGCCGCTGACGCGGACGGTGGCGGAGGCCGAGCAGATGGTGCAGGCCGCGCGCGAGGCGGGCGTGATTCTGAAATGCGGCTTCAACCATCGCCATCATCCGGCGGTCTGGGAAGCCAAGAAATTGCTCGATCAGGGCCGCATCGGCAAGCCGCTCTTCGCCCGCTGCCGCTACGGGATCTGCGGCCGCCCCGGCTACGAGACGGAATGGCGCGCCGATCCTGCCCAGGCGGCCGGAGGGCAGTTCATCGAGCAAGGCAGCCACGCCATTGATTTGTTCCGGTGGTTTCTCGGCGATATTATTGAAGTGGCCTGCATGACGGCGGTAGAGTACTTCCACGAGCAGACGCTGGACGATAACGGCATGGCGATCTTCCGCACGTCCTCCGGGGCCATCGCCAGCCTGCACGCCAGCCTCACCCAGTGGAAGAACCAGTTTTCCTTCGAAGTCTTCGGCGCGGACGGCTACTTGGGCGTGGAAGGGCTCGGCGCCAGTTACGGCACGGAGAAATTGATTGTGGGCCGCCGCGATTTCAACGCGCCGTTCCAGGAACGTTGTCACGGAGTTTCGCGGCGGCGACATTTCCTGGCGCGAGGAGTGGAACGAGTTTTGCCGCGCGGTCGCGGAACGGCGAGAGCCGATCGGAAACGGGCATGACGGCCTCGCGGCGATGCGCGCCGCCCTTGCCGCCTATGACGCCGAGAGGACCGGAAGTTATGCGAAAACCAACGCCTAGTGTCTCGGAAATGGCAGAATGTAGTTCTTGCGGAGATGTTCGATGATTATCACCCGTAGCCCACTGCGAATCACGCTCGGCGGCGGCGGCACCGACCTACCCTCGTATTACCAGCGGTACGGCGGCTTCCTGATCGCCGCGGCCATCGACCGCTACGTCTACGTGACCGTCAATCGTCCGTTTATCCCCGGCATCTTCCTCAAGTACTCCCAGATCGAACGCGTCAACCAGGTTGACGAGGTGCAGCATCCGATCCTCCGCGAGGCCCTGCGGATGCTGAACTTGAACACGCCGCAGATCGAGATCACGACGCTGGCCGACATTCCCGCCGGGACAGGCCTGGGATCGTCGGGCTCCTTCACGACGGCGCTGCTGAAGGCCCTCTTTGCCCATCGGCGGCGCGTGCTTCAGCCGGCGGAGGTCGCCGCCATGGCCTGCGAGGTCGAGATCGACCGGCTGGGCGAACCGATCGGCAAGCAGGACCAGTACATCGCCGCCTACGGCGGCATTACCTGTTTTACATTCCACACCAGCGGCCAAGTCGAGGCCTGTCCTTTGAAGATCAGTCCGGATACGCTCTTTGATCTGGAGGACAATCTGCTGCTGTTCTTTACGGGTTTCGATCGCAGTGCCGGCAAGATTCTCGAAGACCAGAAGGTTCGCAGCCAGAAGGCCGATCCCGAAATGTTTCAGAATCTGCACTATGTCAAGGAACTCGGCCTGCGGAGCAAGGAAGTCTTGGAGGCCGGCCGCACCGCCGAATTCGGCGAGATCTTGCACGAGCACTGGGAACACAAGAAAAAACGTTCCGGCGGCATGAGCAATCCCCGCATCGACGAGTGGTACGACCTGGGCCGGAAGAACGGCGCCGTGGGCGGCAAACTCGTCGGCGCCGGCGGCGGCGGCTTCCTCATGTTCTATGCTGAGGATCGCAAGCTGCTGCGGCAGGCAATGGCCCATGCCGGCCTGGAAGAAGTACGTTTCCGCTTCGATTTCGAGGGGACCCGGCTCGTAAACATGACATGACGCAAACACCCTTTCCCATCGCCATTCTCGCCGGCGGACTGGCCACCCGATTGCGGCCCTTGACCCAGCGCATGCCGAAAGCCCTGCTGGACATCCAGGGCGAGCCGTTCATTGCGCATCAGCTCCGGCTCTTGAAGTCGGCCGGCTTGAAGACCGTCGTGGTGTGCGCCGGCTACCTGGGCGAGATGATTCGCGACGCTATTGGCGACGGTTCCCGCTTCGGCCTGGAGGTCCTCTACTCCTTCGATGGGCCGCGCCTGCTCGGCACGGCGGGCGCCCTGGGCAAGGCCCGGCCGCTGCTGGGCGAGCGTTTTCAGGTCCTTTACGGCGATTCCTACTTGCCCTGCGATTATCTTGCCATCCAGGACGCTTTTGCCAGGTCCGGCCGCCAGGGCATGATGACCGTTTATCAGAACGAAGGACAGTACGATTCCAGCAACGTCGAGTTTGCCGACGGGGAGATTCTCGTCTACGACAAGAAGCGTCGAACCGGGCGGATGCGATATATTGATTATGGTCTCGGTGTATTCCAGGCCGCCGTCTTGGACATGATTCCCGACGGTCAACCGTTTGACTTGGCCGACGTTTATTCCGAGCTTTTGACCAGGGGAGAACTGGCGGCCTACGAGGTGGCGGATCGGTTTTACGAAATCGGCTCCAGCGCCGGACTGGAAGAAATGCAGGCCCTGCCGGGATTGGGGAGATTGAGACGGTAATACTGGACAGGAACCCCGTGAACGGGGTTGACATCGCAATGGAACGGGAAGAAGGCTGCTCCGGACTCCACCGACCCGGCATAAATGCCGGGCCGATCACCGGCTAAAGCCGAAAACGGGCGTAAACGCCCGTCGTTACACGGGAACAAAAACGCCAATCTCAAGAAGGCATACTCATGGCAAGTTTTTCGCAGGACTACCTGGCTGAGGCCTCGGCCGTCCTTCAACGGCTCGATGGGGACGCCATCGAACGCATGGTGGAACTGCTCGCCGAGACCCGCGCCGCGGGCGGTCGACTGTTCATTCTCGGAGTCGGCGGCAGCGCCGCCAACGCCTCGCACGCCGTCAACGACTTCCGCAAGATCGTGGGGATGGAGGCCTACGCCCCCACGGATAACGTCTCGGAGTTGACTGCCCGCACGAACGACGAGGGCTGGGCCAGCGTTTTCGAGGGCTGGCTCCGCGTCAGCCGGCTTCGCAATTCCGACCTGCTGCTGGTGCTCTCCGTGGGCGGCGGCAACCTCGAGAAGAACGTCAGCCCTAACCTCGTTGCCGCCCTGCAATATGCGAAAAAAGTGGGGGCGAAGGTCATCGGCATCGTTGGCCGCGACGGCGGATTCACGGCCCAGGCAGCCGACGCCTGCGTGGTGATTCCGACCGTCAATCCGCAGCACACGACGCCCCATGCCGAGGCCTTTCAGGGCGTCGTCTGGCATTTGCTGGTCTCCCACCCCAGGCTAAAAGCTGCCACCACCAAGTGGGAGTCCGTGGTATGAGTGCGGCCAGGGCACCATGTACGCACGGTCGGCGGGCGATTTTCTTCGATCGCGACGGCGTGCTCAACCGCGCTCTGGTCCGCAATGGCAAGCCCTATCCGCCGACAAGTCTCGATGAGCTTGAAATCCCCGAATCGGTCCCGCACCTGTTGCGGGCGGTCCAGGAAGAGGGGTTCTTGCTCATCGGCGTGACGAACCAACCCGACGTAGCGCGGGGAACGCAAAGCCCCGCGGTCGTCGAGGCCATCAACGCCAAAGTGCTCGAAATCCTGCCGCTGGCCGAGGTCTTCGTCTGCTGCCACGACGATCCAGACCAGTGCGACTGCCGCAAACCCAAGCCGGGCTTGCTTCTGGCGGCAGCCGGAAAATACGGCATAGACCTTTCGGCCAGTTTCATGATCGGAGATCGCTGGCGGGACGTTGAGGCGGGGCGGCGTGCGGGTTGCCGCACCGTGTGGATAAACTACAATTACGATGAGCGTTGGCAGGGCGACGCTCCGGACCGGACCGTGGGTGGTCTCGGGGAGGCCATCGAGTGGATCCTTGGAGTTACAGCCGGCAAGGGCTTGCAACCAATGATGCGATCGAAACAACTGTCCGAGTTGCGGGTGAAGATTTTCGCCGACGGGGCGGACAAAGCAGGTATTCTGCGCTTGTACGCCAATCCGCTCATCAAGGGATTTACGACCAATCCCACCCTCATGCGCAAGGCCGGCGTTTCGGACTACGAGGCCTTTGCCCGTGAAATTCTGGCGGTAATTCCCGATCGGCCGATCTCCTTCGAGGTTTGTTCCGACGAGTTCGACGAGATGGCGCGACAGGCCCGACGGATTGCCACATGGGGCGACAACGTTTACGTCAAGATCCCCATCACGAACACCCGCCGGCAGTCGTCGATTCCGCTGATCCGCGAGTTGGCGGGCGCGGGAATCAAGGTGAACGTGACCGCGCTGATGACGAATGCCCAGGTGCGCGATGCGGCCGCCGCGCTGGCGAGCGGCCCGGCGGCCTGCGTTTCCGTCTTTGCCGGGCGGATTGCCGACACCGGCCGCGACCCGGTGCCGCTGATGGCGGAAGCCGTGCGGAGCCTGGCCGCGCATCCGCACATCGAACTGATCTGGGCCAGTCCGCGCGAATTGCTCAATGTCTTTCAGGCCGACGAGATCGGCTGCCAGATCATCACCGCCACGCACGACATCCTCGCCAAGCTGCCACTGATCGGCAAGGACCTCGACGACTACTCGCTCGACACCGTCAAGATGTTCTACGACGACGCCAGCCGTGCGGGGTTCATTCTCTAAAAGCCGCCGTAATGCCAGGTTCGCCCCCACGCAATAACAGAAACCGGGCTTGCACTGCACGGCCTTCTTTTTGCGGCATAACAAAATTCTCGAAAGGCAACAACGTCTATGGAACTCAAATCGACATCCCTCGTTACCGGTGCGGCGGGCTTCATCGGCTCGCACGTGGTGGATGAGCTTCTGGTGCGCGGTCATGCGGTGACGGCGCTGGATGATCTCTCGGGCGGGTTTGCCGACAACGTCAATCCCCAGGCCCAGTTCGTCCAGGGCAGCATCCTGGACCAGGCGCTGATCGCGCGGCTTTTCAGCGAAAGGCGGTTCGACTACGTGTTCCACCTGGCCGCCTATGCGGCGGAGGGACTCAGCCATTTCATCCGCCGCTTCAACTATGAAAACAACCTGCTTGGCAGCATCAACCTGATCAATGCGGCCGTGAACTACGAAATCAAGGCCTTTGTGTTCACCTCGTCGATCGCCGTGTACGGCAGAAACCAGTTGCCGATGACCGAAGAGACCGCGCCTTTGCCCGAGGACCCCTACGGCATCGCGAAGTTCGCCGTCGAGCAGGATCTCCGCGCCGCGCACGAACTTTTCGGCTTGAACTCGATCGTCTTTCGGCCGCACAACGTTTACGGCGAGCGGCAGAACATCGGCGACCGCTACCGCAACGTGGTCGGCATCTACATGAACAACATTCTCCAGGGCAAGACGCTGCCGGTGTTCGGCGACGGAGAACAGACCCGTGCTTTCAGCTACATCGGCGACGTGGCGCCGCTCATTGCCCGTTCGGTGGAAGTGCCGGAAGCCTGCAATCAGACGTTCAACGTCGGGGCCGACCAGCCTTACACGGTCAACCAGCTTGCGCGGGCCGTGTGTGCCGCGATGGGCGCCGAGGCGGATCTCGAGTATCTCCCGGCCCGCAGCGAAGTGAAGCACGCCTACGCTGCGCACGACAAGGCGGCGCGGATCTTCCGGCACCAGCCGCAGTTTTCCCTGGAAGCCGGGCTGGCTCGCATGGCGGCGTGGGTGAAGAAGACCGGCGCCCGCCAAAGCAACAAGTTCGGCGCACTGGACATTTCAAGGAATCTGCCACGGAGTTGGCGCGATTAGAATTAGCACCCGATTCATTCTCATCGTGGCTGAATAGCGGGTGGTTTTGGTGGCCCCAAGCAAGGGACCTAGAACGCTTTGCCCCTGGGTATGCGGAATTTGCACCACGGCGGCCAGACGGGCGAGCCCTTGATCGCCGATTTGCCGAAATTCTTGCCAAGCGGTCCTCGGATCCCCTTGCGCCGTAAGAACTTCTGTCCGTTCTTGGTTCTTGGCATTCTTGAAAAAACGCTTGTATCTCCGGCTAGGTGAACTATAATGAGGGCTTCCGCAGTGAAAGTACCTTGCGAGCTGGCAGGGGCTTTTGCTGGGGTGCGCTGCAATCGGTTTTGCAGCGCTCGAAGTCTGGCCCCATAGCAGGCAGCGTTTCCGTATCCTAAGCCCTGGCGCGTAGCGACTCGCAAGAGTTTCGCAGTGCCGCGCCATTCTTGCCCGGGTACGTTTCCCTTCGAGTGCTCTCCGTGCGGCTGTTCGCACGGTCCATATTGTGCTTTCTTTCGCATCGCGTGGATGCGAACAAGAGAGTTCAGATCTGTTTTCGAGGAGACTAGAGATGTTTTACAAGACTATGGTTCGATGGTTGACGGGAGTGGCTCTCGCGGCGGTAATTTTTGCGGGAACCACGACGCAGGCGTTTGCGCAAGACTATACTCCGCTTGACTTTTCGAGTCAGGCCAATTTCACCTGGTCAGGAGAGGAATCGGGGTTTTCTGGCATCACGCCCGGCGTATACCTCCCTGGTTCTCCGACCGGCCCGACGACCCTGGGCGGCGTCCCCTTCAACATCACGTCAAATTCCGAGGGATACCAGGCATGGAACGGGTTTGTGGCGGGGGGCTTCGGGAATAGTCAGCTTACGCTTACCATCCCCGCAGACGTTTATGGGGTCACAAATGTTTTCACGCTCATCAACACATGGTGGGGTGAACCTGGTCCAACGTCGTACGCGTCGCTTGTTTTCACGGCCACTGACGGTTCGACGTACACGGATAATCTCATTGGAGGAGTAGACATTCGCGATTACAACAACGACGTCCATACAAACACAATCAATGGATCATCAACCGTCAACGTCTTCAATTGTCCTATTGACGAGGCGGGCTATCCCGGCAGACTGGACATGCAGGACATCGTCTTGCCGGCCGCGTTTTCATCAAAGACACTTGGCACAATTCAACTCGTCGACAACGGGCAAATCGACCTGCAACGCGTCGTCTTGGACGGCGTGACGGTTGAGTCAGTCCCCGAGCTGTCCACCTTTGCGCTGCTGGGAATGGGAGTGCTCGGGCTTGGTGTAGTTTCCTTGCGCCGGGGAAGGGCCCGAGCCACATTGCCGGGAAGTTGATGCCAAGCTGCGGATGGGCTGGCCCGCATGGCCGCGTGGGTGAAGAAGTTCGGCGCACTCGACATCTCGGGGAATCTGCCACGGAGTTGGCGCCCCAACTAATTCCTGTGACAAATATTCCTTAGGTTCCTTAGGTGCTGAATACGTGGGTTGCGTACGCAGAAGAAAGCGAAAACTCCGAGCATAACGGACGTTGGCCCGCGCCAGGGCGAACTA
The DNA here is from genome assembly GCA_963824275.1 of uncultured Planctomycetia bacterium. Classification (GTDB taxonomy): domain Bacteria; phylum Planctomycetota; class Planctomycetia; order Pirellulales; family Thermoguttaceae; genus JANXQG01. The sequence goes on along the minus strand of CAWGOT010000003.1, from coordinate 1,081,753 downwards.
TTCGCGGCACCGTGGCGCGATCGGCCGGTTTCCGCGGAATTTGAGCAATTCCAGCCTCTTGTGTATTCGGGTAAAGCGATTCGTTGACACGGTTCTCGCGTCATGCTAGGATTATTTTCAGCATCTCGTTGCGTTAATGTGCTAGGCGTGCCGATGGAAATCCTGGATCGAAAGGTTATTTATAGCACTCCCTATTGCGACCTGATTGCCAAGACGATTCGCGGCCAAGAGAATGCAACACCTTACTACTCAGTTCAACTCGCGAACTACATTTCGATCGTTGCGATCACCGGTCGACGGGATATTGTGCTCGTCAAGCAATTTCGGCCGGCCATCGAGCGCGTGACACTGGAACTTCCGTCGGGATGCCTTGAGGTCAACGAGCTTCCGTTGGAATGTGCCCGCCGGGAGTTGCTTGAAGAAACCGGTTACCAGGCCGGCGAGATCGAGGAATTAGGCTGGTTGGTGCCGGACACGGGTCGACTGGCGAATCGCCTCGGTTGCTATTTCGCGGAGGATGTTACCTTGGCTGACCCGCCGGTTGCATGCGAGGAGGGAATCGAATTGGTGCTTTGTCCTCTGGAGGAACTGAACGAGTGGATTCTGGCGGGGCGGATTGATCATGCCCTGCACCTGGCCGTGATCCATCTGGCCATGTTGCGCAACCGGCTAACGCCAAAGACGGCACGCTGAGGAGAATGACCGTGAACTACAATTTGGAGCGATTCGCAGGAGGCAGACCGGTCGATGTCTGCGTTGTCGGCGGCGCCGGCCACGTAGGATTGCCCTTGGCGATCCTCCTGGCCGACCGCGGACTGAACGTCGTGGCCATCGACCTCAACGACAAGGCACTGGCCACCATCTCGCAGGGGAAGATACCTTTCCTGGAAAAAGGAGCGGAGCCGATCCTTGCGCGCGTCCTCGCCGACGGTCGCCTGGCCTTGACCTCCGATACCTGCTGGCTCCAGCGGGGCAAGACGATCATTATCACGATCGGCACGCCCGTCGATGAGTTCCTGAATCCGGATTTCAAATGCTTCCGCCTGTGGGTCGAGGCCAGCCTCCCGTACCTGACGGACGAGCAGACGCTCATTCTGCGCTCCACCGTCTATCCGGGCACGACCGACTGGTTGCAGCAATTCCTTGCCGGCCACGGCAAGAAGACCAGGCTCGCCTATTGCCCGGAGCGGATTGTCCAGGGTTACGCCATCGAGGAGTTGCAGCGGTTGCCGCAGATCATCAGCGGCACGACCCCCGAAGGCGCGGCGGAAGCGCGGCGACTGTTCGGCCTCATCGCCCCAAACATCGTGGAAATGCAGCCGATGGAGGCCGAATTCTCCAAGCTCTTCGCCAATGTCTACCGCTACATCCAGTTTGCCGTGGCGAACCAGTTCTACATGATCGCCGAGAGCGCCGGGGTGAACTACAACCGGGTCCTGGAGGGCATGAAGCGCGACTATCCGCGCCTGGCCGGGCTGCCCACCGCCGGTTTTGCCGCCGGTCCGTGCCTCTTCAAGGACACCATGCAACTGGCCGCGTTTTCGCAGAACCAGTTCCACCTCGGTCATGCCGCCATGCTGATCAACGAGGGCCTGGTCCTCTATCTTGTCAACCAGATGCAGCACGATTACAAGCTGGCCGACATGACCGTGGGACTGCTCGGAATGGCCTTCAAGGCCAATAACGACGACATTCGTTCTTCGCTCAGCTACAAGCTGAAGAAAGTGCTGCAGATCCATTGCCGCGAGGTCCTGACCACCGACCCCTACGTCAGCGTCGATCCCGACCTCAAACCTCTCGACGAGGTGCTCGACCGCAGCGACCTGTTCGTACTCTGTACTCCGCACAGCAACTACCGGGGCTTGGACCTGCGGGGGAAGCCGGTCATGGATGTTTGGGGATTTTTCGGGATCTGAGGGTTTGGCGAGAAATAGCTAACTTGGTAGGATGGACTTCCAAGTCCGTCCATTTTGTTCGGGGACGGACTTGGAAGTGAAGAAGACTTATCTGGTGACCGGCGGGACGGGTTTTATCGGCAGCGCCCTGGTGCGCCGCTTGCTGCACGACGGCCACCGCGTGCGCATTCTGGACGATAATTCCCGTGGATCGGCCCGCCGTCTGCGCGATGTCGAGCGCGACATCGAGTTCGTCTCCGCCGACGTCCGCGACCCGCAGGCGGTGATCGATGCCGCACGCGGAGTCGATTCGATCCTGCATCTGGCGTACGTCAACGGCACCGAGTTCTTTTATACGAAGCCGGCCCTGGTTCTGGACGTTGGCGTCCGCGGCATGCTCAACGTGCTGGACGCATGCCGGCAACACGGCATCCGCGAGCTGGTCTTGGCGTCGAGTTCCGAAGTCTACCAGACGCCGCCCCGCATTCCCACAGGCCGAAGACGCGCCGTTGTCCGTTCCCGATCCGTTGAACCCGCGCTACTCCTACGGCGGCGGAAAGATCATCTGCGAACTGATGGCCATTAATTACGGCCGCCAGGACTTCGATCGCGTGCTCGTCTTCCGCCCTCACAATGTCTACGGTCCCGACATGGGTTGGGAGCACGTCTTGCCGCAGTTTGCGCTGCGGCTGAAGCGGCTCTCGGCCGAGGTGCCCCAAGGGGTCATTCCTTTCCCCATCCAGGGAACAGGGCGGGAAACGCGTTCGTTCATCCACATCGACGACTTCACGGCGGCGCTGATGCTCGTGCTGGAACAGGGCCAGCACCTCAACATTTATCATATCGGCACCGAAGACGAGCGCTCGATCGCCGAGGCCGCCCAGTGCGTGGCCGACTATTTCGGCCGCTCGATCCGCATCGAACCCGGCGCGATCACCGCCGGAAGCACGCCGCGGCGGTGCCCTGCGATTGGAAAACTCTGCGGCCTGGGCTTCACGCCGCAGCGGACCTTCCAGGACGGCGTTTTCGACCTCGTCCGCTGGTATGACGCCAACGCCTCGCTCGCGCCTGCAAAATGAGAGTCTGGACGATAGAATGAATGTAGAGGGGGTCAATATGAAAAAAGACCAGATCCGTCGGTTTTGGAATGACGAGAACGCTGTGGAGAGCGTGCCATGCCCATGATCTTTCCGGGAATGGATCCTTGGTTGGAGGACCCGCCACTTTGGCCGGACGTCCACGAATCGCTGATCGTCTACTATCGCGAACAACTGCAACCTCTTCTGCGTCCGCGCTACGTCGCTGCCATTGAGCGAAGGTTGTACGTCGAAGGGCCTGATCGAAATGTCGCGCCGGATATTTGGATTCGAGAGCGCCGGCCGCCAAAAATCGCCGCCGGTTCGGCCGCGGCGCTTGCGGAAATCAACGAACCGCTGGTTGCCGTCCTGGAGACCCTGGAGGTCCACGAATCGTACATCGAAATTCGTGATCTTCACAGCGGGCACGACGTAGTCACGGTGATCGAAGTCATCAGCCCCGCCAACAAGCACAGCGGGCCAGGCCGGGACTCTTACCTCGCCAAGCAAGAAGAGGTTTTCGCCAGCGCGGCACATCTGGTCGAGATCGACTTGTTGCGCGGGGGGCAGCATGTTCTGGCGATGCCGGAGTGGCTAGCGCGTAGCCGGGCTTCCTACGACTACCTTATTTCCATCAACCGCAGCGAGGGCCGGCGAGATCGGTTCCAATTCTATCCGTGCCGGCTGCGGGACCGTCTGCCACGGATCGGCGTGCCGCTGGCTGGCGACGACCCCGATGTGCCGCTCGATTTGCAGGCGGGGTTGGCGCGGGTCTATGAGGCCGGCGCTTACGACGATCAGGCCGACTACGCGAAACCGTGCCATCCGCCGCTTTCCAGCGAAGACCATGCGTGGGCCGCCGAGTTGATTCGGGGTGCGAAGACGAAGCAAGCCTAGCCTTGTCCATGCGGCTCTTTCATTCGCTACTCGATGCCCGTTTTGATCGGCGCTTTCCATAACCCTTTTGCTACCCAGGAAACTAGACATGACATCAGCCACGCCTCTTACTGCCGGCACCGGGTCCAGCCTGGTCGTCGAGAAATGCCAGTTGTGCGACAGCCAGGATCTCGAATCGGTCCTCTTCGTCGGCTATATTCCGCCGGTCAACCAGATGCGTCCGGTCGGCCAGCGGCCGCGCGAGCAGCCCGCCTATCCGGCCGAATTGCTTTTCTGTCCGCATTGCAAGCTGGTCCAGCTGGGCTGCATTGTCGATCCCGCCGTGCTCTTTCCTCCGGATTATCCCTACACCAGCGGCACGACGCGGATCCTGCACCAGAACTTCGTGGAAATGGTCGAGGATTGCAAGACCCAGGTCATCGATCCCGGCTCAAGCGGGCTGGTCGTCGACATCGGCTCGAACGACGGCACGCTGCTGAGCAAATGGAAGCAGGCGGGACACCGCGTGCATGGCATCGAACCGACCGACAAGGCCCAGTTGGCCGTTCAGGCCGGCATCCCCAGCACGCAGGCCTTCTTCACCGCCGAAAGTGCCGCGCAGGTCCGCGCGGCCTGCGGTCCTGCCAAGGTCATTACCGCCACCAATGTCTTCGCGCATATCGAGAACATCCACGCCATCGTGGAGGCGATTCTGCTGCTCCTGGACCGCGACGGCGTTTTCATTTCGGAATCACATTACTTGATGAGCCTCCTCGAGACCTGCCAATACGATACGATCTACCACGAGCACCTGCGCTACTACTCGGTCCATAGCCTGCAGTACCTGCTAAATGCGCACGGCCTGGACCTGATCCGCGTGAAGCGGATCCCCAGCCACGGCGGTTCGGTCCGTGTCTATGCCGCGCGTCGCGGCACGCGGCCCGTCCAGCCCTCGGTGGCCGAGTTCCTGGCGGAAGAGCAACACAGCGGCGTGGCAACCAGCGAGGCCTTGCATACATTCGCCAAGCGGGTCGTGCTCAGCAAATTGAAGCTGTATGCCCTCCTCAAGGAGATCAAAGAGCGCGGGGAGCGAATTTACGGGATAGGCGCTCCTTCGAGGGCCAGCACGCTGATCGTTTATACGGGCCTGGACGACGGCATCCTCGACTGCGTGCTGGAGATCTCGGGGTCGCACAAGATCGGCCGTTACATGCCAGGCACGCTGATCCCGGTCCGCGAGGAGTCGCTGTTGTTCTCCGAACAGCCCGACTACGCCCTGCTGCTCTCCTGGCACATCGCCGAGGAACTGATGCCGAAGTTGCGGAAGAAGGGCTTTCGAGGCAAGTTTCTGATCCCCCTGCCCGAACCTCGCATCGTGGCCGAATAGACGACAATCACGGAGGTCAGAGGTCACAGGTCGGAGCTCAGAAGTCCGGCCTCCCACGTCTGACCTCTGACCCGGGGAGAAGCCATGACTTGCGAAGATGACCTCGACGTGTTGGTTCCCGTTTACAACGAGGGGGCGAATATTCGGCGCACTTTGGACGTGCTCTTTCAGTCCAATCGCGTGCCGTTTCGCGTCCAGATCTGTTACGATCGCGACGACGACAATACCCTCCCGGAACTGGGGAAATGCCCTGAATCGATGCGGGGGCGGATCCATCTCATCAAGAACGAGGGCAAAGGCGCCCACGGTGCGATTTGCACCGGATTCCGCCGCACGATCGCCCCGGCGGTCGTGGTTTACCCTGCCGATGATGATTACAACCCGGGTGTGCTGGACCTGATGTTCCACAAGTGGAAAGACGAAGGTTGCGAGATCGTGGCCGCCAGCCGCTTCATTCCGGGTGGCTGCATGGTGGGGTGCCCCTGGTTGAAGGCGACGCTCGTCCGCTGTGCGGCCTTTACCCTTTATCATCTTGCCGGCCTGCCGACGCATGACCCGTCCAACGGCTTCCGGCTCTTCAGCCGCCGTGTGCTCGACCGGTTCTCGATCGAGTCGACCGCTGGATTCGTCTATAGCATCGAGTTGCTCGTGAAGGCCCATCGCGCCGGCTGGAAGATCGGCGACGTGCCAGCCCAATGGCGGGAGCGGACTCAGGGAGCGAGTCGCTTCCGCGTCATGAAATGGCTGCCTGCCTACTTGCATTGGTATTTTTACGCCTTTGCCACGAGTTACCTTGGTCGAAAGACAGAGAATGTCTAGCTTGCCGCGCAACTGCCTCAACTGCCTGGTTGCTATCCTGCCTGCGGCGCGGTATACTCTAGAATTGGTCCAAGAGCGGATTCTCTGAGGATTTTGGGCACCTTCTACGATCAATCACAAGACAGAATCGCCATGCCAAGCCCGTCGCCGCGCCGCCACCCGCAAGCGCTGAACCAACTGCAGGCAGGCCGACCATCCAAGTCGGCCGATTCCAGGCAAAAGCCGCCGGCGAGTGGTCAAGAGAAGCTGGGCGCCGCGACCCGGAGTACTGGGTGCCCCGTGACGCCGGAAGCGTCGCCGCACGAACCGTTGCCTGGCGATGGCAATCGCCGCCGGGACTGGCTTCCGGACGGCTTCACCTGTTGCCTGATTGCCGCGTTCTTCGTCGCCAATACGTTTGTCGTGGTGAATCACGTGATGTGGCGCGACGAGACGCAGTTCTGGTTGATTGTCCGGCACGTCCCGTCGTTTGCCGCATTGATCCGGCAACTGGGCTATGAAGGACATCCAATCGCCTGGTTCCTCTGCCTTTGGATCCTCAACAAGCTGGGGGCCGGGTTGCTGGGGATGAAGCTCTTTCACGTCGTGGTCGTGACGGCGACGATCTACCTCTTTACGCGCTACGCCCCGTTTTCGCGGGCCGCCAAGGTCCTCTTTGCCTTCGGTTATTTCCCCTTCTTTGAGTTCGGGACCATTGTCCACTACTATGCCATCGAGATACTGTTCGTGATGCTGGCCTGCGTGGCCTTCACGCGCTCGCCGCCGGCCGGTTTTCTTCGGACTTGCGCTGGCCTTGCTGGCCCAGACGCACGCCATGGGCGTGGTGCTTGGGCTGACGCTGGGAGCGGCCTACCTCTTCGACCTCTGGTGGAGCCGGGCTCTTAGGCCGGAGCCGCCGTCGCGAGCCGGTCTCGCGGCGGGGATGACGCTCGCTCTTGCGAGCATGTTCCTGACGTACCTTGAATTGCGCAAGCCTCCAGATGCGGTGCATGCGTTCCGCATCGCAGAGGCGGGAGATCTTGGCACGTGGGTGCCTAAGGGCGTTCTCTGCATCTGGCGGGCGTACTGCCCGCTGCCGCCGTTGACCCAGTTCTATTGGAACAATAATCTCCTCGACCCGTGGCCCTGGGTTGAGGTTGCGTTGTCCCTAGGGTTGCTGGTCGCAGTGACTTTGCTGCTGCTGCGCCGGCCGACGGCGCTGCTGTTTTTCGCCTTGTCGAGCGCCGCCTTGATGGCCTTCTGTGGCCGTTACCCCACGGTGTTGCGGCATCATGGGCATCTTTTCATCGTACTGATTTGCAGTTTCTGGATCGCGGGCTGTACGCGGGAGGCCGCGGCGCCGCGAATTTTCGCCTGCGCCCGCTGGCCGTTTGGAGCCAGCAGCAGGCCGGCTTTCTCCTGGCCTTGCTGGGTGTGCAATTTGTGGTCGGCATCTTGGCCAGCGTGAATGACCTGGTCATGCCGTTTTCGGGCTGTCTCGAAGCCGCGCAGATCATCCAGCAGAAGGCCTCGCCGGACATGCCGATTGTGGGCGACCGCAGTTGGGCGGCCGCCGCGGTGGCCGCGTATCTCGACCGTGCTATCTATTACGCATCCCGCGGCGAGTATGGCACCTATCACCATCAAGATACGAAGAACCGCACGGCCCCCGTGCCGCCGGAAGTCCTGACGCAGAGCATTCGCGATGTGATGGCCGCATCGAAGAGCGACGTCATCCTCCTCGTCGACTATCCGCTCTCGCTGGGCGGGGACCAGGTCGAGTTGCTTGGCGCGGTCAATCGTTGTGTGATACCGGATGAACAGTTCATGGTTTTCGAGTCAAATACCAAGGGCCGCGATGAGTCACCGGCAAGTTCCGAAAACGCCAGCGCCCAGCCCCTCCCGGGGCCTGGGCACGCTCTCCGCCATCCCATCGACTTGGGAAAATTGGGGGATTCGCATTGCGGATTGGTTCGGCGTGGCGGTGATTCTGCTCTTGGGGGCATACGGCGTTTTCAGCCTGCCCTACGCATTCCCGGCAACGATCCCCGTGCATTCGGATTCCTACGCGGCGGGGTTCAATAACCGCGTCGGCGTGCTGGCCACGCTTGTGACCATTGCGCTGCTCTGCTTGCGGAACCTGTTTTGGCGTCCGCTTCCGCCGGAGCCGGTGGAATCGCTGGTGGTGTCCGGCGGAGAGATGGTGGCGTCCGGAGAGAGGGAGGTGCGCACCCCCCACGCGACCCCGGGTCTTGCGAATCTGCCGTCGCATGGGGGGTGCCGGCCTCCCTCTCTCCCGGGCAATGTCGCGCGGTCTTTTCCCCGCATGTCCAAGTCCGTGCTGTGGCTTTTCATTGCCATCCACGCCGCGGCGTATTATTTTCTGTACTGGTGCTTGCCCCACTTGGACGAGTATGGCGATGCAATCTATTTCCTGGGTGTCGCGGAGCAGGGCCTGAAATACCACCTCCGCCCCTATATCGAAAACGACTTCGCCTACGGGCCCGGAGTGTATTATCTGACCCTCGGCCTGATGGCGGGCGCCAAGCAGGTAGGGCTGACGTTGGACTTCGGCTATACGACGAGTATCGTGTTTCTGGCAGCGCTTTCGCTTTGGGTGGGATTTGTCCTGTTGGACAGCCTCCGCGTGAAAACGGTGTACCGCGTGCTGATCTTCAGCCTCTTCGCGATCTGCACGTTTTACATGGGAATGTCCCCGATGTGCGTCGTGCGGTATCTCGGTCCCTACGTGGTGGTGTTGGCCGCGCATCAGGCATCCGTGCGGGTCAAGGGATTGGAAAACGCCAGGGCCGTTCTGTTGCTCTGCGCCTTTGCCTGCTCGGCGGATTGGCGACGTTGGCAATTTCGGCCGACACAGGGGTCGTCTGCGTCCTCGCCGTCTGCATCTACTGCGGCTACCGTGCCTGGTTCGACGGCCGCCGGTGGTTGTGCCCGCTTCTGGCCGCCCTGGCATCCCTGCCGATCATGCTTTGGGCCTTTCCCGGTTGTCTGGACTGTCTCTTCGCACAAGTGCGGGGGCAACCTGATCGCCATCTATCCCTGCCCGCACGTGATCTTTTACTTATTGACGCTCTTCTGGCTGTTGCCGATCCTGCTGCGACCTTGCGCGGCCCGCCGCCCGGCGCCAGGGGCCCCGCTCTTGCTCGGCTGGTCGGCAATCGTGGTGGGCACGATTCCCGGCGCCCTTGGCCGCTGCGACACCATGCACGTGTTGCAGTTCGGCCTGGGCGCGTACCTGCTGACGATGGCGGTCCTTGCCCGGTTTCACCAGCGCCTGCTCCCGGCGTATGCGATTTTTTTCTTCATTTGGAACGGGATCCTGGTCCCTTTTACCGTCGCCGCGTATTACTCCAATCTCGGTTTTCTCAGGCCGATCGAACTGGTGTTCGCCGGCCAGCACGCGCGATCGGAGTCGTCTCCCAGCCAGTTGGCCGAGGCGCTGGGCCTGAAGGATTTTCGTGCGATCATGACACCGCTGGACGTGGATCAAGCCACCAAGGAATTCCTCATGGACTCCGGGATCTACGTTCCGCAACGATTCCCCAAGAACGAGTGCGTATTCTCGTCGCGGGAGGTTGCCTTGAAACTCGCCGACATCTCCAAGGCTGACGCGGTGCTTGTCCCGGATTGGGTTCCCGCGTTCAAGTCCGCCAGCGACGAGGATATTCGAAAGTTCCGGGAGGCGAGTATCGAGCGGGACGACAGTATCCGGAAGATGGGGCTGGGGCTGAGTTTTGCCTGGCCGGTCAGCTTCCACACGAAATACCTTCCCCTTTCACCAGAGTTCGAAATGGCGAAGTACATCGCCAAGAACTACCGCGTCGTTCGCCACGCTGCGAATTGGGTGGTCATGGTCCGCGAACCGGCCCGCAAAATGACTTCCGCAGATCAAAGTAAACCGCCATGTCCCATCCCGGAAAGACTCTGGTCATTCTGGCCACCTACAACGAGATCGAGAATCTCCCCGACTTGGCTGGAGGAGATCCTGCACCACGCGCCGCAGGCGCATGTCCTGGTCATCGACGACAACTCGCCGGACGGCACCGGCCAGTGGTGCGATCACAAGGCGGCCGAGGACGACCGCGTCCGCTGCCTGCACCGCCCGAAAAAAATGGGCCTGGGCACGGCCACCGTCGCCGGGATGCGGTACGGCGTCGAGCACGGATACGAGTACGTGCTGAATATGGACGCCGATTTCAGCCATCCGCCCAAGCACCTGCCGGCCCTGATTGCCGGCATGGCGCCCGCGGGCGGTCCGAGCGTCGATTGCACGATCGCCTCGCGCTACATTCCCGGCGGCGGCGTGGAAGGCTGGCCGCTGCGGCGCCGTCTGATCAGCCGCGCCGTGAACCTCTTCGCCCGCTTCCTCCTGGGCTTGCAGCCCAAGGATTGCAGCGGCTCGTTTCGCTGCTACCGCACGGAGATCCTGGCCAGGCTGGACTTCGACACCATCGTCAGCCGGGGCTACTCCTTCGAGGAGGAAATCCTCTGGCGGCTGAAGGGCGTGGGCGCCACGTTCCACGAGATACCCTATGTTTTCATCGACCGCCGCAAAGGCAAATCGAAGGTCGACATGAAAGAGGCCTTCGTCGCCCTGAGGACCATCGTCCTGCTCGGACTGCGGGGATTCTTCCGCCGATAGTTGCCTTTCGCTGGAGCGAAAGGCGACTTTAGAGGTGGTTTTGGCGTTTGACGAGTTCCATGTCGGAATCAACCATCATGCGCACCAGGTCCTGAAACGAGGTCTGAGGCTGCCAACCCAATCTCTTGCGGGCCTTGCTCGCATCCCCGACCAACAGATCGACTTCGCTGGGCCGGAAATAAAGCGGGTCGACAACCACATATTTCTGATAATCCAGGCCGACGTGGTCGAAGGCCGCCTGGCAGAACTCGCGCACGCTGCGGGTCTCGCCCGTGGCAATCACATAGTCGTCGGGGCTCTCCTGCTGCAGCATCAACCACATGGCTTGCACGTAATCACCGGCAAAGCCCCAGTCGCGCTTGGCCTCCAAGTTGCCCAGCGCCAAGGCCTTTCGCAATCCGAGCTTGATGGCGGCGACTCCCAGCGTGATCTTGCGCGTCACGAAGTTCTCGCCGCGGCGCGGCGATTCATGATTGAACAAGATACCGTTGCAGACGTACATGCCGTAGGCCTCGCGGTAGTTGATCGCCAGCCAATGCGCGTATGCCTTGGCCGCGGCATAGGGCGAACGGGGGTAAAACGGCGTGCTTTCTTTCTGCGGAATCTCCTGCACCTTGCCGAACATCTCCGAAGACCCCGCCTGGTAAATCCGCGGACTCAGGCCGCTTTCCCGAATTCCCTCGAGAATCCGCAAGGTCCCCAGGCCCGCCACGTCACCCGTGTACTCCGGAATCTCAAAACTGACCTTCACGTGGCTTTGCGCGGCCAGATTATAGATTTCATCCGGACGGATCGATCGCAGCAGGCGGTTCACGGAAGAGGCGTCGCACAAGTCGCCGTAATGCAGGACTATGCCGCCTCCCGCAATGCCGGCCGCACGCGATTTCGCGTCGGAGATATGGTCGATGCGCCCGCGATTGAACGTGCTGGCACGGCGCGTAAGTCCGTGGACTTCGTATCCCTTGCTGAGAAGGAGCTCCGCCAGATAGGAACCGTCCTGCCCGGTAATTCCCGTAATCAAGGCCCTTTTTCCCATCTTCAATCCTCTCGCCTTTTTGCTCCACTTTAGTTGGAAATCGCATCCAAGTCAATCCGCAGCCTCAAACAGGCTGCGGGAACGTTGCTCTTCGGCGCGAACGAGGATCTGCATCATCTCGGCGAACGTGACCGACGGCTTCCAGCCGGTGGCGGCCGCCAGCCGGCCGGCGTTGCCCAAGAAAATTCGCGGCCGCCTCGAAAGCAGCGCGGGCGCAACCTCGACATGCTGCCTCCAGTCGAGCTCCAGCAGTCCGAACGCGACTTCCACGAGCTCCCGCACAGTGTGCGATTGTCCCGTGGCAATCACAAAATCCTCCGCTTCGCGCATCCCCAACATGCGGATCATTGCGTCGACAAAGTCCGGCGCATAGCCCCAGTCGGCCGTCGCGTCGAGGTCGCCGAGCGTCAGTTTGGATTGTCGCCCCGGCGGATGGCAACGGCGCCCTGCACGATCTTCTGGCTGACAAACTTCGGTTGCCGCAGAGGCGATTCGTGATTATAGAGGATGCTCGAGACGGCAAACAGCCCGTGCGTCTGCCGGTAATAGCGCACGCAGCGCATGCCGGCGGCCTTGCTGATGCCGTAGGCGCAGTCGGGGTCAAAGGGCGTCGTCTCATCCTGGGGCACGGTCTTGGGGATGCCAAAGACGCGGCATGACGATGCATAGAAGAACCGCGTCCCCGGCGACTTTCGGCGGATCGCTTCCAGGAAGTTCACCGGTGCGGAAACCTGGACGGCAAAGCTCTTCTCGATCAGCTCGCGAGCCTCCGCCATTTTCTCTTCCGCCGAATGGTGATACGCGGCGAGGAAGTAGACTTCCTCAGGCGAAATCCCCTCGATCAGCCGTTCGACCGACGCGGCGTCCAGGATATCGACCGGCGGCAGGTCGATCGTTTCGGTGCAATCGACGCCCTCCCTGTCGATTCCCACGACGAAGCGGCCCTCGCGCGACAACCGGTCGAAGAGGATGCGGCCGTCCTGACCCGCACTGCCGACAATGATCGTCCGCTTGTTCATTGCCAGACCTTCCACGGCGCTTGATGGGAAGTCCACAGTTTGTTTAATGCCTCGTACTCGCGGTAGGTGTCCATGGCGAAGAAGAAACCGCTGTGGCGATAGGCGACGAGTTGCCCGTCGGCCGCGGCGCGGGCCAGCGGTTCATGCTCCAGGATGCAGCCGTCGCCGGACTTCAGATAGTCGAAGAAACGGCGGTGGAAAATGAAATAGCCGGCGTTGATCCAGCCCTCGACTTGCGGCTTCTCGGCAAAACACTTCACGCCCCCTTGCCCGTCGAGTTCCATCATGCCGAAGCGCGACACCGGCCGCACGGCGGTCACCGTGGCCATCTTGCCATGCTCGCGATGGAAGGCCATCAGGACGTTGATATCGACGTCCGCCAGGCCGTCGCCGTAGGTGACCATGAAGAGGTCGCCGTCGATAAACGGTTCGATCCGCTTGACCCGGCCGCCGGTCATGGTCTCGGCCCCGGTGTTCACCAGCGTGACGCAGAAGTCCTGCTCGTCGTGCGCGCCATGATACTCAATTTTCGGGGTACCCGGTACTCCGGGTCGGCCGACGCCAGGGAGATCGTAAAGTCATTGCTCATGGCCTCGTAGTTGAGGAAATACTCGCGGATCACGTTGCCCTTGTAACCGAGGCAAAGCACGAACTCCCGGAAGCCGTAATGGGCGTAGGTCTTCATGATGTGCCAGAGGATCGGCCGCCCTCCGACCTCGACCATCGGCTTGGGCCGGAACTCGGTTTCCTCGCGCAAGCGAGTGCCCAACCCCCCGCAAAGTATAACGACCTTGGTCATCTCGGCCTTTCGATAGGAACCGTATACTGTAGCATATTTAGGTTGCGGCGGCCAGTTTCGCGGCCGCGTCCGCGTAGCCGCGTAGGGTCCAATTCACAAACAACTTCAGGGCGGTTTCGGCGTAGGGTGGGACCAGTGAGCTTGCGATGCCGGCCCACCAACGCCCATGATTGGTGGGCCGCGCTCGCAAGCTCACTGGTCCCACCCTACGAACCTATGGCCTGCGATACCGGCCGCCTCGACAAGATCGTCCACAATGTGGTCTGCCGCAACGTGCCCGGCGGCCTCATGCTCGGCGCCGTAACCGGTCCGGACCAGCACCGTCGTTGCCCCCACTGCCCGGCCCATTTCAATATCGGAGGGCTTGTCGCCGATCGCAAAGCAATCGCGGAGTTCGAACCCCAGTTCCCGTGCCGCCTGCTCCAGCAGAGTCGGCAGTGGTTTGCGGCAGCGGCATTGGTCCTCGGGCACGTGAGGGCAGACATAAATGCCGTCGATGGTCACGCCTTCGGCGGCCAACAGCCCGCGCAGACGATCATGGATCTCTTCCAGTCGGGCCATGTCGAAATAACCCCGCCCCACCGCCGATTGGTTCGTCACGATTATCAGGCCAAGGCCCTGCTCGCGCATCATTCTCAGACCAGCGCCCCGCCCGGCAACAACTCCACGTGGTCCGGGATGGAAAGGTACTGGCGTTCCACGATGATCGTGCCGTCGCGGTCGAGGACGACAAATCTCCGCCGGGTCATGCCTGCTTGCTCCCGGATTTGCCGAGCAGCCAGCGCGCGGCGACTGCTCCCACGGCAGTCGCCAGCGCGATCGCCGCGCCGAAGAGCATGCCCTTGGCCCAGGGCGGCGTGTAGCGGACTTCCAGCGTTTTCGCCCCCGCCGGCACCATGACCCGCAGCCGGCCCCACTCATCCGGCCCCGCGGGTACGGGCTGGCCGTCGACCTTGGCCGTCATGTGCGGCCAGGCCATGAAGTTCACCACAACCGGTCCTCCTTGGCTCAAGCCGCCAAGATCGACCTTCGCCCCGCGGCCGCTCAACTGGATCGGCAGGGCAACGTCCGGCGCCGACTCGCAAAAGGCCAACGGCCGGCAAGGCCCTTCGATCTCGCGAACCTCGACCTCCGGGTAACTGAGCACCTGGCGAGAGTGCTGGTACAGCGGCTCGAAAATGCGGTTATAGGGCGGGGGACTTCCGACCCCGTGCGTGATGAAGAATTCCTCGGGATTGCGTTTCGCGATCTCTTCCGGCTTGAGCTTGTCCGGATGCTTGTAGAAATCGTAAATCTCCATCACGTCCTTATGCACCAGCAGCCAGCGGATGCCGTAGGCCTGCGCCGCCGCCAACGGATCGTCGCTCATCCGCTTGTAGCCGGCGCTGAACAGTGGTTTGCTGGCAACCAGAGGGTCGTCGCCGTAGTACGACAGCACGGAATACACCGAAGGGAATGAATGCACCATCGCCAGCGCAAGTCCCGGCTGCGTACACTTCCGCTGCGAAACGCCGATCACCCGATGGGACTCGGTGGGCCGCGTCGAGTCGAGCAGATCGGCCATCTCCTTCGGCAGGGCCGGATACGGCTTGTCGCCATAGGCAAACAGGGCGGGCCGGGCGATCGAAGCGTGGTACAGCATCAGCAGGGCCACGACCGACACGATCGCCAGCTCCCACCGCCGCGAATGCCGCAAAGGCCGCAACAGGCGCTCGACGATGATGCCGCCCGCCAAGACGGCGAAGATGTTGAAATAAGGCAAGGCGCGGAAGGGATTGTTGTTGACCTTGCTCACGATCGGCAGCTTCGACATCAGCGGCCAGGCGATCCCGGCCGGTCCCAGCGAGATCATGAGCATCAGGGCCGCCGAGAATAGCCAGACATTGCCGGCCCACATCTTGCGCCACCCGCAAGCCTTCCCAGTCCCTGGGAGCCCAGCCCGACGATACGCCAGCAGGATGCTCCAGGCCAGGAAGGTCGCCAGGCAGAACAGTGTCCCCGAGTAGTAAAGTTGCGTGCTATACTCGCGAGCCCCAGGTTCCCCGGAAACGAGGCGTGCGTAATAGGGTGGGGAAACAGGATCGCCAGTAGTCCCCACTCGATGCCCAGGCCGTAAGAGGGCGGCCGTTGCAAATCGCTCGCCCAATCGAGCTGGTTATACAGCAGCGGCACGATGAACGCCGCGCTCGAACATCAGCGCCGTGACCGCCCGCAGCACGTTTCGCGGCGAGATCCGCCCCATCACCGCCAGCAGAAAAATGCTGAGGGCGTAACACATCATCGGATAGGCCCAATACTGCGGAAAGCCGTTGCTGAAGAAGATGACGATCACGGCCACCGTGCCGGCCAACCACCGCCAGCCCACCTCGCCGCGCTGGAGCTCGATCGCCGAAACGACCAAGAGCGGCGTCCACACCGCGCCGGGGATCGTGTTCGGCCAACCGCGGCCGATGATCAGCCAATAGCCGCAAAGCACGAAACAAAGACTGCCGGCGGCGGAGAGGGAGCGGCGGATGCCCAGCTTTCGCGCCGCCCAGTACGTGGTGAAACAAGCGGCGAAAAGATGCAGGATGGAACTCACTTCCATGGTCAGGTACTCGTTGCCCAAGAGGAATCGGGCGATGCCGTACATCAGGTAGGTCGGCGGATACCAGAGCCAGGAGTATCCCAGGCTCAGCGAGGGAATCCCCATCAGCACATACGGGTTCCATTCCGGCAGCGTGCCGGAAAACGCGCTGCGGCAACCATTCAGCGAGCCGGGCAGATTATTGGCCAGTGAGTCGTCCTGCGTGAAGTGGTACGGCTGATTGGTTTCGACAATCACCATCGCCAGCACGAAGGTTGCGGCCATGAGGCTGGGCCAGAGCCATTTTTCCCAGGCATGCCCGGCGCCATTTCTTTTCGAAGGCAGACCCGGCGCGGCCGGAATGTCATTTTCGGCCGAGAGGCCGTCGATGCCCATGTCTCGACGCCGCGCAGTGCTGGCAGGCGGAGGAGCAACATCAGCGCCATGCCGGCCTCCAGGAGAATGAAAATGTTCTTAGGAAACGAGTAGTAGAGCAACCTCCCATCCCCACCCCAGTTGATCCGCGAACTATACATCGGCAGCAGCGAGCGATCGGCGGAAACCTCGGGCGGGGCGACCACGTGATATGTCTCCTCGTTCGCCTGCGTAACCTGCCATTGTTTGAAGAACTCATCCCGAGAGAACGAGAACTTCTTGTCGCCGATGGCAACTTCTACACCGTTTTGGGCATGCAGAGGGTCGATCATGGCGCTGCCGTTTGGTCCATTGACCGGCAGCTTGACGGGCAGATCGAACTCAAGCCGCTCGACCGGCTGGATGGGTCCCGGCTTGTCCCCCAAACCCAGCAACCGGATACGGGTCGGCAGAACGATGGAATTATCGATTCCGCTGAAAAAGGCGTTGCTCAACCAGAGCAGCGCCGCCAGCACCTGAAAAAGGATGATCACCAGCCACCAGGGGCGGCGGCCCGAGGGCGCCGGTGGCAGTTTGACAGCGGGCGGATGGCTGGCAGGAGTTTCGTCGCGGGCTTCCATGACGCTTGGCGCCGGCCGTTTCCGCTTCTTTTCGCGCATAATCGTACTGGCTTCCTCGAATTTACAGAAACAACTTGGAGTATTCAATACTAACCCGAAGCGTAAGCGAGGACACGACTTACATTCCTCGCTAACGCTTCGGGTTTGTGTCGGGTGCAACCGCGTGCCGTATGTTCCGATTATAAGCTGGGCGGGGTTTAACCACAATCGAACGGCTTCCAATGCTTCCAACGATGGAATCTTGTGGTAGGATTGAGAAATCCCCACGTCTTGAAATCCTTGGTACCTCTCCAACAACAAGTTGTGGTGCGGGCGTCCCGCCTACCCCTGGCAGCCGGGACGGCTGCACCACAAATGCTCGCGTCCTCCACTCCCCCACAAGATGGACATAATGCCGCAAACTGAGAAAATCCAGACGATCGAGACGTTGCAAGGGCGATTGGCCGCCGAGCGGACAAAAGGTGGCGCAGTTGTCCATACGCACGGCACGTTCGATCTGCTGCACATCGGAGCGGTTCGGCATCTCGAACAGGCCCGGCAGTTGGGGGGTGCTCGTGGTCACGATTTCGCCCGACGCCGCCCTGCGACGGGCAGCGATGCAGCCGTTGTTCAACCAGGACCTGAGGGCGGAGGCCTTGGCCGCCTTGTCGTGCGTCGATTACGTGGCCGTGGCCAAGAGCGGCCTGGGTCCGGACGCCATCCAGTCGATCTGCCCTGACATCTACGTGCCTTGGGAAGAGAACGATCCGGGCAACGTCGACTATCGCAAGGTCCGCGAGACGGAAGCGGCCATCGTCCGCGCCGTGGGAGGGCGGTTTGTCGCCTTGACCTCCACGGGCGTGAAGACGGTTCGGCTGAACCATCATGGCTCGCCGGCCCTGGCGCCGGACGCCAGCGAGTTCCTCAACGCGTTCCGCACGCGTTATTCCCGCGAGGATATTGCGGCCGCACTCGACAAGGCGCGGACCACCTCGGTGCTGTTCGTGGGCGAGACGATCATCGACGAATACCAATATTGCGAATCGATCGGCAAATCGGGCAAGGAGCCCGTGCTGGCGGTGCGCTATGTCTCGGAAGAGAAGTTCGCCGGCGGAGTGCTGGCCACGGCCAACCAATCGGCCGCTTTCTGCGATCGCATCGGCATGCTCACGCTGCTGGGCACCAAGGATTCGCACGAGGAGTTCATCCGCGAGAAGCTCAATCCGAAGATCGACGCCTCCTTCCTGTACATGCCCGGGGCCCGCACGATCGTCAAGCGGCGGCTGGTCGAGATCTATCCCTTCCAGAAGCTGTTCGAGGTCTACTTCATGGACCAGGAGGTGCCGGAGGCGGTCAGCACGGCCCTCTATGCCCGGCTCCAGGCGTCCTGCCGCACTACGACGCGGTGGTCGTCACCGACTACGGCCACGGCATGATGACGCCGGAGATCATCGAGCTGCTCTGCAAGAGCGACCGCTTCCTGGCGGTCAACACGCAGACCAACGCGGCCAACCAGGGATTCAACAGCCCTTCGAAGTACGGCCGCGCCGACTTCCTTTGCCTGTCCGAAAAGGAGCTTCGCCTGGAGGCCCGCAACCGCACCAAGGATCTGCGCTTGATCGTGGCGGAGACGGCCGAGCGGCTCTCCTGCCGGCAGATGCTGGTCACGCGAGGGCGGAGCGGCAACCTGGGCTACCACGCCAAGGAAGGATTCTTCCTGATCCCGTCGTTCACGACGCGGATCGTCGATCGCATCGGGGCGGGCGACGCCCTGCTGGCCGTCGCCGCGCTCTGCGCCGCCAAGGACGTGCCGATGGAAGTCATCGGCTTCATCGGCAACGCCGTGGGGGCCCAGGCCGTCGAGACCGTGGGCAACCGCAGCGTCGTCACGCCGGAGGCCCTGACAAAACAAATCAACGACATGTTGAGCTACGACCACTGGATTTCACACGCAGATGACAAGTCGGAGCATCCACGACGTGGCAAACGGGAAGCCAGCGGCGGTCTTCGTGCCCGGCGGGGCGGGATACGTCGGGGCCGTGCTCGTGCCCAGGCTGCTGGAGCTGGGCTACGGCGTGCACGTCCTGGACCTCTACATCTATGGCGAGCAGGCCCTGGCCGCGGTCAAGGACCACCCCGGCCTGCGGCAGTTCCAGGGCGACATCCGCGATCCGGCGGCGGTCCGCGCGGCGGTCGCAGGGCTGCGACAAGGCCATCCACCTGGCCTGCATCTCCAACGACCCCAGCGTGGAGCTCGACGCCAATCTCAGCCATACGGTGAACTACGATTCGTTCCTGCCGCTGGTGCGGATCTGCAAGGAAGCCGGCGTGCGGCGGTTCATCTTCGCCAGCTCCGGCAGCGTCTACGGCGTGAGCGACTCGCCCAACGTGACCGAAGAGCATCCGCTGGTGCCGATCTCGCTTTACAACAAGTACAAGGCGATGTGCGAGAAGGTCCTGCTGCCGGAGCAGACCGCGGACTTTGTGCCGGTCATCGTGCGTCCCGGCGACGATCTGCGGCCATTCGCCCCGGCAGCGGCTGGACCTGACGGTCAACATCCTCACCAACCATGCCGTGAACGCCGGCAAGATCACGGTTTTCGGCGGCACGCAGATGCGGCCCAACCTGCACATCCACGACATGATCGACCTGTACACGCTGCTGCTGGAAGCACCCGACGAGCAAGTGGCCGGGCAGATCTTCAACGCCGCCTATCAGAACTACAGCGTGGCCGACACGGCGACGATCGTCCGCGACGGTGGTCCGCCGGGAAATGCCGGAGAAGGACGCCCATCGAGATCGTCACCACGCCCTCGGACGACAAGCGTTCGTATCATATCAATTCGGACAAGATCCGCACGGTGCTGGGCTTCGTGCCCTGCTACACGATCGAAGACGCGGCCCGCGACCTGATTGCCGCCTTCCGCGCCGGCAAGTTGCCCGACTCGATGAACAACATCGAATATTACAACATCCGCAAGATGAAGGCGATTCAACTCAAGTAACAGCTGGACCGTAGGACGGATTGGCAATCCGTCTTGGAACACACGACGGATTGTCAATCCGTCCTACGGCCAGCACGGTTGTCGCCGCACTCCAAACTGAACTATGCCCAACGAACGATTCCTGGTCATCGGCAGCAACTCCTTTTCCGGCGCAGCTTCGTGGCGGGCCTGCTGCAGGCCGGCGCGGAAGTGCTCGGCATCAGCCGCTCGCCCGAGGCCGATCCGGTTTTCCTGCCCTACCAGTGGATGCCGCACGACCGCTTCACCTTCCGGCAGTTGGACCTGAACCGCGATCTCGACAGGATCGATGCCACACTCCACGAGTTCCAGCCCGACTACGTGGTGAACTTCGCCGCCCAGGGCATGGTCGCCCAGAGCTGGCAGAACCCGGAGCACTGGTACCAGACCAACACCGTCGCCATGGTCCGGCTGCACGAGCGGCTGCGCCGCATAGTCGACGGGGCACGTTCCTCAAGAAATTCGTGCAGGCCTCCACGCCCGAGGTTTACGGCAACACCAGCGGCGTGATCCGGGAAGACGCCCCCTTCAATCCCAGCACGCCCTACGCCATCTCCAAGGCCGCCTGCGACATGAACCTGCTGGCCTTCCACAAGGCCTACGGGTTCCCCGTCGCCTTCACCCGCGCGGCCAATGTCTGCGGACCGGGGCAGGCCCTGTACCGCATCATTCCCAAGACGATCCTCTGCATGCTCACCGGCCGAAAGCTGCGGCTGGAAGGGGGCGGGACCAGCGTCCGCTCGTTCATCCACATCCGCGACGTGGTCGACGCCACGCTCCGCATCTGCCGCGACGGCACTCCCGGCGGGATCTATCACCTCTCGACCGACCAGCGGGAATCGATCCGGCGCTGGTCGAGGAGATCTGCCGGCAGTTGGATGCCCGTTTCGAGGATTGCATGGAGGTTACCGAGGCCCGGCTGGGGCAAGACGCGGCCTACCTTTTGGATAGCACCAAGGCCCGCACCGAGCTGGGCTGGAAGCCCAGCTGACGTTCAGGACGCGATTCGCGACACGGCCGCATGGATGAAGAAGAACCTCGACCGGCTGCGGGACTTGCCCGACCAGTACGTTCACAAGGAGTAAGCCGGTTCGGACAGCCACAGCGCTGGAGGAGATGAAGGCCATCGCCCGCGAGATTCGCGGGCAGGTGGTGGAGATGTCGCATGCGAAGAAGACGCCGCACCTGGGCTCGTCGCTCTCTTGCGTCGATATCGTGGTAGCTGCCTATTGGGGCCTGCTGCGGATCGATCCGCAACAATCCCTGGGACCCCGGCCGCGACCGCTTCATTCTGAGCAAAGGCCACGCCGCCACGACGCTATATGCCGCCCTGGCCTGGCGGGGCTACTACGACCCGGCGGTGCTGGAGACCTATAACCAGCGACGGCGGCCACCTCGCCGAGCACCCCTGCCTGCGCTGCGTGCCGGGCGTCGAGGCCTCGACCGGCTCGCTCGGCCACGGCCTGCCGCTGGCCTTGGGCATGGCCCTGGCCCAGCGGATCCGCACCCGCAAGCGGGTACCCGCCAATATCGTTGCTTCGTGCTCATGAGCGACGGCGAGTGCGAAGAGGGCGCGGTCTGGGAGGCGGCCCTCTTCGCCGCCGCCCAGAAGATCGACAACGTGGCCGTCATCATCGACTACAACAAATGGCAAGCCACCGGCCGCAGCGACGAGATCATGGCCCTCGATCCCCTGGCCGACAAGTGGCGGGCCTTCGGCTGGTCGGCCAGCGAGGTCGACGGCCACGACCTGGCGGCCCTGCGAACCGCATTGGAAAATGTGCCCGACGGCTCGGGCAAGCCGCTGGCGATCATTGCCCACACGGTCAAGGGCAAGGGCGTTTCGTTCATGGAAGACGACAACAACTGGCACTACCGCACGCCCACCGCCGAGGAACTTCAGGCCGCACGGAAGGAACTGGGGCTCGCATGAGAAACGCATTTGCCGCCACGATCACCGAACTGGCCGCCGCGGACGACCGCATCGTGGTCCTCTCCGGCGACATCGGCAACCGCCTCTTCGACGACTTCAAGGAGCAGCATCCCGCGCGGTTCTACAACTGCGGCGTGGCCGAGGGCAACATGACGGGCATGGCCGCCGGCATGGCGATGTGCGGCCTGCGGCCCTTCACCTACACGATCACGCCCTTTGGCACGACCCGCGTGATGGAGCAGATCCGCATCGACATCTGCTACCACAACCTGCCGGTGACGATCGTCGGCACGGGCAGCGGATTGTCCTACGCCTCGCTGGGGCCGACGCACCATTCGGTGGAAGACGTGGCCTTTCTGCGGGCCTTGCCGAATTTGGCCGTGGTCTGCCCTGCCGACGTGGCCGAGGTGAATGCTGCCTTGAAGGAAATACTCAAACTGAATGGCCCGGTATATCTCCGCTTGGGTAAAAAAGGCGAGCCGGTCGTCCATAAGGAACCATTGGTGATGGTGATCGGCCGCGGAATCACTGTCCGCGAGGGGGGAGACGTTTGCCTCTTGGGACTAGGCAACATGGTCGCGCCGGCGCTCGAAGCGGCTGCCCTGCTGGAAGCCCGCGGCGTGTCGGCCAAGGTCGTGAGCATGCACACGGTCAAGCCGCTTGACGAAGAACTGCTCCGCGACGTGTTGAATCGGTTCGCCATCGTGGCGGTGGTGGAAGAGCACAGCCGCATCGGCGGACTGGGAAGCGCAGTTGCCGAGTGGGCCGCCGCGCAACCGTTTCGCACCAAGGCCCGGCTGCTCTCGTTCGGCACGCCCGACCTGTTCCTGCCGGAAAGCGGATCGCAGAAGTACCTCCGCAAGCGGTTCGGCCTGACCGCCGAAGCGATCGCCGACGCAATCGACCGCGCGTACCAGGCCGAGAAGAAGTAGGTCCCTTCTGCCGGAAGGGATTGTTGTGTGATGTTTCGCAAGAAGACTCGGCGGTTCTCACACGTACCGTGACGCTATCGTCCCTTCCGGCAGAAGGGACCTGCTTTCAATCCTGCGAGGTCATCTAGCGTGATCATTGGCGTCGATTTCGACAACACGATTGTCTGCTACGACGGGTTGTTTCGCAAACTGGCCGTCGAACAAGGTCTCGTGCCGCCCGGCATCCCCGAGTCGAAGAACGCCGTCCGCGATTATCTGCGACAGATCGAGCAGGAGGACCGCTGGACCGAATTGCAGGGCTACACGTACGGCCCGGGTATGCGTGAGGCCCGTATGTTCCCGGGGGTGCTGGAGTTCTTCGACCGCTGCCGCCGCGCCGGCCAGGAAGTGTACATCATCAGCCATCGCACGCGCTATCCGTTTCTCGGCCCTCGGCACGACCTGCACCAGGCGGCTCGCGACTTTCTCGCGGAACATGGCTTCAACGATCCGGCGCGGATCGGGCTGGCGGCCGACCACATCCATTTTTTCGAGTCCAAGGCGGAGAAGGTGGCCAGAGTCAACCAGGCCGGCTGCACGCATTTCATCGACGACTTGCCGGAGATTCTCACCGCGGCGGAACTTCGTCCCGACGTCGAGAGGATCCTCTTTGATCCCAACGGCCAACATCGCGATTGCCCCGGCCTGCGGCGCGTCGACTCCTGGCGGGCGATCGAGGACTACTTGCTTGCAAGGGAACAACTCAGACCGGAAACAAGGATATGACAGCTACTAGCAACGTGATGCTCCACCGCACCCAGAGAGCACCCGGCCGGTGCCATCGATAGCCCAACGTCTCACTTTGTCAGCCGGTTCTTCTCGTCCACGAAGACGACGATCGGTCGCCAGGCGAGGGCTTCTTCGTCCGTCATTCCCGAGTAGCTCAGGATCACCACCTTGTCGCCAGGCACCGCCAGGCGGGCCGCAGGGCCGTTCAACAACATCACTCCCGAACCGGCCGGGGCCTCAATGACATAGGTCACCAGCCGTGCCCCGTTGTTGACGTTCAGCACGTGGACCTGCTCCCCCGGCAGCAGCCTGGCGGCGTCGATCAGAAGGCGGTCGATGGCGATGCTGCCCTCGTAATCGATGTCGGTGCCCGTCAGGGTAGCCCTGTGGATCTTCGACCTGAGCATGAAACGTTGCACGCGAAAAGTTCTCCAATCTTGATGGAGTCGGAATCTCAAATTATTGCACCCTGGACCGCTTGGTTCAACTGGATCCATGGTTTTTGGTCTATTTATTGCTTATCACACCCCTATCGGGAGGTTGCTTTCGGGAAAAATTGCCAGGAACGTCCATCCGCTCTCATTTTCTGGACCATCGCCCGTCGATCTCGAAAGGTGAGGCGCTGTTTCCTACTCGCGAAAAAAGGGCAAGCACGATGCCGAACATTGCATCCGAACCTGCGACGACCGTTCGCCAGCGTTCTCCCTGGCTGGTTCCCAAGCTGGGCTATGGAGTTCTGTTTCTCGCGATGGCCATGGCAGCCTACGGTTGGAAGTTGTACGGTTCCCGCCCGGCGAGGATCGAAGTCCCGGCGCAGGCGACCGCCAAGGTCTGCATCCACAATCCCGACTTCGCCTATCAACAGGCATGGCAGGAAATCGTGGCCCAGGCCAAGCCGGAGATCCGTGAGAAGCTGCGGATCGAGGCCCAACGGACCGGCCAGGAGACCGTGGTCGCGGTCTCCTTGAGCAACTTGCCGGCCGAGAGCATCGTGCCGATGGCGAATGTCGTGGCCTCGGCCTATTCGCAGGCCTGCCGTGCCCAATGGAAGCTGCAGCTTGAGCAGGCCTATTCGGCTGCCCAACAGAAAGTGCGGCAAGCGGATCGCGACGCCACGGAGGCCCAGACCCTATTGGAATTGCTCCGCGAGCGGCGACTGCGGGCGCTGGCCAGCGCCGACCGGCGGCGCCGTCGCAGCCCTCGACGATCGAGAATCCACGCTGGACGGCCCTCTCGCGCCATCTGGCCGAACTGGAAGAGCGCGAGAGGGTCTTGTTGCAGCAGCGCACGCCGGCGCATCCTGCGGTGCAGGAAGCCGATATGCTGATCGCGGAAGCGCGGCGGGAACTGGCCTCGATTCCGCAGATGATCGCGCAGGAACAGCCCGCCGGCAGCGGCGCGGCGCCGCCTTCGCCCAGCGCCTTGCCGCCCGACGACGGGCCGGCGGAGGCGCAAGTGCAGGCAGCCCAGCAGGCGGCCGAGAAGCTGAGAGATGACTTGCGACAGGCCCAAGCACAGGAGCGTGCCGCGCAAACGGTGCGGGGCGAGGAACTGCACGTCGATCTGCTTGCTGCCGAACCCTTGCTGCCGCCTCCCGCGCCGCCGCGCCGCACCGCAGTGATTCTCGGCACGGCCCTCGTGACCGCGACGACTTCGGTCATCGGCCTGGGCATGATCTCGATCGGGGCCTCGCTGGAGCCGGCGATATTGAGCCTTGCCGAGTTGCAGGCCCTCTTGCCCGTGCCGATCGTGGGCGTGATTCCGGCCGCGCATCCCGGCCGCCGTCGAACCGCATCGGCCCTGCGACAGCATCTTGCCCGCTGGGGCTGGATTTCGGCCGGGTTGGCCGTGTGGGTTGCGGTCGCGTGGCTTCTGGTCCGGGGCTAAGGACCGGCGAAGCGAAAGGCGACACTTATTTTCACACCCGCCCTACCCCCCCGCCGGGAACTCCGGCGGGCTAGAAATTCGCCCGCTGGTTTGCTAAGATGATGGTATTGTCGCCCGGAGCGTCTCCGAGCGCAGTCCAACTGGCAAATACCGGAAAGGGTGCTGTCATGACGCGATCGTGGCCTTGTGCGGTGTGGCGCTGTGCATTGTGGTCCTGTGCGGCAGGGGCGATGCTGCTGTTGGTTCTGTTGGCGACGCCGACGGTCCAGGCTGCGGACCGGCCGGCGGCCGATCCCCTGGCCGTGCCCAAGGGCGGGCCCGAGGACCAGGTGGCTTTCATCGAAGCCCTGAAGAAGCTCAAGCCGACCGACCCCGAGATGCAAGCCAAGGTCCGCGATGCGGCCCTCAAGTCGGCCGAGCGGATCCTGGCCGCCAAACCCAATAGCGAGCAGTTGTTGTTTGCCGTGCAAACGAAAGCGGCGATTCTGAAGGACCCGCAGGAGCTGACCGCCTTCGAGGAGAAACTAAGAAGACCACGCACAAGGCCGAGGCGCGGATCGTCCACCTGCGGTTGCTGGTGGTCCAACTCGAAATCGCCGGCAGCGAAGCCGTGTTTGGCCAGCATCTTGACGAGTTGAAGAAGTTCCTGGGGACAGGTCCGCTCAAGCCGGAGGACGCCGCGGCGGCCGTGGAAGCCGCCAAGATCGCCGAGGAGACCGGCAACGACCGCCTGGCCGGCGACACGTTGGAGAGCATGGCCAAGCTCCTGGCTGCCGACCCGACGTTTGCCCGCCTGGCCCACGCCATGCAAGCCAAGGCCCGCCGTCTGAAGCTCGTCGGCAACGCGATGCACCTGGAGGGCAAGACGCTCGACGGCACGGTCCTCAACTGGGCCAAGTATCGGGGCAAGGTCGTGCTGATCGATTTCTGGGCCACCTGGTGCGGCCCCTGCCGGGAGGAGATCCCCAACATCAAGGCCAACTACGAGAAGTTCCAGCGCCAGGGCTTCGAGGTCATCGGCATCAGCATCGACGACGGGAGCAGCATGGAGATCGGGGCCTTCGTCACGAAGGAGGAAGTGCCCTGGACGATCTGCCGCGACGCCGATTTACCCGAGCCGATGGCCGACTACTACGGCATTACGTCCATTCCGCAGATGATCCTGGTGGGACGCGACGGGCGGGTGATTGCGCTGAATGCCCGCGGCTCGACGCTGGGCCCGCTGGTGGAAAAGGCCCTGGCCGTCTCGCCGAACGTGGCCGCGGTCGCCGACCCCGAAGAGCAGTCGAAGGTCAAGCATGAGAAGGCGCAGAAGAAGCCCGAGGACAAAGCGGCCCTGGACGCCGCGGCCCAGGAACGGCGGGAGCTGGCCGCCAAGGCCCAGGCCCGTACGGCCCGCACCTGGACCGACACCAGCGGCAATTTCCGCGTCACCGCCAAGTTCCGGGGCATGGTCAACGAGGTGGTCAAGCTCGAACGGGAAGACGGCACGGTCATCAATGTGCCGCTGGAGAAGCTCAGTGACGCCGACCAGGAGTGCATCCGGCTGCGGAAGTATTGAACCAGTCGTTGGAGTCCCGCCTTTAGGCGGTTTGTTTGGTATGATTCCGGCTAAAGCCGGGACTCCAACTTCTGCCCGCGGGCAGCATGATACAGGTCGGACACGGAACTGGGAGAGGAAAATGGTGGCCCCGGACGATCGGCTGAATCGCATGAACCGGCGCTTTGATCGGGCGCTCTTGCCTGCGGTCGCAACCGTCGTGCTCCTCTTGACGCTCCTGCCATCCCATGTATCGTCAGCCGACGCAGTAGGCGGTAGTCCACCTGCCTCGCAGGCGGACTCGCAGGCAACGGTCTTTGCCGAGGCAATCACCGCGGCCCGCCAGATCGACGACGCAGAACCGAAGGTCTTCGCCCTCTGCGAAATCGCTAGCGCCCAGGCCAACGCCAAGTTGACCAGCGATGCCCGCCGGACCCTCACCGAAGCCTTCAAGATCGCCGTTGACCTTGACTATGCGGAAAACAACTCTGCGGGGATGGATGAGAGGTCAAGACCGCTTTTGAGCATTGCCGCCTACGAGGCAGACGCGGGCTTCTTTGCCAAGGCACTGGCGACGGCCCAGAAGATCGCTAGCCCGAGAGGGAAGGCAGAGGCGCTGTTCATCGTTGCTACTAACCAGGCACAGGCAGGACTCTTCGCCGACGCACTGAGTACGGCCCGCAGGATCCCCGACAAGACTCAGAGGACCTATGCCCTGTCCAATATTGCCGGGGCGCAGACAAAGGCAGTGCGCTATGGCGCGGCCCTCAGCACGGTCCGCGAGCTTGAATTTCAGGATATGCGGGCGATGCGCCTGCGTGAGATCGCCGTCGCCCAAGCCAAGGCAGGGCAGCCCGATCAGGCCCGCGAAATCTTCGCGGAGATGCTTGCCACGGCCCTCGGGATCAAAGAAGGCTCCCAGCCCGACAAGG
Organism: uncultured Planctomycetia bacterium; assembly: GCA_963824275.1. GTDB lineage: Bacteria > Planctomycetota > Planctomycetia > Pirellulales > Thermoguttaceae > JANXQG01. Next base: position 1,053,648 of record CAWGOT010000003.1, on the reverse strand, counting down.
CGAAGCCCATTTACGATGTTGCCGTGAGCCAGGCAGAAGCGGGGCTGACGACGGAGGCCCTTGAGACGGCCCGCCAGATTGACGACGACACAAAATTTAGAATATCTGCCCTGTGCCGGATTGCCGCCGTCCAGGCCAAGGCCAACGAGGCGGAGCAAGCCCGCCGGACCGTGTCCGAAGCGATCGGCATCGCCCGCAAGATCAAGGGCGCCAGTGAGAGGTTATCGGCCCTCTCGGAAATCGGTCGTACCCAAGCGGAGGCGGGCCAGTCAGAACACGCCTGCCGGACCCTTGCCGAAGCGATTGCCTTGGCCCGCGCGATCAAGGCCGGGGACGTGTCGCTGCTCGTGGCGCTGGCCTCCGCGCAGGCCGACTGCGGACAGACAGAACCGGCGCAAAACCACGACCGAGGCGGTTGCCATCGCCCGCCGCATGAGCGATGAAGACAGGCTTTCCAGGGCCTATGTCATCGCCGAGATTGCCCTGGCGCAAGCCAGGGCGGGGTTCTTGACCGAAGCCCTCGCGACGGCCGACGAGATCCAAGCAGCGTCGGTGCTGATGCAGAACTTCCGGGGCAACGCTATTGGAGACGCCTTCTCCGTCAAAATGGCGACCCTTCGCCAGATCGGCGCGGTCTACGCCCAAAAGAGAAATTTCAGCGAAGCGCTCAGTACGGCGCAAAGGATCGAAGAACGGCCATGGCGGGCTTGGGCCGAGTACGCGATTGGCGCGATGCAACAGACTGCAGGGCAGCGCGAGCAGGCCCGCCAGACCTTTGTCGAGGCCCTCGCCACGGCCCGCGAAGCGATAGCCAAGCGGGGCAAGGACAACGGTCCATTTTCCGCTTCCAGCATCATCGTCGATGCCCAGATTCAGACAGGACAATTTGCCGACGCGATCGGCGTGGGCCGCTTGCTTGAAACCGCGGAGCAGAGAGGGCGGACTCTTGGCAAGATCGCCGCCGCTATGGTTAAAGTCGGGCAGGCAAAGCAGGCCGCCGAAACCCTTACTGAAGCCCTCGCCACGCTCCGCAAGGACAACGATACGGAGGAAAAAGCGGCAAACCTCGCCATGATCGCCGCCACCCAGGCCAAGGCAGGGCTGATCGAGCAGGCCCACCAGACTTTCGCCGAGGCGATTGCATCGGCCGGCAACGTCAAGTATCCGGACTTCAGCGACGATGGAAACTCGGCACCTACTAAGGTCGCCAGCACCCAGCGGAGCGCCGGGTTTCTTTCGGATGCCCTTGCATCGGCTCGAGCGATCAAATATCCGGGGGAAAAGGCGTCCGCTCTCATCGAGATTGCCGGTGAGCAAATCGATGGTGGGCATGCCGATCAGGCCGCCCAACCCCTAGTGCCGCAAATCACATTTGTCAGCCCACCAAAACCAAAGTTTCACCAGATTCTCGGTGACTTACCCATTTTTCCTTCCAGGTCGCCGGGCGTTTCACGGTGGCGGCTGTTACGGGGCGCCCAGTGTAGGTCCAGCGGAAGGGTTTAGCAAACGTGCGGTTGAAGTAGTCGATGAAGGCCAACAGTCGCTCCTGTAACGCCTCCGTCGATTTGAAGTTGCCGCGTCGCAGAACACGTCGGGTCACGATCCCGAAAACGATTTCGATCTGGTTCAACCAGGAACTGTGCTTCGGCAAGTACACGAAGCGAATCCGATGACTACCGTCGGAGAGAAAAGCCTGACGACTGGCCATCGATTTCAGAATGCCGGCCTTGTCTTTCTGGCCCAAGGTGCTCGGGTCGATTCCCTCCAAACGCGCGACGTAACGGACGAGACTCTCGCTACAGTGCGTGTTCAAGTTGTCCACTACAAACCTCCAGCCCGCCTGCGGCTCAGTTGCAACCGTTTGTTGGATATGCCGATAGAAATCCTCCTCCGTCCGCGTCAGACCAATCGTCGGTGCGATCATTTGTCCAAGCACCACGTGCCAATTCCCGATCAAACACAACGTGCCGTGACGCGTGTATTCGAATTCGGGCCGCGCCGGCTGACCGGGCTTCATGGGCTTCGTCTTTGCGTTCCGCTCTAATGCCTGGATGCCCGTCATCTCGTCCACGCTGACCGTGTGCGTATTGTACTGGAAGTACAATTCCGGGGCTTCGAGGTAGCACTGGCAGACGATCTGGACTTGCTGCTCAAAGAGCTTCGGGTCTTTCTCGGTGGTGTTCAGCCAATACTTGCTGCGATGCGGTTGCAGTTCGGCCCCGGCCAGATAACGATTGACCTGACTAACCGAGATGGAGGTGACGATGTTGCGGCGGACGAGTTCGTCGGCGAGTTCTCGTCCGGTCCACTCGTTAATGGGCCGTCCCGATTGGTCTGCCGGTTCACAGGCAATGGCCAGGACCTGCGTGACTTGTTCGGCCGTGAATTTGCCCGGCGACCCGCTCCGCGGCGCATCACTCAGGACATCTTCGATGGCGCGGCGAAGTGCGGCTTGCGATTCGCGACACTCGATGGCCACCAACGCGTCGAACGACTGCTTCCAACGTCGCCTCCACACACCGATCTGCTTTCGCCGCAAGCCGACGATGCCGCTGATCGCCCTATTGAACATGCCGCCAAATGCCAGTACGATCAAGTGCGCAGCTGGACGAGCCGTTGGGCCGCGGTCGTCGAGTGGATCATCTCTTGCAAAATTGAATGTTGCCTCTCCGTAAGCACGATTTTGGCCGCCTTGCCAGACATATCCTTCCTCCTGTTTGAGACCGAGACGTAAGACATCGCGGTTATCAGACAGGAGGAAGGTCTTTTGATGCAATGGAAATGGGGTAAAATGCGTTATCTAGGAAGCAAGGAAATGCCGGAATCTGGGCGAAACAAGGTCTTCATGTACCATCAATTGTGATTTGCGGCACTAGCAGAAGCGATTGCCGCGGCCCACGCCATGGAGGATGAAGACGGGCGCGGCGGCGCTTTGCAGGGAATTGTCGAGGTGCAGGTCAAGGCAGGCTTCTTGGACGCGGGGCTTAGTATGGCCAGGGATATTGAGAATCCTCACAGTAAGGCATGCGCCCTGCTTGCAGTTGCTAGCGCCAGGCGCATGGGGAACTGAAACAACGCGCCCCCCAGACCTTCACCGAAGCGCTCGCGGCGGCTCGCCGCATCACCGATCCTAATCAAAAGCAGTTTGTCTTGCGCGATATTGCCGTGGCCCAACGCGAGGCGGGGTTGAATGGCGACGCGGGCCAGACCCTTGCCGAAGCACTCGCCGAAGCCCGCGAACTAGTGACGAAAGGGCAGGAGTGTCCTGTGCCGGGTGCGTGTCCGTTCTCTGCGAAATCGCCACGCAGCAAATTGCTTTAGGGAGTATCGGGGCGGCGCTGGCCACGGCTGCCGAGATCAAGGACGTGCGTTCCAAGGTATCCACCCTTTGCGAGATTGCGGCCGCCCAGAGCAAGGCAGGGCAGTCCAAGGAAGCAGTCCAGTCGTTCCATGAAGCATTCATCGCGGCACGCCAAGACTGTTGGTGCATGGTCGACGTTGCCCGCGCCCAAGCCAAGGCGGGATTGGTGCAACAAGCGGAGAGTTCATTCAATGAAGTGCTGATCGCTGCACGCAAGCTCGCAGGATCACAGGCAGTGTCGGCGTTTTGCTGGATTGCCGTCTCGCAAACCCAAGCGGGGCTGAAAGAGCAAGGCCGCCGGACCTTTGCCGAGGCCTTCGCCGCGGCCCGCCAGAGCGGCGACGCAGACCAGTTTCGATATGTTGCCACCAGCCAAGACGAGGCGGGGTTGTTTGTCGAGGCACTGGCCACCGCCCGCGCAATGAAGGATTCCATTCAAAGAGTGGATGTCCTCTGCAACCTGGCCGCCGCCCAGACCAATCGGGCGAAATTGGAACAAGCTCGCGAGAGTCTGCATGAGGCCATGACCGCTGCCCGCGGAATCGAGAATGACGCCGAAAAGCAGCGGGCGCTCTATGTGATCGGGACCTGCACTGCCCAGCCGGTGCGAAACGCGGATTTCTTTGCCGAGCCTCTGGGCATGGCCCGCAAGATCGAAGATGCGTGGGAAAAGGCCGATATGCTTCGCGCGCTTGCCGCCGCCCAGGCCACGGCAGGCCTGAAGGAGCAGGCCCGCCAGACGTTTGGCGAGTCGCTTGCCGCCGCTCGCCAGATCAACGACAACGAGCCGGCGGAATCCGATTCGTCGGATGATGCCGGATTGCGCACGGCGGCGGCGATCTCCAATATCACGGCTGCGGAAGTCCAGGCCGGCCTTCTCCCCGAGGCGCTCTTTGCGGCGCGACAGATCGACGACCCGCACGAAGGCCAGCTCCCTCTGCGAGATCGCCGCAGCCTGGGCAGAACTCCCTTGTCATCCAGCGCCTATTATGGAACAATACTGCCCGCTCGACCTAGGACTCGATTAGGTTCGGCTTTACGCTGGAGAACCCGACGCTAGTTGATTCGCCGATCCTTACGCGCGATCACCCACACGTCCGTTACGGTGACCGCGCGATCCGGCTCTTCCACCGAGAATTTGACCGCCAGTGGTATCTCGAAGAGAACGCGGAATTCCCCCTCTCTCGATTCGCCGGCCGCAGGGCCTTCTCGTTGCAACATCGCGCCAAGGCGATCCAGCGCGTTCACAACCGCACCCCGATCTGGTCGGCTAATGATGATCCGAAGCAGTGCGTCTTGCGCGGAAGGCACCCAAGTCACGCGGTAAATCATAGGTATTGCTTCGCCTTCCGCAAAACTTCTTCGTGGGGAATGCGAGCCTCCTCGCGAAGTCTTCGTCGCAACTCTTCTGTGGGGGTGCTTGAGTCAAGGAAGTGGTCGGGCAATGTCATTGCAATCCGCTGCTGCTCGGTGAGGCTGGTCACCGGCGTAAACGTGCCAAGCGGCTTGCCCGCTTCGTCGCACAACACTAGTGGCTGGCTCAAACTGCCGAGTTGCGCTCTTATGCTGTCGGAGAGGGTGATGCGGGTCATGGTACCGGGCCCTGGAGTCAAAACGTCCACCTTCAATAAACTCGCGACGGGAACCGTGGGACATTCTCGGCTTGCACCCGTCGCACAGATTGCACACCCTATTTTAGCAGTTGGCGACCTTGTTGTGAAGCGGTCACGGGCGTCGTTTCCAAGACCGGAGGGCTGAAAGCGCCCTCGGTCTCGATGTCGATCGACGCCTCCTTGAGGCCCTCGGCACGCGCCACAAGGTGAATCTTGCCCAGCTTCGGCGTTCCCTGAACGATCGCCAGACACAATCCGTTGAAGGCCCGCCGATGGCTGGCCTTGAAATCCTCGGTGCTGACCGGATTGCCGTTGTCGACGCCGATGATCCGGCCCTCGCCCTCGATCGTGAAGGTGACTTCGTTGTCGGCCGTCGGCGCCATCCGCCCCTGGTTGTCGACGATCTGCACGGTCACGTGGGCCACGTCCTGGGGATTGGCCGCGATGCGGTTGCGATCGACCGCGAGGACAATCGCCGCCGGGGGGCCCGTGGTCACAACCTCCTCCGTGCAGACCACCTTGCCGCTCCTGGTGCCCACGGCACGCAGCGTGCCGGGCGCATAGACCACGTCCCAGGTCAGATGCAGATCGGACGTCGTCCGCGGCCGCTGCGAACTCGGTGCGTAATGCCCATAGTCGCCCTCCATCCCGTAGCGCGGGAAGACATAGCTCTTGACTCCCATCGACTTGCCGTTGAGGAACAGCTCCACGCTGTCGCAATTGGTGTAGCAGGTCACGGGCAGAACCTGCCCTTCCTTGCCCGGCCAGGTCCAGTGCGGGAAGAGATGGACCATCGGCTTCGTGGTCCATTGGCTTTGATAGAAGTAGAATCCGTCCTTCTTGAAGCCGCACGTATCGAGCACGCCGGAGGTGGAGTTTTTCGACGGCCAGCGGGCCTCGCCCAGGTAGTCGATGCCGGTCCACATGAAATCGCCGATGACGTAGTCGTGGGCGCCGACGAACTTCCACAACTGCTCGACGTCGGGGTTCGCGCCGCTTCGCGCGATAGTCGCCGCGGCTGCCGCCCATGGAAGGGCTTTCCGTGCCGACCATCAGCCGCTGGGGAAAGGCCAGCTTGTCGATGCTGTAGTATTTCTCCTTCCGCTCCCGCCAGCGGTCGACGTAGTTGTAGCCCACGATGTCCAAGAGGGCGAGGAACTCGGGCGTGGCGCTCTTCGGTTCGGCCGCGATGCGGTCGCAGCCGACCGTCACCAGGCGGGTCGGATCGAGCTTATGAAAAACGTCGAGAAGTTCTTGAGCGTCGCCGCGCCCTCCGGCTCGATCTGGTCGGGAACTTCATTGCCCGCGCTCCACATCACCACCGAGGGATGATTCCGGTCGCGGAGGACCATGCTGGTGACGTCCCGCTCCCACCATTCGTCGAAATGGACGTGATAGGCGTTGCGCTGCTCGATCTTGGGCACGCGCCATTCGTCGAAGGCCTCGTCCATGACCAGGAATCCCAGCTTGTCGCAGAGGTCGAGGAACTCCGGGGCGGGCGGATTGTGGCTGGTGCGGATGGCGTTGCAGCCCATCGCGCGGAGCGTTTCCAGGCGGCGCCGCCAGACCCGCTCGGGCACGGCCGCGCCCACGCAGCCGCCGTCGTGATGCAGGCAGACGCCGTTGAGCTTCACGTGTTGGCCGTTGATCAGGCAGCCCTGGTCGGCGTCGAAACGCACGTCGCGGATCCCCAGCGGCGTTTCGTACTGGTCCAGGATGCGGTTCTGCTCTTTGATCGTGATTTGCAGGCAGTACAGGTAGGGCGCATCGACGGACCAGAGGTTGGGCTTGTCCAATTTGAACCCGACGAAGTGATTCTGCCCGCGGCCCGCAGCGATCTCGATCTCCGGCCGTTCGATGTTGAAGACGACTTTACCGTCCTCATCGAGGAGTTTCGTGACGACGGTGCAACTGACGCCTCTGGCCCCTTCATTCTTGATGGTTGTCGTGATCTCGCCCGCGGCACCGTCCTCATCGACCTTTGATGTGGTGACGACGACGCCCCAGCGGTCGACATGCACCTTGCCGGTGACCAGCAGCCACGTATGCCGGTAGATGCCCGAGCCCGAGTACCAGCGGGAGTTGGTCTGGAGGGAGTTGTCGACGCGGACGGCCAGCACGTTCGGGCCGTCGAACTTGAGGTGCTCGGTCAGATCGTAGGCGAAGCTGATATAGCCGAAGGGCCGCTTGCCGAGCGCGTGGCCGTTGATCCAGACCTCGCTGTCCTGGTAGACGCCGTCGAACTCGATGGAGACTTGCTTGCCCTGGCACGACGGGGGCAGGCGAAACGTCTTGCGATACCAGCCGACGCCGGTGGGCAGGTAGGCGCCTGGTTGCCCGCCGCTTCGGTCCGCGAGAAGGGCCCTTCGATGCTCCAGTCATGGGGCAGGTTCAGGGCCCGCCAGGCGGAGTCGTCGAAGGCCGGGGCTTCGGCGCCCTTCGCGTCGCCGCGGGTGAACTTCCAGCCGTAATCCATCAGCAGCCGTTGGCGACTCGGTTCCGCGGCGCGTGCCGGCATGGCAGTCAGGCAAGCGCCCGCCAGGGTCAAGGAAATCAGTACGCGCTTCATGTTTCCAGGCCTCCAAATAGTCAGGGATTGGGAGCAACTTCCAGGACGAGCATACTGCAAGGCCGCACGGGTTGCAAGGGGCTGGGGAAGTGCCGATTTATGCCTGCTTTCCCTGGCATAAATGACCTTTGCGGAGGGCTGTCGCTAGGACGTATTAGACCCTTGACAGGGTGGCCACCGCGTGGTATTCTACGGCGTTTCGCGGTACTATCCGGCCGTCTTTGCGGAGGAAACGCCATGAAATTCGCCTGCATGGGCTCGATCGCCGTTGTTTTCGCCCTTTCTGCCGCGAGTGCGCCTGCCGAGGAGCAGGCTGCCCAACCGGCGCCGCCGTCGCTGGAAGGCGTAACCTGGACCGGTCAGGGCGTCACACTGAGCGACCTTCGCGGCAAGTCGGTCGTGATCCTCGTCTATGTCACCGATCGCGACGCTGGCATCGATTGGCCGAAGGCCTTTCTGGCCCAATTGAAGTCGGCGGTTCAGGACAAACCGGTGGTGGTCCTGGCCGTCAACGCCGACAAGAAGGCGGACATCGACCTGGCCTACATGAATGCCCGCGACTTCAACGGCCCCAACATCCTCCACGGCCACGACCCGCTGCTGCCCTCGCGACTGGGGCTGGCAAGCGGCTTCTACCGTTATCTCTTGATCGACCCGGCAGGCAAGATCGTCGAGTCGGATAGCGCCAGCATGTACTTCACGAGCGGCGGGGAGAAGCGGTACGCCTTGCCCCGGGAAATATCGGCGTCGAGGAACCTCGGCGAATTCGAGATCATCGACGCGGGCATGCCGGCCAAGATCAAGCAGTCGCTCTGGCCGTATGAGCTCGGCCGGCTGCCCTCCGAAACCGATCTCAGGAAGGCGCGGGCGGGGCTCACTGCGGAAGAGCAGAAGCTGGTCGACGCGGCCTTCGACCGCTATCTCGACGCCGAGGTCAAGAAGATTCGCCAGGGCGCGAAAGGTGCGATCGACGAGCGGCTCTCGGCCTTCGAGAGGGCCAAGGGCCTGTACGCGACGTTCCACGCCAAGGCCCAGGCCGCGGCGCTCAAGGAAATCGGCACGCAACTCAACCAGGATCAGGAATTCAAGAAGGAACTGGCGGCAAAGCAGGCCTACGACAAGGTCCTGCAGCAGTGCGCCACGGCGAAGAACGGGGCGACGATCCGCCCCCGCTTGATGCAAGCCCTCGCCAAGCAATACAAAGACACGCGGTACGGCACACTCGCCGCCAACGACGGAAAGGCGGCCGGCGACGCCAATGCCGTTCGACCCGCCAAGGTCTACGTGTGGAAGGACTTTACCGAGGAGGAGAACCAGGCCGCCGTTGCCAAGCAGAAGAAGTTCTTCGAGGAAGTATCGGAGAAGATCACCAACGCCGGCATGAAGTTGTACGAAACCAAGCGGTTCTTGTTCTGCAGCGATCTTCCGCCGCAGATCATCAGCACGACGTGCCTGCCGTATCTCGACTCGATGTACACGCAACTCTGCACGGCCTACGGGCTGGATGCGGAGAAGACCATCTGGCGGGGAAAGGCGACGGTCTTCGCCTTCGCCAACGAGCCGAGCTTTCACGAATTCGAGAAGACCTATTACCACGACCCGCGCCGGACATCCAGGGCCTGGCCCACAACGACCGCTACAAGAATGTCGTCATTTCCCTCTACTCGGGCAACAATCCCAGGCAGTTCGTCGTGGTCCTCGTGCATGAGACGGGGCACGGCTTCAGTTGGTGCTATAAATCGGCCGAGTCGCTGCCCAGTTGGCTCGACGAAGGGGCCTCGGAGTGGATCGCCCATCGCGTCGTGACCGGCGACACGACGATCGACAGGAAGGTCAAGGCGGCGATGGTCATGATGGGGAGCACGCATAGTTTGGGCGGCGACTTCTTCACGCTCGACCATATCCACGCCTGGCAATATGGCGCGGCGGCCAGCATCACCGACTTCCTCTTGAACTACGATCCCGGCGCGAAGCCCGGCAAGTCGGCGGCGAAGGCCAAGGGCACGGCCACGGTCAACCGCTACCGCAAGCTGATCGACGGCATCAAGGACGGCCTGACTTGGGAAGACGCCCTGCACGAGGCCTACGGACTGACTCCCGCGGAACTCGCCCGGGCCTACGGCCAATCGATCGGCATTCCCGATTTGCAGCCCTGAGGGGATTATTTCGGCCACTCGACCGCGCCCGTTTCGAGGTCGTAGTAGCCGGTCACGATGCGGACTTCCGCCTTGTGCTCGCCAAGCTCGGCTTCCTTGCCGATCTTCTCGGCCATCAGGCGGGCATTGGCCTTCACGGCGTTGACCAGCAGGTCGCCCTTTTCGGCCTTCGCCGCCTCGACCGCCGGCTGGATGTCGCGAACCAGCGAGTTGACGTGTCCCGCCGCGGTAGGGCTCTCCAGGGCTGACTTCACCGCTCCGCAACTCGAGTGGCCCAGCACGACGATCAGCCGTGTGCCGAGGTGGCCGACGGCATATTCGATGCTCCCCAGGCCGTGGTCGTCGATCAGGTTGCCGGCGGTACGGACCACGAACAGGTCGCCGAGGTTCTGGTCGAAGACTAGTTCCGGCGCGGTCCGCGAGTCGGCGCAACCGACGATGATCGCAAACGGCGCCTGGGAATTGGCCGTCTCGGCCCGCCGCGCGGCCGTCGGCTTTCCCGCGCTCACCGCCTGGGCCACAAAACGTGCATTGCCCTCCTTGAGCCGGGCCAGGGCCACCTCGGGAGTGACCGAGGCGACGGGAGGATCTTTGGCAACCGCGATGCTGCCAGCCAGCAGCAAGAGACATGATACGAGGATCCGAGTGTAATAGGTCCGCAAACGCATCAAACGCATAATGGATGTCCCTTTCAGGTTTCCGTCGAACGCAACGCCCTGTAGGATACCTCACAGGACGGCAGTTTACCAGCGGTTTCCGCCCTGCCCCTGCCGCCCTGCCGCCCTGCCGCCTGCGGTGGATTGACGCTCCCCCACCAACCGGCTAAGCTGGCTGTACTTCGAGGAGACATCGCCATGCCAAAACGAATCCTGGTCCTGTCCGCGTCGGTGGGCGCCGGGCACATGAGGGCGGCCGAAGCGGTCGAGTTGGCCCTGCGGCAGCTTGCCCCCGAGGCGGAAATCCGCAATCTCGACGTGCTGGAGTTGACCAACTCCACGTTCCGCCGCTTGTACGCCCGGCTGTATATTGACCTGGTCAACACGGCCCCGCACGTGCTGGGGCTGGTCTATGACATGCTCGACCGGCCGCCTTCCGCCCAGCGCAAGTCGGACCGCCTGCGGCTTTTGATCGAACGCCTGAACCTGGGGCGGCTGCTGCGGCTGCTGCGCCAGGGCTCGTGGGACGTGATCGTCAACACCCACTTCCTGCCCGCGGAGATCATCGCCTCCCTCCGCAGCAAGGGCCAGATCGCCACGCCCCAGCTCACGGCCACGACTGACTTCGAGACGCACCGCATGTGGGTCAATCAGCCCTGCGACCATTACTTCACTGCGACCGAAGAGGGAGCGGCCTATTTGACCTATTGGGGCGTGCCGGCCAAAGACATCTCGGTCACGGGGATTCCCATCCATCCCGTCTTCAGCCAGGAGAAGGACCCGCTCGCCTGCCGCCAACGCCTGGGCCTGGGCAACGATCGGCCGGTGGTCGTGCAAATGGCGGGCGGATTTGGCATGGGCCCTGTCGAGAAGATCTTCGCCGGCGTGCTCTCGGTCGAGCGGCCCTTGCAGGTGGTCGTCGTGGCGGGCCGCAACGAGCAGCTCAAGTCGCGCTTGGAGCAGGTCGAAGTCCCTTCGCGGCACCGCGCGATCGTGATGGGCTTTACGCGCGAGATCGATGAACTGATGGCGGCGGCCGACTTTGTGCTTTCCAAGCCGGGCGGGCTGACCACGTCGGAAGTCCTGGCCCGCGGCGCGGTGCTGTTGATTGCCAACCCAGTGCCCGGCCAGGAGACGCGGAACAGCGATTTTGTCCTGGAAAACGGGGCTGGCGTGAAGGTCAACAACCTGCCGACGCTGGGCTACAAACTCTCGCGGCTCTTGGATCAACCGGGCGTCTTGCAACAGATGAAGGCCAACGCCCGGCGACTCGGCCGGCCGCAAGCGGCCTTCGACATCGCCCGCGCGGCGCTGGACTATGCGTAGAAAGAACCTGCCTTGACACGAGTTCTGCTCAAACCGCGAAAGGCCCGGCCCTTCTTCGGCAGGCATCCTTGGGTCCTCGATTCGGCCATCGAGCGCATCGACGGCAGCCCTGCCGACGGCGACGTTGTCGATCTGTGCTCCGATCGGGAAAGCTTCATCGCACGCGGGATCTTCAATAGCCGCAGCCGGATCCACGTCCGCTTGTACACCTGGAACGAAGCCGAGGCGTTGGACGAGGCCTTCTGGCGGCGGCGGTTGGAATCGGCCGTGCAGTTGCGGGGCCTGCTGGGCTACGACGCGGCCGACGGCGCGGCGCGCCTGGTCTTCAGCGAAGGCGACGGGCTGAGCGGCTTGATCGTCGATCGCTACGCGGAATATCTCGTGGTGCAGGTGACAGCCCTGGCCCTTGCCGTCCGCTTGCCGCAGATCGTGCCGATGCTCGTCGACCTGCTCCATCCGCAGGGCATTCTGCTTCGCTTCGAGCAGGACATCGTACGGGCCGAAGGGCTCGATCCGGCGCCAGGGCTCGCTTGGGGCCATAAGCCGGAAGGCCCGGTCGAAATCGTCGACCAGGGCCTGCGCTACGGCGTCGATCTGGCCGAAGGGCAGAAGACGGGCTTGTATCTCGACCAGCGCGAGAACCGCACGGCGGCCGCCCGCTCTATGAACGGCCGCCGCGTCCTGGACATGTTCTGCTACACCGGCGGCTTCAGCCTCGCGGCAGCCGCCCTGGGCAAGGCCCGCGAGGTGCTGGGGTTCGATTCCAGTCAGCGGGCGGTGGCTCAGGCCAGGGCCAACGCCGAGCGCAACGGCCTGGGCAACGTCCGCTTCGAAAGCGGCGATGCCTTCGAGACCTTGCACGCGCTAAAGACTGCCGGCGAGCGGTTCGAAGGGCTGGTGCTCGACCCGCCCAAGTTCGCCCGCAGCCGCAGCGGCGTCGAGGATGCCTTGAGGGCCTACGCCCGCTTGAACCGCATGGCCCTCGACGTGATTGCGCCGGGCGGAATCCTGGTGACGTGCAGTTGCTCCGGGCACGTGACCCGCGACGACTTCTTCTTCATGCTGGTCAGCGTGGCGCAGCAAAGCGGCCGCGACATCCAGGTCCTCGAGCAGCGCGGCGCGGCGGGCGACCATCCCGTTTCGGCCACCTGCCCGGAGACCGAGTACCTGAAGTGCTTTGTTTGCCGGGTGCTGTAAGGAGGTCAATTCGCCGATTCCACGTTCAAAGTTCCGCTCTCCGAGTGGCCGTTGAACTCTGGAGCATACATGCACTGGATGGAGGCCATCCCAATCTGATACTTCCCCTTATGCACGGCCCGCATGGAATACTGAAAGACGTGGGAACCCCTCGGCAAACGGTCGATGAAAAAGTGCGTGGCCGTGTCAAGGGTCGTTTGATAACAGGCCACGTCGTCTTGAAACTTGTACCGGGAAAGCCCGACGACCGGTTCGGCGCCGCTTGGGCGCTGGTCTTGGAGATGGACGTACTCCAGTTCGCGATCCGTGCGGACCACGAGTCGCACAACAACCTCGTCGCCAACCCTGATCGGTCCCTGGAGGGGCACCAGCACTCGGCCTTCCTTGGCGTCTTGCCGCGTGTTGAGCGATTTGGATACTTGCAACGGCGAATTCTCAAAGGGAGCCACTTTGCTCACGTCCTCCAGGTACTGCCAGTGTACGGCCCCCCAAGCGACGCCTTTGTCGGTCTTCGTGACCGTGATTCGGCCTAGTTCCGGGGAGATTTCGCCGCCCAGGAAACGATGCTCGAAAAAGCCCGTTCCCGCTTCGACTTTCTCCGGCTTGATCGCAGTCTCACCCAAGGTGACGGCGACCAACTCGTCGGAGGTCAAAGGGTCGTCGCCGCGAAGAAGCAGGGCATAGACGGCGTCGGCGGTGGCCTTTGTGCTGTCCCAACCGTGGACTTGCTTATGCTTCAGGAGACATAGTTTGCAGTCTTCTACTGCCCGGCGATCACTGGCGACTTCATCGAAGACCTCGATCATCATGGCTTGGGTCGCGATCGGCGACTGATACCAGTACGGCTTGTTCTCCTCGTCGCGCCACGACATGCCTGATTCGTCACTTTGCACCGACCGTTCCCGAAGTGAGCGCACGATGTCTTGGGCGGTGGCGGGATCGCCGAACCGTTTCAAGGCCAAGGCAAGATGCGCCTGCGACTGGCGGCACAATGATCTGACCCAGTACTTACGCCCCTGCCCGAGAAAATAATCAACCGCCTGACTGTTTCCGGCCTTGTTCGGCTTGTTTTCGAGGAAGAGGCTCCGGCCGTACAGGCAGTATGCGACGAGCGGGGAGAGATGGTCCTCCTCCGGATGCCCCTCGGCGAGGATCCGGCGGTACAAGCGATCGATCCAGGCGTCGAGGCGGTCGAGCATTTGTTGCGCGCGCCGAGTTGCTCATGCTCTGGTCAAGAAACTGACCCCTTGCATCCTTGACGCCAAGATGCCGCAGCCGCCCAAAGCCGGTGACGACGTACAGGGTAAAGAAGTCATTTTCCACGCCGCCGGCAAACCAAGGCCACGAGCCGTCTTGCCGCTGGAGTTCCCTGAGCCCGTTCAGCGCGCTGTCAATCGAGGATTGTAGATGGTCGTCGTCAAAAAACATCCCGATATCTCGCCGCGATTGGCTTTCCGCCTGGGCCTCTTTCATCCAAGGCGTCTCCTCCAACAACACGGCCTTGAGAGCCTGATTTCTTTCCAGAGGGCTGTCCAAGGCGGGCGTTCCTCTCCACTGCTCGAAGACCTGGCGGATCTTCGGGTTCGAGTCGATGACGTGCTTGGCCAGCGCGCTGGCGAAAAGACGGTTGAAAGCCTGTTCCGAGCATTGCCACGGATTCTCGGTCAAACATGGTAACGACATGACGGCATACCACGCGGGATGGGACGTCATTTGCACGGTAAGGCTTTCGTGCTGGATGGTCTTCGACTCGGCCGACCGCAGCAGCGACGGGAATTCAAAACGCTTTGTCTGGGCGTCCCGCAACTGCAGCGGCAAGGCTTCGGTCACGAGAACCCGCCGGGGCAGCACGGGCAAATAGGCTTCCTCGCCGTCGGACAACTGCCCTGTCGATGCAACCGCCTTGTAGACCAACACCCTTTCGGCTCGATCTGGAACGCTTAGCTTCCACGAATAGCTGCGAGATTGCCTGGCGGGCACGTCGAAATCCCGTTCAGGCAGCGTGTTGCCGAAGAGCGCGTCCAGCGACTTGTCGTTCCGCGCATCGGCAAGCGTCAGTTGCACCTTGCCGCTCTGGCGCTGGGCCGACTGGTTGGAGACCTTGACGGTGAACTCCAATAGGTCGCCCTCGCGCAGGAACCGCGGCGGATTGGGCTGGACCACGAGGTCTTTGGCAGTCACAGCCTCGCCCTCCAGCAACCCGGCCCGCAGTTGGCGATCGTGCGCGAAGCCCAGGAACCTCCACTGGGCAAGTGTTTCGGGCATCGTGAATTCCAGCCGCACGACACCTTCCTTGTCCGAAAGCAAGTGAGGGAAGAAAAAGGCCGTCTCGTCGAGATTCTTGCGGGCAGCGACGTAGCTCAAGTCGCGCGCGGGAACGGGACTTTCGGCCGCCGGCTGACTGCTGGAACCCGGCTTCAGGCCCGCTCTGACGACACCTCCACCGAAGGAGGGGCTGAGTACAATGCCAGTGCCGTTTACCCGGTCAGCCAACGAAGCGATCCGAGATGTCTCTTCCTTGCTCGCGACCGGGCCGCGTCCGCTCTGGAATCTCAATGTCCGATAATCGTATTCGTATCCCCAGAAGTCGAGAACAAGGCCGACCGACCGGGGCACAATGCTAGAATTCGACCAATAATAATGCCGCTGTTCGTCGCGCAGGGGGAGCACCTCCACCAGATTCTCGAACTGGACGTGCGTCTTCGACCAGTCCTGCCGAAAGACCCCAAAACCGGGCTGCCAGACCTGCGGGAGGTAGGTGTCCAACGATCGATCGTACAGTGTCGCGACCATTTCGGCCACGGCGCTCTTGGCATCAGGACCGCTGACGACGGCCGTCCAGGTCTCCTTCTGCGCGGGCTGCAGCTTGGAGACGAAGTGCTCCCACTTGATGGTCAGATTCTTGTTCGTCCAGGGGACACCGATTTTCCGGGAGGTCAGGTACGCCCGGTTCTCGCGAACCATAGTGACTCGCAAGGTGAACCCGCCTCGCATGGCCTCGGTGACCGGCTGCCTGATTACCTGCTGAGTCTGCCCTGGGGCAGTCCAGTAGGCCTGGAGAATCTTGCCGCGATGTTCGATTTCGATGAAGGCCCGCGCTGATCGTAACCGCTTCCCCAGAGCGCCATGAACTCCTCGCCGGGCTCCGGCGCTGTTCGCCGCGCGGCAACCAGGTAGGGTATCGTGACCGCCAGATTCTTTGCGTCGGGTGCGAGGATTTGCAACGGCAATCGAGAGACAACCGGTTTTCCGAACTGGTCGCGAGTTTCAAATTTCGCCAGGTAAGCCCCGGACGGGAGTCGAGTAGAATAGGAGGCATGCCCGGCAGCATTGGTGGCAATCAAGATCTGAGCGGCAACGTTGCCCGGTTTCCAGGAAGCGGGTTGATTGCGGATCGAGCGCCCTTTCGTGCGGGCCGTAGGATCCAGGCGTCCAGTACGACAAGGCTACTGGATAATCGAACAGGCTTGGCCGATGAACCTGGTCCGGTTGCTTGAGCCGATAGATCTTGAGCGATCCGTCGGCACGATGCGGCACGCCATCCAGGGTCCGAGTGGCTATGGTGATTTCAACCGGATTCTCTTCCGTCAGCCACTCGGCGGCCGTCAGCGACGCGAAGTGCCGTGTAGCCGACATCGACCTTCCGCTGAGCCGAACAGGTTTCGCCCGTGGTGTCGGTGATATTGACCGAGACCGCGAACTCGAAGGCCGGTTCGTCTTTCTCGTCCGCCCGCGGGTCAGCGTGGGCCGAGAACTGCATGGCAAACCAGCCCTGCATGTCGGTCGTCGCGGTGCCATGGGCGATCTCCTGGCTCTCCGCGCGAGTCTGCCAACCGTACCGCGATTGCCACCAATCCGGATACTGCACGATGCGGGCAACTCGGTATCGTACCGTAGCACCGCCAACGGCGTGCCGGCATAGGTGGTCGCTTTGCCTTCCACGCGGACCTGTCCGCCGAGTCTTGCAACCGTTTCGGGAGCATCCAACGAGACTTGGAACGTGGGCCGTTTATACTCTTCGACATGAATGACGACATCGCCATCATTGGAGGAAATGCGCATCCGTCCGCTCAGGCGATCCCGTGGCGCGATGAACGTGCCGCTGAACGAACCGTAGTCGTTGGTAGTATGCTGTTGCAGGGCAATCGTCTGGCCGTTGGCATCCGTGAAATAGACATAAACTCGATGGTTGGGGAGAACTTCGTAACGGTCTGTCGAACTGTCGGCCTGCGACACAGTTCCCTCATAGTGGATCGTTTGCCCTGGCCGGTAAATCGCACGATCCGTGAAGAGCACTGTATGCTCGTTTGGGTGATGTTGTTCTTCCTCGCGACGGTTAAAGTATGCCTTGGATGCAAGTTGCTGGTCCTTGTACTTGGCGAGAACATAACTAGCTTGGCTGGATCTCATGGAATCCGGAATGGGTAGCGAAAAGAGGCCGTTCTGGTCCGTCTTTCCCGTTGGGCCAGCCGTATAGTCTTCTGCGCTGAAGCGGTTCCATAGCCAAGTTCGCACGTCCCCGCCTTCGATTGGTTCGCCGGAGCGGGCATCCAGCACGAACCCTTGGATCATTCCGTCGCCGACACTGACCTTCATCACCAGCGCCAGGTCGCTGACCCAGAAACGGGTCCCTCCTGTGACGTCCCTTTTGTTCGGGAACTTGGGATCGTAACTCGCGACCAGATCGTAGAAGCCCGGTTTCAGGCCCTTGGGAGCCGGAATCTCTTCCACGTGCTCACGGAAATCGGTCGTCGCGGGCAGATTGGCCGACCACTCAAGATCGGGTTTCTTCCTCAGGACATCGGGATCACCGCCGGCAATTGCGCAAAGCGCCTGGCTCTTCGGTCCCGCCAACCAGTCATCTCGGATCACCCGAAAATGGACCTGCGTGACGTTGCGATAGTGAACGCGGATGGAGGGCCAGGGCTCGTTCCATACCCGCTCGACGGCGACGTTCGCCGCAGGGGACTCGATCTCCTGGACTAATTCCCAGCACCTCATGGCACCGTTCGTGCCCTGATCGGTTCCCGCTTTGGCCACCTTATGGGCCTCCGATGGGTCGCCTTCATCCAAGAGCAGCGTAGACAAATCGGCGCGGGCCTGGGCGGAGTATTTGCAGTCCGACCAGCGGTCGATGTGGCACTTCAAGGCCGTCTTATAGTGTGCCAACCGATCGCCCCCCGACGCCTTTACAGACCCGAACTTGAGCCGCAGCCGGTCGGCCTCCAGAAATGCCTCTTGGTCCGAATCGCCCTGGTGGAACCGCAAAAGCGCTGGTAGAGCCGGATGGTCTTGATCGTCGGCGAACGCTTGTCGCTTGACTTGATCTCCCACTTCAGGAACTCTTCTGTGGCGCGAAGATCGGGCTGTCAACGGCCAACTCAAAGGCGTCTTCGGGATCGGCAACGCCGTAGCCGCCGTACGACCAGAAGCCGATGGCTGCATTAGCTGCAAAGTCATAAAGCGTCACCGGACGGGACTCGTCGATTCCGTAGCTCCGGTCCAGAACGACCTCGTATCCCGCAAAGGGCGTTTTCTAACTCCGCCTCGGCGGCCAGTGCCTGCTTAAACTGCTCGTCGGCCTTCACCCAGAACTGGAGCAGATCCTGATTCGCGGACTCATCCTGCGCACCGGCCGCGGTTCCACGCTGCCGGAGCAGCCACTCGCGCTCGTTGATTTTCGAATATAAGCAAGTCCGGCAGCAATCGGCCAGGATCAATCGCATTACCGGCACGACGGCGGGCGGGGCCTTGACAATCTCCGCCTCCCAACGGGCGACTCGTTGTTCGTACCAGTTCCCTTCGATCCGAGATTCCTGGTCGATTCTCTGCCGGATCGCCTTGATCGCTTCGGGGTAGGCCTTTTCTTGGAGAGCGGCCTCGATGATTGGCTTCAAGAGGTCAATGGCCGTTTGCGGAAGCCCTTTGGCAACGGCCTCCTCGACCTGTTTCCACTGCGAGTCCCGATTGCCAGCCGTCACGGTTGCGAGCGGCAAAAAGAGGAATACCGTCAGCGAGAAAATGAAATGGCGTCGTTTCATCGCGGAATTCCTTTTTGAAAGACCGAACTTGAGAATCCCTACGGTCAGACTATCGTAGCACGTCTTTAGAAATATTGCCATCGACTTCCCGTGTCGCGTGTAGGCCGCCTCTCCACGACAAAACACGTCACTCACCATCGGTACAGCTTGCGGTAAAGCTCATAGGTTTCCCAGTTAGGTTCCTCCCGGTAGCCAACGTTCAACACGTGTTGTGGATATTTTGCTGTCAGGTCTGCCAACCTGGCCCTGAATGTCGCGCGAACATCAATATATGCGTAATAGGTACGCTTGCCGGCGAACGTCTCCACAAGCGCTACGATTCCGTCGCCCTCGCCTTCGAGGAACTGGAACATATCCTGGTCGAAATCGGAAAGCGAGTGGTTGTACCTGAATTCGGGCAGGCCATTTGAGCGAACTTGGGCTAGTTCGTGGGTTACCAAGAGCAAACGGGAGAAGGCCGAACGGTTGTCGGCGGTATCGATGTTTGGCCGAACCCGCAGCGCGAGAGGAAAGCCCTCATGCTCGACAAGGTTCGTCAACCATGGGTCCAGATCTCTTTTTTCGGGATCATCACTTACCCGTCGCGCCTTACTCATCGGCCTTTCCTTCCCGCAACCGGCGTTCCATCTCGATGGCCTGCCGCTGGGCCCTACTTGGCCGGGTCAACGCCAAGCCGCCGCAGTTGTTCGGCAAGCCGGTCGGCACGCTGCCGTTCGGCGTCCGCACGCTGCCGTTCGGTATCGGCACGCTCACTCCCCGTAGGGATCGGCGTTCCCTCCGCGTCAACCCAGCGGAGCCAAGCAGCGTCCCAGTCCTCATACGTGCCCTGCCAGACGCGAAGTCCCAGTCCAAGCTTCGCAAACCAGATCGGCTCGTCCATCCTTCGATATTCGCCCTCCACCAGGCGATAGACGCGAAGCAATTCCGGACCCAGCAACCGATCGGGATCGAAGATCGCATAGTCGCAGACCCGGATCTCGGCGTAGGCCGCCAGTTTCTCCGTGTCTTCGCCCCCCTCGCGGTTGGACACAACTTCGATCACCACGTCCGGTGGCTTGCCGTAGAGCCAAGTAAAATACGAGCGATGTCTCTTGGGCCGGAAATCCGCGGGCCGCACCACGCCGCTGCTCAGAAGCACGTCCGGGACCAGCGGAGGGCGATCGACAGCAAAAAACAAGCCCACGTTAGCCATCGCGACGAAGGACTGCCGGCCCGCGGGGCAGGTCCACGAACTATAGAGCGGCTCGGTGAGCAGCCGCATTTGCTTCTCGGAAAAAACGCCGTCCACGGAAGTGTCATCCTCCGTCACGAGGTGATCGACGACCGGATGGAGTCTCCAGCGGAAGCACATAGACCGGGTCGTTGCTTACTGCGTCGGTAGCCATCAGTCAAACTCGCTGGTAGAGAGGTCCAGGTCTTCGGTTCCGGCGATCAATCACGCCTGATTATGATTATAGCCGCAATTAGTATTTTGGTAAAGCGCGGCAGACCAACTGCAAAGGCTTTCGTGGCAACATCTTGCGGCAAATGCCGGCGCAACGTGCGCTGCCAGCACTGCTAGCAATCGCCCGCAGTGAGCGGTCAACTTAATTTTTCAGCGCCGCGCCGATTCTCGTCTGGCGGCTGACAGGGCAATTGATTATCCTCCCCACCGCCCTAGTCGGCCAAACTGGCTGCCCTCTGCATTTAGGGGCGAGGGGCAGCGCATCGGTTTGCGCCGAGATTCGCCGCAGCCAGCATCGTGTGATTCATGGATCAAAGCGTTACCGTTGTCATCCCCTGTTACAACGCGGCCCGCTTCTTGCGCCAGACGCTGGAATCGGTCCTGAACCAGACCCACGCCCCTTTGGAGGTGCTGGTGATCGACGACGGCTCGACCGACGAGTCGGCGGCAATCGCCCAGTCCTACGGTCCGCCGGTCCGCGTAATCTGCCAGCCCAACCAGGGCGAATCGGTTGCCCGCAACCGCGGCATCGAGGAGGCCAGGGGCGATTGGATCGCCTATCTCGACGCCGACGACCTGTGGCTGCCCGAAAAGCTCGAGCGGCAGCTCGCGGCCGTCCAACCGGGCGTGTCCTGCATCCATACGAACTTCCGGCCCTTTGGGACCAACAACCACGTCCGCGACGTGTCGCAAATCCCCGCCGGGAAACGCTACGCCCTGGAGCGGCTGTTTCTGGGAAGATCGCCCATCCGCCCTTCGACCTTGATGGTGCCGAGATCGCTGCCCGCACGCTTCCCCACCTGGACGCAATTTGCCGAAGACACGATCTATTTCGTGGAGGTCTGCCGGCTGGGAAGGGTCGTGCTGGTGAAGGACTTTCTCACGGCGGTCCGCTGCCACTCCGCTTCGCAGAGCGCCGCGCCGGACATCGCCGCGCAATGGCACCAGGCCTTCGAGGAATGGCTCGCGCGGAACCCGGCATACCTCGACCCCGATCGGCTGAGCTTGCTGCGGCAGCAGATGCTCGATCGGCTCGTGCATCAAACCCTCAAGGCGCACTACAAGCACCATGACCGGCAATTCGGGCTGCTCCGCAATTACCTGGCGCGATATGCCGGCGACCCCGCGGTGCAGCCGTTGCTGGACGGCAAGATCCCTCCCCGCTGGTTCTATACGCTCCATCGAGGCCTGGGAAAACTGCGGGGCCTGTGGCAGGAGTTGTGGACTCGCGACCGGGCGGACGACCGGCCGGCGAGCCTGTCTTTTCACGCTGAGCCCTCGGTGCGCGAAACTCACAAGCGCGCGGCGTGAGGCGGTTTCATACCAGCCCGAAGCGCAAGCGAGGTAACGGGTTAGTATCCTCGCTTGCGCTTCGGGCTGGTATCAGTTTCATCCGCGCGACCGTAAACCGCGCGGCGGTAGACCGCGGCGGTGGCGGCGGCGATGGGTCCCCAATCGAGCCGGTCGCATGCCAGGCTCGTGCGCGCGGGCGAGGTCGCCCAGGTCGAGGTCAAGCGCCCGGGAAAGTTGCCGCCGCAGGTCTTCTTCATCCCCGGCGGAAAACAGCAGGTCGGCGGCGTCTGCCAGCGTCTCGGGCAACTCGCCCAGGCGCGGGGCGATGACCGGCCGGCCATAGCTCATCGCCAGCAACAGGCTCCCCGAGGTCTGCACGGCGCGATAGGGCAGCACCACCACGTCCGCCGCACTGAAGAAAACCGGGACCTCGCCGGGCGGCACAAAGCGGTCGAGCAACTGCGCTCCCGGCGCGGCCGCGATCCGTTTTGCCAACTCGGCGGCATAATCGGCCTTCTGCGATTGGCCGACCACGAGCAGCCGTGTGCCCGGCGGGCTCAATTCGCGCCAGGCGTCCAACAGCAGTTCCAGCCCTTTGTAGGGCCGCAGGTAGCCGAAGAAGAGGAACACGCGGGCATCGCCCGGCAGGCCGAGCCGCTGGCGTGCATCGGGACCTGGCAGCGGAGGGCCGTAGGCCTCGCGATAGTGCCCGTGAGGGATGACGAAAACGCGGTTCGCAGGGCAGCCGAAGCTCTCGACCGCCGCCTCCCGGCCGGCATGGCCGTGGACGATCACGGCCGAGGCCATCCGGCAGAGCCAGCGCCGCGCGACGAGTTCCAGCCGCTGGTGCCGCGTCTCGTGCGGCACAAAATTGTGCAAGGTCCAGACGATGCGGCATCCGCTCGCCCGTACTGCGGCCAGGTCGGCCATGAACCGTGCCAGATAGCCAAGGAAGCGGGCCAGGCCGCGGCCCTTGAGGTAAGGGCCGGTCCAGTGGAGGTGCAGGAGGTCGAGGCCCTGTTCATCCCGCACCGCGCGGAACAAGGGCAGCCCTCGCCCCCACCAGCAATGGGATCGGCCCCGCGGAAAGACCACCCGGCAGCCCTCGGCCTCCAAGCCGCGTGCCAATAACTCCTGGTACGGGTTCTCGCGCCGGAAGTTCGGCATCATCAGTGCGCGAACCGCGTCTGGCACGTTCTATTTGCGTTCCAGGGCAAGAGTGATCTGGTGGATCGCTTCCTTCACGTTTTTGTGGGCGTTAGGATGCTTGCTGCTGCTGAGGTCTTTCAAGGCGGCCTCAAGCAGTTCCTTGGCCTCATGCACTTGGGCGTCCGAGGCGCCTTGGGGCTCAGTCATCTTCGGCTGCGCGGCATGGACGGTCGTGGCCGCCACAACACCGCCAGCCGTGGGCACCAGGACCCGCGTGGCCTTCTTGGCGGGACGGTCGCCCAGGTCTTCCAGGGCCTTGTGGACCTCTTCGGCGGCCTTGGCCCGGTGACCATCGTAATCGTGGTCGGCATGGACCAGGAGGCTATGGGCCTTTTTGAGGGTCTCGATAACATCCAGGTGGGTCGACGGCTTTCCCGCCGCCGCCTGGGCCGTCAGGCTGGACGCCAATCCGGCGAAGAAGATCGAGATGGATATACCGACAATGCAAATCACGCTGCGATGCATGCGAGAGTTCTCCCCTTGTAGCGAGATCCAATACCCTGCCCAGTCTACCATCCTAACACCAGACGGTAACGGTAGGGCGATAATTTAATCCCCACTTCTCTACTGCTCGCGGTTGAGATTGTCACAATCCACGCCAACCCGAAGCGTAAGCGAGGCAACGACTTCCGGACCTCGCTTACGCTTCGGGTTCGTGTCAGTCGGAACCGTGCGCAGTATATCAACACTGGACGGCACGGCAAGTTCCGTCAGTGGATCGAATTGGCCGCATTTTGAAACACGCTGCCGGCGCTGCTCCCGATCGACGTGATAGCGGCCAAACAGACACAGACAATGAGGGAAAGCATGACGGCATATTCAACCGCCGTAGGGCCTTCCTCCGCAGCCAGAAATAAACGCACGACGCGAAAAAACGAACTCATGATCGCTGACCTCCCTAGAGTTTTCAACAGCAACTCGTGAAACCGTCTCCAAGGCTGGCTTGCAGTGCGGGCATCTTGCCCACACACCGGTCCTAGGACGGATTCTTCTCAGGAAATTCGCCATCCACATTGCCATCTACTACAAACGTAGTATATACCACGACGAAGTCAAGCGATCTTCGCTATTTGTCCGCCGCGCTTCGGAATCACCATGCCAACGGGTGGTTTTTGCCCGAACTTGCCCAAGAAAAATCCGCCTTCCGACCTTCGCATCCTGTCGGCCATTTTTTTGTCCGGCACGCTTCGGAATCACCATGCCAACGGGTGGTTTTTGCCCGAACTTGCCCAAGAAAAATCCGCCTTCCCACATTCATACATATTCCTGCCAACTATTTCCTGTCTTCGCCATTTGTCCGCCACGCTTCGGAATCACCACGCCAACGGGTGGATTTTGCCCGAACTTGCCCAAGAAAAATCCACCTTCCGACCTTCGCATTCCTGTCGGCCATTTTCTGTCTTCGCTGTTTGTCCGGCACGCTTTGGAGCCGCCAACAGGTGGTTTTTGCCCGAACTTGCTCGGAAATGGTTCTTTCTTCCGACTACCATTTTTCTGCCATTTATCTTGCTGTCTTTACTGACTTCTACTTCTAACGGTCGCGGGTTGGCCAAAACAGTTGTCGTGGGCCAGCCGGGTTCTCCTCGGGTTCAGCACTTCGGAAATCGCGCATATACCATAATTATCCATAACTATCGCACTCTGTCAATAGGCCGCGGCGGGATTGTTTTGCGGCCCGCTCGATCGCAGTCGCGGCGGAATCGCGGGAGATTTCCTGCCGCGACCGGCAAACAGCCCGCGTGGGCGCGCCGCTTTTCGTCTTGCCCCCGGCGGGCTACGCCGGGGGCGATGATTTTGGATGTATAAATTTTCAAAGAACAACGCCTGGATACACATATATACGGATTTGGCGGCAAGAATGGGAAAAGAAAATCGGCGCCGCGGCGCGGATTGCGTTGCAACTCCTCTGGCCGCCGCGACTTGCGAATTTGCGGTTCTTCCGGAATGTGTGCGCGGCAATGCGCAGGAACCCCGCCGACAGGGGCTAGTGAATACATAATTATCTATATGTGTGCATAATATGCCCAGCCCACTTTGGGTTGCGGATGGACGCCTGGGAAAAGGTGCGCGTTGACGAACTGCTACAATGGCATCAATTCTGTGTCCAAATCAGTTTCTTGGGAAGTGAGCAACGACCCGCCCGCGAGACCCACGACCAACGACCCGCCAAACGCTCCCCACGGGCTTCTAGCGGGTCGTAGGGGTCGTTTGGCAGGCTAATCGGGCTTCCCACGGAAACCAGGGGCGATGGAATAACAAGGGCCGAGCCGGGCCTAGGGCGCTCAATAGCGTTCACGGCTTCTTCGGCTTGCCGGGGACGATCGGCGTGTCATCGGCATTGCCCCACTCGCCCCAGCTTGCATAGTAGTTGGCGACTTTGGGGGCGCCCATCAGTTCCATGCCAAAGGCCATTACTGAGGCCCTCCCGCCGCTTTGGCAATGTGCGGCGGTCGGCCGGTCGAACGTGATCTCGGCGTCCGCGAAAAGCTTGCGGAGTTGATCGGGTGTCTTGAACCGCTGGGTCTCCTTGTCGATCAGGTCGATCCACTCGAGGTGCTTGGCGCCGGGGATAGCCCCGGCCCGCTTGTTCTGAGCTTCTCGGTGCCGCAGAACTCGCCCTCGGAACGGGCGTCGACGATCTGCAGACTGCTGTCTTTGAGGGAGGCCAAGATCAGATCCTTGGTTGCCAGCCGGCCGGCTTGCGGCCGGGCCGTGAATTCGACCATTTTCGACAACCATCTCGGCTTGTCGGCCTCGACGGGCAGTCCGTCTTTTTGCCATGTCAGCCAGTTGCCGTTCAAGAGGCGAACGTCCTTGACGCCCCAGTAGCGGAGGATCCACCAGATGCGAGCCGCCGTGTTGAACGACTGGTTATCGTAGACGACGACTTTGGAATTGGCGCTAATGCCCAAGCCGCCGATCCGGGCGCTCCAGCCCTCGGCGTCCTTGCCGTCCTTGAAGGCGTTGGCCCAGGCAGGGGCATCGACCCAGACGGCCCCAGGCACGCGGCTTTCGTCGTATTGCTTCCGGTCGCGGGCATCGAGGATGACGAGCCTCCTTGCCGTTTTCGGCCTTGGCGAGCGTGTCAGGTTCGATGAGCATTTCCGCATGGGGGTAGCTGGTTTCCGAGGCCATGGTTGGATTTCCACAGACGAGAAAAAAGGACAGCAGGGCAACAGTTTGAAGGGTCATTTTGCGGTTTCCTCAAGGGTTGGGGATGCGTTTCCGGCGGGGCAAGGAAACCCGACGCGCCAGCGAGGAATCCGCTTTCGAAAACTCCAACGCACTTTCCTCGCTGGCGCGTCGGGCTTCAATGCCAATTTGCAGCCAAAGACCTTCCAGTTTGCCCTTTATTGTACGGCTCCGTAAATTGTCGGGCAAACTGAAATGTTACCCTTTTCGCGGCCGCACTTTGTAATTTCCGCGGCCCTCGTCGTATTCGAGCTCGATCAGCCGCTTGGCCTTGATGTCCTCCAAGAGGTCGGAGAAGCTGCCGTAGCCGTAGTAGCCCTCGTTGAAGCCGGGATAGACGCGGCGAATGGCCTGCTTGAGCGTCGAGCCCCAGAGCGGGTCGTAATCCTGTTCCACGGAATGGATGACCTCCAGCACGTGGTCGATGGCCTCTTGCTTCTTGTCGGCCTCGGTCTTGTCCTTCTTCGCGGGCCGCGGGGTCTTGGTGGCCTTGCGAATCAGGTCGTCGTAGTAGATGAACTCGTCGCAGTTGGCGATCAGCAAGTCGGAGGTGGAGCTTTTCACGCCGCAGCCGATGACGCGGCGGTCGTTCTCCTTGAGCTTCGAGACCAGCGGCGAGAAATCGCTGTCGCCCGAAAGCAGGGCGAAGGTGTCGATATGCTGCTTGGAATAGCAGAGGTCGAGGGCGTCGACGACCATGTGGATGTCGGCGCTGTTCTTGCCGCTCATCTTGGTCTGGGGGATGTCGATCATCTCCACGCCCTGGGCATGGAACTCGCGCATCGAGTCCTCGTAGTTCCGCCAATCGCAGTAGGCCCGCTTGAAGACGATGCGGCCTTTTTCCAGCAGCCGCTTCAGGATCAACTGGATCTGGAACTTGCCGGCCTTCATCTCGCGAACGCCAATGGCCAGGTTCTCAAAATCGACAAATACGGCAATCAAGGGCTCTTCAGACATACGGGTTTCTTGGAGGTTTGTTGGTGGGAGGGGTGTGGGTTGGGAGGTAAGTAACCATGCTTCGCGGCCAGTCCGCTGCCAGCAACCCAAGCACCAGCCAACCCGGCGTGGGAAAGAACCAGCGGCATTGGGGAGTTGTTGCTTCCATGCCAATGATTATAGCCGATTCCCCCACAGGCGGGAACAGCAGCCTTTGCCGCACCATGGCTGGCCAGTGATTCCATCCGGCCGCGACGCAAGAAAGGAGCTTAACCTAAAGAGGCAATCGAGCCATCCTCTCCAAATACGCCCTCAGCAGACCCGCGCAAAGCGGATCCCCAGCAGATGGGCCAGCTTCTCGATCTTCGCGGCAAGATGGCCGACGCCGATTGCCGCGTGATGCGCAGGTCCTGCCTGGCACCAGGCGTTGATAAGGGCCCTGGCACCCAGGGAAAATCGATAGCGGCTGTTCGTGTTGCCGATCTGCAAGGTCGGGCCGGGCACCGACTCGCCCTCGGCCACCAATAGGGAGAGCGTTCCGCCGCCGTCCTGCACCACCGCGAAGAACGTCACGGGGCCGTAGCGGACCTCCATCTGGATGGAAAGGCCCTGGCCCGGCTTTCCGTGATAGACCGGCAGCGGCACAAGCCGCACCTTCCGCTGGGCGATGGCCGCGTGGGCGGGGCCATCGTGGCCCCAGAAGACCACGTCCTCCTTATAGTCGATGAGGTAGAATTCCGCGAACGAGCCGCCGGCCCCGAAGGCGTCGAGGATCTTCATCGCCTGGACGTTCTTGACCTCGCACTCGCCGGCGACCGGCACGTGATGAGCCGTCAGCAGCGTGCTGCCGGGAATCGAACTGGCGACGATATCCTCGTACTCGCTGCCCGGCGTGCCCTCGTAGTAATAGGCCAGCGAGCCGAGCTTGTGGTTCGCCACCAGGGCGTCCAAGGCGCAGGAGGTGCGTGCCGCACGCGCGAGCTCGGCGGGCGGGCAGGCGGGATCGACCGCGAACTCCTGGCGAATCTGGGCCAGCTTGGCCTCGATTTGCGCCGCCGTGACAGCGTCTCGGAGCGACCGCAGGTCGCACATTTCGATCAGTTCGAAGTGGTTGCCGAAGCAGGCCGACTGCTGTGTCAAGTCGCTATAAACGTTGAGCATGCCGCAGTAGTAATGTCCCAACACGCCAGCGCGGTTGGTCCGCATCACGTCGCGGACCTTGGCCGCTTCCACCCATTCGCCAATCTCGCCCCATGCCGCCGGGTCGTCGAGATAGCCGCTCACCAGATGAAAGTCGATGCCCGCGCGGTTGAAGACGCAGGCAATTTCCGGAGTGCAACAGGCCTGGCAATGCTCCAGCCAGGCGCCGGTCATCAGACCGCGATCGCCCAAGGCATTGAACTTGTCGTAATCCAATTGCGGCACCGGCTGCAGATTGAGCACCACAACGGGCACGCCCGCCCTTTGCACGACCGGCAGGACGGTCGACGAGAGGGCGTAGGTCGAGACGTTGAGGAAGATCAGGTCGACGCCTTCGCGACGGAACAGTTCGGCCGCCTCGCGGGCCTTGAAAGGACTATCGACCAGGCCGGCGTCGACCAGTTCGGCTCCCAGGCATCGCAATTGCCCGGCGATGCGGGCATGATAGCCGGTCAAGCGATCCAGCAGTCCGGCGAACTGGGGCCAGTAGGTGTCCAAACCGATTCCGAAGAGACCGAGTTTCATGGGGAATGCAAGTGGATCCTATGCGTCCCAGAATCGTGAAAGGTCATTTAGCCCACACCTTGACTTCGCAGATGCTGGCCCAGGTCAACGGGGTCCTGGGCAGACCTGTCACGGTGACCCGCAGGTAGCGAACGGCGGTGGCCGCGAACTTCAGATTCTGGACCTGCGATTGGTCGCGCGTCTCACGGCGGTCGGCCAGCAGGGACCACGCGCGGCCGTCGGGCGAGCCTTCCACCAGGTATTGATAACGCCGGCCGTCGGCTTCCCAGCAGATCTCGCAGCCCGACAGGTCGTGCGGCCCGCCGAGATCGACCTGCCACCACTGCGGCGTGCTGCCGCCGGCTGCGCACCAGCGCGTATCGGCGTCGCCGTCGCAGGCCAGTCCGGGCGTGTTCCCGTCCTCGGTCGAGGAAGCGCTGGCCGGCCTCTTGAAGGCCAGGTTGCCTTCGGTTCGCCGCGGCCAAATCAAGAGGCTTGGCTTCAGGCGGAACGACGAGCGGAGTCGCTGGGTCGCAGGGATCGGAAACCCGAATCACCTCGCGGCTGGCCGCGGTTTCCACTTCGAGCTTGACCGGCGAGGCCGCGGCCCCCTCCTCGTCGAAGACCAGGAGCGTGTTCTCGCCCTCCTTGAGCCAGCATTCGGGCAGATAGATCCCCGGGGCCTTGATCTTCTCCGGATAGCGTCCGAGGTTGTGCCCGTTGAGCCACATCGTGCCGCGGGTCAGGCCTTTGGAAGTGGCACGCAAGACGCGGCCGGGGACCGTCTTGTCCGTGAACGTCGCGCGGTAGAAGGCGGGCACGCCGCCCGTTGCCGAAACGGGCTGCCATTTGCCGTCGAGCTGTCCCGCGCCGCCCCGCTGCTTCCAAGGTGTGACGTTTACTTGCTCGCCGCCAACAGTCAGGTGGACGGGGCCGAAAAGCCCTTTGCGGGCGAAATTGTCGAGCGTGTCCAGGTAATTGTAGGCCTTGTCGCGGCCGCGATGCGAGACGAGCACGGCGATGACGTTGCGGCCCGCCGCGAGCGGGATTTTGGCGTCGTAGCGGCGGCCGTTGACGAAGATCACCGTGTCGTCGGCACGACCGCTGAAGCGGAATGTCGCAGCGCCCGCCGCTTTCACGTCCACCACGGCGCGGTACCAGGCGAAGGCGCTGGTGTCGCCGTCGGCCCCCATCTGCTGCGGTTCGGCGGACTTCATCCATTTCGTATCGTCAAAATCGGCTGCCGCTTCGGGGGCGAGCCGCATCTGCCAACTGCCCAGTTGTGGCGCCGGGGCCGAATCGAGCGCGGCATCGGACCGCACCGCCAGGTGCTGGACCTGGTCGCCGTAGACGATAACCTTGCCGCAGGAGGGCTGGCCGTAGGGGCGCTCGATGGTCAGCGAGACTTTGCCGCCGGCCTGCTGAAAATCTCCCACGAAGGCCGGCCCGCAGATCGCGTAGTTGCCGACGATCCAAGTACGGTCGGCGAGGGCCGCGCTCATCGCCACGACGCGGATGGTCCGGCCGTCGGAAGTGGTGAAGCTCTGCTCCTGAGGCCCAGTCTCGGGGTAGGTGACCGCGAGCCTCCTTCTCGGCGAATCGCAGGCTGCCCGTCTCGCCGATTGGGCCGTAGACGACCAGCGTGGTCGTCTTGCCATGTCGGGCCAGCCCGAGAATGCGTGCCGTGCAACTGAGCAGCTTGACACCGTCGACCAACGTGGCGTTGGCAAGGGACTTTGCGCTGTTGACGTCGAACTCGATCTTCGCGCCGCTATCGCGAAGCGCCGGCAAGACCTGGGCGAAGAGATTCGCGCGTTTCATGCGGTAGTAGATCGGGCGGAGGTCGCCGCATTGGCCGATGGCTGCGCCGTAGTCGTAGCTTGCCGCACCGCTTGTGTCGTTCCAGGTCTCGAAGTTCGTGCCGCCGTGGAGCATGTAGAAGTTGTGGCCGCTGCCGCCGTTGGCGAGGATCTTCCAATTGTCGCGTTCGACCTCGCGGAAACGCTTGTCGGCGAGATTGCCGTAGATGTCGAACCAGCCGGGCCAGAACTCGGTGGAGAACCAGGGCGTCGTGCGGCCGGCCAGGCTGCCGGCGCGGGACCCGTGGGACCGGCGCCGTGGTTCAGGCCGCTGAAGAAGAAGGGCACTTCGATCCCCAGCGAGAGGGCCTTGGCACGGAGATGATTGAAGTAAGGACTGCCGCTGACGGTGCCCCAGCCCTGCGGATGCTCGTTTTCCAGTTGCACCATAATCACGTTGCCGCCCTTGTGGATCTGGTGTGCCGCGACGATGGAGAGGATCTTGTCGTACCAATGATCGTTCCAGGCCAGGAAGGCGGGGTCGGCCGTGCGGACCTTGAAGGGCGGCTTGAATT
Organism: uncultured Planctomycetia bacterium; assembly: GCA_963824275.1. Classification (GTDB taxonomy): domain Bacteria; phylum Planctomycetota; class Planctomycetia; order Pirellulales; family Thermoguttaceae; genus JANXQG01. Next base: position 1,022,577 of record CAWGOT010000003.1, on the reverse strand, counting down.
TCAGCCACAGCGGGTAGCCGCCCGAGTCCCATTCGGCGCAGACGTAGGGTCCGACGCGGACGATGGCGTACAGGCCGAGTTCCTGGGCGGTGGCGAGGAAGGCGCCGAAATCCTTGTCGCCGGTGAAATCCCACTCGTTTTCCCGCGGCTCATGGAAATTCCAGAAGGCGTAGGTTTCGACCGTGTTGAACCCGGCCCGTTTGAGCCGCAGCAGCCGATCGCGCCACAGGTCGCGCGGCACGCGTGCGTAGTGGATCGTGCCGGAGGCGACATAGGTCCGCTGGCCGTTGATGGTAAAGCCCTGGCCATCGACGCGGATCGCGGCTTGCGCCGCCGGCGCGGGCGGGTACATGGCGTCGTTGCCCGCGGCGGCTACGGTGAGCAGGGACAAGAGGGTCAAAGCGATTGCAGTTCGTTTCATGGCAATTTGTTCTTGGAGGAAGCGGGAGTTCCCGAGTCGGCTCCGCTGGGGAAACGGCCCGAGCAGCAAGAGACTACCATGTTAGTCCAGCGGCCATGGAACTGCAAGCGTTCGCCGCATATACTTCACGCGCTCATGTCCTGCTATAATGGGTCGTAGTATTTTGTTTGTCCTTCATCACGACCACCACGAGCCGATCGTCATGTCGTACCGTTCACGGTCCACTCGGCGTTCGTTCCTCAGGCAAGCGGGCCTGGCCAGCCTCGGCGCCGCCGCGCTGCCGCAAATCGTCCCGCAGATCGTCCTGTCAAGCGCCTGGGCAGTTCTCCCGCACAAGCCGCAAGCAGCGGAGGTTGGCAATTTGCCTGGAGCGACGAATTCGATTATACGGGCCTGCCGGACCCCGCCAAGTGGGACTACGAGGTAGGCTACGTCCGCAACAACGAGGCCCAGTACTACACGCGGGCCCGCAAGGAGAACGCCTGGGTCGAGGGCGGCGTGCTGACGATCACTGCCCGCAAGGAGAAGTTCCCCATCCCGCCGGGCCCCAGGGCCAAGGGCAAAACGGAAGCCGACTACACGTCCGCCAGTTTGAACTCGATTGGACTGAAGACCTGGCAATACGGACGCTTCGAGATGCGCGGCCGCATCGATCTCCGTTCGGGAAGCTGGCCGGCCTGGTGGACGACAGGCGCTTCCGGCGGATGGCCGGCGGGCGGAGAAATCGACATGATGGAGTACTACACCGACAAGCTGCTGTTCAATGTCATGGATGGCCGCAAGCGGTGGACAAATCCCACGCGTTCGGCCAAATCTCTGGGCGGCGAGGTCTGGAGCGCCGATTTTCACACATGGATCATGGAATGGGATTCGACCAGGATCGACCTCTCGTTGGACGGCCAACTGATAAACCACTACAACGTCGACAGTGCCAACGAGACCGGACCCGGCGGAACGAATCCTTTTCGTCGACCGCATCACATGCGGCTGAACCTGGCCATCGGCGGCTCGTCGGGCGGGGATCCTTCGAAGACCCAGTTCCCAATCCGCTTCGAAGTCGCCTACGTTCGTCACTGGCAATGGACCGACTCGAAGGCCTACACGCTTACCGTCAACGGCGGCACGGGGTCGGGACCGTACCTTCCCGCATCGCGCGTGAGCCTCACGGCCAAGATGGCCCCCAGCGGCAAGTCTTTTGACAAGTGGGTGGTTACCGCGGGAAATCCGGCCCTTTCAGCCGTCAATAGTGCTGCAACGACCTTCACGATGCCCGCTTCGGACGTGGCGGTTACCGCGACCTACAAATAGCGAGAGCGGGCAACAAACTGACCGCGGAGGCACCTGACCCATCGGCACCCACCGCCAGGGCACCGAGTTCTTGACGGGTCGGCCGGTCCGGGGTAGTTGCTGCCACTACTCGGCGGGACTAAAATCGGGGTTTCCACAAATCATACGGTTCGGAGATCGTGGCCGCCGCGACCTCTACCCAAAGCCGGTGCAACCCCCATGACCGAGACCTTTTCGCTTCCTGCCCCCGGCCAGATCGCCCGCGTCCGCCAACGGCTGTACCTGGTCGAGCAGACCGTGCCGGCGCCGATCGCCCGGCGACAGCACGCTGGTCAAGCTCTCCTGCGTGGACGACGACGCCCAGGGGCAGCGGCTGGAAGTGCTCTGGGAACGGGAGATCGACCCGGAGATTCAGAACGGGCGAGGCGTGGGACGCCATCGCCAAGCGGGGATTCGATCCGGCACGGACCTTCGCCGCCTACCTGAATACCCTGCGGTGGAACTGCGTCACGGCCACCGACCCCCGGCTGTTCCAGTCGCCCTTCCGGGCCGGCATCCGGCTGGATGCCTACCAGCTTGAGCCGCTCCGCAAGGCCCTGCTCCTGCCGCGGGTCAACCTGTTCATCGCCGACGACGTTGGCCTGGGCAAGACGATCGAGGCCCTGCTCATCGGCCGCGAGCTGCTGCATTCGCAAGAAGGTTCGGGAAATCGTCGTCTGCTGCCCGCCGTCGATGCTCTACCAGTGGCAGGACGGAGGCCGAGAACCGCTTCGGGCTGACGTTCGAGATCCTCGACAAGGAATACATGACGCCGGGTCCGCCGGGAACGCGGCTTCGGCGTGAATCCGTGGGGCACCCACACCCGGTTCCTCGTCTCGCACCGGCTGCTGATCGACGAGGCGCTACGCCGGCCCGCTTGCGCGACTGGCTGGGCGAGTTCCGCGGCGGCACGCTGCTGATTCTCGACGAGGCCCACCATGCCGCCCCCTCCAGCGGCCAGAAGTACGCCATCGACTCGCAGATCACCCGCGCCGTCCGCGACCTGGCGCCGCGGTTCGAGCACCGGCTGTTCCTCTCGGCCACGCCGCACAACGGCCACTCCAATAGCTTCTCGGCCCTGCTGGAAATCCTCGACCCGCAGCGGTTCTGCCGCGGCGTGCCGGTCAAGAAGAGGATGCTCGACGACGTGATGGTCCGCCGCCTCAAGGACGACATCCGCGAGGTCCTGGGCGGCTTTCCGCAAGCGACAGCGTCGTGCAGTTCGACATCGACGGCCTGCCGGCCGACGCCCCGGAACTCCGCCTCTCGGCCCTGCTGGACCAATACCGCAGCCTCCGCGAGGAGCGGCTCTCGGGCGAGACCAAGCGGAAGCAGGCGGCGGCGGGCCTGCTGATCTCCGGGCTCCAACAGCGGCTTCTGTCGTCCATCGAAGCCTTCGCCCGCACGCTGCGGGTCCACCGCCGCACGGTCCAGCGGCAATGGGAGGCGGCCCAGGCGGGAAAGCCGCCGGTAGCCGACCGCAGCCGGCCCAGCTTGAGCTTCTTGCCGGCGGCCGTGGGCAGCGACGACGACCGGGCCGCCCTGACCGAAGAAGATCTCCAGGCCGAGGAAGAGGCCCAAATGGCGGCCGCCACGGCGGCGACGGCCGGCCCCTGGACCGACGCCAGGCCCGCGGCACTCTTCGCCCGCGAGCAGAAGCTCCTCGACGAGATGACCGAGATCGCCGAGGCAGCCCGCGGCCTGCCCGATGCCCGCGTCCGCCGACTCATCGCACTGGATTCGCGAGAACATGTGCCCCGACCTGTCGAAGCCCGGATGCCCGCGTGGAACGACATCCGGGTCATCATCTTCACCGAGTACGACGACACCAAGCGCTACCTCCACGCAGCAGCTTTCCGCGGCCATCGAGGGCACCGACCGGGCCGGCGAGCGGATCGCCATCTACCACGGCCCCACGCCGCCCGACGAGCGGGAGGAGATCAAGCAGGCCTTCAACAGCCGACCCGCCGAAGCACCCGGTCCGCATCCTGATCGCCACCGATGCCGCCCGCGAGGGCCTCAACCTCCAGGCCCACTGCTGGAACCTGTTCCACTTCGACGTGCCGTGGAACCCCAGCCGCATGGAGCAGCGCAACGGCCGCATCGACCGCAAGCTCCAGCCCAAGCGACGAAGTCTTCTGCCACTACTTCGTCTACCAGCAGCGGCCGGAGGACCGCATCCTTGCCGTGCTGGTCCGCAAGACCGAGACGATCAAGGAGGAGTTGGGCAGCCTCGCCCAGGTGATCGACGCCCGGCTGGCCGACACGCTGCAGCTGGGCATCCGCCGCGACCGGATCGACGCGCTGGAGCAGCGAAATCGAGACGGCCGACCTCGACGCCGACAGGCCAGCGAGACCGTCGAAGAGGAACTGGAGGCGACCCGCGAGCGCCAGGACGCCCTGCGCGAGCAGATCGACCGCCTGCGGACGCGGCTGGACGAATCGCAAGAAGAGCATCGGCCTGGACGAGGACCACTTCCGCTCCGCGATCTCCTGCGCGCCTGGAACTGATGGGAGCCGAGCCGCTCAAGCCGACTCGATGGCGCAGCGACGACGGTCCGCCGCGGTACGAGTTTCCCGCCCTCGACCAGCGGCAAGGGGCCGATCCCGACCTGGGCCGACACGATGGACACCCTGCGGACGCCGCGCGAGCGCGGAGCAGAAGCCCTGGGAATGGCGGCGCAAGTCGCCGATCCGCCCCGTGGTCTTCGAGGACACGGGCACGATGGACGACAAGGTGGTCCACCTGCACCTGGAACATCGCGTCGTGCAGCGCCTGCTGGGCCGGTTCATCGCTCAGGGCTTCGTCTACCACGACCTTTCCCGGGCCTGCCTGGCCCAGACTTCCGACGCCATCCCCCGCGTGATCCTGCTCGGGCCGGCTCTGCCTCTACGGCCCCGGCGCCGCCCGGCTGCACGAGGAACTGATCCCGATCACGGCCCGGTGGACCGACCCCAAGCTCCGCAAGGGCCCGCTCACCCTACGCCCGCGAGGCGGAGACCAAGACCCTGGACCTGCTCGACGAGGCCCTGCTGCTGAAGTCCGGCCGGGCGATCACGGAGACCGTGAGCGAGCAACTCCAGGCATGCGCGCCGCGCGACGTGCAGGAGTTACTGCCGCACCTGCAACCGTCGCGGCGAAGAATATGCCGCCGATGCCCAGAAGAAGCTCCGCGAGCGGGCTGAGGCCGAGGCCAAGGCCATGCGCGACATCCTTCAGACGCAGCAGAAGCACATCGCCGAGACGGCCGCGAAGTATGAGAAGGGCGACCCGCGTCAGCGTCTGCTCGCGTTCCCCGACAGCGAGGACGAGACGCCGGCAGCTCGAAGCCAACAAGCGACACTGGGCCAAGCGGCTGGCCACGATCGGAGAGGAACTTCAAGACCGAGCCGGACCGCATCCGCGAGGTCTACGAGGTCAAGGCCACGCGGATCGAGCCCGTGGGGCTGGTGTACCTGTGGCCGGTGACGGGGTAGTGAGTTGTCAGTGGTCCGTTGTCAGTTGCTTGGAAGGAATAACAAATGGAACGAACAAATTTTGAGAACCTGCGGGTCTATCAGTTGGCCGAACAAGTGGCCGACGAGATTTGGGATGCCGTCCAAGGGTGGAATAACTTTGCCATGGACACCGTGGGCAAGCAGATCGTCCGCTCGGCGGACAGCATTGGCGCCAATATTGCCGAGGGTTCCGGGCGGGGGAGCTTCCAGGATAACCGTCGATTCGTTCGCATCGCGCGGGGGTCTCTGAACGAAACTCGGCATTTCCTTCGACGGGCGTACAGACGCAAGCTTCTCAATGCCGACCAGATTCAACGAATTCGCGTGATCATCGATGAACTTTCCCCGAAGCTAAACGCCTTCCTGAAATCCATCGGTCGGTATTCCCCCGCCCGCGACGGACAACCTACAACGGACAACTGACCACGAACACCTGACCACTGACATGGCACGCGACCCTGAACAACTCGCCCATCAGCAATGGCTCGGCTACGTGCAGCCGGTCGGCCTGGTCGTGTCGATCCCGGCCTTGCTGGCGGCCCAGGCCCACGTCAACCGCAACATCGCGCCCGAGCACCAGCAGTTCCTGGCGCTGCCTTTGCCGCGACAAACACGACGAGTTGATCCCCGAGATCCAGGACTTTCCGGCGCTTCACGCAGAAGGTTCTCGGTTGGGAGCCGGCCGACCTGCTGGACGTCGCGCAGCGATCGCACAGGCCATCGAAGTCGCTGGAAGTCACGCTGCCGGCCTACAACGAGACGCTCCGGCCGACGTGGGCCGTGCAGGAGTTCGAGCCCAAGGACCCGGGCCGAACCCGTGGCTCATGCTCATCCAGGCGTGCCCCATCGGCACGGACTTCGACGAGGTCTGCGGCCAAGGACGAGCGGCACTGGCAGGCCAGCCCGCACGCCCGCATTCGAGCGGCTGCTGCGGGAGACCGAAGTGCCGTCGGGCTGCTCTCCAACGGCACGCACCTCCGCCTGGTCTACGCCCCGCGGGGCGAGACCAGCGGCTACGCGACGTTCTCGGTGAAGGACATGGCCGAGGTCGCCGGCCGGCCGATGTTCGCGGCACTGCACATGCTGCTGGAGGCCCCGCGGCTCTTCAGCCTGGCCGGCAAGCAACGGCTGCCCGCCATCCTGGCCGACAGCCGCAAGTACCAGAACGTCGTCTCCACGCAGCTTGCCGAGCAGGTCTGGCGGCCCTGTTACGAGCTGGTCCGCGGCTTCCAGGCGGCCGACGACCAGCGCAAGGGCCAATTGCTGGCCGACGTGCTCCGCGAAGACCCCAACCACGTCTACGCCGGCCTGCTGACCGTGCTCATGCGGCTGGTCTTCGTCCTCTATGCCGAAGACCGGGACCTGCTCTCCAGCGATCCGGTCTACGCCAACTTCTACTCGGTGACGGGCCTGTTCGAGCGGCTGCGGGCCGACGCCGGCCGCTACACCGACACGATGGACCAGCGGTACGGGGCCTGGGCGCAACTGCTGACGCTCTTCCGCATGATCTACGAGGGCGGCCGCCACGGCGGCCTGCGGATCCCTGGCCGCAAGGGCTATCTGTTCGACCCGGACCGCTACAACTTCCTGGAAGGCCGGGCGTGGAAGCACGCCGCGACGGCTGGACGAGAAGCCCGAGATCCCGCACGTCTCGGACGGCGTAGTCTTCCGCGTGCTCCAGAACCTGCTGATCCTCGACGGCGAGCGGCTCAGCTACCGCACCCTCGACGTGGAGCAGATCGGCAGCGTCTACGAGACCATGATGGGCTTCAACCTCCAGGTCGCCGAAGGGCCGCTCCATCGCCATCAAGCCCGACAAAGTCGCACGGCGCCCCGGCCACGATCAACCTGGAAGCCCTGCTGGCCGCCAAGCCGGCCGACCGGGCCAAGTGGCTGGCGGAGCAGACCGACCAGAAGCTCACGGGCCAGGCCGCCGACGCGCTGAAGAAGGCGGAACCTGGAAGACCTGCTGGCCGCCCTGGAGAAGAAGATCGCCTGGCATGCCACGCCCAACGTGGTGCCCAAGGGGGCGATGGTCCTCCAGCCCTCCGACGAGCGCCGCCGCAGCGGCTCGCACTACACGCCGCGGTCGCTCACCGAGCCGATCGTCCGCACCACGCTCCGCCCGGTACTGGAGCGGCTGCGTGAACGTCCTCGCTATGGCGCCAGATCGCAAATGCTCCCCTCGCGCTGGGAGAGGGCAGGGGTGAGGGCTGTCCGACGCCCGAGCAGATCCTCGAACTGAACGTCTGCGACCCGGCGATGGGCTCGGGGGCGTTCCTGGTGGAAACCTGCCGGCAGCTTGGCGACGAACTGGTCAAGGCCTGGCACGTCCACAACCAGGTGCCGAAGCTGCCGCCCGACGAGGACGAGATCCTGCATGCCCGGCGGCTCATCGCCCAGCGGTGCCTCTACGGCGTGGACCGCAACCCGATGGCCGTGGACCTGGCCAAGCTCTCGCTCTGGCTGGCCACGCTGGCCAAGGACCACCCCTTCACGTTCCTCGACCACTCGCTGCGGGCCGGCGATTCGCTGGTGGGGCTGTCGAAGAAGCAGATCGCCGCGTTCCACTGGGCCGACACGCGAACGAAGCAGCAGGGACTTCTTCCGCGACCAGATCGAAGAGACGATGAAACGGGTCGACGGACTTCCGGCAGAAGATCCTGGCCGCACGGGACGATGTGCCCTACGAGCACCTGCGGCAACAGCTTGGACAAGCGGACGACGACTCGTCGACATGGCCCGGTTCGTCGGCGACCTCGTGATTGCCGCCTACTTCTCGGCCGAGAAGGACAAGCAACGGGAGCGAAACCTGAACGCGCTGACCGCCGAGTTGGCCAAGTACCTGGGGCCGCCGATGAAGATGGAGCACCGCCACCCGTTGGCCGAGGCCGTGAACAAGCTTCGTTCCGGGGACCGACCGGTGACGCCGTTCCACTGGGAGATCGAGTTCCCGGAGGTATTTGGGCAGGAGAGTCAAGGTTTTGACGCCATCGTCGGCAATCCACCTTTCTTAGGTAGCTCACGAATCTCCGAAGTCTCAGGAAGCCCTGTCTATCAACACTGGTTGAAGGAATTGGTTGCACCCTCGAAAGGACAAATTGACCTCTCTGTGTTCTTTTTTCAGCGAGTCTTCTTCCATTTGCGTAGCGGAGGTTCCTTCGGACTCTTGGCAACAAGCGCCATTTCGTTTGGTGAGAACAGAATTGCAGGGCTTGCTCAACTGATTTCCATGGGTGGCACCATCATTTCCGCAACGACAGCGAGACCATGGCCCGGAGAAGCATCCGTAATCGTTTCGATTGTTCATATCTGGAAGGAAGCGTCGGCCAAGGTCCGCGATTCCGCGGTCCGAAACGGCATGCCATGCAACTTCATCAACTCTCGCCTGCAAGCGAGGAAGGAGTTCGGCGAGCCCTCGCCACTCCAAGCGAACGCCAAGATGGCGCATAAGGGCACCCAAGCGGCATCGGACGGATTCACATTGGACTTGCCGGAAGCCACCGCACTATTGTCTGACGAGCACAATCGAAAAGTCGTACTCCCTCTCACCGGCGGAGAGGAAGTAAATGCTCCGCCTTCACGGCAATTGCGTCGATTTTGTATCTGTTTCCGGTCCATGGGGCTCGAAGAAGCCGTTAGATGGCCTGAAGTGCTCGACATCGTTCGCGAGCGTGTGCTGCCACAGCGCTTGAAAGCAAAAGACCATGGTCCCGGGGCTCACGGGAAGAAGTACTGGTGGCAACACGTCATACGGGCTGACCTGCTTTATGAGGCGATCGCAGGACTTGATCGCTGCCTTGTCACGTCGCGTGTGTCTACCTATCACGCCATCCGCTTTGAGCCAGCCGCGCCTCTTCAACGACAAGGTCTTCGTGTTTGCGTACGACAGCTACTCATTTTTCGCCGTACTTCAATCACGAATCCACGAGGTCTGGTCACTAGAGAACTCTTCACGCCTTGGTCATGCCGTCAACTATTCAATTTCAAAGACGTTCTTCACGTTCCCTTTTCCCGAAGGAGCTGATTCAACTGTCGAACTCAACCGGGCTGGCGAAGACTATTACCAAGCTCGTGATGCGTTCATGCGGCACTACGATGAAGGTCTCACGTCATTCTACAACCGCTTCCATGACCCGAACGAGACCTCGCCCGACATCCTCAATCTCCGCGAGTTACACGCAGCGATGGACCGGGCCGTTCTCGACGCTTACGGCTGGACCGACCTGAAGCCGACCTGCGAGTTCCTGCTGGACTATGAAGAGGAGGACGAGAATGGCGATGAACCCTTACCCGGCGGGCGCGGCCGCAAGAAGCCCTGGCGTTACCGCTGGCCGGACGAGTTCCGCGACGAGGTTCTGGCCCGCCTGCTGGAACTGAATAAGAAGCGGGCCGAAGAGGAGGCCGTCACCGGCGTGGCCGGGGAGAAGGCAGTACGCCATACTAAGGTTGCGAAGAAGAACACCGGTCGTAAGGCGAAAAGGGGCAACGAACCCCGGCCCTTGCCCGGGATGTAAATGGCGTCGTATCACGTAATCGACAGCACTAAGCGCCGCGGCGCGAAACATAGGGGCAGCCATTATCATGCCGCCAACCAAGCTATCCCCACAAAGCGATTTGCTGGCTCAGGAATACGTGTTAGTCCAGGCATGGAAGAAAGCCCATGACTACATCCGGTGGCACAACTGGTACGCGGATGTGCTTGAGCTGGACTTAACCAACGCTAATCTCCAAGAATGCCTCGATTCGATTTCCGCTGAGTTACTCTCGCCGGACCCGCTGCGGTCGCAGCGGCTACGATTGGTCTTGGCACCGAAGAGCCAAGCGTGGGATGTGGAGAAAGGCCGGTGGGCTCCCGTCAAAGGGCCGAAGGCCGCGCAGGCGAAGCTCCGTCCGTTGGCGCACGTCACCGTGCGCGATCAAATCGTTGCTACAACCTTCATGATTCTGCTGGCGGACATTGTGGAAACTCGCCAGGGGGACCCACGCGGCCCGTCGCGTGAGGTTCGAAAACGGAAAATGGCGAGCTATGGGCACCGTCTGCTTTGCGACGAAGAGAACGAACGGCTCACTTACCGATGGGGCAATGCCGTTACGTATCGCCAGTATTCCGAGGATTACCAGGCGTTCGTGGCCCGTCCACAGGAGGTCGTGAAGGAAGAATTCGGTGATTCAACTCAATGGGCGATCGTCTATGCCGACCTATCGCAGTTCTACGACCGCGTGCGGCCGGAAACGCTCTACCTCAAGGTGCAAGCAATCCTCGGACCCGAGGCAGACGTTTCCTTCCTCGAACGATTCCGGACTTTCTTTGACTGGAAATGGCATCCGGCCGACCTTTCTGAAATTCAACGCTATTCGCGCGGCGCAAAACCGGTCATCGAGCGATTCGACCGAATCGCTCTCCCCCAAGGTCTGGTGGCAAGCGGTTTCTTTGCGAACGTCTTTCTGATTGATTTCGACGAAGCCGTTTGGCGAGGGCTTGCTGAGTGGCATGACGGCGACGCTTGGCAGGTCGTCGACTACTGCCGATATGTCGATGACATGCGATTTGTGCTACGCCTTGGGGCCGGCCTCGCGGGTGCGAGTGAAAAGGAAATCTCTAACCGTGTGTGCGCTTACCTTGGGCGGTTGTTACGGGAACACGCCCAAAGGTTTGGCGCTCAATCAGGGCAAGTGCGAGGTAGTTCTCGGCCGGGATGCCGCTGCTGGGAGCATACCCGTCTCGGCGACTTTGAAACGGATTAATCAGAATACGTCAGGTGTGATCGACCTCATGGTCGGAGTAGAGACGATCGACTTGATTGAAGGCCTCTTCAGTATGCGAGAAGAACGGTCTCTCGATTTCGGGGACAAGTTTCGCGACACGTTTTTCGCCGCGAAGCCGGATATCCGCGACGAGACGGTTGCGCGATTCGCGGCTAACCGTTTCCGGCGGACGTTCCGTTCTCTTCGGCCGTTGAGCCTGGACGCGAGAGAGACGTCCGATGATTCGCAGCTGCCGCCCGTTTCACGAAAATCGTTGGACAACAAGGCGCTTCAGTTCTGCCGACGGCTGATTGAGCGATGGGTGCGCGATCCGTCCGCCATGCGACTTTTGCGAGTGGCCCTTGACGTGTACCCCGAGGTAAAGGCGCTAGACCTTGTGCTTCACGTTCTTACGCAGTACGTAAAGGCCGGAGGAAGGCGAGGGGCGCCGCGGCGTATTGCATGCTACTGCGCGGCCGAATTGCTGAAAGCCGGGGCAACGGAAACGGGGCTCGTCTCCGACGCAGACTGTCTGCCGTCGGGGATTGATTTGCCGAGCTACCAGAGGAGGTTGACGGAGTTTGCGCAGGAGATCATCGCACGTGGCGATGCGTACCCGTGGTACCTGCAACAACAGGCCATGCTCTTCACGGCGGCGGTGGGACAATACGTTCCTCGACAGCGCACCGGCGCCACTAATTCGCATTTGAGAGATTACGTTCGCCTACACCGCGTATTGACCGGCAACATGACCGGCCTGCGAGACGAGGAACTCGTTCCCTTCGTTCTACTGCAAAGCCGTTTTCAGGACGCAGACTCTGCCGGGCGCACGTTTCTCGTTGCGTTTCGGGAACGCGTAACCCCGATCCAGCGGAAGCTCTTGCAGAGCGTGTTGCAGGAGGACAGCGAACTTGCCGATGTCGTGCGGTCCGCGATGACGATCGAGGAGCGCGCCGCATGGAACCACCTTTACCACGCCCACGGCGCAATAATCGCCGACGACTTTCCGAGGACGGTTGAAGAGTTGCCTACGGAACCGAGGGCCTATTCACTCCTTGCTGTCGCGCGTTCGGCAATAAATCCATTCCAACATGAGTACGCGGCACTTTTCTTCACGCTCGCGCTGTTGGACAGGCTTCCGAACGCGGTGGCGACTGCGTTCCCGGCGAGAATTAAGGTTCGTTGCGACAACTGGCGCGATTTGCAGCGATCGTTTTCCGATCGATCAAGGCGAGGTGACTGTTGACGTGGAAGGCGGAGCGGAGGAGGATGTCCGTTTTCGGATTCCGCCTTGGGTGCCGCGCGACGCGGAGTGGCGATATAGGCTCGGCCAAATACTACGGGTGCTTCTCACGGGCCAAGCCGACTATACCGAGGCATTTGCACGCCTACCGAAGCCCTCCTCATCCAGTCGCTACGTGGCGTACCGATCCAGTTGGCTTCGCCGCTGCTACGGATTGTTCAACGGCAGGGAGGCGTTTGGTCCAGCTTGGCTGCCAATTTCCACGTGGTTCGGCTCCTTGCTTTCGCGGCTGCTGGAATGGCCGGGATTTTCTCGCGGCAATGGCGAGGTGTCGCTTGCGGACGCCTTCACGGTCGAGTCGCTGCGCCAAGTCCTTCTGGAAAGGGCGACGGTGCTCGAAGGGCGTTATGCAAGGGCATCCTGCCTGCCGCTTCTGCCAGTCCGTATTCCGAAGGCGTTCGGCCAACGTAAAATTTCTGGGAAGAATCTGCGCAAGATGCGAGTTGGCGTCGTTCAGACAGTGCTTCCAAAGCTCGATATGCTGACCGCTGACCGGGAATTGAACGACCCGGCAGTTCGCACCAGACATCGAGGCCATCTTGCGGCCGTCCTAGTTGGCGTTCATCGGATGCTCCAAGTGCGTGAAACCCATTGTTCCGATGCGGGGATCGACCTCTTGATTCTGCCCGAGCTATCGGTGCATACCGCCGACATCGACAGCCACCTTGTTCCATTTGCACGTCAGCACCACTGCATTGTCTTCGCGGGAATCGTTTATTTTCGGGTCCCGCCTGATAGCAATCACCTGGTAAATATTGGCCTGTGGATTATTCCGATTCGCAACTCCCGGGGAACGATTCAAATGGCTTTCGTCGCACAAGGGAAAAAGCACCTGACGACACTGGAACAAGGATGGGGAATCACTTCGTTTCGGCCTGCACAGTGGCTGCTGCATTTCGTCGATCCTCGCAGCGGGGAACGACTGTGGACGATGTCCGGTGCGGTGTGTTACGACTCAACGGACTTGCGACTAGCCGCCGATCTACGCGACCACACGGACATGTTCGTTGTTCCGGCCTTGAACCTGGACATCGGGACATTTGATAGCATGGCCGGTGCTTTGCATTACCACATGTATCAGCACATGATCGTGGCCAACACGGGCGAGTACGGTGGTTCGACCGGCCAGGCGCCGTTTTCCGACAAGCATAAGCGAGTGATTTTTCACACCCACGGAAACGAGCAGGCGCTCGTCAGTTTTTTCGAAGTTGACATGAGCACTTATCAAGGTGGAGGAGAACTCAAGACGCCACCTGCCGGTTACCGCCCGAGGATTTAGGAAAAGCATGACCTCGACAGGACTTCGGCCGGACCTACCCGGTATCTTACGAATGTCTCGTCGACGATGAGGCACTGCTTGCAGGCGGACCGCTTGCTTTGTGTCGGCAGCATTGGCACAATTACGGCTGCGTCAAGAACGACTGCAAACGACAGGCAACAAACCTATGGCGAAGAAACGAACACGTAAACGAAGAACAACGAACAACTGACCACGGACAACTACCATGAAATCCGTTGAAGTCCGCCAGCAACTCGTCGAGGCCCTGCGGCTGGACCTGATCGGCCCGGATCTGGCTCGCAACCTGGGCACGCCCGATGAAGTGTTGCCGCAGTGGCCGTCGCGGTGGTACTTGAGCGGGTTCCTGGTGCCGCTGGACGCTCCCGAGGAGCAACGAGCGGAAGAAGGCAGCGACGACGACCTGGACGAGATGAGCGAGGCCGGAGGGGCCGACGACGCCACCACCCCCGAGCCGGCCGCCGCGCGGCGGGCCTACATGCCCTCGTCGATCGGACTGAGCGTGCTCGTATCGGCCTCCACGCGACAGTTAGCGGTGACTGTGCGGTGGGGTGATTACAAGCGAATGGTCAGTGGTCAGATGCCCGCGGCCGAGACCGAAGAAGTGCCGCCGAGCACGAAAGAGGCAACCGAAACCTGGCAATCGGCTACCACCTGGCAACGAACCGCTCGCGAAGAGCAGATAACGCTCGCGCTGCCCGACCGAACGACCTTGCCCGTCGAGCAGGAAGTGCCCAGCAGCGGCGGCCTGCGGTTGGCGCTCTTGGTCCGACCGGTCCAGAGCGATGGGACCGAAGGTGGGCTGCCGCAAGGGACCCGCTCCGCCTCGGTCTTCCTCGTCAATCGCCGCCATCCCGGTTCCGACGAGACTCGCGACGAGGCGTTCGCATTCCAGGCCCAATTGGAAATCACCAGCCAGGAGCCACTGGTGCCGCGGCCCGACCTGCGGAGCCTCCAGAGCGAAGACCCGGACGATCGCGTGGCCGACCTCCAGTACCGCGATGTCTTCGAGTACGCGGTGGGCCACAATACGGCCGCCGAGGCAGTGAAGTGCGACGGCGCTGCCAGGTGGTGCGGACGTGCTGGATTCCCGAGGCAGAGGTCGAACGCGTGGCGCCCGCCGAGATCAAAGGCGTGGAGCTTTCGATGGAGGGTTTGGCGAACCTGGCTAGCGCGGACGACGCGCGGACGAAGCTGGGTGGGTTTATTGACCAATACCGGCAATGGATCATGGCCCAGAAGGGGAAGATGCCACAGTCGCCCCCGCGTCGCAAGGAAACGGGCGAAGAACTGCTACGGCTAGCGGGGATCGCCGCAGATCGCATCGAGCGGGGCATCGCACTTTTGGCCGACCCGCAATGCCTGGACGCTTTCAAGACCGCCAACCGCACGATGGCCAAGGCGGCCAAGCAACGGGTGGGCGTCATGCAGCAGGCCGATCCGGCCACGATCCGCCCCGAGTGGCGACCGTTCCAGCTTGCCTTCATCCTGATGAACCTGCCGGGCATCGCCGACCCCACGGATGCCGACCGCGAGGTGGTGGACCTGCTGTTCTTCCCCACGGGCGGCGGCAAGACCGAGGCGTACCTGGGCCTGGCGGCCTTCACGCTCGTGCTGCGGCGGCTGAAGAACCCCGGCATTGCATCGGCCGGCCTGAGCGTGCTCATGCGCTATACGCTGCGGCTCCTGACCCTGGACCAGCTCAGCCGTGCCGCTACGTTGATCTGCGCCTGGAATTGGAACGGCAGAAGGACGTGGAGAAGTTGGGCGACGTGGCCCTTTGAGATCGGCCTGTGGGTCGGCAAGGCGGCCACGCCCAACGTGATGGGGAAGCTAAATGACGGCAACCCCGATTCGGCGCGGGCCAAGACGATTGCCTTCAAGAACAACAACCGCAAGGCATCGCCGATCCCCTTGGAGGAGTGCCCGTGGTGCGGCACGAAGTTCCAGCCGAACTCGTTCCAACTCGTGCCGAACCATGCGGAGCCGGCCGATCTGCGGATCGTCTGCCTGAACCGCCGCTGCGATTTCAGCCGCGACCGGCCGCTGCCGATCGTTGCGGTCGATGAGCCGATCTACCGCCGGCTGCCCTGCTTTATGATCGCCACGGTGGACAAGTTCGCCGCCATGCCGTGGACCGGCGAGGTGGGTACGTTCTTCGGGCGCGTGAACCGCTACGACAAGCAGGGGTTTTACGGTCCGTGCGAGTCCGGCGCAGGGCCAACCACTGCCCAGCGGACGGCTGCTGCCGCCGGACCTGGTGATCCAGGATGAATTGCACCTGATCTCCGGGCCGCTGGGCACGATGGTCGGCCTGTACGAGACGGCGCTGGACGAGTTGTGTGCCCGCGAGGTGGACGGGAAGAAGATCCGGCCGAAGATCGTGGCTTCGACGGCGACCGTCCGCCGGGCCGAGAACCAGATCCGCGCCCTGTTCGACCGCCGGCAGGTGGACATCTTCCCGCCGCCGGGCCCTAACCGCCGGGACTCGTTCTTCGCCCACGTCCACACGCCCGCAGCAAAGCAATCGCGCGGCTGTACGTGGGCGTTGCCGCCCAGGGGCGGAGCCCGAAGGTGGTCATGTTGCGGGTCTACCTGGTGCTCCTGGCCGCGGCGCAGAAGGCATACAGCAAGCTCGGCGGCAGAAAGAACACCGGCAACCCGGCTGACCCGTACATGACGGTGCTGGGATACTTCAACAGCCTGCGAGAGTTGGGCGGTGCCCGGCGGGTGGTTGAGGACGAAGTGTGCAGCCAGGTGACCAGTCGCGGCCGTCGCAAGCGGGTGGGCGAGGCGGACGGCCTGTTCGAGAACCGCAAGATCGCCTACGAACCGGTCGAATTGACCTCTCGGGTGAGCACCGACAAGGTGGCCGATGCCAAACGGCGACTGGCGCAGCGGTCTTCGACCGACGAGGGGGTGGACGTGGCCCTGGCCACGAACATGATTTCCGTGGGCCTGGACATCATCCGGCTGGGCCTGATGGTCGTCTCCGGGCAGCCGAAGACCAGCGCCGAATACATCCAGGCCACCAGCCGCGTCGGCCGCGACCAGGAGCGGCCGGGCCTCGTGGTGACGATCCTCAACGTCCACAAGCCCCGGGACCGCTCCCACTACGAGCGATTTGCCGCCTATCATCAATCGTTCTACCGCAGCGTCGAGGCGACGAGCGTCACCCCGTTCTCGCCGCGGGCGCTGGATCGCGGCCTGGCGGGCACGCTGGTGGCCCTGGCTCGGCAAGGGCATTCCCCGATGACTGCCGCCGCGAGGGGCCGCGGCCATCCTTCAGGAACGGGCCTGTCTGGAGTTCGTGGCCGATGCCCTGGCCGAACGGGCGCGATCGCATGTCGAGGGTCTGCCGCCGGCTGAGGCGGATGAGGTCCGGCAGCGAGTCCGCGATCGGGCCCGCGACCTGCTGGACGAGTGGTGGAAGATCGCGATGGAACTCAACCAAGTCGGGGCCGGCTTGCAGTACCAGGTGGAGTTGGGCAAGGACCCCAGGCTGCTCTACGAGTTCCTCAACCCCGAATTGAAAATGCTGCCATCCAGGCGGTACGGAAGTTCCGGGCCAACCGCTCGATGCGCGACGTGGAGCCGAGCGTGAACCTGTGGGTCAAGACGCTCGACGGCATGGAGATCGCAAGAGGAGGAAGAGGCATGAAGGGCAAACGCACGGTCAAACCGCACGGCCAAATCCGCCAGAGCCAGATCATCACGACGTTCGGGCCAGGGGCCATGCTCGACCTGCCGCAACATTCGGTGCTGGTGGCCGGGCTGGAGCACTGGCTGGGCATGGGCGACGAGATCGTCGAACCACGGCTCACCGAGAAGCTCAAGACGCTGCTGGACGTGCCGGCCATCCGGCTGCAATCGCCGCCGCCGGACCCGGACGACCCGCGGCGCCGCCGACCGGGCTGACCGTGTGGCAGTTTCCCGAGTGGTTCATCGTGCAGGATGTGGACCCGGCCGCACAAACTGGGGCTTTCCGGTCCCGCATGCTTGTCCATCGCAAACACTGAGCAAGGGCCAGCTACATCGACGAGAACAAGAAGCCGCGGCCGGTGGTCTCCATCCGCTTCGTGCGCGGCTGCCGTTGCGGGCACGTCGGCGACATCGACTGGTACTCGTTCGTCCACCGGGGTCCCACCGCAGTGCGGGCGGCGACACTCTGGCTGGACGAGCGGGGCACCACCGGCGACATCTCGGAGGTCTGGATCCGCTGCGAATGCAAGGCCCAGCGAGCGGTGCTCGACGCCACCGTTCCGACCGAGAGGGTTCTGGGGACCTGCGACGGGCTGCCGGCCCTGGCTGGGGCCTATACCAGCGAGAAGTGCGGCGAGCCGAACCGGCTGCTGATCCGCACGGCCAGCAATGCCTATTTCCCCCAGTTGATGAGCGTCATCTCCCTGCCCGACCGCGACGAGACGGTCAAGAAGGCGGTGGATACGGTGTGGGAGTTCGTGGCGGAAGTGGAAGACGAAGAGCAGCTTCGCTACGAACGGAAGAAGGTCCGCGTGAAGGCGGGGCTGGAGGGGCTTTCCGACGAGGAGGTCTTCCAGGAGATTCTCGCCCGCCGTGGGGCTGTCCTCAGCGAAGCGAAGACGGTCAAGCAGGCGGAACTGGAGACCCTCATCGCCGCCAAGGAAGAGGCGGGCGAGGACCGGCCGGACGGGACGTTCTTCGCGAGGGCTATTCCCCGCGAGAAGTGGGACGCCCCCTGGATGCAGAAGATCGAGCGGGTGGTGGCCGTGCATCGGCTGCGGGAGGTGATGGCCCTGGTAGGTTTCACGCGGTTCGAGGCCGCTTCGCCCGATACCGACGGCGAATTGGAGATCGGCGTCCGCAGGGCCTCTCTGGCACGGGAGATCAGTTGGCTGCCGGCCGTGGAGAACCGCGGCGAGGGCATTTTCATCCAGTTCAAGCACGCCGAGATCGAGGCCTGGTTGCAGCGGCCCGACGTGCTCCAGCGCGGTCTGAAGCTAAAGGCCGGATTCGATTCCTGGCTTGCCGAACGGTCGAACAGCCACCGGAAGTGGCCGTATCTCCATTACTACCTGCTGCATTCCTTTTCCCATTTGTTGCTGACAGCGGTCGCCCTGGAGTGCGGCTATCCGGCGAGTTCGATCCGGGAACGCATCTACGCGTTGCCGAGCACCGGCTACGGGGTGTTGCTCTATACGGCCACATCGGACGCCGAGGGAACCTTGGGGGGCCTCGTCGAGGCGGGGCGCCGCATCCAAGAGCATATCCGCACGGCGCTGGAGATGGGCGAGCTCTGCTCCAACGACCCGGTGTGTGCCCAGCACGAGCCGCATAATTCCCACGAGCGGCGGTTCCTGCACGGGGCCGCTTGCCACGGCTGCCTGCTGATCGCCGAAACCTCCTGCGAGCAGCACAACGACTTCCTTGATCGGGCGTTGGTCGTGCCGACTGTGGATAACCTGGGCATCGAGTTCTTCCAAACATGAGCGCCATGGGCGACGAACTGCTGCAACTTGCCGACGATGAACTGCGGGAACTGGCTGCCGCACTGCGGGCGCGGCGCTTGACGCCGCCGTTTACGGCGATGAGCGTGCAGCGGGTGATTGCCGGCTCCTGCGCCGCACCGCTGGCGGGCGGGTTGCAGCGACTGGCGGATCAGGGGTTCGCCGCGGAGCAATTGGCCGTTACCCTCGATCTGCTGGCCCGCGACCGAGCACGTATTCCGAAGCTGGAGGACGTGCTGGATCTGGTTACGACCGGGCCGGACGTGGCGGGCATGACGAACCGGGACACCAGCGTCGTGGTCCGGGAACTCTTCGCCGTGCCGCAGCGGTCTGTACTGGTGGCCGGCTACGCCGTCTACCAAGGGCGAGAGGTCTTCCGGGCTCTGGCCGACCGGATGGCAGAGCGGCCGGAACTTGCCGTGCGGATGTTCCTGGACGTGCAGCGCGGGCCTGGCGACACCTCGATGGCCAGCGAACTGGTCAAGCGGTTTGCCGAGCGCTTCAAGACTCGCGAATGGCCCGAAGGACGGCCGCTGCCCCAAGTCTTCTACGACCCCCGCTCCCTGGATCTGGAGGCCGACAAGCGGGCCTGCCTGCACGCGAAATGCGTCGTTGTGGACGGCGAGGCCGTGTTCGTCTCCTCGGCGAATTTCACCGAGGCCGCCCAGGAGCGGAACATCGAGATGGGACTGCTGGTTCGGTCTCGTTGGCTGGCGGAGCGGGTGACGAGGCACTTTGAGACACTACTGGCGGCCGGATTACTGGAACCGGCCGTTTGATCGGGGCAGGTCGTATATGGCGACTATCCTCTTCCTGCGTATTTCATCCACCCGCTGATGCTGTTCGTAATACAAATTGGCCAAATGTTCCTCGCAGACCCTCACTCGGCGCAATCCACGTAATTCCGCTTTGCGAACACCCGTTCGAACTTGTACGCCAGATAAGCGAACCGTCCCCAGTGGCCGTATCGCTGCGCCGCAATCCGCTCGACTTCGCGCTGCGGCGTCTTGGAGGAGATGCCGAGGTAGGCCCTGACTTCGCTGTCGCAGGGGATCTGGTCGTAATGGCCCAGCAGCATGAGAAGGTGGTTCGCCGCATAGCTGCCGACGCCCTTCACGCTGCGGACGGCTGCACGCAGGGTAGCGGTGTCCGGCTCCTGGCGCCAGGCCTCGAGATCGAGATCGCCGTCCGCGAC
The DNA here is from genome assembly GCA_963824275.1 of uncultured Planctomycetia bacterium. GTDB lineage: Bacteria > Planctomycetota > Planctomycetia > Pirellulales > Thermoguttaceae > JANXQG01. The sequence continues at coordinate 1,002,303 of CAWGOT010000003.1, read as the reverse complement.
CCGGCGGGCGAATTCGCCGACATAGCGGGCACGGAAACCGAGCTTTGCGGCCTGCAAGTCCCGGTCGGATGCGGCCGCGAGCCGTTCCGGGCCGGGGAACGTAAATGCCTCGCCACCGGGGCACGGCTCACCGAACATCCGGCAGAGGTTCTCGACCATCCGCTTCGTGTTCCGCCAGTGGGCGTTGATCGTGCAAATCGTCTTGACCACGTCCTCGAAGACGGTCGAGCAGCGCAGGAGCGGGCCGGTCCTCAGCGACTTGCACTGCCGCAGAACCGCGTGGCCCCGACACAGTCGCCAGAACTCCTGAAAATCCTCATCCGCGCGGAACATCCAGCGGACCGCGCCGCGGAGGAAATCGCGATCCGCCGCGCCGATCCGCCGGCCGGGAACCTTGATCCGAACGGTATCCGACGCGTCCGACCAATGGAGTCCGACCTGGCGGGGACCGCCCTTGGGCAGGTACACCGCCCATTGCAGGGAGTTTTCGCCAAGCGCGAACGGAGCGAGATAGCACCAGCCGTGGCACTCGGCGGCAAAACCGGGGCTGTGGCGAAGGCGGATCGTGATCGGTGAGTTGGGCATGGTGAGAGTTTACCTACGGCCGCTATCCGCTACAATTGGCCATTCACCCCGGCGAGACGACACCATGCCCGACCAGAGTTGGACGCTCCTTTCCAGCCGCCAAGTCGCGGATTACCGCATCCTCCGCGTCCGCGAAGACCGCTACCGATTCGAGCCGACGCAGGCCGAAGGCAACTTCGTGGTCTGCGATACCCGCGATTGGGCCTTGGTGATCCCCGTCACGCCCGATGGCCAGGTCGTCCTGGTGCGGCAATTCCGCCACGGCGTCCGCCAGGTGGTTTTGGAAGTCCCAGGCGGCGTCCTCGATGACGGCGAATCGCCCGAGGCCTGCGCCGCACGCGAACTCCGCGAGGAAACCGGCTACGTGGCCGAAAACACCCGGCTTGTCGGCAAAATGTTCCCCAACCCAGCCATCAACAACGCCCAGTCGCATGTCCTGCTGGCGGAAGCGCTGCCGTCTGGCGGGGGGGCAAAGCCTCGATCCCTTCGAGCGGATCGACGTGCTTCTCCGTCCCCTGGCGGACATCCCGGCGATGATCGCCACGGGCGAGATCCGCCACGGACTGGTCATCGCGGCCTTTGCCTTGGCGGGGATGTTGGGACACTAACCCGAAGGCAGTAGGGTGGGACCCGGGCACCATGTACCCATGGTCGGCTTGCGAAGCGCCGGCCCACCAAGACCGGTGATTGGTGGGCCGGCGCTTGCAAGCTCGCTGGTCCCACCCTACGAATCTAGCCGCGCCCTCGCTGACGCTTCGGGTTAGTATGGATCTTGGGCCCGGCTTATTCTTTTCGCAGGCTGATGACGATCTTCCCGGCGCGGCCGTCGATATTGAAATTCTCGCCCTCCAGACCGCATTTCTTCAGGACTGCCGGGGTGACGCGAATACGGCAGCCCTTCGCCACCACGTAGTCCGACAAGAACTTGGCCGGTTGTTCCTTGAGCAGCACCAGGCACGGCTTCGGCACGCCGCCAGCGACGTCCTCGTCCACGACGAACGCCTTGTCGCCCGGGGCGAAGCCGGCGTCGTGAACGATCGAAGACGGGATGTTCAGGCGGTCGGCGGCGCGCCGCTTGCCCTTTGCACCAGGAGGGGGGGCGGTACTTGCGGCCGGATGGCCGACAGTACTTGCGGCCGGATGGCCGGCATGGGAATCTGCATGGTGTTCGCTAGGGCCGACGGGTTCGTGACTCAGTTCGTTCATAATGTTGGGAAACGGGGGTGGTTTGGTCAGTAGATTACGGATATTATTGTGGCCCCAATCCGGCCTCAGGTCAAGGTAGTCGGGCCGCGATAGTCTAATTACACCGTTCGGAGTACTGGACTTCCCGCACGATCATACTCTGGCCGGCTTAAGATGACACTATTCACACTAACCCGAAGTGTAAGCTAGGAAACGACTTGCTTTCCTCGCTTGGGCATCGGGTTGGTGCTACGCACAGCCGCGCGAAGCATTACGTGGTAACATGGAAGCACTTTTTGAGCGTGACCGCTGACCTATCACCGTAGGACGGATTGCTAATCCGTCCCGAAAAACACGACGGATTGACAATCCGTCCTACCGCCGATGGCCCACGACGACCCCTCCTTCCGCAAGCTGCTGCCCGGCTTCGTCATCCCGGCCGGCACGCAGGTGGTGCTGAAGGCGGCCAAGGCTCTGCCGGACGGCCAGCAGTTCAAGCCGCCGGGGAGCGTGGGCGTGGTGCTGGAGAGCCCGCCGGACAACCGTCAGCCCTACCTGGTCCGTTTTGCCGATGGCGAAACGGTCACGGCGTACTTCCACGAGTTGGCCCTGCGGCGGCGGGAGGTCGAAGACGAGCTGGGCGAGGTCACCGAGGACATGCGGCCCTGGATCATCTACCGCTGCCAGGTCGGCTCCAAGGCGTTCGGGCTGGCCTCCGACGACTCCGACGACGACCTGCGGGGAATCTACCTGCCCCCGGCCCGGCTGCACTGGTCGCTGCGGCGGCTGCCGGAACAACTGGAGTTCAAGGAGGCGGAGCAGGATGAGGTCTACTGGGAGTTGGAGAAGTTCCTGCGGCTGGCCCTGAAGGCCAACCCCAACGTGCTGGAGACGCTCTGGACGCCGCTGGTCCTGCTGGCCGACGAGACGGCCCAGGAGCTGCGGGCGATCCGGCAGGCGTTCCTCTCGAAGCACGTCTACAAGACCTACTCGGGCTACGTGCTGAGCCAGTTCCGCCGCATGGCCAATGCCTACAAGGACAAAGGCGACCTACAAGCCCAAGCACGCCATGCACCTGATCCGGCTGCTGCACTCGGGCATCGCGGCCCTGGAGACGGGCGAGATCCGCATCGACGTGGCCGAGCACCGCGACGGACTGCTGCACATCCGCAATGGCGGCCTGCCGTTCGAGGAGGTCAAGCGGCGGGCCCTGGAACTGGACGAGCAGTTCCAGCAGGCCTTCGAGCGGACGGCGCTGCCCGAGCAGCCGGACTACCGGCGCGTGGACGATTTCCTGATTCGCGCCCGGAGGAGAATGGTCGATGCTTGACGTGGACCTGGCCGCCATGCGGCGGCTTGTCGAAGGGCTGGACTACCGGCCGCTGTTCGTCACCGTCAGCGGAGCGCACCTCTACGGCTTCCCGTCGGCCGATAGCGACGTGGACCTGCGCGGCTGCCACCTGCTGCCGCTTGCGGCGACGTGGTCGGCCTGGACGTGCCGAACCAGACGCTGGAGCACAAGACGATCTACGACGGCACGGAGGTGGAGTTGGTCAGCCACGACGCGGGCAAGTACCTGCACCTGCTGGTCCGCAACAACGGCTACATCCTGGAGCAGATATTCTCGCCGATCGTGGTCCTGGGCCAGGAGTTCCTCGACGAGCTGCGCCCGCTGGCCCGGCGCTGCATCACCCGGCATCACTACCATCACTACCGGGGCTTTTACGCCACGCAGCAGAAGCTGATCGCCAAGGAGGAGCCCAAGCGGGCCAAGCCGGTGCTCTACGCCTACCGCGTGCTGATGACGGGCATCCATCTGCTGCGGACCGGCGAGGTGGAGGCCAACCTGCTGCGGCTCAACGAGCATTTCGGCTTCGCCTTCCTCGACGAACTGATCGCCCGCAAGGTCGGCGGCGAGAACATCTCCGGTCGGCGGGCTCGACTGGCCGTTCCACGAGGCCCGGCTGGCCGAGTTGGAGGCCCAGCTCGACCTGGCCTTCCAAGAATCGAAACTGCCCGAGGACCGCGACCGGAAGCCGGTCAACGAGCTGCTGGTCCAGCTCCGATTGGGGCCGGCGCAACCAGACGCCGCTGCTCTGGGACTGATCCACCGCCACAGCGGCAACACGTCTCAAGCGCAACGCCTCGGACCTTACACCATCGAGTCGCTGATCGACCTCTCCGAAGAGGGCCGGGCAACCGTTTACCGCGTTTCCATCGCGCCCCATCAGCGAACCAGGATCAGCTATCATCGCGTGGCAGAGGAGTATTACTTCGTCTTGCAAGGCCAAGGTACGGCCCTGCTCGACGGCCGCGAATATCTCCTGGAAGCCGGCGATTTCCTGCGGCTGCCGCCCGGCGTGACCCACGGCTTCATCGCCGCGGACAGTCCGTTGGAAATGCTCAATATCCACACGCCGGGCTGCCGGCCCGACCGTGACACGTACTTCGCCGATGGCGAGCCTCCGGAAGGCTTTGCCAACGGCCCATCACCCATATCGCCCGTATGAAACGTCGCGTTGCCCACCTGCCGCTGCACACGGGAAAGGCCCCGCCCTGGCTCTTCAAGCGGATGACGAAGCTGGCCGGGGCGGTGACCATGGCCATTGTCGAGGAGTTTGGCCCTGCCGAGATGCTTCGCCGGCTGTCCGACCCGTGGTGGTTCCAGGCCTTCGGCTGCGTGCTGGGGTTCGACTGGCACAGCAGCGGCGTGACCACGGTCACCTGCGGTGCGCTGAAGGAGGCGGCCAAGACCTTGGGCAAGGACCTCGGCATCCTGGTGGCGGGCGGCAAGGGCGGAACCAGCCGTAAGACGCCCCAGGAGATCAGCGACGCGGCAGACCGCCTGGCCATCACCAGCGGCGACCGGCTGGTCTACGCCTCGCGGATGAGCGCCAAGGTCGATTCCGCCGCCGTGCAGGACGGCTTCGGCCTCTACCACCACAGTTTCTTCTTCACGCCCGACGGGCAGTGGTGCGTGGTCCAGCAGGGCATGGACGAGCAAAGCGGCTGGGCCCGCCGTTACCACTGGCTGGCCGAGAGCCTCGACGACTTCGTCTGCGAGCCGCATGCCGCCGTGGAAGACCTGGCCGATCGCCCGGACATTACGGCCAAGGGCCAAGGGGCCGACGCCCAGAGGCAACTGACGCTCTTGAACATGGTTGCCGAAGAGGCCGACGCCAACCGGCGGGCCAGCGCCGCGCTCGTGCGGGAGCCCTCCGCCTGGCTGCTGGGCGAGATCGAGCGCCTGACCGAAGGGCCGACGCTCTTCGCCCCGGCCCGCCATCCGGTGCTGAGTCTGGACGTCAACGAGAAGCGGCTCAAAAACATTCTGCTTCGCGCCCACGAGCGGCATCCGCAGGATTTCGAGACCCTGCTGGGCCTGCCCGACGTTGGGCCGGCGACGATTCGCAGCCTGTCGCTGCTGGCCGAGATCATCTTTCAGGCCCCACCCTCGCACCGCGATCCGGCCGAACGCCGGGACGCAGCACCGTCGGACGGCGCGGAGCAGCCCGATGCGGTTGCCGATCCGCGCCGCTGGGCCGACTACTCGCATGCCCACGGCGGGAAAGATGGCACGCCGTTCCCCGTGGACCGCGATACCTACGACCGGAACATCGCGGTCCTGACCGACGCCGTCCGCAGGGCCCAGCTTGGGCAGAACGACAAGGTGGACGCCTTGCGGCGGCTCGCGCGAGCTTGGCGGAACGTGAGAGAGCTATTCCGGCTGCGTCAGCAATCTCTCCAGCAGCGACTCGATCTTGTCCTTGCCGGCCAATTCGTCCCGCCATTCAGGGCCGGCTCCTCACTACTCTACGAAGTTTGCTGACTCTCGTTATACGTGCCTCTCCATGAGAGCACTTCGCACACTCTGCGACCATTCGACCGTTCTGAAAGCATACGGAAGAACGGCAGATGGCAATTCCGAGACCAAAGCGACGGATAACGCTCGATCACGACAACAATCCGCTCGGAGAAGAAATCGTCCAGAAACAAGATCGCGTCCTCAACAATAGTGCGCGGACCGTTTGGACGGCCGACAATTTGCGTCTCTGCGGGGCCTCGCGTGCCAGCCACGGAGAACGAGATCTCAAAGCAGTCGCTCCTGAAACAAGCGGAAAGCCGACACCGCAGTGGATTCAGCGGATACGGAATCGACATAAGCTCATGACAGGGTGCAAGCGGGTGCGTGGCGGGAATTGGGGCTACGTGGGACGCATAATCAGGAAACGAGATCCTTACCCGCTCGGCAAATTCTCCCAGAAGCAGAACATCGTTACCCATGAAGCAGCGTGTCCAACAGCGGCTCAAACTCGATAGCGGCACCCAGGTCGAGAAAATCTCGCAGGTTAAGGTGAACTCCCGCTAACGCTTGCTCGCCAGTTTCCCGGGAAGAAGTTCTCTTGTATTCCGGCGAGGAGCGCTGCCGGGTGCTCCATTCCTCTTGGGCTTTGGCCCTACGGCCGTAAGTGTCGACTTGATCGCATTGCGCAGTTCTTTTGCTCTCTCTTCGGCACCGGCCTTGCTGCTCAAACGCCGGATCTTGCCCAGAACATCATCGACAGAGTACATACCTTCAATTCCAGTCGCCAAGAGGTTCATGTACTGAAGATAGCAATGCTCGGCTACTTCGCGTTTGCTTAGGTGCTCGAAGCAAAGCCCTAGGCGGTACACGCAGTCAGCCTTCAGTGCATCCGCCCACTCCTTGCTTTCCCAGCAGGGGTCCTTGTCCGGCGATATGTTGGCCTCGAGCAGGCGAGTATAGATCGCCACTGCTTCGTCATGCCGATCGAGCGAATCGAGTGCGCCAGCAACATTCCAAAGCGTCAGCGGACAGTCATCTACTAACTCCAAGGAGGCCAAGAACAACTGCAATGCCTCCTCGTATCTGCGTTCTTCGTAAAGCGTGACTCCCAACTGGGTAAGCACCCAGTGGTTCGTTGGCGCCTTCTCTCGTTCGCCTTCCAGCAGCTTGCGCTTTCGCCCATTTCTCTTGTCGGAAGAGAAGATTCACTTTATCGCTCAGCGTGCTCATAATGAATACCGAATTTGTCAGGAGCGTTTGCGTTTTTGTCTCTTCCGCCGCTTATCGCCCTTTTCGCCCTTTTCGCCTCCCGAGTCCTTTTTCTTCGCGCCTGCCCGTCCTGGTGCTTCTTGCGGTTGGACGGCCTGGCGTTTCTGGTATGTTCCTCGGGCATAGCGTGCCTCAAACCACGATTCCCCGGCCAGAGATCCTCGCCAGCCTAGAATAAGCATACGCTATCCACATGTCTTTCTCAAGGGACGCAAGGGACGGGTTGCTCGACATCGCCCCTGCCGCCTGCTAAAATGCCCCTTGCACCTCAATTTTAACCATCCAGCATAGGAGAACCCCATGCATAATAGCACTTCACGGCGGCAGTTTCTGGGCGCCACGGCAGCGGCGGCGGCCACCGCCGCCCTGGGCCGATCGGCCTACGGGGCAGCCGAGAATCGCACCCTCCGCCTCGGCCTGATCGGCGCCGGCTGGTACGGCATGGTCGATTCCCGGCGCAGCCCTGAAAGTGGGCGGCGTCGAAATCGCGGCCGTGGCCGACGTCGATAGCGACCACCTCAAACAAACCGCCGACCAACTCCAGAAGTTGCAAGGCAAGCGGCCGCAGACCTTCAAGCTCTACCAAGAACTGCTCGACCTCAAAGGGCTCGACGCAGTGATCATCGCCACTCCCCCGCACTGGCATGCCCTAGTGTTCCTCGCCGCCCTGGAGCGAGGGCTCGACGTCTACTGCGAGAAGCCGCTCTCCTACGACATTCGCGAGGGCCAGGCCATGGTCGAGGCGGCGGCCAGGCATGACCGCATCGTGCAGATCGGCTTCCAGCGCCGCCAGAGCAAGGCCTTCGCCGAAGTCAAGAAGCTCATCGACTCCGGTGCGGCGGGCAAGATCGTGCAGGTCGATGCCCAGATCCACTACACCGCAGGGCTGAACGATCCCAAGCCCCGCGACCCGCCCGCCGCCCTCGATTGGGACCTCTGGTGCGGGCCAGGACCGAAGATCCCCTATAGCCCTCAGGTCGGACATGGGAGCTGGCGCTTGGAACAGACGAGCGGGCACGGGCATCTCGTCGATTGGGGCATTCACCTGATCGACGGCTGCCGCAAGATCCTCGACTTGCCGATGCCCAGGGCGATCACGGCGGCCGGCGGCATTTATCAGCTCAAGGACAAGATCACGACGCCCGACACGCTCACCGCGCAATTCGAGTTCGAGCGCCTGCCGATTGTCTGGCGGCATCGCCTGTGGGGCGCGGAAGAGTATCAGCCCGAGACCAGCAACGGCATCTTTTTCTATGGCGACAAGGCGACGATCTTTGCCACCGATACGAGTTGGACGGTGATCCCGCGGGGGAAGTCGAAAGAGCGGAAGGAGTTCAAGGCCGCTTCCGAGATGGAAACGGCGCACATGAGCGACTTCCTCACCGCGGTCCGCCAGCGGCGGCAGCCCACCTGCTCGCCCGAGGAGGCCTTCCGTTCCACCGCCAGCGTGCAGCTTGCGATGATCGCCTTCGAGACCGCCTCGACCGTGCATTGGGACGCCGACACGCGGCAGATCCCCGGCAATCCGGCCGCCGCGGCGCTGCTCAAGCGCGAGTATCGCCAGGCGTGGAAGCATCCGTATGGGCAAGACATCTCGACAACGAAGCAAAGCCATGATTACAAATACTAGGTCTGCGATCTTGCCGACAATCGTCGTCGCGCTGTTTGCCTGGAGCCACGCCGGCATCGCCCAATCGCCCTCTGGCGGCCCGCCAACGATCGTTCCCGGCGCGATCTGGCCGGACGACCGAGGGCAGCACGTCCAGGCCCACGGCGGCGGCATCCTCAAGTTCGGCGATGCCTATTACTGGTTCGGCGAAGAGCGGGCCCAGGGCCTCGACCGCACGCTGCGCTACGTCAGTTGCTACTCATCGAAGGACTTGGCGCACTGGACCTTTCGAAAGGACGTCGTCAAGACGGCCAATCCCGATCCGCAAGTCCTGGGCAGCGGCTGGATCCTGGAACGGCCCAAGGTCTATTACAACGCCAAGACGAAGAAGTTCGTGATGTACATGCATCTCGACGGCAGCGGCACTGCGGGCGGGCGCGGCGGATACAGCGTCGCCCGCGTGGGCGTGGCCACCTGTGACACAGTGGACGGCGACTACAAGTTCCTCAAGGATTTCCGCCCTCTGGGCCACGAGAGCCGCGACATCGGGCAGTTTATCGACGACGACGGCACGGCCTATCTGATCTTCGAGGACCGCCCCAACGGCTTTCACATCGCCCGGCTCTCGGACGATTACCTCGACGTGGCCAAGGACGTTCTGCCTGATCCGCCAGCACATGGAAGGCGGGGCCCTGGTCCATTACGAAGGGCTGTACTACGCCATCGGTTCGTCGCTGACAGGTTGGGACCCCAATCCGAACAAGTACGCCACGGCCGCCAGCCTCAGCGGGCCCTGGTCGGAGTTCAAGGACATCGCTCCTCCGGCGACGAAGACCTACGGCTCGCAATCGACGATGTTGCTCAAGGTGGTGGGCACGAAGGCGACCACGGTCCTTTTCATGGGCGACATCTGGAAGCCCCGCACGCAGTGGGATTCGCGTTACCTGTGGATGCCGCTGGAGATCGGCGGCGGAAAGCTGCGGCTGCCGGAGCCCAAGCCCTTCACGCTCGATATTGTGACCGGCGAGGCGAAATGAGCCAGCTAGCACGGGTGAGCCGGGACCGAGTATAATAGAGCAGACTTGCCGAATAGAGGAACGACGCCCATGAATATTGAAGTTTCCCAATCGCCGGCCGCCGAATCCGCAGTTCCGGTCGTTGCCAGCGCCGCGCCAGCGCCTGCCGAGACGACTTGGGAGTTGTGGCGGTGGAGCGTGGAACAATACCATGAAATGGTGCGCACGGCGATCATCAGCGAGGACGACCCGGTCGAGCTTCTGGAAGGATGGATTGTCAAGAAAATGACGAAATCTCCTCGGCATCGTCTGGCGACAAGGCTCTTGCGCGATGCCTTGCAACGCCACATTCCCCAAGGCTGGGACGTCGATTCACAGGATCCGCTAACGCTCTCCGCAAGCGAACCGGAACCGGACGCGACCATCGTCCGTGGCGGCCCTCGCGATTACGCCGACCGTCACCCCGGTGCGCGCGACGTGGCGCTAGTGGCGGAGGTTTCGGACTCCAGCCTGCGCACGATCGGGGCATCAAGAAGGCAATTTACGCCGCCGCCCGCATTGCCGTTTATTGGGTCGTCAACCTGCTGGAGGGGGATCGAGGTCTATTCGAATCCGATCGGTTCCGCCGAGGGGGCGGATTACGCGACGTGCGAGAGCTTCGGCGTCGAGGACCGCGTTCCCTTGGTTGTCGATGGACTCTCGGTTGCTGAGATTCCGGCTCGAGAGATTTTGCCGTAGAGACCCTTCCGACGGGTGGTTTTTGCCAGAACTTGCTCGAAATTCGGTTCTGCCAGGTCCTGTTCGATCCTCCCGATGGGTGGCTTTGCCCGAACTTGCTCGAAATTCGGTTCTGCCAAGCCCCTGTTCGATCCTTCCGACGGGTGGTTTTTGCCCGAACTTGCTCGAAATTCGGTTCTGCCAAGTCCGATTTGGTCCTGATCAGTTCCCAACCGAGAATTCGGGCCCTCGCGGAACCCGTGGTCCACGCCGTACGAGAGAGCGGCTTGGTCTTTTCCGGAAACCACCGCGGCAATCGAATGTGAACATTGTATTGTATATTTTCGCCTCGATGATTTTTGGGTCGGGAAAGGAGCATCAGCGCGCCGGAGTGCGCGCGAACTCCTGAGCGGGGCGATTGACGAGACCGCCCCGGTTTGCGCGGCGGGCCTCGGCAAGGCCCGCCGCAGAGCCGAATTGTCAAAGAACGGAGACCACAGGATACGGGTAATTATCCATAAATATCGATTCGTGTCAAGGGCCGGCGAGCATTATTTTCGCCGGGCTGTGGCCAGGGGCCGGCGAGATTGCCCTAAGTGGTCTGGCCGCAAGCCTTTCCGTCGCCGGAAAAAAACCGCAATGCCGGAAGAAAAACCGTGGCGGCCGTCATCGCCACGGCAAGCAGGGCCGGAATGTCCGCGGGAAAAACGCCCCAACCTCTTGCCCCGCAATGAGTTGAGAATTCCGTTGGGCCTGCGGCTAATCAGTTGCACCGAAAGGACTAATGCACTTCAGGAGCGGTCCATCATGGCCAGTGCCGGCCGGTGTTGCCTACGGTCAAGGGCATCGATCCCGTAACCCAAGCCCTTCACGCTGGATGTTGTAATTGTAACGTGTAACGTGCGAGGTGGCGGTGCAGAAGCAGACAGATTGCGTGATAGCCTTTGTGCCGATGCCCGATGCCGGTTTTCGGCGATTGCGTCGTCTGGCCTTTGCGGGTAGAATAATCTTAGCAAGGAACACTTTCAATCGAAACAGAAACGCCGCCACCGCTACGGATGTGGCGACCGCAAATCAGCTTCCTTCTCACGAACCGTTTCCAGGTGCTATATGGATCAACAAATTGCCGGCCTGCTGAATTTGACATTGCCCGAGAGGATTCAACTTGTCGAAGATCTTTGGGATAGCATTGCTGCCGAATCGGAGAGCCTGCCGCTGCCCGGTTGGCAGAAGGAGGAGTTGGCCCGTCGGGAGGCCGAGTACGCTCATAATCCGGGCCTGGCAAGCACATGGGAAGAAGCGAAACAGAGGATTCTGGCCCGACATGCTCGCTAAGTTGGTCATTCTCGATGCCGCCGAGGCCGATATCGACGAGGCTCTTGGATGGTACGAGCAACGTCAGACCGGTCTTGGTTTCGAGTTCATGCGTGCGGTCGACGCCCGCATTCGTTCGATTCAACGCAACCCCGAAATGTGCGGCGTCGTCGAGCGTCACTATCGCAGGGCGCTGGTCCGCCGATTTCCGTTTGCAATCTTGTACGCCTATTCGGAGGACACCGTTACAATCTACGGAGTTTTCCACAATTCTCGAGATCCTGCGAAGTGGCGGGCACGCTTGCCTTAAGCACGTCAAGGCCAGTGCCAGCCCGTGTTGCCGACAGTCAACGGCAGCACCAGGAAGTGATGCGAGAGGTCGCTGAGGATCAAGCCCAAGGCGATGCCCACAAGCGCGCTGCTCAGCCCGGGCTTCCCCCAGAGAAACGGCACGGCCAGCAGCAGTGGGATGCTATAGAACATGTGGTGGATCTGCAAGAGCAGCGGGGCGGTCCTGTTGAACTCAGTGGCATTGACCCCGCGGCCGAATCGCAGATAGATCGTAAGGGCCTCGATCAAAATCGTGGAGACAACGGTCCACAGGATAATGGCAGATCGGCGCGTGCTCAGCATAGACATTCCGATATTATAGCAGGCTTTCGCATTTCTTGGACCCCACGCGGGTTGCCCGGCACTGGCGGGGATTGGACCGGACGTGCTAGCACTCCCTGAAACCGGAGATTCGCGTATAATCAAGGTAGCGTCGATCTTGAAATCGACGGGCAGGAATAACTTCAAATTGCAGGACTAGCTAGTCGCATGGATCTCGGCGGTCGATTGAATATTGAATCGGTCCCGGCTGGGTCGCGAACGTGGCATGCAGGGGTAGTGTGGGGATCTCGATTTGAGTACACAGACGATTGCGATAGGAGATATCCACGGCTGCTCTGCAGCGTTCATGGCGTTGCTTGAGAAGCTGGATCCGCATGCCGAGGACACCATTGTCCAACTTGGAGATGCCATCGATCGTGGCCCCGGTACGCGCCGGGTGATCGACGAGATGATCGCTTTGTCCAAGATCTGTTCGTTGGTTATGATACTCGGCGATCATGAAGAGATGCTTCTTGATGCAATCGAACATGCCGATCGATTGCCCCGCTGGCTGCAAAATGGCGGGACCGAGACGGTTCGCTCCTACGGATGGGATCCGGGCAGCCCGCTTCCTTTTGCAGCCTCCTTGATTCCAGTTTCCCATCTGGACTTTCTTCGTAACGCACGCGCGTACTTCGAAACGGACGCGTTCATTTTTGTGCATGCCGGATACCTACCTGAAGTGCCGATGCTCGATCAACCCGGACTTGCTCTACGATGGCGAGTGTGCCACCGGGACACGAAGCCGCATTGCTCCGGAAAAACCGTGATTGCCGGCCATTCCTCGCAACGATCCGGGAACATTCTCGATCTCGGATTCATGAAGTGCATCGACACCAACTGCGTGCGCGGCGGATGGCTGACGGCACTTGATGTCACATCGGGAACGGTCTGGCAGGCGGACCTTGCCGGGCATACACGCCGCTTGTGAGCGTTTCGGATCTTGGGCCGATGTCCCACTTCATTCTGGTTGGGGCTTGCCTCAACCTTGATTCTCAGTGGTTACGTGGATCGAACTGGCTATTGAGAAGTCTAGATCAAAGACTATTCGCCTAGCGACGCGCGTAATCTCGGGATCGGCTACCACATCACAACGTATTGGAACGCTTGGAACAGCGAGCACCATGTATGGACCTTTCCAGTGCTTCCAATCAAACGCAAACAGGCCGCGCTCAGCAGCCATAATCCAGTCGGTGCAAGACCCGTGATCTCCGAACGGCCGACCACCGCCGAGGATAGGCAGTTTAGAGCGGCCTGCGGAACGGGACCGAATCCCGCAGACGAGAAGATTCCGATATATCCCCATCGGTCGGTACCGAGCCAATCGAATTCCATACCTGTTACATCGTTCATCGGTCGTGCTTGGGCATTCTATGGAGGCAATAAGACACGCTCTTTCGGACACGCCGTCCGAATGACCGGCAACGGTCCCCATTCTACCAGAACTGCAAACTGATTGCTTCCCGCCCAGATCATCGCGAGGATAGCCGCCTCATTCGTGCCTCTGGGACTACTCCGATCTACCGGCTCAGCGACCCAGCGATAAATCGCTGGGCTATTCTCAAATGTCCCTCCGGGACAAGATAGCTGGTCCCACATCGCCCTTCAGCGCCTCCCGCGAAAACCGCCCCGTGCAATTCCCCTCCATCGCCGCCACCTCCTCGGGCGTTCCCGTAGCCACGATATACCCGCCGCTGTCGCCCCCTTCGGGACCGAGGTCGATGATCCAGTCGGCCGTCTTCATCACATCGAGGTTGTGCTCGATCACCACCACCGTGTTGCCCAGATCGACGAGCCGGCCAAGCACCGCCAGCAGCTTCTTAATGTCGTCGAAGTGCAGGCCCGTGGTGGGCTCGTCGAGGATGTAGAACGTCTTGCCCGTGTCGACGCGTCCCAGCTCGTTGGCCAACTTGATCCGCTGGGCCTCGCCGCCGCTGAGCGTGGTCGACGATTGCCCTAGCGTCACGTAGCCCAGGCCCACTTCCTGCAAACTGCCCAGCAGCCGGGCGATTGCCGGGTGGTTCTCGAAGAACTCCACCGCCTCATCTACCCGCAGGTCCAGAACGTCGGCAATCGAAAGGCCGCGGTAACGGATCTGGAGCGTCTGGCGGTCGAACCGCTTGCCCTCGCACACGGCGCAGGGCACGAACAGATCGGGCAGGAAGTTCATTTCGATCCGCCGCTGCCCGTGGCCCTGGCACTCCTCGCAACGGCCGCCCTTGACGTTGAAACTGAAGCGGCCCGACTTGTAGCCCAGGGCACGGGCTTCGCGGGTGTGGGCAAAGACCTTGCGAATCTCGTCGAAGATGCCCATGTAGGTGGCCGGGTTGCTGCGGGGCGTGCGGCCGATCGGCGACTGATCGATCTCGACCACCTTGTCGATCTGGCTGGCCCCGCGAAGGCTGGTGTGCGGGCCCGGCTTGGGCGCGATGCCGCCCAGCCGGCGGACCAGGGCCCTGGCCAGCGTCTCGTTCAAGAGCGAGCTCTTGCCGGAACCGCTCACACCCGTCACGCAGACCAACGCCGAGAGCGGAAACCGGGCCGTGACGCCCTTGAGGTTGTTCGTGGTCACGCCCTCGATCGTGATCGCCCGCGTGATGGTTACGCGGCGGCGGTGCCCCGGCACGGGGATCGTCTCCGTGCCGGCCAGGTAGCGGCCGGTGAGCGAGGCCGGGTTGGCCGCAACCTCGGCGGGCGTGCCTTGGGCCACGATCCGGCCGCCGTGCCGCCCCGCCCCGGGACCAAGATCGACCAGCCAATCGGCGCGGCGCATGATCGCCTCGTCGTGCTCCACCACCAGCACCGTGTTGCCGCGGCCTTGCAGGCCCTGCAGGGCCTCGATCAACCGCTGGTTGTCGCGGGGATGCAGCCCGATCGAGGGCTCGTCGAGCACATAACAGACGCCGACCAGCCCTGAGCCCAGCCCACTGGCCAGGCGGACGCGCTGCAACTCGCCGCCGCTGAGGGTTTCGGCAGGACGGTCGAGCGTGAGATAACCGAGCCCGACCTTGGCGAGGAACTCGAGCCGCGAGAGGATTTCGCCCATGATCGGCGCAGCGATCGGGCGGCGATCCGGGGGAAATTCCAAACCGTGAAAGAATGCCTGGGCCGCCGTGATGTTGGTCGCAGTCGCCTCGTGGATCGCCTTTCCCGCCAATCGCACCGCGCGGGCCTCCGGCCGCAGCCGGGCACCTTTGCACTCAGGGCATGCCACCTGCTCTTGCAAGCCCTCCGTCGGGTCGGATGCCACGCGGGTGCCGAGGCCCTCGCACGCCGGGCAGGCGCCGTAAGGGCTGTTGAAGCTGAAGGTCCGCGGTTCGATCTCTTCGAAGCTGATCTTGCAGTCAGGGCAGGAGTAGAGCGTGCTGAAGAGATCGTCGTGCCACTGCGCCTCGCCCGCGGCGTTGCGGGTTTCCCAACTGGCCAGCACCAGCCCCCCGCCATGCCGGACGGCCAAGCTGGATCGATTCCGCCAGCCGCGGCTCGACGCCCTCGCGGATCACCACGCGATCGACGACGGCCTCGATCGTGTGGGCCTTCTGCGGCGCCAGTTCCGGCGGTTCGCTGACTTCGTGCATTTCGCCGTCGATCCGCGCCGGACGAAGCCGGCCTTGCGAATACCCTCGATCGCCTCGCGATGCTGCCCCTTGCGGCCGCGGACGATCGGCGCGAGGATCATCATCCGCGTGCCGGAGGGCAGCGCGAGCAGCGTTTCCTGGATCTGCTCCGGCGACTGCTGGCGGATCGCCGTGCCGCACTGGTAGCAGGTCAATTCGCCCAGTCGGGCATAGAGCAGCCGCAGGTAATCGTAAATCTCCGTGACGGTGGCCACCGTGCTGCGGGGATTATGGCTGCCAGCCCTCTGATCGATGGAGATCGTCGGCTGCAGAGCCCTTCGATCAGATCGAACGTCGGGCCGTTCGAGCTGGTTGAGGAACTGGCGGGCGTAGGGCGAGAGGCTTTCGATATACTGCCGCTGGCCTTCGGCGTAGAGGGTGTCGAAGGCCAGCGAGCTCTTGCCCGACCCGCTAGGGCCGGTGATGACTACCAGACGATCGCGGGGCAAGGCCAGATCGAGGTTCTGCAGGTTGTGCGTGCGGGCCCCATGGACGCGGATGCACTCCGTTGCTTCCGGCAGGTCGAGAACTTCCTGTTCATTGCAGACCCTGCTTATCCTATCTATTATCTATTCTTTATACATAGTAGTAGTAGTAACAAGCCAGAGGGAAAATGTCGGCAAGGAATTGGACGATTGACGTAAGGTATTTATAACGTAAAGGGTTACGTCAGGCAAGCGACTGAAATTTCGCGTGGAAAAATCGTTGGCTGCGTGTTGGCGGGAGGTTGATGGGGAGTTGGCAACGAAGGGTGCGTTGGGGACCAACCTGGGCGATGTTGACAACTGGCAGGCGGTCGACAAACGATCGACGCACGGCAAACAGGTTTTGCACGTCCTTTGGAGTGCGAGGGCTCGGGCACCCGGCGTTGCCGGGTCGCGCTTTTTAAGACTGCCAGAACCTTGCGACCAATTCTACAGGCTACGCGTTTTGAATTTTGAAAAGCGACGGCAAGCCCTCGCACTCCTTATCAGTCCTTCATCTGCGACAACTGCAACGTCAAAGTGCCGCGCGAGCCCGGTGCGGTGATCATCGCACTGGCGGCGCCGCTTTGCAGGAATTCGGGAATCGCCCGCAGGCAGCCCTCCAGCAGTTCCAACTCCCAGGCCAAGGGCGGCCGCATCGAGCGGCCGGGATTCACGTAAATCGGATTGGGATAGGCTTCGGGGCCGGCGACGGGCCAGTCGTGGCGTTCGCTGGCGTCGAGATCGGCGATGGGGATCTCAAAGGCCTCGCCAAACATCACGGAGAGCCCCGTGGTTTTCCGCGACATGTCGTCGTCGCTGGCCGTCCCGGCAAACAACCGCTTGAGCATGTCAAGGTCTTCATACAGGGCCAGACCCAACACCAGGCCACTCTGGCCCATGACCACTCCATACCAGGTGTGCGTGTTGAACTTCCGGCATTCGATCTTGAGCGTGGTGTCGCCGGGCACGAGCCGCCAAGGGGCGGCACGATAAAAATCGGCCGCTGCTGCGTAGAAACCGCGGATGTCGTCAAGCCGCACGCCGGGCACCTCGACCAGCGGCGGCGAGGCCCTGCCGCCGGAAAGGAACTTGCCGAGCTGGCGGAAGATCTCGTCGATCTGTTCCAGGTCATCGGCCACCACGCATCGCACGCCGATCGCATCCAGCGGGTCGTACAGCACCGCGCTGGAAGGCGTCGCTGCTGACTTCCACAATCCCCGGCCGATGCGGTTCGCCCATCAAAGGGCGGTGCATGGCGTCGACGACATTCTTCCAGATCCACGTATCGGGCGGCGAATCCATGGTGAGGTTCTGGGTGAGCACGGTATGCTCGTCGCGGCTGGTGACGAGCGAGGCCCAGGGACGCAGCAATTCGCTACCCTGCTCCAGCCAGCCCGGCAGGCGGCGGACGTCGGCCTGCCACGACTCGCCCATGTTCTGCGGCAGCGAGGCCAGTTCGTCGAGATCGACCGAGACCGGCGTTTCCGGC
This sequence comes from uncultured Planctomycetia bacterium, assembly GCA_963824275.1. GTDB lineage: Bacteria > Planctomycetota > Planctomycetia > Pirellulales > Thermoguttaceae > JANXQG01. The sequence continues at coordinate 984,579 of CAWGOT010000003.1, read as the reverse complement.
CCTTCCAGGAACCGCCGCACGCTGGTTGAGGCGGGCAGCAGGTCCTCCAGCACGCGGTCCAAGCCGTCCAACTCGTCGCAAAGCCGGCAGCGGATGCCGATCTGACGGAGCTTCTCCTGCCAGGACTTGAGGAAGGTCTTGCGCCGCGAACTGAATCTCCGCCGGCCGGTGCGGTTCGCCGGCGCGGGGACGCAGCAAGGCCTCGATCAGCACGTCCCAGGCCTCGCCCGCCGAGGGCTGGGCATCGCCGGCCTCGAACGAGAGAATCTGGTCTTCGGTGCGGTTCCAAAGCACCAAGGCCCAGGGCGGACGATAGCTCTTGCCGTCGGTTGGCGTAAGCGGCAGGCGGCAGACATCGAGTTGCCAGATCTCGCCGTCAACCTGCGGCAGGCGGAGGAACCTCTCGCGGAACAGCGACCAGGCCGGCTTGCGGGGTTTTGCCGGCTGCGGCAGCGACACCTGGAGCGTCTTTCGCAGCCAGGGGATCGCCCCCGCCGAACTCCGCCACGTGCGGAGGAACTGGGCGGCATAGCTCACCGCCTCGTCCTCGCCGCCGAGGCTGATGTACGAGGGCGGAACGGGCGGCAGGCTCTTGTTGCCGGTGAGGTAATCGGGAACGTGCCGATTCGTGTCGTAGGCGGCACGCAGCAGAGTGCGGGAGATGGTCGAATCGCCCTCGCGGCGAAAGGCCAGCAAGGCGGTTGTGTAGGCCCATTCGGCGGAGGCATCGTGCTCGTACCGTTGCAGCAGGTGCTGGGCTTCCTCATCGCGGTCCAAATCCACGAGACCGCCCAGGAGCAGGAAGCGGACGCCCTGGTTGTCGCCGGGATTGAGCCGCAGCATTTCCGCATAATGGTCCACTGCCTGGGCCCGCTGGCCCGATTCCCAGAGACATTGGGCCAAACCGAGCTTGGCGCGCATGAAGGGGCGGGTGCGTTGATCGAGCCAGAAGTGGCCGGTTGCCGTCTCGAAGGTCTTAGGGCCGATGGCCCTTTGGCCCGCGGCGACGGCCTCTTCCAGCAGTTGCCGGGTCTGGTCGCGGGACGCGGCCTGGTTGGCGAGGATCACGTAGGCATCGGCGCAGTCGGGCGACACGGTCAGTGCCTGCCGTGCCAGTTCGGCTTGGTCTTGCGGGCGTTGGGCCTCCCAGGCAAGGTCGGCGATTTCCTGGGCGATGGCCAGGGGGTTGCGAGGTTTTCCGCGACCGGAGGTGAATTTTCGCAGAAGTCCTTCCATGGAGGCCGATGCGGAGGGAGTGAAGCCCTGTCGCTGCGGCTTGGGGCTGCCGGCCTTGTTCGCTTTCTTTTTCTTCTTGGCCACGATTTGTGCCTTCCTGCTTGGTTGCGAGTCTACGAGAATTGTAACCTTTGGAGGAAGGCGGGGAAACACCTCAGTCCAGCCCCATCGATCTACTTGATCAATAGACCCTGCGAGTCGCTACTCTGCTCCCTTGGCACGTCTTTTTGCAACAACCGCGTTCTCTGCTGAGTAATCCATGCGAACGAAAATGTCATCGTTCTGTGGGTGGTCGGCCGTGCCGTCGGGCCCTACACTATAAATTGCAACAGCCTCTTTGCCCTCGCGCAGAAACCGGAGGGGATGGTCAGCGAAGGGGTCTTTGGGAATTTCGCTCAGGTACTGCGGGATCAGGCCGTCGATTGTCTCGGGCAGGCACTTGTTGCGGCGGCGGTACTGCTCGACCGATATGAGGATGCGGGTAGCCTGGGCTCGTGCGTCCGCTTTCAGCGGTTCTGCAAGGAACTGATTCATCAAGCGGGGCTGGTTGGAAGTCAACGGATAGAAAATCTCGCCGTACCGCGAATGGCCATAGGCTGCCCGGAGATCGTCGCGCAGCTTTTTTTCGGTCTGCGCCGACTCGGGCCAAGGACGCTTGATGCACTGGAGCAATTGCGCGTCGTATCGCAGATAACGAACCAGATCCGCCCGCTGTTCAGCCTTGACGACTGACCCCAATCCCCAGATTGGCGACATCTCGCTGGACGTCATTCTCTGCATGATTCCGATGGGCACCATCCGCCAGCCAACCATCGCGCGGTAAAGCCCCTCCAGCCGGTCCGGACGGGACAAGCTCGCCTTGAAACGGTCAAGATCCTCCGACTCATGTCCCCACAAGGCAACAGGCTGACGAGTGTTTCCGATGCAAGCCGCTCACAACTGGCTCTCGTACCATACGAGAAAATGTCTGGCTCGTTCTCGAACGAACTCGCCAATGCGAAGATCGCCTGTATCGCTTGCCCCGCACCGCGCCCATCGCCGTGGGATTCCCGAATACACGCTTCCAGTGCCAAGAGTCTCGCGGCGGTGTAGGCCCGGTCGTCCGGGTCCGGAATCGGCACGGGGTTTCGACCGTTGGAGACGAGCGGATATCGCGTCCCACCAGTTCTTGCCGCAGCCGCATGCAGCAGATTCAGGCACTGTTCGTTGCGCTGCAACAAGGGCTCGGCTCCCTCGATATCAGGCCACATGTTTTCGTCTGACGGAGGGTTGTGCAAGCGAATCGGGCACTGCGAATCAACGTCTCGGTCGAGGAGGGAGAATGCCTTCAGGAATGCCTCCCCATTTTCAAGTTCGGCCGGACTGGCCGGCCGGTACCAAGACAGATCCGCGGCGCAGGTTGGTTCCCCGGCTGCCCTGATCTTCGCCAGTTCCGCATCCAGATCGCGTGAGATCAGATACCATCGGTACGCCCATGCCTGCCATGATGAACACGACCGCTACCGATGGAAGAACTGCCATCGCGAACCGTGTCGCTGTGCGGGGGAGCCTGTCGTCCAGTAGCCGTTTCGCCGCCAAGAAGGTCAGGAGAAAACCGATGACGGCGCCAGCGAGTGAGAAACAAATCGCAAGGCGAAGGACAGGCATGAGCGACTGTTTGACCACACTGGATTCGGAAGGCAGTGGGACAATCGCTTCGGCGAGCCGTAGCCCGGCGTATCCCGCCACCAACGCGCCGAGAAACAGCGCCCCCGCCCGCAAGGATCAGAACCAGCGACCAGCCGAAAAGGGGTTTCAGGCGATGGTGAGTATGCTCGTCGTGCATCGTGTTGCTCTATTAAACAAACGGTCCGCAAGCGCAGCTTGAGGTCGTAGGAAACGCGCTGTGGCCCGATGCGGCCATTGTATTCCTTCGTGCAAAGCGGCTGCAAGCCTGCCCCAAATCGCGTCTGCTTGACACTTACGAAAATAACGTATACTCCTAAGCGCCGTCTCCGCGCGAACCTCGAAATTCGCGCCAAATCAGTCGACTTTAACGATTAGATAAAGTTTACCGCCAAAGCTGCCGACTAACAGAGGAGAAGTCCCCTTGGAAGCCCAAAACAACCGTTGCCCTCACCCCCTGCCCCTCTCCCGTGGGGAGAGGGGAGCAAGAGTCACATGCCTGAGGCCCTTCCGCAATTCGCTGCCGATGTTCTCGCCGCCTGCAAGGCTGGCGCCGAAGAAGCGGGCGCCTCGCTGGCCCGCGCTTTCGACGGCGAGTTGCAGCTCGCCTTGGGCCCGCAAGTCACGCTCAATTCGGCTTCACCGCAGTTGGATCTCAAGGGCACGGGGCTGATCGTGCTGCTGAAGACGGACCGGACGGCCGTCGTAATGACGATCCCCGCGGGCAAGGGGCTTGTGCCGACATGGTGTGTCCAGCCGGACCCCACCGGCGAGAGCAAGCTGGCAACGCTGGCCCAGGAATTGGGCATGAACCTGCTGCCGGAAACCTGGATCGCCCACGATTTCAGTGCCCGCTGGGTCATCAGCCTGGCCGATGCGCTGGGCCGGGGCGGCGTGCCGCAAGATGCGGTCGTCGTGCCGCTTTCGGTGAGCCGTGGCGGTCAGCCCTCGGGCACGATCGGCATCCTCTGGCCGGTGCCGAATCCCGACGGTCTGTTTGCCGCTCCGCCGCGCGAGGCGAAGGATCTCATCGGGCAGCCCAAGCGGTTCGAGAAGCCGACCTTGCCGATTACGTCCGGCGACCTGCCGCCCTACACGCGGAGTCTCTTGCGGATCAAGGTGCCGGTCATCGTCACCCTGGCGGAGAAGCGGCAGAAGCTCAGCCGCATCGTCGAGCTCGGGCCGGGCTCGATCATCCAATTCGACAAGTCGTGCGAAGAGATGCTCGAGCTGGAGGTCGGCAGTCAGGCCGTGGCCTCCGGCGAGGCGGTAAAGGTCGGCGACAAGTTCGGCCTGCGGATCACCGCCATGGTCCTGCCCGACGAGCGTTTCAGTCCGGTAACGGGCAAAGACGTGAAGAAGATCGTATAGTGTTCGGCCTATCGCTCTTCGCGCAAGGCAGCCAGGATCGGTGCCCGCAATACGCCGCGGACCGCCGCGAGACTGGCGGCAAGGCCGGCGACGATAACCAGGGCGAAGATGCCGGCCAGGAGTCCGAAGGGCACGGCGGCGCCGCGGCCGATAAGGTGCGGCAAGACGGCCACCAGCGCGGCCAAGAGCCCGACGCCAAGCCCGAGCAAGAGGAGCAACACGTTCTCCATCGCCACGAGCATGGCCAAGGTCCGCGCGGGGAAACCGGCTGCGCGGAGCAGGGCCAGTTCGCCCCGCCGCTCCAAGATGTTCCGCCATTGCACCACCGCCAGCCCGATCGTGCCCAGCAAGAGCCCCAGCCCGCCGAGACTTTGAAAAGTCGCGAGGTATGTGTTCTGCACGGCAGCCAAGGTGCTGAGCCGATCGACCGTCGTTTCGGATAGGAAGCCGTAGTCGCCCAGCTTCTGTTGCAGGGCCTGTTGGACCAACCCCGTGTACAGATCCTTGGCCTTCGTCACGTCGAAATCGCCCAGCTTCTGTCGCAAGATCTGTTGCACGGCAGGTGCCTGACCGGGCGGCGTCTCGATGAGGAAATAGCGGTAGCCGACCGTCGCCGGATCGTAGCGGTGCAGATCGTCATCGCCCACGAGCAGATCGCCCTGGAAGATGCTGTCTTTCAGCAGTCCGGCCACTTGAAGCGGGAGCTGCCGATCGTGGGCATCCTGGATGGTCCACTTCTCGCCGCGCCCGTTCCAGAGATTGAGGGCGTAGTTGGCGGTCGTCTGATCGAGCACGACAGGGACCGGCTGCGCGTCTTTCGGAGGCTCGGAGGCGAGCACTTGCCACGGGTTGCGTATATCTGGTGCGTCGGCCCAGGCGAAGCCGCCGCGGTCGATGAATTTTCGGCCCACGCCGAGCAGGCGCGGTTGCAGTGGTTGATAGAGGTTCAAGCAGCTTGCCTCGTCGCCCGGTTTGACGCGGAAGGCATAGAAACGGCAACCGGACAAGAGCTTCTCCTGGTCGGGATCGAAGCCGGTTTCCTTTCGGCCCTGGGGCGTATCGAGGTCGAAGTAGATCGGCGATTGGCTCTGGCCGATGAGCGTGAAGCCGCCGCTGCCGCTCTCTCGATCGGCGGCCTGCCGGGCGGGGTCGACGCGGAACACGCTCACCGCCGCAATCAAGAAGCAGGCCGAGGCCGTCAGTCCGATGGCCAGGGCGCTGCGGCCGGGGTTGCGGGCCGCATTGCGAAGCGACATGCGCAGCACGATTTCCTCGCCCGAGGGCCACCGCCGGCCCGGTCGCGCCGCGGCGGAGTTGCAGGTAGACCAGCGCCAGCAGCGAGAGAAGTGTGAGCGAGCCCGCCCCGAAGAAAGCGCCGCCTTGTGCGTCTTCACCCAGCTTAAGCAGGGGGAGTATCATGCCGGGAACGAGGGCGAGGAGGAGGAGCAACGTGGGGAGCAGGAAGCGGGGAGCGGGGAGTTTGAGATTTGAGATTTGAGATTTGAGACGAGCTGCAAGAGACTCTGCACCGGGTGCTGAGCACTGAGTACTGAGTACTGAGTACTTTTTCCGCCTCCCGCCCTCCGCCTTCCCGACTTCTCCGGCCAACAACCGCCGCGGGGCGATTCGGCCCATGCGGCGTACGGCAAGCCAGATCGCCGCCAAGGCCATCAGCAGGCCGCTGGCCAGCCCCATCGCAGGGCTTTCCCAGGAGACGTGCAACGTGAGGAAGGGCGTGCCGATGGCGGGCAGCCACCAGGTTCGCAGCCCGTAGAGCATGAGCGCCGCGTAGCCCACTCCAGCCAGTGTGCCGACGAGGCTTCCCGCGAGGGCCACCAACAGGCCCTCGCCCGCCAGAAGCCGCGTGATCTGCCGGGGACGAAACCCCAGGGCCAAGAGCAGCCCTACGTGTTTCGCACGTTGCTCGATCCCCAAACGGAATAAGAGCACGACGAGCATTACCGCCGCGGCAATTACGAAGAAACTGAAAGACAGGAAAAGCACTCCGAAGGGCGTTGTGCCGGCCGCGGCCTTGAGGGCCTGTTCCTTGATCGGCCGGAAGACGAACCCCTGTGCCACCGGGTCGAGGTCGAGTTGTTCGGCGAACACGTGGGCGGCTTTTTCCGCCGTATCGCCCGGCGCAGGCCGAATCCGTAGCGCGGTCGTCTGCCCGAAACGGCTCTCCCACAGCCGCCGCCCCGTGGCCAGCGAGACGAACGCCTTGGGCGTTGCGCCGTACCGGTTCCAATAGCGGTCGTCTTCCGGCTTGATCCGTCCCCGCTGGATCTCGAAAGGCAGATCCCAGTCTTCGATCGTGTTCTTGTCGGTCAGGCCGCGAACGGTCGGCGTGAGGGCCTTGTCGGCGGCGGCCCCTTCGAGCTTCACGATCGCCGCCAGTCGCAGATCGACCGTGTGCTCTTGAAGCAGCCCAAACGTGCTCTCGGGCTCGAAGTACGCGACGCGGATCGTGTCGCCCACCTTGGCCTTCAATCGGTCCGCAGCCCAGGTGTTCAAGGCGATTTGATCGTCGCCCAGTTTGGGCACGGGAGAGCCCTCGGCAGCGACGAAGGGACCTAAGGGCGGCTTGTCCTGGAAGTCGATCGCCGTGATGGTCGAGTAGGGCACTTCCAGGTTTCCGCAGGTGATGCTGTTGGCCAGATAGGTCAAGGTTGGCTGCACGTCCATTCCGCCAAGTTGCTTGAGCAGGGCCTGCTCGACGGCCGGCGGGAAGATCATCTGGTCGGTCGTCAACTGCACATAGCCCAGCGGCGAAGGCTCGACGTGGATGCCGTAGTCGGCCAATTGCGGATGCCAGGGCAGGCCGGCGCGACGGTTTCGGGCGGAAGATCGCGTTGGCGCGGCCGGGCTCTTGGAGTTGCGTCTGCAAAGCGGCGAGGGAAACGTAGGCGTTCCGCGGCACCCGCTGATTGGGCCGCAGACCGAAGCGGCCCAGGCCCTCGGCCGGGATCACGCGGGCGACCTTCAGCCGCATGGTATCGACCGAGACCCGCTTGCGGCCGAACGCGCTTTCCGCCGGGATGCCGCCGGTCTTGGGCAGGTCGAGCATCACCGAGTCGCCCTCTTTCAGGCCGAGCGATCGCGCTACCGGTTCGTTGAGGATGATCTCGTCACGTTTCAGCGGTGCGGGCGGGTTGCCGTTGCCGAGTTCCCAGAAGCGCTGGTCGCAGCCGATAAGATTGACCTGGTCCATGCGGGCCGGCGGCGCCGGGTCCACGGTTTCCAGGCTGGCCGAATAGAGGATGGCCGGCGCCGCGCGGCTGCCGGACGATTTCTCGTCGGCCAGTTGCTCGCGGAAGAAGTGGTCGGCAACCAGCACTTCGTCGATGCGGCCCAGCCTGCCAGCACGAGGTCGCGGAGGCTGCCCTGCATGGAGTCGCCGACGAGCAGGGCCCCGGTGAGCACGGCCGTGCCGACGGCCACGCCGCAGGCGACCGCCACGTTCATTTTCCAGAAATGGCGGACCGAGAGCAGGATGAGACGAATGAACGACATGGCAGAAGACAAAAATACGAAATCCGAATGTCGAAATCCGAAACAAATTCAAAAATCCGAAAAACCAAAAAGGCAAATGTTCGAAACCACGTTGCCTTTCGCTCCGCGAAAGCCGCATCTTTCGCGGAGCGAAAGGCGACACGACCCGTGCTAACCGTTTGCTGCACCTGCCTGCTTAAGCCGGCCGGCGTCCAGCTCCAGCCGCGTCTGCAAGCACTCGGCCAGGCGCTCGCTGTGCGTGACGACGATCAGGATCATCGGCTCGGTCTTCTGCAATTCGACCAGCAACTGCCCTACCTGATGGGCCGTGGTCCGATCGAGGTTGCCGGTCGGCTCGTCGGCCAGGAGCAGGTCGGGGGCGTTGATCAGGGCCCTGGCTACCGCCGCCCTCTGCCGCTCGCCGCCGGAGAGTTCCGCCGGCCGATGCTCGCGGCGATCGGCCAGGCCGACGCGGTCCAGCAGCATCTCGGCACGCCGGATCGACTCCGCGCGAACGGGTCCCAGCGGCACGGCGGGGAGCAGCACGTTTTCCAGCACCGTGCATTGCGGCAGGAGGTAATGGTCCTGGAAGACGAAGCCCACCCGCCGGTTGCGGAAGGCGGCCAATTGCTGCTCGTCAAGATCGGCCGGATCGACGCCGTCCAGCAGCACGCGGCCGCTGGTGGGCGTTTCCAGGGTGCCCACGATGCTCAGGAGCGTGCTCTTGCCCGAGCCGCTGGGCCCGAGGATCGCCAGGTTCTGCCCCGCGTCGAGACTCAGCGACACGCCGCGGAGGACGTCGATGGGCTCGGTCCGCGTGGGATATTGCTTCGTGATGTTTTCGACTTGAAGTTTGGGCATGGGACAGTACAAGCCAATTATACCGCGAACTTTCCACCGAAAACCACCCCCCTGCCGTTATGACCCGCTAAACTGGGACCTGGCAGGCAAAGAAGACGCCAGGCTCGGAGCATTGGTGGGCCGGCACTCGCTACGCGATCTGGTCCCACCCTACGATTGGCCTGCCTGCCCACTGAACCGATCGGAAAAGACCGAGTGTACCCGATTCCGGACCGGATTTACCGAAGCTGGCCCTACACCACGGCTGCCGTGCGGAGTCGCTCCAGCGTGGCCTGGGCCGGTTCGGCCTGACGGCCGTTGTGGAAGAAGGTGCAATTCCCGCCCGCTGCCGTGGCCTGCTCCAAGGCCGCCTCGACGCGGGCCAGCATCGCCTCCGTGGTATCGGTCTGGATGGCCACCACGCCGGCCAGGCTGACCGTGAACTGCACCGATTGGCCCTCGATCGGCAAGACGCATCGTGCGACCGCCTGCCGCAACCGCTCGGCCACGCGGATCAACTCCGTCGTGCTCGCGCCGGGCAGCAGCATGCCGAAGGTGGCCTCGCCGTGCTGGCTGCCCAAGTCCATGGCCCGGATCGAAGCGCCGAGGAACTGCACGGCGCTGCGAAGCACGAGGTCGGCGATCTCGCTGCCAAAGCGATTCGCCAGCGCGGGGAAGTCGTCGATCCGCATCATCAACAGGGCGGGGGCCGAACCGCGCCGCCGCCATTCCGCCAGCCGCCGGCCCAAGCTGATGCCGAAATCTGCCTTGGAAGATAGCCCATATTGCGATTCGGGCGGCGGTGGTGGAGCAGGCTGCTCGACCTTCTCCACCGGCTTCGCGTCGCACGGCCGGGCTATGGCGTGAATCGCCTGGCCATCGTGCCAGCAGCCGCGATTCCGCCCGCCCTGCTTGGCCGCATACAGCGCGGCGTCCGCGCGGCGGATCAGCGCGGGAACATCCTCGCCCGGCAAGAGCTCGGCGATGCCGAAGCTCATGGTGACTTTCAACTCGCTGCCCGGCGGCGGAAGCGGGCCGACTCGACGGCCTGGCGGGCTCGCTCCAGGGCACTGATGGCCTCGTCGGCCTTGGCCCCCGGCAGCACGATCGTCATCTCCTCGCCGCCGTAGCGGGCGACAAAATCGCTCTCGCGGGCCGACCCGCGCAAGACCCGCGCCGTGCCGCGCAGCACTTCGTCGCCGGTCTGGTGCCCATGCTCGTCGTTGAATTTCTTGAAATGGTCGATGTCGCCGAGGATCAGCGAGAAGGGCCGGCGGCTGCGCTGGAACTCGTCGCAGCAGGCGGCCACCTTGTCGTCGAAGGCCCGGCGATTCGCCAGACCGGTGAGGACGTCAGTGCGGGCTTCGGCGGCCTTCATTTCCACCAGCCGCGCCTGTTCGTGGAGTTTGTCCTCCACGGAGCTGATTTGCGACTGCATCGACTGGTTGGCCTCGATCAGCCGCGCCACGGCCGAGACCACGCCCTCGGGGTCCGGCGTCTCGCCGACGGTCAATTCCTGGTTGATCGCTTCCACGCGGCTGCTGTGCTGGCCGACGTTGGCGGCCATGTGGCTGGCCAGGTCTTTGAGCCGCGTGAGGACTTCCTTGGCCAGGCGTTGTTCTTCCGGCAGTTCCGCCGGAGTGCCGCGGAGGGCGCGATGCAGCGCCCAGCCGGCCCCCGCCCCCCCGGAGGTCATCACGATCGCAATCATCAGGTCGCCAAGCATCGCAAGCATAACTCTATCCGATTCCCGGTCTTGTCAGGCATCCTCAGGATGCGTGGCAAGACCCAATGGTGACGATGCGGAGTTTCGGCCCACTCCCGGTCTTGTCGGGCATCCACAGGAAATAATAGGTTCGGCTTCGTGCCACGCGAAGAAAAAGACAGCGGCGGAATGCTGTTTCCGGAGAGTCGCCAGACGGCAAAGCCGGCGCAACCGGAGTTTCCATCCTATTCCGGCTTGTCGCACTCAGTCACGCCATTTCGGGCACCGTGCATTGTAGTTCGCGGCTCGCGGCGGAGATTGCCACCGCCGAAATTTTGCGTTATACTGCGGTCGACGCCGACATTTGAGGAGTTGCAACAGAACCTCGACAAGAAGTGGGCAATGGGTTACTATATTCGAGTTCTCTCGCCGTGCGACCAGTTACCCAGCTTTGAAAGTCTGCAATTCGGTCAATAAATTTAAGTCCGTGTCATTGACCGTCGCGGGTAATCCGGAGGATTGGCGGCAGTTGCTCCTCACTCATGCGGACGATTCCCCGATCGCATCGATTGAACGAAACCTGGTGCAGCCGGCGCGCTTGGCGAGGCTGAGATTGAGGAGTTCATAGAGGAGATAGCTGACTGCAAACCGCAGTCAGCCGTACCGTGGCTCGAGAACTACCTACGGAAAGTTAAGTGCGTTTAGCAGTCGCGTCGGGAAAGACCTGCAGTACTAGCGTCCTGTTCCAAATCAATTCCGCCCGCTCCAGTGCAGTTGCTACGTTTAGGGGAACTGAGATGCGGCGGGAATCAGTGACCACATGGACAAACTCGGCGAGGACTTGTGGGGCCAGCGCCAATTCGTTCCCATCATGGTCCAGACGCTCAAGTAAATCAAAGCTCGCCGCGTGCCGGGGATGCGATGCCAGTTCAGCCGCGACAAGGTAGGACGTATCAATCCCCTGAATCATCGAGCATCTCCCCCAGCAGGTCATCATCCGCGGTCAATTCGCGGAATTCGCCGACATCCAATGGTGGGAGCAAGTGCAGGGCTATCCGCGGTTGGGGCTTATCGACAGGCGTCACTTCGACCCGAGTCCCGTCCGGCCAATCGACGGGCTCGACAAGTTCAATCTGCCCGTTGCGAAATACTGCGGTAACGCTTCCCATAGAATGCTCCTTTGACTTTCCCCTTGGCTAAATTATACCATAACCGGCCGGCGAGAGGATACTGCAATTCCCCACCTTCCCCCTTCTGCCTTCTCGTGTTACGCTTACCGGATGCTTTCTCCTGCTGAAATCCTGGGGCCGTCGGGGCGGATCGCCGCCCGGCTGCCGAACTACGAACATCGCGACGAACAACTGGCCATGGCCGATGCCGTGGCCGACGCCATCACGAACCGCCATCACCTCGTCGTCGAGGCCGGCACCGGCGTCGGCAAGAGCTTCGCCTATCTCGTGCCGGCCATCCTGGCGACCGGCGAAAAACCCGCGCGCACGAGCGACGACGAAGACGCGCCGCCCCGGCGCGTGGTCATCTCGACCCACACGATCAGCCTCCAGGAACAATTGCTCACCAAGGACATCCCGCTCTTGCGGAGCGTGATGCCGACCGAGTTCACCGCCGTGCTCGTGAAGGGCCGCCGCAATTACATCAGCCTGCGGCGGATGAAGAATGCCCTGGGCCGGGCGGCAGGGCTCTTCAATACGGAAGAGGAGTACGAGCAACTCCGCGCCGTCGAGGCCTGGTCGCGCGACACCACCGACGGCTCGTTGGCCGACCTGAGCTTCAAGCCGATGCCGGTCGTGTGGGACGAGGTGGCCAGCGATTCCTCCAACTGCATGGGCCGCAAGTGCCCGCACTTCGCCCAGTGCTTCTACTACCAGGCCCGGCAACGCATGAGCCGCGCCCAGGTCCTCGTCGTCAACCACGCCTTGTATTTCACGGATCTGGCCCTCCGCATGCAAGGCGTCGCCATGCTGCCGCGGCACGACATCGTGATCTTCGACGAGGCCCACACGCTGGAGGCCGTGGCCGGCGACCATCTTGGGCTGCGGCTGACCAGCGGCCAGGTCGAGTTCACCCTGCGACGGCTGTATAACGATCGCACCAACAAGGGCCTGCTGGCCCGCCCCGGCTTCCGCGCGGCCCAGGAACAGGTGACCGACTGCTACCACCGCGCCCGCAACTTCTTCGACGACATCGGCCACTGGCACGACGAGCAGAAGGAAGGCAACGGCCGCGTGCGGCAGCCGCAGATCGTGGAGAACGCCCTGAGCGAGGGCCTGGGCAAGCTCGCGCAGATCGTCCGCCGGCAGGCCAAGGGCGTGCAGGCCGCCGAAGAACGGTTCGACTTCCTGGCGGCAGGCGACCGGCTGGAAGGGATGGCGCTGGGCTTCGAGAAGTGGACCTCGCAGGCGATGGCCGATACCGTGTATTGGGTCGAGGCGGAGCGTGGGCGGCGGGGCGAACGGATAACCTTGGCCGCCACGCCGATCGACATCGGGCCCATCCTCCGCGGGCAGCTTTTCGAGAAGGTGCCGACGGTGGTCATGACCAGCGCCACGCTGGCCACGGCAGGCAAATTCGACTTCTTCCAGTCCCGCGTGGGGCTGCTGCAAACGTCGTCGCTCAGCCTGGGCAGCCCTTTCAACTACCAGGAGCAGGCCGAACTGGTCCTGCTGGAAGGGATGCCCGATCCGAGCAGCGAGGCGGCGCGGTACGAGCCGGCGGCGATCGCCATGATCCGGCGTTACGTGGCGCGGACGGAGGGCAGGGCCTTCGTGCTCTTCACGAGCTACGAGATGATGAAGCGTGCCGTAGCGGCCCTCACGCCCTGGCTCATCGAACAGAACCTGGCCCTCTACAGCCAGGCCGACGGCACGCCGCGGACGCAGATGATCGAGCAGTTCAAGGCCAACCCGCGCGGGGTGCTCTTCGGCGTCGACAGTTTCTGGCAAGGGGTCGACGTGCCGGGCGATGCGCTGGTGAACGTGATCATTACCCGGCTGCCCTTCAGCGTTCCCGACCGGCCGCTGTTGGAGGCCCGCCTGGACGCGATCCGCGCGGCGGGCGGCAATCCCTTTCGCGACTATCAACTGCCGGAGGCGATCTTGAAGCTCAAGCAGGGCTTCGGCCGGTTGATTCGCACCCGCCGCGACCGCGGCATGGTCGTGATCCTCGATCCCCGCGTGCGGACGAAGCCCTACGGGCGGATGTTCCTCGCCTCGCTGCCCAAGTGCCGGCAAACGGTGGAGCGGTTGTAGGGCTTTGGATGCTGGTGGATCGAGGCCGTAGGAATCGCGGCGAATCGCGGCAAATTGGTGGGACTCGCTCCACTCGGCCCGGGACTCGCTCCACTCGGCCCACCCTACTTCTCCTGCTTCCCATCACGGCGGAGCGTGATGAGTACGGTGGGGCCCGCGTTACAGCGCGAAGCGTTCGCGGAGGAACTTGGCGGCGGCGTCCCATTTCTCGGCCGCCTTTTCGAAATCGACCTGCATCGCCCGGATCGTCCGCGGGGTCTTGATCGGCGGCTGCACGGTGACGTCCGGGTTCAGCGGCACCTGGACGCTGGGTCCTTGGGCCAGCTTGGTCTCGACCTCCGGCGAAAGGAGGTAATCGACCAGGCGGCGGGCCTCGGCGGCGTGCGGCGCGCCCTTGACCACGGCCAGCGTGTTGGGGATGTAGAGCGTGCCGATCTCGCCCTCGCCCTGGTCCGGGTAGATGATCTCGACCGGCCGTGCCCCCTGGATCTCCTCGTAGGCATCGTCGGTATCGGTGATGCCGAAAGCGATCTCGCCGCTGGAGACCGCCTGGGCGACCTGCTTGTTGCCGGAAAGTATTTTGACCCCATTTTCCTTGAGCTTGTCGTAGAAGGCGCGGGCCTTGTCGTCGCCCCAGGCCGCGAAGAGGCAGGCCGCGTGCGTGGCCGTGGTGCCGAAGAGCGGCTTGGCCATGCCGATTTGCCCTTTCCACTTGGGGTCGGCGAGATCGTTGATCGACCGCGGCCACTGCTCCTTGGGCACGTTCTTCGTATTGACGAGCAGGATCCTGGCCCGCGCCGCCAGGCCGTGCCAGAGGCCGTCCGGCGAACGATACATGGCCGGGTAGCGCTCGGCGATTTTCGGGCGGTAGACGTCCAGCAGCCCTTGCCGCCCCAGCCGCACGGTGAGCAGGATCTCGTTGTTCCAGAAGACGTTGCAGCGAGGGCGGGCGGCCTCCTCGGCGATGGCGTTGGCCAGGCCGACCGTCTTGGTCGATTCGGCGTCGAATTTCGGCAGCACGGCGATTCCCGTGCGCTTGGTGAAATCCTCGAAGATCGGTTTCGAGAATTCCTCGTCCAAGGCCGTATAGACCACGACTTCGTGGCCGCTGGAGGTCCAGCAGCCGGTGAGCGAGAGGAGCAAGAAAGCGAGAACGCAGAAACGAACGAGGGCATTCATGTGCTGATTATCTTTGATCCGGCAGGGTAACGGGTTCATTGCCGGCGCGGGTCGCCATGCTCCGCCAGAGCACCATGTCGACGGAATCGCTGAAGAAGTGCGTGGAACCGTCGGCCGTCGCAGCCACGACGCCGGCGGGATGCCGGCTCCGCGCCGCCGCGTAGGCCCCTTGACCGCTGGGTTGCCACGGGGTGGCAGGGCCCAGCGACTGGCAGGGCGCAGAGTAGCTGCCGTCGCCCACATCCCTAGGGCAGCTCCCGATCGGCGCGTCGGGCGTTGGATTCCCATTCTGGTCGACCGTCTCGTTGGGAGTCAGGAAGGCCGAGAACAACGAACCGCCCATGTTGCCGTAGATAATCTCGCCCATCACACCGCCCCAGTTGGCTGAATTCAATCGTCCCGCGATGCCCTCGGAGAATAGCAAAGTCTGCGATTGGCCGTCCGTGATCGCGGCCAGCCGCGTCCCCAGCCCGGTCGGCGTAGCATCATAACTCTGACCGTGGCTGACGCTGAAGGCCCCCGGCCCCCAAGGGCCGCCGCTGGAGTCGAGCGACGCGCCATACATGTCGCCGCTTCCCACGCAACCGCGGTAGCTGCCGCGATAATAACCGGAAGTAGCGCTCGTGGACTGGGTCATCTGGTTGCCGATGGGCTGGTTGATATCGCTGGGACAACAGTAGGTGGGGATGGGCGTCGTGCGCGATTGGACCATCCCGTCATTGTCATTGCCGGCGGGCCCTACTACGCCAGGAACGTTCTGCGAATACCCGCTTTGCAGCAGATATGAGGGAAGACCAGTGCCGTTGAACGCGTAGCCATTATAGACGCCGTTCTGATCGATGTAGGGCAGGATCAGTTCGGACCAGCAGAAGGTGTTCCAGACGTCATATTTCCGCGCGTAGGGCAACTGGTCGCCGTTCGCCTCTGCATAAGCGAGGCTGCCCTTGCTGATTTGTCCGATATTGTTCAGGCACTGAGTCCGCCGCGCCGACTCCCGCACCATGCCCACGGCCGGCAAGAGCAGGCCAATCAGAATGCCGATGACCGTGATCACCACCAGCAACTCGACGAGTGTAAACCCAGATCGATGCGACCGCCACATAACAAGGTTCCTTGATTCAGACCGGAAGATCCCTCACCCACCATCAATCCTACAACAAGAGTCCACCCGTCGCCAGACATAAACCAGGGCAAGATCCATGAGCGGCAAGAAAACTCCCGCTAGTGGGTTATGTTAACGGTGCAGTGAGCCGTTTCATACTAACCCGAAGCGCAAGCGAGGGAATACGTTGCGGCCCTCGCTTGCGCTTCGGGTTAGTGTCGTTCTTGGCCGCGGGTATATTCCACACCGGTGCTAACGGTGCTTGACGGGCTGGTTTTGGGATTTTGCCGGGGGCGCGGGCGGGGCCGGCTTGGCCGCAGGGCTCGGCTTGGCAGGGGCGACCGTCGCCGTGCTGCGGGCCACGGGTGTCCCGTTGGCTTTCGCCAAGGCGAGTGCCTTTTGCGTCGCGACCGAATTCTCCACGCGATTGCCCGGCCCGTGATCGTGTGGTCCGCGCCAGACGTAGACGGGCAAGCCGTACCAGGGATAGCCGTACACGGGCCCGTAGTAATACGAGCCGTACGAACCCGAGACCGCCGCATCACCGCCGTAGCTGCCGCCCTGGCCGGAGGAAGAATACTGCTCCTGGGCCAGCTTCTTCCGCGCCAGCATTTCCTCGGTATAGGGCATGGCCAGGATCTGCTGCATGCCGGCTCGAATCTCCTTCTGCAGCGCGCTGACCTCAAGCTGGAGGTCGGCCTTTTCCGCCGGCGTGGCGGCCGTTTCCACAGCCGCGATCGCCTCCCGCAAGTCCGAGGCCTTGTCCTCCTTCAGCCGTTCGTATTCCGCCCTCTGCTTCTCGTTCAACACCGTGCCGTAGGGGATGGCGAAGGCCGCCGCAACCGGGTCGCGCTTGGGGACTTTCTTCTCCGCCTTGACGAGCGGGTCGGCTCCGCCATTTTGCCCCAGGCTGGGCCGCGGGCCCAGCCAAGTGACGGCCGCCAGGACCGCCAGACCAAATCTCACGTAAGCTCTGCGATTCATGATAATCTCCTCAGATCAACAAGGGTGCTTCTAACGTTGTAGTTGTAGGGTGGGACCAGATCCGGGGTACCCGCGTAGCGGGTCGGCGAGCGCAGGCCCACCGACAGGCCATCATTCTCGATCATGGTGGGCCGGCGCTCGCTACGCGATCTGGTCCCACCCTACAGTCCATCTTTCGCTCCGCCGATTCCGCGGCGGAGCACGCCGACTGCGGCTTTTCGTTTTTCGGGCGGGCCGCTGACGTTGAACGACACCGCCTTGCCCGTCACTTCATTCAAGCGCTCGACGCGCCGCGACGCGGACGTCCAGGTCGTCGGAATCGAGGCAATCGACCAGGAACCCGGCGTCGCGATTGAGCATTTCGGTTTCCCGCGACCAGACCACCGCGGCACTGCCCGCATCGTCATGGCTGAGCACTTCCGCCAACGTCGGGCGCTGCGCGGGGGCCTTGGCTTCGATCAGGGCCTTGCGTGCCACGGCCGCGGGGACCACGCACAGGTTCCGCGCGTAAAAATCGCGGAGCACGGGGGCCAGGTGGGCGAAAAAGGCCAGCGGATAATTCTCCACGAATCGCGGAAAAGTCTCGGCGGTCCACGAATTCCAGTTCTCGCCGCCGTCGGCGGTGACCCGCAAAGTCGTCTGGCCCTGCCCGGCCTTCGCCGCCGTCTCGCCGGCACGGCCCTGTTGCAGGATGACGGCATATTCCTTGCCGCTGCGGGGCTTGATCGTGCGCTGGATCTGCATGGCCGTCCCCGGCTGGTACATGATCCGGGTGCGAATCTCGCCGCCCGCTGCGGTGCGGTTGTTTTCGACCTCAAGGCTCGTCGGCGTGCGCGTGAGGGTTGTCTCCCCCGGGAGACCTCGCAGCGCCATGCGCACCGGCTTGCCGTCGGCCGCTGTCGCAGGGCCGTAAACCGCCAGCAGGCCGCCCTCGATGCGGAAGCGGAGCAGGTCGGCCGGCACATCCGGCTTGGCGGCAACGGGCTGCGGCTTTGGCCGGCCGGATGCTGCGGCGCCGGGCCCGAGGGCCGCACGGGCGCCGGCTGGCCGGCCGCGGGAGGTGCGGCCGGTGCCGGCGCTGGCGCTGGCAGTATCTCGTCATTGGCAGGCGCGTTGGCGGCCAGCGTGCGGCGGTCGTGTTCCCTCTGCGCGGCGACGGCATGGTACGTTGCCAGCCCGGCAGTGGGAACTAGCAGCGTCACGGCCGCCACCGCGGCTGCCGTTTTCAGCTTGGCCATCCACAAGGCGTGCATGGTTGCGCGGGCCAATGCGGCCGCGGCGCCGCCGGCCAGGGCCGCCTTGCCCGCCGTTCCGCAAACGGCGGCGACGACCGCCGGGCCGCAGGCCGGCGGGGCGGCCTGCACGGCGTTGGCCATCAGCAGCGTAGCCACCGCGCCGAGGGCCATCGTCTGGCCCTTGCGGCGGAAGAAGGACCGCAGCTTCTCGACGGCGCGGGAGACCCGCATTCGTGCGGCATCCTCGCTGACGCCCATCGAGCCGCCGACTTCGGCCAGCGTCTTCCGCTGGTAGTAGTGCAGCAGGATGGCGTCGCGGTCTTTCTCGTTCAGCCTTTCCAGGCCGTCGCTCAGCAAGGGCGACATGCCCTCCCAGGCCAGTGCGGTTGGTGAAGTCGGTTGGATCATTTCTGCCGCCTTGCGCTCGCGAATTTTGCGACGGGCCTCCTGTTTTCTTGCATTCCGCACCACGAGCCGGGCCGTTTGGAAGAGCCATCCGGCTAGGACGACCTCGCGGCGCAGGGAGCGGGCCTTTTGGGCCAGGACCAGGAACACGGCCTGGGTCGAATCCTCGGCGAGGTGGTGGTCTCGCAGGTCTCGGAAACAGGTGGTATAGACCAGGTCGACATATCGCTCTACGATCTGCGCGAACGCCTCCTGCGACCCCTTTTGGGTATATTGGTCCAGCAACTCCCAGTCGCGGATTCCTTCGTCGCTCATACCTAAATCCTGTACGCTGAAGCCCTGAAGCGAACACTTTGGGACAGAAAATCTGGTTTTCGCGGTGGTTGGCCGTTTGTTCCCACCGCGAGAAGGGTTCTGACTAGCCACAGGGTGGGTACGGCGTGCAGAAAACGCGGCGAAACTTGCATGTTTACGACCTTTGAGTGCTTCAATTATATATTAGCGAAGGGTGCTGCTCGTTCCATTTCCGTCGGCACGGGCGTCGGATTTAGATCGCACAGGTGTTTTTCAATGCGGCCTTGCGCAGCTCATGGGCAGGGAGTCAGGCGGTGTGGTCAAGAAGCCTCCGGAAAGCTATTATAAGTAGGTTAGCGTTCGTTACCGGTTTTCCCAGACTCGCTCAATAGGTTGATGATATGCCTTGCACAGTAGTCGTAGGCGGCCAGTTTGGGTCCGAGGGCAAGGGAAAGGTAGTGGCGCTCACTGCCGCTCTAGCGAAAGAGCCATGGGTTGTTCGGTGCGGTGGCCCCAACTCCGGGCACACTACGAGCATTCGCGGGAAGGAGGTAGTCCTCCAACAGCTTCCGGCCGCCGCGGGGCATCCGAATGCGATGCTCTTTGTCTCGGCCGGTTGCGCTGTCAGCGAAGAGATCGTCTTGAAGGAACTCGACCTGTGTGGCCTTCCACGAGACCGAGTCGTCATCGATCCGTGCGCCGTTCTCGTGCTGGCCTCGGACATCGCCGCTGAACAGAAACTTGTCGAATCCATTGGCAGCACCGCTTCTGGAACAGGTTCGGCTCTCAGCCGCCGGATGCTTCGGCGGAGCGACGTTCGCCTCGTTGGCGAATCGCAGATGCTTCGCGAACGAGTAACGGTCAAGTCCGTGGCACCCCTCCTGCATAACCATGTTGACCACGGGGGCCAAGTCATTGTTGAAGGGACGCAAGGCTTCGGGCTCTCCCTGCTTCACGGCCCATTTTTCCCCCACGTTACTTCGCGCGATACAACCGCTGCCGCGTTTGTCATGGAAACGGGAATGTCTCCCACCCAGGTCGACGAGATCGTACTGGTGATACGCACGTTTCCGATTCGGGTAGGCGGGCCGAGCGGTCCCTTGGCCCATGAAATCTCCTGGGAAGAAATTCAACGAATCTCCCGGGCCCCCAACGTATTTGCCGAGCGCACTTCAGTCACGCATCGCATCCGCCGAGTTGGACGCTTTGACTGGGAGCTCGTGAAAATGGCGTGCCTCTACAATCGTCCTACGGCGCTGGGCGTCATGGGACTGGATCGCCTCAATCATGCGAATCGTGGCGCAACGAACGTCGAGAACCTGACGCCGGACGTGAGAGCGTTTCTTGACGAGTTGCAGCAGCAGTTGGACGTTCCGCTACGTTGGCTCGGCACCGGCTTCGAGACGTTCGATGCGATCCAAGTGGAAGCCCCTTCTCTGTCGAGTTTGTGCCATGCCTGACGAAGCACTGCTGCAACGGTTGCGGGAACTGCGCCGCAAAGCGGAAGAGATGAACCGTACCATGGTCGAGGACTATCGGCCATTTCTCAACCCCCTCGATAAGACAACCTTCTTTCGCTGTCCGACGGCTCCGCCTGTCGATGCCGATCCCAATATCACGCCCACATGCACAGCCTTCATGGCGCTTGGGCTTACTGGCAAGGTCAGGGACTTCTATCACCCGCGGACCACTGATGAAATTCCGAAAGCGCTGAGGCCATTACTTTCTCCTGCTCAGATAACCGAGAGGATGGAAGTCGGATTTCCAATTTCCGACATCTCGGCTTTTCTGGGCGACGCCATGCGCCGGATGCTGTGCTCGAAATGGAATACGGCGGGACTCGACGCTAATAACGCGTTTACCACCTCGCTTGTGCTTCGCGCGGCCGGGATACTAGTGCGTGCGCGACTGCTCGACCCACGCGATTTGCAGACGCTAAGGCGAGATTGGAAGGATATTGAGCCGAAAACCGACGCGGTAATTCAGGATAAGTACCGGAAGTTCAACAACCTCAACCTGCCGGAGATTGCGGCGCTGATTGCGGAGAGTATGCCGGCGAGTCTGAGCGTACAGGGCTATCCCCCGACATCCGCGATCGGGTATTGGCTGTTGGATGCAGTTTCCCTCATGAGGATCGAACTGAACGAGCAGGCGTCGTTGGGCGTGGTTCGCTGGGCAGCTCGGGAATTCAGCCGCCAAGTGTCCCTCGCGTCCGCCAATGATCAGGCGCGGATGGACCCGGTCGCCTTGGCGATGGCCGCGTGCGTGTGCCGGTTGTTAAGGCGAATATCAAAGTCGTGTGCCGGGGTTGGGCGCGTGCTTTCGGGAGAGGCGAGCACCGAAACTTCACTTGCCGGCGATTTCCCTACTCGTACCGAGCTCAAATCGGCCGTGAACGGTTTTCTCGATCGACAGAACGACGCCGGGATTTGGGAAAAGTACTTTCCCCTGTTCCACTACCCGCGTGCCGGGGCCAACCACTGCTGGCACTTCGAGGTCCTGGAAGCGATCCTGCACGAGTTTCCGGAAGTAGTTCGTGACGTAGCCATAATCGGCAGGATCGAGAACGCGATCAAGTGGCTCGACGGGAACCGCCTTCGGTGGAGCGGGGCGACCGGGGAGTTCCGCGGCTGGAATTCCGGGGCGGATATCCCGACCTTGCAGACGGGCCAACCCGAGTCGTGGCCCACGGGCGTGGCACATATGTTCCTGTGGCGCCTCGGCAACGCTATTTCCCTGCAGGTTCGGGAAATCGTATTGACGAACTACCAGGATCGCGTACGGTCCTTCCCGCCCAGCCACGAGGACTGGGACAAGTACCTCGACTGCGACTTGCCAGGGCAGGCGGGACGGAGAAGCACCGTCAAGGGCATGCTTGAAGTGGAGATCTTGAAGCCGGCCGAAGAGGCCGTAAGGAGACATCACGAGAGGTCCGAAGCCACTGAGGAAGAGTACATTGGTCCCGGCTTTCGGCTCGGTAAACGCAGATCGGCTCTGCTTTTCGGACCGCCTGGTACGTCGAAGACCTCGTTGGCGGAGGCCGTGGCCAGGAAGCTCGGCTGGCCGTTCGTGGAGCTTTCGCCATCAGACTTCCTAAAACGTGGCCTGTCGGGCATCTACGACCGCGTCAACGAGGTGTTCGATGATCTCATGGATTTGTTCGGCGTGGTTATACTGTTCGACGAGATGGACGCGCTTGTGCAAAGTCGCGAGGACGTGACCGCCTCCGAGTCGCCAAAGAAGGCGGAAAGCGCCCAGATCTTCTTGACCACCAGCATGTTACCGAAGCTGCTCAGACTCAGGAAGCAGGCCAAGGCTATCTTCTTCATGGCTACGAACCACCAGCGAGACTTCGATCCGGCGATCAAGCGCTCGGGCAGATTTGATCTGTTGATCCGGATGGGGCCGCCAGGCTATAATGAGAAGCTCAGGGGGCTTGGGGTCGATCATTGGTTCCGAGAGGATGAAACGCCGGAGGACCGCAAGAAGGCCCGCCAGTTGTTTCAGAGACTTACGGCCTCAAAGCCAGTCAAAGATGCGCTCGCGCTCTTCACCTACGGCGAGATGCAATCGCTGCTTGACGCGATTCGCCACTTTGACGAGCCCAACGAGAACCTTCGGGCGGGCCTTGAAAAAACCTCCGCAGAGCGACTGGAGGATTTGGTCAGGAATTGGTGCGACAATCAGATTGTGCTGCGAAAGGCAAGCGCGGCGCTTGCCGAGTTTAAGCAGGACGAGAAGGAAATCCGGTGTCAATGACTTCGTGGCAGCCTCGGGGTCGCGCGAAAACGACGCTATTATCGCTCGCTCTAGGTACGTCGCGTAAGCATCAGTCCGCGGACAGCACAGTCAGCAACCCTGTCGGCGGGCTGTTGGGCATCCACCCGAATGAGCCGCGGCCGACTCAAGGCGCCAAGTAGTCGCCCCAGATAGCGCTCGGATTCGTTCATGCGCCGAACGATCGCGATTTCATCGTCCTCAATGCGAGTTTGCCAATCTGCCGCGCCACATGTCCGGCATGCGGTGCGGGGGTCGGAGTCGGACGGCTTAACAGAACCGCACGAGCCGCACACGAGACGGTTCTTGAGCCGCAAGACGGCAACACGAGCCGGTAGGTCAAGGTAAATGACGCTCCAGTTGGAGAAGAGTTCTTCCGCTAGCGGAAGTTGTTCGAGATGGCGCGGAAACCCATCGATCAAGAGACCCGGTTCCGTACCGCCTGCGGCAGCTTCGGACACGAGTTCCCTAACCAGTGGCTCCGGCGCCAAATCTCCGTATGCCAGGGACGCCTTCAACTGGGGATCGTGTGCGGCACGTTCGCGAAGCGCATCACCAAGCACAAAACACCGCCATCCGAGCCGTTGCGCTAATGCTTTTGATAATGTCGTTTTGCCTGCCCCAGGCAGTCCGACCAAGAACGCCGTTCGCCTGCGTCCGCCGCTCGCGGAGGTACCGTTGGGCCATGCGATGGTCGATCGGGGTATTATCATATACCCTTCGTCGTCAGCCCCGATGGCTTCGTAATCATCGGCCAAGTAAAAGTGTCCTACCAACGCCGAGGTAATAGCGTCGAGTTCGTCGTGCGTCTTCCCTCCTTGGATCTGATAGCCAAATTGAACGAGACCTCGCCGCAAGAGCTCCTCATCAAGCCCTTTCCGCGGAATGTTCAGGATATTCTGAGCCGCACCGGGATAAGATTCAATGACCTGAATCGCCCTGGACTCGAGTTCCCGAGTCAGTTCGATGCCCCGCTGGGTCAGGCCTTGCATCTGACGGATCAAGGCGGGATAGACACGAATTCCGCGGGACCAGAGGATGCGTTCGGCGTCGCGCACGATCCCACCTCGCTTGCGGCATGGACTATCATCCGATACCGATTCACGGCCTCTCGGAAGGAAAAGCGGCGCATCAATGGAGACGAGGTCGGGTTTGGCTGCCAGCGTGGCTTCAAGGATCTGCGCGTCATCGTAGAACACGCGCGTCTCGGCACGCGATCCCTCGCAGACTGCCCATCCTGTCGGATTCTTGGCTTTCGCTCTGAGATCGACGCCGACGATGATCGGCTGGCGGCCAAGACGAGCTTTCAACTTGGGCTCTAATAAGCGAAAACTCGGCCGGCGCTCCAGCCACGCCATTTGCAGAGCCGCAAAAGACCCCGGAGGTCGCGCGCCACGTACGGCCGAGTCGTAAGGCGGCATTTCACCCGGTGGCATACTTTCCGCAAAACGGCGAAGCCTCTCACAGAGGCGCGCGGCGATTTTTGGCATCATTTCAACGTCGGTTCGGTTGTAGCGAAGCAACTGGGTGTACCTTAGCCGATCACCATACAGAGCGCTGCACCAGCATGCAACGGCTTCAGCGCCGTCGATTGCGCGGACGTCGTCATCCCGAACGAGGCCCAACTCTCGTTCAGCCACCTTCTGGCCGCCTGGCAGGCCCGCCGCCCTGGCAATGTAGAGTAGATCGACATGCGCCCTCGGCGAAGGAAGAATAGGTGATTTGGCCTTCAAGAAGGGCAGGTCAAATCGCTGCCCGTTGAAGGTAACTACCAGCGGTGCTGCCTGAATGAGCGACGACAGTTCGTCCAGAGCCTCCGGCCACGTCCATTGATAGAACTTTCCGCCGTAGAGCGCGCCGACAACCGTGATATAGTGCAGGTCGATGGAGAGGCCCGTCGTCTCAATGTCCAGGTAGAGCGCTTCATGGAGGGTCGAACCGAGCAGCCGCCAATGATCGCTCGGTTTCAACAATCCGAGGAAGTACTGGTAGTCCTTTGCTCGAAGACCCGATCGGGATTCGTCGAGACAATCCAGCCACCGAACGGTCGCGGATCGGACGGAGCACCGTCCAAGATCGGGAATAACTCTCCCTGCCGATGGCTGCTCAATACGTCATGCACGGATCTCCCGTTGCGCAGGGCGTTCCACAGGTCGTCCCATGTCCGGAAGCCAGCGCTCCAGAGTCGGCGCTCCATTTGCCTCCCTACGCCCGGCAAGTGAAGAAAGGTGTTCTCAATCACGTCTCGTCGCCTCCGTGCCGCAGACCTAGCCTCGAACCGTGCGAATCACGGGGCGTTCCCCGATGCGACCCGACGCTTCATTATAGGCAACTGCAACTTTTGGGTGTGTAGATATATTGGTTCAATGGCATTGCTGCTCAGAAACACACTGTGGTTTCCTACTGAAAGCATAGCAATACGGAGGGAAATGTCGAGTAGCGCCGGCAGATCGCGAGATTCGAGGTCGGGAATCCTCGACACCCCCCTTGATTTGTTGACATTGCCCAGTTTATCATCAATTGTTGCTCGGCGCGTTGGTGAGAATCAGCAAGGGAGATTAAATGGCAAACACTTTGGCTAGGGATCTTAAGGATAATTTCGAGGCGATTGAGAAACTGCGTGGGCGCGTAAAGGAGATTCAGCGACTTTTAGGCGTCGAAAATATCACACTTGACGAAGAACAGCGATTGGCGGTTGAGTTGACGAAAATCTTCCAAGCAATACGGACGGTTGAGAGTCACCGCAACGAGTTGTATGGCCCTCCACCGGCGGCTTGATGCCTGCGCCTGCGTACCTAAGTCGCCAGCGAACTCGCTGGACTCATCCATGCTGATGAAAGGCAACCGGGTGTAATATGCAGGACCGTTACGTGGCGGACGTGGGCGATTTCGGCAAGTACGGCATCCTGCGAGCGCTCTGCCGCGAGAAACCCCGAATTTCGCTGGGGGTGGTGTGGTATCTCTTTCCCAATGAACCATGCGGAAACGACGGGCGACACGTGGGCTATCTTGAGGGTGCGCAACCGCCGAACTGTCAGCATGGCTGCAAGTGCTTTCGCGCTTGTGATCCCGACCTTTACGACGTCCTGGCCGAGATTTGGCGAAACGGCAGGCGCGAAGTGGCAAGCGTTCGCGACAACACCGTGCTGCCACGCGGCACGCAGTTTTTTGAGGACGTGTTGACGTTCGACGGCTTGCCACCGAACCAGCGCACCGCGCATCGCGACGATTGGCTTGCACGCGCGCTCCGAGCCACAACCGGCTGCGAACTCGTGTTCTTCGATCCTGACAACGGCCTGGAGACTGCGAGCACGCACCGTCATCATCTGCGCGGACCGAAGCACGTCTTCTTCACGGAGCTTGCGCCATTCCTGCGACGCGGTCAGGGCCTTGTGGTCTATCACCACCTATCTCGCACGCGCGGCGGGCATCGGCACGAGATCGAATTTCGTATGAGACAACTCAGCGAGGCGCTTAGCCCGCAAGCAGGTGTGTTCGCGATCCGGTATCGTCGCGGCACTGCCAGGGCTTTTTTCGTCGTTCCCGCCAACAAGCAGCAGCGCCAACTCTTATGGCACAGGGCATCCACGATGGCCGCTGGCAACTGGGGTACGCACGGGCACCTTGACGTGCGATGAGTTTCGCCCAGATGGATTGCGTCCTCGAGTTCCGCCGCCAATGATAAGTTTCGCGGCAGAGGTAACCTGCGTCTGCGACGGCCCGAGACTCTCCGAAACGCCCCTTGCCTAGGCGCAGTTCCTGCGGGGAGATTCCCCCAAATTCCTTCAGCGCTCTAACGACACTTTGAGGAGTCCGATGCCCTACAGCTACGAATATCCTCGTCCTGGCCCTGACGGTCGATTGCGTGGTTTCCGGCACGGGACAAAAACCGAAATTGAGGGAAATTCTCTCGCCGAGGAAACGCGGTCATACTCGCAAGAACCACAGGCCCGCATCTTGACGGCGGCAAATCCGTCCTGCATAATGCCGCTCGGTGCCGAACCCCAACTCCAAGGAGCCAGTCGCATGATCTCCCATGAAACCACGTTCGCAGGCAGGACGGTTCAGCCCTACGACGGTAAGACCCGAATTGAGAATCCCGAGGGCAATGCCTTTCGACTTTCGATCGATTACGAGGCCCACGAGGAGGGGGCGACGTTCCCGGATTTGCTTGCGCGCTTCCTCGCCGATCCCCTGTCGCAGCATGTGTCCGCGCTGGTGGTGGGGAGCTGGGGAGGGGCTTTCGAGGGCAATGGCTCAATGCCAGTTGTCGAGGCCCTGGCGGCCGCGTGCGAGAGGCTCCCCAAGCTGACGGCTTTATTCCTCGGTGATATTATTTCGGAAGAATGCGAGATCTCGTGGATTAATCTGTCCGATCTGTCGCCGCTCTGGGTAGCCTATCCCCAATTGGAGTATTTTCGCGTCCGCGGCGGGGAAGGGCTGAGTCTGGGGGCGATGCGGCTGGCACATCTGAAGTCGCTGGTGGTCGAGTCGGGCGGACTGGCGGCCGACGTGGTCCGCGAGGTGGGTGCGGCCGAGCTGCCGGAACTCGAACAACTCGAACTTTGGCTCGGCACCGACCAATACGGCGCCACGACCCGCCCGGAGGATCTCGCGCCCATCCTCTCCGGCCGCAGTTTCCCCAAGCTGCGGTATCTTGGTCTGCGCGATAGCTGCATCGCCGACGAGGTCGCGGCGGCAGTGGCCGCAGCGCCCGTCATGCAGCAGATCGCGACGCTTGACCTTTCGCTGGGTACCCTCACCGACATTGGGGCCAAGGCGTTGTTGGCCTCGCCTTATCTGAAACGCCTGAAGCTGCTCGATATTCATCATCACTTTGTGTCGGAGGCCGTCGTGCAGCAACTCGACCAGGTGGGCATCGGTCTCATCGCCGGCGATCGTCAAGAGCCGGATGAATATCACGGCGAGCTCCACCGCTACGTAGCGGTGGGCGAATAGCGAGACGCCGCCATGCTCGAAGTCAATGGGCTGATCGGCCAGTGCGACGTGTTGCTGATCACGCTGGACACGCTGCGCTACAACGTCGCGGAGCGGTCGCTGCGCGAAGGCCGGACGCCCAACCTGGCGAGGTGGCTACCGCATGGAGGATGGGAGAAGCGGCATTCCCCCGGCAATTTCACTTACGCGGCCCACCAGGCGTTCTTTGCCGGATTCCTGCCGACTCGCGCGGCGCCAGGACCGCACCCGCGGCTATTCGCGCTGCGTTTTCCTGGTAGTGAAACAATCGCCGCGGAGACCTGCGTCTTCGACGCGCCCAACATCGTCGCCGGCCTGGCGGAACGCGGTTATCATACGCTGTGCATTGGCGGCGTCGGCTTCTTCAACAAGCAGTCGCCCTTGGGCGGCGTGCTGCCGGGGTTGTTTGCGGAGAGCTATTGGAGCGAGGACCTGGGCGTGACCAGCCCCTGCTCGACCGAGAACCAGGTCGCCACGGCACTTTCCGCGCTAGGGCGACTTCCGCACACGCGGCGGGTGTTCCTGTTCCTGAACATCTCCGCCCTGCACCAGCCCAACTGCATCTTTCTTCCTGGGGCGAACGAAGACTCGCCCGCGACGCAAGCGGCCGCCTTGACCTATGTCGACCGCCACTTGCCGCCTTTGATGGACGCGCTGTGCCGGCGCGCACGGTGCTCGCGATTGTCTGCTCCGACCATGGCACGGCCTATGGCGAGGAAGGCTACCACGGTCACCGGCTTTCGCATCCGGTGGTCTGGGATGTGCCCTACGCCGAGTTCCTGTTGCCGAAGCAAGGGCAGCCGCAACCATGAAAGGACTTGCCGAGTTATTGGATGGATCTCCGCTGGTGGCCTACACCTATTCCTACCCCCATAAGACGGCGCATCGGCCGCTAGTGCGGCCCGTTGCGCTGCGCGATCTGTGGGCTGCCGAAGACCGCCGACAGTTGTTTCTCTACTTGCACGTGCCCTTCTGCGAGCGACGCTGTGCGTATTGTAATCTGTTCAGTCTCTGCGGTGCCGAGGAAAACCTCGTGGCAAAGTATCTCGACGCGCTGCAGCGGCAGGCGGAGCGAGTTCGAACGGCGCTCGACGGCGCACGATTTGCGCGAGTGGCCATCGGTGGAGGCACGCCGTGCATTCTCGATCTGCCTGGCCTGGAGCGTCTTCTGGCCGCTGCCGCGCTGATCCTGGGCGACTCGCCGCGCGACATTCCCGTCTCGGTTGAGGTCTCGCCGGGCACGGCCGATCCGGAGAAGTTGGCCCGCTTGCGGCAGTTCGGCGCCGCTCGCGCGAGTCTGGGGGTGCAGACGTTCGATCCCCGGGAGGCAGCGGGGCTCGGTCGGCCGCAGCCGCGGGAACTTGTGGAGCGGGCTCTGCGAAGGCTCCGCGCAGGCCAATTTCCCCACCTTGAACATCGATCTGATGTATGGCATTCCCGGGCAGACGCTGGAAAGCTGGCGGGAATCGCTCCGCGCGGCATTGGCCTGGAGGCCGGAAGAGGTCTTTCTGTACCCGCTCTATGTCCGGCCGCTGACGGGGCTGGCCATTCAGGCGGGGCCGCGCGACGATCTGCGGATGGCGGCCTACCGCGCGGGGCGAGACCTGTTGCTTGCGGAAGGCTATGCGCAGCTCTCGATGCGGATGTTCCGCACGTCCTATGCGCCGCCCGAAAGCGGACCGCCCTATCGCTGCCAGGAAGACGGCATGGTCGGGCTGGGCTGCGGGGCCCGCTCCTACACCCGCGCGCTGCACTATTCGACGCAGTACGCGGTCAGCGGCGACCGCATCCGAGAGATTATCAAGCGATTTGCCGCTCGTCCGGCCGAGTCGTTCGACTGGGCCGACTACGGCTTCCGGCTCGACCTGGAGGACCAGCGCCGCCGTTACGTGCTGCTCGGCCTCCTGGAATGCGAGGGGCTGGACCTCGCTACGTACGCAGCACGTTTTGGCGCCGATCCGCTGGCCGACTTGCCGGAACTCCATGCCCTGGCGGAGCACAAATTGATGGAGGCCGCCCCTGATTGCCTGCGGCTGACCGAACTCGGTTTGGAGCGATCGGACGCCATCGGGCCCTGGCTCTACTCGGCGCGAGTGCGGCATCTGATGGAGACCTACCCGCTATGCTGAGCCTGTCGATTCTGTACCGAGGCCCGCTGGCGGCCTGCAACTACGCCTGCGGCTATTGTCCCTTGACCAAGGACTCGAGCACGGCCGATCACCGGGCCGACGAAAAAGCGCTCGAGCAGCTTTTTCGATTGGGCCGCCGCCCGAGTTGACGACCGCATCGCCGTCTTCTTTACGCCGGCGGGCGAGGCATTTATTCACCCGTGGTATCAAAGCTCAATCGCGAGGCTCACGCAGTCTCCTGGGATTGTCAAAGTCGCTGCCCAGACGAACTTGTCCTGCCCTCTCGACTGGGTGCGGTCCTGCCGGACGGCGAAGCTGGCGCTATGGTGTACCTACCATCCGCAGTTCGTGAAACGCGATGCCTTTCTGAACCAGTGCCGTGTGCTTGACATCCTGGGCGTGCGTTATAGCGTCGGCATGGTCGGACTGCGGGAGCACGTTGCCGAGGCAGAGCAGTTGCGAGAACTCTTGCCGCCGCACGTCTATCTTTGGATCAATGCCTTCAAGCATGAGGAGGGCTACTATTCGCCCGGGTTGGCCGGCCGATTCGCGACCGTCGACCCGCTTTTCCCCTTCAGCCTTTCCGCCATGCCAGCCGCGGGCACATGTGCCATACGGGGCAGGAGGTCATCGCCGTTGATGGCCAGGGCACGATCCGCCGCTGCCACTTCGTGGCCGAACCCTTGGGAAACCTCTACCAGGCTGACTGGGAGCAGGTATTGGTTCCGCGGTCCTGCCCCAACGCCGAGTGCCGCTGCCACATCGGCTATGTGCATCTTGCATGTCTCGGACTTCGTGAAGTGTTTGGCGACTGCCTGCTGGAACGCATTCCGGCAACGTACTCATCACGCTCCGCCTGATGAAGAGTCATCACGGCGGAGTGTGATGAGTACGTTGGCAAACGTGACTACGTTTCCACGGCGGGCCGGTAATCGTCGGGATTGTCGAAGCCGGCGATCCAGGCCGCCGCGTGCCGGCAACTGGCCGTGGTTGGGGGCACGCGGATCAGGTAGTGGCGGCCCGTGGAAGGGCAGCGCACCGACAGGCACACCAGTGGCTCATCGTCGGCCAGGGGCACGCGGAGCAATTGCCTCGGCCCGCCCGGGTCTTGGTCCTCGTCGAGGACCTCGGCCGAAACGGCGGCGAGAAATTTCTCGAAGCCGAAGCGGGCGAGCATCACTCGCCGCCGCTCGATATTCCGCTCGGCGAGGATTTCCGCTGCCGTAAGCGTTTCGGGATGGAAAGCGATCCGCCGGTCGATGAGCACTCGCCCCCAACGGATGCGAACGCCGGCGAGCGATTCCGGCAGTTCCCGCAATCCCGTGTTCGCCACGTCGATCCACGAGGCGACCTCCAAACTCGGGGGCAACTCCGTGATATTCGGACAATCGCGGAGATCGAGTTGGGCCAACCGCCCGAGGCCGGCCGGCAACGATTTCAGCCCGATACAGCCTCGAATGCATAGTCCGCCAATCCTCACGCGGGCGTCGTCCGGCCAGCCCTCCAACTCCGTGCAGCCGGTCAGATCAAGGAAGCATACGTCCAGCCTCGAGGGCAGAGTCTTCAGGCCCGTGCAGTTCCGCAGGACCAACGAACCGACCTTCAGACCGGCAGGAAGCGACGCCAGATTCGCGCAGTTGCTCAGGTCGAGCTTGTAGTCGACGCGGAGGTCGGCTGGCAACGAGGCAAGGGCGGCGCCGTCGAGGTTCAATTCGTTCAGATGGAGTCCTGAGGGCAGTTTGGCCAGGGCATGACACCCCGAGGCGTCCACGCGGACCGCCCGCAACCCGGGGGGCAACGATTGGAGTTGCGTGCAATCCCTCACATCAAGGACTTCCGCCGACAGGTCGTCGGGGAGGCTTGTCAACTTGTTGAAGCCCTTAAGATTGAGCCGGCCCTGTACACACAAACCGAGCGGCGCGTGCCCCTTCAGGTCATGAGCCCGCACTCTTCGGCGGGTGTCGGCGTCTGCGGCGATGGTTCGGTGGTTGTCTCGAAGAGGGGCGCGATGGTGAATGCTCCTATACTTCTTCAGCCGGAATTCAATCGCGGACCCGCACGATCTCGGCCGGCGTGTATTCGCGCTGGATCCAAAACCGGTACGACCCTTGCGGCAATTGGATCGGCCGGTGTTCTTCGTGAAGAACGGTTGCCGACGCGCTTTGGACCGAGAGGAAGAACTGCCCTTCGGCCTCGAACAAGGCCACGTCATCGGCCTCGGCCATGCGGTGCGCATGACCCGTGATCTCGCCTTTTGCCAGGGTGCGGTGCGGGAGTTTCTTCGCGCCGGCTGGGATCCGCTCCACTGCGGCAATCAAAACGTCGCCATGTCGCCACATGCTAGGATGCCTTTCGAAAAGGAAGCTGTTGGGGCAGGGTCGGCCCCTGCCCGAGGAACCAAGTCCAATCACCCCATTATAGTCGTTCGTCAATAGCGCGCCAACGCGTTTGTCGTTTCAAGACGGCAAGAACCTCGGCCGTGTATGTGTCGGCGCCGTCCGAGAGCACGCCCGGCAGCAGGTCGCCGAACGCATTAACCTCCAGGACGGCATGGCGTCGCCAATCGGGCGTCAGGCAGAGGTCGATGCCGGCGTGGAGAGTGGTGGGGAACAACGCCGCAGTCCGCCGGCATGTTTCCTCGATCTCGAGCCACCGATCCGGCCCCAATCGTTCCCGCAGGAGCGTCAAGTCGCCGCGCCGATTTCCCAAATGCAGATTGGTGATTGGGCTGCGGCCCTGGCGAACGACCGTGTGCCGTGGCTCTCCATCAATAACGACTACCCGCAGGTCGAAGCAGCCCTCGCCCAACGAGGCTTTGGGCAGCCACTCTTCAACGTGGACCCGCTCCCGGCAGAGGGTGTCGATCAGCCGTGTAATTGTCGCCGGGTCGCGGTAGGAGCGAACCTTGAGTGAGTTGTAGAGCAGCGTTCGTCCGCCAATCTGCACGACCTCCGCCGAGGTGATCGCCATCTGCCTCGCGCCGACGCGGGAGAATGCCACGACGCCGGACGCCGACGAACTGTTGGCAAGCTTGACGAACACGCGTTGCATCCCCAGGTCGTTCATCCGCTGAACCAGCTCGTCAAAACTGGCTACGGGACCAAGTCCTCGCGGCACGGGTATACCGGCCTGTTGGCACCGGCCATGACAGAGACTCTTGTCGAACATCACGCCGATGTCGCCTGGCCGATTGAGCACGAGGACCTTCGGATTCGCGGCGAGTCCCTCCGTCAGCCGTGCGAGGAACGTCCGATAGCCCAAATACCACTGCCGCGGAAAGAGGATCAAGCCGCGATCGAATTCCAGCCGGCGGATCTCGGCGGATTCAATAACCGGCGCCCTTCCTGTGCTGCGGCCTCCTCGCCCGCCAGGAGCAGCCACTTTTCGACCTCGAAATCTTCCCCTGGCGATTCGATCCGCACGAACGTTCCGGGCTCGAGGTCGTCCGGCAGATCCACGCTGCCGGCCAGCAAGTCGCGATAGGGCAGAACGCGGGCCGGCGGCATGCCGAGATTCTGCAGCGCCGCCTGAAAGAACTCGATCCGGCGGTTGCCCGGGTTGCCGATGACAACGAATCGCAGGGGCTCTTCCGATCGCATGCCCGATGATACCCGATCGAAAAGTCCGTTTACAAGAGCTGCCAGATGGTTTTCTCGTCCGATCGTGAAAAATCCCTCCAGCCCTCTTGACATAGTGTTCGATAAACACTATACTTCGTGTAGTCACAACACTTGGAGGCGTCCGATGCCGTACAGCTACGAATATCCTCGTCCGGCCCTGACCGTCGATTGCGTGGTCTTTGGACTGGACGAAGAGGACTTGAAGGTCGTCCTGATCCAGCGGGACCTGGAGCCGTTTGCGGGCAAGTGGGCCCTGCCGGGGGGGTTCGTGCACGTCGACGAGTCGCTGGAGGAGGCCGCCCGGCGGGAGTTGCAGGAGGAGGCGGGCCTGTCGAAGGTCTTTCTCGAGCAGCTTTACACCTTTGGCGACGTGCAGCGCGATCCCCGCGAGCGGATCGTGACGGTGGCCTATTACGCCCTCGTGAACATCCGCGACCACCGCGTGCAGGCCGCCACCGACGCCCGCAACGCGGCCTGGTTTGCCGTGACCGACACGCCCTCGCTGGCCTTCGACCACCAGCAGGTCCTGCACGTCGCGCTAGAGCGGCTCAAGGGCAAGGTCCGCTACCAGCCGATCGGATTCGAGCTCTTGCCGGCGAAGTTCACGCTTTCGCAGCTTCAGCATCTGTACGCAACGATCCTGGAGCGGCCGCTCGACAAGCGGAATTTTCGCCGAAAGGCCCTGGCGATGGGTTTTCTTGAGGAGACCGACGAGATCGAGCAGGACGTGGCTCATCGGGCGGCACGGCTGTACCGGTTCAATGAGGCAAAGTATCGGCGGTTGGTCAAGCAGGGGTTTTTGTTCGAACTATGAAAACGCAACTTACCAAAATCAGCAAATTCCTCAGCTTCGTGCTCCGCCACAACCCCCAAGCGATCGGCATCACGCTGGACGCCGAGGGCTGGGTGGCAGTCGACGATCTCCTAGCGGCCGCCGCCCGCAACGGGCAGCCGGTCACGCGCGAGCAGTTGGAAGAGGTGGTCGCCACGAACGACAAGAAGCGGTTCTCCTTTTCGCCGGACTGCCAACTCATCCGGGCGAATCAGGGGCACAGCGTCGAGGTGGACCTGGGACTCGTGCCGGTCGAACCGCCCGAGTTGCTCTACCACGGCACCGTGGAGCGATTTCTCGACTCGATCCGCGAGAAGGGCCTGCTCCGCGGCAATCGCCATCACGTTCACCTCTTGGCGGAGCGGGAAACGGCGGCCCGCGTGGGCGAGCGCCGCGGCCGGCCCGTGGTGCTGGTGGTCGAGGCCGGGCGGATGCACCGCGATGGGCACCCGTTCTTTCGGTCGGAGAATGGGGTTTGGCTGACGGAAACGGTGCCGCCCGAATACTTGCAATTGAAGTGAGGTAGCCAAAAATGCTCCAGTTGCGAACGCTTTACCGCCCCGTAGGTCTTGAGGAACTGGAGCTTATCCGCGCCTCCGGGATGAGACGCTTTCCGCCGCGGCTCCCGGAACAGCCAATTTTCTACCCGGTCCTCACCCGCGAATACGCGCAACAGATCGCCAAGGAGTGGAATACGAAGGACTCCGCAGGACGCCCGACCAAGGCAGGCTTCGTCACGGCGTTTGACTTGCGCATAGAGTACTTGGAGCGGTATGCGGAACGTACAGTCGGTAGTTCGGTCCATCGAGAATTGTGGGTGCCGGCCGAGGAACTGGATGCCTTCAACAATGAAATTCAGGGTCGCATTCGTGTGCTGGACGTGTTCTACGGAGACGAGTACCAGGGACCTCGTTTCGACTTGGAATCGCTGAGTGCTGGAACTGGGAGCGATCCATGACCAACCGCCTTGCCGGAATCCTGCTGGGAACCGCCGTCGGCGACGCTTTGGGCTTGCCGGCCGAAGGGCTCTCGCCGCAACGACGCCAACGTCTGATGGCGGGCGACTGGCGGCATCGGTTCCTGTTCGGCCGCGGCATGCTGAGCGACGATACGGAACACGCCCTGTTCGTCGCCCAGTCGCTCTTGAGGCATCCGGCCGACGCCGATGCTTTTCAGCGCCGCCTGGCGTGGCACCTGCGGTGGTGGTTTGCCGGACTGCCGGCCGGAATCGGCCTGGCCACTGCCAGGGCCTGCCTGAAGCTCTGGCTCGGCTTTCCGCCGGGTTGCAGCGGGGTCTTCTCCGCCGGCAATGGCCCTGCCATGCAAAGCGCCTTGATCGGAGGCTATTTGCATGACCAGCCGGAAATGCTCCATCGTTTTGCACTGGCCTCCACACAACTCACCCACACCGACCCGAAGGCGGCGGTTGGCGCCGAGGCGATTGCCCTCTTGGCCGCATGGGCCGTCGAACATGATCCCACGGAGAGGCCCGACGTAGCGATCATCGGCGCAGGCTGACCGAATTGGCGCCTCTGGACGGCAATTGGCGGAAGTGGATCGACCAGATGCAGACGGCGTTGTCGGCTGGGGACTCCGTGCCCGAGTTTGCCAATGCCCTAGGGCTGGCCAGAGGCGTAACCGGCTACATCTACTACACGGTTCCGGTTGCCGCTTATGCTTGGCTCCGGCACTACGGAGATTTTCGCGCGACACTGGAGGCAGCCCTGGACTGCGGCGGCGATACGGACACCGTCGGCGCGATCACCGGCGCCTGGCCGGGGCCACGGTGGGCGAGGCGGGGATCCCAGAACATTGGCTTCGCGGGATCATCGACTGGCCCCGGTCGGTGCGGCTGCTGCGTTCGGTGGCTGATCGGTTGGAGCAACAGCGTGAGACCGGCCGTCCGTTGGGGGAAGTCCGCTATTTCTGGCCGGCCGTCTTGCCGCGAAACCTGCTCTTCCTGCTGGTTGTCCTGCTCCACGGTTTCCGCCGTCTAGGGCCGCCATATTGATCGCGCTCATGAGTCAAGGTTCAAGGCTATGAGGTGGCTTGCGAAACGTGCGAGGCACAATGTATAATCAAGGTACCAAGGGAGAACTTGCCCGCTGGAAATCCAAACCCGCGGTTCTGAGAGGAACGTGTTCATGAAGTTCAGTGAGCTTGTCCGACTCCTTTCGCAGAACGGATTCGTGATCGTCAAAGAGAAGGGATCTGTACGATACTACGGGAAAACGGGGTGGCCGAGTTTGATCCGGGTCGATTACCACGGTTCCAAAGAAGTGCCCTCGGGCACCTGCAACAGCATTTTGAAGGCAGCAGGTTTGAAATAGCGGGAGAGAACAGCCGATGATTGACTTGCCTTATTCCTTGATTATCGAGGCGACAGAAGAGCCCGATTTTTTCGGGTTCTACTCGCCTGACCTTGACGGCTTTACCGGCATCGGTCATTCAATTGAGGATTGCGTTTACCAGGCGCGTTGGGCCATGAAAGAGCACGCGGACTTGCTCGCATTGCAAGGTCTGCACGTGCCGCCCAAAACTGCCGATCCAAAGATCACGATCCAGAATTCGAAGGAACCGGCTGCGGTTTGATTCGTGACAGCAACAAACGCAACGTACAATCGCGTCAGGCGGAGGAGAGTGCCAACATGGATTTGTCGCTCGAACGATGGGAAGGCTTTACGCCTTCCGAACGTGAAGCTGTTGCGAGAGAATTGGCAAGGCAGTTGCCGTCTGGCTTCACCTTCCATTCCCTCCGGCTTCATCAGCTAGGCGAGCAGCATCCGACCCTTACAAGTATGAACTGATGGCGGAGATTGGGACCACGCGTGGCGGCGACGGCGGCTGTACGATCTGCGGCGGTGCCGGGTTCTTCATGGGCTGGCTTACGTTGGCGACCGCCTATTTCGAAGAGCATTCCTGCAAGCACGATCCGGCGGAGCCGATTTCTTCCGGCTACACCGTTGCCCGCCGGGTGCTCGGCTTGCAATGAGTGAGTGCGGCGGATTTGCGAAACCCTCGGTCAGCATAGGCGTTACATCATGTCCCCAATTCCAGGCTTCGAACTCCCGTTCTTCCAGAAACTGGCCGACAGCCGCCGCGTTCTGATCGCAGGGGCCGGCGGAGGCTTTGACGTATTCAGCGGATTGCCGCTGTATTTCCTCTTACGTGAATCCGGGCGGGAGGTCTACCTGGCGAATCTCTCCTTCTCCAGCCTGGTTCCTTCGGTCGGGCGGTGGGTGACTCCCGTTTGCGTCGAGGTCACTGCCGATTCCGAGGCTTACCTCCAGTATTTTCCCGAGAAAATGCTCTGCAAGTGGTTTCGGACGCAGGGCGAGGAAGTTTCCATCTACGCTTCTCATCGAACCGGCGTCCAGCCGTTACGAGACGCTTACCGGAAGCTCGTCGAAGAACTGAACCTTGATACAATCGTCCTCGTGGACGGCGGGACGGACAGTCTGATGCGCGGCGACGAGGCCGGCCTCGGGACGCCCGGCGAGGATATGGCGAGTATCGCCGCAGTCCACCAAGTTGATGTGCCTAGGACGTTTCTGGTTTGCCTGGGATTTGGCGTGGACTGGTATCATGGGGTCTGCCACTGCCAGGCCCTGGAAGCCATCGCCGACTTGACCGGCAACGGGGGGTTTCTCGGCGCAGTCTCGCTCTTGAAGTCCATGCCGGCCGTCGCTCGGTATATCGATGCCTGCACGGCCGTTCGCCGCGCAATGTCGGAGGATCATGCGAGCATCGTGTGCAGCTCAATACTGTCCGCCCTGGAAGGCCATTTCGGCGCCTATCATTCCACGCGGTTGACCGGAGGCAACACGCTTTGGATCAACCCCCTGATGACATTTTACTGGTGTTTCGACCTGGACGCGGCGGCTGAGCGAGTGTTCTATTTGCAAGACCTCCTGAACACCGAAACCTACGATGACGTGATGCGCAGATCGAGTCGTTCCGGACCACTCTCCACGGCCATAAGATCTGGGAGGCGATCCCAATCTAGTCGCGATTCAGAGGCAGACTCAGAGTCCGATTTTCGGGTATGGCGACAACTCACTTCCGAGGGGCTTTCTCGCGAAGACGCCGACGGCTGATGCCGGGCCGTTGATCATCGATTGGCCCGGGCCGTAAGACGACCAGGAAACCCGGAAATGGCCTGTGGTTGAGCAAATCCTGCCAATAATCTCGAATTGCCACGGGTTTGGGCTGGCAGGCCGCGGGATTCGCGGCTTTAAATCTCGCTTGACTGCAAGCTACACGTGAAATAGCATGTTCTACACGGTACTACACGAAACCATGCTCAGGCCATGCCGAAGGTGAACCATGCTTTTGTCCCAGTCGGAACACGATGAGTTGGAATTTCAACTTGGGCAGTACTTCAAGCCCACGATGCCGATAAACCGTGAGGACTTGTTCTCTGGAAGGCGCGACGTTTCCCGCGAAGTCTTAGATGCTGTCAACCAGCAGGGGCAGCACGTCGTTTTGTACGGAGAACGGGGAGTCGGAAAAACATCCCTGGCGAACATGATCATGATTCGTGCGCAGTCCCCGGCGGCTCCTATCATGGCACCCCATATCAATTGCACGGGAACGAGCGACTACACCTCCATCTGGATCGCCTTGCTTGGGGAAATTGCCTATCGCGCGGAAAAGCAGAAGATGACCTTGCCGCGCTCGGTAAAAAAGTTGATCCACGAATTCGAGAACGGATTGCGAATCGAGTTCTCGCCTGAGCTGGCCCGTCAAATCGTCTCCGAGCTTTCGGATTCGGGCATGATCGTGGTCTTGATTATCGACGAGTTCGACACGGTTCAAGACCAAACTGTCCGACAGTCCATCGCCGAAACCATCAAGTTCTTTTCCGACCGGAGCGTGCCGGGGACGGTCATCCTCATCGGCGTTGCCGATGACGTAGAGTCGTTGGTCGCCGAGCATCGGTCGATCGAGCGGTGCGTTGCGCAAATCAGAATGCGTCGGATGTCGCGCGATGAGATCGAGAGCATTGTTACCAATTCCCTTGAAAAGGTCGGCATGACGATCGAGCGGGAGGGTCTCCACGAAATCTCCCGGATCGCAATTGGCCTGCCGCATTATGCGCATTTGCTTGGCCTCCATTCGGGGCGCAATGCGCTCGATAGTGGTTCGAAGAAGATTACGCAACAACACGTCACGGAAGCTGCTCGGATCGCGACGGCCAAGGCACAAGTGACCATCCAAAACGCGTACAGCAAAGCCACCATCAGCACGAAGAAGAACGCGCTTTACAAACAGGTGCTCCTGGCGTGTGCCCTGGCTGATACGGATGAATTCGGGTATTTCGCACCGAGCGACATTCGCGCGCCTGGAGATGGTCCTGCAAAGAGAATACGGCGTTGAGGCCTTTGCCAGACACCTGCACGCCTTCTGCGATCTCGATCGTGGTCCAGTTCTCAAAAAAGCTGATTTGGTCAACAGGCCCCGATTTCGATTCGACAACCCGCTCATGCAACCGTTTGTCCTCATGAAAGGTCTGGACGAGAAGATGATTTCGGACAGCGACTTGCGGGCAACCCGCGATACCGGTGATCCTGAGGGCCGGATTTTCTAATGTCTCGGCCCTGAATTGCAAGCCCTAATGGCCCGATATCAGATAACAGACGGCAATGCCGTTGCCATCCACCGATCGAAACGGCTACAATAAGAAATGCTTCCTTTCGTCCCGTTGCACTTATGGGAGGTCAGGTCAATGAAGACGACGTCGACGGCAAGTATCCTTGTCGCCGCGATCCTGTTTCCCTGCGTGCGAATACACGCGCAGGACGCAACGAATCGCGACGGCTCCCCGCCGGAAGTACGTGGAAGCCGGTCGCTCGAAGACTGGATTTCGCTCGCCAAGTCCGGCACATCCGACCTCAGGTTGGAAGCGGCTAAGGAACTGGGCCGCTTCGGACTGGAGGCGAAGAAGGCGGTGCCCGTTCTGGTGGAGTTGCTCGACGACGGCTTCTGGGCGACGCGCATGGAGGCGGCATTGTCTTTGGCGAAGATCGGCCCGGGGGCCAAGTCCGCAGTTCCCAGACTTGCGATGTCGATAACCGATTGCGACGCCAGCGTACGCGAGGCCGCATATATCGCCTTGAGACAAATGGGCGCCGATGCGCAACCCGCCATGCCGGCCTTGACGAAACAGCTTGAAAGCACGGATTGGCGGTCCCGCGAGTTGGCGGCCGCAGGGCTGGGAACGATTGGCCCGGCGGCCAGCAGTACGACCGATAAGCTCGCCGCATTGCTCCGCGACGGAGATTCCGACGTCCGCAGCGCCGCTCTTCAAGCCCTGTCTCAAATCGATCCCAATCGCACGCCGGCCATGCCGGCCTTGAGAACCGTGCCGGACGATAGGCAAGTCGACGATAGGACGGACAATTTGATTGCAGGTCCGTTCCGGATACTGAAGGCGTTGCCGGACGATTCGCCGGAACCGATCGCCCCGCTGGCGAAAGACGCCATGCCAACGATGGTGAAGATGCTTGCCGGCAAGGAGTGGCAATCTCGTTCTACGGCAGCCGTTGGCCTGGCACAGTACGGCCGTGAGGCCAAGCCGGCCCTAAAGCCGCTGATCGCGTCGCTCAAGGATAGCAACGGCTACGTGCGGACGTGTGCGATCGAAGCCCTCGGCCGTATCGGCCAGGATGCCCAGGCGGCGACGGCCGATCTCATCGAGCGCTTGGGCGATGACAGTCCGCCCGTCCGCTCGGCTGCGGCCCGGGCGCTAGGGCAGATCGGCCCGGGAGCGGAGGCGGCCGTACCGGACTTGGAAAAATTGCGGCAAGATCCGCAAGATTATGTGCGGCGGGCCGCGGACGAAGCCCTGGCGGCGATCTTGCGGCGCGGCACGGACCGCTAATAACTCCCTGACTCGATGAGGTGCACGACCGATGCTAATCCCGATCCTTGTTGTAGCAAACATCCCGGTTTACCTCTTCCTCGGCTGGCTGGCATTCGACAACAAGGAAACGGCGGCCAGCACGTTCGCCGAGACGCTGGTGGCGGTGCTGAAGATGCTTCTCATTCCCGGTTTCGTGAGGGTCCTGTTCAACATGGACACTTCCGGGAGTTGGGGCCTGCTGCCCATCGCCGGGTTCTTTATGGCGTGTGTCTTTGTGGTCTATGGCGAATACTGGCTGCTGGGACACTGGTTTGGCATACAATGACATGCGACGAAGGCCGCTCCGATGAATCCCAGCCAGCTTGCCGCGGCGAAGTAGAAAGCCACGATCAGCGGCGGTAGGAAGAGATACTTCAGGCCAAATTGGAAGCGGCCAGCTTGCCGCGGCGAATCAGAAGTTCGGCTGTGGGCGTCCATGTCGAAGAAAGCAAAGCCCGTGATAATGCCTAGTCAACTAACGTCATTCTAACCGATTACGCCCTCTCCCGCGTCATGGCGAATTCCAGCAGAAATCGCCTTTTCCGCGGCGTTTTTCACGCCCTCCGGAAAGAAACGCCGGGGAATTGATTTGACAACACCCCAACCTCTGCTAAAATATCGGCCATCCCCAACGGCGACCCATGAAGAAGATCCTCGCGATACTATTGATCCTCCTGATGCTGCCGGGCGAAGTCCTCGCCAAGCCCGGCAGCAGCAGTTCTTCGTCCGGACGCAGCTCTTCCTCCAGCAGTTCTTCCTCCAGCCATAGTTCCAGCAGCGTCGGCAAGTCGTATTCATCGGGCGGAAGCTCCAGCGGCGTCGGCAAGTCGTATTCGTCGGGCGGAAGCAGCAGTACGAAGTCCTATTCCTCGGGTGCAAGCAGCAGCAACTCCAGTAACAAACCCAGCGGCAACTCCAGCAGCGGCTCCAGCGGGAACTCCTTTTCTTCTTCCTCCGCGAGCAAGGCCCGTGCCGTCAGCGGCGGATCTTCCGGCGGATCCTCGGGCGGTTCCAGCGGTACCAAGTCCTACTCGTCCGCCGGCGGCAATTTGTTCGTCGGCAAATCCGCCACGGCGCCCAAGGGAGACTTCAACGTGGGTTTGACTTCTGCCGGGCAAGCGGAAGAGAGCCGTGTCGCCTATACGAAACAATACAGCACGCCGGCCGGGACCGTCAAAACCTATACGCCCTCGGATCAGCCCAGGGTGCAGATCATTCGCGACGTGGATGAATCCAGATACCGAAACTACGACAATCGCACAGAGTTATTACGGCGTCACCCGCCCGACTTATTACAACGACTGTTGGTCTCCGTTCCTGACGAGCTACCTGCTTTCCTCCGCGGTCAATTCCGGCGATCGAGCGGCGTGGGTCTACCATCACAGGGATAGCATCGACGATGCCCGCTATCAAGACCTGCTGGCAAGGGATGCCGGGCTGGCCGACCAGGTCAGGCAACTGGAGATGCAAAATGTGCAGCGCGACCCCGCCTACGTCCTGCCGGCGATGGCGAACGATCCCGACCTGATGTACAGCAAGGAGTTCGTCGATTCCGCCCGCAAGAAAGGGCCGTCGGTCCTGACCTACGCCATGGAGTCGCTGCTGATGGTTTCCGCGATCGGCGCGGGGATCTGGTTGTTCTGTATCCGGGAGTGGTAGGACGATGACCAAACTCTACAAGATTCTCGGCAGGAAACTGGGATTTTTCCGCGATTCCGCGCCGAAGGCGGAGTTCTTCAACCCGCTGGGCGCGGCGCTAAAGTGCCCGATCTCCATCGACGACCTCGACTACCGCGGCAAAGACTGGTTTGTGGAAGATATTCGACAATACGAAACGGACCTGGGCGGCAAGCGCTACTTCCTGGCCGACTATTTCCTGGTCTGCAAGGACCTCAAGGGCGGCGAGCAGTGCGTCAAATTGAGGATCGTCCCCGGCCCCAAGGCGATGCTCCTGAGGCAAACCGACCAGATGGAATACAACGCGGGGTTCGAACAGGACGTGCTCAACGATCCGTCGCTGCTTTTCAAGGTCGATTACCAGGACGATCAGGGTCGCGACGTTCACGAAGAGTATATCCGCTGCGGACGGGTGAAGATCCCGTATCAGGCCGATGTCAAGAGCGTCGGCGGCGACGCGTTCGCGCTGAAATACTGGGATTATTCCCGAGAGGCCGAGATCGACGGCGTGCAGGCAGAACAGTACCTGTATGTTGAGATGCTGCTGGCGAACGGGTATATCACGATCTGGCAAGGGCAGGAAGTGGACTCGCAATGCGTCGAAGTTTTCGCCGACAAGACGGAGGCGGAAGACGATCGGCTGATCGCGAAGGCCCTGGAGGACGTTGCCAAGGCCAAGGCCGATTTGGAAGCGGAAAAGGAGCTGGTCATCAGTTCCCAGCGTCGAGTGGACGAGAATACGGCCGAAGAAACCCGTTTGACCAATCGCATCAAGACGGCCTTGAGCGACGGCGATCCCCAGGGGACCGCCAAGGAGTATGCCCTCTCGCTGGCGCAGGTCAGGGAACAGTTGGCTTCCAATACGGCGCAATTGGCGCGGCACAAGGCCAACTACGAGGCCTTTGCCAAGAAAGTGGAAGCGGCGGAGAGACAGGTCCTGGAGGCGAAACGAAACGCCAAGGAACTGGGCCTCGAGCTGCAGGAATCGGAGCGCGAGGCGAAATTGTCCGGACTGGCGGAGAACATCAACGTGGATGCGGCCGGCCCCATCGGCGACGCCATGTCCAAGATGCAGGACCGGATCTTCACCGCCAAGGCCAAGACCGCGGTGGCCAACGACCTGAATCAAGAGTCCCTGGCCAAAGCCAAGGACGACGAGTCGGAACGACAAGCCAAGGCCGATGCGATTCTGGCGGAGTTTGCCAAGAAATAGGGACCGGCGGCTGAAAGTGATGAACCGCGGATGACACGGATGGGCGCGGATAAGAGGATAAAGAGCTAATAAATACAGGCGGATGCGGATTTCCAAAAGCACATCCGCGCCCATCCGTGCCATCCGCGGTTCATTTCATTTGGCTCAAGAGTAACGAAAGTCCATTTTTTTTGCGAAGGAGGAAGAGGATGATATTGCTGGCTGACTTTTTCCCCGAGGGTTATTGGTTCAGCGTCTTTTCCACGAGTGTTTTCGGCTTGCTTGGGATCGCGCTGGTCGTGCTGGCGATTGGTCTTTTCGACAAGGTGTCGCTCTCCAAAGTCAGCCTGCACGACGAATTGAAGAACGGCAACATGGCGGTGGCCATCGTCTTGTCGTCTTTGATCGGCGGGATGTGTTTTCTGATCAGCCACCTCGTTCGCTGACGGTCGATCTTCCGGCCTGCGAGACCCCAGGGAAAATTCTCGAAAATCGCCTCACGCCCCCTTGACATCGTGTTCGATAGACACTATACTTAGTGTTGTTAGGACACTTAAAACCAAGTCCAAGGAGTCAATCATGGGCGGAACCTATTGGAGCGACGACGATTATCGGCAGCGTGCGGCACATCTGCGGCGGTTGGGCCGCGGCGCGTTCGAGTACCACGAAGCCCTCGCGCAGATGCCGCAAAACCAGCGAAGGGTGCATGAGAAAATGGACCCCTACCGCGTCAAGTGGCGGGAAAGCCGCGATAGCGAGGCCCACCCCGAGTCGAGGGCCGTGGCCGTGCTCTTCAACGTCACCGGCTCGATGGGCCGCGTGCCGCGGATCCTGCAGCAAAACCTCTGCCAGTTGATGAATCTGCTGCTGGCCAAGGGCTACCTGGCCCACCCGCAGATCCTCATCGGCGGCATCGGCGACGCCACCTGCGACCGCGCCCCCCTGCAGGTCGGCCAGTTCGAGTCGGGCATCGAGATCGACGAAGACCTGGCCAAG
The DNA here is from genome assembly GCA_963824275.1 of uncultured Planctomycetia bacterium. Taxonomy (GTDB): domain Bacteria; phylum Planctomycetota; class Planctomycetia; order Pirellulales; family Thermoguttaceae; genus JANXQG01. The sequence goes on along the minus strand of CAWGOT010000003.1, from coordinate 939,701 downwards.
CTCTGGCTGGAAGGGGGCGGCGGCGGACAAAAGACCGAGTCGTACGAGCTGGCGATGTATTTCATGGCCCGCAAGACGGCGATCGACTGCCTGGAGAAACGCCGCCAGCGGGGATACCTGTTCCTGATCGGCGACGAGATGCCCTACCGCTGCGTCAGCCGCAACCAGGTGGCGAGCCTGCTGGGCGAACGGCTGGAAGCGGACATCCCGGTCGAAGCGGTGATCCGCGAGCTGGAGGCCCAATACGATACCTACTTCATCCTCCCCAACCTGACCAGCTACTACGATGATCCGCAGATTCTTCGCTGCTGGAAAAGGCTGTTGGGCGAAAAGGTGCTCCGCCTGGACGATCCGCAGGGCATTTCGGACCTGATCGCCGCCGTGATCGGCATGAACGAGGGCGCGGACCTCGACCGGATCGTGGCCGACCTGCACGAGGCCGGGCGCGGCGGCATGGCCCGCACCGTTGCGCAAGCCCTGGCGTCGATGGGCCAGGAGGAAGCCCCGTCCAGGCAGACGATGCCGGCCACGGTCGGCAGGGATGGGCCGGCCCTGCCGGCGAGGTTCGGCGCCAGGCCGCGTTGGGATTTCGGGTTCACCTACAAGTCGAGACGCTGGCACTTTGTGATGCGCGTTATTCGCGCCTGACACGGCCCGCCGGCTGACCTACGTACTCATCACGCTCCGCGTGATGAAATACCATCACGGCGGAGCGTGATGAGTACGGGCATCGCATCACGGCGGAGCGTGATGAGTACAGTTCACGAAAGGCAATTCAAAATGAAGCGGGCAGTGATCGTTCAAGGGCTGGGGTTCGGCGACGAAGGGAAGGGGGCGACCGTCGACTTCCTGGCGCGGGAACTGGCGGCCGACCTCGTGGTGCGGTACTGCGGCGGGTCGCAGGCCGGGCACAATGTCGAGCTGCCCGATGGCCGGCGGCATGCCTTTTCCCAGTTTGGCGCGGGGACCTTGGCCGGCGCCGCAACCTACCTGGGCGAGCAGACGATCATCAACCTGCCGGCGATGCACAAGGAGGCCCGGCACCTGCGGGAGATGAGCGGCGAGGACCCGTTCTTGAAGTTGCTGGTCCATCCCCGCACGTTGGTTTCGACGGTCTACCACCAGCAGCTCAATCGTCTTCGCGAACTGTCGCGGGGCGCCGACCGGCACGGGTCGTGCGGCCACGGCATCGGCGAGACGCGGAACTACTGGCTCCAGCACGGGCAGGAGGCCGTCTTCGCGGCCGATCTGCACGACCGCGAGACGCTGGCCGGCAAGCTGGAGTTGCTGCGGCAGCGGGTGCTGTTGGAATCGCAGCAATTGGTTGAACGCGTTCCCGTTGATGAGCAGTGGCGATTGGACGTTTTCATGGAGCCTGCCCGGCAGAATGCGGCGGAGCTTCGCCGCCTGGCAGGGCCGCTGGCGATTCAGGCTGCCTTGCCCGCCTGCACGACGGCGATCTTCGAGGGGGCCCAGGGCGTGCTCCTGGACGAGTGGCGCGGCTTCCATCCCCACACCACCTGGAGCACGGTCACGCTCGACCACGCCCTGGCGATGATCCACGAGAGTGATGTGGAAGAGGTCTGCACGCTGGGCGTCACGCGGGCCTTTATGACCCGTCACGGCGCAGGGCCGCTGCCTACGTGGAGCGGCGAACTCGACGCCAGGCTCTCCGACCCCGGGAACCCGGCGAACGCATGGCAGGGGACGATCCGCCGCGGCTGGCTGGACCTGGTCCTTTTGCGCTACGCCGCGGAATCGGCCGGCGGGCCGCTCGACGGCCTGGTGCTCAATTGCCTCGACCATTTGGCCGGCGTCTCGCCGCAGATTTGCGAGGGCTACAGCGATCCGCCCGGCACGGCGATCGAGCGGCTGCCCGTCTCGCCCGTGCCGTGGCTGGCGGCGCAGGAGAAACTCACCGCGCTGCTGCGCGCGTCGTGCCCGTGTGCCGTGAGGTTTCGCTTGCCGAGCTCCAGGACCGGCTGGCGCGGACGGCGGCCCCGATCGTTCTCACCGGCAGCGGTCCCACGTGGCAGGACAGGACGCTCGGCGAATTGCGCTTCCGGCGGCAAGAGAGTGGCAGCAGAGAGGCGGTGCGGGCCGAGAGGGGCGGGATTGTCTCCAACCCAATTTGAAATTTGAAACTTGCAATTTGCAATTTGCAATTCTCTTCCACACGCCACGTCGCGAGATCCTTGCACCCGCGTCCCGCGGGAAGTAAAATCAGTGCATGACTCGGCCTGCCCTACTTCCGTGGCTCGCCCTCGCGCTGACGGTTTCGCTCCTTCCAGCGGATCGTTGCCCGGCCGCAATTCCTCCACCGGCCGCCCGTTCCCCGGCGGACACCCTGAGACGCTACAAGATCGAACCGACCACCGTCGGCTGTCTTGACGTTCTCCGCCAATGGCAGCCCGACGGCGAGAGGCGGGCGCGGATTGCCCGGCTGATCGGTGAATTGGGCGACGAGAGCTACACGATCCGCGAGTCGGCCACCCAGCAGTTGACCGCGCTGGGGACGGCGGCCGAGTCCCAACTCCGCGCAGCGACGCAAAGCGATGATCTGGAAGTCGTCTTACGTGCCCGCCAGTTGTTGGCCGAGTGCCGGCAGGGCCACGCGGAAGATGTGCTGATGGCCGCCCTGGAATGGTTGCGGCAATCGCCCTCGCCGCAGGCAACGCCCCTGCTCCTGAATCTCCTCCCCATGGTGCCGGAGGCTTTTCAGCAGGCCGACCGCGATGCCCTCTGGGCCTGTGTCGGCCCGGACGATGCGGTGCGACTGCGGCAGGCGCTTGGCGATGAGCGGCCGATTGTGCGCTTGGCGGCGATTCCGGCCCTGGAGATAGCCCTCGGCCCGGCGGCCGTCAGCGACCTGGCGCCCCTGCTCCGCGACAAGGAGGAAGCGACGCGGCTGGCCGCCGCGAGGGCCCTGCTCGACCGCTCGCCCCAGCCCTCGATCGCCGCGCTCGTGGAACTGCTTGACGCGCATGACCTCGGCATACGGCAGCAGGCTGCCTGGCTGCTGCAGCAGGCGTCGGGTATTCCGACGGTCGCGGGGCCGCCCGCCGAGTTCGCCGCTGCGGTGCAGGCATGGAAGGCCTGGGCGGCCACGCCCGCCGCCAGGCATCCGCAGCCGCTGGGCCGCAAGCGATTGCTGGCCGGTCGCTACGGCACGATCCTGCTGGAGACGTTTGCCGAGGAGACGGCGGGGATCGCCCGCACGTATCACCAGTTGCAATATGAGAGCAACGTGGGCGGAACGGCCACGGTGGCGCACGGCATCCTGCGCTTGGATGGGAATCATGCCGAAGGCGATCAACGTTTGTACGCCACGGCCCAAGGCCTGCTGGGCGTGCCGGCCTTCCCCCAACGGTTCCAGATCAAGGTCGCCTTGGGGGGCGAGTCGCAAGATCCCGGCGCCTGGCACGTGGGCGTGTCGGCCGGCAACATCCGCCTGCTCTTCCATCCCGGCCTCTCGGGCGGGCAGTTTCGCGTCGAACGGGTCGACAATCACTCGGTTCTCCTGGCCAACACGCAAATGCCCTTCACGCCCGCGGCCGACGTGCTGCACGAGATGACGATCGATGTCACGCAGGGCAGTGACGGTTCGGTGCGATTCGACGTCCGGCTGACGGACGGGGCCGGCAGCGGGCGGCAGTTCGGCTGCAGCGTGACGGCGAGGTCAGAGGACGTTGGCCTGTTGGGGCGGATCGGGCTGGAGCGCAGCGGCCGCACGGGCGGGGCCGCGCTGTTCGGCGCGGTAAGCATCCGGCACGCGGGACAAGCGGACCACTAGGGACCGCCTATTCATCCTCCGGCCGTCGCAACAAGATCGGCAACTCCGCGACAATCCGCGTGCCGTGGCCCTCTTGGCTTTCGATAATGGCGATGCCGCCCAGCAGGCGGGCTCGTTCCCGAATTCCCGCCAGGCCGAAACGGCTTTCGGCAACCTCTTGGGGATTGAACCCGACGCCGCAATCCTGGACCTCGACCCGGATCTGGCCTCCGTTCTGCACGAGTTCGACAAGCACCTTATCGGCCTTGCTGTGCCGGCAGGCGTTGGCGAGGGCCTCCTGGACGATGCGGTAGACGGCGTTTTCCAGGATCGGCGCCAAGCGGTCGAAGACGACCTGGGCGTGGAATTCGATGACCGTCGCTTGTTTGCGCCGCTCCTCGTTCACCAGGTGCGCGAGGGCGGCCACGATCCCCGACTCGTCGAGGATCGGCGGGCGAACGCCGCTGATCAGGCGGCGGGCCTCGGAGTGGGCCTGGCGAAGCATCGTCACCGCGGCATGGAAGGCGTCGGCGGCCTGTTTCGGCCGCGTATCTTTCAGATGGTCGAAGGCATCGAACTGCATGATCGCGCCGGCCAATTCCTGGGCCAATCCGTCGTGGATCTCGTAGGCGATCAGTTGGCGCTCGTGGTCGCTCGACTGGAGAAGGTGCCGGAGCGTCTGGCGTTCGCGGCCGAGGGCCTCCTTGGCCAGCTTGCGTTCGGTAACGTCGCGGAAGAATCCGGCAATGCTGGGGCGCCCGCGATAGACGATCCGGCAACTCGCGACGTTGGCGTAGCGGAGAAAGCCGTCTTTGGCGCAACAGCCGCACGTCCGCCTGGCCTTCGAACCGGCCCTCGCCCCGGGCCTGAAATCGTTCCAGGACGACGGAGAGTTCGTCGGCCGGATGGATGTCCGTCACCGACATTGAGAGCATTTCCTTCTCGGTGTAGCCGAGCATCCGGCAGATCGAGGGATTGGCCTGGGTGAACCGCCTGCTTTCAAAATCGGTGATCAGCAGTCCGTCGAACATCCCCTCATAGATCATTGCCAGCTCGTCGTAGCTTCGATGCAGGGCCGCTTCGGCCAGCTTCAAGTCGGTGATTTCGACGGCGACCGTGCCGCGCCCGCGACGGCCGTTCGGCAGAGACAGGGGGAAATGCGACGCCCGCCAATAGACCATTTCTCCTCCGCGGCTGGGTGCGCGGCTTTTCATCTCGACATTATGGACTGGCTCGCCCGTTGCGATGACCCGCTCGAGCATCGGGCCGTACTCCTTGAAGTACTCCAGGTCGAGTTCCTTGAGGGACTTGCCGACGATGCTGCGGGAATCGAGCCCAAAATAGTCCGGCAAGGGGCCGCTGGTCTTGAGATAGCGAAACTCGTCGTCGCAGATGTTGAGAATCACCGGCGCGGCGCTGAAGAAGGCATCCAGCGTGGCCTGGCTCTGGCGCAAGTCCTGCAGGGCCTTCCGGCACCGCTCCTCGCTCGCCTGCAAGGCCTCGTCCACCCGCTTCTGCTCGGCCGCCTGCCGCCGCAGGTCTTCCAACTCGAAGATCAGTTGCTCCTTGCTCTTGTCCAGGTCTCTCATGGCCGCCCTTTCCATGGTCTTCAGTATCGTTCCGCACGGAAATCCAACGCATCTTCGCGCCCTTTCCAGAGAATTCACTCCGTCTCGGCGATGGCCTGCCGCAGCTCCTTGAGGAACTTCGGCACCAGCGTGAGGGGATCGTACTCCTCTCCGGGCTGCGAGAGGGTCTCGATGGGGACGTAGCCGCGATAGCCGCCCGCCTTGATGACGTGGACCAGTTTCTTGAGGTCCATCGGGCTCGAACTGTTCTTGCCGGTCAGCCGCTGCTTGACCTGCCAGTTGACCGTGTAGGGGAGCACGCGGGCCATGTCGGCGTAGGGGTCCGGCGCCAGATAGTTGCCTGTGTCGTTGATCGAGCCGAACCAGGGCGAATCGACCATCTTGATGATCTTGATCACCTGGTCGGCCGTCTTGAGCATGTCGCCGTGATTCTGGATGCCGATGATCACGCCGTGCTCTTCCGCGTGTTTGACGCACGTTTTCAGGTCCGCCACCATCCACTCGGCCACTTCATCCCATTTGTTCTCATAGCCCGCGGGAACCGGACCGGAGAAGACGCGGAGCACCGGCGCACGAGCTTGGCCGCGACCTCGACCCAATCCTTGATGTGCTTCACGTCGGCAGCCCGCTTCTCCTTGTCCGGCGTGGCGAGGTCGTTGGCAACGCCCGTGCCGCTGATGGCAACCCCGAGTTCGAAGGCGCGGCGCTTGAAATCGCGGATGTAGGCGTCGGTCGGCTTGCCCTTGGGGCCCAATCGGACCGACCCGTATCCGGGGAAATAGTATCCCGTCGGGTCGATTGCTTCGAAGTCGTGCTGGGCGCAGAAATCGAGGAGGTCGAGGAGCGTCAGGCCTTTTCCCCGGCCGAGGAGATTGTCGTTCAAGAGCTTGGCGAAGCAGTAGGCGTTGAGGCTCAGCTTGAGCTTGGGGCCGCCGACCCTCTTCGCGGGCGTCTGGGCGGAGGCCGGGCGCAGACTTGCGAGGGATATAGCGCTGGCAACGCCCAGGCCCGCGGCGGCGCCCAGCGTCCCCAGGGCAGTACGGTGGAAAAAGCCTCTTCGATTCAGTTCGCTCACGATGATTCCTCCTGCTAGCGGAACGTCACCCGATCCGCCGTAAAGTCGACCCAGAACAAATAACGGTTATTGGAAATCTCCTGCTGGATGCGGTGCCCGAGTTCCAACGGCGGATCTTTGAGCTTCGACCACCATCGCCGGTCGTCCTCGTAGCCGAATTGGTAGCCGGTCGTCGAGTCCTTGAAGTGCCGCCCCCAGTCCTTGAAATCGGTCATCATCTCGTCCGTCGATTGCCTACGCTACCTGAACCTCTCGGCACCTAAAGGCGGCAGCGGCTGCCGCTTTCGCATCCGCAAGACGATCAGGCCGATCGCGACCGCCAAGATCACGATGCCCACGACCGGACCGTAGCCGAGGCCGGAGGCTGCGCTTTCGCTGGGCGGCGTGTAGCCCAACTGTTTGGCCTTGGCGAAATCGGCCTCCGCCTTGGCCTGTTCGCCCTTGCCGAGGAAGGCGGTTCCCCGGTCATAGTAGGCCTCGCCGAAGAGCGGCTTGAGGCGGATGGCCCGGTTGTAGTCGGCGATCGCCAGGTCGAAGTCGCTCTTCTGCCTGAAGGCCGTGCCGCGCTTGTCATAGGTCACGGCGTCCCGCGGGTCGATGCGGATGGCGGCGGTGAAATCGGCGACCGCCTGGTCGTATTCCGCCTTGCTGGCGAAGGCCAGGGCACGGTTGTAGAAAGGATCGGCAAAGTCCGGGTCGAGGTGAATGGCCTCGCTGTAATCTTCGATCGCCTGGTCGATCTGGCCCTTGTCCCGGTAGGCGACGCCGCGATCGTTGAAGGCCGCGGCATCGTTGGGATCGAGGCGGATGGCCTCGCTGTAGTCGTCGATGGCCCTGGTCGAGGTCGCCCTTCGTCCAGCAGGCGACCCCGCGGTTGTAATAAGGGGCGGCGAAATCCGGGGCCAGGCGGATGGCCTCGATGTAGTCGTCGATGGCGTCATCGAGTTTGCCCTTTCTCTTGTAGGCGATGCCGCGATTGTTATAGGTGCCGGCGGCATCGGGCTCGATGGCGAGGGAGGCGTTGAAGTCGTCGATGGCCTGATCGGGTTGCCCGTTGTCGAGATAGGCGAGGCCGCGGTTGTAATAGACGTTGGCGTCATTCGCGACGAGGCCGATGGCCATCGAATAGTCCTTGATGGCCTGGTCGAACTTGCCCTTGTTCCAATAGGCGATGCCGCGGTCGTAATAGGCGTCGGCGTCATTCAGGTCGAGGCGAATGGCCTCGCTGCAGTCGGCGATCTCCGCGTTGAATCTGCCCAGTTTTTCATAGGCCACGGCCCGGCAGTCATGGGCGGCCGGGTCGTCCGGGTTGAGGCGAATGGCTTCCGTGAACTCGTCGATGGCCTTGCTGTACTCGCCCTTGTTGAGATGGGCGATGCCGCGCTGTTTGCAGGCATCGGCCGCTTCGGAGTCGAGGCGGCTGGCCTCGCGGTGGTCGTCACGCGCCTTGTCGGGCTCGCCCTTGCCCTCGTAGGCGGCGGCGCGGCTTTGATAGGCAAGCGCGTCCGGGCGGAGGCGAATGGCCTCCGTGAGGTCGGCGATCGCCAGGTCGTGCTCGCCCTTGTCTTCCTGGGCGATGCCGCGCTGCTTGTAGGCGTCGGCGTCCTCGGCGTTGAGGCGGATGGCCTCGCTGAAATCGGCGATCGCCTCGTCGTCTTCGCCGTTGTCTGAGTGGGCCATGCCGCGGTTGTAATAGGCGTCGGCGTCCTGCGGATTGAGCTCGATGGCCTTGGTGCAATCGTCGATCTCCTTTTCGTATTCCTCCTTGTTCCCGTAGGCGACGCCCCGGTTGTTGTAGGCATCGGCCGCGTTCGGATCGAGGCGAATGGCCTCCGTGCAGTCGGCGATCTCCGAGTCGTAGTCCTCCAGGTTCCCATAAGCCAGGGCGCGGTAGTTATAGGCGTCGGCCGCGTTCGGGTCGAGGCGGATGGCCTCCGTGAAGTCGGCGACGGCCAGGTCGTTCTCGCCCAGGTCCTTGTAGGCGATGCCGCGTTTGAGGTAGGCCTGGCGGTCCTTGGGATTGAGCCGGATGGCCTCGGTGCATGCGGCGACGACCGGATCGGGCTTCTCCACCGACGCGTTGCCTTCGCCGGACGCCTCCGCCGGGGCATCAGCGCCTGCCGCAAGTTGCGACGGCAACGCAACCGCAATCACTACTATCGCCCAGAACTTGCACGCGGTCATGGCCTTTCCTTCCGATCAGACCCCCTGTTGCCATGATACCATCTCGCACCGCCTGGTGTCGAGTGTGCTCGTACTTTGCGCTCACCCCGCCGACGGCTATTAGCTTATTGTAATGCACGGGGGCAGAAATGAGCCGTTGGAGTCCCGGCTTTAGCCGGAATCCTCCCGGACAAGCCGCCTAAAGGCGGGACTCCAGCGACTGCTCGATTCCAATTTCCGTACTGCCCCTATAATTACTGAGACTGCAAAACAGGAGAACGCCCATGCGATTGCGCTATTACAATTCCTGCCTGACCATTCTGTCGGCGTTCGTTGCCGTTTGTCTTGCACCTTCCCAATCCGCCGGGGCGGGCAAGGCGGACCTCACGCCCGAATTCAACCGGCTAGGGCTGATACCGCAAGTGCAAGGGTCGGATACCTGCTCGCTGCACGCCGTGGCTTCGCTGGCCGAGTTCGAGCTTGCCGAGCGCGACCCGCGTCCGAACTCGGAGCGGTCGACCGAGTTCCTGATCTGGGCGGCGAAGAAAGCCACCGGCAAAGACCACGACCAGGCCATGTTCTACGAGGCGGTGTGCGGGCTGAACCGCTTCGGAATCTGCCGCGAGGCCCTGATGCCCGAGGTGCCAGCGGGCGGCGCGCGGAAGGCCCCATCGCCGGCCGCCCTGGCCGACGCCAGGCAGCAGAGCAATCGCTGGCAGACCCACTGGATCAAGCGCTGGGACCTCAAGCGACCGCTGGACGAAGCGCAGCTCCGCGCCATCAAGGAGGCCTTGGCCCACGGGCATCCGCTGGCCTGCGGGCTGCGCTGGCCCAAGGTCCTCAAAGGTCCCGAGTTGATCGAGGTGCCGCCGCCGGGCGCGGTGGAAGACGGCCATAGCATTGCCCTGGTCGGATATACCGACGGCGCCAAGGACAACGGCGGCGTCTTCATCTTCCGCAATAGTTGGGGGCCGAAATGGGGCAACGGCGGTTATGGCACGATGTCGTACGCCTACGTCAGGGCCTACGCCAATGATGTCCTCTGGCTGGAATTGGGGCCGCCGAATTCCGAGGTGCCTGTGGAGCGGTTCGAGGCCGCGGCGGTACCGCTAATCGCCTTCGGCCGCTGCAAGTGCAGCGTCCAGGACATGGGTCAGTGGGAAAGGGCCATGTGGACCCAGGGCCGGCAACTCTTCTGCAACGCGGAGAAAGAGGGCTTCGCGGAGTTGGCCCTGGAGGTCCACAAGCCGGGCACCTATCGACTCCGCGTGTTGGCCACGGCGGCCCCCGACTACGGCACGATCCGCATGGCGCTCGACGGAAAGTGGTTGGAGCCGAAATTCGACCTGTATTGCGGCCGCGTCTCGCCCTCGGGGACCTTGGAGTTGGGCAACTTCACGTTCCCGGCGGGTCAGCATCGCATCCGCTTCCAGAGTGTGGGAAAGAACCCGGCCTCCGGCGGCTTTTCCTTCGGCATCGACGCCGTCGATTTGCTGGCCCGCGAGCCGTAGCGTGGAGCGTAAATATCCGCCGGGCAAGCCGGCGGCATTAGGAGCGACCTGCCCCACTCTGCTTGTCGCACCCTACGGTTGCTCTATCTGCCCGGCGGGACTGGGACTGACGGAGTCTGCCGCACCGGCGGCGCCGCCACGGCTGTCGGCCGTGCCGTTGCTGCGGTTCCCGGTTGTGCCATGGCGGCGGGGCTGTTGTTGATGTGGATCTCGACCCTGATGTTGGAGAACATCGAAAACGTGTTCCCGCTCAGGATCGGCGTTGTGTTCTCGGACAGCACTTTCGCGGTGTTGCCCGACAGAACCTTCGGGGCGTTGCCGGAGAGAATATTGGGGGCATTGCCCGATAGCAGCGTCGCCTTGTTGTCCGACAGCGCTTTCATGTTGTTGTTCGATAGCAGGTCGACAGCGACGTTGAGCGCCCGCCCGAGCAGCGTGCCGAGGGTCTTCAGCTTCTCCAACACGGTAGGCGCTTTTTGGGGAGTCGCCGGCTTGAGGGCGAGGTTGTCAATCAGGAGGGTCATGGTATTTTCTTTCTGTGGCGCCGGCTTGGCGGCCGCGGCCGGAGCCGGCTTGCCCTTGGCATCCGGCGGCGCAGGCTCGGCGGCAAGCAGCCGACTTTCAGCCGAGAGGGCCAGGACCACGGAAAGGAAAATCGCCACAACTGGGACTTGGAACATGTGTCGCATCGCTTGGACTCCCTTGAATTTGAGGTATTCGCTGCTGAGGAAAGACGTTTGCAGACCGACCTTGAGTATAGTTGCAACCGCGGCGGGTTCAAGTGGCTGGTTCCACGCGGTAACCCGTTGGCTGCATGGTAATCGTCGTCCAAGTGGCTATAATGAGGAAAGTGTAGAGACCTCTCTCCGCTTTTCCAGGAGGTCGACCCATGACCAGATATTGTGTCGAACAGGCATTGGTTTCGGCGTTTGGAGTCTTGCTGGGCCTGGCACTTGCCATGCTCATCGCACCCGGTGAATTCGGCCTGTGGGTGGTAATCGCGGTGCTTCTGGCCCTCTTCTGCCGTGCATTCTTCATTCGGGGGCTATACGGGGAACTGATCTGGCCAAGTTCGCACCACCATGCGAAAAAGGCCGATCCGCCGATGCGGCGGTAGGTTTGGGCCGTACGGTGGGACCCGGGCACCATGTGCCCATGGTCGGCTTGCGAGCGCCGGCCCACCGTCCGTTCACGGCGATTGGTGGGCCGGCGCTCGCAAGCTCGCTGGTCCCACCCTACAGGGCTACTCCTCTATTCATACCAATACGCCACGGAGGGTGTTTCTGGCAGGAATCACCTGGGCTCTGCCCTCTTTGGCCATTTTTCTAGCCCCAAAGAAGGAATTCTGCTAGCGCCCCCTTGGAACGCTTGCACAACCCCCTTAGGCAGCGCATAATAGTAGCTTTGGTGTTCAGGAACATCCCCCATTTATCCCCTTGTTTCTACAGGACTCCTCAAATGCCCACCGAAGCCAAGATTCGACTCCTCGTTGCCGACGACCAGGATATTGTCCGCCAGGGCGTGAAGGCCCTGCTTGCGGGCACGGAGATCAAAGTTGTTGCCGAGGTCGCCACAGGTCAGGCGGCGGTCAAGCTAGCCCTGGAAACGGAAATCGATATTGTTCTGATGGATGTCCGCATGCCTGACGGCGACGGGCTGACGGCCTTGGGCCGCATCAAGCTCGACAAGCCCAATCTGCCGGTGCTGCTCTTTTCGGCATTTGACAACCCGGCCTCGATTGCGCGGGCGATCGCTTTGGGGGCCAGCGGCTTCTTGTTGAAGGACTGCACCCGCGATGAGCTGTTGGCCGCCCTGAAAACCGCGTCCCACGGTGAAAATGTCTGGAGCCGGGAGAAACTCCGCAGCGTGAGCGGGGCCCTGCGAACCCCGCGACTGGCCAATAATCTGGAGATCTCCCTGAGCGAGCGGGAGGGCGAGGTCCTGCGGCAGATGACCCGCGGACTAACCAACAAGCAGATCGCCCAAACCATGGCGATCAGCTACGAGACAGTGAAGGAACACGTCCAGCACGTTCTGCGCAAGATCGGGCTGACCGATCGCACCCAGGCTGCGGTCTGGGCGGTAAGGAACGAATTGGTGTAATGCGGCGGTGGATCGTCATTCTTGCCGTGATCGTGATCCTGGCTCTGGTGGCCGGAATCGGCCACTTCGAGTTCGGTTGGTGGAGGCCGTCGCACGCCGTCACCAGCGAGACGGCAGGCGGGTTCGACTCGGAAAGCCGGCCCACCACGCTCCAGGAGGTCTTGGCCACCGCCCATCAGTCGCTGGATGAGATCAAGCGCAACGTACGCGACTATTCGGCCGTCATCGTCAAAGAGGAGCGAATCGGCACGCAACTCCTCAAGACCGTGATGTTCGCCAAGATCCGCGAAGAGCCCTTCAGCGTCTATCTCTACTTCCTCGACCGGAGCGACAAGAGCGGCCTGAAACGCGAAGTGGTCTATGTGCAGGGCAGGAATGACGGCAATTTGATCGTCCACACGCCAGGGCTGCAGGACATGATCGTGGGCAAACTGACCCTGGCCCCCACGAACGCCCTGGCCATGGCGGGCGAGCACTACTCGATCGCCGACATCGGCCTGGCCAATCTCTGCCGGCAGTTGATCCAGCGCGGCGAGTCGGCGGCCGATCCCAGCCAGGTCGGGGTCAAGCGGTATCGCCATGCCAGGATCAATACGCGGGCATGCAGCTTGCTGGAAATCACCTTCCCGGTCCACGAGCCGAAGAACTGGGGCTACCTGGCCCGCGTGTTCGTTGACGACGAGTTGCACTTTCCTATCCGCGTCGAGGTTTATGAATTGCCGCAGGACCGCAGCCAGGGTCCGCAGCTTGTCGAGGAATATACGTATCTCGACGTGAAGCTCAACAACGGCTACACTGACCGGGACTTTGATCCGAAGAACCCACAGTACAAGTTTCCGTGAAAAGTACTCAGTTCGTAGTTCTTAGTCCGTAGTTCTTAGCTAAGCACTAAGTTCTAAGTTCTAAGCACTAAGTTCTAAGTTCCAAGCCCCGCCGTGAAAAAGCCCTGGAAATGGCTCCGCCCGCGTCGCGAACCGTCTGCAGCGGCTGACGATGCGCGGATCAGCCTGCCGCAATTGGAGCGGGCGATTGGATCCGTCGAACCGGCGGCGCGGCTCGTGCTGCCGAGGCTCCTGCGGCGGGTGGTGCGGTTGCACACCTCGTTGCACGGGCTGGGTTTTCGCGTGCCGCACAGCAAGACCTATGTCATTCCCCGCACGGCCCTCTTGGCCCTCATTGCTGATTTCCGCGCCGATCGCGAGGAGATCGGCTTTGGCCCCACGGAGGAGTTGCCCGAGCGCGTCATTCTGTTGGAGCGTCCCAACGCGGAGATCCTCGACCAGTGGCCGCGGGGCGAGGTGCTCCTCTACTACTGGGAGTTGCTCTTCCACGCGCGAGTCCACGAGGCGTTCGATTGCCTGGCCGAGCAGCCCCACATCGAGGCGCGGCTGGCCGCATTGGGCAGCCTGGAGTTTGACGAGATCCGCAACGTGCTCGGGCAAGAGCGATTCCTCTTGCCGCCCTGCGACGATGCATCGACCTACATCGAGTTTGCCGCCGTCTACCTGGGCATACGCTACTTCCAGCCGTTCCTGATGGCCAGCTTCTTTCCGGCGCTGGAGTCGCTGGAAAAAGTCGATGCGATTCTGGCCCTGGATATTGCCGCGGAAGAGATCCTGGATGCGACCCGCCTGCCCGGCACTCCGCAGCCGGAAGCACTGCGCGAGGCGGCGCGGCAGGCGGCGGAGGCCTTCGACGCCGATCCGCTGGCAGCCATCCCCGACTTTCGCGGCGAGGCCGAAGCGCGGGGCGGACCGCGCATGGGGCCCGCGGCCGGCAGCGATCGGAGCAGAAGTACCAGCTTTGGTCCGAGAGGGCAAAGCGGCAGGCCGCCCGCGGCAATTGGGCGGGGGCCGCCATCCGCCGCGCCAGGGCCGAGTTCTGGGCCCCGCGCGATCGGGCCGCGGAAGCTGCCGCCGCGCTGCGGGACGAGGTGCATGGACTGGTCGAGCGCCTGCAAACGGCCCTGGGCATCGAAGACCAGGAGCCGCGGCCCTGGCGCGAGGCCCTGCTGGCCTTGGCCCACCAGACGCCGCGGGGATTGTGGACGGTCGAGGCGCGGCTGCTCTACGACCTGCAGAAGGTCTGCGTCGATCAGGTGCAGACGATCTCCACGGTCGACGTGATGCATTGGGTGCTCTCGATGGGCCGCCGGCCGATCCGCCGCGAATTGCCCAACCAGCGGCTGGTGCTGGTTTCGCGGCACCTGCGCAGCGCCCAGCGGCGGCTGCCCGCCGTGCGGATCTCGGAACGGCAGCGGCGGCAACTGGCGGAAGTCCTGGACGCGGTAACGAGGACGGCCGAAGGCCTGCTGCGCGACAAACTCCGTCCCCAGATCGCCGCCACGCTGGACGACGTCGGGCTATTGCCGCAGAACTTGCCGGAGAGGATCTCTCGCACGAAGCTGGTCGAAGAGCTTCTGGACCGGATCGTCGAACGGGGGTTTCTCACTCTCGGCGAGGTCCGCGATGCGATTTCGCGGAATCAGCTCAAGGAACCCGATTGTTCCGGTCCGCGAAGCTTCCTCCAAGGCGACGCCGCCCTGCGAGTGAACCGCCGCATGACCGAGACCCTGGACGGGGTCTATGAACCGGGCGACTTCTATGTGCGCTGGATCTTGCGTTTCAGCCATCTCATGTTCGGCACGGTGATCGGGCGGTTCCTCACGCTGTACTTTGTCGTCCCCTTTGGCGGCCCCTTCGTCGCCCTCAAGGGATTGGACTATTTCGTCGAAGAACTCGGCTTCAGATCGCACCTGGCGCCGACGAACCACGACTTTGCCAGGCTCCTTGCAGGAAACATCTCGCTGCGATTCGCGCCACACTCCTTCTGGGCGTCTTCCTGATGTTGCTGTTTCACGTTCCAAGCTTCCGGCGAGGTGTCTGGAGCGGATTGAAAATGCTCGGGCGAGTCCTTAAGTTCCTGCTGATCGATTCCGTCGGTCGGTTCTTCGCCTTGCCGTGGGTGCGTTGGATCGTCGATAGCGTGCCGGCGAGGTTGGCGATGAATTTCGTCGTCAAGCCGCTCGTGCCGACGCTCCTGGTCGCGGAGTTCATGCAGCCCGGAATAACTCCCTGGCAAAAGACGGTCAGCCTGGCGGGCATCTTCTTCGCACTAGCTCTGGTCGTCAACTCCCGCACCGGGCGGACCGTGGAAGAAATGGCCTTCGACGCCGTCAGCGAAGGTTGGCAGCGCTTCGGCGTGCGGCCGATAGTGGGCCTGTTCTGGTTCATCGTCGATTTGTTCCGCAGCGTCATGCAGCTCATCGAGCGGTTGCTATATGCCGTCGACGAATGGTTGCGGTTCCGCAGCGGACAAAGCCGCACCGTACTGCTGGCCAAGGCGGGGCTGGGCATCGGCTGGTTCTTCGTCGCCTATGTCATTCGCTTTTGCGTGAACCTGTTGATCGAGCCGCAGTTGAATCCGCTCAAGCACATTCCATGGGTCTCCGTCTCGCACAAGATCCTGTTCGGGATCTGGATCGAGATTGACCTTTGGGGCCACCTCGCTCGGTGGATGAGCCCGCTCATGGCTGACGTTCTGACCCCCGTCATCGTTACCTGTACCCCCGGCATCTTCGGCTTCTTGATCTGGGAGTTGAATGAGAACTGGCGGCTGTTTGCCGCTAATCGGCCGAAGAACTTGCAGCCCGTGCTCGTCGGCTCGCACGGCGAGACCCTGGTGCGGCTCTTGCGGCCTGGTTTTCACTCCGGCACGATCCCCAAGCGTTTTGCCAGGCTCCGCCGCGCCGAGCGGAAAGCGGCCCTGGCCGGCGGCGATCCCCGCACGGTTCGCAAGCACCGCGAGCTGCTGCATCACGTCGAGATCAGCCTCCGCCGCTACATCGAACGCGAGTTCATCGCCTGGTTCAACGAAGGCGGCTGGCCGTCGCCGCTCCCGCAGGTGGAAGACATTCATCTTGCCACCAACGAGATCGTTGTCGAACTGGCGATGCCCGCCGACGAGGACCGGCTGGTCTTGGCTTTCGAATTGATCGACGGCCGGACGCACATGCAGCTTTCCGGCGAGCCGCGGGCCGAGAGTCTGGCGGAGGCGGCGCGGAAGATCCTCCGCGGGGCGATGATCAACGTCCTGAAAACGGGCGGCGTTGAGGTGCTCGACCGCCCGAGCGACGATGTCGTATCGGACGACGCCGCACCGCATCTGGAAGTCGGTGCGCGGATCGTGCCTTGGCCCGATTGGGTTGCCATGTGGGAGACGGGAGAAGACCTGCCGGACCAGGAAACCTGGACGAAGATGCTGACAGAAAAATGACCGAAAGGAACATTCGTTTCCGGTGAGTGGCACGCCTGCCCGCCAACGTGCCTACCCGCCAACCCGGAGTACCGGGTGCCCCGGCGTGAAGGCATGCCACCCGACCAGTCATGCCGCGGGCCGACTGTTCCGCCTGCGCAAACTTTGCCGGCGCGAGTTGCGAGGATGGCGAAGAGGTTCGGTTGCTAGCATCGGGAACTTGAAAAAATTTTCCTTCTCCTAAGTCATTACTGGGCTATACTTAATGAGTCAATCTGCAAAAAACAGGCATGGACACCCTTTGCAGTTTTTGCGTTTGTCTGGCACATTAAGTCTTAAGGGGACGTTGTGTCGCAATGCTTGAGGATGCTAGCACGTTTTGATCGAGGTGGACCGATATGAACGCTTTACGCAGTTCCCGTTTGTTGGGAGCCATGTGGCTGGGGGCCGGCCTGCTTTGGACGGGCTTGCTGTGGACCGGCGCGGCCGCAGCCCAGGATGCCTACTCGCCCTCCAGTTGCTTGAGCTGCCAGGGCCGCGAATATAAGCTGGTCTATCAGACGCAGTACGAACAGCGCCAGACGACCACCTATCGCCTGGAATACGAAACGCAGTATGAAGAGCGCCGCGAGACGTTCTACCGGCCGGTCTGGGAGACCGAGCTCCGCGAGCGCCGCTACGTAGTCTCGAAGCCGGTCCTGGAAACGGCCGAACGCGAAGAGCGAATCACCGTGATGAAGCCCGTTTGCGAAACCCAGATCCGCGACGAAAGCTACAATACCGTCCACTACGTCCAGGAAACGGCCGAACGCGAAGAGCGGGTGATCGTCAATCAGCCCGTCACGGAAACGGCCGAACGCGAAGAATGCTACACGGTCCAGCACCCCGTGGTGGAAACCGTCTACCGCCCGCAGTGCCACACGGTGATGCAGCCGGTGGTCACGCAACAGACCCAGCTCGTCGACCAGGGCTGCTACCGGGACCAGGTGACCTATAAGCCCGGCTGGTTGCAGCACGAGCTGGCGTGGCAGAGCGGCGGCTCGATGGTCGATCCGGCCACGGGGCAAGTCGTCTATCAGCGGCCAGGGCTGTACTGGGCGCCCGTCAATCGCGGCACCTACGAGGTGGCCCGCGTGTGGCAGCCGAACGTCGTCGCCCAGCAGGTCCAGCAGGTGCAGTACGTGCCGCAGACGGTGACCGAGCAGGTTCCCGTCCAGGTCACCCGCTACCAGTCGGAGCAGGTCGTTCGTAAAGTGCCCTACCAGACCTGCCGCATCGTGCAACAAGAGGTGGTGCGGAAGGTCCCGTACACGGTCACGAAACCGGTGGTCGAGCGGGTGGAGCGGAAGGTGCCGGTGCAGGTCTATCGCATGGTGGCCGAGGAGCAGATCCGCAAGGTGCCCTACCAGACCTGCCGCATCGTGCAGGAAGAGCGGGTCGAGCAGGTGCCGACCCAGGTCTCCCGCATGGTGGCCTACGAGGAAACGGTCCGCATTCCGCACGTCGTGGAGAAGCGGATTCCGGTGACGTGCAATTACACCGTGCCGCACGTGGAGTGCTATCGCGTGCCGGTCGGTGATTGCTGTGCGGTGCCGAGCTGCGGCGTGCCGACGAGTTCGAGTTGCTGTGACACAACCGTCGGCAGCGGCGCGGCCGCGACCTCGCCGGGCCCGAGCGGCAAGACCTTCGCGTCTCCGACGCCGGCCCCCACGACCTCGACCCCGGCAACGCCTGCAACCCCTGCGACCAAAGCGCCCGAGTCGCCCGCCGCCGATTCGCATGCGTCGGGGGGCATCTACGATCCGTCGACAAGGAACGGCGGCGGGGCGCCTGCTCCGCTGACGGTGCCGCTGGCGCCGGTGCCTCCGCCGACCGGCGGGGGGCGATGAGCGGATCTCCGAGAGACGTTTTGGCCGAATGCCTCTAACCAACCGCCTTGGCACATGATTTCAGCTCCGTGAGCGACGAAGGTTCTGAACTTCAGTCCGCTGCACCAGGGCCCGAGGACGCGCTCCAGCGGCTCTATACGCCTGCCATGCTTGCGGAGCTGCTGGGCGTTCCGATCGCGGCCATTCGCCGCTGGCATCGTGCGAAGCTGATCGTCCCCAGCCAGGAAGTGCGGCGGCTGCCGTACTTCGACGTTCCCGAAGTGGCCACCGCCCAGCGGCTGGCGCAACTGCTCCGCGCCGGTCTCTCCCCGCAGAACATCGAAAAGAAGGTGGCCGACCTCGCCCGCTTGTTGCCCGGTGTCGAACGGCCGCTGCTTGAGCCCTCGGTCATCGTTCAAGGGCAGAGCGTCCTGGTCCGCCAGGGCGACGGTCTGGTCGAGGCCGGCGGCCAGTTGCGATTCGATTTTGAGGGCCCCGAGTTTCCGCCGCTCGCCGCCACGCCCGCGATTGAGCCTTCGCCGCCTCCGGCCGCGGCGGTCGGCGTGTTGCGCTCCCTGGAAGACGCCTCGCTCTCGGCCGAGCAGATGCGGAGCCTGGCGGTCGAGCTGGAAGATGCCGGCCGTTTGTCGGACGCCGCCGACGTGCTGCGGGCGGCGATGGCGGCGGCCGGTCCCGACGCGGAAGGCTGCTTCCAGCTTGCCGAGTTGCTGTACCGGCAGGGCGACTTGGGCGGCGCGCGGGAGCGCTACTACATGGCCGTGGAACTGGATGAAGACTACGTCGAGGCCCGGGCCAACCTGGGCTGCGTGCTGGCCGAGATGGGCCGGCGGGAGTTGGCGATTGCGGCCTTCGAAGGCGCGCTGCGCTATCACCCCGACTACGCCGACGCCCATTACCACCTGGCGCGGATGCTGGACGAGATGGGGCATAGGCGGACGGCGGAATTGCATTGGCGGAGGTTCGTCGCGCTGGCCCCCGGCAGCCCTTGGGCGGCCGAAGCGAGCGAGAGGCTGGGCGGCTGATAACCGTTCACGGACGGCAAGAAAAGTCGCAGGCACACGGAGTGTGCCTGCTACCGCGGCACCCTATACCAGCCCCCAGCGCTTCCGCAGAAACCACTCCAGCGTCAGCAGGAACACGACGCACAGGAACGGCGGCCACTGGTCCCACAAGGTCTTCTTGGTTTCCTGCTTCACGTTCAGGTAGTCGGTCTTCTTCATCAGTTCCGCGAGCCACTTGGGCAGCCGCTCCGGCTCGATGACCTCGCCGAGAGAGGTCTTGGCGACGACCTTCATGCTGTCGAGATCGGCCGAGGAGTTGTCCAATTCGAGATCCTGCTGCGAGACGACGAAGCGGGCCCGCACCGTGCCCAAGGGCTTGCCTTGCCGCGTGGCCGAGACCTCGATCGTGTAGTCGCCCGGCAGTTGCGTATCGCGGAACGAACCGGCCGTCTCCGCGTCCTTGCGGATCATCACGGCGTCCGATCGCTTGTTGTCCGGCTTGACGACGCGGGCCGTGATCTCGGCGTCGGAGATGGGCTCGTTCTCGGTCGTCTGGGTCCCGGCAAGGAAGTCGACGCGATTGCCGGGGAAGTAGCGGGTGTTGTCCATTCGCACCCAGACATTGCCCTGGGTCACCTGTTCTTTGTGGGCGAGCCAGAGCACGATCTGCCGCCAGAACCGCTTGTGCGCGGCGTCGAAGCCGTGCATGCACCACCGCCAGGTCGAATCGCCGGCGAAGGCGAGCACCCGCCCGCCACCCGCTTCCTGGGTGACCAGGAGCGGCTCGCCTTCCTTGCCGTCGGCCTCGGCCAGGACGATGGCGCCGGGCTTGATGCCCGCGAACTTGTTGGCGCCTTCCAAGGGCGGGAGTTTGGCCCAGGCCGCGGCGTTCTCCGACAAGGGGGCCAAGGCGAGGGCGAAGTGCCCCAGGTTTCGCGGCGTCGGCTGCATCCGCAGCGGGCCGGGCAGATGTTCGTCCTCGCGAATCGGATCGTCGATCTTCTGCCGTTCGAGTTTGTCCATCTGCACGGGCAGGACGTCGGCCAACGGCGTCTCGGAATACCCGCCAGGGCCGAAGCTGTGAAAGCCGCCCAGCATGATCAGGCCCTTGCCGTTCTTGCTCACCGTCTCCTGGAGCTGCTCCAATTCGGCCGTATCGAAGACCGAGGAATCGACGTCGCCGAGGATATAGACGTCATACTTGCCGGGCTTGAAGCGATCGATCAGGTCGCGGGGCTTCGTCTCCTTGTGGCGGGGGTCGAGGCGGATGGAATCGGCCTTGATGTCGCGCGAGGCGTCGAGCGAACGCCGCAGGAACTTCTGCTCCAGGCGGAGATCGCCCTCGATATAGAGGACGTGCAATCCGCCCTTGAGCACCTGCACGAACGAGCTTTGCTGGTTGTTCGTGGTCACCAGCTCGCCGGGCTGGGGCACGGCCTCCAGAGTGAGCTTGAATTCGCCCGCCGTTTTGGGCGTATAGGTGAAGTCGACCGGCAGCAGCTCGCCGTCGACCTTGGCCCTGATCTCCTTCTGGGCGATGATTTCCATCTTGCCGTCGGGCATCTCCATGAAGACGCGGATCGGGATCGGCTGATTGACGTAGCCGCTGACCTTGATCTCGCCGTGGATGGCCATTTCGGTGTCGACGAAGACGGCGGCCGGCGGCGGGAAATCGATGACGGCCACGTCCTGCACGCCGCCCAGCCCCCGCGATTGCCCGAAGACTACGGGGTAGACCGGAAAGCCCTGGTGCCGCAGTTGGGCGGCCACGTCCTGGGCGGATCGGTCACGCGGGTAAACCGCTTGCTGCCGGCCGTCGGTGAGAAGGACGATGCCCAAGAGCCGCTTGCCGTTCTCCTGTTTGAGCACGTAGTCCAGGGCCTCGCCGATCGCCGTCTCCTGGCCGGCAGGCTTTTCGGGCAGGGCGACCTTGCCGTCTTTCACGTCCACGGAACGGGCGTCGGCATCGAACGTATAGGCCTTGATTTCGAAATCGCGGCCCAGGTTGCGGAGCGCGGGCACGCTGTCTTCCAGCGTGGCCACGAGCGATTCCCAGCGGGTCTTGTTGTTGAGGCTGTCGCTGACGAGCATGCTCCGCGACTGATCGACGAGCAACACCAAGGTGGCCTTTTCCTTGTGGGTCTCCGTGTAGACCAGCGTCGGCCGCAGCATCCCCAGCGCGACCAGGAGGACGACTCCCGAACGAATCAGGGCCAATACCAGGCGGCCGCGGAGCGAAACGCGATCTTTTCCCGGTCCCACCAGCACGACAATCGCCAGGAGCGCAGCCGCCACCCCGGCCACGAGCCAGTAACTATCGGCGATGGGGTAGTAGAAGAGCTGCATGGGAGGGGAAGGATGAAGGATGAAGGGTGAAGGACGAGGGATGAAGGATGAAGGATGAGGGATGAAGGATAAGGGATGAGGGATGAGGGATGGGCAAATCCCAAATCTTAAATTTCAAATCTCAAATCTGCGATTTGACGACGAATGCCTTATCCCTCATCTCTCATCCTTCATCTCTCCTCCTCCCACTTTTGTAAAACCAGTTGCCCACCACATACTCTACCGCCAGCAGGGCGGCGAAGACAAGGATCAGCCACGGATAAATCTCCCGGCCGACGCGGCTGTCGTGGATGTCGCGGACGATCTGGTCGCTCGTCCGCGCCACGCGCGGCCTGAAGGGGCCGAAGGTGTCGCTCAATTCCTGGTCGTTCAGCCGGGCAAGTTGCGTGACCTGGGCCGGCAGGTTGATGCTGAAACCGCGGTCGGGCTCGGCAGGTTCGCCCACGCAGTGCACCTGGTAGTTTCCCACCTGCTCCACGCCGCTGATCGAGAGGCCGGTCTTCTCCGGCGGGGGAAGCGACGTTTCACCATAGCCGGCGGCTTCCGGCCTGGACGGCGGCGCGAGCGTGTAGTTCCGCGGCGTCGCGTCGTCGATCGGCAGCAGGATGGAAGTCGTCCCCGCGAGGTAGTTCAGTTGCTGCTCGCCGCTGCCCACCAGGTACGAGGCGATCTGCTCGGCCAGCCGGGGGAACGGCCAGGCCGGATTCAGGCTCGACTCCGGCAGCCAGTTCCAGGCGTCGCGGCGGGAAACGAGATCGGAAATCGGCGTGGACATCACGAGCACGTGCCCCGCCACCCGCCCTGTGCCGACCGTCCGCTCCAACAGCGCAGGGCGGCCGTCGTTGTAGGCGATCACGGTTGCGGCGTCCGGCGTCAGGTCGTCGATTCGCCAGTAGCGATAGACGGGGAACCTGTTCCAGGGGGTCCGCGTGGCAATGGGTGCGAAGGGACTGAGGATCGGGTGCTGAAAGTTCCGCGGCGCCAGATATGTGTCGCCTTCCTCGCGCGGCACTTGCTCCCGGACCTTGCCCGGCAGAAGCTGCTGGGCCGCCGCCGAGTTGAAGCTCTCGATCGGGGCGGCGTGCCGGCCGAGGAAAATGCCGACGCCGTGCCCGGCGGTGGCATAGTCGGTCAGGCGCTGCCAGTCGCCCGCCACCAGGCCCGGCGGATCGAGCAGGAAAACGGCGGCGTATTTGTCGAACGACTTCAGGCCGGCGAAATCGCTATAGCCGATCACCGTGCATTCGAAATGGGCCTGGTGGAGTTTCTGCCATCGGACGGGGGCCAGCGCACCGGTCAGGTACAGCGACGTTTCCGCCGTCGGCAACTGGGCCACGACCAGCACGGGCCACGGAGGGCGGACCTCGATGCTCAAATAGCGCACGTCGTCGGCTTTCAGCGAGTCCTCCCCGACGATCTTTACCTGCCCTTGCTGCAAACCGGGCTTGAGCGAGGCGAGCGTGAAAGCGACGGTCTGCGGCTCGCCCGGCTTCAGCAGTTTGATCTGCTCGCTGATTTTCTCCAACGTGCCGGCAGACGTCGTCAGATCGAGTTCCACCTTGCGCTGGCCCTCGAAGCCCAGGCAGGAAACGTCGGTTTCGATCTCCACGGAGCCGCCGGCCGCGACAACCTGGCTCGAGAGGCGGAGGTCGCCCAGGCCGACGTTGCTCGGATCGGTCACGCCGACGTCGATCAGATAGAGCGAGACGCCCGCGATATCCTGCAAGCGTTCCTGCATCTTGGCGATCTCGTCGCTCCGCCACGAGGCCCGCGAGAGGTCGGTAAAGACATAGATTTCCTTGACTGGCAGGCTGCTCTTGTCTTTCAGCACGGCGGCGGCCTCCGTGAGGATCTGGCTCAGCGATTTCGGATTGGAGGCGATCTCCAGCTTGTCGATCCGCTGCTTGCTGAGGCCGCGATCGGCGTCGAAGTCGCGCGGCGCGAGGCCCGAGTCGAAGACCGCGATCTGGCTCTCCGGCGGCAATTGGGCCAGGAGCCATTGGCCGATCTCCTTGGCCGCGTCGAGGCGGGTCTTGTTCTCGCGGACATACTCCATGTGCGGGGCAACGTCGAAGATCAGGGCCGCCGCCACCGGCGCCTCCTGGCTGCCCAAGCGCGACGCGAACTTGATGCTCGGCCGGGCCATAGCCAGGGCCAGCAGGGCAATCGCCCCCGCACGGAGCAAGAGCAACAGCAGGTGCCGCAGCCGCAGCCGCCGTTGGTTCATATCATGCCGCTTCTGGATGAACCGCAAGGCGGGGAATTCCAGCAGCTTCGGCCGTTCGCGCATGATCAGGTGCAGGACGATCGGGATTACGATCAAACCTGCGCCAAACAGAAGTGCGGAATTGAGGAACATGGGGGTTCAAAGGGGGACGGGACGGTAATCAGGGTTCGGCGTACGGTCGCGACCCCACCCGGCCGGGTACCCTCTGGGTGCGGGTGGTGAACAAGATTGAAGGCTACCACGGGCCGCAACGTGCAACCCAGCACGACCCCACCCAGCTTGTCTGGACGGTGAAGGCGGTTGACAGCGGGCACGCGGTTTGTAGCCATCAATCTGATTCACCATCCAGGCAAGCTGGATGGGGTCTATCGTTGATAGGGATCGCACTTTAGCCTTCAATCTTGTTCACCATCCAGGCAAGCTGGATGGGGTCTGGACCCAAATCTCTCACCCCCGCGACGCGCGATTCACCAAATACTCCGTCAGGGCCCGGTCGAATTGCATGCTGGTGTCGATCGGCACGTAGTCGATCCGCGCCTGCGAGCACTCGCGGCGATACGTGGCCCGGAACGACTCGACCTCGGCCAGATAATCCGCACGGAAGGCGTCGGCGTCCAACGCCAGGCGGCGATGGTCCTCGGGGTCTTCCAACTCGACCATGCCGCGGAACGGAAACCGCACCTCGGCCTCGTCCAAGACGTGGAAGAGGATCACGTCGTGCCCGCCATGCCGCAGGCGATACAGGGCGTCGAGCACCGGCGCCGGCTCGCTCAAGAGATCGGAGAAGATCATGACCAGGCTGGCATGACGCAGCATGGCCGCCATCTGCACGATGCTCTGGGCGATGTCCGTCTCGCCCTCCGGCTTGAGGTTGGCCAAGAGCGAGAGCATGTCGCCCAGGTGGCCGCGGCGGGCCTGCGGCTTGAGGCAACTGCGGATCTGCGTGTCGAAGGTGATCAAGCCCACCGGGTCCTGCTGATGGATCATCAAGTAGCAGAGCGCGGCCGCCAGGCAGATCGAGTAATCGAACTTGGTCATCTCCTGCTGATAGGTGTAGCCCATCGAACGGCTGAGATCCATCATCACGTAACCTGTAATGTTGGTCT
The DNA here is from genome assembly GCA_963824275.1 of uncultured Planctomycetia bacterium. Classification (GTDB taxonomy): domain Bacteria; phylum Planctomycetota; class Planctomycetia; order Pirellulales; family Thermoguttaceae; genus JANXQG01. The sequence goes on along the minus strand of CAWGOT010000003.1, from coordinate 914,665 downwards.
CGGCCTCGAATTTCTTGATGTAGTATTTGTCGGTCTTGGCGTAGATCAGCCAGTCGATATCCTTGGGATCGTCGCCGGGCGTGTACTTGCGATGTTCGCTGAACTCGACCGAGAAGCCGTGGAAAGGGCTGGCGTGCAGGCCGTGCAGGAAGCCCCGCACAATGAATTGCGCGCGAAGGTCGAGCCGCTTGATCTGGCGGATGACTTCAGGCTTCAGGTACTGTTCGGCGGACGGCATGGGGGGAAGGATGAAGGATGAGGGATGAGAGATGAAGGATGAGGGATGAAGGATGAAGGATGAGGGATGAAGGATGAGGGATGAAGGATGAAGGATGAGGGATGAGGGATGAGGGATGAGGGATGAAGGATGAGGGATGAAGGATGAGGGATGAGGGATGAGGGATGAGGGATGAGGGATGAGGGATGAGGGATTGGACTTCCGCAGACGTCCCTCTTATCCCTCATCTCTTATCTCTTATCTCTTATCTCTTATCTCTTATCTCTCATCTCTCATCTCTCATCCCTCGTCCCTCATCCCCTCTTCGGGTCGTGTTCCTTTTCTACGGACGACATGTAGTTGAACAACTTTCGGCAAAGCACCGCGTATTCTTCGACCAGCGCGTTACACTCGTTTTCGACGCGACTTGCGGAGCCGGTTTCCAACAGGTATTCGAGGTGCTCGATGGTCTCTTCCGCGCTGGCATAGGCGCGGCCGAGATAGTGGAGGTACTCGGCTTTGTATTGTCGGAGTGCGTGCCCCTCAACCACTTGCGCCGACACGCTCTTGCTTGACCGCCGCGACTGCGATCCTTCCTCGTACATTTCGTGCTTTGGCAGCTTAAGCGAAAGCGCGTGGACGCGAAGTCCCAAAGCATGCGCGATCCGATAGACTTCAAGTTTCTGATGCGGCCGCTCAACGCGGCGGTTCATCTGGTTTTGATCTCTCATCTCTTATCCCTCATCCCTTGTCCAGTATCTGTATCTCTCATCCTTCATCCCTCATCTCTCATCCCTTCTCATACTTCGGTATCACCGGCGGCGGCGTCTCACGCACCAACCGGGCAATCAGGTCCTCGTTGTTCATGCCCTCGGCCTGGGCCTGGAAGTTGGTCGAGATGCGGTGCCGCAGCACGGGCATGGCCACCTTCTGCACGTCCTCGATGGCCACGGAGAACCGCCCGTCCATGGCGGCCAGGGCCTTGCCGCCCTGGATGAGGAACTGCCCTGCGCGAGGGCCGGCGCCCCAGTCGACCAGCTCCTGCACGAACTTCGGCGCGGAGTCGTCCTTGGGCCGCGTCGATCGCACCAGCCGGGCCACGTATTGCACGATGTACTCGCTCACCGCCACCTTGCCGACCAGCCCTTGCAGGTTCACGATCGCCTTGCCGGAGAGGATCTTGCGGACCTCGACCTTCTCGCCGCGGGTCGTCTGGGCGAGGATCCGCTCTTCCTCGTCCAGGGTGGGATAATCGACCTTGATGTTGAACATGAAGCGGTCCAACTGGGCCTCGGGCAGCGGATAGGTGCCTTCCTGCTCGATCGGGTTCTGCGTGGCGATGGTGAAGAACGGATCGGGCAGGGGGTAGGTCGTCTGGCCGACGGTGACCTCGCGTTCCTGCATGGCCTGGAGCAGGGCGGCCTGCGTCTTGGGCGGCGTGCGGTTGATTTCGTCGGCCAGCAGGATGTTGGTGAAGATCGGCCCCTCGACGAAGCGGAAATCCCGCCGCCCCTTGTCGTCTTCCTCCAGCACGTTGGTGCCGGTGATGTCCGAGGGCATGAGGTCGGGCGTGAACTGGATCCGCTTGAAGGGGATGTCGAGGATTCGGGCCAGGGTGCTGACCATCAAGGTCTTGGCCAGGCCCGGCACGCCGACCAGCAGGCAGTGGCCGCGGGTGAAAATGGCGGCGAAGATCTGCTCGATGACGTCGTCCTGGCCGACGATCACCTTCTGCAGTTCTTCCTGCATCAGCCGGCGATGCTGGCTGAATTCCTGGAGAACGTCGCCCAGACTGCGGGACTTGGCCACGGGCGCGGGCGTGGGAGGGGTGCTTGGTGTGGAAGTTGCCAACGGAAATCCTTTATACTGTAATTCAGCGGGATCCCTGAATTGTAACCTATGGGGACCGAAATGCCCATCCGCCGGCCCCCCCATTTGCCCGCATAACTGCTGAAATCTATTATACTTGTGTCGTGCTAGCCGCACGCTTTTCCCCTGCCGAGGCAAATAATGAAAACTCCGCTTCTCGCCGTCCTGGCCTGCATGCTTCTGATTGTACCGACTGCCAGGGCTGTAACGGTTGACGGGACCGATCTGTCGCCCGACGACGTTCGCAACGCCCTGAATCTCGGTATTCGGTATCTCGAATCGACGCAGCGGGCAAACGGAACGTGGTCGGAATACAACGAGGGCCAGTATTATAACTACCAGGGCGGAGTGACCGCCCTCTGCACGCTGGCCCTGCTCAACGCCGGCGAGAGTCCGCAGGAAAAGCACGTCGCCAAGGCGCTGGCCTACGTCCGCACGCTGCCGGCGGGCTCGGACATGGACAGGGCGACGACCTATGTCATTTCTCTGCAAACCATGGTCCTTTGCCGTGCAACCCCGGTCCTCGACGCGGACATCATTGTCCGCAACGTCGAATGGCTCGAAAAGACGCAGATCAAGACCGGGCCGGCGGACCGCGTCGGTGGCTGGACCTATCCGATCCCGCCCAGCAACGGCGACGGTTCGAACAGCCAGTTCGCGCTATTGGCCTTGTATGAGGCCGCGCGTGTGGCCGAAACCGGCCAAATCAAACTCACGATCCAGCGCGAGACCTGGGAACGCGCCCACAAATATTGGAGCTATAACCAGTCCCCCGACAACGGCTCCTGGGCCTACTACAAGGGGGCGCTGAGCACCGGCAGCATGACCTGCGCCGGCATTTCCTGCCTGGTGATTTCCGGCGACATGCTCCACGAGCCGGACGCCAAGGTCATCGGCGAGCAGATCGACGGTTGCTACCAGGCCTCCTCGGAGGACCAACAGAACATCGACCGCGGCGTCAAATGGCTGGCGAATCACTTCTCCGTCAAGACCAACCCGCCCGTGATGCAAACCGACAGTCCGCTCTGGCATTACTATTATCTCTACGGGCTGGAGCGGGCCGGACGGCTCACCGCGCGGCGGAAGTTCGGCCCCTACGATTGGTATCGCGAAGGGGCCAAGTACCTTGTTCAGGCCATCGGCCCCGTCGTTTCGCGGAACTCGTGGAAGGGGGCCATGACCGCCGAAAACAACGAAGACGTTGCCACCAGCCTGGCCTTGCTCTTCCTCTCCAAGGGGCGCTGGCCCGTGCTCATGGCCAAGGCGGAGTATCGGTCGCCCTCCCCGTCGCGGGCCGGGCTGCCGCGGAAGGACATCGATTGGAATCGCCACCGCCGCGACGTCAACAACCTGACGATCTACGTCGAATCGAAGTGGCAGAAGGAACTGACCTGGCAGACGATCGATCTGGACGAGGCCTCGGTCGACGACCTCCTGCAGGTGCCCGTCCTGTTCTTCTCCGGCGGCGGCAATCCCCTGCCGGAGAGCGTGGAAAAACGGCAGAGGCTGGCCGCCAACCTCCGCGACTACGTCGACCGCGGCGGCTTCATCTTTGCCGACGGCGAGGGCTGCTCCAGCGACTTCGACAAGGGATTCCGCGACCTCATGGCCCTGGTCTTCGAGAAGCCCGAGTATCGCTTCAAACCGCTCGACGCCTCGCATCCGATCTGGATCGCCGAGCAGAAGATCCCGCCCGACCAGGTCCGCTTGCTGCTGGGGATCGACTACGGCTGCCGCACGAGCGTGGTCTATGCCCCCAGCGATCCGCCCGGTGATCCCAAGCCCTCGCTGGCCACGCTGTGGGAGCTGTCGCGGGGCGGCATGCGGGAAAACTACAGTGCCGCCGTGAAGGAGAAGATCGAGGGCGGCCTGGCGATCGGCATCAACGTGCTGGCTTACGCCACCAACCGCGACTTGAAGCCCAAGGAGTACTTCATGCGCGAAGATGATCGACTTGGGACCCAAAGACCCGATTGAGCGGGGCAAGTTCGCCGTCGCCAAGCTGGAGCATCCCGGCGGTTGCGATGCCGCGCCGCGGGCCTTGGCGAACCTCATGGAGCAGGCCGGCCACGATCTGAAGATCCGCGTCGAAACGAATCCCAAGCTCATCAACATGCAGGATCCGGCCCTCTACGACTACGCGGTCGTCTTCATGCACGGCCGCAACGCCTTCCGCCTGATCGACGGCGAACGGCAGGCGTTGCGGACGTTTGTCGAGCGGAGAGGGCTGTTGTTTGCCGACGCGATTTGCGGCAACGAGGCCTTTGCCGAGTCGTTCCGCCGCGAGATGGGTCTGATCTTCCCCAAGAACCCGCTGGTGGAGATCTCGCCCCGCGATCCGCTGTGGACCGACAAGTACGGCTTCAATCTCGCCACCGTCATGCGCCGCGACCCCTTGCCGGGCCGGCCGGGCGAGCCGCCGAAATCGGCCCTGCGCCCCGTTCCGCCGGAGTTGAAGGGCATTCGCTTCGGCGACCGTTGGGGGGTGATTTTCTCGGAGTTCGATCTGAGCTGCGCCTTGGAGAAGCACGACTCGATGGAATGCCGCGGCTACTCCCGCGAAGACGCCGCCCGCATCGGACTGAACATCCTGAGCTATGGGATTCAGCAGTAGGCTCACTCCCCTACCTGCGCCATCACCTCGTCGGGAATATTGAAGTTCGACGACACGCTCTGCACGTCGTCGTGGTCGTCGAGCGCGTCGATGAGCTTCAATATTTTGCGGGCTTCGTCCGGATCGGTGATGTCGACCATGTTCTTCGCGATCCGCGTGATTTGCGTGGCCTCGATCTTGACTTCGGCCTTGGCCAGGCCCTCGGCCACCTCGCGGTATTTGACCGGATCGCAGGTCACCTCGAACTTGTCGCCGGTGAGTTGCACGTCGTCGGCGCCGGCTTCAATGGCAATCTCCAGGAGCTTGTCCTCGTCGATCGAGCTGCCGGGCACGAGGAACAGCCCTTTGTTCTCGAACATCCAGGCTACGCAGCCGGTGCTGCCGAGCTTGCCGCTGGAGAGCTCGAAGATCTTGCGGACCTCCGGCGCGGTGCGGTTGCGATTGTTGGTGAGAATCTCGCAGAGCACCGCCACGCCGCCGGCGCCGTAGCCCTCGTAGATGATTTCCTCGAGGCTGTCGCCCGCCAGCTCGCCGGTGCCGGTTTTGATGGCCCGCTGGATATTGTCCTTGGGGATGCCGCTGGCCTTGGCGTCGTCGATGGCATAGCGGAGGCGGAGGTTCTGGTCGGGGTCGCCACCGCCGTGCTTGGCGGCCACGATGATGGCCTTGGCCAGCTTGCTCCAGAGCTTGCCGCGCTTGGCGTCAACCGCAGCCTTCTTGTGTTTGATCGTTGCCCAATGCGAATGACCCGACATACTATAGCTCCTGTGAAGATGCGTGAATTATACGGAGTTTTTGCGATCTTGCCGAGAGGAAGGGGGAGGAAAAATCCGAAATCTCAAATCCGAAATCCGAAACAAATTCAAAATCAAAATAATTAAGGTTCAAAACAACTGCCGCACTACCTTGGATTCATCTGCGTCTGCCAACGACGTTTTAGTCATTATGTTTTTGGTTTTGAATCGGGCACCATGTACTCATGGTCGCGGATTTCGAGTTTCGGATTTCGGATTTATTTTGTCCGCCACTTTCCGGGCCTTCTCCGCTTCCTTGTCCTTCTCCAGGGCCGCCTTGGCCCGCTGCCAGGCGGCCACCGCATCGCTGTGGCGGCCGAGCTTCTCGTAGGCATCGCCCAGGTGGTCGAGGACCGTGCCGTCCGGCTGCTTTTCGTCGACCGCCTTCTCCAGTTCGGCAACCGCCTCGGGAAAACGCCCGAGGCGATAGTAGACCCAGCCCAGGCTGTCGAGATAGGCCCGGTTGTCCGGCTCGGCGGCGACGGCCACCTTGATCATCTTCAAGGCCCGGTCGAGGCGTTTGTTCTCGTCGGCCCAGAGGAAGCCCAGATCGTTGTCGGCCCCGAGGTCGTCGGGATATTCGTCCAGCACTTCTTCAAGCCACTCTTCGGCCTCCTCCAGCCGCCCCAGGTTGACGCAGACGGCCGACAGCCCAAGCCGGGCCTCGCGGAGGGCCAGCGACGTTTCCAGGGTTCCGCTCGGCAGCAAACCGAATCGTCTTTCTGGCGGCCGTCGAACCGGCGACCCGCAGACGGGTTCCCCAGTGGCTCTTCGCCACCATTCCGACGACCATCGTTCGTCACGCCCGGCCGCACGAAAGCCGCCGAATTGTCCAACAGCTTCTCATACGCCGGCGGGCAGTAGCGAGCGGGACGAGTCATCTTCTGTGCCGCGAAGCGGGCCGAGTCGGGGCCGAGTTTCGCCGCGGTGCCGGCGGCGGCCAAGGCCGGCTCGAGTACTGGTCGCCGGCAGCCAGGGCCGCGGCCGCCAGAGGTGGAAGATAGAAATGAAACCGGGATTGCCGTCCGGCATGACCTTAGGTCCAATCCCCCGCTGGAAAATCTTGACCGCCTCTGCCGTGCGGTTGTCGATCAAGGAGCCGATGCCCCAGGCCAGCAAGATCTCGGCCGCTTTCGATCGGGTCGGCCTTCAAGGCCAACTCGAAGAATTCGCCGGCCATTTCGTACTGCTTCCGCTCTTGGGCCAAGGCCCCCAAGCGTAGAACTCGGCATATTCGGGCTTCCCAGGCGTCCTTGCGCCTTCTTGCGGCCGGCTTCGACGAGCCCGGCGAACAGCTCGGCGTCGGTCGTCAACCGCTTGATCTCCTCCGTCCCCAGCGCCTCGAGCGTTCGCCGGTCGCGGTCATGACTTTGCCCAGCAAGGCCAGCAGCTTGTCGGGCCGGCGCCCCTTGCGGTAGATTTCCGCCAGGGGCTCGCTAGGTCGAGCATCGCCGGGTTCGTGGACCGACAACTCGAGTGTAGATCGGCTCGGCCAAGTCCATCTTGCCGGCCTTGAGATACTGCCGGCCAGGAAGTAACTCGAGAGCGACATTTGCCCGTCGGCCGCATGAAGCTTCTGCAAGCGGTCCAACAACTCGTTTTTCTTGCCGAGCTTCTTCAGCACGTCGGCCAGGAATTGGTACGGAGCCGTGCCCTCGCTGGTCAGCCCGTGTCGAGATACGGCTGCAATTCGGCCAGCGCTTCCGCCGCCTGGCCGCGGCGGGCGGCGATGCGGGCCAGATTGAATTTCAGCAGGGCGTCGTTTCGGCGCAATGATTGCGACTTGCGGAAGGCCGCCTCGGCCTCGGCAAACCGGTCGGCTCAAGAGGAACGCCTCGCCGAACAGTTCGTAGCACTCGCCCGGCGGGTCGCCCAGCAGCAGCTTTCGCCGTCTGCTCGTCAAGGCCGAAACGGTCGGGATGTTCCAGGGCTTCGTTGACGCGGACGAATTGCTCGGCGGCCTTCGCGTACTTTGCGTGAGATGGTAAAGGCGGCCCAACTCCAAGCGCATGAAAATATCGGCCGCACCTTCCGCGTTCGTTGCCGCAGCGGATCGGCGGCGCTTCCGCCGCATTGCCCTTCGGGTGCGCGGCGATCAAGGCCTTCTCGTAGAACTCGATGGCGTGGTCGAGTTCGCCCTCTTTCCCCAGATACAGGGCCAGCTCGTACAAGGCCTCGTAGCCCACCTCGTAGGGATCGATCCCCTTTGAGCCGCATAGCGCACGGCCAAGGGGATCCGCTTTTCGACGACCGCGGCAAGGACCAGGTTGTTGCGGGCGGCCGTGGCGGCGGGATCCAAGCGATCGGCGCGGGCGAAGTGCCGCAATGGCCGGGCAAAATCGCCCCGCTCCTGCAGGTCCGCGCCCGGCGGCGAAATGGGCCAGCGCCTCGATGCGATCGATCTCGGCCTCGCTGCGAGCCTTGCTGGCGACGAAGGGGGCGGGCAGGTCGTCAAAGTCGGATGCTGCGGGGGTCGCCAGCAGCCTGCCCGCAGCCAGCGCGAAGAACCGCCGCGGTCAGGATCAACAGTGGCTGGCGGCGGCGAGCTTGTGATCGACTGTCATGCATGAACATCTACCGGGGTTTGCGTTTGCCAAGACCATCCGTGGCGGGCTGGGTCTTCGCCGCCGCCGGTCGCTTCTCGGGTCTCTCGACGCGCTCAGGCTTCTCGGCCTTGGACTGTTTCTCGGCTTGATCGGCCTTCTCGGGCTTGGAGGGCTTGTCGTGCTTTTCTCAGGTTGCTTCTCGTGCGGCTTCTCAGGCTTGTTTCTCGTGCGGCTTTTCAAGTTGTTTCTCGTGCGGCTTCTCTGGGGCCCGCGGTTCGTGCGCGGCTTCAGCCGCTTTCTTGCTCGCCGAGCAACCGCCTTCTTTGCTTCGACGGCTTGCTTTCCGCCGGCTTCGTTTCGGCAGCCTTGCTTTCCACCGGCTTGCTTTCAACCTTAGGTTCCGCCTTGCTCTCGGCAGCCTTGCCCTCGGCCGTCTTGGGTTCTGTCGCCGTTGGCTTGGGGGCAGCCGGTTCCGCCTTCTTCTTCCGCCCGGAGGCAGCCGGAGGGGGCGGGGCAGGCGGCGCGGCGGCACGGCGGCTCGCCGGGGCCGGCGGGTTCCGGCCGCGGCTGCCGACGCTGGGGGAACCGCTTCGAGGCCTCCGGGTCGATGGCCAGCAGTATCTCGCGGACCTGCGGCGAAAACGGATTGGCCGGTAATCGGCGCCGAGCTGGTGGACCAGCGAGCCGAACTCCACGCCCTTGCTCTTGGCTATGGCCCGTTCCATGCCCGGCACTTCGCCGGCGGCCGCTTCCTTTTCGCTGACCAGCTCCAAGACCCGCAGAAGGCGGCCATCGTGCCCGCATCCACGGGGATGCTATGACCGCCCAGCGCCGCCTGGACCACGTAGGCCACGACGAAGCGGCTCGTGCCGTCCATCTTTTCCAGCCACTTGACCGTCGGGCCGAGGTTCTTCTTCCGTTTGTCTTCCAGGTCGAAGCAGTAGAGCTCCTCGAAGATGGCTGTGCAACACGCGCTTGATGCGGTTGGCCGCCGCCCGCGGGTCGGGCAGGACCGCCATCACCTCCGAGAGTTCGGAAATCGACGTCACGCGGACTTCATTCCAGTCGTAGAACGTGTGCTTCAGCGCCGCGAAGGCCTCCTCGGCCGGTTCGTAGCGGGCGTCCTCCAGCACGCAGGCAAAGAGCATTGCTCCAGCACCGTCCGCTCATCGGGCGGCGCCGACCGGCTTGTAGTACTTCTTCAGAACCTTGTGGATCTTGGCGAACATGGCCGTGCGACTGACGGAAGGCATGCGAATGACCGTGGTGGTTGCAAGAGTCAGGATGGGAGATGATTTCTCAGGTATGCGGACTGGGGTCGGGCGGCAGCTTGGGATCAATGGGCTCGACCGGCGGCGCGAGGATTCCACCCTCTTCCGTGCCGGAGGCGTCCCCCGCGGACTTTTCGGGCGGGCAAGACCTCGCGGAGGATCTGGGCCACGGCGATCGAGTGTTTCACGCCCTGGTCGAGGACGAACGTCAGCCGCGGCGTGTAGCGGAGATCGATGCGGCCGGCGATCTTCGACTGCAGAAATCCGGCCGCGCTTTGCAGGCCGCGGAGGGTGAGGTTCTGGCGGGTCTCGTCGCCCATGACCGAGACCATCACCTTGGCGAAGCGCAGATCGCCCGAGGCCTCCACGCCCGTGACGGTGACGTCGCGGACGCGCGGATCCTGCAACTCGGTGAGGATCGACATGCTGACCACTTCGCGGATCGCTTCGGCAACTTTTTGGACTCGTCTTGATGACATAACAATTCAAAAAAATCCGAAATCCGAAATCCGAAATCCGAAACAAATTCTAATTACAAAAAGGAAATGTTCAAAGCACACAGCCGGGCGGTTTCCGCGTCGTTTTTGCCATTGGTTGTATTTTTGTTATTGTTTGAATTTTGGATTTGTTTCGGATTTCGAGATTCGGATTTCGGATTTTGTGTTTTATGTGGCCACCGATTCCGCAAACGTCCTCTTGACCTCCTCGATCTTGTAGGCCTCCAAGACGTCGCCCTCCTTGATGTCGTTGAATCCGGCCAGCTTGATGCCGCATTCCAGGCCCTCGCGGACCTCGCGGGCGTCGTCCTTTTGCGCCGCAGCGAATCGAGGGCATAGTCGCCGATGACGCGGTTCTCGCGGATCACGCGGACGCGGGAGTCGCGGGTGATGGTGCCTGCCAAGACGCGGCAGCCGGCCGCGGTGCCCACGCGGCTGATGTGGAACAACTGCTGCACCAGCGCCCGGCCCATCTCCTTCTCTTGCTTTTCCGGGCGAAGCATGCCTTCCAGGGCGGCCTGCAAATCGTCCGTGACCTGATAGATGATGTCGTAGCGGCGGATCTGCACGCCGCGCTTGTCGGCCAGCACGCGGGCGTTTTCGTCGGGCACCACGTTGAAGCCGATGATCACCGCGTCCGAGGCGTCGGCCAGGTGGACGTCGGCCTCAGTGATGCCGCCCACGGTCGCCTGCAGAATGCGAATCTGCACTTCCGGATGCTCGAGCTTCTCCATCTCCTTGCGGATGGCCTCGATCGAGCCGCGGACGTCGGCCCTCAGGATGATGTTCAAGGTCTGCAATTCGTCCATCTCGCCCAGCCGCTCGAAGAGGTTCTCCAAGGTCACGTGCTCGCGCACGCCGCCCAGCTCGCGGGCCCGCGCGTCCTGCAGCCGCTGGTCGGCCAGGTCGCGGGCCGCCGAGATTTCGGGCAGCACATAGAAGCGGTCGCCGGCGCCGGGGGCCACGTTCAGACCCGTGACGTTCACGGGAGTCGAGGGGCCGGCTTCCTCATACCGCTTGTGCGGATCGAGCGTGTCGACCATCGCCTTGACGCGGCCGTACGCCCCGCCGCAGACGACGATGTCGCCGGGCCGGAGCGTGCCGTTCTGCACGATCAGCTTGGCGATCACGCCGCGGTCCTCGTGCATCTCCGACTCCAGGCAGGTGCCGCTGCCAGGGCGGTCGGGATTGGCCTTGTATTCATGCAGTTCGGCCACCGTCAGCAAGGTCGTGATCAGATCGTCCATGCCCGTGCCCTTGGTGGCGCTGGTCTTGACGACTTCCGTTTCACCGCCCCACTCGCTGGGCAGCAATTGGTTTTCCGCAAGCTGGCTGTAGATGCGATCGACGTTGACGCCCGGCAGGTCGATCTTGTTCAGGGCCACGACGATCGGCACGCCTGCCGCACGGGCGTGGCTGATGGCCTCCTCCGTCTGCGGCATCACGCCGTCGTCGGCCGCGACGACCAGCACGGCGATGTCCGTGACGTTCGCTCCGCGGGCCCGCATTTCCGTAAAGGCCTCGTGGCCGGGCGTATCGACAAAGGTCACGCTCCGCCCGTCCTTGTCGACCTTGTAGGCGCGGATGTGCTGCGTGATGCCCCCTTTTTCGTGCGCGGCCACGTCCAGCCCGATGATCCGGTCCAAGAGCGACGTCTTCCCGTGGTCGACGTGGCCGAGGAAGGTGACGATCGGAGGGCGGGGCTGGAGCGATTCGGGCGGATCGGTCTGGCCGGCGGTCTCCAACACCTTCTGCTCCAGCGAGACCTCGCGGCGGATCTCGACCTCGACGCCAAACTCGGCAGCCACGAGCTCGGCCGTCTCGGCATCCAGGCTGGCGGCGATGTTGCTCATGATCCCCAGGGCCATCAGTTTGCCGAGGATCTTTCCGCTAGAGAGTCCGGTGGCTTCGGCGAAGGCGCGGACGGTGCAGGGGAACTCGACGACGACTTTCCCTTTGCGGGGCGCGGCCGTATTCGTGCCGCGACGGACGATGTGGGTCCGCCGCGAGGAGCTGCCGCCGCCGGATTCCTCTTCGTCGCCGCCGCGGCGTTTGACGTTGGTCGATCGCTTGCGTTTGGCCTGCCGCTGCTCGCGGCCGCCTAAAGTCGCCAGCCCGGCGCCTTCGCGCTCTTCTTCAGCCACCACGGCCTTGCGTCGCGGTCGGTCCTTCCCGCCAAGTTCCAGCGGTGGAGCGACGCCCGCGCCGGGCTCGGGGGCGCGCCGCGCGACGGGCCCTTCTTGGCGGCCAGGTCGTCGCGCTTCTTCTTCTCCTCGTGCTTCCGCAAGTGCTCCGAAAGCGGCTTGCTCCCCGCCTTGCCGGCACGGATGGCGTCGGCCGGGAGTTTGATGTCGGGCTTCTGCGGCGCCGGCTCCTTGGGCTTGTGCTTGGAGGGCTTGGAGGGAGTTGGCATCGGCGCCAGGTGCATGGCGGGCGCGGACTTTTCGGCCGGCTTCTTCTCGCCTGGCTTCTTCTCGCCGGCCTGCTTCTCGCCAGGCTTAGTCTCTTGACTGCGCTTGCCCAGTATCCGGTCCAGCGGACGCGACGACGACGATTGCGTGCGCGGCGTCCTGGGCGGGATCGGACCCACAGCCGGAGGGGGCGAAGAGGGCATCGGGGGCGATTTCGCTTCCACAGGGACGGTCGACTTCGCAAGATCGCCAGATGCCGCAGCGCCCGCCGGCCCAGGCGCAACTTCCGGCGCGGGGGTGACCGCGGGCAGAGGACTGGGAATGACGGTCGGCTCGCTCGGCGCCTTGGGGGGCGCGATGGGCGGCGCGGATTTGTCGGCTGGCGGATGGTCAACGGCCGGCGCTGCCGGCGCGACGCTCTGGGGCGGGACGTCAACCGCAGGGCGAGCGAGCGGCGCGGTTTCGTCGGGCTTCTTCCGCAGCAGGGGCGGCTTGTCCTGCCTGGGGGGCAAGACGGGCACCTTGGTGCCTGCGGTACCCGCGGGGGCAATGTAATCTTCGCGACGAATGCTGCGTCCGGACTCGGGATCGGCCGTTCTGGCCGCAGCGCCGCCGCCTGCTTTCCCGCCCTTTGCGCCTTTCCCACCCTCCATGAACGACTTGAGACGAACAACTTCCTCGTCCGTCAAGCTGGCCAGCGCAGAGCCCTTCCCCGTGATACCTGCACGGGTGCAGATATCGACCAACTTTTTATTGTCGATCTGGAGCTCTTTGGCGAGAGCGTAAATACGGATGGGCAAAACGGGCCTCGTGCTTTGGGTTGCGGTGCTCAAGTGTTCTCACGATGGTTGCCGTCGCCAGAGGAATCGGTGGGAAGGACATCTTCGGCGACGGAGGTTGGGTCGCTGCTCTGGCCAGCCGGCGCGAAATTCGGCTCGGCGGCAGCGGCGGGTGGTTCGTCTTCAGTCAACAAGGGGGCGGCCGGCTCGCCGTTCTTGCCCTCGACCCCCTCTTCGGTTAACTTGCCCCCCCTTCGACAGTCAGCTCAGTGGTCAACGCTCCAGTCGACTCTTCGGCCGGCGACTCTTCGGTCGGCTCGGCACGGTCCTGTTCGCGTCGCTGGCGGCGCTGTTCGGCGGCGACCTTCTCGGCTTCTTCGGCCTTGGCTTCCGCCTGCCGCACGATCAAGTCCGCCTGCTCGGCGGTGAGCCCGCCCATTTCCATCAAGGCATCGGGCTCGATGATCGAAAGATCGTCATAGGACAGGAAGCCCTCGCCGACCAACTTCTCGGCCAACTCGGATTCCACGCCCTCCAGCGCCGAAAAGCCCATTACGGCGCGCTCGATCTGCTCGTCCAGCTCGTCGCGGGTCATGATCTCGATATCCCAGCCGCAGAGCTTGCTGGCGAGGCGGACGTTCTGGCCGCGCTTGCCGATGGCCAGCGAAAGCTGGTCCTCGCGGACCAACACGATCGCGCGGCCGAGCATCTGGCAAAGAATCACTTCTTCGACCTCGGCGGGCTGCAGGGCGTTGGGAATCAAGACCTGGCGGTCGTCGCTCCAGCGCACGATGTCGATCCGCTCGCCGGAGAGTTCATCGACGATATTCTTGATGCGGTTGCCGCGCACGCCCACGCAGGCGCCCACGCAATCGACCCGCTGGTCCATGCTGCTGACGGCGACCTTGGTGCGGTAGCCGGGCTCGCGGGAGATGGAGCGGATTTCGATCACGCCCTCGGAAATCTCGGGGATTTCCTGCTCGAACAGCCGCTGCACGAATTGCGGCTTGGTGCGGCTGAGGATGACCTTCACCCGGCTGCCGGCCTTGCGGACTTCATAGACCGTGGCCCGCACGCGTTCGTTGGCGTGATGCGATTCGCCGGGGATCTGCTCGCCGCGGGGCAGGATGGCCTCGACGTTCTGCAAGGAGACGGTTGCCGCGCCGCCTTCATAGCGCTGGATCGTGCCGGTGACAAGTTGCCCCTTGAGTTCGTCGTATTCGTTGAAGAGGTGATCGCGCTCGGCCTCGCGGATCTTCTGGATCATGACCTGCTTGGCGGTCTGGGCGCCGATGCGTTCGGCCATCTCTTCGGGGGCAAAGGAGACGCCGTTGTAGCTGCCGGCGATCGATCCATTCTGGCGGTCGATCTTGACCAGCACGTCGGCCTCTTCGCCAAAGTGCTTTTTGGCCGCGGAAATATACGCCGCTTCGATGCCCTCGAAGACGATTTCCTTATCGATATTCTTATCGCGGTGGATCGTGTCCACTATCCGGAGCAGTTCGCTGGGATCCATCGATTGTCGCTTCCCCGGCTTGGGAATCCCTGACCCGGGGGCGGAGTTTTCCGTCGTTTCAGGTCGCCACGAACTGGTCCGTGTCAGGCATTCTTAGGCAATAGTTCTCACACCTCTCGGCCGTTGTAATTAGGCCGAGACGCTCCAAAATCTTGTCAGAGCATGACTTAGTGAGCTTGGTAATCCAGTAAGCATAACGGTGGTAATGTGTAGTGTCAAGTGGTGCGGCGAGGCGCACGAAGGAGATCTATTTAACTCGCTAGATGGGTGTGAGATCATCCAGTCATGCCCCTCCATGAAGTAAGGTTATGGGCGGATTCCAACGGGGAATACTGCCATGGCAGACCATAAAGATGGGTCTGCGATGGAAGTTTGGCCAAAGTGGCCCAAAATCAAACTCTCTGAAAAACGTTTCGGGCATTTTTTACCACGAACAATAGGATAGCTATCCCCAACAAGGCAGGTATCGCTTTGCAAAAACCGCTGAAAAAACGATGGTGTACATTCTTCAGGGTGTAGTGTGTATAGAAATTTGGGGTGGGCCGGATTTTGAGCGAATTGGTCACTAGCGGCCAAAAGGTGCTTGCGGATGGCAAGAAAAGTAGCAGGCACACTCCAGGTGCCGTCCGCCTGCGCGTCGGGCTTCGATGCGGATTTCCGCCACAAGACTTTCCCTCTTTCTGCCACATAACAACTCCACCAACCAATACGGATGAGGGCCTTGAAATGGGAAAATATTTTTGGGCGATGGCTTACGATTCTGTCGCAAGTTGTTTGTTGCGAACGGCATCGCGCTAGATTAGATTTGATGGATGGCACTTTGTTCTGCGGCGTTTGCAACTTGCCAGTGGAAGATATGTCTGCCACGTGCTGGATTGAGCGTTGGCGCCGGTGGCGCGGTGGTGGTCTGAAACGGTTACCCGCCCATGACGGCGAGAAACTCGGGACAAGCCTGGAAGGCCAAAACGCGATCGAAGCTGGCAATCCGCAAATTGCTCCCCTCGCCCTCTGGGAGAGGGGCAGGGGGTGAGGGCAGGTTGTTTCGCACGAAGTCCATGGCGTGGCCCGCAACGCGGCGTTCGCTGCGGAACGGGCCCATCCCTCATCCTTCATCCCTCATCCCTCACCCTTCATCCATCCTTCATCATCGCGATCATGGAATGCGCTCGACCGCTGTCAAGCCTTCGTAGCGACCTAGTTCGGCAGGCGGGCGGCGATCCGCCCCGACGGCCCGAGGATTTCAGTGGGAGAGAGCATGTGCTCAGCGTAGCATGAGAAGGCGAAAGGGGGAAGGTGGATGGGGACTTGCAGTATTCTTTCGCCGGCCGGTTATGGTATAATTCGGGAAGAAAGCAGCACTACGAATCTGGAAAGGACAATGTCATGGGAAGTGTAACGGCAGTATTTCACAACGGCCGGATCGAGCTCGCCCAACCGGTCGATTGGCCGAACGGCACGCAAGTTGAAGTGACGCCGATCAATAATGTCACGGCGCGGACAGATTGGCTTTCGCTGCCACCGTTGGACGTAGGCGAGTTCCGGGAATGGACTTCCGAGGACGATCTGCTCGGAGAAATGCTTGATGATTCACGGGATTGACACGTCGTTCTTCGTGGCGGTTGAGTTAATTTCTCACCCCCGACACCAAGCGAGCCGCGCACTGCTGGGACGAATGACAGAATCTGGCGAAAAGGCAGCATTGGCTCCGCAAGTCCTCACGGAATTCGCACATGTGATCACCGATCCGCGCCGATGCGTGGATCCCCTTGACGTCCCCGCCGCCTGGACCGAGCCGAACGCATCTGGAATGCAATACAAGTGATCCAGGTTTTTCCCGACACAATCGCTGTGTCTCAGTTCCTTGATTGGATGCGACAATACCGTTTTGGCCGAAAGCGGCTTCTCGATACCCTACTCGGCGCACATACTGGTCGGCAGGAATCTCTTCGATTGTGACGCTCAATCGCGCGACTTCGAGGTGTTCGGTTGCTTCACGATTGTTGAGCCCTGACACGAAGCCAATTGCTGCGGTTCTTCCATCCGTGGCAGGGCTATTGCCAGTGTTCACTGAAAATGCTATGTTCACTACGTAGTAAACGGTGAAGTTATGGTAAACAGTAAGCGACAACTCGTCCGCGATGCCCTACGCGCAGTCCGGAACGTCTTCGATGGCCTGGAAGGGTTCACTTTGCGCGAGAAGCCGGAGGGCGGTGCTGGCGACAAGGGGTACGACGCAATTCTCCTGGCGTCTTCCGCCGAGGTCGTGTTGGAACCTGCTGTTGTGGCGGCCCTTCGACCCATCCGTCCTGGCGGGCAGCAGCTCGGAAGATGGGTCGGCCCTGAAAGTCACCTCGGCCATCCAGACCTTTCTGGACCTGAAGAAGCTGGCAGGGCGAGGCGAGGAAGCCGCGGCAGCCGTTTACGATAGGCTGCTGGCCGGCCCGTTGCGCGACGCGGCCCAGCGCTCGCAGGAGGCCAGGGCATGACCAGCGTTGATCCGATCAGTGCCAGCCGCGCCGTGCTCATCGAGGTAGCGAACGTGTTGGGGGCATTTCGCGACCACATCGTGCTCGTCGGGGATGGGTCCCCGATTTGCTAAACCCATCGCGATCATGGAATGCGCTCGACCGCTGTCAAGCCTTCGTAGCGGCCCAAGAGTTGCGTGCGGTTGCCCGCGTAGTCGGCGCTGCCGTGAGCGAAGTAGTTGGCGTTCTGCGATTGGGCGTACAGGCCGCTGTGCGTGATGTTCGTCGAACCCGTGATGATTCCCAGGGGCGTGACAACCCCCGTGGCGTGCCAGACTCCAAAACGACATAACGGGGCGAATCACGCACGAAGGCGGGCCGGCAAGCTCCCAGCCGGTCCGAAACACGCGATACCACGGGTGCGGGAACCGCCTGGGGAACGACAATCACGCGAACCGTCCCTTCCGCGGACGGCAGTTCGACGGTCATCGGAGTTTCGTCGTTCGTCTGCCCCGAGGCGGCAACGCACATCGCAAGGTCGGGCCACGGGACCGTCCGGCCCGGTCCATTCCCGGGGTAGGTGATCCCGGCGCGAGGCGTTCCCGACTCGCACACGAGCGTCCGATACGCAGAATCCAAGAGCAGCTTGTTGACGGTCTCTTTGGCGGTCAGAATGCCGTGGATGTTCTGCACGGGGGGCACTACGCACTCCACGCAACCGTGCAAACGGAAGCCGACGGCCGAATGAGCCCAGCAGCGAGGCTAGGCTTGGGTCGAGCGGTTCGAGGTCGTGATAAGCTACAAGTTCCGGGATCAGGGCTGCGCTCGATTTACTTGTTTGATACCGACGCGTTCGGCAACGGCACGTCCGACGTGATCCGCCGCAATTTGTACGTCTCGGCGGTCGAACGGGTGCTAGTGACCAAGCAACAGGCGCTGGGCGGCGGCGTGGATGCCCTGCCGACGCTCGACCTGGCTCGCTGCCTTGAGGAGGAGTTCCAGGAGTGCGAAAATAGCCACGCCGCTCATCTGGAAGTAGCGGAGATCCGAATCCTGCGCCGGTAAGCCGCAAAGCCGCCGCATGGAGGGTCAGCCCAGAGCGCGTTCACCAGCAGCGTGCGGGCTTGTGCGTGCGCGAAAGCTGCAGTGAACGATCCGACGGATTGGCACGCCTGAAGGAGATCTGCGAAGCCAATTGTTCGGCGGCGGCGGCCTATACGGTCGGATGGACGGCCAGGGCGCGACGTTTCTGGCCAGAGTTGGCTCCCGCACCAACACCACCAGTACGTATCGTCCGGAATCACCTGTGCAAATTCCTCGGGTTTGCCGTAGGCAGGGGCTATCCTTCCCGTGGGGTTCTATGTATATTCTCATAGTGCGGTTTCCCCGTTACGAACTGCTATCCTAAGTTTCTGGGCTGGAAGGCGTGTATGGAGCCCACGACCCCCGACCATTCTCCCTCCGATCCATTGGACCTCCTGGCTGATTGCATCAACAGGAATGATGGGCCGGCATGGGATGCATTCCTGGCGCGGTTTCGCCCGCTGATCCAGCGGGTGTTCGCCGCGCACTCGGGAACTGCGAGTTTAGACGAGTACCTCGAGTGGTTCCCAGGTTGGTTCTACGGGCGAAAAGTGCATGCCGTCTACCGCGCCTGCCTACGAGCGCAGGCTGATGGGCGGTGTCCCGACGCCGGTACTGCTGCGGCCTACGTTGAGAACTACCTTGCCAACTGCGTCGTCTCCGGCAAAGCTGATTTCTTCCGGGAGCGCCGCCGCCTCGCCGGGGTCCCGTGCGGCGCTGGATTGTCTGGCTGCACCGCCCGCGTCCTCTCGGGAGGATGTGGATCGCGTGAAAGCCGCGCTGGAGCAACTGCCGCCGGAAATCCGCGTTCCCTTCCGCCTGCGGTACTGGCACGCACTCGGTCCCCTGCGGCAAGCCGAGGAAGAATGGGTCGCCCACATGTCGGCATTGACGCGGACGAGGTCCACCGCCTGATCGCCACGGAAGCGGGGGCAAACCAGGAGGCGGAATACCCCCTGGATGCTGGCTTCATCGGGCGATTACTTCGATTGACGCCTCGCGCAGACGGCAGTTTCAACAGCATCGTGGACCAGCGGGTCCGGCGGGTTCGTGACCGACTGCGCGACCTACTGTCTTGAGGACCGCACCATGGAAATCGTCATCCAGCGAAGAGAGTACCGGCTTCCCCCACCGGTGGCGGAGACGGTCCGCTTGTTGTTCTTCAACAACGAGTACCACTTCCTGGAACACGTCCGCAGCCATTTTGCCCGGAAGGATGAGCCCTGGGGCGAGCTCTTTGGGGAACTGACGGCGGAAAAATGCCGACAGATTTGTGACCGCCTGGACGTATCAGTTGTGGCGGAAGTGTACGACCGCGTGGTCCAGGTACTGGACAACGGAATAGAAGGCGCGATTGAGCGACCGGTGTTCATTGCGTTTACACAGCAATTCGGGGAAGCCGATGGCTCCCGGCGCCAGGGCTACTGTTTCCTCGCCGACGAGGGCTACTACGTCGTGGCGCACGGCGGTCGCGTGCGCACGGCGCTATTTGTCAGCGACGCGGCCAGCGACTCCCCCACGACGCGCTTCCGCAAGGCATGGCATGCGCTCAAGCGGAAGTTCGGCCAGCAATCCTACGACGATTCCAAGGGCAGCGATCGTGTTCAGAATGAGCAGGTATGCTGGGTAAGCGAGGAGAACTGGAATGTCTGCCCGATTACGGAAAGCCCCGCTCCATCGACCCCATCCGCGGCCGGGACGACCGGCCGACTGCACAAGCGGCTCAACCGGACGCTGGACCAGTCCAGTGAGGAGCGACCATGACCGTCTATTCAAGTGACCTGCGTTTCCACGCCGAGGGCATCCGCGATTACCTGACCTGCTGGGAGTCGGCCGAGGACCGCCAGCACCGTGGGGTGTCCAAGGAGGAGGCGGCCTACCATCTCCTGGAACATGCCGGCTGGCTTGACCGGTATGGTGGCTCACTTTCATGGGGCGATGAGTTGCGGGCGCTGCCGGCGGAGGACCGTCGGCTGCTCGTCGGCGCGGCCTCCCGCTATGCCACTGGGATGACCTGGGCCGAGCGGGCACGGCACCTTCTGTCCACGGAGGCGTTTTCCGCGGAGGACTTCGAGGAGTTCGAGGATTTGCTCATTCGACGTGATGCGTTGGAGACGGTCTGGTCGATGGCCCGCGTTTTGGCCGCCGACCTGCTCGCGTCCGACGCGGAGACTAGCCGCCAGTTGGCCTGGATGCGCTGTCTGGCAGCGGAAATCGACGACGAGTTGGTGCAGCGGCCCGATGCGGTATCGGTGGCTGCTCGCATCCTGGACGCACTGCCCCCGCCCTTGTCCCTCCCCACCGAGTTGTCGGCCGGTTGGTGGTATGCCGGGGTCCGTAACCTTGCGGCGGCCTACCAGCAACTCGTGCCGGAGATTCGCCTGATCAACGACGCCGAACAGTTGGCAAAGATCCACCGCGCCGCCATAAGTGTTGGCAGCCCTGAGGATCTGTGAAAGCTCTGGGCCGAGGGGGCGGCGCCTAAGATCTCGCCCGTCGACTACCGGCACCTCATCGCAATCATGGAATGCGTTCCACCGGTGTCAAGCCTTCGTAGCGGCCCAAGAGTTGCGTGCGGTTGCCCGCGTAGTCGGCGCTGCCGTGAGCGAAGTAGTTGGCGTTCTGCGATTGGGCGTACAGGCCGCTGTGCGTGATGTTCGTCGAACCCGTGATGATTCCCAAGGGCGTGACAACCCCCTTGGCGTGCCAGACTTCAAAACGACATAACGGGACGAATCACGCACGAAGGCGGGCCGGCAAGCTCCCAGCCGGTCCGAAACACGCGATACCACCCTGCGGGAACCGCCTGGGGAACGACAATCACGCGAACCGTCCCTTCCGCGGACGGCAGTTCGACGGTCATCGGAGTTTCGTCGTCCGTCTGCCCCAAGGCGGCGGCAACGCACAACGCAAGGTCGGGCCACGGGACCGTCCGGCCCGGTCCATTCCCGGGGTAGGTGATCCCGGTCCGAGGTGTTCCCGACTCGCACACCAGTGTCCGATAGGCAGCATCCAGAAGCAGCTTGTTGACGGTCTCTTTGGCGGTCAGAATGCCGTGGATGTTCTGCTCGGGAGCCACCACGCACTCCACGCAACCGTGCAAACAGAAGCCGACGGCCGATTCCAATGCCTGAAAAGTCGGATACGCCGTGGGCGAGATCAACTGCGCCGGGCGATGGCACGGGTACTCGCTCACCAACGCGAGAAACTCGGGACAAGCCTGGAACGCCGCGACGTGATCGAAACTGGCAATCCGCAAATTGCTCCCCTCGCCCTCTGGGAGAGGGGCAGGGGGTGAGGGCAGGTTGTTTCGCACGAAGTCCATGACGTGGCCCGCAACGCGGCGTTCGCTGCGGAACGGGCCCATCCCTCATCCTTCATCCCTCATCCATCCTTCATCATCGCGATCATGGAATGCGCTTGCCCGGCGTCAAGCCTTCGTAGCGGCCCACGAGTTGATTGCGGTTGCCCGCGTAGTCGGCGCTGCCGTGAGCGAAGTAGTTGGCGTTCTGCGATTGGGCGTACAGGCCGCTGTGCGTAATGTTCGTCGAACCCGTGATGATTCCCAAGGGCGTGACAACCCCCTTGGCGTGCAGATCGGACACGAGAAACACGCGGACGGCAGGCGCGATACGGCGGTTGGCGGAAAACGGGCTGTTCCAGAGGCCTCGCACGTCTTAGCTGGTCAGTCATCCTTCCACCGACTAGGGTCGGCGGGGAGGTGTCCCCGCGTCTCCGTGTCTCCCGTCAGCCTTCATCCTTCCGCCTTCATCCTTCCGCCTTCCGCCTTCATCCTTCCCGGACTGGTTGACTCATCCGGCGGGACCGTGCATAATGGCCAGTTGATGATCGGATGCTTCCGGTTCTGGATCTCTGAAATCTGAGGGGACTATGGGTTCGCTCGCCGCATACCTTCAGGAGAGCTTCATCAGGTCCTGCCCTCAGGACTGGACCTGTGCGGGAGGTCCCGGTTCTCGATCCGCCGCTGCCGAGACTATTCGGCTACGCGCCGAAGGCCGACGTCGTCCTAGAGCGAGTGGATGGAACGCGAAAGCTCTGGATCGAGTTCGAGGTCAGCAGGGCCGATCCGGTTGCCAATCATGCCAAGTTTGCAACCGCGCACCTCTTCCAGCCGCAACGGGCGAGCGAGACGTTCGTCTCAATGGTCAGTTCCCACGTCACGCGGGGCCGCCGCAACCTGGCGGCCAACACGATTTTTCTCATGCGCCACATCGGCATGAGCGCCTTTCAAACGACTCTTCTCCCCAGCCTGCCGCCCGAAGAGATCCGCCGCATCAACCAACTGGAAAAACACCTGATCGCAGGGCTGAACCTGGACACCCGCCAGGAAATCGCTCGCGCAATGATCGTATCGGAGGCATTGGCCATGACGGGCAGATACCGCGTGTTCTTCGTAGGCGACCTGCTTGAGGTCATGTGCAATCTCCAGTACTGGAATCGCTCCGTGCTGACCGATGACGGGCGGAAGTTGTGGGGGTGCCGCCGGGCGAGCTACTTCGTTTTCGACCCGGAAACTAAGCTCTTCGCACCGTCGAAGTTCTGTGCCTTTCGGCCAATTACGGCTGACGGCGCGGACGCCGCGCAAATTCCGGCTCCGAACATGACTATGGATCTTTATTGCAGCCTTGGCGAGGAAGATCCACGGTTCGACGGAAGTCGCGCTTGGCGGCACCTCCGGGACCATTTGGGGATGTCCCTTGAGGTAATCGCGGATGCACCCGCACTGTCGGCACATTTTCAGAAGTGGCTACAGGAAATGGGCCACGCGGTTGAAACCGGTGGCAAACCCACCATGGCACTTTGCCCGCCGACTTGGTTTGGTTAACCACGCTCCCAGCCGCCGTCCGATGCAGATTCCGCATTTTCAGGAAGATGCCCGTGTTGCCAACGTCCATTCTTTCGGGTAAGATGGCGGACGTTTGGCAGGGCTAGATTGTCGGAGGGCTCATGGATCGCTTGCTCATTCTCGCCTGCTCGCAGCGGAAGAACCCTGCCGGTGGGGTTCTGCCGCCATTGATCGGTACGATGGGCCGGCCTTTCGTGTTCTGCGGAAGTTCTTGCGAGAGGCCCCGGAGGACGTCCCATTTGTGCTGATTCTGTCGGCAAAGTACGGATTGATCGATTTGGAGAAGCGGATTCCGGACTACGACTGCCGGATTTCGGCTGAGCGTGCCAAACGGCTGCACCGGGGTGTCCTCGAGAAGCTGAAACAAACCCTGCGGTCTCGATGCTGGCGATCTATCGGCCTCTGTGTTGGCAAGGAGTACCGCGCGGCTCTCGACGGTATGGAGCCGCTTTTTTCGAAGGAGGCGCGGCTCGAAGTGCTCGGAGGCGGGCAGGGGCCGCGCTTGGCCAATCTTCGACGATGGCTGCGGGACGAAAACGTATTGAGTAAAAAGGCGAATGCGTATTGACAGAGGCAAAGGCATGCGGACAAGACAGGAAGATCCGATGACCGCTGGCCCCGAGCAACATTCGCCCGAGCGGGTCGAGGCCGAGTTGCAGCGACAACCGCACATTCTGATGAAGCTGGCGGAGAATTCGTTGACCGTCGCGGCAAGCATCCGGGACAACTACTTTCGCAACACCGCACAATTCGTCAGCCTCGTGCGCCGGGCCATAGCTCAGGCGGAGCGGGGGGAACGCGCCGAGTCCGTTGTCCAGACCGAGGACGTCTCTGCCGCTTGCTGGCCCGACTACCAGGACGAGGTGGTTAGTTTCATTGACGGGGGCGTAGGCCGGGTGCAAATTTCGAGCCAGGTTCCCGTCCTGTTGCGCGTGGGGTCGTACACGGTGAAGGTCGGCGAGCGCCGAATGGCAGAGCGCGAGCATTTCGGCTACTACCCCGTGATCCTCGGCGACCTCCAGGGCGGCAGCAAGGACCGCAAAGACTTCATCGACATCGTGCGGATCACCGCCGAACTCCTGGGTGGCCTCTCCGCTTTGCGCGAACGCCGAAACTGGGCGTCCTAATGTTCCACGGCCCGCTGGTTTACCTCGTTGGCAACTACGCGGGCCACACCCCTTTCACGGAAGCCGACATCGATCTCTTTTTGAGGCATTATTCGCCGTCGGACGGCAGCGGACTCAGGCTCAAGGAGGAGTTCTTGCAGGAGGCGCGGCTCAAGATCTACCCGAAAATGATCCCAGACCGCTCCGACGACTGGGCCGACAGGCGGGTTTTCGAGCCCGTGGCCTGGATCGCCTTCCTCTACCGTAAACTGCTCGAAGAGGCACGCAAACGAAGCAAGCCGCCGATCATTGCTGGCGTGGTGGAACGAGGGGAACTGCGCGAGTTCGCCGAAAAGGTCCTCTTGGAACGGATCTTCCATGGTTTGCGAGAAAAGGGGAACCAGCAGCATTTCAACAAGCTATTTGGTCGCACCGACCTGAACTCGCCGAAGGCAGTCCTTGAACGACTCAACTATACCGACTCGCTGCTGTTGGCGATGATCCTGCGGCCCGGCCTTCGGACCGAGTCCTGGGCGGTGACGAAGTACGAGGGGCTGAGGGCCGGCAATGTCTCCCTTCCCGGCGAGTCGTTCTCGACGAGCGTGAATTTCACCGTCCTGAAGGGAACGGACATCGGCTTTCCCGGAGTCTCGGCCTGCTACGTCCACATCTCCGAGACCACCGAGCCAATCCGCATTGAGGTTCTGTCCGGCCTCGCAAGTTCGCAGGCCAGCGAGGCGGCTCGCCGCGCGTATCTGTACTCGCAGCTTATGCCCCAGTATGGTTTTCCGGTCGGGCTCGACATTGTCGACAAGTACGCACACGTCCCGGCCTGGCTCACAAACGCCTACAGCAAGCTCATTAAGCACCACCTCGGCGTAAGCCTGCAGCGGGGCGAGATTAATGATCAGGAGATGCGGCGAATTCTCGTGCAGGCCATTTACATGTCGCACCGGGATTGGATCTTCCGTCCTCAAGTTTAGGGAGCACTCGTATGCCCAAGATAGGTGAGCCCACGGCACGTTCTGCTGACGGATCGTTGACTCGGTACGTCGGCACGCTAGTTGGAGAGAGCACAAGCCGCGAATTTCGGCTAGCGCTCGCACTCGAGGCTGTCCGTGAACAGGACATCATCGCTGTCGATGCGGAACTGCGAGGGACGGCAGGAGCGGCGAAAGGAGAGAAGATCCGCATTTGGGCGAAGGTGCAGAAAATCGAGCGCGTCAACCCGCTCTTTCCCCACGAGGCCGGCCACGAACTGGCCGCGACGCAGACGCACCCCCTCGACACAGTCCTCTCCTTGAGCCGGGAGATGGTGACGGCCGTATGCCAAGTCCTTGGCTCGGAACCGCTGGAAGGCGCCGCTGGCGGGCGCCTCGACCACCTCCGCTATCCGGCGCAGCCGGCGACGAGTGCCTATCGCCCGGCCTCCGCGGACATCGCCCGGATTGTCTTGGGCGAGTTGCAGACCAAGCAGGCTCGTTCCCTGGATCTGGCTACCCTCAGTAACCGGCCAGAGATCAACGTCAAAGTGGACGGTCATGCCGTGGTCAGCCGGCACCTGGCCATCCTGGCAATGACGGGGGCCGGCAAAAGTTGGACCGCGCCGGACGATCGAAGAACTGGCCAAGAAGAACTACCCCATCGTCATATTCGACCCGCACGGCGACTACACGGGGCTGGCAGAGGTGCCGGTGATCGGCAAGCAGGTGAAGCGGTTCTTCGCCACCTTCCCTGTGTTCGAGGAAGAGTCTGAAACGGTGGCGTCGATCGTGGACACGCTTGGGTACGAATTGACGCCAGCGATGCGGGGCATGTTTGACGAAGTGTTCGGCTTCGGCAAGAAGTTCCTCGTTGACGACACGGACGAACGACGCCAGCGTGTCAAATGGCTCGTTCAGCAATTGAGCAGCGATTATGTGACCGAAGGCAACGTCCGTCGGGACATGTACCTAATCGGCCACCTTGCGGAGGCTGCCCAACTGGCAGTCCAGCAAGACGACCATGCGGCGATCCAGCAACTCCAGGACTGGGGCTGGACCAAGGTGGACAAGTACACGAAGACGGACGCAAAGACCCTGGAGGGCATGAAGAAGAGGTGCCGCGCGGCCGCTTCTGCTCTCCGTCGAATGGAGGAGACGAACAAGCGCGTGGCCAAGAAGGCAGAGCCGCTCCCCAAGGACCGCACCGAACTCGTCAAGTACGGGCAAATCAGCGTCGTTTCGCTCGCGGGCTACACAGGAGACTTCCAAGCCACCATCTTCAGTCTCATCGCCGAGGATGTCTTTGAAAAGAAGGTTTCGGACGAATTGCAGTTGCCGGTTCTCCTCGTTCTGGAGGAGGCCCACAACTTCGCGCCGGCCCAGGCGCGGACGGATGCCGAGAAGCGGTCGACTACGACGACCCGTCAGATTGCCCAAGAGGGCCGGAAGTTCGGTGTGGGCTTGGTTATCATCAGCCAGCGCCCATCGCGCCTTGACGAGACGACTCTCTCACAGTGCAACTCATTCATCGTCATGCGGATGGTGAATCCTGCCGATCAGTCGTTCGTGCGCCGGGTCATCGAGACTCTGGGAGAGGACGAGGCGAAGTTGCTGCCCGACCTGGACGTTGGGGAGGCGCTGCTCTCCGGGCAGTTTATCAACTTCCCAGTGCTCGTGCGGATGAAGGAGCCGGCCTCGAAAGGTGAGCGCGAGGAGGAGGATGCTTTCAAGCAGCTCGAAGCAATCCACAAGACGGCGAAGTAATGAACGACGAATACACCAGGAACCAAGAACGTGCTTATCGTCGCAGGCCTAAGTTTGAAGAACCTGGAGCCCCGAGTTTGGGACCCGAATTCGCCTTTCCACATCCCCGCGTTATCGGCGGTGATGGTATCTTACGGCGAGTTCCACCAAATGCAGACCCGACGGAAGGCGGCGATGGAGCACGGTTTGCGAGCATTCCTTGGCATTCCGAAGGCAATCAAAGTTTACCTGGACAACGGTGCATTCTATTTTGGTGGTCAGGTCGGTGAATCGCCAATGGATGAGTACGAGGAGTTCGTTGATAAGGCTAAGCCCGACTGGAAGCCGATCCCACAGGACTACATCCCTTTTCCGAGCATGACGTTGCAAAAGCAGCGGGGGTGCTTCGACAAGACGATGCGGGTCAATCTGAGCTACCAGCACAACGGCTACGTCCCTGTGGTTCACATTGGCAAGCACTTAATGGATTACACGGCACATGTGATCGCTGACGCGAAATTGTCACGGAAGCGCCGGATTGCGTTGGGTGCGATCGTGCCGAACCTGCTCCGTAAACCCAAGGCGATGGCCTACACGGATGTCCTGGCGGACCTGCTGCACGTCCGTCAGATCTTCAGGAACAAATCCATCCACGTCTTCGGCGTAGGTGGTACGTCGACCCTCCACCTCACCGCCCTGCTTGGCTTCGATTCCGTTGATTCCAGTGGTTGGCGGAACCGGGCCTGCGCGGAATTGTCCAGCTTCCGGGCAGTGGCGAACGATTGATCGCCGACCTTGGAAAATGGCGCGGTCGTGAACCGTCCGTGGACGAGTGGGCGATTCTGGAACGCTGCAAATGCCCGGCGTGCTGCGAACACGGCACTAAGGGCCTAAAGGCTCGCAAACTGCACGGGTTCTGCTGCCGCGCGACACACAATTTGTGGGTCCTGCTAGACGAAAACCGTTGGCTTACGAAGCACATCAAGAACGATACCTATGTTCGGAATTACAAGAGGCGTGTTGATAATTCGACGTACAGGCCGATCATTGAGGAATTACTCAAGCTGCTTAAACAGGCCGTCAACGGCCCGGCGAAGACGGGTTAATCCAGCGTACCCCTCTGCTCGGAAGGCGAAGCAAAGAAGATCCCGGTCTGGGGCAGGAACCTCTGCATAAACAGCCTGGATTGATCGCAGGCAGTTATAATGCACTTAGAGCGAGTCGGCCAGCGCGTGTCAAACGGCAGCGTGGGTTACCGCTGATCTCGTTGCAGCCCAAACGGCTCGACCTTCGAGATGCCGCCCTCCGATCGCAGGCGGTACCCAACGGGGAACGCCGCGGCGAAGTCATCCTGATGGGACACCACCAGCACCCGCTTGAACATGCCGGCCAGGTTCTGGCCATCACGCAATTCAGCGATCATCGCCATGCGGCCGTCGCGGTCCAACGCGCCAAACCCCTCGTCGATGATGATGGACTCGAGCCGCCGCACTGCGTTGCCCGCTCCCTGGCACACCGCCAGGGCAAGCGACACCGCGACGCGGAACCGCTGACCGCCGGACAGGTTGCCAACGGCAATTGGCTCCGGGCAATCTATTCGCCGAAACGACAGATCGAAGGCGCGATTGCTCTCTGGATTAGGTGGCTCGAACCGCAAATCACCCATGGAGAGCCGCACGAGGATCTCGTTGGCCCGCGAATGATACGCTCCTCTGCTCCGCGGACCAGGTCGAGTTGGATGCCCTCCGGCCCGAGCAAACCGGCCAGCCGTTCGTGGAGGGTCTGGTTCCGTTCGGCCTCCCTGAGTTGGCGTTCCGTCTCGCTACGTAGATCTCGATTCTTGACGAGCGTTGCCAGTTGGGTACGAGCCGTATCGTGCAGTTTCTCACGTTCTCGGATGGCCGCGTCGGCAGACTTCACTTCGCCTTCCACCATGGTCACGGGTCGGCATGCGTCTGCGGGCAGCCGTGCGATCTGCTCCTGCACCTGGACGAGTTGCCTTTCCCGGTCTGCCTGGAGAACCCGATCGTCGGCGAGCGCAGCGAACTGCTCCTGGACTTTGTCGCTTTCCAACTGAGAAAGTTCCTCGGCATGAGTCCGGAGTATCTCCGCTGTGACGGTGATCGCGGTCGCCCGTTCCATTTCAGGCAGTGTCATAATCGCCGCGTCGCGTTGGCTGCCAGCCGATTCGATCGCGGCTTCCTCCTTCGCAACTGCGCCCGCGATTTGTATGACACGCAGATTCAGTTCCCGCTGCTTGGACAGGACCTCACTCTCCGCTGACTCTGCCGCGACCCGCGCATCCTCGGCCAGGGAGTGGCTGGAACGGAGGGTGACCAGTTTCTGCTCGATCTGCTTAAGATCGGCGAGTGCAGCAGTTACGTCAGCAGGCGCACCAACTGCAGTGACGGACTCTTCCAGGATTCGGATGTCACGTGCCGTCTGTTCACGATCCCCTTGCAGTACGCGAAGCTCGCTGTAAGCATGATCGCGGTTCGGCAGGTCTTCGGCAGTGTCGCGAATCGTAATCAAATCGTCCGGCGTAGGGAACCCTGCATTGGAGACGGCGGCAACTCGGTCAACAAACGGCGTGCCAAGGGCCTTGAGAGTATTAGCGAACGCTCGCTGGGCCTGAGCCGCACGGTTGCGACACTCAGCGCAGGTGCGCGTTGCATCGTTGTGGCGTTGCTCGGCACTGCGCCGATCGGCTTCCACTCGGCCGTACTGGGCCTTCGCAGTATCAACGTCGAACGTCCGTCGTGCAACATGCGCACGCAAGGTGTTCACCCTGGTTTCTGCGTCTAGAATCGCCTGGTCCAGCTTCGTCCGTTCCCTGGCGGCGTGCTTGGCGTCGATTGGTTGCAGACACTCGGAGCAAACCGGCTTCGACGTTGCGACTGAGAAGTCGTCGCGTCGTTTGACTGCCGTCTTGTAACAATCCTCTGCGATGGCGAAGGCCCGTTCCGCTTCCCGCAGACCCGTCGCCGCGCCGTTAGATTCCGCTAGAGCCCCCGCTTCGGCCACCTTTAGCCGTCCGACCTCTGCGAACGCTTTGTTTCCTTCTTGCTCTGCGGCGCGTTCGTCTGCGACGGCCTGAAGGTAGTCGTTCCGGTGGCCCGCCAGCAACTCCAAGTGGGGAAGCGCATCTTTAGCGGAGCGCGCCAGGTAACGGCTCGTTCCTCAGCTCTTAACTGTTCATCAAGGTCGGGGTCGAACCGCTTACACTTCAGGGTTGCTAGCCTCTCATGCAGTTGTGCCGCGCGTGTAGCGCGGTTGATCTCACCTGAAAGTCGCGTCTTCTCGGCTTCCCCGATCAGAATCTGCCGATCAAACCCGGTCACCTGTTCGCGGCATTCATCCTTCTGAGAGCGCGACTCGGTGAGCGCCGTGGCCAATTTCTCGGCCTCACGTGCTGCAATCGCCTGCTGCTCTAAGCGCTGCCGGTGCGCGTCCGCGGCGGTGGAGATCGCATTCTGAAGTTCGTCAACACGGCGCAGGCCAGGGACGAGGACTCGCAGTCTCTGGAGCCGCGCGGCCTGCGATGCGAGTTCTGCGGAGCGGCTAGCGCGCCCCGCGGCAGCGTCGAGGGCCGCCTGGAGCTGCTCTCGGGTGCCTTCGAGATGTTCCCAGTTACGCGATTGTCCGAGAAGATCCCGAGCCGTGTTAGCCGCGATCCGGGCCTTTTGCAGCGCCTCGTCCGCGGTCTGCTCGGCAAGTGTCGATTCGGCGATCTGTTCCTCCGAAATTATGGCCATTCCGCTCAGCCGCGCGGATAGTTGCCGAACACAGCCCGATATCTCTGTTCTTCGTACCTTTACCCGCTCATGCAGCCGGATGTACGGCTCCAGATCGATGAGGCTTCGAAATAGCTCCCGACGTTTTTCCTTGTCTGCATCAATCAGGGTCTCTGCCGCTCCCTGACGCAGCAAGACCGCCGTGACGAAAGCCTCGTACGTGAGGTCGAGCTTGTTCGATACCCACTGCTTGAGATCTCGGTCGCTCGTGATGTTGCGAACCGGCGTCCATTGTCCGTTCACCCACTGATAGACGCCCTGCTTTGTTTGACCACTACGCACCCTGGCTCTCCAGACCCGGAACCGTTGCCCGGAGAGTTCAAAATCAAACTCGACCCGCATCGATGCCTCTCCATGGCGGATCACGTCCACGACGGCGTTCTTGCGCGAATCGCTCCGGCGTGATTCCCCGTAAAGGGCGTACACCATCGCATCGAACACAGCCGACTTGCCCACACCGTTTGGGCCGTGCAGAAGCCATACAGGGTGGTCCTCGAACTGGAACTCTTGCTCGGCATGGCAGAGGAAATTCTTCAGGAAGACGCGTAGCGGAATCATGATTGCTCCTCCTTATCGAGGAAGTCTTGAGCGAGTTGGAGAAGGTCATCGCGTTGGGGGTCGTCGTCCTTGAGTTGGCGACGCAAGTGATGAAGAACCGTTTCGCCGACGCTGTCTTTCAGTTCGATGCTGCGGGCCGCCGCGGAGCGATCGAGAGCTGGCGACTGCCAGGAAACTCCAGTGATGAAGGGCAACGCCTCACGGATGGCTCGATCGACCGCGCCCGAGGCATCCGCTGTCGCCGCCGGTTCGACAATTACCTTCACGAGGGCCGTGGCGGGATCGGGCACTTGGGCCTGAAGTTGTTCCACCGTCACATGTGCGTCCGGCACGCGGACCTCGACAAGGGACGTGGGCTCGATCGCTATGAACCGCGGTTCGCCCTTGCGGCCTCCCATACCGATATCCACGAGAACGACGCCTTTCTCTTCGTCACGTTCGCTAAAGTCGAGCCGGTCCAAACTGCCTGCGTAGCGGACGTGGGGTACTCCACGAATGCACTGGGGCTTGTGGTTATGGCCTAGCGCAACATAGTCCCAAGTTTGCGGCAAGTC
The DNA here is from genome assembly GCA_963824275.1 of uncultured Planctomycetia bacterium. Taxonomy (GTDB): domain Bacteria; phylum Planctomycetota; class Planctomycetia; order Pirellulales; family Thermoguttaceae; genus JANXQG01. The sequence continues at coordinate 882,998 of CAWGOT010000003.1, read as the reverse complement.
TGCGGCATCGGCAAGAATATCGTGGCGATCCGTGAGTGCGAACCGTCCCCTAGAGTATTCCGTGTCCGTGACACTCAGGTGTGCCACCAGCACAGTCCGCAAGCCTGTGTCAAACCGCGGATCGTTGCGAAGGTTCTTGATCCAGTCTGTGACCCGCTGTGCGATTGGGCGGTGCAGTTCCTCCGGGGTTGTCACCGGGTTGGCGCCCGTAGGCACGCGGCTGGGGCTGGGAAAAGGGAGGAACACAAATTGGATACCCATCCCAGCCGGGTCGCGTAGGCGCCCGAAGAAGAACTCATCTAGTAAATACATCTTGCCCGGCGCGAAGTAGTCACCGGGTTGCCACGGCGGTTCATCGAGGACCATGCCAGCGCCGCCAGGTCGATGAAGGGACGAACACGGCCATCCTGGTCATGATTGCCCGTAATAGCCAGAATATTGCCGCCGCGGCCGAAGAATCCCTGGAACGTGGACCTCAGGTGCCGGAAGGAACTTGCCACTTGGGCGTCGGTTGCCTGTTCGGAAAATACATCCCCAGCGATGATCAGCACGTCGACATCTTCTCTCCGGCAGATGTCTGCCACCCGCTCGACACGGCGGCGAAGGTGATCCGTGCGGTCCTGTCCGACGAGGCGATCGTTTAGGTGCCAGTCGGCCGTATGCAGCAGTTTCATGTATGGACCCTCCTGGGACGCGCCATCGCGACCCGTATGCCTAGCCCTCTCTGTCACACGATTAGATCTCTTGAGCTGTCAGCGTTGGCCGAGCAATGGGCCCCTCGACTGAACTTGGTGCTTTGAATTCATCAGACAGCAGTGCTTCTTCCTTCCGCAGTGCCCAAGGCGGGAAGGGAATCTTGGCAAGCATCGGTGCCCGGAAGCTCGGCTGCACGAGAAGCTTCTCATCTTCCATGATCTGAGCGGCCTGATTACGGCCGGCCGGCCCGAGGGACTTCCAGATGTCAGCGGACAATTCGAGCGAACCGCTGCGACCGAGCGCTTTGATCCCGGAATTCTCAATCACCCGAGAGGAGACGCGGCTTGCCTCTTGCTGCGCCCTAGCAGGATGATGCCCTGGGACCGCATCTCGGCGGCCACCCGCTCAATCATTTCCGTGATCGGGTCCGATCGGTTCTTGGGGGCGAACCGATTCAGCTCATCCAGGGTGACAAGATATTGCAGGCCCTCAACCGCATTCCCAGATCGCAGCACGACAAGCTGGTGGAGGACGGTAGCCACCACGAAGCGCCTCACCTTCTCGTCCTTCACGGCGAACAGGTCGATCACCCACGGCCCGGGTGTCTCAGCGTTCGGCATTTTCAGCGGCTTTCCATGGCGATCGGTGCGGCGTAATACGCCATCGCTGTCCTGAAGCATACCCCTGAGCCGGCGGACGAGACTCGCCCGGGTGCCAGGGTGTGGATCACCGATCTTGTCCCTGTCCACTGACTTGAGCCACGTGAGCAATCCGTCGAAAGTCTGAGGAGCATCGGCCCGTAGCTTCGGCCCGTTGTTCCCGTCGTCAGTCAACCGCTCTTCAATGGCACCGGCCAGGGCACTGAAGTTCGCGTTGCCGGTATCTTCGTCGGCGAAGAGGAACCGGAACATCTGTTGCTCGATCACATCAGCCAGCCCCCAACTGAACGCCTCGACTCCTTCCCGACCGGTTCTCACCGGTGTGTCAACCTTCGGCTGCTGCGCAGCGAAGAATCGCACATTACGAAACGGTTGTGGATCCTCGACTCCGAGTTCTCGCCAGTCCTCTTCGGCTTCGCCGCGCTTGAGCCGCCAGTTCCGGTTCCAACGGTCGATGAAAAACAGATCGAAGTTTTTCACGTTGAAGATGATCGGCACCAACTGTGGGCGGACTGCGTCGCCGGGCCTCCCTGTCCGCTTGGCCCACCGCATGAGCAAGTCAATAACGTGGAGCAAAAAGCTGGATTTGGACCCCATCCCGGCGATGCCGTTGACGTTCAGGTGGCCTCCGTTTTCGCCAAGCAGATACGCGAGGTCGACGACTGCCGGGCCGGCGTAGTTAATCCCGCCGTTACGCAATCGCCCAATGGCTAAGCGGTTTTCGCTGCGCATGCGGTCAACCCCGTATCCTCTCTGTGCGTCGGCTTGGCCGCCGAGGCGGACTACGCTCTCCTCAGTCGGCGGTGCATGCGTTACCGGATCCGTTCGCAGGATAATGACCTTCGCGTAGGTGAAGCCTGCGGACGCGAACGGTGGATCACACCCGGTCATCGCGTCGAATCGGTCCACTTCCTCACCCATGTCACGCTGTCGGCTCTGGCGATAGACCTCCTCGACCAGTCCGATGAACTCCACGGTTCGCTCACCCAGATTGCTCCTGGTGGTGACAATTTGCCCCCGCTCAACAAGTTTGCCCCTTTCGACCCAGAAGTAGAAGAAATCACTGGTCGACTCCTTATTGGGTGGGGCCGCAACCCGGCCAAGGAGGTCGGCAGTGGTTCCTCCGAAACCGTCGTGGGGAGCCCCGTCCTCGCTGAGGATCGCATCCAGGGATACATCATCGGCTTCATTCATAACGGTAATCCTCCGATTATCCCGGCGTGCCGCAAGAATCGATTGCGCAACACGCCGAAAGGGGTGAATAAACTCTTGAGGCTATCTTCAGCCCGGACGATTGGCTCGAGAGAGACGGGCATTCGCGCATAGCTCTGTTGGCGGCACCGGGCATCAATCAGCCAGCGAGACAAACGGTTGATCCAGCCAGTCCGCAGTAATTCCGGCTGCCGTTCAAACTGAATCCAAGGCACCTCGACTCGGACGGCCGCCCAATTCGGCATGAGTTCCGATCCCCCCGCCATCTTTACGAACCACGAGACCACCGGTAGATCATTCGCCGAGCCTGTCATGGTCTTGCCAATGCGAAAGCAGGGCGTCCGCTGGCCAGGCTTCAAATCGAGGAGAGTGCGCCAACCCTGCGCGTGCAGCAGGTTGGCCGAGTGAGTCTTGACAACCCCAATGACCAAGTTGAATCGAGCCGCAGCCTTGGATGATCGAAGACGTGGCTCAAGCCGTCCGTCCACAAGAGTGGGGGTGTCGTGATCGGCAGCCAGCGCAACAGCCTCCCAGTTCGCCATTTCATTGTTGGCGCGGTTCTGCGCAGCCTTACGCATCTTCTCGTAGTCGAAGTATTCAATCGGGTCATCTACCTCGGGCCGACTCGCGGTCAAGATTCGCAACGGAAACTCAGCGAGATTGAATATCGCCTCGGCGAATGCCTCCACCTCCGGCCAGGGGAAGGGATCGGTAACGAAGCTGATGACGCGTTCCAAACCAAAGAAATCGCGACAAAGATCACGCCCCTTTCTACGCAACGCGATGCCGCCCACTTCGGCAAGGAATACGGGAATGGGCCAGCCAAGGCCTGGCGCCCGAAGACACGCTACCGCGTGGCCGATCTGGCAACCATCAATAAACCGATCAGGATACTCGCCCACCTTCGCTGGCGTTTCGGGCAAGATAACCGGCTTCCACGATTCCGGGGCTTGTTCGATTCCCCACTCGATGATCTCTTCTCGCTTCTCTGACACGGAGTCGACTTCCTGCTGGTCACGATACAGGCTTACGGCAGCTCCCGCGTGATTGCGAAAAAACCGTCGAACGATTTCTTCACTCATCCCCCACCCCCAATCCTCGCAGCCGGTAGCGCATGGCCTCCGGGCTGACCAGCAGTTCGGACGCGAGATGATACGCGAACGCCGACAACGGGCATGCCCGGTACGCAGCCTTGAACTCTTCGGCGCGGGCACGGCAGACGCTTGCTGGCATCAGCAACTCGGCAGCGAACTGATTTGCTTCCCGCTCCATTTCGATGGTCTCAGCTCCCTCCGCTTCCCGAATCGTTTCCGTTGTATCCCCGATCCACTGGCCGGCGTGCATCCGATCACGATGCAACAGGAAATGAGCAAGCTCGTGGGCCGCCGTGTATCGCCACCGACCCAAGGGCGTCACTTTGACCTTCTGCGGTCCTCCATTTTGCGAGCCGACCGGCTCCAATTCCCCGACAAACACAAACCCAACGGTCTCGGTCCTGAAGATGAACCCAGCGAACAATTCGTCTGGATCACCGGAGTCCAGCAGATTGCCAGGAGCAATGTCTTCGGTGAGCAAGTGTTCCGCGATCGACGCACGGGTCAAGCGGGGCAACGTCAAGTAAAGCAGGTTGTGCTCGTCCAGCAGTCGCGAAAGTGGAACGGGGCCTCGGCGCATTGGGTCGATGCCGATGCGAAATCGGGCATGCAGAGACGCGACTGCGGCTACAGGACTCTTTTGATTGGTCGTCTCCGTCACGTCTGCTTCTCCGGTCGATTATGCTTGGCTTGCGCGCAGCCATCTGATAGGTCGCATTGGATTCCCGTTGCATTCGCAGCTTGAGAGCAGCTTTCCGGAACGCCCGCCAGTACGTCTCGGGCAGTGACCCAAATTCCCGGCCCCATTCGAGCACTTGGCTCATGCCAAGATCCGATGGCAAAACTCGACCTGACTGACGAAGTTGTTCGTTCGCTGTTATCTCGTCGGTTGTCAGGCCCGCGGGAGGATTGCGGCGGATAGACTCGGCTACGTCCGCTACCGTGAGCAGACCAGCGGGAGTCCGAAGGATGGCAGCGCTCGGAATATGCTGTTCCAGTGCAGCCGTAATAGCGCCCTCGATTCGCTCCTGTTCTTCACGGTCCGTCGCCAGGGCCTCATTCAGTCCGTGCAAGACCTGTTCCAGTTCCGCGTCCCCATCGGCCTGGTCCCACAGGCTATCGAGCGTGTTCATGTCGCCGGCCTCAACGGCTTCCAGATATCGAAAAGCGAGCAAGTCGAGGCGAATTTGATTCTGGCGTTCGCTCATGGCAGCGCCTCCCCATTGGTCCTCAACCTAGTCAAAATCCGGAAAAGTCGGACGCGAGCGGCGCCGTCTGAAATCCCGAACTTTTTACCGATTTCCGCAAAACTGGCATCATCGAAGAAACGCTGCCGGACCAATTCCCTATCCTCGGGTGGCAGGCGTTCCAGCATTTGACGAACATCTACCCTTTCGGCTACCACATCCTCGGCCGGCCGGCAGAGATCGAGTGCCAGTTCCTCAATGGAAAGAGTGTTGTCGTCAGTTGCTGCAGGAGTCCCGGCTGGGTGGCAATCTCTGGTTCTCTCTCTACACACCATGACCACGAACCCTACCAGCCAGCGGACCACGCTTCTTCCCGTGTCGAAGTCCCCCCGCCGCTTCAATGCACGTTGGGCCGCTTCCTGAACCACTTCTTCCGATTGCGCCGCCCGTTGCGCCGTAGTTAAACCGGTGTGCGCTCGCCAAAGGGTGGCGATCGCCGCATCTTGAAGTCGACGAACCACGTCTCGATCCGCCAGCGCGGCGCCAACGGGGTCTTCGACCTGACCAGGAAGTGACAACTCAGCCTTCATTCCTTACGTTCCGACATCGGCATCTGCCTCTATCTTGCTTTGCGACACAATCCTGTCGGTGTTACAGTCGCGCAAAGCACTTTTTTGAGGTTCATCCGACTAAAGCGTACTTGGTTTGATGGATACCGAGGATTTTGAGTCGGAGGAATTCTTGGTCTCGGAACCCATAGGCTTGACGTTTCATGGTTTTGATTTTGTTGTTGGTGCCTTCCAGAGGGCCGGTGGAAATGGGGTGATCGTAATAGGCAAGGATTCCCCAGGCATGGAGACGCAGCGTTTTGGCAAAGCTCTGTAGCATTCGGATGCCTGTGCTTTCAGCGTAGACGATCCAGTCCATGAGCAGCGCCTGGGCCGTCTCCTCGTCGTCTTGTTCCCAAATCTCGTTAAGTTCTGCCTTGAGGTAGTAGGCCGTGGCCAAGGGAGCATTCAATCGCAGGGCTTCCTCAAGACGTTGCGGTTCGTTGCGGGCAGGATCGAGGTTTTCCGGCCTCTTGAGCAGCAGCCAGCGCACGCCCTTGAGCACGTCTTTGTGCATCGTTTCGGTGAGTCTCGCGATGCATGGCACGTCGCAGATCCGACAGCTTGTCGTTGTAGAGTTTGATCACATGAAAGCGATCGAACACAAGTCGAGCCTTCGGCAGATGGGTTGTGACCGCGTCGATGTAGGCAGGCGACATGTCCGTGGCCACGGCCTCGATCTTGGCCCCCGAGGCGCGAAGACGGATCCAGAAGTTCTTCAGGGCGTCCCCGCCTTTTCCCGAGCCGACGTGGACCACCACTCCGCTGTCCAGGTCCAAGACGAGTGTCAGGTAGACGTGCCCCTTGGCGGTGGAAATTTCGTCGATGGCGATGTGTCGCAAGTGTTTCAATTTCGGCCTGTCGAACCGACGTTTCAGGTCGGCCTTTTGGATTTCCTTGATCACGTCCCAACTGATGCGTAAATGGTCGGCAACGTCCTGGATGGTCATATACTGTGAGAGTTCCAAAGCATAACGCGCAAAGGCTTTAGTATAGGTTACACGAGGATCGGCAAAACCAATTTCTACCTGTCGAACAACGTTGCACTCACGACACTCCACGCGGGGGATGGACAACTCCAGGTATACCGGTTTGCCGCCGATCGGCACGGTACGAAAGCGACGACGATTTTTTCCGCGTCCAATCAAGTTCTCCGACCCACAGGCCGAGCAGCGACAGGTTTCCCACGGTTGCTCAATCGTGAAGATGACTTCACCCCCAACGTATCCTGTTTTCAAATACCGGTAGCCGCGAACACCGAAGGCATGGTAAAGTAAGCTCGTGGACATGCTGTTTTCTCTCCTGGAGGTTGTTGAACGTAACTCCAATGAGAATCAGCATGTCCGCCTTTTTCAACCCCGCGCATTCTTCAGCAAGTTGAACCTTTTTTGAAAGACGCGGTAAGCAAGGGAGTTTGTCGGGCTCATTGGAGGTTGGATTCTTGATCACCGCGATGGCCATACCTACGGCCGATATTATACGCGAGAGGCGGGTCGAAGCGGAACCTGCTCCTCGCCCCGATCGCGTGATTCGACGGCAACCTCTAACCAGGAAGGGTTTTGCGACTTTCGCCCACGAGAGGGGATGGCGGGGTCAGAGAAAGCGCGGTCAAAGCCAGCGGAGGAGCGGATGGCCGAAACAAACGAGGCCGGCAACTGGCCCGCGAGTTCCGGCGGCTTTGCCGGAAGCGCAAGCCGCGGTTCGAGCCGGTTGGCGTCACACAGGGCTGAAGTCCCAAGGCCCACGCCCGTGCTGCGACCGCGCTGCAGAAGATGGGATTTCGCACGATTGCCGTGGGCGGCCTGGTGCCCTTGAAGACCCCTGAGATACTGGCGGTGCTCGAAGCGGTCGATGCCGTGCGGCAGGCCGACACCAGGCTGCACCTCTTCGGGGTGACGCGATGCGAGCATTTCGAGCAATTTGCCCAGTTCGGCGTCGTCAGCTTCGATAGCACGTCGCCGCTGCGCCAGGCGTTCAAGGACGACCGGGACAACTATCACACGCTGAAACGCACCTATCCTGCGATCCGCGTGCCGCAGGTCGAGGGCAACCAGACCCTTCGCAGGCACATCGCCGCCGGCGAGATCGATCAAAAGGAAGCCCGCCGGCTGGAACTGGCCTGCATGGACGGGCTGATCAAGTACGACAAGGGCAAGGCCAGGCTTCCGAAGGTGCTTGACTTGCTCACGGAGTATGAGTCGCTCGTCAACGGCGCCAAGGACTACCGCGACGCCTATCGAGAGATCCTGGAAGAGCAGCCCTGGAAGAAGTGCCCCTGCGATATCTGCAAACGGATCGGGATCCACGTGATGCTTTTCCGGGGGGCCGAGCGGAATCGCCGGAGAGGATTTCATAACGTGCATGTGCTGTACCGGCGGCTAAGGCGCGAGCTGGCGGGCCTGAAGGAAGAGGGATGAAGGATGAAGGATGAGTGGGCGGAAGGCAGGGAGCGGCGAGAAAGACGCCCTCACCCCCTGCCCCTCTCCCGAAGGCGAGGGGAGAAAGACGCCCCCACCCAGAAACGGGCGAGGGGAGATGGTACTTGCTCAAATTGAAAACGCCCCCACGGGGATTGTTCCTAATGTCCAAGGCTCGTCGTCTGTCGATTTCGTCAAAACGCGATCCTGCCCCCGCTGGGCCTGCCCCAGTGGAGCGCCTGTTTGGCCACTACATGCCAGCCGTCAATCGGTGTTCGCCGTTTTCCCCTCTGTCCGCCCCCGGCCTACGGCCGGGGGCGGACAAGAGGGGAAAACGGCGAAATGGGCGGTCGAGGCGGCCTTTCTAGTGGCCAAACAGGTGCTCCACTGGGACAGGCCCAGTGGGGGCAGGATCAAATCGACAGACATCGCTCCACTGGGGCAGGCCCAGCCGGGGCGGGATTAAATCGCCAGATATTGCTCCGCCGGCGCTGGCCGGCGGGCCCGGCGGTGGCGTTTACAGGATGGGAGAAGCAATGACACCATGAAGCAGATTGCCAATTCAACTTTGCGGTTACCCGCCCTGGAGATCCGCCAAGGGCCGCGGCGGACGCTCTATTCCTTCGCCGTGGACGGGAAGGAACTGGCGAATTTCGCCACGATCTCACGAATTGGCCGGACCGAAGACAATATGATCAAGGGCTATCAGCGGCCGGAGGTGCTGTCGCATATTGCCGACATCCAGCAGTATTTGGAGTCTTCCAATCCGATGATCCCGAATGCGATCGTGGTGGCCTTCAATCGCTCCGTCAAGTTCGAGCCGGCTCCAAAGAACGGCAATCGCATCAGTTATTCGCGGCCGGGGGAACTCGTCATCCCGTTCCGTCCCGACGAGCCCGACGAAAAGCGCCCCGCTTGGATCGTCGACGGCCAGCAGCGGATGGCCGCGATATGCTCGGCCAAGATCAAGTCGTTTCCGATCTGCGTCGTCGGGTTCATTGCCGGTGACGACGCGGAGCAGCGGGAGCAATTCATCCTCGTCAACTCCACGAAGCCCTTGCCGAAGGGCCTGATCTATGAGCTGCTCCCCGCGACCCAGGCCAAGCTGCCGGCCGTCCTGCAGCGCCGCCGTTTCCCGGCCCACCTGCTGGATCGGCTCAATCACGATGAAGACTCGCCCTTGCGGAAGATGGTCAGAACGCCGACCAGCGGCGAGGGCGTGATCAAGGACAATTCGCTGCTCAAGATGCTCGAAAACAGCATCAGCGACGGGGTTCTTTACCGCTTTCGTGACGCGGACGGCGACCATGGGGACGTCGAGGAAATGCTCAAAGTAGTGAAGGCGTTTTGGGATGCCGTAAAAGCGGTGTTTGCCGGCGCCTGGGGCCTTCCCTCCCGGAGATCCCGCCTGATGCACGGTGCCGGCGTCGTTTCCTTGGGATTCGTGATGGATGCGATTGCCGACCGGCTCGGCAAGGTCGAGCGATTGACCGTCAAGCAGTTCCGCGAGGATCTCGAACCGTTGAAGGAGGTCTGCCGCTGGACTGATGGCTATTGGGATTTTGGGCCGGGGGCTCAACTGAAGTGGAACGAAGTCCAGAATACGCCCAGGCATGTTCAAATGCTGGCCAATTACCTGCTCGTGCAGTACAAGGCGCGAGTTTGGAACCGCGCGGAACGAAAGGGATGAAGGAGGAGCGGGGAGAATTAAAACAGGAAGGGGTTGGTAACCGGCACAGGCTCGCGCCCAGAAACCGGTTTGCAAACCCCTTGTTATTTCCTACCCTTAGTCTAGCAGGACGGAAGACGGTTTCAAGCCACGTTGTACCCAAGTCCCGACGACTGCGCGGAGTGGGGTATCACCGGGTATCACCGACGAGTTCTCGGCCACAATCCTTGCCAGTCCGTCAACAGCAGCAACCTACTGTCCAGAGGTTAAGGGGGACCGGCAGCCGTCGGTTAGTCGGTACGAGTTGGCCAGGGTATCGTCCCATACGGCACCGGCTTCGATGAGTTTGGCCACGCACCAGGCGAACATCGCTCGTAGCGAGCAGCACTCTTGCGGCCGGGAGAGCACGTGCTCCAGATCGAGGAGCGGGACGATTCGACGGCCGTGGTCAACTTCGTCGAATCCCTTCCAACAGCGTTTCAATTCGCTTTTGGGATGCCCGATTTGCTCGACGTTCCGTGGGATGGTCTGCGGCGAGCACTGCAACGCCCGCAACCGAATTGACAGCTTCGGAGTGGGCGAAGTAATAGGCCTCGAGCGTCCTGTCACAACCAACCAAAACCGACAGAATCCGCCGTTCATGATCCTTGCAGCTTGGCTTGCGCCGAGTCTCCCGACATGCCCTGTTGACCCACATTCTCAGACATGTAAAGCGACCCGATCGAGTAGTGATCGAGGAGGTCGTGGATTTCGGCGATTTCCGAGACGCGGCGGAGTGTCGTGGAGCGATCATCGCCAGCCTCGGCAACGACCACATCGGCCGGCTCAAATTGACTGATAAGCACTGGGGAATGGGTAGCCACGAAGATCTGTCGATCCCAGTTTGCGGCCGCCTCAGACGCGGCTTCAGCAAAGACCGCGATGGCGTGCGGATGCAACGACGTCTCGGGTTCGTCGAAGAGCAGCAGGCTCGGCCGATCGTGCATATCGCCGAACAGCGCGGTCAAAAGGCCCAGTAGCTGGATGTGCCCGTCGGAAACCCCGGAGGCCTGGATCGGCAACTTCCTGCCTTGCTCAAGGAAGCTGCAGCCAACGCGGTCCGTGCCGAGCGACTCCAGCACGAGGTCCTTGAACGATCCGGGAAATGCCTTTCGCATGTAGCCAATGATCGTCTCGAAACGGTCGTCGACGGCGCGCCGGCTGCTCAGGTTCCTAAGTGCGGACCAAAGGTTCTGCCACCTCTCCCACGGGTACGTATGAACGCTCGACTCCGACCCCAGGACCCGAAGTTGGAACAGGTTCACGGCGCGGCTGCTGTAGAAATGGAGCGACTTCAGCAAGTTGTCGATATCCAGCGCCTCGTCGCGTGGCTCGGAAAAAAGAAGGTAGTTGCTGAATGCCAGCCTCTCCGGGTCGGGCAACTTAATCGCGACTGCCTGCTTCATCTGCTCGTGATAAAGCTCGGCCTTGTCACTACCGACGAGACGGTTCACTAAGGCGATCTGCCGCGGCCTCGAAAGCAGCCGCTCCCCGACAAAGGGCTCGATGCGGCCCGAAGAGTAGCCGAAGGTAATTAAGTAATCCGCAGAGCCCGTTCCGATGCCGATGTGAATTCTCTCGTCTCCGGGTTCCGCGCTGTCGGATAGCAGGCCGATCCCGTGGTGTCGCGAGGAGGCTGCCTCCGCCACGCCGCGGCTGGCGCACTCACGGACGAACCAAAGAGCGTCCAAGAAGCTGCTCTTGCCCACGCCGTTGGGGCCAAACAGCACATTGATGCTTGACGCCGCGAAATCAACGTCGCGAAGACATCGGTAATTGTGAATAACAAGCCGCACGAGTTCTGCCATTCCTTTGCCTCTGTCCTCTTACTTGGCGGTTTTCGTTCAATTTGGCATGCGATATAGTAGAAATTTGGCACTTGAGAACCCTCCTGTTCGTCGGATACACGTCCGCAAGCCGCGGACGTTCTGTGGTCTATAGAATTGTATACCGCCGACTTTCCCAGACAACCACACGTCGCTACGTAAATCCTTTAGCAGCCATAGGTTACAATCCATTCGACATCCCAAGCGGTAGAGTATAATCACTCCCGGCAGGTGCTGTCAACAAGTCGTCGGAAAGTTCCTCCCGTTCGATTGGTCGATTCGGCAATATGCGCCGACTGGGGTGATAATCGCATCAGCTACTCGCGGCCCGGGGAACTCGTCATCCCCTTCCGTCCTGACGAGCCCGAAATCCGAAACGAGTGGGAAAAGAAAAGAACTGTGCAATCCGGAAAAATGCTGTTCTCAGTCTACCTATCTCACCTAAACTATGCGGAGACAACTTTGTACTCCATCTCTATATGAATTTTATCCACCCTCTGGTGGAGTTCGTAATACAATTCGCATGCACTCAATCCGCGGAGTTCAAAAGTTTTTAAGTCGTTTTGCACAAACAACTTGCGACCAGGTCGTAAGCCCGCGTGCAAAATAATTTTCCCATTTCAAGGCCCAAATCCGTATTGTTATGTGGAAACGGGAATGGAGGGAACGGATCGAAGCCCGACGCGCAAGCCAGGGATGGAACCGCTTACCTCGCTTGCGCTTTGGGCTTCGATCATTTTCACCCGTGCGCAGTATAGAACTTAGGAGCTAGAAGTTAGAACGGGAATGGCACCCTGCCTCTCTCCCAGAAACGGGAGAGGGGAGAAAGATGGCCTCACCGCGACAACGACCATGGGTACATGGTGCCCGACATGGTGCCCGTCCTCTCCCAGAAACGGGCGAGGGGAGAAAGATGATGAAATCAGCAGGATTTTCTGGACCCCTTCGCCAGACTGGCAGTAAAGAAGCTGGGTGCGTAATTGTACGAAATGGCCAACTTCGGAAAAACTGGCCGAATTTGGCCAGATGTGGCCGATCGTGGCCACTTATGGCCAGAAAAGTGGCCAGAAACACAACTAACGAGTACTAATCCAAGATAGGAAATTAAATGACCACGAAGAGCGCCAAGGCATCGTTTTCCCGCAGTTTTCCTCGCATGATCCCATCATTGTGGGGAAGTAACATTGTGTCAAACGTGGTGCGCAACCGCCAGAAAACCCCGAAAAGTGGCCACTTTGGCCACTTTTTGCCCCGGACAGCGACCTCTCCACCATTTCTGGTGGGCTAATGCCAGCTTCCAACTCCTAACTCCTGACTCCTAACCCTAACTCCTAACTCCTGGCTTCTTCCTATCAGGGGGGCCATTGACATTGCCAGGACTATGGATTTAGATTGATTTAATAGAACTAAAGGCCGTAACTGGCCTTGAATATGGCTCGCGGGAGCCTATAATCCCGAATTGCTGCCGCTCGTCCCACCTTTTTTGGGGAATATTCGGAACGAGCGGAGGGCGGGTGTAGCTCAGTTGGTAGAGCACGACGTTGCCAACGTCGTTGTCGTGGGTTCGAACCCCATCACCCGCTCTTTCTTATTTAGCCGCCGACGGAACATCATGGCACAAAAAGATCCCAACGACGAGGAAGCCCTGCAAAACATGGGGGCTCTGGAATCCGAACAGTTCATCGCCGACCAGGCCGTCGCCTATGAGGGCGACGAGGGTGAGGAAGAACGCCCTAAGTTGAACCTGGAAGTCAAGATCGACCAGCGCAGCGCCTGCGAACGGCATATCACCGTGACCGTGGCCCGCGAGGACATTGATCGCTACCTGGACAAAGAGTACAGCGAGCTGGTGCCGGAGGCCCACGTGCCCGGTTTCCGCCCTGGCCACGCGCCGCGGAAACTGGTCGAGAACCGCTTTCGCAAGGAGGTCGCCGGCCGGGTGAAGGGTGCGCTGCTAATGGACAGCCTTACGCAGATCCACGACGATTACGACCTTTCGGCCATCGGCGAGCCGGAACTCGATATGGACACCGTGGAAGTGCCCAAGGAAGGCCCTATGACCTTCGAGTTCGACCTCGAGGTCCGCCCCCAGTTCGAGATGCCGCAATGGAAAGGCCTGCAAATCGAGAAGCCGGTGCGGGAGTTTACCGACGCCGACGTCGACCAGGCCCTGAAGCGGATCTTGACCAACCGGGGACAGCTCGTGCCGTTCGACGGTCCGGCGGAATCGGGCGACTACATCACCACGAACCTCACCTTCAAGCACGGCGAGACGGTCCTTTCCAGTGCGACGGAAGAGGTCATTCGGCTTCGCCCTGTGCTCAGCTTCCGCGACGGCAAGATCGAGGGCTTCGACCAGGCGATGACGGGAGTCCGCGCGGAGGAGACCCGCGAATTGACCACGCAGCTCAGCGAGGACGCGCCCAACGCGGCCTTGCGAGGGCAGCAGGTGACGGGCGTCTTCGAGGTCCTGGAAGTCAAGCGCCTGCAGTTGCCGGAGTTGACCCCGGACCTGTTGCAGGAACTGGGCGGATTCACGCTGGAGGCCGACCTCCGCGACACGATCAAGGACACGCTCGGCCAGCGGATGCAGTATCAGCAACGACAGCGGGCCCGCGAGATCACGGCGGCGCTGACCGTGGCCGCCAATTGGGACCTGCCGCCCGATCTCTTGCAGCGGCAGAGCCATCGCGAGCTGCAGCGCGCGGTCATGGAGCTGCAGCGAAGCGGTTTCGGCGAGGAAGAGATTCGCGCCCACGAAAACGTCTTGCGGCAGAACAGCCGCGCCTCGACGGCCCGCGCCCTGAAGGAACATTTCATCCTCGAGCGGATTGCCGAGGACCAGGAGATCGACGCCGACGAACAAGATTACGATGCGGAAATCGCCATGATCGCCCGGCAGACCGAAGAGTCGCCGCGGCGGGTGCGGGCCCGCTTGGAGAAGCAGGGCGCGATGGACGTGCTGCGGAACCAGATCATCGAGCGGAAGGTGATCGACCTGATCCTGGCCAACGCGATTTTCAAGGAAGTGCCCTACCAGATCGAGGAAAGCGACGTGGCGGCGCTGGAGTTGGCGGCCGGCGGCGGCGACCATTCCGAGATCCCGGAGGCCAAGCCCGGCGGCGTGGCGGCCGAGGAAGGGCACGAAGGACACGGGCACGAAGGACACGACCACTCGAAACACGAAGGACACAGCCATGCGTGAGAGGTGAGAGGTGAGAGGTGAGAGGTGAGAGGTGAGAGGTGAGAGGTGAGAGGTGAGAGGTGAGAGATGAGAGATGAGAGATGAGAGATGAGAGATGAGAGATGAGAGATGGGAGATGGGAGATGAGAGATGAGAGATTTTGACCTGGCGTGATGCCTCATCCTATGACCCTTATCCCTTGACTTTCGACGTTACATCCCATCCCTCATCCCTTGACCCTCATCCCTTGACTTTCAACGTTACATCCCATCCTCATCCCTTGACCCCTCATCTCTGATCTTTCATCCCTTATCCCTTATCCCTTGACCGTTATCGCTTATCCCTTGACCCTTATCCCTTGATTCTCATCCCTTGACCCTTATCCCTTCATTCTCATCCCTTGACCCCTCATCTCTGATCTTTCATCCCTTATCCCTCATCCCTCATCCTTCATCCTTCATCCCTTATCCGTGGACCCTCAGATGTCTTCGTATCGAGACTATCAGCGGCAGCGGCAGTTGACGCTGGGCGATCTGCTGCTGGAGAACCGCATTATCCTTCTCCAGGGCGAGATCCATGACGGCAACGCCAACGAGCTGGTGATGAAGCTCCTGTACTTGCAGAGCGAGAACCGCCGCAAGGACATCCACTTCTACATCAACTCGCCCGGCGGCAGCGTGAGCGCCACGCTGGCCATTTACGACACGATGCAGATCCTCAGTTGCCCTGTGGCCACGTATTGCGTCGGCCTGGCGGCCAGCGGCGGGGCGGTGCTGCTGGTGGGCGGGTCGAAGGGCAAGCGATTCGCGCTGCCGCACGCCAAGATCATGATGCACCAGCCTTACGGGCAGGTCGGCGGGCAGGTCTCGGACATCGAGATCCAGTCGCAAGAGATCCTCAAGACCCGCGACGTCTCTGAACCAGATCCTGGCCACGCACAGCGGGCAGCCGATCGAGCGGATCGCCAAGGACACCGACCGCGATTTCTACATGAACGCCGAAGAGGCCAAGGCCTACGGCATCGTGGACGACATTCTTACCAAGCAGATTGTGGCCAAGGAAGACGAAGAGGAGTAACCGACCATGCCGCTGATTCCTTATGTCGTGGAGAAGAGCGGCCGCGAAGAGCGGGCGATGGACATCTACAGCCGCCTGCTGCGCGACCGCATCATCTTCCTCGGCGCCACGATCACCGACGAGGTGGCCAACAGCATCGTGGCCCAGATGCTCTTCCTGCAATCGGAAGACGCCAAGTCCGACATCCACCTGTACCTCAACTCGCCCGGCGGCAGCGTCAGCGCCGGCCTGGCGATTTACGACACCATGCAGTTCATCACCTGCGACGTGGCCACCTACTGCATCGGGCAGTGCGCCTCGATGGGCGCCGTCCTGCTCTGCGCCGGCTCGGCCAACAAGCGGAAGGCCCTGCCCAACGCGCGGATCATGATCCACCAGCCGCTGGCCGGCATGGAGGGCACCGCCGCGGAAATCCTGATCCATGCCAAGGAGTTCAGCAAGGTCAAGGAACGGCTGAACCGCATCCTCATCAAGCACACCGGCCATCCGCTGGAAAAGATCGAGAGGGACACCGACCGCGACCGCTTCATGTCGGCCGAAGAAGCCATGGAGTATGGGTTGATCGACCAGGTCATCGAGCACATGGAGCCGCCCAAGGCGGCAACTTGAATGGAAGACGGAGCGGAAAAAGAAATCCGAAATCCCAAATCCGAAATCCGAAACAAATTCAAACAAGGAAAATTCGAATGATCAAAACCGGTTTCGATCCTTTGAGATTAATTATTTGAATTATTTGAATTTGTTTCGGATTTCGGATTTCGGATTTTGACCACGGTCGGATTTTGACCACGGAGGGTCTTATGAAGATATGGCAAATCGTCGTCCCAGGACTTCTCGGGCTGATCTTGGCAGGATGCCAGACAGACCCGTCGATCGCGCTGTTGGAGCGAGATAACTTCAAGAAGGAGCAGGAAATCAATCGGCTCACTTATGAGAATCAAGAGCTGAAAGAGGCCCTGGAAGCCGTTGCGCGGCCCAGCGCACTGCGCGGCCGAGAGAACTTTTGCCGGAACCGGGCGCGGCGGATCGCAGCCGAACGGCCCCGCCCGCGACCCGCCCTGGTGCGTCGGTCGCGCCGCCGGCACGTTCCTACGCCGAGCCCGATGCCCCGGCTGCGGGTGGTTTCCATGTCTCCCCTGGCACGGAAGTGCCTTCGGGCGAGGTTCCCGATCGGATGCGAGTTCCCGGCGAAAGCGCGCCGAGAGCCGTTTCGCCCGGCGGATCGCAGTGGACTCCACCCGATAATCGACCCGTCGGCGGTTTGGCTCTGCCCGATAACAATTCGGTCGCCCAGATCACGTTACATCCAGCGCTTACGGGGGGGATTGGCACGGGCAGCCGGCCGGGCGATGAGGGCTTGATGGTGGTTGTTGAGCCCCGCGATTTTGGGGGCAACATTGTCAATGTGCCCGGCGACATCAGTGTCGCGCTGCTCGACCCGGCCCTGGCCGGCGACGAGGCTCGGTTGGCGCGGTGGGATTTTGTGGCGGCGGAGACGCAGGGCATGATCCGCACCGGTTCGCAACCAGGAATTCACCTGCGTTTGCCCTGGAATTCCGCACCGCCCCACGATCGGTTGAAGGTTTTCGTCCGTTATACGACCCGTGACGGCCGGAAATTGCAGGCCGAGCGGCTGATTTCGGTTGCCCTGGGCGGCCCCCCGCCCGAGCGTGACGTGATGCTGGATTCCAGGGCCGCGGAGACCGCTTCCCGCCCTCAGCGGCCGGAATGGTCTCCGCTGAGGTAATGCATCGAGGTGCGCCAGCAGTAGGGTGGGCCGAGTGGAGCGAGTCCCACATAAATCATACGCAATGTTGGGACTCGCTCCACTCGGCCCACCCTGCTGCCGCTGCTACGGCCGACAAAAACGGTCCTGGTTCTTGCATTTGGCCGGGATCTCCGATATTCTGATAGGTAGAAGGGGGCGGTACGGATGGTGTGGAATGCAACGACAGCGTCCTCCGCCCGGGCAAGCGAGTGGGCCAGAGAAGGAGAGGATTCATGTTGAAGTCTCGATCGAGTTCTGAATTTTCCAGGCGAAGCGGCGGCTTTACCCTCGTGGAATTGCTGGTGGTCATCACGATCATCGGCATCCTGATCATGATGTTGTTGCCGGCCGTGAATTCCGTGCGGGAGTCGGGCCGCTTCCTGCAGTGCAAGAACAACATGAAACAGTTTGGAACCGCTTGTATGGCCCACGAACAGGCCCAGGGATTTTTCCCCACGGGCGGATGGGGCTGGTTCTGGCAGGGCGATCCCGACTGCGGCTTCAACAACCAACAGCCCGGCGGATGGATTTACAATATCCTTCCCTACGTGGAAATGACTGCATTGCACGACCAGCAGTTTGTTGTCAGTGGAACGCAGGTCAACGGAAGAACTGGCCCGGGCCAGTCACCGAACATTGCTATGAAGCAGCAGGCGATCATCAGTATGGTGAGCACTCCCCTGCCGATGATGATGTGTCCCACGCGGCGGCGCGCGGTCCTTTACCCCTATGCCCAGCAACCCCTTGCCTACAACTGCGGCGGGATACAGGCGCCTTCCGGCCTTCAGGTTGGGCGGACCGACTACGCGATCAACGTCGGCGACGTGAATATCTCTGAATTTGGAACAGGGCCCACCACGTACTCGCCGACAGACGGTTACTTCAGCAGCCACAACACGAACGTCTGTCACGGAATTTCTTTTCAGCAGAGCATGGTCCGCAAGGACGATGTCAAGGACGGCCTCTCTCAAACCATGCTGCTTGGCGAGAAGTACCTGGCTGCCAACGCCTATGGCGTTGGCGCGTTGCCCGCGGACAACGAGACGGCTTATGTCGGCATGGATAATGACATTGGTCGTACAACCTTTTGTCCACCGAAGCAAGACCGCTGGGGCGACGGGACGAATGGTGCCTGGGCCTTCGGCAGTGCGCATCCCACGGCCTGCAACTTCGTTCTCTGCGATGACTCGGTGATGGCCATCAGCTATGCGGTTGATGCGGAGAACTTCCGCCGGCTCGGCACTCGCGACGAGACCCCCGCCGCCCCTGTGAATATGGGGGCTCTGTAGAGCCAATTGCGAAACTCCTCCACCTGCGCCGATTCGATTGCAAGTGATCGTTAGATGGCGGGCGGAAATACGACTCCAGCCATCCTTCTTGCTGGACCGATAAGAGTCCGAGGCGGTCGGGTGTTGTTGCGCATTGCCCCGCTGGTGCAGCCCTCGCCCCCTGCCCCTAAAGGGCGAGGGGAGCCTCGCGCACAATGCGGCCGTTTCCCCACAAGAGAATCGAGTTTGATGCATGTCGCCGGAGATCATTCAAATCGTCTTACCGCTGACATTTATTGGGATTTGCGGTCTGGTCGGCGAGATTCTCGTCCAAGGTCGTCGCGACAAGATGGCCGAGGAGCGCATTGCCATGAATGCCTCGCGGAAAGAGCGACCTCGCTCCGCGCAAAAAGGCCGCAAGAGCACGGTTGAAACGCGGTCGTGAGCAGTACTCAGTGCTCAGTGCCAAGTACCCAGTAGTTGGAGCCTGGTAGTCAGTCACCGGTGCCAAGTACTCGGTATCAAGTTCTAATTCCACCACCCCAGCAGTTGGCCGGCGCGATGCCCGAAGATCGCCACTCCCACGGCAATCGAACCGAATGCCGCAGTCAAGACGGCCCCGCTGGCAATATCCAACGCATCGCGAATATGTTGATCCTCCCCAACACGGATCGCTTTTGCCAGGTTCTCCAGGGCCGTGTTGAACATCTCGGCTGCCAGCACGCCGGCAATGCACAGCAGCAGGACGCCCCATGCCACGGCATCCATCCCCAGCACGGCTGCCGCGATCAGCACCGCGACGGCAATCGCAAAATGTGCGCGGAAGCTGCTTCCCCCGCGGACTCCTTCGCGAAGGCCGCGGAACGCATCGGCGAATTTTTGCTTCCAACCCCTCATCCCTCATCCCTCATCCTTCATCCTTCATCCTTCATCCGTCATCCCTCCCTATTCCACCCCAAATTCCCCGGCCTGACCCACGTGCACTCCGGGCAGCTTGCTCAGGTTGCCGGCCTTCGGTATGAAGCGCGGCTCGACCGTCAGGCCCACGCTGCTGGTGTTGAGGGCCGGGTTGTAACTCATGTTCAGACCGACCAGGAGCGATTCGCCCACGCGAATCAACTGGAAGGTAGGGCTGACGTTTTCCGGTTGCTTCAGATCGATCGACATGCCGCAGGTCGTGATCCACTTGGGGCTCATCCAATAGCTGTACGACATGGCCAGCACTTCGCTGCTGATCGGGCCTTCGAGGACGCGGAAGCCCATGTAAAAGGCCCCCCGCGGCGGGCGCGTCAGGAACATGCCCGCCGTGACGATCTTCTGGCCCTGGCCGAAGAAATCGAAAATGCCGTCGGAGAGCAGCGTCAGGCGATCGCCCACGTGCCACACGAAATTGTAGTCCGTCAGGCCGATGCTGGTGCCGAAGTTGTCGCGGTTGGCGTTGGGGAAGAGCGTGACGTCCGTGTCGAACTCCACCCAGTCGATGATGTGGGGGTTGTCCTCCGGGCCGCGCTTCGTCTGCCAGCGCTCGTGGATGCCCAGGCGGACTTCGTCCAGGTCGTCGGCGATCTCCATGCTCGGCGCGGTGACCCAGCCCTGCATGTCGTTGCGCAGGGCGTAATACCGCTCGTCGAACTTCGTGGGCGGCCCTTGCGTCAAGGGGGGTGGAACGGCCGGAAAACCGTA
This sequence comes from uncultured Planctomycetia bacterium, assembly GCA_963824275.1. Classification (GTDB taxonomy): domain Bacteria; phylum Planctomycetota; class Planctomycetia; order Pirellulales; family Thermoguttaceae; genus JANXQG01. Next base: position 862,611 of record CAWGOT010000003.1, on the reverse strand, counting down.
CGTGTTGACCACGAAGCGGCGGCGGAAATCTTCGATCTGGTTGTCGTCCAGCGGATCGTAGAGCGGGAATTGCGTCATGCTCTGGTCAGCCTGGGCGTGGAAATACTCCGCCTGGAACTCGACCTTGTGGGCCAGTCCATGCACGTTCCACAGCTCGCTTTCCACCTCGCAATCGACGGCCCACATGGGCAGCGTGGCGCGGATGCCGGCCTGATAATAGACCCGCGTCAGCGGCTGGCCGTCGATGTCTTCGCCCCAGTAGCCCACCTCGCCCAGCCCGTACGGCACGACCTTGAGCGGCCCGAGTTCGATCGGCAGATCGAGCTCGTTGCGGGTAACGAATCGCCCGCCGGAGAAATTCCGCGGTTCCCAGGGCAGATGGCTCACGGCCTCGTCGCCCGCCGCCGCGCTGGGCAGCGTCGCCACCTTGAATTGGGCGTAGCCCAGGCTCGTGTGCTCGAACCAGGTCAGCGGCACTCCCGGCAGCGATTCGCCCAGCAGGTAATGATCGAAACGCGGCAGCCATTGCGTGTCGGTGACGAAGTTGTCCAGCCGCGCCTCGCCCATGATGCTCATCGACATGTTCTCGCGGCGGAGCGTCAGGTCGAGGTCGGTCGAGGGATCCTTCTGCTCGTCCCAGTCGGGCTTGAAGTATTCCAGCAGGAAGTTGCGATCGCTGATCTTGCCCACTTCGGCCGTGAAGGTGAAGCCCTCGCCCAGGTCCTGGCGATGCTGCTCGACGAAGCGGAAGCGATAGGGCACGTCGGGTTCGGGCAGGACGCTGCTCCGGCCCTCGCCCAGGTTGTCGGTCCCGCGGTCCTCGATGCCCCAGAAGATGATCTTCCCCGCGACCTTGCCGTTGACCAGGCCGAAGAAATCGTCGCGTTCGTAGTCGAACTCGGTGCCTTCCGACAGGCCGCGGGCGCTCATGTAATTGAGGCTCAGGGTCCAATCCGTTCCTTGCGGCCGGTCCTTGATGCCCAGCAACTGGTAGGCGGCCCAATCGGTAAGGATCTGCGTGCCGAAAACGCCGTTTTCCACGAATTGGATGCGGCGGAGGAAGAACGTCGGATCGCTGAGGTCCGTGGCGAACGTCGGCCAATAGAAAATCGGCACGTCCTCGACGTAGACCACGTCGTTCTGTGCCGAGACCATTTGCTTGCGGGCCGGCTGGCCGGTCCGCGGGTCGATCGTCTGTACTCCGGTTACCGGATCGAAAACCGGGATTTCCGTGAACTCGGCCTGGCTCGCCTGCACGCGGACGCGGGGAAGGCCCAGGCGGCTGGAGGTGAACCATGCGTCCTGGGCGCGGAAGTGGTCCTTGGCAAAGATCTGCAGTTCCGCGGCACGCACGCGAAGCTTGCCCTCGTAGCCCGGCGCCGGCGTGAGCATCTCGGCGTCCAGCACGGTGCCCACGTTGTGCTGCACGTCGTAATACATGCGGTCGGCATAGACGATCCGCTCGCCCTCGCGGAAGACAACATGGCCTTCCATGTAGACTTCCAGCGGCTTGTCCTCATCCTGCACGACGGCGTCCTTGATGTCGGGCTGATTCTCGCTCACGGTCCACACGACGAGCCGGTCGGTCGAGAGGTCGATCGTCAGCAATCCGTTGGCCACGCCTGGGATGCTCCCCTTGCGGACGGGCAGGCCCTCGACAACCATCGTCACTCCCTGGCTGGCGACGGCGACCGCCTGGTGCGTCTGCGGATCTTGCTGCCACTGGCCTTGCATGGGGACCTCGCTCCGCGAGGAGATGCGGAACCGCCGCGTGCCAGGCGAGACGGGCGGCGTTCCCGGCGGCAGGGGCCCCATGCTCGGCGACGGCTGCCCAGGCGGGGGAAGTTCGTTGGCCGCAATATACTGGGCCGGATTCACGCCGTTCTGTTGCAGGGCGTCGCTGACTTCCGGTTTGCGCTGCTCCATGCCGCGTTGATAGATGCCGGGCAGCACGTTGGGCTTGCCCGCCACGATGCCGGCGCTGACTTGCACCTCGCGGACCGTGGAGAAGCGGCCAAACCACTTCTGGTCGCGGATTTCCACGGGTTGGTGATTGCGTATCAGGTGGACGCCCACATTGCCTTCGAGATAGGCGATGACTTTCGACCTCTCGTGCGAGCCGGCTGGGGCATGTTCGATCCAGAAGACGGCTTCCTGGCAGACCGCCACGTCGTCGCCTTGCATCAGTCGGCAATCGCCCCGCAGGAGCCAGACTTCGTGCTTGTCCTGTTGCCATTGGTTGGCGGCCTGGGCCCGGATGACGATCGGATCGGTGTCGCTGCCCTCCGGTATGCTGATTTGCGCGAAGAGCGTGGCCGGCAGCAGGAGAAGGGCAAGAAAGATCGCAAATTGCAGATTTGCAATACCTTGGCGCGTACCGCTACCGCAGTCGTCGCGGAGGCGCGCGGCGGGGCTGGTGGCTGCCAATTTGTCAACCGACTGTTTTCCCAGATTAGCGTCCTTGCATGGACTGACCAAACGGCGAAACGGCGAATTGCAAAGAGAAGAGTCGTAAGCCGTTGCGCAAAAACCTCGCACGGCGGTCGAGATTATAGAAATCGGCCGCCGTGGGAGCAAGACAGGTTCGCAGGGCGGTCAGGAATTTTAGCCGCGTTTTGCTGGGTCCGACCGTGATGCCCCCCTAGGATGGCAGTGCTAGCAGTGGCTCGTATCGTTCTTGGCCTGCCTAAAGGCGGGACCCCAATCAAACAAAAAAACCGGCTTGCGCCGGTTTTCTTTTTCCGATCGAACGATGTCGGAAATGGTTCGTTCCGAGGACCAAGGGCCCAAAAGCCTAGTTTGCAGGGACCGGGGTGGCGGTTGCAACCACCGGGCTGGGGGTCGCATCACTGACGATGGTCCAGGCACCGTTGGCGGGGATGAATTTGTAGATGCCGCTGGTCAGGCCGCAACGGCCCCAACCGGCTGACCCGCCACGGTCGAAGGTGACGACCGACTCCTGGTGAAGGGTGATACTGTAGCCGGCCGGCAAAGACTGCACCGGGCCGCCGTTGACAGCATACGGCAGCGCGACCTGATTTGCAGCCGGATTGATCAATTGGATCTCCGCCGGAACCGGAGTCACAGGGGCGACGACCGTCACCGGGCTGATGATGACCGCCGGCCCATGATAGAAGTGGGGCCAAGGCTGGGGCTTGGGCCAGGGCTTGGCCGACGCCATTTGGGTTGTCCCGATCACCAGAGTCGTAGCCAGCAGACCGAACACCGTTTTTCGTGCAAGTGCGAACATGTTTATGTCCTTTCGGCAATTGGGGTTGCGAAGCGCTTCCAGAACCTCGCCACGCGGGCGAAATGCCTACGTTACATGCCAGGTTTTGCAGCAGCTTTCGAGGTCAATTGCTCTTTCTGTTTTCCCTCCAAAGCATCTGCCGTGCCAATGAATAAGTCATCAGTTTTCGCGAGGTTTGCACGGATTTTCGTGTCAAACTGATGGCGCTGCGCTACAGAATGAGTCGGCCTTGCATCCGGGATTGCCCACGATCAGGCATTGTCATTTCGGCGGTTCTGGCCCCTTGATCCTCCATTTCAAGATTACGCGGCTGGTTTCCGAGCCGGTAAAGAGGTTGTCGGGAAATTTGCGATAGTCGGCAATTTCCTTGGCGATCGAGCCGCCATTATTCAGGGTCGAACGGAATCCCGCCAGATATTGCAGGCGCAGATTGCGGTCGCGGTTGATCTCGGCATCCTCCAGCCACGGCGCCAGATCGACGCGCCCTTCCGCCGTAGGTGGCGAACAAATCGAACACGGACTTGAAGCCGACGTCGTTGAGCGATTGCGCGACGGCGGAAAAATCTCGCTGATCGAGCCGTTGCTGGACCTCGTCGAGATTGATTTTCGTCTCCTCGGCCTGGCCGAGCAGCACCACGTCGTAGCCCTTGCCGTTCTGCTTCGTTGCTCCAGATCGTGCCGTCGGGGAAGACCTCGAAAAACGTCGCGATCTCGCTTTTCACCACGGCGGAATCGCTCTCGTAGAGCGGCACCCATTGCGTGACGATGCCGCCGGGGTTCAAATGGCTTCTTCACCAGCTCGAAGTACTCCTGCGTGTAAAGCGTCGCCGAGCCTTTGACCCACGGATGAATCGGGTCGGAAGTGATGATGTCGAACTTGTCGCGGGTGGTGAAAATGTAATGCCGCGCGTCGTCGAAAACGATCGTCGTGCGCGGGTCATGCACCACGCCGTAATTCTCCTCCCTGAAATACTCGGCGGCCAGCGGCGGAACGAGCGGCTCCATTTCGCAGATGGTGATTTTCTCGATGCTCGGGTGCAACCGTGAACGTCCCGGCCGTCACGCCCGCGCCGCAGCCGACGATCAGCACCGAGCGCGGATTGGGATGCACCAGCGCCGGGAGATGCCCCAGCATCCGCTGCAACCGCATGTCCTGCGGCATCGCTCGACGCCTCGACCTTGCCGCTGATGTGGAAATTGCGGACGTCCGTGCCGTAGTCTCGCGACACGGCCACGGAGTTGTTCATGCCCTCGCCGACGTAAAGTATTTCCGATTCGCCCAAGCCGGACTGGGCATGTAGCGGCCGTAGGCGACCAGTTCGCCGGGGATTTGTGCGACGCGGCTGGCCAGCGCAGCGGCGAACAAAACGAGCGCCGCGAAAACCAACCCGTGCGCGAACGAGGTCGGCCGCCGAAACTTGTGTCCAGAGATTGCCGCGCGAGGCGGCGAACATCAACAGCGCGGCCAGCGCGGCCAGGCCGATCAACAGCCGCTGGCTGTGCTGCGTGCCGATCCACGGAATGAAAATGATGCTGAAGCCGATGCCGCCCAGGATTCCGCCGACCGTGTTCGCCGCGTAAATCCCGCCCACGAGCCGCGCCGGGTCCTGCCCGCGCGCCGCCGCCGCCAGCGCGAGCGGAAAACTCGCGCCCCATAAAAGCGTCGCCGGCAGCAAAGCCCAAAGGCAGCGCGCCATGTCCAGTTGAAAATTCATCCACGGCATTGGCGGTCAGCGACGGGTCAATCGGCCAGTAGGGCAGCGATTCGGCGAGCATATAGGCCGTCCAGAAAATCGCCGCCGTCAAAGCAAACTGGCACCAGCCGAGCAGAATTCCGGGCCGCCGACTCTTGCGGGCCAGCGCCGCGCCGACGCCGCTGCCGATGCCCAGCCCGAAAAGAAACACGGCCAGAATGATGGAAAAGGCATAAACCGTTCCGCCCAACGTCAAGGGACAGCAACCGCGTCCAGACCACTTCCGCGCCAATCGCCGTCAGCCCTGACAGCGCAATCGTGACATACACCGGCCACGTGGGAGTTCCGCGTCGCTGCGGCCAGGTTCCGGCGCTGCGAAAGGCGAAGATCCAATCCCTGCTTTTGCCGCCGAGGCCTCGGCTTCTGCCCGGATTTCAAACCGTTTTGAAATGGACAGGGCGACCGCCGCCAGCGCAACCGTTCCATTGATGGCCGCCGCGACAAAACTGGCGAAGGCCGAGTCGTGGACCCGCAGCAAATAAAATCCGGCGAGCAGGCAGCCGAACACCGCCCCGGCGATGTTGCCGCCGTAAAAAAATCCGAGCCAGGAAACGCCGTGCGGCGTGGACTCAACTCCGGCGCGCCATGGCCGGCAGCGTCGCGCCCATCAAGATCGTCGGCGGCAGAAGGCAGACCGAGGCAAACAGCCCGCGCAGCAGAATTCCCGGCAGACCGCCGCCGACGTGCGCCGAATAAATCTGCGCCGGCCTCCGGCATGCCAAACAAGATCAAAATCCCCAGCAGCCCGATGCCGAATTCCAGCAGCGCATAAACGCGCAGCGGATGCCGCGCGGGCGGACATGATTCGCGGCAGCACGATGCTGCCCAGGCACATGCCGCCCATGTAAGTTCCCACCAGCACGCCGAGCGAAACCGCCGAGGAGCCGATGACCAGTTGCAGCATCTGGAACCAGACGATTTCGTAAATCAGCGCGGCGCAACCGCTGCCGAAGAACAATACGAGCAGAAAGGGCAGCACAGGGCTGAAGGCCGGTGAAGCAGATTCCTTGGAGAGACGCACGTTCATAGTCGCACCGAGCTTAGGCACACCGGGGTTGGAGTCAATTCGTAGGGGACGATGGTGGCGGAAAATTCGCCGCGCAATCGGCGCGAGGTGGGAGTAGGGAAGTCGATTTGATTTGGGCGGGCAGGAACGAGCCGTTGGAGTCCCGCCTTCAGGCGGTTTGTCGGGGAGGATTCCGGCGAAAGCCGGGACTCCAGCGGCTCATCTCTGCCCCCGTATAGTATAGTTCAAGCCGCGACAATTCGCGAGGACTTACGAGCGCCGGGCTTTATCGACCAAGGTGATGACCAGTTCTTTGCCGACAGCATCGGCGTAGCGGGTCAGCGTTTCGATCGTTGGATTGGGGTTTGGCGCGTAGTTTACCAATAAAAATACAGTTGTGAAGCCCCTTGTCGCCGACCCAGCGGGGCAACGCATCGCCCTCACCAACGATGAACTGCGGATTGCAGCGGGAGAGTTTCGCTTCATCGGGCGCATAGATAGCGACGGGGGATTCGGGTAGAATGGGAAAACCAAGGAGCCTCACATGTCCGGAATTGCTCAATCATGGTGAGACGCTTGAGGTGGCAACTCGGCGGCTCCAAGAACTGTGGAATTTGATGGAGATGCTCTTATGATCGGTCCGACGAAGCTAGGTACGATTCGCGAGCAATTGCGAGGAGCGATTGCTGCAACGGCTGATGATCCGTTACAATGGTTGGAACAACGATTCTCGGCCCCAAAGGGCAGCGTACCGTCCGGTTCCGGCCAGAGCGAGGTTCTGGAATCGCTGCAGCGCATCCTTGAGGCGAGCGACCGAGGAAAGGGTCGCAAGCGGCGAGCCGCTACGAAGAAGTAATATCCGTGCCGGCCGAGGCTGGCGTGCTAAACGTCGGCCCCCTCATTTTTTGACCTGGTCCTCGGATGGGACTGCCCAGCGCCGCCTGCGCATAGATTTCGGTCGGCGGCGGCCGGCGCGAGGGCCATTTTCGCGGCGAGGAAAAGAGACAGACAGCCGGGCAGCCATAGTGTCCGAACCGTTACCCGACAACCAATCTTGCCCGCTGTTGTGCGACTCCGATCCGCGCAATTGCCCCGCTGGAGAATGCCAGGAAGTCCGATTCAACCCCGTCCGAGAAAACAACACCGCCGGACGGCATGAGTGATTCGATGACAAGTTCCTGGCCTTGATCGAGCCAACCTGCCACCAAATCGGCCCCCGATTGTTTGCTGCGGAACGGCTCGCGTACGACCCACACCAGGCGGCGGTCCTCCCAGGCCAGCCGAATTCCGTGCTGCAGCCCTCCGCCCGTCCAGCGCGCGAATCCCTCGGCCATATTGACGACCGACGAAAGCCAGCCAGTGGACCCGGCTCCCGTGGAGACAAGCAGCCCGCTGGAAGACTGCGGCTCAGCCTTTTCGTCCACACGGAGAACGTACCGCGCGGAGACGTGACTTCTTTTTGATGCCGCTGACCGCATTGCCTAGACGCAGTTCGCTTATCGCGTCTTGCTTTCCGGGGTTCCTGTGCCCTCGTTTGGCATTTCGGTTTCGCCGCCAACTTGAGGCCTTCGGAACAAGCCTCTGACGCCGCGATGAGCAAAGAGCATCACGTAAGCAAACACGCACGCAACGCAGAAGAGGCATCCCCACGGCGAAAGGGCTTCCTTTGGATCAACGTGACCGAACGTCTGCACGACATACATCGGGATCGCCAACGCCCCGGAAAGTGCGAGCGGTGCAAACACGATGGCACCCGCAAACCATGCGAACCTCTTTCCTTGGATGATCTTGACCGAGAGCCATATCAGCAGCGCCACTAGGGAGGCGAATAAAAAACGTCCCAAGTAATCGCGTCTATCAAGCAAAGACGAAAGAAATACAAAGGCGAGGACGCTGAACATCCCCAACGCAAGATACGCCACGGAAACGGCAAGAATAGTCTTCGGCTTCATCACGTCTCTCCTCGCATGGCCCGGTGTCCACAAGCATCATAGCTCGTTTTGCTGGGTACGACAACCCATCAGATCAGGCATTTGCTGTCGGGGCATTTGCCGGCGGCAAGGACCAGACGGTAGAATGGGGGCAACAGACATTTGATTCGGAGGAAAGGCTATGACCAAAGTGAATTGCTTGATTGCGGCGCTGGCTGGACTCGTGTTACTGCCGAATTATGCGGCAAGTGCTGATGCGGCGAAGGAAGCCTACGAGAAGGGCAAGGCTTGCCTGGAGAATTGGGATCTCGATGCAGCTATTGCCGATTTGACGGAGGCCATTCGGCTGGCCCCGAACTATACCAAGGCCTATGACGACCGAGGCGAAGCCTACAAGAAGAAGGACGACAAGGCCAAAGCCAAGAGAGATTTCGACCGGGCCATTGCCGACTATACCGAGATCATCCGGCTCGAGCCAAAAAATGTCGAAGCGTATTGCAACCGCGGGCGAGCCTATGGGAATGAGGGCGAATTCGACAGCGCCATCGGCGACCTTACCGAGGCCATCCGGCTGGACCCGAAATACGCGGCGGCATACAGCGACCGCGGCTTTGCCTACGACGATAAGGGCGACCTTGATAAGGCCATTGCAGATTGTACGGAGGCAATTCGGCTGGATCCGAATCTGGCGAAGGCGTATTATCGTCGGGCCTACGCCTACAACGAAAAAGGCGACCTTGACAAGGCGCTGGCTGACTGCACGGAAGGCATTCGCCTCAACCCAAAACATGCCGAAGCATACTGCAATCGAGGAATCGTATACGAAGAGAAGGGCGATCTCGACAATGCCATCGCGGACGATAGCGAGGCTATTCGCCTCAGCCCGAAACTGCCCCACGGACACTATAACCGAGGTAACGCATATTTGGGAAAGGGCGATTTCGACAAGGCCATTACGGACTTTACGGAGTCGATTCGGCTCGCTCCAAACCATGCGGACACTTACGGTGGTCGCGGCTTGGCCTACAGTTTGAAGGGCGAGCATGACAAGGCCATAGCCGATTACACGGAGGAAATTCGGCTCGACCCGAAACATGCCGATGCCTTTTACGGCCGGGGCTATGCCTTTGGGAACAGGGGCGAATTCGACAAGGCCATTGCCGACTACACGGAGGCCATTCGGCTCGACCCGAAATATGCCGAGGCCTATTATGGCCGGGGCTATTCTCACTGGCAAAAAGGCGACACGACCAAAGCGGACGAAGATTTCGCTCAGGCCAAGAAGCTCGGCTATGAAGCCCCATGAAAGTCCTCTTCCTCCACGGCTGGCACTCGACGCCGGGCGGCATCAAGCCGACCTATCTCAAGGACCACGGCCACGAGGTCCTGAACCCGGCCTTGCCCGACGATGATTTCGATGCCGCCGTCCGCATTGCCCAGGCTGAGTTCGACCAGCACCGTCCGGATGTCGTTGTCGGTTCCAGCCGTGGCGGGGCCGTGGCGATGAGCATCAACGCGGGTCCGACGCCTCTCGTCCTGCTTTGCCCGGCCTGGAAGAAATGGGGAACGGCCAGGACGGTCAAGCCAGGCACGATCATCCTGCATTCCCAGGCCGATGAAGTGGTGCCGTTCTCGGATTCCGTGGAACTGGTGCGGAACAGCGGCCTTCCCCAATCGGCCCTGGTCGTCGTCGGCATCGAACACCGGCTGGCCGATTTTGACTCGCTGGCAAAGATGATGGAGGCGGTGGAGAAGGCAGTGGCCGTCCAGAAGGGCGAGGGATACACCTGCGGCACCTGTGGAAAGCCCCAGGCCGAACTTTACCACACGCCGGAGGGAGAAAGGAGCCGCTCGGCTGCGTCAGGATCTGCTACAATGTCGTAGTTCGTGCAGTTCAACGGAAAGAAAGACCGACCATGCTAAAGCGGGACAAACTGGAAGCGATGCTGGGCAAGCTCACCGACGACGAATTCGGCGCCATCTGGAAGGATGCTTACGGTATCCTCCCAGAAGGCAGCCGTTCGCAATTGGCCAAGGACTTCGTGGCGGAACAATATGACGGGGAGTTGGACGGCTGCATCGCACTTGCCGACTCCCTTCTGACGCACGCCCCAAAACTCAAGCCCAGGCCCGCGAACAAGTGGCTCCCGCCGCGCTAGCCGACAGGCATCAGAACCTCCTGGCTCTGCATCTTCTCGTACAGTTCCTGGCGATGGACGGGGATTTCCAACGGGGCATCGATGCCCAGTCGCACCGTGTCGCCTTGGACACGCAGCACCGTGACCACAACATTCTCGTTGATTACGATGCTCTCATTCAGCTTCCGGCTCAAAACTAACATGGGTCGCTCCTTTCGTTCGCGGGTTTCCAACGGCTTTGTGCCTCAGAAAACGAAAAAAGCCGACATGGCAGAACACCCGAAAGTATCCGGCCACGTCGGCTTACTCGTCAACGAGCCTCTCGGCGGAACCGGGCTGCTCTTCATCTAGTCAACCGGCGAACTCCTGTCCATTGTAGAGCCCGGAACGAGGAGAACAATAGCAGTTTATCGACGCCAGTGAGGGATTGCCGTGCTAGCACTGCCAGTAGTCCTCGCCAATCGTCGCCGCCGAAACAGAATCCAAATGCTCAAAGTAATTCCCCCGAAGAACCCGACACCGTAGGCAGCGAGATGTGCTGCTCCATCGGCCAGGAAAGTGACGTGCTTTGCCGCTGGAACGCGGTAGGCCAGGGAACCGACCAATTGCACGCCACCGGCCCTTGCGGTCAAGTACCCAGCAATCCCGGCCAACAATGAGGAACAGGCCATGACGATCAGCAGGCCGCCAATCGGACGCACCAGATGAGCAGCGTCGAACTTGGGCCACGATCCGAGCCTGGATGCCAGCACTGCCGGTACGCTGAGGATCAGGCCCATCCACCACGTCGCAATGACTCCCCAGCCAAAAGCCAGGAGCGTCGGGTCTTCTGTGTGGAATACGGGCGGATGGCCGATGGTGAAGTACTCTACGCAGACCCTCGCCGTCACCTGGTCGTGGAGAATGCCGTAGGCGACGGAAGCCGCGATGCACAGGACGATGATTTTCAGTGATTCGATTGCCGTCTTCATTCAGTCCTCGTCCAGATGTTCTTCACAGTGCCACCATTCCTCGGTCATGGCTTTTTGCCCACGTCCACCCGCTCCAATTGGATCGGATCCTTCGTGTTCCACAATAGCGGTTTCACGGCTTACCTCCGGTTTTTTGGGGAGAATTGGCTGACTGACCGTATTATAGCGACCGAGGCGGCTTCCCAGAATACCACGCATCATGTAGACTCGTGGCGCACGGGGCTGCCATGGCGGGAACATGGGTTGCGGCTCGCGGCAGGGAGGCGTCATGCGGAACGACAGTTGGAAAGCCCCGTGGGAGAGAGGGAGGCGCGGACCCCCCATGCGACCCAGCAGTCTTCCCCTTTGCCGTCGCATGGGGGCGCCGCCCTCCCTCTCTCCACCCTGGTTCTTTTGGCCGCGCTGGGCGTCATGGGTTCACTGCTGGCGGCGCCCTCGATCCCCTTGGCCGATCCGGACGAAGGACTGCACGCCGCCATCGCGCAGCGGATGGTCGAATCCGGGGATTGGATCGTGCCGCGAATGCTGGACGAGCCGTTCCTGGACAAGCCGATCCTCTATTTTTGGGCAATCGCCCTCTCACTGAAAATCCTGGGCATGTCGGAAGCGGCAGTCCGCCTGCCCGGCCTGCTGTTCGGAATGTTCGGCGTGCTGACCACGGCGGCCTTCGCAGGGCGAATGCTCGGCCGGCAGACCGGCCTGATCGCGGGCCTGTTCTATGCCACGATGTTCCTGCCGGTGGCTCTCGTTCAATTGCCGACACACGACGTGGCCCTGGTGGCCTGGATCAACCTGGCCCTGTTCTGCTTCCGGGAATCAGACCGGGGAGGGTCGCCGCGGAGGGCCTGGGCGTGGACCGGGGCGGCGGGCGCGGTACTGGGGTTGGCCGTTTTAACCAAAGGGCTGGCAGGCGTGGCGCTGGCCGGGATTGCCTACGGAGGATACCTCATCGTTTCGCGGCGGCTGCGGCCGATTCACGGCTGCCGCGCCGGACTGGCCCTGACCGTAGCGGCAATCGTCAGCTCGTGGTGGTACCTTGCCATGGAGCGGGCCAATCCGGGCTACCTGCGCTATTACTTCTTCGGTCGCCACATGCTTGGTTTCCTCACCAGTACGCAGCCGCACGGCCTGGAGCCTTGGTGGTATTACGTTCCCGTGCTCGCCATTGGTGGGCTGCCCTGGATTGCCTATCTGCCGGTACTGATTCCCGATGCCGTCAGCCACTGGGCGAAAAGGGGTCATATCCATTTTCCTAGGGGGACATTCGCGGTGGGGGAATCGGCGGCCGGGAAAATGGATCTGACCCCTGTTTCGCCCCTGCTGTTGTTAGGCTGCTGGTTTGTCGGTTGTACGCTCTTTCTCACGCTCGCACGCTCGAAGTTCATCACCTATGTCTGGCCCGTCTTTCCGGCGACGGCGATCCTGGCGGCGATCGTTTGGGTGAGGAAGATCGATGGAGTGCTCTCCGAGGGCGCGGAACGCTGGATGAGCGGAATGGTCTGGCTCACCTGCCTGATTGGCAGTTTGGGCCTGCCGGCCGCTCTTGCCTACACGCAGTTTGCCCTGCCGCTACGGTTCTCGCTTTCGACGTGGACGGTGGCTGTCGTGGCAGGGCTGACTTCCCTGGCGCCGCTGGGGAGCTGGTTGCGCGGCCGGGATCGCCTGACGCTAGGACTGGCAGCCACGAGCGTCTGCGGGCAACTGGTCATCCTGCTGTTCTTCGCTCTGCCCCAGATTGCCGCAGGGCTTTCCGGCCGAGATTTGGCCGCCTATTTCAATCGCGGCCGGGAATTGCCCTTAAGAGTGTTGGTGGCCCAGGAGCGCATCGGCTCGCTCGTTTTCTATCTCGACCGCGACTTGCGCAGCCAGTTGCGACCCGGCCAGATGGCGAACCTGAATATCGAGGATGCCCTGCCCTCGCCCGCGCTGGCGCGGATGAATGGATCGTCATCCCCGAGCGCGATCTGCAAACGGCGTTGAAGGTTACGACCTTTCGGCGCTGCCGTACCGAGCGGGCCGGGCGATTCCGGCTTTATCGGCGGAGCGACCTTGAGCCGCATCGCCTTACGCGGCTAAAGGTCGGCTGACGAATAACCTCCGCGTTTGACCGTATGACGGATTGCTAATCCGTCCGCGATTTCCGGACGGGTTAGCAATCCGTCGCAGGGGATTTCGCCAGGTTATTTTCCGGCCGCTCCTAAAGCCTCCCGCGGCGAAAGTAATGAACTCCCAGCCCGCTGGGATACATCGTCTCGTACTCAGCCAGCAGGTCGGCGGCGTGCATCAAGATCCAAGGCTGGGTGCGGTCAAGCCCGTTCTTCGTGAAGTAAAGGTCATCGGCCAGGAAGACCGCGGCGTGGACGACCGAACCATCGGGCGCGGACAGGATCATGAGATCGCCCAACTGATTGGGAGACCAGATCTGATAGCAGTCTTTGTTCAAGCCCGCAGCGACTGGGACGCTTCAGGGCTGTTGTCGGGCGGATCGTTAAAGAAATTATTTGCCGACCAGAAACAGTCTTGTGCCACGCCTTGGTTGCCGGCAACGGCGACAGGGATAGCAGTACAGATGTTCCGCGCGAAATTTGGCAAGAGGTAAATGACATTGATGGCCGCGTCCTCTTTCGCCCTATGCACGGCGGCAAGAAACGGGTAAATGTCCTTGCACCGTCCGCCGATGCCCCAATATTGCGACAGTTTTTCCAGGTCGGTATCGGGGTCGAGCCTCACGCGGGCCAAGACGGTCCGCTTTCGCAAGACGGCCTGCATGAAGCGATTGCGCTCGGCGTCGTTGGGCAGGCGCCGCAAGGCCAGCCCGGAATCGGCGAATACCTGCGAGTACTTGCCCTGCGGGTAGATCAACCGTTTCAGCAAACCGACCGACTCTGGGGCCAATCGGCTGTCCTGCAACTGCCAATCGAGGTCGCCGGCTCGAAACCACACAGGCTGGATGCAGGGCGCATTTTGCGGAAACGCAACGAGGATCGCGTAGAGTTTCGAACGAACGTCGGGCGTAAGACGTAGAATCAATGAATCTCCTGGCTCGACCGATGTGACGCCGGAATCGCTGCTCCAGGTCGGCGCCGCTGTCCAGCTTCTCGACTTCGTCTTCCGCAATGCCCGCCGATCGCAAAGCGGCCAGGACCTGCTCTTTGCTGTGACCGGGAAATGACCAGCGAACAGGCGGCGCCGGCGGCGCCAATCCAACATTGGAAGGCAAGTCCAGGGCGAAAGGGATCGACTCGATTTGGCCCCAAGGCCCTTTTTGGCCTGCCGTCCACTCTTGGAGCGGCCGGCCGGCAGGCCCCCTATCCGCGGCGGATGTTCTTGCGGCCGCCGAAGGGGCCGGCCTTCTGCTCAGGTTCGCCACAGCCGCTTGCGCAGGACCGCGTCACTGGCGGCAGGACCGGGAGCATTCGATTGGTTGGCGGCAACCATCGTCCATGACATTGATTTTCCCGTCGCCGCGTTCGGCAAAGCCAGCAGAGAAGCGATCATCAGCCACGGCACAACGATGGCCATGGCGGTCAGCAAGAGAATCCAGCGAGGAAACGCCGCGCGGACTGTCTGCTCTTGGGCCTTGCCCGCCGACGAGGTTCGATTGTCTTCCAAGATCGTCGACAAAACTCTGTTCCAATTCAGGCAGGCGGAGCGGGAAGCGCCGCCTCTGCCTCAAAATTCCAACGGCTGCCCTCTAACCATCAGTCTAGTCTCCCGGAACGGACTTTCGGCAAGCGCAAGGCAGCGCTTGAATATTTAGCCACGGGAAAACTTTATGCGTGAGGTGCGGGGACGTTGCCAGCAGTTGGCCCTCTCATTTTTTCAGCGCCTTGTCAATGCTCGTCGGCCTGCTCGACGGCAGCACAACAGCGCAGAGGTATCGTTCATTACCGCTTTCTTCTTGGGGTTGAATTCGGGGCCATGCGAAAAAATCTGCGTCCCACTTATTATTTCAGCGCCCGATCATGGCTTTTTCTCTGGCGTCGATTCCGAAAATGGATTACATTTCTTCGGTTTGCTTCCAGCGTGCCCTGCGGAAACTCTAACTGAACAGAATGACAGATAGCAAGACGTTTGTGTTCGTTGCCGGTCTGCATCGCAGCGGCACCTCGCTGCTTCACCGTGCGTTGCGAAATCACCCCAAGATCAGCGGGTTCCAAGGCACCGGTGTCCCCGAGGACGAAGGGCAGCATCTTCAATCGGTGTTTCCGCCGGCTTCGGGCTTTCGGCGGCCCGGGCCGATTTGCTTTTGACGCCCGATCCCACATGGATGAAAATCATCCGCTGGCGACCGCGGGAAATGCCCGCAAATTGTGGATCGACTGGCGGAGATACTGGGATACGACTGCCAGTTATTTCGTCGAGAAGTCGCCGCCGAACATCGTTCGCACGCGGTTCCTGCAGGCGATGTTTCCCAACTCGGTTTTCGTCATCGTGCTCCGGCACCCGATTGCCGTATCCTACGCCTTGCGCAAGTGGTGTCCGGACAGCGTCGATTCCTTGATCGAACACTGGCTCGTCTCGTACCGAGCGATTCCTGGCAGACTTGCCCTGCCTCCGAAGATCGTTTGTCCTTCGTTACGAGCAGTTCGTGGCCGATCCCCAGGGAGTGCTCGATCAGATTCTCCAGTTCATCGGTCTTGAATCGGCCCCTCACGGCGAACAAGTCGACGGTTCCATAAACCAGAAATACTTTGAGTTGTGGAGGAGTGATTATCCCGACTTGTCTCGGCGGCCCGCTCTTGCCCTGCGATCCGCGCAACAAAGGCGTACCCGCCGTTTGGGCTACGACCTGGCCCGGCTGGAGAAATACCTTCCGGTGGATTTCCTCGGACCGTGCGATCGTCGCGAAGTAGAAACGGAGCGGCACACCTGCCCGTCAGCTCTCAAAACGTTCCAGCAACGAAAAAGGCACAACCCTGCCAAACTGACGGATGGGGCGATTGCCTCCTTCAATCCACGTGAATTGCGGCTGGCGGTTCGCAGTTAGCAAATTGTCCGCGTGCCGGCGATGGCCGGTAGCGCGGTCACCCGCGGAGGAGCGATCTCGCTGCTCGGTCGAACGACAATCAGCGTTGCGGCCACGATCCGACTCGCGTAACTCGCGGGCATGCCCGCTTCCGAAGCCAGGACGCCTGCGTTCAGGAAATAAACACCCGAAGTCAAGTGGCAGATGGACTCGAACTCAACACTCAACAAGCTTCCTGCGGCGACCAGTTCGTAGCAACCGCCGCCATTCAGGGTCCCGTTGCTCGCGATCATCTCGCCTTGCTGGTCGACAAGGGCCATCCAGCACGATACGTTCCGGAGGGGGCTCGTGAATTGGACCTCGTACTTGTAGACATATCGATCGCCGGGGCTCAAGACGTTGACTCGTTGACCGTCGACGGTCTCGACGTGCGGATCGCGAATCACGGCCCCTCGACTCGGGTAGACCTCGGTTGCCTTGGGCCGCAGGTTCGGGATCAGGCAAGGGCGGAATGCGAGCGACGGGTCGATGCAGTCGTTGTTCTCGGGCGCAAACGAATCGAGCCCGTAGTCGATCGACCGGAATCGGCCGCGTTCCTCGGCCAACCGCATCAAGTAGCCGCTGGCCTTTTCCGCGGAAACGACCGGCCGCTCGGGCAGGTCCCAGCAGTCCTCGTATCCGAGCGCCTGCATGAAATCGGAAAACAGGGGCTTGAAATAGGCGACGTCCTCCGCAAGAAACCAGTTGCGCCAATCGCCATGGCCTTTCGAGCGGGCCACCCGCTGAAACTGCCCGTCGACCTCGTCGACTTGAGCCAGCGGGAAACCGAGGTACTGCTGAACGGCAGAAATACGCCCTTCAAGCAGATCCTCATACTTGAGACGGAAAATCCCATCGCCGTGCGCAGGGCAACGGCCAGGGACACGTTCAGCGATCCAAGGAAATCCTCAATGGCATAAACTAAGAGGGGACGCCGGTTCCGTTTTGTTCGCCACGCAAGGCTGAGCAAATCGAGCAACGATATGCGTCGCGGATCTTGCTCCTTGGCCCGCAGCGCGCTGACGAACTGGGCGAACATCGAGAAGTCGCTCGTGATCGCCGTGTGATACGAACTGTAAAGGAGCGTGCTTACCAGGATGTCTCGAGGATCTCGCTGCAGGAAAATCCGCTTGTCGAAGAACGCGCAATGCCTGGGGACTATAGTGGCTGCCGCCGTTGCCGCCCTGGATCAGGACCTTCGAGAGCACGTTCTTATCCCTGATAGCGGAGGCGTTTTCCGGCTCGCAGGATGCAGGCTCGAAGAGACACGCGCAATCGTCCGGCAACGACGCCTTGAGGATCTGCCAGAGAATGGTCGTGCCGCTCCTGGGCAGCCCAGGATCAGGATTCTTGTTGCCGCCGGGGGCTCCGTGCGCCGGTCGGCAACGCGCGCTTTCGGCAGGATGGACTCCGGCTCCGACTGCGCGGAGTCTTCCGGCCGAGACCCGCCCAGCAATCCGCAAACCCACGATTTTTTGACTTCATTCGACATCACTTTGGCAGCGCGCGAGCCGATGGTGCAAAACCGGTTTCTCAGCGAGCGAGCCCGGATTTTAGGTAGACCCGGCGTTTCCGGCATAGGCCAGCTTCTCGTGCCGTGAAATAATCACGTGGTGTGGAAACGGCTGTCGCCTCCGCACTTGCACCCTACTCGTCGGCTACCAGGGCGAGCGCGCTTATTATTTAACTTTGACGGCAAGAAACCTACGATTCACTATGGGTTATGGTAGCACTATCTCATGTGTTCTCTACGACGAGCAGCCGCTAAAGATGTCTCCGAATGCGAATCTAGTGTCGTCCGAAAGCATGTGGGGACCAGTCTTGGCGAAGAGTGGTCCGGCTTCAGCGGAGCGTGCTGCCGAGGTGACGCGGGCGGAAATTCGCCCTTGCAGGAAAGAAGACCTCGCGCGGATCGCGGACATCCACAAATCGCAGTTCGACGAACCGGACGCGCTCTTGGGGCAACTTCGCCCGGCGGTGATCGCTGAGCTTTACGGGGCGTTTCTCGACCGCTCGATCTTTCTCGTGCATGAGACCAACGGCAACGTTGACGGTTTCGTTCTCGGTGGACCGTCGCGGGCGATGGTGAGTTGTCGACTGGCTTTTTCTCGCAAGTGGGCCCTGGCTTGCCTTGCGGAGGTTGCCCGCCGACCCAGGCTCTGGCTGCGAGCGCCTCCGATCTTTGGTTAAGCTGTTCGGGAGTTGGTTCTCATCGCTGCTTGGGGCGTCGCCGCGCGATGAGCTCCGCCTGCTGTCGATCGCAGTGGCAGCCGGCGCGACAAGGAAAGGCATCGGCACGGCGCTTCTCGAAAGTTTCGAGGCGGAGGTTGGCACAACCTCCACCACCTACCGTCTCAACGTCTTGAAGAGCAATGCTTCGGCCATCCGCTTTTACGAAAAGCTGGCTTTCCGGCGCGTCGGCGAGACGGAAATCGCCTGGATCCTCCGCAAGGAAGTGGCGGCGAACGCCGGTCTGCCTGAATCGCGCTCGCGGTGATGGCCGGCGCCCCCGGACCTAGAGGCCCTTCTTGCGGAAGTACCGCAGCACCAGATCGCCGTTAATGGGGTACTTGACCTTATACGAAGCCAGCATGTCGGCCATGCGCATGAGGATCCAGGGCTGGCGGACGTCCTCGCCGTTCTTGGTGAAGACCAGGTCGTCGGCCACATAGGCCGCCGCGTGGATCGCGTTTTGTTGTTCGCCCACGCCCAAGAACACCAGGTCGCCCAACTGCGAGGGCGCCTCGATCGAATAATAGTCCCGGCGGAGCACCTCGCCCATGTAGCTGAAGTCGTTGATGCGGTTGTCGGGCGTATCGCAGAAGAAATTGAACGCCGACCAGTAACAATCCTGCCTCACGCCCTTGTCATCGGGATCGCTGAAGGCGTAGCGATACAGATGGTCGCGGGCAAAAGGGGGAAGGAGGAAAACGACATTCACCCTGCCGTCTTCCACTCGATCGAGCGCGCTGAGAAAAGGAAGAAGATCTTGCGCCGCCCGCCGAGGCCCCAATACTGCGCGATCTTCTCCACGTCGGCATCGCGATCCAACCGCACGTGGGCCAAGACCGCTTGCTTTCGCGAGACCGTCTTCATGAAGAGTCTCCGCTCGGCGTCGTTGGGCAGGCCCCGCGCAGCCGGTTCGAAATCGGCGAACAAAAGCATGTTGTCGCCCTGAGGGTAGAGCAATCGCTTCACGAGGGCAAGCGACTCCGGGGCCAACCCGCCGCCTTGCAATCGCCAATCGACGCCGCCATCCCGAAACCAGATAGGATCGATCTGCCGCCCATTTTGCGGGAAGGCAACCAGGATGGCGTACAGTTTCGCGCGGACCTCCGGCGTCAGGCTGAGGATCAGCCGATCGCCCGGTTCGACGGCAGCGACGCCGCCTTCGCTGGTCCACTTGGCGCTGCTCTCCAATTTCTTGACTTCGCCTTCGGGCAGCCCCACCGAGCGCAAAGTCGCCAAAACTCTCTCTTTGCTGTAGCCGGGAAAGGACCAGCGGATCGGCGGCTGTTCCGCCGAGGGAAAAAAGGCATATTCGTCGGGCAGATCGATAGCGAAAAGTCTCGACTCGATCCGGCCCCACGGCCCTTTCTTACCCGGGGTCCACTGGGAAGGCGGCGGGTTGGCGGGCCCGACGGCCTGAGTCGAAGCGTCGGCTTCGCGCGCAACAACGACCGCCCGCCACGACGTTGAGTTTCTCGAGATGGCACTCGGCGAAGCCAGCAGGAATGCAATCACCAGCCACGGCAAGACGACCGCGGCGGGGAACAGCAAGATCATCCGCCGCGAGAAGACCAAATGGACCGCCGGTCGTTCGGTTTGTCCCGGAACCAGCGACGTCTTATCATCTTCCAAGAGCACTGACAAAGTTGTGTTCCCATCTACGCAGCCAGACTTGCCGACGCCGCTTCTGCTTCAAGTGCCGACTGCTGTTTCGCCCTAAGACGTGCGAATCAACGACTCGGCCCCTTCATTCATTCGCCCGTCGCAATCTCAAGTATTCCCCAGGAATGGCTTATGGGAAGGTGTTTCCGTCTCGCGCTGACATTTTCAATGTCACGGAAATACGATAAACCATCAGCGGGTATTCCTCGGGGATGAAAGGTTTTCCGGGGCGCGCTGATAATTTCAGTGCCAGTTCCAGCACACTTATAGAATAGAACGGCCCGGCCCGACTGCCCGATGACTATACGGGTGTTGTGGTGTCGCAACAACTCAATCCCGGCAATTGCAGAACACGTCGTCGGACAGCCGGCGCGATGCGGCTATTCCTAGCTCATCCATCGTGCGGCGCTTGCCGACGGCGTGCCAGGCGAGGATGCCTTGCAGTTCCGGCATGACTTCGATCAGTTGATCAACGAGGGATTGGGCCATCGTCCGCGTGGCCTTGCTGTCGGCCTTCTCCAGGAGGGCCGAGGCGGTCTTGATGAGACGCACCAGTTGCGCGCGTTGCATGAGACTCTGCGAAAGCGAGTCGTTCGGCTCGACGAGCAATTCCGCGATGGGCACGTCGAGGGCTTTCTGCCACTCATAGAGCGATCTCAGCGGCAGATCCTCGGCTTCTTCCTGCCGGCGAATTTCCTCCACGGTCACGTGCATGATCCGCGCCAACCTGCGGCGCGACATGCCCTGCAAATTGCGGACCGTTGCCAGACGGTGCAAACTGGCGCGAGGTGTGGGCGAAGAATATTCCCGGGCAACGCCCGTGCCTGGACAATACGAGGTGCTCATGACCGTTGACCCTTGCCCACGTAGCTAGGACCGGTCGAGATCCATCGCCGGTTGTTGATCATTGCCAAGAAGCGCTATTACTGATTACATATCCCGCAGGAAGTAAATTTGGTACCGTGAAAATCTAAGAATTCTCGGAACTTTCGGCAATACGTGGGGTTTAATAGGACGAATCGTCTGCCTCGGCATGCCGGGATGTACCCGGACGGGCAGGCAAGCACCCCCAATTTTTGCTAGGAGATACCGATGAGAGTTCGAACAATGTTGGCCGGTTTGGCCGTGGCCGCGATTTTGGCTGGCGGCGCGTTTGCTGCTGATGGCGGAGCAGGCGGAGGAGGCGGAGCCGGCGGGAGAGGCGGAAGAGGCGGCTTCGGAGGCTTCGGAGGAGCCCAGACGCTGAAGTGGGCCGACTTCAAGTTCGCCACGGCCCCCGCGAACGCTGATACGGCCGTGCTGAATGGGGCCATTTACCAGGCAGCCGCCCTCGCGAAACTTCCCGAAGGCGCCGACCAGGACGCGGCCAAGACCGCGATCGACGCCCGGTTCATTGCCATTGCAACGGCTGCCGGCGTGGCGAATCCCACAGCGGCTACGCTCCTTAGTCAGAACCAGTATTACAAGGGCGTGGTAGAATCGATGCCAGCCCGAGGCGCAGGCCGAGGTGGCGCTGGCGGCGGCCGAGGCGGCCGGGGCGGCGCAGGCGGCGGCCGAGGCGGCGCCGGGGGCGGTGCCGGCGGGGCCTGAGGCGTAGAGCCAGCTTCGCGGCCACACAATCTCGCGTGATAACAACCGAGCCGCCGGAACACCCTTCCGGCGGCTCTTTGCTTTTCTTGCGCGGGCTTGCTGCCCTGGTCGTCTTGCTAGCGGTGTTCTTCGCTTTCATTTCCCCGCGTTGACCGCTGGAGTGTCGCCCGTGGGCGGCGGGCAGCGGCCAGCGGGCCGATGCGTTCCTTGCCCAGTGCGATGTCGTCAATCCACGCCACAAAGCCGGGTCCGGCGGCCTGGTAGTTATTCCAGCCGAACGACAGGCTCGTAAATTCCTTCGGCAGTTCCACCTTGGTGAAGTTCCCCGCGCCCTTGTCCAGCGCCACGCCCGGAATCTCCTTGCCGTTGATATACAGGTGGTAACTTTGGGTCGCGTAGGAGACCGACCATTCGGCCAGCGTCCATTCGTCGCTGTAGCGATAAAGATAGGCGCTGCCCTTGCCGAACTCGCCCCGCTGCCGCGGTTGCACGTTATAAATGTACTGGTGCGCGCCGGCCTTGTTCTCCACCGTGTCCAGTAGCCGCACCTCGATGGAGTCGTTGAACTGAGGGCTGATGGCGGAGCCGGCGACGATGGTGGAATGGATCACGGGGTTATTGCTGTTGGGATCGGGCAGCGGAAACGGCCTCTGGACGCGGTAATACAGGCGGCCCCAGAACTGGTCGCCGAGCTTCGCGAGGACGTTGCCCTTGAGGGTGATCCGGCGAGGGCCTGGCGCGGCGGCCTCGATCCGCAGCGCTTTCTTGCCCGAATGCGCGAAGTCGTTGGCCACCGCCACCTTGCCCGTGGCGGTAAAACCGGCGGGGATTCCGCCCACCGCCGTCGATTCAAAATCCTCGGTGAAGAGAGGCGGCGTCTTCGACACCGGCGGTGCGTCCGGGGCTGGAGTCTCTCCGCTTGCGGCAAGCGCGCCGGGGGCAGTTGAGGCGATCAAAACGAGACAGAGCAGTGCGATTTTCATCATCAGATTCCGCTAATGGAAGGATGCGGCGTAGTGTTTTCATGGATGAACTGCGGCCTTGTCGAGTTGCTTCTTGAGCCAGGCGTCGCGCTGCGGGCGGAACGCTACGTCCGCGGCGGGATCGAGCGAGATCTTGAGCTTGTTGGGCAGCGTCACGATTTGTTTCGTGCGGATCAGGTCGGGCTCGTTGTTCGCGGCGGCAAACTCCTGAATCGCCTTCCGCAGCGCGACGTCCTCGGCCACGGTCCAGCCGTGCTTCTCGATCCAATTACGATACTGCTCCGCCAGTTTGTCTTCCGTGTTCTCAGCCGGCACGTTCTTGGGTACGGGAAGCGAGGGATACCTCGATGGTTCGGTCAGCACCTCGACCAGGAACAGGGCGCCGTTGGCCTTGCGGGCGTAGACGGTCGGCATCTGGGCATACTTCTCCTTCCAAGAGAGAAGATAGAGGAATTCGCCCCAGCGACGGGCCTTGGGCGTGCCATAGTAGAGCCCGGTTACGTCGCCGCGAAAGTCCTGGTAGCGCGCCGACGCCACCCTCTCCTTCTCTCCCTGATTGACCAGCGACTGAATCGGGACCTGTGACCAGCAGAGCGCCATTCCCAATGTGCCCCAGACGCTGAGATCGTTCAAGTCGCCCTTGGAGAAACCGTGTTCCGCATTTTGGGGACTGTCCATTTCGTCAGCCGGCCAGGAAAGGGTAAGGAAAAGGCGATTGTTCACGAGGCTCATTTGCAGGCCGGAGGGCTTGCCCGCCGCCGGTTCGAAGGCCAGGTCGAGCGTGCGGCCCCAGACGGCCGTGTGGATTTGCACCTTGGCCTTGGCGGCCTTGCAGGTTTGCCACCAGGCCGGCCGGCACTCGGCGACCGCCTTGCGGATCGCGGCCAGTTCTTCCCGCTGCGGGGTAGCCAGGCCGGGCGGCTCGTTGCCGGGCTTGAGGTCTTTCGCGAGATTCTCCCATGCGCCGTCAAGGTACGCTTTGCAGAGGCGCCCGTAGGGATCGCTGGCAGCCGGCGGATCCTCCTTCGAGCCGGCCTTTGACTTCGCTGGCCGAGCGGCCCAGACAGCCCAGGGCATTGCCGCCAGCGCGATCGCGAGGGCAGCCAAAATCACGCCGATGGCCCTCATGATTCATCCTCCTTGCCCATCATTATTCATGGCTTCACCTTGAGATGGGCCTTCAGCCAGGCATCCCGCATCGGGCGGAGCTTCTTGTCGTCTTCCTCCGGATCGAGCGAGATCCGGAGCTTGTTGGGCAGCATCACCACTTGTTGCGAACGGACGAGATCCGATTCGTTCGCGAGGGCGAACTTGGCGATCGCCTTCCTGAGCGCGATGTCCTCGGCCACGGTCCAGCCGTGGGCCTCGATCCAATCGCGGTAGTATTCGGCCAGTTTCTCTTCCGTTTTCTCCGCCGGAATTTCCTTGGGCGGGGGAAGCGAGGGATACTTCGAGGCGTCAGTCAGGACCTCGACCAGGAACATGGCGCCGTTGGCCTTGCGGGCGTTGATGGTCGGCATCTTGGCATACATGTCCTTCCACCCCATCAGGTACAGGAACTCGCCCCACCGCCGCGCCTTGGGCGTGGCGTAATAGAGGCCCGTCACGTCGCTGCGAAAGTCCTGGTAGCGCATCAGCCCTAATTTCTCCTTCGCGTCCAGATTGGCCAGGGCCTGAGGCGTGACCCCCTCCCAGCTCAGCGCCGTCCCCAACGTGCCCCAAACGCTGAGGTCGGTCAAGTCGCCCTTGGAGAAACCGTGTTCCGCTTCGTCGGGATTGTCCATGTCGCCGGTGGGCCAGGAGACGGTCAGGGAGATCCGATTATTGGTCCAGCTCATTTGCACACTTTGCCCGCTGCCGGGGGCGAAGGTCACGTCGAGCTTCTTGCCCCAGACGACGGGATTGAAGGTTCCGCCGAAATTGGCCTTGCAGGTCTGCCACCAGTCGGGCCGGCCCTCGGCGACTGCCCTGCGGATGGCGGCGAGTTCGATACGTTGGTAGGAAGTCAGTCCTGGCGGGTCTTTGCCGAGGTTTTTTTCCAGTTCATCCCATTTGCCATCGAGATAGGCCTCGCAGAGGAGACGGTAGGGTTCGTTTGCCGGCGGGCTCGCTTTCGCTTTGACGGCCCCCCAAGCACTCGTGCCCCAACCGATGGCAGCGGTCAGGAAAAGAAGACCGAGAACGAGGAACTTGGATCGACGTGTCAACATGGCATGATTCCTTGGGGAAAGCGTGAACCAAGATTGGGACCGTTTGGCGCGGCAGCCACCGCGGGCAACGCCAAACTCCAACGTCGGAAGGTGGGCCTAAACCAATATTGTAACCGTTTGCCGCGGGGCAAAAAAGAAAGGCGACTCGATTTTGTGCCGCCGACGCCAAGAAACGACCACGGCCTCGTTCGAGGCCGTACTGCAAGTCGTTTTCAGATTTCTTTGAAATGAGGCGTTGGGAGGCCGCGCCTCGCGACGCAACGTGCTGATACATAACACGTTACAGTTCCCAAGAACCTCCCGCGGCATGCCTACCCTCGGCCTGATGCGCTTTTCGTGTTGTTACGAATGTTTTTCACAGCCGCGTGAGGGTATGCCACCCATGCCACCCGGCCTGATCAATTGGCCGCTGGCAGCTTGCCGCTGGAGATCTTCTCACCGAAGGTGGGCGACTGCGGGTCCGACGGATTGCTCTTCAGCTTGGCAACCGTATCCAGCGCGGCCTGGATCTTGGCCTTGTCCTTGACGTCTTCCTTTTTCAGCAGCTTGGCAAGTTGCTTGCCGTAGTCATTGCGTTGCTTCCTGTCGTCGCCGGGGGCGTGGCAGACCTGACAACTGGTCTCCTGAAAGGCCTTGGCCAAGGCGGCGTCGCTGCCTGCGGTGCTGTCGGGCTTGACGTACTTGGCCTGAAACTGGTCCTTGTACTCCTTGTGGGCCACGGCCGGCGCGGCCGTGAAACCAATCAAACCGAGGACGACCAGCGAAACGACTGCCGAGGAAAAACCGAACTTTCTGCTCATGAACTACCTCCAATGACGGGTCTGTATTATAGGGCCTAGAATACCTAGCCTGCCATTATGACCAGGAATTTGGAAAAAGACAAGTTCGCCTGGGGAAAATTTACTTGTCGCTTTGGAAGCTGGATCAGTTCTTGATCCTGCAACCTGGCATAGCCGATCCTAAGCGCTCTTCTTCACCGGCCCGCTGAACAGCGGCTGCCGCCCGGCAACCACCTCCTCGGTGATCATGAACTTGCTCGCCGGCGGCTGGTCGGGCAGCTCGTACAGGATCTCGAGCATGACTTCTTCGATGATCGATCGCAATCCGCGGGCGCCGACGTCCTTCTCGTGGGCCTTGTGGGCGATCATCTTCAAGGCGCCGTCGGTGAAATTGAGCTCCGCGTTCTCCATCGAGAACAGGGCCTGATACTGCTTGACTAACGCATTCTTCGGCTCGGTCAGAACGCGGACCAAGGCCCCTTCGTCCAGCGGCCGCAAGGGCGTCACCACCGGCAGACGGCCGATCAGCTCGGGAATCATGCCGAACTGCAGGATGTCGTCGCTGGTGACGCGGGCCAAGAGATCGCCCGTTTCCAGTTCGTCATGCACGTTCGGCTCCTGGCCGAAACCGATCGACCGCTTGCCCAGCCGCTTGCCGATGATGTCGTCGAGGCCGACGAACGTCCCGCCGCAGATGAAGAGGATGTTCGAGGTGTCCATCTGGATGTATTGCTGCTCGGGATGCTTGCGCCGCCCTGCGGCGGCACGTTGGCCACGGTCCCCTCGAGCATCTTGAGCAGGGCCTGCTGCACGCCCTCGCCGGAAACGTCGCGGGTGATCGAGACGTTCTGGCTGGTTTTGCCGATCTTGTCGATTTCATCGATGTACAGGATGCCCCGCTGGGCGCTTTCCACGTCGAAGTCGGCCGCATGCAGGAGCTTCAACAGCAGGTTCTCCACGTCCTCACCCACGTAGCCGGCCTCGGTCAGCGTGGTGGCGTCGCCGATGGCGAAGGGCACGTCGAGAATGCGGGCCAGTGTTTGGGCCAGCAAGGTCTTGCCCGAACCGGTCGGGCCGATCATGAGAATGTTCGACTTGTCGATCTCGATTTCGCCCGGTTCGGCGCTGTGCATGAGCCGCTTGTAATGGCTATGCACGGCCACGGCCAGGACCTTCTTCGCCCGCTCCTGACCGATCACGTATTGGTCCAGATGCTCGACCAGTTCTCGAGGCGTGGGGATCTTGCTGAACAAGGGCTTGCTGGTCCCTCGCCGGCGGCGTTCCTGCTCGAGGATCGATTGGCAGAGGTCGATACATTCGCCACAGATGTAAACGTCGCCCGGTCCCTCAACCAGCGGGCCGACGTCGCGATAGCTCTTGCGACAAAATGAGCAAAATGCGTTTTTCTTGGTGGTGCCGCTGCCCCGCCGGCCAGCCCCAAAATCACGTCCCGACTGCATGTCGTCAGTTCCTTTCGCCACGGTTGCCTTCTCTATTTCTTTGGTTGGTGAATCTTCGCGACCCTGACGAAACCTTGCCTTGGCCCGAATCGTCGAGCAGCCACGTCATGTCGCATTAAGTGTACTACGGTACACGGGCCGCAAGTGTTCCCAACATGCTTTAACCCGCTTCGTCCTTCGCCCTTAACTCAGTCTGCAGTCGCTCCGTCAACGTAGTTTTAATTGTTCGGAATTCTTCGTCGCTGAGCACACCCTGGGAATGCATTTCCCGGAACTTTGTCAGCAATTCGCTGGCTGTGGGTTCCTTTTGTGCCGGCTTGGCACGGATTTTCCCAATCAAGTAGATGCCCGTTGCCGCCAGCATGGCAAGCGCGGCGAGCCCTACAACCAATTGCTGAATACCTGCCCAATCCAATGCGCCCATCTTGCACCTACACCATTATGTTCGCCCGTCGCGGGGGTGTCCAGCAGAATCGCCAGGGCACCAAGAAAACACAACTTTTGGTGAAATACGTCATAGCCACTAATGGCCCATTCTACCCGAAATCCGCGTGCAGGCCGCAGAATCGCTAATTCCGATTCGGCGGGATTTTTCCTTTCAAGTCGGTTAACTGGCACAACCGATAGTGAACATGTGGGACGTTGGCCGGCGGTTTTCCGCCCGCCCAGCAGGGAGCGGCTATCGTGTAACTTGGGAGCGGTGAGATCATGTGGGTGGCCTCAATCCTTCAGGTCTTGGCCCTTGGTGCGGTTGATCCGGCTGCGCCGCTGGCGGCATCGGCGGCCCCTGCGCCGATCTACTGGCGACAGACTCTGTTCTCCATTCCCTTCCACGTCGAGCGGCCCAATCAGCCCGGCCAGGAGCCGGTTCAGGTCCAGTTGTACGTATCTCCCGACCGGGGTGGGCGCTGGGACAATTGGCGGCAGGCCGAACCGCAGGCGGGGCACTTCCTCTTCAGGGCCGGCGTTGACGGTGAATACTGGTTCGATGTCCGCACGCTCGACCGTTCCGGCCAGGTCCGCCCGCAAGGCCCTCACACGCCCAAGCTGATCGTGATCGTCGACACGGTTCCACCCAAGGCCCAAATCGCAGCCGTCCGTGGCGATGCCGGCCAGATCACGGCGAACTTCCACATCGAGGAGCTTTATCCCAATCTGGACAGCCTGGCAATCGAATATCGTTTGGCCCCGACCGCAGGCTGGCAAATGGTCCCCATCGGACCGAAAGACGTCCGCAGCAACAACGCCGAACATCAGGGCGAGGTCACCTGGTATCCGCAAAATGCCACGGGGACGATGGAGATTCGCCTTCGCGTCAGCGACATGGCCGGCAATCCGGCGGAAAGCCACTTCCAGCTCGTTCTGCCCGTAGCGGGAAGCGCGGCGGCAAACCCCGTGCGATCCGCGTTGGGCGCGGACATTCCTGTAGGAACGAACCCGCTGGGCCCGCGGACACCGATTGCACCGGCGGCAACCGTGCCGCCAGCTTCACTTGCTTCGTCGACATCGTCCGCATCGCCGGCCGTTGCAGCGACGCCTGCGCAAACGTGGCCGCCGCTTGGCCCGCCGGCGGGCAGGACGTCCTGGCCGGCGGACAACGTCAATCCATCCTCCGCGGACGCGGGCAGATCGCTGGCATTCCCGAACCCGTCATTCCAGACTGATGGGGGCAACGCCTCGGTTGCCGTGCGTTTCAATCCGCCGGTCACGAACCAACTCGTTTCCGACCGGCAGATCGCGCCGGCAGGGCCGTCGGCCCCGGCGAATCCATTCAATGGCTTCGCCCCCGCGCGCCCACCGAGCCTGCGACGAATCCGGCGATCGCGGGCAATGTCGGACCGCCGCCCGGCGTGCAGCTTCGCTGGATCAACACGCGAGTCTTCCAACTCGACTACGACACCCGCGTCTTGGGCGGCATGCCCAACATGCCCGTCGAACTCTGGGGCACGCGCGACGGCGGCAACACCTGGCAGAGCTTCGGCCGGGACCCCAAGGGCCAGAGCCCGATGTTGGTGACCGTGCCTGAAGAGGGCATTTACGGCTTCCGCATGGCGGTACAGAACGGTCCTGGCGCGGCGGGAAGGCCGCCGCTGGCCGGTGACGTGCCGGGCTACTGGGTCGGCATCGATCTGACCCGGCCGGTGGGACGCATCACGCATGCCCAGCAGGGCGTCGGCCGCGACGCCGACAAGTTGTTCATCGCCTGGGAAGCCAGCGACAATCGCAAATTGGCGGCACGGCCCATTGCGCTTTCCTATAGCGAGCGCTTGGGCGGCCCTTGGACGCCGCTGGCCGGCAACCTGGAAAACAGCGGGCAGTATGCCTGGCAGCTTACGGGCAGCCTGCCACAGCGGGTCTATTTGCGTTTGGAGATCCACGACGCCGCCGACAACATGGGCATCTACGAAACGCCCGAGCCGGTGAGCCTCGATCTATCGAGTCCATCCGCGCAGCTTCGCGACCTGCGGCCGCTGGGCCAGAACTCTCCGCCAGCCGCGAATTATCCGCGGTAACGGAGTGATCGAGGAATTTGCCTCCGGTCGCCCCCGCTTGCCTTTGAACTGGCAATATGCGAAAATGTCCGGATTGCTGTGGCGGCCCGGCCTTCAATTTCGACGAAGTCTTTGTGTGGTTCAAATGCCTTCACACGTGAATGAACATGAGGCGAGGGTCCAGCGATTCCGCTCGGACCTCAAGATGCTGAAGCCGAACGAAGTGATTCGCAAGCATATTACGACTGGCATGCCGGTCGAATTGACGGACGAAGTGTATTTTGCGCTTCGCAGCAAGATCGCCGACGAGTTCACGCTTCATCCCAGCGCGGTGGTCATCGTGGGATCCTGCCGCATGGGCTTCAGCATAGCACCGAGGAAGCGGTACAGAGCGGCAAGACCGAACTCTGATCTCGACGTAGCAATCATCTCCCTCGAACGATTTGACCAGTACTGGGATGATGTGTTTGCATATTCGGCACAAGACGGGGCTTGGAAGCGCAGCGAGGAATATCGAGAGTTCCTTCGAATGCTGTTTAATGGATGGATCGATCCGCGCGGCCTGCCCAACGTGCCGCGATTCGAGCAAGCAACCCGATGGTCGAGCTTCTTTGCCGGACTGATGCAATCCCGTGAATTCGGTCTACGAAGAATTTCTGCGCCGTGTACCGCACATGGTCCCGACTTGAGGCCTACCAAGAAAAGGCAGTGCGGCGGTGCATAGCCAATTTAGGAGAGCAATATCATGCCTGACGTCGGCATTCGACGAGTGAGTGACCTGATCAGGGAAGTCGAAGAGGGATCGCTCGTCTTGCAACCCGCATTTCAGCGCCGCCTGGTCTGGACGAACGTCGTCAAAGACTATTTTCTTGAGACCGTGGCCCTGGGCCTTCCGTTCCCCGAAATATTCGTTGCCACCGGCGAGATCGATACCCGCTCCATGAAGCGAAGGAACTGGCTCGTCGACGGCCAACAGCGGATATCAGCGCTTCGGGAGTATGTGCAAGGGTCAACCGATTTGGTGCTGACGAAGGTCAAACCCTACCAGGAACTTACCGAGGCGGAAAAGACGAGATTTCTCGACTACCCGGTGGCGGTGCGCGATTTGGGCACGGTTACGGTAGACCAGATCAAGGGGATATTCGCCCGCATCAATTCCACGGACTACGCATTGAAGGCTATGGAGCGGCTGAATGCCCAGTTCAGCGGAGAATACAAGAACTTCTGCGACGACCTCTCCAAAGACGCATTCTTCAGCCGGCATAAGATATTTTCCCTGAGCGATTTCCGGCGAATGCGGGACCTAGATTTCTGCGTGATTCTCGCGACGACCTTGCTTTCGACTTACTATCATCGTGACGACGACAACGAGAAGTACCTGCGGCGATACAACGATGAATTCCCCGACAGGGCGAAACTCGCCGGGCAAATCCAGGCGACGCTCGCATTCATCGAGAGTTGCAGCTTTGAAAAGAAGTGCCGCGTTTGGAAGAAGACGGACTTGTTTACCCTCATCGTTGAGGTCCATTCGTTGATCCTGAAACAGAGCCCCCTCGATGCCCAGAAGGTCGGACCGAGACTGGAAAACTTCTATGCGCAAGTGGACGAGCTGTATAAGAGCGGAGGGTCGGACGAAGACATTGAAAAGAAAGCTCCCCATCGCGACGTTTTCCGCTATCTGAAGGCGGCAACCAAAGCGACGAATGATAAATATGCTCGAATCGTTCGCGCCGAGGTGATCACCTCCATTCTCCAATCGACTTTGGAGGCAAAGGCCGTGAGGGCGGCGCCAAAGAAGGCGAAGAAATAATTACAGTGGTCGCAGGCATTTGACCATGTGCGCACAGAACTTGTCGCTCAAATCAATGCCCACCGCAGGCATCCCGTGCGCAACCGCTACGCGAAGCACAGTCCCGGTTCCCGCGAAAGGATCCAAGACCTCGCAACCCGCACGACAGCCGACAGCCAGACACTTCCGAACCAATTCATCGGGGAATGCCGCCGAATGAACGCCTCTAGAGTGCTTAGGACGCTGGGAGATTCTCCAGACGTCTTCTTCCCCTTTCAGATCATCTCGCGAGAAGTGATATTTCGGTCCCTTCGCGAATAGAAACAGCATCTCGTATGTTCGCCAGGGGCGATCATGTGCCGTGGGCTCGGGGATCGCGCCGTCGCGCAACCAGACGATCGGGCAGCGTAGCGTCCACCCTTTGTCGATCATTGCCAGCGCTATCCGCCATGGAATCCCAATTGCCGTTTTGCGGGGCACACCCAGACCGCTCGCATCGACCGGGCGCAGGCCAAACCGCCGCGCCCCATTCTTGCGATCGTTTCCAACCGGCTGGCCTTTTCCCGAGTAGTACGTATCCCCAAGATTGAGGAATAGAGCCCCGTCCGATGCCAAAACCCGCTTGACCTCCTCGAAGACATCGACGATTCGTGCGACGTACTCTTCAATGGTCTTTTCCAGCCCGATTTGCCCTTTGACCCCATAGTCCCGTTGCGAATAGTAGGGCGGCGAGGTGACGACACAGGAAAATCGGTTCGCTTTAATGCTCGCGAGAACGGTTTTGGCATCACCCCATCGGACCTCCCACGGAACGCCCGATTTCGTGTGGCCCCCCCACGTATCCAATCCATGAACGACCGGCGCATCGGTTTCGACAGTTGCCTTCGAGCAGCAATTGTGGTTTACTGGCCTTATCATTATTAGCCGATTTGGGTTGAACAGACCCGCAGCTTCAATAGCAAGAGAATCGTCCTAAGCCGCAAAGCCCATTTTAGCTTGATTAGTGGGCGTCGATAAGCCGGCTGCCAATCCAATTTCCAATTTTCTCAAGTCCCGAAATATCTCGCATACCCGCAGGGCCTGTTTTCGAAGAGGCAATTGGCCATTGGATCAAGGGAATACGCGTTGACCAACGGTAGCAAGCAGATGCCCGAACTAACCTGGATCGGCAAGGAAAATCGGCCCAAGATCGAGCCGCACGTCCTCATCGAGGACCCGGAAAAGAGCTATCACGCCTCGCACCGCGCCGCCGATGGCGACGGCATCGACAACCGGCTGATCTTCGGCGACAACCTGCCGGCGCTAACGGCCCTGCAGCAGGAGTTCACGGGCAAGGTCAAGTGCATCTATATTGACCCGCCCTACAACACCGGCGCCGCTTTCACCCACTACGACGACGGCCTGGAACATTCCCTGTGGCTGGGGCTCATGAGGGATCGATTGGAGATCCTGCGGACCCTGCTCCGGGCGGATGGAATCCTCTTCGTGCATATCGACGACAACGAGCAGGCCTACCTCAAGGTCCTGATGGACGAGATCTTCGGACGCCGGAACTTCTGCGGTCAATTTGTCTGGGAAAAAAAGAAGAAACCGTCCTTCCTGAACGCCAACATGGGGATCGTGACCGAGTACATCCTGGCCTATTCGCCCGATCGCAACGCGTCGCCCGCGTTCGTGGGAGGGCTGACCACGAAGGGGAAAAAATATCCCTTGAACAACGCCGGCAACGGCCTCCAGGTCCTGACCTTCCCCGCCAACTCGGTCGGCTTTCGCTGCGGCGACCGGCGATTCGCGCCGCAGGACATGTCGCAGGGCAAGATCATTACGCGGCTGCTCGACCCGCTGATCGTCGAGCAGGGCCGGAACCGGGCTGCGTTTCGCCTGGAGGGCGAGTGGCGGTACTCGCAGCGGAAGCTCAATGAAATCGTCGCGGCAGGCGAGCCGCTGGTGATCAGCAAGCCGCCGTTTCGGCCGAATCACATCAAGACGGGCGGCGAGGAGAAGAAAATCAAGAACCTGCTGTCGATCGCCAACCTTCAAATGGCCACCCACGAGGACTCCTATGCGGAGAGCACTGCGCTCTTTGGCGACAATGCGTTTGACTATCCGAAGCCCGAGAAGCTCCTGCATACGCTGATCAACGCCGTAACGAGTCCTGGCGACCTGGTCCTCGACTCGTTTGCCGGTTCTGGCACGACGGGCGCAGTCGCCCACAAGATGGGCCGCCGCTGGATCATGGTCGAGCTCGGCGAACACTGCCACACGCACATTATCCCACGGCTGAAGAAGGTCATTGACGGCGAAGACCCCGGCGGCGTCAGCGAGGCGACCGGTTGGCAAGGGGGCGGGGGGTTCCGCTACTACCGGCTTGCCCCCCCGTGACTTCTTCCGCTATACTTTCGGCATGGCCAAGCTGCACGCAATCGATTACCTGGGACAGCCCGACCAACATCCGCCGAAGCCGGTCTGCGTGGCCTACGGCGACGACCAGTTCCTCCGCCGCCAAGTGCTGCTAGGGCTGCGGCAGGCCGTGCTGGGCGGCGACGAGGGCGATATCTCGCTGACGAGCTTCGAAGGCGCCACAGGCCGAATTTCGCTCCGTGGCGAAAGAACTCCTGACCATGGCCATGTTCGGCTCCCAGCGGCTGGTCGTGGTCGATGACGCGGATGAGTTCGTGAGCCGCTATCGCGAGGCCCTGGAAGACTACGTCGCCCGGCCCGGCCGCAGCGGCATCCTGCTGCTGGACGTGAAAAGCTGGAAAAGCAACACGCGCTTGGCCAAAGCACTGGACACCCAAGGGCTGGCCGTCGATTGCAGCGCCCCGCCCGTCGCCAAACTCACCTCTTGGCTCGTCGCTTGGGCCAAGCAGACCCACAAGTGCCAACTCGCCGGCAGTACGGCGAATCTGCTTGTCGAGATGATCGGACCCGAACTCGGGCTGCTCGACCAGGAATTGGCCAAGCTGGCCCTCGTCGCGGGCAACGACAAGAAAATCACGCCCGAAATGGTCCAGAAGATGGGCGGCGGATGGAGGGCGAAGACGACCTGGGACATGCTCGATTTCGCCCTCGACGGTAACGCCGCGGACGCCATCCGGCAGATCGACCGGCTGCTGGCCGACAACGAGGCGCCGATCGGCCTGCTGGCCCAGATTTCCGCCTCGCTTCGCCGCTTTGCCGCGGCCACGCGCTTGATCCTCCAGGCCGAGGCCGCCGGCCGCCGCGTCGGCGTCGGACCTGCCTTAGAACAAGTGGGGGTCAATAAATTCTTTCTACAAAAGGCCGAGCGGCAACTTAAACGCCTCACCCGGCAGCGGGGCAAACAGCTTTATCGCTGGCTGCTGGAGGCCGATCTCGATCTAAAGGGTGATAGTCAAATGCCTCCCCGATTGATCCTCGAAAGGTTGATTGTCCGCCTTGCGGCACCGGCCTAGGATTGCTAACAGAAATCCAATGGATTGCTAACGCATAGTTTGCAGGAGATTCATAACCTGCACACATTTGTGTGGAAGAATAGGGGTGCTGTTTCAAAGCACTCTGGCTGGACGCCGAGGCAGGGAGCACACACAAGCGCCTTCTCACCCCGCCGGTTTACCCAGGACCGGTACTTTGTGCTTGTTGAGCTTGGATCTGCCTCGGCGGCCAGCCGTCTTTTTGCGCCGTCGCTACAAGCGGAAAATCAGGCACGATCGCACGGAGACCATCGGATGGCCTTTCCTTGGCCGATTCCCTCTCCAAGCGGTTCTTGGGTCGGCGGCCGCGAGCTTGCTCTCAACCATGTCCTTACCGCTCGCGGAACGTGATACGACCCTTGGTCAGGTCGTAGGGAGAGAGTTCGACGCGGACCTTGTCGCCGGGCACGATGCGGATGAAATTCTTCCGCATGCGACCGGCAACATGGGCAATGACCTTGTGGCCGCTGTCCAATTGCACGCGAAAGCGCGTGTTGGCCAGGGCTTCGGTGACGACGCCCTCGACCTCGATTGCTTCTTCTTTGTTCGCCATACGCACCACTCCAGAGGGAGAGAATAATACCGGGACCCGCGCACTGGGTCATCTTACCACTTTTCTGTCGGCACTCCAAGCGTAGCAAACGACTGACGAATAGCGAATTCCGAACACTGCTGAGCGCAATTTTGATCATTCGCCATTCGGATTTAGCATTGGTTTCGGATTTCGACCTTCGGATTTCGGATTTCCAGTTCCCTTCCGTTCCTGATTGCAATTCACAAGCCATTGTGCCATAATTACTTACGTCTCTTGTGCAAGGTTTCTTCGGCCTGCGGTAACAGTTCTATTGGCCATGAGGCAGTCCAAATCTCGCCCCACGAACGACACCGACGATGAACCAAGGATCGACTGGCCGGCCGTGCTAGCATCGCACGACCGCTGGCTGCGAACCGTGGTTTATGCCCGTGTCGGTGAAGCCCAGGCGGTGGACGAGGTCATGCAGGAAGTCTCCATGGCCGCCGTCCGGCAGCAGGCGCCGATCAGCGATGTGGAGAAAATTACGCCCTGGCTCTATCGGTTGGCAGTCACCCATTCACTGCTGTACCGTCGCAAGCAGGGCCGCCGCCGCAAGTTGATCGATCGCTACGTGCAGCGGGTCCAACCGACCGAATACGATCGGGGGACCGACCCGCTGGAATGGCTGCTGGCCAAAAAGCGCAAGGAGCAGATCCGCAAGGCGATGAAGCGCATGCCGAAGCGCGATGCGGAAATCCTCCTCTTGAAGTATACGGAAGATTGGAGTTATCGCCAGTTGGCGAGCCGCTTGGGCATCACGGAAAGCGCGATTGAAGCCCGCCTGCACCGTGCCCGCCTGCGGCTGCGAAGCGAATTAGCGAACTTGGAAGTCATCGAGATCGAGCAATGAGCGAATTTGACGAGAACATCCATCCGGCCGCGCCGGAGCCGCGTATTGACATGTTGGTCGATGGGGAACTAAGCGAGGCCGATCGCCGCGCGTTGCTCCTGCAGTTGGAGCACGATCCGGACGGTTGGCGTCGCTGTGCCCTGGCGTTCCTGGAGGCCCAGTGCTGGAAAGCCGAATTGGGTCAGATGGCCGCACCAGCCGCGCCCCAGCAACATGAACCGGTCGCGCAGGCGGTGCCTGCGGCTTCGCCGGCGCGGGCCATTGGACGGTGGCGAAGTTGGCGTCAGCATCTCGCCACGACCTTGAGCATCGCCGCCAGTTTCCTGATTGCCCTGGTTTTCGGCATGGGTCTCAATGGAAACGGGTCGGGCGGCTTGCTGCATTTGCCGGTGAAGGCGGTCAAGGACGACCAGCCGCTTGCCAACACCGAGCAGATGGTCACGCTCATGGCGCCGCAGTCGTCGGCCACCTATCAGGTGTCGGCCCGGCGCCGCAACACGCTGGACCAGGACGCGCTGAAGAGTATTCCCAGCATTATTTCGCCCGAGTTGCAGCAGGCCTTTGAGCAAGCGGGCCACCACGTCGAGCAGCAACGTGAAATTGTCCCCATTCAAATGAATGACGGCAGCCTTCTTGTGGTTCCGGTTGATCACATCCAGATCCATTACGTCGGCCAGCGCTCGCAGTAGGTCCCTTCTGCCGGAAGGGACGAGGGCGCCATGGTCGGCGCGAGAACAGCAAAGTCTTCCTTGGTAAAATTGCGTTAAACTCCCTTCCAGCAGAAGGGACATGCTTGATAGCGCCTCCCAGAATCGTCCGAAGTCATTTAGATACTGCGTTCAGCCCTGGCACTTGTGCCGCGAGGTGTCTTCTTCACCCCCCCTTCCCTTGCACCACCGGCACAAGTGGCAGGGCTGAACGGTTTGCCTGAAACTCATCTCCAAAGGAGGAAACCATGTTGTGGAAAGTATGTGCGGCGGCTGCCGCGACTGCCTTGCTGGCGATCACCGCAGCCCGCGCGGAAGACCCCCGCGATGTGCCGGGAAAAATGTACGTGCCGCGGGAAGCGGATGTCTTGAGCAACGACCTCGGGGTCGTGACCAACCGGAGCGAATACTGGCTGGGCCTCTTCACCACCAGTCCTTCGCCCGCCTTGCAGTCCCAGTTGAAGCTGCCCAAGGACCAGGGCCTGCTCGTCGAGGGGCTGCAGCCGGATAGCCCCGCAGTCAAGGCGGGATTGCAACAGTACGACATTCTCTTGAAGGGCAATGATAAGCCCTTGAACAGCATTCAGGACCTGGTGCAATTGATCGACCAGGTGAAGGAGGGCAAGTTGACGCTGGACGTGCTTCGCGCCGGAAAGCACGAAACTGTGACCGCCACGCCCGCCAAGCGGCCTGCGAACGAGCCGGGCGCGATTGGCGGCATCTTGCTCCCCGAAGGTGCAGGGATCAGCGGATTGACGGAAGGCCGGCCGCTGGAAATTCGCGTGATTCGTCCCGGCGCACAGATTGTCCCCGGCGGTCCTGTGACGGCTCTGCCGGGCGCGGCCGCGACAAACCTCGAGTTTGCGATCTATACCAAGCTTGCCGACGGCTCGAAGGTCGAGATAACGCGACATGGCGCCGAACCGGCCAAGGTTGTGGTGACCCACGACAAGGAGAAGTGGGAGGGCACTGCCAAGGACTTGAGCAAGATCCCGGAGAAGATTCGTCCGGAAATCGAGAGGTTGCTTTATCCGGCGTTCGAACTCAATAACCTCTTCGCCAGGACGGGCGAGGGAACCGTCACCATCGGCGGCTTCGCGCCAGCCACGGTTGCCGGAGCCGGTATCGTGGTCGCGCCCAACGTCGAGAAGCGTCTGGGCGAGTTGCAGAAGCAGGTCGACGAGCTTCGCCGCTCGGTCGAAGCGTTGCAGGGCAAGACCGAAAAGAAGGCTGAGTCAAAGTCGGAATAGCCTGCATGCCTTTCATGCGGGCACCGTAGGGTGGGTGGAGCACGGAAGTCTGGGCGCGTTGCGCGAATCGCTCCAGAACAGCTAGAGGCGTTTTCAAGGCCTCGACTCCGTGCGTAACCCACCATTTCTCTGCGATCCGCTCCACGCACGCTGCGTTGGTGAGAAATTCGGGCAAAAAGGTGCGGGGCGGCGGGATGATCGACGTACGCAGAACCGTGATTCCCGCCGCCTCCGCGCTTGCTTGCAGCCTCAATAATTCGGCGTCGGCGGGCGATACTCGGAAATGTCGATCGAGCGGAACCACTCGATCGTCTTGGCCAGGCCCTCGCGCAAGGGAATTGTCGGTTGCCAGCCCAGTCGCTGCTGGGCGAGCGTAATGTCGGGCCGGCGCTGGGCGGGGTCGTCGGCGGGCAGCGGACGCGTGACGAGCTTCGAGCCGGCGCCCGTGAGTTCGATCACGATGTCGGCCAGCTCGCGGATCGTGAATTCCTCAGGATTGCCCAGATTCACCGGACCGCAGAAATCGTCGGGGGCGTTCATCATGCGGATCAAGCCCTCGACCAGGTCGTCGCGATAGCAGAACGATCGCGTCTGCCGGCCATCGCCGAAGATGGTAATGTCCTCGCCTTCGAGGGCCTGGCGGATGAAGTTCGAGATCACGCGGCCGTCGTAGGGGTGCATCCGCGGCCCGTAGGTGTTGAAGATCCGCACGATCCGCACGTTGACGCCGTTGGCGCGGTGGTAGTCCATGAAGAGCGTCTCGGCAGCCCTCTTGCCTTCGTCGTAGCAGGCGCGGGGTCCGATCGGATTGACGCTCCCGCGGTAGCTTTCCGGCTGGGGGTGGACTTGCGGGTCGCCGTAGACCTCGCTGGTCGATGCCTGCAAGACCTTGGCCCGGCAGCGTTTGGCCATCCCCAGCACGTTGATCGCGCCCAGCACGGAGGTCTTCATGGTCTTGATGGGGTTGTACTGGTAATGGCCGGGGGCTGCGGGACAGGCGAGATTGTAAATCTCGTCGACCTCCAGCCAGAGGGGCAACGTGATGTCGTGGCGGATCAGTTCGAAGTTCGGCCGGGCCAAGAGTTGCACGAGATTGGTCTTCTGGCTGGTGAAGAAATTGTCCAGGCAGATGACGTCATGCCCGTCGGCGACCAGGCGCTCGCAGAGGTGCGAGCCGAGAAAGCCGGCCCCGCCGGTGACCAGAATCCGCTTGATAGCCCCCATGAAATCGCGTCCTCCAGGTTGGATTGCGGCCTACCAGATGCCTTCTTCGCCGATCAGGCCCGAGAGCATGGTGAAGAGTCCGACGGCAGTCAAGCCGACGGCATACATGCTGATGATGTCGGCCGACAGCCAGAGCACCAGGCAGATCACGCCGCCGATCAGGAACATGACCCCGCCGCTGACTACCTTGCCCCACTGAAAACCCCAACGAAACCCCATCGCAAGCTCCTTCACTTCACAAGCACGGGCCGCTGCATAAGGCAGGACCAGGCGGGATAGCCGCCGGTCAGGATCGGGCTCGGCATGCGGATCTGCTCCAGCCGCACGACCTCGAACAGGCGGCCGAGCTCGTTGTAGAGCTGGCGCTTGGTGACGGGCGGCGGAGCGCCTTCGATCGATTCGCCGGGGGCGGCGGCCAGCGTCATGTAATACGAGCCTGGCCGCGTCAGCCGCCACAGCGCGTCGAGGTAGCGATCCAATTCGATCTGCCGCGCGTAGTGATAAAGGCCCGCGTCGTAAACGAAATCGAAGGCCCCGGCAGCCTGGGCGAACTCGTAGAGATCGGCGAGCACAAACCGCGGCAAGGCGTCTTCCCGCTCGGCCCGCACCCTGGCCCTCTCGATCGCCGTGGGCGAGCTGTCGACCGCCGTGACCTCCAGGCCGCGACGGACCATGTAAATCGCGTCCGCGCCGGTGCCGCAGCCGACATCGAGCGCCGAACCGCGACCGATCCGCTTCTCGTCGAGAAAGCGCATCAGTTCCGCGGACGGCTCGCCCATCTCCCAGACCGGCGTGCCTTCTCGGTAAATCGCGTCCCAGTCCCAGTGCCCCACAGTCATCGTCATCACCTCATCGCGCCGTCGAAAAGTCGAACCTCGAAAAGCTGTTTCGCCACCGGAGCGTGAATCGCACCCCGCCTATGCGCCGGTCTTGAGCCAATCTCTTAGTGTGAAGCCTAGCCCAACTTTTCGCAAGCCGGCCCTCGATTTTCTTCCTGAGTGGTCCATTTCACAAATAACTTCGGGGATACGTTCGTAGGGTGGGACCAGCGAGCTTGCGAGCGCCGGCCCACCAGTCGCCGGTGTTGGTGGGCCGGCACTCGCATGCTCGCTGGTCCCACCCTACGGCGTACTGCAAAGAACATTGTCTTTGGTTTATAACAGGTGTTCTTATTGATGCTTCCAAAGACCATGGCAAGATAAGATAATCTAATAGGCGAATTTGATTAGCCCAAGGCGCATCGAAAACGTTCAATTTCTTGCCTTGTTTTAATCCAATGCACAAAAACAGTCGCACATTGCCTGGAAATTGAGCACTCGAACTTCGGCGTGCCAATTGGGAGCAAAGTTCATCTTGCGTCGTAACGTCTTATCTGATTGACACTTAAGCGTCGAGCATCAGGTCAGTGCTTGGCCAGGGCCAAGGCTGGCATCGGCTTTGCATTCGCGGGGGCCGTCACAAGCGTTGCTGGCAATACTCTTTGTCCTTGGGCAGATCGGTTTCGGAGTTTTTGCCGCCAGTCATGGGCCTTGATAAGAATCTGTGGTATCCTGTTTTCTTTTGGGACGGATCCCAGGGCTGATATTGAGGACTGGTTTGTGGCGTAGGTTGCCGGGCCAAAAGGCGCCGGTTTTTT
Source organism: uncultured Planctomycetia bacterium (assembly GCA_963824275.1). Classification (GTDB taxonomy): domain Bacteria; phylum Planctomycetota; class Planctomycetia; order Pirellulales; family Thermoguttaceae; genus JANXQG01. Next base: position 821,666 of record CAWGOT010000003.1, on the reverse strand, counting down.
GAATAGCGTCTTAGTTCTGGATTTTGAGGACGAGGAAGGTGTCAGGAGCCTTCGTTGTTCTCTTTTGTCTTCCCCGTTCGACGCAAGTCGAGACGACCGTGCCGAGGCAGAATCCTGGCGTCTGCTTCCATGAAAGGATCCTATCATAGTGACTCCCAAAGAAGTTTTGGCCCTCTGTCGCGAGAAGAACGTGAAGGCCGTGGACCTGCGGTTCATGGACTTCCCCGGAATCTGGCAGCACTTCACGATTCCCGTGGACAAGCTGGTGGAGGATGTTTTTGAAGAAGGCTTGGGTTTCGACGGTTCCAGCATTCGCGGCTGGCAGGCCATCAACGAGAGCGACATGCTGGTGATTCCGCAGCCGGAGACGGCCGTGCTGGACCCGTTCACCACGCTGCCCACCCTGTCGATGATCTGCAACATCCAGGACCCCATTACCCGCGAGGATTATTCCCGCGATCCCCGCAACGTCGCCCGCAAGGCGGCCAACTACCTCAAGAGCACCGGCATCGGCGATACGTGCTACATGGGCCCGGAGTTGGAGTTCTTCATTTTCGACGACGTTCGCTACGATCAGAACACCCAGAGCAGCTACTTCTTCATCGACAGCATGGAAGGCCAGTGGAACCGCGGCCGCGAGGAAAAGCCCAACCTGGGCAACAAGCTCCGCTACAAGGAAGGCTATTTCCCGGTGCCGCCCGCGGACCAATTGATGGACATCCGCAACGAGATGATGCAGACGCTGGTCGACGCCGGCATCAGCATCGAGGCCCAGCACCACGAGGTGGCGACGGCCGGGCAGGGCGAGATCGACATGAAGTTCGACAACCTGGTGGCCATGGCCGACAAGGTGATGATGTACAAGTACATCCTCAAGAACGTGGCCAAGAAGTACAACAAGACGGTCACCTTCATGCCCAAGCCGCTGTTCGGCGACAACGGGTCCGGCATGCACACGCACGCCTCGATCTGGAAGGGCGGCGAGCCGCTGTTTGCCGGCAACGGTTACGCCGGCCTGAGTCAGATGGGCTTGTATGCGGCTGGCGGTCTGATCAAGCACGCCGCGGCGATCCTCGGCTTTAGCTGTCCCACGACCAACAGCTACAAGCGCCTCGTCCCTGGTTTCGAGGCCCCGGTGAACCTGGCCTATTCGCAGCGGAACCGCTCGGCGGCCATCCGCATCCCGATGTACAGCCAGAGCCCCAAGTCCAAGCGGCTGGAGTTCCGTTGTCCCGATCCGAGCTGCAACCCGTATCTCTCGTTCTCGGCGATCCTGATGGCCATGATCGACGGCATTCAGAACAAGATCGATCCGGGCGAACCGCTGGACAAGGACATCTACGATCTGGAGCCGGAGGAGCTGGCCAAGGTTCCCAAGCGCCGGGGTCGCTGGAAGAGTCGCTGGCCGCATTGGGCCGGGACCACGACTTCCTGCTCCGCGGCGACGTCTTCACGGCCGACGTGATTTCCACGTGGATCGATTACAAGACGAAGAACGAGGTGCAGGCGATGCAGTTGCGTCCGCATCCCTACGAGTTCTGCTTGTATTATGACATCTAAGGGATGAGAGATGAGGGATAAGCGATGAGGGCTTCAAGGCCCTCAAGCTGGTCCGACTCATGCCCGATATTAGCCTGGGCCCGGCGGTGAGAGTCGTTTCATCTCCGGGCCGCTTTTTTGGAGTGCGGAGGCTTGCCGCCGCTTTTCGTGGGAGTTGACGCACGGATTAACGGGAATGGCAAGTGGCGGAGCTTCGGAATCACCACGCCAACGGGTGGTTTTTGCCCGAACTTGCCCAAAAAAATCCTGCTTGCCACCTTCATGTCCCTGTCGGCCATTTTCCTGCCTTCGCTATTTGTCCGCCGCGCTTCGGAATCACCATTCCAACGGGTGGTTTTTGCCCGAACTTGCTCGAAAATCGGCCTGCTCCTCTTACGCGATCACCGCCCGGCAGCGGTTTGATCCTTCCGATGGGTGGTTTTTGCCCGAACTTGCTCGAAAACCGTCCTGCTCCGCTGTCGTGATAGCCGCCCCGGCACCTGTTTGATGCTTCCGATGGGTGGTCTTTGCCCGAACTTGCTCGAAAATCGGCCTGTGTGATGGACCATAACGGCGGGGACGACGAGGGGCGTATGGCCAAAGTGGCCCAAAAACAGCTTTCTGAAGAAGTTTTCGGCCATTTTTACCACCAATGATGTAATCGCTAACCCAAGCACGACGGGTATAGATTTGCAAAAACCGGGGGGAAACAGGGGCTTCCATCCCTCTGACAACATTGCTCCACCAATAGGATGGATGGCCAGAGTGGGCCAAAACAGTTGTTGTGAGCCCATCGGGTTCCCCTCGGGTTCGGGGACTTCGGGAATCAAACGCACACCGTAATTATCCATAACTATAGCACTCTGTCAAGAGGCCGCGGGGAATTTTTCGCCGCCCGCTCGATCGCTCTTCGCAGGCCAAGCGGATTGCGATCGCGCAGTCGCGGCGGAATCGCGGGCGATTTCCGGCCGCGCCGGGCAAGCGGCGCAGGAGGGGCGCGCCGCTTTTCGTCTCGCCCCCGGCGCGCCACGCCGGGGGCGGTTGTCTTGTCAAATTGTCAAAGAACAACGTCTTGATACACATATATACGGATTTGGCGGCAAGAATGGGAAAAGAGAAGCGGCCTCAAAGCGCGGATTGCGTCGCAACTCCTCTGGCCGCCGTGACTTGCGAATTTGCGATTTTTCCGGAATGTGTGCGCGGCAATGCGCGCGGGAACCCCGCCGACAGGGGCGGGACAATACATAATTATCGATATGTGTGTATAATATGTCAAGGCGGCGAAGGCGATTTTCTACTGCCGCGAGCTTGCGAAGCATGCCGGAATAGCGGCGGCCGGCTGCGAGCGGTTCTGCTGGGCGCTTCCCAAGGCATGTTGCCGAAGCGGGCGTTGATTTCCGCCGTTGCAAGAGGAGGACGCGGCGGCACGGCCCACCGCGGGCATGCGGACCGCGCCGTATTAAGCCTGCCGGCGGTCGGCATCGGCGTAGCCGGTCGCGCAACCCGCGACGGACGCCCTCGTCTCTGATAGCTGGCCCCGAGCGGAAATGTTGGGGCGATACCAGGAAGACCTGAATGCAAAAAGAAAAACGGGCCGCTTGACGGCCGCTTAAGACAACTGAACGACGCGTTGCGTCGAGCTCTGTTTCAAAACAAATCGCTAACTTGAGCGAGCCGGATCATCCGCCTTGCTCGTGAACTACAGAAACAGTGCTTGGACCCCGCGCTCCGCAAGGAGTGCCGGGGCCAAGTGCTGTTCTGTAGGCCCTTTAGCGAGGGTGTTTTGAGCGGCCTTGGTTTCCGGCGCTCCTTTTTTCTCGCTGCGTATGCGCCTGCGAGCAGATCATTATTCACCAACCAGTTACGGAAACATGAATTGAGGGGTACGCTATGAACGAAATCATCGGCAGGTCGTCGTGGACCCGCAAAATCCAGGAAGCGATCGCGCGGGTCGCCGCCAGCAACTGCACGGTACTGATCGAAGGCCCCACCGGAACGGGCAAGGACCTGATTGCGAGGGCCATCCATGCCCAGAGCGCCGCGGCAACAAACCGCTGATCGTGGTCGACTGCGCGTCGGCCTCCGCGACCCTCTTTGCCAGTGAACTCTTTGGGCACGTGAAGGGGGCCTATTCAGGGGCCGACGCCAATACGCTCGGAAGCTTCCGTGCCGCGAACGGCGGAACGATCTTCCTCGACGAGATCGGCGAACTTCCGCCGGAGATTCAGCGCCAATTGTTGCGCGTGACGCAAGGGCACGCGGTGACCCCGGTCGGCGATCACCGCAGCATTTTCGCGGATGTCCGCGTCATCTCCGCCACAAACCGCGATCTCGAACAGGAAGTGATCGAAGGACGCTTCCGCGAAGACCTTTTTTATCGCCTCAACGCCGTGAAGTTGACGGCGACTCCCTTGAGCAGCCGCGTCGAAGACATTGCGCTACTGTGCCATTTTTTCCTCGGTCAATGGTCCGCCGACAACGGACTGCCCGCCAAGCGGCTCTCCGCGGAAGCCCTAAGGGTGTTGATGGCCAACGACTGGCCGGGCAATGTGCGGCAGTTGCACAACGTCCTCGAACGCGCCGCCCTCTTCAGCGACGGCGAGGAGATCAGCGTCGAGCAGGTGCGCACGGCTCTGGGGCGCAGATAGCGGCCGAGGGCCTGCGGACGCTGGCCCGGCGCTCGGGCGAATCGGACGGGCCCGATGACCCGCCCGTGGCGTTCGCCGCGGCAGCAAGGAGAATTCGCCGCCTGGTGGCGAAACTTCGTAAGCGGATGAGCAGCGAGAGCAAAGCGCGCCTGCGTGATCTTCTTCGGTCCCTTTCCCACGAATTGGAAACGGAACGAAATCGCGGTGGGTGACGCCAATGTGTACGCGAACGCCACAAGGCGAAACGTAATCAGGAGGAACAGAGACGTGATCAAGCAGCACAGGGTCGACCGGCGACGAATTCCTGGTCGGCCCCCCGCTGGCTCTATATACGTCGTCCAAAGGCGCGTTATACTCGAAATCGTCCGGCCGAGGTTTTGTGCAAAGTGACGGACCCACGCTCCACTGCCAACAACTCGATCCATATCAATCGAAAGGACCAACATGAACCGTTCAATACCGCTTTTCCTGGTCCTCGCCATCCTGGGCGCAGTCGCCGCCCAGGCGCAAGAGGCCAAAGTAGTTCCGCGGAAGGACGATCTCGCATCCGTGGTGGCCAATGAGCGCGCCGCGCTCGCAAAGCTGGGCGAGATGGAAGCGGACTTCGCCGTTTCTCCCACCGGCCACATTACCGCGATTGAGGTGGGACTGGGCCAGCACAGTATGCGATTATCCCCTTCTCCAACGGGTGGATTTATTTTACTTGGGCCGGACCCTAGCGCAGAACACGTCAACGAGTTGGACATGAATTACCTCTCGGCGCTGAGCGAGCTGGAAAGAGTCTCCATTTTCAAAGCGCCCGCAAACGCCCATGCGATGGACTGGCTGCCAAAGTTGAAACGGCTGACGCGCATCGATGTTGGTTATAACGTAGGTGACAAGCACCTCGCCATTATTGCGAAGATTCCCAGCCTGCGGGAGCTCTCGTTTGGAGCAACCAACATCAGCGCCAAAGGAATGGCGGAGTTAGCAAACCTCCGCAATCTTGAACGCTTGACGGTGAGCGGCACGAAAGTCACGCCGCGCAGCCACAAGCCGGGGCAGCCGGCCGAGGACGACCCGGAGGACGACCTGTCGACAGACCCGACCGATCCAGGGCCCGGCATCACCGACGCCGCGATTGCCCCGATCTCGCGCCTCGGAAATTTGACCTTCCTTGACCTCTACGAGACGGAGATCAGCGACGCTGGACTGAAAGCGATTGATGGCCTCGTAAAGTTGGAAGTCCTCACGCTGCCCAGGAATGTCAGCGATGCCGGGCTCGAGCACGTGCAAAAGCTCGTCAAACTCCGGCATCTCCATCCCCTCGCGGATTTCAGGGACCGCCACCCCCAAATCAACCTATTCTCGGATCGCGGCCTGGCCTACCTCCGTAACTTGACCGAAATCGAAGAACTGGAGTTGGATTCGCTGACCACGGATGAGGGGCTACGGAACTTGCGGGGGATGACAAGGTTGAAAACGCTCAATCTGGGTGGTACTGCGATAAGTGGCGATGGCCTGGAGCACTTGCAGGGGATGACGAAGTTGCGAACGCTCAATCTCGGTGGTACTGCAATCGATGGCGAGAGCCTGAAGTATTTGCAGGGGATGACGAAGTTGCAAACGCTCAATCTCGGTGGTACTGCAATCGATGGCGAGAGCCTGAAGTATTTGCAGGGGATGATCGAACTTCAGGAACTCGATCTCGGCGCAACCAACATCGATGACGCCGGACTGGAGTACCTGCAACGGATGACGAAGCTGCGCGACCTCAGCCTGGCCGGCCGCAACACCGAATTGAGCGGTAGCGGCCTCAAATTCCTGCGCACGCTAACAGGCCTCGAATCTCTTGACCTCTCGCGTAGCAGCGTGACCGACAAGGGCATCGCGGCGCTGCCGCCGCTTCCGAAACTCCGCCGGTTGGACCTGAGCGAATGTAAGGACCTTACGGGTCCGTGGACCGAGGGCTGGCGCCAATGCCTTCGCTTTCCGAGCTGCGGCTTGAGAAGTCGAAAATCGCCGATTCCGGATTGGCGGCCCTTGGGGCCTGGAAAAACCTGGAGTTTATCGACCTCGAATCGACCGACATTGGAGACGCCGGTCTGAAAAACTTGTCCGCTTTGCCAAAGTTACGTAGGGTCTGGCTCAGCCGCGTTCATATCACGGACGCCGGCATTCCGGAACTTGAGCGACTGACGCGACTGGAAGGGCTTGGCATCAGCGGAACCGACATTACGGCGGCCGGTTGCGAGCGCCTCGCCGAGCGCTCCCCAAGGCCAAGATCGGATGGAGTCCCCGACCTACCGGACCGCCACCGGTCGTGAATTAGCCCGAAACTGCGAGCGTGGTTAGAACCCGTTTCAACCTTGCGATAAAACTAAGACACTTTTCCGACCGATTTGAAAGGAGAACGGTTATGATACAGAAGTTCACGAACTGGTTAGGACGCTGGGTTGGCGCAAGGTCCCTGCGCGGTCCCCAGGCTTCGTCGCGGTGGCGCAAGCGCGGCGGACGTGCGGAGTTCATGCGACATCCGGCGCTCGAACCGCTCGAGAAACGATGTCTCCTCAGTGTCGTCACGGAGTTGGATTTCACCGCCAGCGTTACGCACCTCGCTTGCGCGGATGGCGCCGTTCCGATCGTCAATGCAACGGTCCAACTCACCTATCATACCATGGCGACCCGGTTCCAGCAATCGCAGGAGAACATTTGGAAAAGAACAACTAATTACTGGGGCCTAGCCGTATTTAAGGACCTCAACCTCGACCCCGCACAGAATGTCACCGTTGACATCACTGCACAAGGAGTATACAGGCAGGGACATAATCCTGTAAGCTATGAAGTCGACCAGTTCAACGTAGCCGGCAAGACGCCTCAGGCAGACACCCCGTTTACAGTCGAATACAGCAAGTCGACGGTTCAGCCACAGATTCAGCTTAATAAACTATTGGAACCGCTCGCGATCGCCGCGAACCGCAATACACAATCGGTATCTCTCCCGATCGACACGAACCAGTATTCAACGTTTGCCAACGCCTTCGCCATCTACTCGGTGCTCTACGCGCCGACGAACGCGATGGCGCAGCCCGACACGGTTGCTCACGAGTTCGGGCACCTGGTGGCCTTCCAGAACGGTTTCGCAGACGTTGGCGGCGACGTACGGTTGCATTATGACCAGGCAAACCTCCGTGGCTCTGTTGCCGCCGCCAGGCCGAGCGTGTTAACTGAGGCGTTCTGCGAAGGATGGGCAGACTATTTTGCGGTTGAGTCAGATCTCTATTCGAAGAGTCTGATCGACGCGACGACTCTCAAGCCCTTGAACTACAATATTCCTGCGCTCGCCCCAACCACGACAACCCAGACCGATCCGCCAAAGGTCGTTGACAACACGTTCCTTGGCCAAGCGAACCTCGCAAAGAGCACCGGCAACGGCGAAGACAACGAGGTTTCGGTGGCAGGGGTGCTTTACACCCTAGCCCACGTGGGGATAACAATGACTCCGCCCGGCGTGGGGAACCACGATAACGACGTGAACATTCCGAAGTTGGATCCGCAGGGCCTTTTCAACTTGCTTAAGGGTTGGAACGCCCAGGATCCGATTGCGGCAAATCACGGCGTCAAAGACCTGGCGCAGCTCTGCGCCGCGCTTGCCGCCCGGCGGCCTCCCGCCGGGGTCCCGCAGAACGAGTATCTCGCGACGCTCGGCGTAATGTGGACAAAGTACCGGGTCTCGACTCTCCGGCCCGCCAACATCAAGAATGCCACCTTCCTTGTCCCGCAGGTCAATTTGCACGATACAACTACAAACTCGTATAAGTTGCAAAACACTACGACGTACCAACCGGACCAAATCCAGCTTATGGTCTTCGACAAACAGTGGAATGCCGTTCCGCTTCAGAGCCCCGCTGATTATACGATAACGATCGATCAAGCGACTGGGGCGGGCGCGGTGTCAATGACCACTGCGGGCTGGGCTGCAATCTCGAACGGCAATGGCTATTATTCGTTGCTTGAGGCGAAGAGCTACGACACGCTCGTCGGCGCGCGGTCTACTATTGGAGTGCCCCGCATCGTTTTCAATTGCCCGTTTCCGGCACGGGTTTCAAGCCAGCATCGCCGAACCAGCTCGCCGTGTCCTGCGAGGTTCCTCCGCAGTCCGCTTGGTCCGGTTCAGTTCCCTCCTCCGTCGTCTATCTTTACGCCGATTCCGACGGCGACCTCGATGATGCGACCGACGGCACGCTCGTCGCCTCCTACCCCGAGAACGCCTTGACCCTGACCTCCGGCGACTACCAGTTTACGTTGGACGTGCCGGCCAGCGCGATCAGCATTCCCGCCGGGCTGGTCGGCAATCCATACCTGGTCGCGGAAGTCGATTTCAGCGACGGCACGTCGATTGCCGTCCGCTTCCAGGGCGGATGCTTCCAGACCAGCGACAGCCAGATCTGGGTCTACGGGGGCGCTTCGCCCGACCGGGGCACTCCCGACAGCGCGGATTATACGAACAGCGTGACCCTCGCGTCTTCAGACGGCAGCACGACGGTGAACGAAACGATTACCGACGCCGACGGCAATGCGACCACCTATTCGCAGACCTTCGACGCTTCGGCTCCCCTGGTCAACGTCTTTACAGGGGATGGTAATAGCACGGTCGACGGCCGGGCGATGGACTTCCCGGCCACGCTCGTCGTCATCGCGGGCGATGGCGACAACACGATCTACGGCGGGCTAGGCTGGAACAACCTGTATGCCGGCGATGGCAACAACTACATTGTTGTCGGCAACGGGATCGAGGGCTTTGGAAGCACTGAAATCTATCTAGGCGACGGCAACAATACCGTTAGCGTGGGCCAGGATTACAGCGATTGTTCCATCACAGCCGGCAACGGCAACAACGCATTCTTCATCGACGCTGGACCGGGGATGTACCCCAGCATCTTCGCTGGATCGGGCGACAACGAACTTATCCTGACGGACATCCCGTCCGGAGACGGGCCGACCGTAAGCACGTCCGCTTATGGCGCGGCCTTGTTCACCGACTTCTCATTTGATTACGGCGCAGACATCTCGTACACCCTATCGGGCGGTCCGTTGGACTACGCGCTCGTGGAAAACGGCGTTACGAACAGCCTGACTTTGGACAACGGCGGAACGGTCTATGGGCTGGACGGCGTTCCCGCCGGGACCAACGTGACGCTCGACGACGGGACCACGTTGTACGTCGGCGACGAATCGACCGCGCTCGGCGCGGTCACGCTCAACGACGCGTCGTTGCTCTACCTTACCTCGTCGCTGGATACCGGAAGTCAGCAGGTTACCTTTGGCCCGCTTACGCTGAACGACGGGTCGTCAGTGGGCCTTGACGCGCAGTCCGTCACCTCCGGCCCGGTGACGCTCAACGACGGCACGATCGACAACGGCTGCCTGACCGCGACAAGCTACACCGTTTGCAATGGCTTCATCGGCGCGAATCTGCCCGGCGGCCCGCTGACGGTTGAAGGCGGCACCGTGGCGCTCTCCGGCACGGGGAGCGGTCCTATCGACGTGACTGCGGGCAGCGAGTTGGACGTCAGCGGCACGCTAGGCGGCGATGTTCAAGACGATGGGGTCTTGGGCTTGATCGCCAGCAACCAGACGTGCTCCGGCGCGATCAGCGGCGCGGGCACTTTCAACGTCTTCGGCAGCGATACGCTCTTTCTTACCGGGAACAGCGGCGGCTTCGAGGGCAACACGACGATCGCCGATGGCGCGACGCTGGACGCCGCGACGCCCTCCGCACTGCCCGGCTACCTGGCCGGGAGCGTGTCCGTGGCCAGCGGCGGAACGCTGGGCGTCGACGTTGCTGGGTCGGGCGCGTGGCAGTCATCCGACATCCAAAGTCTGTTGGCGACCAGTGACTTCGCGAGCGACGCGAATTTCGAATTTGACACCGGAAACAGCGGGAGCACCACTTTCGTCTACCCGAACCCCATTCCGGATTCCCTGTCAGGCGCTCTCGGACTGGTCGTTTTGGGCAGCGGCACGCTCGATCTTTCCGGAGAAAATAGCTACACCGGCGGCACGCTCGTGGTCGGCGCGACGCTGCAATTGGGGAGTTCCAGCGCGCTGGGGGCTAGCACCGGCAGCCTGACCGTCAACGGTGGAATCCTCGACCTGGGAAGCTATGCAGTTACGGCCGGGGCCGTCACTGTGACGGGCGGCGGCAGCATCGGCGACGGCTCGCTCGTGGCAACGTCGTGTTCCCTGAGCGGCGATAGCGCGCTCAACTTGACCGGCGGCTCGAATGTCCTTGGCGCGCTGACGCTTGAGTACGGAAGCAGTGTCACGGGTACGTATTCGGCCAGCCCTGAGACGCTGGTTGCCGACGACGCCGGCACGGATGACGTTTCCGGCATCGCCGCCGGTTGGAACCTGACGGTCACCAACTGCACGACCGTAAACGTCAGCGGCGACCCGAGCCTTGCGGCGGTTACGGCAAGCGAGGATAGCGCGATTGCGGGCGCGATGAACGCAACGTCGATCTCGGTCGATGCAAGCACGGTCGATCTGGGCGGGGCCGCGTGCAGTCTAGGCGCGGTGGCGGTCGCCGACGGCGGGGGCCTCGGCGACGGAGTGATCACCGCCACGTCGTGTGCGGTAAGCGGCGATAGCACGGTCACTTTATCGAGCGGCTCCAACAGTCTGGCGCGGTCGCGGTCGAACTCGGAAGCGCGATCACGGGCGACTACTCGGATAGTTCCGCGACCTTGGTTGCCGATGACGGCAGCACGGACGTCCTTTCCAGCATCCCCTCCAACGCGGGCCTCTGGGGCCTTGCCGTAAGCAACGGCACCAGCGTCGACCTGGCCGACGGCACCGATAACTTCGCAGCCGTTGCCTTGATCAACGGAAGCATTTCGGATGGCACGATTATCGACAACGTCTCCTACGTGGTCCAACAGGGAACGATCGGGGCCAATCTTGAGGGCAGCGCCGGCCTGACCATGAACGGCAGCTCCATCGTGGTCCTGGCCGGGGTGAACAGCTATTCCGGCGGTACGATCGTCGCCTCGGGCACACTGGAGGCCGCATTGCCGGCGGCGTTGCCGGGCTACTTGAGCAACGGGGTGTCCGTGCAGAACGGCGCTACACTGGCCGTTGCGCTCTATGCCGGTTTGTGGCCCCAATCCCAGATCGACCTGCTTACGGAGACCAGCGACTTTTCAAGCGGTTCCAGTCTGGGCGTTGACACGGGGAGCGTGGCCTGCACCTACGCCGACACCAATCTCGGACCAGCTTTGGGGCTCGCGGTCCTGGGCAGCGGCACGCTCGGCCTGACGGGAACCAATACGGACTACTGCGGGAATATCACGATCGCTGGCCCAACGCTGCAAGTGGGCTCGAACGCCTGTTTGGGCACGAGCAGCGCAACGATAACTTTCAACGGAGGCACGCTGCAGGCAACGAGCGGAGTGAACGTGCCCGACCAGATTGTGCTCGGCCAGGGCGGAGGCGTCGTGGACAGCAACGGCTGCAGCGTCGAGCTTGACGGGCAGATTTCCGGCAGCGGCGAAATGACCGTGATTGACAGCAGCGGAGGCAATGGCACAGTGACCGTGACCTGCGCGAGCAACAACTACACGGGCGGCACCAATCTGGGAAGCGGGACGATGGCGATCGGCGCGGACGGTGCGCTGGGCGACGTGAGCAGCCCGCTGACCTTCAGCGGGGGCACGCTCCAGGCGCTGAGCGGATTCACGCTCGACCCGTCGCGGTCGATCATCACTCCCAACGACCCGAGCCAGGCGGCCGTGATCGACAGCGACGGCAGTTTGGTGACTGTGCCCTGTGTCATCAGCGGGTCGGGCGGCCTGACCGTGATCGACAGCAGCGGCGGTTACGGCACCGTGGTCTTGGCCGGAGACAATACTTATTTGGGCACGTCGGATTTGGAGGCAGGAACTTTGCAACTGCCGAATGCCAACGCGCTGGGACCGGGCGGCGGCGGCTTGATTGTGAATGGCGGTGAACTGGATCTCGACGGACAGAATATCCTGGTGGGATTGCTTGGTGGCAACGGTGGCATTATCACCAATACGAACGCCTCGACGCCGAGCACCTTGTGGGTCGATCAAGGGAGCAACGCGGCCTACTACGGCAATATTCAGGACGGCGGCGGCCAGGTATGCGCGAACCTGTGCGGTAGCGGCGTATTGGTCCTCGGAGGCAGCAACCAGTATTCCGCCGGCACCGACGTTTGCAGCGGCCTTTTGGTCGTGACGAACGCCAGCGCGTTGCCCAACGGCGGGGCGCTTGCCGTCGGCGACGGGGCGGATTCGCTCTTCGGGCCGAGCCCGGGAAATTCACTCCCGGCCGATCCGGGACACGGCGGGAATTCGCATGGTGGCGGAACCATTGGGCCGGATCCGCCCGCCACACCGGCCCCGCCAACCGGACCGGTCATGATCGACCCGTCCCCCGTGATCAGCGCAATCCAATGCGTCGGCCCAACGCTCGTGGACGCCGACTCGGTTTCCTTCAGCGTGACGGTGAGCAAGCCGATTACCGGTCTTTCGACGGCCGACTTCGCCGTCACCGGCTCCGGAGTCAGCGGGATCGTAACGGCGGTGAGTGGAACGGGTTCCTCCTATGCAGTGACCGTTGGCGGCATCTCAGGCAGTGGCAGCCTGGGTCTGAGGCTGGTCAGCGGCGCAGGGGTTCTCGATTGGTTCGGCACGCCGCTCGACACGGCGGCAACGATTGCGGTCGATCAGCAATATACGATCGACCGGCAACTCTACTACGATGCGTCCGAAAGCGGTGGAATTTGGAACACGGGAGAGAACTGGCGTGTTGGCCCCACAGGTCCATTGCAAGGATGGGTCGATGGAGCGCGGCATTCGTAAGCGGTTCGGGCGGAACCATCGACATTGCCAGCCCTGTGGTCGTGTCGTCGATTACGTTCGTGTCAGGCGCGTGGGTGCTGGAGGGCGGCGGGATAACGATTCTGCCCTCACCGGCGGCCTCGCCCTCACCCCCTGCCCCTCTCCCGGCGGGAGAGGGGAGTAATTCGCCCTCACCCACTGCCCGTCTCCCGGCGGGAGAGGGGAGTAATACATCAGCCTCGGCCGGTCCCGCGGAGGGAGAGGGGAGTATTGATTTGGCCGCCGGTTCGGCGACGATCGCCTGCCAGATTACCGGCGAGGACCTGATCAAGACGGGTTGCGGCACGCTCGTGCTGGGGGGCGGCTTTGCCCTGCCGGGGCACGCGGCGCTAGAGGTGGATGACGGCGTTCTGGATCTGGGAGGCACGACCTCGCAACTCTCGACCGTGACGCTCGTCAGCGGGAGCATCATCAATGGCACACTCTCGGCCAGCGTGGCCTTCAATCTGCAAAGCGGCACGGTGCTGGCCAACCTGGCCGGACCCGCCGCTTTGAACAAGCAGGGCTCCGGCACGGTCGTTTTGGCCGGCACCAATACCTATCTGGGCGGCACGAACGCCCTGGATGGCACGCTGGTCGCCGCAATGGCCGGCAGCTTGCCGAGCGCGGCGACAGGAAGGGGAACCGTGATCGTCGCGCCTACGCTGTATTGGTCGGGCAGCGGCGATTGGACAACCGGGCAATGGCAATTGTCGGACGGCACGCCCACGTCCTGGGTGGACGGCAGTAGCGTCGTGCTGGCGGCCGGATCGCAACTCACCTTGTCCGGCCTCGTGAATGTGGGCTCCATCAGCGTCGTAGGAAATGCCACGGTCACGGGCGGCACGCTCTCGCTCGCCTCGGGTTCGATTGTCGTTTCATCCGGAACCGCGACGATCGATTCGGAACTTGAGGGCGGCAACCTGGTGAAGGCCGGCACGGGCACGCTCGTGCTCGGCGGCACGCTGGCCATTACGGGCATGACGATCGTTGATGCGGGAACACTCGATCTCCTCTCACCGCTGGCCGCCGCGCCGGTCGTGGCAAGCGGCCAGGCGATCGGCCCTGGCGCACTGTTCAACGCCAATGGCGCGTCGCTTTACGACCTCGACCCGGCCATGTTCGCGCTGGTCGAGAACCTGTTTGCCGATCAGTCCATTGACCGGACGGAGATTATCCAGATCCTGGAGAGCGCCGTGGTAGGTGGGGCAGTAAGCGACGGTGCGCTCGCGGCCCTGGAAACCGTGACCCTGCCGCAGAACGAAGCGCTGCTGAACATGCCCGACTACGTAGCGGTGCTTGCCGCCGACGTTGTGCAGGGCAATCGGGCCAACGCCAACTATCAGGGCCAGCCGCTGGGCAACCTGGCCACGCAGACCACGGACCCGTTGAGGGCCACAGCCTTGGACGACCTTGTGGACAAGTGGTTCTATGGCACGGACCTGCCCGCCATTTCCCCGCTTGTGAGCTATAGCCTCGTCGCCGGCCCTCTGTATGGCACTAACCCGAACCCGGCGCTCGATGTGCCGTCCGGCGCGGACATGAAACAAGGCGGCATGGGCGATTGCTACCTGATCGCCGCCTTGGGCGCGATTGCGGACAGTTCGCCCTCGGCCATCGAGAACATGATCATCCCCAACGGCGTGGAGAACGGCGTGGCGAGTTGGACGGTCCGCTTTTACTATTGGGACCCGGTACGGGGCTACGTGGCCGACTACGTGACGGTCAACGCGATCATGCCGGGTTACGAGGGGAGCACCGTCTACGCGCACCCCGGCCCGGACGGCAGTTGGTGGATCCCGATCGTGGAAAAGGCTTATGCCGAGTGGAACGAGACGGGCCGGGAGGGCCGCGACGGTCAGAACAGCTACGCGAGCCTCTATGGCGGCTGGATGGACGTCGTGGATGCGCAGGTGCTGGGTTCGGCCGCGACGACCTATTCTCCGCCGGGCGATCCAACGTGCGAGGCGGCAGTGATTGCCGCGATCCAGAGCGGGGCGGCGGTGACAGCGGGGATCTTCCTCATGGGCGACCCCGTGCGGTTCGGGCAGTTGGGACTGGTTGACGACCATGCCTACGAAATCACGGGATACGATCCGGTCTCGGACACGTTCCAGTTGGCGAACCCGTGGGGCGGCTATGAGCCGGCGCCGCTGACGTGGAACGATCTGTGCGCGTATTGCGGCGGCCTGGCGGTGGCCGACGCGTCCGGCACCGTGCCTGCGGGAACGGCGCCTGTGAGCGGCGCGAATCTCCAGGTGACAGGCGAGCCAGGCGCGGCGTATGACGCGGCCTTACAGGCCGTTGTCGGCGAACGGCGGTTTCTGCCCGATGCGGAATGGCTGGAGAGTCTTGCTGGCGACGGGAACTCGTGGGCCACGGGAGCCTCGCAGGATGGCCATGCTCGCGCTTTGACGCTGGTGCTTGCCGAATCCGGGTGGTGAAACCGAAGACGCAATTAGCTTCGTGGACAACCCGACATTGGGGGCAGCACTTCTCGTACGGCAATACTTCCCACGTCGCGTCCTTCGATCACCACGTGAACTTGGTCCGCTTCTCCCGCGTCGTGCCGCACCCGGTAGTCCGGCTCGGCGGCCGGCCCGGTCGGGTCGGTGTAGACTTCCACGCGGCGGTCGATCAGGTTGACGATCCAATAGACGGGGATGCCGGCTTTCGCATAGATAGGCTTCTCGAACACCTGGTCCCGGCCAAGCGAACTGTCGGAGACCTCGACGACCATAACGACGTTAGCGGGCCCCGGGTGGCGGTCGAGGTAGTCCTGGTCCGAACCGCGGACCACGGCAACGTCGGGTTCCGGCTCGCTCGCGGCCAGCGTGACGGGCGATGGCGATTCAACGTACCAGCCCTGCGGTACGAGCCGCTCGAGAGCGACCCGAACGCGGCGAGTCGAAAATCGATGTGCTGGGAGGATGGTCATTTTTTCAACCAGAAGCCCTTCCAAGAGACTCCACCGAGTCGTCGTCGCTGAAGATGCCCTCACGCATCATCTGATGATACTTCTCCACGCTGACCCGCCACAGCGATTCTGTCGGCGCAGGAGGGACCGAAAATTTGCCAACTGGCTGAGCCGCGATCGACATGATTCATCTCCGCTGCTCAGTCCCACCACCAGCGGCCCTTGGCCAGCTCGATCTTGACCTTGTCGCGGGCCTGGGAGACCTTCGAGTCCTTGTCTGCCAGGATCTTCTCGGGGGCCAAGGCCATCAGCGGATTGATCTCCACGCCGCCGCCCACCGGCGTGAGCAACTGGTTGCCCTTCCAGATCGCGTTCACGGCCGTGGCCACCTGCTTGGGCGCGTTGGAACTCTCGGTGGCGATCGTCTTCTCGTCGCCCAGGACATCCATCTTCCAGTCGGCCTTGCCGTAGAAATCGTGCTGCTGGATGTAGGCGGCGACCACCGAGAGG
Organism: uncultured Planctomycetia bacterium; assembly: GCA_963824275.1. Lineage (GTDB taxonomy): Bacteria > Planctomycetota > Planctomycetia > Pirellulales > Thermoguttaceae > JANXQG01. The sequence goes on along the minus strand of CAWGOT010000003.1, from coordinate 805,167 downwards.
TCGATCAGGTTCCGCAGTTCGGCATAGACGGGCGATTTTTCGGCCAGCTCGGAATAGACCTTGGTGAAGGCCTGCACGAAGGCCTGGCTGGCCTGGTTGCCCTGCCCGACGGCCGAGCGCTGCCCGTTGGCGGCCACCATCTCGTCCTCGCCGACGACCTTCACGCCGTCGCCCACCAGCTCCATCGCGGTGCCGTCGGTGCTGGTCCGCACGCACTGGTAGTCGGGCGTGAAGAACCAGCGGGCCAGGGCGTTGCGGCTGATCTGGGCCGCATTGGCCCGATCGACCCAACTGACCAGCTTCACCGGCGGCTTCTCCAGCCCGATGCCGATCAGCTTCATGCGATAGTCGGCCTCGACCATCACCACCGCGAAGTGCGTCTTGGGCGAGACGCCGTTGACCGAAACGGTCTGCAAGCCGAGACTGCTCTGCAAGCCCTCGACGATGAACTGCGTCCGCTGCGCATCGCGGGGATCGGCGTTGGAGCCGACGTTCCTGAGGAAGGTCTGCATGGCGGCCAGGCCTTCCTTCGTGGGATCGATCGAGCAGCCGATGAGCTTCGTTGCCGAACCACTGGGCGGGAAGGCCCGCAGGGCGACACACAGGTCGTCCAGCCGGATCACGGGCCGGCCGCTGGAGATGCCGATGACGCGGCCAGAAGGGTCGGTAGTCCAACCTTCGGCCGGACCGGCGATCACGATGTCGCCGCTGTCGGGATAGAAGAAGACGTAGTGGACGCGGAGCAGGCCGGCCAGGTAGCGCATCTCGTCGGTGAGGTCGCCGCCGTGCTCGCGGATCGCCTGCTCGAGGTGCTTCAGCGAGATGTAGCGCATCGTGCTCCGCTTGGCAGCCAGGGTGTTCAGTCCTGCCCGCGCGGCAGCCTGCTGCTCCTTGGTCAGCCGGCCGGTCTGATCGTAGGTCGATTTCAGCCGCATCACGCCCTGGGCATCGACGGCCACGCCGCCGGCCTGGGCAAAGACGATCTTCGGCGCCGCCGTGGCCAGGGCCAGGACCGCCAACAACATTCCCCTTCGCAGTACGAGGCCTCGAGACAACATCGCAACATTCTCCTGCTTGCCGACTGGAACAATTGATAATAAGATCCGCTTGAACTACCCGAAGGATGGGTTTATCGCTCGGCATCGGAACACCTCGGGCCGTGCAGAGCGAAAAAACCTAGCGGCGTCTCTATTGATCATAATTGGGTAGCCTAGGCAAAGCAAGCAGAGTAACCGGCTATCCGCTGCGTTTCCCCGTAGGATAGGTTTTCAACCTGTCGTGAGAGTTTCGGACAGATTGAAAACCTATCTTACAAGCGGTCGGGACAGATGGAAAATCTATCCTACGACTGGCATTGCCACCAATCGCCTCCTCGATTACCCTCCGCTATGCCAATCTTGGGAAACCACAGCCACAAGGGGGGTTGTGGAGCCGGCATGCTGCGCGGAGCGGCGGCGTGTCTGGCGTTGGCGGCGTTTCTTGTCGCCGGTTGCGCGGGCACTTCCTCGCCCCCGCCGCTCCTGGCTGCCCACTCCGACGAGCCGGCTTTGCCGATCACCGCCGATGGCCTGCCCCAAAATCGCGACGTGCAGTCGGCAGGCAATTCTCAGCCGCCGATTGTGGGACGGATTGGCAATCCGTCCTACGACGTGCAGTTGGTGAGCTATTCGCCGGCCGCCCAACCGGCTGGCAAACCGGCGGCGGACGATCCAGCGTATCGCCTGCCCTCACCCAAGCTGGCCAGCGACGGCCCGCTGGCGCGCGTCGTGGAACCGAGCAACGACGGCCCTTGGTCGCCCGATCAGGCCGTGCTGGCTTGGGCCGAGTTTCATGACGACCTGGTCACGGTCCACAACATCCGCAATTGCGTCTACCGCACGGTCGACGACTACACGGTGCGGCTCTACACCAAGACGTTCGATCTGCGAAAATGCGACTCGATCGATTTCATCGTCGTGCCGTTCGACGACAATCCGTCGATCGCCCACGTGATGATCAGCTTCGGCTTCGCGGGCAAGGACTTTCTGGTCAGCTCGGTCGAGATTCGCAAGCGTGCCGGGCAGTCGTACAGCGTCGTGAACGGCTTCTTCAACCAGTACACGCTGATGTACGTGCTGGCCGACGAGCGCGACGTGCTTTGGAAGGAGACGATCGGCTATCCGCAAGAGGCGTTCCTCTATCGCACGAAGGCCACGCCCAAGCAGGCGCAGGAGATGTTCGTCGACGTCATGCGGCGGGTGAACAAGCTGGTCCGCGAGCCGGAGTTTTACAACACGATCACCAACAACTGCACCACGAACGTCCGCAACCACGTCAACCATCTCATGCCGAACGACGTGCCCTACGACTATCGCGTGCTGCTGCCCGGCTATTCCGACGAACTGGCATACGACCTGGGCCTGATCGTGGCGAAGGGCTCGTTTGCCGAGACGCGTGCCGCGGCGAAGGTGAACTTCAAAGTCTATCTCTATCGCGACGACCCGGATTTCTCGCAGAAGATCCGGGCGAATTAGGCAAAGCAGCAGGCACACTCCGTGTGCCTGCTACTTTTCTTGCGATCGCGCTAGACGAGGCCTTTGCGCACGGCCCACACGGCGGCCTGCGTGCGGTCGCTGACGGCGATCTTGCGGAGGATGTTCTGCACGTGCTCCTTCACGGTCTCCACGCTGATCTCCAGCGAGCGGCCGATCTCGCGATTGCTCAGTCCCAAGGCCACGTGCCGCAAGACCTGCGTCTCGCGCTGGGTCAAGGGCACGTCGTCGTCATCGACGACCTGGCGGACCTTCATCGTGGCCGCAATCTTCTTCAACTCGCCGGTGCGGCTGGGCGACTCGCCCTTGGCCGTGGCCACGATCGTGGCGATGATGTCGTCGCGCGAAGAGCCCTTCAGGACATAGTCCGAGGCGCCCAGCGCCACGGCGCGGGCGACATAGGTGGGATTGTCGTAAGTCGACAACATTACGACCTTGGACTCCGGCACCTTCGCCCGCAGCTTCTCCAGCGTCGCCAGGCCGTCGCCATCCGGCATGCGGATGTCCAACAGAACCACGTCGGGCTTGATCTTCTGGGCCTGCTTGAGGGCCTCTTTGCCGTTGTCGGCCTCGCCGACGATTTCAATATCGGTGCCTGCGAAGAGGCTTGCCAGACCGGTGCGGATGACATGATGGTCATCGCAAACAAGGACTTTGATGCTCATTGCTGTCTCCAAAGGGATTAGTTTAACTCAATCTATCTTAATATACTTGGGAGCGTGACGGAACCCCCCAAAGAAACAAATTTCCCCCCGACTCAGCGGGTTTTTTGGTGAATTTCTTAGCAATTGGAGGGGGAAAATCCCTTTTGAGGGGTCTTGTTTCGACAGACATGCATTATAGCCTGCTTCTTGTCCCCTGTCAAAACCGGCAAGATTATCTTCCCATCGATGATGAATCGCTTACGATGCGCGTTGACTTCCCTCACCCATGACGTAGATATTTGGCGACGGACTGTAGGGTGGGTGAAGCACGGATGCCCACGCTCAATGGTGCGTTGCGGAACCGGTGCAGATCAGCGAGACGCGTTTTCGACGCTTTGGCTCCGTGCGTAACCGACCATTTCCCCCCGGTTCGCTACACGCACCCTACGGCTAATGAACATCTCGGGCTAAAGCACCATGAAGAACCAGGCCACACTCCTGTTGGTAGACGACGATCGCCACGTGCTCGGCTCGATGGCCGACTGGCTCCGCGAGCAAGGCTACAAGACCGACACGGCTGCCAGCCTGGCCGAAGGGCATCGCCGCCGTCGATCGCAAGCCCTACGATCTGGCCCTGGTCGATATCCGCCTGGCGGACCACGACGGCTTCGATCTGCTGGCCCACGTGCGGCAGAAGCGGCCGGAGACGTCCGTGATCATGCTCACCGGCTACGGCTCCGTCGAGTCGGCCGTCGAGGCGATCCGCCAGGGGGCGTTCGATTTCCTCACCAAGCCGCTGATCGACGAAGAGCTGGACATGGCCATCCAGCGGGCCCTGAACCAGCGCGAGGTCATCGAGGAGAACAAGACGCTGAAGGCCCAGCTCGATCTCCGCTTCGGCATGGAGAACATCATCGGGCACGACCATCGCATGCTGAAGATCTACGACATGATCGACAGCGTGGCCGATACCCGCGCCACCGTGCTGATCACCGGCGAGAGCGGCACCGGCAAGTCGATGATCGCCCGGGCGATCCATCGCCGCAGCGGCCGCCGCGACAAGGCCGTTTGTGGAAGTGGCTTGCGGGGCGCTGCCGGAAACGCTCTTGGAAAGCGAGCTCTTCGGCCACGTCGCCGGCGCGTTCACGGGGGCCATCGGGCGACAAGCTCGGCAAGTTCAAGCAGGCCGACTCGGGCACCATTTTCCTCGACGAAATCTCCACGGCCAGTCCCGGCATGCAGGTCAAGCTGCTCCGCGTCTTGCAGGACCTGGAGTTCGAGCAGGTCGGCGGCACGCAAGACGTTCAAGGTCGATACCCGCGTGATCCTGGCCACGAACGAGGACCTCGGCCGCGCGGTGGCGGAGGGCCGTTTCCGCCAGGACCTGTACTACCGCATCAACGTGATCAACATCGAGCTGCCTAGCCTGCGGGACCGCATTTCCGACATTCCCTTGCTGGCCGAGCATTTCCTCCGCCAGGTCTGCAGCGAATCGGCCAAAAACGTCCGCAGCTTCAGCGAGGAGGCCTTGGCCGCCTTGCAGCGCTTCCGCTGGCCCGGCAATGTCCGCGAGTTGCAGAACGTGATCGAGCGGGCGGTGCTGCTGGGCAAGAACCCGGTGATCGGCCTGGAGGACTTGCCCTCGCACCTCTTGGCCGCCAGTCCGATGGCGGTGGAGACATCCAGCACGCGGACGCTGAAAGAGGCCCTGGAAGCCCCCGAGCGGCAGATCATCTTGAACGTGCTGGAGGCCAATCAGTGGAACCGCCACGCCACGGCCGAGGCCCTGGGCATCAACCGCACCACGCTCTACAAGAAGATGAAGCGGCTTGGCCTGGAAGACATGCACATGCCGGTGCTGCGGTAGGCTAATGCCCTGCCCCATTGAGCAGTGCGTCGTTGATCGCCTCCCCACCGTTGATCGTCGACAATGCCTGGTAGGTCGGGAAATCGATCAGCTCGGAAATATAACCGACGTGGCCGTCGCCAAAGGCGAAATTTCCGCCGGCCGGATGCCCGCTGGCAAAGCCCCCCGTGACACTTTCACCGTCCGTCGGAAGACCGCTGTTGGAAATCGAGATCAGCGTCCCATTGCCCGGCTGGGTGTTCAGGGGATTGAAGGTCGAGCGCAGGCAAGAAAGATAGGCCACGCCGACCGGCCAGGAGTTCATCGATAAGGCCGAGTTGTTCTGGGTCGATTCGCCAATAAAGATCGTGACGCTCAAACCGTCGTGAACATCGCCCGATCGATGCGTCAGCATGTAGACGAAGGGCCCGTTGTTGTAGTACTTCTGGTGCTGCTCGTTGGCATTCGGACCGAGTGAACCGATTACGAAGGCGTAGCTGCAGGAGGTGGTTTGAGGAGTCAAAATCTCGTTGATCGCCCCCGAGCCGTCGCTGGGACAGACGAAGACGCTCGGTCGGACCATCAATGCTGCCAGGATTGCGGGGGTGGTCCAACTGGTGGATGACGAGGCGGGATAAACGGCCCCGTTGGCCAGCGGTCCGAAGGACGAATAAAGCGGCGATTGTCGAGCTGCGGGAGAAGCGCCAGAAAGGCGCTGGTGCCCGTCCTCTGATTCGCCGACATGTTTTCGCAAGGAGTACCGCTGAAATTGTCGCAACCCATGCGGCCGGGCGGCAAGCAGCGATTGGCCGCCTCGTAGGCTTGTCATCGCCTTTCCGATCTGGCCGATGTTGCTGGCGCAATTGCTGCGGCGGCCGGCCTCCCGTGCGGCGTTGATTGCCGGCAATAACAGGCCGATGAGGATGCCGATAATGGCGATCACCACAAGAAGTTCGATGAGCGTGAACCGCATGCGGCTCAAGCGGCGACCCGACGGGAAGATCTTACGGTCTGGCATGGAACACCTCTTTCCAAAATTCCCCACACGGCAAAAGGAAACAAGTGGGTGGGGAGGATGCCCTTCGTACTTCTTCATTGTATCGACATTCGGGCATTATTGGAATATGACTGCGCTCATGCCACCCGAGATTTCTCAAATCGAGGCAGCCCGCCAGCGGGTCCGCAGCGCCTACGACCCGGAGTTGCTGCGGACGGCCGGCCAGCGGATGGTCGAACTGCTGGCCGGATCACCTTGGGGCGGTCGAATCGCGGGCGGGCGACGGTGCTGCCGTGGCGGCATCCGGCGGAAAATATCCGCCTGGCAGCCCACCTCTTGCGATGCGAAAGCCCTCCTCCGGCGGGCCGTGAAGAGTTGGTCGAGCAGTTCGGCCGCCTCGTCCAGACGATGCTCGACCGGGGCATGAACCTGCACCATCCGCGGTATATCGGCCACCAGGTTGCCGCTTCGCTGCCGCTGGCCGGACTGCTGGATGCCGTCGGCTCGATCACCAACCAGGCGATGGCGATCTACGACATGGGCCCTTGGGCCACCGCCGCCGAATGGGCCATGGTCAACGAACTGGGCACCGCATCGGCTGGGCCGAAGGCGACATTCGCCGGGCTGGCCACGCACGGCGGCTCGCTGGCCAACCTGACCGCCTTGCTGACGGCCCGGAACGTCGCGCTGGCCGATTGCTGGCAGCAAGGCACGGCCCGCTCGGGGCCGCCGCCGACGCTGGTGGTCCATGCCGACGCCCATTACTCGGTCGCGCGGACGGCCGGCATCCTGGGCCTGGGCACGCGGCAGGTCGTTCGCGTGGGCCTCGACCCGCGGCGGCGGATGGATCCGCAGAAGCTCGACGACACGCTGGGCGATCTGAAGCGGCGAGGGCCACCCCATCGTGGCCGTGAGCGCCTGCGCCTGCTCGACGCCGATCGGGGCCTTCGACCCACTGGCCGACGTGGCCGACGTCTGCCGGCGGCACGGCGTGTGGCTGCACGTCGATGCGGCCCACGGCGGGGCGGCCTGCCTCAGCCCGCGGCATCGCGCATCTCGTGGCGGGACTCGATCGGGCCGACAGCATGACGTGGGACGCCCACAAGATGCTCTTCGTGCCGGCCTTGTGCGCGTTTGTCTTCTACCGCGATGCGGCCCATCGCTTCGAGGCCTTCCAGCAGGACGCGCCCTACCTGTTCGATCCGGCCGCGCCGGGACTGGCCGACTTCGACAGCGGCCTGCGAACGGTCGAATGCACGAAGCGGGCCGCCGCCTTCGGCCTGTGGGGCATGTGGTCGCTGTTCGGGCCGCAGTTGTTCGCCGATCTGGTCGATGTGACGTTCGACCTGGGGCGGGTCTTTTACGAGAAGCTCCAGGCCGCGCCCGACTTCGTGCCGCTCCATGAGCCGCAGTGCAACATCGTCGTCTTCCGCTATGTGCCCGAGCCGCTTCGCGACGCCCCGCGCCGACGTGCTGGGCCGATTCCAGTTGGAACTCCGACGGCAGGTGATCGAGTCGGGCCGGTTCTACATCGTTTCGACCCAGATCGACGGCGTGGGGGCCCTGCGGGTGACGATCATCAATCCCCTGACGACCGCGGAGGATTTGGACGAGCTCATGGAGACGATCCGGGAAGCGGGAAAGACCGTGGAGCAATATGCTGCGAAGGATCGCAGCTAATACCAGCCCGAAGCGCAAGCGAGGGAGCTATGCTACTCGCGGTTGAGATTGTCACAATTCACACAAACCCCAAGCGTAAGCGAGGCAACGACTTCCGGACCTCGCTTACGCTTCGGGTTGGTATGGAACGGCACACTTCCAGCAAACGCGGTACAAGTCGGGGCTATTTCGCCGAATCCTGCAGTTCATGCAGCCGGGTTCGGGCCTGCTGCTGCAGGTCGCCGCTGGCCTTCTTCGCAACTTGCTGGTAGTAGATCTTGGCGACGTTGGGCTTGCCGTCCTCCTCCAGCGCCTGGGCCCGCACCATCAGGGCGGCCATCTCGCTATTGGCCGCGGCCTGCTCCTGTTGGTACAAACGCTTGGCCTCAGCGACGCTCAGTGCCGGCCGGCCGGCGGTGCTCTCCTGGGCGGCATTCAAACGCTGCTCTGCCGCCGCACCCGCGTCGATCGGTACCGGCGCGGATCCGGCTTTTGTGCCTTGTTCGGCTGCGGCGGGGCCGGCGCCCCGTCTGGCCCTTGCTGGGCGTCGGCATGGGCTTGCAGCATCGCCTGGACCCGCGGATCGAAGGCGCCCGCATCGTCATCGGTAAGCTGCGGCGCCGGCTGCGGCCAGACCGGAAATCCTCCCACAACCGGCACAGCGCCCATCACGAACGGCGTCTGTGCCGTGTTCGACGTATAGCCCGTCTCGCCGTTCATAATTGTGACGGAGGGCGTCTGGGTGACCGACGATCGGTTGGAGCCCTGGCCGAAGTTGGTGGCGAAATTGATCTGCCCATTCTTGTTGACGAAAGCGAAATTCGCCGATAGTCCGGCCTGCAGGTTGGGCGAGCCGAATTGCGGCAGGGCCAGGGCGCCGCCGCCGTAAGAGAAGGCGATGCCCTGGTTCGGATACATGTGGTTGGGGCTGTTGTCCTGGAAGTTCAGGTGCCCCGACCAACTGATGTTGGAGTTTTCGAAGAAGGAGTCCTGCAGGTTGTGGTAGGGAGTTCCGATTGTGACCTGCTGGCCCTGGCTGGGAACAGCGACCGCCACAAGAGTTACAAGAACGCCAGCCGCTAAGGTGGTACGCCAAGTGCGCATGGTCTGAAATCTCCTTCACTAGCCCTGCCCGATTTCATTCTATCGGCACGGCGGCCGGGGTGTCAAGATTCGTGGTATGCGGAAATTCCGATTTGGGCGCCTTTTCGGGGTGGGTGGGAGCAAGACGGGATCATGAGAAAGGGATTCTCACGCAAAGGCGCCGAGCGCAAAGGGGCTACTCAAATCCAAGATCTCAAATTTCAAATCTCAGATTTCAGATTGCGAACTGAACACGTGTTCCGTCAAATACTCGCCGATCCAATTTCTCTCTTCCTTTGCGCCTTGGCGCCAAGGCGATCCGTTTTCATTCAATCCCTCTGGACTCGACGTGGACATATTGGGGTCCCAAGATTGCCGGACTCTATGGTTCGTCGGTATACTACGGCAAGCCGCTACAAGCGGTCAAGTTATCCTCGCGTTTTCAACTGATCCAGACGACAAGGGCTTGGCGGCCGTGTCTCGTCGTTTCACTGTCGACTTCGGGGTGCCGCCACGGCAGAGAATTGAAAGCGGCAACAAATCTCCGCACTCCAAATTGACATGACGTTGCCTTTTGACTCGGCATGGCTGCGAACCTTCCGCCGCAAGCTGCGGGCATGGTACGACTCCCACGCCCGCCAGATGCCGTGGCGCGGCACGCGCGACCCGTATGCCGTCTGGCTCAGCGAGATCATGCTCCAGCAGACCCAGGTGGAAACCGTCAAGCCGTACTTCCAGCGCTTTCTAGCCGCCTTGCCTACGATCGAGGCCTTGGCCCAGGCCGAGGAACAACAGGTCCTAAGACTCTGGGAAGGACTAGGCTACTACCGCCGCGCACGGCAACTCCACCAGGCGGCCCGGCAGATCGTCGCCGAGCACGCCGGCCGCTTTCCCACGGATCCCCAGTCGGTCGAACGGCTGCCGGGCATCGGCCGCTACACGGCGGGCGCCATCCTCTCCATCGCCTTCGATCAGCGGCGGCCGATCCTGGAGGCCAATACGCTGCGGGTCTTCAGCCGGCTGCTGGCCTACGACGGCCAAACCACGTCATCGGCCGGCCAGAAGTTGTTGTGGGCGGCAGCCGAGGCCGTGCTGCCCGCACGCGACGTGGGCCGCTTCAACCAGGCCCTGATGGAACTCGGCAGCGAAATCTGCCGCAGCCGCGCCGGCCTGCGATTCCTGTCCTGCCGCAGGGCTGTGTCATGCCCAGCGCCTGGGGCTGCAACACGAGATCCCGCGCCCCAAGCCGCGGACAAAGTTCGAAGAGATTTCCGAGGCGGCTGTGCTTGTCCGCCGTGGACCATGGGTACATGGCGCCCCCCGCGTGCTCTTGATCCAGTGGCCCGAAGGCCGCCGCTGGGCAGGACTGTGGGATTTCCCCCGCTTCGCCGTTGAAGGTCATGAGGGAGCCGAGATCCATCGTGCGCTGATCGAGAACGTGCGGCGATTGACCGGCGTGACCATCTTGCCCGGCGAGCATCGCAAGACGCTGCGGCACGCAGTGACGCGGTTTCGCATCACGCTCGATTGCTGGGACGCCGCGTATGTTTCGCACAACGGCGGCGGGGCGGAGAACCTCACGCAGAAGTGGGTCCGGCCTGCCGAGTTGGAGCATTATCCGCTCAGCAGCACTGGGCGGAAACTGGCAGGGCTGGTGTAGCCGTACTCATCACGCTCCGCCGTGATGTCCTCGTGGGAGCGTACCCGGCGCTCACGTCGCTGCCGCCTTCCTGCCTCCTTTGAGCGAAAGCAACAAGATATAGGCAAAGCAGGCCGTCGGCACGAGGAAGGCCAGGCTTTGACTCAGCCCCTTGTCGATCAGCCCTGCCATCACCAAGGGCACGACCGCGCCGCCGGAGATGGCCATGCACATCAGTCCGGAGAGCTCGTTGGCGCGGTCGGGCCGCTCTTCGACCGTGATCGAGAAGAGCATCGGCCAGATGTTGGCAAAGCCCAATCCGGCGACGACCACGCCCGCCAAGGCCAGCGTTTGCGAGCCGGCAAGGAAGGCCGCGGCGCCGAGCAGGCCCAGCAGCGCGGAAAGGCGGAAACAGGTGCGAGGGCTCATCACCGTCAGCACGGCGCCGCCCAGAAGCCGGCCGATCGTCAGGAAAAGATAAAACATCGTCGGGCCCCATTCATTCGCTTTGTCTTCGGAGATCCCGCACGCTCGCAGTGCCGGGGTTACAAAAGTGCTCATGCACTGTTCGGCGCCTACGTAGAGGAAGATGCCGATCACCGCGAGAAGAAAGACAGGTTCTTTCAACAGGCTCAGACTGGATCCAATGCCCGGCGGCTGGTCGGCTTTGGTTTCTTCTACCTTCAACGTGGCAACCGAGACAAAGGCCAAGACCATCAGAATGCAGAACAAGGGAAAGCCGTGCGCCATCCCATGCTGTGGAAGAGAGCGAGCGTGGCAATCAAACTCAAGAGTCGCGTCGACGCCGTGCTCCCGATGCCCTTGATTCCCTGCGCAAAGCTCAGGTTGCGGCTGTAATTGCCTTTTGCGCTCACGTCGCGCATGATCGGATTGCCCGCCACCTGCAAAAAAGTGGTTCCAATTCCCAGCGCGAAGATGCAGGTCAGAAGGATCAGGAAATCGGGCTGCAGGAACGACGGAATCACCAGCGCGGCCGCGTTCAGACCCAACCCCAAGAGCATCAGATTCTTCTTGCCGATCCGCGCCGCCAACAGACCGCCGGGGACACTGAAGACGGCGAACGCGATGAAAACCACGAAGGGCAAGAGCGTCGACATCACACGGCTCAGGCCGTAGGCGTCCTTCACAGCGTCCGATTGCGGCCCCATGGCGTCGGCCAGTCCCATCAGGAAAAAGACGAGGAAAATCGGAATGGTTTGCAGCTTCATGTTAATTCTCATCAGAAATGGGGTTGGTCGGCGATCAGTTCCCAGGCGCCGTCCCGCCAAGAATACCACGAATTGCCCAGCATTGCGATAGCCAAAAGAGCCTTCTTCGAAGACCACGGCCAAGCGTTGCCGACACAGGGCATCCCACGCAGAGGGCATGCGGCCCGATTCTCTGCCAAAACGCCCAAAAATTCGCTGGCGTGGCCAAAAACTATTCCATTCGCAGCAAATTCATGCTATTGTGAGTTTTCGGCTTGTCCATCGTCTCGATAGTGCCAGGACATCATGAGCAATTCTTCCGGCCCCTTGACCCGACGCCGAGTCTTGATCGTCGACGACCATCCCGTCGTGCGGCAAGGGCTTTCCATGGCTATTGCCCGCGAGCCCGACCTGGAGGTCTGTGGTGACGCGGAGCATATTGAGGAAGCATTGCGGCTGGTCGATTGCGGGCATCCGGACGTTGTGATCATCGACCTTTCGTTGGACGGCGAGGACGGCATCGAGTTGATCGACTACATCAAATCGCGCTGGCCGGCGGTGAAGATCCTCGTCTATTCGTCGCACGATGAAGAGACCTTTGCCGGCCGCGTATTGAGGGCCGGAGCGAACGGCTTTGCCTCCAAGCGCGAGGCCATGCCCAAGATCATTGCGGCCATCCGCCGGGTCCTCTGTGGCGAGGTCGCGCTCAGCCCTCAAATGACCACCCGGCTCTTGCAGTGCGCCGCCGTGGGAAAACCGCTCGACTCCAACCCGTCGGAAGCGCTTTCCAATCGGGAGTTGCAGGTCTTCGAACTGATCGGGCGGGGGATGAACACCGTCGAGATCGCCCACAAGTTGGAAGTCAGCCCCAAGACCATCGAATCGCACCGCAAGGTCATCAAGACCAAGTTGAACGTGGCGACCAGCGCCCAACTCAGCCGTCGCGCATTTCAGTGGGTGCAAGAGAACTCCTGAGCCGGCCGCCGGTTGACACTAGGCATCGTCGATTTCCAGGAAGCGGTCGAGTCTGGCCCACTTGAGCACCTCGCGGACCTTGGCCCGCAGACCTGAGAGCACGAGCCTGGTTTTTTTCTGTTTCAGGCGGCCTTGCAGCAAGATCAACTTGCTCAGCATTTCGCTGCTCAGGAGCTGCGCACGCGAACAATCGACAAAAATCGCCCGCGGGAGAGAGGCACGCCCGGCCGCCGAACTCCACCCGCAAGTCAGACCTGCGACCTCACTCACCATCCTCACCATCGTAAGTCTCCTTCCCTTCAGACCGCACCAACATTTCCTCATTACGCCCCCAAAGTTTAGATCGGACTTCAAGGTGCTGAAATCGGCAAATGCCGGGCAGCGCGGAAAGGAAAGACTGAAACGCCGTCTAGTGCATTGCATTAGCCCCGAAGGGTGATCCTTGACGTTTTTGATCGCTTGGACTGCAAAAACAACGGATGCGTTTCTCGATACAACCCCCAACCTAAGTGGTCCATTTCACAAATAACTTCAGGGATACGTTCGTAGGGTGGGACCAGCGAGCTTGCGAGTGCCGGCCCACCAGTCGCCGGTGTTGGTGGGCCGGCGCTTGCAAGCTCGCTGGTCCCACCCTACGGCCAAAACCGCGCAACCCTGAAGTTATTCGTGAAATACGTGTGCCCAGGAGCCATTGGGCTCACCCTGGGCAGCACGGTTTTTCGCGGAGCGAAAGGCGACTATGCGACAGGAATCCTCTTAAGTGGTAATGGCAAACCTTGCGTGACTTTGGGGATTGTGCGGATATAACGACTTGTTTGACGAAGTAGACTGGAATATTCAACCTCGGTAACCTGGGTGAGCACTATGATTACTTGCACATATCCCGAAACGGACCGAACTGCTCGGCCGTCGGCCACCAAGCCTTCCGCAGGCGACCGCGCGGAACAAATCCGCACGGCGTTCGGTTGTGGCAGGAACTGTTTACCTACGGTTGACGCGGCAACGCTGCGTCACTGCTACCGCTATCTCTCCGAGAACCTTTCCCTTCCCTGTGTGGCCTGGTATCCCGAGCCCATGGACGAAAATGGCGGATACGCCTGCACCGTGACGGAGTTGATCGACCCCGCCAGCGGTCTGGGCAGCAAGTTCGACGGCATTTTCTGCAAGGTCCGCCAGGGGACGCGGGAAAGATACCTGCCCTTGATCGAACTGGAGTTGTCGCTGGATGATCCCAATTCCCAGTTGCTGAGGCGCTATTGCGACTGCTTCTGGCAGTGGCGGTAGGCTTGGCGAGGGCACGGAAGGTCGAGCCACCAACCCGAAGCGCAAGTGCGCGGTCCTGGCTTACGCTTGGGATTAGTTTGCGCGGTAATCGGCTTCCGTAACCGAGGCGACGGCGGCGACGATCGCCTCGCGGGAGGCAGGCTTCGTGAGGTGGGCGGCAAAACCCGCATCCCGGCTCCGCTGAACGTCCTCGCGCTGTCCATAGCCGCTCAGCGCGATGCCGGGGAACTTGTGCCCGCGCCGCGCAATTCGCGCATCAGGTCGTAGCCGCTGCCGTCGGGCAGTCCAAGATCGCTGAGCAGCAGGTCGAAGGCTTCTTTGCCGGCCAATTCCAAGGCCGTGGCCACGTCGCCGGCCATCTCCACGGAATGGCCGTCGGCGGCAAGCACGATCCGCATCAGCTTGGCCGTGACCCCGTGGTCTTCCACCAGCAAGACGGCGCAAGGGGCGAACGACCTGCCGCGGCGGCATGGCGGCCGGCCGTTCCTGGCGCCGACTCGGGGACGTGGCCAGCGGCAGCCAGACGCGGAACGTCGCGCCCCGGTCTTGGCCCTCGCTCTGCGCCTCGATCCGGCCCCCGTGCATCTCCACCAGGGCCTTGCTGATCGCCAGCCCCAGGCCCAGGCCGCCGAACTGCTGCGTGATCGAGCGTTCGGCCTGCTCGAAGGCGTTGAAGATTCGCTCCAGGGCCCCCGCTTCGATGCCGATTCCGCTATCGCTGACCTCGACGACCACACGCTCCTCGTTCGGCCGGCAGCGAATGCCGACGCATCCGCCGCGGGGCGTGAACTTGACGGCGTTTTTCAACAGGTTCCAGAAGACCTGCTGCATGCGGGCCGCGTCGGCTTCGATCCAATAGGCGCGGCCGGCCCCAAGTCCAGGCCGAAGTGCAACATCCGCGCCTCGATGTCGGGCTTGCAGACTTCGATCGCCCGTTGAATGATCGTACACAACTCGACAGGGCCGCGGTTGAGTTCGATCTTCCCCTGCGCGATCCGCGAGACGTTCGAGCAAGTCGTCGATCAGCCGGGCTTCCAATTCCACGTTGCGGCGGACCATTTCCAGCGTCTCCCGGACCCCCGGTTCGAGGTCGGTTCGGTCCTGGAGCATGGACAATCCCATCACGACGGGGGTCAGCGGCGTGCGGAGCTCGTGGCTCAAGACCGCCAGGAAATGGTCCTTGGCGCGGTTGGCGTGCTCGGCGGCGGCCTTGGCCTGCTCGGCGGAGTTCTTCGCCGTGCGCAACGCCTCCTCGGCCTGCTTGCGGTCGATGGCATAGCGGATGGCCCGGATCAACGACCGCGCGTCCGTCTGCCCTTTGACCAGGTAGTCCTCCGCGCCGCAGCGGACGGCCTCGCCGGCGACGTGCTCGTCCGTCAGGCCGGTGGTCACGAGAATGGGCATTGAGGGCAGGGCGGCGGAGAGCCGCGTAATCGTCTCCAGGCCGTGCGAGTCGGGCAAGGAGAGGTCCAAGAGGACGGCCTCGAAGGACTCGCGACCGAGGCGTTCGAGGGTTTCCCGCAGGGAAGTCGTCCAGGCGATCTCGAACTCGCCTGGGGCCTCCTGCAGCAGAATTTCCTGGAGCAGAACGGCGTCCGCGCGGTGGTCTTCCACCAGCAGGATTCGCATGGGAGTGCGGGTCATGGCTGCTTCTCCTTGGCCGTTTTTGCGCGGAAGGCCTCGATGGCCAGGACCAGTTCCACGAAGCCCTGGTAGGTGCCGGGCTTTTCCAGGTAACATTCCGGCGGCAGGTCGTAGGAGCGGGCCCGCTTCAATTCCGATTTGGAACTGCTCAGAAGCACGAGGGGGATTTCCCGGGCGGCCGGATCGAGGCGGATTTCGTCGAGCACCTCGCAGCCGTTCTTCCGCGGGAGCTTGAGGTCGAGCATGATCAGCTCCGGCCGGAGCGACTCGGCGTGCTTGCCACAACGGTGCAGGAACTCCACGGCCTCCGCCCCATCGCTGACGACGGTGACGTGGTACGGCAGCCCGGCCTTCTCGATGGCCGCCTGCACCAGCACGACGTTGCCCGGGTTGTCTTCGACCATCAACACTTCCACCGTTTTCATGCCGGTCCCTTTCCTTGATCGGGAATCGTAAAGAAGAACGTCGAGCCCTTTCCCGGCTGCGACTCGACCCAAATCCGGCCCCCGTGGTGCTCTGACGATCTTCTTGCAGATTGCCAAACCGATGCCCGTACCGGGATATTGTTCCCGCGTGTGCAAGCGCTGGAAGATCATGAAGATCCGTTCGGCGAACTGCGGATCGATGCCGATGCCGTTGTCGCGGACCGAAAACAGCCAGCCCTCCGCCTGCCGCTGGGCGGCGACGTGGACCTCGGGCCTCCGCTCGCCTTTGAAGGTAACGGCGTTGCCGATCAGGTTTTGGAAGACCTGGTTCAGTTCCAGCGGGTTGGACGTGATCGTCGGCAAGCGGTCGCGGGTAATCTCGGCGGCGGACTCCCGGATGCGGACGGTGAGGCTCACCAGCACCGCGTCCAAGACCGCGCCCGACGTCCGTGGGCTCGGTCATTTCGCCCTGTCCCGCGCGGGCATAGGCCAGCAGGTCGTCGATCAGGGTTTGCATCCGCGCGGCGCCGTCGCAGGCGAAGGCGATGTACTCGTCGGCCTTGGCGTCGAGCTTGCCCTGGCAGCGGTCCTTCAAGAGGCTCATGAACCCGGTGACCATCCGCAGCGGCTCGCGGAGGTCGTGGGAGGCCACGTAGGCGAACTGCTCGAGGTCCTTGTTGGAGCGGGCCAGGTCGTCGGCGGTCCGCTGCAGGGCCTCCTCGGCCCGCTTCCGCGCGGTGATGTCGCGGAGGATCTTCGAGGTCCCGATGATCCGCCCGTCGTGGTCCTTCAAGGGAGAAACGGTCACGAACACGTCGAGCCGGCCGCCGTCCTTGGCCACCCGCACCGTCTCCAGATGCTCGACGTGCTGGCCGCTGAGCAGCCGCTCCAGGATCTGCTCCTCCTCCTCGATCCGCTCCGGCGGCAGCAAAAGCGTGATCGGGCGGCCGATGGCTTCCTCCGCCCGGTAGCCAAAGAGGCGTTCTGCGCCTGCATTCCAGGTCTGGATGACGCCGTGGATATCCTTGGACAGGATGGCATCGTCGGAAGACTCGACGATCGCCGCCAGCCGCGTGATCGCCGCGTGCAGCCGCAGGGTTTCCAGGATGTGGGCGCACTGCGCGGCCAGCCATTCGGCCAGGCGGAACTGCTCGGCGGTCCACTCCTGCGTCTGGCGGCTATAGACGCCCACGACGCCGAAGGGCCGTCCCGCACGGTGCATGGGGGCGGCCAGGACGGCCCGGAACGGTTCCTCGCCCGGCGGGTGAGCGATCGCGAGATCCGGGCGGAGCGCGGCATCGGTCAAAGCGGCCGTCTTGTTCTCCGCCATGACCACCTTCGCGAAGCAATTCGCCGCGGGCAGGGATTCGAGCGTCGCGCCCGCCGGCCCCAGCCCGGCCTGCCCGCGGACCGCCAGCCGGTCGCCTTGCGGCTCCAGCACGAGCACGGCCGAGGCGGCCGGTCCGAACATCTCCTTGGCCGCCGCGCAGATCTCCTGCATCACCGCCTGCTCGGCGCTGGACAGGCGGGCCGCGTCGAGCAGCTTCTGCAGCACGTCCTCGCGGTGTTTCAGGTCCGTATTGAGCCCCTGAATCTCCTCGGACTGCGTTTGCAGCTCCTCGTTCTGCCGGGTCAGCTCCTCGGACTGCTGCGAGAGCTCTTCCGACTGCTGCGAGACTCCTCGTTGAGCCGCGATAATTCCTGCAACTGCTGCTCCTGCGCAAGGCTGAGCGCCTCGGTCCAGCGGGCCCGGCGGAGACGTTCACCGAGCATGCTCAGAAAAAGGCAGGTGCCGGCGAAGATCCCCAGGGCCAGGACGTCGTTGGGGGCCTCGACGCGGAACGAATACAAGGGCGAAATGAACCAATAGTCAGCGGCCAGCGTCGCGAGCACGGTGGCCACGATCCCCGGCCCGCCGCCGCCAATGATCGCGACCAGCAGGACGGCCGGATAGAAGGTAAGGAACAGCGGAAGCTCACCGAAGGAATCTTGCAAACGCCAACGCAGCCCCGCGGCCACGGCCACCACGGCCACCGCGGAAGCGTAGTGCAAGGCAATAACCGCCCACTTTCTCCCAGGCATCACGGGCGGCGCGACGGGGCCGCCGAAGCGCACGGTTCGCATCAGGACCACGGCGGCCACGCCCAACGCCAGCAGCGCGACGGGCATCCAGACGGTAATCGTCCCAATCGTGCGGTCGGCACTGATCCTGGCCGCTTCATTTCGCTGGCCCAGCAGTTTCTGCTCGCGGTCCTCCATTTCCGCGACCACCGCCCGCAGACCATCCATGAGCTTCTTGTCCCGATCGGTGAGAAGCAGCGGCAAGGTGGCCTCGAGACCGGACTTCCTGCGGAGTTGGGTCGTCTCCTCGAGCAGGGCGAGCTTGGCGTCGGCTAGTTCCCGGACCTGCCGGAGGGACTTTTCCTGGTCCGCATTGCCGCGGGTGAGGTCCGCCAGCGCGTCGATGTCGTGCCGGACCTGCTCGGCCGCGCCGAGATGCGGCTCCAGGTACCGCTCCTCGCCGGTGATGACGAACCCGCGCTGGCGGGTGTCCGCATCCGTGAGCACCAACAAGACGTGCTCGAGGTCCTCGATGACCGCGTGCGTGTGCGTCACCCAGCGATTGGCCTCGAGCAGTCGTTGCGTGTTCACGTAGGCACTGACGCCGATCGCCAGAATGATCATCAGCCCCGCGGCAAACCCGATGCCGATCTTGGCCCCCGTGGTCATGGCGACCTCCGATAGATGCATCGCGCGACGTGCGTCAACCCCGCGTCACTGGGCGGCCGATCGGCCTTGCCGACGATCAGCACGCCGTTGGGGGCCAGAACCGAAACCAGCCGCCGCCAGATCGACTCCGCAGCGCGGGGATTGAGATAGATGGCCATGTTCTGCCATGAAATGACGTCCCACGGTCCTTCCTCCACGCCGGCCAGCAGGTCGGCGACCTTCCAGTGGACCTGCCGGCGGAGGGCCTCGACCGGCCTCCAAGATTGGCGGTCCGGCTCGAAGTACCTCTGGCGCGTCGCCTCGTGCACGCGTTTCAGTGCCCCGGCATCGTACCGGCCCAGCCTGGCCTGCTCGATCGCATCGCTGCGGCAGTCGCTGCCCAGCAGATAGCTTCGCTCCAGCAGGCCCGCCGTGCTTAGAAGGATGGCCATGCTGTAAACTTCGGCGCCCGTGGAACAGGCGGCAGACCAGATTCGCGGCCGCGACCCGCAAGCTGACCACGACCACGACCTCGACCATGGGTACATGGTGCCCGACATGGTGCCCGACATGGTGCCCGACATGGTGCCCGCCCCGCGGGCGGCCAGTGTCGGCAGGATCTGTGCCGCCAGCAAGTCGAACACGCTCGGCTCGCGGAAGAACTCGGTGACACCGATCAGCAGCGAGTTGACGACTTTCGCCAGGAGGTGCGGCTTTCGCTCCAGCAACTCGCGGGCGGCATGGAGCGAGTCGACCCTTAAGGCTCTCAAGCAGGCAGGCAAGCGGCGCTCCAACGGCTGGGGGCGGTAAGCCGCGGCATCCAGTCCGGCACAGCCCAAGACCCAAGCAATGAACTCGCCCCGCCGCACGCGCGTGGCCGGATCTTCATGGACCGTGCCGCGCGCCTCTCGCACCGCAGTGCATTGCGGCCGAATCGACCTCTTGCCCTCGAAGCGAATGTGGCTCAGATCGTACATGCTGCTGCTCGAGGCCCCGCTTTCCCTTCGTCCGCCGGCGAAGTCTCTAGGATAATCGGGATCTCGGAAAGACACAAGAACCCGCCTGCGGGAAACCAACCGTAAGTGGTAATGGAAAACCCTACCTCATGTCCCACCCTGCATTGGCGCAACCGCGCGGTAGGATCGGAGGGCCTCGGCCAGCCGCGTCATTTCCTTCTCCATCGAGTCGATTGCGGGGGCCGCTCCGGTCAAGTCGCCCGAGCGAGCGAGGGCCTCAACGGCGGCGACGGCCTCGGTGGCGGCCTCGGCTCCCAAGTACAGCACCGTCCCTTTGAGCTTGTGGGCCTTTCTCTCCATGGCCGCCGCATCGCCCGCGGCCGCGCCCTCCTGGATTTCTTGCAACAGTTTCCAGCCGTCGCTGAAGAAGAAGTCGACCATATCCCGGAACAACTCCGCCTGGCCGCCAAGCCGTGCCAGCGCCTCGTCGAGGCTGAAGGGCAGGGAATTCGAGAGCTGAGATTTGAGATGTGAAATCTGAGATGTGAAATCTGAGATCTGAGATCTGGCATCGCCTTTTTCCGCCAAGCGCTCGACCGTCTCGATCAGTTCCTGGCGATCGATGGGCTTGCTGATATAGGCGTCCATGCCGGCAGTCAGACATTGCTCGCGGTCGCCCCGCAGGGAATGGGCCGTGATGGCGACGATCGGCACGCGCTTTCCGCCCGCCGGGCCCCCCGCGTACTCGCGGCCGCGGATCTCGGCGGTGGCTTGCAACCCGTCCATTTCCGGCATTTGCACGTCCATCAGGACCACGTCGTAAGCATGCTCCGCGGTCAGGTAGATTGCCTCGTGGCCGTTGCCCGCAATCTCGACGGTGTGGCCCCGCTCCTGCAAGAGGTAGGCAGCCAGTTTCTGGTTGGCGGGGTTGTCTTCCACCAGCAGGATCCGCAACGGGGCGGCGGCCATGGGAGAGAGGGACGCCGGCGGGGCCTCGGAGTCGGCCGGGAGCTCCTTGGTGACCGGCAGGCAGACGGTGAAATAGAACGTGCTGCCCTTGCCGACCTGGCTTTCGACCCAGATTCGGCCTCCCATCATCTCCGCGAGGCTCTTGCAGATCGAAAGCCCGAGCCCCGTGCCGCCGAAGCGCCGCGCCATGGAAGCGTCGGCCTGGCTGAAGGGCTGGAAGAGACGCTCCTGGGCGGAGGGCGGGATGCCGATGCCCGTGTCTCGGATCGCGAAGCGGAGATCGCACATCTCCGTTTGCGGGTCTGAAATTTCCGATTTGAAATCTGAAATTTGAGATTTGCAATTTGCAATTTGCAATTTGCAATTTTCCCCCCGCTCCCCGCTCCCCGCTCGCTGCTCCCTGCTCGCTGCTCCCTGCCGGGTAGCCTCTGGGTGGCCCCCTGTGCCCCGCTTCCCGCTCTCCCCGCTCCCCACCTCCACGCTCACGGCGACCTCACCGCTTTCCGTGAACTTGATGGCGTTCCCAGCCAAATTGAGCAGGACTTGCAGCAGGCGCATGCGGTCGCCGACGACGGCATCCGGGACCGTATCGGCAGTGCGGCAGAAGAAACGCAGTCGCTTCGCGCCGGCCCGCTGGGAAAGGGCCCGCGTCAACTCGTCCAGCATCCGCCGCAGGCTGAAAGGGGCCGATTCCAGCCCTAGTTTGCCCGACTCGATCTTGGCGGAGTCCAGCAGGTCATTCAAAAGCGTCAAGAGGTGCCCAGCCGAATCGCGCCGGTTTGCAGGCAGTCCTGGAGGTGCGGGTCGGCGGCTTTCGGCAGGGCCACGTCGAGCATGCCCAGAATGGCGTTCATGGGCGTGCGGAGCTCGTGGCTCATATTGGCCAGGAACTGGCTCTTGGCCGCGTTGGCGGCCTGGGCGGCTCGAGCTTGCTCCTCCAACGTCTCTTCCGCCTGCTTGCGGTGGGTGATGTTGTCGAACACGGCCACAAAACAGTCCTTCGCCGGTCGATAGGCCGATACCGAAAGCCACAGGCCCAGCGGCGCGGCGCGATGTCGCATCTTTCCGGCTTGCCCGTGGAAGCCACGCGGCCATAGAACTCGAACATCTCCGGAACCATCTCCTTGATTCCGGGGATGACCTCCGTGGCCCGCCTGCCGATCACGTCCTCCAGGCCGGTCAGCCGGCCGAAGGCGTCGTTCACGGCCAGGTAGATAAAATCCTGGGGCCGGCCCTGTTCGTCGAAAAGCATGCGGCAGTAGGCGTACCCGTCCAGCATGTGCTCGAACAGCGAGCGGTAGCCGGCCTCGCTCTCGCGCACCGTCTCCTCGGCCCGCTGGCGGGCGGCGTGGCTCCGCTGCAGTTCCTCGTTCTGCATCTCCAGTTCGATCTGGTGGACCTGCAACTCGTGGAGCAGCGCGGAACGTCGACCTCGGGCATGCCCTCGATGGGCGAGGTATTCCTCTCCCTCAGGCGCCGTTCTGCCTCTTGGCGAAGGTCTGCCGCTGGGGTTGGATTCATGGTCATCTCTGTAGGTTCCGGTGCGGGGACGGGCGTTTACGCTGCCGCAATCTCCTCCATGGCCAACAGGATCAGGCCCGGCTGATAGTCTTCCTCACGCAGATTGGCATTTATGCGCCACGCTGGAGTTCCGCGCGGGCACCATGTACGCATGGTCGGCCGCATTTCCCGGCTAAAACCGGAACTCCAACAGGTACGGCAATTCGGAGACACTACACTAGCATGGGCACTGCCATCTATTGTAGGGGCGTCTGGCCTCGATGCACAGTCGCCAGTGCAAATCCGGGCATGATGGCCACTAATTTACTTGCCATGACCTACTGATTATGGGGGTGGGCCGACCTTCTCAGGTTGCTATACTTCCCAAAGCACGGGTTGAGCAATTACCGCTAATCGCGGTATGGCCCTGGAAAAGCCTTAATATGACAGCACCCACTGATTTAACAGATAGGATTTTGGTCCATGGCAGTTTTGAGTCATTTCATTGATGCGGCGCAAACTTACGATGATGTCTATGCGGAGTGCCCCACAGTTTTTGTGCTCGATCCAGACCCCGTAACGGGGACGATGGTCGCAGATTTGCTTGAAGGGTACGCAATGACCATCGAACGCTACGCGTCGGGGCGCGAGTTCTTTGCCGCGCTTTCTCAAATTAAACCTGGCGAGGACCGGCCCGGTTGCCTGGTCTTGGAGCAACGGATCTTCGATATCAGCGGACTTCAGATCCAGCGTCGCCTGGCCGAGCAGAATCGGCGGCTGTCGATGGTCTATGTGACTTCGGGAGCCGATGTCTCGACCGCTGTTGCCCTCATGCGCGGGGGGGCAATCCACGTCTTGGAGAAACCGCTGCGTCCGATCGAATTGCTCGACGCCATCCAGGAAGCGGTGGCCGTGGACCAGAACCTGCGCCGCCGAGAAGCGGGGCGGCGGCGGGTGACAGAGTTGATTGCCACGCTCTCGCGCAGGGAACGGCAGTTGGTAAGCCTGGTTGCCGCGGCGAAGGCAACCAAGACGATTGCCGCGGAGTTGAACATCTGCTCGCGGGCCGTCGAGTTGCGGCGGCGGGCCGTGATGGAGAAATTGGGCCTCAAGTCTTCCATCGAGCTGTTACGCTTCGCCATGCTGGCCTGGCACGAATGCCGCCACTGCCTTGATTGCGAGGATCTGAAAGAAGTCGCGGATTGCTGATCTGCCGCCACTGCCTGTGCGTGCTGCTGGCCGCTGGGACGTTATCGCGTTGTCGTTGTCGCACGGCCCCTCCAAATCGCCGTCGCCATCGACTACAATAGTCGCACCGGGCTCTGCCGTTGCGGGCTTGCACTACGAAACTAGGGGTTGGCCATGCTGGATCAGGACAAAAGCAAGCAAGAACTCATCGAAGACTTGGCGGAACTGCGGCAACGGATTGCGGCCCTGGAGGTCGCTGAGCGGCGATACCGGACGATCATCGATACGGTGCCGCTGGCAATCGGCGTGATCGATCGGGATGGAATCATCGTCTTTGCCAATGCTGCAACCGAACGGCTTTTCGGCTATAAGCCGGAGGAGCTCGTCGGCAAGCGGGCGGGGGATGGGATCGAACCAGACGCTGCCCGTGAAGCGTTCCGAGCCTGGTTCTGTCAGACGATGCTGGAACAACCGCCCCCGAGTCCGGTCTTCGCCCGCCAGGTCAATAAGAACGGTGAACGGATCGACATCCGGGGCGACTGGAACTACTTGCGGAACGACAAGGAAGAGGTTATCGGTCAAGTCACCGTGATTGCGGACATCACCGAGCGGAAGCAAGCCGAGGAGGCCTTGCGGCAGACCCACGACGAACTGGAGCGGCGGGTCGAGGAGCGTACTGCGGAACTGGCGAAGGCGAATGAAGAACTGGCGATCTTCCAAAAGTTCGCTGAAGCATCGGGCCAGGGGTTCAGCATGGCGGATCTCGACGGCCATCTCACCTACCTGAACCCTGCATTGTGCCGAATGCTGGGCGAGGAGAGGCCGGAGAATGTCCTGGGAAAGCACTTGTCGATCTGCTATTCGGAGGAATCCAATCGCCGCGGAAAGCAGGAGATCGAGCCTGCCTTGATGCGAGATGGTCATTGGCAGGGTGAATTGCCGATGCTTTCACGCCAGGGAAAGGCAGTTCCAACCTGGCACCACACTTTTGTGATTCGGGACGAGCGCGGAAGTCCGCTGCGTCTTGCCGTGGTGATTACCGACATCACCGAACGGAAGCGGGCTGAGGAGGCCCTGCGGGCGAGCGAGGAGCGTTTCCGGGTTGCTTTCGAGGAGGCTCCGGTGGGAATGGTGATCGGCGAGGGCGACGGCGTTCTTACCAAGGCCAATCGTGCCGTCTGCCGCATGACGGGCTATCGCCAGGAGGAATTGGTTGGGCGGCATGTTCGCGACCTCACCTATCCCGAAGACCGGGAAGTGAGCGGTCCTTTTCTCAAACAACTTCTGGCTGGGGAGATCGCCAGCTTCACCCTGGAAAAGCGCTATCTTCGCAAGAACGGCCAACCGTTTTGGGCCCAGGCGACGACGGCTGCGGTCCACGGCCCCGACGGAAGGATCGTTCTCGCCTTGGGCGTCGTGGAGGACATCGACCACCGCAAGCAGGCCGAGGAGGCCCTGCAACGGCAGCATCAGACCCTCAAGCACCTCCTGCAATCCAGCGACCACGAACGGCAGCTCATCGCCTACGAAATCCACGACGGCCTGGCCCAGCAGTTGGCCGGGGCGATTATGCAGTTCGATGCCTTCGACCATCTGAAGAAAGCCAGGCCGATGCAAGCATCCGACGCCTACCATGCCGGGATGACCATGCTCCGCCAAGGGCATTTTGAGGTCCGTCGTCTGATCGCCGGGGTCAGGCCGCCGATTCTCGATGAGGAAGGCATTGCGGCTGCCGTCGGCCATCTCGTGAACGAACACGTCCGCCTCATAGGATCGAAAATCGAGTATCGCAGCAGGGTCGATTTCGACCGGCTGGACCCGACCTTGGAGAACGCCATCTACCGCATTGCCCAGGAAGCCCTCACCAACGCCTGCCGGCACGGCCAGAGCGAGAGAATCTCGGTCAGTCTCTTGCAACGCGGGGAACAACTTCGCATCGAGGTCCGTGATTGGGGCGTAGGGTTCGACCCCAAGGCCGTCCCGAAGAACCACTTTGGCCTGGAAGGCATCCGGCAAAGGTCAAGGTTGCTGGGTGGAAAGTGCAGCATCCGAAGCACGGAAGGCAAAGGCACGCGCGTCACCGTCGAGTTGCCTGTGGTGCTGCGGGACGAGGATGCGTGACCAGGCCCTGGGCTTCGATGCACACGTCCTTGTGCGCCTCACCCGGCCGGTTTGAACTGGAAGTTCCGGCTCTGGTTGAAGAACGCCAGCGGATTGTCGTATACCACGCGGCGAACCGCCTCGTCGCTGTGCCCTCGACGACGCATCTGGAAGATGAACTTGGGCACGGCCAAGGGATCGGACGGCCCCCAGTCGGCCGAGGAGTTGACCATGATCCGCTCGCTTCCAAAACGCTCGACGAGGTCGACGGCCCGCTCCGGCGTGGCCTTCGTGGTCGGATACAGCGTGATGCCGGCCCAATAGCCCTCGTCCAGCACGACGCGGATCGTCTGCTCTTCGCAATGGTCGATGCAAACGCGGCTGCGATCGGTGCGGGAATCGGCGTGCAAGAGATCGAGGATCATCCGCGTGCCGCGATATTTCTCCTCGAGGTGCGGCGTGTGGAAGAGCATCTGCTCGTCGCGATCCAGCGCAATCTGGATCAGTTCGGCCAGCGTCGTCACTTCGTTGCGGGTACACTTGTTCAGACCGATCTCGCCCACGCCCAATACGCTCGGCCGATCGAGGAACTCCGGCAGCAGGGCGATAACCTGTCGGGAGATCGCGAGATCTTCGGCCTCCTTGGCGTTCATGCCCAGCCAGCAGTAGTGATGGATGCCGTAGTTGGCGGCCCGCTTGGGTTCCCACTCGGTGAGCTGGCGGAAGTAATCGCGAAAACTGTCCAACCCCGAGCGGTCGAACCCGGCCCAGAATGCCGGCTCGCTGACGGCCACACAGCCGGCCAAGGCCATGGCCTGCAGGTCGTCGGTCGTCCGCGAGGCCATGTGGATATGGGGATCGAAGTAGTGCATGGCTATCCCTTCCTCCAAGCGGGGTCGTAGGGCAAGGAGAAGATCAATTGCAGTTGTTCGGCCCGATTGGGTCCTTCGCGGCCGAGAACCGCGAGGGTTTCGCCGATTTTTTCCATCCGCGGGTCGTTGGCCGCCGAGCCCTCGCCGCGCTCGATGCGATCCAAGGCGGCGGCCACCTCAAGCAGCTTGCCGCGGATCGTGAAAAACTCCCGGTCCAGGATCTGGGCCGCAGTCAATGCGTGGTGCATAATCAACCTCCCTAACTCCCGTGGAATTTCCCGGCAAACATGCATTCTACATGCCGGAGCAGGACTACGGGAGTAAGAACGTGTTATATCTTGGCTAATCCGCAATTTCCGGCCTACGCCGATTGGTGCCGGCGGGCAATTGGGTGTTGAAGTGAACGCCAGACGTGTCGAAAAGAGCGACAGGGGGAAGGATGAAGGATGAAGGATGAAGGATGAAGGATGAAGGATGAAGGATGAAGGATGAGGGATGAGGGATGAAGGATGAAGGAATCCGTACTTAGTAGTGAGTACTGAGTACTGAGTACTGAGTACTGAGTACTGCTCCCCGCTCCCCACCCCCTGCTCCCCGCTCCCCACCCCCTGCTCCCCGCTCCCTGCTCCCTGCCCCCTCAAACTTTGCCTATTTTGCCCGAACCTGAACTACTTACCCAACGCCGTCAACTTTTCAGGCGGCAGAGACGATGGAGACTACGGGATACTATCAAAACGACGTACGGCATGGCAAACGGTCTCTCGATTACTTTCGACTTGCTGACCAGCACGGATAACGAGGCTGCGGTGCAGGTCCTGATCCCTGCGCTGGATTGTCCGAATCCGGTCGTGCAGGAGGGTGCGCTGATCGCGCTTTTGAAGCGGCGGACGGCGGCCGGGGGACGTGAAATCCTCGATCGCATGGCGCGGATGAAGCCGGAGTGGAAGACGATCATTCGCCAGCATCGAGGGCGGTTGACCGGCGCGCTGCGTGACGCCATTCTGGGCACCGACGCGGGGCTATGCGAAAACGGCTGCCGGGCGGCGGTGATGTTCCGCGATTACGACCTGGTTCCGACGCTTCTCACGGCACTGGAAAGTTCGACCCAACCCAATTCGGAACTGGCGGCCCAGACGGCGCTGGAACTGGTGGAGGCCCTCTGCGACGAACTTGGGGGTGGCCGCGACCCAAGCGATCGCCGCGACCCGCAGATGATCCGCCGCTACGTGCTCGGCAGCCTGGAGTCGTCGGTCCATCGCTACGGCCAGCACAAACGCCGCGAGGTGATCGAGAGCTTCCTCCTGCTGGTCGGCCGCGACAATGCCACACTAGGACAGATCCTCGGCAATCCCCATCATGCGGCGTTGGCGGTCATGATCGACGTGCTTTCCAAAAGCGCGCAGCGGGGGGTCGTGCGGCTGCTCTTGAGCTTTCTCGACGATCCGCATGCCCCCGCGGCCATCTTGAACGTGATCGCCGGCCGTAGCGACGCGCGGTTCGTTCACTACCTGATGCGCAAGATCGGACGCGAGCCGACGACCGCCATGGCGCTGAACTTGAAGAAGATGACCTCCATCGCCTGGCTGGGCGATTGCCGCCGGCTGATGGACCAGATCGACGACGCCGGCCAACATTCGGCCGTGCGGTTTGTGATGGCCTCGGGCATTCCGCGGCAGCAAGCCCTGGGACTGGTGGAAACGATCCTGCTGCACGGCAAGCCGGGTGGGCGGCGCGAGGCGGCCCGCGCCTTGGGCGAGTTCCAGGGCAGCGACGCCAACGGTTTGGCGATGAGTGCCCTGGCCGATCCCGATCCCCAGGTGCAGGCCAACATCATACCCCAGCTTCGCGGCCGGGGGATCCCCGGCGTGCTGTCGAGCCTGATGGAGGCGGTCGAGAGCCCGTACACGGTGGTCCGCAAGGCGGCCCGCGAGAGCCTGGCCGAGTTCAGTTTCAAGCGCTTCGTGGCGGCCTTCGACATGCTCGATGAAGACGTCCGCCGCAGCACCGGGCTGCTGGTCAAGCGGATCGACGTGCAAAGCGTATCGCTCTTGAACGACGAGTTGAAATCGCCGATCCGTACGCGCCGCCTCCGCGGCCTGATGATCGCGCGCACGATCGACGCCGTCGAATCGGTCCAGGGCGCGGTGATCGAATTGCTGCAGGACGAGGATCACCTGGTGCGGATGGAAGCGGCGGTCACGCTGGGCAAGTCGGTCAGTCCGGCCAGCGTGACGGCCTTGACCGAGGCCCTCAATGACAAGAGCGAGGTCGTTCGTCTGGCGGCCCAGCGGAGCCTGGAAGAGGCGATCCAGGCCCGCCCCACAACACCCCAAGAGCCCTAAGCCGGTACGGAAGCCGATGCATGCAATCTCGTACTTTCTGATGGCCGAACAAAGCCGCGGCGAGAGCTTCCGCGAGAGCTTTCGCAATCGGGGGGCGGCGGGCCACGACGACGCGTTGCTGGGACTGCTGATCGTGGCCACGCTGATCGCCGGCATGTGGGCCATTTCGCGGCTGGTAAGCCTGCGGCGACGGCGGCGCGGATATAACAGCCCTTGGCGCCTCTTCTGGGCCCTGGCGAAGGCACACCACCTGACGTGGTCGGAGAGTTGGCTGCTCCGCCGCGTCGCACGCGACCAGGGCATTCGCCATCCGGGCCGGCTGTTCTTGGAGGCGCAGCTTTGGGACGAAAAGAGCCTTGGACCGCGATTTGCCCTGGAACTGCCCCGCCTCAAGGCCCTGCGGAAACGGATCTTCGGCGTGGAGACCGACGCCAACACAGAACCGGCCGGGCGCCAAGCCGTGCAGTCGGCGCGGCCGGTTGCACCGCCGCTGTTGTTTCCGAGCCTGCCCAGCCCCACCCTCGACATCCCGCCCTGGACCGCGGAGAGGTAGGGTGCCATCGAAGCCCGACGCGCAAGCGAGAATAAACATCCAAGGGCGCGGGAAGCGGAAACCTCGCTCGCGCGTCGGGCTTCAATACCGCAAAACGACTTCAGGGCGTGGTGCTGGGTGCTGCCGCCGGCGCCGGCTTGGCGGCGGGAGCGGGGGTCGAGTTGATCGAGGCCCGGCCGACATTGCCGGAAGTCGTCGTCCCGTTGCCGAAATGCTCGATGGAACTCGCCCTGTGATAGTCCATCTTCTGCTTGAAATCGCTGAGCTTGAGCGTTTGCAGGTGATAGCGAGTGGCGTCGTTGAGGATTTCGCCATGGTTCTTGATGAACGTGGTTGAACCCTTGTCCGCGGTGCCGAGCACGAGGTAATTTGTCTCGGCCGTGATCTGGCCGTGCTTCTGGCCGCTGGCGTCCAACCAGCAATCGACCACGCCGCCACCCTCGCTGATCAAGCCGCGGACGACGTTGAGCTGGTTGTTGCCGTCGCCGTCGAGGTCCATGACCCCGGTCAGGGCGAAGTGATTCTGCTGGCCCGGAGACCAGAGCGGCGTAAAGACCTTGTCGCCGGCCATGATCGGATCGGCCAGCTTGTCGTCGAGAATGCGGCATTGGGCGGAGTGATCGCCGTCGATGGTGGTGACCTCGACCGAGCCCTTCTTCACCGCCTTGGCCGTATTGGCCGACTCCGCCGAGTAGACAACGAACTTCGTCTGCCGCTGCAGGCCGTCCACCCGGCCGCGGTTGATCCAGACCATCTTGCTCGGCAGACTCACCCAGGTGACTTCACCCGAGGGCACGTCCATCTGCTGCCGGTCCAGCTTGTTCAGCTTTTCGAGCGCGTCCGCCGCTTCCTTTTGTGCTTTTTGCACACGGGTTGCCGCATCGCTAACCGCCTTGTCAGCCTTTTGTTCCTTTTGTATCACGCCGGTCTGGATCGTCTTCAGTCTGGTCGTCAAATCGGTGCTTTCCTTAAACGTACGGTCGAGTCCACTCTTGAAAGTTGTGAGGGTCGTCTGGATGTCCGCGGCCCGCTTGGCATGGTCCGCATTGACGGTGGCGAGGGCTGCATTGTTCATCGCCGAGACGTTCTTGAACTGCGTTTCCAGATTGGCCAGGGAGGTGCTCAAGCGGATCACTTCATTGGAGCGGTCCTGGATGACCTGGTTCATGCTCGCAAGCAGGTTGTGATAGTAGAGGGTGGAGGGATCGAACAACGGTTGGCCGTTTGGGTCACCCGACTTGGTCTCGGTGCGGTAGGCCGCCATGTCGGTGGCAAACTGCGTCTTGATCTCGTCGGTGGTGCGTTCGGGCAGGCCGATCAATGTCTTCAGGACGTTGCGTTCTTTCTGCATATCGACCGTCGCCTTGGCGGCCTCGTCGCGGGCGGAGTTGGCGGCGGCAACCGCCTTGGTCAACTCGTCGGCCTTCTTGACGTACAAATAACAGCTCACGCTCGCAATTACAAAGAGCATGACAAAGACAATCAACAGGACTTGCAGACCTTGACTTTCGCGGGCCATGAATACATCCTCCTGGGAACGCCTGCCGCTGGGACCGCGCCGCCTTGGGTGCAGCGGTTTGGCCGATGGGTCGAGGGCGTTCCAATAAGCTTGGGCTCGGGGGAACCTTCCCCGGCCAGGTTCAAGACACTGCCTCTTCTCGTCTTCTACCCCCCGGTGGTTCCGGAAGACCGGGGGGGTAAAAGGCGGTAATACGCTGCTTTCACACAAGTCCATTCTAGTAGTGGCGGGGAAAGCTGTCAACGAAAAGTCGCGCCCTACGTCAGGCTTTCCAGCCTGACAGGAAGGTCAGGCTGGAAAGCCTGACCTACGGTGCCTATGCCTTGGATTTGCTGGTATAATAACTGCCGGGGTTCCCACCCACAGCCGCAACGGAGGCCGTTATGAGCCGATTCACGCTTACAACCTGTCTGTCTGGCCTGCTGGCCCTGAGCCCTGCTGTAGAGGTATTGGCCGCCGATGTCGTACCGACGCGGCCTGTTTCGGCACAATCTCGGGTTCTGGAACGGTTGGTGGGGACCTGGGATACGCAGATCTCCGGCGGGTCGGCCGACGCCTTCAGCAAGCCGACTGCGATTGGCCGAATTACGCGACAATGGGTGGCGGACCGCAAGTTCGTGGAAGAAACGGCTGGCGACCACGAGGCGTTCTTTACCTACGATACCTCGTTGCGGACCTATCGCGCCTGGTATTTTCACTCCAATGGCCACGTCTGGGAATTGACCGGCCGTGCGACGGCCCGCTTCGGCGTGGTCGGCGTTCGCACCACGGTCGCCAGTGTCGGCGCCTTTTCGCTCTCCGCCACGCTGGACGACAATCAGTCGCTCACACGCCAATTCCAGTTTTCGGACGACAAGAACCACCAATGCACGATCATGTGGACGGACGAAAACGGCCGCACCGGCATCTACGGCACGCTGACTTTCACCCGTTGCGATCCGGCCGTGCCGCCAGATGCCGGCAAGAATCCGAAACCAGCCGCCGAGCCCGCCTCGCCGCCGCCGGCCGAAATGAAGATCTTTGCCGACGACGTGGGGAAATGGGCCCTTGAAGCCACGACTACCAGCGGAGACAAAACGACCAAGGCCAGCGGATCGTGTCTCGTCCAATCGATCTTGGGAGGGCAATTCCTGAAGACCACGACCACCATCCGGGGTCGGGAGGGCGAGAACATCGACATTACCGGCTTTGACGCCGCAACGAAGACCTACCGCTGCTGGCACTTCGACACGGATGCCGTTTCCAGCGGGCCGGCCAGCGGAACCTGGGACGAGAAAGAGCGGACGATCTCCTGGAATGATCAGCGGGCGCCCGAACTCGTCGTGGCCAGCAAAAAACAATGGATCAATCACGACACGGCCAAGAGCCATGCCGTTTCCTCCAGGATCGCCGGCGTCGTCGAATCGACTACGGACAGCACGCTCACGCGGCAAAAAGACAAGTAACTGCGTAGACGCCTCTTGCCATTCCGGTTAAAATGCGTGGATTATTACGCCGGTCCCCCCGGCAGCATTAGGCCGCATGATACGGAGCAGGCATGAGTTCGACCGAGCGACGGGTTGTCATCACAGGCATCGGTCTGGTGAGCCCCTTAGGCAGCAGCAAAGAGGCCTTGTGGGGGGCCTTGAGTGCGGGGCGGAGCGGCGTCGGTCCCTTGACGGTCCTGGCGCCGGGCGCGGTGCCGGTGGGCGTGGCCGCCGAGGCCCGCCAATTCACGGGCGAAATCGAGGACTTCGGCCCCCTGGAGAAGGAGCAGAAAAAGCAGTTCCGAAAGGCGCTGAAGGCGATGTGCCGCGAGTGTCAGATGGGCGTGGCCGTCGCCCAATTGGCCCTCGCCGACGCCGCCATCCAGGTCGGCATGGTCGATCCCGATCGGATCGGCATCAGCTACGGCACCGACTACATGCTCAGCCTGCCGGAGGAATTCAACGAGGGCATCCGC
This sequence comes from uncultured Planctomycetia bacterium, assembly GCA_963824275.1. Classification (GTDB taxonomy): domain Bacteria; phylum Planctomycetota; class Planctomycetia; order Pirellulales; family Thermoguttaceae; genus JANXQG01. Next base: position 772,582 of record CAWGOT010000003.1, on the reverse strand, counting down.
CAGTGCGTCAATAGCGAGGGGCGGTTCGAGTTTCCCCGCTGGGGCCTGGAAGGGCTGCCCAAGATGTCGCCGTTGTGGCTCTTGAAGTACCTGCCCAACATGCCCGCCAGTCACGTGGCAATTTTCAACGACCTCCGCGGGCCGAGCAATTCGCTGACCTTGCGCGAGGCCGGTTCCAACCTGGCCATCGGCGAGGCCTACCAGATCATCCGCCGCGGAAATGCCGACGCCATGATCTGCGGGGCGACGGGCACGCGGTTGCACGCGATGAAAATCGTGCATGCCGTCTCGCAGGAAGAGGTGGCCGGGGGAAACGGCGATCCGACGAAGGTCAGCCGCCCCTTCGACCGCGATCGCAGCGGCATGGTGCTAGGCGAGGGCGCCGCGGCGATTGTCATCGAAGAGCTTGCCCATGCCCAGGCCCGCGGGGCGACGATCTACGGCGAGATCTTGGCCGCGTCGTCGCGGGCCGCCCTTGCTCCGCGGCTTATCGCCCGCCGCAAAATCGCCTTGGCCAACGTGCTGCGGGCGCTGCTGGAAGAGACCGCTTTCCAGCCCGACGAAATCGACCACCTCCACGCGCATGGTTTGAGCACGCAGAGCTGCGATGCGGAGGAGGCGCAGGCGATCGCCGAGGTCTTTGGTCCCAGAACTCGCACGTTGCCGGTGGTGGCCGCCAAGAGTTACTTCGGCAATCTGGGGGCGGGCAGCGGGATGGTCGAGCTGATTGCCAGCCTCTTGGCCCTGCGGGCCGGCGCGCTTTTCCCGACGTTGAACTACGAGACGCCGGACCCCGACTGTCCGATCCACGTCGTGCGGGATCATTCCACGCCCGCCGGCAAGCGGTTCATCAACCTGAACGTGACGCCGCAAGGGCAGGCCAGCGGCGTGCTGGTCGAGCAGTCGAATCAATGAACATATTGCCAATCTCCATCGATGACCTGATCCACGCGAAATCGGTGGAATCCGCACGGCGGGAGTTCAAAAAGACGTGGAACCCGCCAATTCGGGACGCCGCGATTCGGACCATTTGCGCCTTCGCCAACGATTTCCAGAATCTCAGCGGCGGCTACATCATTTTGGGAATCGAGGAGCAGGGAGGTTCGCCGGTGCTTCCGCCCCACGGTCTGGAGGGGCTTGACCTCGATCAAGTCCAACGGGAAATCCGCGGCCAGTGCCATCGGATCGATCCCCAGTATCAGCCGGTCATGTCGCCGGAAATCTTCCAGGGGCGGCAAATCCTCGTCCTTTGGGTCCCCGGCGGCGAGGTCCGACCCTATTCAGCGCCCGAAAGCGGCGCCAAGGGCGCAGAACGCGACTACTACGTCCGCTTGGGCAGCGAGACGGTGCAGGCTAAGGGCGAGATCCTCACCCAACTCATGCAGCTCACGTCCCGCGTCCCCTTCGATGATCGCCGCCGCCCCGAGGTGCCGGTAACGGTTATTCAAGGCGACCTGGTCCGCAAGTTCCTTGCCGATATCCACAGCAGCCTGGTTGCGCCCGGCGTCGCCTTGCCGGTGGAAGACCTGCTGCGGAGCATGCGGCTGCTGTCGAAGAGCAACGGCAACGAAGCCCCGCGCAACGCGGCCCTCCTGTTCTTTACCGACAACCCCGAGGACTTCTTTCCCGGCGCGGATCGAGGTCGTGCAATTCGGCGACGACGCGGGGGGAGACCTGATCGAGGAAAAGGTGTTCCGCGGCCCGCTTCCCCAGCAGGTCCGCCAGGTGCTGGACTACCTCGACAACCTTTCGACGTTGGTCATTCGCAAGGTCCCGGGCCAGGCCGAGGCCGTGCATTTCGTGGCTTTTCCGTACGAAGCGATGGAAGAGGCGATCTCCAACGCCGTGTTGCACCGCAGCTATGAATCGCCGCCCGAGCCGATCAAGGTCTACCTCTATCCCAATCGGCTGCAAATCACGAGTTATCCGGGTCCGGTGCCCGGGCTGGAGCATAAGGACCTGTTGCCCGATGCGCGGCCGCCTCAGGCCCCCATGCGCAACCGCCGGATCGGCGAGTTCTTGAAAGAACTTCGGCTGGCCGAGATGCGCGGCACGGGGGTCCCCACGATTCGGCGCAAAATGCGGGAAAACGGCTCTCCGGACCCCGAGTTCGACTTTGACGATGCCCGCGTCTACTTTCGCGTCGTCCTTCCGGCACACCCCGAGTACGTTGTGCTGCACGCGCTGCGAGAGACGCCCAGCTTTGGGCAACGGGCGACCGGCAGCGGGCGATCCATCATCTTGAAGAGGCCCGCCGCGGCGCCGCACTCCGCCGCGCTAGTGGCCCAGTTGATCGATTACGCGGCGGCCTTGGGCGACATGGCTCGTGCGCAGGCCGTCTTTGCCGAGGTTGAGGCTGACGCCTCTCTGATCGGAAGGCACCTGGCCTACCTTGCCCTGGCGCGGGCCTATCTCGACGGCCAGATGGTCAACGAGGCCCGCGCGCTCCTGGCCAAGGCGCCCAGGCCCACCGCCACGCAGGATGCCTGGGAGTTGGCCGTCCTCTACAAGCGCTCCGGTCAGCTTGGCAAGGCCCATCAGTTCTTCGCCGACGCCTATCCGGAACTGCAAAACAACGCCAAGGCCGTGCATGAGTTCGCTACGACCAAGCTGAGTCTGGCGCAGGGTGCGGTCGGGCCCCCATGTGGCGACCACGCGCAGGCGATTGTACCGCGAGGCCCTGGAACTCTTGCACCGCGTCGTACAACTGGCCGACAGCCCGGCGCGGACCGCGTGGGCATGGTTCGACATCGCCAAGGCCCTCGCCCGGTTGCGATCGCCGGAAACCGAAGTACGGCAAGCATGCCTCCGCGCCATTGAGCTTCTGCCCGAGGAACCGCGATTCAAGGAATGGCTGGCAGTGCGAACCAAGAACCAGGGACAGTGATCCGCGGTACATATCTCAATTGGCAGCAACAGCTTTGCCAAAAGCACCACCAAATGGGAGTTAACGTGAAATTCGTCCGCCGATAGTATGTCTCGCTTGCGCTCACAGATCGGCTTCGCGCGTATAATTCACTCAAAAAGGCGGCCGTGGATGGCCTTTTCGCTCAAAACCTTTATTTTCCCGATTTCATTTTTTTGGTTTAATCGGCCCTTGGGTGATTGCAGCGCCCGCCCGCCATCGATATCATGGTCAGGAGGATTTGGGAAATGTCTTTTTCTAACAAGGAGATTAGGATGGTTCACTGGCTTCAATGCAGCGTAAGCGCTGGCCAATTCACGGATGAATACGCAGTTGAAGCAAGGGACTTTCAAGGAAGGCTCTTTTCGCTATTCGTGCCCGCGGAGTACGTTGAATACGACGACGATCAGTCCGCAACCCAACCAGGAGCCGGCTGGATACGTGTTCAGGTTCTTGCAGAAGAAGGAAATTTGGTCTTAGTGCGCTGCCTCGTACGCCATTCGAGAACGGCGCGGCCGTCACGGTTGAAAGAATGCAGGTTACGCTCAGACCAGAGAAAGAACTGGCATAACAATTCCTGGTGCATTTTACTGCTCCGACAGTTCACCCCGATTTTCGCGGCACGCTGACGCTGGAAATAATCAATCTCGGAAAGTCACCGTTTCTTTTGTGCTTGGGAATGCCGATCGCGCAGCTTATCGTTGAAGAAGTGAAGGGACACCCAGCAGCTTTGAATCCAAGCCAATTTCAAAATCAAACAACGCCTGAAGGCGTTGTTCCTCGAAAAGGTCAGTAGTCCCTGCCGCGTGCTCGCAGATACGCGCTCGCGTTGCCGGACGCCGGCAGCAAAAAGATCGTGACGCAGATTCTGCAACGTCTCTGGGACAACCGCCAACCTTGCTCGTTCGCACCGCGAAACTCAAGCTGATCCCGTTGGGCCGGACCTCAAACTCCTTCACGAGGGCGCCAATAGGCAGCGTAATCGTCTTATTTGTCAGCGCCAGGCACCAGGGCTCACTTCACCGCGGACACAAAGCAGGCGTCTTTGAATTCGGCGGGCTTCATAATCGCAAGCTGGTCGACAACTCTCTTGCGCATCTCGACGGCAAACTCAAGGACCTCTTCCATTTGCTCCCGCGGAACCTCTCCGGGAGGCAGGTGGGGATAGAGAAGCTTGAGCATGCCTGCAGCGGTCTTCTTCACGGAATCTTCGTTTCGCTCGTTCATCCCTTTGAACACGAGTTGTGCGGCAACGTGGGTCGCGAAGTTCCTTCGGCGGAACTCGGCAAGGATCTCCGCGAAGTAGTCGGTCATGAAGCCGTAACCGGTAGCATAGTTGATCGGATTGATAACCGGCATTTCCCACCCCGGCAGGTAGGCGTGGATACGATCCAGAAACGCCGTGTCCTGGAGCTCGGTGGGCAGAACGGCAAAAAGCTGCGCGTATTTGTCGGAGGGGCGCTTCTCCTCCAGCACGAGTCAGCATCGCATCCCGAATCCGACTTCAAGCATAGTCACCGAACGACCCAGTCGCCAACCCCTCCAGTCACCCCACGAGTCGGTACTTTGAGGCCAGAGTCGGGGCGAGAGTCGGGGCGAGAGTCGGGGCGAGGGTCGAGGCGAGAGTCGGGGCTAGAGTCGGCCACGTCCCGCAAGGTTCTGGCGGCCCTTTCCCCCCGAACGGGCACGTCGGCGACCCTTGCGCCTGCCGACCAACTCGCGCAAATCGGCCTTGTAGTCGGCTTGGCCGCCTCCCGCGATACGGCTGGCACACCTTTCCCCCAACCGGGACATCGTCCAGGACATGAAGGCCCGAAGCAGCTATGACCGCGCCGCCGGCCTGGCCCGTCAGCCTATGGACGTGGAGTTTTTCATTCCGTCGGGTTATACTGCGAGCGGTTACAACTGACACTAACCCGAAGCGTAAGCGAGGCTTCTAAGTCGTTGCCTGGCTTACGCTTCGGGTTGCTGTCGAATGGCTCATTTGGAACCGCGTGCAGTATAAGTGTGCGCAGAACGGTGGAAATTACACTCCTCGGGGGGGTGGGGGTATTAAATGCACATCAAAGTCGGGTTGTAGCAAGCTCGCAAGCACCGACACCAAATCGAACATCTAATATGATGTTTGAATAGACATATAATTTGATTTCTATCTATTGACATTTCCGATATCACATTGTATGCTTAACTGGGTACGCTATCACGCCTACCACACCAACTAAAAGGACCACCACTATGGCCAAAACGAAACGAGTTGTCTTCAGCTTCGATGAAAGGAGCTTGGCGAGCCTCGAAGATCTCACCAGGCAGGGCCGATTCCCCTCGATGGCAGAGACTGTTCGGGACTCGCTTCAAATAAGCCGCGCTTTGCAGGTTCAGGCGGAGCAGGGCTTCAGCGAAGTGATTCTGCGAAACCCCGAAACCAAAGAGGAGCGGGTTATCGTAATCCCCACCCTCCACAGTCCAAAGCGGAGCGGCAATGATGAGTGAGCAACCCAACGATTCCACGGGCCGCGGCAACGAAGCGGACGCCATTGAGGGCGGGTATATCGAGGCGTTAGAAGACTTGCCTTTCCAGCCTGCAAGGCACCGTGCGGAGACGGCGCGAAGATGGCATTCCTGCTCGTCTGGGTCATGGCGATAAGCGTCGCCGTGGATTTCGTGGGAGTTGGGCTCTTTGCCGCTTACAACAACACGCCCGGGGTCGAGGTGCTCGGGAAAATCTTCAATATGTGGCTGCCTGTGATCTCAGGTTTGGTCAGCAGTGCAGCCACGTACTACTTTACTAGAGAAAATCAGAAATCATGATTCGCAAGCCTATCCCGCTGGCGACCGTCGCCAATCCGGCTGATCGCGCTGTGCTTCCAGCCGAGTTCTTCAACGCGTACGACATAACAAATGCGGCGGAGCTTTGTTGGCCGGTCAGGCTCTACAAGGTCAGGCCGGCCGATCGGCATGCCGCCGTCGCATTCGGAGCGTGGCGCCGCCAAGAACGTGATGTGGCGGCTCCGAGAACTGAATAAATCGGTTTGCAGGGGTTTTGGATTCGTCCTAGACCTCAACCGCGATACGGTTGCAATCCCGGACGCGTGGCAGATCCCCGCCAGGGACACAACGGTCGATGGGTTCGTTGTGAATTTCGAACGCACGTTACTGGCGTCGGCATCCCAGGCGTCAGACCGAGCGATTATCGAGGGCATCATCCGCGAAGGGCTCAAGAGCCATTTCAAGAACAACCCATCGGAGGTGCTCGGCGATCTTTGGCAAGATTACGGCTCGTTCTGCCAGATGCCCGATCAGGAGGCGGACACGGATTTCTTATTTTGCAGGCGATTCGACCCAACGGCGGAGCTTCTGGCAAAAGGTCGTTGGGTTATCAAGGTTGTTGTCGGCACTGCGACGCTGGATCGCCGCACGTTTGCCGATTACTACCGGGAGGGGATCGTGAGCGAGCTCGCCGATCTGCTGGTACTAAAGCGTTCCAACCGCCTGAACAGAGACAACCGGCCGACCGCCGTCCGTGTATGGCGGGATCAGAGCACTGCGCACCAGAAGCACGTCACCGTTCCGGATTTGGCCGATCCCGACTCGGTCATCGGGCACGGCACGCTTGGTCGTCGCGAGCAGCAGGCGATGGCCGACGGGTTCGTCCGATGCGATGTCTACATGAAAGGGGCGGCGAATGTCCGACTGAGCGAATTGCGCTTGGTCCTCGATTCGCAAATTACGCAGGAGGACCACGAGGAGACCATTATCGCCCCCGACGAGCGGCTGCGACTCTGCGACGATGTCGCGGACTTCATTGACGGTGCGAATATTTATGGAAAAACTCTCAGCCTGAGTCGTGCGCCGGTTGACCTCCGCGGATTCCGCGGGTTCGCGGTCAAGCCGCCTGCTATCCGAGTCCGCGACAAGGAACGCGGACATGTCCGAATTGACTGCGCCGACGGCGGTCTCTCCGGAATCGCTGAAGCGGCGGTCAAGGGATCGCGTGGACCGAATTCGGAAGCACGGATTCCTCCAGTCCCGTCCGATCAAGCCAGTGCTCGCTGTGCCGCGACAATTTAGCGCCGATCAGGAACGACGGATGAAGGCCGACCTGGAGTTGATTTGGAGGAGCCAGGGGATTGAATACACGTTCGACTCCTTCGTTTACCGAAGCGCCGATGAACTCGCACAGCTTGTCGAGCAGAAAGGCTACGACAGCGCGATCGTAGTTCTCCCCGAGACATCCCGGCAGGGATTCAGCCAGAATGATATGCACGAGCAGGTCAAACGGTGCCTGACGGTCCCCTCGCAGTGCATCTACCGTGACAACACGGTTCCACCCTCCTGGGCCAGCAAGCCGCGCGAGGAGTTCTTCCAAACGGAAGCGCGTTTGGCGCGACGCATCAGTCAGCGCTACGAGATGTGTTTAGGCAACCTCCTAGTCAAGCACCACTGGATACCGTTTGCACCTGACGAGCCGTTCGGCTACAACGTTCACGCAGGAATCGACGTGGGCGGGCGGCACAATACGACCGCAATGGCGTGCGTCGGCCACGGATTTGCCAGCCCGCGACGCGACATCGTCTTCCGGCCAGAGGAGATCGCCATCGACTTGCAAAAAGTGGAACCGATACATCCCGACTACCTGTTGCGGGGGCTTCGAACGCCTTTCCAGCACATCCATTCTGTGCTGTCTGCTGCTGGAGCTCCTGTCGATTTCAATCGCGCACTGTTCCTCCGCGACGGGCCGTTCTCGGGTGACGGCGACCGGTGGAACGAATTGGGTGCCTTGGAGGATCTCCACGCGGAGTTCCTTGCAAAGGGGTGGGTTCGAAAGGACTCGGTGTGGACGGCAGTGGAGGTGCTGAAATACGCTGAGGGCTGGCGATTACTGACGAACGGGGCAGATGGCGTCGGAAATCCAGTTGTCGGCCGATGTATTTTCCCGTTTGATGACGAAGATGTCGGCCTGATTTGCACGACAGGCCGCCCGTACTTGCCGCAGGGCACTGCATGCCCGTTGAAGGTCAGGATCATCGACATCGCCGGCCGAGCAGATCGGCGCGAGGTCATCCGGGATTTCGTTTGGGAAGCCGATATGTGCTTTTCAAAACCGGACATGGGAATGCGGCTGCCCTGGATTTTACACGTCGCAGATGAAGGTGCGCTGCAGGTCTCAAGGCACTACCGTATCACGGGCATTCCAGTTTGACAGTCGCCGCCAACTCGTTGTTGGTCGCGACCTCCCATGCGTCATACTCGGATTCGGCTAGCCGGTTATCTGCGATCCATGCGGTTATCAGCAGTTCGCTGCCGAACTCGTGCGACTGCCCCAGGGCAAAGGAATCCTCTAATTCCCGTACCCGCTCGGGGGTTGCACGTGGCAGACCGGCGGCCTGGCAGGCGGCAAGCGCATTCGTTACGGCAGCAGTAACCAACTCGTCGTCGGCAAGCGCAAGATACTCGCTGGTCCGTTTTTCGGCGTGCGGCGAAAGTCGCCAATTGCTCTGGATTTGCTCGATCTTGGCGACATTGCTGCTCCAGCGCAGGCGTTGGGCCGCATCCACGATCGCGGAGGCTCGTACGTCGTAGGGAGGGTGCTCGTTGTTCAAGTGATACGGTTTCGGGCGAGTCTCTTCTAGGAGGCGTTGAAATCCGGCAAGAAACGCGGGCCCAAGGACCCAGAGCGCGGCTATGTCTGCGGCAATCTCGTGTGCCCAGTTTTTCTGGTTGGCCGTGGGCGTCCACGCAGAAATAAGCAGGTCGATGTGCGAAAGCGCTGCGGTTCTTCCCGTCGTGCGGTCCGCTACGGATCGCGTCCGAAGCAACGTCACTCGGTCGCTAAGGTGCGCGAGAAATCCTTCAGCGAACGAGTCCCGGCGAAAGTGAAGATTGTGCCCAAGTTCGTGGCACAACCAAAGGTAGTCAAGCAATTCGATCGAGGCGAGATCGTCTTCTCCGGGAATCAGGATTACGTCGACCGTATGCCCTTGAGTCTTGTTGATTGGCAGGGTGCATGTAAGGTGCCCCCACTCACTGAAGTAACGCGGCAGAATCATCGACGACATCGCTACGCCACCACCGGTTGCCCACTCCTCAGTGATTGCCGAAATCAGGGCCGCGTCGAACGCGAAGCGATCCCCGAATGACTTGGGAAGCGATTCCAGGAGGCTGCCCAGGTACGAAATTGCGTCCCGCGTCTGGTCCGGCGCTGCCGAACCGGCGTCAACGGCTGCGGTCGTCTCGACGAGCACTTCCATAAGCATCTCGCCAACACGGTGAATGGGAGTTCCGAAAAAAGCCGCCTTTATGCGTTGGTTCAGGTCCGAAGTCGCCTTCTCGGATCCCCGGTTTCGAGCCACGATGCGTATTCTCCGAATGGAACTGGTCCGGCTTAGCGGTTCACCCGAACATTCCCGGTGGACGCTTTCCAGGGTTGGCCGCCTCCTCCAGCGTCTTCGGTTTGAGCATGTCGAAATCGACCTGGTTTATCCGGGCGTGCCGCCAAACCTGGCCGGTCTGCTCCGAGACGCGGGCGCACCATTCGTGCATGGCGGCTTCCTTCGCGTCCGTACCTTCCCAGACGCGGCCCTTGGTCTCCAAGATCCAGTTGACTTCTCCGGCCGCGGTGCTCTGCACCGCCACCCAGTCAGGGTGGTAGAAGCCGATGGCCCCGCTTGCTTTCAGGTAGTCGATCTTGAATTCCGTGCATGAATCGCCCTGTTCCGTGGTGCCCAGGCTGGCAAAGCGGAGCACGTCGCCGGCCTTGTCGAGGAACTTGGCGAACCGCCGCTCGAAATCGTTGTAGGTGGCAACATAATTGAAAATCGTGTGCTCGGCCTCCAGCGGCGGCAAATTCCGCCGCCAACTGAACGGCTGGGTCTCGGAGATTTTGAAGTCGGCATTCTCGAACTCCAGAACACCCTTCTCCACCGTCAATTCCGATATCTTGCGGGCCAGGTACTTGGCGATGCCTTCCTTGAGCTCCAATCGCTGGAGGTGCGCGGGATCGACTCGCTGTCGAGGTCAACCGGGGAGCCGAAGCACCTTTTGCCGACATACCCGCGGACGATCGGATACAGCTCGGAAAAGACGTTCGGCAGCCTGGCCCTGCTCATGACCTTGTTGGTGATCGAGCCGAGAAGCTCCTGGGCGATGGGCGTCCTGGCGATCGGCACGTCGTCCTGATGGACCTCCGTTTCCGTCGTGGCAAACTCCATGCGGAGGCTGATCCGCACGATTTCCTCCAACTCGTCCTGGTTGTAGATCGGCTCGAAACGGTTTGGGTCCAAGGCCGACAGCTTGCGGGTGTTGTGCGTCAGGCAGGGCTTGGTGATGGGGATGGCGATGTCGTACTTGGCGCGTGCCAGGATCGGCTCGATAATGACAGGCGGCGGCGGGCCGGGGCTGCTGCTCGCGACGCCGACGCCTTCTTGTTCCAACTGCTCGCGCAGCACCTTGAGCAGATTGCGCGTCCCGAGCACCTCCAGCGTCTGCGTGCGGTCCGGCCCGATGCCGATCATCAGGCGCAGCCCGCGGCCGATGACCTGCTCCGGCAGGATTTCGGCCTTCGCCGTGAACGGCCGCAGGCCGAGCACGACCGACACGTTCCGCACGTCCCAGCCCTCGCGAAGCATCATCACGCTGACGATGGCCTTGACCTTGTTGCCGGGCTTGTCGATGTCGCGGGCCGCCTCGCGGGCCTTGTCGAGGTCCGTCTTCGTGACCTCGCCGGCGGCGTCGGTGTGAATCACCAGGATTTCGGATTCCTTGAAGCCGAATTCCTTGGTCTTCCAAAGGTACTGGCCGATGGCGTCCGCGTAGACGTTCTTCTCGGCCATGATGAACAGGACCGGTTTCGTGCCGAGTTTGCAGTAGGTCTTCCAATGCTCCTTCCAGCGGTGTACGGCGGCCTGGATCCAATAGCCGCACTTCTCGCAGACGTTGTCCTTGGTCAGGTTGTCCGGGTCTTCCGTGGGCTGCTTCGGGTCGTCCTCTTGGGTGACGATCAGCGGCGCCTTGGTAATCCGGTCCTCGACCGCCTGCGCAAGCGGATAATCGCAGACCGTCCACGGGTAATACATCCCGCTCTGGTCCTTGGGCGTGGCCGAGAAATCGAGCCAAAGCGCCAGGCCCTGGGGAAGCGACCGGTGGATGGCCAACAGGGATTGGCTCCAGGCAAGGTCTTCATCGTGGACGTGGTGTGCCTCGTCGTTCAGGACCACGAGGTCCTTGAGGGCCTTGAGTCGCTCCAACATCGACGGCTCGTAGGACGCCAGATCCTTCGAGGGCTTGGGGCCGAGCAGGGCGTCGATCGCGTTCTGGGGCGTCCATGCCTGGTCTCGGGCCTCGTAGAGTTGCTGGACGTTGCTCAGGAACAGGTTACCGGACGGATCGGGTTCGGTGCCCTCGCCGCGCAAAATGACCTTCTGGTTCCAAAGTCCCCGCCACTCGGGTGGAATGAGAGGCAAGTCGTAGAAAATCTGGTTGCTGGCAAAGTCCTTTTCCAGGCGCTGGTAGACGATAATGTTGGGCGCGACGATCAGGAAATTGGTCGACAAGTCCGACCCGGCGACTCGCTTCTTGTGGAAGTGGGCCCAAACGATCAGCATGGCCATGACCCAGGTCTTGCCGGAGCCCGTGGCCATCTTGAAAGCATAGCGGCGAAGGTTCTCCGGCGGCAGGTCCTGAACGCCGTCGGCGTCGAGTTCCGCCACATAGCGGAGGATCTGCCGGCGGCCGTCCATTGTCGTTTGGAACTCGACCGGCTCCCACATCCGCCCTTTCTTTGAAACCTCGGCAAATGCCTCAACCAGTTTCTGCGCATCGCGGCAGTTTTCGATCTCAACCAGGTAGATCAGCGTTTCGACCGCCTCGCGCTGGCAGAAGTGGTATCGGAAGGGCGAGGGGAAGCCGGCAACCTTGTGGTCCTCTTCGAACCAGTATTCGAAGAGCCGAACGGTGACCTCGGAAGCGCCGGGTAGCCTGCCTTTCGCCAGCGATCCACCGCCTGCCGCAGCTTGGCGATCAAGAGCAGCAGGCTTGGCCGTCGACCGGCCTTCTCCTCGCGCCAGCCGCTGGGCGCTGATTGGTCCTTGACGAGGTAGAGGCTCGGCGGCTGCCAGGGGCAGCGGTCGGGAATCTCGGGAAGGTCCTTGTCGTAGGAAATGACGGCCTTGGCCATTTTATTTTACCTCCACGGTGTGGGCCTGCGACGTGTCGTTCCCGAAGATATTGATCACCTTGATCAGAATTCGGTACTTGCCCGGTTTCTCGTAGGTGTGCGGGTCAAACGTCAGCGGTAGGGATCGGTCTTGTCGAGTTCGATAGGCGACCCAGCCTTGCATGAACGTGTCGTCCTGGAAATCCCAGTCAACGGCCCAATAGTCGATGTAATCCGACCACTTTTTGACCTTCGTCCGGACTTCTTCGGGAATCAGCTCGGTATTCGGAATGACGAAGTCCTTGAGCGTGACGTGCGCGGTCAACTTCTTCGGTCGCTCGACCTCGACTTCCAGGTAGGCCAATTCAAAGAACTCGATGTCGCCCTTATCAACGGCCTGCTGCTCCATCATTTCGCGAGGAATCTGCCGCATGATGAGCTTGACACCCTTCTTCCGCGCTTCGTCCTGCATGAGACCACCCTTCCGATACTCGTTGTATACGGCTGCAAATCGCGGTCCACCTGCTTGGCCGACGAAATCCGCTTGTCCAGCGAGCCGACCGCCACCACCGGAAATTCAAGGCCCTTGGCCTGATGGATCGTCATGACCTGGACGTATCCCTTGGGCAAGGGCTGATCCGGGTCTTCGTACTCGTTGATCCCGCCCTCGTGCAGGAGGTGCAAGAAGCTGTTGAAGAGGTGGAACCGCAGAAACTCGCGGTTCTTGAAGGTGACAATCGGATAATGGTAGTAGTTCTGAAACGTGTTGAGCAACTGCGAAAAAGTCGCCAGGTTGCGGGCGCGGTTCTCGTTTTTCAGAAACTGGCTGAAGGGTGAATGGGCGATCAAGCGGTAGAAGTAGTCGGCCGGCCGCATGTCGAGCGCATCGCCCTCTTTCAGCGCCAGGATCTCGGCCACAAAGCGGCGAAGGGTCTGGGCGAGCGGATGGGCACCGCCGCATTGGCGGCCGAGATCCAAAATGGCAGCGTCTACGTAGCGGGCCAGATCGAGGAGCGAACCACTGAGTTGCCCTCGCCCGTCGCCGTGGTAGCCGAAGATAAGCGCCAGACAGGCGACCATCAAGCGAACTTCGTCGTTATCGAAGTACGCGCGGGCCCTGGGGCAGAAGGCAGGAATGCCCTTAGCCTCCAAGGCGTCCAGGAAGGGACCGCTATGCTCCAGCCGGACGCTGTGGAGGAGCAAGGCAACCTGGCTGTAGTCCGTAATCACCTTATGCTGCCGGAGAAAGGCCACCATGTCGGCGAAGCGTCCGGCCTCGTCACGACCGCTGCTCCCCCAGATGGAATAGATCGCCGGGTAGTCCGGATGCTCGGCACCTCGGTCGGGCTCAATCGTCTTGTCGTACCGGAATGAGCGTCCGTCCGGATTGGACCAGTTCACCGACGCCATCCAGCGGTCGTAGGCTTCGACGATCCGCTTGTGGGAACGGTAGTTCGTAGTGAGCTTGACGGTTGTGCAACCGAGAATACGATCGGGAAATTCCAGGATATTGCGGACCGTCGCGCCGCGGAACCGGTATAGACTCTGGTCCTCATCGCCCACGACGCACAGGTTGCGGTGCTGCTGCGTGAGCTTGAGGAGGACCTGCTCCTGGATGTAGTTCGTGTCCTGATATTCGTCAACCATCACGTATTTGATGCCACGGGCGACCGAGTCGAGGAAGTCGGGGGCGACGAGCAAGTCATAGACGAGCTTCTGCTGGTGCGCAAAATCGATCCGGTTGTTGTCCAGCAGGGCTTTCTCATACGCTCTGTAGGCGCGGCCAAGCTGACGCAGGAAGGGGTTGTTTGCCTTGAGAAGACCGTCCGGGTCGACGAGCTCTTCCGTGATCTTGTCGAAATAGCCGTGCGCACCCTCGATAGTTGTCCACTTGGTCGACCAATGACCGAGATAACCCTTGGCATCGGGCTCGCCAACGATCTCGGCGAAGTGTTCAAAGATGAAGAGGAGTTGGGTCAATTCGTCAAGGGTCTCGAAGTTGTTCCCCAGCGCGGTGCGATGCCGATACTGGGTGAGGAGGCGATTGCAGAACCCGTGGATTGTGGACACGCGCAACTCGGACAGGTCTTGGGTGTAGCCCACCTTGCGCACCGCGGCGGAGATCCGGTCGCGGAGTTCGAATGCCGCTTTCTCGGTGAAGGTGCAGACCACGAGCCTCCTTCGGCAACGCCTTGCCCGAGAGCAGGAGATTCATCGTCCGCAGAACGAGGCTGAACGTTTTCCCCGAGCCGGGCCCGGCGATCACCAGCAGCGGTCCGCCGTCGTGGGCGACGATCGAGCGCACTGCGCCACGCTCATATCCGGGTATTCTCGCAGGAGTGCCGGCGCGATCGTCATAGAAGGCCCTCCTGCCGGAAGCTGAAGACGCGGTCGGTCGAGACGACCAAGTGATCGAGAACCTTGATCTGAACGGTCTGCGCGGCGAGGACCAGGGCGCGGGTCAGGACCTTGTCCTGATCGCTAGGCTGCACGTTTCCATTAGGGTGATTATGGGCGAACACGAGGCACGCCGCGTTGCGCCGAAGGGCGGCCTCCATGACCCGGCGCGGATAGACGGCGGCTCGGTCAACGGTTCCCTCTTCCAGGGTTTCGATGCCGTCCCGTAGGAGCCGATATGCGGAATCGAGATAGCCGACCTGGAAGACCTCGTTGCGCAGGGCCCCGATTTTGGCCCGCCAGAAGCGCGAGAGCGATTCGGCGTCCGTAAACGAGTCTTGCTGCTCGGCGGCCTGTTGAAGGTAAAGGTTCGCCGCCTCCCGCAGGATGCGCAAGGCGACGGGAGCGACGTTGCCGATGCCGTCGACATTCTGCAGGTCCTCTGCCGGCGCGTCGAGGATCCCCCGAAGGTTGCCGAAACGCTCGATTAGTGCCTTGGCCGGCTTCTTCACGTCGCGCTGGGGGATGGCCAGCGTGAGCAGTAGCTCCACAACCTCGTAATCGGCAAAGCCCAAGAAGCCGCTCTTGAGGAACTTTTCCCTCAATCGCTGGCGATGGCCAAAATAATCGGGTTTATCCGAGCCCATGGGACACGGTTCTCCGGTTCAAACGGCGCGCACGCAACTACTTCCCGACACTTTCGCGGTCGATTCGTCCCGAAAAATCTCTCCTAATGACGGGGGACAACCCCTAAGATAACATGCTTGGCAGGTCCTGTCACGCCCCCTAGCTAACCGTTTTAGACCACCACCGCGCCACGAGCACCAAAGCTCGATCCAGCACGTGGCAGGCATATCTTCCACTGCCAAGTTGCAAACGCCGCAGAACAAATTGCCATTCATCAAATCTAGGTAATCCGGAGAGATGCCCTCGCAGCATACGACCTATCTGTCCTATCTCGCCTAAATTTTGCGGCGATAGCTTTTCAATTCCTCTTTATGTATATTTTGTCCACCCGCTGGAAGTGTTTGGAATTCAATTTGGGCGCAACACAATCCGGAGAATTTCTTGTTTTTTAAGTCGTTTCATACAAACAACTTGCGACAGAATCGTAAGCCGTCGCCCAAAAATATTTTCCCATTTCAAAGCCCTCATCCGTATTGGTTGGTGGAGTTGTTGTGTGGCAGAAAGAGGGAAAGTCTTGTGGCGGAAATCCGCATCGAAGCCCGACGCGCAAGCGAGGCCTCGCTTGCGCGTCGGGCTTCCATGCCCCAAGCAATCGAGCAAACCTTCCGGATAGCCTCTCAGACAGAAAAATGGATGGCGGGAAAATGAAAGTCGGAATGAGAACATCCGTTCACGGGCTGCCAAGTAGCAGGCATACTCCGTTTGCCGTCCGCCGCTCGTGCGGGACGATGTCGCAACGCAGGGAGTTTCTCCACAACGCCGGCCAAAGTGGGCGGACGGCACCCGGAGTGTGCCTGCCACTTTTCTTGCCATCCGCAAGCACCTTTTGGCCGCGGGTGACCAATTCGGTCAAAATCCGGCCCACCCCAAATTTCTATACACACCACACCCTGAAGAATGTACACCATCGTTTTCTCAGCGGTTTTTGCAAAGCGATACCTGTCTTGTTGGGGATAGCTATAATATTGTTAGTGGTAAAAAATGCCCGAAACGTTTTTCAGAAAGTCGTTTTTGGGCCACTTTGGCCAAACTCCCGTCGCAGACCCATCTTTATGGTCTGCCATGGCAGTATTCCCCGTTGGAATCCGCCCATAACCTTACTTCATGGAGGGGCATGACTGGATGATCTCACACCCATCTAACGAGTTAAATCGATCTCCTTCGTGCGCCTCGCCGCACCACTTGACAGTACAATCGGATCGATCCCCAGTATCAGCCGGTCATGTCGCCGTCTTTGCCGAGGTTGAGGCTGACGCCTCTCTGATCGGAAGGCACCTGGCCTACCTTGCCCTGGCGCGGGCCTATCTCGACGCCTATCCGGAACTGCAAAACAACGCCAAGGCCGTGCATGAGTTCGCTACGACCAAGCTGAGTTTGGCGCAGGGTGCGGTCGGGCCCCCATGTGGCGACCACGCGCAGGCGATTGTACCGCGAGGCCCTGGAACTCTTGCACCGCGTCGTACAACTGGCCGACAGCCCGGCGCGGACCGCGTGGGCATGCTTCGACATCGCCAAGGCCCTCGCCCGGTTGCGATCGCCGGAAACTGAAGTACGACAAGCATGCCTCCGCGCCATTGAGCTTCTGCCCGAGGAACCGCGATTCAAGGAATGGCTGGCAGTGCGAACCAAGAACCAGGGACAGTGATCCGCGGTACATACATCCTCCCGTGCGCAGCGTGCTTTTCCCGGTCTGTCGGGCGCCTGAAAACATCACTTATGATCGGAGATGAGCGAGGCTATACCGCTTGCCGTTGTCGCGGTATAATGTAGTCGGCCAGTTCTCCAAACCCCTCACTTGCGGAGCGTGCCATGGACAATCTTCTCAAAGAAATCCGGCGGGTCCAACGCCGCTTGGCCTTCGAGCGGTTTTTGGGCCTGCTGGGCTGGTGCTGGTTCGCCGCGTTGCTCGCGGCCGGGGCGGTCGTCGCCGTCGCACGGTTCTATCCCCTGGGCATCATCGACTGGCAATGGCTTGCCGGCTCTCTGGCGGCGGGCCTGCTGGCGGCCGCCGGCTGGACCTTTTGGGCCCGCACTCCGGCCCTGCAAGCCGCCCTGGAGATCGATCATCGCTGCGGACTGAAGGAGCGGGTCTCCAGCACGCTGGCCATGCATGCGGCCGACCGCGAGAGCGTCGCCGGCCAGGCCCTGGTTGCCGACGCCGACGCCCGCTTGCGGCGGATCGCCGTGCTCGAGAAGTTCCCCGTCCGCCCTCCACGGCATCTGCTCTTGCCGCTTCTGCCGGCCTTGGTGTTGGCGGCGGTCATGATCTTCCGTCCGCCCATGAGGCAGGTGCAGGCGGAGAGCACGGAGACGGCCGCCGCGCCGCCGCTGGAAGTCAAGAAGTCGGCCGAGGACTTGCGACAGAAGCTGGCCGAGCGCCGCAAGCAGGCCGAAGACGCGGGGCTGAAAGACGCCTCGGAACTGCTCAAGAAGCTGGAAGAAGGGACGCAGGAGCTGCAGAAGCAGCCCGACCGCGAAAAGGCGCTCGCCAAGATGAACGACCTCGCCCGCGAACTGCAAGAGCGGCGGAAGCAACTCGGCGGCGGCAGCGAGTCGCTCAAGCGGGAGTTGGAAAAGGTGCAGGACATTGCCAACGGCCCTGCCGATGAATTGGCCAAAGCCCTCTCGAAGGGCGATTTCGAGAAGGCCGCCCAGGCCCTGGAAAGACTCCAGAAGCAACTCTCCGAGAGCAAGCTCGATTCCACAAAGAAGGAAGATCTGGCCAAGCAGATGGAGCAGCTCCAGCAGAAGATCGACCAGATGGCCCAGCAGGCCAAAGACGCCCAGGCCGACCTGCAAAAGCGCGCCGATCAGATGAACCAGGCGGGCGACCCCGCCGCTGCCAGCAAGCTGGAAGACGCCATCCAGAAGCTCCAGCAGCAGGGCCCGCAGATGCAGGCCCTGCAGAACCTGGCCAACAAGCTAGGGCAGTGCGCCAATCAGATGAAGCAGGGGCAAAACGGCCAGGCTGCCCAGGCAATGCAGGAAGCCCTGCAGCAGATGCAGGAGATGGCTCGCCAGCAGAACGAGATGCAGACGCTGGACGGCGCCATGCAGCAACTGGCCGACGCCAAGCAGCAGATGAACTGCGAGGGCGGCAACGGCAAACAAGGTCAAGGCGATGCGCAGGAAATGCTTGGCGGCGGCCAGGGCGACGGCAAAGACGGCAAGCCCGGCATGGGCTTGGGCAAAGGCCGCGGCGACGGAGCGCGGCCCGACGGCAAATCGAACGGCTCCTTCTTCGACTCGAAAGTCCCGCAGGATGTCCGCGCGAGCAGGCCAGATCACCGGCCTGACCGGCGGCCCTAACCTCAAGGGCCAGGCCGAGGCCGAGATCCAGAAGACGGCCACCGAGATTGAGCACGGCAGCACCGATCCGCTGAGCGGCCAGCGCCTGCCGAAGAAGCAGAGCGAACACGCCCAGCAGTACTTCGACAGCTTCCGCGAAGGGAAGTAACGCAAACTACCCCGGTTGGAGTCCCGCCTTCAGGCGGAGTTCTTGCTGCATTCCGGCGAAAGCCGGGACTCCAACGAGCCCAGTCATGACGGTCCCGGTCAAGAATCGGGCACGTATTTTTCTGTGACTTTTCGGGCTTGAATTCCTCCTTTAGGATTGAAGGCTTATCTATTTTCACAAACCGCGTTCTGCGGTGTGAAAAATAGGTCTTCCCCGTGAATTTTTGTTGCTTGACAACTTGATTGTGTGGCGATAGATTATGGATAAGCGGTCTTCTCGGCGGTCCAGCCCTTGAGGGAACAGCCAAGGCAGCGACCTGGGAGAAGACGAAGGGAAAACAGGCTAGGACGGATTTTCGCAGGGCAATGCGCCGTTTCCGGCAAGCAATCCGTCCTTTGGGTTCCTAGACAGAGAGGCATTCGAAAAATGTTACCTAACTGGATTCTGGGTGGAAAATATGGAAGGAGCTCGTCCCGAGGACGAAACTCCAGCCGAGCCCGCTCGCTCCGCGTGGAGCGGTTGGAGACTCGGTCGTTGTTGAGCGGTGTCCCCGGTCTGGGCGGCATTCCTTGGGGGTATGGTGGGCATGGCAGCAGCAACACGGCTTCGCAACTGGTGTTTGAGGCCGAGTCGCCGCGTGCCACCGTTCAAGCGGGCGTGCCGTTGACGGTGCAGTTGGTTGCCGCCAATTCACGCGGTGTGATCATTCCCACGTTTTCGGACAACGTGACGCTGGCCAGTTCCGACAACCTGGCGACGCTGACGCTGGCCGGTTCCACTACGTCGGTGCCGCTTATCAGCACCAGCGCCGTTGTTCTTCCTTTCGTGGACGGGGTTGCCACGTTCTCGGTGACGTTCAATACGGCCGGAGCGGATACCTTGACGGCAACCGATACCACAAGCGCCGCGTTGGACACGCAGGGCATGGTCAAGGTGGTCGCGCCGAACCTCGTGACGCAACTGGCGGTTCTCGTGCCGCATAACGTTCAGGCCGGCGTGCAGACAACCGTGCTGGTCGAGGCCCTCAACGCGCAAAACACGATTGTCTCCGGCTTCTCGGACACGGTTACGCTCGGCAGCACCGACTCGGCGATCTCGGTGACGCTGCCCTCTGGTACGGCGGTAACGCTGTCCGGCGGGAGCGCAACCGCCACGCCGATCTCCTTCTCGGGCGGGGTTGCGACTCTCTTGGTGACCTTCAACACGGCCGGCTCGCAGTCGTTGACCGCGACCGACACGGCTGCAGGCAGCAAGCTTACGGGCACGGGCACGACCAACGTAATTGCGCCGCTCGTGGCGACCAAACTGGAGGTTGTCTCGCTGCCGACGAAGGTTAAGGCGGGCACTGCTTATACCGTGCAAGTGATGGCAGTCAACGCCCAAGGCGTCCCCATCCAGGGCTTCTCGGACAAGGTGACGCTCACCAGTTCGGACGGCGCGGCAACCGTGACGCTCCCCGGTTCCACGACGGCGGTGCCGCTTTCCCCCACCAGCGCCGTGGTCATCCAGTTCTCGGATGGGATCTCCACCTTCCTGGCGAGGTTCGCGACCAACGGCCCGCAGAGCTTGACCGCGACCGACAGCACGAATACGAAGTTGGTCGCTACGGGCAACACCACGGTGAGCAGCGGCACGACGACGCCGACTCCCCCGACCACAGTTCCAACGCCGCCTGCCGCTCCTACGACGCCCACCAATCCAGCGCCATCCACGACGACCAGTTCCAACTGGGCCGGATATGCGGCGGCGACGAACCTGAACAACCCGGCCACCGGTTCGGTGAGCTACGTCGCCGGCTCGTGGAAGGTTCCCGCAGTGACGGGCACGGGCACCGCGTATTCCGCCGTGTGGGTCGGGATCGACGGCTACACGTCCAACACCGTGGAGCAGATCGGCACGGAATCGGACGTCGCCAGCGGCACGCCGTCGTATTATGCCTGGTACGAGATGTATCCCCAGGGTTACGTGACTGTCCCGTTGACGATCTCGGCAGGGGATTCGATTTCCGCCAGCGTGAGCTATGCGAGCGGCCAGTTCACGGTGACGATCACGGACAATACCACGGGCAAGAGTTACTCGCCGGGGGCCATCAGCGTTCCCGGGCGCAGGAGTCGTCGGCGGAGTGGATCGTCGAGGCCCCGTCAACCGAACGGAGCGTCTTGCCGCTGGCCGACTTCGGAACGGTCGCGTTCACCAGCGCAACGGCCACGATCAACGGACACAGCGGCCCGATTGACAACAGCCAGTATTGGAAAGACACGGCGATCAACATCGCTTCCTCGGTAACGCAAACCTCGACATCCGCATTGAGCGACGGCAGCCTCGGTTCGAGTTTCTCGGTAACCTGGCTCTCTGCCGGCTCGTCAGGCCTTGGCGGAGGGTTTGGAGGCGGAGGCGGAGGATACGGGCTTGGAGGCGGTGGCGGCGGTTGGGGGGGTTACTTCTCACCCATGAGCAAGGCAAGCCTGCTGAGCCAAGCGAGCGTCAGCAGCGACCTTGGCAGCGTGCCCCCGGCCACCACGGATCAAGTGGCCCGGGACCAGATTTTTGCCTCTTTCGACCATTTGGTCTTGTAAATGACCGTTGCGCGAGTTTCTTAGGGTGGGACCAGGTCCGGATCTGGCCCCGCCCTTTGTTTTGATGGCCCCAGTTGCGACTGACAATAACCCGAAGCGTAAGCGAGGTGCGGAAGTCGTTGCCTCGCTTACGCTTCGGGTTGGTGTGGATTGTAAGAATCGCAACCGCGAGCGGCGCGTAGGGTGCGTGAAGCGAACCGCAGGAGAATGGTGGGTTGCGCACGGAGTCGAACCCGCCGATATCGCGGCACTTTGTTTTTGACCGGTTCGCGTAACGCACCACATCGACTTCCGTGCTCCACCCACCTACCTTGAGAAATCCGGCATACGGCCCCTGTTGCACGCTGCGCAACTTCTGTCAGAATAGCATTCTGGTCATTGTCTTGCCGTCCAACCATTTTGAAATTCCCGCAAGGGGCCTTTGGTTCCTGGGCGTCCGTAACGCCTGCCGAGCCGATGGTTCCATCTGGGTGCCAAGGAGTTTTCATGTCGCGACCTGTCACGATGTTCACGGGCCAATGGGCCGATCTGTCTCTGGAGGAGTTGGCCAAGAAGTGCAAGGGCTTCGGCTACGATGGCCTTGAATTGGCCTGTTGGGGCGATCACTTCCAGGTCGATCTGGCCCTGGCCGAGCCGGAGTATTGCGAGCGGAGGCGCGAATTGCTGGAGCGCGACGGCCTTCAGGTGTGGGCGATCAGCAACCACCTCGTCGGCCAGGCCGTGCTGGACGTGATCGATTCGCGGCACCAGGCGATCCTGACCAAGGCCATCTGGGGCGACGGCAATCCGGCCGGCGTCAACGCCCGCGCGGCCGAGGAGTTGAAGAACACGGCCCGAGCGGCGCAGAAGCTGGGCGTGACCGTGGTCAACGGATTCACCGGTTCCAGCATCTGGCAGTGGATCTATTCCTTCCCGCCCGTCTCGCCGCAGGCGATTGAGGACGGCTTCAAGCTGCTGGCCGAGCGTTGGAACCCGATCTTGGACGTCTTCGGCGAATGCGGGGTGAAGTTCGCCCTGGAGGTCCATCCCACGGAGATCGCCTTCGACATCTACACGGCCGAGCGGGCGCTGGAAGCGCTGGGACATCGCGAGGAGTTCGGCTTCAACTTCGACCCCAGCCATTTGATCTGGCAGGGCGTCGATCCGGTGGAGTTCATCCGCGCCTTCCCGGACCGCATCTACCACGTCCACATGAAGGACGCGATCGTCACGCTCAACGGGCGGACGGGGATCCTGGCGAGCCATTTGAACTTCGGCGATCCGCGGCGGGGCTGGGACTTCCGTTCGCTGGGCCACGGCGGCGTGAACTTCGAGGAGATCATCCGCGCCTTGAACCGACATCAACTACCAGGGCCCTTTGAGCGTCGAGTGGGAAGACATGGGCATGGACCGCGAGCAGGGCGCGCGGGAGGCCTGCGAATTCGTCCGCAAGGTCGACTTCGAGCCCAGCCGCCGGGCGTTCGACTCGGCGTTTGACAAGGAAGAGCAGGCGTGAGGAAATAATGACCGTCCGCACGCGATTTGCCCCCAGCCCTACCGGCTATTTGCACATAGGCGGTGTTCGCACCGCACTTTTTTGCTGGCTCTTCGCCCGGCGGCACGGAGGGCAGTTCATCCTCCGCATCGACGATACCGATCAGCAACGGAATGTCGAAGAGGCCCTGGCCCCGATCCTGCACGGGCTGCATTGGCTGGGGATCGATTGGGACGAAGGTCCCGAGATCGGCGGCCCTTACGGCCCTTATTACCAGTCGCAGCGGGGCGACCGCTACCAGGCGGCGGTCGACAAACTGCTTGCCAGCGGGGCAGCCTACCACGACTATGCAACGACGGAGGAACTCCAGGCCGAGCGGGAAGCGGCCGAACGCGAGAAGCGGGTCTTCCTCTATAGCCGCCGCTTCATGGCCGAAACCGCGGCCGAGCGGGACCGCTTCGAGGCCGAGGGCCGCAAGCCGGCCGTGCGGCTGAAGATGCCCCGCGAAGGAACCCTGGTCATTCAGGACGTGATCCGCGGCAACGTGGCGGTCGATTGGGCTCGCGAGCAGGACCACGTCATCCAAAGGGCCGACGGCTCGTTCCTCTATCACCTGGCCAACGTGGTCGACGACTACGACTTCAAAATCACGCACGTGATCCGCGCCGAGGAGCATCTCTCGAATACGCCGCGGCAGATTTTCATCGCCCAGTCGCTGGGCTATGAGTTGCCGATCTACGCCCACTTGCCCTTCGTGGCCGAGCCAGGCAGCAAGACCAAGCTCAGCAAGCGGAAGCTCGACAAGTACCTCAAGAACGCCGATTTCGCTGCCCTGATGAAACATGGCCGCAAGGTGGCCGATGCTTTAGGTCTGCAGGTCGATCAGAACACGTTCAACCCGGTGGTGGTCGATTTCTACGAGCAGGTCGGCTACCTGCCGGAGGCGATCATTAACTACCTGGCCCTCTTGGGCTGGGCTCTGGACGACCAGGCGGAGCATTTCAGCCGCGAGGAGTTGATCCGGCATTTCTCCTTGGAGCGGGTAAACAGGGCGGCCGCCAGCTTCGATCCAAAGAAGCTGTGGGCCTTTCAGGACTGGCACATGCAGCAATTGCCGGTCGAGAAGAAGGTCGAGCGGGTAGTGCCGTATTTGCAACGTGCGGGACTTCTGGCAGGGAGCATTGAGCAGGGAGCAGGGAGCGGGGAGCAGGGAGCAGGGAGCCAGAGGGCGAGGATTGAACACGTCGTCCGCGCGGCGGGCGACCGGATCAAGACCTCGGGCGACATCCTCGATTACGTCTACTTCTTCGTGGCTGACGACAAGTTTGTGTACGACGAGAAGGCGGTGGCCAAGTCGCTGCAAAAGCCGGGAGCGGCCGAGCTGCTGGCCAAGTATTGCGCCAATTGGCTGCCGCGGAACCGTTCGAAGCCCAGCCGCTGGAGCAGATGACCCATGCCTTTGTCGAGGCCCAAGGGGTGAAGATAGGCGATATTGTCCACGCCCTGCGTGCCGCGGTGACCGGCCAGTCGGTCGGCCTAGGGCTGTTCGACAGCCTGGCGATTCTCGGCAAGGCAAGTTGCCTGACGAGGATCGAACGGACACTGAAGAGCATGGAGGCGGCGAGAGGATGAAAAGGGAGATTGGTTCCGCCTAATCCAACAAGAGCGCCGTAAATCCGGCCTGCCGGAAATGCACATCCGCAGTGAGCGCGTCCGACATGCCGAGTCGACGCATGAGAACAAACGAAACGCAGTCGGTGAGCCCCCATTCCTTGTCCTGGCGCTCGCGGTAGAGAGCAAGAGCTTCTTCAAACAGCGGCTCACTGATCGGCTGGATGTCGTAGCCTTCTTCGTGCTGAAACTTCTCAAACAGTTCGAGTCCTTTGGCGCGGCGACCAAGTCTCGCATAACCATCGCCAATCTCAAAAAGAACTCCCCAGTGAAGGACACAAACCGTCTGGCTTGCGGTCAACTCACGGCCGACAAGCTTGGCGCGGGTGTGCCGGGAATCATCCCGGTTCTCCAGAGCGATAATGAAACTCGTGTCGAGGAAGACCAGACGGCGTGGCACGTTCAGAACCTCCGGCCGGTAAAGCTTTCGACATCGCCGGCATCGAGCCGATTTCCCCAATGCTCCGAGTTTTCCTCCGCCCAGTCGGCGAGGCTTGTTCTAGGGTGCCGGTCGGGCTCCCCCGCCGCCGACCTGACATTGATAACGAGTTCTGCTTGCCCGTTCGGCACCTCGGGGGGCAGCGTGAGCACGATGCGATGATCGTCCTGTATGTCGGCTGAGACTCGAAATGTGATCATTCTCCTTCTCCCGCGGCAACTCTTTGCTACTAGATCCACTGAACGGTTGTCTGTTTGATTTTACCCTGGACGAAGCGTCGAAACAAGTCACTGCGCCCGTAAGTTAATGTATATTCGGGTGGTGCTTCTGCCAGTATGCCCACAGGATTGGTGGGATCTGGTCGTCCATCCCATAGAACTCAGAATCGTGTTGATCGAATGCGTCCGATTCGGCTTCGGTAATGCTGGAAAGCTGCGCATCGAACTCGTCGTCGTCGGCCGACGGCTGGCCATCCGGAAACCGCCCGAATGCGCCGTAGAACATCTCTTGCAGAACGGGCGATCCGATCGTGGCTAGGGCGTCAAGCAACTCGCGGCATTGCGTGCCCACATTCGAGAAGTAGCCGTAAAATCCATCACACTGTATATGCCACTGTGCTTCCATGACACGCCATATGTGCCGCGAAGGCACGTCCATTTGAGCAACATCGGAGCGAGAGCACATGTCGTTGAGTACGTCGAGCAACTCGTCGAATGTAGTTGCCGCGTTGGGATCAGGATGGTCCGTGACGATGGGGATGTCCCGGTGCGGCGCACAAGTTTGCCTGACCGGAATAACCGGCTGAAGTCTCGAGTTATTCGTCCGGATTGAACCCCGCCCTTATCCCGCCCCGGACCCCGCCCGGTTAAATTCATCTAGAACCCCGCCCCTGTTTTCTACGTTTCGGTGGTCGGTGGGCGCATGAAAATGGAGGAGTGAGGCCCGTTTACGACAACCCTCACTCCTCCTGTTGAGAAAGATCTCGCCATCAGTATCGAACTGCCCCGCCCGACAACTGTAATTGAAGTCGAAGAGCACAACCAAGCCGTGCGCCGGCAGAGTGCCGATCGTGTCTGTTTCCGACAGTTGTGCAGCCGTTGCGGAGAGCGCGGCCGTTTCGCGCCCCACGAGCTGCGCCGCCGTGGTCTGCGGCTGCTTGTGGAACACACGGTCCTGTGCGTGACCATCTGGCTGGCCCGCTGGCAATGCCGGAAGTGCCAGTACATCTTTACCGATTACCCCAGCTTTCGTACTCCCCTATAAGCGCTATGCGGGCCCGACCCTCCTGCACCTTGCCGGCAGCTATCTGGAGAACGACGGGCAATCCTACCGTGAGACGGCCAGCCCGGGAAAGCGAGCGACCGGCTATCAGCCGCCGCCGGGGTCGTCCGCCATGGAAGAGCGGGCCCTGCATCACAGCACGATCTGGTGCGTGCTGACTTGGTTGGGGGTGCAATCCGCCGCGTTGGCTGCGGGTCGGCAATTGATCCAGGAGCGTTGCCCCGCCTCCACCTGTCATCGCTTTGCCGGGGCCGTGGCGCCGCAAAAGTTCCGCAGTCCGCAGCGTGAGCAATTGCTGCGTTGCGCGGCAAGTGCTCCATCTGATCGCCGAGTGGGAAGAGGTATTTTCCGAGAAGTTCTTCCCCCGTTTCGCGACAAGATCCGGGTTCACGTGAGGTAGCATGGACTCCGACAGTGGTTTTTCATCCATCCCCACCTTGTTTGGAGTCAAACTTTATGCCTTGTAACAATGAAGACTGGGCTGTCTTCTGGTGCTCGCTGCTGAGCCCCGTGCTGCTGGGAGAAATTCCCCAGCGGCGGCGCGAGCGGTATTTCCAGCAACTGAGCCAAGAGGAACGCCTGCTGCCCAACGGACGGCGGAAACGCCTTTCGGCACGCACCCTGCGTCGCCAGTGGCGGCGGCTGAAAGACGAAGGCGTGCCGGGCCTGTATCGCCGCCGCCGCTCCGATCGGGGCCAGCCGCGAAAGAAGCACAGCGACTTGCTGGACCGCGCCGTGGCCCTGAAAAAGGAGCAGCCCTTCCGCTCCCACAAAGCGATCAATCGCATCTTGAAGCGGGAGTTCGGACGTCAGCTTCCGCGTTCCACCCTGTACCGGCACTTGCGGCAGCAAGGGGCCACGCGGCGGAAGCTGGGCGTGGCGAAGGAAATCGTGCGTTGCCGCTGGACCCGGGACCAGCCCGGTGCCCTGTGGGTCGGCGACTTCGAGCACGGCCCGCCGGTGATGCACCAGGGCCGCTCCGTGAAGACCCATCTTTCCGCCTGGATCGACTGCCACAGCCGTTACATCGTCGAGGCCCGCTACTACGTCCGCGAGAACCTGGACATCCTCCTGGATTCGCTGCTGCGGGCCTGGGGAAATCACGGCGCCAGCCGCGAACTGTACGTGGACAACGCCAAAATCTACCATGCCAAGGCCCTGCAACTGGCCTGCACCCAGCTCAACATCCAGCTCTTGCACCGGCCGCCGCGCGATCCTCCGGCCGGCGGCCTGATCGAACGTTTCTTCCAGACCTGCCAGATGCAATTGGAAGCGGAAGTCCGCGCCGGACAGATCCTTACGCTCGACGACTTGAACCGCGTCTTGGCGGCCTGGCTCGCGGTGGCCTATCACCAAGATGCGAACAGCGAGACCGGGGAAACTCCTCACGCGCGCTATCAGCAGGAGCCCCGGCTGCTGCGGCAGGTCGATCTGGGGGCGGTACTGGGCTTCTTCCATCAGCGGGTGCCGCGCCTCGTCGACAAGGACTTCTCGGACGTGCGTGTGGAGAGCCTGTTCTTCGCTGTCGATCCGGCGCTGCGGGGCGATAGGCTGGTCGTCCAGTACGATCCTTTCTCCCCGCTTGCCGAAGTCCAGCTTTACACTCCCGCGGGCGCGTACGTGGTCGCGGTCGGCGTTATCAACGCGAAAAGGGCAGCCATCCGCAACCGTCGCCTTCGCCACCTGCCGCACCCATCGTGCCCCACTATCTCGATGCCCTGCGTGCCGAACACGCCGCCATGCAGGAGCAGCGACGCGACCTGGGCATCGACTACCACTCGGCACGGCAGAAAAACGTATGGTCCTTGTCGAGTTTCGCCCGCGTCTTCGCCCGCTTATTGGCTCGTCAGGGCGGCGTATCCGGGTTGACCGTCCAGGAAATGGATCTCCTGGCCGCCTTCCACTCCCGCCACGATCGCGTCACCGAGAGCCTGCTTCGGCAGGCCTTCGAGCAGGCCCCGGCGGCGACCCTTCCCGAAGTCTTGTTTCAACTCCAATCCCTGTTTCCCGAAAGGAACGATGATGTATCTCGAACACTTGCAACTGAAAAGCCAACCCTTCGCAGAACACGCTACGGTCTCTGCCCTGTGGCAGGACCAACGCATGGACGAAGGTCTGGCGCGGCTAGAATACCTGGTCCAGTCCGGCCAGTTGGGGCTAATCACCGGTCCCAGCGGAGTCGGTAAATCCGCGCTCTTGAAACGCTTCCTGCACGGCCTGCTGCCGCAACACTGCCAGGCCCTCTACTGCCACCTCTCCCACCTCTCCGCGACGGGCCTGCTGAAGCTTGTCGTCACGCAACTAGGGGAGACGCCGCGCCGCGGCAAAGAACGCATTTACGAGCAGATCCTGGAACGGGCCTCGCGGGCCGAGGGCGCCTTGTTGTTGGTCTTCGACGAGGCCCACCTGCTGGACGGCGATGCCCTCACCGACCTGCGGCTGCTGATCAGTTCCGCGCTGGACGTGCGGCCGCCACTGAAGCTTCTGCTCGTCGGTCAGGAACCGCTCCGCGCCGTCCTGCGGCGGGCGCAGCATGCCGACCTGCTCAATCGGATCTCGGTTCGCTACCAGTTGCGACCACTGACCCGCGAGCAGACTTGCCGTTACATCGACTTCCAGATCGCCCAGGCCGGCGGCGACCAGAAACTCTTCGACGACTCGGTAAAGGCGGCCATCCACGACTTCGCCAACGGTG
This sequence comes from uncultured Planctomycetia bacterium, assembly GCA_963824275.1. Taxonomy (GTDB): domain Bacteria; phylum Planctomycetota; class Planctomycetia; order Pirellulales; family Thermoguttaceae; genus JANXQG01. The sequence continues at coordinate 743,849 of CAWGOT010000003.1, read as the reverse complement.
TGCCCCGCCACATTAACAACCTGGCCACGGCGTGCCTGCTGCAGGCCGCCGCCCGCAAGGTCCGGCGGATTGACGACGAGTTGTTTCAGCAAGTAGTCGGCGAATTTCAGTTGCCCTAAAACCAGGAGGACAGCATGCCACGTTACTTCCCCGACGAACTCTTGCGTCGCTTACGCAATGACATTGCCTGGGCCTCTCTCCTGAAGCGACTGGAGTGGCCGCACAAACTCCGCGACGGACAACTGGTATTCTTGTGTCCTCGTTGCAACGAGTGCAACTCGGCGGTCAACCCGCCTACGAATCTCGGCCGCTGCTTCCGTTGCGAAGTCAACTTCAACCCCATCGACTTCACGATGGCCGTGCAGCAATGCGACTTCGTAACCGCGGTCCACTATCTGGAACCGCTCTTGCCACCCGGCCCCCGATGCCCTGCTTCGCACTGAACCACGGCTCATCACCTTGACCCTGCGGACGGCACTCTGCCGCCCGCAGGCTCTTTCTCTTCCCTTCCCCTCTTCCGCCTCACCCATCCACCTTGCCGCTCTTCTATTCTTTACCTCAACTTCCGGTCAATCATTCTGGGACAATTTCGGTCAAATAATTTGGGAGGCAGCACCCGGTACTCAGAGGGCGGTTCTCGAAGAACGACACATTGTGCCTGGCTGTGCGCAATGGATCTGAACGTTACTACGATTTCTCTCTCCGGATTGTATGTTCCAACTCGCGACAGGATCGCAATAGCAGAGACGTCTTCAAGACCCATTGCCTTGGATGCTTCATCAGTCGTAACGTAGAGAACATCATCCGGGGCGCAAGCGGTTGATCGAGGTCAATCAGGAAGGCACCCCGTTGTTTTTCCGCGAAGCCAATCCGTGCGCGTCGGCAAAAGTCGGGCCACGAGGAATAGACCGCGTTTGTATAAGTCTCAACGTCTCGACGGAAGCCCTCTGGCAACGCCATATTGTGATCTCCTGACTCTATGATTCTCCGGCCCGCTTCCGTCCTCATTTCCTGTTCCGTTGGCAAGAGGTTGCCCGCCGCCGGCCAGCAGATTGTTCATTGCTGCCCATTTTACACGCCTGCGGTCGGGTACAGCGCCGGGTTCCACGTCACTTGATGCTTCCTGACGTTGTTGGGGGTGGTAGCCCCCGGTACCAGCGGGATCTGGGCAATGACGTGCCGGATAGAGCCTACATTGCGTCTCGACTGATGCCAATTGGGGGCTCAATAAACTCTATTGGGTGGAATGGCACTGGTGTGGACAGACCGCTCACATCCGGGAATAATGGGTATTTCCAATATCCAGCTATGGGACGGCTGCACTTACCTTGGCCGCAAGGCAGAATTCGCCAGACGGCGTCTGGCGAATTTGTATCCCCTTACGCTGAAAGCGGTTACGGCTCCCTCCGCGAGATTGTGCAGACAGTGTCTGCCCAATTCCGTGCTGCTGGATTAGCTGATATGCTGAGTACCCAGTTTACGTCACGGTCGGCGGCATTGCCTAGCCGATTTTTCAGGCGCTGTCTGAAAAATTCGCGCAGCCTGCGTCCCGGATTTTCCTCCGCCGGTCATAATCGCTTGCCCGACGAGCAAGTCCTCGTTGACGAATTGAAACGTACGCAGAAAATGCTGACATCGAAAGGAATCCTGCCATGACCACACCCAACTTAACCCCCGCCCCGACTTCCGTCGACTTCCTCCGCGAGAACATCAACGCCGACCTGGCCAGCGGCCGCTACGACCGCGTCCATACCCGCTTCCCGCCGGAGCCCAACGGCTACCTGCACATCGGCCATGCCAAGTCGATCTGTCTCAACTTCGGCATCGCGCGGGACTATAAGGGCCTGTGCAACCTCCGCTTCGACGACACCAACCCGTCCAAGGAGGAGGTCGAATACGTCGACTCGATCATGGAGGACGTCCGCTGGCTGGGCTTCGATTGGGAAGACCGCCTGTACTACGCCTCCGACTATTTCGACCAGCTCTACGAATGGGCCGAGCAGATGATCCTCGCCGGCCAGGCATACGTCTGCGACCTCACGGCCGACGAGGTCCGCGAGCACCGCGGCACGCTCACCGCGCCGGGACGCAACAGCCCTTATCGCGAGCGCTCGATCGAAGAGAACCTCGACCTCTTCCGCCGCATGAGGGCGGGCGAGTTCCCCGACGGTTCGCGGACCGTGAGGGCGAAGATCGACATGGCCTCGCCCAACCTCAATATGCGCGACCCGGTGATGTACCGCATCCTTCGGGCCACGCACCACCGCACGGGCGACAAGTGGTGCATCTACCCGACCTACGACTACACCCACGGCCAGAACGACTCGTCGGAAGGCATCACGCATTCCATCTGCACGCTGGAATTCGAGAACCACCGCCCGCTGTACGATTGGTACATCAAGACGCTCGGCCTGTTCCATCCGCGGCAGATGGAGTTCGCCCGCCTGAACCTGACCTACACGATGATGAGCAAGCGGCGGCTGCTGGAGCTGGTGAAGCAGGGGATCGTCAAGGGCTGGGACGACCCGCGGATGCCGACGATCTGCGGTTTCCGCCGGCGGGGCTACACGCCGGAATCGATTCGCAACTTCTGCGCGGATCGGCGTGGCCAAGGTCGATAGCGTGATCGACGTGGCCCTGCTGGAGCATTGCCTCCGCGAGGACTTGAACAAGCGGGCGCCGCGCGTGATGGCCGTGCTGCGGCCCCTGCGGGTCGTGATCACGAATTACCGGGAGGGTCAGGGCGAGGAGTTGGAAGCGGTGAACAACCCCGAGGACCCGGCAATGGGCACGCGGAAGGTTCCCTTCTCCCGCGAGCTGTGGATCGAGCAGGACGATTTTCGCGAGGACCCGCCCAAGGGCTATTACCGGCTTTCGCCCGGCAAGGAGGTTCGGCTCCGCTGGGGCTATCTCATCACATGCACCAATGCTGTCAAGGATCCGGCCACGGGCGCGGTCGTCGAACTGCACTGCACCTACGATCCGGCCACCCGCGGCGGCAACGCCCCCGACAACCGCAAGGTAAAGGGCACGATCCACTGGGTCTCGGCCGCGCATGCCGTTCAGGCCGAGGTGCGGCTCTATGAAAACCTCTTCACGGTTGCCGATCCCAGCGACGTGCCGGAAGGCGTCGATTACAAGGTGAACCTGAACCCCAACTCGCTGGAGGTCCTGCCGGGCTGCTGGCTCGAGCCGAGCCTTGCTGGGGCGAAGGCCGGCGATCGGTTCCAGTTCGAGCGATTGGGCTACTTCGCCGCCGACCCGGACACCGGGGCACCCTCGGGGTCCGGCAAACTGGTCTTCAATCGCACCGTGTCGCTCAGAGACACCTGGGCGAAGATCGAAAAGGCGGGGAAGTAAGCGGCGGGAAATCCGCGGCGGTGTTTGGCTGGCCTTCAAAGCGAAAAAACCACCATAGCGAGTGGAATCGCAACGTCACCGACACGGCCGTAACCGTTGACAGGAGACCCCTAGACAACTATACTTATGATCACGTGAACCGGGCCTTTTCGCATGGGAACGGAGTGAACATCGAGCGACAAAAGCAGTTGGGGTCCTTCTATACCCCGATGAGGCGGTTGTACAGTATTGGCCCGATCTTGCCCGATTGCTGGGAATTATCGGGAATTATCGAGTCCATCACCCGCGGCGACTGGCAGCTTCGCGTCGACATGAAAGCCTCCAACGGGTGGCACCACATCTGGGAGAGACGATGAGTTCAAGTTCTGAATCTTCGACTTCCTGACCCTGGCCGAGGAAGCCCGCGAGCGGGTCCTGGAGCGGGGCCTGCTGGAACACCTTCGCGACTTCATGCTGGAACTCGGCGTGGGCTTCGCTTTTGTCGGCAGCCAGTATCCTATCGTGGTCGATGGGAAGGACTATTTCATCGACCTGCTCTTCTACCATTTGACGCTCCGGGCTTTCGCGGTGATCGACCTGAAGGTGGAGGAGTTCAAGCCGGAGTTCGCCGGCAAGATGAGTTTCTACCTTTCGGCGGTGGACGACCTGCTGCGGCATGCGGACGACCAATCGAGCATCGGAATCATCCTCTGCAAGAGCCGGCCGACTGGTCGAAGACTCCCTTGATTGGCTGGTTTCCCCCGGTTAGAATCGGGGTGTGGGTGGAAGTGTCGGTCGGCCGCTTGGGGCCGCCCGCGAACTTGCTTGCCGGGAAGACGTTCGACTCGCGGGCACGTGAGGGCCCATGCTTCGAGTGGCAAAGCCTTAACTTAAGCGAGGTGATACCGGAGGACGAATCATGCGGACTCAGGACCACAAACCAACCGATTGCCGCCGGGCTGCAGGGCGGCGGCGAAATCCACCGGCGGGACGACGCCTTCCGGTCGCTCTGCTGGCTGCGTGCTTGGTAGCATCCTTGCCGGGGCCCGGGCGGGCCGCGGAACCGCGCCAGGCGCCGATCGAGATTCCCAATGTCGACCCGCAGAAAATGCTGGACCGCATGTTCGGCCCGGTGACCGAAGAGGACGAGAAGGCGCTGGCCCGGGTCGAGATTTCGATCGGGGAAGAGCGGCAGATGGGCGAAACTGCGGTGGCGGCCTTTCTGGCGGACATGAAGCAGCAAAAGATCAGCGTCGTTTCCCAAGGGAAGGACGTGCAGTACCTCCGCGACCTTGTCGCGACAATCCACCCGCTGATGAAGGACGCGAAGCGCTACCCGAACATCAAGGTCTACGTGGTGCAGTCGTCGGACTGCGAGGCCCGCACATTCCCCGGCGGAACGATCATGTTTTTCCGCGGGCTGCTGGAACAGGCCGGCAGCGAGGCGGCCGTGGCCGGCATCGTGGGACACGAGTTGGCGCACCTGGACCGCGGCCACCTCTTGAAGCGGGCCCGCCGCCTGAAGCTGGCCCAGCAGGCGTTCTCGGGCAACGGCGGCGACTTCTCGCCGCAGCGGTTCATGGAAGGCGGGACCCAGTTCGCGCTACTTTGGACGCGGCCCTTTAGCCCTGAGGACGAGGCCGTGGCCGACGGCGACGGGGCCCGCTGGGCGTACCAGGCCGGCTATGACCCGCGGGAGATGGCCAAGTTGTTCCTCCTGGTCGGCAAGCAGCAAAAGAAGCAGGGCGGCCCTGTGCCGACGTTCTTCCAGAGCCACCCCGAACCGCAGAGCCGCCACGACGCAGTCATGAAGGTCTACGAGGAACGCCAGCAGGCGGCCCCGAATAACGCCCTCTATGTCGGCAAGGAGAACCTCCGGCTGCGGGTCGCCCGGTCGCACCGCAAGTTCGCGGAGTGAGAATTCGTAAGATTCCCCCGATGAAAACGATCACGCAAGCACTGTTCCTTTGGTTTGTCCTGCTGGCGGGCACGATGCCTGGGCCGCCGCCGGCGGCTTTCTCTTCGTGACGTTCAAAGGCGAGCAGACGCCGATGAGCGAGCAGATTTATTTTGCCCTCAGCCCTGACGGCTGCCACTGGCATGCACTCAACGGCTCGCAACCGGTCCTCACCAGCAAGCTTGGCGAAAAGGGCGTGCGCGATCCCTACCTGGTCCGTGCGCCCGACGGCAAAGCGTTTTATATCGTCGCCACCGACCTTTCCATCAACCTCAATCACGACTGGAACCGCGCCACCCACGCCGGCAGCAAATCGATCGTCATCTGGGATTCCACCGACCTGGCGCACTGGTCGCCGCCGCGGCTGGCCAAGGTCGCGCCGGACGACGCCGGCTGTACCTGGGCCCCTGAAGCCGTCTACGACGAGGGCAGGAAGGCCTATCTCGCCTTCTGGGCTTCCACCACGGGCAGCGACAATTTCAACAAGCACCGCATCTGGGCCGCGTGGACCAAGGATTTTGTCGCGTTCGATAAACCGTTCGTTTACCTTGACAAGCCGTGGCACGTCATCGACGCCGACATCGTGCGCGACAGCGGCAGGTATTATCGCTTCTCCAAGGACGACCAATACAAGTCGATCCTCATGGAAGTCAGCACCGACCTCATGGGACCGTGGAAGGACGTGGCCAATTTTTCCCTCGCCAAGTTGCGCGGCTACGAAGGCCCGGAATGTTACTGCCTCAAACCGGCCGCCGACGGCAAGCCGGCAACCTGGTGTCTGATCCTCGACCAGTACAGCAAAGACGCCGGCTATCAGCCCTTTGTCACCCAAGACCTGGGCGGCGGGCAATTCAAGCCCGGCGAGGGCTTTGTCTTTCCGTTCCCGTTCCGTCACGGCTGCGTGCTGCCGATCTCAGCGACGGAATACGAACGCCTCGAAACAGCATACAAGGAGACGCAATGAACTACCGACCGCTCGGCCGCACAGGGTGGAATGTCTCTGAGATCAGCTTCGGAGCGTGGGCGATCGGCGGGGCCTGGGGCGAAGTTTCCGACGACGTGTCTTTGGCGGCGCTGCATGCCGCCGTGGATGCGGGCGTCAACTTCCTCGACACCGCCGACGTTTACGGCGACGGCCGCAGCGAGCGGTTGATTGCGCGGCTCAAGAAGGAACGCAAAGAAGAGATCATCGTCGCCACCAAAGCAGGGCGGAAGCTGCCCAAGCAGACCACCGAGGGCTACAGCCGCGAGAACCTCACGCGGTGGGTCGACGACAGCCTGCGGAACCTGGCGGCAGACGCCCTGGACTTGCTGCAACTGCATTGTCCGCCGACAGACCTCTACCACCACCCCGAGGTCTTCGGGATCCTCGACGACCTCGGTACGGGCGGGAAAACTGCGTTATTACGGCGTGAGCGTGGAGCGCGTGGAAGAGGCCATCAAGGCGATCGAGTTCCCCAACGTGCAGAGCGTGCAGATCATCTTCAACTGCTTCCGCCAACGCCCTGCCGACGTGCTCTTTCCGCTGGCGAAGCAAAGGAAGGTGGGGATACTTGCCCGCGTGCCGCTGGCGAGCGGAATGCTGACCGGCAAGCTGCGCCGCGATTCGCAGTTCGCGGCGGACGATCACCGCAACTTCAATCGCCATGGAGAGATGTTCGACGTCGGCGAGACCTTTTCCGGGGTGGACTACGAACAGGGGCTTGCAGCGGCGGAAGAACTTCGCGGGCTGCTCCCGCCGGGCACGTCGCTGGCACAACTGGCGCTGCGCTGGATCCTGATGTTCGACGCCGTGAGTTGCGCGATCCCGGGCGGAAAGCGGCCGGATCAGGTGCAGGAGAACTGCCGCGCGTCGGACCTGCCGGCCATCGGCCGCGACGCGATGGCCGCGATCGAGCGAATCTACAACGAGAAGATTCGCTCCAGCGTGCATCAACGCTGGTAGGCCTCTGCCGTCAGCCGCCGAGAACCGCTTGAACGGTCTCAAGGGCGATGGCCAGGTGGCGAGGGTCGCTGGGGAAAGGACGAAAACCGTACTTCCGGTAGAATGCCGTGGCGCGGTCGTCGATCGCTTCCACCTCGATCGCTCGAAAAGCGACCTCGCGGGCGACGCGGAGGCAGCGCTCAAAGGCGTCGAATAGGAGGAACTTGCCCAGCCCTTGGCCGCGCTCGGATTGGGTGACGGCCAAGCGTGCCAGCAGAAGGCTCGGCACAGGGTGTTTTGGCAGTCCTTGGATCAACTCCGCCGGGGCATTTGCAAACGCGAAATGACTTGGGGCCAGCGTGTAGTAGCCCAGGACGCGCTGCTGCTGGGCGGTGACGGCGACGTAAGTCGTGCCCAGTTTGCGCTGCGCGTATTGGCCGGCGTACTTCGTCAAGAAGTCGTCCAGCGATGCGTGACCACAAGAGAAATCGGCACGCTGGTGTTCCTCGCTCAGTCGCTGGACGATCCAGTCACCCATGGCGGCGCCGGTGCTCTCTGGCGGCCTTCTTCAGTTCGACGTTTGGCGGGGGAGGAGCGGCGAGGAGAGAAAGCAGGAAGTCCCGGTCGACGTCCGAAAGCGGCGAACGGTTCATCTCCGTAAAGGGGATCTCGTCCTCGGGGAGGAAAACTGCCTTGCGAATGCGGAGTTCAGTTTCGCTGACTTCTTCCACAAGGACCGCCGAGTTGGCGAACCGTGCCGGAAGGACCAGGCGGGCTTTCTTGTCCGTAAACCGCGGGGTCACTGCGGGCATGTTTCGGCCTCGACCGATGGGAATGAGCGTGGGGCAACGGTACATCACCGGTGGGATAAACCCACTTCATGATTATAGCATATCGTGCCATGTGGGTCAATCCCAGCCCTTACGTTGCTTACGTTGTGTTTTGTGTTGGGCGAAGTATCCTTCAGCAGAACCCAGCTCTTGTCCGGCTTTGCGTGCGCACCCCTCTGCCCGGCAGCCCGAAAAATGGTAAAATCCTCTTCAAGTCGGCGAGTGTCAACGCCCGGATTCGCGGCGGACCAACCCGGATACCGAAAAGGTATCTGTACGAGGAGAAGATTGCCATGCTTACTTTTGCCGAGACGTTCCAGGATTTTTGCGCCGGCCTCGCCGATCTTCCCGGCGGAGACTTCGCCGATAGGGTCAATGCACTTCTAGGAGAATTGCGCGAAGTCGCGCCCGACGAAGCGCGCCTGGGCGGCGGGCCCGTTGGTGGAGATGATCGCGCGTTCCCCGCAGCCGCGAATTTCAGTTTTGGGGGTGCTGGGCGAAGTGCTTTGCCGGGGAGTCAACTTCTGGGGCTACCTGCCCAACTACGTCGCCGCCCTTGGACGCACGTTGGCGTCGGCTGCCGAAATCGAGAACGCCGTCCGGCCCCTGATGCCGCGGGGCACGCGCTTTGCCGAACTGCCCGAAAACGAATCTCAGGGGATCCTGGACAAACTGCCCGAGGCGGCGCGGAGCAACGCCCACACATGGAGCAGGATCGGCTTCTATCTTGGCCCCGCCATACCCATCTTCGAGCAGGTCAAGGGGGCCCGACAACTCGCCCGGGCCATGGATATGCCAATTGGCTGGCTGGCGGACAATTGCGTCGGCGTGGATTGGCTTTCCAAGCTCCCGGCGCTTTTCGAAGCCGTGGAGGAGCCGTTGCCCGACCAGTCCCCGACCATTGATGCCGCCCTGGCCGAAGTACGTCGGCAGTCGGTTCATCCGCCCCAGAACCGCGAATTCGTGCAGAGGAGTCTGCGGCCGATCTTCGACGCCACCACCTTCGTCGCACCGGAGTTGTACGGCCGCACGGCCGCCGAGCTGGCCTGCATCGCCGCCGATGCGGACCCGGAGTGGGCGGGCGAGCTTGCGGGAGTGTGCGGCGCATTCACTGAACGCGGAGCCAATCCGGAGCCAGGAGCAGATGCGCTGGTCGGCGGCTTGCCGCGATTGCTCGACCCCGTGGTCGCGTTCGTCGAAGAGTGCCGGGCGCTGCCCACGGGCAAGGACGAGTCGGCCGTTGAGGTTCACGGCGCGACGGTTGGCAAGAAGATGCCCGCGGGCCAGCGTGCCTTCAATGCCATCAGCGGCTACTGCCTCGGCACGATCGCCCATCTCGCCCGCTCCCCGGCGGCTCGTCTGCGTCACCGCGGGCGAGCCGACTTGCTGGCCAAGCTCAACGTGGTTCGCTGGGACACGGGAAACACCGGATTCTTGTGGACGATGCTGCAAGTCCTCGACGAGGAGGTCGTCATCCTGTCCCCGGAATTCAAGATCGGCTGGCGGGTACGAATCGCCGGCGTAGGCGACAATTTCCAGCTTCATGCCCTGATCGGCGGCCACCTTATCGGCCAGATCGACGACGGCAAGTATCCGGGCAAGATAGGCACCCACGGCCAGCCCGAAACAGGCCCTGGCGTGCCGCTCTCGCCGCGGGCGATTGCCACACAGATGAACGCCCCATGCACCGGTCGCGAACCTGGTTTCTTTAGCAGCCTGCAACTGTGGAACTGGACCGCCTTGCAGAGGGATGCGACGTTGCCACCCAACCCAGTCTCGGCCCATCAACACTGGGTTTGGAACGAAGGAGTTCCGGCCGACATCGCCGCCTTTGACGGCACCCGAGTCGTGCTGCTGGGCCCGGCGACTCTCCACCGCGGTTGGAACGGCGGCCGCGTCTTTCCGTTCATGGAGGCCTCGTTCAAGGTGGTTGAAACCATGCCCTCTCAAGTGGCCGTCGACTGGCTCAATCGCATTGCCGCTCGGTCGGGCGTTGCCTGATCCACGTCAAAACCACGTCACCAGACGAAACATCACCGCGTCGTCGAGGCGCATGTCGCCGTTGCTGGAAGCGAAATCCAAGCGGCGATCGAATAAGTAGCCGATCTCGAAGGCCGTCCAGGCGTTGTCGTCTTAGCCCGCTCCAATCCGATGCACAGGCGGAGATCGCGGTAGGTGGCCAGCTCGCTGTAACCGGCCACGCGCTCGATCGCCCAGGAGTCGCCGCCCAGTTCGCCCGAGAGATAGAGGCGATAGCTGTCGCTCAGTTGAAAACGGCCCTCGGCCGCGGAAAGACCGCCTCGAAGCGCATTTCCGGCGTCGGCACCCAGGTCAGTCCGGCCACGGGAAGGAGTTTGACGTCGCCACGGTCGAGAAAGTCGACGCCCAAGACCAGGGCGGTCTCCGGATCGACGTCGAGGTAGCCCACGGCATGGCTCGGAAAGAGGATCCCCTCGCGCGCACTGCCCTTGAAATCGGCGGCCGCCAAGACCGCCGCCGAGACGTCGAATGCCAGCGGTCCCAGCCGTTGGCGGGCCTGGTAGGCAAGGCTGAAGTCGTACGTTCGAGCGGGCATGTCGGTCTGGTCCGGGCCGGAAAGGAAGTGGACGCCGGCCCCCAGGCCAAAACCGCTGTTGATGCCCGCCTTCTGGTAATGATCGTTAACAATCGAAAACATGCCGAACTGGTTGCCGCCGCCGGGAATCCAATCGAGCGAGGAGGTCGAAGTGCGATAGCCCACGAAGTCCGACAGCGACGTGGCCGCGGATCCCGATCCTTCAAGCGTGATGAGCTTGCCGCCGGCAACCGCCTCGCCGGCAGCAGGGCTGCCGTCCTTGGCGGGCGGCGCCTGGGGCGATTGGTCAGGGGATGCCTGGGGCGCCTGGCCAACTGCCGGCACGCCGGACGCCTGGCCGGCAGGTACAGGGGGTGCGGGGTCGGGGGGCGGCGCCGGGAGGGCCTGGTTGCCTGGCGGTGCAGGGGGCGCGGGTCGGCGGGCGGCGCCTGACCCACGGCCGGCGGCTGCCGAACGCTCGATTCCGGCGCCGTCTGCGCAAGACCCCTCGCCGTGGTTAAAAGCGCCAGCAGGCCGACAATGGTCAAACAGGACTTCGGCATCAACGGTCCTTCAGCCGGAGAGAGAACCTGTCGTATGACGAGGGCGGATTGTCGCCTGCCGGCAGGGACACGTCAAGGTCAACTGACCCCTACTCCTCGCTTGCGAGTCGGGCTTCCATGTCGATTTACGGCCGAAAACGCTCCAGACAGCCTCCTAGCGCGGAGGTGGAGAGCCAAGCAGTCGCGATGTCCGGCGGGTTTCCGAGCGCTACGAAGAGGCGGAACTGGGCCTCGTCGTAGTCGATCGTGGCGGTGACGACGTCCTGGCGGGCCCTGGTCAGCAGGTCGAGGCTGTTGACGACTTCGATGGGCAGGCCCACGCCGCCCCGCGTCCGCGTGAGTTCTTCGCGAAAGCCGGCTTCCGCCGTGGCGAACTGCCGCTGGGCGAAGTCCACCTGGCGGCGGCGGGCTGCCGAAACGCCGTAGGCGTCGGCGACTTCGCGTTGAATCTGATCCATGGTCGCGACCCGCTCGCTTTCGGCCTGATCGATCTCGGCCTGCCGTCCTCGCTGCAGGGCCCGATTGCCCGCGCCCGCGTTCTGCAAGGTCCACACGGCCCACACGTCGAAGTCGTTGCGGGCGGAGTTCTCGAAGGCCGGCGGAGCGGCCAGGTTGCTGCCGCCGCCAAACTCCCCGCGCTAAAACCGGCCGAAACCGTCGGCAACCAAGGCCGCCAACGTTCCTCCCTCCAGCGGGCCTCCGTGAGCGCGATGGCCGAGTTCCGCGCGGCCATCTCCGGCCGGCAGCGCAAGGCGATGCCGATCAAGGCCGCAAGGTCGTAGCTCGGATCGACGACGTTGATCGGCTGCACCGGCCCAAACACGGTTTGCAGGCGGATCGCCGGGTCGAGATCGAGCAGGCGGGCCAAGCGGGCGGCGGCCACTCCCACGTTCTCGTCGGCGTGGTAAAGGAGATTTCGCAGCAGCAGCGTGCGGGACTGGGCGCGATCGGCGTCGGCCTTGCGGGCCTGGCCGACCTTGACGTAGGCCTCGACCGTGGCGGCGACCTGCGTGGCGTCGGCATCCGCGCGTCCAAAGGCCTCGCGGCTGGCCTCGGCGCCCAGCAGGTCGAAGTAGCGAAGGACGACGTCCAGGAGGACCGTATTCGAGGTGGCCCTGGCATCGAAACGGGAAACGGCCACGCCCTGCCGCGCGACCAGCGGCTCGAACAGCGCGTTGCTCAAGGGGGCGTAGATGCGGATCGCCGGAATGGCGACCGTTCCGGCCCCGATGGCGCCTGCCCCGCCTCCCACATAGAGCGACTGTTCGTTGACGTTGATCATCTCGCCGGTATCGCGCTGCAGGGCGCCGCGATGGACGTGCAGATTGCCGCCGGCCACCAGCGTGGGCAGCAACTGGGCCCGCGCTTGCTGGAGCAGGGCCAGGTTGGCAAAGACGGCCTCGCGCGAAATCGCGATCGTGGGGTTCTTCCGCTCGGCCAGAACGAGCGCCGTGGGCAGGTCGATCACGTAGGTCGCAGCGGGCGCCAGAGGCGGCGGTTCCTGGGCTTGCACCGTGCGGCCCGCGGCGAGCATGGCCAGGCAAAGAGCGCAAGCCATTGCCGCCGGCCAGCGCCCGGAAGCAAGGCGCGGCGGCAGATTCGAGCTCGTAGCTGGCGTGGGCACGTTCGGCATCGGGTAAAGGCTTGCAACTTGCCGCGGTACCGTTTCTATCTCTGCATCGGGTCCAGCCCTGGCGCCGGTAGCGGCGGTTGGGTCGTATCGGCCGGCGCCGGCGCCGGGCGGGCCAGGACATTGGCGGGGGGTTGTCCCAGGGCAACGTAAAGTTCCAGTTCCGCCCGATTGTAATCCAGGATCGCATTCACGTAATCGTTGCGGCCCTGCCCCAGCAGGCGAACGCTGTCCAGGACTTCGATCGGCAATCCTTCCTGTCCCCGGATCCGTCGCAGGTCTTCGGCATAGGCATCCTGCGCGATCCGCACGGCCTTTTCGCTGACGCCGATCTGGGCCCAGCGGGCATGTGTCCGCGCGTAGGCCTCTGCCACCTCGTCGCGGACCTGATCCAAGACGCGGGTCATCTGGTAGTTCTCGGTGCGCAGGTGACTCTGCGCCTCGCGGATCAGGGCCACGTTGCCGACCCCCAGATTCTGCAGCGTCCAATAGGCGACCGCGTCGAAGTCGCTGCGGCCCTGAAAATTCCCGAGTTCCGGCAGACTCTCGTCGCTGCCCCCGCCGAAGGTGCCGGAGCTGTAGCCAAGCAGGACATTCGGCGTGAACGGCAGGGCCTTGGCGCCGCGGAGGGCGAGAAAGGCCTGGCGAATGACCGCCTGCTGGGCCTTGAGTTCGGGACGCCGCACCAAGGCCGTGGCGATCAGTTCCCGCAGGGGAATCTCCTCGGCCACGATCGTCGCCGGAACCGCCGAACGGTCGATGGGCTGCAAGCGGCTGGCCGGATCGAGATTCAGCAGGCGGCACAGCGCCGCCGACGCCGTCAGCAACTGGCCTTCCGACTGCATGACGTTCGAACTCGCGCCGCGCCAGCTCCGTCGCCGCCCGATCGGCATCCGCCTGCCGGCCCTGGCCGGTCTTGGCGTAGGCGGCCGTAAGACGAGCGACTTCCTGCGTGTCGTCGCGATTCTTGATCGCCACCGCTCGCACGCCCTCGGCGCGGAGCAGCTCTTCGTAGGCCGCCGCGACCTGGAGCAGGATGTTGTTGCGGTTCGCCTCCAGAGCGAACTCGCGCTGGACGACAACCTGCTGACTGATGAGGTTATTGTAGAGCAGTTCCGAAAGCTGTTGGTTCCAGACGATGCCGGGGATTGTGACCGTTCCCGCGGCGATTGCGCCGGCCCCCGCGCCGACGTACAGCGATTGACGATGGACATTCAGCATTGCGCCGGTCGACTGCTGGAGATTGCCGCTGTGGTCGTCATAGTTCATGCCGGCATTGATGCTCGGAAGGAGTTGCGCGGCGGCATACTGCCGCTGGGCGGCCGCTTCCGTAATCCGCTCGCGGGCGATCATCAGTTCCGGATTGCGGACGCCGGCCAACCGCAGCTGCGCTGTCAAAATCGATCGGTCGCGTATCGGGACCGAGGATCGAAGGGGGGGCGGCGCGGGGATCGGGCTGGTTGCCGGCCATCCTTGGCGGAGGCAGCCCGCCTGAATCAGGTGCCTGCCCAAGGGACTGGGTATGGCTTGCGGCCAAGAGCAGTGCAGCCGCCAGGGCAATGCCTTTGGCGGACAATTTGGCGTTGGGCATGGCTTGCTGTGGTTAACGGGTATCTAGGGGAATCAGTGGTTGTATCGACTTGCGCCGGCATATCAAGCGTATTAACTTTATCCCGCCACCACATATCACCCATTTTTCTTAATTTGCCCGGAAGACTTTCAGGCCGCGCGAAGTATATACTGCTCGCGGGCGGAACGGATCGAAGCCCGACGCGCAAGCGAGGGATGGAACCGCTTACCTCGCTTGCGCTTTGGGCTTCGATGGCTGCGGCGAAAACGGCTCATTTAAGGTCGCGCGAAGTATCGACAGCGATCCGGCCGCCAAGCACGCCCGAAGCATTCACAGTCACAACCCAGGCACTCGCCGACCCTTCCGTCAGCGGCTACAATCAGCCTATGGCCTACACGCACACCCAACACGGCCGCTGGCACTACCTTTTTTATGCCGTCATCCTGGCAACCCTGGCCGGTGCTTTCCTTGCCCGCAGCCAGCCGCCCGTCGTCGCCATCAACCTGGCCGTTGCTGCCATTCTATTCCTTTGCAGCCTGGTGTTCGGCTCCCTGACCATCAGCGACGAAGGCGACCGGCTCGTCCTTCGCTTCGGGCCGCTGCCGCTGGTACGCAAGACCATCCGCTACGCCGAAATCACTGCCATCGAGATCGGCCGCACCAGGATCCTCGACGGCTGGGGCATTCATTACTTCCCGGGCCGCGGCTTGACCTACAACCTCTGGGGCTTCGCCTGCGTGAAGCTGGCGCTGGGCCGGAAGATGATCCGCGTGGGGACCGACGACGCGGACGAGTTGGCGAAGGTCATTCGCGAGAAGACGGATGTGGGGAAGTTTCCAATTCTGCCAGCATAGGCCCGCACGCAGCACTATTCAAGAGATATCCGACTTCCCGCTCTTCCAAGCCACGGACGGTCTGCGTGACCAAGCCGACCTGACCGACCGCCTGACCCGTCGCCTTGTCCGACACCAGCCACAAGCCGTGGCCGTGCCGTGCGTAGCGGTCCATCGACCGTTGGACCCAAGCCGCAGCCTCGTCACGGGTATAGCATTTTGAATAGTATCGCATGACCTCGGGATCGGCTAGCATTACGGCCACGAAGTCAAGGTCGTCCATCGACATTTCGCGGAGGATAAGGCGAGGCGTTTCAAGCACCTGCTTGGCCATGATTCATCGATCTTTCCTATTTGCATGATTTGGTTGCTTAAGGTCTTGAGGTATTCCTGATAACCGTGGATTCCTCCGACATCCTCCGGTGGGCAGGCCCTTTCGCCTTCCACGCAACGAGGGCAGCGAACTCCAGCATCGGCGGCCAAGATGCCCTCGAAAAGAACCTCATGTTCCCAGCCGTCACCAAAGTCATATTCATATTGGAACTTGAACTGCTTGCCATCTTTGGGAACGATCTTGCTCACTTTGGTGGCGGTGGAATCCTCTATCGCCTCGAAGTTGTCCTCTAAGAGCATGGGTTCGCCGTAGAACTGCCCAGCGATCTTGAACTGGTGAAGGTGAGAATTTGTCCAGCCCATCGCCGTCTGGATATGCTCATGCAACTTGTCCAGCGTGCAGTCCTTGGTTTGGATTCGCCGCCAAATCGGAGGCTTGATGCCCTTGAGCGTGATCTTGAACTGATAAACCCGCTTCGACACGGGGATGCTGGCTTCTGGTTTGGATTTTGCCATTATCGTTTTCCTCCCAACTTCTTCTTCCCGATTTTCGCCATGATCCGGTTCTTTTCCATCTTCTTCCGCAGGTGAGCGAATTTCGTCGCCGGTTTGCGGGCGGTCTGTCGTCCGTTGCCAGCCATTGTGGTTCTCCGTGCTCCTTAGCTTGTGGATGTGGGGAAGTTTCCAATTCTGCCAGCATAGGTTCGCACCCAGCACTATTCAAGTAGGGGCTGGGCGATCCGGTCCATGCACGCCGCCTGGCGGACAAACCAAGGGACGAGACGAGCAGATGAGCCAAGAACCAAGAGCCGCCGTGGCCCATTGAAAGCCCTTTCACAATTGGCTAGACTGTAGAAAGGGAAATGGGTCCCCGTAGCTCAACTGGATAGAGCGTCGGCCTCCGAAGCCGAAGGTTACAGGTTCGAACCCCGTCGGGGATACTTTACATAACTCTTGCCGAATCCTTGACTTAGGATACCTACCTGCGTTGGGTAGTGCGGCCTTGGGGTCCTTTTGAAAGTAGTACCGGTACTACTTTCGGGACCAAAGGAGCCGCCTCATGCCCAATCGGCCACGCCGAACTCCCTCGTATCGCCATTACAAGCCCAAGAACCTGGGCGTCGTCCGTATCAACGGCCACGACGAATATCTCGGGCCCTATAACTCTGACGAAAGCTGGGAAAAATATCACCGGCTGATTGCGGAGTGGCTCGGCAACCCCCAGAAGGAGCCTGTGCCGGCGGAGAACACCGACCAGAGCAACAGCCCAATTACGGTCAAGGAACTGATCCTAAGTTACTGGCAATTCGCCAAGAAATACTACTCGAAGGGGGGTGAGCCGACTAAGGAACTGACCGGTATGCAGGAAGCAATCAGGCCGCTTCGGCAGCTCTATGGGAATACGGAAGCAGGCGAGTTTGGCCCTAAGTCGCTGAAAACAGTACGCCAACACATGATCCAAGCGGGTCTTTCTCGTGGCGTCATAAACCACCGCGTGAACCGGATCAAGCGGGTATTTAAATGGGCCGTGGCGGAAGAGTTGATTTCGCCATCGATTCTTCACGGCCTCCAAGCTCTCGCCGGGCTGCGGTATGGCCAAACCACCGCCCGTGAAACGGATCCTGTACGTCCAATACCAGACCTCTACGTCGCGATGATCCTTCCCTTCGTTACGCCGCACGTGGCGGCCATGATTAAGCTCCAGCGACTGACGGGCATGCGGGCTGGGGAAATTGTCGTCATGTGAGGGCGCGTGGTAAAAGCTGGAGAATCCGCAAATTCGGATCAAGTTGTCTGATGTTTTCACAAAAATCCCCTCGGAAAGCCCGATCACCTGATCGAGGTCCCGAGGGGTGTACTCCGCTTGGTTTAGCAGAACCCTGGAGTACTTTATTATGCATCATGATTTGCTTCGCGATGCCAGATTTTGGTCGTTTCTTCTGTTGATCGACCAGGAACTTGCCAACACCGCGCGAGAGGGGGTGTGCCTGCAATGGTCGCTTGCACTCCGCGCACTATCTTCGGAACCCTCGCGGCGGTCCCGAGGATCTTCCCAAGGAGTGTTGTTACCGGTTGAGTCTGTGCTGTGATCGAGATGGTTGCCGCAAGCGGGTAACGCCGCCCTCGACACGGTTCCTTGGCCGGAAGGTGTATCTGGTCGCCGTGATCTTCTTGGCGGCAGCCATGCGGCAGGAGCCCTCACCGCAGAGCATGCGCGAACTCTGCGGTCTCTTCGGCGCCGATCGCCGGACCATCGCGCGCTGGCAGGTCTTGTGGCGTGAGCACTTTCCTCAAACACGGTTCTGGAAGGTCGCCCGCGCCCGCTTCGCACGGGCGATCGACGTGGCCGCGCTTCCGCGGGCCCTCCAGGAAGCTTTCCTCGTCGGCAAGGATCCGCGCGGAGAGTGGGAGCAACTGCTGCGTTTTCTCGCGCCGATCACCATCCCGGGAGGCCTGGCGATCGAACTCTCCAGATGACCACCGGCCGCCCGCAGAAGATGCTCCTCGACCATCCCAGCGGGCCGATTCATAGTAGGGTTATCACCCCTTTCACCCCATCCGTGAGGAGATTTGATGACCCGAAAAACCGATCTATCGACCGCAGCCTTGTGGGCCCGCTTTCGCTTCTCCGTGGTGGGCGCGCTGCTGAGCGCTCCCCCTCCGCGCGGAGAACTCAAGGCGGCCCTCCGCTCCCTCGCCGCGAAGACCTGGACGCACCCGGTCACCGCAGGCGAGGTCTGCTTTTCCGCCGCCACCATCGAGCGCTGGTACTACCAAGCGCGTCGGAATGACGACCCGGTGCATGTGCTCCAACGCCGCGTTCGCAAGGACTGCGGCAAGGTCTCTCTGGCTCCGGCGTTGACCGAGCATCTGGGGGGGCAGTACCGCGACCATCCGCACTGGACCTACCAGTTGCACTACGACAATCTGGCGGCGGCGGCCAAGGCCGACCCCTCGCTGGGACCGCTCCGCTCGTATTGCACGGTCCGGCGGTATATGCAGGCGCACGGCATGCTCCGCAAGCCGCGGCCGGCATCCCACGGTCGCGCGGCGCAGCCCGCGCGGAACAGCGGCGCGAAGAGCGCGAGATCCGCAGTTACGAAGCCGAGTACGTCGGTTCCCTGTGGCACCTCGATTTCCACCACGGCTCGCTCAAGGTGCTCACCTCCCGCGGCCAGTGGCAGCGCCCGCTCGCCCTGGGCATCCTCGACGACCACTCGCGTTTGTGCTGTCATCTGCAGTGGTATCTCTCCGAGACCGCCGAGGACTTGGTGCATGGGCTCTCCCAGGCGATCCAGAAACGCGGTCTGCCCCGGGCACTTCTCAGCGACAACGGCGCGGCGATGATCGCCGAGGAAGTAACCGCGGGGCTTCTGCGGCTGGGAATCGTTCACGAGAAGACGCTGCCCTACAGTCCCTACCAGAACGGCAAGCAGGAGTGCTTCTGGGCCACGCTCGAAGGACGCCTGATGGAGATGCTCGGCGGCGTGGCGGAACTCTCGCTGGCGTTCCTCAACGAGGCCACCCAAGCGTGGGTGGAGATCGAGTACAACCGCCGGCCGCATCGCGAACTCTGCTGTTCGCCGGTGGAACGCTTCGCCCAAGCCGCCGACGTGCTCCGCCCGAGTCCTTCCAGCAACACGCTTCGCGAGGCGTTTCGCCTGGAAGGCCCAAGGACCCAGCGCCAAAGCGATGGGACGATCTCGGTGGAGGGCGTGCGTTTCGAGGTCCCCGCACGTTATCGCCACTTCCACAAGGTCTCGGTGCGGTATGCCCGCTGGGACCTTCGACGGGTTGATCTGGTCGATCCTCGCAGCGGAACGATTCTCTCGCCCCTGTATCCTCTGGACCGCAAGGCCAACGCCGACAGCCAACGGCGGCTCTTCGAGCGCGACCGCGGCGGCACGGCGGTCGAGGCCGAGTCGCCTGGAGAGCCGAAGTCGCCGGATCCCGGCCGGGAGCATCCTGCTCGGGAACTGCCGCCGCTTCTGCAAGGCATCCTCGCCGAGTATTCCGCCACGGGACTTCCGCCGGCGTACCTGCCGAAGAATCCGCCTTCCCACGCGGGAGAAACAGCATGAATGCCAAGAGACTGTTATCGCTGTGGGGACTGAAATGGAACCCCTTCTCGCCGGAACTTCCCAGCGACGGACTGCTGGTGACCGCCGCCATCGAGAACTTCGCCTGGCGTGTCGAGCAACTCGTCCAGGAGGGCGGTTTCGCCTTGATCTGCGGCGAGTCGGGGACCGGCAAGTCCGTGGCCTTGCGGATCGTCGCCGAACGCCTGGCGACGCTCCGCGAGGTGGTGGTCGGCGTGCTCGAAAGGCCGCAGTCCCGCCCCGCCGACTTCTATCGCGAACTGGGCGATGTCTTCTCGGTGAAGCTCACCCCGTGGAATCGTTGGGGCGGGTTCAAGGCCCTCCGCGAACGCTGGCGGGCCCACGTGACCTCCTCCCGCATCAAGCCGCTGCTCCTGGTCGACGAAGCCCAGGAGATGAGCGTGGAAGTGTTCGAACGAGCTGCGGATCCTCTCCAGCGCGGACTTCGACGCGCGTTCGCTGTTGACCGTGGTGTTGGCCGGAGACGGCCGGCTTCTGGAACGCTTGCGGCACCCCGACCTGGTCCCGCTGGCAACGCGGATCCGCACGCGGCTGACCACGGAAGCCGCATCGCGCGAGGAACTCTCCGAACTCCTCAACCACCTGCTGGCCAAGGCAGGCAACACGACGCTCATGACGTCCGAACTTCGGGACACGCTGATCGACCACGCCGCCGGCAACTGCCGTCTGCTGACGACCATGGGCGGCGAACTCTTGGCCTACGGCATGGCCCAAGAAGCCGCCCAGCTCGACGAGAAGTCCTTTCTGGAGGTCTTTCAGGCGGCGCGGCCGCGTCCCGCGGCGAAGAAGAAAGCGAGGGCCTGACGATGGCGGGAAACTTGCACGAGGCAGCGGGGCACCAGCCACCCGCACGCGGGTACGCGGCAAGCGGGCACCGCGGTCAGGGGTCGCTTCCGGTGGTGCGGATCGGAGAGATCCCGCAGGAAGACGGCGCCCCATGCTGGCTGGTGGAAGAGTTGTGGGGCGCTTCGTCGGTGGGCGTGATCGGCGGCGCTCCCAAGTGCTCGAAGACTTGGCTGGGGCTGGACCTTGCCTTGAGCGTGGCTACCGGCACGGCTTGCCTGGGCAGGTACGCCGTCCCGGCTCCGGGGCCGGTCCTGGTCTACCTGGCCGAGGACGCGTTGCCGATCGTGCGGCAGCGCGTGGAAGGAATGGCACGGCATCGCGGTCTGACTTTGGAGCAGGTGGAGATCCATGTGATCACCGCCCCCACGTTGCGGCTCGACCACGATGCACACCGCCGGCAACTCCAGGAAACGGCCCAGCGGCTCCGCCCGCGGCTGTTGCTGTTGGACCCCTTGGTGCGGTTGCACGGCATCGACGAGAACAACGCCAGCGAAGTGGCCGGGTTGCTGGCCTACATTCGTACGCTTCAGCGGGAATTCGACCTGTCGGTGATGCTCGTGCATCACACCCGAAAGAACACGCCCAGCGGCGTCGCCGCCGGCCAGGCGCTGCGCGGCTCCGGAGACCTACATGCCTTCGGCGACTCGAATCTCTACCTGCGACGCAGCAAGGATCGCTTGCTCTTGTCCAGCGAGCACCGCGCAGCGCCGGCTTCCCCGCCCGTCCCTCTGCAACTGGTCACGAGCAATCCCGAGACGACGCACCTGGAGGTCGTGGCCGGACTTCGCGACGAACCGCGTCTGGGCCTCCCGGAAGAGGTGCTTTCGCTGCTTGCCGAAGGCGCCGTGCTCACCCGGGCAAAACTCCGCGATGCGCTGGCGGTGAAGAACGAACGTCTCGGCGAGGCCCTGGAGTCGCTGGAACAAGCCGGCCGCCTCCGCCGCACGTCAGCCGGCTGGCAGCGCCTCGACTGACGCCCAACGGGCCGTTCCCGTTCCCGCCTCTAGAGATGTGAGGGAACGGAACGGTCCGCGTGGCCTTCCTTCCATCCAACAAGTTCCCCGCGTCCTGAGGAGAAACCGTGCCCGGAATCGACTTCAACCGGCTTCGTCGCGAGATCCCCATGGAGGAAATCCTGAACTTGACAGGCTTCGTGCCTACGCATCGAACGGGCGAGCAATGGTACGGACAGTGCCCCTTGCACGAATCGAACTCTCGGCGGAGTCGCTCCTTCTCCGTGAACGTGGCAACCCGCCTCTACTGTTGTCACAAGTGCCACAGCCAAGGAAATCAACTCGACCTTTGGGCGGCCTTTATCCGCCTGCCCCTCCACCCAGCCTCCATCGAACTCTGCCACGCCCTGGCGCGAGAGATCCCCTGGATCTACCGTTGGTGACGACTTCCCTCGCGATCGTCGCCCAACCGAGAATCGGCGCGCTCACAATTAACCCAACAGAGAAGAGGCCACCGGTACTCGCCTGCCCGTCTCATTGACACCGAAACCGCCCATCAACTATCTTAATCGCTAGCGTATCAATTATCTCGCCCGCTCTCAGTCATGCGGCCTTGCGACATCGACAACCATAAGCTCCAGGAGGCCTGTGAAGCGAGGATCAAAGTCGCTCGGCTCAAGCAAATTGCGTCTGTGAACGACTTCGATGCGTCTTTGCAGGAGTTCGATGACTGGCACAGAGGAATAATCCAGGACAATTGTTGGCGTCACTTCACTGTGCGTAACATAGAACAGGTCAGATGGGGGCACTTTGCCAAGCTCGTAAACATCATTATCTACGAGTTCGTTGCAAACAACGAGATTATGACAGACGAAGAGGCAAGGCGTCTTCGGAGTCTGATCCACCTTCCGATCGACAAGAAGGTACTAGACGCTGTTCGTACCCTGGTGCCTGACGCCGAACTACCGCGGACGCTTCTGGACATGAACGAAAAGGAGTACACCCATATCCAGTGGACGATCCGGGACGCAGCAAGAAGAGCGGAGGACGCGGCAAGCAAAGTAGTGGGTGTTCCAGCGATCTGGTTTGAGGATGCCTATTCCTGGGTTGCAGAGGCAATCAAAGAGAAGGTCGGAGGGGAAAAGAAGTCTACGGGTACGGTGTTTGGTCACCCTGTTACGACCGCAATCAGGGCGATGACTAAAGCAGGGCTCTCAAAGGAAGAGATTACCAAAGTATTGGATAAATACGGAATGTCCGTAAATCCTAGCACTTTGAGTACGCAGATGGGTAATAGCAGGAGAGGAGCAGGAGTATCCCCTGATTTACCCGAAGAACATAAGGCTACTATCACGGGTATAATTGGACGACATATTTCTCGATAATGCAACACACTCGATAGTTCCAGTTTAGCGGCTCGGGTTAAGGCTGGCAGCCAAGAAAAGCTGAGCAGCGACAGGAGGAGAACAAGGCCAAGCAAATAGCGTTTCATGGGATTTCCCTTTCCAAGTCAAGAGTCCTTAGTGTAATTGGACCCCGATTGGGGTGCCGGGTCAAGATCCAGAGGATGATCCCGAAGATCGAGGTTTTCTACCGTCGCTTCTAAGCCCTTACTGGTCCCTGGTTGGGCGTGGGAACCGTGGAGTAATTCTAAGACCTTCCTGGTGCGTGTAGGAGATCCAGTTCTCTCGCGGGACTTCGGGTTCAGAAGCCGGGCAGATCATCAAGCTCTTCCTGCATCCTCGGCCAGCATCTTCAGGAGATCGGCCGTAGGCTCCAGGAAGCCGGTGGCCCTCTCTGCTCGATCTGTCAGCGTGTGAAGCCTGGTCGAGCCCTCCCATAGGCTCCAGCGGACCTGACGGCCTACAATTGCGGCGCACAAGTTTGCCTGACCGGAATAACCGGCTGAAGTCTCGAGTTATTCGTCCGGATTGAACCCCGCCCTTATCCCGCCCCGGACCCCGCCCGGTTAAATTCATCTGAAACCCCGCCCCTGTTTTCTACGTTTCGGTGGTCGGTGGGCGACATGAAAATGGAGGAGTGAGGCCCGTTTACGACAACCCTCACTCCTCCTGTTGAGAAAGATCTCGCCATCAGTATCGAACTGCCCCGCCCGACAACTGTAATTGAAGTCGAAGAGCACAACCAAGCCGTGCGCCGGCAGAGTGCCGATCGTGTCTGTTTCCGACAGTTGTGCAGCCGTTGCGGAGAGCGCGGCCGTTTCGCGCCCGCGAGCTGCGCCGCCGTGGTCTGCGGCTGCTTGTGGAACACACGGTCCTGTGCGTGACCATCTGGCTGGCCCGCTGGCAATGCCGGAAGTGCCAGTACATCTTTACCGATTACCCCAGCTTTCGTACTCCCCTATAAGCGCTATGCGGGCCCGACCCTCCTGCACCTTGCCGGCAGCTATCTGGAGAACGACGGGCAATCCTACCGTGAGACGGCCAGCCCGGGAAAGCGAGCGACCGGCTATCAGCCGCCGCCGGGGTCGTCCGCCATGGAAGAGCGGGCCCTGCATCACAGCACGATCTGGTGCGTGCTGACTTGGTTGGGGGTGCAATCCGCCGCGTTGGCTGCGGGTCGGCAATTGATCCAGGAGCGTTGCCCCGCCTCCACCTGTCATCGCTTTGCCGGGGCCGTGGCGCCGCAAAAGTTCCGCAGTCCGCAGCGTGAGCAATTGCTGCGTTGCGCGGCAAGTGCTCCATCTGATCGCCGAGTGGGAAGAGGTATTTTCCGAGAAGTTCTTCCCCCGTTTCGCGACAAGATCCGGGTTCACGTGAGGTAGCATGGACTCCGACAGTGGTTTTTCATCCATCCCCACCTTGTTTGGAGTCAAACTTTATGCCTTGTAACAATGAAGACTGGGCTGTCTTCTGGTGCTCGCTGCTGAGCCCCGTGCTGCTGGGAGAAATTCCCCAGCGGCGGCGCGAGCGGTATTTCCAGCAACTGAGCCAAGAGGAACGCCTGCTGCCCAACGGACGGCGGAAACGCCTTTCGGCACGCACCCTGCGTCGCCAGTGGCGGCGGCTGAAAGACGAAGGCGTGCCGGGCCTGTATCGCCGCCGCCGCTCCGATCGGGGCCAGCCGCGAAAGAAGCACAGCGACTTGCTGGACCGCGCCGTGGCCCTGAAAAAGGAGCAGCCCTTCCGCTCCCACAAAGCGATCAATCGCATCTTGAAGCGGGAGTTCGAACGTCAGCTTCCGCGTTCCACCCTGTACCGGCACTTGCGGCAGCAAGGGGCCACGCGGCGGAAGCTGGGCGTGGCGAAGGAAATCGTGCGTTGCCGCTGGACCCGGGACCAGCCCGGTGCCCTGTGGGTCGGCGACTTCGAGCACGGCCCGCCGGTGATGCACCAGGGCCGCTCCGTGAAGACCCATCTTTCCGCCTGGATCGACTGCCACAGCCGTTACATCGTCGAGGCCCGCTACTACGTCCGCGAGAACCTGGACATCCTCCTGGATTCGCTGCTGCGGGCCTGGGGAAATCACGGCGCCAGCCGCGAACTGTACGTGGACAACGCCAAAATCTACCATGCCAAGGCCCTGCAACTGGCCTGCACCCAGCTCAACATCCAGCTCTTGCACCGGCCGCCGCGCAATCCTCCGGCCGGCGGCCTGATCGAACGTTTCTTCCAGACCTGCCAGATGCAATTGGAAGCGGAAGTCCGCGCCGGACAGATCCTTACGCTCGACGACTTGAACCGCGTCTTGGCGGCCTGGCTCGCGGTGGCCTATCACCAAGATGCGAACAGCGAGACCGGGGAAACTCCTCACGCCGCGCTATCAGCAGGAGCCCCGGCTGCTGCGGCAGGTCGATCTGGGGGCGGTACTGGGCTTCTTCCATCAGCGGGTGCCGCGCCTCGTCGACAAGGACTTCTCGGACGTGCGTGTGGAGAGCCTGTTCTTCGCTGTCGATCCGGCGCTGCGGGGCGATAGGCTGGTCGTCCAGTACGATCCTTTCTCCCCGCTTGCCGAAGTCCAGCTTTACACTCCCGCGGGCGCGTACGTGGGTCGCGGTCGGCGTTATCAACGCGAAAAGGGCAGCCATCCGCAACCGTCGCCTTCGCCACCTGCCGCACCCATCGTGCCCCACTATCTCGATGCCCTGCGTGCCGAACACGCCGCCATGCAGGAGCAGCGACGCGACCTGGGCATCGACTACCACTCGGCACGGCAGAAAAACGTATGGTCCTTGTCGAGTTTCGCCCGCGTCTTCGCCCGCTTATTGGCTCGTCAGGGCGGCGTATCCGGGTTGACCGTCCAGGAAATGGATCTCCTGGCCGCCTTCCACTCCCGCCACGATCGCGTCACCGAGAGCCTGCTTCGGCAGGCCTTCGAGCAGGCCCCGGCGGCGACCCTTCCCGAAGTCTTGTTTCAACTCCAATCCCTGTTTCCCGAAAGGAACGACTGATGTATCTCGAACACTTGCAACTGAAAAGCCAACCCTTCGCAGAACACGCTACGGTCTCTGCCCTGTGGCAGGACCAACGCATGGACGAAGGTCTGGCGCGGCTAGAATACCTGGTCCAGTCCGGCCAGTTGGGGCTAATCACCGGTCCCAGCGGAGTCGGTAAATCCGCGCTCTTGAAACGCTTCCTGCACGGCCTGCTGCCGCAACACTGCCAGGCCCTCTACTGCCACCTCTCCCACCTCTCCGCGACGGGCCTGCTGAAGCTTGTCGTCACGCAACTAGGGGAGACGCCGCGCCGCGGCAAAGAACGCATTTACGAGCAGATCCTGGAACGGGCCTCGCGGGCCGAGGGCGCCTTGTTGTTGGTCTTCGACGAGGCCCACCTGCTGGACGGCGATGCCCTCACCGACCTGCGGCTGCTGATCAGTTCCGCGCTGGACGTGCGGCCGCCACTGAAGCTTCTGCTCGTCGGTCAGGAACCGCTCCGCGCCGTCCTGCGGCGGGCGCAGCATGCCGACCTGCTCAATCGGATCTCGGTTCGCTACCAGTTGCGACCACTGACCCGCGAGCAGACTTGCCGTTACATCGACTTCCAGATCGCCCAGGCCGGCGGCGACCAGAAACTCTTCGACGACTCGGTAAAGGCGGCCATCCACGACTTCGCCAACGGTGTGCCCCGCCACATCAACAACCTGGCCACGGCGTGCCTGCTGCAGGCCGCCGCCCGCAAGGTCCGGCGGATTGACGACGAGTTGTTTCAGCAAGTAGTCGGCGAATTTCAGTTGCCCTAAAACCAGGAGGACAGCATGCCACGTTACTTCCCCGACGAACTCTTGCGTCGCTTACGCAATGACATTGCCTGGGCCTCTCTCCTGAAGCGACTGGAGTGGCCGCACAAACTCCGCGACGGACAACTGGTATTCTTGTGTCCTCGTTGCAACGAGTGCAACTCGGCGGTCAACCCGCCTACGAATCTCGGCCGCTGCTTCCGTTGCGAAGTCAACTTCAACCCCATCGACTTCACGATGGCCGTGCAGCAATGCGACTTCGTAACCGCGGTCCACTATCTGGAACCGCTCTTGCCACCCGGCCCCCGATGCCCTGCTTCGCACTGAACCACGGCTCATCACCTTGACCCTGCGGACGGCACTCTGCCGCCCGCAGGCTCTTTCTCTTCCCTTCCCCTCTTCCGCCTCACCCATCCACCTTGCCGCTCTTCTATTCTTTACCTCAACTTCCGGTCAATCATTCTGGGACAATTTCGGTCAAATAATTTGGGAGGCAGCACCAGGTTCGCACCACGGGCCACCGGAGTACGGTCGTCCATACCAGCTATTACCGCGATGCTCGTACACGGTCTCGTTCCCCTCGAAGCGGAAGCAATCGCCGCACCGGAGTTCTCGGAAGGTCATGCGAACGCCTCCAATCGTCGGGGCTTCCGCCAGGCAGCAAGAACCTGATCCCGATACTCTCGGGCGATTTCAAGGGCCTTGCTGGCGTTGATCTCCCAAAACCGCTGGCCGTCGTAGTGGAGCACCAGGCCGTGGAACGAATTGCACGGGTTGACGAAGTATTCCGCCATCGACACACAGCCACGCAGGATATGCTCCCGCTCGGCTATGCCGAACAGATATTTCACGTACTCGACGGCCTTCGGGTAGTAGTTCGAGTCAGCCGGAGGCAGCATGATGATATGCGTGCCGCTGTCCCGCGTGTAATGCAGGTAGGCCTGGTCCGCCGTACGATCGCCCTACAGGGGATTCTCGATCTGTACGCTGGCCTGACCGCGCAGGCTGCCTAGTTGCGACCCGTCGCCTTGCTCTCCAAGGAGGGGAGCATCCTGGATTCGTCTTCAGTATGCCCCCTCTTGATGGCCTTTGCCTCAAACCCCGTTGGAGAAACCATGAGCTACGCACAACTTTATGCGATGGCCTCCCCGCATCTCTAAGGACTATCGCAACGACCTGGAGCAGTGGGACCGGCAGATCATCGAGAAGATGCCCGGCTGCCCCTACGGCGACATCGCACCGAAGCTTGTCGAAGTGACGGACAACGTGCTGTTCGGCGACATTTGGGAGCGACCGGGCCTGTCGAAGCGCGACCGCAGTCTGGTCACGGTGACGGCCCTGATCGCCATGAACCGGACGGAACAGTTGCGGTTCCACATCCCCAACGCGCTGAAGAACGGCGTGACGAGGGACGAGGTGATCGAAGTCATCACGCATCTGGCGTTCTACGCGGGCTGGCCCAATGCCATAAACGCGGTCCAGTTGGTGAAGGAACTGCTCGCGAAAGAGGACGCTGCCCGCTATACTGCGAGCGGGCTCCATTGAGCCGTTTTCGCCGCAGCCATCAGTGGGTAAGGGAGTGGCTTGCGCCACCCCCTCCCCGTTATCGCAATGAGGTCAATTCCTCATATTTACCGGCGAGCGGATTTCCCGCACCGGGCGGTCCCGTGGAAATCGCCCCATATTGTGGGGGGCCGGTCCGATCCGCCTACGCATGAGGGCCGGAGGTCGCTCAGGGAAAGTAAGCCCATGTTCCTGAAGTGCTTCAAGCGGAGGCGGAAGTTGTCCTTACCCGATTTCCGCTTGAGTTTCATGCACCGCAGTCGCATACGTATCCAGCGGTCCAGGCTGCGGTATGCATCGCCGCAGTGCGACCATGGCGTAGCGAAATAATTCGCCGTGCCCCGGATGACGCGGTTCAGCTTCGCAATCACCTCAGCCTCCAGGTTGTGGTGTCGTTGGGTCAAGCCACGGATTTTTGCCTTGAAGTTCTCCACCGATTTGGCTGCATCCTCACGAACCGCGACTTGAGGTCGAAGCCCAGAAAGGTGAATCCTTCGTGGAACCTCGTCACTTTTGTCTTCTCGGGGCTCAAAGAGAGTCCGAGGCGTTCCATGAGGAGTTGCTCAACCAAAACCCGGGCCTCTTTTGCTTCCTGCTCGCTTTGGCAGAGCACCACGAAGTCATCGGCGTACCGCACAAAGCGGTAGCCATGCTTCTGGAGATGCCAATCAAGCACGTTCAGAGCGATGTTGGCCAACAGCGGAGATGCGACCCCGCCTTGGGGCGTGCCGACGCGTGTCGGCAGGAACTTGCCTCCCTCCATCACTCCGGCCCTGAGAAACTTCTCAACCAACCGCAAGATGTTCCCATCGGCCACCACCTCGGACAATTCCCCCATCACGGCTTGGTGGCAGAGATTGTCGAAGAAGCCGGAAATATCGGCATCGAGTACATAACGATACCCTTGCCGTCCCAACTCCAAGACCTTCTCCACCGCCTGATGGCAGCTTCGTCCTGGCCGGAAGCCAAACGAATGATCGTGAAACCTTGCCTCAAAGATCGGATTCAGCAGACGCCGAAGCACCTCCTGGGCGACCCGATCTCGGACTGCCGGGATTCCCAGCGGGCGAAACTTGGTCCGCTTGGCGTCTTTGGGAATGTAGACACGTCGAGCGGGCAGGGGCAAAAACGTCCCCTGTTTCAGTTCCCGCATCAGCCGGTCGAGGTTCGCCTCCAGATGCCTTTCGAACATCCGGATGCTGACCTTATCGATTCCCGCCGCACCGCGATTCCGCCGCACGGCCCGCCAAGCTTCGTACACCAGCTTGGAAGTAATCCTTCCTGTCAGGCTATGAACTTTGATCTTTCCTTTTGCCACGTCCTTTCCTTTTGCTGATCCTGTGGATCGTTCGGTCGAATGACCCCTCGCCACCAGCTTTTGAAGGCGTTTCTTAGCCTCGGCGGGTTTCCTGAAAGAGGAACAGGCCGACCTGCTGCGGTCGCAGTCGCCGGGCTAACTTCCTCCCTGTCTGGAGCGAGTTGCCACTACTTTCACAACGGTTCTTCCTTTCATCGCGTCTTCGCTTGCGCGAGGCCGCGACTACTCCGGAAAAGCTGCCATCCTTTCACGAGAGAGGCCAGGCGCCTTCCTCGTTCCATCGCTTCCGCCGCTCATTTCGTCGTGGACTTATAGATTGGCGTTACCGCTGCAAGGCCGAGACCCTGCTGCGGACGAAGTAGGACTCTCACCGGTCAATGTCGTTGGCCTTTGTGTCCAGGCGACTCCACCAAGCACTCTGATGGGCTGCTCGTCGTAACCAAGTACCGACGGCAGAGGGGTGGATTCATCCCCAGGGCTTCCGCGGGCTCCGGAGCTTGGCCCACCATCCGAGCCGAAACGTGACGCCTCCCGAACTGACTTCACCTGGCCCCTCCGTCGCCGTTCGTTATCTCCCGACGCTGGCTGCGTACCCTGGCAATTGCCAAGTTCGAGTGAAGATTTCCGAACGGGCCTGGACCCGCTCGGGTAGGATTTGATTTCACCAGTTCTCCTTTCCTGTTAAAATCGCACCGTTTGAGACTTAACCAACCACACCTGCGGTTCACGCGAAGCCCGAAGTGCAAGCGAGGAAAGCGGTTCCATCCCTCGCTTGCGCGTCGGGCTTCGATCCGTTCCGCCCGCGAGCAGTATAACTCTGGTGGTGTTCTTGAACCTATTCGAAACGCCGGAAGTCAAGGTGGACCAGCTTCGAGCCGTGGCAGGGATTCCAAGGAGCCCCAAAATGCAGCATCGACTTGCAGTAGCGCGCGATGTCGCTATTCTGCCGCGGCTTCCGCCAGGGACGGCTCGCCTGCCAGCTTCGGTTCCCAGTCTTCAGCCACGTGGTCTTCAGGGCCAAGTCCACCGTTTCGGGTGGAAGGATTCGACGAAGGCTGGCCGAAATCCCGGTCCATTTTCCGGCGCAGCGCCTTTTCATAGACCGCCAAGGTGTCGCCGGCGACAACGTCCCAGCTCAAGCACTCCTGGGCCCGCTTGCGCAGGCTTCGGGAGAGGTCGCGGCGAAGTTCCTCGCTGCTCAGAAGCTTTTCGATATTCCCGGCGATTTCCTCGGCATTGTCGTTCTCGATCCAGATTCCGTTTTCTCCGATGTGCTCGGGGATCCCGGCGTTCTTCGTGGCGATCACGGGCAATCCCACGGCAGCGGCGGTGGCTGCGGCAAGCCCTGCGAAACTCCCCATGAAAGGCAGCACGCAGAGCAGCGAAGACTGGTACTGGCGGATAACTTCCGGCATGGAGATCTGGTTCAACCAGACGACGTCGTTCCCCAATCCCGCTTGGGCAGCCAGGTCCTGCACGGCCGCCAGGTCTTCGGCGCTAAAATACCCATGCACCTTCAGTCCAGGGGCCTGGGGTCCCAGCCGCGTTTTCAACAGCGCCATGGCCTGGAAAACCGCGTGCAGCCCTTTGCCCTTCAAGGGATGGTGGCCGCCGAAGAAGAGGACTCCTTCCCGCGGTTGATGCTCATCGATGACCGGCAGATCCGTGCCGTGGAGGACGATCTCGATCTTGCTGCGGATCGACGCCCAGATCGATGAGTTGGTCTTGCATGGCGCCTTGCTGCACGATGATCGCATCGGCCTTGTTGTAGGTCTTGTTGCTCTCGGGACTCGCCAGTTGGTGGCGGTCCAATTCGTGAATCGTAACGACGCGCGCGGCCTGCGACCGCTGATTCAGCCAATGAAAGAGCACGGTCGATCCGTAGGCGTTCAAGTTCTGCTGGAAATTCACGACTTCCGACCCTGCCGACAGTTCGCGGTATTTCCGGCGCGGAAGTAATAGGTGATCTTCCTGGCCTTGAGCTTGAGCCAGAGCTTCCAGGGGTTTGGCGTGGGATGGTCGGTGATGGTGATCATCTCGAAATACTTGCACCCCGGCATCTGAAACTGCCGGTTGACTTCGAACGTCATCGCCGCACCCGCAGTTGGACGCCACCCACTGGACCGTCTCTCCGGTCTTTCGCTTGAAGCGCCTTCTTGAGGGCTTCCGAAGCGGCGCCGTAGGAGGTCTTGAAAGGACAGCCGATAAGAGTTATTTGCATGAGGATCTCTCCTTGAGTCGCTGAATCAACCGCTGCCAGGCCAATGCCGCGCGGACCGGAAAAGACAGCCTTATACTCATAAATTAGCATGCAAAAGCGTGGCAGAATAGCAAGCTGGCCTTTTCTGCCGGAAAGGACCATACTCCGCACGGATTGAAACGATCGAAGCCCGAAGCGCAAGCGAGGAATGGAACCGCTTACCTCGCTTGCGCTTCGGGCTTCGCGTGGCTGCTGCGAAAACGGCTCAATGAAAGCCGCTTGCATACAATGTATGCTGATCCGGGGAAAGGCCCGAAATTTCCAGCGGCGCGGAGCACGATAGTCCTTCCCGGCAGGAAGGACCTGCTGGCCGGTTGCAACGGCAAATCCGTCGGATTGGATTGGCCCGTCTTCGCCGGTCTTGGCGGGGATTCTGGCCAGTTGGGTTGAGACGGCTTGCCAATGGCGGAAATCGCAGTAGAATTGCGCTCAAACACTTATGGCCCAATGGGTTTCCAGGCTTTTGCGGCGTGGAGGGGCTTTCCCCGCCGCCGAAGGCCAGGGCTTGGAACCCCATTGGGATACTCTCACGCCTCCCCAGGCAAACAGGCAGTCATCATGAATAGATGCTGGATACCGGTGTTGATTGCGATCTTGCTGCTGCCGAACGTGGCGGTCCCTGCCGATTCGGCGACGAGCCGCACTTCGGCCGCCAGCGTTGATTCGGCCGGAGGTGCGGGCCAGAAGGAAAAGCCTTCGCAGAAGAAGGGGGATGTCGATGCCGTCATTGCCGCGCTTACGGAGGCCATCCAGCGCGATCCGAATGACGCCAAGGCCTATGATGACCGCGGCGTCGCCTATGAAGCCAAGGGCGAGATCGACAAGGCGATCGCCGATTACACCGAGGCCCTCCGGCTCGACCCGAAGTCGTCCGCAGCGTATTACAACCGCGGCATCGCCTACGCCAAGAAGTCCGAACTCGACAAGGCGATTGCCGACTACACCGAGGCCATTGGCCTGAACCCGAAGTTGGGCGTGGCGTACTCGAACCGCGCCGCGGCCTACGCGAAGAAGG
This sequence comes from uncultured Planctomycetia bacterium, assembly GCA_963824275.1. Taxonomy (GTDB): domain Bacteria; phylum Planctomycetota; class Planctomycetia; order Pirellulales; family Thermoguttaceae; genus JANXQG01. The sequence goes on along the minus strand of CAWGOT010000003.1, from coordinate 711,041 downwards.
GCGAAAAGGCCAAGGCGGAAGAGGATTTCGCCCAGGCCGAGAAGCTGGGGGTCAAGAGGCCGACCGCCGCGGGCGAAGCGGGCGGTCCCGCAACTCCGCTGCCTTGGTGGGTCCTGACGCTGCTGAGTCTCGCCGCGGTCGTCTGCCTGGGGCTCTACTGGATGCTCAGAAGACAACGCCTCTCGACCACGGTCAAGAAGCGGATCTAAGGCGCTGATAACTTGACCAATCACCGTAGGACGGATTGTTAATCCGTCGTGCGAAAACACGACGGATTGGCAATCCGTCCTACGACCAACGGCACAAGTTATTATCTTACAGTGCCTAGCTAGGTCGGACCGCTCATTCTTTCTTTGCCGGCGGCGTCTTCCCTGTGGCCGGCGTCTTGGCGGCGGGGCGCGCGACGCGCTTCTTCACGCCCGAGAGCGGATTGGCCAGCGCGATTTCGATCGATTTGGCCATCACCACGTTCGGCTGGACCTGGGTGGCAAAGCCGTTCACCGTGACCTTGTCGTCGACCTGGGCGATGCGGACGTCGGACATGTCGACGTCGATCGTGGCGCCGTCGGCCAGGTCGGCCTTGATCGTCGGGCCGCGACCGACCCCCAGCGTGATGCTGCCGCTCTTGCTCAACTTGATCGTTCCCCGCACCGTGAACGTGCCGGGGAGCTGCGGAAGGCTGCCGCTCTTGGCCGCGTTGGTCGTCTTGGCCGCGGGCGTGCTGCCGAACAGATCGTCGTTCTTGCCCGATTTGCTTCCCTTGGCCGGCGCTGCCTTGGCCGGCGACGCCTTGGCGGCGACGTTATCCGGCGCAACCGGATCGGCCTTCTCCTCGTCTTCCTTGCCGGCCTTCTTCTGATCCAGGGCGAACGTATCCGCCGAGAGCAGCCCAATCGGCCGATCAGTGGGCGTGACGACGCTGAGATGGGTGATCTTCTCCTTGACCGTGCCGCCCTTGGCAACCTCGGCCAGGAACTCGACGGTCACGCCCGACTTCAGATAGTCCGGGTCCGCCTTGCCGGTGACACTGACTTCCGTGTCCTCACCGATCATGACGTCCACCGTCTGGCCGGCGCCGTTGGTGAGTTGGATCTGGTTGGGATTTGCCGAGACCAGCTTGCCGACTGACTTGACCGGCTGCAACTGCTGCATCTGTTGCATCTGTTGCTGCTGCACGGCCTGATTGCCGTAGCGTTGCAGTTGAGCTTGCGCCGTCGAGAACAGCAACAGCGTAGCGATTGGCGTGACGAACCCTAACGACAGGACGCGGAGAGACATGGCCGGGACCTTTCAAACGAAACAGTGCTTCGACAAGCGGGGAGAAACCGTGGATCAAGGAACCCTTTTAGAATATAGCTTCCGAGGGCTTTTGGCTAGTCAATCTACAGAAACTGCCGGGCCTAGCCATTCGGGACCGGCCGATCTACAATAGGGCCAAGAAGGGGGGCGGTCGGACCGATTCGCTTAACAGGGGAAATTGTAGGGTGGGACCAGCGAGCTTGCGATGCCGGCCCACCAGACCGCGTAATCGGTGGGCCGGCGCTCGCAAGCTCGCTGGTCCTCGCTGGTCCCACCCTACGGCCTCGACCCACCGGACCGATTCACGTGACAACCCCCACAAGGACGGGTTTAGGCTGGCCGGAGAGACGGAAGAAGTTCAGCATGAGTTCCGAACAACGTGCAATGACGGTGCCCCAATTCACGGCGATGAAGGCCGCCGGGCGGAAGATCACCATGCTCACCGCCTACGACTACGCCACGGCCGAAGTGGTCGATGCGGCGGGCATCGAGGGCATTCTGGTCGGCGACAGTCTCTCGATGGTCGTCCAGGGGCATGCCAATACGCTGCCCGTGACGCTGGACGAGATGATCTACCACGCGGAGATGGTGGGCCGGGCGGTGCGTAAGGCCCTGTTGGTGGTCGACATGCCGTTTCCCAGTTTTCACCTGGGAGTCCAGCGGGCGATCGAAAATGCCGCGCGAATCTTGAAGGAGACCCGCGCAGGCCGTGAAGTTGGAAGGCGGCGTGGAGCAGGCCGATGTGATTGCCGGCCTGGTCTCCGCGGGCATACCGGTGATGGCCCATTGCGGCTTGTGTCCGCAGAACGTGCATCTCATGGGCGGCTATCGCGTGGAGCGCGACGCGGAGCGGCTGCTGGCCGATGCGCGGGCGGCCCAGGAGGCCGGGGCCTTCGCCATCGTGCTGGAGTGCATTCCCGCCGCCTCGGCCGCACGGATCACGGCCGAGCTGAAGATACCCACGATCGGCATCGGAGCGGGCACGGGCTGCGACGGGCAGGTACTCGTCTATCACGACTTGCTGGGCCTCACGTCCGGTCGCTCGCCGCGGCATGCGCGACCTTACGCCGATCTCCGCCGCATCGTATTGGATGCCGTGACGCGGTATCGCGACGACGTGCGGCAAGGGACATTCCCCGGACCCGAGCAGACTTTCCCGTAGAACCTGTAGGGTGCGTGGAGCGCGCCGCCGGGAAATGGTGAACTGCGCACCGACCCAGACCTTAGAGGACATTTCGAGTCGTGCTGGACCGGCTCGCGTAACGCACCCTATCGAGTTAAGAGAATGCACTGCTTCTGGCCCCTGCCGCCCGCTGAGATCGATCTGTCTGCCGGCGAGATCCACCTGTGGGCTGCCAGCCTCGATCCGCCTGACGACTTGATGCGGCGATGCGAGGGCCTGTTGTCCGAGGACGAGCTTCGCCGGGCGGAGCGGTTTCGAGCGGGACCGCTGCGCAGCCGTTACATCGCCGGCCGCGGGACGCTGCGGATTCTGCTGGCCCGCTACCTGCGGATCGACCCTGCGTCCTTTTCGTTGGTCTATCAAGCCCACGGCAAGCCGGAGCTTGGTCCGCCGTGGAATGCGGCTGGGCTGGAATTCAATCTCTCGCACTGTCAGGAATTGGCCGTCTATGCCTTTACGCGGGGCAGCCCTATCGGGGTCGATGTCGAGTGCATCCGGCCGATGCCCAATGCCGCAGAGTTGCTCGAGAGGTTCTTTTCGCCGCGAGAGGTTGAAGCGTGGCGGCAGATGCCGCACGACAGGCAGTTGCGGGCCTTTTTCCAGGGCTGGACGCGGAAGGAGGCCTGGCTGAAGGCCGAAGGCAGCGGGCTCGCGTTTCCGCTCAATCAGTTCTGTGTGACCCTGGACGGACCGGCCCGCGTGCTATCGATTCGCGGCGACAAAGAGGAAGCGGGCGGCTGGTGGCTGGAAAGCTGCGAGCCGTGTGACGGCTGCGCGGCAGCCGTGGCGAAGAAGGGGAAGGCCGGAACGGTGACGAAATGGCGATTTGGCGGGTGACAGCAAGATATACATGCGGGCAGAAATGAGTTGTTGGAGTCCCGGCTTCAGCCGGAACTCTCCCGCACAGGCCGCCTGAAGGCGGGACTCCAACGAGGCAGTAAAATTCACACACCAAATTGACAAACCGCGTCAGGGGAAAGATAATTCGGGCGCGGTGGCCATCCGAACCATCCGTCGGAAGTGTACGCATTGCCGAGAGACCCATGGACCTCAGAAACACCAAGACCACGATCCTCAATTCGGGCGACCCCGAGGCGAAGCGCGAGGAAATCCGACAGTATTTCCACGCCACCTACAGCCTTGACGAGCAGCTTTACGAAACGCTGGCCGATCCGAGCGCCTTCTATTTGCGACCGGAACCGCTGCGGCACCCGCTGATCTTCTATCTCGGGCATACGGCCGCCTTCTACATCAACAAGCTGATCGTCGCCAAGATCACGAACCAGCGGGTCAATCCCCGTTTCGAATCGATGTTCGCGATCGGCGTCGATGAAATGTCCTGGGACGATCTCAACGCCGAGCATTACGACTGGCCGACCGTGGACGAGGTCAGGGCCTACCGCGATACCGTCCGCGGGATCGTCGACGAGGCCATCCGCACCTTGTCCTTGACGATGCCGATTCACTGGGACAATCCGTTCTGGGTGATCTTGATGGGTATCGAGCACGAGCGGATCCACCTGGAGACCTCTTCGGTCATCATCCGCCGGCTGCCGATCGAAATGGTGAGGCAACTGCCGCAGTGGAGCATCTGCCCTTTGGCGGGCTCGGCGCCGCGGAACGAGCTGCTTCCAGTGTCCGGCGGGCGCGTCGTGCTGGGCAAGCCGAAGGACCACCCGCTGTATGGTTGGGACAACGAGTTCGGCCGGCAGGAGAACGACGTCTGGGACTTCGCGGCCAGCCGCTACCTGGTTTCCAACCAGGAGTATCTCGGCTTCGTCACGGAGCGGGGCTACGAGCAGGAGGCCCTCTGGACGCACGAGGGCTGGAACTGGGTCGGCTACACGAAGGCCCGTCATCCGTTGTTCTGGATCGAGTCGCCGGCCATCGGTACACGACGCCCGGGCTATCGTTTGCGGACGATGGCCCAGATCATCGACATGCCGTGGGATTGGCCGGTCGAGGTGAATTACCTCGAGGCGAAGGCCTTTTGCAACTGGCTTGGGCAGACGACGGGCAAGCCCTTCTTGCGGCTGCCGACCGAGGCCGAGTGGTATCGCCTGCGGGACCTGCACGAGATCCCGGACCAGCCCTACTGGACGAAAGCGCCGGGGAACATCAACCTGGAGCACTGGGCCTCGCCGGGCCCGGTGAATTGCTTCAACTTCGGGCAGTTTTTCGACCTTGTGGGCAACGTCTGGCAGTGGACGGAAACGCCGATCACGGGCTTCGACGGGTTCCAGGTCCATCCCTACTACGACGATTTTTCCACGCCGACGTTCGATACGCAACACAACCTGATCAAGGGCGGCTCGTGGATTTCGACCGGCAACGAGGCGACCCGCGACAGCCGCTATGCCTTCCGCCGACATTTCTTTCAGCACGCGGGGTTAAGGTACGTGGAATCGGAGCAGCCCTTGGCGATGCCCGAAGCGATGTACGAGACGGATACGGCCGTTTCGCAATACTGCGAGGCCCATTACGGCAAGGGCTATTTCGACGTGCCCAATTTCCCCTCGCGGGTCGCTGCGGCTTGCTTCGAACTCACGAAAGGACGCCCTCGGCTGAAGGCGATGGATCTGGGCTGCGCCGTGGGCAGGGCGTCGTTCGAGCTTGCCAAGGAGTTCGAGTTTGTGACGGGACTCGATTTTTCGGCCCGTTTCATCCGCGTGGCGCTACAACTCAAAGAGAAGGGCAACGCGCACTACGAACTTGTCGAGGAGGGCGACGTGGTTTCCTACCACGAAGCCCGCCTGGCCGCCTTCGGACTCGATAGCGTGGCCCAGCGGGTGGAGTTCTTCCAAGGCGACGCGACGAACCTCAAGCCGCAGTTCACCGATTACGACTTGATCCTGGCCGCCAATCTGCTCGATCGGCTCTACGACCCGCGGCGATTCCTGGAGACGATCCACGAGCGGCTGAAGCCAGGCGGGATTTTGGTCATCACCTCGCCCTACACGTGGCTGGAGGAGTTCACGAAGAAGGAGAACTGGCTGGGGGGATTCCGCCGAGCGGGCGAGCCCTGCATGACCCTGGATGCCATGCGCGAGCTGCTGGGACCGCATTTCGTCATGCGGGATGCGCCGCGAGACGTGGAATTCGTGATTCGCGAGACGCGGCGGAAATTCCAACATACGGTCGCGGAGCTGACGGCATGGGAGCGCAAGGCATAGGGGCGGCCGCCGAGCCATGAAATACGCTGCCGATGGGTGGTTTTGCCGGAACTAATCTTCTCACCAACGCGCGTCAGGGGTCGCTGCTGCCGTGCGCGGCTTCCGTTTCGGTTCGCGCGGGCGGCAGAATCGGGCCCTCATAGGTTTGCAGAGAAGAAGTGGTTCCGTCCAAGCTGGCACGAAACTCCGGGCCGAGCCTATCGCAGTCTGCGCGAATCATTGCAGCCGTAGCTTCATCGCTGCGCGTTTTCTGATATCGCAAGTACCACGTTCGTAGCGGTATACCGAACGCAAATGCCAGTTGGACCGCCAGAACGAACAGCAAGAGCGACCGCAACCGAAACTGACACAAATTCGTGCGAAGCTGACGCCATTTCATTGAAAGAGCCGGGGTTGCTAAGAACTACGTTTGGGAGAGTCGACGTAGTTAGGTGACTACGGGCGAGCGCCTTCGAATCGGGCGATAGCAAAAGCGGATCACCTTTGCCGTCCGCCCCGCCTGCGCCGCTGCCTTATTCGCCGACGTAGGGCAGCAGGGCCATGAAGCGGGCCCGCTTGATGGCATCGGTCACGGCATGCTGGCTGACGGCCGTGCAGCCGCTCTTCCGCCGGCTGATGATCTTGCCTTGGCGGTTGATGAGCTTCTTCAAAAGCTCGAGATTCTTGTAATCGACGTACATCGGTCGCGGACGCTGCCCTTCGACAAAGAGGGGATCCTTCTTCTTGCCGCGGACCTTCGTCTTCGTGCGGCGCTTGCTGAGGCGATTGACTTGGAGCTTACGTGCCATGACGATTCAGTTACGGGTAAATGGTTCCGAAAGAGGCTTGCCCCCACCCCCGGCATTCGTAGCCGCATGAGGGGAAACCAGTAAGTTTACCAAGTCTTCAGTGGAAAGCAAGGCGGGGTGAATTTGGAGTGCAGCAATTTGTCGCCGCTTTTGTTTTCGACTCTGCCAGGCAGCGTGCGTAGCATCATCGGCCGCAACTGACACCAACCCGAAGTGTAAGCGAGGTCACTAAGTCCTTGCCTCGCTTACGCTTCGGGTTGGTGTCGAATGGCTCATTTGTAACTGTTTTCTGTATAAATTACCGCACTCCAAATTGACGTCCCCCTGGTTCCACCACAAATACCATGCGAAAAACAACACAACTCCTACGGGGTGCATGGCCTTGAACCACGGATTTAGATCCTCAATCCCCCCAACTGCGGCGAGAATCGTAAGGAGGAAGCTCAGTCCCATCAGCCAGGGTGCCTTTTTCTCCAGGACGGCAAAGACTACGGCCCAACTCGTAAGGGGGGCAATCAGCGCGAACGTGTTCCGCTCGGTGCCGGGACCGAAAACAAGCTGCCACGAGGTCCAGCAGGCGAGCACGAAAAGCACTAGTCGTTGTGGGGGTAAGCGGCGGGCTTGCCACAGGCAGAGGCCGAGCGCCGCGGCCGCCATCGCCAACTGCAGCCCAGCGTAGAGCCACGGATTGACCGGAGGCCTCGCGATCAGTTCCCAGATCGTCCAGGCATCGCGGTAGGTATGGCGGATCATCGAAGGGCCGACGAGATGCCGGTACCATTGGACATATTGCTGGCAGACTAAGGCCGGTCGCTCCGCCAGCAGCGGCAGGGCGGCAACCGCCGCCAGGGCGATCGGCAGCCGCCACGCCAGGCGACGCGGCCAGCATGCCGCAAGCAGCAGGGCCCCGGCCAGCGGCCAGACCTTGATATGGATGGGAATCGCCAACAGCAATGCCGCCAGCCACCACCGCTGGTCCAGAATCGCGATCGCCGCAAACGCCACCAGCGAGAAGACCAGCAGGTTGGTCTGGCTCGAATACAGGCAGTGGGCGCTGGGGAATACGGCAACTGCCAGCACCAGGCTGCGGGCCAGCGGCGACTGCATGCCCGGAAAGACCCGTCGAGCCAGGGCACAGGTCGCCCAAAAGGCGATGCCGACGTTCATCAACGCCCAGAGCACCGCGCCGACCTCGTACGGCAGCCAGGCGATTGGTCCCAGGACCATGGCGAACGACGGTCCATAACGATAATCGCCGACCGACGGATTCCCATAGACGCTCTGGCCGTTCCACCACGCCGCGGCCCCATTGTGAAAACACGGATACGTGCTGTGGTTTTCCGGGTTTTGGACGGTCTTCGCGGCAATCACCGCGGCCAACGCCAGCCACAGGCCGATCGCCAGTCCCTTGGCGGCCCGGTGCATGCGATCGTGTTGCTGGCTAGCGTCCATGACTACGTTGCGACTTCTTGGCCAAGCCTGCCCAGGCGACAACCGCTTGCGGCAAGCAGTTCTTCCAACTCGGCGGAGAGAATCATCTCCCGTTCGCGCGGACGCAGCCGCGCCAGCGGGTCATGCCAGCCGTCGGCCGAGTTTGCAGCGGCGTCCGGCGCGAGGCTGGGATGCAGACCGATTTCGACAAGGCGAAAGTCGGGCACTGCCGCCAGGAACGCACGAATCATCTCCAGCGACGTTGTGCCCGCCGTCATCGTGCCGAAGAAGGCGTCGGGAAAAGAAACCTCGCGGCTATGCATTTCCTTGCGGAAGCGGGCCGCATAGAACTTCTTCAATCCGCCGATCAGCCATTGGATTATGCCGATGTCCGGCCAGAGAAACGATTGCCGCCACGACGGTTCCCAGGCGACGCGGACAACCGGGATGCGAAATCGCTCTAACAGCGACTCCACGACCCGCCCCACCACCGGCAGCATCTCGATGTATTGGTGTCCGTTGAGATGCGTGGGCCGATGCCCTCGATCGAGCAGGAACTGCACCTGGCTGGTCAGCTCTTCATCGATTGCCTCGACTGCGGCTATGTTTACATTGTGCCCGCAGCCGCCGGAAAAGGCCGAAAACCCCAGGAAAACAGCCGCTGGCATCGAGCAATTCGGCCGGATAGCGGCGCCGATCAGCGGCCGGCCCTGAGTCAGATTCAAATGGACGCCGAGGTCGAACGGCTGGGCCGGATCGCGCAACCGTTCGCGCCGAGCCATCGATGCCAGGCTGCCCTGCGACCGGCGCGACTCCAATTGCCGCCAGTGATCCAGAGCCCGTGCGGCATCCGGAGCGTTGCTCAAGAGCGACGTGCTAGTGAGCAGGCCCACTTCGAAGCCCTGGAAAATGCCGTCGCTGACTGCCGGATTCATGCCCAAGTCGTCGGCGTGCAGGGCAATGCGGCGTACCAGCGACCGGTTCGCGGGCGTCATCGCACCGGCAGCGGGATCCGACTTGGCTGTGGTTGAATTGGTCATCATCTCATGTTGTGAGATCTTAGGTCTTAGGTCTTAGTTCTTAGATCTTAGGTCCGACGCTAAGTTCTAAGCACTATACTGCGAGCGGCCTTAATTGAGCCGTTTTCGCCACAGCCATCGAAGCCCGAAGCGCAAGCGAGGAAAGCGGTTCCATCCCTCGCTTGCGCGTCGGGCTTCGATCCGTTCCGCCCGCGAGCAGTATAAGTTCTAAGCACTAGCCCGTCAGGCTGCCTTCTGGCGGTCGGGCACGGCCGGCACCGAGTACTCGCCTGCGGGCAGCGGCAGGTCCTGCGGCAGTTCTTGCAGGTGCCGGTTGCGCCACCACAGGCCCACGATATCGCGAAGCATGGGAAGGGTGTGCCGCCGCAACGAAAGTGTCGAGCCGTACTCCCGCACGAGGTTGACAGGGATCCGCTGAAACGGCAATCCCAGCCGCTCGGTGAGGAACACCACTTCGGCATCGAAGGAAAAGCCCTCCAGCGTCAAGCGGGAGAAGATCGCCCGTGCCGCGCTCAGGCTGAAGGCCTTCAACCCGCATTGGGTATCGGTAATTTCCCGTGAGACCAGTCGCTTGACCACCTCGCGGAAGAGCCAGGTGGCGATGGTCCGCGACAGCTTGCGTTTGGCTCGATGCGTCGATTGGGCCAGGTCGCGGGCGCCGAAGACGACTTCGCAGCGCGCGTGGCACACCAGGTCGTAAGCCTCTCGAAGCGATTCCAGTTCAAAGGGCAGATCGGCATCGGTGAAGGCCAGGACCTTGCCGGTGGCGCGGAGCATGGCGTTTCGCACGGCCGCGCCTTTGCCGCGATTCTGCGGCAGCGAGACGGTCGAAAACCGCGAGCCCATCCGCGGGGCGAGCGTCGCCGTACGGTCGGTGCTGCCGTCATCGGCCACCAGCACGCGATAATCGATCCCCGAAGCGTCGAGAAAGCGACGCAATTCGGCCAGCGTCCAAGGCAGCCGATTCTCTTCGTTATAGGCCGGAATCACCAGCGAAAACTCGTGATCGGCGTGCGGCGGGTGAAAAATTAGCTTCGCGCCGGTTTCAGAAGCCGGATTGGGTCCCAGTCCCGTGTTCTCCCCCGTCTCGCGTGATTCTCGCAAGAGGTCCGCCGGTATCTGAGCGGTGCCATCCGCACAATTTCTCGCACTATCCGATCGGGTCATAGGCTTCCTGCCCTTGGTCGACGCGATCGAGCTTCTTGGGCCGCTATCGCGCGCATTGTGGAAAATCCCTTTACCACACCTTTCCGGAGAATTTCTGGCGGCCGAAGTCCGATTTCCGCATTAGGCAACTGCGGTTTCGGGCCGGCCAGGCATTGCATCTACAGCAAGGTATTGTGAAACGGGTTCATACCCGATTCCGCCTGGGGAAGTAAAGACGAATTGCCGGTTTGAGAGGGCGGGAATCTAGCGAAATCACCGCGGTCCCACAAGAAGAGGGGGTAGCATGGTCTGGCGGCGGGCCAATCAGTGCCAGATCTTGCAGTTCGGAAGCCTTTCCTATCCTCGGCCATATTGGGCGAACACGGCGTCCAAGGCCTGAACTGTCGGAAACTGCTTGTCATGCCGGTCGGAATTGAACGTGCTGTTTGCAGCCTGCGCCGTTACGCTTGCCGCGTTGGACACTGTGACGGGCGTCGCGGCCGCCGCTGGGCTCGCCTCCAAGGGCGAACCGAAGAGCAGGCCCGCGCCCGCACCAACCGTCAGGCTCGAACCTGCGCCGAGCGCGGAGGAGTTGGCCACGACGAGCGTGCCCTCGGCGACCGTCGTGCCGCCGTAGTGGTTCGCGCCGCTGAGAATCAAGGTCCCAGCGCCGTTGAGGGTCAGCGCGCCGCCCGTGCCGCTGATCGGACCGGAAATCGTCAAACGGCTGCCGGCGGCGGGAGCCGCCACGACGTTGCTCTCCAGCACCACCGGGGCGCTGATCGTCTGGCTGCCCGCGGCAACGGCGATGTTCGCGCTCGCTGTGCCGTTGTCGAGAGTCAACGTGCCGCCCGCTTCGCCCGGGGCAATCGTGAAGCCGTTGCTGCCGGAATTGAAAGTGAGCCCTGCGAGATTCGGGTTGGCGCTGTCCAGCGTGATCGTGCTGCCCGCGGCCGAACTGATCAAGGCCGTGTCGCCGATAATGCCGCGGACGCCCGGCGCAGCGGCGAGGACCGTGCCCGAGGACGTATCCTGCCAATTCCCGCTGCCGCCCCAGGTGCCACCGGACGCGGATGCCCACTGGGCCTGTCCGGAATACGTCACACTTGCCATGCCGGCCAGTCCGCCGCTGGTCCCATACACCGTGGCCGACCCGCTGGAGTAGGGAGGCGTATACAGTCCATTGCCCGTGATACTGCCGCCGCCGATTACGGACCAGGTCAACGCCGGTTGCACGGTCAAAGCGTTGCCGAACTGATCGTCGGCCACGGCCGTGAACTGCTGCGTCGACGACGAATTGAGGTTCGCCGGCGCAGGGCTGACCGTGATGCTCGTCAGCGTCTGGTTCACGGTCACGTTCACGCTGCTGGTCACGGTGCGGCCGAGCGCGTTGGTGATGGTGACTTGGAAGGCGTAGGTTCCGGCCTTGGTAAAGGTGGCGGTGGTGCTCGCCGCGGCGGTCGTGCCGCTGGCGCTGAACGTGACCGGGGCCGGCGGAGCGCCGGTGGTCGCCCAAGTGTACGTCAGGCTGCTCGCACCGCCACCGACGCGCCCAGCGCCGAGAGCGACGTGCTCGTTGCAGTGACCGTGGCGGGACTGGCCGCGGCCGGCGTGGCCACCGTGGGCGGGTAGTACGAATCGTAGAGCGTCGCCACCTGCGCGGCGCTGAGGGCCACGTTGTAGATCCGCACGTCGCCGATGCTGCCGTTGAAATAGCGGGGATCGGTCGAGATGCCGCTGGAACCGATCATCCAGTTCGCGGCCACTTGCAAAGCACCGACCGTGCTGGCCGTGCTGGCCAAAAGTGCGCCGTCGCGATAGAGCAGCCAGGACGTCCCGTTGTAGACGCCGACCAGTTGCACCCAGGTGTTCAAATCGCTCGCCGGCACGGCGGCCGAGGCCTCGTAGTTGGTGCCGTTCCAGGCCACGACCTGATAGTCGCCGTCGTTGATCCGCAGCATCGTCTCCGCGTCAGGGTTCTCAGTGTAACCCCGGCCGACGATGTCCTGGTAGCTGCCGCTGCTGGATTTCGGATCGATCCAGGCCGAGAGCGTGATGAGGCCCGTAACGTTCAGCCCGGACGGACTTCCCAGGTTCACGGAGCCCGAGTTGAATGCCAGGTCGCCTCCGCCGACAGCCGCAAGCGGGTACCCGACGCCCGTGCTCCACGTCGCCCCGCTGCTGGAAGAGCGCCGCCGTTGAAGCCGTTTCCGGAGGCATCGTGGACCGTCGTGCCGCTGCCCTCTGCAAACGGGTACCAGGCAACCGGCGCCGGCAAGGTGCTGACGCCGACGATTGCCGAGCCGCTGACGGCGCCGCCACCCGCAAGCGGGTACACTGTCACGGTCCCCGTCACCTGGCTGCTGCCGGCGGTGAAGAGCCCCGAGGCATTGATGGTCCCCATTCCGCCGCCACCCGCAAGCGGGTACACGGCCCAGGTGAAGGCAGGCTGCGTGGCCAGCACCGTGCCGAACTGGTCCTCGGCGGTAACGGCAAATTGCTTTTGGCCGCCCGGAGCGACGGTGGCCCCGGACGGACTGAGCGCAATGCTCGCGATCGTCTGGTTGACGGTGACGACGACGCTGGTGGTGGTCGAGTCGCCAAACGTGTCGGCGATCGTGACTTGGAAGTCGTAGGTTCCGGCCTTGGTGAACGTGGCGGTGGTGTCCTGCGCGGCGTTCGTGCCGTTGGCGCTGAACGTGACCGGGGCGGGTGGAGTGCCGGTGCTGGACCATGTATAGACAAGGCTGCTCTCGCCTTCCGCCGCCGACGCGCCCGGCACTGAGAGCGCGGTGCTCGTTCCGGTGACCGGCGCGGGACTGGCCGCCGCCGGCGTGACGATGGTGGGCGGCGCGAAGGTCAGGCTGGCGAACGTGGCACTCGTGAGTTGTGCGTTATAATCGGACGCGGCAATCAGGCCCACGTTGGCCGTGCTGGGCATGGCGGAAATCGTGACGGACGATCCCAATTCGGTCCACGTTGTGCCATTGGCGCTGTAATTGGCCGTGAACGCGTTGCCGTTGCGAATGATGTTCAGGTATTCGGCGCCGACCGGCACGCCGCTGAGCGAAGTGGTCGTAACGGCGCCGCCGGAAGTCGTGCGGTACTCGAAGATCAGAGTGCCTGCGTCGCTTTGGACGAGCGCGACGAAGGGATCGTTGGCATCGGTGGCGGAACGGTACATGACGCCCGCTTCCGGCGTGCCGCCGGCGCCGTCGGCATTGGTCATGCCGATGACCTGCGCAGAGATTCCGCCGTTGCCGCTCTGCGGCTCATAGGCGAAATTGAATTGATCGCTGTCGGAGGAGAGGCCGAGGCCCGCTCCGCCGCCGTCGACGACCCACCGATTCACGACCGTGCCGCTGGAGAGCGTGGTGGAGCTCACGGCCCAGCCGGGGTTGCCCGGCGTATTGATGTCGGCGTCGGCCCAGTTTGCCGGCAAACTGGATGCCGGATTTCCCATGATGATTCCACGGCCGTTGATGCCGAGGTAGACGCGGCCGAAGACATTCGGATCGGCAGCCATGGTCTGGATCCCGCCGCCCCATTGATGGTTAACGTCGTTGACTTGGGTCCACGTAACGCCGCCGTCGTCCGAGCGGTAAATGCCCTGGAAGTTGTTGATCGTGCCGAAGATGTAGACCGCGGGCAAGGTCTGTCCTGGGGCCGGCACGCCGCGCGAAGCATGCCGTGGTTCGTCACGCTGCTGGCCTCCGTGAAGGTGGCGCCGAAATTCGTGGAATAATAGACGCCGCCCCCCGTGGCGATCCACAAGTCCCCGCTGACAAGCGGACTTGCCGCCATCGAGCCGTTGGGCGCGTTGGCGGACTCCTCGCTGAAGGATGCCCCGCCGTTGCTGCTGAAATAGACGTTGGTGCCGGCGCGGTAGTAGAAGTCGCTGGCATTCTGCTGGTCGGCAAGGACCTGGCCGCCGGCGCCGATCCCGCCGCTCGACGCGGTCCAGGAGGCCCCGTCATTGGTTGAATAATAGGGCGCTGACGCCGGAGGGCGCCAGACGATGGTCTGGCCGTTGGCGGAGACGGCTACCGAACCTCCGCTGCCGCCGTCGGGAGTTGTGGCGATCGTCGAGTAGCTCTTGCCGTCGTTGGTCGAATAATCATTGGGGTTGAGGTAAACGACGGTCCCGCCGCCTTCGGCGACCGTGTCCGCGGTGCCCGTGGCAGGCGGAACATACGTCGATGAGGCGGTAAGCGTGGTGTGGGCAAAGCCGAAGATGTCGCCCATCGCGCTGTACAGCGGCAAGCCCGATGCGCCCGTCGCCAGGCTCAACACGGAGGTGAACTCGATGCCGTAGTCGGGAAAATACCAGCTATTGGCGGCGGTCAACTTCGTATTGGCGCCCCCGTTGCTGGCGTTGTTGGTGGCCCACAGCCCCTGTCCGGTTCCATACATCAGTTGATTGGCGTTGAAGGGATCGATGGCCACGGTCGCCGCCCAATTGCCGATGCCGTCGCCATAGGCCGCGATCCAAGGGGCGTTCGACGTGTTGCGCGTGGTGTTGTAGCCGCCGTAGCCGGAGTTCTGCGCCGAGGCGTAGTCCATGAGCTCGGTCCAGGAAGGCGTGGCGGCGTTGGCATTGACCGTCCGCCAGATCTGGTCCGGCCCCGAATAATAGTCGAACGACGCGACGACGACCGTGTTGGGATTCTCAGGATCGGCGGCCACGGCGTCGTAGCCGAAGTTGCCGTTGGTGGCGATCGGTGAAATGTTGGCCCACGCGCCGCTGCTCGGCGTGTAACGGTAGACGCCCCCGTTCGTGAGACTGCCGCTGGGCGCTTCGGCGTTGGCGTAACCGAGGTACAGGTTGCCGCCGGAGAGCGCGGCATGGCCGGGAAGGTATCCGCTGGGCAGGGCGCCCGTGCCGGCCACCTCGACCAGCTCGTGCCGCCGTTGGTCGTCTCGTACAGGTTCGTGCCCGTGCTCGTGGAATCCATGCCGACGTAGATCGTCTGGCTCGGATTGCCGGGCGTGCCGCTGGCGGGATCGAAGAGCACCAGCGTGGTGCTGCTGGACGTGCTGAACGTGCCGGTGCTGATTTCGGAAAAAGAATGGCCGGCGTTCGTGCTTTCCCACAAGCCGTTGGCGTTGCTGCCCAGGAAGACGATGTTGCTGTCGTTGGGATCGACGGCCAACTCCTCGCCGTCGCCGCGTCCATTGGAATTGCCGCCGACGTAGAAACTCAAATTCGTAATGCTCCACGTTGTGCCGGCATTGGTCGAATAGAAGACCGCTCCGTTCGTGCCCGAGTATTCCCCCACGTCGGCATAAAGATTGTTCGAGTTCTGCGGATCGATGGCAAAACTCAAAACGCCGATTTCCTGGCCTTGCGTGCCGTTGCCCGAAGTGCCGGTGTTGCCGCCGACAAAGTCGAGCAACTGCGTCCACGTCGTGCCGTCGTTGGTGCTCTTGTACAAACCGCCGATATCGGTATGCACGTACATCACGTTTTGATTATGCGTGTCGTAGTAGATGCCGTCGACGAACCCTCCCCCGTCGATGGCTGCGTTTTGCCAGGTGTAGCTTGACGCGGCCGAGAGCAGGCGGCGCGACTCGAGGCGCTCAATTCCCGGCCGGATTCCCCGTCGGAACCTCTGGCAATTCTTCACCTTACGTGGATAGCGACGCATGTTGAGTTCCTGGCATCCGAGCAGCCATCAATCTTGTTCACCCGCGCGGCAAGCACGCGGGGTCCAGTCGAGTAGTCGGGGTCTCATCGGCCATATTGGGCGAACGCGGCATCCAAGGCCTGAACTGTCGGAAACTGCTTGTCATGCCGGTCGGAATTGAACGTACTGTTTGCAGCCTGCGCCATTACGCTTGCCGCGTTGGACGCTGTGACGGGCGTCGCGGCCGCCGCGATCGCCGCTGGGCTCGCCTCCAAGGGCGAAGCGAAGAGCAGGCCCGCGCCTGCGCCGACCATCACGCTCGAACCTGCGCCGAGCGCGGAGGAGTTGGCCACGACGAGCGTGCCCTCGGCTACCGTCGTGCCGCCGTAGTGGTTCGCGCCGCTGAGAATCAAGGTCCCAGCGCCGTTGAGGGTCAGCGCCCGCCCGTGCCGCTGATCGGACCGGAGATCGTCAAACGGCTGCCGGCGGCGGGAGCCGCCACGACACTGCCGTCCAGCACCACCGGGGCGCTGATCGTCTGGCTGCCCGCGGTAACGGCGATGTTCGCGCTCGCTGTGCCGTTGTCGAGAGTCAACGTGCCGCCCGGCTCGCCCGGGGCAATCGTGAAGCCATTGCTGCCGGAATTGAAAGTGAGCCCTGCAAGATTCGGGTCGGCGCTGTCCAGCGTGATCGTGCTGCCCGCGGCCGAACTGAACAAGGCCGTGTCGCCGATAATGCCGCGGACACCCGGCGCAGCGGCGAGGATCGTGCCCGAGGACGTATCCTGCCAATTCCCGCTGCCGCCCCAGGAGCCACCGGACGCGGAGGCCCACTGGGCCTGTCCGGAGTAGGTCACACTTGCCGCGCCGCCCAGCCCGCCGCTGGCCCCATGTATGGTGGCCGATCCGCTGGAGTAGGGAGGGGTATAAAGTCCATTGCCGGCGATACTGCCGCCGCCGATTACGGACCAGGTCAACGCCGGTTGCACCGTCAAAGCGTTGCCGAATTGATCGCCGGCCACGCCCGTGAACTGCGCCGATCCTGCGGCAAGCGTTGCCGAGGCGGGGCTCAACGTGATGCTCGTCAGCGTCTGGTCCACGATCACGCTCACGGTGCTGGTCACGGTCTGTCCGGCCGGGTTCGTAATCGTCACCGTAAAGCCATAGGTCCCCGCGTTGCTGAAGGTGGCGGTGATATTCTTCGCGGCGTTCGTGCCGTTGGGGCCCAAGGTCGGCGCCGTGGCGCCGGCGGGCAGCGTCGTCGCCGCCCAGGTGTAGGTGAGATTGCTCTCGCCGCCGTTGTAGGCGCCCAGCACGCTGAGGGCCGTGCTGACCCCGGTGACCGTACTGAGCGTCGCGGCGGCGGCCGTCGCTACCGTGGGCGCCTGGGCCGCCGTGAGGTCGAGCACGGTCATCGAATAGGCCGGGAAAGTGTAACTGAAATCGCTGCCGCTCATGCTCAATGTGGCACCCGTGTCCGAGAGCGCCGTCGTTCCGCTCGAACTGTTCTTCTGGGCCGTGTCCTGGGCCTCGCCATATTGCCAGACCGTCGCCGCGCCGCTCGGGTTGAACCCCGCGACATTGAATCGACTGGTAATCGCCGCCGCCGCGTTGGTGTTGATTACCAGCAGGTCGAGGTCGCCGTTGGCCTCCATCACGGCATAAGTGTACAGCTCGCTGTAATTGCTCGAGGCCGAAACGACTTCGCCGCCGCTCCTAATGATCTTCGAGCCGAGTTGCACGGCGAAATAGTCGGGATAGGGTTCGTTGGTGGCGTAGTTGGGAGCACTGTTGCCGTCGCCTAGGATCCCGTAATCGCCGCCCTCCCGCCAGCCATAGAGCAGGTTGCTGTTATTGTTGCCTGTTTCCCAGCCGTTGCGGAGGTCCCAATTGATGCCGGCCTGGTAGTTGGTGTCCAAGAGGATCCCCAGCGACTCGGCCGTGAACAGTCCATTCACGAGGCTCGTCGACTGCTTGCCGGGGTCGCTGTAGACCGAATTGTATTCGGTGGCCATGATCTTCACGCTCGCGGCATTGGTCGCCCCCACCGTTTCGTCGAGCGAGGTTTCGTAGTCGGTATAGCGCGTGGCCCAATCGTCGATGTTGCCGCTTTGCGTCACCGTGCTGTTCAAGAGGTTTGAATCGCTTTCGCCGCCGGGCCCCTGCATGTAGTTGTGGTCGGAAATGAACCCGGGCACGAAGTTGTAGGTCGTGCTGTTGTAGGTATAGGTGTCCGCATACCCGTACGTGAGGACGTTGTACGTCCAGTTGTTGTCGCCGTTGCCGCTGGGGTTGCCGCTGTCGATGCCGATCGAGACCATCGGCAGTCCGGCCGTGCCCTGGATCTCCCTGGCCAGTGCGGCAAATTGGCTGGCGAAGGCGGCGTAGGTGGCCGGATCGTGCTGGGCGCCGGTGCTGGCGCCGCTGGGAGTCGCCGTGCCGTGGTTATCGGTCTCCCAGCTTCCATACTCTTCGTTGCCGATCTCCCAATACGTGATGCCGGTCCAGGCGGCCGGATGATCGACGCGAAGGAAATTGAGGCCGTCGTTCGCTTTCAGCGGCGATGCCCCGCGGAGAGACGCCCAGTATCCGACCGTCTGCCAATTGACGGTCGCCCACGCGCCGTTGACCCACTCGATTCCATCGCCGATCAACGTGGTATCCGTGGGTGAGCCGTCCGTGTAGGCCAGTTCGGCGGCGGCTTCCTGAGGGCTTCCCGAACCGTAGTCGGTCGTGACCAGTCCCGTACCGTTGACGGCGTCGATGGCCGAGAGGAACTCCGGATAGTCCGGGGTGCCGGTGCTGCTGTTGAAGTGCCAGCCGTCGGCGCCCGATCCGCCGGGGATGCGGAACATGTCGATACCCGCCGCTTCCTCCAACGACTCGGTCTGGCTCGACCCCGTGCTATTGTCCCAGGTGACCAGGTTGACGCCCAGCAGGTTCGTCGTGACGGCGTGAAGGACCGTGGACGCATTGATGGTCGCGGTGGTGGCCGCGCTCGGGGCGCCGCTGACCACGACGTTGGTAAACGTTACGGCGGCGTAAAGCTGGTATCCCGTTCCACCGGGCATCGTCGCGGTGGCGAAGCTCCCCGATTCGCTCGCATATTCCATCGGCATCATGGTGTCGGTGGTCTTGGGCGCGTAGCCGTCGACGAGATCCGACTTCAGCGTGCCGGCCAGCCCGGCGGCCCCCGCGACGTTGACAAAGCCATAATTGCCCGAAGCGGTCCCGCCCAGTTGCAGGTCGAGGATGCCCGTTGAGGCCTGGCTGAACGTGCCGCTGATCGTGGCCGTGGTCTTGGGTCCTGCGAGCAGCGTGCCGGCGTTGGAAATACTGGCGGCCATGAGCGTGGAAGCGCCCGACGTGGCGGCCGGCCCTAGCTCGAACGTGCCCGTGGAAGTTTGCGTCAACGCGCCGCTGACCGTGGCCATGCTTGCCGGCCCGATCAGAACCATGCCGCTGTTGGAAATACTGGCAGCGCTGAGCGTCGAGGCGCCCGCGGCCGCCGTGGTCCCGATATTGAGGACGCCGGTCGCAGTTTGCGTCAACGTGCCGCTGACCGTCAACGTGCTTGCGGGGCCGACGAGAATCGTCCCGCTGTTGGAAATGCCGCCGGCCGTGAGTGTGGCAGCGCCGGCCGTGGCGGTCGGCCCCAGTTCCACGTCGTCGAAGTAGACCGATCCGCCGCCGGACGGGTTCCAAAGCGAAATCTGCGCAACCGCATAGGAAGTGTTCGCCGGCGCAACGGCCGTGAGATAGTAGTGGTTCCAGCCCAACGCGCCCACGCTGCCAGTCAGGGGGCCGCCCGCGGCGCTCGAGGAAGTGAAAATGTTCGTCGAACTGCCGCCGACCTGGGTCCCCGTGGAGTTGTAGAAATACAGGTCGAAGTAGCCCTGCGCGTTGCCGGTCAGGCCCGGGGTCATGGCGTCGATCGATGCCGTGTAGGAGTCGCCCACAGTTGCCGGATACTGTTGGTTTGCCCCGGAGTTCGTGCCGGTGACGACGAACGACTGCTTTCCCGTGTAGGCGTATTGCGTGCTGAGATACGCCTGCCCGGTCCCCGTGGGGTTAAGCCAGGTGTTCCAACTCGCGGGCGTCGTCGTGCCGTTGCTTGCCGCGGGCGACTCGAAACCCGAATTGGTCAGCAGGTTCGACGTGGGATTCGTGTAATCAGGGCTGGAGAGCGAAAGCGTGGCATTGCCGCCCAGGGTCACGCTATTGACCGTATCCGCCTCGCCGGGCAGGATGGTGATGGTCGAGGCAGTGGCGGGGCTGATCGTGACGTTCGTGGTCGAGGTGGGAAGCGTGCCGCTGCTCCAATTCGTGGCCGCGTCCCAGTTCCCCGACCCGGCCGCGATCCAACTCGCGGCATCCAGCAAGTCGCCGCGATTCCAGCGTCTCGAAGCCGAGTCGCACGTGATACGGACCGAGGCGGGCTCGCGCTGCATTCCGCAGTTTCGTCTTGCGGCGCCGGGAGATTGTCCCGCCGTGAAACATCGTTGCACCCCCATCATCGGCCGCCGGGTTCTTGCCCTTCGGCATCAATGCCGAAACCCCAGAGCGACAATACACCAAGTTTCATCGTAATCCCGGCAACTTGGCCTGTCAATCGCCCCCCAATCAGTGGGCGTGCGGGCCTGGGAAACAGTTTTGGCCAAAGTGGCCCAAAATCGTTGCTTTGAACGTTTTCTTGGCGTTTTCACATACCAATAGGTCATCATATTCCACCGCAGGAAGTGTACGTCTCTTGAAAAACTGTGAAGGTCTAAAGGGAGCCGCGAAGGGGAGGTAGCAGTACGTTCCATATCTTGGAGTCGCTTGGCACGCTATAGTATGGACGGACGAGCATCTTTCGAAAGGTGAGCATTGACCGAGCGCCGCAGTTCCATCGTCACCTCCGACTGTTCGACGCGACCACGATCGTGGTCGGCTCGATGATCGGCTCGGGGATCTTCATCGGCGCTGTCGATCATGGCCCAATGGGTCGAGACGCCGGGGCTGCTGATCGGCCTGTGGATCTTCGGCGGGCTGTTCACGATGCTCGGCGCGATCGCCTTCGCCGAGTTGGCCGCCATGTATCCTCACGCCGGCGGCCAGTACGTCTTCCTCCGCGAAGCCTACGGCGACTTCTGGGCGTTCCTCTTCGGCTGGACGCAGTTTCTGGTCATCCAGAACGGCTTCAATGCCGCCGTGGCGATTGCCTTTGCCAAGTACCTCGGGGTGCTGGTGCCCGAGCCTGGGCGAGGCCAACGTGCTGGCGCGGATTCCGCTGGGCGAATTGCTGCCGCTGGCCGTCGCAGGCCCACTTGCCCCACTGCCTGCTCCACTGTCGAACTCAACTCGGCCCAACTGGTGGCCTGCGGCGTGATCGCCCTGTTGACCGGCGTGAACATTCGCGGCGTCCGGGAAGGGGCCTTCGTGCAGAACCTGTTCACGGTCCTGAAGGTGGCCGCCCTGGTGGCCCTGATCGTGGCCGGGCTGAGCCGCAGCGGCGGCAGCGTCCCATTTCTTCCCGCTGATCGAGCCCATGCCCGGCAAAGAGGCCCTCCAGGCGGGCTTCCTGGCCGGGCTGGCCGTCGCCCTGTCGAAGGCCCTCTTCGCCTACGATGCCTGGTACACCGTCACGTTCGTGGCCGAGGAGGTCCATGACTCCCATCGCACGCTGCCCCGGGCGCTGCTGCTGGGATGCCTGCTGGTGACGGTCTTGTACGTGCTCACGAATGTCGCCTACCTGTGCGTCCTGCCGGTCAGCGAGATCGCCGCCGTGCCGGAGAACCGCGTGGCGGAACGGGTGGCCGTGGTGCTCTTCGGCAACATCGGCTCGACGCTGATCATCGTTGCCATCCTGGTTTCGACCTTCGGCTGCGTCAACGGGATGATTCTCGGCGGGGCCAGGGTCTGCTACGCCATGGCCCGCGAGGGGCTCTTCTTCCGTAGCTGCGCCAAGCTGGGCCTGCGAAAGACACCGGCAGCGGCGCTGCTCTTCCAGGGCGTGTGGGCGATGGTCCTGGCGCTGACCGGCTCGTACTCGGAGTTGCTCACCTACAGCACGTTCGCTTCGGTCCTCTTCGGCGGCCTGACGGTGGCCGCCGTCTACCGTCTGCGTTTCAAGCAGCCGGACGTTCCACGTCCTTATCGCTGCTGGGGCTATCCAGTCACGCCGGCAATTTACCTGGCGATCTGCATGGCGTTTCTGGTCTATGTCGTCCAAGGCGATCCGCTGGCCACAATGATTGGTCTTTTGCTGGTGCTCACCGGGATTCCGTTTTACGTGACGTGGAAGGCCAAGGCGACGGGATGGAGTGCGTAGCAAGGCGGCTGGGGTTGGTTCAACAGGAAACCCCGAGCAGGCACACTCCGTGCGCCGTCCGCCCGAGGGCCTCCGACCTTGGCAGCGAACCTGCGGTTGCGGCCGCAAGGCGGACGGCACACGGAGTGTGCCTGCTACCGTGCGCTCCGCAATCGACTTCCGCTGCCCGGCGTGGTATCCTGTTCTTAATGAAATGGCTTGCCCTGGATTTTCCACGAACCACGCACCACGACGCCTTGCACCGAAATGAGCGATGACTCCAATACGGCAGTTGCGAGCCCGCCCGACGTGGCAGACCCGCCGGCCCCCGAGCGGCGGAAGCAGCAGCCAGCCGATGCCAGGCCGAAAAAGCAGCCGCCTTACGCCGTGATCCTGTTCAATGACGAGGATCATACCTTCCAATATGTCATCGAGACACTAATGAAGGTCTTCGGCTACCCGCCGGAAAAAAGCTACTCGCTCACGTTGCAAGTCCACAACGCCGGCAAGGGCATCGTCTGGTCGGGCACGCGGGAGCTGGCCGAACTCAAACGGGACCAGATTCGTTCGGCCGGCCCTGATTTTTACGCGCTGAAGAAGATCGACTTTCCGCTGAAGGCAACCGTCGAGCCGCTGCCGGGATAAGAGATAAGAGGATCCACGCATGACGATTCGTTGGGGGATGATCGGATGCGGCGACGTTGCCGAGGTCAAGAGCGGTCCCGGCTTCCAGCAAGCCGCCGGCAGTGCGCTGGTCATGGCCATGCGGCGCAGCGCGGCGAAGGCGGAGGACTACGCCTTGCGTCACGGCGTGCCCCGCTGGACCACCGACGCCGACCAACTGATCCGGGACCCGGAAGTCGACGCCGTGTACATCGCCACGCCTCCCGGCAGCCACTTGGAATATGCCTTGCGGGTCGCCGCGGCGGGCAAGCCGGCCTATGTCGAGAAGCCGATGGCCCGCAATCATACCGAGTGCCACCGCATGATCGAGGCCTTTTCCCAGGCCGGCCTGCCCTTGTTCGTCGCTTTCTATCGCCGCCGGCTGCCGCGGTTTCTCAAGGCCAAGGAGCTGGTCGAGTCGGGCCGCTTGGGGCAGGTCACCATGCTCAACTATCGCTACGCCGATGCCCGCCTCCGCGACATCGACCCTCAGAAACTGGAGTGGCGGCTCGCGGCCGAACAGGCGGGCGGCGGGATCTTCCTCGACATGGGCTGTCACGCGCTCGATATTTTCGACTTCATCCTCGGGCCGATCGAAGGCGTCCAGGGCAGGGCCGTTAATCTCGCATCGCCCTACGCGGTCGAGGACCTGGTTGCGCTCGACTGCCGCTTTGCCTCGGGTGCCCTGGGGGTCTGCGGCTGGAACTTCGCCAGCGCCGCCTGCGAGGACCAGATCGAGATTACCGGCACGCAGGGCAGGCTGACGCTCTCGGTGTTCGGAAACGAGCCGCTGCGGCTGGCGACGGGCGCGGGCCTCGAGCCGTTCGAGCTTCCCAATCCCCCGCACATCCAGCAACCGTTGATCCAGAGCATCGTCGACCAGTTGCACGGCCAGGGCGAATGTCCAAGCACAGGCGCGACGGCCGCCCGCACGTCGCGGGTCATGGACCAGGTGCTGGCGAGTTACTACGGCGGGCGCGACGACGCCTTCTGGACCCGGCCGGAAACCTGGCCGGGGCGGCGTTGCTGAGCGGTCCGCTAAGAGGCAATCCGGAAAGCTTCGGGCCGCTGTGGCCACCGCCACGACCGACGCCTTGAACCGGGTCCCCGCGCGGCGCGGCCACGTTCGCCCCATCTTCCTCTGGGGGCGTTGGTGGTGAGGGGTCCGGCGTCTACACAGTTACCGGCGGAGGGACGGACATATTTAATGCGGCCGACCAATTCAATTTCGCGTCCCAGACCGTGACCGGCGACCAGACGCTCATCGCCCGCGTGACTTCCGTGACTGACGCGAATGCCTGGTCCAAGGCGGGCGTGATGCTCCGCGACAATCTCCCCTCCACCGCCGGGGGAGGGGCCGGGGGTGAGGGCAGCGCGATGTATGTCGACATGGTGGCCACGCCGGGCGAGGGCGTCTCCCTCCAGTGGCGGAATGCCACGGGGGCGGCGTCGGACAGCGACGTCCTGGTGGCGACGATCACCTTCGGCAGCCCGAACACGGTCGCGGCGATCGCCCAGGGCGGCATGTTTTACGGCATCCAGGACGGTTGCACCGCCAGTGGCATGGGTATCAGCGTCAGCGGCAACACGTTCTCCATCGCCGCCGGGACTTTCAGCATCCCGGTCGATGAGACAACCACCTACGTGTATGACAGCAATTTGGGGCTGACGGCGAGTACGGTGCCGATATACAGCAACGAACTGTTGCGGGCGGTGATCGATCCCGGCTCCAGCAACACTCCCCAGGACGTGGCAAACGCTTCCACAACCGGCTACAATCGGGTAGAATATCAGTACATTTGCGAGCACGATCGCCCTAGATTGGCTTCGTGGCGGGGCCGCGATCGCATACGGCACCACGCATTGCACGTATGCATATCCTGGTGGTCAGATGGGTTTTGGTTCCCCTGTTTATTCAGATGCACAGCACCTTATTGTTGGTAGCGTGCTGCCCAACGGATTTGCTCCGACAGCCAATGGGTCTGATGCGTACTTGACGCTTGGCCAGCAGCCGGAGCAACCGGACAGGAAGAATCCGACAGCGAACATGGTCACGTTTACGGATCCCAGTTACGTAGCCACGATGGTTGGTGGCACTCAAATGTTTGCCGTGAACAACAATCCCCAATATTTGTGGATGGGAATTCACGGTACGCAGCAGTGAGGACTCGCATCCTGCGTTCTGGACCGGCACTGAGTCTTGTTAGGTCCGAATCGCTTTGGGCATTATCGAGGTGGTGAAATACGCTAGCCGATCCCGAAACAGCATGCTCACGGATATGAAGGCCGCACGGATTCGTCGATGGTTCACACCTACACCAAATTGGTTCGTAATGGGCCTGCTGGCTGTCACTGGCGTCCTTTGGTCTTCGCAGTGGTTCCGCTGGTTCCCTTTTAACTACCACAAGGGCTGGACCGTGTTGATCTCTTTGGCTGGTGTCGGCGTAGTGCTTGTCGTGATGCTGTTATGGTGGTTTTGTGCCTCAATATTTCGCGGGCGTTTTCAGTTAAGTATTCGCACGCTGCTCGCCTTGACCGTTGCCGTGGCCCTGCCGCTCGCTTGGTTGGCAGCGGAACGGAACAAGGTGCGCGAGCAGAAAAACGTGGTGGAAAAATTCGAGACAATCGGAAAGGTGGTTTACGATTGGCAGAATCTGGTCGTCCGCGAAGATAGAGTCGGCATTTTGTTGCCGCGCGGAGCAAGGTGGCTGCCGGAGCTGTTGGGAGATGACTTCTTTGCGGAGGTGGACGGGCTTATCTTGGATCGCTCGAAGGTCACGGACGCCGATCTGGAGTCCGTCAGATCGCTGCCCGCTCTTAAGGTCGTATCGTTGGAAGGCACGAACGTCACGGACGCTGGGGTCAAGAATCTGAGAGGGCTGGCGTCGCTCGAGTGGTTAAATCTTGATCGGACCAGAGCGACCGACGCTGCGCTCGAAGGCTTGAGAGGAATGACCAAACTGCAGGCGCTGTTCCTGGAGCGCACGAAAGTTACGGACTCGGGGCTGGCGAATCTTAAGGAATTGACATCGCTTCAGAGCTTGGACTTGGCGTTCTGTGAGGTTACTGACACCGGGCTCGAACAATTGACTGATCTCGACACGTTGGGATTGGACTGCACCAAGGTCAGCGACCGCGGACTGGCGGTCCTAAAGGGATGGACCAGGCTTCGCTGCTTGATGCTGGACGGCACCCAAGTGACAGACGCCGGGCTAAAGAACCTAAAAGGAATGAGCCGGCTCGAAGAGTTGCGGCTGGGGGGGGATCGGGGAATCACGGACGCGGGGCTGGAGAACCTCAAAGGAATGACTCAATTACAAGAACTCGGTCTCTATGGTACTAAGGTAACAGACGCGGGCCTTGAAATTTTGCGCGGATTGCGCTCGTTGCGATATCTCGGACTTAAGGGATACAGGGGTAACGGAGACGGCGCTTGACGACGCTTTCCGAGAAGCGTTGCCATACTGCGTGATACAGGCTGGTCCAACGGTTCGTGACGTGCGCGGCGAAGGTGACGATTCCGCCGAAAGGGACTCACAACATGCGTTTCCACCCGCGCCCATGCCGCAGCAGTCGCTTCCGCCACTTACCACCCAGGCAGCGAATTTCTTTCAGTCCGTCGTCTCCTTCGTTGGCGAGAAACCGGGCACGAAACGTAGCGTGATCGTCGAGGAAAACGGTGGTCCGCTGAACAGGGGGGTCACAATGGCGGTTTCCGTGCAAAACAGGAAGGCTCGATACAACTATCGTGAGAGGAACTTGCCATCGAGTTCCGCGAGAGACGCTGTTTTCTGTCAAATCTAACCGGAAAGACGAAGATGATTGTGTCTGAAAAGTGTTCGCGGGGAGTGTCAAGCCGACGACGTCGGCGTCCGGCATGCCGGGTAGGTCGCGCCGGACCGGTCGGCAAATCACGAATTAACCAGAGCCGCTGGTTCGATCCGACTGTCGGCAGGTGGTTGAGCGAGGACCCGGCGGCGGCGGATGCGAACCTCTACCGCTACTGCGGGAACTGCGCCGACCATTTACGTCGATCCGAGCGGACTTGCTGAAATCAAAGCAACCGAGGAGTTGTGGGTTGCGGAGCGCGTTGGATATGGTAAGATAGGGGACGAGGTGTTCTATGGCACCCGCCCGTGGGGCGACTATTTTGGGAACATGCTTGACATGGCTCCTTGGGCCAGTGCTTCTCCATGGTACGGCTTCAGTAGGAGCCTCAATGAGAAATATGGCGCGTCGCTGTCGCTGACAGGGGGAAGAGTGGAAGCTAACGCGGTTGGAGGCGGGCACCATTTCGCTGACGATCCAGTTTACCAGGCTACCATGAAGAACATGAAGACTGTAGCGATGGACAAGGTGACCGTTTATTTGCCGAAGGATACCTTGGCCGAGAAGGCGGTCCAGGATGGGTTGATTACCAAGGATCATACCAAGTACGACAGCTGCGAGGAAGGGATTTTGGTGTTTGCCTACTTCAAGAAAGACCTCGCCGTCCCTGAAACGACTTGGAGCATTCAGAACAAGTACTTGCCACTGGAATACAACAATTCGACGGGTTTGCGTCTGCGTCTTCAGATCCCGCTTCCAGAGGGTTTCCAATTCAACTTGAAGGTTCCTCTGACTGGATCGGATGACAAAACGAGTTCCCTAACGAACGCCGCGGATCAGGTAAATAGCGGGATTTCGCGCTTCTTGCTCTGCGTCTGACCACTGGCTCCGAATACGTGTATGGAGGTCAGTTTGCCCACAGTCGGGAGGACACGTCCTATGTCAACTTCGCATCGGATCGAGTTCAGGTCCGGACCCAGCAAATCGTGCAGGTGTCGTCCGACATCGCCCCGGCACAGGTGGATGTTACCAAATACGCGGCCGGGAAATAGTAGCATGCTTCGACATTGGAAAAGCATTATCGTCACCACAGCAATTTGCTTCTTGTCCAGTTGTTCGTCAGGCGTCACGGAGTTCTCTTCACCGCAGACCTTGGTGCGGGATGAACTCGTCGCTGACGAGGTGTTTTACGATGAGAAACTCGAAATCCTGATGGTCTTTGCTACCGGTGTGAAGAATACGTCGGTTGATCTAACGATTGTGCCAGCCAATGATTGCTGGAGTATGTCGTATCAGGCAGGCAACATTGTTCACCCAATACGTGTGCCATTCCAGCGACGAAGGATGGTTGTTTCGGTGGCAGGTGTGCATGACGAGACCATTCCTCTGGGAAAAGGCGAGTTCAAGCAGCTTGCTGATGTCCTGCGAAAGAAACCATCCCAAAAGCGTATTCTCTACTGGCTAGCAGAGCACTATGAAGGGCAACACGGCGATGTGCTGGAGCGGCTGGTAGCGGAGTACAGGAAAGCCGAGGAGGGCGGTGGGAAAACAACGGGAACAACGGTGCCAGCCACCAAATATGGGAGTGATTGATAGCGGATGAGCTAAGCGACATGAGCCTTCCCATCGACGTTAGAGCAGGCAACCTCATGGCGATTCGTCAGTTGCCGGGGGGAAACGCCGGGACTGCGGCTGCGCCGGCCGCGGCACCGCCAACGGCTGCCCCTGCGGCGAACCCTGGCGGCAAGAAGCTCACGTGGGGAGTGCTGAACGCAGGGAACAAGCAACAGGACCGGAGCGGTTTTTACCTAAGCGGCCCTTCAGGTTCGACGGACTCGTCCCAGTATATCAGCCCAACACAAGACAATATTACAGGAGATAAGGCGGAGATTCATTTTGTGAAGGGTGGTCCAGCGCAGGCTGTTCAAACGGTTTCGGACAGCGGAAGGCTCACGATCAAGCTTGGGGCGTGCGTCGGCGGTGCCGGCACCGGGAGCGGCGGTGGCGCCCCCCCTAAAGAACTGTTCTTGAGCTGGACGGAGAGCTACCTCGAAATCTTCAATGGTCAACTAGACCTTGTCCGCACTGACCTTCATACGATGAGCATCGGCAAGGCCGGACGGCACCTGGAGACGGCCTATCAATGCCAGATCACTCGCGAAGCCGACAATAAGCTGAGTCTGAAATTCTCGCCCGGTGCCCAGTACACGGGTCAATACCAGATCGACTCTTGGGCCTTTACTTCGACGGTCACGTTTAGCATCGTTAATGAGTCAGCCAAATTTGAGGCCCCGGATGGCATGGGCTGGTGGCGGCCAGACCGGACCCTGTGGACGACCACCCTCAACGCGGACGTCCCGGGTGAGAACAATCTTGGGACCAGTGACCAGTGGCGAAAACATGGCCAAAAGGAACCCGCCGATTAACTTGGGCGACGCGGCCAATTTCACCGACACCGGCCAGCGCCTCACTTGCACGGACTCGCGCAACGCGACGTGGAATAGCGGGGACGACAAGGTCGTAGTGAAGTATGCGCCGAGTGGCTACAAGCCTTGACTGGAGCAGTCGTGCGACCAGTTCTTGGCCTGAGTTCACTAACCCCGAGAGCTTTTCAAGCTGAGAGGAGGGGTTCGCCGTGAAGTGCCTGGGGATACGCGTCGGTTCTTGGCGGATTTCGTCTCGGACGCTTCGCCAACGCCCGCATCTATCGACGCTCTTCTGCTTAATTCCCGTGCTGATCGCTCTCGTGCTAGCCAACGCTCCGGGATGGCAGGTAGCGTATATGAATCCTTCGGGCAGCGATTTGTTCCGACCCGGGATCGGCGAGCGTTACGAGCACGGCTGGCCCCTGACCTACTTACGTCGAGAAACATCAGACTGGCAGACGGTTCCGGTAGCGTTTTCTGCTTGGGATCTGTCACACGGGGTAACTGATTTTCATTGGCTTGCCGTGGCGACGAATGCCGTGGCGGGCATAGGCGTCCTCATCCTCGCGGAAGTTTTCATTGAAGCCCGCAGACGGAAGCGGCGGTCTTGCTTTCAGTTCCATCTCAGCGACCTGCTTGTTTTTGTCACCCTTATAGCGTTCGGGATGTCTTTTTACGCGGTCCGGCGGGAAGAATACGTTCAGGAAGAGGAGATCATCTCTGAGTGGCAGCACCGCGCTGAAGGCGCTTTGGACTGGCCGGCATCTAGCGGGCACTTCCTGCGCGAAGGCCCCGTTTGGCTGCTTCCCATCCTTGGAGAAGGTCGGTATGACGAACTTTTCACGCGGCTTTATGCCGTTGACACGGGAGGTGATGACCTCAAAGACGTGGCAAAGCTGCGACACTTGCTTCTGCTTAGAGTCAGAGTGGAATCGCCGGATCAAACTGCCATCCTGAGGCAAATTCCCACACTTGAGGCGATTGAGTTGCATTACCGGTCAAGCACACAACAACCGCTTGGGTTGCCGGAGCTTCCGCGCCTACGCTCTTTGTACGTAAACATGGTCATAGACGGCTCTGTTTTTTCGGATGGTGAGCCGCGCAATTACAGGATAACCGGGCTGGCGGGCCTGAAATCGCTGCAGAGCTTGGCCTTGATCGGTAACAAGTTCGCCGACGCCGACGCAGACGCGCCCGAACTCGACGGCCTGACTCAGCTTCACTCGCTTTGTCTTGAGCACGTCAGGATAACGAGCGAGGCTCTACGTCAGCTCAGGAGGACGACTGAGCTTGATTGGCTCATGGTCGGCAAAACGCAGATCGATAACACCGCGATGCCGATCATCGGCCAAATGACTCGGCTACACAAACTCGACCTCTTTCAAACACCGCTTACCGACGCGGGGCTCGAATCGCTAAAGTGCTTGAAGAATCTGCGTGAACTCGACCTGAACCGTACATCGGTTACTGCCGAAGGAGTGCGCAGTCTCCGGCAGGCGTTGCCGAACTGCAAAATCAATTGGTCGCCTCCATCGCCATGAATTTGGCGGCGGACAGCAACCAAAGCAACCGCTACCGTTACTGCGGGAATGCACCGACGGATCGGGTTGATCCGAGCGGGATGGATCCCCCGGCAGGCTACGGCCATCGCCTGGAACGTGACATTCAGTTCCAGCCGGGCACCAAATTTTGCCCCGCACCAAGGCCCACGGCCGCGCAAGGCGAACCTCGGGGCCAACTCGGGCGAGGCTCCAATCGCGGGCTCCCAGGGCCGAGCTAAGCGACTTCCTGCGAGGGCAAGTTTGCGGTTGTTTTGATACGTGATACGCTCGATAACTTGCCAGCGCGCTTAGGATCGGTTATCATGCGTATTGCAATCACTGGTCGATAGCAGCGCATTCCTGTTGCGGGGGGAGCCCAAAGATCACCGCAACGTCGCAAGGCAAAACGATCATGGCATCCTTCGGCACGCTAACTGGACCCTCCAGCCAAGCTGCGGCAAGAACCGTTCAAGCGGTCGCGACTATCGTCATGGCGGGAAGTCTGTCCGCAGAGCCGCCGCAAGAAGCCGCTGCCGCCCGTCCCACGTCCGGCAGCCTCGGAATAACGGACAAAAACACCGCGCCACCTGCCCTCGTCCCCGAGTCCCAACAATCCCTTCCACCGCTTGCGACCCAGGCATCGAATCTCTTCCAGGCCGCGGTTGCCTTCGTGGGCGACGGCTGCGGCATCGTGGACGACGCAACGTACCGCCAGCGCCTGGAAATCTGCCGCACCTGCGACCGCCTGAACGGCAATCGCTGCGCCGCCTGCGGCTGCTTCATCCGTGTCAAAGCCCGCGGCCGAATCTTCCGCTGCGCAATCGGGCGATGGGAGTAAGGGAAAGAAGTGGAGTTTTCCGTACCATGTTGACGCGAAAACTAGATTCGCCCTGTCCCACAGCCCAGGCGACGGTCTTCCCGCATCGCCCCCACCCATGAAGTCCTTTCCCGCCAACGATGAGACGACGATGACAGAAATAGCCGAAACGAACCTAAACCTCGCTCGTGGTCTACCCGGCGCTGAGACACTTGATGTCCCTCGTTATCTTGAGCGGCTGACCACATGGGCAGGACTCGTCCGAACCAAGACCGAGCGCTGCCTGCCGATGTTCCATCGGTCCCCCTCCGAATTCGACAATTCCGTTGCCAAGTTCCGGATGATGGCACTGGTAACAGTGCTGCAGCGGGATCTGGGAGTTCGATACGACCCGGCATGCCAGGAGGGAACTTACTGCGCCCTCGATCCCCGCACCCTCTTCATTCACGGTCTGTTGGACGGCCACGGAGGCACCTGCGTGACCATGCCGATCTTGTATATCGCGATCGGTCGGCGACTGGGCTACCCGCTTTATCTGGCACAAGCACGCGAACACTATTTCGTGCGTTGGGAGGAGGTCGGCGGCGAGCGATTCAATATCGAGGCCACAACTCTGGGCTTTACGCCGCGCGACGACGAACACTTTCGTCGCTGGCCGAAGCCGATACTGGACGAAGAGATCCGCCAGGGCTTGTTTCTGAGAAACCTGACGCCTCAGGAAGAGGTAGCGGCGTTTCACCGCGAGCGAGGGCAGTGCTGGCTCGATCACCTGAGGACCGGGCCGGCGCTGGAGGCATTTTCGGAAGCTGCTCGGCTGGTCCCGCAGCTTTTCGGCGTCCAGTGTGCCTGGGCGATTGCAACCATACTGCACCGCGCGGTAGAATACTTTGGGCGCGACATGCTGTTCGGGATGCCGCCCGCGGAAGTTCGCTTGCCTCCCAGCGTTGAACCGTGGGAACCGCAGGTTCGGCCGCTTGCCCTGGAGCAATTGCAGAGGATCGTTTGCAACTATCGTGAGAGGAACTTGCCGTCGAGTTCCGTGAGAGACACTGTTTTCTGTAACATCTAAACGGGAGAGATCAAAATGACTGTATCTGAAAAGTGTTCGCGGGGAGTGCCGAATCGACGATGTTTCGGTCGGCGTCTAGCAGCCCGGGCACGTCACGCCGGACCGGTCGGAAAATCGCGGCTCAACCAAAGTCGTTGGTTCGATCCGACGGTCGGGAGGTGGTTGAGCGAGGACCCATCGGGATTGGCGGCCGGCGATCCGAACCTCTACCGCTACTGCGGGAACGCGCCGACGGATGCAGCGGACGCGAGCGGGCTTCAGCCAGCACGTAGCGCCGCACCTGGCGCGCCTAACTCGGTCGCCCCCAACCCTGCATCGGGAGCATACGTGCCACCAGAGTATGAGTATACGCCAATCGATGCCATCGAACTTCCGCAATATGTGCCGCCAGAGTACCAATACAGGCCTCCGGGATACGACTACGTACCCCCTGAGTATGCAGCACCTAACCTTGAACCAACGCCCGATTTTAGCCCACCGGGTTTACCTGACCCGGGCGATTTTCCGCCGCCATCGTTCATCAAATTCCAGCCGCCATCGATCACGCTCCCTTCGCTCGAGCCCGTTTCCCCCGTAGAGCATTTGCCTTTCACTCTTAAACTCGAACAGCATCTTTTTTCACCTGGCTATTGGGGAGCATTCAGTTACCCGATTGACTGGCATTTGTCGCCAGTAGCGCCGGAGATACAGGGAACGAACGCCACGCAGTTTGCCAAGGCGATCAAGGAACACGCCTCGGGATACTGGCCGAGGGGCAGTTGGATCGTCCAGCATGTCCACGCATTGTTTGACGTTGTAACAAGGATTGGAGGCACAATAACAACCGTTCACATCCCTGCCGACGACCATTGGAACTATTTGGAGGCATGGCCGGTCTTGCCTGGACGCACTGCGAATTCGTTACCCGGATTGACAACCGTTGTTGCCGACACCTATTGGTTAACCAAGGCAGAGGTAACGGTAGACGACCGACGTGCCGACCAAGACACCTGCGGCACAATCACGTTCATCGCGAGCGCATGTTTTTATTCGAACATTCTTCTGCCTGCTGCCTTTACACGACTCAATCCGGAGACCCACGCGCACGAACTTCCGGCGACGACGGACCTTGAGGCAATGGCCAATATACAACCATCATCCCCGTCAGTGAATCACAATCTGATCGTCAACTGGACGACGCCAATTGGTAAAACGACGAGATATAAGGGATTGCCGGCTAAAGTTTCATAGTTCACTAACTTCGGAGGAACAGCATGCGACGTTTCATCCCGCTAATCGCGCTGGCGCTCGGAGCGTTCCTGATTTCCGTAGCAAAAGCCGAAGGCGACAATGACGAGGTTATTTTATATGGTGCTGCCGATGGCAAATCGTACACGTCGGTCATAGATAGGGACGCGCTCAGGAAGTGCCCGGCCTGGATTGAGACCGCCGAGAACCCTCCCGTATCAGTTCGCAAAGCGATGAGACTCGCGGATGCGAAGAGGCAGCAACTGGTTCATGACACGGCGCACGAGAAATGGCGGCGCGAGTCGATCTCACTGGAATACCTTGATTTGGTGGAGGACGTGGAGCCGTCGAAGCGTTTCTACTGGCGCATCCGTTACGATCTTGAAGCCGGTGGCGGAACGGGTCCCAGCGGCGTGCTTGATCTGGCTGTGCTGATGGACGGCAAATTGGTTGAGCCGGTTGTCGCCAAAGATGAGGACAATTAGTACTACAGCGCTAACTTGAGTTCCATTTACAGACCGGAGTTTCTGTCAACTTGATGCCCATGCTCCGCAAAACTCGGCGAGTTCGCTTGGTGTGGCAACGGCGAGCACAGGCGGCGCGGCGTTGTGCCCGCTGGATCTTTTTGGCGGTGCGTTCCAGAAACCGCGCCGATACCCGCCCGTTCATCCACCATGATCGAATCAGCGCCGAGATGGCGGTATGCACCTGGCAAACGGTCAACTCGGATTTTTTTTTCCCGCAGCCGTTGGTTGGTCTTGGCCAGGAACAAGTAGCTGATCGCGCTGAGGATCAAGTGGCGTTTGAGTCCTGGATAACGTCGGCCCTCGTAATGGTCCAGGCCGATTTCGCCTTTGCCGTCCTCGAAGCACCTCTCCACACGCCAGCGCGAGAAGGCTACCAGGAGGATTGTGCCCACCGAAGTATCTGGCGATGCGTTGCTCACGAAGAACTTCATCTCCGTGGGATCGAGCACGTTGCGTGCGATTACCAAATGCCAACGCGGCCCTGGCAGACCATCCGGTCCTTGCAGGTAGAACGGCACATGCTTGACTTCCCAAATCATCGGACCCTTCTCGCCGTCCTTGACGCGCCAGCGTTGCCATTCTTGTTCCTTCAGCGCCGGATGCCACCAAAACAGATGTTCGACAGGTTGCGATGGCCGATTGCTGGCCACGATCCGCGGCACCTTGCGACCACGTCCACGACCACGACGCAACGGCCGCCGGGTGACCCGTGGCGGGTCGATCCAGCCCATCAAGGTCCGCGGCACCTCGGCCACGAAGGGCTGCGGACGCTGGTCCAATGCCTGCAAAAACGCGGGTTTTCCGCCATACCACTCGTCGAACGTCAACCAGGCAAACTGGATGCCGTTGGCCCGCGCGCGATCGTACAACTCCAAGGCGATCTCCGTCTTTGGGCGGTAGGTCATGCCTGCCGGGATCTTTGCCTCCTGGCAACGGGCGGGATCAGCGGCCCAACTTTCCGGCAGGAACAACTCCCCATCCAGCAGACAGTGAAAATCGTCTGCCGCGTAGGCCAGATGCACGGTGACGATACCGTTTTGCTTCTTGCCTACCGTACCCAAGTACTGCCGCTGCACGCCTGGCGTCTTTTTCCCCTGCTTCACGAAACTGGTTTCATCGATGATGCCCACAGACCCTCCAGCCAAGCTGCGGCAAGAACCGTTCAAGCGGTCGCGACTATCGTCATGGCGGGAAGTCTGTCCGCAGAGCCGCCGCAAGAAGCCGCTGCCGCCCGTCCCACGTCCGGCAGCCTCGGAATACCGGACAAAAACACCGCGCCACCTGCCCTCGTCCCCGAGTCCCAACAATCCCTTCCCCCGCTTACCACCAAGGCGTCAAGTCTATTTCAGTCCGTAGTCGCGTTTGTCGACGGCGTGCCCAAGGCCGCGTTCTATGTGACGGGACGGATCGGCGAACGGGCCTTCAGCGTGCATTCCGCAGGCGAACGGATGATCCTCAAGCGGGAAGGAGAGGCTCATGGACCAGGTGCTGGCGAGTTACTACGGCGGGCGCGACGACGCCTTCTGGACCCGGCCGGAAACCTGGCCGGGGCGGCGCTGCGGAGCGGTCCGCTAACAGGCAATCTGGAGAGTGTGGCGCGAAGAGGCAGCAGTTGGTGCATAATACGGAAGCTTACGAATGGAAACGCGAGTCAATCTCGCTAGAATACCTTTGGGGAGCAATAATTGAACCGTCCAAGCGTTTTTACTGGCGCATCCACTACCATGGGGAGGCTACGGGAACCGGTCCCGTGGGCGAGTTCGATCTCTTCGTGTTGATGGATGGCAAATTGGTTGAGCCGGTCGTCAAGGAGGGCGGGCCATTCGGAAAGTGACCGTCTTTACGGCATCGGCATAGAGGTGACGGCCACCGAATGCCCCCTTGCGTTTGCGGCAACCGATAACGTCCTTTCCCACCAACGATGAGACGACGATGAAAGAGATAACTCCAGCGGTTAGCCTCGTACTTGGCTCGGCTGCAGCCGGCGCGAAGGCGGTCGTGGCGAGTACTCCGACGCGCGGTAATTATTCGTTTACACCCGAGATGCAGCCAACAAGTGAGATCTCGGAAAAATTCAAGGAAATCGTCGAGCCGGAACTCGGCACACCCCTCTTTAAGGGTGGTGTATAAGGGAGCGTAAACGAATCGCGGTGAGGCTTTCGGTGTTGTTGGTTATGGGTTCATGGATTTGTCGAGGACAACCAATGAAACCTGGACAGGCTGCTCCTGAGCTGTTCGCCACGCTTTTTTCCTCAAAGGTCGGTGGACAAGCACAGTGGGCCAGCACACCATGACGCCTCTTCCACCGGCGAGGCAGGTCGAACATAATGTGGATGAGATTTGCGGATAAGGAGCGTAGTATCGAAATGGCCAAAGCTCTTTCCAACCGCCGGCAATACTGGCCAACGCTCGGACACGCAATTATTGTGCTGCTTGCGGCCGAATGCATGGTCTGGGTAGCGGAGCGGTTCTCCTTATTTCACCATAATTGGCAGAAGGGGTGGCCGGCGCTGATTGCGCTGGGCATTGCCGGCTTGGTGCTACCCTTGCTGCTTCTCTTGTCTGCCGCTAGTCTGTTTGCTCATCGGCCGTTCCAGTTCACGGTCCGCTCCCTATTGGCACTCGCTGCGGTCACGGCCATGCCGTGC
Source organism: uncultured Planctomycetia bacterium (assembly GCA_963824275.1). Lineage (GTDB taxonomy): Bacteria > Planctomycetota > Planctomycetia > Pirellulales > Thermoguttaceae > JANXQG01. The sequence continues at coordinate 674,317 of CAWGOT010000003.1, read as the reverse complement.
AGTTGGGTAGCGATTAGGATTCAGGAGGCGAAGACGCAAGCGGCGCGCAGCGCCAAGCAATAAAGACAATTGCGAGACTGGGCGGACAAATGACATGGACTCCTAGACCGTCATTCCAGGTCGATTGGTTGTACGCTTCCCTGGGGGACGACTTCTTCGGGTCCCTCGAAACCCTCTCTCTGTCAACGAACGTCACCGACGCTGACGTAGAGCAACTCGAAACGCTGAGCGAGCTCAAGGATCTAACCATCTGTAGTGATCAAATTACGGACAAGTCAATACAGTATATTGGCGAGCTGAGCCACCTTGATCATTTGTGTATTCGTGGTGCGCAAATAACGGACGCTGCGCTAGTGCATCTAAAAACGCTGAATCGACTCCGTGTGCTGCGCCTATGTAACACACAACTAAGTGGCATCGGGGTTGAGCAACTTAAAGGGTTGAGCCGGCTCCGACTCTTGGAACTAAACGACAGTCAAGTCACAGACGTTGGGCTCGAACATGTCGCGGAGATCGACGGATTGGATTCGGTAAACCTTCGCGGCACCCGCGTGACCGATAAAGGGATTAAGGAGCTACAGCGGAAGTTGCCATTTTGTGCGATCGAACGCTGACTTTATCGTACTGTCCTGGTCCAGTTGGCTAGCATGGCTTTTTACGATCATTGGAAAACTGTAGGAGATTTTCGGTCACTTTGTAAGGGACAGCAATTCAAATCCCCAGGGTTTGGCCGGGCGGGAAGACATCGGGAGCCCAGGCAGGTTCACGATGAAGCGGGTCGTCGTCCAACGACACGCGGGGCGTAAATCGCCTTTCTCTTCCCACCTAGCCCAGTATCGACTATCATGCGCGTTGTGGGCAGTCGCCCGTTTCTGCGCGGAAAGTCCACGGATGACGGCAACTGCGACATTGCGAGTTTACTCGATCATGCGTTCCAAGACCGGACCCTCCAGCCAAGCCGCGGCAAGAACCATTCAAGTCGACGTGACCATCGTCGTGGCGGGTGGTGCGTCGGAAGAGCCGCCGCAAGAAACCGCTGCGGCCCGTCCTACGTCCGGCAGCCTCGGAATCTGGGCGTGCGTTACGATCCGGCATGCCAGGAGGGAACTTACTGTGCCCTCGATCCTCGCACCCTGTTCATTCACGGTCTGTTGGACGGCCACGGAGGCACTTGCGTGACGATGCCGATCTTGTATATCGCCATCGGACGGCGGTTGGGCTACCCCTTGTGGTTAGTGCAAGCCCGCGAACACTATTTCGTGCGTTGGGATGAGCCGGGCGAGCGATTCAATGTCGAGGCCACGACTCTTGGGTTTACGCCGCGCGACGATGAGCATTTTCGACGCTGGCCCAAGCCGATACCCGACGAAGAGATCCGCCAGGGACTATTCCTCTGCAACCTGACGCCTCGGGAGGAGGCGGCGGCGTTTTACCGTGAGCGAGGGCACTGCTGGCTCGACCACCTGCGGACCGGGCCGGCTCTGGAGGCATTTGCCGAAGCTGGTCGGCTGGCCCCGAAGCTTTTGGGCGTTCAGTGCGCCTGGGCGATTGCGACTATACTGCACCGCGCGGTAGAATACGAGTTTGGGCGCGAAGTGCTGTTCGCGACGCCGCCGGCGGAAGTTCGATTGGCCCCGAGCGTTGAACCGTGGGAACCGCAGTTCCGGCCGCTTGCCCTGGAGCAATTGCAGAGGATCCTTAGAAACTATCGTGAAAGAAACGTGCCGTCGAGTTCCGTGAGAGACGCTGTTTTCTGTCAAATCTAACCGGAGAGATAAACATGCCGATTTCTGAAAAGTGTATGAAGGGAGTGTCAAGCCGACGACGTTGGCGTCGGCGTCCGTCAGGCCGGGCAGGTCGCGCCGGACCGACAGGCAAATCACGGATCAACCAGAGTCGCTGGTTCGATCCGACGGTCGGGACGTGGTTGAGCGAGGACCCATCGGGAGTAACTCAGAGATTGAACACCCAGAATCAGTTCACGGGTGCGAGCGAACCGCCCCTGGATTTTGGATCGCAGGTGCTTTGGACGTACGATTCGACGCACACGCAGAATAAGCTGGAATTGGGTGTGCTGCTCAAGTCCCAGCAAAAGAAACCAATGAAGGTTGGAAGCCGGTAGACACAAATGGCGACGGGCTCGGGATATTCGCAGTCATTTCGGACGAAAGGAGATTTCCGTGAAATCCGTAGCGAGTTTGCAACGCGGACTGGTGGCCGCAACGCAGCTTGTTCTTGCGTTATTATCTCTCACAGTTTGCTCAAACTCTGGCATTCCCGCTGACGATCCAAAGGTCGTTGCCCGACTGGAGCAGGATGCAGGGCAATTGCACCATAAATCACGTTCCGACAAGGATTTGTGCGAGATAGGTTTCGTCCCAGGCAGCGGTGAGGCGTTTGTTCTTGATCCCGACTTTGCTCGTCGTTTCGTTCTTCAGCATTGCCAGTGCCGTGCGGCGGAGGATGCTGAAGTTGGCGTCGGCATGTCCCTTGCGGATGCGACACAGGTCTTCCTGGAAGGTTACGTCGAGTTGCCAGTGCAGCCGGTTCTCGATCCCCCAGTGGCCCCGAACCGCGCCTGCAAAGCGACGCGCGGAGAGGTACTGGCTGAGGATGTAGTAGCGGACGTCAGTGCATTCCTTGCCATCGCGCTGGGTGATGCTGATGACCATCCCGATGGCCTTCAAGCCAGGCCAACGCGCCGCATCGGCCAAGTCGGCTGGGAGCCGACAGAGATAATAAGAGCGTGTCTCCTCCCGACCGTGCCCCTTGCCCTCGGTCTGATAGGAACGGTAGGTCGTTCCGGCGAAGTCGTTCTCCAGGCGGTTGATGAAGTAGTCCTGGATGGCCTGGTACAGCGTAGGCTGGTTTTCCTTCACATGGAGGACGTAATTGCCCTTGCCGTCGAGGATCTTTTGGGCGATCTTCGTCTGGCAGCCCATCGCGTCGATGGTCACCAGGGCCCCGGAAATGTCGATGATTTCCAGCAATTTCGGGATCGCTGTGATCTCGTTGCTCTTGGCGTCGGTGACGACTTGACCAAGGCTAATGGAGTTCGCTGTGGCCCAGGCACTGACCATGTGAATCGCCGCCTTACCGCTGGCGGTGTCGTAACTGCGGCGGAGCGTCTTGCCGTCGATGGCGATCACTTGCCCGCCGCTAATCTCGTGCAACGCGGTGACCCAACTGAGCAGACACTTCTCGAACTCCGCCGGATTGATGGTGGCGAAGATCGCGTTGAAACGATCATGGGAAGGGACGCCCTCCTTCAGATCCAGAAATCGCGAAAACCACGCGCATCGCGCCTTGCCGAACTCCGCAATGGCCACGAAGTCGTCGGCCCCGCAGATGACCGCACAGATGGCGATTGTCACGATGTTGATCAATGGGTAGACGGGCGGCCGTCGTCGAGGATCAGTGAGAGTTGCGAAGTGGTGTTGAATCTTGGCGGACTTCTTGGCCATGACCTGGTGGACTCCTGGGCCTGCGCGACATCCACGCTCTTGCCGCTCCTCGGCAAGCAACGGAAATCGCAATCCCCTAGTCATAGCAGATTACCTAGATTCGCGCAATCGCCCTGGAGCAGGATGCCGCGGTAGGCGTTGGCAAAGATGGCTCGGTGGAGCAGGTTACGTTTTACCGGGATGCTACCCTTGCCGACGCAGACCTTGATGCGCTCGCGCGTCTACCCATGCTCCGAATCCTCGATATAAGCACCTCGCCACAAGCGCCCGAGCGCTGAAGCGGATCCGTGACCTCGCGCAGATCGACACGCTCGTGCTCAACGACACCGTGATCGCAGATGGCGACCTAGAGCAACTCATCTCAATGCCAAGACTGAAGACATTGAATTTGATGGGAACGCGTATTACAGACGCAGGGATGGCGTCCATGGTACGTATGGGGGCGTTGGAGAGCTTGGGTCTGACCGGCACTCAAATTACCGACGCGGGCCTGGAGACGTTGTCTAAATCTGCTGGCCTGCGGCATTTGGCTTTGTCATTCTGCGCCATTACGGACGAAGGTCTTCGCCATCTGGCCGAACTAAAGGACCTGCATTCCCTCAATCTGCGGCACACTTCGGTTACAGATCGAGGACTGGCGCACATCGCGGGCCTTCACGAAATGGAGACGCTCACACTGTCGATGACGAAGATTAGCGATGATGGGTTGGCGTATCTTTCGGGGATGCGTTCGCTTAGGGGCCTCGACCTGAGTGAAACCCAAATTGTTGGGCGCGGACTGAGACACCTTCGCGGGTGCCATGGATTGACCGACCTTGACTTGGGGCAAACAGAGGTCACGGACGGGCATCTCGCGGACCTTGCGGAGTTAAAAACTCTGCAAGCGCTGCGTCTGTCGGACACGCGCGTTCAGTGACGGTTGTTTGGGCTTTGTAGGAACGCTTCACAAGTTGAAATTCCTCGCGCTAGCTTCGACGTACGTTGGCGGTGCGGGGATGCAACCGCTTGCGAACCTCCACGAGTTGCGGTCGCTTGATCTCGACGATGCGAACGTCTCGAACGAGGGCCTAAGGTACGTTGGCGACATCCGTGGCCTTCGCTCGCTCGGGCTCTTCCGTAATAGGGCCATCAACGACGTTGGCGTGCGGTACCTGTCGGCGTTGACGTTGCTAGAGCATCTATACCTTGGCACAACGGGTATTTCGGACAAAGGCGTCGAGAGCTTGAGTACGCTGACGGCGTTGAAAGAACTGAACCTTCAAGGTACGAAGGTGGGGGATGGAGCCATGACAATAATTGCTGCGCTTCCCCGTATTGAAAAGTTGGACGTCACTTGGACTGAGATAACCGACGCTGGCCTCCGAGAACTCGAACATTGCAAAACCCTCCGCGCAATTGACGCTGGGGGCAAGGGGCACCTTACGGACGCTGGCTATCGGGAATTGACTGCCGCGCTTCCGCAGGCAAAGGTCAACGATGGCGCCGCAGCACCCGTGCGACGGTGGGCGCGACGAAGACGAGAAGTGAACCTAAGTGGTTTGATACGACTACCCACTTTGACGTTGGGCCACAATAAAATAACCGGATCGGGGCTCAAGCACTTGAAGGGGCTAACACAGCTTCGTGAGCTTAGCCTTGATACGACGGCCTGAAGGATTTGAAATGCCTAAGGAATTTTCGGATATTGGTTCTTTCGGGAACCCCTGTCAGTGACACTGGAGACATTGGATCTTTGGAAAACCGGCCCTAGGAAGGCAGGACCGGCTCTAAATTCGAGGAAGACTACTACGAGCTTCTAGGCTTTATCGCGCCGAGCGAGACGGGTGAGGCTGGCAAGCGTGGCCCGGCACCGCTCGTTATCCCAGGTACCGAGAAGAACTTCAAGACGATAGCAACTGACTTGAAATGGACCGAGAATCCGCCTGAAGAAACGCGCTGGACGTGGACAGAGACGACCATGAGCGAACTGACGTTGTCGGGTCAAGTAGAAAAACAAGTAGAAAAATGAGTCCGGTCTCTTTTGACGCGAGTCGAGGTTCGCCGACAAGGCGACGGTGGCAGTTCCGATTGAGAACGCCCCTCCTGTTCGTGAGCGGCGTCGCACTGCTCCTGGGATTCCTCGTGCCGTACGTGCGAAAACGCGAGGAGCGGCGATTGGTCGCCGAGCTCAAAGGTGCTGGCTGCCAAATAGTCTACGCCTATGAGTGGGATTCATCACGCCAGCGTGGCGTGGAAGGGGCACGCCCGAAGTGCGCCGCATGGATTCGTCGAATCGCTGGCGAGGATGTCTTTGTGCATCCAATAAGCGTTGAATGCCCTCTCGAAACGTCTGACCAGGTTTTACGAACCACCGGTAGGCTTACGAGCCTGAACGTCGGTCAGGTTCAATGGACTTTCAGCCGTCAGCGAGCCCTTTAAGGCGATCAGCACGCTGTCTCGCCTTAAGACGATCAGAACTTTTGGACCGACCGACCTCCATGATCTCGCGCAGGTTCCGCCAATGCCCGGCGTTACGACACTAGAGCTGCGCCTGCGCCCCTGACCGATTCGGCATTGCGCCCTGATCGCTCGGAAGTTTCCGGAGCTTGCCGATCTGACCCTTGATGTACGGTTGAACGGTTCCACGCGGCTTTCGGATGACGGGTTGTCGGCAGTCCGCGGATTGCGTAACCTGACGCGGTTTTCCCTTCAAGGCTTCACGAGTGTGTCGCCCGCCGGGATTGCCGGTTTTTCGGGGTCTGCGAACTTGAAGGAACTTTTCGTGGAGATGCGATTGGGCCCTTCCGAGCCGGATCGTGGGATGCCGCGCGTGCGAATACACGACTGTCCCGCGCTAGAACGCCTCACGATAGCACCATGTAATAGTCTACACGGGCCTTCCCCCAAATGCTGGTGGGGCCTTGCCCTCGAGCGTGTACCGCAGATCAAGCAGTTATGCCTGCGGGATGTTCGGGAATTGGCGCTCGACGATTCGAGCGCCCTTGAAAAACTCGATCTGGCCGGCTGCGACGTGAGCGCGGCCGACTTTTCGAAAATCGTCGCCGGCGCCCTCTGGTCGATGTTGACCTAAGTAGTTTCCACGGCGACCTCGGGGCCGCCTTGCAGGAATTGGGCAAGATCTCGTCGTTGAGGACTCTGGTCGTGTCTTCGACAGCGCTGAGCGAGTCTGGGATCGCGCGCCTCGCATCGTTCAAGCAATTGGAGAACCTGGACATTTCAAACAACGGGAAAGAAGTCGACGACCGTTGCCTCCAGCAGTTGGAGCAATTGGGAAGTCTGCGCACATTGAAGGTGTATGGGACGAGCGTGACCAACGCGGGCATTAGGCAAATCGAGAAGGCGGTGCCCGGCCTGCGCTGTGCGGTCGCGGACCCCCGACGTCGAAGGGCAGTCCATTAAGGATGAAGAGAGGAAGCGACGAGGGAAGAATGAGCCCGCACCAGTCCGATGAAACTTCGGCAGCCCGCCGAGAACCATGGCGAATGAAGTACACAGTCCGGTCCTTGCTGCTGGTTACGACGTTGGTTGCGCTGTGCTGCTCGCGAATCGCGTGCATTCGGACGGAGTATGTCGAGCAATTGAGTTTTGCGAAAGAAATCCGCGACAGAGGAGGGATGGTCACTATCATGCCTGGCTGTCATCCGTGGTTGAACTACTTCTTGGGGCGAGAAATAAGCAGGCGGGTCGTTCAGGTGAGGCTCACGAACGAATGCGTATGTCCGGAGATAATGGCCAGGATGCCGCTCCTCTTTGCGTGGCGACATTCGAAGCGGATTCCGATAAACTTAGCGACGATGACCTCAAGTGGATCAGTGATGCGAACGACCTTAAGCAACTGGAAAACAATAAAAGTCCGATTTAGGTTCTAAGACAATGGTATGAAGTGTGTTACGTTTCACCCTGAATGGTATAGTTCCACTGCGGGTGGATATCGTGATGCTTAACTCTTACCGTTTGCATCTGTTCGTCGGTAATTTTCTTGCCCGTTTCATATTCGTGGGTGTCCAGTTTCGCTTTCACTTTCAGACCGGTCTTGGTAGTGGTGGAACTTATGAAGTTGATGATCGTTTCATAACTTACCAACGGTTCACCTCGCCAAGTGACACTGATCTGGGAAAACAGCCGATGTTCTATCTTATTCCACTTGCTGGTTCCGGGGGGAAAGTGACAAACTGTCACCGCCAAGCCGTGGCGATCAGCAAATTGCTGGATACAGTATTTCCACAGGCGGTTCCGACTTCCGTTGCTACCGCCACCATCGGCAGTGATCAAGAGCTTGGTAGCGTTCGAGTAGTGACGGCGCCCCAGCATCCGCCACCAACGATCGATGCTCTCCGAGGCAAACTCGGCAGTGTCGTGGCTAATTCCCACATTCACAAAGCCTTCATTCTGGGTTTCATCGTAAAGGCCATAGGGATACGCCCGGCCCTCAGCCAGGGACGGAAAGTCGTAAGCGCTGACCACATGCTGCTTTTTTCCCCAGCGACGCCCCTTGTTGTGGAACGCCCCCACCAGTTCCTTCTTCTTGGTATCCACGGAAATTACGGGGATTCTTGCACGCATACAGCGTTTCACCTGCTGGTACAGGTAGCGAAATTGAGCATCCCGTTGAGGATGTTGCTTGCCCTCGATCGACCGCTTGTTGCCCCACAGAGAATAATCCAACTCTCGCAGCAAACGGTGTACCGTGGGATGACTGACCGTGTGTCCGCGCTGAGTCAATTCCTTGGCAATGGATCGAAGCGATTTCGTGGTCCACTTCAGCAGTCGCATGGGATCACCTGCCGTAGTTTCTCCCATCAGCAATTCCAGGTCATCCACGAGGGACGGATCGACTTCTTCGCTCGCTTTCCGTCCAGCGCCAGGACGGCGGGCTCTTTCCGGCATCTCACCCAGATCTCCCGCCTCCAACTCCTCGATCCCGCGCCGAATCGTGCGTTCCGACAGACCCAGCACTTCCGACACAAGAGTAATACCGCCATGTCCCAAAGCCATGGCTTTCTCGGCAGCGTAAAGCCGCGCCTGCCGCTCGTTGAAAAGGGACATCAATTCGATCCACCGGCCATGCGTAGCTCGCACGTCGTCATCGACGACACATTGAGGACAAATACAACCCTGAAGACCCGTTCTCGACATAGCCGCCATCCTTGGCGTGCATGGTTGAAGAATTAGTACTCCTCGATTATACTCCTTTCACATAACGTGACCACCCCAGAATCATACAAACCGGACTTTTATTGTTTTCCAGTTGCTAAGGTTCTCAAGCTTGACGGAACTCGCATATCCGATGATGGCCTTCACTACGTCGTCCAATGCCGGTCATTGGCCACGCTCGGCGTGGCAGACACGGCAATAAGCAATGTAGGGCTTGATCGCCTTTCGCGAATGACAAGCATTCTCGGGTTGGACTTGTCCGGTACGAGGGTTACTGACGATGGCCTTGCCTGCCTGAAACGCTTGCCGAACTTGGAATTTCTAGCGGTGGGAGGATCCGACATTACGGACAAGGGGGTCGAAGCGATCGGAACGCTAGGGACGCTACGGCAACTAATCCTCTGGAAAACGAATATCAGCGAACGCGGCCGCGCAAGGCTACACGAACTCCTACCACGGACGGACATTCAGGATTCATCTGAGGATCACGACTAGTGGCGATCGGTCGGGCACCTTGCAAAGTGTATTTGATACGCTCGATAACTTGCCAGCGCGCTTAGGATCGGTTATCATGCGTAGTGCAATCACTGGTCGATAGCAGCGCATTCCTGTTGCGGGGGGAGCCCAAGGATCACCGCAACGTCGCAAGGCAAAACGATCATGGCATCCTTCGGCACGCTAACTGGACCCTCCAGCCAGGCTGCGGCAAGAACCGTTCAAGCGGACGCGACTATCGTCATGGCGGGAAGTCTGTCGGCAGAGCCGCCGCAAGAAGCCGCTGCCGCCCGTCCTACGTCCGGCAGCCTCGGAATACCGGACAAGAACACCGCGTCACCGGCCCTCGCCCCCGAGTCCGAACGATCCCTTCCACCGCTTGCCATCCAGGCATCGGATCTCTTTGAGTCAGTCGTCGCGTTTGTCGACGGCGTGCCCAAGGCCGCGTTCTATGTGACGGGACGGATCGGCGAACGGGCCTTCAGCGTGCATTCCGCAGGCGAACGGATGATCCTCAAGCGGGAAGGAGAGGCTCGGTCGACCTCGGCGGGCCGGACGCCGCACAGTTGCCGCTGGTCGACAGCGCGGCGGCGCGGATGCCTGCCGAAATGCGCTTGCCGGCCTGTCCGGACGGTTCGCCTCAGGGCGACGTGGCCGAAGACGAAGTAGCGCCGGGCGAATCGCCCTTGGATGCCGGCTTGCGCCGTCTGGACGCGGAAGTCGCGAAGGCGGAGGAATCGTCCGCCGTGGAACCTGGCCAAGGAGGGAAATCATGGCCAAACCTCAGAACATCAACCCGGCTTCGGAGGCGGGGAAAAAAAACGACTCGCCGAGCGATAAAGCGGCATCGCAAACGATTACTATGAAACACGAAACAGTCGTCCTCATGAAACCTAGCGGCTTCCAAATCTCGAAACGCGGCTGGTCTGCCCAGCGGTCCCGGCGTGAGGCCGAGCGCGACGTCCGCCGGCATGCGGTGGACTTCGCCCACTGGGCCACGCAGCATGGGGTGCGGCAGCGCATGGCGGCCGAGCAGCTTGGCCTGGCGCCCGGCACGCTGGCCTTCTGGAAACATCGCTGGCATGGGGATTGCCTGGAGGCCCCCGCCTTGGGCCGTCCTTGTCATCGCAGCCCCTGGCAACAACGCAACGAGGCCATCGATTTCATGCGCTACGTGGGAGCGGGCGTCAGCACGGCCGCCGTGCAAGCCACCTTCCCGGACCTGGCCCGCCGCGAGGCCGAGAACCTCCGCGATCGCTTCCGGCAGCTCTGGAAATTAGACCACCAGCGGCGATCCACGTTCTGCATTGGCACCACCCGACAGCAGTATGGGCCATGGATCATACGGAGCCGCTGATGGCCATCGACGGTCGTTGGCCGTACACCCTTGCCATCCGCGACCTCGCCAGCGGCTGCCAGCTTGCCTGGCTGCCGGTCCTGGACGAAACGGCCGAGACCACGATCACCGCCTTGCAATGGCTGTTCCTGGAACAGGGTCCGCCGCTGGTGCTGAAGTCGGACAACGGTTCGGGATCCACCGCTGAGGCCACGCGGCAGTTCCTTGACCAATGGAAAGTCCAGCCCCTCTTCTCGCCACCCTATACGCCGGAGTACAATAGATCTATCGAGGCGGGCAACGGCGCATTGGAGACCCGCACTCAGGATGAAGCGGCCCGCCAGGGCCGCGACGGCCCTTGCACCGCGGACGACGCCGAGGCGGCACGACGCATGGCCAACGAGACAATTTACCCTCAGCGCCCGCTGGGCCCGACCCGGCGCGAGTGCTTCCGCACTTCACCGCCGATCTCGCTCGAGGCGCGTGCGGCCTTCGGCCGCACCGTCCTGGGAGCAATCCTGGGAGCAATCTATCGGATATCGTTGGATTGCTCCTTGGCGGGTTCGCTTTTCTCTCGGAGGTCTTGGCTTTGGTCTTGGGGATTGTTTCTAGGCAGCATCGTTTTGGGATGGTTGCGATGACTGGTGCCAGTACGTTCCTTGTGTTGGCAGCCCTCCTTATGCTTTGGACCGCCGCGATTTCCAGGTCGCAGCCGCAGATGGAATAGCGGCTCCGACCAACAGGTCTGGCAAAGCCCAAAAAAGTAGCGGAGTGCATTTACCATGTTAAGGACCACTTTTATCGTGCTGGCTATCTTTGCCGTGCCAGCATACGGTTTTTTGCCGGCATGTCTCGGCGCGCCTCAAGGGTCGGCTGAGGCACTTCGCATTCTCTATTCCCCGCCCGGGGTTCCATCCTCGCGACCGCCGGGTACACCGAACTTGGGGAAAGAGGGCCACAGAGACCCGGCCATTGTTGGTGAGATAACGCTGGATAATAATGCTCCGGTCTGTCCAGCGAGGCTTTATAGCCGACGCGGGGACACCCTCGGAGCTTTCACAGATGCATCTGGTGGTCTGTCCAAGTGGAAAGACATGCCCACGGTTGGCGCCGATACCAATTGCACAGGAGGCGGTACGTGAATTCGAGGCTGCTCATGTTTTTGATGACGAACACGACTCTCACAACGATAGTTGGTTCTTTACTATTCCCGACGACGCCAAATAGAATACGAGGCCGCGTGGCCCTCGTCGTCAGCCGGTCGCGTTCGTAAGCTGAGGTTTCCGAACGTGTTCGGGGATCACATAGATGAACACACGTCGATCTGATATGAGTCTCCGTTGCGTGTTATTGCTCGATTCCGTGTTTTTCTCGTTGCTCGCGGTCGCGCAGACGGCGCACTGCGCCTCTCCAACTGTCGCTGACATCCCCGCGGACGCGAATCCCAATGTCAAACACCTCATCGAGTTGACATTTTCACCCGACCCGGCCGTGCGGGGCAACACGCAAGTCGACTTGGATCTATGAAAACGATTGCTTCGCCGGCTGTTCCTTTCTTGATTCGACTGCTGTCCGATGATGCTGAGTACCGGATTGAAGGATCCGTGAAGGTAAACGTAGGCATGTACGCATCGGATGCGCTTAAGCAGATCGGTATGCCAGCAATAGACCCTTGCGTTGCCGCGCTTAGGGACGCCACAGAAACGGACCAGATATTCCTTACCGACGTTCTGGTCGCCATCGGAGATCCTCTGGGCGATCAGGGCTGTTGTCCCTTTTATCAACGGCTCGAATCCAGTAACGGCCGGCTCGGTGCTCATGTCGCTTAAGCTGGAGGATTGTAAGGATCCACAGATCATTGCGCCCGTCACACAGGCTTTGACAACAAGCAGTGACGACGGGGTGCGACTGGGCGCGGCAAGCCTGCTTGCCAAGGTTCATGATCCGCGTGCGGTGGACGCGTTGCTTGCCGCACTTAATAAGGATGGAAACGCAGAACTTCGCTCTTGCATCGTCGACTCACTGGGGGAGCAGCGCGATCCGCGGGCGTTTCCCGTCCTCCTGGAAGCCTTGCGGTCGCCGGGTGATCAGAACCACTCATTGCGGGAACAAGCGGCGCTGTCATTGGGCAAGATAGGCGACCCACGCGCCCTACGTCCCTTGTTAACAGTCTTGAATGATCAGACTGCATCTGAGTACTTGCGCGAATGCGGCCACTGCCCTCGGTACCATGGCAGATTGGGAATCGCTCGCCCCCCTGAAGGCCGCGTTGCAATCTACTACCAATCCCGCTATATTGCGAGTCGAGGCAATTCAAGCGATTTCAAAAATCGATGGTGCTAAGTCGCTACCGCTTTTTGAGGGCGTTGCCAAATCTCAGCATGACAGCGATCGAGTTCGGTTCTGGGCGGCAGTGGAAATCGTGAGGATAACGGGAGGAGATGTTGAGTCAGTGGACGTCCTGCAGCCGTTAAAGGGGTATTTCGACAAGAGCGAGTCATTCGAAGCCAGCGAGGATCACATAAAAATTGCGCGAAGCGCTAAAGAAGGTCATCGCAAATACAAAGTCCAAAGCAGTCCGTAGTCAGGCTGCGGCCATGCTTGGCAACGACGCTGCAAATAGCGCAACCGTCTTCTTGACAATTGTAGTAGTCATTACCATCATTGTACTATTGGCTACTCTCCTTGTGGCGAAGCAGCGTAGTCTGCGAAGCTGCGCCGGGGGAAGAAAAGTTGGATGAAGCAAAGGTGCCGACCACCAAACACAGAGACAATGGCGGGCCAAAGTAGCGATTGAGCGCGGGGGAGAACTATAGTGAGAGGAACTTGCCGTCGCGTTCCGTGAGAGACGCTGTTTTCTGTCAGATCTAACTGGAGAGATGAACATGCTGATTTCTGAGAAGTGTTCGCGGGGAGTGCCAAATCGACGACGTCGGCGTCCGGCGGGCCGGGCACGTCACGCCGGACCGGTCGGCAAATCACGGATCAACCAGAGCCGCTGGTACGACCCGACTGTCGGAAGATGGTTGAGCGAGGACCCGGCCGAGATCGGCCAGAACTTGTACGAGTACTGCGGCAACGCGCCGACGGATGGGATCGATCCGAGCGGGTTGGCCAAGCTGTGGGTGGCCAGATCAGGGTTGTGGACCGTGACCTGCTTGTCGGAACATGCCTGCGTTGCCGTCTGTGCCGTCAGTTGTTCGTTGAGATGTCTGATGCCTTCGGGTGGAGTTTTCGGTAGTGGCGTTTCTGGTTAGATTTTTGTCGTGGCGGCGTTCTGCGCGCGGTTGGAGAATCCGTGCTGCGATTCACGCGCTGGCGAGCCTAACTTCGGAGACGCTAAGAAACTGCGATTCATGGGTGGCGCCAACCTCCGGCATCGGACGCAATTCACCCTTGCGTCGCTTTGCATGTTCACCGCCTATTGCGCCGTTCTGATGAGCATTTTAGCGACCGGGAGGCACTTCGTACGGCGCGAGTCACCCTTGATGTCGACATCTATAGCATTCCGTACAGCGACATGCTGCTAGAGCAGGGCGACGCTTGTAGACTTCGCCTGCAAATGTGCCGGGATCTTTTCCGCTCCCGTCAAGTGGCGGATAGCGCTGCGTCTCTCTTGCGTGATCGGGGTGTCGAGACATTCAATGGAGTGGAAGTGTCGGGGGAAAGTTTGTCAGAACACGTCACGATCGAGACTCCGGGCGGACCCGCGATTCAAGTGGCTACATTGAGTTCGGATGTTGAGCGCGGCGTCGGTAGTAAACGCTGTATACGATGCGTATGAAAGTGTCGTCAAGAGAGAGCGGCAAAGTATCGAGAACCTGTTCCTGGAACGGCTGCTGGAAATGGAAGCCGATGAGCCAGAAAGGAAGCTGAATATTCTAGCTGCGCAGGCGGCGCAGGTGGACTATTCATACGTGATCAAGGCAAGTCCACATTGCGAGTATGGAGTTTTTCGCCGTAAGACAAGTGTGACTTTGGAGTATCCTTACATGCTTGCTTCGTTTTTCGCTGCGGCGGTCTGGGGTATATCCGGCATTGTGGTCGTTTTGCGCCGGTGTCCTGGTCCAGCGAGGCTTTATAACCGATGAGTTGGGGATGGGAACACCCAGAAGTGGGCCTTTGGCAATCAGACCAATTGAACAGCCGATGCTCAGAGAGAGTGCCCATTCGGCGCAGCACGGCGCGGAGAGCAGGCTTAGGATGGTTGCGGTGCCTGCCAAACGGAACTTCAGCGACTCGTGGGCCGAAACGGGTCCGTTCCGACCCCCCAGGAAAATAGATCTCCGAAATTCTGCCCAGCGCTTCATCTTCCTGTCGTGCATCTTCCTGTCTTTTACGCTCGGGGCGGCCGAACGCATGGTAGCGACAACCGGGACAACGGCCGAACGGCCGTCTGGCGAATGTTCTGGACTCGCCCTGATGAGGACATCTGGCATAACTATAGATAACTACGTATTACCAGATAACTACGTATTACCTAGCCCCTGTCGGCGGGGTTCCCGCGCGAATTGCCGCGCACACATTCCGGAAAACTTGCAAACTCGCAAGTCACGGCGGGGAGCGGAGTTGCGACGCAATCCGCGCCGCGGGGCCGATCTTCTTTTCCCATTCTTGCCGCCAAATCCGTATATATATGTGTATCCAGACGTTGTTCTTTGAAAATTTATACGTCCAAAATCATCGCCCCCGGCATTGCCCGCCGGGGGCGGGATGAAAAGCGGCGCGCCCCTTCCGCGGCGTTTGCCGGTCGCGGCAGGAAATCGCCCGCGATTCCGCCGCGACCCCGGTCGAGCGGGCGGCAGACAATTCGCCGCGGCCTATTGACAGAGTGCGATATTTATGGATAATTACGGTATATGTGTGATTTCCGAAATCCCCCAACGCGAGGAGGACCCGATGGGCACGCCAACTGTTTTGGCCCACTCTGGCCATCCTTCCTTTTGGTGGAGCAAGGTCGCCAGAGGGATGGAAGACCCTGTTTTCCCGCGGTTTCTGCAAATTGATACCCGTCGTGTTCGGAATAGCGAGTACATCATTGGTGGTAAAAATGGCCGAAAACGTTTTCAGAAAACTGTTTTGGGCCACTTTGGCCAAACGCCCCTCGTCGTCCCCGCCTTGATTGGTCTGCCAAAGAGAGTAGAAGCTGGGAGTCAGAAGTTAGAAGTTAGTAAAGACAGAAAGATAAATGGCAGAAAAATGGTAGTCGGAAGAAGGAACCGTTTTGCGCAAGTTCGGGCAAAAACCACCCGTTGGCATGGTGATTCCGAAGCGCGCCGGACAAACAGCGAAGACAGGAAAATGGCCGACAGGAATATGACGGTGGGAAGAAGGATTTTTCGGGCAAGTTCGGGCAAAAACCACCCGTTGGCATGGTGATTCAAAACGTGCCGGACAAACAGTGAAGACAGGAAGATGGCTGACAGGAATATGAAGGTCGGAAGGAAGATTTTTTTGGGCAAGTTCGGGCAAAAACCACCCATCGGAGTGGAAATAGAAGGTGAAATCGAGCAAGTTCGGGCAAAAACCACCCATCGGAGTGGAAATAGAAGGTGAAATCGAGCAAGTTCGGGCAAAAACCACCCATCGGAGTGGAAATAGAAGGTGAAATCGAGCAAGTTCGGGCAAAAACCACCCATCGGAGTGGAAATAGAAGGTGAAATCGAGCAAGTTCGGGCAAAAACCACCCATCGGAGTGGAAATAGAAGGTGAAATCGAGCAAGTTCGGGCAAAAACCACCCATCGGAGTGGAAATAGAAGGTGAAATCGAGCAAGTTCGGACAAAAACCACCCGTCGGAGTGGAAATAGAAGGTGAAATCGAGCAAGTTCGGGCAAAAACCACCCGTCGGAGTGGAAATAGAAGGTGAAATCGAGCAAGTTCGGGCAAAAACCACCCATCGGAGTGGAAATAGAAGGTGAAATCGAGCAAGTTCGGGCAACGACTCTATCTCAGTTTCCACGTTGGGCTCGCTCCCGGCCGTGGAACGACCTTCCGCCGCCCTTGGACATGGGGCAAAGCGGGGTCTTCCACGCCTGCTGGGCACTCCTTGGCCACGCTCCGCAACAAGGCCTCAAAATCGAAAGCCCGCATCTGGCCCTGGCAGACCAACCGGCTGATCAGGGCGTCGTAGAGCCGGTCCTTCGTGGCGCTTCCATGCAGGGCCAAATAGTCGCAGAGAATCTGCCGGGCGACCGTTCCGATCGCCACGGCCGGACGGGACCGCTTGCGTTGGCCCTGCCCTGGCTTGCGAAAACTGAACATCCACTGGTTGAACGACTTCTGGCCCGTTTCGATGCTCCCGGCGGCGGCGGCCGAATCGATCGCGAAGCCGGCTTCGTGCATCAGATCCTGGAGCATCGCCCAGCGGCCGGCCGAAGTGTCGTGATAGCAAAGACTCAGACAGCGGCCCGGCTCTGGGCGGCCGGGCGCATGGTACCGACAACCGGGATAAAGGCCGAACGGCCGTCTGTCGAATGTTCTGGACTCAATTTACACATCCAAAATCATCGCCCCCGGCATAGCCCGCCGGGGGCGAGACGAAAAGCGGCCATTTTCGGGCAAGTTCGGGCAAAAACCACCCGTTGGCATGGTATTTTTCTGTCAATCATTTTTCTGTCAGTATCTTCTTGTGATTTCACTCAGTGACAGGCCGTTGGACAGTCTGTCGCGCCGCGTGGTCGAGGGTTGTCCGCCAACCGTTCAATTCGGTAGGCCACTTCTCACCTATCGCGTCTTGAGACCTAATCGTTTCCTGACCGCTGCCCAGGGAGCGACATCTGCGCTACCGCAGGCCGCCCGTGATGTAAAGGGTTTCGCCGGTGATCCAGGCCGATTCGGGCGATGCCAGAAATACGGCGGCCAGCGCAATGTCCTGCGGTTGGCCGATCCTGCCCAGGGGCGTTTGCGCCTCGTATTGCTTGCGGAAATCGCCCTCCGCCATTCCCGCGGAATGCAGACCTTCGGTTTCGACCATGCCGGGGTTGATGGCGTTGACGCGGATCTTGCGCGGACCGAGTTCCTGGGCGAGCGACCTGGTGATGGCGTTGACGGCGGCCTTCGTGCCACTGTAGACGGAAAGGTTGGGAAGCGCCAGAGTGGCTACCAAGGAACTGATGTTGACGATGCTCCCACCCTCAGGGCCGAAATGCTTGACGGCCTCCTGGGTCATCAGAAGCAGGCCGAGGACATTGAGGTCGAACTGCTTGTGAAAATGTTCGGCTGTGATCGACTCCAAGGGCAGGGGATCGTAAATGCCTGCGTTGTTGACGAGGATGTCGAGCCGGCCAAAGGCTTTTTTCGCCTCGGCCGCCAGGCGATGGATTTCCGAGGGCTTCGAAATATCGGCTTGGAGGGCGACGGCCTTCCCTCCGTTCTGGGCGATGCGCGACGACGGCGTCGGCGCCGGCCTTGCTGCTGGCGTAGTTGACGACGACCGATGCGCCCTCGGCCGCCAGGCTTTCGGCAATCGCGGCGCCGATGCCCTTCGATGCCCCCGTGACCAGGGCGGTTTTTCCTTTCAAGCGATTCATGGCAGTCTCCTTTCTCCTTGGGTGACGTTGCAGAATTCTAGGGAACCCGTGCGCGAAGACAAGATGAAGAACCGCTTGAATTGGCTCGGCAGCGACGAGAGAATTTCTCGCAGCCGCGCCGGCACTACTGGTGGGGTTGCATTGAAGCGGATAATTACTGAGACTGGCAACGACCCCGCCGACGCGGGGTCAGTGGCGTTTGTTTACAGTTTGACAAGTGGGCCGAAGGTTCTTGCGATGAAGTGGGTTGGAGTGGTCGCTGCTGTGGTCTTGATGGCCGTCGTGTTGATCGACGCCTTCGAGGTCGTGCTTCTGCCGCGGCGCGTGCAGCACGGCTTTCGACTGTCCCGCGTGTTTTATCGCATTTCCTGGTCGATTGGGCGGACGGCAGCCTGGCTCCTCCCGCCCGGCTGGGGGCGGACCGAATTCCTCAGCGCCTTCGGGCCGTTGTCGCTCGTCGTGCTGGTGGTGCTGTGGGCCGTGGGTCTCATTTTCAGCTTCGCCCTGCTGCACTGGTTGCTGGGCACGGCGCTGTCGGTGACGGAGACAGGTTTCGGCAGCTACCTCTACTTCAGTGGAACCACGTTCTTCACGCTGGGCTATGGGGACCTGGTGCCGACGGGTGCGGCGGGGCGGGCGCTGAGCGTGGCCGAGTCGGGCCTCGGCTTCCTCTTTCTGGCCGTGATTGTGAGCTACCTGCCGGTGCTTTATCAGGCCTTCTCGCGGCTCGAGACCACCATCGCGCTCTTGGATGCCAGGGCCGGGTCGCCGCCCAGCGCCGGCGAATTGCTGCGGCGTTTGGCCGCCGGCCACAGTCCCTCCGGCGCCGGACCGTTTCTGCTCGAATGGGAGCGGTGGGCGGCGGACCTGCTGGAGACCCATATCTCATTTCCGGTGCTCAGTTACTACCGCTCGCAGCACGAAAACCAGTCGTGGGTCGGCACGCTCACGGCCATCCTCGACACGTCCGCACTGCTGCTGGCGGGCGTGGATGGGCCGGAGGGCTACCAGGCCCGGCTGACCTTTGCGATGGCGCGGCACGCCGCGGTCGACCTGGCGATGGTCTTCCAGACGCGGCCGCGGCCGCCGCAGCCGGACCGCTTGCCCGAGGCGGACCTGGCCCGCTTGCGGCAGTCGCTCTCGGCGGCAGGGGTGAAGATGCGCGAAGGGCCGGAGGTGGCGGCCGCGCTGGCCGAGTTGCGCGGTCTGTACGAACCGTTCGTCAACGCCCTGGCAAGGCACTTCCTCTTCGCGATGCCGCCTTTCCAGCCGGACAAGCCGCCGGTGGACAACTGGCAAACCAGTCCCTGGACGCCGCGCTCGCCCGGTCTGGGCGGCCTTTCGCGTGCCAGGGACAACCACTTCGACTGAGGCATGCCGCGGACGGCTTGACCTCGATTCGGCAGTCTCTCCTATACTTCCACGAGAACCCCCGCGAATGGCCATTGAAAGAAGAAATCGAAATTTAACCAAATTCTAACGGCACGCTACTATTGTGCTAAAAGACACTTGCTATGCTCCAAGGGCTAGGAGACGCACCTTTGGCAAACGATGGGGTTATTGTGACGAGCAAGTTAATAAACATCCTGAGGTTTGCCTCGCTGGTAGTGGAATGTGTGTTTTTGGCTTGGGGCAGTCAGGCAGTTCGCGCGGGGGGCCTTACGAAATTCACCCCCGGCGATCTTGTCGTTCTTCGTGGCGGTGACAGCACCAACTCCAACAACTCGTCGGCGCCGGACGCCAGCGGGATGGTCAACGCCTATCTTGACGAGTACACCACCTCGGGAACGTATGTCGGCACAGTCGCCTTGAGTGGTTCTATGACGATGTCGGGTCAAAATATCGGCGAGCACGAAGGCGGGCTGGACCTCACGGCCAACGGCCAATATCTCACCTTCGGCGGTTATGATCCGGTGCAAAACCCCCCCGGCCCAACCGCGCACGCGCTTGATGGGACGGAAAACGACGTCATCATGGAAATCGGCAACGCCACCTCGTCTCTAACGACCGTCGCCACGATTCAAGCATCCAGCACTCCCGGCTCGAGTACCTCGCCAACCGGACAGTATCTCCGCGCGGTCAACAGCGTCGACGGCACAACCGGCTTCTATGTGCTCAACAAATACATTTACTCGGCTCACGGCTACGATGTCGGCGCCAGCACGGACGGCGCCGGCCTGCTTTACGTCACGCCCGGTGCGAGTCCCAGCACTGCCACGGTACAGACGCTTCAGCCCGGCACGGATTGGCGAAACGTCTTTATTGGGAACAACAGCCTCTACGGCGGCACGGGATCCAGTTCCGTCGGCAATCACGATCCGTACTTGATTGGCTCGTTTGGCACGTTGCCGACCCCGTCGAACGTCACTGTCGGCCCAAACTCCACGAGCCTGACGAACAGCGATCTCGCCAGCTATTTCTCTGCCACGTCGGGTACTACATCCTACATTCAGTCGGTTTCGAACTTGGCACTGCTCGATATTTCGACCAGCGATCCTTCGGCTCAAGCCCAAAACGGCTACGACCTGATGTACACGATTGGCGACGAAGGCCTCGCTGGCATTACGAAGTGGTATTTCAACGGGACCGAGTGGGTAGACGCCGGTCCGCAGGTGGAATTAAACGCAACTAATATTTCGAATCCGACGGGCCTTGTCGCGACGATCGACCGCAACAACCCGTCGTGGGTTGACGTTTATGTTTCCGGGTCCAACGGAATCTACGCCTATATCGACAAGAGCGGCGATCCGCTGACGGCACTTGCTACCACCGGTTGTTTCACGCTGATTGCCACGCCGCAGACGACGAATATGGCGTTCTACGGCATGGCCTTGGCGCCGGCGCCCCGGCGCCCGCGCCGCCCCAGTGGATCACATTCTCGCACGGCTTGAGCTGGACTGGTTCGCAAAACTGGTCTTCGTCGGCCGCGCCCAACAGCGTCGGCGCGGTCGCCGATTTGTGGACTCTGGGGGGCGGAACCGTCGATTTAGGATCGAGCCGCGTGACGTTGTCGACCTTGAGCCTGTACTCGACTGGCGCGACATCGTACGAAATCATCGCCACCGCCGGCGGATCGCTCGTGCTGCAAGGCTCCGGCGCCGGCCTGCCCGCGAACATGGATGTCCTCGGCGGCAGCCAAATGATCGCCGCTGCGGTCGCTCTGGGCTCGTCGACGGACGTTGCGATCGACAATTCCACCGACAGTCTTGCGATCACTGGGGCGATTAGCGGAAGCGGCGCGTTGAACCTCTCCGGTAATGGCACGTTAGTCCTTTCGGGTTCCGACAGCTATACGGGCGGCACGACCGTGACGGGCGGCACGCTGGTTCTTGCCTCCGCATCATCGCTGTACGCCGGCACGAGCTTGTCGGTTGGAGCAGACGCGAGCTTGCTCTTCGGGTCGCCCATAGCCGATCCGCAGGCCGCTTCCTACGCGGGCGCCTCGCTCAGTGGCGGGCCGACTGCAGTGCCGGAACCTGGCACGGCGGTCCTGTTGGCCGGCGCAGGCCTGACCCTAGGGCTGGCCGGATGGCGAGGGCGCCGTCCATGCCGTTCCCAGCTTGGAGCCTGCCATGACAGCCGGGTCATGATTCAAGAGAAAAGTTCGAAACGAAACCAACGGTAGCCAAAGAGGGATTCTCCGTATGGTCGGGCAACAGCGCTCTACGGTGGTACTCAACTCGCAGCGCGATTCCCGCGCGGTAGGGACGGCCATCGCCGAATTGGCCGAGGCCCACGACTATGCCCGCGACGCCCGATGCGACCCCTGGCAGTTTGCCGTGGAAATTGCGCGGCTGCAGGAATTGGGACTTACCTACAGCGATCTTCGCTGGCTGGTGGAAAAGGGCTATGCCGTGCATGCCCGCGAGGTGACCCGGTCGGCCGATCAGGACCGCAAGTTCGCCCTCGGCGTAAACACAATATTCTCTCCCGACACCCGTTTCGTGCTGACCGATGCGGGACTCGATCTGGCAGGCGGCGACCGGCCCGAGCCGACCTTGATCCGCTTGACTCCACAGCCCTCCTCGATGCCGCCAATGCCGGTGGTATCAGCAGCGCCCAATACGCCCAATTGGGACGGCAACATGGGCGTACTCTACTTTGCCGGGCGGATCGTCAAGCGTTTTCTCGCGCCTGCGCGGAACCAAGAGATCATCCTAGGCGCGTTCGAGGAAGAAGGTTGGCCGTATCGCATCGACGATCCCCTTCCGCCGTCCGGCAACGTCGAGCCAAAGCGGCGCTTGCACGATACGATCAAGTGGCTGAATCGCGACCACGAAGCCCAGGTCCTGGCTTTCATTGGGGACGGGACGGGCGAAGGCGTGCGCTGGAAATCGCTCGTCTCAAATGCGGTGCCGATTTCCGGGAACTCGGTGGGGCCCTTGCGACGCGCGGCGTGAGGAAGGACGTCTTTGCAGCAGCCATCGAAGCCCGACGCGCAAGCGAGGTAAGCGCTTTCATTCCTCGCAGACCCGCAAACGGCGCCCCGTCGGGCTTAGACATTTTATTTAAGCCGCGCGAGCCATAACGCCGGCGAATCAGTCCTTGCTCCCCTTCACTCCCCAATACTCCCCAGGCACTCGCCTTCGCTCCCCAACCAGTTTGTTGACACATCTTTCAAGATGGTCTAGGCTACTGGTACACACGTGCTTTAGAGGTGTGCCACACGAGAAATTCCGGCAGCGTCCTAAACACTCACTGGTAATCGTGTGGTGCATGGCGTCCTTTGATTTCGTTTTCACCTAGGTTTTGAGGATCAAGTTCATGAGCATCCGGAGATTTGCCTCGCTGGTATTGGTGTTTGCGTTTTGGCTTGGGGCAGTGTGACAGCCCGCGGACACCCCTATTACGAACTTCACCCCCGGCGATCTTGTTGTCCTTCGCGGCGGCGACGACACCAATTCCAACAACTCGTCGGCAGCCGACGCCAGCGGCATGGTCAACGCCTATCTCGACGAGTACACCCCCGCGGGCGCGTATGTCGGCACAGTCGCCTTGACCGGTTCTATGACGATGTCGGGTCAAAATCTCGGCGACCACGAAGGCGGGCTGAACCTCACGGCCAACGGCCAATATCTCACGTTCGGCGGTTATGATCCGGTGCAAAACCCCCCCGGCGCAACGCCGCACGCCATCAACGGCACGGAGAACGACGTCATCATGAAGATCGGCAACGCCGCCTCGTCCCTTACGACCGTTGCCACGATCTCGGGAAGCAGCGCTAACTCGCATACCGGGGCCTATCTCCGGGCGGTCAACAGCCCGGACGGCACGTCGGGTTTCTACTACGTGGCGAAATACCTTGGTTCCGGCGCCGGCGGCGCTTACGTCGGCACCAGCACGGACAACGCGGGTTTGCTGTACGTCACTCCAGGGTCCAGCCCGAGCACTGCCACGGTCCAGAGTCTGCAGCCGGGCACCGACTGGCGCAACATAGTCATTCAAAACAATACGCTTTACGGTGGCACGGGATCGAGTTCCGTCGGCAGTCACGATCCGTATCTGATTGGCTCGTTTGGCACGCTGCCGACCCCGTCGAACGTCACGGTCACCTCATCCAGCACGAGCCTCACTCACACCGACCTCGCCGGTCCCACAGGCTACGTGCAGTCCGCTTCGAACTTGGGGCTGCTTGATGTTGCGACCACGGATTCATCGGCTGGCACGCAGAACAGTTACAACGTGATGTACACGATTGGCGATCAGAGCGTCCCCGGCATCACGAAGTGGTATTTCAGCAGCGGTTCGGGCAGTTGGGTCAGCGACGGTTCGCAGGTGCTCCTGAACTCGGGGACCAATATTCTTAATCCGACGGGCCTTGTCCTGGCGATCGACCCGCGCAACCCGTCGTGGGTTGACATCGATGTTTCCGGGTCCAACGGAATTTACTCCTATGTCGACACGAGCGGCGATCCCCTGACGGCAATCGCCGCCGGTAGTTTTACGCTTCTTGCCACCCCGCAAGACTCGAATATGGCGTTCTACGGCATGGCGTTGGCGCCGAGTGCCGTGCCGGAGCCGAGTTCGATCGCGCTTGCCGTAGTGGGCTCCGTCTGCGGCCTGGCGGTTTGGCGCCGTCGCCGGCGCCGCGCCAGCCCCTGTGCCGGGTCAGCTAGCCCGTTGATCGCCAGATTGCATTAAACCCGGCATGGTTTCAACCCGCGGAGACGCAGGCGAAAGCCTGCGTCTCCGACTTTTTGTTCCGCAGTCGTTCCCGGATTCAGTGGGCAATCCGAACGCCGCCTAGACTTTGTTTTGACGTAGCTTAAGGATCATTCTACGACGAGAAAACCTCGGATCTCCGCGGGCGCACGAGGAGGATATTGTGCCGATTTCCCGATTCGCACCTCGCGCTGCCGTGCTCGCTCCTTTGCTCGCGCTATCCGGGCTGACCCTCGGCTGCAGTTGTTCGATCGAGAAGGACCCGCCTCGGCCCGCGTGGGCCGAGCTTTGGTTGCCCGTTGACGACATGGACGATTGCGCTGCTGGGAAGTTCTTTGACCGCATGCTGCAGTTGTTCGCGCCTGGCAGTCAGCCGTCGCTGGAAGCCTGTCAACATTACGCGAAGTACAGCTTTCACGGCGCGACCCCAAAACAGTCGGGCGAAACGGCGACTGCGGTCGTAACCGTCAAAGACAGGGAAACCGGGAAAGTGGTGGGCGAGGTCACATGGACGATGAAGCACGTCGGCCGCGCCTGGAGGTTCACCGACGCCCCGCTGCCAGAGGAATAACCAATGCTCAATAATAGCCCTGATTGTCCCGCGAAGTGCTCACTTTGCCGGCATACCGTCCCGAGATGAAGACGAAGCAGGTTGCCGCCATGAGGAATGCAACCGGCCACCAGACGAGCGCCGCCAGCAGGGTGCCGGGACTGGAGGCGGCGCCGTAGGCCGTTAGGGAATTCTCCGGGGCCAGCGTCGAATACAGCATTACGGGGAAAATGGCGGCGGCGCCCGTGCCGAGAAGCCCCGCGATCAAAAACGACGAGCCGATAAAAGCCCTGAATTCCAGCCCCTTTCGCAGTCCCGTGAAAAGCGTGAGGGCTGAAGTTGCGACGACCATCAGCCCCAACCATGAAAACGGGTTCCTGATCGCGTGGCCGAGGACGTCGGGGCGGACGTACCAGGTTTCAACGGAGACGAGCACGCCCAGCGGGCAGAGGAGCGGCCACAACATCATGGCGTACGACGCGCTGCGGTCATGCACGGGGCCTTCCGTCTTGAAGCGTCAGGTAGGTTGCTCCATGCGCGGCCAGCATGACGGCGGCAAAGACGGCAACCGAAAGCGTGTACCAGTCGAGAAGTCCAACGTAACCGCCCCCTTGCAACAGAGACTGGCCGAAGTCGGTGAAGAAGGCCATGGCAAAATTGCCGTGGTCATCAAGCGGAAGTCCGCGTGCCAGGTTGCCCCCGGCGACGCCAAACAGCGCGGCGAGAAGCAAACTTGCGATCACGAAGACGAAGTCCCAAAAGCCCTGCCAAAGACGGTCATTGATGTGGCCGCCGACCTCGAGGGCAATTCCCCGCAAGATGAGGCACCACAAGATCAAGAATCAGCGCCAGGTAGTAACCCGAAAAGGCCGAGGCCAGCACGCGGGGAAAAACGGCGAACAGCGTGCCGCCGAAGCCGACCAGCCAGACTTCGTGCCAGGACCAGAGCGGCCCTATCGCCGCGACGACCTGCCGCCGCTCGGCGGGTGTTTTTGCAACGAGCCCGTGGAGCATGCCCGCGCCAAAGTTGCGGCCGTCCAGCACCACGTACGTGACGAGCATGAAGCTGACGATAAAATACCAGGTTCCGATCATAGGGCCTCCCCTGAGTCCAGTGGGCCCGCCGCTGCCAGCCCACTGGACTTTTCACCCTCAGGGCCGTGAGCGATCTCGCGGCCCACGAGAGCCAGAAAGAGCAGGCCGAGGACGAAATAGAGTCCCGTGAAGCCGATCAGCGTGAAAATGGCGTCGCCATTGCTCACCAGCTTGCTGTAACCGTCCCGGGTGTGAAAGAGCCCGTAGACAAGCCAGGGCTGCCGCCCCAATTCCGCGGTCATCCATCCGAGGGTATTGGCGATGTAGGGAAAAGGAAAGGCCAGCATCAGGACCCACAGAAGCCACGTACTGGACTCGAGCCGACCGCGAAGACGCTGGAAATTGGCGTACAGCATGATCGCGATAAAAAGCGTGCCCAAGGTGATCATGAGATGAAACGCGTAATACAAAAGCTCGATGTTATCCGGCCAGGCATCCTCGGGGTATTCATCGAGCCCATGCACGTAGCTCTCGAAAGTGCCGTAAGCCAGAAAGCTGAGCGCACCGGGTATCACGATGGGATTATCAAGACGCCGCAGCTTGACGTTGGGCTGTCCGATGACAGCTACACCGGCCATTTCACTGCCGACAAATTTTCCCTCCATGGCGGCAAGGGTTACGGGCTGGTGGCTGCCCACCATTTTGGCCTGCTGATCCCCGGTCGGAAAGGCAGTCAGCAACGATGCAACCAAACCGGCCAGCGTGCCCGCACGCAAGTAGAGTTGTGCCTGCTGAGGATGAACGCCGCGCAAGGCATAAAGGGCGCCCACCGCCGCGACCACGAACGAGCCGGTCACGACGGCCGCCGTCTGGTTATGGCAAAATTCGACGATGGCCCAACGGTTCAACAAATAGGTGGACAAGCTGGCGATGCCGAGCGAACCGTCCGGTGCGATCGAGTAACCGACCGGATGCTGCATGAACGCGTTGGTCACCAGGATGAAATATCCGGACAGCCAACTGCCGGTGGCAACGGCGACCGCGGCCAGGAAGTGATAACGCGGCCCCAGCCGCTTTTCGCCCCAGATCAGCACGCCGACGAAGGCGCTTTCCAGAAAAAAGGCGAACATGCCCTCCATGGCCAGCGTTTGGCCGATGACTCCTCCTGCATAGCGGGAAAAATCGGCCCAATTGGTGCCGAATTGAAACTCCATGGGAATGCCGGTGACAACGCCGACGCCGAAGTTAAGACCGAAGATCTTGGCCCAAAAGCGGGCGGCCTGATGGTACTTTTCCTCACCCGTCCGCAGCGCCCGCCACTTCCAATAGACAAGGAACCAGGCCAGCCCCATCGTGAGCTGCGGAAAGAGATAATGGTAGGTGAGCGTAAAGGCGAACTGGAGGCGGTGCCAGAACGCGCCATCGTCAAACATCGTGAAGTCCCCCCTATTAGTCCGGAGGCTCGATCGAAAGTCTGCCAGCCGCTTCAAGTTTATGGCCGCTGGCAACCCCTCTGACTGCGGGACAAGCGTATCACGACTATTCCTTTTTCGTCTGCGCTTTGTGCCCGGCAACGGCAAGCCGCCGGGAAGCGTGGCTGCACAGGAATTACAGGTATTGCAGGCGTTCCCCTTCCTCCGCCTTCGTCCTTTATCCCTCCACCTTCAGGTGGTACTCCGGCTTGTAGACGTGGCTGCGAATGAACACCTCGTAGTCCGCCGGGCGCGCGACCGGCGCGAAATTGCCCTCGAACACGACCTTCGCCACGCGGGCCGCTGTCTTGATCTCGGTTTCCAGGATGTTCGACTGCGGCGGGTAGAGCAGTCCCTGTTTCAACTGGGCGGGGGTCACCTGGTCGGCCATGGCCTGCGCCGCCTCGATGAACATGGCATCGGTCACGCACTTAGTCTGGGTCGCGTAGATGGCCATGCCCACGGCGGGGAAGATATAGAGGTTGTTGGCCTGCCCTGGCAGCAGCGTCTCGCCGCCCCGGTTGACGGGCGGAAACTGCACGCCGGACGCGTAGAGCGCCTTGCCGCTGGACCAATGATAGGCCTCCTCGGGCGTGCACTCCGCGCGATCGGTGGGATTCGAGAGGGCGAAAATGATGGGCCGGTCGTTGATCCGCGACATCGCTTCCACGACCTGCCGGGTGAAGGTCTTGCCCACCGTGCTCACGCCGATGATCGCCGTCGGCTTGAGCGACTCGATGGTCGCCACGAAATCACGGCTAGGCGCGTGCGGGTGCGCATAGGGAACCTGAAAATCGAAGAGGTCTTTGCGTGCCGGTTCGACGAGGCCGTTGACGTCGAACAGCGATATCCGCGCCCGGCGCTACCTCGAGCCGCAGGCCTTCCGACTCCATGGCGGAGGCAATCAGGTTCGCGATGCCGATGCCCGCGGAACCAGCGCCGAGGAAAAGGATCCGCTGGTCCCGCAACTTGCCGCCCGTCACCCGCAGGGCGCCGAGGAGTCCGGCCAGGACCACGCCCGCCGTGCCCTGGATGTCGTCGTTGTAGCAGCAGATCCGGTCCCGGTAGCGGGCGAGAAGCCGCATCGCATCGACGCCGGCCCAGTCCTCGAAGTGGATACAGCAGCCCGGGAAGACCTCCTCGACCGCCTCGACGAACTGCTCGAAAAACTCGTCCAAGACGGCGCTTTCGACGCGCGGCTGGCGGAGTCCCAGGTACAGTGGATCGGCGCAGCAGTTCCTGGTTGTTCGTGCCGACGTCGAAGTGAATCGGCAGCAGGCACTGCGGCGGCACGCCGGCGCAGGCCGTGTAGAGCTGCAGCTTGCCGATGGGAATGCCCATCCCGTTGGCGCCCAGGTCGCCCAGCCCTAGAATGCGGCCGCCGGAGGAGACGCAGATCACCCGCACGTCCTTCTCGGCCAGTTGCGGAGCACTTCCTTGACGCGGCCCCAGTGTTCGAGGGAGATGTACATGCCCCGCGGCCGGCGAAAGATGTGCCCGAATTTCAGGCAGGCCTCAGCCACCGTCGGGTCGTAGACGATCGGCAGAAACCGCGCCGGGTCCGCCATCAGCACCTTGTAGAAAAGCGTCTCATCGGTGTCCAGCAGCGCGATCAGGTAGATGTAACGCTCCAGGTCCGTCGTCTTCTGGCCGAGTTGCCGCAAGACGCGCAGGACCTGGTTCTCCTCGTTATCGACGCCGGCCGGC
Source organism: uncultured Planctomycetia bacterium (assembly GCA_963824275.1). Taxonomy (GTDB): domain Bacteria; phylum Planctomycetota; class Planctomycetia; order Pirellulales; family Thermoguttaceae; genus JANXQG01. The sequence goes on along the minus strand of CAWGOT010000003.1, from coordinate 645,411 downwards.
AGGAGCCCGGTCAGGCCCAGCGCATCGCGCTCCTCTTTGGTAAAGGCCGTGGACTTGTTGAGCTGCGGGTCGTGCAGGATGTCGGCGCCGCGCTTGCCGCGAAGCGAGGCGGCGTGGGAAACGGGCTGTCCTTGCTGAGGTTTGGCGGTTCGCTTGCCGCCGACCGACGTGGTAGTGGCCATGGGTTTTCCTTTCTGACATGGGTTGGGAACGCTCGGAAGAAATTCGAGTTAGGTTTAACGGTGTGCTATTTCGCGGTTGCCACGTAGGGCTTGACCATTTTCCGCGGATCGACGATGCGATCAAACTCGGACTGCGTCACGTAGCCGAGTTTCAGCGCCGCGTCTCTCAAAGTGAGATCGTTTTCGTTGGCGTAATGGGCGATTGCCGACTTGGCAGGCAAGTTATCTTGATTGGTCTTCGGCTGTCGCCAATTTCTTTTCAAGCTCGGCCACCTCGGTATCCAGGCTGATTTTGACAATGTCCGGTCGAAAGAACAGCGCGAAGGTCCAGTCGATTATGATGTGCAGCCGCCGGCCCCAGCCGGGCATTTGCATCATGTAATACGTTCGCCTTACAAACCAGGCCGCAAAACCGCGAACCCGGATGCCGAAAACTGCGCAAACGCCTTCCTGTTGCCCAGCGATCCCATCATGCCCAGGGTGTGATAGAGGAAGGGCTGCGGGGGACGGGCGTCGAGAACCGAGCAGATGTTGCCGGCCAGCACCTTGGCTTCGCGCAGGGCATGCTGAGCCAGATTCGGGTAGGGCTTGCCGTCCGGCGAGGGTATGACCGCACAATCGCCAATCGCCCAAACCTCCGGGCGGGACGGGCAGCGCATGGCGCCGTCGACCAGGATTCGACCGGCCTTGTCCTTGGCGACATTCATGCCGGCGACCACCGGACTGGGAAGAATTCCCGCTGCCAGGACGATGGTTCCGGCCGCGATCGTCTCTTGCGGCAAATGGACTTTCCCCGGCTCGATGGATTGCACGCGGGTGCTGGTCCTGATATCGGCCCCAGGCCGTGCGGCGACCTCGCGGGCTCCGTAGGCAGCGAGTGAGGGGTCAATTTCCGGCATGACCCGCTCGCCGCCCTGGAGCAGGATGAAACGGGCCTCGCGACGATCGACGTGCTTGTAATAAGGCGCAATCCCGTCGACGAATGCCGTCAGCTCGCCGAAGAGCTCCACTCCCACCAGTCCTCCGCCAATGACCACGAACGTCAGCAGGCTTTTTTTCCGCTCGGCAGTGGTCGGCACGTCAGCCCGCTCGAAACACTCGATAATATGGCTTCTGAGCAGAAGCGCGTCGGCGAGACTCTTGAACGTAAACGCGTGCTGCGAGCCGTGGATGACGTTTCGGTTGGTCATCGCGCCCAGGGCCAGGACCAGTTGATCGTAGGGCAACTCGCCGCTTTCGCCGGCGGCGGAAAGCAGTGCCACGCGGCGTTCCAAGTCGACGCCCCGCACCGTGGCTTCAACGAATCGCGTCGACCGCAAAAAGGCGCGGATCGGAAAAGCGCAGTGGCGCTGGTCAGAGCGCCCGGAACAGATCTCGAACAACAGCGGCGTCATGAGGAGAAAATTGTCCTGGCCCACGAGAACGATCTCCACGTCCGGCCGGTGACCGCAAAGCTTTTCCAAATGGCGGGCCGTGTAGACCCCGCCAAAACCGCTGCCGAGAATCACGATCCGTTTGGATGGGGATGGGGAACCTGTGACAGGTGTCATGCTTGTCCTTTCATTCTGCCCGTTTCGAGGTTGCCGTGGAGGACGTCAAAACTGCCGCTGCACGAGCTCCAGCTCGTTGCGGCAGATCTCGCTGAAGCTCTTCAGGGGATCGACGCCCTTGATGGTCTCCTCGCGGATTTGCTCGGGGGTAAGATTCGGCTTGGGATAGGTTTCGATGATGTGCTTGAGGACGTCTTCGGCCGCCGCCAAGACCCGCGGCGGCGAACAGAGCCGGATGCGGCTCAAGAGGGCATAGGCCGGTATCATGTTCTTCGGGTCAATGGTGTTGGTCTCCAGGGCGTCGACCAGGAGTCTAGCGCTTTCGCTGATGAAATCGGAATAAAGGGCCTCCCGGCGGGCAATCTGATTGGCCAGCAAGTCTCGGCGATCGTGAAATCGCTGCGTTATCAAAGAGCCCATAAAAGTCCCTGTCGCACCGACAATTGAGCCGCCAATTGCGGACATCGCGGCGATCATTGTTGAATCCATGATTGACCTCCACAAGATTCCCCTTTAGCCCGGTGTGGTGACTGGCCTTCGCACCAAGAGCGCCGTGACGAGCAGGCCGATCGAGCCCACCGTGAGGCTCAAAAAATGGAAGCCGCTTTGAATGCCGTGAGCCACGGCCTCCTTGGCGACAAAAGTGCCCAGCACGGTGGACGCCACGTGCGGCAAATCAGGGGCCTCCACGCCGTGCTGCCGGTAATAATCGGCGATTCGAGCCGATGCCGCCTGGACCTCAGGGCGGTTCTCCTGCAGGTTCATCCGTTGGGCGTCCAAGGCCCGATCGGTCCAGGCCGAAACGATCGTGCCGGTCATCGTCGGGATGACCACCATCGGCACGATCAGCGCGACGATCGCCAGCGCCCCGCCATAGAGGAAGTCGCGGCGATCCAGCCCTTCCACCTCGTCTTGCAGAAAGGCCGGAGGGAACAACCCCACGAACAGCCCCCAGCAGCCGATCATGAAAGCCACTTCTTCCTTGCTCGTGAAGTTGTCCAGGGAAGACATCCACCACAGACACCCGGCACAGCCAGCGACGCCGATCAACAGCCAGACGTGTCGCAAGGCGCGGCGATGAAACCAGGTGGTCAGGATCGTCGCGGCCGTCATGGTCAGCGACGCCGGGGCGAGGATCCAACCGGTTATGTCCCGGGGGTAGTCGCGGAGTTCGAGGCAGTAGTTTGCCATCAGGGTCAGCACCGCCAGCAACTGCAGCAGCATGAGCGTGCGGACGGACATTGCGAGGACGTAGATGCGGACGCGGAAGATGCGGCTGAAGTGTTCGCTCACTGCCAGGCCGGCGTAACCCAGGCCACGAGGAGAACCGGCAGAATCAGGTCGAGCAGGGCGATTGTCGTGAAAGTGCGGGACGTCCATCCGCCCCACTTGCGATACCAGCCAAAGGTGAATGCCAGGCACACGACCCACAGCACGAACATCGTGACTGCCGATCCAGTCGATCCGCAGCGGCAGGGCTGCGGCGGGCGGTCGGGCTTGATGAAGCGCAGCACCAGGGGGAAGGCCAAGATGGCCAGCGGCACGTTCACCCAGAAGATCCAGCGCCAGGAAAGCTCTTCGTTCACCAGCGCCAGTCAACAGCGGCGTTGTGGGACGGGTCGCGTAGGCGAGCACACCGTAGATCCCGATGGCCACGATCACGATCCGGTCGAACTGGCGGTAAAGCAAGGAGCGGCAGAGCACGATCACCATCCCTTTGCCCACGCCCTCCACGAGCTTGGCCAGGACGAGGGTCCCGAGATCGGTCGCCGCCCCGCAGAGCAGATTTCCCGCGGCAAACCAGGCGAGTCCGACCAGCAGGGTGTTCCGCGCCATAGCGGGCCATGGCCCAAATGCCGGCAAAGACTCCGTAGATGATCGCCACGCCCCAGGAGACATCGGTCCAAATCATGCTGTAGTGTTCCGCGTTGATGCCCAGGCGGATCAGGTCGTCCGAAACGTCCGTCAAGACCAGCGTCTGGTAGACCGTTGCCAGGATAGGGACGACGGCCACGGCCGCCATCCAGGGCACGCTGCTCGCCGGGACCTGCGGCTTGTCTCTGGGCGACGGGGCTGGTGCTGTGGCGACTTGGGTCACGCGGTTACTCCTTGGCCCGGTTATAACGCTCCTCGGCGTCCGCCATTTCCCGGGCGGCCTGCTCGGCCCACCGCGGGTCGCCAGGGCCGTGGCCGATAACGGCTTTCACCGAGAGCCCGGCCAGCAGAAGCGGCCAGCGGTCGTCTTTCTCGATCGCGATCCGCAGCGGCACCCGCTGCACGACCTTGGTGAACTCGCCGGCGACGACGTTCCGCGGCATCAGTGCGAATTCGGCGCCGGTCGATTTGTCGATCCAGACGACGCGGCCGTGGAACGGCTTGGCGAAGGCGTCGACCTGCAGTTCCACCGGATTGCCCGGCGCGACGCCGCCCAGCCGCGTCTCCTCCAGATTGGCGGTGACATACAGCAGGTCGGGGTTGTACATGCTCACGATCGGAACGCCCGCCGAGGCGAAGTCGCCGAGATGGCGATAGCGCTTGACCACAATCCCCGGGCACGGCGCGGATCTGGGTGTATTTGAGCTGATGCTCGGCCGCGGCCAAAAGCGTGCGGGCTTCGGCCACAGCGACTTTCTTCAACTCCGTCAGCAACTCGACTTCGCGTATTTCGTCGTTCGCGGTTTCGGTCAGATCGACGCCCTTGCTTGCTTTCTGGGCGGTCTTTTCCGCCGCTTCCACGGTTTGTTTGGCGACGTCGATCTGCGTTCGATCGGCCTGGGCCTTGGCCAGCTTCGCGGCGGCCAACTTGCGGTGCGCCTCGGCACTGTCGCGGGCTTGGGTCGCCTCCTGGGCCTTGCGGAGAGGCACGGCTTCCTCCTTCTGCAGATTGGTAAACCGCGTGTATTCCTGCTGGGCGAGGAGCAGGTCCGCCGTCGCGGCTTCCAGTCCGGCCTGGGCCTCCTCGATCCCGTGGTCGACCTCTTCTTGCGTGAGCGTCAGGCCTCCTTGAGCGCGGGCTTCATCCGCCTTCGCGGCGGCAAGGGTCCGGCGGGCGATCTCGATCTGAAGGGGGACTTCCAGCCGCAGCCGGGCCAGTGCCGTCTCTTGCCGCTTGAGCTCCGCTTCCGCCGCCTCGACTTTGCGTCGAGCCAGGTCGACCTGGTCGCGATAGGACTCCGAGTCGATTTCCGCCAGCACCTGGTCCTTTTCGACCCGGTCATTCTCCTCGACGAAGAAGGAGACGAGATGGCCCGACACGGCCTGCGGGGCCACGTTGATGATGTGGGCCTCCACAAAGGCGTCCTCGGTGACCGAGCGGTTTCCACCATACGACCACCAGGCGAGGAGCAGAATCAAGGCCAGGGCAATCGCGCTGCAGCGAGCCCCAGTACTTCAGCCGAGGGAAACGCGCTCGTTGTACGGTCGCCGGCTGCGGGGATTGCTGGGGCGGGGCTGAGTGCGCTGGCGGGGAGATGGATTGCGGCGGCGCGGGGGCCGATTGCGAGGGCGGAGAGATCGCGGTCGAGGGGATTGTTGCAGTCACGGACGTGCTCCGAAATCCGAAATTAAGAACTCTGGTAAATGCCTCCGGGGCGCTCATGAATATAATGCTCGCGGCTGAAAAAAATCAAGCCCGGCAGGCAATTTCCGGCCAAATTGCAATCGAGGGCGAACGCCCAGTCAGCGATGGTTTTCTCTGATCGCGATCTCGAACGACGAATCAGCAACTGTCGCATCGTTGCCTTTCGCTCCGCGAAAGGCAACGCTTATTTCCACACGGGTCTAAAGCGAAGATCTCGATCCGGCCGCGGCCGCGGTCGGATCGGTTCCCATAGCATACTGCAATCGCGCTAGAGCCGTAAGGTAGTCGTAAATTGAGTTGTAATAATCCTGCTGGGCACGGGTCACCGCGGCCTGGGCGTCGGTGAGTTCGGCGGGAGTCGCGTCGCCTTGCCGGGCGCGGACCACGACCAGGCGATAGGTCTCCAAGGTCTGCTCGACGGCGGGGCGAGAGAGATCGATGCCCTTCCGAGCGGCGATCAACTGGCGGTAGGCCTGGTTGACCTCGAAGGCGATGGTGTCGGCGATGGAGTCCGTTTGGGCCATTGCTTCGCGGATGTGAGACCCTTCCTCGTGCAGTTCGGCGACCCGCCGGCCTCCCTCGAACAATCCCCATTCCAGCTTGATGAAGCCGAGGCCCAGGCCGGCATGGCCGCCGGAGCTGGTCTGGTCGAATTTCAGCAGGTCGCCTTCGGCCACGATCTTCGGGGCAAAGTCGGCTCGGGCGGCCCGCGAACCTTCCTGCGCGACGGCGACCGACTTGCGTGCCACCTGGAACTCGCGGCGGCAAGCCACGGCCGATTGCAGGCAATCGGCGAGGCTCATCGTGAAGGGAGGAACGTCCGTCGTATCGACCACTTCGGTGGACGAACTGGCGTTCAGTCCGATGGCCAGATTGAGCGCGGCGACGGCGATGGCCTCGCCTTCCTCGGCAGCATCCAGAAGTCGCTGGGCCTGGGCCAGTGCGACCTTGGCTCGCAAGAGCTTCTCGCGCTCGATGACGCCGCCCCTGGCCAGTTTCTCGGCCACATCCACGTCATCCGTGGCGCGGCGGACCGACTCCGTGGCGATGCGCCGCAGCGAACGGACCCGCAACACCTGGTAGTAAGCGGTAGCGACCTCGTGGGCGATGGTCTGGTAGGCCCGTTGGGTTTGGAGTTCGGCGATGTCCGCGGCAAGGCCCGCCTGATTGTAATGTCCCATCCGCCGGCCGAAGTCGCAGACCAGCCACTGAAGTCGCATTTCGGCCAATGTGTAATCTTGCTCCGCGTTGAGGCCCACCGGCAGCGCGCCCCCCGGAGGCAGAAACGTATATGGGGTCCCTGCGACAGTGACGCCCGGCCCGCCCACGTTCAGGTCGAAGTTCCCCACCGAGTAGCCGGCGGAAAGAAGCGGCAGGAACGCCGAGAAGGCGATATCTTCTTTGGCTCGGGCTTGTTGGATGCTCTCGAGCGCCACCCTCAGCTTGGGTTGAAGTCGATACGCCGCCATGATCGCGCCGGGCAGATCGAGCGTCTGTCCGACTTCGCCGCCGCTTTCTCGGTTTTGATGCGGCACGGCAATCCTCTGCGGCGGCAACGGCAACTCGGCCGGCGGTTGGGCCTGTTCCAAGGAGACCTGTTTTACTTCGATCGCTGCTTGAACCGGAGCCTGCGGCGCCGCGGGGCCCTGAAAACCGGCGGTGCCGGGCGGCGGAAGAATCCGCTCGGTGGGGCCTGCTGCGAGACTGTGGGCGTCGTGGTTGCAACCGATGGCACAGATCAGCCCAAGGAGGACAATGAGCCCCAAGTCACACCGGGCGTTGGTTTTTTCGGTCTCCATCATCGATACCTTGTCGTCTGTAGGACTTGTGCCGACAGCCTTTAGGGGTGGTATCGACTTTGCCAGCAAGGATTCTTAATACAACGGGATTCAGGGATCGGGGCACGACCCCCGAAGTGGCCGGCCTAACAGGTATAGGCGTCACAATTTCACGAATCGTTCTTTTACTCGAATGAACCACTTAAATTAAATGTGGAAAACTTAGCCGGTCGTTCGCGATTATCTGCCGGTCGCCCTTGTCTGCACGGCAGGAGACTGGGACGTCAGCAGCCCGGTCAGACTGGTCTGTTCCTGCGACAGCAATTGCAATTGGGCAGGGGTCACCTGGCCGTTCTGCGCCAGCAGCGCGCCCTGCAAAGTGGTTGTTTGCTGGAGGGCGGTCTGCAAGGTGTTTTGCTGCCGCAAGGCGAACTCGGCGAGAGAGCTGCTGCGGTTGAAATTGACCTGCAGCAAAGCGTTCGTCTGTTGCAGGGCGATTTGCAAGGCGCTCTGCTGTTGCTGGAGGGCTATCAGGTTCGTGGTGGCGGCCGGCCGAGCGATACCGACCTGCTGGGAAGCGGATTGGACCAAGACGGTCGTTTGCTGCACCGCCGCCTGTACCGCGTTCTGCTGTTGCTGCAGGGCGTTTTGCTGCTGCAATATGGCGAGCCGCCCCTGCCGCATGCGGGACTGCGCCGCCGCGGGCCGCGCGGCGAAAAGCGGCGCGAGGGCCGCGGCCAACAGGAGGACGACAACACGAATTCGCAATCGGGCAAGCATGGCAAGGATCCTTTCGACTAAGAACTAAGTTCTAAGCAGTTTTCGCTTTCCATCTACCTTTCCGCGTCCACTTTTCCGCCCACGGTCTCGACTTGCTGCCCCTCCGTCAAGGCGTCGCCCGGATGGACAACTACCATCTCACCGTCCTCCAGGCCCGATAGGACTTCGATTTGCAGACCCAGGTCGCGACCCGTCTGGACCTTGCGATAGCGGACCTTGCGGTCGCCGTCCAGCACGGGAATCACCGTTGCGTCGGGCCGCCACACCAACGCCGCGCTGGGCACCAGGACCACGGGCGAGGCGCGGTCCACAATGAACTTCACCTGCAAATACATGCCCGGCCGCAACTCGTCGCGGGGGTTGGGCAAGTCGATCTCGGTCAAGAGCGTCCGCGTGTTGGGGTCCAGGGCATTGGCCGTGCGGGTGACCTTGCCGGAAAACTGGCGATGCGGATCTTCCTCCCGGTAGATGACGGCGTCCTGACCGACGGCAACGGTCGTGGCGAAGACCTGGGGCACGTTGACGTAGATCCGCAGCGGGTCGGTCTGCATCAGGTAGAACAGCGGCCGGGCTTCGCTGGGATTGTCGGCGGCGACCAGCGCCTCCAGGATCGACCGTCCGCGCCGTAATGACGCCGGGAAACGGGGCGACGATCTTTGGAAGCCTGCAGGTCCGCGTACTGCTGCACGGTCGCCCGATTGGCCTCGATGTTGGCCTTTGCCGAATCGACCTGCGCGGCGGTCGTCTTGACTTGTGCCCGGTCCTGATCGATGGTTTGCAGCGCAGTGGCCGTGCCTACGCCCGCTTTGACGTCCCGATCGAGCGTGATCTTCGCCAGTTCGAGGTTGGCCTCGGCGACGTGGAGATTGGCCTCGGCCAGGACGAGGTTAGCACGGGCCTGGGCGAGCTGGTCGTCAACGTCCGGCGTGCTGATCTCGGCGACGAGCTGGCCCTCTTGCACGCGGTCGCCGATGTCCACCAGCCAGCGCTTGAGATAGCCGTTGACGCGGGCGTAGAGGGCGGCGCCGCGGAACGGTTGCGCGTTGGCCGGCAACGTCAGCTCCTGGGTCGGCGGAGCGCGGCGGGCAGTGGCCACGGAGACGCGCGGCGCCTCTGCGGCCTTTCGCGCGGCCGCTGCGCGGAGTTCCCGCTGCTGCTTCAGCCGCGGCAGCGCGGACGCGACGAACGCGCCCGCGAGGCCCGCTGCGAGCAGCAGGCCGATGCTCCGATCGCCAAAGCGCGGAACGGCCAGCGCCTCCGTGAGGCTCGCCGGCGCTCGTGCGCGCTGAGGCACGGGTCTTTCGCTTGCAGGCTGCTGGCTCATCGCCTATCCTCCGCAGGGGAATGACGGGAGAGAGAATCCAGAAGTTCGAAGTTAGACTGTCCCCTTCTGACTCCCAACTTCTAATCCCATTCTAACTCCCATTCTGACTCCTAACTTCTAACTCCTAACTTCTGACTCCTACCTTCTTCCTGGTCGCCGGTTTCCTCGGCCGGGGCGGCTTGCGGCGGAGCAGGCTGTACATGACGGGCACGAAGAGCAGGGTAAAGACGGTGGCCAAGAGCAGTCCGCCGATGACCGCGCGGCCCAGCGGCGCATTCTGCTCGCCGCCCTCGCCCAGCCCCAGCGACATCGGCAGCATGCCGATGATCATCGCCAGGGCCGTCATCATCACCGGCCGCAGCCGGATCGCTCCCGCCGACAGGGCCGCGCTCTTGGCGTCGTGCCCCTCGTGCCGCTGATCGTTGGCGAAGGTGATCAGCAGGATGCTGTTGGAAGTGGCCACGCCGATGCACATGATTGCACCCATCAGCGCCGGCACGCTGACGGTCGTTTGCGTGAGGAACAGCATCCACACGATGCCCGCAAGCGCCCCGGGCAGGGCCGTGAGGATGATGAACGGATCGAGCCACGACTGGAAGTTCACGACCATCAGGAAGTAAACCAGCAGCACCGCGAAGAGCAGGCCCGAACGCCAGCCCGCGGTACGAGCTGTTCATGCTCTGGACCTGCCCGCGAACGGCAAAAGTGCTGCCGCGGGGGAGATCCGGCGACTGCCGCGTCCACGATCCGCCGCACGTCCGCCGAGACCGCTCCCAGGTCGCGACCTTGCACGTCGGCCATAAACCTCGAACACCGGCTGGACGTTGTAGTGGCTCACCACCGCCTCGGAGATGCCGCGGTGCAAGCGGGAAATGTTGCTCAAAAGCTGCGGCTGCTGCTGCGATGAAACCCCCGCGATCGGCTGTCCGGGCACGCCGGGTCCCGGCGCGCCGGGAGTGATCGGGGCCAGGTAGGTCGCCGCCGTCGGCGACTGCGCGGACGAGACGATGCCGTTGATGATCGGCGTGCTCATCAGGGCGTCCACGGTGGCGACCCGGTCCGGCGGCGTCTGCACGGCCAGCACATAGTTGATGCGGTTCTGGGGATTGACCCAGTAGTTGGGCGTCACCTGCGTCGTGCCGCTGAGCGACACCAAGACGCTGACCGTCACGCTCTGCTGCGTGAGGCCCAGCTCCGACGCCAGGATGCGGTCCACGTCGATGCGGAGCGTCGGCATAATCCGAGATCTGGTGGATGTGGACGTCGGCGATGCCCGGAATCCTGGCCAGCTCGCGGCAGAGCCTTCTTCGCCGCGGCGAGGTTCTCCTCGCGGCGGACGCCCACCACCTGCACGTCGATCGGCGCCGGCAGGCCGAAGTCCAGGATCTGGCTGGTGATGTCGGCGGGCTGGAAGTAGAACGTGCAGTCCGGGAAGCGCTGCGGCAGTTCTTCTCGCAGGCGGGCGACGTAGGCCGCCGTGGGTCCGTGGTCCGGCTTCAGCGCGACGAGGATTTCGCCGTCGCCGTCGGTGACGGTGCCGTTATCGACGTAGGCCCGCGTCGTGAACGAGGGAGTCAGGCCGAAATTGTCGAGCATCATCTCCCGCTCGCTTGCGGGCACGATCTCTCGAATTACGTCCTCGACCTTGCCGAAGACGCGCTCGGTCTCTTCGACGCGTGTGGCCGACGGCGCGCGCACGTGCAGGCGGAACTGGCCGGCGTCGACGGCCGGGAAGAAATCCTCGCCCAGCCACGGCGCCAGCGCCAGCGAGCAGGCGGCGAAGCCGAGCATCAGCGCGAGCGTGACATAAGGGCGATGGAGCGCCATGCCGAGCAGACCTTCATAGGCCGACCGCAGGCGCTCGAAGAGTGCCTCGAAGCGGCGATGAAACTGCCAGATCGGGCCGCCGCCCGTCGCGGAGCGCCCGGGGTCCGTGTACAGCGGCACCTCCACCGGCAGCATGTAGAGGACCATGGTCGGCACGAGCGTCCGCGAGAGCAGGTAGGAAGTAAGGATGGCGAAGACCACCGCCAGTGCCAGCGGGTAGAAGAGCGAAGCCGCCGGCCCGGCAAGGAACAAAACCGGCACGAAGACAATGCAGATCGCCAGCGTGGAGACGAGTGCCGGCGTGGCGATCTGCGACGCCCCGTCGAGGATCGCCTGGCGGATCGGCTTGTCGGCCCCGAAGTTGCGGTGGACGTTCTCCAGCTCGACGGTGGCGTCGTCCACCAGCACGCCGACGGCCAGCGCCAGGCCGCCCAGGGTCATGATGTTGAGCGATTGTCCCAGCGCCCAGAGGACGATGATCGACGTGAGGATCGACAGCGGAATGGAGACGGCCACGATGAGCGTGCTCCGCCAGGAGCCGAGGAAGACCAGGATCATCAGCGCCGTCAGCCCGGCCGCGATCGCCCCCTCCTTGATGACGCCGTCGATCGCCGCGCGGACGAAGACCGACTGGTCGAAGAGCAAGCTCCATCTTCAGCTCCGGCGGCATCTGCGCCTGGATGCCGGGCAGGGCCTCGCGGACGCGCTCGGACTACGTCGAGGCTCGATGCGCCCTCGCCCTTGAGGATGGTCATGAGCACGGCGCGGCGGCCGTCGCGGCGGACGACGTTGGTCTGCACGGCATAGCCCATGTGGACGTTGGCCACGTCCTTGACGTAGATCGGCACGCCGTTGACCGACTTGACCGGCATGTTGTTGAAGTCGGCGATCAACTGCGGGCTGCTGTTGAGCTTGACGTAGTATTCCGTATCGCCGATCTTGGCCGTTCCGGAGGGGACGATCAGGTTCTGGCTGTTGATGGCGCTTTGGACGTCCTGGGGCGAGAGGCCGCGGGCGTAGAGCTGGTTGGGGTCGAGATCGACCATCACCTGCGGCCATTTGCCGCCCCAAGGCTGGGGCACGCGCGCCCCTGGACGACGCCCAGCCGCTGGATGATGAAGTTCGACGCGTAGTCGTAGATCTGCTCCTCGGTCAGCGTATCGCTGCTGACGGCGATCTGCACGATCGGCACGCTCGTGGCGCTGTACTGCACGATGTACGGCGGATTGATGCCCGGCGGCATGACTTTCAGGATCGCCTGGCTCGTGGCCGTCACCTGGGCGACCGCGGCCTCGATCCTGGCGCCGGGGTAAAAGTAGATGCGGATGACGCCCACGCCGAAGAGCGACTGGCTCTCGATGTGCTCGATGTCGTTGACCGAGGTGGTCAGCACGCGCTCATTGATCAGGATAATGCGCTGCTCGATCTCGTCGGCCGGCATGCCGGTGTACTGCCAGACGACACTCACGACCGGGATGTTGATTTCCGGGAAGATGTCCGTGGACATGCGGCTTATGGCGACCATGCTGACCGCCAGCATGAGCAGGGCCATCACCACGAAGGTGTAGGTGCGACGCAGGGCGAGTCGTACGATCCACATGCTTCATTCCTTCAGACGATGCGATCGGGCGGGGCGGTGTGCTTCACCAACACCGCATCGAGGTTGTCCAGCGCCTTGTACCCCATCGCAAGACGTGTCTCCACCGTTGCGCTGCCGATGTGCGGCAGCAACGTGACATTTTCCAGCGTGCGATAGCCCGGATCAACGTCCGGCTCGCCGTCATAGACATCCAGCCCGGCGGCTCGGATATGCCCGGATTGAATCGCCTCGATCAGCGCTTCGTCAACCACGGAAGTGCCCCGGCCGGTATTCACCACGATGGCGCCGGGCTTCATCATGGCGAGCCGCGCCGCATTCAGCCATTGTCGCGTCCCTGCCGTGTCCGGCAGATGCATGGAGAGGAAATCGATCGCCCCCAGGAAATCCTCGTCGCTGTCGTGATAAACGGCGCCCTGCTCGAGTTCCGGCGGCAGGCGTTTAACGTTGCGGTAGTGAATTTCCATGCGGAAGCCGCGACGAGCCATGCCGGCCAGTTCCCGCCCGATCCGGCCGAAGCCAAGGATACCGAGCTTCTTGTTCTCCAGCGTCACGCCGAGAAACTGCGCAGGCCACTTGCCCGCGCAGGACCAGGCGATCGCCTTCCCCGGCCCGGCGGGCTGCCATCAGCATCAGCGTGAGGGCACATTCGGCCACGGCGAAGGAGAGCACACCGGGCGTGTTCGTGACCACGATGCCGCGGGCCTTGGCAGCGGCGGTGTCGATATGGTCGAAACCGACGCTGAACGTGGCGATGACCTTCACGCTCGGCGGCAGTCCGTTGATGCAGGCGGAATCGAAGCGGTCGCCGGGAGCGCACAAGACACCCGCGGCGCCTGCCTCACAGGCGCGGCGGACGATCTCGACTCCGTCACGCGCGCCGTGTGCGTCGTTAAGGTTCAGTCGCGCATCATAATCGCGGGTGGCGCGGGCCTCGACCGCCTCGGGCAGCTTGCGGGTCACAAGTAAGACGGGCTTCGTCATGGGATCTCTGCCTCAGAGGTAAGGGCGGCGCTCTCAGGATTGCGTCAGGCCGCGGGAGAGGCTCTCGCAAAATCGCGCGTCTAATCATTTGCGTACAGGGCGTCGAGACGCTGATGGGCCGCGGCAAGGCCCGCCGGATAGTCCGTCCTGCCGCCGACGACCTCGATGTAACACGCCGAGTTAGCCGTGGAAGCCTTGGCCAGTGCCTCGTCAAGCTCGCCAAGCGTAGCGACTTTGGCCGTGAACCAGCCCTGGCAGCCCAGGGCGGCGGGCAGCGCGTGATAGTTCCAGGGAGCCAGGTCGTTGTAGACCCAGTCCGGATTCTCCTCGAGCGCTCGTTCGACCATGTAGCCGTCATTGTTGAGGACGAAGATGATCGGCTTGAGTCCATAGCGTCCCATGGTCCCCACGGCGGTGGCGGTCAACTGGTGCGAACCTTCCCCTGTGAAGAGGATGGTCCGTCGCGATGGATCGGCGAGGGCGGTTCCAGCGCCGCCACGGTGGCCCAGCCGATCGAGCCCCACAGCGGCGCAGTCTGCACCTCCACGCCATCGGGAAGGGGAAGCGGGAAGATGCCCGAGTTCGAGCTGCCGCTTTCCAGGACGATCAAATCCTTTGGCTTGAAAAAATCTCGGTAGCGGGGATACAGGGCCGCCGCGGTGATTGGGTCGCTCGGCTTGCCGCCCAGTTTCGCGGGAGCCTGCCTGCGCGGTGCGGAATATCCAAATTCCTTGGGCGCCAACTCAACCAGCATTTCAAAGACATCGCCCATTCGGACAGGGTTGTAGATTCGATTCCCAATTCGAACGTGGTCGACGTCGATCGTAATGAGTTTCTCGGGCAAAAGCCGGCTCGAATAGGCGCCCGTGTTGATCTCATTGAAGTTGACTCCGCCGGCGTCAATGACCAGGTCGGCAGCCTCTACGGCCTCCAGTACGACTGGGGATGACCCGGCTCCCGTATACGTTCCAGCGAACTGGGCGTGCGTCTCGGAGAGGACGCCCTTCTCCATCGGCGTCACGGCGAAGGGGCAGCCGAGCGCCTCGATCAAGGCCTGCACGCTTCGTTGGAGCTTGAACCGCGAGACGGTGTAGGCGGGGAGGATGGCGACGGATCGGGCGGACTGAATTCGCTCGGCGATCGCGGCAACGGCCTTGGCCAGGTCGGGGCCGCTGGCAGGCTTTGGGTACGGGACTACGTCGGAAGTCGCGACCGGCGTAATGGCGTAGTCGGAGGCCACGAGGATGTAGGCGGGACGGCTCTCCGCCCGCGCCGTGGCGATCAGCCGCTCCATCTCGTGGGCGCAGTTATCGGGAGTGATAACCGCCGAAACGCACGCCGCCTGCGCCGAGATGTTCGCGAAGTTCTGGAATATCCCGTCGCCCAGCGTGTGGTGGATGATCTTGCCGACCCGCTGGTTGCGCATCGTGGGCATACCGACGAGGTGGAAGACGCACGACCGCTCAGCCTTGGCCCCCATCACGCCGTTGAGTGCGGACAACTCGCCGACGGCGTACGTGGTCATCAGCATCGAGCAACCTCGCATGCGTGCGTATCCATCGGCCGCATACGCCGCGTCCAGTTCGTTCGAACAGCCGATCCAGCGAATCCTCTCGCTCCGGGCAACGGCATCGTTGAGCTTGAATGCGAAGTCCCCGGCGACTCCGAAGCATTCCGTGATCCCCTCGCGTGCGAGGCGTCGGACAATATAATCCGCGACGATTGGTTGCGGCGCGCTTTTCTTAACGATTGGCTTTTTCTCGACGGCTGCAGTTGCGGTCGCCATTTTAGTTCTCCTTTCACTTGGTTTTGTTGAATTGTCCGTTTGTTACCAGAGAAGCCGTACTAAACTCGCCGGCGAAATTCTATGCGACGTTCTTCCGGGAAGGCAAGTTGTTGCTGATTTTCCGGAGTTTTCGCGAGATGATCGCTGCATGCAAATGCCTTTCATAATCCGCGGTGCAAAGTGAACGCCCCTGATAGGTTTGAGAAACCCCGGCAATTTTCCGGCCCCAAGCTGGTCATGTTGCTTTCTCCTCCCTTTCGGCTCATTGTGCCGCCTGCTCGGCCAGCACGCCGGCAACTGCCAGGTTCTGCACCAGTTCCGCCGGCAGGTGATGCCGATCCTGGAGATACTTGGGATCGTTATAGGAAATCCAGGTCTTGCCGCCGGCGTCTTCCCGCACCAGCAGTTTCAGCGGCAGGTCGATCGCGCTCGGCGGAGCGGCAAGCATCACGGGCGTGCCCGCCTTGGGATTGCCGAAGATCAGCAACTTCGTGGGCGGCATGTGCATGCCGATCTTCGCGGCCTCGCCGCTGTGGTCGACCACGGCGAAGAGCGTGATCTTGCGCTCGTCCAGCAGGGTCTGCAATTTGGCAACCGTTTCGTCGACCGTGTGAGAACTCGGGCAGCTTACGATGCCAGAGTCAATTTGCGTGTCCATAATCGCTCCTTTCTGATTGGATGGCCCCGTCACGCCGGACGCGCGGAGCAGGTAGAAAGTCATCAATAACCCAAAGGCGGCCAATGCCAACGCCAACGCGATCGCCAACGTTGACGGCCGGATAGCGATCCCTTCACCCTTCTTCAGGGCACGGACGAGCAGCACGTGCCGCCACGCGGATGCCAGGCAGGTTACGACCCCCGTGGCGACGAGGCAGACGCCCAGGATAACGGAAACGCCGGTGGATCGCGCCGGCTCAAATCCGCGGTCCAGAACGAGCTGCTGCAGGAAGATTCCGAAGCGGGCAACGACGAAACCAAAGCCCATCAACGCCAACCCCGTGCGAATCCAGGCCAGAAACGTCCGCTCCGCGGCAAATAAGACGCGCGGATCTGTCGTCATGCCATCGCTCATCGGACTTCCTGGATCGTCTGACACCCTGGCTGTTTTCGACGCCGCTCTATTCTTAGGACGCTGCTTTGCGCAGGCAAGGTCTCGACCCGTTCGATCGGGCTCAAACTTCGATTAGTCAATTCGGTGCAGTCCTACTGGCGCAAAAGGCAGGGTTGACTTGATCGGCATAATTCGGCTATGGCTGCGATAATAACTGCAATGGAAGGCCAGCAGAGTTTTGTTGCCCTCGCTGAAGCCGCGCTGGAGCTGGTGGAAGATGGTTCGATCGTAGGGCTGGGATCCGGACACACCATGGCGGCAGTCATCGAGCTGCTCGGGAGACGCGTTCGCGACGGCCTGCGAATCCGCGGCGTTCCGACATCGCTCGCCACCGCTCACTCCGCGACCCAGTTGGGCATTCCGCTGGTCTCTCTGGACGACATCGAGGCCATCGACGTGACGGTCGATGGAGCCGACGAGGTGGCCCCGAATTTGGATCTCATCAAGGGTCTGGGCGGAGCCCTGGTTCGGGAGAAGATCGTGGCCTCGGCCTCGCGCCGGCTGGTCATCGTCGTCGGCGCGGAGAAACTCGTGTCCGCGTTGGGGGAGCACGGCGTGTTGCCGGTGGAAGTCGTGCCGTTTGGACTGGCGTGCTGCCGCCGCAGCCTGAGCCGTCTTGGTTACCCCGCGACGCCGCGTCAGATGGACGGCAAGCTCTTTGTGAGCGACAACGGCAATTATGTCCTCGACTGCAAGACGCCCCTGCTGCAAAGCCCTCCGGCGTTTGAACAAATGATCGAAGCGATCCCCGGCGTCGTGGGGACCGGACGCTTTCTCGGCATGGCCCATATGGTCTTGGTGGACCGCGGAGGGCGAATCGAGGTCCGGAATCGCCCGGCATCTTGACGTGTCCAGGACAGCAGCGCGTCACTCGCCGTTCGACTCCCGCGCGTGGCGGGCGCCGATGTCCACTTTGCGGATCGCAGCCTTCGTCGGAGGGACGAGCGCCGGCGCCACGCTCAGCCCTCGAAATCCCATCCGCAGCAGGTGCGGCACAAACGATTCGCGGCCGGCCAACTCGCCGCAGAGCGTCACGGGCCGCTGCTTGGCGTCGCCCAGAATGATGCCCAGGAGCCGCAGGATCGACTCGTGGCCGTCGAGGTAGTAATCGTTTACCGAGGCGTCGTCGCGGGCCGCCGCCAACGTATATTGGGTGAGGTCGTTGGTGCCGATGCAGAAAAAGTCGACGTGCCTGGCCAGCGCGGGGATCGCCAGGGCCGCCGCGGGGGTTTCCACCATCGCGCCGAACTCGGGAGGGGTTGCGATCTTCCGCTCCGCGCTCAGTGCATCGAAGGCCTCGCGCATCCGTCGGATGTCGTCTTCGATGGTGATCATCGGAATCAGGACGCGCAGGCGATGCGCTTCTGAAAGCCGCAGGATCGCCCCCATCTGCGTGCGGACCAGGTGCTCGTACTTCAAAAGCAGGCGCACGCCGCGGCGGCCCAAAACGGGATTGGAAGCCGGCGGAAATCCCAGGTAGGGGAGAGGCTTGTCGCCGCCGATATCGAGCAGGCGAATCGTGACCGGCCGATTCGCAAGCGGCGTCACCAGGTCTTTCAGCTCGCCGAACAACTCGTCCTCGGTGGGCGGGATTTTGCGGGCGAAATAAAGCTGTTCGATCCGCAGCAGGCCGACGCCGTCGGCGCCGTTATCGAGGGCCAGCTCGACGTCGGCGCGGATGCCGATATTGGCTTCGACGTGGATCAACTGGCCGTCGAGCGTCCGTGCGGGCTCGCGACAGGCCGCCTTGCAACGCACCAACGAGGCCCGCCACCTCTCCAGCCGCTCCTGGAAGTCGGCCCGCGTCGTGACCTTGGGAGCGATCACCAGCGTGCCGTGCGTGCCGTCGACGAGGATCTCCACGCCGTTGGCTACGTGCGCGAGAATCCCCGGAAGTTCCGTGATCGTGGGAATGCCCTTTTCGCGGGCCAGGAGCGCCGCGTGCGACCCTTGGCCCAGGCTTTCGACCACGACGGCCGCCACGTTGCCCTTGGGCAGCACGACGACATCCGAAGGCAAGAGCCGCTCGACGACGAGAATGCTCTGCTCGGGAATGGACTGCAATCCTGCGTCCTGCGTCGGACAAAGCCGGCGGATGATATTTCGCCCCACGTCCAGCACGTCGTCGGCGCGCTGCCGCAGCAGCGGGTTCTCCAGCGACTTGAACTTCTCGTACCACCGCCCCAGGACCCGCCGCACGACCGCTTCGGCCGGCAGCAGCGACGCGCAGCTCCCGTTCGAATTCACCCGAGGCAAAAAGGCTCCGCAGCATGTCGCCATGCGCGCGGAACACGCCGCCCAGGGCCGAATCGAATTCGGACTCGATCCGCCGCGCGTAGCGATCGATCTCCGCCAGGGCTTCCTCGAAGGCCCGCTTGAGACGAAGCAGCTCGCGATCGATTTCATCTTTGCCGATCGCGGCCGGGACGCCGCTCGATTTGAGCACGTCTACCACCACCCAGGCCCTGCCCATGCCCAGCCCGGCGCGACGCTCCGTCCGGAAAGCCTGACTTCCGGTTCCACGAGGTTTTCGGTCGTTGCGATCTCTTCGGTCTTCACTTTCATGAATGTCTCCGGTACGGCAGTCCGCAGGAAATATACTGCCCGTAGGACGGATTGGCAATCCGTCTTACCCTCTGCTGCGGTCCGCAGGAAATAAACTATCTGTAGGACGGATTGGCAATCCGTCTTACCCCGTGGTCTCAAGGGCTCGCACGGTTCAGGGGTGGATGGAGAGCAGCCGGTGCACGCAGGTTACCGCCAGCGAACCGTCGCCCACGGCGAAGCCGACGCGCTTGGTCGATCCGGAGCGGATGTCGCCGGCAGCCAGCACGCCGGGGAGCGTCGTCTCCAGGGGGCAGGGATCGCGATCCGCGCGGGGCCATCGCCCTGAAGCGACGACGTCGCATCCCGTCAGCAGATAACCGTTGGCATCGCGGGCCAGGTCCGCCGGCAGCCAGCCCGCCGCCGGATCGGCGCCGATGAAAACGAAAACGGCCGCACAGGGCAACCGGCTTTCCAGCCCCGTGACATTGTTCCGCACCACAATCTGCTCGATCCGCTGGCCTCCGCAAATCGAATCGATCTCGGTCTGCTCGTGGATGACCACGTTGGCGGCTGCCCGGACGCGGCTTTCCAGGTATTCCGACATGCCGGACCCCAACGTGCGGCGGATGAGCAGATGCACCGTGCGATCCGGGCAGCAGTCGGAGAGGAACATGACCGCCTGCCCGGCCGAGTTGCCCGCGCCGACGACCGCCACGTCGCTGCCGTCGAAGAGGTCGGCCTCCACGGTCGTGCAGGCGTAGTAGATGCCGGCCCCGGTAAAGCGGTCCGCTCCCTTGGCTTCCAGCCGCCGCCACTGCACGCCCAAGGCCAGCAGAACCACGCGGCAGCGGATCTCTGCGCCGCAATCGAGTCTCAGCCGGTGCAGGTCGTCGGGCTGGCGGGCCGGGATCAGTTCTTCGACCTCCACCGGGGCCACGATCCGGGCCCCGAACTTCAACATCTGCAAGACGCCGCGGGTGGCAAGCTCCGCGCCGCTCAAACCGGCCGGGAAGCCAATGAAGTTCTCGATCCGCGACGAGCCGCCGACCTGCCCGCCAGGGCCCAGCCGGTCGAGCATCAAGGTCGAAAGGCCTTCCGACGCCGCATACACGGCCGCGGCGATGCCCGCCGGCCCCGCCCCGATAATCGCGAAGTCGATTTCCTGGGTCGGGCAGCCTTTCCAGACACCCGCCTCCCTGGCCAGCGCATGCAACGAGGGATTCACGAGAATGCGTCCATCGCCGCATTCGATGACCGGCATGGCGGGCGCGGGCCCAGCGCCGCGAGAACGCTCCGCCCGCCTTCGCTTTCCGGGGCGAACCAGGTAAAGGGCACGAAGTTCTTATAGAGAAACTCGCGAACCGTGTTCGTATCGCGGCAATGCCCCGGGCCCACGACCCGCAGGCCGAGCACGCCGAACCGCATCAAGAGTTCGCGCCGCCGCGTGAAGGCCGCGATCAGCTTCTCGCCGAAGCTGGGGACGCGATTCAACAATGCCCTGAGCTGGCCGTTGGGGACCGCGAGGACCCGCGTTGGACCGCGGGCCACAGCGGTCACGATCACAGGGCGACCGGTGAGAAGATCGATGTCCCCGGCAAAGTGCCCCGGCTCGTGAACGGCGATCACCTTATGCCCGTCCGTCGGATTATGGATCTCGATCTGGCCGCTCTCCACGATGTTCAGATCGAGGTCCCTCTGGCCGACGCGGAAAATGACCTCGCCGTCCGCATAATCGCGGACCACGGCCAATTGCCGCACCATGGCAATCTCGGCGGTAGTCAAACTCGGAAATGCCACTTCTTCCAGGGGAGCCATGATTCGGTCCTTTTCGATCAGTGCGGCGAACGCTTCAAAAGCAAGCGCGCACTACTCCACCATCGACCCGCAGTGCCGCGCCGCTGATCGCAGAGGCGAGTGGACTGCATACAAACGTCACTAAGTTCGCGACCTCTTCAGGGGTCGCAAATCGCTTGATCAGGGAAGTGGGGCGAACGCTCTTGAAAAACTCCTTCTCGAAATCCGCAAACGACTGGCCCCCGCTGAGCCTGGTCACAAATTCCTCGACGCCCGCCGAGCGCGTCGGTCCCGGCAGGACGGCATTCACCGTGACGCCCGTTCCCGCACAAAACTCCGCCAGGCCGCGCGAGACCGCGAGTTGTGCCGTCTTCGTCGTGCCGTAGTGAATCATCTCCACGGGAATCTGAATGCCGCTCTCGCTACTGATGAAAACCACTCGCCCCCAATTGCGCGTCGCCATGCCGGGAACGTAAGCGCGGCACAGGCGGACGCCGCTGAGGACGTTGACCTCGAAGAAACGCCGCCAATCGTCGTCGCTGATCTCCTCAAACGGCTTAGGCTCAAAAATTCCGAGGTTATTGACGAGAATGTCCACCACGGGAAAACGCCCCACAAGTGCTTCGACGGCCTCGGCTGCGGAAAGATCTCCCGCAAACCCTTCAACCTTCGCCTTCGGCGCCACTTGACGAATTTGTTCCAAGGCGGCGGCAAGGGACTTCTCCGAGCGTCCGTTCACAATGACGCGGGCGCCTTCACCAGCCAATTGGCTGGCAATGGCGAAACCGATGCCTTTGGTCGAGCCTGAGATCAGGGCCGTCTTGTCAGTCAGTTGCAATTTCATAATGGGTTGTGGGTTCTGTCGTCCCATCGCTTGCCTGCTAACGAATGTTAAGGCGGGCTCCTAAGCAGGTCAAGCCTGGCGCAACCGTCTCGGATCTTTTTCAAATGTTCCGCGAGAAACGGTTGCTTGACTTCTTATCTTGCCGCGCGAAAAATTCTTCCATTGATGGCAGTTCGGCGGCCCGCATTGAGATGGGGAGCCGCTGATGTTCGGAGAACATTTGGGCCGGGCCTCCGGTTTGGAATCGGGCGAAGCCCTGCCCAATCCACTTTTTTCAGGGAGCCGAAAATGCAGACAGCTATGCCCACCAAGCGCCGTCGCAACGCAATTCCGCGAACCGGTCAACATGCTGAGGAGATCCAGGCTTATGGATCGGTGGTCGCCATGCCGATTGGCCTGGCGGAAAACACGCGTCGTGAGAGTGTCGACAATTTGAATCAGGTTCTCGCGGACACGATTACGCTCCGCGATCTCTATAAGAAGCACCACTGGCAGGTCTCCGGTCCCACGTTCTACCAGCTTCATCTGCTGTTCGACAAGCATTTCGGCGAGCAGAACGAGTTGGTCGATCAAATCGCCGAGCGGATCATGATGCTGGGCGGCGTCAGTCTGGCGATGTCCGCCGACGTCGCCGAAGCGACCCAGATTCCCCGACCTCCCAAGGGCCGCGAGGAAGTACCCGTGCAGATCTCGCGGCTGCTCGAGGCGCATGAAATCCTGCTGGTCGAGGCCCGCAAGATGGCCCGCAACGCGGCGGAGGAAGGCGACGACGGCACGAACGACCTGCTCGTGAGCAACGTCATTCGCACCAACGAGTCCCAGGTCTGGTTCCTCGCCGAGCACCTGGTCGACGCCCCGCTGGTGAACGCCAACGGACAGGCGGATATCGAAGACTAGCCGTCAAGTTCAACCTGCAATTCCAATTCCCGGCCCGCCCGCACGACCGCCAGAACCAGGCGGCGTGCGGCGCCCCGGCTGGAGAGCAGTCGGTGCAGGTCGTCGATGCTGTTGAGGAGCCGTCCGCCGGCGGCCAAGATCAGGTCGCCTGGCCGGACGCCTGCCTCCGCGGCAGCGCCGCCCGGTTCCACCGCAACGACCTCCAGCGCCCGGTCGTTGAGCAGGTCGAGATCGACCATCAGCCGCCGCGGCAGGGCAACCAGCGTGGCCGTAATCCCCAAGTGCAGCCGCCGCACCCGCCTGTGCGAGAGCAGTTCGCTGATCACCCAGCGGGCCGTGTTGGAGGGCACGGCAAAGCCCAGCCCTTGGGCCATGGCGATGATCGCCGTATTGACGCCCACCACGCGGCCCCGCGAATCGACCAGCGGGCCGCCGGAGTTGCCGGGGTTCAAGGGGGCCGAGTGCTGGATGATGTTCTCGATCAAGCGGCCTTCCTCGCCGCGCATCGTGCGGTTCAACGCGCTCACCACGCCCGTGGAGACGGTCGATTGGAAGCCGAAAGGACTGCCGATGGCGATCAGCAGTTGCCCTACGCGCAAGGCGTCCGAGTCGCCCAGCGGGGCGAAGGGCAGGTCCCGCGCCGCCAGGCGGACCAGGGCCAAATCGGTGGCCGGATCGTCGCCGATGACTTGGGCGTCGATCCGGTCGCCGTCCGCCGTGGTGGCCACCAGACTGTCGCGGCTGCCCGCCACGTGACTATTGGTCAGTCCATATCCATCGGGCGTCACCAGGAAGCCCGATCCCGATCCGCTTCTGCCGTCGCCGGCCGCCAGACCGATGACCGCCGGCGAGACCGTCTCGACCACGCCGATCACGGCCTGGGAATAGGCGTCGAGCAGGTCGGTGTCAGCCCGGTCCCTATCGGCCCGTTTTCTATTGGGACTGTGCTCTTGCCGCGGCCGGTTTCCCGAACCGGAGCGATCGTCCGGCGGCACCGCACCGGACTGCACGACTTTCAGCAGCGATGCCTTGTCTTCGATTGCAAACCTCATCTTATGTTCCTTTCAAGCTCCTGAAGGAATCATAACGGTTCAGTGCCATCGGGCAAGAAGTAGGGTGGGCCGAGCCCGTAGGGTGGGACCAGCGAGCTTGCGAGCGCCGGCCCACCAGATTGCCGGTTCGGTGGGCCGGCGCTCGCAAGCTCGCTTGTCCCACCCTACAATTTCACGTGTTCTGCACCTAAACCCCGAAGGGCCCGGCCATTGGCCCGTCCTCTTGACTTGCCTGCCTATAATTGCGGCAACCCTTCAGAAAGGAGGCCCTCATGTCCAAACTGCTGCATATTCTGGCCAGCCCTCGCGTCGAGTCGTATTCCACGCGCGTGGCCAAGGCATTTCTTGATTCGTACCGGCACGCTCGGCCGGGCGATTCGATCGAGGTCCTGGACCTGTTTCAGGCCGACATCCCGCCGTTCTACGCCCCGCAGGCCAAGGCCAAGTACGCCGTGATGGGCGGCCAGTCGCCCCGCGACGAGGCCGAGGCCGCCTGGAAGCCGGTCATCGACACCATCAACCACTTCAAGGGGTTCGACAAGCTACGTGGTTTCCAGTCCGATGTGGAACTTCGGCGTTCCCTATCGGCTGAAGCAATACATCGACGTCATCGTCCAGCCGTCGCTGACCGTGGCCTTTTCCCCCGAGAAGGGCTACACGGGCCTGGTGACGGGCAGGCCGCTGCTGCTCATCCTGGCCCGCGGCGGCGTCTATAAGGCGGGCAACCCCCTGGAGACGTTCGATTTCCAGGAGAGCTATCTGCGTTCGATCTTCGGATTCATCGGCTTTGCGGACATCCGCACGATCCACATCCAGGGCACGATGCAAAACAAGCCCGAGCAGGTCGAGGCCGACACCCGCAAGGCAATCGCCGAGGCCGCCAGCGTGGCAGGACAATTTGCAACCATGACCAAGGAGAAGCAGAAATGAAGATCAAGCGAAAGGGATCGGCAGTTTGGCGCGGCGGCCTCAAGGACGGCAAGGGCGCCATTTCCACCGAGAGCGGCGCCTGAAGGACTATCCCTACGGTTTCGCCGCCCGTTTCGAAGGGCAGCGCGGCAGCAACCCGGAGGAGTTGATCGCCGCCGCCCACGCCAGTTGCTTCACGATGGCCCTCTCGCTGATCCTGGGCGAGGCCAAACTCACGGCCGAACAGATGGAAACGGCGGCGGAGGTCACGTTGGAGCAGGTGGAGGGCGGTTTCGCCATCACGGCCGTGCATCTGACGTTGAAGGCCAAGATCCCCGGCGCGGACCAGGCGACTTTCGAGAAGCTGACCGGCATGGCCAAGGCCGGTTGCCCGGTCTCGAAGCTCCTCAAGGCCGAGATCACGCTGGATGCAACGCTGGTGGACTGAGGCTACTCGCTCGCCACGTGTGCCCCCTTCTCGGCCACCGAGCGCTTCATGAAAGCCACCAGGAAGAAAAGGCATAGCGCCACCACGGCGAAGGCCCAGAAACAGTCGAAGTAGGCCAGCGATGCCGCCTGCTGCTGGCGGACGGTTGCCAACATGTCCAGCGTCTTCTGGTGCGAGAGGGCCGCGTCGCCCGTCTTTTGCAAAAAGAACGCCTGCAACTGCTGCGAATACAGATTCACGGCCTGATGGAAATGGTTGAGCCACTCGTTCAGCCGCAGGGTATGGAACTGTTCGCGGCGCTCCTCGAAGGTCTGGGCGAGCGACGTGCCCACGCTGCCGCCTTCGTTGCGCAACAAGGCGAAAAGCCCCACGGCGGCGCCGCGGAGCTCGCGCGGAAGATACATGAATGCCGCCACGTTCAGGGGCGCAAAGAGCAGCGATAAACCGCCGATCATCACGACCCGCGGCCATACCACCTGCCAGGGACTGATGAATAAATTCATCTGCGACATCCACAAATTCGCGAAGGCAACCACGAGCAGGCCGGCCGCGATCAGCCAGCGGCCGTCAATCCCGCGGCCAAGCAGGAACCCCACGACCGGCAAGACCATGATCGCGGCCACGCCGGCAGGCGACAACACCAGGCCCGAGACCAGGGCGTCGTAGCCGAAAAGCTCTTGCAGCAAGGCGGGCAGCGAAACGGTCGCCCCCAGCAAGACGGCGTAGGCGGAAAAAATCAGAATGCTCGAGAGGCGGAAATTCCGTTCCAACAAAGGGCGGAAGTTGATGATGGGGTTCTTGCGACGCGTCTCCCAGACGATCAGCCCGCCCAGGCAGAACACGAAAAGCAGGGCCAGTGTCTGCACGCGCCAGAAAGGGTCGCCGAGCCAATCCCACTCCTGCCCTTTGCTGAGCACGATTTCCCAGGAGGCCATGGCAATCACCAGCAGGCTGAGGCCGATCGTGTCGAAGCGGACCTTCTGCCTGCCGGCGGCGGCCGTTTCGGCCTTGAGATAATCGGGGTCTTCCACCAGGAAGTAACAGGCCAAAAGCGCCAGCAGTCCTACCGGCAGGTTGATGTAGAAGATCCAGCGCCATTCGTATTGGACCGTGATCCAACCGCCGAGCGTGGGACCGACCACGGGCGCCAGCAAGGCCGCGACGCCGAAGAGCGTCATCGCCGCCCCTTGCTTCTCCGGGGGAAAGGCGTCGAGCAGGATACCCTGGCTCGACGGCTGCAAGCCGCCGCCGCCCACACCCTGCAGGGCGCGGAAGAGAATGATCTGCCAGAGACTGGTCGCCATGCCGCAGAGGCCCGAACTGATGGTGAAGAGGGCGATGGAGAGGAGGAAGTAGTTGCGGCGGCCGAGGCGGACGGAGAGCCAGCCGGAGAGCGGCACCACGATGGCATTGGCGGCAAGGTAGCTCGTAATCACCCACTCGGCATCGATCACCGCGGCCGACAATCCGCCGGCAATGTAGCGGAGCGAGACGTTGGCCACGGTCGTGTCGAGAACCTCCATGAAGGTCGGGATCACGACCACCACCGCGATCAGCCAGGGATTGACCGCCCTGCGGGCCACGGGAAGCGGGAGGGCGGCGGAAGTCATGGCGTGGTCTCCAAAAGGCAGGGTGGGCCTGGCCTGCGCAAAAGTCGGATGATTTGGATGAAATCGTGTGTTCTGTGTGGCGTATTTTTGTTCCGAAGGACACGCGGACGGGCGTTCACGCCCGTTTTTGGCTTCAGCCGGTATTAGGCCCGGCATTCATGCCGGGCGAGCCGACCAATTTCAGTTGTGCTCATCGATTAATTCGCATTGTCAGCCCCGTTTACGGGGCTCCCGCCCACGGATTGCCGCGACAAAGGAGGCCCGTAAACGGGCCTGACATCCACAGTCGCCAAACTGGTGAGTTACTTTTCGCCTGCTAGCAACCCAGCATAAATGCCGGGCCGCTTACGGGCTGAAGCCCGAAACGGGCGTAAACGCCCGTCCCCCGTGGCCCGGAATAAAAGCGGCATAACTTCTCGTCCGGCCAAGTCGCCACTTTCGCTCAGGCCAGGCTCGGCCCACCCTACGGCTTCGGCTCCAGTTGACTAACCGGCTGGCTGGGCGGCGGCGTCAAATACGGCTGCAGGACCTCGCCGGCACGCGGTCCCTCCGGCTTCTCGTTGATATAGACGTAGGGCGTGACGGAGAGGCCGATGAACAGCGTGGCCTTGGCGGCGGCGTAGTCGTCCAAGTCGATTCGCACGGGCAGCCGCTGTACGACTTTCACGAAGTTGCCCGTGGCGTTCTCCGGCGGCAAAAGCGCGATCGTCGATCCCGTGCCCATCGTGAAGCCGGAGATGCGGCCCTTGAACTTCTTTCGCCCGCCGTACATGTCGGCGTAGAGGTCGACGCGCTGCCCGATGCGGAGGTCGGCGAGCTGCGTCTCCTTGAAGTTGGCGTCGACCCATAAGTCGTCGGTCGATTGCAGGGCCATCACCTGCTGGCCGGCCTGGACATTGTTGCCCGGATTGACGTTGCGGCGGCTGACGACGCCGTCGATTTCGGCTGGGATGCGGCAATAACTGAGGTTGAGCCGGGCCTGATCGAGGTTCCGTTGGGCCTCGAGGACCTTGGCTTCGGCCTGCTTGACGGCCGGCGCCTCGCGGATGATCTTGTCATAGATGCGATCGATGTTCTCCTCCGGATCGCGTTGCAGGAACTGCTCGATCATCTGCTTCGGCGTCAGATCGTAGGACGAGACCTCGACGCCGAGTTGGGCGGCGGACTCCATCAATTGGGCCTGTGCCTGGCGGACGCTGGAGAAGGTCTCGTCGAGGTCGGCGGGCACGTCCGCCAGGTCCTTTCCCGGCGGCGGCTCGGCCGGCAACCCGAGCGCGACCCGCGTCTGGCAGACGCCTTCCAGGGCCTGCTTGACCTGGGCCTTGGCAACACCCAAAGCGGCCTTCGCCTGGTCGTATTCCTCCTGCGAGACGGCGTGCGCGCCGACGAGATTGGCGTCCCGGTCGAAGGTCGCCTGGGCCAGGGTGAGCGAGGCCTTCTGCGATTCGAGCGTGGCCACGTTGGCCCTCAACAGCGCGACTTGGTTGTCGACCTGTTCGATCGTATGTTGAAGAGCGAAGCGGAGGCTCCGCGTTTTTCCCACGGCCCCGCGCGTGGCGGCGGTGGCAGCCACGAGATCGGCCTTGGCGGCGGCAACGGCCGCTTCCGCGATATCGACCTGCACCTGGTACGGCTCGCGATCGAGTTCCATGAGGAGGTCGCCCTTGTGGACCCGGTTGTTGTCTTCGACAAGCACCCGCACGACCTGCCCTGAGACCCGCGGCGCCACAAACGTCACATAATCGCTCACGTAGGCGTCGTCGGTGGAGACGGTGTTCAGCGCCGCTCGACCGTCGGCGCGCCGCTCCAAAGCCCGAGGGCCAGGATTGGAATGCCGCCGCCGATCAGTAGCACCCGGCGCGGCGGCAGGCGCTGCGACCGCGCTGCGGGCGGGGTGGCGGAAGGCGCGGCGTGAGAGACGGCGGCCGGCGTGGCCGGTTTGGGCTCTTCGGTCGCAACAGCGGAGTTGGCAGGTTCGCTTGGCATTTCGCTTTACCGCAATGTGTATTAAAGTCGTCGTCGGTTGTAGAAATATTGCTAGCCGAATTCTATGGCTGCAAGCACGAATCGGGCAAGGGTTGCAAAGCAGGGAGCGAGGAGCACGGAGCAGGGAGCGGGGAGGAATGCGCGGAGACGGTATCCGTTTTCGACAGGGGCTGGCAAGTACTCAGTACTCAGTACTCAGTTCTTAGTTCTTAGGGCTGAGTGCTTAGTTCTTAGTTCTTAGTGCTTAGTACTGGGTACTCCCTGCTCCCCGCTCCCCGCTCCCCGCCCCCTGCTCCCTGCTCCCTGCTCCCCGCCCAAAACCCCGTTTGCGGAAAAACCCCTTCCCATGTTATGATAGGGGGTGGACTCGTGCATTTCCTAGGGAAGAAACCATGCGCAAAATCTGCTGGTTGCTGATGCTTATATGCCTGCCGATCGGGCGTGCCGCTGCGGCGATATTTATGTCAATAACGTCGCCGGCGACGACAAGAACAACGGCCTGCACGCCGAGAGTCAGGGCGACTCGACCAGCCCTGTGCGGACGATCGCCAAGGCCCTGCGGCTGGCCGGGGCGGGCGACCGCATCGAATTGGCCGACTCGGGCGAGCCGTATCGCGAATGCGTGTCGCTGGTCGGGACCGCGCACAGCGGCGGGGGGCGCCGCGTGCCTTTCATTCTCGACGGCAACGGGGCCACGCTGGACGGCTCCGTGCCCATTCCCGCCGACGGCTGGACCCATTTCCGCGACAATATCTTCCGCTTCCAACCCAAGAGCCTGAGCCAGCCCGTCCTGTTCCTGGGTGGGCGCTCGATCCAGCCGCTGCCGCTGCCGCAGGGCACCGCCTTCCCGCCGCGTCTGGAACCGCTCCAGTGGTGTACGATCGAAGGGGCCCTGTACTTCGCCGTCGAGGCCAGCCGGCTGCCGCCCGACTACAAGCTGAGCTACGCCGAGCTGCCCACCGGCATCACGCTCTACCAGGTCGATCAGGTCGTGATTCGCAACCTCACGATTCGGGGCTTTCGTGTTGATGGCGTGGCGGCAGCCGTCGGCGCCCGCAATGTGGTGTTGGACAACGTCGCCTCGACGGCCAACGGCCGGAGCGGTGTGAGCGTCCGCGGCGGGGCCCAGGTGGAAATCGAATCGTGCAGGCTCGCGGGCAATGGCCAAGCGCAACTGCTCACGCGCCCCGATTCCGAAACCCACCTCCTGGCCAGCGAACTGGCCGGCGACACGGCCCGCGGCTGGGTCGACGAGGGCGGCCGGGTCTATTTGGGCTCGAAGCGGATTGAAGGCGGCAAGAAGTCGGTCCAGCCCGACGAGGCCCCCGGGGAAAATCCGAAATCCGAAATCCGAAATCCGAAACAAATCCAAAGTTCGAAGGAAGAAAATTTTGACCTTTCCGCCGTTGGAATTTCCTTCGGATTTCCCGACCTGCCCTCATGATTACGAGCATGCACAATCCGCGGGTCAAGCGGGCGATCCGCCTGCGGGACCATCGGCAGCGGCGGAAAGAGGGGCTGATCTTGATCGACGGGGTGCGGGAACTGGCCCGCGCGATCGCCGCCGGCGTGGCCGTGCGAGAGGTTTTCGTCTGCCCGGAATTGTGCGGTAGCGCGGAGGCCCGGCGGCTTCTGGAGATTCTGCCCGGCAGTGCCGAGCGGCTCGACGTGAGCGAGGCGGTCTTCGCCAAGCTGGCTTTCGGGCAGCGGGCGGAAGGACTGGTGGGCGTGGCGGCGGTTCCCCAAAGCCGGCTGGAGGATCTTGTCTTGCCGGCATGTCCGCTGGTGGCAGTGCTGGAAGGGGTGGAGAAGCCGGGCAACGTGGGCGCGGTGCTGCGGAGCGCGGATGGGGCGGGCGTTTCAGCCCTGGTGGTCGCGAATCCGCGGACCGATCTGTTCAATCCGAACACGATTCGCGCCAGCCTGGGGACGATCTTTTCGCTGCCCGTGGCCGAGGCCACTCCCGACGAGGTGCTGGCCTGGCTGCGGGGGCGAGGGCTGCAGATCGTGGCGGCGCGGGTGGCAGGGGCGGTTGCCTACACGGAAGTAGATTACCGGCGGCCGACGGCCATCATTTTAGGCAGCGAGGCCGAAGGGCTGAGCTCGCTGTGGAGCGGCGAAGATGTCCGCCCGATTGGCTTGCCGATGCTGGGCGTGGCCGACAGTTTGAATGTCTCCGCCGCCGCCACCGTGCTGTTCTACGAAGCCTTGCGGCAAAGGATGGCGGGTGAAAATGATCGAGGCCCGACGGGCTACCCGCTTGCGGGTCAGCGAGGGAAAGAGCGGAAATAAACGCTTACCTCGCTTGCGCTTCGGGCTTCGCGTGGCCCGCGCATGAAATGGGTCATTTGAAGCTGTTCGCAGTGTATTATGCGTCCGCCGTGTGCGAGGCCAGAAGGCTGACGGCCACGGCCGAAAGGCCAGGGCAACCGTAGAGGTCGCCATCCTCATCGGCGATGGCCAGGGCTGCTTCCGGCGTCCAGGCGGTAATCACCACCACTTCCCCGTTGGCGTAAGTCACTTCGTAATCATTCATGGCAAGTTTCTCCAATGACGTGGCCGTTTTCCACCATTACTCATCGGATGACCGGCGCTCTCGACTGACGGGGAAGAACGGTTTACGAAAGTTCTAACAACGGCCCGCGATGCTCCAATCCAAACGACCGGCGCGGAACGCAAAGGCGGCAAAGATTCCCAGAAGTCCTGTGTGTCATGGCTCTCAGGACGTTGGAGTCCCGCCTTCAGGCGGCGTTTCCGGCAGGACTCCGGCTAAAGCCGGGACTCCGGCAGCCCATTTTTGCCCTCAGAATTGCTCTGGTATTGTCAAGCGTTTTTGCGTAGGATGCCCGCGCTAAAGTCGGCAGTATGCGGCCGCATGGGGCGATAGGATGTCGTTCTTCGCGGCACGCTGGGTTCTCAAGGTTGGACATGATGCGTCAAGGAGGACGGTCATGAATACGCTCAAAAATATCCTGTTTTTCGGTCTTTTGCTCGCGGTGCTGTGCGGGGTCTATCTCTCGCTGAACCGCGCGCAGAGCGCCCGTGCCGCCGGGGCTTTCCGCGGATACGAGCCGGCCCAATATCGAGATCCCCGGACTCAACGGTGCCCCCATTACCAATATCTCGTCGGTTCCCGACTCAGGCAATATCCCCAGTCTTCCGCCGCATCCGCCGGAATGGCCCCTTCAGCCGACCGCCGGCGGTGGAATCGCGCCGCCGTTCGTGCCGCCGACAGCGGCCGGCACGTCGGGCGGCAGCCTGCAAATAAGTGCCTTGACCCCGCCGCCGGCCCCGCCCGACTGGAATCGCGCCCCGCCTGCCCTGCCCGCGCCGCCGAGCGATTTACACGGGGAAGTCTTGAATTCAAGCAATTCCCCGCCTCCGCCCCAAAATCTCGCCGCATCGGCAAGCGCGTCGGCGCCGCGATGGGACCCGCCAGCCGCGGTGCAGCAGCCCGACCCGTCGGCATTGGCCAAGATCG
The DNA here is from genome assembly GCA_963824275.1 of uncultured Planctomycetia bacterium. Taxonomy (GTDB): domain Bacteria; phylum Planctomycetota; class Planctomycetia; order Pirellulales; family Thermoguttaceae; genus JANXQG01. Next base: position 613,344 of record CAWGOT010000003.1, on the reverse strand, counting down.
AACTAATGAAGCAGGAGGTCAGGGCGGATGTTGAAAAGAACGATCTCGACAAGGCCCTCATGAACCTCAGCCTGCTGTATGACAGTCCGGACCTGCCGCCGCTTCAGGGGCGGGCAATAACGGAGATCCTGGACCAATTGGCCGCCAAGGTGATCTATTCCCGCGAGCACCTGCTGGAAAACGCCTACCTGGTCCGGACCGGCGACACCTTGGACGGCATCGCCGACCGCTACAAGGTGCCGGCCATGCTGCTGGCGAAAATTAACGGCATCCGCGATCCGCAGGACCTTCCTCCGGGCCGGGAGCTCAAAGTGCTCAAAGGCCCCTTCAGCGCCCACATCAGCACCGATCGCTCGGAAATGACGATGATGCTCGGCGGCCGCTATGCGGGCCGGTTCAAGGTCCGCTTGAGCGACGACCTGAGTCGCGCCTCGGGCATGTTCACCGTGCGGAACAAGAGTACCCAGGACAACGTCGCCGGCATGAGCATGGGCAGGCACTGGATCGAACTGACCAACGCCGGCGGCGATATCTCCGTCTATATGCAGGCCGCCAACGACATGCAAGCCGCCGCCGCCCGCGACCGCAACAACAGCCATACGATCTGGCTCAACGAGCAGGACATGGACGACGTTTTCGCAATTCTCTCGCACGGATCGAATGTAATTATCCAGCAGCGGTGACGCCACGCACAATTCATATCGGCGCCAGCTTCGCCATCGTGCTGGTGGCCTATTGGTCCTACGCGCTGTTGGCCGTGCCCTGGATCGAACCGTCGCCGGACAGAATTGTCGATCGTCGCACGATAATTCCTCCGCCCTCGGCCCGTTACGATTTTCACCACCTCTTCCCGCCCGACTCCTGGCAGCTTCGCGACCCCAAGGTAGTCAACAGCAACGGCCAGACGCTGCTGCTCTGGGAAAAGTACCAGAACCGCAACAACGGCTGGGTCGACCTCACGCCGCTGACGATCATCTACATGCCCGACGAGACCGTGGTCGACAGGCAGGAGCGCTTGGACCACGCCGTCGTGATGGACGTGCCGGAGGGTGCGAACCTGCGTTTCGACCCGCCGCTGGACCTGAACAAGGCCGGTCTGGGGCGGATGCGCCTGATCGAGGGCAAACTCCGCGGGCCGGTGACGATCCGCAGCCGTGGCAAGCGAGCGGACCATCAAGACGACCTGCTGGTACGCACCCGCGACGTCAATCTCAGCGAACAGCGGATCACCAGCGAGAGCGACGTTGATTTCCACTGGGGACCGAACTCGGGCAGCGGGCGGAAGATGGAAATCAAGCTCCTGCCGCGCCTGGGACCCCACGACGGCAACCAGGAAGGACCGAACATCGGCGGCATCGAGCAGTTCCAACTCGAACACCTGGAGCGGCTGCACCTGGAGCAGCTCGCCGATGAGCCGGCCTCGGCGCCGGCCGCCGGCGGGCCGAAGCCGCCGGCAGCGAGCTCGCCGCTGGGCGCGCTTTCCACGCAGCCGGCGCCGATCGAGATCACCTGCCGAGGGCCGTTCCGCTTCCACCTCGTCGACCAGGTGGCCACTTTTCGCGACCAGGTCGACGTGAAGCGGATTCATCCCGACGGCCCTTGCGACCAACTGAGCTGCGAGTTGCTATCGATCTTCTTCACGCGGCCGGTCCCGCCCCCCGGCGCGGTGGCGACGGAAAAGAAAGGCGGTCCAGGCTTCGATCTCAAGCCGGCCCGCATCGAGGCCCAGGGCACACCCACGACGCTCAACGCGCCGATGGAGCGTCTGCAGGCCCGCGCCGAGCGCCTGCAATGCAATGTCAAAGACGACCAGATCACGCAGATCTACTTGGAAGACACGCAGGAGGTGTTCCTCAAACAGGACGCTGACGAGATCCACGCGCCAAGCCTGCGCTATACGCCGGGCCCGCCCGATCATCTTGGGCAATTCCAATTGCTCGCTGCGGGACCGGGCTGGCTGAAGGGTGAAATGCCCGGACAGGCTCAACCGGCTGGGCTGCCTGCCCAGGCCGGACAGCAGCTTGAGGCCCATTGGCAGCAAAAACTGGAGGCCCGGCCGCAGGACCAGAACGAGGTCATCTCGCTCCACGGCGGGGCCAGGCTGAGCTTCCAGGCATTGGGCCAGCTCGACGCCCAGGAAATCCACTTCTGGATGCACGAAATACCCCCCTCGCCCTCTGGGAGACAGGCAGGAGGTGAGGGTAACCGGCTCCCCTCGCTCTCCGGGACAGGGGCACGGGGTGAGGGTAAGCGGCTCCCCTCTCCCACCGGGACAGGGGCAGGGGGTGAGGGTGGACCTCTCCCCGCGCCACCCCAAACCGCTTCCCGGAGCAAGTTCCAGCCCGATCGACTGCTGGCCGAAGGCAATGTCGTGTGCAATTCACCGCAGTTCTCCACCAAGGACGTGCGGCAATTAGACATCTGGTTCGCGAACCCGCCGCCCGCTGTGCCCGCCGCGTATATGCCATCGACTGCCGGAGGTCCTTTCCTCGCGCAAGGGGAACGGGCGCGAACCGGCGGCGGCATGCCCGCTCCGGGCTCATCGCTGCTTCCGCAGGGCATGCCAGGCACGGCGGACGCGGGTCGCCAAAGCCACCTGGAAATCAGCGGCGGCACGCTCCAAGCCCGCGTGCTCATGCAGGGCGAGCGGAACGGTGAACTGACCGAGGCCACGGTCATCGACAACGTGAAGCTGCGGGAGACCCAGACGGCCGTGCCCGGCGACTTGCCGCTCTTGGTTACGGGCCAATGGCTGCACGCCACGCAGCCCAATTCGTCGCAGGCGAAGGTCTCGGTCAAGGGCGAGCCGGCCCACATGGAGGGCCGCGGCATGAGCCTCACCGGTCCGAACATCGATATCGATCGCGCCGCCAACCTGCTCAAAATGGAAGGGCCCGGTGAGATGCATCAGCTTCTCGACCACGACCTGGATGGCAAGCCCTTGAGCAAACCGGAAAACGTGAAGATCATTTGGCAGAAGGGCATGGTCTTCGACGGCCGCAAGGCCCATTTCCAGGATCAGGTCCACGTCACCAGCAGTTGGCGCTTTTTGGCGACCGGCTGGCTCGACGTTGATTTCGAGAAGCCGATCAGTTTCTCGGATACGGGGCAGCGGCAGCCGCCCTCCTCGGCCGAACGGCTGGTCTGCGGCAACGGCGTCTTTGTCGAGAACCGCACGATCGACGACGCCGGGCAGCAGGCATCCTACGATCGCATGTGGTTCAAGAACCTCGATATGAACAATAAGACCGGCGATTTTCACGGCGACGGGCCGGGCCGGGTGATCAGCGTCCGCCACGGGGACAGTCAGGCCCTTGCCCTGCCCGGCGGGCCGCTCGCCGGCCGCCCGGCAATGATCCGCCCGGCCGGCTTTGGCCCGCAGCAACGTCCGGCCGATCCCAACCCGTTGACGTGCATCGACCTCACGTTCCTGAGGTCGCTTGCCGGCAACAAGCAACGCAACGAGTGCAAGTTCCAAGGGCAGGTCGACGTGGCGTGCGCCCCGGCCCAATCGTGGGAGACGACACTGGACAAGCACGACCCAAAGCTTCTCGGGCCGAAGGGCTTCGTGCTCCGCTGCGACAGTCTGCAGTTCGACGACCTGGGTCCCGTTTCGGGCAGCAAAGGCGGCAACGTGGAACTCCGCGCCCTGGACAACGTGGTTGGGGAAGGGACGGATCCGTCTGGCGCGAATGAGCCGGGGGCGAATGAGCCGCCGACAAATTTTACGACCCGCATGCGCCGCCTGTCCTACTCCCAGGCCAAGGACTTGCTGATCCTCGACGGCGACGGCCGGAGCGACGCGGAAGTCTTCCGCCAGAAGGGCCCTGGGACGCCCGTCTCGCACTTCGCCGCGCAGCATATTCTCTACTTCCTCAAGCTCGACAAGGTGGAGGCCGTGGGCGTACACTCGATGCAGGCGCCGGGCACGATGCTGGCGCCGGGGAGAAAGTAGGTCCCTTCTGCCGGAAGGGACTTAGAACTTAGAGTCTTAGTTCGTAGGGTGAGCCTGCGAGCGCCGGCCCACCAACACCGGCGATTGGTGGGCCGGCGCTCGCAAGCTCGCTGGTCCTCGCTGGTCCCACCCTACGGCCAAATCCGTGCAACCCTCCCCCGTCCTTTCGCCCGCCCGCCAAATCGCTTAGAATGCCCTTTTCCCCCGTGCAGGTCGGACAGGTCAGACCATGAAAACCTTGATCAACGAGGAACAGCTTCGCGAGGGCATCGATCGGCTCGCCAAGGAGCTCCGCGACCCATTACGAAGGCCGCCCGCTGACGATCGTGGGCGTGCTGATCGGCAGCGTCGTGTTCCTCTCGGATTTGATCCGGCGGCTCGACCTGCCGCTGCGGCTGGAACTGGTGCAGGCCCGCAGCTATCGCGGCGATAGCACGCGGCCCGGCCCTCTGGTGCTGAACCTCGATCTGCTGTCGTCCGACGTTCGCGGCCGCGACGTGCTGCTGATCGACGACATCTTCGACACCGGCAACACGCTTTGGGAATTGCTGCCGCAGATCGACGACTTAGGGCCGACCAGCGTGCGGACGGCCGTGCTCTTGCGGAAAGAGGGGCGGCGCGAGGTGCCGATGCAGCCGCACCACGTGGCCTTTGACATCCCCAACGTATTCGTCGTCGGCTACGGGCTCGATTACCGCGACATGTATCGCAACCTGCCCTACGTGGCGGAATTGGAGCCGGCGGACCTTGCGGAGCATGGCCCGTGAAGCCGACCGGTCCGGCATCGCTCAGGCCGGCGCCGCTCCGGCTGGCAATGATCGCCCAGCGCTTCTGGCCGCGGGCCGGCTCGATGGAAACCCGCGCCGGCCAACTGGCCTGCGGCCTGGCCTATTCCGCCGTGGATGTGACGATCGTGACCGCCCGCTGGCAGGCGCATTGGCCGGCGGAGATCTACTATCACGGCATGCTCGTCGTGCGTCTCGGTCCGCCGCCGAGGGGAATCTGGAACACCTGGCGCTGGACCCGCACGCTGGGGCGCTGGCTGCGGCGGCATGCCGCCGAGTTCGACGCGGTCTTGGTCTGGGGGCTGATGCACGAGGCGCGGGCGGCGGTGGAGGCCGTCGGTACGCAGCTTCCCGTGGTCCTCGTGCCGGAGCGGACCGGCTGGCATGGCGATTGTTTCCGCCAGGTGCATAAGTCCGGCGGCGACCGCATCAAGCGGGCCTGCCTGGGTGCGCGTGCCCTGGTGGCCGGCAGTCCGGCCGCGCGGCGGGAGTTGGAAGCGGCCGGATATCCCAGGGAGCGGATCTTCGACGTTCCCTTGGGGGTTCCGCTATCGCCGCCCCGCAGCGAGGAAACGCAGGGCGAGGCGCGGTCCCTGCTGGCCGAAGCGAACTCCGCGCTGCAGCTTCCGCTGCACTCGCCGCTGGTGGTCTCGACGAGCCGGCTAACCGCGGGCCGCGGCTGGGAGCAGCTTCTGGCGGCGTGGTCGATCGTGGCCCGGCAGAAGGCGGCTGCCCGCTTGTGGCTGGCCGGCGAAGCGCCGGCGGCCTACGTCATCGAGCGGATTGCGTCGTTGGGGCTAAGCGGTCGCGCGATCCCGATCGGGATGTTCGACGACGTCGAGTGTCTGCTGGCTGCCGCCGACGTCCACGTCGCCCCCCCGCCGGACGGCTCCCCGCAGGCCCTGCTGGAAGCCTTATCCGCCGGCACGCCCAGCGTGGCGATCGACGTCCCGCTGAATCGCTGGCTATTGGGCGACGACGACGCAGGACTGCTCGTGCCGCCGGAAGACGCGAAGGCGATGGCGGCGACGATCATCCGCCTGCTGGACGATTCCGCGCTGGCCGCGCGGCTCGCCGCCGCCGCCCAGCAGCGGGCGAAGACGGATTTCGACTTGGGAAAGATGGTCGAAGGGTATCTCGAACTGTTGGATCGCGCGATGAGTCACGTACTCCTTACGCTCCGCGTGGGGTATCCTATCATGCCTTCCCGTACTCTTCACGCTCCGCGTGAAGTCCTCCCATCCGGTCTGCCCGCGCGGCCCTGCTCACCGCAGACCTACCGCCAAATCACCGCGGAACAACCGGCTCGCCTTCCTTGGGCTTGGCGGCTTCCTGCTTCTTCGCGTCCGCGCTGGCCGGCGACTTGAAGTACAGGCGGACCGTGGAGGTCACGGAAATTTCGGGCTTCATCGCCAATTCCTTGGGCTGGACGTTGCCGTCGCTGTAGAGACCGCGATAATACGACTGCCGCGGACGGTAGGCGTGGATGAAGGGGATGTCGCGGTTCCATTCCCGCACCGTCTCGCCCTCCTGCTGGGCGACCGTGTGGTACAGCGATTCCGGATACTGGACCGTGGTCTGTTCCTGCACGTTGATGACCGGCAGCGGATCGTGGAACAGCCCGCCGAGCAGCGCGTCCGACTTGCCGCGGGCGGCCTTGAGGGCCTGTTCGCGGGCCTTGACCTTGATGTCGTCGAGGTCCTTGCTCCAGTAGTCGAAGGCGATGATGTCCGTGACGCCCTGCTCGAAGGCCAGGCCCAACGCCGCCTGCGCCTGGGAGTCCTTTTGCACGGCCAGATGGACGTTGGTCTGCATGCGGAAGCCGACCTTCTTCTCGACGCCCACCTCGGCCCGGTCATGTTTCTCGATCGTCCACTCGTACCGCGGCAGAACGGCGATGAAATCGACCACGATGTTCTCGGGCGCGATCCCCAGCTTGGACCAGGCCGCCCTGAGACGCTCCACGGTGGCATCAATCGCCTGCTGGCACTTCTGCGCGGTCTCGGCCTCGCTGGTCACGGCCAGCACAATCCGCATCTCGGTCGGCTGGACGCGCAGCTCCGCCCGCCCGTCGATGGTAATGTAGCCCTCGGCGATCTTGGGGTCGAGGTGCGGCAGACCGGTGGCGTTTCCTCCCGCGACCCAGCCACCCATGCCGTCCGGCTGGGAGAGGACGCGATTTCCGCCCATCTGGCCCAGCGCGATCGGCCCCGGCAGGCAGGCGAGAACCAGTAGAACCACAGAGGCACGGCGAACTTGAGACATGATCATTCTCCTTGGAAGAGTTAGGGTTGTTCGTCGGGTTACTTCGCCGACAACACCCTATCATAGACCCGCCCCGCGTCGGATGCCAACCGCACGCGTCGACTGGCACGTCAGCGCAGAAAAGGAATTTCCAAATAGGGTCCTGGCGAAATCTCCTAGAAAGCCAGCATGGCCGTTGCCGCGCGCGATTCTCCGTCACGTCTGATGTCGGACTCCTGCCCTTTCGCAGGCGGAATTTGCACCACGGCCGCCGGCCATGCGAGTCTTTCCGTTGCCCAACCGCGGGAATTCTTGCCAATCAGCCGGTGATCGCCGAACAGGCGCGCCGGGACCGTATGCATTTTTTGCAACTGTCCTGCAATGCCAGCGAACTGCCCAGCGCGAGCGTGCCGCCGCTGATCAGCGTATTGCCGCTGTAGGTGTTGCTTGCAGTCAAAGTCAACACGCCGCTGCCGATTTTCGTCAAGCTGCCAGGACCGGAAAGCGAGCCGGAAAGCGTCACGGCAAAGCCAGGCGTATTGACGGTGGCCCCGCCACCGCCGGTTCCCAGCGTCATGGGCAGACTGCTGGAAAGCGTGCTCCCGGCCTGGAGCACGCCGCCGTTGAAGTTGAAGGTCGCCGTTCCCGAGCCCTTAGTCAGGGCCGAGACGATGAGAAGCCCGCCGTTCAGGTTGTAGGTGCCGGTGCCGCCGGAGACATTCCCGATCGTCAAAGTGTTGGTGACGGTGTTCGTGCCGCCGGATTGCGTGAAGATCCCTGTGCCGTTGTCGCCCACGTACTCCCAGGTTGCCGTGACCAGCCCACTGCTGCTGAGGTTGTAGATGCCGCTTTGGCCCGCGCCGTAGTTGACGAAAAGCGGGTTCATAGGCATGTTGTTGGTCCCGCCGGACTGCAGGAAAGTCCCGGGGCCGGATTCGCCAATGAACTCGGCGCTCGAAGGCGCCACGGTGAGGCCGCCGCCCGTCATCCACACCGTTCCGGCCGCACTGCCGCCCAGGTTCAGTGAGCCGCAGATTTCTCCGGGCACGGTGATCGTTGCCGTCCCGCCGTTGACGATAACAGCTGAGTCGGTCCCGGTCGGCAGCGTCCCACCCCAACTCGAAGGACTGGACCAATCGGCCAATTGGCCAGCCGGAACGATCCAGGTTTCATTGCCGCGAGCCGGCAGCGACCCGAAGAGCAACTAATGCAGACATCAACGCAGCGAACTTGCTCATCGCAACCTTCCCTTTCTTTAACGCGACGAATCTTGGAAATGGCAAACCTTCGGGTCAGACAATCGATGCCGGTGTCCCATCCCATCAGGCCGGCGCCAAAACGGAGATTCGCTCAAAGTCCGAGAAGGAGAGCGTGAAGAAATGAGGCAGCAACTTCCCGGTCGAATCCGCTTGCGGCGGCTTCAAGGACGGAACCGGATTGTGGAACGGATCCGCTGCCGGCAGCTTCAAAACCGGAATGCCCAAGCAATCCGGTCGAAAGCGGCATCAGGAGCGGATCAACGCTGCCTCAGTGAACGTTGTGAAGGCGGCCGGGGCCGCCCGTGGTGAATGCCCCTATTATAATAACCCGCTTGCGAACCACAATAGGGAGGGGCGAGAGTGGCCTTTCAGGCCTCTTCGTCCCTCGGCACCACGGGCAACTCGACGATGATCCGTGTGCCTTTGCCCACCTGTGCTCGGATGCTGCACTTTCCGCCCAGCAATCTGGCCCTTTGTCGGATGCCTTCCAGGCCGAAATGGTTCTTCGGAACGGCCTTGGGGTCGAACCCTACGCCCCAGTCGCGAATCTCGATGCGAAGACGATCCCCAGCCTGCAAGAGGCTGACCGACACTTTCTTGCTCTTGCTGTGCTTGGCAGGCGTTCGTCAGGGCCTCCTGGGCAATCCGGTAGACGGCATTTTCCAAGGTCGGGTCCAGGCGGTCGAAATCAACTCGGCTGCGATACTCGATCTTCGGCCCTTTGTCGCGGCATTTCTCATGGACAAGGTGGGCGACAGCTTCCACGACGCCTGATTCGTCGAGGATCGGCGGCCTGACGCCGGCGATCAGGCGGCGGGCCTCGAAATGCCCTTGCCGCAGCATGGTCAGCCCTGCATCATAGGCCTTCGCAGCCTGCTTGGGGTTCTTGTCTTTCAGGTGGTCGAAGGCCTGCAATTGCATGATCGCCCCGGCCAACTGCTGGGCCAGGCCGTCGTGGATTTCGTAGGCGATGAGTTGCCGTTCGTGGTCGCTGGAGTGCAGAAGGTGCTTGAGGTTTCGGTGCTCCCCGCAAGTCCTCCTCGGCCTGCTTTTCGTTCGGTGATGTCGCGTATCACCACCCCAACGCGCAGAGGATTCCCTTCTTCGTCGCGAATCAGGAAGGTGCTTTGCGAAATCGTGCGCGGTTCCCCCATGCGCGGCGAGATCGTCGTCTCCACGTGCCAATGTCCCACCCGCAGCAAGCAGGGAATCATCTCCCCCTTCCGTCGCGCAAATACTCCTCGCTGTAGTACGCGGCGATGTTCTTGCCGACCATGTTCTCCGGCCGTTCCTCTCCAAACAGCCGGGCGACCGCCGAATTTGCATAGGCAATCCGACCGTCCAAGTCCGTCATGCCGATGGCCTCTCCTGAGGCCTCGACGAACTTGCGGAAAATGTCCAGGTACTCGTTGGCCTCTGCCAGTTCCGCGGTCCGCTGCTTGACCCGCTGCTCCAGTTCGGCGCGGGCCTTCTGCACGCCCTCTTCGGCCTGCTTCCGCTCGGTGATGTCTTGAATGGTGCCAAGCATGGAAACCGGCTGCCCGTCTGCGCTGAATTGCAAGCGGCCAAGCCCATGCACCCAACGCACCTGCTTGTCCCCAAAGCGGACGATCCGGTACTCGCGGTCACAGGGTCTTTTCTCTCCCACGACGTTCCTTAGCAAGTGGTCCAGCACCGCCTGGCGTTCCTCGGGATGCACCAGCTTCGCCCAGCCCTCAACCGTCCGGTCATAATCCGCGGGAATGCCGAAGATCCGGTCGAGGACCGGCGAACTCGTCCAGCGTCCTTGGGCAATGTCCAGGACGTAGAAGCCAAGCCTGGCGACCTCCTGGGCTTCGAGAAGGGCCCCGGCACGGTCAGCGAGGGCGACGAAGACGGGGGCATCGGCGACGACCGAACGCCACTGTGCCTCCCTGCGCCGCATTTCCGCTAGTTCTTCGATGAGTTGCTGCTTGCTCTTGTCCTGGTCCGGCATGGCAAACCTCGCGCTCGGGTGGTTTAGGCGCCCAAAGGCAGAACCAATACAGTATACTGCTCGCGGGCGGAACGGATCGAAGCCCGACGCGCAAGCGAGGGATGGAGACGCTTGCCTCGCTTGCGCTTCGGGCTTCGATGGCTGCGGCGAAAACGGCTCATTTCCACCCGCGAACAGTATAATTGTAGCCGCTCGGTCCGTGCCGGGACACAGAGCACTGATCATGGGAATGAACCGTTCGGCGTTACGGAGGTAACCCAATATGGTTAGCGGATTCTTGACAGTGTTCGCAGTCGACGTTAGCATAAGTGACGTTTCGCGGCCTCGATACCACCAAGAAACGCGATTGAATCGGCCACCTGAGATGAAAAGAGAATCCTGGATCGAAACGCTTCTCGGCAAGATGTCGCTGGAACAGAAGATCGGCCAATGCGTGGTGGTCGGCATGTCGGGGACCGTCGTCACCAACGACCTGCGGGAAGCGATCGTGCGCTACCATTGCAGCGGCATCCGGCTCTCGGCCTTCACGCGGATGTTCAGCTATTTCAGCGACGAGAAGGCCAAGCAGCAGGGCTTGGGCGACGACTTCGTGCCCTCCATGCAGAAGTTCGCCGGCGGCGGCCTGCCGCCCTACGCCACGCCGCAGCAATACGCCGCGATGCTCAATCGAGTTGCGGCAGCTCGCCGCGGACCGCTCCCCGGCGATCCCCTTGCACATGGTCATCGACCAGGAGGGCGACACGAGCAAGGATTTCTCCCGCGGCGGCGTGGTGCAGTTTCCCTCGAGCATGGGCCTGGCGGCGGGCAACAGCCCTAAGCTGGCCTACCGCGCCGCCTGCTGCGTCGCCAGGCAGATGAAGGCCTCCGGCCTGGACATGATCCATTCGCCAGTGGTGGACGTGAACGTCAATCCGAACAACCCCGAGATCGGCCACCGCGCGTTCAGCGACGACCCGGAAGTCGTGGCGGAATACGCCGTCGCCATGCTCCAGGGCTACAAGGAGCACGGCGTCATCGCGGCGGCGAAGCACTTTCCCGGCCGCGGCGATTCCGCCACCGACGCGCACCACGCCTGCCCGATGCTCAACGTAGACAGCGACCGCTTCAACAAGGTGGAGTCTATCCCTACAAACGGCTGATCGAGGCCGGCATCGACGCCATCATGGTCGCGGCATCTGCATCTATCCGCACGTCGACCCCGACCACATCTCCACCGTCTCGCGGAAGGTGGTCACCGGGATCCTCCGCGACCAGCTCGGATTCGAGGGCCTGATCACCACCGACAGCATCACGATGGGCGCCTTGATCGACCGTTACGGGATCGGCGAGGCCTGCGCGGGCCCTCGACGCCGGGGCCGACATCATCCTCATGAAGGCCGAGAACCAGTGGCGCGGCGAGATGTTCTATACCATCAAGAAATGGGTCGAAGCCGGCAAGATCAATGCGGACGAGCTGGACGACAAGGTCCGCCGCATCCTGCGGATCAAGAAGCAATACGGCCTCTTCAAGAAGATGGGCCTGGTGAAGGCGGCCAAGGCCGCCGAACCGTTCTCCGACCCAGTCGTGCTCCGGACCGTGAAAAAAGTCTCGCAAAGGGCGATCCTGGTCGTCCGCGACGAACTCGGCGCGCTGCCGCTGGACAAGCGCAAGAAGGTGCTTCTCATCAACCAGCAGATTTCCATCAAGAGCCCCAACGACCTCTACGATCATCCGGCCCTGTTCTCCGAGTTGATGGAACGCGATTGGCCGGGGCTGCAGACCTATGAGACCCGCTTCGGCCACGACGCCAAGGAAGAGGAAGGCGTCTTGAAATTCGTTGCGGCCAACCGCTTCGACCTGATCCTCTGCACCAATTTTTACGATCGGCAGGAGAAGCCCAACGCATATCCCAAGACGTTGATCGACCAGGGCTATCCGGTCGTGCTGATCACCAACACCCCGTATTGCATCAAGGAAATCGCCGGCCTGATCCCCGCCGCCAAAACAATCGTGCTGAACATGAACCTCACGCCCGAAGGTCTGCGGACCCTCAAGGGCGTCCTGCGGGGGAAGATCGAGCCGCAGGGCGTCTGGCCGCTGACGAACTACGACCCCTTCCAGCTCCGGCCGCACTCCAGATCATGAGAAGCTGATCCTGCAGACGCCGCTTGACCACTTGCTCTCGCCGCTCACCGGCTGGACCCGCAAGCACTGGGAGGAGGTGTTCCGAGCCCTCATGAAGGCGATCGTCGCTAGCGCGTCGCCGGCCTGTGCGCGGCAGCGGATCCCCGGACCGCGGAGCCATCACGGGCTATTGGCCGACGAGCTCGAAGGCTTCACCCGCTCGATGATCATGGCCGGCCCTTGGCTGCATAGCTCGAAAAACGGGACCTATTCCTGGAACGGCGGGAACGTGGACGTGGCCGGCTTTTATCGCCAGGGCATCCTCGCGGGGACCGACCCGAAGCATCCCGAGTACTGGGGCGACATCGTCGATTACGCGCAGCATCTGGTGGAGATGGCGGCGCTGGCCTGGGGACTTTACCTCTCCCAAGACCTGATCTGGGACAAGTTCTCCGCAGCGGAGCAGAAGCAGGTTGCCGATTATCTGTTCCAATGCACGAAGGCGGCCTATCACCCGAACAATTGGCTGCTCTTCAACGTCGTCACCAACACGGTCCTGAAGAAGCTCGGCATGCCCTATTCGCAGGAACAGATCGATGCGAACCTGACCGCCTGCGACCACATGTACCTGGGCGGCGGCTGGTATCGCGACGGCAACATCAACCGCATCGATTACTACAATTCCTGGGGATTCCTCTATTATTACCTGCTGTGGGTGATTCTCGACGGCCAGTCGAAGCCGGAGGTGGCCCAGACGCACCAGGAACGGGCCCGGCTCTTCTGCGCGCAACCTCCTGAGCTTCTATGCCGGCGATGGCAGCGTGCCCTGCTTCGGGCCTCGATGATCTATCGCTTCGCTTTCCTGGGGCCGATTGCGCTGGGACAACACCTCGGCTGCCTGGACCTTTCGGCGGGAGAAGTGAAGACGCTCTGCAACGGCGTGATGAAGTTCTTCTTTTCGCAGGAGATCCTCACCGAGCAGGACCATTTGTCGATGGGTTTCCTGCGGCCCTGTGCGGAGATGTTGGAGCATTATTCCTGCGGCGGTTCTCCGTACTGGGCGACGAAGGCCTTCAACCTGCTGATGATCCGGCCGGCCGATCCGTTCTGGAAGGCGAAGGAGGAAAAGCTGCCCATTCATCGCGGCAGTTATTCCCGGCCGCTGCGGACTGCTGGGCTGCTGCTGGTCGGCGACAAGAAGACCGGGCACGTGCAGTTGATCAACCAGAAATCGTACCACGACAAACCGGAATACAACGACAAGTACACCAAGTTCGCCTATTCCTCGATCTTCAGTTACGAGGCGCGGCAGATCTACAAGAACTTCAATTGCGACAACGTGCTGCAGTTCTCCGCCGACGGAATCAACTTCCGCCAGCGCTGGGAGATGACGCACCTGTATTGCGCGAAGGATTTCGCGGCCTCGACGTACCCGCTGTACGACGTTGACGCGGAAGGCACCATACATACCTCGATCCTCGTCAAGGACGATTTTCTCATCAACTTGCACCAGGTTGAGACGAAGAAGCCGCTGGTCTTCCGCGAGGGCGGTTATCCGCTGGGCTTTGACGAGGGCGAGGCGAAAACCGTTTCCATTGAGGGCGCCGAAGCGGCCTACAAGGACGGCAAGCTGACCTTCCTCCGCAATCTGCACGGCTACGACAAACAATTTCGCCCATCCAGTTTGCCGACGACGTCAACGGCTCGAACGTCCGCTACCGCCGCAGCGTGGTGCCGGCGTTGGGCTTCGACAACGGTCCACTGGAAAAGTTCTGCCTGGCATGCATGGTCTGCGGCCGGGTGGGGAAAGAGCCCATCAAGCGGCTCGCCGGCCTCGTCAAGCGGTTCAAGCTCGAGGAGAACCGGGCCGAGATCATCTTTGCCGACGGCGAGCGGGCCTTCGTGCAGATCGGCGCGATCCAGGACGTGAAGGTTTCGCTCAACGGCAAGAAGTTCTCCGGCGCGATCGTCATGGCGGGTCTCCAAGGGCGGAAAGAAATGGTCCCTGCTGGAAAGCTCGGGACATTTCCAGACTGAAGGAAGCACGTGAGCTACTACGATTATGCGGTCGTCGCGATCTACTTGTGCTTCATCGCCCTGATCGGCGAGGTCTTTCGCAAGTTCAGCAAGGACTCCAGCGACTTCTTCCGCGGCGGCGGCAACGTGCTGTGGTGGATGGTGGGGGCCACGGCCTTCATGTCGCAGTTCAGCTCCTGGACGTTCATCGGGGCGGCGAGCAAGGCCTACCGGGACGGGCCGCTGGTGCTGGCGATCTACTTCGGCAACGGCCTGGGCTATTTCGTGGCCTACCTCTGGTCGGCGCGGAAATTCCGGCAGATGCGCGTGGTGACGCCCATGGAGGGCGTGCGGGACCGCTTCGGCAAGGCCAACGAACAGTTCTTCACCTGGGTCTGGATCCCCATCGGCATCTTCTACGCCGCCATCTGGCTCAACGCGGTCAGCACCTTCGTCTCGGTGGTCTTCGGCATGGACATGACCATGACCATCGTGGCGGTGGGCGCGGTTGTGCTGATCGTCGCCTTCCTCGGCGGGGCGTGGGCCGTGGTGGCGTCGGACTTCATGCAGATGATGATCCTGATGTGCATCACGTTGGTTGTGGCCCTGTTGTCGATCCAAGCCGTCGGCGACAAGTTCGGCGGCGGCGGCCTAGTGCATGGGACCTCGGCGTTCGCGAATCATCTTCCCAGCCGGTACTTCCACTGGTCGGAAACCCACACCGTTTCCATCGTGGTCTTGTGGATCGCGGCGTTTTTCATCAAACAAGTCTGCCTCACCAACGACATGAAGGACGCGGACCGCTTCCTGTGCTCGAAGGACTCCAAAAACGCCAGCCGGGCGGCCCTGCTGGCGGCCCTGCTTTTCTTCGCCGGCTCGATCCTCTGGTTCATCCCGCCCATGGCTGCCGCGATCCTGTATCCCGACCTCCACGTCATTCCGCAATTGCAGGGCCTGAAGCATATCGAAGAGGGCGCCTATGTGGCCATCGGGCTGAACTACATGCCCAGAGGCATGATCGGCCTGATGATGAGCGCGATTTTCGCCTGCACGATGTCCAACATGGACACCGGCCTGAACAAGAACGCCGGCATTTTCGTCCGCAACTTCTACAAGCCCATCCTCCGCAAGCATGCGCAGGAAAGGGAGTACGTGGTGGCCGGGCGGATCACGTCGGCGGTCTTCGGCCTGGCGATTATTCTGGCGGCCTATGGCATCTCGAAGTTCCCGAACGTGGGCATTTTCGACGTGATGAACGTCTTCAGCGCCATGGTGGCCTTGCCGTTCATTATGCCGCTGATCTGGGGAATCATCATCAAGCGGACGCCGTCCTGGGCCGGCTGGAGCACGGTTTGCGTGGGGTTTCTCTCCTCGCTGGCGTTCAATTACCTCGATCCCGAGATTTTCCGCAAGCTGGTGGGGCTCGATTCGCCGATCCGGCCGGAAGAAATGGACGACTACCGGCTGATTGGCGGCACGATTATGAACGTGGCCGTCTGTTCGCTCTGGTTCCTGGGCACCGCGCTCTTTGCCCGCTTCAATTCGCCCGAGTATACGAGGCAGGAAGAGGAGTTCTTCCAGCGGCTGCGGACGCCGGTCGTTTCCGACCCCCAGCAGACCCGGAAAATCGATTATGCCCAGTTGAACACGTTGTCCTGGCTGTGCATCCCCTACGGCAGCTTCGTGATGCTGTTGGCGGCGATTCCCAATCCGCTCGCAGGCCGCTTCGGTTTCATCGCCTCCGGCGGCCTCATCGCCGGCATCGGCCTGCTGCTGCGATGGAAGGCTAGATCCCTGGCCGCCAAGGATCGAGCTTCCGCAAGAGCAAGCAACAGACCATGGCAAACGGAAGGGTCAGCGGAATGGTCAGAGTGGCAACGACGGGACTGAGAATCACGCCGATCATGCAAATCAATATGCCCACCCCAGGTTGCATGGCCATGACTGCCAGGCCCCACAGCAAAGGAAAAAAAGCAGCGGTCAGGTAGATGCCGCCGATGGCTTTGCCAATCGAAATATTGTGGCCTGGAGCGAGCACCGATCTTCGCATGAGTGCCGCGGCAAGAACCGTCGAGGCCGACATCAGCAGGACGGCGCCCGGATTAAGCCACATGTCCCACACGCCTTTTCCCAGCCCTAAGGCCATCGGCACAACGAGGACCAAATGACCAGCCACTCCCATGGCGGGCGTTGCCAGCGCGTAGGCCAGTCGGTGATGGCCGGCGCGCATCGACGCGAACGACCAGCCGCCGGCGACGGTCAGAATGGCGGCCATCAGGCCGTAGGTGGAATGCCATCCTACGAGCGAGAACGTGACGCAGATCCCGGTGACAAAGATAAACAAGCTGGCCAGACTGAACTGCAGGCGGCTGTTGCCGCTTGGGGATTGTGCCCCGTCCATCGGTCCGGACAGGTCGGCGTCGCCGGCCGCAACTCGCCGCAAGGCATCGCCGTCCGCGCCGTCGGGATAGTCGGTTGCCATGATTCAATTGCCCAAAAGGAGCCCCCAGCCTCCGCCGTGGCCCCATGCTTTCACGAAGAACTTCCAGTTTCTATCCCACCGCTACAGCGGCACCTTGAGAACAACATTTCCTCCGTCGCCGATGGCGGTCAAACCTATCGTATGATTCTTTTTGTCAGATTCCCAAGTGATGGACCAGTTCTCGATCCCAACACTATCGCAGCCAACGACACGCTCCCGCCCGACTTCTTGCCACGTTTGCGAGGCAAGGTCCCTCTTTTCGATGATCGCCTCCCTTTGTATCGACATTCCTGTCGCCGAAAAGAGGCCTCCCGTCCACTCCCTTATCGTGCAGCGGAACACTCCGTCCGGCGAAGTGGATTGGAAGGGGAAGTGGGAGTGTTCGGCGAATCCCACGTACCACACCGCCCACGCGACTCCCGCTACGATGCCTACGAGAAGGAGACACCCGATGGTACGCATGGCAATTCCTCGAGATTCACTTCTGCTCCACTGCCCTAAGCGCCCGCTAGGGCCTGCGCCCTGGCACCGCGACAGGCGGCAGTGGGCCAAAGGGCCGATCACGGGGCCATAAATGGATCGCTGCCGTTCTTCGTGATCAGGAAAAACAAGTTCGCCGTCAATTTGCTTCGATAACGCCTCGACCGAGCCATCACCCATGCCGCAGATTACGACTCCGGGATGCATCGACGAGGGGCCATAGGCCGGCGGAGTGAAACCGGCGGCGGTCGAGTTCCGGTGCGGCAGGTTGGGGTTCAAGCGGCGTCATGGGCTAGCGCAACATGAGATTGTTTTCCCTCGCAAACTCCTTCTGCGCGTTTTGCAAGGGAATGAGATCATCTTGCGCAGCCTGCTCGACTCGCTTGAAGATCGCCTGGAGTTTCTGCGTCTTCGCGGTCTTGTCCAGCGCCGGATCCTCGAGAGTCTTCAAGATTTCCCCGAAGTCGTCTTGGATCATCCGCTCCTGTCCTTGCAGAAACTTCTGGTGAGCTTCATAAAGAGTCTGGGCAGACTTGGAGGAAGGGACCTTGAGAGTTTGCATATCCGCTTTCACTTGCTGCACGACCCGAACAGTCTTCGCATACTTTTCCTTGGCGTTCGCTAGCTCCTGCGGCCCGCCGTTGATCGCCAGGCCGATCGCCGTACCGAGTTCTGTGCCTGCCGCTTCCAGCTTCTGGTTGGTGCCCACCATGGCCTCATTGAACACCAGGGCATCCTTCGATCCGCACCCGGAGAGGGATAGGAATCCCACGGCGACCAAAGCCGTCGCACTCAAAACCGTTGTCTTCCACATGGCATACCTTTCGTCTGACAGGAAATGGGATTTGTCTCAGGGTTGAGAATAACTCAGGGAGGGCAGCGAAGCAAGCCCGGCGGGGTCGTCAGTTGCCGTCGCTCACGCCCCATTGGCAGCCCAGCAGCGCATCGGTCGATCAAAGTGCCAAGTTCGCATTCCGGGCCGCATTTTGCCGCCAGCATGTCGGCCACTTCCAGGCCGCGTCGCACGTCGAGCACGCCAGCATCGTCGCCGGCATGCTTTTGCCTACAGAAGCCGACGAGCCGGCTCCAATAACGGGCCAAATGGTAGAGATGAAACTCCAAGGGGTCGGAAGGAGTGATACCACCGCGTTCCGCGAAGTTCTTTTCGTAGCGGGGGATCATGGCACGAGCGCGTTCCGCGAGCATGTCTCCGTTCATGGTTATAACGGCTCCCGCTTCTTCTCGGTGTTCAATTCCGGCCCGACCTTCCTCCGCTTGTACGTCACGCTGTACTGGACAACCTGCTTCTTTCCCGGCGACAGATCCATGAAATACTTGACGTGTTGCTGGTCGACCCGCTCCACCAGGCCGGCGCTCGTGTGCAGATCGACGTAGGCGCCCGGCTCATTGCTGGTCCAGCCCTCGGGCTTGCCTTCCGAGCCCCACAGCACGACGTTCGCGTCGAACTGCCGCTCGACTTCGATCTTGGCTGGCACGGGCTTGCCGGAGACGAGTTCTTCCTCGTAGAAGAACGTTTCGTCGTAATCCAGCAGGTCGTAGTACTGGACGAACTGGTCGTCGAGCCTGCGTTTGTACTGGCGGGCGACGACGTTGGAGATCTTCTGGTCCTTCAGGCGGCGTTGGATCGTGATGTCCTTGTCCGGCCCGACATTGACTTCCACGCGGTCGCCGATGGGCACGTACTCGGTTTCGGTGCCGCCGACGTAGGCCAAGTCCTTGTTTCTGTATTCCGAGAAGAGCTTGACGGCGCCGTTGGGCAGGGGCGAGAGGCCCAGATTGGCCATCGAAGAGAGCTTTTTCTCCTTGCCCTGGTCGTCCAGCAACTTGACGTTCTTGAAGCGGTAGAACTTCGTAAAACCCTGGTCGCGGGTGCGATCGGAGAGTTTATAGACCGATTCCAGCGGCACGTCAGTGACTTTCATGGCCACCAGCCGCTTGGGCTCATTGTCCTTGATGTCCTCGCGGCCTTCGATCGTAAAGAGGAAGTACTCGGAGAGGCCCTGCTTGATGACTTGTTTCGGTTGTTGGACCGCGTGCTGGCTCCTTTGGAGCGTTTCGATTTGCATCATCATATCGGCCACGTCCTTCTGATCACCCTTGAGCGTGACCACGTCGAGGCCCTCGATCACTTCCATCGGCACGGGGTTGTTGAATTTGCCCGGCGGCGGCCTTCTCGCCAGATCGGCGATCTTCTCCACGAGGTTGATCTTGCCCACCACCAGCCGCGTCTGGGCGTTGTCGTAAATCTCACCCGAGTTGTTCGTCACCCGCACGTAGCCGGTCACGTTGAGCCGCGTTTCGTCCTCGTTGGCAATGCCCACGTAATCGGCGGCCCAGGTGATGCCCGAGGTGAAATAGCGGATTTCGACGGGGATCTTGCCGGCGATCTGGCTCTTGAGGTTCCATTGCAGGGCGTCGTTGCGGCGGCCCGGAAACGTGGTATCGGCCAGGTCGACCTTGTCCTGCTGGTCGAGGATGCGGAGCTCGATCGAGGTCGGGTCGATGAGCGTATTGGCCCAGGAGAACTGGATGCGGTTGACGCGCTCCTTCACGGTCAGCAGGCGATGCTCGCGGACCATGGTGATGTCTTCGGAGTTGTAGATCGTGAGTTGGGTCCCTTCCCGCGTGGGGAGGGTCACGAGATCGACGGCGGCCAGGGCCGGCGTGACGAGGGCCAGCACGAGCAGAACAGGCCAGGAGATGCGGGTGAGCATGGCAATTCCCTTCGGCAGAGCTATTCTCTATCGTACTACGGACGCGACGGTAATGCCAGCAGCGCTGGAATGGACGGTTGGCGGCGGGGATTGGTTCCATTGAGGCTCGATACGAAACGTGCCCGCTGGCATCAAGACCATCCCTAACTTTGGCCCGTTATCGACCTCCACGCGTGTTGGCTCCGGTTAAATCAAATTATTTTCAAGGTTCAAATCTCGAATTTCGGGCAAGCCTCTGAGGTGTTGTAACCCGGCGTCGCTGATGTGGGTGTCGGAGAGGTACAGTTGTTGAATTTGGGTCAGTTCTTTGATGTGCTCCAAACCGGCATCGTTGACTTTAGTCCCGGCGAGGTCAAGCACTTCGAGTCGGCTCAGTCCCTTCAGGCGTTGCAGGCCGGCGCCGCTAACCGTGGTGTCACTGAGCCCCAACGATTGAAGTTGGGGCAGTCCTGCGACGAATTCCAGCCGCGTGTCACTGATATTGGTATCACCGAGGTTGAGCACTTGGAGTCGGGGCAATCGTTTGAGGTGTTCCAGGACGGTATCGCTGACCGCGGTGTGCTGGAGCCGACCCGATCCAAAAAAGGGAACTAACTTGAATCGTTCCAGCCCGGCGTAGCCGAGTTCCCCGTGGCAAAAATCGACTCGCACGACGTTCGCAAACAGGTGTTCCCCCAGCAACTTGCACAACCACGGTGGCCCTGGCGAAGTTGGCGGTGCGGGTATCCAGATCGAATCTCCGGACGAATCGAATTGATAATCATAATAGGCCGTCCCATACGCCCTCTCAATCTCCTCCGCGGCCTCCTGCTGCGTCTTCGCCGCCCTGAGCTCCGCCTTGACCCAACTGCACGGAATTGCGACGACCACGGCCATTAGCAGAAGCGAGCGGATTTTAAACTGGAACCGCCACCGAAAGACCAGGGCCGCACCAAACCACACGAGCAGCAAGATCATCGCCCCGCCGACCGCAGCCAGGCACGTCAGCACCGCGTAGCCCTTGTGCCACGCCGGCCAGCCCAGCCAGTTCGACAGCCAGAGCAGGCACTCCACGGCCAGCAGGAGCAGCACGACGCGATCGGGCGTCAAGAGATACCATCGTAGCTTTGGAGTGGATTCGGTCATAACTTCCGCATCTTGCGTTTCGCTGTGGCCTTCGCCCTGTCCTGCTTCACCCGCAGCTTTACGATCCGCTCGATCAGGTCGTAGGGAATCGGCTCATCGAGCGGAAACTGGAGATTGCCCTTCGGCCCAGCGTACTTTGCGACAGCTTTCTCAAGGGCCTTGTCGGCGGAGAAAGGCGGGTACAACCCGATGTGCTTCTTCCACGCAGCGAAATAGACCAGAATGCCGTGTTGCTTGAAGGCGGGCATCTTATAGCTGGTCGCCTCCTTGGCATCGGGCGAAGCCTGGCGGATCGCGGCTCGCACTTTCTCAAGAATCGCTTGAATGTCGCCAGGAAACTGCGAGATATAACCGTCGATGTCCTGCGGTTTGTGCGTCTTTGCCATATTCCGTTGTGCCTACGAAGGCAACCAGCCACCTCAATTCTACCCCACCACGCCCGCCTGCACAGCCCGGGGCGTTTCCGAGAGTAGGCACACCGCGACTTTGTCAAAGGTGCTGCTCGCATCGAGGGCAAATTCGCGTTCGGACGGAGTTCAATCGCCCACAGCGAGGGCAGGGAGCGGTCACGGAGTCCGCCGCAACTTCGGCTTGCACCTCTTTCTCCTCTGCCGCTTCTTTCGCTAGGTGATGGAGATTACGAGCTGCTATCATCACCAAGCCAAATTCGAAAGGCAGCAGACCGAGAAGAAACAAGATGTTCCATCCGCTGGCCTCGGGCAAGGCCACTAGAGTGCCGACAAACGCAAGACCTGCGAGGACCAATAACTTGAAGTTGCCGACCGCCGACATGAAAACTCCATAGATAGAACTAGACCAGTACAGCGGCGAACGGGTTGGCTGGCCCTCCGCCGTTCCCGCCAACGCAACCAGCGTCCAGCCCCTTGAATTATCCGCCGCGAGGGCGGGCTGCACAAGCGGGCGGGCTTCAAACTGCGGGTACAGCCGTGGTGGGTGCGGGCGATCCGGGGAGAAGCACGGGCGTCGGGCTGGGCGACCCCGCCGCCATGTCCATGCGGCGTTCATTCCCGGCCAGCCGGCGCCAGTTCTTGAATCGCGTCGCGAGAAATCTCGCTGTCGGCCAATGGGCGTAGGGCGAACCGGCCCCTGTCGAAGCCGGGAATGTCCCACGTGCCGAAGATGCCCTCGCCGGAATTGTGCCCCTCATAGAGGACCCAATGGCGGCCGATGCTGGCAATTCTGGCCGGATTCGATTCGGGGCAATTTGGGGGCCTTTTGCGCGGCTCCTCGAAAAGGGGGAACTACCCCTTTCAACTGAGCTTTTGATATAATGAGTCGGATAGGAAAACGGATGATGGCAAAGATGGACCAGAAACGCGATCCCGAACGCATGCAGTGCATGGAGGTCTGGGGCGGCAACGTGCGCGTGGAAAGACATTTCCAGATGCGCGGTCTGGAGGCCTGGATTTCCAGCCAGCCCGAGGGCCAGGCGGCCGCCGGCGGCGACGTTACTATCTGTCCTCGTGCGCCTTGGGACGAATCACCCGCCTCTTGCTTGCCGACGTCAGCGGCCACGGTGAACTCGTGGCCCGAACCGCGGCCGGCCTCCGCGACTTGATGCGGCAGAACATCAACGTCGTCAGCCAACGGCGCTTTGTGGCGGCGATGAACCGGCAGTTCTCCGCCGCCAGCGGCGATAGCGATTTCGCCACCGCGGTCGTCAGTTCGTACTATGCGCCCACCCAGTTGCTGTCGCTGTGCAACGCCGGTCATCCCCATCCCCTGATCTTCCGCGCGGCCCAGCGGCAGTGGACCACCCTGCGGGTGTCCAACGTCCCCGGCGATTCGGCCCACGGCGCAACAAATCTGCCCTTGGGCGTTGACGATCAAACCGGCTACCGGCAGTTGAGCGTCCGCCTCGATAAGGGCGATAAGGTATTGTGCTATACGGACGCCTTCACCGATGCCCGCGGGCCCGACGGAAAAGCCCTGGGAGTGGAGGGAATGTTGCAGATCGTCGCCTCGATCGAGCACGCGGGCGCAGAGGGCGGAAGGGCAAGCCTCCATTGCGGCGGTGTGCGAGGCCGTGAAGGCATTGCATCCCGACAATCTCACGCAAGACGACGCCACGATCGTGCTCTTTCGCGCCAATGGCACTCAGGCCTCGATCCGCAACGACCTATTCGGCGCCCCTGCGATTCTTGGGCGGCGTCTCGGATAACTCGCGGATCGCCACGGCGAAGACCGCTTAACGATGTCCGTCAGCCCCCAATCGGTGGGAATTGTAATAGGGCAAGCGTCGCTGGCCAAGAACCAGAAGGTACCACATCATCAGGCCGAGCAGGAGCGACCACGGCAGCCGAACGACGATATTCCCCGGCGCGAAGACGGCCCACGCGGCGATCAGGGTCACTTGAGCGATACAAATCCCAAGCAAGACAAATCCCAGCAATTCGCTTCGATCCAACGCGGCGGGCGCATAATAATCGACGCCGGCAAACGCCGCCAGGATCCAGGCCGTGACCAGCAGCGTCAGTTCGCGGTTCTTTGCAGGGGGCATCGCGAATTCAGTTAAGGATGAATGACAGAAAGACAGAGGAAAAGAACATGTTGGAAAGGAAAATGAACCCATTTTCCTTTCTCGAATCTTCCTTTCTTTCTGCCCCAATCTCTAACTTGGGCTACCTCTGCGCCAGCACCTCTTTGTGCCACTCGGCCTCCAATTTCTTTTCGTCCCAGCCGTAGACCTGCTCGATCGCCTTGAGCGGGTCTTTCTCGTCGCGGAGGGCCACCAGCAGTTTGCCGAATTTCTCCGGCTGTCGGGCCAGCACCGCCACCAGGGTCCAGGCCTCGGCATATTGCGGCAGGAGCATGTTCGTGGTGTCCATGCTCAACAACCCGCGGACGCCCGACTCCTTCTTCGTCCGCATCCGCTCCTGCACGAGGTGCAGCCATGCCCGCTGCTCCTTCCCCAGGTCCCGGTCCTCGTTGTGATAGCTGTTGCTGAAAAGCATGACCTGCGGCGTGCCGGCCACCAGGGCCTCCGTGCCGTTGGAAAACCCGGTCGAGAGCGGATCGTGCCGGCCGGGCTCGACTTGCTGCGCAAAGTTCATGAATCCCACGCCGCCCGCCACCAGCCGATGCACCCACGCCTCTTCCTGTCCCTCCATGCAGACAACGACGATGTCGTGCGAGTAAATCCCGGACCACTTCAACATCGAGGCCTTCAATTCGGTGTTGCTGCCGGCGCCGTCGGGCAGGGCAAAGGCGTCCGGCATGACCTCGAACATGGCGTTGACCCATTGCTCGTAGTCGTAGCGGGTCTTCAGCAGCACGACATGCGCCGCCCGCTTGTCCAAGCCGGAGCGCAGCGGTTCCTGGCACTTGCCCTCGAGGTAGGCTTCAATTTTCCTGATGTCGGCCAGGTAGGCGCCGCGATCGTCCTTGTTCGTCCACAGGGTGACGTGTTTCGAGGCCAGCGGTTGCAGGTTGGCGCCGCTGAGCTTGACGATCTTCGTGACCTGCTGGAGGACGTGGTCCCGCTCGGCGTCGCTGCTGGTCAGCCCTTGGCCGGGGACGATCGCCGCAGGCGTGTCGGCCTTCTCGGCTGCAAGAGCCACAGGGGCCGGACCCAGCACGACGGCAGCCAGCAGGAGGGTCCGCAGCAGGTTACGCAGAATGAACATGGAATCGCCTCCTTCCTGTGATTTTACCTCCAACCCAAGGGGATTCCATAGCTGGTGGCCCGATTTCCGCTCCATTCGGCACGGTAGTTTCGAAAATTCGGCCCAAACATTGGCCCTAGGTGGGAGATGTGGTAAACTGGTGGTATTGACGATGCGCGTACAATACCTCTAGGGGACGGTGCGGCAGCTACCTCTTCCGGGCAGTGATTGCTGTGAACAGCCAACGAGCGATTGTTAGTATAATCTTGTTGGGGCTTGCGACGCTGCTGGATGGCTGCGGCCGGAAGGGATTGGACCGACTTCCCGTGCATGGCACAGTCACGTTTGCCAACGGCGAAAAGCCTGACTGCTCGATCACGTTCGTGCCCGACAAAGGCCACCATGGGCCCTCGGCCACGGCGAGGTTAGTGGAGGGCAGTTACAAGTTCGACCGCAGCAACGGCCCCACGGCAGGGCCGCATACCGTGACCATACGTCGAATTACGGGGAGGGCACTTGAGCAGATCGCGGAGAAGAAAGTCACCCCGCCACCGTCGAAGATCCAGTGGACCGAATCCGCCGACGTAGCGGATGACGGCCGGTATGTGCAGAATTTCGACTTGAAAGACTAGAGCAGCCCCTGTCAAATCCTGACGAAGACGCAGTTCGAATGCGGTCCGCATCATGTCCCGACGTTGCTTCTACAAACCGGGTTTCACGCTTGTCGAGCTCCTGGTCGTGATCGCGATTATCGGCATTCTGATGAGCATGATGGTGCCGGCGGTAAGCAGTGTCCGCGAGTCGGGTCGGAGGACACAGTGCCTGAACAATATCCGGCAATTCGGCCCGCCACTGCTGGAGTACCACGATAACTACGGCGCCTTCCCGATTGGCAACGTGGCACCGGTCAACTATCCCTACAACTTCGCAGGCGGATGGTGGGGCTTCCAGGCCAAGCTTCTGCCCTACCTGGAGGCCAATAATATTTACGGTTATTGCAATTTCAGCTACCCGGACACCTGCTTCAACTGGATTGGAATTCAGCCGCCCGGGCTGAACCCCGGCGTGATGGTCCTGCCCTGCGACAAGTGTCCCGACGATCCGCATACCGCCGACGTTTGCGATCTTAGTTACATGGGGCTGGGCCAGTATACTTGCGGGAATTATCTGGGCGTGATGGGAAGCTCCGAGTTTGCCAACGACGGCATCCTTCTGCATGGCGGCGCCGCCAGCGCCATCAAGCTCTCGCAGGTCACGGACGGGGCCTCGCACACGCTGATCATGGGTGAACGCGGCATTAGCGACAATTTGTATGGCTGGCCTTACTGCGGTGCGGGCGATATCTACAACACCGGCTGCGGCGACAACCTCATGTCGACGCAAAACGGCCTCTCGGCCGGATCGGACGCGGGCGCCGACGACTATCACTTCTGGAGCCACCATGTCAACTCGGCCCACTTCCTTTGGGCCGACGGTTCCGCAAAGTCCTTGACCTACGACATCGATCAGAAGGTCTTCCAAGCCCTTTCGACGCGGGCCGGCGGCGAAATCGCCGAGGAGCCGTAAAGGGCTGGCGGAAGAATAACTTCCGTGTTTGGCCGTAGCCGCGGATTGGCAATCCGTCTGGGAATTGTCGACGGATTGCCAATCCGTCCTACGAGATTTCGCCGAGTTATTCTTCGGCCGGCCTACTCCAGCGCCGCGAGCAGCTCGGCAACATAGTCGCCGATCTCTTGCAACACGGCCTCCCGAGGGCGGGTCGCGGCCTCGGCCACGCGACGCACGATCGCCGAACCGACGATCAGACCGTCGGCCACCGGCGCAAGCATCCGCACGTGCTCCGGCCGGCTGATGCCGAAACCGATGCAGATCGGCAGCGGCGTCTGACCGCGGAGCCAGGCGACGTTTTCGACGATCTGCGGCGGCAACTCGCTCCGCTCGCCGGTAATGCCCGTGACCGAGACGTAATAGATGAAGCCGCTGGTCCGCTCGGCAATCCGCAATGCCCGCTCGCGGGGCGTCGTGGGCGTAATCAACTGGATGAGCGAAAAGTCCTGCCGGCGGCAGACCTCGGCCAGCGCGGCCGATTCCTCGACCGGCAAGTCGGGCACGATCGCCCCCGCCACCCCCGCCTTGCGCGCCGCGACCACGTAGGCCTCCAGACCCTGGCGGTAAATGATCGAGTAGCTGACCATCGACACGATCGGGGCCTTCAACTCTGGCGTGACGCTGGCCGAGCATGTCGAAGATCTCGGCCAGCTTGATCTTGTGCTGCAAGGCCCGCGTGTAGGAGTCTTGAATCACCGGTCCGTCGGCGATCGGATCGCTGTAGGGAATGCCCAATTCGCAGAGGCTGCTGCCGCCGCGCGATCAGGCAGCGAAGCAACTCGGCCGTGAAGGACAGGTCGGGATCGCCCGCCGTGACGAACGGCATCAGGGCCTTGCGATTGGCGGCACGGAGATCGCGGAAGAGGGTGTCGAGTGCGGACATAGTTGGTGGAAGGACGGAGAAGCGGACGGTTTGCAGTTGCTGAAATCCGAAACTCGAAATCCGAAACAAATTCAAACATCGAATCGCAAATGTTCAAAACTGGTTTGGCTATTCGTTTTTTTGCATTTTCGAATTTGTTTCGGATTTCGAATTTTGGATTCTATATTGCAGCGGCTCGCACTACAACCCACGAAGCACGTTTTGCAGGAATTCGTAGGCCTTTTGCGCGGCGGCGGGGGCCTCGTGACTGTGACGGCTGAGCTCCACGTGCACGCCGCCAGCAAAACCGATCCGCGAAAGTCCGCGAAAGACCGCGGGGAAGTCGATCTGGCCCTCGCCAAACATGAGGTGCTCATGCACGCCGGCCCGCATGTCCTCGACGTGGACGTTGATCAGCCGCGAGACCCAGCGGCCAAGCACTGCGTCGATCGGACCCTCGCCCTGACAATGCAGGTGGCCGATATCCAGGGTCAGGCAGAGATCGTCCATGCCCGATTGGGCCAGCAGCTCGTCCCAGCCTGCCATGGTATCGATGAGCATGCCCGGCTCGGGCTCGAAGGCGATGGAAACGTGCCGCCGTGCGGCATATTCGCCGACTTGCTGAAGGCCGTCCACGAGCCAGGCGAGGGCCTGCGCGCGATCGACGCCCTGGGGGAGTCTGTCCCGACCAGAGCGAGACGCAGTCGCTGCCGAGTTCGGCGGCGGAGTCGACGGCATAGCGGTAGAATTCGATCCGTCTCCGTCTTCCGGCCGGGTCGCGGCTGATGAGCGTCGGCTCGTGCTTCTTGCGCGGATCGAGAAGGAAGCGGGCCCCCGTTTCAATCACGGAGCGCATCTTTCGCGCGTGGAGCACCGTTCGCAACCGCTGGGCCTGCTGGCGGCTGGCGGGGGAATTTGGCGGCAAGGCGGTGTGATCGATGGTGATCGCCACGCCCTGGTAGCCGATGTCGGCCAGCAGCTCGACCGCATCGAACAGGTCGTGGTGCGCCATGCCGTTGGTGTTGTAGCCGAGAAGCATCTCACCCTCGATCCACCCACCGCCCGACGATCGTCGTGGGGAGCACGAGCACCGCGACCAGCATCGCATAGAAGGCGCCGGCCCCGGCGTAACAGGCGGCGGCGTCGAGGAAGATCAGGGCGGTAATCGAACGGCGAACGGCGGCCCGCACCGCTCCGGACGACGGCTCGGCAATCGCCGGAAGACCCTGCGCGAGAACGAATCCGGCCAAGAGGACGACAATCGCACACCAATTCCCCCACAGCTTCGTCCACTGGGAAACGATCCACAGCCTATCGGTCAGCCAGGGCAGCGAACCGACCAGCCCCACGCCGGCCAGCATGACGAGCATGGCAGCGACGAGCTGCCGGCGGTCGCTGCGGCGGGCGTCGTTGCGGGCGAACCAGGTCACGCCGACGATATAAATGCCGCTGCCCGCGGCCGCCGCCCAATGTTCGATCCGCCACGGCGCCGCAGCACGCTCATGCCCAGCAGCACGTTGAGCATGCGGCAGCCGCCCATGGCCACGGGTCCCAGCGGCGTCCGCTTCAGCCCTGCGTTGTACAGCACGATGAGCACGGCCAGGACCGCGGCCACGATTGCCGGCAGCCAAGAGATGATGAAGTTATTGCTGCGGGCCGGCGGGAATTTCTCCAGCACCACGGCCGCCCCGCTGGCCAGCATGATTCCCAGCGTCAGCAACTGCCAGCCCAGCCAGCGGGCCGAGCGGAGCGGGATGCGGCCGGAGGGCAAGGGCCGGTCGGGCTGTTCTTCGCGATCCAGGTGCAGGTCGAAGACATCGTTCAGCACCATGCCGGCCGAGTACAGCAAGGCGGACGCCGCGGCAAGTAAGCCGATTGTCCAGAGAGCGATAGGCAGGAGCGAAGGCTGCGGATCGTCGCTGAAGGCCCAACCAGCCTGATCGGCGGCCCCGATGACGAAGAAGAAGCCCATCGCCACGTCGGCAAGGGCCGTGAAGACGTTCGGCAGGCGCAGGAGGGCCAGGTAGCTTTGCAACCAGGAAGGGGTTTCGGATTCGTCAGTCAATGCCATGATTTAGGGAAAACACCGCGAACGTTACATGCGCTCGATTCGCACCGCACCACCGTCGATAGTTTCCATGACAAGCCGAAATCCATACAGCAATCGCATGCCTACCAACGGTTCTGACTCCAGTTCATCGACAAAGACTGCCTTCGGCTGGCCATCCCAAAGCACGGTCACCTGATAGGTGGGAAGTCGCACCGCCGAAGCGGCGCGTATAACCGTAACCGACTCGGGTCATCCACATTTGTGCATCCGGAACGCGGCTGAGAAGGCGGTCGCCAGCCACAATCTCATCCGCATCCATTTCCCATTGTCCCGTTTCGATGTCGATGGCGACGTACTTCCCGTGGTCGTCCGCGACGACCTTGGGCCGAATCTCCACTTCGTAGATATGGTCTCCGCGTTTCGCGAATTCTTCTTTGCTGTATCGGGGTTGACGAATCGCCATGATCGTATCTCCTGACTCGTTACGCACTATCCAATTAAACACATTATACAAGCATTTTGCTTGCCCGTTCGATCCACTCCTTCGCCTCGCGGCCGGCCTGGTCGGGATTATCGATATAGGGATAGAGTTCCACGGTCGTCCAGCCCTCGTAGCCGCTTCGGGCAATTTCCCGCAAAACGGCGGGAAAGTCGATCGCCCCGCGGCCGGGAATCAGGTGGCGATGCTCGCGCGACGGGGGAATGTCCTCCAGGTGGTAATGCCGGGTATGAGGGGCCATCCGGGCAATCCAGTCCTGCGGATCCTCGCCCACGCAGTAGGCATGGCCGATATCAAAATTCAGTCCTACCCAGGGCGAACTGACCCGGCCGGCAAACTCCAGGTACTGCTCGAAACGCTCGATCATCAGCCCTGGCTCGGGCTCGATCAGCAGGAAGACCTCGA
Organism: uncultured Planctomycetia bacterium; assembly: GCA_963824275.1. Taxonomy (GTDB): domain Bacteria; phylum Planctomycetota; class Planctomycetia; order Pirellulales; family Thermoguttaceae; genus JANXQG01. The sequence goes on along the minus strand of CAWGOT010000003.1, from coordinate 583,134 downwards.
GCTTTTCGGCCAATTCGACGCAGGGCATGAACTCGTCGTAGAAGATCGCCGCGGCGGCCTGCCACTTGTGGCCCTCTTCCAGCGGCCCGCCCGGTTCAGTCTGGATCGAAGGCCCTCCCAGGTCCTTGGCCAACTGCAAGGCCCGCTTCGTATGTTCGCGGCGGATGGCCCGGTAGTGCCGGTCGGGCTCGATCCACGATGGATGCCAATACGGCTGCCGCGGATCGGCCACGGCGTTCATCATGAAGGCGTTGATATTCGAGATCGTCATGCCGTGCCGATCGAGGCACGCACGGATCTCGCGCCGCCGCTGGGGCAGCAGCCCTGCCGGCCAGGCATGCGGCACGTCGGCCAGCAGTTCCATGCCGCGATAGCCCAACTCCGCAATCCGGGCGACGGTCTCCTCAAGCGGGTAGTTCAGGTAGGCGTTCGAACTGAAGGCAAGCTGCATAGCTTACCGCTTCTCCATCGGCACGAAATCCTGGACCGTGTTGCCGATGTAGACCTGCCGAGGGCGAAGGATCTTGCTCGTCGGGTCCTCGTGCTGCTCTTTCCATTGGGCGATCCAGCCGGGCAGGCGGCCGATGGCAAAGCAGACGGTGAACATGTTCGTGGGGATTCCCAGCGAACGGAGAATGATGCCGCTGTAGAAGTCGACGTTCGGATACAGCTTGCGATCGACGAAATAGGGATCGGCCAGGGCCAACTCCTCCAGCTTCCGCGCGATGTCCAGCAGGGGATCCTTGACCTTCGACTGCCCCAGCACCTTGTCGCAGGCGGCCTTCAAGATCTTGGCCCTGGGGTCGTAGTTCTTGTAGACGCGGTGGCCGAAGCCGAAGAGTTTGAAGGGGTTGGCCTTGTCCTTGGCCGCCTTGAGACAGTCCTCGGGCGACATGCCGCCGGCGTGGATTCGCTCCAGCATTTCCACCACTTCCACGTTCGCCCCGCCGTGCAGCGGCCCCCACAAGGCGCAGACGGCCGCGGCGCAGGAAGCGAAAAGGTTCGCCCGCGCCGAACCGACGACCCGCGCCGTCGACGTGCTGCAATTCTGCTCGTGGTCGGCATGCAGAATGAAGATCAGGTTCAGGGCGTCCTCGATTTCCGGCATCACATAGTATTGCTGGTAAGGAATCGAGAACATCATGTGCAGAAAGTTCGCACAGTAGCGGAGGCTGGGATCGGGATAGATGAACGGCAAGCCCTGCGAACGCCGGTAGGAAAAGGCGGCGATCGTCCGCACCTTGCTGATCAGCCGGGCAGCCACTTCCTCGAACGACTCGTCGTCGCCCAGCGCGAGGAACTGGGGGTAGAAGCAGGCCAAATTGCTCAGTGCCGCAGACAGCAATGCCATCGGGGGGGCATCGGCCGGGATGTGCTGGAACTGGTGCTTCATGCCCTCGTGCAGCAACTCGTTCCGCGTCAGCCGCTGGCTGAAGCGATCGAGTTCGTCTTTCTTGGGCAGGCGGCCGAAAATCAAGAGCCAGGCGGCCTCGATGAAATTCGGGTGCTGGGTGAACTGCTCGATGGGAATGCCGCGATAGCGGAGGATCCCCTTGTCGCCGTCGATAAACGTGACCGAGCTCTTGCAGACGGCCGTATTCGATAACGACGGGTCATAGGTGGTCAATCCGGTGGCATCCCGCAGCCGGGAGATGTCCACGGCCTTTTCGCCCTCCGTCCCCACAAGGACGGGGAGTTCAATTTGCTGGTCACCGAACGAGAGCACTGCTTTTTCAGGCATGATGGTCTTCCCCTGGATCATTGCGAATATTCTCGATCATACTTGAGTTTGTGGCAAAATCAATGGGGAGCAGGTTCCGGCTGGCCCGGATTTTCTCACGGAGCTTGAGGAAGCCACCGATTCCGCCCGGTCGCGCGGCAAACGCCGGACAATTTTGTCGTGCGTAGTCGCCGACCTGGATTCCTCACCCCAGGGCGGGTCAAGCACGGAAGTCCTTGTCCCAAGGTGCGGCCTACCCCTTGCCGACCTTGACAAGCACCGTGCCATGCGGCGGGACGCTCGCCTCGTAGCCGTCGGCCTGCGCGCCGAGATCCTTGTGCAGCCATAAGTCGCGGACGGGGTACCCGTTTGCGGGTCGCGGACCGTTAAGTTTCAGATCGGACCAGGAGACCTTGATCCTTGCCGCCAGGCCGCCGCGATTGAAGAGACCGACGGCCGTCGTGCCGTCAAACAGCGGCCGGGCCCAGACTTCGTTATTGCCCTCCTTCAGGATCCGCCCTGCCGGCTTGCCCAAGGGGTCCTGGTTGATGTCCAGGACTTCGTCGTTGGTGAGCAGGGCCAGGGTGAACTTGTCGATGCCCGACATGTCGCAGCCGATCAACAGCGGCGACGAGAGCAGGCACCAGAGCGAAATATGCGTGATCTGCTCGTTGGGCTTGAGCTTCGTGGGATGCAGCGAAGGGCCCCAGCCGACCTTGCCGACGACCAGCATGTCGGGGTCGTTCCAGTGGCCGGGCCCGGCGTACTTTTCATGGCCGTTCTGGCCGAAACCGATGCCGGACATGCTGCCCCAGTTGTCGGTGATGTCGCCGGTCGTCCGCCAGCAGTTGCCGCCGACCTCGGCGCCCCACTTCCAGACGTCGCCCATGCCGTATTGGCAAAGGCTGAAGACGATGTCGCGGCTGCAATCGTCCAGGCCCTTGCGCATCACCTGGTAGGGCTTCATCAAGGCCGCCCGATCCGGGTTGCGAGCGATGTCGCCATAGGAGCACCAGTCGTACTTCAGGTAATCGACGCCCCACTTGGCGTAGGTTGCGGCGTCCTGGGCCTCGTGCTTGTAGCTCGCCTCGTAGCCGGCGCAGGTCTTCGGCCCGGGCGACGAATAAATGCCCAGCTTCAGCCCCTTGGCTATGGACGTAGTCGGCCAGGGCCTTCATGTCGGGGAATTTCTCGTTGGTCTGGATCTCGCCCTGGGCATCGCGCTTGCCTTCCCAGCAGTCGTCGATGTTGACGTATTGGAAGCCGTGGGCGGCCAGGCCGCTGGCGGCCATGGCGTCGGCCGCGGCACGGACCTTGGCGTCGCTGACCGCGCTGGCCCAGCAGTTCCACGAGTTCCAGCCCATGGGCGGCGTGAGGGCCAGCTTGTGCTCGCCGCCGACGATCGTCAGCTCGCGCGTGGCGGCGCCGCGGGCATTCTTGACTTCGATCTCGACGACGGTCGAGCCGGGCTGCTTGAGCGAACCGGCGATGATGCCGGTTGCGGGATCGAGCGTGAGCCCCTCGGGCAGATTCTTGACGGCGAAATGGAGCGGCTTTTCGCCCGTGGCCGGAATGAGGAACAAGAAGGGCCGGCCCGGCGTACTGCCGACGATCCGCGGGCCGTGGATGGCCGGCTAGCGGCGACTCTTCATGGACGATGTCGGGCGGGGGCACCGCGGCAACGTCGGGTATCGCCGTGGTTTGCGGCCGCTGGGTCGCCCCCGGCGCCAGCACGAGCACGGCTCCGGCCCAATCGGCGTGGTCGAAGTCGATGCCGTCGCCACAGTCGCCGACCAGTAGCGACAGGCGTTTGGCGCCGTGCAGGTCGGCCTGCAGTCGTTTGGGCGCGTCGCCGGTTTCCATCCGCCCGCTCTCGGCCACCTTCTTGCCGTCGACCCAGACTTCGAAGGTCACGGTTCCCTTTTGGGAAACTTCGTCATCTACGCCGACCATAGAGACGAACCGCTCGGCCGCACCGTGCAGGTCGATGTGCATTTCGCTCAACGCGTGCGTGCCGACACCGTGCCGGAACTCCTGCCCGTGGATCTTCAGCGGATTATTATCGACCGATCGGCCCGCGTGAGGCTGGCCCCATCCTTGCTCGATCTTGGAAAGGTCAAGGCTTTCGAGCCAAATCGTTCCCTCCGGGGCTTTGTCGCCGGAGAGCATGGTCTGATCGAGTTCGGCCGCTCGCGCGGGGGTCGGAGGCAAGCGGACACGAAGGCAATGACAACGAGAGAGCAGGTGAGGCGGGTCAACATGGCGGGCTCCTGAGAAAGGGGTGCTGCCGGCCGACAATACCGGCCGGATCACGGTGATTATAGCATCCTGCCGGAGAATGTGCGAGTCAACGCCTGGCGATCTGGCGATCTAGCGATCCATCAGTGCGGCCAGCGTGCTCCGCAGGTCCTTCATCGTGATCGGCATCGTGAGCACGACGCGATGCTCGGCCACGGAGGCCTGCTCCTTCCAGCCTTTCTGCGGCTCGTCCAGCAAGAGCAGGGCCGGAACGGAAACGGTCCGGTCGTCGGCGGAGAGCTTATTGAAGCCGTCCAGCGCCGCTTCGCCCAGGCCCTGGGCACAGAAGACGATGCACTCGGCCGCCTTGTTGTCCTCGCGCAGCCGTGAGACTGCCCGTTCGGGATCGGCGATCACCAGCACGCGGTAATTGACCCGCTTGAAGCCTTCGCGGAAGATGTCCTGCCACTTGGGGTTCGATTCGACGACCAGCACCGTGTGCTGCTTGGTCTCGACGTAGGTGCCCATGGCCGCGGCGGCGGCCTCGGCGGAGACCGCATCGCCGCCTTCGATCAGTTGCCGCTCGGCGATGGCCAGGTCGGCCAGCATGGCCGCCGGCGACTGGTAGCGCCGCAACACGTCCAGCATCATCGCCTTGGTGACCACCGTGCAGACCCAGTGCGGCAGCGTCGGGTCGCGTTGCTGGATCGGAATGACCTCCAGGAACCGCTGCTTGTTCATGCGCTGCAACTTGTCCGTGGTCTCCAGTAACGGCGCCTCGCCGGTCAGCATGTTGTAGAAGATGCAGCCCATGAAGAAGATGTCGCTGCGGGTATCGTCCTTGCGCACGCCGGTGGCCCTCTCCAGCGCCGCGTAATCGATCGTGCGGCGTGTTCGGTACGTCTTCGTTCATGCCGTCGGCAAAATTCTCGTCCAGCGACGCCAGCCCGAAGTCGACGAGCTTGGCCTGCCCCGCACTGGTCACCAGCACGTTGTTGAGCTTCAGGTCGCGGTGGGTCAGGCCATGCTCGAAGGCGTAGCGCAGGCCTTCGACCATCTCCATCATCAGCCGCGTGGCCTGCAAGGGCTCGATCTTCTTGCGAATCCGCACGATGTCGCGGAGATTCCAGCCCTCGACGAACTCCATCACCAGGTAGAACGACCTGCCGTCGGTGGCGACGTCGTAGACGGGCACGATGTTGGGATGCCGCAACGTGAGCCCCAGCTTGCCCTCGCGCATGAACTGCGAGGCCTGCTTGAATTGCTCCGGCTTGGAGGGGTCGCTGAATTTCTTGCGCAAGACTTTGAGGGCGACGATCTCGCCGGTCTGGCGGTGCACGGCGCGGAACACGCGGGCGAAAGTGCCGGCCCCGACTGCATAAAGCACCTTGTAGGGACCGTAGAAATAGCCCGCCGTCTCGCCTTTGACGAGGCGTTCGAGCTGGTAGTTGGTCATGTACTCGCCGCGGAGGAGCTGCTTCTTGACCTCCTCCAACGGCGCCTGACGGCTGCCGACGGCCCCCCACACCTCCTGGAACTGCCGATCATCCAGAAGTTCCAGGTCGAGTGCCCGTTGCAAGAGTTGTTCAGCGCTTGGTTGCCCCATACCGCGTCCTGGCCTTCAGTGCCGTCAAATCCCCAGAGGTCCCGTGCCCGCTTCCCAGTGCCGCTTCCCAGTGCCTGATTTCTATCTTAGCCAACTCAATCCATAACCTCAAGCGGTTCGCAGTCCCGCGCGGGATTCATTTATCCGTGCTCCAGAGAACCTCCCCGGCCGGGTGGCGCATCCCACTCCACGGAAGTTCTCCTGGCGAGACACGACAGTTCGATCAGGCGGGCCCTTCCAGCTTCTGGCGGTAATCGTCCCGTTCCCGGCGGGTAGCCTCCAGGTCGAAGGTCAAATACTTCATGTCCAGCCGGAGTTGGCCCAAGGCGTCCTGAACCAAACTCAGAATGCGGCGGCGGCGGCGGGCGTTTTCCAGTACCCGATTCAACGTCGGCTCGACCCGCAGGCGATATTCCAAGGGGAGTTGTGCGATGGCATCGGCCAGATCAAGGATTTCGCGCGGGGCTTCGTCGGTGGGGGGCTTAAGGATGTGGGCTGGGTCGCTCATGGTGTTGTCTCCAGGTGAGGGAAGGTTGTGCTTCTTGGAAAGCACGCCCCGTGCCGGGAAATCGTCGTTTTCAGTAAACACGCCGTAAGTCATTATAATATCACGACTTGGGAAATACTACTGGCGGCCGCGCCGGTATGGCGTGGTGGGAAAAACGCAACATTTGCTCTGGCCGATTTTCGCAAATCCTGATAGAAGCTCACTTTACGACAATGTGGCCACTTCCGCCCAAGGAGTGTTTTTTCGCCACATGGTATTCCCGCAGTTCAGCGGATTGAGGCGTGTCGCGTTTTCAAGCTGCACTGATCGCACTCTTGCTCCTCGTCGTGCTGCCGACCCCTTCGGCCGCGCAGGGCGTCGCTGCGCCAGGTCTTGCCGCGCCATCGCCTGGAGTTCGACCGCCCCTTGCGGCAGGACAGCCCTCTTGGCACCAAGACTTTGAAGGACCAACGACCTCCTGGACCGACGCTGGCGGCGACGCCCAGTACACGCTCGTCGCGCACCAGCGGGTCCGCGGTTGGGCGCACCGCGGGCAGGGCTCGGAATGGATCGAGGTCTCGGCCCAAGGCGGCAACAGCGTGCTGATCGCCCACGACATCGGGCGGCCGCGGGTGATCGACGACTTGCGGGCCTCGATCTGGATCTACGCCGATCGGCCCGGCATCCAATTCTCTGCCGAGGTCACATTGCCGCGAAGCGTCGACCCGCGGAGCGGGAAGCCGCTGACCACGAGTGTCTTCGCCGCTGCCTACAGTACCGCGGGCCGCTGGCAGCAGATCGAGATCGCCGACTTTCCGCGGATGGTCGACCGCGGGGTCCGCATCCTGCGCAGCCAGTCGTCGCTCAACATCGACGGCCGCGAGGCCTTTGTCAGCCGCGTGCTGCTGAACATCTACGGCGGTCCCGGCGTGACGAATGTCTGGACCGACGATCTCGAAGTCTTCGGCCTCGTCCCGTCCGACAGATTGAACGACCCGGAGACACGAAGACAGGGAGACGCGGTGATCCCCGTTTCCCCCCCTCTCCGCGTCTCCGCGTCTCCGCCGCCCGCTGCCGGCCCGCCGCCGCGCGAGGTCAAGCTGGCGGGGTCGGTCTTGACGGTCAACGACTATCCGATCTTCCCCCGCTGCATCGAATATCGCGGTGAGAACCTGGCCTTCCTCAAGCAGTTGGGATTCAACACGATCTGGCTCCGCGGACGCCGCCGCCGGCCTTCCTTGCCTCGGCCCGGCAACTTGGCCTGTGGCTGGTCTGCCCGCCGCCGGACCCGGGGGGTCAAGCCGGGGGTCTGGTCCATTTTTCGGCGACAACGGATGAAATTCACGAGAAATCCTCGCCCGAAAACATGGACCTGACCCCTTCGCGTTGCGACGATCCGCCGGCCGCGATCGGGCCGGAATTCGAGCCCGTGCTCGTCTGGGACCTGGGGCACGGCCTGACCGGCGATTCGCTCGATGCCGACCAGCAGAGGGCCGCACGCGTGCGCCTGGCCGATTCCCGCTTCTCGCGACCGCTGATCTGCGCCGGTCAACAACCTGCGAAGCTACCGGCACGCCAACCTGCTCTTGATCGATCGCCGGCCGCTGGGCACGAGCCTGGAAATGTCCAACTATGGCGCTTGGGTCCAGCGGCAACCGCTGCTGGCCGTGCTCGGCACGCCGGTCTGGACCACGGTGCAGACCCAGGCGGGCGAGGGCCTGCGGCGGCAGTTCGCCACGCTCACTCCGGGCCGGGCGCCGCCCACGGTCGTCGGCCCCGAGCAGATCCGGCTGCTGGTCTACACCGCCATTTCCTCCGGCAGCCGCGGGCTGTTGTTCCTTTCCGACTCCTCGCTGGAGGCCCAGGACGACGAAACGCGGCAGCGGGTGATGGCGCTCGAACTGCTGAACCTGGAACTCGAAGTCATCGAGCCCTGGGCTGCCGGCGGCACGCTGGTCGGCACGGCGGAAAGCAGCCAGCGGCTGGTCAGCGGCGCGGTCCTCCGCGACGATCGGGCGCGAATCGTGATGCCGATGTGGCTCGCCCCCGGCTCGCAATGCGTGGCCCCGCTGGCTGCGGCCAATCCGCTGAACCTGACCCTGCCTCCCGACATGCCCGAATCGAGCAACATCTTCAAACTCTCCGCCGGACGCCTGGAACCGCTCCGCCATCGCCGCGTGGCGGGCGGCACCCAAGTCACGCTCGACGAGTTCGGCCTTACCGATCTGCTGTTTCTCGCCGAGGACCCGCCGATCATCGAGGCCGTCAACCGCAGGGCCGCCGCCAACGGGAGGCAGATCGCCGAACTGGAACGCTACTTGGCCGCGCAAAAGTACGACATGGTGACCCGCGTCTACGCCCAGATCGGCAACCGCATCCCCCCGCCGAAAAATCCCAGTCCGGCGGCAAGAACTCCCAAGCAGGACATCGACAATGCCCTGGAAAACTTGAAATTCTGCGACGCCCGCCTGGCCGCCGGCGACTATGCCATGGCCTCGGTCTGTGCGCGGAGGGCGATGATGCCCCTGCGGAAGTTGGAGCGCGTGGCCTGGGAAGCGGCCATGGTCGGCAGCGATTCGCCGGTGGCCATTCCCGGCACCTCGTCCTTCCAGGCCTTGCCCTGGCACTGGGCCCTGCTCGATCGGATCGCGGCCATGCGTCCCGGCGCGAACCGTTTGCCGGGCGGCGACTTCGAGAACCTCGAGGTCATGCGCCAATCTGGCTGGCGGAACTTCCAGCGTCCCCCGCCTGGCATTCAGACCGCCGCAGACCTCCACTGCGATGCCGCGCATTCCGGCCGTCTGGGTCTGCGTCTGACGGCCAGGGCCGATAATCCGGAAAAACCGCCGGCCATTATCGAGATGCCGCCGTTGTGGGTCACCAGTCCCGCCGTGGCGGTCGAGGCAGGGCAGATCGTGCGGATCCACGGCTGGGTCAACGTGCCGGCGCCCATTATCGGTTCGGTGGACGGCCTGCTGGTGGTCGAATCGCTGACGGGCGAGGAAATGGCCCTGCGGCTGGATAAGACCAATGGCTGGCGCGAGTTCAGCATGTTGCGGATCGTGCCGCAATCGGGTCCACTGACGTTGACCTTTTCCCTGACCGGCCTGGGCGAAGTCCGCCTCGACGACGTGACGATCGAGGTCTTTGAGCCAAACAGGAGCACGCTGCCGATGGGTGGTTTTGGCTCGAACTGACCCGATTTCAAGTTCTTCTCGGTTTCGAGGCAATTTTGCCCCCTATGGTTTTGGGATTTGACAGGGTATGATTGTAATCGTCTGGTCGGCAGCCAATGCGCGACGGAAAAGTGTCCTCCGGCAGGAGTTGGATTGGAATACACCAAGAGTTAGGTTCGACGTGGAGGATATTTGATGCCAGAACCGCTCAAATCAATTACGATCCGGGGATTCAGGTCAATCGACGCTCTGGAGAACTTCGAGTTGACGAACCTCAACGTGCTGATCGGTGCGAACGGTGCCGGCAAGAGCAATTTTGTCGAGTTTTTCCGCATGCTTCGAGCGTTGGCTGATGAGTCGTTTCAGCGGTACGTGAACGACTCTGGCGGCGGCGACGGGTTCCTATTTCTTGGCCCTAAGGTAACATCGAAAATTACTGCTGTGCTTCAGTTCGGTTTCAACGTCTATGAATTCACGCTGAAGCCGACGGCCCAAGGCACCCTTCAGGTAGCCGAGGAAGAGGCAAAGTACGGAGGTTTTACCCAGGGGCTAAGCTCTGGAGGTCTTGAGTCCGCACTCAAGAAACGGAAAGACGAGCCAAGCCGTCGCTACTCCGGCTATCCAGGCGTTGCCCATTACGTTTATTCGTCGGTTTCTAGCTGGACGGTTTATCATTTTCACGACACCAGCGCGCTCGCACCGATGCGCCGGGACCAAGCCCGTCAGGACTGGGAGCGATTTCGCCATGACGCGTCAAACATCGCTTCGTTTTTGCTCAATCTCCGGGACGACGGATCGGGAAGCTATCAACTTATCCGTGACACGGTTCGCCTGATCGCACCCTTTTTTGATGATTTTCTGTTCCGCCCCCAAAACGCGGCGCCGATGAGCAAGTCCGGCTCGAGTGGCGGCAGAAAGGGAGCGATTTCCCGTTCCAGCCCAACCACTTGTCAGACGGGACGATCCGGCTCATCTGGTTGGCGACAGCGCTGTTGCAACCCTCGCCGCCGGCGACGATCTTAATCGACGAGCCGGAACTTGGCCTCCATCCTTATGCAATCTCCTTGCTGGCCGACCTCATCAAATCGGTTTCCGAGCGCACACAGGTCATCATTTCGACACAATCTCCGACCCTTCTCGATTACTTCGCTCCCGAGCAGATCGTCGTCGTCAATCGCCAGGACGGACGGTCCAAATTCGAGCGGCTTGACGCGCAGGCCCTCGCGGCGTGGATGGAAGACTATTCCGTGGGCGAACTCTGGCAGAAGAATGTCGTGCAGGGAGGACCGGCTCGTGAATGAGTTGGTCGTTATCGTCGAGGGAGAGACCGAGCAGGCTACGTTCAGTTGCATGAGTTCGAGGCGCTAGCGTTTGCCGATGTCGAGGTTCTAGCTTCCGTGTTGTCTCCGATTGTGGGACAATCGGCGGAGAACCTGAGCGAGCAATTTAGCAAGATTCTGGATGCAGCGGGACATCCTGAAGCTATCGACGACGGACACGACACGTGTCCCTCGCGTCGAATTGCGAAGATTGTTCCCGCCTACAAGAAGCGTGCGCAAGGTCCAATCATCACCCGTCGGATCGGCATCGAGGTGTTGCGAAATCGTTGTTCGCATTTCGGCGAGTGGCTGAGCCGTTTGGAAAACCTCGATGCGGAAAAGGTGTATTCATGAGCACCTGGGTGCCCGAGCGGAATTGCGAGCGCTCAGTCGAGGTCTTCGCTGCCCTTACGCATCCTGGTTTTCCTGCTTTCACAGCCATTGCATTTTCCCCGTAGGAACGTAGAATGAAAGATTCGGCGGATTGGCGCATGGTGCGTTTCTTGGTATTTCCATCGCCTTGAGGGTACCGACCAAGCATCAGGCAGGTATCAGGAACAAATACGTAAGTCGTTACAGATAAACGAGTTGCCAGCGTAGCTTCAATCGGCAGAGCACCGCATTCGTAATGCGGGGGTTAGGGGTTCAACTCCCCTCGCTGGCTCTTCGGCGGGTACCTCGTCGATGGGACGAGGCTCGCTGGTTTTACGGGCGCGGCGGTCTGCCCTCTGCCGCGCGAAACCTCAGGAGGCAGCAGACCGATGGTCACGAGCGTGGAATTCGACGTCAAGCAGGCGATATTGCTCAATGGTCCCTTTGGCCCCGCCGAGGTGAAACAGATCCGGGAAGCGATTTCCAAAGATCACGCGAACTTCCAACGTCTCCGAGACGCGGTCAACGAGTTGCAATCGAAGGAAGAGCAGACCCCCGCCAGCATGGTGCGGCTGGGTGTGGCGCTGTTCCTTCTGGGCCGCTACTATCGGGCCTCCGAGGTCCTCAAACAGGCCGATGGCGGGGCGATGGCGCACTTTTATACGGCCAAGTCGCTCTTCGCGCGCGGTCATTTCCCGGAAGCCGTCGAAAGCTACCAGTTGGCGGAAAAGGCCGGCTACGAGGCGAGCCAGTGCGCCTTGGGCAGGGCCGAGGCCCTCCGCTATGCCGGCAATCCCCAGGCTGCCCTGAACGTGCTGGACAACCTCTTCGGCGCCGTCGAGCACACGGCCGAGTATCTCTACCAGCGCGGCGCCACGGTGGCAGCCGTGGGCGGCAACCCGACCGAAGTCATCGCCCTCTACGAGCGGGCCGTCGAGGCCGATCGCGGTCATCCCGGCGCGCTGTTCGGATTGGCCCTGGAGAACGATCGCTACGGCAACGACGACATGGCCTTGGAATACTACCGGCGGGCCGCGCTGGCGTTTCCCACGCACGTCGGCTCGCTGCTCAACCTGGGCTTGATCTACGAAGACAAGGACCAGTTCGAGAAGGCCGCACAGTGCTACCAGCGCGTGCTGGACGCCTATCCCGATCACCTGCGGGCCGCCCTCTTCTTCAAGGACACCGAGGCCTCGCATGAGCAGTTCTTTGACGACGACGCGGCCAAGAAGCGCGATCGCATGGGCCAGGTCCTGAGCATCCCCGTCTCGGACTTCGAGCTTTCCGTCCGCAGCCGGAATTGCCTGCAGAAGATGGGCGTCAACACCCTGGGCGACCTCTGCCGCACGAGCGAGGCGGAACTGCTGGCCAGCAAGAATTTCGGCGAGACAAGCCTTGTGGAGATCAAGGAGATGCTGGCCTCGAAGGGCCTGCGGCTCGGTCAGCTTGCCGCCGAACGCCCCGTTACCGAGTCGTTCGAGCCGGAGCCGCTCTCGGCCGACGAGCAGGCCATGCTGGTCAAGCCGGTCTCCGATTTGAATCTCTCCGTTCGCGCCCGCAAGTGCATGATCCGGCTGGGCATCAATGTCCTCAGCGACCTGGTCCGCCGCACCGGTGACGACCTGTTGGAGTGCAAGAACTTCGGCGTGACGAGCCTCAACGAGGTTCGCGAGAAGCTGATGGCCTTGGGGTTGAAACTGCGGGGAGATTAATGTACTCATCACGCTCCGCGTGATGTTTGCCTCACGACGGAGCGTGAGGAGTACGGCTAGATTCAGGCAGGGTCCGTGGCGTTTTCCTTCCATCTCCACCACACCGATGCCGCCACGGCCGCGCGCCGCGCGACCTTCGTTACTCCCCACGGCGCGGTGGAAATGCCCGCCTTCATGCCGGTCGGGCACCTTGGCCAGCGTCAAAGGGCTGGAGATCGAGCAACTCCGCGGCACGGGGGCCCAGATGGTGCTGGCCAACACCTATCACCTGGCCCTGCGGCCGGGCGAAGAGGTTGTGGCGGAGTTGGGCGGGCTGCATGCCTTCATGGGCTGGGACGGGCCGATCCTCACCGATAGCGGCGGGTTCCAAATCTTCAGCCTGGCGCATCTCTCGAAAATCAGCGAGCAGGAGGCCGTCTTCCGCTCGCACATCGACGGCCGTCTGCTGGCCATTTCGCCCGAGCGGGCCGTGGCCATCCAGGAGGCCCTGGGCAGCGACGTGGCGATGGTGCTCGATCACGTCGTGCAATTGCCCAACGAGCCGGAGGTGGTCCGCGACGCCTGCGCGCGATCGATCCGCTGGGCCGCCCGTTGCCGCGATGCAGCCCGCCGCGGCGACCAGGCCCTGTTTGCCATCGTGCAAGGAGGGCTCGACACCGCCTTGCGCGCCGAGTGTGCCGAGGAGCTCCGCAAGCTCGACTTCCCCGGCTATGCCGTCGGAGGGCTGAGCGTGGGCGAGGCCCCTTGTGAGATGTATCGCATTCTGGACGCCACGGTGCCGCATCTGCCTGCCGACCGGCCGCGGTACCTGATGGGCGTCGGCCGCCCGGAAGACCTGCTGGAGGCGGTCGCTCGGGGGATCGATCTTTTCGACTGCGTGATGCCGACGCGAAATGGCCGCAACGCCATGGCCTTTACCGACGCGGGGCCGATTCGGCTGCGAAACCTGCAATACGAGCGCGATCCCCGGCCGCTGGAGGAGGGCTGCCCTTGCCTCGGCTGCCGGCGGAGCCGAGCCTATATCCGCCATCTTTTCATGGCGGGGGAGATGCTCGGCCCGATCCTGCTTTCGATCCACAACCTGACGTACTACCAGCGGTTGCTGGCCGGGGCCAGGGCGGCGATCGAGTGCGACGGTTTTGCGGCCTATCGAGCAGAGAAAATCAGCGGCTGGATGGCACCGTAAGGAGCATCCGGGCATTTCATACTGTTCGCGTGTGGAAACGAGCCGTTTTCGCCGCAGCCATCGAAGCCCGACGCGCAAGCGAGGTAAGCGGTTCCATCCTTCGCTTGCGCGTTGGGCTTCGATCCGTTCCGCCCGCGAGCAGTATACCTTGTCGCAACGATGCCCACTAGGCCCTGGCAACACGGAGCATGTCAGCGGAGGGTTTTGCAGTTGAGCAGGAGTTGCTATCGTGCTTCAGGGGCTGCGGGTGTGCCAGGAGGCGCTGGAATCGACTTCGAATCGGAGTTGGCGGGCAGATCGGGAAGGCGGGTCCCGCAGCGCGTGCAGTAGATCATTCTGGGCTGGTTGGCCGGCGCAAGCAGGTGGGTGGGCGTGGACGTGCGCTCGCCGCAGCCGGGACATGCGACACGTGCCGCGCGCGGCACTCCGCAGAGTTGGCAGAAGGGCGCGTCGGGGACCCGCTGGCCACAGGCTGCGCAATGGACCTCGCCGTCGCCTGCCGTGCCGGTTGCCTTCGGCGCTGTGTCGCCGGTCCGCGCGGCCCGACCTGCCGCGTAGACGGCCTGCTTTTCGCGGCGATGGCGCTCCCGAGAGGCTGCCCAAGCGGGATAGGTAATCGTCACGTAGCCGATCAGCACGGCTACCGCCGCGACGAAGACGTAGTCGCGAATGGCGCCCCCATAGACCCCGTTGATCACCAGCGCCAAGGAAAAGGCGGCCAGCGGCACGACCCGCGTCAGTGCGAACCGCGTGTCGAGCACCCGCGACACGTGCAGCACCAATAGCGGCAGCGAAAAAACGGTGGCGATGAGCATCGAGACGGCTGTGCCTAACGCGCCGTGGAACTCCAGAACAATGAAGATGGCGAAGAACAGGCAGTAGGTCAGGGCCAGGAGCAGGAAGTGTCCCAGGCGGAAGTTGTCAAGCTGCCCCGGGCGTGCCTGTTCGCTCAAGTACCAGAACCCGGCGCCGAAGAACAGGACTGCGATCGCAATCAACTTCAGGAGCAATAATACGCGGGCCACGGGCGACTGCGCGCCGGGGATCAGGACGATGATCTGGCGGTCGCTGACCAGGTTATGAAAATTCCACTGCAACTCCTCCGCGTTGGCGGCGGTGGGCTGCAAGGCCTCGTCGGGGACGGTGATCGACTCCGCGCCGCGGAGATGCAACGTGATGGCCGCCGATTGAAGCTGTTGGGCGGGCGGAAGCCGGTAATCGAAGCGCTCCCGCCCGAGGGCCGTGAAATGGACCTCGGCCGTCAAGGGTTGCCCCGGCTGGGCCGTCACGGAGCAGTAGATTCCGTCGTGGCGGTAGGCGATCTGCTCCGCAGCGTGCGGTTTTCCCTCCGCGCCGGAGAGCAGGTGGAGATCGACGTCGCGGGCCTCGACCACCTCGTCGGGAAAAAGGACGACCAGCAGCAGGCGGCCCTGCTCCGCGCCCGGCGGCAGCCCGAAGACCACCCGCCCCGTGCAGTCCACCGCGTACCGCGTATAGACGTCCATGCCGATCCGATGGTAGCTCGACGCCAAATCCATGCGGAGGTCGAGGGAATCGATGACGGGCCGACTGCCGGAAAGCGCCGGTGCGGCCCCTGCTGCTTCGCTGAACGCGTACGCGTGCGGGGAACAATCGCTACGGACGATTGGTTGGCGCCGGCGCGGGCCTCGTCGCGGACGGCGATGACGGCCGGCAGCACCAGCCCCGTGATCACGGCGATGATCACGACCACGATCACGAGTTTAATGAGTGTGAAACCCTTGCCGCAGCGTGGAACGTAAGCGTGCCGTGCGATCATCTTGCTGCCGTTGTCGAGTTGCATGGCGATTGGCCCTGTTGGCTGCCGTCGGGTTCGGGGCCAAGGCGATCGACGAGGACGTGGATTGGTGAACGCTGGCAAGTACTGAGTACCTAGTACTGAGTACTATCCCACCGCCGCCGCCGCGATCCGCTCGGCGATGCGGTTCTCGGCCCGGCCGGTGTCCATGTTCAACTGCATGGTCAGCGTCCAGCGGCCCTCGCGATCGCCCACCACGTACCAGTGCGGCACGACCGCCGTCGATTGATGCACCAACTCGAACCCGGCCTCGCTCTGGCTGACCGTCTCGATCGGGTAGGTCCAGAAATGCGTCGGCCGCGAGGTCTTCAGGCCGACGTCGATCCCCAGCCATTCGTCGCACAGGTGCAGGCCCTGGCACTCGCCCAGATCGAGCTTCGACCCAAGCTGTCCCAAACGCTTGCCGTCCAGGTCGTGGAAGTAACGATCGTCGGCCCCCGAGGGCAGGCCGGCAAAGTTCATCTCCACGGCGAAGTGCAAGGGCCGATCCTGTGGCAGCCCTTCCAGCAGATAGGCGATTGCCAGCGTGGCGCTGCCGGCGTCGAGCGTCAGGCCCTTGGTGATCCGCACGGGCACGCCGCAGGCCCAGCCGTCATGCACCATCTGCACCTGGATGCGCTCTGCGTTGCGGCGGATCTTGGCTTCGTAGTTGGCGTGCGTGAAATCGCTCCGCACGGCCGCCTGGCCCGAGGCCACGCCGGCGAGCGTCGTCTCGTTGTCGTAGAAGAGATCGATCAGGCCCTTCCGCGGGTACTTGTCGTACTGGATCCGCTGATCGAGGTCGGCCTGCTTGAAGACCACGCGGTCGTGGATGCTGGCGCAGTTGCCGTTGGACTGGTTCAAGCCGGCCAGCACCTTGCGGTGATAGGCCTCGGGCTGCCGCGAGAGCGTGGCCAGCAGGTTGTGCCGGATGCGGCGGACGTCCAACTCCGCGAGCATCCCGCCGCGGCTGGGCACGATCAAGGCCATCATCTGATCGTTGGATAGGCGAATCTCCTGCCGGGCGTCGAAATTGTAGTCGTCGGCCGTGGCCTCGACCCACGTCTCAGGGCGATTGGCCAGGCGGTCGAGCGTCTCGTCGGCCGCGATCAGGCAGCGATAGACCGCGTTGCGGAGGTGCGGCAGGTAGATCCCGCCGAAGGCCCCATGCCAGTGGCCGCAGTTGCACTGCGCCCGGTAGAGCTGCGTGCGGGCCTGCTCGACGAGCTTGCCCGTGGCGCCGTCGTCGATCGCCTCCTGCAAGCGGCGGCTGACCATCATCATGCGACAGTACATCTCGTCGGCCTCGGGGTACTTGAGCTTGAAGTTCCGCCAGAAGCCGCCGCCCACGAACCGCTGCAAGGCCGCCAGCCGGGCGTCGCCGTGCATCTCGTGCGTGATCCGCTCGTACTCCACCAACTGCTCGGTGGGCAGCGCCCACTCCGTCATCTCGCGATAGCTGCAATCGGGCAGGTAGACCTTGCCCACCGGCGGCACGTTGTCGATCGTCTCCGAGGGCGTGGTGATCTGGAGCCAGCTCTGGTTGGCCGTCAGGGCGTCGAAGAAGCGGCAGAGCCAGCCGTCCTGGTAGACGTGCTTCTTCGTTTCCGGCCAGGTGCCGAACTTCTCGCCGTCGTCGCCGAAGAGGCAGACCGCCCCCGGCCGCTGCTCCGAGAGCCGGGCCAGGTGGGCGATCGTCTCTTCGGGCGAGGCGAAGGGGATCGTGTACCGCAGCTTCTCGCTGCCGGGGAAGACGCTCAGCACGCAGCCCTCGTCTTCGGTGATCAGGTAGCCCTGGAGCTGCGAATCGGTGAGGCCGGCCATCTTGAAGTGGAAGTCGTCGAGGATCGTATATTCGATGCCGGCGTTGACCAGGTCGTGGGTGAAGGCCTGTTCCCAGACCCGTTCGGGGACCCACATGCCGCGGACGGTGGTGCCGAGGCGGTTTTGCAGCCAGCGGGTGTAGCTGCGGATCTGGCCCACGCGGTCGCGGCTGGGGATCATCGCCAGGATCGGCTCAAATTGGGCCCCGCCGATGATCTCGATGCGGCCCTTGGCGGCCAGTTCGGCCAGGCGGTCGACATACTCGGGGTGGACCGCGTCGAGCCATTCCATCAGCGAGCCGCTGGTGTGCAGGGCGATCCGCAACGACTCGTAGCGGCTGAAAACGTCGAGAAACGGCAGATAACTGTCTTCGTAGGCCTGTTGGAAAACGTGTTCGAAGTTGCCGATGGGCTGGTGATTGTGGAGAGCGAGGATCAGACGGATGGGATTGGGCATAATGAGTTCAGACGCGAGGGGAGGTATTAAGCCGGGACATTTTTGTTTATCGGCAGGCTTAGCCCAAGTTGTCCAATTTAGCTAGACGGAAAAGTTTTTGGGGAATGATGGCAAATTGCAGATCTCAAATCGCAGATTTCAAATTCTGGTTCCTGGCGGGGAACAGCCAACCAGCCGGCACCAAGCGCAAAGCCGCGGTTTTCACTAGATTCGGAACAACCTTCACTCATCAATCCTAACGCAAAGAAAAAATTGAGCAATGGATCATAGCCTGGCTTGTGGGACACTTCTAGCGAAAATTCCGATAGCTGGGTCAATAAATTCCTTTTTTCTCTAGAGAAGGGCATGTCCGCCATTTTTCTGTCCGCCATGTTTCTGTCGATAGTCCCTTCTCTCCCGTTGCGTTGCTGGTCGCGAGGGCGCACTTTTCGCCTTGCCCCCGGCGCTGGCCTGCGCCGGGGGCGGTCTTGGTTTTGCAAATTGTCAAAGAGCAGCTTCCGCCGCATGGCGCGGGCGGGGCATCGGCGCTTCCCAATCGATGGAGCGCAGGGCGTCCCAACGGTTGCCCTGCGGCGGCCTCATGCCTGCCGCGACTGCCAGCGCAAGTCCCCTCTTGCCTAGCAATCCGCGTGCCAATTGCGGCAAATATTCCATATTATACCATAACTATCCATACTTTAAGGACTTGCGGCCGGAGGCAGGGTGCCGCCGGACCGTTGGATCAAGTCCCTCGACCCGCCGGGGCTGCCAAAACCGGCAAGGGAACGTCCGTACACAAGGGACGGCCTGCCAAATCGGCAGTCGACTCCGCTCGCCACGTCATTTCCGCCTCCCAAACTCCGAGAAACCGGAAAATGCGCACCCCCCCTTCTTGATTTACGACATTTTTTATCGCTTGTTGTCAGGAATCCTGGATCGGCGGCCTATATGATACTGATTTATAATGTTGCATTGTTGGTGCATCCATAATTTTGGGGGTGGTCAACACGCTCTTACTAGATATACATTTTATGAACACCAGCCGCAGGTCGGTACGGGGACGCATCTAGTTTGTGTCCGCGTTTGTCCTGCCGCTTAATCCAGGAGATGCTATGAGATTGCGGCTTATTGTGCCCTTGTTTGTGCTGATGGCGCTTGCGATGATGGCAAGCCCAGCCTTCGCTGGCGGACCACCACCCGTTCCCGAACCGTCATCGATTGTCGCGTTGGGCGGGCTCGCCGTAATGGGCTTGATCGGCTGGCTTTGGCGCGGACGAAGACGTTGTGGCTGATCGGGTCCACCGCGCCCCGAACGATAACGCAAGGACCAGTCGCGGAGGCAGTGCGTCGTGTTTACGCGATGGGCGGGTATCTCGCATCTTCGCTGATTTCAGCGGAGTGTGGGTCGCAATCTGCCAGTCAGTTTTCCCCGCGCCCGTTGGTAAGATCGGCTGAAACCGGCGAATCAATGAGTGTACTCATCACGCTCCGCCGTGATGGAAAGTCGCTCTGCCGGTCAGTTTTCCCCGCGCTCGTTCGTAAGATCATCGGCTGAAACCAGTCTTTCGCCGGTGGCTTGCCGCACGTCGTGTCGGGCCCGCGTGGCCGGACTAATTCCATTTGCCGTTCCAACCCTCACAACCGGCAGTTGGCACGCGTGGTCTTGATCCTAATGAATCGCTAATAAAGGGGTGCCGCGAGGAAAAGTTTTGACATCCGAAGGCGAGCGATGATAAGATAAGTGGCACCCTCGTGCCCGCAAAACAAGAAATTCAACATTTTCGCGTAGGAGCCAATCATGAGCCGGAAGCAAAAGTCCACGATCCGTCAAGCATCAGGGACCAGGTCGTCTGATCGCGCAAAACGCCACCTTGGAAAGCGGTTGCTGGCCATTGAGCCGTTGGAAAAGCGGCATTTGCTCTCCGCCGGGGCTTTTCTCCAGGGCACCGTTTTTATCGATTACAACAACGACAGCACCCTCGACCCAACCGACAGCACCCTGAACGGAGCCACGGTACAGCTCTACGACACCAGCCACAACCTTTTGGCGACGACCACTAGCGGTCCGAACGGTTATTACTTGTTCAGCGACTGCAACGTCGCGACCTCTTATGGCAGTACTGGTCTTAACCCCGGAACTTACGATATTGTTGAGACGCCTCCTGTTGGATACGTAAACACCGGCACGCAAGTTCTTTCGCAGATCGATCCCGCCACCAGTCTGAACTCCCAGACGATCCAGGTGAGTCTGGTTGATCCGAATTCCTTGACGGTGACTTTCAACTCCGGTGATTTCTTTGCAAGGAATAAGTGGGAATATTACAGCTACACGTTCTATGGCAATTCCCAATCCAATACCGTCGGCGAGTTCCCGCTGACGGTCGCGGGAAGCATCGGAAACACGGCTTACACGAGCCAGTTTTTGTCCCTGTGCAGCGACCTCTTCAACAGCCTCGGCGATGGCGCAAACATCTACAACGTCATGCCCAGTCTTACGCCAAACACCAACGGCGGCCAGGCCACGTTCACTACCCAAGATCTTGGCGAGATTGGCTATCTTTACAACCAGTACGCCTACAACGTCCTCCAGAACCTCGCGTACACGCCCAACGACATGACGGAGACGGACGCCGCGGGACTTCAGTTGGCGATTTGGGATCTGGAATACGGCAGCAATATTTCAGGCATTCAGAACATTTTACCGTACACCACCGCTGCGCAGTTGTCAGCCGCTGAGGCTCAGGAGGCTGTCTATCTCAACGACGCCGTGGGCAAGAGCGAGCCAATTATTTTCCTAAACTATACCCAGCCGCCCCCTGCCGTTGTGGGCACCCAGGGAATGATCGCCGCGGAGAGCTTCAACTTTGGGAACGGGGACACGATCACCACCAGCCAGCAGCCAGCCAGCACCACCATCGGCAGTTCGATCGCCGATGAAGCCACCGTTACCGGCCTGGTCAGTCCGAGCGGCAGCGAGACGGTGACGTTCAACCTGTACAATTCGGCCGGCACGCTGCTGGTCAGCGACGCCGATGTGCCGCTTGCCATCAATGGCAGCAGCGGCACGGCCACCTCGCCGGGCTACATCCCCACGGCCACCGGCACCGACTACTGGGTCGCGACCTACAACGGCGACGCGAACAACGCCATCGTCAGCAGCGGCGCCACCGCCGAGCCGGTGACGGTTGGTTCCTACGACATCGTGAGTGCCCCGGAGGTCGTCACCGTCGCGGGCGGGACGGTCGTGCTGGGCAGCGGCGGCACGCTTACCGATTCGGCGACGTTGCAGGGCTTGGTGGGCGATAACCTCGTGCCCGGCACGATCACGTTCTACCTCTTCGCGCCGGGGGTCACCCCTATTCCCAACGCCAGCAGTCCCGGCTACAGCAACGACGTTTTCAGCGACACGGAGACGGTCAGCACCACGGGCAGCGGCAGCAACGTCAGCTACGGCGCAAGCACGTCCAGCGGATATGCGCCGACCGTGGGGGGGACCTACGAATGGGTGGCCGCATTTAGCGGCGACCCCTTCAACTCCGCCTCCAACAGCACTTTCGGCGCCGAGCCGGAGAATGTCGTCCCGGTGACGCCCAGCGTCGATACCAGCATCTTCCAGGTCTTCCCGAGCGGGTATGCGGCTCCACTGGTTTTGCCCGCGCCGGCGGGCATTTCGGTCGAGGACACGGCAACGTTCGACAGCCTGCTGCCCGGTTTAACGCCCACGGGCAGCGTCACTTATTCCTTCAGCGGTTCGGAGTTGGCCGGTTTGAGTGCGCCGACAGGCTGGAGCGGCGCCCCCGGCTCGAAAACCTGGACCGATACGGTATCGTTGAAAGCTGATGGCACGATCCCCAACAGCGCCCCAACCGGGCCTTTGCCGGCGGGCACGGATTACGATTTTTCGGCGACGTACAACCCCGGCAGTGCGGACTACTCGACCGCGACCAGCAGCCCCGAGCCGCTGAACCTCGACGCGATCAATACCAGCCAGACGCCGGCCATCGCCTACGTGGGCGAGTCGATCAGCGACACGGCCACGATCACCGGCCTGGTGAGCCCCAGCAGCAGCGACACGGTGACCTTCAAGCTGTACAACAACAGCACCGCCAGCGGCACGCCGCTCTACACCTCGTCGCCCGTAACGGTGAGCATCAGCGGCAGCACGGCCACGGCCACGTCGCCGGGCTACACTACCACCGGCGTGGGCACGGAATACTGGGTGGCGACCTTCAATGGCGACACCAACAACGCCGCCGTGACGAGCGGCACGGCCGCCGAGACGGTGAACGTCGATACGATCAACACCAGCCAGACGCCGGCCATCGCCTACGTGGGCGAGTCGATCAGCGACACGGCCACGGTCACCGGCCTGGTGAGCCCCAGCAGCAGCGACACGGTGACCTTCAAGCTGTACAACAACAGCACCGCCAGCGGCACGCCGCTCTACACCTCGTCGCCCGTGACGGTGAGCATCAGCGGGAGCACGGCCACGGCCACGTCGCCGGGCTACGTCACCACCGGCGTGGGCACGGAATACTGGGTGGCCACCTTCATTGGCGACACGAACAACGCCGCCGTCACCAGCGGCACCGCCGCCGAGACGGTGAACGTCGATACGATCAACACCAGCCAGACGCCGGCCATCGCCTACGTGGGCGAGTCGATCAGCGACACGGCCACGGTCACCGGCCTGATGAGCCCCAGCAGCAGCGACACGGTGACCTTCAAGCTGTACAACAACAGCACCGCCAGCGGCACGCCGCTCTACACCTCGTCGCCCGTAACGGTGAGCATCAGCGGCAGCACGGCCACGGCCACGTCGCCGGGCTACACTACCACCGGCGTGGGCACGGAATACTGGGTGGCGACCTTCAATGGCGACACCAACAACGCCGCCGTGACGAGCGGCACGGCCGCCGAGACGGTGAACGTCGATACGATCAACACCAGCCAGACGCCGGCCATCGCCTACGTGGGCGAGTCGATCAGCGACACGGCCACGGTGACCGGCCTAGTGAGCCCCAGCAGCAGCGACACGGTGACCTTCAAGCTGTACAACAATAGCACCGCCAGCGGCACGCCGCTCTTCACGTCGTCGCCCGTAACGGTGAGCATCAGCGGCAGCACGGCCACGGCCACCTCGCCGGGCTACACCACGACCGGCGTGGGCACGGAATACTGGGTGGCCACCTTCAATGGCGACACCAACAACGCCGCCGTCAGCAGCGGCACCGCCGCGGAGACGGTGAACGTCGATACGATCAACACCAGCCAGACGCCGGCCATCGCCTACGTGGGCGAGTCGATCAGCGACACGGCCACGGTCACCGGCCTGGTGAGCCCCAGCAGCAGCGACACGGTGACCTTCAAGCTGTACAACAACAGCACCGCCAGCGGCACGCCGCTCTACACCTCGTCGCCCGTGACGGTCACGATCAGCGGCAGCACGGCCACGGCCACGTCGCCGGGCTACGTCACCACCGGCGTGGGCACGGAATACTGGGTGGCCACCTTCAATGGCGACACCAACAACGCCGCCGTCAGCAGCGGCACGGCCGCGGAGACGGTGAACGTCGATACGATCAACACCAGCCAGACGCCGGCCATGGCCTACGTGGGCGAGTCGATCAGCGACACGGCCACGGTCACCGGCCTGGTGAGCCCCAGCAGCAGCGACACGGTGACCTTCAAGCTGTACAACAACAGCACCGCCAGCGGCACGCCGCTCTTCACGTCGTCGCCCGTGACGGTGAGCATCAGCGGCAGCACGGCCACGGCCACCTCGCCCGGCTACGTCACCACCGGCGTGGGCACGGAATACTGGGTGGCGACCTTCAATGGCGACACGAACAACGCCGCCGTCACCAGCGGCACCGCCGCGGAGACGGTGAACGTCGATACGATCAACACCAGCCAGACGCCGGCCATCGCCTACGTGGGCGAATCGATCAGCGACACGGCCACGGTCACCGGCCTGGTGAGCCCCAGCAGCAGCGACACGGTGACCTTCAAGCTGTACAACAACAGCACCGCCAGCGGCACGCCGCTCTTCACGTCGTCGCCCGTGACGGTGAGCATCAGCGGCAGCACGGCCACGGCCACCTCGCCCGGCTACGTCACCACCGGCGTGGGCACGGAATACTGGGTGGCGACCTTCAATGGCGACACGAACAACGCCGCCGTCACCAGCGGCACCGCGGCGGAGACGGTGAACGTCGATACGATCAACACCAGCCAGACGCCGGCCATCGCCTACGTGGGCGAATCGATCAGCGACACGGCCACGGTCACCGGCCTGGTGAGCCCCAGCAGCAGCGACACGGTGACCTTCAAGCTGTACAACAACAGCAGCGCCAGCGGCACGCCGCTCTACACCTCGTCGCCCGTGACGGTGAGCATCAGCGGCAGCACGGCCACGGCCACCTCACCGGGCTACACCACCACCGGCGTGGGCACGGAATACTGGGTGGCGACCTTCAATGGCGACACGAAGAACGCCGCCGTCACCAGCGGCACCGCCGCGGAGACGGTGAACGTCGATACGATCAACACCAGCCAGACGCCGGCCATCGCCTACGTGGGCGAGTCGATCAGCGACACGGCCACGGTCACCGGCCTGGTGAGCCCCAGCAGCAGCGACACGGTGACCTTCAAGCTGTACAACAACGGCACCGCCACGGGCACGCCGCTCTACACCTCGTCGCCCGTGACGGTGAGCATCAGCGGCAGCACGGCCACGGCCACGTCGCCGGGCTACGTCACCACCGGCGTGGGCACGGAATACTGGGTGGCCACCTTCAATGGCGACACGAACAACGCCGCCGTCAGCAGCGGCACGGCCGCGGAGACGGTGAACGTCGATACGATCAACACCAGCCAGACGCCGGCCATCGCCTACGTGGGCGAGTCGATCAAGGACACGGCCACGGTCACCGGCCTGGTGAGCCCCAGCAGCAGCGACACGGTGACCTTCAAGCTGTACAACAACAGCAGCGCCACGGGCACGCCGCTCTTCACGTCGTCGCCCGTGACGGTCACGATCAGCGGCAGCACGGCCACGGCCACGTCGCCGGGCTACGTCACCACGGGCGTGGGCACGGAATACTGGGTGGCGACCTTCAATGGCGACACGAAGAACGCCGCCGTCACCAGCGGCACGGCGGCGGAGACGGTGAACGTCGATACGATCAACACCAGCCAGACGCCGGCCATCGCCTACGTGGGCGAGTCGATCAAGGACACGGCCACCGTCACCGGCCTGGTCAGCCCCAGCAGCAGCGATACGGTGACCTTCAAGCTGTACAACAACAGCAGCGCCACGGGCACGCCGCTCTACACCTCGTCGCCCGTGACGGTTACGATCAGCGGCAGCACGGCCACGGCCACGTCGCCGGGCTACGTCACTACGGGCGTGGGCACGGAGTACTGGGTGGCGACCTTCAACGGCGACACGAACAACGCCGCCGTCACCAGCGGCACGGCCGCGGAGACCGTGAACGTCGATACCATCGCCACCAGCCAGACGCCGGCCGCGGTCGCGGTGGGCGGCTCGATCGCTGACACGGCCACCGTCACCGGCCTGGTCAGCCCCAGCAGCAGCGATACGGTGACGTTCAGCCTGTACAACAACAACACCGCCAGCGGTACGCCGCTGTACACCAACACCCAGACCGTGAGCATCAGCGGCAGCACGGCGACGGCCACGTCGGCGGGCTACACGGCCACGGTCGTCGGCACCGACTACTGGGTGGCCGCCTTCAGCGGCGACACGAACAACGCCGCCGTGACCAGCGGCGCCACCAGCGAGCCGGTGACGGTCGGCCCTCCCAACGTGACCGTGACCAAGACCGCCGACTGCTCCGAGATTTGTCCCGGGCAGACGGCCGGCTACACCGTCACGATCACCAACAACAACTCGGCCCAGGCGACGGGCCTGACCTTGACCGATTATCTGCCGGCGGGTAAGGGGAACGACATTCTCTGGTCGATCGATAAGACCGAAGACAATTATTCCGACTTCCAGATCACCGGCTCCAAGGGCGACCAGGATCTGACTTTGGCCAGCGGTCTAACCACCCTGGCCGGGAACACGAGCATTTCCGTACACATCACCGCCGCGACCTACGCCGACGACGCGGTCTGCACTTGCACGGTGCAGACTCCCGTCTCGTGCGGTTTCGGCGACGAGACGATTCCCGGCGGCAATTACCTGTGGTTCAACTGCGCGGTGAACTGCACGGACCTGCCGAGCGGCGTGCCCACGTCGGTCTGCTTCACGGGCCAGACGATCTCCTTCACCTGCGGCAGCCAGAGCTACAACGTACCCGTGCCCGACGGCTGCGTCACCTTCTACCCCACGTCGTGCAGCACGGCCTGCACCGCGTACAACAGCAGCGAAAACTGCTGGGTCACCAACTCGCCCGAGGGACTGACGGGCAGCGAATTCGTCTGCGGCGTGCCCTTCCAAGTTCCCGCGGGCGGATTTGCCGGAAACAGCATCAGCAACGTCACCTGGTCCGGCACGTGCAGCGCGGACGCGAACGTGAACGTCAACTGGAAGTGGTCCGCGGACTGCTACAGCAACTTCAGCACGAATTGCAGCCTGTTGGGCGTCAAGTCCTGCGACGCCGGCGGCTCGGCCAGCCAGTACCAGAATTCGGACCAGTGCGGCACGCCCGAGTGGTACAAGTGCTACCAGACGACCACCTGCGGCTCCAACGGCAACGGTTCCTGCACCAGCCAGTGTACGGTGACGCCTTCCTGCGAGTGCGGCGGCAGCGGCACCTTGTGCAACGTGGCCACTGTCGGCGCGACCGGCCAGAGTCCGGTGTCTTCCGGCGCCACGATCACCATCACCACCTGCATCCAGCCGCAGGTGACCGTCACCAAGACCGCCGACCAATCGAACATCATGGCCGGACAGACGGCCGGATACACCGTCACGATTACCAACACCAGCCTCACCTCGGCGGCTACCAAAGTGACCTTCAGCGATCCTCTGCCGACCGGCCTGGGCAAAGATGTCGATTGGGTGATCGATACCACCAAGGGCAATCCTTCGGACTTCAGCATTACCACC
Organism: uncultured Planctomycetia bacterium; assembly: GCA_963824275.1. GTDB lineage: Bacteria > Planctomycetota > Planctomycetia > Pirellulales > Thermoguttaceae > JANXQG01. Next base: position 556,164 of record CAWGOT010000003.1, on the reverse strand, counting down.
AGCGGCAGCGTGGGCAGCAGCCTGGTGCAGTCCCTGAACCTGTCTCCGTCTTTCCTTGCCAGCGACAGCCTGGCCGCGAACACGAGCATCTCCGTCCACATCACCGCGGCGACCTACGCCGACGACGCGACCAGCACCTGCACGTCGCAGTGCAGCATCCCCGACAACTTCAACGGCACGTCGATCCCCGGCGGCGACTTCATCTGGTTCAACTGCGCGGTGAATTGCTCGGGCCTGCCCAGCGGCGTGCCCAGCACGGTCTGCCTGACGGGCCAGACGATTTCCTTCCAGTGCGGGGGCACGACCTACAATGTGCCCGTCCCCAACGGCTGCGTCACAGTCACGCCGGGCTGCGGCACGACCACGACCACGTTCAACGGTCAAACGAATTGCTGGATCACCAACTGCGCCCCGGGACTGCCGGGCAATGAGTTTCTCTGCGGCGTGCCCTTCCAGGTCCCCGCCTGCGGGTTCTCCGGCGGCATCCAGGACGTGAGCTGGTCGGGCTCCTGCAGCGACAGCGCCGGCGTGGGCGTGAACCTGCAGTGGGGCGCGGCCTGCTACTCGATCTTCACCGGCAACTGCAGCGCCGTCGACGTCAAGCCTTGCGACAGCAACTCGGCCAGCCAGTACAAGGACTCCGACCACTGCGGCTCGCCGGAGAACTTCACCTGCTACGTGACCGGCGGGGCCTGCGGCGGCGGCGGCTCGAACTACACCGGCTCCTACAGCGGGACCTGCTCCACGACGCCCTCCACGAGTTGCGGCAACCTGAACACCCTGACCAACGTGGCCACGGTCGGCGCGATGTGCCAATCGAACGTCTGCGCCTCGGCCACGATCACCCTCGAAGCCCCCATCACCATCAGCGGCACCAAGTACCTCGACCTGACCGGCAACGGATTCAGCAGCGACGACACCGGGCTGGGCGGGGTGACCATCGACCTGTACGAGGCAACCAGTGGCAACACGGGTTCCGGTCCCAACGGCAGCACCTTGGTGGCCACAACGCCGACCGCGGCAACGACCGGCGCCTACAGCTTCGGCAACCTTCTGCCGGGGACCTACTACGTGGAAGAGGGTGCGACGCCGGGAACCGGCACATACGTCCAGACCGGCGGCGGACCCGGCGGTGCTGCCGGGAGCACGTACTACACGATCAACGCGTTGTGCGGCGGCAACTATACCTGCAACAACTTCGACGATTATTTGGTCCCGACGAACTGCACCCCCAGCTATAGCTACACGGTCACCAATTGCGGCGGCGCTGTGTCGACGCCGACCAGCCTCGGCGGCAATACGCAACAGGGCGACACGGTTTCGGTTTCGTTGAAGAACACGATGTCCACGTCCGAGACGTTCACCCTGGTCAGCTACATCGCGCCGTCCAGTTCCTGGAACGCCGCCACGGCCTACCAGCAACAGATTTACCAGGAGCAGACCATTACGCTGGCGGCCGGCGCCAGCGGCACCCTGATGGTGCAAATCCCCAACTGCTACTACCAGATCGACTTCGTCTGTGGTCCGGCAATCAACGTGCTGATGCCCCAGACCTACAACGGCTGTGCGTACGGACCGGACAGCAGCAACATCTGGTATCACGGCGAGGACCGCTATATCGACAACGACAACGGCGGCACGACGGCCTATTGCACCAAGGCGGTGGCCAGTTGCGACTTCGGGACGACGGCCCTCTGGTCCACTTCGAACGGCGAGAACCTGATCTGCAAACTCAACGGGAGTTCCAGTTCGACGCAGGCGGCGCAGTGGCTGGCCACGACGTTCCCCAACCTGTACGGGGCCGGTTGCGGCACTCACTCGCTGGTGAACTCCAACGGCACTTGCTTCACCGACAACCAGGTGGAATCGGCCTACTCCAAGTTCAGCGGCAACGACCAGCAGGTGCTGTCGGCGGCCCTCTCCGTGTATTGCAGCAGCATCGACTTCGCCGGCGCCAGCGCCACCAACTACGCCAAGAGCCCGGTGGGCCTCAACACCTCGGGCTGGGGCTCGGGAATGGACACCTGCAGCGTCGGCAACTACGGCTCCTCGTTCGGGGTGGCCAACAATACGACGCTCACCGTGATGCAGCTCCTGGGAGCCCTCAACGCCAACACTACTGCGGGTACCGCCGTGAGTTCGGGCGGCGGCGCGGTCTTCACCGGCATCAACACCAGCGGCAACGTGAGAAACGCCGATCTGAGCAGCAGCGGCCTGGCCTACACCCCCGCCCAGATCCGCACCGCCTACGGCATCAACAGCCTCGCCTTGGACGGCACCGGCCAGACCATCGCCATCGTCGATGCCTACGACGATCCGGCCATCTTCCAGTCGCTGGACGCCTACGACAGCCAGTTCGGACTGACCTCCTCCGGTCCGACGCTCTACCAGCAATACGGCGCGGCGGCGTCGTTCCTGACCGTGGTCAATCAGAACGGCCAGACGGCGCCCCTGCCCGCGACAGACCCCAGCGGGCCCGGCACGAGCAACTGGGAAGTCGAGGAAGCCCTTGACGTGGAATGGGCCCATGCCATGGCCCCCGGGGCCCAGATCATCCTCGTGGAGGCCAACAGCCAGTCGCTCTCCGACCTGATGGCCGGCGTGGTGACCGCCGCCAATCAACCGGGCGTGTCGGTGGTCTCGATGAGTTGGGGCTTCGCCGAGGGCCAGTCCGTCTTCGCCCAGGATGAAGCCCTGTACGACGGCGACTTCACGACTCCCGCCGGCCACCAGGGCGTGACCTTCGTGGCCAGCACGGGCGACTACGGCACGGCCGATCCCGAATACCCGTCCTTCTCGCCCAACGTGGTTGCGGTCGGCGGCACCAGCCTGTATCTCAACGCCGACAATTCCTACAACACGGAAACGGGCTGGGGCTATTTCTCCAACTCGATGGGCACGTTCATCGGCAGCGGCGGCGGCACCAGCCTCTACGAACCGGCGCCGACCTACCAGCAGGGCGTGCAGTCCACCGGCTTCCGCAGCACGCCGGACGTCTCCTTCGAGGCCGACCCCGGTACGGGGGCGTGGATCTCCGACACCTACAACCTGTCCGCCGGCAATTCGTTCGAGGTCGTCGGCGGCACCAGCTTGTCAGCCCCCTGCTGGGCCGGCCTGTTTGCCCTAGCCAACCAGGGCCGGTCGGCCGCCGCAGAGCCGACCCTCAACAGCACGACCGCGACCGACGCCCAACAGGCCCTGTACAGTCTGCCCCAGAGCGACTTCAACAGCATCACCAGCGGCAGCAACGGCGGCTACACCGCCGCGGCCGGCTACAACATGGTGACCGGCCTGGGAACCCCGGTGGCCAATAGCCTGATTGCCGGCCTGGTGGCCTACCAGCAGTCGGGCGACGTGAATACCACGACGCCGATCTCCGTCACCGCTGCGGCAAGCTCTGACAGCGCAGCTTCCGGTTCGGCCAACGCGCTTGGCGCGGCGAATGTCTTTGATTCCCTGACGGTAACGGCCGTCGCGTCGCTGCCCGGCCCTAGGACCACCGCATCGCCCGTCACGCCCTCCAGCGGCGTGGCTGCGCACGCCGTTCCGGTGCAACTCGGCACCGCCGCCCTCAATCCCTTGGCCTTGGACGTGGTTTTCGGCTCGGGCGGGCTGCTTGCGGACACCGTCGGCGGCACCACCCCTGGCAGCAATGATGGCAAGTTGTCCGCATCGCTGGCCAAGTACTACGGTCCTGAGTCGCCGCGGACCACGTCGAATCTTTTGGGCGCGGTCGGCGTTTCCGTGTCGAGGCCTGGCTACACCCCGGTGCAAGGCGTCTCGGTTGCCGCGCAGGGCCCTGTGCAACGATCGCGCGACGCGTTCTTTGGCGATCTTGGCGTGGAAGTCGCATCCGGTGTCGCGAGTGATGTGCGCGGCGCGGCGGGGCAGCGGAAATAGGAAGACGCGGGGACGCGGGGAGTATGCGGGGATGCGGCGAGAGAGGCCCTTCTGTTCCGGCGTAGAGACGGGCGTTTACGCCCGTTTTCGGGTTCAGCCGCTAATCGGCCCGGCATTTATGCGCATTTATGGCGCATTTATGCCGGGTTGATGGCAATCTTCAAAAACTGTCAGAATTACTTGTCAGGAATCGCCCTTCGGTGGCCAATAGAGTTATATCGAAGCGCTCGCTTCTATACTGCGAGCGGCCTTAATTGAGCCGTTTTCGCCGCAGCCATCGAAGCCCGGAGCGCAAGCGAGGAAAGCGGTTCCATCCCTCCCTTGCGCGTCGGGGTTCGATCCGTTCCGCCCGCGAGCGGTATAGATCATGGTTGGCAAGTTACTGGACCGGTTTAATTAACCGTTATTGTAAGGAGAATTTTGATGAAGAGCCCAATTATCGTTCTCGCTCCAGTTCCAACGGCCACTGAGACGATCTCGCTGAGCCGGTCTGACGGTAACGTAGGTGACGCGTCGTTTGCAATTACCTCCAGTTTCGATCTCACTGCACCTGGTCCCGACCTGACGTCGCCGCCAACGCCGCAGCCAACCGCGCTGGCGATTTGGGGAGTAGGCGCCGGTCTAGCGGGCGCCGCAGCCTTGCGTCGCCGCAAGCCGCACGGGCGATGGTCGGAGGAAAACCGCTCTGCGATCTCCCGGGTCATCGCGGGCAAGCGGTAGCGAAGAAGCGTAAGGCGTACCCCACAAATGCTGTTCAGTCTAGGAGCCATTCGCCAGGATGGCTCGCTTTGTTTGTTGCCTGGTCATGGCCCGACGATCCGCCGCACTACTGGGATCTTTCCGACGAAGCAGGCAGAGTGCTTCTGCGGACTGCTCGCGCGAAATTGCGCTTCGAGCCCCTGGAACACCGTAGCCTCTTGTCGGTAGTTCCCCCTGTGCCGGCCGATTTCCGGCAACACCCCGACTACCTACTTCATCCTCTCAGCCCCCTCAGCACTCCCGCTACGTTCGATTCCAGCGGATCTTCAAGCCCTAATGGACTGACTCCCAACCAGATCCGCGGGGCCTATGGCCTGGGGACCTATACTTCCGATGTGCTGAGCAACGGCATCTCCTTCGGCGGGACCAACGGTGACGGCAGCGGTGAGACGATCGCCATCATCGACTCGTATGACGATCCCAACGCCTTGGCCGACCTGAATGCCTTCGGCGCAGTTCGGCCTGCCGGCGCTGGTCGCCCCGGGCGGCGGGAGCGGGCCGACGTTTCAGAAGCTCACCCAGAGCGGACAGCCCGTCACCGAGGATCCGAATAGCGCAAATTATGTGCCCGTAGATCCCAACGGCCCGAGCAACTCCGACTGGGAAGTCGAAGAGTCGCTGGACATCGAATGGGCCCACGCGATGGCCCCCATGGCCAATATCATTCTCTTCGAGGCTTCCTCGAATATTGATGGCGCGGTTTCCAACGCGCAAATTACCTCGGGGGTCGATGTTATTTCGATGAGTTGGAGTGAGAGTGAATCCGGCGCTGAAACCGGTTCCGACCCGCTGTCCTTCACGACTCCCGCGGGACACGGCGGCATAACCTATCTGGCGGCAAGCGGCGATTACGGCGCCTACGTCCAGAACAGCACGATGATCACGCCGCAATATCCGGCGGCGTCGCCCGACGTAGTCGCGGTCGGCGGGACCTCCCTGACCGCCATCGGCAATACCTACTCCAGCGAAACCTCTTGGGGAAACGGCGCCAGCAGCGACACGGCGGGCGGCGGTGGAGGCGGCGTAAGCCAATTTGAATCGCAGCCGTCCTACCAAAGCGGCGTGACCAATGCCTTCAGCACCAGCAACCGGTGCTATCCTGACGTATCGGCCGACGCCAATCCGGGCGACGGCGTGCCCGTCTACGATTCCTATGACTTCGGCGTCTCGACGCCGTGGTACGCCGGTTGTGTCGGCGGCACCAGCCTCGCCACTCCGCTTTGGGCGGGCATGATTGCCGTGGCCGACCAGGGCCGCGGATCTCCGGATTGGGTCGCTCGACGGCCAGACGCAGACGTTGCCGTTGCTTTATCAGATCCAAAGCGCGGCTCCCGGTGATTTCCACAACATCACGACCGGAAACAGCATCGGCCCCACCAGCCCGACCTTCGCCAACAGCACGCCAAGCTCGCCCAGCTATTACCCTGGGACGGGATTCAATCTGGCCACGGGCATCGGCAGCCCGGTAGCGAACGAGCTCATTCCCGCCCTGGCGGGCTACCCCGGCGTGGCCACGCCCGCGTCGGCCTCGCCCGGCGCCGTCAGCGGCACGACGACCAGTCTTTCCGTGCTCGGCTCGGACACGGTGGACAGCGGGGGACAATCGAGCCTCACCTACACCTGGGCCGCGACCGCGCTGCCCGCCGGCGCACGGCGCCGACCTTCTCGGTCAACGGCACGAATGCCGCCAAGAACACCACGGCCACGTTCTCCCATGCCGGAAATTATACGTTCCAGGTCACGATCGAGGACTGGGAAGGACTGACGACAACCAGCAGCGTCAGCATGACGGTGAACCAGACGCTCTCCGGGATCACGGTCACGCCGGCCACGCCCACGCTGAGCAGCGATGCCACGCAGCAGTTCGCGGCCGCCGGCTACGACCAGTTTGGGGTGGCGATGGCCCTTGGCGCACGGTCTGGTGGGCCAGCGCGGGATCAATCAGCAGCAGCGGCCTATTTACTGCCCCCTACGGCTCGGCTTCGGTCACGGTCACGGCCTACAGCGGACCGTGCAACGGGTCGGCACTGGTGACGGTCATCAACGGCCAGATCACGATCGCACCCAGTTCCGGCCCGACGCTGGCCGTGCCGGCCGCCGCCGCGCCGGCCACGGTGACGGGCAGCGCCAGGGCGCTCAGCGTGCTCGGCGCGGACAATGAGGGCGAGGCCAATCTGACCTATACCTGGGTGCCCACCAGCCAGCCCTACGGGGCGGCCGCCCCCGTCTTTTCGGTCAACGGAACCAATGCGGCCAAGAACACCACGGCCACTTTCTCCATGGCCGGCGGCTATGCGTTCCAGGTCATCATCGCCGATTTGGACGGGCTGACGGCCACGAGCGACGTGAGCGTGACGGTGAACCAGACGCTCACGAGCATTACGGTCGTGCCCGGCGGCGCCACGGCCCTGGATCAGTTCGGCAATGCGCTTCTCGCGCAGCCGGATCTTACGGCCCCCGTGGCCCTGGACAGCGCGACCGTGGTCGCCGCCGCAACGGGCAGCACGTTGACGATTTCGGGCGGCATCAGCGGCTCGGGCTCGCTCGCGCTCAGCGGCCAAGGGGCCTTGGTGCTAAGCGGCGCCAACAGTTACAGCGGCGGCACGATCGTCAGCGGCGGGACGCTGTACGTTACCACAGCCGTGGCCCTGCCGGAAGGACAGGCCCTGACGGTCGGGGCCGGCGCGGCGATGCTGTTTGGCGGGGTAGAAGCGGGGAGCGGGGAGCAGGGAGCGGGGAGCGAGGAGCAGGGAGCGGGGAGCGGGGAGCAGGGAGCGGGGAGCGTGGAGCAGGGAGCGTGGAGCGGGGAGCAAACGGGGGAACGCACGCTGGCGGCGGCCTCAGTGCTCAGTGCTCAGACTTTTTCTCCCTCATCCTTCGTGGCGCAGCCGGCGAACTCGGCACCCAGTACTCAGTACCCAGTACTCAGTGGCAAGCAACCTCCGCTTCCCGCCTCCCGCTTCCTGCTCCCCGCTCCCCGCTCCCCGGCAACGGCCGCGGACGTATTTTTGGCCAGCCCCGGCGGCACTTCCCCGGACGGCACGTCTGCGGACGACAGGCACAAAGCCATCGACGCCGTCCTGGCCCGGTTCTGGCAGGAGTCCCGACTGTAGCGGTGCTTGGCCAGGTCGCCCGGACCATGACCGGCGAAATAGGTGCTCGTCAGATCGTGAAACACCAGATCCAGCTCTTATGGGAGTGTGAATTGGGGGTGTAATATATCTGGCAACAAGATGCCCTGGCCCGTGATAATATCGCTTTGCTTTCTGAAGTTATCCATTGATACCTCGAAACGGAAAATCGGTATGCCAAATCCTTGATAATTTCTACTCAGGTTTTTTGAGCGTTTTTTTCGCCAGATCGAAGCCGCTGGTTCCCAAAAATCTTTTCCCTGACGGTTGACTGTGTCACTTCTTGTGCCTTTAATAGAGGTAGTTGATTCGACGGGGCGACTATCCAGTCCCAATACGTGTGTTCCTACGGCACCCCATCGTCGCGTGGAGTATTGGCGTGAAGCTGAAGAAGAGGACCGGAAGCGAGACGCGAGTCGAGTCGCTGGGGGCAGCGGTCGAGGGCAAGCCGGCACGTCGTGGCAGGCTCAGGCAAATGGAAGACGCTGCGGAGGCCTTTCTCCAAGCGGACCGTCAGTTGGTGGATCGTTGTTTGGCGGGGGAAGTGGCCGCATGGGAGGAATTCTATGCACAGTGCCACAAGCCGCTCGGCACCGCCATCAGGATCATGCTTGGCCGCCCTCACGATCCCAACCTGGTGGCCGAGATCGCTGCGCGGGTATGGTATGCCTTGGTGGCCAAGGACGGCGAGCTGCTGGCGAGGTACTCGCCCGCCTATGGCGCATCGGCTGATCACGTTCATGCGGGCCTTGGCGCGGGATGAAATTTGCCGATATTTTCGCTCGGAAATCCGCCGTCGTCAGCGTGAGTTCACGGCGCTCAAGGAACGGCCTCAGTTTGGCGACGACGATTCAGCACAGTCGACAACTGGCCTCAAGGAGTTTCTTGCAACGCTCACGCCGCAAGAGCACAGCTTCTGCTGTGAGGTCCTTCTTTCAGAGCCCGCACCGGGCGGCGCGATCACTCGTTCCGCCGCCAATGTCTGGCAACTGACCCATAGAGTCTACACGAAGTTGGGTCGCTTTCTGGCTCGCGAACGGTAGGTCTGGGCTGATCGCCTTCGATACGGGCTAGATCATCGCTCCCATCGAGCGGTTGATGGGATTCTCGATACTGGGAGCCGGCACGGTCACGCGATTCTCCGGCCCGGTGCCGACGGGCGGCAGAAACACGAATGCGGCCTTCTAGAAATCCATTGCCCACAGTAGGCGTCTGGGTGGTTTCAGCTTGCCGCGTTCCGGAGCGGTAATCGAAACCACGGGGATTCCATGTCTTCAGCGAGCCGGGAGTTGCCTTCTCGACCGTCGTCGGGACCGCGGGCACGGGGATGATCCAGCCGAGTGTCTGGGCCTCGGAATTGAGGGCCGACGAGATTACCAGGGTTTCGACGCCGTCTTTCCAGGAAAGGAGGGCCCGCTGGGCGGCAATTTCCGGGATTTTGCGGACTGCCCTCTCGGGAACGTAGCAGCCGTCTCCAAAGGCAGCCGATGCCGACAATAGAAAACCGATGACGACAAGGCATTGCAGCCGCATGGCCGGGCTTTCTTTGAACGGCGCAACCCCCTAATTTAGGGATTGCGAAAGTAGCAGCGCAGGGATTCGAACCCCGGACACGCGGATTATGATTCCGCTGCTCTAACCAACTGAGCTACGCTGCCAAGTGCTTATGCCGTAATGGTTTACAGACTTTCTGCCTAGGCGGCATGAAATCGCTTTTAGAGGCGATCCAGCACGTTGCCGGCCATCATGCGGGGAAATTCCGGGTCAAGGAATATCCTCTACGTCCAAGCCTACCAGAAAATTAGTGACTTGCAAGCCGGTAGCGCCTATCAACCGTGAAGATCAGTTGCCGGCTGGAATCGCTTCGCGTGGTCGATTATCCATGATGTCGTCAAGCGAAGTCGCTAGCTGGTCGCACGAGTTCCGCCAAACCTGTAAAGAGGGCAGGTCCAGGGGAACACCTACCGGGATCGTGCCATGATGCGCGGCTACGTTGCGCCGCTTATTCAGGCTGGCCAAGTTGGGAATGTGGCCGGCGTTGGCAGGTTCGGCGGCCACAAAGTCGAGACGAAACCCGAAACGCTTGAAATCCTCCCTGATGGTGTCCAAGTTGGGATTGCCGTGGTCGCTGCCTGCTTGTCCCACCGGCCCTGGCATCGGATAATTGAAGGCGGCTCGATGCTAATCGCCCGAGTCGGGACCGCGGCGGACCGCCTGACCATTTAGCAAAGACCATCTTCCGAAGACCGGCCCATGCATTGCTCCATTCGCGGACTTACAAAATCCTACGGCGCGACGACCGTCTTGCGCGACCTGTCGCTCGAACTTGGTCCGGGCCAAGTCTGGTAGATCCTCGACGAAGAACCCCAGAAGGTGTTTGAAGCATGCAATCACAAACGATGCAAGAGGCGGTGTCTGCTGCGATGCAACGCATTAATCGGACCTGGCTCGACCGACGACCTGAAGATCTTGTCCCCTTATTGCATCCAGAGATGACGTTGGTCTTTCCCAGTTTCGCTGTACGGGCGGAAGGCCGCGAAGCAATCGTGGCAGGCTTTGCAGACTTCTGCGGCAATGCGACAGTCCACGAGTACCGCGAGGCTAATCATCAAGCGGACGTGATCGGTGACACGGCCGTGGTCAGCTACACCTACGATATGGTCTACGAAAGGTCCGGGAAGCGGAGCCACGCCACGGGTCGGGATCTGTGGGTCTTTGTTCGGCAGGTCGGTGAATGGATAGCTGTCTGGCGCACGATGCTCGACCTCGCCGAGCAACCCGCCTGACCCTGAGAATTGGACCTCAAACTTGTTGGTCGAGCGTCAAAAGCCCAAGCGTATTATGTTCGGAAAGTGCCGAGTGCGATTTGGGCGGCAAAGCGAACTGAAATGCGAATCTCCTTCGACCTAGACGATACGATCATTTGCTACCAGGAGTGTGTACCGCATGAGCCTGCCTTGCCCTGGTACTGGCGCCTCGTTGCGGGAGACGAACCACTCCGCCTCGGCTCTGTGAGTTGATGCGGGGCCTCCAGGCTCGCGGCTGGGAAGTCTGGATCTACACCACCTCTTGTCGAGATCCGGGTTCCGTGCGACGGTGGCTCTGGTGTCATGGCGTGCGCGTCGCTGGTGTCATTAACCAGCACATTCACGACTGGCACTTCCGTCGTTCCCCACGTGCCCGACCCCCGAGTAAGAATCCGGGGGCATTCGGAATCGGCCTGCATGTTGACGACTCGGATGGTGTGCGAATGGAAGGGGAACAGCATGGATTCCAAGTGGTCGTGGTCGCACCGGAGGATGTGGCCTGGGTGGAGAAAGTATTACTTGCCGTGGAGAAACTCGAGCCGCGGCAACCAAAGCGTGGCTCCTGACTACAGCGTCGAAGGCTTGGCCGAGACAATCCAGGGCATGTTGCAGCGAGCACATGAGCACGCCGTGATGTTCTTTCATCACGGCGGAGCGTGATGAGTACGTGGGGTCACACCCGATTCCCGCGGACCCAGGTTGCGACCACCCCGCCGGCCGCGTCCAAGAGCAGCTCGTGCGGATCGGCCACAGCGTCTTCCGGCAAGGCGACCGCGGCCAGGTTGGCCCGCTTGCCGGGCTCCAGGGTGCCGATTTGAGAGTCCAGACCCAAGGCCCGCGCGCCGCCCAGCGTGCCGAGCTCCAGGATCGTGGCGCGGCTCATGGCGGGAAACTCGCGGGCGACGTGCCGCATCTCGGCCAAGAGACTGAGGTCGGGCGAAGAGGCCCGGCTGTCGGTGCCCAGGGCCACGACCGCGCCGGCGGCCAACAGCTTCTCCAGCGGATAACGGCGCGTGACCGAACCAGGCGTGGGTCCGCGGGCAGTAGACCACGGCCATCTGCCGCCGCTGCCGGCCAAGGAACTCGATCTCTTCGTCGTCGAGATAGTTGCCGTGAATCACCAGCGCCCGATGGGCACGCGAAAGCACGCGAAGCTCGTCCAGCGGCCGAGCGCCGCGCGGCCGGGCGGCCGGATCCCAGCGCGCCGCGCGATTCCAACAACTCGCGAAATGGGCCGCGGCCGTCGCGCAGCAACTCGATCTCCTCGCGCGATTCGGCCAGGTGCATGGCCAGCGGTATCTGCCGCTCGGCGGAAAGCGCCACGACCCGCATCAGCAGTTCGGGATGAACCGTGTACGGGAGCGTGCGGACTCAAGCCGGGCTGCCAGTGTCCGATTCTGCATGGAGATGCTTCCCGGCCGCTTCCAACGCGGCTTCCACCCGCTCGACCCGCGGGGCGATCAGTTCCAGGAAAATCGTGCCGTCGCAGGGCGAGGCAAGATAGGGATCGATGGTTCCCGCCCGGCTGGGCAATCTCGCCGATCGTGGTGACGCCGTGACGGATACTCTCCCGCAGGCCCTGTCCACGCACCAACGGCCCAGCACCGGCGCGTTGGCACGATGCCGGACCACTCTGCCGAGCCACTCGACGAGCCCCATGCCCGGTCGGCCGATGGGAGCGGCCAGATCGCTGAATTCCAGATGCGTATGGGCGTTGACCAGCCCGGCACGATGGCCGCCTGGCCCAGGTCCTCGATCGGCACGTCACGCGGCGGACTGCCGACGGCAACAATCCGGCCTTGGGAAATGGTCACCGCGGCGTCGCGCAAGGGCGGCCCGGATACGGGAAAGACCCAGCGGGCACGCAAACTCAGCGACGTTCCAGCTATAGACATAGGAAACCATGAAAGGGTTATTCGATTTTAGCCGTAGGGTGGGACCCGGGCACCATGTACCCGTGGTCGGCTTGCTAGCGCCGGCCCACCGAGTCGCGGATGCTGGTGGGCCCGCGCTCGCAAGCTCGCTGGTCCCACCCTACGAAACGATATTTCGTGGTTAGCTCCGGACGGCCCCTACCGCTTCATCGGCCGATGGTTCGAAGACCTGCTGCAAAACGCCCTCGGGACTCCGCGCCGCGGGAAACAAAATGAACCAGCCCAGCAGGGCGAGACTCGCCACGCCGCCGAGGAGGTAAACGGGCCATTGGTAGGCCGGGCCGTCAACGCCGGATCGCACGAAGAAACCGAGGGCGGGAACGCGGTCGATCAACTCGGGCGTGACCTTCGCGCTGAGGACGGTCATCGCATTGTGCAGGAAATGGAAGACCACGCCGGGCAGCAGGCTCCCGCTCTTCACGGCCAGGTAGCCCAGCACGATCCCCAACAGGCAGGCGTTGATCGATTGCTGCAGAAAGCCATGCGTGACGCCGAAGAAGATCGCGCTGACGACGATCGCCCGCCAGGTGTTGCCCAGGTTGCGGCAGCCGGAAAGGATGAAGCCGCGAAAGGCCAGCTCTTCGCAGACGGCCGGCACCGCGGCGAAGCAGAGGACCAGCAGTCCCACGTCCGCCGAGGCAAAGTTCGTCGGCCAGTCGGCAAGCTGCCGCTTCATCTCCGGCGCCATCGGGTAAAGACCGGCGATCAACGATTGAGGGCGATGATGAAGGGATGCATGGCCACCGCCAGCACCGCGGCCGCGGGAATCATCTCCACCGCGGCAGCCGCAACAGCAGCGTCTGCCGCGGACTGCGGGTAAGGATCACCGCCATCAACACCGCCGGCGTAAGGATCACGGCCAGTTGCACCACGGAGTTCATCAGGGCGATGCCCTGAAAACCGGCCGGCGGCGGCAGCGCGGAACGGAAGACGAAGCTCAGGACCAGGATCAGCACGCCGCAGAACACCCCTTCGGCGGCCGAAGGCGTCGCCTCGCGGTCGCGCAGCAGGTGCCGCAGCCAGAGGCCGACGGCGAACCGCTCGCTCTCGCGGAAGATCACCGACTCCGTGTTGAACTGCTCCACCGCCCAGCGGACGGCCAGCCAGCAGGCGGCCAGCGTCACGGCCAGCACGACCGGCAGGTATTGCAAGGCCTGGACGTAGGAGCCTTCCAGCAAGGTCTTCAGCAGCAGCATCACGCCGGAGATCGGGATCAGGCTGTTGCCCAGGTTCAGTTCCACGCCCGGACTCATCGGCAGCACGGCCATCGGCAGCGAGAGCATCAACAGCGGCATGAGGTAATACTGGCCTTCCTTCGTGCTGCGGGCGAACGAGGCCAGGGCCAGGCACAGCGCACTGAACAAGGCCGAGACGGGGATCAGGGCCAGCGACAGCCAGAGCACGGCCAAAGGCGGCGGTCCGCCGAAGCCTTGCATCTGGCGGAAGATCAAGCAGCCCGTGACCCCCACGCTCACGAGGTTCAAGGCCGCCGTGACCATGCTGAAGCCCATGATCGTCAGCAGTTTGCCGAGCACGATTTCGCTCCGCTCGGCAGGGCTGCTCAGCAAGGTTTCCAGCGTGCCCCGCTCCTTCTCGCCGGCACAGAGGTCGATCGCCGGATAGAACTGCGCCGGTCATCGCCCACAGCAACAGCATCACGGGCAGCATCCGCGACCAGACGTTGGCCGACTTGCTCGCCGCTTCGCCGGCCAGGTTCGAGCTTTCGATCTCGAAGGGCCGCACGGCCTGGGCCGGCATGCCGCCCGCCACGAGGTTCGTCTTGCCGACCTCTTCCGTCCAGCGATCCAGCACCGCGGTCAGCCGATTGCAGGCCATCAGCGAGCGTTCGTTGGCCGTGGTGTAGATGATCTTGGGCCGGGGGATTTCGGCGGGCTTCGACTTGGAGATTTGAGGATTTGAGACTTGGGAATCTGAAATCTGGGATTTTGAGATCTTGGAATTCGCGCGCGCCGCATCGTCCTGGATGGCCTTGCGATAGGCGTCCAAGCGGCTGACGAAATCGGGCGGGAAGATCAGCGCCGCGTCGTACTTCTTGGCTTGCACCAGCCGGCTTGCCTCGGCCGCCCAGTCGGGCGCGTCGCTGTTGGAAGGCGGCCCGTCAGGCGCCATTTCCAGCTTCAGCAATTCCGCGCCGCGGGACCCGTCGGGGAACAGTTGCGGCGAGAAGGCGGAATCTTCGATCGAGGGCGTCGATGCGGAGGCCAATTGCCCGCCGCCGACGACCAGCACCGTCATCGAGTTCCGCGTCTGGAACTGGACCATCTGGAAGTAGGCCGTGCCCAGCAGCGGATAGAGCAGGACCGGCAGCACGAAGATCATGAACAGCGTCCGCCGGTCGCGCAACTGGTCGCGGACTTCGCGGGCGAGAATCAGTCTGACGTTCGTGAGTTCATGGTCGCCCGATCAAACCAGGTCGTGCTCGGCGGCCGGCGCGCTCTTCGTGCCGGGAAATCAGTTGGAAGAAGATCTCTTCCAGGTCGTTCTCGCCATGCTCGTCGCGAAGTTCCTCCAGCGTGCCCTCGGCCAGGATGTGGCCGCGGTGCATGATCGCCAGGCGATCGCAGAGCTTCTCGGCCTCGCGCATGATGTGGGTGGAGAAGATGATGCACTTGCCGTTCGTCCCGCAGTTCGGCCACGCGCTGCGAGCAAGGCCCGCGCCACCAGCACGTCGAGCCCGGCCGTGGCCTCGTCGAAGATCAGCACCGGCGGGTCGTGGACGATGGCCCGCGCGATCGAGACCTTCTGCCGCATGCCGGTCGACATCTTCGCCCCCAGCACGTCGCGGATGTCGTTCATCTTGAATTTCTCGAAGAGCGACTCCATGCGCTCGGTCAGTTCGGCGGGCGGCAGGCCGTGGAGGCGGCCGAAATACTCGACCATCTCCCAGGCGGTCATGCGGTCGTAAACGGCCGTATTGGCCGACATGAAGCCGATCTGGCGGCGGACCTGCGACGGCTGCAAGACCACGTCGAAGCCGTTGACCGCGGCCGTGCCGCTGCTGGGCCGCAGCACGGTGCTGAGGATCCGCAGGGCGGTGGTCTTTCCCGCTCCGTTGGGGCCCAGCAGACCGTAGATTTGGCCGGGCAGCGCACGAAAAGTCAGTCCATCCAGCGCGACGAACCGGCCGCGGCGGAGGTCGGCGTAATATTTGGTCAGCCCTTGAACTTCGATCATTCCTCTATTCTACCACGCTGGGGGCATTGCGGCGGGGGGGACACGGTAGACAACTTGCGGTAGAATCCTATTGGCGGCATGCCGGCAATCTAAGTGGTCCGTTCCACAAATAACTTCAGGGTTGTGCGGTTCTTAGCCGTAGGGTGGGACCAGCGAGCTTGCGAGCGCCGGCCCACCAACACCGGGGACTGGTGGGCCGGCGCCTCGCAAGCTCGCTGGTCCCACCCTACGAACGTATCCCTGAAGTTATTTGTGAAATGGACCACTAAGGCGTAGGACGGATTGGCAATCCGTCTGGAAATCGCGGACGGATTGGCAATCCGTCCTACGGGATGCCGCCAGGTCGTTCTTCGGCCGGTCGCAACCTCTTGGACCAGAATCATGCGTAGAATCCACGTTCCAGTCTTCCTAGGGCTTCTCCTTGCTCCGGCACTACTTCGCGCTGCCCCGGACGTTTCCTTTGCCGATCAGGCCGCCGGCCGCGCGGCAATCGTCGATGACCCGGCCTATTTCGACCGCCTGCAGCCGATGGAGATGCAAGCCAAGACCGGCGAACCGCTCCCCGCCGGCACGCTGGCCCAACAGCGGGCCGAGTGCCGCCGCCGCTACCAGGCGGCCGTCGGCGAGTTCAGCGCGCAGGAGAAGGCCGCCATCCGCAGCGTGGTCGAGCTTATCGATCCGGCGGTCCGTAGGGACTATCCGCTGTATGCCGATACGCCGTGGAACTTTCTCAAGGTCGCCGACAATATCGAGGGCTCGTTTTCGCACACCCGCGGCAAACATATCATTCTCGCCGAGAGCGTCTGCCGCCGCCTCTTCGGCAGCCAGGCCCTCGCGGGCGGGCGGCGCGTGCCGTTGGACAAGATGGAACTGCTCTTGCACGAGCAGATGCACGTCTTTCAGCGGGCGCACGCGGAGATGTTCGACTCGCTGTATACGGGCCAGTGGGGTTTCATCAAGGCCAAGACGATTGCCACCTGCCCTTGGATCGTCGAGCACCAACTTCTGAACCCGGATGCGGTCGACTGCCCTTGGGTCTTTCCCATCCGGCGTCCGGAGGGCACGCAGTACCTCTGGCCGCTGTGCTCGCTTTCGGACGGTCCCGGTCCGAAGCAAATGCAAACGGCGTTTTCCAGGCTGGCGATTTACGTAACGCCCGCGGGCGACGGATACCGCGTGGAGCAATCGCCCGACGGCCGGCCGGAGTATTCCGAGCTGATGAGTGTGAGGGCCTATCGCGAGGTCTTTCCGCAATCGACGAACATCTATCATCCGCACGAAGCGGCCGCCGACCTGTTTGCCAAGCTGGTATTGTTTGACAGCTACACGTCCGCGCGGCTGGACCCCGCCGAGCGGGCCCAGAAGGAAAAGAGTTTCGGGCCCTTGCGGGACTGGTTCCGGAAGAATCTCGGGAAGAAGTAGGCGTCGTGGAAGATCGGGAGGCGCCGCCATCGCGTGCGGATTTGCGCAGGTCCCTACAGGCAGCGCCGCATGTACTCGATGCTCTCGCGGGCCAGCCTTTCGATCCCCGGCGCGTAATCGAAGACCTCGACCGAAACCCAGCCGCCGTAACCGACTTCCTTGAGTGCCTGGAAAATCGGCACGAAGTCCAGCGCGCCGAAGCCGGGACCCTGCCGGTTGGGATCGTTGGCGTGAAAATGGGCCAGGCAGGCATGGTTCCGACGAATGATCTCGACGATCGGCGTCGATTCGGTCACCATCGCCTTGCAATCGAGGTGCAACTGGACGTGCGGGGAACTGATACGATCGATCAGTTCCACGGCGTCGGCGGCGGTGAGCAGGAAGTTCGTCTCCTGGGGACCGAGCGGCTCCAGGGCCAGCACCGCGCCTTGCGATTCCAGCACGGGAAGGACCGCGTACAGGATCTCGGCCGTGCAGGCCAGACCCTGGGCCTTTGTCATCCCTTCGGGCAGGTTCCGCTGCATGGGCGAGCCCAGGACCATGACCTTGCCGCCAAGGTCGCCGCAGAGCCGCGTAAGCTCGACGAGGTAATCGGCGGTCCGCCGGCGGACCGTGGCGTCAGGGCTGGTGAGATGGAAGCCTTCGGTCTTGGCCAGCAGCCAGTGCAGCCCTACGACCTCCAATCCGGCTTGCTTTGCCTGGCGGCGGATTTCCTCGCGCTGGACTTGCGAGACGTTGCCTGCGCGGGGGGCCAGCGTGAAGGGGGCAATCTCGAGTCCCAGGTAGCCGCACTCCGCCGCGAAGGCACATGCGCGATCCAAGGGCCAGTTCTGAAAGGTCTCGTTGCAAATAGCGAATTTCATGGCTGGGTCAGTAACATCGGTGGGGTGGCGCACGCCTCTCTTTAATGCCGCCGGCTTGCCCGGCGGATACTTACGTTCCACGATACACCTACTTGGCTGCCTTGGTTTGCAGGGTCAGGCAGGCCATGGCCGTGCCGAGATCAACCGAGGCCGAGTCGGGCCAGGAGCCGTCCTTGCCCTGCTGCTCCACGAGTCGATCGCGAACCGTCGCATACCACCGATCCCATTGGGCCTTGTCGGAATGGCTCATTACCTGGGCCGCGTAATAGTGTCCATAGAAATAGAAAACCTCCGGCTGGCCGATCGTGTCGCCGGCGGGAAACTTCGCCACATAGGCGGAGCCTTTGCGGACCTCCTCCGACTCTCCCGCCCCTGCGCAAAGAGTGCCGTCACCGCTGCCGCCGAGCGGGCGAAACCGCTGGTGCCGCCTTGCAGCAGGTAGCGGAAACCGCCGTCGTTGTTCTGGCTCTTCTTCACATAGTCGATCGCCCGATCGATGGTCTCCTTGGGAACGTCGACGCCTGCGTCACGGGCGGCAGCCAAGGCCATGAGCTGCGTGACCGTCACGGAGAGATCGGCGTCGCCCACCTTGGGAAGATGCGCCAGCCGCCCTCTTTGTTCTGCGCGCTGACGATCAGCTTCACCGCCCGGCCCATCTTCTCGGCAATCTGCTCCTTGGGCGCGGCCTTCTGGCACTCGGCCAGGAACATCAGCGCAAAAGCGTGCCCGTACATCGGCGCCGGCTCGTTCGCGTCCTTGGAACTGATCAGCCCGTTTTCCTGCACGCGGCCCAGTAGATAGGCCAGGCACTTCTGCAATTGCTCGCCATAGGGCCCCACGCCGGGCTTGCTGCCGGAGGCCATCATGCCGCGGCCGACGAAGGCCGTCACCGCGACGTGCCCTTGATACACGTCCGATCCATACGAACCGTCCGCGTGCTGGCGGGCAGCCAGAAAGCTCAGGCCGCGCTGGATGGCCGCGTCCGCCTGGTCTTCCGCCGCGGCGACCGCCGAGCCGCCCGCAAGGCACAATCCCCATACGACAAGTAGTCCAAACGCCTGATTTTTCGCTTTCATGACGGTTCTCCTGACGAAATGTTGGTGCCAAAACCACTAGCATTGTAAAGCGGTCAGCGGCAATGTGTCGAGTGCCTCGGGGGGATTTTCCGGCGAGCCGTGAATCGCGCTCCACCGGTTCAATACCGGACTCGCTCCCTCTTCCTTTCTTCCATTTTCCTCCCTCGTCGCGCCTTTGCGGCTTGTGCGAGAATCGCTCGAATCGTTGCCTGGGGGTTGTTTTCAACGGTCCGCCCATCGATGTATAATAGACCAACTTGCCTGGATTGCCGATTTTCAATCCGGGCACGCTCGTCACCCCTGGGAGAATCGATCATGAAGACTACTGCCGCAGTTATCGCCGCCCTGGCATTTTTTGTTTTCCTGGCAACCGCACGCGCCGACGGTCCTCCGCTGAACTTGGCGCTCGTGGCCACCGCGACCACCTCGTTCGTTTCCGGCCATGAGACCATCCTCGCCTTGAACAGCGGCCACGACCCGCGGAACTCCAACGACAAGCGGAACGGGGCCTACGGCAACTGGCCGCAAAAGGGCACGCAATGGGTCGAATACACCTGGAGCCAGCCGATTCACACGGGAAAGATCGACGTCTATTGGTTCGACGATCACAACGGCGTTCGCCTGCCCAGGGCCTGCCGGCTGAAGTACTTCGACGGCAAGCAGTATGTGCCGGTCGCCAACGCCGCCGGTCTGGGCCTCAAGGAAAACCAGTACAACACGACGACCTTCGACGACGTGCACACGAGCCGGCTCCGCCTGGAGATGGACTCCAGTAGCGAATCGACCGGCATTCTCCAGTGGCGGGTCTACGACTGGGGCGATACGCCGAGCTTTCCGCCGGCGGTCGTCGCGGGCCTTGAGCGGGCGGTCGTGCTGCCGGGCAAGACCTGGCTCAGCGGCGCTGTTCGCAACGGCGGCAAGGCGGATGGCAAGCTCGCCCTGGCCTGGAGCAAGCGATCCGGGCCGGGCGACGTTGTCTTTGAAGACGCGGCTTCCGCCGAAACGACCGCCGCCTTCTCCGCGCCCGGCGACTATGTGCTCAAGCTCTCGGCCGATACAGGGCCGCTGCATGGCGAAGACACGCTGCACGTCAGCGTCGTCGCGCCGCCGCCGGCCGATCCGCTCCAGCCTGTCGCCACAAGGCCCTACACGGTCACCAGCCCTTTGCTCCGTGAGCGGCTGAAGCAGACCATCATCCACTGGATCCCGCACTGCTACGAGAAACTTTCCGACCCCAATCTGGCCGAGGGCGGCATCGAGAACTTCGTCCGCGCCGGCCGAAAGCTGGCGGGCCAGCCGGCGGCAGGGCACACCGGCGCCCTTGGGCCAACGCCTACGTCCACAACACGGTCGAGTCGATGTGCCTGGCGATGATGTTCGATTCGCAGGGCGATAAGGAGATCATCGCCGCCCAGGCTGCCATCAGCAAAAAGCTCGACGATTGGGTCCCGAAGATCCTCAGTGCCCAGGAGCCCAACGGCTACCTGCAAACCTACTATACGCTCAGCGGACGGCGGCCCTGGACCAACAAGGGCGACCACGAGGGCTACACGGCCGGCTATTTCATCGAATCGGCCCTGGCCCACCGCGCCATGACCGGCAAGCGCGACGACGCGATGTACCTTGCTGCCCGGCGGCTGGCCGATTGCTGGTGCGATCGCATCGGACCGGCCCCGAAGAAGTCGTGGTACGACGGCCACGAGGAACTCGAACAGGCCCTGGTCCGCCTGGGGAAGTTCGTCAACTCCGAAGAAGGAGCGGGCAAGGGCCGCAAGTACATCGACCTGGCCAAGTTCCTCCTCGATTGCCGCGGGGCACCCGGCGGGTACCCACTTGTGGGTGCGGGTCGCGGTGAGCCCTACGACCAGAGCCACCTGCCCGTCACCCGGCAGTACGAGGCCGTGGGTCACGCGGTGAGGGCATCTTATCTCTACTCGGGCATGGCCGGCGTGGCGATGGAGACGGGCGACGTTGATTATCAAAGCGCCCTGCTCTCGATCTGGGGAAACCTCGTCAACAAGCGTTACTACGTGACGGGCGGCATCGGCAGCGGCGAGACCTCCGAAGGCTTCGGGCCCAACTATTCGCTGCCCAACAACGCCTATTGCGAGTCGTGCTCGAACTGCGGCGAGCTGTTCTTCCAGCACAAGATGAACGCCATTTACCACCAGGCCCGCTTCGCCGACCTTTACGAAGAGACGTTCTACAACGCCATCCTCGGCGACCTCGACCTGGCGGCGAACAATTTCACCTACACCAACGCCCTCGATTCGAGCGAGCGGCGTTATCCCTGGCACAACTGCCCCTGTTGCGTGGGCAATATCCCGCGGACGCTGCTCATGCTGCCGACGTGGATGTATGCCACGGGCAAGGACGCTCTTTATGTCAACCTCTATGCCGGCAGCACGGTCCGCGTGGGCAATCTGTTGGGAACGGACGTTGAGATCGAGCAGACGACCGATTATCCCTGGAGTGGCAAGGTGGCGATTGTCGTCCGGCCAGCCGCGCCGAAGCAGTTTGCGATCTTTCTGCGCATGCCCGGCGGGATGCCAGCCGCCTCTATACGGCCGAGCCGGTGGTTGAGGGCCTGAAGTCGCTCTCGGTTAACGGCGCGGCCGAGCCGGCGAAAATAGACAACGGCTACGCGGTGATCTCGCGGGAGTGGAAGTCGGGCGATCGGATCGAATTGGAGTTGCCGCTGGTGGCCCAGCGGATCAAGGCCGACGAGCGGGTGGCCGCCGATCGAGGCCGGGTGGCGCTGCGTTATGGGCCGCTGGTCTACTGCATCGAGAGTGTCGATCAGAATGTCGACCAGGCATTGCCCTCCGACGCCCCGCTGACGACCGAGTGGAAGCCCGACCTGCTGGGCGGCGTGGTCGTGATCCACGGCACGTTGGCCGGCGGCAAGCCCTTTACGGCCATTCCCTATTACGCCCGCGGCAATCGCGGCGGGCGATCCGTGGTTTGGATTCGGGACGGCGGATCGGCGTCATCCTTGTCGAGATTGTAACCGTACTCATCACGCTCCGCCGTGATGGTTCGGCGGCCGAGGCTGCTTGATCTATGCCCGTTCGAGCTATCCTGCCAGAAGCTAGTTTCCACGGTCGGCGCGATGGTCCTGCTTTGGCAAGTGGGATGCGAGTTCATTGCCGCGGCGCAAGCTGGAATTCTCGGGATTCAAGCCCGAGGACGCCTGGGAGGCTCTCGCCGACATGCAGGACGGAAAGCGAATACCTGGGCTGCAAAGGCGGAGCAGAAGGCTTGTGGAACCTCACTTCAGCAGGTACGGCTCTTCCTTCGCCGTCAGGTAATCCGACGTAACATCGATTTCAAAGATTGTGCGCAGAAGGGACTGCCCGGCCCAGGCGCAGGCCTGGCCGCCGCCCAACCGGTGGCCAAATCCCCAGCCGGTTTGCCCCGCGCCGGTGATCGATACCTTTCCCGCGTCATCCCGGCCGTCCCCCGGCTTCAATACGGCTGACGTAACGAAGATCCCCAAGTGCCGGGCATCGGCGCTCGACTGGTTTGCCCCCGCCCATCCGTACTTCTTGCTCGAGCCGGGCGGAAGCGCGTCATCCTGCCCCAAGCGATCCTTGGTCATTTCGATGATCACCACCATCTTCCGGGCGATTTGCATCTTCAGGTATTTGATGTTCTCGGGCACTTTGGCCGCGCCGGCCCGATCGGCGTCGAGATTCCAATGACTCGGATCGGCCGACCGGAAGATCCTAATCCAGCGGGTCGTTTGCGTGCCCTCCTTGATTCGCTTCTCCAGCCGATCCTTGAGCAGTTGCGAATCGGCCCCGGATTCCGCCCTGGCATACCAATAGATGGCCCGCTGCTTTGCCACCTTCCACCAGGCATCGCCCAGCTTCACCTGTTCCTCGCTGGTCGCGGCGCCCTGGAGGTCGGCGGCAGCCAGGGCTTTCAACGCCACGTCGCTGCCCAAGGCCAACATCGGCAGGCCGTTCGCCCAATCGCCCTTGGTGAAGCAGAGGTGCCGGCCCACGATCAGACTGGCGTCGGGATTGCGTGGATTGTGCCTCAGCGCCGCCATCGCCTCCAAGACGCTGGTGTAGGCCTTTGCCGCCGCTTCCACCTCATTGTTTCTTGGCCGTGACTTCCTGAACAAGCTCTTTGTCCGCGCTCAGCCTGGCCATCTGCATCGCCTGCCGGCCCATCCGCTTGGCGACGTCAAAGTTATCCTCGGCAACCGCCTCCTCGAGCACTTGCAGGGCGAACTCGGCCACGGCCTGCCGCTGCTGCGCGTAGCGAACCAACTTGACGCCCTGCTCGACGATCTGGGCCTTCATCTCCGCGGAGGCAACCTGGTATTCGTCGGCGAGCGCATCGGCGGCTTCCAAGGCCAGTTCCGGCTGTCCCGTTTCAACGGCCACCTTCTTTGCCTCCTGCAGCAATTCGAAGCGGGCCACCGGATCGCTCCGGCTGCCATCGGCCTTGAGGAGCAGCTTCTGCGCCAGGGCAACCTTGTCCGCGGACCGATAGTCGTCCTTGTACGTCTCGCGAATGATCGCCAGGGCCAGCTTCCCGGCCGCCTCGTCGGGAACCGGCAGCCTCTGATCCGGCGCTGACGGACGCATCCGATCCTGGCGACTTCTCTTTGGGCCCCATGGCGGTGTCAGCCGCCCCTGGCTTCTCCTTGGGGCGCTGGGCCGGATCGCTCGACTTCGCCTTCTCCGCGGCGACGACACCCTTCGCGGACGGCTCTTCGGGTTCTTTCGCGGTATCGCGGAGACCGCCCTCAAGCGGAGGGCTTGCCGGTCCGGCTGGCCTTTCGACCGTCTTGCCCAAGCTGCTATCCCCGGGTTTCTCGGAATCGGGCGAGGGCGATGGTGCGGCATCCTGGGGCAGATTGTCGCGAGGGCCGTCCCGCGGTGCGGGGGAGGGCTGCTTGTCGCGGGGCTGCTTGTCGAGAGGCGCCGACGGAGTTGGCAGAGGTTCGTCCGTGGAGGCAAGCTCATTGCCGCGGTGGAATGACAAGAGGATGAAGACCGCGACCAAGATCAGGGCCGCCGCTGCGATCAGGCCCGTTCCAAGCCAGATCGGCTTCTTGTTGGGCGACTGCTTGGGCGTCACCGGCACGGCCCTGGAGAGGATTACCGGTGCTTTCAGGTAATCCATGTCAACCGCCGGTTGCGGGACGGGTGGCGATGGGGGCACGGGAGGCGCCGGCGGCGCGACGGACTGCGGACGCAACTGCCGGTCATAGACCTCCTTCTTTGCGGGATTCAGCAGGCAGACCTTCGCCGCGGCAATCTTGTTCAATAGTCTCTGCGAGAGAGCGGAGTGTTTGCCGCTCTGGAACGAGCGGACGTGGGCCATCTGCTTGTCCGCGGCGGTCGCGAGCACGTCGGCATTGGACTCGAAAGGCTCAACCCCCAAGAGGCGGTAGTGGTTGGGGGGCTGATCTCTCGGAGGAATGGCCAGCCATTGGTAATAGGGATCGAAGTCAGCCATTTACTCCATGATACACGAAATCGCGAGCGAGCGAGACCGCCCCTTCAGGCCCGATACTGTTGTATGGCAGGGAGAGTTCCCGGACTGCCGGGTGAGCGTTTCATTGATCGCTGGTGAAATCGACGCCTTGATAGATCGCCGTCAACGGCAGTTGGACACCGATTGCCTCCAGCGGCAGCACCTGGCCGATGCCCTCATATTCCCGCAGACTCCAGCTTCCGTCAGGCTGCCGCACGTGGGTATCGACGCGGGCATCGTCCTGGGACACCAAAAGGATGATCTTGAGCGTCTCGATGCGACGGTAGTGGACCGCCTTCGTGCCGCGATCGTACTGCTCCGTACTCGGCGAAAGGACCTCGACGAGAAGGCTTGGATTCGTATACGTCTGCCGTGCCGGATCGTCGGGGTCGAGTTCGCGCTTGCCGCAGTACACGGAGACGTCCGGATAGGTGCGCAAGCCGGTCGCCTTGACCCTCAGCCTCAAATCGGAGCCGAAGGGGACGCATGCCGTGCCGTCGAGCTTGTTTCCAAGGTGGCGGAGGACATTCGCGCAGATTTGGCTGTGACGGGCGCTGCCGCCAGCCATCGCGAATATCTCGCCGTCATAGAACTCGCTGCGGTGGTCGGCATGCGCCTCAAGGCGATAATATTCATCGGGTGTGTAGCGCCGGACCTGCTGGGGATAGGACATGATGTCTCCGTGACGTGAGCAAAACCGCGCAAGGCGTGGACTGGCAGCCGACCGAATGCGCACAACTCCTGTATTATCGGACGCGGGAGGGGCGTTGGCAAGAGCTTGGAGCGGTGGGCCATCGCTGCGCAGGAGGGCAGGGGCATTGCAAAGCCCCTGGTCACACGGTTACGCGGCCGGGAGGTCGTAGCGCGCCGGCTCGGGACAGATGACTGGTCGGGCGTGGGGGGGCGATGCCGCTTGGGCCGTGCCCGGGTGCAATACCGTGCGTTGCTTGTCGGCAATCAACTCCTCGAACAAGTCGATGTGCCGCAGCGCGATGTTCCGCCAGTCAAAGGCCTGGACGGACCGCCGCGCTGTATGGCCCCAGTCGTCGGCACGCCGCGGGTCGAGGGCTATCTGCACAATCGCCTCCGCCAGCTTCTGCGGCGACTCCGGCGGCACCAGCAGGCCGGTCCGGCCGGGCTGGATCAGATCGGCCAGGCCCGGCAACTGCGAGGCGATGACCGGCCGCCCGGCGGCAAGGCTCTCCACGACCACGATGCCAAAGGCCTCCCAGGTTCGAGAAGGCACGATCGTGCAAAGCCCGTTTTGCAGCAGCCACACCTTCTTGCGGCCCTCCGTCTGGCCGACGAAATGGACCTGGGACGCAAGGCCGAGCCGGGCCGACAGGGCCTCCAGCGCCGAGCCCTCCGGCCCGCTGCCCGCCACCACCAGGTCGAGATTGCATCGCCCGCGGAGCAAGGCCATCGTCTCCAGCAGCACGTCGACCCCTTTCCGCGGAACAAGCCGGCCCAGGAAGAGGAGATACGATTTCGCACGGATCGAGGCGGCGACGCCCGCGGGCCGCGGCACCGGCACGGCAAAATGCTCGACCTCGACGCCGTTGGGGATCGGCACGATCCGCCGCAACCCAGACCAGGCCTCGCGAAACATCCCGGCGGTGTAACCGCTGATGGCCACAGCCGCATCGGCTTGCCCCAGGGCCAGGCGAAATCGTTCCCGCAGTCTCGGCTTGCGATCGTAGAGTCCGCGCGGCGCCAGGTCGTCGCCATGACTGGTGATGACCAGCGGCGCGTGCCGCACGGCCTGGCAGCAGGCGCCCACGTAGCCGGCCGGATAGGTCCCGTGGCAATGGATCACGTCGAAGCCCTGCTGGCGATCGAGCGCCGCCATCCAGCGTCCGTACCAGGCCACCAGCCAATAGGTGGAAACGAACCGCGGATGCCAGGCCACCGGATAGGGCACGGAGGCCGGGTCGAAGGGGCCCTGCGATCTGCGCCAAGGGGCCAGCACCAGCGGCTCGTGCCCCAGCGCGAGGAACTGCCGAGCCAGGGCGTCGACGACGATTTCCTGTCCGCCCAGCTTCGGCAAGGCCGTATTGGTGTATAAGCAGATTCGCATGTTGTCCCGGCTTTCGTCTGCAACACCGCGCTACGCCGCGCGAAGTCTCCGTCCGGCGATCTGCTCGTAGATCGACAGGATCTGGTCGCAGTTGTGGTCCAAGGTATGTTTCAAAGCCAGCTTCCTCGCCGCCTCGCCCATCCGCTGCCGGGCATCGCGATCGAGGAGCGGGCGGAGCGCGTCGGCCAGCTCGGCATCGTCGGCCGGATCGCCGATCACGCTGCCGTCCACGCCCTCGGTGAGCAGTTCCGCCGCGCCGTTGAAGCGGGTGGTCACGCTCGGCAGCCCGCTGGCCGCCGCTTCGGAAACGCTCAGGCTGCAAGGGTCGTAGAAGGTGGGCAGCACGAAGACGTTGGCGGCGGCGTAATAGGGGACGGGGTCGTCGATGGCGCCGACGTTGATCACCACGCCGTTGGGCGAATCGGCAACCGGCGACCCGGAGTACCAGGCGCCCCGCCCCCGCTTCTTTCCGCCCACCACGGCCAGCCGCACGGGAGCCCCTTCGGCCGCCAGGCGGTTGGCCGCCCGCACCGCCGTGGCAAGTCCCTTCCGCTGGTAATCGTGGCCCACGAACAGCAGCAACACTTCATCTTCACAAACGCCCAGGCGGTCGCGGGTCTCCTCGCGCCAGCGGTCGCGATGGGCCGGCGAGAAGCGCTCGTTATCGGTGCCGTGATAGACCAGGCGGATGCGCTCGGGCGATACGCCGTGATAGCGCTGGTAGTCCCGCGCGCACATCTGCGAAACGGCGATCACGATCCGCGGCCCGTGACCCGCAAGCGGGTACCCCGGCGCCCCCTCGCCGAACTGGCGGGCCATGAGGCGGCGGAAGTCGCGGTAGCGCGGCAGCACCCGCAGCATCGCCCGCTTCCACGGCCGCTGCCAGGAGGGCAGCAGCAGGAGCTTCTGTTCCCATTGGGCCAGCCGCGAGCCGTCTTCCGATTGCAGTACGTGATTGTGCCAGCCCATGCCGACGTCGTGGATCATGTCGACCGGCAGGCGCTCGAGCATCGCCGCGGCTGCCGCCGCCCGATGGAGCACGGAGCGGATCGGGCCCAGCAGGTGCGGCACGATGTCCAGCCGCGATGCCGGACCGTTGATGCCTTGGGCCACGACGTGGACTTCGTGCCCGCGGGCCAGCAGCCGCTCGGCATGCTGGAAGGTCCATTGTTCCGCGCCGCCGCGGCGGGGATCGAGGTGATCGATGACCAGGGCGATTTTCATTTCTTTCCTCCCGCGCCAAGCATGTCGAGCAATCGCGAGCCCTGGGGCCCACCGCCGCGCAGGCGGCGCCCGCTTGCGGTTCGCCGCCGATCCGCGCTTGCAGCACCTTGTAGCCGTGCGGCAAGCAGGCACCGTCGGGCGCCATGCCGGGCACCATGTACCCATGGTCGTGGTCGTGGTCGGCATGGTCGCGGCGGTCGAGAATCTCTTGATAGATTTCCAGGATCTGATCAACATTGCGATGGAGCGAATGTTGCAGGATCGTGGCCCTCGCCGCCGCGCCCAGCCGCTGCCGCACGGGGTCGTCCAGCAGGATCCGCATCGCGCCGGCCAGTTCCGCATCATCGCTCGGATCATCGACCAGGAGCACGTCTTGCCCGTCGCGGAAGATCTCGCTGGCCCCGTTGTAACGGCTGGTGATCAAGGGCAGGCCGCAGGCCGCCGCCTCCAGCACGACGAGGCTGCACGGATCGTAATAGGTCGGATGGACGTAGCAGTCGGCGGCGGCGTAGTAGGGCAGCGGATCATCGACCCGGCCCACAAAGCTCACCTGTCCGCTCAGGCCGAGTCGGGCAACGTGGCGCTGCCAGGAATCGAGGTGCTTGCCGCCGACGATCACCAGCCGCGGTTCCTGGGGGCACCCGGTACTCCCGGTCACGGCCCGCAACCGCTGCATCGCGCCGAAGAGCGTGGCCACGCCTTTGAGGCGAAAATTGTGGGCCACGATCAGGGCCGTCACGGCGTCGGCCGGCAGGCCCAGGCGCTGCCGCGCCGCCTGGCGATGCGGCCGGCAGTGCTCGGGCGAAAACCGCTCGCTATCGACGCCGTTGTAGACGATGCGAATCCGCTCCGGGGCAACGCCGTGATACCGCTGGAAATCGGCCGCCGATGCCCGCGACAGGGCCAGCACGATCTGCCCGTGGTCCGCGTATTGCCGTTCCATGAGGAGTTGAAAGGTGCGGTGCCGCGGCAGCATCCGGTTGGTCATCCGCTTCAGCCCTCGCAGCCATGCCGGCAGAAAGAGCAGCTTGCGTTCGGCGCTGGAGGCCATCGATCCGCCGTGCGGATGGAAGACGTCGCAGTACCAGCCCGTGCCCATGTCATGGACGATGTCGAGGGCCAGCGGCACGAGCACGGCCCGCACTGCTCCGGCGAAGGCGATCGGCGAAGGGTCGCACTGGAGCGGGTGGTAGGCGATCGGCAGGCGGCGGGCAGTGGTCGAGCAGCTCCGGGCCACGACGTGTACCTCGTGGCCCAGTTCCAGCAACCGCTGCGTGAACGACCAGGTCCACTGTTCGCGGCCGCCGCGGGCCGGATCGAATTGTTCCAGGACCAGCCCGATTCTCATGACTTGTGCCTCGCTCGACGACGGATCTGCGAGAGTTTTGCCAGGAACGTTGCGCACCAGCCGCTTGTCCTCCGTCCGCAGTTTGCATACGCCCAGATACGCTTTCAAAAACAGGATCTTCTGCGCGGCCCCACGCAATCGTCGGGCGACATGCTTGCCAATTGGGCCAGGTCCTTGACGATCCATCGCCGCCGGAACCAGCGCCGCCGCTGGACCCGCTGCAGGTCGATCAGGCGGACGTTCGAACCGGCCCTGCGACGTTTCCTTGACCAGGAAGTGGCAGCCGTAGAAGTCGCGATGATTGAAGCCGGCGGCATGGAACCGCCGGGCGATCTCGGCCACTTGCACGATCAGGCGATGGAGCGGGGAGCAACCGGCGGGGAATCGCCGCTGAATGAAATCCTGCAACTCGCAATAACCTTCGAGCTCCTCGCTGAGGAAGAACGATTCCAGGCGGCCGTCGGCGTGCAGCTTCTCGCCATAGGCCATCAACGGCATGACGTCGACGCCGAGCGACTGCAAGGCCAGGGCGTTTTCGGCCTCGATACGGCCAGGGCTGGGCGGCGATGACATGCCAAAAGCCGCGGCAAGCCGCGTCGCCCACGTGCGGCTGCGATGCTTCTTCAGGTACATGCCCAACGTAGCAGGCACAGTCCCCGTGCCGTCCGCCCAAAGCCTCTGGCTTCGGAGAGCACCTGCGGCTGGGGCCGCAGGGCGGACGGCGCACGGAGTCTGCCTGCTACCCTGCAGATACCAGTTCTCGCGGTCGGGCAACACGCGAAGGCAACGGCCGGCCGTGGTGTTCATGACGTCCTGGAAAGTAGCCAGTCCTGCATCCTCCAGGATCTTCCGATAGCGATCGGCGATCCATAGCCTGGCGCCCGTACTCATCACGCTCCGCCGTGATGCTTTTCCATCACGGCGGAGCGTGATGAGTACGGGCGGGCTTCTGCGGCTTTGAATCATCGCTGTTGCCATGCCGCTTTCCTTTATGCCGCCTTGATGGACGTTGAATGCACAAGCGCGGCCACTTCCCGCAAGACCCGCTCCGGCGTCAGGTCGCGCATGCAGCGGTGGTGCCCCAGCGGGCAGTCCCGCTGGCCGCAGCCCAGGCAATCCAATTCGGCACGGAGAATGGGACCGCAGACCGTGGGATTTTCGATCCAGACCGGCAACGTCGGTCCCATGAGCGTGATAACCGGCTTGCCTAGGGCGGCGGCGATGTGCCGCGGACCGCTATCGGTCGTAACCATCAGCCGGCAGCGGGCCAGGCAGCCTTTGGTCAGTCCTAGGCTTACTGCCTGGGCGGCCAAGGAATAGACCCTCGCGACGCCGGCGCGGGCGGCGATCTGGCGGGCGGCGTCGCGCTCGCCGGGTCCGCAGAGCACGAGTACGTCGTGGTCGAGTTGCTCGACGATGTGCCGGGCCAGCGCGGCGGCATGTTCGGCGGGCCAGAGTTTGGCTGCTCCGAAGGCGCCGGTCACGTTTAGCGCCACAACCCGTCCGTCGGTCCGCAGCCCTAGATCATGCCAGACTCGCGCGGCCCTCGCGCCTTCGGCCACAGTGACGTGCAGCTTCAATTGCGGCGACTCCTCTGGGCAGCCGATCGCGCGGGCCAGAGCGAGGTAGCTTTCGACCATCGGTGCCGGCCGGAATCGCCGGCGGTACTCCGGGTCGCGGGCGGCCGGAATGCGGTTGGTCAAAAACAGGGACCGCCCATCGCGGGCGTAGCCGACTCGCTGTCGGGCCCCTCCCAGCCAGGCCAGTGCGGCCGTGTTGAGCGAGTTCGTCAACAGCAAGGCCATGTCAAACCGCTGCCGCCGCATGCGGCCGATCAGGGCCAGCCGGCCATATTCCCTTAGACCTGACTTGGGATCGAAAGGAAACTGCTCATCCAGCCAGTCGCCGCCCTCAAGCAGTTCGGCCAGATGGGGGCGCAGAATGCCCACGATCCGCGCTGACGGGCCAAAATGCCGCCGCACGGCCCGCAGTGTGGGAGTGGCCATGACCAAGTCTCCCACCCAATTGGGGAGGAAGAGTGCGAGATTCATGGCGGGAAGATACTAAAACGAGCAAGTCAGGGCAATGTCAAACGAGAGACTTGTCCTTATGAATACCTTTCCCAGCTTGCCGAAGACGTGCTGGTATCGGCGTTCAGCAGGGCGACGAGATCCTGCAGGGCGTGCTCGTTGCGGACGTGCATTTCCACGTCGGCCACGACCAGGCCACGGTCGGCAGTTTCCGTCGATTGGATGCCAATCCCGTGCAGGATCATGTCGTGCTGGGCGGCGATCTGCTGGGCAAGCACGCGACGGATGCGGCGTTCTTCGGCCATGGCGCAGATAACCTTCAGGCGGTACGTGGCATCGATGAAGACCCGTTTGGCGGCCCTGTCATCGATCCAGCGGCTGACCGGATTGAGGAAGAGATTGACTGCCAGGATCGCGCCGGTGGCGATGGCGGCCTCGCGGGAGAGGTCGTTTCCGCACAAGGTCCCGACGGCCGCGCTGCACCAGAGCGTGGCCGCGGTGGTCAATCCGCGGACCGTCAGTCCTTCGCGCAAAATTACGCCGCCGCCGAGGAAGCCAATGCCGCTGACGATCTGTGCCGCCACCTTCGCCGCATCGGCGCCGCCGACGAGCGACCGCCCCAGCAGGACGTACAGCGCGGCGCCGCCGCAGACCAGGGCGTTGGTCCGCAGTCCGGCCGGATGTTGACCGAACTCGCGTTCCACGCCGATCAGCAGACCCAACCCTAGGGCGGAACCTAGTGCAATCAGAAAGGTGGCGAGCGTCATGATTTCCCCAAAGTCCGGGGTCCGGTCCATTTTTCGGCGACGAGAACATGGCCTGACCCCTTCGCGTTGGTGAAGGATACTAAAGGCATGGCCGGCGGTCAAGCCGTATGCTATAATCCCGTCATGAAGAAGAAAGTGATCTTTGTTTGCTCGGCGAACTATTACCGCAGCCGTTACGCGGAACACTACTTCAATTGGCTGGCCAGCCGGGAGCAATTGGCCTGGAAGGCCGATTCGCGCGGTCTGATGGTGGGGTTTTGGGGCAATATCGGTCCCATTTCGCACCATGCGGTGGATGCGCTCCAGCGGCGGGGCATTCCGCTGGAGGACCAGCCCCGCGACCCCAAGCCCCTGACGCTTGCCGACCTGGCCGAGGCGGACCTTGTGGTTGCGGTCAAGGAGGCGGAGCACCGCGCGATGATGGACGCGCAGTTCCCGCTCTGGACGGAGCGCATCGAGTATTGGCAGGTCGACGACCTCGATTGTGCCGAGGCCCGCGAGGCCCTGCCGCACCTGGAGAATCAGATCCGCGCCTTGGTCGAGCGCTTGCGCGGCACGGATGGGCCGGGGTCGAGCGGGAAGGCGGCGGCACGGCAGACCATGTGAGCTAACCCTGCTGCTCTCGTGCGGCCCGAAGTTGCTGGAGGAAGTTAGTGGACTGGTCGTAAGCAGCGATGCGATCGTGATGGCGGCGGATCAACTCGGGCAACTCGCCGGCAATTTGTTCGCGAATCTCACGGTACTTGGCAGCTTCTTCGGGGCTGAGCCTTCGATCGTGGTTCATGCGACGAATGGTCATGATCGGTGTATCTCGTGTTTCCGCTTCAGCAGGCCTCGTCGATTTCGTAGTCTGAATCGGGAGCCGATTCCATGGTGATGCATGTGAAGCATCCAAACTCCGAGGCGGCGGAGCCGATCACCCAGAGCGGCGCGCGCACGCGCAGGTCTCGCCGCGTTTATAGGCATCGAGCGCATCCTTCAGTCTCGTCGTGATCGTTTCCCGATCTTCGCCCGGATTGCGTTTCAGATAATCCGCAACAAAGTCCCCAATTGAAATCGGCGTGAAGCCCCTCTTTGTCATCGAAGTGCATCCTCTATTGGCATTCTCGACTTTACTTCCTTTATACCTTGGCCTGTAGCCCGAGTAAACCCGTCTGCCAGGGGGCGATTTGCAGTTGAGAAGCCGAGGGCGCTGTTCATGGCCGGTCCGGAAGTGTATCATGGACCGGAGAACTGCAAGCGGCGTTTGTAGTCCCGGCTTCAGCCGGTCCCCCAACGCATTTCCGCCTGAAGGCAGTAGGCCGCATTACCAGCGATAGTTTTTCCATCTTAACTCCCCACCGCAAGAAGGAGATATGCCATGAGAGTCTTTTGCCTTTTGCTGCTGCTGTCGCCGCTGGGTCTGGTCCCATCGCTTGTGCGCTGAAGAGAA
This sequence comes from uncultured Planctomycetia bacterium, assembly GCA_963824275.1. GTDB lineage: Bacteria > Planctomycetota > Planctomycetia > Pirellulales > Thermoguttaceae > JANXQG01. The sequence goes on along the minus strand of CAWGOT010000003.1, from coordinate 522,703 downwards.
GGCCGATCCAACTCTGCCCACGGTTGTCGCCCGCGCTGTGCGAGGCGTGACGCTCACCGCGGAGCAGCATGCCTCGTTTCAAGCCCTGCGGCACGAATTCGAGGCCAAATTGAACGACGCCCGCAAGCGAGTCGCCGCCCATGAACTGGCCAAATGGCGATTGGACGCGATCCAGCGCGATTGGTGCGACCGGGTCGACTCGCTTCTGAGCGCCGAACAGAAGCAAGTGCGTCTGATCCATATCCTTCGAGAGCCGACCCAGATCGAGTTCGTCGAAACTCCGCTGATAGACGTGATCGGTTACCTCAAGGACCTCCACTGTCCTCTTCCCCTTCGCCTTGACCGGGCCGCGCTGCGAAGGGCCAACAAGGATGCCGATATCCCCCTTACACGCAACTTGCGTTCGATAACCTTGGATAGTGCCTTGCGCCTGACACTCGGACAAGTGGGGCTCATGCACGTGCTCCAAGGCGATACGATCCTGATTACAACAGAAGAAGATGGCCACCAACTCCTGCAACACGGCGCTGTCGACCCGGCGACCTTACCATCGCCGCCCAGAGATGCGGCGGCGAAGAAACTCGCCGAGGCGCTCCGCAAGCCAGTGGCCGCGGAGAACTTCGTAAACGTGCCCGTAAAGGACTTCGTTGATCATCTCAAGGACGCGTGCCACGTGGAAATCCAAATCGATGACCGCGCGTTGGAGGTGGCGGGCATTTCGCCCGACGTCCCACGCACGATCGACCTGAAAGCAGGGAGCCTGGAAAACGCGCTGAAGCAGATCCTTGACAGGGTCGGCTTGAAGCACGTCATTCAGGACGAGGTCATTCTGATCACCGCCGCACCGCCGGCCGATCCGCGACCGGCTAAGCCCCCGGTCGACGCGCCGGGACCGGCAGCCCTGCATCCACCTCCCGACGAGCGGGTTATCCTGGACCGCCTCGAAGACCTCGGCGCTAGCTGCCGACTGGACGAGGACTGGGTGGGCCGAGTCATTTCGATATTGCTCGATTCAGTCGCTAAAGGCGATGAAGCCCTAAGGCTGGCAGGCCAACTCCCGGAACTGAAATCGCTGGACTTGTCTGAATATGAACCGTCCCAGCCAGGGACCACGGATCGCGGCCTCGCGCACCTGCGACATGCGGCCAGATTGACGCATCTGAGACTGCACGGTGAAAAGATCACCGATGCAGGCATCGCCAACCTGGCGGGCCTGACGCACTTGCAGCAGTTGAGCCTTGCCGAGACGGACATCACCGACGCGGCCCTGAAACATCTGGAACACCTGGCCTATTTGAAGGAGTTCTCCCTGGCCGGCACTCGCGTTGACGGTTCCGGGCTGGCCGCATTGCCAACCATGAATTACCTGGAAACTCTCGACCTGGATGATACGCAAGTCGCGGACGCATGCCTGGCGCACCTCGCCCGGTTTCCGCATCTTAAGGTCCTCGATTTGTCGCGCAGCCGAATCGATGGTTCTGGGCTGGGAAGCTTCGCGCGGTTGCACGAACTCGAACGACTTTCTTTAGCTTCAACCTGGCTGACCGATGCCGGACTGCGCAATCTGACGGCGGCAAGTTTGGAGTCGCTGGATCTGCAAGACACGGCGATTACCGACGCCGGCCTGCCACAGCTTGCCGCCCTTGGAAAGCTCGAAAGCCTCAACCTCCGCAACGCCCGGATCACCGACGCCGGTTTGGAGCATATTGCCAAGCTGACAAACCTCACGGAGCTTGACTTGAGCGGCACGCAGATCACCGACGCCGGGCTACGTCACCTGCTCGCGCTGAAGAAGCTCGAATTCTTGTCTCTGAACGAGACGTTAGTTTCGGATGCAGGGCTGGGCTCCCTGCGGGAAATTCCCGCTCTCGTATTAGTTTTCGCCCGCCAGACGCGGGTATCGAGAGAATCGCTCGCAAAATTGAACAACGATTTGACAAAGCGACTTGCGGAAGCCAAGAAGAAAAGGTAACGCATCAAGGATCCCTTCGACCCGTAGTTCTAACTACTTCGTCGCCTCGCGCACCGGCAATTGGACTTCGAAGAACTGCTTGTCGGCGGCGGTGAAGGGACTGTTGTAGCCCATCAGCCGCAGGTCGCCGGAGACCTCGTACTCGGGATGCCCGGCCAGCCAATCTTCCAACTGCTTGCGGGCCGACTCGATCCGTTTCCGCGAGTCCGCGCCCCGCATGCCGATGCTGACGACCTTCATAGCGGGCACGTCGCGCACCTCGACCGAGCCGGCAGGGCCCGACGTGCCGGCAGTCGGATCGCCATAGAAGAAGGCCATGCTGGTTTGCTTGGGCTTGCCCTGCGGGTCGCTGCGATATTCCATCTGCACGGGGGCCGTCATGGCCACATGGTGCGTCTCGATGTGCAGGAACAGCTTCCAGAAGGCGGAATCCCCGCTCGACCTGGCCTGCACCAATCGGGCCGCCGGGTATTGCTTGACCTCAATCGCGCCGACCGGGGTGTAGGTCGGGAAGCCCTTGGGCAACTCGGCCTCCTTGATCGGCTTGAAATCGGCGTCCTTCTCGGTTTCGGCGCTGAAACCGCTTGACGCGACCCATGCCAGGGCGACTGTGGCGAGACCTGAAACCATCGATCGGACGGAAAACCTGGGCATTTTTCTTCTCCATGGGCTGGATGATGAATCGACTCTTGAGTATTCGCACGAAAGCCGCAACGGATTCAGAGGCTTGTCCCACCCGTCCCACCCTACCGGAATCGCGCAAGGTCATCTAGAATGGGATTTTACGCATTTCCTCCCGCGACAGTCCCATGCGAATCCTGATCGTTGACGACGAGAAAATCAAACGCATCACGCTGGCCGACGATTTGTCGGCCGAGGGGCATGAAGTCGTGACGGCGGCCGACGGCGAGGAGGCCTGGACGCAACTTCAGACGGCACAGTTCGACGTTGTGGTCAGCGATCTGAAGATGCCGCGGCTGGACGGAATCGACCTCTTGAAGCGGATCAAGCAGGGATGCACAGCCGAGATGGCCGTGATCATGATGACCGCCTACGGCAGCATCCCCGTGGCCGTCGAAGCCATGCGCCTGGGGGCCTTCGACTTCGTCACCAAGCCCTTCCGCAACGAGGACCTCTTCCCGCTCCTGGCCCGCCTGGACCGCGCGACCCGGCCGCAGGAGGAGGCATCCCCGTCGGCGGGCGCGGCAGGCCCGCCCGACCTGGAGCAGATCGTCGTCGGTCGTTCGCCCGGCATGGTCCGCGTGCGGCAGATGATCGAGGTCTGCTCGAGGACCGAGGCCAATGTCCTCCTGCTGGGCGAAACGGGCTGCGGCAAGGACCTGATCTCGAGGGCGATCCACGACCTTTCGCACCGCCGCCGCTCTCCGTACGTCAAGGTCGGCTGCACGCTCTTCCCGGAGAACCTGATCGAGAGCGAACTCTACGGCCACGAGAAAGGCTCGTTCACGGGGGCCGAACAGCGCCGCAAGGGCCGCTTCGAAATGGCCGAAAACGGCACCCTCTATCTCGATGACGTTGACGACATCCCGCTGGAGCAGCAGTCGAAACTCCTGAGGGCGATCGAGGAGAAGGTCTACGAGCGGGTCGGCGGCACGACGCCCATTAAGGCCGACGTGCGGATCATCGCCTCGACAAAACGCAACCTGCTGGAGAAGATCGGCGAAGGGACGTTCCGCCAGGACCTGTACTACCGGCTCGACGTGCTGCGGATCGTGGTGCCGCCCTTGCGCGAACGGATGGAAGACCTGCCGTTATTGGCCGAGCACCTGCTGAAAGGGATCGCCGGCGAATGCGTGTGCGAGGTCGAGCCGGGCGCCCTCGACCGGCTCATGCAACACGATTGGCCGGGGAACGTGCGGGAGCTGACGCATGCCCTGGAACGGGCCTATCTGATCGGCAGCGGCCATATCACGGCGGAGTTGCTGGGCAACGAAATGGCGGGGATCGCTTCGGCCTCCGCGCAAGGCACGACGGGCAGCAAAGCGGCGCCGGCCGGCGATTTCCAGGCCGCCATGGACCAGACCGAGCGCGAACTGTTGGAGCGGGCCTTGCGGACCGCCGGCGGCAACAAGACGGCCGCCGCGGCGGCATTGGGAATGAAGGCCTCGACCTTCCGCGACAAACTGGCCAAGCACGGGCTGGGATGAGTGACCTAAGCGCTAGGTGCGGGATTCGCCAATCTACTCGTCACGCTCCGCCGTGACGGCATTTCATCACGGCGGAGCGTGATGAGTACGCTAATTGCGTCGCCGCCCCTTACTTGAACGGATCGTCGTCGGGCGCCGACTTCTTGTCGTCCGGCTTCTTCTCGGCGGGCTTGGCGGCATCGGGCTTGGCAGCGTCAGGTTTCGCAGGGCTGACATCGCCAAAGGGATCGCTGGCATCGCCCGCCGGTTTTGCCGCATCGGGCTTGGCGGCGTCAGGCGTCGGAGCATCCGGCTTGGCAGCATCGGGCTTCGCAGCGTCGGGTTTGGCGGGGGCGGCATCAACACCAAATGGGTCCGCAGCATCAGGCTTGGCCGCGTCAGGCTTGGCTGCATCGGGCTTGGCAGCGTCCGCCGCGGGTGCGGCCGGTTTCATCGCACCGCCGGCATCGCCAAAGGGATCGGCGGCGTCGGACTTCTCCGCCGGCTTGGCGGCGTCGGGTTTCTCAGCGGGCGTAGCCGGTTTTGCCGCACCGCCGGCATCGCCAAAGGGATCGGCAGCATCGGGCTTCTCTGCCGGCTTGGCGGCATCAGGCTTGGCAGCGCCGCCGTTATCGCCGTCACCCGCGGGCTTGGCGTCGGTCTTCTCTGGAAGGGCGGGGGCCGCTCCGGCGCCCGCGCCTTCCTTGGGCATGGCGCCGGACTTGCCTTCATCGAACGGTTCGGTGGACGGAGTCGGCGGGATCACCGGCGCGGCATTGCCTCCTTCACCGGGGACCTCGACCGGCCTGGTCGCTCCAGCAGAAGATTCGACCGATCTGGCCGGCGCCGCCTCGGATTGCTTCTGCAAGAAATCCCGCTGTTCCTTGAGGCCCTCTTCGTACCGCCGCGTACGTTCGGCTTCCGTCTTCTGCAAGACGGCCACGCGGGCCTTCATGCGGAACTCTTCCAGCGTGCTGCGGTCGCCGCCCTGGACGCGCTCCAGAGCGCGGGCCACGTCATAGGCGCGAACCGGGTCGATGGAGCTTTCCAGCTTGGCGCCGCGCTGGAAGTCGGTCTCGGCCTCTTGCGGGCGGCCCAATTTCAAGAAGCGTCAGACCGCGGAAATAAAAGCAGCGCGGGTCCTGGGAATGCCCGTCAATGGCGGAAGTAAAGAGCTGGTGTGCTTTCACATAGTCTTGCGCGAAGTAGGCATGCACGCCATTGCCGTAGATCTGGGCCAGGACCGCCTCTTGGGCGATCAAGGGGGCAGACGACACAAGGACCCATCCGGCGACCAGAAAGAAAACACTCCTAGACATGGCAACTGACTCCTGCAGGAACCGCACTCCGAAAACCACGGACCAAAGCGTGGAAGGCAAAAATCCCCCGCTCTAGCCGATCCTAATTGTTACGCGCGAAAATTTCAAGCAGCTTCCCTCAAATGCCGCCAAATTTTTCCACCAAAACCACCCTTGTGGGTGTGTATAATCTATCCCGCCAGTGGTAGGGTGGGACCAGCGAGCTTGCGAGTGCCGGCCCACCAATCGCCGTGAACGGAACGGTGGGCCGGCGCTCGCAAGCTCGCTGGTCCCACCCTACGAACTGTTTGCTCGTTTCTGCTCGGCCTTATCCCCGCCAGTGCCAGAACCAATATTCATAATCGGCCAGCAGCTCAAGGTTCTTGCTGGGCGGCAGAACGGTCAACTCGACCAGCGGCAGGTTTACCAGGAAACGGCCCTTGCGGGTCTGGCAATAGATGCCGTCGAACTCGTCGCAGAGATCGGTCCGCGGGTCGAGCAGTTCGATGACCTCACAGCGGTCCAGGGCCGCATGCGCCGGGGACGAGGGCCGCGGATAGCAGGCCACGAAGGGCAATTCAAGATGGGCCGAGAGATAGTCGTAATAGAGGGCCAGCGAGTCCTCGTTGACCCGCGGATTCTGGCTGGCGGGCAGCCCTAGGGCCGCGAGGATTCGTTTCTTGCGCTCACGGTCGGGCTGAGGTTGCACGGTCATCCATGGTCCGGGCCAGGGAGCATCGTTCATCGCGGCGAAGAGCATCGAAGCGTGACTCCTGTGGATCAATGCGGGTTGGTCTGCCCCTGATCCATCAAGGGTCGCTGCCATGCCGGGTCAACACTCCCGGTGTACAGACGCATCATGCGTTTTGGCGAGTTCGGTCGACACCAGCCGCATCATAGCACCGGCCAGCGATTTGGAACAAGGCCAATTTTTCAGACCACTCCGTTCCGCAGTGCGCCGACGATCAACGAGCCGTTATGCCCGCCGAAGCCGAAACTGTTGGACATGGCAACGCGAATCTGCCGCTGCCGGGCCTGATTGGGCGTGTAGTCGAGGTCGCAGGCCGGATCGGGCGTGGTGTAATTGATGGTGGGCGGGACCAGGCCGTCACGAATGGCCAGGATCGAGAAGATGAGCTCGATGCCGCCGCTGGCGCCGAGGAGGTGCCCCAACTGGCTCTTCGTGCTGGAAACGCTCAGCTTGTAGGCGTGCTCGCCAAAGACCGACTTGATGGCCGAGGTTTCGGCCGCGTCGCCCAGCGGGGTGCTGGTGCCGTGGGCGTTGATGTACCCGACCTCGGTGGGGTCGATGCGGGCATCGCGAACCGCCAACTGCATGGCATAAGCGGCGCCGATGCCGTCCTTGTCCGGGGCCGTAATATGGCTGCCGTCGGCGCTCATGCCATAGCCCAGCATCTCGCCGTAGATATTTGCGCCGCGGGCCTTGGCGTGCTCCAATTCCTCGAGCACGAGCACGCCGGCCCCTTCGCTGAGGACGAAGCCGTCGCGGTCGCGGTCGAAAGGGCGGCTGGCGTGCGCCGGGTCGTCGTTGCGCTCCGAGAGGGCACGCATCGCGGCAAAGCCGGCCAGGCCCATGCGGGTCACCGCTGCTTCGCTGCCGCCGCTGATCATCACGTCGGCATCGCCGTACTGGATCGTGCGAAAGGCCTGGCCGATGGAATTGGCCGCACTGGCGCAGGCCGTGACGATGCACTCGTTGGGACCGCGAAGGCCCCATTGGATCGAGACTTGCCCGCTGGCCGAGTTGGCGATCAGCTTGGGAATGGTAAAGGCCGAGACCTTGTCCGGACCCTTGACCAGGAGCCGCTCGTGCTGGGTCTCAATCTCCCACAGCCCGCCGATCCCCGAACCGATCATCACGCCGCAACGGAACGGGTCGTACGTGGAGAAGTCGATGCCGGAGTCCTTGACGGCATCCACCGAGGCCACGATCGCGAACTGGGTAAAGCGATCGAGTTTCTTTTCGTCGCGGGCTTCGATATAGCCGGCCGCCGCCGCGCCAATCGACGACCTCGCCGCCGAAGCGGACCCGGTACTTCGTGGCATCGAAACAGCGGAGCGGAGCGACCCCGCTCTCGCCGTTGCAGACCCGACGCCAAATTTCCGCGACCCGGCAGCCAAGCGCAGTGACCGCACCCAAACCAGTTACGACGACGCGCCGCTTCATGCTCGCTGTGGGGTAAAGGGCTTCAACTCGACGGGCTTCAACTCGAGGGGGCTTCGCTGCTGGTGACGGCATTCTTGATGTGGTCGACGGCCTGACCGACCGTCTGGATCTTCTCCGCCGCATCATCCGGAATGTTGATGTCGAACTCCTCTTCGAGTTCCATCACCAGTTCCACCGTATCGAGGCTGTCCGCCCCCAGATCATTCACAAACGACGTATCGCGCGTAATCTGGTCTTTGCTCACGCCAAGCTGCTCGGCAACGATATCAATCACACGTTCTTCAACTGAGGCCACCTGAGGCTCCTCCTGGTTAACACAGGTTCTACGGGCGACGGGACTTCCAGAACCGATCCGAAAACCTCACCCGGCACTTGTAGGGGGCGAATTCCACGGGGCACACAATCCCGCTGAACTACCTCTTTTCTTCATCTAACCTAGACAGATATAGCGAATTTCTCGTTTTGTGTCTATATCTTTCCGCCGGTCTTTCCACCGGAAACGAATTATACCGTCAGGCCCCCGTCAATGGTAATCACCTGACCGGTGATAAATTCCGCCGCGTCGCTGGCCAGGAAGAGCACCGCATCGGATACGTCCTGGGGCAGGCCCAACCGCTTGAGGGGGATTTCTTCCTTAATTTTTTCTAACATCTCCTCGCCCAGCTTGGCGGTCATCTCCGTGGCGATAAAGCCCGGCGCGACGGCGTTGACCGTCACGCTCCGCCCCGCCAACTCGCGGGAGACGGTCCGCGTCAGGCCGATCACGCCCGCCTTGGAGGCCGAGTAGTTGGCCTGGCCCGGATTGCCCATCAGGCCGGAGACGCTGGCAATATTGATGATCCGGCCGCATTTTGACTTGCATAGCGGCCGCGAAGCCGCCCGGATGAAGAGGAAAGTGCCCTTGAGGTTGATATTCAAGACGGCATCCCATTGATCGTCTTTCATCCGCATGATCAGGTTGTCGCGGGTGATGCCGGCGTTGTTGACGAGGATGTCCAATCCGCCCCAAAGCTTGACGACCTCCGCGACCACTTCATCGACGCGCTGGGAATTGGTCACGTCGGCGGCGATCGGGTGCGCGGCCCCGCCGGCGGCCTGGATAGCGGAGATCGTCTCGGCCAGGGTCTCCGCGTTGATATCGACGCACACGACCTTGGCGCCCGCGGCGGCCAGATCGACGGCAAAGCATCGGCCCAAGCCGCGGGCGGCGCCGGTGACCAGGGCGATACGGCCGGTCAGGTCAACTTCGATTCGCTTCTTCGCTTCAGGCATGCATGAACTCCTTCAAGACTTAGTTCTTAGCTAAGAGTCTAAGAGCTTAGATCGCTAAGCAGCCAAGCTCTAAGCTAAGCTCTAAGCTAGACTAAGCTCTCTGTTCATACATCCAAACTTTGACATTCCACCTTTCGCGCAATCCGCCGCAACAGTCCCCGCAGGACGCGCCCAGGGCCGACCTCGTAAAACTGGTCGAAACCCTGGCCCAGCAGGTAGCGCATCGACTCCTCCCAGCGGACCGGGTTGATGATCTGCCGGACCATCAGGCGGCGGATCTCTTCCGGATCGTCGTGGGGCTGGGCGTCGACGTTGAAGATCACGGGGATTCTCGGGGCCTGCATGTGGACTTCGGCCAGGGCCTCGCCGCAGCGCTCGTCGGCCGGACGCATGATTTCGGTATGAAAGGCCCCCGCCACCGCCAGGGGAACGGCCTTCATCGCGCCCATCTTAGGGGCCAGCTCGGCAGCCCGCAGGCAGGCGCCGTTGTGCCCGGAAACGACCAGCATGTCGGGACCGAGCAGATTGGCGATCTCGAGGATCTCGCCCTGGCGGGCCTGTTGGCAGAGGGCTTCGACCTCGGGCCGCTGCAGGCCGAGGATCGTGACCATGCCGCTGGGCGTGGCGTCGGCGGCCTCTTGCATGGCGGCGCCGCGCTTCTGCACCATCATCAGGCCCTCGTCAAAATCCATGATCCCGGCGAAGACCATGGCGGTATACTCGCCCAGGCTCAGACCGGCCGCCGCTTCGCAGGAGCGCACGACCTCGGGCGACTGCTCGCGCAACGATTCCAGGGCGGCCAGGCTGGTGACAAACAGGGCGGGCTGGCTATAAATTGTGGAATCGAGCACCTCGGCCGGCCCTTCGAAGCAGAGTTTGGCCAGGTCGTAGCCAAGCAACTCTCGTGCGCGGTCGTACAGCCTCCGCGCAGCGGGCAGCGATTCGGCCAGCCGCCGGCCCATGCCCACGGTCTGGGCCCCCTGTCCTGGAAACAAAAAGGCGATCTTGCCCAACGCAAGTTCCTCCGTGAAGTGCCGGTTACGGCCGTGCCGCCCGCTTCTTAGGACTCGACCTCGACGACTTTGCGACCCATGTAATGGCCGCACTTGGGGCAGACGGTGTGCGGCGGCACCGCGGAACTGCACTGCGGCAATAGGTTATATGCCGCGGCTCTTTCTTGTCGTGGTTGGCGCGGCGGCTATTGGTGCGGGCGTTGGAATGTCGGCGTTTTGGAACGGCCATGATCGAGGCTCCATCGAATGGTAGGGGTGTGTCTTCGCTGCGCTTGACCCCACCCTACTTGGGCAACTGCTCACCAAGCAGGGAAATAGAGCATATTAAGCCCGCCGGCCGGTTTTGTCAACCGGGTACCGGTCGTGATTTTACCAATATACTGCTCGCGGGCGGAACGGATCGAAGCCCGACGTGCAAGCGAGGGATGGAACCGCTTGCCTCGCTTGCGCTTTCGGGCTTCGATGGCTGCGGCGAAAACGGCTCATTTAAGGCCGCTCGCAGTATAGTCATTCGGTTTTCGCCGGCTTCTTGCTCCGTCCGCCGACGATCGAGAGGGCCTCGACGAACTCGGCCCCGAGAAAGAGGATGACGCTGACATAGTAAACCCAGATCATCACGGCGATGAACGAGCCGACAATGCCGTAGGCCGTGTAGTTCGGCCCGATCAGGAACCGCACCAGGAGACGCTGCCCTAGGATCCACACCAGCGAAACCAGCAGCCCTCCGGCAAAGGCCTCGCGCCAGCGAATCGTGACTTTGGGCAGGATCTTGTAGATCAGGGCGAAAAGCAGGGCGTTGGTGAGGGCGATGAAGAGGAAATGGGCCCAGCCCCAGAGCCAGACGCCGCCGGGGAGCCGGTTTTCGACGTTCATTTGCACCGTCGCCAAGATGTACACGTTGGCCACAAACATGGCCAGCAGCAGCGCGCCGACGGCCAGGAGCATGAGGAAGGCGGAGAGGCGATCGTAGAGCACGCTGCGAATATAGCCCCACCATGTCATTTTTGCGGCGGCTCGCGTTGCACCGAAGATGCGGCCGAAGATGTAATCAAGTTGGAGAAAAACGACGATTGCGGCGGCCAGCAGCGTCACGGCGCCGAGTGGCCCTCCCAACCCGGCATTTTCCCTGACGCCCGAAAGCAGGAACTGAAGCTGCTCGGCGAGCCAGGGATTCCACTGCTGTTTGACCAGATCGAGAACCACCGCCTGGGCGTTGTCGGCCCGCTTGGAGAGCCGCAGCACGAAGCCCAGGATCGAGATCAACACCAGGCACAGCGGGAAGAGCGAGAAGGCCGCATAGTAGGCCATCGCCGCACTGAGCAGGAAGCCGTCGTCTTCCTGCCAGCCTTTCCAGCTCTGCTGCAACACGCGCCGAAACGTAGTTCCAGATCCGATGGAACATGAGGATGCCCTGGAGGAGTTCCCGGAGGATTTCGCCGCCACCCTAACCGAAGGCGGGAAGAAGCTCAATTGATAACGGCATTGAAGCCCGACGTGCAAGCGAGGAATCCGCTTTCCATGGTCTATGACGCACATTCCTCGCTTGCGCGTTGGGCTTCAATGCCTCTTACTCCGGCGGGCGGATCTCGCAGAATCTCGAAACGCACCTTGCCTTGCGGCACGTGGATCTCGACTTTCTCGCCGACCTTCTTGCCGTTGAGCCCTTGGGCCAGGGGGCTGGTGACGAGGATCTTGCCGGTGTCGTAATCCTCTTCGCCGGCGCCGACGAGGGTGAACTCTTCCTCGTCGCCGAAATCGAGGTCCTTGACCACGACCGTGCAACCGAACGAGACCTGATCCTTGGGGAACTGGCTGGGATCGACCAGCACGGCGCGGGAGAGCTTGTCGCGGATGGCGCCGATCCGCGCTTCCAGCATGGCGTGGCTTTCCCGCCGGCCGTGATACTCGGCGTTCTCCGAAAGGTCGCCTTCGGCCCGGGCTGCCGCCAGGCCTTCCAGCACCTTGGGCAGTTCCACGTTCTGCAAACGATCGAGCTCGGCCTTGATCTTATCGTATCCGGTCCGAGTCATGGGGATGCGGTCCGACATGCTGACTCCTCGTGTGCTGCTTCCCAATCGGGCCGCTGGCGCAGTCGCACTGCGGCGCTAGTCCACGGTTAAGAAAAAGCGTCTTACGAAAAAAAACCGCGGCCACCCCAGAATCTCGGGAGGACCGCCGGTCGCGTGAATGATTTCCTGAACCCCCTATTCTTTCCTGCCGGGGCGGTTTGTAAAGGGCCTATCGCGAAGAATAGTGCTTTATCGCCATCCTGCCACAGGCAACACCGGCATTGGTGGGCGGCTTGCAGTCGCTTCCCTATGTACTTTGAGCCGATGGCGACGAATACGGCTCTATCGCCAAATAATAGGCCAGCACCGCCATCGCGCCAGCAGGACCAGGCCGCCGAGAAGCAGGACTTTTCGCACGGGTCCGGCGCCGCGGTCTGGCCGGATCGTGCGGCAAGAGCGTTTCGGCCACCATCTGCCGAGCGCGAACGATGGGCGTCGCCGCTGCCGGCTGTTTGGGTTGGCGAATATGTGCGATCATGGTCCGTCGGTCCGGATTTTCGAACGAATCTCCAAACGCCTACTGTCGGCCGCTCACCGTTTCTCCCGGGAGCCCGCCAGACCTGTCCGTAGGCATCCCGCAACGCCCTGGCCACCGCCTTCCAGGAGAAGTAGGTACAGACGTGCTCGGCCAGATTCTTGCTGCGCTTGCGGTCCAAGGCCGCCTGCACGCCGCGGCGGATGCCGGCCACGTCGTCGGGCCGGATATAGACGGCCTGCTGGCCGAAATACTCGCTGCCGCAGCCCCCTTCGAACAAGACCAGCGGCGTGCCCGACGCGCCGGCCGCCAGGGCGATCCGCTCCGGCGCGGCAACGCCGCTGCCGACGACCAGGCAGCCGCAGGCCGCGTAGGCGCTGGCCATGCGCGGATCGTTGCCCGCCAACCGCGGCAGGAATTGCACCTGCGAACCCGCCACGCGGCGGCATTCTTCCAGATACCATTCACATTGCGGAGCAACGTCGCCCAGGATCACCACCGGAACCTCGACGTTCTTCATCGCCCAGAGGAAACCGAGTTGCTGGTTCTTGGGCTCGATCGTGCCCGCATAGAGCACGAAGTCGCGCACGCCGGCATGCCGGCAAAAGAGCTCCGGATCGGCCTCGGCCAAGCCGCGGATCGACGCCGTGCGGGATCACGCGGAGCCGATCGGGCGGAAGCTTGAACCGCCGGGCGATCCGCTGGGCCTCGACGTTGGAGTTGGGCAGCAGCAAGTCGACTGCCGCATAAAGGTCGCGCTGCCAGAGCGGCGTTTTCGAAAACACTCCGCGGCCGGTCTTCGTAAACCAGGCCGCCGCCTTTTGCAGCCATCCGCGGGCATACGGCACACGACCGGCCTCCTGCCACGTTTCCGGCGAGAGCACCACCTTAAGCCCGCTCCGCCGCGCCGATTCCACGACTGGCAGGAACTCGGCAGCCGTGCCGAAGAGGTGCAGGCAGCGGCTGTCGGCGAGCGAATCTTCAAAGGGCCGCCAGAGCCGAGCGGCGATCTCCCGCCTGGGGCAATGCCCCGGCCAGCGCCTGCAGGGCCATCCGGTCGTCGTCCGTCGCAGCCACCCACGGCGCCGCCAAGAGTATTTCCGTCTTGCTGCCGGAAAAGCGCTCATCGGAAGCGCTTCTCGGAATAGCGCTTTCGGTATAGCGCTTTCGGCCGTCGCCTGACCAACCTTGGTGGCTCGGTGCTTTGCTTTGGACGCTGTCTTCATATCCCGACCAGGTCGTAGTCCGTTACCTCGTGCAGTGCCAGGCGGACGCGGTTCACGCCACTTGCAGAAACTATCGTTTATATCATAGTGCAGTCGCCACGGAAAGGGCAAACGCCCAAGGTAGCAGGTACACGGAGTGTGCCTGCTGCTTTGGCACCGTGAGCTCGGTCTAGCCCCCGATCTTTCCCGCACGGCGAAGATAGACAATCACCTCGTCGGCCAGGGCTTCGGCGGTTTTCTTCCCGGCGTCGAGCACCAATTCGGGCTTCAGCGGGGCCTCGTACGGATCGTCAATCCCCGTAAAGCCCTTCAGCTCGCCCGCCCGGGCCTTCTTATATAACCCCTTGGGGTCACGCGCTTCACAGACTTCGATTGGTGCATCGACAAAGATCTCGATGAAGTCGCCTGCGGCAAGGGTCGCCCGCACGCGATCGCGGTCCGCACGATAGGGGCTAATAAACGCAGTGATTGCGATAACTCCCGCTTCGGAAAAGAGTTTTGCCACGGCGCCGATGCGGCGGATGTTCTCTTCGCGGTCCTGGGCCGAGAAGCCAAGCCCGAACCGCTTGGCAAATTCCTCGCCGTGCTGCGGCTTGAGCATACCGGGGGCGGCGTTCAGTCCGTGACGAATATTGTCGCCATCCAGGACAAAACTGTTGACTCCCGCCGACCACAACTTGTGGTCCACCAGATTGGCTACCGTGCTCTTGCCGCAAGCACTGAGACCCGTAAACCACACCACGCAGCCTGCATGGCCGTTCACTTTTTCGCGCTCGGGACGGGTGACCGCGTGCTCGTGCCAATGAACCTGAACTTCCGATTTGTCCGACATCGACGAATTCTCCCTGCTCTTGTTGGTCGATCTATCTATACTGCAATCGTTGAAAGCTCGCATAATAGGCAAAATCCGCGTTTTGTGCAAGCTGATGTAGGATTAGTTTTCCGCGCAAATGTTGTTCTCGCCTTTTTCTCGCATACTCGGCTAGGTTCTTCCGGGCGGATCGCGTATAATCACCCATTGCGAGAGTAGTTTTCCTAATACCAACGCTTCTTTTCAAGGGGCAATGCCAATATGAGTCAGATCGATTTTGTTTCCGACAGCGAGATTGAACCCGTGACTTCCTACGGGCTTACGGCGGAAACCCTCTTTGAAAAGTGCATCGCCCTGGCCAGAAATCTGTGGTGGAGTTGGAACCACGAGGTGATCAACCTCTTCCGCGACCTTGACCCCATCCGCTGGCGGCAGTTGGACCACAATCCAATCGCCCTGCTCTCCGAGTTCACGCCCGAGCGGCTGGAAATGCGGGCGGCCGAAATGGTCCTTTACAGCCGCATCAACCAGGCCTATCGGCGGCTGAAGGAATACATGAACGAGATCCCCGCCTGGGGCCGCACCAACACGGGCGTGCTCGGCTCGCGGCCGGTCGCCTATTTCTCCCTCGAGTTCGGAGTCCACGAGTCGGTCCCCATTTACTCCGGCGGCCTGGGCGTGCTCTCCGGCGACCATATCAAAAGCGCCAGCGCCTGGGCGTGCCGCTTGTGGCCTGCGGGCTGTTCTACGATCAGGGCTACTTCAAGCAACACCTCGACGCCGCAAGGTTACCAGCAGGAAGAATACCTCGATACCAAGGTCGAGAATCTGCCGATGGAGCCCGCCCGGGACCGCCAGGGCAAGCCGATCACCGTGCAGATCGACACCCGCACCGGACGCCTGCTGGCCAAGGTCTGGCTGATGCGCGTGGGCCGGGTGAAGCTCTATCTGCTCGACTGCGACGTGCCCAGCAACAGCCCTGAGGACCGCGAGCTCACCGCCCGCCTGTACGGCGGCGATACCCGCGTCCGCATCCGGCAGGAGCTCGTGGCGGGCGTCGGCGGCATCCGCGCCTGGCGGCCTTGGGCATCACTCCGGGCGTTTATCACCTCAACGAAGGCCACAGCGCCTTCGCCACGCTGGAGGCGATCCGCCAGATGATGAAGGAAGACGGCGTGAGCTTTGAAGTCGGCCTGCGCGAGGTGGCGCACCGCACGGTCTTCACCACGCACACGCCCGTGCCGGCCGGCCACGACCGCTTCGACCGCAACCTGATCGAGGAGCACCTTGGTCCCCTGCGCGACGAGCTGGGCATCTCCTTCGAGCAACTGATGGGCCTCGGCCGCGTCGAGCCGCAGAACGAGCACGAAACGTTCTGCATGACGGTGCTAGGGCTGAAGCTCTCGCGCCGGGCCAACGCCGTGAGCAACCTGCACGGCCACGTCTCGCGGCGGATGTGGGCCCATCTCTGGCCGTGGAGGGCGGAAGAAGAAATCCCCATCGGCCACATCACCAACGGCGTCCACATCCCCACCTGGCTGGCCTACCAGATGATGCAGCTCTACGACCGCAACTTCGAGCCCGGCTGGATGGCCCGGCTGAGCGATCCGGAGATCTGGAAGGGGATCTACGACATCGACCGCGGCGAGCTCTGGGAAACGCACTACGCCCTGAAGAACTTGATGCTGGCCTTCGTCCGCCGGCGGTTGAGCCGGCAGTGCCGCCGCCGCGGCGAGAGCGACGAAGTGGTCGAGGCCGCGCGGAACATCCTCGATCCGAACATCCTCACCATCGGTTTTGCCCGCCGCTTCGCCACCTACAAGCGGGCCGACCTGTTCCTCAACAACATCGACCGCATGGCGGAGATCGTCAACGATCCGCAGCGGCCGGTGCAGTTCATCTTTGCCGGCAAGGCCCATCCCGCCGACGAGCCCGGCAAGCAACTGATCAAGAAGATCTCCAACCTCCGTTTCGACCCGCGCTTCGCCAACCGCGTGGTCTTCATCGAGGACTACGACGTGAACGTCTGCCGGCACCTGATCCAGGGCGTCGACGTCTGGCTGAACAACCCGCGGCGGCCCTTGGAGGCCTCCGGCACCAGCGGCCAGAAGGCCGTGCTCAACGGGGCCTTGAACCTCTCGATCCTCGACGGTTGGTGGGCCGAGGCCTTCGACGGCGCCAACGGCTTTGCCATCGGCAAGGGCACGCAGCACGTCGACGACCGCATCACCGACGCCCGCGACGCGGCCGACCTGCATCGCGTGCTGGTCGAAGAGGTGATTCCGCTGTTTTACGACCGCGACATCGACGGTTTGCCGCGGCACTGGATCAAGCGGATGATGAACTCCATCAGCACTTTGGGCTGGCGGTTCAGCGCCGACCGCATGGTGGCGGACTACGTGCAGCAGTGCTACCTGCCGGCGTCGGGCGGGTTGAGTTGCCAAATGCCGTGAAGAAAATCCGAAATTCGAATGTCGAAATCCGAAACAAATTCGAAATCCGAATAAGGAATTGATCCAAACGCCTGCTTGCTGCGGCGGTAAGCTCTTGCGAAAGACCGGCGGGATTTGCTAATGGGACGCAAGAATCGCAATTCCGCCGGCCCCTATTTGCTTCATGTGCAGTTGCTGCGTGAGCGTGTGAAGTTCCCCGACCAGTTTCCCTACTGCGTTCCCGCGTTTCGACATCTCGAAACGCTCACTTTTCACCCGAAGGTAACGTTCTTCGTTGGCGAAAATGGTACCGGCAAGTCGACCTTGATCGAAGCACTCGCGATCTCAGTTGGTTTGAATCCAGAGGGCGGAAGCCGGAATTTCAACTTTGCAACCCGTGCCAGCCATTCTCGCCTAGATGAGTGTTTGCGAATTGCAAAATCGACGACTTTGCCGCGCGATAGCTACTTTCTTCGCGCGGAGAGTTTCTACAATGTAGCCACAGAGATTGAACGCTTGGATACGGAGCAGAAAGGCCTTCTTGGCAGCCCAATAGGCCCCGCGTACGGGGAGCGTGCTCTTCACGAACAGTCGCACGGAGAATCGTTCTTCGCGCTATTCAAGAATCGCTTGCGGGGCCAGGGTCTCTACCTCATGGACGAGCCGGAAGCTGCGCTTTCCCCCAGCCGGCAGTTGCAGTTTCTTACCATACTCCACGGATACTGCAAGCAGGAATCTCAGTTCGTGGTCGCGACGCATTCACCCATAATCATGGGCTACCCTGACGCCTGCATCTATGTCTTCAGTGAAGACGGCATCCGAGAAGTGCCTTATCTTGAAACGGATCATTACCGGGTCACTCGTGGATTTGTCAGCAACCCCAAGCGTTCATTGGATGTTCTGCTTGCTGATGACGACGGGCAAGACTTCAAGTCGCCGGAAACGTGAGTATAAGGTAAAGCGATGCGTGGACGCCGATAATGGGTATAATACCAAGAGAAGGGGAGGTTGATTATGGACTCTGTCAAACGGCGATACAGCAAGGAAGAGTTCGCGAGACGCGGCGACGCGATTTACGAGAGTGAAGTTCGTCCGCAGCTTAAACCCGCCGACAAGGGCAAGTTTGCCGCGGTCGACATCGAAAGCGGAGCGTTCGAGCTTGACCGCGATGAGTTGAAGGCAGGGAACAGGCTGCGTGCTCGCGTTCCCGAGGCGCAGATTTGGATGGTGCGCGTGGGTTACCGCTCTGTTCATCGCATCGGCGGCCGCCTGAGGCCAGAGGCTTCATGATTATCGGCGTGGTAAAATCCGGGGAAGCGCGTATTCGCTTGAAAGTACAGAATATGGACAACCAATCGAGTACGCCCATAGGTCGCAAGGTGGCAGTCCAAACGCTAATCGCTGGTATAATAGCCGCAGTCCTATGCGTGTTTACATCGTATTTTGGATTCGTCTCGCGACTGGCGCTCGTGCTTGCGCCGTCTCTTCTCCTGCTTGGAGTGGCCGGACTGGCAGACATTCGGATACTACGTGCTGCGCTGAAGAAGCCAGGCGAATCAGTTGCATATCTGCCCCTCTGGGTCAGGGCTGTAGGATACGCATGCTGGTGCCCCACCGTCGCAATTCTCGTATACTTGATTATACGCAGTCTGATAAGCCAATAAGGCGTTCGACAACCTTGGTCTCGCGGCCCTCGCGGATCGCTTCGGCCAAGGCAAAGTCCTCCAGAACCTCCGCGAACACCTCGTGCAGAAATGCCCGCTCCTCGTGGAGCGTTTCGGCGAGGGCCTCCTTCATGGCCTGTTTTAACGTCTCTTGATTCGATTGAACCTGTGCCATCGCGTTACCTTATGGGGAGGAATTAGGATTTGGGGAGAGATAATAAGTTCCCGATGCCACCGGCTTGCCCGGTGGATCGCTACGCTCGCAGCTACTACCGGGATGCCCGTCGCCACCTCGCCCGCCGCTCCTCAGCGACGGCTATGCCGTCGCTGAGGAGCGGCGGGCGAAAAGCGCGGTGGCCCGTCGTATGTAGCAACAAGCGTGAGGCTCCACCGGGCACGCCGGTGGCATCAAAGTTCGAAGCAAGGAAGTTGCTTTGAGCCAAATCCTTAGCTTAGCGGCCTTCACAGCTATCATACTTCCGTCCCTTGCGGCGGGCAAGAGAAAGCCCGGACTGCGGACCCAATGCCTGTCAGCGGGAAATGGACACCGCCCGGAACGGGCACTATAATACGTGAAGACAAGGCAAGTTTCATGGTGAGGATCGACTTATGGCGACGACTCGACGAACTGCTTGCCGAGCCAGATGCGGCGCCCCACGGCGGCGGCAAGGAAGGCGGATCATGACGAGGCACAGTCGGCAGGAAGACAAGCACGTGCGGCGGTTGGGGCGGAGGGCGTTTCTCCAAGGCGGGACGCTGTTCCTGGCTGGTTCCGCGATGACGTTGGGCGAACCCTCATGGCTGCTTGCGGCCACGGAAGAGAATGCCAAACCCAAGCTGCGGATCGGTCTGGCGGCGGACCTGCATTATGCCGACAAGCCGCCCAGCGGGACGCGCTACCATCAAGAGTCGCTGACCAAGTTCTCCGAGGCCGCCAAACGCTTCCAGCAGGAAAAACCCGACCACATCATCGCCATGGGCGATCTCATCGACTCGGCAGCCGACCTCGACACCGAGAAGGGCTACCTCACGCAGGTCGTCAAGGAGTTCAGCCCTCTGCCCGGCAAACACCATTTCGTGCTCGGAAACCACTGCGTCGAGAACCTCACCAAAACCGAGTTCCTGGGCATCGTAGGGCAAGAGAAGTCCTACTACTCCTTCGACGCCCAGGGCTATCATTTCGTGATTCTCGACGCCTGCTTCAACAAGGAGGGGGCGTCGTACGGCCGCAAGAACTTCGAGTGGGGCGATTCCAATATCCCGGCTGCGGAACTGGAGTGGCTGCGGGCGGACCTGCAGCAGACGGAACATAAGGCCATCGTCTGCGTCCATCAGTGCCTCGACCTGATTCCGCCCTATGGCGTGCGGAACTGCAACGCCGTCAAGAGCGTTCTGGAAAAGTCCGGCAAAGTGCTTGGCGTGCTGCAAGGCCACTTCCACTTCGGCAATTACAGCGACATGCACGGCATCCACTACTGCACGCTTCAGGCGATCGTCGAGGGCTCGGGGCCGGAGCACAACGCCTACGCCATGCTGGACATCCTGCCGGGAGACGTGGTCCGCATCACCGGATTCCGCAAGCAGAAGAGCTACAAGTGGGCGTAGAGGCTTTCCGGAGAGTTTGCTCGGTTATATGGGGCATTGAAGCCCAACGCGCAAGCGAGGAATCCGCTTTCCGTGGTCTATGACGCACATTTCTCGCTTGCGCAGTCGGGCTTCAATACCGATTGCAACTCTCAACTCGTTTGTCAGGATGTTCATTTCCAAATATTTTACGCACGACGGCCAAGAAATTCAAGAAATTTCTGATATATCTTGCCTTGGGATGAGAAAGCCGGCCGGCACGCCACATTTTGCACCATTTGACACTCCACTGCCCAACTGCTAACATCTTGCTAACCGCCCCTTAACAATTTGGGGTCCGCTCCGTCGTGGGACTGCGTATACAGCACGCGGGCAGAAATGAGCCGTTGGAGTCCCGGCTTTAGCCGGAAAACTGGCGGACAAACCGCCTAAAGGCGGGACTCCAACGGCTCATTCCTGCCCGCGCAAACTTATAGTCGCGTTCTCCGAGCCCGGTTCGTTTCGGCATGAGGATGAGCACACTTCCTACAACTTGGGTGGTATTATTGGTGGCAACCTTGCTGGCCGCGACTACGGCGGGTTGTCGGCCTGCCGCGAAGGGGGTGTGCGTCGAAGGTTCCGACACGATGCTCAACCTGGCCCAGGCCTGGGCGGAAAACTACCATGCGACCTATCCCGACGCCATGATCCAGATTTCCGGCGGCGGGTCGGGCGTGGGCATCGCCAGCCTCATCGACGGCAATTGCGAAATCGCCAGTGCCAGCCGGAAAATGAAGGACACGGAAATCGAGCGGGTCCGCCAACGACGCCATCAGGAGGCCAAAGAATTCATCGTCGGCTACGACGCGCTGGCGATTTACGTCCACAAGGAGAACCCCCTGGACTCGATCTCGATCGAGGAATTGGCCGAGATCTACGGCGAAGGGGGGAAGATCACCCGCTGGTCGCAATTGGGCGTCGATCCCAAGCGGCTGGGCAACGACACGATCATCCGCGTCAGCCGGCAGAACAGCTCGGGGACCTACGTCTATTTTCGCGAGGCGGTGATGGGCAAGTCCCGCGACTACAAGCTCGGCTCGATCGACCAGAACGGCTCGGTCAACGTCGTGGCCCTGGTGGCCAACACGCCCAGTGCCATCGGCTACAGCGGCATGGGATATGTCGTGCCGGGGGTGAAAATGCTGAAGATTTCCAAGCACAAGGGCGAGTACGGCATCGCGCCGACGGTCGAGAACGCCACGAAGCGCGAGGGCGGCTATCCGATCACCCGGCCGCTGCTGCTCTACACGGCCGGCGAGCCGCAGGATAAGGCCAAGCGATTCCTCGACTGGATCCTGGACAAGCCGGGCCAGCAAGTCGTCCTGGATCTGGGATACGTGCCCCTTGGCAGCCATGAGTGAACAAGCCTCGATATTCAAGAGAAGCAGGGTGGGCCGACTTCTACGAGTCCCACCACGAACCAGGAACTGGTGCGACTCATAGAACTCGGCCCACCCCACAGTCTGCAGTCTTGGCTCACCCTGCTCCTATGAATCAACAATCCTCGACAACCCGGCCTACGGCGCGGCGCAGCCGCGAGTGGTTCTATGCGCTGCTGCAGGTTGTGCTGGATCGCACGGAACCGGCCGTCGAATGGCTGATCCGGCTCTGCGGCTGGAGCGCGATCCTGTTGGTCTTCGGGATCTTCTTCTTCGTCTTCCGCGAGGCGTTGCCGGTGCTCGGCGGCAAGCTGAACTTCACGGAGTTCTTCACCAGCCCTGAGTGGCGGCCGACGGCCGAACCGGAGCCGCACTACGGCGTCCTGGCCCTGCTCTTGGGCAGCCTTACGGTGACGGGTCTGGCGATGCTGATTGCGGTGCCGCTAGGGCTGGGCGCGGCGGTTTTCGTTTCCGAGTTTTCCAGCGGCCGCACGCGCGAAACGCTCAAGGTGCTGATTGAACTGCTGGCGGCCATCCCGTCGGTCGTCTGGGGATTCATCGGATACATGGTGCTGGGGCCGATCATCATCTGGACGACGGGGCGCCGGTGGGCGTCTGCCTGTTGAACGGCGCCGTCATCCTGGCCCTGATGAGCGTGCCGATCATCGTTTCGGTGGGCGAAGATGCGTTGAAGGCGGTGCCCGACGCCTACCGCGAGGCGGCCCTCTCGCTCGGCGCCAGCCGCTGGGAAATCGTCTATCGCGTGCTCTTTCCGGCGGCCAAGAACGGGCTGCTGGCCGCGGTCCTGCTGGGCGTCGGCCGCGCGATCGGCGAAACGATGGCCGTCCTCATGGCGACCGGCCATGCCATCCAAATCCCGCACAGCCTGCTCGATCCGATCCGCACGCTTACGGCCACCATCGCCGCCGAACTGGGCGAGGCCGTGCAGGGCGAAACCCATTACCGCGTGCTGTTCGTGATCGGACTGGTCCTGTTCGTGGTGACCTTTATCGTGAACCTCACGGCCGATCTTGTCGTCAAGGGAATTCGCAATGAGCGGGCCTGACCCAAAATCGACGCAAACGCACTACGTTCTTCGCTGGCCGGCCGCCACCGCGGAGCCGGCCGCCTTTCCGACGCTTTCCGCCGCGATCACAGGGCTGATGCAACATGAAGCGGCCTGTCTCGGCGATAGGCATACGGGGCCCTTGCCGCCCTGGGAAATCACTTGCCAGTTGCCGGGGCCGGCGATGAGTTCGCGAGCCCGGCCGCGGGAGAGAGGGAGCCCGGCACCCCCCATGCGACGGCGCTGGTGGCATGTGGTTTTTCGCGTGGGGGGTGCGCGGCTCCCTCTCTCCGCCGTCTTCCACGTCAATGCCAGGGCCGTCGGCGGCGGCGGCGAAGGGACGGAAGAATCGCCCTGGTGGGGCCTGGCCACGGCTGTCGAACAGTTGTCTCGGCGCGAGCAGGTCGGGCAACTCAGTCTTCGCGCCGGGCAGAGCGTCCGCCTGGTGCATCGCGAGGTCTTTACGGCCACTTCGGTCGAGCATTCGAAGAAGGTCAAGGAGAACATCGCCCGCTTTGTGTTCCTCCTCACGGCCTTGGTCCTGATCGTGCCGATGGCGGCGATCCTGACCTACCTGCTGGTCCGGGCCTGGCCGGCACTGTCCTGGTCGTTCATCGTCGACAATCCCCATGACTATATGACGGCCGGGGGCATCTGGGCGCCGCTGGTGGGGACTTTTTTCCTGGTCTGGATCTCGTTGCTGGTCGCCGCGCCGGTGGGCGTGTTGGCCGGCGTCTATCTCAATGAATATGCCGGCAACAACTGGCTTACGCGGATCATCAACCTGGCCGTGGTGAACCTGGCCGGCGTGCCGAGCATCGTCCATGCCCTGTTCGGCGTCGGGGCCTTCGTGATGTTCGCCGGCATGGGCCGCTCCCTGCTGGCGGCCTCCTGCACGCTGGCCGTGATGACGCTTCCGGTAATCATCACCAGCACGCGGGAGGCCTTGGCCGCCGTGCCCTGCGCCTTCCGCGAGGCCTGCTGGAACCTGGGGGCCTCGCGCTGGCAGACCATCCGCACGATCGTGCTGCCGAACTCGATCAGCGGCATCCTCACGGGCGTGATCTTGCAGGTCTCGCGGGCAGCCGGCGAAACGGCCCCCATCCTCTTCACCGGGGCCGTGTTCTTCAGCACGCTTCCCGAGCACGGCCTGAGGGCCTTTTTCCCCTACGGGCTGGGCGACCGCTGCATGGCGCTATCGATGCACCTGTTCACGCTTTCGACCCAAGTTCGCGGCGTGCCCCCGAGCCTTCAGTACGGCACGGCCGTCGTCTTGATCGGCCTGGTGCTGGCCGTCAACAGCCTCTCGATCGGCCTGCGGGTCTACCTGCGGTCGCGGAAGAAGTGGTAGGATGACGATGGACTATGCCGTTGAATTTAACGACGTTTCGGTGAGCTACGGCCGACCAGGGCGCTGGAGCGCGGATGGCCCTGCGGGAAATTACGCTAGGCATCCCCAGGCGGCAGATCTTCGGCATCATCGGTCCGGCCAACTCGGGCAAGACGACGCTTTTGAAGTGCATCAACCGCATGCTGGATTTCACACCCGCGGCGCGGATCAGCGGCACGGTGGCGGTGGACGGCCGTCGCGCCGGGGGGGAATGTGCCGGCGGGAAGGTGTACGACTCCACCCACTTCGTCCAAGCCGCCGGCAGTTTCCCGCCCAGCGCAGTTGCCGGTTTCCGCAACGTCTACGAATTGCGCCGGCGGGTGGGCATGGTCTTTCCGCTGCCGGTGGGCCTGCCGCTTTCGGTCTACGAGAACGTGGCCTATGCCCCCCGCCGCGCGGGAATCCACGACCGCAACGAACTCGATGCCCTGGTCGAGCAGTGCCTGCGGCAGGCGATGCTCTGGGACGAAGTCTGCGACCGCCTCGACACGCTCGGCACGCGGCTCTCGGGCGGCCAGCAGCAGAGACTGACGCTGGCCCGCGCCCTCTCGCACCGGCCGGAGATCCTCTGCCTCGACGAGTTCTCGATCGCCATCGATCCGGTGACCACGATGAAGATCGAGGATGTCCTGGTGGAACTGAAAGAGCAGATGACGATCGTGCTCGTGACGAACCTCGTGCAGCAGGCCTGCCGCCTGGCCGATCGCACCGCATTCTTGAGCGAGTCCCGCCTGATCGAGGAGGGCGAAACGGCGAAGATCTTCTCCAAGCCGGACAACCGGCTTACCGAGCGCTACGTCAACGGGGAGTTTGGCTGATGGCGACCGCTCTGCCGACACCGCTGCAACAGGGCATCCAGACCCGGGACCTGAACCTGTGGTACGGGACCTTCCAGGCCCTGAAGA
Organism: uncultured Planctomycetia bacterium; assembly: GCA_963824275.1. Lineage (GTDB taxonomy): Bacteria > Planctomycetota > Planctomycetia > Pirellulales > Thermoguttaceae > JANXQG01. The sequence continues at coordinate 497,773 of CAWGOT010000003.1, read as the reverse complement.
ATATCTCGCTGGACATCAAGCCGGGGCTGGTCACGGCGCTGATCGGACCGTCCGGCTGCGGCAAGACGACGCTTTTGCGCTGCCTGAACCGCATCAACGAGCGCTACGGCAACGTGACGACAACCGGCCGCATCACGGTGCTGGGCAAGAATATCTACGATCCGGACGTTTCGCTGAGCGAGCTGCGGAAGAGCGTCGGCATGGTCTTCCAGCGGCCGAACCCGCTGCCGATCTCGATCCGCGAGAACCTGCTCTTCGGGGTCCGGGTCCACGTCCGGCAGGGAACCTACAGTCGGGGCGAGGAGGATGTCATGGTCGAGTCGGCCCTCCGCGACGTTCAGCTCTGGGACGAAGTGAAAGACAGGCTCAAGAAGCGGGCGACCCTGCTTTCGCTCGAGCAGCAGCAGAAACTTTGCATTGCCCGGCTGTTGCCGCTGAAGCCGCGGGTGATCCTCATGGACGAACCCTGCTCGGCCCTGGACGCCGCCGGCATCGAACAGATCGAGACGCTCATCCACCAGTTGCGCAAGAGCTACACGATTTTCATCGTGACCCACAACATGCACCAGGCCGCGAGGGCCAGCGACGAGTGCATTTTCATGCTGCTGGGCCGCACCATCGAACACGACAAGACGGCCAACATCTTCCTCAACCCGAAGGAAAAAGAGACCGAGATGTACGTTACCGGCCGCTACGGATAACAACCAACAAGAGGAACCCATGTCGATCCACCTGCAACGAGAAATCGACAAACTCAAAAGAGACCTGTTGCTGATCTGCTCGATCGTCGAGGAGCAGGTCCAGAAGGCGATCCGCGCCTTGCTGGACCGCGACACGGAGCTTGCGGCGGAAGTCCAGGCCCTGGATGCGGAGGTCGACCAGCGGGAAATCAACCTCGAGGAGGAGTGCCTCAAGACGCTGGCCCTGCACCAGCCGGTGGCCATCAACCTGCGGCAGTTGGTGGCGGCCTTGAAGATCAACAACGACCTGGAGCGGATCGGCAACATGGCGGTGAACGTGGCGCGGAAGGCGGCCGCCCTGGCCGTCGAGCCGGCCCTTGCCATCCCGGGCGATTTCGCCGAAATGGGCGAGCAGACCCAGGCCATGCTCCGCAAGAGTCTCGACGCCCTGGTGCAGATGGACGCCGTGCTGGCCCGCGGCGTCTGCGCCTGCGACGACGAAGTCGACCAGTTGAAGCGGACCATCCGCAACCAGATCGAGGAGCAGATTGGCCGCGATCCGGGCGGGTCGGGAGCCTGCTGCGGCTGCTCTCCATTTCCCGCAACCTGGAGCGGATTGCCGACTGCGCCGCCAGCATCGCCGAGGACGTGATTTACATGGTTGAAGGCCGGATCGTGAGACATCAGGCCGATTGACGATTGTACGCGGGGTTGGAGTCCCGGCTTTAGCCGGAATTATGCCGATTCCGGCTAAAGCCGGGACTCCAACCGGCACGGTTCCATGCCTGCAAACGATAATGACCCAAGGGAAGCATGCACAGACCACGCCTTTTCTGGCAACTTTACCCGGCCACGCTCCTGATCGCGCTGCTGGCGCTGGCGGCGGTGGCGATCGACGCCTCGCTCTCGCTCCGCCGCTTCTACCTCGCCCGCACGGCCGAGGACCTCGAATCCAGGGCCCGCCTGGCCGAAGACCAGATCGTTCCGCTCCTGGCGGCCAGGCAATATGCCGGGATCGACGCCCTCTGCAAGGATCTCGGCAATCGCAGTTCCACCCGGCTCACGGTCATCCTGCCGGACGGCAAGGTCGTGGGTGACTCGGAGCAATCGCCGCAGGAAATGGACAACCACGCCAAGCGGCCCGAGGTCAAGGAGATCCTGGACGAGGGCAAGGACGTGGGCGTTTCCCTGCGCGACAGCCAGACGATGCACGAGTCGATGCGCTACGTGGCCGTCCGCGTCCGCGACCAGGGTCAAACGCTCGGTATCGTGCGGACGTCCATTCCGCTGCTGTCGATCGACCGCGCGCTGTGGGAGATTCTCAGCCACATCCTCGCGGCCAGTCTCCTGCTGGCTGCGCTGCTGGCCGCCGCCAGCCTGATCATCGCCCGCCGCGCGGTCAAGCCGCTGGAACAGCTCAGCCACGATGCCGAATGGTTCGCCCGCGGCGACCTCGCGCACCGCCTTTCGACCGCCAATTCGCAAGAGGTGGGCGGCCTGGCCGAGACGCTCAACCAGATGGCCGCCGACCTGGAAGACAAGCTGGCCACGGTCGTGCGGCAGCGGAATGAGCGCGACGCCATTCTCTCGAGCATGGTGGAAGGCGTCCTGGCCATCGACACCGACGAGCGCCTCCTCCGCATGAACGACGCCGCGGCCCGCCTGCTGGGGATCGAGCCGGGCCGGGCCGAAGGCCGCTCGCTGCCGGAGATCGTCCGCAGCATCGATCTCCACAAGCTCGTGACCAGCGTGATTTCCACGCAGCAGCCGACCGAAGGCGAGGTCGTGCTCCGCGACCGCGGCGAGCCGCGCTACCTGCACGTCCACGGCACCGTGCTCCGCGATGCGCCCGAAGGCCGCAACGGCGCCCTGCTGGTGATCCACGATGTCACCGACCTGCAAACGGCTGGAAAGCATTCGCCGCGATTTCGTGGCCAATGTCTCCCACGAACTGAAAACGCCCGTGACTTCCATCCAGGGCTATGTCGAGACGCTGCTGGACGGGGCGATGAACGACGCCGAGCCGCGGGAAAAATTCCTCAAAATCGTCGCCAAGCAGACCGAGCGCCTGCACGCCATCCTGGAAGACCTGCTGACCCTGGCCCGCGTGGAGCAGGAAGGGGAAAAATCCCAGAACGTGCTCGCCCGCGGGTCGCTGCGGAGCGTGCTGGAAGCGGCCGTTGCCGACTGCGGCGCAAAGGCCGAGGAAAAGAACATGCGAATCGAGTTGACCTGCCCCGCCGAGCTCACGGCCTCCATGAACGCCTCGCTGCTGGAGCAGGCCGTGGTCAACCTGATCGAAAACGCCATCGCCTACAGCCCGCCGGGCCAGTCGCTCGAAGTGTCCGGCCTGGCGGGCGAGCGGGAGCTCGAGATCCGCGTCCGCGACCATGGCTGTGGAATCAGCCGCGAGCATTTGCCTCGGATCTTCGAACGCTTCTACCGCGTCGACAAGTCGCGGAGCCGCGAATCCGGCGGCACAGGGCTCGGCCTGGCCATCGTCAAGCACATCGTCCAGCTCCACGGCGGCCGAACCGCCGTCCAGAGCACGCCGGCCGAAGGCAGCACGTTCTCCATTTTCTTGCCGAAGTAACGCTAAGGATCGTGAATCAACAAGTGTTGCACAGTCGCTTTTCGCTCCGCGAAAGAACGCCACTTTCGCGGAGCGAAAGGCGACAGTTATTGACTCGCCGGTCCTACAGGATCAGCATCGGGTTCGTGTATCCCAGCTTCTGCGCCTGGGTCAAATCTTCTTTCGCTTTGGCTTTCTCGCCTATCTTCCCGTAAGCAACGCCTCGATTGTAATAGGCCTCGGCATCCGTCGGGGCCAGGCGGATGGCGTCGGTGCAGTCCGCGATGGTCTTGTCGTACTGGCCCTTGTTGCCGAAGGCTTTGCCGCGGTTGCGGTAGGCTTCGGCAGTCGGCTTGAGTCCGATGGCCGCACTGAAGTCGGCGATGGCTGCGTCCAGATCGCCCTTCTTCCCGTAGACGATGCCACGGGCGCAATAGGTTTCGGCGGCAGGCTTGAGCCGGATGGCCGCATCGAAGTCGGCAAGGGCGGCATCGTAGTCCCCCTTGTGCCCGTAGGCAAGACCACGGCTGCTATACTCCGCGGCATAGTTCGGCTCCAGTCGGATGGCTTCCGTGAAATCGGCAATGGCAGCGTCGTAGTCTTTTTTCTTCCCGTAGGCGATGCCTCGGTTGTTGTACGCCGAGCCATACTGCGGGTCGAGCCGGATGGCCGCGTCGAGGTCGGCAATGGCCCGGTCCTGTTCGCCCTTGCTCACATAGGCATTGCCCCGGTTGTTGTACGCCTGGGCCAGCTTCGGATCGAGGCGAATGGCCTCTGTGAAGTCAAGAATGGCGGCGTCGAAATCACCCTTGCTCGCGTAGGCATTGCCCCGGTTGTTATAGATCTCGGCCGCCTTCGGTGCGAGGTGAATGGCCTCCGTGAAGTCAGAAACGGCCGCGTCGAAATCGCCCTTCTGATAGGCTGAAACGCCCCGCGCGAACGGCTCCTTCGCACTCTTGGAACAGCTACCGGGCAAAAACAAGCTGAGAGCCAGGATGGAAAAAAATTGTCGTTTCATGGACGCTTCACAGCGGGTTCAGCGGGTATCTCGTCGGCACATTGCGGCCACCCGTAGGGCAGGCGGCAATCGTAAGCCTCTGGGCGATCGGGCGTTTCCCTCATTCTACAAGGATAGGCCACCCCCAGACCTCCGGTATCCAATCCCGCAGCGAAGGACTACGGGCGGAATATCCTTCTGTTGAGTCAATCAAGTACTCAGGGCCGAAGAGCATTACTTCTGATGTCATGGCCTGTTCCTTGCCCTTTTGCCGTTGGATGGAATAATTCCGGCAGTCGATTCACCAGAACCATCTATCGCTGCCGAAGGTTGGCCCTGGGGCCCTGGTTCCGTGACCTCAGCCTGCGCCTGGAGCCGGCCGGGTCCGCCCCACGTCGACGGCGCCACTGCTTGCGGCCGGCGTCCTCGCCATGATTGGCCGGGCGTGGCGGAGGCGGTCAAGAAAAGCCAGATCAGGAAAGGAAGATGGGGGAAAGGAAAATCATTTTCCTTTCCCCCATCTTCCTTTCCACCTTCCGAAAACTCTAAAGAACCTGCCCTTGGCGTCAACTCGGTTGCTTGCCGATCTTGAAAGTCGTATATTCGAGACAGGGTGTGCTGGCATCGCAGGAGAGAAAAACATGGCCGCGACCGAGCCCCAATCCGCTGAAACGAAAGCCGGCAATCGATGGCTCCGATTCACCAAGCGGACATTGCTTGTGTTGCATGCGGTTTCGGTCGTGCTGATGATCGCAGCGCATCCAAGCCTGTCTCATTCTCAAGGCGTGCCGTTCCCTTACCAAACTCTGTCTCCCTCTGACAGCAAGACGCACGAGGTGCCTCTTACCGCAGAGCAACGGACATCTGACTTGAAGGAGCTTCATGACGTTTTCGCCTCCGTCGACGCCCTGCCTCCGAAGGGCGCTCGCTGGGTGGAAGTTGCTACCGGCGCCGCAGCGAGTGAGACTCGCTACCATGGCTGGCTGTTGCGGGAATCGACAAGCGACATCCAACTTCTGACCGAGTATGGCCGGAAGGAGACGTTCGACAAGCGAAAGCTCGCGGCCAAGAAACCAGTCGCCGATTTCCAGGGGTCGGACGTTCGTACGATCCGCGACAGCCAGTTCGAGAAATTCTGTCGCGATGGGCTGCGCGTTGACACCCCAAACTCGCACGGGAACTATTCGTTTGCTACAATCGTCCAGTAGCCGAAAGCCTCGTCCGCACGTGGGCGAAGGGAAGAACCATCAACTTTTTCTTGGAAAAAAGGATGCCGACCATGAAACTGTTCTGCGCGATTAGCCTGTTCTTGGCCACGGTCTCGACGCTCTCGGCCCAGACCGTCCCGCCGGCCCTGATGGTCCAAGAGAACGGCCGCTCGACGCCGCTAGGACTGGCTAGGCTCGCGACCGAGGTGCGGATCCTCGGCGAAGTGGCCGAGACGACCAGCACCATGACCTTCGCCAACCCGTCGCCGAGGGCGATGGAGGGCGACCTGCACTTCCCGCTGCCGGAAGGGGCCACGATCAGCGGCTACGCCCTGGACATCAACGGCACGATGGTCGATGGCGTGGCCGTCGAGAAGCACGAGGCCCGCCGGGTCTTCGAGGCGGTCGTCCGCCGGGGAATCGATCCGGGGCTTGTGCAGTGGACCCAGGGCAACAACTTCCAGACGCGGGTCTTTCCCATCCCGGCCCACGGCAGCCGCACCGTGCGGGTGAGCTACGTCACCGAGTTGATCGGCGGCAAGGAGGCCCCGGCCTACCACCTGCCGCTGAAGTTCAAGGACAAGATCCACGAGTTTTCGCTCCGCGTGGAGGTGGTCAAACCGGCGGCGACGCCCCAGGTGACCAAGGGCGAACTGGCCAATTTTTCCTTCCAGAAGTGGCACGAGAGCTTCGTCGCCGAAACCCGGCAGCAGGATTGGTCGCCCGTCGAGGACCTGGTCATCGCCCTGCCGAAGGTTGATGGGCCGCGTTTCGTCGTCGAGAAGGCGGACGACGGGCAGGTGTATTTCGCTCTAACCTGCCTCCCCACGGAGCCCGAGGGCGCCGTTAAGCCGCTTGCCGTGCCGCGACACGTCGTGATCTTTTGGGACGCCTCAGGCTCTCGAACCGGCGACCACACACGGGAGATCGCGCTGCTACGGGCGTATTTCCAGCAGCGGTGGATGAACCTCTATGAAAGTGGCAAGATGCCCGACATCCGTATCGATTTGGTGCTGCTGCGAAATGTGGCAGCGAAGCCCCAACACATCGAACTGAAGGAAGGAGACCCGGCGGCCCTGACCGCCGCGTTGGAGAAGGTCGAGTACGACGGCGGCACGCAGTTCGGAGCGATCGGGCCGATTTCCGGGGCGGAGAAGCCCGACCTGTATTTGCTCTTCACGGATGGAATTTCCAACTTCGGGCGGGAGGAGCCGGCCCGGCTTGATGCCCCGCTTTATATCTTCTCGAACACTGCCACTTCCAACCATGCGTTGCTGCATGGCCTGGCGATGAGCAACGGCGGACGGTATTTCAATCTGGCCAACTGGAAGGATGACGACGTGTTGTTTCGCGTCGGCCGGCCTGGCCCGTCGTTCCAGGCGACGGCGGTCGAGGGGATCGAGTCCAAGAATGTCTATCCGCAGCAGCCCCAGATCCTGACGGAGCAGTGTACCGCAGTGGGGAAGTTCAGCGGCGAGACAGCCACTTTGACCGTCCACGGCGGCAGCGAAGTGCGTGTCGTCAAAGTCTCGCGCCAGACGCCGTCGAGGGCACGCTCTTGCGCCGCCTCTGGGCACAGAAGAAGCTGGCCGACCTGATGGTCCACCAGAAGGCCAACGAAAAGGAGATTGCCGCGCTGGGCAAGCAGTTCGGGCTGGTCACGCCCTACACGTCGCTCTTGGTGCTCGATTCGTTGGAGCAGTACGTGCAGTACGAGATTGCGCCGCCTACGTCGCTGGCCGCGATGCGCGAGGAGTACCTGCGGCGGATCGACACCGTGGAACATCAGAAACAGAAGCAGAAGTCCGACAGGCTGACCGAGGTCCTCCGCATGTGGGACGAGCGCGTGAAGTGGTGGAACGCCGAGTTCAAATATGCCAAGGACTTCAAGTATAAGGCGCCGCAGGGACTGCCGGAAGAGCTGGACGCCGTGAACTCCAGTCTCACCGGTGGGGGGATTGCGCCCGCCGCGCCCGCACCCGCACCTGCACCTCCCGCATCAGCCGCAGCCCCCGCAGCGCCGCCCCGACGAGATGCTGCGCCTGCCCGGGCCATGCCCGCCCCGCCGGCGCCTCGGGCCGAAGCTCCCATGCCTGAGAGGTCCCAGCCTCCACGGGAGATGAACCGAGTGCCTGCACCTGCTAAGGCGGAGCCTGCACCGTCCTCGCCTGATCCAGACGGCCCCCACACGATCTCCCACGGTCCGTGGCTGGATTCCGAACACCTCAACATCCGTGGCTACCTTGGCGATGACAAATCGATCCGCGATGGCGACCGCACGGGCGGCGGAAAGGACGATAAGCAGCAATCCGGCCAGTCCTCCGCCCGTCAGCCGGGCATCGTCATCCAGTCGTGGCAGCCGGACATGCCCTACTTGAAAGAGCTTCATGCCGCCAAAGGCAAGGCCGATCAATGGGCCGTCTACATGAAGAACCGTGCCAACTACGGGACCTCGCCCGGCTTCTTCCTCGACTGTGCCGACTTCTTCCGCGACCCGCAAGCGGGCGCCAGGGCGACAGCGAGTTGGCCCTGCAGGTCCTGAGCAACATTGCCGAACTGGAATTGGAGGATGCGGCCCTGCTGCGCGTGCTAGCGCACCGCCTGGTCCAAATCGGGCAACTCGACCTGGCCGTGCAGACCTTCGAGCAGGTGCTGGAACTCCGGCCCGAGGAGCCGCAGTCGTATCGCGACTTGGCCCTGGCGCTGGCCCGCCTGGCCGATGAGACGATCGAGGCCAAGGCCATCGAGCAGGAAACGCAGGAAAAGCGGGCTCGCGGCGATATCATCGCGGGGCCGAAAGTCAAACTTTACAACGGCGAGCCAATTATCTTGGACACTACGCCGCCGGCGGAACCTCGCGCCGACTACGCCCGCGCCATCGACCTCCTGTCGCAGGTCGTGATGGGCAGTTGGGACAACCGCTTCCCGGAGATCGAGGTCATCGCCCTGGAGGAGGTCAACCGCATCATCCCGCGGGCCAGGGCGGCCGGCGACTCGGTCGTTCCGCTCGACCCGCGGCTCATCAAGCTGCTGGACGTCGATGTCCGCATCGTCATGACCTGGCATGCCGAAAACACCGACGTCGACCTCTGGGTCACCGAGCCCTCCGGCGAGAAGGCATTCTACAGTCACAACCGCACGACGATCGGAGGGCTGGTGAGCCGCGACTTCACGCAGGGCTACGGGCCAGAGGAGTACATGGTCCGCCGGGCGGCGCACGGGACCTACAAGATCGAGGCCAACTACTTCGGCAGCCAGGCCACGCGGCTGTTGGGACCGGTCACGGTGCAGGTGGACGTATTGACCAACTACGGCCGCGCAAACGAGCAGCGGAAATCGCTCACGCTCCGCCTGAAGGAGGCCAAGGAGACGGTGCGGGTCGGCGAGATCGAGTTTTAGGGGCTCTTCCGGGCTTAGGTGCAGGACACGCGCAATTGCAGGGTGGGCCGAGTGGAGCGAGTCGCATCGTCCTGGCGGGAGTTGTCGGGAGTTGTCGGGAGTTGTCGGCCGCGGGCCGGGTGAGTATCCTGGGATTGGTTCGTGAGGTGGAGAAGAAGGGCGGCACGGCCAAGCGGCCTGCTGTGGTGGCTGGCGTCGCTCTTTTTCGGCCCCCTCGCCACGTTCTTGATCGTCGTGCTGCCGAAGGTTGGCGCTGGGGCCCTGGTTCCGTGTACTCCGTTGGAGCTGGCCGGGAACCTTCGACCGCGCCACTGCTTGCGGTCGGCGTCCTCGCCATGATTGGCCGGGCGTGGCGGAGGCGGTCAAGAAAAGCCAGATCAGGAAAGGAAGATGGGGGAAAGGAAAATCATTTAAAGTGCTCTGGCTCGACGCCCTTTGCCGCACAGCGCTCCAGTTCCGCAATGGCCTCGGCGCGCTCGGGGTTGATCGAAACGCAGGGCACCATTCGCGCGGGTAGCGGGCAACCACCTGAAACAGATAATCGATGGGGATATAGAACTGGGTCTTGTCCCAGTCGGGCTTGCCGCGGTCGTCATAGACCGCATCCTGGGCCGGGATCACCGCCTTTTCCAGCCCCGACTTCTCGACCTGCTCGGCCAGGGCCAGGACATATCCCTCGTCGAGGGTCTTGGCCCGTTTGGAGAGGCGGAGTTTTTCCGACAGAAACTTCTTGGGCATTAGCTCTTGTCCGGCGCCAAGAGGAAAGCTGCTGCCATGATCGACATCGTGCGCCATTATCGTGGCGTAAGGCCGATGGTTGGATGATCCGTGCCGGTCTCCTGCGACAGCGGAACTTCGACGATCACACAGGTCCCCGCTCCAAGCCGGCTGTCAATCTCGATGGTGCCGCCCAGCCAACGGACCAGGTCTTGAATCCACTTCAACCCGCGTCGTTCCGGCAGGACGCTCCTGGGATCGAAGCCGACACCCCAGTCTTGGACCTGGACAAAGAGGCGTCCGTCGCCCTGCCCAATCCCCACCAATGCCTTCTTGCTCCGGCTGTGGCACATGGCGTTGAGCAACAGTTCCCGCGCAATGGACGACATCGCCGTCTGCAACTCCGGCGGGAGTTCGCAGTCCGCCAGGTCGTCGCAGAACTCGATCTCGGGACCGTTGCAGGCAGGGCTTGCGGCGATCAGACGATGGACGGCATCGCGAAGGCCGGTTGAGTTTGGCCCGCTCCCCGGCAGAGCACGCAGTTGAACGGCGTGACGGCGGCCGCCGTGAAAGCGGTTGTTGCAGTGCTTTTTGTCAGACACGCGATTAAGCATCGGGACTTCGCTCCTCAGGGTGTAAGAACCTGTTGAATCGTCATTCCTCTTCGAACGCGAGCGCTACTCCGCCCGAATTTGCTCGCCTTTTTCCGCCACCGAGCGCTTCATCAGCAGCACCAGAACGACGAGCGCCACCGCCAGGACGGCACACAGCCAGAAGACGTCGAAGTAGGCGAGCGACAGGGCCTGCTGCTGGCGGAGGCTGTCGAGCGTCTGGACTGCCATCTGCTGCGACCGGGCCGAGTCGCCGGTCCACTGTTGGAAGACCTGTTGGGCCTGATCCATAAACGACTGGACCTGGGGATTCAGCGGGCCGAGGTTCTCGGCCAGGCGGGACAAGTGGAACTGATCGCGGCGGGCCTGGAGGGTCTGGGCCATCGAGGTGCCGACGCTGCCCCCCTCGGTGCGGAGCAGGCTGAGCAGTCCGACCGCCGCCCCGCGGAGATGTGCAGGAGTGTACTTGAAGGCGGCCACGTTGACCGGGGCGAACAGGATCCCCCCGCCGAGAGCCATCAGCATCCACGGCCAAACCACATGCGTGGGGCTGATCTCCAGATTCAGCCGTGCCAGCCAGTAGTACGCTGCAGCCATGACCAGCAGGCCGCACGCGATCAGCCAGCGGGCATCAACCTGCCGGCCCAGCAGGATGCCGGTGACCACCATCGCGGCCAAACAGGAGACGCCTGACGGGGACATCACCAGCCCCGAGGCCAGGGCGTCGTAGCCCAACAGCGCCTGGAGGAGCATCGGCAGCGCGATGCTTCCGCAGTACACCACGACCATGGTGGAGAACATGATGATGCAGGACATGGCAAAGTTCCGCTCGCCGAGCACCCGGAAGTCGATGATCGGGTGGGCGGTCCGCATTTCCCGGACGATCAGCAAGCCCAGCCCCACCACGAACAGGATCAAGAGGGTCTGCACGCGCCGAACGGGTCGCCCAGCCAGTCGAATTCCTGTCCCTTGCTGAGCATGACTTCCCAGCAGGACATGATCAGCACCAGCAGTCCCAGGCCGATGTAATCGAAGTTCAGCGGCTGGCGCTGAGCCTCGGCCCGCTCCTGCTGGAGGTAGTCGGGATCATTGACCACGCCGTACGCGGCGACCAGCGCCAAAAGCCCGATCGGGACGTTGATCAGAAAGATCCACCGCCAGTCGTAGTTGACGCAGAGCCAGCCGCCCAGCGTCGGCCCGACGATAGGCGCGATCATGGCGGCGACCCCGAACAAGGTCATGGCCGTGCCCTGCTTTTCGGGCGGGAAGGCGTCCAGCAGGACCCCTTGACTGCTCGGCTGGAGTCCGCCGCCGGCCAGCCCTTGGATCACGCGGAACAGGATCATCTGCCCCAGGCTGGTGGAGAAGCCGCACATTGCCGACGCGAGCGTGAAGACGGCGATCGACAGCAGGAAGTAGTTGCGGCGGCCGAGGTGGGCCGAGAGCCAGCCGGTGATCGGCAGGACGATGGCGTTCGCGGCCAGGTAGGCGGTGATGACCCACTCGGAGTCGGTCTGCGCGGCGGACAGGCCGCCGGCGATGTACCGCAGGGCCACGTTGGCGATCGTGGTGTCCAGGACCTCCATGAACGTGGGCACGAGGACCACGGCGGCGATGATCCAGGGACTGACCGCCAATCGACCGGATACCCGCATGGTGGCGGTGGGGCTGAGTGCCATGCTACTCATGATGTGTCCTCCGTTTCAAGCGATGAGGGATGAAGGGTGAGGGATGAGGGATGAAGGATGAAGGGTGAGGGATGAGGGATGAAGGGATGAGGGATGAGGGATGAAGGGATGAAGGGATGAGGGATGAAGGAGGGATGAAGGATGAGGGATGAAGGATGACAAGGCGTTGCTTCTTTCATTCCCGATCTCCGATCTCTCATCTCTCATCCCTTATCCCTCATCTCTCATCTCTCATCTCTACCTCGGTTGCAGGACTTCCCCCGCGTGCGGCCCCGTGGGCGGTTCCTTGTAATACACGTAGGGCGTCACCGAGACCCCGACGAACAGCGGGTCCTTGTCCGGGTCGTAGTCGGTCAGCTCCACCCGCACCGGCAGCCGCTGAACGATCTTGACGAAGTTGCCGGTGGCGTTCTGCGCCGGCAGCAGGGAGAGCGTCTGGCCGGTCCCCATGGTGAAGCCGGTGATCCGGCCCTCGAATTCCTTGCGGCTGCCATACATGTCCACCTCGCACCGCACGCGCTGGCCGATTCGCAGGTCGGCCAGTTGCGTCTCCTTGAAATTCGCGTCGATCCAGATCTCCGTGAGCGAGCGGGCGGCCATCAGGGCCTGTCCTGCCTGGACGTTGTTGCCGGGGTTGACGTTCCGGCCGACCACCACGCCGTCGATCTCGCTGACGATGTCGCAATAGCGGAGGTTCAACTCGGCCTGCTCGAGGTCGTGCCGCGCCGCCTCCAGACCGGCCTTGGCCTGCAGCACGGCAGGCATCTTGGGGACCAGATCCTGAAGGATCTGGTCGATGTCCCCCTTCTTGTCGAGTTGGCGGAACTGTTCGATCGCCTTGTTGGGCGTCAGGTCGGTGGACGCCAGCGGCAGCCCGAGTTGGGTCGCCGTCGCCATGCACGCGGCCAGGGCCCCGCGGACCGAGGAGAAGGTCTGGTCCAGGTCCGGCGGCACGTCGCTGAGGCCCTTTCCCTTTTCCGGTTGGGGCGCGAGGCCGAGCGAGACGCGGGTCTGGGCGATTGCCTCCTGCGCCTGGGTGAGGGAGGCGGTCGCGACCCGCAACTGCTGTTCGTACTGGTCGTAATCCGAACGACTGACGGCATGCTCCGGCAACAGCGCCGTGGCGCGGTTGAAATCGGCCCGGGCTTTGTCGAGAACCGCCTCCTGACTCCGCAGGGCGGCCGCCTGGGACCGCAAAAGGGCGATCTGGGCATCGACCTGCTCGGAGGCGTTTTGGAGCTTCCAGCGTTGGGCGCTGAGTAGGGCTCCCAGGCCCCGGGCCGCGGCCTCGGCCGCCGCCAGGTTCGCCTCCGCCACCTGTACGGCGGCCCGCTTCAACGCCAACTGGACCTGGTAAGGCTCCTTGTCGAGTTGGACGAGCAAATCCCCCTTCTTCACCCGTTGGTTGTCATCGACCAGCACCTTCATCACCTGTCCGGGTACCCGCGGGGCCACGAGGGTCACGTGACCGTTGACGTAAGCGTCATCAGTGCTCACTGTGTTCAGTGCCGTATTCACCCACGGGACCAGGAAGTAACCGCCCACGCAGAGCGCGGCCGCAACTCCGGCCAGCAGCAGCCACTTTCGGTAGCGATGCACAGTCGGTGCGCTGACGGGCGGAGGTCGGAGATCGGAGGTCGGAGGGCTACCCTCAAAATCTGACCTCTGTTCTCTGACCTCTGACGTACCGTTCGGCGCCCGCGTGGCCCCGTCGTGAGGGACGGGCGTGGCTCCTGTCGAAACGTGCGAGTCTTGAGTATTCTTACCGGCTATCGTCTTCATGGTTAAACTCCTAGGTCAGATGGTAAAAGTGTGAGGGGAAATACGGTTCCTAAAGTCTGCTCGTTATTAGGGCCATCGAAGCCCAACGCGCAAGCGAGGTATGCGTTTTCTCCGCGAGTTGACGTGCATTCCTCGCTTGCGCGTCGGGCTTCTATGGCGATTCGCGGCCAAAAACTCTCCGGATAGGCTGTTCGAGCCGGCCTTGGCGAATCTCGGCCACAATGTCTTTTGTCAGGCAGTCGGCGGCAACGAGTTCGGCCCCCTGGCGGTGCATGGCCGCCAGGCAGGTCTTGCCCGCGTCGTCGATGAAGGTCACCCCCGTGAGGTCAACGCGGAGGGTTGATTTGCGCGGATGGGCCAGGGTGCTCTTCCAGCACTCCTCGAGCTCCCGCAGCCAAGGCCCTGCCAACCGACCTTCGAGTTGGAACGTGAGGGTCTGCCGATTGTCGTGGACCGTGATTCGCAACATTGCTTGCACCTTCCTCTCGCCGTGACGTACCGCTCTAAAGCAGCGCTCGTGCCGGAGGCGCTTTCTTCGGCATTTCATGCCGTAAGTTAAGCGCTGGCAACGACTTGCGAATGCCACGACACGAGCCTGGCCGGTAGAACGGAGGGGAGTGTCAACGATGGCGCGCCAACGGGCGCGGCGTGCGCAACGGGCGCGCGCTACTAAATGGCACGAGATTAAGACGGAACAAGCTGCGACAGGACCCCATTGAAGAAACCGTTGGAGGAAAAAAGGGGATACGCCCCATAATTCACTGGCGTGCGCTACTCGAGGCGAGAGATGCCGTGCTTCTTCATCTTCCAATACAACATCGAACGCTTCATCCCCAGCCGGGTCGCGGCCCCCATCGGCCCGCCCACCACCCAGCCGGTGTCGCGGAGGGCAACGAGAATGTGCTCCCGCTCGGCCTCGGCAAGCGTTTTGGAAGGATGAGGGCTGAAGGCTGAAGGCGGAAGAGGGGCCGTTTCTTCTCCCTCCTTCATCCTTCCGCCTTCACCCTTCATCCTTCCTCCTTCGTCCTTTTCCAGATCGCCCAGTGGGACCTCAAGCACCGCGCTGGGGGAGAGGATGACCGCACGTTCGATGATGTTTTGCAGTTCCCGGATGTTGCCCGGCCAGGGGTAGCGAACCAGGGCCTCCATGACCGCGGACGGGATGGTCTCGATCCGCCGACCCATCCGCCGGGCGAACAACTGGGCAAAATGGCGGACCAGCGGCGGGATGTCGTCGCGGCGCTCGCGCAGGGGCGGCAGCAGGATTGGGAACACGTTCAGGCGGTAGTAGAGGTCACTGCGGAAGCGGCCCTCGGCGACCATCGCAGCCAGGTCGCGGTTCGTGGCCGCCACCAGACGCACATCGACGCCGATCGTCTTGGCGCTACCCAGGCGCTCGAACTCGTGCTCCTGCAGTACGCGGAGCAGCTTGGGCTGCAGTTCGAGCGGGATGTCGCCCACCTCATCCAGGAACAGCGTCCCGTGGTGCGCAACTCGAAACGGCCGACCCTCTGGCAGATGGCCCCGGTGAAGGCGCCCTTCTCGTGGCCGAACAACTCGCTCTCCAAGAGCCCCGTGGGGATGGCCGCACAGTTGAGCTTGACGAAGGTCCGCTCGCGGCGCGGGCTCAGGTCGTGAAGGGCACGGGCGATAAGCTCCTTGCCCGTGCCCGTTTCGCCGCGAATGAGCACCGTGGAGCCGGTGGGGGCGACGGTCTCGACCTGCTGCAGGACCTGGCGCAGGGCGGCGCTCCGCCCGACGATATCCTCGAAGTTGTGCTCGGTGCGGACCTCTTCCTCCAAGTAAGCCTTCGCCTTGGCGAACTGGTCCTGCAGCGCCTCGATCTCCTGAAAGGCCATGGCGTTATCGGCCCGTTCGACCACTCTCGGGAACTCGCGGCTGCGAACTTCCCGGGACGCGGTCCTCGTGGCAGTTGCCGCAAGCGGACCGGAAGACTTTGGGCTTTGCCGAACCGCAGATTTCGCGGGCGAAATGTCCGTAGACTTAACCCTTTCACAGAACAACGTACCTTTTGACATGCGTTCCTCCTCTGGTATACTATGTCGAGACCCGCCCTCCCCTGTTGGGCGGCTCGACATGCCTGTTTTGACACCTCGGAGCCATTTCCCGTCCGATAGTTTCTGAGCGTGGAAGGCGGACAGGAAATGCGCTACCACTGGGCAGGGAAGAGCCCCCCATCGATTGGTAACGCGCCATGAACCAGGAAACGACTACCGCCGCTGTTCAACGCTACCTCAACGCCCTGGACGGGGACCAACCTGCCGAGCCGATTGTCCGCGCTTTGCTGGATCGCTCGGTTCGCCGTTTGCAGTTCCTTTGCGCCAATCTCCTCTACCGCCAGTACCGGCGCATGACGTTGCCGCCGTTGAATTTGCAGCCCGAGGACTTGCTCGGCGCGGTGGTGGAACGCCTGATCAAGGCGATGCGTTCGGTCCGGCCGCAGACGGTGCGACAATTCTTCGGCCTGGTCAATCGGCACATGCGTTGGGAACTCAATGACCTGGCCCGCCGCTTAGATGAACAGCCGAACCTCGTGGAGTTGCAGGACGACAAGGTGGCGGCGCCGCGGAGCAGCGATTCGGTCCTGACAGCCAACGGCCGCCGCATGTTGCAGGCGATCGATCAGTTGCCTGACGACGAGCGGGAGGCTTTCGATCTGCTGCGGATCCAGGGACTGACGCAGGCCGAGGCTGCGGAAGTGCTTGGCGTCTCCGCCAAGACGGTGCAGCGGCGATTGAACCGCGCGTTGCTGCTGCTGAGGAAGGAATTGGAGAATTTACGCCCCAACGAGGGGGAAAGCTAGTAGTTCTGCGCGGCTGAAAAGCTCTCCTCCTCTCATGGAGACCCCGCCATGTCCGACGATCCTCGTGTGGAGGAACTCCTCGAAAAGCTGCTCGAGTCAGGCAGCACGCCCGACGAAGTCTGCCGCGACTGCCCCGAACTCTTGCCGCGGGTCCGCACCGAGTGGCAAGGACTGCGGGCCCTTCAGGCCGAGGTCGGCGCGCTTTTTCCCGAGTCCTCAGCAGACAATGCGGGCCCAAACGATGTCCCGGCAGGCGACCCGGGAGTAGCGGGTGCCCCGCCGATTCCGCGCCTGCCGCACATTCCCGGCTACGAAGTAAAGGAGGTGGTGGGGCACGGCGGCATGGGAATCGTCTACAAGGCCTGGGACCTGCGGCTGAAGCGTGCCGTTGCCCTGAAAATGATTCTCGCCGGCGCGTATGCCCGACCGGAGGAGTTGGAACGCTTGTTGCGCGAGGCGGAGGCCGTGGCCGGCCTGCGGCACGCGAACATCGTGCAGGTCTACGAAGTCGGCGACGTGGACGGCCGGCCGTATTTTACCATGGAGTTCGTGGAAGGCGGCAGCCTGGCGCAGAAAATGACGGGCACGCCTCAACCGGCCCGCCAGGCTGCCGCGTTAGTGGCGGACGTGGCCGAGGCCGTCGAAGTCGCTCACCAGAAGGGCATCATTCATCGTGATCTTAAGCCGGGCAACATCCTGCTGGCCCCTGACGGAACGCCCAAGCTGACCGATTTTGGCCTGGCCCGCCGACTCCAGGGCGACGGCGGGCTGACCCTCAGCGGGGCAGCCGTGGGAACCCCGAGTTACATGGCGCCCGAGCAAGCGCAGGGCAGAAAGGACTTGATCGGTCCGGCAACCGACATCTACTCGCTGGGGGCGCTTTTGTACGATCTGCTCACGGGCCGGCCGCCGTTCCGCGCCGAGAGTGGGGCGGCGACGCTGCAGCAGGTGGTGGCCGACGATCCGGTGCCCCCCGCGCGGCTCAACCCGCGGGTCCCGCGCGACCTCGAGACCATCTGCCTGAAGTGCTTGAACAAGGAGCCGCCGCGGCGTTATGCCAGCGCCCGGGCGCTGGCGGACGACCTGCGTCGCTTCGAGCGCGGCGAGCCCATCGCCGCCCGCCCGCTGGGCCCGCTGGGGCGGCTGGCGCGGTGGGCACGGCGGCGTCCGACCGCGGCCGCGCTCTCCGTGGCCCTGGTGATAACGGCCCTCATGGCGTTGGCCCTGGTCGGCGGCGGGCTGTGGCTGAACGGCCAGCGGTTGGCGACGGCGCGGGCGGCGGAGCAGGACCTGCGCGATGCCGACCAGCTCTTGCAGCAAGCGGACCTGGCCGGCGCGGGCCGCGCTGGAACGCGCCAAGGGCCGGCTGGAAGCAGGCGCCTCGCGTGGCTTGCAAGCGCGCGTCGAGCAGGCAAGCGCGGAGCTCGAGCGCCGCGAGAAACAGGCGGTCGAGAACAAACAACTCATGGCCCGGCTGGACGCGATTCGTCTGGATCGGTCGGTCGTGGCGGGGGACTTCGACCGGGCCCGGTCCGATCGGGACTATGAAACGGAGTTCCGCGCCGCGGGGCTAGGGACGGTTGGCGACGCGCCGCAGGTCGTGGCGGCGAACGTCGCGTCCTCCCCCGTGAGCCAGGCGCTGGTGGCGGCGCTGGACGACTGGGCAATTTGCACCTCGGACTCGCGTCGGCGGACGTGGCTGTTGGAGGTCGCCCGCACGGCAGACCCGGACCCCTGGCGCGACAAGGTCCGCGACCCGCTGGTGTGGAATGACCGGGCCAAGCTGCGCGAATTGGCCGAGACGGCGGCGGTAGAGAAGCAGTCGGTGCAACTGCTGATAGCCCTGGGGGAGCGCCTGCAGTCGGGCCCTGGCAACGCGGAGGCGGACGCGGTCAACTTTTTGCGGCGAGTCGAGCAGGCCCACGTCAGCGACTTTTGGGCCAACTACATGCTCGCCGATGCCTTGGCGGACACCGACCGGAACGAGGAGGCCGTAGGCTACTATCGAGCGGCTCTCGCCGTCCGGCCCGACGTGGGTGATGCCTGGTACAACTTGGGCCTCGAGTTGGAAGAAATGGACCGCTGGGACGATGCCCTTGCCGCGCTCGAACAGTGCGTGCGCCTCGATCCCAGGCATGGCTCGGCTCATAGCGCCCTCGCCGCCGCCCTCCGCGCAAAGGGCAGGACCGATGAGGCAATCAGCCACCTTCAACTGGCGCTTGCGTTTGACCGGCCGCGGGCCGTCGACCATACCGAACTCGCCCTTGCCCTGCGAGACAAGCGGCAATGGGACGAAGCCATCGTCCACTTCCGCGCGGCGGTCAATCTCGAGCCTGACGACGCCGAGACGCACTACGACCTCGGCATGGCATTGCGCGGCCCCGGCCAACTGGATGAATCGATCGATGAGTTCCGCGAAGCCGTGGCCATCGACCCGGATTGGTTCGAAGTGCGGGTGAACCTCGGCCGCGGGCTGCTGGAGCGCGGCCGGCTTGACGAGGCCGTCCGCGAGCTTCGGCAAGCCGTCGCGCGAAAGCCGGGGGACCTGCCGGCGCAGAGTTGCTGCGCACCGCCTTGATCCGCCAGGGGCGGCTGGAGCAGGCGCGGGCCGCCTGGCAAGCGGCGCTGACGCCGGCCCGGCTGCCCATGAGGCCTGGTCCGGCTACGCCGAGTTGTGCCTGTTCCTTGACCGGGACGACGACTACCGCCGGAATCGCCGCGACTTGCTCTCCCGCTTTGGCAGCAGCACCGAGTCGCTGGTCTGCGAGCAGACGAGCCGGGCCTGCTTGCTGTTGCCGGGCACCAAGGAGGAGATCGAGGATGCCGTGGCCTTGGCCAATCGGGCCGTGGCCGCCAGTAGTGACAATCCCTATTGTGTGTTCGCCCGGGGCCTGGCCGATTATCGTTTGGGGCGATTCGACGACACCATTGCCTTGATGAACAGGGAGGCATCCAAGGCCACTTGGATCATGCCATGCCCGCGCCTCGTCACGGCCATGGCTCTCTATCAGAAGGGAGAGCAGGCGGAAGCCCGCAAGGTGCTGGCGGAGGCCGTCATCTCCTACGACTGGGCCGCCGCGAGGGCGAACTACCGCGATCCGTGGACGATTCACATCCTTCGCCGCGAGGCCGAGGCGCTGATCCTGCCGAATCTGCCGGCATTCCTGGAGGGGAAATATCAGCCAAAGGACAACGAGGAGCGTTTGGCCCTGCTTGGAGCTTGCGAGTTCAAGGACCTCCGCGCGGCCGAGGCCGGCCTCCTGGCGGCGGCCTTCGCGGCGGACCCGAAGCTGACCGAGGACCCTGAGGCGGGGCTCGGCTACCGCGCCGCGCGGGCCGCCGCCGTAGCTGGCTGTGGGGGCGGCGCGGACGGGGCCGCTCTGAGCGAGGCGGAGCGGGCCCGCTGGCGCCAGCAGGCCCGCGCCTGGCTGCGGCTGGATCTCGCCGCCTGGGCGAAGCGGCCGGAAGCGGCCAAGCCGGCGGATCGCGCCGAGGCACAGAACGTGCTGGCGCGATGGCGCGAGGACCCCGATCTGGCCGGGCTGCGCGACCCGGCCGCCTTGAACAAACTGCCTCCGGCTGAACGTCAGGAATGCCGCACGCTGTGGAACGAAATCGAGGCCCAAATCCAGCGCGGGGGCGGCTCCAATTAAGCCCTACAGATGATCCTAACTTCCCATCGAAGCGGTGCAATCGGTTTTATCACTACCGCCGTTCCAGCGGTTGCAAACAGCACGACCCTTATGTCGTAAGGTCGCCGTTCTTCGTATCCTGCGAAGCCGCTCGGCCGGTCCAGCCGATCCAAATGATTGCGGTCTGATCGTGACCACCAATAGGAAAAGACGCATCTCCCCACCTGCCTGCACCTTTCTTCCCAAGGGAAGCCATTCTTATGCACCCGAAGCAGTCTTGGTGGATCGGTCTACTGTTGTTGAGCAGTGCAGCGGCCCAGGCCCAAGTTCCCGCTAATTGGGATTTTCCCCCCGACCCGGACCTCTACTTCACCGGCCCCACACAATCGCCGACGGGCCTGCTCCAGGAGCGGGATGTCGGCCCCACTCCACCGCAAGCCATCAGGACCATCACGGACTTGCTCCCAATCAACTCCACAGGACAGACACGGCTGGAGATTTACGGCTGGGTCGACGGGGGCTATACCTATTCCTCCACCGGTCCTGGGCTGATGAACGTGGAGCCGCGGCTCAACCGCTGGGGCGACGAGTACACGCTCAATCAGATTGCCGTGGACATCACAAAGCCCCTCACCAAGGATTGGTCTTGGGGCTTCAATGCGCTGCCCTACGCAGGGTCCGACCCCGCCGAAGTCAATCCGAGCAAGGGGGCCATCATCCTCGACCCCGACTCCCACATGGGGCTGGACTTTGCCGAACTCAACCTGACCGCCCACCTGCCGGTCCTCACCGAGGGCGGGATCGACCTCAAACTCGGCCGACAGTCCTCGGAAATCAATGGCATGTCGACAAAGG
Source organism: uncultured Planctomycetia bacterium (assembly GCA_963824275.1). Lineage (GTDB taxonomy): Bacteria > Planctomycetota > Planctomycetia > Pirellulales > Thermoguttaceae > JANXQG01. The sequence goes on along the minus strand of CAWGOT010000003.1, from coordinate 476,808 downwards.
CCCCCTACCGAGTCTTCTATTCCGTGGACTACCCGTTCTATTACGAAACGGCGGGCCGCTACACCGGCTTGACGGCCGCCTGCCACGTCACCCCGCAACTCGACATACTCTTGACCGTCAATCAGGGCTTCAGCACTTTCTTCGCCTGGCAGACGGTCAGCCCCACCGGCATCGGCCAGATCGTCTACTGGCTGACGGAGGAGAAGAAGACGCAATTGATCTTCGACGTTCCTGACAGGGCCCCAGACCGGTGGAAGCGGCACTCCGGAGACCGGGCAGAATACCACCCAGTGCGAGCTGCGATTGACGCATAACTGGAACAAATGCTTTGCCCAGATCCTGGAATCGCAGATGACCTGGTCCCGCGATGGACTCGCCAACCTAGGGCCTGAAAATGCTTACGCGGTCGTGCTCTATAACATTTTCCACGCGACCCCGCTCATCGACCTCAACACGCGGGCGGAGTGGTACGACGACGTGAATGGCCGCGGCGTGCCCGGCGGCACCGGCTTCACGGGCAACTACTACGAGGCGACGGTGGGCATCAACTACCACCCCTGCAAGTACCTTCAGTTCCGCCCCGAGGTCCGCGAGGATTGGGCCGATCACCTCGCCTTCGGCACCAGCGGCACGGAGCCCGGCACCCTGCACTACAGCCAGTTCACGGCCGCCTGCGACTGCATCATCGCTTTTTGACGGGTAGCGCGCGAATCGGAGTCGAAGAGGATCGCAGGAGCATTCACGCACTGAAATGACTTTGTTCCTCGATATGTTCCGCGTCCTGATAAAGCCGGAATCTGACGTGGTTATGACAACTGCGGCAGGGAGGGAATACGGCGCCGCGAATGGCCGTGACGCGATGCGGCAGGGCGTGATCTTGCCCGTCAAGTTTGTCGTGGATAACGTCGTAGATACCGGAGACGGAGACCGTATCTCCCGGTTTGAGCAAATCGTCAGTTGCCATGTTGGCTTCCCTCCCTTTTTTCCCTGGAATGATCATTGTACGATAACAGCCAGTCCATTAGGAATCACTGCCACCTTCGCGTCTTTGCCTTCAAGTTCATGGGCACGCCGCAAAGCCTCCTCAAAGGTTGTGGCAAGTTCCATGTGCATGTTGGTAACCAGTTCCGGCCTTACCAGATCGGACACCATGATCACGTGGTGGTGAGCGAGAATACGCGCGAGGATCTGGGACTCCCACTGGTCGGGGACTGTATGGCTGCGGTCAATGTGCGCCACACGGTCCAAGATTCTTTCGGGCCCTTGGATTGGGCCAGGTTGTTGTAAAAGCCTTGGCCGCCGGCGCCGTCCGAAAGGCCGGCCACCATAATGATCACGCCGCCCTCTTTGTTGGTGGCTTCCGCCGCGGTCATGCCCTTAACCGCCTGATAGATATTCTGATCGAGCGGATACCCGCCGTTGGTGGATACGGCAATATCACAATCGACCTTGTCTGCCCTGGCGAGTGAAGTGAGAAACTGGCAGCCCTGGGCATGCGCTTCTTCCAAATCGCCGGCAACGGAAGCGATGATTTCCTTCGCGCCGTTCAAGACGACATTGATAATGAACTTCAGGCCTGCCGTTTTCGCGGCATAGAGCATATCCCTATGCACGGGATTGTCTTGCAGGTTGCCGGTACGGGCCTTGGGGGAATTGATGAACTCGCTGCAATGGTCCGCCAAAATGGTCTTGTAGGAAGAGATGCCGGGAAGCACGGCCTTCCTGCCGCCGGAAAAACCGGCAAACAAATGGGGTTCAATAAAGCCCTGCGCAAGCAGCAGGTCGGCCTCTGCCGCGACCCGGTTGATGATGCATTCGCCGCCGGAGGGAAGCGTGCCGATCTTTACCATGGCCGCGTCGTCGGTGGAGATATGCATGACAATCTGCTCGTGGTCCACGATCTCCTGTCCATATTTCTCGATCAATTCCTGGTGCGTGGAGGGGCGATGGAAGCCGGTTGCAACGAGGATCTTGATGTTGGCATCCGGTTGCGCTGCGCGGATCCGCCGCAGAAGGATGGGTGTAATGATTGCGGACGGCACGGGACGCGTATGATCCGAGCTTATGATGACGATGTTTTTCTTGCCCCTTGCAAGCTCCTCGAGTTTGGGGGAGCCGATAGTATGATCCAGAGAGGCCTCCACCAGTTCCGCCTGGGACGCGCCGGGTTGGTAGGATTCCACTCTTGAAACCAGCGCCCGGCAAAATTCCGGTCGTCGATTTCGACAGGGATCCGCTTCTTGTCATACGGTAAGTCAAATCTCATATTGCGCTCAGGTCTTGGACGCTTCGAAAATACTCTGAATGGATGCATCCAGCATGGCGTTGTATTCCGCGTCGGATTGTTGGGCCGTCAGGCCCTTCGACGAGGGCCCGCGAGAAGCTCGCCACGACGCCGTGGTTCCGTCGCAGGCGCTCGTTGGCCTCCTCCCGCGCATAACCGCCCGACAGCGCGACAACTCGCAGGACCCGCGGATGTCGGACGAAGTCGGAATAGATAATCGTCTTGTTCCGGCAGCGTGAGCTTGAGCATGACCAATTGCTCCGACGGCAGCCGGTCGAGTTCGTCGCGGATAGCCGCCTTGAGCAGCCCCTCGGCCTTGGCCTTTTCCGGGCAGTGAATGTCCACTTCCGGCTCGACGATCGGGATCAGTCCGGCGGCGATGATCGGGCGAGCGGTTTCGAACTGTTGGCTCACGATTTCCTTGATGCCCGCCGACATTGGCTTGGTTGATGACCGAGCGCATCTTGGTGCCGAAAATGCGTTTGGCTTTCGCCTTTTCCAGCAGCGCGGCCAGCCCGGGCATGGGCTTCATCAGTTGAACGCCGTCTTTCTCGGCGGCAAGGCCCTTGTCGACTTTCAGGAAGGGCACGATCCGTTTCACGTTCCAGAGGTAGTCGGCCGTGGGCTGCCCCTGGATGTCCCTGTCCATCGTGTTTTCGAAGAGGATGGCGCCGAGGATCCGCTCGCCGGTGAAACAGGGACTGGTGATGATCCGCGCTGCGCATCTGATGCACCAATGCCGAACATCTCATTCTCGTTGGACCATGCGCCTTCCTTGATTCCATAGGCACGCAATGCCCCCGGCGTGCTTCCGCCGCTTTGATCCAGCGCGGCAATGAAACCGGGTTGGTGTCTTCATTTTCTCAAGCTGTTCGAGTGAAGTTGCTCATTTTAGTCTCCCTAGTTTTCCAATTGACGTGGATTTCTGCCAGGCCGGCCCTTGCTTTAGGTTCCGGCACGGACGGTTTCATGGGAAAATGGACTGGATTGGTCGACCGCCGACCGGTTGCAGCTTCGGGTCAGCTCCCGCAATCTATCGAACGCCTATCCTGGGGAAAGCATCTCCTTCGTCGAGCGCCAGTGCCAATTGCCGTTGGCGCTGCCCGGCACGTTCATGCGGGCCTCCGTGCCCAAGTTGAGTAGATCCTGGAGCGGGGCCAGTGCCAGCGCCGCCGCGGAGGACCACGCCAGCCTCAACATGCCTCGGTAACTGCGGCACTTTCAACATCGGGGATTTCCAGGTACCGCCGGAGCTTCTGTCGCCGATCATGGGGAAGCCCTTCGTACCAGCCCCGCGTCGTATTGTTGTCATGAGTCCCCGTGTAGACAACGGTATTGGGACGTAGTTGGCGGGCAGGTGCGGATTGTCGGGACCGCCGTCGAAAGCGAACTGCAGGACCCGCGTTCCCGGCACGTGGAATTGGTCGCGGAGGGCAATGACGTCGGGCGTGATGAAGCCCAGGTCCTCGGCAATGAACGGCAGAGAGCCGAATTCCCTTTGCATGGCGGCGAAGTACTCGGCGCCTGGGCCGGGGACCCACTCGCCCGACTGGGCCGTCGGCGCTCCGGCCGGCACGTGCCAGGCGGCCGCAAACCCGCGAAAGTGATCCAGGCGAATCATATCGACGTGAGCCAACAGCGCACGCACGCGGTCGATGCACCATCGATAGCCGGCCTCCCGCAATGCCTTCCAGTCGTAGACCGGATTGCCCCAGAGTTGGCCCTGTGGGGAGAAAAAGTCCGGCGGAACCCCTCCGACGAATCTTGGCCGGCGCCGCTCGTCCAGAAGAAAGTACTCCGGATTGGCCCATACGTCGCTTGATTCGCCGGAAACAAAAAAGGGCAGATCGCCGATCAACCGCACATTTCGTGAATGAGCATGTTCTTTAAGCGTTTCCCCCTGGCGAAACAACAGAAACTGCGCCATGCGAACTTGATCGATCTGGCTGGCGAGCTCTTGCCTGGCAGCGGCCAGGGCGGCCGGATGCCGTTGAACCAGCTCGGCCGGCCAATCGAGGTACGAAACGCCAGGGTACTTGGACTTCAGCGCTCGGAACAGAGCGTAATCTTCCAGCCAATGCGCTTGCTCCGTGCGGAATTGGTCGAAGGCGATCTTCAGGTCCCGACTGGCGCGGGCGCCAAAGTGGCTCCAAGTCGTTTCCAGCAAGCGGTGTTTGCATTCAGCGACGGCGTCGTAATCGACGGTCGTTTCCGGAAAGGAAGCACAAGCTGCCTCGCCCGGCTGCAATAGTCCTTCCGCAACCAGGCCGTCGGGACTGAGCAAGAGCCAATTGCCGGCGAACGATGAGAGCGGCTGATAGGGCGAGTCGCCGTAGCCCGTAGGTCCCAATGGCAATGCTTGCCACCAGCTTTGCTCGGCTTCGTGGAGCCGGTCGACCCAGGCCAAGGCTTCCGGTCCGACGTCGCCGATGCCGTAACGGCTGGGCAACGACGTGACATGCAACAGCAAACCCGAGGCGCGGTATCCCGGCGGGAACCCGGACGGACTCGTTGGCTGGCCTTTCATGTTCATGGTTGTCTTTCCGTATCGAACCTGCTTGGACTTTGGGGTCTTGCAAGGCACTAACCCGTAGGGTGGGACCCGGGCACCATGTACTCATGGTCGGCTTGCGAGCGCCGGCCCACCAAACGCTGGTATTGGTGGGCCGGCGCTCGCAAGCTCGCTGGTCCCACCCTACTCGGTTTCATTCTTGCCGGACGTCAAGCGGCTGCCAGGGCGCTATCGACCATCTGTTGGGCCTCATTGACGATCCTCTCCAGGTGGGCCTGGTCCTTGAAACTCTCCGCGTAGATCTTGTAGATGTTCTCCGTGCCGGAAGGGCGGGCGGCGAACCAGCCGCTGGAGGCGACGACCTTCAGTCCGCCGATCGGGGCGTTATTCCCCGGGGCGCGGGTCAGCTTGGCCGTGATCGGCTCGCCGGCCAGCTTCGACTCTTTGACGGCATCGGGCGACAGTTTCTGCAATCGCATTTTCTGTTCCGGCGTCGCCGGCGCGTCGATCCGCGTGTAGCACGGGTCGCCGAACGCCGCGGTGAGCTCCTTGTAGTGTTCGCCCGGGTCCTTGCCCGTGCGGGCCATGATCTCGGCCGCCAAGAGGTCCATGATGGGGCCGTCCTTGTCGGTCGTCCACACCGTCCCGTCCAGCCGCAGGAAGCTCGCCCCGGCGCTTTCCTCGCCGCCAAAGCAAATCGAGCCGTCGAACAGTCCCGGCACGAACCACTTGAAACCGACCGGCACCTCGCACAATCGGCGGCCGAGGCTTTGTACCACCCGGTCGATCATGCTGCTGCTCACCAGCGTCTTGCCGATTGCGGCCGACCCACTACCTGGCTGCCCCGCCGGCCAGTGCGGGCGATGCGTGAGCAGGTAACGGATCGCCACGGCCAGGTAATGGTTGGGGTTCATCAGCCCCGCCGAGGGCGTGACGATGCCGTGCCGGTCCGAATCGGGGTCGTTGGCGAAGGCCACCTGGTACTGGTCCTTGAGGCCGACGAGCCGGGCCATCGCGTAGGGGCTGGAGCAGTCCATGCGGATCTTGCCGTCGTGATCGACGGTCATGAACGAAAACGTCGGGTCGACCTTCGGGTTCACGACGTGGATGTTCAGGCCGTAAATCTCGTTGATCGGCCCCCAGTAGTGGACCGCTGCGCCACCCAGCGGATCCACTCCCAGCTTGAGTCCGGCGGCGCGGATCGCCTCCATATCGACGACGTTCCGCAGATCGTTGACGTAGGGAACGATAAAGTCTTCCTGGTGGGTCGTGCCGGCCTTGACCGCCCGGTCGAAAGGGACGCGTTTCACCTCGCTATTGCCGCCGCGGAGCAATTCGTTGGCCCGGTCCTGGACCCATTTGGTCACGTCGGTGTCCGCCGGGCCGCCGTTGGGCGGATTGTACTTGAAGCCGCCGTCCTCGGGGGGATTGTGCGACGGCGTGATGACGATGCCGTCGGCCAGATGCTCCTTCCGGCCGCGGTTGTAGACGAGAATGGCGCGCGAGATGACGGGCGTCGGGGTCACGCCGTCGTCGCGCTGGATGATCGTCTGGACTCCGTTGCCGGCCAGGACCTCCAGCGCGGTGCGCTGGGCCGGCGCGGAAAGGGCGTGCGTGTCCTTGCCCATGTACAGCGGGCCGTCCGTGCCTTCTATGCGCCGGTAATCGCAGATGGCCTGGGTGATGGCGAGGATGTGGGACTCGGTGAAGGTGCCGTTCAGCGACGAACCGCGGTGTCCGCTGGTGCCGAAGCTGACCAACTGGTTGGGGTCGCGCAGGTCCGGCCGACGCTCGTAATACTCTCGCTCGAGTCGCGCCAGATCGACCAGGAGTGCTTCGGGAGCGGGCTGGCCCGCGAGAGGTGAGATCGCCATGGGGCGGTTCCTTTCTTCGTTGATTGTAGACAGCTTCGTTAGGATCGGCAAATCTCCACAGCGGTTCTTCGCGGTCCGTTGCAGAAATGATGTCAGGGTTGCACGGATTCAGCCGTAGGGTGGGACCAGCGAGCTTGCGAGCGCCGGCCCACCAATCGGCGGTGTTGGTGGGCCGGCGCTCGCAAGCTCGCTGGTCCCACCCTACAAACTTATCCCTGACATCATTTCTGAAACGGACCACTTAGCTTAGGACACCGGGCACGGCTCTGCACTCCAAATCAGCGACGCATACTCGGCGATCGTGCGGTCGCTGGAGAATTTGCCGGAGCCGGCGACGTTCAAGATCGCCTTGCGCGCCCACGCCTCCGGGTCGGCATACAATTCGAGCAGGCGGCGGTCCGCCTCCAAGTAGGACTTCAGATCCGCCAGGTGCATGTAGTGGTCGCCGTGCGTCAGCAGCGCGTCGCGCAGCGGGGCGAAGATCGCCGGGCTCCGATGGTCGCGGCTGAAGTGGCCGGAGAAGATCAGGTCCAGCGCCGCCCGCGTCTCCGGCTCGTGGTCGTAGTGCCAGTGCGGGTTGTACCAGCCGCGGCTGTCGGCCACCTGCTCCGCCGTCAGGCCGAAGAGGAAGAAGTTCTCCTCGCCCGCCTCCTCGGCCATCTCGATGGTCGCGCCGTCGCGCGTGCCGATCGTCAGCGCCCCGTTCATCATGAACTTCATGTTGCTCGTGCCGCTGGCCTCGTAGCCGGCGGTCGAGATCTGGTTGGAGACGTCGCTGGCGGGGATCAGCCGCTCGGCAAGCGACACGTTGTATTCGGGCAGGAACACGACCTTGAGCCGGCCGCTGGACCGCCGGGTCGCCGTCGATCGTGGCGGCCAGGTTGTTGATGAACTTGATGATCACTTTGGCCAGATGGTAGGCCGGCGCCGCCTTGCCGGCGAAGAAGAACGTCCGCGGCGGCATCTTCAGGTTCGGGTTCTGCCCGCAGCCGGTTGTAGAGCACCACGATGCGCAGGGCGTTGAGCAGTTGCCGCTTGTATTCGTGGATGCGCTTGATCTGGCAATCGAAGATGGTGTCCGGGTCGACGATCTGCCCGGACGTGGCTTTGAGCCAATGGGCGAACTGCAGCTTGGCCTCGCGCTTGGCCTTGCGGAAGCCGTCGCGAAAGCCTCGATCGTCGGCCAGCGGCTTGAGCTTGCTCAACTGAGCGAGGTCGGTGATCCAGCCGTCGCCGATGGCCTCGGTGATCGTGCTGGCCAGCGCGGGATTGGCCAGCAGCAGCCAGCGGCGCGGCGTGACGCCGTTGGTCTTGTTGTTGAAGCGCTCGGGAAACATCTCGGCCAGGTCCTTGACCGTCGTCGTGCGCAGCAGCTCGGAGTGGATCGCGGCCACGCCGTTGGTGCTGTGCGAGCCGACGATCGCCAGGTTGGCCATGCGCACGTGCTTGTCGGCGCCTTCCTCGATCAGGCTCATCGCGCTCGACGCGGCCCTCGTCGCCGGGGAAGCGGCCCGCACGGAATCGAGCAGGCGGCGGTTGATCTCGTAAGATGATCTCCAGTTGGCGCGGCAGCAACATCTCGAACCAGGCGACCGGCCATTTCTCCAGGGCTTCGGGCAGCAGCGTGTGGTTCGTGTAGGCCAGGGTCCGCTGGGTCAATGTCCCAGGCCTGGTCCCAGCCAAGGTGCGCTTCGTCCAGCAGAATCCGCATCAGCTCGGGCACGGCCATCGCTGGGATGCGTGTCGTTGAGTTGGATGGCGACCTTCTCCGGCAGCGCGCTCCAGTCGGTACATTGCTGCGCGCGGAAGCGCCGCACGAGGTCGGCCAGCGAGCAGGCGACGAGAAAATACTCCTGCACGAAGCGCAGCCCCTGCCCCATGCTGGTCGAATCGTCGGGATACGAGCACCCGCGTCAGGGATTCGGCCGTCGAGCGTCTCGGCCACCGCGCCGACGAAATCGCCGCTGGCTGAATTCGCTGAAAGTCGAAATAATCGGGCGCGGCGGCGGCCCAGAGCCGAAGCGTGTTGATGGTCTTGCCGCCGTAGCCGACCACGGGCCGGTCGAAGGGAATGCCGATCAGGCTGGACGGTCTTGCCCGAGAATCGGCTGCAGGACTCCGCCGCGCACCTCAAACGAGCAGTTCAGCTTGACTTCCACCTTCTCGTCCGGGCGCGCGACCTCCCAGGGGTCCGGACGGCGGAGCCAGTTGTCCGGCTGTTCCTGCTGCCAGCCGTCCTGGATGGTCTGGCTTGAACATGCCGTATTCGTAGCGCAGGCCGTAGCCCATGGCCGGGAGCTGCATCGTGGCCATCGAGTCGAGGAAGCAAGCCGCCAGGCGGCCGAGCCCGCCGTTGCCCAGGCCCGCGTCGGGTTCCTGCTTCGAGCAGGCCGAGCCAATCGAGATTCTTCTCGCTTGACGGCTTGCCTGACGAGGGGATCGAGCAAGAGATTCGTGACGTTGTTGGCCAGCGAGCGGCCGATGAGAAACTCCATCGACAGATAGTAGACGCGCTTGGGATTCTCGCGCCGATAGGTCTCCTCCGTGAGCACCCAGCGCTGCGAGAGGACGTCCCGGACGGAGCGGGCCAAGGCCTCGAATCGTTCGCGCGGGCCGACGGCGGCCGGATTCGACGACGTTGTCGAAAATCAGGTGCCGCTCGTAGAGGGCTTCGTCGTCCCCGCGAACTCCACGGGGCCGCAACCGTATTGGCGGCGGAGTTCCGCAAAGTCATCCGCTGCCCTCCTCGGGGACGGGGCGGAAGTTGTTTTCGTTTTCACCGGCATTTCCTTTCGAAATGAGTCATAACCTGCCCTTTCTGCGCTGGAACGCCTGCGGCAATTTCCAAGAGTTCTGCCCGGCAGGCAACAGCGAACTCCTTGAGCGGATCAAGTTGATCGGTCTCCAGCGCGCGGATTTGCTCCTTGCTCATGTTCGGTCTCGCGTAGAGGTCGACAATTCGATGGCAACAACGTTCCGCCTCCGCGAGGACCCTTTCCCCGGCCAAGAGCCGAACGCGTCCCAGTATCCCGTAGAGCGTAACGAGCTTTTCAAAACTGTCTAACGAGTGGCCGATGGCGTCGACTGCCAGGCGGGAGGCCTCCGTAATGAAGTCGCCGTACAACGACTCGCGATCGCGGAGCCTGGCTTCCGTTTGCTCGCGCGGTCTGCGTGCGCTGTGCCAGCCAGGTGGCAGTGATGGAGGCAGCACCGCCCACGCATGAGCCGAACACTGCCGAGACTGCCGTGATCATGGTCGAATCCATCGTGTTTCTCCTTGGGCCCTCGCTCGCTCAAACTCCGCGCGGCTTGCTGCGATCAAAGCCCGACTGCGCAAGCGAGGGATGAATGCTGCCAATCGCCGGAAAATGGTGGGACTCGTCGACCATGAGCTCGACGGTGCCCGTCGGCCCGCTCGGCCCACCCTCCTGCCTCGTCAGACGTTGTCCCCCGCCGTGTCGCGGGCCCGCGGCCCGGCGGCCTTCTCGCGCTGCTCCCACCGCCAGCCGCGTGATTTCCGGCATGTCGTCGCCGTGCTTGCCGATGTAGTGCTTGTGCTCGATCAACTTGTCGCGCAGCGCCTGCTTGAAGTAGGCGGCCCGAGCGCCCAGTTGCGGCAGCCGGTCGATCACGTCCATGACCAGGTGGAAGCGGTCCAGATCGTTCAGGACCACCATGTCGAACGGCGTCGTGGTCGTGCCCTCTTCCTTGTAGCCGCGGACGTGCAGGTTCTTGTGGTTGGTGCGGCGGTAGGTCAGGCGGTGGATCAGCCAGGGATAGCCGTGGAAGGCGAAGATGATCGGCTTGTCCTTGGTGAAGAGGCTGTCGAAGTCCTGGTCGCTCAGGCCGTGCGGGTGCTCGCTCGCCGGCTGGAGCTTCATCAGGTCCACCACGTTGATCACGCGCATCTTCAACTCCGGGAGGTGCTTGCGGAGCAAGTCCACCGCGGCCAGGGTTTCCAGCGTCGGCACGTCGCCGCAGCAGGCCATGACGACGTCGGGCTCGCCGCCCTGGTCGTTGCTGGCCCAATCCCAGATGCCGATGCCGGCCGTGCAGTGCTTGATCGCCTGGTCCATGGTCAGCCACTGCGGGGCCGGCTGCTTGCCGGCCACGACCAGGTTGACGTAGTTGCGGCTGCGCAGGCAGTGGTCGGTCACGCTCAGGAGCGTGTTGGCGTCCGGCGGCAGGTAGACGCGGATGACTTCCGCTTTCTTGTTCACGATGTGGTCGATGAAACCGGGGTCCTGGTGGCTGAAACCGTTGTGGTCCTGGCGCCAGACGAGCGAGGACAGCAGGTAATTCAGCGAGGCGATCGGCCGCCGCCAGGGAATGTCCCGCGTCACCTTCAGCCACTTGGCGTGCTGGTTGAACATCGAATCGATGATGTGGATGAAGGCCTCGTAGCACGAGAAGAAGCCGTGCCGCCCGGTCAGCAGGTAGCCCTCCAGCCAGCCCTGGCACTGGTGCTCGCTGAGCACCTCCATGACGCGGCCGTCCGGGTTGAGGTGGTCGTCGTAGGGCAGCGTCTCGGCCACCCAGGCGCGGTTGGTGACTTCCAGCACGTCCTGCCAGCGGTTGGAGTTGGACTCGTCCGGGCTGACCAGGCGGAAGTTGCTTGCTGTCGAGGTTCATCTTCATGACGTCGCGGAGGAACTTGCCCATGACCCGCGTCGCCTCCGCGTCCGTGGCGCCGGGGCTGGGCACCTCGACGGCGTAGTCCCGGAAGTCGGGCAGCTTCAGGTCCTTGAGCAGCAGGCCGCCGTTGGTGTGCGGGTTGGCGCTCATGCGCTTCTCGCCCTTGGGCGGCAGCTCGGCCAACTCCGGGATCAGGCGGCCCGTCTTGTCGAACAGCTCTTCCGGCTTGTAGCTCTTCATCCAGGTTTCGAGGATCTGCACGTGCCCGGGCTTGGCCATGTCGGACATCGGCACCTGGTGCGAGCGCCAGTAACCCTCCGTCTTCTGGCCATCGACTTCCTTCGGGCCGGTCCAGCCCTTGGGGCTGCGGAAGACGATCATCGGCCACAAGGGGCGCTTGGTGAAGCCGTTGCGTGCGGGCGTCGGCCTGAATGGCCTTGATCTCGCCGATGACGCGGTCGAGGGTGCCCGCCAGGAGCTGGTGCATTTTGGCCGGGTCGTCTCCCTCGACGAAATAGGGCGTGTAGCCGTAGCCGCGCATCAGCGCGTCCAATTCCTCGTGGCTGATGCGGGCGAGCACCGTGGGGTTGGCGATCTTGTAGCCGTTCAGGTGCAGGATGGGCAGCACGCAGCCGTCGCGCACGGGGTTGAGGAACTTGTTGCCGTGCCAGCCGGTGGCCAGCGGCCCCGTCTCGGCCTCGCCGTCGCCGACGACGCAGGCGACGATCAAGTCGGGGTTGTCGAAGGCCGCGCCGTAGGCGTGCGACAGGGCGTAGCCCAACTCACCGCCTTCGTGGATCGAGCCGGGCGTCTCCGGGGCGACGTGGCTGGGAATGCCGCCGGGGAACGAGAACTGGGTGAACAGCCGCTTCAGGCCCGCCTCGTCCTGGCCGATGTTGGGATAGACCTCGCTGTACGTCCCTTCCAGGTAGGCGTTGGCCACCAGCGCCGGCCCGCCGTGCCCGGGGCCGGAGATGTAGAGCATGTTCAGGTCGTAGTGCTTGATGACCCGGTTCAGGTGGACGTAGAGGAAGTTCTGGCCCGACGTGGTTCCCCAGTGACCCAGCAGGCGCGGCTTGACGTGCTTCAGTTGCAACGGCTCCTTCAGGAGCGGATTGTCCATCAGGTAGATCTGGCCGACGGACAGGTAGTTCGCGGCCCGCCAGTAGGCGTGCATCTTGCGCAGCTCCTCGGCGGAAAGAGGAGTTGGCGTTGCGGTCTTGCTATCATTTCCAATTCTCTTTTTGACGTCGCTGGCTATTGCAGTCATAAGTCATTCCTTTTGTGATCGGCAGCAGGGTTGGTCTATACTTCGCGCGGCTGAATTCGATACGAACCCGAAGCGTAAGCGAGGACGCTAGGTCGTTTCCTCGCGTACGCTTCGGGGCAGTGTGAATCGTATCATTTCAGCGTGCGCGAAGTATCGAAGTAAGTGGGTGGTGATTTCCATCGCGGCTTGTGCCGCTTCTATAGCAAGGGGCGTGCCGGAGACGTCCGCTTCGGCGATTCATGTCGTAAAGCAATTGCCGGCAACGACTTTTGAATCGGAAGAGACGAGTCTGGTCGGTAAAGCGGCGAGAAAGTCTTAGAGGCCATCGCGCCAGTCGGCGCGCGCCTGCGCCGAACGGGCGGCGCTGCTGTTGGCTCCCAAATCACGCGGCTTTGCCTCGGAATTACCATGCCGACGGGTGGTTTTTGCCCGAACTTGCCCGAAAAAAATCCCCTTCCCCCCTTCATATTCCTGCCGTGGGGGCGGGCGCGAAAACGCCTTCAGTTTCGGGCTGGAGGTCGCCATCAGTTCTACTTCCTTCGTCTCCTTCCAAAGCGCGCATATTATGCATGTTTTCTTCCCCGTGTCCTTCCCTAGTCTCCTTCCCTGAGTGATAATTCTCCTGTCGTACTTCGTTCGTTGTTTTGAGGAACTTTTCGCCCCGATCCGGAACTGGGCTGTCGGGGAGTCGATAACTGCGGTGTAGACCCGCGGCTCCCAGAGTGGATGCCCTGTGGCCACCACTACCATCGATCAGCCGACACATCACGGCGAGGCGATTTTGAACCGAGGAGAACGCTATCGCAGAACGCCGATTAACCTCCGACCTGGCTGCGGTTGGGTCGTAGTTGCTCTTAATGCCACATCGCCAGCAAGCCGGCAGGCCGGTGGGGAACCCAGTCCGCCCCTCGCCAAACGCGAGGCGGCCGACCCTCCGCGAGGCGGCTCAACGCTTGCCCCTCGTTCTGCAAGGCGTTCCGCGGATCGCTCGCCACAGCCGTGCCGGGATCCGATTCACGCACTTGTTCCGAGTTGCGGCCAGTACCGCAGTCGCTGACCGAAGGGACGGCGGCGGCCCAGCGGCCTGCGCGTCTGGTGGGCGTGGACACCACCGAGCGCTTCCCCTGACACCAACCGTAGCGATCATCTCCGCCAACGCAATGAACTCCGCGTTTTTGACGACGTACCGAGTGGGATCGTTCTACGTGCTCGGCCCTATCCAATACGCTGCCTGGTTCGAATTGAGGGCCATGTCGAGCCCGAAATCGCGGGCGTCCCGCGGCCCGTCTCCACTGCCGGCCATTTTCCTGTCTTCGCTGTTTGTCCGGCACGCCTTGGAGCCACCATGCCGACGGGTGGTTTTTGCCCGAACTTGCCCGAAAATGGTTCTTTCTTCCGACTATCATTTTTCTGTCATTCATCTTTCTGTCTTTACTAACTTCTGACTCCCAGCTTCTACTCTTTGTCAGACCCTAAAGGCGGGACTACGAGGGGCATTTGGCCAAAGTGGCCCAAAAACGGCTTTCTCAAAAATGTTTCCGGCCATTTTTACCACCAATGATGTATTCGCTATCCAGAACACGACGGGTATAAATTTGCAGAAACCGCGGGAAAACAGGGTCTTCCATCCCTTTGGCAACCTTGCTCCACCAAGAGGATGGATGGCCAGAGTGGGCCAAAACAGTTGTCGTGGGCCGATCGGGTTCTCCTCGGCTTGGGGGACTGCGGAAATCGCACATATACCGTAATTATCCATAATTATCGCACTCTGTCAATAGGCCGCGGGGAATTGTTTGCCGCCCGCTCGATCGCGGTCGCGGCGGAATCGCGGGCGATTTCCTGCCGCGACCGGCAAACGCCGCGGGAGGGGGCGCGGCCGCTTTTCGTCCGGCCCCCGGCGGGCTACGCCGGGGGCGATGATTTTGGACGTATAAATTATCAAAGAACAACGTCTGGATACACATATATACGGATTTGGCGGCAAGAATGGGAAAAGAAGATCGGCCTCGCGGCGCAGATTGCGTCGCAACTCCGCTCCCCGCCGTGACTTGCGAGTTTGCAAGTTTTCCGGAATGTGTGCGCGGCAATTCGGCGGGAACCCCGCCGACAGGGGCTAGGCAATACGTAGTTATCTGGTAATACGTAGTTATCTATAGTTATGCCGGATGTCCCCATAGCGATCCAGTTATAAGTCACGTCGGACCCGCCCGCGGCGTCCGTGTAGAGCGCAGGAGCGTCGCGGTCAGTCCGCTCGGGTCGAGCGTGGCCGAGGGCGGGACGGAGACCGTGGGCGCGGTGTTTGCGCCACGCTGATCGTCTCGGAGAAGTTTGCGCCGTCGTTGTTGCTCCTGGCGTCGGCCGGGCACTCGATCCTCATCCCTCATGCCGGCAACCGATTCCCAAAGGCATTGGCCTTCGCAGTATTTACGTTCGATTGCGTAGTTTTTCCTGGAGACTGCTTGTAAGCAACTTCAAGCTGCTCCAACGGCATCACACGCAGGTCATGTTCCTCGCTCAAAGCCAAATTCAGAATCCCCTGCAGCGTCCTGATCAACTTGATCTCGCCTTCGATCTTGCCTTCGATCTTGCCTTCGATCTTGCCTTTGATCTCGCCTTCGATCTTGCCTTTGATCTTCCTCACCTTCGCGCCAGGCGGCGTTCAATTCCCATTGCCGGTCTCGAATCGCCTTCTCTCGTGCGTCGTACATCGCTTTGTCCTCGCTGATTTCCGGGCATCCTGGCGAGCGTTTTCGTCGCTTGCCGGATCGCCTGCTGCGGCAGCAACTTCAGCAGTGCCGCGGCTCGTACTCGTGGGCGTGCAAGAGCCAGTACAGCCAGCAGTCGAGCATGCTGGCGGTTGCCAAATCCGCCTCCCTTATATAGTATACCGCCGAAGCTCCAGCGTGTGAATCTCCAACGTCCCCTGCAAAACCCGCCCCGATTCCCCGTCGGCCAGACGAAAAACATGGTGGCCCGGGTTTCCGCCCTTCCAGAGAATCCCGTTCGTCAGGCAGATCGAATAGACGGGATGGATTTGCGGTAGTCGTCGCCCTCCTTCAACTGGCCGGCGTAGAGTTCGCAGCCGTAAAAGACCAGCCGCTGCACCAGCCCCAGGAAAATCGCCAACTGCATCTCGATGTCGTAAATCGCCCCCGGCCATCCGCCGCCTTGACGTCCAGCACCGACAGTTTGTCCTGCTCGAACTCCTGCAGGTTGAAGGGGTTCAAGAGCGTCACCTCGATGATCCGCGAGTCAGGCTCGAGGATCGCGTTGAGCAGGCTGATCAGGGCTAGCTTGTTTTCCGCTGTTCCAAAGGTGATCTGGAACGCAAAATCGTTTGTGGGTCGAATTCCAAGTGGCATGGCGGGGCCCTGTGAAAACGAGTGGGGCGTTAACGTCGCCCGTCATTTTGCGCGTTTCGGAAAGCGAATGCAAGCACAAAGGCCGGAAGCACCTGCCAATCGTGACGCTTGCCGCCGCATGAAGCAGCCCGGCCCAAACTCTCCCCTCCGTCGGGAGAGGGAAGGTGAGGGCCATCATCGACCGCGCCGCCTCCACGCGCAAGGTCCTCTCGAATTGCTTTTCTCCGCTAAATTGTCAAACAACAAGTCGCCGTCGCGTCGCCAAGGCGACACAAGGACCCAGCCATCTCTTCGCGCTTTGGCCCGTGCCCACCGCCAGCTACCAGCTACCAAGCGCCTCTCGCCATCAGGCTTGGCGCATGGTAAAATGATGGCGGGCAAATTGCCGCGTGTTCGATGGAGGTTTCCATGTCGACGGATGCAAATAGTGATCCAGGGCTTGACTTCCGCTTGCCGGCGGAGTTCAAGCAAACGATTGAGTTGGCAGCGGCCGAACTGGGGCAGACGGTAAGCGATTTCGCCGTATCTACGCTCGTCCGCAAGGCGAGGCGCAGTGCTGCGCAAAATGAACATCACACGGCTGTCGAACCGCGATCGCGACGTCTTTATTGCGATGCTGGATGATGTCGAATCGCAACCAAACGAGCGGCTTCTGAAGGCGGCCGCCAACTGCAAGGACGAAATTGGCTGAAACGACGTTAACGCGTGGCAACAGTAACCTCTTGCGCGGTGTCCTTCCCGATTAACAGGAGATTGACAATGGTCGCTCTAAGTGGACTTTGCGTTTCGATCATGCTGGCCTCGCAGGCAGCATCCGAACGGGGTAATGGAATGAAAGACGCGTCACCCGGCCGTGTGGCCCCGGCCAGATGAGAAGGAGGCGATCCTCGCCGCCAAGGCGTTGGGGGTCGGTGTCGGCATGGGCGACGACGGGCGGGCGAACAGCGTATGCGTTCGATTTCGCACCGCCCAGCCAACGGACCGCGGCCGTCATGGACAAGGCGATGGAGGCCGTTTCTCACCTGACCAGCGTCGAGGACTTCAGCACGCATTTGGAACATGTTTCAATTACCGATCGCGGCCTCGCCTATTTGAGTAATCTGAAGAAAATCAAGACGATTGACATCCGGTCCAACGAAATGACTGACGATGGCCTGAAGGCATTGGCCGGGCTTGACAAACTCGAACGGTTGACGCTGCGCGGTCTGAATATCCATGGTCCGGGACTGAAGCACCTCGAAGGGCTGCGAAACCTCCACGAGTTGGACATCTCGTGCGCCTGCGATCTATAACGACGGCCTAAAGAATGTTTCCGGTTTGACATCGCTAAAGGTGCTGACGCTCGGGTACCAGACCGACTCAGAGGGAATGGAGCCCGTCGGGCAACTCCGCGACCTTGAGTCGCTGCAAATGCCGGTCTCGCTCGGCTTGAATGACACGGGGCTGAAGCACGTCGCGCAGTTGAAACACCTTCGCGGGGTCAGCCTACGTGAGGCGACGGACGCGGGACTGGTCTACCTGCAGCAAATGACATCCCTTGAGGGCGTGGGTTTCTCGGGCTGCAAAATCAGCGACGCGGGGCTCGCCAACCTGGCAAAATGCCCCCAACTTCTGGGGATCGACCTTAACGGGAATCCGATCGGCGACCAGGGCCTGGCGCATCTGAGCGGTCTGGCCCGTCTGGAGCAGCTCGATCTTTCGAGGACGAGGGTGACCGACGCGGGACTGGCAACCCTTGAAAAAATGCCGCGACTCTCGTGGCTTAGCATCGATGAAACCGCAGTCGGCGACGCGGGACTTGCGCACCTGGAAGGCCTTTCGCGGCTGTCCTACCTTGGGCTGAATTCGACGCGGGTCGCCGACGCGGGCCTTGGGCATCTGCGGAAGCTTCAAGCACTAGACGCGCTAATACTATCCCAGACCCGAATCACCGACGCAGGTTTGAAAGAGCTTGCCGGGCTCTCGGGGCTTAGACACTTGAGCTTGGACGGCACTGCGATTACCGACGAGGGCATGCGCCATCTGAAAGGTTTGAGCAAGCTCTCGACTCTCTCGCTCGAGGACACTTCGATAACGGATCGAGGATTGGAAGATCTCCCGAGCTCGCTACGGGATGTTTCCTTGGGGGGCACAAAGGTAACCTGGGATGGCGCCCGCGGTCTGGAAAAACGGATAAAAGGCTGCTCCGCCTACACCAGGCTTTACAACCCACATCTAGGGGAGAGCGGGGCTGCCGTGAGCGAAAAAGCAATATCGCACGAATCTTGCAAATCAATGCAGCACGTTATTTCAAAAACAAATTCACAGCCGAAGCGACTGCAATTCGAACAGCTTAACTTAAGCAACGGAAAGTGCTTGCCATCATCAGCGGAACGGTGACAGCGTCGAGCAGATCAAGACGTTCCTCAGTTGCTGGCGCGTCCGCGCTGGATCGGATCGTGGGTGCGGCGGCGGACGGCCATTACCGAAAGGGTGGAAAACTGCCGAAATCCCATGAGCTTCGCGGCATTACGCTCGATCCGCCGCCGGACATCGTGTTCGGTGCGTAGGTCGCGGGCATTGGTTCCGGCCCGCTCACTGGTTTGTAGGCCTGACGGACTACCGGCCTCGCAGGCGTGGGCGAGGCGGTCTGCGCCGGCGCCGTCGCCGTCGCCGGGCTCGTTGGCACGGAATAGGTCGGCTCCGCGGGGTAGTAATGGCATCTGCCGCCCCCACGGAACCAGCCGGCTCCGCTCGTCGAACTGCCGGCGAAGAGGACCATGGCCGCACCGACCATCCACACAGACACTTGATAGGTTTTCATCCTATAGACTCCTGCTTTCAAACACGGGAAATCGAACAACGTAAGCTAATCAACCGAGTGAACCACTACGGGCGCCATCTGTGCGACTTCGCACGACATGGCAGTTGATTCCTTTCGAAATGTGCTTCTCGACAGGGGGCTGCCTGCGATCGGTGTTTGGCCGGAGTTCCCCTCGCCAAATCGAAAGCTGGCTGGGGGCATCGATTCCCACCTTGATCTGCCCCTTGCGAATCTCCAGCACCTTGATAACGATGTTTGGTCCGATACAAATCTCGGCATGACATTTGCGCAATATCACCAACATTCGGGCATCCTTCTCCATTCTCCAGGTTGCCTGCGACCACCTGCACTGCTCTAAAGCAGCGCTCGTGCCGGAGACGCTCCCTCCGGAAATGCGTGCCGTAAGTTAAGTGTCAGCAACGACTTGCGAATCGGACGCGACGAGCGAGGCAGACAGAACCGCGAGCAAGTGTCAACGATGGCGCACCAGCGGCGCGCGCATGCGCAGACGGGCCGCGCTACTCGGGTCGGCGCGGACGACCATGGAAACGACTACCGAGTACCCAGTCGTCAGCCGCGGAACTCTTGCTACTGACGACTGGGTACTGTGTACTGAGTACTCTTACCCGGCTCGCGAGATGCCGAGCTTCTTCATCTTCCAGCGCATTTCCGTACGGCGGTTGTCTGGCACGAGATTCGCACTGAGGAATGTTGTCTGGACTTCTGGATCATGGTTGTACGGAGACAGAAGTCCGAAGTCCGCAACATTCCGGAAACAGGTGAGGAGAATCCCATGACAGTCTTCACGAAAATGGCGTCGATGGCGTCCAGCCGCTTGCTGGGGGCATCGGCCGAAAGGCGTATCAGCAACGAGCAGTTGGCCGAGCAGATGGCGGAGATGGCCCTCAACGACCCCGAACTGGCCGCGCACTACGCGCGGCTGGCCGCCGCGGCACCGGCCTTGCAGGCCCAGCGTGCGCGCGAAGATGCGGAGTGGTCGATTGAGAGTCCGAGACGCGACCCTTCTGGACGAATTGCAGCCACCAAGCAGCGTGACGCCGGAGAAACGACTCCTAAAGCGAAAGCAGCGCCGCGGTAAACGGCGCGGTTGGTCGGTTCGTGCATCACGTGTGAATGGTGGCGAATGAGGCCCTATCACAACCACCCGTGTGTGCGATACCAGCGGGCCGTCTGCTTCAACCGCTCGTCTAGAGACGCCTTCACGGCAAACCCCAAATCGCGTGCAGCGGCGGCACCGGAACAGGTCCAGGACCCGCGGGCCTCGCGGGCCTTGTCGAGATTGAAGTACCACGCCTGACCGCAAAGATGCGAAAGGGCCGTAGCGATCAGGCCGAAGGCCCATACGAAGATGGGCCCCATCCGAACCACGAGTGTCCGGCGTCGGCCCAACGCTGCCCCCATCATACGTCCCATCTCGGCGTAGGTCACATCCCGTTCGGCCGCGGCAAAGTAACAGCCTCGGGCCGCGGCGCTCGAGTCGGACGGATCGGCGAGGATGCGTTTCCCTTGTCGCGCGGCGAGAATCATCGCCTGGAGCAGGTCGTCAGCGTGGATCAGAGAAATTCGATCCGCACGCCAACTCGGAATGACATGAACCCCGCAACGGGCGATCGGCCGGAAAATCTCGTAGGTGGCCGGATCCGACTCGCCAAACACGACCGGCGGCCGCAGGATCGTGATCGGCACCTCCTTCGCCCATCGCCGCGCCGCCTGCTCGCCGGCCAATTTGCTCCGGCCGTAGTGCGACACCGGCGCGGGTGGATCACTTTCCAACCTCGGCTGTTGCGGATTCGACGGCCCCATCGCCGCCAACGACGAAACCACCAGCAGGACAGGGGGCGTAGTCTGCGCGGCACAGGCCTCGGCAACATTGGCTACGCCCTGGCGATTAACCTGATAAAGCTGCCGGACGTCGATCGCCTTGACCAGGCCAGCCAAGTGATAGACCGCATCGTAACCGGGCATGATCCGCCGCAGCGACTCGGCGTCGGTTACATCGCCGTTTGCCCGGCGAACCGGCAACCCGGCCAGGCGGTCGAGGTTCGACGAGTTGCGGACCAAGCAGCTTACCTCGTGGCCTTGGCCTAACAACGCCCGTGTAAGGTGATACCCAATAAAGCCCGTGGCGCCGGTAATCAGTATTTTCGCCATGAGGAACCTCGCGCGCATTGGCAAGCCGAGGACAAGCCAGACTTTTCAGCGGAAATGATACGCCGCGTTGTCGATGCTGAAATCCTCATCGGTGAAGCCGTTGTTGAGTTTCAGGTCAAGGTAGTTGTAGGCGTCACCACCGTGCCAGCGCGTGGACGGCAACGGCCAAGACGGACCAGATCGCGCCGTTGACGATCAGGTCGATACCGATCAACAGGCCGAGCGCCCAGAGGCCGGACTCGGGCCACGGACCCCAGACGGCAACGCCCAACAGCATGGTGACAACGCCGTTCAGGCGGACCCAACCCCAGGAAGGGAATCCTTGGACCGAGGCGATGGTGATGCGAAATATGCTGCCGATCGGGTAGCCTGCCAGGAGCACGAGGCTTAGCCCTTCCCCGCCAGGCGGCGACTGCCGCAGCGCCAAGAACCCGACAACCGCATTCAGGACCGCGAGCAGCAGAAAGAGGGAAAACGCGATCCAGTCGCGCGTCAACATGGCCGCGGCGATCTGAGCGGCGGCGGCAGCCAGAAGCAGGACGCCGAGCGTCACCACCGAGGGGCGCTGCGGTCAAAGCGCAAGCCCGCCGCCAACGTTCCGGCCACGATCTGGACGATGCCCAGCACGGCAAACCAATCCCAGTTTCTTCGGGCGCTGTTCACTTCTTCCGTCAACATGCCCACCATTCGGTTATCTGCGACGCTTGTCATGGTTAATCTCCTGTGATCTCAGGGTGATCGACGCGTATCGAAGCACGATGCCAGAGCGTCGGCGATCAGTTGCGCAGTGCGTTGCGGCCCGATCCGCTCGACGTTGATCATCAAGTCGTACAGGTGCGGATCGGCAATGTCGCGATGGAAGTACTGCCGGACAAACTCCTGCCGGCCGGCGTCCGTCTTTTCCACGTAGTCGCGGGCTGCGTCGTAACTCAGGCGCCGGCGCTTCACGACGTGCTGCACCCGATATCCGGGCGAAGCCATCAGCCGAACGACGAGACCGCGCTGCTGCGGTAAGAGGAACTGCACGCCTCGCCCGAGATAGACGACTTTTCCGGACTGCGCGGCCATGAGAACCACGCGACTGAGGTGAAAGATGTATGCCGTTTGCGCGGCGAAGTCGGGACGAATCGCGTTGTCGAAGATCTCGCTGATCCAATTGGTGGTCATTGCGTCGACGAGGTGCAGCACGGCGGGAGAGGCGCGATACAGTTCTGCCAGGCAATCGAGGATCGGGCGATCGAGGACCTCCCAGCCGGTCATTTCGCCGACGAGCCGTGCAATTTCGCCGCCGCCAGTCCCCGATTCGCGGGAGATGGCCAGATAAGGGCCGACCTCCAGGGGTTTACGGCCGTTCGCCGCGGGAGCGGCATGTCCCTGGCTTTGGCGAGCAAGCAGCCATTGCTCGATCTCCCCTGAACACCAGCCCTGTTGCCTGCCGTGGCGTGCCTGGCCCTGGTGCGCGATCAGCCATTTCTGGATCTCACGCTCGGCGGCATTGATCAGCTCCGGGCGCATTGGACTGCGCGGCGGGCGGTCGCCGTCGATCGTGAATCTCGTGCCATTGTACATTTGCATTCTCATGTTCAAACCTCCAAGAAGCGGCTTTTGACGGCCGTCAATTAACCTCGTGAACCACTACGAGCGCCGCCTGTGCGACTTCGCACGGCATGGCTGTTGAGACCTTTGGAAATGTCCTTCTCGACAGCGGGCTGCCTGCGATCCGTGATTGGCATAGCTCTAAAGCAGCGCGCGTGCCGGAGAGGCTTGTTCCGGCACTTTGTGCCGCAAGTCGAGCACCAGCAACGACTTGCGCATCGGACGAGACAAGGTGGCCGGTAGACCGGCGGGGAAGTGTCAACGATGGCGCGCCAGCGGGCGCGCGCGGTGCCAACGGGCGCGCGCTACTCGGGTCGAGAGATGCCGAGCTTCTTCATCTTCCAGTACAACATCGAACGCTTCATCCCCAGGCGGGCCGCGGCCCCCTTCGGCCCGCCCACCACCCAGCCGGTCTCGCGGAGGGCACCGAGGATGTGCTCCCGCTCGGCGTCGGCCAGCGTCTTGGAAGGATGAAGGATGAAGGCGGAAGACGGAAGAGCAGCCATATCTTCTTCATCCTTCATCCTTCCGCCTTCATCCTTCTCCAAGTCGCCCAGTGGGACCTGAAGCGACGAGCCGGGGGAGAGGATGACCGCGCGTTCGATGACGTTTTGCAGTTCCCGGATGTTGCCCGGCCAGGGGTAGCGAACCAGGGCCTCCATGACCGCGGACGGGATGGTCTCGATCCGCCGGCCCATCCGCCGGGCGAACCGCTGGGTAAAATGGCGGACCAGCGGCGGGATGTCGTCGCGGCGCTCGCGCAGCGGCGGCAGCACGAGCGGGAACACGTTCAGGCGGTAGTAGAGGTCGCTGCGGAAGCGGCCGTCGGCGACCATCGCAGCCAGGTCGCGGTTCGTGGCCGCCACCAGACGCACATCGACGCGGATCGTCTTGGTGCTGCCCAGGCGCTCGAACTCCTGTTCCTGCAGCACGCGGAGCAGCTTGGGCTGCAGCTCGGGCGGGATGTCGCCCACCTCGTCGAGGAACAGCGTCCCCTGGTGCGCAACTCGAAACGGCCGACCTTCTGGCTGATGGCGCCGGTGAAGGCGCCCTTCTCGTGGCCGAACAGCTCGCTCTCCAAGAGCCCCGTGGGGATGGCCGCGCAGTTGAGCTTGACGAAGGTCCGCTCGCGGCGCGGGCTCAGGTCGTGAAGGGCACGGGCGATGAGCTCCTTGCCCGTGCCCGTTTCGCCGCGAATGAGCACCGTGGAGCCGGTGGGGGCGACGGTCTCGACCTGCTTGAGGACCTGGCGCAGGGCGTCGCTTCGCCCGACGATATCCTCGAAGTTGTGCTCGGTGCGAGCCTCCTCCTCCAGGTAGGCCTTCTCCTTGGAGAGCTGGTCCTTCAGCGCCGCGATCTCCTGGAAGGCCAAGGCGTTATCGATGGCCACGGCCACCTGATTGGCAACGAGTTGCAGGAAGCCCACGTCCGCCGTATCGTAGGCGGACGGCTGCTTGCTCGTGAACACCAGCGTGCCCAACCGCCGCCGGGCGGTGGTCAGCGGAAGCCAGCAGAAGCTCTGGACTCCGTACGGCTGCACTCGTTCCAGGAACCCCGGCCAGCGCCCTAGCTCGGCCACGCTGGAGGTGATAAGCGGTTGCTGGTCCTGCCACACCAACCCCGCCGGGTCGTCTTCAACAGGAAAAACGAGTCACGGGCTGGTGCGGGATGGGTTCGGAGGTCTCCAGCACGTGCAGGCGCATGGTGTTGCTCGCTGCCTCGTGCAGGACCAGGGCGAGGCCATCGAACTGCACCACCTGATGGAGCCGGCCGGCCAGCTCGTGGAACAGCGCGGACAGATCGCGGTGCAAGACGATCGCTTCCGAAACGGCCAGCAAGGCTCGGTGCGATCGCAAGTGGCAGTTGCCTGCCCCTCGAAGGATCGCTTGTCATGGCAAGGCTCAAGTTCCGAGGGTTCTATCCGTCGCCGGAGGCGATCGTATTGACGAGCGTTCCGACCGCGGCAATCGTAATGCGGACTTGGTCCCCGGCGCGGAGCGTAAAGGAATCGGGCGGGATAACTCCCGTGCCGGTCATGAGGTAGCAGCCGCGGGGGAAGGAATTGTCGCGAAACAGCCACTCGGCGAGCGAGGGGAGAGGGCGTTTCATCTGCCCTAGTGTGGTCTGGCCCTCAAAAACGGGCCGGCCGTCATGTGCGATTTCCAGGCCGATCACGGTTTCCGGGCCGGGCAATTCCTCGCTAATGACAAGGCAAGGGCCGAGCGCGGCGAAGCGGTCATAGACCTTGGCCTGCGGCAGGTACAGCGGGTTCTCGCCCTCGATGTCGCGCGAGGACATGTCGTTGCCGATCGTGTAGCCGAAGATCCTGCCCGCGGCGTTGATGGCCAGGGTCAATTCGGGCTCGGGCACGTTCCAGCGGGAATCGGCGCGGATGCGGAGCGTGCCGCCGGGCGCGGCAACCCGATGCGGCGTGGCCTTGAAGAAGACTCGGGGCGGTCGGCTTCGTACACGCGGTCGTAGAAACTGCCGCCGCCGGCGACGCTCGATTCCTCCATCCGCGCGGTGCGGCTGCGAAATAGGTGACGCCGGCGGCCCAGACCTCCTGCGACTGGATCAGCGGAAGCAGCGGCCCGGCGCAGCGCTCGACGCACGGCGACCGCGGAGCGCAGATTGAAGGCAGTCGCCGGGCGCGGGATCGGTGAACAGCCGGTCGAGGTCGAAGGAAGCGGGCAGCGCGTAATAACGGCCCTCGGCGAGTTCTGCACATAAACCGCATTCGGTAACGTAGAGTTTCATGATTTCCCCGTTAGCATAGTGCGTTTGGGGGCCCTTGGCAAGTGGCCCTTCCGTCAAATCGAGAGTGCCGCGTGACGCTTCCCGCACAGGATAGACAATGTCACCCGGCCACCTGGCCTTCCGCGCCTTGAAACCGTGCCAAAACCACGTTAAGCTGACGGTATTGCAAAAGACAGCGCGATAGGAGCGGTTCCATGATCCTCGCATCCCTTTTCATTTCTGCCATCCTCAGCGGCGACCCGATGTTGAAGCCCGGAAATCATACCCGCACTTTGAAGGTCGACGGGCTGGATCGCTCGTACCTAGTCCACATTCCCGCGAAATACGACGGCAAGACGCCCATGCCCGTCGTGCTGGCCTTGCACGGCGCCGCCATGAACGGGCCGATGATGACCGTCTTTTGCGGACTGAACAAGAAGGCCGACGAGGCCGGGTTCATCGCCGTTTATCCCAGCGGCACGGGCATGGGGATCTTCCTGGTCTGGAATGCGGGCGGCATCGCGTCCAAAGATCGGGCCGACGACGTGGGGTTCATCCGCAAGGCGCTCGACGACCTCGAGAGCGTGGTCAAGGTCGATCCCAAGCGGGTCTATGCCACGGGGATGTCCAACGGCGGCATGATGTGCTACCGCCTGGCCGCCGAACTCTCGGATCGGATCGCGGCCGTGGCCCCCGTCTCTGGAACGATGGCCATCGACAGCGCCAGCCCCAAGCGGCCCGTGCCCCTCATCCACTTCCACGGCACCGCCGATAAATTGGTGCCCTTTGCAGGGCTGCGCAACGACGCGCCCAAGTTCGGCCGGTTCAAGTCGGTGGAGGATTCGATCCAGGCCTGGGTGAAGATCGACGGCTGCGATGAAAAACCCGAGAGCGTCTCGCTGCCCGACACGGCCAAGGACGGCACGACTGTCGAGCGCAAGACCTACGGGCACGGCAAGGAGGGGGCGGAAGTCGTCCTATATGTCATCCAGGGCGGCGGGCACACCTGGCCCGGGCAAGAGCCCCTGGTCGGCTTCATCGGCAAGTCGACGAAGAACATCACGGCCAACGACTTGATTTGGGAGTTTTTCCAGAAGCACCCGATGCCATGACGGCGCGAGGTTCTCGATGAACGCGTTACCGTTCGTGGGGCGAGTGCAAACTGCGTACATTTCGAAAAGCGTTTTGCGCACAGATCACAAACTGTTCGCGATCGCACGTGTGCAAGTGTGCGATGGCATCAATCGCCGGTTGCTGATGTGGATGCCCGACCTGAATGAGTCGCAGCAGGACGTTGGCATCTACCAGGATCATTCGCTTTCCTCGTAAATGCTCGCGCGGCTGTCATCCGCCGGGCGTGTAATTTGCACACCGTTGCTCGCCATGCGGCGAAGCGATTCGAGCCATGCGTCCGCTTCCGCGGCGACGGACGGCTTGTCGACAATCGTGATCTTCACATCGTGCCCGCGGAACTCCGGCCGGGACACAAGCTCTTCCCAGCGGCCTGTCACTTCAATCGTTCCAGTATCCATGACTCGCTCCCACGTCCATCCATTCTCCAAGGGCTAAATCGGCCAGAAGCCGCAATGCAAGCGTCTTGAAATCGGCCCCTTGACGATGTTCAAGGAGCGCACAGCCCAAAGCGCATTCAAGGAAGCCGTCTTGCACGGCAAATGGGACGACGCCCTGAAAAGTGGCATGGTCGTTCTGAGGGTCAACCCGTGGGATGTCTCGATCCTGAGCGGCATGGCCACGTCGTGCAAGAACCTTGCCGAAACGGGAGGACCAGCCTATTCCCGCTTTGCGGATTGTTCGCTCTTCTACGCCAAATGCGCGGAGGAAGCGAGTAGTTAGCAGCCAGTCCTGACCTACTTCTTCTTTGGCCACCGTAGGGCCACGGCGCCTGCGCACCCCAGAAGGATCGCCGCTGCCAGGCAACTGCCGGCAAACCAGTCGCCGTGAAGCAGATACCAGCTCTGGCGGCGATCGAGGCGAACGTCGGCTATGATCACTTTTGTCTTGCGCGGCGATCCCTGTTCGCCCTGAATATTGCCGCTGGCATCGATCGAGGCCGAGATGCCCGTGTTCGCGGCGATGACCATCGGCAGCCGGCATTCGACCGTGCGGAACACGCCGCATGCCAGGTGCTGCTGCAACTCGCTCGATCCCCAGAACCAGCCGTCGTTTGTCACGTTGACCAGGATCTGCGGCGTCTTGCCCTGCTGCCGCAAGGCGACCAACTGGTTCCGAATCACGTAGGGCAAGACCGTTTCATAACAGATGTTCGGCACCAGGCAGACGTTGTTCCAGAGAAAGCCCTTGGGCTGCTCGCCCGGACTGGAACCGCTGCCCAGCGGCGACAAGCTCTGCAGCCAGGGAAGGCTCTTGGCGAAAGGCATGAATTCGCCGAAGGGCACCAGGTGCATCTTGTCGTAATACGATTGCTCGATTCGGCCGGGCTCGCACCACTTTCCGTCCGGCGTGATCAGCACGGCCGAATTGAAGGTCTCGTGGCCTTGGGCGGCGAAGTGATCCCTTCCGATGCCGACGATCATCGGCCGGCCGAACTCCCGGGCCGTGGCGGTCATGGCAGTCTGGGTTTCTCGGTTGATACTGGCGAGCCAGGCTTGAAACTCTTGCAGCGATGGTGGATCGCGGACGTCGTCCGGAACCGGCGCGTCGTTGTCGCCCGTCGTCCAGAGCACGCGCTTGATGCCGTCGCGGAACTCAACGTTGCAGTAAAACACGGTTTCCGGCCAGACGATCAGATCGATCTCAGGGCAGTCGGAAATCGCCTTTGCGGTGAGCTTGCGATATTCCATATCGGTGGCCTCGACGGTCTTGTCGTAGTTGTCACGGTCCTCCAACTGAATGTCGATATCGCCTTGGATTAAAGCGATCTTCAGGCCCGGATCGGTCTCAACGTTTGCCGTGCGGAAGTAGCCATAGACGAGCACGGCGGCCATGAGGCCCGCGGCCGGAAGCAAAGGCCACAGCACCCAGCGGCGGGCATCGCACGGCAGCATCCGGGCCAGGCAGGCGGCGACGAACATCACCACGAAGGTCACTCCATAGCAACCGGTCAAATCACTGATCTGGATCAGCATCGTCCAGCGGTACTGCGTGTGTTCCAGGCAGCCCATCGTCATGCCGCTCAGCAGGTAGGCCTGGGCCAGCTCCATTCCCGTGTAAACGGCCGGGGCCACGAGGATCACGGGCAGCCGCAAGACATGGACGCCGACCCGCGACAGACCGACGAATACGGGCAGATAGCTGCCAAAGTAGATTCCCGCCGCCAGCCAGCCCAGGCCGACGGACCAGTGCGGCAGCCGCAGCCAGTGCAAGGCGGCCAGCCAGAAAAGCGTGCCGGCCAGCCACATCGAGCGATAGGGCTGTAACGCCCAGAGCCGTGCGGCGGCCAGGAAAATCGCCAGCAGGCCTAGCCAGAAGACCGTGTCGGCCATCCAATACAGGCGGTACTGCATGGAATGGAACCAGGCGTTGACCGCCAATCCGGCCAGGAAATAAAGCACAGCCACCGCCAGCAGGAGCCGTGGCCGGCGACGCGCGGGCCGATCGCTTTCTGCCAATAGCGGCAGCTTCTCGCGGCGGATGAGCATGATCCACCACACCGGCGCGATCCAGGCCAGCGGCCAGATCCCCAACGGCGGCAACGCCGCCCACAGCAGCAGGCCACCGGTCAGGGCCTGACCGAAGGTCGAACGGTACCCGTCTGAAAATCGAAATCCGAATGTCGAAATCCGAAACAAATTCAAACGCGCAAATCCAGAACTCTCAAACGCGCGCGAGATTCCGTCATTACGTTTTTCCAGGGGAATCGGGCACCACGTACCCGTGATCGCGGATTTTCGACATTCGGCTTTCGAATTTCAGTTTGCTCCCACTGCCAGGAAACGCTCAAGGATCCTCGTTCCGCAGCCCGTCAGGAAGCTCTCGGGGTGATACTGCACGCCAAACACGGGTTCCTGCTTGTGCTGAATGCCCATGATCTCCAGCGTGCCGTCGGGGGCATTGCTCCAGGCCGTGATCGAAAACTCGTCGCTGAGCGTGTCGGGCTGAATCACCAGGCTGTGGTAGCGGGTGGCCTCGAAAGGATTGGGAAGCCCTGCGTAGAGGCCCTGGTTGTCGTGCTGGATCATGTCGGTCTTGCCGTGCATCAACCGCACCGCGCGGACGATCTTGCCGCCATAGGCCTGGCCGATCGATTGGTGCCCGAGGCAGACTCCCAGCAAGGGGATCTTTCCCGCAAAGCGCTTCACGCAGGAGAGCGAGATCCCCGCCTCGTCGGGCGTGCAAGGACCGGGCGAAATGATCAGGTGCGACGGCCGCCGGGCGGCGATTTCCTCGAGCGTAATCTGGTCGTTGCGATGGACTTCCAAATCAAGCGAAGGATCGATTTCGCCCAGCCGTTGGACGAGGTTGTAGGTGAAGGAGTCGTAGTTGTCGATCAAGAGAATCATGGCGGCCGACGGCGGAAAGTGAGACATCGAACTTCTTTGGTTTGCGCGGGCAGAAATGAACGGTTGGAGTCCCGGCTTCAGCCGGAATGCCCCCGCAAAAACCGGCTGAAGCCGGGACTCCAACCGTTCATTTCTGCCCGCACCCAGTCTAGTTTACCCAATTCGCCAAGTTGCGGCCAGATGGGATTATTGATTTGGCGAGGGCTGGAAAAACGGCTTGAGTTCCAGTTCTTCGAGTGGTTCCTTCGTCGCCGGGCACTGGCCCATGGCCACGTGCAAAACGAGCGGCCCGGGCTCGAAAACCATCGCCTGCACGGTCCGCGGTCCCATGTTTACTTCGTCGAGCTTCTTGAAGACATCGGCCACGCCGAGTTTTTCGATGGCCGCCGCCCTGGAAAGCAGCACGTAGCGAGGGCAGACCTTCGACAACGCGAGCGACTCGCTGCGAAAATGGTTGGTATTGATGCACAGGCCCTCGCTGCCGCGGCGGAGGACAACGTTCTTCGGCGTAATCTCCAGCACCCCCGAGCTTTGGCGGTCGCACAGGGCCAGACTGAGGATCGTCGATCGCTCGGTCCCGGCAGCAGCTTCTCGGCCTCTTCAATCGTCTTGCATTCTTCCAAGATGCGGCGGAACGCCAAGGCATAGGGCATGCCCTTGGCATTGAATATCGGCCCGTCGGCCGACGCATTGACCTCATGCACGGCGATTGCCAGGCCCGCATCGTTCATGCCGGAAATACAACCGGTCACGCCCGGAAAACCGACGGTGGCGAAGGCATGCTTGCCCTTGGGCCGGTAGACGGTGATCAGTCCATAGCGGTCGAGGACGCCGAGGGTATAGAAATCGAGGTTCCGCCCGAAAAGAACGCCGCCGGTCTGGCTCTTGCCGGGCTCGACCATGAGCGATGAGCAGGCAAAGCCACCGCGGTGCAGGTCCATGATCGTATTGGCCGTCGTGAGCAGGTCGAGCGAGATGGCGGACTGGGCGGCGAAACTTCGAAGTTCGTCGCGATGCTCCTGCGTGGCATGCGACATCAAGGAGCGGGCCGTTTCCACGCATTGGCCCCACTGCTGGCCGCGGCCGCTGAGCGTCATCAGTTGCTGCGGATAGGGGCCGAGGACCTTGACCACGGCGCCGGTCAACGCGGCTTCCTGCCGCCCGATTTCCTCCGGCGTGCCCTCGACGCTCAGCACGGGCAGATGATTGACATACTTCAGTTCGCCCTTTTCGAAGCGGCCCTCTTGAAAGGGGACCTTCTCGGCCGCCGGAGCGATTGAGCATGGGGCGGCAAGGACGACCAGCAACCAGAACCAACGTCGACGGATAGGCATCAAAGAGACTCCTCAGCTTGGGCCCATGGAGTCATTATACCGGTCGCGGTTACAAAGGACACTAACCCGATGCGCAAGCGAGGGGGTAATTTGCGGCCTCGCCGACGCTTCGCGCGTGGCAGGGACGCCTGATGCCTTGTGAGAGAAAAGACCGCGAAACCTCCGGCGATGTGTCCATCACACCGCGGATTTGATGTGGAAATCAAAGGCCGCCGATGGTCGATCAATCGCGGTCGTAACCGCGGCCGCCACCGCCACCGCCGCCGCGCGGGCCGCGTCCACCGCCACCGCCGCGCGGGCCGCGTCCACCGCCGCCGCCGCCGCCAGCACGAAAGCCCTTGTCCTCGGCCTCGTTTACTTTGATCGTGCGGCCATCCAGTTCCGTGCCATTCATTTCGGTGATGGCAGTCGTTGCGCTTTCATCATTCGCAAAAGTCACGAACCCGAACCCACGGGACCGGCCCGTTTCGCGGTCAGTAATTACCTTGGCCTCGGCAATTTCGCCAAACCGCGAAAACGCGCCTTGCAGGCCCTCGTCCGTCGTACCCCAGCTCAATCCACCCACAAACAATTTCTTCGACATCCCTAAGCGAACTCCTACTGTGGCGCCGTCGTTTTCGCAGCGCACGCTCTCAGACATACCGGGAATCCGTGGGTTTGACCGCGATCCCCGAAGGGTGGCCCCAATGGCCACCGTCAATCATCCGTAGCTTATACCAAATTACCGCCACTTTGCAACAGGTCTTAACCGAAAACAAACATGTTTCCGGGGTGGATTACACACCCCAGAATGACTGGGTTGTTTTCGATTCTGGAAAAAGCGGACCCCACGAGCAGAATCCTTCTGCGCGTGGGGTCCTCGTTGCGCAACGAACATGCAGCGAGTCGCAAGGGGGACACTCGCGACCCGCACGATGAATCCCAGGTGCCGTATTATACTAGGTGCCGTATTATATCGGTGCCTTACTACATCACACGAGCCTCTACTTGACCTGATCGAGTTTGACGGGATGGCCCTCGCTGGCGGCGATCATGGCCGCCTCCAGGACGCGCTGGGTCTGGTAGGCGTCGTTGAAATCGGGGATCGGCAGCGTCGGCTGCTGACCGGCCAGGACGCGGAGAATGTCATAGGCCTGATTGACGAAGCCGTGTTCATAGCCAATCAGGTGGGCGTCGGGCCACCAATTGGCCACGTAGGGGTGGTCGCCGCCGTGGGTACACATGATCGTGGTCCAGCCCTGCACTTCGCGGGGCAGGGTGGCATCGTAATACTGGAGTTCATTCATCCGCTCGAAATCGAACTTGATCGCGCCCTTGGTGCCGTTGAGTTCCAGCGTGTTGCGGTTTTGATTGCCGGTGGCCTGGCGGGCGGCTTCGAAGCTGCCGACCGCGCCGCCCGAGAAGCGGGCCAGGAAGAGCACGGTGTCATCGACCGTTACGGGGCCCTTGCCGCTGGCGCCGGCACGCCCGGCCGCGATGCCGCCGGTCGAGACGCCGCTGGGCAAAGTTCGTTCCTTGATGAAAGTCTCGGCAATCGCGCCGGAAACCTCGGTGATTTCCTGGCCGGAAACGAAACGGGCCATGTCGATGATATGGGCGTTCAGATCGCCGTGGGCCCCGGAGCCGGCCAGGTTCTTGTCAAAACGCCAGAGCAAAGGCACCGATTCGCTGGCCCAGTCCTGCAGATAGCAGGCCCTCACGTGGCGGATCTGGCCCAGCCGGCCTTCGCTCACCAGGCGGTAGGCCAGGCCCACGGCCGGGACGCGGCGGTAGTTGAACCAGACGAAGGTCTTGACGTTGGCCTTCCGCGCGGCCTCGACCATCTCGCGGGCGTCCGACAGGGAGCCGGCGATCGGCTTTTCGCAGGAACAGGGCTTGCCGGCGGCGATGGCCGCCTTGGCGGGCGGGGCATGCATGTAATTGGGCGTCACCACGTCCACCAGGCCGATTTCCGGCGAGCGAACGAGTTGCTCCCAATCGGTTGTCGACCTTTGCCAGCCCCAGTTATCAGCAAAGGCCTGCGGATTCTCTTCGGCCTGGCCGAAGACGGTGTGCATCACGGCCTGCAAGGGCGGTTTGAAGAAACGATTGACCTGGCCCCACGCGTTGGAGTGCGTGCGGCCCATGAAGCCTTGGCCGATGAGCGCCACATTGAGCTTGGACATTGCTGTTTTCCCCGACGAACGTCAAACGCTACGTGGGGTTATATTACGAATTGGATTTTTTTGCAAGAGGCCGGCGAAAATTTTTCCGGCAAGGTAGCAGGCACGCTCCGCGTGCCGCGGCCAGGGTCGGTTACCGGGCGGACGGCACACGGAGCGTGCCTGCTACTTTTCTTGGTCGTCTGGCACTCGGCGGGAAAAACGGATACGATGCAGTAATTCTCGGTTTTCTTGAAATCTTGTTGGCAAAAGGAGTTGATGCCATGTTCTTGTCGATGGAAGCACCGCGTCTTCGTGTTGGACTGCTGACCGGCCTGGGAATTGGGCTGGCGATTGGCATGCTGTTTGCCCTGGTGTTCGCCGGGTACTGGCCAAATGTTCCCATGCATGCCGTGGCCACCGACCGCACCGAGGGATTTGCCGTCGCTACGGGCTATTGCGACGAATCGGTGGAGGCGGTCTATTTCCTCGATTTCGCCACGGGCGACCTGAGCGCGGCGGTGGTTTCCAAGCAGACCGGCCGCTTCAACGCCTTCTACACCCGCAACATTCTTGCCGATTTGAAAATCAATCCGGCACGCCCTCCGCGGTTCCTCTTGACGACCGGGAATGCTGACTTGCGGCGCACGGGAGGCAAGACTGCCCAATTGAGCCGCTCGCTGGCTTATGTCGCCGAGTTGCAATCGGGCAACGTGGCTGCCTATGCGATCCCCTGGTCGAGTTCCGACTGGAACGCCGGCCAGACCATGCGAGGGCAATTTACGTTGTTGGACGTTGGCCGATTCCGCGGCGCCGGATCGCCTGCCGCGGGCAAAGAAAACGAGTAAAGGAACCACCCCGCAAAGGTGGCGTTTCGATATGCGGATCCTGGTTAACGACGAACCCTATGAGACGGCCGAAGCCTGCACGGTCGCCGCGCTGCTAGAGCAATTGGGCCTGGCCGGCAAGCCCGTCGCGGTCGAGGTGAATCTCCAGCTCGTGCCTCGCCAGCAGCACAAGGAACACGTCCTTGCCGCCAATGATCGGTTAGAAATCGTGACCCTCGTCGGCGGCGGGTGAAAGAAAATTCCATGACAACACCATCTTCGACTTCCGCCGATCCGCTTCGGATCGGCTCCCATACGTTCCAAAACCGCTTGATCGTCGGCACGGGCAAGTACTCGAGCTACGAGTTGATGGGCCAAGCGCTCGACATCTCGGGCACGGAGTGCATCACCGTGGCCGTGCGGCGGGAGCGGCTGATCGACTCGGCGGGCAAGAACCTGTTGGACTTTATCGATACGGCTCGCTACACGATCCTGCCCAACACGGCCGGCTGCTTCACGGCCGAGGACGCCATTCGGGTGGCCCGGCTGGGGCGCGAAATCCTCACGCAGATGAACAATCCGGGGGCCAACTGGGTGAAGCTCGAGGTCTTGGGCGACACCAAGACCTTGCTGCCCGACCCCGTGGCCACGCTTGCGGCCACCGAGAAGCTTGTGGCCGACGGATTCCAGGTGCTGGTCTATACCAGCGACGACGCGGTGGTTGCGCGACGGCTCAAGGCGGTCGGAGCAGCGAGCGTGATGCCGGCTGGCAGCCCTATCGGTTCAGGGCAGGGCGTGCTCAATCCCAACGCCATCCGCATCTGCCTGGAGTATCTCAAGGACGGCGATGCGGATTATCCCGTGATCATCGATGCCGGCGTGGGCACGGCCAGCGACGTGACCGTGGCCATGGAGTTGGGTGTGGACGGCGTGTTGTTGAACACGGGCATTGCCCATGCCAAGGACCCCTGCCGGATGGCCCGGGCCATGCGGTTGGGCGTCGAGGCCGGCCGGCTGGCATGGCTTTCCGGCCGAATTCCCAAGAAGCTCTATGCCACGGCCAGCAGCCCTACGGAGGGCACGATCGCGGCGAAGAAGTAGGTTCTGGTTTCAGCGGCAGCCAGTGCCGGTGGTGCCTGTTGAAGCTGGAATGTAGCAGGTTGGACCGGAGCATTGATACGACGAGTCTGGCAGCCCCTTCTCGTCTTGCCCCGTTTGCCCCACTTCAGTAGACTGCGCCCGGTGAAGGATCACCAGGAGAAAAAGGAATGGATCATCCACTAGAAACACAATACGGGCTGACGGCACACGAGTTGCTCGACGCCGTGAACAAGCGTTTTCGGCTGAAAGTCGCCCTGGAAGGGGCCGTAGCCGAAGTTCAGATGGAGAAGAGAATCCACCCGCTCGTTGGCAGCGCCATCGAGCGGTACGAAGCCCACGACCTGGACGGACACCCCGACTTCAGCCTTTGGATTCCGGGGCGGAAAAAGCCCCTGGCGCAGAGTGCAAGAATGTTCGCGACCGCGACCAAGCGTACCGCGACCAGGGGCAGATTGTCGCCTACATGGTGGAGACGCAGAAGACTCGGGCGTCAAAGGGCGACCCGACCAGTCGCTACTACGGCGTAGACCAATTTGACATACTTGGCGTCTGCCTCGGCAAGAAAACCGGTAATTGGTCAGACTTTCTGTTCGCTCGAGTTGTGGACCTTTTACAGCACGCAAAGCACAAGGGCAAATTGGCCGTCATGCAGCGAGTGCCCTTACCCGATGCAGAGAACCTCGCGCCTTGGTACAATGATCTGGGTGAGCTACTGAGGAACATCGACGCCGCGCCATGCAGCCAAAACCGGTCTACAAGACGAAACTAGGAAAAGCCTTCTGCGGCGATAGCCTGGACTTCATGCGGGGATTTCCAGACGGGGAAATTGACCTGGTGGTTACGTCCCCGCCCTACGCGCTGCACTTCAAGAAGGAATACGGCAACGCTGACCAGAAGCAGTACGTTGCCTGGTTCCTCCCCTTCGCACGCGAGATACGACGAATCCTGAAGCCGGAGGGCAGCTTCGTCCTGAACGTCGGCGGGGCGTGGACACCCGGAGCGCCCCTCCGCTCCCTTTATCATTACCGGCTGTTGCTTGCACTGTGCGACGACGTGGGCTTCAACCTCTGCCAAGAGTTCTTCTGGCACAATCCCGCCAAGATGCCTGCCCCAGCCGAATGGGTGAACGTGCGCCGCATACGGGTCAAGGATTCGGTCGAGTATATCTTCTGGTTGTCGGCATCGGCGTTTCCCAAGGCCGATAACTCGAAGGTCCTGCAAGCCTATAGCAGGGACATGGAACGGCTCATCAAACGCGGCGTGAAGCAAACCAAGCGGCCCTCCGGCCACAACATCAAGCCGACGTTTTCGCAAGACCGAGGCGGCTCGATTCCGGCGAACATCATCACGTGCGGGAACAACGAGAGCAACAGCAACTACATCCGGCAATCAAAGGAACTGGGACAGAAGGTTCATCCCGCCCGGTTCCCGGCCGAGTTGCCACGGTTCTTCATCGAGTTTTTGACCGAGCCGGGTGACGTTGTGCTCGACCCCTTCGCTGGATCCAACACCACCGGGTCCGTTGCGGAACAACTGGGGCGGCGCTGGCTGGCCATCGAAAAGGATGAGACCTACGCCAAGGATTCGGAACTTCGTTTCAAGGTTTCCGAGGGAAACGGCAAGGCCAACGGACAAGCGTTGCTGTTTGAGAAGGTGGATTGAATTTGGCCGCCAGGGTCTGTCTTTCGGTGCGGCTGGACGTTCGACTGCGTACTCATCACGCTCCGCCGTGATGCACGAACATCACGGCGGAGCGTGATGAGTACGATCTCACCAGAACTCTCTACCCGTGTCCCAGGGCCAATAGACCTTGCGGCTGCCGCCGAAGCGAAGTTCCACGCCCACGGTCAACGAGAGGTTCTGCTGCGTTTGCAATTGGTCGGTGCGGAGCGCGATGTCGTCAAGGAGGTCCAACCGCACGCACAGCCGCTCGGTGCAAAGATACTTCACGCCCACTCCCAACGGCAGCGAGAGGCAGGTGTTTTGATAGCCGGCGTCCAGGCGGTCCGTGAAGGCGATGTTTGTCAGGCCCATGCCGGCAAGAAGATAGGGCCGCAAGCGGGTCTCGGCCCAGGGGTAATAGAGGATGTCGACGTCCCACTGGAACAAACTGGCAAAGCGATGATCGAAACGGGCCCGCTGGGGATCGTTGGGGGCCAGCCCGTTGCTGTTGTCGAGCACCGTCAGGGCCTGGTCGGCGCGATAGCTGTCGTAGAGCTTCGGCGAGCCGAAGGCCATCCGCATCTCCGTGCCCCAACTCGGATCGACGTCCCAGCCCAGCCGCCAACCGCCGTCGAAGCCCGTCGTCGTCCCTACCCAGTCCTCGATCAACGGCCCTCCGTTGACCACGCCGCCGAAACAGCCGACGCTCAGGGGATAGGCGTTCCAATTGGCCCAAGGGATCGGACCGCAATCGGCTTTCAACCGGGCCAGCAGCGAGCGGAAGGGGCGGACGCAGGTCCAATCGGGCTGCGCGGGCTGCGTTTCGTCATCACACGTCGCCGGGGGGCAAACGCCGGCCGGTCCCATCGTGTCGGCAGGCGAGTCGGCAATTTCGACCCGCGGAGGCGCGGTCTGAGCCAGCGACAAGCGCGCCGAAACGAGCGCCGCGACAACCAGGACAAGCACGAGTTTGCAACTGCCAGACAAGGGCAAACCCCTAACGTGCAACGGGTGGGTCAAAAAAACTCCGAGAAAAGCTGCGCGGATTATGCCTATGCCAGCCGGGGGTGTCAATGCGTTAATGCGATATAAGGTGCTGGCGAGGGTTCTGGGTTGCCTAGATTAGCTATATTTACTAGACGACCCCGCAGATTCCGTTCTACGGCTCGTCATGGGTCCCATAGGTCTTATGGTCCTATGACTCATGCCGCGGCCGAACAGCCCGGCGAGAATCGAGTCAGCTCGATCAAATCCTCGAAGCGCTGAAGATAGACGTCGGCCCTCGCGTCGCGGTCGCTGTTGAAGGCGATCGTGGCCAGCCCCTGGACCGTGGCCCCGCGGAGTTCCCGCGCGTCGTGCCCGACAAAGGCCACCTCCGCCACCGGCAACTGCATGGCCTGGATTGCCGCCTGGTAACAAGCGGCCGTGGGCATTGTACACTTCAGGTCGCGGGACGATATCACCGCTTGCCAGGGCGTTTCGCCCAAGAGTTCCGCCAATTGCTGCCGCAGCGTCTCGCTCGAATGCTCGCAGTTGCAAAGCACGCCGAGCTTTACCCCGGACGCGCGGAGTTGCGCAAGGGTCTGCCGGACGCCGATCAGCGGCCGATGACTCCCATCACTCTGGTGTCGATGGGAATCCAGGGCGCGATGCACCTCTTCGGCCTGGCCTGCCGAAAGACCGGCTGAGATCAGAAAGGCGTCCAGGGCATCGCTGAAAGGCCGCTCTCCACGGTAGACGGCATCGAGATAGTCGCGGTCCAAGATGCGGTAGAAAGGGCCATACTCGGTCCGCAAACCGAGCCGCAAGAGCAGCCGCAGCAACCACCGCCGCCAGGCCGTGTCGTCATAGAGAACGTTGCAGGCGTCCAGGATCAGCCCTCGCAGAGGCCGCGGCGCACAAGGCGGCTGGCGCCGTTGACTGGCCGGCTGGAAACTGTCGGCCTTCGTGCGGAGAAGAAGCAGGGAGCCATCCCACAAGGGCTCGTCGAGCCCCAATTCGATTGTGGCCATCGGATACGAATCCTTTCGTAGGCGAGCCATCCAGCACCACGCCGCGGCGCCGGCTAATTCCCGGCATACGCCCGATTCAGCGCGGCCATCCGCTTCCGCATGGCCGGCTGGTGGCTCAAAAATCCGGCAATCCTTTGCCATTCCAAGGCATCCGGCCCCAACGCCTCGACGATATCCAGGGCGTTGTCCCAGTCGTCGTCGTTGGCAATCGTCAGCCGCATGTCGTCCCGATCGATTTCCCGCGGAGCGGGAATCCAATGCACGCGGAACTTCTCCGGCCGCGTGTAAATATACTGCGTCACCTGCTGCCGATCGTCCGGATCGCTGGCCGAACGATGGGCACGGCAAAGTGCTTTGCTGCGGAACCACTCGCCATAGACGCTCACCGGCGAGAGTGCCGCAGGGCTGCCGTTACGCGAACCGTAGCCGGCATAGTCGCAACCGTCGATGGCCTCGGCCGCAACGACCAGCCGATCAATCAGCGCCGGGTCGATGAACAGGTTATCGCCCTGGATCCGCACCACCGCCTCGGCCTGGTACTGCTCCAAGGCCCGCGCGAAACGGGTCAGCATGTCGGGCGTGCGGCACTGAAAGACCGGCACGTCCATCGGCACCAGGCGGCTGAGCGTGGCACGATCCAACGTATCGCAGGCGACCACGATCACGCCGTCGAGGCGCATCGAGTCGGTCGCGCGGCGGATCACCCATTCCAAGAGCGACTTGCCCCCCAGCTTCCGCAGGGCGTTTGCCCGAAAGAGGGGCGAAGAGAACGATGCCTGAACAATCCCTAGGGTCTTCAACATCAGGCCCTCCTTGCACTGAAGCCGCCAAAAAACAATTCCCTCACCTGCATCAATTTACCACGCCGTGGGAATGGCCGTCAAGGGCAATTTGCGCCGTGCGCGATGCTAGCAATGCTGGCAAGGTGGCAGGCACCGGGCTGGGCTCCCAGGTACTGGGAAGGCTTGCGAGTGGTGTGCCTGCTACCTTGGTCCCATTTCCAGCACTTCGTACAGCCGCCGATCGGCGAGGCTTTCGACCACCAGATTCGCCGCGCTGAAATCGTGGCGGCGGCTATGTTCGCCGGGCACGGCAACGGTATAGACCCCGGCGGCGGCCGCGGCCCGGCAGCCATTTTGACTGTCTTCCAGCACGAGCATTTCCGCCGGCGGCACGCCGAACCGCCGAGCGGCCAGCAAGTAAATCTCCGGGTCCGGCTTTCCCCGCGTGATGTCTTCGGAGGTGAGCACGAAGCGGAACCTGGGGGCCAGGCGGAACGGGGCCAGACAGGCCGCGGTCAGGCGGCGGCCGCTGCTGGTGGCGATCGCCTTGGGGATGCCCGCCTGCTCCAGGGCGGCCAGCAGTTCCAGCAGGCCCGGCATGGTCGCCAAGCGTGCGCCGAGCAGGCCGAGGAAAATCTCGTCGCTCTCCGCGGCCAGCACGTCCCACGCTTCCTGCAATTTGTGCCAGTCGATCACGACCTCGAAGGCCGCCCGCGGCGGCAGGCCCATCATGGCGTCTTTGAGCTCCGGCGTGAACCGGCATCCCCGCCGCGCCAGCAACTCGGTTCCCGCCAGGGTGTAGACGTCCTCGGTGTTGAACATCAGGCCGTCCATGTCGAAAGTGACTGCGAGCATGAGGGAGGGATGAGGGATGAGGGATGAAGGATGAAGGATTGCAATCTGAGATTTGAAATTTGGGATTTGAAATGTGAAGCCGCTTTCGGTTTCGCAACCGACCACGGACAACCGACAGATCCTACCTCAACTTATACACGACGAACGAATCGTTCTTATACTTGATCTCGAACGGCGGGGACAACAACGGCACGCTGACTTGGGTGACGAGATAATCGGCCTCGTAACGCTTCGCCAATTCCTGCAGCTTCGGGCGCCGGCGTCGGCCAGCGACGCATAGTATCTGTCCAGCGGCGGTTGGTTGCCGGTGGCGTAAACGTCTTGGATCCGATCCCACCAGGCTTTCAAGCTCGCGGCGTCCTGCGGGGCCTCTTTCCAGTCGACCACTTCGCCGCGGCCGGCATACCACTTGAAGGTCGAGACGGTCCGGGGAACGAGGAATCGCGCGTCGGGCGGAGTGTGTTGCGGATCCGAAACCCAGCCGCAGACATCGATCCAGTCGCGCCAGTGCCGCATCCGATCTGCCCGTGACTGCCGGGGGAAAAGCGGCCGCTCGGGCTGTTCGGGTTGGCCGATCGCCCACAGGCCGGCCGACCGCCAGGCCTGGCCATCGACCTGCCGATCGGCCAGTGGCGAGTCGGAAAAGAGCTTGAGCACGACGCAATCGACCGCGTGGAAGGCGGCCATGACGATCGCGGTCGCCAGCGCCACGCGCATCTTCCGCTGGACGAACCAGCGCACGCTTGTCAGCGCGAGGCCCAGCGGCACCGCCACGTCGGCCAGGCGATACCAATAAAAACGCATCCATTCGGCCGCCATCGCCTGGTCATAAAGGCTCAACAGGCTGATCGCCGTTCCGACCAGGGCGATGACCACCGCCACCGCCGTGAACCCCCGCAGCCGCCGCGCGCCGGGACGATCGGATGCTGTCGGCCACAGCAGCAGCCAGAGGCCGACGAGCAAGAGAAACGGCGGCACAAAACCCGAGGCCCAGAAGTTCGCCGGATTGAGGTGAAAGGGAAACCGTTCGAAGACATAGATTTCAGCGGCCTCTCTCACAATCGCCGGGTCCGCACCGCGATTCATCAAAATCGCCGGCAAAAGACCGGGCAAGGCAATGACCAGCGCAAGCAGCGGCGCGATCCAGCAGGAAGCACGACCGAGGAAGGTGGACGGCCGTTTGGCCGCGCCGTCTGCCGCCGACGAATCCCAGCCGCGCAGCAGCCACACGATCCCCGCCGCGATGGCCGCCCAACCGCCGACGAGCGCATGAAACGCCGTCGCCACGCCCAGCAGGATCCACATCCGATTCCAACAGCCCTCAACCAGGGCCTCCAGAGCGAGAAAGACCAGCGCGAACGCAAGTCCCTTGGCCTCCGCCCCGCCGACGACCCATTCGCCCGCCATGTTGTAGTGTTGGAGGAGGAAGACGAAGAGCGTGGCGGTCAGGACCGAGATCCACGCCTGGGGCACGATCGCCCTGCTGAGCCGTTGCCACGACCAGGCGAGCAGGGCCCAGGTCAGCAGACGGAGGGTCCAGGCGAAGGCGGTCGGCGTCAGGATCAAGGCCAGCCAGCCGACGCTGAAATAGAACACCTTATGGGTGTCGGGCGTCTGCAGAAACCAATCGCTGGAGGCCCACTGCGGATTCCGGTAATGGATGGCCTTTCCCAGGTAATACGGCTCGTTCACTTCCGGCACGGGCCAGGCGCCTTCGAGGCAGAAGACGGCGAAAACGAGCAGCGTTTCGAGGATGGCTTGACGGCGGGACATGGATATCGAGTGTGGCATATTCGGTGGTTTCTGGCAAGGGTGGCGGTGCGCGTGGCCGACGCGTATAATGCTACAGTCCTTTGGACCTTCCCCCTTTTCAGGAGACCCGCCATGGAGACGGAAGTTATGGGCCGAGTGCTCACCGAGGCGAAAATCGAGAACCTGAAAGACGTGTGGGATTGCGAGCGCGGTCGCCTTCCACCGGAAGAAGTCCACCGCATCACGATTCCCGAGGCCCTCGTGGATACCGGAGCAACTTTGCTATC
Organism: uncultured Planctomycetia bacterium; assembly: GCA_963824275.1. Taxonomy (GTDB): domain Bacteria; phylum Planctomycetota; class Planctomycetia; order Pirellulales; family Thermoguttaceae; genus JANXQG01. The sequence continues at coordinate 434,330 of CAWGOT010000003.1, read as the reverse complement.
GTTGCCGACGCGAGTTATCCGTCAATTGGGGCTGAATAGGACCACGAGCAAACATGTTACCAGCAGTACCGGGCCAACATTGGTGTACATGTACGATGCCGTGCGGCTGACGATCCTGGATCGCTCCTGCACGATCGATGTCTTGGAAGTGCCTGATAGTGTGCCTGTCCTGATCGGCCAGATACCGCTGGAGCATCTCGACTTGGTTATCGACATGCGGAGCCATACGCTGACCGGCAACCCGGCCCACGGCGGCGAGGATGTGTACGAGATGTACTAAACCGAGAGGGTCACGGGTTCCAGGGCGGCCAGGTTCGCAAATAGTAGATCGCCAATCCGAGATAGAGCGCGACGAGGGGGAACAAGCAGGCCAATTCCCAAATCGTAAACTGAATTGGCCGTTTTTCTTCGCCCGGACGGGAAATCGTTCGCCCTGCGATATGGCCGACATACGCGCATAACCCGCCGAGCGAGAGGGCCGAGGTCGTAAGGGCCACTGCCCTGAGTAAGGTCGCCCCTACGCTCAGGTTATGCAATTTGTCGTCCGAAGTGGCAAATCCGACATCGATCATTTCAAAAAACCAACGCCAAACGGCCAACAGGCCCATCACAGTGAACATTAAGGCGCCCTTGCAAACCGCCCGCCATGGATTCCGTGATCCCGATCCGACAACTCCGGCGCCGAATCCCAGCAGAGGCGAGACGATCGCCATCATCCACAGCGGAGCGGCGGATTCACCGACCAGGAACAAAAACCGTCCGAAACCTATCGCTGCCACAACAGCGCCTGCCGAGCCGCCCGTTAGGCTCCGTCCTAACGTGCGGGGATCGCGTTTCCCATCCACAAGCAGGTTCTTGTCTGGTGCCATAGGATCATGTCATTTCGGTTCTTTTCGTAATTTTGCCTGCGCTTTCCTCGCCCATTCAACGAAGTCGCGGACGACCTCGTTCTCGCCAAGTTCGGCCCGTCGGTTTACAAATCGCAAGAGGTCCGCTGGCTTGAGGAACGAAAATGCAATACTATGGTCGATCTCCTTGTACTTGGTCTTCGCAAGCCGGTAGAAGCGGAGCCGCCCGCGATTGTCTAATCGCCAGACCTCCGGCACGCCGACCTTGGCGAACACCGGCAGGCGCGGCAGCGAGGTGTTCGTCACGTCGACCTCGATGGCCAGGTCGGGTGGCGGGTCCTTTTTCGGGTCGTACCCATCCCTGCCGCGCACCAACGGTTCGCTGGCCAAATAGTAGGTTTGGTCGGGTTGGAGACCGCGGCCCCCCTTTGCCGCACGAATGGTCGTCGAGCCGATGCTCTTAATCGAGAGGTCGGTCGCCAAGGCGAAAGCCTCGATCATTCGGGCAATTAGCTTGCCCAGCCAGTCGTGCTCTTGTCGCGGGCTCATCATCTCCAGGGTCCCCTGATCATAGGTATGTCGAAGGTAGCGGTTCGGGGTGGCATTCAAAAGTCTCAGGTAGTCTTCCCATGCGACGCCATACAAGAACGCGCCGCATTTCCAGCGTGCCCCGGTCGTAGGTGTGCCGCAGGCGATACCGGTCCAGGGCATCGAGAATACCCTCGTAGGTCTCCCAAGGGACCCCGTAGAGAACAATGAACTCGGACTCGGGCGAACGGTTCTTTTTCTCGACGATGCTCATCGCAGTAAACGCAGCCAATCCGAGTCAAGATACGCGGAACTCTCCGCACTCGGAAGATTATACCCAAGTTTCCTTCAACAGCCAACTGTCGCACCGGCCTATCAATCCAGCCCCGCGATCACCTTGAAATCTGCCTTCAGCGACCGGTAAAGCTGCTGATAGAGCGGGAACGCGGCGTCGTAGACCTTCTTCGCCGCCTTGTTGGGCGCGGTTTCGCTGACAACGCGGATCGTCGCCGCGCAGGCCTCGGCGATGTTCTTGTACTCGCCGGCCCCGACCGCCGCCAAGAGCGCGACGCCGTAGGCCGGGCCTTCCTCCGTGTTGATCGTGACCACCTTGCGGCCGAAGGCATCGGCCTGAATCTGCCGCCACAAGGCGCTGCGGGCCCCGCCGCCGGAGGCGCGAATCTGCTTGATCGGCACGCCCAAATCTTCGAAAATCGCCAGGCTGTCGCGCATCGAATAGGTCACGCCTTCCAGGATCGAGCGGATCAAATGGGCCCGCTGGTGCGAGAGCGTGAGGCCGATGAAGCAGCCGCGGGCATCGGGGTCGGCGTGCGGCGTCCGCTCGCCGGAGAGATAGGGCAGGAAGAAGAGGCCGCTGCTGCCGGCCGGCACCGTCTCGGCCTCGGCGGTGAGCAAGGTGTAAACGTCCACCTTTTTCTTCTTGGCCTCGGCAATCATCGCCTCGCACAGGGCGTTGCGGAACCACTGCAGCGAGCCGCCTGCCGAGAGATTCACGCCCATCATGTGCCACTTGCCGCGGACCGCGTGGCAGAAGGTGTGGACGCGGCCCTCGGGATCGATCTTGACTTCGTCGCTATGCACGAAGACGACGCCGGAAGTGCCCAGCGAGGTGGAGAGCACGCCCTTGGTGACGATGCCGTTGCCCACGGCCCCGGCCGCGCAGTCGCCCGCCCCGCCCACGACGAGGCAATCGGTGGAGAGACCCAGTTCGGCCGCCACGGTTGGCGTGAGCCGGCCGGTCACTTCCTCCGATTCATAGCAGCGGGCCAGGATGCTCGAATCGAGTTCCAGCTTGGAGAGCAGATCGGCCGACCAGGCGCGTTGGGCCACGTCCAAGAGCAGCATGCCGCTGGCGTCGCTGACCTCGGTGGCGAACTCGCCCGTCAGGCGGCGGCGGACCTCGTCCTTGGGCAGCAGGACCTTCTTGGTCTTCTCAAAATGCTTCGGCTCGTGGTTCCGCAGCCACAGGATCTTGGGCGCGGTGAAGCCGGTCAGGGCCGGGTTGGCGACCATGCGGATCAACGCGCTGCGTCCGCCGGCGCGGCGCTCGATCTCTTCGCACTCGGCGGCTGTCCGCTGGTCGTTCCAAAGGATCGCGCGGCGGATGACCTTGCCCTGCTTGTCGAGGAAGACGGAACCGTGCATCTGGCCGGAGAGGCCGATCGCCTTCACGTCGGCCGGCTTGAGGCGGGCCGTCTTGACCACGCGGCGGACGGTGCCGATCGTGGCCTTCCACCAATCCTCCGGGTCCTGCTCGCTCCACAGACGTTTAGGCTGGTAGAGGGGATAGGTCTCCAGGGCGGAGGCCAGGATTTGGCCCTGGGCGTCGATGGCCAGGGTCTTGGTGCCGGAGGTGCCGATGTCGATTCCCAGGAAAACGCTCATTGCGGTGCTTCTCGATTGCGGGGTGAAACGGGCGGACATTCCAGAGACGATCGATTTTAACCTCGCGGTGGGAGGATGGAAAGGGTGCGAAAGGAAAAACTCGCGTGCATCGCCGGGGATCGCAAACGCGGCGCAAACGATGTAGAATTGACTTCGTTCTCATGCGGGGATCATTATGAATGCGCCGGGACCGGGAACTCAGCAGCAGCGTCCAAATCGCCGCCGGCTTCAATACAGCCTGCGGAGCCTGCTGGTGTTCGTGCTGATTCTTTCGATCGCCTGCAGTTGGTTTGGCATGCGTTTGCGGAAGGCGGAGAAGCAGCGGGATGCCGTAGCGGTGTTCAAGAAGTTAGGCGGCTTTGTGCGATACGACTTCGACCCTAAGCCTAACAATTCTTCCGATCCGTTCGACCGAACTCGTCCAGTCACCATGGAGTCGCCGCACCCGCCTTATCCAGCGTGGCTGGTGGAGAAACTTGGGGTTGATTTTTTCGCGGACGTAACCGAAGCAGTCTATTTTCCGTGGGAACTGACGCAGAGTAGCTGTTTTGGGCCCCAACCGACACCTCCCCCGAATCTCGACTTTGGCATTCTGGCACGATTCCCTAGTCTGCAAACACTAACTGTAGTGATTCGCGACCGTGGAGATTTCGAGAAGATCGCCCGACTTACTCAAGTCGAGCATCTGGACATGGTTGCGTTCGGGTATAGCGACCAGGGTTTGTCGCATTTTCAAGCGATGACTCGTCTGCGCTCGGCCCGGTTGTGTGGCATTGAATTCCATTCCGGCCTTCAGTTCTTTGCGGCGTTGCCGCAATTGAGTGATTTGAGGCTCGAAAAATGCAAGTTCGCAACCGAGGATGTTATTCCAACGGTAAGACTGGGGCAAGTCGAGAGACTGGAATTCGACCGTACCAATGATGTAAATGTTGCGCTGGCCTGGGTGAAGGACTCTTCCCGCCTGAAAAACTGCGTATCAGCCGTGGCGAGACGACGGAGGATTGCGAATTGAAGGAGGCTGGAATGGAGATCCTCGTCAGCCTGCCAAATCTCGAGGAGTTGGAACTTGAGAACCTTGTAATTGATGGCCCTGCCATTACGGAACTTCGTGAGATGCGCCAAGTGCGGCAATTATCGCTCTCTGGTTCTAATATTCACGACGACGACTTAAGACAACTGCAAGAACTCAAGCAAATCGAGCGGTTGGACCTCAGTTGCTATTCTATCGATGGCGAAGGTCTCGAGTATCTTAAGAGTTTGCCACGGCTTAGGAATCTTGTTTTCTACGTTCCGATAACGGATACCCAGGCGGAGAAGCTCTGCGGACTCAATCAGGTTACGGACCTGAGCCTGTTCATAGGTGACGGCATGGCGAATACTGGGATCTCGGAGAAAGCCGTCCAGGCACTTCGCAAGGCATTCCCGAACTGTCGCGACTTGGACAACTGGCGGCCGCCCGCGGAGGTTTCGGCGCCGATTCTCCCCGAATTTAATTCCAAAGCGCAGACCGACAACCAGCCGGACGGCAAAGATGTTCAATAAACTGACCCAACCGCGCGAGCACGTGGATGGATCGCAATCGGCAGATCGTCCCGTGAGTATTTCACGCAAAGGCGCGAAGCGCAAAGCCAGAAGAGGAAGGAGGGCGGAAAGGAAAATTGGGGAAAGGAAAATGAGAATCCGAACAGAGCTATCGCGCAGCTAGGGCCTGATAAGCCCATTTCGTTTCTCCAACGTGATCCATGTTCCTTTCCCCCATATTCCTTTCTCCAGTTCTTTCTTTCCCTTGTGCCTTTGCGCCTTCGCGCCTTTGCGAGAGAACTTCGGCCCGCCAGCCCTGCCCATTGCCAAACTGCCCCCCGGCAATATCGTCTCGGTTCCGCACGATTTCTTCTGCTTTCCGCCCTCCTTTTCCCGCTCTTCGCCGGCTGCAGTCCCAAGCAATCGGAAAAGCAGGTCGAGTCCGCCAAGCCACTGGCAGGCGTGAAGCTGCGGCTGCTCGTGGTCGATGACCCGGCGATTGCGACCGCCGTCCGCGGATTGAGAGACGAGTGGAAGGCCCAGACCGGCTCCGAAGTCGAGGTGCTCGAGAGCACGGAAAAGGACATGACGGATAAGCCGGGCGATGCCCTGATCTGCCCCTCGCATCTGCTCGGCCCGCTGGCCGAAGCCAAGCGCCTGGCCCCCGTGCCGCGAAAGATCGCCAGCGACCCGCAAGGGCCGTGGTCGCAGACCTTCGAACTGCTTCGCAACCAGGAGGCCGTGTGGGGCGACGAAGTTTACGGCGTGCCGATGGGGTCTCCGGTGTTCTGCTGCTATTATCGCGCTGACCTGCTGGAAAAGCTGCATCGCAAGCCGCCCCGAACATGGCAGGAGTACGAGGAACTGGCCCGGCTGCTCCGCGAAGAAGGGGCCAAGTCCGGCGAAGTCAAATATGGAACGGTCGAGCCGCTGGCCCGCGGCTGGGCGGGGCTGGTGCTCCTGGCGCAGGTCGCGGCTTACGCCAAGGAGCGAGACAACTACACGACGCTGTTTGATGAAAAAACCCTGGAACCCGCCATCGCCGGCCCGCCGTTCGTGCGTGCGCTCGAGGAACTGGTAGCGGCCGTGAAGTTGGGTCCGGCCGACGCACTCGATTTCGATCCGGTCGCGGCGAGGGCCGAGTTCTGGAGCCGCAGAACAGCGATGGCGATCAGTTGGCCCACCGGAGCGGAAGCCCTCACCCCCGGCCCCTCTCCCAAGGGCGAGGGGCGCATGGAATCGAAACAGGACACCCTCACCCTACCGGCGGACGCAATGAGCGAACTCCTCGAACCCGCAAAGGTCGAGCCGAAACAAAGCACCCTCACCCCTGACCCCTCTCCCGAAAAGGGAGAGGGGAGAGTAGTGCCGGCCGGTTTTGCGGAATTGCCCGGAGCAACGGAGGTCTACCAGCTATCGAGCAAGTCTTGGGAACCGCGAGGCGACGATGCCGGCAAGTGCGTGCCGCTGCTCGGCGTCGCCGGCCGCATGGGAGTGGTCCCCGCCGACGGCGAACATGCCGACGCCGCATTCGAGTTTCTCCTCTGGCTGACCGACCCGCAGTGGGCCAGCCAGGTCTTTGCCGCCAGTCCAGCGACGACGCTCTTTCGCCGCTCGCAGATCGCTTCACCAAAGGCATGGGTCGAGCGCAACGTTTCGGCAACGGCTGCCAGGCAATATGCTGAGCAGACCGCGGAAACGCTCTCGCGGCGGCAATTTCTCGCCTCGCTCCGCATTCCCGGCAGGGCCGAGTATCTTGCAGCCCTCGATGAAGCCGTTCAGGCGGCCGTGCGCGGCAAGCAAACTCCGGCCGAGGCCTTAAAAGCGGCGGCCGAAAAATGGCGCGAGATCAATAGTCGAATGGGCCTTCAGCAGCAGAAGGCGGCTTATTTGCATAGCCTGGGATTGCAGTAGGGTGGGACAAGATTGCTGCGCAATCTTGTCCCACCCTACTGCCGCCCCTTGCCTCGCTCCGTCCTGCCGCCAAGAATAGGGAAACCAGCTACCACACAGTCCTTTCTTCCAGGAGAATCCGATGGCCCAAGAGACTACCAGCAAAACCCTTTCCGGAAAAGCGCCGGCCTTTTCGCTGCCGAACCAGGATGGCAAGAAAGTGTCGCTGAAAGACCTGCTAGGGCAATGGACCGTGCTCTATTTCTATCCCAAAGACGACACGCCTGGCTGCACCACCGAGGCCTGCGAGTTCACCACGAACTGGGATCAGTTCCAGAAGCTCTCGGCCCGCGTGATCGGCGTCAGCCCTGACTCGCCGGAAAGCCACCAGAAGTTCATCGCCAAGCACAAGCTGCGGATCGAGCTCTTGAGCGATCCGGAGCATGAAGTGCTGGCCAAGTACGGGGCCTGGGGCGAAAAGAACAACTACGGCAAGATCTACGAAGGGGTCTTGCGGACGACGGTCCTGATCGATCCCCAGGGCAAGATCGCCCATGTTTGGGAGAAGGTCAAGGCCGCCGGCCATGCCGAGGCGGTCGCCGCCAAGCTGGCCGAGTTGCACGCGAATTCTTGAATCCGCCCGATTCGCTGCCGCGAATCATCTCCTGAGCGCTCGAAAGTTCATTATCACCCCCGCCGGCCAGACGGCCGGCTCTTTCAGATGCAAAGGAGTTTTTTGCGATGAATCGATTTTTGTTTGGAATACTCGGTTGCGGTCTTTTGTCAATGGTTTCAACGGCTGCGTGCCTGGCCGATCCGCCCGCCAAGGACATTGTCGATACGGCGGTCGGGGCCGGCTTGTTCAAGACCCTGGCGGCCGCCCTGCAGGCTGCCGGCCTGGTCGAAACCCTCAAGGGCAGCGGCCCGTTCACGGTCTTTGCCCCCACGGACGACGCCTTCGCCAAGCTTCCGGCCGGCACGGTGGAAAACCTGTTGAAGCCGGAGAACAAGGCCAAGCTGGTGGCGATTCTCACCTATCATGTGGTGCCCGGCAAGGTCATGGCTGCCGACGTGATCAAGCTCTCCAGCGCCAAGACCGTGCAAGGTTCCGAAGTCAAGATCAGCGTCGTGGACGGCAAGGTGCATGTCGACAAGGCCACCGTGACCGCCACCGACATTGCGGCCAGCAATGGCGTGATCCACGTGATTGACAGCGTGATTCTGCCCCAGTAAGCTGAAGACACCACGCAGGGGTTGCCCGAAGGCAACTCCGTGTCCCAAGAGGCTTGCGGAAGAACCTCGGCGAAGAGCCGACTGAACACCCGATCCCGGGACCGTTTGGCCATCGCGATTTAAGCATCGTGGGCCGGCGGTTCCGGGTAATTGCGTTGAGTGCGGGGAAGACTGAGGCGATTCTCGCGGGCTTCGTGCGCGATCCACTGGCGCGAGGATCGGTACGGTGTCGAACGGTATTCTGGAAAGAGTGGCGGCCGGCGAGGCCGCCGCCATCGACGAATGCCTGGCCGCCTATCGCGGCCTGGTCTGGACGTTGGTGCGCCGAAGCACGTCGAATCTGACCGACGCCGAAGACGCCGTGCAGGAAATCTTCATCGAGCTGTGGCGGACGGCCGCCCGCTTCGACCCGCTGCTCAGCTCCGAATCGACCTATGTGACGATGATCGCCAAGCGGCGGCTGATCGATCGTTTCCGCCGTCGCCGCAGCCGGCCGGAGGCCAGTTCGCTTTCCAGCGAAACAGGGATCGAGGTAGCCGCCCCGGAGCAGGCCGATCGCGTGGAGCAGCACGAAGAGGCGGCACGCGTCCGGCAGCAAATGCAACTCCTGCGGCAGGAAGAACGGATGGTCCTCGAACTGTCGTTCGAACAAGGGCTGTCGCAAAGCGAAATCGCCGCGGCGACCAAAATCCCGCTGGGTACCGTCAAGACACACGCCCGCCGAGGGCTGGCTCGTCTCCGCGAATTGCTCGCCTCCAGCCCAGCCGATAACTCCCCAAGGGTTCTCGAATGAACAGCACTAACTCTCATCGTAGCGATCCACAACGCGCCTTTCTGGCAACCATACTCTCCCGGTCGGCGAGGGCCATTGCCTCGGCGGCAGCCCTGAAGCTCTTGGAGCAGGAGCCGGCCGCGGCTGCCGGTTTCGGCGCCGACCCGTTCGTCGCCTGGCAGCAATGGCTGCTGGCCCGAATCGAAGAACTGAACACGGCCCTATCGCTCCAGCGGCCGGAGTTGTTTCAGGCCCAGGTCCGCTGGGCTGGTGTGGCCTTGCAGGCACGGGGGATCGACCTGGCGTATTTCCGCCGCGGACTGCTTCTTCTCCGCGAGGCATTGTCGGAGGATTTGCCCGAACAAGCGACTCCGCTTGCGGCCGATTATTTCGACCAAGGGCTGGATGCCTTCGATCATCCGCAATCCGAGCCGCCGGCGATCATCGGCGGCGATGAGGTCTTCGGGCGGTTGACGGCCGAGTACTTGCTGGCCGTTTTGGAAGGTGATGGCCGCAGGGCGAGCCGCGTGGTGCTGGATGCGGCAGCCGCAGGGCGATCGGTTGAGGACCTCTATCTCCGCCTGCTCGCGCCGGCCCAGGTGGAGGTCGGCCGGCTTTGGCTTGCCAACGAGATCTCGATCGCCGATGAACATCTCTCTTCAGCCACGGCGCGAAGACTGATGAGCCAACTCGTGGGACAGGCCGCCGCGCTACCGCCCGTTGGCAAGACCGTGTTGACCGCGGCAGTGGCCGGCAATCGGCACGACTTGGGCACGCAGGCCGTGGCCGATTTCTTTGAGATGGACGGCTGGCGGATCGTCCATTTGGGCGCGGACGTACCTGTCGAGGCCCTGGTCGAGGTGCTGGAATCGGTGGACGTCGATCTGCTGGCCCTGTCCGCCGCCTTGGCCGTTCAGTTGCCGGCCGTGCGTGACACGATTGCCGCGGTCCGCGCCGCCCCGCGCTGCCGGGATTTGAAGATTCTGGTGGGCGGTCGGGTTTTCGGCAGCGCCGGCGATCTGGCCCAGCAACTCGGCGCCGACGCCTTTGCCGCAGACGCCCGCCAGGCCGTGCTTCAGGGAAGAATGCTCGTGGGACTGGAGTAGCTACATCACCGCGAAGTAGTTTTCCACCGCCATGTCGATGTACTCCTCGGTGATCTCCAAAGGGCATGCCTTGTAGGTGCAGTAGTTGCGAATCTGCATGAGGATGTCGCGGGGATGGCAATAGCGGAAGGGCCGGTTCTCCGCCGCGTAGTGCTTCTGGATGAGATGCTCGACCGCCTCCGGCCGATCGGGAAAACCCATCTTCTTCGCCAGCGAGCAGAACAGCCCTCGGAAATCGTCGAGGCTGGGGTCGAGGACCTCGATCTTGTAGGGAATCCGCCGCAGGAAGGCCTCGTCGACCAGGTCCCGCGGCTCGAGGTTCGTGGCGAAGATGATCAGTTGATCGAAGGGCACCTCGATCTTCTTGCCGTTGGGCATGTTGAGGAAATCGTAGCGCCGTTCCAGCGGAACGATCCAGCGATTGAGCAGTTCCTCGATCCGCATCCGCTGCCGGCCGAAGTCGTCGATCACCAGCGTGCCGCAATTGCTCTTCAGTTGCAGCGGCGATTCGCAGATGCCGGTCGAGGTGTTCGTCGTGACTTCCAGGGCGGACATGGTCAGCTCGCCGCCGACGATCAGCGTGGGCCGGCGGATCCGCACCCAGCGGCGGTCGATCTTCCGCTTCTCGTACAGCCCTTCGCAGGCCTCCAGCGGAAGCTCTTCATGGTTCACCGGGATCGAAGACCCGCATGATCTCGCCGTCGATGCCGATGGCGCGGGGATCCAGATTTCCTGCCCGAAGGCCCGCGTGACCCGCTCGGCGATGCTCGTCTTGCCGTTGCCCGCAGTGCCGAAGAGGAACAGTCCGCGGCCGGAGTTCATCGCCGGCCCAAGCCGATCGAGCATCCGCTGGCTGAGCGTGAGATCGGCAAATGCCTCGCGGAGGCGTTCGGAGGTGGTCGGCTGCGCCGCCAGCGATTGGGCCTTGACGCTTTCCACGTAGTCTTCCAGGGAAACGGGAGCGGCGCCGAAGTAGGTGCAGTGGCTCCAGAGCGCTTGGCCCGCTCGCGGCCAAGATCGGTGAGCTGGTAGACGAAGTCGTTCATCGGTGCGCCGCCGCGATAGGCCAGCAACTGGCCGTTCTTCAACCCGCGCAGCAGTTCATCGACGAGGATGAAAGGCAGCTTGAGCTGGTCTGCCACTTCGCGGCCGGTGGAGTCGCCGCGGGCCAGCAGATGTTTCAGGGCCAGCGATTCGACAAGGCTGTCGTTCAGCCCGGCGGCACGGAACGACTGCGGTTCCTGGGGGATAAAAACGCCGGTTCGCGACGGCTGGCGGGCGATGGTGCCGGACGCGGGCGAGGACCCGTTGCCGGCGGACGCGGCGGAAGACAGGCCCGCGGACAGGGAGCGAATGCGATCGACCAGGCTGTCCATTTTCGCATTGCCCTGGGATTGAGGCAGGACCGGGTCGTGCCGCGGTTCGGTCGCCGCCAAGATGTCCAGTGCAGCCTGGCCCAGCCCAGGCCCGCCGACTCCGGCCAGTTGTGCCAATAGATTGTTGTCCGAAGTCGGCATCGTCATCGCGCGTGCAGTTTCCGCCCGGGCTTCCGGACCGATGGGTGCTCCTGCGAAAGGCTACGTCGCTCGCGGGCAGCGGTCAAATGGCAGGCCGGATATGCGGAGAATTATGTTCTTCCGGCGTTGCACGTCCCAGCCAAGGGTGGCATGGGTGGCGCGACCCTGAGCTTGCGAAGGGCGTGGTGCGGAAAGATGAATTTCACACCCTCCACGAAGTCAGGAACGCGCCACCCTGCGGCTGGGAGGCGTTAGGGCAATTTTCTCCCAGGATCAGCGTGTGGTTACGGGCCCGCGGAGCGGCCGTCGGCGTGGGAGCGAGGGGGTCGCGTCCAAGGCACCTCATTCGACCCGTGCCGCGCAAAAAGCACCTGGAAGAGCTGCAGGGAACCGGTGCGGAAGGCGGCCAGCGAGCCGAACAGGTAAAGCCGCCAGGCCCTCACAAACGCCGCGTCGAACATCTCCTCCACGCGCGGAGCGGCAGCCTCGAACCGGTCGAGCCAATGTCGCAGCGTCAGTGCGTAGTGCAGCCGCAGATTCTCCACGTCCAGCACCGAGAACGATCGCGGTTCCAGCACGTTCATGATCTCGCGGAGACTGGCGCGTATGCCCCGGGAAAGATCCGCCGCTCGATCCAGGAGTTGAGGCAGCCGGGGTAGTCGCGGCCGATCGTGTGCAACATGCCCCGGCCGGCGGGCCGCAGGCAACGGTGGATCACTTCGCCCAATTCGTGATAATGCTGCAAGCCAACGTGCTCCAGCATGCCGACCGAGGTAAAGACGTTGAATTGGCCGCGAATCGTGCGATAATCGTCCTCGATGAACTCAACGCCACCCGGAGCACCAGGTGCCCCGTCCAGCCCTAGGGCCTTGGCCCGCTCGCGGGCGTAGCGGATCTGCTCGCGGGAGACGTTATACGCCTTCACGCTCACGCCGTGGTGCCGGCCATGTGAATCGCCAGCGCACCCCAGCCGCATCCCGCCTCGACCACCGTCTCGCCGGGCTTCAGCCAGAGCTTGCGGCAGACCAGTTCCAGTTTGGCCGTCTGGGCGTCCTCCAGCGAAACCTCGGGCGAAGGGAAGAAGGCGCACGTGTAGACCATCTCCCGATCGAGCCAGAGGCGATAAAAGTCGTCGCCGATGTCGTAGTGATGATGGATGTTCGATCGCGAACGGCCGGGCGTGTTGGCGCGGCCTCCGCCGCCACTCCGCCAGCACTGCCGCCACTCCACGCGGCGCCTGCGCATCCTCGCTGCGGTAAACCACTTCCAGGAACTCCAGCAGATCGCCCTCGACCTCGACCCGTCCGTCCGTGAAGGCATCGCCAAAGTTCAAATAGACATTCTCCAGAAGCTGCCAGAACGTGCGGCGGTCGTGGATCTTCAGGCGGGCCTTGGGGCGGGATGGCCGATCGCCTCGCCATTCCACAGCACCAAGGCGATCGGCGGGTTGCCGACGGCGCCCAGCAGGCGGCCAACCAGCCAGCGCTCCACGGCCCACACCCGGCCGCTTTTCCGCTCTGACATGTTCCGCCTTCGAAACGCCCCGCCGGTCCATTGCGGCGGCAAGGCTGCACGAGTTGAAACCGAGGAACCCATTTGCGGCGTCTCCTGTTCTACGCTTCCCAGGGAAACTGCAATTCGGATTGAGGTTGCACATTACCCATTGTACTGCTTCGGACAAGCGTTACAATTCCCTCAGGATGCCCGTCAAATATCAGCACAAAGGAGACTCGCCGATGTCTCGCCATTGGCTCTGCGCGTTGGCTATTACCTCTATTCTAGGTACCACGGGAAGTGTATTTGCACAGCCCCCCCGCAATCCTGCCGGGCCGGCCGCACAGCCTGCCTCGTCCAGCAAGTTCCTGGCGATCCCCGGCCTTGCCCCCCTGAGCATGGAAAGCGTGCAGCGCGACCTCCGTCTGACGCCCGATCAGAAGCAGAAATTGAGGGCCGTTTCCGACGCCTACGCGGCCCAGGTGCAGCAGTTGGACAAGTCCTACCGCGGATTCTCGCCGGAGGAGCAGAAGACCCGCGCCAGAGACTTCAGCGACCAGCTTTCCCAGTCCGCTCGCGGCACCCAGCGCAAGGCCGAGGCGATTCTCAACCCAAGCCAGTTGCAGGTCTTGGAGAAGATCGCCTTCCAGTTGTCGGCCGGCGCTGCACTAACGGACCCCGCTTTGCAAGAGAAGGTCGGCCTCAGTGCGGAGCAGCGCCGCAAGCTGACCGCCGTCTACGAGCAGGCGGGCGAGCGGGTGCAGCAGCTCCAGCGCGACACGGCCGCGCAGGTCATGCAGTTGCTTGACGAAGACCAGGCCGCCGAGTTGAAGAAGCAGATCAACGCGCCGCCGAAACCGCGATAAGGTGGATTGTTCATCAATTGTAGGGTGCGTGGAGCGAACCGCTGAGGAAATGGTGGGTTACGCACTGGGTCAGACTTCGAAAACGCGTTTCGTTGCTGTAGACCGGTTCGCACAACGCACCAACGGTTGTCCCGTGCTTCACCCACCCTACCCGGTTATGACGCGATAAATCAAGAACGAGAGAGCGATGTTTGTCGATGAAGTGGTGGTTTGTTTCGAGGCCGGCAAGGGCGGCGACGGTTGCGTCAGCTTCCGGCGGGAAAAGTACGTCCCTTTGGGCGGACCCGACGGCGGCGACGGCGGCGACGGCGGCAGCGTGATCCTTGTCGCTCGCGAAGGAGTCGACAGCCTCGCCATGCTCGCCCATCGCAAATCGTGGAAGGCCGAGCCGGGCGTTCACGGCAGCGGCGCCAATTGCCACGGCGCGTCCGGCAAGGATTTTACGATCGCCGTCCCGCCGGGCACCGTGATCATCGACGCCGAGCACGGCCACGTCTTGAAGGACCTGGCCAAGGAAGGCGACCAGGTCGTGGTGGCCCGCGGCGGCAAAGGGGGCAAGGGCAACAACCGCTTCAAGACCGCCACCAATCGGGCCCCGCGGCAATCGACGCCCGGCGAGCCGGGTGAGATCCGCACCGTGCGGCTGGAACTGAAGCTGATCGCCGACGTTGGCCTTGTCGGCATGCCCAACGCCGGCAAGAGCACGCTCCTCAGCCGCCTCTCCCTGCGCCCGGCCCGAGATCGCCTCCTATCCCTTCACCACCAAGCATCCCAACCTGGGCCTCGTGCAGATCGACGGCGACCGCTCGTTCGTGATGGCCGACATCCCAGGGCTGATCGAAGGGGCCCACGCCGGCGCCGGCCTGGGGCACGAGTTCCTCCGCCACATCGAGCGGACGGGCATCCTCGTCCACCTCGTCGAGCCCGAGCCGATCGACGCCACGGACCCCATCGCGAACTATCGCACGATCCGCGGCGAGTTGGAACAATACAGTGCCGAACTGGCGGCCAGGCAAGAGATTACCGTCGTCACGAAGGCCGATCTTCCCCAGGCCGAGGAGGTCCGCCGGCAGTTGGCCGAACTGCTTCAGCACGACGTGCTGCTGATCTCCGCCGTCACCGGCCAGGGCCTGAACCAGTTGGTCGGCAGCATCGCCCAGACCTTGCGTCAACCGGTTGAAAAGTGGTAGACTATACGATTCCTGCGACAGCCTAGGTCTCAAACCATGCTTTCCGACGAAGTGGTCGTCTCATTCCAGACACCCCTCATCGCCGTTGACGTTGGCAACTCGCGGATCAAGCTTGGCCTGTTCCGGCAAAACGCTGCCGCCGGCCTGCCCGAACCCCAGGCCACGCTGCATCTCACAGGGCGGCTGCCGGAGTTCGAGGACCTCGATGCTTGGCTCGCAAATGCCGCTTTCCCGTTGGGGGTGGGCTTCCGCTGGCACATCGGCAGCGTCAACCGCCCTGCGGCGTCGCGGCTGATCGATTGGCTTCGCGATCATCGTCCGCACGATGAAATCGTGCTGCTGACCTTGGGCGATCTGCCGCTGGTGGTCAAGCTGCCGCGGCCCGACATGGTGGGCGTCGATCGCTTGCTGGATGCCTTGGCCGCCAATCGCCTGCGGACGCCCAGCCGCCCGGCGGTCGTCGTCGACGTTGGCTCGGCCATCACGGTCGACCTGGTTGACTGCGACGGCGCTTTCCTGGGCGGCGCCATCCTGCCGGGCATTGCCATGTCGGCCCGAGCCCTGCACGAGTTCACCGATCTCCTGCCGCAGATCGACATGGCCGAACTGGCCGAACCGCCGCCCGCCCTGGGCACCGCAACCGTTGCCGCGATGCGTTCCGGACTGTTCTGGGGCGCGGTGGGGTCCGTGCGGCAACTAGTCGAACAACTCGCCGGCGGGCACCATGTACCCATGGTCGACGACGCCGAAATCCTGGTCACTGGCGGCGCAGGGCCGATCGTCGCGCAACTTATGGGCAAGTCCGCCCGTTACATCCCCCATCTCACCCTGGCCGGGATCGCCCTGGCCGCCGAAAAGCAGGTCCCTCTTGCCGAGAGGGACTAATGTGCTTCAAATCGCGTAGAAAGCGCCGAGTTTCTCAAAGCTCTCGCGCACAATCGTCCCTCCCGGCAGGAGGGACCTACGAACCGTCCCCACCCAACCCCATTCAGCCATGAAAATCGCCTGTTTCACCGCCCTCCTTCTCTGCCCATAAAGGAAAGTGAATCAGGAGGATCGGAACCCCATCAAAATAACAATCAGGCATTTTCTTTAATGCCTCCAAACAATCGGAATGAATCAAATCATATTTCATACCCCTATCTATCAACCCAGAAACTTTGAGGGGAAGGGTCGGGGCGGCAAGCTGGCCTCTGGGATTCGCGCTTGCGGGGGTCGTTGGGGCCTCTGTTGCGAGAGGGGTAGGAAATGGGTATACTTGCGGTTTTGTGCGGTTTGCTGGCCTCGGGAATCACTGGAAAGACCCTCGCAATTTGGAGGTTGTTTATGTTTCCGTCATGGTACTATCCAACGGTGATTTTTTGCGGTGTCGCTGGAATCCTGTTTACCCTTTGGCTTTCTCTCCTGCCCTGCACGATTGCCGTTTATAGAGGGTCGCCCCGTGCAACGGCGATAGCGTTACTTGGCTTCTTTGGTTTTGGATTACCTTTGGAATTGCGTGGTGTGGCGCAGTCATTTGGGCATTTTGTGAACCGATAAAACCTACTAAAAGAAGTTGGGTCGGCTGGGCATGGCGTTTCCTTCCCGTATGTATGATTCCGTTATGGGTAGTGGCAGTTGTAGTTGTTTTCAATACTGCCTTCAAAGTGAATGAAAGCAATAGAATAGAACGACAGGCGGCTTTTCAACGGCAACAACAGGAAGACAACGAACGAATGCAACGGGAACGGATCGCACGGGAACAACAACAGCAAGCCATTGCCGCAGAAGAACGAGAAAAGAACAAACCATTCGTTCCCAATGTAGAACAACAAAAAAAGGATTTGGCGGAAATGTTGGCGAAAGACCGCGAAGCAGGTATGAAAGCCCGCCAAGAGCAACAAAAACGTGAAGCTGAACAATTGAAGGAACAGAAGAAAGAACAAGAGCAAAAGAATTGGCGTGATTGGACCATCAACGGGAAAGTGGTTAAAGCCAAGTTCGTAAAGTATATTGCTGGTGTTACTTTTCTGGAATTGGAAGGCGGGGAGCAACTTCGGGTTGATGTTTCTAGTTTGGGTTCTGCCGATAAGAATTGGATTGAATCTAAATGGAAGAAATGACTAAACCTGTTTCACTTTCAATATGAGGTAAGCAATGGAACAACCGACACTTTCATCAACTGCGCGTATGTATCTTGAAGATGCAATACGCGGGAATCGTATTCTTATGTTGTGGGAAAATGAAGAGGGATTACATATTTCCATCCCTCCTTGGCATAGTGAGACGATTAGTTCGCGTGATAGGAAAAAGTGGGATGATGCTAAATATACTTTTTTGGAATTGAGTACACGCGCTTTGATTGCAACAGAGGATAACCGAACTTGGAGGATAAAGGATAACCGACCTTGGTTTGAAATCGGGCCGAAACTAATTTGCCGAAGGAGTAGCCCCCATGAAACGATTGGCCCTTGTTCCGTTCCTGTTTCTTGCCCCATCCCTCGGCCAATCGGCAAGGGGCGGGTTTGGGTCGCTGGGGCCTCTGTTGCGAGAGGGGCAGGAAATGGGTATACTTGCGGTTTTGTGCGGTTTGCTGGCCTCTTACTTACCCGAAGGCAGAAATGGGAAACCGTTTGAAATTGGCGCAGTTGCAGTTGCAGTTTGTAACTCTCTATTCAACCTCTGGCCTATCCACACAAGAGAAGGCCAAGAAGTTTGCAGATACTACGGGCGCACCGCCTTCTATTTATTTGCAGCTTGAAGAGTTGTACAAAAACAAGGAACAATTGAAAGATATGTTGCGTGCCGCTGAAGGCGACTTTGATCGGTTGCTTTTGCAAATCGTGAAGGAATAAGAGGAGGCCATGATGCTTATTTTCGTTCAATGCGTAACTGTTATTGGAATAATCGCCGCAATTTGTTTTGGGGTGAACACGGTTAGAACTAACAATGCGTTAAGAAGAGCGGAATTGATAACCAAGATTTATCGTGCGTTCACAGAAGACAAGTTGTTTCAATTCTATGATAGGATTCGTAAGGGCGATGCAATTGAATGGGAGAAACCAGATTCGGATGATGAGCGACTATTGAATAGGTCGCTAACTCTATTTGATGAAATAGATTACTGGCGAAGCCAAGGATTGTTACAAGAAGGCGAAGCGGCGTGGGAATACTTTGCGAGTGAAATTCAATACTTTGCAACTGGAAAACAATAAAAGTCCGGTTTGTATGATTCTGGGGTGGTCACGTTATGTGAAAGGAGTATAATCGAGGAGTACTAATTCTTCAACCATGCACGCCAAGGATGGCGGCTATGTCGAGAACGGGTCTTCAGGGTTGTATTTGTCCTCAATGTGTCGTCGATGACGACGTGCGAGCTACGCATGGCCGGTGGATCGAATTGATGTCCCTTTTCAACGAGCGGCAGGCGCGGCTTTACGCTGCCGAGAAAGCCATGGCTTTGGGACATGGCGGTATTACTCTTGTGTCGGAAGTGCTGGGTCTGTCGGAGCGCA
The DNA here is from genome assembly GCA_963824275.1 of uncultured Planctomycetia bacterium. Taxonomy (GTDB): domain Bacteria; phylum Planctomycetota; class Planctomycetia; order Pirellulales; family Thermoguttaceae; genus JANXQG01. The sequence goes on along the minus strand of CAWGOT010000003.1, from coordinate 415,963 downwards.
CGATTCTGCGCGGGATCGAGGAGTTGGAGGCGGGAGATCTGGGTGAGATGCCGGAAAGAGCCCGCCGTCCTGGCGCTGGACGGAAAGCGAGCGAAGAAGTCGATCCGTCCCTCGTGGATGACCTGGAATTGCTGATGGGAGAAACTACGGCAGGTGATCCCATGCGACTGCTGAAGTGGACCACGAAATCGCTTCGATCCATTGCCAAGGAATTGACTCAGCGCGGACACACGGTCAGTCATCCCACGGTACACCGTTTGCTGCGAGAGTTGGATTATTCTCTGTGGGGCAACAAGCGGTCGATCGAGGGCAAGCAACATCCTCAACGGGATGCTCAATTTCGCTACCTGTACCAGCAGGTGAAACGCTGTATGCGTGCAAGAATCCCCGTAATTTCCGTGGATACCAAGAAGAAGGAACTGGTGGGGGCGTTCCACAACAAGGGGCGTCGCTGGGGAAAAAAGCAGCATGTGGTCAGCGCTTACGACTTTCCGTCCCTGGCTGAGGGCCGGGCGTATCCCTATGGCCTTTACGATGAAACCCAGAATGAAGGCTTTGTGAATGTGGGAATTAGCCACGACACTGCCGAGTTTGCCTCGGAGAGCATCGATCGTTGGTGGCGGATGCTGGGGCGCCGTCACTACTCGAACGCTACCAAGCTCTTGATCACTGCCGATGGTGGCGGTAGCAACGGAAGTCGGAACCGCCTGTGGAAATACTGTATCCAGCAATTTGCTGATCGCCACGGCTTGGCGGTGACAGTTTGTCACTTTCCCCCCGGAACCAGCAAGTGGAATAAGATAGAACATCGGCTGTTTTCCCAGATCAGTGTCACTTGGCGAGGTGAACCGTTGGTAAGTTATGAAACGATCATCAACTTCATAAGTTCCACCACTACCAAGACCGGTCTGAAAGTGAAAGCGAAACTGGACACCCACGAATATGAAACGGGCAAGAAAATTACCGACGAACAGATGCAAACGGTAAGAGTTAAGCATCACGATATCCACCCGCAGTGGAACTATACCATTCAGGGTGAAACGTAACACACTTCATACCATTGTCTTAGAACCTAAATCGGACTTTTATTGTTTTCCAGTTGCTTTGCTTTCAATGAAAGTGTTTGGGATTATATCGTTCACAGGATCAAGGAGGGGCAAAAGAAAAAGTTCCCCAATGACATTATTCCATTCACTGGTTTTGTTGAATTGTTTAGAACGCTACCTCACACATTCAAAGCAAATCCCCCGCCAAAGATTCCCAATAAATACAAAGAGTTCTTTGATTCCTTTTGATGATAATCAATAAACTTACCGAACAGGAATTTGAAAGAATAATCACTCCAATTCTCAAATTGGAAGAGTGTGAAGTAGTAAGGCGTAAGATATATGAAGTGCTTCATATTTGGAAACACAGCCCAACGGATAAAAGGCAATGCTTTACAAGGGGAGAGTGTTCGGGAGTGTGTTCAACTGAGGGCGCACGTGGTAAAAGCTGGAGAATCCGCAAATTCGGATCAAGTTGTCTGATGTTTTCACAAAAATCCCCTCGGAAAGCCCGATCACCTGATCGAGGTCCCCAGGGGTGTACTCCGCTTGGTTTAGCAGAACCCTGGAGTACTTTATTATGCGTCATGATTTGCTTCGCGATGCCAGATTTTGGTCGTTTCTTCTGTTGATCGACCAGGAACTTGCCAACACCGCGCGAGAGGGGGTGTGCCTGCAATGGTCGCTTGCACTCCGCGCACTATCTTCGGAACCCTCGCGGCGGTCCCGAGGATCTTCCCAAGGAGTGTTGTTACCGGTTGAGTCTGTGCTGTGATCGAGATGGTTGCCGCAAGCGGGTAACGCCGCCCTCGACACGGTTCCTTGGCCGGAAGGTGTATCTGGTCGCCGTGATCTTCTTGGCGGCAGCCATGCGGCAGGAGCCCTCACCGCAGAGCATGCGCGAACTCTGCGGTCTCTTCGGCGCCGATCGCCGGACCATCGCGCGCTGGCAGGTCTTGTGGCGTGAGCACTTTCCTCAAACACGGTTCTGGAAGGTCGCCCGCACCGCTTCGCACGGGCGATCGACGTGGCCGCGCTTCCGCGGGCCCTCCAGGAAGCTTTCCTCGTCGGCAAGGATCCGCGCGGAGAGTGGGAGCAACTGCTGCGTTTTCTCGCGCCGATCACCATCCCGGGAGGCCTGGCGATCGAACTCTCCAGATGACCACCGGCCGCCCGCAGAAGATGCTCCTCGACCATCCCAGCGGGCCGATTCATAGTAGGGTTATCACCCCTTTCACCCCATCCGTGAGGAGATTTGATGACCCGAAAAACCGATCTATCGACCGCAGCCTTGTGGGCCCGCTTTCGCTTCTCCGTGGTGGGCGCGCTGCTGAGCGCTCCCCCTCCGCGCGGAGAACTCAAGGCGGCCCTCCGCTCCCTCGCCGCGAAGACCTGGACGCACCCGGTCACCGCAGGCGAGGTCTGCTTTTCCGCCGCCACCATCGAGCGCTGGTACTACCAAGCGCGTCGGAATGACGACCCGGTGCATGTGCTCCAACGCCGCGTTCGCAAGGACTGCGGCAAGGTCTCTCTGGCTCCGGCGTTGACCGAGCATCTGGGGGGGCAGTACCGCGACCATCCGCACTGGACCTACCAGTTGCACTACGACAATCTGGCGGCGGCGGCCAAGGCCGACCCCTCGCTGGGACCGCTCCGCTCGTATTGCACGGTCCGGCGGTATATGCAGGCGCACGGCATGCTCCGCAAGCCGCGGCCGGCATCCCACGGTCGCGCGGCGCAGCCCGCGCGGAACAGCGGCGCGAAGAGCGCGAGATCCGCAGTTACGAAGCCGAGTACGTCGGTTCCCTGTGGCACCTCGATTTCCACCACGGCTCGCTCAAGGTGCTCACCTCCCGCGGCCAGTGGCAGCGCCCGCTCGCCCTGGGCATCCTCGACGACCACTCGCGTTTGTGCTGTCATCTGCAGTGGTATCTCTCCGAGACCGCCGAGGACTTGGTGCATGGGCTCTCCCAGGCGATCCAGAAACGCGGTCTGCCCCGGGCGCTTCTCAGCGACAACGGCGCGGCGATGATCGCCGAGGAAGTAACCGCGGGGCTTCTGCGGCTGGGAATCGTTCACGAGAAGACGCTGCCCTACAGTCCCTACCAGAACGGCAAGCAGGAGTGCTTCTGGGCCACGCTCGAAGGACGCCTGATGGAGATGCTCGGCGGCGTGGCGGAACTCTCGCTGGCGTTCCTCAACGAGGCCACCCAAGCGTGGGTGGAGATCGAGTACAACCGCCGGCCGCATCGCGAACTCTGCTGTTCGCCGGTGGAACGCTTCGCCCAAGCCGCCGACGTGCTCCGCCCGAGTCCTTCCAGCAACACGCTTCGCGAGGCGTTTCGCCTGGAAGGCCCAAGGACCCAGCGCCAAAGCGATGGGACGATCTCGGTGGAGGGCGTGCGTTTCGAGGTCCCCGCGCGTTATCGCCACTTCCACAAGGTCTCGGTGCGGTATGCCCGCTGGGACCTTCGACGGGTTGATCTGGTCGATCCTCGCAGCGGAACGATTCTCTCGCCCCTGTATCCTCTGGACCGCAAGGCCAACGCCGACAGCCAACGGCGGCTCTTCGAGCGCGACCGCGGCGGCACGGCGGTCGAGGCCGAGTCGCCTGGAGAGCCGAAGTCGCCGGATCCCGGCCGGGAGCATCCTGCTCGGGAACTGCCGCCGCTTCTGCAAGGCATCCTCGCCGAGTATTCCGCCACGGGACTTCCGCCGGCGTACCTGCCGAAGAATCCGCCTTCCCACGCGGGAGAAACAGCATGAATGCCAAGAGACTGTTATCGCTGTGGGGACTGAAATGGAACCCCTTCTCGCCGGAACTTCCCAGCGACGGACTGCTGGTGACCGCCGCCATCGAGAACTTCGCCTGGCGTGTCGAGCAACTCGTCCAGGAGGGCGGTTTCGCCTTGATCTGCGGCGAGTCGGGGACCGGCAAGTCCGTGGCCTTGCGGATCGTCGCCGAACGCCTGGCGACGCTCCGCGAGGTGGTGGTCGGCGTGCTCGAAAGGCCGCAGTCCCGCCCCGCCGACTTCTATCGCGAACTGGGCGATGTCTTCTCGGTGAAGCTCACCCCGTGGAATCGTTGGGGCGGGTTCAAGGCCCTCCGCGAACGCTGGCGGGCCCACGTGACCTCCTCCCGCATCAAGCCGCTGCTCCTGGTCGACGAAGCCCAGGAGATGAGCGTGGAAGTGTTGAACGAGCTGCGGATCCTCTCCAGCGCGGACTTCGACGCGCGTTCGCTGTTGACCGTGGTGTTGGCCGGAGACGGCCGGCTTCTGGAACGCTTGCGGCACCCCGACCTGGTCCCGCTGGCAACGCGGATCCGCACGCGGCTGACCACGGAAGCCGCATCGCGCGAGGAACTCTCCGAACTCCTCAACCACCTGCTGGCCAAGGCAGGCAACACGACGCTCATGACGTCCGAACTTCGGGACACGCTGATCGACCACGCCGCCGGCAACTGCCGTCTGCTGACGACCATGGGCGGCGAACTCTTGGCCTACGGCATGGCCCAAGAAGCCGCCCAGCTCGACGAGAAGTCCTTTCTGGAGGTCTTTCAGGCGGCGCGGCCGCGTCCCGCGGCGAAGAAGAAAGCGAGGGCCTGACGATGGCGGGAAACTTGCACGAGGCAGCGGGGCACCAGCCACCCGCACGCGGGTACGCGGCAAGCGGGCACCGCGGTCAGGGGTCGCTTCCGGTGGTGCGGATCGGAGAGATCCCGCAGGAAGACGGCGCCCCATGCTGGCTGGTGGAAGAGTTGTGGGGCGCTTTGTCGGTGGGCGTGATCGGCGGCGCTCCCAAGTGCTCGAAGACTTGGCTGGGGCTGGACCTTGCCTTGAGCGTGGCTACCGGCACGGCTTGCCTGGGCAGGTACGCCGTCCCGGCTCCGGGGCCGGTCCTGGTCTACCTGGCCGAGGACGCGTTGCCGATCGTGCGGCAGCGCGTGGAAGGAATGGCACGGCATCGCGGTCTGACTTTGGAGCAGGTGGAGATCCATGTGATCACCGCCCCCACGTTGCGGCTCGACCACGATGCACACCGCCGGCAACTCCAGGAAACGGCCCAGCGGCTCCGCCCGCGGCTGTTGCTGTTGGACCCCTTGGTGCGGTTGCACGGCATCGACGAGAACAACGCCAGCGAAGTGGCCGGGTTGCTGGCCTACATTCGTACGCTTCAGCGGGAATTCGACCTGTCGGTGATGCTCGTGCATCACACCCGAAAGAACACGCCCAGCGGCGTCGCCGCCGGCCAGGCGCTGCGCGGCTCCGGAGACCTACATGCCTTCGGCGACTCGAATCTCTACCTGCGACGCAGCAAGGATCGCTTGCTCTTGTCCAGCGAGCACCGCGCAGTCGCCGGCTTCCCCGCCCGTCCCTCTGCAACTGGTCACGAGCAATCCCGAGACGACGCACCTGGAGGTCGTGGCCGGACTTCGCGACGAACCGCGTCTGGGCCTCCCGGAAGAGGTGCTTTCGCTGCTTGCCGAAGGCGCCGTGCTCACCCGGGCAAAACTCCGCGATGCGCTGGCGGTGAAGAACGAACGTCTCGGCGAGGCCCTGGAGTCGCTGGAACAAGCCGGCCGCCTCCGCCGCACGTCAGCCGGCTGGCAGCGCCTCGACTGACGCCCAACGGGCCGTTCCCGTTCCCGCCTCTAGAGATGTGAGGGAACGGAACGGTCCGCGTGGCCTTCCTTCCATCCAACAAGTTCCCCGCGTCCTGAGGAGAAACCGTGCCCGGAATCGACTTCAACCGGCTTCGTCGCGAGATCCCCATGGAGGAAATCCTGAACTTGACAGGCTTCGTGCCTACGCATCGAACGGGCGAGCAATGGTACGGACAGTGCCCCTTGCACGAATCGAACTCTCGGCGGAGTCGCTCCTTCTCCGTGAACGTGGCAACCCGCCTCTACTGTTGTCACAAGTGCCACAGCCAAGGAAATCAACTCGACCTTTGGGCGGCCTTTATCCGCCTGCCCCTCCACCCAGCCTCCATCGAACTCTGCCACGCCCTGGCGCGAGAGATCCCCTGGATCTACCGTTGGTGACGACTTCCCTCGCGATCGTCGCCCAACCGAGAATCGGCGCACTCACAATTAACCCAACAGAGAAGAGGCCACCGGTACTCGCCTGCCCGTCTCATTGACACCGAAACCGCCCATCAACTATCTTAATCGCTAGCGTATCAATTATCTCGCCCGCTCTCATTCAACCTACAACGGATTTGAAATAGATGTAAGGAAAACGAGCGATCCGAATAACGATTATCACGGCACGATTATTCAATTCAAGAGAAACAGGCGATTGATTGATGCCTTCATTGATCCAAATAAGAAGTTGGTAGCCCACTTAAAGAAACTATGCGAAAGAGAAATAGAACAAACATTGTTTGAAAGCCGTGGAAATTACCCCGTAAGTTACCCCGATCTTTCTAGCCCAATGTTTAGAAGATTGTATTTAGGCCCACCCAAGCCCAACAGCAACAAAGAGGAAGTGTGGTTTCAATGCGGCACTTTGAATCCGAAATGGAACAAGCCGAGCATAATGCCGCCACTCGTTAATATGTTATCACCACTCTTTATCTTTGCAGGGGAGAGCGAGAGAGAAGGATTAATAACTGAATTTTGGTTTGCCCCTGAATGCTATGAGAAACGGGATAAGAAAACGATATTGAAGGAAGATTGGCTTGAAATACTTCAAAGGTTTCTCCCGCACAATTAACGGAGAACAAAGCTATGGCGAAGAAACAGAAACGACAGGATACCAAGCTGGAATCTGAAGGCGCAGAGTTTTTGGTCTTGGGGCATTTACTCGTTGAAGGAGTTGCCTGCTACAAATCCTATGTAAACTATCCTGGGTTTGATTTGATTGCGGTGAATTACAAAACTGGCAAATCCGCACGCATTCAAGTTAAGAGCCGTTGGGCTACTGATTACGATAAGAGTTTTCCGATCAAAAACTTTGATTGTGATTTTGTTGTGCATGTTGCATTGAATCGGGGGATTCGTTTTCGGAAAACAAAAAAGGCCCCAACTGAAAACATTAAGGTAATTGAATTTTACATTTTCCCAACTGCTGTTGTTCAGGCGGCACAAAATCAGAATGATAAATGGGGGAAGGTTACAATTACCAACATTCCAAACTATCAGGATTACTTGAATAATTGGAGTTTGATTTCAAAGTTTTTGGGAGTTACTCGCCAGAGGTTGCGTATGAGGTTGGAGGATGAAGAATGAAAACCGCCCTTGTTCCGTTCCTGTTCCTTGGCCTTGTGGCCTCGCCTGAAAAGAAAAACCCTTGAAGGTTTGGGCCTTCAAGGGTTCAAAGTGAATCGGGTAGGTTGGGCATTCAACCGCCCAATTATCTAACATTGCCCTATCCATCGGAAAGATACACGGTCTGCTTGCCACTCACCTTCTTCGGTTTTGCAGTTAGATCGCAATAGTTCGCCTGTTCCTTATTGGAGTTAAGGTTACGCGCGATCTTGGCGAGAAGGTCGCCCAATTCCTCTGGGGTTCCTTTTGCCAGTACCTCGGGGTATTGATGTTGCTGCCCCTTTTCAATTCGGGTTGCAACCAAGGCCCCCTCTTTTTCTTCAACCGTATCAAATCGGTCGAGGTTCACCAACTTGCCGTTGGTAGTTTTGACCCACATGGTCTCCTCCATACTGGTTTGGTTGAAACACAATCCGAAAGATTAGCAGGGGGCGGGGGGGTCGGCAAGGGGTGGGGGTTGGGCCTTGCCGCCTTATAGATGATTTGGCAGGGGTTGCCGCCCTTGCCGCCCAACTCCCCACCTTCACCCATGAAGGCCCTGCAATGCAACGCTAGGGCCTCCCCGCCCCTGTTCCCCGATCCATCGGCAAGGGGCGGTTTTGCGGGGCCTCCAAAGCTGATAGAATGGGCCTTGGGATGGTGAAACGATGCAAGGATTCAAACTCTATTTGTGGTGCGTGGTCTTCCTTACGCTCATTGCCTTTGCATTCGGCCTTTGGTTATGGGTTGGTTTGAATTCCGCAAACTAGGCCCCTTGCCGCCCCTGTTCCTGCCCATCCCGTAAGGTTGCGATTGCAGGGCCGATTGAACCCGCTAGAATATGCCTGTTCCCCCTCGGCAACCCTTTGCAGTTGATTGCTGCTAAATCCCTGAAATGAACCCCAAAAGGCCCTAAAAACCCCAAATCAAACGGCCAAAAGAAAAAATTTTGTGGATAAGAAAAGTGTTATGGGGTAAGGGTTTACGATTCAACTTTGAAAAAACAGGGTAGAAATTGCCGAGAGGGACTAATGTGCTTCAAACCGCGTAGAAAGTGCCGAGTTTCTCAAAGCTCTCGCGCACAATCGTCCCTCCCGGCAGGAGGGACCTACGAACCGTCCCCACCCAACCCCATTCAGCCATGAAAATCGCCTGTTTCACCGCCCTCCGCCGCATCGAACTGGTTGACGCCCCCGAGCCCGTGCTTCGCCGGCCCGACGACGTGCTGCTGCGAATCGACCGTGTCGGCATCTGCGGCTCCGACGTCCACTACTATTCTGAAGGACGCATCGGCGACCAGATCCTCCATTATCCGGCGACACTCGGACACGAGTGTTCGGGCACGGTCCTGGAAATCGGCTCGGCGGTCCAAGGGCTGAAGCCGGGCGACCGCGTGGCCGTCGATCCGGCCTTTCCCTGCGGCACGTGCGACCAATGTCGGAGTGGCCGCGCCCACACCTGCCGCCGCCTCCGCTTCATGGGCAATCCCGGCGAGGCCCCCGGCGCCGTGGCGGAACGTTACGTCGCTCCGGCGGCGTGCTGCGTGCCGATTCCTGCCTCCATGTCCTTGGACGAGGCCATGCTCGTCGAGCCGCTCTCGATCGGCCTGCACACGGTGCGGCTTTCGCAGCTTGCCGCCGGCATGAAGATCGGCATCCTGGGCGCCGGTCCGATCGGGCTCTCGGTGTTGCTTTGCGCGAAAGCGACTGCCCCTTGCACGGCGTACGTCACCGATCTCCTGGACGAACGGCTTGCCGTCGCCCGGCGATGCGGCGCCGACGCCGCTTTGAACCCGCGGCAGGCCGACGTTGTCGCGGCAATCACGCAAGCTGAGCCGCTAGGGCTGGACCTGGTCTTCGAGTGCTCCGGCGATCCGCTCTGTGTGGATCAGGGCCAGTCGCTGCTGCGGCCTGGCGGCGGCGTGATGCTGGTCGGCATACCGCCGGTCGATGCCGTGACCTTCAATCAGCACCGCATGCGGCGGTTCGAGTTGCGGTTCCAGGCCGTGCGGCGGCAAAACGACTGCGTGGCCCCCGTGGTCCGCCTGATTGCCGGTCGGCGGCTCGATCCCACTCCGCTTCTGACGCATCATTTCCCCTTGGGCGAGATTTCCGCCGCCTTTGAACTCGTGTCCGGCTATCGCGACGGGGTGGTCAAAGCGGCGCTCGACGTAGGATAGATTTTTAATCTGTCCCGACAGGGCGTAGAATAGATTTTCAATCTGTCCCGACTGGGCGTAGAATAGATTTTTAATCTGTCCCGACTGGGCGTAGAATAGATTTTTAATCTGTCCAGACAGGTTGAAAACCTATCCTACGAGAAATCGCCGCCTCTCTTGACTCCCGTACCGCAGGCGGGAATAATATTGACTGGAAAACCTGTCAAAATTTCCCTCCGCATTCTCCGCGAGGCTAAACCCCCCGATTGTCAGGCGGACCTCCGCGACCAGAACGGGCGGCGCCGTTCGCTTGAGTTGCCCGCTTTCTCAAACTCAGGAGTCAATCATGAAGTCGATCAAGAATATTACTCTCAGCCGCCGCCACTTGCTTACCGCAGGCGCCGCCGGAGCGGTTTGTGCCCTCGTCCCCCGCCACGTGCTGGGCGGCCCACGGTTCGTCCCGCCAAGTGAAAAGGTGAACATCGCCATTCTGGGGTCCGGCGGGCAGGGGCGGACGAACATGCGGGCCCTGTTCGGCCAGGATGATGCCCGCGTGATCGCCGTCTGCGATCCTATGGAAGAGACCGATTCCGGCGGCTATTTCGGCGGCAAGACCGGCCACGGGCCGCTCAAGGCGGAATGCGAAAAACGATATGCAGAGGAGAATCCCAATTACAAATGCAACGCCTATCAAGACTTCCGCGTCTTGTTGGACAGGGAGAAGTCGATTGACGCCTGCGTGGTGGCGGCCCCCGTCCATAACCAGGCGTTGCTGACGATCAGCGCCATGAAGGCCGGCAAGCACGTCTATTGCGAGAAACCGCTGGCGCATAACGTGTGGGAAGTGCGCCAAGTGGCGAAGGTGGCCAAGGAGATGGGCGTCGCCACGCAGATGGGCAACCACGGTCACTCACACAACGCCTTGCGCGATGCCTGCGAGTGGATTGCCGACGGGGCGATCGGGGCCATCCGGGAGGTCCACGCCTGGACTGACACCGGCAACTGGATCCAGCACTTCGGCCTGCCGGCCAGCGTGTCGCCGCCGCCTGCCGGGTTCAACTGGGATCTCTGGCTGGGCGTCCGCGAGTCCCGGCCCTATAGCCCTGAATATGCCCCGTTCAACTGGAGGGCCTGGTTTGCCTTCGGCGGCGGCAGCCTGGCGGACATGGGATGCCACAACATGGACGTGGCGGTGACGGCCCTGAAACTCGTGGCGCCGATCAGCGTCGAGGGCGAGGCCCCGCAGGTTGACGACGAAGTGGCCTCTTCCCAGGCCAAGTACGTCTACCAGTTTGGTCCGCGGGGCGACATGCCGCCAGTCACCCTCACCTGGTGGGACGGCAGCAAGCGAAGACCGGTGCCGGCGGGGATCGACCCTAACGACCCGCGCCAACGCTTAGGCGGGAGTGAGGGCGAAGGGACGCTCTTCATCGGCGAGAAGGGTTTCATTACCTGCGAGGGCTTTGCCGGCACGCCCCGCCTGCTACCGCTGGAATTGGGCCGGACCTACAAGCGGCCGCCCCAGACCCTGGCCCGCGTTCCGCACCAGGACCACCATGCCGATTGGCTTCAGGCCTGCAAGGGCGGCAAGCCGGCCAGCAGCAACTTCGAAGTCGGGGCGGTGCTCACCGAGATCGTGCAGCTTGGCATTGCGGCGCTGCGAAGCAGGCAGCAGATCCTCTGGGACCCGGTCAACATGAAGGCCACCAACGCGCCGCAGGCAGACGTGTTTCTCCGCGAGCCGTATCGCAAGGGCTGGGAGTTGCCCGTCTGAAGACCGGTGGTGGCATCCCACGCTCTGCGAAAATTGCGGGAGTCATTGTTCGTATTGACTCCGGCTCTTGCAATCGCTAGCCGTTTAATGATAATAGAGGGACTCCCAGCACGGCTTCGAGAATCCAGGCGAGTCGAAGCAACACGATAGCCACCATGAAGTAGTAACGGCTGCTGCCGGATTCGTTCCTGTGTTCCCATATCCCGTGACCATCGGCGAGGACTACGAGGAGAATGCTCACGATGGCAAGAACAAGACCCTCTTTTCTCTTCAAGAGTACGAGGGCATTGCCACCAAGGCCGCAAAGCCCGATACCTAAAACAACCGCCCAGTACCAGAAACCACACGCGATTGACGCGGGGAAGCCGCGGCGTTCAGATCGCCGCGTCCGGCCCTTGCAATCCCCAGCTTTTCAATGATAATAGAGGGACTCCGAGCCTCAGGGAACCTGGGTCGGTAAATCGGCGGCCGATACGACCGTTTGCGGGCGGATTGTTCCAATATCCCCCGTCGACCGGCGAAATACCCTTGGTTTCCGAAGCTTGCCAGCAAGGAGATAGCCATGACCGTCGTGTTTGTGGTCTGTGCCGCGGTGGGGGCAACCGTCCTGGTCCTCCAATTCCTTCTGAGCCTGGTCGGCCTGGGCGGTGATGCCCTGGGGGTTGACGTGCCCCATGATCTCGGGCACGACGTTGGCGCAGGCGATCGCGATTTCGGCGCCGGCGACACGGATCACGAAGTCGCCGCCAGCGGGATGCATGGCGATGCCTCCCACGCCACCTCTGCCGCCGCCCAGCACGAGGCCAATGCAGACCGGCACGACGCCTCCGCCAGCCAGGTGGTGCAAGGCTCGACGTGGCTGTTTCGGGTGCTCTCGCTGCGGACGATCGTTGCCGCGCTGGCCTTCTTCGGCCTCGCGGGCCTGGCCGCCGAGGCCGCCGATTGCACGCCCTTCAACACGCTGCTGATCGCCTCCACGGCCGGCCTGGGCGCGATGTACGCCGTCTACGTAATTCTGCAGAGCATGCGCTCGCTGCAGGCGGAGGGCACGGCCCGCATCCACCGCGCGGTGGGCGAGCAGGCCACCGTCTACCTCCGCATCCCCGCCCGCCGACAGGGCGCGGGAAAAATCCAGATCAACCTGCAGAACCGCACCATGGAATACCTGGCGACGACCACCGGCGACGCGATCCCCAGCGGGACCGCGGTCGTCGTCATCAAAGTCCTCGGCGCCGATACCGTCGAGGTTCAATCCATCGCCAACAACACGCTGCTCCCAACCGGAGAGAACCGTTAATCGATAGCCATTTGACCGAAACCCGAAACCTCTCCATCACCAAGGAGCCGCCATGTTTACCTCGCCACTCATTTCATCCCTCTTCACGCCTTGCTTCGCCGCCGGCGACCCGCCGGAGTTGTTGATTTGGCTCGGCTCGATCCTCGTGCTGGTGACGATCGTCCTCTTTTCGCTGGTGATCCTGCTGGCCAAGCGCTACAAGCGATGTCCTAGCAACCGCGTGCTGGTGATCTACGGAAAGTCCGGCCGGGCGCACGAGGCGGCCACATGCATCCACGGCGGGGCGAAGTTCGTCATGCCGCTGATCCAGGACTTCGCCTGGCTGAGCCTGGAACCGATGCAGATCGAGATCCCGCTCCGCGGCGCACTCTCGATGGAGAACATCCGCGTCAACGTCCCCAGCGTCTTCACGGTGGCCATCGGCACCGCCCCGGAACTGATGCAGAACGCGGCCATCCGCCTGCTGGGCATGCCACGCCAGGAGATCGCCAGCCGCTCCGAAGACATCATCTTCGGCCAGTTGCGGCAGGTCATCGCCTCGATGCAGATCGAGGACATCAACCGCGACCGCGAGAAGTTCCTCGAGGCCATCATGAACTCGCTGGAGCCCGAACTCCGCAAGATCGGGCTGGTGCTGATCAACGTGAACATCACCGACATCACCGACGAATCGGGCTATATCGAGGCCATCGGCCAGAAGGCGGCCTCGCAGGCCATCCAGAAGGCCCGCGGCGACGTGGCCGACAATGAGAAAATGGGCGAGATCCGCGTGGCCGATGCCGAGCGCGAGAAGGCGGTCAAGGTGGCCAACGCCCACAAACTCCGCGAGATCGGCACCCGCCAGGCCACCCGCGAGCAGGCCGTCCGCCTGGCCGAACTCGACAAGGAACAGCAGGTGGGCGAGCAGACGGCCGCCTTCCAGAAGCAGAGCCAGGTCAAGGACGCCGAGCGCGAGATGCGGATCAAGCTGGCCGACGCCGACGCCCGGGCCGTCGAGGGCGAGAACCTGGCCAAGGCCGACGTGGCCGTCTCGCAGGCCGGCTTGCAGGTCAAGAAGGCCGAGGCCTACCAGACGGGCGAGACCCGCAAGGTGCAGGCCGAGGCCGCCGTGCTGGAGGCCGAGCACTTGGCCCGCGCCAAGGCCGCCCTGGCCGAGGCCCAGCGGATTGAGGCCGAGCGCCGCGCCGCCCTGGAGGCCCCCGCCAAGGCCGAAAAGGCCAAGATCGAGGTCGAGGCCGCCGCCGAGGCCGCCAAACGCCGCATCGAGGCCGAGGGCGAGGCCTCCGCCATCTTCGCCAGGCTCGAAGCCGAGGCCCGCGGCCAGTTCGAAATCCTCTCCAAGAAGGGCCAGGGTCTGCAGCAGATCATCGAGGCCTGCGGCGGCGCCCAGCAGGCATTCCAACTCCTGATGCTCGAACACTTCGACCATCTCGTCGAGGCCTCGGCCAAGGCGATCTCGAACATCAAGTTCGACAAGGTCGTGGTCTGGGAGGGCAACTCGGCCAACGGGCAGAGCGCCACGGCCAACTGGCTGCACAACATGTCCCGCACCCTGCCGCCGATGATGCAGGTCATGCGCGACATCGGCGGCGTGGAGATCCCCGAAACGCTCGCCACCCTGGCCGGCGTGCAGCAGCCGCCGACCAACGGCCACGCCGCGGACGAGGTCACGCTCAAGCAGCCGGAACCGGCGACGGCGAAGAAATAGGCCGGAACATGACCAGCCGAGATAACGCGACGGTTTTCAAGAGTTCCGTGCGTTTCGATGGGAACCGCATTCGCGCCGCCGCGATCTATTGCAGCGACGGCCGCTTCGGGGAGCAGATCGACGATTTCCTGCACAACGGCCTGAAGCTTCCGCGCTGCGATCGGCTGGTGGCGCCGGGGGGCGCGGCAGCCCTGGCCGGCCACTTCCTGGCCTTCCGCGAAGAAGAGGGCCTTTTCGAGCAATTGCGTTTCTTGATCCGGGTGCATGAACTGCAGCGGCTGGTGCTGATCGCCCATCAAGATCTGCGCGTTCTATGGCGAGCGGCTGCACGTGCCGCCGCCACAATTGGAAACGCGGCAGCGGGAAGACCTGCAGGCCGCCGCCGAGCGGCTCCGCTCGTTCAGCCGCGGCCTCGCGGTGGAGGAGTTCTTTGCCAGAAAAGCCCCCGACGGCACGATCCGGTTCGAGCAGAATCCGGCGGGGAAGTAGCTAGCGGTCGATTTCTCTGCTAAACTGACTGCATTCGTCCCTCTCGGCAAAAGGGACCTACAAAAGACGGAGAGCTATGATGAAGGTTCCCGCGGCGCACGAACAGAATCGGGCCATCAAGGCGCTGGATATTACGATTCCGCCAGGCCAAATCTCCACGGCCTATCGCACCGCCTTGGTGACGCTCGGCGCGGCCCTCGTGATCTTGACGGCGGCCTTTGCGGCACTCCTGGCGTTCATGGCCTGGCTGGTGGTCTGGCACGTGCTCGCCGCCGTCGAGTCGCTCGCGCAAGGGCCCTATTTCATCTTCCATATTCCCATGGCGCTCTTGGGCCTGCTCCTGCTGGTCTTTCTGCTCAAACCGGTCTTCTTCCGCAAGCAGGCGGCGGGCGAGCGTGCCGTGCGGATTGCTGCGGCCGACGAACCGCTCTTGTTCGCGTTTGTGAACCGGCTTTGTGCGGTGATCCATGCCCCACCGCCGGCCGTCATCGAGATCGACTGCGAGGCGAATGCCGGCGCAGCCTTCGAGCGCGGCCTGCGCGGCTTTTTCCGCCGGCAGATGATGCTGCGGATCGGCTTGCCGCTGGCGGCAGCCATGCCCTTGCGGCAATTCGCCGGCGTGCTGGCCCACGAGTTCGGCCATTTCAACCAGCAGCAGGCGATGCTCTGGTCCTATCTGATCCGGCAGTTGAACCACTTCTTCGCCCGCGTCGTTTTTCAGCGGGATTGGCTGGACGAGCAGCTTGCCCGCCTGCGGCGGAACCGCGGGGACGCGAAGTTCCTGGTCTATCTGCTGGCGGCGGCCATGATCGAGCCCGCACGGGGCGTGCTGTGGTTGATGCTGACCATCGGGCAACTGCTGACCTGCCGCGTCATGCGGCGGATGGAATATGACGCCGACAGCGTCGAAGCCCAGGTGGCGGGGACGGAAGACTTCGCGCGGACGAACGAGCAGGTGGCACTGCTCCAGATCGCCGCCAATCAGACCTTGGCAGACGTGGATGCGGCGTTCAAGACCGCGCGGTTGCCCGACGACCTGCCGCACATGATCGCGTCCCGCGCGGACACGCTCAACGAGCACCGGGAGAAGATCCTCGCCTTTCTCAGCACCCAGAAAACCCACTGGTTCGACACCCACCCCTGCCATACCGACCGCGTGGGAGCGACGCAGCGGCTGGCAGCCCCCGGCGCAATGCACTGCGACTTGCCGGCGACGGTCCTCTTTCAGGACTTCCCGGCGCTCTGCCGCCGGGCCACGGACCTCTACTATCGCGCGGTGCTGGACAAGTCCTACGGCAAGGCCAGGCTCGTGGCCAGCGCGGAACTGGTGGCCGAGCAGGTCCCCCAGCGAAAGGCGCTCGAGCGCTTGCGGGTGTATTACCAGGGGCAGGTGCAGGCCTCGCGGCCGATCTTTCCGGGCTCGGACGCCGGCAGGGCCGAGGACGACGCCGATGCTGCGGCCCGCGACCTGGCGGCAACGCGGGAGACGATGGTGGCCCTTGCCGGGAAATTGGGCTCGGCCATCGAGGAGAACGAGCGGGCAAGTGCCGAGCTCGCCATCGCCGAGGCGCACGTGGTCCTGGCCAACATCGCGCCCAATTACCAGCAGGCGGCGCGGCTGAGGAAGCGGGCCCAAACCGACTGGACGAAAACCAAGGATGTGCTGGACCAGACGGCGGGCAATGTGGACGCCTTTGCCGTCGCAGCCCAGCACCGGCTTGCGCTCGCCCTGCGACTCGTGTGGCATCCGAGTCTTGCGGCGCGGATCGAGAACGTCGCCGCCGCCCAACAAGAAATGGCATGTTGGCTCAGGCTCTGCGCCCGTCTGCAAGCCTGTCGGACGCCCTTGCTGGCGGCACGGAAGTCGACCTTGCAGGCGCGGGTGATGTTCGCGACCTTCACCGCTAACCGCCGCTTCCGCCCGCTGGAAGAGAAGATCCTGGCGAACCTCGATGCAGCCGTCCGGCAGCTCGATGCCGCCAGGGCGGCGATCGGCGACTGTCCCTATCCTTTCGAGCATGGCACGCAAGGCATTACCTGCGCCGATTACTTGGCGCCGGCGATCGCCAATCGCAATGACATCGGCGCGGTCACCGTCGGCGTCATGGGGGCGATGGAGCGTTATACCGATCTCTCGTTCCGCGTGCTGGCAAGGCTGGTGGACGTGGCCGAGCGCGTGGAAGCGGCCTTGGCCATGGCGCCGCTGCCCGCCCCGGACGACAGCGCAGATCGCGAGCGAGCCCTGGCCAACCAGCAGCGGCAGGCGCGGCGGTACTGGCTGAGCTACGGCCTGAGGGCTGTTATCGGCGTGCTGTTGCTGACGTTGCTGGTCTGGGGCAGCATCAACCCGCCGACGCTTCCGAACTTGCCCTGGGAAGACGGCCGGCCCGGCGGCATGGCGTATCGGCCGGCAGGTTTCTCGCTGCAGGCTTCGACGAACAGCCTGACGATGAACTATCATCCCTCGCCCCCGCCGGGCCAACCGAATTGGTATAAGCCGGAGAATCCTGGTTACTACCAGCCGGGGCAGCCCGGCCATCAGCCCTGGATGCCCAACTACTGGCAGCCCGGCTATGGCCAGTTCTACTCGCCCAACGTCGCGCAGCCCGGGCCAAAGGGCGCGACGGGACCCGTGGCGGGCGGTTATCAGCCGCCGAAGACCTACCAGCCGCCGACGCAGTACAACCCCGGTGCTTATGGCCCAAGGAACGTTCCTTCGTCGCCGCAGCCGGGCGGGGGTCGGCCGGGCGTTCCGCAGCCGGGCAGGCCGAATCCGGGCGGATTCTCGCCGCCGGGCGGCGGCTACCGTCCGCCATCGCCGGGTGGCGGAGGAGGAGGTGGGCATCGATGACACAAGATCGCGAGGAGTAAGGCATGTTCCTTCCGGTTATTTCGGAGATCGATCAGGCATTTCGAGAGGATGGAAATCTGCCTCGCAAGTTGCTGGCTTCGGTCGCGCTTGGATTGACACTGGCGTGGTTCGCTTACGAGTTTGGACTTCCGGACACTAGGGGGCCGGTGCCTGCGGTCGTATATGCATGTTTGACGGTAATCACGGTTGCAGTGTGCGTTGGTACGGTGACGGCGTTATCGCTGAAGGATGTTGTTCGGCGTCGCATCCGCGAGGGACAGACTGTAAGTATTGTGCTGCGACTTTATCTTGTATCGGGGCTGCTCTCGTTGATGCTCTGGGTCATCACTACGGTGTTCGTCACGTATCTTGCCGCAACCTATTGGCCCTGGTAGTGCCGAGAGGACCAATCGATTGTGTCCCCTTAATCCCCTCGTCCAGCGGTTTCCCCGTTTGCCGTTTCTCGCGGCATGCTGGCTGCTTTGACGGTCCGTTCCATCAGTTCTGCCTTGCCCCGAGTTGCCGCATACTGAACATGGTCCACGGCGGACCCGCGGCGCAGCCAAACCACTTCACCGTAACCGCCATACATCAATTCGCCTGCGGGTAAAGACTGAGACTCCAGCCAAACTCGCAGGAAATCCCACAACGTGCCTTCCTGCCCAGACAGGTCAACGCGGTAGAACATGACCGCGAACTGTTCATCATTCCAGGTCGCTGCCCACTCACGGACTGTCCGCCGCGATTGCCTACACTGGATCGACCAACTGACGTCAATGAAAAGGACTGCACATTCGACGCTCAATACACTGCGAAACTCATCAACCGCGGCAATCGTGATAATCTCTTTCATTGCGCGACCCCATCATGTTTTTTCGCTCCGAAAGCGTTGAACCAGGCGCAACAGTGTTTCATTTCACAACTGGACCTCGACCCGATGCCGAATATAGTCCTCATCGTGATTCCCGGCAATTGTTATGGCCTGCCTGCTTCCTCCCTTTCCGCCTTCTCGTCCGCCCGCAGCAAAATCGCCTTCCCCGTGCTGGCCGGCGTCGCCTCCAGGACACTGAACCGCCACTTGCCGTCCCGGCAGAGGGCTTCGGCGTGGACGTGGGCCGTGCCCTTGGGACCGCGGACGCTGAAATCGAAGTTGGCCTCGCCGGACGCCGAGCCGTTGTTGTTGCTGTAGTTGAAATTCCCGCTCGGCATCCAACTCGCCTCTTCGATCGGCTCGCCGATTTGTTCGATGACCTCGGGCGCCGTCTGCACACGATGCAGCGCCATCTGGTAGGGTTCGCTCGACTTGAGTGCGCCGATCACCCACCAGAAGATCCCGCCGCAGCAGCCGCAGGGCAAGGCCACGACCAGAAAGGTGGTCGGCAGCAACCACCATAAGTTCCGGGAAAACCAGCCCCGCGGCCGCGGCTGCGCCGGCTGCGTCTGTCGACTCGGCTGCTGCACCGGATCGCTGGGCAGGCCGAAAGTGGCGTATTCATTGTCATTGTCGTTCATATTGTGCCTCTCGACACGTCTCAATCGGAAACGTTCAACCCAAGCAGCCTGGCATGCGCGCGAATCTTCTCGCGAAAATCAGGCGACGGCTCTGCGCGGCATTGGTCGATCGTTTCCAAGATACGTCGTGCCCTGGCAGTTTCCGACCGCACCGCGCGGGTGGCAATGAACTGATCATCGTCCAAATCATAATCGGCCACTTTTCGTTTCGATTTCAGGCAGCTCCCGCCCTGCCTTCATGGCATACGGATCGCCACAATCCCGCAGGCAGTATCCCACTTTCACATGAACCTGTTCGGTTTCGGCAGCCAAACTCCGCAAGCCCGCAGCAGTGCCAACGCCTCGTGGAATGCGCCGTAATACGCTCTGCTCACAGCGCTACGTAGCTCGGCTTCGGAAGAGCCACGCGCGAATTGCTCGGAGCAGATGACGAAGTCGCGTCCCGTCATGATCGGAATTCCCCGAAAACCAAGTAGACCTGTGGAGAGTGCGGGATGATCTCCAACATTCGGCTACCCCACGCGTCTTCCTTATCGAGTTGCTCCTCAATATCGCGATCCTCGTCCGCCGTGCAGTTGGCCGGGACATGAAATATGATATGGGTATCGCCGAACTCGGGGTCTTCACTCACCGTTACACGCAAAAACGTGCCGAATATCTCCCTCGTTAGATCGACAACCTGCGGCAGATATTGCGAAACGCCCAACCGGACAGCCGTTTCGCGTACGTCCGGCGGAATGGCAACCGCCGGCTGAATGGGCACAACGATGGGAGAGTCAATCGAATCGGTAGACCGCGTGGTCATGGCAAGTCGCTCTTGGTTTCCATCTGGGAGGCAGCGTTTTGCTTCTTAATGCCTTTCGATTCCTTATTGTACCTGCACACGACGGGACTGTCGAGATCCTTCTCTTTTGCCGTTTTTCGCCACAGGACGTTGTAGTCCCACCCGGGCAGCATGTACCCACGGTCGGCGGCCTCTTGCCGCCACCTTCCGTCTCAAGGCGGGACTATGAGCTGCTCGCTCGACACTTTGTTCGCCTTTGCCGAGGGAAACTGAGGATCGCCCTCTCTGGATAGCGCACGCCGTGCTGGTATAATCAGGCTTTTTGCCGCGCAAGTGGCAGGTCGCCAATTGGAGAAGCCATGAAAATCCTCGTCATCCTTGGCCATCAGCGGCCGGGTAGTTTCTGCCACGCGATTGCCGACGTTGCGCGGGAAGAACTTTGCGCCGCCGGACACGAGGTCATCTTACACGACCTCTATGCCGAGGGCTTCGATCCGATCTTGCCCCAGGCCGAGATCGCCAAGGACTCCCCGCTGCCGGCGACCGTCGCCCAGCACTGCCGCGAGGTCGTCGCGGCCGATGCCTACGTGATCGTCCATCCCAACTGGTGGGCGATGCCGCCAGCGGTCCTCAAGGGCTGGGTCGACCGCGTCTTCCGCCAGGGCGTGGTCTACGACTTCGGGCCGCACGGCGTGATCGGCCGTCTCCAGGGCAAGCGGGCCATCGTCCTGACGACCTCCAACACGCCCCGCGACGACGAGCTGCGGCTGTATGGCGACCCGCTGGAGAACCTGTGGAAGACCTGTGTTTTCGGCTTCTGCGGCGTCGAGGATTTCTATCGCCGCAATTTCGAGTCGATCGTCATGAGCACGCCCCAGCAGCGGGCCGGCTGGCTCACGGAAGTGCGGCAGATCGTGCGGCAGCTAAAGGACAAGGGATGAAGGAGAGAAGTGGCGAGTTTCGGTGTCCTTGGCGATGACAGCCCGGATTGGCGGCCGGCCCATTTCGGCTACAGGCGGTGGGGGACGGAGGCCGAGCTCCGCTTCCCGATCGTCAAGCTGCTGGATTATGCGGCAAGACGACCGGAGTTGGAGAAAAGCCCGAACCCCTTCGCCGCGGTGGTTCTGGCGCACTTGGATACGCAGGAAACCCGGCAAGACTATGGCGAACGGAAGAAGCGGAAATATCGTCTGGCCAAGAACCTTTTGGAACGCGGCTGGGACGCCAAAAGGACGCGGCAATTGTTCCGGCTGATCGACTGGCTGGTGGAGTTGCCGACCGATTTGAAGATCGAGTTTCGCGACGAAATCACTTGTTATGCAAAGGTTGTTCGGCCAGCTAGCAGTTAAAGTCAGGCCCCACCGTCCGGCTAGGCCGAACTTCAAATCAAAAAAAAGACTCGCGGCGTGCTGAAGGACGCGTATTTCAAGGATCCCGACGACTTGGCGGACGTGTCGGACGGGCCTGATGACAGTATTCACGTCGTAATCGTCAGCCGCAAATTCGATGGTCGCCGCATGAAGGAAAAGAACGACTTGATCTGGTCGGGCTTGTCACAGAATCTCCACCCGGATGATCGTACGTTGACAAATCCCGGCTTTTTGTCATAATCAAAGTGTAGGGCAACAGTCTGCCCCAAAACGTTTTCGTTTCGATGATTCGTAGGGAGGGTGTTCGAATGTCAAGCGATCTTTCGTTGCAGCTCGCAAAGAGGTTTGTCGAGCAGTACGAGGGCCGTTATGATGAAATCATGCGACGCCACTTCGTAGCGATGGAATGCCGGGATTGCGAGGAGTTCCTCCGGCAAGGCTTGAATGCCTTCCGGTGGCTCAGACACGCTGAGGAGACGTTCCGGCAAGCGGCCGTCGAAAACCTCTGTACGACTCAAGAGGACGTGGAACTGCTCGAAGAAGGGAATGGAGGCCGTGAACGTTCTCTTCGCCGCTTGGCTCCGCCCGCGCGAGGATGCCGAAAAACGCATCGCCAGCTTTGCGGGTCAATTCGACGTTGCACATGCAGCGGAGTTTCGAGCGGCCTGCGAGTACGTCCAAAGAAAGATGCAGAAAATCGAAATGCAGAACGCCATCGAGGACGCTTTTCAGGACGGTGTCTTTGACGAGTCCGCCTGGTTCGAGGCGAGCCAAGTGCGATCCGTCGAGGTTGCGCCGATTTCAACAGGGGCCGGCGTGTCACCAGGCATCGTTGAATTCACCCGCGAATACCTGGCTCGCGTGCAGCAATTCGAGTGTGGCAGCGAGATCTGGTCCGAATTTGCCGCCGACTGGATCAAGGGCGCATCTCCAGCCCCGAGTCGCCTTGCAGTCCATGAGCGACCATGGAACCAAAGTGTGGCTGTACTTCGTGGAATGGGACGACCAGGAATTCCTCGTCGGGTTCTCGTCGCTTGGCCCGACGAAATGGCGGTTCCCTCCACCCGACGGCCCGCGACGTTGTGTCGGTTTCGTTCCCATGCTGGCAGTGGCAACGGCATTCCAGGGGAAGTCTTTCGGCGAGTGCAAACGCCGCTACTCTCACTTCATCATGGATCATATCATCGCCATGGCGCGCAAGAGTCCTACCCGGACCTATGCCTCTTCGTCCATCCGGAAAACAGCAAGGCGATCCACTTCTACCAGTCTTATGGATTCGCATTTATTGGAAAAACCGGCCCGACAAAAGCCCAAATGTACATGTGTCTGGAATAGGGAGAGAGAGAGAGGAAGATGGTCGAAAGGAAAATGGAGGGGGGATGGGACCGCTAATGAGCATCATAGACTCCCGACCCCGTTTCCTGCCCCATCCACGGATGGCAGGCCGAAGTGTTTTCGCAACTGACTTTCGACCACGACAGGGCCCGGCAAACAGAGATTCGGCACGTCCTCAGTGTAGTCGGTACGCCTGACGTACTCGTCGCCATTATATATTCCACCGGCAGAGCGATATATTACGGGACCCGGATCTACCGGTGCGCGTCCAATGATCGGCCAGGTTCCGTTGGCAATGGAGTGATCCCACACAAAAAGGGGATCGAACGCCGCACATTCGGGCAAGGGGCCGACAAGTTTGGGTTCGGGCACCACGGCGTCGAAAATCCGGCAGGCCGTAAAACCCTTGTAGGTCTGGAAAACGAACCTGCAGAGCGCGAGGGCGTATTGCCTCTCGGCAAGCGGGATAGCAAAGACATCTCCTGCCTTAACTTGGAACCTTCTAACCGGCTCCCCTTGCGTGGCAACCTCGTACTCGAAGCCCGGCATGTGGTGAGCCATTGCCGCGTCGATTCTTGCATGCGCCGCCGGTACGCGAGAGTCGTCATCTACTCGGTAGGTTAAGTTCATCACGCCCAGGCCGCCCCCAGCCCCAGTGCATTGGCCGATTTCGGAAGCCTTGAGAGCTGCTTCCACTTTGTTGCGACGCGCGAGTTCTTTGGAGGTCGGCCACTCGGAAGCGATCGGTATCGTGATTGTGAGCGTGGGCATGGGTGTTCTTAACGTTGAACCTCGCGAAACCAGGATCGCGGCCGTCAGCCTCGACCGTTTGTTCGGCTTGTCCTCAATCATCCCCGCCGTGAAATGCTGCAATCGCCGTGGATCTCAACCGGGCGTCCGCGTCGTCCCGTTCCGCTGTCCAGTAGTCCTCCAAGAACTCCAGCGGCGTTGCGCGGCCAAGCGGGCCTTTCGCTTCGCCTCGGCCGTGCTGACCGTTGCGGAGCGGCCTATTTTCTGCGCGCCGCCCCTGGCTCCCGGCCGGTCGCACAGCAGTCGCGTTCTTGATCCCTCATCCTTCATCCCTCATCCCCGATTGGCGCGTCCTCACGCCTCCGCCTCCGCGCTGCCGTCATTCTCCGCGGCCGATTTCGGCCCCCCGGCCCCGCCGATCTCCACGCCCGTCAGCCGCTTCAGCAGCTCCGCCACTTCGGGCGAGAGCGAACGGCTGACCCCGTTGCTGAAGGCCCCGATGGCTTGACCCTGGAAAAAGGCGGACGTCACCCGTTCCAAGGCTGCCGGATCGCCCCAGACCGTGAGGTTGGCCTTGGCCATGGCCGCTCCCATCGCCTGGGCCGCGGCGATCTTCGCCTCTTTCTCGGCCTGGATCGTGGCAAGCTGCACCTGGAGCTCGCGGGCGATGCTCTCGAAACGCGACTGGCCCTCCAGGTCGCGGATCTTGACCGTCACGCGGGCGTCCTCCACGTTGACCTGTTCGCGGGCCACGCTCACGGGCACCATCTGCAGGGCCTGGTCGCCCTCCGCCTCCAGGACCTTGGCCTGCTTGTCGGCCTCGGCCAGGGCCACCTGGGCGCGGGCCTGCTTGTCGGCGGCGGTCTGCTCGGCATCGGCCTTCTTCACCTGGGCGTAGGCGGCCACGTCGGCCTCCATCTGCCGCTCGATCTTCTGCTGCTCCACCTGGGCCTGCTTGGCAATGATCGCCTTCTCCTTGTCCCGCTCCGCCGTGAGTTTGACCTCGACCGTCTTGACCTGCTGGGCGGCCGTCTCGCGCTCCCGCTGGGCGGCAAGCTGCAGGGCCTCGGAAGTGGCCCGGTTCTTCTCCGCCTCGGCAATCGCGATCTGCTGGGCGCGGCGGGCCAGCTCGATCATCCGCTGCTTCTCCACGCCGGCCACCTCCTTGGCCTGCTCGCGCTGCTGGTCGGCCACTTCCAGCAGCTTGCTCCGCTCGACCTTGGCCAGCTCGATCTGCCGCTCGGACTCCACCTGGGCGATGCCCGCCAGCCGCGTCTGCTCGGCGGCCAGCGTCTTCGCCCGCTGCTCGGCCTGGGCGCGGTTCATGGCGATCTCCGATTCGGCGTCGGCGCGGGCCTTGCCCTCGACGATGTCCTGCTGCGCCAGGTACTGGGTGGTGCGGACGTTCTTGTTCCTTGACCTTCTGGTCGGCTTCCCGCTGGATGGTGTTCCGCGCCACGCGCTGCGACTGCACCTTCTCGGCGATCGTGCGGGCGCCCTCGGCGTCGAAAACGTTCTCCTCGGGCCGCATCGACTCCAGCGGGGCCTGGTCGAGGCTGGAGATGGTGACCGATTCCAGCGTCAGGCCGTTGGGCTTGAGGTCTTCGGCCACGATCTTCTGCACGGCCTCGGCGAACTCGGCCCGCTTGGCGTTCAGGGCATGCAGGGTCTGCGTGGCGGCCACCGTCCGCAGGGCGGAGACCAGTTTCTCCTGGATCAGGTTCTGCACGCTGCAGGCGTCGCCCAGGATGGCCCCCAGCGAGGTCGCCGCCTGCTCGATCGTCTTTTCCTCTTTCTGCACGCGGATGTAAAACACGGCCTTCACGTCGGCGCGGAGAAAATCGGCCGTGATCAGGGCGTCCGGGCCGGTGCGGTCGATCTGCAGCTTGAAGGTCCGCAGCGAGACGCGGATGATCTCGTGAACAACGGGGATCACGATCGCGCCGCCGTCGACGATGCACCGCCGCCCTCCCACGCCCGTGCGGACGAAGGCCTCGTCGGCCGCCGTCTTGTGGTACAGCCGCGTGACCACCACCAGGATGCCGAAGAGCAGGGCCACCGCCGCGCCGAAGCCGGCGATCGTCACCTGCGAGCCGGGGGGAATCGGAATGAAGAACGGGCCCACAATCATCGCCATTCCCACAACGATGCCCATGACAAGAAAAGCCGTCACCGATCCGCTGTTGTTCATGCTGCGTTTCCTTTACTGTTCGGTAGTCATTGGTTGCACAAGATTCATTGGTTGCAGACGCGTACGAAAAAGACATCCGCCGCGGCGTCGTACTCGTCGAGCACGACGTGCTGGGCGGTTTTCACGCCGTCGCCCGAGCGGATGCGGCAATCCAGGTCAAGCAGGTTGCCCGTGGGGTCCCGCAGCCGCACGGTGCCGGAGGTCGGCGTGACTTCATACAGGACCTCGCCCGAGAGTCCTACCAGTTCCTCCCTGGTCGTGTAGTACGATTCCTCGCTGGGCATGAGCGCGGCCAAGCCCTCCGCCAGCAAGCGGGTGCCCAGAACGGCGGCCAGGGCCGCCAGCCCCGACACTCGGAGCATGTTGGCGGTGCCCAGCCAGACGTTCAACGCCAGGCCGACAGCCCCCCACAGAACACAGGCGCTGAGGATCAGGATCGAGAGGGGAGCCCTGCCCACGCCAAACAGCCCGAGCAGGCTCGCCATGGCGCCGGCAGAGGCCGCATGGCCGGCGTGGCTGGCGTCGTGGTCCGTATCGAGGTCGTGTTCCGCTCCGGCGTCAAAGTCGTGGCCCACGTCCAGGTCGTGGTCCACGGCGACGCCATGGTCGCCGAAGCCCAGGCCCGCGGCCATGAGCAGCGTATAGGCCAGGGCCGCCAACATGGGCAGCAGGAAAATCAGGTTCTGCCAGTCGAGTAGGGCCATGGTTCCCTCTCCTGATAAATCGATCCCTACTCACTAGCATAGTTGGGGACGGCTTATAGTGCAACCTGTCGCGGAGCGTGCCGCCCATCGTAATGACAGGAAGATGTACGACAGGAAAATGTCCCTTGAGCGTTCCTCATCCCTCATCCCTCATCCCTCATCCTTCATCCCTCATCCTTCATCCCTCATCCCTCATCCCTCATCCTTCCTTCATCCCTCGCCACCTCTGGACCATCGTCTCCGCGCTGAACTCGCTCTCGACTCGTTGTCTCCCCGCGGCGCCGATCCGCAGGGCCGCGTCGGGATGGTTGATGAGGTATTCGGCCCAGCGGGCCAGGCCGGCGCGATGCCCTGGGGCGAAAAGATAGCCGCTGGCCTCGTGCTCGATCAACTCGCGCGTGCCGGGCACGTCGCTGGCCACGACGGGCACGCCCGCCGCCATGGCTTCCAGCACTGCCTGCGGCATCCCCGGCCGGCGGCGGGTCGACCAGAACTGATCGAGGTTCGGCAGGAACTCCTGCAGGTCGCCGCGCTGGCCGAGGAAATGGACCTTGTCGGCAATCTCGACCTGCTGGCGGAAGAGGACGAGCCGATCGCGGTGCGGCCCTTCGCCGAAGATCAAGAGATGGGCGTCGTCGCGAATCACCTTCAACAGATCGGCCGCCCAGATGGCGTCCTTGCCGCCGCGATCCGCCTCCAAGCGGCCGGCCCAACCGATCAAACGGACCGCTTCCGGCAGGCCGAGGCGATCGAGGATCTGCCCTCGCGTGGCGACGCTGGGCGCCGCCCGGCCGGTGCCGCTGGGAATGACTTGAATCTTCTCGGCGGCCATGCCCTGCTCGATGCAATAGTCGCGGAGTGCCGGGAAGGTGGTCACGACCGCGCTGGCCCGTCGGCCCGCATAGCGGTCGATCGCCGCCGCGAGCGGCCCGCGATGAATTGGAACTTCGCGCCATACGGCCACCAGGCGCTTCACGCCGCAGCAGCGGGCCGCGGCCGCCGCGTAGGCCCTTCCCATCGCTTGCCAGGCGTGGATCGCATCGGGCCGGAGCTGATTCACGTGCCGCAGCAAGCGCCGAAACGTCGTCGGATCGGCGGACCAGCGGCGGCCGATGACGTGGACGGGAAGGCCCTCGCGGGCCAGCAGGTCGCCGATCGGTCCGCCGCGGCTCAGGACGCAGACATGCACCGCGAATTCATCGCGGCAGTCCCAGGGCCAGCAGGCGGAGTTGCTCGGCCGTGCCCGAGCGGTCGAGCGTGTCGATGACGTGTAGGATGCGTTTCAAGGGCGATGACTCGTCGGAAAAAGAAAGACCGCAGAAATGGCTTACGTGCCTGGGATGCAAATATACAAAGAACGCCTCAAACAAGACCTTAATCCGAAGGTTACACGCCCTCGGTGCCAAGGTCACCGTCGCATGGACGCGGTCTCGCTGCCGTGTGGGAGTTATTTTCGTAGGAGTAATTTACCCGCGCCACGCGGCGGCGACAAGATGCAACGCAACTACCGGACATTTCGGGCACAAACCACCCATCGGTAGTATGCTGCACGATTGCCTTTCGCTCCACGAAAGCCGCATCTTTCACGGAGCGAAAGGCGACAAACCGCTCCTTAAGGTGGGACTACGAGCGGTCGGTCGCGGACGTGGCAATTTTCCGAGGTGGTAATTATCGTTTTCATGGTGTACAATGACGATTAGCCCAATGGGCAAGTTGGGCAGCAAGCATCTCTTTCCATGGAATCCCCGTGGTCTCGATTGCCGCTCCGGAACGCGGCAAGCCGAAACCACCCAGACACCTGTGGTGTCCGTTGCCGCCATGGAACACGGTGACGGAACCACCTAGACATTCTTCAGGAGAAGAGGCATGTCAAAGTATCCGTTTTTCTTGCGCCGGATGGCATTGCCGCTGGCAGCCCTGCTGGGCGTGGCCTTGACCACCACCCCACAAACCGCTCTTCTGGGCGGCGAGCCTGCCCGGCTCGATGGATTTACCCAGGCCGACGGAAGCAGCGTCTTCGCCTTGACGCTCAAGCCGTCGGCGCCGCCGCGCGTGGAGCGCGAACGTCGTAATCCTCGTCAGCACCGCCGCCAGCCAGGCGGGCGATTATCGCGCCAAGGCGCTGGCCACGCTCCAGGCGGCGCTCGGGAAGCTCGAACCGAGCGACCGCGTCAAGCTCGTGGCCTTCGACCTCGACGCCGCGCCGCTGACCCAGGACTTCGTGGCCCCCAACAGCCCTCAGATGGCCGCGGCGCTGAAGATGCTCAAGCAGCGCGTCCCGCTGGGCGCCTGCGATCTGCAAACGGCCCTCGACACGGCCGCAAGGAGTTTCACGGGCGACAGCAAGTCGCCCAGGGCCGTCCTCTATGTCGGCGACGGCAGCAGTCGTGCCAACGTGCTTTCGCCCGAACAGTTCGACCGCGTGGTCAGCGATCTGCTGGCCCAGCAGGCCCCGGTCATCGCCTTTGGCATCGGTCCTCAAATCCAAGAGCAGATGCTCGGGGCCCTGGCCTCCCGCACCGGGGGCGCCGTGGTGGCGGAACAGGCCGACGTGGGCGCCGGCGCCTACGGCGACCGCCTGGCCCAGGCCGTGCATGGCGCGGTCCTCTGGCCAAAAGCTGCCGCCGGCGTGAAGTGGCCCCAAGGGCTTGACGTATATCCGAAGATGCTCCCGCCCTTGCGCAGCGACCGCGATACCGTGGTAGTCGGCACGGCGAAAGCGGCCACCGCCGGGCAAGTGGAAATCGACGTTGACGGTCCGGCCGGCGCAGAAGCTGGCCTTCGACATCCCCGCCTTGAAGTCCGACGCCAACAACGGCTACCTGGTGACGCTGGTCGATCAGGCGAAGGTCGACGGCGGCCGGACGCTGCCGTTGGTCGATAGCCAGAGCATGGCCACGGCCAAGCAGGAGATTGAAGCCGGCGGACGCGGCTTGGACGACCTGGCGTTCAAGAACCTTCACAGCGGCAACCTCGAGCATGCCAGGACCTTGGCCAGCCAGGCCCTGAGCCGCAATCCCAGCGACCTCGTTGCCCGCGCGATCCTGGACGACATTGCCAAGAGGGCCAACGGGGCGCCTGCTGCGGCCGCTGGCCAACGGGCTGCGCCGGCCGTCAAACCGGCTGACAGCAAGCCCATCGTCGCCGAACGGGGTGATTTGAATTTGCACGACGACAACGGCGGACTTTCTCCGCCCGACGGCGCTGCCGCCGCAAAGGAAATCCGCGAAAGCACCGCTTTGGAAGCGCAGTGGCAGAAGGACGTGCAGAGCACGATCAACCAGGCCCGCAGCAGCGTCGACGCAACTCCCGACGTGGCCGCAGCCTTGATCCACAACAAGACGAATGATCTGAAGGCTGAAACCGCACTCAGTCCAGAAATCCGCGACCGCTTGCTGGGAATGCTCCGTATTGCAAGCCGGGAAATCCAGCGCCGCACGGAGGAGAATACGGCCCGCGAGCAGCAGCGCATTCGGGCAGAGATGGAACAGCGCGAAATGAAAATGGTCGATGCGGCGCTTCAGCTTAAGCAAGACAAGGTCGATCAGTTGATGAAGCGTTTCGAGGTCTTGTTGGCCGAGGGCCGGGGCCGCCTGGCGGAAGAGGCGGCCGTCGCGGCCGAGAGGACCGTGGACAGGTCCCTGCCGTCGTTCGGAGCGCCGGCCATAGCCGGGGGCAGTTATCGCTTCCAGATCGCCTACGACGAGATCATGGCCGTCCGCGCGGAGAAGCAGAAGCAGTTCGTCGCTGCCCTGGGCCGCGTCGAGGAAGCACACGTACCCTCGCCGGACGACCCGCCGATCGTCTATCCGGATGCCGAAACCTGGAAGGAGCTCACGGCGCGGCGCGAGGAAAAATACGGCTCGAAGGACCTCTCGCATCCCAGCCCTGCCGAGAAGAAGATCACCGAGGCCCTCAAGCAGCCGACGCAGATCGAATTCGTCGACACGCCCTTCAAAGACGTCATCGATTACCTCAAGGACCTGCACCACGTCGAGATCCAACTCGACGGACAGGCCCTGAAAGATGCGAGCATCGACGTTAACGTGCCGATTACGAAGAATCTCAAGGGCATCTCGCTCCGCTCGGCCTTGAAGCTGCTGCTGGATGACTTGGAGCTGAAGTACGTCGTCCACAACGAAGTGCTCCTGATCACGACGCCGGCCAGGATCGATAGCGAGGATTACTTGACCAGCAAGGTCTACCCGGTGGCCGACCTCGTGTTGCCGATCAAGGAGACCGGTTTCAAGGGCGGATTTGGCCCTATGGGCGGCGGCAACATGCTGGGCGGCGGCAATCAGACGAGCGGCAACAATCCGTTCAGCGGCAACCCGATGGGAAACAACAATATGGGCAATATGCCCGGCAACGGGAACCCGATGGGGAACGGTTTTCCCCAGGGAAACAACGGCATGAACATGTTCGGCAACGGCAACCCGATGGGGAACAACTTCTTTTGACGTCCCCCGCGAGATCCTGCCCTAGTAGCGCAGTGGTTTAGTATTGCGGTTATCGGTTGGAGTCCCGGCTTTAGCCGGAATTTTGCGGGAATTCCGCCTAAAGGCGGGACTCCAACCCCAACCGCAGATACCAACCTGTTGGAATCGCCACGCTTCGCACCGACCGTTCCAATGCATCGCAAGTCACCTTCGCTCGCCCATTTGTTTTAACCCCACAAGAGCAGTGAGATTATCATTAAATTTGGAAATTTTTCGGTAATTTTCGAATTTATAGGTGGTAATTCGCCTCTGCCTGTTATACAATAACAACATCCCAATGGGCAAGTCGCATCGTTGGGACGCACCATCCATTCCGATGGAATCTCTGTGGTGTCTGTTGCCGCCACGGAACTCGGCACACGGAACCGCGTGTACATTTGTGGGGAGAAGAGGCATGTCCAAGCATCTGTTTTTCTTGCGTCCAGCGGCGTTGCCCTGGGCAACCGCGTTGGTTGTGGCTTGCCACGACCGCACAGCAAACCCAACTCTTGGGCCGAGAGACGGCCCTGCTCGATGGAGCGACGCAGGCCGATGGCAGCAGCGTCTTCGCGTTGACGCTCAAGTCGTCGGCGCCGGCGGTCAGCGGACCGCGCGACGTGGTGATTCTCGTCAGCACCGCCGCCAGCCAGACGGGCGATTATCGCACCAAGGCGCTGGCCACGCTGCAGTCGGCCCTGGCGAAGCTCGACCCCAGCGATCGCGTCGAGCTGGTGGCCTTCGACCTCGATGCGACGCCGCTGACCAAGGGTTTTGTGGCCCCCAAGAGCGCGGAGATGGCCGCGGCCCTCAAGGCGCTCAATCGCCGCACTCCGCTCGGGTCCTGCGACCTGGAAAAGGCCCTGGATACCGCGGCCAAGAGTTTCGCGGGCGACAGCAAGTCGGCGCGGGCCGTCGTCTATATCGGCGACGGCAGCAGTCGCGCCAACGTGCTCGCGCCGAGCAGTTTGACCGCATCGTCAACGATCTGGTTGCCCAGCGGGCGCCGGTCATCGCCTTTGGCGTGGGTCCCCAGGTCCAAGAGCAGATGCTGGGAACGCTGGCCTCCCGCACCGGCGGCGCGGTGCTCTCCGAAAAGTCGGACGTTGACGCCGCGGCCTATGGCGCCGGCCTGGCCCAAGCCGTTCACGGCTCGGTGTTCTGGCCGACGGCCGCCAATGCCGTCAAGTGGCCCGAGGGCCTGGACGTTTATCCCAAGACGCTCCCGCCCTTGCGCAGCGACCGCGACACGGTGGTGGTGGGCACCGCCAAGTCGACCGCCGCCAGCCAACTGAACATCGACGTGGACGGCGCCGCCGGCGCGCAGAGGCTGGCCTTTGACATCCCCGCAATGAAGCCCGACGCCAACAACGCCTACCTGGTGACGCTGGTCGATCAGGCGAAGGTCGACGGCGGCCGGACGCTGCCCTTGGTCGATAGCGCGAGCCTGGCCACGGCGCGGCAGGAGATCGAGGCCGGCGGACGCGGACTGAACGACCTGGCCTTCAAGGACCTCCATAGCGGCAACCTGGAACATGCCAATACGCTGGCCAGCCAGGCCCTGGCCCGCAATCCCAGCGACCTCGTCGCCCGTGCCATCAAGGACGACATCGCCAAGCAGGCCAACGGGGCGATTGCCCTGGCCGCTGGTCCCGCCGCGGCGCCGCCAGGTCGGTTGCCGCTGCGCCGGTCGTCGGCCAACCGGGCGACCTGAATCTGCAGGGCGACAGTCTTGCGGGTAACAGCGGGCTTCCGCCGCCCGAAGGCGCTGCCGCCGCGAGGGAGATCAACCAGAGCAGCGCTTTGGAGCAGCAGTGGCAGAAGGACGTGCAGAGCACGATCAACCAGGCCCGCGGCCAGGTCGCGCTCAAGCCCGACGCGGCCGCTGCCTTGATTCGCAACAAGACCAACGAGTTGATGAGCGAGACCGCGCTCGGTCCCGAAATGCGCGACCGCTTGATGGGAATGCTCCGCACCGCGAGCCGGGAAATCCACACCCGCACCGAGGAGAACACCGCCCGCGACCAGCAGCGGATCCGCGAAACGATGGCCCAGCGCGAAATGGCCATGACCAACGCGGCCCTGCAGCACGACCAGGACAAGGTCGATCAGTTGATGAAGCGTTTCGATTCCCTCCTGGCCGATGCCCGGCAGCGCCTTTCGGATCGCTCGGCCCAAGACGCCATTACGGCCATGAGCGAGGCCCAGCAGATCGCCCAGGGCTCCCTGCCCGGCGCGCAACCGACGATGGTCGCAGGCATGCACCTCGCCCGCTTCCAGACCGCATTGGACAACGCCATGTCGGTCCGCGTCGCCTCGCAAAAGGGCTTCGTCGACAACCTGTACCAGGTCGAGAAGTCGCACGTCCCCATGGCCGACGACCCCCCCATCATCTATCCGGACGCGGAAACCTGGAAAGAGCTCACGGCGCGACGCAAGGAAAAGTACAGCTCCCAGGAACTCTCCAAACCCAGCCCGGCCGAGAAGAAGATCGAGGAAGCCTTGAAGCAGCCCACGCAGATCGAATTCGTCGATACGCCTTTGAAGGACGTCATCGATTATCTCAAGGATCTGCACCACATCGAGATCCAACTCGACGGACCGGCCTTGAAAGAAGCCAGCGTCGAAGAGAGCACGCCGATCACGAAGAACCTCAAGGGCATTTCGCTCCGCTCGGCCCTCAAGCTGTTGCTGGACGAATTGCAATTGAAGTACGTGGTCCACAACGAAGTGCTCTTGATTACCTCGCCCACCAAGGCCGAGAGCGATGACTACATGACCACCAAGGTCTACCCGGTGGCCGACCTCGTATTGCCCATCAAACAGACCGGGTTCCAGGGCGGATTCGGCGGCATGGGTGGCATGGGTGGCGGCATGGGCGGCGGCATGGGCGGCATGGGTGGCGGCATGGGCGGCATGGGTGGCGGCATGGGCGGCGGCATGGGCGGCATGGGTGGCATGGGCGGCGGCATGGGCGGCATGGGCGGCGGAATGGGGGGCATGGGCGGCATGATGGGTGGCGGAATGGGGGGCGGCGGAATGGGGGGCGGAATGGGCGGTGGCATGGGCGGCGGGATGTTCAACGTCCCGCGCGAAGTGCTCCCCTAGTCGCCAATGCGTCGGCATCGTACTCATCACGCTCCGCCGTGATGGCATTTCAGTAAGACGGTCGCGCTTCCACTGCCCAGCGCGGCGTTCGAATCGAACGCCAGCGTGCCGTCGGTAACGTCGATTCCGCTTCACGGTTTGTCGCTACGTGGAGCGAAATGCTCTGCGCGCAACCTCGTGCAGGCGCGGAGCCTTTTCACGATGACCGCCGTGCCGTGCAATTCACCGGACGACTGGTGAATCTCCACAACAAGGCTCGACCGGCATCGATGCCGAACACGGACCAGCGAGCCCACTGTCCAAGATGGACAGTCAAAAGCGTGTCGCCCGCCGTGCTCGATCAAGCTGCCCTTCGTGCCGCGCTCGCCGACGACCGCGAAGGGAAGTTGTTTGCGCCGAGACGGTGAGGGAAAAGACGTTGCCAACGCCGTTGCTTCCTCCCAGTTGAGGCATGCCATACAAGGTCGAACTGGTGGCGGAGTTCGCGACCGTCGCCCCCAAGGTGGCCGTTCCACCGCGGATGATTGTGGCATTGCTTGCACTGGCCACAAGCACCGAAGCCGAACAGGCTGCCGTCAAATCGCCCTTGGGGTGCCCGCCCGCGTACGCGCCGCCGTTTCCGGTAAACGAGAGTAAGTTGTGGAAGCCGGCGCCGTTGGCGCCGATGCTGAAAAGCGTCCCGTCGTTGCTGCTGCCTCCCCGTCCCGTCATCCCATACAGCGTCGTGCCGATCAAAGTCAGGCTGCCGGAGGGACTCGAACCGGGGCTTGCCCCGCCGGTGCCGGTGAAGGAAAGCAGGTTCTGGAAGTTGCTGCCGTTGATACCGACGCTGGCGCGCATTGCCGCGCACACATTCCGGAAAAATCGCAAATTCGCAAGTCACGGCGGCCAGAGGAGTTGCGACGCAATCCGCGCTTTGAGGCCGATTCTCTTTTCCCATTCTTGCCGCCAAATCCGTATATATGTGTATCCAGACGTTGTTCATAGACAACTTGACAAGACAACCGCCCCCGGCGCAGCGCGCCGGGGCGAGACGAAAAGCGGCGCGTCCCCTTCCGCGCCGCTTGCCCGGCGCGGCAGGAAATCGCCCGCGATTCCGCCGCGACTGCGCGATCGCAACGCGCTTGGCTTGCGAAGAGCGATCGAGCGGGCGGCAAAAAATTCCCCGCGGCCTCTTGACAGAGTGCTATAGTTATGGATAATTACGGTATACGTCTGACTTCCGAAGTCCGCAAAACTGTTTTGGCCCATTCTGGCCATCCATCCTATTGGTGGAGCAAAAGGGGTGCAGGGGGTGCAGCAGGGGGTGCAGGGGGTGCAGCAGGGGGTGCAGGGGGTGCAGCAGGGGGTGCAGCAGGGGGTGCAGAGGGGGTGCAGAGGGGGTGCAGAGGGGGTGCAGAGGGGGTGCAGAGGGGGTGCAGGGTCAGACTTTAACTGCTAACTGCTCCGCAGTTAGCAGTTAAAGTCTGACCCTGCCCTGCCTGTTAGATGACTCCGCATCGGTTTTCCTACGAGACACCGCTCGCAGGAAAAAGGCTCGGGGAGAAGGAATCGAACCTTCGTCGCCTGGGTCAAAGCCAGGAAGCCTACCGCTAGCCGATCCCCGATCATGTTCCAAAAGCGCCCTGCGGGAATCGAACCCGCCTGTTCAGCTTGGAAGGCTGATGCCTTGTGCCAATCGGCCAAGGGCGCGTAAGGCGGAAGGTGAGGGAGTCGAACCCCCAAGGCTCATCGCTCGACCGCTTTCGGGGCGGCTACCATCACCAGTTGGCTTGACCTTCCGTATCGCGAAGCTGCGGCGGCAGGAATCGAACCTGCGTCAGGGCGGTTAACAGCCGCCTACCCGTACCAACACGGGTCCCACCGCAATCCAAGTCAGGACGGCCGGATTTGAACCGGCGATCTCGTGCTCCCGAAACACGCGGAATACCAGGCTTTCCTACGTCCTGTTCCTCAAAGCGCCCAGCGGGAGTTGAACCCGCAATTCCTGCATGGCGAGCAGGTAGGTTACCGCTACATCATGGGCGCGTTGTGGTGTGCCGAATTGTCAAACAACAAGAGCACCGGGAGAGACTCGAACTCTCGTCACCGCATTACGGGTGCGGTATCCTCGCCGCTGGACTACCAGTGCAATCGCTTCAGTGGGACCAGAGGGACTTGAACCCTCACCTGGCGGATTAAGAGTCCGCTGTGCTGCCACTAGCACCTTGATCCCGTGTTCTCCGTTCCTAACGCGCAGGGAGTCGGCGCGGAGGGAGTCGAACCCTCAGTCTGACCCTTATAAGAGGCCCGCTCTGACCGTTGAGCTACGCGCCGTTATTGGCGAGTGGGGCCGAAAGGACTTGAACCTTCACCAACCGGATTAAAAGTCCGGCGTGCTGCCGTTACACCACGACCCCAGAATCCAGGCCGGGCGTATGCGTTTCAATCGGGTTTCGTTCATGCTCTTGCTCCTTGTTCCAGTGGTAGCCCTGAGAGTCGAACTCAGCGCCACTCGGTTATCAGCCGGGTTTGGGCAACCGGCCCTCGACTACCATTTGCCAACGTCGTCATCCACAAGGTCGGGACGGCGGGACTCGAACCCGCGCTCTCGTGCTCCCAGGGCACGCGGGCTACCGCTGCCCTACATCCCGTCAATCAGTCAGAACGGGCGGATTTGAACCGCCGATCTCCTGGTCCCCCACCCACTGCGCGGGTACCCGGGCGCGATGCCAGGCTTCGCTACGTTCTGCCGCAAGTAGCCCGTGCGGGAATTGAACCCGCCTTGCCGCCTTGAAAGGGCGGCGTCCTCAAACCGATAGACGAACGGGCCGTCTGGTGCGCGTACCTTCTACGCAGTGGGTCGGGCGGTGCTCGAATCCGCCTCTCCTGGTTTTCAGCCAGGAGCTATGCCGTCTCAGCTACCGACCCAAACGAAAAAAGCCTGATGTCGTTGTGACACCAGGCTTTAGGTATTCTTCGGGAAATGGCGGCCTGATGTCACGTGCGCAATGGATAGAACGGGAGCATGTTCGCCGATTGATCGGCGGATGTACCCTTCCATCCTCGCTGTTCGCAACTCAGCCGTACTGAAGTCATGGCTCTTTCTCTCAACTGGTCAGCTCCACGCGAGCTGTCTTCATGTATTCTATCGTATAGACGCCGCCCAAGCTGAAATGGTTCACGGAAAAATTCTGTGACATAGCGGCCCTATCTATAAGACGCCGGGAACGGCCAAATTATTCCCGGCCCGTGAAAATGTTCGGCAAGGTTGGACCTCACTCAGCTTTCCTTGCCCACGACCACGACTACGGCGTAAACCGCGCCGCCGAATCGAAAATTCCGCAAAAAACCTCCGCGCCAAAGCCCAGGGGTCAGCCCAGGGCCAAGCTTGGCGGCGGGCTGAAAAAGGCCATCGATTTCGGGCTGGAGGCCGCCCTCGCTGCATGAGTCTCCTTCGGGCGTGATCCTTCGTTGATTTTCCTTGTCGCGTGTTCTTGACGCCTGTGTTTTGGTTCTCGCAGTCTCCTTCCCGCGTTTCCTTCAAGTCCAGAACATTTCTGCTGCGTCTTCTTCCCTGTTTCCTTCGCTCGTTACAGCCTGCGCTGTTTGCGGCATTGCGTCTGTCTTTCCGCGTTTCTCTGTACGCCTTCCGCGGGATGTGCCGAGGGCTGTAGCCCGATGGCGACGGAGAGGGACAATGCATTAAGGGCAGAGTGCCCGAGGAGGATAAAGCGATCCTCCCCGGGCGGCCCCAAGGGAGTCATCACCTCCCATGAGACAAGTTCAGCATAGCAACGGAAGCGGGGCGCGTACCAGGGGTCGGCGGCTGGGGTGGCGAACGTGTCTTCGCACCGAGATTGCCCGGAAGTGGCGCAGGCCTGTCTCGACCAGGAATATCCGAACTGCGCCAGGATGGAGTGGGACAAGCCTTGGCCGCCTTTGCCGGCCTGCCCCGTGCCGCTGGACGACGCCGAACGGCCGATCGTGGTGAAGATGGCGGCAACCCGGCTGGACTCGTCGCGGGAGCGGATCGCAGGGCTCCGGCTGTTGCTGGAGAGCGACCCGGAGAGCGGCCTGAACGTACTCCGCGGGGCCCTGGGCAGCGAGCGCGACACGGCAGTCCGAGCCCTGCTGCGGCACCTGATCGGTCTCTACCGCGACGCAACCACCGCCGACGTCCTGCGGCACTACCTGGACGATCCCGACGCCGGAGTCCGCGCGGCAGCGGCCGACGCCATCGGCCTGATCCATTGCCCGGCGTATACCCGGCCTGCCCTGCCCTCAAGCTGCTCACAGTCTGCTGGCCGGCATGCGGCGGGCAGATCGTCACGCCGGGCGTGGTTAGTGCATGTGTTCAGAAGGCGATACGCAAAGGTTGGCCAGACGGCAACGCGACAATGGAGTTATCGGGTGACGAGGTAAGTGCCGAAAGCAAGAACCTTGACGACGACAAATGACCGCCATGCCCAATAAACACTTCGGAATCCCCAGCGAGTGCCCAGGCTGCCACACGCCCATCGCAGGCGGTGCCGTTTGGCAAGCCGTTGAAGCCGCCGAACAGGGGAAGCGCGTTCTGGGCCTAATGCCCGACGTCACCGCGGACGACTGCGACGCCGTTTACGTCGGCGATTTGGTGACCAACGGAGTGCTGCGTTGTCCGCGGTGCGGGAGCAACTGCTTCGTGGAGATGGAACCGCCTGGGCCTCGCGGCGACTACTTATGTATTACCTAGCCCCTATCGGCAGGGTTCCCGCGCGCATTGCCGCGCACACATTCCGGAAAAATCGCGAATTCGCAAGTCCCGGCGGCCAGAGGAGTTGCGACGCAATCCGCGCTTTGGGGCCGATTCTCTTTTCCCATTCTTGCCGCCAAATCCGTATATATGTGTATCCAGACGTTGTTCATTGAAAATTTATGCCTCCAAAATCATCGCCCCCGGCGTAGCCCGCCGGGGGCGAGACGAAAAGCGACGCGTCCCTTCTGCGCCGCTTGCCCGGCGCGGCAGGAAATCGCCCGCGATTCCGCCGCGAGTGCCCGATCGCAACGCGATTGGCCTGCAAAGAGCGATCGAGCGGGCGGCGAAAAATTCCCCGCGGCCTCTTGACAGAGTGCTATAGTTATGGATAATTACGGTATACGTGTGACTTCCGAAGTCCGCAAAACTGTTTTGGCCCACTCTGGCCATCCATCCTATTGGTGGAGCAATGTTGTCAGAGGGATGGAAGCCCCTGTTTCCCCCCGGTTTTTGCAAATCTATACCCGTCGTGCTTGGGGTAGCGATTACATCATTGGTGGTAAAAATAGCCGAAAACTTCTTCAGAAAGCTGTTTTTGGGCCACTTTGGCCATACGCCCGTCGTCGTCCCCGCCGTTATGGTCTCCCAAGCAGGACGGTTTTCGGGCAAGTTCGGGCAAAAACCACCCATCGGAAGGATCAAACAGGTGCCGGGGCGGCTGTCACGACAGCCGAGTAGGACGGTTTTCGAGCAAGTTCGGGCAAAAACCACCCATCGGAAGGATCAAACCGCTGCCGGGCGGTGATCGCGTAAGAGGAGCAGGCCGGTTTTCGGGCAAGTTCGGGCAAAAACCACCCGTTGGAATGGTGATTCCGAAGCACGGCGGATAAACGGCGAAGACAGGAAAATGGCCGACAGGAATATGAGGGTGAAAGGGGACGATCTTCTTCGGGCAAGTTCGGGCAAGAACCATCCGTCGGCATGGTGATCCCAAAGTGGTGGACAAACAGCGAGGACAGAAAAATGGCGGACAGGAATTTGAAGGCGGGAGAGCAGGGTCTTTTTTGGACAAGTTCGGGCAAAAACCACCCGTTGGAATGGTAATGGCGAAGCACGGCGGACAAACAGGGAAGATAGGAAGATGGCTGACAGGAATATGAAGGTCGGAAGGAGATTTTTTTGGGCAAGTTCGGGCAAAAACCACCCGTTGGAATGGTGATTCCGAAGCGCAGCGGACTCCGACGAACAAGACCACCCCACTGAGGGATTCGACCGCCGATGCGGCCTAATGCTCATCGGCCGTGCGACGATTGCAGAATTTTAGATTTTATGTGGTAATTGTTGTCTTGCCGGAGTACAATGACGATTAGCCCAATGGGCAAGGCGCACCGTTGGGAATCACCATTTTATCCATGGAATCCCAGTGGCGTCCGTTGCCGCACCGGAACGCGGTTGACGGAACCACCTAGACATTTGCCGGGAGCATAGGCATGTCAATCAATCCGTTTTTCTTGCGTTGGATGGCGTTGCCGTTGGCAACCATGTTGGGCGTGGCGTTGACCGCGACCCCAGAAACCAAGTTGCTGGGCAGTGAGGCAGCCCGGCTCGATGGATTTACCCAGGCCGACGGAGGCAACGTCTTCGCGTTGACCCTCAAGCCGTCGGCGGCGGCGGCCCGCGGACCGCGCGACGTGGTAATCCTCGTCAGCACCGCCGCCAGCCAGACGGGCGATTATCGCGCCAAGTCGCTGGCCACCTTGCAAGCGGCGCTGGCTAAGCTCGACCCCAGCGATCGCGTCCAAGCTGGTAGCCTTCGATCTCGACGCGACGCCGCTGAGCAAGGGCTTCGTGGCCCCCAACGGCCCTGAGATGGCCGCGGCCCTCAAGGCCCTCAACCAGCGCGTGCCGCTTGGCTCCTGCGACCTGGAGAGGGCCCTCGATACGGCGGCCAAGAGCTTCACCGGCGACAGCAAGTCGCCCAGGGCCATCGTTTATATCGGCGACGGCAGCAGCCGCGCCAACGTGCTCACGCCCGAGCAGTTCGACCGCGTTGCCAACGATCTGGTGGCCCAGCGGGCGCCGGTTATCGCCTTTGGTGTCGGTCCCCAAATCCAAGAGCAGATGCTCGGGGCGCTGGCCTCCCGCACCGGAGGCCTGGTCGTGCCGGAACAGGCGAACGTGGATGCCGACTCCTATGGCGCCAGCCTGGCGCAGGCCGTGCAGGGCTCCGTGCTCTGGCCGACGGCCGCCGCCAGCATCAAGTGGCCCCAAGGGCTTGAACGTTTATCCGAAGACGCTCCCGCCCCTCCGCAGCGACCGCGACACGGTGCTGGTCGGCACCGCGAAAGCGGCCACCACCGGACACGTGGAAATCGACGTCGACGGCCCCGCCGGCGCACAGAAGCTGGCCTATGACATTCCCGCCTTGAAGTCCGACGCCAACAACGGCTACCTCGTCACCCTGGTCGATCAGGCGAAGGTCGACGGCGGCCGGACGCTCCCCTTGGTCGATAGCGCCAGTCTGGCCACGGCCAGACAGGAGATTGAAGCGGGCGGACGCGGACTGGACGACCTGGCCTTCAAGGACCTCCACGCCGGCAACCTGGAACATGCCAAGACCTTGGCCGGCCAGGCCCTGGCACGCAATCCCAGCGACCTGGTTGCCCGCTCGATCTTGGACGACATTGCCAAGAATGCCAATGGGGCGCCGGCCCTGGGCGGTCCCGCTGCGGCGCCGGCCGCCAAGGCGGCTGACACGACGCCCGCCGTTGGCCAGCCGGGCGACCTGATTCTGCAGGGCGACAATCCTCAGGTCAACGATAGCGGGCTTCCCCCGCCCGAGGGCGCTGCCGCAATTCAGGAGATCAACCAGAGCACCGCTTTGGAACAGCAGTGGCAGAAGGACGTGCAGAGCACGATCGCCATGGCCCGCAGCAAGGTCGAGGCGACTCCCGACGCGGCGGCAGCCTTGATCCGCAACAAGACCAACGATCTCAAGGCCGAGACCGGCGCTCGGTCCGGAAATGCGCGACCGCTTGATGGGGACGCTCCAGGCCGCGAGCCGCGAAATCCAGCGCCGCATCGAGGTCAATACGGCCCGCGAGCAGCAGCGGATCCGCGAAGAGATGGCCCAGCGCGAAATGGAAATGGCCGATGCCGCGCTGCAACATGACCAGGACAAGGTCAACCAATTGATGGAGCGCTTCGACTCGCTGCTGGCCGACGCCCGGCAGCACCTCGCCGATCACTCGGCCCACGATGCCGAGACGGCCATGGCGAGGCCCGGGCGATCGCGACCGCTTCCCTGCCGAATGCACAGCCGACGGATGGTCGCCGGCACTGCAACTCGCAGGCTTCCAGGCGCGCTCGACGACAACCTGGCGGTCCGCGTGGCCGCGCAGAAGGACTTCGTCGACAACCTGTATCAAGTCGAGAAGTCGCATGTTCCCATGGCCGACGACCCGCCGATCATCTATCCGGATGCCGAGTCGTGGAAGGAGCTCACGGCGCGACGCAAGGAGAAGTACAGCTCGACGGAACTCTCGCATCCCAGCCCGGCCGAGAAGAAAATCGAGGAAGCCCTCAAGCAGCCGACGCAGATCGAATTCGTCGACACGCCCCTGAAGGACGTCGTCGATTATCTGAAGGACCTGCACCACATCGAGATCCAGCTCGACGGACCGGCCTTGAAAGAGGCCAGCGTCGAAGAGAGCACGCCGATCACGAAGAACCTCAAGGGCATTTCGCTCCGCTCGGCCCTGAAGCTGTTGCTGGATGAATTGCAACTGAAGTATGTGGTCCACAACGAAGTGCTCCTCATCACTTCGCCCACGAAGGCCGAAAGCGACGACTACATGACCACCAAAGTCTACCCGGTGGCCGACCTTGTGTTGCCCATCAAACAGACCGGATTCATGGGTGGATTCGGCGGCATGGGCGGCATGGGCGGCGGCATGGGCGGCATGGGCATGGGCGGCATGGGCGGCATGGGCGGCGGCATGGGAGGCATGGGCATGGGCGGCATGGGCATGGGCGGCATGGGCGGCGGCATGGGAGGCATGGGCATGGGCGGCATGGGCGGCGGCATGGGAGGCATGGGTGGTTTTGGCGGCGGCATGGGAGGCGGCATGGGCGGCGGCATGGGAGGCATGGGCGGCGGTATGTTCAACGTCCCCCGCGAAGTCCTCCCCCAGGACAACCAGGGCGTGAAGCTCTTTGACGTCCAGCCGGAGTCCGTTGCACCCGCCGGCAAGTCATCCGCCGACAAGTCATCCGCCGACAAGCCGGCGCCGGCTCCCGCCAAGGTCCATGCGATCAAGCTGAACCTTGCCCCGGGCGCCGACGTCAATCAGGCATGGGAAGACTTCTTTGCCCGGCACGAAGCGGAAAAAGACCCTGCCAAGTTGAAGCTTATGAGCCCCGACGCGCTGAAGACCGAGAAGGCCAAGCTCGTCGCCCAGCAGCAGGCCGTCTTGGAAACGGTCCAGGAACTGAAAGATGCGGCCGCGGCTGCGATCAAGCACGA
Source organism: uncultured Planctomycetia bacterium (assembly GCA_963824275.1). Taxonomy (GTDB): domain Bacteria; phylum Planctomycetota; class Planctomycetia; order Pirellulales; family Thermoguttaceae; genus JANXQG01. Next base: position 372,916 of record CAWGOT010000003.1, on the reverse strand, counting down.
CAAGAAGGACGAGGCCAGGAAGAAGCACGACGAGATCATCGCGGTGATTGAGGCTGCTCTCCGCCACGATCAGGCCCAACCCTGGATGTACGAAGTGCTCGCGATGAGCATGAAGGCCGCGGACCGGCCGCAAGAGGAAATCGATAGGGCGATCATGTCGGCCGCCGAGTTCACGCAGAACGCGGCCGACCTGATGTATCTCGGCGCATTCCTCACGCAATCCAACATGGATCGCCGGGCCCTGCAGATCTACCGGCAGGCGGCGCAAATCGAGCCGCTATGGCCGGAGCCCTATTTCTACGGCATGATGGCGGCCCGCAAGCTCGAGGACCTGCCCGGGCTGGAATGGTCGACGGCGGGCATTCTGGGCCAGGCCTGGCCGCCCTCCCAGGCCAAGCTCTGGGATGACGCCATGCGCGTGGTGCAGGCCAAGTTGGACGAGTCTTAGAAGAACAACCGCAAGGCCGACGCCGATCATCTGATTGCCGTCATCAATCAGGCCCTGGTTCGCGACTGCGTGGTCCGCGTGCGATGGACCGGCGACGCCGACATCGATGTGATGGTGAAGGAGCCCGCCGGCACCGTCTGCTCGCTCCGCAACCTGCGGACCACCAGCGGCGGCATGTTGGTCAACGATCCGCCGTCGGAGGACAAGGCCGGCCTTGACGGCCACGTGGCGGTCTACGCCTGTCCCAAGGCCTTCAGCGGCGACTACCAGCTCTTGATCCGCCGGGTCTTCGGCAAGTTGACTACGGGCCAGGTTTCGGTCGAGGTGATTACCCACTACAACACGCCGCAAGCCCACGTCGAGGAGAAGAAGATCCCCTTGGGCAGCGGCGAGGCCCTGGTCAAGTTCGACGTGGCCGACGGCCGCCGCAAGGAATCGATCCAGGAGCAGAAGGCGATCAATGCCGCGGTCGACTCGGTGGCGGAAGCGAAGATGATCCGCAACACGCAGGCGATTCTGGCCCAGCAGCTCAACGCGGCCAACGACCCGCAGGCGGCGGCGGCCCTGGCGGCGGCCCAGCAGCAGTCCGCGTCATCCTCCGCGGCGGCCAGCCAGATGGAGCAAGTCACGCCCTACGCCTTCCCCACGGCCTGGGCCAACGGGCTGCACGGCGCGGTTGGCTACCAGCCAATCATCACTGTGCTGCCGTCCGGCACGAACTTGATGGCCACCGGCGTGGTCTCGGCCGACCGGCGTTATGTCCGCATCACGACCGTGCCCTTGTTCTCGGCGATCTCCGCCGTCAGTTCGTTCAACGTCGCCTCAGGCGGCGCCGCTCAGGGTCTTGCCGGCAACGTTGGCGGCGGCGCCAATGGCGGGAATAACAACAACAATAACAATAACAACAACGCCCTTGGCAATAATCCGATGAATAACAACGGACTAGTTAACAACGGCGGCAACAACAACAACGGTGGTGGCGGACTTTTTGGCGGTGGCGGCAATGGCGGCGGTCTCGGCGGCGGCGGCGGCCTCTTCTAATCCCTATCGTTCCCCCGCGGTTACTATTCGAAAGCCCTCGGAAGCAATTCCCAGGGCTTTTTCTTGGCCCACGCCAAAAGTAGGTCCCTTCTGCCGGAAGGGACTATCGTGCGCTACCGTCGCCAGTCGTAGGACGGATTGGCAATCCGTCAGCGATTTCCAGACGGATTGGCAATCCGTCAGCGATTTCCAGACGGATTGGCAATCCGTCTTACGACCCTATTCGTCCCTCTCGGCAAGAGGGACCTACCATTCGCCCCCGTTCCCTTGGTTCCTTTTTGGGAAAAAATATCGATTGGGCAAACTTTTCGGCCGAAGATAACCAACAACGGCCTGATTGTCGCCAACCCCCGATATAAGGAACCCCGCAATGAGGGCAGGGAAGCTCGTCGCCGGCATCTCGTGTGTATGGATCCTGGCAAGCGGTTGCAGCATGTGCCAGCACCCATCCTACGATTGTGGGCCTGTCTGGACCCAGAACGGTTGTGCGAATTGCGACCCCGATTATCGGGCGGGTTCGGTCCTGAATCGCCGCGCTCAGGGCGACATGGCTGTGGAAGCTGCTCCGGACGCCAAAGAAGCGCCCGCACCGGCTGTCAAACCCGTGCCGCCTGCCGCGCAACCGGCGCGGATCACGGCCCAGCCGTCTGATGGATTGGAGCCTCCGCGCCGCACGGCGACCGCGGCCCAACCAGGGCGAGAAATGGTCGTGCGTACACCCGTCGAAAACGAAACCAGGCACGCGCCGCCGGAGGATGCGATCCTGCCCGATGCGCCCCTGCCGGACCATCTGTCGCCGGGCACGGTTGCCGCGCCGCCGGGAACCAAGGAAGGCGCTACTCGCGTCCTCTCGATCACCGATCACCGCCTCGATGAGCTGCAGCGAAACTCTAAGCCCTTGGCGATTGAGAACAAGACGCCGCAGCAGACCGCAAAGACGCCGAGCGCGGACCTTGGCGGCTGGCGGCCGGTAGCGGCAACAGGCCCCTGCGGATCGCTAATAATGCTGCGATGTCTTTGCTACAGCCGCGGCACGTGCATGCCGCCGTCGACCATCACGACCAGCCCGGTGGAATAGGCGAAATCGCCGCGCACGAGCGCCGCCACCGCCTTGCCGACGTCCTCGGCCTGGCCCCAGCGGGCCTGCGGCGCAAGGCCCTCGGCCAGCAGCTTGTCGTACTTCGCCACCACGCTGCTGGTCATGTCGGTGCGAATCACGCCGGGCCGGATTTCGTAGACCGGCAGGTCGAACTCTCCCAGGCGGGCGGCCCAGAGCTGCGTGGCCATGCTGATGCCGGCCTTCGAGATGCAATAGTCGCCGCGGCTTATCGAGGCCACGGTCGACGAAATCGACGACAAGTTGACGATGCATCCACGAAATGCCGCATCGGCCTGCTTCTGGGCGATCAGCCAGCGGGCGACGGCCTGCGTGAGGAAATACGGCCCTTGCAGGTTCACGCGCAGGACTTCCACGAAGCTCTCTTCGGTGGCTTCCAGCACGTCGGCCCGCACCCTGGGCGCGATGCCCGCATTGTTCACCAGCACGTGCAGGCGGCCGAATCGCTGCTGGACGGCGGCAATCAGCCGCTGCCGGGCCTGCGGATCGCCCACGTCGGCCTGCACGTAGAGCACTTCCGCCCCGAGGTCGTGGAGGCTCGCCAGCGACTCGCCCGCCGCCGCTTCCTCGCGCATATCGTCGATCGCCAGATCAAGGCCCTCGCGGGCCAGGCATTGGGCAATGGCCAATCCGATCCCGCGGAGGCCGCCGGTAACTAGGGCAACGCGTTTCATAATCGTTAAGGATGAGGGATGAAGGATAAGGGATGAAGGATGAAGGATAAGGGATGAAGGATAAGGGATGAAGGATGAAAGTCCGCACGGTACTTCCCACTCAGTACTCAGTACTTAGTACGGAGTGCCGATTCCTCTTGCCCCTGCTCCCCGCTCCCTGCTCCCTGCTCCCCGCTCCCTGTGCATTGCGGCTGGGCCCCGGCGGGCAGCGGCGGAACGTCGATGCCGGCGCGGGGCAGCGTGCCGGAAAGCTCCTGCCGCCAGTGGGCCACGTCGCCCGCCGGGCCGTAACAATACAGCATCCGCAAGGGCGTGTCGCCGAGATTGGTCATCTGGTGGAACACGCCCGGTGGAATATAGACCGCCTGCCCCGCAGTGACCACCTGCCGCTCCTCGCCCAGGCACATTTCGCCGGTCCCTTCCAGCACGAAGTAGACCTCCTCCTGTTCCTGGTTGTGCCACGGCACCTGGCCGCCGCGGGGGTCGAGCGTCACACTGCCGATGGCAAAGCACTTGGCCTGGATCGGCGAAACGCCGCCGACGAGGTTCTGCGTCCGCCGCCGCGCCGGATAGCGGCGGCCTTCAATCTGGTTCAGGTCGGCAACGATCATCCTAGGCTCCCGTCATTGTAGGGTGGGACAAGCTCGCGTAGCGAGCGCCGGCCCACCATTGTCCTCGTCAACCTTACTCATGGTGGGCCGGCACTCGCTACGCGAGCTTGTCCCACCCTACGGCTCTTAGCAACGATCATCCTAGGCTCCCCAGAAGGTCAGATAACGGCCGCCGGGGTTCAATCGCTCGACGTACAAGGCCGCCTCGCGCAGATGGTAATCGCCCCACATGCTCGACTCGCCGCAGGGCACCTTGCGACCCGGCGGCAGATAGTCCCAGCCGTTGGGCCGGTGATAGACGTTGTGCAGCAACAGCCCTTGATGCTCGCTACGCGTGCTCAAGTAGGGTTCGTCCAAGAGCGTGCGGAGGACGGTCAGGCCGGCCTGGGTGTAGCGGCCTTCACCCGTATGGCGGCCCAGCCGCAGCAGGCCCTGCACGGCGATGGCCGCGGCCGAGCTATCGACCGGCTCGAAGTCGTTGTAGGGCTCCGCCGGCCGGCCCTGCCAATCGCCCAGGCGGTGCAATTGCGGGGCGCCGGTGTCCCAGTAGGGAATGCCGTCCGCCGCCGTGCCCTGGTCGATGTAGAAATCGCACGTCGCCCGTGCGGCTTCCAGGAAGACGGCCGCGTTGCGGTCGTCGCCAATCGCCTTGAGGAACTCCAATTGCTCGGCGAAACCGCACATGGCCCACGCCAGCCCTCGGGTCCAGGTGGTGAACGGCGAGAAGCCCTGCTGCGAGTTGGGGCAGCGGTAGACGCCGTTGTTGACGTTGAAAATCGATTCGTGGGCGGTCCTGCCGCGGAGGTCGTAGGCGTCGCGGCCGCGGCCGTAGTAGACGGCATATTGCGCCGTGGCCAGGGCATGGGCGTGGAGCCGATCCAGGAGCGAAATCCGCCGTTCGCCCTCCTCCATCAAGACGTGGCCCAGCTTGTGCGAGATCGCCAGGGCCCGTAACGAGCGGATCGTATCGACGAACAGCGATTGCGGCCCGTTGAAGGAGTAGATGTACCCGCCCTCCGGCCCCATTCCATCGACATGCAGGGCGGTCCACCGCCGGGCCTGGACCGCGCCGCTGAGCTTCAACGCCAATTCGTAGAAATTGCGTTCCCAGGGGTCTTCCGCGATCCGCCCTTCGCCCATCAGCCGCAGCAGGTTGCCGTAGGTGCTGACGTTGTTGAAGCCGTGGTCGTGGACGCCCATGTGGCTCACGTGGGGGGCCATCTTCTCGACCGTGTTGCGGCGGCCGATCTCCAGGAACTCGGCCTGGTTCGTGGCGTCGAACTGCAGCACGGCGGAACCGTACTGGAAGCCCTGCGTCCACTCCGTCCAGCCGCGGGCCGTATATTTTCCGGCCACCGTAAAAACGGGCGAGCCGGCGGCCGGATCGTAGGCGGCCTGGATCGCCAGGATCTTCTCGCCCGATAGTTGCCAGAATCGCCGCAGGCGGGCTGAGAGATCGGCGGGACGCAGATTGAGATCGATGTTCAAGATGGAACTCCTCGCACTTGTTGCACGATTTTCACCGCTTCCTGGCAGCGGTCACGAATGGCCTGCCATTTCCCGCCGGCCAGGTCTTCGGGCTTGGCGATCCAGGTCCCGCCCACGACTGCCACGGCCTTGACGGCCAGATATTTTCCCAGGCTCCCCGCATTCACTCCGCCGGTCGGCATAAAGCGAATCCCCGTATGGGCGTAGGGTGTTGCCATGGTCTTGACCATTTCCACCCCGCCGCTCAGCTCCGCCGGGAAGAACTTGACGAATCGGCAGCCGAGCGACAGGGCAAGCTCAATCTCGCTGGCCGTGCACACGCCCGGACAAAACGGCAGCCCAATCTGGGCCGCACATCGGACCACGGCCGGGTTGAGCCCTGGAGCAACCGCGAAGCGTGCCCCAGCCGCCTTGGCGGCTTTCACGTTCTCTTCGCTGAGCACCGTGCCGGCCCCAACCAGCAGTTTGGGGCGAGAACGGGTCAAGAGGGCGATGACCTCCGCGGCGGCGGCTGTGCGGAAGGTGATCTCGGCCAACGGCAGTCCCCCTTCCAGCAGGGCGTCGGCCAGCGGCAGGGCTGCCTCCACCGACTCGATGGCGATCACCGGCACAACACCATAACGGGCAACTTCGTCGAAGATCGATTCGTGCGACATGATAGGTGGCCTTGGGGGCCTTCGGGGCCTTCGGGAGAAAACGCTATTATAGTAGCCTCTGGGGCTTTGGGAAGTTCCCCCGGAAAAAACCGCATTGCGGGGGGCTTGCGGAGAGGCCCCCTTTGTGGCAAGATAGTGGAGATTCACCCGCCCTGCGCAGTGGGCATCGCGGGCCGTCGATCATCCTCTAACACAACACTTGATGGGAGTCAGTCGTGTACGATCATCAGGACGCGTTGGAAGCGTACAACCGCGGGTTGGAGTATCTCGACTACAACGAACCCGATCAGGCGATCCGCGCCTTTACCGAGGCCTTGAAGTTGAATCCTCGGAACACGCACGCCTATTTCGCGGGGCTGCGCGTGGGCCGAGCGGGGGAACCTGGAGCAGGCGATGGCCGACTACAACGAGGCCGTGCGTCTCGATCCGAACTACGCGGCCGCCTATTGCAATCGGGCCACGGTCTTGAAGCGGTTGGGCGACGCCAAGGCCGCCGCCGCCGACATGGAACGCTGCCGGAAGCTGAAGAAGGCGGTGTAGGACCAACCCCGGCATGGTCCGGAACATCCTTTCCCGCGATATCGAGAGGTGCCCGATGGCAGATTTCGATCCGTATTATCAATGGCTGGCCATTCCGCCCAAGGATCAGCCCCCCAACCACTACAGGCTCCTAGCAACTGGAAAACAATAAAAGTCCGGTTTGTATGATTCTGGGGTGGTCACGTTATGTGAAAGGAGTATAATCGAGGAGTACTAATTCTTCAACCATGCACGCCAAGGATGGCGGCTATGTCGAGAACGGGTCTTCAGGGTTGTATTTGTCCTCAATGTGTCGTCGATGACGACGTGCGAGCTACGCATGGCCGGTGGATCGAATTGATGTCCCTTTTCAACGAGCGGCAGGCGCGGCTTTACGCTGCCGAGAAAGCCATGGCTTTGGGACATGGCGGTATTACTCTTGTGTCGGAAGTGCTGGGTCTGTCGGAGCGCACGATTCGGCGCGGGATCGAGGAGTTGGAGGCGGGAGATCTGGGTGAGATGCCGGAAAGAGCCCGCCGTCCTGGCGCTGGACGGAAAGCGAGCGAAGAAGTCGATCCGTCCCTCGTGGATGACCTGGAATTGCTGATGGGAGAAACTACGGCAGGTGATCCCATGCGACTGCTGAAGTGGACCACGAAATCGCTTCGATCCATTGCCAAGGAATTGACTCAGCGCGGACACACGGTCAGTCATCCCACGGTACACCGTTTGCTGCGAGAGTTGGATTATTCTCTGTGGGGCAACAAGCGGTCGATCGAGGGCAAGCAACATCCTCAACGGGATGCTCAATTTCGCTACCTGTACCAGCAGGTGAAACGCTGTATGCGTGCAAGAATCCCCGTAATTTCCGTGGATACCAGAAGAAGGAACTGGTGGGGGCGTTCCACAACAAGGGGCGTCGCTGGGGAAAAAAGCAGCATGTGGTCAGCGCTTACGACTTTCCGTCCCTGGCTGAGGGCCGGGCGTATCCCTATGGCCTTTACGATGAAACCCAGAATGAAGGCTTTGTGAATGTGGGAATTAGCCACGACACTGCCGAGTTTGCCTCGGAGAGCATCGATCGTTGGTGGCGGATGCTGGGGCGCCGTCACTACTCGAACGCTACCAAGCTCTTGATCACTGCCGACGGTGGCGGTAGCAACGGAAGTCGGAACCGCCTGTGGAAATACTGTATCCAGCAATTTGCTGATCGCCACGGCTTGGCGGTGACAGTTTGTCACTTTCCCCCCGGAACCAGCAAGTGGAATAAGATAGAACATCGGCTGTTTTCCCAGATCAGTGTCACTTGGCGAGGTGAACCGTTGGTAAGTTATGAAACGATCATCAACTTCATAAGTTCCACCACTACCAAGACCGGTCTGAAAGTGAAAGCGAAACTGGACACCCACGAATATGAAACGGGCAAGAAAATTACCGACGAACAGATGCAAACGGTAAGAGTTAAGCATCACAATATCCACCCGCAGTGGAACTATACCATTCAGGGTGAAACGTAACACACTTCATACCATTGTCTTAGAACCTAAATCGGACTTTTATTGTTTTCCAGTTGCCTAGCCGTTGAGGTCTTCGAGCCCAACGCGGACGTGATCTCCAATGCCGCCGATCAGCGCATGGCCCACGTTCGCTCCTATCAGACCGGGAGATACTCCGGCCTTTCCCAGAAACTGTTGAACGAGATTGCCGCGGCGAAGGTCTGCCTGCTGAATCCCGAGAGAAAAGCGGCATACGACCGGCAGTTGCGCCAGCACAGCCGGACCGCGATCTTCCGTTCTCGCGGCCTCCGCGCCGGTCATCGCTCAGCGCTTGGGAGACCTCGATTTCCTCAAGGCGCCGGAAAGCGCCAAAGCCCCGGAAAGCAGCACTTTGCCGATCGCTTCCAAAGCCGCACCCGCGAAGCGAAAGAACAACCTGCCGATCTGGATTGGGGGGGGAATGGTAGCGGCGGCGGGCCTTGTGGCGATCGCGGTCATGATCTTCGCCCGGGCCCGCGAGACCGATGTTGCATCAAGGGATGAGCCCGCACCGCCTGCGGCGGCGCCGCTTGAGAAGAAGCCCGCCAGTCCCAAGCCGCAGGATCATCCCGATCAACCGGCGGAGGTCGCTGAACCCGAGAAAAGTCCGGCGGCCGGTCCCCCCCAAGAAACCGTGATTCCAAAACCCGCTGCGGATTCCAAGCAACCGAGGAACGCCAAGCCGAAGAAGACCGACAAGCCGAAGGAGGCGACCGCCAAGCCCGCCAAGCCGCCGCCAACTGCGGTCGAACCTGCACGCCCTCGGCCCGAACGCGATTCGAAGGCGGTCGCGGATGAACCCACAGGACCAGCAACCGAGGACATCGTGGCTGTCCCCGAGAAAGCAGCCAAGGGCAGTCCGGATCGCCCAAAGGAAAAGCCGCCGGCCACGGGCAATGCTACGGGGCCGAAAGAGAATCCGCCGAAGCCCGACGCCTCCGCGGCGCCGAAGGAGAAACTGGCGGTTCCCTCGGAAGCCGCCCGGAGGCAAGCCCTGCTCGCCATTAAAGACATCTACAAAGACGACTATCGCGCGGCGAACAAGATCCCCCTGGCAGCGAAGTTGTATCAGAGTGCGGCTGAGAGCAAGGGCGATCCGGCCGCCCGTTATACGATGTTGCAGGAAGCGGCGCGGATGGCGGGCGAAGCGGGGCAAGCGGAGATGGCTCTGGAAGCGATTGATACGCTGGCCGGCGAGTTCCAGATTCTCGCGTCCAGCATGAAATCGCAGCTCATCGACCAGCTCGTCAAGAAAGCCCGCCTGCCGGAGGAACAAGAAGCCGTCACCGAGGCCGCCCTGCAGGTGATGGACGAGGCGGTTGCCGAGGAGAACTTCGAGGTCGCCAGGCGGGTGGGCCGGCAGGCCTTCCAGATGGCCAGGCCTACCAAGGACAAAGATCTCATCCAGGAGGTCACGGCCAAGAGCAATGACGTGGAAGCGCAAGCGAAGGCCTTCAGCCACGTCCAGGAGGCGATGGCAGCGCTGAAGCTCGATCCGCACGATCCCGCCGCCAACCTGACCGTGGGCAAGCACCTCTGCTTTACGAAGGGCGACTGGACGAAGGGCCTGCCGATGTTGGCTGCCGGCAGCGATCCGGCCTTGAAAGCCCTGGCCGCCGGCGACCTCCAGGGCGCTGCGACGCCCGACGACCAGGTCAAGCTCGGCGACGCGTGGTGGAAAGTGGAAAAGCAGCGGGCGATCTATTGGTACGCCAAAGCGGAATCCGGCACCGATTCGGCCCTGCTCAAGGAGAGCTTGAAGAAACGCATCCGCGAGGGGACTCAAAGGACCCGCTGGGTGCGGATCTTCAGATCGGCCGATCCCAGCGTCTGGAATATCGATCCCGATCAGGGCGGGGTCAAAGTGCCGGAGAACATCAAGTATCTAAAGATGCAAATAAACGCGAAAATGGCCGTAATTATCGAAATGACCAACGATCGTCTGGGAAAGGATGAAACGCTGCCGCGTGACTCGACCAAGAAACTTCGGATGGATGGGATCGAACAAAATCAGTTCGAGTGCCCGGCACCTGGGGATTTTCGCCAAGACGGCCAGCGTGCTCGTTGCGGGAAGGACGGCGATTTCCCCCACCGGGCAGACCGGCTGGGGATTTGGGCACAGATATGGCAGCGCCGGCCAGGCTTGCGCCTGGGCCGGACAGGTGATCTCTCCCACGATCTTCGAAATCGATGTTACGTCGGATTACCTGACGGCCAAAGAAGAGCAGTACCTGCTGAAGTGAGTTGTCGCATGTCTCTTGAGCAGCCGCTCAGCAATCGAGTACGGACGTGTCGCGTCGCCAGGGGATGGTCCCAGGACGACCTGGCAGTCAGGGCGGGGATCTCGCGGGCCGGGGTCAGTTCGATCGAGACCAACCGCCTGGTGCCGTCCACCTCCGCCGCACTGGCCTTGGCCGCCGCCCTGGAGTGCCGGGTCGAGGACCTCTTTCAGCTTGGTTCCGCCTTGGCCAGCGAGGCCGCCTGGGCCTGGCAGCCCCAGCGCGAGCCTTGCCGCTACTGGCGGGCCTCGGTTTCCGGACGCGAGCTCATTTATCCCGTCGAGCCAACCAACCTGGGACTCGTCGGCCATGACGGCGTTTACGAAGAAGGAAAATTTCGCGAACAACTCCTGGCCGCGCCGTCCGATACGCTGGTCATCGCCTCCTGCGATCCGGCCATCGGACTGCTGGCTAGTGGACTCGTTCGCCGCAGCAGTTTTCGCTTGCTCGCCTTCCCACGATCCAGCCAGCAAGCCCTGACGCTTTTGGCGCAGGGCGCGGTCCACGTGGCGGGCATCCATTTGGCCGCGGTGGGCCACCGGGAGCAGAACGCGGCGGCCGCTCGGGAGAAGTTGCGAGGGAACTTCCACTTGCTGCGCGGGGCGCGCTGGCAGGAGGGCCTGGCCCTGGCCCCGGGCCTGCAACTCCCGAGCGTCCGCGCGGCAGTCGAGTCGCGGGCCCGCTGGGTGGGGCGGGAAGCCGGTTCGGCAGCCCGCGAGCTGCTCGACGAACTGCTGCCGGATCGTCGCCCTCCCCGCCGCATCGCCTATGGACATCGAGGCGTGGCGGAGGCCGTGCGCTGCGGTTGGGCGGACGTGGGAGTCTGCCTGCGGCTGGTGAGCGAGGAGGCCAACCTCGGTTTTCTCAGCGTCCGCGAGGAGGATTACGACTTTTGCTATCCCGCCGAACTGGAAGGAGACCCCCGCATCCAAGCCCTCGTGGAAACGGTGCGGTCGTCCCCTTACCGCGGCCAGCTCAATGATCTTCCCGGTTATGACGCTACGGAAACCGGAGAACTGGAACGAATCGTATCCCTAAAGGAAAGATCTTCACCGGTCGGCGCATCCGCGATCTCGCCCGCCGCCACCGGCCCAGCGCCATGATTCCGAGGGCGGTTAGAACAAGCACCGCCGCCCCCGGCTCCGGGACAGCAACGGCGGTCACGATGAGCTGCGCTGGATTGCCCTGCGTGGGAGTGTTGCTAAGACACCCAACCTCGCTATCGGCCGGAGTGCCAATGATCGAAACATAGCCGCCGCTGGCGATGTCGTTGAGAAGGTCGCTGGTGGGCGTGAGGGCATAGCTGATCGGCGAGCCATCGACTCCATGAACTCCATCCGCCGGCCAGTAGAACGTGCCCTCGGCCTCCTCCAGGTTGCTGTTGCCCACACCAGGCACATAGTTGGGAAGATTGTTCCAGGTAGCGCCGCCGCTGTGACTCGACACCCAGCCGTTGTTGCTCAGCCAACTAAGCGTAAAATAGCCCGGCTCGATTTCATTGAAGACCGAGTTGTTCGGATAAACCCCGGCCGTCGCGAAGTTCGCGGCCAGGGCAACACTGACCCCGGTGATGGTCCACCCCCCGGTCCCATACGTGCTGTTCAACTGCGAGACGATCGCGGAGCTGCTGAACCCCATCAGGCCATATTCAGTATTCCCCGGGGCAGCGGTATTGAACCCATTGGCGGAAAACTCGATCGCCCCCTTGGGATCCCAGACCAGGTTCGGCTGGCCGGATTGGACCATCGCCTCCTCAGTGGCCGAAACCGTGAGTGTCGATCCTCGGGCGGACGGGACAAAGCCGCATGAGAGCATCGCGGCAAGGGACAGGAACGCAAGGATTTTCTTCTTCATGCTGCAGATTCTCCAAATCAGAGGATTGTTAAGTGCCAACCGAAACTGAGGGGTGAAGTGGGAAACGAAAACGAGTAGCCTTTGCTATGATAATGTCATAAGTGGACATAATCGTATCAATCGCGAGGACACGGATCCCGTAGCGAGCCAACACGTACAAGGGAACCCGCCAGAAGGCAGAACGAGGCGCAGGCCTCTGCCTGATAAAACCGGCGGACGCGGTCCTGGCAACGGATACTAGAAGGTCGGTAGCAATTCGGTCCATCGGCTTGCGACGGTCCGGAAATCGTCTACTGACTAAAACGCTGCCTCGTAATGGGATCCAATGGGAAGTTTCGACCGGCGATGGTTGTGAAGAGCAACCAGCGAACCCGATCAACACACGTTGTTTTACCGGAATCCCGCCCCCCGTCAAGCGTTGGGGGGCAGTTTTCTGGAACCTAACCATGGGGTCGGTGCATTTTGTGGTGCGGCCTTTGCCCCGTGGGTTACGTTCTTTCTCACGCAAACCGTGTGCCGCGAGATGGAGGCCGGCGGATTTCGCTGCGGACGCGAGAATTGTTCGGAAATACGCGATAGCCGGCCGGCGCTGCGACGGACAGAATTGTGACTTGCCATGGCAAGAGCGGTAGTCACTCGTGGGCCTAACCGTAACCTTAACAAGGACTTCCGTGTGCATCGACAAAAACGTCGCACATCGGTGCCAATTTTGACGCTATTGGCTAGCCCTAGTGGGGAGATGATCGAACGAGAGGCATGATCCAAGCGGCAGACGTTGTAAACCTGGCGCCAGCTCACTTGGCTACTGGGAAGAACAACGGCTGGTCTTCATCTTTGGTGACTCCGTAGGTATTGATCCATTCCTGCGTCTCCGGCGTGCGGAGAAAGGCGGCCAAGGCGACGGCGCCTTCCACGTGGGCCTGGGGAAAATGCCGTGGATTTGCCGTCGCCACGACGAACGGGCGGCGCAATCGCGGATCGCCCCGCACCATCAACTCGAGTCCCTCATTCGGCAATTTGCCGTTCATAAAGGGGATCCGGCCAATCAGCGTGTAGGCATGCTTTTCGGCGGCGACCTTCAGCACGTCTCTTGCACGATCGGTGAATAGGATGGTCAAGTGATCGGAGGGCATGTTCACCTTGCCGTCCTCCAGCACGTCGCGCATGACCTCCTGGGCGCCAAGGCTGGAATGGACGACGAACGGCGCCCCTGCCGCCACCATCTTGGCAAAGGCCTCGGCAGCATCCCGGCAGCCTCGGATATGCGCCGGGTCGTCATGCGGACCGACGATGATCTGGTCGTTCTTGGCCCAGGGCTGCGGGTCCACGGCGTAGCCGTCGGCCACGAGATTGATGATCGCGTCGCTGGCGTGCATCGTGATCAGGTCGGCCTGGCCTTTGCGAAAGGCGTCGGCAATGATCGGTTTAGGCCCCATGGCAACGAGTTCGATCTTGTAGCGGTTCCCGTTGGCCTGCTCGAATCGTTCCGCGAGACCCTGCCAGAACCCCGTCTCGACCATGCCGCCGATGACCGCTACACGGATCTGCTGTGTCGATCCGGGCAGGCCGGACGCCTTGCCGCAACCGTCGGCCAGCGCGGCAAGGAGCAAGGCAGTCATGATGAAAATGAAGGACCGCAGCGTGATCATTGTGGATTATCTCCTTTGGCCCTCGTGCAGAGGGCTTGCAGCAGGGAAAGCTCGGTTTCTGTAGCCAGGAATTGACCGTTGCCATCGGCAAAACAGAAGTTCGCGCCGCCGGGATGACAACTGCCAAAGGCACAGATTCGCATGTCGACGTACGTAGCCTGGAACTGCGCGAAACTGTCCGCCGGAGGATTCTGTCCGGCACGGTTCGAGTAGGAAAACGGCAGTTGATAGTTGATCGGCACGTAGCCGCTCATCGTCACGTGACCGATCATTTTGCGGTCGGTGGAGGCCGCCCACCAGCCCCATTGATCGAGCAACTCACCCCAGCCCGCGGCATTGAACGACTTGTAATTCGGGTCGTGGTGCGATCTTTCCCCAAACAGCAGGGTGTGGCTCAGGCCGTCGGTAATGTTTTCCGGCCGGACGGCGGCTTGATTCGGGTTCGGTTCCGAAGCTGGGCCTGTCGCATGGAAGACCCCGTCGACCGTGGCCGAGGTCGTGAAGTAGGATCGCGTCCCCCCATTGCCCCCGTAACTGCCCAGCGCATAGGTCCAATTGCCCGTGGCGAAGACAATCGGATTCTGCACGATCTCGTCCGAGGGGCAGACGAGATTCGGCATGATCGTCGCCGTATTCGAGTTGCTGCCCTGATTGGCATTCAGCATCGGGTCGCCGTATTGCCAGTTGTCGAGCAGAGCGTTCCCGTCGAGATAAGGCAGCAGATAGACAAACAAGGGAACTCCCCGGAACGTGACCGCTGCGTTGAAGAACCACTGGTTGACCCCGGGCGGAAAGGTTTGCGATGCAGACGCGTGGGCATTGGCAGCGATCCCTAGTTGGTGCAGTTGATTCATGCATTGCGCGCGCCGCCCCGATTCTCTTGCCGCCTGAATCGCCGGCAACATCAGTCCCACGAGGACGCCGAGAATTGCGACCACGACCAGGAGCTCCACCAGTGTGAATGCCTTGCGGCCGGGCGGCTTCATGCTTGACGTCAGGATCGGACTGTGAGAGAGGTTCATCGGATGCAGGCGAAACAGGATTGTAGCTGATCCGCCAGGAGTGTGCTATTATAATGCCGTTCACTGCTACCATCGTGCCAAACCGAGAAAACCGTGGGATTTCGCGTTTTTGTCAGGCGGCATGATAATTGCCCTCCACAATAGGTTTCGATCACTGGCTGGCCACGTATTGGCTCGCTTGAGCCGGCCGTTCGTTAACAAGGCACAGCAACATGACTCCCAAAACAGCCGCTTGCTGTCTGGCGTTTCTGCTCGCCTGGACCCGTTGGGCCTCGGCCCAGAGCATCATTCTGCCGCCGAGCAAGACGAACACCCTGATCCAAGTCGTCAGCGGGGGAACCGGGCAACTGAGCAACGCCCTGGGCGACATTTATGTCGGCCGCACGAACCAGGACGGCCAGGGCCCCGCTACGATCAGCATTCGCCGCGGACTGATCGAGTTCAATATTGCCAGCGAAATCCCCGCCGGGTCGACGATCACGGGTGTGACTCTGACCGTGAACGACGTGCGCGGGGATAACGGGAACCAACCAGCCTCACTGTACCCGATGTTGCGGGGCTGGGGGCAGGGCACTTCCTATTTCAATGGCGGCCAGGGATGCCGGCCACCAATGGAGACGCAACCTGATACTACACATTCTATAACGCAGCCGATCCTTCGGCCAGCCCTGCGTGGTCGGTTCCCGGCGGACAACCCGGCGTCGACTTTAGTGCTGCGGCGAGCGCGACGACGATGATTGACGTTGGCGACCCCGGGCAGTTCTTCTCCTGGTCGAGCGCCGCCAGTCCCGCGATGTTGACCGACGTGCAGCAGTGGCTTGACAGCCCTGCCACGAATTTCGGCTGGATCATGCTGGGCAACGAGAGCGCCGGGCAGACGGCCAAGCGATTTGGGGGGCAGGATGCCAGGTCGCCGGAGTCGCCGCCCGAACTGACGGTCGAGTACGATCCGCCGTGGATCTGGAGCGGCAGCGCCGGCGACGGCGCTTGGACGACGGCCCGCAACTGGACCAACGGCGGCGGTTTTCCCGGCAGCGGCGCGGCGATCGTGCTGGGCGAGTTCGCGCGACCAGCGGCACGGTGGACCTCCTTTCGGCGGCCCCCAGCGTCAGCCACCTGACCTTCGGCGTAAACCAGGCGATGACGATCACCAGCACCGCGCCCGGCGGCGGCCGGTTGACGCTGGACAACGGCAGCGGCCCTGTGGCCGTGATCGTCTCCGGCAGCGGACAGGCGATCGACGGCCATGTGGCCGTTACGCTCGACAGCGACGCCTGGATCACGACCGGCGGCAGCAGCGATTCGCTGAGCATCGCGGCCAGCATCGGCAACGGGACCGCCGCGCACGGTATCGTCAAGGACGGCCTTGGGACGCTGATCCTCTGGGCGACAACACCTACGGCGGCGGCACGACGGTTAATGACGGGACCCTGGAAATCTGCGGCGCGGAGGCATTGCCTTCGGGAACGAGCTTGACGGCGGGCGCGGATGCGGCGTCGCTCTTTGGGTCGACGATGAGCGACGGCGCACCACTCATCGATTCCCCTGCGACGGCGGTTCCGGAACCGGGGCTGCTCGTGCTCTTGGCCGTTGGGGCGTTGGCCGCGGGACTTCGCGTTCGGCGTCGGGACACGACGCGCATCGGATAAGGATCGACGACCGCTTCGAATTTACATAACCACTTGTTATTAGCAATAATGGCATCAGTCTTGAAAGCCGCCCTACTGCCGATCGCCCCCGAACGAGAGCGTCCGCTGCGGGTCCGTGCAGCCGGGCGAGAACTCCTTGAACAAGAGACTGGGCTGGATGTCGTTGTTGTTCTGGTACTTGTCGCTGGCGTACTCGGTGAACGTGCCGCGGATGTCGTGGTAGAAGATCTGGCAGATCGCCACGCCGGCGTAGATGCGGACCGGCTGCACGGCGAACATCTCGAGCGTCCAGTAGCCGCAAAACCCC
This sequence comes from uncultured Planctomycetia bacterium, assembly GCA_963824275.1. Classification (GTDB taxonomy): domain Bacteria; phylum Planctomycetota; class Planctomycetia; order Pirellulales; family Thermoguttaceae; genus JANXQG01. The sequence continues at coordinate 356,067 of CAWGOT010000003.1, read as the reverse complement.
ACGTCGCCAAAGCCGGCGGTCACGTGCACGAACAGCCCTAGGCGGCCGATCGACGAGCGGCCTTCGATCATCGGCACGTAGTTGCGGGTCTCGGTGCGTTCGATCGTCCGGCCCAGGTAGAGCTGGTGCGGCTGCAGCACGATGCCCTCCGCGGGGATCGTCAGGCGGCGGACCCGATTCGGACGCCGCATGTCGAGCACCACCTCTTCATAGATCAGCAATTCGTCGTGCAGCGTGAGATTGTAGCTGTTGGGATTGAGCCGGCTTTCCTCGTAGGGATCGATGACGATGTTCTTGCCCAACTGCTGACGGATCTCGTGGCCGGAAAGCACCATAACTCACCAATCATGTTTTCCACCGACACGGGGCCGGCGGGGGGTTTTGAGGTTGAGTCAGTCCACCTGCTCGACGCCCAGCTTGGGGCAAATCTCGCGGAAAGGGCAGGCATCGCACTTGGGCTTGCGCCGCGCAAACCTTCCTTCCGTGCTGGATCATGCGATGGCTGAAGGCCACCCATTCCTGGCTGGGAACGACCTCCATGAGATCCTTTTCGATTTTCTCGGCGTCTTTCTGCCGCGAGAGCCCCAGGCGGCGGGCCAGACGCGTTACGTGAGTGTCCACCACGACGCCCGAGGCGATTCCAAACGCCGTGCCGAGGATCACGTTGGCCGTCTTCCGACCGATGCCCGGCAGCTCGACCAGTTGTTCGATCGTCCGCGGCACCTGGCCGTCGTACTTCTCGACCAGCAGCCCGCAGCAGTTCTGGATGCTCTTGGCCTTGTTGCGATAGAATCCCGTGCTTTGGATGTCTTTTTCCAGCTCGGCGCGGGGCCTGCGCATAGTCCGCAGCCGACCGATATTTCTGGAAGAGGTCCTTGGTGACGAGATTCACCCGTTCGTCCGTACACTGGGCGGAGAGGATCGTGGCCACGAGCAGTTCCAAGGGCGTGTGGAAGTCGAGCGAGCAGGTGGCGGCGGGATAGTGGCGGCGGAGCAGGCGGACGACGTCGGCGGCATGCCGCCGGGCATCGCCCTGGCGCTTTCAGGCCGGCTGGCTGCGGGTTGGCCGGCGGTCTTGTTCTTGGCGGCCTTCTTGGCGGCGGTCTTCGTGTTGCGGGTTTTTGTGGGGCGTGCCATGCATCGATTGTGCCGTGCCGCTCCGCGATGTGTCAAGGGGGATCGAGAGTTCGTAGTCCCGCCGGGCACGATGGTGGAGACCATGTACTAAGGGTCGTGGTCGGCGGCACCTTACGGCAATCTCCGCCTAAAGGCGGGACTACGAGCGCGTTTGCAACACTTCTGTTGGCCTTTGGAAGCTGTTTGACCTATAATCTTATGTTCCGTCCAGGCACCGTGTCAAAAACCACTCGCGCGATTCACGCGTTGCAGCGATTTCCGGGCCGGTTTTCGCCTTGGGGGCCTAACATGATTTGCTGACTCGATCGAGCTTATGTCCAGCTTTGAGGACTTGTCGCTGATCCCGCACGATTTTTCGGGGAGAGTGCGGGTGTTTCCCTTGCCGAATCTCGTGCTCTTTCCGCACGTGATGCAGCCGCTGCACATTTTCGAGCCCCGCTATCGCCACCTGCTCGAGGATGCCTTGTCCTCGGACCGGCTGATCGCCATGGCCTTGTTGGCCCCCGGTTGGGAAAGCGACTACGAGGGCCGGCCTCCGCTGTGTCCAATGGCCTGCTTGGGCCGCGTGGCCACCTATCATCGTCTGGACGATGGGACCTACAACCTGCTCCTGCTGGGCTTGCAGAGGGTACGGCTGGTAAGGGAGATCGAGCCGCACAAGCCCTATCGCGAGGCGGAAGTCGTGCTCTGCGAAGACTCGTATCCCGTCTGCCCCAAGCCGGCCTGCCGCAGCTTGCAAGAGAAACTCCGCGACGCCTTCGTGCGGGTATTGCCGCTGCTGCCTGAGGCCCAGGAGCAGATGGATCAGCTCCTGGCGTCCGACATACCGCTGGGGGTGCTGACCGACGTTGTCAGTTTCATGCTGGAAATCGAGATCGGGCAAAAGGAAAAGCTCTTGGCCGAAGTCGATGTTCACCGCCGCGCCCAGATGTTGCTGGAGCATCTCGAGGCGATCGCCGCGGGGCAGGGCGGGAAGGACGGTTCGGCCGCGGTTTTCCCGCCGCGATTCAGCCTGAATTAGGTCTGCGGCTCGGTAGGATAGGTTTTCAACCTGTCGTCTCGTGACAGGTTGAAAACCTATCCTACGTGGTCGCTTGACCGCGGGAACTCGCCGCTTTAAGATAAGTCCTTATCAAGTCCCTTCGCTCCTTTCGGAATGAACATTTCCATGACGGCCTTCGATAAACACCAAGACGAGATGCTCGGCAGCCTGGCGGGCGAAAGCGACGGCCATGCCGGCGAAAGCGATTCGCCGCCGGACGCTTCCAAGGCGGCGGCCGGCAAGGGCAAGTTCGATCACGCCCGCATCGAGCGCGCGGTCCGCGAGATCCTGCTGGCCGTCGGCGAAGATCCGGACCGCGAGGGGCTTCGCGAGACGCCGGCCCGCGTGGCGCGGATGTATGCCGAGCTCTTCGCCGGCCTGCACCTCGATCCCCGCCGGCACCTGAAGAAGTTCTTCACCGAACGCTATGACGAAGTGGTCCTGGTGCGGGACATCAGCTTCCAGAGCATGTGCGAGCACCACATGCTGCCCTTCCTGGGCAAGGCCCACGTGGCCTACCTGCCCGGTCCGCGGATTATCGGCCTGAGCAAGCTGGCCCGCGTGGTCGAGGAAGTCGCGCGGCGGCCCCAGGTCCAGGAACGCATGACCGAGCAGATTGCGAACCTGCTGGTCGAGGAGTTGGCGGTCAAGGGCGTGGCCGTGATTATCGAGGCGGAGCATACCTGCATGACGATTCGCGGCGTGCGGAAGCCGGGCGCGCTGTGCATCACCTCGGCCATGAAGGGGCACTTCCGCACCGGTTCGGCAACCCGCGCCGAACTGATGACCCTGATTTATGGAGACCGACGGTAGGTCGGAAACGGCGAAAACGCGATCCACAAATCAAATCCGAATATCGAAATCCGAAACAAATACTAAATCCAAATAAATGCAAATAAGGAATAACCAAGCGGTTTAGAATTTTCCTCTTTCTTGATTAGAATTTGTTTCGGATTTCGGATTTCGGATTTCGATATTCGGATTTCTGCCATGCACGAACTCGATCACCAGCGCGAGAGAATTCAGGAAGACCTCCGCGGGTTGATCTCGGGCGACGTGCGGTGCGACGACCTCTTCTGCCAGCTCTTCGCCAGCGACGGGAGCATCTATGAAATCCGGCCGCTGGGCGTGGTGCGTCCGCGCTCGACGGCCGACGTCGCCGCCTGCGTGCAGTATGCGGCCGAAAAACGCATTTCGCTGCACGCCCGCGGCGCGGGAAGCGGCATGGCCGGCGAATCGCTCGGGCCGGGGTTGATGGTCGACTTCTCGAAGTACCTGCGGCGGGTCCTGCGCGTCGAGGCGCCGGTTCATGGAGAAAACACTGGGGTCCGCGTGCAACCGGGGATCGTCCACGAGCGGCTCAACGCCCACCTGCGGCCGCGCGGCCGGATCTTCGGGCCCGACCCGGCCAATACGGCGGTGACCACCGTCGGCAGCATGATCGCCATCGACGCCTCGGGTTCGCGGTGGTTGAAATATGGCTCCGTGCGGCAACACGTCGTGAGCCTCCAGGTGGTGCTGGCGGACGGTCAGGTCATGGAATTCGGCCGCGAGCCGATCGTTGCCGGGGCCAGCATCGACAGCAATCCCCGCAAGCGGGAATTGATCAACCGCCTTTCGGCCATCCTGGCGGCCTCCACCGACGTCATCGGCAACCAGCAGCCCAGGAGCCCCCTGAAACGATGCGGCTACAACTTGGCCGACGTGGTCGGCGAGAACTCGATCGACCTGGCGGGCGTGATCGTCGGTTCGGAGGGCACCTTGGCCCTGATCGCCGAGGCCACGCTGGCGACGCAATCGCTGCCGCGGCATCGGGGCGTGGTCTTGCTGCTGTATGAGAGCCTGGACAAGGCCGCGCGCTCGGTGCCGTTGATCCTGCCCTGGCGCCCGGCGGCCTGCGATTTAATGGACCGCCGCCACTTGAGCCTGGTGCGGGAGAGCGAAGTCCGCTTCGATCTCTTGATTCCCGCCGAGGCCGAAGCGGCCCTGCTGGTGGAGTTCGAGGGCGACGAGCCGCAGGAGATGCGCGACCAGATGCGCGGACTGATCGAGGGCGTGCAGCAGCAGGCCCGGCTGGCCTTCGGCAGCCGCCAGGCCTTCGACCAGGAAGAGACCGAGTTGTTCTTGAACCTGCCGAATCGAGCCATGCCGCTCTTGTATCGGCTGAAGGGTCCTAGCCGTCCGGTGCCCGTGGTCGAGGACGTATCGGTCCCGCCGGACGTTCTGCCCGATTTCCTGGTGCGGATGCAGAACGTGCTCAAGCGGCGGCAGGTGACCGCATCGCTGCTTTGTCACGCCGGCCATGGGCAGTTGCACATTCAGCCCTTTCTCGATCTGGACGATCCCAACGACGTGCAGCGGATGCGGCTGATGGCCGAGGAGCTCTACGAAGAGGTGTTCAGCGTCGGCGGCACGATCGGCGGCGAACACGCCTATGGGCTCAGCCGCACGCAATTCCTCCAGCGGCAAGCCGGTCCACTGTATGAAGTCTTGCGGCAAGTCAAGCAGATCTTCGACCCGGACAACGTGCTCAATCCGGGCAAGATCGTCGGTAATGATCCTGACTTGATGACGCGCAACTTGCGCCTGCCGCTGCGACTGCCGCAGACGGAAGGCGACCTGCCGGCCGAGGAGGCCCGACCCGGAGCGACCCCCGGTGCCGCGCCGGTGCTTCGCGACCTGGTGGAATTGCAGGTCAATTGGGACCCGCAGCGCGTGGCGGACGCCACGGCGGCGTGCAACCGCTGCGGCGAGTGCCGGGCGCAATCGCCGCAGGTGCGGATGTGCCCTATCTTCCGTTTCCTGCCCACGGAAGAGGCTTCGCCGCGGGCCAAGGCGAACTTGATCCGCGGCATCCTCAACCGCAGCGTCGACTTGAGCCGGCTCTCCACCGAGTCCTTCAAGGAAGTGGCTGACCTCTGCGTCCATTGCCACAGTTGCCGCCTGGAGTGCCCTGCCGGCGTCGATATCCCCAAGCTCATGATGGAAGCCAAGGCCGCCTATCTCCGCACCAACGGCATGCCTTTTGCCGACTGGATCATGACCCGCTTGGATCTGGCGGCATCGATCGGCCGGCGTTTTGCCCCACTCACGAATTGGGCGCTGGGCAACCGGCAGATGCGGTGGCTGATGGAAAAGACGCTGGGAATCGCCCAGGGGCGCAAGTTGCCGCGCGTCACCTCGCGGCCATTCTTGCGCCGCGCGGCCCGCCGCAGGTTGACCCGCCAGAATCGCCGCAGCACGCACCGCGTTCTGTACTTCGTCGATACCTTCGCCAACTACCACGACCCGCAATTGGGCGAGGCACTCGTGAGCGTGCTGAAGCACAACGGCATCGGCGTCTATGTTCCGGCCGACCAGTGGGGTTCGGGCATGGCCTCGATCGCCAGCGGCACCCTCGACCAGGCGCGGAAGATCGCCAGGCACAACATCGCCCTGCTGGCCGAGGCCGTGCGGCAGGGCTACCATGTCATCGCCACCGAACCCGCCGCCGCGCTCTGCCTGACGCACGAGTATCTGCATCTGATCGACGACGAGGACTCGCGCCTCGTGGCCGCCCACGCCAGCGAGGCCTGCAGCTACCTCTGGAAAATGCACCTCACCGGCCAGTTGCAACTCGACTTCAAGCCGATCCACGCCAGCCTCGGCTATCACACCCCCTGCCATCTGAGGGCCTTGAACGTCGGCACGCCCGGCGAAAACTTGCTGGGGCTGGTTCCCGGCTTGCGTTTGCACCATATCGAGCAGGGTTGCTCCGGCATGGCGGGCACCTTCGGCATGTTGCACCGCAACTACCGCAGCAGTCTGCGGGCCGGCTGGGGGCTGATTTCCAAGCTGCGGAATCCGGCGATCCAGGCCGGCACAACCGAGTGCAGCTCCTGCCGCATGCAGATGGAACAAGGCACGACGAAACGAACGATCCACCCCATCAAGCTCCTTGCCCTGGCCTATGGCCTGATGCCCGAGGTTGCATCGCTCCTGACCACGCCGGGGGAGGAACTGGTCATTACTTGATTGCCATGTCGACAACACCTTGGTATCACGCCGGTCTTCGATTCCAATGCACGCAGTGCGGTCATTGTTGCACTGGGGCGCCGGGCTACGTATGGGTCAACAAAGAAGAAATCCAGGCCCTGGCCGCAGTTTTGAAGTTGGAGGTCGACGAGTTTGAGAAACGCTATGTGCGAAAGGTGGGCATCCGCAAGAGCCTGATCGAATTTCCCAACGGCGACTGCGTTTTCTTCCACCGTGAGAGCCGAACTTGCCAGGTCTATGAAGCCCGCCCACGGCAGTGCCGGACCTGGCCCTTCTGGAACTCGAACCTCGCCAGCCCCGAGGCCTGGGAGCAGGCTGACGGCGCATTGCCCCGGTTGCAATCGCGGCAAGCTGGTTACCTTGGAGAAGATCGAGGAGCAGCGGAACATCATGCCTCTGTAGGATAGGTTTTCAACCTGACATGAAACGGCTGGTTGAGACCTTTCCGTCTTTGCCGATTCTAACGATTAGTTCAAGTTTTCCGTTTGGGAGGACGATAAAGGCTTTCGTTCCCTCTCCTCGGCATGGGCCAGAGTGCCCTAGACTGCGGCCGGGAACGATAGAGATCGGCCCCTTTCTTTTTTCGTTAGTCTTTACGGCAAAACGACTTGTGGAAACGGGTTCGGATTCGGATTGGATCTTGATCTCTAAGTTCTTTGACAACTTACACTTACGACCGAGAAGCTCGAATTGCTGTGGGGCGGCGCAGGGCGGTTCTGTCCCTCACGGATTCCCGATTCCCGGACCACTCACAATTCAAGTGACCTTGACTCTAGTCGTTACAGGGCTTACACTTGGAGCATGAAAAGTGGTACCGTGGGGGATCGGGAATTCCCCGGGAACCACTGCTGGCGACCTCTTCTTACAGGAGATTCGAGCCGTGACCAAGAAGGAGATCGTTCGCACGATTGCCGACGATATTGGGCTGACTCAGTTGCAGACCAAGGAAATCGTGCAGAAGACCTTCAACGCAATCGTGGAAGCCTTGGTGGAAGAGCGACGCATCGAGCTGCGTAACTTTGGCGTGTTTGAAGTCAAACGCCGCGCGCCGCGCAAGGCCCGCAACCCGCGAACGGGCGAGAAAGTCTTTGTTGGCGAAAAATACGTCGTCACCTTCAAACCGGGCAAAGAGATGGAAGAACGCGTTCGGGAGCTGGAACGGCAGGCGGCAGCCAGAGCCAAGTTGGCGGCAGAGAGCAACAACGGTTCTGCTTCCGAAAAGCTCGACGCCATAACGAGTTACGACCACGCGCCCGACGACGGATCTTAGTACTTCGTTCTTAGTACTAAGACCTAAGCACTAAGAACTAGATACCCTTCGCTGCCTTCCCGCGGCGGCATTTTTCTCCTCTCGCAAGTCACAACTTCGGCCGTAAGTGAATCGACTCTGTTGGAACACATAGTTGAAGTACTCCTCACGCTCCGCGTGAGGGTTTGGCATCACGCGGAGCGTGATGAGTACAAGAGCCTTGTCGGGGCGGAAATGAAGAATCCTGCTCCGGTGTGATTTTCGTCCCCTTGCATGGAGGATTTGTCCGATGCGGAACTTGATCTTGACGCTGACCTTGGGTTGGCTGGTCTGCTGCGACCAGCGGATGTGCCTTGCCCGCTTACTCGGGCGACCCGAATCGCCGCGCGCAGGAAGCGATTTACACGTCTGAGAACCTTCGTCTGATGCAAGACGAATGGGAACGGTTCTGGATGCTTGACCAGCCCGATCATATGACGCCCTACCGCACGCACGGCGGTTTGATCTAAAACCGGCCTATCGGGCAAATTGACAGTTCTCGGCCAAAGCCCTAGACTGGTGCTTTTGCCGTTGCGCGGCGACCCGCTGCCGCCCTGTCTTGCCGAAAGCCTGCCGAAAACGTGAATCTCGTCGACGTCGATCTTGCCGTGGACCTGGGGCGGTTGCGTCTTGCCAATCCTATCCTGGTGGCTTCGGGGACTTTTGGTTACGCCCGGGAGATGGCCGGCCTGGTCGACCTTGGCCGCTTGGGGGGCATTCTGCCAAAGACCATCACGCAGCATCCTCGCCCGGGCAATCCGCCGCCGCGGACCTACGAAACCAGCGGCGGCATGCTCAATTCGATCGGCCTGGACAACGACGGCATCGAGTCGTTCATCGCCCATACGCTGCCCTATCTGGCCGGGCTGGGCACGAAGATCATCGTCAGCATCGCGGGCAAGAGCCAGCGGGAGTTCGTCGACATGGCGGCCCGGCTCGACGGCCTGCCCGGCGTGGATGCCCTGGAACTGAATATCTCCTGCCCCAACGTCAGCGGCGGCGTCGATTTCGGCACCGATCCGGCGATGTGCGAGGCCGTGGTGGCCGGCGTCCGCAAAGCGTGCAGCGTGCCGGTTATCGCCAAGCTGACGCCCAACGTGACCGATATCGCCCGCATTGCCCGCGCCGCCGAGGCCGGGGGCAGCGACGCCGTCGCCCTGATCAACACCTGCCTGGGCATGGCCATCAACTGGCGGCGGCGGCGCTCGCAACTGGGGCGGATGATGGGCGGACTGAGCGGCCCCGCCATCAAGCCGATCGCCTTGCGGGCGGTCTTTCAAGCGGCCCAGGCGGTGCGGATACCGATCGTTGGCATCGGCGGCATCGCCACGATCGACGACGTCATGGATTTCCTCGTTGTCGGGCGCCACGGCCGTGCAAATCGGCACCGCGAACTTTTACAACCCCACGGTTTCGATCCAATTGCTCGATGCCCTGCCGGCCGCCCTGCGCGAACTCGGCGCGGCAACCGTAAGCGAGATCGTGGGAACGCTCCTCGTCGAGTGATCCCGCATCCTTCATCTCTCATCCTTCTCACCATGCCACGCGTTCTTTCAGGCATCCAACCCACCGGGCGTTTCCATTGGGGCAACTACTTCGGCGCGATCCGCCAGTACATCGATCTGCAAGACAAGCCGGAAACGGCCTTTTACTTCATCGCCGACCTGCACGCCTTGACGACGGTCCGCAACCCGGCGGAACTGCGCGGCTACACGCTGCGACGCGGCGCTCGACTTGTTGGCCCTGGGCCTCGATCCGAACCGGGCCTCGCTGTTCCTGCAATCCGACGTGCCCGAGGTGGCTCAACTCTGCTGGATCCTGCTCAGCGGCGCGCCGATGGGCCTGCTGGAGCGATGCGTTTCCTACAAGGACAAGAAGGCCCGCGGGCTCCGGGCCGACGCGGGGCTGTTCACCTATCCGGTGCTGATGGCGGCCGACATCCTGATCTACGACTCGGACATCGTGCCCGTCGGCGAGGACCAGGTCCAGCACATCGAGGTGGCCCGCGACCTGGCCGGCAGCTTCAACCACGAGTTCGGCGAGACGTTCGTGCTGCCGAAGGAGAAGATTCTGGACAGTTCCGCCCGCGTTCCCGGCGTCGACGGCCAGAAGATGTCGAAGAGCTACGGCAACACGCTGGCGGTATTCGAGGATCCCAAGGCCTTGCGCAAGCAGATCATGCGGATCGTCACCGACTCGCGGCAGCCGGAGCAGCCGAAGCCGCCCGAAGGCGACCACTTGTTCGAGCTTTATTCGCTCTTCGCCTCGGACGAGCAGCGGGAAACGCTTGCCGCCACCTATCGCCGCGGCGGGTTCGGCTATGGCGACGTGAAGAAGGCCCTGGCCGATCTGGCGGTCGATTTCTTTGCCCCGGCCCGCCAGCGCCGCGAGGAGCTTGTGGCCCATCCTGAGCGGGTCCGCGAGATCCTTGGCGACGGGGCCGCGACCGCGCGGAAAAAGGCCGCCGACGTGCTCCTGCGGGCGCAGAAAGCGTGCGGGGTAAGGTAGCAGGCACAGTCCCTGTGCCGTCCGCCCTCGTTCCCACAGAAATAAGGTTCGTAGGACATTAGGACGCGAAAATAGGGTCCGAGCAAAATTTCCTATAAAGCGTCCTTGGCCATTGGCGGTGCGCCGAACTTTGCGTCACGTTGCTTGACGAACTTTGGCTCTTGTGCATGCAGGATTTGCAACACGGCGGCCAGACGCGCGAATCCTCAGCTTGTGCATTCGCGGGAATTCGTGCCAACCCGTCGGCGGATTCCCTGACTGGCGTGTTGCAACCGTATGCAATTTTTGCAACAAAGTGTTGCACTTGCTGGACGACCCCATAAGGGCGAGTGCAAAAAATAATTTTAAACGCCGGCGAGCCTCCCTCTTTCCGCTCCCCCTCGCCTATGGGCCGCAGCCTCAGGGATCGCTCAAGGGACTTGGTTGCCTGCGCGGAAAGATAGGAAACGAAAAACTGGTGCAATTTGCCCGATATTGGCGGTTTTCTACGCGCACTCTTGACAGAAATCCGCTCCAATGCAAGAATTACTCACATTAGGTACAATAAAGGTTCCCATTGGTCGGCAGTTATTACCAGAACGAGTTTCCCGATCGGGCGGAAGAACGCTGCTTCTGAGCCGTTCTGGAAGCCGGTTCGATCAGAGGGCGTCTGGGGTGTTGCGCTGACTGGCAGTGCGGACAGTAACTGAAAGCCACGGCAGTACCGTGGGAAACGAAAATCCAACTCATGCCATCGTTACACATTCCAGAAGAGGCGTTGCCCGATTTTAAGAAAATCGCGGAGGTTGATCAGGAGGTCTTCGATTCTTTGCTGGCGGCGATTAAGGAGACCGGCCCAACACTCACCCGTGATCAATTTGAGAAAAAGATTGCCGGAAAGATCAAGTTTCAAGGCAAGGCCGATTTGGCTGCCATTTTGCGAGCGACCCTTGTCCTTTATCGATTCAGGGAGTTTAACGAACTTTCCGCGCAGGGCATGGCGGAAGCGGTCGTCGATTCCCGTCTGATCTCCACATCCGAAGACTTTTCGGCCGAAAAGAGAGAATCGCTACGGAAACGCCTGTCACTCCTGCTGGATTTTGATCAATCGCTTGGGGTGACTTCTAAGGCGTTCGACGTGATGACGGAGAACGAGCGGGTTTTTTGCGATGCGCATTCTCTCCGACCTTCGCCCGGTTTTTGCCGCAGGAAAAGAAGAGGCGCTGGGCGCGGTGATAATTCACAATCTGCGAATCGGATTCCACCGAGCCGGAAAGCATCAAGAGTTGTATTTTGCTCTGGATACTGACGATATTCAAAAGCTGAAAGAAGTTATTGAACGAGCAGGAAAAAAAACTGCGGTATTGGAGTCCATTCTAAGAAAATCCGGCGTCCCCTATCTTAAGGTTTAAGAATGAACTATCCCTCCGTTACGAGAGAGACCGGCTGGGACATTACTTGGAGCGATCACCCCGAGAAAGCGCCAAGTGAGGATAGCGACACTTGGGATTGCCGCAACTTGCCTTTGCGCCGGCCGGAGCCCGAGGAAAGCGAGCAGCACGAAGATGTCGTGCTCGTAAGGAACTTTTGGGCCTCATTGGAAAAACGGTTCGCGCGCTGTTGCCTTGGAGATTCTTGGCGCGAACTACAAGAGAAGTGGCAACCCTACTTGATCCATTTGACATGCGGTTTTGCTGTTGCCCGGGCGGAAGAAACGCCTGCGTTAGAAGAGGTTTTCAACGGTCTTGTCGATTCCTGGACCAACGATACTGGTGGGTACTCCGTGACAAGCCGCCGGTATGCTCATCCTTCTTACCAGGCGATTGTCGGCATGGGGAAGGCAGTGGTCCCCCTCATTCTGCGGCGACTCGAGCAGCATCCCGATTGGTGGTTTGAGGCCCTGACAGCATTGGCAAAGCCAAAGACGAACCCCGTTCGCAAGGGATCGACCTTCTCGGAGGCTGTCGATGCGTGGCTGGAATGGGGTAGGCGCAATCAGCTTATCAGTTAGATGCCGACTCGTTTCTTTGCCATCACCCAAGCAGCGCTGGTTTCCCAACATCCATTCGCGAAATCACCGCGTTACCAGTGCGGAGACTCTTGGAAAGAGAGTGGTCTATAATTGCGTGGCGTGGGCTGCGCTTGCCGACACGCGAAAATGGTGGGAACCCGGAAGCGCACCCGATTATTATTGGCCATCGGGAGTCCCTGATGACGGGTCGCTCCTCAGTTATGAGAAGCTGTTTGAACTCCTCGGATATCGCCGATGCGATAAGGGTAGCCTTGAAATCCCATACGAGAAAGTTGCCCTATACTCCGATGCGGACGGTTTTACGCATGTGGCATACCAATTGTTCCTTGGGTGGACGAGCAAGCTAGGCGGATGGGAGGACATAAGACACAAGACGCTCTCAGCGTTGGAGGGCGGAGATTACGGAAGCGTTGCCACGATAATGAAACGGAGATCCGGTGTCCGCGGGTATTTTGCTAGGGCCTTCTTTAATCTTACAGCGACGCTGTGGCCGCTTCGGAGACCACCTTAGCGCTGGGCGAGTATCAGGGAACGGCACGCCGGTGCTCAACAAGAGCCTATGTCCTCGCAACGGTACAAGGCCGGATTGTCCATATCCCCGTCCCCGTGTCCCCCGTGTCGCTCTTCCCCCTTCCACGCGTCGCCCCTCCCTCTTCCCTGCGTCCCCGCGCCCTCCTTCCACCCTCATCCCTCCTTCACGGACTGGTCGACTCATCCGGCGGGACCGTGCATAATGGCCCGTTGATGAATCGGGCCGCGCCCGGTTCTGGATCGCTGAAATCTGACGGGCTTATGGGTTCGCTTGCCGGATACCTTCAGGAGAGCTTCATCAATTCCTGCCCGCGAGATTGGACAGGAGAAATGCAAAGTCCGGGGTCCGGTCCATTTTTCGGCGAGAACGGACGAAATTCACGAGAAGTCGTTGCCCGAAAACATGGACCTGACCCCTTCGTGTTGGACTTTGCTCCTGTAAGACTGTGGACCTGCGCGGGAGGTGCCCGTTCTCGATCCGCCCCTTGCGAAACTACTCGGCTACGCGCCTACGGCCAACGTCGTCTTGCAACGCGTGGATGGGACGCGAAAGCCCTGGATCGAGTTCGAGGTCAGCAGGGCCGATCCGGTCGCCAACCATGCCAAATTGCAATCTCCAGTACTGGAATCGTTCCGTGCTGACAGATGATGGACGGAACCTGTGGGGGTGCCGGCGTGCGAGCTACTTCGTTTTCGATCCGGGGACCAAGCTCTTCGCACCGTCGAAGTTCTGTGCCTTCCGGCCGATTACGGCTGACGGTCCTGACGCCGTGCAGGTTCCGGCTTCGAACATGACTATGGATCTCTATTGACCATTTGGGGATGTCGCTTCAGGTAATCGCGGACGACCCTGTCGGCGTATATTCAGAAGTGGCTACAGGAAATGCGAGACGCGGTTGAGACCGGCGGCAAACCGGCCATGGCACTTTGCCCGCCGAGTTGGTTTGATTAGCGAAATTTCCGGATGCTGCCAAATGGAGTAAGCGTCAAAGAATCGCCACCGGGCAGCCTGCAGCCCAGGTCTCCTTGCTTCGGAACCCACGGCCGGACTCCTGAAATATGGGGTTTTCGACTGCGGCGCGGCCGACAACTCGCCCCTACCTTCGCGCGGCGCCGGAACTCAGATAAAATGATTAGTGCGCGATTGGCCAAAGGTTTCCGTCTTACTGGTGGAGTCGAGGCAGAGCAATGAAGGTCACGCTTTTTCCCTGCGGTCCGGCCGCGAACGATAGCGAGTGCAAGGCATTCGACTGTTTGACCCGCTCCCTTCGCTCCGCGCCGGGCGACGACGAGTGGGTCCTTCTGACAAATCTGGCATTTTCAGTTACCCATCAGTTGCAATCGGACGAAATCGATACGGTCGTGATCGGCCCGCCGGGCGTCCGAGTTATCGAAGTGAAGCACTGGACTGCCCAATGGGTGGAATCGCACCCGGCGGCTGTCGAGCAGGAGGCGGATCGGCTGACAAACAAGGCTCGCAAGATCGGCACGACTCTTCGCAAGCTTGTTCCAGGCCTTCCACACGTCGAGGGCACCTTCCTGCTAACGCAAGAGGCGTCCAAGGTCAAGAGACTTCTGGGCAAACAGGTACGTGGCGTCCAATTCCATAGCCTTAACGGTTGGAAGGAGGCCGTTGGCTTCGATTCGCCTCCCCTGCTGGCCAGCTTGCAAGTTGCAAAACTGGCCCGCGAGTTGAAGCCAAGAAGCGCGGTTGCCATGGACGGTTCTCTTCGGCGGCTTGCGGGGTACGTGAACTTGGAACTCCAGACCCCAAAGGATGAACGCTTCCACCGCATCTACAAGGGGCGGCATTCCGCGCGACAGGACCGCGTCGTCTTGCATCTTTACGACCTCTCCGCGGACGATGACAAGAATACCGAGGCCAAGGCCCGTCGGGAATTTGACGCGCTTCATCGTGTGCAACTTTATCCTTGGGCCCCGCGGATTTTGGACTCCTATCAAGATGCGCCGGGCTATGCGGGGGAAATGTGCTATTTTACCGCGGTCGATCCAGCGGCGCCGAGCATTGCCGATCGTGCGGGCGACGCTAAGTGGAGCACTGACGAGCGATTGGCATTTGCGCGGAGCACGGTTCGAGCACTCGCCGACCTGCATAGCCTCGCAACCGATGACGCGCCGATGGTTCACCGGAATCTCACGGCTCGGACGATTCTCGTAAGGCACGACAACACACCAATCCTCACAGGGTTTGATCGCGCGAAGATTCCTTCTGATGTCAGCGTGGCCTCGGCGGTAACGCCCGGCGCGGCATGGGACAGCGCCGTCGCCCCGGAAGTGCGCACACAAGGTCTCGGCGCGGCCGACCGGAGGTCGGACATATTTTCGCTTTGCACATGTTTGACGCATTTGTTTTTCGGGCGAGATGACGGCGCAAGTCTTGCTGCGGTCGACGCCTTGGCGAAAGGGAGGGCTGATGAGCCGGAAGGTCGCTGTAAACTGCGCGACGTGGAGACATCGTTGTCGAAATTGCTGGGCGAGTCTCTGCCGCCGCCCGCCGCGCCGCCCGCACGCTTCTGGACTGAGGGGCAGGTTGTACGCTTCCATGATCGTGATTATCGCATTCTTGGCCGTCTCGGTTCGGGCGGGGTCGGCACGACCTTTAAGGTGGTTGATATCGACCGAGTAACGAAGGAAGAGCTTGGGACCTATGTCGCCAAAGTCGGACACAATGCGGAAACGGGAGGCCGCGTCTTGAGAGCGTACAGTTTGGCACGATCGCACCTTGGTCGTCATCCTGGCCTGTCCGCAATTTTCGAGGTCGCGAGCGAATGGCAGGAAAACGAGTTTGTTGCCATAATGACTTGGGTTGAGGGATCGCCACTTGACGGATTCATGGGCGTTTTCCCGCTCCTAGCCGAGGACCAACAGGAACAATCCGCGGAAGCGCTCGCCCTGCGGTGGTTGCGGGCGACGTGCGAGGCATTGGACGTCCTACACCGCAACGGTCTGGTTCACGGCGACGTCAGCCCCCGCAACATGATTGTCTCCGGCAGCGACCTCGTGCTGACTGACTACGATTTCGTCGGCAAGACCGGCGAGTTACTTGACGCGCCGGGCACGGTCCTTTATTGTTCGCCCTCGTATCATGATCGGCGGCCAGCCTCCCCATCCGATGACATCTATGCGCTGGCCGCCAGCTTCTTCCACGTCGTCTTTGACAAGGAACCGTTTCGATACGAAGGCGATCAGGTTAAGCAGCGCGGCTTGAGCTGGGAAGGGTTCGACCGGGACGGTTGCATGAGACTGGCGGCGTTCCTCGACAAAGCAACTGCCCCCGATCCGAGCAAGCGGTTTCTCACCGCAAGTGAGGCGCTGGCGGCCCTCCGCGATACTCAAACGCCGTCCCTCCCCCTCGCGATCGCAGGCGAAGAAATGCCGCCACCCACGCGGGGCATTGATCAGACTCCGCCGCTCGTCGAACTGCGCGAAGAGCGCACGGAATGGCTACGATCGCTCTTGCAGTCGTATCCCGGCTCTCGCTGGGGAAACCGCGAGACGCGCGGGTTGGACACGCCCTTTGCCGCGGAAACCTATGTCCAAAGCGCGCTGGAGGAGACGCTATACGAAGATGTTCGCCAGCGGCGGGTCCGGCTTGTAGTACTCTGCGGCAACGCGGGCGACGGCAAGACGGCGCTGCTGCAGCACCTCGCGAAGCGGCTCGGTCTCGGCAGACACTCGTCGTCAGAGCGGATTCTCAAGGGGAAAGCAGCCAACGGCCCGACGGTGCGAATGAACCTCGATGGATCGGCCGCTTGGCGCGGCCGTTCTGCGGACGACATTCTCGACGAATTTCTCGCGCCGTTCCAGCAGGGATCGCCACGCGAAGACATCGTGCATCTTCTGGCCATAAACGACGGCCGGTTGTTAGAGTGGATCGAGGGTGTTGAGGAGCGTCAGGGCGGCCAGGAATCGCCGCTCACGCGGGAGCTTTACGCGTCGCTTCAGCGAGAATCGGCAGTCGATGAATCGCATATCCGCTTTATCAGCCTCAATCAGCGGTCGTTGGTCGGCGGAAGTAAAGGAATACATTCTTGCATGGGCCGCCCTGCTTGAAAACGAAACGCCGTCGCTTGCCCTCGTAAATACGATCGAGGTCCAATCGCTTTCGGGCCGCACGGTAGGGCTCATCGTGCCCCCCAGTCATCCGTTGCGGGTGGCGTGGCACGCAGCGTACGATAACCTCGTGCTGTACGCGGCGTTCGAGGAGAAACTGCCTCCTAAGGAGATTCGCGAAGAGTTCTCCGGCCTTGATGGCGCCATGTTCCCGGCGTTCATGCCGGGCGTCGATGGTCGCAGTCCGTTCGTTTTCGCCGATACGCTCGGTTTCCACTGCGTCGGCATGGTCCCCGATTCCGACAAGGAACCGAAAGCGGCGCTGGCCATCTTGGCGAGGACCTTGGGCGAAAGTGAAACCGCCGACACGGTTCCCACCGTCGGACGACAGAGTGCCCAGGTCCTGGGCAACGAAATACTCAAGTACCTTGACTGCCACGAGGCGCCACGATTGCTACACGTTCACGCCCTTCGGCCGGGCGACGGACTCACCGTTGCACGGTCGTTGGGTCGCGTCCAGGAGCGGTATCGGGCCGCGACCAGCGAGGCGGAAACCGACGAAGGCGAGGCGGAAACCGGCCCCGCCTTCGTCCTCGATCTCTATCCCTCGCAGGAGCAGCGCGGCGTGGCGGGACGCTTCATCGCCGAAGCCCGCGAAAAGCGGCGCAGCGGCGCAGGGGCATTATCGTCCGACGACTACTGGATGCTCGAATCCCTGAGCCTGCCGGGCGGGGTGAACCTACCGAAACTTCGCTGGGCACGCAAGGACGTCCAGGATCCCAAAACCGCGGCACACCTTGCTGTCGCTTTCGATACCTTCGAGTCGCGTGTCGTGGCGGACGCCGAACAGCGCGGAGCGAAGGCTTGCCCCTTGTTTGTGTTCGGTCTGATTTCCTTCTTTGAGCGAGACTACACGAGTGTCCCCTCGCCGTTGTGGCGCAGCGCGGTGCTGCCCGCCAGCGAGGGCCAGAAACACCCTTCGGACCGGACGCACTCTGACCGGCTGCTTCGCATACAACAGGCGATACAGCGGTGCGTCGCCTCGAGCATTCAGGCGGAAGGTCGCCTTCCGATGCTGCGAACGGAGATTTCGCCCGAGAAAGCGCAAAGCCTGCGCGAGCTTCACCGGCTCTGCGACTGGGTGATCACGCTGGACCGCAACGCGGGCGTTGAGTATTTCGATTCCCCTCGAGACAACAAGGATATCTACGATGCGTATGTGATCGATTGCGTGCCGGAGCGAGAGGACTTGGGCTGCCTGCAATTGATCACCTCGACAAGCAATCTGGAAGAGGTCCGCAATCTTTTGGACGGGCGCTCGACCAGATGGGCCTCAGCCGCAGTCGCCGCAACGCGGAATTCCTCATGGAACACCTCAAGGCGCTCAGTGGTCGATTGGCCATTCGCCTGACCGGCCAGAAGGCGCCGACCTCGGAACTCATTGCGCTGGCAATGTGCCATTCCAATTGCGGGTACGAATCCACGGGCAGCGATTGCTGGACGCCCCTGCATGGCGGCTTCTTTGTTCCCGTCGACGACGTTCGCGATCTCCTTCCGCCGTTGGCCGGTTGCGAGGCGCATCAAGGGGAAAAGGACTGCCGTCCCGACCTCATCTACGTCAGCGTCCCAAAGAAAGGACTGCTCTTCCGGTTTATCGAGGTGAAATACCGCCGGCACCTTCGCGGCGCGCGGGACCCCGAACTCCTAAATGCCATTCGGGAACAAGTCGGAAGCCTGCGCGAACGCTGGGAGCAGTGGTACTCGGACGCCGCAACGCCTTCCTCCTTCCAGGCGGTTCGCCGCGCGAAGCTGGCCAGGGTGATGCGGTTCTACGCCGACAAAGCGCGCAGGCACCACTTGCCGAAAGACGAGTACGATTGCATTACTGCTGAAATCAACCGTATGATCGAAGGGGGAAACGACTATTCGTTCGCAGCCACATCGCGTGGCGACCGCGGCTGGGTCTTCTGCCCCGAATACGCGGGAGCGAACCCGTTGGAGATCTCGCCCGCCGAATGGGACGCGCGGATATTCCTCTTCGGTCCCGGCCTGCTTCCCGACTCGGATTTTCGCCGCGAATCTTTGGCCGTGTCTCGAGTTGAGGAACCTCCAGGCCAAGATCCGGATTCGGCCTCGCAGCAAAGCGCAAGCACGCCGGATCGCGAACCAAGTCCCCTGGAGCCATCGGAAATAGATTGTGACGGCGAGCTTGGCCAAAAGGCTGGCTCATCGCCGGCAAAAGCAGAGGCGTCTGCGGGGACTCCGTCGGTCTGCCTGGGAACCGACCTGCTTACAGGCGCCGAGGTCCGATGGCCGCTTGCGGTGAATCGGAACCCCCATCTTCTGGTCGCCGGCTTGCCCGGAATGGGCAAGACGACATGCCTCCTGAATCTTTGCAAGCAGATGCTCGACCTTGGTATTAAACCCATTGTTTTCTCCTATCACCAAGATATTGACGAGCGGCTTCGATGCCTTGTTTCCTCGATTCGGTTTGTCGATTATCACGGATTGGGGTTCAATCCGCTGCAGGTCATCGACCGCTGTTCGCGCATGGCCTACCTCGACGTGGCTGGAGCACTCCGGGACGTTTTCATCGCGATTTTTCCGGAACTCGGCGACATCCAAGGCGACCGTATCCGCAAAGCAATAAAGGACAGCTTCGTCGAAAAGGCGTGGGACAATGCTGACGCCGATTTGGTCGCGCTCCAGGAGCCAGAATTCGCTCGCTTTATGGAGATTCTGCGCGGCGACCCGAAACCGGACCGCGGTTTGAAAACTCTGCTGGCGCGGCTGGATGAGTTGCGCGACTACGGCTTCTTCACCGCGGGCGAATCGCGCGGCAGCTTGTGGGAGAGCGACAAGCCCATTGTCATCCGAATTCATACGACCCAGAATGACACCCTCCAGAGAGCGTTTTCCTCGCTGGTCTTTTACGGCCTGTACAAGGACATGTTTCGTCGAGGCATCCAAGATCGAATTACCCATGCGTTGGTATTCGACGAGGCCCACCGCGCCGCAAAGTTGGGACTGGTCCCGACGATGGCCAAAGAATGCCGGAAGTACGGTATTTCGCTCGTGGTTGCCTCCCAAGAGGCAAGAGACTTCAACATTTCGCTCTTCTCCGCGATCGCTAACTATTTGGTCCTGCGGCTGACTGAAGCGGATGCGAAGGCGCTGGTGCGGAACGTTGCCAGTTCCGACCAGGAACGCACTCTCATGGACAAGATCAAGCAAATGGACCGGTTCAAGGCGCTCTACTTCTGCGAGGGCAGGAAGAAACCGTCCCCGGTATCGTTACTGCCTTAAGCTTAAGCTCGGCGGGGCCCCGGCCCCCAAACTTTCCACACCGACCGAAAGGGATGCCGCGGATGCGCATTTCCGTCCCGGAGGAGTGACCTCGTCCGATCTTGTCGCACCCGCCGATTCCTTCCGTGCGCATGGGTGCAGGATTTCGGTCGCCCTCGGGGGAGACTTCAGCGCACCGCGTCAGCGGCGTGTTGGTCTTGCGTCGACTGCTGGCTAAGCTAGCTTTCCTGCTCGACGATCTCGCCGGCCGTTTGCAGACTTCCCTGATAAGGCCGATGGGGGAAAAGAGGACATCCCTTGACTGCGCACAACTTGATCTCCACCTGTTGGTAGGCGCTACAACCCAAGCAGCATCAGCTTCATCGCCGCCCGCAGGCTGCCTTTCGCCGCCTGGTCAACCAGGGAGAGATACCTTTCGGGGACTTCCTTCCGCAACTCGTCGAAGGTGCTCGCGAAGACCTTCATCTTCTCAGACCGGGGCTTGCTGTTCTTCCGGGCCGCCTGCATGGCGGCCCTCTGCTCGGGCGTGAGATTGATTCCCTTCTTCGCGGGCCTCGTCTTATACTGGATGGCCAGTGCCTTCGCCCGCTCGTAAGCGACGGACGAAGTGACCGGACGAGGCTGGTAGGCCTTGGCCCAATCGGTCTCCTCGACAGCCTTCCAGAGAGCGGAAGGGTTCGGAAAAGTCCGTCTGCTTTCCAGGTCGGTCACAACCCTTTGAAGTTGGTCGCGGTCGACTTCCAGTTTTCTACCCATTGCAATACCTTTTGGGCAAAATCTCAATCTTCCCGTTGGCATCGTGCCTTTCGTTTGATGTTGCCTGTTCCATGGGCAGCCCGACAGCAAATCAAACGTTAGTATTGCGCCAATCCTCCCCGGTGTCAAGTAGGGGGGGGCCGTCAAGGTGTGGCGGTCGCCGGAAGGAAACCCGGCCGGAAGTCCGCATCAGGCACCAGGACGATCAGTACGCACACGAGGTCTTCTCCAAACCGCCCTACGACGGCATCCTCGTCTCCAAGTCGATCGTGGATGGAATGTCGGAGGATCGGGCCGATACACGCTGGCCCAGCGGCACCGCTTCTACCGCCTTTGGCGTGCGGGGGTTTTTCGGCTGGGCGGGTCAAAGCTGGAGACGATGGGAGACTGCGGGGCTTTCAGCTGGTTGCTCACAATGATACGGGAACGCTCTGCCGTCCGACCTAGTCGGCCATATACAGGGAACCAATGGCGTACTGCTCAAGGACGTCCCGCAATTCCTCGATTTCCGACACCCGACGCAGAACGGTGGAACGGTGGAACGGTCTTCGCCCATTTCGGCCACCACAACGTCCGCCGGCCGGAATTGGCTGATCAATACGGGAGAGTGGGTCGCGACGAACACCTGGCGACCCCATCGCTCCGCCGCCTCATGCACTGCCTGAGCGAAAACGGCGATCGCGTGCGGATGAAGCAACGTCTCGGGCTCATCGAATAGCAGGAGGTTCGGCATGTCTGCGCGTCCCGAACAAGGCAGTCAGGAGCCCCAGGAGTTGGTAGTGACCGTCGGAAACGGCCGAGGCCAGGATCGGAGAACGGCACCCTCGCTCGACAAAACTCCCCCCACTCGATCCGCGCCGAGGGGCTCAAGCACCAGGTCCTTGAAGGACTGCGGAAAGGCCTTCCGCATGTAGCCGATGATCGTCTCAAAACGGTCGTCAATCGCGCGACGATCGTTCAGGTTCCTCAGGGCGGAAAAGAGATTCTCCCACCGGTCCCCCGGGTAAGTATGGCCGCTCGATTCGGATCCAAAGCGGCGTAACTTCGATAGATTCACCTCTCGGCTGGCGTAAAGACGGAGCGACTTCAGCAACGAATCCAGCTCAATCGCTTCCTCTTTGGGGTAATAGAATAGCAGGAAATTGCTGAACGCCAGCTTCTCGGGATCTCGCAATTTAAGTTGTTCACTTTGCCGGAATTCCTCATGGTAGAAGGTAACCTGGTCACTGCCGACGGCCCGGTCCACCAAGACGATCTGACGGGACTTGGAAACGAGACGCTCGCCGACAAACGGCTCGATTCGGCCGGAGGAATAGCCGAACGTGAGCCGGTAAGTGGCCGAGCGAGTCTCGATTCCAATCTCGATGCGCTCGTCGCCAGGCTCGGCACTATCCGCCAAGGCGCCAATCCCGTGGTGGCGCAGATGAGGCCGCCTCCGCCACGCCGCGGCTGGCGCATTCGTGAACAAACCATAGCGCGTCCAAAACGTGCTCTTCCCGACTCCGTTGGGGCCAAACGGCACATTGATGCGTGACGCCGCGAAATCAACGTCGCGAAGACATCGGTAATTGTGAACAACAAGTCGCACGAGTTCTGCCATTTCTTTGCCTTTGTCCTCTTACTTGGCGGTTGTCCGTACTGTGTCGCAGATGGGTGCGGCCCGGATGACGAACATCTTGGCGACGACGACTTCCTTCTTGGCGTGGTCGAGTTTCTCGGCCGGATTGTGGATGCTGATCGGTTCGCAGGTGCTCCTCTGGGACAGGCGTCACGTTCATTCTCCTTCTCAATCAATCTGCTTCATCCGCCGTCAAGGGGTAGAACGTAAAGGCTACGTCTGCTCCTCAACGCCTTCCACGACCACCTGGTTGCCGGTCACCCGCACCACGCGGATCGGCGTGCCGCGATCGAAGAAATCGCCGCTGGCCAGGACGTCGATCGTCCGCTCGCCAAAGCGGCCCTTGCCGCCGGGACGCAACGGCGTGAAAGCAATGCCCACGTCGCCGACCGCAAGCCCCGTCGTGCCCGGCGCGGCCGAGAGTTTGTCGCGTGCCGATTCTGCATCGGGCGGCGCCAGCGTCAGCCGGTTCAACAAGGGCAGCGACTCCATGCGCCGCGTGATAACCACCGCCGCCGCGGTAAAGACGCCGCACGAAACCACGAGCATGGCCAGCGTGCCCTCCAATGTGTGCAGTTCACGAGGCGTTTCCGGAATCAGGAATCCCTGGCTGGCCATCACCACGCTCACGAGGATCAGGGCGGCGCCGGTGAGACCTGGCACGATGGTTCCCGGCAAGAGGAAAATCTCCACCGCGATGCAGGCCAGGCCCACGATGAAGAGCAAGACCTCGAGCCAGTCGGCCGTGCCGCCGAGGAAGTGGCTCCAGAACAAGAGCAGGAAGCTCGCCGCGGCGACCAATCCGCCGACGCCGTGACCGGGCGCCATGGCTTCCATGTACAGCCCGGTCAGGCCGACGATCAAGAGCAGGCCGGTGACCAGCCACCAGTTGAGATACTCCACGGCGATATCGAAGCCGGTGGGCTCGATGACGTGCAATGCGTTCAGTTCCAGCCCGTATCGCCTGGCCAGCTCGTCGCGGTTGTCGACGAGCGCCCCTGCCAGCCCCACGTCGGCCGCTTCCCGACCGGTCAAAGCCAGGAATCGGTCCTTGCCGGATTTGGCAACCTCATCCAGTTTATCCCACGTGCCCTTGGGTGCAGCGTCGTAGTCGTCTAGGGAAATATAGGTCACCTGACCGGTTTTCAGATCGCGAACGTGAACAACCCGGAGATCCTTGTCGGCCATCGCCTCGGCCAACGCCGGCGGGCGGTGCTTCGCTTCGGCCAGGCTACGCAGGCGAGGGGCAAGATAACTGATCGCCTTCTGGGGGACAAAATGAAAGAAGGAATCTTCGCCCATGAAAATCGGGCCCGCGTCCCCAATCCGCGCAAGGGGGGCCATGACAATCTCGTCGCAGCCCAACGAGACGATCGCCGCCCCGCTGATCGCCTCCCGCGGAACGTAGGCCACGGTGTGCGCCCAGTCCAGTTCACTCAGACGGTCGGCAATTTCCAGGCTCTCCTTCAATCGTCCGCCAAGGCTGTCGATTTCCACGATTACCAGGTCGGCCCCCTGTTCCTTGGCGGCGTCCAGCTTACGGAAAAGGTACGTTTCCAGGCCCGGACGTATCTCGCCCTCAAAGCGGATGAGGACAGCATGGTGATACACCTTTGCCGGTTCCTCGGCAATGCCCGCGCCAGCCGTCAAGAGGAGCGCGCCGAGCGCAACGGAGAAAACAGCCGCAGATTGTGCAAGGATCTGTCCTTCCAGTACATTCCAGGGATAACAAAGGGAATTAGGGCGATCACGTAATCATACTCTGAATTGGTCTCGTGTAGAACTGAACGGCTATTCGAAAAGCCCTGGGCGGCGATTCCGCATAGAAGCCCGACGCGCAAGCGAGGGATGGAACCGCTTTCCTCGCTTGCGCGTTGGGCTTCTATACTAGTCTCCCGGCCCGAACATCGCCGCTTGTGGGAATCCACAATGCTAGCAATGCCGTCACTACCATATATTGTGGCCTGAAACCGCTTTGGCATCAAGATATGGGATTCCCTTGTAATTCATGCGAGTAGTTCTTACACTCCGGAAGACTTGCATACCTACAGGGAGGCGCGTAGAGATCCAGGAGTTTCAGCCCAATCCAGGTGACATGAGGACGTCGCTAGGGCGGTTCGTTGACCACAAGTTGACGCGCCGCCGGCGGGAAAAGGTTTGGGGCAGCGGGGCACCCAGTACTCTGGGTCGCGCCGGGTCGCGGGTCGTCAGGGACTGACACCCCGCCCTCTTTTGCTTTGGCACAGGCCTTGGCATTCGTAGAGGGCTCTCTGCCGCTCTCCAATCTCTGTTGGGGGAACCTTCTTCCCTGTGCCCCTGCGGGCCCTGCCAATTTCGATTTCCTCTCTAAGCCGTGGGCGACCCTGCTTACCGACACAGGACGTGTCAGAGGAGTGTTCGATGGCTTCTAAACCACTCATTGGTGTAACCGCCGACTACCGTTCGGCCCGCAAGGAAACCCCCGCCTTCTCGTTTCTCAGCGCGGGGTATTACGATGCCCTCAGCAAGTCGGGTGCGGTGCCCGTGATTATTCCGCCTTTGCGGGAGGAAGAGGATCTGAGCCGCGTGCTGGACGCCCTGGACGGCGTCGTGCTCTGCGGCGGCGCGGATCTCGATCCGCGCAACGACGGTTTCATGCTCCACCCCGCGGTTCGCCTGCTGGATCGGCGCCGCGAGGAATTCGACCGCCAGTTGATGCGCATGATCGCCGACCGGCGGATGCCCGTTTTCGGCATCGGCTGCGGCATGCAGCTTCTCAATATCTCCCAAGGCGGCAACCTGTTCCTGCACATTCCCGAGGACCTGCCCAAGGCCCTCCCGCACCTCGACGCCACTGATCCCAATCATCGCCACGCCCTGGTTGTGGAAATGGGCACGATCATGGAGCGGGTCTTCGGCGAGGGCGAGATTCGCGTCAACAGCATGCATCACATGGCCCTGGACGAAGTGGCGTCCGGCTTCATGATCACGGCCCGCTGCCCGGACGGGGTCATCGAGGCCATCGAGAGCACGATGGAAGACTGGTTCGCGATCGGCACCCAGTTCCATCCGGAAAGTGATTCCGCATCGGCCCTCGATCTGAGGATTTTCGAGGAATTCGTCCTCGGAGTGATGGCCCACAGCGATTCGATGCGGATGGTGGCCTGAAACGGGCCGCCAACAGGTTCCTGCCGGGAAGGACTAGTGCGCTTTAGCGCTGCTGGATACTAGCCCGAAGCGCAAGCGAGGTAACGGGTTAGCATCCTCGCTTGCGAGTCGGGCTGGTATCAGTTTCACCCGCGAACAGTGA
Source organism: uncultured Planctomycetia bacterium (assembly GCA_963824275.1). Classification (GTDB taxonomy): domain Bacteria; phylum Planctomycetota; class Planctomycetia; order Pirellulales; family Thermoguttaceae; genus JANXQG01. Next base: position 330,472 of record CAWGOT010000003.1, on the reverse strand, counting down.
AGATCGTCGCACATGGGTCCTTTCCGGAAGAAAGGACTTGCTTGGGGAGAGGGCCGAGTTCCTGGGCGGCCGGTGGGCATGGATGCCTGCAAGCCGGAAACATCTCGGGCAAGAATTACGGGCAAGGACGTTCGTCGAATCGCACGCCGGCTCGGCCCTCTCTTCCATGTCGTCCCTCGCGCATTCCGCTACCATCGTTCTATCACTCGCGCGGCCGGCATAATTCCCTCCGTCAAACAACGGCTGGCAACCTGAATCGATTTGCAAATCTCGGTTGTTGGGGAAGACTTTAGCAGCAATGGACTTCGCCACCCCTCACTTCCTGTTGTTTTCCCACGTGGACCACGCCCAGCGCAGCGGCCAGTGGCAATTCGTGCTGCGATCTAAAGACGGGACGCAACGGTTCGAAGCGGAGGACGCCGAACCCGACCTCTCCGGCGAACGACTGGACCTGCTGACCGTCGTGCGGGCCTTGGAATCGCTCGACCAGCCGTCGCGAGTGACTCTGGTCGAATGCAGTGATTACGTCTGGAAGGGGGTTCGCTATGGCCTTCCGGAATGGCGAACGAACGGCTGGCGGTGGGAGTTCTTCGGCCAGATGGTGCCGGTAAAGAACTCGGACCTCTGGCAACGCCTCGATCGGACCTTGCGGTTCCACGATGTCGAGTGCCAGCGGCGGCGGTTCGATCGACCGCATAGGCCACAAGAGTGTGTCAATAAACCACATTGGAACGCGAAGTTGGCTTGGGGGATTCGCAAAAGGCTTTCCAATTGGGTAAAATATGCAGCTAAGGTTGGAAGCTATTTCAAGATCCGGTTGAAGCCGGTGTCTGTAGAGGCCCTAAGCCGATCTTGAAATAAGCTCTCTCAAGGAGGATCTTGTGCGTACAAGCGTTGCGTTGGAAAGTGTTCACCGGCTGATCCAGGGAAATCACCACAACCCCTTTGAACTTCTCGGGCCGCACGTGGTCGATGATTCGGGGCGTCGGGCCTTGGCCGTGAGGGCATTTCTGCCGGAAACGACCCAGGCCTGGGTCGTCGATCCGGGCCACGGCGAGGCGGCACGGCCGATGCGTCGCATCCATCCGGCCGGATTGTTCGAGGCGATCTGCCCCTGTCCAACCGAGGCGGAGACTTCACGATACATGCTGCGAGTGGCAGACGAGGTAGGAATGAAAACCACGATTCACGATCCTTACGCCTTTCCTCACCTCTTGACCGAGTACGACATGTACTTGCTCAACGAGGGCCGGCACTGGCAGAGCTATAACCGCCTCGGCGCCCACCTGCGGTCGATCGACGGGGTGGAAGGGGTCAATTTCGTCGTCTGGGCGCCCAACGCCACGGGCGTGGGCATCGTCGGCGACTTCAACCACTGGGACGGCCGCCGGCACCCGATGCGGAAGCACATTCCCAGCGGTTTCTGGGAGCTCTTCGTGCCAGGGCTTAGCGAAGGCACGCTCTACAAGTACCAGATCCGGCACCAGGACGAAGTCTTCGAGAAGTCCGATCCCTACGGCTTCGCGGCGGAAGTCCCGCCGCGGACGGCCTCAAGGGTCGTCGATCTCGATCGCTACCACTGGCACGACACCGACTGGATGACCAATCGCCGCGACGCCCGCTGGCACGAGCGGGCGGTCTCCTGCTATGAAGTCCACCTCGGCAGTTGGAAGCGGCCGGGCGACGATCCGTCGCGGTGGCTGACCTACCGCGAGCTGGCCCACCAGCTCGTCGATTACTGCAAGGAGATGAACTACACGCACCTCGAGCTGCTGCCGGTGAGCGAGCACCCGCTGACGGCCAGTTGGGGCTATCAGACCGTGGGCTACTACGCGGCCACCAGCCGCTACGGCACGCCGCACGACCTGATGTATTTCATCGATCTCTGCCACCAGAACGATATCGGCGTGATCCTCGACTGGGTTCCCGCGCACTTCCCCCGCGACGGCCACGGCCTGCGGCAGTTTGACGGCACGGCCTTGTACGAGCACGCCGATCCCCGCCGCGGCGAGCATCGCGACTGGGGCACGCTGATCTTCAACTACGGCCGCCATGAAGTCCGCAACTTCCTTATCTCCAACGCCCTCTTCTGGCTCGACAAGTACCACGTCGACGGCCTGCGGGTCGACGCCGTGGCCTCGATGCTCTATCTCGACTACAGCCGCAAGCCGGGCGACTGGCTGCCGAACGAGTTCGGCGGCCGCGAGAACCTGCAGGCCATCAGCCTGCTCAAAGAGCTGAACGAGCAGGCCCACCTGCAATTCCCCGGGATTGTGACCATCGCCGAGGAATCGACCGCCTGGCCCAGCGTCTCGCGGCCGACCTACGTCGGCGGCCTGGGTTTCAGCTTCAAATGGAACATGGGCTGGATGAACGACACGATTCGCTACTTCCGCCACGAGCCGATCCACCGCAAGTATCACCACGACGAGCTGACCTTCAGCCTGATCTACGCCTTCCACGAGAACTTCGTCCTGCCGTTGTCGCACGACGAAGTGGTCCATGGCAAGGGCTCGCTCATGGACCAGGTCCCGGGCGACCTCTGGCAGAAGTTCGCCAACCTGCGGCTCTTGTACAGCTACATGTGGACGCACCCGGGCAAGAAGCTCTTGTTCATGGGCTGCGAGTTCGGCCAATGGAACGAGTGGAACTTCGACGCCAGCCTGCAATGGGATCTCTTGCAGTGGTCGTCGCACCAGGGCTTGCAGAGGTGCGTTGCCGACCTGAACCGCCTCTTGCGCCGCGAGAAGGCCCTGCACGAGGTCGACTTCGACTATCGCGGTTTCGAGTGGATCGATTGCCACAACCACGAAGACAGCACGCTGAGTTACGTCCGCCGCGGCAAGGACCCCAACGACTACCTCATCGTCTGCAACAACTTCACGCCCGTCGTGCGGCAGAGCCATCGCCTGGGCGTGCCGGAAGCGGTCTGGTTCCAGGAGATCTTCAACAGCGACTCGACGTTTTACGGCGGCAGCAACGTGGGCAACGGCGCGGGCGTGAGGGCTGAGCCGCAGGAGAGCCACGGCCGTCCCGCCTCGATCATTATCACCCTGCCGCCGCTGGCGACTGTCGTTTTCAAGCCGCATCGCTAGGCCAAGAGTAGTGGCCGGTTGCACAGAGAATCAACCAAGAGCAGGTCCTTTCTGCCGGAAGGCATAGCGGCCCTCTCCCTCCACGCACGGCCGGTTCTTGACAGCGAGCCGCGTCCGAATTAGGATTGGCGTGTTTCGTGGGATCAAGATTCCTATCAACCACCAAGGAAGACAAACCATGCGCTATGAAACGCTGACCCCAGTGGCCGTCCTTGCGGGCGGCTTCCTGCTCTTCACCGCCGCTTGCACCGCCGCCGCTGAAGACGCGTCCGCGGCCAAATCCTCCGCGGCGACGCCGTGCATGAACGTGCTCGACCGCTTCACGACCGCCGACGTGCCGGCGCTCGGTCCGGCCGAAACCGCGGTCGCGGCGCGGAAATCGGAAAACGCCGCCCGCACCGCCGACCTGCCCGGAAAGGGATTGTCGCAGCATCCGATGCTCTACATCGGCGAGGGCTACAACAAGATGTTCCTCATCCACGAGGGCAAAGTCATCTGGACCTATTCTACCGGAGGGGGCAACGAATACGACAACGTCTGGATGCTCTCCAACGGCAACATCCTCTTCACGCGCATGCAATACGTGGCCGAGGTGACGCCCAAGAAAGAGGTCGTCTGGCGCTACGACGCCCCCAAGGGGACCGAAATCCACGCCTGCCAGCCGATCGGCCTGGACAAGGTCCTCTTCGTCGCTAACGGCCAGCCGCCCAAGCTGATGGTCGTCAACATCAAGACCAAGGCGGTGGAGGTCGAGCACGATCTGCCTTTCGATGCCGCCAAGCCCGTCCATCCGCAATTCCGCCGCATTCGCTATACGGCCCAAGGGACCTACCTCGTTCCTTTTCTCAACATGAACAAGGTCGTGGAATACGATAAGGATTTCAAAGAGCTCTGGAGCTACGACATCAGGACGCCTTGGGCCGCCATCCGCCTCAAGAACGGCAACACGCTGATTACCGACGAAGGCGATAAACTCACGCGCGAAGTCAACGCCAAGGGGGAGACGGTCTGGGAATTCAAGGTCGCGGACCTGCCGGAGGCCTACCGATTTGCCGTCGCGCCGCAGAGTTGCACCCGGCTGGCCAACGGCAACACCATCTTCTGCTCCCGCGGTTCGGGCGGCAAAGGCCCGCAGCTCGTCGAAGTTGCGCCCGACAAGAAGGTCGTGTGGGTCCTGCAAGATTGGAAGACCCTCGGCCCCGCGTCCGCCGTGCAAGTCTTGGACGACCCCGGCATCCCGGAGAACCCGGGCGAATCGGAGCATTGATCCGCTCGCGGTGCAAGGCAATCGTCGGTTCGGGTTGGTCGTCTTGTTTCCGCCCCAGCCGGCGAAGATCGACCTGCCGGAGATTTTCGTCCGGCGGTTCGAGTGAATGCCGGTGGAAAGGAACACCAGAATGAAAAGACGACTCATCCTTCTCGGCGCGGCTGCGGTGCTTCTTGGCTCCGCGGCGGCGCTTGCCCAGCCGTTGCCGCGCGCGCAATGGGGCGCGCCGAGGTCAACGTGTCCCACGCCGGCAGAATATGGACCATCGCCGGCCGCAAGCAAACCGTGACGCTCGACGAATCGACCTTGGCGATGACCGTCGAGGCCGGGCCGGTCACCTGGAATCTCGCGCCGTCGGACACCGACGATCTGGTTGTGAAATCGCAGGGCGAGGAATTCAACCTCGGTCTCGCCGCCGCCGGCAAGACCGAGATCGTCAAATACGACACAGGATACCAGACCGGCGTCAAGATCCGGCTCGAACGATTTCGCGGCAACGGCATGTTGCACCAAGGTTCCGAATTGGACCTCGCCCTGGTGCTGACCGTCGGCCTCGAAGGCAAGGACGAGGACCTGGTATGCGGCGCCGCGGCCGTCGAGCATGGGGCCGTCGTGCGGCAACTGGATTGGCCCAAGGAAGTGCTCACGCGCGGAGCGGATTACACCGCGCTGAGCAATGTCCGCGGCAACCTCCTCCCCTGCAATTGGCCCAAGGAATATCATCCCTTCCGCAACGTGCCCGCCGGCCAAGGGCAAGAGGCCTTGATCAAGAGCGACACGAGCTACCTCCAGGCCAACCTCATCGAGTGCTGGTCGATGTCGTGGTGGGGATTCGAAAAGAACGGCTCGGCATTGGCCGTGATCGTGGAAACGCCGAACGACGCGGGCTACAAATTCCAGCATCCTGCGGGCGGGCCGACGGTGATCGGCCCGCGCTGGCTGGCCTCGCTGGGCAAGTTGGCCTATCCCCGCGCGGTGCGGCTCTGTTTTCTTCCCAAGGGCAATTACGTGGACATGGCCAAGCGGTATCGGCGCTACGTGATGGACGCCGGCCGCTTCGTATCGCTCAAGGAGAAGATCGCGCAGGAGCCGCTCGTGGCGGAGCTGATCGGCGCTGCGTTCGTGCGGCAACATGCCGTGCGCAACTACAAGCCGGGCGGCCACCGTTACGACGCGAAGAATCCGGCCGCCAATTACCGCGCGACGACCTTCGACGAGTTGGCCGAGCGGCTGCGCGCGATGAAAGCCCAAGGCGTCGAACGGGCCTTTGTCACGCTGGCCGCCTGGCCCTATCAAGGCTACGACCGCCAGCATCCCGACGCCCTGCCGCCCTCGCCCGCCGCCGGTGGCTGGGAGGGGCTCGAGCGCTGGGTGAAGACCTGCAAGGAACTGGGCTACGTCTACAACCTCCATGACCAGTATCGCGATTACTACGTGGACGCGCCCTCTTGGGACCCGCAGTTCGCCGTGCATGAGGAAGACGCCGTCCGTCCGCCCGGCGCCTTTCCCGGCACGCGCTTCGGCGGTTGGAAGGAAGACCACATCCCGTACATGGACTATTGGGACGGCGGGAAGATGGCCTATCTGGACGCCCGCTTCGCGCTGGGGCACATGGTCAAGAATTACCAGTTGATGTTCGAGCATGGGATCCACATGCAGGGCAGTTATCTCAACGTCTTCGGCTACGTTCCGCCGACGGAGGATTTCAATCCCGAACACCCGCTGACGCGGACCGAATGCATGCAGTGCGAGGCGGCCCTGTTCCATTGGGCGCGGCGGAACCTGGGTATCGTGGGGACCGAAGCCGGGGCCGATTGGGTGGTCCCCTACGTGGACTACGTCTCCGGCGCCAACGCCGGCTCGGTCATCTCCGTGCCGCTCTACAACCTGGTTTATCACGACGCGGTGATGACGCCGGAAGGCGGCGACGGCGATTATCTCCGCTGCCTTCTGAACGGCGGTTACGCCTCGGCGCCGTCCAATCTGAAGGACCGCAAGAACATCGACGTGATGCGCGCCGATCTCGCACTGCACAAACGGGTCGCGCTGCTGGAAATGACGAACCACGAGTTCCTCGACCCCGACCATCGCAGGCAGCGCACGACGTTTTCCGACGGAACGACCGTGACCATCGACTGCGATGCGAAGACCTATGCGGTCGTGCCGGAATTGAAACCGTAGCGACAGCGGGAAACGGGCCGCTCTTGACAATCCGCAAGAGTAGCCCCAAAATTGTTGTTTCCCGAAAACTGCCGTGCGTACGAGAAATGATCAAATTCCGCGGAAAAGTCTTGTTCCTTGGCTTCGGCGCGGTCGCCCGTTGCACGCTTCCGATCTTCTTGAAAAGCGTTCAGGTGTCGCCGCGGAACGTCACGGTCCTCGATTTCGAGGATTTGGGAGAAGTTGTCAAACCGTGGATTGAACAGGGGGTCCGCTTCAAGCGGGAAAAGGTCACCCAGGAGAATTTAGGGGCCCTGCTCAGCCGCTACGCGGCCCCCGGCGACCTGATTATCGATCTGGCCTGGAATATCGACTGCTGCGAGTTATTGCAATGGTGCCGTGACCACGGCGTGCTATATGTCAATACGTCGGTCGAGGTATGGGACCCTTACGAGGGCCTGGAATGGAAGCGGCCCACCGAGCGGACCCTTTATTTCCGACATATGAATATCCGCCACTTGAAGGCCGAGTGGCACGATCCAGGGCCGACCGCCGTGCTGGAGCATGGCGCCAACCCCGGCTTGATCTCCCATTGGACTAAGAAGGGCCTGCTGGACATCGCCACCGCCCTGCTCGCGGAACGGAAGCTCAAGCCGGCCGACGCCGAGGAAGTCCAGCATCTGGCCACGGCCAGGACCTTCAACCGCCTGGCCCAGAAAATCGGCGTCAAGGTCATCCATTGCAGCGAACGCGATACCCAAATCGCCAGCCGGCCGAAGGAAATCGACGAGTTCGTCAACACGTGGAGCATCGAGGGCTTCCACGAGGAGGGCACCACCACGGCAGAAATGGGCTGGGGAACGCACGAAAAATATCTGCCCCCCCAGGCGTGCCAGCACGACGCCGGCCCCAAACACCAGATTTGCCTCGCCCAGATGGGAATCAACACCTGGGTCCGCTCCTGGGTCCCCTATTATTCCATTCATGGGATGGTGGTGAGGCATGGTGAGGCCTTTACGATCACCGATTATCTCACGGTTTGGGACGAGGGCGTGGCCGTCTATCGCCCCACGGTCCACTATGCCTACTGTCCTTGCGACGCCGCGATCGCCTCGCTCCACGAGTTCCGCGGTTATAATTACCGTTTGCAGCCGAAGTTGCGGATCATGACCGACGAAATCGTCGCCGGGTCCGACATTTTGGGCGCATTGATCATGGGGCATGCCTATAATTCATGGTGGACGGGCAGCATTCTTTCCATCGAGGAGTCGCGGCAACTGGTTCCCAATCAGAATGCCACGACGATGCAGGTTGCTTGTTCGGCAGTCGCCGCCGTATGCTGGATGATCGAAAACCCGAACCGTGGAATCTGCGTCGCCGACGACCTGCCGCACGAATATATTCTCGAGCGGGCCGCCCCCTACCTGGGCCAGTGCCTCTCGATTCGTTCGGATTGGACGCCTTTGAAAGACGCGACGGACTTTTTCGGACTTGGTCCCCGGCGGGTGCGCACCCCGCGGGACCCGTGGCAATTCAAGAACTTTCTACTGTAGACGGAGGGGGATAGATGGTCGATCGGGAAATGTTGCAGGAACTTGCCAAGGAGCACGGGACCCCGCTGTTTGTCGTCGATCACGACATCCTGCGGCAGAACTATGCGCGATTCAAGAAGTGTCTGCCGCGGGTCCAGGCCTATTATGCCGTGAAGGCGAACTCGGACACGGCCATCGTCAAGACCCTGTACGAAGCCGGTTGCAGCTTCGACGTGGCCTCCATGCCCGAGTTCGAGATCGTCTACCAGTACATCCAGGGCCTGCCCGAGAAGCAGCGGCAGGACTTCATCTGGGACAAGATCATCTATGCCAACCCGATCAAGGACCAGCGCACGCTGCAGCAACTGGACCCCTACAAGCCGCTGGTGACCTACGACAACTTGGACGAGATCCACAAGGTCCGCCGCTACGCGCCGCACGCCGGTCTGGTGCTGCGGATCCGCGTGCCCAACACGGGCGCGATGGTCGAGCTCTCCTCCAAGTTCGGCGCCAGCCCCGGCGAGGCGGTCGATCTGATCAGCGAGGCGCACGAGGCCGGGTTGGTGGTCGAGGGCCTGAGCTTCCACGTCGGCAGCCAGACGACGAATTTCGACAATTACGTGCAGGCCCTGCAGATTTCGTCGGAGATCTTCCACGAGGCCCGCCTGCGGGGCTTCGAGAAACTGAACCTGCTGGACATCGGCGGCGGCTTCCCAGCCCCTTACGACGCGAACGTGCGGCCCTTCGAGGACCTGGCCCGCACGCTCAACAGCGAGTTCGACCGCCTGTTCCCCAAGGAGATCGAGATCCTGGCCGAGCCGGGCCGCTTCCTCGTGGCCACCGCGGCCACGTCCGTGATGAAGATCATCGGCCGGGCGGTCCGCGAGGGCAAGCGCTGCTACTACGTCGACGACGGCGTCTATCACACCTTCTCCGGCATCATTTTCGACCATTGCCGCTATCCCGTCCGCTCCTTCAAGAACGGTCACACGCAGATCTGTGCGGTCTTCGGCCCGACCTGCGACGCCCTGGACACGATTTCGCTGGCCGAGGAGCTTCCCGAGCTCGACATCGGCGATTTGTTGTATAGTGAGAATATCGGCGCCTATAGTGCGGCCTCGTCGACCTGGTTCAACGGCTTCCCGCCGGCCAAGGTCCTGCACCTCAACCAGTAATGCCACCGGGAGAACTTTGAAGTGATCGAACCCCTTGTTCCGAAAGAGTGTTTTTTCACGCAGGGCGTGGGCAAGCATCGCAATCAGTTGCAGAGCTTCGAGTTGGCTTTGCGCGACGCGGGCATCGAGATGTGCAACGTGGTCCGCGTGTCGAGCATCTTCCCGCCGCACTGCAAGCTGATCTCGAAGAATGCCGGCCTGCGGAAGTTGCAGCCGGGCCAGGTCACGTACGTCGTGCTGGCGGAGGCCTCGACGAACGAGCCCTCGCGGCTGGTAGGCGCCTCGATCGGCCTGGCCTTGCCGGCCGCCGGGCATCAGTACGGGTACATCAGCGAGCATCACGGCTACGGCATGACCGAGCAGCGGATGCGGGATTTTGTCGAGGACATGGCGGCCACGATGTTGGCCACCACCTTGGGCATCGAGTTCGATCCCGAGACGGCCTACGACCAGCGGAAAGAGATCTACCACATGTCGGGCAAGATCATTAAGACCCGCGCCGTGCGCAGACGGCCGAAGGCGACAAGCTGGGCCTCTGGACGACGGTCATCGCCTCGGCCGTGTTCTTGTTTCGGGAAGGGGAGTAAATGCCGGTCAGCCGCAGAGTCCGCCTTCGGCGGATCGCAAAGCGGTGGTCGTGAAGAAGTACGAGCTGAGCATGGGCCCGATGCGCAGGTTGAGAGTGACTGGGAATTACCGGACCGCCGGTCGGACGACATTCGTCGGGTCTCCGATTGCATTTGAGAGTCGAGAGCGTGAATACTGCCAAGGCAAGCGCCTCGCAGCTCGCTGCCCGGTACGCGGTCCAGAAAGGCCAAGCCAGGCGCAAGACGACTAATGCGGCTGCTTGTCCGGTCCGTTTCCCAGAATGGCCAACTCGCGGCAGGTTCTGCTGTAGGAAAGCTCCAAATCGAGAGATAGGCAAGGGCCGTTTTTGAGCCAAAAGGGCAAGGCGGGCAGAACGGCCCCCACGCTCAAGGAATTATGCCAGATAGCCAGTTCCGTTTCGCCGTCTATCTTCACCGGCCGGTAGGAGGAGGCCCAGAGGTCCGCATGGCTGGCGGCGGCGGTTGCGGCCAGGCGGCGAAGCAGTTCCTCATGCAAATCTGCCGCGCGACTGGTCACCAAATCCACGACCATCAAGCCGACGCCGCTTTGCAGCAGCGCGGCGCATTTGGATACGAAAGCGTCGCGGTGAGCGGTCCGGTCCTTGTTGGCCGGACTGACCAACTCGATTGCCCCCGCAAGCACAGGCCCCGCCTCGCGGTTGAAGATCTGCACTTCCACGACGTCGGTGACAAGGCTGAAGCGAACGGTCTGCGTCGGCGCCGGCGGAACCCACAATGCCGAATCGCCGCTTGCATCGTCCTCAAATGTGGCAACGTTCAATCTCGACGCCGAATTGAACATTCGGCTCGGCAAAATATTCCTTGGGAAGCTGCCGATTCAAGTCGGCAGCTAGATACGTCGCCCACGCATGATGAAATGCGTGCCATTGCCGACGTTCGCTCAAGGGCGGGTGAAAATGATCCATCAGAGGCATGGTCGCTCCAGACATTGGCCATTTCTCATTGTACTCAAGAGGGCGGCCATTGACCAGGATGCATCGCAATTCCCGCAATTCCGCCCTACGGCCGCTGGTAGCCCAGCGACTTGATCACCGACAGCATCTCTTCGTAGGTGATGAAGCGGCGGCGATGACGCAGCTTGTAGCCGTCGATGGCCTGGGCCAGATCGAGGGCTTCGGGCGAAAGTTCGTCATAGGAATTGGTGAACTGCCGTCGCTCGAAGGCGGGGCTGCGGCCCGAAATGTCGTACGAGCGGCGATCGATAAAGGTCGTCGGGGCGGTTTCTAGTTCCTGGTTCATGGCATCTCTCCTGAAAGGGCGCGGGAATGGGGCTTTCTGACTTCGCGGCTGCTTAATTCTAGGTTGCGTTTGCACCCTGGAGGATAGGTTTTTAGCTTGTCGTTCCCGGACCGCTTGAAAACCGGCATGTCGTTTCCCGACAGGTTAAAAACCTATCCTACGGGGGCACGGTCGCCGCGCGGCATCCGTGTGCTATAATCCCTATATCCGCTTTATCACGCCCTTTTTCAGGAGAAACCCCCATGCGGTTGCACACCTTCATCCTGTTGGCACTGGTATCCGTGTTTCTCGCGTCTGCCGCCTGGGCTGCGCCGGCCGGCCAGGTGCATCTGGAAATCGCCGGCGACAATTCTGTGGGGGCGGCAATGTCGTTCCAGCAGTGGAATCAGGCCCTGGCCGCGGCGGGCGTGCAAGACTTCCGCCTCCGCTCGGGACAGGCCGGCGAGAAGCCCTCGATCGAGGTCGGCGGCACGGAGCAGATGCCGTTCTATAAGGTCACGGCGGTGCTCGGCACGGGCGACGTGCTCGTCGTGCCGGGCGGCAAATTCCGCCGCACCGAGTGCAAAAAGCTGGCTGCCTGGCTCGACGACCTGGCCAAGCGCGGCCCTCCGGACAAACGCGAGAAGATCTCTGCCTTCGGGCTCACGGCCAGCCAGTTGGAGAAGGTCAATTCCGATCTCTCCAAGGCGGTCGGCTTTTCCACCAAGGGCATGACGCGGAGCGAAGCCGTGAACAAGATCGGAGGGCAGCTTGGCCTCTCGCTGAAGGTCGAAGGCACGTTGGGCGACGACGACAAGATCGAAGAAGAGCTATCCGGTTTCTCCAGCGGCACGGCCCTGGCCTGCATCCTGCGGCCGATCGGCTTCTGCATGGTGCCCCAGGCCGACGGCGAAACGCTCTCGCACCTGGTCAAGAAGGCCCAGCTCGACAAGGAGATCTGGCCCGTCGGCTGGCCCGCCGAGGGCGACAGAAGGTCCTGCCGGCCCTGTACGAGTACCACAACGTGAACGTCTCCGGCGTGACGGCAGCCAAGCTCCTGGAGGTGGTCGGCAAGCAGGTCAACGCGCCGGTGCTTTACGATCACAATGCCCTGGCCCGCTACGGCATCGAGCCGGAGAAGGCCACCGTTTCCCATCCCCAGGAGCGAACGACCTACAGCATCGCGCTGCGGAAGATGCTGGCGAAGGTTGAGAAGGGCGGATTGAAATTCGAGGTCCGCGTCGATGAGGCCGGCAAGCCGTTCTTGTGGGTCAGCACGATCAAGCCGGTGTAGGTCGCTCTACCGGATCGTGGTGCCCTTGGCCTTCTCGGCCAGCTCTTGCATGCGGGCGGCGGCAGCGGCATCGCCCACGTCGCGGTTCATGGCGGCCAGATTGGCGTAGGGGATCGCCAGCACGCTGCGGTCGTGGTCGCCGCGGCGGACCGCCTCTTCGATCAGATTGGCGCCGTGCTCGGTCAGCGCAATGGCCTTCTTCTTGTAGTTGGCGTTCCAGTAGGAAACGCCCATGCTCACGAACGAATCTCCCAGCCGGCTAAGGTCGACCATCGCCTCCGGCGGAGGCGACTTGCCTAACAGCGGAATGGCCTTCTCGAACCAGCTCACCGCCGTGCGGTGGTCCTTGCGATTGTTCGCATACACGGCGCCCATGCGGAAATAGGCCCGGCCCAACAGGTAGGCGGCCGAAGGCGACTTCTCCGCCCGCCCGCTCTTCTGCAGGTAACTGATGGCCAATTCGCCGTGCCGCAGGGCTTCGTCCTGGTTGCCTCGCATCTGATAGATCTGCATGGCGTCGTACAGCGACATCGCCACCTGCCACTGCAACTCGGCCTTGCGGGCCGGCTCCGGCGCGGCGGAAATCAGCACCTCGCCGTTGCGGACCACTTCCTTCGCCCAGGGGGCCGGATCGAGCTTGCCCTGCAGGCCAACGTCGGCCGACAAAGCCCTGGTGTTCACGCGGAAGAGATACTCGTCGCCGCCGTCTTCGCTCTTGATCAGGTCGTGGGCGATTTCCATAGCCGCGACAATCCACTTCTCGGTCGAGACCTCTTTTTGGTTCCAGGTCCCCCAGGCGATGTCCAGCACGGTGCCCAGATGGGCATCGAGCAAGACCTCCTTGGCCGCGACGCGGATCGCCGGATGCTTGTCGGATTTGAGGGCCGTGGCCGCCTGCACGGCCTGCGTGTGCAGTTGCAGGGCCTGTTTGTGGTCGGGATGGGGACCGGCGGCCTTCAAATCGCCCAGCAGGCAGATCGCCCTGGCCTTGACGTGGGGCCGCAGCTCGCTCAAGGCGACGGCCTTCTCGGCGGCCGCGGTGGCATCGGCGATCCGGCCTGCCTGAAGCAAGGTCTGGGCCTTGGTGACCTGGTAGCGGGCATCGCGGGGATCGAGGTTCACCGCCTCGCTCGCCGCGACCACGGCCTGGTCATGCTGGCCCAGCGAGGTCAGGGCCCGGCTCCGCAGCCATTGGGCACGGGCATTGCCCGGCTGGAACTTGATCGCCTGCTCGGCGTCGTGGAGGCTGAATTCGGGGCGGGTGTCGATGTTCGTTTCGGCACGCAGCACGAAGGGCTCCGCCGAGATCGGCTCCAGAACGATATGCGTGACTTTCTTCGAGCGTCTTGCTCGGGTCGGCGGCATGCTCAAAGGAGAAGAGCACGCCGCGCTCCGGGTACGCCTGCCCTAAAACCTCTCCCAACTCATTGGAAACCAGGACGGGCTGGACCTTCGCCAGTTCCAACTGCTCGGCGACCTGGCCGGCCGGGAAGCCGCGTTCGAAGCGGATCACCAGCGACGCGACCTTGTTGCCGGCATAGGTCACTTCCACGCGCGGGAAGGGATCGACCGAGTACAACTCGGTCAGGCCGCTATCGAGATTGCGCGAGTCCTTGGGCTTTCCCCAGGCCTTTTCCACGTCGTCATGGATACTTGCGCCGGGCGTGATGCCATGAAAACTGGTGACTTCGATCTCGGCCGGTCCGAGGTACTTCGAGTCCGGCACGGGGACCAGCGGCGCACTGGCGGCGGCGGTCGGGGGCTTGCCGCCAGGCGGCGGGGCCAAGGCCGGCGCGGCCGACGTAGCCGGGGGCGGCGGCAGCGGAGAGGGCTCCCCTGGATTGGGTCCGCTTGAATCGCCGAGCGGACGTGGCGCCGGGGTTGGCGTAGGCGTGGCCGTCAACAGGCTAGGGTTATCGTCCGAGGGCAAGGCGCTGCCGTCGGCAAAGCGAACCGGGTTGGGCCGATTTGGCCTTGGGGGAGGCGCGTTATCGGCCGTGCCCTGGCCGAGCGCGATTGAGGCCGAAACGATCCCCAACGCAAGGCCGATGAACGAAAGGTTGCGAGCGACTCGAATCCGTCGAAAGGGCATGGCGCGTTCCTCCTTGAACGTCGCTGTGCAGGTCTGACACAAACGACACTTTGAGTTGGCGTAAGATACGCACAGAGTCCAGGCCGAGTCCAGAGGGGATTTTGGCGATTTCCGGGAATTCGCCGAGAATACGCGACGAGGAAGTGCGGCCAGAGAAGATGGGGGGAGTGGGGGCCGCAGGGTTTGGCCAAGCGCCGTAGGGTGGGACCAGCGAGGACCAGCGAGCTCGCAAGCGCCGGCCCACCAAAAGCCGCGAATGGTGGGCCGGCGCTCGCAAGCTCGCTTGTCCCACCCTACGGGGCCGCACGCTACGGCCTTCTAAGATACCCCTTGAGCCGCTCAATCTGTTCCAGCTCAAACGGCACGGCAGCGCCGGGCGGGGGCGGGTGCGGAACCAGACGGCCGGCAATCTCACGACATAGCTCGTCAATCCCCGTCGGATGCATCGCACCGACCTCCATGCCTGCTGGCCTAGACTCACTGGCGCGGGGCAAGTCGCTCTTATTGTAGAGAAGCAGGGCCGCAGGGTGCGATTCGGCCAGGGCCTGATCCTCCGCGGACCACGGCAGCGAGTTGTCGAAGACCAGGACGACCAGATCGGCCGCAACGATTTTCTGCCGGGCCAGGTCGATGCCAGCGAGCTCGATTTCCTCGGCAGTCTCTCGCAGGCCGGCCGTGTCGAAGATCTCCACGGGCCAGCCCTCCATTGCGGTCTGGAGGCCGACCACGTCGCGGGTGGTGCCGGGTGTGCTGTGAACGATCGCCCTGTGGTAGCCGGCAATCGCATTGATCAGGCTGCTCTTGCCCACGTTGGGAGGCCCTGCCACGACGACCTGCCAGGGCCGGGTGAGGTGCAAACCGGTTGCGGCGTGGGCCAGCAGGGCCTCGATCTGCTCCCGCGCCGTTTGCTTGGAGCCGGCTTGCAGGGAAGCCTCAATCTCGTCCAGTGCCCTGCCGAGCGCGCCGCGGTACTGGTCGAGGAGGATCGCCGCCGTCCGGGTCGTGCGGGCTTCAGCCAAGGCCACGCGGGCGGCGGCGGCAAGCGGGTCAGGCTCCTGCCTGGCGATCCACTCTTGCCAGGAGATCCGCCGGCAGCCATCGCTGACGAGTATTTCCTCGATGCGCGCGACCGCCGCCAGTCCGCCATGGCAGTGGAGTTCGATCGCATGATCGGAGTGCCGGGTGAGCACGATTTGCTCGCCGCCAAAATGGCCGACAACGATCCGGCCGAGCGGGAAATCGACCACGGGCCGGCGGCTGCGGGACGTGAAGTGCCGGGCGACGGCGTCCAAGGCTCCGGGGCCTTCGATGTGCAGACTGGCAACGGCCCCGCGGCCCGGCGGCGTGAGTTGGACGAGCAGCGGTGGGGAAGCGTCAGGCATTATCGAGACCCAGAAAAGGCTTGCCTTATTCGATCTTGGTAACGCTGACGCAAGCTACCTTCCAGTCGACCACATTGACAGAGTAACCGATGTCGCCAGCCTCTTCAGGGTCCACAAAGAATATGCCAGTCCACTTGTCCGAAGAAGGATCTGCAGGGATTTCAATACGCCAGAGCTGGAAAACGTGATCATTCCCAAGGTGTTGGACGAGCGACTTGCAGATTTCCGGGAAAACGTGGTCCCAGCTCCGTTCGACTAACCTGAATAGCGCCCGTTGTGCACTTGTCGGTCCAGCCGCCGGGGCATCAATATACTCCTGAATTGGGGAAAAGAGTACTTCACACTCCCAACAACCGGAATCCGCGAATAAGCGGAGATCTCCGAACGCTGGATCGTCAACTGCCTTACTGTATTGTAGCCTGACTCCCCGTTTGCAGTAACGGGCGCGGATTACGAGGTAGATCAGGAAAGCGAAGGGGACGACGAAGATGACCATAAGGATCGCGCCAGCCACCTCCCGAAGTTCAATGTTACTTATCAGATCCACGGAACCGTCTCATCAGCAGATTTCCCATGGAATGCCGAGCCTCAGACCTTCTTGCAATAAATCGCCTTGCTGTCGCCGGGGGCATAGAAGTCTTCGAGCGTGGCGACCAAAGGACAGCCGCAACGCTCGTAAAAGGCCCGCGTCGCCAGGTAGTGGGGCTTGGTCGAGGTCTCGATATAGATGTTCCGGCCCCCTTCACCGCGGATGATCTCGGCGACTTTGTCCATGATCTTCTTGCCCAGCCCTTGGCCCTGGACCGACTTGTCGACGGCGATCCAATACAGGTCGTAGCTGCCGAGGGTGAGGGCGATGGGACCATAGCAGGCGTACCCGACGACGCGGCCTTCCAGTTCGGCAAAGAGGAAGTAATAGCCGCTCTCGGGGCCTTCTTCCAGGCGTTCTTCGGCCAATTCGACGGCACAGTCGAGTTCCACGGCGTTGAAGACGCCGGTCGATTCGACGAGGGCGCGGATTGCGGCACGGTCGGCCGGCTGCAGTTCGGTGCGAAAGGTGAAAGGCATGGGCTAGCGCACCCCTTCGGGGCTGAGGATATCTTCTGGCCGCAGTCCCAGGGCGGCCTGGGCTGTCCTGGCACGCTCCTGAGGGGCCAGGTCAGGTCCCCGCCCGGCCATGGCCCTCTCGCACGATCCGGCGGATGGCGTCGTCGTAGGCCACGCCGGCCTCGTCCAGGGCGGCGGAGTAGCCGGCATCGGGCGAAAGGCAGGGATTCGTGTTGATCTCCAGGATCCAAGGCTGGCCGGCCAGATCGACGCGGAAGTCGACCCGCACGTAGCCCTGCAGGCCGAACAGCCGCCAGCATTCCAGGGCCAGCCGTTTCAACTGCTCGACCAGGGGACGGTCGTGCTCGTGGAAGTGGAAACTCCGCGGCGTGTTGTGGTATTCAAAGGAACTTTCGTGCCACTTGGCCCGATGGCCGATAATCCGCGGTTTGTCGGCGGGGAAGGCTGGAGAAGTCCATCTCGCCGACCGGCAGGATCTGCGGCCCGTCGAGGCCATCGAGCATCGGCACGTTGAATTCGCGGCCGTCGATGAACTGCTCGGCAAAATGGGGCCGGCCCGTCCGGGCGGTGAATTCCCGCAGGTTGGAGCGGACGCACTCGCGTATCGCCCTCGAGAGCACGTTTTCGTCATCCAGCCCGCGCGAGCCATGCTCCCAGACCGACTTGATGATGCAGGGCGGTCCGAGCGGGGCGATGTCGGCATCGGGACCGCAGCCATCTTCGGAAAGCCAGTGCGGCGTCGGCAGCCCGGCAAGCTGCATCATCCGCTTGGCCAGCAGCTTATGGTTGGTCGTGAAGAGGGCGTCGGTCGAGTTGCCGGTGTAGGGCAGCGCCAGGGCGTCCAGCACCGCCGAGGCCAGGTAGGACAGGGAATCGGTCCCCCCCAGCGATTCGACGAGGTTGAAGACCAGTTGCGGGCGGCACTCCAGCAAGGTCTCCCGCAAGGCGGCCAGATCCAGCGTGCAGGGCACCGCCACGACGCAGTGGCCCAGGCGGCAAAGCGAAGCGGAAATCGCCCTGACCTGGGCAATCGTGTCCAGATCTTCAGGAGAATCGTCGCTGGAAACCGCGTTGTGCAGGATAACGATGTTCATAGTTCACCTGGGGTTCGTTGATCAGCGCAGGTTCGCTGGCGACGGTTTTCGTCACCCGGCAACTTGCCGCGGCGACGACCTGTTCAATCAGCTCTCGGTACGTCATGCCAAAGAAACCGCAAATCATGGGCAAATCGGAGTCCTTGGGGTGGAGGCCGGCCACCGGGTTGACCTCCATGAAATGCGGGCGGCCCTGGGCGTCGGAGCGAATGATCGACCCGCGAGGCGTCGCGGCAGCCCAAGGTCCGATGGGCAGCCAAGGCGACCTGCTCGGCCTCGGCCACTTCCGCGTCGTCCGCCCCGCGGCGGGGCAGGTAGCGGCAGAATTCCTCGTAGCGGCTCTTGTTCACGTAGGAGTAGACCTCGGCCTCGGCCGCCGGCAAGAGGGTGATTTCCATGCTGCCGACCACGCGGGCCTCGTCGCCAGTACCCAGGATGCCGACGGTGAACTCGCGGCCCGGCAAGAAGGTCTCCACCAGGACCGGCTGGCGGCAGCGGGCCAGCAGCTCCCGGCAGACCCTGCGGAGCGAATCGCGATCCTTGATCTTCGAATCGGCCGTAATGCCCTTGCCGGTCCCCTCGGCCACCGGCTTGGCAAAGAGCGGATAGGGCAGGTCGATTGACTCGACGTCTTCGATCTTCTGGACGAGGACGAAGGGCGTCGTGGGCACGCCGGCCCGGCTGACGACCGTTTTCGTCAGCCCTTTGTGCAGGCAGACGGCCAGCACGAGGGGATCGGAGAACGTGTAGGGGATCTCGTAAATGTCCAAAATGGCCGGCACCTGGGCCTCGCGGGCCGTTCCGTGCAGGCCCTCGGCGAAGTTGAAGACGAGATCCCAGCGGTCGCCGGCTGCCAGGCGGTCGACCAGTTGGCGTCCACTGCCGATGCGATCGGTCTGATGGCCGAGGTCCCGCAAGGCCGATTCGATGGCATCCATGTCGCCACCTTGTCGAACTCGGCGGTTTCTTCTGACGAATAGCCTGCGGCCAGGTATTCAGCACGCAGGTCGTAGGTCAGGCCGATGAGCATCGCGGCGTTTGTGGATTTGAAATCGATTTGAGATTTGAGATTGAGATTCTGCGATCTTACGAAATTGTCGCCTTGGAGACTAGGGGGACATGCCCGCCAAGGCAAGAAGAAGATCGGCCACGCGTCGGAATTTCGGGCTCGTCCGGCTCTGGGCGCAGGGGCGCACGAAGTGGGGTGGGCCGAGTGAAACGAGTCCCACCAGCTCTCCGATGATACCTTAAGTGATTCCTGGTGGGACTCGTTTCACTCGGCCCACCCTACCTCCAGATTTGCCGCCTGCGGCTAAATGGCGCCCTCGGGATCGGGATATCGATAGGTCTTGCCCTCGAAATTCCGCAGGACCAGGTCTTCGCCGTCGCGGCCGATGACGTAATTGGGAAGCAAGGGGATCTTGCCGCCGCCGCCCGGGGCGTCGATCACGAAGGAGGGCACGGCATAGCCGGTCGTGTGCCCGCGAAGGCCCTCGATGATCTCCAGGCCCTTCGACACCGGGGTGCGGAAATGGGCGGAGCCGGTGATCGGGTCGCACTGGTAGAGATAGTACGGCCGGACCCGCATCTTGAGCATGTGATGCATCAAGGTCTTCATCGTCGGCAGGTTGTCGTTGATGCCCCGGAGCAACACGGTCTGCGAGCCCAGGGGGATGCCGGCATCGGCCAGGCGGGCACAGGCCTGGTACGATTCCGGCGTAGCATTCGTCCGGATGGGCGAAGTGCAGGCTCATCCATAAGGGATGGTGCTTCCGCAGCATGCGGCACAGTTCCCGGGTGATCCGCTGGGGGAGCACGGCGGGCATTTTCGTGCCGATGCGGACGAATTCGATATGCGGAATCGCACGCAGGTTCGTGAGGATCCAGTCCAGCTTGTCGTCGCTCATGAAGAGCGGATCGCCGCCGGAAATCAGCACGTCGCGGACTTCCGTATGCTTGCGGAGATACTCGAAAGCCAGCGTCAGGCGGGCCTCGTTGGGGACGATGTCGCCCTGGCCCACGACCCGCGAACGGGTGCAATAGCGGCAATAGCTGGAGCAGAAATCGAGGGCCAGGAGCAGCACGCGGTCCGGATAGCGATGGACCATTCCGGGGGTAGCGCTGTCGTGATCCTCGCCCAACGGGTCGGCCGATTCGCCCCTGGTCTGCGTAAATTCGCTGGCGGTGGGAATAATCGTCCGCCGCAGGGGCTGTTGGGGATCGTCCGGCGAAATCAGGCTCATGTAGTAGGGGGTGGTGGCGACGGGCAGGATTTCTCCGGCCCGGTCGAGCCCTTCCCGCTCGTCTTCGGACAGGTGGAGCATTTTTTCGAGTTGCTCGCGGGTCCGAATGCGGCTGCGGGCATGCCATCGCCAGTCGTTCCACTGCTTGTCGGTCACGTCGCGATAAAAGGCCTTGCGAAAGGCCCTGGCACGCGATGATCCGCGGGGGAGGCGGGCGACGGCGGCGCTAGCGGTAGCGGTAACGTCTCGGCGACCAGGGGTACCTGGTGCCCGCGGTTCAGAGAGAGTCAGCGACCAGAGACGCTGTTGAACCGGCAAGGAGGAACTGTGACAAGGGTGACTCTGGCATTTACTACCGGGAGGCTCCTCATCGACTTCCACCCGGGAAATCGTCGATGGGGCGATATCGAAATCATTCATTCTCAAAAAACTCCATGAGGGTCGCCGATCCAGACCTCCTGGATCTTGGCGTTGGCCTTTTCAGGCCGGGAACGGCATCTCGCATGCCGGTCCCATAAGTCGCGCGTCCGTTTCCTTTACCATTCGGCAAAGTGCGCTGCTCACAAGAACATTTTCATACTCTCTCTGGAGAAAAAGTCAAGTCGAGATTGCCTTGGGTTCCAGGATTCACCGCGAAATTTTCTTCGGCAGCCTGCCGCGAGCCGGGATCGGCGACATGCCAGACCTTTGCCCATCGCCTCAATGCGTCGTGCAATTTGCCAGCAACTCGGTCTCGAGATCGGAGGCATTCTCTTGGCTAAGGCTCGAAAGTCCGCGCGGTTATTCGGAGAACCAAAGCCCGGAGCGCTAGCGAAGAGGCCGTGTTCTGCGACGGTTGAGGCATGGTCGTCACTTGTGCGCCGGGCTCGAATATCGACCTGCCGCCGAGGACTTTCCGGATCGCCTCTGAGCAAGTCTGTCCGTTGACTTTATTAGGAATCGTTGAAAAACTCACGGGGCGCCTCTTTGTCGAGCAGGCGCCACGGTGGGCGGGCGTATACCAAAATTCTCCGCGGTCGTGCAACCCCAATCAGGGCGAAATCGGCCTGAATCCGGCCTGTTTTCTTGTAGGACACATCCCCGAATTTGAATCGCGAGCAAGAAAAGTAGCAGGCAGACTCCGGTGCCCGGTGCCTGCTGCTTTCCCGCTCAGATATACACGCGGCGGAGATAGATCAGCCATTCCAAGAGCGCGATCGCCAGGACCGCGAGGACCAATTCCCGCCAGATTTCACGGTGCCCAGCCACCCAGCCCGTCTTGCCGGCGACCTCTACGTAACCGATTTTGATGGCCGGATCGGCCGCTGGGCGGATGTTGCTCTCGGCCGGGTCGAGCAGGTTGACGGCGAACTGCTCGACCAGCTTGCCGCCGGATAGAACCCGATAGACCCCCAGTTCGTCCGTGGCGGTAAAGGCCAGTTTTCCCGAGGAACTGGGCGGCAGATGGACGGTCGCCCCGGACGGGATCTGGACATCCAACCCGCGACCCGGAGTACCGGGTGCCCCGGAATCCGGGGCGTCGAGCGTCACGGGCATTCCGGGCCGATAGGAACTGGAGGCCGTCAGGTCCTGGCCGCCCGCCCGATCGGTCAGGAGGTTGAAGATGAACGAGGCAAAGCTTGCCCTCCAGGGCCAGTCGGTATTGCGATAAACGGCCAGGGAGCCGTCGGCCGCCGCCCGCTCCTCGAGCAGGGCCATCCCCAGCACCAGATCCTCGAAACCTTCGCGGGGAGCGATCGCCAGCAGCGGCCCGGCGTCGGAATCCATGAGCACCGTCCCCCCGCCGGGCACGACCAGCGGCGTGGCCGTAATCACCTTCTGGATCTCGTTGACATCGACCCATTGCATCAAGCGGTGCGACACGGCGGCATCGATGATTTGCGGCAGGGTGACCTCGGCCTTGGCCTTCCAAGCCGCCCCCGGGCGGCAGGCAGCCGATGAAAAACGTGTTCGTCCGCGGCATTTTGGCCGGTGCCGTCCGGTCATAGATCACCAGGTCCCAGACGCCCAGTTCGACCTGGTCCTCGTAGGTCTTGGACTTGAGAAACTCGGGGTTTTCGACGGTGACTTCGGCCACTTCGCTGGCCGCCTTGGTTTTCAGGACCTGTTCCAGGCGCTCGTTTCTGGGCGTGATCAGCAAGATCTTGGCCCGGCGGGGCGGGTTGACGACGAGCCAGGCCTCGTCGTCCACGGCCAATTGGTCGCTTCGTTTCGGCCTGAATGTGCAAAACGCCCGAATCGAAGTCATCCAGGGCGAAGGCCAGCCCGCTGGTCTCGCCCGCCGGGATGCTGAGGTGGTCGGCGTCGGAAGGGCGGATCTGGTCGTTGATGAAAAGCTGCAGCCGAACCTCGGCCTTCGCCGGCCCGAAGTTCTGCAAGCGGGCGAAGGCCTGCAGCTTGCCATGATTGTCCTCGGGGCGGCTCACGCCAAAGGCCACGATGCCCACGTTGGCGGCGTCGGGCTGGCCGATCGAGACGAAGGTCGGCTCCAGGTTGCCCAACTCGAAGTTCTGGACGGGGGGGAAGCGGCCGTCGCTGAAGATGAAGAGTTTCGTGCCCTGCCACGCGGATATCGGTCGAATTCTCGTTGGCCTGGCCGGGATTGACCAGGCCGGCGGCCAGCTTGAGGGCTTCGGAGAGGTTCGTCGAGTGCTGGCTGGGCTTGATCGCGGCCAGGGCCTCGCGGAGCTGCTGGCGGTTGTCGGTGAAGTTCTGCTCCACGCGGGCGTTGTCGGAGAAGCTGATCAGCATCGCCGAGTCGCCGTAGTGCATTTGGTCGATCAGCTCGCCCACGCAGGCGTTTGGCCTCCTCCAGCCGGCTCGGCTTGACGTCGGTGGCCTGCATGCTGGCCGAGTTGTCGATCAGCAGCACCAGCCGGCCGCCGGCCAGGTGGAGGGCATGCCAGCTTGGCCGCAGCAGGGCCAGGACGATCAAGAGCACGACCAGCAGTTGCAGGTAGAGCAGCAGGTTGTTCCGCAGCCGCTGCCAGATCGAGTTGACGTGCAGATCTTCGACCGACTTGTGCCAGAGGTAGGTGCTGGGGACTTCCAGCGGCCGCCGCTTGAGCTTGAGGAAGTAGAGCAGCACGATCGCCGGCGGCACCGCCGCCAGAAGGGCCCACTGCCACCAGGAGAGCATGTTGGAGAGTTCGGGGAACATGGCGATTATCCGTACTTTCTCATTCGTTCTTCCTCAAAGATTCGCTCAACTTCTTCGTCCGTTGGTGGGGGCCTGTCGGTTTCCAGGCCGCAGATATTCGATATTTGTATTTTAGCTGTTGTCGAAACGGTTTTCCATACCGGGGTCCGGGTGAGAATGGTGGACATTCGAGTGCAGACGAGCTAAAATTGAGGCGTTGGCCAAATTTCTGTTCGATTCACGTTACACGGCTTACAGCGGAGATTGCCCCAGGTGACGGCGACGATTGACCTTACTGCGGAAGAGATTGCGGAAATTCAGGCCCTGACGAAACAGGCCGACGTGGGCGAGGCGATCCGCACTGCGATGGTCGAATACGTCCGCTATGCTCGACGGCAAGAGTTGAAAACCCTTTCAGGCCGGGTCGAGATGCAGGATAATTGGTGCGCGTTGGAAGAGGCCGAGTTGAGGGCGGCTGATGAAGCTCGAAGATCTCGTCCTGATTGACACCTGCATTTGGGTTCCGTTCTTCAATCGGCCGCAATCGCGGACCAAGCAAATCGTCGATGAGCTGCTCGATGAGGATCTTGGTGCGATTATTGGCCCGATCCTCGCGGAAGTCCTTCTGGGCTTCCGCCGGAATGCGCACGCGGACTGGGCTTCGTCGTTGCTTCGTGGAGTCCACTACCTGGAGGTCACTTGGGAAGATTGGCGCCAAGCTGCAGCGGTTGGCAGGACCCTAGCTTCGCGCGGACACGAACTACCGTTGAGCGATCTGGCAATCTCGGCCGCAGCACGCCGCCTTGATTGCTGGGTGTATTCAACCGATCCGCATTTCGACCTGATCCCGGACTTGAAGCGGTTCCGGCCGACCGATTAAGGACGATCCATTGAAAGCGTCGCTGCCGAGCGAAAAATAGAGAAGTCTGTACCTGCCTAGCCCATGATTTCCACGTGATGTCGAATGTAGCTGGCTAGTTCATACAATTCACGCCGCAATTCGTCGAGTCTGGCGTTCACCGCGGAGTGCTCCCCATTTGAAATGGCATGATCATTCACGGGTGCAATGACAAGATCGTTAAGGCTGCCCATGCCACCGAACGCGCCGTGCAGATGCTCGACGCCCGAAAAGTCACCGTTCTCGATCCGGCGGAGCGATTCTTCAAGCCAGTTGCACCAGTGATGCTCACCAACGCGACGAAGCAGGTCGGCAGTCTCTCGCAGGCGGTCACAGAGAAGGCGTGTTCTTGGGCCCTTGTCTTCGGGGCGGCTCACTTGACTTTGGGCCGCGCCGGCGGGTGGCACATAAACCCAGGTCCGGTTGCTGTCGGCGTCGATAACGGCATAGCCAATGTCAATTAACTGGTCGATGCTGAGCCCGGTCAGTAGAGGAATAATCTCTTCGACCAAATCGTTCAAGTTCCCATGCGTCTTGAGAAAATCGTTCCAGGTCTGCGTAGCAATGAAGGTATTGCTGGCGCCCGGCGCGGCCTCGGGGAACGCCTCGCGGATCATGGCCAAGCTCAGAGGGTGCAGTGCAATCGCCAAGCCGTCTCCCCGCCGAGCAAGTTGGATCAGAACGGGTCCGAAGGGGCCATTGGAAGGTGGTGCCGCGTTTGGCTCAACTCGCCAGTCCATGTCCCCGGTTCGCTCCTGGAGTTCGTCGGCGAACTCCTGGGCCTCCTCTGCGGTATTCCAGACGTAGACCCAGCGCCGCCGCGGGTTCTCGGGGTCCGGCACCCTCGGCAAGTTGCCGAGGTCTACACCCCGCTGACGTAGCAAGCGGGCGTACTCCTCGAACTCGGCGTCCTTCGTTCCCACTGGTTTGGTAACCGTGAATCCCATTATCTCCTCCTTCACTAAGCTTAGAACTGATGACTTGGCCTTGATTTCCACAATCCTACCGCACCAGCCCGCGGTTCCTCAAGTATCCGCCCACCAGGTCCTCCACGGGCACCTCGTTCCGCGCCAGCAGGTAAATCATGCCCCGCTTGGTGCAGAACTGCCGGGCGTCGTCGATGAAGGCGGCCAGCGTTCGCTTGTAACGAGTCATCAAGGCCGGCGTGACGCTGACCTCGGCCATGTCCGCATCCTCGCAATCGATCAGCCGCAGGTCGCCGGTGATGTCCGGATCGATCTCGGCGGCGGAGAGGATCTGGATCACGTAAACGTCCAGATCGCGGGAGAGCAGATAGCGAAGGGCCGCCTCATAACCCGTCTTGTCCATCAGGTCGCTCAGCAGAACGACGATCCCCCGGCCGGTGTTGCGGATGCAGAAGTTCTTCACGCCCTCGGCCAGGGAGACGCTCTCGCCCCCCTGGATCTCTTCCAGGTGCTTAATCATCCGCCACAGGCTCTTGCGGCCGCGAAAGACCGGTGCCGGCCGGCCGGCCGGCTGGCCGAGGGTCTCGATCTTCACACGATCGCCCCGCACCAGCCCGACGAATCCCAGGGCGGCCGCAAGCTGCACCGCGTAGCGGAGCTTGGTCGGCTCGCCGAAATCCATCGAGGCGCTGGCGTCGATCAAGGCGTAGAAGTGAAGATCCTCCTCTTCCAGGAACATCTTCAAAAACAGCTTTTCCAGCCGCGCGTAGGTGTTCCAGTCGACGAATCGCAGGTCGTCGCCGGGCACGTAATTGCGGAAGTCGGCAAACTCGACGCTCTGGCCCTTCCGAGGGCTGCGGCGTTCGCCCTTCATCCGCCCGCGAAATATCTTCCGGCTCACGAGCTCGAAATTTTCGAGCTTGGCCAGGAGTTCGGGAGATAGCAGGGCGGAAGAGTCGATGATGCACCTACCCCGCGATCTGCGAAACCGCCTCTTGCAGACGGAACTTGTCGAAACCGACAAACCGCTCGACAACCTGACCGTCCTTGAAGAGGATCAGCGTGGGGATCGAATCGATCCGATAGCCGGTGGCCAGGTTCATATTCTCGTCGGTATTGACCTTGAAAACCTTGATAGCCGCTGCGTTTTCCAGGGCGAATTGTTCCAGTAGCGGGGCGATCTTGCGGCAGGGTCCGCACCAGGGAGCCCAGAAATCGACCAGCACCGGTGTTGCGGAGCTAAGGACCTCGGTTTCGAAACTGGACTCGGAAAGTTCCTGGATATTGGCCATGAAAGGGGGGCTCCTCTGCTGTCAGGGAATGAATTATAAGGGATAGCCTCCGGCCGAATGACCTGCCGGGAAGCGGACCGAACCAATTACTCATTATAAGCGTCACTTCTGCCGCGACAACTGGGGCGGAAAAGTCCGCGCCTAGGCTTGCCATTGCGGTAGCAAAACGCTACCATTGAAGTATGAGCCAACCCGTAAAGCTTTCCGACGAACTTGTCCTTGACGCGCGACTGACGGCCGAAGCGGCGGAACGATCGATTGCCGGACAGATCGAATTTTGGGCCCAACTTGGACGCGCTGTGGAGCCTTTGCTGGACGGTGCCCGCGCTTTGGCGCTACGGCGAGCTGGGGCTGTGCGGCCGTTGTCCGAATGTCTTGCGCAGGTGGGTACCGACTCGGGGCGTCAACGGGTGGCCTCGTTCCTCGAATCTCAACCGTTTCCTCACTTCGAACCCGTCGCAGGTGCTCCGGGCCTGTTGGTCCGCATCAATGAAGACGGCACTCGCACCAAGGGCCGGTTTGCCGGACGGGAATTCCGAGCGAGCGAATGATCGATTTTGCAGCGTTCGACCGATGGCCGGTGGTGGTGGCGATTGCCGGACCCAACGGAGCCGGCAAGACGACGTTCTTCCACTCGCATCTGGCCGCTGCAGGGTTGCGGTTCGTCAACGCCGACCTCCTGGGCGCGGAACTCGCAGTGAAGCCCTACGAAGCCGCCCGGCTAGCGGACGCATTGCGGTGCGCGATGCTGGATCAAGGTGAGAGCTTCATCTTCGAAACAGTCTTTTCCGACCCCGTGGGGGAGAAGATCGGGTTTCTTGAAGAGGCGACGCGACGGGGCTATACAGTCGTGTTGTGTTACATTGGCCTCGCAGACTCCCAGCAGTCAATTGAGCGGGTGGCGATGCGAGTATTGCAAGGAGGTCACGACGTCCCCGTTAAGAAGTTGCGCGAGCGGTATGCAAGGTCGCTCAACAATCTTGAGGCGGCAATTGCACGATTGCCCTATGTACTGGTGTACGACAACAGCGATCTGAACATGGCGTACCGGCAAGTAGCGATCTTTGCCGACGCGCGACTCTGCTATTGGCAGGAGCCGATCCCGCCATGGCTTGGGCCGTTAGTTCCGTGATCTTACTCAAAACGGCTATTGACTCGCTGGTCCCAAGCCCCCGATCTGCTTCTCGTAAATCCTATAGATCTTGTACTTCTTGGCCCCCACGGCCTCGATCGTCTGGTTCACGAGGTGGTTGTCTTCCAGGGTCCAGCCTAGCTCCGCCCCGGTATAATGCGCCACGTTCTTGCCGAAATCCAAGGTCTTGAGAATCAGCATCTCGGCGATGCCGCGGCGGCGGTACTTTTCCAGCACGTCGAGCACGATCATGCGGGCCGTCTTGATGCGTCGCTTCCGCCAGAGGAACCGCACCACGTTGATCGGCAGCCCGTAGGGGAAGAGGCGGCCGTCGAGCGGACGCACCGCCTCGTTCATGTCGGGCAGCGTGATCGAGAAACCGACCGGGTAGCCGTCGACCTCCGCCAGCAGCACCATCCGGGGTTCGGCCAGTTCCTTCAGACGCTTGGCCATGTAGCGGAACTCTGCCTCGGTCAGGCTGACAAACGCCCAATTGCGTTCCATGGCCCCGTTGTAGACCGTGTTGCAGCGCTGCACCTCGGCGTCGAAGTCGCTCTCGTTGAACGAGCGGATGGTGATCTTGCCGCGGCGCATGATCCGTTCGGCCCGCTCCCGCCACATGTCGCCCATGTTCTTCGGATCGAGGAACCACCAACTAAAGAGGTCCTTGGCCTTGGCCAGGCCGCACGATTCCAGCAGCCCGGCATAATAGGGCGGATTGTGGTTGTCCATGATCCGCGGCGGGGTGTCGAAGCCCTCGATCAGCAGGCCGCAGGAGTAGTTGGTCGAATAGTCGATGGGACCGAGGATCGCCGTCCGCCCTCGGTCGCGCAGCCACTTCGCGGCGGCATCGATCAGCCCTTGGGCCATTTCCGGGTCGTCGGCCGATTCGAACATGCCGAAGCAGCCGGTGTTGCTCTGGTGCTCGGCGTTATAGCGGGGATCGTCGCTGACGAGGATGCGTCCCTGGGGCACGCCGTCGCGGTAGGCGATGAACTTCTCGGCCGCCCCGTGCAAATAGAAGGGGTGGACCTTGGGATTGAGGAACTCTTTCTGGTCCAGCAACAACTGCGGCACCCACTGCGGATCTTCGGCATAGATCGGCCACGGCACCTTGAGGAAGGCGTTGAGATCGCGGCCGGAGGCCACGGGCCGGATTTCCAGCCGTCCCTTGATGCCCGCCCGCCGCCGCGTTTGCCGCTGGGCCGCGACTTCGGCCGGATCGAAGTCGAGATCGTAGACGCGATAGGTCTTGGTGATCTTGGCCCCGCCCTTGGTCAGCGCCCCGCGGGAAAACCTGTTCGATTCCAGCACCCAGGAGAACTCGGCCTCTTGCATGCCCCACTCCATCGCCTTGGGCACGATGCCGTGCATGAGCACCAGGCCCAACCCTTGCATCTGGTACTCGGGCAGCACGTTGGTCGAGATCAAGCGGATCTTCTTGATCGCTTGCTTGTTGCGCAAAAGATGAATGAAGCCGAAGGGGAAGAGCCGGCCGTCGATCTCCTTGATCCGCGGGTTGTAGTCCAAGAGACCGAAGGTTGCCCCGACCTTCCGCCCGTCGACCTCCACGAATATCGCCAGCTCGGGCACGATCAGGAGCTTGCAGGGCCTTGGCGACGTGCTCGATTTCGGCGTCGGACATGGGAACGAAGCCCCAGGTGTTGGTCAGCGAGCGGTTGTAGATCGAGAGGAACGTCCTGACATCTTCGAGGAATCGCGACTTGTCCAGCGGCCGGATCTTGACGTTGTAGACGCTCGATGATCTGTTCCGCAGATCGGCCGCAGTTTCTCGGCCGATCTTGGGCAGCATCGAGATGTGTCCCCAGAAGGCGTACATGTCCTGCGTCTTGCGGAAGCCGTAGTTCTCGATCAGCCGTTCGTAGTAGGGCGGATTGTAGGTCATCATGAACGTCGGCGACGAATCGAAGCCGTCGATCAAGAGGCCCACCGTCGCGTTCAGCGAGGGATTGACCGGCCCGCGCAGCTTGAAGATCCCCTGGTCGGCAAACCAGTCGCGGGCGGCGTTGAACAGCCCGTTGGCCACTTCCTGGTCGTCGATCGACTCGAAAAAGCCGAAAAACCCCCGCCGTTCGTCGTAGCGATTGATGTGCCCCTGGTTCAGAATGGCGCCGATGCGGCCGACGACCTCACCCCCACGATAGGCCAGAAATGTCTGGATCTGGTTCCGATCATAGAACGGATTGTGGGTATAGCCGACATTTTCCTTCTGATCGAGACGGAGGGGGGGAATCCAATACGGGTCTTTGTGATATATTGTCCAGGGAAGGTCGAGGAACTGCTTGCGTTGCCGGGAATTTGTGACCCGCTGGATGACAATATTGTTCATGGTGGGCCCAGCCGTGAGTGGTTTCGTTATCTTACCCCTTTTGACTTTTGGCGGGTCAACCCGGAATCTCGCAGGGGAACGGCTTAGAAGATCGGTCGATATTGTAACATGGCGAAAATACTAGTTACCGGCGCAACCGGCTTCATCGGGTTCCACCTCACCCGGGCGTTGTTGGCTCAAGGGCACGAAATAAGCTGCCTGGTCCGCAAGACGTCGAAACTCGACCGGCTGGCAGGGCTGCCGATTCGCCGGGCTGACGGCGACGTGACCGACGCCGAGTCGCTGCTCCGCGCCGTGCCGGGGCACGACGCGGTCTATCACCTGGCCGGGCCTGGTCAAGGCGATCGCATGTCCATGAGCTATACCAGGTCAATCGCGAAGGCGTTGCCAATGTCGCCAGGGCGTGTGCCGCGCAGACCACGCCGCCGGTCCTGCTGCTGATTTCGTCGCTGGCGGCGATGGGGCCTTCGACGCCCGCAGCGGCCGAGACTGGAAAGCGATCCCCCGGCGCCGGTTTCGAACTACGGCCGGAGCAAGCTGGCCGGCGAGCAAGCGGCCCGGCGTTGGGCCAAGGAGGTGCCGATCACGATCCTCCGCCCGCCGGTCGTGTTTGGCGAGCAGGATCCGGCCACCTATGAGATTTTCCGGCCGATCGCCCGCTTTGGCGTACACGTCGTTCCCAGTTGGCGGACGCATCGCGTTTCGCTGATCCATGCCGACGACCTGCTGCAAGCGATGATCCTCGCCGCGCAACGAGGGAAACGGATCTGCTGCGATCCGGCCGATGGGATTGCCGCCGCGCAAGGCTGTTATTTTGCTCCGGCCGAGCGGGACCTGACCTATGCCGAGATGGGGCGTATGATGGGGGCCGCCCTGGGCCGCCGCCGGACCCGCGTGGTTCGGCTCTCGCCCGTTACCGTTTGGACCTTCGGCTTGGTTGCCACGGCGTTTTCCACGCTTCGCGGCCAGGCCTGGTATTTCAATCTCGACAAGGCCAGCGAGGCCCGCGCCGGCTCATGGACCTGTTCCGGCGCGGCGGCGGCACGCGAGTTGGGGTTTGGTGTGGCAGCTTCCTTGGAGGAAAGGTTGCGGCAGACGGCCTGTTGGTATCGGGAGCAAGGCTGGCTGTAAGCGCGAGATCGATGGCCTTGCACGATTCTCCGATGCGTCGTGAGTAGGTCCCTTCTGCCGGAAGGGACTATTGCGCGATGTTATGCGGGAGAACTAGGCGGTTCTCACGCGGATCGTGGCACAATAGTCACTTCCGGCAGAAGGGACCTGCTTTGGAACCTCCCGTCGAGTTTGACGAGGGGTGTCTAGCCGGTGCGCCGGACGGTTTATCCCTTCAAATACCCTCCCCTACTTTCAACCCTTGGACACGAAGCCGGGTTTGCGATCCGTTCAGGATAGCAGTAGAATAACCAGCCATGAACATCATCTTCTGTTCCGATGATTGCGACCGGCGAAAGCCCGACGAAGCCTATGCCGCCGAGGTCGCTGCCTTAGGGCGTGTCGGCGGGCAGCATTTCCTCATCAATTTCGACGCACTGGTCAACGACGGGGATGCCGTCAAGGCTGTTCGCCGCGTGCCCGAGCAGGCAGAACCGGGTCTTGCAATGTATCGTGGCTGGATGCTCAAGCCAGCCACCTACGGCCGCTTGTACGAGGCCCTTGCTGCCAAGGGATTGTGCCTTATCAACGATCCTGCCGCCTACGTCCATTGCCACCATCTCCCCGAATCGTATTCGATCATCGAGAAATGGACGCCCAATTCCGTCTGGCTGAAGGTCGGGAGCGAGGTGGACATGGACCGGATCATGGATCTCTTGCAGCCCTTTGGGACGGCACCGCTGGTGCTGAAGGATTTCGTGAAGTCCAGAAAACACGAATGGAGCGAGGCGTGCTACATTCCATCAGCGTCCGACCGGAGTTGCACGGAGCGGGTCGTCCGTCGTTTCCTTGAACTGGTGGACGACGATCTCAACGAAGGCTTGGTCTTCCGCGAATTCGTTGAGTTTGAGCCGCTGACCCAGCATTCCAAGAGCGGGATGCCCTTGACCAAGGAATTCCGGCTGTTCTTCTTGAACGGCAAGCCGGTCTTCTGGACCGAATATTGGGAGGAGGGCGACTATGCGGGCATGGCACCACCCGTGGAGCAATTCACGAAGATCGCTGCCGCTGTGAAGAGCCGGTTCTTCACGATGGACATTGCCAAACGTCGGGATGGCGACTGGTTGATCGTGGAACTTGGTGATGCCCAGGTCGCCGGGCTTCCCGAGAATGCCGACGTGGATGGGTTCTATCGGGCGATTGCCGCGCAAGTTGTTGAGACAGGATAACCGAGCCAGGGCTAGGAAACGAACCGCAGATCAGCCGACCTGAATTGTGCGATGAACCATGTACCGAGACCTTCCCACCAACGTGCTTGTCGAGAGGGCAAAACGCAACCGGTTTGAGCAGGGAATAAAGCGGTCAGGATGCAGGCAAGCATCGTAGTACCTCTCCTGCTTTGCGGTGCATTATGGTGGTATCTTCCCGGCGATATTGTCTTGCGAACGCTGCTCTGTGCAGCGCATCTCCCTTCGTGGCGTTGTGGGCGTATTCAAGTACGGAATGGTTGGCGGGTCTTCGGGCAAGACACGACATCCATGAACTGAGGCGGCGATTCGGACGACTCCCGATGCGTGCTTACGTCCGCTATTTTAGACAAAGCCAAGAACCAGGAACGACAACGTGCCTCTTTCACGGATCGGCACTTCCCGGCTTCGAGGATTACTGGGCGTGTTTGGTTTTCCACCAGGACGGCATAGCGCACGTTTGGAAAGCGCAGCCGGACACCGACTTTTTGATTTTGGAAGTGGAATGGCACCGGCTGAAGCATTTCGAGTACACGCGGGCGATGCTGCCTCCCAAATTATCTGACCGAGATTGTCCCAGGATGATTGTCCGGAAGTTGAGGTAGAGAATAGAAGGGCGGTAAGGTGGATGGGTGAGACGGAAGAGGGGAAGGGAAGAGAAAGAGCCTGCGGGCGGCATTCGCCAAGCGGTTTGTTCGAAACAACGTCCGAGTTTCCTTTATGGGGCGAGGTCGTGCCAAGTCCCGGCCCGAAATTAAAACTCGTTAAGCCATTGGCCCAGCACTGAACCCCGCTTAAAACCGGTTCGCAAGGTTCCTCTACCGCGCTTCCGGCAAAGCATGCCCCGCAAACCCGAACGAAAGCTATCGCAGTTCGTCAAGCAAGAAAAGGAGCGTTTTCATGAATTCGATGGTCATTGTTCCGCCTGCGACTCCGAAGCATTGCCGTAAGCTCGGCACTTTTCGTAGCCGCGGTGCTCGCGAAGCAGGTTGCTGGCGGATGCGGCGAGCCGAAGCATCAAACGGACGACGGCTACCAAACGGTGCGCGAGAAACGTTGGGACCCTTTAATGCGCGAGGCAGGCGCGCCGAAGGGAGGTCTGGTTCTGAAGCACGCCTCTCGAACAAGTCGGCTGTCGCCGCAGAACCGGTCGGCATTACGCTCTCGGTAAGAAATGTCAGCCAATCCGCCGTGCTCTTTGTTGATAGGCCAGTCGCTCCGGAAGCGTGGGTTCGCGATGCGACGGGAACCCCCGCAAGGCTTTCGCGGAAAGGAGTTGACCTTTTCGGCGAACCTACGTCGAATGCGGGCCTTATCGGCAACGTGTTCAGCGAGAACGTTCGGCCCGGATTCGCCGTAGGGTACGACTTTCCTCTGACCGAGTACTTTGTGCTGGAAAGGCCAGGAACCTACACGGTTCTTGTCACCAAGCAGGTCGAGTTCCCGCGTGGCGCTGTTTGGTTGGTCGCAAAACCCTTGGTGGTTGAACGTCGGCCACGCGTTCCGCGGGCTACCGGTGCGGCCAAAGACCCCGATGTCGTTAAGCCCGCAGTTCCCGCTGGCCTAAACGTGCCCATCGACAAGGAATGGATTTCGCTGGCGGCCAAAGCGCCAAATGTTGTTGACGGTCTCGTCCTAGAGGCGGTCGACTCGCCTGTTGCCAAGGGGAAAGCCCAGTTGGTCGTTTCCCTGCTTTGCGAGAACGTAGTCGGTACGTTAAACGAGGATTACCTGCCAAAGTTCGGATCGGTCGCGGCAGATTATCGCATTTTGGTACGTGATTCCGCTGGCCACCCGGCGCCAAAACGTAAACAGACTCCCAAGATATTCCGACAATGATTTATCGCACCGAAATGAAAAAGACGTTTGGTTGAAACCTGGTTACGCCGTGGCGCAGTTATTCCACTCAGGGAATACTTTGACCTGAAGCAGCCTGGTGAGTACTCAGTTTTGGTCTCACTTCCGTCACGAAAGGCCGGCGAAGCGGACTGGGTTGCGGAGCCCGTTAAGGTTCGAGTTGGCGACGAACCGCCCGTGCCCAAAAAGTGAGGGCTTGTCGGCGGTGGTCGTTGGGGAAGTCCTTCGTCCTTCCTCGCCCGGCCCCTGGCTTACCAGGCGGCCAACTTTCGTGACCTCGTTCAGGGCGCGGCCTTTGGCGGCCACGACAAGGTGGCGCCGATAAAGCCTGCGCCGAAGACGGATCGGGACGAGTCGGGCGGTACCAGGAGAGAGGATTCTTTTTGTCGGCTGCACCAGGGCGACGCGATGGGTGTCGTGATTCCGCTCAAGAAGTACTTTGATATGGCAAAGCCGGGTGAATACTGGGTTTTGGTTTCGCTCCCTTCGGGCGCGGCCAAGGGCCCATCCGAATGGGTCGCGGCGCCGATCAAGCCTCGGGTAGGCCAAGAACCGTCCTCGCCTAAAAACTAACCTACAAGGCTGCCCTACGGCTTTTCGGATAGTCTATAGGTCCCGGCTATCGCACCGGCACCGTGACGCTCGCCCCTTCCAGCCCTGGCGTCGACACCGTGAGCTTCGCTTCGCCCGTTGTTTTGAGCGATTGCACGTAGATCAACATCCGGCCCTGGTACGCGCTGTGCGACAGGGCCTTGTAGCTTTCCGTGGAATTCGTGTTGCCGTTTTCGATCCCGATGATCCTGGCCGGACCCGTGACTGCACAGGTGACGACGTTTGCCGCATCGGGGACCAGCGTGCCGTCCTTGTCGGCGACGTCGACTTCAATCTGCGCCACGTCGCGGCCGTTGGCCGCAAGGCTCGCCACGTTCGACCGGAGTATCAGCCTGGCCGCGGTTCCCGCCTTCTTGAGATCGAAGGTGACCTGCTTGCCGCCTTTGTTCCCCACGGCTTTCAGCACGCCGCTGGTGAAGTCGAGGGGCCATAGGATGAGGTGCTCGGCGGTCTGCGGCTTGCTCCCCAGCGAATTCCCATCGTGAAATAGCTCGACGCGGTCGCAATTCGTGTAGCAGAAGATGGCCGGCGCCGGCGCCCCGCTTTTGGCCCGACCCCGCCCGGCCGGCGCCGCGGTCGCAAGATAGACCATCGGCTCGTCGGTCCAGAGGCTCTTGCGGAAGTAGTATTGCGGCTTGGGGAAGCCGGCCAGATCGAGCAGGCCGGCTTCGTTGGCGTGCGACGGCCAGACGCCCGCCTCTCCTAGATAATCGATGCCGGTCCAGAGGAACTGGCCGGCGATGTAATCGTTCTGGGCCACGGCCTGCCAGGCCGCCAGCGTGTGGCTGTTCTCGCTGCCGAATATGCGCGGGCCGGGTTGGCGGCGTGATCGCCCGCGTACAACTTCTCCATGTAGTTATAGCCCTCCACGTCGAGCAGCTTCTTGAAAAGATTGGTGGCCGGGAACGCGCAGGCGGCCGTGACCGGGCGGGTGGTGTCGACGGCCTTCACGTCCTTGATCAGGCGGGTGGCAATGGGCGGCAGGGCCGGCGAGTTCGGCGGGAACGGGTCGTTGTTGTAGTCGATTTCGTTGCCGATGCTCCAGAGGATGATCGAGGGGTGGTTGCGATCGCGGACGACCATGTCGTGGATATCGATGTCGGCCCATTGCTCGAAATCGCTGTGGTAGCCGTCGTTCCCCGCCTTGCCCACGTCGTGCCCCACGAGCCATTTGTTCTTGCCGCCGCTCCATTCGTCGAAGGCCTCGTCCATGACCAGGAAGCCCATGCGGTCGCAGAGGTCGAGGAACTCCGGCGCGGGCGGATTGTGGCTGCAGCGGATAGCGTTGCAGCCCGCCTGCTGGAGGAGCTTCAAGCGCCGCTGCCAGACTTCGACCGGCACGGCCGCTCCCAGCGCTCCCGCGTCATGGTGCAGGCAGACGCCCTTGAGCTTCAGCCCCTGGCCGTTGATCGAGAACCCCTTGGCCGGATCGAACGTGAAGCTGCGAATGCCGAAGGGCGTGCGGTAACGATCGACCGTCGTCGCACCTTGCTTCACCTGCGTCTCGATGCTGTACATGCGGGGATGGTCGGGCGACCAGAGGGCCGGCCCCGCGACTTTCATGCTGCCCGCGAACTGCTTCTGCCCGCCGGCTGGCACGGAAGCGGTTTCGTCGAGCGACGCGACGGTAATGCCCTGGTCATCCTTGATCGACGTGACGACGGTCGCTTCCGCGGCCGCCGGCCCGTCGTTTTTCACGATCGTCTGCACGTCGACCTCGGCGGAGTCAGCGGAAATCTTGGGCGTGGTGACGAACGTGCCGTTGGCATCCACGTGGATCTTGCCCGTCACGCTCAGGAACACATTGCGATAAATGCCGGAGCCGGCATACCAGCGGGAGTCGCCGTTCAGCGAATGGTCCACCCGCACGGCAATCACGTTCCTTTCGCCGAAGCGGATCGCCGGGGTCAGGTCGCAGGTGAAGGAACTGTATCCATACGGGCGCTGGCCGACCTTTCGGCCGTTGCACCACACCGTGCTGTGGTTCATGACGCCGTCGAAGCGAATGCTGATCGACTTCCCCGTGGCATCGTCGCCGACGTTGAACGACTTGCGGTACCAGGCGATTCCGCAGGGCAGGAATGCCGTGCAGCTTGCCAACTTGGGATTGAACGAGCCCTCGACGCTCCAGTCGTGGGGCAGATCGAGTGTCCGCCAGGCGGCATCGTTGAAGGCCGGATCTTGGGCCTTGGCGTCGTCGCCCAGGAAGAACTTCCAGCCCTCGGTAAAGAGCCTGTCACGTCCAGAGTCGTCCGATCTGGCGGCGGGCGCCGGAACTGGCGTTGCCGCTTCCAAGCGAGAAGGAACCACCGTGTCGATCAAGCTAAGCATGGCGAAAACGGAACCAATCAACGTAAGAAGTGCGGACGTGCTTTTCATAGAGGGATCCTTATCGACCTGTGCCGGAGAAGTGAGGTGAGACATTGCCATCCTCGGTAGTTTAGCGGCTTGCATCGGCCCGGTCAATTAGGCACAGAACCATCAAGGCCCCTCCAAGAATAAGAAGTGTCCATGTGCCCGGTTCTGGGACGGGCGTCGCGGTAGAGGAGGCCAAATCGACGGGCAAGGAGGCTGGTGAGCCCCGGGAAGCATCGCCAAAAAGACTGGCGGCGTTCGCCCCGACGACGAGCGACGTGCCCGGGGCCAAGGCTTCAGGATTCTCAATCTCCAGCGTGCCGGCGCTGACGATAGTCCCGCCGGTGTACGTGTCGCTACCGCTGAGCACCAGCCTGCCGGGCCCGGAGAGCGTTAGCGATTCCGCCGCCGAGGACTGGCTCACGTTGCCGCTGATTTCCAGTGTCGTTCCCGCGGATGGCGTGATCCATAGGTTATCGGCCAGGATAGTGTTTGCAGCAATCGCATTGCTTCCGCCTGTGACCAGGATCTGGGCGCCGGCGGTCAGATTGCTCAGCGTCAGCGTGCCGGCGGTGCCGGCGGTGCCGGCGGCAAGGGTGTAGCCGGCGGTGTTGCTGGCGGAATTGCCGAAGATCAGCGTGCCGACGATTTGCGGACTATCGAGCGTGATCGACAGCGGAGTGGTCGTTGCGGCATTGATCGCCACCTGCACACCCGCGCCAAACGGGGGACTGTTGACGATGCCGTTGCCGGGCCAGTTCGCCCAATTCGAGAGGTTGTTCCAGCTTCCGCTGGCGGCCATCGACCAGATCGGCGCTGCCAGCCGCGTGGCCGCCTGAAAAATCGCGACGCTCGCCGCGTCCTGCTGCGAGATGCCGGCATTGTCGGGGAAGTCGCCGAGGCTCGGGTCGGAGAGCGCGTAAACGTCAACGAGCGGCACCGTCGAGAGTGTCGCGCCCGTACTCGGGAAGTGTATTGTAACCGTATAGGCGAAGCCGTACTCGCCGTAGATTTGGGGTGAAGCCGAAGACAAGTACAGATCGTGCTCCAACTCGTGGGGATCGTAGAGCGAAACGCCAAAACCCGCGGCGAACGACGTGCTGCCCGTCACGATTACGTTGCCCGGCGATGCGCCCGGGTAAAGGCCGACATCGCGATCGTAGAGGTTCATGAAGGTCCCCGCTACCGCCGGTTGGGCCACGACCAGTCCGGCCTGATTCACGCCGCTGCCGACACCGTTGGAATAATAGAGCGGGCTGACGACGCTGAAGGTCGCCGTGTAGGGCAAATACGGACCGCTGGTCGCAGCGAAGCCGTGAATCACGGAGTAATAGGTTCCCATCGTCCCGGAGGTTGGCATAGCCGAGAAATCTTCGATGAACATGTTCTCCGGCGACTCGCCGTTCTGGGGCGAAGTTCCATAGAAATCGTTGTTAAAATATCCCTCCTCGGAAAATACGCTCGAACGTCGTGGGATCGGCGTAGGGAGAGACCGCCACTCCGAACCCATGTCCCCAGACGAGAGTTGGGAAAACGCACAGCATTATCGCGATAATGGAAAGGTAGATGCTTCGCATGGCGGGAGAGGGGAAGGACGCCGCCCGGCGGCTTCAGCCTCGCCGGGCGGCATGAATGCAATCGACCGACAAGGCTCAACGCCGCGCCAGGAAACGGCGCAGCCGCGACTGTCCCAGCAGCAGGACGCCTGCCGCAGACAATGTCATCGTGGAGGGCTCCGGGACTGCCGCCGCCATGACCGAGTTGTAGATTTGCGAGGTCGCGATGTCTTGCTGCGAATCGCGCACGAGGCTGAACCCGCCAGGATTGTCGGGGTCGTCCGTGGTGCCGGTTGCAAACACATCCACGAGCGGGCCGACAGTCAACGTCGTGCCGTTGTCGAAGGGGATCGTCACGTCGAATGCATAGCCGTATTCACCGTTGGTTTGCGTCGAACCTGGCCCTGGAAAAAGGTCCTTCTCCACTTCGTGGAAGTCGTCGAGCGAAATCCCAAAACCGGGCGACGAGGCGCTGCCGGTCAAGTTGAAACTCCCATTGGATGCTCCCGGATGAAGGCCGTCGGAATTATTGGGATAGCGATCGAAGAACTGGAGATAGGTGCCGGTCGAGGCCGGCACGGCCGCCGTGCCGGTCCCGTCCGAGTAATACAGCGGGCTCAGCACAGTGAAGTAGGCATTCGACCATGGCAGGCTGGGACCGACAATCTGCGGACCGCCCTCATAGGTTCCGATTTGACCGGCATTGATCTCGGGAGAGTCTTGAACGAAGAATGTGTCGAGGAACAAATTCTCCGGCCCGGAGACCGAATTGTCCTGATCCAATACCGGTTGGTTGGATACCTCCGTGACGGAGGTTGGGTTGCCGTTGGAATCGCTGTTGACCAGCAGTTCGAATCCATGGGCAAAGGCCTGCTTCGCCGAGGCGGCCAGCGCCACGGCAAGAAGCGTCGCAAAAACTGTTTTCATGAAAGGAACTCCGAAGTTGAAATTGTCTGGTTGTGATGTGCTTATCGTTATTTCCGCGGCCGGGCGAAATTCGTGCCCGCCGCGATATCAGCTTGGACCCAGCTTTGAAACGTGTCGTAGGAAGCGGTTTCCGCATGTCCATCCGCGTACAAGTAGTTCGCGCACGTGACGTGCTGGGTGGGGTTGATCTCGGCGATCATCGTATTGATGACCGTTCCCTGGGCAATGTCGGACGGTGCATACCAGGTTGACGTATGCACGTGATCGTCCTCCACGGTCCGGCCGTAATTTGCTCCTTCGAACATCACGGGCAGCGTATGCGCCGACTTCATGTAGTTGATGTTCAGGCACGAATAACCGTCTTCCGTCGCGTATGCCACGTATTCGTTGATGACGTAGCTCGTGCCGCGGATTCCGGCCGCGTTGGCCACGACCCGTTGCATCCCCAGCGGATCTTCCGGACATAACCGTATCTGGTCCGTATTTTCCAGGTACGGGCCGAGGGTCACGATCCATGAGTCCGTGACACCCGCATGGTAGGTAAAGGGAAAGTGTCCGTCGATATTGGTGAAGAGCGCCATCCCCACGCCAATTTGATGCAGGTTGTTGAGACACTTCGTCGTGCGCGACGCCTTCCGCGCAGCCTGAATGGCGGGCAGAAGCAGGGCGATCAAGATCCCCAGGACCGCGATCACGACCAGCAACTCCACCAGGGTAAAACCGTCGCGGCGCCTCGGCGCGTACCGCGACACAATCGAATTCCATTAAGCATCGGTCAACTCCTTTGAATCCGTCGACGGCGCGGCACTGTTGCCTTTCGCTCAGCGAAAGCCGCACCTTTCGCTTCGCGAAAGACGACACTTATTCCCGCAACGGTCCTAAATGGAACATTGCGAGCACGCGCAGCGCGAAACGCCACCGTCGACAAACGGAACAAAATTACGCTCAACCTGACGATGAGAATCAGGCCGAAGCGCGGGGAGGCGGCTCGGGGACGAGCAGGGCGACCTCGGGGAGGAGCGGGGTCGCGATGGAGATGGTTTCCAGAAGCGGCGGCACAAGCGGCGTGAAATCGTCCGCTTTCGGCAACAAGGCCGGCAGACTTGCCAGCAGCGCCGCGCCACCCAGCCCTTGGCATTCCAGGGCCTTGATCAGGACTATCGTGTCTTGCCGCGGATTCGACGTTACGGGCGGCGGGGCCTCGTGCGTATGGCAATGCGCCAGCAGGCTTTAGGCTCCGCCGGGCTGGCTGCCGCGGCCAATTCAGCCTCTTTTTCCGCCGCTGCGCGAACGAAGGCTGGCGGTTCGACGCCGTGTTCCTTCGCCCAGGCCAGTTTTTGCGTCATTGTGTAGCAGCAGCAGTTGCGCCAGCATTGCTCGGCCGTGCGGCAACCGCAGGAACAATACATGCATGGAAACATCTCATCCGCCGAGGCGGGCGGGCGGGCCGATGGCATGGGGAGCGGCAGTCCCAGGGCAATTACGGCATGATTGACGGCCAGCAGCAGGGCAATTGCCGAACGCCCCAAACGCGCTTTCGTCTTTTTGCCCCACAGCCAACGCATCGTCTGCCATTCCAGAGATTCAAGGATCGAGCATTATATGCCCGTCCCGGATGGCCGTCAAATCGGTCTCCTGTTGCATCCTGTTGCATCCTGTCGCCGCTCTTTCTACCCAAACTGGGCGCAGACCTTTCAATGCATCGCCCCAGGAGATGCGTGCCTTTGTGGCGAACACGCGAGCAAGCAACGCGGCGTCCAGCACCTCATGCACCAGGCCATTGGCCGTGATCCGCCCCCTGTCCATCACCACGGCCCTATCGACCATCAACGGCGATACCAGAAGGTCATGGCAGATAATCAAAACCGACTGCCCTTCGGCGGCAAGCGACCTCGCCAAGCGGTAAACCTCCAGTTGATGGGCCAGGTCGAGATGGGTGTTTGGCTCGTCCATAAGCAATACGCTCCCCTGCTGGGCCAGGGCGCGGGCGATCACCGCCCTCTGACGCTCCCCGCCGCTGAGACGGCTGAAAGGACGGTTGGCCAGGCCGGCCAAGGCCATTCGCTCCAGGCATAGGGCGACGATCCGCGAGTCCTCGGGCGACTCCTGGTCCCAGCGCTCCAACGTGCGCATAGCGGCCCAGCATGACCACCTCGCGGACGGTGAACGGAACGTCCGCGGGAGTGTCTTGCGGCACGACGGCAAAATGCCGCGCGACGGTCCGCCGGTCCATGTCAGCCACGGCCTGCCCGTCGAGAAACACGCGGCCCGATTGTGGCTTCAGGGCACCGTTCAAACATCGCAGGAGCGTGCTCTTGCCGGAACCGTTCGGACCGAA
Source organism: uncultured Planctomycetia bacterium (assembly GCA_963824275.1). Classification (GTDB taxonomy): domain Bacteria; phylum Planctomycetota; class Planctomycetia; order Pirellulales; family Thermoguttaceae; genus JANXQG01. The sequence continues at coordinate 288,484 of CAWGOT010000003.1, read as the reverse complement.
GAGCCCGGTGACGAGACCGGGAGGCAACTCCAGGCTCACGTCTTGGAGCACGTTCTCGCCGGCGCTATACGCGAAAGTGACGTTTTCGGCCCGCAAAATCACGTTCGATCTCCGTAATCAGTTCGCCGCGAAAGCAGCCAGAGAAAGACGGGCGCCGACGAGCGCCGTAACGATGCCCACCGGCACCTCGGCCGGCGCGGCGACGGTGCGGGCCAGCGTGTCGGCCACGAGCAGCAACAGGGCGCCTCCCGCTGCCGACGCCGGCACCAGGCCGCGGTGGTCGGCGCCGATCAGCATCCGCAGCAGATGCGGCACGACGAGGCCTACGAAACCGATCACGCCGCTGACTGCGACCGCAACCGAAGTCGTGACCGAAGCAAGGATCAGAAGCATGATCTGCAAACGGCGGACGTTTACGCCCAGGTCGAGGGCTGAGCGCTCGCCGACCAGCGCCACGTTCATCGCCGGCGCGAGGCGCAGAGAACTACGAGTGCGGCGGCCGTGACGGGCGTCACCAGCAGCACGTCGCGCCAAGTTGCCTGCCACAGCCCTCCCATGAGCCAGAACACGAGTGTCTGCAGGCGTTCGCCCGCCAGGTAGAGCGCCGCCGCCGTAAGGGACGAGCAGAACGCGCTGATGGCGATCCCCGCCAAGAGCAGCGAGTGGCCGAAGTGGCCGGAGCGGCGGGCCATCATGAAGACCAAGATGCTGACGGCGCATCCGCCGAAAACGCTCATGGCAGGCACGCCGCCGAAGCCAAGGACCTTGCCTGTTAGAAGCATTGCTGCCACAGCCCCCAGCGCCGCCCCGTTCGAAACGCCCAGCACGTAGGGACTTGCCAACGGATTGCGGAACAGAGTCTGCGAGGCCAGCCCTGCCAAACCCATGCCGGCCCCCACGGCAATGGCCAGAACGACCCTCGGCAAGCGGATGTCCAGCACGACACGGGCGGCAAGATCATCCGCCGGCTGACCCCGGATGGCCCGCCAGAGGACCGTGAAGACCTGCCCCGGCGAGAGGTCCGCGCTGCCGACCAGGGTTGCCGCAGCCATTGCCGCCGCCAAGCCCGCCAGCAGCACCAGCAGAAAACACCAGACGCGCAGGCGGCGGTGACCATGATCCATGCGGCACACTCCTACGCGATCTGCTCGACGACGAACATGTCGCTGCGGCAGGTTAGGTCGCGGGCCTGCTCCGTGGTCAGATGCGAGCGGGCCACGTTGTGGAGATGGCGCTGGCAGACGCGGACCGCGGCGTCCATCTGCTCGGCCGTCGGCCGCTCGTAGGGCTGGCCCGGAACGGGGATGTAACCCATGATGTGGAACGCTATTTCCGGATTCAACGACGCGATCCACTCCGCGATCGCCTCAATCTGGTCGAGGTCGACGAAACCGGGGATGAAAACGACATTGGCTTTCATGTCCAGCCCCGCGCCGACGGCAGCGGCAAAGTTGTCGAAGATCGGCTGCTTGGGCCGCCCCGTGTAGCGGAGGTGGATCTGCTCGTCCCATGCCTTCAGGCCGACGTTGGCCCCGTCGAGGTTGGGCAGCGGCAGGCGGTTCCCGTTGGTATGCCCGAGGTAGGTTTTCACGCCTAGCGTGTTCTTTCCAAAGTCGAGCATCTCCGGAAGCTCTTTGGCCACGGTCGGCTCGCCGCCCATGAAGAGCAATTTGTCGAAGTCTACCGACCGCAACACGGTTTTCATGTAATCCACGGCGAGAAACTGCTCCGGGCTTCGGGTAGACCTGCCCCGGCACGCCATCTGCGCCGCTATGGATCCTATAGCTGCAGACCCCGCAATGATAGGTGCAACCGGTGTTGTGAAGCGTGGCAAAGCGGTACTTCTTGTGATAGGTAATCTTGAAGAATGGCATATAAAATCCTCTAGGGGGTTGACGATCCAGAGAATGGTTTTACGAATTTTCTCCACGGACTGGGGCATCTGAGGGCCGGCGACCAGCCAGTAGCGATCGAGCGCGAAGACCCGGCCCTGACAGACTGCCCTGAGATCAGCCATGCCCGGACGCGCGGCCAGCGCTTGGCAGTCCGCATCCGTGCCCACGACCAGGATCACGTCGGGGTCGGACTGCACGAGCCGTTCGGCCGAGAACAAGACGCTACCCTTGGCGTCGGCCGCGACGTTGTGCGCCCCGGCCAGTTCCAGCAGATCGTCGGTGTAGGTCTCGCTGCCCACCGTCTTCAGCGGCCCGTAGAGTTCGAGGAACACCCGCGTGGCCTTGTCCGCCGTCTGCGGGGGCGGCTTGGCAAGGAACCTCTCGGTCTCCACGTCGGCAGGCTCCGCGGTCTCCCGGCAATCGAGGCAGTCGCCGATGAGCCGGATCATGCCGGGCAGTTCGGCGGCCCGCCCGCTGCGGATCCGCACTACGGGGACCGCAAGGTCCTCGAACATGGCGGCCGCCTCATCCTGATACCACCAGACGAAGGCGAGATCGAGGCCCAGCGCCGCCACCTGCTCGCGGGAGACCGCGCTGCCCTTGCCGACGACCGTCGCTCGATCCGTGCCGGGCACGACGCGGCTGAACTCGTCGATGGCAATCAGGCGATCCGCCGCGCCCACGGAGACGATGGTATCGGTGGCGGAGGTACAGAGGCTCACAATCCGCGAGGGGCGCTCGGGGATGCGGACTGTCCGCGAAGTCATGTCGACAACCTCGCGCGACGGGAGATCCGCGCTGCGGGGCGCAGTATGCGGCGGTCGCCGCGCCATCCAAAGGGCAGCGGCCAACAGAATGGCAGTCGCTCCTGCCACGACAATTGCGCTATTTCGGCTCATAGGTTCTGTTCCAAAAAGTGGGGCAGGTTGACGATTGCGCCGGGAGCGGCAGACCGGCAACCTGCTCTACACCGCTCCACACCAAGGTCATGGTGCTGCCAACGTCTGATCATAATTTCCCGCCCAGCAGTGCCAGGGCGGCGGCCAGCAGGCAGAGCGTCGAAGGCTCCGGAACCGCGACCACGCGGAAACCGATGAAGGAGTATTGGCTCTCGGTCGGGCTCCACGCATAAATTGCGTTGTTGGACCGAAGCGCGCTGCTTTCGTCGCCAAAGGAGCTGCCCACGACGGCGAACCCGGTATCATCGTAAGCGTCGGTAAACCAGCCATCGGTCCATTGATAGACATCCCCGCCTTGATCGAACGTGCCGTAATGACTGGGAGATGCCGCAAAGGCGCCGACGGACGTCAGGTCGAGATTCGAATCGGTAAAGAGGAAATTGGCATTGTTGGTGCCGGTTGGCGAGAGCACGTTGCTGGGCGCGGAATTGCTTTGCGTGGGATACTGCCAATACGTCGAGCTGGTTCCACCGCCCGAATAATAGGCCGCCTTGTACCATTCATTTTCCGTCGGCAGGTAATAAGTGGCTCCCGGGTTGCGAGTCACGGTCGCGAAGGCCGCGTCGGTGTTCGCGCCGTTCAAGGTGTAGGATCCTGTTTCGGTCGTGCCGGTTCCCTCGGTGCCGCCCGTCGGCTGACCGTTTTGCAGCCAGTTGCAGAAGCGGGCGGCATCGCCCCACGAGACATAGTTCACGGGGAAGTTCTGGTAGGCCGTGGCGACGGAATACGTGTAGCTACCGGAGACGCTGGTCTGCGTGATTCCACAGCCGCCACCGCCGCCGTAGGGGTCGCCGCCAACCGAACCCATGCTCAAATTATACAGACCGTACGGATCGCTTTTCACCGCTACGGCGTTAAGGAATGCGGCGTACTGCGCGGCCGTCACGTCGCATGCGCCGATCGAATACGCGTAGCTGACTGCGCCCAGCCCTGTCGTGTCCGCCACGTTGCCTGTATCGCCCACAGGAACGAATTGCAGGCTGGTCTCTCCGTTGGGCAGGCTGAACACGCTGGCCTGAACCGTTACGGCGGATGCCACCAAGGCGGCCGCCAACAAAACTCGCACCATCATCTTGCCAAACATCTGTCGTCTCCTCAAGCAAAAACGTCGTTAATCACTGCGAAGCGTCCCAATCCGCTTGAATCGTGTGGCTCTTGGTCTCCCCGTGGCCATCGCAGTAGACGGCGTTGAAGTTCCCGCTCAGGTGCCGATAGTCAACGCCCGCCACCGGGTCGGTGAAGCGGCCGCCGCCGCACCAATAATTCCCCGGCGTGGCGTCGGCGAACAAGATCACCCCGCTGGGGCGACTGATGTTCTTGCACTTGACCGCGTACCAGAAGCAATGCGCCTGGTCCGTGAACTGAAAGCAATTGAGCCCATAACTGAGCGTGATGGTTGGGTCGTACGGACAAGGGGTCTGTTTCGGATCGGATGGGCATCGATAGACCGTATCGTCCTTGGTAATGTATGGCTTCAGCAGATCCATCCAGCGCGTCGTGTTATTGATCCACGCCGGCGGGTAGGCGTCGGCGGTGTTGGCGTAAAGCTGTGAAGCCAGGCCGACCTCATGCAGGTTGCTCATGCACTGGGTGCGCTGGGCAGCCGCGCGCGCAGCGCTTACCGCCGGAAGGAGAAGGCCAATCAGCGTGCCGATGATGGCCACAACGACCAGGATCTCCACCAAGGTAAAACCGTTCGCGCGCCGTCGCCGTGGTGTCGCCACCAAGCGGCTTTGCCAAGGTCGCAAGGCGGCGCATCCCAAGATCAGCCCCGTAATCAACAGGCTCACGGTTCCCGGCTCGGGAACCGGCTGCATCATTGACGAATCGGCGGACATCGTGATCGGAGCAGCGGCCTGCGGGGAGCCGAAGAGGGATCCGCCGCCGGCGCCGACGGTCAGGCTCGACCCGACCGGCAGCGCGCTGGGGGCTGTCGCGTCCAGCGTGCCGGCAGTCACGATCGTGCCGTTGTATGTGTTTATGCCGCTGAGGATCAAGGTCCCGTCGGCAGCGCTCACGGTCAACGAGTGGCTGCCGGATTCCGTAATCCCGCCGGAACTGCCCAAAACCAGCGTCCCGCTGCCGCTGACCACAAGGTTGTCGGCCAAGATCAAAGGCGACTCGATGACGTGCCTCCCGCCGGCAACCGCGATCGTGGTGCCGTTGCCCGAATTGCTCAGAGTCAGAGGGCCGCCGCAGAGTGTGTAGCCCACGGTCAGGCTGGACGAGTTGCCCAACACCAGCGTGCCGATCGTCTGTGGGCTGCCGAGTGTAATAGTCAGCGCGGCGGTGGTCGAGGCATCGATCACGGCGGCGGCGCCGGTGGAGTCGGGCACGCCGCCCGTCCAGTTATTCGCCGTGCTCCAGCTTCCGCTGATAGCCTTCGCCCAGACGCTCGGGACCACCGACGTTGCGTCGGTAGATGTCGCCGCGAGGATCGCCACTTGCGGCCGCAACATGGGGCTGCCATAATCGCCCAAAGATCCTGGGGCAGGCGCAGTAACGCCATCGGCCGGGTCAACGGAAAACTTGATCGAGTTATCGCTCGGCGAGAGGTTGGAGGTCACGTTGAAACTGGCCTGGACGGGCGCGTAGGTCGCGCCGGAACTGACCGCCGGGTTGCCGCCAAGCGTCCCGCCGTTCATGAACAGGAGGTTGTCCTGCCCGGCATGCACATAGGTGTAAAGCGTGTCGAGTTGTGCCGATTGCAGATTGCTGGTGTTGAAGCCGCCGAAATCAATCGTCCGCGAAGGTACAGTCCCGGATGCATAACCCGGCGTGTAGATGTCGCCACTGCCCTCAGCCACGGAGTACTGGAACGAATTGTTCAACGACGCATTCTGGTAAACGTCCCAAAGCGACGCATAGACGACCCGGCCGTCGAATTGATTCGTGGGATCGTTGGCCGTGATATTCACGCTATTGACAGCGCCGCTGGTATTCAGGTCTGCGGCAACGGGCACCGAGATGACCCACGCGCCGGAAGTCATGGAGCCATAGACATTCGGGCCGCTGGTGAACGGCACGTTCGAATCGGTGATTCCGCCGATCGTGACGATCGTGGGCACGCCGTTGACCGTGACGGTCAGCGCCGCCGTATTGTATGCCGAGCCACCGTAGAGCGCCACGACCAGCCGGGAAGCGACGACGTCGGTGCAGGCCGGAATCGTGAACGTTGTCGAACACCCGCCGGGATTCATGGAATCGACGCTGTAGTTTTCCGACCAGAGCCCGATCGATTGCATGCTCACGGCCCCATTGGCGACCGTGCCGCTGCTGACCACTTGCATCCCGTCGCCGCCAAAATTGTAATCCGCCCGGGCCGCTGCCGGCGCGGTCATGGCCCCAACCGTCATGACAACCGCCGTCATCAGGCAGGAAGTTGCGGCAAGAGAGAAGCAGTCGCGGCCTTCACGGCAGGTATCTCCAGATCTGTTAACGGCATTGGCGGCGGGTGCCATGACCGATCGGCCGGAATGCAAGGTGAATCCAACCAGAACGGCGATGGTATTACGAATCGTGGATTCGTAATACCACCGATTCTAGTCGCTTGTGTCAGCGTGTCAAGCGACTTGGCCGTGGATGTGGGGCAAGAGCACTGATTCCCACATGATGGGGGGGTGATTTGCCTGGGTTCGTGGGAAATCCAGGCGGCGCAGCAATTTTCCGGAACTAATTATCCTAGAGGCTATCCGAAAAGCCGTAGGGTGCGGTCGAGTGCAACGAAGACCCACCACGAACTGCCGGAAATTGGTGGGTCTTCGTTGCACTCGACCACACCCTATGGCTCGTTTCCCGCCGTCTTTTCAAGGCCAAAGAACGTGCTCTGTGCTCACAGGCAGATTCGCGGTCCGTGTCGAGACTCTCGGCACGCATGGCGAGATTCTCGGCATGGCGACGGGAACACATGGCGAGGGGCAATCGCTCGAAAACGCGCTTTCCGCACTCGATTTCCATGCATTTGAATTTCTCCTGCTTTTGGCACGAATGGTGCATATCCTTTGGTTTTCGGGACCATCTCTGTTTCCTGGAGACTGCCATGAATTACCGCCGGCCACGCAATCGCAAGGCATTTACCCTCATCGAGTTGATGGTCGTGATCGTGATCATCGCGATCTTGGCCAGTTTGCTGCTTCCGGCTGTTCAGGTCGCCCGCGACGCGGCGCGCCGTTCGTCCTGCTCCAACAACCTCAAGCAGATCGGGTTGGCCGCGCTCACTTTCGAGAATACCTACAAAGGACTTCCGCCACGGCGCTACGGGCCCGTCTGGAACCCGCCGGCACCCAACTTCGGATATTGCGGCTGGGGCGCGGTCATCCTGCCTTTCCTGGACTTGAAGAACGTCCAGCGTCTTTATAGCTACCAGAACAACTTCTACGATCCGGCCAATGCGCAGGCGATCGCCATTCCCATTTCCGTCTATAGCTGCCCGGCCACCCAGCCAAGCCGCAGCTTGACCGTCTGCGATCCGACCCAGACGGTCATCGGGACTGGCATCGCGGGCGACTACTTCGGCGCTAACGGCGTCCACGCCTGGTGGTTCCCCGACTCGGCAACCAATACGGCCTACTCGGCGAACACGGAAACGGCCATGGCCGACAACCGCTTCAAGGCATTGACCGAAATCACCGACGGCACGACCTTCACGCTGCTGATTACGGAACAGGCGGGCCGCCCCGACTGGTACATTCTCGGCGCCAGACAAGCGACCTCGATCAGCACGCCGAACAACGCCACGACCACGATCAACGGCACTACGTACTCACAGACGAATCCCGCCTGGTGGGGCTGCTGGGCATCCTACCAGACCAGCATCTTCTACACCTATGCGGACGACGGCGTGACGCTCAACGGCAGCGGCACGATCAACATGAACAACTCGCAAGGTATTTACAGTTTCCATCGCGGCGGGGCCAATGCCGTCTTCTGCGACGGCGCCGTCCACTTCCTGGGTGACAACCTGGCGCCGATTGTGCTGGGCGCTGTTATCACCGCGCGGAGCGGCGGGGTCGACACCCCGGAAGTCCGCGCGGCCGAATCACTGGGTGGAACCGAATTCTAATCGAAGAGGTATGATCTCCATGACCCGTTCACGAACCGTTCTTTGTCTCGCTATGTGCCTGACGCTCTTTGGCTGCGAAAAGAAACACACCGACCGGCCAGCCGTCCATTCGGTCAGCGGCAAGCTGCTGGTGGCCGGCAAACCGGCGGCCAATGCTGAGGTCGTGCTATATCCGGTCGGGGACGTCGAAAAGAAGTCTCTGCTGCGGCCACATGCCGTGGTTGAGGCGGACGGCTCCTACCACCTGACCACCTTCACAACCCGAGACGGAGCGCCCGTCGGCGATTTCGCCCTCACCGTCGTCTGGCCGGGGCCGTCGCCCAAGGGCCAGGTCGATGACGAACCGGGGCCGGACCGCCTGCAGAAACGCTACGCCGATCCGAGGAAACCGGCCGCCAGCGCCCATATCGCCGCCGAAACCGCCGATCTGGCGACCATCGACTTGAAGCCCGTCGAAGACAAGTCCCAAAACCGGGCGCCCCGAAACAGGGCGAAGAATAGGACTTTTCGCTTGTTTCGCGGTTACTCTCGCCACCTTTTCAGGAGTTTCATTCGTGTTGACAAACGCACCAACCAAGATCCCTGTTCGCGTGGAAAGCGCGACGAGGCGTTTTCGTCAGGGCGAGTCGGTCGTCGAGGCCCTCAAGGAGGTCTCCCTGCGGATCGAAGACGGGGAATTTGTCGCCGTGATGGGCGCCAGCGGGTCAGGCAAGAGCACGCTTTTGCACGTCATGGCAGGACTTGCCGCGCCCGATGAGGGCCGCGTGCTGATCGACGGCGCCGACCTTTCGAGCATGTCCGACGGCGCGCTGACGCGCTTCCGCCGCCGCAAGATCGGCCTGGTCTTCCAGGCCTTCAATTTGATCCCTTCGCTCACTGCCGACGACAACATCACCCTGCCCATCCTTGCCGACGGGCGCAACGCGCAGATCGGCGAGCGGGTCCAGCGCCTGCTCGAGCGCTTGGACCTGGTCTCGCGGCGGCATCATCGGCCCGACGCCCTCAGCGGCGGCGAACAGCAGCGCGTGGCCATCGCCCGCGCGCTGGTCAACGATCCGACCTTGGTCCTGGCCGACGAGCCGACCGGCAGTCTCGATTCGATCAGCGGGCAGAAGATCTGCCGGCTGCTGCGGGAACTGTGCGAAGAGCAACATCGCACGATCGTGGTCGTGACCCACGAACCGGCCGTGGCCGTGTGGGCGAAGCGCGTGGTCGTCATGAAAGACGGTCGCATCCTCACGCAGTTCGGCACCAGCGACTTCAAGGACGCGCAAACGCTGGCGGCCCATTACCAGGATGTCGTCAACGTCGTCCCCAGTCTTGGAGCAATGGCAACCCTGCCCGCGTTGTGAGTAGGTCACTTCTACCGGAAGGGACAAATAGGTCCGCGCGGTTGAAACTGATACTAGCCCGGAGCGCAAGCGAGGATATTAACCCGTACCGCGCTTGCGCGTCGGGCTGGCAGAAAATGGCCCATTTGAAACCGTTCGCAGCATAGATCCTGGAAGCAAGCATGAATACCGGTGAATTTGTAGTTGCTGGCAAGCTGGTCCTGGCCGACGTGCGGCGGCGGCCCGGACGATTGATGCTGACCATTCTCTCCACGATTGCCGCCGCGTGCATCGTGGTCTGGGTCGTGAGCGGCTACGATTCGCTCGTGCAGAAGTTCAAGGACCTGTCCGAGACCTACTTGGGCCGATACGAACTGATTGTCCTGCCCGTCGGCCCGAGGAATCCCCCTTGCCGCCGCTGGCAAACGAACTGGTTGCCGCAATTCGGCAAGACCCCGCCGTGGCTGCGGTCGATCCCGTGTTTCAAACGCGCGTCAATATCAAGGGCAAGCGCAGGCCCGTCCAGGAAAAGACCGCTTCCGGCGGGGCAGGAAAGGGGTCTGCGGACAGCGCTCCCATGGGCCCCGGAAACGCCCCCACGCTGGTCGGCACCGATGCCGTCGAGCCGCCCTATTCGCTGATTCAAGGAAAGTGGATCCATGCCGGACAACCTCAACGCTCCGAAGCGGCCATCAGCAAGGGCCTGGCCGCCCAGTTGGGCGTAACGGTGGGCGACGACGTGCTCGTGTCCAACGGCAAGACCGAGGACGAGTTCCCGCTGAAGATCGTGGGCATCATCGAGCAGCGAAAGGCCGCCCCGGCAGCGCCCTTCATGACCGGGCTGCCGCCGTCGCGCGGCCCGCCGCTGACGCATGGACCGGCCGTCGCCGCCCTCTACGTGCCTTGGTCGCTGGCCGAGAAGCTGGCGGGAATACCGGCCAGGATCGATTTCGCCGGTGTGGTCCTCACCAAGGGCATCGCGCCCGAGGCGTTTTGCGCCACTGGGCTGACCGAGTGGCTCATGCCGCTCCGCCCGCCGAAATCCAAACCCAGAAGGAGGTCGTGGCCGAACTCGATCAAAGCTCGGCCTCGGAGACGATCCGAGGGCAAGCCCTTTCGGCAACCGGCATTTCGCTCCTGGCTGCGCTGTTCATCATCTTCACGACGCTCAACATGGGAGTCGACGAGCGGATTCGCCAGTTTGCCATGCTCCGGGCCGTCTCGCTCACCAAAGCGCAAGTCGGCGCAATGATCGCCCTGGAAAGCACCTTTCTCGGGCTCGTCGGCTGGTGCGGAGGGCTGCTGGCCGGTTGGGGACTGTTGGAGATCGTACACCGTCTGCGGCCTGCCTTTTTCCCGATGGGAGTCTCGCTGGGCTTCTGGTGCATCGCGCTGTCGGGCATCTGCGCGCTGGGCGGATCGCTGGCGGCCTCGGTTCTCCCGGCGTGGAAGGCCACTCGCGTCAGTCCGCTGGAAGCGATGGCGGTTCGCCCGAGCGTGCGCTTGTCGCGTTTCTCCTGGGGCGCGACCGTGGCCGGCCTGCTGCTGATCGCCGTCAACCCGCTGGTCGTGTTTTGGATTCCGATGCCGGACACGGCGCGGTATGTCGTCTCGGCGCTGGTGGGTTGCCCCGCGATGGGGATTGGATCCATCTTGCTCGCGCCGCTGGCGATCACGGTTACGGAAAACTCCTCGGGCCCCTCATCGCCCGCCTGCTGGGGGTCAACTCGCGCCTGCTGGCCACGCAGCTTTCGAGCAATCTGTGGCGGACGGTGGGCACGACGGCGGCCCTCACGATCGGCCTAGGGCTGTTCGTCGCCATGCAGACCTGGGGCTATTCGATGCTCGCGCCCTACGTGCCCGGCGATTGGGTGCCCGACCTCGTTGTTGGCTTGATGCCGGTGGGCGTCCCCGACGCGGAGTTTGACGCGGTCCGGCACGTGAAGGGGGTCGTGGCCGACCAATGCCTGCCCTTAGCGGTCGAGCAGACGAAGTTCGCCGAGGATTACACCGGGGCCCGCATTCGGACCTCGTCCTCGCGCCAGGACAACTGCGTGATGGTGGGGGTCGATCCGGAGGCGGCGCTGGGCGGCGACAAGCCGATGTTCGATTTCCAATTCGTGGAGGGAACGCGGCGCGAGGCCCTGGAGAAACTCAAACGCGGGCGGTACTGCCTGGTGCCCGATCACTTCCAGCGGGAAAGCGGCCTGGGGGTGGGAGGGAAGTTCGCCGTGATTCCGCCCGACGCGCCGGACCAGCGTGTGGAGTACGAAATAGCCGGCGTGGTCTCGATGACCGGCTGGCACTGGATGAGCAAGGTGGGCCTGCGCAACCGTGGCGGCGGGCGGGCGGCGGCGCTGGTGTTCGCCCCCTTTTCCGAGGTGCGGCGCGACTTCGCCATCCAGCGGATCACCTTCTTCTGGATGAATCTGGACGGCACGGCAACCGAGGACCAGATCAAGGAATCGCTGCAAGCGATTGCCCAGCGGAACTTCGACATCAACCTCGCCAAAGCCAAGGGTCGACGCGGTCCGGCAGGCGAATTGGGCCCCGATCCGCAAGCGGCTGCCCCGCCGGGCAGCGGGCGCGGGCGGAATTACTCGGCAAGCGTGAACTTTCAATCGGCCGAAGGCGTTCGCAAGACGGTCAACGAGCGTGCCGACGGAATTATTTGGACGCTCAGCCTCTTGCCGCTGATCACGCTTGCCGTGGCCGCGCTGGGAGTGGTCAACACGGTGCTTTCGTCGGTCCGCGCCCGCCGCTGGGACATGGGCGTCCTGAGGGCGGTGGGCGTGACGCGTTTCGGGCTCTTCCGCATGATCCTGGCGGAGGCGATCCTGGTTGGGATCGTGGCCTGTCTGTTAAGTCTCGGTTTCGGGGTCATGGCCGGCTATTGCGGGACGGGCATCACGCGCTACATCAACCTCCGCGGCGGACAGATCGTGCCGCTGATCATCCCTTGGGCCAAGTTGACGATCGGCTTCGGCGCCACGCTGGGTCTGTGCCTGTTGGCAGCCCTCTGGCCCGCCATCGCCACAGGGCGGACCGAGCCGCTCGCGCTCCTGCAAGCGGGGCGCGCGGCACAATGAGTCATTCTTAAGACCAGTGCTCGCCCAAAAGGCCAAGTTGACTGGCTTTGCGCAGGCCACAGGCCACGCCCCCTCTTCTTGCCACGCTACACGCCGGAGTACAATGGATCTATCGAGGCGGACAACGACGCATTGGAGACCCGCGCCTAGGATGAACCACGAGAATCCGGACTTGACCCTTCCAACGGCGGAGTACCGGCGTCGGCAGGATGCTCGCCAGGAGCAGGCCGGGCGCCTCGAACGCAGGGAGAGCCTGGCCGGAAATGCCCGCGTCGTGGCATTCCTGGCGATCGTGGTCAACGCCCATTTCGAGGACCAACTGCTGGACGGCCGGCTCAGCTTTGATTACCGGCTGCGGCCCGGCGTCGTTGCCAAAGGAAACGGGCTGGTCCTGATGCGCCTACTGGGATTTGAGGTGTAAACCGTGGTGAGCTTCGCAACTCATTGGTGGGATGACGATTTTGCAAAGTGCTTTGTTCGACCACGCCCCCGAGCCCAAATTGCGCTGGTAGCTGGAAGCGACATCTGACGATTACTTGCCGATCTGGCAGCATCCCTCCCTGCACTCCAGCGGAGTTGCCCCGTCAGGCGGCGGGCCTTCCGGCCCTAGCGCCAAGCGAGGGCTGCCGGGATGGGTCCGCTCGATAACCAACTCGCGAATCATTCGCACAAACCGCGGGTGCAGCCCCGGTGTCGCCGCTCGAACCATCGTCAGGTTCAACGTCTCGCAAAGCTCGTGGATCTCGACGTCGAGGTCGAAAACAACCTCCATGTGATCGTGGAGGAATCCGATCGGCACGACCACCAGCTCACTGGCGTCGCCCTGGGCGGCGATCGCACGCACCACGGATTCGACATCGGGCCCCAGCCACGGTTGCGATGGAGGCCCGCTGCGGCTCTGGAAGGCAAGCTGCCACTGCGGGCGGGAAGCGGCCTCGGCCACCAGCCGGCAGGCCTCCCGAAGCTGCGCTTCGTAAGGGCCCGATTGCGCCATCGCAACCGGAACACTGTGGGCCGTGAAAATCAAGGAAGCCTTCTCGCGGCGATCCTCCGGCAACTCACCCAGCGCGGCCCGGACCCGCTCGGCCACCGACTCGATAAATCCCGGATGGTTGTAGAATCGCCGGATCACGTCGATCTGCGGGGCCTCCGCGCCGACATCCTGCCGGGCACGCGCCAGGTCCTCGCGATACTGCCGGCAGCCCGAGTAGGAGCCAAATGCCGAGGTCACGAAGGCCAAAGCGTGCCGGATGCCGTCGTCGGCCATCTGCCGCACGGCGTCCGTCAGCAGGGGGTGCCAATTGCGGTTTCCCCAGTAGACCGGCAAGTGCGGACCGTGGGTGTTCAACTCCTCGACCAGTTTAGTCAGCAGGGAACGGATCTCGCCATTCAGCGGACTGACTCCGCCGAAGCGCTGGTAGTGCTCGGCCACCTCCAGCAGTCGAGGGCGGGGAATATTCCGCCCTCGCGTCACGTTCTCCAAGAACGGCAGCACATCATCCGGGCCTTCGGGGCCGCCGAAGGAAACGATGAGGATGGCGTCGTAAGGATCAGGGATGAGAGATGAGGGATCAGGGATTGATGAGGCACCGTGCTGCATAGAGGATGGAGAGTCACTCATGGTAGTCTTTCATCCTTCATGCCTCATCCTTCATCCTTCCGCCTTCATCCTTCACGAAGTGACCCCGACGGGATTTGAACCCGTGTTCCGGCCTTGAAAGGGCCGTGTCCTAACCTGGTTAGACGACGGGGCCGAGTGTGCGCTCGGCCCGAGGCGGACCGAAAGACGATATACTGCGAACGGTTACAAAAATGATCCGTTCGACACAAACCCGAAGCGTAAGCGAGGTAAGGAGTTAGCGGCCTCGCTTACGCTTCGGGTTCGTATCAGTTGCAACCGCTCGCAGGATACGATCAAGCGCAGTATAGATTGTATATCGTATGGGGGGAGACTGCGTCAAGGGGGTAGAGCGGCGTGGCGCAGCCTACGCGAAGACGCGGAAGAACGGACCGACCATGACCATCCGACAGAAATTGTCTTGGACGCGCGCAAGACACTGCAAAAATTTGAATGGCCTAAGTTGAGTACCGGCTGAGGGCGGATTGCCTAAATGCGCAGCAAATCCTTGTGAACGTGCGGAAGCAGGTTCAGACTTGTTCCGTGGTTTCGGGGTTGTCGCTCTCGGTAGCCGTCTTCTCGCCCGCGACCGGTTCGTTGCGATGAATCGCATCAAAAACCTCGCGGCGATGGACGGGAACCTCCTTGGGCGCCTCAACGCCGAGGCGGACCTTGTCCCCACGAATCTCCACGACGACGATCGTAATGTCATCGTTGATGACAATACTTTCGTTCTTCTTCCGAGACAAAACTAACATTGTACGTTCCTTCGCCCTCTTGCCAGGGCTTCCTAGTTTTCGCCCTTGCAGAAGCCGCTTGACACGTATGTCGATACGTGCCACCATCATTTTACGATACGCCGCATTTATACGAAGTCAAGTGATTCAACGGATAAATCGCCGTTTTTTGGTAGAATCTCGGCTTTTCTTCGATCATATTTCCTAGGGTCCCCCAAATCCCGAGATTCAAGGGTAGGCGTGAGGGACCGCCCTCGGCTGGAAAAAAGCACCTAAGTCGTTGATGGGCAGTGGTTTTCGGCAAATTCGCCAGGACAACAACAAAGTCCAACGCGAAGTGGCCAGGTCCATGTTTTCGGGCGACGATTTCTGGTGAATTTCATCGGTTCTCGCCGGAAAACGGACCAGACCCGGACGTTGCACTTCTCCTGGCAAATTCGCTTCGCCCATTGTAGTCTTAGGGTCGATTGCCGTATAATAGACGTTTCTGGAGCCCCAGGCGTGCATCTTATCTCTTTCTGAAAACCTCTTGCCCATGTTGAACTGGTTTCGCAATATCTATAATGCCGTGGCGACGGTTTCCTACGCCCTTTGGGTTGGTCTCCGCTATTGGATTCGGACCTACGATCCCAAGCGACGGACGTTCACGGAAAAGTACGAATTTCCGGAGCTTCCGGTAGCTGTGGCCCCGCGTTTTCGCGGCTACCATCGCTTCGACCTGACGACCTGTATCGCTTGCGAGGCCTGCGTCAGGGCCTGCCCGGCCAATTGCATTGAACTCGGCAAGCAAAAAGCTCCCGAGAAGAAGGGCTTCCAACTGACCGAATTTGTCATCGACTATGGAAAGTGTCTGTTCTGTGCTTTGTGCGTGGAACCCTGTCCGGTCGATTGTATCTTTATGGGATCGACACACGACCTGAGTTGCTACTCCCGCGACGGATGCCGGGTCGACTTTTCCCGCCTACCACTGGAAATCGCCTGGGGCAAAGCCACGCTTGAACCGGTGGCCGTCGCCCAATCCAAGTCCGTGCTTCGCCCGGTGCATGGAGGACCCAATCAATGAGTACCAGCAAGACTCTCCACAAACGGCCCGTTTATCGCAAGATTTTCACGCCCTCCGAGGCCGATGCCACGCTGCCCTTGGTCAGTGCGATTGTTACCGACCTCGTCGATTTGTCTTGCGAATTGACCGAGCGGCGGCAACGGCTATCCCAGCTCCAGGGGGGAAAGGCCGGAAAGCCTCATGACCCCTATCATGAGGAGCTTGTTCAGGTCCAAAAGGAGATGGAAAGCGACAAGGCAAGGCTTCGCGAGTATGTCGAGGAACTGAGGGCGTTGGGCGTTGAGCCCAAGAGCGGCACGGAGGGCCTGGTCGATTTTCCCGCCTTGCTCAACGGCCGCAAGGTCTACCTCTGTTGGAAGCTGGGTGAATCGCGGGTCCGATTCTGGCACGACTTGGAGGCGGGCTTTGTTGGGCGGCAACCGGTGCGCCCGGATTCGGAATTCCAGTCCGAAGGGGACCACGGAACCCACGGAATGGTTGGTGACGCCGCCCAAAACTAGGGTAGGCCACAGGAATTGGCAGACCCGTAGGACGGATTGCCAGACCGTCTTAGCGGGTGACCCCCGCTATTACCTCCACGAACGGACGCCATGAGTCGTAGGACGGATTGCCAATCCGTCTTACGGCGGGTGACCCCCGCTATTACCTCCACGAACGGACGCCATGAGTCGTAATAGGTCACGGTGCCGACAAAAGCATTCAGGTGCCGCTATTACCTCCACGAACGGACGCCATGAGTCGTAGGACGGATTGCCAATCCGTCTTACGGCGGGTGGAAGCCGGTAAATCTTTTTCTGCCGGTTGCACAATTCGTGGATTCGTTCTAGAATAACGACTTTTCAAACTCAACCGTTCCTGGGAACGTGGAAACCGCTATGTCCCCCACCTCGATTGCCGCCTACCTGGTGCTCTTCGGCTCGGTGGGGTTGCTATTCTTGATGGTCTCGTTGCTCTTGGGCAAATTGCTGCGTCCTGCGGTGCCGACGCCTTCCAAGCTGGAGCCCTACGAGTGCGGTGAGCCGGCCGTCGGCACGAGCTTCGTACAATTTGATCTGCGGTTCTACGTGGTGGCCTTGGTGTTCATCGTCTTCGAGGTGGAAGTGGCCCTCTTCTTCCCGCCAGCCACGATCTTCGGCTCGGCGACGCGCTGGATGAAACCGCCGGCACACGCGTCCGGGAGCCTGAGCGCCGACGTGGGTGTGGCTCTGAAGCAGGAGCGCGCCCCCGCCGGTCTCGGAGACTGCGGTGGGCAGCGCTCTTGTCGAGATTTTGGACGCCGAGGATGCCCGGCAATTGGCTTTAGCCGCGGCCGCCGATCTGGCCGCGTTTTTCGCTTTGATACTGCTTGGCTTCGCTTACGTTTGGCGACGGGGCGATCTGAATTGGGTGCGGGCGATTGATAGTTCCCAGTCGCGACAGTCGCAGAAGCCTCGTTTAGGAGTCGTGCAGCCATAGAGAGTGAGAGCCGGGGGTCGTGCCATCCGTGCCACCGCAGGGTCAGACGTTTCACCCTAGTTGAAGCCGCCGCCACTTGTTTTTCGTGGGCCATTCGATGCAATTCGAAGAAATTCACCAGCGACTGCTCGCACGCTTTGGTCCGGCCATTCTCCGCGCGGAGCCCGCGGCGATCGATCCCTGGATTGAAGTCGCCGGCGGCTCACTGCCGGAGATAGGGCTTGTGCTGCGCGACGAGCCGGCCCTGCGGTTCAACATGCTCAATTGCATCTCGGGCGTCGATTACTTCGAGCCCGACGCGAAGAAGGCGGCCGCCGTCAAGTGGCAGCCGCACCTGGAAGTGCTCTGGCATCTTTCCAGCCTGGTCCATAAGCATCGCCTTGTGCTGATGACAATCCTTCCCCGCTGGCAGGACGACGTGCCCGGCCGGCTGCCCGAGCTGCCGACCCTCACCCCGGTCTGGTAGACGGCCAATTGGCACGAGCGCGAGGTCTTCGACCTGATCGGAATCAACTTCGTCGGCCATCCGAACTTGACGCGGATCCTGCTGCCCGAGGACTGGCTCGGCCATCCGCTCCGCAAGGATTATCGCCCTCCGCACGAATATCACGGCATTGCCAGGAGGATCGGAAATGCCGGTTGAACGCATCGATCCCGACCTGGTCGAATTCGACCTCCGCAGCGACGAGATGCTGGTCAACATGGGCCCGCAGCATCCGAGCACGCACGGCGTGCTGCGGCTGGTGCTGCGGACCGACGGCGAAGTGGTCAGCGATTTGACGCCGAATATCGGCTACCTGCACCGCTGTGCGGAGAAGATCGGCGAGAACCTCCCGCCGCGGCAATTCATCCCCTATACCGACCGGCTCGATTACCTGGCCGGCATGAACATGAACCTCGGCTGGACGCTGGCCGTGGAGAAGCTGCTGGGGTTCGTGCCGCCGGAGCGGGTCCGCCACCTGCGGGTCTTGGTCTGCGAATTGGACCGCATCGCCAGCCACCTTGTCGGCGCCGGCTGCTATGGCCTCGACCTGGGCAGTTTCACGCCCTTCATGTGGTGCTTCCGCGAACGCGAGAAAATCCTCCTCCTTTTCGAGGAGCTTTGCGGCGCCCGGCTGACCTATTCCTACATTACGCCCGGCAGCGTGACCTCCGACCTGCCGCAGGGCTGGCTGAAGAAGTGCGAGACGTTCCTGACCGAGTTCGAGCCGGTCATCGACGAGTTGCACGCCACGCTGACGAGCAATTCGATCTTCATCCGCCGCACGGCGAACATCGGCCTGCTTACGCCGGAAATGGCCGTCGACTACGGCTGCACCGGCCCGGTCTTGCGGGGAAGCGGCGTCGATTGGGACCTGCGGCGCGACGGCGAACCGGTCTACACGCGGATGTACGAGGGCTACAAGTTCGAGGTCATCGTCCAGGTCAACGGCTCGTATCCCGCACGACTACCCTTACCCGGCCGTTCCGCCCGAGGCCGTGCTGGGCGATTGCTGGCACCGATTTTATGTCCGCATGTTGGAAGTCGTGCAATCGATGAAGCTCGTGCCGCCAGGCGATGGAGAAACTACAGCCAGACCGGCGAAGTTCTGCCCGAGCCGGTCAAGATGCGGCCGAAAGCTGCCCGGCGGCACGGCCTACCTGGAGACCGAGGCCCCCAAGGGCCAGATGGGCTTCATGCTAATCAGCGACGGCACGCCCATGCCGTGGCGGGTGCGGCTCCGCAGCAGCAGCTTTCTGCAATCTCTCGGTCGCCACGGAGTTGTGCCGCGGCTGCCTGATCGCCGACGTGCCGGCGGTCATCGGCTCGCTGGACATCGTGTTGGGAGAGATCGATCGGTAGGAGGGAGCAGGGAGCAAGAGGATTTCGAGATTTGAGATTTTGCATTTCTGATTTGAGATTTATTTAGAATTTCGGATTTAGTATTTCGGATTTTAAGACCGTGGCTCAGGCGTTGATCAACAAACTGGATGCGTGGGGCTTGCACTGGCTGGCCCAGAACGGGTGGATCGTCTACCTGCTGGTGGGGTCTGGTCCAGGTTGCGCTGATCCTGGCTCTGGTCATGACCTGCGTGGCGGTCTACACCTGGATGGAACGGAAGATTTCCGGCCGCATCCAGGACCGCTTGGGCCCGACCCGCGTGGGCGGCCGGTTCGGCTGGCTGCAGCCGGTGGCCGACGGGCTGAAACTGCTCTGCAAGGAAGACCTCGTGCCGGGCACGGCCGACGGGCTGCTGTTCCGCGTGGCCCCCTATTTGAGCTTCTGCGCCGCCTTCGTGCCCTTCTTGGCCTTGCCGTTCGCGCCGGGCTGGGTCGTTCAACCGCTGGACACGGCCGCGTTCTTCATCCTGGCCATCGGCGGCCTGGAGGTCTTCGGCGTGATCCTGGCCGGCTATGCGTCGGGCTCGAAATGGTCGCTCTACGGGGCCATGCGCGAGGCGGCCCAGGTCGTGAGTTTCGAGATCCCGCTGGGCATGTGCGTCGTCGTGCCCGGTGCTGATGGCGGGAACCATGAACCTGACTGACATCGCCGAACAGCAGGCCGGCTGGTTCACGACACTGGAACCTCGTCAACCCGTTCGCCCTGGCCACGTTCTTGATCTATATGGTCTGCGCCACGGCCAGGCACGAACCGGGCCCCCTTCGACCTGCCCGAGGCCGAGAGCGAACTGGTCGCCGGCTTCATGACCGAGTATTCCGGCTTCCGCTGGGCGATGTTCTTCATGGGCGAGTACTGCGCCATGTTCCTGACTGGCCCTCCTGGGCGCGATCCTCTTTTGCGGCGGCTGGAACGGGCCGGTTCCCATCGCCACCCTGCTGGGACTGACGCCGGAGCACGGCTTGATCACCGGCTTCGTCGGCAACTTCCTCGGCATGTGCAATCTGGTCGTCAAGGGCGTCCTGGGCGTGATCTTCATGATGTGGCTCCGCTGGACGCTGCCTCGGCTCCGCATCGACCAGGTCATGACGACCTGCCTGAAGTACTGCGTGCCGCTGGCCTCGATCATGCTCGTCGGCACGATGGTTTCGATGTTCGTTCTGCGCGGCGGGCTTTCGTCCGCCCGGCGAAGCCGGAAGCAATGCCCGTACAGCAGAACAGCGAGCGGAGACAGATTGTAAATTGAAAAATGCAAAATGCAAATGCAAAACGAAGACGTGTTGAGGCGGTTTTCAACGACCGTTAACGATCTTCCAATTGCAATTTGCAATTTGCATTTTCAATTTGCAATCTTCCCTGCCGCGAAGGAGCTTCCTAACCATGTCCGCCATCCACTGGGACAGCTTCTTCTTCCTCTTCTTCGCCCTGGTGACGTGCGTCTTCGCCGTGGCCGTGGTCGTGTCGAACAACATCGTGCGGATGGCCGCCTACCTGGTCGGCGTCGCTGTGCGGCGTGGCGGGGCTGTTCTTCCTCTGCCGGCGCGCAGTTCCTGGGGGCCATGCAACTCATGCTCTATGTCGGCGGCACGGTCGTGCTGCTGGTCTTCGGCGTCATGCTCACTGCGCGGGGGCCGTTCGTCTCGATGGGAGCGGCGGCGGGCAATGGATCCTGGCCCTGCTGGCGGGCGGATCGCTGCTGGCCGTGCTGCTGCAGACCGTGTCGCCAAGTCGAGCCGATCGGGGAAGCCATTGCCGGCCGACATCCAGGCCGCCGAAACGCATCCCACGACAACCCAGTTGGGCGCCGGCCTGGTCGGCGTCCGGACCGACCAGGTCGGTCATCATCGAGAAAAGCGGTGAAGCCATAACGCCCCTATCTGGCTACCTCCTGCCGTTCGAGATCATTTCGCTGCATCTCCTGGTCGTCCTCGTGGGGGCCGCGTTCCTGGCGCGGGCCAAGCGCCGCGTGGGGACCAGGGAGCAGGGAATTGAATTGAGCGATGAGCGCCTGGCGGGGAGCGGGGATCAGGCGGTAAAGGATGAGGGATGAAGGATGAAGGATGAAGGATTTCCAATTTGAGATTTGAGATCGGCTGCTGTTCGGCTTCGCAAAGGAAAACGAAATCCCCACCGACCCCGCGTCGGTGGATTAATGACTGACTAGCTATGGACCTGCTTACACAACCTGTCGGCCTTTCGCATTACCTGATCGTGGGCGCGATCCTCTTCGTCTGCGGCGTGGTCTGCATGACGATCAAGCGGAACGCCGTCGGGGTGCTGATGGGCGTGGAACTGGTGCTCAACGGCGCGAACCTGAATTTCATCGCCTTCAGCAGTCCGCAGTTGGAGGGCAGCATCCGCGGCTTGGGGCTCGACGGGCAGTTCATCGCCATCTTCGTGATGGTGCTGGCCGCCGCCGAAGCCGCCGTCGCCCTGGCCATCGCCTTGTGCTTCTACCATAACCACGCAACGATCGACGTTGATCGCGGAAACGAATTGAACGGATGAGGAGCAATTGACCCCTGCCAGCTTGCCTGGCAGGTGAACAAGTCTTATGAGCGAAGAAACGCACTTTCCGAAGCGCTGTCGACCCCTGCCGCCTCGTGCGGCAGGTGAAGCAGTCTTCGCGGCAAGCCCTTCGCTAACAAGACTCGTTCACCTGCCAGGCAAGCTGGCAGGGGTCCAAGGAAAGCACGCAAATCGCACGTTCGCTAACAAGACTCGTTCACCTGCCAGACAAGCTGGCAGGGGTCGGTTGCAGCAATAGTCACTATGGATCTGACCACCTTACTTCCGACGCTCTTAGCAACGGCCTGGCTACTGCCGCTGGCCTCGTTCGTGCTCATCGTCTTCTTCGGCAAGCGGATGGGACACGGCGGCAAGGGGGCCGGATACTGGCCACGGGGGCCATCGTCAGCGGATTCGTGCTCTCCCTTACGGCCTTGATCTGCTGGCTCAGGGCCCATCCGCTTGCGGCTTCGCATGCCGAATCGCCAAGTCCCGTCTCCGGCGACTGGTACACGCTGGGCCAGTTCGGCTCGCTGTCGCTGACCGTCGGCTACTACATCGACTCGCTGACGATCGCCATGTTCTGCATGGTCACGCTCATCGCCTCGTGCATCCACGTCTACTCGCTGGGCTACATGCACGAGGAACTGCACGACGTGACCGATCCGCTGGCTCTGCTTGGAAAATGGCGAGCCGCTGGTCCGCCGCGGCCGGTTCTATCGCTTCTTCCAGTACCTCTCGCTCTTCTGCTTCAGCATGTTGGGGCTGGTGATCGCCGGCAACCTGGCGATGGTCTTCGCCTTCTGGGAACTGGTGGGCATCTGCTCGTACCTGTTGATCGGCTTCTACATCGAGCGGAAGAGCGCCTCGAACGCGGCCAACAAGGCGTTCATCGTCAACCGCGTCGGCGACTTCGGCATGATCATCGGCCTGATGGCCATCTTTGCCGGCATGGGCACCTTGAACTTCGGCGACGTGAAGGGCAAGGCCGGCATCTTCAGCCAGGTCCGGCCGGCCGAAAACGTGATCGAGCATCAAGGCCGGCGAACTGGCGGCTGAAAATCATGAATCCGCCCACCTCGAACACGCTCCTAGAGTGCCCGACGGTATGGTGCGATTCGCTGCCCGCGCCGAAGTGCCCAAGGTCGTGGCGGAAAGCTATCCCTTTGGGATGATAGACGGTGTTGACCTCGGCGACCAGGGTGGGGAAGAGATGGACCGCATTCTCGCCGAGCACGATGGAAAAGCCGTGCAGGCGAAGGTCGAAACCTGGCGGAGCCAAGGTTACGGCTACTGGCTCCTCGTCGTGGCCGGCCTGGGCATCTTCTGCGGATGCGTGGGCAAGAGCGCCAGTTCCCGCTGCACGTCTGGCTGCCCGACGCCATGGAAGGCCCCACGCCCGTCAGCGCCCTGATCCACGCCGCCACGATGGTCGCCGCGGGCGTCTACCTCGTCGGCCGCTGCTATCCGATCTTCACGCCCGAGGTCCTGCTGGTGATCGCGATCGTCGGCACGATCACGCTCTTCATCGCCGCCACGATCGCCATCACCGCCACCGACATCAAGCGGGTGCTGGCCTATTCGACCGTCAGCCAGTTGGGCTACATGATGCTGGCCCTGGGCCTCGGCGGCTGGCTGGCCGGCATGTTCCATCTCTTCACGCACGCCTTCTTCAAGGCCCTGCTCTTCCTCTGCTCCGGGTCGGTGATCCATGCCACGGGCACGAATGAAATGCCGGCCATGGGAGGGCTGCGGAAGAAGATGCCCTGGACCGCCGGCACGATGCTCGTCGGCTGCCTGGCGATTTCGGGCGCCGGCATTCCGCTGGTCGTCGGCCTCAGCGGCTACTACTCCAAAGACGGCATCCTGGGCCAGTGTCTGGCGTTCAGTCAAGTCAATCCGTTCTACGGCTATTTCTTCTGGATCGCCGCCGGAGGGGCCGCGATTACCGCCTTCTACATGTTTCGCCTGTGGTACATGACCTTTGCCGGCCAGCCGCGCGACGAGCACGTCTATCACCACGCGCACGAGTCGCCGTGGGTGATGGTCGGACCGCTGGTGGTCCTCGCCTTTTTCGCCGTCGTTGCCGGGTGGACGCTGACGTACGTCGGTAATTTCGGCCTGCCGCCGCTCCTGGAGCAGGCCCGGCCGTTGGGCACGGAACATGGCACGTCGGCCGGTTGGACAACGCCGATCCTGAAGCTCACGCATCCGTCCGAGGAGTTGCGCGAGACAGCGGAGATTGAGATTCCCGCCTCGCTCTGGGCCTTCGGCGCCGCGTTGGCTGGTTTCCTGCTGGCAACTGTGTTCTATGGTTTGCGAAAGCTCAACCCGGATGACGTTAAGAGGCAGTTCGCCCCCATCTATCGATTCCTCATTCACAAGTGGTGGTTCGATGAGCTGTACGCCCTGTTGTTCGTCCGTCCCGCGCTCCGTGGTCTCCAATTGGGTTGCCGCCTGCGACAAGCAGGGCATCGACCGCGCGGTCGATGGCATGGCATGGCTGGCCGGGATCGTGGCCCGCGTGGACGGATGGATCGATCGCTTTTTCATCGACGGCCTGGTGGACGGCCTGGCCGGCTTGACCTACGCGGCCGGATTGCGGTTGCGTGCCTTGCAGAGCGGCTACCTGCGGCAATACGTCCTCTGGATCGCCGTCGGAACCGTGGCGCTGTTCCTTTTGATCAGCTTTTACTGGAACTGGGCCTCGATTGGAACCTAACTGAGAACCTGACATTATGACCAACCTACTCGACGCACTTTCCGACCGCACGGTGTTGATGAGCCTGATCATCTTCCTGCCGACGGTCGCCGCCTTCGTGCTCCTGTTCTTTCCCAGGGCCCAGGACGAGTCGATGAAGCAGTTCGCCTTCATCACCACGATCATCGTCTTCGCGCTCTCGGTCTGGATCGCGATTCCGGGCCCCCAGGGCAAGGCTTTTTCGCTCAACGTGGGCGAGATGCAACTCGAGGTTTCACGGCCCTGGATCCCCGCCTTCGGCATCAACTATCACCTTGGGCTGGACGGCATCAGCCTGCCGCTGGTCGTGCTCACCACCTTCCTCAGCGTGCTGGCGATGTGGGCCAGTTGGCCGATCCGGAAGCACGTCCGCGCCTATTGCAGCCTCTTTCTCCTCCTGGAAACGGGGATGGTGGGCGTCTTCATGTCGTTGGACTTCTTTCTCTTCTATGTCTTTTGGGAAGTGATGCTCCTGCCGATGTACTTTCTCATCGGCGTCTGGGGAGGGCCGCGGCGGGAATACGCGGCGATCAAGTTCTTCCTCTTCACGCTCGTGGGCAGCGTGCTGATGCTGATCGCCCTGTTGATGCTGTACTTCACCAGCAACGCCCGCTTGCTCGATTCGGGTTCGGTCACGCAACACACGTTTGACATCCTCGATTGGGCCCGCATGGGGCAGATGCAAAATTCGCCCTTTGCGCAAACGCTGTTCCTGGGCCATTCGGTCGGCTGGTGGGCCTTTCTGCTGTTGTTTGTCGGCTTCGTGATCAAGCTGCCCGCGGTGCCGGTCCATACCTGGCTGCCCGACGCCCACGTCGAGGCCCCCACGCCCATCTCCATGATCCTGGCCGGCGTGCTGCTGAAGATGGGCGGCTACGGCGTGCTCCGCTTATGCTATCCGATCCTGCCCTCGGCCCTCGACGGACGCCTGACCTGGATGGTCGCCATTGTCGGCGTGGTGAGCATGGTCTATGGGGCCTTCGCGGCCCTGGCCCAGAAGGACTTCAAGCGGCTGGTCGCCTATAGTTCCGTGAGTCACATGGGCTACGTGCTGCTGGGCATCGGGGTCTGCAGCGCCACGGCCGGCAACCTGTACAATTCCGACGCCTGGCGGATGGGCGTCAGCGGCGCGATGTTCCAGATGATCGCCCACGGCATCAGCTCGGCTGGCATGTTCTTTTTGGTCGGCGTGGTCTACGACCGCGTCCACCATCGCGACCTCGACCGCTTCGGAGGGCTGTTCCAGCACATGCCCACCTACGGCGGCATTTCCATGATCATCTTCTTCGCCGCGCTGGGCCTGCCCGGTCTCTGCGGGTTCATCGGCGAAGTGCTTGTCGTCCTTTCGGTCTGGCAGTTCAGCATCGTGCTGGCGGTGATCTCGGCGGCGGTCGTGATCCTCACCGCCGGCTACATCCTCTGGACGATCCAGCGGGTTTACTTGGGACCGGAATACAAGGGTCCGCACCCCGAGTCGTTGCGGCCGATGAGCCTGCGTGAAATCGCCATTGCGGCCCCGCTGGTCGTGATGGCCGTGGTGCTGGGCGTCTTTCCCAAGTTCCTGCTGGACTACACCGATGCCACGATCGGCGGCTTCGTGACGCGGCTCCATCCGGCCAGGCAGACGGCGCAATTCGACGGCAATGCTCCCTCCACATCGAACCCGGAGGGTTCACAGCAATTAGCCGGTGGTCAGCGCAGCGCCACCACCGGAAATCGGAGCGTGAAAACCCAAATTGACCCCGGAGGGGTCACAGGGGAAACGCGGTGCGACCCCTCCGGGGTCGGTGAAATGTCGGCGCCCGACAACCCCGGGTACGCTCCGCGACCCGGGGCTAATGGCTATCATCCCTCCGGGATGCAAACAGCAGACATCACAGATCCCGCCATGACCCCTGTTGCCAAGGCGTCGCCGTGAACTTGCATGAACTGATTCAATATGTCTTGAAGGACCTTGGGCCGTCGCTCAGCGCGGTGCTTCCTGAACTCTCGCTGTGCGCGGCGATCGTGCTCTTGCTGCTGGCCCGCATGATCGTTCCCGCACAGAAGTCGTCCGGCCTGCCGTATTACATCACGTTCCTGGGCGCCCTGGGCGCGCTATTGCTGTTGCGGCCCTACCTGTTGTCCTGGCCGCAGGTCGATCAGGGAGAACAATATCCGCTTTTGAGCGCTCCGCAGCCGATCTTCACCGGTTTGCTGGTCCTGGACAGCTTCGGCATCGTCCTCCGCAGCCTGCTGATGTTCTTCCTGTTGCTGTTCGTGGCCTTCACGCGGGTCTCCGGCGTGCCCAACGACGACGACGCCACGGAGTTCTACGTAATGATCCTGGGCGCGACGATCGGCCTGTGCATCATGGTCACGGCGAACCACGTCTTGATGGTCTTCCTGGGCATCGAAATGGCCAGCGTGCCCTGCTACGTGCTGGCGGGCATCCTCCGCCATCGCCGTGCCAGCAGCGAGGCGGCCTTGAAATATGTCGTCTTCGGCGGGGCCACGGCGGGCGTGATGCTGTATGGCTTCAGCTTGCTCTGCGGCGTGCTGGGCTCGGCCCACCTGCCCACGATGGCCCATCGGCTGGCGGAATTGCTCGGCCCGGGGGGCAATCTGGCCCACCATCAGGCGACGGCCGTGGTGCTCTCGTTGGGAGGGCTGATGACGATGGTCGGCCTGGCCTTCAAGCTCTCGGCCGTGCCCTTCCACTTCTGGGCCCCGGACGTTTTCGAGGGCGCGCCGGCGGAAGTGGGCACGTTCCTTTCCATCGCCTCGAAGGCCGCCGCCATTGCCCTCTTGACCCGGCTGGCGCTGATCTTTTCCGGATGCCTGGAGCCGCTTCCCTCAGCCGCATCGGCCGTCGCGGCCTTGGCCCCGGTGCGGTTCTACCTGGCCTCGCTGATCGCCTTGCTGGCCGCCGTGACCTGCACCTTCGGCAACCTGGCGGCCTACGGTCAGACGAACATCAAGCGGCTGCTGGCCTATTCGACGATCGCCCACGCCGGATACATGATGATGCCGGTGGCGGCGGCCGTGGCCCTGGCCGGCAGCGACGAGGCGCACCGCGAGCGCTCGACGGATGCCGTGGCGGCCCTGATCGTTTATCTTGGGGTCTACTTGTTCATGAACTTCGGCGCTTTCGCCATCGTGGCCTTCGTCCGCAATGCGCGGGGTAGCGAGTCGATCGCCGACTATGCCGGCATGGTCCGCCGTTCGCCGGCGGTGTCTGTGGCCTTTGCAGTCATCCTCTTCAGCCTGGTCGGCCTGCCGCCGCTGGCCGGTTTTCGGCCAAGTTCGCCGCCTTTGCCGCCTTGCTGGACGCGGGCATGTATCTGCTTCTGATCATCGGCGGTTTGAACACGGTCCTGAGCCTGTTCTATTACCTCCGCGTGGTCAAGGTCATGATGTTGGAGCAGGAGCCCGAAGAGCAGCCCGCCCCGGACATCCCCTTGTTCTCGGTGCCGGGCGTTTACGCCGCCGTTCTGGCCGCCACGATGTTCCTGATTTTCATTCGTTGGGAGGGCTTGTGGACGATCGGCCGGGTTGCCGGTTGGGCCTTGATGAAGTGGAGCGTTGGCTCGTGAACAAGACGTTGAAATCGCCGATGGTCGTGAGTGTGCTGAATCGGCTGCTGCATACGCTCAGCCGCTCGCTGGCCTTGTATGTCGAAGAGATCCGGCCTTGGAGCCTTGCCGGCCGCGAGTCCGTTTGGACCGCCATCGAGCGGCTGGCCGCCGACAGCCGCATGTATTCCCAGCGCGTGGCCGAGGCCATCATCGAGCATGGCGGCCAGCCGAATCCAGGTCCGTATCCCTTGGAGTTCGCCACGCTCAACGACGTTGGCCTGGAGTTCTTGCTCCGCGCGATCATCGACCATCTCAAGCGCGACCAGAAAGCGATCAGCAAGTGGGCGAGCGAGTTGGCGCGCGTGCCCGCGGTTTGCGGCCTGGCTGAAGAGGCCTACGGCAATCTTCGCGGGCACACGGAACTACTGGAAAAGGTCGCTGCTGAACTGAAGGCGTGAGAAATGTAAAAATCCGAAATCCGAAATCCGAAATCCGAAACAAATTCAAATAAGAAATAAGGAGATACAAAGCTCCAAACGAAGATTCGGCGTAAAGTCCGGCGTTTTCTTCCTTTGCGCCTTTGATCTTTTGAATTTGTTTCGGATTTCGGATTTCGGATTTCTTCTCCCTGCTCCCCGCTATGATCGACGCCCACTGCCATCTTGACGACGAGCAATTCGAGGCCGATTGCGCGGCGGTCGTGGCCCGCGCGGCCGCTGCGGGCGTCGATTGCATGATTGCGCTGGGCACGACGGCCGCGTCGAGCCGCGCGACCGTCGCTTTGGCCGAGACCTTTCCGAGCGTTTATGCGGCGGTCGGCATTCACCCGAATAGCTGCGCGGAGGCGGGCCCCGGCGACTGGGACGCAATCGTCGGCCTGCTGGACCGTCCCCGCGTGGTCGCCTTGGGTGAGACGGGGTTGGACCGCTTCTGGGACCACGCCCCGATTGAGTTGCAGCGGGACTACTTCGACCGCCATCTGCGCCTCTCCCAGGAGCGCGATCGGCCCGTCGTCATCCATTGCCGCGACGCCCAGGCCGACCTGCTGCCGATGCTGCGCGAGGCGGCCGCCCGCGGCCCTGTGCGCGGCGTGCTGCATGCCTTTTCCGGCGATGCCGAGTTCGCGGCCGAATGTCTGGCCCTAGGGCTATACGTAAGTTTTGCCGGCAACGTGACTTACACGAACAAGAAGTTCCAAGTGCTGCGCGCGGCGGCGGCCGGGATCTCGGCCGATCGGATCTTGATCGAGACCGACAGCCCTTATCTCACGCCCGAGCCGCTGCGCGGCAAACAGAAGCGGAACGAGCCGGCGCTTGTGGCCCACACGGCCGCCGCCTTGGCCGCGCTCCGCGGCGTGCCGCTCGAGGAGTTCGCCCGCCAGACCGCGGCCAACGCCAGCCGCCTGTTCCGACTTGACGCCGGACGGTAAAATTCTGGGTGTAGGGTGCGGTCAAGCGCAATGCAGACCCACCAACAAGAACGTCGGATCTTGGTGGGTCTGCGGTGTGCTTGACCGCACCCTTGACCGCACCCTACCCCGCCCCCAAGCCCAACAAGGAGAATCCCATGTCCCTGACCCCCAGCACGATGCAGTTAGCCCTCGGCGCGTCAGCGCCGGATTTTTCCCTGCCGGACCCCGACGGCAAGACCCACGCCCTGGGCGATTTTGCCGGGCAGAAGGCCCTGCTGGTCGCCTTCATCTGCAATCATTGCCCCTATGTCAAGCACGTTGCGCCAGCACTGGCCAAGCTTGCCAAGGAGTATCAGGCTAAGGGCGTGGCGGTGGTCGCCATCAATTCCAACGACTTCCAGAATTACCCCGACGATTCGCCCGCGAAGATGAAGGCCGAGAGTGCCGCGCGGGGCTACACCTTCCCTTATCTCGTGGACGAGTCGCAGCAGGTTGCCAAGGCCTATCACGCCGCCTGCACGCCCGACTTCTTTCTCTTCGACGCCGAGCGGAAGCTGGTCTATCGCGGCCAACTGGACGACAGCCGGCCCGGCAACAGCCTGCCCGTGACCGGCAAGGACCTCCGCGCCGCGCTGGATGCCGTTTTGGCGGGCCGGCCCGTCGCGAAGGACCAGCGGCCCAGTATCGGCTGCAACATTAAATGGCGAAAGGGGAACGAACCGCAGTATTCCCGGTGATTGCTACGAGGCCGGGCGATTGCGCAGTCTCTCTTGCAAGTTGCTCGTCAGGGCTTCAAGCTGCTCCAAAGTCATTGCGACTAAGTCCTTTTCCTCGCTGACAGGGATATTCAAGATCCCCTGGAGCGTGCGGATCAGTTTGATCTCGCCCTCGACCTTGCCCTCGATTTTGCCCTCGATCTTGCCCTCGACCTTGCCCTCGACCTTGCCCTCGACCTTGCCCTCGACCTTGCCCTCGACCTTGCCCTCGCGCTGGCCTTTTTGATAGGCTCGATCAACCGAATTCAGGATCCACTGTTGGTCGCGAATGGCCTTTTCTCGTGCGTCGTACATTGCCTTGTCCTCGGTAATTTGGGCGATCCTTACGATCGTCTGCGTCGCCTGCCGTATCGCTTGTTGCGGGAAAAGCGCCAGCATTCGCGGCGAGATCCGCAGCCGTAAGAAGGCGCGGCGTCGGCGCAAGATCCAGGATCTCAGGCGAAGCGATAACCGTTGACATACGCATTCCCCGCGACAATCTCCGATAGCCCAATTATCGCCGGCCGCAACGCACCTGTCAACCGTTCCCAGGTCGGCCAATTGCCGCGCGATCAAAGGCTTCTTTCGCTTGACGCCCGGCAGCAACGGGGCCATAATTGAAGCAGTCGTGTAACCCACTATTGTTCCAGCAGGTATTTGCCATGAGCACAGTCGTGCCCGACGCTCCGCCGACCGAGTGGACAATCGCCGACGTTCCGGGCCCGCTTGCCCGGTTTTCCGGCCTGGCGGATCCACACCTACCCGGCCCCTGGCACGGCGACCGAGAAAGACCTCTTGAAAGCCGAGGCCCGCGGCGGCCGGATCTGCGAACTGATCGATGGGACCCTGGTGGAGAAAGTAATGGCGAGCTTTGAATCGATGTTGGCCTTGGCATTGGGCTATTTTATCCATCGCTACCTCGATACGAATAATATAGGCTCGGTCATGGGTGAGGCCGGGTTTCTCAAGATCCTGCCGCGCCAGGTCCGCGCGCCGGACGTTGCTTTCATAAGCTGGGAGCGGCTGCCCGGCGCCGACGCGCCCAAGCCCCCGATCTTTGCCCTCGCCCCCGATCTGGCCGTCGAAATCCTATCGAAGGGCAACACAAAACGAGAGATGAAACGCAAGCTCCGCGACTACTTCAAGGCGGGCGTGCGGTTGGTGTGGTACATCGAGCCCAAGACCCGCACCGCACGGGCCTACACGGCCGAGCAGGTGTGGACGGAGATCGGTCCTGACGGTTCGCTCCTGGGAGGTGAGGTTTTGCCCGGCTTCGATCTGCCGCTCGCCCAGTTGTTCGCCCGCGTGGAAGGGCCGCGAAAAGAATGAGGCTGCCAACCTCAGTGTCTTACTCGCTCGGCAACCGCCGTCGTCAGTTCCGCCGTGGTCAACTGCCCGCCTAAATCCGGGGTCAGATTTCCCTCGACAAAGGCCTGCTCGACCGCCCTGCGTATTGCCGCCGCAGATCGCTCCTGCCCCAGCCAGTCGAGCATCATGGCGGCGCTGAGGATCGCGCCCGCCGGGTTGGCGATCCCCTTGCCGGCAATGTCCGGCGCGGAACCGTGAACGGGCTCGAAGAGCGACGGATACTTCCGCTCGGGATCGAGATTGGCCGACGGGTTCAGCCCTAGGCTGCCGGTGATTCCGCCCGTCAGGTCGCTGAGGATGTCGCCAAAGAGATTCGAGCCGACAATCACGTCAAACGTCTCCGGGCGCCGTACTAGGTGCAGAGTCGCGGCGTCGATGTGCAGTTTCTCGACGCTGATGCCGGCGAACTCCGGCGTCAGTTCGGCGAGCACGCGGTCCCATAGACCGTAGGCGTGGCGCTCGGCGTTAGACTTCGTGATCATCGCCAGCCGCCGGCGGCGGGTGCTTGCCAAATGGAAGGCGAAACGCAAGATCCGCTCGATGCCTAGGCGGGTGTGGACTGCCGATTGGATCGCCGTTTCGCTGGGCGTGCCGCCGGCCAGCGTTCCGCCGTTGTCGACGTATTCGCCCTCGGAGTTCTCCCGCACCACCACCAAGTCGATCGGCCGCTCGCTGCGCAAAGGGCCAAGCACGCCGCGGAAGGTCTGGGCCGGCCGCACATTCGCATACAGGCCAAAGGTCTGCCGCAATTGGATCAGCGGCGAGAGCGTGACGCTATCGGGCAATCGCGCCGGCCAGCCGACCGCCCCCAGCAGGATCGCATCGAAGCCGCGGAGCGTGCTGAGAAAATCCTCCGGTGCTACGCGGCCATGACGATCGTAGTGGGCCATGCCCCAGTCAAACCGTTGGCAGTCGAGATGAAACTCGCCAAGCGTGCGTTCGGCAGCCGCGAGCACCTCAATCGCGGCGTCCACGACTTCCGGCCCGATGCCGTCACCCGGGTATAGTGCGATTCGATAGGTTTTCATGTCGAGGTATTTTCTGATCCTTCGCGGCAGACAGACGAACTCACGTTCTAACGGAGTGCATTTTACAGGAAGGGGTGGGTGCTTGACAAATCGTTTTTCGATGCCTAGGCTAAATTGTAAATTCGACTTGTGTTCCATGACCATTTATTCGGCGTTTTGAATACCCGCTGATCCGCTTCTTCACGGACGGCAGCGGCCAGGTGGTCTGCTGGGAGTTGGTCGAACGCGTCGTTCGCGCCACTTCCACCAACGCCGGCCGGAAGAAGATCCGCATGGCGGCATGGAGGTTCTGCGATCGACATCAACCTGGAAGCGGCTTACCGGCAGGCAGCGATTGCGATTGCGACCGCCGACGCCCTCTTGATCGGGGCCGGCGCCGGCATGGGCGTCGATTCGGGTCTGCCCGACTTTCGCGGTCCCGAGGGCTTTTGGCGGGCCTACCCGGCCTTTCGCGGCCGGCGGTTCGAAGAGATCTCCAATCCCGTCTGGTTCCGGCGGGACCCTGAGCAGGCATGGGGGTTCTTCGGGCATCGCTTGAACCTCTATCGCGCCACGACGCCGCACGCCGGTTTCGAGATCCTGCGGCGCTGGGGCGAAAGCCGTCCCTTGGGCTGCTTCGTCTATACCAGCAACGTCGACGGCCACTTCCACCGCGCCGGATTCCCGCCCGAGCGGATTGTGGAGTGCCACGGCTCGATATGCTTCCTGCAATGCGCCGAGGGCTGTTCGGATGCGATCTGGTCGGCGGAGGAGACGCAGGTCTCGGTCGATGAGAACACGGTTCGAGCCCGGCCGCCGCTGCCGGCGTGCGTTCGCTGCGGCAGATTGGCGCGACCGAACGTGCTGATGTTTGGCGACGGCGGCTGGGTGCCCGACCGCTCCGAAGCGCAGAACCAGCGCTACCAGCAGCGGCTCCAACAAATTGCCGGCAAGCGATTGACGGTTATCGAACTCGGCGCGGGCACGTTCGTACCGACGGTGCGATTGGAGTGCGAGGAGCGCAGCGGGCAGCTCATCCGCGTCAATCCGCGTGACCCGGACGCCCCGCCGGGCAGCATTGTCTTGCCGGTGGGGCGCTCGAGGCGACCGAGGCGATGGATCGGATCATTCGGGCATGACGGTCGTTTCGTCGTGCCGTCCGTCCCTCGTCACCCTGACTGCCTTGCTCCATGACGAGCAAGTAGGTATAATTCCTGGTTGTTTGACTTTCCGACCAGTCGATACGAGGGCGATATGTCAAGGCAGGAATTTTTGGATAATTACAAAGTCGCGCGGCGCTTGTTTGCTCACCCGCGTGTCCAGACCGACAGCGCGGTGACCGACCCCAAGCAGGTGGAGGAGATGATTGCGCGTTCGGCGATCTGGCTGACGCCCAAGTCCGTGCAGGATTTTGACGTTAACGATTTCGCCGCCCTTGGCCCGGAGCGTCAGCGCGAGTTGCAAGCCGCCGTCGAGGACTTCCTGGCGATTGCCAATCAGGTGCCGCCGACCAAGCCGCCCACACAGGAGCAGCTCGATGCGGCACGGATTGCCTTCAGCAAAATCCAGTCGATCCTTAACGTCTACATTGGGACTCCGGAAGAAGGCGCACAAATCGATGCCATGCTTCAGAACATGGTGTATCCGCCGTGGGTGGCGAACTGGGATTACGAATTGGACAACGACACCTACGATTTCCCGGCCGTGCGGATCAATTTCTTCGTGGACGAGACCAGCGCGCCGCGAAAAGAACTGGGGCGTTTCGCGTCGCAAATGACCCAGAAGATGCTGGATGCATTGTTCGCCGCCGGCAACAAACGGTGGCCCTATGTCAGCGTCGGCACGGTGTTAGATCACAAAACGGTCAGAAGTTAACAGACAACGATGCCGTTGCACCAAGACCTGCTGACCCTGGCGAGAGAATTGGTCGACCGGAACCGAGCGGCCCCGGTCGAGGCGGAGCTTCGCCGCGGTGTCTCGACCGCATATTACGCGCTCTTTCATCTCCTCGTACATGAAGCCACAAGTCGGCTCGTGGCAATCGCCAATCTGCGCCCGCGGGTAACCGATGGTATAATGAAGTTGCAAGAACGAGGCTGCCAGGGTAAGATCTCAACGTAGTGCCACCCTTGCGGAAACGAGGCAGGCATTGCCGATGGGCCGGAGGTCGGCGTTCACGCTGCCGAGATTTAAAACATGGGAATCATAGCCTTCAGGGCCGCGAAACGCGAGGTGTACCTGTATCGCCGCGAATGCAGGCGGTTCAGGAAGTTGCAGCGATCGCTAGCTCGCCACCGTGCTGAGCAGTTCCTCAAGGATCACAAGGAAGCGATGGAATGCCGCGACTGCGAGGACTTTCTGCGACTCGGAATCGAGGCATTTCAGTGGTTGCAAAAGGCCCACCGAAATATCCAAGACGACGTTTATCAGGGACGCTCCGTTTTCGATGAACATGTCGAGCATTCCATCACGAAACTGTACCAGCGCCGGCTCAAGCCCTACAGTACGGCTCAGCGCTGGATGAATCGCCTGCAAGACCAGGGATTCGAACTCGACAACGCAATTGAGTTTGTTCGTTCCTGCCAAGAGGCATCTGCGATTCTGGAAGAGAGGCTCCTGGCGGAAGCAGCACGCCGTGCTCGAATACAGAGTTCCGATGACGACTGAGGCTGGCCGCGAAACAGACAGTCATGGCAGAGACGAAACAGAACGCCCAACGAGCAGACGTATTTGAAATGCCATGGGGCG
Source organism: uncultured Planctomycetia bacterium (assembly GCA_963824275.1). GTDB lineage: Bacteria > Planctomycetota > Planctomycetia > Pirellulales > Thermoguttaceae > JANXQG01. The sequence continues at coordinate 253,301 of CAWGOT010000003.1, read as the reverse complement.
GTAAGCCTCGGCAAGTCGTCGTGGTATCTCGCGATAGTGCTAACGGCGGCGACTGCGTTGTCGTAGTCCCTTTTACCTCGCAAAGACTTGATGAGCGGCGTAATATCCGGTCGTTCGTTTTCTTCCCGGCGGATCATAGATTCACCTGCGACTGCGTTGTGAAAACTGATGAGATAAGCCGCGTCTTGAAAACCGAGTTCAATTGGAAGAAGAATCGACTTTTCCGACTTACGCCGCCGGAAATGCAGAAGATTGTGGATGCCCTGCGCTGGCTGGTTCGCGACGAGACACTCCCCTAAGAACCGGCCGGACCGTTCGCAAACGTCTGCGGCGCGCGTATAATAGTTCTTGTGCGTCGATATCGCGCGAATCCCAGTCCCAGGAGTCCAGTCATGTCCCCTCGAAGTCTTGTTGCCTGGTCGGTTTCAGTGTTTCTCCTGATCTCGGCCGTCGTCCTTTTCGGCGGCGTCCGTGCGGCGGAGCCCCCGCCGGCCGAGGGTAGCCCTCCGGCCGCGGGAGAGGAAAAATCGAACGCCGATGCCCCGCCGCGAACTCGCCATGCGGCCGTTGCCCGATTACCGCATCCAGCCGCCGGACATCATCGCCATCGAAATGCTCAAGCTCATCCCCTTGCCGCCCTATCGGGCCGAGGTCTTCGATGTGCTGCAAATCCGTGCCGACACCCCGCCTGACGTTACGCCCATCGACAACTACTACATGGTCGAGGCCGAAGGCCAGATCAACCTCTGGGCCGCCCTACGGCGCCTTCAAAGTCGAAGGCATGACCATCGACGAGATGACAACGGCCTTGAACCAGAAGCTGAAAGGGTGGCTCAGGGATCCGCTCGTCAACGTGCAACTGGCCCGCGTCTCCGGTGCCCAGCCGGTCACCGGCGAGTATCTGGTCGCCCCCGACGGCACCGTCAACCTGCGGCAGTATGGAAAGGTGTCCATAATGGGCAAGACGGTTGCGGAGGCCCGCGCGGCGATCCAGAGGCATCTCTCCCAGTTCCTGAAATCGCCCGAGCCTTCCGTCGAGGTGCGAGCCTATAACAGCAAAGCGTTCTACGTGGTCACGCAAGGGGGCAGCCTGGGCGACAGCGTCCGCCGCCTGCCCGTCACCGGCAACGAGACGGTGCTGGATGCCCTCTGCCAGGTCAACGGCCTCGCGCCGGTCTCCAGCAAGAAGATCTGGATCGCCCGGCCTTCGGCCGCGGACAGCGAACAGGGGACAATACTGCCGGTCGATTATGACGCCATCACCAGCCGCGGGGCAACGGCCACCAACTACCAGCTCTTCCCCGGCGACCGGCTCTTCATCGCCGACAAGAAGCCGGCGGAGGAGAAAAAGGCCTCTCCATGAGTCGTTATCGCATCCTTACAGCCTGCGGGCCGGGCGTCCTGGCCCTGATATTTTTGTTCGCGCCGCCGCCCTGCGCGGCCGCCGTCGAGCGCCCTGGAACCTGCCGGCGCTCTCGGCCAAGCCGGAAGACATCCTGCGCGCCGCGGCCGCGTCGCCGGCGCCGAAAGACGGGGACGTGGAAATGCTCTTCGAAGAGCATATTTACAAACTCGACGAGCAGGGCCGGGAGCATCGCACCGCGCGGCGGGTCTACCGCTTCCTCACGGATAAGGGCGTCGATGACTGGTCCTGCACCGAGGCCGATTGGTCGCCCTGGTGCGAAGAGAAGCCGATCTTCCGTGTCCGCGTGATCACGCCCGACGGACAGGCCCACGCCCTGGACCAGGAGAGCATCGGCGAGGCCGCGGCGGAACAGGATACGCCGAACATCTTCAGCGACGAGAAGCTGCTGCGAGGGCCGCTGCCGGCGATTGTCGTGGGGGCGGTCGTCGAAGAGGAGATCGAAACCAACGAGATCCGCCCTCTGTTCGACCACGGCATTGTGGAACGCTTCCTGCTGGCCCAGCAATACCCGGTCCGCAAGCTCCGCTTGGTTATCGACGCCCCCAGCACGTTGCCGCTGAAACATGAAGTCATCGCCTGCGATGCCAAACCGGCCCGCAGGGAAGAAAAGGGACGCACCAGGCTGGTCTTCGAACTCGGGCCCCTGCCGGCGACGGCAATGCCTGAAGATTACCTGCCCGCCGAGAAGGCCAAGCTGCCGCAGGTCGTCTTTTCGACCGGCAAGTCGTGGAACGACGTGGCGGCGGCCTACTCCGAACTGGTCGAATCGCACCTGGACATGGAAGTGGTCCGCCCGCTGGCCGAGAAGGCGATCGGAGGGGAGACCGATCGCACGAGGATCATCGAGCGGCTGCTGGCCGCGCTGCGGAGCCAGATCCGCTACACGGGCGTGGAGTTCGGCAAGGGGGCGATTGTGCCGCGCTCCTCGCGCGAGACGTTGGCCCGCCGCTACGGCGATTGCAAGGACCAGGCCACGCTCCTGGTGGCGATGCTCCGCACGGCCGGCATTCGCGCCCAGGTGGCCCTGCTGCGGACCGGACGCTACGTCGACGTCACGCCCTCGCTGCCAGGGCTGGGCGACTTCGACCACGCCATCGTCTACATCCCTGGCGACCGGCCGATGTGGATCGACCCTTCGGCCCGCTGCGCCCCGGCCGGCTATCTGCCGCTGACCGATCAGGACCGCTGGGCCATGCTCGTCAGCCCTGAGACCCACGAGTTGATCCACACCCCGTCGTCGGACTACAAGAGCAACACCAGCGAGCAGGTGTTCGAGTTGTTTCCGTTGGAGTACGGCAGGGGCCGCATCCACGTCACGTGTACGTGCGGCGGGTCGTGCGAGGAAGACCTGCGCGAAGACTACGCCTCGCTCGGCATCAAGGCCCTGCGGAAGAACTGGAAGGACATGCTGAAGGACCAGTTCCACGTGCAGGCCTCGCCGCGCTTGGAATTCACATCGCCGCTGGATCTGGCCAAGCCCTTCCGTGTGACGGCCGAGGTGCTCGACGCTGGGATCGGCGAGTTCGACGAGACCACGGCCACGATCACGCTCCAGCCCGATAGCCTCTTCCAGCGGCTGCCGGGCCTGTTTCGCGGCGTGGAACCGGAGGACGAGGATGGCTCGGACCATCCCGGCGGCTCGCAAGGGGACGAACGCAAGGGACCGCTCTTGCTGCCGGAACCGCACATCCGGCAGGTGCAGTATCGCATCAACCTGCCTGCCGGCTTCACCCCGAAGTCGTTGCCGCAAGCATCCTTGAAGCAGCGCGGGCCGGCCACGATCAGCCAGAAGTATGAAATGCAGGGCGAGAATTTGATTGTGGCCACTTTCCGGCTCGATACGGGCCCCGGCCGCTTCACAGCGGAAGAGGTCGATGACCTGCGGCAGGCGATCGCCGAACTGTCCAAGGACGAGAACTCGCCCTGGGAAGTGAAGATCGGGCTGGAGAACATCGCTGCCCGAGAGATGGAGGCCGGCCATGCGGCCAAGGCCCTGGCTCTGGCTCGCAAGGAGATGGCCGGCCGACCAGGAGTACCTGGTGCCCGCGACCGCCCCGATCAGCACTCGCACTACTCGCGGCTGCTCTTGAAGGCAGGGCTGGGCGAAGCGGCCAGGGCCGAGGCCCGCCGGGCGGTCGAACTGGCGCCGCGTTCGGCGGCCGTCTATGCCAACCTGGCACGCACGCTGACCTACGACCTCTTGGGCCGCCAATTCCGGCCTGGCATGGATTGGACCGCCGCCGCCGAAGCCTATCGCAAGGCATTGGAACTCGATCCGTCGGACGTCGCCACGCGGATCGATTACGCGATCTTGCTGGAGCATCACGAAGACGGCCTTCGCTATGCCCCCGGCACGCGGCTGGACGATGCCGTGGAAGAGTATCACAAGGCCCAGCGGCAGCTTGGCCTGCGGAATCATCGCGATTCCTTGGAGGCAAATCTGGCCCTGGCCTTGCTCTTCAGCGAAAAGTACGCCGATCTGGAGAAGCTGGCTTCAAGGGCGGAGAAATCGACGGCCTGGCAGGGATTCCTTGTGGCCGCCGTGGCCGCCCGCCAAGGGGTCGCGGCCGCCCAACGCAAGGCGAGCGAGATTTCCACCGAGGCCGACGCGCGGCGCGAGATCCTGCAAGACGCGGCCGACTATCTGCAGCAAGCGCGGCTCTATGCCCAGGCCGCCGCCTTCTTTGAAGCGGCCGCCGAGGGTTCGCCGAAAGCCGACGAACTGCGGGCCAAGGCCAAGGCCGTCGCCGCGCTCCGCCGCATGGGCCAATCGGAGCTTGCCAGCGAGCCGCCGCGCCGAGTGGTGCAGCAGTTGCTTGCCGCAGGGCTCTCCGGCAGCAAGGCCCGCGCGGAGATTCCCGCCCTCTTCGTCAGCACGGCCACTCCGGGCGACATCGCGGCTGCGCTGGAAGCGCTCGATCGGGCCGTCCGTCCCGCATTGGAGACGACCCGCGAGAACGAGGTCCCGCCGCTGCGGATTATCGACAGCGTGTTGCAGGCGGAGATGAAGGTCGATGGCGACGCGACCAAGGGATTCGAGATCCGCTTGAGCGGCGAGGAGCTCAACGACTCGGTCTGGCGCGTCGTGATGGAAAAAGGGCAGGCACGGCTTTTGCCGCCCGCCGCCAGTGCCGGCGCCGGGCATCGGCGGCAGCCAGGTCGCGGAATTGAACAACAAGGCCTGGGCCGCCGTGGTTGCGGGCAAGGTGAACCAACAGGCACGGGACGATGCCTTATCGGCGGTCAAGGGCACCAAGCAAGAGAACGCCACTTGCCTGCACACGTTGGCAGCCGTTTACGCGGAACTGGGCAAAACGTCCGAAGCCCTGGAGAATCTCCGCCGCGCCGTGGAGATTCGCGGCGAGCGAACGGACGAGGCCGACTGGTACGTGCTGGGCCGCATTGCCGAACAGTACGGGCTGGACGAGGTCGCCGCCGGATTGTATCGCAAAGTGCCGGCACAAAAGGACGCCGCGGCCAACGACGTTTATGTGCTGGCGCAGAAACGGTTGAAGATCGTGGAGAAGTGATTGCGATGCCTTACAATGCGCCCGTCGGTACCCGGCCCCGCGAACTGTCTCGATCAAACGTCCGTGGCTGCCCAGCTTTCTCCGCAGTGACATGATATGGCCGTCGACGGAATGGTCCGTGGCAGGGTAGTCGCCGCCCTGAACGGCCCCGATGATCTCCTTTCGCGTGAACGCGCGTCCGTCGCTCTGCATCAGGAAGAGCAAGATCCGGAATTAATCCTTCCAACGGGTGGTTTTTGCCCGAACTTGCCGCGCAGGAATTCCATCAACTTCCACTTGCCGATTTGCCCTTCGCAAGGCATAATTGGTTTGTAATGCGTTTTTAGAATGAAAGGAGAAGTTGTGTTTCATTCCACCGTTACGCGGAAAGGCCAGACGACGATTCCCGGCCCGGTTCGGGAGGCCCTCCACATCCAACCTGGGGACAAGCTGGAATATGACATCCAAGGAAGCCAAGCCACCATTCGCGTTCACCCGGGCATCATGGCTCTGCAAGGCGCGCTTGCCAGTTCCAAGGGAGAAGGGCTTTCCTTCGCACAAATCCGCCAGGCGGCCGCAGCGGTGCGGAAACGGGGGCGTGGCGAATGAGCAAGCGTCGCCTCGTCGATACGAACCTGATCGTCAGGCACCTGGTTCAGGACGATCCGCGGCATGCCGAGATAGCGGGCCGACTCATCGAAGCCTGCGATCGCGGCGAGCTGATCCTGGTGGGGCTGCCGGCCGTCGTTGCCGAGTGCGTGTTCGTCTTGGAATCATTTTACGAGCTTCCCCGCGCGGACATTGCGCGGGTGATGGCCGCTCTGTTGAGCAGCCCTGGGATCGAATTGGCCGATTTGACGATTCACCTCGACGCGCTAAACCGTTATGCCCGGACCCAAGTGCATTTCGTCGATTGCACGATAGCCGCGACCGCCGCCTTGAATTCCCTGCCCGTGGCCACGTTCGATCGCGATTACAAGAAATTCCCCGATGTGGCGGTCGATCTTGGCGCAAATGAAAGCACCGGCCGGGAGTAATGCCATTGCGAAGGTCGAACCGCTGCCATCGGCCTGCAAACCGGTGTAACCGTACGTGCCGCCGGTCAAAGCCTGCGCAGCGGTCCAGGCGCCGAAGTCATGCGAGCCGGTGAAGGGTTGCGATGGACCTAATGAGCAAGGCCCTGTTCGATCCTGCCGACGGGTGGTTTTTGCCCGAACTTGCCCGGAAATCGGTCTGCCAAGTCCTGTTCGATCCTACCAACAGGTGGTTTTTGCCCGAACTTGCTCGAAATTCGGTCGGCCAAGCCCTGTTTAATCCTTCCAACGGGTGGTTTTTGCCCGAACTTGCTCGAAATTCGTTCCGCCAAGCGCCGTCGCCGTTTGATCCTGATCAGTTCCCAACCGAGAATTCGGGCTCGGGCGGAACCCGTGGTCCACGCCGTACGAGAATGCTTCAGCGCTGCGAGCGGCTTCGTCTTTCCGGAAATCACCGTAGCAATCCAGTGCGAGATGATCTTGTGGTCAGGAAAGGAGCATGGCGCAGGAGTCGCGCAAGCTCCCGACCGGGGCGGTTGACGAGGTCCGCTTCGGTTTGTGCGGCGGGCCTCGGCAAGGCCCGCCGCAAAGCCGAATTTTCAAAGAACAACGGTTGCCGGTAATTATCCATAGTTTCCGATTCGTGTCAAGGGCCGGGGGAGAAGTTTTCTCAGCCGCGGAGTGGCCGGCGGTGGGTGCGGTTGCCGCAAGTGCTTTTCCTGCAAGCCTTTCCGTCAGCGGAAAAAAACGGGAATGCGCGACGAAAACCGCGGCTGTTTCGACAGCGTCTCGAGAACCTGGGGCGGCACGTCCGCGAAGAACCGCCGCAACGTCTTGGCCCGGAACGAGTTGCGGTTTTCGTCTTCGATCTCGCACGCTATAGGATGACTTGCGTCAGAGATCGCCGACTTCGATCGGGTAGCTGGGGTCGCACTTTACCGGGGCGGGGCAGCAGTCGCCGGAGACGTATCGGGCGTTCGAGGACATTGGAACAAATTCGCTTTCTTTAGCCACGGATGAAACACGGATGAAACACGGATAGAGAGGGAGCGTGCCTGACCGTCAAGCCGCTCGCGTCGGCGGCGTCTTTGTCGTGCCAATTGGCGTCGAGAGTTTCGCGGGCGGTCATGATGCGGCCGGGGGCCTGAATCGATCTGACATCGTCTTCGAAGCTGTTGTCCTGGCAGCGGACATATTCGCCGTCGACCTTGACAACGCCCACGTAGTGGCCGCAGGCCAATCGCGACCAGATCCAACGCGCAACGCGATCCAACGTTAGATACGAGTCACCAGAGTCGCGCGACGCCGTAGGCGTCAAACACCGAGTCGATGGAAGCGAGCGTCAACCTCTCAACCAGGGCTGTGGCGGCGAGGAGGCGGTCGAAGGGGTCCCTGTGGTGCAGCGGCAGCGTGGTCAACGGCTCGATGTGCTGTGGTTCCAGCGGTAATAAGTGAATGTCCTCCGCCACCAGGTCGGCGGGAAACATCGCGCCGAACGGTTCGGGCAAAGGCAGCTTGCCAAGCCGATTCTTGATGGCGATCTCCAGCAAGCTGATCGGCGACAGCCAGCGCTCGTTCACCGGGTCTTCAATAGCCGTCTTCGCCGTCGCACTCAGTCTGGGATCGTTGGCCAGAAACCACAACAAGGCATGGGTATCGAGCAGCAGTCTCATTCCATGTACTCGCGCAGTTCATCGAGGGGTTCGTCAAAGTCGTCGGGGACAATCAGGCGGCCTTCATAACGCCCGGCTTTCGGAACGCCCGTTACTGGCGGCCGCGGGCGGGGCGGTAGCGATGGTAGCGCCAGAAGCCGGAACCGCTGGTCCTGTTGAATGATCTCGACGGATTGGCCCTGCCGGGCAGCCTCAAGCAGTTCGGGTAGGCGTTGTTGAGCTTCGTTGACGGTCAATACAGTCATCGCCGTTTCCCCTGTTCTAGGCATTGGGAGTGTAGTCGTCGTCGATTTCCGCCGCCTGCGGCTGCGAAAGCACCTCGAAGATGAAGGATTTGGACCTTCGGGAGCAATGGCAATCTATGCGATTATGGGCCGGTGGGTACAAAATGTCAATCCGGTTTTTGGATGAAACAAGGGGCTTCGGCATCCGACGAACAACACGAAGTTCGGGGAACCGCGCGAAGCGAGGCAGCAGCGGCCGAACTTGATAAGTTGGGGTAAGTCCAAACAAAATGTAATATTGACAGCCCGCCGGGTCATGCGACAATGGGGATTCCCGTTGGTCGCTTTGCACCACGATCAGACAAGCAAGGAGGATAGAAATGGAAATTCACAAGGGAAGAGGCGTTTTTCACTCATCGTGCCGGCATCCCGTCGTTGGGTTGTTTCTGGGGGTGCTGGCGGTCGTCGGATCGGAAATTCGCCTCGCGGCCCAGCCGCAGAGCCCCGCCTCAGGACCTTCAAGTTTGCCCGCTTGGTGCCTTCCGCCGGCCGTGAAGTCCGACTTGGACCAGCAGTTCCAACGCTTGCGCGAGGAGAAACTTGCTCACACCGACGCCCGAGAGTATGAAAAGGCGCGGGATTTAGAAAGGCAGATAGTCGATATAACGGAACGGCTTGCCGGACCAAATCACTACAGAACGATATTGTCGCGTCGCGCCCTTGAAGAGCTGGATCAACTTTGCTTGCTTAACGACGCTCAGCGGCTCGAATTCCAGCAGGCAATCAATCGGATGATCGTAGCGCGCGACAAGATGATGCAGGGTGACGATTACGATTCGGTAATAGTGCGACTGCAGGGAGCAAATGCCGTCTTCACACGGCTGCTCAAACCCGATAGTGGGACGATAATCGACTGTAGTTTATGCATCACGATGGCGTACTGGTTCAAGCGAGATTGGGAAAACGCAAAGATGCATTGCATTGCTACAACCGGTATGATGCAACGGACGCTTGGTGAAGGTGATCCGGAGTACGTGAATCAGCTTGGCATTTTGGGCGATATTTTGACAGCGAATGGCGAGCTCGATAAGGCCGAGCCGTTATTGCGGCGTGCCGCCAAAGATTTTGAGTGCCTTGGCGGCAGCGATTATCAGCCCTTTGTCGCCCAAAACCTTAGCCGCTTGGGGAAGGTGCTTTACAAGGCGAACAAACTTGCGGAGGCCGAGGCGACGTTCCAAGACGCGATTCGGCGATCGGAGAAGGACGACATGTCAACGGACAGAGCCACTGTCTATTCCCTGAGGGGACTTGCCGATATCTACAGCGACCAGGGAAAATACTCGGACGCTGAGGAAAGTCTCCGCCGAGCCCTGGAACTTGACGAGAAGACTTTCGGCAAGCTGCATCTTGAAGTGGCTGCCGACCTCGACTGTTACGCGAAGCTGTTTCGGAAGCAAAATCGAACGGAAGACGCCGACCGGATGGACGCACGGGCAAAGGAAGTGCGTGATCGGCTTGACGAGAATAGGCGCGAACAACGCCAGCGCGCACTCGACGCCATTCTGCAGCAATGGAAAGACCAAAGGTGAAACCCACGTGACTCGCGAGCGGCGAGCACTTGTCCAGTGACATTTGAATCGGCAGGTTATCTCTGCCCAAATCGTCAGTTCCGCCCGATGACATCGCCACCTCGCCGAAGATGATGTCGATCACCCCGCGCTGGCTTCTGCGGCTGCTGCCTTGGGTGCAAGTCGCGGGCGGAACGTACCGCGTCAATCGCACCAAGGTCGAATTGACCAAGGCCGAGTGACGCCGGTAATCGTGCCGCCCGTGCCGACGCCGGACCGAATCGCGGACCCCTTCTCAGATCCCCTCGCCGTGGCCGAACTGGCTTGGCTCCTGGCTGAAGACCTTCATGGTCCGCGGCGAGACGAAGACCTGGCTTTCGACGCCGACTCCCAAGGCCCGATAGCGATCTTGCGGGATCTCGGCCTGGAGCAGCTCGCCACTGCCGGCCCGCAGTTCCATCCGCACGTTGGGGCCAGCCGAGTGGACCCGCTTGATCACGGCCGGGAACGCCGGATGGCCGTTCCGATGGGTTTCGATCTCCAGATCGTGCGGACGGACGAAGACCCGCACAAGCTGCGGCCCCGATGGGGATGGGTGCGGCGCGTCGACGGCAAGCGAGGCGAAGTGGATCTTGCCGCCCTCGACCCGGCCGTGAAACTGGTTCACCTTCCCCAGAAAATTCAATACGAACTCGGTCTTGGGGTTGTGGAACACTTCGTCGGGAGTGCCGATCTGCTCGACACGGCCCTCGTTCATCACCAGCACGCGGTCGGCCAGTTCCATCGCTTCGTCCTGGTCGTGGGTCACGAAGACGCTGGTCAGATGGATCTCGTCGTGCAGGCGGCGGAGCCATTGCCGCAACTCCTGCCGCACGCGGGCATCGAGGGCGCCGAACGGCTCGTCCAGCAGCAGCACTTTGGGCTCGATGGCCAGGGCGCGGGCCAGGGCCACGCGCTGCCGCTGACCGCCGGAAAGCTGGTGCGGAAAGCGATTGGCCTGGACGTCCAACTGCACGAGCCGGAGCAGGTCCAGGACCTTCCGGCGGATTTCGTCCTTCGCCGGCCGCCGCGCCCGGGGCCGCACCCGCAGGCCGAAGGCCACGTTCTCGAAGACCGACATGTGGCGGAACAAGGCGTAGTGCTGGAAGACGAAACCGACCTGGCGGCTGCCGACGTCGCGGCCGGCCACGTCCTCGTTGTGGAACCGAATCGGTCCGCTGCCGGGGTCGGCCTGCTCCAAACCGGCGATGATCCGCAGGAGCGTCGTCTTGCCCGAGCCGGAAGGGCCGAGCAGGGCCACAAGTTCCCCCGCTTCCACGGTCAGGCTGACGTCCCGCAGGGCAGGGAACGCGCCGAACGTCTTGCTGATGTTCTGGGCTTCGATGCTCATCGTCCGACTTTCTGTGCTAGGGCCAATTGACGTGCCACGCGCCACTCGACGAACGTCTTCGCCACGAGCGTCACCAGGCCGAGCATGGCCAGCAGCGAAGCCAGGGCGAAGGCTGCCGAATAGTATCCCGAATCGTTGTACAAATTGGCAACCTCCAGCGGCATGGTGTTGGTAACCCCGCTGACCCGCGCCGTCACCACGGAGACCGCGCCGAACTCGCCCATCGCCCGCGCGTTGCAGAGGATGACGCCGTACAGCAAGCCCCACTTGGCATTGGGCAGCGTAATTCGCCGGAAGATCTGCCAACCGCTGGCGCCCAGCACGCGGGCCGCCTGCTCCTCTTCCGTCCCCTGCGCTTCCATGAGCGGGATCAACTCGCGGGCCACGAAGGGAAAAGTCACGAACATCGTGGCGATGATGATCCCCGGGATAGCGAAGATGATGCGAATGCCGTGCTCGGCCAGCCAGGGACCGAAGTATCCGTGCGTGGGGCTGAAGAGGATCACGAAGAGCAGCCCTGCGAGCACCGGCGAAATGGAAAACGGCAGGTCGATGAGCGTGATCAAGAGGTGCTTGCCGGCGAACTGGAATTTGGCGATCGACCATGCGGCGGCCAGGCCGAAGAGCGTGCCCATCGGCACCGAGACCGCTGCCGCCAGGACCGTAAGGTAAATAGCGTGCAGCGCGTCCGGCGAGACCAGGGCCGCGAAGTACGCCCTCACGCCGTTGTCCAATGCCTCGCTAAAAACGAGCAGCAGCGGCACGAGCAGGAACAGGGCGAGGAAGCTGAGCGCCACGCCGATCAGCAGACCGCGCAGCCAGAAAGGCTCGCTCACGCGGACCTCCGCGCGGCTGTGTGCGGCGGCAGAAACAAGCGCCCCGGCGGCAGGCATGGTCAGCTCCCTTTGGTCGCTGTACGATAATAACTTGCGGGTTGGTCGTAGGACGGATTGGCAATCCGTCGTGTTTTCCCAGACGGATTACCAATCCGTCTTACGGTGAATCGCTTTACGTTGCATATCTCCGGCTCCACCACTGGAGCACGTTAACCGTCAACAACAGCACGAACGACGCCAGGAGCATCATCACGCCCAGGGCTGTAGCCCCAGCGTAGTCGAACTGTTCCAGCTTGGTGATGATGTGCATCGGCACGATCTGCGCGTCCCCGGCCGACGTGCTGGCAATAAATACCACCGAGCCGTATTCGCCCAAGGCGCGGGCGAAGGCCAGCGAAAAGCCGGTCAGCAGAGCGGGCAGGACCGAGGGCAGGAGCACGCGGTAAAAGGTCTGCAAGCGGCCGGCCCCCAGGCTGGCGGCCGCCTCTTCGATCTGCGGGTCGAGATCCTCCAATGCCGGCTGCAAGGTCCGCACCACGAAGGGCAGGCCGATGAACGTGAGCACGATCACCACGCCCCAATACGAGTAGGAAATCTCCACGCCGCGCGGAAGCAGACGGCCGATCCAACCGTCGCGGGAGTAGAGCGCGCTGAGCGCGATTCCCGACACCGCCGTGGGCAGCGCAAACGGCAGATCGACGATGGCATCGATCAGCTTCTTGCCCGGAAACGCATACCGCACCAGGACCCACGCCACCAGAAAGCCGAAAACGACGTTCACCATCGCCCCGGCCAGCGACGCCCCCACGCTCAGACGATACGAAGCCAGGATCTGCGGCTGTGTGACCGTGTCGAGGAACCGCGCCCAGCCCATCGTCGTGGTCTGCAGCACCAGCCCGCCCAAGGGAATGAGCACCAGCAGCGACAAATAGAGCAACGTGAAGCCCATCGTCAGGCCGAAGCCAGGCAGCACGCTCGGTTTTTTCAGTTGGAATGCCATCATTTTGCCGCGTAGATCTCATCGAAAACGCCCTTGTCGGCGAAGTGCGTCTTCTGCGCGTTTTGCCAGCCGCCGAAGACGTCCTTGACGGTGAACAATTTCAACGCCACAAACGGCTTCAGCAGCTCGGCATCGACGGCCTTGGGATCGCTGGGCCGATAGAAGTTCTTGGCGGCGATCTTCTGGCCTTCGGCCGAATAGAGATACTTCAGGTATTCCTCGGCCACTTTGCGCGTGCCCAGGCGATCGACGTTCTTGTCGACGACGGCCACGGGCGGCTCCGCCAGGACACTGGTGCTGGGCGTGACGATTTCATATTTCGCCGCGCCCTCGCCCTGCGTTTCCTGCAAGGCCTCGTTTTCCCAGGCCAACAGCACGTCGCCCTGGTTCTTGCGCGTGAAGGTGATCGTGGCGTCGCGGGCGCCGGAATCGAGGATCTTGACGTTATGATACAACTGGCTGACGAACTCCTTCGCCTTCTTTTGCGCCGCTTCGACTGCCGCAGCCTGCCTGGGATCTTGCAACTTGCCGAGGTCGCCCAACTCGCGATTTAGCGCGAATCCCCATGCCGCCAGGTAATTCCAGCGGGCGCCGCCCGAGGTCTTGGGATGTGGCGTGATGATCTCGATCCCCGGCTTGATAAGGTCATCCCAGTCGTGGATGCCCTTCGGATTCCCCTTGCGAACCAGAAACAGGATCGTCGAGGTGTAGGGCGTGTTGTTGTTCGGCAGTTTCTTAGGGCCGGTCTGCCAATCCTTGGCCAGCAGGCCCGCCTCGGCGATGGCGTCCACGTCATACGCTAGGCCCAGCGTGACCACCGAGGCTTCCGAACCATCGATCACGCTGCGGGCCTGCTTGCCCGAACCGCCGTTGGAGGTGTGGGCGGTCACCGTCTCGCCTGTCGTCTCTTTCCAGTGCCTGGCGAACGCGACGTCGTATTCCTTGTACAACTCGCGAGTCGGGTCGTAGGAGACGTTCAAAATCTCCTTGGCCCCGCCCGTTCCGGTCGAGGAGCCGCAGCCCGCAAACTGGATGAGGCCGCCGAGCAAGGCGAGGATGGCCGCAAATCGGAGAGAATATGTCGTGCGATTTTTCATGTTCGCTGCTAGTGTTTTGGCTTTCTTTCCCGATAGGCGCATCGGGAGGCGTCGAATGTGGGGAGCAACATTCATGCCGGGAGCAGACAGAGAGCTAGGTACGCGGCCAGGAAGGGACCGGTTGGAGTCCCGGTTTTAGCCGGAATTCACCTGGAAACACCGCCTAAAGGCGGGACTCCGACGGGCAGCGGATAGAACGGCTGATGACCAAAGAGGGCCGGGCGGACGGTTTTTGCTGTTAAATGCGATTGGCAGGCCGTTGCCGCTGCTGGAAGAACCGTGAAATGCCCTGGAAAAAGCCCGCGAGGGCCTCAAGCGACCTGCCTGCCGCAATAACCTTGGTGCTTTGGCAGCCCTGGGATGGCACGCCGAGTGGCTCCCGCCGTTACGAATTGCTCGTTGCGCTACCACGCCCCCCGCCGGTCCAACTCCGCGCGGAGCTTCTGCTGCTGCGCCTCGGTGGGAACGGCGAGCGAGTTCTCCCGCGCCGCACGCTCGGTCGATGAGTCGCTCTGTTGGCGCTGGACCGAAAGCCGGCGGAGGCGGGCCTCCTGCTCCGCCGTAATTCCAAGCATAAGCCCAAGCTCGGAATCGGAGCGCAAAGCGGAGACCGCATCGTGGAACCTGATCTCTCCTAAGGCCGCCGCCTGCTGCGGCGTGAGGAGTTCTTCGACCTGCCGCCGGAACTCGGATCGCATAGGGATCGGCGAATCAATAGCTGGCGTAGGACGGATTGGCGATCCGTCGAAATGCAGGACGGATTGGCGATCCGTCCTACGGCCAAGTCCGCCAGTTGTTGATTCGCCGGTCCTAAGTTGCCATGGACTGGCGGCCACCATCTCCTGCCACCGCTGCTCCTGCGCCGCACTGAATCGCAACTGCTTGCGGGTCTTGCCACGGGTCAATTCCCCGTAAGCCGGAACGGTAACTGGCGTGTCCTCGAAACGATCCGGCGGGCCCGACTCGTCCGGGTCCGAGAAAACGACGCCCGGGGAGGAGGAGTCGGAATCGCCCTCCTTGGCCGCATCTTCGCGGCGCTGGAGCTCGGCGCGGAGCTTCTTCTGCTGCTGGGGGCCGAGCACAGAGAGCGACTGCTCGTTGAATTTCTGCTCGTGCGATTGCAATTCCCGCTCCCGCTGCTCGCGGATTTTGGCCAGTTGCTCCTTCTGCTGGGGCGCGGCCCCCAGGAACGTGAGAATCTCGGGATTGCCCAGCATAAGATATTCACGATCGGGGAAGACGCGGTTCTTGAATGCCTCCAAAGCCCGCTGGCCGAGTATCTCTTCCACGCGTTTGGCCACCGCCTGCGGCCTATTCCCCTCCTCGCGGGCCTTCGTGTCGCGCCCGCGCGGCGCTGATCCAGGTATCGGGCGACGAGGGCTTCGTCGCCGGTCAGCACCGCGCGGCGCTGATCTTGCAGGCGCTGCTGCGGCTCGGCAGACAAATCCGAATGGGCCTTCTGTTCCTGGGCCTGAAATTGGATCGCCACTTGCCGCAGCTCCTTTTCCTGGTGGAGCGTGAGGTGGAGATCCTTCCGCAGCCCGGCGTCAGTGGCGAGTTCCGCGTAAGCAGGCAACTGCACGCGGAAGTCGAGCCAGGGGTCGAGCCGGACCGCCTCGGTGTAATCGGCGTAGGCCTTAATCTGGTCGCCCTGCTGCCGGTAGATCCACGCGCGGGCGTAGCACAAATCGGCGTCTTTGGGGTCGAAGCGAAGACTCTCAGTGAAGTCGGCAATGGCCTTGTCGAACTCGCCGCGGGCCGCGTAGGCAGCGCCCCGGACTGCATAGGCGAAGGCGCTGTTCGGCGCCAACCGAATGGCCTCGGCATACTCGGCCATGGCCTTGTCATCGTCGCCCATTTTCCGGTAGGCAGCAGCACGCAGAAGGTAGGGATCGGCATCTTTCGGATTCCGTCGGGCGGCCGCGTTGGAGGCGGAAAGCGCCTTCTCGAGCTGGCCCTTCGCAATGCAGTCATGAACGCGATGGAGGTAAAGCTGGGCCAGCAGGCCGGAGGCGTCCAGGGGCTGAACCACGCGATGGAGACCGAGCGGATTGGACTGGTCCTTGATCTCCCAATAACTGCCGCAGGGGAGATAGGCGTCGTGGAAGCGAAAGGCCTTCGAAACGAGCACTCCCGGGCCAAGGCCCCGCGTCACATCGACCATGATCGTCAAGCCGTTCGCCATTCGCACGAGGCAGGCGTCGTGGCGGACGCCAGGCCGGGGACCGCTGGCGACGGTCGTCACGTCCAGTCCCCGGACGGGCAACCCGATCGCATTGCCGAGCACGAAGTACAGCAAGGTGAGGCCCTGGCAACAGGCCCTCTTGTCGCGGACGGCGTCGGTCAGCTCATGGCCTTTGTCCAGATCGTCGACCGGCAGGATCACGGCCTCGATAAGGCGGGCGAGCGTTTCGGCAACTTCGCGCTCGACGGCCGCGAGTCGCCGCCGCGAGAGTTGGCCCTGTTTGTGCTTCGTGCGGGCGTCGGCCAGCTTCTGCCGCAGCGCCGCGAGGTCCCAGCCGCGGACCAGCCTCACGGCGTCCCGTGCGACGTCTTCGCCATACTCCAGGCGTTTGACCTGCCGCACGATCCGCTTTTGCAGATCCGTCACGGCTGCGGCCGGCGAGCGGTCCTCGGGCGGAAGATGCAGCTCGCGGAACAGCGCCGCAAGACGAAGCCGGCGGCAATGTTCGAGGTCCTCGTTGGCCCTGGCTTTGTCCCCCTTCTTTTCGTAGACCTCGCCGCGCGCACGGTAGGCGCGGGGGCTTTTCGGGTCCAGTCGCACGGCCTCGGTGGAGTCGGCAAGGGCCTTCTCGAACTGGACCTTGCCGGCGTAGGCGAGGCCTCGACCGGAATAGGCCTCGGCATCCTTCGGCTTGAGACGGATGGCTTCGTCGTAGTCGGCAAGGGCCTGGTCATAGTCGCCCTGCGCATCGTAGACCCAGCCGCGGAAGAAAAACGCGTCGGCATTTTTCGGGGCGATGCGGACGGCCGCGCTGCAGTCGGCAAGGGCCTTGTCATAGTCATCCTGGGCGCCGTAGACCCAGGCCCGGCAGGCAAACGCTTCGGCATTCTTGGGGGCGATACGAATGGCCGCGCCCAAGTCGGCAAGGGCCTTTTCGTACTGGCCTTTCTTGCCGTACGCGGCGCCCCGGTTGCGATAGGCGCCGGCAGACTTCGGGGCGAGCCGGATGGCCGCGCTGGTGTCGGCGATCGCCTTGTCGTAATCGCCTTTGGCCCCGTAGGCCCAGCCCCGGTCGGAAAACGCATCGGCGTCTTGGGGGTCGCGGCGGATGGCGCGGTCGCAGGCGGCAATGGCCGCATGGTAGTCGGCGACGGCCTGGTCGTGGTCGCCCTGGGCCGCGTAGACCCAACCCCGGCAGGCGTAGGCATCGTAGTAATTCGGCTTGAGCCGGATGGCCGCGGTGTAATCGGCGATGGCCCTCTCGTACTCTTCATTTTCCAGGTATGCGCCGGCGCGATTGCAATACGCCTCGGCGTACACGGGCTTGAGCCGGATGGCTTCGCTCAAGTCGGCGATGGCCTTGTCCAGGTCGTACTGTGCGGCGAAGATGCTGCCCCGCGTGCAGTAGGCCGCGGCGAACTTGGGCTTCAGCCGCAGGGCCTCGGAACAGTCGGCGAGGGCCTCATCGAGGTCCCACTTTCCCTCCCGGGCCAAGGCCCGGCCGAAATAGGCCTCTGCAAATTTCGGGTCGGTGCGGATGGCCTCCGTGTAGTCGGCAAGGGCCTGGTCGGCGTCGAGTCTGCCGGCGCCGGAGAGCAAGGCGGCGCTGAAGGTGTGTCCGCCGCAATCCGCCTCCGCGCTCAGTTTCTGCTCCTGCTCGGCCGTGAGGAGGGCGAGCAGATTGCCGTCGTGCCGGCGAAGTCTGGCCCTTTGCTCGGGCGTGAAGCCCAGGCGATCGAGGCCCTCGGGATCGTTGAGGGCCTGCCCGAGCACGTCCGCCAGGGACGATTTCTTGCAGGCCGCAAGTTGCACGGGCGTGAGGACTGCTTCGATCTGCGGGCGGAATTGTTTCGCCAGTTCCTGCCTGATCTGCACGGTTTTCTTCAGGAAAGTCGCTTCGCGCTGGTGGGAGGGAAGTGCGTCGAACGGCCCTTCGAACTCCTGGTAGAGTCTCTGCCGCTCCCTCAAACAACGCTCTGAGATGTCTCGCAGCGTTTTTTCCTGCTCGGCCGAAAGATGGAGGTCGTCGCGAAAGCGCGGGTCGGTGCCGATGCTCCCATAAACGGGCAGCGGGAAGTTCTCCACGGCGCTGGGCGTCGCGTCGCTGGAGGGCTCCAAGGGGTCGGCCATGCGGTTTGTCGCGCCGGTCGAGGCCGGCGGCAAGAGGGGGGCCGTTGGTGCGGGCGTGGGCCAAGCCAAAAAGGCCGTCGTGCCCGCAAGCAGCAACATCCGGCGGGCCCAGCCGGACCCATCCGTCCGCGTAGACCGGTATCTGCACCACTCGTTGATAGGCATGGGCAACCTCCAGTTTACAACTGCGCAGTATACCAATTCTCCCAAGGTGATAGCAAGTTATTCTGTGAACGGTTTCAAATCGAGCCATCTCATACTAGCCCGAAGCGCAAGCGAGGTAATGGGTTAACATCCTCGCTTGCGCGTCGGGCTGGTATCCAAACGACCCCGACATAGGGACAAGACCTGTCCCGTAGGTAGAGGGGAACGGGCTACGGTGGCCCGCCAGCGGCACGCCGTATAGAATGGCACAGCCATGCAAGGAGAAAAGAAAATGTCCCGCCACTTTACCAAGCTGAAATTCACGCGGCGTTACTCCAACATCGCCTATCTGGCGTTGGGCCTAGGGCTGTTGGCTGCGGCCATCGGGCGGTCGGCCGCGCCGAAACCGCCGGCCGAACCGCCCTCGGGACCGTTCGGCCTTTCCATGATCCGCACTGCGGACGACGCCAAGGCCGATATCGACCTCTTTCAACCCACGGAGACGTGCGGAGTCTGCCACCCCAGGCAGCTCGAGGAACTGACCGGGTCGATGCACCTGGCAAGCCATACCGATCCGCTCTATCGATCGATGGCCGAGCTGGCCCGCAAGGAAGCCGGACCGAAAGTCTATGCCTTCTGCGCGGGCTGCCACTCGCCGGCCGGTGTGCTGACGGGCTTGATCCCTGAGAAGCTCGACCCACAATTGCCGGCCGAAGCCAAGGCCGGCGTGAGCTGCGACGTCTGCCACCAGATCGCCACGCTGACCGGCGCGACCGGCCCTTGGAAAGAACCGGCAAACGCCTCGTTCACCGTCCAACAGGGTATGGTCAAGTTCGGCAATTATGCCAATGTCGCCGAGAATCGCTCCCACTCCGGCGAGAAGAAAGACCTCTTCGCCAGCTCCGAGCTGTGCGCCAGTTGCCATACGGTCATTCAGCCGGTCAACGGCTTCCATATCGAAGAAACGTACGACGAGTGGAAGGCGGGGGTCTATTCGCAGAAGGGTATTCAGTGCCAGGACTGCCACATGCGGACGGTGGAAGAAGCCCAGAAGGTGGCCGAGACGCTCCAGCCGGTGAGCCTCACGGGAAAATCGGTCGTGGATGGAGCGGATCGCCCGATCTATCGCCACTATTTCGTGGGCGGCAATGCGAACGCCGACATCCTTGCCAATGGAAAGAGCCATGCCCAAATGGCCGAGACGCGATTGAAAGGCGCGGCGCGGCTGGAACTCAAATCGCCGGCGAAGGCCACGGCCGGCAAGGAACTGGCGGTCGACGTGCTGGTCCATAACGTCGCCGCCGGTCATAACATCCCCACGGCCGTCACGGAACTGCGGCGGATGTGGGTCGCGTTGCAGATCCGCGACGCCCAGGGCAAGGTCCTTTTCGAGAATCCAGGGCTGGACGAGCATGGCGATCCGCGGCCGGGGGCCATCGCCTTCGGCGCGATTGCCGGCGACAAGGACGGCAAGCCGACGTTCAAGCTCTGGGAGATGACGCAGTTCCTCTGGAAGCGGACCATTGCCCCCAAGAGTTTCGCCCAGGATACGGTGCGATTCACGTTGCCGGCCGGCGCTGCAGGTCCGCTGACGGTCGAAGCGAAGCTCCTCTATCAATCGGCGTCGCCGCAGGTCGTCAGCGAAATCATGGGGAAAGAGGCATTCACGCCGAAGATTATCGAAATGACGACCGCCGGCACGACGGTGAATGTTGAGAGGCCGTGAAGGGGCTGGGAATTACGGATTGCAAATTGCAAATTGCAAAATGAAGAATGCAAAGTGGTTGGATAACCCGTCAGGCAAAGTACTGCACGGCGTTGAGGAAGACCTGCAGGCCGTCGCCCACAGGGCCGGCCTCGCCGCGGGTCCAGCGGGGATGATGCGTGGGATCGAGATGCCGCTCGGGATGCGGCATCAGCCCTAGCACGCGGCCGGTAGTGTCGCAGACCCCGGCCACGTCGGCCATCGAGCCGTTGGGGTTGTCGGGAAAGGGGAGAGAGCGGGGAGCGGGGAGCGGAGAGCGGGGAGAAAGATCATGATCGCCCCCTGCTCCCTGCTTCACGTACCGCAAGGCCAACTGCCCGGCGGATTCCAGGCGGGCGAGCGCGGCGGCGTCGCGGGCGATGAACTTGCCCTCACCGTGGGCCACGGGCAGATACATGTGCTCGATGCCGCGAAGGAAAACGCACCGGGTACCCGCTTGCGGGTGGCTCGCCACGCCCAGGCGGACCCAGCGGTCTTCGTACTTACCGGAGTCGTTGTAGGTGAGCGTGGCGGGAGGGCCGTGCGGCGCCTCGTCGTCCAAGAGGATGCCGGACTTGATGATCACCTGAAAGCCGTTGCAGATGCCGAGGATCAGCTTGCCGGCGGCCTTGAAGTCGGCCAGGCGGCCGGCCAGATGATGCCGCATGCCGACGGCGAAGATCTGCCCTGCGGCCACGTCGTCGCCGAAGCTGAAGCCGCCGGGGATGCAGAGGATCTGGAAGCGATCGAGCACGGCCGGCGACTCCAGCAGGCGATTGACGTGCAGTGTCTCGGTGGTTGCGCCGGCGGTTTCAAAGGCGAAGGCCGTTTCCTGGTCGCAGTTCGTGCCGGGGGCACGGAGGATAAGGACGTTGGGGCGGGGCATGGGGACGATTCAACGCAAGGAAAGAAATCCGAAATCCGAATATCGAAATCCGAAACAAATTCGAAATTCAAACTAGAAATAACCAAACAAACGAATATCGCTGGAAATCCAAAATTCGTTCCGTCGCGGAGTGTGGGAACGAGGGTCACGGCCACGCTGGTTTGATCTTCCAGTTTGGAATATCGAATATCATACATTCACCAACGCAAGGGTTTTTGCCAGGCTTCCTTCAATGACACGAGATCGGCGTCCACAACGGTCGTGCCTTCGACCTCGACACGGAGCTTTGGGGTATCCGTGGTCTCGCCAATTCGCGCATGGCGTACATCGCCCAAATTGTGTTCGAAGGCGGTTGCGTTCTCTGGCTTGACCTCGCAGAGGAACCGCGTGTTCGATTCGCTGAACAGTAGTATCTCGACTGGATAATCCAAGCAGTTATTTGCCTCGAACGGCACATCTTCCAGGTTCACGCTCGCACCGATACCCCCCGCGAAAGCCATCTCCGCCACGGCGACCGCCAGGCCGCCTTCGCTCAAGTCGTGACAGGCGCGGACCAGCCCGGCGTGAATCGCACGATGCATGGCGGCGAAGGTTATTTTCGCGGATTGAGGATCGAGTTGGGGAACCTGAAAATAACCAGCCTTTCCGCGTCCCCCTGTCTCCGCGTCCTGGCTTGGTGGGCCGGCGGTCGCCAAGGCTCCCTGGTCCCACCCTACAGTCTTGCAATAATGCGATCCGCCCAACTCGTCGCGAGTCAGGCCGACGAGATAGAGCAGGTTGCCGGGTTCCTTCAGGTCCATCGTCACGCAGCGGGAAACGTCTTCGACCTGGCCCAGGGCGCTGATCAGGAGCGAGGGCGGAATGGCGATCGGCTGGGCGGCGCCGTGGGGGCGGAATTCGTTGTTGAGGCTGTCTTTGCCGCTGATGAACGGCGTGCCCAACACCGTGGCCACGTCGTAACAGGCCAGGGCGGCACGCACCAGCGAACCGAGCGTCTCGGGCCGATCGGTGTTGCCCCAGCAGAAGTTGTCGAGGATCGCGATCCGTTGCGGATCGGCCCCCACGGCCACACAGTTCCGCACCGCCTCATCGATCGCCGCGGCAGCCATCCAATAGGGATCGAGATCTCCATAACAGGGGTTCATGCCGCAGGCGACGACAATCCCGCGACGGCTAGAAAGCACGGGACGCAGGACGGCCGCGTCGCTAGGGCCGTCATTCACTACACCCACTAGCGGCTTGATCACGCTGCCTCCCTGCACCTCGTGGTCGTATTGGCGGATGATCCACTCCTTGCTGCAGACGTTGAGGGAGGAGAGGATGGCGAGGAGGGTGCGAGTGTGGTCTTCGGTCTTGGGATCTGAGTACTGAGTACTGAGTACTGAGTGCTGCGTATTCTGGGATTTCTTCGCCAACGAGACCTTGAGTTCATTCAATTCTCGCTCGATAGCGGCGACCCTTCCCTCCAGTCGCTCCTTCCGGGGCTCTGCTCCCTGCTCCCCGCTTCCGGCTCCCCGCACCCCGCACCCCGCTCCCTGCTCCCACACCGCCTCCCGCACCACCGGCGGGCGGCCGTCGTGGAGGAAGGCCATCGCCAGATTGGCCACCTCCTGGCCGTGATATTTCAAGACCAGCCGGCCCGTGGGCTCAAAGCGGCCGATGACCGTGGCCTCGACGCCTTCGGACGAGCAGAGCGCGACCAGCGCGTCGACGTTTTCCGGCGGCACGCTCAAGACCATCCGCTCCTGGGCCTCGGAGATCCAGATCTCGGTATAGGAGAGACCTTCGTACTTCAGCGGCACCCGGTCGAGCCAGACCTCGGCCCCGATCTTCTCGCCCATCTCGCCCACGGCACTGGAGAAACCGCCGGCGCCGCAGTCGGTGACCGCGGTGTACAGCCCTCGGTCGCGGGCGGCCAGGAGCACGTCGAGCACCATCTTCTCGGTGATGGCGTTGCCGATCTGCACGGCGCCGCCGGAAACCGTTTCGCTCTGGCTATCGAGCTCGGCGGAACTGAAGGTGGCTCCGTGGATGCCGTCGCGGCCGGTCCGTCCGCCGATGGCCACGATCATGTCGCCGGGCCGCGTTTCCTTGAACGATTTGTCGCGGGGGATCAGCCCTAGGTTGCCGCAGAAGACCAGCGGGTTGCCCAGGTAGCGGGGATCGAAGTAGACGGCCCCGTTGACCGTGGGGATGCCCATGCGGTTGCCGTAGTCGCGGACGCCGGAAACGACGCCCTTGGCCACGCGGCGGGGATGGAGCACGCCCGCCGGGATCTCGTCCAGCGGCGTGTCGGGCGGGGCGAAGCAAGAACGTCGGTATTGCAGATCGGCTTGGCCCCCATGCCGGTGCCCATCGGGTCGCGGATCACGCCGCCAATGCCCGTATTGGCCCCGCCGTAGGGCTCCAGGGCCGAAGGGTGATTGTGCGTCTCGACCTTGAAGACCACGTTGTACTGGTCGTCGAAGCGGATGATGCCGGCGTTGTCGCGGAAGACGCTCACGCACCAATCGTCAGGGCCCAGGTCGTGGCGGATCTTCTCCGTGGCGGCGAAGATCGTCTCGCGGAGCATGTTCTGGAAGGTCCGCTCGCCTGATGCGTCGCGATAATGGATGCGGCCGGCGAGCGTCTTGTGGCTGCAATGCTCGCTCCAGGTCTGGGCGACCGTCTCCAACTCGGCATCGGTCGGATCGCGGCCGAGCTCCTGGAAATGGGCTCGAATGGTCTGCATTTCGACCAGCGAGAGATAAAGCTGCCCCTTGCGGCTCAGGACTCGCAGGGCCTCGTCGTCCATCGTGCGGATCGGCACGGTCGTAAGATGGAAGACATAGGGCGAGCCTAGTTCCAGATGGCGAAAGCCCAAGGGGCCGACGATTACCTGCTCAATGGCGTCGTTGGCCAGAACTTTGGCGCTGAGCGTGGCGATGCGGTCGGCAGCGAGGCCACAAATCCAGTATTTCTTCAGCGTGCGGACGACTTCGGCCTTGAGCCCGAAATCCTCGATCGCCGACATCACGCTCTGGGCCACGGGGTCCATCACGCCCGGCTTGGGAAGAACGTGGACCAGAAGGGGGCTTGGGTAAGACGGATTGCCAATCCGTCCTACAATCGGGGACGAAGGACCCGATGACGCGGGGACACGGCGACACGGGGACGCGGGGAGCGGGGATGGGGCGATCTCCGCGTCTCCGCGTCTCCGTGTCTCCGCGTCATCGTCGGCGTCTGCAAATTCGGGAGGCGGATTCAGGCTCTGGTCTCCCACGGGCGCAACGATCGCCCGCTCGACAATGCTGTCGGTGAGCAGTTCCAAGGCGACGCGCTGGGCCTGGGCGAGGTCCCAATCGGCCTGGATCAGGTAACCGCGGGCGGCGAAGACAGTCAGGTCGGCCGCCAGTCCGAGTTCCGCGGCCGCCGTGGCGATAGGCCGGCCCAGCAGGTCGGGCTGGCCGGGGGCCGGATAGATGTCAACTTCCCAGAGCATCGCGGTTCTTCTTCGCCGTTGTGAGGAATCGTTCCAGGGCGGCTTCATCGTTGTTGCGGATCGCCGTGTGCAAGGTCTGGAGTTGGGCGTGGTACTGCTCCAGCGACTTGAGCACGTTCTCGCGATTCTGCATCAGGACCTGCTTCCACATGTTGACGTCGCCCGAGGCCAGCCGGGCCGTATCCAAGAGCCCTGTGCCTGCCAGGCGGAAGTAGTTTTCCGTGACCGAGTTTGCCAGGGCGGCGGCCGCCATGTGCGGCAGGTGGCTGGTCATGGCCAAGGCCCGATCGTGTTCCTCCGCGGACATCTGCACGACGACCGATCCGAGGCCCTGCCAGAATTCCTCCAGCAGGTCGTAGTCTTCCGCGCGGGTGTTCTTGGTGGGGGTGAGCACGGCAACGCGGCCGTCGAAGAGATCGGGGTTGGCGTAATTGGCCCCCGTTTTTTCACTGCCGGCGATGGGATGGCCGCCGAGGAAGCGGCAGCCGCGCGGCAACTGGCTATCGAGCGCGGCGACGATCTGCTGCTTGGTGCTGCCAGCGTCGGTAATGAGCGTGCCCTCAGGGCAGTTCCGGGCCGCCTCGAGCACGTGTGCGGCGATCTGGCCGACTGGGGTGCAGACGATGACCAGGTCGGCCTGAACCACTCCTTTGGCCAGATCGATCGTAGTATGGGTGATAGCGCCGACGCGGCGGGCGATCCGCAGGCTGACCTGCCGGCGGCCGATGCCGATGACGTTTTCGGCCAGATTGCGTTGGCGCAGGGCCAGACCGATCGAGCCTCCGATCAATCCCACGCCGACGATGGCCACATTTCCCAAGGGTTTCATTAGTCAATCCCGGCAGATCCGCAGAATGGTGAGGAGTATATTGTAACAAAGGGCGGGCCCGGTCGGGCAGGGGGCGGAAATGACGAATGGCGAAAAATGGCAGCAATTTTCTGGCATTGGCACAATCGGTGCCGGCAAGCGTCCGGTTAGTCCCTTTGGCCTCGACAGCCGGATGCATTTCGCCGTCGACGCAAGGCTCGGAGACGGAGGCATTCAAGGTGCTTTCGGCAGTTCTCGTCCTCTAAGGCCATACGCAGGAGATTATCCATCGCCCGCGATTGACGGACGTGGCCCTTCTCCCAGCGCGAAAGTGTGGCGACTCCGGTTCCCAGAAGTTGCGCACACTTTCGTTGACTAAGTCCGATCCGCTGGCGGGCCGAGGTTATTTCTCGCGGCAAAAGCAGGCCGAGATGAGCGTACTCTGCTTCCAACAAAGCGCGAGGGCCGCCTGATCAAGGCTGATCTCGCCACAGTGGTCGCACCTGATGATCGATAATTGGTTCAGCGCGGCGCAGTATTTGCGACCTTCGTATACAAAGTGATGCTCATACGCTTCGCGTACGGTGCGAAGATGCCCTAGGCGGCAGTCGGGGCAAATCTCGATCGGCTCTTTTTGCGTCTTGCGCACTGTGCTGTGCATCGCAGGTTACCTCCAGCCACTGTGGCAGCTTACCAGAAAGAGTCTATGGGACTGCCGTTGGATTATGATTTTTGCAAACAGCTTGAAGCCCTCGACCGTTATCCGGAATTCATAGCCAGGCTCGCTATCATAAGGCTCGTACTGCGCAACCTCGCTGACCTTGCCCCGACGTTCCAAGTGGTCCAAGATCGCCTGCTGAACGGCAAGATAAGAAGGGCCGTCAAACCTGCACAGCTCCTCCAAGGCCACCTTTTTCCAAACAAAGCAGCCCTCTTGTGCCCACGCCAAGAGGAGATCGTAGATCTCTGAATCCTCTAGTTCTGGCACTTGGCGGTCCTTGCATTATCCTTGGATAACCACGAACCACCTAATTCTACCACCGATGTTATCGTTTGACAACAGCTAGATCGCGAGCCGTCTTCCCGGTGGGCGTTTGCACTCGTTGCTGTACAATCTTGGCGCATTGACGCGATTCAGCACAATCGACGCCATATTCGGCGTAGACGGAACTTCAACTGCGCCCAGCATCCGTCTCGCGTCCCGGTTCGGACCCCGCGTTGCAATCGCGGAAGGAAACCCAATGTCCCTGATGTGCTCGTGCCAGTCAAAACGACGGTTCGGCATGGTCGGCGATCGAGTCGAGGACTTGGTTGATCGTCTTTTCGGAGAGGGCCAGCACTTCGGTCTGGACGACGGAGTGCGTCTCCCTCGGATCGGGCGGAAAGGCGTAGTGAATCACCCATTCCCCGCCTTCGAAAAACAGACTCGCCAAATCATCGTAGGTGGGCATCAAGTACAAGTCGACGACTCCCTCGGCCCCAGGCACGTCATAGGCGATCGGGTCGAGGAGCACGCGGGTCGGACCCTTCTGGAGGAAGAGCGCCGGGATCTCGAAGACCTGACGGTCGACGTCGCGCATCCTTTTCGGGTACGGCTTAGTGACCCACTCGTGCGGCTCTACCCACCCCTTCACCTGCTCGACTAAGGATTCCACGCGCTTCTGAAATCGGTCTCGCTCATCCGACATCACTACCCCTCACCGGTGGCATTTGTCTCATTCACTCCCAATGCTCACGATCAAGTATACCAGTTTAATCAGGTCGGAGGCTGGTCCTTTTCGATTGTTGACGTGTCGCCGCCCAGGGGCGATAATGACGGCTCTAACATAGGACTTTCTCCGTTCCCGTCCGACCATTTTGGAAATGCCCGCCAGAGACGTTTATCACGATGCTGTTAGGAACGGCCTTGCCAAGGACGGTTGGACGATCACGCACGATCCGTTCGTGCTTAAGTGGGGCACGAGAGACTTATTCGTGGACTTGGGCGCGAGCACCTGTTGGCGGCGGAAAAAGACGCACGCAAGATTGCGGTCGAAGTGAAGGGCTTCACCGGCCCGTCCGATATGGTAGAATTAGAGCGGGCCCTGGGTCAGTTCGTGCTGTATCACGATGTCCTTGCCGAGCGCGAGCCTGACCGCGTGTTGTATTTGGCTGTTCCTGCCCAAGTAATGAGCGAATTGTTCGACGAGCCAATTGGTCGTCTGGTGCTCCGGAACCAACGAGCCCGGCTCGTCATCTTCGACGCGAAAGAGGAGGTGATTCTCCGATGGATACCATAGACCGCTACCGGGAAATCGTCGAGCGCGTTCTGTCCGACTATGCGCGGGTCCGATACGCCTATGGGCAGATCGAGACGGAGACCGTCTTCGACCGCCAGCGCGACCACTACCTGTTGATGAACGTAGGCTGGGACCAGGGGCGGGTCCACGGTTGTCTGGTTCATGTAGACATGGCCGACGGCAAAGCGTGGATTCAACGCGATGGCACGGAAGAGGGGATTGCAACTGATCTGGAGGCGGCCGGTATTCCGAAAGAGCACATCGTGCTTGCCTTTCGTTTGCCTGAATTGAGAGAATATAGCGGCTATGCGGTCGCCTGAAGCAGTTTAGGAGTGAAGAGAGAGGCTTGAGCGAAATCGCCAGCGCTACCGTTCCGGCGCTGGCGGGAAGAGCCGGTTCAACTGGTTCCCCAGTTCGCTCTCGAGGACGCCCAGGTTGCCGAGGAGTTGCTTCTTCACCCGCACGATTTCGACGCTGTCGAGTTGCGGCGATTTCAACGTGCCGCCCAGGGGAATTTGCATCTTCTGCTTGCGGATCGCGTCGGTCACTGAGTTACTGGGAAGCCAGGTCAGCGGCACCGACGTTTCGACCATCAGCTTCGAGCGTGTCGTCCAGGCCGACGGAGCCATAGGTCCGCATCGTGACGTCCGGAAACTGCAACGCCAGCCCCTGGTGATAGATCCGTCCGCCGGTCATGCGGAAAAGGATCACCGACTCGGGCTCGATGGAAACCAGCGAGGGCGAGGCGGAGACCAGCGAAGCCAACTGCTCGACCAGCGGCCCGGGGTTCATCCTGGCCGAATGAACGATGATCCGGCCCGCGATCTCGGCCCGGTTCAGGTCGCCGATCGGGATGCGGCAGCCCTCCAACTGGACCGAAAACTGGCCCTCCGACTGCGTGACCGAGGCCAAGACGGGAACCACATATCTCAAGGCCGAGCGGCAGGCGGCCTGATCGAGTTGGATGTGGCTGGCCAGCGTGCCGGCCGAGAGGCGGAACTCCATCGGCTGCCGGTCAATCCGGAACTCGGGCTGCAAGGAGATGCGCCCCTGGTTGCAGTTGACTTCCAGCGGATCGGCCTGCAACACGCCGTTGGCCAGACGGACCTTGAGCTCGCCAGGTCCCACCTGGAAGCCGTAGATGCTGGCCCCGCTGAACTGCAGCGCGGCGCTGGCCTGGCCCGCGGCGGGCGAGAACGGGCCGCGGTAGGCAATCGGACTCGTCCCCCCGCCGGCGAATTGCACCGCCGTGCCGCAATAGGGCTGCAGCAAGAGGTTGAGCTTGTCCCACTGGTAGCTAACGTCGCCGTTGAGTTGCACGTCGCCAGGGCTGCGAAGCGCAATCTGCCCTGCGGTCCGTGCGCTGGCCACACCGGCACTCAGTTCGCACTGGTCGATCTTGAGCACGCTATCGTTAACCAGGTAGCTGCACTGCACGACGCAATGCACCCGCGGCTCCTGGAACGTCTGGCCGGACGGCGCGGTGACGGACAACTGCTGCACGTCGCCCTCGGTCTTGAGGATGATCTGGCCAGTCGTCTGCTCGATTTGGGCTGTTCCGCTGGCCCGGCCGGCAAGCCGCAGGCCGCTGCTGCCGGTCGCGGCGACGATCCACGGTTGCAGGTCCGCCAGATCGGCTTGATAGGTAATGGCATTGCCAAGCTGCATGGGGCCGTTGCCCCACAGGGAATCCGGCTGCAAGAGGCGGATTTTGACCTGATCGCCGCGGGTGCTGAGTTGCACCGAGGCCGCATCGAGCCGCGCAGGGGGAGGTGAAATCGGCATGGCCCTTGATGTCGAGATTGACGGCCAGATTGTTCTCTGCCCACGGTTGGTGCTGGGGGATGGCGAGTTGGAAGTTGTGGAGATCGATCTGGCCGCCGGCCTGGAAATCGCCCGCCGCGTTCGCGGCTCCATTGGAGATTTCCGCTGCCGTCGCCGGCCAGAGCCAGGCCGCCCAGATCGATGAAGCGGCCCAGATCATTGGTCAACTGCCGCAGATTCAAGGTCACGGCGGCCGTGAACTGGTCGGGCGTGCCGCGGCCGTCAACGCGGAGGAAATCGGACTGGCATTGGAGACTATCGACCACGGGGCCTTGCTCGGTTTGATGGAG
Organism: uncultured Planctomycetia bacterium; assembly: GCA_963824275.1. GTDB lineage: Bacteria > Planctomycetota > Planctomycetia > Pirellulales > Thermoguttaceae > JANXQG01. The sequence goes on along the minus strand of CAWGOT010000003.1, from coordinate 223,773 downwards.
GGCCGCGACGATCGCCAGCGGATTGTCCCAGGGAATCTGCCGGCCATGGTCAACGGCCATCAGGTGGCTGGTTTCCAGCCGGGCCTGCCACGCCAGAGCGGGGGCGGGTCCTTGGGGAGATCCGGCCGCCGGGTTGATCGTGCGAACGGTCAAGAGGACCTGCCCTGAAGTGATCTCGGTTCCTTGTCGAATCCGCAGCGTGCCGGGGAGCAGCCGGGCAAGTTGGGCCAGATCGAGGGCGCCTTGCACAGTGCAATCAGGCCGGCGGAAGAGGTCGGCGGGGGTCTGGAGCCCGCGTTCGCCGAGGTCGATGCGCCCTGTGGCGGCCAGGTTGCCGATGTCGCAATCGAGTTTGGCTTCTTCGATCGTCACCTGCTTGTCCTGCCGCGCGGCCTTGCACGCGATTTGGACGTTGCGCAAGCGGAAAACGTCGCTGCCCAGCGAGGGCGATTCGACGCACAGGTCGCTGCCATTGAGGCTGCCGGTGAATTTCACGTTGGCGGGGCCGGTCCACTGGACGTCGAGGTTCGCGCCGAGCGTGCCGTCGAGCTTCAGCCCTGGCATGCCACGGGCCGCCAGGCGCTGGAACAAGGCCAGCGGGAGCGTGGTGGTTTGCAGGCTGAAATCGCCATCGGTGGACGCCATGCCGCCGGAAGCTGGGTCGGCCGGCGGCGCATCGCTCGACTTGAGATGCCATTTGAAGGCCAGACCGCCCGAATGTCCGCGGTCGTCGACCGTGGCGGCGCCTTCCATCACCGCCGGAAAGGGCAGTTGCCGCGAGAGATCCAAGGCGAACTGCAGATTCGTGACGTGCCAGCTCTGCTGCGTTTCCTGATCGACGATCGTCGCCTCGCCATCGACGACTTGCAGCGCGAGATCGACGCCTCGGCGCGACGGACTGCTCGCTGTCGAACTGCTCGTCGCCGTCAGCCAGGGGGCGAGTATCGACTCGATGTTGCTGCCGTCGCGGGCCAGCCTGGCATGGAGCCGCGGCTTCTCGATCCGCAGCGTGCCGACGTTCGAGGAGTTGAAAAGGAGTTTCAGGAGCGAACGGTCGCAGGTCAGGTTGTCGGCCTCCAGGACCGTATCTCCCTGGGCGTCATGGATTTCGATGCCGGAAACCGAAGCCGGCGAAAACCAGCCGATCGATGCGGAACGAAAGGTTACGGTACCGTCCAGCCTGGCTGCGCGGCGGACGAAATAGCCCATCAGCGGCGTGTGGGCGATGATCGTCGGCAGCAGGCCGACCACAAGCGCCAGCCCTAGGGCGAGGATGGCGAGGACCGCCAGGCGGCGGCTTTTTCGCCGCGGCGGGAGGGGGGCGGAAGCCTCGGGCGAGGGGGCTAGGGTGGCGGGGCGTTGCCGCTTCTTGTTGCTGGTGATCGACATCGGTTGTCTCCAAATGCGCACGATCCGTCGCGCGGGGGAGTTTAGCGGGAAATCCAGCCGGAATCCAGAGCGAACGAGCGCACGCGGGCTGATTGCAGCGTGCGATGCTATCTGCTATAATCCTCCTGTGGGGTGCCACAATCCCGCACTATCCCGCATCAATCCTTCCTTCCAGTTTTCAGGAGACTCCACGATGAACATGCTCGGTCGAAAAGTGTCTCTGTTTGGCGGCCTGCTGGCCGTTGCCGCATTCCTCCTGGCCGCGTCGGTACAAGCACCGGCGAGGGCCGCTCAGTCGGTGGCCTCATTGGATGTCGTGCCGGCCGATGCCGCCTTCTACTCCGCCTTGCTTCGCAACCGCGAGCAGTACGACGCGATCGTCAACAGCAAGGCCTTCGCCAAGATCATGGAACTGCCCTACGTGAAACAAGGCCTGCAGGCCCTTGAAGCTCAGACCGGCGCCCCGGATCTCCCCTCGGCATGCTCGCCGATCCGGAGGTGAAGAAGTCACTGGCATTCCTCGCCGACATCTTCTCCGACGAGGTCTTCGTCTACGGCGACGCGGACTTCAACCAGACCATAGAACTCGTGCAAGGAGTCTCCGGTGCAGTGCAGTACAATCCGGCGTTGGCGGGCCAAACCGCCAATGGCGCTCAAATGGAAGAGATTCAGGGCCGGATGTTGGTTCAGGCTTTGCTCAAGCATCTCGATCTCATCAAGCTCCCCGATCTGGTCATCGGTTGCAAGGTCAAAGACCAGGCCGCGGCGAAGGAGCAGTTGGACAAGCTGGAAGCGATTTTGCAGCAGTTCCAGGCCCAGTTGCCGCCGACCTTCAAGGACTGCCTGAAGAAGGCGACCATCGACGGCCATTCCTACCTCACCATCACCTTGGACGGATCGATGGTACCCTGGGATCCAGGGGTTGTGGAGAAGATCCGCTCGCTGGCCCCCACCCCCAGCGACGGCGACAAGCTGATCGAACAACTCAAAAAGACCACACTGACCATCTCGCTCGGCCTGCGTGATGACTACCTGCTGCTGGCGATCGGCCCTTCGACTGACGAACTGGCCCGGTTGGGCAAGGGCGCGACGCTGCGTTCGCGGCCGGAGTTGGCTGCCGTGGCCAAGTTCGCCGACAAGCGGATCTGCTCCGTCGGCTATCTCAGCAAGGCCATCAGTCAGCACTTCAACCAGACCAAGTCCGAAATCGATAACCTGCTGGTGACGGTCAAGGGGCTCTTGCCGTCGCTGCACGTTCCCGACAAGATGCGCAACGACATCACGAAAGACGCTTCCGGCCTGGCCGAGGACATCAAGAAGTACATCCCCGAAGCGGGCGCCGCGTCGTCGCTCGGCTTTCTCACGGCCAGCGGCATGGAAAACTACGATTACGACTGGAGCGAGCACCCCGACCTGGATTCCTCCAAACCGCTCGATCTGCTCAAGCACGTCGGCGGCACCCCGATTGCCGTGTTTGTCGGCCGGACCAAGGTCTCGCCCGAGGGCTATGAGTTGCTGGTGAAGTGGATCGGCGTCGGCTATCGCTATTTCGAGGAGTACGGCTTGCCGCAGATGAATCCGCAGCAGCGGGCCCGGTTCGACAAGATCTCTGCCCAGGTGAAGCCACTCGTGGCCCGCGTGGATAAGGCCACGCACGATCTGCTGATTCCCGCCCTGGCCGACGGGCAGTCGGGCTTCGTGCTCGACGCCCAGCTCACCAGCACCCAGTTCATCAAGGCCCTGCCGGCGACGGAAAAGCCGATGCCGATGCTCGAGCCGGCGATCGTGATGGGTGTCAGCAACGCCGACATGCTCCGCAAGGCCTTTACGGAATATTATGCCGTGGCTGACGATCTCGTCGAAGTCCTGAAGGGCATCGAGGAATCGGCGATCCCCAAGGATTTCAAGCTTCAACATCCGCGCGTCTACAACCTCAGCGTGGGCACTGCGTATGGATATCCCCTGCCCGCGGAGTGGGGCGTCGACACGCACATCCAGCCCAATGCCGGCCTGTCGGAGAAGGTGGCCGTGCTCTCGCTTTCCGGCAAGCACACGCTGCGCCTGCTGCAAGAGTCGAGCCCGAAGATCGCAGGGCTGGCGCTGCCGACCAATCGGCCCTTGGCCGCGGCCGGAGGCCTGGACTTTGTGGCCTTGGTCAACGCGGCGACCCCCTGGGTTGAGTACGGCATCGATCAGGCAAAACTCCCGCCGCAAGACGCCGAGATGGCGCGGCAGCATGCCAAGGTCGTGCTGCAGGTGCTGAAGGCCTATCGCGGCACGCTGGCGGTCGTGTATGTCGAGGGCAAGGTCACCGTGACGCACTCGCGGAGCGAGTTCCACGATATTGACTAGGCTTACGGGATCAACGACCCATCGACCACCTCGTGGCCGTTGCGCGAGCCCATCGAGGTGTGCAGCGTGGCGTCGATGTTCCAGCCGATCAACTGCACGTGCCAGTCGCAGAAGCCCGCAAACCAGCCGGCGCCGTGCGCGCTGCCGAAGATCATTGACGGAGTTGTGGGCGGGTTGTTGTTGGCCAGGCGATCCATGCTCGGCAACAGCGGCGATGTCGGGGTGCCCGTCCAACGAATAGTGCTTACGTCGTCGCCCGACACCGCGCTATACAGATCGCCGGGATCGTTTTGCGGAGGCGTCATATCGACGCCGATCGAGTAGTTCTCGGGCGAAACGTACTTTTCGCAGACGAGGTAGGTCGTATCTTTGCTGTCGGGGATCATGGCCTCCGTGACCTTGCTGTATGCAGTGGCAATGCCGTTAAAATTCGGCGGCACGGAGCTCGTCGTCGCGCCGGCAGTCAGGCTGCTGGGACCCGGACCGCTTGGAATGCGAATTTGTCCGCCGTTGATCGCGTAGTCAGTGCGGGCCGCCATCGTCACCGGACCCGACCCCAAGGGGGTGCCCTGCGAGAACGGATAGGCCTGGGCGCCGCGGCGCGTAGGGCAGTATAAGGCAGATACGGGCGTGGAAATCATCAAGGCCGTCTTGGCCGAATTGCCGCCTCGGCCCATCTCGTACATGGTGGACTGGTCCATATAGGGGAGAATCTGATAGATCCATCCGCCGGGCTGACCGGGACCGACGCCCAGGTCCGGGATGCCGACGCAGTTGCTGCCCCAGCCGCCGCTGGGGAAGTAGCCGAGCTTCTGGGAGTGACCCGTCAAGGCCGTGGTCAATTGTTTCAGATTGCTCGAACAGACGCCGCGGCGGGCTGCCTCACGCGCCATCTGGATCGCCGGCAGCAACAAGCCCACCAACATGCCGATGATCGTAATCACCACGAGGAGTTCGATGAGCGTAAAACCGTGTCTCTGGCGTTTCATCTTGATACCTCTTTGCTCCGAAAAACTGGCCTCTTCTATCATCATGCTAACGCATTTTGACACCAGTGGCAAGCGGAAAGGCGGAGCGGGGCAAAATCCGAAATCCCAAACTCGAAATCCGAAACCAATCGGAAATTCTAAATAGCAATAAACAAAACCCGCCGCCGACCGTTTTGGGTCTTTCCTTATTCGAATTTCGGACTTGTTTCGGATTTCGGATTTCGGATTTCGGATTTTAGCTTGCTCCCTGGGCCCCGCATCCGCTGGGCAATCGCAAAGGCCATTTCCAGGGCCTGCTCGTAGTTCAGCCGGGGGTCGACCTCGCTGGAATAGGCCCGTCCCAGGTCGGCCTCGCTCAGCCCCCGCGCCCCGCCGATGCACTCGGTCACGTCCTCGCCCGTCAACTCGACATGCACCCCCCCAAGGACTGAGCCGAGATCGTGGTGGATGTCCAGGGCCTGGTTGCAGCTCGTCCAAGATCTCGTCAAAGGAGCGGGTTTTCACGCCCGACTGCGTGACCAGCGTATTGCCGTGCATCGGGTCGCAGCACCACAGGACGTGACGGCCGGCGCGGAGCACCGCTTCGACCAGCGGCGGCAGGCACTCCCCAATCACGCTTCACGCCGAAGCGATGGATGAGCGTCAGGCGGCCCGGTTCGTCCTGCGGATTGAGGACTTTGATCAGGTCGAGGAGCTGCTCGGGCGTCATCGAAGGGCCGACCTTCACGCCGATCGGGTTGGCGATGCCGCGGAAGTATTCGACGTGGGCCCCGTCCAGCCGTCGCGTGCGGTCGCCGATCCAGGGGAAGTGGGTGCAGAGGTTGTACCACTTGTCGGGCCGGCGGGGGACCTGCCGCGTCTGCGCCTGCTCGTATTCCAGGTGCAGGCCCTCGTGGCTGGTGTAGAAATCGACGCGGGTCACTTCGTCCAGCCGCCGGCCGGCCGCGTCTTCCATGAAGTGGATGGCCGCGCTGATCGACTCGACGATCTTGCGATAGTCGTCGGCCGCCGCCGCGTGGTGGACGAAATCGACGTTCCAGAACTCGGGATGGTGCAGGTCGGCAAAACCGCCGTCGACCAGCCCGCGGATGAAATTGATCGTCAGCGCCGCGCGGTGATAGCCTTCGCGGAGATAGGCGGGCTGCGGCGTGCGTTCCTCGGCGGTGAAGCCCGGCCGGTTGACCAGGGGCCCGCGGTAGCTGGGCAGGGTGACGCCGTCGCGGGTCTCGGTCTCGGCGGAACGCGGTTTGGCATATTGCCCTGCGAACCGACCCACGCGGATGACCCGCTTGCGGCAGCCGTAGATCAGCACGAAGCTCATCTTCAGCAGCACCTTGAGGTTGCTGGCGATGGTCGCGGCCCGGCAATCGTCGAAGCTCTCGGAGCAGTCGCCCCCTTGCAGCAGGAACCGCTGGCCGCGCGCGGCCTCGGCAAGCTGTTGCTTGAGGTTTTCCACTTCCCAGCTTGTCACCAGCGGCGGCAGGCTGGCCAGTTCCACGAGCACGCTTTGCAGGGCGGCCGGGTCAGGATAGGTGATCCGCTGCTCCAGCGGCTTGCTGTGCCAGGAATCGGGAGACCAGGGGGGGACATGCATGAGAAAAGTGGGCTGGAATCAAGGGGAAAATGGGGAAAATCCGAAATTCGAAATCCGAAACAAATCCCAAATCCAAAGCAGAAATGCTCAAAACGGTTTTGAAAATTTTTGATTTTTTGATTTGAGATTTGTTTCGGATTTCGGATTTCGGATTTCGAATTTCGGATTTCCCTGGTTACTCGGGCTTCTTACGCTTGGGCCGTTCCGCTTCCATTTCGTCGATGTAGCGCCGCAGGCGTTCCAGCTCGTCGGTAACGTGCCGCAGCTTGAGCAGGTTCTCGACCCGCTTGAGCAGCTCCAGCTTGTTGATCGGCTTGCTGAGGAAATCGTCGCAGCCCGCAGGCCACCGCCCGCTCGATGTCGCCCGACTCGCCCAGCGCGGTGACCATCAGGATCATGATGTGGCTGGTCGCCGGGTCGGCCTTCAGCGTGCGGCAGACCTCGAAGCCGCTGAGCTTGGGCATCATGATGTCCAGCAGGATCAGGTCGGGCTTGAACTCGGCCACCTTCTCCAGCGTCTCGTGGCCGTCGGCGGCCATGGCGATCTCGCAATCGACCTCGGCCAGATAGGCCTCCAAGCAGTTCCACGTTGGGCTGGTTGTCGTCGGCGATCAGGATTTTGCTTGCGGGCATGGCATCATTACTCCCCTCGCCGGGAACCATGTCGGGCACCATGTACCCATGGTCGTGGTCGTGGGAGAGGGGCAGGGGGTGAGGGGAGTCAATCTCTAGTCCGCCGGCACGGGGAACTGCTTGCACAACTCGCGGACGTTGCCGCGGATGCGGTCCAACACGGCCGGCTGATCGTGTCCGCGGAGGGCCTCCAGGATCCAGCCGCCGATCGTCCGCATCTCGCCGCAGCCCATGCCGCGGCTGGTGATGGCCGGCGTGCCGATGCGAATGCCGGAGGGGTCCATCGGCTTCCGCTGGTCGAAGGGGATCATGTTCTTGTTGACCGTGATGCCGCCGTGGCCCAGCGCCTTTTCGGCCTGTCCGCCGGAGAGGCCCAGCGGCGTGACGTCGGCCAGCATGAGGTGGTTGTCGGTGCCGCCGCTGACCAGCCGCACGCCGCCGGCCGGCGAGCACCTCGGCCAGGGTCTTGGCGTTGTCGACGACCTGGTGGATGTAGCTTTGTAAGCGGGCGCGAGGGCCTCGCCGAAGCAGACCGCCTTGCCGGCGATGACGTGCATCAGCGGCCCGCCCTGGATGCCGGGGAAGACGGCGCGGTCGATGTCCTTGGCATACGCCTCCTTGCAGAGGATCATGCCGCCCCGCGGGCCGCGGAGCGTCTTGTGCGTGGTGGTGGTCACGAAGTCGGCCACCGGCACCGGGTCGTCGTGCAGACCCGGCGGCCACCAGGCCGGCATAGTGGGCCATGTCGACCATCAGCTTGGCGCCGCACGCCGTGGGCGATCTCGGCAAACGTGGCGTGGGGGATCTCGCGGGGATAGGCGCTGGCCCCGGCCACGATCAGCTTCGGCTTGTGCTCCCTGGCCAGGGCGGCAACCTGGTCGAAGTCGATGCGGTGCGTATCCGGCCGCACGCCGTAGCTGATGGAACTGGTAGAGCTTGCCCGAAGATGTTCAGCTTCATGCCGTGGGTCAGGTGGCCGCCGTGGGCCAGGTCGAGGCCCAGCACGACGTCGCCCGGCTCGAGGAGGGCGAAATAGACGGCCGTGTTGGCCTGGGCCCCGGAGTGCGGCTGGACGTTGGCGTGCTCGGCCCCGAAGATCTGCTTGGCCCGGTTGCGGGCGAGGTCTTCGACCACGTCGACGAACTCGCAGCCGCCGTAGTAGCGGCGGCCGGGATAGCCCTCGGCGTATTTATTGGTCAGCACGCTGCCCATGCACTGCATGACGGCGGGGCTGGTGTAGTTTTCGCTGGCGATCATTTCCAGGCCGTCGCGTTGGCGGTCGATTTCGCCGGCGATGGCCGCCCAGACTTCGGGGTCGTGCTTTTCGATCGAGTTCATGGGGGCTTTCGGTTGGAAGGTCGATAGACCCTCCATTGTGGGCTGCGGGACGGGATTCGTCAATTGCTGCCAAGTGATTTACTCTCAAGAAGGGCATTCTGGCCTGAACTAAATAAATTAACCGCGGATGACGCAGATCGGCGCGGATTTGGGCAGATCGTATTCCATCCGCGAACATCCGTGCAATCCGCGGTCAAACTTCCAGGGATGGTTGGGCTGAGTGAGACGAGTCCCGGGCCGAGTAAAAGGAGCCCCACCAACCAAGAAGTGTGGTAAGATGATAGCCATAGAGCAATCGTTCTTCTGAAGCTCCTCAAGCTTGACGAGGGTCTCATGCGCAACCTAAAACCGCTCGTGGTCATTTGCTTGGCATCCTTCGTTGCCGCGGCATTCTTGCTGCCATCCGATCCTTGGGCAAAGTCTGAACCGCTCCGTGCGATCGCAATACTCCTCGTGGCCATTCCCGCCTATTATGCCGGCGTCAGGCGGAACCGCGAGGCGCCGGACGGTGAACCGAGCGTCCGTTCGGGCCGACGTTGTTTCTTGCAGTTTTCCCTTCGGGCGCTCTTATCCTGATGACGTTTGCCGCGCTATACCTAGGGTTTCATTGTGATCGCGCGGCGCCAGAAAACTGCCGTCGAGGACTTACAGAACCTTAAGAATTGTTTTGCGGACTATGATCTTGACTACATCCCAAGCGGGGGCGGCGGGATGGGGTACGTCGCCAATCCGAATCCGTTGGCAGTGAGAATAGCCGGCATAGATTTCTGGTATCGAGTGCTTACTGTTCATTTAGACCTCCGAGAGGTTGAAAGGGCGATCCCACACTTGAAACGAATGCCGTACCTTGAAAATGTCTACGTGACGGATTACGGCCCAGAAGCCCCAGCAGACCCCAATGACGCGGACACGTCAAAGGCCGAGCAAGTTGCGCCGCAGGCTGGAGAGCAGCATGGAAACTCTCAAACAGAACCTTCCCAGCGTGCATGTGCAAGAGGAAAAGCCGTTCGTCTACAGTGGACCAGGATTAAGCCAATGAACCACATCGTTCTCTTAGGCGACTCGATCTTCGACAACGCCGGCTACGTGCATCAGGATCGGGGAGAAGAACCGGTCATCGACCAACTGCAGGCCCGAATCCAATCGGGCTGGACCGCAACGCTTCTGGCGCACGATGGCGACGTGGCATGCGGCGTAAAGCGGCAACTCCAACGCATGCCCGCCGACGCTTCCCATCTGGTGATCAGCGTGGGTGGCAACGACGCCTTGGGCATGACGAGCATTTTGGGGGAGCCAGCCGGCTCGGTCCGCGATGCGCTGGCGAACCTGGCGAGGTGAAAGCGACATTTCGCCGCGATTACCGCGAGATGCTGAAGGCCGTCTGCGGGCTTGGGAAGGCGGTGGTCGTCTGCACCGTTTACGACCAGTTCTCGCTCTTCGGCGAACGGGACGCACCGGGCGGACTTGAACTCTTGCTTGCCGCCCTCTCCGTGTTTAATGACGTGATCATCGACGAGGCGGTCCGTGCCCGGATACCCGTGCTCGATCTGCGCCGGATCTGCGACCAAAGCGCCGACTACTCCGACATCTTCCCCATCGAACCCTCGGCCATCGGCAGCGCGAAGATTGCCATGGCGATCTGGCGGCTGATTGCCACCCACGATTTTGCCCGGCGGCAAACGGTCGTTTTTGGCGAAGAGCTGCGGTAAGCGGGACTGGCAGTAGACGATTGGATCGGCGCACCGGGCTGGCCTTCGGCCCGAATTGCCGTCCTCGCTTTACAATCATCATCGGCGGAGGCATAATAATGGGAGTCGCGTCTATCGGAAATCTCCGCTGCGGCCGGAACACCGCGAAAGGAGAGGCCGCGACGTCTATTCCCATCGACTGAAAGAGGAGGTTTGCCATGTCTCGCAGATTGGTGCTGGTTTCTGTTTTCTTGGCCCTGCTGCCCTTGCTGATGGTTCTGGTGAAGGCCCAAGGCGGTGATCCGCCGAAGCAACAAGGCACAACACCTGCGCCGCAAACGGCGGCCAACGGTGCTGAAGATGATCCGTTTGGTCTCGGCGACAGGCCGGCTGAATCGAAAGCGCCGAGCAAGCCGCAAATCGAGACGCCCAAGCCGGCGGAACCGAAGCCCGCCACGCCGCAAGACGATAGCGCCCGGCCGAAGCCGCATCCGGGCCCGGCCCTGCATGGCGGCGAGAAGGCCATCCTCAAGGCGCTGAAAGAAGAGACCTCGATCTGGGTTTCCGAGGCGCCGCTGAAGGTTGTTCTCGGCTATTTCAGCGAGAAGCATCACATCCCCATCCACATCGATACGATAGCACTCAAAGAGGCGGGCGTTGAAGATTCAACCCCGATCACGCGCAGTCTCTCCGGCCTATCGCTACGGTCTGCCCTGGGAATCATCCTCGATGAACTCCAGCTCAAGTGGGTCATCCATCATGACGTGCTCTTGATCACCTCGCCCACCAAGGCCGAGAGCGATGACTACATGCTTACGAAGTTCTACGACGTGACCGACCTGCTCACGACCGCGAAAGACTACGACGTGCATAATCCGCTCGCGCCGCTTGAGGAAAATAAAGGGGACGGAATGGGCTATACGCTGGGTGGCGGCATGGGAGGCATGCGTGTGAGCACGGGCCCAGGGATGGCTGGCGGCATGGGCGGCATGGGCATGGGCGGCGGCATGGGTGGCGGCACGGGAGGCATGGGTGGCGGCATGTTTGCCGTGGCGCCAGAGCGGGAACCCGCACCCCGCCCGCTTCCGACTCCCGCCACGGTTAATTCCGAGGGAGGTGGCACGCATATTTGCCCCAATGTATCCCCTCTATCCTCGCGCGGTGTAAACGCCAATCAGGCCGCTCCGCCCAACGACTTCAGCCCGCTCATCGACCTGATAACGAACAGTGTTGCCGCGAAGACGTGGGTCGACAACGGCGGAACGGGCACGATTTCCCATTACGACCATCTACTGGTCATCACCCAAACCCAAGAAGTCCAAGAGCAGATCGAGCAGTTCCTCGCCCAACTCCGCGCCCGGCGGCAGGCCAGGCCGACCTTGTCTGTCGAGCTCCACTGGCTCTGGCTCGACACCCAAAAGCGCGACCACCTGCTGGCCGGCAAGGGGCAGCCGTCCGAGGGCCGGATTTCGCTGGCCGTCGATCCCCAGCGGCTGCGGCAGATCGTGCATGACGTGCCGGGCTTCTTCGGCCAGATCGCCTGCCTCAACGGGATCGGAACGGCCATTGCCGCCGGCGACCGGCGAGCGACCATCCAGAGCGCGATCCCCGTGGTCGACGCCGGCACCGTCGGTTATCAGCCCTTGATCAGCGTGCCGAACGTGGGCGTGACGGCCTTGGTCCGGCCGACCTTTGTGCCCGGCACGAAGTCAGCGACGCTGGAGATTACTAGCGTTATCACCCGCTGGGATCCGTCGCAGAAGGCGGTGATTGTGGGCGGGGCCTGGTCTGGAGAGGACCTGGCCTGGAAATCCATACCGTCGCCGCACCGGGCGCAAGACGCGGCGGGCGCCGGGCCGCTAGCGCCGCCGCAGTCCGATTTTCCCGCCGTGCGGACCCATTCCACGCAAGGCGGTTCGGGCACCTGCCCTGTCGATCAGCCGGTGATGCCGACGCAGCAGATCGGCACCACGCTCAGCGTTCCGCTGGGCAAACCGGTGATCGTGGGCGCGATGACCTTCGCCGCGGCGGAGGACGCCGGCCTCGGCGCGGCCAGCGCGGACCCGGTGCAGGTCTACCTGATCGCCACGACGAGCATCGTGCAGGATGCGAAGTAGCAGCCCGAATAGGACTTGTGGGACCCATGGGACTTATAGGTCCAATTAGTCCTATAGGTCCCATGTCTTACCACTGGCAAGTGACCGCACTCCAAAGCGGCCGCTTTACAATCCTCATCCGCGAGGGCATAATAGCAGGGGTCGGGTTTTCTTTCTCCGCTGCGGCCGGAACACCGCGTAAGGAGAGGCCGCAACGTCTTTTCCCATCTACTGAAAGAGGAGGTTTGCCATGTCTCGGAAATTGGTGCTGGTGAGTGTTTTCTTGGCCCTGCTGCCCGCGATGCTGGTTTCGGCAAAGGGCCCGGACGATGATCCGTTTGGCAGCGACGCTCCCAAGCCGGCGGAAGCGAAGCCGCTGAAGCCGAAAGTCGTTGTCGCCAAGCCGAACCCGTCTCCGGGCCCCAAGCTGCAAGGCGGCGAGAAGGCCATCCTCAAAGCGTTCCAAGAAGAGACGGCGATCGAGTTTGTCGACACGCCGCTCGCGGACGTGCTCGATTATCTCAGCCACAAGCATCGCATTCCCATCATCATCGATCGACCCGCGCTCAAGGAGGCAGGCGTTGAAGAAAGTACGCCGATCACGTTCCATCTGACCGGTATCCCGCTACGTTCGGCCCTGGAGATGGTCCTCGACGAGCTTGGACTCAAGTGGACCATCCATCATGACGTGCTGCTGATCACCTCGCCCACAAAGGCCGAAGGCGATGATTTCATGCTGACGAGGTCTTACGACGTAACCGACCTGGTCACGCTGGCGAGGGACCACGAGGAACAAGATCCGCTCTCTCCCACCAGGGAAACCCAAGCGGAAAACGGATATTATTCAGGGCCGATGTTCAACACCGGCATGGGCGACAGGGGATACGTCCCGGCCGGTGCCTACATCCGTCCTAATGCCCAGCCCATCATCGACATGATAATCAACACCATTGCCACCAAGACTTGGGTGGACAACGGCGGCACCGGGACCATTGCCAATTTGGATCGCCTGTTGGTCATCTCGCAAACGCTTGAAGTACACATGCAGATCGAGCACTTTCTTGCCGATCTCCGTTCCTGGCGGCAGGCAAGGCCGACCCTTTCCATCGAGCTTCACTGGCTGTGGCTCGACGCCAAACAGTGCGACCGCTTGCTGGCCGGCCGCGCGAAACCGTCCGAAGCGGAGCGCTGGCTGGCGCTCGACCCCGAGCGGCTCCGGCAGATCGCCCGTGAAGTGCCCGGCTTCATCGGCCACGTTGCCTGTCAGGACGGGATCGGAACGGTAATCACTGCGGGCGACCGGCGCGCGATCATCCAGACTGCGATCCCCGTAGTGGGCGGCGACGGCGTTGGCTATCAGCCCGTGATCAGGCTACCGAACGTGGGCGTGGTGGCCCAGGTTCGGCCGACTTTTGTGCCCGGCACGAAGACGGCGACGCTCGACATCGCGAGCATCATTACCCGCTGGGATCCGTCGCGGAAGGCGGCGATCATCGGCGCGGCGTGGCCGCCGGAGAACCATGTTGTCGCCTGGAATCCTTCGCCGGCGCCGGCGGCGGCCCCGAACGCGGCCAACTCTGCCCCGGCGACACCGCTGCAGCCCGTCACGCCTAGGATGAGGACCCAAAACTCGCAGGGCGGAACGAGCTTCTGCCCTGTGGATCAGCCGGTCATGCCGACGCAGCAGATCGGCACCACGCTCTCGGTTCCGCTGGGCAAGCCGGTGATCGTGGGCGCGATGACCTTTGCGGCGGCGGAAGACGCCGGCCTGGGCGCGGCCAGCGCGGACCCAATCCAGGTTTACCTCATCGCCACGACGAGCATCGTGCGGGAAGCAAAGTAGGGTTCGCCGGCATGAGCATCTTGATCGGGGCAGAGATTGAGAAGGCGCTGCAGAACGGGTCGATCAAGATCGAACCGCTCGACAGGTCGCAGATCGGCCCCGGGTCGATCGATCTGACGCTCGGCAACGACTTCCGAGTATTCCAGAAGAAATCCGAGGTCTACCACGTCACGAACGAGTCGCGGTTCGAGGACATCACGACGAGTGTTCACGTGGAGGACGGGAGTTTTCTGGTCATCAAGCCGGGCGAGATGATCCTGGGGATCACGCGCGAGCGGATCACGCTGGCCGACAACATCTCCGGCCGCCTGGAAGGAAGAAGCCGGTTTGCGCGATTCGGCCTTGCCGTGCATGTCACCGCGGGCTTCATGCATCCGGGCATCTCGAACCATCAGGTCCTGGAGATCGTGAACCTGGGACATGCGCCGCTGGCCCTCTATCCGGACACCCGGATCTGCCAATTCGTATTTGAGAAATGCGACGGCCATGCGGAGTATCACGGGCGATTTGCCGGGCAAACCAAGCCCTGAGATGAAACACGGATTGAACACGGATCGCAAATTCCGTGTTTGATCCGTGTACAATCGCAAGAGGCCACGGGTCAACGCCAGTTTATCCCCTAGTCGGCGGGTACGACTCGCAAACCGGTCGATCCCCGTTGCCGGTGGCCAGGCGGGCCTATATATTGAGGGCGCAAGAGGGAACCTGAATCATGCTTGAATCGCTCACACTCCAGAACTTTACGGCTTTCTCGAAGGCGGAGTTCAAATTTGCAGACGGCTTGAACGTCATTGTCGGCGAGAATGGGACGGGAAAAACCCACGTCCTCAAAGCAGCATATTCCGCCATCTATGTTTGCGCCAGGGGGGGCAGGGACTCGGGTTCGCCCAGCCCGACGAAGGTTCACTTGCAAACCGCCGTTGCCGGCAAGCTGAACGCCGTCTTCAAGCCCGATGAATTGGGGAGGCTTGCTCGCCGCGACCGCCGTGGCCGGCAACGCTGCGAGGTCAGTTGTTCCTTTTCCCCACCCGATAACGTCGTCTCGTTTGATTTCAACACCGCCAGCAAGTCTGAAGTCACGATAGAGCAGACGCCGTCCGCTTGGATCGACAAACTGCCCGTGTACTTGCCGACCCGCGAGCTGCTGACGATCTATCCGGGATTCGTCTCGCTCTACGAAACGGTCCATTTGCCTTTTGAAGAAACTTGGCGCGACACATGCCTGCTGCTCGGCGCCCCGTTGGCACGCGGTGCGCGAGAAGCGCGTCAGGGAATTGCTGGGGCCGCTCGAGGAGGCGATGGGCGGCAAGGTCGAGTTGGACGATGCCGGCCGTTTCTACTTGAACATCGAAGGGGTTAGCATGGAAATGCACCTCGTAGCCGAGGGGCTCCGGAAGCTCGCCATGCTTGCGCGTTTGATCGCTACGGGGTCGCTTGTGGACAAGGGCTTTCTTTTCTGGGACGAGCCCGAAGCAAGTCTGAACGCCAAGGTCGTCAAGCTGATTGCGCGGACTATCTTGCATCTTTGCCAGGGCGGCATTCAGGTCGTCGTTGCCAGCCACAGCCTGTTCCTTCTGCGCAAATTCGAAATCCTCTTGCAGAGCGCCGAGTTCAAGGACGCCAAGGCGCGGTTCTTCGGTCTGCGTCGCGATGGGAATGGTGTTCAGATCGAGCAAGGTGCGAGCGTCGACGACATCGGCGCCATCGATGCGTTGCAAGAGGAGTTGAGCCAGTCCGATCGCTACTTGGCGTCGGAGGCCAAGTGATGCCGTCCATCACAGAAGGCCAACTGACGTTCACGTTTCCGGACGATTGGAAGGCGTCGCAATTCGATCGGTGGAGTTTCTACCTCAACCAGTTTCAGCGGACGTGCGGCGGAGCCAAAGCGGTTGACGTGTTGGCCATTGAGCCCAAGATCTGCTTCTGGGCGATCGAGATCAGGGACTATCGTCAACATCGACGCACGAAGACCATTGCCTTGGCGGACGAAATCGCAACGAAGGTCCGCGATAGTCTCGCGGCCCTCGTGGCTGCAAGCGCAAATGCCAATGACGCGGACGAGAAAGCGATGGCCACTGCTGCGTTGCGTTGCCCACGCCTGAGGGTCGTGTTGCATCTTGAGCAACCGCTGCATCATTCGAAGCTCTTTCCCCGGGCTATCGATCCGGCCAACGTGCAGCAACGTCTGAGGCAACTCGTCAGGGCCGCTCCAATAGAATATTATAAGCGCGCAGATTGGGAATCAAATCGGGATCGCGGCAGGAGTGGAATGGCGAACTCGGGAAAGCACTTCCATCGTGGCGCAGGGGAAAGGAATTCAGTACACTGTACTCAGTACGCAGTACGCAGTTGGCAGTACACAGTTGTCGGTTGTCAGGTTCCAGGTCTTGGGTCTTGGCGGCTGCCGTCCAAGTGGTTCTGGTGCGGCATTATGCGGTTTGTGGTACAATCCATGCGAATCGGGAAAGTCGCCGTTCTCGCCGGAAAGTTGACAAATTCAGGAGCCTCTTATGGCCGATTACGACAGCCCTTGGAAAGAAGCCCTCGACCTCTTTTTCGAGGCGTTTTTGAAACTCTTCTTTCCAGAGGCCCATGCCGACATCGACTGGGACCGCCCCTACGAATCGCTGGACAAGGAACTGCAACAAATCGCCCCGGAAGCGGAGATCGGGCGGCGATACGTCGATAAGCTGGTTAAGGTCTGGCTCAAGAGCGGGGAGGAACAGTGGGTATTGATCCACGTCGAGGTGCAGATGACCGACGAGACTGATTTTCCCTGGCGGATGTACGTCTACAACTGCCGCATCTTCGTCATGTATAATAGAGAGGTGGCGAGCTTCGCGGTGCTGGGCGACGACAACCCCATTTGGCGTCCGAACCGATTCGGCTACCGCCGTTGGGGCGTAAAGGTCGAACTGGAGTATCCGGTCGTGAAGCTCCTGGATTATGCGGCCAAGCGGCAGGAACTGGAGCAAAGCGCGAATCCTTTTGCCACCGTGGTCCTGGCCCACTTGGACGCGCAAGAGACCCGCGAGGACCTGGGCCAAAGGAAGGACAGGAAATTCCGCCTGGTCAAGCGCCTCCTGGAGCGAGGTTGGGATGCCGAACAGGTACGGCAGCTTTTCAACTTGATCGACTGGCTAATGGAACTCCCGAGAGACCTGAAAATCGAGTTTCGCAAGCAAGTAACACAATACGAAGAGGAGAAACGCATGCCTTTCATCAACACGTTTGAGGAAATCGGGATGGAGAGAGGCCTCAGTCAGGGCATCGAGACAGTCTTGGAAGCGAGGTTCCCGGATGCCACCGGCCAACTCATGTCCGAGATCCGGCAGATCGACGACTTTGAACAACTGAAGAAGATCCTCCGCGCCGCGGTAACCGTTGCCAGCCCCGACGAACTGCGAAAGCTATGGACGAATGGTTCTGATCGCGGAGGACCGCAGTAAGAAGATTGACGGGGGCCGACGCGGGAGCAATGCGTCCGAAACAGGGTCGCGATTTAACGGCTAACCGGGGGAGCAATCCACCACGCGGCGAAGTAGTTCATCCTGCTGCACGGCTCATTCTCCTGGCAATTTCCTGCATCACCTGCGGCGTGTCCCAGTCGGGATGGAGAGTGCGCAAGTGGCCTTCCAGCCGTAGGCGCATCGTGCGGTTAGTAGCGGCGAAGATCATGGCTACCCGCTCGGCAGCAGTCTTCCGGCGCAGAATCTCCACCATGGCCTCGTCGAGCAACTCGATGCATGGGCGGCGCTTTAGCGCGAAACGATCGTTGATGGACATTGAACCTGCCGACGTGTTGATTTGACGTTAACCATGATCTCTAAGTGGAAACTCCGTGAACCAAGCGGGAGCGGACCCGAAAAGACTGTCGATTTCCGGGACAAAAGTGGACTCCAGATGCCGGATTACGATAGCCGCGTTCCGGTTCATTTTTGCCCAATCTTCGTTGCTGAAAACCGGATACTGCGCGAAATGGGTACAGCGATTCTCCAGCCTAACCCTCGGACCACCATATTAAAACTGGGCTCCCACGGCGGTCCGTGACCGCCCACGTCGGAAACGATGGCGATTGTGTTACCCGAAGGACTAGATCGTTTGGCTACGTGATATCGCGGCTGACTTTCACCAGGATCGTAGCGATAGCCAAGCGGCCGCAACGTCCGAGAGAACTCGATCTTGTAGTTCTTAACACGCGACGACGCCAAATCAGGATCAGTCAACGACCGGACAGTATCTGCTTGGATATCTTGCTCGTTGCGCAAGCATTCGGCAATGGCCACGGGAGAGTCGTCGCGGTTTGCAAGCAAGCGGTATTTCTTGGAAAGCTCGCGAGCGATTCGCTCGCGCTCTTTAATTCCGTTCAGTTCGTTATTTGTCGGCACAAAGCTCGTCTCCGACCAGAACTTCCCTCCGATGGTTTCAATAACCTCGGCAACCGTTTCTGAAACACACGGCGGTTCTATTGATAATGGCGATACATCGCCCATATCCACAAATGCGGTGAACCAACTCTCGAGACGTGTGCGAGTCACTTGAAGCCCGAGACACTTACCTTTGGTCCACGGATTACCCATCGTCGGCTCGCCTTCAAGCGGTTGGGCAATTGCCGAACTCCAGCAAAGTTTCACGAACGCATCAGTTGCCGGAAATCGTCGTGGGAGCCCTCTCGCTATTTCCGTCCCAATTTGCAGCGATTCGGTCTCGCCTAGTTTCGGTCCCGGCAAGGGGGTCAATTCAGATATGTTTGTGACGTAACGATCGTCGGCTGACTCGCACACGCCGGAACGAATCTTCGGGAAAGTGCTGGCGACGCGATCCACGGCAGATGTCCTCTGATGGCGAGAATCCGCAACATAAAACTCGCACGCTCCAAATCTCTCAGGAAACCGATCTTTCGCCTCCAGGACTCTATCCCACGACGTCCCGGTAGTTGCGCCTTTTTCTGCCGAATGTTCTGTACGGTGACAATTCGCATGCTCGTAGTCTTCGGAAGACCAGTGCTTTAAACGTCCAGATTCCGCGCCTCCAGGGCGTGTTTCTCAATGAACTCGCGGCGGGGCTCGACCTTGTCGCCCATGAGGATGCGGAACAGGTCGTCGGCGGCGCCGGCGTCCTCCATGGTGACTTGCAAGAGCGTGCGGTTGGCCGGGATCATGGTCGTGTCGCGCAGCTCCTCGGGGTCCATTTCCCCCAGGCCCTTGAAACGCATGACCTTCATCCCCTTCTCGCCGCCGCTGCGGACCGCCGTCAGCAGGCCGCGGAGATCGTCCAGCCCTACGGTGCTCTCGCCGCGGCGGAAGAGATAGCGCGAATCCTCCATGCCGGTCCGCTCCTGCGGGATCAGGCTGTCGATCTCGAAACC
The DNA here is from genome assembly GCA_963824275.1 of uncultured Planctomycetia bacterium. Classification (GTDB taxonomy): domain Bacteria; phylum Planctomycetota; class Planctomycetia; order Pirellulales; family Thermoguttaceae; genus JANXQG01. The sequence continues at coordinate 204,483 of CAWGOT010000003.1, read as the reverse complement.
CATCTTCCGCAACTCGGCCAACTGGCTGTTGATGGACCGCACCTCGTGGAACTCGACGATGTGCAGGCGACCCGGAGTACCGGGTGCCCCGCCGGGATGGCCGTTCCCGTCGGCCTGGCCTTCCGCCGCGCCGTCGCCCTCGGCGGGCGGCGCGGGCGCGGCGGCAGACGCAGCGTCTTCGGTGAGCTTCAATTCCTTGCCCGACTCCAATTCCTGCTGTTCCAGAAACTCGTCCAGCTTCTTGCGCGAGGCGAACCAGTGCTCGGTTTGCCCGATGAAAACGTGATAGATGGGCAATTGTGCCGTGACCGGATCCTGCCGCACGGCATGCGCGCGGAGGCTGATGCCGCGGCGTTCCAGGGCCACGAGCGAATCCTCCAGGGCGGCCAGCGTGCGGCAGAGCCGCTCCATCTCGGCGCCGGCGATCGTGCGGCCGCCGCCGGGCTCGAAGATCGCGTCTTTGAGCCCCGACTCGAGCAATTGGGCGTTCATCTCCGCCTCGGTCTGCACGTAATAGACCTGCTTCTTGTGCGTGATCTTGAAGAGCGGCGGCTGGGCCACGTAGACGTGGCCGCCGCGGACCAGGTCGTACATCTGGCGGTAGAAGAAGGTCAAAAGCAGCGTGCGGATGTGCGATCCGTCGACGTCGGCATCGGTCATGATGATCACTTTGCCGTAGCGGCGCTTGGCAAGATCGACCTCTTCGCCGATGCCGCAGCCGATGGCCGAGATCATGCTGCGGACTTCCTCGTTGGCCAGCACCTTGTCTTCGCGGGATTTGTAGGCGTTGATGATCTTGCCGCGCAAGGGCAGGATGGCCTGGAACTCGCGGTCGCGGCCGCCTTCGGCGCTGCCGCCGGCCGAATCGCCCTCGACGAGGTACAGCTCGCAGCGCTCCATGATCTTGCTCGTACAGTCGCGGAGCTTGCCGGGCAGGCCGCCGCCGGCCAGGATGCCCTTGCGGTCGCGGAGGAGGGCCTTGGCCTTGCGGGCCGCCTCGCGGGCCTCGGCCGCCAGCACCGCCTTGGCGATCATCAGCTTGGCCGTCTTGGGGTGTTCCTCCAGATACTTCGAAAGGAAGTCGCCGACGATCGAGTTCACGACCCCTTCCACCTCGGGATTCGTGAGCTTGACCTTGGTCTGCGATTCGAACTGGGGGTTCGGCAGGCGGATCGAGACCACGGCCGTGAGGCCCTCGCGTAAATCGTCGCCCGTGGGCACGATGTCCTTGAAGATGTTCTCCTTCTTGCCGTAGGCGTTCAGGGTCCGCGTCAGGGCCGTGCGGAAACCGGCGACGTGCGTTCCACCGTCGATGGTATTGATGTTATTGGCGTAGAAGTGGACGTTCTCCGTATATTCGGTGCAGTATTGGAAGGCGACCTCGACTTCGACCGACGTTTCTTCATCGCGCGAGTTGATGTAGACGACGTCGCTATGGATGGCCTCGCTGGCACGATTCAAGTGGTGGATGAACTCCACGATACCGTCGTTGTATTGGAACGTCTCGCCTTTGCCGTTGCGGAGGTCCTTGAAGACGATCTTCACGCCGCGATTGAGAAATGCCAGCTCCTGCAGCCGCTTGCACAGAAGGTTATAGTCGAACTTCAGGTCGCCGAACATCTGGTAGTCGGGCTTGAAGGTAGTCTTGGTGCCGGTGCCCTGGGCCGTGCCAACGCGAATTACGGGGCTGGTCGGCTTGCCGCGTTCGTATTCCTGCTGGTAGGCGTGGCCGCCGCGGCGGACCTCGACCTCGCACCATTCGGAGAGAAAATTGACCGCCTTCACCCCCATACCATGCAGGCCCGCGGACGTCTTGTAGGCCTTGTTGTCGAACTTGCCGCCGTACTTGAGCATTGTCATCACGCCTTCCAGTGCGGATTTGCCGATGTTAGGGTCGACGTCGACGGGAATCCCGCGGCCATCGTCGGCCACGGTGATCGAACCGTCGGGGTTGACCGTCACCTGGACCGTGGTGGCTTGGCCGGCCATGACTTCGTCGATCGAGTTGTCGACGACCTCGCTCAACAGGTGGTGCAGACCAGCTAGATTGCGGCTACCGATGTACATGCCCGATCGCTCGCGGACGTGTTCCAGGTCGCTCATATAGCGCATCTGGCCGACATCGTAGGCGTTGTCGTTCTGGGGATTCGTGTTTTGGGGATCGCTGTTCTGCGGGTCGGTATTCGAATCGGTGGACATGGATTCTACTTGATTGCTCCCAGGCGGAAACGTAGGTCTTTAATGTTGTGATCGGGCAGCAGGCGATTAAGGGTGGTGAGCATGGCGGACTTCTGGAAGTTGAACTCCTGGACCAGGGCCGAATTGGTGACGACGACTTCCAGCGTTCCCCGTTTCAACTGGCCGACGCGGCTGTACTGCGCCCCCAGCGGGCCGGCCGCCTCGTTCCAGGCCGACTGGTAGGCCTCCGCGCCCTGCACGCGGGCGAAGCCGCGGCGGGCCATCAGTTGCGTGAGGATGTCGGCGATGCGTTCGGGACCAGGCATAATGGAAAATCCGAAATCCGAATATCGAAATCCGAAACAAATGATAAAACTCAAACGTCAAAATCCAAAACTTTGAACTTTAGTCCTTTGAATTTCAGGTTTGTTTCGGATTTCGACATTCGTATTTCGGATTTCTTTTGGTTACCTCTGGTCCCTTGCCAGCGGCATGATCACGTAGGCGTAGCCGTCGTCGGTGGAGCAGACCGCGGCGCTCTCCGAATCGCGCAATTCCAAGAGCAGCGTGGCTTCCGGATTGAGCACGCGGAGGAAGTCGCTGAGGTAGCGGGGATCGAGGGTGATGACGATCTCGGGGCCTTCATAGGCAATCGGCAGTTCGACGTGCGACTCGCCATACTCGGCCCCGTGGGCGGTCAGGACCGCCTTGCCCTGGGAAAAGGTGAAATCGACGCCGCGGCGCTCGTCGCTGGTGACGATGGCCGCCTGGCGAACGGCCGCGTAAAAGGGACCGACCGAGAGTTCGATTTTTTGCGTGTTGTCGCGGCGGGGGAAAACGTCCCGCCACTTGGGGAAACGCCCTTCCACCAGCCGCGAATACATCACGATGCGTCCGCTCTTGACGAGCACGTCGTTTTCGCGGGCCGAGAGTTGCAGGACTTCCTCCTTCTCGCCCAAGGCGCGATCCAGGAGTTGCATCGCCCGCGTGGGAACGATCGTCATGCGGTCGCCCGACGGTTGTTCGCCGATCGACTTGGCCGGACCCTCCTGCCGGGCCAGGCGGCGGCCGTCGGTGGCCACGGCCGTGATATGGTCGGCCGTCAACTCCAGCAGCACGCCGCCCAGGGCGTAGCGGCTGCTCTCGTTATCGGTGGCGAACACGGTGCGGCGGACGATCTCGCGAAAGAAGCGCGCGGGCAGTTCGTGGTAACGCTCTTCATCAAACAGTCCCACGGCGGGGAACTCGTCGGGATTCTCCGAGGGCAGGTTGAACTCGCTCCGCTGGCCGCGGACCATGATCTTCCGGCCGTCGCTTTCGACGGAGAGCTTCTCGTCGCTGCTCTCGCGCAAGATCGAGAGGAACCGCGAGATCGGCAGGACCACGCTGCCGGGGGCCTCCACGCAGATGCCCTCCACGTCGATGCGGATCCCCACCTCCAGGTCGGTGCCCATGAGGATGCCTTTGTCGTCATGCACCTCCAGCTTGAGGTTTTGCAAGATCGGTTTAGGGCTGCGGGAGGGGGCCACGCTGGCGGCCGTCTGGAAGGCGTGAAGCAACTTCTCGCGCTCGCATGTGATTTTCATGAATCGGCTCTTTCAACTTTCAACGGATCAGTGATAATTGGTAATTGTAGCGAATTTGCGGCCGTTCGTCACTAGCACATCGGTGATTATAAAGTCTTTTTCGCCAAGAGGTTAGGCGCGGGGGAAATTTCATCTTGCCCGGCCCGGGGAACTTCTGCTGCAAGCAGTCCATCGCCTGCCGGATGGCAGGGTCGGTCTGGAGCAATTCCTCCGTCTTGCGGCAGGCGTGCAGGACGGTCGTGTGGTCGCGGCCTCCGAAGTACTCCCCAATACGGCCCAAACTCTCCCGGGTAAGCTGCCGGCAAAGGTAAATAGCCACGTCGCGAGCGGCCACCACCGGCCGCCGCCGCGAGGATCCCCGGAGATCGCTCAACCGCAGGGCGAAATGGCGGGCCGTCAAGGTGGCGATGTCGCGGAAGCTTGGGCCGCAGGGCCGAGTCGCGCTGTGACAAATAGTCGCGGATCTGGTGGGCATTGATCGGGCGGCCCTCCTCGCGGGCCGGAATCTCCAGTTGCAGCACGGCGCCCAGCAGTTCCGGCACCGTCCCGGCCAGCCCCTCCGCCAGCAGCTTGAGAATCGAGTCGGCCATCTCGCCGCAACCCTGAATTCTGCGCGGAGACTTGACCACCGCTCCAGGATCGCCAGTCGCGTGTCGGGGCCCGGCAGGGCCAAGGGCACGCACAGTCCGGCCGCCAGGCGACTCTGCAAAGCTGCCGGAAAACCGGCCATTTCCTGCGGCGCTGACAAGGCCGTTACCACCACCTGGCCGCCCCGCTGAATGACCGCGTCCAGCGTGCGAATCAGTTCCTCCTGCGCGGCCGGCTTGGCAGCCAATTCGCCGACGTCCTCGAAAACGGCCAGATCCACGCCCCGGTATCGGGAGCGAAAATCCTCGACTGCCTGGATCTCGAAGGCGTCGGCCATTTCCCGGGCGAAATCAATTGCCGTGGTGTAGGCAACACGACTCTGGGGGAAGTTCGACTTCCAAGTCGCCGCCAATCCCCTCGCCAGGTGCGACTTGCCGGTACCGCTGGGACCATAGAGGACCAGCGGGTTGTAGGGCGTGGGCTGACGGCCAAGCACCCCAGCGACGGCCGGTTCGATCAGGCAGTTTTCCGGGCCGGCGAAGAATTCCAGGGCGGTCGGTCCCCGATGGCCGTCCTGGCGACGACAAATCGTCCGCGAGCGGCTGACCTGGCAGGGGAATGGTCACCACGCCATTGGCCATTTCGGCTCCATCCTGGGAAACTTGTTCAAAGTCGGATAATGGGGAAATCATAGCAGATTCGGGAGTGCGCAGGGAGAGGGGAGCAAGGGGCTAGGAGTAGTTCTCTCACACCCCTTGACACGCTCCGGCGCACAGCTAGGCTAAAATAGAAGGGTGGTGCGTCCAGTGGTCTCCAAGCGGTATCCAGATCGGAAACGCATTGGTTTGGGAGAAAGTCATCGGTGACGCTCGGCCACGGCAGTCGGCGTGAGCAATATAACGAGCTTTGACCTACTAGTATTTCGCGAATGCCTTGAAGTAGACCCGTCTCTAGTCTTCATGACCGGGTGGGCCGGAGCGGACGGCCTTTCTGCCCCTTTTCAGCCGCTGGCTGCCTGCAGCGCTCGCCGCGCCGATTCGGGCAGGTCAATTGCGGCAAAGTTCGAGGCGGGATAGAGGTATCCGTCCTGCTCCGACTTGTCTTCGTCAACGACGCGGAGCATGTCGTGGGTTTCCGCTTCGGGATCGGGCACTTTGGGATAGACTTTGCCCAGGATCAGGCTGGCGGGATTGCTGGCATTGTTAATGCAGATCACGAAATCGCTCATCAGATGAACCTCTTGATCTTGAAGTCCCGGCGGCCCAAGCCGTGGGCTTCGTACCAGTGTATCTCGGCTTCGCATACGGTGCCGTCTGCCAGCCGAACCACTGCGCGCCCCTTCAATTTCCGCCAACGGCCCTTTCCATAAGTCCGTTCCAGGAATCGTCGGATGTTCACGCCACGGCCTGCGGCGATGACTTCCACGTCCCGGATTTCGCCTTTTTGATCCCCGCGAAACATCCCAATCCTAACGTGGACGCCAATCGGTTTCAAGTCCCCACTGTATGGTCGGACACACCACCCCTTATTCAGCTTCGTTCGGACTGCATGAGACGCGATCCGACTCGTACCGTGATCGCTGAGCCGTCGGCAATAAAGGCCGACGCGGGCCGGAGAGATAGGGCTTCGACGAACGGCTCGCCGTAAAGCGCCAGAACGTCGGTGTGCAGATAGCTTTCCGTCCCCGGCCAGACCCGCCAACGCGGATGCTCGACCTGGTACTCGCTCGAGCCGCGACGGCGAACCGTGTAACCCCAGTAGTGCTCCGCAATGAACGCTTCGTGCGAACCGGACAGCAAGGGCTGCGGCTCGCCGCGGCCCAAGACGCCCATCGACTCCCACCGGCCGCCGAACTGCCAGCGATACTCGACGTGAATCGACGCTGCCGAGTGCTCGATGCGATGACCCATCGGCAGCGCGGTGTAGGGCCCGCCATAGAGCGTGCGGGCAACGAAGGCGATCGCGCGGCGGGGCACCAACTCGCGGATAAACGCCACGCCACGCCGCCAACCGTCGGCCGCGCGGCGGCGGACGTAGAAGCGGAGATTGACCTCCTCGAAGTCCCGGTGCCACGGGATACCCAGGCCGAAGACCTTGGTCCCCAGGAAACGGAAGCCGACCAGGCTGACATACGTCTCCTGGTTGAAGAAATCAAGCTCCGTCCCCGGCGGCAGCAGCGGCTCGACGAGCGCGGGGTCAATCGCGTAGTTGAGCATGGCCAGGTATCGCCACTGGGCAGTCAGAAAGGTTCGGTTCATGGTAGGTAAGTCTAAATGACCCGGCGAGATCCCGCGAGGCTCCCAGGCTCCCGTAGGGTGCGTGGAGCGAACCGCCGGCAAATGGTGGGTTACGCACGGAGCCAACCCCTTGAAAACGCGTAGCAGTGTCCCGGACCGGTTCGCGCAACGCACCACCTTCGCGATTCCGTGCTTCACCCACCCTACTGGAGTGGTCCCGGCTGGCATTGTCTTGCAGACCCCTGCCCCGCGGCTTATAGTGGAAGTCTGGCGAACCAAAGGAGGCGATCCATCGTACCAAGTAGGGCCTCCTGGTCGCTCTTTTCACGTGAGACGAGGCATGCAGTCGGAAGTTGTCATTGAAACGCGAAACCTCACCAAGGTCTATCGCGATTTCTGGGGGCGGCAGAAGGTCCGCGCCCTGAAGGCCCTCGATCTCGAGGTCCGCCGCGGCGAAATCTTCGGACTGTTAGGGCCCAACGGCTCGGGAAAAACCACCACCATCAAGCTCCTTCTGGGGCTCTTGTTCCCCACCAGCGGCCAAGCCCTGGTCTTCGGCCAGGACGCCACCGAGGTCACCAAGAATGAGCGGATCGGCTACCTGCCCGAGGAATCGTACCTGTACCGCTTCCTGAACGCCGAGGAAACGCTCGATTTTTACGGCCGGCTGTTCAACATCCCCCGGCGCCAGCGGCGGCAGAAAACGGCCGACCTGATCGAGATGGTCGGGCTGACCAAGGCGCGGCGCCGCCAGTTGCGGGAATACTCCAAGGGCATGACCCGCCTGATCGGCCTGGCCCAGGCCCTGATCAACGACCCGGAGGTCATCTTCCTCGACGAGCCCACCAGCGGCCTCGATCCGATCCACACGCACGAGATGAAGACCTGATCCTCGATCTGCAAGACGCAGGGCAAGACGATCCTCATGTGCAGCCACCTGCTGGCCGACGTGCAGGACGTTTGCGACCGCATCGCCATCCTGCACCAGGGCGAGCTGAAGGAATTGGGCCGGGTCGATACTCTGCTGAAGGTCCGCGACGTGACCGAGATCCGCACTTCCGGCCTCAGCCCTGCGGCCCAGGAAGAGGTCCGGCAGGTGGTGTTCAGGCACAAGGGCACGGTGCATAGCATCGGCAATCCCACGACGACGCTGGAAGAGCTGTTCGTGCGGATCATCGAGGAGAGCGAGGCCCATCCGGGCCGCCGCGTCCGGGCGGAAGAGGGCGGTATTTCGGACGGCCAGACACCATTGTAACAAGGCGCATCAGGCCATGGTTCTCGAGAATCTGCAAATCACGCCGGTCATGGAATGGCTGCTCGGTCCGGGCTGGGATAAGGGCCTGTTGTGGCACCCGCTGGGAATCGCCTTGCTGATCGTGGTTCTGGTGGGCGGCGGGTTTGCATTGCTCTCCGCCTTGCGGCGCAGCTCCGCCGCCGGGCCGGAGGCCTCGATGTTGATCGGCTTCCTTTTCGGGGCCGTTTCGCTGCTGGTGCTGGCGGTCGTGGCCCTGTGTTCCACGGCGCTGACACGGAGTTTTCTCTCCGAGCGGATTGCCAGCCCTCTGTTTCAGCTTTTTGTGCCCGTGTTGGGTTCCGACTGGTCCAGCGGCGCGATGTACATGTGGCTGGCCGTGTCGATCGGGCTGACGGGTGTGGTCTATGCGTGCTGCTGGCTGGCCGGGGTGCTGGACGCGGGACCGGTGGAGGGGACGCGGAAATGCGGCCGGGCGGTGGTGGAAATTGCCATTGACCTGGCCCGCATATCGCCCCGCCGCATTTACGCCCTGGCGTGGCTGGCGGTCCGCGAGTCGTTCCGCCGCCGCGTGGTGGCAGTCTTCCTGGTGTTCGTGGCCGTGATCCTCTTCGCCGCCTTGTTCATCAAGCAAGACAGCCTTCATCCGGGGACGCTCTACATCCAGGTGGTGCTGAACTTCACGCTCTACCTGGCGATGCTCTTTTCGCTGATCCTCAGCGCGCTGAGCCTGCCGGCCGACATCCGCGACCGCACCCTGCACACCGTGGTGACCAAGCCCGTGCGGAAGATCGAGATCGTGCTGGGGCGGGTGCTGGGGTTCGTCTTCGTCGGCTCCCTCCTGCTGTTCGGCATCGGCGGGGTCAGCTATCTCTTCACCGTACGGAGCCTCGACCACACGCACCGGCTGACCGCCGACATGCTGCATGCCGAACCGTTGCCCGGCAACAAGGGCACGGTGCTGCGGGGCAGCACGAGCCTCTCGCACGGACATGCCCACGAAGTGACGATCGTGCAGAAAAACGGCGAGCCGCCCGAGGCCACCGTCGGAACGCAAAGGGACCACACGCACGCGCTGTATGTCAGCGGCAGCGGCGACAAGGCGGTCTACACGCTGGGCCCGCCCGAAGGCCAACTCCAGGCCCGCGTGCCGATCTATGCCAAGAAGCTCTCCTTTAAGGACAAGACGGGCGCCGATAAGGACAAGGGCATCAACGTCGGCGACGAGTGGATGTATCGCAGCTTCATCGAAGGGCGGACCAGCGCCGCCGCCATCTGGTCCTTCGAGGGCATCACCCCCGACCTGTTCCCCGAATCGAGCTTCGCCGAGGGCATTCCCGTGGAAATGACGATCGAGGTCTTCCGCACCCATAAGGGCAACCAGGAGAAGGGCGTGGCGGGAACCATCGAGTTGCGGAATCCCGATACGGGCAAGCAGGTCTTCCTGCGGAATTTCCTCGCCAAGAAGTTCGCCACCGACGTGCAGATCATCCCCCGCACTTTCTACACGTCGGGCAGCGACGGCAAAGCCGAAAAGATCGATCTCTTCCGCGACCTGGTCAGCGACGACGGCCGCCTGGAAGTCATCCTGAAATGCCTGGAAGTCCACCAGTATTTCGGCATGGCCCAGCCCGACCTGTACCTCCGCTCCGTCGACAGTTCGTTCGCCTGGAACTTCTGCAAGGGCTACGTGGGGATCTGGCTGCAGATGGCCCTGGTCATCAGCCTGGGCGTGATGTTCAGCACCTTCCTCAGCGGCCCTGTGGCCCTGTTGGCGACGATGTTCGTGGTCATCGTGGGCATTTTCAGCGGCTACGTCGTCGAATTGGCCGGCGGCAAGATGATCGGCGGCGGGCCGTTCGAATCGTTCGAGCGGATCATCACCCAGGACAATATGACTTCGGATCTGGCGGCGGGAACGAAGACCACCATCATCAAGGGAATGGACCAGGCAACGGCGATCATGATGCGCTATTTCTCCGCGGTCGTGCCGAATGTCTCCGACAACGACTTCGTCGACCGCGTGGCGTGCGGCTTCAACGTGGGTCCGGACCTGCTTGCGAGATGCCTCTTATGCGAGGCGGCCTACCTGATGCCTGTGATCCTCCTGGGTTACATCACCTTGAAACAACGGGAGATGGCGCAATGAGTTCCAGCAGCAACCTGGCGGGCACGAGTCTGAGTGCGCGGAGCGTTCCCGCCGCCGCAAGTGGATCTACGGCGGGGTGATGATCGTGCTGGTCGTCGTGCTGTTCGTGTTGAGCCGCCCTGCCACCCTGGACACGCCGCAGGTCAAAGGGCAGGCGGGCGGCGTGCTGGCCCAGTACCGCGACGATCCCAAGCACAACCTGAGCCAGACGGAGTTGGGCGAGATCGATCCCACGAGCGAGACGATCCGCCTGGCGACGTTGGGCATGCGGGGCATCGCCGGCACGACCTTGTGGTGGAAGGCGACCCAGTACCAGATGAAGAAGGACTGGACCCGCCTCCGCGCCTCCCTGGACCAGATCAGCAAGCTCCAGCCGCACTCGATCGACGTTCTGGCGCTACCAGGCCTGGAACCTTTCCTACAACGTCTCCGTGGCCTTCGACGACTATCACGACAAGTTCTACTGGGTGATCGAGGGCCTGAACTTCATGCTTGACGGCGTGCATAAGAACGACAAGGTGCCGCGGCTGTATTGGGACATGGGCTGGTTCATTTCCAACAAGATCGGCCGCGACGACGCCGCCAAGTACTACCGCCGCCTGTTCACCGGCGAGCGGGGCCCCGACGGCCAGGACCCGCCCGACTACATTCGGGAGTTCCGCGAGCGTCCCGACTTTACGCCGCCCACCGGATTCCCGGCCGGCAGCAACCGCCGCGACAACTGGCATGTGGGCAAGGCCTGGTTCAAGTCCGCCGAGAGCAAGATCAATCCGCCCCGCTACCCGGTCCGCGGCATGGCCACGGTGATCTTCTATTCCGACGCCCCGACCTGCCAGTTCTACTACGCCGACGCCCTGGAGAAAGACGGCATCTTCGGCCAGAAGGCCCCGCGGGCCTGGAAAGACGCCGAAAACGAGTGGCATGCCTTCGGCGAGCAGGCGATCGACACCTCGTGGGACATCGCCCTGCAACTGAACCGGCGGGAAGCCTTGATCGATTCGGCCGAAGAGAAGAAGGATCGCCTCGACGCGCTCGCGCCGGGAGTCCGCGCCGAGATTGAAGGCGAACTCCGCAAGAAGCTGGCGCCGAAGACCGTGCGATTTGGGACAAATACCGTTCCGACCTGAATGCCTACAAGCAGGCGAAAAAGCAGCGGGCCGGCAGCAGCGACAAGATCATCCAGCCGAAGTTGGAAGTGGACTTGAAGGAACGCGCGGAGGCCAAGCCGAACGAGATTGCCAATCGTGCTCCGCAGGCGCGTCACGAGGAGGCCAAGAAACTGGCCGCGGAGATCGAAAGCGACGAGTACCTGGCCCTGATCACCAACCGCGAGCGGATGAAGGTCAACTTCGATTTCTGGCGGACGCGGGCCAGGGCCGAGCAGACACCCGAGTGCCTCGCCGCGCGGGAAGCGATCTACAACGGCGACCGCGACTTCGCCCGAGGCGACATGATCCGGGCCCGGCCGGAATATGAAAAAGGCCTTCAGGGCTGGCGGAAGGTGCTCGACGATCCGGAGTTCAATTCGCTCTTGGAAGACCCCAGTCTCGGCGGCGATCTGGTCGACGTCATCCGCCGCTATCAGAGATGCCTCGCCCAGGACGACCTGGACCTGCCCGATCCGTTCATCTTGGACGACATTCTCGAGAAGTGGGGCAATCAGCAGGGTTCGCCCTCGCCGCCCGTGGTCCACGAGAAGAAGGCCGAAGCGAAGCCGGCCGGCGCGGAGAAAGCGGCGAACAAACCAATGGAGAAACCAGCGGACAAACCAATGGAGAAACCAGCGGACAAACTAGATGATAAACCGGCGGACGAACCGGTCGAGAGACTGGACCCGAAAAGTGGACCGGCAGCGGATAGCGGGGCAAGGGAGCCGTAGGGTACGGTTTCCACTTCTTTTAGCGAGCGCGGCGATTGCAGGCGGCTCCTGCACTTGGAATTGCAAGCCAGCCGCGATCCCGATTTGCCTCCCAATCTGCCCGCATATAATATGGCATGAAAGAATCCGTAACGTATCAGGCGATTGTGGAGGAAGGCGAGGTCAAAGGCATGCTTCGTGCAAGACTAGACGACCTCTTTCTATTGGGCCGGCGGCGGCTCGGCGAGCCGGAGACGGCATCTGAAATCGCGCTGCGCGGCATTACCGACCCGGATCGCCTTGCGCACATGATCGGTAAGTTGCTGGATGTCTCAAGTTGGGAAGAATTGCTCGCAACGCCGTGACTCTGGCGAATAGCAAAATACCCCCCGAACGCATACGGCTCGCCAGCCCACCCCCATTGCCGATCATTGCGGGCCGTAGTATAGTGCACATCAGCATGGAACAGCGGTAATCGAATGCCAACAATTACGGGGAAGAAACAATGAGTTACTGGCTTTTCCAAATGTCGGCCTGCGATGAAGACGACAAGGGAGATCCATGGCGACCGGAGGACTATCGACTCGTTGTCTGTGAGGGGAAAGTCGTGGAGTGGAAGTGGCATAAGCCTATGAATATTGACGCGCGTGGGCTGAAAGACCCTGCTCCCGGGGATAAAGTTGTTTTCTTCTTCTGCAAGACGGGCCTTAGAAAGGGAGAGAAGCCCGGCCTATATGGACTTGGTGAAATCACTCGATTCAGGAGTGACCGGAGAGGTCGGCTGTTGAAATTCAGACCGGAGCGGCCAAACGACAGTTTGAAGATGAAACCTCTGTGGAGCATCGAAGTCGAGACGATTGTAAATGCGATTCGCGGAGAATGGTACCAACGGACAATGTGGGGCATGACGGATGAGGAGTTCAGCACGCTTTATGCTATGATGCTTGCAACCGTAGAACCACGTGCTGTTCGCCAACGCCGCTACCCGAAAGATGAATTCGCCCGACGCGGCAACGAAATCTATGAAACTCACGTTCGCCCGAAGGTGGAAACTGACAACCGAGGCAAGTACGTTGCTATTGACATCGAAACGGGCGAGTGGGAGATGGACGCCAGCGAAAGGGCGGCGGGCGACCGCCTTCGACAACGCGTTCCCGACGCGCAGACGTGGATTATGCGGATTGGCGTTCCCTATATCCGACGTTTCGGCGCGGGCCGCGTTCGGAGAATCGCGTGATAACCGGAACTGTTAATACCGACCGGGAACCGGTCATCCGCATTCGGGTGCATGATTTCAATGGGCAGGAGCAGGAGTGCGCGGCCATCGTCGATACCGGCTTCACCGGCTGGCTCACGCTGCCATTGGACGTTATCACGGCTTTGGGATTGCCCTGGACGGAACTGGGCTCGGCAATACTGGCGGATGGAAGTCAAGTTTTTTTCGATGTCTACGAAGCAACCGTGGTTTGGGATGGACAGGCCATCGCAATTTCTGTTGACGAAGCCGACTCGGAACCGCTCATTGGCATGGCGCTGATGGATGCCTTTCGCATTCTCATTGAGGATATGGACGGTGGCTTGGTGCAAATCGAACGGATCTGATGCACCCGGCTTGACCATGCGCCGTCACCAGATCTTGACCCGTTTTTCCGGCGGGAGATACATCTTGTCGCCCTCCTTCACGCCGAAGGCCGCATAGAAGGCCGGCACGTTGCGGACCGTGCCGTTGACGCGATACTCGGCGGGCGAGTGCGGATCGACCAACAGCCGATTCTTGAGGTCGGCCTCGCGATGCTTCCGCCGCCAGATCTGGGCGAAGCCCAGGAAGAACCGCTGGTCGCCCGTCAGCCCGTCGATCACCGGGGCCGGCTTGCCGCCCAGCGAGAGCTGGTAGGCCCGGTAGGCGATCGTCAGCCCGGCCAGGTCGGCGCTGTTCTCGCCCAGCGTGAGGCGGCCGTTGACCTTGAAGCCGGGAAAGGGCTCGAACTGGTCGAATTGCGCGACCAGGGAGTCCTCGCGCTTGTCGAACTCGGTGCGGTCGGCCGGCGTCCACCACTGGTTGAGGTTGCCGGCGCCGTCCCACTTCGAGCCCTGATCGTCGAACCCGTGCCCGGTCTCGTGGCCGATCACGGCGCCGATGCCGCCGTAATTGACGGCATCGTCGGCGGCCAGGTTGAAGAAGGGCGGCTGCAAGATGGCGGCCGGGAAGACGATCTCGTTCTGGCTCGGATTGTAGTAGGCGTTGATCGTCTGCGGCGTCATGTGCCACTCGTCGCGATCGACCGGATGCCCTAGCTTGGCCAGGTCGCGGTTCCACTCGAAAACCGCGCTGCGGTCGATGTTGCCCACCAGGTCGCCGCGGCGGATCTCCAGGGCCGAATAGTCGCGCCACTTTTTCGGGTAGCCGATCTTGGGCGTGAACATGGCCAGCTTCGCCAGGGCCTTCTGTTTCGTCGCGGGGCTCAGCCAATCGAGGTTCTGGAAGCTGCTCCGATAGGCCTCCATAACGTTCTTGACCATCTCGTCCATCCGCTGCTTGGCCTCGGGCGGGAAGTGCTTCTCGACGTACAGCTTGCCCACCGCCTGGCCCAGACAGCCCTCCACGACGGCCACGCCCCGCTTCCAACGAGGGCGGTTTTCCGGCACGCCGCGGAGAGTCGTGCCGTAAAACGCGAAGTCCGCGTCGGCCAGTTCCTTGTTCAAGAGGGCCGCGTAATTATGCACGATCTCGAGCTTCAACCAAACCTCCCAGGTGGCCAGCGGGACCTCGTCCAGCAGCTCGGCCATCGACGTGAGATAGGACGACTGCGAGACCACGACCTCCTTGACGTTCCTTGATTCCGGCGGCCTGAAAATAGAGCTGCCAATCGAAGCCAGGGGCCAGCTTCGTCAACTCGGCAAGGCCCATCTTGTTGTAGGTCTTGTCGGCGTCGCGGTTCTCGACCTTCGACCACTGGGCCTTGGCAATTCGGGTTTCCAGGGCCAAGATGTCGGCGGCCGCTTGTTTGTGCTCATCACGCTCCGCGTGATGGTCGTCATCACGCGGAGCGTGATGAGTACCACCGATCTTGGCCAGCCCCAGCATCCGCTCGACGTAGGCCTGATAGGCGTCCAGCTTCGCCTTGAGCTTGGGATCCCAGTAATATTCGCGATCCGGCAGGCCGAGTCGCGGTTGAGAGATACCGAGAATATGCTCGTCCGACTTCTTGGCGTCGGTGTCCACGTAGACCATCAGCGGACCGGAGATGCCATACGTCGCCAGTTCGCCCAGCGTCCGAATAAGGTCGGCCTTGGTCTGGATGGCGTCCACGGCCGCAAGCCGCGCCGCGATCGGCTTCAGGCCGAGCTCTTCCGCGCGGGCCTCATCCATGAACGAAGCGTACAGGTCGCCCACTTTCTGGCGTTCCGAACCGGGGACATTGTCCTTGGCCGCGGCGCAACTCTCGATGATCTCGCGAAGGTCGTTTTCGGCCTTCTCGGCCAGGATGGCGAAAACCCCGTAGTCGGAGCGGTCGGCCGGTATCGCGGTCTCCTTCAGCCACGTGCCGTTCACGGCGCGAAACAAATCATCCTGGGGGCGGACGGCCTTGTCGAAACCCGCCTGGTCGATGCCGCTCGCAAGTGGTGCGGGAGCCGCCGAAGCCGGCGCGGTTGCAGCTGGCAGCAGGCGCCTTCGCCGCAGGCCCAATCGCAACCCGGCGGCGCTCGATTCACCCGAAGGGATCGCCAGGAAGTCGATCATGACTGTCAATAAAATCACGCCAATTACTAATTTCCGACGGGCCATTCTTGTCTTGTCTCGCTTGAACGGTAGGTATAGGGAAACACGGAACTCAGGGCATCGTAGCCAGTTCCATGATACTATCGCAGACGACCTCAGAAAATGGAAGAAAGGAAAATGGCAGAAAGGAAGATAAATTCATATTCCTTTCTCACATTTTTCTTTCTGACGTTTCTGCTATTTCGTTATGTCAGAAGTTTCGGCCGTATTCTCGCTTGCTTTTCCCGTTGTTGCAAGTACACTCTCAAAGAGGGGGCCGCGTCAGCCGTCGTGCCCGCGCCAAATGCAAAACCGCAAGCAAGAAGGTGCCCTATGAAAAGACCCTCGTTCCGCACGCTGGCCTGGACCGCGATGTGCCTCGTTGCGCTCTGGGCGATCCCCGCCCTCGCCGACGACGGAAGCCTCTCGCCGCAGGAACTGACCACGTTGCAATCGTCGTTTCGCATGGACGACCACACCAGGGCGATGTACAACGCGATCACCAGCATCGGCATCAGCCAACTCACCCTGAACCGCGACATCGTGCGGAAGCACAACGATCTGTTCAGCGACAAGATCAAGACCAGCGCCGTAACGAACCAGCTCCTCTCCGGCCGCTGCTGGCTCTTTGCCGGGCTGAATATCCTGCGGCCGGAACTCGTCGTCAAGCACAAGCTGGGGAAGTTCGAACTCTCGCAGAACTACTTGTCGTTCTGGGACAAGCTGGAGAAGGCCAACTGTTTCTTCGAGGACATCATCGACCTGGCCGATCGCGATCCGCTGGACCGCGACCTGCAAACGGTCTTCACCCGCGCCGGTTGGGATGACGGCTGGTGGGACTACATCCCGCCCTTGATCAAGAAGTACGGCGTGGTTCCCCAGGATATCATGCCGGAAACCCACAGCTCGTCGAACACGGCGCAGATGAACTCCGTGCTCAGCAAGATGCTCAAGGTGGAAGCGGGACGGCTCCGCGAGCTCAAACACCAGAGCAGTTCGCTGGCTGACCTGAGGGCGGAAAAGGCCAGGGCGCTGGCTGAAGTCTACCGCTTCCTGGTGATCAACTTGGGCGAACCGCCCAGAGAATTCTCGTGGCGTTTCGAGGACAAAGACTCCAAATTGAGTTCCACGAAGAGCTACACGCCCCAGTCGTTCTGGAAGGAATGGGTCGGCGAGATCAACTTCGACGACTACGTGCAGCTTGCCAACGTGCCCGGCCAGGACTTCGGAAAGCTGTTTGAGATCGCACATTCCCGCAATATCCAGGGAGGGCCGGACCTGCGGTATCTCAACGTGGAAATCGACGTGCTCAAGGCCGCAGCGCTGAAGTCGGTGCTGGACAAGCAGCCCGTCTGGTTCTCCGCCGACGTGAACGAAGACCAGGACAGCCCTCGCGGCATCATGGAAGTGGGAGTGCATGACTACACGTCGATCTTCGGCGACACGGGCAAACTGACGAAGGCCCAGCGCTGGTCATACCACGAGGGCGGACCCAACCACGCCATGGTCCTGATGGGAGTCGATCTGCAGGACAAAAAGCCGGTCAAGTGGCTCGTGGAGAACAGTTGGGGCAAGGAAAAGGGCCACGACGGTTACTGGTCGCTTTACGACAACTGGTTCGACGAGCACGTCTACACAGTTGTCGTGAAGAAGTCCTACGTGCCGGCGGAGGTCCTCAAGCTGTACGAGCAGATGCCCGTCGTCCTGCCCCGCTGGCACCCCATGGCGTCGATGAGCGATTGAGATGCTGGAGCGCGGCCGGAAGCAGAGTGGGCCGAGTGGAGCGAGTCCCACCCTACTTCTACTTCTCCAACCGCATGCCGGAGGCGTCGTTTCCGCTGAGCTTCTCGACGTCTTTTCCGAGGCTGACGAGCGGTCCCACCGAGGGTCCCGGTCTGCCGACCCGGTTGCCCTGGAGCGAGATATTGCGGCAGGCGGCAAGATAGATGACGCAGCCGGCCCGCGGCAAGGGCAGGGGCGACGGGGACTGGATTGCGTTTCCGGTGATCTTCAAGCCGTCGGTCCACTGGAGATTCATCGTGATGATCCCATAGTTCTCTTCGAAACGATTGTCGCGGATCGCCACGTTGCGATTGCCGATCGCTCCGTCGCCGTGAACCAGCACCGTGCCGGCGTCGCTGCCATTGAGGACGTTGTGCCGGAACACATTGCCGGCCACGGTCACGTTCCAGGAGTAATCGGCCTCCTTCCACCAGTATTCCGGCCCGATGCTGACGGCCGACATGCCGCAGCCCTCGATCGTGCAGCCTTGGATCAGCCCTTCGT
Source organism: uncultured Planctomycetia bacterium (assembly GCA_963824275.1). Taxonomy (GTDB): domain Bacteria; phylum Planctomycetota; class Planctomycetia; order Pirellulales; family Thermoguttaceae; genus JANXQG01. Next base: position 186,589 of record CAWGOT010000003.1, on the reverse strand, counting down.
CGCCTTTGACGAGGATCCCGCGCGAGCGCGTATTGCCGAGCGTGCAATCGAGGATCTTGAACCCTTTGCCGCAGCGCAGGGGGTTGCCCGCTTTGGCGTCGGCCGGCGCGGCGAGCGCCTGATCGAGAGTCAACTCCAACGCGTTTTCGGGCGTCTTGAGATTGCGCAGGGCCACGCACTTGGCCTGGCCAAAGAAACCGCGATCGCTCGAGACGCGGACCGGATCGTTCACGGCGAAGTTCCCGCGGTTCCCGCTTTCCAGGATCAGCTTCGTTCCTTCGGCCCGGATTACTTTTTGGAAGCTGCCGTGGATGGCAATGCAGTCGTCCAGCAGCACGCCCTCCCAGACGCAGTGCTCGAACGTCGGCCCGGTCCGCGTGCCGGTCGAGTGAAAGCCGTCGGCGCCGCAGGAGACCAACGGTTCCTCGCTCGCCCCCGCCGGCTTCGGCCCTCGGGCGACCCGGCAGCCGAGGTAGCGATGGCCGCCGTCGCCGCCGGTCTCGAAGAAGGCGCCGAAGCCGGAGTTCTTCAGGGTGAGGTCCTTCATCGTACATGCTTTGCAGTCGTCGAGCTGCACGATGCTGCTGCCGCCGGGCGTGCGGGCCACCAGCCAATCATCGACCGCCGCGCCTGCCGCGATATTTCGGAGCCGGAAGAGCCCCGGTCCGAGCGATCCCGCCCCCTTGGCGCCGCAGTCGCCGGTGCCCACCTTCAGCAGGCGGGTCTTGCCGTCGATCACGTTGTACCAGGCCTGGTCGAATTTCGTCGGGTAACCGGCATCGATCTGCCAGTCCCAGTACTTGCCCTTGGCGTCCGTGCCGACGGCCTTGATCCGCCCTTGCGTCCAGGGGATGCCGGCAAACTGCAGGGTGGCGCCCTCGACAAGGACGTTGCTGCAGCGGTTGAGCATCAGGGGGCGGTGCGCGGTGTCCTCAAAGATGATCGTGACGCCCTGGGCGCGAATCGTGGCGTTGTTCCAGTCGGTCAGTTCGATGTCGTTCCGCCGGCTCGCTGGCAGTTGGTAAGTCCCGGGGGCGATCGTGATGTCGCGGGCGCCTTGGTTGTACGCCGTCAGGAGGGCGGCGGGCAGCGCGGCCGGTTGCGGGATCACCGACGGTGATCTGGCCTTGCGCGGGAGCGGCAGAAGCCAGTTCGGCACTCAAGGCAGCCGTCGCGGCTGCCAATATGGCTGACAGCCCGAGAGTGCCCTTCAGGTTCGTGGTGTCATGCAGGCCATTATAACGCGACTGGACGCCGAGAGAAGATCCATGCGGAGTCAGGGGACCGACACCATAGCGGCCCTCTAATGAGCCTTGACAAACGAATCGCCTCGAAACCCCGTTTTAGTCGGGGAATCTTCGGGCGTTTCGAGGTCGGTTTTCCGAACGTCGGGAGGCGCTCGTGACTGACCCAGACGGGCAGGAAAGCACAACTTCTTATGCAGTTAGTATCCCCCTGAGGAGCGTCGTTTCCAGCAATCGCTGCGCAGGTAATCCGCCGGAATTCAAAATTTTGTAAATCGTTGCAAACAAACACCTTAGGACAGAATCCATCGTCCGGCCGCGAAATAATTTTCCCATCGGCGGCGCGAAATCCGTATCTATGGATAGAAGATCGTGCTCTTTGACAATTCGGCAAAAACAAACCCGCCCCCGGTGTAGCGAACCGCGGGCGGGATCGTGTCGTGCCGGTCGCGGTATCAGGTACGTCAGGCTTTCTCGCCTGACTTGCCCGGCTTTTCAGGCTGGAAAGAAAGCCTGACGTACCGATGGCGGGTGGTTGAAAAATTGAGAGGAAGATCGGAGCAAACAAACGGAATTTTCTGACCCAGCTAATGGATGACTAGTAATAATTGGTGGTACCAACTCCGATTTGTGGCCAGACCCGAAAAAAATGGCCAAACGTGGCCGGAAGTGGCCAAATTTGGCCAAACGTGGCCGAATTGTGGCCAGTTTTCCTGGCCAGTTTACCGCCATGAGAGTTATGTTAGTAAATGACTCGATGGAGTGTAAAGACATGGAATTCAAGCGGTTTCTGCAAGTATTATCCTTCGTATTGTAAATTCAGCATACAAAGCCGGGGGGTAAAAATGACTGAAAAACCCGAAAAACAAGCCGTTTGGCCACAAAACCGGCAAAACTCCCACGGGAGTGACAGGAAAATTTAGAACAAAGTGGATTATGAACTACTCGCCCCTGCCCCTCTCCCGGAAGACGAGGGGAGCGATTGATCGAGCTTTGGACTCAGAAGCATTTCGGCTTACCCCCTGCCCCTCTCCCGGAAGGCGAAGGGAACGGCTACGGTTTCTCGTTCCACTCCGCGCGAGAGTACTTCTCGAAGACGAGCCGCCGCGTCGCCTCTTGCGGCCAGTCGGAGCAAGGCTCCCAAGCCGTCCAGGCCGTTTGCAACGCCGACCGCAGCGCGGCGGCATCCAGCGGCAGGTTGGCCACGAAGGCCCCGTGCGGCCGGGCCTGGCGATAGTCGGGTTCTCGGGGCGGCATGGCCAGGCAGCGACCGATCAGCTCCAAGGGAAAATCATAAAGCAGCGTGCCGTGATAAAGCAGATGCTCGCGCTTACACCGCACGCTGTTGCCGGAGACCTTCTTCTCGCCGAGCGCCAGATCGCAGATCCCCCGCAGCGCGAGATCCGGCACGAAAGGCCGCAGGGCCGCGGCCAGCGTGCCGAGCACCGCGGCATGGGCCCGATCGATCGCTCGCAACTGCGGCCGAAGTTGCAGGCTGAGGACCAGGGCGTACATCAGGCAGCCCGGCCCTACCACCACCGCCGCGCCACCGCTGATCCGCCGCAGGATGGGGATCCCCAGGTCGCGGCAGTCGTCGCTGCGGACCTCGAGGGCCAGCCGCGATGAGCGTCCGATAATGACGGCCGGCTGCCCGGCCTCCCAAAGCCGTAGCGTTTCGCAGGGCCGGGCCGCCGCTTCCGCCTCGTCGAGCAGGGCCTCGTCGAGCGCCAAGTTCTCCGCCAATGTGGGCAACGTCAGGTCAAGATACCGCATTTGGCCATGATCCGATCCGCTACCGCGTCACGAAATGCTCGACGCCGTGCGTCTTGGCAATCACCGTCAGGCCGCTCTCGGTGACGAGGAAGCCGCGGCTGCGGTCCAGGTCGTGATCGTAGCCGATCTCGATGCCGGCGCGGGATCTCCACCTCCTTGTCGATGATCGCCCGGCGGACCTTGGCGTGCCGGCCGACGTTCACGCCCTCGAACAGAATCGAGTCCTCCACGTGCGAATAGCTGTTGATGCGCACGTTGGGGCCCAGGATCGCTCCGCTCCACCTGCCCGCCGGAGATGATCGTGCCCTGGCAGACGATGCTGTCCAGGGCCTGGCCGCGGCGGGCCGCTTCGCCATGCTCGGCAAACACGAACTTCGGCGGCGGATAGTTCGGCTGGTAGGTGCGGATCGGCCAGTGCCGGTCGTACAGGTTCAACAGCGGATCGACGGAGATCAGGTCCATGTTGGCGTCGTAGTAGGCGTCCAGCGTGCCCACGTCGCGCCAGTAGGCGTCCTTCTTGCGGTTCTCGTCCAGGAACGGATAGGCGAAGACCTTATGCGTATGGATCACCGCCGGGATCATGTCGCGGCCGAAATCGTGCTTGCTGTGCGGCCGCGTGGCGTCCAGGCAAAGCTGCTCGAAAAGGAAGCGGGCGTTGAAGACGTAAATGCCCATCGACGCCAGGGCATGCTCCGGATCGCCGGGGATCGACTTCGGCTGGGCCGGCTTCTCCTCGAAGCCCAGCAGCCGGTAGTCGCTATCGACCTCCATCACGCCGAACTGCGTGGCTGCCGCGAGGTCCGCCCGCAAGGCGCCGATCGTCAGGTCGGCATGCGTCTCGATGTGCCGCTCGACGAGCTTCATGTAGTCCATCTTGTAGATGTGGTCGCCGGCCAGGATCACGACGTAGGTCGGCCGCTCCTTCTCGATCGTGTAGATGTTCTGGTAGACGGCGTCGGCCGTGCCCTGGTACCAATGCTCGTCGATCCGCTGCTGCGGGGGCACGACGTCGATGAACTCGCCCAGCTCGCGGCAGAGGTAGCCCTGCCAGCCGAGGTTGATGTGCCGGTCGAGGCTCATCGCCTTGTACTGCGTGAGGATCAGGTTCTTGCGAATGTCGCTGTTGAGGCAATTCGAGAGCGTGAAGTCGATGATGCGGTAGATGCCGCCGAAGGGCACGGCCGGCTTGGCCCGGTCGCGGGTCAGCGGCTCCAACCGCGACCCCTTGCCGCCCGCCAGGATCACCGCCAGGACTTCTTGCATATCGATTCGATTGGGCACGGTCGGTCCTTTGGAAACACGAAACGGGTCTTTTTCAATGGAGGAAATTATACCGCATCGAGCGGGGCGAAACAGTAGCGCTTTGGGAGTGCGGTGGCTTGCTACCGCTTTTCGATACGGTCGGCCCGTCGACTCGTCGGAACCGGTGCGGAAATAAGCGTCGCCTTTGTCGCCTTTCGTTCCGCGAAAGATGCAGCTTTCGGGGAGCGAAAGGCAACTATGCGACAGTCATTGATTCGGCGTCTTCCGCCCTTTGAAAAGCGGTGGCAAGCCACCGCACTCCAAATACCGTGTTAGAATAGCGGTAATCGAAAACCTTGGACCATCCGATCGAGGGATACGCATGCTGCCGTGGCTGATTCTTGGAGCGGTACTGCCTAGCGCGTGCGTCTCTTGGGCGGCTGCCTGGGTCGTGCAACGTCTCGCGCCGCGGTTGGGCCTGGTCGATCGGCCTGGGGCGCGGAAGATCCATGATCGACCGATGCCCACCAGCGGCGGAGTGGCAATTTGGCTGGGTGTGGTCGTGCCGCTGGGTCTGGGGCAATATCTGCTCGGGAAGCTGCGCCCGCCGCCTGGCTTCACGCACATTCCCAAGCGCGTCCCGGCATTTCTTGCCGACATCGGCATCAATGCCCATTTTTCAGGCCTTTGGCAGCAGTCGCCCAAGCTTCTGGGTGCTGCTGGGCGGGGGTACGGTGCTGATGATTCTGGGTCTTGCCGACGACCGCCGCGGGCTCGACTGGCGGATCCGTCTAACGGCGCAAACGGCCGTGGCGGCGATGATGGTCGGCTGCGGGTGGTGTGTCCGCTTGCCGTGGAACGTGCCCGGCCTGGCCTTTGCTGTAAGCATGGTCTGGATCGTGGGCCTGGTGAATTCGTTCAATATGCTGGATAACATGGATGGGCTCTCGGCCGGCGTGGCAGCGATCGCCGCGGCGATTCTGGCGGCAGCGGCCCTCTTGGTGCCGCGGCCCGATAATCATCAACCGCAGCTTTTCGTGGCTGGATTCTTGCTGGTGATCGTTGGTTCCTTGTTGGGATTTCTCTGGCACAATCGGCCGCCGGCCCGCTTGTTCATGGGCGATGCCGGCAGCTATCTGATCGGCTACCTATTGGCGATGGCCACGCTAACGGCGACCTTTGCCGGCGGCGGCCTGCCGCCACCCGCAAGCGGATTTCCGGGAGTATTGGCCCCGCTCTGCGTGATGGCCGTGCCGATCTACGATACCGCGAGCGTGGTCCTCATCCGCTTGCGCCAGGGACGGAGTCCGTTCGTCGGCGACAAGAGCCACTTTTCCCATCGACTCGTCGCGCTTGGCATGACGAAACCCCAGGCCGTGCTGACGATCTATCTCGCAACCGCGACCTGCGGGCTTGGGGCCCTGTTGCTGCACCAGGTCGATTGGACCGGCGCAATTTTGATCCTCCTCCTGGTCGCCTGCACGTTGTTGCTGGTCGCGGTGCTGGAAAGCACGGGAGGAAAGAGGGGAGCACAGAATCCGAAATCCGAAATCCGAAATTCGAAATCCGAAACAAATTCAAAATGCGAATGAAGAAATCTCGAAAGATCGTTTTCCGCCCGTTTCCGGATTTGGTATTCTGCATATATTTTGTATTTTGTTAGTTGTTTCGGATTTCGACATTCGAATTTCAGATTTTTGTTGACCATGCGAAGTCAGCGAAAAAAACCTCGAAAACCCGTCGACGTCGAAACAGCGGCCAAGCCGGCCGATGCCTTCCGTCCCTGGCTGCTGGCCGGCATGACCGCGCCGCTGGTCGCGCGGCCGCTCTTCCCGAGCGAATCGGCGGCGGCCGAGGGCGACGGCCTGCCGGTGGTCATGCTCTGGCTGGTGCTGGTCGTGATCTGGCTGGCCGGGGCGATCGGCCGCAAACGCTTTGCCGTCCGCTTCGGGCCGGTCGATGCGGCCGTGCTCTGCCTGGTCGCCTGGCAGTGCATCGCGGCCCTGCATGCTGTCGGCTACGGCAGTCCGCGCCCGGCTTGGAACATGCTTTGGGAGTGGGTCGGACTCGGCACGCTGTTTTTCCTCGCGCGGCAACTGATTCAAGACGCCCTTGAGGCCCGCGCGGTCGTGGCGGCGATGATCGCCCTGATGGCCGCCATCAGCGTCTACGGGATCTATCAGTCGGCGATCGAACTGCCGGCGACGCAGAGGCAATATGAGGCCCATAAGGAAGCTGCGCTGCGGGAGGCCGGATTGAACTATCCGCCCGGCACGCCGCTCCGCGACGTGTTTGAGAACCGGCTGAAGAATCGCGAGCCGTTGGGCACGTTTCTGCTGACGAATTCGCTGGCCGCGGCCTTGGCGCCGTGGCTCGTGGTGGGTCTGGGGATCGTCGTCGCAAGCTGGCAAAAGCGGCGGCAATCGATCGGCGGGTTGCTTTGCCTTGCTCCGATCGCCGTATGTTTGCTCATGACCAAGAGCCGCAGCGGGTATGTGGCCGTTGCCGTCGGCGTCATCTGGCTGATCCAAAGTAGCAGGCACCGGGTACCCGCTATCTTGGCCGCGGCAGTGGTTGTCGTCGCCGTGCTGATCGCTGGCTTCGTTCGGCCGGATCTCGCCAAGGCAGCCGCCACTTCGCTGGGCTACCGCGTACAGTACTGGCAGGCGACGCTCCACATGATCGCCGATCGGCCGCTGTTGGGTTGCGGTCCCGGCAATTTTCAGGATGTCTATTCCCGATACATGCTGCCGGAGGCGAGTGAAGAGGTCTCCGATCCGCATGACTTTCTGCTGGAGGTCTGGGCCACTGCCGGCACGCCTGCCTTGCTTGCGCTGTTAGCTGCCCTAGGCCTTTTCGCGTGGGGCAATGGTAGAGTGGGCCTTAGCCCGCCTTCACATCAAGGCGGGGTAAAGTCCACTCGACCGGGCGGCGCTCGCCGCGATCCGCTACCCACGGCTTGGAAATTGGTCCTCGCCGGCACGATCGGCGGATTCCTCTTGTCGATCCCCTTGGGCCTGATCAGTTCTGCCCCACCCAATGCCATGCCCGTCGCGATCGGCCTGCCCGTGGCCATTGTCTGCCAGGTGTTGTCACTTCCCTGGGTCCGCGACGGGACCTTCACGCCAGGCTTGGCGGGCTTGGGCGTGACCGTGCTGCTGGTCGATCTCCTGACCACGGGCGGCATCGGCATCCCCGGCATCGCCCAGTCGCTGTGGTTGCTCATGGCCCTGGGTCTCGGCGCCGCCTGGCCGCGCGATCTACATCGCTTCGCAGCGATCGCCCTGCTGGCGATTAGCCTAGGGCTGTTGGCCGCCTGCTACCAGACTTCTTACGCCCGCGTGGTTCCGTGCCAGAGTTCCTTGCGGCTGGCCCGCCGCGAATATCTCGACGACGATCGGCAAGCCGCCTTGCAAGCGGCGCAGCGGGCCGTCGACGCCGATCCGCTTTCGTCGGACGCCCAGGCCTTCTTGGCCGAAATTTACCTTGATGTCTGGCTGGCGGATCTCGACCCGGCCGACTACCAGGCCTTTGAAAGCCACGATGCCCTGGCCTGCCGCATGGCGCCGAGGCCGCGCCGATCTGGAGGGCATCGGCCGAGCGCTATCGCAGGGCCTTTGCGATAACCGACTCCCGAGGGCGGCACGTCGCGCCACAGGCCATCGAACATGCGGTCGAGGCCGCCCGGCGAGCAGTCGAGTTGTATCCCGCCAGCGCCAGCGATCATGCGGCACTGGCAAACATCTATCAACTCTTTGGCGACGACGACGCCTATCAGCGCGAAGCACAGACCGCCTTGGAGCTCGACCGCCGCATGCCGCACAAAGACAAGAAACTACCCCCGCGCTGCGGCAGAAGTTAGAAGCGGCGACGGAAGGAACGGAGCGGGGGAAGTAGGCAACCGTACTCATCACGCTCCGCCGTGATGGTCATTCATCACGGCGAAGCGTGATGAGTACGTTGTTGAACCCGCCGATCATTAAGGAAAATAGCCATGAGGCACTCGATGGCCTTTCCCACCCAAATTCGCTAAACTATAGGTATGAGAAGCAAGAGACTCTTCATCGCGATCTTCATCGCCCTGGCATTGGGCGTAGGCATCGGGGCCGGTTCGGCCGTGCTTAAATTCCGCCAGCACCCCTGGAAGGGCGGCGGGGGAACCGCAGATTCCTCCACGGGCGGCCGCGCGGCCGTCGACCAGGATGAGTTCAACTTCGGCAAAATGGACTTCCGCGAGGATGGCAAACATGAGTTCACCATCACCAATCGAGGGGATCAAGTCCTGACCGTTGACCTGGGATCGACTTCCTGCAAGTGCACCGTGGGCGAAATCGAACATAGCCGGTTGGACCCCGGCCAATCGACCAAGGTGCTGATCACCTGGCATGGCGCAAGAACTACGTCGGCCCTTTCCGGCAAACGGCAACACTCGTCACCAATGACCCGCTCCACCCGGAACTCACGTTTACCATCAAAGGCGAATATACCCGGCCGGTGTATGCCGACCCCGATGAAGTGACCTTCGGCGATATTCCTGGAAATGAACCGGTAACGCGCGAAGCTCGTATTCTATGTATCTTGCCCAAATCACAACTGAAGATCGAAGGCCACCAGATGTCGGATCTCGATCTGGAACGGTTTTTCCAGGTCGAGGAATCGCCCTTGGCGGATGCAGACCTACCCAAAGAGACGGGTGCGACAAGCGGCGTCCTGGTCCGCGTTACGGCAAAATCGGGGTTGCCTCTGGGCGCGTTTCAACAGACAATCACCCTCAAGACCAACCTCGCGGACGACCCCGAAGTCGAGCTTCCCGTGTTCGGATCGGTGGGCGAAGTTTCACTCGTCGGCCCGGGATGGAACGGCGGCAAAGGGCTGCTGGACATTGGCACGGTCGATGGCCGTAGTGGAACGCAACGCCGACTTATTGTGCTGGCGCGGGGATCGGCCGGCAAGGAGATCGCGCTGAAGGTCGCGAGCGTCGAGCCCGAGTTCTTGAAAGTGACGCTGGGCAAGACGACCGTGCCGGAGAAGGGCCTGCTTTCGCAAACCGAATTATTGATTGAAATCCCCGCCAGCAAGGACCTCGACAAGAAAGCGCCGACAAACTACCTCGGTGGGGAAAACGGAAAACTCGGCGAGATTGTCCTGGAAACAACCCATCCCCGCGTTCACACCTTGCGGATTCGCGTTCGCTTCGCGGTGACAAAGCAGTAGGGTGGTGTCGAGCGCAGCGAAGACCCACCACAAAACGCCTGAAATTGGTGGGTCTTCGCTGCGCTCGACCACACCCTACCGGGAAAAACCTTCGTCAGCTATGAAAACCCTATCACGGATGCGCATGCCGATGGCCGGACGGACCTGCCTGCTTCTCTTCCTCTCGATCTTGGCCGGCTGCTCGGATACCCGCTCCAAGCTGGATGCCGGCGATCGATCCGCAGCCCACGATCAACCGTCCGCAAAGCCGTCGGAATCGAGTTCGGCGAAACCCGTCGCAACCCTTCCCGTCCGCAGCCCGGACGATCAGCTTGGGTTCCATGCAACCTGGAAGCCCGAGCCGACTCCGGCAAAAACGTCGGCAGCCGAGCCGATGGCCGCTGGACACCGCGGCGCCGAGGATAATCGCTACGTGGAATTGCCGCCCGCGCCGGCGTTTGGCAACCAAGTCGACAGTCCTCGCCGGTCCGACCAAAGACTCGATGCGCCGCAGTCCGCGACAGCCAAGGCGGCCGAGCCCTCGGCAATGGCTGTCGGCGGCATGGCGAAGGCAGCAGAAGACGCGCCGAGTGCCATTCCCGTGGTCCCCGGGTCCAATGCCGCTCCCGATCCGGCGACCATCGGGCCGGCGATTGCCGCTCCTCCGGCGGGCAATCCGCTTCGCGATCCCGATGCCGCACCCGTGACAGGCCGGCCAGAAGACCTGCCGCAACCCGTCCTGCCGCCCGAGCCCGCCGCTGTGGCGCCCGCAAGACCGTCAGCCCGGGTTGACCTTGCGCCGCCGCAGGTCCAGCGATCAGAACTGGTCATCCAGGATACGCCCGAACCGGCGATCGCCCCGCAACCTCCCGCGCAGGCGACGCCCGTTGCCCCCATCCTCGAGAAGAAGCCGGAGACGAAGGCGCCGCTGCGGAGCCGGCCAGGCCAGGCCCGCATACGAACAAGAACAGCGGCGTGCCCTTCGATCCGATCAAGGAGAACGGCAAGATCTTCGTCGATTGGCCCAAGCCCAAGCTGGCGCTGGTGTTTACCGGCAACCAGGAGGGCTACCTGGAGCCGTGCGGCTGCGCGGGTCTTGATCGCATGAAGGGCGGCATGAGCCGCCGCTATTCGCTCTTCGCCCAGCTTCGCCAGACAAATCGCTGGCCGGTCGTCGGCTTCGACGTCGGCAACATCGCCAAGGGCTTCGGCAAGCAGGCCGAGTTGAAGTTCCAGATCGCCGTCAACGCCATGAGCGAGATGCGCTACAGCAGCGTCGCGCTAGGGCTGACCGATCTCCGCCTGCCCGCGCCGGAGGTCATGGCCCTGACCATGCCCGCCGACGCGAAGAAAAAGACGATGTTCGTCTCCGGCAACGTCGGCCTGTTCGACTTCAACGAATCGCTCCTGCCGCAGACGCAATTGATATCCGCCGGATCCATGACGATCGGCGTAACCTCGGTCGTCGGCGCCAGCTCGCTTCAGCAACTGGCGGGCAACACCGACCTGAAGACGATCCCTGCCGAGAAGCTCTTGAACGCGGCGGTGCCCTTGCTGAAGAAGACGAAGGCCAACTACCTGATTCTGCTGGCCAACTCGACCCGCGAAGAGGCGATCGAACTGGCCAAGAAGTATCCGGACTTCGACCTCGTGGTCTGCTCCGACCATTACAAAGGCGGCGCGGAGCCGCCGGGCCAGGCCGAGGAGATCCGCAAGGGCGGCACGAAACTGATCCTCGTGGGCGAAAAGGGCATGTATGCCGTCGTGCTGGGGATGTATGACGATCCCAAGAATCCGCTCCGCTACCAGCGGGTGACGCTCGACTCCCGCTTCCCAGCTTCACCGGAGATGACCGCCTTGATGTCCGCTTACCAAGGGCAACTCAAGGACCTGGGCCTGGGCGGGCTGGGCATTCACGCCCAACCGCATCCGCTCAGGGAACCGAACGGCGACTTCGTCGGCACCGACGCCTGCACGAAGTGCCACGAAGAATCGTACCGCGTCTGGAAGAAGAGTTCCCACTCCCACGCCTTTGCCACGCTGCAGAACGTCGTGCCCTCGCGGACCTTCGATCCGGAGTGCATCAGTTGCCATACCGTGGGCTGGAACCCGTCGGCGTTCTATCCCTATCAGACCGGCTACTTGAGCGAGAAGGAGACGCCCAAGCTGACCAACGTCGGCTGTGAGGACTGCCACGGCCCCGGCCAGTGGCACGTCAGGGCGGAGAACGTGGGCACGAAGGACGAGAAGCTCGCCGCCCGCAAGTCGGTCGTGATCACGAAGGAAGAATCGGCCGATCCGAACTCGCGGAAGCAGAACTGCTGGTCGTGCCACGACCTGGACAACAGCCCGGAGTTCAAGTTCGATCTGTACTGGCCGTTCGTGAAGCACTACGAGCACGAGTAGTCCTCAGCCTCACTCGATTTCTGTCAGGATTGTATCGGGATCGCGGGGGTATAGTTTGTGCGCCTTACAATCCACCAAGAGGTCCAAATCCTCCAGCACAATGGCCCCGATGAGCGCATCGCTTCGGTTCGGTTCGACAACGGCTGAGAAGAAGCCGCTTCGCCCGTTCAGTTCGAGCCACACGCCGGTGACTGCGCGGCCGTTTCTCTCTCCGGTGGTCCGCGTAGCGAACGGTCGTCTCGCCGTTTGGCATGAATTGCAACTGGTCCGCGACTTGCTTTGGCAGCACGAGGTATGCGGAGCCACTGTCGACGACTCCGGAAAGCACGACGTGCTTGACGTTTTCCAAAACCGGCACGCCGGGCGCCAATGTCGCAACATCGCGGAAGTTGGCCACCGCGAACTCAACCGAGAATCGTCCCATTTCTTCTTGATCTTCCATGGCTTTGCCCTCTGATTTGGCCAGTGACCCTATCATTCTATACCGCACTGGGTCGCACGGCAAACAAGGCAAAATGTGATAATACTCATGCTTCCCTCACCGGCTGATCACCACGATTGCCATATCCGCGTTCAAATTCGGATCGTCGTAGACCTTGCAGCCGGCCTCCGTATCGAGGGCGATCTGCTGGTGAATCTTGATCTTCTTCTCGCGGCAGAAGTCCTCGAAGTCGGCGATGGACAGGAAGCGGACGTTGGGCGAGTTGTACCAGTGGTAGCCCAGGAGCGTGCCGGCGCGGGGCGCGGCCTTCTTCATACAGGTGCTTGCGGAGCTTCCAATAACCGATGTTGGGGAAGCTGATGATCCCCTGCCGGCCGACGCGGAGGATCTCCTTGAGCACGCCCTGCACGTCCATCACCGCCTGCAGCGTCTGCGAGAGGACCACGAAGTCGAACTGCCCGTCGGCGAAGGCCGACAGCCCGTGGTCCAAGTCGGCCTGCACCACGTCCAAGCCGCGGCGGACGCAGGCCAGGATCGCCTTCTCGTCCAACTCGATGCCCATGATGTTCCCGCAGCCGCGGCGGCGCAGGCGGGCCAGCAGACCGCCGTTGCCGCAGCCCAGGTCCAGCACGCTGGCGCCGGGCGGAATCAGCTCCACGATCGAATCGTAGTCCAAGCGGCGGCTGTGGAAAATGCTCGTCGGATCCTGGCAACTTAACTCGTCCAAGGCCACGTCAACCACCGTGTCGTCGGCGGGCGTGCTGGCGTCGAGATTCGCCAGGAAGGCCCGCATCGTCTCGCCGTAGATCGGCAGCTCGTCGGCCAGCAGGAAGGCATCGTGGCCGCAGTTGCTCTGCACGTTGCAGTAGCTCACCGGCTTGCCCTCGGCGATCAGGGCGTTGACCATCTTCTCGGACTGGAACGGCGGGAAGAGCCAGTCGGTGGAGAAACTCATCAGCAGCCAGCGGCATTGGGAACTGGACAAGGCCCGGCTGCAGCTCCTCGCGCGAGTCGCCCAGGTCGAACAGGTCGATGGCCAGGGTCAGCGTGAGATAGCTGTTGGCGTCGAACCGCTCGACGAACTTGTCGCCCTGGTAGGCCAGGTACGAGCCGACGGAGAAGCGGGTCTCGAACTGCGTCTGCACTTGGCGGGGCTGCAGGCGATGGGCGTCGAACTTCTCGATCATCGCCTCGCGCGAGAGATAGGTGATGTGGCCCAGCATCCGCGCGATCGACAGGCCGACCGTCGGCCCCGGACCGTTGCCGTAATACTGGCCGTCCTGATAGGCCGGATCGCGAAGGATGGCATTGCGGCCGACGACGTCGAAGGCCATGGCCTGGCTGGTCAGCCGCGGCGAAGTAGCCAGGGCCACGGCGCCGGCCACCATCGCCGGCAATTGCGTGGCCCAGGTCAGGACCAGTTGCCCGCCCAGCGATCCGCCCACCACGGCCCTCAGGCGGCGGATGCCCAGGTGCTCGACCAGCAGCTTCTGCACCTTGGCCATGTCGCGAACGGTGATGGTGGGGAAATCGGCCCCGTAGGGCCGGCCCGTTTCCGGGTTGAGGCTGTTGGGACCCGTCGTGCCGCGACAGCCGCCCAAGAGGTTGGGGCAAATCACGAAGTAGCGGTCGGTGTCGATCGCTTTGCCTGGCCCGACGACGAGGTCCCACCAGCCGGCGGTATCCTCCGCATCGTGCCGGGCGACATGCGAATCACCCGACAGGGCATGGCAGATCAAGACGGCGTTGTCGGCCGCAGGGCTGAGCTCGCCGTAGGTCTCGTAGGCCACCCGCACGACGGGCAGGGACCCCCCTTCTTCCAGGGCAAGAGGCTCCTCGAAGGTGACAAACTGGGCATATTTCAGCGGCACGGCCGAGCGAAGGCTGTCGCTGCTATCGAAAACGCAAGTATCGGTCGCCATGCGTTTTAGTGTATAGGAACGGAGCAAGGCGGAAAAGGGCGGGGCTCGCTGTATCCGTTGCAATTGCTATCGAGTAGAATCAATGGCAACACGTGGAGGACTCTATGCGAAAAATCCACCGCCCTCACTTGGTCTGCGGGCTAGTTACGTTCGTCGTTGCTTGTTCAGTTTTTTCGGCAAGCTGGGATGGAGGGATCTTGCCACATATTCAAGCCCATTTGCTCGGGAAACTGTCATTTCCGCTTGCGTCTTGCTGGGCATCCCAGAAACGCTCGTTGCTACCATTTGTACTTTGGGCGTCATGGAGACATTTGCCCGTCAGTGGAACGGGTCGAAGCAATTCGGGCTGCGCGACTTGTTCATGCTCACGACCGCGGTTGCTATTGCGTTCTCATTCGTGGCGACGGATCGCTGCTTGGCCATCAAGTCCAGCGATTCGATAGTTGTCCCGCCGATGTGGGTGCAGATCGCCGGAATCTTCGGCCTTGCCTGCGTGATCTACGCCATTGCCTTGATAATCGAGCATGCCTTGAAACACCCCGAAGATTTTAGTTTAGGAAAGTCCCGGAAAATCGGCAGAGCATGGACCACCAGGAGCCCGACTGGCTCTCGACACCAGAAGAAGAGTTGTCCTTAGCGAACAAGAATAAGAAAACGCCGTAAGCGCGAGTGCTCCGCACCGGTGACGCCGAGCGTGACCTTCACGTGCCCGCTCGACTCGTCGCTCCGTTCGGAGACAGTTCGCAGCCACGCCGCCGTGTCGGGCGCCTATAGTGCATGAATCCTCTCAACGACCCATTGTCGAATTATCTCTGAATCGGCAACTCCCTTGGAGCGAGCCGCTTCATGCATGGCTTGTGCCTCGGTTGAATCCAAATGGACGCAAATCCGGGTCTCCCGTTCAAAGACCGGTTCGCTGACTTCCTCGATCTCACCGTCGAATTCCGTCAGATCGTGAGCATTCCAGAATCTTGCCAACTCCTCAATGGAGTCGGTTCGTGGAAGACGTTCGCTGTTCATCGATTTCTCTACTCGCCTGCAATGCGAAATGCCTCTGCCTTTAATGCGTCACTGAGGTAGAATCCTTCTGCTTCCAGTTTCTCGACGACCGGCCTTACCGCGGCGAGTATGCCTTGCCTTTTCGCCTTGAGGAGACATCCAATGGTCCCGACGACGCGGAGGCCGAAACCAGCCGCTACGTTCCGAGCCTGCCGGTCATCGAGAATGATTCGGGCACCTTTTTCCACAGCTAGCGCTATTGCCTCCGCCTCACCGTGATCCAACAACAGCTTTAGCGAATTCACGGCGTCTGCATTTTGCGGCGTCTCCACTCGCAGCCACTCATGCATTATGCCGAATTCACGCTCCACTTCAGGCGGAATCAGAATCGTCTCAAACAACGCAGGCAGCAATCCAATTCGACCGATTCTTTCCAATGCAATGAGGCAGGCACTATCGGCAACAACCGACTCCTTCACGATTCAATCTCCGCCTGAAGATCTTCTGGAGAGTAGTTGAAGACGGGTATCCGGTGCTGCCCTAAGACATCGAGGAACCCTCGCATGGAGAATCCGGCAAGGCGAGCCGCCTGCCCCAAGGATACACGCCCCATTTCGTACAGCTTGACGGCGAAAAGCAGCTTGGCCTCCGCTTCCGATACCGTGAACGGCAAAGTGACGTTAAGTTCTCTGGTTGCCATGTTGACCCTCTTGGTATTGTTCGACGGTTGGTGACGCCCACGCATCTCCATTGTAGCAGCGCAACTCTATGCCGCCAACCTTCGCCAATCCCAAAATTTAGAATCTAAGCCCTCCCCCACAACCAGCCGGTCCTACCCCTGCGACGCCTTCAGCGCCTGGTCGAAATCGGCCTTGATGTCCGCAATGTCTTCCAGCCCGGCGCTCACGCGGACATAATCCTCGGTCACGCCGGCGCCGGCCAGTTCGGCGGGCGTCTGCTGGCTGTGGGTGGTCGAGGCGGGATGGATGATCAGCGTCTTGGCGTCGCCGATGTTGGCCAGGTGCGAGGCCAACTTCGCCGACTCGATGAACTTCTGCCCGGCAGCCCGGCCACCCTTGATGCCGAAGCCGAGAATCGCCCCCGCGCCCTTGCGGAGGTACTTCTGCCCCAGCTTGTAGCCCGGATGCGAGGGCAGGCCCGGATAGTTGACCCACGTCACCAGCGGATGCGACTCAAGATGCCTGGCCAGCGCCAGGGCGTTCTCGCTGTGCCGCGGCATCCGCAGGTGCAAGGTCTCCAGCCCTTGCAGGAAAAGGAAGCTGTTGAAAGGGCTCAAGACCCCGCCCAGGTCGCGGAGCCAGTGCGTGCGGCAGGTGATGATATAGCACAACTGCCCGACCGCGTCGTGGAAGACCGTGCCGTGATACGAGGCATCGGGCTGGGTGAACTGCGGCCACTTGCCGGGCTCGCGGGTCCAATCGAACTTGCCGCTATCGACGATCACCCCGCCGATGCTCGTGCCGTGGCCGCCGATGAACTTCGTGGCACTATAAATCGTGATGTCGATTCCGTAGTCGAACGGCCGCAGCAGGATCGGCGTCAGCACCGTGTTGTCACAAACCACCGGCAGGCCATGCTTGTGGGCAGCGTCGGCAATCGCCTCGAAGTCCAAAACGTCGTTCTTGGGATTGGCGATCGACTCGATGTAAACGGCTCTCGTGTTCGGCTTCACGGCCTTCGAAATGCTCTGCGGATCGGTGGCGTCGACGAACGTGACTTCGATCCCCAGCCGCTTGAAGGTCTGGGCGAAGAGCGTGATCGTGCCGCCGTACAGGGCCGCCGCGGAAATGATGTGCGAGCCGGAGTGGGCCAGGTTCAGCAGCGCCACAGTGATTGCCTGCTGCCCGCTGGAGAGGGCCAGTGCCCCGATGCCGCCCTCCAGCGCGGCCATCCGCTGCTCGAAGACGTCGGTCGTGGGGTTCATCAGCCGCGTGTAGATCCAGCCCATCTCCTTCAAGGCAAAGAGATTCGCCGCATGCTCTGTGCTCTTGAAGACGTAGCTCGTGGTCTGATGAATCGGCATCGCCCGAGAACCCGTCGTGGGGTCGGGCTGCTGTCCGGCATGCAGCGCCAGCGTGCCAAGGCCAAGGAGATGAGTCGAGTCCGATGCCATGATGAGTGCCTTTCAAGCAGAAACAATAGATTACCAAGTTTGGAACTATTATCGCCAATGCTTGGATTCCGTCAATCCTCCGGGGGATTTTCTCGGTGTCGGGGGGATCGTCCCGCCAGATTAGCCAGATTTCCCAGATACACGCGGCAGTTTTGCCTTGGTAATGAAATGCTAACGTCCTCGGCCCACAAGACCTGCGGACTGGGCGGAAACGTACTGTAGGATCTGCGAAATAGGTGGAATCGGAGGGCGGCTTCGCCCGATACTATTGCGGATGAAATTTTTCGCATACGGGGATGGGATCCCCAATAAGGAGTCTGCGAATGTTGATTGAAGGAATCGCTCCCAGCAAGGTCTCGAACGACGAGTTGGCTCGTCGGGTGAAAATTTTTCTTTCGTCGCGGCATCAGCCGTCGTTCCGCCACTTGCACATCGACGTCAACGGCGGGACGGTAACGCTCCGCGGCCGCGTGAGCTCGTTTTACGAGAAGCAGTTGTCGTACCAGTGCTGCCGCCACGTCGCCGGCGTCTTCAAGATCATCGACCAGGTCGACGTCTCCGACGCCGAAGTCGGAAGCGTAGAGCGATCGATGGGCAAGCGCCAAGTCCGGCAGCGAACCGAAGTCTCCGCTACGTCTGCAAACGCGGCTGGTTCGCGGTGCATAGGTCTTGAAACAGCACGAAGCCGGGATAGAAATTTCGCTCGCTGGTCTTAATGGACAGGACCGCAGCAAGGGATTGGTCGTCGTAGACCTCCAGCGTTTCTTTTTCAATCGTGAATCGAGCGATGCAATTGTACACTATGCGCCGCGGTTGGTCGCTTGGCATGGCACCCTTCACAAGGAACTCGATTCGATCGGGAAAGAGGGTTGCTGCTTTCGTCCAAGCGACCCGACCTGCCCGCTGCAGTTCGCCGCGCATTCTCTGGGCCACGGCCTTGCTGGCAGTGGAAATAACATGCTGCACTCCGTCCGACAGAGGGCGCATTGGCGGCCGCACCGCGAGCCGAAGGCTATCGGTTTCGAAGCGGAACTTGCTGCCCGGCTGGTCCATCGTCTGCACGGGAACAATGGTCTCGAATCCAAACGACACAAGGTCGTTGAAGTAGAATTGCTTTCGGCCGAAGACATTGGTCAGCACCACCCCCTCCTCGTAGCAAATGAAGCGGCTGGGGGGGACGTACCAGACTGCCACCGCAAAGATCACAGCCAATGGCGCCGAGATCGTCAACAGCACGTGGTTGCTGCGATAGATGGCGGCCCACACGCCCGCACCCATAGCGACGGCCCAAAGGGCAATGAGGATTTTGGCTTCGTACGAAGCGTATTGGAACAACTGTCGTCCAAGCTGGGTCGGCCGTTCCTTGTCGCCCGCCAGCGGCTGAAGGACAGGTTCTCTGGCTACCGGCGACAAGACGGGTTCTCTTGCGGCCGGCACGGTTGCTGCATCGGCTTGGCCGAGCACTGGACGCCACAGATCGGGCGATGGTTTGAGAAGACGAAGTAGCAGGTCCGCATTTCGCGAAGACTTAATAATCTGCGCGGACGGTTTAACCGACTGGTCTAGCCAGATACAGATCATGCCCCCGACAGCTTCGATTTTCGTAACTTGGTCGAGCGGCACGGTTTCACGGTTCGTGCCGTGTTTGATTCTCAATTCGGTGTGGCTCAGCCACCACTCGGCTTCGTCGATGCTGCCGGTCTTGGCGAGGGTCTGTAGAAGCCGTTCGGCGACGGTGGACTCGATCCGCGCAATCATGTCGCCAAGCGGATCGGCCTGCCCGGCCGGAATGAAAGTGTCGATCGTGAGCGGCGGCGTGCCGTCGGCCAGCCATACCTTCAGGTGACGGACTGCGCCGGGCGGTTTCCAATAATCGGCCAGCTTTCCAATTGTGCTTACACCCACAATTTCGTCGTCCTTCACGGAGCGCATCCGATACCCATTGTTGACCGAGAACCCATCGCCTAGATCTCCCACCCAGCAATTCGAGTTTCGACGCAGGTACATGACCAGATGCGAGGCGGCCAACATCACCGTCGCAAAGTAGAGGATCATCGCACCCTGCACCCGGTATCCGATGACAAAACACACGACGCTCGCGGGAACGGCCACGAGGCAAAGTCTTGCCAGTCCGCGAAAAAGCGCAGTGGAACAGCGCGCGGGGGCTCGCCAACGAAGATCGGCTCACCAGGCGAGGAAATGGTCCATCCGGACCTCATGGTACGCTCAGAGTCTCTACCCGAGAGCGGCGCAAATTCGTAGGCCATCGGTTTTCCCTTCTTCGTTTCGTATCGATACTGGATAAAGTGGGAATGCTATCGGCCAACTCAATCCAAGAGACGAACGGTTTTGGCTAAGGGAGGGTGTTATGGGTCGAGCGATCTTGAGTCCGATTCTGAGTTGCTCACTTGGCGATATCGCCGTAGACCGCGCCACGGCCAAAGGTGCCGACGTAGACCCGTCCATAGATCCGCGGGTCGCCCGAGAGGCAGTCGCAGCGGCCCCATTGATGCTGCGGATCGTTGATGCGGACCCAGGTGGCGCCCTCGTCATCGGAACGGTAGATTCCCGCCCCCGGGCTGTTCGTGCCGCGTTGATTGACGATGAAAAGGGCCGGATAGTCTTTGCCCGGCGCGGCCTTGCCGAAGCTCAACGGAGCGACCGAGCTCGCGCGCCGATCGGCGGATGGTTGGGGATCTCCCGGAAGGTCCGACCGCCGTCGGTCGAATGGCAAAGCGCTTGGCCGACAAGCCAAAGGTCTCCCTCTCTGCCCCCCACCGCGACCAACCGTGCGCCTCCGCCTCCTCCGCCGCCGCGCCCGGCCGGCCCGCCGCCACCGGCTGCCGGCAGGCCGGTTACTTCATAGGCGCTCGTGAACGTCGCCCCGCCGTCGCTGCTCAGATACATCTTGTGCGCCGCGGCATCCAGCGCGTAGAACTTCTTGGCGTTAGCACGGTCGGCGATCGGCGTGAGGCCCGCCGGCAGGCCCGTCACGTCCTTCCACGTCGCGCCCTGGTCCGTGGAGATTCGCGGGGTCCCGCCCGTGGCCATGAAGACCGCTCCATCCGCCGACAGGATGATCTGCCCGCCTCCGCCTCCGCCCCGCCCCGTGCCGGCGACCGCTGCGCCGAACGCGAAGGGCTTCCAATTGTGCCCGCCGTCCAAGGAATAGCCCATCGTGCCCTCCTTGGGACCGTGATAGGGCAGGACCCCCGTGCGGACCACGACGCTGGGATTCATGTAGGCGCAATCCAGGCACATCGAGTTCGCGAACAAGGGGTGCAAATTCGCCCCTTGGGCGGGACTCACGTCCAGGTCGTCGTGGGTGAAGCCCCCACAGTCGGAAACGGCGCTAATCAAGTGCGGGCCGGCGGGCGGGCTGATGAGGTTGGCCACGCAGAATTCCTCGATCCCGTCCGCGCAAATCGTCCAATGCGTGTCGCCGCCGGAATCGGCGTTGGTCATGTCCATCGTGTTCCAGATCGTCGTGCCGGTGGCATAGCACACGTGCTTGGAATCGAAGGGATCGATGGCCAGGGCATCGATCCACCAGCCGACCGAGGCCTCGGGCTTGGCGAGTTTGCCGTCGTACACGCCCGCCCAGGGCACATAAGGCGCAGCGGACGAATCGCGGTGGGACTTGGGGCTGATGTCGGTCCAAGTCTGGCCGCCGTCGGTCGTGCGATAGATGCGGTCATCGTCCTCCCCACCCGGCTTCGGGTCCTTGCGGTCCAGGGAAGCCACCACCAGCGTGCCCGGATGCTGGCGGTCAACGCCCAGGCCGCCGTAGCCGCCCGGAAAGCGGTTCGCGTCCTTGACCGGGGTGATGTCGGTCCAGGCGCCGTCCTTGGGATTGAGCTTCCAGACCGCGCCGTCCGTCGCGCCGCCCGGACCGGGGCTATTGCCATAGACCACATACAACAGACCCTGCGTATCGAAAGCGGCATGGATGGCCATGAAGTTCGAGGGCTGGCCGGGCACCGGCTGCCAGGTTTGGCCGGCGTCGGTGCTGCGGAAGAGGTGGCTCGGTCCGGGATCGGTCGAGCCGACGTAGATCGTCTGCGTGGGCTGGCCCTTGGTTCCCGTGCTGGGGTCGAAGACGACGAAGCTCAATCCCACACCGCGTCCTCGGCCGCCACCGGGACCGCCCGGTGCCGCGGGAGTTGCGGGGGCAGCGGCGGATGGGAAGCCGTCGACCTTTTTCCAACTCAGCGCCGCATCTTTGCTGACCCACAGCCCGGCCGCGCGGGAGCCGAAATAGAGAATGTTGTTGTCGTTGGGATCGATCGCCAGGCGCTCGCCCACGCCCCGCCCGTTTTCATTCCCGCCCATCCTGAAGGGCACCGGCACCGTTTGAAAGGTCTTGCCCTGGTCCATCGAACGCAGGATGGCCGCCGGATCGTTCTGATGCATCCCTGCGGCGATATAGACCCGCTGCGGGTCGAGCGGATCGGTGGCGATGCTCTCCGAGCCCATGAGATTGTCGTCTCCGGCCCAGTCGGTCAGAGGAATCCATACTTTTGCCTGGCTATCCCACTTGTAGGAGCTGCCGACATCGGTGCGGCAGTAGGCGAGACCCGGTTCGGTGGTGTTGAAGACGACTCCGCAGATGAAGCCCCCGCCCTTCATCTGGACGCTTTTCCAGATATAGGACTGGGACGGGAAGTTCGTGGCTTGCCCGAAGGCGAGCGCCGGCAGCAACGCGATGCACAAGCCGGCCATGCAGATTCTCGACACCGATCGTGGGTTGGTTCTCATAGCAGATGCCTTCCTGTTTTCCGAGGGTTTGTGGGTGGATCCGAAAACGAAAAGGAACGTTGCTGCCGCGCAGCGCCACCGAGCCTACTGCAAGTGCCGATCGCTGTCAAGAACCCGTTGCCAAGCGCTGCAAATTCGGCCAAATCCGATTTTCAGTGTAGTGATTCAAGCAGACGGGTCCATGTTGGAGTCCCGCCTTTAGGCGGTATTCTGCGGGACTTCCAGCTCAAGCCGCGCCCCCAACCGGTTCCTAGCGGTCCTTGAGGATCTCCCGCGCGGCATTGTATCCGCAGGCCCCCATCACGCCGCCGCCGGGGTGCGTGGCGGCGCCGCACAGGTAGAGGCCCTTCAGCGGCGTGCGGTAATCGGCGTAGCCGGGCACCGGGCGCATGAACGAGAGGCTCGAAAGCGACATCGCTCCCTGCATGATGTTGCCCCCGGTGAGCCCGTAGCGGTCTTCGAGATCGGCCGGCGACAGCACCTGGTAGTTGAGGACGGATCGCCGGAAGTTCGGCGCGTAGTCGTTCATGATCTCGATGCAGCGCTCAGCGTACCGCTGCTTGTTCTCGGCGAGGGTCCCGGCGTCCTTCGCGAGACGGTAGGGGAAGTACTGCGTGAACATCGACATCACGTGCCGGCCCTCCGGCGCCAGCGTGTCGTCCAGCGACGAGGGGATCGTGGCCTCGATGATCGGGTTGGGCGAGATGCAGCCGTACTTCGCCGGGTCGAACGCCTTTTCGATGAATTCCCGCGAGGGGCAGAGATGGATCGTGCCGCGGTGCTGAGGGCCGGGCGTGTTGCCGCGGAGGCAGGTGAAGTCGGGCGCCGCGCTCAGTGCGAAGTTCAGCTTGCAGCTCCCGCTGGCGTAGTCGATGTGGCGGATCGAGTCGGCGAACTCCACGGGCAGCTCCTTCGCGTCGATCAACTTGAGAAAGGTGACGTGGGCGTCGACGCCCGACACGACCTTCTTCGCGCGGAGTTCGGTCCCGTCGGCGAGGACCACGCCCGTCGCCCGGCCGTCCTTGACCGCGATCCGCGCCACGTGGGCATTGACGCGGATCTCCGCGCCCTTCTCGCGGGCGGCGGCGGCGAGCGCATTGCTCAGGCCGCCCATGCCGCCGCGGACGTAGCCCCATACGCCGCGGACCCCGTTGCACTCGCCCATGACGTGATGGAAGAGGACATACGCCGTGCCGGGCATCGAGGGCGTCGCCATGGCGCCGATGATGGCGTCGGTGGCAAGCGTGGCCTTGACCTCCTCCGACTCGAACCAGCGGTCGAGGATCGGGTTGGCGGCGCCCGAGAGGATCTCGATGACCTTCTGCCCTTCGCCGCCGAGCTTCCCGAAGGCCAGGCCGAGCCTGGCCAGCTTGAGCAGGTTGCGGGGGGCCAGCGACCAGGGATTGGGCGGCGTCTGGAGCAGCATGGGCTCGAGGAAGCCGGCGATCCGCTCCAGCATCGCCTCGTACTTGGGCAGCGCCTCGGCGTCCTTGGTCGAGAACTTGGCAACCTCCCGGCGGGTCATCTCCTTGTCCGGCCCCATCAGCAAGTAGCGGCCGTCGGGCAACGGCGTGAAGCTCGAAGGGCTCCGCGGCAGCATCTCGAAGCCATGCCGCTTCAATTCCAGGTCCCGGATGATCTCAGGGCGGAAGAGGCTGTTGACGTAGGCGGCGGTCGAGACCTTGAAGCCGGGCCAGAGTTCCTCGGTGACGGCGCAGCCGCCGACCAGCTCGCGGCGCTCGAGCACCAGCACGCTGCGGCCGGCACGGGCCAGGTAGGCGGCCGCGACCAGGCCGTTGTGGCCCCCACCGATGATAATCGCATCGTAAATGATGGACATCTGGAACTCCGGTGAAGATCCAAAGAAGTTATACTAAGTTATACTAACTTATAGCGGAATTCCATTATAACCTTGTATAACCCAGTATAACTTGATATAACTGGAAGATGGATCCAATCGCTAATCCGTTTTCGCCCGGTGCCGGTTCGCCCCCTCCTGAACTAGTGGGTCGCGACCCCATTTTGGAACAGGCGAGGGTCCTTCTGGGCAGAATCAAGGCGAAAAAGCCGGAAAAAAGCCTGCTCCTGACGGGCTTGCGTGGGGTGGGCAAAACGGTCCTGCTCAACGAAATCGAGCGGATGGCCAAGAAGGATGGATACCACACCATCGCCATCGAAGCCCACGAGGACAAACCGCTTGGCGTCTTGATTGCTCCGTACCTGCGAACTCTGCTCTACGATCTGGATCGGATGGCGGGCACCAGCCACAAGGTCAAGCGGGGTCTTGCCGTGCTCCGCAGCTTCCTCGGCGGACTGAAAGTCACGCTGAACGACATCACGATCGGGCTGGACATTGACCCGGAAAAGGGCGCAGCCGATAGCGGCGACCTGGAGATCGATCTGCCGAATCTGTTGGCCGCGATCGGAGAAGCCGCCGAGAATCGCCGCAGCGCGGTCGCAATCTTCATTGATGAGGTCCAATACTTCAGCCAGAAAGAACTGGCCGCGCTGATCATGGCCATGCACAAAATCCAGCAGCAACAGCTTCCCGTGGTGCTTCTGGGCGCGGGCCTGCCGATCCTGCCGGGACTGGCCGGCGAATCGAAGTCCTATGCGGAACGGCTCTTCAGCTTCCCCGAGGTTGGCGCGCTTTCGGAGAAGGATGCCGCCAAAGCCCTGCAAGACCCGGCCAGGGCCAGCGGGGCGGCCTTCCAACCGGCGGCGCTGGCGGAGGTGTTTCGCCGCACCAAAGGATATCCGTACTTCGTCCAGGAATGGGGCTACCAGGCATGGAATCGGGCCCCTTCGAGTCCGATCACCGTGGAAATCGTCCGCAAAGCCACGACCGACGTCGTTCCGCGCCTGGACCGGAATTTCTTCCGCGTGCGATTCGATCGCCTGACGCCAGGCGAGAAGAACTTTCTGAGGGCGATGGCCAGCCACGGACCCGGACCGTACCGCACGGGCGACATCGCCGAGACTCTCCAAGCGAAGGCCGCCAGTCTCGGCCCTGTGAGGGCCAAGTTGATCAAGAAAGGGATGATCTACAGCCCTGCGTACGGCGACATCGCGTTCACTGTGCCGCTATTTGACGAGTTCATGGTCCGAGCCATTCCGGACTTCAAGGCATGATGTGCGGCTGGAGTGGATCACGGCTTTGCGATCGTCAGGGTGACGTTCTCCACCGCCTGCTTCCCCGCGATCAGCGAATACAGCGCCTAGAAAAATTCGCTCAGGACGCCCGGACCCAATTTTGCTCGGCTTTTCGCCGGGCTGTCGGACACCGAGAACGGCGTCCTTCGACGCGCGGAAAATCCAGGCCGTGTTGTGCGCGGGATGCTTGTTGGCGTCGGAGCCGGCGAAGTAGATCCGCTCGGGATCGTCCGCAAACAGCGACGACGCGGCCGCTCGTGTTGCCACGAGTGCCGAACCCGTAACGGTATGAACCGTCGCGATGCGCCCGCGGATTATGCCACCGTCAACGACTCTTGCAGTCGCGGCGCGATTTCTTGCACGGCAAATGGCACGGCCGCCGGCGTGCGCCGCAGATCGCCGCGCGAAGCCTTGTTGGGATGTTCGATCTGGTCGCGGAACATCTCCATGATGGCATCGATTTTCGCGCGGGAAAACCCGCGATCCGGTACGTTACGCCGATGTTGAGATGGTCGCCAAAGGTCGTCGGAGAAAGAACGATCGGCATGCTGGGCCCCGTGGAAACACCCCGGTGGTAGTCCAGGATCAAGTCGCGGTTCTGCGTCATCCAGGCATCCCGGACCACGACGTTGGAAATCCCGCCGCTCATCGGAAGCGTCTTGCGCATAAAATGGCAGCGGGTGGTCGTCGATAGCCAGCGCCACACGGTGTTGATGACCTGCATGTTGACCACGCTGTCCAAATAGCGGTGCCGCGTTTTGATAGGCCGCGTGCGGGCCGCGATTTGACGGGCCACTTCATCCAGTCCCTGCGTCTCGACGGGGTCGCTGCGGACCAGGTAATAACCCAGAAACGCCCCCAGGGCGTGGCTCAAATCTTCATCGGCGATGGCCCGCGTGTCGACGATGCTGCCCAGGGCAAGGCCGTGCCGCCGGCCGCGCGAGGGCATGACATTCGCCAGGGCCCGACCAAAGGCCGCCAGCAGCACGTCATTCACCGTTGCGCCGTTGGCACGCGCGAACTCCCGCAACCGCACTACGGTGCCGGGAATCGTATGGTACACGCGATAATCGATATCCCATTGCATGCTCGGCCAGCACGGCGCCTGCCAGGCAGACCGATTTCGATTCCATTGCCTGACCGCCCGCAACGCCGCCAACGCCAATTGCCCGCCGTGCAGCCGCTGCCGAAAGACATCCCGGTACGTTCCCGGGTAGAGTTCCAGGCGATCGGAACTCTCGGGAATCGCCAAGGGCAAATAACGGCTCAAGACGCCTCGCAAGACCAACCGGGCCGCGTGGGCGTCGGCAACCCAGTGATCGTAGGAAAGTGCCACATAATGCGATTGCGGCCCGGCGTCAATCGCCGCGAAACGAAAGGGCCGCATGGTCGGCCGCTCAAACCGCCGATTCAAGGCTCGGCTCAACTGCTCCTCCATACCGCTGCCCGGATCCTCGCCCCCGCCAAAGACCTCGACTCCAGCCTGGGTCGTAGTTTCATGGCGAAACGTGCGCCCGTCTGCAGAGAGGTGGGCGATTCCCAGGCCGCGGTGGCGAAACGTGCCCTCCACGGCGCAAGCAAGATCACCACGGCGAAGCGGCCCCGCGATCTTCAAAACATGGGCCGCGTTGTAGGGATGGAGGCTGCTCCATTGCAGCATCACCTTCTGAAGTGCATTGAGCCGTCCTGAGCCTGTGGGCGTTGGGCAATCCATGGTTATCCTCATTGACTGATTATCAGACCGGATTCAGCCCGTCCCAATGATGCAACTGTCGTGCCAGTTCACAGTAAAGCTCAAAGTCGCCATTTCAAGCCGCTCCCGACCCGACATGGCGCAGTTTACGGTGGGATGCCGTGACATTTGCTAGAGGACTACCGCCGGCGAGAGACGATGATTCACTCGTCGGGAATGCTCGCGACTGTCTGGATCATCTGCGGCAGATTGTGCAATCAGTGATTGCACAATTAGAAACTGGCTGGGCACGGACCGTTCTTTTGTGGAAATGGCAAACTGGGAGCAGTTCAGCGGGGGCGATTTGGGAACCTCGATCCAGGCGTTGCCGTCAAATCGGCTGGCCGCGCGTCCGCCGCGGCATGCCCTGGGTCGTGCAGTGGTTGCTGCTGCCCGAGGGATCGGGGATCCGATCGTCCTCAGCACGCCTGAACTGGTAGTCCAGGACGAACTTATCACTTGGGGCCCGAGGCGACTCCGCTCTTTTGAGGCGGGCCATTCGACGTGGTCGTCGGCTGCTCGTTGGCGAACTCGTCGTTGTCCTGCACCTCCTTTTTGAGCCGATAGAGCTCCTCCTTCAGCTTCGCCACCAGGTCCGCGTGGGCCGGATCGTAAGCCAGGTTATGCAGTTCGTCGGGATCATGCACGAGATCATAGCACTCCCACTGGTCTTTCTTCCAGAAATAGATCAGCTTGTGCGTCTCCGTGCGGACGCCATAGTGGGGCGGGTGTTGTGATCGCCCGGGTCGTGGTAATAGCGGTAGTACCAGCTCGTCCGCCAGTCGGCCGGCCGCTCGCCGCGCAGCAGAGGCACAAGGCTGCGGCCTTGCATGTCGCCGGGGACCTTCAAGCCGGCAATCTCCAGGAAGGTGGGGGCAAAATCGATGTTCAGCGCCATCGCCGCCTGGGCGGAACCCGGCTTGATGACCCCCGGCCAGCGTGCCAGGAAAGGCATGTGGATCGATTGCTCGTACATGAACCGCTTGTCAAACCAGCCATGGTCGCCGAGAAAAAAGCCTTGGTCGCTGGTGTAAATGACCACGGTGTTCGCGCTCAGCCCCGTCTTGTCGAGGTAATCGAGCAGGCGGCCGACGTTGTCGTCGATCGAGGCCACGCAGCGGAGATAGTCCTTGATGAACCGCTGGTATTTCCACTGCAGCAGGGCATCGCCGGTCAGCCCCGGCGGTGGATCGGCCTTGAGGTCGGTGCGGTTCAGATCCTTGGCGATCGTCATCGTCGTCTCGTGAGCGGCATCGGTCCGTGTGGAGTAGTCGTCGCGGAGCGTGGCCGGCTCGGGGATGTCGCCGTCGTCGTAAAGCGCGAAGTGCTTGTCGTCAGGGCTCCAGGGCCGATGCGGCGCCTTGTGATGGCACATCAAGAAGAACGGCTTGTCCTTGGGCCGCTTTTCGAGAAAATCGATGGCCAAGTCGGTAGTGATGTCGGTCACGTAGCCCTGGATCGTGCGGTGCCCCGCCGCGTCGTAGAACACCGGATTGTGATAAACGCCCTGGCCGGGCAAGATCGTCCACTGATCGAAGCCGGTCGGTTCGCTGCCGAGATGCCACTTTCCGACCATGCCGGTGTAGTACCTGGCGGCCTGCAGATACTTGGCCACCGTGGGCTGCGAACCGTCAAAGCTATTGAAGACCGGCACGCCATTCTTGTGGCTGTATTTGCCGGTCAGAATGCAGGCACGGCTCGGCGTGCAGATGGAGTTGACGCAGAAACAGTCGTCCAGCCGAATCCCGTCGCGAGCGATCCGGTCGATTTGGGGGGTCTTGTTGATCCGGCCGCTGTAGGCGCTGATGGCATTGGCTGCATGGTCGTCGGCCATGATGAAGAGAATATTGGGCCGCGACGTTTCAGGCGCGGCGGAATAGCCATTCCGGCTCAACGCCAAGGTCAGCGCGAGGCACAGTAAAGCGACAGTGGTTACGCTAATTCTCATGGGAACTTCGATCGAGTGGTACTTCGCGGTTGGAAGGCAGATCATCAGGCACGACCGCGGAAACTCGACAGGTTGAAGCAATATTCGTGCCGGACTCCTTCACCACGCCAGAGACGGACCGGCTGTCGCAACAACCCGTGATCCGCGGCTAGCTGCCCGTATCATAATACAGTCCCCCAGAATAGACAGCGGGAGGCCACGTCGGACATCGCATAAAAACGGCAGCTTTTGTCTTCAAGTTGAGCTGGCACCCGATTTGCTACACGCCTTGCGACCATGGTGGCGGGAGTGCACCTGGCGCGGCGTGCCGCCGGTGACGATCAACCTCTTCGGCTCGCCGGTGGTCACCTGGCGGGGCGTGCCGCTGGTGCCTTGCGACAAGATCGAGATCAAGGGACGGCAGCAGTCCAACCAATGGCTGGGGACCACGAGCATCCTCCTGCTGCGGACCGGCGAGGAAGACCAGGGCGTGGTCGGACTGCACCAGGCCGGCATCCCCGGCGAGATTCAGCCCAGTCTTTCCGCCCGCCTGATGGGCCTCGACACGCTGGGCGTCGCCTCGTACCTGCTGACGCTCTACTTCTCCGCCGCCGTGCTGACCGACGACGCCTTGGGCGTCCTGGAGAAGGTAGCCGTGATTTCCGTCGTCCTCAAGGACCTTCGCACCGAGGAAGTCGGCCGCCTCCTGGACCAGGAGGGCATCGCGGTCAGGGCTGGCCATCACTGCGCCCAGCCCTCGCTCCGCCGCTTCGGGTTGGAGTCGACGGTCCGTCCGTCGTTCTCGCTCTATAATACGAAGGAAGAGATCGATCGGCTGGTTGCCGCCGTGAAACGCATCGCGCGAAACTGAGCGGCTGTCCAAAAGACCGTAGGGTGTGGTCGAGTGCAACGAAGACCCACCAATTTCCGGCATTTTGTGGTGGGTCTTCGTTGCACTCGACCACACCCTACGGCTTGCTTTCCGACTTTCCCGATAACCTCTGGCTGGCTGGCGGACAAAAAAGGGCCGAGCCCGTCCAGGGCTCGGCCCTAAGCATTTTCCATGCCTGCCAACGACTCCCCTCGTAACCCCTAAATCCCATCGCGCAGGCGGGCAAGATGCTGCTATTTGTGCCGCTGCGTGCGCAAGCAACCCGGGAGCGGCGCCGACTCGGTGAGCGGTGTCGGCCGTCACGAATTGCTCGACCGGGCCGGCACGGGCGCGGTCGGCACATTCGCCGGGGCCGATGCAGGGGCCGGCGCGAGCGGCGCGTCTTGCGGCGGCGCAGAATACTCCACGTAGCCGCCTTGCTTCCAGGCGTGGATCTTGTAGGCCGTAGCATGAATCGCCCGATCCACCTTATTCAGCAGTCGATCGACCACCAGCTCGTGAGATCCATCGCAACCCTTCACGGGCTCGCAGGCCTTCGGCGCCTGGACTTGTTCGCAGGCTTTGACGGGCGGGACGTAAGGCTGCACCGGTTGGCAGACTGGTGGAAGCAGTTCGACTTTCTGTACCGGCGCAGGCTTTGACCGGCGGGACGTAAGGCTGCACCGGTTTGCAGGCCGGTGGAAGCGGTTCGACCTTCTGCACCGGCTCGCAGGCCTTGACGGGCTTGCAAGCGCCGGGCAGCAATTCCGACAGGCCGGCAGTGGCCGCTTGAAGCACAGCGCCAGGCCAAGACCAACGATCACGGGCGAGATCCATTTTGCATTACGCATCGGAAACCTCCATTTTCTGAGAACGTGTCTTCGACTTCGAAACCTTTCCAGACCGAGCACGCAGGCAGAACGTGCCTGCGCTACAGACCCGGTCGCGAAACCAGTTCTGATGCGGTGGAAAGCAGAAGCAACGGCGATGCCAACGAGCGATGCAGCAAGCTCGAATCCGACACATGCCTGCAGGAGTCGGTCGGCTTGTGTCGATTGGGAAAGCAATGCCGCCGACCTTCGGCTACTGCGGTTGGTATCCGGCGCTTTGGCGGCGAAGACGTCCGCGCGGCAGGGCAAGCCGCACCGGCACAATCGGACTGCCGCCCTGCACGTTCTGACGGGAGACTTGCATCCGTCACGGACGGGTGTGCGACCTTCATGGCTTGCGTCGGCTAGTAGGTCCTTCTTGCCGGGAAGGACTATTGTGCTATGTGCCGCTGGGAACTTCGGGCCTTCCACTGTATCATCGCGAATTAGTCCTTTCCGGCAGAAAGGAACTACTTAGTTTCTGTCATTAAAGTGATTCACTGTCGGCGATTAGGGTTACGATCAATCCGACCGTTTGAAACAGGCGACTACGCCGATTGCGCAAGGACTGCGGCCAGCCATCACGATATGTCGTAAACTGATAAAGCTAGTAGCCAATTGGTCCCGATGGCAACATAGGCCCTTATTTAAAGGGCTTGCGAGGCTGGCCTAAATAGAACCGTAACTTTCGGAAAAGGAGGACTGCCAGCGCCCGCAAGTGACGTTCGACTAGCAACAAGGAGGATGACATGTCGACGAATCAAGTAGTGCGAGTCCTTGCCATGGCCGGTGTTTTGGCCCTGGCGACGACGGCACGAGCATGGGCCGAAGGGGCCGACGCAACGACGGCGGCCCCGCAGCCGCCAGCGGCCGTGACCGACGCGCCCGGCACCGCCCCGGCCCCTGAAAAGGGACCGCCGCTCCCATTCCACACGATCGAAGGCTACGGCGGAGGCGCCATCACGCCGATGGCGTACCTCGTCAACCCCGGCCCTGATGACACTCTGTTCGGCAAACCGGCTGCGGCAATGTCTTTCGTCGGTTTGGGGAGCAAGAACCTCGACGCGCTGACGTTCACCGAGACGCTCTTCGGCCGGGTGGAACTCGGCTATGGAGCCGATCGTCTGGGACTGGGAACACTGCCGTCGGCCATCCGCAACTTCACAGTTGGCCCCGCCGCGCAACTGGAATCGAACGTCGGCCACAGCGACCTTTGGTTGCACACTTGGAGTATTCGCGGCTTGGTGATCAAGGAAAACGATCCAGTGTTGAAAGATCTGCTCGGCGGCTTCGAAGTCCCCGCATTCACCATCGGCGTGCATTTCAAGTACAACGACAGCGTCGCCGACATCAACACTAAACTGGGCGGAGCACTGTCCAGCATCGGCTACACGAGCGCAACCGGCGAGGACTACACTTTCACGGCCACGAAGACCTTTGGAACGGGCTTCTTCGGGAAGCCGCTCATCACCACGGCCGGTCTGCGCCTGAGCGAGGCGTCCGACCTGGGATTTCTCGGCTTCGGCAGCAACTACAACGCGACCTTTGAAGGAAATGTCGCGATCCTGCCCTGGGACAAGGTCCTGATCGCCTATGAATTCCGTCAAAAGACCGACCCCTATGGCGAGATCCCCGGGTTGATCGGCGTCGAGAACAACTGGAACGCGATCGACGTGGGGCTGATTCTCAATTCGCATTCCACGCTGGTTGCGGGCTGGGGACACTTCGGGAATCTGGTCAACGCAGAGGCCGACAGCTCCTGGTGGCTGCAACTGAAGTACGAGTTCTAGTCAATAATGGTTGAGAACCGGCCTGAAGCACGATAGGGACGGTTCAAAACCAGGAATGTTCCGATAATTCGGAAAGTGGCGCCGGCGAGGGACGAGGCAGTTGCTTCGGCCCTCGCTTGCTTTCTTGTCGCGTCCAATTGCTGTTCGCGTTTATTGGTCCAAGTACGCGGGGCGGCGGTAGCCATAGAATGGATACCACTTGGCGCTCGCCGAAGGCTGCCGGTAGTTGCCGGCCAGTGGAGCGGTAGCCGTCTCGGAAGGCGGGTAGTTGGCGGTGTAGACCTGCGCACCGTTGGGCTGCGCCGCGCCTGCCGCTGGATGCACCGTAACTGCTGTGCGCTGCGTCAAGTAGGCCGGCTGCCGATAGCCATAGAACGGGTACCAGCGTGCGCCACTCGTGTTGTCGGCAAAACTCGTTTGAGCTGCCACCGTGAATATACTGAACGCCGCAAGTGCGGCCGCAAACAACTTGATCATGATCTTTCCTCCGCGGTACACTGCCGCAATAGAACAAACAAGGGTACTGGCCTTCTTCGAAACACTGTGTGTCCCGACAAAGAATGCTAGGCATCCAGCGAATAAAAGCAAGTTTTCATGTCTATATTCCAGCCCGCTGGCCAACGGCACGGCGATTGCTCTCATCCCGCCACTGTCAATGATCAGCCTTTGCTGAAAGTGCATCCGTTACTTATCCAGTCGAAAGCAATCGCCATGCTACCCGAAGCCTGCTGCGCTACCACGAATACCTTGCTGCGAAGCTGACGTTGCCGCTTGTCGCCCGCTGCCCGGAAGCTGCTGACAACGTGCGCCTGTGGACGGCGACGGTGCGGGTCGTCGAACTGATTCCCCCTGTGGATGACGCAAGCAGCCGCTCGGGCCTGCTCTGCAAAGCCCTCTGTGGAACCGAACTCGCCGAGGTGCCGTTGGTCGAATTGGAAGTCGAGGATAGCCCTGCCAACGCGGAACTGATCGAGGATTACTGGTACTGGTTCTGGAACTGGCGATTCGATCCGCAAATCTGAAGGGCTGCGGCCGCCTCGCTTGATGTAGCGCTAAATATCATGGACAAAGACACAAACTTAATTGAAATCGAGGGATTGGCTTTCTATCCTTCCACGGGCCAAGTGCTGCTGGAAGGCCGGCCGCTGGAACTGACGAAAACCGAGTTCCGGATCTTGCTCTTCCTGATGCAGAGCGACGGACGCGTGTTCACGCGAAAGGAGATCATCGGGGCCGTTCAGGGCGGCGACTACCCTGCCACGGACCGTTCCGTCGACGGTCATGTCATGTCGCCGCGAAGAAAGCTGGGCAGCCATGGACGTTTGATCAAAACGGTTCGCGGGGTCGGATACCGACGCGGCGACTTTCCGAAAGGGGCATCGCAATCATGACGAAGTATCACGAGTGGAAACTCTACGGCCGATACGTCCTGCGGCAGATCGGCAAGCGCGTTCGGTCGGCACTTTCACGCGCATTTCCGGGAATTGCGCCCGCGGCACGGAAGCCGCGGGCGAAGCGGGTCGCGTAGGCCGGCGCGAAGCACTGGTCGGCCGACGTTTGCTTCACGCGCCGGTGCTATATTTACGCAGCAATGTATGCCGCTTTTGCTGTCTCCTTGTTGGCCATTATCTTCTTCGTCACCGCCGTCATAAGCGTAGTGACCGGAGGCACTTCATTGATTACTGTGCCGGTAATGATGCAGTGCGGCATTGACGCTCATGCGGCAGTTGCGACGAACATGCTAGCACTGATCTTCCTCAGCCTCGGCGGGGCGGTGCCCTTCATCCAAGGACAGGTCGTCCCGCGGAAAAGATTGCCCGCTTTAACGGGCCTTACGCTGGCCGGATCATTCTTGGGGGCCTTCCTACTTCTAGCTGTGCCGTCAAAGGACATGCCTATCGTCGTCGCATCGGCGATGCTTGTCGTGTTGATT
This sequence comes from uncultured Planctomycetia bacterium, assembly GCA_963824275.1. Taxonomy (GTDB): domain Bacteria; phylum Planctomycetota; class Planctomycetia; order Pirellulales; family Thermoguttaceae; genus JANXQG01. Next base: position 152,201 of record CAWGOT010000003.1, on the reverse strand, counting down.
TTCTCGCTTATCAAACGTGACATGGGCTTGACCAAGGCCCCGGGCCGTTCTTCCCGATCTCTGGAAATAATCGGGCATATTGCGACTTTCGCACTCGGCGTCTACGGCGGATTCTTCAGTGGCGGCTACGTTGCTCTGCTGACGGTAGCCTACCTCTTTTTCTTCCGCATGACGTTCACCGAAGCCGTGGCGATCACGAAAGTGCTAAATGTTTTTTTCCTCTCTGATTGCCACTGCGATCTTCGCTTGGCAGGGCATCGTCGATTGGAAGCTCGGACTTTCGCTGAGCGCCGTATCATTTGCCGGGGCGATTCTTGCGCACACCCTCGCTCGCAAGATGAGCAACCTCTGGCTGCGGCGGATATTTCTCATGACGGTCGTTATCCTCACCGTTAAGCTATTCTTTGACTGGGCTTGTGTGAGCAATTAGCCTGGGCTGGCGGCATGAATTCACGCCACTCACAACCGGAAGTCATTGGCTAGTTCGCCCATGTTCAGCCCTTCCGAATCCGCACCCTCCAGTGCTGCTCCTGCCGGTCGATCGATAGCACCGAGTGCCCGTCCTTCTCCACGCTGGCCGGCACGTTCCGCGATCCGGGCTCATCGAGCAGGACGGAGAGCACACTCCCGCTTTTCATGGCCGCGAGGACCATCTTCGTCTTGACGTAGTTCAAGGGGCAAATCACGCCGCGGAAGTCGGCCTCGCGCTCGGCGGGAGACGTTGCCGCGGGGGGTGCTGCGACAACCGCAGCCGGGGGCTCGGGCTTGAAGCGGAGCGACGTGCTCATGTCGGCATACAGCTTCTCGATTCGCTCCAAAAACTTCGCCGCCTCGCCGGGCTCCAATGCCGCGGCGGCGGAAGGTGTCTTCGCCGCGGCCTTGGCGATGCCGATCAGCACACCATACGAAGGCTCGACGAGCCCCTCGGCAAGGAACAACCGCGTGAACAGTTCGAGGGCTTCGGCCTCGCCGTCGGGCTGCTCGCCCCGCGTGACCAGGAGCGCCCGGGCGGCAAGGACCGTGGCCTCAAACAGACGGCTGCCCTGGATGGCATCGCGGGCGCTTTGGAGATCGAGCTCGATCAAATCGAAAACACCCGCGCCGCACTCGCCCGGCCCCCGCCCGGCTAGCGAGAACAGCTCGCTGGCGTCCCAGTCGCAGTAATACTCCTTGTGTCCGTTGAACTCGGGAACCGGCTCGTACCTTGCGGCCAAGGTCTGTCCGATCTCCCGGCCATCGGCGTCGGCGAATCGCGCGAAATCCGGAAAATGCGGCGAACGGCGGAAGGCAACCAGCAGTTCGGCGATCAGATCCGGCACGTTGCGGGCGGGAACCGCCAGTTGGCCCTGGGCCAAGCGGGTCCTTCCCACCCCCACGCGGCCGCCAAGCTGCAAGACATATTGCGGCACAAGTTGGCCATTGGCCCGCCGCGCGGCCCCGAAAAGCCCGATGTCGGCCAGCGGGTGCCGGCCGCACGAGTTGGGGCAGCCGCTGATGTTGATCCTCAGCGCATCGAGCCCTTCAAGGTTCGTGCCGTCGGCCGAGAGCTTGCCGCGAATCGCCTTGGCAATTCCGCGCGAGAGGCAGATCCCCAATCGGCAGGTCGATGCGCCGGCGCATGCGATCATGTTCGAGAAAAGGGGCGATTCCATGCCAGCCAGCCCAAGGACCTTCAACTGCGCATGCACCGTGGGCAGCTCGTTCTCGTGAATCCAGCGCAGGACGAGGTTCTGCTGCTGCGTGGTCCGCAGCACGCCTTCGCCATATTCGGCCACGACCACAGCCAGTTGCTCGAAGCGATCGGCCTCGATGTCTCCCAGGAACAGGGGGATATGGACGAGAAAATAGCCGCCCTGCCGTTGCGGCTCGGCGTAACGCTTAAGCCAGGGCTCGAAGTCGGGCGCAGGAATGCCCTCACCACATGCGCCTCTCCCAGAGGACGAAGGCGGTTGTGGCGCGATTGGGCGAACATTCAATTTCACGCTGCCGCTGGTCCGCAACGCCTGTAATTCAGCGGCGTACAGTTCGCGGAACCGCGGCAAGCCGATGTCCTCGATGAGGAAACGGATCCGCGCGTGGCGACGGTTGCGGCGATTGCCGTGCTGGTCGAAGACCCGCTTCACGGCCTCAGCCGCTAGGTGGGCTTCCTCGGCCGAGATGAACTCTTCAAGCAGTTCTCCCACGCGGGAGATCGCGCCCATCCCACCGCCCACGAAGACCATGAAGCCGCGCACGTTGCCCCGTTGGCTGGCCACGAAGCCAAGGTCATTGACCGTCGCCCCCGCACAGTCTTTCCCGCAACCGGAAAAGGCGATCTTGTACTTCCGCGGTAACTGGTATGACAACGGATCGGGTAGCAAGTGCTCTGTAACGGCTACGGCATAAGCCGTGGGGTCGAAAACTTCTTTGCCGCAGACCCCCGCGTCGAAGCAGGCGGTGATGTTGCGGACCGTGTTGCCGCCGCCGCCTTTGGTCGAAACGCCCGCCGCGTGCAGATCCACGAGGGCCGGATGGATGTCTTTCAACAGCACGCGATGGACCTGCACGTCCTGCCGCGTCGTGACATGCAGGACCCCGTTGCCATAGCGCTTGGTGGCAGCGGCCAGGGCCCGCATCTGATGGGGCAGGACCATGCCTGCCGGGCAGCGGGCGCGGAGCATGTAGGTGTCCGATTCGCGCTGCTCGTAGACGCCGCGCGGCACGCGGAAAACGCGGAACTCGGCCGCCGAACGTCTCGCCCCGCTCAAACTTGGCTATCTCGCGGCCGAAGCGGTTAAGGTCGGCTGCGGCGTCCTTGGGAAGATCGTAGACTCGGTCCATAGCAGATTATACCTCCGGCAACCCTTCGTTGCCGATAATGTCCAGGAAGAAGGAAGCGTACTTGAATCCGCCGTCGGGCGAAATGGCCACGGCCAGCCCTGCATGGCGCTTGCCGAACTCGATCGCCGCATGCACCATGGCGCCGGTGGAAGGACCGACAATCAGCCCCTCCTCGCGGAAGAGCCGCTTCGTCATCTGGTAGGCCGGTGCATCGTCCACGCGGATGACCTCGTCGATCAGGCTGCGGTCGAGGATGCCGGGCGGCTTGGATTCCTGCAGATTTTTCAGGCCGGGAAGACGGTGCCCCTTCTGCGGTTCGATGGCAATGACTTTGATCTTGGGGTTCTTTTCTTTGAGGTACTTGCCCGTGCCGGTGATCGTCCCGCAGGTGCCGTAGCCGGCCAAGAAGTACTGCACCTGTCCTTCGGTCTGCTTCCAGATCTCCGGCCCCGTGGTTTCGTAATGCGCCCGGACATTATCGGGATTTTCGTATTGGTAAGGCATGGCATACAAATCCTTGGTCGCCGCGCCCTCCACGAACGAACGCGCCAAGGCGATCGCGCCGTCCTTGGGGTGGTTGATCGGGCAGAGGTCGTCCGGCGTGGCCCAGACCTCGGCCCCGAGCATGCGGAGGATGAGTTTCTTCTCTTCCGGCACGCCGTCAGGGATCGTCACCACCAGCTTCTTTTGCATCAAGGCTGCCAGGGCTGCCAAGGCGATGCCCGTATTGCCGGAACTGGGTTCCACAAGACTCTTGCCGTCAAGTTCTCCACGTTCGGCCATGCCCTTGAGCAGGAAGAAGGCCGTGCGATCCTTGATCGAGCCAAAGGGGTTGAACCACTCCAGCTTCACGTACAGCTCGAAGTCTCCTTGGGGCACCACCCGGTTGATGCGGACCAGCGGTGTTGGGTTCTCGGGATTGGCAATCAACTCGCGGACGTCGTCGCAGCGCCGCAGGGCCTGGTTGGAATCGAGCCGGTGCCGCGCGTTGGCCGCGGCGCTGGTCTGGGTTTCTGACAATGTCATGATCAATCACGATGCGTGTGAGTGGAACCGATTTTGGCGAAGTCTGCCAAATGGGGCGAACCTTGATGCTAATATTAGACCAAGGTGATCGAGAATCGCAAGATTGCATCGTCCGCGCTTTTTGCGATTCTGAACGAGATTCACGCAGTTGTGGTGGCGATATTTAACGGAATGTCCGTGATATGCCACGGCAGGCCGTGAAGTTCGCTGGATTGTGTTGGGCCTTCCGCAATCCAACTTCCGGAACGAAAGTTGCATCCACAGGGCGCTCTTTGCTTCGCCATCGCCAAAACCGGCATGGTTCAAACCAGCGTAACACTTCCGCCGGACGAAATCTGGTAGGGAACGCCCTCCGTGGCGTTCCACTCGACCCGGAACGCCACGGAGCGCGTTCCCTACAGTGTTACTCTGGCGGCATGCTAATTGAACCATGCCCCATAACTAGGCCCGACGGGATTCACGCTGTGATATTGATCATTCAAGCCAAAGATCGCTTGCCGCTCGTAACGGAGGGCATCGTCGATACGTACGCCGAGATAGGCGGCACGGTTCATCTTGGCCGCTGTCCAATGCCGACCTACAACACGGTGGTCTCGATCATCGAGGATCTCAAATCGGTGCTTTTTCCGGGCTACCGCCGCCGCGACAGCCTCCGCTTGCCGAACTTGATCTACCATGTCGGAAACCTCATCGATACGCTTTACGACCGGCTGACGCAGCAGATCGCTCGGGCCTTGAATTACGAAGCGACGCGATTTCCGCCGGGCAGTCCTCAGGCAGGCAGCTATCAGCCGCGCGATTGGGAGGCGGTCGCGCAGGCGAAGACGCTCGACTTCCTGGAGAGCCTCTCCGGCCTGCGCAAGGACCTTTCGCTGGATGCGGAGGCGGCCCAGGCCGGCGATCCGTCCTGCCGGTCATTGGACGAGGTGATCTACTGCTACCCTGGTTTCGAGGCGGTGATTGTCTTCCGCCTGGCCCATCTGCTGCACGAAATGGACATCCCGTTGATTCCGCGGATGATGACGGAATGGGTTCACGGCAAGACCGGCGTCGACATCCACCCGGCGCGAAGATCGGCAAGCACTTTTTCATCAATCACGGCACCGGGGTCGTGATCGGCGAGACCTGCGAAATCGGCGATTGGGTCAAGATCTACCAGGGCGTGACCCTCGGGGCCCTGAGCGGCGCGAGCGACGGCGAGGGCAATCCGCTCCGCCGGGCCAAACGCCATCCCACAGTTGAAGACCGCGTGGTCTTGTATGCCAACGCCACGGTCTTGGGCGGCCAAACCGTTATCGGCCACGATTCGGTGCTCGGCTCGAATGTCTGGATCATGACTTCCGTCGCCCCGCACACGATTGTGAGCCTGGAAAGGCCGAAACTCCGCATGCGCACCAGCGAAGAGCATGACTTCGCTCCCAACTGGTCGATCTGACAATTCAGGAGGATTTCATGGAAGCGAAAGAGAAGCTGTCGATCGTCTGTTTCAGCGGCGATTTCGATCGTGCCCTGGCGGCGCTCACGATTGCCACGGGCGCTGCGGCCACGAATCGCGAAGTAACCCTGTTTTTCACCTTCTGGGGCCTGAACATCATCAAGAAGCGCGGCGGCCATCGCTGGACCGGCGAGGGAATCCTCGCCCGCTTCTTTAATTTCCTCTTAGGCGGCCGAAACAACCTGCCGCTCAGCCGGCTGAATTTCGCCGGCCTCAGCCCGAAACTCATGACCGGCATGATGAAGGCCAAGAACGTGGCCACGCTGGAAGAGTTGTTCGAAGCGGCCAAGGCGCTGGGCATCGGCTTCGTTGCCTGCGAAATGGCGATGCACATCCTGGAAATCAAGAAAGAGGACTTGATCGACGAGGTATCCGAACTGATGGGCGTCTCCACCTTCCTCGATCGATCCCGCGACGCCAAGATCATTTTTATCTGAGGGGGCAGGTCATGGCCAAGACACTCGACATCACCCGCGACTGTTGCCCAATGACTTTCGTCAAGGTCAAGCTCGCGCTGGCCAAGCTGCAAAGCGGCGAGGAGTTGGACGTGCTTCTGAATGAGGGCGAACCGTTGAACAACGTCCCGCGCACGGTGACCGAGCAGGGGCATCAGGTGCTTTTCATTCGCCAGGAGGGCGGCTTTCATCACGTGCTCATCCGCAAAGCCTGACGAGATCCGGACAAATATGCCGCGAATCCCCTGGATCATCAACTGTGTTGCCGTGGTCGCCTCCATCGTGGCTATTGGGCTGATTGCGGTGAAGAGTGTAGCCAACAACCGGCGCGGACTTGCTGAACGTCTCCTACGATCCGACGCGGGAGCTTTATCAGCAGATCAATCCGCAATCCTCTCTTTCCATTCTCATGTACGTGCCCCGCGCCGCCCGGCTACGGGTGACAAGGCTGTCCGTCAACTCGGACCGGGTGGTCCGAGATCTGCACGAGGGCGATCCGATATGCTCGTCGATGGTCATTCTCAATCTGGAGGGCGAGCTCTTCCTCGGCGCCGCATGGGAACTCGACCGGTATTTCGAAGGACTGCTAAAACAGGTGCAGGGCGGCGTCCGCGTGGTCGTGTTGCGGGTCAAGCGGACCCGCAATGCGGATCTCGTCTGCATGGAACGGATCCGCGATTTCATCGAGGAGATGAACCAGCGCAAGGTGCCCGTCATGCTGAGCGGGGTCCGCGACGACTTTGCCGACAAATTGAAGAAGCCAGTTTCGCCTCGGCATTGCGCAGTCTGGGATGCCGTGGCATTTGCTGGAGGACTATCGCCGATGAGAGACGATGGCCTGTCAACAGAAGCCGATCCTGCGTCTTGTTAGCGTTGTTTCCTCGCTCAGACTAAGCCAATCCACCGCGCCTTCAGCGATTCATCGGGTATTGGCACACAAGTTGCGTTCCCAATGGCGACTATCACGGACGGCAAACGCACACCCGAACTTGGGTTGGAGTTTGCCGCAAATCCGGAACTAGACCGGCTGCCGTGGCAGGCCATACGTTACAGAACGCTTTCTCACCCCAGAGCCGGCAATCCCAGACCGGCACGTGTCGATTGGACCCAGGATCGTCACCCGCGTTCTGTCGAGCTTGGATCTGCCACGGTCAGCCGGTTTTTTTTTCAGGAAGACCAGCAGCGTGTCGTCCGTCAGGCCGCTGCGCGGCGAGCACCGACGGTCGCGTCCACCTACTCGTGCCGGACTGCTGCACGTCACGACGGGCGGACTGCCGGTCATGATAACCCGTGATCCGCGGCTAGCTGCCCGTTTCATAATACAGTCCCCCAGAATAGACAGCAGGAGGCCACCTCAGACATCGCATGAAAACGGCGGCTTTTCTCTTCACGATGAGCTGGCATCCGATTTGCTACACGCCTTCCAACCATCATGCCTTGGGCAAAGAAACCAAGCATGACCTGTACAATGTTCCAAACACACCCTAGGAGTACCGAAATGAAAGTTGCAGTTCCACTGGCCTTTTTATTCCTTTGCGCCGGATACGCCCCAGCGTTGGCCGCGGGGCCCGCGCAGCCCTCCAAGCCGAACATCATCTTCGTGCTGGCCGACGATCTGGGCATTGATGGCGTCAGTTCCTACGGCGGCGAGGCGCACAAAACGCCGCACATCGACGCCCTGGCGGCGTCTGGCCTGCGTTTCAAAACCTGCTACGCAGCCCCCTTGTGCGGGCCGTCGCGCACTCTTTTGCAGACCGGGCGTTACGCCTTCCGCACCGGCGGGCTGACCAACGAATCGTGGTGCGCGGGCGGGCCGGGCGCCAAGTCGGCCGACGAAGTCCCCATTGCCCGGCTCCTGAAGCAGGCCGGCTATGCCACGGGGCATGCTGGCAAATGGCGGCAGTTGGGCGAGTTGCCGGGCGACTGGGGTTTTGACGAGTTCATCACCGACAACACGGCCGGCGGCTGGTATTGGGAAACGAGGTACAACAAGAACGGCCAGATCGTGAACCTGCCGGAAGGGACGTACGGCCCTGACGTGATCCAGAATTTCACCCTCGATTTCATTCGGCGGCACAAGGACCAGCCGTTCTACTTCTATTATGCGATGCACCTCGTGCATAAACCGACCGTGCGCACGCCGGATACTGTGCCGGGCACGACCGGCAACGACAAGCTCTACGACGATAACATCCGCTATCTGGACAAGCAGCTTGGCGAACTGGTTGCCGAATTGGACAAGCTAGGGCTGCGCCAGAACACGCTGATCGTCTTCTCCGGCGACAACGGCACCACACCCGATAACTCCAGCCCTGTAAACGGCCGCAAGATCAACGGCTGGAAGGGGACGATGCTGGAGGGCGGGTCGCGGGTCCCGTTCATTGCAAGTTGGCCGGCCGTGACGCCCGCCGGCAAGGTGCTCGACGATATCGTGAGTTTTGTCGATCCGTACGCCACCTTCGCCGAAATTGCTGGCGTCAAAGTGCCCGACGGATTGAAGAGCGACAGCATCAGTTTCGCCCCGCAACTCCGCGGCGAGAAGGGCACGCCCCGCGCCTGGGCTTACGTCCAGCTTGGTGCCCGCTGGTATGTCCGCGAGCCGGGATACAAGTTGAATCAGGCCGGCGCCCTCTTTGATCTGAGCGATGCCCCCTTTGTCGAGAAGCCGATCGCTCCCGCGGATGATACGGCCCAGAGCAAGGCCGCGCGGCAGCGTCTGACCGCGGTCCTGGCCGAACTCAATCCGGCCGGCGGCAAGACGGACCCGCGCCGAAGGCGCCGGCAACAACTTCGCCGGGTCGGTCGACTCGCCCCGCGAGGTCGGCCCTTGGAAATCGGGCGATAGCCTCACGACCGCACGGGCGCCGTTCCTGGCCCGCAAGGAACTGGAGATTTCGGCGGAGATCGAGCCGGCTGGAGGCGCCGACGGCGTGATCGTCACGCAGGGCGGCGGGGCCCGCGGCTATGCCGTCTACCTCACGCAGGGTAAGCTCGCGTTTGCCGTCCGCGTGAACGGCGAGCTGACAGCGATTGTCGCCAAAGACCCGTTGGGCAAAGGCCATTTCCTGGTCTCGGCAACCCTCAAGCAAGGTGGCGCTCTGGCGCTTCTGGTCGATGGCAAGCGAGTGGCCGAGGGTAAGGCCGAGGGCCTGATCCCGCTGCAGCCCCGAGCCGGTTTCGCGGTTGGTACGGCCAATCCCGGCGTGCTGGGCGAAAACGACGCCACCGGCGCCTTCGATGGGAAGATAACCAACGTCCGTGTCAAGACGACCGCGGTTCCCGATGTGACCAAGACGACGGCGGTTCCTGCCGTGACCGGTGCAACGAAATAGGAAACGGATCGAAGGTTCGATCCCATGCGGGCCCGAGCGCGAGCTAGGCGGCAACGGAGTTGCCTTGCTTGTGCTGCGGGCCGGTTTCCATTGCAACAGCGCAGTTATGCTTCGCGCAGCAACGAACGATAATACAACAACAGAAAGTCAAACGTGCCCTGTACCACGACGAATCGCCAAAGGACCGCCCACGCGGCAGTTCGTGCGGTCCTGACCATTTCCTTTCTCTTCTCCGTGTCAGTTCCGATCTTTGCCGCAGAGCGGGCCAACCTGGCCTTGAACAAGCCGGCCACCAGTTCGTCGGTTGAGAATGAGGAACATACCGCGGCCCAGGCCAACGATGGCGATCCCGATTCGTGCTGGCGGTCCGACGACGAACCCGAGGGCGAGCCCGACTGGTGGCAGGTCGATCTCGAGAAACCTCACGACCTTTCGGGCTGCCAGATCCGCTGGCCTTTCGCTGGCCATATCTATCGGTACAAGGTCGAAGGCTCGGCCGACCAGAGGCACTGGTCGCTTCTGAGCGATCAGACCAAGACCACCGCAACGTCGCAGGTCCACGATCTAAAGTTCCAGAAAGCCAGCCATATCCGTTACCTGAAGATCACGGTGACTGGAGTTGACGATGGCTGCTGGGTAAGCATTAGTGAGGTTAAAGTATTCGGTTTTGAACACACTCCAGGAGCACCAGAATGAAAGTCGCAGTTCCATTGTCGTTCCTCTTCCTGTGCGCCGCGTACGGCCCAGCCATGGCCGCGGCGCCGCGCAGGCGTCCAAGCCAAACATCATCTTCGTCCTTGCCGACGATCTGGGAATTGACGGCGTCAGTTCCTACGGCGCCGACGCCCACAAGACGCCGCACATCGACGCCCTGGCCGCATCCGGCCTGCGTTTCAAAACGTGCTATGCAGCACCTTTGTGCGGGCCGTCGCGGAGCTTATTGATGACTGGGCGTTACGCCTTTCGCACCGGTGGGTTGACCAACCAGTCGTGGTGCGCCGGCGGGCCCGGACCGAAGTCGGCCGACGAATACCCCATTGCCAGACTCCTGAAACAGGCCGGTTACGCTACCGGACATGCCGGGAAGTGGCGTCAGTTGGGCGAGTTGCCGGGCGACTGGGGCTTTGACGAATTCCTCACCGACAACACGGCCGGCGGCTGGTATTGGCAAACGAAGTACAACAAGAATGGTCAGGTTCTGGATCTCCCCGAAGGGACCTATGGCCCCGATGTCATCCAGGACTTTACCTTCGATTTCATCCGCCGGCACAAAGACAAGCCGTTCTTTTTCTACTATGCGATGCACCTCGTGCATAAGCCAACCGTGCGCACCCCCGATACGGAAGCCGGCACGACGAATATCAATAAGCTCTACGACGATAACATCCGCTATATGGACAAGCAACTCGGTGCGCTGGTGGACGAGTTGGAAAGGCTGGGTCTCCGTCAGAACACGCTGATCATCTTCTCGGGCGACAACGGCACCGCCGCCGGTTATCCCAGCCCTGTCCAGGGCCGCATGATCAACGGCTGGAAGGGAAGCCTGCTGGAGGGAGGATCGCGGGTCCCGTTCATCGCAAGCTGGCCGGCCGTGACGCCCGCCGGAAAAGTGCTCGACGACATTGTGAGTTTTGCCGATCCGTATGCCACTTTCGCCGAAATTGCGGGCGTCAAGCCGCCCGCAGGGCTGAAGACCGATGGCCACAGTTTCGTCCCTCAACTCCGTGGCGAGGCGGGCACCCCCCGGGCCTGGGCCTACGTTCAGCTTGGCGCACGCTGGTACGTTCGCGAGCCGGGATTCAAGCTGAATCAGGCGGGCGAGCTTTTCGATTTGAGCGATGCCCCCTTCGTTGAGAAGCCGATTGCTCCCGAGGCTGACACGGCCGCGAGCAAAGCCGCGCGGATTCGCCTGACCGCAGTCTTGGCGGAACTCAATCCGGCAGGCGGCAAGACCGACCAGGGCGGCGACGGACTCCGCAGAAACAACAACATTGCCGGCTCGGCCGACTCGCCCCGCGAGGTCGGCCCGTGGAAATCGGGAGACACGTTGCCCACGGCACGCGCACCGTTCCTGGCCCATAAGGAACTGGAAATATCGGCGGAAATTGAGCCGACCGGCAGCGAAGGCGTAATCGTCACACACGGTGGCGGCGGACGCGGTTATGCCATTTACCTCACCAAGGGAAAACTCGCGTTTGCCGTCCGTGAGGGCGGCAGCCTGACAACGGCACGTGCCAAAGACCCGCTGGGCAAGGGCCATTTCCAAGTAACGGCAACACTCAAGAAGGATGGTGCAATGGCTCTCCTGGTGGACGGAAAACAGGTGGCCGAGGGCAAGGCCGCCGGGCTGATCGAGCAGCAGCCCAGGGCCGGTTTCTGGGTCGGCACGGCCGGCAATGCAAAGGTCGGCGACTATGTGGTTCCAGACCCGTTCGATGGGAAGGTGACCAACTTGCGCGTCAAGACGACAGCCGTCCCTGAGGCCAACGGTGAAAAGAAATAGCCTCTGCTTGACGAGGTGGAGGAGCAGATTACAAACTGCCCATCGGTACGGCTCGTTTCTGCCCGCGCAGAATGATGACAGGTCCGCCGGCCCTTTTTACCAGGGCCAAGCAACCAGTTCGCCGCCGTTGCGGCTGCCCAGCGCGGACCAGACCTTCGGGTCGATGCCGTTGGCGACGAACTGCAGCGAGGCGTCGGCCATCACGAGATTCACGCCGCCTGGATGGCGGCTGGAAGCGGTCGTCGCGCCGCCCTGGTTGTTCGCAGAGGTAGTAAGGTCAGCCGTCCCTGCTGCGCAGCGGGCGCAACTCCGGGAATTGGGCGGCATGACGTGATTGTATCGCGTGACAACGTAGTTGCCGTTAACCCAGTTGCGGCCCGATCGGGAGAACTGGTTGCCGGCGCCCGCCTCGGGCGTGAGACTCATGCATTCAGCGACCACCTGGGCCGCCGTCGAGTCGGCCGAGTTGATGCGAAACCAGTCGCTGGGGGCCTCAATGTGATTGTCGTCGCCGTCGCCAAGCATCGCCTCGGAAAAAAGCGCCGTATGCGAGGTGCCGTCGGTCACTTGCTCCAATCGAATGGCCTGATTCGTTACGAAGATACCGTTGTTCTGCTCCTTGTTCGTGCTGGCGAACCACTGCCCCGTGTCGTTGCCGGCATTGGCTTTGTAGTTGTTCTTTCCCCAGCCGAACTGGCCGTCTCCTACGTCGGTTGTCATGCGATTTATGTCGGAAGGGCAGAGGAACGTGGCAATCTGCGTTTTCACGGCCTGGGCATTCGACGCATCGCTCGCCGGTTTCATGAAGTTAAAGAGCTTATACACGGAGCCGTCCTCCAGGTAGGGCAGGATCTGCGCATGCACGCTCCAGAAGAGCGAGTCGTCCGAGCCCTTCATGCGTCCGACCGGGTAAATTCCGCCCGATGAGTCGAGGAAGCAGTTTACGGCAAGCCCCATTTGGTGAATGTTGTTCGCGCAAGCCGTACGACGCCCGCTCTCGCGGGCCGCCTGCACGGCGGGCAGCAATAGACCAATCAAGATCCCGATGATGGCAATCACGACCAGCAGTTCCACGAGCGTGAAACCCCGTTTCCGCCGAGAAGCCATGCCGCTTTGCGTCTCTGAGCGCGAGGAAGCTGCCATGAGTAACACTCCCTTGTTTTGGTAGATGAAAAGCATGGGCCACCCCTAGGTGCAAGAACTGTGCCATGCTGAAAAGCTCCGCCTCACTTCGTGCTTCATCGCGTTCCACCAGGGAATTGCCCGAGACTGGGTCCTCGATCATCGGTTGCTAAGAGGATTTAATGGCGCGCCCGTGATTGGCCACGCAGAACCGTGACCTGTGATACCAACCGTGTCACCAGGGACCCATGATCGGGGCCGGAAAACAGGCATGTTCGTACCCGCTAGTGTCTCTAAATTGCCGTACCTGTTGGAGTTCCGGCTTTAGCCGGGAAATGCCGCCTATAGGCGGAAGTCCAGCGTGGCACATCAATGCCAATCTGCGCGAGACGCTGCCGTAGGACCCAATTCAGATCACGAACCGTGGTCACCTCAATCTGCCAATCTCCTGCCCGACGGCCCTGAGTATCGGGTGCCCCGACGTGGAGGCCAGCCACGCTTTGCGCAAACTGCGGACGTTGTTCGGCACGAATCTTGCATGACCCTGCCGGCACGAACTGCGGATAACGCGCAGTCGTTTTAAGCGGCAAATCAGTAACGAGCCCCTGCTGCTCGTCCGGACCCAAATCAAGGGCTCTCCAGCCAGAAGGCGACTCTATGTTTGCAATGAACGCACAGTGGTGGCATACCGTGGCGATCTCGGCGAAACGATCCGGGAATTTTCGCCTGGGCCGACTGCTCATGCTGGCAATGGCGGCAGCGGCAGCGTTGGGTAGCCTGCCAAGCCAAACGCAAGCCCAGACGCCCGTCATCTACTGGAAGTCCGGGACTTCCGCGTCGTGGAGCACGGCGGCTGACTGGTCGACGCTTTCGGGGTCGAATGCTAAGCCCACCTCCAGCAATTGCCTTCTTGTGTCCATTCAGTCTGGAGGTACGGCCACTGTCACCGGCGGGCAATCAGCCCCAGTGCTCGTCCTCGGCGGTACGGCCGGCACTACGACGTGGGGCAACGGGACGCTTGACATCTACAACGGCGGCACCCTGACCGCAAGCAGCCTGCAATTCGGCCCCGGCGCACTCCAAACCTCAGCAACCGAGAGCGGCACCCTGGACCTTGCCGCTGGCACCGGCCCCGGCACGCTGACGCTGAGCGCCCCCATTACCATGGGCGTAAATTGCGGCACGGCGACCATCAACCTGACCGGCGGCGTACTCAACATGGGCGGTAACTTCATCTCGACGGGGACCAGCAGCAGTTTCATGAAGACCGGCACTAACAGCGCCAACTTCATTTTCAATTTCTCCGCGGGCACGCTGCAAGGCATGACCGCGGAAAACGCTAACATCAACTTTTCGGGCGGTGCCGTCATTACAAACAACAGCTCGATATTCAACGGCGCCTTCACGGGCACGGGGGGTACGCTGGCCACGGGGGGCGTCGGCACGATAACCCTGGCGGGCACGGCCGCCAATTCCAACCTCGCGCTCAACGTCGGCAGCGGGGCCGTCATTCTTAGCCAGAGCAACGGCATTGCAGCGTCGGCCATCGCCAATGTGGCCGCCGGCTCGACCCTGCAACTCGGCGGCGCCAACCAGATTGCCAGTTCGGGCAGCGTTACGCTTGGCGGCGGCACGTTCGACCTGAATACGTACAGTGCCGCCATAAGCGGCCTTTTTGGAACCGGAACGGTCGATACCGTGGCCGGCGGCACTCCGACCTTGACCATCGGCAGCAACAACGGCTCGAGCGCGTTCGGCGGCACGATCCAGAATAGTGCGGGAGCGCTGAGCCTGACCAAGACCGGCGGCGGCTTGTTCGACCTTACCGGCGCGGCGACCTACGCTGGCGCGACAACTGTCAGCGGCGGCACCCTGGTGCTGGGCGACCTGGGCGCGCTGGGCGCCACGGCCGTCAGCGTCAGCGGCGGCGCGGATCTGATCGTCAAAGGCAGCACCTCCATCGCCGCCGGTGGCGGCCTGACCGTAGCCGGCGGAACTTCGCCCGCCACGCTCGACCTCCGCGACGTGACCATCAATACGCTCGCCGTCAACGGCAACCTGGCCCTCGGCAGCGGTTCCGGGGGTTCTGTGCTCGATTTCGCCTACGGAAATACGGGCATCGACGAGATCACCGCGACAAGCGCCACGCTCTCCGGCACGAGCACGATCAACCTGACCTCGCTGGGTACGCTCCCCGCCGGTTCCTACCCGCTGATCGCCGTGAGCAGCGGCACGCTGAACGCCAGCCAGTTCCAGCTCGGTGTCAAGCCGGCGGGCGGCTTCAGTTCCGTCTACCTTTCCCCTTCGCCGACCAATAATGCCTTGCTGCTGACGGTTTCGGCAAATGCCACTCCCGGCACGGCCTACTGGACGGGGAAGGGAAGCCTCCTGACTTCCGACACGGCCAACTACTGGGCCAGCGGCGCCAACGCGGGTTCGAGCAACTGGAGCACCGATTCCCAGGGCCAGAACGACCCCTTCCAGGTTCCTGGCGCCGTCACCAATGTGATTTTCACTGCAACCAACGTTGCCGGTTCCGGGGCCTTGACGACCACGCTGGACCAGAACTACTTCATCAACAGCCTGACGTTCGCCGTTCCCGCAGGCACTTCGATCACGGGGGTCACGGTCAATACGGGCTCAAATTCCCTCTCCCTCGGCTCCGGATACATCAGTTCCGGGTTGACGCTGAACGCAGCGTCCGCCACTGGCGGAACGATCAGTGGCGCGGGCGGGATTGTGGTCAGCGGCACTCAAAGCGGGGCCAACAACTGGGCCAACAACTCCAATACCTATAACCTGGCGGTCAACACGCCGATCACGTCGGCCTCGGGTCCGACGAATCTGACCCTCAACGGCACGGGTACGGGCGGCGTGACCTTCGGCGCCAACATCTCCAATGGAAACGGCCAGCTCGCGCTTAATTTCAATCAGGCGGGCGTGACGCTACTCGCCGCATCGAACAGCTATAGCGGCGGAACCACGCTCACCTCCGGCGTCTTGCAGTTGGGAAATAGTGCTGCCCTGCCGGCCGGGCAGGCCCTGAACGTCAACGGTGGCACGCTCGACCTGGCCGGCTTCAGCCAGAGCGTCGGCGTCTTGGCCGGAGGTGCGGCCGCGACTATCCAAAGCAGTGGCGGCGCGGCCACCTTGACCGCCGGCGCCGGGACCGCCGGCGCGGCGTTCTACGGCACGCTAAAAAACGGCTCCGGCACTTTGGCGCTGGCGCGAACGGCCCCGGCGTGCTGAGCCTTTACGGCAATAATACCTACAGCGGCGGCACGACGCTCACGGCCGGCGGGTTGGCGATCGGCAGCACCGGCGCGCTGGGCAGCGGCACGCTGACCCTCGGCGGCGGCACGCTGGGCCTGGCAAGCGGCGGACAGACGCTGGGCAATCCCATCGCCACGACCAGCGCGGCCCTGGCCTTCGATACCACCAACGGAAACCTCACTTTGACGGGCCCTGTCGTCGCCCTCAGCGGCGGCACTGGCCAGGCCCTGTATGGCGTGTACGGCGGCAACACCTTGACCTTCCTCAATAACACGGTCTCGCTCGGCGGCGGCCTGTCGCTTTATGCGGGAAATGTCGTTTTCGACGGGGCCAACGTGACCGACCCTTACGATACTCTTCGCTGGCAGAACACAACGGGCACGACCGCGGTCACGCTCCAGGACAACGCCGTTGTGCAACTCAGCGCCAGCGGCAGCAACATCAACTCGAAAATGGGGCAGACAGCCGCCAGCTCGGCGAGCCCGGCCTTCCAGTTCTTGACGATCTCGTCCGGAACGCTTAATTTTGCCAGTGCGCAACTCCACCAGTTGTTCGTGGCCGATACGAACTACAACAACAGCACCGTCAATCAGAACGGCGGACTGGTCAGTTTCACGACGACCGCCGGCACGGACGGCGTCGAGTTGGCCGTGACGGCGAATGCCGTCGGCACCTACAACCTGAACGGCGGCGTCCTGGTCACGCCCGCGGTGACCGGCGGCGCCGGCACGAGCAGCTTCTACTTCAGCGGCGGCACCCTGGAAGCAAATTCCAATAACCCCTACTTCTTCCCGAACACCGTGAGCCAGGTCTCCAACAACAACCCGGGCGGCAGCCCGACCAATGTGTTCATCAACGACGGCGGCTACAGCATCGCCATCTCCCAATCCTTGTCGGGGCTCGGCGGGCTGGTGAAGAGCGGCACGGGCACACTGACCCTCGCCGGCGTGAATATCTATACCGGCAATACGACAATCAGCCAGGGCTCGCTGGCCATCAGCAACGAAACCAACCTGGGCGTGGCGGGGCGCTATCGATCGGCCAGGGCACGCTCGTCGTCCAAGGCAACATCATCAACTCGGCGCGGAGCATCACCCTTACCGACCCGGCCGCCGCGATCCAGGTCGCAACGTCCTTTACTTACAGCAACTCCGGCACGATCTCCGGCTCGGGAGGGTTGACGGTGAACGGCGGAGGGCTCCTGGGCCTCAACGGCGCGAACAACTACGGCGGCGGCACCACGCTGGCCGCCGGCACGCTGGCTGTGGGTAACGCCGGTGCCCTAGGCTCCGGCACGCTGACGATCACCGGCGGCGTACTCGACGCCAGCACGCCGCTCACCCTTTCCACGGTGCCCCAGGCATGGAACGGCGACTTTGCCTTTGGCGCCTGCAATCCGCTCAATACCGGACCCGGCGCAATCACCCTCGGTTCCAACCGTATTGTCACGGTCGTCGGCCTGAGCCCTGTGACCATCGGCGGTCCCATCGGTGACGGCGGCGTGGGATTCGGCCTGACCAAGGCCGGCCCTGGCTTCCTGGTCTTGACCGCCAGCAACTCCTACAGCGGCGGCACCAACGTCGCCGCCGGCGAACTGATTGTCGACCATAGCGGCGGCAACAGCGGTGCGCTGGGCAGCACGCCCGTCAGCGTTCAGGGCGGCGCCGCCCTGGTCGTCCGCGGCGATGCCTCGATCGCCCCCGGCGGCAGCCTCGTCGTGGCCGGTGGCGCGTCGCCCGCTACGCAGGGCCTCGTCGACCTCCGCGACGGAAGCATCAATACCTTTACCATCTATGGCAATCTGATCCTGCAGGGCGACCCTCTGCACGGCACAGGCGCTGCCCTTGATCTCGACATCGGCGGCGGCTCCGCGGACCAGATTGCCGCCGTAGGCCAGGCTGTCGTAACCGGTACCAACAACACGATTAACCTCAACCCGATCGGCGTCGTCGGCAGCGGCACCTACCCGCTCATCCTTGCAAGCAGCGGCGGATTGAGTGCCGGCAACTTCGTCTTGGGCAGCAAGCCCGCCGGCTTCTACACCTACAGCCTCACTGCGTCCTCTGCCAAGGCGCTGGTCTTGAGCATTACAGGCGCCAACACCCCCTCTACGGCCTACTGGACGGGCAACGCGAGTTTGGCGGTTGGCGACTCGACGAACAGTTGGGGCACGCCCAATCCAAGCGGCACCGGCAGCAACTGGAGCACCACGAGCGACGGCTTGACTGACCCCCATCAAGTCCCCGGCGCAATTACCAGCGTTTACTTTACGGCGAACAACGCCGTCGGCAATCCCTCTGGCGCCCTGAACACGACGCTGGACGTGCCCTACGTTGTCAGCGCCCTGAATTTCAAGGTAACGTCCGGCACGATCACCAGCGTTGCGGTGAACACGGGCACCAATTCCCTGACCATCGCGCCGCCTGTCGGGACGTACGCGCAGTCCTTGTTCTTGGATCCATCGTCGATTGCCAGCGCCACGATCAGCGGCACGGGGGCCGTTGTGCTTAACGGCAGCCAATACTGGGGCAACAACTCCAATAGCCAGCGGTTGACGATCAACGCGCCCGTTGCGCCGCAATCGGGCTCGACGACCTTGTACCTGGACGGCACGGCAACCGAGCCATTGACCTTTGGCGGCGTGCTGGCCAACGGCGGCGGCCAGTTGGCGTTGAACGTGCAGTCGGGCGTGACCGTGCTCACGGGATCGAATACCTATAGCGGCGGCACGACGATCAACGGCGGGACGCTCAACATCAACGCCGACGCGGCCCTGGGGGCCAATCAGACGGTGACGATCAACGCCCCCGGAACGCTCCAGGCCGCGCTCCGCAGGTGGCCCTCGGCGCCAGCCGCACCATCGTGATCAACGGCAACTACCCCGCCACCCTGGACACCAACGGCAACACTTTCAGCGTCGCCGGAGCGATCGACGGCAGCGGCAATCTGGCCGTAGCCGGCAGCGGAACGCTGGTGCTGACCGCTTCCAACGGCTACAGCGGCGGCACGACGATCACCGGCGGCACGCTCCAGGTGGGCAACGGCGGCAGCGGCGCCGCGATCGGCGCCGGAGGCGTGACCCTCTATAACAACGGGACTTTGGTCTTTAACCACAACGACAACGTGACGTTCTCGGGGCAGATCACCAATAACGGAAATCTGACGCAAACCGGCCCCGGCGTCCTGACGCTTTTGGGCAACAACAACTACAGCGGCACGGCCACGATCAGCGGCGGCACGCTCCAGGTGTGCAACGGGGCCGCGATCGGCGGCACAAGCGTCGTCAATAACGGCAGCCTCCTCTTCAATGACGCTAATTCCACGACGGTCTCCTCGATCAGCGGCAGCGGCAGTCTAACGCAAATCGGCACGGGTGTCGTCACGCTCACGGGCACGAATACCTACAGCGGCGCAACCACCATCACCTCCGGCGGACTCCAGATCTCCGGGACCTCCGTGCTTTCGCAAAGCTCGAACATCGTCTTCAACGGGGCTGGAAAGGGCGCAGGGGGGGTCCTGCAAAGCAATGGCACGCTCAATCTCACGACGGGATCGCTCGGTGGACAAGTCCGGTGGACGCATAATTCCGGCGGCTTTGCCGCCCAAGGCGGCGCGCTGACGGTTACCCTGGACTCCGGCGGGACGGAGACGTGGGGCGTCGCACCCTTCAACGTCAGCGGCGGATTCATCTTCGGTTCGCCCACGGCGGACAGCGCTGTGAACTTCACCAACAGCATCATCCTCAACAGTGGTGATCGAGACATCTATGTTAATCCGGGAGTCGGCGGAGATTATGCCCTGATTTCGGGCAACCTTATCACCGCCAGCACCGACACGACATCCCAAATTAACAAGGAAGGAAACGGATTGCTGATCCTCACGGGGTCGAACTCGTACCCCGGAGGCACGTCGATCACGGCCGGCACGCTCCAGATCGGCAACGGCGGCAACACCGGAACGCTGGGCTCGGGAGTGGTGAGCAACAGCGGCGTTTTGGCGCTCGCTCGCAGCGACAACAGCCTGATCGTCTCCAACGCCATTACCGGCACGGGCAGCCTGACGCAGATCGGCGCCGGGATCGTGACCTTGACGGGAAGCAATACCTATACCGGGCCCACGATCATTGCCGCCGGCACGCTGCGGCTGGGGACCGGCGGTTCGCTTGGCGCCACGGCCATCACGGTTGCCTCCGGCGGCACCTTGAACGCCTGGTCCGGCACCAGCGCCGGCGGCAGCCTGACGCTCGCCACCAGCGGCACGTCGCCCGCCGGCCTGGACCTCACCAGCAGCCAGATCGGCATTTTCAACCTGACCGGACAGTTGTACGTTCCGTACGACTCCACGCCCGCGAACTGACGCTGGAGCTTGGCAGTTCCGGCAGCACCGACCAGATCGACCAGATCAACGCCGGCTCGCTGTCTTTGTCCGGCAGCGCGGTGGTCAACATCTCGGCGCTTGCCGGAACGACCCTTTGTGCGGGCTCGTATCCCTTCCTCACCTCGACCGGGGGCATCACCGCCTCGAACCTCTCGCTGGCCAGCAGCACGATCAGCGTTGGCGGAGGAACCTATGGTCTCTCCTTGAACACGTCGGGCGGTTCGGCCGAGGTGCTGACGATCAGCGCGATCAGCACCACCAGCTCCAACGGGGCCTGGACCGCCTCGGGGGGCGGGAAGTGGAACAACGCCAACAACTGGACGCCGGCCGTCGTGCCGGACAAACCCGGTACGGGAGCCGTGATCAATGCCTCGACCACGTCCGCAACGACCATTACTCTCGACGCCCCGCAGACAGTCGGCACGCTGCTGCTGGGCAATTCCGCCAGCGCCGGCACGGGCTATACGATCTCGGGAAGCAACACGCTGACCTTGGACAATTCCGGCATCACGGCGACGATCACCGTTGCCAACGGGACCCATTCCATCTCGGCCCCGGTGGAGATTGCGGGCGGAAGCCTTGCCGTCGCCCTGTCCAACAGCGGCGTCCTGCGAATTTCCGGCAACATCTCGGATGACAATCGCGAGGAATCGCTGACGCTGGCCGGCGACGGCAGCGGGCAGTTGATCCTCAGCGGCAGCGACAGCTACGGCGGCGGAACGATTTTAGAAGAAGGCACCCTGATCGTGGACAACAGTGCCGCCCTACCCAACGGGTCGAGCTTGACCGTTGGGGAGGGCGGCACACTGCTCTTCGATTCGCCGGCGGCGGAGCCCGTGGTTCTGGGCTCATCGGTTTACGCCTCGCTCGCCCGCGACCCCGTTGCGGTGCCGGAGCCTGGAACGCTGGTGCTTCTGCTCGCAGGGCTGGCCGCGGGCATTGGCCTCGCCCGGAGCAGCGGCCGCACGGTCGTGAGAACGCATCCCGGTCTCGTTACGCTCGCACGGAAATCCGCACGTTGATTCGTAGGCTTTCTTGCCCAGAGTAAACGGGGTTGGCATAAGGGTCGAAGAAAAATCGCTGGACTCCGCAGCCGGTCTATTACTGGCCAGGGGCGATAGTCCAGGGCTCATGTCATGCGAAGTCCAACCCTGGACGACCATTCTCACTGCTTCCCCGCGATCAGCGAATACAGTGCCGGTACGACGAAGAGGGTCGTGACGAGTCCGGCCAATAGCCCTCCGATCACCGCGCGGCCCAGCGGGGCGTTGGCCTCGCTGCCCCGCGCCAGCGCCAGGGCCATGGGCAGCAGGGCGAAAAACGCGGCCAGCGCGGTCATCACGATCGGCCGCACGCGGATCGACGCCGCCCGGCGAATCGCCTCCGTCGCGTCGAGATCGCCCTCCTTGCGAATGTTCTCGGCAAAATCGATGAGCAAGACCGTGTTCGAAACGACAATGCCCACCATGAAGATTACGCCCAAGAGCGATTGCACGTTGATTGCCGTCCCGGTCAGGAAGAGTATGACGATCACGCCGACCAGCCCGATCGGCACCGCCGAGAGGATCACCAGCGGCGTGACGTACGACTTGAAAAGCGTCACCAGGAGGAAATAAATCAGCACCGTGGCCAGGAGCAGCCCCAGACCGAGGTTCCGGAACGTCTCCTGCATGCGGGAATACTCGCCGCTAAGGGTGATCTTGCTGCCTTCCAACAGCTTGTGATCGGGCGAGGAGGGATCGAAGGGGAGCCAAGTGGCCGTGCCCTCCGGCTGGCCGAACCTGGCCACCACGGTGGACACGTCGTCGGCCACGTGGCCCAGGTCGCGGCCCTCGACACCCATCGTCAGGTCGATCGTGGCCTGGAGGTTCGTGTGCGTGACTTCGGCCGGGACGCTGGCCCTGCGAAGCGAAACGATGTTCGACAGCGGGATGGGCTGCTTCTGCACAGGGCTGGTGATGGGGATGTCCAGCAGCGTTTCGATCGACTTGATGTCCTTTTCGGGATACTGCACGCCGACGTAATACTGGTTCTGGCTGATGGGATCGATCCAGAAGTTTCGCTTGTTGAACTGGATGCTGGAGTTCAGCGCCGCCACGACGTTCTTCATCACGTCGTCCTGGTTCAGCCCCAGGTCGGCGGCCTTGGTGCGGTCGACGTTGATCACGTACTCAGGATAGTCGAGCCGCTGCAGGATGCGGGAGTCGACGATCCCGTCGACCTTCGCTACCTCGCGCTGGATCTGTTCGGCCACTTTTCGCGCGGTGGCCAGGTCGTGGGCCGTGATGCGGACGTTCAAGGGTGTCGATTTCCCTTCGTTCATCGCCCCGCGGATCATGCCGCCAGCGTCGAAGGAGAATTCCAGGTCGCCGAAACGCCGATCGGCGGCGAAGCCTTGGCGGAGCAGCCGCACGTATTCCTGGGCCGAATGCCGCCGCTCGTCGGTCAACTGGACTTTGATCACGGCGTCCATCGGTCCGGCGTTGGGCGTGTAGGCCGCCGACCAGTCGGCGGTCACGCCGAATCTCGCTGATCGTCAACTCGAGATCGTCGCCCAGCTTCTCGCGAATGAACTGCTCGGCATCCGCGGCATGGGCCTCGGTGACTTCGATCCGCGTGCCGCTGGGGGCCCGCATGTAGATCTCCAAGGCGCCGGCGTCAACTTCCGGAAAGAACTCACGGCGGAGACGGGTTCCCAGCAGCAAGACCGCGGCGACGAGCAGGCCCACCGCGACGGAAATCGTCAGCACGCGGCGGCGAAGCACGAAGGCCAGGCCGCGCTCGTAATGGGCGATCCCCCGATTGATCAACGCCTCCCAGCGGTCGCGGAGCCGGCCGATCCAGCTTCGCGGAGGGCTGAATTCGTCGGCATTCCGGTCCTTGTAGTCTTCGCCCTGGTGGATGCCCTCTGAAATCAAGTGCGGGCGGAGCCAAGCGGCGCACCGCGTCGGCACGAACGACCTCGACTGCAGGAAGGCCACGACCATCGCAAAGGTCACGCCCAGGGCCATGGGCAGATAGAGGAACTGGCCCGAGCTGGGCATCACGGCCAAGGGGGCCAGCACCAGCAAGGTGCAAAGGCTGGCGGCCAACTCCGGCAGGGCCACTTCGTTACTGCCGACGAAGGCCGCCTCCGCCACCGTGGCCCCCAGGCCCAGGTGCCGATGCGTATTCTCCAGGGAGATGATCGCCGTATCGACCAGCGGCCCGATGGCCAAGGAAAGCCCTGCAAGGGTCATGACGTTGATCGTCTGGCCGCTGTAATACAGGCACACGACCGCGCCGAAGACCGCAATCGGGACCGTCAGCACGGCGATGACCGTCATCCGCCACTCGCCCAGGAAGACCAGGATCACCAGCGAGCAGAGGATGGCCCCCAGCATGCCTTCCTCCACCAGGCTCTCGATCGAATGCCGGACGTAGACCGACTGGTCCATGACCACCTTCAAATCGATGTCCGAGCGGCTCAGGCGGCTCTTGATATCCGGCAGGGCCTTCTTCAGGGCGTCGACTACGGCCAGCGTGCTGGAGCCCGACTGGCGGAAGACGGGGATGTAGACCTGCCGCCGCCCGTTGACGCGGACCACGTTGGTCTGGATGAAACTGGCGTCCTCCGGCTTGGCCACGTCCTTGAGGAACACGACGTTGCCGTGCTCGGTGTGCAGGGGGATGTCGCCCATTCGCTGGACCAGCGCGTACATCGAGTTGGAATCGATGGCATAATCGGTTCCGCCGAACTTCGCGTCGCCGGTGGGGAGGAAGAGGTTGTATTCGTCGAGGGCCTTCATGACGTCGACCGGCGAGAGGCCGCGGGCCTGCATCTTGGTGCGGTCGAGATAGGCCAGGATGGCCCGGATCTTGCCGCCATAGACCACGGGGGCCACCGCGCCGGGAATGGCCATGATCATGTTGCGGACCTCGTAGCGGCCGACGTCGTACAGGATCGACTCGGTTTCCGTGGGGCTGTCCAGGGCCACAATGCAGACGGGCGTAAGGCTGGTGGGGTCGAACGGCAGGATGACCGGCGGCAACGTGCCCGGCGGCAGGTTGGGAATGGCCGCCGAGGCCAGCGAGTTGACCTGCGTCAGGGCCCCGTTGGGATCGACGTCCTGGCGGTAGTAGTTGCGGACGATGCTGGCGCCGACGATCGACCGCGACTCCTGGCGGCTGGTGCCGGCGGCCTGTCCCGTCCAGCGCTCCATGCGGTTGGTGATGTCTTTCTCGACGCCGCTGGCGGGCATTCCGCCGTAGAACGTCAGCACCTGCACGGCGGGGCTCTTGTAGACCGGCAGGATGTCGATGGGGATGGCTTTGAAGGTCAAGAAGCCGATCAGCACCACGGTCAGCACGACGACCGTGACCATGCGCGGATTCTTCAGGCAGGCGCGGATAACGGATTCCATAGAGTATTTCGACCCCTGCCGGCTTGTCCGGCAGGAGAGTAAGTCTTGTTAGCGAAGATGTGTTTCCGATGTTCATTGGGACCCCTGCCAGCTCGCCTGGCAGGTGAACAAGTTTTTTGGCGATTTCAGGCTCTCACAATCGTTGCCGCAAAGACTCCTTCACCTGCCGCACAAGGCGGCAGGGGTCGAGGGTCTCGTGACGGTGTGCTCCTTCGCTCATAAAACTGTTTCACCTGCCAGGCGAGCTGGCAGGGGTCTCGTCACTTGCCGTCCCCGACCACCGCGACGGGCACCCCGTCGGCCAATGCCCCCAAGGGCCCGCTGACGACCTCGTCGCTGGGGGCAAGACCTTCGAGAATCTCGACGTGGATTCCGTCGTTGCTGCCGAGCGTGACGGAAGTCAGGCGGGCCTTGCCGTCGCGAACAACAAAGACGTCGCCCTTGCCCTCCTTCTGCGCCCGACCAGGCAGGAAACCGGCAAGACCACGGCGCTGCGGTCGGTGTGCAAATCGATCGTCACCTGGCCGTACATGCCGGGACGCAGCTTGCCGGTGGGATTGGGCAGGTCGACCTCGACGCGCATCGTGCGGCTTTGCGGATCCTCGGACTCGGCGGTGCGGGAGATGGACCCTTGAAACGTCTCGCCGGGCAAGGCGTCGATCTGAACCGTGGCGGGACGGCCGCGAACGGCCCAGGGCACCGACAGGTCGGGAACATCGGTCACCACGCGCAGCAGATCGACCCGCTCGACCACGAGCAGAGGGGCTTCACCGCTCCGCTCGGCGCCGCGGACAAAGTCTCCTACGTGATACGTGCGTTTGGTGACCACGCCCGTGTAGGGCGAGACGATGCTGCGGTAGCCGGCCCACACCGTGTCTTTGTCCAGGACCGACTGGGCCACCTGCACTTTGGCCTCGGAGTTCTTGAGATTGGCTTTCGCTTCCTCGATCATGGCCGCGGCGGCGGCCACATCGGCCTTGGCGGTGGCGATTGCCGATTGGGCGGCCTGTTCGGACGATTGGGCAGCCTGCATTTCGTCCTCCTTTTCGTCCACCAGTCGTTCGTCAATCGATTTCAACGTGAGGAGCTCTTTGAATCGCTGGTACTGCTTTTCGCGAAAGACGCGCTGTGCGGTGGCCCTGCCCAATTCGGCCTCGGCTTGTGTGGCGGCCGCTTGGGAAGCCTGCCATTTCGCCTCGGCGGTTACGATGCGGGCCTTCATCTGCTCAACTTCCGACTTGGCCTGCACCAGGGCGGCGGCCGACTGCTCGACCGCGGCTTCCAACTCCGGCGCGTCGATCTCCGCCAGGACTTCCCCCTGCTTCACGGAATCGCCGATGTCGACGCGCTGGGTCTTCAAGTAGCCCGAGACCTTGGCATACAAGGCCGCCCACTCGAAGGCATGGACGGAACCGGGCTGCCGCACCGTCTGTTCCAGGCCGCCCTGGGTCGGCCTGACCACTTGGACCTGGACACTGCCCTCGGCCGCCGGCACGGGCGAGCCGCCGGACTGGTTTCCATCGACGGCCGCGAGTTTCTTGCGCTGGGCCGTCGTCTCGCTCCAGCCAAAGATGGCAATGCCGGCGAAAAGCACCGCGCCGACAGCGCCCCACAGGCGTTTGGAACGCCGAACATAGGTCAAGAGTTTTCGCAGATTCATTCTCCGATCTCTCCGCACGTGGGGCGGATTGCCAATCTGCCGTTTCTCCGGCTGGCTTGGCAAGGTGACCCACGGCAACGTTTTCGCACAATTATACCGTTTGCGGTGGCCTTGGACACGAAGCGGAGGGGCCGGCGAATGTCCCAAGTCACTTCCCTGTCGGCGATTTGCGTTTGGTAGCGATAATGTCATTTCAAGCCCTTTGCACTATATTTGAAATTCCACCGTAGGCTGGGTCAAGATCGCCGCCGTTGGGACGCCAGCAGTGGAACAGGAGGAGAAATGTGCCGAGAATTTTCGGATTCAGTGCTCATAGGTCAAGCAGGCCGTTCCTCGTCGGCAACGTCAATACTGTAATCGACCGGGCGTTGCGGGAGACCATCGCAGAGGTCGAAAACCTCTTGCACGGCCGCCTGCGCCAATTGGCGGGCGTAGAACGATCGCGCGGAACCGCGGATCACGATTCGGTCGTCATAGGTTTCCACGGAAAGCCGGCGAACGCGGCCGCCGGTGCGCTTGGCGATCCACAACGCCAGGCATGGGCCAAGATCGGCAGAAGAGGGCGAGGGGGGCTTAGCGCTTGTCGGTTCATCCGCCGCAAGGGGCTCCGGCGGGCTGTCGCTGCGCGGCAGCGGTTCGCTGCCCGTGGCGGCGGCGCGATCCCTGGCTTCAGCGCGATGGACCGCAATATTCGAGGGGGCGGTAATCCCCAGGCGGACCCGCGTTTTGCCCACTTCGACGACATCAATCGTGATGCCCTGTTCCGGCAAAACGAGCTGCTGCCCGGTCTTTCGCGAGAGTACCAACATTCTGGAGTCCTTTCTGACTTGGGCTTGTGCTGCAGATTGCTTCGCTATCATCTTGGTGTTTGAGCGGAGAACCGTACGACGGTCGCCGGCGCCGACGCAATCAAGGACACTCCATCTCCATCTTGGCAGGCGGCAGACCCATTCGCAGCGGCGAATTGCCGTCGTCGGCAGACTGCCGCTTGAGCGTATGCGCGACAACGCGTTTCAATTCGGCCAGATTATCCGCCTTCTCGACGCATGCCGCGGCCAAAAGCGCGCGGTTGTCTCGCAGGCAATCCTCGTCGTGCGCGGTAAACAGGATCACGGGAGTCCGGGGAGAAAGTCCCTTGATGCGTTCCAGCGCCTCCAGACCGTTGCGCGGGGCATCGAGATATCGAGGACGGCCACGTCCGGCGTCTCCATGGAGAACCTCTCGATGGCCTCGATCCCGTCGCGGGCCAGGACCACGCGATAGCCTTCCTCGGCGAACGCGGCACGGCAGTACTCCCGGATGTTCTTCTGGTCGTCGGCAAAGAGAATTGTCTTCATTGTCGTATCAATTCATCCACGGCGAACATATCGGTGACTTTACGTTCCCGATGTTCGATTTTGAGCCAATCCTGCCAGCCGTAGACCTTGGCCGCCTCGACCGCGTGATGCTCAGCCCGAGCCGCGCAGAGATGCAGTTGGTCGTCACTGGTCGTTCCCTCCCCGTACAGTATTTCAATACAAACCGTGTCCGGCTTGGACAGGTCGTACACGTAGCGCACGGCAAGCCCACCCGAACGCTGGCTGTTCGCCACAGCCTGCCGCGAATTGAGCAGGAGACACATCCACTCGCCCCGCGTTGGAGTGTAGGGTGTCGCGCCTCCGCGGTCCGGGCCGGTCTCGCGCTGCGAGGCAGCAACCAAGGTCGCCATAAGAATCGCCGCACCGCAAGATAGAATCCAAACGACTCTTCGCCGAGCGAACCGCGATGGAATGGCTGATGCGCTCATGGGAACACCTCCGCTAAGTTGTTGATGAACTGTTTCGACGACCACCTGCGCGGGATGAACATTCTCTCGCACCTGTTTCAGAAATCTCGAGAGCATTCCCTGTGCCAGATTGTTGCGAATTTCCACGGGACAATCGCAAGTGACGGCCCTGTCGGGAGATGAAGCATTGCTGACCCCGGCTGAAATCTCGGCAGTTCCTCTCGCCCGTCCAAAATCGGACGACACTGACGCAAGACTGTCAAGAAGTGGACACAAGGTTGGCGCCGGGTGGGCTACACAAATAATCCGGTCGATTCCCCACCCGGCGTACGGCTTGTACGATCTGCTCGGCAGCTTCAGCGGGCGAGAATTGCCCTGCATTAATCACAAGATCGAACAGATGCGGATCGCTGATATCGTGATGGAAGAAATGCCGATTGAAATCGCGGCGTCCACGGTCGGTGCGGCGAATCGAATCGAGGGCTTGCTGCGATCCGACGTGGCGCCGCTTTTCCACGTACTGGGCGCGAAATGCCTCCGGCGCCACGATTCGCACCGCGAGTGTTTTTGACCTCGGCAAGAGGAACTGCGCCCCGCGGCCCACGAAGACCGCATTTCCCCCTCGAGATAGAGTGCGAATCACGCGGCTGACCTGGACCACGAATTTCTCCTGCGAAACGACCTGCGAGTCCATCCACGGGAAGAAGACGTCGTACAGCCAGTTGCTCACGGTCTCGTCGACCAGGTTGAGCATGAATCGCGGCAGCTTGTTGCGCTGAGCGACTTCATCCAACAGATTTGAGTCGTAGACCTTCCAGTTGAGGCGCGAACCGACGATCTGGGCGATTGTCGACGCGCCCGCCCCGGCCTCACGAGAAATCGCGACGTAGCTCAAATCCTGGGCCGCCAACCGGCCAGCCTCCTCGAAACTGGCTTCACGGGCCACATTCTCCTGGTGTTGTCCCCAACGGCGCATCTGCTGTTCGGCAAAGGCTGTAATTCGAGGGTTCAAGTGAATCGGACTCTTCATGGCATCCCTTCGTCACTCATTGTAAAAATCAATCAAGTCCTGCGGCAGATCATTCGTGTTGTTTGCGGGGTTCACGCATGGCTGCGGCATGACGCTCGTTGGCGAGGGCGGCGGCAGGCTCGGCACGCCTCCGTTTTCGATCGGACGCGCCGCATAGTAGGTCTTGATCTGATAGAAGTTTCGGGCCTGCTCCAGGAACTGCGGGTTCTGGAGCATCTGCCATTGGTTGCCCGTAATCTGCGGCGCCGCGCCGAGGCGATCTGGCCGCAGGCCAAGCACCAGGGTCAGGTGATTGTCCGCCGGACTGACGCTGACTTGAAGCGCCTGATACGGGACAACGAGCATTGGATGGACCGTCGCGGTGGTTTCGGCGTCAAGGATCACGAAAGTCGCCTGACCGGTCTGCGAGTCAAACAACACATCTTTGATCCGGCCCAAGGTGTTGCCCTGCGGATAAAGGACCACCGACCCTATCAACTCGGAATTGCGGATGAGCGCCGGCGAGCCTTGGATCGCCGGTATTTTCTGAACCATGTCTGACGCCGCCGCTGCTGCCGCGAGCGCCCCACCGAGAACGACTGCCACACCGGCAGCCAGTGAACGAGTCCATAACGCGTTCATGATTTACCCTTTCCGAATGTGTTAGAGGAAAGTTATGCCACCGTTATAGCCAAGTTAGCAGTCGCCGTGCCAAATGGAAGCAAAATTCCTACCGAAGACGCAAGTGGTTTTGCCATTGCATGTTAGCGCAAGGAAGTAATTCTGGGTGAGAAATCCAGTGACTCTACCGCCCGTCCGAATTTGGACGGCAATCGCAGGTGAACTTCTGGAAATGCACCCAGCCTCTGGAGTCTCCACAAGCCGCCGCTACCGGCGCTCGACCTTGATCGATAACGACTTACGTCGATCGGACGAAAACTCTGGTCAAGAAAGGCATGCATTTTGCATACGAGTGGGACTGATGATCCAAATCGCTGGCAGTAAAAGGAGAAAGTCATGTCAACGAAGTTGCTTTTCACAAAGGCGTCGTTTGTTGCGATCTTGGCTCTGGCGCTGTGCGCCAGTCTGTCGTTCGCGCGTGGTGGCGGCGGTGGTCATGGAGGTGGCGGCCATGGAGGAGGTGGTGGAGGGCATGCAGCGGCAGGACACGCGTCGGGTGGCTCTCGCGGCGGGGCCATGCACGCCGCCAGCGGAGGCCGCCCCAGTGCAGCCGGGATGAGGGCAGGCTCTTTCCGGACTGGTGCTCGGCCGGGGAACTTCGCGACCGCACGGCCGGGGAACTTCGCGGCCCGACCTGGTAACTTTGGTGTTCAGCCTGGTAACTTCGCCGCCCGCTCTGGGAGCTTCGCTGCCAGACCCGGCAACTTCACGCAACCGGGCAACCTCGCTGCCAGATCCGGAAATCTCGCCGCCAGATCGGGGAGTCTAGGCGGTCGAACCGGCAACCTTGGCGGCCGGAACGGGAATCTAGCTGGCCGGAACGGCAACCTCGGGCACGGCCACCACGAATGGGACAACTACTTCAACCAAGGCGGTTGGGGTGGAGGGTACGGCGGCTACGGCGGCTATGGCGGCTGGGGCGGCTGGGGCGGTTGGGGCGGTTGGGGCGGTGGCGGCTGGGGTTGGGGCGGTTATTGGCCCTGGGGCCTCGGGTTGGGCCTCGATTGGGGATACCCGTACGATTTCGGTTACTACTACCCGGACGTGGGCGATTACTACCCTTACGCACCCGCGGACTATGGCAGCTACTATGGTTCCTATGCGCCGATCGATTATGGCGACTACGACTACTCCTACGCGCCGGTTGATTATGGCGCTGCCAGCCTACCCGTGCAGACGGTCGGCGCGGCGCCGGAGCAAGTTCCCGTTTCGCCGGCAGTGGCAACCACGACGACAACGCCAGACGACCAACAAGGGGCGGCCGCGGCACTTCAGTACTATTCCGAAGCGCGAGCCGCCTTCCTGGAGGGCGATTACCGCAACGCGCTGCGTCTGGCAAGCCATGCCGGCGTGGAAGCCCCTCGAAATCCGAAGGTTCACGAGTTGATTTCCCTGGGACTGTTCGCAGAGGGCAACTACGCGGCGGCGTCCAGCGAGGCCCATGCCGCGATGGCCCTGGGACCGATCGCCCAGTGGAAGGACTTGTATGGCTACTACAACGACGCCAACAAGTACACGACGCAGTTGCGTGCCTTGGAAAAAGCCGCTGCCGGCGACTCGAAGTCGGCAGCGAAGCATTTCCTCCTGGGGTATCACTATTTGATGATCGGCGCGCGAAAACGCGAAGACCGAGTTGACGGCGGCTGCAAAGCTCACTCCAAGCGACAAGCTTGCCGCCCAATTCCTCCAGCAACTCCAGTCCAATGCGCCGCTGACGCCCCCGCAGATGGCATCCAAACCACAGGGCAAGGCGCTGTGATGCTATTTCACAGACGGCCGGCCCGCCTCGACCCATAACGAGTTACTAGGATTCCCGCGAAGGCCGCGGGTTCCAACGGCCCGGTACTTGCACGGGCCCTTGGCAGATGATCGTAAGTCCCCGCAAGAAAGACCGAGGAGAAAGTCATGTCAACGAAGTTGTTTTTCTCGAAGGCGTTTGCCGCGATCGTGATTGTGGCGCTTTGCGCGAGTCTCTCATTTGCCCGTGGGGGCGGCGGTGGTGGAGGAGGCGGAGGTCATGGAGGCGGCGGGGGCGGCGGTTTCGGCGGTGGCCGTGGCGGAGGAATGAGCTTTGGCGGCGGCGGGTTCCGCGGCGGCAGCTTCGGCGGCGGCAGCTTTAGCGGAGGCGGAATGCGCGCCGGCTCATTCGGCTCCGTCGCGCCCTCCCGCAGTTTCAGCGGCGGACAGTTCGCGAACCCCGGCACCGCCAGGTCCTATACCGCCAACCGGCCCGACTGGAATGGCGGCAACGGCTTGAATTTCCGCAACGGCAACGGCAACGTGCTTGGCGAGCATGGCAATTGGAACGGCCGCCATGACTGGGACAACTACTTCAACCGCGGCGGCTACGGCGGCTACGGCTACGGTGGCTGGGGCTACGGAGGATTCTGGCCGTGGTTCGGCGGTTGGGATCTGGGATTCGATTGGGGTTATCCGTACGATTACGGTTACGATTACCCGGATCTCGGCGACTACGGTTATTCCTACGCGCCGGCCGATTATGGCGATACCGGCGCTGGCGGCGCCGGCCAGCGTCCACCTCAGTTGCCTCCGGGCACCGTCTCGACAGCGCCGACGATCCCAGACCAGCAGCAGGAAGCCGGCGACGCCATTCAGTTTTACTCCGAGGCCCGCGCCGCCTTCTTGCAGAATGACTATCGCAGCGCCCTCCGCCTGGCAGAACATGCTGCCGTGGAAGCCCCTGGGAATTCCAAGGTCCATGAGTTGATTTCCTTGGCCTTGTTCGCCCTGGACAACTACACGGCCGCGGCCAGCGAGGCGCATGCCGCCATGGCGCTGGGACCGATTGCCGACTGGAACGATCTGTTCGGCTACTACAACGATCCCCAAAACTACACGGCCGCGCTAAGCGCTTTGGAAGTCGAGAAGTACACGAACCAGTTGCGGGCCCTGGAAAAGGCGACGGCGGACAATCCCAAATCGGCGGCCGACCATTTCCTGCTGGCGTATCACTACCTGATGACCGGCGCCCGCGACAACGCGAAGGCCGAGCTTGCCGATGCAGTGAAACTCACGCCGAACGACAAGCTGGCCAGCCACTACCTCGACCAACTCAAGGCCAACGCGCCGCTGACGCCGCCGAAGATGGAGGCAAAACCACAAGGCAAACCGCTTTGAAGAAATCCGGGCCGGCGCTCGCTAGCTCGCTGGTCGCTGGTCCCACGCGTCGCGTAGCGACGATTGATGGTAGCCGTGGGTTTCAACCCACGGGAAATGACGCGTTTGAGGGATTTGCGTCGCGTAGCGACACCTGAAATTAGGGCGGCACCCCAACGCTCAGCCGTCGCTACGCGACGAAAGCGCAAAATCGTGTATCGCCAACCGTGGGTTGAAACCCACGGCTACCATCAGACCGTCGCTACGCGACGAGATCAGGAACAAAACCGGGAGTCCCACCCTACGGCCAAGACCATAGAAACTTGACGTTGTTACGTCAATCGGCTTTCGGGCTTCCCGGTCCGTGCATGCCGTATTTCTGCATCCGGGCGTGCAGCGTGGGGCGTGGCAGCCCTAGGAGCCGGGCGGCATGCGTCTGGTTGCCTTGCGAGCGCCGCAAGGCCTCGACGATCAAAAGCCTCTCAAGCTTCTCCATCAGCTCTTCGCAGGCATGGTCACCAGTATAGGACGTCAGATGGGCCCGGATCAGGTTGAGCCACTGCTCCTCGCCGGAAGGACTGGCCGCGCTGGCGGGTGCCTGGGCGTCAACGCGCAAGGTCCAGGGCAGGTCGTGGGCCTGGATCGTGTAGCCGCCGGCGAAGATCATCAGCCGCTGTATTAGATGCTCCAACTCCCGCACGTTGCCGGGCCAGGAGTGACTTACCAGGGCATCGAGCGCGTTCTGGGCCAAGGGCGGCCTTTCGATGCCGGCCGCGCGGGCGTAGCGGCTCGAGAAATAGTCGATGAGAATCGGGATGTCGTCGCGCCGCTCGCGGAGCGGCGGGAGCTGCAGGGTAACGACGTTCAGGCGGTGGTAGAGATCCTCGCGGAAACCGCCGGCGGCGATCGCTGCTTCCAGGTCGCGGTTCGTGGCCGAGAGCACGCGGACGTCCGACCGCAGGGTTTCATTGCCGCCCAGACGCTGGAACGTCCCGTCTTGCAACGTCCGCAGGATCTTGGCCTGCACCACGAGGGGAATATCGCCAATTTCGTCCAGAAAGATCGTTCCGCCGTCGGCCTGTTCGAACTTTCCGATCCGCCGCGTCATGGCGCCGGTGAAGGCGCCGGGCTCGTAGCCGAAGAGCTCGCTTTCCAAGAGCGTCTCGGGAATGGCCGCACAGTTGACGACCACCAGCGGCATCTTGCTCCGAGGGCTATGCTGATAAATGGCGCGGGCCACGAGTTCCTTGCCCGTGCCCGATTCGCCGCGGATGAGCACGGTAGCGCCGGTCGCGGCTACCCGCCCGATCGCCTTGTAGAGCTGCTGCATCGGGGGGCTGCGCCCGACGATGGCGTCGGACTCGACGACGGCCGTCTC
Source organism: uncultured Planctomycetia bacterium (assembly GCA_963824275.1). Taxonomy (GTDB): domain Bacteria; phylum Planctomycetota; class Planctomycetia; order Pirellulales; family Thermoguttaceae; genus JANXQG01. The sequence goes on along the minus strand of CAWGOT010000003.1, from coordinate 117,785 downwards.
GGGATTCAAGGCGAGACGGCCTTTCATCAGCCGGGCCGCCTCCAGGGCCTTGGCGATCGTCTGCAGCATTTCCTCCGGCTCGAAGGGCTTCAAGTGGTAATCGAAGGCCCCGCGTTTCGTGGCCTCGATGGCCGTATCGGTCGTGCCCTGGCCGGTCATGACAATCACCGGCAGGGCAGGCTGAATCTGCCTGATTTTGGCCAGGGCGTCCAGGCCGCTCATCCCAGGCAGGCAGATATCCAAGATCACCAGTTCGAAATCGGCCTCTTTCAAACGCCGCATGGCCTCTTCGGCGCCGCTGGTGCATGCGATCGTATGCCCTCGGGAGGCAAGGATGTCTTCGAACGCCCTGAGGACGTTCCGCTCATCATCAACGACGAGGATCTTTGCCATCGGGGCCCTCCGTGGCGATGGGCATCCAGACGGCAAAGGTGGTGCCCTTTTCGCTTGAAGATTCCAGGACCAATCGGCCGTCGTGGCGGGCCATGATCTGCGCGGCAATGCACAGGCCAAGCCCCGTGCCTTTTTCCTTGGTGGTGAAGAAAGGCTCGAAGATCCGGCATTGGATGTCCGGGGGCATGCCCGGACCCGAGTCGCAGATCCGCACGACGACCATGGGCCGGCCGTCGGCGTCCTTTTCGGCGGTGGCGGCGATGCGGATCTCGCCTCCGCCGGCCATCGCATCGGCGGCGTTGCCCAACAGATTGAGCAGGACCTGCTTGAGCTGTGAGGCGTCGGCCAGGACGGGCGGCAGCGCAGGCCGGGGGGTGAAGGTCACGCGGATCTTTCCACCCTGGAAGCGGGGCCGGAGAAGTTCCAGCGTGCGCTCGATCACGCTGCCAGCGTCTTGCGGCCGGCAATGCAGCGTCAGAGGGCGGGAGAAATCGAGGAAATCCCTGACGATACTCTCCAGTCGCACGATCTCTTCCGAGACGATGCCAAGTTTTCGCCGCAGGTCGGAAGCTCTCCGGCGCCCCTTCCCGGATCGAGAAGAGCCACATCTTCATCGACGTCAACGGATTGCGGATCTCGTGGGCCACGCTGGCGGCGATCTTCCCGACAGAGGCCAGCTTTTCGGCCGCCAGAAGTTGATCGCGGCTCCGCTCCAAGCGGGAACGCGTGTCGCTGACGTCCGACATCAGGTTCCGCAGGTGGTCGCCGATCATTCGCAATTCGTCCTCCTGGGTGTCCTTGTCCGATGCCTGGCGAGCACCGCGATGCAACTTTGCGTCGGCGACCATGCCGCGAAGCGGAAAGAGTACTCGATAGAAGAAGAGCCAAAGCAGAAAGCCGCCCAAGAGAAGCGTCGCGATGCTGGAAACGCCGACTACCCAGGTGGTCTCACGCATTCGTCCGTTAATCTTCTCGATGATCTCCTGTCTGGGAATCGTCTCCGCTTTTTCATCCGCGGCAGCACCCGGACGATCGTCCCATGCCTCTTCCAAACGAATATTGACCCGCCAGGCCGCGTACAAAGTGACGAGACTGCTCAGGATCGCCAGCGCGACGACCCCCAGGATCGTCACCGAGAATGTGGTTGCCAAGCGTGAACGCATTCGCCGATCCCTCCAGCCGGGTATTGTGCCAGGGAGCAAGCTTCCTGCACCGAATTATAGCGAATACTCGGTGGCGTTCCAGCCCTGAAGCGGCGCGTCGACTCCGCCTTACCCAGCGGGAAGCACGCCACGCGCCGATCCGACGTTTAGGATCATCGTGCCGGCCGTGCAGGAAGTGGATTTTCATGGGGGTTTGTACCCCAACTTCTTGGCGTGGGCGAAATCTTCTTCCGCTTTGGCCGCCTGACCTTTCTTTTCGAACGATCTGCCTCGGCCGCAGAAAGCGTCGGCATCTTGCGGGTCGAGTCGTATGGCCTCGTTGTAGTCGGCAATAGCTTTGTCGTATTCGGCCTTGTCCAGGAAGGCCCCGCCCCGGTTGTAATACGCCTTGGCGAACTTCGGGTCCAGACGTATGGCCTCGTTGTAGTCGGCAATGGCTTTGTCGTATTCGCCCTTGTTCCAGTAGGCATTGCCCCGGTTGTTATGCGCCTTCGCATAGTTTGGGTCCAGGCGGATGGCCTCATTGAAGTCGGCAATGGCCCTCTCGTCCTCGCCTTTCCTCTTATAGGCCAAGCCCCGATCGGAATACGCCTGGGCCAATTTCGGGTCCCGACGGATGGCCTCGTTGTAGTCGCCGATGGCTCTGTCGTGGTCGCCTTTCTTTTCATAGGCCAAACCTCGGTTGTAGTAGGTGTGGACCAATTTCGGGTCAAGGCGGATGGCTTCGCTACAGTCGGCAATCTCCTTGTCGAATTCGCCCTTCTGTGCGTAGGCTGCGCCCCGGTTGTCATATGCCTTGGCAAACTTCGGGTCCAGTCGGATGGCTTCGGTGCAGTCGGCAATCTCCTTGTCGTATTCACCCTTCTGCCCATAGGCCCAGCCACGACACTCATACGCAACGGCATCCTTCGAGTTGAGTCGGATGGCCTCCGTGAAGTCGGCAATCTCCTTGTCGTATTCACCCTTGTTATCGAAGGCACTACCCCGGCCGCGATATGCATTTACGTTCTTCGGGTCCAGGCGGATGGCCTCGGAGCAGTCGGCAATGGCCTTGTCATATTCGCCCTTGTCCCGGTAGATAATGCCCCGATCGCAATAGGCCGTGGCGTTCTTCGGGTCAAGCCGGATAGCCTCCGTGCAGTCGGCAATGGCCTTGTCATATTCGCCCTTGTCTCGGTAGATAATGCCCCGATCGCAATAGGCCGTGGCGTTCTTCGGGTCAAGCCGGATAGCTTCCGTGCAGTCGGCGATGGCTTTGTCATATTCTCCCTTCTTCGCATACAACGCGCCGCGATTGTCATACGCTACGGCATTCTTCGGGTCCAGCCGGATGGCCTCGGAGCAGTCGGCGATGGCCTTGTCGTCGTCGCCCTTTTGCATATAGGTCCACCCCCGCTGAGTATACGCCAGGGCACTCTTCGGGTCGAGGCGAAGAGCCTCATTCAGGTCAGCAAGGGCCTTGTCGTGCTCGCCCTTGTTCTCGTAGGCGACGCCACGATTGTAATAGGCCTCCACCTGAATCTGGAACATGCCCATGCGTATGACCTCGCTGAAGTCGGCGATGGCCTTGTCGTTTTCGCCCCTCTGGCCATAGGCAATGCCCCGGCTGTAAAACGCCGGGGCCAACTTCGGATCGAGCCGAATGGCCTCGGTGAAGTCGGCGATGGCCTTATCATGATCACCCTTGATCCCGTAGGCGATGCCCCGGTTCCCATAAGCGCTCGCGTCCTTCGGATCGAGCTCAATGGCCTTGGTGAAGTCCGCAATGGCTTTGTCATGGTCACCCTTGTTTCCGTAGGCGAGGCCCCGGAGGTAATACCCTTTGGCGTCTTTCGGATCGAGCCCGACGGCCTGGGTAAAAGCGGCAATCGCGCCATCGAAGTCCTGTTTGTCAAGGCAAGCCCTGCCTCTCTCCTCGGCTTCTTTCGCCGGATCAGCCCCCGCCGCAATTCTCGGCAGAATCAAAGCTGCGATCAACACCGCCGCCCAGCACTTGCATGTGCTCATGGCTTTTCCTCGCTTTTAGACCTCGCCCATGTAGGGGATCTTGATTACCGCCTTCCTCCGCGCACCGGCTCCTCCATCGCCCACGCCGAGAAACGCCCCGCCAGCGCACGAGTTTACTACCGCAAGCCAGTGTTCGCAATGAGCCGTTAGGGTGGCACTGCACCCCACTTTAGAATGATTCAAGCTGCCGCCACACATCGTCGGCGTAACGGTTCCGGGACTGGCGCAGCTTCAGGGCAGGCTATTCGCGGGTAGAAAGAGCACGTTGCGTTGCTGAGCCGTCTCTCCTCGCGCATGCTATCGGCGCGCGCAGAAATAACTTCTTCAAAATCGTCATGGAGGACGGGCTTCCCAGCCCGTCAATCCAGCCCGTCAATTCCGAGGCGGCCTGAGACGGCTGTCCAACGGTTGCCGCTCCGCGCAGTTACAGCAGGCGGCGAGTGGTGGCGAACAGCAGGCTCTCCAGAAACGTGCGGCCCTCCAGGTAATCCTGGGGTGGGATCGAGGTGATCTGCGACTTCAGGATTTCGAGCATGGTGTCGATATTCTCGCAGACCTGCGCCCGATCGGCATTGTCCAGGCCACCGTATTGCATCCACTTGGCCGTGTACTTGCCCAGCGCAATGCGCTGCGCTTCGAAGCTGGCATCTTTCAAGACAAGCGGCCAGGTCAACTCGCCGCTGACCGGATCGATCTGCTTCGGGCTCAAGACGCGGGGGGCTCCGTCATGGGCGCGACGGGCAAGTTCTTCCGGCGTGGGACGCGGACCACGTTCTTTCTCACGTTCCATGCGGCCGAAATCGCGCATGGCCCAAAAGCCCAGCACGGCTTCACTCGCGTTGCGCATCTCGTTAGATTCGGCCTGGGACAGGTTGACGGCCGCCGCGGAACTGTCCAGGTTGTATTGCCCCGCGGAACTGATAACCTGGGACAGGCCCTGCAAGGCCGCACCGGCGGGGGTCTGCCCGGCGCCATAGCCCCAGCCCGCGCCATAGGCCGGGGTGGAAGCCGGCGACACGGCCGGTTGATACGGCGGGCTGACGGGCTGACTGGGCGGGCTGCCTTGATTGGGCGATCCCGACCCGTTGCCTTGCCCAAGCGTCGTGACTGGGCACGCTATCACGATCATGAAAATCCAGATTGGTTTCATGATGATTCCTCCAGCAAGAAGATGGGAATTTAGTTGGGGAAAGCGATGCAAATGGAGTGCCCTTACGGTTGGAACCGGGCGTCTGCGAGGAATTTGGCGTAAGTCGTTGTCGGTCAAGACTGAGCGAAACAGGCCGCGGTTGCTCGGCACTGGCGTTTGCGTCCATTTTCCGACGCTGCCGTCCAATTCCGGACGATAGCCGGATCAGGGCCCTTCCTGCACCTTGAGCACAATTGCCGTAGCGTCATCGAGCAACACTTCCTGGCCGCGAAAGTCGAGGACTGTCCGATGCAGACGGCTAATGATCCGGTCGGCCGGCTCGCTTTGACATTCGCGGACGACCGCCAGCAATCGCGACTCGCCGAAGGGCATGCCATCGAGGGCCGGTATCCTTGCTCGGCATGACATTTCAGGCACGACTCCTCAACAAACAACGGCCGCATGGTCCGCAAGAACCGTGCTCCGCCAATCGTCCGTTCAGAACTGACCTTGGGTTCACCTTCGGCGAGACGTTGGAGGGCACCCGTCTCCCACGCGTCGGGGGCGTTCGCGGGACGCCGCGGCTGGAAGCCGACCACGTGGGTCTGCAATTCGGACTCTTCATGCCCAAACCCATGCACCTCATGGATCATGTCCGAAGCATCGACCGCTACCAGCCGTTGCGGTGAGGCAACGCCGCCCACGGGCTCCGTTCCCTCAATCGGCGCTGCGGCCGGCGGGAACATAAACGCCGCCGCGGGCCGAATACCACCGCAACAGGCCGCGATCTTTGCGAAATGCGCTCTGCGCCTCTGCCTGCAAAACGTCCCGTGTTCTGGTCCGCTTGTCGATCAACGCCCATGTGAGCACTGTCGCGGCGGCGATCGTCCAAAGCAGGACCAATCCCCAAACGTAATACCGCAGCCGAATTGTCCTCGTCTGTCCTCGCCCAGGGTGGTCCATAATACGTTGCTCCTCGCCAAACGGCTACGCGAAGCCTCACAACTTCAGCGCTGACTGCACGCACCGGTCCCTGCCCATGAATATGTTACGCCGCCCGGCAAACCAGTTGCCCGCCCCAGAAGTGGCGTATACGATTCCATGATGTCGCCCTTGGAGTTCGTTCTATCCCTGTTCGCGATCTGCGTGGTTGCCGGGTTCTTCGGATCCCTGGTGGGACTGGGCGGCGGGATTATCGTCGTTCCGGCCCTCACGCTGATTTACGGCATCGACATTCGCTATGCCATTGGGGCCTCGATCGTCTCGGTGATTGCCACTTCCAGCGGCGCGGCGGCAGCCTACGTGCGGGAAGGCATGACGAACCTCCGCACGGCGATGCTCCTGGAGATCGGCACGACGACCGGGGCCGTCAGCGGGGCCTGTCTCGCCGGAATCCTCCAAGGCCCGTGGCTGTACGTGATTTTCGGGGTCATGCTGGCAGCGTCGGCCGTGGCGATGTTGCGCCGACTTCGCGATTCCGAAGAGCCCGTTCCGCCCGACGCCTGGGCCGACCGCTTCCAACTCCACGGAAGCTACTTCGACGAGTCGCAGCAGCGCGAGGTTGCGTATCGAGTTACCCATACCAGGCTCGGTTTCTGCTTGATGTACCTGGCCGGGGCCGTGAGCGGGCTGTTAGGGATTGGCTCCGGAGTATTGAAGGTGCCGGCCATGGATCTGGCCATGCGGATTCCGATCAAGGTCTCGACGGCGACGAGCAATTTTATGATCGGCGTGACGGCGGCGGCCAGCGCGGGAGTCTACTTCGCCCGCGGCGACGTTGATCCGTTCATCGCCGCTCCCGTGGCCTTGGGCGTCGTGCTGGGGGCCGTCGCCGGTTCTCGCTTGCTGGCCAAAATCGACAACCGTCTGCTGCGAATCGTTTTCGTGATTATCTTGCTCTTCGTCTCGGCGCAGATGGTTTGGAAAGGGCTCCGCTAATGGCAGAAACGCAAGAACCAGCCACCTCGCCGCATCCTGGGAACATGAAGCGCGTCGAGCGGCTCATAAGTTGGCTGCTGCTAGGCGGGGTGGCAACAAGCATGGCAACCGTGCTCTTCGGCCTACTGCTGATGTTCGTTCACCACCGGGAATATCTTCAATCGGCCGCCGACCTTCGGCGTCTTACCGCGCCGGGCGCAGCCTTCCCTCACACTCTCGCGGACGTCGCCCACGGCGTGCTTGCCGGGCGAGGACAAGCCGTCGTGGCCTTGGGCCTGCTCCTGCTCATCGCCACGCCGATCTTGCGAGTAGCCGTTTCCCTGGTGGGTTTTGCCCTCGAGCGCGACCGCACCTATGCAGTCATTTCCGCCGGGGTATTGATCGTGCTGCTGATTTCGTTTCTTCTGGGGAGGGTCGAATAACCCGGCGAGCGCGGTGCTGGAACACCTGCGGCCGACCCGGTATAATTACAAGGGGAATGGCCATCGCGGAACCGCGGCACAAACGCCGGGGACCGAAACTGTCGACTCCAGGATCCATCGAGTCAAGAACCTCATTACGGGAATTTATACTGCGGATTCCTCGGATCGAAATCGGCGTCGCTGTAGCCGTTGTTGATTTTCAGGTTGAGATAGGTATATTCCTCCTCAAGTTGCGGCCCCTGACCCGGAGTACCGGGTACCCCGCGGTCCAGCGGCAACTCGTAGATCTCGACGCGGATGGGGAAGTGCCACTCGTTGTCCAGAAACACTCGGGCGAGATAGCCCCAAATCTTCGGCTCAGGAGCCGGGTAAATGATCTCCAGCAAGGTACAGGCCCGCGCGTTGATGCGGGCATGGCGATAGCGCTTGACCTGGACCTGACTGGAATCGCGTACCGACTCGCCGCGCTCGATCAGTTGCCGGCAGAGGTTGGCCACTCCGATGTCGGTGACCGGGTGGCGCTCGCCGTTCATGGCGATCGGACCGTTCGGATTCAAGGACATCGTGCCCAGGCGGCCTGCGATGAATCCGGGCGAATGGACCAGCAACTTGTCGTTATTTCGGCCCTGAACATAGATCACCTCGCGGCCCTTGACACTCGTGTCGTTGCCGCGAGCCAAGTAATAGAGGTAAACGCTGAAGGGCTTTTCGCGGATCTTGGCAAACATCACCGTCACAGTCGAGTCGGCGCCGCTTCGCACCTTCTTGATGATCACGGCCGAGTAATCGCGAACATTCTGCTCGATCTCATCCAGCGCCCGGTGCGCACTGGCCAGGGCATCTTCCAACGTGGCGGGCTCACTTGCCGAATCGTCTTCGCCCGGCGTTTCGCTGATCGTCGCCTGTGACGACTGCCGCCAGCCGAGCCAGAAGTGGCCCACTGCCAGCAGAGTCGAAACGGCAAGTACCGAACAAGCGATAATTCTTCGCCGACTGTTTTCCTTCATCTTACTCATACTGCAGGGCAATCAATAAGTCTAACCGCGCCGCTCGCGCCGCCGGGGGCAAGGCGGCAATCAGTACCAAGGTCAGGCCGAAGCCAAGACATCCCAGCAGCAGCCAGGGATGCAAGAGCGAATTGATGGGATATCCCAGCAGCGGCATCATGCACAGGCCGACCGTGTAGGCCGTGCTGACCCCGCCGGCGAGACCCAGCCCCAGACCGATAAGGCCGATGATGCCGGCTTGGGAAAGCACCATGCGGCGGACCTGCCGCCGCGTCATCCCCACCACGCGGAGCAAGGCCAACTCGCGGGTTTGCTCCAGCACGCTCATCGTCAGCGTGTTGGCAATGCCGAACGCGGCCACCACGAAACCCAAAGCCAGGATCGCCCACAGGCCGCCGATTACGCCGCCCATCATCCGATCGAGCATCCGGCTCAGATCGGCGAATGAATGCAACATGAGCCGATCGCGGCGGGCAATCTGAGTTAAGGCTTCGTGGACTGCCCCGAGGCTCTCCGGCCGGGCCGTGACCAGGATCGTGTTCACGCCCCGGATGTCGAAGAGTTTTTCGGCCGTCGTCCGATCGATGTAGACGATCTCGCCGCCGACCATGTAATCGATCGCCAGTGCGGCCACGCGGAGTTTCTGCTTGCCTTGCCGCGCCGTATCGACCTCGATCTCGTCGCCCGGTTTGACGTGCAACTGCTCGGCCAGCCTGGTCCCAATCACCACGTCGCCCTGAAGCAGGAGGCTGCGGACCTGGTGCGGGTCGGCGCGATAGAGCGCAATGGGCGGTTCGGGATCCGGGAACTCTCGCGAGACGAAGACGACAGCCCGTTGGCCGACGTGCGTGTTGAAAAACCGCATCGTGTCGACGCTTGTCACGCCGGGGATGCGGCGGACCTCCTCTTCCAGCGCGTCGGGCACCAGGACCGACTCGCCAGTTGCGTTGTCGGGGAACGCCGTGCGGAGGAAGAAGTCGCCCTGCAAGGTCTGGCGATACCATGTGTGGACGTCGCCCACGGTCGTCGCAATGATCGACCCCAACGCGACGCCGATCGACGTGGCCACGTAGACGACGCCGATGGTCAATGCGGTGCGGAGCGGGCGGCGGACCACCTGCCGTTGCGCCAGCCGAATTTCGCCGGCCCCAGCGGCCGAAGCAACCCGCCCACGAGCGCGACCAGCGGCCGCACGAGTGCCGGGACGATGAGCACGAAGAGGGCCACGGCCAGCGCCCCGAGCACGATCGAAAGCCCCGGCGGCAGCCAACCGCGGACGCTCGCCGCGAGCAGTCCCGCGACGACGATCAACAGGACCGCGCCGGAGATCGGCATCCACCGCGGCGTGTTGGAACCTTCTTGGGCGACGGCCGGCCGCATCGCCTCCAGGGGCGTGACCCGCGTTGTCAGCCAGGCCGGCACGGCGGCGGCCAGAAGGGAAAGCGCCGGCCCGAAAGCCATCGACAGCGCAAAAGGCAGCGGCGAGAAGACCACCGGCGGCGGCGCGTTCACGTACAGCCGCGTGACCGCGACCATCAGCGGATAGCCGCCTGCCAAGCCCAGCACGCAACCTAGTAACGTGCCGAGGATGCCCAGCAGCGCGGCCTCACACAGCATCATGCCCACGATCTGCCGGCGGGTGGCCCCCACGGCCCGCAGGATGGCGATCTGAGGGCGCCGCTCGCTGACGTTCATCAAAAACGTGTTGACGATGATGATGAATGCCAGGACGACGGCGAAGATGCTGGCTAGGGACAAGCCCCACTGCACTTCCGTCATGGTCCCCTTGGCCACTTGCGTCGCCGCGGCCGGCGGATGGACATCCAGACCCGATGGCAGGATCTCGGCGATCCGCGCGGCGACCTGGTTTTCGTCGGCGCCGTCGGCCAGCACGATATTGACGGCGTTAATCTCTCCCGCGTCGCCGAAGTGGCGCTGGGCGAACTTCAACGGCACGAACAGCGCACCCCCTTTATTGAATCCGGCGGGCCCGCGCGGCGCCAACAGGCCGACGATCGTGACGCTTCCCAAGTGGCCCAGCTTATGGACTTTTGCCGAAAGAAACCTCACCTCGTCGCCCACGCGGATGCCCGCCCCGGCTGCAAAACCAACCTCCAGCAGACCGCTGCTGGCGTCGTCGGGCGTGAGGAATCGGCCTTCGCGTAGTTCGTATTCCCGCACCTCGGAGTCGTGGACCGGATCAATGCCGATCGCGATCAGGGCAAGATCCTCCTGCTGGACGTAGATCCTCGTCGCGCGTTGAAAACTGGGCACGGCCGCCTGCACACCGGGAACCCCGCCGATCGCTTCCGCGATTTCTTGCGGAAACTCCGCATTGGCCGGCGCCGTGACTTGCAAGGCTGCACGGCCGGCGATCTCCTCGTACATGCGGCGATAGGCCTGCCGGGTGGTGGCCGTCGCCAGCGAGGCGGCGATCACCGACGCCATGCCGATCGCAATGCTCAGCAGCGTCAAAATGCTGCGGCTCGGATAGCGGCGGAAATAACTCGCAGTCAGTCGCCAGGCGATCATGTCTATCCTATCCTCTCCTCTGGCCCTTGCGGGAGAGCGGCCGGGTTTTGAGGGTTTTACCTCGTCATGGCCGCGTTTCCTTCTCGCCGTCGCAGCCTATCCCTCCGTCATTGCGACCGGTTCGCCCCTGTGCAGGAGCGGCAACTGCCCGTTGTCGCTTTCGATCAGACCGTCGCGCAGACAGACGAGCCGGTCGGCATGCGCGGTGACGTTCTGATCGTGGGTCACCATCACGATCGTCTCCCGCCGCTCGTCAACCAGTCGGCGGAGGAGAGTCGTCACCTGAGTGCCGTTGGAAGTGTCCAAATTGCCCGTCGGTTCATCCGCCAACAGCAATGCCGGCTCGATGGCCAGCGCCCGCGCGATCGCCACGCGCTGCTGCTCGCCGCCGGAGAGGGCGCTCGGCAGATGCCTGCGGCGGCGCAGCATGCCGACCATCTCCAGAACGACTTCCGCACGGGCCCTGGCCGCTGCCGCCGGCGTGCCTCCCAGTTCCAACGGTAGGCGGACATTTTCCTCGGCGCTAAGCGTGGGCAGCAGATTGAACGATTGAAAAATGAAGCCGATCCGCCGACGGCGCAGGATCGTGCGATCATCGTCGCCGAGTGCGGTCAGATCGGCGCCTTCCAGCAGCACCTGCCCGCTCGACGGGCGATCGACACCTCCCAGGAGGTGCAGCAACGTGCTCTTGCCCGAGCCCGAAGGGCCCATGATCGCAAGAAACTCGCCTTGTTCGACCTCCAGGTCGATCCCCCGCACGGCATCAACGCACATAGCGCCGCTGCCATAAGTCTTCTTCAAGGCTCGTGTTTCCAAGAGGCGCATCATTTTGTTTTTAGCCTTTTTTGATAAAAGAAAGGTGGAGGCTAAGGTTGTCACAATCCGGCGTGATGCGGCGATTTACGTCTCCAGGCTATTCGCATTCAGGCTGCAAACGTCGTTCCGCAACGAGTGTCGGATTACGCCTCTCGCGAGACGCCGTCTTGGCCGCCGCAATAAACGGCCAAAGTTGCACTTCGGGCTGCCGTCCGAATTTGGACGGTCGTGTCGGAAAATTGACGCCTGCCTGAGCAAAAGCGGTGCGCGGTGAATGAACAAGCGAAATTCAAAGAGAAGTATACGCCCGCGAGCAATAGGGTGGTTCTCCGCGAAGTCCGCCGTCGCCGCAGCTTTTCCCCCGTCCTACCCATACTGTTGTCAGCGGAAATGATAGGACGGATTCTCGATGCTGAAATCCTCGTCGGTGAAACCGTTATTGAGCCTCAGGTTGAGGTAAGTGTATTCCTCGAGCAACTCGGGCGGTCCCCCGGGCTTGGCGGGCCAACCGTAGGCTTCGTAGCGGACCGGGATCTTCAACTGGTCATCCACGAAGATCCGGGCAATATGGAAGCGGAAGAATGGCCGCGGCGCCGGGTGGACGACTTCGAACCAGGTGCAGACGCGATCATTGATTTTCCCTCCCGCGAAAAACCTCACTTCGCATTCGTCGTGCTTGAGGTCCTGCTCGGCAGCCGCAATCAAGTGCTTGACCATGTTCAAGATGCCGATCTCGGTAATTGGATAGCGCTGGCCGCGCATGGCGATCGTTCCGTCGGGCTCGAGTGAAATGGCACGCAGCAGATTGCCCTGGAAACCGGCAGGGTGGGCCCATAGTTTTCCTTCGTTCCGGCCTGCGACGTAAATGACCTCCTGCCCCTCGATCGCAGTGGGGCTCAAGCCGCGGGTAAACACGCTGAACGGTTCGTGACGGACTTTGATGAAGAAACTCTGCCGCGTGCCTAGCTTGCCGTCTACCTGCTCGCGCTTCACCAACGTGGCCGAATAATCCTTCAAGTCTTCGATGGCGGGCAGCCTCTCCTTAGCCCAACGTAGGGCCGGCATCAGGGGATGCTCGCCCGGTTTCGACCCGCCTGGGCGGTCGGCGCCGAACAATTCGTGCGGCGCCGATCGGAGCGCGTTGGTCCCGTCGAGTGCCCCGTGCAGCCCAAGCGAGGCCTGCACCGCCTGTGGCGGACGAGCGGGGGGATCGGCAACGGCTAAAGACGCCACGAGCAGCAGGCTGACAACCGCCTAAATCATGTGCCGGATCATTGGTTTGCCCTTTCCAGGAAGTGGTTCTGATCCAAACGCGTCAAGGTCCAACCGATCATGCTGCAAATGGGAGGCGTGCAATTCCCAGGCCGAATGCGAAAAAAGGCCGATCGCCGGGTGCGATTCCAGGAAACTTGCAGCTTGTAACCAGGAACTACAGCGTTCCTCGGGAGGTCACGGCCAACTGGACGAAAGTCGTCCAATTTGCTTGCGGGACGACCAAGCAGGTTGATCGCGGTTGGACAACGCTGAAGAATGCGATATGATAGAACAATGCGCAAGCAGTCGTAGAAACAGGGCGAGTGATGGTCCAAGGCAAGTTTTTCAAGGCAATCCGTTGGGTCGCTTCGCACGATCTGGCCGTCCTCGTGGCCGTGCTGATCGTGGTGGCGGGAACCTGGGGATTCGTTGCCCTGGCTGACAGGGTGGTCGATGGCCGTGTGCAGCGCTTCGACGAATGGGCCATCCGCTGTTTGCGGCGGCCGGAGGACGCGGCCGTTTTGATCGGGCCGGCGTGGGTCGTGGAAGCTGCCCGCAACGTGACGGCCCTCGGAGGCGTGTCCGTCTTGGTCTGCGTCAATCTGGCGGTCGCCGGGGGGTTCGTTGCCAGGCGGAAGTTCACGTCTCTTGTCTTTGTCCTGGCGGCGGTCGTCGGAGGGCTATCGATCATGCTGCTCTTGAAGGATTTTATTGCACGTCCACGCCCGCAGGTCGTGCCCTATCTGTGTGCCGTGAATGGGAGCAGTTTTCCCAGCGGACACTCGATGATGTCGGCGGTCGTCTATCTGACCTTGGGCGTCCTGCTGGCGTCGGGGATCGCACGCTGGCGATTCAAGCTCGGCCTGCTGGCGCTGGCGCTGCTCCTGGCGGGTTTGGTGGGGGTCAGCCGTGTTTGCTTGGGCGTCCATTATCCCACCGATGTCCTGGCCGGTTGGACGGCCGGCGTGGTCTGGGCAACCTTCTGCTGGTTGCTGGCCCGAAGATGGAAGCGCCAGACGCGCAATAGGCCCGTGTCTTAAACGCGCAACTTTTGCCCGCGTAGGACCCTCTGTGCTGGCATAGACCAGCGCCCACCGCCGACTACGATTGTTAAGGAGGGCTTGCTCAATGAGCGAGGCGGCCATGAAGTATTGGCGCAAGACGTTCCCGTTTGTTGTCAGCGCCGGCTTGATCGTCTGGCTGGCCAGTCGGATCTCGTTGGATGAACTCCTGCGGGCGTCGGCCGTGTTGCCCTGGCAACGACTGGCGCCGATGACCGCCGGACTGGTGATCCTCCTCTATTTCTGGGATGCGTTTTGCTTGCTCACGGTCTATTCCCTTGCTGGCAAGCAATTGACCTACGGCCGCATGCTTCGCGCCGCGGCAAGTCGTACCTGGTCGGGGCGCTGAATCAGGGTCTGGGACAGGCCGCGGTCGCCTGGCAGGTCGCCCGAGTTCAATCAACCTCTTTCGCTGCGGCACTCTCTCGCAGCTTTTTGCTGGCGTGGCACGAGGGCGTGATCTTGGCGACTGCCGCCCTGGCCGGGGCGTGGTGGAGCGACAACCCACATGCCATGCACGCCCGCGGTTTCTGCGCCGTCCTCCTTGCGGTTTTGCTGGGTGCGGGCTTGCTCACGGCCCTGCTGCCGGCCGGCTGGCGGCGCGGTTTGCAGCGAAGGCGGTGGGGCGCGTGGCTCGAGCCAATGGAATTGGCGGCTCTCGCTACGGTTAATCCTCTTGCGCATGATTTACTTTGCCATCGTCGGAACCTACGTGGTATCGGCGTTATGGATTTGCGGGCAGGGGATTGCGCCGGCTACTGCCCTGGCTGTGATTCCACTGGTGTTGATGGCCACAATTCTCCCCAGCGCCTCAGGTCTCGGCGCCCGCGAAACTGCCCTCTATCTGTTGCTCCCCTCGCAACGGCCCAACGTCCTGGTGGCGATGGGCCTGATGTGGTCGGCGGGAGTCATCATCGTGCGGCTGGGTATTGGCTTGGCATGGGTTTTGCTCACTGGAAGTGATGAGAAGAGGTTCCCGCAAGAGAGTCATCATGAGTATCGAAGCGACGTTGTCGTGGTTGGTGAGCAGTCCGGCCGTTGTCGTGAGGGCACCGCAGCCCTTGGCCATTGCGCTGGGGCGGGTGAAGCCTGAAGACGCGCCACGCGTGGGTGGTAAGGCGGCCAATCTCGCCCGGATGCGGGTGGCGGGGCTTCCCGTGCCGCCCGGCTTCTGCCTGACGACCGACGCCTTTCGACAGTTCGTCAATTCGTGCCCGGAAATGGATCCGCTTTGGGCGGCGCTGGGGGAAACAGAGCCCCAGCGGATCGACAAGGCGCGTGCCCTCGCCTCGCAGGTCCGCGAGCGCCTGACTGCCGCGCCGCTACCGCCGGCCGTGGAACAGGCCGTCGTCGCGGCGTGGCAGTCACAGGGCACGATGCGGTCGTATGCCGTGCGCTCCAGCGCCACCGTCGAGGACCAGCCTCGCGCGTCCTTTGCCGGTCAAGGCGAGACCTTCCTCAATGTCTGCGGTCGGGAGGCCATTCTCCGAAGCGTCCGCTCCTGTTGGATTTCGCTGTTTTCCGATCGGGCGGTCCTTTACCGGATGCACGAACATATTGACCATCGCTCCGCGGCGATGGCCGTCGTAGTTCAGGAAATGATCTCCCCGCAAATGTCGGGCGTGCTCTTTACCGCCGATCCCGTTGACGGCAGCCGGCAACGGATCGTGATCGAGGCGGCCTATGGTCTGGGAGTGGCCCTGGTCTCCGGTGAGGTCAGCCCTGATCACCTGGTGCTCTCCCGCCCGGAACTCCGCGTCATCGAGCGACAGATGGGCAGGAAGACGATCGAGATCGTGGCCGATGGGCGCAACGGAGTAGGTCAGCGGACTGTGGACTCGCGGCGGGCAAGGGCGGTTTGTGTCAATGACGACGACGCCCGACGTTTGGGGCTGCTGGCCGTCGATGCGGAACAGTTGCTGGGCGGACCACAAGACCTGGAATGGGCCATCGCCGGCGGGCGGATGTTTCTGCTGCAATCGCGCCCCATCACCACCTTGGAGCGTCAGACCGTTCATTCGCAAAACGTCTGGAGCAACATGAATTCGTGGGAGGTCCTGCCCGGCGTCCTCACGCCGATGACCTGGTCCGTCTCCAGTTATCAACTCCATTGCCTGTTCGACCCGCTCTTGGGGATCTTGGGCATCGACACGGAGCAGCAGCCGATTTTCGGCTTGATCGCGGGCCGTGCGTACGCCAATTTGAACACGTTTGCACGGATGGTCCGTACGGTGCCGGGACTCGACCGATTGGATTTCGTGGAAGGACTCGGCGGCCAGCACGGGGAGCTGCTGGCGGAATTGGTCCGCGAGGAACCGGCCGGCGATTGGCGTCAGCAAGTCCGCCGTGCGGCGCGTTGCCTCCGCTTCGTAGTCTGGTGTGTCGGTCACGCCGCCGACCAGCGCAGCGCCGCGTGCTGGACGGATTCCGCCACCGTGTGGACCAACTGACGGGCTTCGACCTTGCCGCCGAGTCGGAGACGGAACTGCTGGGCCACCTTGGGGCGCTGCTGAATGCCTTGAAGCGGTTCGGTCCCGACGCGGCGGCCAGTGTCGCCGTCGCCATGGCACTGGTCCGCCTCTTCTTCAACTTCGTCAAAGCCGGCCCGGAAAATGCCGGCGGCGCGACGGCCAACCGGATGCTGGGTGGCCTGAATGAGTTGGCCTCGGCCGAGGCGGGCGTCGACCTCTGGCGGCTGGCGGCCTGGACCGGCCGGCAGCCTGCGCTGCGAGCGATCCTCGCGGAGACGGCCGACTTCGAATCGCTTCGTCAGCGGCTTGTCGGGGCCGGCGACCACGACCGCGACCATGAATATAAGTGCATCGTGGCCGGGCGGGAGTTCCTTGCGCGTTGGAACCAATTCATGCTTCGCCACGGCCACCATGCCTTCGGCGAAATGGATGTCCATAATCCCCGCTGGTCCGAGACGCCTGCCCTGGTCCTTGCTCTGTTATGCGCCTACCTCGACGGCCGAGGCGGCGCGGATCCGCAGGAGTTCCTGAGCGGCCTGGCCAGGCAGCGCATGATCGTGGCGCGTGACTTCCGGCGGCAACTCAAGAATCCCCTGCGGCGCGAGATCTTCGACTTCCTCTTCCGCAAGGTGCGGGGCGGCATCGCGCTTCGTGAGAACGTTCGAAACGAGATCGTGCGCCTGCTGGCAGCCTTCCGACGAACGCTCTTGGAGTTGGGCGAGCGGCTGGTCCGTCGCGGTGCGCTGGTCGAGCGCGACGACATTTTCTTCGTAAACTTGTCGGAATTGCGGCCGCTTGTGGCCGGCACGGCACTGGATGCCAAGATCGCAGCCCGCAAAGCCGACTTCGCCCACAATCGGTCGATCGTGCCGCCGCCAGTCGTCGTCGGCAA
The DNA here is from genome assembly GCA_963824275.1 of uncultured Planctomycetia bacterium. Taxonomy (GTDB): domain Bacteria; phylum Planctomycetota; class Planctomycetia; order Pirellulales; family Thermoguttaceae; genus JANXQG01. The sequence goes on along the minus strand of CAWGOT010000003.1, from coordinate 100,700 downwards.
GTTCGATCCCGAGAGTCTTTCCGCCGAAGAACCCCGTTCTTCAAACCGAGTATTGCACGGGCTGGCGGCCAGTGCTGGGGTCGCGACCGGTCCCGCCCGTGTGATGCTCCACCCGCAGGAAGGTCGGCCCCTGAAGCCGGGCGAAATCCTCATTGCGCTTGCACCGATCCGGGCTGGACGCCCTATTTCCTCACCGCCGCCGGCATCGTCATGGACGTGGGCGGGATGCTCAGCCACGGGAGCATCGTAGCCCGCGAGTACGGAATTCCCGCTGTAGTCAATGTGGGATCGGCGACGCGGAGCATCCATACGGGACAGATTGTCCGCGTCGACGGTGACCGAGGGCTGGTGAGTGTAATGTAGTCCCCGTCGTGTGTGGTGCTGATTTCGTTTCTTATGGGTAAGGTCGAATAGACAGGGTCCAGACCATGCACGATCGAGGGAAAGCGTTGCGCCGGACGATTGTCTCGCTCGTTGTTTTTCTGCTCTCGCTGGCCGCCAACATGTTCCTGCCCGCCGGGTTCGAATGGTGGCAAGGCTGGCTTTTCCTGGCCGTCTTCACGCTTGAGATGGTTCTGTTGGCCGTTTACATTTGGCGGACAAATCCCGAAGTTCTCGTCGCTCGCAGCAAGATGCAGAAGGGAACAAAGGGCTGGGACCGGGTGCTCTTTTATTTCCTGCAAGTGCTGATCGTGGCGATTTTTCTCGCGGCCGCGCTCGCTCATCGGCCGGCGGCCCCACTGTGGGTCATCGTGCTCGGCTACGTCCTGCTGACCTTTGGAATGGCCGGGACCGCCTGCGTGCTGCGGGTCAACAAGTTCGCGGAAATGAGTGTCCGCATTCAGACCGAGCGTGGGCACAAGGTGGTAGATACCGGCCCTTATGCCTTGGTGCGGCATCCGTTCTATGTTGCCGCCAGCGCGTTGTTTGGCGGCATCCCGCTGGCCTTGGGATCGTACTGGGCCTTGATCCCAGCCGCCGCGACCGCCATTGCTCTCGTCGTCCGAACAGTCTTAGAAGACCGGACGCTTCAAGACGAGTTGCCAGGCTACAAAGAATACGCCATCCGCGTCCGCTACCGGCTGATCCCCGGCGTATGGTGAGCTTCAGTGCGCTCTCGGTCAAAATGGCCGCACCTAGCTAGCTCGCCACGGCGGAATAAACGGCATAACCGGACTTCCGCCTTTCAACCCTAGTCTAAGGTGCCCCGACGGACGATACAACCATACCAGGGTACGATTGTATCGTGGCGCAGCGACGTAAGGAACTCAAATTAGCCGCGCGTGGACTCGGACCGATCCGCAACGGAAAGTGTAGAGGAGTTATCCCAGCATGTCGAGAAACGCATGTCAAATCGTTTGCTTTCTATTGATCGCAACGCTCGCAGCCGCTGGCACAGCCCGTGCTGCTTCCGAGGACGATTCACCGCTGCCCAGTTCCATGCAGCAATCGCAGGCAGATGGATCGCCCACGGCTGGGGATGGTCAATCTGGGTATATCATTCCTGAGCAGAAGGAGCGGCCACAAGACCTGACCTTGTCCAACTTCTTCTCCGCCGGTTGGGACGACGAATGGGCGAAGCAAGAGCGGGCTACGGGCACTCCCAATATGGCCTTGTTGCGTGTGCAGACGAACTTCATGGAACGCGAATTCCGCGCGAACTACTATTTTGAAAACAATGTCAACAGCAAGACGAACAAGAAAGTGACCGATTTCGATTCGCTCATCGCTTGGAGCTTCGATCGCCGCCTGATGATCGAGATCACCGGTGCCTACCAGTGGGAGGATCTGCGTAGCGGTTTGCGAACGGACGGCGGCTACCCGGGCCTGGTCGGACGCGTTCAACTGATCGACACGGAATCGTCGTCCTATTCGTTCAATTTCAAGGCCACGGTGCCGAATCCGGGGTTGGGGCTGTCCCAGTCCACGGTCAGCTACGGCGTGGCCGGATTCGAGGATTTGGCCTACTGGTTTCGCGTCGATCGTGTCGGCCTGTACTACAGCTTTTTGTTCGACAGTCTCAGCGGCCCGGTTGCGCCGGGCACCAAGCTTAACGATGTCGGCTACGACATTACCCTGGCCAAGACCGTCACCAGCCCTGAGACTCCGTTTCTGGGCAACCTGACCTTCATCTTGGAGAACTACGCCCAAACCGACCTCGATGGGAGTACCGCCGGGCGGACCCTCGTTTCCCTTACTCCCGGCGTCCGCTTCAATCTCGGCAAGAGTGACGGCGTCAAGATGGGTAAAGACAATTGGATCATGTTGGGCACCGATATTCCGATATCGAACTATCACCCCTGGGACGCCATCTATCGTTTCACCTACATCAAGAACTTCTAGGCGATCGTGACAATCTAGGGTCAGTTTGCGGCATTTGCCTTCTTTGCGCCCGGCATGCTTCTGGCAAAAACTCTCCTCACTGGCGCGGCCTGCCGTATTCTACCCACTCATTCGTGGTGGGTCTTAGCGCTTTCGGCGGGCAGTTTCTTCTTGCTATCACGACTTTGACGGATATGCCGATCATATTGGCCGCACGTCGGTCAGGGGCGACATTTTCCGTCGTCTTCGTACCACGCTAACAATCCTACGGCAAGAAACTCTCGATATAACCGATAGTTTCCGCGTATAGGCATCCAGCGGTAACGGGAGATGCTTTTGAATCATCCGGCTTCGGATGCGGAGTTTGTTCTATCAAGGAGGCAGATCTATGAAATGGATTTCTACGGCAAGCCTGGTGATGGCCCTGGCCTGTGCCTGCACGGCAAATCGAGCCATGGCCCAGACGGTTGGGACGGCCCAGCCGTCAAATGACATCAACGCACGGCTCGAACAACAGGGCAGGGAGATTGAAGCCCTCCGGGCCCAGCTCGCCGGCATGCAGCAAGGCATCAACGCCACTCCCGCGGCGTATGCCACGACGAGCGGCACGGCGGCGGGCGATCCGGCCCCGGCGGCCGCGCCCGGCGTCGAAGTCGGCAGCGACGTGAACGACGTCAAAGTCAGGTTCTACAACGGCGCCGGCCTGATGTTCGAAACGCCCAGCAAAGACTTCACCATGCACTTCGGCGGCTGGGTCCAATGGGACAACGTGTGGTGGAACCAGTCGCTCGGTATGGCTACTGCTGCAACCGCGACACCGCCGGCGGCAGCAACCAAGGGGTGGCGTCGGGCGGCATCGGCCCGCTCGAAGACGGCGACTACTGGCGCCGGCTCCGCATCGTGATGGAAGGCAATTTCTGGGAAACCTTCGAATACCGCTGGAACTGGGCCCTGGAAAACAATCAGTTCAGCACCGTAGGGCTCGATGAGTTCTGGATCGGCGTCAACAAGCTGCCCTTGATCGGCACCATCCGCGTGGGGCACGTCAAGACCCCGATGGGGTTCGAAGGCGACATGACAAGTTCCAGCCGCTGCATGACCTACATGGAACGGTCGTCCTATTCCCAAGCCATCGAAATGGACCAGAACTTCTGCACCGGCATCTGGTTCGGCAACACCTATGCCGACCAGCGCGGCACATGGAGCCTTGCGGCCTTTCGTCCGATACGATCAACAACGGCAACAGCGGCGAGTTCTTCGGCACCGGCCAGTGGGGCATTCAGGGCCGCATCACCGCCTTGCCCATTTATGAAGACGAAGGGCGGCACCTGCTGCACTTGGGCCTTTCCAGCGGATGGCGCGACGGGGTCAACTCCGCCACGAGCGGCTCGACTCGGTCGATGTCGCCGACCTGCGATCGCGGCCCGAACTGCGGGACGACAACGCGGCCGGCAGCCCTTCGGGTGGACAGGCCCTGGATGACGCCAATAGCACCCGTATGATCGATACCGGCAAGATCGCGGTCACCGCGAATACCTCCTGGGCACGGAATTGTGCTATATCCGCGGTCCTTGGTCGTTGCAAGCCGAATATGGCTGGAACTTCATCTACGGGCAGACGACCATCAACCAAACCAGCGCCTACGGCCGGTCTCGGCCCGCTTACTTACTACGCTTTCGACGGCGGTTATCTCCAGGCGGCCTACACGCTGACGGGCGAAAACCGCGGCTACGACCGGCAGATGGGCACGCTAAGCCGCTATTACTTCGGCAGCCAGGGACCCTACGAGAACGCCTTCCTGGTCCGCGACCTCGACGGCGGCCTCTGCTCCGGCCATGGCGCCTGGGAAATTGCCGCCCGTTACTCGTATACCGACCTCAACGCCGGTCCCGCCGGACTCGCTCACATCCAAGGCGGCATCATGGACGGCCTGTCCTTGGCCCTCAACTGGTACCTCAACGTGAACGTGACCGTCAATACGGAGTGGGTCTACAACAGCCGTTACGACCTGCCCGGCAACGGCGCGAACCCGGGGACCAAGGCCATCGTGGGCGACACGAGCGGCTTCGGCACCCGCGTGCAGTTGTCCTTCTAACCACTGGGCCTGAATATTCAACACATGGAAATTGAATAGGAGACATAAAACATGAAAAAATATCTCATGGGATTGATCGGACTCGCTGCTTTCGTTGCGGGTTCGCTGATTGGACAGACTTTGGCATTCGGGGGCGACTCCTGCTGTGCCGAAGCCTCGTGCAGCGCCGGCTGCAACTGCGGCTGCAACGCCTGCGGCAACGAGGCTTGCGACATCTGCCCGCACTGCGGCTGCAAGATGTGTCCCGTCTGCCAGATTGGCTGCACCACGAAGAAGGAAACGACCCACGGCTACTGCTGCGTCTGCAAGCCGATGTGCGTACCGGCCGTGACCTCGATCTTCGGTTGCAATAACTGCGACGGCAACGGCGCCTGTGCCAACGGATCCTGCGCGACCGGTGGCGCCGCCGGGTGCGGCGGTTGCGATCCGGGCTGCCAGGATGGCTGCGATTGCCGCTGCCGCGTTCACGAGGTAAGCAAGCTCGTGATCCATCCGCAGACCAAGGAGACCCAGGTCCGCACGTGCACCGTGCAATGGGTCTGCCCGAAGTGCGGCGCTTGCGGCGGCGAGTGCGGCGGGACCGCGGCCCCCAGCGTGGCGCCTGCCGCTACTGGCCCCACGGCCGCCCCTCCGGCACCGGCTCCCGCCGCCAATCGGCTGCCGCCGCCGCCGAAGACGACCGACTACGCCCCCTTGCCTGAAAACATCCGCATGGCTGGGGCCAGCTTCTGAACCTGAAAAAATGGTCTTGCGCAGTCCGTTCGGCCGCCGGCACTCACTGCCGGCGGCCGATTTCGTTAAAGTACCAGGCACACCACCCGCAAGCCTTCCCAGTGCCTGGGAACCCAGCCCGGTGTCTGCTACGAATGGCACTGTCGCCGTCCGAAGTCGTTTCACGTGCAGTGTTTGCGCGATTCGGCCCGGAGCGTCTCGCGGGGCTTCTGCATGAGTGGATAACCATGCCTGCGCCGTTTGAGAACCCTTGGTTCGAGACGGCCCGGGCGATTGGCGACTTCGCAGGCAGCAACGTGGCGGAGTATTGTTTGGCAATGAACGACCAATTGCGAGGCGGGTATCAGCCCGCAGGAGATCGACATCCACGACGCCAGCACGTACTGGCACGTTCCGGTGAAGCTGATCTGACGCGGCTGTTTGCCGTGGAGCAGCGCTGCTGCGGCCGCCGTCGTGCGGATGAGGTTGTAACCGAGGAGGGTGGCCCAGAGTTCGCGGCGAACCATTTCCGGCGACTTGCAACGAACGTGAGCGAGATTCAGATTAGATTTGATGCTGCGGATGTCCAACTCCGAGTTCCAGCGAAAACCGTAAAGCTCCGCGATCTCCTCATGGCTGTAGAGTGTCGCATCGGTCAACGTGGTGACCACCGTAATCGTCTTCGTGCGGCGGCCCGGTTCCACGACAGTGTAACACAGCTCACGCAGTTCGAGGGTTTCGGGAATGCGGTCATAAGTCTCCTGGTTCATCCAGTCCGGCCGTGCGGGCTTGGTCCACACGATGAGATGATCGTTCTTTCCCAGGCGTGTGCCGCGGCGAAAATCAGAGTTGCGCTTTTGATGCAAGCGGGCGCAGGTATCCACGTCCTGGAGTTGCAACAGGGCGATCATCATGAAAGAACAATAGTGGCGGTCGAACACGGCAATATCGCCCGCAGGCAGCGACGCAAGCATGGACCGCAGCAGAGCCGTCTCGCCGGTCTCCTTGCCCTTATACGGACCGATCGTGGCATCCGTCAGGCAAGCCGTTGCCAGGGAGATGATCGCTACTGCACGCGCGATCGGCAGGCCCACGCCTTTCTTCTGGGTCCGCGGATGGGGAAACTCCGCCAAGTTCTGGGGCGTGGCGGGCATGGTGAACGTAAATCCGTCGATCAGTTTTGCGTGCTTGCCCTTCCACAGCCAATCCTTTGGGGCGGCTCCCTGCATCTCGGCGGCCACTTCGCGACTGAGTTCGTGCAGCGCCACTTCGGAGAGCTTGGCGCGGGCGCGGCAGTAGTCGCCGGTGTCGGCCGTGGGCGGCGTGATCTGCTGGTGCTCGCAGTAGTTGACGACCCGCGCCACGGCCGCCTGGCACGAGGCCTCCTTGCCGTCGCGCAACACTTGGCCGAGAAACGACCAGACCATCATCGCCGTCGAGTAGATTGCCTGCTTGCCGAACAGGCCATCATGTTTGGCGAACACACTCCCGACGCGCTCCGCGGAGAGGATGCGTGCGAAGGGCAACGACTCGTCGGCGAGAAACGCTGCCACCATTTTCCGAAAATTGCTACTGCCCCCGCTGGCCGAATTTGGTATATCCCCAGCCATGAAAAAACCCTCCGTGGCATCTTTGCGATCGCCATGCCAAGGAGGGCTTACAAATCATAGCCAAGAGCGGGCAAAAACTTCAAGACCACCTCGGCGAGAAAGGGAATCTAGCAAAACCCCCCAACTCGTCCATGCCCAATCTGCGCCGATCCTAACGCGACAGTGCCATTCGTGTCTGCTACCTTTTCGTCAGAAATCGACGTGCAGGCGGCAGCCGAGACCGTTGATGTTGCCGCTCGTGTTGTTCACGTAGTCCAGTCGGGTGAAGACATAGTTGACCATGAAATGGACTTCCGGGTTGATGTACCAGTCGATACCGGCTGTCATGTCGTACTCCCAGCCGGCCTGTGCGCCCGAGGACGGCGTGAGGACCGGGTTGCCGGATGCCAGATCGAGGTACGTATAGCGGCAGAGGAGCTGTACGGGCGTATGATCGGCGAAGAGCCACGGGGATCGCATCCGCGCCCGGAGGAATCACCCTGCAATTGCCGGCTCCACACGGCATCGCTCTTGTTGTAGCGGCGGTAATCGTCCGGATTCAGGAAAAACCCGTCTCGGCGTAGAAGCCTTGGTAGGTCGCGTTGCCATGCGGGCCGCTGAAGACTCCGTTGCTGACCTGGTCGTAGATATTGCTTCCATGCGCAAGCTGATATTCCGCGGAGAGCGAAAATCTCCCCAGCACGGTCGCCACTTCGACGTTCATGAGCTGCACAGGGTTGGGCGTATAGAACGTGCCGGTATAAAGGACATTGGGAATTTCCTGCGAGCCGGCGCCGGCGCGGACGAGCGGCCGATTGGCGGCGTAGAAATTGTTGTTGTCCGTGCCACTGTAGCTATAGCCGATTCCCAGATGCACCAGACGCCGTCCCTCCGTCCTCGTAGATCGGCAAGACGGTCAAGCGGCCGGTGGCCGCGCACTCGCCCCAACCCGCGCCGAAGGCAAACGGCGAAACCGTCTGCTTTCCAACCCAGGCCAGTGAGAGACCCGCGGTCACCCGATCATCCCAGTACGAATTGGAGAACATGATCCCGTTGACGTACTGGGAGGGCTGGAAGAAGGCGTCGTGGCCGTCCGACAATTCCATGTAGTACTGGGCGTTAGCGCCGGTCCCGTTCTCCAGGCCGATGGGCTGCTTGAAATGTCCGATACGGAGGTTCTCGACGACCGGCACTTGTTTGAAGTCCGCGTAGAAGTCGTTCAGGCCGACGCTGCCGATGTTGGTTGTCGTATCCTCGTTGGTCACGTCCTGGATGTTGGCGAAGTTCACCTCCGCCACGAAATCGACGTTCCGGCCGATCGTGCCGTCCGCTCTCAGCCGCGCCCGCCGCATGTCCGTTCCGTCCTGCAACGTGAACGGCAAGGTCTGCGTCGGCCCGTACAGCGTATTGTCGAATTCCAGGCAGCCGCCGATATGGAAGCGGAACGCCTTGTCAGCGCTTTCCAGCACGGCGCCATAGTCCCAATAGGCATTGAGTTGAATGCGATCCTCCACACCGTCGGGTCCGGTTGGAGAAACCGGTTGCGGGATTGTTGCCGCGCTGCGCTCCTCGACCGAGGTCTGAGGTGGCAAGGGGCTCCGATCCTGGACCAGGCCGTCTGACTGCGTGCGGGGACCGGGGCCTGCCGGCCAATCGATCGCCGCTTTACGTTCGGGCGCGGATTCGCCGTCGGGGAAGGTCTCACCGCAGGCCGGCGAGTCGAAGGCTATGGGCAAAAACAGCAGGATGAGGGCGATCGCCTGTATTCGGACAATGCTCAAAACTTGCCTCCCGGAATTGAGAACCGGAGCGGCAAACCGCTAAAACCTCTTGGCGGCATGGACTGGAACGCCCGCTGGAAGCCCTCTTGCCGCTTGTCGGCGTATTTTCCTGGTCCGGGACGATGCGCGATTTTTCCGTCCGGTCTGGTTGAAGAGCGCACTGGGAAACTCGCCGCGACCCATACAATCGTTATCGTCGGCAAACTCGCCTGGCTTTAGCGAATCTTGCCGTGTCCGTAGATGGTTTACCGCACGGACCTGCTATTTCCGCACGGTCAGACCCCAGATTTCCGTTGCGGAAGACGGACCTCTATCGCCTATGCCAGGGGCCGCCGTGGAATGTCACGGCCTGCTCGCGGAATATTCTCTACATCTGGTCAATCCTGCGCGACGGCAGTTCTTGTTTGTCGTTTGCTGGTCCCGAGAGATCCTGGCACGGCAATTGCTTCCCAAGGCAGTCGGCGACGGATGTTTGCCAAAATGGGACGGGAAGGGTTATTCCGGTTGTTCCGAGACTAGCGGTCTTTCCGTGCCTTGACCGCAGGCAAGGTGCCGTTTGTATCAAAACTGATGAATCCACGGCCTTTTTCGATTCGATCCATTCGAAGGAGACTGCCGAACATGCCGTCTTCGTCGGTTATCGCGGCGAAAGGCGAGTCCTGCGTGGAATCATCCAGTGGGACTAAAACTCTCAAGGAGGGGACTGATGCGTTATTTTACTTCGCGTCGAGTGTATCCGACCGTTTGGGTTGGTTTCTGTGTCATCGGGATAGCCGGCTATCCGACACCCGATGCGCGTGCCCAAGATGGCAATACGGTGTCGGTGGCGGAACTCCAGCAGCGCGTTCAGGAGTTGGAGGCGACCGTCCGGCAAATGAAGGACCGCGACTCGAATGCGGCGATTATCCAACCGGCCGCGATGGCGTCGGGCGATCCGGCCGCGCCCGCCGCGACGCAGGTCGCCGCCAGCGGCAATGCGCTCGTTCCAGCCGTAGGGAGCGCGGCGGTTGGCAGCCCGGCGCCAGGCGATCGGGGAACAACGACGGACAAGAACTTCTCAGGCTGGGACAACGGCTTTTTCCTGCAGTCGCCCGATCGATCGTGCCAATTGCGGATCACGGGCCAGCTCCAGGCCGACTATCGAGGGTTCCTCGATCCCGTCGATACCTCCTCGTCCAATTCGGCCGCGGCGGGATCCACGGGCAGTCCCGATTCCTTCCTCATCCGTCGCGCACGGCTCGGCATCGAGGCCACGATGGCGAACTACTACGAGTTTCGCCTGCTGCCCGACTTCGCCGGAACGTCCGTATCCAAGTCGATCGCCGATGCCTACATGAACGTCCATTACTGGGACCAGCTTCAATTCGAGGTGGGCAAATTCAAGCAGCCCTTCAGCTACGAAGACCTGATCCAGGACCGTTACGTGCCGACCATGGAGCGCTCGATGATGGATCAGCTCTGCCCTCAACGCGATGAGGGGTTCATGATCCACGGTGAGAACCTGTTCTGCGGCCGTTTCGACTATGCGGTGGCCCTTTCCAACGGCGACCCCAACGACAGCACGCTCGACGACAATAACGACAAGGACGTCAACGCCCGCATCGTCCTCCGCCCGTTCTATGGCGACTCCTTTGAGCTTCTTCAAGGACTGCGGCTGGGAATTGCCGGCAGCATCGGCGTCGAGAACGACACGATCAGCAGCACGTCGTCGACGCCTCCCACGATCACCACGCCGGCAACCGTGACCTGGTTCGCCTACAACAGCGGCGCGACGGCCAACGGAGTCCGCCACCGCAGCAGCCCTGAACTGGCCTATTTCTACCGTTCGTTTGGCTTTGCGTCGCAGTACTACCACCAGGACGAGGAGCTTTATCGCGGGACGGGCAAGAACGTAGACGTGCCCATCGACGGTTATTACGTTCTGGCGACCTATCTCCTCACCCACGAGCAGCGGACCGGGTACAGCCAGCAGATCGAGCCCTTCCGTCCTTTCGATCCCAGTGCGCCGTTCGCCTCGTCGGGGGCATGGGAACTAGTGTTCCGCGCGGACCGGCTGGAAGTCGGTCCGCAGGCATTCAGCGGCTCGAGCACGACGCAGCTTGCCAGCAACACGGGCACCGCCGATCGATCGAGCAACGAAGCGTTTGAGACGACTGCGGGGGTCAATTGGTATCTGACGAAGTGGTCCCGTGCGCAGCTCAACTGGGAGCACGCCAATTTCGCAACCCCCGTACAGATGGGAAACATGAAGAAACCGCTGACGGAAGAGGATACGCTCTACACGCGGTTCCAGGTCATCTTCTAAAACGGTCGATTTGGCTTCACGGCGGCTTGACCCTATAATTGCCATTGGCCTTGCAATCCGCACGACCTTGGGCAAAGGAAGTCAAGCATGTCCTGTATAGCAAGAAACCTCGGCGGGATCGCACGCGCGGCATGCGCTGCGGTCCCGCTGCTCGCATTCCTCTTCGGCCCTCCGGTTGCGATCTCCGCCGCCGATCGGGTCAACCTGGCCTTGAACAAGCCCGCCAGCAGTTCGTCGATCGAGAACGAGGAGCATTCCGCGGCCCAGGCCAACGACGGCGATCCGGAGACCTGCTGGCGCGCCGACGACGAACCGGAGGGCGGGCCGGAGTGGTGGCAAGTCGATCTCGAAAGACCTTGCGACCTCGCCGGCTGCCAGATCCGCTGGCCCTACAAGGACCACAACTATCGCTACCGGGTCGAGGGCTCGGCCGATCAGAAGAACTGGTCGCTTCTGAGCGATCAGACCAAGACCGCCACGAAGTCGCAGGTCCACGATCTCGCGTTCCCAAAAGCCAGCCGCATCCGCTACGTGAAGATCACGGTGACGGGTCTTGACGAGGGCTGCTGGGTGAGTATTTGTGAAGTCAAGATATTCGGCCTTGAACACACTCCAGGAGCATCAAAATGAAAGTCGCACGTCCGCTTGCATTCCTGTTTCTTTTCGCCACTTATGGCCCCGCCATCGCCGCGGCGCCTGTCCAGCAGTCGAAACCCAACATCATCTTCGTGCTTGCCGACGATCTGGGCATCGACGGCGTCGGTTGCTACGGCGCGGACAAGCACCAGACGCCGCATATCGACGCCCTGGCGGCATCCGGCCTGCGCTTCAAAACCTGCTACGCGGCCCCCTTGTGCGGGCCGTCGCGCTGCCTGCTGATGACCGGGCGCTACGCCTTCCGCACCGGCGGATTGACCAACGAGTCGTGGCGCGGCGGCGGGCCGGGCGCGAAGTCGGCCAACGAATTCCCCATGGCCCGGCTGCTCAAGCAGGCCGGCTATGCCACAGGGCAGGCCGGCAAGTGGCGGCAGTTGGGCGAGTTGCCCAGCAACTGGGGCTTTGACGAATTCATTACCGACAACACGGCCTCCGGCTGGTATTGGGAAACGCGGTACAACAAGAACGGCCAGATCCTGAACCTGCCGGAAGGGACCTACGGCCCCGACGTCATCCAGAATTTCACCTTCGATTTCCTCCGGCGGCACAAGGACCAGCCGTTCTTCTTCTACTACGCGATGCACCTCGTGCATAAGCCCACCGTCCGCACGCCCGATACCGTGGCGGGCACGACGAACATCAACAAGCTCTACGACGACAACATCCGCTATATGGACAAGCAGCTCGGAGCGCTAGTGGCCGAATTGGAGCGGCTAGGGCTGCGGCGGAACACGCTGATCGTCTTCTCCGGCGACAACGGCACCGCCGCCGGCTACCCCAGCAGCGTCCAGGGCCGCATGGTCAACGGCTGGAAAGGGAGCATGCTGGAGGGCGGGTCGCGGGTGCCGTTCATCGCAAGCTGGCCCGCCGTGACGCCCCCCGGCAAAGTGCTCGACGACATCGTGAGTTTTGCCGATCCCTACGCCACCTTCGCCGAACTGGCCGGCGTCAAGGCGCCCGAGGGCCTGAAGAGCGACGGCCACAGTTTCGCCCCGCAGCTCCGCGGCGAGCAGGGCACGCCCCGCGCCTGGGCCTACGTCCAGCTTGGCGCCCGCTGGTATGTCCGCGAGCCCGGTTTCAAGCTGAACCAGGCGGGCAGTCTCTTCGACATGAGCGACGCCCCCTTCGTCGAGAAGCCGATCGCGCCCGCGGCCGATACGCAAGAGAGCAAGGCCGCGCGACAGCGCCTGGCCGCGGTCCTGGCGGAACTCAACCCGGCCGGCGGCAAGATCGACCGCGACAGCGACGGCAACGACAATTTCGCCGGCGCCACCGACTCGCCCCGCGAGACCGGCCCTTGGAAATCGGGCGATACCCTGCCGACCTCGCGGGCCCCGTTCATCGCCAAGAAGCCCTTGGAGATCTCGGCCCACATCGAGCCGGCCGGAACGGACGGCATGATCGTGGCGCAAGGCGCCGGCGCCCGCGGTTATGCCCTCTACCTCACCCACGGGAAGCTTGCCTTTGCCGTCCGCAAGGGCGGCGAGCTGACAACGATCGTCGCCAAAGAGCCGCTGGGCCAGGGCCATTTCCTGGTCCAGGCAGCCCTCCATGAGGACGGCGGCTTGGCGCTCCTGGTTGCCGGAAAACAAGTGGCCCAGGGCAAGATCTCCGGCCCCATCCAGCAGCAGCCCAGGGCTGGGTTCACCGTCGGAGCCGGCGGCGCCGGCGTGGTGGGCGACAACGATGCTCCCGGCCGCTTTAATGGGAAGATCACCGATGTCCGCGTCAAGACCGGCGGCGTTTCTGATGCAGCCGGCGGAAAGAACTGACCGGACAGTGGACTCTTCAGACCACGTGTCCTATTATTAAATACTAATGTTGGCAAAATTGCCGTGCCCTCATAATGGGCGGTTTCCCCGAACGTGCTCGGCCCATGAACCTCATTCTCTTCGCACTGCGACGACCGATCAGCGTGATGGTAGCCCTGGTGGCTATCGGCCTGGGCAGTTGGCTGGCTGTCAAGCGGATGGCGGTCGATATTTTCCCGACCCTCAATCTGCCGGTGATCTATGTCTGCCAGCCCTACGGCGGCATGGACCCGGCGCAGATGGAAGGCTTCCTGGCAAACTACTACGAATACCACTTCCTGTATATCACGGGCATCGATCACGTCGAGTCGCGGAATGTGCAAGGTCTCTCGCTGATGAAGTTGTACTTCCATCCGGAGACGAACATGTCGCAGGCGATGGCGGAAACGGTCGGCTACGTGAATCGTGCGCGGGCCTTCATGCCGCCGAATACGGTCTCGCCGTTCGTGATGCGATTCGATACGGGGAGCGTGCCGGTGGGCTACCTCGTCTTCTCCAGCGAGACCCGCAGCATCGGCGAGATCCAGGACCTGGCCTTGAACCGCGTGCGGCCGATGTTCAGCAGGCTGCCGGGCGTCTCCGCGCCGCCGCCCTTCGGCGGCAACCAGCGGACGGTGGTCATCACCGTCGATCCGCAACGCCTGAGGGCCTACGACATGACGCCGGAAGACGTTGTCAGCGCCCTGCGCAGGGCAACGCCATCAGCCCCTCCGGCAACCTGCCCTTGGACGGCAAATATCCTTTCGTTCCGGTCAACTCGGTGGTCCGCAACGTCGCCGACCTGGAGACGATCCCGCTGCGGACTGGCCCCAACGTGCCGGTCTACATCCAGGACGTGGGTTATGTGCAGGACAGTTCGGACGCCCCGACGGGCTATGCCTTGGCCAACGGCCGCCGGGCGGTCTACATCATGGTCACGAAGCGGGCCGACGCCTCGACGATGAGCGTGGTGCAGGCCGTGAAGGCGGCATTGCCCGGATTTCAGGAGATCCTGCCGCCGGACATCCACATTACCTACGAGTTCGACCAGTTGCCCTACGTCACGCACGCGATCTGGGGCGTGGTGGGCGAAGGGGCCTTGGGGGCGGTGCTGGTGGGCCTGATGATCCTCGTGTTCCTGCGGGACTGGCGGAGCGCGATCATCGTCTTGTTGAATATCCCGCTGGCGCTGATGGCGGCGCTGGTCGCGCTCTGGGTCAGCGGGCAGACGATCAACATCATGACGCTCGGCGGGCTCGCCCTGGCCATCGGCATCCTGGTGGACGAGGCGACGGTGGAGATCGAGAACATCCACACGCAAATGGGACACACGCCTTCGATCGCCAGGGCGGTGCGGCTGGGCAACGCCCAGACGGCCATCCCGCGGCTCTTGGCGATGGTCTGCATCCTGGCGGTGTTCATTTCCTCGTTCTTCATGCAGGGGGCGACGAGGGCGATGTTCGTGCCCTTGTCGCTGGCGGTCGGGTTCTCGATGGTGGCCTCCTATCTGCTTTCCAGCACCTTCGTGCCGGTGCTTTCCGTGTGGCTGTTGCGGCACGTGCACCTGGAAGAAAGCTCCCCTCTCCGGGCACCATGTACTCATGGTCGTGGAGAGGGGCAGGGGGTGAGGGAGGGGCAGACCCAATCAGCCCTAACCCTCTCCCAGAGGGAGAGCGGACTTAGTTTCGATCGCTTCCGGCAGCGGTACGTGGGGACGTTGGCGAAGGTCGTCCGCATGCGGTGGGCGGTCGTGGCCGCCTATCTCGTGGTGGCCACGGCGATCATCGTGGGGCTGGGCTCGCAGTTGGGCATGGAGATTTTCCCGACGATCGACACCGGCCAGTTCCGCCTTCGCATCCGCGCCCCGGATGGAACCGACATCAACGGCACCGAGCAGGTCGCCCTGAAGGCCCTGGGGGTCATCCGCGATGCGGCGGGAGCGAAGAACGTGGACCAAAGCCTGGGTTACCTGGGCACGATCGGCTCCAGCTACCCGATCAACGGCGTGTTTCAATGGATGCGGGGACCGGAAGAGGCGATCATGTGGGTGGCGTTGAAGCGGGGAAGCGGCATTCAGGTCGAGTTGTTCAAAGAAGAGTTGCGGGGGAAACTTGCACAGGCCATGCCGGACGTGCAGTTCTCGTTCGAGCCCGCCGACATCGTCAACCAGGTGATGAGTTTCGGCTCGCCCACGCCGGTGGAGGTCGCGGTCAATGGGCCGGATTTTGCCGATACCCGTCCTTATGCCGCCAAGGTCATGGACGAACTGCGAAAGCTGCCTGGCCTCCGCGACCAGCAGGTGGTGCAATCGCTCGACTATCCCATGATCCAGGTGGAGGTGGACCGCAAGAAAGCAGGAACCGTGAACGTCACGCCCACCGACGTGGCGCGGTCGCTGGCCGATGCCACATCGTCCAGCCGCTTCACGGTGCCGAACTTCTGGGCCGATCCGAAGACGGGAATCGGCTACCAGGTGCAGGTGGAAGTGCCGCGACCGGTGGTGCGCACACCCAAGGGCATCGAACCGATCGGTTCGATCAGCGACTTGAAGATGGTTCCGGTCAAAGGCAACAACGCCGGGCAGGTGCTGGTCCGCGACGTGGCCACGGTTACGACCGGAAGCATGCCGGGCGAAATCGACCGCTATAACATGCTGCGGCAGGTGAGCATGACGGCGAACATCGCCGGCACCGACCTCGGTTCCGTCTCGCGGCAGGTGGCGGGGGCCCTGAGCAGCTTGCCGAAGCCTCCCCGCGGAGTCTCGGTTGAGGTTCGAGGGCAGATTCCACCGTTGGCCGACATGCTCAACGGGTTGGGCACGGGGCTAGCGATGGCGATCGTCGTTATTTTCCTGCTGCTGTCGGCCAATTACCAGTCGTGGCGGCTGTCGCTGGTCACGGTCTCCACGGCCCCGGCGGTGATTGCCGGCGTGGTGGTAGTGCTGTATCTGACCGGCACGACGCTGAACATCCAGTCGTTCATCGGCGCGATCATGGCCGTCGGCGTGGCGATGGCCAACGCGATCCTGCTGGTCACGTTTGCCGAGAGCCAGCGGCGTCAAACGACTGTAGGCATCGGCCGCCGACCATGCGTACATGGTGCCCGGGCCGCCGCGGAGGCGGCGGTCGAGGGCGCAGGCGCCGGCTGCGGCCAGTCCTCATGACGACCTGTGCGATGGTGGCCGGCATGTTGCCGATGGCGCTGGCCTGGGGCGAATCGGGCCAGCAGAACGCGCCGCTGGGCCGGGCCGTCATCGGGGGCCTGGCGGCTGCCACGGCCGCCACGCTGTTCGTGCTGCCATCGGTTTTCGCGCTCGTGCAGTCGCGAGCGGCGGTCGAATCGGCATCGCTCGATCCCGATGACGCACAAAGCCCCTACTACGCACCTGCGGAGCCGGCGACATGAGAGTTATGGGACCTAGAGGACCGATCCGAATTGGCTGTGTGCGTAGGGTGGGCCGGCGCTCGCAAGCCGACCATGGGTACATGGTGCCCGGGTCCCACCCTACGGTTGAACTTGGAAGGAATTGACGTATGAACCGAATCTCGCACGAGATTGCCGGTGTAGCGTTGGCAGCAGCCGCGCTGGGATGTCTCAGCGGCTGTCATTCGTTGGCGTCGGCCGATCCCCAGCAGGCGGCGCCGCGATCCGCGTCACGGCCGCCAGGCCCGCGCGGAAGACACTCCGCATCGACTGCGTCGAACCGGGGCAGATCGAGGCCTTCGAGCAGACGCCGTTGTTCGTCAAGCTGCCGGCCTACGTCGAGAAGCTGTACGTCGATATTGGCGACCGCGTGGAAAAGGACAAGCCGCTGGCAGACCTTTGGATTCCCGAGTTGCACGACGAGCTGCGGCAGAAGGAGGCCATGCTGGTCCATGCCCGGGCGGGAGTGCAGCAGGCCTCGGCCGCCGTGCTTGCGGCCGAGAAAGCGGTCACCACCGCCGAGGCCAACCTCCGCGAGGCCCGCGCCGGCACGATCCGTGCCTTGGGCCAATACGAGCGCTGGAAGTCGGAGCATACGCGGATCGTGGAACTGGCGGCCAACCAGAGCATCGACCGCCGGCTGGTGGATGAAACGCAGAACGAATTGAGCGCCGCGGAGGCCGCCCGCGGAGAAGCGGAGGCCAAGGTCGCATCGGCCGAGGCGGCCCTGGTCGAGCGCACGGTGGGCGTGGAAAAAGCCAAGGCCGATCTGGCCGTCGCCCAGGCCGCCGTCGGCAACGCCGAGGCGGACCTGGCCCGCATGCATTCGCTCGTCGGTTACACGCAGGTCCGTATGCCCTACGCGGGAGTCGTCGTGCAGCGCAATGTCGTGCGCGGCGATTTCGTCCAGCCGGCCACCCTGGCGACCGCCAAGCCGCTGTTCACCGTGGCCAGCAGCGACGTGGTGCGGATCTTCGTCGACGTGCCGGAAATGGAGGCCGCCCAGATCGTAGTCGGCGCCAAGGGCCGGATCCACGTTCAGGCCCTGCCCAAGCAGACGATCGAAGGCACGGTGACGCGCACGAGTTGGGCCCTGGGCCCGAACCGCACGCTGCGCACGGAGCTGGATATCCCCAACCCGCAAGGACTGCTCCGGCCCGGCATGTACGCCTCGGCGGAGATCGTCCTCCAGCAGCGAGACAACGTCCTCGCGCTGCCGCTGACCGCGGTGATCGCCGGCGAAAAGCAGGCGCTGTGCTGCTGCGTGCAAGACGGCAAGATCGTGCGCAAACCGATAACCCTTGGCCTGAAAACCGCACAGGACGTGGAAGTCGTGGATGGCCTCAAGGGCGACGAAGTGGTCGTGCAGGCTCAAGTTGGTTCGCTGCAAGATGGGCAGCGCGTTGACGTTGCGCCCCCAGGGACTTAGCCGTGCAGCCCTGACATCATTCCCGAAACGGACCACTTAGGCGTGCGCGGCTCGTCGCGATCGGCATCAAGCCCGCCTCGTCCGCTATTTTACCAACTCCAGACATCGTAGACTTTCATGGTCCCGCGCAAGCAGCTTGCCATCCGCGTAGGCCGGGCTGCACCAGTTCCGGCCGCAGATCTTGGCCGACGAGACCATGCGGAACTCCTTCGGATCGGCGGCCACGAGGCTCGCCTGGCCGCTGTCGCCCAGCACGAAGAGAGTGTCCTTCATCACGACGATCGATGCGAACAGCGCGGGACTGGCCACCACCGTGTTCTTCACCCACGCGTCCTTGCCCGTCGTGACATCCAGGCAGAAGAACTTCTTGTTCGGACCCAATCCGTAGAGATACTGGCCGGCGAGCACGGGACTGGAGACGTTCATCGCCAGGTCCTTGCGGACCCAGGCCTGTTCGGCTTTCATGCCGCCGCTCGCAGGCGAGACGCGAAAGCCGAGCAAGCCGACTTGATACGACGAAACGACGACCAGGTCGCGATAAATTACGGGCGTGGCGATATGGCGGCTGAAACCGGTCTTCACGGCGGTTCGCCACAGGAGTTTGCCGTTTTCCGAATCCAGCCCTAGCACGCCGTCGGCGGTGAACGAGACGAACTGCCGCACGCCGGCCAGGGTAGCCAGGACGGGGCCCGAATAGGCGGGGTCGTCGTCCTGCGACTTCCATAAGACCTTGCCGTTGGTCTTGTCGAAGCAGACGACGCTTGCCCCATGCCGGCCGCCGACGGCAACGATGATCCGCTGGCCGTCGACCAGCGGCGAGCCGGTGTAGCCGTGGCGGGCGGCGCCCTGCGAGTCGCCCTTCTCGCCGATGAAGACCGCGCCGAAATCCCTGACGAAGTTCGTGCGCCACAGGAGTTTGCCGTCGGCCGCGTTGAGACATTGGAACTCGCCGCGGCACGATTGTGCGAAGACCCGGTCGCCGTCGGCGAGCGGCGTGCCGCGAGGGCCGTCGCCGTGGCCGTCGGTCATAATCGCGTCCAGCGGCACGTTCCAAAGCTCCTTGCCCCCGCCGAGATCAAAGGCACACGTCGTCTCGGTCTCGTTGCGGTTATCGAGGCAGAAGACGCGACCGCCGGCGACCGAGGGCGAGCCGAGGCCCTCCCCCATTTTGACCTCCCAAAGCAATTTTGGCAGGGCGGGGAGCGTCGTGGGAACGGTCTCGCTGGCCGGCACCCAGCCGCTGTTTTCCGGCCCTCGCCAGCGCGGCCAATCGGCGGCCTTGGCAATGGGAGTGAATAGAAGGAGAAGGCAAAGCGTGGACAGGGAGCGACAAAGCATGGCGGGAGGGATCCGTGGGGGGTTCCTCCAATCTTCGGGGGCGGCAGGGGAAAAGTCAACTGTGGGCTACGTTATATAGTCCCTTTGGCCCCTTTGGCCCCGACAGCCGGATGCACTATGGTTGTTTCTGCACCGCTCCTTACGGCAGCAGGTCTCTCGCCGCAATCGTCGCCACTTCCCGCCCGTCGATCACCAGCGGAACCTGGTCCGTTTCGGCAAAATCATCGTGTATGCGATAACTGGCCGCGTCGCCCTTGCCGAACGGTTCGCTGTAGACCTCGATCCGCCTATCGATCAGGTTGACGATCCAATAGACCGCGATGCTGGCCTTGGCGTAGACTACCTTCTTGGAACCCTGGTCGCGGCGGAGCGTACTGTCAGAGACCTCCACCACCAATGCGACGTTGGTTGGGCCGGGGTGCCGGTCGCGATAATCATCGTCAGTGCCGCGAACCACAACCGCGTCCGGCTCGGGCTCGCTAGTCGAGAGCGTAACGGGTGAAGGCGAGCCGACGTAGTAGCCCTGCGGAAGGGTCGCACGAAGAGCGGTCTGCACGCGATGCGTCGCGCGACGATGGGCGGGCGAAATCGTCATTTTGGCAACCAGTTGACCTTCCAGGAACTCGACGGCATCGTCTTCAGTAATGATGCCGTCTTGCACCATCTCGTGGAATTGCTCAAGGCTCAGCGGCTGGCTTGAAACGTCGACAACGGACATTGCTTGACCCCTACAATGGAGATTCATCTTGCCAAACATAGTATATCCTGAGGCATTGTCTGCAGCAAGAACTGCTCGCGGGCCGTGGGCCGTACGTCCGGCCTGACCGTTCACCCCGCCGGGTATTGCCGGCAATATTCGTACAGGGCCATTGCCGTGGCGGTCGCCGCGTTGTGGGCATAGGGAAGGCCATAGACCGGGATCTCGACCGTGCCCTCCAAGAGCCGCAGGACCTCATCCTCGATCCCCAACCGCTCGTTGCCGATCACCAGCACGACCTTGCGCGGGAACTGGAACTCGAAGATCGACGTGGAATTGCTCGCCTGCTCCAGACCAACCACCGGATAGCCCTCCTCCTCCTTCAATCGCCTGATCACGGGCGGGAGCGTGCGGTGGATCTCGATGTGGATCGAATCGCCGGTCTCGCGCGAGATCTCCGGCAGGATGCGAGCGTTGCCGCAACAGATCATGCGGGGGATGCCGCAACAGGCCGCCGCACGGACAATCCGCGAGAGGTTGACGTTGCTCCGCATCGGAGGGCAGGCCAGGAGCAACTCCCGGGGCCGCTCCAAGGAGACCAGCGGCTTGTGGCGGTGCTGGACGAAGTCGGACATAGGAATCAGGTCTTCGAGCGAGACCGTAGGGTGGGACCAGCGAGCTTGCGATGCCGGCCCACCATTCACGGCGTTTGGTGGGCCGGCGCTGGCAAGCTCGCTGGTCCCACCCTACAATCTAAGCACTAAGCTCGATCAAAAATTGGGGCCAGGGAACGACACCCGGCGTTTGAACTCGCCGGAATCGGCCCTGGCCCCGTGTGGCCAGAGACCAACGCTACGGTACCTGTGCGCACGTTCGAATTCGCGCGCAATCGCCACAAACATCCAGGCCCGACAGGGGACGGATTCCTTGCGAAAAAGCCTTGGGGACGGAACGAAAGATGAGCAGAGGCCGGGATATCATTCAACGCGGCAGAGCCATGAAAAGCACTACGCAAGAGCCGTTTCAAAACCAGGCACGCAGGCGACCTTGCCTACGCTACAGGCCCGGTTGATGTGGCTTCTCGAAATAAGCCCCACACTACCACAAGCCCCATTCTACACTCAAGACAAAATCTTGGGAAGCGAAGTTCCTCAAAAATACAGAAAGTAGCAGGCACACCCCGTGTGCCGTCCCCTCCAAAGCCTACGGCCTTGGCAGAACGTCGACGGTTTTCTCGCCCAAAGCCGGTGTCGTTTGCTGACGGCTGGTGGCCTCGACCCGCAAGGAGATCGGCCCTGGACTCGATGTCGTCACCACAACCCGATAGGTGATCGTCGCCTTGGGCGTCCCCTTGGCGCAAGTGTGGACACCGGGCTGAAGCGAATCAGTCCAGGTTCCTTGACAAAGCGGACGTCGCCCGTCGGACCGTCGGTCCCGGTGTCGACAACCAAGGAGCCAAGCGGCAGACGTGCCGTGACAACAATGTCAGAGTCGGTCGAGTCGCCCTGGTTGCTGACCTGAACCAGGAACCGCTGGTCCGTGCCCGCGAAAACCTGGTTAATATTGTCGACAAACACCTCCAAGTGCCCGGAAGGCGCGGGCGGGAGACGGTGGCAGGATCGGGCCGGCAGGCGAGGGCTGCCGGGTCGATTTTCAGGTAGGCCTGAGTCTCGACCGGATTGCCATCGGCGGGTGTAATCGTGAAACGGCATACGGCCTTGGGTGTCGGCTGCTTGCAGTCGCACTGCACCTGCAGCCGGATCGGCTGGCCGGGCTCCAGGGAGGGGAGCGACCAGACCAGGTTGTTTCCTTTTCGCACGGCACCGCCACTGGCCTGGATAGCAACCAGCGGCGCGTCGGCCGACTGGGTGACGACCACGCTTCGAAGCGGCTGCCGTCCAAGATTGGTGATTTCCGCGGTAAATACGACTGGAGTGCCGACCGTGGAGGCGGTCGGGCCGGAGAGAAGGATCTTTGGCGGTACCGGCGGCATCAAGGGCGGCCGGGTGACCGCCGGAGCTTCGGGCGGGGGAGTGATTGTTGGACCGCCGGGTGATGGGCCAACCGTTGCCGGCCCAGGGCTGCCGGCCGCCGCGACGGCCGTAACGCAGACCTTGGTCCATGCATGGACACCGCCAGCGGCAGTGGCTTCCACTTGCTGGCAAAGCTGTCCCGGCCGCGTGACGCGGAACGTGACGGCAAAAGAAGCCGACCTTCCCGGAGCTAAGTCGTTAACCGGGTGTGTGATCGGGCTTCTTTGAATCGGGCTTGTTTGCGAATATTCCAGGCCGTCGTCAAAGGCATCGCGGAGCAGGATGCCGGTTGCCGTGGCAGGTCCACGATTGCTGAGAACGACATTGAAAGTCACGTTTGAGCCGACCAAGACGAGCGTCTCAGTTGGGTAAGACGGATTGCCAATCCGTCCCACAGTTGTTGTGACCTTGATGTCCAGGTCCGCAGTGGCGGCCGGCGTCGGGCCGGGCCCCGACCGCGACGTGCCGGACCCCGGCGGCGGGATCGTGGCAGGGGGCGGAATGGTGGCCGGACCGGGCAGTGCGGCCTGGACATTCGTGTTGGCACAATGGCTCGATCGCAGCCCTCCCGCGCCGATGACTTCCACGCAATGGGTGACGGCCCCTAGTCGCGTGGTGCGAAAAGTCGCCTCGATGGACTGTTGTTGCCGCGGGGCCAGGTCCCCGAGCCGCCATTGCAAGCGCCGGCCCTCGACCACCGGCGCCGGATTGGCCTGGAGGAAAGTCAGCCCTTCGGGGACTTCCTCGCTTGCCACAATATCACGGGCGGGCAGGTCGCCGGGGTTGCTGACCTCGACGCGATAGGTGATGGTCTGGCCGACCGCCGCCGAGGTCGGCCCAAATTGGCGAATCCCCAACGAAGGGGCCGTCCACGTGACCAGTACGCTCCCTTCGCGGACCAGCAGCCGTTGGCCGCTCGGATCGGCAGGGCGGAAGACCTGGACGCGGACCTGGTTCGTGCCGGGCGAGGGGTCTTTTTGGACAATCTCCACGCTGGCCTGGCCGGCGTCGTTGGTCAGCGACTCGACCCAGGGTTTGCCTTCCGGCGCAAAACGGCCGGCGGACCGCAGGCAACCTCATAGCGCACGATCCAACCGGGGCGAGGGCAGTGATTGGTTTGCCTTGAGACGGTGGTGCTCAGCGATTGCTTCGTGCCGGCGGGGCTGATGGATGGCGTGGGGAGGCCATACTGGGCATCGATCCAGTAGATCGTCGCCGACTTCGCGCGTTCGGCGGGAACGACCACGTCCGGAGCGACGACCGTCACCTGGCTTGTGCCTTCGACGGGCGAACTGACCGTGATCCAGCCTTGTCCTGGGGCGACATAGACGCTACTTGCCGGACCGCCGGCCCGTTGGGCCACGCGGGTGGTGCTGCCGATGGCGGACGCGGGGGAAGTGATGCGGGGGCGGATGAAATCGCCGACCAGGATGTTGGTAAAATCGCCCTCGCCGATGGCGGTGAATTGTCCCACGCTGCCCGGCGCGAGCCACCATTCCAGGCGGCGGTTGGTGCGGAGGTAGCCGTCGCCGCTGCGGACGCCGGCCAGCAACACGACCTGGCTCCCCACCGGTTCCACGGCGCGGAAGGGCGAGAGCATGGCGGCCACGTCGCTATAGGGCGAGATTCGGGGCAGTTCCGCCACGGGCGGGGCGATCGCGAGCGGAGCGGGGGCCGGGGTTGGAGTTGGGGCAACCGCCACGGGGGCGGCGGGCGGAAGGGCCGGCACGGTGCCAGGCGGGCAACTCGCGGCTGGCGGGGGTGGAGGCGGCCGGTCGTAGATGAAGAGGTGTTCGCCCGAGGGATCGATCCGCGGCAGCCCGCACTCGGCGCAGCCCGACACGACGAGCAAGGCCGCGATGGTTGCCCACGTGCATGCCGGACGTTTCATCCCCGAGCGATCCATGGCCCTTTCCTCGGCCCAAGGTAGCAGGCACTCTCCGAGTGCCGTCCGCCAGAAGCCTCCAGCTTCTGAGATTTGGCAGCGCGAATGCCTGTGGCTGGGCCACAGGGCGGACGGCACAGGGACTGTGCCTGCTACGTTGCACAGGCCCCGCACGCTTTAGACCACTATGAAAAGGGTAGCATGCAAATTGGCAACCTGCGGTGTTTTGTCAACTTGTGCCGTTGAGTGGGAGCAACAGGGCGGTACGATCGCTAGGAACGGCAGAAACGGCCGGTCGTAGGATAGGTTTTCAACCTGTCCCGTCCTCGTCCTTCGGCCGGCCCCAGACCCGCTCGATGGCCAGAAACACACCCGCTGCCAACACACCGGCGACGTAGCCGAGGGGCACACCGGCAACGACGGACACAAAGACGTTTGAGATGAGGAATATCCAAAACCACTGGGCATTGGGAAAATGATTCCAGACCATGCTCGCGAGCCCCATGACGAGCAGAAACAGCATCCCCGCAAGCATTGAGGCTTTTCGCGGCGCCTTTCCGCCGAAAAGCACCGCCTGCCCAGCACCGACGACGGCAACGAACGCGGCAACCAGACCCATGCCAATTGGGTCCACTTGCAACGATTTCATCGCGCCAAGCAATATAGCGAAGGCCGCCGTTACGACCAGCAGGCTGCCGACGCCGAAACGGCGCGGAACGCCAACCGGTCTGGTACCGGTATCGTTTGCCGGCACGGAAAACAACCGGGCGCGAACGAGGTAAATGGGAAGCAGCCCCAAGAGGGGCAAAACTACTCCGATGGGACCAATTACGCTGAATGCCAAGACGCCGCTGATCAACGCGCAAAGGAGAAAACAGCCGCGAACCTCTTCGTCCCGCCGGTTCGCTTGCGATGTTGTTTCCGGCCGACCCTCAGGCGCCGGAGTGGCCACCGGAGGAGGTGACAAGGGCTCGTCCATCGGTCGATCCCGGTTGAATGGAAAACTGAAAGCCGCGCAAAGTTCGGCGGTAAGCGGCAATCAACTGCCGCACGCCAAATTTTCGGCCTTATTGGCCTTCAACTTGCGTTTCGTCGTGCCAGTGGTAGGTCCGTTCCAGCGCCTGTCCTACCGCACCGGTGATCTGCCGCAAGGTGACGGTCTTGGGCAAAACGAGAAAGGCATGGGCCAGGCGGGCCTGCTCCAACAGCAGATCGTCCCAATGGGCCGACATCAAGATGCAGGGCAGCATTGCCTTGAACTGCTTGACCAAACGCAAGGTCTCCAGCCCTGTGAGCTTGGGCATGTGCATGTCCAAAAGGGCCAAGTGCACTTCCTGCGTGCGGACGATGTGCAGGGCCTCCTCCCCATCGCCCGCCAAGAGGATGCGAAAACCCCGCGGCGCAAAGACGCTCTGCAACGTCTCCCGAAAATTCAGGTCGTCGTCGCTGATCAGCAGTGATGGATCCGTGGTGATCATGTTTCAATCGTTTCAATCTGCTCCCGCCGACAGTCGGCGGGACAACGTCGCGGGTGCTGCTTTCCCGAATGATCTAGACATGCAAGTTGAATACCGCTACGGCGTCCTTTTCCGCCGCCGTCTGGATTCGCGTCAGTAAGTCTCAGCTATATAATATCTTACGCTGCCGCGACTGCCGGCCGCAAGGGAGAAAAACGAGGCAATGGACTGACAATTGCTGGTCAAAATTGCAGCAAGCCTGCCGTTTTGGCAGGAAAAATTTGCGAAAATGCTGCGATTAGAACGTAGGGTGGGACAAGCTCGCTTGTCGCACCCTACGTTCTAGCCCGCGACTGCACGCATGGTGCGAAGGACCTCGAGGCGGAGCTTCGGGACTCGTAGCCGAGCCTACCCCGGTTTCCGGCTGCGGAAACTCTCGCCGCGGCGAGGGCCCAAGACGGCCTCCGCATATTCCACCACCTGCTCGGCCGTTTCCCAATAGTGGTCGTAGACCCAATCCTCGTCGTACTCGCACTTGTCGGTCGTGTAGTCGCGGCAGATCTTGGGACGCGTTTCGTAGATGCCGCAGAGGTTGTTGGGCTGCAAGTGCCGGCACGGCGTGTGGACCAGCAGGTACCAGTCGCCGTCCTCGACAAAGACGCTCGCCTTCTCGTGCATCAGGAACCAGCGCATGTGGTCGAAGTCGCGCCAGGTCGTCGGCTTGTCCATCGCCAAGGCGAAATAGCGGCAGCACTTCGCCGTGCAATAGGTACACAAACACTCGCCGGGCTTGAGGTCCCCCGGCCGGGCTTGCGGCTCGTGCCGCACTTCGAGGGCGACGTATCGAGGATATTCAGCGTGAGTGTCGACATGAACTATTCTAGGTCACTTCACCAAGGACGGGCAATGCCCTTCACAGGGACAAGGCGTCGCCTTCCGCAACATCACGCGGCTGTCGGCCACGGAGCAGCCCTGCCCTCGGGCATGGACGATCAACGGGTTGATGTCCAGTTCCGAGATCTCGGGATGGTTGCAGACCATGTGCGAGAGCCGCAGCAGGATGTCGACGATCGAGTCGACGTCGGAGGGCGGGATGCCGCGGAAGCCGTCGAGCAGCTTGAAGGCCTTGATCGAGCGGACCATGCGCTCGGCCGAGATCTGCCACATGGGGGCGAGGCGGAAGGAGACGTCCTTGAGGACCTCGACCAGCGTGCCGCCCAGGCCGAACATCATCGAGCGGTCCGAAGCGGGCGTCGCGGCTGGCGCCGAGGATCACCTCGACGCCCTTGGGGGCCATCTGCTCGATGAGGATGCCCTGGATCTTGGCTCCCGGCACGTGCTTATGCACGTTTTCGTAGATCTGGGCGAAAGCCGCGCGGGCCTGTTCGGGGCCGACCACCTTGAGGATCACCCCGCCGGCGTCGTACTTGTGAATCACGTCGGACGACATGACTTTCATGGCCACCGGCCCGCCGATCGCGGTGGCCAGTCTGGCCGCTTCGTCGGGCGAGCAGGCGACGTCGCTCTTCAGCAGCGGCAGGCGATAGCATTCCAGCAGCGGGCGGCACTCGGCCTGGCGCCATGTAATAGCTCTCCTTGTCGCCCAGCTTGGACTCGACGATCTTCCGCGCTGCGGCCACGTCGCAGTCGGTCAGATCGACCATCGTGCGGTGGGGAATTTCCTGCAGCGTTACCAGGCGGACGGCCGCAGCCAAGGCCCGCACGCCGTCCTCGGGGAACGGATAGTTGGGAATGCCGCGCCTTGCGGAGAATCGCCACGCCGGGGGCCACGTCGCGCACGCCCATGAACGAGCAGACGACCGGCTTGTCGATGCCCTTGACCGCCTCGGGCACGACGGCGGCCGTCTCTTCGATTTCGGTCATCGACTGCGGCGTGAGAATCACGATCCCCATGTCCACGCCCGGATCTTCCAGCACGGTGCGGACCGCCGCCTTGTAGCGATCGTGGCGGGCGTCGC
Organism: uncultured Planctomycetia bacterium; assembly: GCA_963824275.1. Lineage (GTDB taxonomy): Bacteria > Planctomycetota > Planctomycetia > Pirellulales > Thermoguttaceae > JANXQG01. The sequence continues at coordinate 73,209 of CAWGOT010000003.1, read as the reverse complement.
CGATGACGTCGACCGGGTTGCGGAGCGAAGCGGCCGCGGGGAGGGAGGGGCGGAGCTTGTCCTTCGTGGCCTCGCTGAGCTCGGCCAACTGCAGTCCGGTGCGGATCGGCGGCGTCGGTGGCCATGATGCCCGGGCCGCCGGCGTTGGTGATGATCGCCACCCGCGGTCCCTTGGGCAGCGGTTGCGTGGTATAGAGCGCCGCGTAGTCGAACAGCTCGGCGATCGTATCGACCCGCTGCACGCCGCTCTGCGCCAGCAGGGCGTCGTAGACCGAATCGGACCCGGCCAGCGAACCGGTGTGGCTGCTGACCGCCTTGGCGCCTTCCGGCGAACGGCCCGATTTCAGGCAGAGCATCGGCTTGTGCGTTTCCCAGAAGATCTTGCGGGCCGTCTCGATGAACTGCCGGCCGTTGCTCACGTCTTCCAGGTACATGGCGATCACCGCCGTGTCTTCGTCCTTGGCCAGATAGTCCAGCAGGTCGATCTCGTTGACGTCGGCCTTGTTGCCGAAGCTGATGAACTTGCTGAAGCCCATGTTGCGTTCCTCGGCGTAATCGAGCACCGAGGTGCACAGGGCGCCGCTTTGCGAGAGGAAGCCAGATTGCCCGCCGCCGGCATCTTGCGGCCGAAGGCGGCGTTCATCCGCACGTCGGGGTGCGTGTTGATCACGCCCAGGCAGTTGGGGCCGATCAGCGGAATGCCGGCCGCCTGGACCTTCTCGCGGACCTTGTCCTCCAGCGCCGCCCTTCCGGCCCGACTTCCTTGAAGCCGGCCGAAATCACCACCAGGCCGTGGACCCGCTTGGCGATCGCCTCATCGATCACGCCCAGGGCCGCCGCGGAGGGGACGATCAACACGGCCAGATCGACGGGACCCGGCACGTCGCTGAGCGTGGGATAGGCGAACACGCCCATCACATTGCTGGCCTTGGGATTGATGGGATAGACGGGCCCGTTGAAACTCGCAGAACAGCAGGTTGCGGAAAATATCGTTGCCGACGGTGCCCGGCCGCGTCGACGCCCCGACCACGGCGATCGATTTCGGGGAAAGGATGCCATCAAGCCTGGATAAACTCGTGCCACTGGACATTCGGGAAACTCCTCTGGATTGCTAGGATGGGCATCGCCGACGCGCAGATCGCGATTTTTTGCAGGAAGAAGGCGATGCCAAGGGACTATTATCTCGCAAGGGCGCGGCGACAACAAGGGGAAGTTGGGGGAAGTTGCAGGTCGGACATGATCCGCGACCAGGCGATCTCCCACCTCGTAAATAAAACATTAAACTATTGCTAAACTGTGCATCGATCGAAACCGCGAGACATTTTCGTCAAAAGGTCGGCCCGAGTTTTACCCTCTCATTTCCACGGGTTAGGCCAGTCACCCCAGCATTCGAGGTAATGCCGATAGGCGGGTATTTGTGCCGCCCTCTCCTGGAGCCAGGTCTTGACTTCGGCCACGATCTCCTGCTCGGCGTCGATCGAGAGCTGCCCGATGAGCACGCGGGTGCGAAGGAAGACGAAGTAGGTATCGAGCACGTCGCAGCGGCAGTAGTCGTTGATCTCGGCTAGCTTGCCGGCGTCGTGAAGATCCTGGACCATGTCGCCATGCACGTCCATTTTGCCGGGCTTACCGATCAGGTTGGCGGCCAGGTTCAGTCCGCCCTGGAACCGCGTGCTGCCGAAGTTGGTCAACAGTTCGCAGAGGTCGATATGGGCCGCTGTGTTGTAGCGGTTCCGCAATTGCTCGGAGGGCTTGCCGCTCGATTGGAACCAACCGGGCAGGCTAATGCCGTAGCGGAAGGCGGTCAGTTCCAGAAGCGGCACATCGAACCCGCGGCCGTTGAAGCTCACGAGCGTCGGCCGGTGATACTTCTCCCAGCCGCGCCAGAAGTGCTCCACGATCACGTGCGGTCGAAATTGGGGCTCATCGAGCACGACGATGTCGGCCAGGCGGAAATCGGCGGCGACCTTGCCCACCACGACGCAGATCGGCACCTGGAAGGTATACGGAATGAAGTCGCTTTCGAACTTCTCCAGCAGTTCGGTCCGATAGCGGCGGACCGCGTCGGCCGGCGCGAGCGACTGGCCCGGGTAGCGGAGCTTGGCCACCAAGGGGGCGTCGGCAATGCTCTCAATGTCAAAGACGAGGTAGCGGATCATGGCGGAAGCGGGGAGCAGGGAACAGCCAACTTCGTAATTCTCACGCTATTCTAACTCATGCACCCCCACCTCACTAGTCCCCGAGGTCGCCTGGGGCTATTATGATAGAGAATCCGAGTATGTTGGGAGTGCAGCGCGAAACCGCAAGCGGTTGCTCCCCGCTCCCCGCTCCCTGCTCCCTGCTACCTGCTCCCTGCTCCCATGAACTCCCGCCGCCTCCTGCAACGCTTCCTGCGCTACGTGAAGATCGACACCACCGCCCAAGTGGATGCGAAGAACTATCCCAGCTCGCCGGGCCAATTGAAACTGGGCCGGCTCTTGGTCCGCGAACTGAAGGCCATGGGAATTGAGAATGCCCAGCAGGACAAGTTCGGCATTGTGCTGGCGACGGCGCCGGCCACGGTTGCCGGGCCCGCGGCAACCATTGCCTTTTGTTCGCACATGGATACCTCGCGGGAAACCACCGGCAAAGACGTGAAGCCGCAGGTCATCCGCAACTACCGCGGCGGCGATATCGTGCTGCCGGGCAATCCGCAGCAGGTCATCCGCGTCAGCGAGAGCCCGGAGTTGGAGAAGGTGATCGGTCACACCCTGATCACGACCGACGGCACGACCTTGCTCGGAGCCGACGACAAGGCCGGGCTGGCCATCATCATGGAAGCGGCGCAGTGGCTGACGGAGCACACGGAGATCGCCCACGGACCGGTCCGCCTCTGCTTTACCTGCGACGAGGAAGTTGGCCGCGGCGTCGAGCACCTCGATCTCGGTCAGATCGGCGCTGTGGTCTGCTACACCGTCGACGGCCACGGCTGCGACGAGATCGACGTGGAGACCTTTTCCGCCGAGTCCGCCGAGGTCACGATCCACGGTGTGAACATCCACCCCTCAATCGCCAAGGGCCGCATGACCAACGCCCTGCGGGCCGCGGCCGATTTCCTGGCGCGGTTGCCGCGCGATCGGTCTGGCGCCGGAAGCGACCGACGCCCGCGAGGGCTTCATCCACCCGCTGGAGATCAGCGGCGGGGTCGGCGCGGTGAAGATCCGCTTTCTGCTCCGCGATTTTGCGACAGCGCGACTGGCCGATCATGCCCAGGTGCTCCGCCAGGCGGCCGATGCCACTATCAGGGAGTTCCCCGCGGCCCGTTTCAATATGGAAATTAAGCAGACCTATTTGAACATGGCCGATGGCCTGGTCCGCGAGCCGAGGGCCGTGGGCTATGCGGAAAAAGCCCTGGCCCGACTGGGGAGATCCGCCCGGAAGACGATTGTCCGCGGCGGCACCGATGGCTCGCGATTAACCGAGCTAGGGCTTCCCACGCCCAATTTGTCGAGCGGGGCGCATTCGATTCACTCCCCAACGGAATGGGCATCTCTTGAGGAGATGATACTTTCGGTGCAATGGCTGGTGGCCCTGGCCGAAACCTGGGCCGCGGAATGCGTGGAAGGACCGGTGTGGAAATAAGTGTGTAGGGTGGGACCAGCGAGCTTGCGAGCGCCGGCCCACCAACACCGGCGATTGGTGGGCCGGCACTCGCAAGCTCGCTGGTCCCACCCTACGGCTATGTGACAGAACCGGAGAAATAATGATTCGCTCCTGACTCCGGAAAAAAACTCGCATAATTTGTAGGACATGGGTAGAATAAATTTGACTTTTCCGCGGAACCAAGCACATTAAATCAACTTCCCTTGCCTATCTAACCGAAATAAACGGGAAAAGGCGCACCATTGGAAGGTGGATCGGTGCAACGACTTTCGATCATCGTGCCCTTGACGGGCGACGTGAAGCGGCTGGAAGAGACGCTCGTCTCGGTGCTGGAAAATCAGCCCGAGCGGAGCGAGGTGGTCGTTGTCTTGAATCAGTCGTATGACGATCCCTACGAGTTGCGAGGCGAAGTCACATTTGTCGATGCGCCGCAGGGCGCCGGACTGGTGGAGTGCTTTGCGTGCGGACTGGCGGCAAGCGACGCGCCGATCGTGCATACGATTGCCGCGGGCGTCGAGGCCACGCTCGGCTGGGCGGACGCTGCCCTGGCACGTTTTGCCGAATCGGACGTGGCCGCCGTCGCCCCGGTAGTGGTTGATCGCCAAGATCCGGACCGGATTCTCTCCGCCGGGTTGCAGTGGACGGCGGCGGGGTCGATCGGCCGCCTTGCGGCGGGAAAGCGTCTCGATCGCTTTGCCGCCAACGACCGCGCCTTGTGCGGCCCCGAATTGGCAGTCGCCTTCTATCGGCGGGATGTGCTGGAATCGATCGAGAGCTTGCCGTCGCACGACAGCGACTTGGCGGCGGCAACGGATCTGGCCTTGGCGATGCGGAAGGCCGGATTTCGCGCGGTGCAGGAACCGGCGTGCGTGACGACCGCCACGCGCGAATTGCTGACGTGCGGCGGTGCATGGCAGGAGGGCGTGGCGGGCGAGCGGCTCTTCCACCGCTGGACCGCGGTTCCCGGCTGGAAACGCTCGTGGGCGGCGCATGCCGCGCTGGTTGGCATGGAGTGCGTGCAATTCCCCTTGCGGCCCTCGATCCTTGCCCGCCTTGCCGGGCGCTTCTGGGCCACGCTGGGCTTCGGCGCGCCGCGGACCGTGGCGATCGGCTCGCCGTTGGCCGCGAGCCAACCGGGAGCGGTGATTCGCCCGGTGCATTTCGGCGACACCCGAGGCGCGTGCGGCGCGGCGATCGCGGGCGGTCGGGTGATTTGCCTATCTCTTTGCCGTCGCTTCCAAATACTCGAGGGCTTTCAAGAGCACGCGGTCCTGCACTTCGTCGCCGGCCTGGTTCTTTTCGCCGCTGAGCGCCGCCAATTCCTGCCCCTGCTGCCAACGCAGGAGACGCTCGCGCTCCTCGTCTTCGACGGGCACGCTGAAACCTTCGTTCGGTGAAACGCCCCAGGTGGCGCTCTTCACGTCGTTCTTGCCGTCGTCCTTGGGCCGGTTGATATTCTGACCGCTGGGCCGCCAGTAGGTGGCGACGGTCAACTTCATGGAGCCCGGGCCCTCGTCGACCACTTCCTGGACCGTGCCCTTGCCATAGCTCCGCTGGCCGACGACGATCGCGCGATCGGCGTCCTGCAGGCAGGCGGCCACAATCTCGCTGGCGCTGGCGCTAAAGCGGTTCACCAGCACCGCGATGGGAAAGCCGGTGAATGGGGCCTTGCCCGAGGCCCGATAGGCCCGCTGGACCTGGCCGTCGCGGCCGCGGGTGGTCACGATCTCGCCCTTGGGGACCAGCATGTCGCAGACGTTCGACGGCCGACCTCAGCGAGCCGCCCCGGTTGTCGCGGAGATCGAGCACGAGCCCGCGAATTTTCTCCTTTTGAAGTTGTTCCAGGGCCGCGCGCAAATCGGCGGCGGTGCCCTTCTCGCCCGGTTCCTCGCCGGCGAACCCGGTGATGCGAAGGTAGCCGATCTGCCGCTCGCCGGGGAGCAGGAAGCTCCATTGGCCGTCCGCGCCGGGGACGCGCCCTGCACGGTATCTTCATGGATGACCTGGCGAACGATGGCCAGATCGACCGTCTGGGCCGCCCCCGGATGCGCGATGGTCAGCGTGACGGCGGTGCCCGGCTTGCCGCGAATCCGCTCCACCGCATCCTGGAGCGACAGGCCCTGCGTGCTTTGGCCCTCGATCCGTTCGATGCGGTCGCCGGCGCGGATGCCGGCGGCGAAGGCAGGGCCCTCCGGCAGCGGGCTGAGCACCAGAAACTGCTTCGTCTTGGGATCGATTGCAGGGCGGATTCCGATGCCCACGAACTCCTGGTTGAGGTCGTCCTCGAACTCCTGTTTCCTGGCGACCTTGACGTAGATCGAGTGCTCGTCGTCGAGCGCTTTGATCATGCCCGTCATGGCCCCCTCGAACAGATCCAGGTCGTCGACCGGCAGATAGAAGCGGCGGGAGACGTGGTCCATGGCGCCGGCCAGCGCACGGCTCAAGCGGCTCTGGGGCACCTTTTCGTAACAGATCAGGGAGAAGATCGAAATCAAGCACAGGGCGTGGAGATTGCGTCGCGGCATTTGCTTGTTACCAGGGTGTCTGCCCTGAATGATACATGATCCGCGGAAACAAGCAAGCTAGTCGTAGGACGGATTGCCAATCCGTCTTACAACGACCATTCCCTACCTCTTCACCGTCACCAACTCGTGGTTCTCGCTCCGGCCAGTCAAGGCCACGGCCTTGATCGTGACCTTCTCATCCGGCGTTCCCCAGCCCTCGTAGACCAGGGCCAGGACCTTCGTCCGCGTGCTGGCCCGGTTGGCGTCGGCGGCGAAGTAGAAGGCGCTCACGCGGTACTTGCCGGCCGGGGCCGAGGGCAGCAGGTAAAGCTCAGGGCCGTAGCCGGTCGTCACGTCGCGGCTGATATGCCCGCCGCTGGCCGTTTGGGTGTGCTGGTAGAAGCACTCTTCGCCGCTCGGCTCGACCACGTGCAGATCGACGTCCGTGCCGTCGGTGTTCCAGAAGATCAGCGCGGCCACGTCGGCCGTGTCGCGGAGGGCTGCGGCCGCCAGTGTGGCCCGCCGGGCCTTTGCATACTCGGCCAGCGCAGCCTTTTCATGGCCGTCGACCATCCGCCGCAGGAAACGGAGATAGTCCAATTGGGCAATGTTGTGCATGTCGCCGAAGCGGGCGTCCCACTGCCCTCCGCAGGCCAATTCGTAATACACGATCGCCAAGTCGGCCTGGCCCATCTGCTCCAGGCAATGGGCCATGGCATGGAAGGTGATGGGCTCGAAGGACCGGGCCGCGCCGGCCCGCCGCAGGAGGTGATAGGCCTCGCCGGGCCGCTGCCACTCGATGGCCGAGAAGGCCAGATCGCGGGCCAGACCGGCGTCGCCCGGCCGATCCTCGACCAGCGAACTCAAGGCCCGCAGGGCGTCGTCGGCCCCGTAGGCCGCCAACCGCCGCTGGGCCTCGGCGGACAGCGTTTCGTAGTCCGGCAGGCCCGTCTGCCACGGCCGCCGCAGGTTCTCGGGCAGTTCCTTGCGCATCCGCAGCTTGCATTGCAAGGGCGGCGCGGCGACGGCAAACGTCTCCGGCGGCAGGCCCTCCAAGGCCACGTCGAGCGCGGCCGGCAGATCGAAATGGACCTCGCTCGACTGGCGGACGCGGCGATACCAGGCGAGGAAATTCGCCTTGGGGTCGCGCATCGTGGCCGTCGTTTCGGCCACGGCCTTGGTGACGATCGCGTCGGCCGGCCGATCCTTGACCACGAAGCTGTCTTCTTCCGGTTTGATATTGAAGCGGGCGTAGTCCTGCTCCGATTCCAGCATCAAGAGCGAGCAGGTCCGCCCTGTCACGCGGAAGTGGCGGGCGTAGGCCGTTGCCACCGGCTCGGCCGCCGCGGCGATGCTCGACACGTCTTCCAACTGGCTGGTGGCCACCTGGCCGAAGGTCCGCGCGGCGAGCTCCGACGTAAGCATCTGGTCCATCGTAACCTTGATGGTCTCGGTCGCCGTGCCTTGTTGCAGGGTGAAGACCAACTCGGGGTTAACAGGACGCGGGGACATCTCCGCGTCTCCGCGTCTCTGCGTCTCCGCGTCCTCTTCCACTCTTCCCACGACCAGCAACTGCTGGCCGGGGAAGACAAACTGCGGCCGACCGGCAATGAGCAGATCGTGTCCGCCGGCCATTTCGACATTGGTCAGCCGCCAGGGCCGATTGCGATGGGCCACCGAGGCCGACTTGATCTCCGCCTCGCCCACCAGCGAAAAGACCGCCCCGCCGGTTTGCTCGGCCAGGTAGGCCAACAACCGCGGATCGCCCCCGGCCAGACCGGTGCGGTAGGCGAACAGCGTGCTCTCCCCTCGCTTTCCAGGGGTGAGGACAGGGGCCAATGTCTCCCCTCGCCCTTTGGGAGAGGGGCTGGGGGTGAGGGCAGAACTCCCCTCGCCCTCTGGGAGAGGGTTAGGGTGAGGGATTTTGCCCGCCTCGCCCTTTTCTGGAGAGGAACTCGCAAGTGCCCCCGCCAGCAGCGGCCAGCGGTCTTCGCCCCAGGTGGCCCCGCCGTCGCTGAGCAGGAACAGATCGGGGGCTGGCCCTGCGGCCTTCTTCAACCACGAGGGCGAAGCGGCTTCCTTGAGCGCACAGCCCAGATCGGTCGCCCCTTCCAGGGCCAGACCGTCGGCATAGTTCATCAGCGCGTCGACGTTCTCCGGCGTGTTGGCCACGAACTTCTCCTGCCACCAGAAGGTCTCCACGTTGAAGAAGACCACGGCGAATTCCTGGATGCTGTCGCGGTTGTTGTCCAGCGTGGCGCGGAGGAGCTTGGTCCACAGCGGGAACTGAGGGCCGGCACTGAGCGACGTATCGACGAGGAAAATGGCCTGCTTGGGGCGATCGGCCGAGGGCGTTTCCGGCAGCGTGAGGCCCACGCGGGTGGCAAAATAGCTCCCCGTTGCCTCATCGGCCCCGGTGAGCATCAGCGTGCCCGGCTTCCGTAGCCGCACGGCAAGCGGACTCTGCTGGGGATCGACCAGGCGATAGGAAAGCGCGCCCCTCGCCCACTGGGAGAGAGGCCTGGGGCGAGGGCCGGCCCGCCGACTCCCCTCGCCCTCCGGGAGAGGGGCTGGGGGTGAGGGTGGCCGGTGCGTCGAGGCTCACCTGCCGGGCGTCGGCCGCCGCGATGTTCAGATCGACGATCGTGGCGGGGGTCTCGGCGGGCAGGTCGAGCCGCAATTCCAGGTCGTCGCCCACCCGCACCAGATCGACGTTGTAGCCGACCGTCACGCGGTGCAGCGAATGCGGGGCGAGGGGAAGACGCGGCACTGGAAGACGCCCGCCCCGGACCATTCGACCAGGGCCGGATCGACGCGGCGGCGGACCGTGTCGCGATAGGCCACGGCCGCCTTCTCCTTGGGCACCATGCGGGCCACCTTGGGCTGCTCCCAACTCTCGCCGCGCAACTGCAGAATCTTCTCCGGGCGTGGTATCGCCCAGCGAAACCTGCTGCGGCTTGAAGAACATCGAGTCGGCGGCCGTGACCTGCGGGGCCTGGTAGACGGTGCGGCCGAAGGCGAAGAAATAGGGCGAGGCCTCCTCCGGCAGCCGCAGTTGGAAATTGCCCTCAAGTTGTTGCTGCCGGTCGTTGAAGTAATACATGTCGATCAGCACGCGGGCCCGGAAGCCGTCGACGCGGACATCGACTTGCATGCCCTTCAGCGGCAGTTCTTCCTTCTCGCCGACCATCAGGCGGGACCGGTTGGGGATGACGCGGGCCGGTTTCCAGGTTTCGACCAGTTTTGGAGAAGTGCCCCCATGCAATTGCAGGTCAATGGGCTTTCCATCGATGTACGCGACCGTGCCGCCGCTCAAGGACCAGGACGCGCCGCTCAAGGACCACGCGGCGTCGCTGGAACCTGAATACACCAAGACGCCGTTGTTGAGGATGGGGCTGTGGAAATCGGCGAGGGCCGCCGTGTTTGCGGCAATCAGTACGCCGCCGTTGACCATCGTGTGGCCGGAATCGCTATTGCCCAACACGAGGGTGCCGAGCGTCACCGGCACGTCGAGCACGACGCCGTTGCCGCTAAGGGTTAGCATTCCGGAGCCCGTCTTGTACAGGGCCGCGGCACCAGAAAAGTTCTGGATCGATCCAGCGAACGTGCCGCTGGCGGCCGCCGTTGCCGACGAACAAGCTGCCGCCCGCGCCGCTCAGGCCGGCGCCGAAGGCCACGGTGTTGCCGTTGGTATCGTTTGAGGCCGCTTGCGCTGCGGCAATGGGGGCAATGGCCGACGACACGTCCTGCGTGTTGCCGCCAGCGTATTGCAGCGTGCCGCCGTTGAAGACCTGGATGCCGAAGTTGGTGCCCGCGCCGAAAGTGACGTTGCCCAAAACGCTCGACACGTCGCGCTTTTGGAACTCGCCCGTGTTTGGACCGGACTGCACCACCAGCGTGCTGCTGGCGTTGTCGACGGAAAGCGAGCCTGTCACTCCCCCATTGCCCAATTGCAGTGTGCCGGCGCCGATCGTCGTGCCGCCGGAGTAGGCGCTGGCGGCGTTGAGCGCCAGCGTGCCGTTGTTGACGATACTTCCGGAAGCCGAGCCGTTGGTGTCTCTCATGCCAAACGGATCGCTGTTTTTCTTGGTGATCAGGAAGAAGAAGTTGTTCGGGTCATTTGCAGTGGCCGTGGCGCGGCTGGTGACTGTGCCGGCCGCGGCATCGAGGGCGGCCAATGCCGCCGGGTCTTGGCCCGCGGCCCGGTCCGACTCGTGGCGATAGAGGTCGGTGAGCACCGTCGCCACGGGAGCGCTTTGTTGCGACGTGTCAACGGTTATCGGCGCCCCAAGACCGTAGGTTACGACGCGAATATCGTCGGGCATTCGCGCGTTGTTCGTCACTGCGCCCGCGTGAAGGGCATTGGCATCGCCGAGTTTCAACGTGGCACCGGCTGGATTCTCACCTCCGACCCCATTTGCCGCTTCCAGTATTTCGCTGCGAGCCATGTCCGTCGTTGTAGTGTCGTGACCGCGAAACGCACTCCCCGCAGCGACGCCCGTGCCGCCGGAATACGTAGTAGCGCCGCTGAGGGTGAGCATGCCGGCGCCAGCCTTGGTCAGGCTGCCATTGCCGCTGACGGTGCCAGCAAAGGTCTGATTGGCGGCGTAATCGAAAACCAGGAGGCTGTTGTTGGTGACATCGACATTACCGCTGCCGCTCAGACCGCCGATGTTGAAGTTCGCCGCCCCCTGGATGGCGACGTTGTTCGGATGTGCGTTGGTCACGACGACGCTGCCCGCCGGGAGCGTCCCCTGATTGCCCAGGTCGCCGCCGTTGTTGAAATTGAAACCGGGAGCGGCGTTCGCTGACACGACGGTCTCGGTCGAGGCCCCGGCAGCCGTGGTGGTGGTCGCTGCCTGTTGGTTGCCGGGGTCGTTGAAGTTAGAACCCCCCGGGCCGGCGCGATCATGAGATCTCGCGTCGCCCGATGTGTCCCATGTTTTGACGATGACATCCTTGATGGCTGCGAGCGTCGCCGGGTCAATAGCCACGTCGTTTCCTACGCGTGCCTTTAACTCTGGACTCGTATCTGCCTTATGACCGATGTCCTTCGTGTCGTCACTTTGTCCTTTGTCTCCAGGTGCCGTCTCACGCGCCTTAAACTCGGGATCTGGTTCCGAGAACTTGGGGTCCCGCTTGATGTCAACGAGCGCGGGAAACTCATGCTTCGCTGGGGCGGCTGTTCCCGAGGAGGCTGATGTCGGGGCTGCCATCCCCTTGGCCACTTCGCGATTGTCTTCCTCCCTCGAGGTGTTGATCGAGTGCAAAATCGGCACGGCGATCGCCAACAGGCAGGCGGTCAGCGCGAGGGTCATCATGCGGCTCCGCCACCACGGTCGGACCGGGCTCTGTGCGGCGGCAGGCCGGAGGGCCGGTTCGAGTTCGGCCAAGCGCCGCTCGACGGCCTCGCGGATCGAGGGCGAGGGTTCCGGCTGCGGGGCATTGCTGGCCGTTTCCTTGAGCCGGGCTGCCAGGGCCTCGACCGCCTCGACTTCCAGCCGGGCCCTGCGGCGATGCGGCCAACTCGGCCGCCACCTCCGCCTGTTCCGCGCCTTCGGTCTGCCCCAGCGCGTAGGCCGTTCGCCTGGCCGCCCGTAGTTCGTCTTCACCGTTTTGTTCGTGATTATTGTTCATGTTTGTGCCTCGTGCCCGACCCCATCCAGCTTGCCTGGATGGTGAAGGAGGTTGAACAGCTAAAAGGCAGACACCCATACGAACAAGACCCCATCCAGCTTGTCTGGATGGTGAATCAGGCTGTGTAGCTAGTCGCGACCGTAGCTGCCCAGCCTTCTTCACCCACGGGACAAGCCCGTGGGGGCCGTAGATTTTCTTGCCGCTTGCCCTCTAGCCATCCAACCTGATTCACCATCCAGGCAAGCTGGATGGGGTCTTGGATGATTCCCGTATCGTGTTAGCTTTCCAGCCTGATTCACCATCCGGGCAAGCCGGATGGGGTCTTAGACTTCACACCGTTACCTTCATACATTGCCTCAACTGCTTGATCGCCCGATGGACCAGCACGCGGACGTTGCCCTCGCTCTGGCCGGCGATCTGCGAAATCTCGCGATAGGAAAAGCCCTCGCACCACAGATCGACGGCCTCGCGCTGGCTGGAGGGCAGTTGGGCCACCTGCCGGGCCAACTCGCCGCAGAGGTCGTGCCGCTCGGCCAGGTCGGCCGGGTCGGGCTCGCGGCCGATCAGCGCGGCCAGGTCGGCCTCGCTGTCGCCCGTATGCCGCTGCCGCTGGCGAATCAAGTCGAACGCCTTGTTGCGGCAGACGCGAAAGAGCCAGGGGGCCTCGCGGCCCGATAGCTCGTCCGCCGAACGCTCGCAAAGCTGCAAAAAGGCATGCTGCACCGCCTCCCGGGCCGAATCTCCATCGCCCAAAAGCCGAGCCGCATCAGCGCACCAACGGCGCCTCATAGCGATCCAGGACCGCAAGCACCCACTGCCGTCGCGTACCTGGATCGGGCATAAGATTTCCTTTTCGCCAGCATGCTACCAAGAAGATAACGGCCAGCGGGACAATCTGTTACAAGAAATTGCGGGCCGCCCTGGGGATACTCTCGGTAGCTGGCCGATGGCCTATTAGAGGCCATCCGGAGAGTCCTCGCCACTCTTTTTGCGTATCGAAGCCCGACGCGCAAGCGAGGGATCGGTTTTCCCTGCAGGTTGACGCACATTCCTCGCTTCGCAGTCGGGCTTCGATATTGATTTTCGGCCGAAAACTCTCCCGGATAGCCTATTATATCGGCGGGATTGACGCACGCACCGTTTCGAGCAATTCCCGCGTGCCGTGCGCATCGCACCAGCGGCGAATATATTCCCAATCGAGGCTTTCGCCCTGAACGGCGATGACGCCGCGGGCGTCGTCTTTGTCTTTCGACCGCCGCAGCGCCTTGTACCATCGCAACTTGGTTATGATGACATCCTCCGCCGTCAAAAGGTATACCAGCCGGCCAAGGAAGTCGCCCTGAATCTTTCTCGCAAATCGCTGCTGGTCAAATTCGTCGTTGCTCAGTCGGAAGAACTCGACTTGGAGGGATTTGCGAGGCGGATCGACGTAATTCACGATGTATCGTGCCGTGCCCGTTGCGGATTCGAACGACATCTGCGGATCAAGGTGGAAATTCTCACCGAGTTCGTGGACGATGGCGGCAACTTGCAGACCACCGAAGACCGCCACAAAATCAGCGTCATGGGTCGATCGAACTATGCCATGAAAATTGACGGAGAATGCGCCGACGAGTACGTACGGCACTTCAAGCTCGTTGAGAACGTCGATAACTCTCGCTGTTACTTCCTCGATCCTCATCCGCACTGCTCCAGTCGGCGTTGCAATTCCAGCCGCGCGGCCAACCGTTGAGAGACCTCCTCTTCGCTGATGCCGGGATATTGGGCGCGAATGCCGGCTTCCGCGATCTTGCAAGCGTATTCAAAAAGTTCCGCGCCGGCGAGCATGCGCTGAGCTGGAGTCATGGCCCTGGCAGCAAGCACTTTTTCCCGATAGAGTTGGTCCCCGAGTTCTTTCGTCGGTTCCATACAGTGCCTTCACTTTCTATTCTAGTCCAATTTACAAGCCAGGGAAAGCTGCCACTGAATCCTTCTCGATCTTCCGTAATGCCGTTCCTCAGATTAGTGTCGATTAGCGAAGATTAGTGTTCCCAATTTCTTTTTCTTTGCCCCTTTCCGTTCGCTTCAAAACCTTCCCCGCAACCGTTCCACGTCGCCTTACAGCATCTCCAGATCCCGCCGGAACTCGACGGCCCGCCGGCAATCGTCGTCCAACTCCGCGAATACGCCGGAGGCGGCCGCGGCCCCGGTCCAGTTCTCGGCCAGGCGGTCGATGGCCTGCTTGAGCCCGCCCCGCAGCCGCCGCGTGAAGAGCCAGAGCAACAGGAAGCACCAGAGCACGAGCCAGAAGGCCGAGGCGAGGTACGACTCCACGCCCCACATCTGCGTGGACGTGGCCGAGCCACCAGGAATCGTAGAAGAAGTTCTTTCCCAGCCGGAAGAGCAGATAGCCCAGCATGGCCAGAAGCAGGATCTCGTAGCGCCAGCGGGTGAACCAGCCGGTGTGCCGCTGGGCCTGCCGGGCGATCAGGGCGTCGAGGTCTTGCGACAGCCGCGCGGCAAAGTTCAAGCTGGCCGCTTCGGCCTCGGCTTCGAGCGTCGCAATCGAAGCCGACGCCTTGGGCAGGCCGGCCTCGGCCGCGTAGCCCTCCAGCACGACGGCCGCGCGGCGAAGCTGCGTCGGGTCAAAGCCGCCGGCCGCCATCTGGCCGGGCCGCTGCTGCACTTGGCGGTTGCGGCGATGTTTCTGCCAGGAGCGAGCGCCTTCCACGACGCCCCACAGGGCAAGCTGGGCCGGCGTCCGCGCGCGATACAGCAGCGCCCCGGAGGCCAGGCCGCCGAGGCCCTGGTAAAGCCGCAGTACGAGCGCAAAAGGGACTGAACCCCCACCGCGACGTGACCTGTCCCAAGAGGCGATTCTCCCACGGCCGCCGCGCGGAAAGCAGTTCGCCGCGGATCTGCCCCGCCAGCGCCGCCGAGAGCTCGCCGCGCTGCTGGTCGATGGCCGACCTCAGGTTGTCGATGGCCGGCATCGCTTCGTCCAAACGGCGGCGGCAGCTTTCCAGCGCCTGGGCGGCCAGATCGAGGAAGTTGGCGCGGCGAATCCTGGCGGCGGCCGCCCCCGCGAACTGCCGCGTGAGCAGATCGACCAGGGCGGCAAACTCCCCCTGCGGCCCGCAGCCCTGCCGGGCATCGGCCAAGGCGGCCAGCGAATCGACGAAGAAGATATGACCGGCCTGATACCGCGGTTCCAGGATGTGCCGCCAGTCGTCGCGGATGTCGGCGTCCTGATCGGCATGGGTCTCGACAAAGACCAGCCGCGCCGCCGGCGCGGCGGCGGCAAGCTCCTCGGCCACGCGGGCGCTGCGGTACTTCTGCTGCGTGGTGGTCACGACCAGGACGTCGCACAGCGGCAAGATCCGCCGCAGACGGGCCAAGGTCGTATCTGTCGGGGCACCCGGTGGGGCATCGGGGCACCCAGTACCCTGGGTCACGCTGGGTCCGGGTCGCGGGTCGCGACCCGGAGTACCGGGTGCCCCGTCGGTCGTATCGGGATCGGGGCAATCGACAAGCACCAGGTTCGCCAGCGACGGAAGATCGTGCTGGACCACATCGACCTCGCGGGCATCGATGCCGAGCATTTCGGGCGTCAGCCCTGGGCGGCAGAGCAGGGCAGGGCGGGTGGTTGTCGGGCGGTCGCGACCGCAGCGAACCACTTCGGCCCCGGCGAGCGCGTTGATCAGCGAGCTCTTGCCGGTTCCGGTGCCACCTAGTGTTGCGACGATGAGCGGCGATTCCAGGCGGACGCGGAGCGAATTCAGCCGGCCTGCCAGCCGGCCCACAATCGCCTGGCAGGTCTCGGCCGGCCGCCAGGGCGGCGCGTGGCGGGACCAGTCCTCCAAACGCCTTGCCAGGGCGTCGATTTCCGCCAGGAGTTCAAGATGGGCCAGATCGTCCCGCAGACATTCCTTTAACATACAGGCCGAAAAGAGCGAGGGGAAGGAGCAATGAGCAATACCATTGCAAAAGCGCTGCCGGCAAGCGTACAATCCATGCCAGACTCCGCGTTTTCCCCACCCAAAAAATTTCTACCATCACCCCCTTGGAGGAATATACGTCCGATCGGAAATTGGTTAGACTTATCTATTTGGTTAGGCGTTTGTGACGGAAGACGATGTGTATGTTGGCAATTCTCTATCGGGTCGCGAAGAACACCCCCATTCTCCTTGCGGCGAATCGGGAGGAGAATGTTACGAGACCCACCCAGTTTCCCAAGATTCAATCGGGCACGCCCCGGATCGTCTGTGGGACGGACAAGGTAGCGAGCGGGACCTGGCTCGGCGTGAACCAGTTTGGACTGGTGGTCACAGTGACCAATCGGGCTCGAGTTCGCGCACCCGTGGAACCGCGGTCGCGGGGATTGCTCTGTCGCGACCTGCTCGACGTACGCACCGCCCGAGAGGCCGCCGAATTGGCCCGCAAGGAGCTCTCGACGGGCCGCTATGCGGGCGCGAACTACCTTTGTGCGGACGGCAAGTTTGCCGCCGTGGTCTATGGCGGGCATCGCGTCGAGGTCGTCGAATTGGAACCGGGCCTGCACACCTTGAGTTCTGGAAACCTCAACGACCCGAACGACGAGCGGCACGAGTTCGTCCGCCGCATGCTGACGCTGCACACCTTGGACTCGGCCGTGACCTTCCTGGCCGTGGCCAGCCGGGCCTTTTCCCGCAAGCTGGACGGCGAGGGCCGGCGGGGCGTGGTGCTGACCGGCGGCGAGCTCGGCACGGTTTCGTCCACGTTGCTCTCGCTGCCGCGCAAGATCCAGCAGTCGATTTATCAGTACAGCGACGGTCCGCCCTCCGATCGTCCCTACGAGGACCTCTCCGCTCTGCTGCGGCAGGTGTTGTCGGCTGGCCGCAACCGCAAGGCGGCGGCTGCCGGCGAGAAGAAGGATATCGAGGCCGTCAAAAGCAAGAGCCCCAAGCAGGTAGCCGGCGGCGGCTGATCGCGAGGATGCGTGACAATACCAGCCTGGGCCGAGTTGTCGCGCGTCGAAGTCGGGTTTTTTTGGGAATTTAGGGAAGAGTTGGTATTGCATGACGCGGGCACCGTGTACTCATGGTCGGCAGCAGATTGGCATCTGGCTGATCGGAAGCAAGGGCGGAGTGGCCATTACGACGATTGTCGGATTGGCCGCCTTGAAGAAAGGCCTCGTCGGCACGACGGGGCTGGTGAGCCAGCTCGCCGAGTTTGCCCATCTCGATCTGGCGTCGTGGGACGATTTTGTCATTGGCGGCCATGAGATCCGCGGCTTGCCTTTGTGCCGCGAGGCCTATCGCGTGACCACGGAACTCCGCGCGGCCAGCCGCGAAGTGATCGACCAGTGCCGCGACGAGTTGGCGCGGATCGAAGCCCGCATCCGCCCCGGCACGACCTGGAACGTGGGGCCGACGATCGCCGCCCTGGCCGACCTGGATATTCCCCAGGGCGAGACGCCGCGGCAGATCATCGCGCGGCTCCAGGCCGATCTGCGGCAGTTCCAGGAGAGCGAGGGGCTGGACCACGTGATCGTCGTGAACGTGGCGTCCACCGAGCCTTCGCTTGCGTCCCTAGTCGGGGGCAGGACTACGAACTCGCCCTTGCCAGCCGCCTGGGCCGAGCTCGAGCCGCGGCTTAGCAGGCGCGGATTGCCCCTTGCCGGCCAGTTCGCTGTATGCGATTGCCGCGCTGGACCTGGGGAATTCGTACATCAATTTCACGCCGTCGCTGGGCGCCGCTCCGGCGGCCATCGACGAACTGGCCCGCCTCCGCGGCGCCCGCCATGCGGGTTGCGACGGGAAGACGGGCGAAACCCTTTTGAAGAGCGTTCTGGCCCCCATGTTCGCCGCCCGGAATCTGCAGGTGATGAGCTGGGTGAGCCACAACATCTTCGGCAACCTGGACGGCCGGGTCCTCGACGATCCGGCCAACAAGCGCTCGAAGCTCGCGAGCAAGGATCGCCTCCTCGGCGAGATCCTCGGTTACAAGCCGCAGACCCACATTTCGATCGAGTTCATCGAGAGCCTGGGCGACTGGAAAACCGCCTGGGACCACATTCACTTTACCGGCTTCATGGGAACGCCGATGACCTTCCAGTTCATCTGGCAAGGGTGCGATTCGGTGCTGGCTGCGCCTCTGGTGATCGACCTGGTTCGCTTCACCGAACTGGCCCGGCGCCGAGGACAGACGGGCCTGCTCACCTTCCTCGCCAGTTTCTTCAAGAGTCCGCTGGGCGTCGAGGAGCACAGTTTTCCGCTCCAGTTCCAGATGCTCCAGCAGTGGATCCAGGAGACCCAGACTGCGAACTCTTGAAAATGATACAATCCATCCTAACCCGAAGCGCCAGCGAGGAAGCGGAGTCGTCGCTCGCTGACGCGTCGGGTTAGTGTCCGCGAGCGGCATCACTCGCATCACACCTACCAACATTGGACCAAGAAGCAAATCACGAATGACCACGCATCCAGCAGAAGAGAGACCTGAAAGCCAACCGGCAGAAGGAAGACACGCGAGTTCCCAAGCCGCCCCTGACGCGGCCGAAGGTTCGGGCCCGCACAACGAAAGCGCCGACGCAAGTCGAGAAAGCAATCCAGACCGGCCGCTGCGCCGGCCGTTGAGTTCGAAGAAGGTTCTTACTTCGATGACGATGACGATGATCTGGAGCTTCCTTCCTATGGGAAGGGATTCGATCGCGGGACAAAGGCAGAGTTGCCGGACGAGCGCCCGGGCGCCCGGTACTCCGGGTCACGGGACACGAAAGCCGGTCAGGCCGGCGGCCGCGCGGCCGCCGGCGGTCCGGGCAGCGAAGCCGCAAGCGGTCAGAGCGGCGGTTGCGAAACCGGCGGACATCACGGCGGAGCGTGATCAGCACCTCAGGCCACAGGCCGTTAAAGCGGCGGTTCCGAAACAACCGCCGGAACGCAAGGCGCCGCCGAAATCGCCGCCGGAAGTTGCCGCGAAGAAACCAGCCGCTGCGAAACCGCAAGCGGCCATTCGCGTCAAACCGCAAGCGACGCCCAGAAAACCGCTTGTGGAGAAACCGGCCGTTGCGGAAGAACCGCACGTTGCCGGGCGACCACCGGTTGCCGAGGAGCCCCAGCGCGAGAAGCCGTCGCGGGAAAGACCCGCGCGGGAGAGACCGCCGCGCGAACGGCCAGTAGCCGAGCGTCCCCGTCCCGCTGCCGCGCGGACAAACTGGCCCACAGCGAGAAGTTCGCCGCTTTAGGACTGAGTGCGGTCATGCTCGATGCCTTGGCCGCCGCCACCTATCGAAGAGCCGACGCCGGTCCAGGAAGGTTTCATTCCCCGCGCCATGGCGGGCGTGGACGTGATGGGCCAGGCCCAGACGGGCACGGGCAAGACGGCCGCCTTCGCGATTCCGATCCTGGAGATGCTGCAACCGCATCGCCGCGGCGGGCCGCCGCAGGCCCTGGTCCTGGTGCCGACCCGTGAGCTGGCCGTGCAGGTCCGTGACGAATGCGAAAAGCTGTCGTTGGGTCGCAACGCATCGATCGTGGCCGTTTATGGCGGCAAGCCGATCCGCAATCAGATCGAGCAGGTCAACCAGGGCGCTTCGCTCATCGTCGGCACGCCGGGCCGCGTGCTGGACCTGATGAGCCGCGGCGCGCTGGTCTGGAGCGAATTGCGGGTGGTCGTGCTGGACGAGGCCGATCGCATGCTCGACATCGGCTTCCGGCCCGACATCGAGAAGATCCTCCGCCGCTGCCCTCAATCGCGGCAGACGCTCCTGCTCAGCGCCACGCTGGCCCCGCCGGTGAAGCGGCTGGCCGAGCGCTACATGCGCGAGCCGGAGGTCCTGGACTTCTCGCCCAAGAACCTCGCCGTGGAGACGATCGAGCAGTTCTATTTCACGGTCGATCCGGAGCGGAAGTTCGAACTCCTGGTCAAGCTCCTGGAGCGGGAGGATCCCAAGCAGGCGATCATCTTCTGCCGCACGAAGCGCGGGACGGACAAGATCTGCACGCGGCTGTCGCGGCGCTTCGAGAGCGTCGACACGATCCACGGCGACCTGCAGCAATCGGCCCGCGACCGCGTGATGAAGGCCTTTCGCGAGGGCCGGGTCCGCTGGCTGGTGGCCACCGACGTCGTCGGCCGCGGCATCGACGTCACCGCCATCTCGCACATCATCAACTTCGACATCCCGGCCTTCTGCGACGATTACGTGCATCGCGTGGGCCGCACCGGCCGCATGGGCCGCGAGGGCGTGGCCTACACGTTCGTCTCGCCCGAGGAAGGCGGGGAGCTGACGCGGATCGAGATTCGCATCAACCGCCTGTTGATCCGCGACGAGATCCCCGGTTTCCAGGCCTTTGACGATCCGCGCGCGGCCGACAGCGTCGTCTTGGGCGAAGGGCCGGGCGGGATCGACGAGGAGCATTTCGAGGCGCCGAAGTCGCTGCCGGTGTTCGGCAAGAAGGTGCGGAAGATCCGGCGGGCATTGTAGATTTCGAGTGTGGCCAAAACTGTACGGGTGCTTAGCGAGCTTGCTTGCGGTCCAGAAGTTCGCGAATCCGTGCCGCCTCTTCCGCGCCCAGGGCGGCCACAAGTTCTTCCTGCGGCAGTGCGCAGCAGTTCCCCAGGCGGCAGCGCGCAGCACTTCCTCCGGCGGTAGTCCGCGCAATCGCCGCTCGACAGGCACCGCTTCCAAAATCTTCGTCAGAAGTTCATCGTTGACCTCCTGAAGATCCGTGCCCAGGGCGGCCGCAACCTGCCCCGGCGGTAGTCCGCGCAACCGCCGCTCGACAGGGACCGCTTCCAGAATCTTTGTCAGAAGTTCCTCTTTAACGTCCTGAAGATCCTCCGAAAATGCATGTTGCATGGCAAAATCCTCCCCTAGAGAATCAAATTGCTGGACCTGCTGTAGCATGTAGTGAAGCAAGGCTCCATGACCCGCCCCGTCCAACTCATCTATTATACGCCGCCGGTTGTTCAGGAAAACACGGCTCACTAGCGACAGGATCGGCTGGCCGCGCTCGGCCATCACGTCAGTTTCCACCAGCCA
Source organism: uncultured Planctomycetia bacterium (assembly GCA_963824275.1). Lineage (GTDB taxonomy): Bacteria > Planctomycetota > Planctomycetia > Pirellulales > Thermoguttaceae > JANXQG01. The sequence goes on along the minus strand of CAWGOT010000003.1, from coordinate 52,428 downwards.
AGTGGCAAACGGCAGACCCGTCACGCGAAAAATTCCCGGTTCGTGTTGGCCGGCATGAAAGCCCAAAAGCCGCAATTCGTTGACGAGCGGCGTGCTGACCCTCGGCGCAAGGACGATGAGCGACACCTCCTCATGGGATACCGACCCGCTCTGCTGGCTGTGCCACAGGTAGGCACAGCCTAGAAGTTGGGCAAAATCGCCCGCCTCCAGAATATCGGTCGGTCCCTTGAATTCGATGAGCGTGAACCGGTTGAGCAACGGCAGCAGCGCAGGAGCTCCCGACGCCTGGCTTCGGGAAGCTCTTCACCTTCGCGACGGACCAACAGGATGTCAACGCGCAGCGGCATTTTGCCGACTGGCACTTCCCTGTCCACCGTATAGGCCGTGGCCAGCGCGAAGTCCAGCATTTGCGCAAATAACGGATGCCACCACGTGCGAATCTTGCCCGGCTGGCCGCCGTGTTCAGGAGAATTGGCTTGCTGAATGTCGATCATGCCCATAATGTACGAAAATGCGGCACGAAAGGCCAGCGGGGTTGGAAAATTGCATGCCGCAACTTCCGTCGCCGGGTCTGGAAGGCTTGTGCCCTAAGATTTTCTCCGACCCCCCGACAGCAGTCGACGTCCAGTGCTACGGGGATCCAGCCAAGGCCCCGTCTGAGTGTCGGGGGTACTGCCTATTGCAACGGGCGGGTGCAGGAAGTAGTTTGTCAGATAGGCAGCGTTGTACAGGCGTTTAGCGAGATTGCTTGCGGTCCAGAAGGTCGCGAAGCTGTTCTGCCTCTTCCGCGCCCAGGATCGCAGGATTAGAATGACGCAATTCATGTCGTTTACTCATGCGCTTTCGAGAGGCACGCCATGCGAGAGATTTGTTGCCTTGTCGTCTTTTTAGCAGGCTGCGGCAACTCCGCACACCTACCGGATGGACAATCAAACTCAGCCCGTACAACGATCCAAGCCACGGGAGAAGCTGCCGTGACACCACATCTTTCGGACCGTGACTGCGACCAATACTGGGAACGGCTAACCGGCCTGTTCCCCAACGTGCCCGTGAAGTGGTCGATCACGGATGGCCAGCGTACCAGGAGCAAATCCCACCACGGGACATCGGTCCTGAGTTGTAGGTTCCTTGACGACTCGACCGTGGCCATTGCCGGCGGCGGGCGGATACCCGGTTGCGACAGCACCATTCGTATTTGGGACCTGACGAAGGATTCGGAAATAACGGTCTGCCAGGGCCATGTATGCGGAATCTATGAGCTGGCGATCGATCCTGCGCACCGGTTTCATGGCCTCCGCGAGCGAGGATTACTCCGTGTTTCTCTGGAATCTGAAAAAACGTGACGTGATCTTTCTCGTTGGGGGCGGCGCCCCAATCGTGAAGACGTGCGTCGCGTTCGCCGCGAACAAGGCACGGATCGCCGTCGGGGAAGGTGAGGCTTATGAAGACGAAATCAGTTCCGTCTACGTGATTGACTTGGATACGGGCACTGAGGTCTTTCGGCAGAAACTGAAGAAGAACGACGGCATCTGCGGATTGGCAATATCGGCAGACGGATCGAAATTGGTATACGGAACGGCAATCTGGGATGGTGGTGGCAATGCCGCTCTTCATCGGTACGATCTCGACCACAATCGCGAGGATTGGCAGGTCACCTTCGCAAAGACCGATCTAGAGAGGTTGATCTTCCTTCCGGGCGAAAAGCAGCTTCTCGCATCCGCCATACTGGATAAGGGCGATTACGAATCGGCCGTCTACTTGATTGACGCCGACTCGGGCAAGGTCCAGGCGACCCGCTCCGCGAAGGAAATCGGCTTGGAGATCGCTTTATCACCGACCGAAAACCTGATCGCATGTGCCCATAATGGCGGGCGAATCGAGCTACTTCGATTCCCAGGCTTTCAAGTTGAGAAACGTCTGGCGGACGATTCGGACAAACGCCGGGGCCTATGCTCTATTGCGTTCTCCCCGAACGGTAAGAGAATTGTCGTAGGTGATGTGGATGGCCGACTGACGGTCTACGAGCGGTAACCAATTGTCGTCACTAACCGGCTAATCGGTGCACAATCGTCCCTTCCGGCAGAAGGGAACTACTCTTGGCGCAGCCTTGCACGAATCACCTTCAGCCGCTCAGCCAACTCTTTCTCGAACCCGCGGTCAACCGGGCGATAATACTCTCTTTCGACGCCCAGATAATCCTGCGCGGCGATGCCCCCTTCGGAGTCGTGGGCATACTGGTAGTCTTGCCCTTGCCCCAATCGCTTGGCGCCGGCGTAGTGCGCGTCGCGGAGGTGGACCGGCACGGGAAGGAGGCGGCCCTCGCTCACGTCTTTGCGGGCCTCGCCGATGCCGATTGTGGCGGCGTTCGATTTCGGCGCACAGGCCAGATAGGTCACGGCCTGGGCCAGCGTCAACTGACATTCCGGCAGGCCCACTAGCTCGCAACCGTGGGCGGCGGCGACGGCCAAAGGGAGCGCGGCGGGATCGGCGTTGCCGACGTCCTCGCTGGCCAGGATCACCAGCCGCCGGGCGAGGAAGCGGACGTCTTCGCCCCCTTCCAGCATCCGCGCCAGCCAATACAACGCCGCGTCGGGATCGCTGCCGCGAATGCTCTTGATCAACGCGCTGATGCTGTCGTAGTGCGAATCGCCGTCCCGATCGTATTGGACCGCCTTGCGCTGTAGCGATTCCGCGGCCAGTTCTCGCGTAAATTCCACCGGCCGTTCAGAACTGGAGAGCACGCCTACCTCCAGCGCCGAGAGGGCCCGGCGGGCATCGCCGTCGCTGGTTTCCGCCAGGAAGTTGAGCGCATCCTCATGCAACCTCACCTGGTATTGGCCCAGGCCGCGGCGCTCGTCGGCCGCGGCGCGGCGCAGAAGCGACTTGATGTCATCGTTGCATAGCGGCTGGAACTGAAAGATGCGGCTGCGGCTGACCAGGGCGCTGTTGACCGTGAAGAACGGATTCTCGGTCGTCGCCCCCACCAGAATCACTTCGCCCTCCTCCACGCCGGGCAGGAGCACGTCTTGCTGCGCCTTGTTGAAGCGATGGATCTCATCGACAAACAACAGCGTGCGCTGGCCGTCGGCCGACAAACGGTCGTGGGCCTGTGCCAGGACCTCGCGAAGCTCCTTCACCCCGCTGGCCACGGCGCTGATCTGCTGGAAGTGGCTGCGGCTCTCGCGGGCCAGCAGCCGGGCGAGCGTCGTCTTGCCGGTGCCGGGCGGACCGTAGAAGATCACCGAGCCGAGCCGGTCGGCCGCCAACAGCCGTCGCAAGAGCTTGCCCTCGCCGAGAAAGTGCTGCTGGCCGACGACCTCGTCGAGGTTCGCCGGCCGCATCCGGGCAGCCAAGGGCTGGGCGGCTCGGCGGTTCTCTTCTTCAGAAGCGGCAAAGAGGGACATGGTGGGGGAGGGATGAAGGATGAGGGATGAGGGATGAAGGATGAGGGATGAAGGATGAAGGATGAGGGATGAAGGATGAAGGATGAAGGATGAGGGATGAGGGATGAAGGCGGAAGGATAAGGGATGGACGCGGAAGGATAAGGGATGGACGCGGAAGGATGAGGGATGAGGGACCAAAGGCGGAAAACAGAATCGGGGTTTCATCCCTTATCTCTCATCTCTCATCCCTCATCCTACCGCCTTCATCCTTCCCCAACTGGTCCTCCTTTCGGCAACATCGATTTCAGCGGACACGTTTCGCACATCGGTTTCGACTTCTTGCAGTAGTGCTTTCCCAGGTTGACCAGCAGGGCGTGGAACTCGTTGAACATGGGGCCATCGGCCGGCAGGTGGTCGTGAAAAAATTCCTGGATCTGGTGATAATCCGATTCCAGGTCGATCCATCCGTGCCGGCTGAAAATGCGGTAAGTGTAGGCATCGACCACGAAGGTCGGCAGCGAGCCGGCGTACAGGAGGATCGAATCGGCCGTTTCCGGCCCCACGCCGTGGATGCCGAGCAACTGCCGCCGAAGTTCCTCCAGCGGCGTCCGGAACATGGCCTCGATCGAGCCGCCGTAACGCGTCACCAGGAATTCGAGCAGGCTCCGCAGTCGCCGGGCCTTGACGCGGAAATACCCGGCCGGCCGGATCAGCTCCTCCAACTCCTCCTCGTGCACTTCGTACAGGGCCTTGGGATCCAGCAGGTCGGCCGCGCGGAGGTTGCCGATCGCCCGCTCGACGTTCTGCCAATTCGTGTTCTGCACCAGGATCGCACCGACCATGATTTCAAATTGGGTGTCGCCAGGCCACCATTTCTGTGGGCCAAAGGCGTCGAGCAGCCGCTGGTAGACTTCTTGCAGAACGACACTCATGGTAGACTCTGGGGAAAATGCTGCATCTATTGTACCATTGAGAAGCGATTGGAAGGGAGGCATCACGGCGGAGCGTGATGAGTACGGAAAAACGCATGGATGAGCACGCCGGTTCGCCGCAAGCCCGGGCCGTGGGGAGCGATTACTGGTCGCAGTCGCGGCGGCCGCTGGCCGGCCTGTTCTTCGCCGGTCCGTTGCTGGTGATCTATGAAGTCGGCCTGATCTGCCTCGGACCCCCAGCGCCGCGAAACGGGGCCGACGACTGGATGCGGCAAACGCTTGTCTTGCTCGGATTCAAGGCCTATTTCCTCCTCCCCGTCCTCACGGTCGGGATTTTGTTGGGCTGGCACCACGTCTCGCGGCAACCGTGGCATGTTCCTCGCCGAGTGCTTTACATCATGCCCGTCGAGTGCCTCGTCCTGGCCGTGGCCCTCTGGCTTTCCTGGAACTTGTACCGATTTCTCTTGCAGGCAGCCGTCCATACGGTCGGCCTGAGCGTCGCCGGCGCGCTCGGAACGATCTCCTGTTACCTGGGGGCAGGCGTCTATGAAGAACTGCTCTTCCGCGTGATCCTGCTGAACCTGGGGATTGGCCTGCTGGCATGGATGCGGGCAGGCCCTACGGCCAGCGTGATTGGCGGGATCGTGCTGTCGAGCCTGTTGTTTTCGGCGGCCCATTACGTTCCTGGGTCCGGCGATCCGTTTCGCTGGTTGACATTTCTGTTCCGCTTTCTGGCGGGCGCGTATTTTGCCGTGCTCTTCCGATATCGGGGGTTTGGAATCGCCGCCGGCACGCATGCCTTCTACGACGTGCTCGTCGGCTTGTCGTCGATCGTCGCCGGGCAATAGTAGGTCCCTTCGGCCGGAAGGGACTTAGAGTCTATTCGAGGCTGCAGACCGACATTGAAGCCCAACGCGCAAGCGAGGAATGCACGTCAACGAGGACGGAAAGCAGATTCCTCGCTTGCGCGTCGGGCTTCAATTCCCCAAATAACCGAGCGAACTTCCCGGAAAGCCGCTTACTCGCGAAATCGCGTCCCGGTATCATGCAAGGTCTGCTAGCATGATCGCCAGGCCCGCAGCTAACTTCGTCGCGCCGATCTGTCAAGAGCAAATGAAAAACATTCTTTTGCCGACAAGAAAACTCCCTTGGATGATCGACGAGAGATTGCTATAATGCAGCCGTGTACTGCATGAGATTTCATTCCGCCTGAGAGTTCCCGACCTGAAGACCGCAAGCCCTGGGATCGTGTAACGAAGACTTGCAGTTTTCAACTGGGCGCGGAGGGCACCGTGATAGCAAAGGAACCGGGGAAGTGCTAACTGTTCGACCTAAAGTCGCGGAGTTGGTGTTTCAGCTCTACGGCCGACCGTTGCATCCAGAACTATTCGAGGTTTATCACTCCCGCAGCGTTGCGCGGGGGAATTACCAGGCCAAGATCGATATCACCAGCGCCGGCCACGTGGTGACGTGGCGTTGCGGGGGAATGACGCTGACCGAAGTGGCCGCCTCGGCCCATCATCCCTTGCCGCAGACGCGGCGGCTGATGTCCTACTCGCTCAAGGGCCAGCGGAGCGACCGCGTCGAGTGCCGCGGCGGCGTCCGCTACGAGACGAGTTTCCAACTTGAGGCGGTCGATCCCGAGGTCTTTTGGACGTTCCAGCAGGAACTGGCCGAAGACGGCCTGCGGAACGGCATGTTCCACAAGTTCGACGCCAGCGGCCGCATGGCCTTGGGGGCCTTGAGCTATATCAACGTCGAGCTCCGCGCCCGTAAGCTGCTTTTTCAGGCATTCCATACCTTTCCGGATGACTATGCGATTGTCAAGAGCCAGTCGATGATCGTGCTGCCGTAATTTGGCAGATTAGGATCGGCCGAAGAATAACTTCCGCGTTTGGCCGTAGGACGGATTGGCAATCCGTCTGGAAAACGTGTGGACGGATTGGCAATCCGTCCTACGAAATTCCGCTAGGTAGGTAACTTCCGCGTTTGGCCGTAGGAGGGATTGGCAATCCGTCTGGAAAACGTGTGGACGGATTGGCAATCCGTCCTACGAAATTGCGCTAGGTTATTCTTCGGCCGATCCTTACCGCACGCCAGATTTTCCAGCGTCGATCATCCGCCCCAGGTGTTCCGCGACGCATTCAGCCAGGGCCGGCGGATTGTATCCGCCTTCCAGGACGCTCACGACCCGCCCGCCGGCGTGTGTGGCCGCAATCTCCAGAATCCGATCGGTGATCGTCGCGAAGTCCTCGGCTTCCAACCCCAGGTTGCCCAGAGGATCGCTGCGATGCGCGTCGAACCCGGCACTGACCAGCACGAGTTGCGGTCGGATATGATCGGCGAAGGACTGCAAGCGGGTGCTAAAGATCTCCAGATACTCGTTGCGCGACGTGTCTTCCTCGATCGGCAGATTCACGGTCGTGCCCCAGCCGTCGCCGCCGCCGCGCTCGTCGGTGCTGCCCGTGCCAGGATAGAACGGCCAGCGGTGGATGGAAAGGAACCCGACGCGGGGCTCCTCCCAGAAAATCGCCTGCGTGCCGTTGCCGTGATGGACGTTGAAATCGACGATCAGCACGCGATCCAGCCCAAACTCCTTTATTGCCGCCGCCGCCCCCACGGCCACATTGTTGAAAAGGCAAAAACCCATCGCCTGGCCGGCCAAAGCATGGTGTCCCGGCGGCCGCACGAGGCAGAGTGCGGTCGAGTCTTCCCCGCCCACCACGCGGCGGACCGCGTCGACCACGGTTCCGGCGGCCAGCGCGGCAACGTCAAAACTGCTCGGCCCGCAGACCGTGTCGGCGTCGAGATACCCGCCCCCCGAACCGGCAAAGGCCCAGATCTCCTCGATATAGGCCGGGTTGTGAACTCGGGCCAGGCAACTCCGCTCACAGGGCTCGGCCGTTACTTGCCGACATTGGGCGGCCAGCCACGTTCGATCGAGGTGCGATTCCACCGTTCGCAGCCGCAAAGCCCGTTCCGGATGACTGCCGGTCTCATGGTTCAGGAATCGCGGATCTCGATAAAGAAGAGTCATCGTTCACCCAATGTACACAAGTGGGGGGCTCAGCGTCAAATGGATAACAAAACTGCTCTTGCTTGCTGAACAACGGCTTGCTAACATCCCGCCCACCTGCGCGGTAGGCGTCAATGCGCCACCCCTCTTTCAATGGAATCGATGCATCCAAAGAGGACGTGGCGCATCTTGCCGCGGTGGATAGGAGACGTTTTCTGCCATGTCACGCTGGACCTGGGCGGGAGCGATCGCCATGGGGCTGGTCGCTCTGGCCGGCTGTGCCGATAATCCGATGGTGCTCCAGGGCCGCGTGGCCAAGTACCAACAGCAGCAGACCGACCTGCAATCGCAGATCAGTCAGTACCAGTCGCGCATTGCCGGTCTGGATCGTGACAATCAGCAGATGAAGACCCAGTTGGCCCAGCAGCAGCAGCAAACCAAGCTGCTGGAAGACCGGCTGGCCGTCGTCAGCGAGCAACTCCGCAGCACGACCGACCAGTTAACCAAGGTCCAGAACGACAAGCACGAGGTCGACGAGCGGGCCAAGACCCTGACGGCCGGTCTGCGTCGGCAAGCGGGCGTGTCGATCACGCCCAACAACAGCTTCCTGCAGACCGCGCTGCCGGTCATCCACAATCCCGATGTCCACGTCCGCCGCGACGGCGACGTGATTCGCATCGAGTTGCCGGGCAATCAGCTCTTCGATCCGGGCACCGCGCGGATCCGGCCCGCGGCGATGAACATGATCGCCGACGTGGCCATCGAGATCCGCCGCACCTATCCGGACCAGCTTCTGGGAATCGAAGGCCATACTGACAGCGATCCAGTGACGGGCGGCCAATATCGCACGAACCACGAGCTTTCCGCAGCCCGCGCCCTGGCCGTCTACGACGTGCTAGTCAATAGCCAGCGATATCGGCCGGAGCAGCTTTTCGTCGTCGGGCACGGCGCGAATCATCCCGTGGTTTCCAACGGCACGCTCGAGGGCAAGCAGCGGAACCGGCGGGTCGAGCTGGTCATCTATCCCGAGCGTCTCGGCCAGTAGCACTTTCAATTTAGGGTGCCGGTCTGTTGTAACGCGTTTGCCGCACGTGCCGGTTTTTTCTCATTTTTCACCATCACCGCGATTTCCGCCCACCGCCGGATTGCTGCACGCGGTGCTTGCTTATCGCCGAAGAGCAGGGATGACGGCTCGTTGCCCCACTCCCCGATAGGCTCTCCAGACGCGTGAAGAGAATCCAGGCAGTTCTGTTCGTGATTTGTCCGGCGCTCGCAGTGGCCTGGCCGGCAGCGGTTGCGCCTGCGGCGCAGACTCCCCATCCTGCCGTGGTACGGGTCATTGCCGCCGAGCAAGACGGCGCATCGCTGGGAACGGGGGCCCTGGTGGCCGTTGACGACGCCCACGGCCTGGTCGTCACCAATTGGCACGTCGTTCGCGATGCCACAGGGCCGATTACCGTCGTTTTTCCTGATGGGTTCCGCAGCGGGGCCCTGGTGCTGAAGACTGACCACGACTGGGACTTGGCCGCCTTGGCCATCCAACGCCCTCAAGTGCAGCCATTGCCGTTGGCCACGGAACCGCCGCGACCGGGCGAACCTCTTTCGATCACCGGCTATGGACCCGACGGGGCTTATCGCACCGTAGCGGGCCGATGTGTCAAATACCATTCCCCTGGGGGAAATCTCCCGCATGAGATCCTCGAGGTCGACGTGGAGGCACGCAGGGGCGATTCGGGCGGACCGATCTGCAACAGTCGCGGTGAGATCGCCGGCATCTTGTTCGGGGCCGGAGGAAATATGTGGTCGGGCGGCTACACGATGGGCAGCTACTGCGGCCGCGTGCGGCTGTTCCTGGCCTCGTCCTACCTCGATTTCCAGCGACTGCCGGGGAATACAACGATGATCGCCCAGGCGCCGCCCCGCAGCCTCCAGCCCCAGCGACGGCAATCGTCGCACTCCCACCACCTCCGGCGGAGAACTATCCCGCCACCGCCAGCACTCCGCCACGGCAAATCTTGCCTGAAGCTCCAGCTTTGCCGGCATTGGACCGCAAAGTCACCGTCAATCGGCCTACTTCGCCAGCCCTCATTTCGCAGCCGGCAAGCACTCCCGTTGCCCAAGTTTCGTCGGCTTCCGCTGCAAGCCAGACCGACCCGCTTCCCAGCCGGACCGATCAGATCAAGACTATTCTGGCGGTAATTGGCCTGCTTGCGATCCTGTTCCACAGTCTGCGCCTCCTCGGATCGGCGGTTGGCTAGGACCGTTCCGGGAATCGTGTAGGGTGGGTGGAGCACGGAAATCCTGGGCTATGGTGCGTTCCGCGAACCGACCTGAAACAGGAAACAGCGTTTTCAAGGGTTCGACCCGGTGCGAAACCCACCATTTTCCTGCCGGTTCGCTCCACGCACCCTACAGGTTGGTCCGGTTAGTCCCTATTCCGGCCCTTCCGGACAGGCTAAAATAGAAAAGCGCAACAAAAAATGAGGTCCCCTGCTCGCCGGTACAAGGGCCCTCACTTTTGGGCTGCTCGGATTACTTCAGCGGTGAAGCCTCCGTTCTCCGTAGACCCGCAGCCTTTAACTGACCTATCGGGCCAAATCACACCGGGACTTTAGAGTGCCTAACAAAACGATAATGACACAACTCGCGAAACTCGCCCTGGAAGACGGCACAGTATTTACAGGCAAGGCGTTTGGGGCAATTGGCGAAGTCGACGGCGAAGTCTGCTTCAACACGTCGATGACCGGGTATCAGGAGATCCTTACCGATCCGAGCTATCGTGGCCAGATTGTCACGATGACCTATCCGGAGATCGGCAACTACGGCGTGAACGCCGCGGACGTCGAAAGCCACAAGCCGCACTTGGCCGGCTTCATCGTTCGTGAACGGAGCCGCCGCGCGAGCAATTTCCGCGCCGATGGCCAACTGCATGAATATCTCGCTCGCTATGGCATTGTCGGCATGGAGGGCATCGACACGCGGGCGCTGGTCCGCCGCATCCGCATTCGCGGCGCGATGAAGGGCGTCCTTTCCACGACCGATCTGGACGATGCCCGTCTCGTGGCCAAGGCCAACGCCAGTCCAGGGCTGGTCGGTCGCGACCTGGTCCGCGAGGTCATTCCCGAGAAGCAGGTCCAATGGAACGAGGCCTTGAGTTCTTGGACGCGGCTGCCCTCGGCAGAAGCCGCAGTGGCCGTGGTCGAGCCGGTTCGCCGCACGTCGTTGCCCTGGATTACGGCATGAAGTGGAACATCGCGCGGCATCTTTTCGATATGGGCTGCCGCGTCACGATCCTGCCCGGCACGGCCACCGCGGACGACGTGCTGGCCTGCCAGCCCGACGGCGTGTTCCTCTCCAACGGTCCGGGCGATCCGGAGCCCTTGACGTACGCCCAGCAGACGATTCGCGACCTGTTGGGCAAGAAGCCGATTTTCGGCATCTGCCTCGGCCATCAGTTGCTGGCCCTGGCCTGTGGGGCGAAGACCTACAAGCTCAAGTTCGGGCATCGTGGGGCGAACCAGCCGGTGATGAACCATCTTACGCAGCGAGTGGAGATCACCACGCAGAATCACGGTTTTGCCGTGGCCGGCGATTCGCTGCCGGCCGAACTGGAAGTGACGCACGTCAATCTCAACGACGACACGATCGAGGGCCTGCGGCATCGCCGCCTGGCCGCCTTCTGCGTGCAGTATCACCCCGAGGCCTCCGCCGGCCCTCACGACAGCAGTTATTTGTTCCAGCAGTTTCGCGAGATGTTGCCGAAGTAATTCTGGAGGACTGAACATGGCAACCGTTTCACCGGTTTTGAAAGAGGCCCGCAACGTGCTCTATGAGGTTGCGTGGCACACTTATATGGAGTTGCGTGAAATTCCGGAGAACTATCATCTGCGCATGACCTACGATCAAGGCGCACTGGAAATCGTGTCGCCATCGCCGCGCCACGAAAAATATGCTCGCTACATTGATTATATCATAGGGATTTGGACGGAGGAGTTGAACATTCCTATCTGCGGCCTAAGGCAAATGACCTGCAAGCGCGAAGATCTTGCAAAGGGCCTTGAGCCGGATGATTGTTACTATGTCCAGAACGAGGCGAAGGTTCGAAACAAGGTCGATATCGATTTTGCCGTCGATCCGCCGCCCGATTTGGCTATCGAGGTCGAGGTCAGCCAAAGTTCCATAAAGAAGGCGCCGATCTACGCCGCTTTGGGTGTTCGCGAATTGTGGCGTTACGACGGGCAGATCCTGCGGATTTTCCAACTGGTCGACGGCCAATACCAGAGCCGCGAAGGGAGTGTTTGCTTTCCGAACTTCCCGGTTGCCAAGGCGGAGGAATTAATTCAGCAGATCGGCGAGATCGACGATACGACGTTCAAACGGAGGTTCCGCCGCTGGGTGCGGAAGCGGTTTGGGGACGAGGGAACGTGAAAAGAACGGATTTTTGGGACTAATGTAATCGGAAACGAACAATGGCGACTGTTTTGTCACCACAACCGGAATCGCCACCGTTCTTAACGGCGTGCCATGGCGGCACCTATCTCGAACTGCGCGAGAATCCGGACAACGACCACCTTCGCATGACTTACGATCGAGGAACGCTGGAGATTATGTCGCCGTCTGCGAATCACGAAGGATTCTCATCGATCATTGCCCTGGCCATCGGAATCTGGACTCTGGAATTGGACATTCCCGTTCGGAGTCTGGGCCAGATGACCTGCAAACGCGAGGATCTCGAAAAGGGCCTTGAGCCTGACAAGTGCTTCTATGTGCAAAGCGAACCGCAAATGTGGAACAAAGTCGACGTGGACCTCGCGGTCGATCCGCCACCCGATTTGGCAATTGAAGTCGAGACATCGCGAGCTCCGTCAAGAAAATGCCGATCTATGCGGCCTTGGGCATTCGCGAATTGTGGCGCTACGACGGCCAAATTCTGCGGATTTATGAATTGATCGATGGTCAATACCAAAGCCGGGAGGGCAGTACCTGCTTTCCGAATTTTCCGGTCGCAAAAGTGGAGGAGGTCCTGCAACAAGTCGCCAAAGTTCGGGAGACCACGCTCATGCGCGCGTTCCGCCGATGGGTGCGGGAGATGCTTCTTGACGAGACCGGGAAAAACGCAACGGGGAACGAATGATGGGTACCGTCTCGCCGGCACAACCGGAACCGCGTACCGTCCTGACCGGCGTCGCGTGGAGTACGTATGCCGAGTTGCGTGAGATTCCGGAGAACTATCATCTGCGCATGACCTATGATCGGGGGACGCTGGAAATCACGGTGCCATCGCTTGCACGCCATCGCTACGGCATGATCATTGCCAAGGTCATTGATGCCTGGGCGGACGAGCTTGACATCCCAATTGTCTGCTTCGCCGACATGACCTGCATGCGGAAGGACATCGAAAAGGGGTTCGAGCCCGACAGTTGCTTCTACGTTCAGAACGAGCCGCAGATGTGGCAGAAGATGGAGATCGATTTGACGGTCGATCCGCCGCCTGATCTTGCCATCGAGATTGAGATGTCGCGCAGCGCGATCAAGAAGATCACTTCAATTTACGGGGCGTTCGGCGTGCCGGAGGTTTGGCGGTTCGACGGCAGCAAGCTCCGTGCTTATGAACTGTTCGAGGGCGGCTACCGGCTGCGGGAGTCAAGTCTCGCCTTTCCGCGGCTGCCTCTGGAAAAAGTCGAGGAACTTGCCCGCCAGGTAGGACACGTTCGCGAGCAGGCGCTGATCCGCGAATTTCGCCGCTGGGTGCGGGAGAAGTTCGGGGCTGACTAATTGACGTTAGAAAAACCACGGAAGGAGCGGGCGTGCATATGACCGAAGCCAACGTCAATCGATTTGAAGCCTCTCTTGAGCTGAAACTCCCCGCGGCGTACCGACATCTATTGACTCATTTCCCGATCCGCTTCGCCCAAGGGACAAGCGAAGGGCCGGTCTGGGATGACGCTGAGTCGCTTATCAAGGCGCAACCAGCAACTCCGCTCACCGAGGCCCAGCTCGGGCGGCGGTCTCGAGCCAATTCCGGCGAACCTCGTGTTTATCGGCGACGACGGCGGCGGGTGGCAGCACCCTGCTCGACGTGCAGAGCGATCCGCCGATCGTGTTGGTGATGGAGTTTGAAGACGTGAACACGATTGGCCCTCATCAGGACGATCAGGGGAAACCGAAAACGCTCAACGCTTGGTTTCACGACTACTTGATCGAATTGAAGAACGAGGGCATTGACATCAATGCGGCTACCCGTCGTCAAGACAAGATTGGCTGGGGATGCATGTTGGCTGGTCTTGGGCTCTGCTTCGTCGCGGCATCGGTTATAGCGCTAGCGATTGTTGGACTTCAAGCCATTTACCGTCGCTGACGACATACCTCACTCTTCTATTATAGCCAATCCCTTGTGGCTATGGAATATTCGTGCCTTATACCGCCGTCCCCAGCATCGCCGCCAAGTCCGCGTCGGCCGTGGTGATCGGCTTGATGGCGAACTTCTCGACCAGCACGCCGAGCACGCTGGGCGTGACGAAGGCCGGCAGGCTGGGGCCCAGGCGGATGTTCTTGATGCCCAAGTACAAGAGCGAGAGCAATACCGCCACGGCCTTCTGCTCGTACCAGCTCAGCACCAGCGAAAGCGGCAACTCGTTCACGCTGCAATTGAAGGCCCCGGCCAGGGCTACCGCAATCTGGATCGCGGAATAGGCGTCGTTGCACTGCCCGATATCCAGCAGCCGCGGAATGCCGCCGATATCGCCGAACTCCAGCTTGTTGAAACGATACTTGCCGCAGGCCAGCGTGAGGACCACGCAATCGTCGGGCAGCTTCTGCGTCAGTTCCGTGAAGTAGTTCCGCCCGGCCTTCGCCCCGTCGCAGCCGCCCACGAGGAAGAAGTGGCGGATCTTCCCCTGCTTGACGGCGTCGATGACCTTGTCGGCCACGCCCAGCACGGCATTGCGGCCGAAACCGATGGTGATCGTCTTCGGCGGAGCGTCGGCCGTGAAGCCGGGCGCCGCCAGGGCCGATTCAATCACCGGCGTGAAGTCGCGCCGACCCGGAGTGCCGGGTGCCCCGCCCACGTGCTGCACGCCCGGCCAGGCCACCAGCCCGCTGGTGAAAATACGGCCCTTGTAGGTATCGCGCGGTTTCTGGATGCAGTTGGTCGTCATCAGGATCGAGCCGGGAAAGGCATCGAACTCGGCCGCCTGGTTCTGCCAGGCCCCGCCGTAGTTGCCCACCAGGTGCTTGTATTTCTTCAATCCGGGATAGGCCAGGCAGGGCAGCATCTCGCCATGCGTGTAGACATTCACCCCCTTGCCCTCGCTCTGCTTGAGCAGGTCTTCGAGGTCTTTCAAGTCGTGCCCGGAGACGAGAATCGCCTTGCCCTTGATCGGCCGGACATTCACCACGGTCGGCTCGGGATGGCCGTAGGTCTCCGTGTTGGCCTTGTCGAGCAGTTCCATGACCTTCAAGTTGATTTCGCCGGCCTTCAAGACCCAGCCCAGAATGGCGTCGACGTTGGTAGGTTGCCCGGCGAGGAAGTCGAGGGCTTCGTGGAATTGGGCATACAGGCCGGCGTCTTCATAGCCCAGCACCAAGGCGTGGTCGGCGTAGGCCGCGGCCCCTTTCAGTCCATAGAGCGTCAGTTCCAACAGGCCGGCGATGTCCGTTCCGAGCGTCGCCTGGAACCGGGGAACTCCCACCTCTTCCCCCTGCCGCACGAGGCCCGCACGGTCGGCGGCCGGCTTCCAGGCGGCGGGGCCGGAGAGCTTTTCCGGCGTCTTGCCCGCCTTGGCACAGGCCGATTCATAGAGTCCGCGGGCCTTGTCGCGGGCCGCCGCAACTTGGGCCAGGTGCTGTTCGATGCGGGCCGGGTCGAAATCGACGTTGGTTACCGTGGCGAACAGGCCCTCAAGCATCGTACGATCGACCTGCGCATTGCGGGCGCCGAACAGAGCCGCTCGATGGGCGTACATCGACAGCCCTTTGGTGGCATGGACCAGAAGGTCTTGCAGGGCGGCGGTCTCCGGTTCCTTGCCGCATACGCCGATCTCTTGGCAGCCGGTGCCCTTGGAGGTTTGTTCGCATTGGTAACAAAACATGATAGGAAATCCTTTGCTCTGAACGGAAACAAGCTATGGGTTGGTCAAGCACTACCCTATAATACACCTGTACGGCACCCTTGCAATTGATCCAGATCAACCTTCGAGGAGATTTCCTCCGAATGCCGAGCGTCATCGAAATCCTCACCGATTGCCGATTATTCACGGCGGTCCCTGCGAAAAGCTTCCAGCGACTGGCGGCAATGGCCCGACTGGCCAAATTCCGCAAGGGCCAGACAATTTTCCGTGAAAACGACGACTGCCCCGGGGTTTATGTCGTTGGCAAGGGGATGGTGCGGGTCTTCAAGACCGGGGCGGGGGGAAAGGAGCACGTCTTGCACATCGTGGAAGCGGGCGGCACGTTCGCCGAGGTGGCGGCCTTAGGCGGATTCAAGGTGCCGGCCTCGGCCGAAGCGGTCGAGTCGACGCTTTGTGTCCTGCTGCCCCAGCCCTCGTTTCGCAAGGCGCTGGAAGAAGACCACCCGCTTTGCCTGGGAATGCTCTCCGGCCTCTCGCTGTGGGTCAAGCACCTTGTAGGGCTCCTGGAGGATGTCGTGTTGCGCGATGCCGCCGGCCGGATTGCCAATTACCTTCTCGATGCGCGGCGGGCCGACGACGGCGACGTGGCCTTGCCCAGTCTCAAGCGGTACGTGGCCAGCCACCTCAATCTGACGAGCGAGACCTTCTCACGGACCTTCCGCCGCCTGGTCGATGCCGGCGTGATTTCCGTGGGCAAGAAGAACCACGTGCGGATTGTCGCCCCCGAGCGCTTGCGGAGCATTGCCCAAGGCGTCCTGCCGAAGATGGAGTAGGATCGGGGTTGAATCTTCTGGAATTTCAGTCAAATTAGATACGATGTCCGACGAACCCACGATCCCTGCCAACGTCATGCTTGCCAGGCTGGCTTCCCTCGTGAGCCAGGATGCCCAACTGCTGGCGATCATGCGGGGGCTTGCCCGGGAGTTCCTGACGCTGACGGAACCCGTGCCGGTCGTTCTGGAGCAGCCCATCCCCGAAGCGAAGGCGGAACCGTCCGCGGTGGAAGCCGTGGTTCCGTCGCTCCCACCAGTCCCGCCGGCCCCGCCTCAGCATGTCGCCCTGCCGAGTGCGCCGGGCATCGAAATACCGGTTTCCTGGTTCCAGCGGCTCATGACCGCGGGGACCAACCTGCAACTGATCGAGGCCCGCTGCCGACTCAAGGCCGAAGGGGCGCGCTGGGCAGCGACCCGACAACGCAGTATTCGCGACGGGTGCAGCTTCTTTACCGAGATCGAGCCCAAGGACCGGGAGATCATCAATAAGGCCAAGGCCATCGAAGACTGCTTCCTCTGGATGTGCCATTCCAGCGCCCCAATCGCCGCCGATCTCCAGCTTTGGGACGACGTTGCGGGTTGCTTCGAGGCGGTTGCCATGGCCGTGGGCCTGCTCCGCCAGGTGATCGAGAAGGGCGAGGAGTACCGGGGATTCCTGGAAAAGGCGATCGACCTCTCGGCCGAGGCCCAGTCCGCGCTGCGGATGGCGGTCGATATGGTCGATGGGCCGCCCGACGGCGACCAGAGCAAGCTGTTCCACTGGCTGCGGCAGATGGCCACGGAGCAGCAGGTCTATGTGCAGCGCTACATGCGCCTGGATGACCCCGCCAATCCCACCGAATGGAACGCGTTGCAGGAGCGCATCAGCCAACTCGACGCCGAGATCGACCAGATCCGCCAGCGCGACAAGCAGCGCACGAGCCTGCTCAAGAAGGGACAGTATCACGCACGCCTGATTCGGGAGGGCAAAGGGACGAGCTACGATTGGAGCAAGGTCATCGAGTCCGTCGATACGCTCGTGAACCAGGGAATGCCGGCCAGCAACACGGACCTTCGCGACATGCTCGTCCCCATCGTCGATGAACTTCCCGAGAGCAGCGAAGCCCCGCTCGGGTTCCAGCGCGCGTTGCGGGAAGTCGACCGCTATCTGGCGACGCAGAGCCCTTCCACGCCGCACTTGCTCCGGGAGGTCTCGGAGGAAGTGCGAAAGACGGCCAGCCTGTACAAGGGCAAGACGATGGTTATCATCGGTGGCGACCGGCGGCCCAATGCCTACGAGGCGCTGAAATCGGCTTTCGGCCTCAAGGAACTGCTCTGGGTGGCCACCCGCGAACACGAATCCACCGACGGCTTCGTGCCCTGGGTCGCCCGGCCCGATGTGGACGCCGTGCTCTTGGCGATCCGCTGGTCGAGCCACTCCTACGGCGACGTGAAGTTGCTGTGCGACAAGTTCGGCAAGGAGTTCTTCCGCCTCCCCGCCGGTTACAACCCGAACCAGGTTGCCCACCAGATACTGCAGCAGCGGGGGAACATCGACGCGTAGCCGATTTTTCCGCTCTCGAAGGACGTTTTCTCCGGCACTTGCCCTATGTTCACCATCAAGATTTGCGGCATTGCACGGCCGGAAGACGCTCGGGCGGCGGCCGCGGCGGGCGCCGACGCCATCGGGCTGAATTTCTATCCGCAGAGTCCGCGGGCGATCGACCTCGATCGCGCGAGCGATCATTGCCGTGCTGCCTGCCGAAATGATCAAGGTGGGGCTGTTCGTCAACGCCCCGCCTGCGGAGATGTGCCGCGCCTACGATGCCTTGGGTCTGGACTTGCTTCAGCTTCATGGCGACGAGCCGCCGGAGTTGCTCGCTGCACTTGGCGGCCGGCCGGTGATGAAGGCCTTCCGTCCCTCTGGGACCGACGGCCTCGGCGTGGTGCTCGATTACCTCGAAACCTGCCGGAGGCTTGGTTGTCTGCCACGGTTGATCCTCTTCGACGCGCCTTTGACCAGCGGCTTCGGCGGCAGTGGCAAGCTGGCCGACTGGTCGCTTGCCAAACAGTACGTGGAAACGGCCCATGGCCCCAAATTAGTGCTGGCGGGCGGCTTGAAGCCGGAAAACGTCGCCGAAGCGATTCGCGCGACCGGTGCTATGGCCGTCGACACGGCCAGCGGGGTAGAGTCGGAACCGGGAATCAAGGGTTCAGCGGCCATCAGCGCATTTGTTCGGGCCGCTCGGTCGGCGTGGGACGATCGTCGGTTCAGCGTTCCTCGCCAAGTTCAGTAGCGTCCCATGCCGAAACTTTGTATATTGAGTGCTGTTTGGGCATCAGGATCGCCTACAACCCCCCTCTTAAGTAGAATTTGGGCTTCGTCGTGGTACAACTTACGCAGAATGGGGAGGTTCATGACTGGTATCGAATGGGTTTCGGCTTCGACGAGCATTTGGTTGCTGAAATCCTCGATAGGTTCGGTGCCGATCGTGGTTGGACTGTGATTGACCCATTCTGTGGGACCGGCACAACGCTGGTGGAATGCAAGAAACGCGAATCCGATCGGTCGGCGTTGACGCGAACCCATCAAGTATCCTCGCTTCCCGAGTTAAAACACGTTGGGACATGCGCCCAGCGCGTTTGCGTGGATTCGCCGACGCTATCACGCCTCTCTTTCGGAAGAGGCTCAGGAACAAGTCAGCGCTTGTTGCCGATCCAACGTATCAGTACCTCGACTCGTCCGGCATGCTTTCTCGCGGTTGGATCAGTCTCGAGCCGCTATTCAAGGTAATTGCGATAAAGCACGCAATCCGCGATCTTTCGGCACCACAAAAATATGCGCAAGCACTTCTGCTGTGCCTTGTGTCCGAGGTGGTTCGCCGTTCGTCGAATGTTAAATTCGGCCCCGAATTGTACTGCTCGAGCCCGAAGGCAGACTGCGATGTGCTCCAAGGATTTCAAGATCGAGCGGCCAGCATGGTTTCAGACCTGAAGATCGTTACCCAGTTGGAACGCGGTCAGGCGTACGTCCTCTGCGGGGATTCTCGCGACTGCCTGGCACTCAACCGTTCTTTTGTCCCCAGCCGCTTCGACGCCGTGATCTGTTCACCGCCGTACCCGGCTGAGCACGACTATACGCGTAATTCCCGGCTCGAGCTCGCGTTGATTGAAAGCGTGACCGGTTCTGAAACCCTTCGACGCATTAAACGCACGATGCTCCGATCGCACTCCAAAGGTATTTACAAGGGCGACAACGATGCGGAGTTCGTCGCAGACTGCAGCATGCTCCGCCCGATTCTCGCAGAACTGCGGTCGCGCGTGCGAGATAAATCCTATAAATTCGCTCCTCTGTACCCGAAGGTAGTCGCAGAGTATTTTGGCGGCATGCATAGGCACTTGTCGTCGATGCTGTTTAGGCTTCGACCTGGGGCTCCTTGCGCTTATGTTGTCGGCGATCAGACGTATTTGGAGGTTCACGTGCCAACCGCAAGGATCCTGGCGTCGATCGCTCGCCGCATTGGCTATCAGGTGATGGACAGACGACTATTGCGACGGCGAATGTCGACGACTCACCGATTTTCGCCGCTAGACGAGAACATCGTTTTCCTTCGGCGTCCGGAATAGTCAGAAGGGACGACCAAAAATGCCAAAGATCGTACTCCACGAAAAAGCCCTGGCCCATTTGAGTCGTGGCCTTTACCGAAGTCCTGCAAGCGCTGTTCGGGAACTCGTGAGCAACGCGTGGGACGCTAACGCAACGACGGTACGAATCGACACGAACTATCCGAACTTTTACCAGATGGCCATTACCGATGACGGCGATGGCTTTACGAAAGAGGAGTTCGAGTCGCTCATGCGCGGGATCGGGAATAGTGAAAAACGCGTCAAGCCCGAATCGCTGGCTCACGGACGATCGGTGATTGGCCGCCTCGGAATCGGAATGCTTGGCATCGCCCAGATTTGCGGTTCCTTCACCGTTACGTCGAACCCCAGCAGTGGCAAACCCTTCCGCGCGTGTGAACCTCTACGATTTGCTCAAGGAACGGCTCGATAAGAACGAGAAAGGCGTTGTCACAGAGATACCGGAAGTCCCAGGAAGAGAAGACGATATCGCCCTAACGAACGTTGAGGTGGGGGAGTACTCTATCGAGCCCCTGGGACGCGACAATATACCCAAAAAGGGCACTCAGGTAATTGCCGATGACCTTCATCCCACCTTTATTCGCTCTTTCAAGGACTCCGTGGAGCATTCGCAGTTCAAGGAGCCGCCGCTGGAGGGTTGGGCGAAGGCGGTTCAGATCGTCTCCCGCGAGGAAACTCTGCAGCAACTGGGCGACTACTGGAAACTTCTGTGGGAACTTGCCGCATCTTGCCCAATTCCATACTTGAACGAACAGGCACTCCCGCAGGGACTGGCAAAGAAAGAACAGCAGAAGCTGCTGTCGTACAACTTTCGCCTCTTCGTGGACGGGATCCAGCTCTTTAAGCCAGTGATGCTTAGGGGAAATAAGGCTGGCTACACCGTGCATAAGTTTGAAGAGCCGCCGAAGCTAATTTACGGCCGTCCGCTGTCGTACCATGGATACATCGCAGTCCAGGAAGGGTCGCAAATCAGGCCCGACGACCTCCGCGGCATCTTGATTCGAGTCAAGAACGTGGGGATCGGAGGTTACGATCAAACGCTTCTGGATTACCGGATCAACCAAGGTCCAAGAAGCCGTTGGGTTACTGGAGAGGTGTTCATAGACGAGGGGCTGGAAGACGCGCTCAACGTGGACCGCGACAGCTTCAATAAGTTTCACCCGGAATATCGTGAGCTCCAGGAAAAAGTCCACGCTATTCTACGAAGCAAAATCTTCCCCGAAGTCTATAGGAATATCGACCTACGCTCGAATCAAGCCGCGGAGAAGAAGGCGGGAAAACGGCAGGAGGCGGTCGAAAAGGTCTTCTCGCAGGCCCTGGACAAACCGGTGTCCGTCAAGGTTCAGTCGGAGAAGAAGGACAAGGCTGAGCAGCCGGCAGCACGGGTCGTTGAACACAAGACCAAGGCTTCGGTCAGCCTTCCGGACCCCGAAACTATGAAGACGCGAAAGCCGCAAAGACAGTTGGCTAGCGCGATCCTCGGTGTCTTTGAGGTCGCAATGAGCGAGCGAACCGACGAAAAGCGGCGCGAGCGGTTTACCCAGTTGCTGCTCGACCTGCTCGCAAAATGGTAGGGGAGACGCGATGATCGACTACGATAAAGATGTCTTGAAACATTTCGTCCGCACACAGGGGTGGTTGCCTGCCTGTAGGCGTCGTTTGGAAGTTCTGAAGCAGGGCCGAAAACCCAAGGAGCAGCGTCGCTTGAGGTACTTTACCTTCTGCGCGGTTGGTGCGGTCGATGTGTTAATGCTCGACGTTGCGAAGGTAGTTAGGCAGTCGACGACTGGTCGTTTCGATACTGTGGTGTTTTTTGACAAAACGCGAGAAGATGTAATTGAAACCCAGAGACGGATACCAGGTGCAATAGGCTTCCCTGGCAATTTCATCACGACCGTGTTAAATGACGATCCCGATGAGGCGCTGATCACAGACGAGACGGACATCCTTGTTCCACTCGAGCGAGCGCTTGACGAGCGGGCGACACGGGAGAAGCAGACTCGATGGAGCGAACGGCGAGATTTCATAAAGCAGTTTCCGTTTGACGTGATGAACCTGGATCTGGAGGAGTTTCTCTTTAAGTCGTCTCAAGACCTGCCAGGGCACGTTATTAACGCGCTTCGCAGACTCCTCAGTTGGCAGCGCAGCCCACTCAAGAGAAAGAAGCTGCTCGATGAGCGACTCCAGGGGTTTACTCTGATGTTTACCACCAAGGTCGGACCGTGGAACATGGGCAACGAGTACTTGGCAATGCTAACCCGTCACATCGACGAGA
This sequence comes from uncultured Planctomycetia bacterium, assembly GCA_963824275.1. Lineage (GTDB taxonomy): Bacteria > Planctomycetota > Planctomycetia > Pirellulales > Thermoguttaceae > JANXQG01. Next base: position 30,295 of record CAWGOT010000003.1, on the reverse strand, counting down.
ACTTGGACCGCGACGACGAACTCAGAGAAATCCTGATCCAGAGAACGGGTGCTTGCGACGGGCTCACGCTGCAGAACAGGAATTTTGCGGCATTCTTCGAGTTCGCCGTTCCAAAAGTGCTGATGCATACACTCATGGAGGAGGACTGGCATGTTGACGCGACGCAGGGGGTCAGTATTTTTGAATTTGAGCGGCAATGGCAGGACGGAGCCTACAAGATGTTGCATTTTGTCATGGATGTTGTCCGGAACAATCCACCGAAGGAGCGCCAGCGCCGGTGTTCAATGTCAGTCCGCGATCGACGCGTACGCGACGGTCGCAAAGCGGATATTCCACGATGAACCGACCGAAGTCGTCGAATCGGATATTGATCTGGATACGCTACGCCCAACCCTTGAGGAGATCAAGCGACGTCGCAGGAAATACTGCCCGGATTAGCACGCGGATTCCCAAGGTGAACAATGAGGTCCGGCTGGGCAGGCCATATCGAGCCGACAAGCGGCACCGGACAAGAAAATCTATTGGTCGTAATCCTCCATTCCGGGCGATTCCCAGTCGTCCTTCTATGCCTCATCGATCGCCGGGTATGCCTGCCTTGGGTCCAGTCCCTCCAACGAGCGGGCGACGATTTCAAAGTCCGCCGCTCGAACAACGACACACTCTTCACCAATTTCCGGCAAAACCACCCTAACGGGCTCCCCCTGCCGAATTGCTTGGATTTGTTCCGATGTGAAGTTCATAGTTCCCTCCTTACCCCGATTATGGGTGCAAGTAGTCCTTTTGGCAAGCTCCCTTGCCAACCCCCCGGCCCGTGACCTATGATATGGGGATAATATTTTCAAACATAAGGAGCCTACGCCCGTGTCTCAGGTTGAAACGAAGTTGCCGTATAAAGTCGCCGACATGTCGCTGGCCGATTGGGGCCGCAAGGAAATCGAACTGGCAGAAAACGAAATGCCCGGCCTGATGGCCCTGCGGCGGAAATATGGGCCCAGCAAGCCCTTGGCCGGGGCCCATATCGCCGGCTGCCTGCACATGACCATCCAGACGGCCGTGCTCATCGAGACGCTCGTCGAACTCGGCGCGGAAGTCACCTGGACAAGCTGCAACATCTACTCGACCCAGGACCACGCCGCCGCCGCCATCGCCGCCGCCGGCGTGCCCGTCTTCGCCTGGAAGGGCGAGCAACTTCAGGCCTACTGGGACAATATCCTCACGCAGATCCTCAGCTTCAAGGATGCCGAAGGGCCGAACCTCCTCCTGGACGACGGCGGCGACCTCACCCTGCTGGCCCACAAGGGCGTCGAGTTCGAGGCCAAGGGCGAAGTGCCCGACCCCGACGAGGCCGAGCACGAAGAGGAACGGGCCCTCTTCACCACGCTCACCCGCAGCCTGGCCGAAGACCCCCACCGCTTCACGCGGATCGTCGCCGAGATCCTCGGCGTGAGCGAAGAAACCACCACCGGCGTGCATCGCCTGTACGACATGCACAGCCGCGGGGCCCTGCTCTTCCCGGCCATCAACGTCAACGACTCGGTTACGAAGAGCAAGTTCGACAACCTCTACGGCTGCCGCGAATCGCTGGCCGACGGCATCAAGCGGGCGACCGACATCATGATCGCCGGCAAGGTCGTGGTGATCTGCGGCTACGGCGACGTGGGCAAGGGCTGCGCCCATTCGATGCGCTCCTACGGCGCCCGCGTGCTGATCACCGAGATCGACCCCATCTGCGCCCTGCAGGCCGCCATGGAAGGTTTCGAGGTCACGACGATGGAAGAGGCCTGCTCGCGCGGCAATATCTTCGTCACCTGCACCGGCTGCCGCGACATCATCCTCGGCCAGCACATGGAGAAGATGCCCAACGACGCCATCGTCTGCAACATCGGGCACTTCGACCTGGAGATCGACGTCAGCTATCTCAACACCCACAAGAACATCAAGAGGACGAACATCAAGCCGCTGTTCGACCGCTACACCTTCCCCGACGGCCACTCGATCCTGCTTCTGGCCGAAGGCCGCCTGGTGAACCTGGGCTGCGCCACGGGCCACCCCTCGTTCGTGATGTCCAACAGCTTCACGAACCAGGTCCTGGCCCAACTCGCCCTGTGGACCGAGGGCGAAAAGTATCCGCTGGGCGTGCACTGCCTGCCCAAGCATCTCGACGAAGAGGTCGCCCGGCTGCACCTGGAGCAGCTTGGCGTGAAGCTCACGAAGCTGACCGCCAAGCAGGCCGAATACTTGAAGGTGCCGGTCAGCGGGCCGTTCAAGCCGGAGTATTATCGGTACTAAGGACCGGCCAAAAAACAACCTGGCGGAATCCCGTAGGACGGATTGCTAATCCGTCTGGGGATCATAGACGGATTAGCAATCCGTCCTACGGAGGGTTCTGGCCCGCTTCCGATGCTTCCACCTGCATCGCCTGATCCTCTGGCGGACTGGCCGGCTTTTCGTCGTCGCCCCAATCCAGCCAGACGGCCCAGGAGTCGCCCAGAATCAGGCAGCGATTTCCTTGGGGATGGGCGAGAATCCGCGATTCGATGCCCGCTGCAACCGTTCGGGTAACTTTGGCGCGCGTCCGCACCTTTCCGGTGCGGGCCTTTTGCAGGGCGTCGGCTGCCTTCTGGTTCGCGTCGTCGGAGTGCTGGATGGCGTCGTTCAATCGCAGGCCTTTCTGTGGCATGCCTGCGCGGTCCAGCACGGAGAACAAGCGTTTCTCGGATTTCAGAATGGCCCCGCTGATCGGATCCACGTCCGGAAACGAACAAAGCGGCTCAGTGAGAATGGTCACGACTGGTTCTTGCAGCGCGGGAAAATCATGGATCTTCCAGGAACTTAATCCTTGTGAGCTCGTCTTGACCCGATCGATTAACCTCTGCGAATTGGCCGACGCATAGACCTGGCTTCCGAGGCCGCTTGATCCCTGGATCGGGCTGACGAGTGAAAAAGTGTCGTTCGCGACGGTAATCAGGGCCAGGTAATCCTGCTCGTGGTAGAAGACCGTTCGTCCATCGGGCGTCACCCCCAGGCCCAGGTTGAGCGCGACCGAGGTGCGTCGTGAATGCGCGATCGGGATTTGCGTTATCTTCGCCTCGCGCTGGTCGCTCCCCGCGTCACGACCCCTGAGATCGATTGCGGTCAGCATCTGCCCTTCCGTGTCAACGGCAAAGAGGTACTTGGACCCCGCCGACGCGGCCACTTGGCGAATCTGCAGCACGCCTGACAAGTCCAGTTGATCGGTTGGAGTCAGAGTTGCCGGATCGACGATCAGCACTTGGAAGTTCGCGGCGATGTTCGCGGAGGCTTTCCGTCCAACCACGAGCGCATCGTTGCAGAAACAAATGAAGCTGGGCGCCGGCGATAGCGACAGGCGTCGCAGAACGGTCCAGTCGCGGACCGAGATCTCATTGATCCAGCCGTCCTGAGTCACGATGTAGAACCGCTGCCCATCACGCGACCAGGCAACCTGCGTTCCCTCCCGGATTGCGACCAGGCTCGGCGCTATGCGGAGGCTTGTAATGTGGAATCCATCTTCGACGCCCTTCCACACCACAAGATCACGCTGGGCCGGATCCACGTCTTTTGGCCGCTCGCGGTCTGTCGATGCCGCTACGGCCTGACCCGGCCGCGTTGCGACGCTCTGAAACGGATGCCATTTCGGCTTGAGGGCGGCCTGTCGCTCCTCTTCTCGCTTTCTGGCGGCTTCCGCCTGGCGGAGTGCCGCGTCCGCGGCCCGCTTCTCGGCCGCCTGCCGCTGCGCTTCTTGCCGCGCCATTTGTTGCTCGCGTCGGCGGGCCTCGTCGGCGGCCTGCCTCGCCGCGGCCTCCTCCTGCATCTCCCTCGCCCTTCTCTCCCTCTCGGCCGCGGCCTCCTCCTGCATCCTGCGGATCCGCTCCCGATTTTCCTTCTCGGCTGCGGTTTCCTGTGGAGTCGAGGGCAGGGAGTTGGGTTTCGAGGGCGGACCTGCTCCGAACGACGGCGGTTGCGCGGCGGGCCTTCGGGCCACTGTCGGCGTGCGAACGACCGACGCCGTTATGATGCAGGCAATCAAGAGCAGCGAAACCACGTTGGCCGCCAATCCGGTATAGCTCCAGGTTTCGCTGGCCACGGTCTTGCGATCGATCGACTGCCGCTGATAGGCGACGAATTTCGCCACGCTGGCCGCGATCAGCGCGAGGCAGGTCACAAGCATCCCCCATGCCATCCAGTGCCATACGACCAACGTGGCGTAAAGTCCTGCCGCGGCCGTGGCAGCACCTGCCAGATAGGCGCTCGCCAGGGCCGGATTCATCGCTGTTTTCGTCGTCGCGGGCGCTGTCGAAGCGTCGTCAAACGGCTCCAGTTGCTCGTACTGCCCTGTGGCGATGTCCGAGCCGGCCTCGATTCCACGGTCAGAAATCACCCTGGCAGGCAATTCCACCGGCTGCCTCTTGGCAAGCAGATAAATCCGCAGCCATCCAATCCAAAGCGCTGCCAAGGCGAAACCGCGCAAGACCATGTGTACGCTCAGGGCGAGTTCGAGATTCACGACGCTGCACGTTTCCAGGCTGTGCATGTTCATGCCGAAAAGAATCGCCTGATAAATCGAAAGAACGATGACCGGCGCCAGACCTGGGTGAACGGCCAGCCACAACAGCCCTGCCCCCAGGATCACCACGTCGACTCCGACCGGCGCCCATTGGTTCAAGAGCAGTGCGCTCAGCACCATCCAGGCCAGGTGTCCTGCCTGCGCGGCAAAGGCCGGCACCATCGGCCGAAACCTCTCGTTGCCGACCGCATAGGCTAGGGTGCCGACCATTGCAGCGGCGACAACCGGCACCAGCGCGTTGGTTGCCGTGATCGCCAGGAGCACGATTCCAATTACGGCGCCGACCACGGCCACGACAACGTCCGGAACGACACTGTTCGGGCTCTTCGAAGCCCCCGCTCGTTGCGCTTCGCCGCGCCGCGACGAAACGGGAGTCGTTTCGTCGATCTCGACGATCGGAAGGGCCGATTCCCCCGGCTGCAACTCGGACGAACGAACCGGCCTGGCGATCGGCACGTCGCCGAAGCCCTCAGGCTCTTCCGGCTGATCCGCCGGCTGGCGGGAGAGCTTTTTCAGCCACACGATCACCTGGCCCGCCAGGGCGCCCAGGCTGGTCCCGATGCCGCCGAACATCGTCCCAAGGCGCGCCCCTCTGCAGCGTTGAAGCGAAATTGTTGCATCAACATCATGCCGATCGCAAGACCGGCCATCGTGCAACTGAGAATGACTACCCACTGCGACTTCGACTGCTTGTTCTTGTCCGGCATGGAACCCCCTCTGTTCTTGTGCAGATTACACTGCCATCGGCCCGGTGGCAAGGTGGGGCCACTGGCAGTCCAAACTCCTGCCGCTAGAATATAGCCTTTCCGCCAAAGCGCGCTCACGACCCCGCCCACTGTTCTCCCTGAGGAGACTGCCTTGCCTGTCGAAGCCAAGCCCTTGTTCCGGCCCGACGCACTCCGCCCGCACCTGAAGACTTTTCAGTTGCCCAGGCCCGTAGAGGAATACCGGGCCATTCTCGGCAAGTGGGCCGATATGCTGGGGTCCGGCAAGGCCGACCGGTTCAAGGAACAAGAGATCCTGGGCGACTTTCTGGCCGACGTATTCTGCGGCGTGCTGGGCTACACCCGCCCCGCCGACGATCCCGACCGGCACACGATTTCCCGCGAGAAACACGTCCAGGTGGACGGCAAGTTCGCCGACGCCGTGCTGGGCGACTTCCGTGATGGCGACGAGCGGTTCATCGTGGCCCTGGAGGGCAAGGGGCCGCTCGATCCGTTGGACCGCCCCTTCGCCGGCCGCCGCATGTCGGCTGTCGATCAGGGCTACCGTTACGCCATCAACCTTCCCTGCGACTGGATCATTGTTACTTCCATCCGCCAGACCCGCCTTTACTACAAGGGGACCGATCAACACACTTACGAACGGTTCGATACCGAAGAGTTGGCCGGCAACGAAGCCTTGCTGAAGAAGCTCGTGTTTCTGCTGGGGGCGGAACGCATCGTGCCCGCCCAGGGCCGCTGCCACCTTTACAACCTACTTGCCGCCTCGGAGAAAGTCGGGACCCAGCTTACCAAGGATTTCTACCTCAGCTACGCCAACATGCGGCAGGACGCTTTTGAATCGTTGTGCGCGGTCAACAGCCAGGAATCGCGGCACGCCGTTCTTGCGGCCACGCAGAAAATCCTCGATCGCGTCCTGTTCACCGCGTTTTGCGAGGACCGCGGCCTGCTCCCGGAAGCCGTCCTGCGGCGGGCGTACGAACATCAGGACCCGTTCAACCCCCGGCCCGTTTGGGAGAACTTTCGCGGCCTTTTTCGCTCGATCAACGCGGGCAACCAGGCGATTGCAGATTCCCGCGTACAACGGCGGGCTGTTCGCCGACGATCCGCTGATCGACCGGCTGCAGCGTGCCCGATGACGTCTGTGCCAGCTTCCGCGATTTGGGAGACTATGAGTACCGTTCGCCGCAGGAAGTCGCCGCCGATGCCAGCGAGGTCAAGGACGCCCAAGTGATCGACGTGGACATTCTGGGGCATATCTTCGAGCAGTCGATTACCGACCTGGAACAGTTGCGGAATGAGCTCGACGGCCTGGTCGCTCCGCTGGGCAAGGAAAAGCACAAGACCCGGCGGAAGAAGGAGGGGGCGTTCTACACGCCGCATTTCATCACCCGCTACATCGTGGAGCAGACCCTGGGCATGTGCTTGCCCGACGGTTTGAGAAGCTGCGGGTTGCCCAAGCAGGCGAGGCCGTCGGGCGCCGCCGCCAAGGCCCTTGCCGATCCTCGCGTCTACAATCTGCTGGACTTGAAGAGGCCGCAACGCGAGGCGCCTGGTCCGCTTTTGGGAAGCGTGGCAAGAGGAGTTGAGCAGCCTCCGGCTTGTTGGACCCGGCCTGCGGCAGCGGCGCGTTCCTGATCGAAGCCTTTGACCAGTTGCACGCGGCTTTCGAGGCGTCGAACGACCGGCTCGTGGAGTTGCGCGGACACCAAACTCTCTTCGACCTCGACCGGCAGATCTTGCAGAATAATCTGTACGGCGTGGACCTGAACGAAGAGGCAGTTGAGATCTGCCGGCTGAGCCTGTGGATCAAGACGGCCGCGCGGGGCAAGATGCTGACCGCCTTGGACCACACCATCCGCGTGGGCAATAGCGTGGTCGATGATTGCCAGGTGCATGCCAAGGCGTTTGACTGGCGGGCCGCCTTTCCGGAAGTGTTCGCCCCTCGCTCATTGGGGGAGGGGCAGGCGATGAAGGCGTCAGGCTCCCCTCGCCCGTACCCGGGAGAGGGGCAGGGGGTGAGGGCTGTTGGCGGCGGTTTCGACGTGATCGTTGCCAATCCGCCGTACATTCGCCAGGAGTGGCTTGCCCCGTATAAGGCGTATTGGCAGCGAAGGTTCAAGAGCTACTCCGGTACGGCGGACATCTTCGCCTACTTCTACGAGTTGGGTGTCGAATTGTTGCGAGACGGCGGGCGGCTGGGCTTCATTACGTCCGGAAGTTGGGTGCGAGGGAATTACGGCGGGCCGCTGCGCAAGTATCTGGCCGAGAATGCCAAAGTCGATTCGATGATTGATTTTGGGGAGTTTCAACCTTTCGAGGGGGCGGAGATGATCCGTCCAACCATCGCGGTCCTCACCAAGCAGCCTCCCGGCGGTCCAATGCGGTTGTTCAAGTGGCTGACCGGGGGAAGCCCACCGGAAAATCTCTCGGACGTGATTGCCAACGCATTGACCATGCGGACAGACCACCTGGGGGAGGAGACGTGGGAGTTGGAGCAGGACGATGTAATCGCTTTGCGGAAACGGATGATGGCGTGCGGCTCATCCCTTTCCAAGTACACTCGCGGCAAGTTCCTCCGTGGCGTTGTTACCGGGGCCAATGACGTTTTTGTGATCAACACGAAACTTCGCGATGAACTGATTTCAAAGGACGCGGCGAGTGCCGAGATTATAAAGCCGCTAATCCAGGGCAGCCAGATTCGCGCGTGGCATATCGAGCAGACGGACGAACACTTGATATTCACGCGGCGGGGAATTGAGATTGAACGGTATCCCGCGATACTGGAGCACCTTTCCCAATACCGAGAGCGGCTGGAACCGAAGCCGGAAGGATGGACTGGCAGCAGGGGGCAGAAATGGACCGGGCGAAAACCGGGCATCTACAAATGGTATGAAATCCAGGATGCCATTGACTATTGGCAAGAGTTTGAGCAAGAAAAAATACTCTGGCCGGACATTGCGAAATTGCCTCGTTTTACGCTGGATCGCCAGCGACACTACTTGACCAACACCGGGTATGTCATCCCAATCGCGGACTACTATTTGCTCGGAATCCTATCATCCTGGGCAACATGGTTCATCATCAGCAAGACCGCTCAGCCGTTACGCTTGCGTGGGGACCGGTGGCAGTACAGACTCTTCGGCCAGTTCATGGAGAACCTGCCAATCCCTTCGGCAGGCAACGAGGAAAGAGACGCAGTCGCCGAATTGTCACGACGCTGCAGTGTTGTCGGACAGGACTGCTACGACCTTCAAGAGAACTTCCGGCGGCGGGTCCGTTCCACGTTCGGACAAGACTCCGATGGCGCAGCCGCTGGGCGACTTGAACCAGAAAGCGGAAGCGTGGTGGGAATTGACCTTGCAGCAGCTTGGGGCAGCGCTGAAGACGAGTTTCAAGCTGTCCGCCGACCCGCTGAAGAATCCGCGGACGGCCGACCAGTGGGAACCGTACCTTGCGGAGAAGCAGGCCATCGTTCATCGCCTGACCCGTGAACTGGCCGACGCCGAGGCGGAACTCAACGACCGGGTTTATCGCCTGTTCAACCTGACGGCTGATGAGATCAAGCTCCTGCAACGCGAAGTCGAGCATTGACCAGCGTTTCGCGACTCCAGCACTAAACACCAGTCGGGCAACGACCCCATCCAGCTTGCGTGGGCGAGCCGAATGGGGTCCGAGATGTGCGCATCGCTTCTCCGCTCGGTGAGTCCGGCCGAATGGCTATTGAAGTGTACGCCAGTGATCCGGGCGGAGTCGTGGGAGGGGTGCTTTCGCTGCTTCCTTGGGGACAGCGCGGGCTCGGCTCCTGAGAAACTCGTTCACCCAGTCGCGGTTGCCAGGATCTTCCGTGTTGGGATTGGCGAAGAGAGGGCCGCGTTCGCTCTGGCAAGATGGTGCAGTCTCCTGGCATGCCGCAACAAGGAAGAACGCGACTACGCCGCCCGTCCAGCCATACCAACAGAAGCCCAGAATTATGATCAGGAGTCCCATATCTCCAATTCTAGGCGCGCGAGTGGCGGTTGGCAATTGGATCTGGCGGGGTGTCCGCCGGTCGATAACGCTGGCAAAACGGCCCTTACCCTGCCTGCCCGGATCGCTGCACCAGGCTGACCGGCTATTGACTGCCGGCATCCGCTACGGCAAAATGGGATCGCACGCGATGAATCAGAATGACACTTTCAACGTGGCAAAATAATGATCGCCAACTTCTATTTTTGGAAATGGGCGGACAACGACTTGCCGGGCAGGCCCGTGGAGGTGTTTTCGGCGCTCATGCGTGGAGAACTGCATCCGGCGTTGCAGGCATTTGACGCGCGGCCGCTCGTGCGCAAACTGGAGAAGATTGCAGTGCGGGATGCTGATCCCGCGCTGTGGGAGTTGTGCGTCGTGCCGAACGACCGGCCGCGTAACGCGCATCATCTGTTTTTGACGTGTCCGCGGCAGTTCAAGCTAAAGGAGGCGTGTCTCATCGGATCGAAGTTGACCTGTTTTGAAGAAGATCGGGCTGCCTTGGCTCGGAACTTCCCTCCCAAACGAAGCGAGTTTTACTGGGGGCAATGGCCCGACGAACCCGCCTACAACGTCACCTTGGATCAATTGCCGGTTCTCCTCAAACGCATCCGGCCCAAGTCGCCAGACCCGCTTGCGATCTTGTCGAATCGTCAAACCAGTTTTGTTCAATGTTACGGCCACGGACGCCGGTTCTATGTCGAGTGGACGGACAACTACGACGTGGCCAACTGGAGGCATTTTGACCATTGGCGGGCGCAAGATCGAAGTAGACTTCGCGCTGGATCAACCGTACGCACGCGGGGATATTCCTCAGGATAGGAACCCGGATCTGCTCACCTACTCCGACATGTTGCGCATATTCCAGGCGTTTTTTCGCGGCGAGTCCCGTCCCGTGCAATATTGCTGGATGAACATCAACCACTGGCCGGAGATTCGCGATTTCGAGTATCGTGACCAGCCGTGACGAAAATGAACGACCACCCGATTGAACCCACCCCGAAACACAGCGGCTGGCTGACGAAAACAGCTTGCTCCGCGAGGACCGCTAGCTGGTGCATTTTGTGCCCTGCAAGCTGAGCCTATTGACGGCCGGCACCCGCTACCGCAAAATGGGATCGCACGCGATGAATCGGAATGAGACTTTCAATGTGACAGAACCATGATCGCCAACTTCTATATTTGGAGATGGGCGGACAACGACCTGCCAGGCAGACCGGTGGAGGTTTTCGCGGCGCTGATGCGTGGAGAACTGCATCCGGCGCTACAGCCATTTGACGCGCGGCCGCTGCTCGGAAAACTGGAGGCACTTGCCGCTGCGGACGCTGACCATCCGCAATGGGAATGGCATGTGGTGCCCAAAGAGTCGCCCCGCAAGGCCCATCATGTCTTTTTGGCTTGCCCGCGGCGGATCGAGTGCAACGAGGCGGACCTCCTGCTCGGCTTCGAAGTCACTTGTTTTGACGAAAACCGGGGTATGATGGCGAAATACTTTGCTCCAAAATCGAGCGAGTTTGTCTGGGGCCAATGGCCGGAGTCGCCAGCCTACGAAATTGCTGTGGATGAATTGCCGGTTCTGCTCAAGCGCATCCGCCCCAAGTCGCCGGACCCGTTTGCGATCTTGTCGAATCGTCAAGGCAGTTTTGTTTAATGCATAGCTGCGGGACGCCGGTTTTGCGTGGAATGGCGGGAAAACCATGACTTGGAAACTCCGAGGAAGTTCGACCATTGGCGGGCGCAGGATCAGAAGAGACTTCAAGCCTTGAATACACCCTATGCTAGCGACGGCATCTCGCCGGATAAGGATCCGGACCTGCTGACCTACTCCGACACGCTACATGTTTTCCAGGCGTTTTTGCGTGGCGAGCCGCGCCCGCCGCGATACCATTGGATGAACATGAACTACTGGCTTGAATGCGGCACGGACCGTCCGTACCCTGGCGAAGGTCCGGATACCACGGGATGAACATCAACCACTGGCTCAAATGAACGATCGCTCACTTCAACTCCATCCCGAATCGCAGCGGCTAATTGACGAGAACAGCTTGCTCCGGGAGGAACTGGTACGGTTGCTGACCGACCTTGACGACTTGGTGCAGATCGTCAAGCCGAATCTGCTCGCGTTCTACCAGACGAAAATCGGCCTTTGGGAACTGCGTGCGCTGAAGGCGCAATTCGAGATCGCGCGTTTGAAGCGGAAGATTGAACTGATCCAGGCCTGTCTCAATCGCGGCCAGCGCCCCGACCTCGCGGAAATTGAAGCCCAGCTTGAACTCGAGGCATTGGCGTGGCAGATGAAGCTCAAGGAAGCGCAGGAGCGGATCCAAGCCGCCGAGTCGCGCATGCAGCATTTGTTGCCGCCAGCAGAAGATCGGGAGTTGAAAACGCTGTATTATGCTTTGGTCAAGAGGCTCCACCCGGACGTGAATCCGAACCTGACCGAGGACCAGAAGCGCCTGTGGCGGCGCATTCAATCGGCTTACCAGGCGGGCAACCTGAAGGAAATGCGTGCGCTGGCATTGCTTGCGGACAAGTCCGGCACTGTCCTGCCAGCGGCGACCTCACTGGAAGAACTGCGGATGGACCAGAAAATCCTGCAAGGGCAGATTGAGGAATTGCTGAAACGGATTGATACAATGGAAAGTCAGCCGCCCTTTACCATGCGCGAACAATTGGAAGACGATGCCTGGGTGACGGCGCGGCGGGCGGAGATGGAAATACAGATAGACCAACTGCAGGCGCAGCGGGCCGCGCTTCAGTCGCACTTCGAACAGCTTCTGCCAGGACCCGATTATGGAAAATGGCTTAGCCAAAATTGACCCCGCCATTTTGGCGTTGATGCACGGCTCGTTCGGGAAAGATGGAGGGCTCCAGCCGTTCGCCCGCGAGATCATGCTCATCGAGTGCCACATCGCCGGCACGACCGATCACGACGTAAAACCGGTAGAGCCCGAGTTGCTCCCTGGCGTGATGTTGACGCTCGAACGAGAGCCGCAAAATCCGCACGATCCGCTGGCGATCGTGATTCTTTCCGAGTCCGGGCATCGTCTGGGGGGGAGCATTTCGGTTTCATAGGAGCTAGGCGGCGTTTGTCAGTGGGGTCACAAAGGCTTTGTTCACTAGGACTTGCCACTGTTTCGACTTGTAATACGTCCGCAATAACAGCATTTGCTCGGCGTGTTCCTCGTGCCAGAAGATACCCGCTCCCTTCAGCCGCAAGTTGACCACACGGCGGACCGCGCTCTCCATTGCGCCGCTGCCGATGGGCATTTTCGCGCGATGCGCCTTGGCATAGTCCAGACGCCCCGCACGGGCGTTGCGCAGCAAATAGTCCCGTTCACGGGCCCACGCCTTGCCCCGTTTCCCCCGACAGAGCCGTTCCACCTCCGCGGTGAACGCCTTCAGTTCCCCACGCCACAAACGACGCCGCTGTTGCGTGGCCCAGCGCTTGCGTCGTGATTTCCGCCACGAAGTGTTTAAAGCAGCCAAAGCATAGACATGCTCAACTACATGGTAGAAATCGACTAACTCCCAGCAGCGGATTCCCACGAGCCCCAGACGTTGCCACAACTTGGTCACCCGTTGCCAAATCCACGTCGCCCCGTCGGCGATGAACAAGACTTCCGTCGCTTGGTTGACCCCCAGCTCACGAAGATAGAATTCCAGGAGCCGGAACACCTCGTCGGGACCCTGGAGCGTACCGTCCATGACTGGCGCGAATTGCCGGTCGATTCGCCCCTTGTCATCCACCACGTAGATCACCAACAACTTGGGCTCGCGCCAATCGGTGCGATAACGAGACCGCCCCTTCTTGGTCTTTTTACCCCGTTTGTTCTTGCGGACGCGGAGTCTTCCACCGTCCGTGGAAATCACCACACGTTTCCCCGCCAGCGATCCCCCGATGCCCATCCCTTCCAACTCCTGCCCTCTTCGTGCTCGCCGGGCGAAATGATAAGCCACGGTGGTGATCCGCCGGATCGACATCTTGACCCCCATCTGCCGCAGCCGCGATTGGGCGTCCTCAAAGGAACCGAGCGCCGCGGCAAGCTGGGCCACCTCGCTGGCCAACGCCGGAGTGCAACGGTCGCACACGCCCAACAGTACCAGGCCGAAGTAGCTTCCTTTCCCCTTGTCCGCACGCGCCTGACTGCGGCACCAGTAACGGGCCATCAGTTCCACCTCCAGCCCTCCCAGAAACTGCACCGTGACCGGTCGATAGCCGAAGTCTTTCATCTTCTTGGGGGAAGCTTTGGCCAGCTTCCGTTCCTGCTCGTGCAATGCGAAACCGGCGAGCGCCCGTTGCATTTGCAGGGCCGTGGCCAACGCCTGGAGCCGATCCGTCAGCGCCTTGCCTTCCTGCTCCCTCTGGGCCAATTCACTGGCGTTGCTCGGCGTGCTGCCCGCTGCCAACCATCGGTCCAATTCCGATTTTGTCTCTTGCAACTGCTGCTCGATTTCTGCTATCTTCTTGACCGCCTTCGAATCGTCGTGTGTGATATAGGGCATGGTGGAACTCCTTTCCGCCAAAAAACGGTAAAACAGGACCGCCCTTATCGACGATTCGAAGGTTTTTTTCCAGACCAATTGCTCCTACAGGACTGAAATGCTCCCCGTCTGGGGTACGTGCCGCGAGCCAAGAACGAGGCGCTGGCGCGGCTCATGGACGCCGGCAAACTCCTTTTCGGCAAGCTCGAATCGAAGACCTGGCAGGGCGAGTGGTTGAAAGTCTCGGTGCAGATCTACATGCGCGATTTCTAAAGCCCCTGCTCTGTCATGTTACTGTCTGCGTCCCGTATTATAGCAAACTGCTTCCTTCAGCCTGCGCCAGCGATACTGCGGCGGGCGTGCTTCGCCGCGCAGGAAGGACTGGAAAATACGCAACGTGTCGGAGTAGGTGAGGAAGTCAGCGTCTGTTTCGCGAGGCGACTTTCGGGTGTCATCCTGACCAACCAATGCCGCCAGCCGTTTGGGATCGCGGGCGCGCCATTGGATGAACGCGCTGCGGACTTTTTCATCTGGCCATTCCAGCCATTCCACTCCAAAGCGCCGGCCTTGGGCGACCGCCGAAACAGCATGCCGCCGTGTCCACAGTTCGCCCCACGGCTCGGGCCGCGCGGACGGATGCGCCGCAGGAGAAACGGCAGCTCATCGGCCGTGATGTCATAGAAGATGTCGCAATCTGAAAGCTGGCCCGTCACAAAGTAATTCAGCTTGGGATTCAAGCCGGGAAGCAACTTGCCGCCCTCGTCATCACAACCGCTCACACCCAGCGGCAAGAAGCGGTCAACGAAGCGCTCCATGCGGGCTTTCGAGGTCTTGATTCGCGGACAGGTCAAAAACACAAACCACGCTTTTTCCGGCGCGGCCGGCGGATGCACTTTCCATTCCCATTCTTCGCCAACCTCCCGCGCTTCGGTGGCGGCGTCTTCCAAGGCGTTCAACAAGGAGGTCGCATCAAACGATTGCAGCGCCGGATGCATTTCACCACGCAGCAATGCCACCCAAACCTCCGGCGGCTTGCCCGGCAGATCGTTGTCGGCCCACTTCCAAAAATAGTAGGAGCTTGGCATTGATTCTTTGATTTGGTGACTTGCGGACGTCAGGCCTGCGGCCGGTTGACCTTGGACTCCTGCGGTCCTTCTACACGGGCGAAAAGTTGCGACAACGACAGTTCGAAGCCCGGCAATATGTCGCCGCCGAAAAGCGAACCCTGCGGACCAATTTCCTGCCACGCGTCGACAGAAGTGTAGGCCCGCGCCGTGCGGGTCTTGGGCTCGATCCGCCACACCAACCGCACGCCGGCCTGAAAGTACTCGTGCAACTTGCGATCCATCTCGGCTTCCGTGTTCGCTTCCGATAGGATCTCGACGGCCAGGTCAGGAACGGCGGCGTAGATCGCCGGCTTCAGCGCATGACGGTCCGGCAGACGCTCCCAGCGGATAAAGGAGACGTCCGGGGTACGAATCTGCCCCGGCAAAATCCTCAGAAAACCCGCCTCGCCCGTGAGCATGCCAAGGTCATTCGCATCAAGGAAATTCAGGAGACGCTGCGCCAGCACCAATGCCAGCATCGATTCTCTCGTAGCCATGGGCTTCTCCACCAGGGTTCCATCGATCAACTCACAAATCTGGCCATTGCGGGCCTTGGCAGCCAAGACATCCTCGTCCGTCGCGGTGCCAGGCGGCGGGTAAATACGAATCCGATCGCGCGGAAAACCGGGCAACCATGCTTCCGCGTCCGCAATCGTCCAATCGGTCGGCGAAGCGTTGCTCAAGACTGTACTCATGGCGAACTCCTCGTGGGGAAAAAGACGGGCTGCAAGCCTATCCGATTATGGCGGAACGGGCCGAAAGGGTCAAGCCACAGCGGCGAGGAAGGAGGAGGACCTTTCATCGTAGGGTGTGGTCGAGTGCAACGAAGACCCACGACGAAATGCCGAAACCGTGGTGGGTCTTCGTTGCACCCGACCACACCCTACAGCTTGTTTCCCGGTTTTCCGGATAGCCTCTGAGTAATCCTCAGAAAAACTGGTAGAATGTAGAATAGTGGCTCCGTACCACGCTTTCCCACACCCCAACCGCAAATGAAACTCCCGCCGGAAGGTGCCCGCTGGCTCGTCAAGCTCCGCTGGATCGCCTGCGCGATGGTCTTCTTCGTGATCTGGATCACTTCCTCCGTCCTGCACGTGGTGCCGCAGCCGCTGCCGCTGTACCTCGTCGCCGTGGCCATGGTCGGCTATAACCTGGCCTTCCTTTGGAACCAGCCCGATGCGGCCGCCGGCGAGGTCAACGCCGAGAACAACATTTTCCTGCAGGCCGTTCTCGACCTGGCCGCCTTGACGCTCCTGGTCTATTTCTCCGACCTGCCGCGGAACCCCTTCCTCTTCTTCTTCCTCTTCCACATGATCATCGCCAGCATGTATCTCCGCGGTTGGGCGCCGCTGGTCCTGGCGGCCGTGGTCGACGCCACCGTGGGCGCGATCATCCTCCTCGAATACCTGCACTGGATTTACCGCTTCCCCATCCACTTGCCCACCGATCCACCCGGCCCGCCGCCGCCCCTGGACGGGACGAGCCTCGCAGGGCTGTTCGTCGCCTTCAGCGGGGCCCTCTGGATCACGGTCTACTTCACCACCTCCATCCGCCGCTACGTCGATCGCGCCCACGCCGCCATCCGGCAGAAGGAGAAGATGCTCGGCATCGGCCAGCTCGTGGCCGGCATCGCCCACCAGATCGCCAATCCGCTGGACGGCGTGCAGAATTGCCTGCGGCGGATCGGCGAGCGGGTCAAGCACGACGCCCGCCTCACCGAGTACGTGCAGATGATGACCGAAGCCCTGGAACGCATCGAACGCACGGCCACGCGCGTGCAGGCCTTCGCCCGGCCGCGGGGCATCACGCTGCAAAGCACCGACGTCCGCGCGGCGGTCGAGGCCACGCTGGAAATGCTCGGCACGACCCGCGTGGGCAACGTGCGGATCGAGCGCCTGCTGGCCGACGTGCCGCCCGTGCAGGGCGATCCCTACACGCTCCAGGAAGTGCTCTTCAACCTCTCCACCAACGCCCTGGCCGCGATGCCCGAGGGCGGAACGCTGACCCTCCGCTGCTACGCCATGGGCGGGCGCGACGAGGACCAGATGGATTCCGTGGCGATCGACGTCAGCGACACCGGCGTGGGCATCCCCCGCGTCGACCTGGAGAAGATCTTCGAGCCCTTCTATACCACGAGGGCCGACCGCGGCGGCACCGGCCTGGGGCTCGGACTGTGCCGCATGTTGATCGCCGAGATGGGCGGCCGCATCGAGGTCCGCAGCGTGTTGGGCCAGGGCAGCACCTTTACCGTCGTGCTGCACCCGGCCGCCCGGGCGGAAAAGGCCGGCTGAGCGCGGCGCTCGAAGTAGGGTGGGCCCGGCCTGCGCAAAATCGACGGAAATTGCACGATTTGGGGGGCGAAATTGCGGCGTGATTTTGTTCCATGGCGAAATCGCGGCAGAAGGGACATGTTTCGTCGCGTAGCGACGTTGCGATGGTAGCCGTGGGTTTCAACCCACGGTTTGCGATTCGCCCCATGCCTGCTGGCGTCGCGTAGCGACGGCTGATTCAATCGTCGCTACGCGACGAGAAAGGTGTATGGGGACCGCCGTCCGTGGGTTGAAACCGGTTGAAACCCACGGCTACCGTCGCGTTGTCGCTACGCGACGAAATCAGCCACCCTTGGGCCCGCGTAAGCCGAGTGGAGCGAGTCCCACCATTTTTCCTGCTGCACGTCACTCATGGTGGGACTCGCTCCACTCGGCCCACCCTACCTCTAACGTTGCAGCGGCACCAGCGCCCGCAGCCGCGCGTCGCGCAGGAACAGCCCGAGCCAAACCAGCACGCCCACAATCACGGGGACCACGAACGGCTCGCCGACGCGAACGTGCGTGGCGGTTGCGCCGCCGAGAAAGCCCGTCATCAAGATCGCTCCCAGCACAGCGGTCTGTGGAATCGCGTAAATCAGCGCACTGGCGATTTCGACGATCCCCAGGGCGACGATCGCGTTCTGCGGATAACCGAAGTGCTCGAAGCTCTCGACGATCGGGGCCGGCTTCAGCAGTTTCATGCTGCCGCTGAGCAGGAGCAGCAGCACGGGCAGGGCGCGTAATGATTCGCCCGGCCCAGACGATCTTCGTCGAGACCGGTGCAGGTTGGGTATCGGATGACATGGAATCTCCTGGATGTGCTTTTCTTGAACGGGCCTGTCGGCACAAAGCATTCCATAACTATATTCCCGCGCGAGGAATTGTCGATAGCGGTTGTCTTCCTGGCCCTCAAGCCGCAGAATTTGCTATTTCAACCCCGCTTGTCTATAATGCTACGCGTTTGCACCCACTCTGTTGGCGGGTTGCGACGAGGGCAAGTTCGCCCTGAAGTTGTTCAGCGCGAGTTTGGCTACAAACTGGATCGTCTTCTTCTGCCGGCAAGAAATCCGGCGCGTTGAGGGAGCGAGTCCCACCTTTCCTTTCGGGATACACACCATGAAAACGCTCCTCGGCGAATACCGCCGGACAAAGTCCGCCGTCATCGCCGCGATATTCTTCGCGGCCCTGGCACCGACCTCAATCGCCCGCGGGCAGATTACCTACCTCAAGTCGTACGAGATTCCTGGCCCAGGATTCGTGGCGGTCGGCCCTACGGGCCAGGTCTATGTTGACAATTCGGGCAGCTACGGAGTTTACGTGTTGGATAGCAACTTCGATGGGACTCCGACATTTTTCGGCGGTTACGGCACCGGAAACGGCCAATTCGCTGGACCTTCGGGCATAGCCGTCGGCCCCTGGGCCAGGTTTACGTCGCTGATGTGTTTAACGGCAATATCCAGGTGTTCAGCAGCAGCGGCAACTACGAGTCATCCTTTGGAGGTAACGGCAGCGGAAACGGCCAACTCAACGCACCTTTGGGCATAACGTCTGGCGCCTCGGGCCAGATCTACGTAGCCGATAATGGTAACAGGCGCGTCGAAGTGTTCGACAGCAGTGGCAACTACCTGGCGACTATCTTCGGTACAGCCGGCCAAATTTCATACCCTCAAGGCGTGGCGGTCAGCTCGTCGGGGCTGGTGTACGTCACCGATTCGGGATACAATCGCGTCGAAGTGTTCAACAGCAGCGGCACGTATCAAACCTCTTTCGGCAGTTACGGGAGCGGACCCGGCCAATTTGCATTCCCTTATGGCGTGGTGGTCAGCGCAAGCGGACAGGTTTACGTCGCTGATACGAACAACAACCGCATCCAGGTGTTTGGTAGCTACGGCACCTATACTCAGTTCAGCAGTGCGGGAACTGCGGGCCAAATGAACCAACCCTTCGACGTGGCGGTCAGCCCCACGGGCGAGATCTATGTCACCGATTACAGCAACAACCAAATCGAAAAATACTTCTCCCTGAGCGAGTGGGTGTCCGGCTCGCCGCACCTCGACACGGCGGCGGTTGGCCCCGGCCAGCTCCTCGGCACGTCGCTCACCTTGGACACGACCCGCGGCCTGCTTGTCGACGGCCTGCTGTCGATCCAACCGGGCGGCTCGTTGACCCAGAGCGGGACGGTCACGGCCGGTTCCTTCACGAACAGCGGGCAATATACGCTCAACGGCGGCCTGGTGACCGTGACCAGCGGCGCGCTCACCAACAACACGACGATGACGCTCAACGGCGGCATCGTCGCGGGCTCGCTGACGAACTATTACGGCGCCAGCCTGAACGCCCAGGGGACCGTATCGGGCAACCTCGTCAACCAGGGCACGCTCACGCAGAACGGCCTTCTTTCGGTCGGCGGCAACGTGACCAATTCGGCGCTTGTTGTTTTGTCTACCGGCGGCGCAATCACGGGCGGAGGCACGCTTACCAACGGGCCCGCGGGCACGATCCGCGGCGACGGCGCGATCACCATGACCGTGGACAACAACGGCCTGATTTACGCCAATGGAACCAATGGTCTGACTCTGGCCAGTTTCATTGCCAACGAGGCTGGCGGCGAGCTTCGCGTTGCCGATGGCGATTCGCTCACCGTCTATGCGGCTGCGAATGGGACTTTCTACAACCTGGCCACCATCAACCTGAAGGGCCCCGACGCGTCGCTTATCGGCGATACGTTCGACAACACAGGCGTCGGCACCGTTTCCGGCCAGGGCCGCATCACCAATGGTATCTATAATCAAGGGACGATCACCGCCGTCGGGGGCCAGTTGCTGCTGGCCGGCTACGCGGTTTCCAATTACCCCGGCGGCACCATCCGCACGGCCGCAGGCACCAGCATCCTCGTCTCGCAGGGTCTGGAGCAGCCGAATTACGGGTTGATTGCCCTCGCGGGTGGTTCGTTCGATAACGGTCCCAACTCGATGGCGAACTACGGCTCGATCCTCGGCAACGGCACCTTCTCTTCGGGCGGGCTTTTCAATATCGGCACCGTGACTTTCGCCAACGGCAATTCGAGCATCTACGGCTCGGTAAACAACGCTTCGGGCGGAACTCTCACCACACAAGGAACGAGTGGGAACGTCATCACGTTCTACGGCGCAGTGACGAACTCCGGCTATATCAAGATCAACGGCACCACGGTAAGCTGGCTAGGCGGTTTCACGAACAGCGGCACCTACATCAACGATCCGGCCGCCAACTACTTCACCGGACTGGCCGTTGGGGCGGGGGGCCTATTGCAAGGCGGCGTGGGCGACCAGTTCTTCGTGAGCGGCCCGTTCACCAACGCCGGCCAGATCGACCTGGGCGGCAACAGCCAGATGGTCGTCGAGAACAGCGGCACGCTCACGCAGACCGCCGGCGCGCTGCACTTGGGCGCGAGCGCCGCGCTCTCCGCCGGCGCGGTTGCGATCGACGGCGGCACGCTTCTGGCCGACGGCCCGCTGGCCGCCATTACGTCCAGCCTTGTCTACGCCAGTTCTTCGACCAGCAATTATCAGGGCATTCTGGCGGGGGCGGGCAATTCGCTCACCCTGGACAATCCGGCCGCGCTCTTGATCCTCAGCGGGGCGAACGACAGCTATACGGGCGGCACATACATCGAGGAGGGAACGCTGGAGATCACCAGCGCCGGCGGTTTGCCTGCCGGCTCGGCGTTAAGCGTCGGGGCGGATGGCACGTTGATCTTCGGTTCGCCGCTGGCCGGCGGGCCGGTGGTGGCGGGAGGCGTGCAAGCCGTGCCCGAGCCCTCCACGCTCGCCTTGCTCGCCACTGGTATCGTGCTTCTGGCGGGCTATCGCCTGCGACGAAGGGAATGAAGAAGTAGGGTGGGCCGAGTGGAGCGAGTCCCACCATTTTTCCGGCTGCACGTCACTCATGGTGGGACTCGCTCCGCTCGGCCCACCCTACTTCTAACGTTGCAGCGGCACCAGCGCCCGCAGCCGCGCAGTCGCCAGGAACAGCCCGAGCCAAACCAGCACGCCCACAATCACGGGGACCACGAACGGCTCGCCGACGCGAACGTGCGTGGCGGTTGCGCCGCCGAGAAAGCCCGTCATCAAGATCGCGCCCAGCACAGCGGTCTGTGGAATCGCGTAAATCAGCGCACTGGCGATTTCGACGATCCCTAGGGCGACGATCACGTTCTGCGGATAACCGAAGTGCTCGAAGCTCTCCACGATCGGGGCCGGCTTCAGCAGTTTCATGCTGCCGCTAAGCAAGAGCAGCAGCACGGGCAGGGCGCTAATGATTCGCCCAATTTATCGTGGCGTCGTATTCTCGTCGCCCCGCGAGCCGGTCTCCTTGATCCGCGGCGAATTCTCGAAGCGGAACAGGGGAAAATCGCCGCGCACCGATTCCAGTCCCTGCAAATGTTCCATTTCCGCCGTCGGCCGCAAGTAAGCTCCTTCGCGGTCCTTCGCCGTCGTCTTGATATAGCGCCACGAGCCGTCACCGTAAACGTCGGTTAACAACGCCGCCAGCGCCGGCTCCTTCGATTTAACGTCCGCGCGGACCGAGAGTCCTCCCGAATTGCGCGGATTCGCATTGTCAAACCAGGCCTGCGCCCCCTCGGCCCAGAACTCCTGCTCATCGACTGACGCATACACCTTCGAGTTGTGCTGACGGTTCCACGTCTCCAGTCGCCCGCCCGCCGCCAGGGAGTCCTGGTACGCCTTCCTCAATCCGGTCCAGAACGTCCCGTTTCGTCCTTGTGCCCGCTGAATCGCGCTCGCCACCGTGTGCGAAAACTCGTGGATCGTGATGTTTTCCCCCGATCCTTGCCGCCCGTTGCCGCCATAGGGATCGCCCCGCAAATTCAACAGATTCTCCTCCGCGCAACTGCACCACGGCATCCCGCCCAGGCCCCGAGACCGCCGATCGTTATAGGCCGCCTCGCGCTGCATATTCGGCGTTTGATTCTCGGGCAGATCCATCGTGTACTCCACGACCGCCAGGATCGCCAATCGCACCTTATTTTTCGTCAGCGCGTCGTGAACCCATGGCGGACTCTCATGCAACATGTGGTCCAAAGTGTACGCAGCCTCCAGAAATGCCCAGTCCGACACCTTGTCCGACCCCATGACCACAATGCCCTTGATCGTCAGCCTTCGTATAGAAACGATTGATGCGGTAACCCTGCCGCAGCGATTCGTTGATCGGCTCCGCGCACCGCTGCCGGCTTCGTTACCGTGGCCGCCCTCGTATCAGGTAAAGGCAGATACTCCCGCGTCGTCGTCAAACCCTTATAGGTTGCCGACGCGGTTGTCGACCCGGTGGGCTGGGCCCGCCGGCATGACCATTCCCCGGGCGTTCCCCGCCAGCACCACCGCCAAAAGCACTACCGCACGATGCAGACGACAACCTCGCATGGCTTTCCCATTTCTTGACAAGGGTCTCGTTGTTGCGGCGCCCATCGCAAGTAAAGTGAACGCAAGCCGCTCGAACTTGCTCCCGCTGGAGGCGCAGAAGTCCTCAACAAGCGCGAAGCACCATCTGAGAGTCCAGACGGCGACGAAGGCTCGGTCTACATCCGGCTGCGTTGAACGTCAAGGCCGCCTATTTGGGAAGCTTTCGAAGCTTCCGAGGCACGTTCAGTTTTACCGGCTTTGCGGCCTTGACCGCGTTCTGCCTGGCAAGGTACTTGGTGAGTGCCCTGCCTCGAACGATTTCCCCTCTGGCTTTCAATTCGGTTTTACCCACGAGCGGTCTCCTTTTTCCGCGAAAGAATTGGCCACGCTTGATTATGCTTGATTATACGAATTTCGACAGCTTCCGCAAGCATTATTCTGAGAATTCGATCTGCTATTCCATCCGAGGCGGATTCTATGCGAATTGTCGCACCCCTCGCAAAGCACGAGCCGTCCTCGATCCCATCCGCTCCCTTTGGGATTTGGGAAGGACGATAGTTTCTGGGCCACGGATGAAACACCGATTGAACACAGATTTTCAGAAGGACAAAAATCCGTGTTTCATCGGTGTTCCATCCGTGGCTGAGCGAGACATAGCGGCGCCCCTCATTCTCGTACTCGCCGATCCGCGCGATGATGTGGCAGAGGAGCGTCCAGCGTGCAGCGGCCAGCGGCCAGCGGCCAGCGTCGCGAGCGTTGACACCATGTGGGGGATAGCCTATCATTCCATGTGCGCGGACCGTTTCACGATTCAGCGGGACGAGGTGGTTTCCATGGAGAATTCAACGATGGGCCGAGTGCTTACCGAAGCAGCGATCGAGAATCTGGGGGATCTTTACGCCGTGGAGCGAGCCGCTATGGCCCCGAATGACGTTCGCCGGATCGTAGTCCATGACGCTTTGGTTGACACCGGGGCCACGGTCCTTTCGCTGCCCACGCGCCTTATCCGCCAATTGGGGCTAGTGAAGCGAGGAACGAAGCGGGTCACCACCAGCCAAGGCATCTGCGAGGCCGACAAATACGAGGCCGTGCGGTTGACCATCCAAGGCCGCGATTGCCCGGTCGACGTCCTGGAGGTGCCCGACGGCGCTGCGGTGCTCGTCGGCCAAATCCCGCTGGAGAACCTCGACCTGGTGGTCGATCCGCGAGGCGGAAAGCTGATCGGAAACCCCGAGCACGGCGGCTCGATCTTGTCATTTGCCACGGGGGCTTTTTGAACGCCGACCACGAATACGTTCACGAAAACAAGAGCGTGCGGGGGTTCGGCAGCTACGGAGACATTCTCATCCGCGATCGCAAGATGTATGTCGTGCCCACGCCGTTTCGGATCGTCGACGGCGCTGCGCACCAGCAGACCTTGATTCTTCCGGCCGATATGGCTCCCGGCCGCGAATTGGCTGCCGTTGGGGATCTGTGCCGACGCGAAACGGACGAGCTTGTCATCGGATATTCATTTGACCTGCAGAGCAACGAACTGCGTTCCGAAAAAGTCGCCAATCCCAGCGCGGGCCGCGAGCATTGTTTTCGCGCCTGGCGACTCGAGGGCTCGCCGCTGGACGCTGTTTCGATACGCGCAACCACAGGACCGGACGTTTCCGATGAAGCCGAACCGCAAATCGACGCTGATTGAATCGGATGAATTTCCGTTCGAATTCCTTTCCCGCCTGGCGGAACGGGAAAGCTGGCGGAAGGAAGTTCATCGGCCGATTTATCACGTCCACAAATGGTGGGCGAAACGCCTCGGTTCCGTGTTCCGGGGCATCCTCTTGGGCGCCGTCTTGCCGGACGATGCCGACTTGGCCCACGAGTTCTACCAGACGCACTCCCTTCACCGGCCTGTCAGTGTTCGATCCCTTCATGGGTTCGGGCACCACGATCGGCGAAGCGCACAAACTCGGAATGACCGCGCTCGGTCGCGACATCAATCCCGTGGCGGTCAATGCGGCGACTACGGCCTTCGGCGCCTTGGACCGGCACACCGTCAGGGCAGCCTTCCGGGAGCTTGCCGAGGGAACCGGCAAGGCCCTGCGGGAACTGTACCGCTCCGTAGACTCCAAGGGCCGGCCGTGCGACGTGCTTTATCACTTTTGGGTGATGCAGGCGAATTGCCCTCACTGTGCCAAACAAGATCGACCTTTTTCCCTCCTACGTCGTTGCCCGGAATGCATCGCCGCGGCGAAAATCGGCGGTCCAGGTCGCTTTGCCCGTCGTGCGGAGACATCTTTCCAGGCTCGACAGCGGACGATCCCCGGTTGCCTGCCGGGGTTGCGGCCACCGCTTTGATTTCACCCTGGGCACGACGGCCGGCGCGCAGGCCACGTGCACGCATTGTCAGGGCGATTTTGCCGTTCTGAAGGCCGTCGGACAAACGGGGCGGCGGCCGGACTTCAGGCATTTCGCCAAGCTCGTCTTGACCGGCGACGGCCACAAAGAGTACCTGCCCGCCACCGCCGCGGATCATGCCGCGTATGGCCGACTGTTCGCGGCTGCTCGCCGCGGCGGAACAGCGCGGAGAGATTCGCTTGCCCGACCTTCGCTTGGAGCAGGGCTACAACACCCGCCAGGCGATGGGCTACGGATTCAGGAATTGGCGCGACTTTTTCAACGATCGCCAGTTGCTCGCCCTGGGAATGTTGCATGCGGCGATTCATCGCATCGAGCCTCCGCAGCGCCGCCTTGCCTTGGCCACGTTGTTCTCGGGCGTCCTGGAATTCAACAACTTGTTCGCGTCCTACAAGGGCGAAGGCACGGGCGCGGTTCGCCACATGTTTTCGCACCATATCTTGAAGCCCGAGCGGACGCCGATCGAGGCAAATGTCTGGGGCACGCCCAAAAGCTCCGGCTCCTTCTCGAACCTTTTCCGCGGGCGGTTGCTCCGCGCGATGGATTATCGGGAGCTTCCCACCGAGGTCAACGGCAAGGCGGCCGCGGCGCCGCGTTTGTTCGCTTGCCGTTCACGGGCAAGCTTTCGGCCTGGCCGGAAAGCGGGCCGGTCGAGGATCGGGTGATTTGCCTTTCCTGCGGCGATTCGGCCGATACCAGGTTGCCGGCGAAGAGCGTCGATCTGGTTGTCACCGATCCGCCTTTTTTCGACAACGTGCATTATTCGGAGCTCGCCGACTTCTTTTACGCCTGGCAGCAATTGCCGGCCGGCGGAGAACCTCGTGCCGAGGTCTCGACGCGGCATGAGGGCGAGGTCCAGGATGCGGACCCGGGGGCGTTTTCCGCGAAACTCGAGGGCGTGTTCCGCGAGTCGTGCCGCGTGCTGAAGGACGACGGCCTGCTGGTCTTCAGCTACCATCATTCGCGCGAAGAGGGCTGGCAGGCCCTTGCCGAGGCGATTCTCGCGGCGGGCTTTACCGTCGTCAACGCGCAGCCGGTCAAGGCGGAAATGGCCGTGGCAACGCCGAAATCCCAGGCCAAGGAGCCGATTCAACTCGACATTGTCATCGTCTGCCGGAAAACGGCGAACGTCGCGCTGGGGGCCGCTCCTTCGGTTGACGCGTCGATCCAGCGCGCCCGCGCGAAAATCCGCCGTCTGCAAGTGGAAGGCTTCCGATCTCTCCCGAAACGATCGGAAGATCATTCTCTACGGGCAGCTTTTGCCGTCGATCAAGTCGGCGAACGACGTGCCGCCGCTGGCCGGAATTGTAGCCGGCGAGTTGTCGAGACCTTGTGATGCGCTGCCCAGGCGCAAACCGCAACGGTTGCTGTTCGAGGAATAGCGAAAGTCGGAATGGGCAGGCACGAAACCTACGGCATTGATGAGGGACCGCCTCAAGAAAGCCGCCGAACGCGAATCCAAGGTACTCTAGCGGAGAGAAGTGGAATCGAACCCATAGTCATAGACGCCAACAGCATCGCCACCGTCATCGAAGTCGGGGGCGGGCAGATCCGCATGGGCATCGAAGCACCGCCAGAGATCCCGGTGCAGCGTGAGGAGGTGGCGGTCAGGGAGACGGTGGCGGCATGACGGACGACGACCCGGAGTCCGCGTTATCCTCGCTTGCGGACTTTGATTCCCGTCACTGCCACCTCTGCCCGAATGCTATTGCCGAGAAACTCCAGCCGCTGCTGGAAACTGGGTTTTTTCGAATCTAGTGCTTTTGTACTTTTACGGATATAGTCCACCGCCGCCAAGACCTGGCGTTTCTGCTGCTCGGTTACGATCTCCAAAGTGAGGGTCACCTTTTCCGGAGTTCGTTCCGTCACCGTGGGCTCGGCAAGAGCGAGGCGGAAGATCCGCTCTTTGGTCGGCCCTTCCTTTTGATAATAGACCTCGTATTGTCCCGCAGTCAACTCCAAGAAATCCCCCTTGGTCAACTCGCGGCCATAGCGAAAGACAAACTCAACTCCGGGCATGAGCCCAAAGAGAATATCGCGTAGGTTCAGGTTCAGGTTCATCGAAGTTCTCCCGAGATTCGGCATGCCTGTTTGCTGCTCAAGGGTCGCGGCTGGACATGTTTCCGCGTCTCGGATTATAGTCCGCGCGGTGAGATTCGTCCATAAGGGGCGCCGTTGGTGTGCCTGCAAGAGCTTCATCGTGCCGCTGAGCAACAGCAGCAGCACCGGCAGGGCGCTCACGTTCCGCCCGGCCCAGAGCAGCTTGGTAGAGGCCGGTGCAGATTGATGATCGGATGACGACGGTTGTCTGATCGGAAGACCGAACTTTCCCATGCTTAGCGTACGTCCAAGGGGTCTTGACATTGGGCGGCAGCGACAGCAAACTCAGGTGGTTCGCAGGCTCGACGTTCCCATCAATTTGCAAATCCCAGTCCCGAAGAAAGGGGTCCTGCCATGCATCCTCTCTTACGCCGTCCGCCCACCAGATCGGAGAACTTGCCGACTTCGGAATCATGTTCCTGGCGGGCGTCTTTTCAATCCTATTGGGTTATGGTGCGATTCCGACCCGAAGTTGGAAGAACCTGTTTCTGCTCAAAATCTGCGGGCCCATTCTGATTCTCATCGCCCTAATCCTGATGCTCAGCCTCTACTTGCCGGGCGTTTGACACTCCCACTTCCTCAGTTCTGCCCTTCCGTCTATTCTACCCGCGTCCCGCGCCTCGCACCACCAAGCGGCGGTCGCTCAGCGACTTTGCGGCCGTGGCTTGTTCGCCGAGCCGATGGCACGGCGCAACAGCACTGCGAGTCATGAGTGGGCCCGCACCTCTACGACCAAACACCACGGGTGCTGCGAAAGCACCTCACGATACCGAGTCGTCCATCGGACGACTGCCTGCCGGTTCTCCGCGGTCTCTTCGGCGCTGAATCGCCAGCCGAAGTCACGGAGATCATGCCATGCGCCATCAGGGGTGACCAGTGCCCCTGGCACCCGCTCCAACGGCAGTCGTGAAACCTCGCAAATTCGCCCCGCGAGAGCGTACTTCTCCCTTGATGGTAACCGGCCCAACGTGATGGAATCGGTGAGAGGCTCCTTAGCTAACGGTCCAACAAGATAGTCGAAACGACCGTTCGGTGCAGGTAGACGATCGTCAGTCGCGTGCGGTGCCAGCGTCTTGTCGACCCACTGCGATATACCGCCGGGCGCAACATCTAGCGGTACGAGGACATGCACCATTGTCTTCATGCTCGAAACGCTCGGGGAACGGGAGGAATAGGTCTGGCGGACGGTACGTGGTCGTCCGGCGGGAGCTAACGCCGCCCCTAGCCCGATGCACCCAGCGTCCAGCCGCCTCCGATTCTACCGTGCCGCGGCCGGCTCCACAACAAAGCGGCGCGGGCTGCGCGGGCCGTGGGCGGCACCAGCGGCTTGGAACTGAACACCGCGTGAAAGCGGTGCATTTCGTGCCGAAGCGGCAATGGACGATCCCGATTTGGCAGGACTGTCAACAGCGCGGCTCGAGTTGCTGCGGTCGCTCCGCGGCGGTATCCTTGGGATGATCCGAGTACCGAAGAGGCGACCGTATCCCTCGCGTCGATCATCCAGTTAGCTTGGAGGTTTGCAATGCGGCAAGTTAAGTCGTGTGGTGTTCTTGTTTTTCGTTCGCAGCCGGATCGAGCCTTCCTTCTGATGAAGCACCCGAACCGCTACGATCTTCCCAAAGGCCACATTGGCGACGGCGAAACGGAAGTCGAGTGGCGCCTGAGAGAGCTGGCTGAAGAAACGGGAATCCGTCAAGAGCAAGTCCAGTTGGACCCGAAGTTCCGGCACGCGGAAACCTACTACCCGACGTACAAGCGATACGGCGGGGAGACAGTGGAAAAGACAGTGGTGTCTTCTGGGAGAGCTGATCGCTGACTGCGAGGTTCGCTTGGGCGAGCACTCAGGTTACGAGTGGGTACGATGGGAACCACGGCATCGGATTCAGGCGGCCACAATTGACCCGCTGCTCGCCGCGGTCGACAAGTGGTGGAAGTGCGGACGCTGAAGGGGTACGAGGTCTGGATTCGACGGGCGATCTGCGGGGGGGTGCTTTGGGGCCGGGGCGGCCCGTCCCGGGCGCCGCACCGCAGGCTGAAGCCGGACCTTTGTTGCCATCCGACATAATCTCGTTTCATTGGCCGCACGGCGCGCGGCCTCAGGAGAACCAACTGCCATTCTGGCAGGCAGCCTTCTTCCGCCGGGCGTTCTTTACCGTTTTGGCAGTCGCGCACCCGGCGGCGCGCTCTCCTTGAGGCCGAACATATAATCTCGCGCCGCAACGCATTCCACTATTTATAGTTACGGATAATTATGGATTATTTGTCGCGATTGGCACGCCACTTGCTACAGGGGAAGGAACTTGCATTCGTTCGGCGCTTTCGCTACAGGCAGCGGCGGCCTCGCGAGCGTGCAAGATGCCGCCCTGCGGGCAGCGGTTTTGAAAAGGCCGGATATGCGGCTCGCTCTTTGACAATTGACATACGCAAAATCACCGCCCCCGGCGGATGTGCCCCGGGAGCAAGGGTGGACGGCCGGTCCACGGCCGCCGGCCGTCCACCTCGATCGAAGCGCGGCGGGACAGACAGCGAAGACGAGAAAATGGCTGATAGGAATATGAAGGTGGGAAGGCGGACTTTTTTCAGCCCACGGACCCAATCCGTTGCACCTGTGACCGAAATGGACCGAATCTACAATCCTTCCGCGTGCCGTACACGTGCCACCCAAGAAGCGTTACACGATGTTTCATCCCTGTTTCCACCCAAGTTTTCCAAAGTACTACAATCTTATGGATATGGCTAACCGATGCGGTGGATAAAGTGCCCGCGAAAACGAACGAATGTCGATTTTGGGCCATTATGGCCAAAATCTCCTGGCTGGCCCCACCGCTGGATACCGCACAGTCCCTCTGCTACTTGCCACTCCCCTTAATCCGTGCGACAATTCCGGCATGTCGATTGTCGAATCCCAGGCCGGCGTGGTCCGGCTACGTTGTACTGGCCGAGCGGCGGGATGCCCGTCCGAGGCGATGTTCACCGAACTTGGGGCGGGGCTTGCCGCGATCGCCGCCGACCACTCCGCGTGGTGGTTCTTGCCGCGGCCGGCCCCGTCTTCTGCTCCGGTCACGATCTGGCGGAAATGAGAGGGCGGAACGAGGCCGACTATCAGGCCCTCTTCGCACGCTGTTCGCGCGTCATGGCGGCAGATCCGGCAGCTCCCGCAGCCGGTCATCGCCCGCGT
>CAWGOT010000002.1:0-453074 GCA_963824275.1 uncultured Planctomycetia bacterium | reverse complement strand
CGGCGGCCGGCGGTTGCGGCCCTCGATGTCCAGCGACTCGCCCCCCTTCAAGAGCTTGGCGAAACCGGCGAAATACTCCTTGGCCGCCATGCCCTCGATCCCCAGCAGGCTCGCCGCGTCGTCCGCCGCCTCCGCCCTCCGCATGAGCAGGGAGAGCTGGTCGAGGACCTCGCGGCCCTGGCTCTCCTCGAGGTGCCGCCGCAAGAGCGTGCGGCAGTTCTTGATCTTGCCCAGCACGAACTGCCGCGCCAGCGCCAGCGAGCGGCCCGCATCGGCCGCCACGGCGAACTGCGCAATCCGCAGCTCGACGTTTTTGTGGATCAGGCCCACGGTGACGGCGTTGAACCAGCCGCCGTAGGAGAAGTGGCAGATGGGGATGCCGGCCGAGGCCAGCTCGCGCACGGCCTGCGCCGTGACCTGCACGTTGCCGAAGAGCGAGACTTGCGAGGTGTCGATCAATTTGACCTTCTGCAAGGTCGTCTGCCGCGACTTGACCGTGAGCTGGTCGCCGCT
Organism: uncultured Planctomycetia bacterium; assembly: GCA_963824275.1. Taxonomy (GTDB): domain Bacteria; phylum Planctomycetota; class Planctomycetia; order Pirellulales; family Thermoguttaceae; genus JANXQG01. Next base: position 452,561 of record CAWGOT010000002.1, on the reverse strand, counting down.
CTTGCCCAGCGTGGCCCCCTGCTCCTTGACGTACAGCGGCAAGGCGTCGTCCCTGGCCGGCATCAGGCGGCGGACGGCAGGAGCAGGGAGCGGGGAGCCACCCAGAGGGTACCCGGCGGGGAGCCCGGCGGGACCGTACTCATCACGCTCCGCCGTGATGCCGACCTCCCCTCTCTCTGCGGGAGAGGGGCCGGGGGTGAGGGCCAATTCCTCGTTTGCGCTTCGGGCTTTTATTTGGACGTTGGCCTCGTCGCCTGCTCCCTGCTCCCCGCCGGGTACCCTCCGGGTGGCTCCCCGCTCTTCCCGGAGTTGCAGCATGTTCGTTTCGTCGGGCAGGCAGATGCCCACCAGCGAGCAGCGAGGGCATTTCGGGCTGTCGACCAAGGGCGGGGGGATGACCCGCCGCGCGGCGGTGGCGCGGAGTTGCTGCAGCAGTTCCCGCGTGCGGTCCACCAGCGGCTCGTCGAAGGGGATGGAGACGCGTTTGCGGGAATCGAGGTAATACAGGATGCCGCCTTCGCAGAGGTAGCCGTTTTCCCGCAGGATCAGCCCTTGCGCACAGAGTTGCACCTGCTCCGGCTCCCAGGCGTGGCCCGGCACGTCGGGCACGTGGCCGTGCTTGTAATCGATGGGCAGGGCGATGCCGGCCTGCAGGTCGACGAGGTCCATTTTGGCGATCAGGCCCTCGCCCGGCGCGGAAAGCATCAGCGAGCGGGAGTGAATACAGGTGGCAGGTGAGAGGTGAGAGGTGTCAGATGTCAGGTCCGAGGTTTCAGGTGTCAGTGCGGCCGGGGGATCAGGCTGGTCGGTGCCTGACTGACACCTCTCACCTGACACCTGAGACCTTTTTTCGGGCCGATCGACGCGGCGGTGGCCGAAACGGCCCTCGAGCGTGTCGAGGCTGTCGGCGAACTCGCCTTGGACCCATTCCAGATAGGCCAGGCGAGGACAGTAGGAGAATTCGTTGAGCATCCGTGCAGGGATCAGATCGGGGACGTCTTCGACCCGAGGGGTTTCTTCACAGAGCATGCTCATGGGAGGTCTCCTGTAGGACCCCATCCGGCTTGTGCGGATGGTGAACGAGGTTGAAAAGCTAAAGGGTGTTAAGTCATCGTCCTCCCTGCAAACGGTTCCTGGTTCTTAGAGCTAAGAGCTAAGAGCTTAGAGCTAAGAGCCGGCGGCGGGGGGCGCGGACCCACCCCCCCGCCACCGGCACGCGAACGACGTGTCGAGGCTATTCAAAAGATTGGATAAATTGTCAAAGAGCAAATGGCAGACGAATCGATGCCTGATCCCTCATCCTTCATCTCTCATCCCTCATCTCTCATCCCTGATCCCTCATCCCTGATCCCTCATCTCTCATCCCTCATCCTTCATCCCTGATCCCTCATCTCTCATCCCTCATCCCTCATCCCTCATCTCTCATCCCTCATCCCTCATCCCTCATCCCTCATCTCTCATCCCTCATCCCTCATCCCTCATCCCTCATCCCTCATCCCTCATCCCTCATCCCTCATCCCTCATCCCTCATCCCTCATCCCTCATCCCTCATCCCTCCGCCTTCATCCCTCATCCTATGGCGTCAGGGGTCAGAATCGGGTTTGCCGATGCGCGCCCTATATTTTGCGTTCACGAATTTCGCGAAGCGCCGTCGAAGGCCTTTCTTGAACTTCGCCTTAGACATCATCCGTGTTGTGTTCCGCACCCGCTCGTAGGGGCGGTGGTCGTAGGTAAACAGCGGGCAGCAGGGGTAGCCTCTGACGAAAACCATGAGCACGACGCCATGTGCGCCGGCAGCGATCCGCTCGAACTCGATGTGCGGCGGCGGAAAGAAGCGTGCCGCAGCCAGGTTGATCTCGTGCTCGATCCGCCCGGCGATGTCCGCTCCAATGACCCTGCCGTCGAGCCCCTCGCCGAAAACCATGACGCCGCCGGCCCCGTTCAGGAACGCGCAGAGGGTCTGCATGGCCTCGTCGATGTCGCCCTCGAAGCGGCTGCACGGCAGGTCGTCTTTGCCGCACTCGCAGACCGTGGCGCGGTAGCGTTTGTTGGGTATGGCGATCATGATCGGTCACCTGGCATGTCGTGCGGGTCGTCAAGGGATCACAGGCACCAGGGCTTTATTCTACACCGGCCGGCGGGTCAACGCTACAAGCGGACGGAATCAGGAGTTAGAAGCTAGGAGTTAACATCGGCCGCAGGGCCAACGCCACAGGGGCAGGAATCAGAAGTTGGAAGTTATTGGGTCGATGAAGCGGACTTGGGATGTACCTTCCTGATATTAACGTTTGGTTGGCGCCAGTTCACTCAACTTCCGCAGTTCTCGCCGCAGCGCTGGAGCGACGCCTACCTGGCGGCGTTCGCCCAAGCCGCCGACTTCGAGGTCGTCACGTTCGACAAGGGATTCGCTCAGTACACCGATCTCCGCCAGACGATTCTGTCGTGACGCGGACGACTGCTTGCTCGCGCGTTGCCCTTGTCGGCTTTTGGATTTCAGATTTCGAATCTCAGATCTCAAATTTCATCTCATCCTTCCGCCTTCCGCCCTCATCCTTCCCCCTTTCATCCTTCCGCCCACGCCCCGCCGCCGGCACGCAAACCACGTGTCGAGGCTGTTCAGAAGATTGAGTAAATTGTCAATGAGCAAAGGCCGGCGTACTGGCGGCTCCATTTTCGGCCGACCGCGACAAACACTGGTCATCACGGCATTGCGCGATCACCAGCAGTATCGGCATAAAACATCCCTAGCCCGAAGTGGGATGCGTAACCAAGCGTGAGCGGGCCAGTAATCGGCTCGGAGAATCGCAGTCGAATCGCATAACCGACGTCGATCGGCGGCTTCGTACCTCCATGCTGCCGGCGGCGCACATAGTGTCGTAGGCGAAGCGTTTCGGCACTGCGAGGCAATTCTTCAAGTTCGTCTGCCGAGGGAAGACCGCGGGAGGCCAGTTCAGCGTTGATCTGCCCCAACAAGGTGTTGGCTCCGCGGCGCTTGAGAAATCGGGGCGGAACAAACGGCGTGGCGCTAACCCAGACACGAGCACCGCGAGGAGGACCTAGCAGTCGCTCGATCTGTCGATTCAATGGCGCGAGCAAGCGAGCGGAGCGTTTCGAGCGCACCGCTTCCAGCCAGGGCGAGTTGCAGATCGCCAACTCCTCCTTTGGTCCATGTCCGCTGCAGGCCGCGGATGGCTCGCTGGGCGGCCTCGCCGAGTCCCATCGGCGCATTGACGACGAGATGATCGAGATGCCCATCGTCGTCGAGGTCCACGGGCAGGATATGTGCATGACGGTGACAATCTCGGAGCGGCTGGCCATGATCGTCCTGACCGGTCAGTTCCGGACAATGAACGCGATGTCCCTTCGCCAAGCATCCGACTATCGCACGATGCAACAATTCGGCTTGCGGCAGTGTCCGGCTGCATGGCGGCAACGCGGATCGATTACCGCTAGGTGTTGTCAGCGCCAGTAGCATGGTCGTTACCGGTTTAACGACTCGCGGCATTGATCGCTGAGGCACTCCCACTTGCAGCGCGTCGGTCCGTCGCCAATACAAGACTCGCCGAGATCCAGGCGGTTGTGACCAGTGATATTTTTTCCACCAGACGGTGTCTTTCGTAAGGCTGTCCAGCAGACTGGCGGGATAGGCAGCAACGGCATTCGCTCGATCCCTTAACAACTTGGCCGATGGCTTCTTCGGGCGCGGCTGGCAGTGGAAAATCTGACAGGATCTTCTGCGTCGTTTCGCGCTGCCAAGCGCTGTATTCGTCGGGAGGAATTGCCGCCAGGAGAGAAACTTGCTCCCAACATGGGCCCGGGCGGATCCCATCTCGATGCGGGAAAGCATCGAAAATCGTCGCCGGCAGTGCTTCGTCCTCGCCCAGTTTCGCCTCGACCCAGCTCTCGCTACGGCCGAGGTAGCCGAGGCACTCCGCGAGCTCTCGCATTTGTTCCGTCTCATCGTCGGCCAGGCTGCAATCCCAGTGAATTACCAGCGTCTCTTGACCGACGTTGGCCCAGGTATCGAACACGAGCGTCGTCTTCTCTCGCCCCTTTTCGAGCGAACCAATCGGCATGAAGTGCCGGCTGTGCGCAGCGCTCGCCGCAGGAAGACGATACGACGGCAACGTGCCCGCCAGTTTTTCGACCAGTTTCTGGGCGGTCGGCGGGATTTCGCGCCAGCGCTGGGTCGTGAATCCGCAAGCGATCAGCGCACGCAGCAGTCGCCACGGACTCGGCGGCCATTCGATCTGACCCTCGTTCACGTGGTTCCCGAACGGAGTCGCATGGTAGCGTCCACCGGGAAATCGGAGTCGCAATGTCGGCACGGTACGCTCCTATTCGGGTGAGGGTTCCTCGATACCGGGTTCATCGCCGCCGTCGTCATCCTTTTCTTGTGTTTCTTTCCCCTTCTTCAGTTCGTCCTCGAACGTCACCGTCGTATGCACCATCGATTCTTTGCACTTCGCGATCGCATCCTTCACGGCGGCTTCCAGTTCGGCCAGCGACGGCAGCTTGAAGCCCTTGGGGCGGAACGCAACTATGTTTTCACGGTCGACGGGCTCCAGATCGCAAGCAGTTCGCAGCCGCAGGTCACCATCAAGCAGTTTGCGAACGCGATACAGAGCGAGCAGGATCAGGAGAGTTTCAGTTCTCGGTTCCAATCCATAGCCACGGATTTGAGCCAAGTCAATGTTGATGTGGCAATCGATCCGTTCGGCGACAAACTCATCGCGAGCGAACGGCACGTTTCCGAATCCGCTCTTCGTGTCACCTGAGGGATTGACGTGGTCGTTCTTGACACCTCCCGACGCGGCAACATTCACGCCGGATGCTTCGATGAACGCGGACAACGCGCGGGCAATTCGCAAGCGACCGCCAGCCAGGTCCTTCTTGGCGAGAAAGACACCGTGAATCAGACTGCCGATGTCGTACTTCAACAGGACTTCCGCCAACTTCTTGCGATCGATCGGGCCCTCCTCCAGACCACCGAGTTCGGTCCTGAGGTTATCGAAGAAGTTGCGGTCCTTGCCTTCGAGCAGGTACGGGCTATTGATACGGTGTGCCTCCAGCATCGAATCCGTCAGAAACGCGCCTTTGCGCGTGACCGTGACATGGCTGATGCCCGCAATCGCCGCAACGGGTGCGTTCTTAGAGGTTTCCCAACAAGTCGTCTCCAGCCGGTTGGCCATGCTCTGTGCGCTCTCAACGAGCAATTTTTGCCCGCCTTTTGTCTGATAACTGGCCGCGCCAAGGCTGGGAAAACCCGTCGGTTGGAAGCGGTCGCCTTGAACGGGACGCAAGGCAACAGTAAACAGCACTCGGTTGGCGTTGTCCAACGCTTTCAAATCAGGCATGGATCGGTCCTTTCATTGCAGGGTCAAGGGTAGCGGCAGCACGCAGGGCACTGTCGTGGTCAATGGGAAAAACGAGCGCAGCGGCCCATAGGCGCACCGTGGGGGCGTCGGTCAGGCCGCTTTGCAACGGCAGGCGGATGCCAGCGGAGCGAAGTCGTGCCAGCGCGACGGCGGTTGCCCCGGCACTGTCGCCAGCGAGGAGTCGGCGCAGGATACCGGCTTCCGCCGGAATGTCTTGGTTTCTAGCGAGCGGCCAGGGCAGACAGGCTAAACGGAGCGCCAGCCACGCCTCTTCAGCTTGCTCCGACGAATGGGTTGCCCGGGGACGCTCATCGAGGCACCAAAGGTCCCACTTGATCGCCATGAACGCGCGGGCCAAATCAAACAGTTTGCCGAGGTCAATGGCGCCGCTCACGAACTGTGCCAAGTCTCCCAGTCGCGCACTGCAGCCTTGGGCGGCCTCAAGAGGCAATCGACGTTGACCTTTCATGGCGGCCTCGATCAGTCGTCGCTCGACAATCGCGGCGCAATCCGCGACGAGATCGCGCCCGGACATCACGACGCGTGAGTCTTGAGCCAGACGCTTCTCGGAAGTCTTGAATCGTCGCGCGCCAGGTTCCAACGGAAGCCAGTGGTGTCGAACTGGGTCGACGGGATGGCCGTCGCGGGAATACCTCGCCGCTGCGCTACCTAACGAAAGTGCCAAGCGAAATTCGGCGGTACGGTCGTCCGCGGCGGCAGCCCATTCGGGGCGAAGAGAAGGGATCGGCCCGGCCTCAATCGCTGTGCCTGTCGCCTGCAGCGTTTCGACGGCCACGGCGGCCCGCAAGACCGCCTGCCAGCGGTCGGGTGAAAAGTCGTGCGTCAGCGCGGCGAAGACGGCATCGGCTAATCGACGCTCGGCTTGAATAAGCCTTGCTGGCGAATGCTTGTCCCGGCTTCGACGTTCCAACTGGTTGATCCATGCAGCCGAGATCGTCGATCAGGTGCGCCCGTGGGTGCTGCCGAACGCTAACTCGCCCCAGAGGAACAGCCAATGTTGACTGGCCATTGCGTTCCAGGTAGCCGTAGCGTGCAAAGGCATCAATTCCGCGAGCTACGCCGAGTCGGCTGATCGCGCGGGCCACATCGACCGGGCGACTCGCCGTCCGGCGATTGAGTTGAACTCTCGATTCGCCAAAGAGCGCAACGACGTCGGCCAGCGTTGCCGGTCGAGACCACAACGGCATCCACTGTTCGCCCCGCTGTGCCTTTTCTGAACCGGGGGAGGCGAATCCGGCGGCATGAGAACGAACCGCAAACGGCGCGCTTACGCGGCTGAATTCATTCGGGTCAAGACGCCGAGTCGCCCGTGAACTGAAGAGCAGCGAGCCTTCCATCATCAGCACGAAGTCCCAGGGATTCACCAAATTACCGGTGGTAAATCCTGTTGAGCTGTTAGCGCCTCCAGCCGCACCCGGCTGATATTGTCCAACGGCCGCGCTCGAGAGCGTATTGGCGGGTTCCAACCAGAGCGCATTAGCAAGGAGTTCCCTGGCCGCCGCAATTGGATGGCCATCGGCGGATGCAAGGTCGAACAATTTGCCGAGTTGCTGCATGAAGTTATTGGTGAAATCGAGATTGCCGTCGTTGCCGCCCGTTCCCAAGAGCGAAGGCCATTCAGGACTCCCGTCTTCGGCGAGCACGACCGCAGCGGACAACCATTCCGCATGCGGTCCGCGCCACGCACGGCGACAATCGGGAATCAGCGCCTCCTTTACCGATTTGAATCGGCGTTCGGCGGCGGCGAGCATGCGTTTGTAACCGGGACTGGCCTTAAGCCGGTCCACTTCGGCCTTCGTCGGCAAAGCGGTTGCTCTGGCCACGAGCTTTTCAATTGTCGTAATGTCAGCCGTGACCTCATCACGCGTGGTTTGCAAAACGTCAGGTCTGGCCGCTTGCGCTCGTAGCTGATCAAGACAGGAACGGAACGTTGGGCACTTCGCCAGCATTTCGCGTTGTTGCTCCGACTGAAACGTCTTGTTGGTTTTCGTTCTCGCCTTGATTGCGCGTATGACTGCGTCCGCGTGTGCCACAGCGTCAAGCAGCCTGCGCGATTCGGCCACGCCTTCCCTAAATAGTACAAAACGCGCGGCGTGGGATTGTTCGAGCGGCCCGAGGCCTGGATCGTTGGCTTTGAAAAAACCACAACCCTTGTTCCAAGGGGAAAGCAGCGGCGTCGGTTTGTATCTCTCCAGGAAGAACGCCTCCAATTGCTCCCGTGAGAGATCGGACAACAGGCAAAACGTCTCCCCGTCCCACCAGCCGCGCGAATCGCAATCGGCGCGTTGCTCGACAAGCAGCCGCAGGATCCCCAACGCCTTGAGATAGTGCGCCAACGGCGCCGGCGCGCACCCTTTCAATAAATGCAGTTGAAGTGTCATGCGGATGGCTCCAGAATCAAGGCAGGATCATTGGTTTTCAAACGAGAGGCTCGCACATCGGCGGCGCGCAACACCGATTCTAGGTAGCTCAACCCTGCCGGCCCAAATCGATCGAGCAGGCCGAGGCAGCGTTCTCGCCAACTGGCCCCCGTGCGAGTCGAGAGACCGATTGCCGCGGGCTCCAACGTCAACGAAATCTCCAGCAGCGGAGGATTTGCCTGGTCAATCGCGACGGCAGGCAGTCGGTCACCTTCGCGGAGCCCGCGAATCGGGAGGCCGCGCCCATCCCGGTCTCGGTATTCCTGATCCTTGGGGGCCGCGTGCAAGGCAACGCGTACCTTGCCGTGGTGGCTGGCTATAAGGTAAATAAGCAAGTTGAACATCTCGGCCGAACAATCGAGAATTTGCTGAATGTTGGGCGTCGGCGGCGGAGCGGTCTGAGCAACCAGTTTCGGGAGTCCCATCGTCACGAACGCGTTGGACCAGGGGCCCAAGAGTGCCGCGTGCTGGGGCGCATAGGTTTCCAGAACGGCAAACAATGCCAGCGCACTGGCCAGTTCATGCCGGAATGCGGGACGTGTGTCGCTGTCATCCGGGAAGCGATATGTTCCCGGAGGACGCAACCAGGCGGTGTCGGGTGCCTTTGCTAAGTCGCTCCGCGCCGGACGATCATGACCGCGCATCGCGCCTTGGAAGGCTGCATGGGCCTTGCCCCAATCGTGCCACCGTCCCGCCAAAATCAAGACGGCTCGCAGTTCGTCCGGCAACTGGAGGTCGTCAGCGATTTTCCGAGCTACCTCCGATACTTCGGAACTGTGCCAGGCAATCGTCTTCCAGGCGCTGAAACTAAGGTTCTCGCCGTCCTGTTGATCGTCGGCTTCATCCACGGCTTGAACATCGCCCGGAATTGCCGGCTGCGCGATGGTGGGAACCATCGTTCGGGATTCCGGATCGAATCCCCGCTCCATCCGATAACCACCGCACGCCGCGGCGACGCAAACAATGCGTCCAGGCAAAAGACTAGCTCGGGTCGCATCGGTCCATTCGCCGTCAATCCAGTCCCATACCCATGCCCGCATGCCGCTGCGAATTTTGGGCTTCCGGTTGGTCTTGGATTCTTCGCCACATAACCAGTCTCGAGCCTTGAGAAACGGCACGGCACACAATTCTCGCCGCTGTGGACGGCGCTTGGGTGGCGGCGACACCGATTTATCCAGGTCAAGCCAGAAGACTTGCAAATCCCGCTCATCGCCAGACCGAATGAACCGGCTGATATCGAGATCCGCCCCGGTCAGATCGGGTGTTGTGTCGAATAGCTCGTCGAACTCGCACCGTAGGAGAAGATGCGCCGGCGAATAAGGGTAGAGCCTAGACCGAGCCTCAGGACTGAGTGATTCCTCGTGAGATTCCAAGGTGGCGATTCCGACATCGGACAACGCTTGCAACGATTCCCAGGCGCTATCAAGTTCTTCCGGCGAATAGGGCGCTGCTGTCGCCTCATCGCGGCCTCGGTCGACCACGATCACCCGCCCGACTCCGCCGTATCGCGCACATCGACCGAAGCGTTGCACGAGACTGGGCCATGGCGCCAATTCGGTGATCAGGCACCCGGCCGAGATGTCGACGCCGGCTTCGACAACCTGGGTTGCGACAATAATCCGATCTGCGTCGCCTGAGCAGGCGGACCGAGACAGGAATCGTTCTCGCCAAAGCTCTCGTTCTGCCGGCCGAAAACGGCTGTGAACCAACTCCAGTCCGGCAACCCGCCCGGCGGCTTGGAGGGTGTCGAATGTCTGACAGGCCCTCTCCACCGTGTTGCAAATGACAAGCGTGATCCGGCCGTGTTCGCCCAAAGGCGTAGCAGCGTGTTCTGAAAGGACCCGCTGCGCGAATACCTCGCAGTCGTCGCGTCCTATCGACTCGACGATGAGCGCCTTTTGAACACCCCACAAACCACCGACACGTTGCGACGGCGGGACAGTGCATGGATCTCCAGTCCAGTCGGCGTGATGCTCAGCGGTATCTACCGTCTTGAGCCACCCAGGTTGAAGCGTCGCGCTCATCCACCACGTGCAGCAGGGCCGAAGATTTCTGTCACGGTCCTGCTCCCGGAAGGCCTGTAGTTGCGCGGAGGTGGCCAACCCGACGTCCATGAGTTGCACTTCATCCATGACCCAGAGAGCATCGTGACTTAGCAGGCCAAATTCCACCGGCCACCGCGCCCGCCCACTGGCATAGCCGCGGTTCAGTGCCCGAGAAAGCAGCATGTCCTGCGTACCGATGATTATCGTCGGGCGTTCGGGATAAAGAAACCACTCGCCGATATCCTCGCCGCCCATCAATACGCTAACCTCCGGGCGTTGATCACTCGGCATTTTCGACGCTAGTTCCCGTGCAACTTGCTCGGTCTGCTCTACGAGCACCCGCATTGGCAAACACCAGATCAACCGCCGGGGCCATCGGTCGTTCGCCTTGACGAGACGATGGAAGCTCCACGCCGTCAAAACGCCCTCGGTCTTGCCGAGCGCCGTTGGAATTCGGATAAGCCGGTTGCGACAGGTCCCTTCAGCCGCTAACTCGCTCTGCCAGGGGCGTGCCGAATCATGCCCGGTGAGCGTCGCAAACCATTGATCGAAAGCGATTGCGGTCATGATCTTGTGCTCTTTTGCGTAATATATTCGCCAGTTGTCGGCAAAGAGGAATCCGCTAAACTGGTTCGTTCACTGCTCCGCTGCTTGGCAACCTTGCCGCCGCGCCAATTTTCATACTCGACCGATTCCCCACAGCATAGCGAACTCTGGAATCGGAAGCGAGTGCCCCACGGATCGAGAGGCACCAACAGCACTTTGTGCGTCTGAATCCCCAAGCTAGTCCGATACTGTCCATCTGTCAATAGCCCCCTCCGGACCATGCGCGAGAAAAGACAATTCCGACCCGCGGGACTGCCGGAACGGAAATTCCATCCCGGCAACCGGCGGCGTCACGGTCGACAAATGGGGCCGCGGCCGTTCGACCGCGGAAATTCTCGGCTTCCATCTACCTGCCAAGGGCAAAAACATGCTTCAATGGGGCCACATGGGCGTCACTTGACCCATGCGGAATAAGGTCCCGAGCAACGAAGTGGTTCTTCGGGCCAGGGATTGACCGCTGGCAAGGCTCTGAATATCATAGATTCGAATGCGTAACGTGTCAAGCCAAGGGCAATAACATGAAGTAGATGATGGATCTGGCGGCCTCGACTGGAGGCGTACCTACCAACGTTTTCAGAGATTCTCAATGTCAACGAATGACGATATTATATGGCCGGGCATTGATGTACATCAATCATTGGCTTTGTCATTGATGTTCATCGATTATCTGCTAGAATTGAAATTGATTCCGCCGGCCGCGCATGATACCACAGGCTCGGGAGGTGCGGCATGGCCGAAGTTTTGACAGGTGCCGAAAGGCAGCAGTTTGTTGACATCCTTGCCCTCTGGTTTCAGGAAGTATTTCCCGAAAACCCGGTTGCTTGGGCAGGGCGTGCGGACAAAGACCGGCTCGAATTTCTCCCCGAGATGACGGTGAAGGAAATCAAGCAAGAACTCTACAAATACGCCTGCCAACCCGGTGCCAAAATCAAGCGGGTTGACGAAGACAGACCGAACTATCGCGACCAATGGGACTACCATTACGACCTTTGGCCAACGATCAACGGGCAGGTTTACTACTTTGAAACGAGGCTCGACCTCAGCAATCCGGAGCAGCCGATCATCCGTATCATGCGGTTCAAGCCCGACGACCAGAAGTTCTAAGGCTTGTGCGGTGACTGATTATGCCTGAAAAAGAACGCAAACCAGCGACTTTCCCTCTACGCTGCCCCGAGTGCGGTGCCACCGAGGTCTATCGCGAGGTCATCAACTACGAGACCGGCTTCAAGTACGAAGGGCATCTTCATAAATTTGAGGTCCAGGGCATCTCCGTCAACAAATGTCGAGCTTGCGGCGAGTTGAGCCTGCCCAATGCGGCCCTGGACGAGATCACCGAGGCGTTTCGGACCCACGCCGGCCTCCTGACGGCCCAACATATTCGCGACGAGCTTCAAAAGCTCGAGCTTACGCAGAAGGACTTCGCCGAGCTGCTCGGCGTGGCGCCGGAAACCGTTTCCCGCTGGCTGACCAACGTCCAGATCCAGACCCGCTCGCTCGACCGGCTGATGCGACTGTTCTTCAAGTCGCCGGAATTCCGCAAAGACCTCGCGGAGATGAACTGCGGCAATGCGAACCAGGCGGAAGGGGTTGCGGCCGGGTCCGGGCACGCGGACAGTACGCCGCCGGCGGTGGAGTCAATGAAGCAAGGCGTGGTCATTCGCGGTCGAATCCAGAAGGGTGTCGTCGTGCTCGAGGCGGCCTCGATCCCGGAAGGCACCGAGGTTGCCGTCATAGTTCCCGTTGCCCCCAAAGCCGCTTGCGGGAAAATTCTCGATGCCCAGCGGCAACGCGTGCTGCAGATTATGGATCGCATCGCCGCCCTGCCGATCGAAGGAACCGGCGAGCCGTTCAGCGGCGCGGAGCACGACAAGGTCGTGTACGGAAATCCCTGATCTTCCCGCAGCGTGCCGGCGGTCCCTTTACTTGCCCAAATCACCAGATTCCATTCAAACGGGAAAACCATATCCCCGATATAGAGGGGATCAACTCGCAATTCCGTTGTCGCAAATCCGGAAATTTTTTTCCCGACGCAAGTGCTTTCATATCAATATCTTGCGGGACCGGATGGCAGCAAAAAACGGGCTCCGATTTCCCATCGCGGACGCGAAATCCGTATATATGGATATAAATGCCGTTCTTTGACAATTGACAACAAGCAGAACGGCCCCCGGCACACTTGCGCCGGGGGCCAGGAACCCAAGGGGAACGCTAATCTACGCTAATTATCACTAATATGACAATGATAAGTGTTAATTAGTGGCGGTTGGCGTTCCTTGGTTGCCGGCTATCGGACGGTATACCCGCTCGTTGCTCTTGGTATGCGAACGGAAAAAACGATTTTGTTGACATGTACTTCGGGTGGTTCTGTAAAGAGAGGGGTGTTAATTCAGCGGACGGGAGAAAAAAGGGGAAAAGTGGCCGGATGTGGCCAAACCTGGCCGGAAATGGCCAGATTTGGCCAGAAACGTGGCCAGATTTGGCCAGTTTTCCGCCATAAGCTGCATGACTCTGTGGAGTGTAAAATGGTCGTTTTCCCGCAGTTTTCATCGCCTAGGTAACTTCGTGTGGCCAATTCACAAATAACCATTAGATGGGTAAAATGGCTGAAAAAACGCGAAAGAGACGAAATGTGGCCAGATTCGGCCAACGATTCACCACTTCGGGTGGGGAGCGGAGAGCAGGGAGCAGGGAGCAGGGAGCGGAGAGCAGGGAGCAGGGAGCAGGGAGCGGAGAGCAGAGAGCAGGGAGCGGGGAGCAGGGAGCAGGGAGCAGGGAGCAGGGAGCGGGGAGCAGGGAGCAGGGAGCAGGGAGCAGGGAGCAGGGAGCGGAGAGCAGAGAGCGGGGAGCAGGGACCAGGGAGCAGGGAGCAGGGACCAGGGAGCAGGGAGCGGGGAGCAGGGAGCAGGGAGAATGGAGCGGGGAGCAACTCAGCCCTCACCCCTGCCCCTCTCCCAAAGGTAGAGGGGAGTATCCTTCAGCCTTCAGCCCTCGCCCCTACCCCTCTCCCAAAGGTAGAGGGGAGTATCCTTCAGCCTTTCGCTCATCCTTCATCCCTCATCCAACGCCCCCAGAAGATGCGCAGACTCCACCGCCTGAGTCTGATAGAATACATAGTTCGTGTCTTGCTCTTGTGGTCTCAGGTAACCGTTTCGATGGCGGCCGAGGATATCATCGCCGAGTTCGGGCGGCCGCTCCCGTGATCGAGCCCTCGCTCCTGGCCTCCGATTTTGCCCATCTGGCAGAGGAGATCCGCCGCTTGGAAGAGGCCGGGGCCCAGGTCCTGCACCTGGATATCATGGACGGGCATTTCGTGCCCAATATCAGCTTCGGTTTCCCCGTGATCGAGGCCATCCGCCGCTCGACCCGCCTGCCGCTGGACGTGCACCTGATGATTTCCGAGCCGGGCCGCTACCTGGAGCGATTCCGCAAGGCAGGGGCCGACCTGCTGATCGTCCACGTCGAAGCCGCCGCCGACCCGCGGCCGCTGCTGGCGGAAATCCGCCGCTTGGGGGCTGTCGCCGGACTGACCCTCAATCCGCCCACGCCCATCGAGGCCGTCGAGCCCTATCTCGACGACTGCGACCTGGTGCTGGTGATGAGCGTGAAGGCCGGGTTTGGCGGGCAGGAGTTCGAACCGCAGGCCGTCGATCGCTTGCGGCACCTGCGGGCCGTGGGCGGGAACGATCTGCTGCTATCGGTCGACGGGGGCGTCAACGACCAGACGATCGGCCGTGTGCCGAGGCCGGCGCGGACTTGTTCGTCACCGGCTCGGCCCTGTTTTCACATCACGATTACCGCCAGGCGATGCACGAATTCCGCGAGCCTGGCACGTCGCTCACGAAGAACCTTCAGGTTTGACCCTATGTTACGCATTGTGCTCATCCGTCCGGGGGCGACGGATTACGATTGCGAAGAGCGGATTCAAGGCACGCTGGACATCCCGCTGAACCGCCAGGGCTTGATGGAAGTGGCCCGAGCCGTCGATCAATTCCGCGACAAGGGCATCGAGGCGTTTTACGCCTCGCCCTGCGAGTCGGCCGTGCAGACCGCGGAGATCCTGGCCAAGGATCTCGGCGTCCGCTGGAAGAAGCTCGACCGCATGCAGAACCTCAATCTGGGACTGTGGCAGGGCCTGCAGGTCGGCGACGTCCGCCACAAGCAGCCCAAGGTCTATCGCCAATGGCAGGAGCAGCCGGAAAACGTCTGCCCGCCCGACGGCGAAATGATCGAACAGGCCGACCAGCGGATCGCCGCGGCCATGAACAAGCTGCTGCGGCGGCACAAGGAAGGCGTGATCGGCCTGGTCATCCCGGAGCCGCTGGCGAGCGTCGTGCGCCGGCACTTCAAGAACGACGAATTGGGCGACCTGTGGAAGGCCCTCGCCGGCCACGGCCGCTGGGAAGTGCTCGATCTGGAACCGGCCCAAGTCCCCGTATTGACTGACTGACATGCCTGACGGTCCGCCCGATGCCAACAGTTGGAAAAATGCCATGAACCGCCCCAAGCGGGGCGTGCCCGAGGGCTTGTGGATGCGCTGCCCCGGCTGCGAGGCCACCATCTTCCGCAAGGAGGCCGAAAAACGGCTCGGGCGTCTGCCCCGAGTGCGACTACCACTGGTACGTCTCGGCCCGGCAGCGGATCCAGCAACTCTTCGACGAGGGCACGTTCGAGGAGTGGGACGCCGACCTCGAGCCGGCCGACCCGCTGGATTTCGTCGACAAGGCCCCCTACCGCGCAGAAGCTCGAGGACGAGCAGAACCGCACCGGGCTGAAAGACGCCGCCCTGGCCGGCACGGGCATGATCCGCGCCCGCCGCGTGGCCTTCAGCGTGACCGACTCGGCCTTCATCATGGGCAGCATGGGCAGCGTCGTGGGCGAGAAGCTCACCCGCTCGATCGAGCGGGCCACTCAACAACACTTGCCGCTGATCATCGTCTCCGGTTCCGGCGGCGGGGCGCGGATGCATGAGGGCATGCTCTCGCTGATGCAGATGGCCAAGGTCTCAGCCGCCCTGGCCCGTCACGACACTGCCGGCGGCCTGTTTATTTCCGTGCTGACCAACCCCACGATGGGTGGTGTGGCGGCCAGTTTCGCTTCGCTGGGCGACGTGATTTTTGCCGAACCCAAGGCCCTGATTGGCTTTGCCGGCCCGCGGACCATCAAGGCCACGATCCGCATCGAGTTGCCCAAGGGCTTTCAGACGAGCGAATTCCTGCTGGAACACGGTTTTATCGACCGCATCGTCCGCCGCTGCGACTTGCAGAGCGAAATCGCCGCCACGATCGACTATTGCGGAAAATAGCCTTGGTGGTCCATTTCATGAATAATTTCAAGGATACGTTCGTAGGGTGGGACCAGCGAGCTTGCGAGCGCCGGCCCACCAGTCGCCGGTGTTGGTGGGCCGGCGCTTGCAAGCTCGCTGGTCCCACCCTACGGCCTTGGCGGAGAGCCGAAAATAGCCTTGGACGCGAACGCCCCCTTGCAAAAAAAACTATATTTAATGATTATGGAGGGAATCTGAATGTTAGAAATTCGTTAGCTCGTGGTGGAGCATCCTTCATGGGACTTTTAGACTTATTCAAGGCCAAGGTCGCAAATTCCGGCGTCGATATTTCCAAGCGCTATGCCCTGCTGCGGGAGGGTATTTCCGGCACCATGTCGAAGTTCTATAAGGCCAAAGACCTTCGCACCGGCCGGATCGTGGGCCTCAAAATTCTCGATCGTGAAAAGACGGCCGCCTTCGAGGAACGCTTCCGGGGACTGAAGAAGCCGACCGAGGGCGAAATGGGAATGCTGCTGAAGCACCCCCGCCTGGTCGAAACGCTGGAACATGGCACCACGACCGACGGCAGTCAATACATCGCCTTGGAGTTCATCGATGGTCCTGATTTCAACTCGCTGATCATCGGCCGCGATCCCGTGCTCGACGGCAACCGCCTGCGTTTCATTCGCCAGGCCGCCGAGGCCTTCAAGGCGATGCACGAAGCGGGCTTCGTGCATCGCGATATTTGCCCTCGGAACTTTCTCCTCGCCGACCGCGCCAAGAAGGATCTCAAAGTGATCGACTTCGGGCTCTCGCTGCCGTTGAAGCCGGAGTTCCAGCAGCCGGGGGTCCGCACGGGCAATCCCAACTACATGGCCCCGGAGATCGTCCGCCGCAAGCCGACCGACCAGAAGGTCGACGTCTTTGCCTTCGGGGTCTCGGCCTACGAGATCTGCACGGGCGAGCTGCCTTGGCCGCGGGGAACGACCGGCATGGCGGCCATGTCGCACGACAAGCCGCCGACCGACATCCTCCAATACCGGCCCAAGCTTCACCCCGAGTTCGCCAGGGCTATTCTCTGGTGCCTGGAAGCCGAACCGTCGCGGCGCTGTCCTACGATGGAGAAGTTCCTGCAAACGGTCCGCCCCGCGACCCAGGATGAGGTTTAGGCCGGCGGCAGCCGCGATTGTCAAAGCCCGGTTGGAGGAATACGATACGTAGGGAGGCAAGGAGCCCATCGATCGCCCTTTCCTGGCAGAACGCAGGCAGAACGAGCCATGAACGCCAAACTTCTTGTCGTGCTGGGCACTACCACCAAACGCGAGGTGACGCTGCAATTGCCGGCTGTCCTGGGACGCAGCCGCGAGGCCGACATCACCGTGCCGCACCCGCTGATCAGCCGCCGCCACTGCGAGATTTCCGCGCACAACGGCGTGCTGGTAGTACGCGACCTGTCGTCGCTCAACGGCACCATGGTCGGGGGCCAACGCATCGAATCAGCCCCCTTGCTGCCGGAGGCCGAGTTCACGATCGGGCCTTTGACGTTTCGTGTGCGCTACGAGTTTGACGGCGACTTGCAATCGGTCCCCGAGACGCGCTTTGTCGATGCCGTGGAAGGCGCCGACGCCGGGCGCGGCGATCGGACTTCCGCCGAGGAGGAACTGCCGATTCTCGAACTGGATGAGGCCGTGCCCGCCCTGCCGGAAAACGCCAGCGACTCAAGCCAGCACTCCTCAGGTGATCCGCTGACGCCGGAGTTGATGGCCCTGGCGGATGCGGACGATGAACAGGTCCTTTCCGCCGGGCCTGTCCCGCCCGCGCAGTCGCCAGCGGGACTGCGCCGGCGGTTCAAGATGGCCGCCCGTTGCCAGCGATAAATTGCCTACCGTGCCGATCGAGCATGTTCTTGACGAACCGATGGAGTTTGATTCCTCGTTGCAGTCAGGCAGTCACCGCACGGAATCGCCCTGGGGGACTGATCCGCCGGCGGTAAGGAAACCGCGGAGCGTGCCCAGCAGGGCCGCGCGCAAAGTGCCACCCGTTCAGCCCGAAAAGCCAGCCGAAGCGAAGCCAGCCGAGGAGGCCGAACAGGCGGCTAGGGACAAACCGCCAGACAAGGGAAAGCCGCCGGCGGCAAGACCGCCGGCGACTCCTCCGAAAAGGGCGAACTACGGCGAGGAAATCGACCCCGAGTTCGGCAGCTTCCTCGAAGGTTTGCAGTGAGCTTACTTCTTCGCCAGTTCGCTCTCGATCACGGCCGTGACCTTGGCCGCGTCGGGAGTCGTCTTGGGTTGGAAGCGGGCGACGACCTGGCCGTTGCGGCCGATGACGAACTTCTCGAAATTCCAGGTGATTTCGCCCGCTCCCTTGGGCTTGGCGTCCAACGCTTTGAGGAATTTATAAAGGTCGCATGTGCCTGCGCCGTTGACTTCAATCTTGGCCATCAGCGGGAACGTCACATTGTAGGTCGCGGTGCAGAACTTGCGAATATCTTCCGCCGTGCCTGGCTCCTGCCCATTGAACTGATTGCATGGGAAGCCGAGGATCACGAAACCCTGGCTGTTGTACTTCTGGTAGAGGGCCTCGAGCGCCTTATACTGCGGCGTCAGCCCGCACTTGCTGGCTACGTTCACGACCAGCACGACCTTGCCCTGGTACTGAGCCAGGTCGACGTCCTTGCCCTCCAACGATTGAACCTTAAACTTCAAGGCGTCGGGGGTGGCGGGCTTTGGGGCTGATGGATCGTCGGCGGACACGGCTTGGGTCATCATGAGCAGACCAGCGATAGCAAACAGGGTGGCGAATTTCCACATGGTATTTCTCCAGGAAAGTAGTTGATTGGACAAACGTCGGCAGCATTCTACGCAGGTCTCGCGCGGAAGTCACGGGCCGATCCGCGACATTATGCTCCGCGCAGCTTGAAATGATCTAAGCCCGACAGGGTACCCGCTTGCGGGTCAGCGAGGAATGGAACCGCTTGCCTCGCTTGCGCTTGCCCGCTGCGAAAACGGCTCCATCATACTCCGCGCGAGACGAAATGATACGATTCACACTAACCCGAAGCGTAAGCGAGGAAACGACTTATGTTCCTCGCTTACGCTTCGGGTTCGTGTCAGTTACAACGGCTCGCAGCATATTTGTGAAACGGACATCTCGCTGTCAGCTCAAGACCATTTTCAGAAACGCGGCCTTCTGGCGGCAGTAGTCGGCATGCCGGCTGACGCCGCTGGCGACAATCGCCCGTTTGTGCTGGACATAGGCCCGCACGAGTTCGGCATCGGCCCGCAGGCAGCTCCGCAGAAAGCGTATCGAATCGACCTCGGCCGCGCTGGCGGGCAAGACGTAAACGTGGAGTAGGAACGCCTCGCCATTTTGGGCCCATGCGCCCTGAAAAGCGGGGGGATACTGTGGGAACAAGACCTCGCCGCCCTGCTGAAAGCCAAGCCGGCCCAGCAGGAGTTGGATCTTTTCGACATCCCCTTCGGGGCAGGCGATCAACAGGTCGATGATCCCTCGGCCCCCGCAGCCCGGCACGGCCGTGCTGCCGACGTGTTCCGCCCGCACCGACGGCAGGTGCCGCGAAATCAGCCCTGCGACCTGCCGAGCGATCTCTGCTGCCCGAGGATCGAAGTCCCGGCAGGCGATCGGCGGCTCGTCGTAGGACCCGATGACAGGTTGAACTTCTTCGAACACAGCCAGGAACCTATTCGAAAAACATCGGAGATGCCGCCGGAGCTTGGCCAAATCCGCTTCTCGGACAGGCTCCCAGGGGCTGGAAAAGTGACTGCCAGGGCACAATCCGGCTACAATCGCCTCTATCATGCAGTGAAACGAGGAGATTTGCAACAGGGGGCGGCAAATTCACCGGCTCTTCCGGGCCGCTTGCTCCAATCGCCGCCTCCCATTATATTCGAATTGGTTTTCCGCGGGCCAATTCACCCGACCATCCTTCGCCGCCCGACTCGTCATGCCGAACCCCGATGCCGATCTGATCGATACGGTGCGTCTTGCCTTGGTGGATGGCGTGGGGCCGCGGATCCGCCGCCGATTGTTGGACCGCTTTGGCGATGCGGCGATGGTCCTGGCCGCCGCGCCCAGCGAGCTGCGCGACGTGGAGGGCGTAGGGCCGAAACTCTGCGAGCGGATCCTCCGCGCCGGCGAGGAGATCGACGCCGAGGCCGAGATCGCCCTGTGCCGCAGCCAGGGCATCGCCATCCTCACCGAGGCCCACGCCGAGTATCCCCGCGCCCTGCGCGAGATCCCCGATCCGCCGGGGCTGCTCTTCGTCCGCGGCACGCTCAAACCGTCCGACGCCCTGGGCATCGGCATCGTCGGCACGCGGCACGGCACGGCCTACGGGCTGCGGCAGGCCGAACGGCTGGCGGCCAGCCTGTCCCGCGCCGGACTGGCGATCATCAGCGGCCTGGCCCGCGGGATCGATGCGGCCGCCCATCGCGGTGCGCTGGATGCCGGCGGGCGGACGCTCGGCATCCTGGCCAGCGGCGTGTTGAACATTTATCCGCCGGAGCACGACAAGCTGGCCGCGATGGTCGTGGCCAGCGGCGCCTTGATCAGCGAGCAGCCGCCCCGCTCGGCGCCGCTGGCGGGCACGTTCCCCCAGCGGAATCGCATCATCAGCGGCATGTCGCTGGGAGTGATCGTCGTTGAGGCGGCCGAACGCTCCGGCGCGCTGATCACCTCCCGGCATGCCATGGAGCAGGGCCGCGACGTCTTCGCCGTGCCGGGCAACGTCGACAGCCGTGCCTCGCGCGGCTGCCATCGGCTGCTCCGCGATGGGGCGATCCTGGTCGAATCGGCCGACGACGTCCTGGAGCAGCTTGGCCCTTTGGTCGAAGCAGCCCCGCGCGACGACGGCCGCACGGTCCATCACCCGGCCGAGCTGCTCTTGAACGAACCCGAGCAGAAGGTGCTCGACGCGATCCGTTGCGAGGCCACCTCGATCGATGAAATCGTCGTGCAAAGCGGTCTGCCCATACCCCAGGTCCTGGCGACATTGAGCGTGCTGGAGATGAGACACTTGATAAGAAGACTGAGCGGGACGACGGTAATCAGGCTTTGAGGTATTCGTTCCCCTGGTCTGCTATAATAAATCCGGTTAGGCGAGCGATTGACCAGCATAGGGACGAGTCATGCCGATTCACGATTGGACGCGAGTTTCCTTCGGGACGTTTCACAACTTCCATCAGCATTGGATGGTCTCGCTGTGCGATGCCCTGAATGGTGGAGTGCTTCCTGAGGGTTATTTTGCCATGACCGAACAGGTTGTCGGTCGGCCAGAGGCGGACGTGGTCGCGCTGGAAACCGACAGCGACGGCGATTTACCGCCAGACGGCGGTGGAACGGCCACCGTGGTTCGACCGCAGACGACCTTCGTACTTGCGGCCGAGGAGGAGCGATACGCCGGCAAGGCGAGCTGCGTCGTCATCCATCACGGACTGGGCAGGGTGGCGGCCGTCCTTGATATTGTCTCGCCGGGCAACAAGAACAGCCGGCACGCCCTGCGTGCGTTTGCGGACAAGGGAGTCGAGCTCATCCGAGAAGGCGTGAACCTCTTGGTGGTGGACTTGTTTCCGCCCGGACCGCGCAACCCGCGCGGGATCCATCCGCTGATCTGGGACCAGATCAGCGACCAGCCCTTCGCGCTTCCGCCGGGCAAGCCGCTGACTCTGGCCGCGTACCAATCCGCCCCGACGAAGACGGCCTATGTCGAGCCGGTCGCAGTAGGCGATGCGCTGCGCGCGATGCCGCTGTTCCTCCACGGCGACTGGCACGTGCAGACGCCGCTGGAAGAAGCCTACCAGGTCGCATGGGGCGTCATGCCGCCGCCGGTCAAACGCTTGTTCGATAGCCAGTAGGAGAGTTGGGCCATCAATCCTAACTGCGTGGGGAAAGCCGGCAGAGACTTTTCTGCGGGATAACCCGTTGGTACTATTGCCAAGATCCTAAGCGGTGCTAGAATGATTCACTGGGTATCTCTTCTACCGGCCATGGATTTGGCCCTCACTGAAGGAGAATGGCATGTTGGCCACAGTCGCCGGATACGAATTCGACGTGGACCGTGGTCCCGATTGGCTCTGGGTCAGGATTCGGAGCCTCAACACCGGTTCTTTGCCCGCCGCATCCCTGGCGGAGCAAATCGAGGAACTGGTGGAGAAACACTTCATCTACCGCATCGTGCTCGAGTTGCACCGGGTTCCCGAACTGAGCAGCCAGCTCATTGGAGAACTGGTCGAACTCGATCGCTTTATCCAGAAGCACGATGGCGTGCTGCGGGTTTGCGGGCTCTCGCCGGAGGGCCGCGCGATGCTGGAGATGTGCGGACTGGACGACCTCTGTCTCGCCTATGAAACGCGCGAGGAGGCCGTTCTCGGCTGTTGCAATCCGCGCTTGCCGAGATAGGGCTTGCCGAGATAGCGCCGCCGAGATAGCGCTGCCAGACAGCGCCGCCGAGATAGCGCCGAAGAAGACCGCCAATTAACGCTCGCTGCTCACCAACAAACTTCCAGTTCGTTGGCGATCTCTTGGACGCCCGCCACGCGGCGGATGGCTTCCTGGGCCATTTGCTTTTGAAAAAACGTCCCCACCCTGCCGCGAAGCGTCACACGGCCTTCGCTCGTCTCAAAACGCAGCGTTCTGGGGGCGATGTAGGGATTTTGCTCTATCGCGCAATGCACGCGATCTTCTAAAGGGCTGATGTCGATCATTGCACCAAAGGGGTGGGACTTGGGGGGCTCACCGCCCGACGACCTCAAGCAAACGCGCAACTCGAGGCGCCTGGCATAGAAAAAGATCGGCCATGAAAAGTGACCGCTACATGTCTTGACAATGAGAAAGATGGAATATCTGCGAAAAGTGTTCTGAAGACACCGAATGCGCCGCTCTTACTGAGAAGGCGGGCATTGGAAGTTAGGGTGGAGAACTTAGATCGTAGTGCTTAGTGCTTACGCTTAGATCTAAGTTCTAAGCTCTAACCCCCTCCCTTCCGTTTGCACATTACCACCCATAAGCTACGCTTGATGAAATCCCCCGACCGATGGGACAGCCGATGCGAGTCGAATACATCAATCCGTTCATCGCTTCCGTTCGCAACGCGTTTCAGACCATGCTCTCCAGCGACGTCCAGCGCGGAGCGCCCTACCTGCGAAGCAAGGCGGAATCGGATCTCTGCGTCAGCGGGGTCATCGGCCTCTCGGGCGATGCGGTGGGAAGCGTCGTCCTGAACATGTCGCAGGAAGTCGCCCTGGGAATTGCCTCGGTCCTGCTGATGGACCACTTCACCGAGCTTACGGACGACGTGGTGGACGCCGTGGGCGAGTTGACCAACGTCATCGCCGGGGCGGCCAAGTCGAAGCTGGAGGAGTTTCACTTGGAAGTGAGTCTGCCCAACGTCGTCACCGGCCGCGCCACACGATCCACTTTCCCAAGGACGTAACGCCGATCTGCGTGCCCTTCACCACCACATGGGGTCCGCTCGTTCTCGAAGTCGGCCTGACGCCCGTTCGGCAGGCGGCAGCCGTATAGCCCCGATTGTCACGGCCCAGAAAACCATGACTCGCTGGTTAGGCGAGTCATGGATGCCGTGGCTTTTAGGGCAATGGGGCGAGGCACAACGCATGCTTCGCCTTCAGGCCACGGCATTTTCCTGTGGTAGGGGATGATGTCGGACAATCTTCTAGGGGGAATCGCCGCACAAAAAGTCACATAGCTGAAAATTTCGCCCTGCCAGAAAAATGCTGACCAAAGGCGTGACATTTCTGCTGCAAATCGTACTATTGCTTCAGAGATCCGTGTCGACTAATCCATCCAAAGGGCTAAACGCGGCCGCGGACTTCGCTGGCCTGATTTTCCAGCGGTGGCTATCATTTACTGTGGAGCAAACGCCATGACGATCACAGAAACCGCATTTGACAGTTCCGAAGAGGCTGCGGTGCCCAAGCTGCTCCAGCGGGCCCGTTTGGGAAACACCGAGGCCCTAGGGCAGATTCTGCAACTGTATCGCAATTACTTGACGATCCTGGCGACGACGCAGTTGGATCGCCGTTTGCGGCGGCGGGTCAGCCCTTCGGACCTCGTGCAGGACGCGATGCTGGCGGCGCACGGCGATTTTGGCAAGTTCCGCGGCAGCACCGAGCGCGAACTGCTGGCCTGGCTGCGGCAGATCCTGATCAACTGCCTGCACCACGTGGTGGAAACGCACTTGAGGGCGAAAATGCGCGACATGCGGCGGGAGATCTCCGTGGAAGAAATCGGCGCCACGCTGGATCGCTCGGCCTGCAATTTCACGCAGATGCTCGCCGACCGCGGGCCCTCGCCGAGCGCTCCCATTCTGCAGCGCGAGCGGGCGGTGGCACTGGCCGACCAGCTTTCGCGTCTCCCGCCCCACTATCGCGACGTGATCGTGTTGCGCAACTTGCAGGGATTGTCGTTCGACGAGGTGGCCGATCGCATGGACCGCAAGCCGGGCACGGTGCGGATGCTCTGGTTGCGGGCGATCGAGAAGTTCAAGCAGATCTATCAACCCATGGATTAGGACATCATGAATGCGCGACGCGGGCGAGATGCCGATGCCCGACTCCCTGGACCTGAGCATCGAGCCGGCCGCCATCCGGCACTTGACGCCGGAGCAGAAAGACCGCTTGACCGACCTTCTGGACGGCTATTTGCGCCGCTTGGAGGAGGGCCTGCCGCCGCCGCGCGAGAACCTGCTGGAGGCGAATCCCGACCTGGCGGATTCCCTGCAGGCCTACTTCGGCAGCCTGGACGAGTTGCACGACATGGCGGCCGGTTTTCAGCCGCCGGCCGGCGATGCGGGCTGCGGCGCTTCGTTGCCGGAGAGTTCACCGGCCGGCGATGAGCGGCGGCTGGGCGATTTTCGCCTTCTGCGGGAAATCGGCCGCGGCGGCATGGGAGTGGTCTACGAGGCCCAGCAAATCTCGCTCGGCCGGCGGGTCGCCTTGAAGGTCCTGCCGTTCGCGGCCGTCCTCGACAGCCGGCAGATCGCCCGCTTCAAACATGAGGCCCAGGCCGCCGCGCAACTCAACCATCCCAATATCGTTTCGGTGTTCGCCGTCGGCGTGGAGCGGGGAGTCCATTACTATGCCATGCAGTTCATCGACGGCCAGCCGTTGGACCGGGCCCTGAGCGAGCTGCGGGAGAAGTATCGACGGCCTGCCACGTTTCAGGCAGGTCCCGCTTGCCGAGCGGGACTGATGTGGGTCCGTCCGGCAGAGAATCCCCAGACGCTACCGCGGAATATCGCGCCATCGTCCCTTTCGCGGATACCCGCTTGCGGGTGTGGGACCTCCAGGCGGAGACCCATCCTGCAAACGCCTCGCTGTTGACCTCGTGGGCTGCGGGCAGCAGCGCGTATGTGCGGGCGGTCGTTCGCCTGGGGATTCAGGCCGCGGGCGCCTTGCACGCAGCCCACGAAAGCGGCATCGTCCATCGCGACATCAAGCCCTCCAATCTGCTCTTGGACGGCAACGGCAAGCTGTGGGTGACCGACTTCGGCCTTGCCCGCCGCCAGACCGACGCCACCCTGACGCGGACCGGCGACCTGGTGGGCACGCTGCGGTACATGAGTCCCGAGCAGGCGCCGGGGCAGATTGCCTTGATCGACCATCGCACGGACATTTATTCGCTGGGGGCGACGCTCTACGAGTTATTGACGCTGGAGCAGGCTTTTCCCGGCGACGCGGGACCGGCCCTGATCCGCCGCATCGAGCGCAACGAGCCCCGCCCCCCGCGGCAGCTCCAGCCGAAAATTCCCGCCGACCTCGAGACGGTGGTTCTCAAGGGCATGGCTAAGCGGCGCGAGGACCGCTATGCCACGGCCCAGGAATTTGCCGACGATCTGCAGCGCGTGCTGGAAGGCAAGCCGACCGTTGCGCGGCCGCCGCCGCTCTTGGATCGCGCGGCCCGCTGGGCCCAGCGCCATCGCGAGGTTGTGGCCGTGGCGGGCCTGATCGGACTCCTGGCCTTGCTGGGAGTGACGGCCAGCACGCTGCTGATTGCCCGCGAGCAGCGTAAGAACTTGGCCTTCGCGGAAAAGCGGTTGTCCGAGGCCCAGGACACGGTGGAACGGCTGGGCACGCGGTTCTCGGAGCGTCTGGCCGACGTGCCGGGCGCCGCCCAGATCCGGCAGGACCTGCTCCGCCAGACCTTGGGCTATTATCGCGGCCTTGCCGCACAGGCCAAAAACAACCCCCAGTTGCGGGCCGATCTCGCCTTGACCTATAGCAAGATCGGAGCCCTTTCCGCCGAGATCGGCTCCAACGCCGACGCGGCCGAAGCCGACAGGCAGGCCATCGGGCTCTTTCAGGAACTGGCCGCGGCAAATCCCGGCAACGCGGACTACCGTCGGCGGCTGGGCGTCTGCCAGAACGATCTGGCCCTGGTCCTGCAGCGATTGGGAAAACCGACGAGGCGCGGCAGGCCTTCGCGGAAGCCATCCGCCTTCAGGAAGAAGTCCGAGGCGACGCGGACGACTCCCTGCAATGTCTGGTCGATCTGGCCTTGGCCCACGGCAATCTGGGCAGGCTGCAAAATGAAACGGGCGACGTGGAGGGCGCCGCCGCCTCGCTGGCGCAGGCGACGGGGCTGCAAGAACAGCTTCTCCGCGCCGCGCCGGACGATCCCGATCGGCTGCGAGACCTGGCCGCCAGCTTGAACAACCTGGGCGCATTGTATAAGGAACATCAGCCCGCCAGGGCCATCGAGCAGTACGAGAAGGCCGCCTCCCTCCTGAAGCGAGCCGTGGACCTGCGGCCGGACGAGCCCGTTTATCAATGCGAACTGGCAGTGACCTATAACAATCTTGGCGCCGTACAGTCGCACAGCGGGGCACTGGACCAGGCGGCGGCGTCCTATTCCACGGTGGTCGATCTGGCCGGCAATCTCGTCCGCCAGTCGCCCGCCCAGAAGCCGTACCACTGCATGCTGGCGATTGGACTGAACGACCTGGGCGAGGTCCAACGCAGGTTGGGGCAGGCCCCCGCCGCGGAGCAGTCCTTCCGCCATGCCCTGGCCTGCCAGGAACCGTTGGTCAAGCAGGATCCGCAGAACGTCGATCTGCAAAGCGGGCTGGGCGTGATGTACAACGACCTGGGGATCCTTCTGGAAGAGTCGAAGCGTTCGGCGGAGGCGGTCAAGGCTTATGAACAGGCCGTGGCGCACCAGCAGCAAGCCTTGGCAAGTGCCCCCGCCATTACCCGCTATCGGCAATTTCTCAGCAAGCACTACTTCAACTACGGCCGTGTGCTGCGCCAGACGGGACGCCCTGCCGACGCCGCGCGGGCCGCCTTGGCCCGCCGCGAGCTGTGGCCCAAAGACCCGCAACACCTGTTTTCCGTGGCGGAGGAGTTGGCCTTGGCCGCCAGGGATCTCTCCACCGGCGCGGTCGATGCCAGCGGCGAAATCACCGCGGACAAGTGCGGCGATTACGCCGTGGAAACGCTCAAGCAATCCATGGCCGCCGGTTGGAAGCCGCCCAACAGCAACTGGACCCAGTCCTTCCTGGCCGTGCAAAACCGCCCGGATTTCTTGGAATTAACGAGAAACTGAGCTTCAAAAGGAACTGACATGAACGCGAAGTCATCAGCACGTCTGCGATTGGAATGCCTGGAGACCCGCAGCCTGCTCTCGGCGATCGGCCTCCCGCTCGTGCCGCCCTTGGCGCCGCCCTCGACCTTCGCAGCGGCCGGCGAGTTTGATCATGCCGGCGGTCACAGAACCCATGCGGCCATGCAGGCCGAGATCGAGGCTGCGCTGCCCGCCACCCTGGATCCGATGAATCGGCCCAATGCCGCAGCGGCAACCAACGACAGTATCGAGGCCGGCGCCGGGGCAACCAGCAATGCCGTCGACGCCGGCGCCGGGGCCAGCGACATCATCGACACCCGCACGCCAGACCTGGGAATGCCAAGACACGCTTGGCTGCCCTCGCACAACCTGGCCGATCCAGCACTCCTCTCGCTGCATGCCTCGATGCAACTCAGATCCGCGGACGGCCTCCCGCCCAGTGCTCCCGACGGCGACGATCCGGTCGGGTTGCCGCTGGCTATGGGTGAAGTCGATATCACGATCCTGAACTCGCCGGTCAGTCGTGGTCCGGTCGATTTCCGCGGACCTCTCGTGCGCGACTCCGAGCAGGCCGTTGTGCCGGCCGTCGCAAGCGATCCGACGACGGTCGACCCTGCCGCTCCGCCGGTCAAGGTTCATAGTCCAGACACTTCCGCAACCTCCGATGCGAATCGAAGCGGCGACCCAACGGCCTTGGCGACCGAGGAGAACCCTTGGTCCGCCTCCAGCGGCATTGCCATTCCGCCGGCAACAACGGCAGCCTTGGCGGACGCGACGGCATGGAATTCCGTCGAGGGCGGATTCATCAGCCTCGACGACACGACCGCCACGCCCGGCTTTAGCAGTGGGCCGTCGGCAATCGCGCCAAACAAAGGGGCTGCCGCGGGCACGGACTCGGGCCAGGGGAGATGGTTGGCTGATATTCTCTCCAATCCAGGTAGACCCGCAGATTCCGGCAGGAACACGGGCACGGCGCATTCGCGGCTTGCGGCCGACGCCGCTTCGCGATCTGCGGAAGCAACGGGGCAGTCGCCCGCGGATGCGGAGGAAGGGGGAGGCATTGAACTGGCGATGGCCGTGCCGTCGCCCGTGGCGGGCGACGCACTGCGTGCCGGATCGTCGCAGGCTGCCAGCGAGGCCCAATCGCTTGCCGACATCCGTCCCGAAAGCGGAGTTGGCTTATTCTGCGACATTGAGGTCTCCGAGATGCCTGCCTTGCCGTCGGCGGACCGCGTGTCGGCAGCAACGCCCGCAACGCCCTATCAGAGCACAGTTTCCGTGCTTCCCGCGCCGCGGCCCGGACGGGATGCCCGACCGGCGACAGGGGTCGTGCCGCAGTCGACCGCAGCCCCGCAGTCGATGGTTGCAGGGCTGGCGGACCGTCTCCCGGTCCTCTTAGGTCTCACGGTTCTGGTTTCCGGCGGCGGACTGCGGCTAGAGGAAAAAGTCCCGCAGCGGGAGCTTCGTTCCAGCGAAGATCTGCGGTAGGGTGGGACCAGCGAGCTTGCGAGCGCCGGCCCACCAATCACGGGTATTGGTGGGCCGGCGCTTGAAGCCGACCATGGGTACATGGTGCCCGGGTCCCACCCTACCGCTTGGTTCCCTGGTTTCCGCGTAATCCGAGCGCAGTGCTTGATTGCGGGCACGGGTTGCGGGTATAATGCGCCGAGTGTTGTGACTTATCTATCCCCCGATGCGCGGGGGTTCCCCAGTGCATTTGGGACCACATTGTCAAAGGAGAGGGTTCACTATGGTACGACGAAGTCTTTTTATTGCTGGCATGCTCTTGGCCTTGGGATCGATTGCCGCGACGGCATCGGCCCAACCCGGCGGCGGTGGCGGCGGCATGGGCGGAATGTTCGGCGGCCTGTTCGGCGGCGGCGCTGGGGCCACGGTCACAAATCTCATGCTGCTGCGAATGCCCACGGTTCAAACGGAATTGAGTCTCACCTCCGGCCAGCAGACTCAAATCAACGACTTGCTTACCGAATCGACTCAGAATATTCGTGATTCCATGGGGCAGATCAACTTTCAGGATCTCATGAACGCGACCCAGGAAGAACGCCAGAAAATGATGGACGACATCCGCAAGAAGGTGGAAGACGGCACCAAAGGGCTCGACGACAAGGTCGGCACGATCCTCAACCCCACGCAATCCAAGCGGCTCAACGAGTTGCGCTTGCAACGCATGGGCGCTGCGGCGCTGATTCTGCCCGAAACGGTCAAGTCTCTCGGCCTGAACAACGATCAGGTGACCAAGATCAAAGGCATCATTTCGAGTGCAACCAATGCGTTCACGCCGCCCACGTTCGATCCGAACCAGTCCCCAGAGGATCGCCAGACGGCGATGCAGGACCTGCGGAAGAAGATGCAGGATCAGACTGCCAAGACGCAAAAGGACTGCCTCGCCGTTTTGACCGACGATCAGTCGCTGACCTGGGCGAACCTCTGCGGCAAGACGTTCACGTTCCCGGCAAATGGCGGGTTTGGCGGCGGACGCGGCGGACGCGGCGGTGGCGGCGGGTTCGGCGGAGGAGGAGGACCAGGCGGTCAGTAGCACGCCAAGAAAAACCAAGAGCCGCCGGAAGATCATCCCGGCGGCTCTCTTTTTTCAGTTCCCGCGCGAGTGCGCTGTCTGAGAGAAAGTCGAAGTCAGGCCTCAAGCGCCGCCGCCGCCCTTCTTGCCCTTACCCTTGCCACCACGGGCGGGCAAGGCAGCCACGCCAGCCGTGTATTGGGCCTTGGTCAGAGCCGGCGTCGTGCCGGTAACCGCATCGGCGGCAACGGGGGGCGTCAGAGCCGCTGCAACGACAATCCGTCCGAAGGCGGCCTTGGCCCGATCCGGGGCGGCCGTCTTGGCCTGGTCCGGGGCGTCCGCAGGCAGCTTGCTCACGACGTACTTAACATACTGGTCCTGGTTGACCGTTGC
The DNA here is from genome assembly GCA_963824275.1 of uncultured Planctomycetia bacterium. Classification (GTDB taxonomy): domain Bacteria; phylum Planctomycetota; class Planctomycetia; order Pirellulales; family Thermoguttaceae; genus JANXQG01. The sequence goes on along the minus strand of CAWGOT010000002.1, from coordinate 422,298 downwards.
GGCGTCGCCCGTGCCGGTAACGTCACCAGCGGCGGCCAACTCATCAAACGTCGGGGGAGGCGTCATCCCGCCGCCCTTCTTGCCGCCCTTGCCCTGCGCATACGCGCCGCTCGCCAACATCCCGGCGATGGCCAAACCGGCAAACAATGTCCAAAGCTTCATCGAACTTCTCCTGAAAAATAGTGGGGTACTTACCTGCCCGTCCAGGTACATCCCGGATGCGTCGGCAGGAATGGTTAGCCCATTAAACCCCAACGGTTCCCCAGAGTTTCGCCGATGGACACGGTTTTGGCAAGGGCCCGCAGGTTTTTTTGACGCCTAGGGCGAATCACCTTCCTCGTCCTCTTCACCGTCTGATCCGGCGGCGGGCGGGGGGACCGCCCCCACCTCGACCATAACCGCCACCCGGACCATAACCGCCACCCCGACCGCCATAGCCGCCGCCCGGAAAACCGCCCCGACCGCCAAGAAACCCAGCCGGAGGACCGCCAGGCGCAGGAGCGGTATCGGTGGCCGAAGGACCGGCCCCCGAAGCAGGATTGACGGCCACAGGTGCGGAATCCGTATCGGCGGCCGCGGCAGCCGTGGCCGCCGCAGGCACTGTGGCCGCCGCAGGCACCGTAGCCGCTGTAGCCGCCGGCGGCGCAGCCCCCCTGCCCACAGCCGGAGTGGCCCTGGCAATTGCCGTGCCCGGCTGGATCCCTTCCACCTTCAAGACCTCTTCCGCCGTAATAATGCCGTCATGGTTGAGGTCGTACTTATTGAATTCTGCGACCAGTGCCGGCGTCCAGTTGGTGGCGTATTGGGCCATGGTAATTTGCCCTTCGCCATTGCGGTCTTTTTGCAGGAACCACTCGGGCAGTCCTTTTGGCCGGAGGTCGATGCTGGTACTAAAACGCTTCAAGGGGGATGAACTTGCCACCGCCGGGGCTTCCTGGCCGCCTCTTCCTCCCCGGCCGCCGGGGCCTTGCTGGAGATTACCCCGGCCCCCACGGCCCGTAGAGGCAGTAGCCGGGGCTGGAGTAGTCGTAGTCGATGTTCCAAAACCCATGCCGGGCAGGGAAGTCATGCCGGGGGTTGTGGATGCCGTGGCCGGCTGACCGCGCCCTCCGGACCAACCCGCCACGAGGTCTGCGATGGAGACCGGGTATTTCGCTTCCTTCCCCATCCTCTGCCAAATCCGGTCGAGCAGGTTCTTGGCGGTTGGATCGGCGGCCTCCTTGGCATCGATCATCCCATCTTTGTTGAGGTCGAACTCTCTCAGCGTGGCGTCAATATTATTTCCGGCGCGCCCGCGGCCCCCCCGGCCCCCGAACCCGCCACTCGTGTCGGCAGCGCCGGCGGTTGGATCGGCGCCGCCGCGGCCCCCGCGGCCCCGGCCCCCGAACCCGCCGCCATTCGGGTCGGCAGCGGCAGTCGGATCGGCACCGCCGCGGCCCCCGCGGCCCCGGCCCCCGAACCCGCCGCCCGCGCCGGTGGCGTCTGGACCAGCGGCAGAACCAAAACCTGCGCCAAAGCCTGCTGCGGGAGCCGCCCCACCGGCCGCTGCGCCCGTGGCCGTATTGGCATTCCGCCTCCCAAATCCGCCGCCACCGCCAGTGCTGCCACCGTTGCCGCCGCTGGCATCAGAAGCGGCCGTGGGATCTTGATTAAATCCGCCGCGCTTGCCTTTGCCGCCTTTTCCTTGGGCAAATAGCGGTTGGCAAACCAAGAGAACAGCAATTACAATAGATATTTTGGCGATGGTCGACATGCGAACGACTCCTGCTTGGCGGTGACTGGAATTTCCATCTATTATATTAACCCCAACGGGCGCAGTTTGCATCGGAAAAAAACGAGACTTTCTCCCTTTTGCGGGGTTTATCACTAAGGGCGTTTGACGGCGACGGCGTTGAAGGTCTGTCAGCGAGCGAATTTTGACAGGCCGGGTACGGTCACCGGGCAACATCGACGGCATGTTGCCGGATTATACCCAAGCTGCGCGGCCGCGTCAGCCCCCAGGCTTTTTTTCGAAATGGTTGGTGTGTGCGATGGATGTCGGCGAAATGCTAATGCGTAGGGGCCTTTTGGACGCCAGACAGGTTGAGCAGGCGCGCGCTGCCCAAACCGAGGGGGTGCGCCTTGACCAGGCCGCCGTGAAGCTCGGGTTCCTTACGGAAGAAACTGCCTTGCGGACCTTGGCCAAAGAGGTGGGGCTGGAGTTCGTCGACCTGGTCGACGCCGAAGTCGACCTCAGCCTCTTGAAGGACTTTCCCGCGCGGTTCATCCATCGCGAGTCGCTCTTTCCCATCCGCCGCAACAACGGCACTCTGATCGTCGCCACCAGCGATCCCTTCAACCTGTATCCGCTGGACGAATTGAGCGTGGCCACCGGCTTGACCGTCGTGCCGGTGCTGGCCAGTCGCGACGAGATCGCCAAGCAGATCAAGACCCACTTGGGCGTCGGCAGCGAGACGATCGACGGCCTGTTGGCCCAGACCGACGAGCGGATCGAACTCGATGAGCCCATCGACACCAATTCCGATCTCTCCAAGGAGGCCCAGGAGCCCTCGGTGGTGCGGCTGGTCAACGAAATCCTGCTGGAGGCCATCGAGGTCCGGGCCAGCGACGTGCACATCGAATCGCAGGAGTCGGGCCTGCGGGTCCGCTACCGCATCGACGGCGTGCTGCACATGCAGCCGATGCCGCCGGAGATCAACCGCTTCCAGTCGGCGATCATCAGCCGCTTGAAGATCATGTCCCGGCTGAACATCGCCGAGCGGCGTCTGCCGCAGGACGGCCGCATCCAGCTCCGCATCGGCGGCCGCGAGGTCGATATCCGCGTCTCGGTCATCCCCATGATCCACGGCGAGGGCATCGTCATGCGTCTGTTGGACAAGGGGGCGATGGAGTTCAAGCTCGGCAAGCTCGGCATGGAGCCGAGCCTCTACGCCACCTTCCACGAACTGATCCAGCTGCCGCACGGCATCATCCTGGTGACCGGCCCCACCGGCTCCGGCAAGACCACCACGCTGTACAGTTCGCTGCTGGAAATCAAGGACGACGAGACCAAGATCATCACCACCGAAGACCCGGTCGAGTACCAGCTGGACGGCATCAACCAGATCCAGGTGCACACCAAGATCGGGCTGACGTTCGGCAACTCGCTGCGGAGCATCCTGCGGCACGACCCGGACATCATCCTCATCGGCGAAATCCGCGACCTGGAGACGGCCGAGAACGCCATCCAGGCCTCGCTGACCGGCCACCTGGTGTTCAGCACGCTGCACACCAACGACGCGGCCGGGGCCTACACGCGGTTGGTCGACATGGGCGTCGAGCCGTTCCTGGTCTCCAGCACGGTGGAAGCGGTGATGGCCCAGCGCCTGGTCCGCACCCTCTGCACGCATTGCAAGCAGCCCTACCATCCGAAGCGCGATCGAGCTCCCCACCGACTTCCCCTTCGAGGCCTTGGGCGACAAGCCCTTGTATCGGTCGGTAGGCTGCCGCGAATGCCGCCAGGTGGGCTATCGCGGCCGCGTCGGCCTGTATGAACTGCTGGTCACCACGGAAGAGATCCGGCACCTCTCGAACGAGCGGGTCAGTAGCTGGGCCATTCAAGAGTCGGCCGTCAAAAACGGCATGCGGACGCTCCGCGACGACGGCTGGATCAAAGTCATCGACGGGCGGTCGTCGATCGACGAGGTGATGCGCGTCACCAAAGGCAAAATCGGGGGTTGAATAGGTGTAGGGAGCGCCCTCCGCGGCGTTCCGCGATTGTCCGGAAAAGAAAGGAACGCCGCGGAGGGCGTTCCCGTCAGGGATTGCAACTGCCATGCCAGATTTCACTTACACAGCCCGCGACCAATCCGGCCAGGTGGTAACCGGCACGATCACCGCCAACAACCGCCGCGAAGCGGCGACCTCGCTGGCCGGGAAGAGCGTCTTTCCGCTGACCGTGGACGACGCCGGGGGCGTCGACATTTCGCGGGTCCGCCACGTGCCGGCGGCAATGCTCGCGATGGCCTACGGCCAGATGTCCGACCTGCTGCGGAGCGGCGTGCCGCTCTTGCGGGCGATCGACGTCGTGGAAAGGCAGGCCTCGCATCCGGGGCTGAAGGCGATCCTCTCGGAAATCCACCACCGCGTGGAAGACGGCAGCACGCTGGCCGACGCCATGAGCCGCTTCGAGAACGTGCTGGGCGAGATGGCCGTGAACATGGTCCGCGCCGGCGGCGAGGGCGGTTTCCTGGAAGAGGCCCTGGCCCGCGTCGCCCAGTTTACCGAGACGCAAGACGACTTGAAGAAGCGGACCATGGGCGCGGTTGCCTATCCCTGCTTCCTGGCCGTCGTGGGCACGATCATCGTCGTCGTGCTGGTCGTCTTCTTCGTGCCCAAGTTCGCCGAGTTGTTCGAGCGCTTGCGGGAAAAGCACGAACTGCCCGCGGTCACCGAATGGCTGCTGGCCACCAGCACGTTCTTGCGGAGTTACGGCCTGTTCGTTTTGTTAGGGCTGGCGGCCGTCGGTTGGTGGGTGCGGCGCTGGCTGCAGACCAACGAGGGCCGCTGGTGGGCCGACCGCCTGCGGATCCGCCTGCCCTTGGTGGGGCCGGTGTTCCTGGGCCTGGCCGTGGCGCGCTTCTGCCGCGTCTTCGGCACCCTCCTGCACAACGGCGTGCCGATCCTCCGCTCCTTGCAGATTTCGCAGGGCGCGGCCGGCAACCGCGTGCTGGCCGCCGCCATCGCCGACGCCACGGAGAACATCTCCGCCGGGCAGTCGCTGGCAGGGCCTTTGGGGGCCAGCGGACAGTTCCCCCCGGTTGTGGTCGAAATGATCGCCGTGGCCGAGCAGGCCAACAACCTGGAGACCGTGCTCCTGACCGTGGCTGACTCGCTGGAACGCACCACCTGGCGCCGCCTCGACCTCACCGTCCGCTTGCTCGAACCGATCATGCTGCTTGTGTTGGCAGGCATCATCCTGGTTTTGGTGATCGCCCTGCTGCTCCCCGTGCTCAAGTTGAGACTCGGCGGTGTAAAATGGAGGATTGTGGGAAGGCATTCCCGTGCTCAAGATGGGCACAACCGTGTAAGAAACAAATTTCCGTCCGTTTATTGGAGACAATGCTATGAAACCCTCATTCGCTCGCCGCAAGAGCGGCTTCACCCTGATTGAAGTCTTGCTGGTCCTCGTGATCCTGGTCGTCCTGGCGTCGCTGGCAGTCGTTGCCTACCTCCCGGCCCAAGAGAGGGCCGCGAGGAATGCCGCCAAGACCCAGGTCGATCTCTTCGCCACGGCCATCGATGCCTACCAGCTTAACGTTGGCGCGTATCCCTCGACCGGTTCCGGCCTGCAGGCCTTGCGCTATGCGCCCGGATATTGCCGATCCGACCAAGTGGAACGGCCCCTATTTGAACAAGGAAATCCCTCCGGATCCTTGGGGTATGCAGTATCAATACCTGTGCCCCGGCAACCACAATGTAACTACCTACAACGTCTGGACCGTGTCTCCGAAAACGGGCGAACAACTCGGCAACTGGACCCAGGACGTACACTGACCATGACGCGCGGGAGGATGCCTGTGGAATCACGTCGCGGATTCACTTTGATTGAAGTGATGCTGGTGTTGGCGATCGCCGTCATCATCGCCGGACTGTCGTGGGCCGCCATGCAGGGCCCCATGGCCCGCTGGCGCTGCTCAGGGCGGCCGACGACGTCCGCAGGGAGTGGGTTGTGGCCCGCGATGACGCGATGCAATCAGGCCATACCTACATCTTCCGCTATCGGATCCATGGCGACCGTTACCACCTTGGGCCGCAGGAAGAAGATTCCTCGATTGCCGATGCCTCGGCAGCCAATGCAGCGACGACCACTTCTCCCGGAAGCGCGACGGCTTCGCCCGCAAGCTCGACCACTGCGCAGCCTTCGTCGGTCTCGGAAGGCGACTCGTCCGACGAGCCCCTTCCGCCGCCGGTCGACGGGGCCTTGCCTAAGGGCGTCCGTTTCCTGAGTGAAAATGCGGTCAGCGATCTGGCCGCCATGGGCGACAAGCCGGCCGATGCGGCCGGCGACGAGGGCACCTGGTCCGATCCGATTTTCTTTTGGGCCGATGGCTGCACGTCCGATGCGGATCTCGCTGGCCGCCGATCGGCATGCCACCGTGCGATTGCAGTTGCGGGGAGTTACCGGATCGGTGAGCGTAGACGACTTGACCTCGAAACCCTAGACGAGCAGGAGCGAACCGATGTTGGCGAAACCGATGCGAACGGTTGCAAATGCCCATGTCACGGATAGCCCCGTAGGGTGGGACCCGCGAGCTTGCGAGCGCCGGCCCACCGTTCGCGGCGTCTGGTGGGCCGGCATCGCAAGCTCGCTGGTCCCACCCTACGCGACATGCGATGCCGCCGCTCCGCGGCGAACCGCGGCTTTACCTTGTTGGAGGTGATCTTGGCCCTCGCCATCCTGGCCGGCGCGATCGCCGCCTTGGGCGAGATCAGCCGCTTGGCGCTGCGGAACGCGGCCGCCGCGCGACATGGCCCGGGCGCAACTCCTGGCCGACAGCAAAATGGCCGAAATCGTCTCCCAAGCCACGCCGCCTGCCACCGTCGACAAGGTGCCCTTCGACTCCAGCAACGAAGCGCTCGATCCCGCCGAGCCCGGCTGGCTGTATTCGATCAGCCAGGAAACGACCGACGAAACGGGACTGATTTCGGTCCGCGTTACCGTAACCCGCGACATGCCGGAAGGCCAGCATCCCATCAAGTTCTCGGTGGTCCGCTGGGTTCCGGATCCTAGCTACACCTACACTCCACCCACATCCGATACCACCAGCACTCCTTCCGGATCATGAGGATCAAATCCATGCGACACGATCTAAGAGCAAACAGCGGCCGTTGTGGGGCAGATCGCCGTATTGTGGGACGGATTGCCAATCCGTCTTCCAGCACGGTAGGACGGATTGCCAATCCGTCTTCCAGCATGGCCGAAATCCTGCCGTCGTGGCAAGCCGTCGCGCGCCGCGGCTTTACGCTCGTGGAGGTGATCCTGGCCATGGCCTTGGCCGTGGTCGTGCTGGGGCTGGTGGGCTTCGGCATCCAGATCCATACCCAGGTGGCGACCAAGAGTCGCGACCAGGTCGAGGAGGCCCAGCTCGCTCGCGTTATCTTGCAGCGTATTGCCGACGATCTCCGCAATGCGACCCCGCTCCAGATTGCATCGACGGCCTCGTCGTCGTTGTCGGGCTCGTCGTCGTCGTCGGGTTCGTCGTCCGGATCGACGGTGGCAAACTCGACCTCCGGGGGCATCACCAGCAATGCCGTGTATTCGTCCGCCGACTCCGACTCGACCGACACCAACGCCACGCCCCCGCTGGCTTCCGGCGGGATTTATGGCACCGATTCGGTGATCCAGATCGAGACCGTGCATCGGCCCAGGACCTTGGTTTCGCTGGGGACGATTTCGGCCAACTCCAACCAGACAGATCTGCCGAGCGATATTCGCGTCGTGACCTACGGGCTTGGGGCGCGGTCGATGTCGACCTATCGCAAGAATCGCCTCCCGTAACGACCGGGCTCACCGGCCTCTATCGCCATGAGTTGGATCGGGCCGCGTGGCTGTACATCAATGGAAATGGACAGGTGGAAGAGACCGACCCGGCGCTCGACCTGCTTGCCCCGGAAGTTATCGACCTGAAATTCGAGTATTTTGCCAACGGCACGACGGTTACCGGCTCGTCGGCGGTGAGCGCGGCTTCCGGCGGCACGGCTTCCACTGCTTCCACAACGAGCAGCGGCACGGCCGCCAGCGGAACGACCAGCACGAGTGGTTCGGCGACCACCAGCGGCGGCACGTCTGCCACCGCTGCGACGACCACCAGCCTTTGGGATTCCAGTCTGGCGGGCCAGGGCCAGTTGCCCAACGCCGTGCGGATTTCGATTACTCTCCGCCACGAGACGCCGCAGTCGATGCTGAGCGTCTTCGACACCGAAAAGCGGCCCCCAACCGTTTACACGCTGTTGGTCAGCCTGCCCAATTCCAGTGTCGATCCCAACGTCGCCAACGAGCAGTCGACACCTCCCCAGACATCGCCCTATAAGGAAGATCCCGGTGTCACCGCCGCGGACGGAAGCGGGAAAAAGACCGGTAAGGGCGGCGGTAAGACCGGCAAGGGCGGCGGCAAGGGCGGAAAAGGCGGCAAGGGCGGAAAAGGCGGCAAGGGCGAAAAAGGCGGCAAGGGCGAAAAAGGCGGGAAAGGAAAAGGCGAGGGCGAAAAAGGCGGGAAAGGAAAAGGCGGGAAAGGCGAAGGCGGCAAGGGTAAAGGCGAGGGTGGCAAGGGCGAGGGCGGAAAAGGCGGATTCGGAAAAGGCGGGGGCGGCGGTAGGGGCGAGGGCGCTGGCAAGGGCGAAGGCAAGGGCAAGGGCGAAGGCGGCGGCAAACGCGGTCGAGGCGGTGAACGCGGCGGCGGCGAGAACGGTGGCGGCGGTCGCGGCGGTCGCGGCGGCGGAGGCGGCGGTCGCGGCGGCGGTGGATTCGGCGGTGGCGGTGGTCGCGGTGCCGGTGGCGGCGGTCGCGGTGCCGGTGGCGGCGGTCGCGGCGGCGGTGGCGGCGGTCGCGGTGGCGGCGGATTCGGCGGCGGCGGTGGCGGCGCGGGCGGCGGCGGCAGAGGCGGCGGCGGATTCGGCGGCGGTGGTGGTGGCGGCGGTGGCGCGGGCGGCGGCGGCGGATTCGGCGGCGGTGGCGCGGGCGGCGGCGGCGGATTCGGCGGCGGCGGCGCGGGCGGCGGCGGTGGATTCGGCGGCGGCGGCGCGGGCGGCGGCGGATTCGGCGGCGGTGGCGCCGGCGGCGGTGGTGCCGGCGGCGCTGGCGGCGCTGGCGGCGGCGGTCGTGGTGGCGGCGGCGGTGGCGGCGGCGCTGGCGGTGGCGGCGGCGGCGGCGGTTTTTAGAAAGGCAAACCCATGAAACGCCCACGACGTGGCATTATTCTCGTCCTGGTCCTCATCGTCGTCACGATGCTGGCCTTGGGCAGCCTTGGCTTTGCCGAGTTGATGGTCAGCGAGCATCGCGCCGCTCAGACCTCCACCCGGCAATCGCAAGCCCGGTCCTTCGCCGAGACAGGGCAGGAAATCGCAAGGCAGTTCCTCGATCGCTATCCGGATGAGATCCAGACCGCGGGTGGCCTGTACGACAACGCGTCGCGCTTTTCCGACCAGCTTGTGGCCGAGGACACCCTGCCCCGCGAGCGCGGCAAAGTCACCTTCGTTGCGCCCATCTGGGACCCTACCGGCCTGACCATCAGCGGCGGTCGACCTGGGCTGGACGACGAGTCGGGAAAGATCAACCTCGCCACGATTTTCAATTACGATCCGTCGAGCGGATCGGGATCGAAGGGATCGAGCGGCTCGAACGGCAGCGGATCCGGCGGCAGCTCCACGAGCGGCACCGCCGCCGTTGTGATCGCGAATAATGGCGAGGACGAAAGCAGCTATCCCATCTCCCATCAGATCCTGATGGCCCTGCCGGGCATGACCGACGAAATTGCCGATTCCATCCTGAATTGGTGCGACCCGACCGGCACGGTCCGCCCGTTGGGTGCCGACAGCGACTACTACAACGGCCTCTCGCCCCCCTATTCCCCCCGCAACGGCACGCCCGCTTCCATCGAAGAGTTGTTGCTCGTCCAGGGCGTGACGCCCGAATTGCTGTACGGCCTGGATGCGGAGAAGATGGGCTATAGCAGCAGCGATTCCACCACCGGCCTGGCGGCCACCGACGGCTCGATGGACCACGGCTGGGCCGCCTACCTCACGCTGTGGAGCGCCGAATCGACCTTCAACCCCAACGACGGCACGCCCAAGATCAATGTCAATCAGAGCGACATGCCGACGCTCTACAGCCAACTCGTGGCCGCGCTGCCCGACCCGAAATGGGCCGAGTACATCGTCTTCTACCGGCAGGGCGGCGGCACCGTCGATTCCAGCGGAAACGTCAATACCTCGGCCTTCGGCACGGGCCGCAACACCATCGGCAGCATGCTCGATCTCGTCGGCATTAAGAGCGTCCGCACGGTGACGGCCAACGGCTCGGGGTCCGGCGGCGCGGGGTCGGGTGGTTCGGGATCGGGCGCCTCGGGGTCGGGCGGCTCGGGGTCGGGCGGCACGTCGACCAGCGCCACCTCGGCCAACACGCTCCCCAATCCCTTCACGACCGACAGCCAGTCGATGCAGTATTACCTGCCCATCCTCTTCGACACCTGCACGACGGTCGCCGGGACCTCGATTCCGGGGCGGATCAACATTAACACCGCGCCGCTTCCCGTGCTGATGTCGATCCCCGGCATGACCCAGAATACGGCCAGCCAGATCCTTTCCGCCCGCGATCCCGATCCCAACTCCAGCACGTCGCAGTCGACGCCCTACCTCACGTGCCCGGCATGGCCCCTGATGACGAATATTTTGACGCAGCAGCAGATGCAGGCCATGCTTCCTTACATTACCGCCGGGGGGAGCGTCTACCGTGCCCAAATAATCGGACGTTTCGACAAGGGAAATCCGGTGGCGCGGGTGGAGGTCATACTTGATGCTACACAACACCCGGCCCGCGTGTTATTCTGGAAAGATATGAGCCATTTGACCAATTTCCGTTTTTCTTGGCGAGACCGGCAGCCTGACTGGCAGCAGCCAGACCAGCGCCCCGGCGAGCAACTCAACTCCTAGCCCAACCACTAGCCCTACGACAGGAGCGCACTAAGCGTTTGCCATGTCCCAACTTTTTGCCCTGGAATGGGATCCGCGTGAGATCCGCCTGATGGTAGCCTCCGGGCGCGGCCGTCAGATCGTGATCGAGCAGGCCTTTTCCATCCCCTGCGAGACCGATCCCTCGGCGGCCGACACCGCCCAGCAGATCGGCAAGCGGATTGCCGCGGAGCTCGACGCCCGCGGACTCGGCCGCGCGGAGACCGTGGTCGCCGTGGGCCGCAACAGCATCGAGCTCCGGCAGCTCCAGTTGCCGCCCGCCCCCGATGATGAACTGCCGGATATGGTCCGCTTCCAGGCCACCCGCGAGTTCAATGAGCTGGACGACAAATGGCTCTTGGACTTCGTGCCCATCGAGGGCTCGGCCGACAGCCCTCGGACCGTGCTGGCCACGGCCATCGCACCGGCGATCCTCAAGCAGATCGAAGCGGTCTGCCAGCATGCCGGCCTGAAGATGCAGCGGCTGCTGCTGCGGCCCTGTGAAGCGGCCTTGCTCCTGGAGGGCGAGAAGTCGATACCTAAGGGTCAGGTGGTGCTGCTGGTGAATCCGTTGGGGGTGGAGGCCGATCTCACGGCGGTCGTGGACGGCAAGGCGGTGTTCTTGCGGACCACGCGGATCGCCAGCGACCCGCCTCCCTTGCAGGCCCTGTTGGCCGAGATCCGCCTCACCATGGCGGCGGCCTCGAACCAGTTGGGCGGGCGGCGGATCGAATCGATTGTGCTCTGCGGGGAACCGCGACCCGACCTGGCCGGCGCGATCGAGGCCGAGTTGAATATCCACGTCATGCTTTTCGATCCTTTCAGCGGCCTGACGCTCAAATGGGGGCTGGTCGAAGCGCCGCCGCCGCACCCCGGCCGATACGCGCCCCTTTTGGGCATGTTGCTGGCCGAGTTGAAGCCCTCGAAGCACGCCGTCGATTTCCTCCATCCCCGCCGCCGGCCGGAACGCACCGACCCCCGCAGGAAATGGATCATCGCCGGGTCCGCCGCCGCCGTGCTCCTGCTGGGCTATGTGACGTACCGCAGCGTCCACCACTACCTCTTGGTCTCGGCGGTAGAGGCCCTGCACGAGAAGTCGCTGGGCCTGGACAAGCAGGTCGAGCAGGCGAAGAAAGTCAGCGCCGCCGCGGCGGAAATCTCCAAATGGACCGACGACGATGTGACTTGGCTCGATCGGGTCAATGCCCTGAACAAAAGCACTCCGCCGGCGCAGAACGCGATGTTCAACGAACTGACGGCCAGCAGCATCGTCCGCGGCGGACAGATCGATCTCAGAGCCTCCGTGAGTGCGGAGGAAGTGGTTGAGACCATGGAAAAAGGCGTGAGCGAGAATGGAGGCAGGTTGAGCGTCCGCAGCTTCAAGGCAGACAAGAGCGTGCCCAAATACGCCTTTTCGTTCGAGGGCTCGGTCACTTCCGGCACGGTCGCGGCGGTCGTCTCCGTCTCGGACTCTGGTTCGGTTGCCTCGGTTGCCTCCGGTTCTGGTTCGGTCGCCTCGGCTGGCTCTGGCTCGGTCGCGCCGGTTGGCTCCGGTTCGGTCGCCTCGATTGCCTCTGGCTCTGGTACGATTGCCTCTGGCTCTGGTTCCGTCGCGCCGGTTGCCTCTGGCTCGGCCGCGCCGGTTGGCTCTGGTTCGGTCACCTTGGGCTCTGGCTCGGTCACCTCGGAGAAGGGAGAAAAGAAATAATGAAGCTCAAGCTCAAGCGCCGTGAAAAAATCCTCTTGATGATCTCGGGCGGGCTGGTGGTCCTGGTAGGGCTCTATTTCCTGCTCATCGCCGGCGACCCCCGAACGGAGGATCAGTTGATCGCCGACCAGAACAAGTACAACACGGAGATCGCCAAGAAGGAAAAAGACATCCAGACCGGAAAGCGCGATCAAAAACGCCTTGACGAGTGGCAGCGGAAGGCCCTGCCCGCCGAACCCCTGGTCGCACGTGCGCTCTATGACCGTTGGCTCCGCGATCTGGCGCAAAACACGAAGCTTCAGCAGTTCACGCTGACTGCCCAGGAGGTCGGCGCCACGACCCGCCAGAGCCAATACACGCGGGTCCCCTTCAAGCTCACGGCCCGCGCCAACCTGGCCAGCCTGGTCGATTTCATGTACCGCTTCTATTCGGCCGGTTACCTGCACCAAATCCGCACGTTGAACATCAAGCCGGACAGGACCAGTTCCGCCAAACCCGACACGAACCTGGTGCTGACGCTGAGCATCGAGGCCCTCTCGCTCCCTGCGGCCGAGGCCAAGAACTCCCTCCCCAAGGAACCGTCGCACGCCCTGCAACTGGCAAAGCTGGTTGACTATCAGCCGATCGTGACGCGGAACTTCTTCGGACCGTATGTTCGTCCGCCCCTGCCGCCCGACCCACCAACTGGGAGCCGTGACAAACCGCCAATAAGGGAATTGGCGGTTGTTGACGCTGCCCAGTTTGCCGTCGTAACCGCCATTACGCAAGTTGACGATGAGCCGCAGGTCTGGATTCAGGATCGGATGGGAGGCGTATTGTGGAAATTGGCGGCGGGCGAGAGTTTTGCCGTCGGGACCGCAAGATGGAAAGAGCAGGGCACGGTGCAATCGATTAACTCGGAAGAGGTTGTGGTCGACTTTCGCAATGCTCGCCGGCTGCTTCACAACGGCGACTCCATCGTGAGCGGCCCCATGCAGGCGGTTCCGGCCATGACGCCGACGGCGATTTCCGTGCCCGATAGGGGACCGGCGAGCGGTAACGCATCGCCGCCCTCGGTCGTAGCCGGCGACCCAACCCAGCCCGCCAATGCCTTTGGCCGTGGCGGGCGCGGTGGGCGCGGCGGTGGCCGTGGCGGGTCCAGTCGCAACAACCGTCAGGCGCCGGTGGGGGACGTTCCGCAGGCTTCCGAGCCGTCGACAGGGGCCCAGGCTGCCCCGCCGGCAGCGGCGGCGACCGATCAGCCCCCGGCCGGACGAGGCTTTGGCGGTGGCCGCGGCACTAATGGCCGCGGCGGTCGTGGGCGCGGCGGCGATGCCCCCGCGTTCGGCCGCGGCCCGGCGCCGGTGGCGAATGTTCCCGAGGCCTCCGACGAGGGCCCGGCCGGCAAGGCCGCGCCCCCGGCAGCCCAGGTCCAGGTCCAGGCGCCGAAACCGCCTGCTGCGAGCGTCGAGCCCGTCCCAATGGCGCTGCCGCCGGCGGTGCTCCTGTATGACCCGGACGAAGCCGAAGGCGAGGGTCTCGAGGATCAATGATGGTGTTATGCTGCGAGCGGTTGCAACTGATACGAACCCGAAGCGTAAGCGAGGCGGCTAAGTCCTTGCCTCGCTTACGCTTCGGGTTGGTATCGAATGGCTCATTTGTGACCGTTCGCAGTATAGCCGTAGCCCACCAGACCGCTACGGCAGTCGCTACGCGACCAATTGTGTCGATAACAAGTTGAGGGCAACAAACAGAAGGAACCGGATCATGAAGTGGATGCGAATACTAGCGGTTTTGACGATTGCGCTGCTCGTTGGCAGCCAGGCGAAGGTCTTCGCCCAGGGCGGCGGGATGAGTTCCGGCGGCGGGGGCGGCACGGGGATGAGCTCGGGCGGGTCGAGCATGTTCGGCAGCTCGGGGGGCGGTTCGGGCACTCCTTCGGCCTCGAACCTCTTCGGCAACAACACGACCAACAGCAGTTCGAACCTGAAAGCCAACAACGCGGGCAATACCAGTACGGTCGGGGTGGGAGGCCAGGCCCAAACGTCGTCCAACGGCGGCTTTATCGGCGCCAACGCCAGCACCAACACCAATCAGCAGACCCAGAACTTTGTCGGCGGCGGCAACCTGCAGGGCGCAACCCAGACCGGCAACGGCATGAATGGCGGCATGGGCGGCATGGGCAGCACCGGCATGGGCGGAATGAACGGCATGAACAACGGCATGGGCGGGCAGGGCAACAACCCCAACTCTGCCCAAACCACGACTCCCGCGGTGCGGATTGTCATGAGCTTGGGGTTTCCTCATCCCGCCCTGGCCCGCCTGCCCGAGGAGACTAGTTTGGCCCTGGCTGGCCACCTTGGGGCGCTGCCGGCGCTGCATTTGAGTTCGCCTGTGCAGGTTGAAATGAGGGGCCATAGGGCGATCCTGCGGGGCGTGGTGGCAACGGAGCACGATCGGGACCTAGCTGAGCGAGTGGCTCGCCTAGAGGCCACTGTCGACCAGGTTGAAAACCAGCTCGTAGTTGAAGGCCAGTCGGCGCCGCCGACGACGCAGGTGTCGGATAATTTGACGGCGTTGCCGGCGCGGCCGGAGCGTAGCCCTGCGTCGGATTATAATTCGGCCCGCGGTAGCTTTGAGGTTGGTAGTTTGGCCCCGGATAGTAATTCTGCGGTTGATAGTTCTGCGGTTGATAGTTCTGGGCCGGCCCCGTTGCTCCCGCCGGTGCCGTTTGGTAAGGTCCCGCCGCCCCCGGCGCCGGAGCCTGGGGCAAAGTGATCGCCGAGCGGATCGTCGATCCGGGCGGCACGTCGATCGTTGTGGTCATGATCCGCGGCTGGTTCGGCGCAGGACCCGCGCCGTCGTTAACCGGCGCCTGGTACATCACGGGCTGCACGCCGTAGCCCATGGGGGGCGGCGTTCCCACCATCCCGCCGCCCCAATTGCCCGGCGCAGCGGCCTGCATCGGGGCGAACTGGCCGGGGGCGAACTGGCCCGGGGCGAACTGGCCCGGGGCGAGCTGACCGGGAGCGAACTGGCCGGGAGCGAACCGGCCGAGAGCCAATTGGCCCGCGCCGGGCAAGGCGGCCCGCGCCGTATCGACTCGGCCCGGCAGGAGTTGCCGGCAAGGCTCGCTGATCGTCACCGGAGCGTCTTTCTCCTTCGGTTGGAAACGGACGATGAGCGTGATTTCTTTCTGCATGCCGCCCACCTCGTCCCACGGGATCCAGACGCTATAGGAGTGGCCGACCTTGGACTTGCTGTAATGTTGCGGCAGTTGTTCCGGCGTGATGACATACTTGCGGTCGGGCCGGTTGTTGTTGGCGTCGCGATTTGTCTCATCGAAGGCGTAGACCACGAGCGTCCCTTCGACCTTGATCGGGTCCTCGCTCTTGCCCTGATAGAACATCAGCCGCCCGCCGAAGCCGCGGATCGGCGGCTGGCCCGCCTGGGTCAGGATCGTGTCGTTCCAGAAGCAGGAGACCTTGTCCGGCTTGCCCGGCTGGTCTTCTTTGTTGAAGGGCCAGAACGACCAGCCGTCGCCGTAGGCGGCCGGCGCAAGGCAGGCGGTCAGCAAGAGCCCGGCGACCAGGCGCCAGGCGAGGTTTGATCGAGATCGGCAGTACGATTTCGTCATGGGATGAGTTCCTTTCGGAAGGTCAACGATAGTAGGCGTTTGAGATGGAAATGTAGTTTGGACTTGTGGATTTCGTAGGACGGCCTTCCCAGGCCGTCCTGGAGTTGGCTGTCAACCTATTGCCGCGCCGACGGATAGTAGGCGGGCGGGATCGGTTCGTAGGACGGTTGGTAGTTGTAGGATGTCGCCGGCTGGCCGGTGACCGGGGCCTGGTAGACGGCCGGCTGTGCCGTATAAGGCCGCTGTCCCGGCTGGACCTGGTAGTTGTAATTCGCAGGCTGAACGCCCGACCCCGCTTGCGGCTGGGCCATATATTGGGTCTGTTGGACCCCAGTTTGGCCCGGTTGCGCGTTGTACTGTGCCGGTTGCACGTTGTACTGGCCCGGCTGCGCGTTGTACTGTGCCGGTTGCACGTTGTACTGGCCCGGCTGCGCGTTGTACTGGCCCGGCTGCGCGTTGTACTGTGCCGGTTGCACGTTGTACTGGCCCGGCTGCGCGTTGTACTGTGCCGGTTGGACGTTGTACTGTGCCGGCTGGACGTTGTACGACGGGTACCGGCCCATCGCAGCGCTGGGGTCCGGGGCTACCGGCTGGAGCCCATCGGACTGCGGCGCCGGGGCCATGGGCGCGGGTGCGGTCGGCAGCGTGGGCGTCGGCGCCGGCGTCATGGGCGCGGGGGCCGCGGGCGTTTGGGCCGCGGGGGCCGCCGGGCCGGCCGGCTGGCTGTTGGGCGTGGGAATCGTCTCCGGGCCCTTCGGCTGGCTGTTCACGGGCAGCGGTCCGGCGTCCGGATAGATCACCGGGACCTCGTGGTCCATCCACTCGTCCTTCCGCGTCCGCAGTCCCGCTTCGCCGTAGATCTTGGTCACGTCGCTGAGGCACCAGGTCATCTTGGCGGCCTCGGTCCGCTTGATGGCCTCGGCGTCGGCCTCGTTCCTCACGATGTGCGGCGTCATGATGATCAAGCAGCTCGGTCTTCTCCTCGACGTCCGAATCGTAGCGGAAGAAGTTGTTGAGCACGGGAATGTCGTCGATCACCGGCACGCCATGGTGCTCCTTGGTCTTGCTCTTGGTGATCAGGCCGCCGATGACGACGGTCTGGTCGCTCATCGCCGCGACGGTCGTTTGGGCCGTGGTGGCGTCGATGATCGGCGAGCGGATGACCTGGCCCGTGGGCGAGGTGAAGATCGGAATGCCGTTCGACTCGGGCTCCAGGACCGACTTCTCGGCGTCGATCTGCATGACCACCAGGCCGTCGGGGCTGATGCGGGGAGTCACGCCGAGGATGATGCCCACGTTGTTCGTGGTGATGGTATTCGTGTTGCCCGTGGTGGCGTTGATCGTGATCCCCGAGATCGTCGGCACCCGCTGCCCGACCTGGATGAAGGCGGGCTGGTTGTCGAGGGTCATGACCTGCGGCCGCTGCAGGACTTCCACGTGATGGTTCTCCGCCAGGGCGCGGAGCATGGCGCTGAGGTTCTGGCTGGCGGCCGATAGCACCAGGCCGCTGTAGCCCAAGCTGCTGTTCGAGCGGCCGACGCCGAAGTTCGCCAGTCCCTGGCCGGCGATGTCGGACGGATGCGCAGTTGGTCACCACGCCGCTGCCCGCCGGCAGGGTCCCCGGATTGCCCAGGTCGCCGCCGTTGTTGAAGTTGAAACCGGGGGCGGCGTTCGCCGAAATAACCGACTGCCGTCGAGGCCCCGGCCGCCGTGGTGGTGGTCGTCGTCTCCAGGTTGCTGAGGATGCTGCGGTCGAAGAGCACCGAGTCCTGCAAGCCCAGCTCGATGCCGAACTCGTTCGTGCTGCCCAGTTCCACCGAGGCAGATCATGACCTGGATCATGACCATCGGCGGCCGGGCGTCGAGCTGTTCGATGATCGACCGCACCTCCTCGAAGAATTTCGGCGTGGCGCTCAAGACCAGGCTGTTGGTGACCGTTTCGGCGACCACCACCACGTCGCGTTCGAGTTGTTCGTTGGGCGTGGTGATTCCCGCCCCGGCCGCCGCCAGCAGCGTCCGCTCCGTGGTCAGGAAGGTGGTGATGACCGTCGCCACTTCGGAGGCGGGCGAGTTCTTCAGGCGGATCACCACGCTCTTGCGGTGCCGCACGTCGGCGTCGTCGAGCTTGGTGAGGATGGCCTCCACGATGTTCAGGTCGGAGGGCGTGCCGGCCACGACCACGCTGTTGGTTCGCATGTCGATGCCGAACCGCACCGGCACCATCGAGGTTCCCTCGCCGCTGAGGGCGACGCCGATTTGGGAGAGCAGGCCGCCCGCACCGCCGGCGCCTGCCGGCCCCGAAGCCGCCCGCACCGCCGGCCGCCCCAGGGGTGGCCGTGGCCGTGCCGCCGAAGAGCGTGCGGAGCATGTTGGAGAGGGCCGTGGCGTCGCCGTTGACGATCGTGAAGACCTTGATCTGGGCCTCCGCCGCCGGCAGATTGTCCAATTCCCGCACCAGCCCTTCCAGCAGGTCGATGTTCTCCTCCGGCGAGTTGATGATCACGGCGTTGGCCACCGGGTCGGCGGTGAGGGTCACCCGATCGAGGATCCCGGAAGTCAGCAGCCGCTTGCCCTTGGCGTCAATCGTGAGGAAGTTGAGCACGGCGGCCCGCTGTCCTGGACGGGCGGCGTTCGCGCCGGCGGCACCGCCGGGGACGCCTGCGGCGGGCGCGGCCCCGGCGCCGAAGGCCCCGCCCGGCAAAGCCTCCAGCCCCGGCTGCACCGCCTACGCCCGTGGTCTGCACTGCGCTCAAGATCGCCTGCTGGATGACGGTGACGATGGTCTGGGCCTGGTTGTGCTGCAACTGGATGATCCGCACCACGTTGCGAATTCCTTTTCCATCCTCCAGGCCGGTAACGTCGATCTTCTGGATCAAATCGGCCACTTCGGCCATGTCGCGCTGGCCGGCCTGCACGATCAGGGAGTTGGTCCGCAGGTCCTCCGTGACGCGGATATAAGGGCTCAATCCGGCGACGTTGGTGGTGGGGAAGGCGGTCTGCAGCGTCGTGTAGGCCGACGCGACGTCGGTATGCCTGAGATGGAAGACATGGAACTGGGTCCCTGGAAACGCCGGCTGGTCGAGCCGGGTGATGAGCTCCCGCACCGATTTCACGTTTTCCGCGCGGCCCACGATCAGGATCGCGTTGGGCATTACCAGGGGCGTGATGCTCACGGGGCCCTGCCGCTGCAGGTAGACCTCATTGTACAGGTTCGTGGCCAGGGTGGCCATGGCGGTGCAGTCGACGTGCTTCACCGTCACGATGTCGATCACCGGTTCGGTGACTCCCGAGAATTGCTCGATGAATTGCAGGAACCTGATCATCTGCTCCACGTCCGACGTGCCGCCCTTGAGGATCACCACGTCGAGCCCTTCGATGACTTCCATCTGCACCGGGTTCACGATCCGGCTATAATTGCCGGGAACCACACCGCTGCCGCTGGGCGAGAGGGAACCGGACCCGCCCTGCGATAACGCACCGCCCTGCGACCCGGAACCGCCCTGCGAGAGGGCGCCGCCGGCGCCTTCCGCTGGCGCGGCATCGGCCCGCGGCTGCAGGACCTGCGCCGCCAAGGGCATGTTGATCGGACCGCCGTTGGCCGCTTGAATGATGGAGGCGGCGCGGTGCACGCTGGGCACTTCGGAGGGCAGCAAGGGCAGCACGCGGATATTCCTGCCCGCAGGGTCTTGCGGCGCATCGAGGACCTGGACCAGGCGGGTCGCGGCCTCGACGGCCGCGGCGGAGCCTTCCAACTTGACTTGCCTGGCCGCCAGGTCAATCCATATCGCCAGCGACCCGCCCTTGGACAATGCCAGGCGATAGCCGTGCATTCCGATCCGCTGCTCCGAGGCGGCGCTCAAGCGGCTCCCCAAATTGTTCCACAGCAGGGCCTCGAACTGGTCGGTCTGGATCTGCTTCAGCGGGACCTGGCGGACCTCGACCGGGGCGGCCGCTGCCCTGGGGGCGGCCGGCTGCTGGTTGGGAAACGCCGCCGCCATCCGCTGGCTGATGCGGGCCTGAACCTCCGCCGGGGCCTGCACGATCAACTGCGCCCCCGGTTCGTCGTAGGCCACCCGCACGCCCGCAATCACGCCGTACTCCTTGATCAGGTTGTCGGTCGTGACGGCGGCCTGCTCTCTAGGACAGGCATACATCTTGACCACGAGCCTCGCTCTGGGCCCAAGCTGGCAGGCTCGTGAGGAAAGTGATGAGAACAGCGGCTCCAACCTGGGCGATAGGGATGAGGAACCTGATACGCTTTGTCTTGGTAAGATCTGTTTTCACAATCGTTTGCGTCCTTGCACTTAGGTCGAGAAACCCTTGGCTTCGCGAAGACGTACAGGCGAACCCTGTGCCCCTAATCTCCGCGTAGGAGATATAATCGGCAAACTTGACGCATTTCTCCACAGGATTCCGGTTATGGAGTTTAGGCAAGAAGGGCAACTCACGCAGTGCGAGTTTGCCGTAAGAAGGGCAAGATGGGGTGACCGATTGCCTTGGTCCGATCAGATTGATGGGAGCGAGAAGCGGGAAAATCGCGCAGAAAGAGTGGAGAGCGGGGCGTTCGGTCAATCAGAGGCTTTCCGGAGAGTGTTGGGCGTTAAGTCGGCATCGAAGCCCGACGCGCAAGCTAGGAATGTGCGTAATCGCCCGTAGTGCCATGCTGGTCAAGTGCAAGAAAGGCTGAAGCCCGAATCGCATGCGAGGTCGGGGATAACTGAACCTCGCTTGCGCTTCGGGCTTGGATAGTCCAAATTTCGGCGCGGACTAGAACACGCCGCCGCCACCGCCGCCGCGGCCGCCGCCACCGCCGCCGCCACCACGACCGCCACCGCCAGCGCCGCCAGCGCCGCGGCCACCACCGCCGCCGGGATTGAAGCCGCCGCCGCCGCCGGGATTGAAGCCGCCGCCGCCGCCGGGATTGAAGCCGCCACCGCCGCCGGGATTGAAGCCGCCGCCACGAGTGCCGGCATTGTTGAAGCCGCCGCCGCCGAGATTGAAACCGCCGCCACGCGTGCCGGCAGTGTTGAAGCCGCCGCGATTCTGCGTACCCATGCCCGGCGTGGTCGTGCTGCTGGTCTGCAAGGCATCGCCGGCGAACGCCGCCATCGCCCTCTGTACCGCCGCCGCGCTGGTGTTACGCAACTTGACAACCCGCACTTCCTCGTTGTCCGAGGCCGCAGCCTGGTCGACCTCGTCGACGAGTTTCTTGACCTCGTTGAATAAGGCGTCGGTGGCGGCAACGATCAGGCTGTTGGTGCGGACGTCGACGCCAATCGACAGCTTGGGGGTATTATTCTGCTGATTCCCGCCGCCCCCACCCCGCCCGCCGCGCCCGCCGCCGCCGCCCTGCTCGCCGCCCATGCCGGGCATCCCGCCGCCCATCATCAAACCCAGGATTCCGCCGCCGCCGGCAGCACCGGCCAGGTTGGCCCGGTTCTGCTGGGCCTGCGAGAGCACCATCCGATCGGCATAGACCTCGCGCAGCACTTGGGCGATATCGGCGGCCCGGGCGTGCGTGACCTCGATCCGCTGCGGCTTGGGCGAGACCGCGACATTGGCCGGGCTCTCCACAAGATCGAGCGTCTTAAGCAACGACTCGATCGTGCCTTGATCGTAGTGGTTTGCCAGCACCAGCAGCGCATTCAGCCGAACCTCGGGCACAATTTGATAGGGGCCGGTGGCCAACGGCTTCGTGGTTGCCGTCGACGCCCCTGCGCCGCCTGCCGAAGGCAGATCGCCCGCTTCCACCTGCCCGGAAAGGACCTTGGCAAGCGTCACCGCCGCGCTTTCGGCCAGGGCGTGCTCGAGATAATAGACCTTCATCGGCTGATTGTTCGATGCTATCGCCAAATACATCAGTCGCTCAAAATCGTCCAGGGCTTGCACATCTTCGGAATGGATCGTCACGCCGTTCGGGCCGACCGTCACGATGATCGGCGCCGGCAGATCGCTGCCTGCCGGCGGCTTGGCAGGAAGGCTGCCATTTGCCGCACTGCCCGCGGGCGCAGAGGCTTTGCCCTCCACCGGCTTGGCAGGCGCAGGACTGGGCGCGTCGTCGTCTTCATCCTCCTCGACGGCTGCCTTCGCGGCCACCCACATGACGCGGGCGCCGAACAGCCGGTTCGGACGCTCTTGCCCTCCCATCGTCAGTTGGGACGCTCGCTTGGTAGCCTCGGGCGGCTTTCCCTCCGGCGACTTCTGCGGTTCCGGCTTCTTGTCGCCATCGTTCTTCTTCTCGGCGGGCGGAACGCCGATCCTGATCACCTGGCTGTTCGGGTGCATCTTCGGCCAGACCTTGTTGACCGCTTCGAGAAACGCGTCGGCCTCGCTCGGGCTCATCGGCGGCAACGTGCGATCCTTGCTGGGCGGGGTCGGGTCGCCCTCGAAGCGCTCGCCCATTTTCGTCAGCAACCCCTTAATCTGCACGAATTGCGGTTCCGCGGCCTTGATGATCAACTGGCGATTCGCCGCATCGACCAGGATCTGGGGGGCCGCGGCGTTTTTCCCGTCGGTGTTGTTGAACTCGCGGTTGATCGCATCCGCGGCGCTTTGCGGATCGTTGTGGACCAGCTTGATGACGTTGGTGATCGGTGCCACTTCTTTCGTCATTTGGTTGATCACGCCCTGGATCGTGGCGATCTGGTTGGCGCCGCGCCAGTACGATCAGGTTGCCCCTGGGATCGGTGGACAGATGGATGTCGACCTCGTTGGCCAGAACCGTCTGCAAGACCTTCAGAACCGTGTCCCCATCCAGGCCGTTGAGCGGAATGATCTTCAAGCTGCTTCTGACCGGAGCTTATGATGGTGCCGTGATCAAGGTCCTGGATGATGTCGATGGCGCGGTTCACCTTGTCGGGCCGCCCGCTCACGACCAGGATATTGGTGCCGGCCAACTGCGCAACGCGGATCGAGCCGTCGGCCGACTCCTCAGAACCATCCGGAATGTCCAGCAACTGGTGGAGGACGGGCAGCACTTCCTCGGCCCGGACAATCTTCAGTTCGATCTTCTGCAGCCCGACCTCTTTCCCTTCGACGCGGTTGATGAAATCGCGAATCAGGCGGAGCCGCCCCGCCGTATCCGTGACCTTTAATTCCTGCGACTGGGGCAAGACTAAGGTCGATCCCGCCGGACCGAGCAGGGCCTTGACTTCGGGATCGAGTTTATCGGGCGGGTTCTTCCTCAACTGGAATACTACGGTCACCAGTTCGGAGTAGCCCTTGCTATCCAGCAACTTGACATCAATGGTCGGAAGCGTAAATTGGGAATTTGGGACTGTCCGCGAGGTTGAGCAGAATCAACATCCGTTCCTTGATCACCAGCGTGAAGCCCTTGAACTGGAGAATACTGTTGATCATGTCGATGGCTTCGGCCGGCGTGTAGTCCTTGTTATCATCGACATAGTTGAACGAACCGGTAGGATAGGCCTCAGGAATGAGCAAGGAGAGACCGGCCTGCTGGGCGAACCACTCGATCACGTCTTTCCAGGCCGCGTAGCGGAACTGGAAGCGGAGCTTTCCCGCCGGCTTCTTCGGCAGCGCGGCAGCCGTCCCGCCGGTGGCCGAAAGGGCAGCCGTCCCACCGGCCGCGGAAAGCGTGGCGCCGCCCCGCCTAAGCGCTGCCCCGCCAAAGGGTGCCGCCCCGCCAAAGGGTGCCGCCCCGCCAAAGGGCGCTTGTCCGCCAAACGACGGCGCACCGCCCGTGCGGGAGGATCCTCCAAAGCCGCGACGCGGCTGTTCCAGAACCGGTTCTGCTTCCGGCTTGGCCCCCGGCTTGGCAACGTCCGGTTTAGCCGCGGGCTTGGCCGCATCGGGTTCGGCCGCCTCCGCGTCCGGCTTGGCCGCCTCCGGCTTGGCCGCGTCCGGCTTGGCCGCCTCCGGCTTGGCCGCCTCCGGTTTAGTCGCGGGCTTGGCAACATCGGGCGTAGACGCCCCCGGCTTGGCCGCGTCGGGCTTGGCAAGCGGCGGGGTGGCGCTCTTTTCGGCAGCCGGCGCCGGCTTCTCGGCCGCGGGAGCAGCGGGGGTGGGCACGGGGGCTGGCGCCGTAGCGGTCGCCGCTGGCAGCGGGCACGGCCTCCGGAACCTTGTCCGGCTTGACGGCGTCCGGCGCAAGCTCGGCGGAATTGGCTAGATCGCGGAAGTGAAAAAGACAACCGCAAGAATTGCGATGCTTTTCGCATGCCAACAATGAAGGGTTTGCATGATGAGTCCAATTGCAGCATGAGTGAGGGGGGAACCACGGTCTGGCCGTGGGGATCAGGCAGCCTTGAATTATAATTACTGGCTTGCCTGAATGCCAGTTCTTGACACAGAGAATCGCGAGAATCGTCGAATTCTCCGATCATCCGCACGGCCACTTTCGGGTTGCGTATATCCCATTAAACCCCGCTGCGCAGGCAGTGTTTCGCTTGCGCCCCGCCCCGCGGGGCGT
Source organism: uncultured Planctomycetia bacterium (assembly GCA_963824275.1). Classification (GTDB taxonomy): domain Bacteria; phylum Planctomycetota; class Planctomycetia; order Pirellulales; family Thermoguttaceae; genus JANXQG01. The sequence goes on along the minus strand of CAWGOT010000002.1, from coordinate 397,836 downwards.
AACACGAACCCGGATTATTCATAAACTGTAGGGTGCGTGGAGCGAACCGCCGGGTTCGTGTGAATAGACCATCCTCTGTAATAGTCGCTGGTGTTTTCCAGCAAATACACTGGCCACCCGCGATAGGCGGTCCCGGCCCACAACGCAAAACGCCCAAAACAGCCGATTATTTCGGAATCGTGGGCCGGCACGGCAATTGCAACCTCTGTTTGGCCGTAGGACGGATTGCCAATCCGTCCTACGAGAGCCGTAGGGTGGGACCAGCGAGCTTGCGAGCGCCGGCCCACCATTCACGGCGTTTGGTGGGCCGTGCTTCGCAAGCTCGCTGGTCCCACCCTACGGCCCTATCTGTGACAGTATTTGTGAAAACGGACCACTTAGAACCCGCCGGCCAGTCGCCAGAAATGGAGCGCGCGATGATTCGCCCAACGCCACCCGCCTGCGGACGACTCAACGCGTTTCAGCGAGTGATGCTGCAATGGAGCAGTCTCCACCCCTACAACGCCACGCACGTCTACAAGCTTGCCGGACCGCTCCGCCTGGCCGACCTCGCCGCCGCCGTGGAGGGCGCGTTTCGCCGCCACGGCTTAGGGATCGCTCACCTTGCGGCGGACGGTCGTTCCTTTCGCCATGAAACCGAGATCGAGCCGGAAGTGGAGTTGCTTGCCGGCGGCGAGGACCCGGGCAGCACGCTGGAGGAGCATGTGGGCCGCGCCTTGAATCGGGCGTTCGCGCGGCCGACCATGCGCCCCTTCCGCTTCGCGGCGATCGACGCCGGCCCTCAAGCGCATTTCGCCGTCATGGCCTACGACCACTGGGTTGGCGACGCGCACGCCGCCCGGCTGGTCTTGCGGAGCGTCCTGGGCGACTATCTGCGGTTGGAAGCTGTGGAAAACGCGGAGCGCCTGGAACTCTACCCCGGCACGTATCGGGACGTCTTCCGGCGGCGTCTGCGACGCGGGCAATGGGCCCTGGCGGCGCTGAGGGCGATCCGGCAATGGAATCGCAATCGGGCGGCCTGGCGGGTGGCGTTGTGGTCGAACAGCGAATGGGGGATCGACTACCGTCTGTACCATACGATCCCTGGGACCGTAGCGCGGCTCCGCGAGTTTGCGAGGGCCAACGGCGCCACGGTCAACGACGTGCTGCTGGCGGCTTTGGGGTGGCGCTGGCCGGGGTCATGCCCTCGCGCGGCCGGCAGCGCGGGCTGGCACTGGGCAGCATCGTCGACACGCGGGGCATTGCCGACGACGACTTGAGCCATGCCCTGGGGGCTTTTCTGGGCTATTTCCTCGTCCGCAGCGAAGCGGCGGGTTCGCAGGGCCTGGACGAGATGGCCCGCCACATCGCCGCCCGCACCCGTCCCATCAAGGCGCGGCACCGCTATCTGGACAGCCTGGTCAACATGCAGTTCATCAACACGATCTGGCCCTGGCTGTCGGCGACGACCCGCTGCCACTTCATGCGGAAGTCGCTGCCGATCAGCGGCGGGATCTCGAACGTTGTGGTGCATGACGCCTGGATGAACCAGAATCGCCACTTGATCTTGGACTATCATCGCGGCGTTTCCACGGGGCCCTGCATGCCGATCGTGATTTCGCCCACGACTTTTGGCGATCATCTGAACGTGGGCGTGTCGTACCGCATGGCGGGCTTTTCCCGCGCCAAGATCGACGCCGTGATGGAGCTCTTTCGCGAGCAGATCGAGCATCCCAACAAGGCTTCGCGGGGCGGGTTGCGGCGGAGGCCGGCCGCAGTGCCGTCCACGCCGGACGGCAGTTTCGGGAAGGACGGGCGCTTAGTCGATGCCGTCAACCCGAGCGCCGCTGTTGGTCGTAGGACGGATTGCCAATCCGTCATGTTTTCCGGGACAGATCATTGTGCCGTTCGCGGGCGGAAATGAGCCGTTTTCGCCGCAGCCATCGAAGCCCGAAGCGCAAGCGAGGCAAGCGCTTCCTTCCCTCGCTTGCGCGTTTCGATCATTTCCACCTGCGAACCGCATAGCAATCCGTCCTACGTTGCAACCCACGTGCCGCTGACGTTCAACTGGTAGGTCAGGGGGTCCGGACCCTGGGTGCGAGTGTTGTTGCCGCTTGCGGGCGCGCTGGCATCGACCACCGCGAACCCGGAGGCCTGCTCCCCGTAGCCGGCGCTGGAAAAGCCGTTGCTGCCGTAAAGCTCGGCGATCGCCAGGTCCGTGTAAAGCGCGTTGTTGCCGGACGATCCGTACAAATAGGCCGTGCCGCCCGTCGAGTATCCCAAGTTTGTGCCGAAGCCATAGGCCCCGTTGGCATACGCTTTGCCGGAAGTGTCTCCCATCCCGGCCGAGGTCTGGCCGCTGCCATTCCCGTTCGCGTCGGCACTGAAAACGTCGTCCCCATCGGACGAGCCATAGAAATAGGCCGTATCGCTGCCGCCATTGAGCGAGTAGCCGATGTTCGTGACGAAGCCGTAGGCCATGTTGAAATACCCGCCGCCGAAACCGCCGTACATGCCAGCCGCCGGCGCGCCGCTGTCGCCGTAATCGATGTAGGCATAGTAGGTGTTGCTGCTCTGCGGCGCGCCAAACAAATCGGCCCAATCCCTGCCACCTTCCGTCGAATAGCCGACGTTGGTGGCGAAGCCAACGGCCGAGTTGGCATACTGCAGGTAGTTGCCGCCGGTTAGGTAGGTGCCGTACATGCCCGCGGACGTTTGCCCGCTGTCGTTGTAATCGGCGTAGGCGTAGAACGCATCGTTCCCCGGGGAGTCGTAGAAATAGGCCGTGTCGCTGCCGCCGTTGGTCGAATAGCCGACGTTCGTGGCGAAGCCGCAGGCCGCGTTGGCATACCCGCCGCCGTAGCTGCCGTACATGCCGGCCGCCGTCTGGCCGCTGTTTTGGTAGTCGGCGTAGGCATAGAGCGTGTCGTTGCCCGGCGAATCGTAGAAATAGGCCGTATCGCTGCCGCCGTTGGTCGAATAGCCGACATTCGTGGCGAAGCCGATAGCCGAGTTGGCATACCCGCCGCCGGGACCCGGAGTACCGGGCACCCCGCCATACATGCCCGCCGAGGTCTGGCCGCTGTTTTGGTAGTCGGCGTAGGCATAGTAGGTGTCGTTGCCGGGCGAGTCGTAGAAATAGGCCGTATCGCTGCCGCCATTGGTCGAATAGCCGACATTGGTGCCGAAGCCGGTGGCCGAGTTGGCATATCCGCCGTCGTAACTGCCGTACATGCCCGCCGCCGGCTGGCCGCTGCTGTTGTAATCGGCGTAGGCATAATACGTGTCGTTGCCCGCCGAATCGTAGAAATTGGCCGTGTCGCTGCTGCCGTCGGTCGTATAAGCGGCGTTCGTGCTGAAGCCGACGGCCGAGTTGGCATACCCGCCGTCGTAACTGCCGTCCATGCTGGCCGAAGTCTGGCCGTTGAGATTAGCATAGGCATCGTACGTGGCATTGCCGCGCGAGTCGTAGAAATAGGCATTAGCGCCGCCAATAATCGAATCGCCGGCATTGGTGTCGAAGCCGATGGCCGAGTTGGTATACCCGCCGTCGTAACTTCCGTACATGCCCGCCGCCGGCTGGCCGCTGTTGTTGTAATCGGCATCGGCATAGTACGTGGCGTCACCCAAACCAGAGGAGTTTCCCAACCCGTCTGAAACACCCACCGTATCATAGAAATTGGCCGTGTCGCTGCTGCCCTCGGTCGTATAAGCCGCGTTCGAGGCGAAGCCGGAGACGATCGTTTCATACTTGGCGTACATGAAGGCCAGCGTCGTGGTTTGGGCATTGAGCGGCCCATAAGCATCGAACGTGGCGTTACCGAGCGAGTCGTAGAGGTAGGCCGTGTCGCTGCCGCCAAATTGCGAAGACGCGTAGCAAGTGCCAAAGCCGATGGCAGAATTCGCATACCCGCCGCCGTAGTTGCCGTACATCCCTGCCGCCGGCTCGCCGCTGTTATTGTAATCGTCGTAGGAATAGAAAGTACTGCTGCCCGCCGAATCGGAGAAAACGGCCGTGTCGCTGACGTTGGTCGCAGTTCCGATGTTGGTGGTGAAGCCGGAGGCTAAGATGAAGCAGCCAGGCACCGTCATGCCCGCGGACTGACCGCTTTGGTCGCTGCCATTATTCTCCGCTTCGGCATCGTACACGGCATTGCCGGTCGAGTCGTAAAGATAGGACGTGCCACCGCCGCCGTGTGTCGACTCTCCGTAATTTTCGGGGAAGCCAATTGCCGAGCTTGCATACGCGCCGTAGCCGGCGTAACTGCCATCGATGCCAGCCGCAGGTTGTCCGCTGTTGCTGTAATCCGTGTAGGCATAATAGGTGCCGTTGTCCACAAGGCCGTCAACCTCAAGGTAGTCCGTATCCTCGCCGCCGTTGGTCGAGTAGGCGATGTTTGTGGCGAAGCCGTTGCCGTCGTTTTGATATGCGCCGTAGCTGCCGTAGTTGCCATTCATTTCTGCACTCGGCGCGCCATCATTGTCATCATAGGCGACGAACGTGTCGTCGCCGGGCGAATCGTAGTAATAGGCCGTGTCGCTGCCGCCGTTGGTCGAATTGCCGACGTTCGCACCGAAGCCGACAGCCGTATTGGCATACCCGCCGCCGTAGCTGCCAAGCATTTCGGCCATCGGCTCGCCGCTGTTCTGGTAGTCGGCGTAGGCATAGAATGTGTCGTTGCCGGGCGAATCGAAGAATTCTGCGGTTTCGCGCTCGTGGCCGTTGGCGTGAATCGAGGCCATGCCATTCACGAACACCGTATAGCCCATCGCTCCATTATAGAGTTGCCCGCTACCGTTGGCATAAAGCCAAGCCTGGTCTCCGCTCGCGCTGCCGGTCAAGGTGGCGCTGGCACTGCCGTCCTCGCCCAACAAAACAAACTTATTGAACTCTCGCGTGGTGAAACTCTGGCTCGCGCCGTCGAGCGTCACCACCAGCGGCGTTCCACTGGCATCGAAGCTGAACTGATCGTCCGCCGCCGACGTGCCTTCGACGACGAGCGTCGTGCCGGGCAGGAACTGCACGTCATCCAGCCAGGCGGCATCGCTCCCAGCCGGAGTGTCGGCGTCCTTCGCATAGACCCAGGAATAGGTGTGCGTTCCAGCGGCGACCGAGTAGAACGCCTGCTGCCAGGGCACCGAGCCCGACCATTGGCCGACAGGCGTGCCGTCGATTTCAAAGGTCAGAATGCCGCTTCCGGCCGCGGAGGAAACCGGCGCCAGAAGGCGAACTCGCCCGCCGGCTCTGTAAGCGACACGCTCAGCGTGCTGCTGCTCGACGCGCCGATCGCGCCTGACTCCGCGGCAAAACTACCCGAGTGGACCACGCTCGACTGGACCGTCCAGTTGGCCGGCGAATCGCCCGATGACGACAATTGCCAGGGCAAGGCGGTGAAGCCCCCGCTCTCGAAGCCGTCGGAAACCGCTGCAACTGCAATATCCTGGGTGGCCAACGCATCACCGCCCGGCTCGCGCAATGCCAAACTGGCCGCATTGCCCGCCGCGTCCGCGATCGTCCCTCCGTTGAGCGCCAGGGCCGCTGTCGAAGCGTAATCCAGGTCGCCCGTGGTCTGTCCCGCGGCGACCCTGTAAGTGAACGCGAGCGTCGAAGTGCCGCTGCCGCTGGTGTAGGCAGCCGCTACGCTGATGCCCGCATTCAGGTCCAACTGCGGCACGCCCGTCACCGTAACCGGCTCGCTGAATGTAACCTGGATCGGAATTACGGCCCCCACATTGTAGATTCCCGGCGCCTCGCTCGAAGAGACGCCTGTCACCCCCAGAAAGGTGAACTTGTCCGCCGCGGAAGTGGCCGACGTTCCGCCCGGACCGGTTACAGTCACGTCCACCGTGCCGGCCGATTCCGTCGGGCTCATCGCGGTAATCTGCGTCCCCGCCGAATTGACCACCAAGGTGCTCGCAAGCGCCTGGCCAAAGTTCACGTCGGTGGCCTCCGTGAAGCCTGTGCCGGTGATCGTCACACCCGTGCCGCCGACCGGAGATCCCACGGCCGGGCTGATCGCGGTCAACGCCGGCGGCGATACGTAGGTGAACTCGTCAACCAACGTAACAGGCGACGTGCCGGCAGCGCTGACCACCGTTACATCCACCGTGCTGCCGAGCGTTTCCGGCGGGCTTGTGGCCGTGATCTGCGTTCCCGACGCGTTGACCGTGACGTATGCTGAGGGAATCGTGCCAAAGTCAACGGCCGTCGCGCCGGTGAAGCCACTGCCGGTGATTGTCACTGCGGTGTCGTGGGTCGTTGAGCCCTCGTTGGGGCTCACTCCCGTCACCACCGGGCCGCTGAGGTTATCGGAAGTCTGAGCAACATTGTTGAAGCTTGCGTTGAAAGTCTCACCGGCATCGCTGCCGGCGTTGATCGTGCCGGACAAGCCTCCGCTGACCGTGCCCTGCGTCGGGCTGGTGTAATTGATCGAGCCCGTCAGGTTGGCGGTTGCCGCGTAGCCCTCGCCAGTCACCGTACCCGAAGCACTTTGCACCTGGATGGTCTGGAATGACTGACTCACGGGACCAAGCGTGACAGAGAGCAGTTCTCGCCGCTCCAGCGTTTCGCAGTGCAGCTTGCGGAGGCCGCGGTCGAGGTCCCGCCGCCCGCGGATTGCGGCTTTTGAAAACCACGCCCACAACCAGCCCTTGCGCTGACTTATCTTCGAACTCATGGCTCGCTCCCCTTGGAAAGAATGCCTGTGGCGCGACTCCGGACCGATATTTGAGAAATCCCTTTCTAAAACATCGATTATAACGAGCGGTAGGTACCGACACAAGGATTAAAAATTTCACCTGTGGCCTAATATACCTTATGGGGGTTTGCTTGACAGCAAAAGGATGCGTTATGCTTATGCCTATGGAAAGTGTTACGGTCGAGAACTATCTAAAGGCCATCTACCATTTGTCCGACGCCTCCGCCGGCGTCCCCACCGGCGAACTGGCCCGCCGCCTGAAGATCACGGCCAGCAGTGTCACGCTCATGCTGCAGCGGCTGGCCGAGGCAGGGCTGGTCCACTACGCGGCCCATCAAGGCGTCCGCCTCACCAAGAAAGGCGAGAAGGTCGCGATTCGCGTCGTCCGCAACCACCGCCTGCTGGAACTCTATCTCGCCCACGCGCTGGGAATCCCCTGGGACGAAGTGCATGAGGAAGCGGAAAACCTCGAGCATGCCGTTTCCGACCGCCTGGTGGCCCGCATCGACGAATACCTGGGCCATCCCGACCGCGACCCGCACGGCGACCCGATCCCCGACGCCGACGGCAAGATGCGGACGCGCGAGGGCACCCCGCTGGCGGAGTGCGCCGCCAAGACGCCCTTCGAGCTGCTGCGCGTGCCGGATCGATCGCCCGATTTCCTCCGCTATCTCCGCGACGGCGGCCTGATCGTCGGCGCCAAGGGAACGGTGCCGAGAACCAGCCCTCGGCCGGGATCGTGACCGTCGATGTCGCAGGCCGCGCCGATCAGCCTGAGCCGGGAAATGGCCGCGCAGCATCCTGGTCCGGCCGCTGTAATTCGGGGTATAGCAGCGCGGGACGTGTCTCCGGCACACGGCCCCCGCCTTCTGTTCATAGCTCCTTATTGGGGTTGCCTCTTTCTTGCCTTTTGCTAGACTTGCGTTAGTGTATTTTTGCAGCCAAATATATTTATTTGGCATACCAAACATAAGTCGATTAACAGCGATAGAGGAACAAAGGAACGTTTTATGAAAAATTCGCGTCGCTTCCGGGGCGGTTTCACCTTGTTGAGCTGCTGGTCGTTATCGCCATCGTCGGGATCCTCATCGGCCTGCTCCTGCCGGCGGTCAACGCCGCGCGGGAGGCCGCTCGCCGCACGCAATGCGGCAACAATCTCAAGCAGATCGGCCTGGCCCTGCTCAACTTTGAGGGCAACAAAGGCTGCTTCCCGAGCGCCTACCGGCAGTTCCCCAATGCCGATTCTGCGGCGCCGAGCGGGACGGGCACCTATGGCGCCTCGGCGTTCGTCCAGATTTTGCCCTTTATGGAATACAGCAGCGTGTTCAAGCAGATCGACCCTAGCAAGGCGGCCCTCGATCCTGTGAACATGCCGCCCAAAAACCCGGCCTACTCGACGGCCATCGCGACGTTCCTCTGCCCTTCCGCTCCGGGCAATCCCACGGTCGATTACTCGGCGGAGCTGGGCAACAGCTTCAACAACTTCGGGATCAGCGTCGAGCTTCGCGCCGGGGCTGATTTTCGGGCGCAGCGGACTACGCCCCGGACGCGGGGATGCAGGCGGACGCTGCCGGGCATCAGCATCAATGCCGGCGCCTCGATCATTGCCGAACCGCCGGACGGCCCGGTGCGCATCGCCCAAATCACCGATGGCACGTCCCACACCTTCATGGTCAATGAAGACGCAGGGCGACCGGGCTGGTATGGCAGCCAGGGCCTGGCGTCGGTGCCCGGCTACACGGGCGGGCCCGGAACTGCGCCGCAAGGAGGAGGGGCGTGGGCCGATCCGCTCAACTACATCGCCACCAACGGCAGCGATCCGAGCGGCTCCGGCATCGCCGCCGGCGGCGGGTTCATGGGCATGCCCGCAGCGCCGTGGACCTGCGCCAACGGCTGCTCGAACGACAGTGAAATCTTCGCCTTCCACCCCGGAGGGAGCAACACGCCTGTTCGGAGACGGGTCCGTGCAGTTCGTCATCAACCAACTGACGATGAACCAGGTCCAGGCCTTGCTCAGCCGCGCCGGGGGCGAGCTCATCAACTTCGCTTATCTGAGGAGGCATCTGGGCATGAAGAAGCTCGTCCTGCTATGCCACATGGCGGCACTGGCGCTGGCCTGTGCCTCGTGCAGCGGGCAACAACAGCTATCCGGTGTCGGGCAAGGTGACCTACAAGGGTTCCCCGGCGTCCGGCGCTACGGTCTTCTTCCGTCGTCCGGGCGGCGACCGCATGGACGACCACATGATCATGGGCATCGTCGAGGAGGACGGCTCCTTTGAGCTCGTCTCCGGCTTGCCGGGCAAAGGCACTCCGCCCGGCGCGTACGATGTGCTGATCGAATGGAAGCGCGGCATTATCGGCGACCCGAGCAAGGGGCGTCCGCACCAGGCCGCCGACGTACTGAAAGGCCGCTATGCTGACCCCAAACACCCTCTCCTGCACGCCACGGTGGAGGCCAAAGCCACGAACCTGCCGCCGTTTGAACTGACCGACTGATCGTGTGACGCTAACCCGAAGCGCAAGCGAGGAACCTCGCGTTGCCCCGCACTAGGGGTTTCTCCTTGTTCTTCCCTTTGCTATACTTGCGGCGGCTTTTTTTAGCCAAGAATTATCATTTGGCTTGCAAAACTTCTGCTTCCGGCGACTGCGGGAGGTCGAGCGTGGGCTGGTTCATGGCTGGTGAAAAGAAGCGGCCGAGCACGGACCGGGATACCGGCCTTGGACGCCCGGCGATCGCGATCCGCAGCCCTGCGATCGCGTGGGCATCGCCGTGCGCCGCCGGCCGGCAACGTCTCGCTGGAAGGCGTGCATGGCACGTACAACTGCCCGAACACGGCGCCGGCTTCTGGAAACAGTGGCTGGCCTTCTCGGGGCCGGCGATCCTGGTCAGTGTCGGCTACATGGACCCGGGCAACTGGGGGACCGACCTGGAAGCGGGCGCAAGTTCAAGTACGGGCTTGCTCTGGGTCGTCGGCATGGCCAGCCTGATGGCCATCTTCATGCAGGTGATTGCCGCACGGCTGGGCGTAGTGACCGGCAAGGACCTGGCCCAATGCTGCCGCGACTGGTTTCCGCGCTGGACCCGCTGGCCCAACTGGCTGCTGTGCGAAGTGGCCATCGGCGCCTGCGACCTGGCCGAGGTGCTGGGCAGCGCCGTGGCGCTGAACCTGATGTTTCACATCCCGTTGCTGTGGGCGGTCATCATCACGGGGTTGGACGTGCTGCTGCTGTTGGGCCTGCAGCGGTTCGGCATGCGGACCATCGAAGCCGTCGTGCTGCTCTTGGTGGCCACCATTTCGGTCTGCTACTTCATCGAGATTTTCGTGCTTCCGCAAACGCAGCCCGAGCTTCTCCGAGATGGGCGATTGCCCTGGTGAGTCCGAGCCTGGGCGAAGAAGGACATGCTCGCCTTGGCCATCGGCATCATCGGGGCCACGGTCATGCCGCACAACCTTTACTTGCACTCGGCCCTGGTGCAGACCCGCAAGCTGGGAACGGACGAACGGTCGATTCGCCGGGCGCATCCGCTTCAACACCATCGACTCGACGGTTGCCCTGACCATTGCCTTCTTCGTCAACGCGGCCATCCTGGTGCTGGCGGCGATGGTGTTCTACGAGCCGCGCACACGCCCCAAGCCCTGGCCGACGGCTACGCCACCGTGGCCGGGACCAGGATCAGCCCCGATAGCGACTGGATTCGCGATGCCTACCTGACGCTTGGGCCGCTGTTGGGAACGGTCGCGGCGAGCACGCTGTTTGCCGTGGCCCTGCTGGCCAGCGGTCAAAGCAGCACGATCACCGGCACGCTGGCCGGGCAGGTCGTGATGGAAGGTTTCATGCACTGGCGGCTTTCCCCCTGGGTGCGGCGACTGATCACCCGCACCCTGGCCATTTTGCCGGCAGTCTTCGTGATCGGTCTCCGCGGCGAGAGCAGCGGCGTCAACGGCCTCTTGTGTCTGAGCCAGATGGTGCTCGCCCTGCAACTTCCGTTTGCCATGTTCCCCCTCTTGCTTTTCACTTCTTCCCGCAAGAGAATGGGCAAATGGAAACTCGGTTGGTTCTTGTTGATCGCCGGCTGGGGCAGTGCCGTTGTGATTACGGTGATGGACGTCTTCGCCTTGCCGGAAACGGCCCAAGACGCCTGGAAGGTGCATCCGGCCGCCCGCCGTTGTAGAAGGGGAATAGCGATGTACAAGACGATTCTCGTGACGCTGGACGCCACCCCCACCGACCGGGCGATCATCGAACACGTCAAGGAGCTGGCAAAGTGCATGCAGAGCCGCGTCGTGCTGCTCCACGTGGCGACGAGTGCCGTGGCCCAATGGCAGGGCTCGAACGCGGCCAGCGAGGAGGTCCGCCAGTCGCAGGCCTATGTGGACGGCGTGAAGGCCGAGTTCGAGGCCGCGGGTCTCTCGGCCGAAGGGCAGCTTGCCTACGGCACGCCGCCGGCCAAACAGATCGTCAAGTGGGTTCAGGAGCACGATTGCGACCTGGTGGCCATGAGCACGCACGGGCACCGCTTGCTGGGCGACCTGATCCTCGGCGCGACCGCCTTTGAAGTGCAGCACAGCATCAGCGTGCCGGTTTTACTGCTCAGGGCGAAATAGACGCTCGTTTCGCACGGGCCACGCCTACCCCGCGGCCGCCTCCTTCGCCAGCTTCACGAGATTCTCGACCGTGAAGCCGTAGTGCTTCAGGAGCACGCCCACCGGGCCCGACTCGCCGAAGTGGTTGATGCCCAGGAACCGCCCGCAACGGCCGATGTACTTGCACCAGCCCTGCGCGATCCCCAGTTCAACGGCCACCCGCCGCGTCACGTCCGGCGGCAAAACCGAGTCGCGATAGGCCTGCGGCTGGGCGTCGAAAAGCTCCCAACTCGGCAGGCTCACCACGCGGGCCTGCACGCCCTCCGCCACGAGCTTCTCGTAGGCCCCGACGCAAAGCGAAAGCTCGCTGCCGGTGCCGATCAGAATCACTTCCGGCTTGCCGGAGGGCGCGTCGGCCAGGACATAGCCGCCGCGCCGCGCGCCGTCGGCCGGGGCATACTTGCCGCGGTCGAGCGTCGGCACGTTCTGCCGCGAGAGCACCAGGGCCGTCGGCCCGCGGTTGTTCGAGAGCGCGGAACGATAGGCCTCGGCCACCTCGTTCGCGTCGCCGGGGCGAATGACCGTGAGATTGGGAATCGCCCTCAGCGCGGCCAGGTGCTCGACCGGCTGGTGCGTGGGACCGTCTTCGCCCACGCCGATCGAATCGTGCGTGAAGACGTAGAACACCGGCAGGCCCATGATGGCCGCCATGCGGATCGAGGGCCGCATGTAGTCGGTGAAGACAAAGAAGGTGGACCCGAAGGAGCGCAGCCCGCAGAGCGTCATGCCGTTGATGATCGCGCCCATGGCGTGCTCGCGGATGCCGAAGTGCATATTCCGGCCGCCGTAGCTTGCGGCCTCGAGATCGCCGCCGTCCATGAGCGTGAGCGTCGAGGGGGCCAGGTCGCCCGCCCCGCCCACCAGCCACGGCAGCCGCCCGGCAATCTGGTTCAAGACCTTGCCCGAGCTGGCCCGCGTGGCCAGGCCCTTGGCGTCGGCGGCAAAGGGTTTGATCCCGGCGTCCCAGCCCTGGGGCAGTTCGCGGCGGCGGATGAGTTCGAGCTCGCGGGCTTGCTCGGGGAACTGGGCGGCATATTGGGCATAACAGGCCTCCCAGGACTGGCGGAGCGCCTGGCCGCGGACGCCCAGGTTCGCACGGAAGTGGGCCAAGACTTCCTCCGGCACCAGGAACTTCTGGTCCTCTGGCCAGCCATAGGCCCGCTTCGTGAGGCGGATTTCCTCCTCGCCCAGAGGGCTGCCGTGGGCGCCGTGGGTATTGTGCTTGTTCGGTGCGCCCCAGGCGATCACGCTGCGGACGATGATCATCGTCGGCCGGTCCGTGGTCTTGCGGAAGCCGGCCAGCGCGGCGCGGAAAGCGGCCAGATCGTTGATGTCGTCGACCTTCAGCACGTTCCAACCGTAGCCGGCAAAGCGCTCGGCCACGTTCTCGCTGAAGGCCAGGTTGGTGCTGCCCTCGATAGTGATCTTGTTGTCGTCGTAGATCCAGCAGAGGTTGGAGAGCTTGAGGTGGCCGGCCAGGGAAGCGGCCTCGGCCCCCACGCCCTCCATCAGGTCGCCGTCGCTGCACAGGGCGTAGACGTTGTAGCTGAAGAGATCGAAGCCGGGGCGATTGTAGTGGGCGGCCAGCCAGCGCTGGGCGATCGCCATGCCGACGCTGTTGCTGATGCCCTGCCCCAGCGGCCCGGTCGTGGTTTCCACGCCGCTGGTGAGCCCATGTTCGGGATGGCCGGGGCAGAGGCTTCCCAACTGGCGGAAGAGGCGGATGTCGTCCAGCGGCACGGCCGGCTTGTCGCTGCCCCGGCCCTCGGCATCGGCCTGCTTCACGCCGCAGACGTGCAGCGTGGCGTAGAGCAGCATCGAGGCATGGCCGCAGGAGAGGATGAAGCGGTCGCGATTGGGCCACTGGGGCTGGGCCGGATCGTAGCGGAGGACCTCGTTGAAGAGCACGTAGGTGGCCGGCGCCAGCGCCATGGGCGTGCCCGGATGTCCGCTATTGGCCGCCTGCACGGCGTCCATCGCCAGCGTGCGGATAGTATTGATGGAAAGCGATTCGATCGGTTGGGTCGCGTAGGGCATGGGTGTCCAGGTGAATAGGATCAGTACGGGTTGGCAAAGGAAGATTTTTATAAGTAGCCAGTGTAAAAGAAGGCGGGGAACACGTCAATCAGGGTGGGAAAACTGCCAGGTGCCCTGGTAGACCTGCCTTTAGAACTGGTGTGGAAATAAGCGTCGCCATTCGCTCCGCGAAGGATGCGGATTTCGTCCCTTGCCGCAATTTCCGCCTAAAGGCTGGACTACGCGCGAGCAGACCCACCCTACAGGTTATTTAGAGATTCCACAAGATAGTACGAGCTGCCATTCATCTTCTTTTCCCTAATATTGTCGCGGTCTTGATTTGGGCGAAATCCCCAACGATAATCTCGGACGCGGGATATACCTCTTTGCCCCCACCCCCAGGAGCTTGCCCATGAATGTTCTGCTGCTCTCGATGCTGACGCTGGCCCCGCTTGCCTTGTCCGCTTCGCCGAAAGATGAGGCGGCCTCCCCGGCACTGTCCACGCAGGATGGCAAGCCGCATCCCATGGCCTGTTCGGATTACACCCAGGGGAAGGTCTTCCTGGTATCAGCCCAGGGCAAGGTTGAATGGGAGTATCCCGCGCCGAATTGCAACGATCTGTGGGTGCTGCCCAGCGGCAATCTGCTTTTCGTGACCGGCCACGGCGTGAAGGAGGTGACCCGCGACAAGAAGGTCGTGTTCGACTACGAGTCGACGAGCGAGATTTACGCCTGCCAGCGCCTGGCCGGCGGCAACACCTTCATCGCCGAGTGCAATGCAGGCCGCTTATTGGAGGTGGATCCGTCCGGCAAGATCGTCAAGCAGATCCACTTGCTGCCGGAGGGCAAGGACGGCGGCCACCTCTACATGCGCAATGCACGGCAATTGCCCGACGGGCACTACCTGGTCGCCCATTACGGCCAGCAGGTGGTCAGGGAGTACGACGCCGATGGCAAGGCCGTGAGGGAAATCCGCGCCCCCGGCGGACCGCACACCGCGATTCGCCTCTCCAACGGCAACACGCTGATCGCTTGCGCCGACATGGAGAAAAAGGCCATGGTCTTCGAGGTTGACAAGAGCGGCGCCACCGTCTGGCAAGTCGCCGGCGACGAGTTGCCCGGCATCAGCCTCAAGTTCATGGCCGGTCTTGAGCGCTTGCCCAACGGCAACACGGTGATGACCAACTGGCTAGGGCACGGCGAGTTCGGGAAGCGCCGCACGTGATTGAAGTCACGCCGGAGAAGAAGGTCGTCTGGACCTTCGCCGATCACAAGACGATGCGGACGATTTCCAGCGTTCAGGTCCTGGACGTGCCGGGCGATGCGACCAAGGGTCAGATTGCGCACCAGCGCCTCACGCCAGCCGCTTCGGTGTTAACGTAACATCTTTCATAGAGGGGCTAGGATTCTAGAAAAACAGTCCTATATTGATTACGGATGTCACGGGCAGTCGCTCTTGAACTCAGAACAATCTGCCTGTTTTACCAAAATTCACCGTTCGTGGTCGGGCTGGTGGATTGGCCCAAACGAGACCTTCCACTACATCCGGGAGAGGGGTAGTGAGGGCATTGGCGCCACTCCACCGCTTATCCACCGCTCGAATTTGCATCGGATTCTTGACAGCGACCAGCGTCCACGTTAGGATCGGGGACGTTTCGGGGGATCAGAATTCCTATCATTCAGTCCTTCACCGCACCGCACCGCACCGCACCGCGCTGCGTACGCGCGGCGCGAGATTTCAATTCAAACACCAATCACCAATTCAATACGAGACAACCCAATGGTAAAGACAAGTTCTTTCGCAGTGATTACTTTGGCAATGTTCTTTTCGGTTTGCACAGTCAGTCGATCCGCAGCACCGACTGATGCCCCTCAAAAAACGACGAACGCGGCAGGTCAGCCCTCGTCATCCGCTGATAGCTCTCGTAAATTGAAGAACGCCCCCTGCCCCAGCGCCGGTTGCGGCAAAGAGCTTGGGGATTTCAAAAGCGGAACCTACACGATTACGAGCGCCGGTCTTAGCCGCAAATACACCATCGACATTCCCGCCAATTACGACAAGAACAAACCCTACCGTTTGATCTTTGCCATGCATATGATGGGCGGGAATATGAAGACGATGGTGAACAATAAGTTTTATGGACTCAAGACCTATGCGGACAAGGATAATGTCCCCGTCATTTTCGTGGCGCCCGAGGGAAACACTGACGGTTCTCCGTGGCGGGGGCGTGATGATAAAGACCATGTTTTCTTTGCTGACATGCTCGCACTATTCAAGGATAAGCTGAGCGTGGATACGTCTCGCGTATTTTGCTGCGGCTTTAGCTTCGGCGCGATGGTCACCTACTCGCTCTCGTTGGATTTCCAGAAAGATCTGCGCGCCGTTGCCTGTTATGCTCCGGCCAATTGGAATATCTATCTTCCCACCAACAAGCACGAACCCCTTGCGTTTTATAGCACGACCGGCACCACTGACGGCACTTGCAGGTACGTCAACTCGGATGCGCGAAAACAAGGCGGGAAATATTGTGTCCTGACGCACCTCGAAGACAACGGGGTTACGGACCTGCCCGAAATCCCCATCGCAACCGGCCCCAAACATGTCACCACTGCGTTCAAGGGGTGTAAGGAGGAATATCCCGTGGTATTTGGCTCCTTCGTAGGTGGGCATACAGATACCGCGCGGGATCCGGGATCTAATGTCAACTGGATTGCGAAAGAGACCTGGGATTTCTTCATGCGCTTTTAAAAATCGGGTAGGACTCCCTGGAAACGTGCATGTCCCACGTGCGGCAAATTGCACCACGTCGTTCAGCGTCCTCGCCAGGAGTCGAACCTGGTCTACGACCTTCGCAGGGTCGCGTGCGATCCGCAACACTCCGAGGACATTCATTTCAGCGCCCCGCCGAGGAATCGAACCTCGTCCGGCAGTTTCGAGGACTGCCATGCGATCCGGTACACTTGCAGGGCAACAGGGCCAGCCGTGTGGCCAGCCCCTATCGTCATTCGCGGCGAATGTCTGTGTCGCCGATTTTCAACACTCCATCGCCCAAGCCCATGTAGACTCGGGCGTTGGCGTTGCGGGCAAGCTCCCGCAGCGCCTCCAACTCGGCCAACCGCAGCAGGCCGGGATGCTTCTCCAGGGCTTCGGCAGCCTTCTGCCGCTCGACCAACGCCCTGGTCTTGTTCTCGGCCTTCAGCCGGGCGGCCTCCGCCTCGGCCTCCAGTTGTAGCCGCCGAGCCACGGCGTCGGTCTCGGCCTCACGCCGCTTGGCTTCGGCCCGCGTCTTGCCCTGGATCTCCTCGACCTTGGCTTTGGTGCGGGCCTCGACAAGTTGGGCTTCGCTATTCCGTTGGGCTGCCAGCACCCGGTTCATAATCTCCTGGAGGTTGCCAGGGAAGACCAAGTCCTTCACGTCGGCCCGGCGAATCGCCACGCCATAGCCCGCCGCCACCTCCTTAATCTCCGTCAGGATGTCCTCGCTCAGCCGGTTGCGGTTCGTGAGGATCTCCTCCAGCCGTGACGTCTCGGTCAGCCGCTTTCCCTCGATCTTCGTCTGGTCGTGGGCTGTTGCCGGGGGCATGCTGTTCGATCAGCAGAGTTGGCAGAATCAGAGTCGGGTGCAAACGTCCGGGCGGCCCGTATGCCCCCGGTCGAATCTGGCCCTCAATCACGGTACATTGAAAGCAGACACAATGTACGCCCAACTGCAAGATCACCCGCTGAGCTGCCCGCCGCCGATCCTCGACGCCGCTTCGATCGCTGAGAGCGTGCGGATCGCGGTGGCTGGACGTTGCTAAGGGCTAAGAAAGCGGGCGGGCGTCGAGCCACAAAGGCAAGTTCACTTATCGTGGTGCTCATCATTCCCGACCGTCTCCCGAGCACCACTCCCGAGCACGCGGTTTGCACCGTGCTTCAAGCGCCCCGCAGAAGCCCTCCTCCGGCCACCGTTGCCAGCATGGGCGGCTGAAAAGCGAGTTACCCCCCCGCCAGGCGGTCGCGATTGTTCTTAGCCCTCAGCGATCTTTTCTCGATGGTCGCGACCTTCGCCACGCACAGGGAAGCAGGCCAATAGCACCGACCCCGAGCAAGACTAAAGTCGATGGTTCGGGCACCGCGTAATAGGAAGAGGGAACGCAGAACTTCGTTCCTCCTCCTCGTCTTCCATCTTCCTGTCGGCGATCTTCCTGTCTGTTCTATGCCCCGAAAGACGTGGAACTGAGCGACCATCACCTATGGTCTCTTATGGTTCGATTCCAAACACGTTCATGCCCGTCTTGAAGAACTTACTCCGCAAGTTGTGACCGGGGCGATGATTTTCCGAAAATCATCGCCCTCTTGTCGCAAATCGGCCCTTGCACGCCTCTATACTATAGGCTGGTCGCGCAGCGCGGCTCTGCCGCCGGGCGGGCACAACACGGTCGCAAATAATTCGCAGGCAAGCATGCAGTCTGATAGTCAACTCGTATCCTCGGCACTGCACGGCGACCAGGCCGGTTTTGCGTTGCTGGCCGTGCGCGATGAACGGGCGGCGCGGGGAGTGGCGTTCCACGCGCTCCGCGACCATCACGCCGCCGAGGATGCGGCGCAGGAAGCGTTTGTCACGGCATTTGAGAAACTGTCGAGTTTACGGGAGCCCTCGCTCTTCGGACGATGGCTGCTGGCGATCGTGCGGCACCAATCCGAGCGGATCGGCCGGGCGCGGCGTCGCGACGTGCCGTTGGACCATGCCGCCGACGTGGCCGAACCCGAAAAATCCAAGCTCGACGACGACGCCGAATTCCTGCTGGCCGCGCTGATGGCCCTGCCTGAACGAGAACGACGGCTGCTGATGCTGCGGCACTTTGACGGGCACCCTGTCGCCGACATCGCGGAAATGGTCGGCCGGCCGATTGGAACGGTGACAAAACAAATCTCGCGCGGCTACGCCCGGCTGCGCCAGCGATTTGCCGAGGTGAGAACATGACGAGGAAAGCCGGGAGACGAAAAGAAATGCGAGCGGAAGGCGCGACCCGCGATGAGTCCCTGCAACAGGCGCTCGACCGGCTCGGCACGCTGGTCGCCCCGGAGTCTCTGCCGACAGCCGGGATCGTGTCGCAAGCCATGCAGCGGATCGAGCGCAGGCCAAGGGAGGCAGCGGGGGCGAAGCGCATTGGACGATGGCCGGTTTTGCAGCGCGGTCGGACTCGCGGCATGCCTCCTGGCGGAGCTGGCATTCTGGCAGTCGCTGCCCGGCCGTCTCGTTCCGCCGGCGGCCGTGACGACGGCCAACGACAAACCTGTGCCGTCCAGCGCGCCAGTCGGTTCCGCGCCAGTCGGTTCTGCGCCGGACGACGCCGCGCCGATCATGCGAAGATCGACCTGGAGCACCGTGACCGAGAGCGTGGTGCTCGAAGGCGACGTGCCGGTGCGGAAACTGCTTTATAGCGAGTTCGAGCGCGTGGAACTACTCGACGCCCAAGGGAACACCGAAAGCCGCTTGATCGTGCCGACCAAGGCGATGTTGGTGGCGACCAAAGAGCAGTATTAAGACGATTTCGAAGGCCGTGTACAATCCGTGCGCAGTACGACAAATCTGCGGACCGCTGCCGAGCGCGAAGACTTTTCCACGACCGTGGTGTCGCGGCTTCGCGCTGCCCGCGGTCCGCAGCATCCTGAAAGGGAAAAGACGATGAAACTGTGGATCCTGACACCCATGCTCGGCAGCCTGCTGCTGGGTGGAAATTGGGCAAGCGCCCAACTGCAAGGCGCTACGCTCGACATATCTCCGGCGGTGGGCGGCGTTGCCCAGTCTGCGACCGGAAGCGTAAGCGGGGGCGGTACGATCGTGGTCCAAGGCGGCGACGTGGCCGTACCCGTTCCGCTGCCGGGGATTACTGTTACTACGGGAAACGGCGTCGTGCAAGGTGTGATTCCCGTGCCCCGGCCCGGAATGCAGCCCGGCCAGCCAGGGCCGATGATCACCGTTCGCCGCGGGCCGGACGGGCAGCCGTTGTTGAATGCTCCTCAGCCCATCGCGGCCCAAGTCCAGGTCGTTAACGGCGGCGGGCCGGTGTGGTTCGCCTCAGGCACCGCCACCCTGGCCGGAAAGACCGAAAAAACGTCGTTCCTCGGCGTTACCACGACGCGCGTCACTGGCACGCTTCGTTCGCAGTTGAAGCTCAGCGCGGGGCTCGTCGTCGAAACCATCGAGCCAAAAGCCCGGCCGAAACGGCCGGCTTGCAAGTGCATGACATCCTCGAAAAGTTCGACGACCAATGGCTCATCAATCCCGCGCAGTTCATCGGCCTGATCCGCATGTACAAGCCAGGCGACACAGTCACGCTCACTGTCCTCCGCCAAGGCGAGCGGAAGAAGATTACTGCCAAGCTCGAAGAGCGGATGTCCTACGTCGTCGCCGATGACGACGGCGACTTCTTCTACGCGCAGCAGGGCATGTTCGATCCGAACGCTCCGCGGCCCCGTCTCGCTGACCGCCTCGCCCGTCGCAGGGTTCGCCGGACCGGTCCAGCAGGTCACCAGCGGCGTGCTGGCGCCGCCCCGCTCGTCCCCGGCTTTGTCGCCACCTTCGGCGACGACAAGCAGGAATTGCTGATCTCGATTCACGATGGGCACCAGATCCTCACCGCAAAGGACTCCAGCGGCAAACAAATCTTCAAAGGCCCCATCGACACGCCGGAACAGCGCAAGGAACTCCCGCAGGACGTGCGCAAGAAGCTGGAAGAGATGGAAAGAATCAAGATTAGGGTCCGCACGCAGTCCTTCGGTGGCGAGCAAGACGGATCCCCCTGACACATCGGCCGCCGTTCCGCCTGCCTTGACGACTTCCGCCTCTATCCCTCACCGGGACCATGGCACATAGCGCGGAAGCGGCGGTGCCGCAAATCACGGCATTCGGATTGCTCTTGTGAATGATTATCGCCGTGAATAGAAGTTGCGTTTGGTTGACAAAACGGCGGGGCTTGGTATCATGAGGCGTAGTCTCGCGAGCCTGGAAACGAAACCTCCCTCCCTTACCCCCTGGACAGCGTCAAGCAATCCCATGTCTTATCGCACATTGTCGCTTTTCCTCGCGCTCTGCGCCGCCTTGCTTGCCAGTTCCAAGTTGCATGCGGCAGGCGCGCCTTGCGCGGGGCGTCCGCGTCGCCCGGCGTGCCCGGACCGGCCGCCGCCCCCGCGCCCCCGGCCGCAACGGCCAGCACGCCCCCGCGGTCCGTACTGCCGTCCCCGTCGGGCTGGCAGACCATTCACAATGATTTCTTCCAGGTCGATCAGAACGGAAACCGCATCGCCACCCGCAGCGGCTGCATGTGCCAGTTCGGCAACGAGTTCTGGTGGTACGGCGGCGGTGCGCCGGGCTACGATCAGACCTGCTACGTCTCCACCGATCTCGTCCACTGGACCTACAAGGGCGTTGCGCTCCGCACGCAAGTCGACGCCAACCGCATGGACGTCCTCTACAACGACAGCACCAAGAAATACGTCATGTTCCTCAAGTACAACGGCAATGCCGCGTTCTGGGAATCGCTGCCGCCGACAAGCCCGAGGGGCCCTTCACCTTCAAAAGCCAGACCCTTGTCGATGGCGCCAAGATCGGCGACACGTCGATGTTCAAGGACGCCGACGGCAAAGCGTATCTGTGCTACGTGTGGGACCAGGCCGGGCCCAACCGCCAACATGGCATCTACCTCATGTCGCCCGACTATCTGACGCTCGACAAGCGCATCTATCTGTTCGACTTCCCCAGCCGCGAAGCACCGATGATCATGAAGCGCAACAACCTCTACTACTACCTCACGTCCCGCACCGCGGGCATTCGCTCCACCGCCACCAACTACTATACTGCCGCCAATCTCGCCGGCCCCTGGACGCGGCCCAAGGTGCTGTCCACTCCCGGCTCGGACAATTCGTGGGATACGCAGTGCGATTTCGTCCTCCCCATCCACGGCTCGCAGGGCACCACCTATGTGTATTGCGGCGACCGCTGGATCCATACCGAAGCCCGCCAGGGCGACTACCCTTGGCTGCCCTTCGAATTCGACGGTGACACGCCTACGGTCAACTACTACCAGGATTGGGATATCAACCTGACCACGGGCGGCTGGCGCAAGTTCGATCCCGCCCGCAACCTCGCCCTGAACAGGACGGCCACGGCCTCCTCCGCCGTTGCCCCGAACGTCGCCGCCAACGTCACCGCTCCCACAACCTATCAGAACTACGTCCGCACCCGCTGGGAAAGCGCCGCCGGCGACCCGCAGTGGATCATGGTGGACCTTGGCACGTCCCAGGAAATCAACCGCGTCATCCTCAAGTGGCATTGGAACGCCGCCAAGGAGTTCAAGATCCAGACGTCCACGGACGGCGCCGCCTGGAGCGACGTCTTCAGCACCACCCAGGGCGGTGCTTACACCGTCACCGACGAAGTCTTCAAGACCACCACCGCCCGCTATGTGCGGATGTACGGCACCCAGCGGGTCCCACCCGTCGGCTTGGGCCGAGGCGGCGCAATGCGCGGTGCACCGACCGGCACACAACCAAGCACGCCAGCCGGGTATTCGTTGTTTTCTTTCATGGTTCTGAAAGACTTCTGATAACTCGCTTTCATAGTCCAGGGATTAGTGTTCCTGTTTCCCTCGATTCGTCCGGTGGTTTTGCGTTGCGTTTCGGCCCTCGGTCAAAGGCCACCTATTTGGTGCGCGGCAATGGCCAGGCTTCGATGGTCCCGTCGTCGTTGCACACGAAGACCGTATTGCCGTCCGGCGATAGGGTAACGCTGGCCCACGGCGTGCGGGCTGGAAAGGCAAAGAGCGTTTGGCCGGTTTGCGCGTTGTGGATGCGAACGGTCGTCGGCGACCCCTCTGCGGCCTGTTCCAGAGGTTTTCCGGCAGGCCGGACGCCGGAAGTCATAATTTCATCGATCTCTTCGACCTCGTTCCGCGGCCCGCGATATACGCGATCGGCCGTCACGATGGCATAGCGCTCGCCGTTGCCGCTGAACGAGATGCTGAGCAGGTCCCGGTAGCGGATGTGCTTCGCGGAAACCGGCATCAGCGTCTGGCGGTCGAAGAGGTAAACGCCGGGGTCGGCCAGGAAGAAGGACTTTCCGCCCGGCACGAGGCCGTTTTCGCGCCGGTCTGGGCGGGGAGTTTGAACTTGCCGACCTCATGCAACTTGCCCGAGGCAAGGTCGGCCAACTCCACCACTGCCGTTTCTTCACCACCCGGCCTCGTAAGGAAGATTGACTTTCCATCCTCAGAGGCTGGTTAGGTTGTTGTCGGTCAGTGTGCGAATCTGCTTTCCGTCGGCCGACAGGTGCAGGTCCGTGACGCGTCGGAAGCGGCCAGGCTCCGATCGCTGCGGCTTGACGGCGGCCATGGGCAGCGATGCGCGGTCAACTTCGTAGCCGTCGTGGAGCTGGCACACTTCATTGGCGAGCTTCACCTCTTTCTGCCAGTTTTCCCGGTACTCGACGGGCTGGCCTTTGATCTTGAACCGGCGGATGGGGTACTTGTCCTGCTCGGCCAGCACTCGCCGCACGGACGGTTCGGCGCCTGCGCCCATCATCGTGGCAACGACGTAGCGCAGCCCGCCCTTCTCCTTGTCGTCGGCCACGTCGCCGATCAGGTAAAGATGCGGCTTTTTGCTCAGGAGCGGCGATCCTTCGCTGCGGCGGACGAAGCCATCCACCAGCCCGGTGATTTCCTTGTCCTTGGCCAGACCCTCTCCGCTGATGACGTTCAGAACCTTGATCCGGCGGAGATAGCCCGTCAGGTCGAAGGTCCCCTGGTCCTGGACAAGTTCGACGTCCTGGCCGAGGAAGATATATTTTGCGGAGAAAACATTGTAGGCGAGGCGGGCTTCGGCCAGGGCCCGCGCGCCGCAGGGCTTCCGGTGTAGCGTCCAGTGCGTACTTGTAGAGCCAGGGCACGGGATCGCCGTAGGGGTCGCTCACCAGCGCGACGATCTGATGCACCCCGTCGCAGGCCCAAGGCCAACTGAAGCGAATGGTCTTGGCGGGCCAACTGCCGTAGAGCACCTCGTCGACGCGCATTTCGAAGGCATTCTCGTCGGGTCCCTTTCGTTCCATCTTGGGGATGTCGCCGCGGACGATCAGCTCGATCGTTCGCTCCGGTTCGCCCGGATAGTTGGTGCGGCGTTCGTCGTCCTTTTGAATGGCCGGACAAACAGCCGGGATATGCTTCGATTCCACCGCGCTTAGGGGCAGCGCGGCCAACGTTGCCCAGATTGCCGGCGCAGCGATTGTAATTCTGGTGACAACATGTCGTCGCATAGTCTTGTCTCCTCGATGCAAGGTGGAGGAATACGTTGTCACGGCAGCTTCCGGCGACTCTCGCCAGCCGAAAACCAGGGCGCGTCCCAAAACATCATAGCAAGGAACGCGAAGACATGGCCCGCCCAAAAAAAGAAATTGACTTCCGAACAACGCACCTTGCACGAAGCCCAGCCGCGTGCCCGCCACGATCCTTCCCGCCAATCGCCACAGTCATGCCGACCGCCGCAGAAACGAGCCAATGCGTGCAGACGCCGATGGAACAAAGCACGGCGACGAACGCGGTCAGCAGCAAGAGCGACCGCAGACTGAATTGATACCAGGGGAGGTTGGGAGGGGGCACGGCCATAGCGTAGAATATAGCCCAAGGCGACGATTGAGAAAATGCGTGGACTATCGGCCTGAGCGAGTTCGAACGGAATAGCCGCCCAATATGCCGCCGATCAGTGCTGTAATTCCCAGCACCACACACAACAGCCAGGGTTCACGAAACGGCAGGAACAAGCAGCCATAGCCCGCCACGATAAGAGAATCAACTCGAAACGTGACGCCCAGTAGGACGCCGCAGCCTGTCCCCGCTACGATCCTTCCCGCCACGCCAGCAAGGGCCAACATGGCGATTGTGGCCGACACGAAGCAATGCGTGCAGACGCCGAGAGAGCAAAGCACGGCCACGAAGAGAGTCAACAGCAAGAGCGACCGCAGACCGAATTGATAACGCGATCGCGGGCTAGGTTCGGGCGTGGGCATAGGAAACAACTCCCAAGGCACGCTATTGGACTTTCAACTTTGGCAGGGCTTTTTGGAGGTCACGGATTCCCTCGTCAGTCACCATCAGCGGCGGTTCATCGGGACCGCCTTGCAAGACTTGAAGATAGAGAGTCTCCAATTTCGACGCTTCCTTGAGATTTGCCAAGCCAACGTCCGTGACGCCCGTGCGCATCAGGTCAAGCGTCTGGAGATTGGGCAACCGCCTAACGCACGCAAAGTCGCTGTCGTTCAGCTTCGTCCCAAGCAGACTCAATTCGCGGAGTGACGGCAATTGCGGCAGACGAGACAGACCAACGCTGCCAAGCTGCATTTGGAATAAATTGAGTTTCTCAAGTTTGGATAAGCCTTCCAGGCCAGCCAACCCCTCTCCCGTCACCGCCTTGGAGTCCACGGTCAACTCGCGGAGGTTCTTCAGCTTTCCCAGGTGAGCCAGCCCAGCATCGGTCATGTGGGTCGCCATCAGATCGACGTGTTCGAGGCTGGTCACTTTAGCCAAGTTCGCAAATCCAAGATCGCCAACCTCCAAGCCATCAAGCGAAAGGGTCTGAAGATGGCTGAACGCTTGAAGATGTGCCAAACCCGCGTCGGTTATTTTAGTCTTCCCGATGGCAAGCAACTTGAGATGCGACAGCCCGCTCAGTTTCGCAAGACCCACATCCGTAATGGCCGTCTCGTTGATTACGAGTTCTTCAAGTTCCGAAAGGCCCTTGATATGATCCAAGCCCGCATCGCTGATCTTCGTCCCTTTCAGGTAGAGGCACTTCAACTCCCGCATCCCGTCGAGGTATTTCAGCCCAGCGTCCGAGAGATCGAGGAACAATAGATTGAGGCTCTTAAGATGTTTCAGTCCTTGAAGGTCTTTCATGCCAGCATCCGTCAGCCCCGTATCTGCCAGCGAAAGGTCTTCGAGAGAAGTCAGTTGCCCAATGATGCTTGCCGAGGCATCGCCAATGTGCGTGGAACTGAGGTCGAGCCGACGAAGGTGCGGCATTCCCTTCAGGTTGGCGATGCCTTTGTCGGTGATCTCATGGTTGGCCCAGAGATTCAGTTCCTCAAGGCCCGACAACTTTTGCAAATGACGGAGGCCCGCGTCCGATATTTCGTTCCTTTGCATTTCCAAGACACGAAGGTTCGTAAGTCCGGCAATCCGCTCAAGGGCAGCATCGCCAAACTCCGTCCATTCGAGCTTGAACCGCCGAAGGCTCGTCAAGGACCGTAAGCAGTCCAAGTCAGCAGCTTCCAGACGGCGGTTCATGTCTTCATTGAAAGCCACGGCAATCACAGGCCGACCAGGACGGGCGTTGTCGCGTTCGACAATCCCACGGAGTTTCGTGATGGCAGCGGCAGCCGCGTCCTGCGGAGATGGTGGCTCTGCGGCGATTCCCACCGACACGCCGACGAGCAGAAATCCAACTGAAATCAGCAGTCTCATGATAGAACCTCCATTGGCAAGTCAGTCACGATCAAGCGAAAACGACATTTTACCCCAAGATGGGCGGGGGAAGCAATCGAGGGCAATGGACACGGATCAAGTTTCCGCCTGATCCACGGTCCGCACCATCAGCACCATCAGCACCATCAGCGCACCATCAGCACACCATCACACCCACCATCAGGCCGAACTGCCAGGCGTTGCTCCGTATCCTCCACGAATCTCTCTCCGCCGATCGCATGCCGGCTAGCGGCGATTGCCGCCAGGATCGGCGCGTCGTCCTCCAAGACGCACGCATGGACGTGGGCCCGGTATTGCCGCCGGGCCTCGGGCTGCGTGCGGCCGTAGTCGGCCAGCAGATCGTAGTTGACGAACTCCCACCGTTTCACGGCATCGACGTAACCCGGGTAGCTGCTCCAGACATAGCCTTCCAAGCGCCGCACTCGCGCCGCTCGCCCGAGCTTCCGGCAGGCCGCCTGATCTGCCCCGGTATGGGTGAGAACAGTCGGATTCGGACCTGCGAGGCCGTGCCTCCCGGCAGCATCGCATGTCTGTCTGCTCACTATAGCGAAGAGCGGTTCCTCCACGCCCCGGCGCCGGGCGGAAAGGAGTATTGCCGATCGGAGCAGCCAGCCGTCTTGATGTGAATCCGGAACCTCGCCGCCCGCCAGGTTTCAGTCTTTCGGGTGTCGCAGACATCCGAAGGAATCTCGCGAAAATTGAAAATCTAACGAAGGGGGGCTTTCAAACTAACTTTGTTCTGCTATCTTGACGGGACTTGCGGCCCACTGAAAACTGTGGTGCCAAGCCGTGGGGGCCGTGTTTGTGGGATTGTGAAGATAGCAGGTTGACCGAGGTTGGCCGGCTGGACATTCTCTCCGGCGACCGCGCGTGCCTGCTCTTGACCTCAAGTTAGGGGAGTTATTCACAATGAAACTTCCATCATGTCTTCTGATGTGCCTGGTTCCGATTGTCAGTCGCGCCAGCGAGATCCCGCAACCGGTCTTGCCGGCGGGTGTTGGGGTCAACATTCATTTCGTTACGGGTCATGAAAAGGACCTGGACATGATCGCCGCGGCGGGATTCAAGTTCATTCGCATGGATCTCGGCTGGAGCGGCACCGAGCCGCGCAAGGGCGAATACAATTGGACCGGCTTTGACCAACTACTGGCCAACATGGAGAAACGCGGCATCCGCCCCCTCTTCATCCTGGACTTCTCCAACCCGCTTTATGAACCGCCGGCCGCGAGCACGAACGCCGCTCCGCAGCGACGGTCCACGCCCTCGCCGCAGCACCCCGAGAGCGTCGCGGCATTTGCCCGGTGGGCGGCGGCGGCGGCAAGGCATTTCAGGGGGCATCATGTCCTGTGGGAGATCTGGAACGAACCGAATATCGGTTTCTGGAGCCCCAAGCCGGATGTGAATCAGTACACCACGCTCGCCCTGGCCACCTGCAAGGCCGTTCGCGAGGCCGATCCGCAGGCCGCCATCATCGCTCCCGCGTCCTCCGCTTTTCCTTGGGAGTTCCTGGAGACGTTCTTCAAGTCGGGCGTGCTGGAGTACCTGGAAGCGGTGAGCGTGCATCCGTATCGGGGTCCGCGCAGGCGCCGAAACGGCCGCCGCAGACTATCGGCGGTTGCGCCGACTGATCGACCGCTACGCGCCCCCGGCAAAAAAGGAAAAGATCCCCATCCTCTGCGGCGAGTGGGGCTTTGCCACTTTCAGCGGAGGCGTGTCCCTCGAAACGCAGGCGGCCTTCGCCGCCCGGCAGCAATTGGCCAACCTCCTCAGCGACGTGCCGCTCTCGATTTGGTACGATTGGAAGGATGACGGCACGAATCCCAACGACAAAGAACACCACTTCGGCACCGTGCTGCCCGACCTCACCCCCAAGCCGTCGTATTTCGCCATTCAAACCCTCACCCGTGAACTGGCCGGTTGCCGCGTGACCCGCAAGCTCAAGCTGGCCAACGAAAGCGATTACGTGTTGCTTTGCACGGGCCCCGCCGGGACACAAAAGCTGGCAGCCTGGACCCTGGGTGAGCCCCACGCCGTCAGCATCGAGCTCGCTGCGGCCGGGACAGCCAAACTTGGCGCCGTCAAAGTCGACGGGTCGAGCTTTGTGCCGACGCTCGATGCCGGCCGCTTGGTGCTGGATCTTACTGCCGCGCCGCAGTATGTGACGCTCGGTGAAACCACGGTGAAGGGCCAATAAGGACAATTCCAATTCGTTCGCCAAAACCCCTCCTACCAGGTGGTGCCATGAAAACAAGACTCTCTCCAACCAGCACAAGCCGTGTTCTCCTTGCCGCATTCCTGACTTTCCTCCCATCTCGGCGGTTCGCTCGGCCGCGATCGCGCCGCCGCCCAATGCCCCGGCCGACGTGAAGTGGGATCCGGCCAAGGGCACGTTGCATTTCGAGCCTTGGACGTACCCCGTCCGTCAAGATTCGATCACCGGCTGGTGTTCCTGGTGGGCCTACCGGAGCAAATTCAGTCAAACCGATCTCGATGAAATCGTCAAGGTGTTCGCCGAAAAGCGCCTGCCGGACTTCGGCTATCGCTGGGTGCAGATCGACAGCTAGCAACAGTCCCCCGACCCGAAATGTAAGACTTTGGGCGGCTGCTTCCAGGGCGTGGCGGGTTGGGTTACGAGGTGGATCGCCCGCGTAATTGCTCTTGCAGACTGCTGGTGAGCGATTCGAGCTGCTCCAGGCTCATCACACGCAGGCTCTCCTCCTCGCTGACAGGTGTGCAAAGCAGCCCTTGGAGCATTCGGATCATTTTGATCTCGCCTTTGATCTCGCCTTCCCGCCGGGCCGAGTTCAAAGCCGTCTGGCGGTCTCGAATGGCTTTTTCCCTTGCGTCATACATGGCTTTGTCCTCTGTAATCTGCGCGATTCGCGCGATCGTTTGCGTTGCTTGCTGAATCGCCTCTTGCGGAAGTAGTCTCAGCAGTTCCTCGGTTTCGTACTCGTGGGCGTGCAAGAACCAGTACAACCAGCACTCCAGCAGGCTGGCTGTCTTCAAGTCCTCCTTCCCTAAATTATACCTCCCAAGCTCCACCGTGTGAATCTCCACCGTCCCGTCCAAAACCCGTCCTGATTTCTGGTCGGTCAGACGAAAGGCGTGATGCACCTGGCCGGCATTCTGCCAGAGAATCCCGTCCACCAGACAGATGGAAAAGACTGGCTTGATCTCCGTCCAGTCGTCTCCCCTCTTCAGTTGGCCTTCCGCCGATCGCCGTAACCCCTGTGACGGTCCAGAGCGGCGGCATCCTCAGCGGCACGGGCAGCCTCAGCAGCGTGACGGTCACCCCCAGCGGGCAGCTCGCCCCGGGCAACCCCCTGGGCGCCATGAACGTCAGCGGTAGCTTGAACCTGGAGTTGGGCGCGGTCATGGATTATGACCTCGATACGCCCTCGACGAGCAGCGAGGTGTTGATGCCGACAGGCGAATTGATTCTCAGCGGCCAGCAGCCGTTGCATGAAACGCGATAAATTCCCTCGGGGAGTACGGCAAAGTAGGTGGATTGTCCATAAGTACGTAAGCGTACAGCACCACCGCCGAAGTGCGAAGGTTGTCGGCCAACTGCCCGACAAACCGCTCTCGGTCCGCGTCGCTCCAAAAAATCACGTCGCGGCCGTTGCCGCGGCTGGTAACATGGTAAACCGCATCAGCGAAGTCAATTCGGGGAGGTCGAGCCATTTCGCCATGGTACATCTGTACGGTTGCAAAGGCAAGAGCCGATCGCGGCGAAGCGCAGCCAGCCCATCTTTGGAAACATGTGCAAAAGTGCATATTCCAAGTCTGACTCTGATCGATCCAGACCCCGATCGGTCGCGATCGGTCGAGCGGAACTCGCGTAGCGGCGACCTGATCCTTTTTTCTTCGGCTACTAATCAGATCGCCAAGGCGCGGGCGTTGACAAACTCGGCCGTTGCGGTGAGAATAATCAAAGGAAAGTGGAAATCTTGATTGGAGCGCATACTCTATGACACACGTCACCGTCTCCGACAGCGTAAGAACGCAACTCGGCAGCTTGCGCGAGCCGCTGGCCTTGTGCGACGAAGCGGGCAATCTGCTCGGTACCTTCACGCCAGCGACCGCCCTTACCGAGCACCAGCGTATTGCGATGACGCTGCCCCACGACCTCCTCTACCCGGAAATCTCCGCGGAAGAACTGCAAACAGTGCTTCGCGAGGAGGGACGCATACCGCACGACGAAGTTGTGCGGAAGGCGAAGGGATTATTATGAATTATACGGTGACGTGGCTGCCTTCGGCGCAAGACGCGCTGCTGCGAATCGTCATCAGTCGGCCCGACCGCGGGGCGGTTGTGAGTGCCCTCGACCGTATTGGCAGAATCCTGGCAAGCGAAGGTCCGGCGGCCGGTGAGTCGCGAGACCAAGATCTCCGCATTCTTTTCGCCTTGCCGCTCGCAGTGATCTTTTCCGTAGAAGAGTCGGACCGCACGATAACCGTAAGGCGCGTCTGGGCAATCGCACGCTGAGTCGCGCGGGCGGGAACTCCTGTCGCGCGGCCCCTCGCTCCTGAGTCGCGCTACTTCGCCGAGGTTGGCATCAGCTTCACGGCCGGTCACGATTCCAACGCCACCGCCGCGTGCGATCCATCGCCAAAAGTGCCGCTCCAGTGACCAACAGTGC
Organism: uncultured Planctomycetia bacterium; assembly: GCA_963824275.1. Lineage (GTDB taxonomy): Bacteria > Planctomycetota > Planctomycetia > Pirellulales > Thermoguttaceae > JANXQG01. The sequence goes on along the minus strand of CAWGOT010000002.1, from coordinate 367,336 downwards.
CAGCGTTCCAGGTTCCGGCACGGCCGATGCAGGCCCCGCTGCGATTGCCAGGTCGCTCGCCGGAGAGCCGGCTGCCGTGGAAGCGAAAAGCAGCGCGGCGCCGCGCCGACGGTCAAGCTCGATCCCGATGGCAGGGCATCGGCCGCCGTGACGACCAGCGTGCCGGCCTCGACCAGCGTGCCGCCGCTATAGCTGGCGCTGCCGCTCAAGATCAACTCCCCGCCGCCGCTGAGCGTCAAAGAGGCCGTGCCGCCGCTGATTCCGCCCGATAGGTCCAGCGAATCCCCCGCCGACGTGCCGATCGACAGGTTGCCCTCCAAGACCAGCGGCGCGGCGATCGTCTGGCTGCCGGCCAAGACAGTGATCTGAGGGCTGCCGCCCGGCATGTCCAGCGTAATGGAGTTCGACCCGGCAATCGTGTAACCCTGGCTGCTCTGGAAAATCATCGAGCCGAACGTCGTGGGCACATCGACCGTGACCGTCCGCGGCGCGGAAATCACGGGACCGAAGGTTGCCGCGTCGCCCGCCTCGCTGGGCACGCCGCCAGCCCAGTTGGCCGCCACGGAGATTGCCCCGTTGCCATCGAGATTCCAACTGCCGGAACCGCCCTGGACCGCAGTCAGAATCAGGCCGTTGCTCGTGAACGTCGGCACCAGATTCAGGCGATTGCCCAGGTTCAAACCGTCCATCGCGGCAAACGATCCGGTGACTGTGCCGAAAGAGAGGATCTCGAACTGTGTCCCCTGGCCCGGCCGGTAGGCCGAATTGCTCAAAGTGACGGTGAGGCTGCCCGCGAGCCCCAAGGTTCCCGCCACGTTCACCTGATCGTAATCGAGGCCCGCAGTCGTGCCCGTAATATCAATTACCGTGTTGGTGGTGGGGGCCAGGTAGACGTTGCCGCCGAAATTGATTGCGGCCGGGGCATCGCCCGGGCGCAAATCGCCCTGGAAAAACACGTCGCCGCTGCCGGTCACGCTGCCGCTGCCGCTATAGGCGCCCAGGAAGACCGCGCTGCTCTGAATGTTCCCCACCGCCGCGACGTTGAGCGTGCCGTTCTGAACCACGTTGCCATAGAAGGTCGCGCCCGCGCCGCCGGTAATGGTGATCGAGCCGCCCGCGGAGTTCGTGGCGTTGCCGAAGACGCTATTCAATCCGTAGCTGAACGACATCGCACCTGAATTCGTCAAGCCGGCGTCAAAGTACAACGTGGCGTTTTGCGCGGCAACCAGGCTCGTCCCGCCGGCACTATTGGTCAGCGGGCCGGCGGACTCGAATTGGGCCTGCGCGGCCTGCGTTCCAAGCACCTGGATCAAGCCTTGGTTGCTCTGCGAGCCGCCGCCGGAAAGGTAGAGATCCTGCCCGCCGGCGATCCGCACGTCGCCAGTCGATTGATTGACGAAAGTGCCGCCGACCTGCCCGCCGCCGATGAAAGTGCCGGCGTTGGTCAGATTGGCGAGGTAGACGTTGCCGCCATTGTTCGTGAAACGTCCGGCGACGGCGGTCGTGAGATTGCAAGTCAATTGGCTGCCCGGCGTGGTTTCAATCTGTCCCTGATTCACCGTCACGTTTGCAGAGGGGATCGTGCCCGACAACGCGAGCGTGCCGGTGCCTTCCATGGCCAAGCTGCCAGAACCGGAGATATTGCTGCCTAAGGTGTAATAAACGTCCGATCGATCCAAGGCCAGGGTGGCATTATTGATAATGGCGCCCGGGATGTTGCCGGACGTTCCGCCGTTGCCGATTTGGAGCGTGCCCGCCGAGATCGTCGTGCTGCCTGTGTAGCTGTTCGAAGCGGAAACGACCAACGTGCCGGAGCCGATCTTCTGGAAACCGCCGCTCCCGGAAAGCGCACCGGCAAGGGTCAGCGTGTTGGCTTGGGTGTCGAAGACGGGTCCGCTTCCGCTGCTGCCCAGAGCAAGCGGCAGGCTGGTCGAAAAGCTCGCCCCGGCCTGGAACGTGCCGCTGCTGAATTCGAATGCCGACGCGCCGCCACTTCCGCCCGTGGTGCTCAAACCCGATAAAGTCAGCAAACCGCCGCTTAATGAATACGATCCGTTGCCGCCAGCGCCTTTTGCGTCGATAGCACCAATCACAAGGTCATTAACGGAATGCGTTCCGCCCGTCTGCGTGAAGCTGCCACTCCCGCTCAACCCAATGCCGATCGACTCGGTTCCCGTAACGGTAAGCCGGCCGGCGCTGAGGGCATAAACCCCGTCGCCGCCGTCTCCATTATTGTCGCCGCCGATCACAAGAGATGCAACGGAGTGGGTTCCGCCGGACTGCGTGAAGCTGCTGGTTCCATTTGAGAACTGACTCTCGCCTCCGCTGACAGCTTCCATTCCCGCCACGGTGAGCTGGCCGCCGGTAAGCGCGTACGACCCGTTGCCAATATAACCGTATTCGTCAAGTGCCCCGATGAAGAGGTTTGCCACGGAATGCGTTCCGCCCGACTGCGTGAAGCTGCCGATCCCGCCGTAGCCTATGCCGATCATCTCAGTCCCGGTTACGCTAAGCCGGCCGGCACTCAACTTATACGATCCGTTGCCGCCGTCTTCGTTCGGGTCACCGCCAATTCCGATGTCGGCCACGGAATGCGTGCCGCCGGACTGAGTGAAGCTGCCACTTCCGCCATTATTTGGGTTGCCTAAGCCGATCGACTCAGTTCCTGTCACGGTAAGCTGGCCGCCGCTGAGGGAATACGAGCCGACACCGCCGTCTTGCAAACTGTTGTCGAGAGCCCCGATGGCAAGGTATGCAACGGAATGGGTTCCGCCCGTCTGCGTGAACGTGCCGTATCCTTCGTAGCCATTGGTGCTATCGCTGTTAAAATTGCCTACTCCGATCGACTCGGTTCCCGTCACGATGAGCTGGCCGCCGCCGAGCGTATACGATCCGGCGCCGCCGTCGGAGTAAACGTCGCCCCCGATGGTAAGATTTGGGACGGAATGGCTTCCGCCCGTCTGTGAGAAGCTGCCGATTCCGTCGTAGCCAACGCCGATCGACTCCGTCATCGTCACATTGAGTTGGCCGCTGCTCAACGAATAGAATCCGATGCCGCCATTTCCATTGCCGTCAATAGCCGCAATGGACAGGTTTGCAACGGTATGGGTTCCGCCCGTCTGCGTAAAGCTGCCTGTTGCGCTGAGCCCCAAGGCAATCTGTTCATTCCCCGTTACGGTGAGCTGGCCGCCGCTGAGACTATACGATCCATTGGCAATCACTTCATTGCCGAGACCCCCAACGAAAAGATTGGCCGCGAGATTGTCCCCGCCGGACTGAGCGAGGCTTGCGCTTTCCAAACGGCGCCACTTGCTCATTGACCGCGGGCAGTTGGCCGGCGGCAAGCTGGAGCGTGCCCGCGGTGACATTCACGTTGCCGCCAAATCCGTTTGAGCCAGTCAGCGTCAATTTGCCGGCCCCTAGCTTCGTCAATCCACCCGTGTTGGTACTCGCCAGGTTGCCTGCGAACGTCACGTTCTGTCCGTTCGTATCGATCGCAATCGGCGCCACACTATTCACGATTCGGCTGGAGCAATCCTGGGTATTGCTGGCGGAAAATTGCAGCACGCCTCCACCGAAGGTGAGGTTGCCGCCGCCCGCCAAGGCAGCCGAATTGGCCAGGCTCAACGTGCCGCCGTTGATCGAGGTCAGCCCCGAGTAACTATTCGATGCGGCGAACGTAAGTTTCCCGGTGCCGTTCATCGTAATTGGAAGGTTGTTCGTGACTCCGTCCGAAATGACCCCGGAAGCGACGATATTGCCCGCCCCGTTGAACTCCAGCGTCCTTCCCGACTGGATTGTCGAAATGCTGCCGGCAAGAGTCAAGGTTCCGGCAGCCGAGCCGATACTGCTGCCGCCGGCGCCGTTGGTGAGGTTGATCGCACTGTTGATGGTATTGTTGCCGTTAGTGTTCAGGATCACGCCCCCATCGAACCCATAGCCGAGGCCCGAGATGGTGATGCTTGGGTTCGAGACGGTAATGTTCCCGGACAACTGCAATTGGGCTCCTAAATCGGTACCGGCCGGATTTCCGGCTAGGATCGTCACGCTGCCCGTGCCCAGGGCAAAGCCGTTGCTGATCGCCACGATGCCGCCGACGTTGGACTGCCCATTGCCGAAGCCGATCGTGGTGTTGCCCGAGTAGCTGTTCGATGCGGTGAGGATTAACGTGCCGGAGCCGGTCTTTTGAAAGCCTCCGCTGCCGGAAAGCGCACCGGCGAGGGTCAGTGTGTTGGTTTGCGTGTCGAAGATGGGACCGCTTCCGCTGCTGCCGAGAACCAAAGGCACGCTGGTCGAGAAGCTCGATCCGGCCTGAAATGTTCCGCCGTTGAAATTGAATGCCGCACCGCCGATACTCTGAATCAAGCCGGAACCGGAAAGACTCAGCAAACCGCCGTTGAGGTTGTAGGTTCCGCCGTAAAGAGCCCCGAGGGCCAAGCTGGTGGAAACGGAGTGTGTCCCGCCAGACTGCGTGAAGGTGCCCGGCATTCCGTAGCCGATAATTTCGGTCTGTGCGGAGAGACTGCCGCCGCTTAGGTTGTAGGACGCGGTGCCCCCTGACTCGGGGGCAACATACAGATTGGAAACCGAGTTGGTCCCGCCCAACTGCGTGAAGGTGCTCGGTGATGCGTTGCCGATAAATTCCTGGTTCGTGGCGAGTTGGCCGCTGCCGCTGAGGGTGTAGGTTGCGTTGCTCCCATCTCCAAGATAAAGGCCATTCGAAGGGGAGTTGGTTCCGCCGCTCTGAGTGAAGCTGCCGCTTCCGCCCCGGCCGATGCCTTCAAACAAAGCGGAGAGACTCCCGCCACTGAGGTTGTAGGTTCCGCTGTTCGCCTCTCCGACGAACAACTCCTCATTGGGAACTGAGTGTGTCCCGCCAGATTGCGTGAAGCCACCAGGGCTGCTGTTGGCGATGTACTCATACCCGTTAACGGCGAGTTGGCCGGCAGTAAGCTGGACGGTGCCCCCGCTCACGGTCAATAGGTTGCCGATAGAGTTTGGCCCCGTCAAGGTCAATGTGCCGGAACCTTGCGTCGTCAGGCTGCCGGTGCTGCTAATACCGCCGCTGAAGGTCAGGCCGCCGGAATCGACGCCGATGGTGCTGTCCGCCGGTAAGGAGACCGAACCCGAAACGGTATTTGTCCCGCTCACGTTCTCCAGCGCCCCTTTGGCCCCTGACGCGCCGCTGCCGCTGAGCGTAAGGTTGTTGTAAAAGGTGAGACTCGATCCGCTTTGAAGTTGCAGTGAAGCGCCGCTGCCGACGACAACTGGGGCCGCGGCCGAAGTGCCCAGTGCGGTGTTCTGGAGATTCAGGATGCCGTTCTCAACATTGATCGTCCGCGTCCCGAAGGTCGTCCCAACTTCGGCGCCGGTGAGAATCACCGTGCCGGCATAGGAACTCGACGCGCAAAATTCATCGCCGCGTTGTTGTTGGAACCTTCCAGAGCGCTGTTGATGGTGACCGTCCCGCCGCTCACTGCGTTGATGTACGCCTGAGGGCTGGCCGGGCTGCCGATCTGAAGTGTTCCGCCATTGATAACATAGCCCGTGACTTCAAACTGCACGCCGTTAAGCTGTTGTACGCCCGAGACCGCTACCGTGCCGGCCGGTCCCTTGAAATCGGCGAAGTCGTAGGCCGACCATGCGGACGTGAAAGGTCCGCTCGAAGAAGTCGACCAGACGTTATTGGTTCCCCAGGTAAACGTTCCGCTATCCGTGTACAGCGTCTGCGCCTGGGACCGACCCGGCAGGCAAAACGTCGCTGCCAGGACCAGCAGCAGCAACAAGACCGTAAGGACCGGACGGGTAGCAAATTGCAGCGAGCGATTCATAATCATCAGTAAGTCGGCCGAGCACTGGGTTGCCGCAGAACCTCCGATAAGCCGCCGCGCTGGCGGCTGCGGGGCGGAAAATTGGTATTTCTATAATAATGCATAACCGCAAGCGTCTTAGCTACCCCACCATTGGAAATATTGTCAGGATTTTTGGTCAAAATTGATCCCGGGATGGCATTTGACAAAGTGCCCGGCGTAAATGGCCAGCCGTGGTCCGCGTGATCTGCTACGATGGTCCTATCGCGACCTTATTGCGGCACTCGCGTCGGCGTCTTTTCGTGGTCGGCCTCGCGGACGGATGGTCAAGTCAGGCTTCAATTCCCGGCATAGACGATCCACCCACTCAGTCTCGCCCTAGGGAACCGATGAGACCCGAAATCGAAAGCGGCTGCGCCGAATCAACTGGCCGAATGGGAACTGCGGGTTGGTACCAAATCAGATCGCCAAGGCGCGGGCGTTGACAAACTCGGCCGTTGCGGTGAGAATAATCAAAGGAAAGTGGGAATCTTGATTGGAGCGCATACTCTATGACACACGTCACCGTCTCCGACAGCGTAAGAACGCAACTCGGCAGCTTGCGCGAGCCGCTGGCCTTGTGCGACGAAGAGGGCAATCTGCTCGGTACCTTCACGCCGGCGACCGCCCTTACCGAGCACCAGCGTATTGCGATGACGCTGCCCCACGACCTCCTCTACCCGGAAATCTCCGCGGAAGAACTGCAAACAGTGCTTCGCGAGGAGGGACGCATACCGCACGACGAAGTTGTGCGGAAGGCGAAAGAATTATTATGAATTATACGGTGACGTGGCTGCCTTCGGCGCAAGACGCGCTGCTGCGAATCGTCATCAGTCGGCCCGACCGCGGGGCGGTTGTGAGTGCCCTCGACCGTATTGGCAGAATCCTGGCAAGCGAAGGTCCGGCGGCCGGTGAGTCGCGAGACCAAGATCTCCGCATTCTTTTCGCCTTGCCGCTCGCAGTGATCTTTTCCGTAGAAGAGTCGGATCGCACGATAACCGTAAGGCGCGTCTGGGCAATCGCACGCTGAGTCGTGCGGGCCGGCGGCGCTCGTTTTGCCCAGCCGACTGTCGCCCACAGACGCTGGGGGCAGGACGCGGGGTCAAGCCGCCAGCCACTGAGCCCCAGCGTCACTTCGTTTCTTGCTTGCCCCGACTCCCCGGCTCAATCTCCTTGAAGCTTTCGGCCACATTGGCCAGCCGGTCGGCCTCCTCCTTCGAGTCCGCGAAAGCCTGAAACAGGCAGGTGTTCTTGCCGAATACCGTGACCGACTTGGCGAAGAACGGACTCCCTTCGGCATTCTTTCCTGATAATTCAAAGGAGGCCCGGTCCGGGATCGGCGCTGTGGAAGATGCGCATTCGCCCGTTGCCACGGTTCAGCACATGGTACGTCATTCCTCCTTCGATCGCTCGCGCTGTACGTGGCATGGTTCGAGATTACCACAAACTGCCTACCGCGCCAATATCAGTGATGTCCCGTCTTTTTCATGCCTCATTCAGACACGACTGTACTGATATCGGGCGCAATGTCGTCGGCAGGATTAAGATGAACGTCCCCAGGCGGCTCCTTATCTCGAATCTGCAGTCCCCAATGTCCGACCAAGGCTCCCCCCACGACAACACGACATCGTTGCTGGACACGAGGACAACCAAACCGGGATCGAGCTTGCCGATGGCAGTCTGGTTCACAATGGCATCCCAAATCTTACGATGTTCTGCTTCGTTCCATAAGGATCCTTTTCCCGGGCTTGGAAGAATCCCCTCGCCCGGCCGGAAGGATACATTGCCCATAGGAATCTCCGTACGCGCAACACGCGCGATAGTCCTCAGCTCATCGGCAGAAATCGTTCGGCGAATGCGAACTCTAAATCCGGCTTTAAAGAACCGGGTGGGAGAACTTAGCCAATCACAAGCAAAGCAGGCAATCGCGATGACCAAGCAAATCGCGGGAACACGTTTCGCAGACTTGCCGAGCATGGCGTGCTGCCTCCCAAATTATTTGACCGAAATTGTCCCAGAATGATTGACCGGAAGTTGAGGTAAAGAATAGAAGAGCGGCAAGGTGGATGGGTGAGGCGGAAGAGGGGAAGGGAAGAGAAAGAGCCTGCGGGCGGCAGAGTGCCGTCCGCAGGGTCAAGGTGATGAGCCGTGGTTCAGTGCGAAGCAGGGCATCGGGGGCCGGGTGGCAAGAGCGGTTCCAGATAGTGGACCGCGGTTACGAAGTCGCATTGCTGCACGGCCATCGTGAAGTCGATGGGGTTGAAGTTGACTTCGCAACGGAAGCAGCGGCCGAGATTCGTAGGCGGGTTGACCGCCGAGTTGCACTCGTTGCAACGAGGACACAAGAATACCAGTTGTCCGTCGCGGAGTTTGTGCGGCCACTCCAGTCGCTTCAGGAGAGAGGCCCAGGCAATGTCATTGCGTAAGCGACGCAAGAGTTCGTCGGGGAAGTAACGTGGCATGCTGTCCTCCTGGTTTTAGGGCAACTGAAATTCGCCGACTACTTGCTGAAACAACTCGTCGTCAATCCGCCGGACCTTGCGGGCGGCGGCCTGCAGCAGGCACGCCGTGGCCAGGTTGTTGATGTGGCGGGGCACACCGTTGGCGAAGTCGTGGATGGCCGCCTTTACCGAGTCGTCGAAGAGTTTCTGGTCGCCGCCGGCCTGGGCGATCTGGAAGTCGATGTAACGGCAAGTCTGCTCGCGGGTCAGTGGTCGCAACTGGTAGCGAACCGAGATCCGATTGAGCAGGTCGGCATGCTGCGCCCGCCGCAGGACGGCGCGGAGCGGTTCCTGACCGACGAGCAGAAGCTTCAGTGGCGGCCGCACGTCCAGCGCGGAACTGATCAGCAGCCGCAGGTCGGTGAGGGCATCGCCGTCCAGCAGGTGGGCCTCGTCGAAGACCAACAACAAGGCGCCCTCGGCCCGCGAGGCCCGTTCCAGGATCTGCTCGTAAATGCGTTCTTTGCCGCGGCGCGGCGTCTCCCCTAGTTGCGTGACGACAAGCTTCAGCAGGCCCGTCGCGGAGAGGTGGGAGAGGTGGCAGTAGAGGGCCTGGCAGTGTTGCGGCAGCAGGCCGTGCAGGAAGCGTTTCAAGAGCGCGGATTTACCGACTCCGCTGGGACCGGTGATTAGCCCCAACTGGCCGGACTGGACCAGGTATTCTAGCCGCGCCAGACCTTCGTCCATGCGTTGGTCCTGCCACAGGGCAGAGACCGTAGCGTGTTCTGCGAAGGGTTGGCTTTTCAGTTGCAAGTGTTCGAGATACATCAGTCGTTCCTTTCGGGAAACAGGGATTGGAGTTGAAACAAGACTTCGGGAAGGGTCGCCGCCGGGGCCTGCTCGAAGGCCTGCCGAAGCAGGCTCTCGGTGACGCGATCGTGGCGGGAGTGGAAGGCGGCCAGGAGATCCATTTCCTGGACGGTCAACCCGGATACGCCGCCCTGACGAGCCAATAAGCGGGCGAAGACGCGGGCGAAACTCGACAAGGACCATACGTTTTTCTGCCGTGCCGAGTGGTAGTCGATGCCCAGGTCGCGTTGCTGCTCCTGCATGGCGGCGTGTTCGGCACGCAGGGCATCGAGATAGTGGGGCACGATGGGTGCGGCAGGTGGCGAAGGCGACGGTTGCGGATGGCTGCCCTTTTCGCGTTGATAACGCCGACCGCGACCCACGTACGCGCCCGCGGGAGTGTAAAGCTGGACTTCGGCAAGCGGGGAGAAAGGATCGTACTGGACGACCAGCCTATCGCCCCGCAGCGCCGGATCGACAGCGAAGAACAGGCTCTCCACACGCACGTCCGAGAAGTCCTTGTCGACGAGGCGCGGCACCCGCTGATGGAAGAAGCCCAGTACCGCCCCCAGATCGACCTGCCGCAGCAGCCGGGGCTCCTGCTGATAGCGCGCGTGAGGAGTTTCCCCGGTCTCGCTGTTCGCATCTTGGTGATAGGCCACCGCGAGCCAGGCCGCCAAGACGCGGTTCAAGTCGTCGAGCGTAAGGATCTGTCCGGCGCGGACTTCCGCTTCCAATTGCATCTGGCAGGTCTGGAAGAAACGTTCGATCAGGCCGCCGGCCGGAGGATTGCGCGGCGGCCGGTGCAAGAGCTGGATGTTGAGCTGGGTGCAGGCCAGTTGCAGGGCCTTGGCATGGTAGATTTTGGCGTTGTCCACGTACAGTTCGCGGCTGGCGCCGTGATTTCCCCAGGCCCGCAGCAGCGAATCCAGGAGGATGTCCAGGTTCTCGCGGACGTAGTAGCGGGCCTCGACGATGTAACGGCTGTGGCAGTCGATCCAGGCGGAAAGATGGGTCTTCACGGAGCGGCCCTGGTGCATCACCGGCGGGCCGTGCTCGAAGTCGCCGACCCACAGGGCACCGGGCTGGTCCCGGGTCCAGCGGCAACGCACGATTTCCTTCGCCACGCCCAGCTTCCGCCGCGTGGCCCCTTGCTGCCGCAAGTGCCGGTACAGGGTGGAACGCGGAAGCTGACGTTCCGAACTCCCGCTTCAAGATGCGATTGATCGCTTTGTGGGAGCGGAAGGGCTGCTCCTTTTTCAGGGCCACGGCGCGGTCCAGCAAGTCGCTGTGCTTCTTTCGCGGCTGGCCCCGATCGGAGCGGCGGCGGCGATACAGGCCCGGCACGCCTTCGTCTTTCAGCCGCCGCCACTGGCGACGCAGGGTGCGTGCCGAAAGGCGTTTCCGCCGTCCGTTGGGCAGCAGGCGTTCCTCTTGGCTCAGTTGCTGGAAATACCGCTCGCGCCGCCGCTGGGGAATTTCTCCCAGCAGCACGGGGCTCAGCAGCGAGCACCAGAAGACAGCCCAGTCTTCATTGTTACAAGGCATAAAGTTTGACTCCAAACAAGGTGGGGATGGATGAAAAACCACTGTCGGAGTCCATGCTACCTCACGTGAACCCGGATCTTGTCGCGAAACGGGGGAAGAACTTCTCGGAAAATACCTCTTCCCACTCGGCGATCAGATGGAGCACTTGCCGCGCGCAACGCAGCAATTGCTCACGCTGCGGACTGCGGAACTTTTGCGGCGCCACGGCCCCGGCAAAGCGATGACAGGTGGAGGCGGGGCAACGCTCCTGGATCAATTGCCGACCCGCAGCCAACGCGGCGGATTGCACCCCCAACCAAGTCAGCACGCACCAGATCGTGCTGTGATGCAGGGCCCGCTCTTCCATGGCGGACGACCCCGGCGGCGGCTGATAGCCGGTCGCTCGCTTTCCCGGGCTGGCCGTCTCACGGTAGGATTGCCCGTCGTTCTCCAGATAGCTGCCGGCAAGGTGCAGGAGGGTCGGGCCCGCATAGCGCTTATAGGGGAGTACGAAAGCTGGGGTAATCGGTAAAGATGTACTGGCACTTCCGGCATTGCCAGCGGGCCAGCCAGATGGTCACGCACAGGACCGTGTGTTCCACAAGCAGCCGCAGACCACGGCGGCGCAGCTCGTGGGCGCGAAACGGCCGCGCTCTCCGCAACGGCTGCACAACTGTCGGAAACAGACACGATCGGCACTCTGCCGGCGCACGGCTTGGTTGTGCTCTTCGACTTCAATTACAGTTGTCGGGCGGGGCAGTTCGATACTGATGGCGAGATCTTTCTCAACAGGAGGAGTGAGGGTTGTCGTAAACGGGCCTCACTCCTCCATTTTCATGCGCCCACCGACCACCGAAACGTAGAAAACAGGGGCGGGGTTCTAGATGAATTTAACCGGGCGGGGTCCGGGGCGGGATAAGGGCGGGGTTCAATCCGGACGAATAACTCGAGACTTCAGCCGGTTATTCCGGTCAGGCAAACTTGTGCGCCGCATGGCGCTGATAAGACAAGTAATCAGACCAACCAAGGCGATTAATTGGATCAGGAACGGAACAATTTGAGCAGGAAATATATCCACGCACAAGGGAAATCCAGTTCGTCCGCCGACATATTCGATCATCGGGAAACTCGCTGCCGCGCACGCGGCAGCAAAGCACATGGCAATACTTATTGTTCTTATCATGTGGCTTCTACTGATAGGAATTTTGATCCCGCGAAACGTCCCCGATCCTACCGTGGACGCTGATCGCCGTCAAGAACCCGGGCAGGTAAGGGTCAGACTGTGATTATTAACTTTCATTTTCGGGGCAGGTAAGCGGGCAGGTAAGGGTCAGACTTTGATTATTAACTTTCATTTTCTTCGCCGCTTGGCCGTCAACTGAATGAGCAGGGAGTCGACGACGGGAGCGAGCGATTCACTGCATGATTGTGCAATGCGGCAATGCTCGTTGGAGGCTTTCCACGCCTTTGGCAGTCACCTTCGTGGACGAGATGTTCAGTGATTGGAGGTGCAATAACCCCCGGAAGTGCTCCAGCCCGGCATCGGTCATCGTGATATTTGCCAGGTTCAGCCTTTGGAGCTTTGACAGTCCTCTTACGTGTTCCAGCCCAGCGTCAGTTACCTCGGTGCCCCACAGGTCCAGTGATTGCAGGTCGGCAAGCCCTTTGAGGCTCTTCAAGCCGGTATCGGTCACCTTGGTAAGTGCAAGACTCAGCGTATGGAGCCGCGTGAATCCCGTGAGGCACTGGATCCCTGAATCCGTCACCTCGGTTAACTGTAGGTTCAGCGATTCGAGTTGAGGTGAACTCTTGAGGTTTTGCAGCCCGGCGTCGGTTATCCTCGTGTTGCACAGCGTCAATGCCTGGAGGTTTGGCAGTCCTTCGATATGCTCCATCCCGGCGTTGGTTACCTTCGTGCCCGACAAGTCCAGTGACTTGAGATTGGCCATCCCCTTGAGAGTTTTCAGACCGGTATCAGTAATCGCCGTGTTGCACAGCGACAATGTCTGGAGATTTGCCAGCCCTTTGATTCGCCTCACGCCGGCATCGGTCACCTTGGTGCCCGTCAAGTCCAGCGACTGAAGTTTGGTGAACCCCGTGAGATGCTCCAAAGCCCCATCGGTCAGGTCGGTGAACGCCAGGGTTAGGCATTGGAGATTGGTCAACCCTCTGAGTTGCTCCAATCCGGCATCGGTCACCTTGGTGCCCGTTAGGTCGAGCGACTGTAGCTTTGTCAATCCTCTGAGGTGCTTCAACCCGGCATCGGACACCGCGGTGCATCCGAGATTCAGCGATTGGAGGCCGGTCAACCGCGTGAGGTTCTCCAAGTCCGCATCGGTCACCTTGGTATTCCACATGGTCACGTCAGTCACGATCCTGTTGCGACCTGTTTCATCAACGTCGACTTGGCCACCGAGCTTATCGATCTCAATAACCGCCTTCGCTTGCTCGGGATCCAACTCGGCGACCCATCTGCCAAGGCGGACCTGCGGAGAGACATACGCCGGAAGCTGCTCAGGACTCCATTCTGCTGACCAACCCAAGGCACCCACGGTAAGCAACAAGCCCATGACGGGCGATAATGCCACGCGGCGGTTCATAAACTCCCTTTCAGGAACGGTGTGGCGATCGGTTTAACGAGATGCACATGTTGCCTGACAGTATACCGCTTTGTTGCACGATTGAAAGAGCCGGCAAGGCGAAGTGCGTTTCCGGCACCTAACAGCGCACCGGCACGGTAGACGGTGAGAAAGCAGCCTGGAACGCGGGCTACAGGAAGTCCGGGTCGAGGATCAACTGCAGTTCGCACCCGGCGTCTGCCTGACGCTCAAGGCGTTCGGACTCAACAAACTCGGGATCCATGACCAACTCCGGCTCGTCCCACGATGGTCGCAATCCATGCGGCGGGGCACGGGCACCGGCCAGCGTGCGGATTGGCCCTTCCCACAAACCGCAATTCCAGCACAACTGACGATTGCGCCGGTTATGGAACGATCTCGGGTACCGGGTGGCCGTGGTCGCCTTACCCGCCTCACCCGTCTTGTCAGGGGTTGGGCGCGGAATCCGGGGTCAGCAGCTCAAGTTGCAGAATCCGCAACACTTTGTCATGATCCTGATGATGACCGGCAATGGTGGTTGTCTTCTCAAGAATATCAAGTGCGACATGCGCATAGTCTTTCCAAGAAGGATCGTCTCGGGCTCGAAGGCAGCGGGAAATAAGGAAATAGGAAAATGGGAACGTCGGAAACTTCTCTGCCACTTCACGATATTTCTTTTCAGCGCCAGTAGTCGTTGCAAATTGATTCCCTTCTAAGGCTCCTGCCATTATTCCAGTAATTTCGGTAGGAGACACAATTACCCCGTGGCCAATGAAGTTCTTTCCTATCATGTCCATCGTCGCTACGTCAGAGTATTGCTTGACGGCATCAATATCACCTTGCATTTTGCGAATGTCGGACGCCAGCTTGTGTAGTCGCTCACTCTCATCCCCAGTGTACTTCTGAAGCGCAAAGACCTTGAACGGAAGCAGATCTTTTTCAAGCTTAGCAATCTCCTTGTTCTTCTCGGCTAGCTTTTCGATTTCCTCCCTTTCGACGCTGCCAATTCGAGCGTCCTTTTCGGCCAGCTTCTCGATTTCTTCCCTTTCAAGCGTTGCGATTCGTTTATCCTTCTCGGCAGTTTGGGTGGTAAATGCCTCTACCTGTACCCTTAGCTTGGCGCTTCTACGAACCAATCACGGCAAAAAAATACGGCGCACGTGATGACTGATCCAATGATTGCCGCACCAATCGGAATCAACCCCCGAATGCGATCAGCGGCCTTGTCATCCTGCCTCACATACCAATCGAACGCTGCTTTGACTCTAGCCAATTGCTTGCGAAACCACTGCTTCACCATAGACTCATTCCTTTCGCCTAGCACGGCGTGCCTACCCCACCCAGTCCGCACACATCAATTCCGCCTGCTCCAGCACCGTCTTGGTCGCCTCCTCCTGCAAGTCGGGCGGATAGTGCTTGCGGAGGATGCAACGACCGTCTCCATGCGGGCGGCCGTGCCGAGCATCGCCCCTTCGCTGACACGATGTCAGTAAGTCCGAGCTTTTGGCGGAGCACGATGTCAGCCGCCAGTATCCACAGTATCCACTCCCATCCAGCAAATCAGAACCACGTCATCCGGCTGAATCGGCGGCAGCGGCTCCGGCTGGACGAAGGGCTGCAAGCCCAACTCCCGCACCTTCTCGACCAGAACGGCCGAAGCCACATACGGGTCGTCGGCCTCCGGGTTGAACACGTCCTTAATGGCCCGCTCGTAGCGGATGCCCCAGGGGGCCTCGATGGACTCGACCAGCAGGTCTAGCTCGTTTTGCCGTATTTCGGCCGGCGGGTACTTCCGCAGGTGTTCGGCGGCATTGCGGAAAAACGGCCGAATCCGCGGCTGCAAGTTGAGTGGGTCGGTGGCGAACGTCCATTCGCTGAAGATGTCCTGCCGGGCCTTGGCCCAGGCGTCATAGCTCGTGGCGGCCAGGTCGTCGGGCAAATGGCGTCGGGTGTCCTCGGCGCAGGTAATCATCCGCAGGCAGGCCAGCGTGTTGCGGACCAGTTGGTCGCTCTCCAGCGGCACGAAGCGGAGAAACACGCGATCATCGACGCGGCGCAGAAAAAATGCCCCTTGGCCGGACCGCCGGCCAGCCCGGAACCCGCGCCCCACGCGAGGGCCCTCACCGCCTCGCCATGCAATTGCAAACCCCTCCGCAACTCCTGCCGATACTCCTCGCCCGTGTGGGCCAAGGGGTCCTCCCCGGCATTGACCAGCAGGTCATTCTCTTCGCGGCGCAGCGATTCGATCTCTGTCCGAGTCTCGCTGAACACGACCTCGCTGACCGCGCCGCCGGGAATGACTTCACTTTCCACGCCAATCGACGCCGCCGCCTGGGCCAGTTTGCGGCGGATGCGATGTTCCAGCTTCAGCAACTCGTCCAGTTGCCTATCGGGGAAGAAGCACCACATGTAGACATCGGCGTGCCGGCTGCCGATGCGGTCGATTCGCCCGTGACGCTGGACCAGCCGCATGGGGTTCCACGGCAGATCGTAATTGATGATGTTGCGGCACTGCTGGAGGTTCACGCCCTCGGCCAGCACGTCGGTGCTAATCAGGATGTCGAATCGGTCATCGTTGCGGGCCGGCGGGGCGTCGCTGGAGACCGGCACAAACCCGAAGACGGCATCCTCACGAGAGACTCCGCCCCGGCTTTCCTGCCCCGCCACTGAGACGATGCGCCCCCGGTAGGCTGCGAACTTCTTTTGGCCGTCCACCAGCTTGCGGACATGCCTTTCAACCCAGTCGGCGGTATCGGCAAAATACGAGAAGATGATGATCTTCCGCTTGTCCCGCGAGTCTTCCTCCCCGATGCCGTCCTTGTCGGCGGCGTGGAGGATCTCAGTCAGCGCTGCCGTGAGTTCCGCCAGCTTGGGGTCGTCATCGGCCTTGACTGTCGCTGCCGCGTCGGCAAACTGCCGCAGGATGTCGCGGTCGGCCTCCACCGCCGCCCTCAAAGCCCTGACATCGTACTTGTCGGTCGGCTCCGCGCCGGATTCTTCGAGCAGCCGTTCCCACTCCTCGTCGCTATCGATGGTCGCCCACTCTTCCAACGCCCTGGGCGAGAGGATGTAGCCGGCGTCGAGGGCCTTCAGGAAGGCATCGTGGCTGTCGGCCATGCGTCCCGCCGTCAGGCCGAAGGCGTAGGCCGACGACTCGAACCGCTTCAGCAGCCCTGAACGAATCAGTCCCACCAACGTCAACTGGGCCCCCTCCACCTCGTCGTCCAAGCGGTGGATCGATGGGCAGTAGCGCGCCATCGTCAGAAGCGGCTCTTGGTCCTCGTCTTCGGGGGCCAGGGCTTCCTTCAATTTCTCGAAGAATCCAGGCAGCACGTCTTCCAGGTCGTAGTTCAGGGCCTCGACGTGCGGCTCGGGGAACTGCACCGCCATTTCCACGCCGCCGGGGCCGCGAATCCGGTCATTCGGATAGAACCGCCGCACGAAATGCCTGGTCCGCCGCACGGTCACGACGTTGAGCACGTCGAACAGCACGTCGGGCCGCAGGTCGTCGGGATTCTCCTTTGCGGCCTCGCCGAACCGCTCCTTGAGCGAGCGGATGCCACGCTCGGCGAAAACGGCATCATGCCCGACAAAGAGGGTCAGCAGGTAGTATAAGTCCCACAACGAGTTATTGACGGGCGTGGCGGTCAGCAGCACCAACTGTTTGGGCGGCTTTCCCAAGAGCAGCCGGCGCAGCGCCTGGCTACGCCGTGTATCTGGATTGCGGAAGATGTGGGCTTCGTCCACCACCACCATCGCGTAGTCGTTGGGACGATAAGCGAGATGTCTGCCAGTGCCTCCAAGTTGCCGATCGTTAAGTAGCTCTTCGAAGGAGACATTCTCCAGGTAAAGCTGGTGCTCGTCGGAAAACCGTTTCCACATCCCGTCGCGCAATGCGGCGGGCGAGATCAAGAGTACCCGTTGCCGGCGGTCCTGCACGGCTTCGCGGATCAACTCGCCGGCAACGAAGGTCTTGCCCAGGCCGACACCATCGGCGAACAGCACGCCGTTGAAGTCTCTCAGGATTCGCCGGGCCCGCCATAGGCCGTCGCTCTGAAACGAAGTCAGGCGGATGATGGGGTCGGTGGACTGCTCCTCCTCCAGTTCCCGCCCATACAACTCCCAAAGGACACGCAGGTAGACCAGGTACGGCGGATATTCTTCGTATCGCTGCTCGTAGATCGCGGCCAGGTCGAACGGTTGGGCATCTTCCCACAGGTCATCAAACCACCGTTTCACCTGCCGCACGGGCGTGGGGTCGTAGCGGCCGAGGTTTAATTCGAGGTTGCTCGTCAGGCCGGCGGCCGTGAAGTTGCTTGATCCGGCGACAACCCCCTCGTCGTCGGCGAAGATGTACGCCTTGCCGTGCAGAAACCCCTTCTCGTAGCGGCGGACCTCGACCGTGCCCGACTCTAAGAGCGCCAGCAGCCGGCGGATGGCAGTCTCGGTGGCCGGGGCGAACTCCAAGAGGTTCCGGTCCCGCAATAGGCCAGCATCGTTGGCGCGTATCGCTTCGTGGACCACGCGGGCGTCGAACCGGGCCAGTGACTCGCCGATCTTGCGGGCCGGTCGGGCAGGCGGAGGGGTCGGCTCAGCACCCAAGAGCAGACGCACCTTGGGTAGCCGTTCGAGGCGGTCGGCTACCAGCCCGAACCCTTCCGGGTTGAAATAGCCGCTGGCGATTGCGAGTTCGATGGGCCGCGCGTAGGTGACGGCCAGCCAATCCAAATGGCCGCGTAGCGCCGCCATCAGGGTGTTGCCGTTACGATTATCGACGAATTCGGGTTTCATGGCGACCTTATGCTTAACGGCACAGCGCGCATTACGTTTCGACAACGCGGAACAGCTTTGCTAACCTCCTGGGGGCGCTCGGCGGGAGTTTCCGCGGCTCAGGTCCACGAATCTCAGCGTGTCCGGGGTCGCTTTGATCGGCAACTGCCACGACATCAAGTTGGAGAGACTTCTCTTCGCCGTTCTTCAAGGCCCGAATTTCCCCAGCGAAAGCCTGTGCCGCCCTGCTTTCAGGTTCTGCTTCGGGCTTCGCCAGCACCTCGGCGGCACTGACGATTAAGCCACGGTATACAGAAAGCCCTTCCTCGTACTGGTTATCTTCAAGCCGCTTCAGCTTGAAATTTGCGCTTGTCGGCCGGTCCGGCGGCTCAAACCAGTCTTTGCCGGGGCGGATACGTCGATAGAGAATTTCGTAATCAGCAATCCGATCGTTCGGCACGGTTCATCCTCATCACCGGTTGGTCACTGGGTGGTTCCAACACGGCGGATGAAAGCCAGTACATCCTGCAACGATTCTCCCTCGAAAAGATTGCCGGCCTCTTCGACGTGAGCAGCGTCGTCGCAGTAGAGATATTCCGCGGCGCGTTCTGCCGTGACCTCAAGCTCGAAATAGCGTTCGCCCGACTCCCACTCGAACTGCACGCCCCCGTTGCGCGTTGGATTGACGTGAGGCTGGGGCAAATCGGCAACTGGCGCCAGGCACTCGATGAGGCCCCGCGCCGACGACACAAGAATCGCGTCGGGGCTCGGCGCGCCATACGAATCCCAGCCGTTGGGAAGTGATTCAATCGCCTGCAACTGCTTGCGAACGAATGGAAGCCAATCGCAACGAGTCCAGCCGCGGATGACGGGCCAATCCTCCATCGTCAACCGCTCGGCAGCGCATTTCGGCTCCCGCGTGATGAGCCGGCTGCTGATCGTCAGTTGATCGCTCGCCCGTTCGTGGACCCTATCTTGTTGGTTCATTGCAGTGCCATACAAAATGCCGGCGCGGAATCCGGCGGCAAACCGTTCGTCGGTCCTTGTTTGTTGAGTCATTGTAGTCTCTTCCATAGCTGGTGCATCTCGGGGCGGGTGAGCGAGGCAAAGCCCCGCAAAATCCACTCGTGCCCCAAGTCGATCCCGGCCAAATCGCCCGGTACGTTCCTCGTCTTAAGTTGCCCCCGCGCCGTCAAGTCCAGACGCAACACGTGCCTCTTGTCGCTCAGCACAACCGCAGTCGTGAGGTTCACATTCAGCCGCCCCGCATTATCGGACATGGGGAACGTGAAATCCAGTGCCACTTTGTCGGGCTCCGGCAACCAATTGTCGCTTGACTGGTTCGTCCAGAACGTCAGCGTCCGCGCGACGGCCGGCCCCACCATGCGGAACCCCTCGTAGTCGATGTGGTTGATGTAGGTAACGCTCCAAGTCGTCGGTTCCAACTGACCGATGCCTTCCGCCTGGAAGAAGTCCTGGACTTGCTCCAGTTGTTGACTAAACTCCTGCCGCCTCTCCTCATAAGGGTGATAGGGCACCGTCTCGCCCGTCTTCAGCCAGCCGGCAAACACACCGTTCTTCTGGATTTGAATGACGTGCTGACCGTCCTCCGACGTACACCAAAGCCGCGCTGCGGGGGGCCGGTCGAAGACCTGCCACTGTAACATCGGTACGCCCATCCGCTCTTCGCCGAACAGTTCGCGGACCTCCTCGACCGGGGGACGCTCCTCCAGGTTCGGGAATTGTTCACGGAAGCAACGCTCCCACAGAAGCCCTTGATGGGCGGAGGTGAACTTCTCCAACGGGCGGAAATGGACCCCGAGCACCGTCTTAATGACCGGCGGCTTTCCGAATCGGGGCAGTGCCTCACTGCTATTGGTCATATTACCTAATACTATACCCTGCAAGGATTTGAGTCAAATTCCAAGGGCTTTTTGCCGCTGGGAGAACGGCGGAAACCGCGTAAGTCATGCTAGTATAGTCGGAAACGTCGGCAAAAACCAGCGCCTCGATAGATTTTGTATACTCAAACAGAGGGGGCGTGTCAACATCAGGCACTTCGGCTTGCGATCTACGGTTCGCTCCATAATCCTCTTATCGGCACGCGGATACCTGATAGCCGAGCCCGGCCAACAGGTCACGGCCCCGCTTGTCGAGCAGGGGCTTGGCCTTCTGCTGGGCCTGCGGCCAGTCGGGTCTTTGCGGGACGCCCTTTTCCAGTTCGTGCGTGGCAAACAGCCCCTGGTTGCGCAGACCGGGGATTTGGGATTCCTTGATTTCGGGCAGTACGGACCAGAGGAATCGCGCTGCTGCGTGGCGGTTGGGCTCGGCGAGTGCGGTACGGCAGATGCGCTCCACCTGCCCGATGTCGAGGTCGAGGAAAACGGGCGGCATTTCGCCTGCCGGGCCGCACAGCGCCGCCCGGTCGCCGTGGAGGGCCACCAGCAAAACCGGAGTTGCGCGGCCCCCCTGCCGACTCTTCCACGCATTGCGCAGGACCTCCTGTGTGGGCTTTCGCTCGATACGGGCGACGGCTACTTCCAACCCGCCGCTGCCGGGCCCGATTGCCAAGGCCAGTGGTTCCAAGGGGCTGCCGTCGCCGAATGGAGCAAGCGAGCGAATATCTTCGAGGTCGGCGAGGAAGTTCTCGTCGGGCTTGCTGCGAAGCGGGTCGAAAAGTGGGGACTCGGACTCGCCGCGAGACATACAGCACCTTTCTTCGTCGGGCCGGCCGGGCGGGCCGCCGCGGAAAAGTGGACGCGGCAGCCTGCCGACTCGATTTCATCCCCTCGGCGTTGCAATCGCCGCAGGGAACCCAAGTTGATAGTCTAGCACGGGGGGGATGACGTTTCAACGGGGGGCCGACGGTTGCTGCTTTTCCGGGTTCGCAAACCCAGGTGTTTTCCAGGGTTTTTTGGTGTCTTGTCCTTCGCCCCGAAATGTGCTAAAGTGCCCGTCTTTGGTCTGCCTGCCAAGAAACGCTACGGGGCAGAAAACGAATTGACGGGCGTCTTAATGCACCATAGCCATGAAGAGATTCGGGCAGTTTTCTTCGAGTTCCTGAACAGAGACGGAACATGCGGTTGGGCGCTAAACTACGACCAGGCTCGTTTTGCAATCGCGAAGATGTTCGACGATCGCGGTAGCAGAAGTGATTTTGCCAATGGTCAGGCACGCCTCACCCTGGACGATGAAGGCACACTGCTAGAGGTTTTCTGGGAGGCATTTCGGGATGGTATTATCACTCTTGGAGCACCCCCACAATCCCAGACGTTTCCAGTGTTTCGGCTTTCGCACTTTGGACTGCGGATCATCGAAAACCCCGACACCTATTTCTTCCACGACCTGTCAAGTTACGAAAAAGTGATCAGGTCAGCAGTCCCGAAAATAGACCCAAATACGTTG
Organism: uncultured Planctomycetia bacterium; assembly: GCA_963824275.1. Lineage (GTDB taxonomy): Bacteria > Planctomycetota > Planctomycetia > Pirellulales > Thermoguttaceae > JANXQG01. The sequence continues at coordinate 345,898 of CAWGOT010000002.1, read as the reverse complement.
TTGTACCTCAAGGAGGCAATGCAGGCGTTCAGGGCGGGGTGCATTCTTTCCGCAACGGTAATGCTCGGAGTAGCGGCGGAACACACGTTGAATCTTGTCCTGGAAACCATCGAAAAAAATACTGCTCATAGCGCGAGATTTCAGAAAGCCCTTAAAGAAACCAAGATTCTTCGTCGGATGAACGAGTTCAAGAAAATTCTCGATCGAGAACCACTTAGCCCTGAGATCAAAGAGGACCTCGACACTCGTTTCACTGGGATACAATCCGTCATACGAGAATCGCGCAATGAGGCCGGTCACCCGACAGGCAAAATCCTTGACCGCGAAATGGCTTATGTCCTTCTCAATCTCTTTCCATCTTACTGCAAGAAGATGTATCAGCTAATCGCGCACTACAAGTAGCCAAGAACCACCGCGGGGCAATCTATGGTCACCGTCTTCTAGGACGCCCGGCTCATCGCCGTAAAGCCAACTCCTGATCTGTTCCCATGACGGCATCGACTGCCACCTGGTCCGGCCCCAACCACAACGCGAGAAGTTCCCGGAAGATACGTTCGGGGTTGTCCACACGGTAGCCCCAGCCATTTTCCGTCACTCTGTCGCTACACTGACCTGCCCGCTGTCTTGCGGCCTCACGGCAGGCGTCGGCCTTGGTCCGGGGCGGAAATCGTCCAATACTACCTGCCGCGTCTCGCCTGCCCGCAGAGCTACCGTTTTGTGTATTTCAACGCCAGCCATTGTCGCGCCGAGGTCGATATTATATTCTCTCCCGGGTTGCAGGTTTCGGGCACGATAAATTCGAGTTTTGCCGACGCTTGTTGTCGGCTTCCCGTTTACCGTCACACTAGCCGACTCGGGCACGCTCACAACGATTTGGACTTCCTCAGCAGGCACGGACGGGATGCAACACGGTTGCGGAATGCAATAGCGACGCCACGGGAGGACGCGATTGGAGCAGCAGCAACAGGGGCAGCACGGCGCAGCCGCCTGGGCGACGGCACGGTTTAATCTGACTTCCTTTGTATCTTTTGTAACGGCAGTCCTTGTCGCCTGAAGCTCCGAGCCCGGGGGCGGGAGAATATCAATCGTAAGTGGTTCGCGTGGAATCGTGATCTGGCCGTTCGGTCCAGTTACGCCGAACACGTGGTCGGCAGCTTTCACCGTTGCAGACGGGACGCCATTGCCGTTAAAATCCTTAACTTGAATCTCGAATGAGTCGCCGGGTTGAGCGGCGGGCATTGCACAAATGAGCAAAGAGGCTACGAAACTAAGCATGATGGATATCCGTTTTGGTTTGGGTCATTTGCCAAGAGCGTTAGCATCAGTTACAGTCAGCTTGTGGCTGTCCGTAATCATTTTCTTTGCAGAGTCTGCGTTTGCATTCTTGTCCTTAGGAACGAGAGATATCATTAGGCGAAAGTCATGGTCGCTGGCGGGTATGTCAATGTCCACGTACTGAAGCGTGGTTAATTCGGTACTCTCAAATGTGGCAGCGTTGTTGACCTTGGCCCAATCGCTAGACCACGCCGATTTTTGTTGGTAAAGGCCATAGCTTCCCGCAAGACTCCAGTCTTTTGAAAGGTCCAGCGCAGGACTACCATTAGACGCAGTTTTTGGGGGAGCCCGCCCGGGTAAAGCCGAGCCTCGATCGAGGCATAGGCGGTAATGCCTTCGGTATCCGGTACCGCGCTGGTTGCGACAGCAACCGGAAATTGGACCGGACCATCAACTGGAACAGCGGAGTGTCGCACGATTGCATCGCTGACCGAAACGTATGCGATAAGACCGAAGACAATGAGCAGAATACGCCACGTCCATACCGTGGCACGACTGTAAAAGTGTTCCATGGTCTCTCCGTGTCCTTCGAGAACCCTACGCCAAGCCTCAAGCCAGTTCCCGTTTGGCCGTTGCAAAATTAGAATGGTTTGCCCAACGGCGAGCAAACTAAAAACTCCGCACGCCCAAGCAAGCCACAAATTTCTAACCCCAATTTCGACTATTGCCAGAATCGCTACCATTACGGCAGGGATCGCCCATTCTGCCATCCCATAATCGCCCTTTAGGGGGAACGCGAGCCCGTGCCCAATAATAAAAAACGGCACGCCTCGCCTGAAAAATGACCAAACCTTCATGGCTGGCAATGCTTTGCTTCAATTGCAGCTTTACTTCGCAACGTTGAAAATTACGAGGATTACGTAGTTTATAGCGGCCATTGGAGTACCCTAATCTTCCGTTGTCAAGCCCCCGCCGGGAATTTCCGTACGCAAGGCAGAATTCTGCCCAAAATTGGCCTCTCATCGGGACGGCCGGCTGATCCCCGGCCAAGCGGTCCCATGGCGCGTTCGGTCTCTTGCTTTCCGTGTACCCTCGCGCCCTGGGCCGGCCCGTCACACGGAGAGCAACCTCATGGGCGCGGTCGAAGCATCGCAACTGCGGCAGATTGCCGATGCGGTCAGGCGGCAAAAAAAACGTCGGCCTGTCGGATCCGCAAGTTATGCGAGCGGTCGCAAGTCTGATTAAGCGGGCATTTGAGTTAGGGGCGTTCCAGGCAGGTTTCTTCGCGAAGGTAGGCGACCGCATTAGGCCGCAGCTTGTCGGCCTTACGGAAACAGTCCCGCTGGCAGACGGGTTTCGGACGCCGTTGTGGATTCCAGTCGTGTTCTACGCCGTGCTGGATGGAGTATCACCGCCCGAGCTATTCACGGAGCGTATGAAATGGACTCAAGAGTACGCCCCGCGCCCGGGTATGAACATCCGGGTGACGAAAGCAGAACTGGCGGCGGTTGGCGATGCCATTGACAAGGAAGCGCAAGGCAGGTAAGAGGCAGGTAAGGCAGGTAAGTAAGGCAGGTAAGGGTCAAGGCAGGTAAGGCCGGGGTCCAGGGAAGCTCAATCTGTTCGTTCATAATCCGCCGTTACCTGGGCACGCATGCCCCGCAACTCGGTGCGAATAGCCCGAGCAAGCAGTTCTGCCAGGATGTAGTGCCCTCGCTCGTGGCTAAGAACCACTGATAGGAATTTTGATCCCGCGAAACGTCCCCGATCCGACCGTGGACGCTGATCGCCGTCAAGAACCCGGCTGCGAATTCGCACAAATCCGGCCGTTTCGATGACCGCCGAGCCCATCTACGCAGGGTGGCGTCGCTAGCATGGCTTTGCCCGTCTTTGCCGCCGCGGCCGTCGCGGTTCTCAGCTTTGGATCGAGCGAAGGAGGCCATCACATGGGTGGTTACGACTGGTTTTTCGCGGTTTCTCAGCCGAGTATTGCGCAATTGCGCACCGTCAGCGCACCGGCGCGGTAGACGGTGAGAAAGCAGCCTGGAACGCGGGCTACAGGAAGTCCGGGTCGAGGATCAATTGCAGTTCGCACCCGGCGTCTGCCTGACGCTCAAGGCGACGCTCAAGACGTTCTGACTCAAGAAACTCGGGATCCATGACGAACTCCGGCTCGTCTGGAGGGGCGCGGATCGTTGCGGCGGGGCACGGGCACCGGCTAGCGTGCGGATTGGCCCTTCCCACAAACCGCAATGGCGGAGAATCCGCTCGACAACGTCCTGCTGACCGCGCTCGATGAAACTGATGATCTTCATTGTGCCGCCGCACTTCACGCATTTCAGCGGATCGACCTCGTACACCCGCTTGATCAGCATGGCCCAGGTGGAGACCGAACCAGTCCGCGCGCCGCCAGCGGCCGATTTTACGGCATCCACAACCGAGCGGTCGGTAACGGGGTCGACGGTAGCACGGCCCTCACCCCCTGCCCCTCTCCCGGAGGGAGAGGGGAGATTTTGGCGCGAATGCCGCGCTGACGGTGCGAGTACCAGCCATAGTAGCGGACGAGGTGCTCGCCCTTGTTGGGAACGTGCTGGGTGAGTTCGGCCAGGAAGTCCAGGGCGGTAAAGACCTGGAAGTTGCGGTGCGGGCCGCCGCGGAGATCGGGGCTGGCTGGGCCGGGGAAACGGCAGCAGTGATCCTGCTCGGCACGATAGATCACCGAGCCTTCGTCGCTCAGGCGGACGACGCGGGACAGACTGAAGGGACAGCGCAAAATGTACTGGGCCAGACGCTCCAGGCCGAACGTGTCGCCCGGCGAGAGGTAGACGCTGTTGTCGACGCTGAAGCCAGAACGCGCCCAGGACCGCATCTCGTCCCTGATAGAGGGGCGACTGCCTCGGCTGGCGAGGGCGATATACGGGCGCGACTGGGGTTGGCGTGCCGACCACGGGACCGGTTTTCTTGGCTTCAAGAGGCAAAGGCGGGAATCTGGCGCAATAGGATACATGTGTACACTACACCTCTGGAGTCGAGACTGCCAGTGGGGGCGCGGGAAGGAGCGGATGTCCAGGGTATGTCTGCGGCCTGGTCCGACGCGCCGGACGCAATTTCGGATTATTTGGCGAATTCCGTTCGTCCGCCGATCGCCGTAACCCGTTGCTGGAAATTCACTTAGGGCAATCGCCCCCGCCCCGCCCGCGGCCCGCGACAAAATTCTTGCTTCCCGCCCCTTGACAACCATCCAAATTTATGGATAATTACGGTCTGATAGTGCGATTCCTTCCGTCCCTGTTGGAGTTCCGGCTTTAGCCGGGAAATGCCGCCTAAAGGCGGAACTCCAGCGCGAGACACTCCACCAAGCCCAGGGAGACCCAGCCATGTGTTCCGTCAGCGAAAAACCGCCCGCCGACGACCTTCAACCGCAATCCGGCCAAGCCGAGAGAGTGACCCCCGCCATGCTCGCCGCGCGGCGGCGAAAAGAGACCCTGCTGCCCGAGATCACGCAACTGGCCCTGGAGGGCCACTCCAGCCAGGGCCATCGCCGATAAGCTCGGCATGCCCAAACGGACCGTCAATTACTGGCTGCAGGAGGCCCGCCGGGAATGGATCGCCAGGGCGGCGCTGAGCGCGGCGGAGATGTTCGCCGCCGACCTGGCGCGGCTCGATGCGGTCTACCGCGAGGCCATGCAGGCCTGGCGAAACTCGCAAGCCGAGATCGACGTGCGACTCGTCCAGCACAGCCAATCCGGCGACGGCAAGTCGCTCACGAAACGGTCGCTCCGCACCCAACCGCAACGGGGAAATGCCGCCTTCCTCACCAGGGCCACGGCCGCCGTGATGGCCTCCTGGCGGCTGAAGGGCAAACCCGGACCGCCATCCATCGACGCGATCGCGAGCCAGCGGCCAATCGAAGCCGATGGCGGGCCCCTCCTCGCGGATGTGCCGAACGAGGATTTGGAAAACATGAGCCAAGAGCAGCTCCGCGACTACCGCGCTCGGCTGTCCGCCACCATCGAGGCCATCGACGAGTTGGCCGAATTCCCTGGCCTCGACGCCGACGACGATTCGCTGTCCGCCCCCGAGCGTTCACAACCTGGCCCGAGGGCTTGCCGCCTGCCAGGGAAAGTCTGCCACCCGAAACCGGAAGCCTGCCACCGGCGCCCGAAAGTTCGTCGTCAGTCAGCGAAAATTCGCCGCCCGTCAGCGAAAGTTCGCCACCGGCCCAAGAGGTTCCACCACCCGCCCCCGAGAGTCCGACCCCGGAGCAAAATTCGGGCAAGTTCGGGCAAAGATCCGACAGCCTCATTCTCTCCAGGCGGAGATCGCGATGGAGGAAAATGAACCGCGCAAGTTCGGGCAAAACCCACCGTCGGTGGGGTCGGAAGCCCCGGTGCTGAACAGAGTCTGCAGCCTTGATGATTCCGGCAAGTACCGGCAAGACTGGGAAGGAACCCCGTGAACGGGGTTGACATCGCGAAGGAAGGCTGCTTCCGCCAACCTGGCACAAATGCGCATATACTGCACGCGGGCAGAAATGAGCCGTTGGAGTCCCGGCTTTAGCCGGAAACCTGCCGGACAAACCGCCTAAAGGCGGGACTCCAACGGCTCATTTCTGCCCGCGCAACTTATAAATGCCGGGCCGACTACCGGCTGAAGCCGAAAACCGAAAACGGGCGTAAACGCTCGTCCCTACGACGAAACAAACACCGTTCGTGGAAAACTTACGCCTTTAGCCCCATCGCCCTAGTTTTGCGTAGCCCAGTTCCACCCGGCCCACCCTACAAACGAGGAAGTTTGGTTTTTTCGCGGCGCGATGGTATGGTGGATTTCACGGTGCAAGGACCAAGCGGAGGTTGGGGAAAACGCCGCCGGTTTCGCGGAAATGACGCCCGTTTTCCCCTGTTTTCATCCGTGGAACATCAGGAATCAGCCGGGTTTTTTGTTGACAAGCGGGGGGTGTTTGATTGAGAATAGTTGTGATAGCAGAAACTCTGCTTCTGACGCGCACGCACCATGGGATGGAGGGGCTGCCGGCGCTGCGTCTTTGGGCCAAGGGCGCATGGCGCGTCGCGCCCCCACTTCGCGCTTCGCGTCAAACGCAAAGCTCCTCAAGGCAATGCCGGTCGGACTTCTCGATGACGCTTCACCTCAGCCAATGCACTGCAGCCATGAAAGGGTGTTACCATGTTTGACATTTTTCGCTTTTTGAAGCGGGCCGCACGATCGGAACGTCGCAGTCGCCAGCCGCGACCGAACGGCGGCCTGCGGTACCACCGCCGGCTGGGTTGCGAAGCGCTCGAGGTAAGAACGCTGCTCTCCGTCGCACTCGCGCCGACCGCCGCCAGCGCGGCCCAACACGAGACCCTCTCCAGCCTGCCCTTGGCCGCCCAGCAGTCCATCTCGACCGCCATCGGCCAGGACCAGGCTGCCTATCATGCGACATCGGCGGCGGCGGGCCTGAACCTGACCAACGCGGCAAACGCCTTCACCGCCCAACTGCACTCGGGCGCCTTGCAGGTCTCTGCCGGATCGAACACCTGGGACATGTCGCTCGTGGGCCTGGGCTTTGGCGGGGCGACGAAGCCGGTGGGCACGCCGCAGACCTCGGCCAACAGCAACCGCGTCGATTTCAACTATGGGGCGATCGACGAGTGGTACGTCAACGGCCCGCAGGGCTTGGAGCAAGGCTTCACGCTGCCGGCGCTGACACGGTCGGAAGCGACCGGGACGCTGACCTTGCAATTGGCCCTGGGCGGCAATCTGACAGGCACGGTGAACGCCGCGGAAAACGGGCTCACGCTGAACGCTCCGGGCGGCTCGGCCGCGCTGGACTACACGGGGCTGACGGCCTATGACGCCCAGGGCAAGGCCCTGCCGGCCACGTTGTCGCTAGAGACCATCGGCGGCCGCCAGGAGCTGCTGATCCACGTCGACGATGCCGGGGCCCAAGGCGCGATCACGATCGACCCCTTCGTACAGCAGGCCAAGCTCACGGCGTCCGACGCCTCGACGGGCAGCGATTTCGGCTACTCGGTGGCCGTCAGCGGCAACACGGTCGTGGTCGGGGTGCCCAACGCCAATGCGGCATACATCTTCACGGAAGGCGCCACCGGCTGGTCGAGCATGACGCAGACGGCCAAGCTCACGCCCTCCGACGTCGGTGCCCTGAACGAGTTCGGCTACTCGGTTGCGATCAGCGGGAACACGGTGGTGGTGGCGTCGCCCTACGCCACGGGCAGCATCGCCGGGCGGCCGGGCGCGGCATACATCTTCACGGAGCCCTCCACCGGCTGGGCGAACATGACCCAGACGGCCAAGCTCACTCCGGCGGACGGGGCGACGGGGCCCGCCTTTGGCCAGTCGGTGGCGATCAGCGGCAGCACGGTCGTGGTGGGCGCGACGGGAACGGCCACGGCGGGCCAGAACAACACAGGGCTGGGGGCGGCCTACGTCTTCACGGAGCCGGGCACGGCCTGGGCGAACATCACGCAGACTGGCAAGCTCTCCGCCTCCGACGGCACGGCGAGCGACAATTTCGGCCAGTCGGTGGCGATCAGCGGCAGCACGATCCTGGTCGGGGCGCAAGAAGCGACGATCGGGACGAATGCCGGGCAGGGCGCGGCCTACGTCTTTACGGAGCCCGGCACGACTTGGGCCAGCGAGACGCAGACGGCCAAGCTCACCGCCTCCGACGGCACGGCCGGCAGCCTCTTCGGCAGTTCGGTCTCGATCAGCGGCAGCACGGCCCTGGTCGGCGCGTGGGGCGCCAACGGCAGCAAGGGCTCGGCCTACGAGTTTACGGCGACGGGCGGCGTGTGGTCGAACATGACGCAGACCGCCGAGCTCACGGCCTCCGACGGCGTGGCGGGCGACAATTTCGGCTTTGCGGTCGCAATCAGCGGCAACACGGCGGTGGTCGGCGCGCCCGACGCCGCGATCAGCGGCGCCAGCAAGGAGGCGCGGTCTACGAATTTACGGAGGCCACCACGGGTTGGGCGAACATGACCCAGAGCGGCAAGCTCTTCGCCTCCGACGGCGCGGCGGGCGCTTTGTACGGCAACTCGGTTTCGGTCAGCGGACTGACGGTGGTTGCCGGCGCGGACAACGCCGGTTCCGGACAGGGAGCGGCCTACGTCAGCCAGTCGTCGCTCCCCTACGTCAGCGGCATCACGCCGACGGTCGGGCCCTTGGCGGGCGGCACGTCGGTGACGATCAGCGGATCGGGCTTCACGGCGCGACGGCGGTGAAGTTCGGCACGACCGCGGCCACCAACGTGGTCGTCGTCTCGCCGATCGAGATCACGGCCACCAGCCCTGCGGAAACGGCCGCCACGGTCGACGTCACGGTGACGGGCTCGGGCAGCACCTCGGCGACTTCCTCCGCCGACCAGTTCACGTATATGGCCGCGCCCACGGTGACCGGCGTCACGGCGGCCTCAGGGCCCTTGGCGGGCGGCGCGACGGTGACCATCACGGGCACCGGTTTCACGGCGCAACGGCGGTCAACTTCGGCACGGTGGCGGCCACCAACGTAGTCATCGTCTCGGCGACGCAGCTCACGGCCACCAGCCCTGCGGAAGCGGCCGGCCAGGTGGACGTCAAGGTGACCGGCCCTGGCGGCACGTCAGCCACCGGGACGGCGGACCATTATACCTATGTCGCGGCGCCGACGGTGACGGGCGTCAGTCCCACCTCGGGGCCATTGGCCGGCGGCACAACGGTGACCATCACGGGCAGCAACCTGAGCGGCGCCACGGCGGTGGACTTCGGCGTGACCCCGGGCACCAACGTGATCGCCACCTCGGCGACGCAGATCACGGCCGTCAGCCCGGCGGAGACGGCCGGCTTCGCCGACGTGACGGTGGTGACCGTGGGCGGGACCTCGGCGACGTTGTTGGCCGACGAGTTCACCTACGTGGCGCCGCCGACCTTGACGGGCCTCAGTGTGACGGGGGGGCCGTTGACGGGCGGCACGTCGGTGGTTATCACCGGCAGCAACTTCACCGGCGCGACGGCGGTCAAGTTCGGTTCGACGGCGGCCACCACGTTCACGGTCAACTCGGCGACGCAGATCACGGCCACGAGCCCGGCGGAAACGGCCGGGGCCGTGACCGTGACGGTGACGACGGTGGGCGGGACCGCGTCCTCGCCATCCCAGTTCACCTACACGGCAGCGCCCACGCTTTCGGCCATCACTCCCACCTCGGGCGCTTTGGGGGGCGGCACGAAGGTGACGATCACGGGCACGAACTTCTCGCCGGCGACGGCCGTCGACTTCGGCACGGTCGCGGCGACCAGCTTCACACTCAACTCCTTGACGCAGATCACGGCCGTCAGTCCGGCGGAATTGGCCGGAACGGTGAACGTGACGGTGGTCAGCCCTGGCGGCACGTCGGCGATTTCCACGGCCGACCATTTCACTTACGTGGCGGCGCCGGTGGTGACCTCGGTGACTCCCGCCGGAGGGCCTGTGGCGGGCGGCGCGGGGGTGACCATCAACGGCACGGGATTCAGCGGCGCGACGGCGGTCGACTTCGGCACGCTGGCGGCCACCGGCCTGACGGTCAACGCGGCGGGCACGCAGATTACGGCCACGTGCCCTGCGCAAGCGGCCGGCACGGTGGACGTGACGGTGACGGCCCCGGGGGGCGTCTCGACAACCTCCACGGCCGATCAATTCACCTACTACGCACTGCCTACCGTAACGGCGCTGAGTGACTCGGCGGGGCCCGTGGCGGGGGGCACGCCGGTGACGATCACGGGCACGAACTTCAGCGGCGCGACGACGGTCCTCTTCGGCACCGTTGCGGCCACCAACGTAGTGCTGATCTCGTCGACACAGATTTCGGCCACCAGTCCGGGGGAAGGGGCCGGCTCGGTGGACGTGACGGTTGTGGAACTTGGCGGCACGTCGACGACCTCCTCAGCCGACCTTTTCCACTACGTGGCGGCGCCTACGGTGTCGTCCCTCGCTCCCGCGGGGGGATCGCTCGCCGGCAACACGACCGTCACGATCGACGGCACCGGCTTCACCGGCGTGACGGCGGTGGACTTCGGCACGACGCCGGCGGAAAGCGTGACTTACGACTCGGCGGGACAACTCACGGTCACCAGTCCTCCGGGAGTGGGGGGCGTGGTCAACGTGACGGTCTACAGTTCCGGCGGCGTCTCGGCGATTTCCGCCTCCGATCAGTTCACCTATGTGGCGTCGCCTACGGTCACGGCCCTGAGCGCCACGGCCGGGCCCTTGGCGGGCGGAACGTCGGTCACCATCACCGGCACGGGTTTCCTCGGGCAACCGATCGTGGACTTTGGCGGCACCGCGGCAACCAACGTGACCCTCGTCTCGTCGACGCAGATCACCGCCACCAGCCCCCCGAATGCGGCCGGACCCGTGGACGTGACGGTGAACGATCTGGGCGGCACTTCGGCGACCTCGGCGGCTGACCAGTTCACGTATTTGGCGGTGCCGGACGTGACCAGCGTCACTCCGGCGGTAGGGCCGTTGGCAGGCGGCACGACGGTCTCGATTTCGGGCGTCGGCTTTACGGGTGGAACGACGGTGAAGTTCGGCACGCTCGCGGCAACTAACGTGGTTGTTGCCTCGTCGACCGAGCTCACGGCCACCAGCCCCGCGGAATCGGCGGGCACGGTGAACGTGACCGTGACGACGGTCGGCGGGACTTCGGGCAATTCGACGGCCGACCAGTTCACGTACCAGGCGCCGCCGGCGGTGACGGGCGTAAGTCCGGCGTCGGGTCCCTTGGCAGGCGGCACGTCGGTGACGATCGCGGGCACGAGTTTCAGCTCCGCGACGGCGGTCGACTTCGGCGGATTGCGGCAACCAACGTCGTGGTCAACGCGGCGGGAACGCAGATCACGGCCACCAGTCCGGCGGAAGCCCTGGGCACCGTGAACGTGACGGTGACCGGCGCCGGCGGCGTCTCGGCGATTTCGACGGCCGACCAGTTCAGCTACGTGCTGCCGCCGACGGTGACGGCGGTGGGGACCACCGTAGGTCCCTTGGCGGGCGGCACGTCGGTGACGATCACGGGCACGGGCTTCGCGACGGCGACGGGGGCCGACTTCGGCAGCCTTGCGGCAACCAGCTTCAAGGTCAATTCGGCGACGCAGATCACGGTTACCAGCCCTGCGGAATCGGCCGGACCGGTGAACATCACGGTGACCGGCCCTGGCGGTGCGTCGGCGACCTCCGCGGCCGACGAGTTCACCTATTTGGCGGCGCCGACGGTGACGGGCCTGAGTGCCGTCGCGGGGCCGTTGGCGGGCGGCACGGCAGTCACGATCACGGGCACCGGCTTCAGCGGTGCGACCGTGGTCGACTTCGGCACGCTCCCGGCAACCAACGTGGTGGTCGTCTCGGCGACGCAGATTACGGCCGCCAGTCCGGCCGAAGCGGCGGGGACCGTGGACGTGACCGTGACCGGCCTGGGCGGCGTTTCCGCAGATTCCGCGCTCGATCAGTTCACCTACATGGTGCCGCCTACCGTGACGGGAGTCAGCCCCACGGTCGGACCTACAGCGGGCGGCGCATCGGTGATGATCAACGGCGCGAGTTTCACGGGCGCGACGGTGGTCGACTTCGGCACGCTCGCCGCGAGCAGTTTCACGGTCAATTCGGCGACGCAGATCACAGCCGTCCTCCCCGCAGAAGCGGCCGGCACGGTAAACGTGGCGGTGACCGGCCCCGGCGGCTCCTCGACGAGTTCGCCGGCCGACCAGTTCACGTTTGTACCGGCGCCGACGGTGACGGGCGTCAGTCCGGCGACCGGGTATGCCTTGGGCGGCAACGCGGTGACAATCACGGGCACGGGCTTCAGCGGCAGGCCGGTCGTCGATTTCGGCACGATTCCGGCAACCAACGTGGTCGTTGTCTCGGCGACGCAGATCACGGCCATCAGCCCCGTGGAACCGGCCGGCACCGTGGACATCACGGTAACGGGCCCTGGCGGAGTATCAGCGACCTCCGCGGCCGACCAGTTCACCGCCCTGGCGGCGCCGACCGTGACGGCCGTCACTCCCGCGGCAGGGCCGATCGCGGGCGGGACCTCGGTCACGATCACGGGTACCGGCTTCAGTACCGCGACCGCAGTCGATTTCGGCGCCGTCGCGGCGACGAACATGGTCATCGTCTCGGCGACACGGATCACGGCCTCCAGCCCGGTGGAAGGGGCCGGCACCGTGGACGTTACCGTGACGGGCCCCGGCGGTCCGTCGGCGACCTCCGCGGCCGATCATTTCACGTATTTGGCGGTCCCCTCGGTGACGAGCGTCAGCCCCGCATCAGGGCATGCGGCGGGCGGCACGTCGGTGACCATCACGGGCACGGGCTTCAGCGGCACAACGTTGGTCGACTTCGGCACCTTCGCGGCGACCAGTTTCACGGTCGTCTCGGCGACTCAGATCACGGCCGTCAGCCCTGCCGTGCCGGCCGGCACGGTGGACGTGACGGTGACCAGCCCCGGCGGCGTCTCGACGACCTCGGCGGCCGACCGGTTCACGGCCATTGCGGCCCCCACGGTGACGGGCGTCAGTCCCGCGGCAGGTTCGCTGGCGGGCGGGAATTCGGTGACGATCACGGGCACGGGCTTCAGCACGGCGACCGCGGTCGACTTCGGCACGACGCCGGCCACCAGCGTGGTTATTGTCTCGGCAACGCAACTCACGGCCGTCAGTCCGGCGGGGACCGTCGGCACGGTGGACGTGACCGTGACCGGTCCCGGCGGTTCGTCGGCGACCTCCGCGGCCGACCAGTTCGTGTACGTGGCGGTGCCGGCGGTGACGGCGGTCAGTCCCGCGGCAGGGCCTTTGGCGGGCGGCACCTCGGTGACGATCACCGGCGTGGGCTTCACCGCCGCGACGGTGGTCGACTTCGGCACGCTTGCGGCAAGCAGCTACACGGTCAATTCGGACACCCAGATCACGGCCACGAGTCCGGCGGAATCCGCCGGCACGGTGGACGTGACCGTGACCGGCCCGAGCGGCGTCTCGACGACCTCCTCGGCCGATCAGTTCAGTTACTTGGGAATACCCGTGGTGACGGGAGTCAATCCCGTGGTGACGCCCTTGGCCGGCGGCACTTCGGTGAGGATCCTGGGCCAGGGCTTTACCGGTGCAACGGCGGTCGACTTCGGCGCAGTCGCGGCAACCACCTTCACGGTCACCTCGGACTCCCAGATCATTGCCACCAGTCCGGCGGAAGCGGCCGGCACCGTGAACGTGACCGTCGTGACTCCGGGCGGCACCTCGGCGACGTCGTCGGCCGATCAGTTCACCTACGTGGCGGCGCCGTCGGTGACGGGCGTATCGACGACCGCAGCGGCGGGCGCCTATGCCCAGTGGTCGACGATCCCGATCGTGGTCACCTTCAACGAACCGGTGACGGTCACGGGGAGCCCGCAGTTGTCCTTGAATGCGGGCGGCCTGGCAACGGCCAATTATACCGGCGGCAGCGGGACCTCCACGCTTTCGTTCCTTTATACCGTGCAGGCGGGGCAGTCCAGTTCCGACCTGGACTATACGTCGCCCACGGCCTTGGCCCTGCGCGGCGGAACGATCGATGACGCTGGCGGCGTTGCGGCGATCTTGACGCTGCCCGCTCCGGGCACGGACGCCCTGGCGGCGAAAGACATCGTCATCTCGTCGGGGGTCGACGGCTTCGAGACCGGCAATTTCAGCGCCTTGCCCTGGCAGTTGTCGTCGTCGGGCGCTTCGCCGGCCAACTGGACGGTCGAGTCGAGCGTGGTCCATTCGGGCACTTACGCCGCCGAGTCGGGCGCGATCGGGGCGTCGAGCAGCAGCACGCTGAGCGTCACGCTTTCGGGACCGGCGGGCGAGTTCTCTTTCTGGCGGATGGTCTCCTCGGCCGCCGGCGGCGGTGTGCTGAACTTCGAGATCGACGGCGTGTCGCTCAACCAGTGGTCCGGCTCGGTGCCCTGGCAGCAGTCGTTCTACGGCGTCACCGCCGGGCCGCACACGTACACCTGGACCTACAGCACGGGAAGCGGCGCGGCGGCGGGCGCCAATGCCGCCTTCCTCGACGACGTGGCCTTTACGCCCGGCAAGACGCTGACGGTCGTCGGCACCACGGGCAACGATCAGTTCAGCTTCAATGACAGCAGCGGAACGATCGTGGTGGGCCTCAACGGCGAGACCCACAGCTTCGCCGCCGGCCAGTTCAGCAATTATGTCTTCCAGGGCGGCGGCGGCAGCGATACGGTCAGCTTGACCGGCAGCTCGACGGGCACGAACAGCGCGGCGCTTTACTCCAACGGCAGCGGCCAGCTTACGAACTCCACGGCGGGCTATGCGGTGGCCGTCAGCGGCATGGCCTCGATCAACGTCGCGGGCCAGGCGGCCGACACGGCGCAGTTCTTCGATGCGCTGGGCAACGCCACGTTCTATGCCTACGCGGATTACAACACCAGCGGCGAGCAGTTCGCGGAGATGGTGGGCAGCGGATACGCCAATTCGGCCACCGGCTTCGGCACCAACGAAGCCTACTCGACCAGCTCCGTCAAGGATACGGCCGTCTTCTCCGACTCGCCGGGCGACGACACCTTCTATGCCTACGCCCCAGGAAACACTAGTGGCGGCAGCGGCAAGCCGTCGGCGGGCATGTACGGGACGTACGGCAACTACACCAGCGGCTATGCGAACTCGGCCACCGGCTTCAGCACCAACGTCGCCTACTCGACCAACGGCGGCAGCGATACGGCCTACTTCTACGACTCGCCGGGCAACGACACCTACTATGCCTACGCCGATTACAACGGCACCGGCAAGCAGGCGGCGGGGATGTACGGTAGCTACGGCGGCGGGTTCGCCAATTCGGCCAGCGGTTTCGGCACGAACGTCGGCTACTCGAGCAATGGCGGCAGCGACGCGGCCTATTTCTACGACGCGGCGGGCAGCAACACGTTTTATGCCGACGCCGATTACGACGGCAGCGGCCAGCAGGCGGCGGGCATGTACGGGACCGGCTATGCCAACTCGGCTACCGGTTTCGCCACGAACATCGCCACCGCGATCTACGGCAGCGGCGACACGGCCTACTTCGAGGATGCGGCGGGCAGCAACACGTTCTATGCCTACGCGAATTACCTGGGCGGCAGCCAGACGCTCGCCGGCATGAACGGCAGCGGGTATGCCAACCTGGCCAAGGGCTTCAGCACGATGATTGGAACTGCGACCTACGGCACGGGCGACACCGCTGATCTTTACGATTCGCGCGGCAACGACGCCCTGTACACGGACGCGGCGATCGCGCAGCTTTACGGCGGCAACTTCTCGGAGCAGGCGTCGGGCTTCGCCATCGTCAACGCCTTCGCCACTTTGGGAGGCGTGAACACGCACACCGCCGGCCCGGACGCCTTGTCGTACCAGTTGCGGCTCGACGGGACTTGGGTCAGCTAATGGGAAAGCCGTAGGGTGGGACCAGCGAGCTTGCGAGCGCCGGCCCACCAATCGCCGGCGTTGGTGGGCCGGCGCTCGCAAGCTCGCTGGTCCCACCCTACGAACCTAATGGGAAAGGATGAGAGCGGAAGGCGGAAGGTGAATCCGAATCTCATCCTTCATCCCTCATCCTTCATCCTTCCTTTCACGAGGTTCCAAGCTATGCGCCTTTTCGTCGTGCCGGCGGCTGCAATTATTTGCGTGCTTTTCGCCGGCGATGCTCAATCCTGCACTACGATCATGGTCGGCCGCAAGGCCTCGGCCGACGGCTCCGTGATGACGTCTCACACTTGCGACGGGCATCGCGACGGCACGGACATCCACGTTGTTCCGAAGGCGGAGCATCCCCGCGGGTCCGAGCGGCAACTGAGCAAGCGGCACGACGACGACAGCGGACCCATGCCGCGTTACGATCGCGCGCCGACGGGCCGCATCGCCGAGGCGGCGGAGACCTTCGGCTACCTGGCGCCGGAATACGCCGCCATGAACCAACGGCAGGTGGCGATCGGCGAGGCGACCTTTGGCGGCCGCGCGGAACTCGTCAGCGTGAAGGGGCTCATCGACTGCGACACGCTCACCCGCCTCATGCTCGAACGCGCAACCAGCGCCCGCGAGGCGATCCGCATCGCCGGCGACCTCCTCAAGAAACATGGCTGGTGCGACGGCGGCGAAGCCCTGACCATCGCCGATCCCAAGGAAGTCTGGCTGATGGAAATCGTGGGGCCGGGCAAGGACGCCGTCGGCGCCGTGTGGGCCGCCCAGCGGATTCCGGACGACCACGTATCCGTGGCGGCCAATGCCGCGCGGATCGGCGAGATCGATCTCGCGAAGCCCGAATGGTTCGCGGCCTCCGACAACGTGCGGCAGGTGGCCCGCGATCGCGGCTACTGGGATGCAGGGGCACCTGGTACTCCGGGTCGCGGCCGGCCCTTCCGCTTCTACGAGGCCTACCATCCCGAGGGCCGCACCGATATCGCCTCCACGCGGCGCGAATGGCGGGTCCTCAGCCTGCTGGCCCCGTCGCTCGGCCTGGACCCCAACAGCAACGTCTTCCCGCTCTCGGTCAAACCGGACAAGCCGGTCACGCCGGCGAAGATCATGGAGCTCTTCCGCGACACCTACGAGGGCACCGATTTCGACGTGGTGAAGGATCTCACGGTGGTGGACGAGAGCGGCAAGGCGGTCAAGAGCCCTGTGGCGAATCCCTTCATGCCCTACGACATGAACAAGATGCTGCGGATCAACGGCGGCTGGGGGTGGCGCGGCGAACGGCCGCTGGCCCGCTGGTATTGCATGTACGCGACGGTTACGCAATCGCGCGCCGATCTGCCGGACGCGGTGGGCGGGACCCTGTGGTTCGGCTATGGGAATCCGGCGATGACGGTCTACGTGCCGTTGTATGCCGGAATCGAGGATCTGCCGGAGGGCTACAAGACCGACGGCCGCACGACGGGGTTCAGCCGCCGCTCGGCGTGGTGGGCGTTCAATCGGGTGGCGACGCTGGCGGCGCACCGCTGGGGCGACATGCGCCGCGACGTGGCGGAGGTCCGCGATCCGATGCAGGAGAAGTTCTTCGCGGCCCAGAAAGACGTGGCGGCAACGGCCCGCAAGCTCCTTGCCGAGAATCCCGCCAAGGCCCGCGAGTATCTCACCAGCGAGTCGCGCAAGGCATGTCTGGAGGCCGTCGAGGCCTATTGGAACCTGGGCGACGCGCTGTGGACGAAGTACGACGAGAAGTGGTGAAACTACCGCGGATTATTGCTGGTGACCAGGTTTCCCTTGCGGAAGGCGGCGGCCATGGCCATGGGAACGCTGGCCTCGGCCAGCACCACGTTGGCCCGATTCCTGCGCGACCTGGGCCTTCATCTCCTGCTCGCGGGCCAGGGCCATCGCCCGCCGCTCCTCGGCCTTGGCGCGGGCCACGCGCATGTCGGCCTCGGCCTGGTCGGCCTGCAAGCGGGCGCCGATGTTCTGGCCCACGTCGATGTCGGCGATGTCGATCGAGACGATGGCGAACGCCGTCTGCGCGTCGAGGCCGCGATCCAGCACTGCCTTGGAGATCTTGTCGGGCTTCTCCATCACGTCGAAATGGGTCTCCGCGGCGCCGATGGCGGTGATGATGCCCTCGCCGACGCGGGCGATGATCGTCTCCTCGGTGGCGCCGCCGATGAGCTGCTCGAGGTTGGTCCGCACCGTCACGCGGGCCCGAACCTTGAGTTCGACGCCGTTCTTGGCGATGGCGCTGAGCGTGGCCCTGCCCGACCGCTTGGGATCGGGACAATCGATGACCTTCGGATAGACGCTGGTCTGCACGGCGTCCAGCACGTCGCGGCCGGCCAGGTCGATGGCCGCCGCGCGGTCGAAGTCCAGGTCGATGTCGGCCCGATGGGCGGCGATGATCGGCCTGATGACCTTCAGCACGTCGCCGCCGGCAAGGTAGTGGGCCTCCAGCCTGCGGGTGGTTACGCCCGTCTCCTGTTCCGAGCCGATGCCCGACTGCATGGCCATGATCTTCCCTTGCACGATGACCTGCTTGTTCACGCGGCGGAAGCTCATGCCGATGAGGCTCAGGAGCGTGACGTTCGCCCGGGAAAAATAGGCCTGGACCCAGATTTTCCCGTAATTCCAGGCGACAAGACGAACATTACGCCGAAGAACGACCAAGACGATCAAGGCGAGCCCCCACCACGGAAATGCCACTGCGAGAAATATGCGGAGGTTTCCGCCACGGCGAGCAGGAAAGCAAGGTCAATTCACGGCAAACTCCTGATGGACGACGCCGCCAAAGGAAGGGTTGGCGCAGTGGATTCGCGGGAGACTCTGTGACGATAGTAGCTTAACTTCGAGAAGGCAGGGCTGAAAAGCCCTGGCCCGGGAAAATCCGCCGACCCGAGATTTTTCTACCGGCTTTTGCCCGCGAGTCCCCCTTTTCATAGCCGGGCCGAGTGGTTTATAATGACGAGTCTTGTTTCAAAACGAGCCAAGGCCACAAAGCCACGGTGCATGATCATGCCCAAGATGAAAACCCACAAGGGGACGAAAAAGCGTTTCCGCCTCACGGCCACCGGCAAGGTGAAGCACCGCCGCGCCGGCACCAGCCACCTGGCAACGCGGAAAACCCACAAGCAGAAGCGGAACCTCCGCGGGACGGGCGTCGTCAGCGACGTGGCAAGATAAGCGTCTGAGCACCGCCCTCAACGGGTACAGTTATCAGTAGAGTGCGGTCAGGCTGACCCGCCATGTGACGAGTTCAAGGATAAAGAGCCATGCGTACCGTCAAAGGTGCCGCCAGGAATCAGGCCAAGAAGCGTCTGTTCCACAAGGTCAAGGGATTTGTCGGCGGGCGTCGCCGCCTGCTGCGCACCGCCAAGGAAACCTTGATCCGCGCCGGCGTCTATGCCTTTCGCGACCGCCGCAACCGGAAGCGGGAGTTCCGCAAGCTGTGGATCATCCGCATCAACGCGGCGGTCCGCGAGCACGGCCTGAGCTACAGCACGTTCATCAACGGGCTGACGAAGGCCCAGATCGAGTTGGACCGCAAGATTCTCGCCGATCTGGCCGTGACCGACCCGGCGGCGTTCGACCAGGTCGTGGCGGCGGTCAAAGAGGCGCTGGCCGCCGAGCAAGAGCTTGTACGGAAGGGACTATTACGCGATTTCCAGACTGTCGAAGAATCTATGCAGTGCTTAGAACGTAGCTATCGAACTGACATGCTTCGTCGATGCTCGGATTGCGGGACCTAACTCCCATGCCGTCTTGGCCGAATTTCTTGCCGAGCTTGACCAGTTGTGCCGCGAGGCCCTGGCCGCATTCGAGGCGGCGGGCGATGCCGCGGCCCTGGAGGCCGCGCGGATCGAGTTCCTGGGCATGAAGAGCGGCCGGCTCAAGTCGGCCCAGAAGGGTCTCGGCGCGGTCGATAAGGCCGACAAGCCCGCGGCCGGGCAACGCTTCAACAGCTCAAGCAGCAATCGAGGCGGCGTTGGAAGCGGCGCCAAGCCCGCTTGGCCGGCGGCGCAGCGAGTTGCCGCAGACGGTCCGACTTTCGATCCCACCGTGCCCGGCGTCCGGCCGCGGTTGGGCCACCTGCATCCGCTCACGCAGACCATCGAGGAACTCAAAGACCTCATGGGCCGCCTGGGGTTCAGCGTGGCCGATGGCCCGGAGGTCGAAGACGAGTGGCACAATTTCGAGGCCCTGAATATCCCCGTCGAACATCCGGCGCGGAATCCGCTGGACAACTTCTATCTGGCGACGGCAGCAGCGAGTAGGAGCAGGGCGCAGGGTCGACTCAACGCCCCTGAAGAAAACAGCTGCCCGCTCCCTGCTCCGCGGAGCCAGACGAGCACGGTGCAGATCCGCGTGATGGAGAAGACGCCGCCGCCGGTGCGGATCATCTCGCTGGGCCGCGTCTATCGCCCGGACGACGCCGACGCCACGCACTATCCGATGTTCCATCAGATCGAGGGCCTGCTGGTCGATCGCGGCATGACGATGGCCGACCTGAAGAGCGTGCTGCGGTTGTTCGCCAGCAGTTTCTTTCAGGACGACGTCCATATCCGCTTCCGGCCCTCGTTCTTCCCCTTCACCGAGCCGAGCGTGGAGGTCGACATGAGCTGGCAGGGCCGCTGGATCGAGATGGGCGGGGCCGGCATGGTCGATCCCAACGTCTTCCGCGCCGTCGGCTACGACCCCGAGGAGTTCACCGGCTTCGCCTTCGGGCTGGGCATCGAGCGCGTCTGCATGCGGCGGCACAACGTGACCGATATACGAGAGTTCTATAAGAATGACGTGAGGTTTCTGGAGCAGTTTTGACCCCGCTTGCTGCGTGGGTCGTGCCGGGCTAAAATAACGGTTGGTTGCTTAGATCGTTTCGCGAGCCGGCCTTTGTTGGTTCGTAGGAGTCACTTCTCGGAAGAACGCCGTGGATCCCTTGATAGACCCTGCGGTTCTTTTCGAGATTGGCCGAGCATGGCGAGAGTCCGAGGCGGACGACCCGGCAAACCGGCACGAGGAGGGCGGGTACATCGTGCTGAACGCAGATCATTCCTACGGCGTGGAGCGGTGGCCGCGCGGCGAGCGGTCCAGCATCGCGCCGCCGGCGATGGACGCCAACAACCGCTACAGGAATAGGGAGGTAGTTGCGACGTTTCACACTCATCCAAACCCGCCCCTTGACGAGGCTGGGCGCGAATGGGAGCAGGGTCCGGGCGAAGCCGACCGACGCTGGCACGCGCGGCGAACGCTCCGAGGGTTCGTGGTTGGCCGGGAATTATTTTACAAGATTGATGTGGACGCGAAAATCAAGGTGATTGGAAGACGTGAGGATCTGTTATGACAATGCTATTGAACCCGCTCCTTGAAGGGTTGGAAGTCGGCGCCGCGCTGCTGGGGACGCCATCCGCCCCAACGATGAGGTGACCATGGACGACGAAGGCGATCGCTGGATCTTCGAGTTTGTTCCTCAAGGGGATGCGCTCGGCGGGGGTGCGCGTGTCTCTGTCGCCAAGGACGGCCTTCAGGTTTTGAGGGTCGTCCGCGGACAATAACGCTGAGGCTAGGGATTGGACCCGTCTGAATGCGGCGGCACAACGTGACCGATATGCGTGAACTCTATAAGAACATTGTGAGATTTTTGCAGCGGCTTTGAATGTCGCTGTGCTCAACGATGGAGGGTTAGATTGAATGAATCGCGATGAGTTTTGGAATGTCATTGAAGACTCGAAACGTGGTTCGGACTTTGATGCACAGATGGCTAGTCTCAGGAAGCAACTGTCCTCGTATGCAACAAGTGACGTGATCGACTTCGATCAACACCTCTATACGTTATTGGCCGAATCCTACGGATGGAACCTCTGGGGAGCCGCCTATCTGATAAACGGCGGCTGCTCTGATGACGGGTTCGACTACTTCCGGGGTTGGCTCATAGCTCAAGGGCGAAGGTGGTTTGAAAAGGCGTCGGCCGATCCCGACTCCCTCGCCGATTTCCCCGGGTTGGAGGAGAACGCTGAACTCGAAGAAATCTGGAACATCGGAAACCGAATCCACGAAGAAAAGACGGGACACCGGATTCCTTCGGAGATCTACCGAAGCATCCCGCGGCGAGAACTTGGGGAAGGCTGGGATTTCGATGACAACGAAGAGATGAAGCGGCGATATCCTAAGCTCTTCGCGAAGTTCTGCGCGTAAGTGTTTCGCCGTAACTAGCTGGCCGCATGGAGATTTTCACCGCGGATGACACGGATCGGCGCGGATTTCGATATTCGTATTTCGGATTTTTTCCCATGATCGTCTCTTGGAACTGGCTGCAGCAATACGTCCCCCTGACCATGTCGCCGCGGGAGCTTGAATCCCGGCTGATGATGGCGGGGCTCAATCATGAGGAGACCCACGAGGTCGGCGACGACCTGGCCATCGACCTGGAGGTGACCAGCAACCGGCCCGATTGCCTGGGTCATATCGGCATCGCACGGGAGGTCTCAGTACTGTGGGACTGCCCACTGAAGATTCCGGCCGCACGCCCGCTGGAAGGGAAAACCCGCGTAGAGGAACTCGTGCGGGTGCGGATCGATTGCCTCGATCTCTGCTCGCGATATACAGCCCGCGTGATTCGCGGTGTCCGCGTCGGCCCGAGTCCCGAATGGCTGGCGAAGCGGCTGGCGACGATCGGGATTGCGTCGATCAACAACGTCGTCGATGTCTCGAACTACGTGATGATGGAATGCGGCCAGCCGCTGCATACTTTCGACTATGCCAAGCTCTCCGGTGCCGGAGATCATCGTCCGCCGCCCTGGGCCGAGGAAACGATCGAGGCCATCGATCACAAGACCTATCGCCTTGATCCGGACATGTGCGTGATTGCCGACGCCCGCGTGGCCGTGGCCATCGGCGGCGTGATGGGCGGGGCGGCGACGGAAGTTAACGAACAAACCCGCGACGTGCTGATCGAGGCCGCCGACTTCGATCCGGTCTCCATCCGCACCACGGCCCGGCGGCTGAGCCTGCACAGCGATTCGTCGTATCGCTTCGAGCGCCGTGTCGACCCCGAGGGCCTCGATTGGGCCAGTCGCCGCTGCGCCGAACTGATCCTGGAAACGGCCGGCGGCGAGTTGGCCGAGGGCGTGGTCGATGTCGGCGCACGGCCGCCAGGTGCGGGAACCCATCGTGCTGCGATTGTCGCAACTGAAGCGCATTCTCGGCATCGAGGTCGAGCCGGCCGTCGTGCGGCGGATCCTGACGGCGCTGGGAAACGAAGAGGCAGGGAGCGGGCGGGGCACCAGCGCAGCGGGTCGGGGAGCTGGGAGCAAGGAGCAAGCAGCCGAACGTTCCCCTTGCTCCCCGCTCCTCGCTCCCCGCTCCCTGCGTTCCTCCCTCCCACCTGGCGGCGCGATCTCTCGCGGGAGATCGACCTGATTGAAGAGGTGGCCCGCATCCACGGTTACGACAAGATCCCCGAGGACGTCAGCGTGCCGATGGCCGCCTCCTCGCGACGCCGCGATGATCGCGTGGTGGCCAAGATCCGCACCGTGCTCACCGCCGCCGGCTTTGATGAAGCCATGACCCTTAAGCGCGGTCGATGCCGCGTCGGCGAGGGCCGTGCAGGTCTGGACCGAGGCCGACCCGCTCCGCAGCCGGACGCCGGTCATCCGCGGGGCCGATCGCCTCCGCACCAGTCTCGTGCCCAGCCTGCTGGCAGTGCGGCGGACCAACGAGTCGCTCTCCAATCCGGTGATCGAACTCTTCGAAATCGCCAAGATCTACCTGCCCAGCCCAGGGCTGCCGGAGGAATGGTGGATGCTGGGCGTCAGCAGCGGCCGGCCCTACGCGGAAGTCAAGGGCGTCGTGGAGGCGATCGTGGCGGGGATCGGCTCGACGTTCCGCAGACAGGTTGAAAACCTATCCTACGAGAACGCCGCCCTGCCATTCTTGGACCCGCAGGCCTCGTGCCGGCTGATGCTCGACGGCCAACTGCTCGGCTACGTGGGGCAATTGAGCGCCGAGGGCCGCAAGCAGAGCGATCTCCGCGGCGCAGCGACGGTGGCCGAGTTGAAGCTCGCGGCGTTGTTCCAGCGGGCCGAGCTGATTCCGCAGTACGTGCCGCTGCCCGCCTTCCCCGCCGTATCGCGGGACTTGAACCTGGTGGTCGGCGAAGGCGTGCGCTGGGCCCAGATCGCCGGGACCGTCCGCAGCAACGGCGGTCCTGATCTGGAGAGCCTCGAGTATCGCGACACCTACCGCGACGCCAACCGGCTGGGCGGCGGCAAGAAGAGTTTTCTCTTCTCGATCGGCCTCCGCTCGCAGGAAGGCACGCTCACCAGCCAGCAGGCCGATGGCATCCGCGATCGGATCGTCGCCGCTTGCCGCCGGGAGCACGGGGCGGAGCTAAGGGCGTAGTAGGTCCCTTTTGCCGAAAGGGACTATTGTGGTTGAAGCCGCGTGAAAAGTCTCGCGTTTCTTGGCGGAACGGAGCACAATAGTCCTTTCCGGGCAGAAAGGACCTACTTGCCGAAGCAATACAGGTGCCCCGAACTGCTGCCGATTACCAGCCGGCCGGCGGCCACGGCGGCGGAGGCGAGAATCTTGCCGCCGGCCTCGTAGTGCCAGACTTCCTTGCCCGACTTCCGATCGAGGCCGTAGATCCGCCCGTCCTGCGAGCCGAAGAAGACGCGGTCGCCGACCACGACGGGCGAACTGTCGACCATGCCCCGGGTGGTGAAGTCCCACAACAGGCGGCCCGTCTGCGGGTCGAAGGCGTACAGCTTCTTGTCCCGCGATCCGACGTAGATGCCGTCGGGCGCGACGGCTGCCGAGGAGCGAAAAGGCATCGGCTGGGCGCGGTTCTCAAAACGCCAGGCGATCTCGCCCTTGACGAGGTCGACGGCCAGAAACTGGTTGTCCTCGTTGCCGACGAAAACCCGATCCTTCCCCAGGGCCGCGGCACATCCCGTGGGCGCGTCGATCAGCACCTTGTTGATCGTGGCGCCTTTGTCGAGGTCGATGATGTACAGCGTCGCCCCGCAGGTGGCAAAGTAGCCGCGGTTGCCGGCGATCGTCGCCTGGCAGCGGACCTGGTCCTCCAGGTCGGCCTTCCAGACCAGCTTGCCGCTGGCGGCGTCGAGGCAGCACTCGTTGCCGTCCTCGGAGCCGAAGAGCACGTTGCCGCGATAAAAACTCGCGGCCGAATCGATCGGACCGTCGGTTGCGTATTTCCAGAGCAACTTGCCCGACTTGGCGTCGACGCAAGCGAACTCGCCGTCCTGGTCGCCGATGAAAACCCGATCCTCGCGGACCGCCGGCGCGGTCTTGTAGCTCGACTTGCCCGTGTAGTGCCAGCGCTCCTTGCCCGTCGCCAGCTCGATCGCGTACAGCGTGCCGCCGACGGAACCGACGAAAACGCTGCCGCCGTCGATCGCCGCGCCGGCCTGAAAGTCCTGGTCCTCGACCGTGAAGGTCCAGAGCAGACCGGGTTGATCGGGCAGCGTGCCGCCCGCCACGCCGCAGCCGGAGGCCGTGCCGCGGGCCACCGGCCAGGCCTCCGGCGGCGAGGCATCGGTCGTTTCGGCCGCGTTCGCGATGGACGAGAACGCGAGCAAACAGACAAAAGTCAGACAGCGAGTAGGGGACATTTAGTTCTGGCTCAGGTCGAAACACAGACCCTGGCTGATGCTGCGGACAAAGATCTTCCCGTCGGCATAGGCGGGCGTGCTCCAGCACTTGTCCTTGAAGGCGCTGGTCCGGGCGATCTCATGGTAGGCGTCGGGCGTGGCCTCCACGAGCACAAGGTCGCCGGCCTCGGAGAGGGCCACCAGCCGATTGCCGACGAGGATCACATTTCCCCGGCCGTAACCGGCATGCTCCCACTTGATCTTGCCCGTGGCAATTTCCACGCACTTCATCGGACTCTTGGGGCTGGTGCCGAACATGCCGTACAGATATCCATCCTTGCAGAGGGGCGTGCTCCACTGATTGCAGACGGGGTCGTTGCCTTTGATGGCCCAGAGCTTGGTTGCGGTAAAACCGCTGCCCTGCTTCGTGACGCGGCAGGCTTCGCTGCCGTTGCCGTACTGGGCCGACATGTACACGATGTCGCCGGAAACGACCGGCGAGATTGCCGTCGAGGAACGGTAAGGGAAAGCGCACTTCCAGAGCAGCTTGCCATCCTTGGTATCGAGCGCGACGAGGCCGCTTTGCATGAAGAAAATCACCTGCCGCTGCCCGAGGATCGTGGTCACGATCGGTGTGGAGTGGGTGATCTTCTCGTTGCCGGTCTTCCAGACGACCGCGCCGGTGTCCTTGTTCAACCCGAGCATCGATTCGCCCGGCCCGCCACAGGGGACGAAGATCAGGTCGCCATCAACAGCTACCGACGAGGCGCTGTCCCAGTGGATGTTCTCGCCATGATGTTCTTTGATCACGTCACATTTCCAGACCAGCTTGCCCGTGTCGGCGTTGAGGCAATGCAGGATCATATCGTGCGTGTAGACGTAAACCTTGCCGCCATTCACGGTGGGCGTGGAGCGCGGGCCGTTGCCCTCGCCCGGGCCGCCGTCCTTGGGCACGCTGCGGCTGACCTCGACGGACCAGACTTCTTTGCCGGTTGCCTCGTTCAGGGCCAGGCAGACTTCCGTTGAACTGCGCACGACCAGCGTGTAGACCTTGCCGTTGCTGATGGCAAAGGAACTAAAGCCGAGATTGGTCGGCGCTTTCCAGAGCACCTTGGGGCCCTTGCCGCTCCACTCGACCACGACCTTCTCCGGACAGATTCCGTCCTGATTCGGACCTCGGTAAAGAGGCCAATCGCCCGCATGGGTCAAAACGCCTTGCAGGAATACGAAAACACCCAGAACCAAGACCACCGCTCGAACCATCCGCATTATGGAACTCCCAAATCTCTTGTGAAAGAAAATTAACATTGGACCGTGTTATTTTCATTCTAGGGGCATCGCATGTCAATTGAAAAGAGAGTTTTCTTGTTTCGGAGGAGAATTTGTAGGACGGGCCCGGGTGCCGCGGCGCCAAGTAGTCATGGTCGTGGTCGGCCCATCGCTTTCCAGACGGCCTGGGAAGGCCATCCTACGCAGGGCAGAATAGCGTTTCCGCCGCGAATGCTCTTGCCGCTGGTGCTATTTCTACGGTAGACTGCCCTAGGTTTGCCACGGAACCCCCCCGCATGGGATTCCGGCGATGAAGGCCGTGTCAATGAAAGGACTCAGCACATGCAGGCGACGCTTGGGGAACTGGCCCTCTTGGTAGGTGGCCAGGTAGTGGGGCCGAACGATCTGGTGCTTCAAGGGGCCGCATCGTTGCGCGACGCCTTGCCGGGCCAGATTACGATGCTCGATTCCGCCGATCGGGCCCGCACCCTGGCCGGCAGCAAGGCATCGGCCGTGGTCTGTCCTCGATCGTTCCTTCCCCAGGACACTCCGGCCATCCAGGTCGACGACTCGCACCAGGCATTTTCCCGGATCGTAAGCTATTTTCGCCCCCTGCGGACCTCGAAACGGATCGGGATCAGCCCTCTGGCCGTTGTCAGTCCCACGGCGCTGCTGGGGGCGGACGTCGATGTACACCCCTATGCCACAATCGGCGACGACGTGACGATCGGGGCCGGCTCGACCATCCACTCCGGCGTGCATGTCATGGCTGGATCCGAAATCGGCGAGAACGTGACCATATTTCCTGGCACGGTGCTTTACGAGAATACGGTCGTCGGCCCCCGGTCGCTCATTCATGCCTCCGTGGTGCTAGGCGCCTATGGGTTTGGCTACGACCAGGTGGCCGGCCGCCATTGCCTCACGGCCCAGTTGGGCAATGTGATCATTGGCGCGGACGTCGAGATCGGGGCCGGCACGACGATCGACCGCGGCACGTACGGCCCGACGGTCATCGGCGACGGCACGAAGATCGACGACCAGGTGATGATTGCCCACAACTGCCGCCTCGGCCGCCACAACATGCTTTGTTCGCAGGTGGGGATTGCCGGCAGCTCGACGACGGGCGATTATGTGGTCCTGGCCGGGCAGGTTGGGGTCCGCGATCACGTCCACATCGGCAGCGGCTCCATCGTCGGCGCCAAGGGGGGGATCGTCAACGACGTGCCCGAGGGCAGCCGCTACATCGGCATTCCCGCCACGCCGGAGCGCGAGCAGAAGCTCCGCCTGGCGGTAGTCTCCAAGTTGCCGGAGATGCGGCATCAACTCAAGGCCCTGCAACGCACGGTCGACAAGCTCGTCGAGCAGATCGCGGCAATGGAACAGGGTGCGGCGGCACAACGGCCGGCCGCGTGAGGAAAATTCGAAATCCGAAATTCAAAATCCGAAACAAATCCGAAGCAGGAAACAGGAAATAAAGGAAAAAACGGAAACCACGAAAGACACAAAATACACGAAAAAGAGAGATTTGAGATATTTGAGATCTGAAATTCCAACTGCTTTTTCTTTCGTGAGTTTCGTGGTTCGGTGATTACTTGGCCTTCTTTCGTGAGCCAATCCAATGCAAAAAATGGCGATCCTTGCTGTCGCGCCGATCTTGCTCTTTGTTGTTGGATGTAGGTCGGAGTCTGGGGTTGGTGGGATTGGCGGGAATACTGATCCAGACGACGTTGAGTATTTCGCACCGTGGCCGAAAACACCGGAACCTGTGACCCCGCGGAACCAGTCAGACGATCCACCAGTGGAACAAGGAACTGGCAAATGACGAAGTTCCGGCATGTTGCGCCTGCGCCGGACATGCTTACCTGCCACGCATGAAAACATGCCACACACGACGCAGCAGTGTACGACTACTCTGACGTCCGCTCCGCCCGCGGCTCCTGCCCGCGTCGGCCTGATGGCCGGCTGGGGCCGCTATCCGCTCCTGGTCGTCGAGGCCCTGCGGCGGCAGGGGTCGGAAGTCTATTGCCTGGGCGTGGTCGGGCTGGCCGATCCCAAGCTGGCGGAGATCTGCCGCGATTTTCAATGGAGCGGGCTGGGCCGCTTCGGCGCGGCCATCCGCTACTTCAAGCGGCATGCCGTGAGCGACGTCATCATGGCGGGCAAAATCCACAAGACGCTGCTCTTTAAGCCCTGGTTTATCGTGCGGAACACGCCCGACCTGCGGACCATCCGCATGTTCATTCCGCACTTCCTCACGCACAACAAGGACAACAAAGACGACACGCTGCTGGGGGCGATCGTCGAGGAGTTCGCCCGCGAGGGCATGCGCTTCGGCCGGCCGACCGACTACGCCGCCGAGCTCCTGGTGGGCAAGGGCCAATTGACCCGCCGCGAGCCGTCGGCAAGGCAATGGAAGGACATTCGCTTCGGCTGGAAGCTGGCCAAGGAGATGGGCCGGCTGGACGTTGGCCAGAGCGTGGCGATCAAGGACCAGGCCGCACTGGCGATCGAGGCCGCGGAAGGGACCGACGAGTGCATCCGCCGCGCAGGGCTTCTCTGCCGCGCCGGCGGCTTCAGCCGTGGTCAAGGTCGCCAAGCCGCAGCAGGACATGCGCTACGACGTGCCCACCGTCGGCATGAAGACCGTCGAGAACATCGCTTCCTCCGGCGGAAGCGTGCTGGCTATCGAGGCCGGCCGGACGATCCTGCTGGACGGGCCGGAAGTGATCGATTTCGCCGACCGCCACGGGCTGGTGATCGTGGCGGTTGACGCGGAAACCGCGGAAACCCTTTAGGGTGGGCCGAGGGGAGCGAGTCCCACCAGAAACGTGCCTGCCAATATACAGGAAGGAAAATGGGGGAAAGGAATATGAATTTCATTTTTCTTTCCGTTCCGCCATATTCCTTCTTATCCTTGGTTCACCGAGTCTCCCTGGTATAATCGATGCTGCGAAAGGAACTGTCAGATGATTGATTACATTCGGCTCGAACACGTCGGTCCGTCGCCGAAGATGCTGCTGGAATTCAGTCTCGGCTTAACCTTCTAACAGGTGACAACGGTTGGGCAAAACATTTGCCCTTGACCTCGCCTGGTGGACCCTGACGCGGACCTGGGCGGGTCAACCGGCCATGCTGCGACGCGATGGCAAAGGGAAGCCGGTGATTGAGTATCGGCTTTGGAGCAAGACGAAGAGGACGGACGTGCTCGCGAGCAAGTTCGACCGTCGCACGCAGTCGTGGACCCCGCCCGCTGGCCGGCCGCCGATGCCGGGCTTGGTGCTGTACGTCCGCATCGACGGCGGATTCTCCGTATGGGATCCCGCGAAACTACTGGAAGAAGCCGGCTGCGCGGGAATACGAATCGCCGGACCGGCCATCCGCGTTCCAGTTCACGCAGGATGAAGTTTGGAAAGGGCTCGAGGTCGGCGAAGGGACGGAAGAGACCGTCCTGTGCAACGGGTTATTGCGAGACTGGATACTCTGGCAATACCAAAAGAAGGATCTTTTCAAGGTGCTCACGGACGTTCTGGCCGGTCTCTCGCCGCATGCGGACGAAGTTCTGCGTCCCGGCGAGCCCATGCGGTCCTCGCTGATTGATGCTCGGGAGGAGCCGACGCTCGAACTGCCTTACGGGACCGTTCCGGTGTCGGTCGCTTCTGCCGGGATCCGCCGCGTGCTGGCATTGGCGTACCTCCTGGTGTGGACGTGGCACGAGCACAAGGCCGCGTCAGCCCTGCTCCGTCAATCGCCGACCGACCGTCTGGTCCTGCTTTTCGATGAAGTCGAGGCGCACCTGCATCCGCAGTGGCAGCGGGTGCTCTTGCCGGCGATATTCGACGTGATCGGGAACTTGTACTCCGACATGTTCCAGCGGGAAGTCCAGATCCTGGCGACAACCCACGCGCCTCTGGTGCTGGCATCGGTGGAGTCGCGATTTCATCCGGACTTGGATCGCCTCATCACGTTCAGTCCTCGAAAAGAGAAGAGGGATGTTGCCGTGGTCACGGAGGAATGGTCCAAGCAGGGCGACGTCCTCGGTTGGCTTGTCTCCGATGCCTTCGGTCTGAAGCAGGCGCGCTCGCGTGAAGCAGAAACGGCCATCGAGGCGGCCGAGGCATTCATGCGGGCGGAATTCGAGCGCTGCCGCCGAACCTGCGCACGCGACAGGCGATCCATCAAGAGCTGGTTCGAGTCCTGCCGGGCCATGATCCCTTCTGGCCCAGGTGGATCGTCGCCGCCGGGGAGGGGTGCGCGATGATCCCCTGTTCACCCGGGCAAGAACCCGGCCGTTTTGACGCGCGCACTCGACAGCGCGGTCGCCGTTGGCTCGCCAACCACCCGAAGCCCGCGAAAGCCCCGACAGGCAAACGATGGCGGCCTCATGACGACTGGTCCGAGTTCCGCAATGACCTTTCCACGGCGTTCCGCCAACTCTGCGCCTACGGGGCCATGTATGAGCCCGCAGGGACGGTCGACCACTTCATCAGTTGCGATGCCGATCCGCGCAGGCTTACGAGTGGAACAATTACCGATTTTGCTCGCCGTGGATCAACAGCAGCAAGCAAACGGCGGATGGCGCGGTTCTCGATCCATGCGCGGTTCAAGCCGGCTGGTTCAAGGTCATCTTGCCGTCGCTTCAACTTGTCGTCAGCGATCAAATGCCCGCAGCGCAACGCAAGCTGGCAGAGGATACCCTGAAACGATTGCATCTCGATCATGATGAGCGGATTGTCCGTCAGCGACGGCGATGGTATGAGCAATACTTGGCCTTCGCAAACAAAGCGGACGGTTTGGCGATGCTGAGGCTGAACGCACCATTGATTGCAGACGCAGTTGAGGCGCAGGCCGCCGACATGGGGAGCGAACCGTGATCGACCGAAAGCAATTACCTGCCGGATAATAATCCAGGAGGTGTCCGATGATCGAATTGACTCTGGAGCAACGAAAGAACTCTCGCCGTTGGCCGCTCCGGCGACTGTATAGCGGCAGCAACAAATAGACGGCGAGACGGAGTTTCGCTTCCCAGTGGACGTTCACAGGCTCAAAAAACGCTTCCCATCCGGGCCAGTTGCTCGGCCGTGGGAAACTCGCGGACGCAATAGCGGGGCGGGTAAATGTCCTGGGCCTCCACCATGTGCCCGACTTCTTCCATCGCCCTCGACCAGGGGACCATCATCGGTTCGCCCTCCATCCCGCCGAAGACGACCAGATCGGTCTCGGGCAGCCAGGTTTCCACCGTCTCCGTCCAGACGGCGTAGCTCAGGAGCCTGCCCTGCGGATCCTGCACGACGTTGAAGGTGGCCACGAAGATCTTCTTTTTCGTCTTGGCGTGCAGGCGGTCGAGCAGTTCTTTCTGCTCGGCGTAGTCGCGGCCCAGGGTGTTGAAGAAAAAGTGGCGAAACTCCTTGTGCAAGGGATGCTCGGCGTCGGGCAGCCAGTGGACCCACTCCTGGCCGTCGAACCGCACGGCGACCGAGGAGATGGGCCGAAGCTGTTCGAGGGCCTCGCCCGCCATCTTCAGCATGGCCCCCAGCCCTGCCTCGTCGTCCGCGCCGGCCACGATCAGGTTGTCGCGATTGGCGATCATGGCCACCGGATCGCCCTTGACCTGGAACTGCTCGATCAGCTCCCGCGACAAGATCCGCGAGGCGTCGTAGTTGTCGCCCGTGGCCGAGAGATAGACGCCGTGGCCCGTTTGGGGGCCGATGAACTTGGCCGGCAGGGCCGCCAGGTTCTCGCGGGCGATCTCCAAGACCTCATACAGCGTCAGGCCCCAGGTATCGAGATTGGCCTGGGGGATGGAGCGCATGGCGTCCGGCAGGTCGTAGACCAGGGCCACGCCGAAGTGTTCGCCCAGCGGCACGTAGGGCCAACTGATGGGCATGCCGCTTTCGACCAGGCTGCGGAGCTGGTTGAGCTCGAAATGCGAGCGCGAGCGGACGATCGGCAGCAGGTCGGGCCGGACGTCCTCAAAATCCTCGGGCATGTCGCGGAGCACGCTGAACCAGTTCCGCACCCAGTGGCGGAGGATCTTGTCGCGTTTGTCCTCATCCGCCGCGCAATATTCCTTATAGGCGTTATTGAGCATCAGGGCCGCCGACCGTTCGCCCTCGCTGCGGAGGCGGAATTCCTCGGGCTGGTAGGCTATCTGGCCCTTCTCGCCCGCCTGTTGGATGCGGTCGATCATGAGTCGGGCGAAATCGTCTTTGCTGGGGTCGGTCACGATGCCCTTAGAATACGAGATGGGGAGCCTTTTGGCAAGGCGGCAAAAAAGCTACCGGCAAAAGGCGATTCTCACGCAAAGGCGCGAAGGCGCA
Source organism: uncultured Planctomycetia bacterium (assembly GCA_963824275.1). Lineage (GTDB taxonomy): Bacteria > Planctomycetota > Planctomycetia > Pirellulales > Thermoguttaceae > JANXQG01. The sequence goes on along the minus strand of CAWGOT010000002.1, from coordinate 312,961 downwards.
AAGCGTTTCTTCCTTTGCGCCTTTGCGCCTTTGCGTGAGATTCTGATTTTCGATTTCTTATTCCTGTAGGCGGTTCACTACTCTTGTAATGCCGTCTTTGATCAACTCGACGCCGAAGTTGATCAACAGCCCTAGGCGTTTGTCCGTGAGACGCAGATAGGTCAAGAGGATCTTTTTATGCACTCGAGCAGTAGCTTCGATCGACTTCAGCTCGACGATCACGCAATGCTCGACGATCAAGTCCGGGCGGAAGCCCAGGTCCAAGTAGACGCCGTCCCATTCCACGGGCACCGCCACTTGATGTTCCACGTGCAGGCCGCGCTTCCGCAATTCATGCATCATCACCGCTTCGTACACCGACTCCAGCAGGCCCGGTCCGAGTTTCGTATGGATCTGATAGGCGACATCGACGATGATCCTGGCAACTTCGTTCTCATGCATGGTCCTTTTCCTTGCTCACAAAAAAGAAACGGAAAACAAAAAAGTCTCACGCAAAGGCGCCAAGGCGCAAAGATTTTCCGGCTCCCTCGCTTTCTCTTCTTCCTTTGCGCCTTCGCGCCTTTGCGTGAGAATCCCAGCCACCACGCCACGATCATTGCTTCGGCGGACCCCCGCTTTTCCACTCCTCAACCTGTTTCAGGACCGTGCTTTCCGCCTTCACGGGATCGTTATCAAGGCACGAGAAGGGTTTGGTGACCTGCGGATTTCCGCCGACGGAGATCTTGCAGTCGAAGCGGTATTTGCCTTCCCCGCAAATATCAAGCGTTTCGTCAGATGAACCCAACTGGCGAAGCCGATCCAGCACCCGCTTGCACTGATCGCTCGACGACGACTTGCCGTCAGGCGCCCACGGGTCACACGATATCGCACCATGGGTGCGATACGGCGTCATTTTATCCGGTTGGTCGAGCATCCAGAATCGCTCCCAGTCATCCTGCATCAGTCGAAGATTTTCGGACGTGTAAATCGCTTCCTGCGCTCTGGCGGGAGAGCTGAGCTCCTCCTTCGCAACAACGGATTGCATAAGGGTGATCAAGGCCGGGCTGACGCCACGCTGATGCAAAGCAATGACGTTGGCGGGACGCAAGGGGGCCGCCAGGCCGTGGCACTTGATTTGGTTGATGATCAATGCGTCGCCAACCTTCGCGCCGCTCATCGCGATCACGTCCGACACCGTCACCGCCGCGCCGAACGCCGGATTTACAGCCAGGCCGCCCGGCGCCGCAGAGGGAGAACCTGGAACGCGAAGATCGGGCACGCCGGAAGGATAACCATAGCTCGGCGGAGCCACGCCGTATGCCGGATAGTAGGGCGTGCTTGCAGCGCCGAATGTCGTTGGCGGAGCCGTGCTGGAGGGCAAATAACCGGTCGGCGCCGGGCAGGGAGCGCAGGTCGACGTTGCCGGGTAAGGACCGGTCGGCGCCGGGTTGGGGGCCGCCGGACTCAGGCTGCAAAGCTGTTCCAAGCGGTCGAGGCCCGTCGCTCCGACCACGCGGCCCGCTTCCTGGCCGTTGACAAGCATCACGAAACAGGGAATAGAACTGATTCGGAAGCGTTGGGTCAGGTCGTGGTCCTGGTCGACGTTCACGCGCCGGACCGAATAGCCCTTGGCAGCAAGCTGCTCGACGGCAGGGATCATGGAGCGACAGGGGCCGCACCAGTCGGCATAGAAGTCCAAGAGCACCGTTTCGCCGGGGCCGCCGCTGGACGCGCCCGGAACCGTGGGGCAAGTGCCAGTCGGCATCGAGGGAGCGAAGTTCGGCGCTGCGGGAGCCGAGCTGTACCCGCTGTACGGAGTCGAAGCGCAACTCGACGATGCCACAGCCGGCGTGGCCGCAATTTCATTCTGACCGACGTAAGGGCCTGTTGTCGGCCCGCCCGCCGTCGCATAACCGGGAACTGAATACGTGCCATGGCTTGCCGAAGCAGACGGAGTGCATGCCGCCGTGCCCGCAACGGGATAGGTTCCATAGCTTGGCGAAGCCGACGGAGTGCATGCCTCCGTACCCGGAACAACCAGGACACCCGCATGGGGCGTTTCCGAGTTGACAGCCTTTGGAATTACGCTGCCCCCTTCTCCGATAGCGAACGGAAATTGCAGGCCGGAGTCCGACGAACCCCCCACCGCCCCCATCCCCAAGAAAAGCACCAGCGGCCAGCTCACCCCGCCCGTCGGCAGGCTGTAGCGCCCGGTGATCTGCAAGCCGTGCGGCGTCCGCTGGAGGGTCGTGATCTCGGGACGCAGATGACGCCGGATCGACGGCGCCGAGGGCCAGAAGGTCGGATCCAGGTCGATCTTCTCTTTCTGCACCGCGCCCGCCATCGCCGTGGCACAGACGGAACACCACGGATAGAGCGCATCGAAAAACTCCGGCATGTTGCAGTAGCCCAGGGCCATGGGTGGGCTCGGGTCGTTCAAGGCCAGCGCCACGCCCGGCAGCGCGGCCAGCGAGCGATGGTCCTGCCGCGTCAAGTAGGCCTTCATGGCCGGCATGTTGAGCGTCATCACCACCTCGTGCTCGCCGATGCACATCGCCGGCGCAAGCGCCTGCCCGGCAAGGTAATGAATCTCGTGCCCTGCAAAGCGGCAGGTGCGGAATTCGAGCGGCGAATTCGTCGGATCGGGAGTGGCTGACGGGGCGTCGCTCGGCTTGTCCTTCGCATCCTCCGGCTTCTCTTCCTTCGCCTTTTCCATCGCCGCGGAGAGCTTTTCCCAACTATCCACCAGCGCGGTACGGTCCCGGACGGAGACCACCGCCGTCCAACCGAGAAAGGCCATCTCGCCCTTGGCCGGCGAGTTATAGACGCACCAGGAATCGCCCAAGGCAGAGAGGAAGCGATGGACTTCGGCGCCGTAGTTCTTCTTCAGTTCTGCCACGGTTTTTGCCGCGTCGGCGTTTCCCGCCGCGCCCGCCTTCTCGTAGGCCGAGACCAACACGTTGAGCGTGCGATCGAGATCGACCCGCGCCGCCACCGCCAGCAGGGCATTGCTGGGGATCGGCGCCAGGTCCTTGGCCGCCAGCGGCCGGTCGGCCACCATATCCAACAGGCCGTGCGGCTTGCCGTCCAGGGCCAGGAGCACGCGATTGATCATGCCGTAGTCCTCCAGCCCTGTCGTCGAGACCAGCGAATCGACGTTGTCCAGACCCAGCAGCTCCAGCGCCGCGACGGTGTCTTTTTGCGATGGGGCCAGCGGCAGCAGCTTGTCGCGAAGCGCCTTGAGATTCAGGTAAACGATGCCCGTGCGGCGGGGAACCTCGGTCTGTTCCATGGCCTGGGTGAGCCAAGCAGGCGCAGGGCTTTCCCAGCGGGCCAGGATGCGTTCCACCGCGCCGTCGCCCACGCCCGCCACGAAATAATTGCCGTGGAAACCGAAGGTCACGACATTCTTGTCGCCCGGCTTGGGGGGCGTGTAGCGACACCAGGCCTTGCCGTCGATCTTGATCCGCTCGATCGTGCCGTCAACTCCGGCCTCCATGGCGCTCATGAGATACGTGGCGAACTGGGCGTGGAGCCGGGCCGCATCGGGACCCAGCGAGACGACCATGCCGGCCCGTATTTCCACCTCTGGCCCGGTGCTGACGGCCGGTGCTTCCACGTCGGGCTTCTTATCGTTGGGCTTTCTATCGTCGGGTTTCGATTTGTCGGCCTCTTTCTCGACCGCCTTGGGCGGCGTGACCTTCACGTCCTCGACAAAAATGGCCGTCGGGTGGGTCAGCCAGACTTTCAGCAAATTGCCGACATCCTCGGCACCGACGATGTTCGTCGGTTTCTTCGTGACTGCGGCTGCCGCTAGGCCTTCGGGAGCGGAACCGGCCGGTTTTTGCGCCGGCATTGGGGTTGTTGGTGGGTCGGCATAAGGATTCGTTGCCGGGCCGGTATCGGGCTTCTCTGGCAGCGCTAGGGGCACCGTCGTATGGCCCGTCGCCTCGTTGCCGAGCGCGGGTGGCGTGCCTGGCGCGGAGTCTTGTGCGTTGTCCTGCAAGTAGAACGGAGTGGGCAGAGTCTGGCTGCCGACGCCTTTGTCGGACATCCGCAGGTAGGCGGTAAAGAGCTTGTTCAGGCCGTTGAAAAACTCCTGCACCTCCGGTTCGGCGAGCAGTTTTTCCGTCTCGCTGCTGCTTGCGGCATTGGGCGCTGCCGTGCCGGCCCAATTGAGGTAGAACAGGCATTGCCGCGGCGCGACGTGTGCGATGACCGCATCATCCGGCGCGGGTGGAACGCCGAAGGGCAGACCTGTCGGACTGGGATCGGCGGCCAAAGCGATGGTCGCCACAAGACACGAGAAAACCGAAGTCATGGCAATGCTCCTCCGTGGCAGTGAATGACGGTGCGGAAAGAATCGGACGGGTAGTCTAGCAGATGGGAGACAATGGGTAAACAGCGGTAAGTTTGCGTGCGGTAATTTATTAACTACCGCATTTCAGATTTGTTCGAGTTGCCATCCCCGATAATTGCTTTCCCGGAACGATCGGCGTCGTATGGTCGGGCTGGTTCTGGCACTCCTCAACCTGTTTTAGAACCTTGGTCATTGCCCTCTGATCGAGAAAATCGAACAACCTTCATCGTCCGGTTTCTCAGGAAGAACAAGATGAAATTACCGACATAGGTAACGAGAATGGCGCAACTCAGGAGAATCGTATTTCGCAGCCCGATCGTTTCTGCAATGGCGGCAGCAACGGTTGCAATGGCGTTGGCCTTTGGCGACGGGCCGTGGCCGACCAGACGGTGCTGGCATGTTGCCGCGCTGCGCGTCTGCGGCAATGCCGCAAAGGCCTGCCGCCATAATCCCGAGAACCAAGCCAAAAATGCCAAAAATCGTGCAATAGAAACCGAACGGGTATGGCCCCTCTCGCACCGGTTGGTTCGGGCCCAGACGCATGCGGACCATGTCAAACACCTTGCCATACAAACTCAGCTTCGGTGTGGTAATCCGGATGAATTTGTCCTTTCCGCCCGCAGCGTAGGCAATGATCGTTGAGTTCAAAGTCTCGGACTTGCCTACGGAAATAATCGACTCAACGGGAATTACCTTTGCTCTTGTTCCCATCGCCGCGGTAATAGGCTCACCCGCGAATACGCTGCACAACCTTTCCACCGAGTCCAAATTCGTAGTGACGATAGCACAGTGTTTGAGGCCCAAGCACACACACTTGGCCGGCACAACCTGCGACGACGGATTCGCCGTTGGTAGTTTCAAATTGGCATCCGTAATCATCGCTCATGATTCCCTCCTGATTGCATGCTAGCGGTAGTTACTAGGCAGATCGTCCTGGCAACCGTAAGTTGCCGCAACCCCGGAATTCTACCACTGGTTGCTTTGACCCGCAACTGGTGGCGAAGGATCGCGAGATCGCGAGGGCATTGCCGGTCCCGAAGGTGGTCGGACGGCCCACTTGCACTTCGTTAACCGGTGGTTGCGCTACGTTTACCACCGGCTAATATGGCTATGAACCCTTCGGGTTCAAATCGCGGTAAGAACATGTACGCGTGGTCGGCCTGACGTGCTTCGATGCGCTGCGCCGCTACATCTCCACGCTGTCGTATCCGGCCGTGGCCGGGTCGATGCCCTCGCATCTTCAGCCAACGGCGGCGGCGGGCCCAGTAGAACCGCACGGGAATGAAGATGTCGACCACCTCGTCGGCAATCAACAGCCCGCCCGAGCACCGGGGCGGCCATCGCCGAGATGATCTCGTGGCCCACGCCCGAGGCCCAGAGCATCGGCGCCAAGGCGATGATCGCCACGCCCTCGGTCAGAAGCTTCGGCCGCAGGCGATGCACGGCCCCCTCGATCACCGCGTCGCGCAGTTCGGCCAGCGAGCCGATCTTCTCCAGGCCGCCGCGCTTCTCGATCGCCTCGCGAAGATAAACGAGCATGATGATGCCCGTCTCCGTGGCCATGCCGAAACAGGCAATGAAACCGACCTGCACGGCGACGCTGAAACGGTGCGTCGGTGAGCCACAGAAAGAAGATCCCGCCCACCAGCGCCTCGGGCACGCACATCATCATCAGCAGGGCGTCGATCAGATCGTTGTAGGTCAGGTAGAGGATCACGAAGATCACCAGGGCCACCGCGGGGAAGACGATCAGCATCGTCTTGCGTGCCCGGACCTGGTTCTCGAACTCCCCGCTCCAGGCCAGGTACATGCCTTGCGGCAGCTTGACCTTCTGGGCCACGGCCCGCTGGGCCTCCTCGACGAAGCCGACGATGTCGCGATCGCGGACGTCCAATTGCACGTAGGACCGCAGCATGCCGTTTTCGCTCTTGATCATGGCGGGGCCTTCCACGATCCGCACGTCGGCGACCATGCGAGAGCGGGATCTGCCGCGCGACGGCGGGGCGGGCTGGTGCTGCCGCCCGCGTCTTCCGATCGCCCATGCCGCCTGCCGGCATCGCCCTCCATGGCGCTGGCCGGCGTTGATCAAGAGGTTCTTCACGTCTTCCTCGTCCTCGCGGAAGACGCGGCCGTAGCGGACGCGAATCGGGGAACCGCTCGCGGCCTTCGACCGTGGTCGTGATCGCCTTGCCGCCCAGGGCCACCTCGACCACGTCCCAGATATCGCCCACGTTCACGCCGTAGCGGGCGGCGCGGTCGCGATCGGGCCGGATCTCCAGGTAGCCCTTGCCCTTGCTCTGGTCGGGAACGACGTTCGACCGCCCCCGGCACGCTCTTGCAGGACCTCGGCCACCTCGTCCGTAACCTTCTGGATCTGGTCGAGATCGTTGCCGAAGACCTTCACGCCGATCGGCGTCCGCACGCCGGTGGCCAGCATGTCGATGCGATTGATGATGGGCTGCGTCCAGATGTTGGACCAGCCAGGCACGCGGACCACGCTGTCCATCTCCTTCTTCACGAGATCGTCTTTCGATTGCCGCCACAGGTAGAGCGTTCGGCGTCCAGGCCTTGTCCAGTTCGCCGCGAATTGTGTTCGAGCTTCGCTTTTCGGCCTCGTCCTCGGTCTTTTCGGCCCACGTTGCCCTTGTCCTGGGCCGCTTTCCGCAGTTCGTCGATGGCATAAAGGTCGTAGGTGGCCGCGGCGCAGTCGAGGATTTCGTCGTCGATCTGCTCGACCCGCGTCCGCCATTGGCGGTCGCGCTGGTTGACGATGTATTGCCACATATCGGTGAACAGCGTCGGCCGCTCGGCGCCGAGGACCTCGGCCACGTTGAGCCAGCCTTTGTAGAGAGGGCTATAATTCGGGGCGAGCAGACCGGGGTCGAGGTTGACCTTCTGCGCCGCCTTCCACGGAAGCCAGCTTCTCGACGATTTGCTGCATCAGGCGGTTGATGTCCTCCTGGTCCGGGACCGGCGGCGAGAATCGGGGCGAACTCCTTTTGCAGAGCTGCCCGGTCAGCCGTCGATGTCGGCATCGGTCACCCGTGTGCGAGAGCGGCCCGCCTTTTGCAAGCGGCCGACCAATTCCACGATGAACTCCCGCAGCAGCTTGGGGCCGAGCTGGGCGTCGAACTCCTTGAACCGGACCTGACGACCATCTCCCGCATCGTCTCGTCGAACCGCGGCGCGGCGTTCATCGTCGCCGGATCCATGAGGGCGTGCCGTTGCGTATCGTTCGGGAAGTCGCGTCGATCAGGTTCTGTTTCTGCAAGGCGTCCAGCACGACGGCCGATCTGCCGCCTGGGCGTCCTTGTAATCGAGCTTCCGCTTGCGGCCAATGCTCCTTCGGGCGCAGCGTGATCACGCTTTCGACCATTTCCAGCGGCGAGGGATCGGTGGGCGTGTCGGCGCGGCCCGCCTTGCCGACGATCATCTCGACCTCCGGAAACTGCCGGATCGATCGCGTCGCGGGTCTTTGAGGTCCGCGGCGGCCTGGGTGACCGACACCCTCGGCGACGTGACCGGCATGTCGAGGATGCTGCCTTCGTCCAGCGGCGGCATGTAGTCGGTGCCGATCTTGGGGAAGTTAGTAGGCCGTCAGGGCCAAGGCCCCCAGCGTGACGAATGACAGCAACTGCCAGCGCCAGCCGACGATGAGCAGGATCGTGATCGGCATCGTCACGGCGACGACCGCCAGGAAACATGTCTGCATAGGGCAGGCCGAACACGGCCTCCAGGGAAAGAGGCCCGCACCCACGATCAAGAGCGCGGAAAACGACCACATGGCGAAGTTCCGCCGCGGCATCAGCCAGGTGAGCCACGGCTTGTAGATGCCGATCAGGTTCCGCACCAGCCAGCTTTCGTTCTCGCTCCGCAGGCGGCCCTTGATGAAGCTGGGGATCAGGGCCGGCACCAGCGTGATCGAGATCACCGCCACGCCGATCATGGCAAAACTCTTGGTGAAGGCCAGCGGGTGGAAGGTCTTCGCGTCGCGGCCGGTGAGGGCGAAGACGGGAATGAACGAGAGCAGGATGATCATTACCGAGAAGAAGATCGGCCGCCCCACCGTGCGGCAGGCCCGGATGACGATCTCGCGGGTATCGCCCTCGATCCGTCTGGCCGGGGCCGAAATGGGCCGTGAGATGGTGCGTGGCGTTTTCCACCATCACGATCGCCTGATCGACGAGGATCCCGATCGAGATGGCGATGCCCGAGAGCGACATGATGTTCGACGAGCACGTGGAACTGCTGCATGAGGATGAACGACACGAGCACGGCCAGCGGCAGCGTCATGCAGATCAGCACGGCGCTGCGGAAGTGCATGAGGATCAGGAGGATCGCCAGCGAGGCGATGATCATCTCGTCGCGGAGCGTCTCGGTGACGGTGTCGATCGCCCCGTGGATGAGCCGCGTGCGGTCGTAGAAGGGCACGATGCGGACGCCCTCGGGCAGGCCGGGCTGAAGCTCCTCGATCTTGGCCTTGATCCGCCGGGTCAATTGCAAGGGGTTTTCGCCCTGCCGCATCATGACCACGGCGCCGACGGCCTCGCTGCCGTTTTTTTCCAGCACGCTGCGGCGGAACTCGCCGCCGCGGCTTATCGTGCCGAGCTGCGAGACGCAGACCGGCGTGCCCTTCTCGCCGTCGGTCTTGACCACGATCTTCTCGATGTCGCGGATGCTTTCGATCCAGCCCACGCCGCGGACGATGAACTCGACGTTGGCCTTCTCGAGCACCTTTCCGCCGACCGACGAGTTGGCCCGCGAGACGGCCGAATAGAGCTCGCCGAGGGTCACGTTGTAGGCGCGGAGCTTGTGCGGATCGACGTCGATCTGGTACTCGATGGGCATTCCGCCGACCGAGGCCACGTCGGCCACGCCGGGGACCGACTTGATGGCGTATTTCACGGAGAAATCCTGGATTGCGCGGAGCCGGCCCAGGTCCTGGCCCTGGCCTTCCACCGTGTACCAGAAGATCTGGCCCAGGGCCGTGGCGTCGGGGGCCATGTAGGGCTTCACGCCCTGCGGCAGGAAGGTGCTGGAGAGCGTCAGCCCTTCCAGCACCCGCTGGCGGGCGAAGTAGAAATCGACGTTGTCGTCGAAGATCACGTTGATCATCGAGAAATTGAACTCGCTCGAGGACCGCACCGCCTTGACCCCCGCCAGCCCTTGCAGGTTGACCGAAAGCGGATAGGTGACCTGGTCTTCGATCTCCTGAGGGCTGCGGCCCATCCAGTCGGTGAAGACGATGACCTGATTCTCCGAGAGGTCGGGGATGGCATCGACCGGCGTATTGATGACGGCATGCACGCCCCAGGCCGCGACGCCCAGCGTTACGAGGATGACGATGAAGCGGTTGCGAATCGAGAACTCGATGATGTTTTCGATCATAATTCAAATCCGAAAACCCGGAATTCTGGCCACGGATGAAACACGGATGAAACACGGATTTTCCAAATCAGATTCTCTTTGTCCGTGTTTCATCGGTGTTTCATCCCTGGCCAGAATGATGTGGCGGTGGCCGCTACGGTTTCGGCACCGCGATTTTCTTCAGCGTCCCGTCGGGATCGCGTTTGGCCTTGCCGACGCACCCCTGGCAGCAGACAAAGACCACCTTGCCGCGGAGCGTGATCTTGACGGGCACGCCCATCGAACCCAGCGCGGTCCCGGATATGGGGCATATCGCCTGGGCCTTGGCCGCTTGCCAATCTTCCTGCGGCAGTTGTTCGATGTTCTTGATGTACTCATCACGCTCCGCCGTGATGTCGGTCTTCTTTTCGGAAGGAACGACCTTAGTGTCGGGCTGCGTTCGAGTGGCCGGTGCTGAACCGCCGCACTGCGGACCGCCGCTGGCGCCGAAATAGGTCGAAGCGGCGGCCGGATTGAGCCGCGTTTCGGCATCGATCAGGAACCCGCCCGCCGCCGCGACCTGGTCGCCGGCCTTCAGCCCTTTGAGCACCGGGTAGAAATCGTCCTGCTGTGGTCCGAGCTCGACTTCGACGCCTTCGAACTGTCCCTCTTGGCGCTCGACATAAACGATCTTCTTCGCGCCCGTGTCGATCACGGCCTGCTCCGGCACAACGAGGAACTCGGCTTGCGGTCTGGCCGCGCCGCCGGTTTGGCTGACGAGGATCATTCTTGCGGTCTTGGCCGCCAGTGTCTTGTAGGGCTCGATCGTTTCCAAGGGCGTTTCGATGGTCACGGCGGCGAACATGCCGGGCCGCAGCTCGTTGTCGGGGTTGGGCAGCCGCAGGCGGATGCGGTTGGTCCGCGTCGCCGCTTCCACGCGGGGGTAAATCGCGCATCAGCTCGCCCTCAAAGGTCCGATTCGGATAGGCTTCCAGCGTGGCATCGACCTTCTGGCCGGGTTGGAGGAAGGCAATATCGTTCTCGTAGACCTCGGCCTCGACCCATACGGTGGAGAGATCGGCCATCTCGAAAAGCGTCATCTTGGGCTCGAGGCTGGCGCCGACCGTGATCTTCTTTTCCACCACGAACCCGTTCTGCGGCGCGCGGATCAACATGCCCTTGGGCGGCTCTTTCGCGTCGCCGATCTCGCGGACCTCCGCTTCGCTGAGGCCCAGCAGCAGGAGCTTCTCGCTGTCGGCCACGTCGCGGGAGACTCCGTAGCGCCTGGCCAGGATCAGTTCCTTGGCCGCGCTGTAGTATTCCGGGCTATAAATCTCGGCCAGAGGGTCGCCCTTGTGGACCATCGTAAAGGTCTTGTCGACAAAGAGCTTCTCGACGTACCCGCCTACGCGGCTTACGACCCGCGACAGCCCGCTCTCGTCGTAGGTCACATAGCCCACGGTCTTCGTCCGCCGGACCACGGGCCGATAGTCGACCGCCACGGTCTTGATGCCGGCCATTTGGATCCGCTCAGGCGAAAGCTGGACGCGGGTGGTCACGCCGGCGGGCAGTTCCTCTTTTTGGCCCTGGGCGCGGATCGTCAGCGGCATGCCGCAGATCGGGCAGTCCGGCACGTCGCCGTTGGGCTCGTAGGTCGTACGGACGACTTGCGGGTGCATCGAGCAGAAGAACTCCTGGCCGGGAGGCAGTTGGCGGTTGGCCGTCGCGCGGGGATGCGTCCAGCGGTCCCAGTGGCTCTTGATGCCTTCCCAGTTCACGATGAGCAGTCCCACTCCGGCCAGGATGGCGATGAACCGCACGCGCTTCATGATCACCAGGCCCACCAGCCAGAGTTTCTGGCGGCCGGTGAGTTCCGGTTCTGGAGTTAGGACAGGTATATGTTCGTCAGCCATGATCGGGCTCCTTGTTGCTTCGAATTGGGCCGTAGGGTGGGCCGAGTTGTAGGGTGGGCCGAGTGGAGCGAGTCCCGCCATTTATCGGCGATTCATGGTGGGGCTCGTCGACCAAGCTGCGCTCGGTGCCCGTCGGCCACCCTACAACTTTGACCTTACTTCTGGGCCTGCTTGTCGAGCTTCGCGATGTACTTGTCGGGGTCCTTCAAGAACGCGGCTTTGCAATTCGCACAGCAAAGAAACACGACGCGGCCCTTGACCGTCAACTTGATCGGCGCGCCCATCGAACCAAGCGCCGCGTCGGAGACGGGGCAGGTCTTTTGCTTGTCGATCAGTTCTTGATCGGACTTGCCGGCTGCCAGCAAGCCTGCGGTCTCCCCGGCCATCATGGCTGGGGACGACGGATCGGCTGATCCGCCATCGGTGGAAGCCGATACGGCCAGCCTCAGTCCGACAAGGCTAAGTATGGCGACACTCAGGATAAGAGCTGGGCTAAAGTTGACTTTTCGAGACATGGAACTTTCCTTTCAAACGTCCGGATTGCTCCGAACTGCGAGAGCTTGTGAAAAAATGGAAAACAGTTGGCAACGGCTACGAATTTTCAGCCGGGCAATCGGCGAAACCGCCTGCTGATTCCCAGCCTGTCTAAGCGCAGGCTGGACCAGTCACGTAGCAAGCGACCGGAAAAACGATTCACTCCTTGCAAGGGCAATCAGAAAACTCAGCGCGCAATGCTAGCGCTGAGCGGCCCATCAGACTTGCAGACGCACGTGCTGCAATTGAAGCGTGGCGGAAGAGAGAAGCGAGGCCAACGCATAGGGCGACTTGCCGGAAAACCAGGCCGCGGACGCATCGCCCGGCGCGAAGGCCACCAGATAGTGCGACAACACCTTGGCCACACCCGAACTGTCGTTGGTCTTGTTTTGCTGGAGAGGGACGCTCTTGTCCGGCGCCGACTTTTGGCAGCATGCCGATCGGCAGCGGCACGGGCCGGGCTTCCCACAGCAACAGACCTTTGGCGCAGCCTTCGCACAATGCGACGAACCGCTTCCTGCCGCCAGGGACGATCCACACAAACACGTCTCGCCGCCACTCAGCCCGATCGCAATCAGGCAGGTGATGATGAATCGGATTGGTCGTCCACAAAGATACACGGCAGAAACCTCCAATAATCTTCTCGGCATCAGACGCCGCGAAGCAACAATCCAACTATACGGCAAGGCAACGAATTGGGCAAGCGTATTTTTGAGAAGCGATGCAAACGACGCAGGCGCTTTACGCATGAATTCGTGTATTTTTGCCGATCGTATAGTCGATGGGCAGCAGCGCGGATGATCGCCGCCGCGGCGATGTGTGCCAGCTCGCTTTCGGTGGTCGGCAATGCCTTGCGGCTGCGAACAGTCCCGCTTGCCTAAGCTGGTCCCCCTTGTCTCGCCCGCGTTCCTCTGCTACCGTCACATCCCGGCGCGGGACGACGAGCGCACGCGGAGTCAATAGATTTCGATGCTCTTCACGACGCCGCCGCCGGAGGCGTGCGAGGCGTAAAGGCAGCGGTCCGCGCCGTCCAGCAGATCGCGGGGCGGGAAGTTCTTCGGCAACTGCGCGACTGTGGCCACGCCCACGTCGAGTTTCAGCCAGTCTTTTTGCGTCACGCCGGCCGAGATCGCCAAGGCCCGGACCGTGCGCACCACGTCGTTGCCCAGCTCAATCGCCTGCTGCCGCTCGGCCCCGGGCAGGATGATGGCAAAACCGAACTCCGTGTGCGGCAGGCAGATAGCCCCCGGATGATCGAGTTTCGTGCAGACCTTTCCCAAGACCTGGCGGATCGTGGCGACTTCCTGCGGCCCGCAGGCGGTCGACAATTCCTCGGCAGCCGAGAACTTGACCAAGAGCAGGCTCAGCGGCCGCGCGCGGGACGGCATACGGAGACAATCCCGGTCAGACGGTCCAATAAGTTCGGCGCAACCGTGCCGGCCGCCGGTGCGCTCGCGCCTCGGGTGGGGCTGTCGGGGCAAATGTCGGCAAAACGGCTACGGCTTCCGTCGCAGTTGGCCATCGCCGCTTTCCGGCAGCCGCATCGTCGGGGTCCTCGGATAGCGACTCGGTTGCGGCGTCCGTCTCGCACTCGATCGAGTCGGCACAGGCCTCGCTCAAGGCCTCGGTCAGCGAGCCGAGGTCGTCGAACAGCCAATCGTCGTCCGCATCGCTGCTCTCTTCAACGCGATTCCGCAGCAGGTCCTCGGCCGCCTGCGTGGCCACCTGGGCCATCTGCCGATGGGCCTCCGCCAGCACGTCGCGATATTCCAGCCCGTCGGGCAGTGCCAGCGAGAAGATGTCGGCCAGCTCGTTGACCTTGACTTCGATCTCCATGACCAGCGGTTCCAACTGCTGGTCGAGATGACGGCAATCGCGGCGGCCCGTCTCCAGCAAATCGGCCAGGGCCGACGTTTGCCCGTCGGCGAAGAGTCGCGAACTGTTCGCTCAAGTGCAAGATCTGGCAGAGGGCCGGCTGGCTGCCTTCGGCTGAAGGCTGCGAGGCCACGGCCTCGCACAGCGATTCCGGAAAATTCCATTGCCGCAGCAGCCGCGCCGAAAGCTCTGTGTGCGAGAAGCCCAACGCCTGTCGTTCCATCGCGTCCAGATCGAATCGATGGCTCACGATCCGATCGAGAAATCGGGCATACGGCTGCCCCAATAGTTGGAAGAGCGACAACACGCCCAGATCCTGGAAAAGGCCCGCCAGGAAGGCCTCGTCGCCCGGAATCCGCCACAAGCGATGGCTGAACTCGCGACCCGCGACCGCCTTCGTCAGCGTGTGCTTCCAGTACCACAGCAGCGTCTTCGACTCCACGTCCAGGAACAGCCCGCTGGGCAGGCTGAATCCCAGCACGAGGAGTTTCAAGGGCTTGATTCCCAGCAGGGCCAGGGCCTGATTGAGGTCCGACACCTCTCGGCTGAGTCCGAAAACCGAACTGTTGACGACGCGGAGGATGCGGCTGGAAATCGCCGGGTCGTTCTCGATGCACTCCTTCAGCGCCCGCGTATCGACGTAGGGGTTCCGCGTCAATTGCAAGACCTGCATGGCAACGCCGGGCAGGCTATAGAGCTGCCCTAGGCGTGCCGCCAGATGGTCGAGGGCCGACGCCGATTTGATCATGGGGATTCTGCGTTTCAAGCTGGGGGTTGCTTGGGTGGCCCTAGGGGCCGAATGCGACAAGCAAGTCTAGCTTACGGACGCAGAGCATGGAAACTACTTGCGATGCCGGATGCGGGACCGCATGCGTCGCTTCTTGCGGCCGAGTTTCCGCCGGCCCTTCCCCGTTTTCTTGACTCCCACGCGCCACTCCATCAAAAGTCGTTAGATACTGTGTCGTATGAACTTACGTCCGCTTTACAAGGGCTTTTTCTGGCCCAAGAACCGGATAGTCCCGTATTGTAACACCGGAAGCGGCGGCAGGACAAGAGGGGGCTCGGGGCAATCGGCCAAGAATAAAGCACCCCACATCGGAATTGCTTGCTTGGACAGTTTGCGATAGGATCCCATCTTCCTCTAATTCATCTTTCTGTCTTTTCCCACGGTGAAGACAGCCCCGATCTTCTGAGGTCAATTTTCATGTCAAAATACACGCGACTGCTCGCTGGTTCTCTGCTTTTTGCCTTTTTCTTCCTTCCGCAGCCGGTTCCGGCCGCGGAAATCCGCACTCCCTACCAGGCCGCGCGCGACTCGATCGCCGCCCAGGAGATGTTCCAGACGGTCGACGACCTGGCCAGCCCTAAGTTCGAGGGCCGCGAGGCCGGCAGCACCGGCGGACGTGCGGCCGGCGACTACCTGGTCGAGCAGTTTCGCAAGCTCCCGCTAACGCCGGCCGGCGAGCGGCAGGGTTACTTCCAGCCCTTTGGCTACAACTACCGCAATATCCTTGCCCTGCTGCCGGGAAGCGATCCGGCACTCAAGGATCAGACGGTCGTCGTCGGCGCCCATTACGACCACTTGGGCCATGGCCGCTCTCGCGACAACCCGCCGGGGACGATCTATCCCGGCGCCGACGACAATGCCAGCGGCACGGCGGGCGTTCTCGCGCTGGCCCGCGCCTTTTCCCGCATGCCGGTTGCCCCTCGGCGCTCGATCCTCTTCATCTGTTTCGACGGCGAGGAGAAGGGCCTTTTGGGCTCGAAGCACTGGACGGCCGAACCGACCCTGCCGCTGGCGCGCGTCAAATTCATGCTCAATCTCGACATGATCGGCGCGTTGCGTGCCGATCGGGTGCTTGTCTTCGGTACGCGCACGGCCGCAGGGCTGCGGCGGATGGCAAGCATGAGCAATCAAGACGGCGGCCTTGCGCTCGATTTCTCCTGGCTGATGAAGGCCAACGCCGACCACTATTCCTTCTACGAACGCGGCATTCCCACGCTCTTTCTCCACACCGACCTCCACGAACGCTACCACAAGCCCACCGACGTGGCGGCGAAGGTCAATCGCGAGGGCATGGAGCGTGTCGGCCGGCTGGCGTTTGCCATCCTGTACGCGATGGCCGACGATCCGGCGGCGCCGCGATTTCGCCCAGCGGCCAAGGCCGAGAACGAAGAGGGGCGCCGCCGCATGGAAGCCGCCGAACCAGTTACACAGCGGGCCGGTGATCCGCCGCTGCGGCTGGGCATTTCCTGGCGGACCGACGACGCCGAGCCCAATACCGTGATTCTCCGCCAGGTGGTAGCCGGTTCGGCCGCGGCCGCAGCCGGCCTGCAAGTGGGCGACCGCATCTATCGCGTCGGCGGCCGCGACTTTGCCGACGAAACCGTATTTGCCCAGCTTGCCCGCAGCTTGCCCGGACCGCTAGAATTGCTTGTTGAGCGCGACGGGCGGCTCCGCACGGTCGTGCTGCGTTTGAAACCGGATCGCCTCCCTTAGAACCTTGCGGAGGTGCGGTACACGGCCAAGCCGTAGGGTGGGACCAGCGAGCTTGCGAGCGCCGGCCCACCAATTACGGGTGTTGGTGGGCCGGCGCTCGCAAGCTCGCTGGTCCCACCCTACAAACTACTAGGTGCGACACATGGCAAAGATGAAGACAACCCAGACCGAAGCCAGCGTCGACGCCTATCTTGAGGCAATTACCGATGAAACGCGCCGCGAGGACTGCCGCACGCTCATCAAATTGATGAGCAAGGCGACCAAGGCAGAGCCGAAGATGTGGGGAACGAGCATCGTCGGTTTCGGCAAGTATCATTACAAGTACCGCAGCGGCCACGAAGGTGAGATGTGCCTTGTTGGATTTGCTTCTCGCAAGCCGGCGATCTCGATCTACCTCGTCTGCGGCGCCGGCGACCAGTTCGCAACCCTTTTTGCAAGTCTAGGGAAGCACAAGATGGCCAAGGGCTGCCTGTACGTGAAACGTCTTGCCGATATTGATCAAGCGGTCCTGACAAAGCTGATCAAGACTTCAATCAAAGAAATCAAGCGGCTGTTTCCTTGAACGCTCGATGTGAAGTGTCTTCTTCTTGATTCTCAGACTGTAAACGCCCCCACTGCCCCTGCGGCAGGGGCAGTGGGGGCGTTCACAGTTTCAGTTGATACTGCCCATGCTGGGCAGGAAATGCCGAGTGAACCATTTTCGCATAATTGAACCATGCGGAAAATTCGCTCCATTCTATCTAACCGCAAAAGACTGCAGAACCGGCACCTTTTGACACGATAAAGCGTAACGGGTCTTTGTCGCTGTCAGCGGACCCCTGCGGATCGGCACAAAAGGAGCAAAGGCGAATGCAATCCAGGCTGCGAGTCCTGATCGTTGTGGGAACCCGTCCCGAGGCCATCAAGCTGGCCCCGATCATCCGCCGGTGCCTGGTCCACGACGATCGCATTGAGACGCTGGTTTGCTTCAGCGGGCAGCATCGCGAGATGCTCGACCAGGTCGCCGAATACTTCCAAATCACCCCTGATATTGACTTGAACCTGATGCAGCCGGGCCAGACGCTCGCCGACCTGAACGCCCGCTGTCTCCAGGGCCTGGATGCAGTCATTGCCAAGTACCAGCCGGACTGCGTCATCGGCCAGGGCGACACGACCACCGTTCTGGCTGCGGCCACCGCCGCATTTTATCGCCGCGTCCCATTTCTTCACGTGGAAGCAGGGCTGCGGACGGAGGACATTTATTCGCCCTGGCCGGAAGAGTTCAACCGCCGCGTGGCAACCCTGGTGACCGCCGTGCATTGCGTGCCGACCGAGGGATCGCGGGAGAATCTCCTCCGCGAGCGCGTGGCCGAACAGCGGATCCACGTCACGGGCAATACGGGCGTCGATGCGCTGCTCTGGACCGCCGCCCAGGAACGCCCTCGGGGCGGTTATTGGCAGCGCAAGCACGCCTATCTCGGCAACCGCCGCATGGTGCTCGTCACGGGACACCGCCGCGAGAACTTCGGGGAGGGCCTGCAGCAGATCTGCGAGGCGATCTGCGCATTGTCGCGCCGTTTCCCCGCGGTTGCCTTCCTGTACCCGGTGCATCCGAATCCCAACGTCCGCGGCCCGGTGCATCAGCGTCTGGGCAACCGCGCCAACGTGCAATTGATCGAGCCGGTTCCCTATCCGGAGTTCGTCTGGCTGATGGACCGCTCGACGATCATCCTCACCGACTCGGGCGGAGTGCAAGAGGAAGCCCCGTCGTTGCGGAAGCCGGTGCTCGTGACGCGGGACACGACGGAACGCCCTGAGGCCGTCGAGGCCGGCACCGCGGAACTGGTCGGCGCCGATTATGAGCGGATCGTGCATGGCGTTTCGACCTTGCTGGAAGACCGCGAAGCCTACGCCAGCCGTCTTGCTTCACAGAATCCCTACGGCGACGGTTTCGCTGCGGAACGGATCGTCGACCTGGCCCTCGCCCGGGCCTGGGAAGTCGAATGCCGGTTCGCCTTCCCGGACTACGGATGTATCGAGCCTTGCGCCGCGCTGCGCAGGGCCGCCTGAAGAAGTAAGATCGATCGTCTCGTCGAACCGCCAGGGATGGCAGGAACAACGCGGCATGAGCGAATTGCAACTCCTGTACTTTTCTCCGCTTCCGGCGGCAAGTTATTGGCAGCGGCCCCGTTTTTTCGTGGAAGCTGCGCGGAACTTCGGAGTGCAGGAGGTCCTGTGGGTCGAGCCCTATCCGCGGCGCTTGCCGCGGTGGAGCGATCTGAAGCGGATGCGGCTGCGTGAGCGGGTTCCGCATCACGAAGAAGGCATGGCCGTGCTGCGAGTTCCCGCTTTGCCCATCGAGCCGCTGCCGGGCGGGACGGCCTTGAACGACTCCCTGCTGTGGCGCGGCGTCTGGAAGGCGCTTGCCCGCTTCGTGGCTAACGGTCCGACGGTGCTGGCCATCGGAGGGCCGAGCCGCCTGGCCCTGGCCGCGCTTGACCGGCTGCCGGTGACGGCCAGCCTGTATGACGCGATGGACGATTTCCCGGAGTTCTACCGGGGCATTTCCCGCGGCGCGATGCGGCGCACGGAGCAGCAAATCGCGGCACGGGTCGACCTGGTAATCGCCTCTTCGACCAGTCTCGCCGAAAAATTCGCGGCGCTGGGCGCCCCCGTCGAGAGGCTGCGGAACGCCTGCGGCATCCGCGAGTTCCCGGCCCGCCACGCCGACCGCCCGGCGCGAAGCATCTTGGGATACGTGGGTTGCATCGCCGACTGGTTCGACTGGCCCTTGGTGTTGCGGCTCGCCAGCAGCGTTCCGGAGGTTGACGTGGAACTGGTCGGCCCTTGCATCACCCCGCCGCCGCAGCCGCTGCCATCGAATGTGAAATTGCAGGCCGGGTGCGATCATCGTGCGCTGCACGCGCACCTGAGTCGATTCACGGCAGGGCTGATACCCTTTCGCAGCAACCGCCTGACGACCTCGGTCGATCCGATCAAGTATTACGACTATCGGGCCTGCGGATTGCCGGTGCTGAGCACGAACTTTGGTGAAATGCGCGTATCGGCAGTCGGAGGAGAGCGTGTTTTCTCGACGGCGGCGCCAACCTGGGAGCAACCGTGCGCGCCGCCATTTCGCGATCGATTCCCGCGTCGGCGACCGAGAGCTTTCGCCAGGCCAACTCGTGGGAAGAACGCTTTGCGTCGGCCAGCATGTTCCGCGCCCTCTTGGGAGTTCCGTCCCGTCGCGATTCCTTGCCTCTTAGGCCGGCCCGCGCGGCTTAGTCGTCCGTTTCAGAAATGATGTCAGGGATAGGTTCGTAGGGTGGGACTGGCCTGCGCAAAATCAATTTTTCAAACGTCAATTCAGGTGTGCGGCAAAGGGTGGATTGGCCCGGTATTGAATCGCTGGGTCGTTTCATGGAATATCTCTACCACTGAACTCCTCGTGAATAGCGACCAAATCTTCTCCGTTCGTATGGAAAAGTTCCACCCGTCAGGCAGCGCGATTGTCTCAATCGAAACTGTGCGTCCCCTCGAGCGATTGGATGACAGATTTTCAAAACCAGTTCGTGACATCTTGCGGGCCGGCGGTTGGGCACCCTAAAATGCGACTCCAAAATAGTTAAGGACCATCGAGCAACACCATGCTCTGCCCTTCTCTGCCCGCTTCTCGGTTGCGAAGGGTCGCTGGACCGGCTCAGTTGAGAACGTCGATCGGCCGCCGCCGTTACTGGTTCCTTTCTTTTTGGGGGATCGCGGAGGGACCGTCCGCATACCTGCCATTCCCAAACGCTGCCAGTCAATTTCTTGCTTAGTGGGAGGTTGCCAGTTGATTGAAGCCATCCTCTCGACAAGCTCATTGGGTACCCGCAAATGATATTTGCGAACGTAGTATGCCAATTCAGATTGCCAGATGTAAACTCCGTCAGTTCTCATGCCTGGGACAAGCACTACTCGATTGTTTGGATTCAGAACATCACCAACGATCGTGCCGACGCCGCAATATGCTCAGCGCACATTCCAAGTACCGAGCAATGTCTCCCTCGTGATCCTGCGGCTCGGGGGCTACGTAGTCTTTGAGGCTTAGCCCCTGTTGCTCTTCACTTGAGCGGCAGTAAAGCTCTGTATAAATTATCCAAATTGGACTCGTAATCATACCATACCTATTTAGAAAAGGTCTTTCCGAACAACACCCAAAGATTTTCGATCGACGCCTGCCCGTATAATACGGTCTTAGCAGGCACGATAACATAGGACCCGTCTGCAAAACGGTTAAAGGAGGTCGGCAAGGAGGTTTCGCCAGGCCAACTCGTGGGAAGAACGCTTTGCGTCGGCCAGCATGTTCCGCGCCCTCTTGGGAGTTCCGTCCCGTCGCGATTCCTTGCCTCATAGGCCGGCCCGCGCGGCTTAGTCGTCCGTTTCAGAATGATGTCAGGGATAGGTTGCGTAGGGTGGTACCAGCGAGCTTGCGAGCGCCGGCCCACCCAAAGCGCAAGCGAGGGCGGAAATCGCCTGCCTCGCTTGCGCTTCGGGTTAGTATCGGTCGGCCCATCTTGGACCGCGTAACCTTATCCCCAGGGCCAACTTGCGACTTTCAGAAAACGGGCGTTATAACCTGACCGCCTCCACGCCAATAGGGTTGAAAGGAGTTGGTCATGAAAATTCGCCGAATTGTTTTACCGTGGTGTGGGGTGGTTTTCGCGTTGCTGTTCGCAGGCTTTGCCCGGGAGGCCCGCGGGGCCCAGCCGTTGGCGGAGGTGATCGCCAGCGTCCCCAACCGGATCAATCCCTGGGCCGCCGAGGCGAATCCCCTGCCGCCCATCGAGCGTCTGCTGGGCGTCGACCGGCAGTTCTGGGTCACCGTCGGGCCGCCGCAGGCCTCGCTCTCGGTCTCCGTGGTCGAGCCGCGGGACAAATCGCAGTCGCCGCGGGGCACGATCCTGGTGCTCCACGGCGTGCTCGACCGCAGCGCCGTGATGCTCCCAGCGGCCCGGAAGTTGGCAGACCAGGGCTATCGCGCGGTCCTCGTCGATCTCCGCGGCAGGGGTCGCTCCACCGGCGAGTACATGACCTTCGGCCTCCAGG
The DNA here is from genome assembly GCA_963824275.1 of uncultured Planctomycetia bacterium. GTDB lineage: Bacteria > Planctomycetota > Planctomycetia > Pirellulales > Thermoguttaceae > JANXQG01. The sequence goes on along the minus strand of CAWGOT010000002.1, from coordinate 291,387 downwards.
AGGCGAAGGACCTCTCCCAAGTGATCGACTCGCTCGATTCGAGGGCCCTGCTGGCGGGGCGATTGGGCGTCTACGGCATTTCGTATGGGGCGACGACCTCGATTCACCTGGCCGCCATCGATCGCCGCGTGCGGGCCGTGGTGGCCATCGAGCCTTTCAGCACCGCCCGCGAGGAGGTGCCGCATTTCGCCCGCGTGGTGGCGCCGGGCGTCGGATTGCTAATCTCGGACAAGACGTACCAGGAGTCGCTGGACGAGGCCGGGCGGATCGCGGGCTACGATCCGGACGAGGCCGACGCCGTGAAGGCCATTCAGCGGACCTCGGCCCCCGTGCTCATCATGCACGGGACGAACGACTGGATTGTGCCGCATGAGCAGAGCGAGCGACTGCACGCCGCCGCCTTGGACCATAGCGAGTTGGTGCTGGTCCCCTACCTGGGGCACGTGACAATGTGGGTCGATCCGGGCGGGCACGTGGCCGACCGGACTCACGATTGGTTCGACCGCTGGATCGGCGACGGGGGGAAAATGTAGCCCTGCCTGGGTTCAGGCAGTAGGGTGGGACCAGATCGCGTAGCGAGCGCAGGCCCACCATTCTCTCATCGCTCATTATCGCTCATGGTGGGCCTGCGCTCGCTACGCGATCTGGTCCCACCCTACAACCTACTTGTAGGTGCGTCCCAGATAATCGACGATGGCCCGCTTGATCGCCAGGGGTTCGCAGGGCCCCGACGTGCGGTAGAGCACTTTCCCGCCGGGCGCGACCAGGATGGTGTGCGGTACGGGACCCTCGGCCTTTTCATCGACGGCGTCCATGAGTTTGTACTTGTCGTCGCCGTCGAAGAGGTAGTTGGTGGCAGCGACTTGCTTCTTCTTCAGGACCTCCAGGGCCTTGTCCTTGTCGTCGGCCGAGTCGGCGGAGATCGTGATCAACTCGAAGTCCCGGTTGCGGTACATGCGGTTCATGGTGACGAACTCGGGCAGTTCCGTCACGCAGGGACCGCACCAGGTGGCCCAGACGTTGATCAGGCGGAGCTTCTTGCCGTCGTTCTTTGCCAGGGCCCGGATGCCCTTTTCGTCGAGGAGCTTGAGCGTGACTGCCTCCTTGGCCCAGGTGTCAATCGCTTTCTGGGCCGAGTTGCGCTTGTCGATCCACTTGATCGAGCAGCCGAAGACCTTCGTCTTTTCCACAGGCACCGGCTTGCCCGCCAGGAGGGCCTCGATGGCGTTGCGGGTATCCTGGGACTTGACGCGCTCGGGCTTCTCGGAGTCGTCGATCCGGCCCACGAAGCGGAGCTTCCGCTGGCGGTCGAAAACGAAGGCGTGGGGGGTGGCCGCGGGGCCGTAGGCCTGGGCGACCTTTTGCGTATCGCCATCATAGAGATACGGGAAATGGAAGTCCTGGTCCTTGGCCCGGATCTTCAGTTCGTCGAGGCTATCACTCAGGTCCGTGTAGCCCAGTTCGTCCAGTCGGATTGCGTCGGGGCTGTTGGGCGAGATGGCCACCAGGGCGACTTTCTTGTCCTTGTAGTCCGCTGCAAGCTGTTTGATACGGCCCTCGTAGGCCTGGGCCGTGGGGCAGTGATTGCAGGTGAAAATGACGACCAGGATCTCGGCGTCGCGGAACGAGTCCAGGCTGTAGGTCTTGCCGTCCACGCCCGGCAAGCGGAAATCGGGCGCAGGGCTGCCGATTTCCAGCGTGGCGGGATGAGCGGTGTCCGCCCCGCTCGAAGCGGCTGCGGCGGCCGAAAAAAGCCCAAAAACTATGAGAAAAGTGCTGAGGCGTAACATCGATTTTCTCCTGGGAAGGTGGGTTGGAAGGGCGAAGCCCAGTGGGAGGGCAGCAATCGTAGTCTAACCGCGCGGGAAACGGCTGTCCAGCCAATAGCCCCGCCGCTACCTGGTCGAGTCTATTCAGGGCGGCGGACCATCTTCATAAGCGAAGTCGCCAACCAGCTTGTGAAACAAGGCGGGCACTTTGGCCGCGAATGTCACGCGCTGGCCGCTGACGGGGTGCGTGAAGGTGATCGACCTGGCGTGCAGTGCCAGACCAGAAATGGCTGGCTTCGCCCTGCCATATTTGCGGTCGCCCACGATCGGATGCCCGATGCCTGCAAGATGCACGCGGATCTGGTTCTTCCGGCCCGTCAGCAGGTGCACTTCCAGCAAAGCGCAGTCCTTCGCCTGCTTGAGCACTCGATACGCCGTATGCGAGAGCCTTCCCCTGGCGGGGTCAGGCGTGGAGTAGACGACGTGGGCCGCGTTCTCGGCAAGGTAGGTGGTAATGGTCTCCTCGCTCTTCCGGCAGCGGCCGTGGACGACGGCAAGATAGATCTTCACGGTCTCGTCCCACTCGCCCTGCAAGCGGAGCTTGGCCTCTTCATTCTTGGCGAAGACGAGGACGCCGGAACGTCTCCCGGTCGAGCCGATGCACGATAAAGACGCGGTTTCGGCAGCGGGCAGCGCCTTTGCGGACGTAATCCGTCAGGATGAAGTAGACCGTGCGTGATTTGTCGCGTTCGGTGCCGATGGTCAGGAGCCCTGCCGGCTTGTCGAGCACAAGGATGTCCCGGTCCTCGTAGAGGATCACGAGGCCGTGCGGCAGGGATTTTTTGGGTGTGCGTTTACGCATGGCTGCCATTGTAGCTTCGACGTTGGGCGGCGGAAATCGGCCCGTTGGAGTCCCGCCTTTAGGCGGATTTTCTCAGTCCGTAGGGTGGGACCAGATCGCGTAGCGAGCGCCGGCCCACCAACACTGCATTATCCTCGATCATGGTGGGCCGGCGCTCGCTACGCGATCTGGTCCCACCCTACGGACTTCCCCGTTGATGAACCGAGCCAGGCCCGAAAATTGGCGCCATTTGGCACGGACGTTGCTCCTCTCATTCTCCCACATGAAAGCTGCCAAGTTGGCAGCTACCAGATCCACGCCTGATGAGGGTGGATAACCGCCGTGTCCCCTGGGGAGCGGCATCACCGACCCAACGGGTCAAAGGAGTTTACTATGTTCGGTACTTTGCGCTTGCGCCCTGTCTCTCGGGACGAATTGTTCGGTCCCCTTTCGCGGCAACTCGACCGCATGCTCAACGACGTCTTCGGCCAGGACTTTACCGACGGGCTGAAGAGCAAGGCCAATTTCCCGCCCTTGGACGCCTACACCACCAAGGACGGCCATCTCGTGGTCAAGACCACGGTCGCGGGCTACGCGCCCGAGCAGATCAACGTGCAGATTCTCCCCGAAAGCGTCTTGGAAATCTCGGGGACGACCAAGACCAACGGCGAGAAGAGCGAGGACCAGTATCACATCCGCGAGCTGACCTACGGTTCGTTCAAGCGGCAGCTTCGCTTGCCGGAGAACATCGAGGGCGACCCCGTGGCGGAGTTGAAGGACGGCATTCTGACGCTGACCTTCAAGCTGCAACTGCCCGAGGAAAAGAAGCCCGAAGTCAAGCAGATCCCGATCCAGAAGAGCTGATTCCAGGCTTTGCTGGTTTCAGGTTTGGAACGTGAGAAGAGGATGACGAGGACCCACCCGGCCGCAAGACCGGGTGGGTTTTGTCATGGTGTGGGGGACTCGCTCCACTCGGCCCACCCTGCTCTTACTTTTTGCCTTCGCCCGCTTTCTCCGCACCCGCGGCCAGCCTGGCAAGCCCGAGCATTATCAGGCCAAATGGCAACAGCACCAACAGGCCGTACCAGAAGTTGACGTTGATGCCCAGCGAATGGTCGACATACTGCGCCGCCCCAGGTGCAAAGGCCGTAGACGATCATCATCGCGCCTACGAGCGAAAACATCAGTCCCATCGGTAAACGGAGATCGAGCATGGCAATACCTCGCAAAAATTCAGTCGGATTTACCAAAAGTACCAATTCAATGCCGCGCAGGCCGCCAGGAGGATCACGCCCAGCACGGCCGGCCGCAAGAACCACGATCCGCCCTCCTCCTTGACCTTGGGGGTCAGCGAATATACGAGACCTTTGAGTTGCTCATTGTCCTTCGTGCGGGGCGTGATCAGGGAAAGCCCGAAGGTCAGGAAGAAGCAGACGATAAAGGCACAGATGGCGAGCCAGAAGTTCTGGGCCATGGTCGAGGGGAACTCATGCAGCGACGTCCCCAGCCAACCGCCTTTTCCTTCGGCCGTCGTCAGGCCATGCACCAGGGCTGACGAGCCAATCCCCCCCAACAATCCTACGAAGGCCCCGGTTCCCGTCGTTCCCGACCAGAACATGCCCAACAGGAAGGTAGCAAACAATGGCGCGTTGACGAAGGCGAACACCAATTGGATGACGTCCATGGCATTGTTGTACTGCTTCGCAAAGTAGGCGCAGGCGATGCTCAACAAGATGCCGACGATGGTCACCACGCGACCCATCCACATATAGTGCGCATCGCTCTTGTCCGGCACCATGTAGGCCTGGTACAGGTCGTAGGTCCAGACTGTGTTGAAGGCCGTGACGTTGCCCGCCATGCCCGACATGAACGACGCCAGCAGGGCCGTCAGCGCCAGGCCCAGCAGTCCGGAGGGACAGTATCGCATCACCAGCGAGAGCGTGACGTTGTTGTAATCGTTCTCCGTGACGGCGGCCTGAAGTTCCGTCTGCAAGGCTTTCTTGTCGAGGTTGGCCGCGTCTTTGAGCACGGCGGCGGTCTTGGCGTCATCCAGTTTCGCGCCGACCGCCGCACTGACTTTCTCGACTCCCGCCTTGGCTTCCAGCTTCGCGGCATCGCGAATCACAGCCACATCGTTATCGGAAACCGTAATCGGCTTCGGAGGAATCTGGTATCCCTTGCTTGGCAAAGTCGCCAAGGCCACCGCCAACATGCCGGGCAGGATGACCAGCACCGGCAGGAGCATCTTGGGCACGGCGGCGATCAGCGGTGTGCGGCGGGCGGCGGTCATGTTTCGGGCCGCCATGGCCCGCTGAATCACGAGGAAGTTCGTACACCAGTAACCGAACGAAAGGACAAAGCCCAGGCCGAATATCGTAGCGAAGGCGTCAACACCGAGGGGATTATGCGCGGGGCCGGCAATCAGCGGCTGCCAGGCACTGGTCCAGGCATTGCTATCAAAGACGTGTCCCGCCGACGGCGTTGGCAGTTGCAGCTTGCCCGGATCCTGAGAAATCTGGGTGAGCTGCGTCTTGACCACGTCCCAGCCTCCCACGTCTTTCATGCCCAAGTAGACCACCGGGGCAAACCCCAGGACGATCATGAAGAACTGCAAGACCTCGGTGTAAATGGCCGACGTCAACCCGCCCTTGAACACATAGACGGCCACCACCGCCGAGCAGATCCAGAGGCTGAAGTCGTAATTCCAACCCAGAAGCAGTTCCATAAAGCGTGCCAGGCAGTGCATCGAAATGCCCGAGGCAAAGACCGTCATCACCGCAAAGCTGATCGAGTTCAGGCAGCGGATCCGCGCGTCGAATCGCATGTTCAGATACTCGGGCACGCTGCGGGCCTTGGAGCCGTAATAAAAGGGCATCATGAAGACGGCCAGGAAGACCATCGCGGGGATGGCGCCGATCCAGTAGAAGTGGCACTGGGCAATGCCGTATTTGGCGCCGCTGGCCGCCATGCCCACCAACTCCAGCGCGCCCAGGTTGGCGGACATAAATGCCAGGCCGGTGATCCAGGCGGGGATCGACCGGCCGGACATGAAGAAATCGGAACTGGTCTTCATCGAGTGCTTCAGCGCGAACCCGATGCCCAAGACGAAGATCACGTAGATGCCGAGAATGAGGTAGTCGATGACACCCAGTTGGCCGAATTGCATGAAAAGCTCTCCCAAGGTCGCGGCAGACGGTTTTGGCGCAGAACCCAGAAATCCGAATCGCTATTATTGCGCAGAGCCGTGCTGCTTTGCAAGGGTCTCGCAAAAATTTTCTTCCATGCGCCAGAAATTCGCCTAGAGCCCAGCGGGTGGCATGCCTTCACGCGGCCGTCAAATAATTGGCTCGCGGGAGCAGCTAAGCCGGCCGCGGGTAGGCATGTAGGTAGGCGCGTCCTGAAACGGCATGCAAAGCCCCAGCATGCCTACCCGCGGCCGGTTGCGCTTTCCGGGTTGTTCCGAGTTTCTTCGCGGCCGCGTGAAGGCATGCCACCCGGCGCCGCAGCTTTGCGCCCCCCAGGATCTGCTCCGCGGCACTTTCTCCACTGTGGATGCAGTCCGGCAGCCCAACCCCCCGAAAGGCGCTACCGGCCATTTTCAGCCCCGGCAGCAAGGCCAGCCGGGCCTCGATTCGGGCAACGCGCTCCTGGTGCCCGACGTGATACTGAGGCATCGTCCGCGGCCAATGGGCGATGTCGCAGAACATCGGCTGGCCCTCGATCCGCAAGAGCGGTTTCAGATGCCCCAAGACCAGCGGCAAGAGCTCGGCGTCGGGCATTTCCGCCAGATCGGGCCGCCGCGCCCCGCCCACAAAGACCCGCAAGAGCGTCTGCCCCGCCGGGGCACGATGCGGGTACTTTTGGCTGCTGAAGCTGCAGGCCAGAATGGGGCTGTTCTCCAGCAACGGCACCACCGCTCCCATGCCGTCCAGCGGATGCCCCACCTGTCGCAGGTCGTAGCCGAGGGAAACGATTGCCGTGCCCGAATAGTCGATTTGCCCCAATTCCAACGCCAGCTCGGCATCGATCGGGGCGAGCAAGGGCTTGGCGCGATGGGCCGGAGTGGCCACGATCAGGGCGTCAAACTCCAGGAACTGCCCTGTCTCGACAGGAGGCGATCCGGCTCCGGCGGGGAGAATCCGCCATCCCTCGCCGCTGTGTTCGATCTTCTCGATCGGCGAGTTCAGGCGGATCGATTCCGGCGGCAAGCGGGCCACGATCGCGTCGATCAGCGTGCCGAGCCCTGCGGACAGCGTCACGAACATGCTGTACCGAGGGCCGCTCTCTCCCTTGTTGCCCGGCTTGTGCTTCATTTGGTAGCGCATGGCGCGGATCAGGCTGCCGTGCTGCTTTTCCATCTCCCGGAAGCGGGAAAGCGTGGCCTTGACGCTGAGTTTCTCCATGTCGGCCGCATAGACTGCGCTCACCAACGGCTCGACCAGGCGGTCGAACGTCTCCCGGCCCAGCCGGCGGCGGACAAATTCGGCCATGCTTTCGTCGCCCTCGTCGCTCCGTGGCGGAATGAAGTACTCCAGGGCCGCCCTGAGTTTCCCCAGAGGGCTAAGGATGGGCGTGACGGCCATCGGCCAAAGCTGTGTGGGGGCCATCATCATGAAACCGTCCGGCAGCCGATGCAGGCGGCCGCGGCGGACCACAAACGTGCGGCGGCAGTTCGAATTGGTCTGCACAAGCTGGCCCGTCAGCCCCAGGCGCTGGCACAGATCGAGGCCCCAGGGCACGGTGGTGATGAAATTGTCGGCGCTCTGCTCGACCTGGTAGCCATCGCGGTGGACGGTCGAAACGACGCCCCCCAGCCGCGAGCCAGCCTCAAAAAGTGTAACCTGGCACTGGGGCGCTAATTCCCGGAACCGGTGTGCGGCCGCCAGCCCGGAGATTCCCCCGCCAATCACCGCAATTCGTTGATTTTCAAGTACACGCATTTGAGTATCTTACCCAGTTTCAATTATTTCTCCCAGTCCGGTTTTTCGATCAAACTTCGTCTTGGCTCAGCCAAAAGTTTCTGTTACCCTTTCACCCAACGACGCCGCAGACGCCGATTGGAAGGCGCCTGGCGACGTTCCGGACTAGTAGGGTCCGGTGGGGGGCTGGGTGCAAGCTCACGTGAAATTGGATTGTGACGTGCCGACAAGGAAGGAGGCCGCCATGCATGCCGAGCAGAAGCAGGAAATCCGTGTTCACATTCGGTGGATGATCCGCCGCGACATGGCCGAAGTCCTGCAAATCGAGCGCGAAAGTTTCGAATACCCCTGGATCGACGAAGATTTCATCCGCTGCCTGCGGCAACGCAACTGCATCGGGATGGTCGCAGAGCATGAGGGCCGCGTCGTCGGTTTCATGATCTACGAACTGCACCGGACGCGGATCCACGTGCTGAACTTCGCCGTTTCCAAGCTCTGCCAGCGCCTGGGCGTCGGCAGTCAGATGATCGCCAAGCTGGTTGCCAAGCTATCGGCCCAGCGGCGCAGCCGCATCGTCTTGGAAGTTCGCGAGACCAACGTCGATGCGCAGTTGTTCTTCCGCGAAAACGGGTTCCGGGCAGTCTCCATTTTGCACAGTTTTTACGACGACACGCCCGAGGACGCCTATCTCATGCAGTATCGCTACCGCAGCGAAAAGCCTGCCGAGATCGAGTCGTCCGACCGCGTCTCCCGCCGGGCCGCCTAGGCCGCAGATGCGATTCACACTAACCCGAAGGGTAAGCGAGGAAACGACGTAGCGTCCTCGCTCACGCTTCGGGTTAGTATCGTTTCTTGCCCGTGCGAAGTATAAGAACGCCCCCTAACCGGAGGCCAGCCCTCCGGTTTTCTTTGCGCCATTGTCAAAATAGGCAATCTACTGCAACCTTGTCGTTTATTCCGATTATGCGGCGGCGTAGGTGGTAAATTTTATCGCCTGGGGGCTCTGTGCGTTAAGTTCCGCTTGGAACGATTCCGATGACATTTCTGCCTGTAGCGGTTATAGCGATTTCAACGGCGGATTACAGCCGCCAAACCTGTCGCTTCCGCCGAGAAACACTTTCAGGGGGATTGTCATGCGATTTCTATTGCATCTCGCTGCCGCAGCATTGCTCGTGGCACTCGGGATCGGAGGAATGACCGCCGCCGCTGCGGCCGACCGCGATGCTCGTGCGGCGATGATGGGACGACAGCAGATCCGCGAGGAATTGTCTGCCGCGCTGGCGAAAGGCAACCTGACCCGAATGGATCAATACCGCCTCCTGATCCATGCCAAGGGAGTGCTCTCGGACGACGACTTTCATGGGTTCGAGCAGACGCTCGATCGCATTGCCGCGCAGCAGGCAAAGACCCCAGCCACGACCACGGCGCACAGCGTCGCTGCGGTCGAGCGGGCTGCGGGCGACAGCGAATCCGAGATGGTTACGCCCTCGATGTACGAGCAGCCGACGCCAGGAGAAACTCCGTCGGCCGAAGAGATCCCCTCGCCCCTCGGCAAGCCGCTGATGGATCCCGAGGGCGAGGTTCCGCAGGGCAAGTGGTATAATTCAGAGGAAATCAGGGCGCCGTTTCGCTGGCTCAACCTGGATCTCTTCTCGTCGGTTGATGGATTCAAAGGGCCGATCGACATCGGCGATGCCAACGGCAATTTCGGTCTGCGATTCGGCATCAATGCGGGGGTGCCGGTCCTTCCCCGCCTGGGTGTGGGGCTCCAGGCTGGCGCCTCGGCCGTGCTGAGCAATCTGAAAGGCACGCCTTACCCCGAGCCCGACGCCACGATCCGCGATCAGATTTTCACCACGGTCGGCATGTTCCAGCGGATCTATCGCGAAGACGGGGTTTTCACCTGGGGCTTTGCTTACGACTGGCTGTTCGACGACTACTATTCCAACTTCAATTTCGGCCAATGGCGCGTAAGAACGACGTGGGAGTACAATCCCTGGAATGAACTTGGCATCCAGGTCTCGGTGCCCGATCACGGCGATACGGGCTACCTTCCCGATTTCTTCGGCAATATCGACGAATTGCACTTCAAGCCGATTGCGCAAGGCTACCTGTCGTGGAAACACACTTGGAGCAACGACGCCAGCTTGACCGGCCGGTTTGGCGTGGCCGAGCGGCCGGGCGAATTCGTCTTCGGTGGGGCAGGCCGGGTGCCGCTGACCAAGAACCTGGCGATGACGGGCGATTTCAGCTATATTATGCCCAATGCGGCGGGTGGCGCGATCGCCCAGACGCAGGAAATCTGGAATGTCTCGGTGGGCCTGGAGTTCGTGCTGGGTGGCTTCGGCCACGGTTCGACAGCCCGCTTCCGGCCGTTCCTGCCCGTGGCCGATAATGGGTCGATGGCCGTGCGCGAACTGGGCGATTAGTGTATAATCGGTCTCATCATGGCCGGTCGCATTGCTGATTGCCGATTGTTCCTCACGGAGTTTCGACGGAACTTCCGCACCACCGGGGCGCTCCTGCCCAGCGGCCAGCGTCTGTCGTCGGCACTGGTCCATTTCGTGCGCGAATCGGCCGGTCAGCCGCGGCGGATCCTGGAAGTCGGGCCGGGAACCGGCGCCGTGACCCGGCACCTGCTCCGCAGCATGCATCCGGCCGATCGTCTCGATCTGGTGGAATTGAACCGGAGCTTTGTCGATTGCCTCAACGAACGCTTCCGTTCGGATCCCGAGTTCCAACCGGCGGCCCAGCGCTGCCGCGTGCTGCACTGCCCTGTGGAAAGCCTTCCAACGGACACCCCCTACGACGTGATTTTGTCAGGGCTGCCGATGAACAACTTTGCCGTGGCGGAGGTCGAGCACATTCTCGCCATCCTCCGCCGTCTGGCCGGACCGGGAGCGACAGTTTCGTTCTTTGAATACATGGCCGTTCGGCGGCTGAAGGCGACGGTCAGCGGCAAGGCGGAGCGGACCCGGCTCCGCGGCATTGGGCAGGTTGTCGGGCGGCTCTTGAAAGAGCACGAGATCCGCCGCGACCACATCTGGGCCAATGTTCCGCCCGCCTATGTGCATCACGTGCGGTTCTAGCCTTGCGCCAGTGTTTCGCCCGTTGCCGGAGGGGCGTGAGGCGGGAGTTCTCCGCGGCGGACTTGCACGTCCAAGGGGGCCTCGATCCCGACCCGAACTCGATCGCCGTTGACCCGCACGATCGTCAGGACAATCGAATCCCCCAGTTGAATTCGTTGACTTTCCTTCCTTGACAACACCAGCATCATGAACCTCCGTGTATTTCTTGCTTTCGATGCCGTTTCCCAACCGGTGCTCCAGAAGCCGCGTCGCTTCGAGCCCCGTTTGGAACCGCCATCCTAGTGTTTTGGATGAATCTATTTCCTCCGCGTCAGCCCGCGTCCCGCCCGCGTTCAGTTCGATTCGAATGGATAAATTTTCGGACTATCGATCAACTGCGTCGTTTGAAACCTCTCTCCCCCGGAACCATAGAAGAGGATCTTGTTTCGGTCCGTTTCCCAGATGGCCGAGAATTGGGTGGCGCGCGGCCCGTGCAGGCAGAAGTAGATCCCGCAGGGCTTGTCGTGCCGCCGCAGAATCCGTTCCGTCATGGGAAACGCGCCTGTCTGAAGCTGATATTGCTTGCAAATCGTCGTGTTGACGTAGTCCCGAAGGTCTTCCACGCTGTTGATCTGTTGAAAACAAGTCAACATTTCTGAATTCGTACTCCTGGCAATGCGCAGAGAATCCCGAGCATGGAGACCTGCGCAGAAAAGGTAAGATAGGATGAATGCCGCCAGTCTAAGCTATCGGCAATTTGGGAATGAGAATTCGCAGAGCCCTAACACAGTTTCCGCTGCGATAGCCAGCGCGACACAAATTTGCCAGCGCCCATAGTGTTTGCAAGATAAGGAGATACGACAATCGCGACGAGCACGGAAAAGGGACACACAATGTTTTTCTCAAGTTGCCCCCTGGCCTGCATAAGCGCAAGACTCGTCTCAGTCTATCTATCTTAGTAACGCAGGAGCAGGCAATATCCTGCTCGCCGCGAAGCCGGTGGCGGAGCCAGCGATTCCACCACAGCAGTTGCGCCCGCAAGACCAGCCGCGGGAAAGTAGGTGAAGCGGTAGCTGGCCTGGACGGTCGTTCGCCACGGCTGCTTGGTATCGTGGCTGCCCGTGCCGAGGTCGTAGCAGCGGTCGCCGCGGCGATGCCCATCTTCGAGCATCATTTTCTGCAAGACCAGGCCGGGCCGCAGGTGCTTGAACTGGGGATCGAAGCCGCGGCGCAGGCCGTAGACCGACGTTTGCCAGCGGTAGTTATAGAGAAGGCCGCCGGCTGATCGTTGAAGTAAAGCAGGTTTACGTCGACCGCGCCCAGGCGGGCCGCGGCCGCATGGGCGTCGCGGAAGAATCCGCCCACCGCGGCGTGGCAGAGATTCGTCTTGTCGCCGCGTCCGCCCTGCCAGCTTCGCTGGGCAAGCGCCACGCACGCATCATAGAGATCCCAGCGCGGATCGACGTCGCCCTCGGTGGCCGGGTCGGGCCGATAGCGAACCAGTTCCACCTTGCCCTGCTGGGCCATCCGCCGCTGGAGGCGATCGACGTTCTTGCGGAACTTCGCCTCGCGGTCCCCCCAGTAGTCCCGCCAGTTCTCGGGCAATTCCACCAGCGAGGTCCGGTCCCACTTTTGCGGGCAAGGGCGGAAGCCGGTCTGGGCCATGGCCCGTTCGGTGCGGCCCAGGTCGGCGCCATCGGGGTCGACCCAGCGGAGATCGAGCACGTCCCAGTCGCGCGGCGTCTGCCGCACGTGCCGCAGGCCGGCCACGAGCGTTGCGGAAGGACTAGGGCCGATCGGACCAAAGAAGGTGGCCCAATCGTGCAAGGGATAGGTCAGCATGCGGAGGCGGCCGACGCGGGTCGACTCCGTCCGCACCACCAGCGGCATGATGCCCGACCGGCTGCCGGCCTTCGGTCGCCACCAGGACCCGCAACCGCTGCCCGGCCGCAAAATGCTTCCAGTAACATTCCAGCCACTCCTGGCTGAGTGAAAGAAGCTGGCGCCCGGCGTTTCGGCCAGCAGCGACTGCCAGGCAGGCCGGAACTCGCCCAAGTCTTCGATCAGGTTGATTTCGCGGACTTCGATCATGCGGCGAGTTGGGATTCTGGTTTTGAGCAATCGCCGTAAGACGGATTGGCAATCCGTCCCGGAAAGCGCGCCGGATCGTAGGACGGATTGGCAATCCGTCCCACAACATCACGGATTGGCAATCCGTCCTACGACTAACGCCGCCTTGGCAGCCGCGAAGGGGCGCGCTATGGGTTGGCGATGGGGAGGAATCTCGCGTTGCCTCTCAGCGCGCCCCTTCGGGGCTGATGCACGGTAAATGAGCAACCGGCATGCCAAAGCCAACGGAGCCCGCCTCGCCATCGTCCTCCAGACAAGTTTACGTCCTGAAACCCGAGACTCGCGGCGATTTCGTCCCCGCTTGCATTGCTCGGCCATGTTGCGTTTTCGCAACATTTGAGGCGAAAAGGCAATCACCCCGCCGCATGTCACCGCTGGATATGGATCCACATCGGCGAGCTCCAGGCCAGGTTGGCGTCGGCCTGCTCGATGCGGACGTAATAGTAGCTCGATCGCCGCCGGCGGGCGGATCGGCGTCGGTCCATTTCAGGTCGAGCGTCGGCCGGTTGGGCGCCGTGCTGTACACGTAGCTGGTTGTTGCGGACGATGTCGAGCTTGCGCGATCGGGCGCGGTGCCCACGGCGTGGATCTCCAGCGTCGGCTTGCCGGGCAAGCGTGAACTCCTCGCCCATCAGGTGCTCGGCGCACTTGACGACCAGCAGCGATGTTGTCGGTGGCGGCGAAGCAGCGGCGGGCGCGGAAGGCCTCCAGGAGCGCCTCGCGGCCGGGCTTTTCGACCAAGGCGATCGCCGTAGCTGGAGTGCGTGCTGATGTGGTCGCTGGAACTTTCGAAGCCGAAGCGGTAGCCCTTGGCCAAGGCGTTCCAGATGAATCCCTTGGGGATGGATCGCTTCGTTGTCGTCGTTCGGTTCGCCGGCATGTCCTGCGGCGTGACAGCCCCGCGGCGCCCCGTCGCACTCGTAGTTGTTGCGGTCGCCCTGATAGATCTCGACGACCGGCTCGACCAGCGGATCGTTGTCGCGCCAGTCGGTGCCCATGCCCGTGGCGCTGGTGTGGCTGGCGCAGATGCCGCCGAAATGCTTCAGGTAGGCGTAGAGCATCTTGGTGTCGGGCGTGCCGGTCTTCTCGTCGCCGCTCATGTCGCCGCGGGGCAAGGTGCGGATGCCGCGCTGGGCGAAGATCACGTTGCGGTGGCCGTTGGGATACGCCACGCTGCGCTCGTAGGTGAAGGGGGCGATGAACCAGGGCGGATTGTGGTAGATGTCCATGGTCTTCTGGATGATCCACCAGGCATACTGCGTGGCCGAAGCCGTTGTCGTGGTCGGCGTTGCCCAGCCAGTCCATGTCGGCGGCGTCCTGGGCGTAGCGCCACATGTCTTCCAGCGAGCCGTCGCCGTCGCGATGGGCCGTGTACTCGGTGTGGCGGTGGAACTCGCCGCGGGCCAGTTGATAGGTCTTGCCGGCCGACTCGCACGCGGAACTCGCGCAGCCGCTGGATGTCCTGCGGCTCGTGGGGATGGACCGGCTGCGACGGCCGCGTGCCGGCAGCGCGTCGGCCGACCAGTTGCGGGGCAACCGTCGGCCCTCCGCCGCGCAGCACGTCGCATACAAGATCGTTCTTCAGCGGCCGGCCGGCCGCGCGCCTCCGCGTTGTTGGCGCCGCGCAGCCGCCAGTCGCTGCTGATAGACGGCCATCACGCCGTCGGCGCCGAAGGGCACCACGGCCGGCCGGTTGTCCAAGAGGTTGTCGGAATCGGCCAGCATCCGCGGCTTGCCCCAGGCCTTGCCGTCGTAGGACATGGCATACTCGGCCCAGGTCTCCCGCGCTGCCGCCGGGCAGCGGATGATGGCGGAACAACAGCCACAGCCGCCCGTCGTCGGCCGACCGCCAGCCGGGCGAAGCTCTTGGGCCGCGGCATGTGCGTCCAGCACGACCGCCGGATCGGCGGCCGGTCGCTGCAGCCGCCCGTCGGCATAGCACTTCACCACCACCCGCCGGCCGCTGATAGAGGGGAATGCCCAGGCCGTCGCCGCCGCGGCCGCTGTCCGGCCGGACCGGTGGCATCGGCGGTTGGTCGCGGCGGCGCCGACTTGGGGACCATCGCGGCCGAAATCCTTGCCCCAATTCGGCCCGCCCATGCTCGTAGCCGATCCACACGCGGTCCTGGCCGATCGACCGCCAGGCTGGCCCGGGTCTCGAAGGCCGAGAGTCGTGGCGATCGGGAATGACCGGCTCCGGCTGCGCCGTCGCTGGAATCGCCGCATGAAGACGTCGTAGTTGCCGTTCTCGTAGCTGTCCCAGGCCACGTAGACGTTGCCCTTGCGAGTCGGCGGCGATGGCCGGGTCCCAATGGTTGGCCGGCTTGTCGGTCACGGCGATCGGCGGGCTGCCGGCGGCGCCGCTGGCGAGGAAGATCTGGAAATTCTTGCCGCGGCGTCCCTGCCAGGCCCACCACACGCTGCCCGTCGAGTCGGTGGCGGAGACGACGTTGATGTCGGCGCCCGGGTCGGTGGTCATCCGCTCGATCGGCGACCATTGGTTCGCGGCCGGGTCGTAGCTGCGGCGGTAGATGTCCCAGTTGCCGCCGACGTTCTGGCTCCAGGCGACCCACACCTTGCCGGCCCCGTCGACCGCCACGCGTGGGCTTCCAGAGATCCAGCAGCGGCTCGGTGACCGGCATCGGCGCCGACCACTGCTGGCCGTCGAACCGCACCAGGCGGATCTGATCGCCGTTGCCGCTGGGCAACGAAGCGTGCGGAAATCGCCGCTGGGCGGCCGCCGCCATGTCGGGTTCGCCGCCGCGGCGGTAGGCGACGAAGGCCACCCACACTGCGCCGTCCGGCCGCGGGCGGCGGCCGGATAATCGTTGTCGCTGGGGGCGGCGGCAAAACGGGTCGCCGACGGGCAGACGTTGAGCAACGATCTTGCCGTCAAGGTAACTCTTGGCGTGTCGAAACCGACGTCCTGCAAGCGGATGGCGGCCTTGCCGGCCGGCGTATCGATCTCCAGGACCGCGTCGCCCTCCGTCGCTTCATAGGGCTTGAGCGTGGCCAGGACCGTGATCGCCTCGCCGGCTTGCGCGGCGGCTTTGCCCTTGGCCGGGTTGGCTTTTTTCCCCGCGGCCCGGCTGCCGGGCCTGCCGGGTAGCCGGTCAGGTCGGCATGGGACTGCGGCCCGCCGCCCCAGGTGGTCGCTTCAAGCATTCGGCAGCCGATCGGATGGAACTCGCCTTCCGTGGCGCCGTCGCTGGCAGACGAGTTCCAAGGTCACGGCATTCCTCTCCATGACCACCGGCGAGGCCGGGCTGCGGCAGCCGCCGCTTCGGCCGCTCTCAACCTGGAGGATGCCAGTGTCAAAGCGACCAGCGGCACGAACGCCAGCACAGACCTTTGATGAACATCTTCGACGAACGCGGGTTGCACGCTACCATTTGATGCTCTTTGCTTGGGGCCCGTGATTTGCGCTCAACTTCATTGTTCGGCCGGGTTCCGATCCGGGTCAATACACAAAGTAGCAGGCACACTCCGTGTGCCGTCCGCCCTCAACTGCCAACCGATGACTATTTCGGAAGCCGGGGCTTCCGGCGGACGGCACACGGACTGTGCCTGCTACTTTTCGGTCTGTCGAAAACCGCGGAGCGCATAGGGGATGGGCGGCTTTACCGTATCGGCCTTGTCGATCCGCGTCAACCAGCCAACCGCCGTCCTGCCGGAGCAAGACGAACCGCTGACGCTCGTTGCGGTCGGCGAAGACCAGTTCGACTTCGAGTTCGGCCCGGTCGGGCGATGGTTCGCCGACAGGGCTGACGGCGAAACCCTTTCATGCCCTCCACCGATTCCCGCAGGCTGGCGGCGAAGGCCTGCTGCACCGATCTGCGATTGGGTCGACTCGAAGGAGGAGCGCAGCGGGCCGGTCAAGGGTGGCCAGGTAGGCCGGGGCATCGCCGCGCTGGGCCGCCTGGAAGAACACGTTGACGGCCTCCTCGGGCGTGGGGGGCAATCGGCCCTTGCCGCGGAGCAAGAGGCCACCGCCGCCAAGGCAAGGACGAGCATGGCCGGCAGGAGTGGACATTCCGCTGTCGTGCAGACATCCTGATTTCCCCGTTCATTGATCTTCGATGATCGCCCAGATCGATTTGCTTTTGGGCCTTGTCGTCCAGCACGATCTTCTTCAATCGGGGCAGCACTTCTTCCAGCGTTTCCAGGATCAGGCGGTGGGCGGTCACTTCGCGCCCGGAACCGAGTTGGGCCACCATGCGATCGAAGCGGTCGGCCTCTCCGCGGGCCCTTTCCACCGTTTCCGCGGCGGAGCCCTCGGCTTCCAAACGAATCCGTTGGGCCTCGCCGCGGGCACTGGGAATCAGACGCGGCGGCGTAGCCTTGGGCCTCGTTGACGACCCGCTGGCGGTCCTCGCGGGCGGAAATCACGTCGCGAAACGCCTCGTCGACCTCTTGCGGCGGCCGGACCGTTTCCAGGGTCACCGAGTTGATCTGCACGCCGAGCCCTCGGCCCTCGTTCTCCCATCGGCCAGCCGCGCTCGTCACGGCGGCGAGCACCTGCTGCTGGATCTCGAGCCGGCCGAGCGTGAGGATATCGTCCACGTCGCGGGAAGCGATCGCCGCCGATAGTTCGGCCGTGGCGAGGTTCTCGATCGCCGCCGACACGTCGGCCGTGCGGACCAGATAGGCCCTTGCATCGACGATGTCGTACTGCACGACGGCCGAGATCGGCGATCAGGTTCCGATCGCCCGCCAGGCATTCCGCGCGGCGCGGCTCGACGGTTCGCCCCAGGTTGCGATCTTCCAGGCTCAAGCCGATACCGACCCGCTTCTGCTCGTTGACCTTCAGCTTGGTTACGCGATCGATGCCCCAGGGCAGGCCGCAATGGATGCCAGGAAGGCTCAGTTCGGGGAGGATTCTGCCGCAGCGCCATACGACGGCTTTCTCATAGGGCTGCACGGCATAGATGCCCGTCGCGGCCCAAATGGCCAGCGCGGCGAGCGACCACAACCAGAGGTTCGGCCGCCAAGCAGGCCGAGCGTGGCCGTGCGAATGCTCGTGGTCGTGAGGGTGATCGGGCGTGGCTCGACGATGCATCATACGGTTTGGTGGTGTGGTGAGTCAATCGGTTGGGGATTTTACGGCGAACTTTGGCCCCCAATGCGAACCCTGCGAGCGATGCCGTGTTGGCAGCACCGCTACATCATCGAAATGGCTCCACAACGTTCAAGTTGGGCAGCGCTTCTTGAAGTTCCTGGATGTCACGACGAGTTATCCGACCTTGCAAGGCGCCTTCGGGGGCGCTCGTCGGGCGTGCCCATAAGAACAAGCTTGCGAAGCTGTGTCATTCCTCTCAGGCTCTTCAGTCCAGCATCGTTAATCTCGCCGTAGAACAAACGTAACTCCCGGAGTTCAGGCAAACGTTGGAGGTGTACCAGCCCGGCACCGGTAATGCGCATGGCATCGAGGTCCAGCACCTCAAGCTGGGGCAAGTTCTGGAAATAAAGCAAACCCTCGTCATTCACCCAAGAAAGGCCCATGTCCAATTTTCGAAGTAGGGACAGTTCCTTGAGGTACTTTAGGCCAGTACCAGTGACGCGGGTCAACGCCAGGCTCAGCGACTTAAGCCGGGAAAGGCCACGGAGATGCTCGATTCCCGCGTCGGTGACACTATTGCAATGAGCCAGGCTCAATTCTTCGAGTTTAGACAACTTCTCAAGGTGTACCAGGCCGGCGTCAGTCACCTTAGAACAGTTGAGTTCCACCGCCGTTAGGTGGGTCAGGCTCCCAAGGTGTACCAACCCCGCATCGGTTACTTGATGGCATCCAATCTTTAGTTTTTTGAGCTGGGCAAAGTTCTCAATTTGTGTCAGCGTCGCGTCGGTTTCCGCGTAGTTACCGAGATAAAGTTCCTGAAGTTGACGCAAGCCCTTCAGATGCTCCAGCACTGCCGCGGTAATTTCGTGGTTCTCACTCAGCCTAAGCGTATGAAGTCGCGGCAGTGTCTCGAGGTGCTTCAGTCCGGCGTCGGTGATTTTGCTGCCGCGGATACTTAGCACCTCGAGGTTGCTCAATTTCGCGACGGACTCCAGCCCCGTGTCGGTGACTTCAAGCAAGTAAGTCAGGCTCAACTCCTTGAGTCCAGACAAACTCCTGAGGCGTCCCAGTTCGGTGTCGGATACTTTATTGCATTCGAGTCTCAGCGTCTTGAGTTGGGGAAGGTTCTCAAATTGTGTCAGCGCCACGTCGGCAACAAAATCACTTTGGAAACAAAATTCCTGAAGTTGGCTCAAACCCTTCAGATGCTTCAGCGGTACCACGGGTATTCCAGTGTAACTCAGTTTAAGCGTATGAAGTCGCGGCAGTTTATTGAGATGCATCAGTCCGGCGGCCGTAATCTTGGTTCCGCTGATTTGCAACACCTCGATGTTGCTTAAGCCGGCAATGGACTCCAGTCCCGCATCGGTGACCCCAGAACAGCCGTACAAGCCGAGTTTCCGAAGGTGGGGGAAGTTCTGAGATGCACCAGCGCGGCGTCGCCAGTTTGGGAATCTAAGCCTGCCTCGGTTACCGGCATGCCCGGACCTTCTCGACCAACGGTGATCTTGCCACCCAGTTTCTTGATTTCGTCAATTGCTCTAGCTTCGTCGGAACTTCGCTCGGCGGCCAATCCGCCATTGAGGGCAATGAGCGATGCGCCTGCTGCCCATATCGCTAAGACAACTCGTTTCATTTGGTTTTCCTTTCCGAAATATCTTCTAGGATTGCTGAGATCGCCCATCGGGCCACCTACGGTTGCGGCGAACTGGGCTTCGCCGGTCTTACATCGCCCGGCCCCATTCCGTGCGACAGGTACTTCAACAGTTCCGAGTCGCCCGAGAGGAGAATCGTCGTCTTCTCATCAAAGATCTTCTTGTACGCCTCCAAAGTCCGCAGCAGTTCGAAGAACTGGGGGTCTTTTTGATGGGCCTCGCTGTAGGTCCGCGTGGCTGCCGCCTCGGCCTTGCCGCGGACGATCTCCGCTTCGGCATAGGCCTCGGCCAGAACGACCGTCTTCTCCTTGTCGGCCGAGGCCCGTATCTTCATCGCCTCCTCGTTTCCCTCCGATCGGTAACGCTGGGCGATGCGGGCCCGCTCCTTGCGCATCCGCTCGAAGACGCTGTCGCGGACCTGCTCCGGCAGGCCGATCCGCTTGATCTTCACGTCGACCAACTCGATGCCGTACTTGTCACGCGCGTCTTCTGCACCGCTGGGCCACGCCCTCGACGAGGCTTTCCATCGAGTGCTTGCCGGCATCGACCGAGACCAACGTTTCCAGCGGGCTGCGGCTCACGGCGGCCGCCAGCTTCGACCAGACCATGTCGTGGATCCGCGCGGTGGCCCCCGCCAGATCGCTGACTGTCTCCAGGAAACGCTGCGGATCATCCACGCTCCAGCAGACGAAGACGTCGAGATCGATGTTCTTCTTCTCGCTGGTGAGGAACTCCGCGGGGCGCGGATTGTAAACTTGCATCCGCCGATCGATCGCCAGCGACGATTGATAGGGCGGTTTGAAGTACAGACCCGCCTCATTCAAGGTCCGCACGGGCCGGCCGAACTGCGTGACAATCACGAACTGTGTTTCGTCGACGAACAGCAGGCAGCGCCAGGCGATAGCCAGAAGGACGGCGGACAAGGCGAACACAAGCAGCTTCTTCATGGCGTGTTGGTTCCGAGGTAGGGTGGGACAAGCTCGCGTAGCGAGCGCGGCCCACCATTTCTTTTGAGATGCTCGATCATGGTGGGCCGGCGCTCGCTACGCGAGCTTGTCCCACCCTACGGTATCTTGATTCCTTTGACTTCAGGGCTGTCGGCCGGCGAATCAAGCACGGCGGGCGAGTCGAGCCCCTTGCGTCCGAGATACAACATGCGTCGGCCGCCGTGCGCCGCGTCGACAATCACTTTCCGCTTTCCTGACAGGGCGATCTCCATCGTCTGCAAATAGAGCCGCAGGCCGGCTACCTGGGGCGCGACCGCATACGCTGCGGCAACGTCCAGAAACCGCGCAGCGGCGGCGGTCGCCCGCTGCGTTCGATCGGCGGCGAACCCTTCCGCCACGAATCTCTGCTCGGCTGCCTGACCGCGGGCCGTGGCTTCGGTCTGATACTGGTAGGCCTGGGCCTCGTTGATGCGGGCCTCGCTTCTCCTCCATGGCGATGGAAACGTCGCGAAAGGCCGGCACGACCTCCAGCGGCGGATGAATGTCGCCAAAACAGACCTCCTCGACGTGCAGCCCGACGGCGCAGCGGTCCAAGGCGCGGTTGGCTCGGCCGACGACGGCCACGGCGATTTCCTGCCGCGATTTCTCCAGCAGGTCGTCCGCCTCGCGGCGTGCCATCTCCGTTCGAAAAGCGGCCTCGCTCTCCGCGCGCACCAGTTCGTCCCAGCGGGCGGTTAACTCCGTGTCGCCCACTCCCAAATGAAAGAGCGCGGCCTCCGGGTCGGCAACGCGGTAGTGGACCACCAGGTTCGTGTCGATCAGGTTCTCGTCGCCGGTCCAGACATACGACTCCTCGGGGACGGGCTGGTATCGGCCGCCGCGATGCTGGACGTTCCATTCGTATGCCGCCGGTTCGTCGGGCCGGGTGCGCTCGGGATACGGTGAACTGCGGAAGCCGATTTCCACGCGATGCGATTCATCGCGGAGGATCACATAATGCCGGGCAAACGGATAGGGCAATCGGTACTGAAGCCCGGGTTCCTCCAGTGGCAAGACCCGTTTTCCGAACCGTTGGACCGCGCCGAGCTGGCCGACGCCGATCGAGTGCAACCCGCTGGCCAGCCAGGCGGCCAGCGCAATCCCGGCGATAGCCGCGGCGATCCGCCAGCGGAGCCGCCGGATATCGTACCACCAATCGCCCAGCCGGTGCTGCCAGGCGTGAAGATCGACCAGCAGCCGGAGCGAATTGAGCACCACCGCCAACGAACTGACCTGATGCACGATCGCGGCGGTGACCGGCGAGATCCATCCGCTCGATGCGGCCGCCATCGAGGCCAGGTTGAAGACGATGGCAAAGGCGATGATGTTCTGGCGAATCGTCCGCAGGACCCGCTGGCCGCAGGCCACCGCCTCAGCCAGCTTCCGCAAGTCGTCGCCCATCAGCACCAGGTCCGCCGACTCGATGGTCACGTCGCTGCCGATATCGGCCAGGGCCACGCCCACGTCGGCGGCCACCAGCGACGGCGCGTCGTTGATGCCGTCGCCCACCATCGCCACCGGGGCCCGGGTCTTGCGGAGATTGGCGATCCAATCGGCCTTTTCCGCCGGCAAGAGGCCGAAATGAAACTCCGCGATCGAAAGCTCTTCGGCCACCGCGCGGGCGGCCGCTTCCTGGTCGCCCGTGAGCATGGCAATCTGCCGGATGCCCAAGTGCCCCAGGTCGTGGATCGCGGCGGCGGCGGTTTCGCGGACACTATCGCGAATGCCGATGGCCGCGACCACCTCGTTGTCCACGGCCACCAGGGAGAGCGTATGCCCTGCGCGGCGCAGGACTTCGATCCGCGCGGCCAGGTCATCGGCGATCCGCACGCGGCCGCTTCCATCGCCCTCGGATTTCCCACCCGCACTTGTGGTGCGGGCGTCTCGCCTGCTTCCGTAGCAGGCGGGACGCCTGCACCACTATGAAGGTGCGAACCAACTGTGGCCGTCGCCCAATCCGGGCTGTGACATGAAACCTTCGCCCGGCGGAATCTCGATTCCCGACTCCCGTGCCCGCGCGACCAGCAGACGGGCAATCGGATGCTCGGAGTATTGATCGACGGCCGCGGCAAGCCGCAGGGCGGCCGCCTCGCTAAGCGAAGGAATCGTCTCGATCCGCTCGATGCGAAGCTGGGCCAGGGTGAGCGTGCCCGTCTTGTCGAAGACCACGGCCTTCAGCCGTCCCAGGTTCTCCAGCACGGCGCCGCCCTTGACGAGGATTCCCCGGCGGACCAGGAAACCGATGCCCGCAGCGACCGCTGTCGGCGTGGCGAGCACCAGGCGCAGGGACAGGCCACGACCAGCACCGCTACGCTCCGCGACACATCGCGGGTGACCCAAACGTGATCGCCGCCGCCACCAGTACCAGGGGCACGAAATAGCCGGCATAGCGGTCGGCCATCCGCTCGACCGGGGCCTTCGCCGCCTCGGCATGCTCTACGAGATGAATGATCCGTTCCAGCGTCGTGTCGTGCCCTAGGCGCTCGACGGCCATTTCCAGTGCCCCGTGGGTGTTCAGCGTGCCGGCAAAGACCTCGTCGCCGACCCGTTTTTCGGCCGGTAGCGATTCGCCGGTGATGGGGCTCTGGTCGATCCACGACGTGCCGCTGGTGATCCGCCCATCGACGGGGATCCGGTCGCCCGGCCGCACGATGACCACGTCGTCCGGCCGAATGTCCGCAACATGCACTTCCTGCTCGTGGCCGCCGCGGCGAACCATCGCCGCATGCGGGCGGAGTTCCAGCAGGCTGGCGATGCCGGACCGCGTGCGGCCGATGGCGAAGTCCTCCAGCGACTCGCCGACGAGCATGATGAAAATGACCTCGGCTGCGACCAGGAACCACGACGACGGATCGTCCCCCCGCCACCCGACCCACAGGGCGGCCATCGCCGCCAGGCTGACCGCCAGGTCGGCGGTGATTTTGCGGCGGGCCAAGCCGCTAACCGCCCCCGAGTAGGTAGGGAATCCGCCCACCAGCGCCAGCAGCATGGCCAGATCGAAATCGAAGATCGAGCGCAGCGTGCCGGTCACGTAGGCGAGCAACCCCGCTCCCACGACAAGCGTGAGCAGCAGATGGCGGCGGTGCGGATCCTGGAATAAACCGAACATCAGTACGCGGTTCGTTCGGGGCCTGACAAGGGTACGATAAACTATACTCAGCGAGGTCGAAAATGGCCAACGGCCGGGAAATTATAGGGGAAAAGAAGATGGGGGAAAAGAAAATGGGTGGCACGCAGGCATGAAGATTCCTTTCCGCAATTTTCCTTTCCAAAATTGAAAAGGCTGCCCGGCGGACTTCACTCGGCGGGGGGCGGAGCCGACGGCCTTTTCCTGCTCCGCCGCGCATACGTCAAGAGCGCGGTGACCGAAAGCAGCCAGAAGTACAGTTGCAGCGCTCTCGTGATTTCATACAGGTTGTAGGCACATCCGCGCGGCGATCTGACTCGTGGACGCTATTGACGGCGGACAGCAGCAGCCCAGCGCCACATCAGGAAGAGCACGACCACGACAAGGCACCCCAGTGACCACAACGATTCGAAGTGATGAAGGTGAATCGCAAGTCCCACGACAATCGCGAAGACAACGATCCCCCACGCGCCAAAACGGCCACCGACGACGCCAGCACGACGCAAACCAGCAGCAGCGTCCGCAGACTGTACTGGAACCTGGCCGGATTGGGCTGTTCCGCCGCCGGTTGGCGTTCGATGGAAGTCATGGCCTTCTATGCCTGTTCCAGTTGGCCCGGGTCGCCCAGGCATCGATAGGCCAGGAGGAACAAAGCCAAGAACACCAGATCGGTCACGACCAGCGGCTTCCACATGGCGGGGATTCCGCCGAACAGCCAGTGGTAACCGGCGACGCCGCAGTAGGCGACCTTCAGCAGGATGCCGTAGAGAATCAAGCCTCGATTCTCGCGGGGCCGCCGGGCGATCGCCGCAAACATGATCCCGAAGATGATCAAGAGCGCGCCGGGAAACTGCACGTACCCCATGTGATTCGGCGGCGTGACCTGGGTCCACTGGAAGATCCAGTCCGCCCCGACCAGAAAGGCCAGGCCCAACAGCCCGTCGTACAGGGCCGCCACAACGAAGAGTGCGGAGATGGTTGCTCGGCTTCATTTGCGTTTGTCCTTTCTTGCGTTCGATTCGAAAAAGCCGTAGGGTGGGACCCGGGCACGATGTACCCATGGTGCCCGGGGTCCCACCCTACGAACTTTACCAATCACCGTAAGACGGATTGCCAATCCGTCCTACGACCCCGCGTAGGGCGATGGGGGCCGCATCACGTACCGCGAGCCGTCCTTGCGGGCCGACCACTTGGTCTCGTCGTCGTAGCCGCCGCGGCTCGACTCGCCCCGCCACTCGGTCTTCACGTGGTCGTGGTGATGGTAGACGTTGCAGGCGTTGCACTTGACCGTCTCGTCCAGGTGGGCCCCTTCATAGCGGCCCAGCCGCTGGCGAATCTGCCGGAGCTGTTCGACCAGCGCGGCCACCTCCGCCTCGGCCGCCGGGCTGGCCTGCTCCTCTCCCACGCGGCGATAGCGCATGCTGCCGAACGTCTGGAGGGCGTCGTCGATCGCCCTAAGGCACATGTCGTAGCACATCGAAAGGCTCCTTATTGTCAGTTCGAGGGCAAAGCGGCCTTTTCCCGCCGCAGCTTGTGGATCAGGTCGATCCACTGCCGCTGGCGGAGGGCGAAGGCGCCTTCGTTATACAGGTCGCGAAACAAGTCGTAAAGGCCGCGCCGCAACTCTTCCCGCGACATGCCCGAGGGCCGGTAGTTCACGTCAAACAGCGTACACTTGTGCCAGAAGGGCGGCGGGTCGAGGCGGCCCTCGCACCGCAGCCGCTCGAAAAGCGGCGTGCCGGGAAAGGGCGTCAGGACGGTCACCTGGATCTCCAGCGGCTCGGCCTCGCGGACGAAACGCCGAATATCGTCGAAAACGGCCGGCGTGTCGTGGTCCAGCCCTACGATGAAACAGGTGTTGACCGTCACCCCGGCGTCCTGGATTGCCCGCACGGCCTGGACGTAGCGGTCGAGGCGATCCGCCTTCCAGCCGGTCGACTCGATCGCCGCCAGGTTCTGCCGCGAGAGACTCTCCAGCCCGATCAGAAGCTGGTAGCAACCGGCCGGCCGCAGGGCCGCGAGCAGCTCCGGGTCATCGGCAATCGAGATGTCCGTCTCGGCGAACCAGCGGACCCCCAGCGGACGAAGCCGCTCGAGCAGGTCGCGGCCCCAACGGCGATCGACGAACAGGTTGTCGTCGGCGAACTCCAGGAACGGCCGCTCCCAGATCTCGCCCACCGCCCGGATCTCGCCGAGCACCTGGTCGACCGTCTTCTGGCGGTAGCCGGGCCCGAAGAGCCGCGACCCGGCGCAGAACTCGCAGCAGTGCGGGCAGCCGCGCGAGGTCTGGATCGGGATGCGGTTGTAGTTTTCCGGATCGAGCAGGCCGAACCGCGGGATCGGCGACTGCCGCAGGTCGTACATCGCGGCCGTTGCTGCGGTAGATCCGCTCCAGGCGGCCGCGGCCAAGGTCCTCGATCACCCGCGGCCAGAGCGGCTCGGCCTCGCCCAGCACGACGGCGTCGGCGTGTTGCCAGCGCCTCCTGCGGCAGCGCGGTCACGTGCGGGCCACCGAGGATCACCTTCGTCCCGCGCGCCCGAAGCTGATCGGCCAAGGTGTAGGCCTCGCCGATCTGGGCCGAGTAGGAGGAGATCGCCACGGCGTCGAAATCGGGCAGCCGCCGCGTGTTCAGGTCGGCGATATGGGGGATCTCGACGTACTCGACTTCGACCTCATCCGGCGTGAGGGCCGCCAAGGTCAGCAGCGACAGGCTGGGCAGCGAGGCGACGACGTGTCCGCGGGCGACGAACTGCGGCAAGGTCACGCCCAGCCAGGCCAGTTCCGGGTCGATGACGCGCACTCCGCTCATGGCCAGCAAGCCGAGTCGCATGGTTCAACCTCCCGTGGTCATCAGCCGCCACCAGGCCCAGGCCTGGACCACCAGCGCCGCCAGGACGCAAGATGCGGGCAGCGGGAAGAGGAATTTCAGCGGGCGGCGCCAGGCGGCGGCCAGGCAGACTGCCGGCATGAGCAGCCCTCCAGCGATCATCGCGACCGATCCGATCGCGGCGGCCCACTGCGGCAACTGGTCCAGGCCGCGCGTGGAGGAGCCGTAGAGCACGTTGATCATTCCCAGGGCGAAGGCGGCGATGTGTGCCAGGCGGAGGGCCTGTCGCTGGAAGCTGCCGTATCCGCCGGCCCACTCGCGCGATTCGGCCCGCAGTCCGAAGGCCATGCCGAGCAGCGAGCCCAGGATCATTCCCACCCAGCCAACCAGGATATTGCAATCATGCATGAGCATCTCGAAGCCCCAGACCCTGGATGTGAGCGTAGCAGAGAAGAGCGGGCGAGACAATAGGGGCGAGGAGCCGCCGAAGAACTACTTCCGTAGACCTCTAATTTGGGCATGCCTTCACGCGGCCGCGAAGTACCGGGTGCCCGGGCATGTTCGCCGCGGAAGTTCCTTGGGAGGCGGTCCCACCAGCGCTCGGTCCCGCTTCACTGGCAAATATCCGCACGCTATACTCGAAAGAACAAAATCCCTCGAACAGGCATCGAAAACGGAGATTGCTTCATGCCGATCTACGAATTCTACTGCGGCAGTTGTCACACAGTGTTCAGTTTCTTCTCCAAGCGGATTGACACCACGACGCGCCCGGCGTGCCCTCGCTGTCGCCGGACCAAGCTGCAAAGACAGGTCTCGCGATTCGCCACGCTGGGCAAGTCGGGCGGAGGGCCGGAGGGCGACGACGGGCCGGGCGATTTCGACGATGCCAAGATGGAGGGCCTGATGGAATCGATGTCCCGCGAGGCCGAGGGCCTCGACGAGAACGATCCCCGGCAGGTCGCCCGCATGATGCGGAAGCTGCACGACGCGGCCGGGATGCCGATGGACGAAAAGGCGAATGAGGCCATCCGCCGCATGGAGGCGGGAGAATCGCCGGAGAAGATCGAGGAGGAAATGGGCAACGTCTTCGGCGAGGCGGGCCCCGACGCCGACGCCCTGCCTGATCTGCCGCGGCGCAAGGCCAAACGCCGGCCGCCAGCCGTCGATGAGACGTTATATGACTTGTGACGGTTCGAAACGTCAAACGGTACATTGGCAAACTGCAAGTCTCACGCAAAGGCACTAAGGCGCAAAGCCGAAATTCAAGTTTCAAATCTCAATTGGTTCAGATCTCAGATTTGAAATCTCGAAATTGAAATCCTGGTTGTTCATCTGCGCCTTCGCGCCTTTGCGTTTGCCAGTTGCACGGCCCATCCAAATACGTCGCGGAGCCGGTCGTCCAACCTTGCGAGGGGTATATAAAACTCTGGAAGGGCGCGGGCTTGCCGAGAGACTGCAATCTTGGAACGTCATCTATTTTGCGCCTGCGTGCAGCCACAGCGGGACGAGCGCCTCGAACTTCCAACCGCGCTTCGCGAGAAACTCCTCCGAGAGGTTGACCCTTCGCGGCTTGAGTTCCTTCAATATCCATTCGTCCGGTGTCTTGTCCACTTTAAAGCCGCGCCCCGTCCGCAAGGTCAGTTCGGTCCGTGCGGAATCCGCAGGCCGCAAGCTAATGCTGCCGATCTGCGTGATTTCACTTACCGTGTCGTCATAGCCGCTCACGAACACGCATCGCCAGAGGACCGGGCAAAACTCCATCGATTGAAATCGCGAGCCGGGAGACCGGTGAGCGGCCAAACGGAACAACAGGGAGCGCGCCACGCTTACCTCACGTTTCCGCCCCACCACCCGCTCTTGGAAGAGTACAGGGAACGAATCAAGCAGATTCGACACAAGACCACCGAGCGGTGTTCCCGCGAGAAATTTGGTACTTGCCGCGTCGAGTTTGCCTAGACGCAAGTCGCGTAGTAAACCATTTATTTGACCGGCGGGCATCTGATTTTTCTCCGATTTCAAGACTTCACTTTGACATCACCGACCGACCCGTCTGGATGGCGAAAGTAATGGAGTTCGATTTCCTCGCCAAACTCGTCCTCGTAGATGTCGTAGTGTTTCATCGTCCCAGGTTGAGCAAGCGGTGACGTTGCTGGAGTGGGACTTCCGGCCTTCTTTCCCCTGAACTTCCAGTTCCCCGGATCGCCATGTTGCAGCACGTCGGCAAAATCGACGAATTCCAGCGGATCATCCATTATATCACTTCCGCCTCTTAATCTTACCTTCTCTCGGACGGTGCGAAAAGACAGAACATGCCCATCCTACGGTCTCGATTATGGTGGGCCGGCACTCGCAAGCTCGCTTGTCCCACCCTACGTTGCCCACTCGCACAACCCATCCACATAAGCCGCCGAGCCGTCGCGGAGCCAGCCGTCCAACTGGGCCGGGTCCTTGAGCTGCTGCCCCCGCTGCCGCGGGACGACCACGAACTGGCAGTCCACCTCGGCAGGGCCGGTCATGTCGCCCCAGAGCTTCTCGAATTGGGCCACGGGGAAGATGTCCTCCTGGGCGTGGCCCCAGCGCTTCTTCACGTCCTTGAGCGTGATGTAGGTCGGCAGCCGCATGCTCAGGCGGCGGATGGCGGCTGGTCACTTTCGGCTCGTCGGCCAGATCGCCGCGCGAGAGCCCGAAGACTTCCAGCAGCCGCTCGATCGAAATCCAGGTGGTCTGCGAGTTGTAATAGCTCAGTCGGAACTCGTCTTCCTCGCGGGGCATGGCCAGGCCCTCGACCAGGCGGACGCGGCCGTTGACGCGGGCCAGGCCGCCGCCGCGGTCGTCGATCCGCCGCGGGATGACCTCGAAGCTCAGGCAGGCCTCGCTGGCGGATGTGCCGGCCCAGCAGGCCCGGATCGAGATCGGCGCCCAGCGTGTCGATGTTGTGCAGGAGCAGGTACTTCAACTGCGGCCGCTGGGCAAGCAGCCGGGCCAGCGTGCCGTTGCGGAGCATGTTGGGCACCTCGAACCAGTGGCCGGTCGGGTGCAGGCATTGCAGCGGCACGTTGTCGGTATAGTCGCTGCCGCCGCCGGCCGCTTCGGCCCAGCCGATCAGCGAGGCATGCAGGCTCTCGCGGACCTTCTGGGCCTGCACGTCGAGAATCTGCTGCGGCATCTCCTCCCAGGCGAAGCGCAGGTCGCGGGGCATGGGCACCATCCGCAGCCCGACCGAACGGCCCGGCGAAGGCAGCAGCGGGCCCGGATACGCCTTGCACTGCCGCGACAGGAAGTGCTGCGATCGGCTCGTGCGTGAGGTAGCTCGTCGATACGACGATGCGGCAGCGTGGACGCCGTAGCGGGCCGCCGTTTGCGGCCCTTGGCCAGGTGGACCTCGATGAAATTGCGATACTTGCCCTGGAAGCGGCAGAAGGGTGCAGGGCCTTGACCACGCCCGCCCCGTGGGTCCAGCGGCTGCCGGCCCCGCCGGCCAAGGCCAGCACGGCCACCTCGCCCCCGGCCAACGCGGCCTCGCCCGCCCGCAGCGTCGGCCGGCTCCAGACCCTGCGGCGATGCGAATCGAGCACGTCGCCGAGCGCCACGTCTTCGATGACCGTACTGGGCGGCAGGCGATTCTGGGCCAGGCCGATCCGGCCGGTCCGCAGATCGGAGCGGATCTGCTCGTGCAGTTCCGGATCGAAGCCGTTTGCCTCCAGGATCGATTTCAGGCTTGCCAGCGGCCGCCGTCTCCTCGGCTCGGCCTGGGGAACAGGGCCCCCAGCAGCATCTCGGTGGAACCGGCCAGCCGGGCATGCGTGCGGCACGCGGCGGCAAACCGCGCGATCTCGTCGCGGACCGCCGGGCTCAGCTGCCGGGCCTCGCGCCGCAGCCACTGCGGCGCACAGATCGCATAGTAGCGCGGCGGGCATCAGCGCGTCGCCGCCTTCATAGCAGCTCGGCCAGTCGTGCCGCGGTCGTTGATGGCGAAATCGTAGACCACCGGCTCCATGGCGAAGGGCAGCGCGTACTGCAACTGCCGCTTGGTGGCGACCATCTCCCGCTGCAGGAAGTCCTGGGCCTCGGCCTTTCGCGCCGGATCGAAGATGAAGCCCATGCCGCCGCCGGAAATGCCGCCGAGCATGAGGAAGCCCCAGTAGTCCGCCGCCGAACTTGCCCGCGCACCAGGTCGATGAGCGTTTCCGTGTAGTGGTTCGATGCCCAGGGGATGATCGTCTGGATGGGGCCGAAGAAGTTCCGCGTCGTGAGCCGGGCGATCTCGCGGACGTCGCCGCCGGCCAGGGCCTTTTCGATCGAGCGCAGCAGACTCGATGGCCTCCTGCCGGGCCTTCCACTCGGCCTCGCTGCGGAGCAGGTATTTCTCGGTGACCATCTCCAGGATCGGGCCGACGTTCTGCGCCATGCCGCCGTGGACCAGCACGAAACTGTCGCGGATCAACTGCCGGGTCTGCGGCGCGACCTCGCTCTCGCGTATAGATGTGGTGGTCGGGCAGGAGCCGGCCGCGGCTGATGCCGAACTCCGGGTCGCCGGGCCGGGCCGGGCGGCCTTCGATCATCTTCATGCCCGGCCAGATGCCGCCGGAATCCTGCCAGCCGCCGCCGGAGCCGCCCAGCCATTCGCCCAGGATCGCCCGGGCGGCGACCAGCTTGCGTTCCGGCTCGCTGAGCGTGCCGGTCGAGCGACTGGACCTGGCCGGTCGCCCGCATGCAGACGGTGATGATGGCCGCCAGCAGGTTCGTGGAGACGGCCAGGCGGGAGCCCTTGGGGATGTCGTTCACCTTGCTGACGATTTCCAGCCCCAGCCCCGGTCCGACGAGCCGGGCCAGCACGTCGGCCAGCGTCTGGCCGGAGCCTTCCAGCCCCGGCGGGACGATGCCCGCGGCGATCACGGCCGCCTTGAGCAGCCCCAGGTAGTCCTTGGCGAAATCGAAGACGTCGGCCAGGGCGGTGACGTCGGCCTTGCACTTCAGGTCGACGCTCGCCAGCCGCAGCACCGGCTGGTCGATGACGCGGAGCCAGGCCTCGATCGGCGGCCGCGGCTGCGGCGTCGCGGCCGCGGACGCCCAGGTCGACCGAGACGTTCAGCACCCGGGCCCCCTCGGGGAAAATCCATGCCCAGGAAGAAGATGTCGCTCCAGCCGCTGTGCGAGAGGTCCATGCGGACGGCCGTCCGCTCGACGAGGATCGGGAAGGGCTGGTCCGGCGCGGCGCGGTGCTGCAGTGCCGGGCGGATCTGCAAGCGGATGGTCGGCCGGGATGGCCCATGCGGAACATCCACTGGTTGCCGCGGACCGAGCGCACGCTGCGCCGGACCTGGTCGGCCAGGGTCTGGAAGCCCAGGGCCTGGTAGGCGGCGGCCAGGGCGCTGGCGATGGCGTCGCTGGGGCCGAGTCGTTCCTCGACCGCGCGAAACTCATCGACCGCCTCTTCGAACCGCCGGCCCAAGAGCCGCGTATAGCCCTCGAACGGCACCAGGGCCTTGGCGTCCGGCGGAAGCTTGGCCGGCAGGTGGTAGCGATAGATGGCGGCCAGAAAGAAGGTGGCCCGCACCCGCTCGTAGAGGTTTTCGCTCTGGCGGCGGAAGGCATCCAGTGCGCGGGCGGCGTCGCGCAAGGCGGCCACGTCGGCCGTGCGGCAGAAACCATCCAGTGACCGGTCGCGAATGGCCGGGTCGCTGGTCGTGATGATGTCGATCAGATCGTGCGGCATGGTGGGGAGCCGGGAGCACTAGGGAGCAAGCATGGGTTTTTCACCCATTCGACCGCACGAATAGTATAACCTGCGCTTGCCAGGGGATGTAATAGCACGCGATGCCGTTGCGTGTGCTCGTTGGACGCGTGATCCGCAAGTCCCCTTGCTGGAAACGCGGTTAGGAAATAGGATAGATCTACTGGAAATCTGGTCCAAGCAAGGATGCGTGCAATTTTCACCTACTTTTGGCGGATTGCACACCACTACCCGGTGGTGTAATGGTAACACAAGGGTTTTTGGTACCCTCGTTCCTGGTTCGAGTCCAGGCCGGGTAGCTTTTCGGTTCAGAAAAGGCAGCGCTGATCATCCCCACACGGCCAATTCTGCTGGACAAGGCGACCCCATGCCGCGTCGATGGGCATCTGTTGCACGACCGCGATCTTTGCGGGGGGGAAACGACTCTCATAGCGGGCCAGTAACTCCGCCAAAATGTCGCTAATCCGCTTCGGCTCGCCACAGCGCCGCTCTTCCAAACTCATATTGGCGATTCGGTTTTCCATGATAGCCTCCCTTTCAACTCTCCTGATTCTACCAAGTAATATACGTCTGTCAACTATCCGGGGTTCAGATTTTCGTTTGGCAAGATGGGCAATATGAGGCGTATTTATCGCGATTAGCCTTGCCACAATACCGAACCACTGCCAATGCCGATTGGTTATCTGGCACCTGGGGCGACATCATGGAAGCGGACGCAAGGCCGGATTTGCTCAACCAACGGCTGGCAGAGACCTTTGCGGAATTGGGGGCGACCGGCCCTATCGTCCGCGCATTCTTGCTGCGTGGCCGATACTATGCCGGCCAGAGGTTCCGTTGCGGCAACATCCAGGCGGTCTTGTTGGCGGGCAAGGACGAGATTGAGTTCTACAACCCGGCTGGATCGCTGCTGACAACGGTCAGAGTTGGATCGGCGGAGAAAGCTGCCTAGCGGAACTCTCCGCTCATTCCTTCTGCTTCTCCCAAATCGCCAAGATTGCGGGTGGATAGGGACGTATGTCCCACTGGTCGGCCGTGGGCAGCAAACGGAAATCGAACCGATCGTCAAATTCCACCGCAAAAAGGCTTTCTGGCGGCGATAGCTCTACCAGGTGATTTACAAGTTCCAACATGCCATCCTTTCGCGTGGCATAGAACTCGTAGGGCGGAGAACAGAAAACAACCCACGGCGCCGCCCAGGTCAGGAAGCCGCTTGGCCCAAAGAAACGTGTCAGCCGAGATGACCTCGACGATCGCCTCCACGCCGAGCCTGGCGGAATTGCGGCGAATCGTCTCGGCGGTCGGCCGATGCCGCTCGATCAGAACGGCCCTCACCGCCCCGCGACTCAGGGCTTCCAGCCCTAAAGCGCCGGTGCCGGCAAAGAGGTCGATGGCGACCTTGCCTTGGACGGCCGTACTGAGCAGATTGAAGAGGGCCTCTCGAACCCGGTCTTTCATGGGTCGCGTGCGGAGATCGCCCGAATACTCCAATTTCCGGCCGCGAAACTTGCCGCCGATGATCCGCACCCCAACGGGACGAATCGCTGGCGTCGGCGGACCTCGATGGGATCTGCTGGTCGAAGGTCTTTTGCGTGCCATCCGCCGTGCCTCGGTGCCAAATTGCCTGCCTTATGTTACGGCATGGGGAGCGGTTAAGATAGTGAGGGCAATTTTCTCGCTTTTCCGCAGGGTTGGTTGCCCTGGATTGCGCTTCGCGTTACTATAGAGGGCATCACGCCATTTTATTCACGGAGAGAAACATGTTGAATCGCACGTTGCTTGCTTTTGTTTTGGTCTTTCTAGTGCCATGGTCTGGGCCGCTGAGCCCTCTGCCCCGCCCGCGGGAAGTGCCGCCGCCGCGCCGGCCGCAGGCAGCAAGACGGAAGAATACAGAAAGATCAACACCGAATGGAACGAGTTGATCGGCAAGCTGGGGGCCTTGAAGAACGAGTATGCCACCGCGACCGATTCCGCTAGGAAGGCCGAAATCAGGAAACAGTATTATGGCCCGGACGGGATCGAAAAGGCCCAAGCGATGGAGGTAAAACTGATCGCCGCGGCCGAAAGCGCCTATACGGAAGCCCCCAATGCCGATCCGGAAATCACAGCCATGCTGGCGGCTACCCTCTACGACTACGTCGGCCACGACGATTATGAACCAGCCTTCAAGCTGGGCAAGACGCTCATGGACAACAAATGTACTGAAAAGTACGTGCCGGCCCTGGCGGGCGTGGCTGCTTATTGCGTGAACGAGTATGATCTGGCCGGGCCCTGGCTCAAGGCCGCCAGAGAGTCCGGCATGCTATCCAAGATCAGCAACGAGTTGAAGACGCCCGACGGGCCCAGGCCGTACGCCTACTTCCCGGACATGATCGACGGCGCCAAGGAGGCGTGGGCCAAGGAGAAGAAGATTCGCGATGCCGAAGACAAGGCCGGCGACCTGCCCCGCGTGCTGCTGAAGACGACCGCCGGCGACATCGAACTCGAGTTGTTCGAGAACGAGGCCCCCAACACCGTGCTGAACTTCATCACCCTCGTGGAGAAGGGCTTCTACAACGGCCTGAAGTTTCACCGCGTGCTGCCCGCTTTCATGGCCCAAGGCGGCGACCCCAAGGGCGATGGAAGCGGAGGGCCGGGCTATACGATTCCCTGCGAATGTTATCAGGCCAATTTTCGCCAGCACTTCCGCGGCAGCCTGAGCATGGCCCACGCCGGTCCCGACACGGGCGGTTCGCAATTCTTCCTCACCTTCCTGCCAACGCCGCAGCTCGACGGAAGAGTCGACAAACTTCCAGGGGACAAAGCGTCCCACCATACCGTGTTCGGCCGCGTCGTGAGCGGCTTCGACGTGCTTGCCAAGATCAAGCGGCGGAACCCCCAAGACGGGACGGCTGGCGCGGCCGACACGATCACCGAGGCCAAGGTCACGCGCAAGCGGTCGCATCCCTA
Source organism: uncultured Planctomycetia bacterium (assembly GCA_963824275.1). Lineage (GTDB taxonomy): Bacteria > Planctomycetota > Planctomycetia > Pirellulales > Thermoguttaceae > JANXQG01. The sequence continues at coordinate 256,325 of CAWGOT010000002.1, read as the reverse complement.
TGACGTTAAGGATCTGAAGAAGTCAGGGAATAAGGACTAGGGGTAAGTGTTTAGCCGTATGAAGTGATGAACCGCGGATGACACGGATGGGCGCGGATTAGAGGATAAAGAGGCAGCAAATGCAGGCGTATGCGGATTTCCAAAAGCAGATCCGCGCCCATTCGTGTCATCCGCGGTTCATTTGGCTGGAGAGCAGCGACTAGCTAGGGAAGAACGGCCTCGACTTAGGACTGATGCGGCCCTCTTCGGCCGCTCCTCAGTCCTCCATCACGTCCTTTTCCCGCGCCTTGGCCAGATCGCCGGCCTGGGATTCGTACTGCCTGGTCAGGTCCTGAATCTCTTCCTTGACCTTGTCGCGTTCGTCTTCCGAAAGCTCCTTGTCCTTCTCCGCCACGTCGGCCATCTTGTTGCCGTCGCGGCGGACGTTGCGGACGGCCACCTTGGCCTCCTCGGTCAAGTCCTTGATCCGGCGCGACCATCTTGCGGCGGACGTTGGTGGAAAGCGGCGGCACGTTGAGGCGAATGATGCGGCCGTCGCTCTGTGGATTGAAGCCCAGATCGCTCGTCAGGATCGCCTTCTCGATGTCCTTGATCGTGCCCGGATCGTAAGGGCGGATGACGATCTGGTTCGGCTCCGGGGCGCCGACCGAGGCAAGCTGCTTGATCGGCACCTGCGAGCCGTAGGCCTCGACGCGGAGCGAATCGACCAGCCCCGGATTGGCCCGGCCGGTGCGAATGCCGGCCAGCGAGTGCTTGAGGACGTTGATCGCCTTTTCCATGCGCTCTTCCACGTCCAAGAGGATTTCATCGGAAGTCATGGGTGGGATGTGGGGTTAGGGATGAAGGATAAGGGTCAATTCACTCCCGGATTTTGGATCAAGGTGCCGACCCTCTCGCCCATCACGGCCTTCTCGATGTTGCCTTCCTTGCGGAAATTGAAGACCATGATCGGCATCTCGTACTGCCGGCACTTGGCGATGGCTTCGGTGTCCATGACCCGCAGGTTCTGTCGCATCACGTCCTCGTAGCTCAACTGGCTGTAAAGAACGGCATGCGGGTTCTTCTCCGGGTCGTCGCTGAAGACGCCGTCCACCCGCGTGGCCTTGATGAGGATGTCGGCGTCCAGTTCCAACGCCCGCTGGGCAGCGGCCGTATCGGTAGTGACGAAAGGGCTGCCGGTCCCGGCGGCGAGGATGATGATCCGGCCCTTCTCCAGGTGCCGCCGGGCACGGCGGCGGATGTACGGCTCGGCCACGCCGTCCATGCGGATGGCGGCCATCAGCCGCGTGTCGCAGCCCAACGACTCCAGGGCGTCCTGCAAGGCTAGGCCGTTCATCACCGTGGCCAGCATGCCCATGTAATGGGCCGTGGCCTCGTGGATGCTGGAATTGCCTGACGTGAACTGGGCCCCGCGGAGGATATTGCCGCCGCCGATCACCAGCGCCAACTGGATGCCGTGCTTGGCCGCCTGGCTCGTCTGCCGGGCGATATGGACCACGGCGTCCATGGCAATGCCGCGCTCGCCGGGATGGGTGAAGCCCTCGCCGGAAATCTTCAGCACGACCCGGCCGAAACGCCCGCCCGTGAGCCCCTGGCCAGTTAGACTCTGGCCGCTCGTCACGCCGTTCGATACAGACATGGGCTTACTCCTTGGGCAGTTCCCAGAGCACAAAACCGTTGATCTTCATGCCGGCTGCCTTGGCCAATTCGGCGATCGTCTTGCCGCCGTACTTGGCCTGGTTGGCGTGAGGCTGCTCCAGCAGGCAACGCTCCACATAAAACAGGTTCAAACGGCCTTCGATGACCTTCGACTTGTTCTTGCCCAGGCCCTCGGCCTTCTTCAGGTCGCCGCGGGCCCGTCCGTGACTGCTGGTCATCCGCTCCAGGTTGTTGGGGTCCTGGATCTGCTCGTCGGGCAGGGCGAGGATCCGTTCGGCTTCCGTCTTGATCTTCTCGGCCTCCTGTGTCATGGCCTGGTCCAGGACGTTGCGCTCCTTGGCGACCAAGGCCGGATCGAGGTCGTCCTTGCGGAGCACGACCGGCCTCATCGCCGCGGCGTGCATGCAGATGTCGCGGGCCAATTCGGCCGCCGCGGCCGCGTTCTCCACTTGCAAGAGCACGGCAATCGCACCATTGAAGTGCGCGTAGCCGGCCGTGGGGCCATTCACCCTCAGGATCCGTTCGAGCACGAATTTCTCGCGGATGCGGTTGTTCAAGTCGTCGAACTGCTGTCGCAGCGTCAGGCCCTTGTGGCTGGGCGAGGGCTGGGCGAGCAGCTCGTCGGGCGTCGCGGCGCCGGGGCCCTTGGCAAGCTGCTGGGCGAGATCGTTCGCCAAGCCGATGAACTGCTCGTTGTTGGCCACCGGGGCGCTTTCGCAGCGGATGTCGATCAGCGCCCCGACGCCCGGATCGATCTCGGAGAAGACGGCGATCCGGCCGGTGGAAGTCGAACGGCCCGCTTGCTTCTCCTGGACCTTCTTGCCGCGGATCCGCAGTTCCTGGATCGCCTTCTCGATATTGCCGTTGGCCGCCGTCAGGGCCTTCTTGCAGTCCATCATGGGAAGGCCGGTCTTTTCACGCAGTTCTTTGACGGTCGATGCGGTAATCTCTGCCATGGAAACGATCTCCTTGTCTTAAGTAGGTCCTTTCTGCCGGAAAGGACTGATGTGCGATGGTCCAGCGAAGACCCAAAGTTCTCCAGCGATTTGGGGCACAATAGTCCTTCCCGGCAGGAAGGACCTACTCGCAGCAAAATAGGGCGGGCCGAGCTTGCGAGTCCCACCAAGAAGCTGAAAACAGGCATTGGATTGGTGCGACTCGCAAGCTCGGCCCACGCTACACCTACCCGATTAACTCCTCATGCGGACGCCGCCGCCGCCACGGCCTCCGCCGGCGGTTCAGGAGGCTCCGCGCCCTCGGCCCGCTCCTGTTGCGCCTTGCCGGCCGCGTTCTTGCCGGCAATCACGGCGTCGGCCAGGAGCTGCACGATCAGCTCGATCGAGCGGATGCTGTCGTCATTGCCCGGAATGGCCAAATCGATCTCGTCCGGATCGCAATCGGTGTCGATCAAGGCCACGGTCGTCACGCCCAGCTTGCGGGCTTCTTTGACCGCGTTTCGCTCTTTGCGGGGATCGATCACCACCAGACATTCCGGCAGGCGGTTCATGGTTCGCATGCCGTTGAGGTTGCGATACATCTTGCGGTATTCGCGGGACAGGGCCGATTGCATCTTCTTGGAATAGGTGGCCAGCTCCTCGCCGGAGCGGATCGCCTCCAGTTCTTCCAAGCGGCCCAGGCGGCTGCGGATCGTGCGGAAGTTGGTGAGCGTGCCGCCCAGCCAGCGGTCACTGACAAAGGGCATGCCGCAGCGCGTGCCCTGCTGCTCGATGGTGTCGCTGGCCTGCCGCTTCGTTCCCACGAAGAGGACCAGGCTCCCTTGGGCCGCCACGCCCTGCAGGTACTTGCGGGCACGCAGCAGTCCGCGGATCGTTTCGCGAACGTCGATAATATGGATCAGGTTGCGGCGGGCGTAGATATACGGCCGCATCTTGGGGTTCCAACGGCTGGCGCGGTGGCCAAAGTGGACCCCGGCTTCTACCAGGTCTTTTACGAGTACGGTTGCCAAATCAATCTCCTCAAGGCACACCGGCTAGGTCGACCCTCGCAAGAGGGGGGCGTCCGGCGTTATGCGGGCACTGCGGTCAAAGGAAAAAAGCCTACCGCCCTGGACCGTTCAGGAGGGTAAACCTAACAGTTTAGTGATTATTCCTGGGCTAGTCAACGGAGGGAAGAGAATGGCAAGGCGATTACGCGGCGACTATGAGCCTTCGTCCACCATCGTGGGGGGAAGAACGGGTGAAATCGTAGGGTGGGACCAGCGAGTTTACGAGTGCCGGCCCACCGGTCACGCCTAGTGGGCCGGCGCTCGCAAGCTCGCTGGTCCCACCCTACACCCTCCTGGCATCAGCCCATTTCCGCCGCTACACTGCAAGCATCGTTGTTAGCCCTCAATTCCCGTCCTGATACCGAAAGGAGCAACGCCGATGCCGGCCAAGACTCACGTTTCCATTCTGTGGCTCAATACGTTCTTGCTAGTCTGTAGTCTCCCAGCGCTTGCCGCGGATCCGCCGGCCGCACCGCAAGCGGCCGGGTTGCAAGTTAGCCACGACGTCTTTGGCAAGATGCCCGACGGCACGGTCGTCGAGCGGTACACGCTGACCAATAGCCACGGCATGCGGGTGAAGCTGCTTACGCGGGGCGCGGCCATCTTGTCGGTGGAAGTTCCCGACCGCGCCGGCAAGCTGACCAACGTCACGCTTGGGCCTGACGATTTCTCGCGTTACCAGGCGGGACGCGAACCGGTCGGCTCCTTGATCGGCCGCTATGCCAACCGCATCGCCAAGGGCCACTTCACGATCGACGGCGTCGAGTACCAACTCGCGGTCAACAGCGGCGGAAACCACATGCATGGCGGCAAGGTGGGCTTCGATCGCGTTGTCTGGAAGGCCGAGACCATTCATGGTCCAGACTCGGTCGCCGTGGCCCTGACCTACCTCAGCCGCGACGGCGAGGAGGGCTATCCCGGCAACCTGAAAACCACCGTCACGTATACGCTCAATGAGAACGACGAGCTTCGCATGGCCTGTGAGGCGACGACCGACAAGCCGACCCACGTGAACCTCACCAATCACACCTATTGGAATCTCGCCGGCCAGGCCGCGGGCAACGTCCTGGGCCACGAAGTGACGATCTTCGCCGATCGCTACCTGCCGGTCGATAGCGGCATGATCCCGCTGGGCGAGCCGAAACCGGTGCAGGGCACGCCCTTCGATTTCACCCGGCCGACGACCATCGGTGCGCGGACCGGCCCGCTCCGCGGAATATGGGACCATTGCTACGTGGTGAACAAGCCGGAAAAAGCAGGCCCCGCGCTGGCCGCACGGGTCTTGGAACCGGCCAGCGGACGCGTCTTGGAGGTCTACACCACCCAGCCCGGAGTGCAGTTCTATACCGGCAATTCGCGGGCCTTCTGCCTGGAAACGCAGCATTATCCCGATGCGCCGAATCATCCAAGCTTCCCCTCCACGCTGCTCCGCCCGGGCCAGAAATTGGAGGAAGTGACCATTTACAAGTTCAGCGTCCAGAAGCCTTAGCGGTCCCGCCCTGGCCCTTGGCCCCCGAGCGGGGGTATTGCCTAAGGCAACGATTTCTATCAGAATGCTTAGGTTTCCGTTGGAGTCCCGGCTTTAGCCGGAATCCTTCCGGACAAACCGCCTAAAGGCGGGACTCCAACGGCTTGTTTCTGCCCGCGCAAACTACCAATCTTGTTTTTAGGAGGTTCTGATGTCCGCAGCCGGTTGCTGTCGCGTATTGTCTTGTGCCTTGATTCTCTTGCTCTTGGAGGTGAACTTGGGTTCCGCTCAAACCAAAGACGTTGATTATCCGGCCCTGCCGACCGGCGCGGTGCGATTGCCAAAGATGCCCCCAAGCAGTTCACGCAAACGGCATCCGGCCTGCGCTATCGAGTCCTGCGCAAGGGCAGCGGCCAGATGCCCAAGGCTGCCGACAAGGTGAAGGTCAACTACCACGGCTGGCTCGACGGTGGAAAGGTCTTCGATAGCTCCTACGACGCAAAGACCCGATCTCCTTCCCGCTCAACGGCGTGATCAAGGGTTGGACGGAAGGCATGCAATTGGTGGGCGAAGGGGGGATGATCGAACTGGAGATCCCCTCCTCGCTGGGCTACGGCGATCGTGGCATTCCAGGCACGATCCCTGGCGGCGCGACGCTGCACTTCCTCGTGGAACTGCTGAAGGTCGAGTAGCTCGGCCTTCGGCAAAATGTGTGTCGCCTTTCGCTAGCGGTTGCGACTGACACTAACCCGAAGCGTAAGCGAGGTCCCCGAAGTCGTTGCCTCGCTTACGCTTCGGGTTAGTGTGGGTTGTGACAATCTCAACCGCGAGCAGTATAATTTGCCGCTCCCTACGGCGTGACCGCCCTGAGCGCATTCCGCACCGGTTCGCCCGGCACGTAAACTCGGGGCGTGCCGTAGACGCTCCAGCCCGGCACACCATAATAGGCCGTCACCACGACTGGGGCCGCGGGCGCATAGTACGTCGCATAGGGCACGGCCGGCGCAGCCGGCGCGTAGTACGTGACGTAGGGCGCAGGGGCGTAAGCCACTGGCGGCGCGTAGTAGCTGGCGTAGGCCACCGGCGATTCGTAGACCGGCGCCGGGGCATAGTTGCTGACGTAGGCCGCAGGGGCGTATTCGACCGTCACCGGCGCGTAGTTGCTCACATAAGCGGCGGCGCATAGGCGACCGTTGCGGGTGCGGGCGACGAGTTGCAGCCGCATTGGGCAAACGCGGTCGCTCCGCTCAAAATCAAAGCGATAATCGTCAAAGAAGCAAGGCGTTGGTTCATGGAAATCTCTCCTACGTGGGTACAGCCCAGCAAACCGAACGGGAGCCGACTGGGCTCATCGTCTCTCCATCTTCCACGATAGTCAGGGAGCGGCGATCTGACAAGGGCCGCAAAATTAGGGATAAGAGATGAGGCATTAGGCATCTGCTTCCAGTCGAATGCCCTCATCCTTCATCCCCCATCCCTCATCCTTCATCCCTCATCCTTCATCCCTCATCCTTCATCCTTCATCCCCATCCTTCATCCCTCATCCTTCATCCCTCATCCTTCATCCCTCATCCCTCATCCTTCATCCTTCATCCCCCATCCTTCATCCCTCATCCGGGCCGTCACTTCGTGCTGACCTCGATGATCGGATCGAACGGGTCGGGCCGCGTTTCCAGGCACTCCCAGGCCCTCCGCATCAGCTTCAGCGTGGGGGCGTCGTACACCGATCCGTGGCCCTCCGCGTCCAGCAGCGGCATCAGCGTCTGGCAGGCCCTCGACCATTGCCCCCCTTCGTATAGCGTGAGGGCCGCCTCGTAGGTGTCGCGCCGGCTCAGCCACTCCGGCGAACCGTGCTCGCCAAAAAGCTCGTAAGCCACCACCGGCTCGCGCACACCCGGCAAGACCACGCGGCCAATGCGGCGCGTCAGCAGCGTGGCCGGCAACCGCTCGCGGGTCGAGGCCGTGATCAACAGCGGCAGGCCCAGTTTCTTGGTGGCGTCCTGCACGCGGCTGGCGAGGTTCACCGCGTGGCCGTGCGGCCCGTACTTGAATTTCCGCGTGCTGCCCGTGTTGCCCACCAGGGCCTCGCCGGTATTGATGCCGATTCCCAGGGCCAGCGCACCGGCGGCCTCGTGGCCCCAGCGGGCGTTCAGGGCGGGCAGTTCGCCGAGCATCGCCAGGCCGGCCCGGCAGGCCCTCGCGGCGTGGTCGGCTTGCCTGGCGGGGGCGTTCCACATGGCGAAGATCCCGTCGCCGGCATAATCGACGATCACGCCCCCGTGCTCCACGATCCGCTCCGAGAGGCATTCCATCATGTCGCGCAAAAGTTGGCAGGTTTTTTGCGGGCCGAGCCGCTCCGCCAACGGCGTGAAGCCGCGGAGATCGCTGAACAGGATCGTGACCTCGTCCGTGCGGCCTTCCAGCAGTTTTTCATCGCGCTGCAGTTCGCGGACCAGGTCCGGCGAGAAGAACTGCTCGAACTGGATCCGTGTCCGCTGGGCCGTCGACCGCGCCAAGCGGTCTCCTACCGCCGCCGCAAGGAGCTGCACCAGTTGCGCCTCCAAGGGCTCGACCGTGCCGCGGCGGGCCAGCCCTTGCTGCGCCCGCACGCCGTACAGCACGCCCACCACCTCCTCCTGGATGCCGAAGATCGGCGCGGCCACGCCCGACTCGATGTCCGCCAGGCTCGTCGACTTGCTCAACTGGCTCAGGTCCTCGTAGAACGTCTTCCGCTGGCTGACGACGTGCTTCAGAAGTGTCTGGCTGTAATGCACGCTGATGGTGCTCGAAGTCACGGCACTGCCCGCGATCGACCAGGCGCCGTTCCGCTCCAGCAGCACCAAGGCCAGGTCCATGTCCACCAGATCGACCAAGGCCTGGGCCGTCTTCCCGAAGAACTCCGGCGATCCGGCCCCCGTCTGCTGCAGCTCGATGATCCTCTCCAGCCACCGCCCGATCTGTTCGGCCGTGCTTCCGGTGGTCGATGCGGCGCGGTCCCCGGCGAAAGGTCTCGCACGAGGACCGAACGCGGGCTCGGGAATCGACAGGAGCCCCGCGGGCGGCGGGACGTCGATCGTCATTTGCGGCGACAAATTACGCTCGGCGCGGAGGTCGAACCGCGGGACCGCCTCGATCGAAATCTTGGTCTGGCCGATCGTCAGCAACAGCGGCAGGTCGAGTTCCTGGGATTGCAACTCGCCGATCTGGCAACGCCCTGGAACCACGACCGGCGTCCGCTGGCTGAGGTTTTCCACCCGCAGGCGGCCGCCGGGCCGCTCTTCGATCCGCAACTGGTCGCGTGAAACGGTCAGATCGTCCAGAATCTGGCAGCGCTTCGACTCGCGCTCGGGCCCTCGGCCAAACTCCAGCGGGCCGCTTTCGTGGTCAAACTGCTCCCGCTGCGTGGAATTCTCGACCTTGAGGTGAAGCGGCATTGCCCATTCCTGTGCCGGTCTAACGCGAATCTAACGCAATGGGAATTGTAATGGATGGCGGGCCGGGGTCAAGAGACCGGGCGACGCAAAGCAGCAGGCACCGGGCACCCGCGTGCGGGTGGTGTGCCAGACTTTCACCCGTGTGGCGCAATTGTGGGGCGGGCCGAGTGGAGCGAGTCCCACCATTTTCCGGCAAATATACCACACGCGGGCAGAAATGAGCCGCTGGAGTCCCGGCTTTAGCCGGAAAACCGCCAGGCAAGCCGCCTAAAGGCGGGACTCCAACGGCTCATTTCTGCCCGCGCAAACTATAACGGCCTTTGGTGGTGGGACTCGCTCCACTCGGCCCACTCTACTTCCTACTCCCTTGCTACGAGCGCTGGCGGCGTGGCGGGGGGTGGGGAGCCGATAATTGACAAGCCTTGCCGGCGCGACTAAAATACGTCGATCGATAAGAACTTCAAAACCGCATTGTCGGGAGGCCCGCTCCATGTTCATTCTCAACCTCTTTCGCAATTCCAAGAATGCCGTCACGTACGAACCGGGGCAGGTCATCTTTGGCGAGGGAGAGCGGGGCGATTCAATGTACGTGATCCTGGAGGGCGAAATCGAAATTCGCGTCAAGGACAAGGTCATCGACACCAGCGTGCCGGGCCAGATTATCGGCGAGATGGCGCTGGTGGACAAGTCGCCCCGGAGCGCGACGGCGGTCGCCAAGACCGCCTGCAAGGTCGTGCCGGTCAACGAGCGGCAATTCGATTTCATGGTCCAGGAGACGCCGCACTTTGCGATCACGGTAATGCGCATGATGTGCGAACGTCTGCGGCAGCGTTTCGCAGTCAAAGAACCCGTCTAGGAAGGACCCTAGGTCTTTTTCCAGCATGTTCTAGCCGGCGGTACGATGAAGTGGGACCCGCGTTGAGACTCGTGGCATGCCTGTCCGCCGTCGCTTGCCTGGCAGCGGCGGCGCAGGCCGGTCCGTTGGTGATCAGCGTCAATTTCGGCGCGGACAACGGGGAGTGCATTTTGAATCCGGGCGACGCGGCCGGCGTCATTCCGGCGATGAACTGGAACAACGTCTACGGACCGTGCGGCTCAGCCTCGCTTTACGCCAGCGATGGGACCACGCCCGCCGGCACGGTGAGTTGCAGCAGTTCCGGCGACGATTATACTACCGGCCCAAACCTATCCCCGCCCACGCCGGACAGCACGATGATGTACGGCTACCTCGACGCGGGAAGCAATTCCGGCAGTAACGCCGCGACGATAACGTTCTCGGGACTGCCCGCCGTAATCAGCGCTGGGTTCAACGTCTATGTCTACGTCGCCGGTGACATGGGGACGTCCGGAGCAGAACAGCGGATCGGCGATTACACCATCGGTGGAACGACGATCTGGGCCATGCAAGGTTCCAGCACGTCGGCATTTTCTCTGGCCAGCAGCGGAACCGCCGGAAACTACATCGAGTTCACCGGCGTCAGCGGCAGCGGTTTCTCGCTCGTAGCCGCCGCGAGCAGTTTCCGCGCCGGTCGACGGCATTCAGATCGTGCAGGCGTCGGCGCCACAACTCCTTTGGACCGGTTCGCAGAGCAGCGCGTGGAGCACCAACGTCATCAGCGGTTTGAAGAACTGGCAGGGAGGTAACGGCACCTCCGCCGATTATTCGGACTACTCGGCCGTGAATTTCAACGATTCGGCGGCGACGACCACCGTCGACATCTCCACGGCCGATGTTACGCCCTACAGCGTGACGTTCAGCAACGTTGCGACAGACTATACGCTTCAGAGCAGCGCCAGCTTCGGCATCGCGGGCACGACTGCGCTGAGCAAGTCGGGCGCGGGGCTCCTCACCATCAGCAATACCAACAAGTTCACGGGCCCCGTAACGTTCGGCGGGGGCACGATCGCGGTTGCCTCCGTTGCCAACGGCGGGACCAACAGCCCTTTGGGGGCCGGTGCCAGCCTGATCTTCGCCGGCGGCGCCCTGGAGTACACGGGCGTGGATCCGGCGCCCGCGACGGACCGGAGCGTGACGCTCAACAGCGGCGGCGGCACGATTCAGGTCGATAATGCGTCGACAAACCTGACTCTCGCCGGCCCGCTTTCCGGCTCGGGAGGTCTGACCAAGGCCGGTCCCGGCACGCTGACGTTCGCGGGCAGCAACGATTACGCCTACACGGGCCAGGTCCTTCTGACCAGCGGCGCCCTTGCCATCCGCTCGCCCGTTCCAGCGGGGCCGGGCTTATACGAGGGCCTGGTGTCCAACAACCATTGGGAAGACACGACCGATCCGATCCCGCTGACCTCGATTCAGCCGGTGGCGCGGTGGGGAGCGTCTACTTACAGCGCCACCAACAGCTCTGGAAACAACATCTATCCCAACTGGGCCAATGAGACGACCTGGGGCTACAGCGGTTATCTCGATAACAAGAGCGGCGGGCCGATTACCTATACGTTCGGCAAGAATTTTGATGATGCCGCCTTCCTGACCATCGACGGCGTCTCGGTCATCAACAATACGGTCTACAATCAAAATGCGACGGGCAGCGTCACCCTGGCGCCGGGGTTCCACAGCGTCGATCTGCGGTTCGGTCAGGGCGTGGGCGGCGTTGGGCCCAACACCGGCGCATTCAACAACTTCGGCGTTTCCTACAACACCGTTGGCGTCACCGCCACGAGCAGTGCCGCGTGGCTGCAAATGGGCACGAGCGATCCCAACACTCAGTTCTATGCCGCCGTCGCGGGCCTGCCGAACTCGTCGCTGGTGATGTCCAGCAGCACGACGCTGGACTTGATCGCCTCGAACATGGGCTGGGTGCTGTTGGGTTCGCTGGCCGACGCTCCGGGGTCGCCGACAGGCCACCAGGTGCTCCTGGGCAGTAATACACTCGATCTCGGGCTGGACAACACCAGCACGACCTTTTCCGGCGCGATCTCGGGCAACGGCACGCTGGTCAAGGATGGCGCCGGCACGTTCACCCTGGCGGGTGAGGACACTTACACCGGCGGCACTTTTGTCGACGACGGCACGCTGGTCCTGGCTTCGGACACCGCGCTGGCCGCCGGAACAAGTTTGACCGTCGGGGCCGGGGCTGCGTCGCTCTTCGACGCGTCGCCGGCCGCAAGCTTCGAAGTGGCGGCCGCGCCGGCCGGGGCTGCTGCCGTTCCGGAACCGGGAATCTTGGCGCTACTCGGCGCAGCCGGCATCGTTGCGGCGGCCTGCTGGATGAGGAAGAAGGCGAGAAGGTTGGCTCGCGGGATGGACTGGCCTGCGCAAAAGTAGGATTTCGGGAGAATGAGAAGTTATGCCCGCTTTCGATCCGGGCCACGCGGGACGGGCGTTTACGCCCGTTTTCGGCTTCAGCCGGTAATCGGCCCGGCATTTATGCCGGGATTGCGGCGGGCTACAATGCTTCCCGGTAACAATTCCCGCTGTCAGGCCCGTTTACGGGCCTCCTCCCTCAAGGACTCTCACATGACATCATTTCTGAAACGGACCACGAAGGAGCACTGCCATGCGACTCCCCTCATCCACTTCGCTCTGATAACCCTGCTCTGCGCGCCGTGGTACCAACTACCGCGGCGGCGGCAACGCCGCAAGAAAAGCCGCCCGCGAAGGAGAACTCGGCCCGCCAGGGCTGGAAACTCGTGTGGTCCGACGAGTTCGACTATACGGGCCTGCCGGACCCCGCCAAGTGGGACTACGAGGTGGGCTACGTCCGCAACAACGAGTCGCAGTACTACACGCGGGGCCGCAAGGAGAACGCCTGGGTCGAGGGCGGCGTGCTGACCATCACCGGACGCAAGGAGAAGTTCCCCCTCCCGGCCGGCCGCGCGAGCAAAGGAAAAACCGAGGCCGACTACACCGCCGCCAGCCTGATCACCCGCGGCAAGGCCTCCTGGACCTATGGCCGCATCGAGATCCTGGCCAAGTTGCCCAAGGGCCGCGGCGTGTGGCCCGCCTTCTGGACGCTCGGCACCTCGGGCGGTTGGCCCAAGGGCGGCGAGATCGACATCATGGAGTACGTGGGCAAAGAGCCCCACGACGTCCACAGCAACCTCCACTATTCCCTCGGCGGCCAGCACACCTCCAGCGGCGGCGTCGTCACGCTCGACAATCCCTGGGACGACTTCCACGTCTACGCCATGGACTGGAACTCCGAGCGGATGGACTTCGACTGCGACCAGAACAAGTACTTCAGCTTCAATCTCTCCAAGGCCGACGAAAACGGAGAAAATCCCTACCGCAAGCCGCAGTATCTGCTCCTCAATCTGGCCCTGGGCGGCGGCTACGGCGGACCGATCGACGACGCCAACCTGCCACAGAAGTTCGTGATCGCCTACGTCCGCGTCTACCAGCGCGAGGAGGCGAGGAAGTAGGATCTCCATAGCGGGAGCTTGGCTGGCGTACTGGGGCGGGTCCTGACGGCAATGGCGGTGGGGCTCTTCGTGGCCTTGATCCGCGCCACCCGCGTGCGACTGGATATGTGGCTGTGAATCCGTTCACTCATCGTCAAGGAGCTGCTCGCGATCTGGCGCGACCCCGAGAGCCGGGCCATCCTGCTGGGGCCGCCGGTCATCCGGATGCTCCTCTTCGCCTACGCCGCCACGCAGGAGGTCAAGGCGCGGTGAAACTCTTGAAGAGGTTGGCGAAGTCCCAAGGGCGGGGCTGGTTGGCGTCGTCCGCGGCGGGAGCGGCGCGGCGACGGCCGGAGTCGCCGTTGATGGACCAGAAGTGCAGGGAGCAGACCCACGGCGTCTTGTCGGCGAAGGCCTTGATGGTTTTGGCGTCGTCCAAGGTGAAGATCTCGCCAGTGGAGCCGTTTCTGCCGAGACAGGGACAAAGGCCGATCTGAATGGCGGGGTCGATCTTCTGGAGTTGTGCGTGGGCCTTGTTGGCGGAATCAACGCCGAGCTGGCCTTCGGATTTCCCCTTGTTGATGAAGCTCGTTCCGAAATACATGACCATGAGGTCCACGGAGTGGACTTTGACTCCCTTCTTGGCCGCGTCGGCGAGAAGGTTCCGCGAGCTCTCCGAGAGGCCGTTGGGGTCAACGGGCAGCGTGAAGGAGATAACGAGGCCGGGATTCTTCTTTTGCAGGTTGGCCAGCGCGGTGTTGCGGTGTTCGCTGTCAAGCCTGCCTTTGGCGAGGTTGTTGCCTTCGACGTTGAAATCGAGCCAGGTGAATTTGTAGCGGTCGATGACCTTCTGGTAGGCGGCCTCGAGCTGGACGGGATCGTCGATGACGTTGGCCAGTTCCTTGCCGCCGGCGCCGCCGAAGGACATGATCACGTCGCCGCCGCGTTTGCGGATGGCGTCGATCTGGTCCTTGTAGAGGTCCTGCTCGATGGGAATGCGGCCGTCCCATGACGGCTCTTTGAGATACTTTGCATCTTGGCCCCGGCCCTCCTGCCGGGCGATGATGAAGGCCAGCGTATAATGCTTGAGGCCGCAGGCGTCGTTACAGTCCGTGAGTTTGAAATTGTCGCCTGAGCCAATATACATGTAGGGCGCAAAGACCCGGGCGGGCCACTCGGCGCCGACGGCGGCGGCCATCGAGCCCGCAAGCGAAAACCAAGCGAACAATGCAGAAGAGACGAGCAATTTGGGCATGGCTGTAGACATGGCAGTTGTACGGGGGGTAAGAGTTGTTTTCGTCGATCGCCTGACAATAAGCAAACTATACCAAAACTGCCGGGGCAATACCACACTTTTCGTGGATCATCCTACGGCTCGTATCCCAAATCCCTGGCGCTTGCGAAATCCGCCTCGGCGGCGGTCTCGCTCCCACGGAATAATCCACAAACTGGAAACGCCGGAAACGTTCCCACCGCGCCCGCGTCGGCGGAAAGATGACTGATCACGTCATGTCGTCCTTCCTCTGGGGAAAATGGCCCACTTTCCGGCAGGAGCAAAACGGCAATCGCCGTGCAGGTAAAATCAAAAACTTCAAGATCGCGCAAGGTGTTTCCGGCCAACGTCTTGCGGATCGATCGCGGGCCCGCGGCGAAAATTATTTTCCCATCCGCCGCGCGAAATCCGTATATATGGATATAAAAACCGCTCTTTGACGATTTGCCAGGCCAACCGCCCCCGGCCTCGCCCGCCGGGGGCGAGACGACGTTAGATAGTTATGGATAAATACGGTATACTTTTGATTTCCGATTTCCCCCAACCCGAGGAGAACGCCATGTCCACGAACAACGAGACCCCCGTCCAAACCTGCCAGCAAGGCGCCCTGTGCCCGCCGCCAGCCGCCGTCGGGGCCGCGGAAGACCACGCAGCCGCGGCGCACACGACGCCCGTTTCCGCAGGGCTGAGCGGCGAACCGCTGACGTGCGAAAGGCCGGCCGCCGAAGCGCTGACCGGCGAAGGGCCGGCCGGCGGCCCCCAATCGCTATTTTCCCGGGCCGTCCGCGTGACCGCCTGGCCGCAGCGCCCGCGGCCGCCGAAGGCGGCCCTGCTGCCCGAGATCGCCAGCCTCGCGATGGAAGGCCATTCCGGCCGCGCCATCGGCCGCCAACTCGGCGTTCCCCGACGGACCGTCGATCGCTGGCTGGGCGAACTGCGGCAGCAATGGGCCGAAAAGGCCGCCGAAAGCTCGGAGGGCCTCGGCGGCCTCCTCACGGCCCGCCTGGAAGCGGTCTACCGCGAGGCGATGCAGGCCTGGCGCCGCTCGCTCGCCGACAAGCAAGTGACGCTGGAATCGCCCGGCGACGACGACACCCAACCTAAACGCACGCGGCGAACAACAACCCAGTCAGGACAGGCCGCCTTGCTCGGCAAGGCCATGCAGGCCGCCAAGGAGATCTCCAAGGTCCGGGCCCAGCGGCTCAGCAGGGTGCGAGCAGAGCAGGCCAGTAGGGAGCCCGTAGGGCAAGGTGGCGAGACCTATGAAGAGGCCAGGGAGCGGATGTTCGCCCGGCGAAATGCGGCCATGAAGGCGATAGATGAAGGATTAAGGTGATGAGGGATGGCCCATGGCAACGGTTCTGGCCCACTTTGGCCATCCTTCCTTTTGGAGGAGCAATTGTCTCAGAGGGGTGGAAGACCCCGCTTTCCCGAGGATTCCTGGTCGCTGGATACAGCTTGCTGATGGAACACAACTTCCAAAGGTGGTGAAAATGGGCAAAACAAGTTTCGAGAAGCGGTTTCTGGGCCACTTTGGCCAAAAACGGAAGCCTAGCGTAGGACGGATTGCCAATCCGTCTTACAACATCTTGCAGGTAGGACGGATTGCCAATCCGTCTTACAACATAGCGCCAGCCGCGGAAAGTCTACTCCGGCCCGATCGTCAGCGTCGTTCCTTCAAGGAGCGAATAGCGCTGGAGCACGCCGGCAATCTGCTCCAGCCGGATCGACGCCACCAGGTCGATATCCTCCTCCAGCGATCGATACTCGCGGCGATAGACCCAGTCGCCGCCGACGTTGAACATTCGCCGGCCGGGCCGCTCGCTGGAGAGCACAAGCTGCGCGCGGACCTTGTTCTTCGCCTGCTGCAGTTCGACCTCCGTGATGCCCTCGGCGTGGGCCGTCTCGTAGACCTCGATCACCCGTTGGTAGACCTCTTCGGCGTCCTCGGGAGCACAACTGACTTGCGTGCAAAAGACGCCCGCCCCCTGATACTCGCCGTGGCTCAGCTCGGCCACTTCGGCGATGCCGGGATCGACAAGCTCCCAGTACAGCCGGCTGCCGGAATCGTCGCCCAGCACGATCGCCAGAACCTTGGCCGCATAGCGGTCGTCGTCGTTCGCCGCCGGACCGAGCGACATCTGCAAGATGTACTGCTGCGTGGCCGAGGCCTTGGTCAGCCGATGGAACCCGCTTTGCGGCTGCGGCGGTTCCACCACGCGAGGGCACTCGGCCGGTTCCCAGCCGCCGCAGGCCCGTTGGCAATCGGCCACCATCCGCTCGAAATCGACGCGGCCCGCCGCCGCCAGGACGATGTTCCCTGGTGCGTAGCGGCGGCGGAAGTAATCCCGCATCGCGGCCAGCGGCAGGGCCTCGATGCCCGCCGACGTGCCCA
This sequence comes from uncultured Planctomycetia bacterium, assembly GCA_963824275.1. GTDB lineage: Bacteria > Planctomycetota > Planctomycetia > Pirellulales > Thermoguttaceae > JANXQG01. The sequence continues at coordinate 239,732 of CAWGOT010000002.1, read as the reverse complement.
ACACGCTGCGGCCCAGGGGGTGGTTGCCGAAGAAGGCCGCCCGGCACTTCTCGTCCGCCCCGAACGGCGGCTGGTCCTCGTACATCTCGATCTCCTCCAGGATCACCTGCTTCTCGGTCAGGAAGTCGGCCTCGCGCAAGGCAGGGCGGAGGATGTCGGCCAGCACCTCGGTAGCCCTGGTTTGATACTCCGGCAGCACGGGGGCGTAGTAAACGGTCGTCTCTTCGGAGGTTCCGGCGTTGCAATGCGAGCCGATCTCGTCGAGCTCGCGGTTCACGTCGTCGGCCGAGCGGGTGGGCGTGCCCTTGAACGCCATGTGCTCCAGAAAATGGCTCACGCCGGCGATCTCGTCGCTCTCGTCGCGGGAGCCGGTCTTGACGATGAACCCCAGGGCCGTCGAATAGGCCTCGGGATTGCACTCGGCGACGATCTCCAGTCCGTTGGGCAAAACGTGGGTCAGGAATTCCATAGCTATTCAATTAGTCGAGGACGTGCCGATTTAGTGAATTGTAGGACGGATTGCCAATCCGTCTTACAACATTGTCGTTCGCCAATCCGTTTAGTTATTGACCTTCAGCGCATCCGGCCCGACGGTCACGATTGTGAACGGTCCCGGCGGGTTCTTGGCCAGGTAGCCGTTGATGCCCTCGCAGGTCAGGCCGTCGACGATCTGTTCCAGCTCTTCCAGCGTGCGGACGCGGCCGATGTGGTACCACTCGCGGGCGATCGAGGAACTTCTGGCGAAGCTCGACTCCTGCTGCATGATCAGCTCGGTCTTGATGCGGGCCTTGAGCCGCCGCAGCTCGTGGGAGTCGATGCCCTGCGCCGAACCGCCGCAGCTCGCCCAGGGTTACGTCGAGCGTTTCCTGGGCCTTCTGGGCGCTGCTGCCGGCATAGCAGAAGACGCCGGCACGGTCGCGCAGGGTGTGGTAACCGGCGGAAACGCTGTAGCACAGCCCTCGCCGCTCGCGGACTTCCGTGAAGAGCCGCGAGCTCATGCCGCCGCCCAAGGCCCCCACGGCGCCCCAGGCCACGAAATAGTCGTCGTGGCGATAGGGCACGCTGGGGTAGGCGATGCCGATGTGCGTCTGGGCCGAATCGTAAGGCACGTGCAGGTATCCGCCCTGGGCCGGAAGCTCGTCGATCGCCGCTTCGCCGGCCGGCTGCCAATCGCCCAGCAAGCGGCCCACGAGGTCCACCAGCGGTGCCCACTCGACGCTGCCGGCCACGCCCAGGATCGTGCCCTGCGGCTGGAATTGCCGCGCGAAAAATCCGCGGATCTCGTCAAGGCCGATCGTCTCCAGGGCCTGCTGTTCGCCCAGCGACGAGCGGCCCCAGGGGTCGGGGAAATGGCGGCGGCGAAGCTCGATCATGACCTTCTCCGAGGGCTCGTCTTCCACCGCCCGCAGGCCCAAGAGCCGCGTTCTGCCGGCAGGCGTCCAACTCCTCGTCCGGCAGGTGCGGACGCCGCAGGACGTTGGCGAAAATGGCCAGTGCCGAGGGCAGGCTCTCCGCCAACGTGGCCCCGCCATAGGAGACCCGCGCGCTGGAGACCGAGGCATGGTGCTCGACGCCCAGGTTATCCAGGTCGAGAACGAACTGCCGGCTGTCGCGCGGCCCCGCCCCGCGGAGCGTCATCTCGCAGGTCAGCGTGGCCAGTCCCTGCCGGTCAGCCGGCTCATTGATGCAGCCTGCCGGCACGAGGAAGGAAAACGCCGCCGATTGCAGCCAGTGCATCGGTTGGGCTAGGAGCACCAGGCCGTTGGGAAAAACATGCGAAAGGATCGGAGCTTGCACGAAGGTCTCGAAATAGAGTGGAATTCAGTCCGCCTCGGAGGAACCAACGCCGCCGTTCGGACCCGCCTTCAATTAGGTACCAAGTCTATCGATGCCATTGGGAAGCGTCAATTCCCTGGAAGGTTGATTTCCGCGTGGGCCAGTATTAGAAAAACTCTACCATCGAAGGCATGGGGGTACTTGACACTGGTTATTCGCGTTCACATACTGGCGTTCGTCCTTGGGTTTCAAAAATACCTCACTTAAAGAAAGTAACGATTATGACACTGGCAAACTGGATCGGCAAAAGGTGTTTCGGGGGGGGCGCATCTAGCCGGAGGAATGGCTATCACAAGCGTCGGAGCAGACGCCTTGGCTACGAACAGCTTGAATGCAGGAGGTTGCTGTGCAACTCGCTTCCCACGATCTCCGACTTCAGCGTCACCGACGTCCTTGAGCCGGACAGCATTGTCATGGCCGCAAAAACCACTCCCGCGCAGGGGACGACCACAAGCACTTTCACGTTTCAGATCTCGGGCCTCAGCCCCACGCCCATCGATGTCCCGGCGACATTCGATCCAGCAACGGGCCTTTGGTCGGCGAGTTATGCCACCGGCGGAGTCAATTTGGGAAAAAATGTTTCATACCTAAAGGACGCCGTCAAGGCGTTCGTCACCGACAAGAACGGCGCGAACGCCATCAGCGCCGCGCAGAATGCGTATGTGGGCATCCCGGATATTACGGTTACGCCTGCCAAAGATCAGCCCCAACCGATTGCCTGGACTGGTTCATCCGCCGTCGCGGCGTTTAACTGGATTCAGCCCGTTCTCTACAACATCGAGGTGACGACACCGTTTAAGCCTAGCGATGGGTTGCATCTCGACGCGCCGTGGTCGGCTAAGACTAGTGCGATTGAACTGGAAACGTATGCCCGTGGCGCATTGCAGGCTTGGACCGGCGCAAACGTCACGTCTCTGATTCAGCAATTCCAAGTTTGGGCCGTCCCTTGTTCAAGCGTTGTCCCAACCGCCGGCCAGCCGATCGCTGGCAGCATCCCACTCGCGCTTTGGAGCACGCAGGTTCCGCCGGGAACCAAAGGAGTGCTGCAGTACGCGACCAAGACTATCAAGCCGTTGCTCCAGCAGACCTTTAACGTCGTGGAAGACCAGGTGTACGCCCAGGCCAAAGCCGACGTTGTAGCGGCGCTCAATCGGCAGTTCGCGATCAACGACCCCGCCGTGACGAACTTGATCGGCATGGTCGTCGACGAAGCAAAGGCCGTTCAGACGGGCAACTTCACACCGCAACAGAAACAAATCGCAGCCGCTTTTCAGAACCGCGACGCTGCGCAGGCAGCACTCTTCGGCGCCTTTTCAAGCCTAATCGCGGCGAATTTGACCGCTCAGACCGGGAATCCATTCTGCATCGCTATTCCGTCAAATCCGGGTTCGCCTTTTCCGCAAACTGCGATCAGTCTCTTGCAGGCGGGCACCGGCGCGACCGTGCAAAGCTCAGCGGTCACGGGCTTCGCTGGAACCTCCTTCGGCGTTGTGCCGAATGCGGACTGGAACAAGATTGGCAACGCTGTTCAAACGGCAGTTACACAGGGAACCGGCTCACAGGCGTGGGCCACTGCCGCGGCTGCGGCATGGGGGAACGCCACGGTGAACTTCAGCGTCGGTGCTCTGACGACCCGTATCTCGACCAGCGACATCACGAACCCGATGAAGTCGCCGTTGAAGTTCGAGGAAGAATACAAGCCGCAAGGGCACGGGAACCAGAAGTTCACTTTCTCGTTTACGGTCCAGAGCGGGCCCAAGGGCGGGCTCGACTTCAACGCCTCTGTCGTGTGGCAGTTCTGATTCAAGCAAGTCGCGCAGGGGGCGTGCCGCGGACCTCGGCACGCCGCTGCCTTTCAGGACGGTACGAGGGATTTGGTATGAAAACGGAATTGAGTTACGTAATGCTATGCGCCGGCACGCTTTCGCTCTGCCTTGCCGGGCAATCGGTAGCGCAGCAGCGCGAGCCGACTCAGGCACGCCCGGCCGAGCCCAGCCGTCCCGCAGTGGTTGGGGATGGCAAGAACACGGACGCCGACCGGCGGCTTGCCGAGTTGCTTAGGCTCGAATGGACCTTGCATCTGTCATCGCTAGGCGGTTGGTTCGAGCAGGGTGGATTCGAGTGCGAATGCTGCTTGACCAAGATGGTGGCAGGTAAGGGCCCGCTCCAGTTTCGGGTCTTCCTGGAGAGTGACGACATGGGAAGGGGCGAAGTTGGACACGTGTCGCTCATGCAAACCGATTACCGCGGTGTTCCCTTTTACGACTCGGGAAACCGCCTTACAACGGTGCTTGACCGTGTCAACGGTGGGCACGTCTTTCTGCTTCGTGAAACGGGGGCGTTCTTCATGCTGACCGATGCCCGCGGCGCCACCTGGGCGCGGGATCCAAGGAAGATGGCAGGACGCACGAATCGAATTTACGGGACCCATCCACCGCCTTCTGGCGACGCCCACGTCGGCCAGTTACGATCGACGCGGCCGGCTGCTGCGGTCCCCTGGTGCCGATGCTGCCGGCAAATTTACTATTATCCGCCTCCGCCGCGCCGCCATCGGCGATCGGTTACCGATCGCCGCCATGACGATCCGCACTCCCGAGTCCGCCATGACGATCAGCAACATCCATTGTGGGGCGCTCCGGCAATTGCCGTTGCATACGTTCACGCCCCCCAGCGGGAACACGACCTCCATCGACAGCGACGAGGAGACCAGGTCGCCGGAGGTCCGTCGGTCGCTCGGGTTCATCGCCGGCGGTGACGAGGCGCGTTTTGACGCAGTCCAGGCGCTGGCCCGGCCACCGTTGCAGGCGGCCGGGCTGGCCCTGCTCGCGCGGTTGAATGTGCCGGGACGATTCAACGACGAAACTCGCGCGGAGACGACGGCTCGACTGGACCGTTCAGAAACGGTCGCCAGCGGTCGCGCAGCCGCGTCTTGGGAGGCGGACCTCGCGGCACTGACCTCGCTGCTAGAAGAGCGTGTGGTCTTGCCAACGATGATCGAAAACCAGGGAGACCGCGCCGGCTACGTGGCTTACTGTACGGGTTTTGAGCGGCAGGACGCGGCGCAGCTCCTGGAGCTCCGCGGGTCCCCTGCTGAGCGAACGGATCTACGCCGCGCTGCGCAAGGTCGCGATCGCGCCTTCCGGGCCCCCTGACGGCCGCGTCGCCGCGCTTGACCTGCTGGGGCAAATCGGCGTTCCAGACCGTAGCGAACTGTTGAACGTGATCGAAATCGCCTTGCCGCGTCAGACCCCGGAGGAGGTTCTGACGCTCCTGGCCTCCGTCAAGGTGCGGACCGGACGTTCCTAACGACGATGACGTGCGCCGGCTGCAAGCGGGGCTGGAGAAGTTCCGCGGCCGCGATGCCATCTGGTTCCCCTGCCTGGAGGCCCTGCTGCTGGCTGACGAGACGAAGGGATTGGGGCCGACCCTCGAGCAGGTTGTCCGCCGGCCCGCACGCGGGCCATTCGACTGGCCTGCACGATGCCTCAACGCGCTGGGCTGCTCGGAAGAGGGCAGGGACGTGCTCGTGAAGCTGCTCGGCGAGAGGTCGTCCCAGCCGCCCTTGGAAGTGGTTGTGCCATTGTGCCTGACCGCGATCGCGCCCACCGACCGTAGTTGGGCGGCCTGCCTGGATGCGGCCGAGGCACTGGCGCTGGACGAACGGCTGCCGCCGGCAGTGCGAATTCCCGCGGCGCTGCTCGCGGCGAAGGCGGACCAGGGCCGCCCGTGGCGAGCGCGCTATGTGGCCTCGGCGCTGCGATCGCAAGACCCGCAACTCTGGAATTCAGTGGCGCTGTGCTTCAAGGACCGGCTCGAGAACGTCTTTAACGGCGCCGCCATCGACTGCCGCTTTCTAGCCGATCTGGAGTCGCTGCAACAGCCCGCCGACGCGAATCTCGAAGCTGCGGCTGCCAAAGTCCTCAGGCGCCTCGTGCCCTTGCGACCGCCGGCGGGCGAAAAGGAGCGTTGCAACCGCTTCTTGGAGAGGCTGGCAAACAGCCCGAGCCTGCACGTCCGCAAAACCGCCGCTGAGCTTATTCTGCACACGTGCATCTTCGATCCGGGGAGTGGCGATTTCTTGTTCCCGGTGGTCCTCCGCGCGGCCGGCAGGGAATCGGACCCAGCGGTTTATCTGGCGATGCTAGACGCGGCCGCCGATAACAGCAAGGAGATCCACGACCTGCTTTGTGAATGCCTTCCGGCTGAGGCCTTCGCGGGGTTTACCCGAATCCTGCGCGTCGATCCGCAGACGGCGGCCCTCGTTTGGAAACACCGTGCGGAGGTCCAGCCGCGTCTCGATCAATGGCTCAGCCAACGGGACGCCAAAGGAGCAGATCAATCGACCGATAGGGCCCGCTAATTCACTCCCCCGCGCCGGCGAGGAGTTGGCGAGCCTTGGACTTGAGGATCGCGACAAAAGTGCTGAAGGAAACGTATCGGCCGTATTCGGCTTCCTCCCGAGCGGAGAGCCGCCCCTCGCTGTGACGGGTTGCCAGGTCGTCGATATATGCCTGCAATTTTCGATCAGCCTTGAGGGCAAGAAGCCGCCGTGCCGACTCGGGTGTAAGACAATCGCCGAGTGGCGAAAGGAGACGGTCAAGGGCAGGTGGTGATTTTGCGTGCCTCATGGTTGAATCATACCGCGCCCGCACACGCAGTTCAAGGATAACCGAAGCAGATCGCGTTCACGAATAAACATGTTCGACGGCCTTGTAAACGGTTTTCACCGTCACGAAGCCGACCCGTCGGTAGAGCCGCAAGGCGCCATCGTTGTGGGCGGTCACTTCCAGGTAGACGCGGCGAATGCCGACCTGCTGGAAGCCTTGCAGGGCGTAGAAAAGCAGGATCGTGCCCAGCCCTCCGTTGCGATGCTCCGGCGCGACGCCCAGGTTCTGGATCGCGCCCAGCCCGCTGGCGTCGCGGATGCCCTGCACGGTGCCGCAGAACTCAGGCAGCTTCGAGTTGCCGTAGCTCAGCAGCCAGGTCGTTTCCGGCAGGAAGCCCGGCTTGCGGACGATCTCCCGCATCAGGCGACGGCAGCCGTCGATTTCTCCCAGGCAGGGGAAGACGTTGGCGTCGATCTCGTTGTGGAAGCTCTGGTACTTGGCCTCGGCAAAGCCATCCAGCAGGGCCGGGTTCCAGACCTCGAAGCGGTAGCCATCGGGGGCCGGCGGCGGCGCCAGATTGCGGCCGGCCAAGGTGATTTCCATTCGGTAGCGCTTGAAATACATGAGGTCCATGGCCGCAAAATCGACACCGCTGGGAAATCAGAGACTGCCCGCCAGGTCGCGGAACCGGCGGCATCCTCTAGTTTATCGGAGTAACTCTGAGGGGTCAATTCCCTGGAAAACGCCAATCCAGCGCGAATTCCGCGGCAGTACATCGAGATACGCGGCATTTTCCGCATGCAGCGCGGCAGGCGTCGGGGCATGCTGGAGCAGGCAAGGAAAACCGCTAGCTGTCGTTGGCCTGTTTGCGAACAGGAATGCTCGCGAACCGCTCGTAGCTACCACGTCACTTCCAACCCCATCGCGGCCCCGTGGTAGAACAGTCCGCTCGTCATGTCGACGTTCGCGGTGGCATTCGCCAGATTCGTCTGCGTAAGCTGGTTCGCGGGCTGGGCCACGCTATCGATGAACATCACCTGGTATCCACCGGTGGCCGCGACGTGCTTGGTGATCTCGAAGTAGCCGAGCACGCCCGTTTCGCCGAAGAATGCCGCGCCCAGGTGGTTGTTGTTGACGGCGAAGGCGCCCAGTCCGCCGGGGTCGTTGAGCGCGGTGGCCTGGTCGGCGCTATCGAGGAAAATGCCGCCCTTGATGAACCCGCCGATCCGCCAGCGGCCCTCTTCGCGGGCCATCGTGCCGTCGGCCCCGACCTGGAAACCGTACATGTGGTTGTGCGTCAGGACCGACTCGGACATGATGTTCGCCGTGGTCGCGGAGGTCCCGGCGACGTTGTATTGGTCCGTCATCTCCAGCCAGCGAAAACCGGCCAGGAAGGAGAGATTGCCGCAGAGCGGTTTGCGGAAATTGACTTCGATGCTGTAGAGCCGCGAGAGCGCTTGGAACTGGGCGTCGTTCAACGAGAGCTGCGTGACGCTATCGACCAGGATATTGGCCGGCCCGCCCCCCGGCAGCGATGCCGCGGGAATGTTGTGCGTGGCCGACCAGCCGTCGATGCCGAAGTAGTTCACTTCCAGTCCCCAGCCCTCGCAGTCCAGGGCGGTGACCGAAACCCGAGGACCGGAGGCAAATCCGAATAACAAGCGGCTGGCGTCGAACAGGCTAGCGCCGTCGGCCGGGTTGAAGAGCACCGACTGCGTTCCCGGCGCCGAGCGATGGACGTTGAAGAAACTCACGTCCGCCTTCCAGGTGCAGTCCCGGCAGGCATCACAGAAGTCCTTAAGACAGTCCCGGAACTCGCAAGCCACGGGGTCGTTCTGCATGCAGGGCAGCCAGAAACCGTCCGTTCCGTTGCAGGTAGCATCGCAAGTTGCGTTGCCGCAGGTGGCGCATCCAGCATCGCAGTTTGCACTTCCGCCGCAGGTTGCTTCGCCACAAGGGCCGCCGCCGGCGGCTGGCGCTGCGAGCGCCGAATTGCCGGCCGCCGATGCGATCCACATCAGCCCTAGTGCCAAAATCGTCTTCCTGGCCGTCATGTTCCCCTCCTGTTTGGGATTTGCCCCTGCGCTACTACCGGCAAAAGCGTGCAAATCGATAGCATCCTTACAAACGGATCGACCGGAATTACCCTTATAGCAAGAAAAATCGTTTCAGGCGGCAGCGACAACCTAGACTGCCTAATTTAACACACGGTCAATCCGATGCTTCCCATTGGCGGAAAGCGACGATATACTGCTGGCGGTTGCGACTGACACTAACCCGAAGCGTAAGCGAGGTCGGGAACTCGTTGCCTCGCTTACGCTTCGCGCTTGGTGTGTAATGTGCCAATCTCAACCGCGAGCAGTACAGACGTGCTCTCCGAGGAGCAACCGTGAAAGATACCCTCTTGAAGATCCGTGTCGGCCACAGCCCTGACGCCGACGACGCGTTCATGTTCTATGCCCTGGCCGCCGGCAAGATCGACACCGGGCCGTACGACTTCCGGCACGAGCTGGTCGATATTGAAACGCTCAACCAGAGGGCGTTCCACGGCGCGTTGGAGCTGACGGCCCTGAGCCTGCACGCCTACGCCCATCTGACCGATCGCTACCTGCTCTGCACGTGCGGGGCGAGCATGGGCGATCGCTATGGCCCGATGCTCGTGGCGCGTGGTCGGCAGCCGCTGGAGTCCTATCGGCGGGCGGCGATTGCCGTGCCCGGCTTGCTCACCACGGCCTACCTCGCCCTGCGGATGTGCCTGGGGATGGAGTTCCGGCAGGTGGTCGTGCCGTTCGATCGCATTCTGGACGCCGTGGTGGCGGGCGAGTACGAGAGGCAGCCGATCGACGCCGGTCTGATCATTCATGAGGGTCAGCTTACTTACGACGAACAAGGCCTGGAGTTGATCGTGGACACGGGCCAATGGTGGTTCGACCAGACCGGGCTGCCGTTGCCCTTGGGGGCCAACGGGGTCCGCAAGGATCTAGGGCCGCACGTGACGGCCGACGTCCAGCGTCTGCTGCGGGCGAGCATCGAATACGGCTTGCAGCATCGCCGCGAGGCCCTGGAGTATGCACTCGGTTTCGGCCGTGGTCTCGATCCGGCCAAGGCCGACGAGTTCGTGGGCATGTACGTCAACGATTGGACGTTGGATTTTGGACCGCGCGGCCGCCAGGCGGTGGCCGAACTGCTTGCCCGGGGGCATGCGGCGGGCGTGATCCCCAAGTTGGTGACGCCGGAATTTGCGCAATAGGCAGCGTCGGACGCAAGCAAGCCCTCGCACTCCAAGAAGTCGCTCTTGACCTGCCAGGGCCAGTTTCGTACCCTTGCCACCATTATGTCCAGAAAAATCTCTTTGCTATTGGGCATTTTCCTCGTCGCCGCCGCGTGTGGGGGCACCGAACCGTTCGGCGCCCCCTCCAGCGGACGATACCGGCATCCTCCTGCTGCGGAACGGGCAGGTCATCGAGGGCCATGTCGAGCACAACGCCGACTACTACACGGTGACGTTGCCCGACCAGGTGACCCAAGTCCGCGCGGCGGACGTTGAGTTTTCTGTCATGACTTACGTGCGGGCTATCAGCAGAAGAAGGCCGCCATGCAGCCCAACGAAATCGAGCAACATATCCAACTCTTCCTGTGGTGCGAGCGGCACGGCCTGCTGGACTGCGCGGGCGACGAACTCAAGGCGGCCGAGGCCCTCGATCGCCAGCATCCGATGATCTCGGTGTTGCAACGCCGCTTGAAGGTCGAGATGCAAGCGAAGAAGGAACCGGTCCATCCGGCCGACAGCGGTCCGCTGCCTCCCAGCGACGAGCAACTCGAGCGCATGATCCGCGACATGCCGCCGGGCACGGTCGAGTCGTTCGTGCAGGTCGTGCAGCCGATTCTCCTCAATCATTGTCCGGCGCGATCGGTTATGTGCTCCCAGGCCAGAGACGCCTGCAACTCATGCGGCCGCCGTTGGGCGAAAGCCCTAGCCGGCGGATCACGGAGCGAAATCTATACGCGGTGTTGCAATGCATCGACTGCGACAAACCGGGCGAGAGCCTCTTGTTGAAGGCATCGGTCGGATCGGGCACGGCGGAATCGGTCGGCGCCTTTCCCCGCAAACATTCGATGCAATACGACAAGCTGGTCCAATGGGTATACCTGGTGGCCCAGAAACCGCTGCCCGCCGAGGAAATGGAAAACGCCAGCGCGGATAACGCCTTGTTCGCCGATCTCGCGGCCGGAGGCGCAGCGCCCAGCCTGCCTGTGGTGAATCGAGTTGCGCCGCGACTGCCGTCTGCTCCTTCGTCAAACGCCGGCCCTGCCAAGCCGGCCGTAGAATCTGCGGCGGAGCGGACGGGGGAACGCGCAACCCCAGCCAAGCCGTCGGCCGTCGCGCATCCGCCCGGCAACGCCCAGAGCGACTTGAAGGGGCTCCCCCCGGCGATCGGACTTATCGATCCTTACGACCCGGCCGAGTTCAACAATCAGGCCAATGCCCCGGCCACTCTCCCCACGCCCGCCGCGCGGGTTCTGCACGGAAATTGAGAAGCACGGGCGAGTTGATCCCGGATCAGGTGTTTGCTCGATCAGGCAAAGAACCGCAGTTCGCCTGGCAATGCCCTTGCTTGACCGACTTCAAAAGGCAGACAATAATATGGTACATTGGAGGTATTTGATATGTCGTCCACATTAGAATCCCGTTTGGAGGCCGTTGAAAGAGACGTTGCCCAACTGAAGGATCTTGTCGGAGGCGCGCCAGCGACGTTCCCTTGGTACCACCGCATGGTTGGCTCGATGAAGGACTACCCGGAGTTCGCCGAGGTGGTTCGGCTGGGGCGAGAACTGCGAAAAGCGGAGAATGGCGTGTCAAAACCGGCGGAGTAACCGACGATGTACGTTCTTGACACAGACTACGTCGTCCTCCTGCAGCGCGGGGTCGGAATTGAGTTGGAACGTTTGCTTCAACGCATGGCTCGTCATCCGGACACGGCCTTTTTCTATCCATTGATCGCATTTCACGAGCAGATGCTTGGGGCCAACACGTACATTGCCCGGGCGCGAACTCGCGAAGAAGTAGTGCGTGGTTACGGCATGTTGCAGCGAGTGCTTACGGATTTCTCAATTGCCCAGGTTCTGCCATTCGATGAACTTGCCGCATACAAATTTGATGAATTGCGGTCGAAACGCGTCCGCGTGGGAACGATGGACCTGCGAATTGCGTCAATCGCGATGTCCAGAGGCATGACGGTGCTGACCCGTAATCTGGTCGATTTCCAGGCGGTTCCCGGCATTTCTGTAGAGGACTGGACCGTTGCGGAATGAACGGTGCCGCGGTGTCTTGTATTGCCGTACTTTCGAGCTACCGCCCTGCCGTCGGTGCGCCCAAGAGCGGCGTGCCGCCGGTGGCCGCCAATAGATCGGCGTAGGCCTGCGTGGCGTCCCAGATGGCGTCCAGTTCCACGTTGCGGGTGTCGATGTACCGCCGCTGGACCTGCAGCAGCTTGAGTAAATCGGCCTGGCCGGCATCGTACAGCCGCTGCATCCGCTCGGTCTGCGCGGGTCGGCTCGAAGCGGGCGTGCGTCCGCACGGCCAGTTCCTGGGCCTTGTTCCACTTGATCACCACGGCCAGAACTTGGGCCGCCACCAGTTGCCGGGTTTGCTCCCAGGCCACGCTGTCGCGGTGATACTCGGCCTCGCGCTGGCGGACCAGCGGTGCGCCCGTATTGAGCAGCGGGACCGGACTGCTTAGGGCCACGCCATAGAACACGGCCCCCGTCTCGTTGCGCTCGTAGGCCGGGCCGATCGAAACGGTGGGGATCCGGTCGCCGCGGGCCATCGCCAGGGCCGCCCTGGAGTTCGCCGCGGCCGCTGCAGCTACCTGCACTTCAGGCCGGCTTTCCTGGGCCAATCGCACGAGGGTCTCGCCGCTGCCTGGGATGCGGTCTTCCGGCACGCGGAATGTGCCCGTCGGCTCGGCCGACCCGGCAATGCTCGGAATGCCGATCTGCTGCCGAAGGTCCGCCAGGGCCGCAATGTAATCCTGCCGCGCGGATTCCAACTGGTCGATCGTCGCCTGGTGCTCGACCTCGGCCAAAACCACGTCCGCCGCCGTCGCCTGGTTGGCTTCGGCCTGCCGCCGCAGCGTTCCCACCAGCCGCTCGCTGAAAGTATTCAGGTCCTGGGCGACCGCCAGTTTCTCGCGGCGGTACAGCGCCGTTTGATGGAAGCGATAGGTCTGAATCAGAGCGGCCAACTCGGCCTGCAAGATGTTCCAGCGCGTCTGGCAGTACGAGGCATTGGCCATTTCTTCGCGGTACCTCTGCTGATGGCCCAATTCGATGGGCTGGGCCCACGTCACCGAGACCGCGCGGTCGAGATCCTGGACCACGCCGTTGGCCTCGCGCTCGAAGACCCAGGGAGTGTAAGTGACCGAAATCGAGGGATTGAGACTGGTGGGAAAGTAGCGCGACACGGCCACCGCCTCGGCCGAAACCCGCTCGTTCTGCCGCGTGGCCACCAGGTTCGGATTGCTCTGAAGGGTCCACTGCAAGGCGGTTTCCAGGTCGATCTGCGCGGCCAGCGATATTGGCGGCCCGGCAATCGTGGCATCGGCGGGCGGCTGAGCTTCCACGACCAGCGGCAAGAACGCCAGCAGGGCAAGGACAGTTGCTACACGGCTGCGTCTGGTTGGGATTTCCATAATCTACGGAACCTGCATTGGAATCGGTCTTTTCTACATATTCGGCAGAACTAGCACCTGTTTCGACTAGTTGCGGCGCTTGCGGTGGAATCCGCGTTCTAGCTATAATCGGAAGATCCGGCAATTGCGGCAAACGTGGGTCGCCGACCCACAAAACGCCTGACCATCGAGCAGACTTTACCGCTTAGCGAACCTTTGACAGCAGCACCTAGGTCGTGGCCGTAGGGTGGGACAAGCGAGCTTGCGAGTGCCGGCCCACCAAGCCCCCGTGATCGGTGGGCCCGCGCTTCGCAAGCTCGCTTGTCCCACCCTACGGCCACGCCTGACAATTCACAATCATCCATCATGCAAATTCTGCGAAGTGCCAAGAAAGGCAGCAGGCACCGGGTACCCGCTTGCGGGTGGAGTGCCGTCCGCCCTGCGGTCCCAGCCGCAGCTTGTCGTTCAGAAGCCGTCGGCTTCTGGCGGAAGGCACACGGAGTGTGCCTGCTGCTCTGCCTGCTCGGCTGTCACCGTGGCGGTGATTCGGCCCCAAAGGAGGGCGAGAAGAAGGAGGCCGACGTCCGCGTCCGCGTCAAGTCGGCCGAGAGGCGGACGATCGCCGACCGGGTCACCGGACTGGGGCGGTGCGAGGCCATTCCGGATCGCTTTGCCGTCCTCACCGCAGCCATCGAGGGACGCGTGACTCGTCTCCTCAAGCAGCCGGGCGACACGGTGGAAGCGGGATGCGCAATCGTGGAACTCGATAGCACCGTCGCCGAGAAGAACCTGAAGGAAAAGGAGGCAGTGCGCAATTCGCAAAAGGCCTCGCTCGACGTGCTGGAGTCGCTGCCGAGGGCGGAGGAGCAGAAGAGTGCCAAGCTGGCGATCGACCAGGTGCAGGTGGCGGTGGAAAAAGCCGGCTCCAGCGTCGACCACCTGCGTCCGCTGCGCGAACGAGGCGAGATTTCCGAGACGGCCATGTACGAGGCCGAATCGGCCCTGCGGCAGGCCACGTTGCAATTGAAGACGGCCCAGTCGCAGTATGAAGTGCTGATGCTGCGGCCGCGGCCGCAGGCCATCGCCGAGGCCAAGACCCGCATTGACGTGGCCCAGGCCGCCGTCGACACCGCCAAGGCGCAGGTCGAGCAGCTCACGATCCGCGCGCCCATCGCCGGCGTCTTGAACAGCCTCACCTGCCAGCTTGGCCAGACCCTGTCGCTCGGGACCGCGGTCGGCGAGGTCGTCGATTCCCGGCAGCTCATGGTCGTCGTGTGGGTGAGCGTGACCGATGCCCTGAGCGTGACGCCGGACGAGACGGTGCAGATTTGCGCCTGCGATGGAAACACGAAGACCGACGGCCTGATCGCCGGCAAAGTCGAAGTCGTCGGCAAGGTGGCCGATCCGCAGACGGGCAACCTCCCCGTCCGCATCCTGGTCGAGAATGCCGACGGCACGCTGAAACTCGGCCAGGCCGTTTCCGCGACGATCGTCGTCCGCGAGGAAACGGCCCTCGCCGTACCGGTCGAGGCCGTCCAAGACGCGGGCGAGGAAGCGGTTCTCAACGTCGTTCGCAACGACAAGACCGTCGTCTTGCATCCCAAGCTCGGCCTGAAGGACGAGCATTGGGTCGCCGTCAGCGGCACCGACCTCAAGCCCGACGAGCCGGTGATTGTCGACGGCGGTTACAATCTGCCGGAGGGCACCGAAGTCGATACCGAATCGGCGGAAGAAGCCAAGCCGGCCGAAGTCGCGAAAGACAAGGCTGCCGAGGACGACAAATGATGCATCGTCCGGATAGAGTTGCCGTAGGGTGGGACCAGCGAGCTTGCGAGCGCCGGCCCACCAAGCCCCGTGATCGGTGGGCCGGGGCCTGCAAGCTCGCTTGTCCCACCCTACGGCCAGTCCAGTTGGCCACGGGAAGCGACCCATGACTGCCTCCGACTCCAGCAGCTCTCGGCCGCACGCTCCCCCGCAGCGCGGCCTGAACCTCGTCGTCTTGGCCCGCCCGTACTTCGGGCTGATCGTGCTGGCCACGCTGCTGCTGGTAGTCTATGGCGTGATCTCGATGCTGCGGATGCCCAGCGGCATCTATCCGGAAGTGGCCTTTCCGCGGATTACCGTCATCGCCCAATCGCCGGGCCTGGCTGTGACGACGATCGAGATCTCCCTCACTCGGCCCATCGAGGAGGCCGTGGGCACGGTGCTGGGCGTCCGCCAGGTCCGTTCGAAGTCCGTGCGCGGGGCGTCGCAGGTCGACATCGAGTTCACGCCCGGCACCGAAATGGTGCAGGCCCTGAACGACGTGAGGGCCAAGATCGCCGACATCAACGCCCAATTCCCGGCCGGCACCAGCACGCTCATCGAGCGCCAGTCGCCTTCGATCTTCCCGATCATCTCCTTCGTCGTGACCGGCGGACGCGATCCGGCGGGCCTGTACGATTATGCCTATTACGACCTCCGCCCCCGGATCAAACGCATCGACGACGTTTCCGACGTAACCGTCCAGGGCGGCGACATCCGCGAGATCGTCGTGGAAGTCGACCCGCAGCGGCTGATGTCGGCCGGCCTCTCGATTGCCGACGTGGCCGACCGCGTGGGCAAAGACCACCGCCTCCGCGCCGTGGGCCGCTTGGACCAGGGACCGTTGCAGTTCCAGGTGCTCTTGAACAGCCAGGCCAAGCAGCCGGCCGACCTGGATCAGCTCGTGCTGGCGCAGGTCAACGGCCAGACGATCCGCGTGGCCGACGTGGGCCGCGCGATTATTTCCCACGAAGACCGCACCTCGTGGATCCGCTCGAACAGCAAGGACGCCGTGGCCGTAACCGTCTTCCGCCGCCTGCGGGGTGATGCCCTCTCGATCTCCCAGCGGCTCAACGAGTTGCTGCCGGAACTGCGAAAGACGGCCCCGCCCGGCGTCCAGATCACGCAGGTCTACGACCAGGGGAGCCTGGTGCGGACCTCGATCGCCAATGTCCGCGATGCGATGCTCGTCGGCGGCGCCTTCAGCGTGCTGATCCTGCTGTTGTTCCTCCGCAGCGTCCGTGCCACGCTGCTCACCGCCGTCTCCATCCCGCTGAGCCTGATTATCACCTTCGTCTTCCTGCATCTCACGGGCGACACGCTCAACCTCATGTCGCTGGGCGGCCTGGCCGTGGCCATCGGGCTGATCATCGACGATTCGGTCGTGGTCGTGGAGAACATCGCCCGGCATCTGGCCGAAGGGCAAAGCGGCGACGAGGCGATCGATCGGGCCAGCCGCGAGATCAGCGGGGCCGTGATCGGTTCGACCCTCACGACGATCCTCGTCTTCCTGCCGCTGGCCTTTGTCCACGGCGTGGTGGGTCAGTTCTTCCAATCGCTGAGCCTGGCGCTGACGGTGGCCCTGCTGGTTTCGATGGTCGTGAGCCTCACGATCATTCCCGTGCTGGCGTCGCGCTTCCTGGCCAATCGGGCCATGCCCTCCAGCGGGCCGATTTACCGCGTCATGGCCGACGTTTACGAGCGGGCCTTGCGGCTGGGGCTGCGCTGGCCGCGGCTGGTGATCGCGGCGGCGCTCTTGGCCGTCATTCCCGGCGCTGTTCTGCTGGGACCTCAAGAGCGGTTTCATGCCCGACATGGACGAAGGGGCCTTCGTCCTCGATTATTTCATGCCGGCTGGGACTTCCCTGGCCGAGACCAACCAGGTCGCCTTGCGGATCGACAAGATCCTCAGCGAGATGCCCGACGTCACCGGCTACCTTCGCCGCACCGGAGCCGAGAACGGAATCTACGCCACGGAGGTCTTCCGCGGCGACATCGAGGTCGCCTTGAAGCCGTCCGGCCAGCGGCGGCCGATCGGCGCCATCTTCAAGTGGCTTCGCAAGGAGTTGAAGGACAAGGTGCCCGAGGCGCGGACCGAACTCAACCCCTTGATTCAAGACCAGATCGACGACCTGACCGGCGTGTCCCGACCC
The DNA here is from genome assembly GCA_963824275.1 of uncultured Planctomycetia bacterium. Lineage (GTDB taxonomy): Bacteria > Planctomycetota > Planctomycetia > Pirellulales > Thermoguttaceae > JANXQG01. The sequence goes on along the minus strand of CAWGOT010000002.1, from coordinate 222,662 downwards.
GTCGAGGTCAAGGTCTTCGGGCCCGATGCGGCGACACTGCGAGGGCTGGCCGCCCAGATCGGCGAATTCGTGGAAAAGGCGGGGGCCAAGGACGTCAACTCCAACGTGCATCTCGGCAATCCCGACTTGATCGTTCGCCCTCGGCGCGAGGCGATCGCCCGTATGGGGTTGAGCGAGCAGGACATCGAGAACCAACTCAACGCCGCCTTGTATGGCGAGATAGCCACGACGCTTCCGCAGCAGGATCGCATTACCGAGATCCGTGTGCGCTATCCGGACACGGTCCGCTTCAATCGGAATCGGTTGGAGCAGCTACCGATTGCGCTGCCCGCCGCCGGCGCCAAGGGCCCTGCGAGCGAAACGCCGCCGGCCTTCGTCACGCTCAGCCAGGTGGCGACAATCGAAACCCAGCGGAGTCCCAACGAGATCTGGCGGGAGAACCAGCAGCCTCTGATTACGGTCACGGCCCAGCTTGCCGGCGGCGGGGAAGATGACGAGGACGACGCTGCCCCCGCCGACGCGGGCCAGGACTTGGGCAGCGTCCAGCGCAAGCTGCTGGCGAGCCTTGCTTCGCTCAAGATGCCGCCCGGCTACCGCTGGGAGCTGGCCGGCAATTTCCGCTCGCAGCGGGAGGCGTTCATCAGCCTGGGAATGGTCCTGCTCTCGGCCTCCGCCCTGGTCTTCCTGCTGCTCGGCTTTCAGTTCCGCAGCCTGACGCTGCCGCTCTTGATTTTTCTTTGCCAGCCAATCTCGCTGGCCAGCGCCCTGGGGGCTTTGTGGATCACCGGCACGCCGCTGAACGTCTCCTCGTTCATGGGCGCGATTCTCCTGATCGGTCTGGACGTGAAGAACGGCATCATCCTGATCGAGTACATCGGCCAGCTCCGCGCCGAGGGCTATCCGCTCCGCGACGCGCTGGTGCATGCGGGGCGCGTCCGTTTCCGCCCCATCTTGATGACCAGTCTGGCCACGATCCTGGGCCTCTTGCCGCTGGCCTTCGGTTTCGGTCCGGGGGCCCAGATGCAGCAGCCGCTGGCGATCGCGGTCATCGGCGGCCTGACGGTCAACATGCTGATCACGCGGCTCTTGATCCCAGTGGGATACCTGGTGCTGCGGGGGCGGCAAGTAGCGGAGTGATTCTCGCTGGTCGCCGTGCCCGTGATCTATGCCGCAGGCGGTTGGAGTCCCGGCTTTAGCCGGAACCCCCCCATCGGGTGTTTTCGGCGTATGGGGAGCTCTTGGACCAGAGCGACAGTTCAGCGCCTCCCTGATTCCGCATGCGAATAGGAAAGGGCCCGAATCGAGTCCCGCACGCAATCCTTGTATATTTGCCTGCATTCCTCGGATAGCGCCGAGCGATCGATCAGCGAGAATATCTCGGGGGCCTTTTCAACCGCAGACCGCATGAATCGCTGGAAGCGAACTGGGTGCAGCCCCAATCGCTTGGCAAGCTCTTGAAAGTCGTCGTAAGCGTAAAAGGCATTGATGCGGTGACTCTCCGTCTCGAAATCATCCTTGAACAGCGCCAGCGCGGTCCGCGTTTCGTGAGGCGCGTGCAGCCGGGTGCATAACAGGTCGTACGCCGGCGTCAAAGTGTAGTCGCCACTCTCTTCATTGCGGACGAGCGAGAAGTTCTTGAGGTGCGCATTGCCGTTATGGACCAGGTAGTTGAACACGACCAGGTGCAGGAATTTCTCCATCTCCACTTGATGCGCGGCAACGTGTTTGCAAATCAGGTCGCCGATCTCCTCGTAGGAAGAATCGTACTTGTAGTTTCTCCCGTGAGATTCCTCGGATCGCCCGGCGATTTGCGCGAAATCCTCCTGCAGGTGCCGCGAGCCGTCTTCCTCCACGTCGAAGCGGCGGACCAGATAGGCCAATTCGCCGCCCTCGAACTCGACCAGCCCGCTGGCGGCGACGCGGATGCCAAACACCTGCCGGGCGATCTGCATGGTCAGGTTCTCGTTGACTGGCACCGCGTCCAAATGCTGAAACTCGCCATGCGGAATCGGCTTGAGAATGTACTGGCCGCCGGCCTCGGTCATCTCCAACCGTCCACCGCGCAAGACAAGCGGCATCTTGGTCTGGAGACCTGAAATCGACAGTCTTTTCCCCGCCGTCGCCAGCCGGGCTTGATTGTAGACGGGCCGCGAAAAAGGAAGCACGTGGGAGACCTTCTTGCCGCCAAAGAACCGTTTCCAGCACGGCCGGCAGTAAGTGGAATATCCTGCTTTCAAGCAGCCGGGACAATTCGTCATGCGACCTCCCTGACGGTGATTCCGCCGATCGTTTCGGTCGCGCAGGTCCGCAGCAGGCGAGTGAAGTGGTCCTCCTCGTCGATTCTGAGAAGACGGCATTCGAGCAGCTTGTTTTCTCCCTCCGCCAGCAAGCCGAAAAAAAATGGGAATAACACTCGGGATTGAAACAGCGGCCTCGCTGCTTGGGCAAAGTCAGACTGATTGCCGGCAAGGCGGGATTCGCCAAGTAGGAGGGCAGATACCCAAAGACGTATCCTCCCGAGTCCTGACTTATGACCCCGGCAAGAATATCACGATAATAATAGACGTTAGCCCGCCGCATTGGGTGGTCTTCAGGCTCAAGGTTACTTCCAACCCGAGAACGCTCGCGATCTTGGAAAGCTGCTTGAGTGTCGGATTTCCCCGGCCATTCTCGATTTCGGTCAATCCACGCAATGTGACCCCAGCCAGTTCCGCCAAGTCGCGCTGACGAAGCTGGAGAAACTTCCGTCGTGTACGCATGAGTTGTCCGATCTTCTTGCTGAACATCGTCGTCGAGGCGCATCAAAGTGCGCCTTTAGCTAACGCATGGACGAAAAAGTCGTGGCATGTTAACAAAGTATGCATCATAACGCGCTTCTGATCGAATAATACAACAGTAGACCGACATTGTCAACTGCAATGTGCATTATAGTGCGCTTTCACACTCCGCCGTGATGGCCGTCGGGCTTCGATACGCGAAAAAAGTGGCGAAAACTGTCCGGATAGCCTCTGTGTTCTTAGCCCGGCAGGTACAAGACTCGGCGATCGGCGGAAACTATCGGGCATGGGGCGATAGGCACGGAACTTAGGGGACGACCAATGAACAGCAACGACAAGACGGCTGGCGGGCCGAAACACGGAAGCCCGGCCGCGCAGGCCGCGACTGGGCCGGCCGGCATGACATCACCGCGAGGGCTGCGGCCAGGAAAGCCTATCGTGCCCGGATCAAATCTCGATTGGACAAGTCGGAAGACCAGCGATTGGCCGACTTGTGGCAACGGCTCTACCCTTTTCCAATTGACCCGGCCCACGAATTGCCGGATCGCCGAGGCATGATCGAAGACCTGGCCGACTTCGCCGAGGCATTGCAACCCAGGCTGGAGCGCATGAAGAGCGAGCGATTATTCCGGCTGATTGCGAAATATGCCGCCGGTGTGTCGAGTCAAGCCGACCTGCCGGCCTAGCCGCTCGTTCGACCGACCGGGGCAAGACGGGACGCGAACAAGGAAGGCACCTACCTCGTCTGACCGTGCGAGACAGGTTGAAAACCGATCCTACTCTCGCGCTCACTTCGCCGCAACCAATTCCCGCTCTTCGGCCATGGTCTCGATCGTTTCGTCTTCCTCGTCGTCGTCGAGCATCGGTTCCAGGGGGCCGGCGGCGCCGCGGCGGCTGCCGGGATAGAACAACTCGATGGCGGCGAAGAACTGCTGGAAGTCGGGCGGAGCTTCCATCGCCTTCGACTCGGACTCGAGCTTCTCGCGGAGCTCGTACATCTGATGGCGGCCGTTGGGCCAGCGGACCGCCATGATGTCGTTGATCTCGTTGAGCAACTGATAGACGCGGGCCCGCGTCAGACCCATGGCCCTCGCTGCCTGGCGAACGCTCGTAATCGGCGCGGAGATGCCGAGCCGATTTTCCGCCAGGCTGGCGATCTGCTGCGTGGCATCGATGCGGACCTGCTCCAGCAGCGGGCTGACGACGTGCTGGAAAAGTTCCTCCGTCGTGGAAACGCCCGGCGTCTGCAACGCCTGGCCGATCCACTGCTCGACGCCGTCGATCAGGCGAGGGAAGATCCGCACCACGAGATGGTCCTGCAGGCCCATGTTGGCCACCATCACGTGGACGCTGTGGAAGACCTCGAGGATCGCTCGCACGCGCTTCTCGCCGTGCGTCTTCAGGGTGCGAATCTCGCCGAGGCCGAACTGGGTATAGGCCCCCAAAGGCGTGTTCCAGATCACGCGGGTCATGTTTCGCAAGGTCGGCGCGTAGCGGCCGAGTTTCTCGCCGCCCAATCCGTGCTTGACCACGCTCGCCCTCCATTGCCCCCAGACAATCTCCGAGACCGAGGCCGGGTTGAAGCCGTCGGCCGATTCGTTCTCGTCCTCGGCAGACGCGCTTTGACTGGCGGCCAGGGGCATCGTGTCGGTCGGCAGGTCCGAGGGATCGGTGTTGGCCGCCCGCGCCAGCAACTTCACGAATGAGCAAATCTTCTTCTGGCCGATGCCGGGCGTGTTCGAGAGTTCCGAGAAGGGCGTTTGCAAGAGGTCTTCCAGGGTCCGCCCCAAGAGGCCAAGGGCAATCGCCGATCAGCGGCCAAGGCCCAATAGGCCAGCGGCTTCTTCAAATGATCGGCATACTGTGCCGAGAGCAGGATCTTGCGAAGGCTCTCGAAACGGCCGATCACTTGCAACTCTTCGACGGATGCAGATTTGCTGAATTTCATCGTTTTCTCCTAGTCCTTGTTCCGGATTTCCTAACGAATTTTCTCACTCAGGCCCCATGATGGTCAAGTGGGTTGACCAAAATTTATTAAAATTTGGGAAATTTGGAAAGATAGGAAGCTTATCGCTGCCGGAATTTGGTTCCAGGGATGTAGAGCCGATTAGCAGTTAGAGGGGTTTGGGGCGAAGTGATCGTCGCCCGGCGCGGTATAATGCTGTTGGGCGACGTTCTACAGGCGAAGGTTTTCCATGAGCGGCTTGACCGAAAAATCGACCGGTTCCGGGGCGTCCGGGCATGAACCCCCCGCGACTGTAGCCCGAATCCGAATCGCCTGCCGGCAGTGTTCCGAGTGCTCGACAGCGGCGATAACTTCTGTCGTTACTGCGGCGGGCTGACCGAGACCGGCGCCGCGAGGTTCAAGATCGGTAAATTGTCACCGCCAATCTCTTTGGAGCCCGCCGAGAAACCACTCGGTTGGACGGAAAGCCCGGTGGTGGTCCTGCTTGCGCTGTTCGCCGTTCTCGGCCCGCTTGCGCTGCCGATGCTGTGGCGGAGCCGTTGCTTCACCCTCGCCTGGAAGATCGGTTTGACCGTAGTCGTGCTGCTGGTGACGGGTGCCCTTTGTTGGTACATTGCAGACGTTTGGCAGAAGACCGTCGCGGAATTTCGGCGGTCAGGTTTGATTTGAGGCATGCCTGCTCCCGCTGGCGGAAGGCGGAATCGATCGTTGAGGTGGCAGGACCGAGGTACGTCTCGCCAGGTTCGGCGGCGCGGAGGGCACGGCCCACCTCCAGGGCCAACGCGGCATATTGGTCCACGTTCGGCTTCGGTTTCCAGAAGCCGATGTTGGGCGCGTTGTACATTTCCCAGAGGATGCCGTCGACCGCGAAAATGTCTGGCGGCGGCCACCGCCCAGCGGGCCATCGCCTGACGCCCCTCCGCGCTCGAAGGCGACAGGCCGCGATCGTAGTTCCGGTTGGTCCTATTGAGGATTTAGTTTGCGCGGGCAGGAATGAGCCGTTGGAGTCCCGCCTTTAGGCGGTTTGTCCGCCAGTTTTCCGGCAAAAGCCGGGACTCCAACGGCTCATTTCTGCCCGCGTGTGTAGAGTTGACGGGTCCTGCCTCCTACTTTGCCGGCGACCAGCGCGGATCGGGCCGGGAGAGGATCTCAGGGCGGGCGCCTTGCTGCAAGTGGGCGATCGCCGTTGCGGCGGCTTGGACGGCGGCCGCACTGTCCAGCGGTTCCAGAGCGACCGAGAAGCTCCGCGACTGGCCGGGGCCGAGTTCGACGACCCGGCCCATTTGCTTCTCGAACGATTTCGTGTTGGGAAAATTCGTGGCCGGTTCCAGCCCTGTGACGTAGCCGTCGCAGGCCGCTTCGCGGTTCTTCCAGAGTGACAGGCAGGGCAACTGCCGCACGTTGAATTTCAGGCTCATGCCCTGCGTTGCCGCCGGATTGTGAAGCAGGGCCTGCGTATCGCCATCGGCATCACAGGCCGGTTCCGTATAGAAGCAGACTTCGGGCATGCCGGGCGTCTCAGGGCCATACAGGTCCCACGTCGGCAGATCGGCGGCGGTGACGGCGTCGCGCGGCGTGAGCCTTCTTAGCGGCAGCGCGACCTGCGCTCCCGGCTGCACCAACGGCAGGCCGACGTTGATATGATAGAGCAGCTCGAAATCGCTGGCCGCGGCAGAGAGATTCGTCACCTTGTCATGCACGGCCAGGCCCGGCCGGCCGGCCACGGTTTCAATCGACGTTTCCAATCGCAGCTTGCTGCCGAAGATGCGGGCCTCATCCACCGTGCCGCGAATGGCGATCCGGCCTGAGTCGCCGTCAATCTCCACTTCCACCTTGTGGGCGGGAAGATTGGCGATCTTGCCGTGCAGGCCGTAGCGAAGCTGGCCGTTGGGTTGGAATTCGGGGGCTCCATTGCTCTCCAGGCCGCAACGCACCAACAGCTCGTCAAAGCCATCGAGCCAGCCGAGCCCGTCGGCCTGCTCCAGGCGGATAAAGGCTGGATGCACCGGTCCGCGGGCGGGCGATTTCCAGCCGAGGTGCAGATCGCCCAGGCAGGCCCTCCAGATTCCCATGCCGCGGGTCGGCACGACGACGAAGCGGAAATCGCCGTGCCGGACTTCGATCACGTCGACGCCTTGTGTGAGTCCGGCCCGCAGCGTCCGCTTGACGACGCTATAGCCGTCGACCGCGCCGCCGACCTGTCCCGGCCCCAAGGCGATCTGGTCGATGTAAAGATCCTGGTCATCGTCAACGAGCGTCCAAGTTTGGGCAGGCATGATCGGCAGCGTTCCGGGCGATAGGATGGCGAGGGAAATCGCGCAACGCTATCAATTTACACCTTCTCCTCCGCAACGTACAGCAGCCGGCCGCAGGAACGGCAGAAACTGGGCTGCAAGAGGCGAATGTTGGCCTGCACGTTGACGGGAACCTGCTGGTAGCAGCCGCTGCACGCGCCTTCAACCACCTCGGCCAGGGCGTCTTCGCCCTTCTGCCGGACCATCCGCAGATAGGTGTCGCGAATCAAGTCCGGCAGTTCGGCTTCGCACTGCTTCAACTCCGCTTCCAGCCGCTCGATGTCGCCCTGGATCGAGGCCGCCTGGTCCTCGACCGATTTGCGGCTGATGGCGACCTTCTCCTGCGTCGTCTTGAAAACGGCTTCCGCCTCCTTGATCTTGAGCTGGAAGGCATCGACCTGCTCCATCATTTCGATGATCTCGTCTTCCAATACGCTGTTGGCCATCTTGTCGGCGGCGATCTGGTCCTTGAGAATCTGATACTCGCGATTGGTGGCTGCCGTGTTGAGCTTGGTATCAAGCTCCTTGATCTTCTGCTCGTTGCTCTTCATCTGGAGCTGTTGCCGATCAATGTTCTGCCGCATCGCCTTCAACTCCTCACGCAGCTTGTGTACATCTTCCTCACGCTGCTTGATTCCCGCCTCGCCGGCACGAATCTGCCGAGGGCCGCGGTCGCGGCGATCCTTGAGATCGGTCAGTTGCTTGTGAATGCGGTGCAGGGTTCGCAGGATATCGAGGCTGACTGTGGGTGTTGCCATGGGACTATTGCTCAATGGGGAATGGTAGAGAAACAAAGCGAGCCGTGGTGAAATCCACCACGGCTCGCGGAATGTGTGGAACGAGATTGGACTGAACCGTCAGCCCTCACCCCCTGCCCCTCTCCCGGCCTGCCGGGTACGGCAGGCGGGAGAGGGGAGAAGGAGTCATGCGGCCCTTTCCAGGAAACCGGCCAATTGCTGGCTGCGGACCGGGTGCTGCAGCTTCTTGACCGCCTTGGCTTCAATCTGGCGGACCCGCTCACGGGTGACCTTGAAGATCCGCCCCACCTCTTCCAGGGTATACGTGTACCCATCGCCCAGGCCATAGCGGAGGCGAATGATCTCGCGCTCGCGGTAGGTGAGGGTCTTGAGCAGGGCTTCGATCTTTTCACGCAGCAGTTCATTTCCAGCCGCCTTGTCGGGGCGCGGCAAGCCACCGTCTTCGATAAACTCGCCGAAACAACTATCTTCGCTCTCGCCGACCGGTCGGTCAAGGCTTACGGGGTGCCGGCCCATGCTCAAAACACGGCGAACCTCGTCGATTCCCAGGTCGGCGGCCATTGCCAACTCCTCTGTAGAGGGTTCGCGACCTAGCTCTTGGAGGAGTCGCTTCGAGACATTCCGCAGCTTGCTGAGCACGTCGATCATGTGGACCGGGATGCGGATCGTGCGGGCCTGGTCGGCGATCGCGCGGGTGATGGCCTGCCGGATCCACCAGGTGGCGTAGGTGGAAAACTTGTAGCCGCGGCGATATTCGTACTTGTCGACCGCCCTCATCAGGCCCGTGTTGCCTTCCTGGATCAGGTCGAGGAAGCTCAGGCCGCGATTGCGGTATTTCTTGGCGATCGAGACCACGAGGCGGAGGTTGCCGCCGGACAGTTCGCGCTTGACCGACTCGTAGTCCAGGTACTGGCGGCGCATCAAGTCGCCGCGTTTCCGCAGACTCTTGGGCGTCTCCTGGGTGTCGATCATGAGGTCGCGGAGCTCGCGGCGAAGGTTCACCCGGCGGTCGCGATTCTCGGGAGTCTCGGGCAGGGCGCGGAGCAGCACGCGGATCTGGTCCATGCGGGCCAGCGAGTCCTCCATCTGCCGCATCATGGCCTGGACGCGGCGGGTCCGCAGGCTGAGCTCTTCGATCAGGGTCAGCATCTTGCGGCGGCGGCGAATGAAACGCTTGCGGGCCTCCAGTCGCTCGACATCCGACGTGCGGCGGTTGAGCAACTTCGAGAAGTCGCGGCGGTTGGCGTCGCTGAGATGCGTGAGCGTCTTGAGGTTGTGCGGCATGCGGGCCGAAATCTGCTCCTTCGTGAGCCGCTCGGTCAAGGAGACCTTGATCGTGCGGTCGAAGGGCAGGAACCCGCTATGGACCTTGACGAGCGTGGCCAGCGTGTTGCGCATCGCCAGGTTGCAGCCGATCACGGTGCGGCGGAAACGCTTGCGGGTGACTTCGATCTTCTTGGCCAGCGAGATCTCTTCCTCGCGCTTCAAGAGCGGAATCTCCGCCATTTGCGAGAGATACATGCGGATCGGATCGCTGCTCCACTTGCTCACGTCGGCCGGAGGAGGCAGGGCCTCGGCCGCGCTGCCGGGGATCTCGCCCTCGTGCAGATGCTCATCAAACGAATCGCGGGGATCGGCCTGCTGGGCAATGTCGAAGAATTCCGGCGCCGGGGCCTCGTTGACCAGGTCGATCCCTTCTTCTTCCAGGGCGATGAGAAGATTGTCGAGCTTGTCGGGATTGACTTCCTCGTCGGGCAGATATTCATTGACCTCGTCGTAGGTCAAATAACCTTGGGTTTTGCCCTTAGCAACCAGTTCCTGCAGGTCCTTGTCGAAGTGGTCCACCTTGCTACTCCTTTCACGCCGTAGCGGCGTCTGGGTGTTACACGCATGATGCGATCAGGCAATGCTCGACCGCGCGGGTGCGGGTGGGGGAGTACTTAGTACTTAGTACTTAGTTCTTAGTGCTTAGTGCTTAGCAAACTTCTACGCTCTAAGCTCTACGCTCTAAGCTCTAAGCTCTCAGTTCTTCCCCGAGCAAAGGATCGCCCGTGCCAGAGCATCATCACCCGTCCATGGGATCAGAAATACCCTGCCGGCCTTTTTCCTGCTGCACGATTTTCTTCAGCAGGTCAATCGCCTGGTCATCGGCCAGGTTTTGTTCGCGGAGCGCGACCAGTTGGCCGGGTCGCTGCCGCACTACCTCCTTTCGTTGAAAAGCCTTGAGCAGTTCCTGCAACAATTCGGCCGGTTCGGCCATGCGGCTGCCTTTGGCTCGGCCCTGTTCGTCGAGATCGACCAGCAGGCTTTTCAGCGAGGGGTCGTCGAATTCAAGGATTAGCCGGTCAAAATCGGGCAGCACGCCGGCGTCCAAGAGCCGGCATCCGGTTTCGAATATCCGCCGCAGCGCGGCGCGGCGAGCTCCTCGGGAGCAATCGCCGCGCGGGCCGCGGACCATGTATCGGGGTAAACGACGAGCAGTTCGGCCAACTCGCGTTCGCAGGCGTCGATCGTGTCGCCCGGCCGCCAGGCAGGCTCGATTTTGCCGCCGGGGGCCGCCGCAATCGTCGCAGGACCTCTCTCCTGCACCCTGCGGCGGAGCGTCGTCAGGCGGCGGCGGACCTCCGTTTCGCTCACGCGGAACAAGGCGGCGAACCGCTGCAGGAATTTCTCTTCCCGCAGGCGGTCTTCGCTCGTCGTATCGGGCCGCAATCGCGGGGCCTTGGCGAGAATCGCGATCAGCCGTTCCAGGGCCTGGCTGGCGCCGTGAATGTCGCGATCCAGGTCGAGCCCTCGCGTGGCCGAACGGAAGGCATGGTCCAGGGCGTCGACCGTGCCGGTTGCCAGCAGCTCGGCGAAGGCCTCGGCCCCGCGCTGCTGGAGGAAATCGCACGGGTCGAGATCGTCGGGGAGCGTGAGGATCTGCAAATCGACCTGCTGGGCGACGAACAGCTCCAGGACCTCGTTGGCCCGCTTCTGCCCGGCTTCGTCGCCGTCGAGCACGAGCACGATGCGGTCGACGAACCGCTTGAGGATCTTGACGTGGGTCTCGCCCAAGGCCACGCCCAGCACGGCCACGGCGTTGGTGAAGCCGAACTGGTGGGCGACGATGACGTCGGTATAGCCCTCCATCACCAGCGCCGTCTTGCTGCCGCTCTTGCTCTTATGGATCGACTCCTTGGCCAGGTCGAGGCCGTACAGCAGATGGCTCTTGCGGAAGAGCGGGGTTTCCGGGGAGTTGACATACTTGCCCGGCAGAAAGGTCTCGACGCCGGGGAGCAATCGCCCCCCCATGCCCACCGAGCGGCCTTGGGCATCGCGGATGGCGAACAGGCCGCGGCCGCGGAAGAGGTCGTAGAGGCTGCCGCCCGCCGAAGAGCGACGAAGCACGCCGATCGTCTCCAGGACCTTGGCCCGACTGGGGCTGCCGCCGGCCTGCTTGAGGATCCAATCGCGATCGAGCGGTGCGAAGCCGAGTTGGAAGCGTTCGATGCTCTCGGGCGAGATGCCGCGCTCGTGAAAGTACTTTCGGGCCGGCTCGGCCTCGGGCGCGTGTAGCAGACAGTCGTGATACTGGCGCTCGACCCAGGCCGCCGCTTTGTACAGCGTTCGCTTGTCGATGCCGCCGCCTGCAGCCGAAGGGCCTTGCTCGCCACCCGCACGCGACCCGGAGGGCCTTTGCAGCGTGATGCCGGCTCGATCGGCCAGCATGGCCAGGGCCTCGGGAAAATCGACCCCCTCCATCTTCATCACGAAGCTGAAGATGTCGCCGCCGATATCGCAGGGCCAGCACTTCCACGACTGCCGCTCGGGATTGACCTGCAGGCTGGGCCGCGTGTCGTCGTGCCAAGGACAATGGGTTACGTAGCCGCGGCCTTGCCGGCGGAGTTGCAGATTGTACTTGCCCAGCAGATCGACGATATCGATCGCCTGTCGAACTTGTTCCTTGGCATCAAAGGACGAGTCGAAGGCCACCTTCGTCTCCCGTAGGACATGCATCGCGACATCCATTTCGCTAGCAGGGAGCGAACTCCCCATACCGTGTTGTTATCAGCAAAACACAGTGCGGCAATTCCTTTTGCCGCGCCGCGAATCGTCCGCCAATCCTAATTCACTGGGGCGGAATTCTCCACGGCGGCCAGATTATAGCTCCGGCCGCTAAACGGGTCAATGAGAATTCCGATGATAGATCAATTTCTTGTTTTTCTTGCGTTGTGCTAGCAATGCCATCAATCAATGCGCCCCTTTGCTGCCGCCCTCTTCCGCCTCGTGCAGGACCTCGGTCACTTCGCTCCGCCCGCCAAGGAAATAGTATGCGGCGCCGATCGGTACAATCAAGATCGTACTCACGCGGTAGACCAGGGCGAGAATCAATCCCCGGTCTCCGCCGGCTTCAGCCAGTTCTTCCGCTTTCTTCAGCTTTTCCGCGCCCCTTTCCCGGTTGATTTGTGCCTGGTTTTCGGGCAAGCGCAACCAGGCCGTCTCGTAAAAGAAGACGATTCCCGACTCGGCCGGCCCGGCGGGAAGGGGTATCGTTTGGGCGATGCCGCTGATCGGATAGATGGCGAAATAGTCCGACAAAGGCACTTGGTCAAGCCTCAGCCCCAGGGCCAGCCAGAACAACGAAACCGTCAGCAAGCCGTGAACGGGAATCGTCATGAGCGAGGTCAAGAAGAGCACCAGCCGCTTGCTGCGATAGATTCGGACCGCATCGAGCAGGCTTTCCATCGCGCCGCCGATCTTCGGTATCCGCGTCAGCCGGCGCATCAGCGGCCCTTCCAGGAATCCGGGAATCAGGACCAGAGCGATCCCCACCGTGGAAACGAAGGTCAGAACGAGCACGATACAGCAGAAAAAATGGACCCATGCATCGGCGATGCCCCAGAAACCCGTAAGAAAGACACCCGCTGTGGCCACGAGGAAAAGAACGTACAGGCCCACGATCCGATCGACGACGACCGATGCCAGGCCCTTGGCGCGACTACCCGGTTTCTCCCGCCAGGATCCAGGCCTTGAGCAAGTCACCCCCCGCAATACCGGTGGGGGCGAAGTTGAAGAAGTAGCCGAGAAAGCCGATTCGCACGGCCGCCGGCAGCGAGAAGTCAATCCCCAGGGCCCGCACCAGATACCACCACCGCAGGATCGTGATCATCACGGCCGCGAGCATGAGAAAAAGACCGCCGACGAGCAATCCCCAATCCCAACCCTTGAATTGCTGGAGAATTTCAATAAACGCCCGCCATTTTGGTGGCGTATCTACCAACTTGTAGAAGATAAATCCAATAATCCCCACCGACAGGGCGATTTTCGCCAAAGTGATCAGAAGTGTCTTCAGTTTCATCGCCTTCGCCGCCGCCTTGGGGAAAATCCCTATGATACCAGGAATTCGGGAGTCGGGCGAGGGACTTTGTCGTGCTGCGGCGCCGGATTCTCCATTCGTCGCTACGCGACGACATGGTTGCCTCGATTGCGTGGGTTGAGACCGGGTGCATTTATTTCAGCTTTAGTCAATTTCGGCGGGCGGTTCGCGCAGGATAGCGCTGGCCCGCGCAAAACGAGTCGAATTTCGGCAAATCGATGGCTCCGTTCTGGTTCAGGAAGTGTCCCGGAAATTGGCCGTCTGATATGAGATCCAAGGGCCGTGTGCCGCTGGAAATCCCGCCGGCTTGCCCGGCGGATCGTTAGGCTCCTTACGGCCGGCGTAGCGCGGAAATACAAAGGCGAGGGGTCGGGAGTCTTAACTTAAATAATGCACGACCCCTCGTATAATGAGTTCTGTGGCACTTAGGGGACAGGCCCACACGGTTCTTCTTCCCCGGGCAGGTGCGCATAACAGTTGCCCTATTCCGACCCCCGGTGATGTCCCCTTATCCGCCTCCGAAACTGATGCACAAGGTAGATGTCCCTTCTCTCAATACGCACCAAATGCCCCTGGCTTGTCCAGGGGATCGTTACGCTCGTTGCAACCGGACCGCGCGCAGACCTCAATGCCCCCGGACAAGCCGGGGGCATTTTCGGACTTCTTTCCCGCTCTTTGTAGCAAGGAACGTAACGATCCTCCGGGCAAGCCGGAGGCATTTCTCCGCGCACCGCCGGGGTTGCCTTCCCTCATCCCTCCTCCTTGATCCCTCCTCCTTCATCCTTCATCCCTCATCCTTCATCCTCCCTCCCTCCGCGCTCCCTTCTCCTCCGCGATCAGCAAGACGAACGAATCGTGTCGAGCGCGTTCCTGGCCGGCGTCTTCCCAGCCGTAGGCGTACTCGCCGATATGCCACAAACGGATCGACGTGTCGGCCATGATCTTGAAGCCGCACTGCCTCGCCCGCTCGCAGAAGGCGTAGTCCTCGCCCAAATACCAATGGCCGTTGTCGATCGCGCGGAGCATCGGCAGGAAGAAGGGCACCAGCGGACGGCCGAAGCGTTCGTTGCAGACCGGCAGGGCCAGCCGCTCCTGGATGGTCCGATAGACCTCGCGGCGGACGTGCAGGAAGCCCGCCGCGGCATACAGGATCTCGCGCAGCCCTCCGCCTTTGCCGACATCCAGCCGGGCCGTGCCGGGCAGCGCCTGGCTGCCCAGGGCGCGGGCCCCTTTGCGGGCATAAACGCCGCTCGTGATCGGCAGGCCGTAGGACCGCAGCCGCTCCACGGAGTCCGCATGGAACTCGATGTCGGAATCGATCCAGAAGGTCTCTTCGAAGCCGGCCTTCAGGGCGTCGGTGACGATCTGGCTTCGGCCGTAGTCGATCTGCGCATAGCCGCCCACCCGCCACACCTCGTAGCCGCGGCGCTGGAGTTCGATCAGGCCCCGCTCGCACGCCGGCGAAACGTGCGTGGCAAACGGCACCAGGATCACGCACCGCCTGGGATGCATCGGGTCCGGCGTTAAGGGTTGCGGTCGCGGGATTCGCTGCTGCTCGTTATGAAGATCCAAATGTTTTGCCTCTCAAATCGCGACCCCAAAATTGGTACTGCAAGCCTGATACCAGCCCGCCGACACTTTCATGTCCGTTCGCTTTCCGGTCCCAACGAAAACAGATCTGACCCCTTTCTTTGCCCTTTCTTTGCCCCGTTCACGACCGCTCGATGCGCCCTGCTCGAACTTCGCCTGTCCAACGGCGAGATTCTGAAGCCCACGCCGCCGCACCGCTTCTATAGCGAAACCCGGAAGGACTGGGTGGCGGCGCAAGACCTTCGGGTCGGCGAGTGTCTCCGCACGAAATCCGGGCAAGCAGCCACGGTCAAGTCGGTCGGCTTGCAGTCGGGCGAGCACCGGGTGTATAATCTGGAGGTCGAGCAGGAGCACCAGTTCTACGTCGGCGAAGGCGGGGTGCTGGTTCATAATGCGTACGACACGATAGCCGAACGTCAGGCACGCGTCGCGTCCAGGTCTCCGCAGGAGATAGCAGATCGCCAGCTCTCACTTCGCGCCGACTCGCTACGAATCTGGCGAGAATTTGAAGCCCCGTTTGAGCGAGAGGGAACAACCGTGGCCACCGGCGTCTTTGGCGAACAGCGAGTCTACACGGTTAGTAACAACCGGACAACGCCCGAAGTGCGCGCGATGGCGGAATCGCTTGGCTATGAGCGCGTCTTCGGAAAGGAATTCACGGGTCCTGGGCAGACTGACGCGGAACAGATCATGCTGAACTGGGCACAAGGTCGGCTCGATCCCGCGAATCCCTCACCGATCGCTCCATCAAGAATCCCGTGTGGACCGAGCCGACAAGATTGTTGGGGGCGCATTGCCACAACCCCGGGAGTAAGGCTAGTTGGTCCGTGGAATTTGTAAGGAGATTATTTGTCATGTTATTTTGGGACATCCAATGGCGCGAGCACAAAAACGATTTGGAACATTTGACACAGAGCCAGCGTCTTAATCTTGCTATCGCGTGTATCGATGACTCACTTGCAAGGCTCGATTCGGCGAACGCACGATCCGGCCTTGCCGAAGCGCGGAAATTGATCGCGTCCGTTTGGGGCATGATTTGGCAAGTAAACGAGGTAAGAGAATTAGAGCGAGAGACGGTCTGCGGGCTCGTTTCCGATCTTGAGACTTGTGCAACCACTAGCACGGTACCCGCAGTTTACGACCTGGCATTGTCTATCATCACGGTTTTGAAACGCACCGGGGAATCTCTGTCCAAAAAGGATGTCCTCCACGCCTTGTCATATGCGTATCAGGTCGTTCTCCACGAAGAGGTGCTGGCTCATCTTGTACGAAACGCCACCGAATCCGAGGTGCGTAGTATCGAAGAGACAAATCCGATTTGCATACATACGATCAGTTCTCAGCTCTCTTATCTTGCCAAGGTGCGAGAAGGGAATCGTCTCCACCGCCGATGGTTTCCTTGACGGGGGGAAGAATGGGGGGAAGAATGGGGTCAGGGAAGACTGGGGTCAGGCCGCCGTTAGTCGTTCAGACATGTTGCACCATTCTTTCGTGATAGCCTACGTTCCGCAGATCTGGGTTTCATTATCTCTGAATTTCCGGGGGGCGGCAAGTCAGCGGCCGTAGTTGGTGGATGATATCCCAATGAGCTTGAGGATTTTGCGTTGAAGGCGATTCAATTCGGTAACGAGAAGCTCGACGGGTTGGTGGCGATGTTCCAGCGCATGCCGCTGCACGGACTCGAAGAGGTCGATCAACCGTCGCGTGGTCGGCCAGCTGCAAGCGCGCCCTCGGGATACATCGGCAATTCCTCAATCTTCTCGCTCCGCATCGCCTGGCGGAGTTGTCGTTCCAAGAGGGCCTCCAGCAAGAGGACGAAGAAGTACACGCACAACAGCGCCTGAATGCGATGCACCGCCTTGAGGTACACGGGTGCGACCTCGAAGTCCGTCTTCAATTGCGAGAAGCGTTTCTCGATCACCGGTTGCCGCTTGTAAGCCTGCAACAGTTCCAGTTCGTTGAAGTCGGCGACATTGGTCACCAGCGGGAAGATGCCGTCACTACGGGCGTCCAGGGCCACGCGGGCGTCATTGATGTGATAGGGCATGAAAAAGATACCATGAAAGAGCCGGGGTCTCCAAGAAAAGTACGCTTGGGAGCGGTGTGAAACCCAAGTTTACGTACTTTTTTTCCAGGAGACCCCAGCAATGTTATACCTTGGTATCGACCAACACAAGCGACAGTTGACCGTGAATTTACGCAGCGAAGACGGAACGGTGACCCTCCAGCGGCAGGTGAGCACGCAGTGGGAGAAGGTTCGTGCCTTCTTTGCCGATCTTGCCGAGAAGGCCAAGCCGGAAGGCGGATTTCTCGCTATCCTGGAGGTCTGCGGCATGAACCCCTGGCTGCTGGAGATGCTGCAGGAGTACGGCTGCCGCGAGATCGTCGTGATTCAGCCCACGGAGCGGTCAAAGCAGAAGACCGACCGCCGCGACGCCGGCAAGCTGGCGCACTTGCTGTGGGTGCATCGGCAGCAGTTTCTCGACGGCAAGCATCCACTGGGCCTGCGGCGCGTGCAACCGCCCACGGCCCAGGAGGCCGACGACCGGCAGTTTACCGCGCTGCGCGCGCGACTGACGAAGAAGCGCACGGCGGTGCTCAACGGCATCCACAAGATCCTGCGCAAACACAACCTGGAGCAGGCCTGTCCGACCAAGATGTTCCAGACGCAAGAAGGTCCGTCGCTGGCTGGCCGAGATGGAGCTGCCTGCGGTGGACCGCCTGGAGATGAATCTGCTCTTGCCGCAATGGGAACTGCTCGACGAGCAATTGGAGGCGGTGGAAGCGAAGCTCGCCGAGCGGGCGGCGGCCGACGAGCAGGCGAAGCTGCTGGAATCGGTGCCGGGCATGGGGCATTACAGTGCCTTGGCCATCGCCTCGCGGATCGGCGACATCGAGCGGTTCAAGCAGCCGACAGCCTGGCGAACTTTTTTGGCTTGACCCCCGGCTGCCGCAACTCGGGCGAGGCCACGCAGCGTCTGGGCTCGATCACCAAGCGCGGCAGCAAGATGGTGCGCTACCTGCTGAACCAGGCGGTGATCAAGGTCCTGCGGTTCGACGGCAAGATGCGGACGTGGTTCAAGGGGATCAAGAAGCGCCGCGGGTCGAAGATCGCCCGGGTGGCGGTGATGCGCCGCCTGGCGACGATCCTCTGGCACATGCTCAAGAAGAAGCAGAAGTACCGTTACGACTCGCCGATCAAGAAGCACCAGGAATTCGTGACCTTGGAAGGAACGGCGGCATGACGACGAAGCGGACTGAAGGCAGTGTTTTTCGGGGGGCGTCCCCCGAGCCCCCGAAGGATTTAACGCAGAAGCTCAAAGAGGAATGGCAGGCAGGCGAAAAAGAACAAGGGTGAACCGTTGCGGCCCACCCTCATTCCTCTTCGAGCCCTGGCGCGGCGCTCGGGTCGGTTCCCACCGTTGCCCTATCCTCCGCCTCAGGCTACTCAAGTATAGCATCCCAGACCACAGACTGGAGAAAACCTTTCGACCTATGTGACGGTGTTGATTCGCCGCTTAAGGGCGAGCGAATCCCTGCGGCTCCCGTGCCAGCTCGATGATGTCCCGTTGACCTGGCCATTTTGGCCAGGCGTGAAAACGATTATGGAGCGGCGTGGAGTCCCGCAGGACGATCGAATAGATTTTATCAGTGTCGGGCGAATTGCGCCCGAGCGCGGACGTACCTTGACGGTCCGCGGGCGTCCACGAAGGTACGGGTAGAGGCACGGTCGCATTTTGAAAAGAACGACCGAACAGACCTCGCGGAGAAGATCGTAGCAACGAACAGGTCGAAGCAAGTTCACAGCGAACGACAGCAGAGCAAACACTTAAGCCCCAACGTGCGTCCAAAGGTCAAAACAATCCGTTTTAACGGACCGCGCAGATCGTCCGCAAATATAACCAAAAACAAAGCAACCCCAAGCGAAAAAAGCCGCAGAGACCGCCCTTGACAACACGGGCTCTTTCAGGGACGGGACATCACTGGTTTTCGTCTTATCCGAAATCAGTGATGTCTTTTTCATGCCCCGCTCCGCCCCATTCTGGCTGAGAGACAAAGGAATAATGCCCTCTGCCCATGCCGTTAAAGTGCAAACAATGGGCCGGATAATCAGCGGCCTTCCGCGTTGGACGGCTTGACCCGCTCAAAAACCGCCGTAGCTCCGCCAGTATTCGGGGTTGACGCCGATCGAAAACCAGTGGGGCGCGGTTCATCTGGCGACGCGAAACATCGCGTGAGAACGTTACCCTCCAGCTTGTAGACACCCCGAAACAGTTTCTCCGTTAGCTCTTTGTGCTTTGCCAGCCATGACTTACGGTGCGATTCGTGCGCGACTCGATTCCGTTCAAGATGGTAGTCTATGACGTAGGCTGTGACCTCCCCTTCCTCCTGGGGCCAGACGACAAAATGCCAATGCGTTCGCATCGCACACCAAGCCAGGATGCGGAGAGGATGGAGCGCGTGGGCCGCGATCATGATCCGCTCGAACGCCTCGAAATCGACCTCTTTGCGGAACAACGGCAGCCCCGCTGCCGACCAAACGGAGATTCTTCAACCGGATCGTTATAGCACACCATTTGCGTCTTTGATAGGCGATACATTTTTTCGCGAATGGAGCCTATAATCGTAGCGGCAATCCGTTCGGGCCGTATCGTGTTCCCAAGGAGTGAGTTTGAATTATGGCAAATCAAGCTCTAAGCGGTTTCGTCGAGCAATTTCTGCACCCGTTGTTCGAGCAGTCGGGTCAAGCAGGCGGTCGCCTCTCGCTTGTCGCCCGAAGGCGAAGATGGGGGGAAGAGGGGGAAGAGTGGGGTCAGGGGAAGAGTGTGGTCAGGCCGCCGTTAGACGCTAGCCAGTCGCTTCTGCAAGGTCCCGAGTGTCTCATGTATGCTCTTTCCAGCCGCTTCCACGCGCACCGCGGCGGTCCCCACGCCGCTGTGGCCACTGTAGCCGAGGGCCTTTGCAGTCTCCACCATGGAGTACCCAAATCGGCAGCGCCACAGATAGGCTGCCGCAGCGCGGCCGAGCGCGTCGCTGCGCCTGCCCGACGACCACTCCTCAGGCGTGCAACCGAACCGCTCGGCCACCACCGCACGAAGTCAACGCCTAGTGCCAAACGGCGGCCTGACCCCATTCCTCCTTCCTGGGAAACTAACCCGCGTTGGCAATACGTCAGCGCATCGCCAGGCCTAATCTGAATGGCTATTGTGTAGTCGGCGATCGCCTTTTCGAGGTTGCCCTTTTTCTGATAAGCAAAGGCCCGGTCGCAAAAAAACTCCGCTTGTCCATTGCAGTGAATGGCGGCGTCAAGCAACGGGCGACTTTCCTGGCCGCCGTTTCCTGTTCCGCACCGCCTTCGTCAGCAGCGTGCCTACCGAAAGCTCTGAAATTCTTCGCAAGCTCCCTTTGAAACCATTACTCTTGTGTGCATTTCATCTCCCCAAAGGAATGAACGTTCCATCAATTGCTGCGCACATAATCCGACGAAATTCAAAATTCTGTAAACCGTTATGAATAAACGTGTTAGGACAAGATTGCCGCCCGTGCGGCGAAATTATTTTCCCATTTCAAGGCCCTCATCCGTATATATATGTGGAAACGCGTTGTTCTTTGACAATTTGATGAAAAGAAACCCGCCCTCGGTGTAGCAAACCGGGGGCGGGAGAAGTGGGGAACACTCATTGCCGCTAATTATCACTAATAACAGAAGTTAGTGATGATTAGTGGTAATCCGTGTTCCGCGCCCTCGGTCGAACTGCCAAAGAGACAGAAATCGCGTGAGGTTTTTGTTGACCCATCGAATGGGCAAATAGTTATTGATGGGGGGTCACATGGGTTTCGTGGCCGTTTCTGGCCAGATGTGGCCGGATTTGGCCGGATTTGGCCACTTTCGTGGCCGAATGTGGCCAGTTTTCCGGCCAGTTTACCACCACAAGAGGCATGAAAGGTAATGACTCCAAGGACTGTAAAGAGATCGGATTTCAGCGGTTTTGACGCGTATGCACTATCCGTATGATAGATATTGCCATCATCATTAGAGGGGTGAATCTGGCGGAAAAACGAGCGAAACTGGCTATTCTGGCCAAAAATCGTCGAGACTCCCGCCGGTATGCAAGGAAAATTCTGGGCAAGAAGATCGGGCGGGGAAGGCAAGACCATTTTCGGGCAAGTTCGGGCGCCGGTCAGACCCGTTGACGCGACATCATGATGTTAGAATAGGTAAAATCTAACGATTATTCCGATTATTACCGACTATTAGAGGATGAGTCATTCTGCGGCAGCGGTTTTTTCCTCAAGACCAAGCAATAATCGGACTAGCCCATGATCCCTGATGCCAACCGATCGATTTTCCACGCTGTGGCGATGCTCGGCATACTTGGCCTGGGATTCTGGGTATCGCCGGCCGCTGCCCAACTCGCACCCTGGCAACAGCCGCCAGGAATGGGCCAGGTCGATCTGGCGAATGACCCGGGTCTCGACATACCAAATCTGTCGTCCACGCCCTGGGCGGGCGAGGACTACGAGCAAGAGGGCAACGTCCTGGGTTTTCGCCCTGGCTTTCTTTCGAATCTCGCGTATGAATCGATCCACGACCGGTTTTGGGTGCATAGCGAGTTCCTTGCCTGGTGGTCGAAGGGCTTTGCGACACCGCCCTTGCTGACAACGAGTCCATCCGGGACCGATCCGTCGCAGGCCGGTGTTCTGGGTGTGCCGAGCACGAGTGTGCTTTTCGGCGGAGATGATCTGAGCGGCGGTTTTCGCCCTGGCGAGCGGATTACCTTCGGCGGATGGCTCTGCAACCGCCAGACCCTGGGAGTCGAGGCGTCCTATTTGCAAATCAACCGGCAGACGGAATATTTCAACGCCAGCGGAATCACCACGCCGATTCTCGCCCGGCCCTTCTTCAATAGTGAAGCGGGGCAGCAGGATTCCCAACTTGTCAATTATCCGGGCCAGCAGAGCGGCACATTTGCCTCCGCCGCCGCAACCGAGCTGCAAGTGGCCGAGGTGCTCTTTCGCAAGAACCTGAGCCGTCAGGAGGGGCTGGTCGTCGACGTGGTGGCCGGATATCGCTATCAGCAACTGGACGACCACCTTGCCCTCGATGACAGCTTGACTTTTTCCGGCACGGCGGCGGCCTTTCCGGCCGGGAGCGTGGTCCAGCAATCGGACCTGTTGGACACGCAGAACGTGTTCCACGGCGGCGTAGTCGGCATGTCCACGTCGTACCATGTGCAACGCTGGAGCATCGACACGCTGCTGAAGATCGGGGTCGGCCAGACGCACTCGCGCGTCACGATCCTGGGGTCGACGAACACGGCGATCCCCGGACAAGCGGCGACCTTGGCCGAAGGCGGGTTCCTGGCCTTGCCGAGCAATATCGACTCGTACGTCAGCAATCAGTTTTCGGTCGTGCCGGACTTGGGCGTCACGCTGGGATTCGATTTCTCGCCGCAATTGCGGGGGACCATCGGTTACGAGGTGGTCTATTGGAACAGCGTGGCCCGGCCCGGCGATCAGATTGACACGAACATCGACCCGCGGCAATTTCCGCCCCCAGCCATCACCAATGCCGCACGGCCCGAATTCAACCTGCATACCAGCGACTATTGGGCGCAAGGGCTGAATCTGGGGTTGGATTTGCGGTTCTAGCCCCCCATCACGGAGAAGTAATCCGTGGCGGCCGCGTCCATGGCGGGTACGCTCATCGCCGGCGGCAGTCCCCGGAAGCGGCAGAAGATCCCGACCTGGTGCAAGATGTCGCGGGCATGGCAGAATCGCATCGGCCGCAGGGCCGGGCCGTAATGCCGTGCAATCAAGTGATCCAGGGCGGCCCCGTCGTAGGCAATGCCTTGCTTCTGACAGGTCAGCTCGAACAGCTTGCGGAACTGCTCGACGGTCGGATTCTCGACCTCGATCTTGTAAGGGATCCGCCGCAGGAACGCCTCGTCCACCAGCTCCCGCGGCTCCAGGTTCGTGGAAAAGACGATGAATTGGTCGAACGGCACGCAGATCTTCCGCCCGCTGGTCAACCCCAGGTAGTCGCGCTGCGATTCCAAGGGCACGATCCAGCGGTTCAGCAGTTTTTGCGGCGGCACGCGCTGGCGGCCAAAATCGTCGATGACCAACGTCCCGCAGTTGCTCTTCATCTGGATCGGCGCCTCGCCGATGCCCATCTCCTTGTGCGCCGTGATCTCCAGGGACTCCAGGGACAGCTCGCCGCCGACCACGATCGTGGGCCGCCGGATCCGCACCCAGCGATCGTCGATCTTCTCGTCGTCCACGATTCGCTCGCCCTTGGCCCAGGGCAATTCCTCGTGGCAGCTCGGATCGAAGAGCCGGATGAGCTCCCCCACACGCTGATCGCGCGGGGAATCCAGATGCTGGTGCCGTAGGCGGCCGTGATCCGTTCGGCGATGCTGGTCTTGCCGTTGCCGGGCGGTCCGTGCAGGAAGAGCCCTCGGCCGGCGGCGATGGCGCGGCCCAGGCGGCTCGACATTTCGCTGCTGATGGTCAGGTCGGCAAAGGCGCGGCGCAGGCTCTCCATCCGCGGCTTCACGCGGCTCAGCGACTGCGCGGCAACACTTGCGCAGTAGTCGTCCAGGGAAACGGGCACGGTATCGCTGTAGCTGCAATCGACGGCCGACTGCCGCGCCGATGCAACCCCTCATCGGTGATCTCGTACATGAAATCGCTCAAGGTCGCTGCGCTCTTGAAGATCAGGAGCCGCTCGATCTTCAACACGTGGAGCACTTTTTCCGTCACAGGAAAGGGCACGCCGATGCGCTGGGATATTTCCAGCCCTGTCAATTTGCCGACCTGCATCAGCAGGCGGAGGATGATGTTCTCGACCTCGCTTTCGGCGACGTGCAGATCGGCCAGGCTGCGGGGAGCGGCGGGAAGAAACATCTCCTCGACCGGGGTTGTGGCGGCGTCGGCGGAAGGCAAGGGCAGCTCATCGTCCCGCGCCGGCGCGTGCCTCGGCAGTTCGCTGGCGGGCGCGGAGACGGAATCGGGTTCGGCGGCGGCCGGGCACGAATCTCCGGCCAGCGAGGCCAGTTGTTCGAGCAGGCCTTCCAAACCGGTATTGAGTTCCGAGGGTGTGGCGGGCATGGTCTTACTCCTTCTTTGCCGGGGCCGGTTCGGACTCGACGAATTGCCCGCCGATCGCATAGCAATTCCGATCGAGCCGCCGGCACCAGGCCACCTCGATCGTGCGCTGCACGCCCGTCAGCAGGATCAGCCTCAGTCGTTCGCCCGGATAGAGGATCGCGCTATGCAGGAAACTGCAGCCTTGCTTGGAGAAGTCGCCGGTGTAGACGTTCTGCCAGGCGGTCTCCCGCGCCAGCGCGGGCAGGGTCTGCCGGATCTCCAGCGCCGCGCGGTGCTTTTCGCCGCGGCAATACATGCGGAGGTGCCGGCGGACGTTGTCGGGGGGCACGACCGCCGCGCCGGTCTTTTCAAAATCGCCGCGGAGCTTCTGCGGAACCTGCACGTGGCAGGGCAGCGCGTAGATCCACTCGGCTATTTCTCCAGGGCGACTACCGACATCCAGCATCGCAACATCTCCTCGTCAAAGCCCCGCCCGGCCTGGCGGTCGAGATACTCCAAGACATCGCGCCGCCGCGATGCCCGCCGATAGGGTCGATTGCGGCACAGCGCTTCGTAGACGTCGGCGATGGCGCAAAGCCGGGCGTATTCGTGAATCTCCGTCTGCACCATGCCGACCGGATACCCGCGGCCGTCGCACCGCTCATGGTGGCTGTAGACCATCATCAACTGGCCCCAGGCCAGGTCCTCGCGGCGGCACAGCTCCTTGAATCCCCGTGCCGGGTGCTCCTGCACGACCCGCCGTTCCCGCGGCGTCAGCTTCCCCGGTTTTTCGATGATCTGCCGCGGCACCCACTGCATGCCGATGTCATGCAAGAGCGCTCCCTGGCCGATTTCCAGCAGTTCCCGTCTCTCGCTGATCCCCAACTGCTTGGCCAGCAGCAGGCAGTTCGTGGCGACGTTCACGGCGTGGGTAAAGAGGCTGTAGTCGTGCGACATGACGCGCAACAGATCGTTGAGCACGAAGCGCGAGTCGCACACCGTCTGCACCATGCCGTCGCTGAGCTCGCCCGTGACCCTGATCGCCGATTCCTGGTCGCCCTTGGTGAGGGCTTCCGTGAGCACGGCCCGCGTGGCCTCGCGGAGGACCTGGTAGCGTTGCACAGGCGGAATGTCGTCGTTGGCCAGGATCCGGTCGCGGAGATAATCGCGGTAGTTGGCCGACTCGCCTTGCGCGATATAGAGTGTGCGAACTCCCCGTTCGGTCAGGCGTTGCAGATCGGACGCGGCGATGGGATGCTTTCGCTGCCGATAGAGCACCAGCCGGCCGCGCCGTCGCCGGGCAGATAGAGGTCGAACGGCAGAACATCGGACGCCGAAAGCGTCTCGAGGCTGATCGGCATCAACTGCCCTTCATCAAATTCGATTTCCGCCACGCTCATAGGCTGGCCTGCGCAAATCCCTCCGATGGGGGAAGCGATGATTTGGATTCGTCGGGCACACCAAAGGCTCACTGGAATCGTAGGATACTTTTCCGGAAACGTATCCTGAGGCAGAGATTTTGACACTATTAGAAAAACCGGAGCGCGGGCAAGAGCGAACCGCCTTTTCGGAGATTGACGGAAATGGGGCTTGTGCAGGCGGTGAGTGCTGTTTGCCAATCAATGCTGATCGACAGGCCCTACTCCCTCCTCACGAAGACCATGACCTCGTTTTCAGCAACCGGCAGATCCTTCGCGTCGACCCGGCGATATCCATAGTAGGTGACTCGTTTTTCAATCATCGGAAGATACTCGCGGGGAAGGTTCTCTTCGTTCCAGAGCACGACGACATCGGCTGTTTGCTGGGCAATTGCCACGCGCATGGGAACGAGCAGACAATACGCAAGCGGAAAGCTGCCAACCACGTGGCCGTTGGAGTAATACGTATCCAAGGTGAGATGATTCAGGGTGCCGGCAATGGCGGGCGAAGGACCGGCGTGCTGGAATACCCAGCGTCCGATGGCGGCGTGCTTCCGCATGTAGGCCGCGGCCGACATCGGGCCGTCAAGAAAGCTGCACGTCGCGATGACGACGATCAGGCCGCCGGCGAGAACTCGGAAGGCCCTCGGCGAGAGTTCTCCGCGCCGCTCGAGAAGCCGCCGTGCAGCGGCGATAACGTACTTCAGGCCCAACGCCATCCAAGGCAGACCGACAATCACCATCGGCATGAAGTAGCGCAGATCGAGGCCGGCCGAATAGTAGCGAATCCGCGAAATCGCCAACAAGAGCAGGCTCATGCAAAAGATCGTCAGGTGCTCGGGCCGCAGGAAGACACGCCATCCGCCGGCAATCCCTGCCAGCAGCAAGAAACAGCCGACCCACGTGTAAGCCTTGGCCATCCGTTCCAGGAGTTTGAAGGTCAAGATCCAACTCGGTGCGGACTGTTCCGGCGGCAGGCCGGCAGGCACGATAATCGTCTGAAACGGCGGAGGTCGGAGGTCCGAGGACGGAGATCGGAGGTCGGAGGACGGAGATTGGAGGTCGGAGGTCAGAGGTCCGACTTCCGACTTCTGATCTCCGACCTCCGACCTCCGTTCCGTCGGCGCGGCGCTGGAGCACCGTCCTGCGCAGGCGTCATGCGGGCGGGGTGCGGAGCGGGCACGTGCATTCCGGTCGCCGAATTCCACCACTGGATGCCCATCTCGATATGGCTCGTGCGGAGGAACTCCCAGCGCGGATTCGCGCGGAGCCAGGTGAAGTTGACCACGGTCACGGCGGCTGGGATGACGGCGATGCAGAGCAGAATGCCGGACGCCAGACGCACGCGCTTGCCGGCGGCGCTCGTCCAGCGGCATGCCGCCCAGCCCACGAGCGGAATCAGCAGCAGCCAGCCCTTGGTCCGCGTGTGGACGGCAAGCGTCAGTACAGGCCGGCCGCAAGGAAGAGCCCGATCCGCAACTCGCCCACCGCGCGCCACGTATAATATAAGACCAACGCGAAGAGGAGCCAGAAGGTCGAGTCGCGGAGGATCAGCGGCGAAATGGCGATCAGCTTTCCGTGCAACGCATAGATGAGACAGGCGACGATGGCCAGGCGGTCGTCGAACATCCGCCGCAGCCAGCCCCACAGCGGCAGCACAGTCAACGTAGCCGCAAGTACGCAGAAGTAC
Organism: uncultured Planctomycetia bacterium; assembly: GCA_963824275.1. Lineage (GTDB taxonomy): Bacteria > Planctomycetota > Planctomycetia > Pirellulales > Thermoguttaceae > JANXQG01. The sequence continues at coordinate 195,717 of CAWGOT010000002.1, read as the reverse complement.
TTTCCCGAGATCTCCCAATCGACTCCCAGATGCCGGAGCGGAATCAGGATCAGGGGAAAGACATTCAAGCCGAACTCGGCAAATCCCAGATCGAAATCGCCCTTCTCCAGGGCCATGCTGGCCAGCCGATAATGCAGGCTGTCGCCCCACAGGACGTCCCAGTTCCACGCCGCCACCAGTCGCGGGATCAGGCATGCCGCCAGCAGCAGGCAAATGACCCAAGGCCGCCGCGGCAAGGAAGTGCCTGGAGCCGGCCCGCGGGGGAAATCGTCTCTTGGGCCTGCCGACAATGCTCCCCAAGCGTCCATGAAGCGTTCTTTCCGTGGGTGCTCACCTGGCTGACAACCGCTTTTGCCCTCGCGTTGTCCGAACTTCGGTCAGGCAACATAATATCGCAAGGCCCCGTGTCCCCACAAGGTGAGAATCTTCGGCAAACTGGGACGAACGGGAAATGTGGAGATGGCTTTATGACGGACTTCCGGTGCCGTAGGGTGGGACCAGCGAGCTTGCGAGCGCCGGCCCACCATTCACGGCGTTTGGTGGGCCGGCGCTCGCAAGCTCGCTGGTCCCACCCTACGGTCCTATCTGTGACATTATTTGTGAAATGGACCACTAAGCGATCCGCATCGTCAGGCCGCCGTCGATGACCAGCGTTTCGCCGGTAATGTAGTCATTGGCCACGAGGTCTGCAATTAGTTGTGCGACCTGCTCCGGCGTTCCTTCGCGATGCAGCGGGATGCGATTATCGAGGTTGTGCTGCTTCGCTTCCGGGGTCATGCTGGCATGGAAGCGGGTGCGAATCAGGCCCGGCGCTACGGCGTTCACGCGGATGTTGTCGTCGGCAAACTCGCGGGCCAGCGCGCGGGCGAACTGCGGCAGGGCGCCCTTGACGACCTGATAGGCCGGGGCGAAGGCCACGCCGCGAATCCCTGCGACCGACGAGATCAGCACGATGGCCCCTTCCTTCTTCTGCCGCATGGCGGGGATCGCTGCCCGGCAAAGATAAAAGACCGCATGCACGTGGACATCGAAGGCCGCATGCCAGGCCTCCGGCGAAATCTCCAAGAGACTTCCCGGCACCGGGCCGCCGGCCGAATGCACCAAGACATCGGGCGAACCAAGCCTCCGGGCCGTTTCTTCCACGGCGCGGGCCGCATCCTCCGGCCGGGACATGTCGGCCAGGATCAATGCCGCGCGCCGGCCGAGCTTCTCGATCCGGGCCATGACTTGCCGGGCTTCGCCGTCGTCGTTGCGGCCGACCAAGGCGACATCCGCCCCACGCTCCGCCAGGACCAAGGCGGTCGCCGCGCCAATGCCCCGCGTGCCGCCGGTGATCAATGCTACTTTGCCGTCAAGCTTCACGTCGCATTCCCCATTGTCCTCGGCATTCTGCAATCAACTCCGCCGCTCCCTGCTGCAGCAACACCTCCGCCACGCTTCGGCCGAGCGTTTCTGCATCCTCCGCAGTGCCCGGCAACTCGGATTCGAGCTTCCGCGTGCCGGCCGGGTCGAGCACGCGGCCGGTGAGAAGGAGTTGCCCGCCGTCGAAGCGGCCCCAGGCGGCGATGGGGGCCATGCAGCCGCCGTGCAGTGCGGCGAGCATCGCTCGCTCGGCCTTCACGGCGGCATGCGTCGGCGGGTGATCCAAACAGGCCAGGGCCTCGCGGGCGGCCGCGTCGTCGGCCCTGGCCTCGATCCCCAACGCCCCTTGGCCCACTGCGGGCAGCATCAGGCCCAGCGGCAGGATATGGGTAATGTGCTGGGTCAGCCCGAGGCGGTCGAGACCCGCCTGGGCCAGGATAATGGCCTCGTACTGCCCTTCCCGCAACTTTCGCAAGCGGGTGTCGACATTGCCGCGAATTTCGCGCATTTCCAGATCGTCGCGATGGTTGAGCAATTGGGCCCTGCGGCGGAGGCTGCCGGTGCCCACCACGGCGCCCGGCGGCAGGCGTTCCAAGGACTCGAAGCGGACCGAGACCAGCGCGTCGGCCACCGGGGCCCGCTCCGGCACGGCCGTCAGGGCCAATCCCGGCACGACTTCCGTCGGCAGGTCCTTCAAACTGTGGACCGCCAGATCGATCCGCCCGTCGAGCAGTTCCCGCTGGATCTCTTTCGTGAAAATGCCCGTGCCCTTCACCGGCCCGCCGGCCGCCTGCTGCTGGTCGCCGCTGGTCGTGATGTGAATCAGTTCGATATCAATGCCGCGCTGGCGAAGTTGTGCCGTCACCCAGTTGGCCTGCCACTGGGCCAGCAGGCTCGCCCGCGTACCTAAACGAAGTCTGGTCATTCCGTTGCCCTCAGCCTTTGCAAGTCCTTCTGCGGCATCACGAGCCCGCAGCTTACCAGGTATTGTATCGCCTCTTCGATGGTGATGTTCAGGTCGACGGCCTCGCGTTTCAAGACCGTCAACGAATAGCCTGAGACGGGCATGGGCGACGACGGGATGAAAACGCCCAGGACCGCATCGTTGGCCGCGGCGCGGATATCGCTCAGGCCGTCGCTGGTGACGAAGGCGATGCTCCACATGCCGGGCCGCGGGAACTCCACGGCCACGACCCGCTTGAACTGGATCTGCTTTTCGCTGAAAAAGAAGTCGCAGACCTGCTTGACGGCCTTGTACACGCTGCGGACCAACGGCAACCGCTGGATCACCAGATCGACGCGGTCTCCGATATAGCCGCCGATGCCGGCCGCCATGAACTTGCCCAGGACATAAACCAGGAGAATGAAAATGGCCAGAAAACAGGGGATGGCATAATGCGGTTGCAGGTAGGTGATTTCCACATAGCGCTCGTAGATCCCATGCGCCGACTTGGGAATCGACTCGCTGTCGGTGTATTTCTGCACCCGTTCATAGACCGGCAGGGGCACGAAGCGGCCGCCTTCGCGTTCCTTGTAGGGAATGCCGTCGACCGTGGCAATGTGTTCTTTTTCATCGGTGATCGTCAGGTCTTCGCGGATCTCGCCGCTGAGGCACCAGACAAGCGCCTCGCGAACGCCCGTATTGACCGGCACCAGCAGATATTCCCGCGTGGCATTGATGACCCACAGCAGGATCACGACGGTCATCAGCGGCGGCGTGAGCACTCCCAGGCCGCGGATTACGGCCGAGCGGAAGGGGTGGACCCTCTTCGCGGCAACAACTTGTGAATCAGGAAGCGTCATTTATGAGCCATCTGCACGGGCGACAACCGCCACCGCGACGGCCGTCGCCCCCGACTGCTTCAGCAATCGGGCGGCTTCGCTGCACGTTGCGCCCGTGGTGAGGATATCATCGACCAGCAGCAGGCGGGCGTCTTGCCATCGTCGCCGGTCCGACCGGCGGAGGCGGAAAGCGCCTCGGACATTGCGGAATCGCTCGCGCGGCAGCAGATCCTTCTGAGGACCAGTATAGCGGCAACGGACCAGGCTGCGCACTACCGGCACCCCCAGCTTTCTCCCCAGGCAATCGGCCAGCAGCTCCGGACTATTGACGCCGCGAACGAATCGTTTGCCCCAATGCATGGGGATCGGCAGCACCGCATCGGGACGGAACCAGGCAAGTTTCTCTCCCAACCGTTGGGCCAACAGGCGGCCGATTGCCAGGGAAACTGCCTCCGAGGAGAGGCGTTTGGTCTTCAGCACCAGTTCTCGCAAGGCCCCTTCATAGCGGCCCAGTGGAAAAACGGCGTCGAATTTCAGTGAAAAATCCTTGCATGCCGGACATGATTGCGTTGGCAGGAAATCTTCCGGCACCGGTGCGCCGCAGCGGTCGCAGCACGGGCCCAGTTCGGGCGCGATGGTCTGGATGCATTTCAGGCAGAGCGAGATTTCCGCCTCGGGCGAGAGGTCAGTATCGCAGCGCAGGCATCGCGGCGGCAGCGCCAAGTTGAGCAGGCCGCGCCCCAACGTCCGCACGGCGGGCCAAACGGGACGCAACCGCGCAGAGAGTGATTCGAGTTGGACGCGAACGAGGCGCGGCATAATGGGACGAAACCAGCGTGGATCGGATTGCCGTATTCTACCGCCGCACGTGGCGGGTATTCAATCGGTGTCAACTGTACTCATCACGCTCCGCCGTGATGGCCTTTCATCACGCGGAGCGTGATGCGTACGTTGCACTTCTTGGCCGGTCCGAATAACCTGCCCCTTTGGGGATTCTTGCCGCTTCACCCACCCTATGGTAAAATGGGCCCCGTTGATTCCTCGATTCCCCTCCGGGAGGTGGCGCAATGAGCGAACTTGCGGTGACGATTCGGGATGCCAACCGTTCCGTCTATGGACAGGTGCATGGCAGCGTTGCGGACAAGCTCGTGGCCGCGCTCTCCGCGGACCCGGAGACGATCGAGGAGCTTCAGGCCGCGGTGCTGCGGTTCGTTCCCCCGGACGAGTCGTCGCCAATCGCCCATTTCCGCCGCGGCGAGGATGACGAACCCTACGATGCCGGCGTCTGCATCATCGATCTGGCCGCCCGATATGTCGCCTATGAATCGAGCTACTCGTCCCTGGGGGCCAGCGGAACGATCCATTACATCGATCATCAGCGCGAGATCGAGGCGGGGCTGCCGTTTCACCTTGCGGACGACTGGTTCTTCGATCACGCGATCGATTCGTGGAGGGCCAACGCCGACGAGCGCCGTCGCCGGCGGCAGGCGGTCCCGCGGATCGACGCCCGTGCGGTGCTCTATGACCGGCTTGCCCCGTTTGTGGCCGAGCAGTGCCGCGCGGCACGGGGCGATGTTTCGCCGGACGGCACCTGGACGCCGCCGCAAGGATGGTCGCTGCAAGCCCTGCCCGAGCGGGCGAAGCCCGACGCGCCGCCCTCGGCCCGCGACGCCGCGGCGGAGATCCATGCCCGCTGGCTGATGACGCCTCGCGAGGACCTGCAGGGCCGCACGCCCCGCGAGGTCTTGCTTGCAGGGCAAGGCCATATCGAGTGGGACCTGCAGGACCGCGGCCACCAATGGTCGATGTTGCGGGAGTGTCCGCCGGGCATCGCCGTCGATTCGGCCGCTTATCGTTTGGGCGGGTTTGGCACGCACGAGAACCTGATGTACTACGATCTCGTGCGGCATCTCATTGGCACGTGTTGGGACCGGGTTGTTCAACCGTCGGAAGAGCCCGCCCGCGCCGGCCTTTACCAGCCGGGTCTTTCCTTCGAGGCACTGATTGAGCAGCTCCGGCAGTCGCAGCGGGAGTGGTTCGACGTGCCGTGCGACGACTCCATGAGCCTAGTCACGCCCGGCAAGCTGATTGCGCTGGAGCGGGAGCGGATCCCCTACGCGGTTTCCGGCGAAGAGGCCATGGTCGACTGCGAGTGCCCGCTGTGCCAGATGATGGCGGAGCCCGATTTCGGGCCGACGTTCTGCCACTTCGACGGTTGCAACAATGATACCGACTATCCCTTCACTTTCCACCGCACGCGGGAGGAGTGGGAAGCGGAGCAGCGGGAATATGAGGACTTCAGCCGCCGCTGTGACGAACGGGACAAAGCCCGCGAAGCCGGGCTGTTGATGGACGACGGTCCTTCCGCCGCCGGCTCGTCGGGTGCGATCTGGAAATCCAGCTACTCGGCCCCCGAGAACGAATACGAGGGTCCTGGGCTGCGGCTCATCGGCATCGGCGGTCACCTTGGCGAGTTGCTGACCGATCTCAAGGACCCGCCCGGCGGCGAGCAGTTCGTGGAGTCGCTCAACCGCTACTTCGGCAACGTGCGGGTTGCGCTGCAAGGGCCGGAGGGAAGTGGCGCCCTGCTGGCGCCGGCGGTCGATCGTTTTTGCGAGGAATTGGACGAGGCGGCGGCGCTGCGCGAAGACTTGCGTGAGAAATGCCTGGACCTTCAGCACAGGCCCGGCGATTTGCCGCGCACCCTGGGGGAGGACGCGGACGACGACGTGCGGTTTTGAGGCATCCCTGCGAAGGATAATAACGGGAAGCGAAAGGGCAAAAAGCATGCCGTTGCCCTATTCGGACTCTTCAAAGGGGGCTACAATTAGGGTAGATTATGGATTGTGAACGACTGCTCCAGGTGTACGATAAGGGGAATCCATGGCAAAAAGCGACTTCATTTCGAGTGTTCGGGCAGCCGTAGGGGTATTGGACACGGAGGTCGAAACGGATAGTCAGTCGTTGGATTCCGAAGAGATCCGACGGCAGCTTCGGAAGGCGGCCTTCTGGCTTAGCCCCAAGTCCGTCGAGGGGTTTGTTCCGCAAGATTTTGCTGAATTGCCGGGACCGCGGCGAAACGAACTGAACGCCGAGGTAGAGGCTTTTCGCAGCATTGCGCAGCAGGTGCCGGGCAACTCGCCAGCGAAAGAGGAACAAATCGAGGCCGCCTTGCCCCACTTCGTCAGAATCGTTTCGCTCGTCCGCGAGGCCGTGTTGCCGCCCTGGATCGCGGACTTGGACGAGTTGTTGAGTCAGGTCGAATCGTGGTGCGAGGCGCAAGACTGGCCCCACAAACGGCAGGATAAGATCTTGCGGGAGCGACTGCTAGGGCCTTATGAAGTGGAGCAGCTTTGCTTCCACACTGGCCGCGCCGGATTCATGCTCGATCCTGTGGCACGGTTCGTTCCCGGGGGTTTGGGTCTTGTGGATCTCTACGTGCTGCCCACGCTCGACTCGGTGATAATCTTACGATCGGAAGATGGCTGGGTCTTGCAGGTCGACCGACCCGGTGACGTGCAGGTCTTGCCGTGGGGGAAAGAGCAGTTTGCGCGGCCGTGACTGAGTTGGCGGCGAATCTATGAGAGAGCGAGAGAAACGCCAACAGCGCATCCTGGCGGTCGAGCGTGAATTCAAGGCAGCCAGGACTGCCGTGGAACTGCTCGGTCGCGAGATGCAGCAAAATCCGGCACTGGGTCGAGCGGACGGGTGGGGGACTCGGGACGCAAAGCAGGTCGAACAGAATCTCGAGCCCACTTTCATCATCCGCTTGTGTGCGGAGTTCGAGGCCGGCTTGCGCGAGGCATGGGAGCACCACTACAAGCAGACAACCCACCCGCCGATGAAGGATCTGCTGCTTGCCATTGCTGCGAGAAGGTTTGCCGCCGATAATCTGGACGACGCCCAGGCCGTGCGGGAATATCGAAACAACCTGGTCCATGAGGGCGATCCTCGCAAGATGCAATCGATCTCCTTCGCGAAAGCCCAGCGGTCGCTGGCGATCTTTCTCAGCCGCTTGCCGCCCCATTGGCGGCCGTAAGTCAAGCCTCTCCCGGTGGCCTGATTCTCTTCCTGCTGCATGGCGGAAACCGGCTGGATCACGCCAAACCCAAATCCCAACACTGGATAGCGCTCACCAAAAACTAACACGAATCTTGCTGATTTCTCGGCCATCGACAGTTATAATAGTCGCCAATCCCCCTCACTTTCCTTGTTCAACCCTGAACCGACACCATGCGCCAATTCGCATTACTCCTTTTGGCTACTCTCGGGTCCCTAAGTCTGACTGCCGGCCTGCTATCCGCCGCGGAACCGCCGGCCGACCCGCGGACGCTCTTTCGCCCTCTGCCGGGAACGCAAAACGACGGCGCCGTGCTCCTGCCGAACCAGTGGTCGCTGCGGCCGACCGGCCGGCAGGTCGAACTGGGGAATTTCCCCGTCAACGTGTCACTGCACCCCAAGGGCAATTGGGCCGCGGTCCTGCATTCCGGCTATGGACCGCACGAAGTCATCGTCGTCGATCTGAAGACGGAGAGCATCGTGTCGCGCGTCACCCTGCCGAGGACATTCTACGGCCTCTCGTTCACACCCAATGGAAAACAGTTGCTGGTCAGCGGCGGCGAAGACGACGTCGTCTACCAGTTCCACTTTGCCGATGGCTACCTCTCGGACCGCGAAGTCATCGATATCCCAAAGAAAGAGATATTGCAAGTGCCCGCCGGCCTGGCGTGCAGCCACGACGGCCAGTGGCTCTACGCGGCCTGCTGCCTGGGCGACCGCCTGGCGGCCTTGCCGCTGGGCAGTGGGGAGAAACCGTGGTTTGTCGCCTTGCCGCAGGGAAGCCGCCCCTACACCGCACTCGCCTCGGCCAAGAGCGAGCGGTTGTATGTCAGCCTCTGGGGGAAATCGTCCGTGGCGGTGGTCGATCGCGCGGCGAAGGCGATCGAGGCCAAGTGGCAAACGGCCTCGCATCCGACGGAAATGGTCCTTTCGCCCGACGAGGACCTGCTGTACGCGGCCTGTGCCGATAGCAACACGGTCAGCGTGCTGGATACGAAAACTGGCCGCCAGATCGAGGTCATCACCACGTCGCTTTACCCCCAGTCTCCGCACGGCAGCACGCCCAACAGCCTGGCTCTTGCGCCCAACGGCAAGACCCTCTGGGTGGCCAACGCCGATGCCAACAACCTGGCCGTGATCGACGTCTCGCACCGCGGCCAAAGCGCGTCGCTGGGGTTCATTCCCGTCGGCTGGTACCCGACAAGCGTGCGGATGTCGGACGGGGCGGAAAAGATCTTCGTGGCCAACGGCAAGGGCTTGACCTCGAAGGCCAATCGCAACGGTCCCCAGCCACAATCGAGCACGGCCCTGCTGAAGAATATCAAGGCCAACTCCGAGTACATTGCCGGCCTCTTTCCGGGCGCCTTGAGCATCATCGACACGCCCAACCCGAACAAGATGCCCGCCTTGACCAAAGCGGCCTACGCCTGCAGCCCTCTGCGGCCCGATTTCGCGCCACAGGGCACGACCGCGATTCAGACAATCCCATTCCGGCCAAGGTCGGCGATGCCAGCCCGATCAAACACTGCATCTATGTCATCAAGGAGAACCGGACCTACGACCAGGTCTTCGGCGACGTTCACGAGGGCAACGGCGACGCGAACCTGTGCATTTTTCCCCAGCGGGTCACGCCCAATCTGCACGCCCTGGCCCGGCAATTCGTGCTGCTGGACAATTTCTACGTCGACGGCGAGGTGAGCGCCAATGGCCACGAATGGAGCATGGCCGCCTACGCCACCGATTATGTGGAAAAGGTCTGGCCGCTGACCTATCGGCACGATGCGGAGCACAACAAGGCTGGCGCCGGTTTCCCCTATCCGGGCAAGGGCGACGAACCGGCCGCAGTGCCGACCAGCGGCTACCTTTGGGACCGCTGCCTCGAGGCGGGCGTAACCTACTTCGACTACGGGGAGTTCATCGACAATGCCGCGAAGGCGGACGCTCCGGGGAGCACCCACGTCAGGGCCCTGCAAGGCCACTTCGATCCGCTGTATCGCAGCTTCGACCTGGAGTACAGCGATCAGCGGCGGGCCGACCGCTTCATCGAGGAACTGCATCGCTACGAGCGGGAAGGGGCGATGCCCCGCTTGATCGTCCTCTACATGCCCAACGATCACACGGCGGGCACGAAGCTCGCCGTCCCGACGCCGACGGCCTACCTGGCCGACAACGACCTGGCCGTGGGGCGAGTGGTCGACGCGGTCAGTCACAGCGACTTCTGGAAAGACACGGCGATCTTCGTGCTGGAGGACGATGCCCAGAACGGCCCGGACCACGTCGACGCCCATCGCAGCCCGGCCCTGGTGGTGAGCCCCTACACGAAGCGGCGGCACGTCGATTCCAACATGTACTCGACCTCGAGCATGCTGCGGACGATGGAGTTGATTCTCGGCCTGAAGCCGATGACGCAGTTCGACGCGGCCGCACAGCCCATGTACGGCTCGTTCCAGGCCAAGGCCGATCTGACGCCATTCATTCACGTTCCGAACGGCGTCAGCCTGTCCGAGCGGAACGGGCCGCAGGCCTGGGGCGTGGCGGAATCGGCCAAGATGGATTTCGACGAAGCCGATGCGGCCGACGAACAGAAGTTGAACGAAATCGTCTGGCGATCGGTTCGCGGGGCCGACCATCCCATGCCGCCGCCGGTCCGTGCGGCGTTTTTCTCGCCGCGTGAGGACCGCGATTGATCAGCCTTGAATGATATTGGGATGTGCCGCCAGTAGGTCACTTCTGCCGGAAGGGAATATTGTGCGATGCTGTGCGAGAACGTCTGGCAGTTTTCACGCGGCTGGTGGCGTAATCGTCCCTTCCGGCAGAAGTGACCTACTGGGAAATCTCCCGGAATCTCGCAAGTCATCTCAGATCCAGCCCTTGCGGATCAACCACACCTTGACGGCCTGGGTCAAGACCACGTAGCAGAAGAGCGTCAACACGATAAACGGCCAAAACTGCAACGGCAGCGCTGAGAAACCAAGCCAGGGCGCAATTGGCGAGAAGGGCAGCCACGCGCCGATCCCCATGATGATTGCCGTCGTCACCGTCAACGGCCAGCTTGCCCAGCTCTGCAGGAATGGAATCCGGTTGGTGCGAATGATGTGGATGATGAGCGTTTGCGTCAGCAGCGACTCCACGAACCAGCCGGTCTGGAAGAGGGACGGGTTGTTCCAGCAGCCGAACTTGTACAGCATCAGAAAATACGTCGTGTAGTCGAAGATCGAGCTGCAAGGCCCGACGAAGAGAATGAACCGGGCAATCTCGCCCATTTGCCAAGGGCGGGGCTTGGCGATCTGTTCCGGATCGACGTTGTCGCCGGGAATCGGCACCTGCGAGAAATCGTAGAGCAGATTGTTCGTCAAGATCTGCTTGGTCTCCATCGGCAGGAACGGCAAAAAGGCGCTGGCGCCCAGCACGCTGAACATGTTGCCGAAGTTCGAACTGGCGCCCATGCGGACGTACTTGAGAATATTGGCGAAGACCTTGCGGCCCTCCAGCACGCCCTCTTCCAGCACCATCAGGCTCTTTTCCAAGAGGATCATGTCGGCGGCTTCCTTGGCGATGTCCACGGCGCTGTCGACAGAAATGCCCACGTCGGCGGCCCTCAGGGCGGGCGAATCGTTGATGCCGTCGCCCAGGAACCCGACCACGTGCGCCTTGCTCTGCAAGGCGCGGATCACCCGCTGCTTGTGGGCCGGCGAGAGGCGGGCGAAGATCGTGGCCTGCTCCGCGGACTCGGCAAGCTGGGCGTCCGTCATCGATTCGACCTGAGGGCCCAAAAGCACGCAATCGGTCGCCAGCCCGACTTCCGCACAGATCTTGCGGCTGACCAGTTCGTTGTCGCCGGTGAGGACTTTGACCGTCACGCCGTGGTTTTTCAGCGCCAGGATGGCCGGCGCGGCGGAATCCTTGGGCGGGTCGAGGAAGGCCACGTAGCCCATCAGCACCAGTTCGCGTTCGTCGTCCTTGGAATAAGCAGCCTTCGGTTCGACGTCCCTGTAGGCGATCGCCAGCACGCGAAAGCCGTCGGCACTCAGCTCGTCACAGTATTCCTTCAATTCCGTAATCAACATCGGATCGACCGGGTAGATCTTGCCCTCCAACTCGAAGCGGTTGCAGCTCTGGAACACGGATTCCGTGGCGCCCTTGCAGATCAGGCGGCGGACGCCCTGCGGGGTCTCGACGACCACCGACATCCGCTTGCGGGAGAAATCGAAGGGGATCTCGTCGATTTTCTTGTGGTCCGGCACCTTGAGCTTCTCGTGCATGTCCTGAAACTGGAGGATCGCACGGTCCAAGACGTTGCGGAGCCCCGTCTGGAAATGGCTGTTGAGATAGGCCATCTCCAGGACCCCTTCGTCCTCGTTGCGGACGACGTCGCAATGCCGCTCCAGGATCACGCGGTCCAGCGTGAGCGTGCCGGTCTTGTCGGTGCAGAGCACGTCCATGGCGCCCAGGTTCTGGATCGAGTTCAGCCGTTTGACGATCACCTTCTTCCGCGACATGCCGATCGCGCCGCGGGAGAGGCAGACGGAGACGATCATCGGCAGCATCTCGGGTGTGAGGCCCACGGCCACGGCCAACGCGAAGAAGAAGGCGTCCTTCCATCGATCCGGCGTGTCCTTCGTCAGCCCGTTGATGAGGAACACCAGCGGCACCATCACGGACATGAAGTAGATCATCAGCCAGGTGAAGCGGGCCACGCCCTTGTCGAAGCTCGTCGGCGCGACCTGTCCGACGATCGACTGGGCCATGCTGCCGAGATAGGTCTTGAAACCGGTTTCGACGATCACGCCCCGGCCCGAGCCGCTTTCCACGCTGGTTCCGAGAAAACAAGTATTCTTGAACTCCAGCGGCGGGCGACCCGGAGTACCAGGTGCCCCGGCGATTTCTTCCTTGACGTCGAACTTCTCCACCGGCAGTGATTCCCCGGTCAGGCTCGACTGGACCAGGAACAGGTCCTTGCACGACACGAGACGGAGGTCGGCCGGAATCATGTCCCCGGCCGCCAGTTGCACCACGTCGCCCGGCACGAGGTGGCCCAGCGGCAACTCGCGGGGCTGCCCATCGCGAACGACCGTCGCCGTGACCTTGATCATGGCCTTGAGTTTGTCGGCGGCGTCGCCGGCCCGCAGTTCCTGAAAGAACCGCAAGCCGACCCCCAGAATGACCATAATCAGCATCACGGTCGGTCCGCCGGGATCGTGATCCGGGTCGCTCCAATAGGTAACGACCGCCAACACCAGCAATAGGATCACCAGGGGGTTGGCACAGGCCTGGCCTAAGAGTCTTGATCCGACGAAACCGAACTTCCTTGGCCACCACGTTGGGGCCATGCTGCTCGAGGCGGCGGGCTGCCTCCTCCTCGCTCAAGCCCTGGTCGTTGGTTTCCATCCGCTTGAGCACGTCTTGCGCGTCAAAACGGGCCACCTCCGCCAACAGCGGCGAGACCTCGATCGACTTGGCCGGCTTCCTGAGAGCGGTCAAGACGTTTTTCGGCAGTGTGAAAATTGGCAGGATCGGCATGCTATTCCCTTGGCTCGCTATCGGGGATGGCTCGCGGGTCCTTCATCCGCTGAAGGAAAAAAACCGGCAACAGGCGATTATAAAGGACGAGAACCAGATTGCCAACCGAGGGCATCACGATGCCAGGCCACAGGGCCCACACTCGACCGCATCGCGCGTGGCACGGTCAAACCGGTCGATGTGCAACGCCTTGGCGAGCGACACACGTCTTCAGTTGGAGGGTCGACGTTTTCCAGTGGTTTGTCTGTGTTACGGGTGCGCGATCACCAGCACGGTTGGGGCTCGCTGCAAGACGTACGAGAGCGTCTTTTCCAGGGTATGGGGATCCAACGCGGCGAAACTCTCGTCCAGCACGATCAGATCGGCCCTCGGCAAGAGCGCCGCGCGATGAACAGTCGGCTTTTCTCGCCGTGGCTGAGTTGCCAGCCGGTTTCGCCCACCATTTGCAGGATGCCGGCGGGCATGCGGTCCAACAAAGGGCCAAGTTGCAGGGCGCGGCAGGCATGCTCGGCCTCGGCAAGATCGCCCGGCGCGGCGGCCAGGCGCGGCCCATGAGCAGGTTGAAGGCCAAGGAACCCATGAGCACGTGGTTCTCATGGAACTGGGGTGCGATGACGCCTCGGCCTGGTGTTCGCGCCTTGCCCGCCACGGAACGGTGCATAAAATGACCTGACCAATCAGGAGGGCATCCGTGACCCGTTCAACCCAATCTGGACCCCATTCCATCGAGACGGCCGTCAGCCTGCACGACCAGGCTGTCGCCGCACAAGAGGGGGGCGACCTTGCGAAGGCCGGAGAACTGGCACGGAAGTCGCTACGGATCCTTGAGGAGGTCCTCCCGCCCCGCCATCCCGACTTGGCCAATGTCCGCAATCGCCTGGCCTCGATCACTCTCGAACAAGATAACCATGTCAAGGCGAAAAGCCCGCACCTTCTCTCCGTGCAGGCCACCAACCGTCGTTGGAAGCACGGCGACTCCTATTCGTTAAAAGACTCGTTGTCGAGTCCTCCGTTTTCCGTTCGACGTCCCGCGTACATTACGATGACCATCGACATAATATGGATGGTGAAAGACTTGGCTCGCCGGTCCTACCGAGCTTCCATTTTGAACGTGGGCAGCTTCTTAATGGCCTCCGCGTCGAAGATCCATATCTCCGTACGCGTGGTGAGGCGGCGATCGAACGTGATCTTGGTCCCATCCGGCGACCAGGCGGGCATGGTGAGCGAGCGAGGTTCCACACGACGCGCCAGGCTGGCCTCAACGTCGAGGATGAAGCATGGTGTTGGGTCCATTGGATTCCACACGCCGAATCCAAACTCCCGGCTATCGGGCGACCAGCCTCCAGACACGTTGCCCTTGGGTTGCGCAAATCGCTTGACAACTTTCCCGTCATCGATCTGCTGAATGACAAGCGTATCGCCGATATTGTATGCCACGCGCTTGCCGTCCGGCGAAACATCCGGCCATCGATAGGGTACTGCACATCGCACCTTTGGCGGCGAGAACTGGCCGTCTGACGTGACTTCGGCTGACATCAGTTGACCTTGATCGAATGCTGCGAAGAACAACGTCTTGCCGTCAGACGACCACGATGGCATGCAGCCTGCTGCCACCCGAAATGGCGGCTTGCCGCCAGAAACGTCGGCCGCCCAAATCGCCTCTGCCGGACCTGATCCGGTGACATAGGCGATCCATCGGCCATCCTGTCCCGCCCAGGCCGGGTCCTTTCCCACGGGCGCGAACTCCCTGAATTGATGCGTGGCGAGGTCGTAAATCAGTATGCCGTTATCGACGCCGCTGCGGCCGAAGACGATCTTCTTGCTGTCCGGCGACCAACTCGATCGCTGCCCCATCGCCAAGAAGGCGCTTCCGCCAGCCCGACGCTTCGGAATGCCGCCGGGCCGCTGGCCACAATGGGGCTTCTGGGCGCGTCTTGTGCGGCATGAGTTTGCAGGGTCCGCGCCACGCGGAAGCCGTAATTGTTGTAACGGCTCGTCGGCACGTCGTTGCCGCGCTTGGCAGAACGCACGACGGCAGCTTAAGCGCTCAAGCTGCCGCCGCGCAATCAGACGGCGGACCTGGTCGCGCACGTCGTTTGTCGTTCCCGAAGCTCTCATAACACCGTAGAGTGCATAGGCCTCATCGCACCATTCGAAAACATCGCCGAGCATGTCGAACAATCCGTAATCATTGGGCTTCTTCATTCCGACCGGCCATTCGAGTCCCCCGAATTGTCGCGATACCAGGCATAATTCGCCAACAGATCGACGCCCCGCCCGAAGTAGCGACTGGTCTGGCTATCGGACCGGCAGGCAAATTCCCACTCGGCTTCCGTGGGGAGCCGATACCCGCCCCGCTGTAAATAATCAGGGGCAGGTTTCATGCCCTGGGCGTACTTTCCTGCATCGTTCGGTTCATAGCACCATTGCTCCTGGGGAATCCCCTCGCTCTGACTGAGCCAATTGCAATAGCGTGCGGAGTCATACCAGTCCACGAAAACCTGGGGGCAGTCATCGGTGCGCGTGTAGCCCTCGATATAATCCATGTTCCGAACGTCCGGAGTGGCCTGCTGAAAACTCCGAAACTGGGCCTTCGTGACCAACTTGGAGGCGACGGCATAGGTTCGACCGATTCGCACCTTGTGCTGCATTTCATCGTTGCTGCGCCCGACTTCATCTCCCGGCGACCCCATCACGAACTCCACCGGACCCGGAATCACCACCATCGCCTGCCCCTGGCCGTTGAAATACCACTGCGGCGGTTTTTCTCCTTTGTCTTTCGCCAACGTCTGCTGGATGCCGTCCAACCGGTTCTTCCGCTGCTCCTTATCCTTCACCCACTCTTCGTCGACCTGTTTCAGCCAGGCATCCTCCTTCCATCTCCGCAAGAGCCATTCCGCCGCTGCATGAAGACCCGCATCGGCCTCGCTCCGGTAGATTGCCTGCAATTTCGTCAATAGCGTCTTCCGGGTGTCGGGCGAAAGCTCTGTCTCGCCATACCCCCCCAAGCTAAGAATTAACGCCTGGCGAATGGTCGGGTCCGGTTCTTCCTCCAGGTGCTTGATGATGCACGCGGCATCCGCTCCGAGCGGGCCAAAGCGATGAATCAAATAGCTCCGCACCGTGGGATCGGGGGTTTGCGTCAAGAGCGGCCAGACCTTCGCCGGCTGGTCCATCCTCACGAGCGCCACCGCCGCATTGGCCTGTCGCTGCGCAAGTTGTTCTTGGGAATAGTCGTCCGCATCGGCAGGCAACGTGCGGTCGATCTCGCCGGTCAACAAGGCCAAAACTTGTTCGCGCTGTTCCTTGACCTTCGGGTAGATCACGGCGAACTGCTCCGCGTCAGCGTCCATGAGCAGATTGGCCAGGAACTGCGGCTGCTCGTTGGCGGCGCCGGCGAGGATTTCCGCCAACCGGCGCTCCACGTCCTGACGATCGTTGCAGGTCCGCGCCATGCGCAAACCCAAAGTGGCGGCACGGATCGTGGGCAGGCTCACGTCACGGCATGCGCAGCGGACTCGATTGGCGTGACTGCTGAAGGCTGCACCGCGGCCTACGCGGCCGATCGTGTCCGTTACTATTTCTCCAGGCGTTCGACTTTGATCAGCTTCGCCCCTGTCCCCGGCGTGCAGTTCAAAGCGGTCCTGGCACCACGCGCCCTCATTCCCGAGCATGTCGAAAAGCCCAAAGTCGTTGGGCTTCAGGCTGGCCGCCGGAAAGGTCCGCTCGTCCTTGGTCATGGCGCTGTACCAAGCGTACTTGTCTAACAGTTCCTCCGACCTTCCGTAGTAGCGACTGGTCACGGCCCCGGCACGGCAAGCATACTCCCATTCGGCGTCGCTTGGCAGGCGGTAGCCAATGCGTTTCGACCACCCGACGGCCAGTTTCATCCCCGCGGCGTATTGTCCCGACGCGTTAGGTTCGTAGCACCACTGGTCTTCCGGGATGCCCTCCTGCTTGCTCAACCAGTTGCAGTACGCCGCGGCCTCGTACCATGTAACGCCGAGGATCGGACAGGTCGGCTCCGGGCTGCGTTGAATCTGGCTGTGGCTGAAGGCGGGCGCGAATCGCTTGAACTCCGCCACGGTCACCGCCTTGCCGGCGATGGCAAAGCTCCGCAAGATCCCCTTTGGCCGCAGGGTTTCATCGGACTGATGGTCCTTTTCATCCGCCGGCGACCCCATCATGAATTGGACTGGTCCGTGGAGAATCACCATGGTCTGACCCTGGCCGTTGATATACCACGATTTCGTATTGTCGGCTTCAGCCGGCTGCCTGACCTCGTCTTCGACAAGGCCGGAAGCCGACTTGGCCGTTGCCAGCAAACGCACCTCCCGTTTGGTGGCGGCAAGCCGCTGGTCGATCAGACGGATTTTTCCCTCCTGCTTCCACTGCCGAAGGAGCCACTCCGCAGCCCCGTGGACGCCGGCATCGGGATCGTCGCGGTAGATGGCCAATAGCCTCGGTGCGAAAGCGTCTCGATCGGCGGCCGACAATTGTTCGAGACCGAACTCCCCGAGACAGAGGATCAGCGCCCGCCGGGCCGAGATGTCGTCCTCTTCGTCCAGGCGGTGGAGAATGCTGCGCGGGTCAGCGCCCAAGGGAGCAAGCCCGTGGATGATCCAACTTCGCGCGCTCGGGTCGGGAACGTGTCTCAATAGCCGCCATGTTGCGTCCGCGCGGTCCAACAGCAGCAGCGCGATTGCCAGGTTCGCCTGCCGGCGGGCAAACCGTTCTTGACTTTCTGCCTTGCCGTCGGCCGGCTTCTCCGCGAGGCACTTCGTCAGGCTCCGCGAGGCGCTCTCGCCGAGACCGCGCAGCGCGGACAGGAAGGTGACGAAGTCCTTCGCCTCGGCATCCGCCAGGAGATCGGCGAGAAGGTCCGGCTGGTCGGCGGCGTAGTCGTGCAGGATGTGGGTCGCCAAGGAACGCTCCGTGTCGCCTCGATTCGGATCACGGAAGACTGACTGAAGCCCGGGGAGGAGCCACGTCCGAACGGGCCGCAGGGCTTCCACCCAGGTGACGGCAACCAGCGGGTTTTCCGCCACGAGCGCGTCCGCCGTCGTCTTGCCGGCATTCCTCCAACGTGGAGAGGCCGGGTCAAAGGCCGCCAACGCGAGGCGGCGCGGAAGCGGCGCCCCTTGGCCGCTGCCAGGTCCTCGGCAGTCCGCCACATTCCGGCCGCCAACTCGGCGCGGTGTGGCAGCAGGGCCGTGCGGATCACAAGCAATTCCGCCGGCTCGGAACTGAGCAGCCGATCAGAGAGGCAAGCCACCTGCCCTTCATCCTCCGCAACCAGCGCCAACATCGCCAACATCAACCGCGACCGTTCCTTTTCGTCCAGTTCCGGCTGCTGGAGCAACTGCCGAAGTTGCGGCACGATCTGCGTTCCGAGGGGCTTCAGGCTCTCGATCAAGTCGGGCACCTGGGAGATTTCGGCTGTGCGCAACGCGTCGATCTGCGCCAAGTCCCTTGCCGTCGTGCTCCGGTAGCCAATCGTGGCTGCCACGGCAGCCAACACCATCAGCAGCACGGCGGCCGCCGACAACCCCGCTACCACCGGGTTTCGGCGGCACCAGCGCCAAGCGCGTTCCCATCGGCTCACGGGGCGGGCAAGGACCGGCCGGCCTTCGTGGTAGCGCCGCAGATCGAGGGCCAACGTCTGCGCTGGCGTAGCGCCGCGGGACCGATTTCTCCAGGCACTTCAGCACGATCGTCTCCAGGTCGCGCGGCACCGCCGCGTTGAGTTGCCGCAAAGCCACCGGCTCGCGCTCGATCACCTTCTTCAGAGTTTCCAGTGGCGTGGCAGCCTGGAAGGGCGGGCGGCCCGTCAGCGCCGCGTAGAGCACCGCGCCCAGGGCGTAGACATCGGCCGCTGGTCCGATGGCGTGGATCTGCCCGGCCGCCTGCTCGGGCGGCATATAACTGGGCGTGCCCAAGATCTGACCCGTGGCGGTCAAATCGCTCACACTGTCGACCCGTTTCGCCAGGCCGAAATCGGTCACCCGCGGGCGGCCCTTGCTATCGATCAGGATGTTCGAGGGCTTGATGTCGCGATGGATGACACCTTGCCGATGGCGCATATTCCACGGCCTCGGCCACCGTGGCCACAAGTGTGGCCGCTTCCTTCGCCGGCAGCGGCCCCTTGGCCAGGCGGGCCGAGAGACTCAGGCCATCCACGTAGCCCATCGAGAAGTAATGTTGTCCCTCATGCTCGCCGACCTCGAAAATCGGCACGATGTTGGGATGGTCGAGCAGGGCCGCGGCTTCGGCCTCGGCATGGAACCGATCGTGGTCGGCCTGCGTGGCCAGTTGCCCGGCGAGGATCATCTTCACGGCCACGATGCGGTTGAGCGAAATCTGGCGCGCCTTATAGACCACGCCCATGCCGCCGCGGGCGATCTCGGCAAGCAGTTCGTAGTCGCCCAGGTAGTAAATGTGAGGCAGTTGGCCGTCGGGCGTCGCAAGGCTCGGCGACGTCGGTGGGAGCGTCGCTGCCACAGGACTCGACGATGCTGCCGGCGACGGCTCGGCAAACAACACGGCGAACCGCTCGATTTCGAGGGCTGGATACTCCGCACGGTAGTCGTCCAGCGTCGGGCTTTCCCCGAGTTGTCGGCGATAGTCGAGATCGAGGATCACCAGCTCGCGGAGCAGGTCGGTCCATTCGGCGGGCGGGACCTCGGCCATGAAGGCATCGACTTTCGGCGCGTCCCGGTCGTGACGGCGGCCTTCCACGCGGCCTCGAACTGGTCGCAAATCCGGTCGGTCCGCTGGACCTTCAGCAAGGAGAGGGAAGCCGGTTCCTTTCGCGGTTCCTGTTCCATGGGGAGCGGCTCCTCGAGTGCATAGACGGCGTGTGCGAAAAAAGGTCGCCCGAGTCGATTCCACATTCGCGGTCGGCGCTGAATTCTATCCCTCAGCGACGGTTAGTCCAGGATTTGGGCGCGAAGTCGATGCGACGGCGCGGATGGATGCGGTACGGTTGCGACCCTCTTGATCAATTTGGGTAAAGAACCGACTGATGTGCTAACGCTCATCTACTCATTGGCTCGCCGCAAACGGCCGCCGCCCGCCAAGAGGCCGGAAATATTGGGGAAACTCGATACTTCGCGCGGCCTGAAATAGGCCCTTTCGAACCGACCCGAAGCGCAAACGAGGGAATAAATTGGGTCCGAGCTTGCGCTTCGGGTTCGTATCGTTCTTGGCCGCGCGAAGCAGGTTTGGTGTCCTGCCTGCCCTGCCGGTATAATTCCAACGGCGGCGCGAGACCTGTTTTCCGGCAAAAATTCCCATTTCACGAGGTGCCTCCATGTCCAATAGTTCGACCAGCGGCGAAAAAACATGTACGGGCGTTTCGATCGGCCAGTATCTCATCCGCCGCTTGTGCGACTACGGAGTGCGGGACGTCTTCGGCATCCCGGGCGACTACGTGCTGGCCTTCTACGCCATGATGGAAAAGAGCCCGCTGCGGCTCGATCGGCTGCACCCGCGAGGACTGCGCGGGCTTTGCCGCCGATGCCTATGCCCGGGTCAACGGCATCGGCGCGGTCTGCGTGACCTATTGCGTGGGCGGGCTGAGCCTCTGCAATTCGATCGCCGGGGCCTATGCCGAGAAGTCGCCCGTGGTCGTGATCAGCGGCGCCCCGGGCTGGGCGAGCGGGTCAACAACCCGCTCCTGCACCACAAGGTCAAGGATTTTCAGACGCAGGCCGACGTCTTCCGGCGATTGTGCGGGATCGAGGCCCAACTGAACGATCCCAACGCCGCCTTCCGCCGCATCGACCGCGTGCTGGACACGTCGCGCGATACAAGCGGCCGGGCTACATCGAGCTGCCCCGCGACCTGGTCGACGTCGTGCCGGAAGGGCCGCATACGATTTCCGTCCGCCCGGCGGCCAGCGACCCGGACGTGCTGGCCGAGGCCGTGGCCGAGGCCGCAGGGCGGATCGCCGCCGCCCGCTGCCGGTGATCATCGCCGACGTGGAAATCCATCGCTTCGGCCTGCAGGACAAGCTGCTGGCCTTGGCCGAAGGGGCCGGCATTCCCATGGCCAGCACGATCCTGGGCAAGAGCGTCGTCAGCGAGCGGCATCCGCTGTTCGCCGGCCTCTACGAAGGGGCGATGGGCCGCGAGGAGGTCACCGAGTTCGTCGAGTCGAGCGACTGCGTGATCCTGCTGGGGGCGTTCATGACCGACATCAACCTGGGCATCTACACGGCCCATCTCGATCCGGCCCGCTGCATCGACGCCACCAGCGAGCGCTTGCGGATCAGCCGCCACCATTATGACGGCGTGCTTGCTGGCCGACTTTCTCGACGGCTTGATTGCCGCGGGACTCAAGGCCGCCGCCGCGGGCGCTTGCCGGCCCGGCCGGGGACCTACAGCGAGGTCTTCCAACTCCAGGCCGACGCACCGCTGACGATCCGCCGCTTGATCGCGCGGCTGAACCAGTCGCTGGACGAGTCGATCGTGGTGATTGCCGACATTGGCGACGCCCTGTTCGCGTCCAGCGACCTGGTGATCCATCGGCAGACCGAGTACCTGGCGCCGGCCTATTACACGTCGATGGGCTTTGCCGTGCCGGCGGCCTTGGGCGTGATGGTTGCGCGGCCCGATCTGCGGCCGATCGTGCTGGTCGGCGACGGCGCGTTCCAGATGACCGGCATGGAGCTCTCGAGCGTCGTCCGCTACGGTTTTCAGCCCATCGTCATCGTGCTGGACAACAGCGGCTACGGCACCGAGCGCCGGCTGCACGCCGGCGAGCACGCCTTCAACGACGTGCAGCCCTGGCACTATCACAAGCTGCCGGAACTGCTCGGCGGCGGCACGGGCTACGAAGTGCGGAGCGAGGGCGAGTTCGACCGGGCCTTGCGGCGGGCCTTGGCCGACCGCTCGGGCTTCAGCCTGATCCACGTGCATCTCGACCCGCACGACGCCAGCCAGGCCCTGGAGCGGCTGGCGAAGCGGCTGAGCGCGAAGGTCTGATTGTGAAAGCCCTGGACCTCGCCGACGCCGTGTATACCGTGTCGGTGAAAGGCCGTGGGGCAGGACCAGCGAGCTTGCGATGCCGGCCCACCAAACGCCGTGAATGGTGGGCCGGCTAGCTTTTGGTTGACAAACCGGCTAGCCTTGGTATGATGGAGGGCAGTTTCCCAAGCGTGGAAACAGACCCTCCCTCCCTGGCTTCACCCCGAATCCCGCCTGCGCAACGTCACATCCCGCCGTACGTCGCGATGCGTGAAACCAAGCCTTCCTAGTGCCCGGATCCTGCCATGAAACCTCCCGCCTCTTTCCACCAGCGAGGCATCATTGCCTCTGCCTTCCTTATCTTCACCACAGCCGTGCCGCTGCTCCGCGCCGCCGACAACAGACCCATCGTCGCCAAGGTCAGCGACATCGCCGCCGTGACCGTCACCGACAACGGCCGCGCTTGGACGCTCGACAACGGCATCGTCAAGGCCGTCATCAACAAGCGCAACGGCGACATGCGGTCGCTCGTCTACAAAGGCGTCGATACCATGGGCCACGACCAGGGCTCGTCGGGCTATTGGGAGCAGGACCCTTCCGCCGCGGCGCGCATCAACGGCCTGACCGACTCCATCACCATCGACCCGGCCAAGAACGGCGGCCAACGCGCCGAGGTCTCGGTCAAGGGCGTCACCGGCGGCAAGATCCAGCTCACGCCGCGGCGCGCCCGGCGGCGGCACCTACTGCGACATCGAAATCCGCTACTCCCTGGGACGTGGCGACAGCGGCATCTATGTCTACGCGATCTACACCCATCCGCGCCTCCTACCGCGCGGGGGGCGTGGGGCCGGAAAGCCGCTACATCACCAAGATCAACCAGACCTTTGACTGGATGACCGTCGATGCGGACCGCAACATGCTCGAGTGCGCTCCCGACGGACTGGGGCACGGGTGTGGTCGTCCACGCCAAGGAGCAACGCATCCTGACCAAGGGCGTCTACAAGAACTCCGTCGAGCACAAATACAGTTACTCCGGCGTGCAGTACAAGACCCCCGCCTATGGCTGGTCCAGCACCAAGGAGCACATCGGCATCTGGTTCATCAACCCGACCATCGAGTACTTGAGCGGCGGCCCTACCAAGCTGGAATTGGACTGCCACTTTGGCGACAACGGCAACCCGGACCCGATCATTCTCGATTACTGGGAAGGCGGCCATTACGACACCGGCGCACGTTGCAACATTGCCGCGGGCGAAGAATGGACCAAAGTCGTCGGCCCGATCTTTGTCTACGTCAACTCGTTGGACAAGCCCAAGCCCACCACCCAGGCCGAACTGGACACGCTGGCCGCCACCGCAGGCAATCCGACGGTGCCGGCCAGCTGGACGACAATGCCACGCCCTGTGGCAGGACGCCCTGGCCCAGGCCGAAAAGGAAACCGCAAAATGGCCCTACGACTGGGTTAACGGCGTCGACTATCCCCACCTGGATCAGCGGGGAACGGTGACCGGGCAAATCGTGCTCAACGACCCGCTGGCGCCGGATCCCGCTTCGACCAAACTGCCGCACCTGACCGTCGGCCTGACCCATCCGGACAGCGGCGTCAGTTGGATCCATGATGCCAAGTACTATCAGTTCTGGAACGATGGCACCGATGACGGCAAATTCACCATCACCAAAGTCCGCCCCGGCAAATACACGCTGCATGCCTTTGCCGATGGCGTGCTGGGCGATTTCGCGCAGGCCAACATCACCGTCGAGGCCGGCAAGACCGTGGACCTGGGCAAGCTGGCATGGAAGCCCGTGCGCTACGGCAGGCAACTCTGGGACATTGGCTACCCCGACCGCACCGGCGACAAGTTCTTCAAGGGCGACGGCGCACAACTACTGGCTGTGGGGTTGGAACCTGCGCTACGCCCTGCTGTTCCCCAACGACATCACCTACACGATCGGCAAAAGCGATTACCACAAGGACTGGTTCTTCGAGGAGGTGCCGCACGCCACGAACCTGTCGTTCGTCAATCCCGAGGCCAAGGACCCCGCCAACCAGCGCTTTGGCTGGGTCAAAGGCGAGTCCCTTGACCAATATCCGCAAACCAACAAGCGCGGCCCCTGGGCCATCTACGGCCGGGGCGGGCAACCGTCTGGACCATCAAGTTCAACTTGGACAAGCCGGTGCATGGCACCGCCTGCCCTGCGCGTGGCGCTGGCCGGCGTCAACGGCATCAGCCCAGCTGGCCGTGACGGTCAACGGCAAGAGCGCCGGGGCCATCGGTGACGGCAGCAACCCGGACAACGCCCGCTTGATCACCACCAACACCATCCGCTACAACTCCGACAAGGGCCTTTCGCAGGAGCGGACGTTGAGGTTCGACGCCGCGCTGCTGAAGCCCGGCGAAAATGAGCATGACGTTCACGGTCCCGGCCGGCGACCTGCAAAGCGGCGTCGTCTGGGACTACCTGCGTCTGGAACTCAACGAAGATCGCAGACCTTAGTCGTAAGACGGATTGGCAATCCGTCCTACGTTAGTTGTAAGACGGATTGGCAATCCGTCCTACGTTGTGCCCTACCCGAAAATTGGAGGACCGCCATGAAGATTACCCGCAGAACCGCCGTTCAACTTCTCGCCGGCACGGGCGTTGCCATGTACCTGCCCCGGGCCTTGGGCCTAGCCGCTCCATCGGGAGAGGATCCGAGCGAAGTGGCTGCTGAGCTGCCAAGTAACGCCGGGGCCAAGTCAGCGGGCAAAGCCTGGTCCGGCAGAGACACGGCCGAGATCATGGCAGCGGCCCTCAAGGATGTGCCGGCGGTGCCGCCGGGTCCTTTCGAGCCGACATGGGACTCCGTCAAGGCCCACTATAAGGATCCCGACTGGTTCCGCGACGGCAAGTTCGGCCTGATGATGCACTGGGGCCTCTATTCCGTTCCGGCCCACGGCAGCGAGTGGTACGTCCGCTACATGTACGGCGGGAACAAGGGGATCATGCAGTGGCACACGCAGCACTTCGGCCCTCCGACCAAGTTCGGCTACAAGGACTTTCTTCCCATGTATACCGCCGCCAAGTGGGATCCGGACGCCTGGGCCGCTCTCTTCAAGAAGGCCGGCGCCAAATACGTCCTGGCCCCCGGCGAGCATCATGACGGCTTCTCCAACTGGGACAGTTCGTTCAATCGATTCAACGCCAAGAATTTCGGGCCCAAGCGAGACCTGGACGGCGACCTCATCAAGGCGCTGGAAAAAGTCGGCCTGAGGACCGGCCTCTCGGATCACTCCAGCATCCATTTCAACTTCATCCCCGCGCTGCCCGGCAGCGATCAATACGACCCGCAGTGGGCCGACTTCTACAGCGTCGCCGATCGCAGCGAGCCGGCCCGCATCAAGTTCCTGCACAATTGGGTCGCCAAGATCATCGAGGTCATCGACAAATACCGTCCCGACATGCTGTGGTTCGACATGAACGGCGGCCGCAGTTGGGATCCCCTCAAGCTGCGGATGGCCGCCTACTATTACAATCGCGCCAAGCAATGGGGCAAGGAAGTCGCCATCAGCGCCAAGACCGATGCCTTTCTCCAAGGCCAATTGATGGACTACGAACGCGAGGGACGCGCGCCGATGGAACTCACGGATTGGGTCTGGCAGCCCGATGACCCCATCACCGACAAGTTCGGTTACGTGGAAGGACTCAAGCCTTTCCCAGCCAACCAGTTCGTCTGGAAGATCGTAGAGAACACGAGCAAGAACGGCAATCTTCTGCTGAACATCAGCCCCCGGCCTGACGGGACGATCCCGCAGGAGCAGCAAGACGTGCTGCTGGGGATTGGCAAATGGCTGGAAGTGAACGGCGAGGCGATCTACGGCACGCGCCCCTGGATCAAGGTTTGGAGAAGGCCCCGCCGCCGACGCGGCAGCGGAAACGATGGTCAAGGCCCGCGCGGCCGGGTTTGCCGGACGGATCAACGGGCAAAACCAGGGCGGCCCTCTGGTCGGCGGCGGAGGGCTGCCGCGCGGCGGATACAAGCCCCAGGATATCCGCTTTACCACCAAGGGCGACACGCTGTATGCGGTGGTGATGGCCTGGCAGGGCGAGGCCGTCATCACGTCGTTGGCCAGCGGCAAGCCCGTGCAGGGAAAAGTCGAGAGGGTCGAGATGCTCGGCCATAACGGAAACCTCCCGTTTGCTCAGGATGCCGCGGGGTTGAAAGTGACGTTCCCGACAGAAAAGCCATGCAATTTTGCCTATGCCCTGAAGATCAGTGGACTGAAGCTGGCGTGAACAAACCACCATACTGTAAACGGTCTCAAATGAGACATTTCATACTAGCCCGAAGCGCAAGCGAGGTAACGGGTTAGCATCCTCGCTTGCGCGTCGGGCTGGTATCAGTTTCAACCGCGCAAAGTATAAAAGAAAGGACCCGCTACCGTGAAACCCCCCTTTAGCCGTCGCGTTTTCCTCAAGACCTCAACCCTTGCCGCCGGCGCTGGACTGACCGTGCCGCTCTGGCAGTCGCGGCTGTTGGCGGCTGCCGCCGGATCCGCGCCCAGCGCGGGCACACCGCAAATCCCGGCCGGCCCCTTCGCGGGCAGCCGCGAATCGCTCAAGGCCTACCACGTGCCCGATTGGTTTCACGACGCCAAGTTCGGCATCTGGAACCACTGGGGGCCGCAATCCGCGGCCGAGTACGGCGATTGGTACGCGCGGCGGATGTATGTCGAGGGCGAACCCCAATACAAACACCACCTCGAACACTACGGCCACCCCTCGAAGACCGGTTTTGCGGACGTCATCAAGTCCTGGAAGGCCGACAAGTTCGACGCCGACTACCTTGTCGAGCTTTACAAGAAAGCCGGGGCGAAGTATTACGTCGGCATGGGCGTGCATCACGACAATTTCGACCTCTGGAACTCCAAGCACCAGCCCGTCTGGAACGCGGCGGCCAGCGGCCCTAAGAAAGACATCGTAGGGCTTTTCAAGAAGGCGGCCGAAAAGCACGGCCTGCGGTTCGGCGTCAGCGAGCACCTTTCCAACAGCTTCTGCTGGTATGGGACGGCGCACGGCAGCGACAAGACCGGCCCGCTGGCCGGCGTGCCCTATGACGGCAACGATCCGCAGTACGCCGATCTCTATCATGACTACAGCCAGATGCCGGCGGACTTCGTGCAGAAGGTGGTTCATGCGCCGGCGAAAGGCTCGATTGCGATGAGCCCCGACGGACCGCCTTCGTGGAGGCAGAATTACTTCGATCGCATCATGGATCTGGTCACCCAGTACGAGCCCGACCTCCTCTATACCGACGGCGGGATTCCCTTCGGCGATTACGGTCTGTCGATCGTCGCCCACCTTTACAACACCAGTTCGCGCCGGCATGGGGGGAAGGTCGAGGCGATTTACAACAGCAAGAGCCGCAACGACGCGACCGCCGGCATGTGCGTGCTCGACGTGGAGCGGGGTCTGGTTGACTCCATCTGGCCGCGGCCCTGGCAGACCGATACCTGCGTCGGCAACTGGCACTACGATACCAGGGCCCGCTACAAGACCACCAAGCGCGTGATCGACATGCTGGTTGACATTGTCAGCCGCAACGGCAATCTCCTCCTGAATTTCCCCCTGCCCAACAGCGGCATGCTGGACGCCAAGGAGTTGGCGATCCTCGAGGGCATCACGGCCTGGATGGCGGTCAACAGCGAGGCGATCTACGCCACCCGGCCGTGGAAGATCTTCGGCGACGGCCCGGGCTCGAAGATCAAGCCGCCCGCCGGCCAGCAGTTCAACGAGAACAGCCGCCAGGACCTCACCGCCGAGGAAGTCCGTTTCACGACCAAGGGCAGCACGTTATTTGCGTTTTTCATGGGCTGGCCGGAAAAGGAAATCGTTATCGCCCCGCTGGCCGCCGGCAGCAAGAACGTAATCGGGAAGATTGAAAACGTTGAGCTCCTCGGGTTCCCCGGCAAGCTCGAGTGGAAGCACGACAACAGGGGACTCACCGTGCAACTGCCGGCGAAGAAGCCCTGTGAGCATGCGTATGCCTTGAAAATTACGGGCCTGGCAACGGCCTGAGAAGCAATCGATGGACATGCGGATCATCCCACAAACAGGAAAGTCGATCATGAGCCTCATGCATCGCCATCGCTGGCACGCCGGCGGAATCGCCCTGGCATTGCTCGCCAGCCTCACGGCAGGCACGGCATACGCCCAAGCCACGCCGTCGGGAACCGCGGCGGCTCCCGGCAAGGCCAAGAGCGCCGCAAGCCGCGGGCCCGGCACGAATCTCCCGCCGGGCGTCACCCAGAATCCGACACAGCCCAATTCCGCGACCGACGTGCAAGGCCGAAGCTACAAGCGTTCGGGCGTGGGCACCTGGACCAACTACGATGAATCGAAGGCCAATCCCTATCCCCTGCCCGATCCGCTGGTCCTCAAAAATGGCCAGGCGGTCAAGGATGCCGAAACCTGGTGGACCCAGCGCCGCCCAGAGATCTTGAAAGACTTTCAGACCGAGATCTACGGGCGGATCCCGGAGAACACGCCCAAGGTAACGTGGGAGGTGACCGCCACGGACGCCAACGCCGCGCGGGCGCCGCGATCATGAAGACGATCGTGGGCCACATCGACAATTCTCGCTACCCCAGCGCCCATCCCAGCATCAACATCACGCTGTACACGCCCTCGAAGGCTGCCGGACCGGTGCCCGTGATCGTGTCCGTCGTGGCCGGCCCTGGGGGCTACGGCGCCCACGCTGCCGTGCGCCGGCCAAATCGGCGCCCCAACCCGCGCCGCCGCCCGGCAGCCCTCTCTATCAACTCCTGGCCATTGGCTGGGGATATGCGACGATGGAGGTTGGCCCGATCCAGAACGATTATGCCGGCGGATTGACGTCCGGCATCATCGGCCTGGTGTCCGAGGGCAAGCCGCGAAGGCCCGATGATTGGGGCGCGCTCGCGGCGTGGGCATGGGGCCTCAGCCGGTGCTCGATTATTTCGAGACCGACACGGCTGTCGATGCCAAGCAGATGGGCGTCGAGGGCCATTCCCGCTACGGCAAGGCCGCCCTGCTGGCCGCCGCACTCGACCAGCGGTGGGCAATCGTCTATCCGAGTTGCTCCGGCGAGGGCGGGGCGAAGCTCTCCCGCCGCAATTGGGGCGAGACGGTGGACAACATCGCCTCCTCGCATTGGATGGCGGCCAATTTCCGCAAGTACGCCGGGCATTGGGGCGATCTGCCGGTCGATTCCCACGAGTTGATCGCCCTGGTTGCGCCGCGGCCGGTCTTCCTCAACGGCGGCACGCAGGATCAGTGGGCCGATCCGCACGGCGCGTTCCTGGCGGCGGTCGCCGCCGGGCCGGTCTACCGCTTGCTGGGCAAGAAGGACCTGGGCACGACGGAGATGCCCGCGCCCGATACGGCGCTGGTCGAGGGCGAGCTGGCCTTCCGCTACCACGCCGGCGGCCACACCGACGCCATTGACTTTCCGGCCTTCCTGAAGTTCGCCCAGCGCGATCTCAAGGCTACCGGCAGCGAGGCGAAAGCGAAATAGGAATGATCATGCGCAACACATTCACCCGCCGCCATTTCATGAAGATGACCGCTGCGGCCGCGGCCGCAGCTACCTGGCCCCCGGCCGGCGCGAAGCGCCGCTCAATCGGCACGGACGATCGCGCCAGGCCCTTTCAAGGCGACCTGGGAATCGCTGGTGGCCAACTATAAGGTGCCCGACTGGTTCCGCGACGCCAAGTTCGGCATCTGGGCCCACTGGACCGCCCAATGCGTTCCCGAGCAGGGCGACTGGTACGCGCGCAAGATGTACATCCAGGGCGAACGCGATTACGACTACCACGTCAAGACCTACGGGCATCCCTCCAAGTTCGGTTTCATGGAGATCGACAACCTCTGGAAGGCCGAGAAATGGGATCCGGCACGGCTCATCGCGCTCTACAAACGGGCCGGGGCGAAGTACTTCTTCGGGCTGGCCAATCATCACGACAATCTGGACATGTACGATTCGGCGCATCATGCCTGGAACTCGGTACGCGTCGGCCCCAAGAAGGACATCATCGGAACGTGGGCCAAGGTGGTGCGGGAGCATGGCCTGCGGTTTGGCGTGACCAATCACGCCTCCTGGGCGGCCCGTTGGCTGCAACCGGCCTACGGCTACGACGGCGAAGGACCGCTGGCCGGCGTCCGCTACGACGCCTACACGCTCACCAAGGCCGACGGCAAGGGCAAATGGTGGGAGGGCCTCGATCCGCAGGACCTGTACACGGGCAACAGCGTGAAAATGCCCGACGGGCTGAAGACCGCCGCCGCCGTGCGGGCCTGGTACGCCGCCAATACCAGCCTGGCCAAGAGCAACCCCATGCCGCCCCCTGCCTACTGCGAGAATTGGTATCTCCGCTGCAAGGACCTGGTGGACAAGTACCAGCCGGACGTGCTCTATTTCGACACCAACGAGTTGCCGCTGGGCCAGGCCGGGCTGGATGTCGTGGCGCATTACTACAACCAGAGCGCCTGCGCGGAACAACGGCCGGGCGGATGTCGTTGTCAACGGCAAGCACATCGAGAAGGCTCACGTCGGCGCGTTCGTCGAGGACATCGAGCGAAGCACGGCCAACGTCATCCGCCCCGACCCCTGGCAGACCGATACCTGCATCGGGGATTGGCATTACAGTCGGGCCTTGGCCGAGCAGAACCGCTACGCGACCGTGGCCACGATTGTCGCCATGCTCACCGACATTGTGAGCAAGAATGGCAACCTGATGCTGAACATCCCGCTGCGGGGCGACGGGTCGATCGACGAGCATGAGGAGGCATTCCTGGCCGGCCTGACCGCCTGGATGGACGTGAACTCGGAGGGGATCTATGCCACGCGGCCCTGGAAGACCTACGGCGAAGGCCCTTCCACCACGGCCCGCCCTGCGGCGCGCGGCGGCCGCGGTGCGGCGGCGGCCTACACGTCGCAAGACATTCGCTTCACCACCAAGGGCGAGACGCTTTACGCCTTTGTCGGCGCCTGGCCCGAGTCGCGCGTGGCGCGGATCAAGAGTTTGGGAACCGCATCGCCGCAATTGGCTGGCGCAAGGCTCAAAGACGTTTCCCTTCTCGGTTTTGGCGGCAAGCTGAACTGGACGCAGGACGAGCAAGGTCTTTCGGTGATTCTGCCGGACAAGCCGCCGAGCCAATATGCCGTGACGCTGAAAATCGAGGGTCTGCCGACGAAGTGAAATGCAGCGCGCAAAGCAGGAATACGTGCTGAAAACGCGCCTAAAGAAACGACAAACGCATAATCGCGTCACTTCGGAAAGCCCGTATCTGGCGTAATGACCGTATGCTTGAGGCGGTTGGCAATTGCGCGGATGAGGCAATCTCCAAGTTGACGCGGCTTTCCCGTCGGCGGAATCCTCCTTGCGATGCGCAGCGTTTCGTCCCAGTCTTCTTTCGGGATATTGCCTCCGTCAATGTTGTCGAACTGGGCCAGGTATGCCTCGGCAAGACGCTGCTCGGACGAGTCTCGTGTTCCGACGAGAAACTCGACATAGATGGGCGTGACAATCGCCTTCGCCTGGTGCATCGCGGCAAGCTCTCGCGCCCACCGCTCGACGTTTGCTGCCGTCGGCTGGCCGGCGTGAGACGCCTTGCGTTGCCTCCAGTGCGCGACGAGGTAACCTGTATCGAGGACTCGTTTCGGCATGTTGGCGAGTTATTGAGGCTGTGCTTGCGGCAACCGGTCCAAGTACTCTTTCCATTGCCCCACGATCTCCTGTACGGTCTTGCTCATTTGCCGTGCGGAAACGCGCCTCATGCAGCAGCAGACGGCGACAAGACTGACCCCGACGGGCGACTGCGAGTTTTCCACCTGCAGCGGCCATACGTCCGGATCCATGCCCACCTCCAACCGCTCCGCTAACCGCTGATAGGTTGCGGTCACCAGCGACTCATTTTCCAGCAGCCACTGGCGCGCGTCTTCCGGACTATCGGGCAGGTCGTCGCCTTGTGCCCGAAGATCGACGTACCAAACCAGGGCCGGATCATGTTCGTCGGAGCCGGTGTCGTAATACTCCCAGCCCGTTCCGTTCACGTCGATGCCTGTGTGAATTCCGCCGTCGATGCGAGCCTGGCGGAAAAAGACTATCGTCGACATTGATGGGTCTCCCTTGTCTCAAGTCCAGAAGCCGATTGCGCGGCACCATAGATGAATCACGCCGCTCACCAAATATTCTAGCATGGGGCGCAGTTCGAGAATAGGCGTCCTTCCGCCGGAAAGCCGGAAGCCGGGCCTAGTAGGGCTGTTTTCATCGGGTAATCGTAGATACAATGAACCCCGTGGAACCCGCTTCGCATCCCCTCCCAATCAAAACCAGTTTGGAGCCAGCGCCATGAAGAAAATAACTCGCCGAACCGCCTTCCAACTCCTCGCCGGCAGCGGCGCCGCCCTGTGCCTGCCCAAAGCCCTCGTCCAGGCCGCTGCCCCAGCAGCAAGCGGCCAGGCCGCTCCGCCAAGCCTGCCCCCCGCTCCCACGCCGATTGCCGCCCCGCCGGGCTTCGGTGTCGCGCAGGGGCCCTTCAAGCCGACACTGGAATCGCTCTCCGCCTTTCAGGTTCCCGACTGGTATCGCGACGCCAAGTTCGGCATCTGGGCGCACTGGGGCCCGCAATGCCAGCCCGAACAGGGCGACTGGTACGCGCAGAACATGTATCTGCCCAATCAGCCCGTCTACAAGTACCACGTGGAGAAATACGGCCATCCGTCGAAGTTCGGCTTCAAGGACGTGATCCACGAGTGGAAGGCCGAGAAGTGGGAGCCGGAGAAACTGATCGCCCTATACAAGAGGGCGGGCGCGAAGTTCTTCTCGGCCATGGCCCACCATCACGACAACTTCGATAATTTCGACTCGACCTACCAGCCCTGGAACAGCGTCAAGATCGGGCCCAAAAAGGACCTCGTCGGCGGATGGATGAAGGCGGCCCGCGAGGCCGGCCTGCGCTTCGGCATCTCCAGCCACGGCGACCGCGCCTGGAGTTGGTACCAGGCGGCCCAAGGCGCCGATCCGACCGGCCCCCTGGCGGGCGTGCCGTACGACGGCATCATGACCAAGGCCGACGGCAAGGGCAAGTGGTGGGAAGGGCTCGATCCGCAAGACCTCTACGCCCAGTATCACAAGGCGGGCAAATACGATTGGCGGCAGACGGGCAGCCCTCCCATTGACAAGGCCTTCTGCGAGAAGTTTTTCAATCGCATCGTCGACCTGATCGACAAGTACCAGCCCGACCTGTTGTATTTCGACGACACGGTGATGCCGATCTACCCCGCCAGCGACGTTGGCCCGCGGATCGCCGCGTATCTGTACAACACGAACCTGGCCCGCAACGGCAAGCTGGAAGCGATCATGACGGGCAAGGACCTCAACGGCGCGAATGCCGCATGGCGCAATGCGCTGCTCTACGACCTGGAAAACGGCGTCGTCAGCGGCGCCGATCCTGTCCCCTGGCAGACCGACACCTGCATCGGTTCGTGGCACTACAAGCGGAGCCGTTTCGAGCAGCACCAGTACAAGAACGCCCTGCAGGTCGTGCATATGCTCGTCGACATCGTCAGCAAGAACGGCAACCTGATGCTCAGCATTCCCGTCCGCGGCGAGGGGACGATCGACGACGACGAGGTGAAGGTCCTCGAGGGCCTGGCATCGTGGATCGCGCCCAATGGCGAAGGCATCTACGGCACCCGCCCTTGGAAGGTCTTTGGCGAAGGCCCCGCCACGAACGTCAGGCCGGCCCGCGGCCAGTTCGTCAAATACAGTCCACAGGACGTCCGCTTCACCGCCAAGGGCGACACGCTGTACGCGTTTGTCTTGGGTTGGCCGGCGGGCGGAAAGGCGGTCATCAAGACGCTCGCCAAGGGGGCTGCGGCATTCCCACGGGAAATCGGCAAGGTGGAACTGCTGGGTGCGGGCACGGTGACGTTCACCCGCGACGCGGCGGGCCTGACCATCAACCTGCCAGAGAAGAAGCCCAACGATTACGCGTGCGGGTTCAAGATCACGCCGGCGTGACTTTCCGGCCTTCCTGAAGTTCGCCCAGCGCGATCTGAAGGCCCCTGCCTTACCCCACCAGCAACATCTTCGCGGCCAGGGCCAGCCCGATGAGAATCACCAGACGGCGGACGTTCTTCTGGCCAAGGCGGCGGGCGGTGCCGGCCCCGGCATAGCCGCCGAAAATGGCACCCACGGCCATCACGATCGCGATCGGCCAATGGATCAGTCCTTGGTGGATGAAGATCGCGGCCGCGATGCCGTTGATAAACATCCCATTGAGGTTCTTGATGGCGTTGGCCTGATGGATGTTCGAGAAGCCGAGGATGCCATAGGCGGCCAGCATGAGGATGCCGATCCCCGCGCCAAAATAGCCGCCGTAGACGCCGATCAGGAACTGCGATAGCAGCACGACGATCCAACGGGTCGGAGTCGCCGCATGGCCGAAGGCAACGCCCGCGGCCGCTTCCGGCTTCAGCGGCCCGCCTTCACCCGACATCGCCACGCGCCGCCGCTGCCAGCGCGCCAAGGGCTCCTGCACGATGAACAACCCCGTGGCTAGAAGGATCAAGTACGGCACCAGGATGTCAAAATCGGAGGCCGGCGTGACGACCAGCAGCCATGCCCCGAGCACGCCGCCCAGGAAACTTGGCACGGACAAAAATAGGATCTCGCGGCGATGGTATCCCAATTCGGAGCGGTAGCCCCAGTAGCTGCTCAGCGCCCCCGGCCAGAGGGCGACGGTGTTCGTGGCGTTGGCGATGATCGACGGCTGGCCGACCATGATCAAGGCGGGAAAGGTCAAGAGCGTGCCCCCGCCCGCCACGGAGTTGATCGCGCCGCCCACCACGGCCACGCAGAACAGCAGCAAAGTCTGGTACCAAAGCATGCAAGAGATTCTAGCGAACGATTCGGAATAAGCTAGACTTTGAGGGCGGACGGCACACCGACCACGGGTACATGGTGCCCGGTGCCTGCTACCTTACGCCTCCAATCGCTACTTCCATCATGATGAGCACAACTAATACAAGCAGTTACGCCCGGCTCTCGCGCTGGCAGGCCCGAGCCGTGTTGATCGCTCTCGTGCTGCTGATCGGCCTGGGCCTGTGGAAATCGCCCGCGCCGCCGCCGCTGTGCGATGTCCGCGAAGAAAACGCCAAGACGGGCGACGTGTTCCTTTACATGAGCGAGGTCAAGCGGATCCACGCCGGCGAAAATTATTACCAGGCCGCGGCGGAAGAACTCGAGGCCCAGGGCTACCCGACAGCAAGCGTTTTCAATTGGCGCACCCCGCTGCCGATATGGCTGATCGGCAAACTGCCCGACCCGATCGTGGGCCGACTGCTCCTGATCGCGGCGGGCGTCGCGATGTTGCTGATGGCCTTTGAAGCGGCCGCGCGGGAACAGCCCAATGTCTATCGGCTGGCCATGCCGCTCACCCTGCTCCTGATCGCGCCGATGTTGCCCTGTTTTCAGGGCAATGTCTTTGTGCTGCACGAAGTTTGGGCAGGGATCGTGATCGCGCTGTCGCTTTGCGCTTACGGTGTAAACCTCCGTTTCCTGGGGGCGACGATGGCCCTGGCCGCGCTCTTTCTGCGCGAGTTGGCCCTGCCTTACTGCCTGCTGGCCTTGGGCCTGGCCCTTTGGCAACGGCGGCCCAAGGAGTCGACGGTCTATGTCGTCGGCCTCATCGGCTGGTCGGTTTTCTATGGATTGCATTGCTGGAAGGTCGGCCCGTTGATCGCAGCTACTGCCCATGCGCATCCGCAGGGCTGGGTGCGGTTCGGCGGCCTGACATTCGTGGTTGCCGTAACGCAGATGAACTCGTGCCTCGTCCTTTTGCCGGTGTGGGTAACCGTCGTCTATTTCGCCCTGGCCATGCTTGGGTTCGGAGGCTGCCAGTCGGGCTGGTCGGCACGGATCGCCCTGACAGCCTGCATCTACATCGTGGCTTTCTCCATTGTCGGCCAGGAGTTCAATCGCTATTGGGGACTGATGATTGCGCCGCTCTTCTGTTTCGGCGTTGTCAGGGCTCCCGCCGCGCTCGGCGATTTGTGGCAGGCCGCAAAATTGCCCTTGCCGCAAAAACTGACGTACTATGGGAAGATTGGGCAATCTCGGTCTGCCGGCGAAAACAGGGCGTAATTGCTCGTCTTTACTTGCCGATACCGATCAGGACGCAAGTACCATTCAGGGAGGAAAGGTCATGGTCGGTCGTTGGAGCATCCGGCTATCAATACTAATCGTCGTACTCGGCTATGCCATGCCTCTTTCGGCCGGCCCGCTGGGCGATTTTCTTTCCAGCGTTGCCCAGGACACCAAGCGGCGGAATTGCTGGCCCGAGCCCTTTGTCTACGCAGATCGGGACGCAGTTCGCCAGACGTTCGCCATCGAGAATGCCGCTGGCTGGGAACGTCAGAACCTGTTGTCTGATTTTCACTTCCTCCCTGGCGGAACCGAATTGACCGAGGCCGGTCGGATGCGGGTGCAGTGGATTCTGGATGAGGTTTATGAGCCGCACCGCCAGATTTACGTACATCGGGCCAGCACGCCCCAGGAAACGGTTATGCGGATGCAAGCCGTGCAACGCTTCGTTGCCCAATCGGCCTATGCCGTGAATGTCCCCGTGCTCGAATCAACCCGAACCGACGATGGAACGCCGGCAAACAACATTGATACGGTGGCCCACAAGGCGGCCGATGCAGCCGTGCCTCCCAAACTTATGGGTACCAGCAGCACTGGGACGCACTAGCCGCATAGTCCGAATACGCGGCAAATTCCCCCTAAATCGCCAATTCGGTTGCAGAACAAAGCCGCTTCGCGTCGATGGACTTGAAAAGGTGGCCCTTTCCAATTGACGTGGGCCCGCCACGGAGGAGCGTTTTGGAAAACGTCAAACCAACGCGATGGGGGCTGGTGCCCTGGGTCCTTGCTTGCGCCACAGCACTGCTGTTGGCAGCCGGGGAGGCCTCCGCGCAACCCAATTCGTCACCGAGCTGGTGGCCATTCAGTCATTCGTCCACGCCGCCAACTCCGCCCGCTCCGCCTCCCAATCCGGCGGATGATCCGATTTCCTCGAAGCCGGGCAAGCCTACCGTCGAGCTTTATGTGGCCGTCGCGACCCTCTATGCTCAAAGCGGCCGCTTCACGGAGGCCGAACAGCAATTTCAGCAGGCCAAGAAGCTCGCCCCCAACGACCTGCGGGTGTTGCTGGGTTACGCCATCCTCAAGGACCAGATGAATCAGCCCGAGGAGGCCCTGAAATTCTATAAGGAGGCCGAGCAGAAGCATCCCAAGGAGGCCTCGGTTTATAACGATCTTGCGGTACACTATGCGCGGCACGACATGACCCGCGAGGCCATTGAGGCCGCGCAGCATGCAGTTGACCTGCGGCCGCGCGAGGCCCGCTATCGCAATAATCTGGCGGCGCTTCTGGTCGAGGCGGGAATGCCCCAGGAGGCCTTCAAGCAGCTTCGCCAGGTCTATGACGAGCCCGTGGCGCACTATGACTTGGGATTCCTCCTGAACAAGCGTGGATTGAAGTCGGCGGCCTTGCAGGAGTTCACGATCGCTTTGCAGATGAACCCTGGGATGACCTTGGCGCGGCAATGGGTGGAGCGGCTATCCCGTGAGCGCGACGATGGCCGTCCGGCGGTGATTGGCATGATGCTGCCGCCGGGGCAGGCACCGGCTAGGGCAACTTCCAATTTATATACCGAGGTTCCGCCGCCACCGGCGGCCCCCTTGCCGCCGCCGCCACAGCACGAGCCGCCGTTGCAATTTCCCACTCAAGCGCCGCCGGTAATGGTTCAAATTCCTGCCCCGCCGCCACGGCCTGCCGGTCCGCCGCCGAATCCAGTGCCGCAGTATGTGGGACCATCGCCCTATGAACATTGGATTCAGGCAACGCCTGCGGCTTCCAATCCGCCGCCAGCTTCCAGTCCGCCGCCGATCATGGCCGCGCACGATCCGCAGGCGACCGGCGCTCGGATCAGTCCGCCGCCACCTGGCAATGACGCCGCCGTGCGCCGGCTGCCCCCGGTAAACGACGCGGGCAATCCGGCGAATGCCATTCGCAATCCGGGATCCGACATCGTTGCACCCGATCCGCCCGACTGGCGGCGGTAAGCCCCCGTGGCATTGCGACGGCCGAAGGGGGCCTGCGCCACTCGACGCGCAGTTCCCCCTTCCCGACCACACAATCATCACCGCAGCGTCGAAATTCAATCTCCCGACTCGAATGCCACGATGGTTTCGTGAAAGACGAAGGCGATTGCAGCGCGGAAGGCGGCGCAGGCGGCGTGGGCCATGCCCTGCGGCCAAAATCCGCATCTAGGGTTGGGAGCTAAACCGGGTTCGTATGGAATGGCCCGCGATCGCTCGAAATGTAACCCCAGTCGTCCCGATGGACATGAAATGGCCCGAATCGCGCTAATTCCTGTCCCCCTTCCAACTAGTGTACGTCTTCCCCCCGAAAAAAACGCGGGACCCTGTTTTCCCCGTGTTTGTCCCATGTCCTTCGAGAGCGATACTGGTCTATCGGAGAAATCTCACCCGCCATTCGTGGTGAAAATGGCCGAAAAACGCGGAAGAAATCGAAATCGGGCCAGTTCGGGCCAAAACCCACAATCAGCGCGGTGTTGGCGGGACAAACTGAGACGCAACTGCATCCATGCGGTAGAATTACCTATCGGCCGTATGCCGCTTGCCAAGCCCTCTTGGACGAGTCTTGCCGCCGATTCGGATGCCTTGAGCATGTATTCAGGATTCATTCTCCTTGAGACCCTTTCCCTGTTCTTGCAAACCGCAAGCGCTTACCTGGCGATTCGCCTGATCCGCATCACGGGCATGAACAGGGCCTGGATCGTGATCGCTGCGGCGATGCTGGCAATGGCGCTTCGCCGCCTGACTGTCCTGGCCGGCCTGCTTGCCAATCCGCCCGATCCGAACTTCTTCAATTCCGTCGACTCCTGGAGCGAGGTGATCGGCCTGCTCAACGCGGCTCTGTTGCTGCTCGGCATCGCCGCCATCGGTCCCCTGTTTCGCACGATCCAAGAGGCCAAAGAAACCACGCAACAAGCCCATGATCGCTTGGAGGCGGACGTGCAGCAGCGGACGGCCGACCTGGTCGCCGCCAATCAGAAGCTGCAAGCAGAGTTCGCCCAGAGGGTCAAGGCCGAGGCGGACCTCCGCGAGGAGCATCACCACCTCCGCCAGGTGCTGGAGATGTTCGAACGCGACCAGCGGCTATTGGCCTACGAAATTCACGACGGTTTCGTCCAACCGGCCACGGCGGCCCTGATGAACCTGCAAACCAGCCTCTCGGTCTATGCAGCCGACCCGGACAAGGCCCTGGAGAGCGTCGTGCGAGGGCTGCAATTGCTGCAGGAGAGCATATCCCAGGTGCGGTGGCTGATCAGCGGGCTGCGGTCCGTCGTCCTGGAAAACGAGGGGCTGGTGGCCGCGGTCGACAACCTTGTCGGCAACACGAAGCTCCGCACGGAAATCGAGATCCAGTGGTCCCATCAAGTTCAGTTCGATCGACTGGCTCCGCCGCTGGAAATGTCGCTCTTCCGTATCATCCAAGAGGCCCTCCGCAACGCCGTCCGGCACAGCAAGAGCGATCGCATCGAAATCGCCTTGACCCAGACCGGCGGGGCAATCTCCGCCACGATCCAGGATTGGGGTTGCGGCTTCGACGCATCGGTCCCCAAACCCGACCACTTCGGATTGGAGGCGATGCAGGAGCGGGCGCGGCTGTTCGGCGGCACGGTTCGGATCCAGAGCGCGGCGGGCGAAGGGACCTGTGTGACCGTCGAATTTCCGCAAAATACCGCCTGAATGCGGGTAGGGAGCAGGGAGCGGGGAGCAGGGAGCAGGGAGCAGGGAGCGGAGAGCGGAGAGCAGGGAGCGGGGAAGGGGAGCGGGGTTTATTCGGTACTCAGTACCCAGTACCCTTCCGATCCTTCGTCCTTCACCCCTCACCCCTCATCCTTCATCCCTCATCCTTCATCCCTCATCCTTCATCCCTCATCCTTCATCCCTTCCTTCACCCCTCATCCTTCATCCTTCCTCATCCCCCCAATCCCCGCTCGGATCACTTTGCGCGGTGCCGCAAGCGGACGACCGACGCGGCGGCCGTGGGCGATAACTCCAAGGGCACGATCCAGGCGGCGGTGCCGATCTTGCACAGGCCCTCGGCCCCCTCGCGGCAATAGAAATAGTCGACCACCACTTGAACCGTGTCGCGACCGGACGGGCGCTCAACGGCAGGCGGATTTCAAACTGGGCTGACGGCTTTTCGACGCGAACCGACTTGCCGAAGCCGCTGCGGACAATGGGACCCGCTGCGGCCCCCTGCCCGGCATTCTCGATGCGATATTCCAAGGGCGCCAAGGGATTGATCTTGTAGCCCTGTGGAAACTCCAACTCCACGCTGAACCGCAGTTCGCCGTTCTCGGCGTGAATGATCGCCAGCGGCAGCTTCTCAACGCCTGCGGCGGGCGGTTTGGCTGCCGCGGCGGGCGGCTGCGGCGGCTTCAGGCCGGCAATCTCAAGGGTCGAGACATGCAGCGTCTTGAGGTCGATCGTGCGAATGAGATGGTTATTGGTATCGGCCACGAAGAGCTTGCCCGCCGCCACGGCCAGCCCTGCCGGCTCGAAAAAGGCCGCCGGCTGATCGGCATGTCCTGGGCGGCCGGTGCCGGCCAACGTGCGGGTAGTCCCGTCGGCCGGATCGACCTCGCGAATCTTGTGATTGTAGGTGTCGGCCACGTAGATCCGCCCGTCGTGATAGGCAACGCCCAGCGGGTGCTGAAAACGGGCCTGCCCTGCGGAACCGTCCACGTCGCCAAACGTAAAGAGGCGGGCGGACGGCAGTTGTGCGGTGCCGACCACCGTGCGGACGTCCGAGCGAAGACTCAGCGGCACGGCCCGGATGGAACTGCCCTCGCTGTCCGCCACGTACAGCCACTTGCCGTCGCTGGCCAGGCCGCTGGGCTGCGCGAAGGAGGCATAACCCGACTGCAAGGGCTGGCGGGGCTGCAACGGCCCGTCGACAATATCTTCCTGCCCGTTGCCGGCGCAAGGACCGATCGTCGGACCGTTGATCCGCATCTTCCAGATCTGGTGGCTGCCGGCCATGGCGATGAACAGGTCTTCGCCATTGAGGAGGAGGTCCCAGGGGCTGCTCAGCGCGGTGTGGAGCGGATCGGCCCTGCGGCCCGCGGCGGCCCTTTCGCGGCTCTGGACACCCGTGCCGGCGATGGTTGTAACCTCGCGTCCGGCGAGATTGATGCGGCGGATTTCGTGATTCTCGGTGTCGGCCACGAAAAGCTCGTTGCCTTTCAGGGCCATGCCCTGCGGTTGGTTGAACTGGGCCGCGGTGAAATCGCCGTCCTTCCGCCCTGCGACCCCGGAGCCGATCACCTCCAGCAACCGGCCGTCGAGCGTGGCGACGACGATGCGGTTGTGATTGCTGTCAGCAATAAAGAGCCGGCGCGAGGCCTCGTCGGCCACGATCTTGCCGGGAAAACGGAGCGGCGTGGCGGCGGCCGATTGGCGTTCCATGTCGAAGCGGAACGGTGTTTCGTCCAACAGCTTTTGCTGTCGATAATAGGGCATCCCCGCGCGGATCACCTTGTCGACCTGCTCGAAGGTGATTTCGCCGTTTGCGGCCCAGACGGCATTGCCTTGCGGATCGATCAGGACCACCGTGGGCCAGGCCTGCACGCCGAAGGCGTCCCAGAGTTCGTGGCGGGCGTCGTTGATCACCGGATGTTCGATCTTGTAGCGCTGGATGGCCGCGCGGATGTCGTCGGTCTCCTGCTCGGTGGTGAACTTGGCCGAATGAACGCCGATGACCACGAGATTTTTGGGCCAGGCCTGCTCCAGTTTGTGCAGTTCCGGCAGGATGTGCATGCAGTTGATGCAGCAGTAGGTCCAGAAGTCGAGGAGTACGAACTTGCCCCGCAGGTCGTGCAGTTCCAGCGGACCGGCCGTATTGAGCCAGGTCACGTTCTGCGGAAAGGGCGAGACCGGCTGTTTTCTGGCATAGGGAAATTCGGCGGCATGGGACGGCAGCGACATAAGAAAGGGAAGACTCAAAGACGATGCGAGCATTAGGCCCGCAAGCGAAATCACAGGCGGCAGCCTCATGGCCAACCTCCAGGTGGTTGATGGTGAAGAGAGGGATATGAAGGAACTCTACGCGGAGGTGAAGATGGGGACAAGCGGGGGAAAGGATGAGGGATGAAGCATGAGAGATGAGGGATGCGGCGCACAAGTTTGCCTGACCGGAATAACCGGCTGAAGTCTCGAGTTATT
Source organism: uncultured Planctomycetia bacterium (assembly GCA_963824275.1). Lineage (GTDB taxonomy): Bacteria > Planctomycetota > Planctomycetia > Pirellulales > Thermoguttaceae > JANXQG01. The sequence continues at coordinate 153,677 of CAWGOT010000002.1, read as the reverse complement.
CGTCCGGATTGAACCCCGCCCTTATCCCGCCCCGGACCCCGCCCGGTTAAATTCATCTAGAACCCCGCCCCTGTTTTCTACGTTTCGGTGGTCGGTGGGCGCATGAAAATGGAGGAGTGAGGCCCGTTTACGACAACCCTCACTCCTCCTGTTGAGAAAGATCTCGCCATCAGTATCGAACTGCCCCGCCCGACAACTGTAATTGAAGTCGAAGAGCACAACCAAGCCGTGCGCCGGCAGAGTGCCGATCGTGTCTGTTTCCGACAGTTGTGCAGCCGTTGCGGAGAGCGCGGCCGTTTCGCGCCCACGAGCTGCGCCGCCGTGGTCTGCGGCTGCTTGTGGAACACACGGTCCTGTGCGTGACCATCTGGCTGGCCCGCTGGCAATGCCGGAAGTGCCAGTACATCTTTACCGATTACCCCAGCTTTCGTACTCCCCTATAAGCGCTATGCGGGCCCGACCCTCCTGCACCTTGCCGGCAGCTATCTGGAGAACGACGGGCAATCCTACCGTGAGACGGCCAGCCCGGGAAAGCGAGCGACCGGCTATCAGCCGCCGCCGGGGTCGTCCGCCATGGAAGAGCGGGCCCTGCATCACAGCACGATCTGGTGCGTGCTGACTTGGTTGGGGGTGCAATCCGCCGCGTTGGCTGCGGGTCGGCAATTGATCCAGGAGCGTTGCCCCGCCTCCACCTGTCATCGCTTTGCCGGGGCCGTGGCGCCGCAAAAGTTCCGCAGTCCGCAGCGTGAGCAATTGCTGCGTTGCGCGCGGCAAGTGCTCCATCTGATCGCCGAGTGGGAAGAGGTATTTTCCGAGAAGTTCTTCCCCCGTTTCGCGACAAGATCCGGGTTCACGTGAGGTAGCATGGACTCCGACAGTGGTTTTTCATCCATCCCCACCTTGTTTGGAGTCAAACTTTATGCCTTGTAACAATGAAGACTGGGCTGTCTTCTGGTGCTCGCTGCTGAGCCCCGTGCTGCTGGGAGAAATTCCCCAGCGGCGGCGCGAGCGGTATTTCCAGCAACTGAGCCAAGAGGAACGCCTGCTGCCCAACGGACGGCGGAAACGCCTTTCGGCACGCACCCTGCGTCGCCAGTGGCGGCGGCTGAAAGACGAAGGCGTGCCGGGCCTGTATCGCCGCCGCCGCTCCGATCGGGGCCAGCCGCGAAAGAAGCACAGCGACTTGCTGGACCGCGCCGTGGCCCTGAAAAAGGAGCAGCCCTTCCGCTCCCACAAAGCGATCAATCGCATCTTGAAGCGGGAGTTCGGACGTTAGCTTCCGCGTTCCACCCTGTACCGGCACTTGCGGCAGCAAGGGGCCACGCGGCGGAAGCTGGGCGTGGCGAAGGAAATCGTGCGTTGCCGCTGGACCCGGGACCAGCCCGGTGCCCTGTGGGTCGGCGACTTCGAGCACGGCCCGCCGGTGATGCACCAGGGCCGCTCCGTGAAGACCCATCTTTCCGCCTGGATCGACTGCCACAGCCGTTACATCGTCGAGGCCCGCTACTACGTCCGCGAGAACCTGGACATCCTCCTGGATTCGCTGCTGCGGGCCTGGGGAAATCACGGCGCCAGCCGCGAACTGTACGTGGACAACGCCAAAATCTACCATGCCAAGGCCCTGCAACTGGCCTGCACCCAGCTCAACATCCAGCTCTTGCACCGGCCGCCGCGCGATCCTCCGGCCGGCGGCCTGATCGAACGTTTCTTCCAGACCTGCCAGATGCAATTGGAAGCGGAAGTCCGCGCCGGACAGATCCTTACGCTCGACGACTTGAACCGCGTCTTGGCGGCCTGGCTCGCGGTGGCCTATCACCAAGATGCGAACAGCGAGACCGGGGAAACTCCTCACGCGCGCTATCAGCAGGAGCCCCGGCTGCTGCGGCAGGTCGATCTGGGGGCGGTACTGGGCTTCTTCCATCAGCGGGTGCCGCGCCTCGTCGACAAGGACTTCTCGGACGTGCGTGTGGAGAGCCTGTTCTTCGCTGTCGATCCGGCGCTGCGGGGCGATAGGCTGGTCGTCCAGTACGATCCTTTCTCCCCGCTTGCCGAAGTCCAGCTTTACACTCCCGCGGGCGTGTACGTGGGCCGCGGTCGGCGTTATCAACGGGAAAAGGGCAGCCATCCGCAACCGTCGCCTTCGCCACCTGCCGCACCCATCGTGCCCCACTATCTCGATGCCCTGCGTGCCGAACACGCCGCCATGCAGGAGCAGCGACGCGACCTGGGCATCGACTACCACTCGGCACGGCAGAAAAACGTATGGTCCTTGTCGAGTTTCGCCCGCGTCTTCGCCCGCTTATTGGCTCGTCAGGGCGGCGTATCCGGGTTGACCGTCCAGGAAATGGATCTCCTGGCCGCCTTCCACTCCCGCCACGATCGCGTCACCGAGAGCCTGCTTCGGCAGGCCTTCGAGCAGGCCCCGGCAGCGACCCTTCCCGAAGTCTTGTTTCAACTCCAATCCCTGTTTCCCGAAAGGAACGACTGATGTATCTCGAACACTTGCAACTGAAAAGCCAACCCTTCGCAGAACACGCTACGGTCTCTGCCCTGTGGCAGGACCAACGCATGGACGAAGGTCTGGCGCGGCTAGAATACCTGGTCCAGTCCGGCCAGTTGGGGCTGATCACCGGTCCCAGCGGAGTCGGCAAATCCGCGCTCTTGAAACGCTTCCTGCACGGCCTGCTGCCGCAACACTGCCAGGCCCTCTACTGCCACCTCTCCCACCTCTCCGCGACGGGCCTGCTGAAGCTTGTCGTCACGCAACTAGGGGAGACGCCGCGCCGCGGCAAAGAACGCATTTACGAGCAGATCCTGGAACGGGCCTCGCGGGCCGAGGGCGCCTTGTTGTTGGTCTTCGACGAGGCCCACCTGCTGGACGGCGATGCCCTCACCGACCTGCGGCTGCTGATCAGTTCCGCGCTGGACGTGCGGCCGCCACTGAAGCTTCTGCTCGTCGGTCAGGAACCGCTCCGCGCCGTCCTGCGGCGGGCCCAGCATGCCGACCTGCTCAATCGGATCTCGGTTCGCTACCAGTTGCGACCACTGACCCGCGAGCAGACTTGCCGTTACATCGACTTCCAGATCGCCCAGGCCGGCGGCGACCAGAAACTCTTCGACGACTCGGTAAAGGCGGCCATCCACGACTTCGCCAACGGTGTGCCCCGCCACATTAACAACCTGGCCACGGCGTGCCTGCTGCAGGCCGCCGCCCGCAAGGTCCGGCGGATTGACGACGAGTTGTTTCAGCAAGTAGTCGGCGAATTTCAGTTGCCCTAAAACCAGGAGGACAGCATGCCACGTTACTTCCCCGACGAACTCTTGCGTCGCTTACGCAATGACATTGCCTGGGCCTCTCTCCTGAAGCGACTGGAGTGGCCGCACAAACTCCGCGACGGACAACTGGTATTCTTGTGTCCTCGTTGCAACGAGTGCAACTCGGCGGTCAACCCGCCTACGAATCTCGGCCGCTGCTTCCGTTGCGAAGTCAACTTCAACCCCATCGACTTCACGATGGCCGTGCAGCAATGCGACTTCGTAACCGCGGTCCACTATCTGGAACCGCTCTTGCCACCCGGCCCCCGATGCCCTGCTTCGCACTGAACCACGGCTCATCACCTTGACCCTGCGGACGGCACTCTGCCGCCCGCAGGCTCTTTCTCTTCCCTTCCCCTCTTCCGCCTCACCCATCCACCTTGCCGCTCTTCTATTCTTTACCTCAACTTCCGGTCAATCATTCTGGGACAATTTCGGTCAAATAATTTGGGAGGCAGCAAGGGATGAAGGATGAAGGATGAGGGATGAGTACCAACTACTGAGTACTAAGTACTGAGTACTGAGTAAACCCTGCCCCCGGCTCCCCGCCTTTGCCCCCCCGCTGGCTATTTTCTAATTACGGAACGGCCGAGCCTTCGCCGGCCGAAAAATTTAGCCATCTCAGTGGCATTTTCTGGACTCGGCTTGTACAATCGATAGACTGGAGATGTCGTGCGCCTCCTCCGATCGCCAAATCCTTCTCTAACGCTGCGACTGGCGGACTGCGGACAAACCCGGTCGAGTCACCGTTTCTAGCACTCCCGCGGATGAATTTCGATGTCCCACCTACCGAAAAGGCCCTCGCCGCTGTCGATTGTCGCCCTGGCGCTGATCGGGCTGATGGCAGCCACGGTCAGCCATAGGCTTCATGCCCAACCTGTTCCCGGTGGCAGGCCACTAATGCCACAGCCAGGGCCAGGCGGGGCGCAACAGGCGGCGAATGCTGTTCCCAACCCCACCAGCCTCGCCGAACTGAAGGATCTGAACGATCGTGTCATCGCGATGGTCGCCAAAGTGCGGCCGGCGGTGGTTCAGGTCTCGATGGTGGCCAGGGTGCGACCGGCGATGGTTCAGGTTGGCACCGGGGTGGTGGTCAGCGCCGACGGGTTGGTGATGTGTGTGGCCCACCTAGGCGTGAGGGCCGGCCAAGCCGTGACGTTCGTCTTCCCCGACGGCCGCCGCGCTCGCGGCGTGACCCTCGGCAACGACAAGGTGGGCGATGCGGGGATGATGCGCATTACCGATCGAGGCACCTGGCCGCACGTCGATGTCGCCAAGCCGGAAGACATCAAGCTCGGCGAGTGGTGCGTGGCACTTGGCTACCCCACGAGCTTCGATCAGCAGCGCCATCCCTCCGGTACGGTTGGGGCGGGTCTACCAGCACGACGCTCTGAACGTGAGCAGCGATTGCACGATCATGGGCGGCGACTCGGGCGGGCCGCTGTTCGATTTGCAAGGCCGCGTCATCGGCATCAACTCGACGTGCGGCGACTCGCTCTTGGAAAACCACCACGTTGCCATCGATCGCTTTCAGCGCTATTGGGACCGGCTGCTGAGGGGCGACGACATGGACGAACTTGAGCCGGGACAGGGCGCGCTGCTGGGCGTGCATTCCGATCCGGACGTGGCGGCAGCGAAGATCGCCGAGGTTACGCCCGACGGCGCCGCCGCCAAGGCGGGCTTCAAAGTGGGCGACGTTGTGAACAAGTTTGCCGGCAAGCAGATCCGCACCTTCCAGGACCTTATCATGGAAGTGCGGCAACACAAGCCGGGCGAAAAGGTCGACGTCGAACTCCATCGCGGCGAGGAAGTGTTGAAAATATCCGTGACCCTGGGAAAGGCGGAAACCAAGTAGTCGGAGGGATGAGGGATGAGGAATGAGGAATGAAGGATGAAGGATGGAAGCAAGCGATACAGGTCATAAATATATGAATAAGTCAATTCTCCTCACGCTGACTCTGGTCGTGTCGCTGGTTGCGCAGACCTTGCTGGCCCAGCCGTTTGGCGGCGGGCCACCCAACGGCGGATTTCGGAATCGCCGCGGCATGTCGCGGACCTCCGGCTACTTGAAGAACACCACCGAGATCAGGGGGCTGTTGAAGCCAACCGTGACCCCGGCGGCAGCGGCCACGGTGCGGGTCCTTGGCGACGGCCGCGCGGTCGCGTTGGGAACGGTCGTTGCCGCCGAGGGGCTGATCGTGACCAAGGCCAGCCAACTGACGACCAAAGTGGAGTGCCAATTGGCCGACGGCCGCAAACTGCCGGCAACGATTGTGGGGCAGGACGACGCGACCGATTTGGCCCTGCTGCACGTCGATGCCAAGGATCTGACGCCGATCGCCTGGGCAACCACGATCGCGCCGCCGGGGAGCCTGGTCACCGCCACCGGGGCGGGCGAAGGCCCCATGATGATCGGCGTGATCAGCGACGTGCCGCAGGCGATGCCTGGCCCGAACCGCCGCAACGGGCCGCAGCACGGCTGGCTGGGGATCAACGTGGGCACAGCGGCCGAGGGGGCGGAGGTCCAGAGCGTGACGCCGGACAGCGCCGCCGAAAAGGCGGGACTGAAAAACGGCGACCGGATCAAACGTGTCGACGGCACGGAAATCCACTCGCCCGACGAGGTCATCGAGACCTTGGCCAAGATGCCGCCGAACAAGAAAGTGACCCTGGTCGTCGAGCGCAAGGACAAGGAAATGGAATTGGAAGCGATTCTCGCCCGGTCGCCGGGAAAGCTTGCACAAGATGATTGGGGCGGCGGCCCGTTCAGTGATCGGCGGTGGGGATTCGCCACGGTCATTCCCAACGACCTGACGATTTCGCCGATGGATTGCGGCGGACCGGTGCTCGACATCGACGGCCGCTGCCAGGGCGTGAATATCGCGCGTGCCCTGCGGGTCGCCACCTATGCCCTGCCGCCGAAGGTGGTCCAGGCCACGGTGGAAAAACTTCGCGCACCGGCCAAGAAGCCGTGAGTGGAACCAGTAGGGTGGGCCGAGTGGAGCGAGTCCCACCATGATTCGTCAGAACGTGGTGGGACTGGCTTCACTCGGCCCGCCGTGCAATCTCAACCAAGGAAGAAAAATGAAAACCGTCCGATTGCCCGTATTCGTGATTGCGGCCGTACTGTGCGCCGTGCTGGCGTTTAGCGCCGTGTCCCGCAAGGGTTCCGCCGCCGAAGGTCTTTGGCAGACCGACTTCAAGGCGGCCCAAGCCAAGGCCAAACAAGAGAAAAAATACCTGCTCGTCGATTTCACCGGCTCGGACTGGTGCACCTGGTGCATCCGGCTGCACAACGAAGTCTTCGACAAGGATGCGTTCAAGACCGCGGCCCCCAAGCAGTTCGTCCTCGTGGAACTCGATTTCCCCCACGAAAAGGAGCCTTCGCCCGAACTGAAGAAGCAGAACGACGCCCTACAAGAGAAGTACAAGATCGAGGGCTTTCCGACCGTTATCCTGATGGACGCCGAAGGCAAGGTCATCGCGCGGACCGGTTATCGCGACGGCGGCCCCGATCCGTATCTCAAGCTCTTGGCCGAACTGCCCAAGATTTACGAGAACGTCGAGGCCATGAAAGGCAAGCTCGACAAGGCGCAGGGACTCGATCGCGCGAAGCTCCTGGACCAGATCGTGGAAGGCTACGACAAGCTCGGCAACGAATCGGACGAAGTCCCGGGGTGGGCCAAGGAGATTATCGCCCTGGACCCCGACAACAAGGCCGGCCTGAAGGTCAAGTACGAGTTCCCCTCGACCCTCACCGCGGCCCGCGAGCTCTTGCAGTCGGGCAAGAAGGACGAGGCCAAGACCCTGCTCGACAAGGCCCTGGCCTTGAAGGGCGTTCCCGCCGAAATGCGGCAGGACGCCTACCTGCTGAAGGTCGAGATCCCCTTCTCGGAAAAGAAGTTCGACGAGGTCGTGGCCACGCTCAAGCTGGCCAAGGAAGCCGCGCCCGAGAGCCAGGATGCCAAGCAGATCGATTCCGCCATCGAGAAGTTCTCCAAGGTCGCCGAGGACCAGAAGGCGTCCGAGAAACTTGAGGCCGACCTGCCCAAGAGCGAGGGCACGGACCGCGCCAAGCTGCTCGACAAGCTGGTCGAGGCCAAGCTGAAACTCGCGCAGGTCGACCCCGATGCGGGCGAGAACATCAACAAATGGACCAGGGAGATCATTACCCTCGACCCGGACAACAAGACCGGCCTGAAGAAGAAGTACCAGTTCAAGGCGGCCCTGGTCGACGCCGTCGAACTGATGCAGGCGGACAAGGTCGGCCAAGCCAACACCCTGATTGACAAGGCCCTCGAGACGCCCGGCATCGCCCCGGAAGATATGCAGGCAGGGCAGTTGATGAAGGCCCAAATCGCCTTGCAGCAGCACAACGAAGCGGAGGGCGTGGCGCACCTGAAGAAGGCCCTCGAGGCCGCGCCCGACGGACAGTATGCCCCAGTCATCAAGCAGCTTCTCGATCACTTCGACCAGCCGAAGAAGGCGGGCAAGGTGAAGGATGAATGAGGGATGTGGGATGAGGGATGAGGGATGAAGGATGAGGGATGAGGGATGAAGGATGAAGGATACTGAGTACTGAGTACTTAGTACTGAGTACTTGGTACTGACGCTCCCCGCTCCCCGCACACCGCTCCCCGCTCTGGTGCGTCAGATCATGTCCGTATACGATCCGGCCAGGAGGTCTTCTGGCCGGATGTTGAACTGGGCCATGAGCGTTTCCAACTGCCGGCGACCGGCCGCGTCGTCGATCTCGGCGGAGAGCACGGCCTCAAACTCCAGGAACTGGCCCAGTCCTTCCACGTCGTCGAGATGGATCCGCACGTTGTGCCAGAGATAAATTTCGCGCCGCTTGCGGACCATATTGACAACGCCCATGGCGGCTCTCAGCGTAACGAGCAGCCTTTCCGGTTGCGGCGCCGGGACGATGCTGATAATCGCTCGCCTTGGGCTGCGGGTCGGAGGGCCGCACGTACCAGACCAGTTCCGCGGTCTGCCCGCTGATTTGCCGCAATTTCAAGCGGCCCATAGCGCAGCGGAAGTAGGTGTCGACCTGCTCCTGGACGCCCAGCCGCTGTGTGGCCAGGCCCTCCGCGACGCGCCGCGCGGCAGGCAGGTCGTGAAGGCGGGCTTTGAGTTCGATGTTGCGCATGGGGCGGGATGTGACGAATCTCAGACCGGAGATTTGAGATCTTCCAGATCTTAAATCTGCGATTACGTCATTTGGATTTCGTCAGCGGATCGTCGTATCCTCGACCACGGTCACGTGCCGGGCCATGAGGTGGCTCGCCCTCTGCTCGGGCATGTAGCCGCGGATGCCGTTGATGCCGACCTGCCGGCCGACATAGCTCCGCAGATTCACGCCGGGGGCGGGCGAGACGTAGCAGCGGATGTTGCCGCTGCGAATCGAGGATCGCATATTGCGGCCCGCCCGGCTTAGGATTGGGGACGCGAATCAACTGGCCCTTGGCGTCGAAGCGGCCGTCCGGGATCGGCAGGCGGCAAGGGGCTGACGGGCGGCGGCTCGGGCCGGGCCAGTTCCGGGCGCGACAGCGGCCAGGGCCTGCTTGCGGCGCTTGATGTCTTCGAACCTCGCGATCTTGCTCACCAGCATCCGCGCACGGCCCCGATCGGGGCCGTCTCCGACTGGTTGAAGAGCGTCTCGGCCCTCTGCCGCAGGTCGCCCAATTCCCAGAGGTTCGGATCTTCGACGACCAGGGTGGAAAGCTCCAGGTCGATGCCGTCGAACTGCTTCTGGAATTGCTCCGGCGAGTCTCGCGGGCGCGGCACGTCGCCCGCCAGGCGGCCGGTGGCCCTGCCGCTCAGATCGATCGTTCGACCGGTGTTCCGCACGCCGTCGCGGTCGTAATCGGGATCGACGAAGCGGCCGGAGATCCAGCGGAACTCGCCCGCCGGCGGGGCGATCTTGTACCAGGCCGCGGGCGCCGATTGGCCGCGGCGTTGCGGCGAGGCTCGAGCACTTCGACCACTTCGCCCTTGTGCAGGCGGACCTGGATCACGTCGCGGGTCTCGTTCATGCGGCTGCCGACGCGGGCCGCGACGCCGCTCGTCGGTGACCGTGGCCAGGTTGTTGCCGTCGAGTTGCAGATGCCGGCTGGAGACCCAGGAGAAGCTGTCTTTCGGCGGGCGGATGGCGTACCAGCCGCCCGGATCATGGCGATAGACCTCGACCTCGGTCCCCGCCTTGAGCTGGTCGGTCGGGTAGTAGTTTTCGCCCGGCCCGCTGCGGACATAGACGTCGTCGGCGGTGACGTAAGCCTTGTAGGGGAACGCCGGCTCCGCCGACCACGAGCACACGGTGCCCGCGGCAGCAGTGATGCAAGCTAGCAATGCGATCAGGGGCCCGCGCATGGCGATGCCTTCCAGGAAAGTGGTCTGATAGAGAGTCTGTCGCGGGATCTTGTACCGAAAAGACCGGCCTGCGGCAAGGGCAGAATAGCGGGGAAAGACGGGGGGATTTGCGCGAACGGGAGACCTAAATCGCTCTGGATTTTTTCGGCAAAGTCTGGTAATATGCCATCAGCGGTTGGCCCGCGCAAGGCCATGGCGACGGATCGCCGGGCGAGCGGGCACCGCAGCCGTGCTGGGAATCGGGCAGGAATCGCAGCGGCCCCGCGCGCCTTGCGAGTGAGGCCCGTCTACCATGTCACCTGGATCCAATGCCGGCAAAACGCTCGTTGCCGTCGCCACGTATAACGAGATCGAGAATCTGCCCTCGTCTGGTGGACGAGATTTTTCGCTATCTGCCGGCGGCCGATCTGCTGGTGGTCGACGACAATTCGCCCGACGGCACCGGCCAATGGTGCGACAGCCCGCGCGGCCGAAGATCCCCGCGCTCCATTGCCTGCATCGCACGGGCAAGCTGGGCCTTGGGACGGCGATCATCGCGGCCATGAAATACGCCCTGGCCAACGGCTACGGCTACGTGCTGACGATGGACGCCGACTTCAGCCATCCGCCCAAGTGCCTGCCGGCGATGGTTGCCGGCATGAATCCCGCAAACGGACCGAGCGTCGATGTGATGATCGGATCGCGTTACATCCCCGGCGGCGGCGTGGAGGGCTGGCCGCTGGAAGCGGCACTTCATGAGCCGCGGCGTGAACTTCTATGCCCGCTGGTTCCTCGGGCTGAAGCCCAAGGATTGCAGCGGCAGCTATCGCTGCTACCGGACGGAGACCCTCGCCAGCTGGACTTCGATCAGATCCGCAGCCGGGGATACTCGCTGCAGGAAGAGATCCTGTGGCGCCTGAAGCGCGTCGGGGCGCGGTTCGGCGAGACGCCGATCGTGTTCGTCGAACGCCAGCGGGGCAAATCGAAGATCGATCTGAAAGAGGCGGTCAACGCCCTGCGGATCATTTTCTCGCTGGGCATGCAGAGCCTGTTCGGCGCACTGAAGGGAGTGGCCGAGCTCCGCTCGGCACGCGAAGCACTGACGCCTACCGTGCATAAGGAAGCGTGCCGCAACGCGTGTAAACGGGCCTATTTCTCGCTGACCGGCATGCGGGCGCCACGCGGGCTCCAATGCCGCTTTCACAGCCCGCGGATATACGCCCGCCACTCCTGCTCGAACTGCGCCAGCGGCATGCCGATCAACTGCTCGAACCTCTTGGTCTGGGAGAGCCGCGCGTTGCCGGACTGAAGATACTTCTCCAGCGCCGGACTGCCCAGCAAGACGTTTCTCGAAGGTCAAATAATACGCCAGTCCCCAGGCGTGGACGTAATAGCGATCGACGGCGGCCGAACGGGTGGCGTCCGTCAACAGGAACTTGCCCTCGCCGGCGGCCAGCACTTTCTCCAATTCCAGCGGCTGAGGGCTGCCCAGATCGGCCCGCAGTTTTTTCAAGGCGGCCGCGTTGGGGGCATCGACCCGCAAGGTATTGCCTTCCAGTTGACCGCCCTCGAAGATCACCGCCAGACCCTCGTTGAGCCAGGGGGGAACGTCATATTTCTGCCGCGGATAGACGCAGTTACGGAGGTAGGCATGAAATGATTCGTGATAGAGCCTGACGAGCGTCTGGCTGGCGTTTTCCTTGAAGAGGTGGTCGATCTGCAGATCGGACTTCCGCAGCTCGTCGCGCTTGGCTTGGAGCTGCTTCTTGAAATTCTGCGCTTTCCCTGCTGATTTCGCTGCTGATGTCGGGGTTGGGCACGCCGCTATTGCGCAGGCTCTGGGCAAGGTCAGAAAGGAGTTTGCGATGCCTCTCTTCCAGATCCTTAAGCTCCTGGCGCAACTGAGCGTTCTGGGCGGTGATCTTGGCGGTCACGGCGGCCAACCGGGCGAGGTCGCTGCCGATGACGACGACGTTCCGGTCCTCGACGAAGCAGGCCGGATTTTCGATCTTCATCTTCAGCCCTAACTTGACCAGGAGCGGCTGGTACTGCTCCATCGAGCCTAGCACGACCAACCGCGGAGGCTGGGACGGCACGCTCCGCGGTGGGACAATCTGGCGATAGGCGGCGAAGATCTGCTGGGCGCGAACGATCACGCGGCGGGTGCTCGGCTCGTCGGCCGTGCTGTCCAAGGTGAACCACTTGCTGGCGTAGTGCCGATAGCTGAGCCCTTCGGCCTCCCGCGTTTCCAGCTTGATGGCGTCCATGTTCGCGGCTTCGACCGTGGCGCGGTTGCGAAACTCCGCGATCCGCTGCTCCAGCGCCGCGCGGGCGGCGTCCAACCGCTTGAAGGAATCGACCTGACTGCGGTCGAAGGGCTGGATCACCAGGTGCATCTGCTGGCCGCGCGGCGACTGAATGCGGATCAGCGTGAGCCAGTCGTCATCGACCGATTCGATCAGGCCGTAATAGGTCGTGCTGTCTTTCAGCACAACGCTCTCGCGCGAATCGGCATCTTCCGGCGGCTCGCCGGGGCCGATGGCGCCGGCCGGGCCGGCCGCCAGAAGACAAAAATTCGCCCAAACTGAAATCGAAAACGCAAGGCGCGACATGGCACGATCCGCAAGCCAAACCCCCGGGAACACCCCCCAAGCCCCAAGGACCGGCAAATCAATAACCGTCGCATTGTTGCCTTTCGCTCCGCGAAAGCCGCATCTTTCGCGGAGCGAAAGGCGACAGTTATTTCCACGCCGGTCCCTACCGGCTGAGTCTATTGTATACAGATTCCGTCAGGGTGTGAACCGCCGCAAGAACTGGCAGCCGACGAGGAACTTCGCTTCCGTGCGGCGGAGGGTTGAAATCGCACCGGCAGACGTGGCGCCGGGCTCGAGAATGCCGCCCCAGGCATCAACCAGCACCGGCCGCCAGTGGTGTACCCTCGCAGCGATATAGATCGGTTCGGGCGATCGGAAGCTCGCCATCAGCCGCTCGAAAGCCGGCTTTTCGTCGAAAAAGAAGGAGAAGCCGCCTTGCGCCAAATCGTAGCAGCGGACCGCGATCCAGGCCGCATCGGGCGGCACTTCCCAGCAGTAGCCGGGCGCGATGCGTTCGGTAAGGCGAAAGGCCCGCCGCGGCTCCGACCGCCGCTCCATGACCGCTTCGCCCTGGCCCACGGCGACCTCAGGCTTGTTCGAGGCGGCCAAGAAATGGTGCATCAGGTTGAAGAATGCAGCGTCAGCGTCTTGCCCGGAACTGGCCATATACTAATTACATATCTCCGATTCGGGGCAAGGGCAAATTCGGCCCGCGAGATTGGATTTCTCGCATCCACGGAAGGCATCGATTTGTCGCAATTTGCCGTTCATGCCGTTGAGACACAGCAAGGTAGCAGGCACTCCGTGTGCCTGCTACTTTCGGTTTTGCCCTTCGCCTGCCCCTTGACCGCCACCGTCCTGAATTTGACAATGGAGGTCTTCTTACCCCCGAAGAGACCACTCCCATGACCGCCACCACGCGCGTTCCCGATTCGGCTGGCCGCTTCGGCCAGTTCGGCGGACGCTATGTTCCCGAAACGCTGACTCGCGCCCTGGACGAACTGACAGCCCAGTACGCAAAGGCCACGGCCGATCCGGCTTTCCAGGCGGAACTCAGCGAGCTGTACAAGCACTATGTCGGCCGGCCGTCGCCGCTGTATTTCGCCCGCCGTCTGACGGAGCAGTGCCGCGGGGCAAGGATCTATCTCAAGCGCGAGGATCTCAACCATACGGGTCGCACAAGATCAACAACACGTTGGGCCAGGCCTTGCTCGCCATGCGGATGGGCAAGCGGCGGGTCATCGCCGAGACGGGGGCCGGACAGCATGGCGTGGCCACGGCCACGGCCTGCGCGCACTTTGGCCTCAATTGCGTGGTCTACATGGGCGAAGAAGACATCCGCCGCCAGCGGCCCAATGTCTTCAGCATGAAGCTCCTGGGGGCGGAAGTCCGCCCGGTGTCGAGCGGTTCGCGGACGCTGCGGGACGCCGTGAACGAGGCCTTCCGCGACTGGATGAGCAGCGTCGGCACGACGCACTTCTGCGTCGGCTCGGTCATCGGGCCGCATCCCTTCCCGCGGATCGTGCGCGACTTCCAGTCGATCATCGGCAAGGAAACGAGGGCCCAGAGCCTGGAGCAATTCGGCCGCTTGCCGCAGGTCGTCGTGGCCTGCGTGGGCGGAGGCAGCAACGCGGCGGGCATGTTCTATCCGCTGATCGAAGATACCGAGGTAGAACTGGTAGGCGTCGAGGCCGGCGGAAGGTCCGAGCGGGCGGGCGATCACGCCGCCACGCTGTCCTTCGGCCGCCCCGGCGTGCTGCATGGGGCCTTCAGCTATGTGTTGCAAGACGACGACGGCCAGACCGCCGACGTCCACAGCGCCAGCGCAGGGCTGGACTATCCGGGCACCGGCCCCGAGCACAGTTATTGGAAAGACAGCGGGCGCGTGCGGTATACGTTTGCGCGGGACGACGAGATCCTGGCGGCCTTCGACGCCTTGGCCCGCACGGAGGGCATTCTGCCCGCTTTGGAAAGCTCGCACGCCGTCTGCCGGGCAATGGAGATTGCCGCCCGGCGGAAGCCCGACGAAGTGGTCGTGGTTTGTCTTTCCGGCCGGGGAGACAAGGACGCGGCGGAGATCGCGCGATTGCGCGGGTTGGAGTTTTAGACAAATATCGAAATCCGAATATCGAAATCCGAAACAAATCCGAAATCGGAAACAGATTCAAAATCAGAATGATAAAGGCTCCAGATGTTTTGAACTTTCTGATCTTTTCTCTTGAATTTGTTTCGGATTTCGACATTCGGATTTCGGATTTCCTTTTTCCTTTGCCATGCCATTGATCCTCCTCACCATCCCCGGTCTCCGGGAAAAAGACGTTGCCGTCATGCCGCAGCTCCGCGAGATGACCGCGGCGGGGCAGATCGTGAACCTCGTGCCGAGCTTCCCCTGTGTGACCTGCCCTGTGCAGGCCAACATGACGACGGGCCGGCTGCCGTCGGCGCACGGCGTGGTGGCCAACGGTTTCTACTGGCGGCAGAAGCAACAGATCGAGATGTGGACCGCGCCCAACGACTGCATCGAAAGGCCGCAGATCTGGGACCTGCTTTCGCACGTGGAAGGGGCGCTGACTTCGGCCGTGTGGTTTGCCATGCATAGCGTCGGGGCGGAGGCCGATTACCTCTGCACGCCCAAGCCGATCCACAATCCCGACGGCAGCGAGTCGCTGTGGTGCTATACGCGGCCGACGGAGCTGTACGGCGAGTTGCGCGACGAATTGGGCCATTTCCCCTTGCAGCATTTTTGGGGGCCGCTGGCCAACATCCGCTCGACGGCTTGGATCGCCCGATCGGCCGCAGTAGCGGCGCGGCGGTGGAACCCCGATTTCTTCTGGATCTACCTGCCGCACCTGGACTACGCGGCGCAGAAACTCGGCCCCGATAGCCCTGCCGCGACGGCCGCGGTCGGCGAGCTGGACGCCGAGTTGGGGCGTCTTCACGCCTCCATGCAGGAGACCTACGGGGATGATGTGCTCTGGCTCGTGGCGGGCGAGTACGCCATCACGCCGGTCGACCACGTCGCTTATCCCAATCGCGTGCTCCGCGAGGCAGGGCTGCTGTGCGTCCGCCAGCAGGCCGACGGCGAGTATCTCGATCTGGACGCCAGCCGCGCCTGGGCCCTGGTCGATCACCAGTTCTCGCACGTCTTTGTGCCCGACAGCGACGAGCAGACCATCGAACTGGTCGCGGAGATCTTTCGCCGCCAGCCGGGGATTGACGAGGTGTTGGTGGGCACGCAGCGCGGCCGCTACGGGCTGGACCATGCCCGCAGCGGCGAGTTGATTCTGGTTTCCGCACCCAACAGTTGGCAGGCCTATTACTACTGGCTTGCCGATGACAAGGCGCCCGGCTTTGCCCGTAAGGTGGATATCCATCGCAAACCGGGCTACGACCCGGTCGAGCTGCACTTCGACATGGCCACGCGGAACATCCCGCTGGACGCAGGGCTGGTCCGCGGTTCGCACGGCGCGCCGGCGGTCGATCCGGCGCAGCACACCGTGCTCTTGGCGTCGAAACCTATACTGCCCGACGGCCCGACGGTGGCGGATACTGATGTCTTCGGGATCGTAATGAGGCAGTTCGGGGTGACGATATAGCACGCTCCCCACCGACCGGACTTCGGATGCCGCCGGCTTGCCCGGCGGAGCTTCACGTTCGAAGCTACACCGGCGATCCGTCGAAAACCCTCTTCTCTCCGCGTTCCCGGCGGCGGCTGTGCCGCCGCCGGGAACACGGAGAAGGGTACGGGGCCGGCGTGTGTAGCGTAGAGCGTAAGTACCCCCGGGCAAGCCCGGGGGCATTAGGTCGTTAATCAGCAAGCCGTTATGTGCGATTAGACAGGGTCAGCGGGGATTTCAGCGCACGGCGCGGACATCGTTCGCGGCCGTCACCGGGCCACTTGCCGCGGCGCGGCGATACCCAATCGCGATCCAGCCGTCCCGCGCGATGATCTCCTGCGGCACGAGCTGCCCGGCTGCGGCCAGCTTGCCTTCGTTGAACTTGAAGCCCTGGAGCTTGATCTCCGGCGCAAAAAGCTTGCCGAACTTGGCCTGCAACACGGTATAGATGCCCTGTTGGGCGAACGATCGCTGCGCGCCGGGCTTCAGCCCGTAGCCGTAGATTTGCAGGTCGCCCTGGCGGACCGCACGATAGCCGTCGGGCGTTTTCTCGAACTTGTAGACGGCCGTGACGTTCATGCCCGGCTTCGTTTGGTCGCCGATGATGTATGCCGCGCCACGGAGCGTGATCGTGACCGTGCCCTCGCCGAACGAGACCGTGACCGGCTGCATGGGCGAATTCTCCGGCGGAAAGACGATCGTGAAGGGCTCTCGGTTCTCGTCGTTCTTGAGCTGGTCCGGCAGTCGCCCCAACAGTTCGAGCAAAGTCCGCTGCACCATGTCGTCGCTGAGCCGCATGCCGGTGAGAACGGTCTCCGCCATGTTGTTGATCGCCGACTCGTGGATGCGGAGCGATACGTCGGCCGGGCCGGCCAATTCCGGCGGGGCCGACGGCGCGGCCAGTTGCGACTCCAGGGCTTGCGTGCCGTGAATATCCAGGGCCGCGGCCAGCGTGTCGAAGCTCAATTCGCGGGGAAACGCGCGGCGCTCGTCGAGCGGCTTGCGGGCCTTGGCCTCGAACTGCTCGTTCGACTTCTGGATCAGGGGATCGGCCTCGGCGTCGACCGCGCACCGAGCCGGCTTGTGGCATGCGCCTGGCGATGGCCTCGGCCTGGCATAACTGTTGGCCGGCCCTCCGCCAGGCAATCTTCTCCACGAGCTTGCGGCCTTTGATCGATACGATGTTGTTGATCGTCGAATGGGTTTCGGCGGCGGCCTGGGCGGGATGGGCATGTAAACCCGTTTCATCCAGCCAGAACCGCTTGTCGGCCGCCAGGCTGGTCTGGGCGGTCGAGTAGATGCAGACCGGCCCGTTGCGGCCGACGTTGCTGCTGGAGTTGACCGCGGCGAGCATGGCATCGAAGGTGGCGAACGCGGGATTGGGCGCCAGCACGGCCGTGGTCTTGCCCACCGTATGACCGGTGCCGTGGATCACGGTTCCCAAGATCACGTCGTCGATCGGCGCGACGTCGTCGATCGGCCCTCCCACGCCCATCGCCAGCAGCTCGCCGCCAAGCTGTGCATGGAAATTCGCTTTGGAAAACCGCTGGCGGGTCTCGCGGACCAGTTCCGTCGCTTGCCCGAAGGTCTCCAGCCAGATGAGATTGTCGGAGATTTTTTGGGTTTCCTCGGTGCTCGGATGCACGCTCAACGACTTGATCTGCTGCGTGAGCTCATCACTATGGCTCTTGAACTTGGCGTCCAAGCCGGGAGCCCCGAACCAGGCGGCCACGGGCACGTAGTTTCCCAGCGCGATTCGCAGATTCGCGAAGCACTTCAGTTCCAGGCCCTCATAGCCGGCCGCCAGCTTGTCGTGGACGGCCTTGATAACCGCATCGTCCGGTTTGGCCTTCTGCAACTCGACCTTGAATTGGTCCCACGCGAGATACGCCTTCCAGCCGTCGGCCGAATCCCCGGCCAGGACGAACCGCTGGTCGAGGGCGTCGGCAGCGGCCTTGATTTTCGCCAGCGAGGTTTGGACATCGGCCGCGGTCAGAGGGCGAAACTGCGGAGCGGTTGCCTCAACATAAGCCACAGGGGGGGACTTCTCCGCTTGTCCCCATAGGCGATCGTGTGCTCCCAGGGCAGCAAGAATCGCTGCCAAAGCAAGCCAATTCCATTTCAGACCGAACATTTTCTAGCTCCTTCTGGTGGTCGGGTATCCGAATTTGCAGCGATGAGTGCCTTGCCTACCCTTCTTACCTGGTCTTTTTTTTCTTTTTCCCTGAAGAAATCGGCAAGGCTTATTGCTTTTCACCAATCTAGCAGGTAAACCATAGGCTCACAATCCAACTTTATGGGAGATTGGAGTCAGATTAGATGAGCATTCCCCGCAAGTCGCTGATTTTTACACTGGTTTGCCTTCACGGCATCCCCCTTGCATTAGGGGGCGAAAAGGAACCGCAGGCTGTCAAAGTCGCTTGGGAAACCGACTATGGCCGTGCGATGGACCTTGCCAACCGGCAGCAGAAGATGCTCGTAATCTTCTTCCACAACCCCAGCGATCCGCAATCGCAGCGGCTCCAAACCGAGACTTTGGAAAACGCGGACGTGCAGCAGAAACTGCTGGACTTTGTCTGCCTCCGCTTGCCGCTGGATGCCAAGGCCACTGCGGATGATAAGGAGATCGTTCTGCTGCAGCATTCGTCGCTGAGCGAGATGTTGGGCCGCCCTGGCGTGGCAATTGCCGATTTTGCCCATGCCGACCCCAAGCTGCACGGTTGCATCGTCAGTGTCTTCCCTTTGACGGGCAGTTTGTTCTATGGCCCTGCCCAGATGCAGGTGATTCTCGATTTGCCCCCCGGCAGCTTGACGCAGCGGACCTTGATCTATGCAGTGCGGATCCATCCCGAGAAGCCCGCGAGCGCCCTTGGCCGTCCGGATGACCGCCTGCTGGCCGAGGCAGAAAGCGCATCGCAATACCAGGCGAGCATTCGCATCCAAGGCCATCACGGCTGGAATGCGCGATTTCCGCGGATCGCGGCCATGGTCGGCGGATTGCCGCGGGAAGTCTGTGCCGAAAGTTGGCCAGGGCAGCGCCTGGTGGAATCGGCCATCGAGTGTGTTCGCTGCTGGCGGCTCTCTTCCGGCCACTGGAGCGCGGTCCAGGCCCGCAATCGGGCCTTCGGCTACGACATGAAACTCGGTTCCAACGGAGTTTGGTACGCAACGGGAATTTTTGCGGAATGAGAGAGCTTAGTGGTTAGAACTTAGCAGCAAGAACCAAGCACTAAGACCTAAGTACTAAGACCTACGTACTTCCCCGCTACTTCTTAATCAAATCCTTGACCGTCATTCCCGACGGGATCATCGGCAGCACGTGCTCCTGGTAAGGCACTTGCACGTCCAGGAGATAGGGGCCGGTCGATTCGATCATCTCCAGCAGGGCGTCGCGGAGTTCTTCCTTCTTCCACACCCGTCGGGCGCCCCATTGAAAGCCCTTGGCAATCGCGGCAAAGTTGGGATAACGCTCCTCGGGCGTGATGCCGTCGCCCTGTCCGACCGCCTCGGGATGGTCGATGGGACCGAGATAGGTGTGGGCGCGGTTCGAGTCGTGGAAACGGTCTTCCCACTGCACGACCATTCCCAGGTGCATGTTGTTCAGCAAGAGCACCTTGACCGGCAGTTTCTCGGTGTAGCAAGTGGCCATTTCCTGGATGTTCATCAACAGGCTGCCGTCGCCGTCGACATCGATCACCAGCGACTCCGGATGGGCGGCCTTGGCGCCCATGGCGGCGGGCAGGCCGAAACCCATCGTGCCCAGACCGAGGCTGGAGAGCCAGCGCCGCGGCTTGCGGAACTTGAAGTATTGGGCCGCCCACATCTGGTGCTGACCCACGCCCGTGCAGACGATCGTGTCGCGGTCTTTGGTCAACTGCCACGCCAGGTCCAGGGCGTGCTGCGGCAGGATGCCGTCGAAATCGCGGTCGTAGTCCAGCGGATCGGCCTTCTTCCAGGCCGCGATCTGGCGATGCCACTCGCCCAGGTCGGCGGCCGGACGGACGACCTTGTTCAACTCGGCCAGCGCGTACTTCACGTCGCTGCAGATCGGCAACTGGACCTTCTTGATCTTGTTGATTTCCGACGGGTCAACGTCGACGTGCACGATCGTCGAATGGGCGGCGAACTCCGAGACCTTGCCGGTCACGCGGTCGTCGAACCGCACGCCCAAGGCCAAGAGCAGATCACAGTTGTCGACGGCATAGTTGGCATACACGGTGCCATGCATGCCGAGAAAGCTCAGCGACAGCGGATCGTCGCCGGGAAAGGCCCCCAGGCCCATGAGCGTGGTGGTCACCGGAATGCCCGTCTTGCGGACCAGGGCGATCAACTCCTCGCTGGCCCCGGAGGCAATGATCCCGCCGCCGGCGTAGATCATCGGCCGCTTGGCACGGGAGATCAGGGCGGCCAGCTCGGCGATCTGGGCCGGCGTGGCCCGATTCTGCTCGACATGATAGCCGGGCAGGTTCATCGGCGCATTATAATCGGGCACGGTCTGCGCAAGCTGAACATTCTTCGGCAAGTCGATCAGCACGGGACCGGGCCGGCCGGTAGTCACAATGTGAAACGCCTCGCGCATCACGCGGGCGACGTCGCGGACGTCGGTCACCAGATAATGGTGCTTGGTCACGCTGCGACAGACTTCCACAATCGGTGTTTCCTGGAAGGCGTCGGTGCCGATGACGCCGGTGCTGACCTGGCCGGTAATCGCCAGGATGGGGATGCTGTCGAGCTTGGCGTCGGCGATGGTGGTCAGGAGGTTCGTGGCGCCCGGCCCGCTGGTGGCCACGCAGACACCGATCTTGCCCGTGCTCCGCGCGTAGCCCTGGGCGGCAAACCCGCCGCCCTGCTCGTGCCGGGGCAGGATCACGCGGAGCTTGTCGCGGAAGCGGGTAAAGGCCTGATGCAGGGGGATGCTGGCGCCGCCTGGATAGGCAAAAATCGTGTCTACGCCGTGGTTCACCAGCGACTGGACCACGATATCCGCCCCACCAATGGGCGATGGCGTGGCGGTGGACGGGCAGCCGGTTTTGCCGGCCGCAAGAATCGGTTTGCTGGAGTTGACCATGGTCATAGCGTTAATCGCCCGCAAAGGGCGTAAAAATGTCAGAGGGAGACCGTTTGTGCAAAACATTCAAGTTTACTCCGAAACATCTTGAAACTCAAGCGAACTTGGGTATAAAATGTCCACCATGAGCAACTATGTCGATATTTCGTTCGATTGTCTGCCGCTCCGCACGGTGCCCCGTTTCGACGTGCCGATGGACGATGCCGCGCCCGAGGCCGTCGATTTTGCCAGGCGGGTCCGTCAGGCCGTGACCAAGCATGGGCAGTTCAACACGTACTATCTATACGACGCCCAATGCGTCTTCCACCTCACCAACGACGAGAAAATCGGCATGGTCGATTTTCGATTCGAGGGCACGCTGCTGACCGACGGCGACGACCTGAAAACCGTCGCCTGCGATCTCGAGATCGAGCTGGCCGGCGAGGTCTGCGACTGGTTGACCGCCGACGCGGTGGCCTGGCTCAAGGAGACGGCCGGTCACGCGGTTCGCGTCGAGTTCGATCGCTACATCCATGCCGGCGACCTGCAGCGGACGATCGAGCGGCTTGAGAAACTCCGCGCCGAGAGCGATGCGCAGGGCGGATTCCTGGGAATGGGGCTGTGAGGAGCGGGGAGCAGGGAGCGGGGAGCAGGGAGCAAGAATGAATGCTGATCAGGAAGCGCGGAGCAAGAGTAACCGGGGGCTAACGGCCGCCGGTTCGTCGGAATCCTCTTGCTCCCCGCTCCCCGCTCCCCGCTCCCCGCTTCCCCTTTCCGGCCGTGTCGTGCTTGTCACCCGGCCTGGCGAACAGGCGCAGGAACTCCGCGAGATGCTCGCTGCCCTGGGCGCGGAGGTCTTGGAACAGCCGGGCATTACCGTATCCGATCCGCCCGACTGGTCGCCCGTCGATGACGCTTTGAATCGCATCGACAGGTACGACTGGGTGGTCTTCAGCAGCAGCAACGGCGTCAAGCGGCTGCTCGACCGGCTCGTGCTCCGGGGCGGCAGTCTAGGACGGCTTGCAACCGTGAGGCTGGCTGCCATCGGACCGGGCACGGCCGCTGAGTTGGTGCGCTACGGGCTTGCGGCCCACCTCGTGCCGGAGGAGTATCGCGCCGAAGCGCTGGCCGAGGCCCTGGCCCCGCAAGCGGCCGGCAAGCGGTTCCTCCTGGCCCGTGCCAGCCGCGGCCGGCAGGTGCTGCCGGAGCAATTGACGGCTGCCGGGGGCATTGTCGAGCAGGTTGTGGTCTATTCGACCAACGACGTCGAAACGGCCGATCCCCAGATCGCCGCTGCCTTAGCGGCCGGCCGAGTCGATTGGGTGACGGTCACCAGTTCCGCGATCGCGCGGGCGATTGTCGGTCTCTTCGGCGAGCAATTGCGGACCGCGCGGCTGGCAAGCATCAGCCCCGTCACCACGCAAACCCTGCGCGAGTTGGGCCATCCGCCCGCCGCCGAGGCCAGCGAGTACACGATGGCCGGCCTTGTTGCGGCGATTGTGGCCGAGTACTGAGTACTAAGTACTGAGTACTGACTACTTAGCACTCAATATTGGTTGCTCCGGATCAGCCTCACGAATTTTGCCGTCCAATTCAATGGTTCTTCGTCCTGCCAGTAGTAGAATCCACTTCTGCGGAAACACTCCCGCGATTGGACCGCGCCACGGTAGAGCACGACTTCCAACCATTCGAGTCCCTGTCGCTCGAATGCCTGCTGCATGATCTCCAACAACAAAGCCATGCTCAGTTGGCCCCGATCGTCTGCTGCTGGATCGACGATCGCAAGCCTGAGGCTAGCGTTCAGATTCTCTCGATCAAAACCCGCCAGCTCCACATAGCCGACCATTTCCCGCGTCCCTCCGCGAACTGCCTTGAAGCACAGACGGCGCGGAGGCTCGCCGACTGTCAGGCTCAGACGGGCCGCCAATTGGTCGCAGTCCAGCGGATAGCGAAACTCGCGCTGCGACCAAAGGTGGAAGAACTGTTGGTCGTGGACCCAGCACGTCAGCGTATTGAAGTCAGCCGCAGTGAAGGGCAGGAGTTCGACCGTCGCGGGAGACTTCGAGCGGCGGCGGAATCGCTCTTGCACCAGGAAAATGCTGGCCATGACGCAGCCGGCCACATATCCACACAGGGCGCCGGACGCCGCGAACATGAAAACGTCCGGCAAGAGATTGTCGCGCCAACCGGTAGAGAAAATCGCCAGGCAGAGCATTTCCAACGGAAAGGTCACCGCGCCCGCCACCGCCGAGGCCCTGCGGGGGTGCTTGCCCTGGAACAGCAGTATTTGCCCCAGCGTCACCGCGAGAAAAAGCACCGCGATGATCATGAAAACCTCGGGAGGCGCACCGCAGGTTTTCATTACGGCAAAGAGCACGGCAAAGGCCGTCATGAGGATCATCAGCACGCCGACGCCGAATCGTCGGGGCACGCTCGCCACCTCCGCGGTTGGACATTCCAGCGGTTCCAGGATTGCCGGCACGACGGCTCTCATGGGGTGTATTATAACATGCTTGGGGTACCGCCGGACATGTGCGGGCCACAGCGTGCTCCGTTTGCCTGTCGGGAGACCTGCAAAGTCCGGGGTCCGGTCCATTTTTCGGCGAGAACCGCTGAAATTCAGCAGAAATCGTTGCCCGAAAACACGGACCTGACCCCTTCGCGTTGGACTTTGCAGTTCTCCTGGTTTGCCTGTCGGGGACCGTGCAATCTTCTCGGGAGAACGCTATAATCGGGGGATGGGGATCGTGGTGCGGAGGCAGGATGCTTCGCAAAGACTTGGGCACTCAGGAGGATGCCGAAGAATCCAGCCGGAGCATGACCTATGCCTGCAAAACATCCCACAAAGTCCCGTTCGACCTCTGGCCACAGCAGTGGCCCTTGGAATCGGCGGTTGAAGGAACTGGCAGCATTCAAAAAGAAGCACGGTCATTGTCGAGTGCCTCCTGAATTCGGGCACGGCGGCAGCCTTGCCCGTTGGGTTGCCGCGCAGCGCCACTCGAGACGCAAGGGAACGCTGAGCGCGGAGCGCGTTTCGCAGTCTGGACGCCCTGGGGTTCTCGTGGGATGTCGCGAAGGAGTCGCGGTGGGATGCGAAGTACCAAGCGCTGGCGGCCTATTGGCGAACCCACGGTCATTGTCGCGTGCCCGCTGCAACCGGGGACTGCCCTGGGCTGGCCCGTTGGGTTTCCGTGCAGCGTCATGCCAGGCGGGCAGGAACGCTGAGTGCGGAGCGCGTCCGCAGGCTGGACGAATTGGATTTCGTCTGGGACGGGTGGGAAGAGCAATGGTCCAAGATGTACGCGGCCCTGGTGCGATACCAGAAGTCGCACGGAGAATGCGACGTGCCCAGAGACTGGCGCCGGAATCCGAAACTGGCCGACTGGGTAGCCAGGCAAAGGAAGTTCAATCGCCGGGGAACGCTGCCGCCGCACCGCAGGAGGTTGCTCGAGGCCCTGGGTTTTCGGTTCAGCTTTCAAGAGCCCGCAGGCAAGGGCAAGGCGAAATCGCGTCCGGGTTCCGCAACGGTGTTCGGGCCGATTGGGGGCAGCCGGCGGTTGATCGTCGTTGGGGGTTACATGCCGAGATGAACCTGCACTCTCTGATTTTCGCTTGCTGCCCCAACCGGCCGCAGATACAATGCTAGTGTTCCGGTAATCATGGTTTTCAGTTTGTGGGGACGAGAGATGTCCGGTGTTGCTGATGTTTTGCAGCCGATGGCCGGGGTCGCGGTGGCTGAAGTCTCGGCGCTGCCCGCGCTCGCCGAGTCGCTTTGGCGATTCAGCGTGGAGCAATACCACGACTTGGCACGGCAGGGCTTTCTCCTGGACGGGGACCCGGTTGAACTGCTGGAAGGACTGCTGGTGAAAAAAATTACCGTTTCCCCGTCACATCGTCTGGCGACCCACCGCGTGCGCCTGGCCTTCGAAGCGGTTGCGCCTTCTGGCTGCTACGTCGATGCCCCGTCGCCGGTCACTTTGCAGCGCAGCGAGCCCGAGCCGGAACGTCGTGGTCGTGCGGGGAGCGGCGGGGGACTATCCCGACCGGCATCCCGGACCCCAGGATCTCCTCTTGGTCGTCGAAGTCTCCGACAGTTCGCTTCGTCGCGATCAAGGTTTCAAGAAGGTAATGTACGCGAAGGCGGCCATTCCGGTCTATTGGATCGTGAACCTGATTGACCGGCGGGTGGAGGCGTATTCCGACCCGACCGGCGCGGTGGAGCAACCGAATTACCGGCTTCATCGGGATTTCGATGAGGCGGACCATGTGCCCGTGGTGATCGAGGGTCGCGAGGTCGCGAAAATACCGGTGCGGGATGTCTTGGCGTAAGCTAGGCTGTTGACGGCATGGCCGGTTCCGTTATGATGGAGCCGCCTTTGGAATTGTTGTCCCCGGTTGTTTATCGCCAAGACCAATGGAGAATGTCATGGAAGCCTACTTTCGATGCCTGATTAGCCGCGGGATGTTTAGCAATGAGGTTGCCGTTCGTGGCAAGACGGCTTATGGAGAGGAATTTTCCTTATTCGCTCCGAAGGAATCCGTGGGCAGATCGAGATTCCCTCCCGGTCAGGCGCGGCGTCGCGTTCGTCTTGCTTGCTATTGATGCCTAAACACCCTGAAAATCCGCAGAGAATGTTCTTCGGGCAGGTCTGCGGCATAAACCCGAGACACGACGCAGTCACACGCAATCTGCTTTACCATTGTACGGAGTATGGTCGCGAACTCCGCAAAGCTGTCCGCTCTCAAGGTCAGTTCAACCCCCTCGCCTAATTCAAAGAAGTTCTGGAGGCGATTGGCCGGATTGTGGAAGTAGCCGGCCATCTCGGCATCGGTGACGTAGACGAAATACTTGGCGGTAGCTACTTCCGGCGGAATTGTCGCCAGTCGGAACAGATCGATGAGCGCCTTGCCCGCTTTTCGAGTTCTGTCCAGGTTGCTCCCGCCCGGGTTGGCTCGGTCGTACTTGAACTCGAACGCCATCGACTCACGTCCGACCGCTTCGCTGACAACGGTATCGACCTTAGCGCCCGGCAACAACTTGTGCGGGAACTCAAGGGTTAGCTCGGTGTGCTTAAGACCAGCGGACATCGTAAGGGCAAGGTACAGCGTATAGCGGATCGTATCTTCCGTCGTGAAGAACTTTCCGGTCAGCCGCTCCTTCAAGAGCCGCTCAAACTCAGCGAAAGCAGTTTGAGGTCCCATGCGCCCATTGTACGTTTCCATTTCCGGAATTGGTTCCATGAATTCCTCCCAAGAGTAAGATGTCCTTGAATCGGATAATCCACGCAAAAGTCTCATTGGCCATGCTTCTTCAGTTCCTGAAGCAGCATGTCCAGCGTCTCCTTCGAGAACGGCCCCGACGCGGCCCCCTTGACGACCGCACGTCCATTGCCGCCCGGAATCACGTAATGCACGTGCCAGTTGTCTTCCCGGTAAAAAAGGCTCGCGACATCGTCGTAGGCCGGCATCAGGTAGAGGTCCACGACCCCATTCGCCCCCGGCGCACGACGCGACACGGGCTCCAACAAAACCCGAACCGTGCCTTCCTGCAGCAGCAGGGCCGGAACCTTGTGAGCGCCCACGCCCGAATCGTCCAATCGCTTTTCGATACGCCTGGTCGCCCAGCCCAACTCGTTGCCCCAAAGCTCCACGCGGGCAACCAGGTCGTCAACCCGATTGGTCCACGCGTGCAAGGCGACCAAGCGGCCTCGGGCGATCTGCTCCAGTTCGTTTTGGGCCGCCCCTGGCGCCTCGGGGGAATCACACCAGTTGAAAGCGGGATTGTCTGGGCTCCCACTAACCCGCACGACGTGACGGGGGGTGCGCTTCCGTGCCCTGGTAGTGTCCGGGTCTCGTGGCTCTCCAGGTGCAAATGCGAACGTTAGCGCCCCAGGCGAGCCTTTGATCTCGCGGATGCTCACCCGGTAGCGCGGTTTTTCGGTCTTTTTCACAGTCATGGATTTCGGCCTCCTCAAGCAAACCACTGCGTGCAAAAAGAGTCTCCCCCAAGAACTTTGGGCGGTGCAACGATGCTCGGCATCTTTCCTGACCTCCTAGGCGACGAGTTTCACTCGCGGCAGGCCGTTTCCGCTTCCCGCGATCCCAGGTGCTGCAAGTGCGCCTGAGCCGCTGAAAACAACCGCTCGTCTTCAATGTCCCAAATCTCGCAATCGGCCCAGCCCGCAACATTGGCGACGAGTTGGCCAAGACGCCAATCTGGATAACGTCGCGATAGCTCCGCGATAGCGGCCAGGAGGTCCGCACGGTGTTCGTCGTTCACGATAAGGTGCCCTTCACTTTTGGCAACTCGTTCAACAATTTATTATGCCACAAGCCTTCGGCCGGCGGCGCTGAAATACGCAGTTCAAAGTTACTACCGCATCCCCTCTTTCGCCAAATTCTCCTGCCATTTCTGCAACATCTGCATGGCCGCCAGCGGCGTGACGTGGTTCAAATCGAGCTTCCGCAACTCGTCCACCAGCGGATGGTCGGCCGCGCCGAAGAGCGTGAGCTGGATGTGCGTCTTCTTCTCCGCCGGCCGGGGCCGGGCGATCTTGGCGCGGCCCTCGGCGTCGAGATGCTCCTCTTCCAATTGGGCTAGGATCTCCTTGCTCCGCTGCACCACTTCCCGCGGCACGCCGGCCAGCCGGGCGACGTGGATCCCGTAGCTCTTGTCGGCCGCGCCGGGAATGATCTTGTGCAGGAAGATCACCTCCTCCTGCCACTCCCGCACGGCCACGTTGAAATTCTTCACGCCCGTGAGCGATTTCTCCAAGTCGGTCAGCTCGTGATAGTGCGTCGCGAAGAGCGTGCGGCAGCCGACGTGCTCGTGCAGGAACTCCACCACGCTCCAGGCCAGCGAAATGCCGTCGTAGGTGCTCGTGCCGCGGCCGATCTCATCCAGGATCACCAGGCTCCGCGGCGTGGCCGTGTTCAAGATCCGCGCCGTCTCGGTCATCTCGACCATGAACGTGCTCTGCCCTCGGGCCAGTTCGTCGCTGGCGCCGACGCGGGCGAAAATGCGGTCCGCCACGCCGATGCGGGCCTCGCGGGCCGGCACGAAACTGCCAATCTGGGCCAGAATCGTGATCAACGCCACCTGCCGGATGTAGGTGCTCTTGCCCGCCATGTTCGGACCGGTGATCAAGAGGATCGTGCCGTCAGACTGCCCGGCCGCAACGTCGTTGGGCACAAAGGTCCCTTCCGGCTCGATCACGTCGAGGACCGGGTGCCGCCCTTCGATGATCCGTAACTCGGGCTCTTCGACGACCACCGGCCGGCAGTAATTCCGCTGCCTCGCCAGTTCGGCCAGCGAGACCAGCACGTCAAGCTGCGAGAGGACGTCGGCGGTGGCCTGCATCCGTCGCCGGGCAGCGGCCACGGCGTCGCGGAGCTCCAGGAACAACTCGTGCTCCATTTCCTTCGATTTCTCGTCGGCCGTGAGGACCTTCTCCTCGTATTCCTTCAACTCGGGCGTGATGTAGCGCTCGGCGTTCTTCACCGTCTGCTTGCGGATGTATTCCGCGGGGATCTTCTCGCGATGCGTGTTGGTGATCTCGATGTAGTAGCCGAAGACCTTGTTGAAGCCGACCTTGAGCGTCGAAATGCCGGTCCGCTGGCTTTCTTCGGCCTGGTAGCGGGCGATCCACTGCTTGCCGCCGTGGGCCAGTTCGCGGAGCGCGTCCAAGGGCTCGTGGAATCCGTCGCGAATGAAGCCGCCGTCGCGGCTCGACAGGGGACAGTCGTCGGCCAGCCCTGCATCGAGCCGGCTGCGGAGGTCGGGGCAGAGATCGATCTCGGCCTCGAGCTGATTCAAGAGCGGACTCTTGCGGGCGGTGAGCCTGGCCTTCAATCCGGGCAAGGCCCGCAGCGTGCGGCCGAGAAAGCTCAGGTCGCGAGGGCTCGCCCTGCCGGTCGTCACGCGGGCCAGGAGCCGCTGGACGTCATAGACCTTCCGCAAGGTCTCGTGCAGATGATCGGCCAGGGCCGAATCGGCCACGAGCTCGGCAACCGCCTCTTGGCGGGCCACGATCGCCGGCACGTCGATCAGCGGATTGGCCAGCCAGTCGGCCAGGAGCCGGGCACCCATCGCAGTCACGGTGCGGTCCAGCACGGCCAGGAGCGAGCCGTCGCGGCGGCCCTCGCGGATCGTGCGGCGTGATCTCCAGGCTGCGGCGGCTCGATTCGTCGATCTCCAGGGCTGTCGCGCTGCGATAGGACAGCAAATGATCGACGTGCTCCAGCGAGGTCTTTTGGGTCTCGTTGAGGTAGTCGATCACAGCCCCTGCCGCGCACAGAGCCTGGTTATCGCCCGGATCGTTGGAGAAGCCGAAGCCCTCCAGGTTGTTGGTGCGGAAATGCTTGAGCAGGTTCTGCCGAGCGGTTTCCAGCGAGAAGGCCCAACCGGGCCGCCGCGTAACAACCATGCCCCCTCGCCCTCCGGGAGAGGGGCTGGGGGTGAGGGCGAGGTGCGGCAGGGGCGGGGAGTCTTCAGCCAGTAGACATTCGGCGGGCGCGATTCGGGCAAGCTGATCGGGAAGTTGGGAGACGGGGAAATGGGCGGCCACGAAGCGGCCCGTTGAGATTTCCACCCAGGCCAGGCCGACCGGGTCGCCCGGCGAAACGGCGGCCAGATAGTTGCTTTCGCGGGGATCAAGCAGGGCGTCGTCGGTGATGGTGCCGGGCGTGACGACCCGCGTCACCTCGCGTTTGACGAGTCCCTTGGCCAGCTTCGGATCTTCGACCTGTTCGCAGACCGCGGCGCGGAAGCCGGCGGCGATCAGCTTGGCGAGGTAGCTTTCCAACTGGTGGTGGGGAAAGCCGGCCATGGGAGTACCGTTCTCCCCCTTGTCGCGCGAGGTGAGGGCCAGGTTGAGGACGCGGGCGGCGGTCTTCGCGTCGTCGTGGAACATCTCGTAGAAGTCGCCCATGCGAAACAGCAGCAAGGCGCCGGGGCAGGCCCGCTTGGCCTCCTCGTACTGCTTCATCATTGGAGTTTGCGTTACCATCCTCGCCTTATTCTAATTGGAGTCCAGGTAAATCAGCACGAACATCACTCCTGCACACGACGGGCTGAGTCGAGTTCCCGTTGGCGGTCCTCCCACTCGTCCCGCATGGCATTGATGTCGGCGTCAACCTGTTCAGCACTCCGTCCTTGCAGTCCCATTTCTTTGCGTACAGCCCAGATCTCCTCAAGGACCTCCATCACGTCTCGCTTTGGCTTGGGAGTCAACGCTTCGATGGTCACGCGGACTTCGCCCGGGGGCAGGGCAACCGGTTGGTCGACTTCCAGCCTGCCGTCAGGCATGAGCACGCCATACACAACAACTTCGGTCATCGTAATCGTCTCCTGGCAATGACTATTTGGAACCACTTTATTTTAACGGAACGGATGTCTCTCAGCAATCGGGCGGTCACGGTCGCAACAACATTTTCCCCGCAATCACCGCGCACGGAAACCAGTAGGCAACGCACGGAATGCAGAAGAGCGCGGCCGTAAACCAATAAGTCCATGCCGGCCGCCCTCGGACTTGCAAGAACGCGACCGCCGCAAGCACCAAGACGCAATACGCCAGGGCCAACCACCAATGGACGGCGACCCAATCAATCAGGGCCATCGTCCGCAACGTCTTCTCGTTCATCACCGGGAACTGCCGGTGGCTGCTTTCCATTGCCAGCCGAGCCAGAAAGTGACTCAGCCAGCACAAGCCGAAGAGCACCGCCAGGCAGATATAAATCGCCGGGTGCGTGCGAATCGCTCGAAAAATCGCTCTGCTCTTCATCTTCCGCCCCCTTGCTCGAAGGCCTCGCGCTCGAACGGATTGTCGCGATACGGCCTGCGGCGCATGAGCCAAAGCGCCAGCGAGCAGCCGAGATAGGCGGGCCCCATCAACGGACCCCAGCGCTCGAACTGCCGGACGTGGACCAATTCATGTTCGCGGCAGATGTCCAGCGCAGCGTCCGTCTGCCCTAGAACCACGTGGCCCAAGGTCAAGGCCATCGCCCCTTGGCCAAAGAAGAACCGGCGCAAAAGCCACTTCACGCCGCCGCCGTGGAACTCGATCACGCGGCCGCGGCGGCGGACGCGGCCGCCCGTCGCAAGGCCCACGACACCCAACAGCAGGCCGATCAGCGTGTAGGGCGAGGCCCAGATCATGGCGAGCACGGGAAACCGGTTCAGCGGCGTGTCTCCTGGAACGGCTTCTCTTCGTGCTCGATCTTCTGGCAGGCCTTGCATAACGTGGTCTTGTCGTGCGGGGGTTTCGTGGTTTGGGTGGCATCGTCGGGGATCGGCCGGTTGCACAACGTCTTCAGGCGGTTCGAGGCAATGTGAACCTTCGAGGGAACGGTCGCCGACCATTGAACGAACGGCATGGTAGACACCCTTTCAGCTTCCAGGCGTGGAAATCCGATTTATTGTACATCGCGTGGTGCCCTGGGGAAATATGGGCACCCGGCGGACCATGCCGCTTGAACAAAGGCCTGGTTTCTTATAGATTCATGGTAGGAGTTGCCGACCAATCTTCGCTCGGCGCCTGTTGGCCCACCTTACTGCCTCAAAGATTACGCTTGGCTACCCCATCCTGTGGGTGCCACGGTTCCGCGGTCTGCCTTGCCATGTCTTCCCATGCTGAAGTCCGGACGCCTGCCGTTTTCACGATCCGACCGGCCGGAAACGACGATATCCTCGCCATTCGAGCGGTGCTGTTGGCGGTGCGCTCCGAATATGGCGTACTGGGAGAAATTGGGGCGTGCGACGCCGACCTCGACGACCTCGATCTCAACTATTTCCGCGGCGGGGGATGCTTCGAGGTCGTGCAGGACGCCGCACAGCACGTCGTCGGCTGTGCAGGACTTTATCCGCTCAACCCATGCCGGGCCGAACTCTGTAAGATGTACATCGAGAAAGCGGCGCGGGGTCTAGGGCTGGGGAGGCGACTGCTCGAAGACCTGCTGGCAGTCGCCCGTCGCGGTGGGTTTCGCGAGGTCTGGCTGAAAACGAACTCCGTGCTGACCGAGGCCATCTCCTTGTACGAAAGGCACGGTTTCCGACCCGTGGAGTTGGAGCATCTCTCCGAGCAGTGCGACGTGGCCTACCTCTTGCGGCTGGAATGAGCCGCTTACAGATAATTCAGCAGCGTCATCTTCAGCATGGAGGCGGTCGTTTCCAGCGTGGCCTGATAGGCGATCTGAGCGCTGGTGTAATTGGAAGCGGCCGCGGCCATGTCGGTGTCGTAGTCGGTCGACATGGCCGACTGGAGATTGGTCTGCTCGTTGCTGATCTGCGTGTTGAGCGTGGTCAACGATTGCTCCTGGACACCCAACCGGTCGCGGGCGTTGTTGAGCGTTTGCATGCCGTTGCTCAACAAGGACATGGCTTGCTGTACGGCGACCTGGTTGTTGTCCTGGAGGGCCGTGCCAAGCCGTAGCAGGGCGTTGAAGATGCTGTCGGTCTGTTGCGGATTGGCATCGCTTCCCGTCAGGACCTCTTGGCCGCCGGACATCTGCACCGACTGCGGCTGAACGACGCCGCTGCCGTCATCGGCGGCACCGCTGAAGGAATCGAGCCGGGCGGTGAATGCGGCGCTGGCCGTGGGATTGTTCTGCAGCGCGGCGATGATGTCGTTGGCCGTGGTTTGCGGCGAAATCTGGAAGGTCAGCGTATTGGCCGACGAATCGTACTGGACCGTCTCGTTGCCCTCGGTGATGCCGGCGTTGGCTTGAAAGACGACCTGCACGTTGCCGGCCGGTCCCGGATTGACGGCCTGGAAGAGCAATCCGCTGTTAGGGCCCGACGTTTCCATACCCCAGGCCGTGGCGGACGTAGCCGTCGAGGTGGCGGTAGTCTGGCCCGTTGGCACCAATCCCAGGTCGATGGCCGCCGTGCTTTGCGTGCTGGCGGTGACGATGATCGGGCCGGCAGCGGGGTTGCTGTCGGTCAACTCGATGCCGTTGCCGGTAGTTGCCAGTTGCGCTTGGACGGTCGCACCGGCGGTCTGGGCCGCCGAGTCGATGCTGTTAATGACATCGCCCACGGTCGAATCCCCGGCAATGCTCACGGGAACCTGGACCGTGGACCCGTTGATGGTTTCGCTGATCGTGAAATCGATTCCTCCGGGCGTGGCCGTGTTGACGCCGACGCCGGCGCCGTGGTTCAACTGGGTCAGTTGCGTGGTGTCGCTGAAGGTCCGCAGACCGAGCTGCGTGGCGGTGTTGCCGCCGTTTTCGCCGATGGAGAAATCGGCGCCGCTGATCCGCGAACTGACGTTGATCCCCGTCCCGGACGAGTTGATCGTCGCGTCCAGGCCGGCGCCGGAAGCGTTGATGCTGTTGAGCAGGTCCTGGACGGTGGTGTCGCCGCTGACATTGATCGTGTAGGTCTTGCCCTCGCTCGTGATCTGCAGGCCCGACGTATCGAACGAGCCGCCGCTGCCGCCCGCGGTGGTTGTGTCGGCTGGAAGGCTAGCGATCGGCGGCTGCCCTCCACCGTTCTGATCGGAAGGATCGAGGCTGGCGGTCAGCGGCAGGCCGGGAACACTGTTGATGGCGGCGACAATCTGACTGGCCCGGCTGCCGGAGGAGGGCGAGGTCGATATGTGAACCGTCAGCGTGCCGCCGGCATAAGTAGCCGATTCTTGTCCGGCGGCGGGCGCGTCGGCGACGAAGTGGACAACCACTCCGTTCAGCGCGGCGCCGGGCGTATTGGCTTGGAGCACGATGTCGCTATTCGGTTGGCCGAAGTGGATATTGGCTTGGGCCTGCGCGCCGAACAGACTGTCGAGCGCGGTGGTCGGCGTGATCGTGGCGGTGAGGGGTTGCCCTACGATTTCGCGCGGATCCTGGTTCTCGCCGCCGGCGGCCGCGATTCCCAAGTCGCTGGCCGTGCTGCCGCCGTCGACTTCCTGGACCGAGAGGTTGTCGCCGTTGGGGAAGGCCGCATTGGGCTCCAATTGCAAGGTCAAGCCGGTGGGAGTGACGTTGACATCGACGGTCCGCCCCGCGGGCGGATTCTCTTCGATCAAGGTGGCGACGTCGCCCAGCGTCTGGGCCCCGCTAAGGTTCACGATGCTCGTGCTGTGGCCGTCGGAAATGGCGATGCTCCCGGCCGCCACGCCCTGGCCGCCGTTAAGGTCGGCAAGCGGCGTGCTGGCCGAGAGCGCCGGGGTCAGCGTTGCGCCTTCGATGGGCTGGGACATTGCCCCGAAGGCCTCGGTGCCCGTGATGCTGGTGGCCATGAGCTGATTGATATCGACGTAGGATTGGGTCGGGGTGGCGCTGCCCGAGTAGACGACATTTCCCGCCGCGTCCATGGAAAAGGGCGGCGTGGTCGTGTCCGTGCCGCCAAAGAGTTGCTGGCCGTTGAACTGCGTGTTGCCCAGCGAAACCATCTGCTGGACCGCCGCATCGATCTGCTGGACCACGGCCTGCCGCTGCGAAGCGGTGGCCGTCGAGCCGACGACGCCCAGGGCGGCCGATTGGACCGACGTCAGGAGGTTCGCCACGCTGGAGAGGGTCGAGTCGGTCTGGCTCAACGAGGACTGACTGGCGCTGATGTTCGTCTGCATCTGCGTCTTGCGCTCCAGCAGGCTCTGGATGCTCTCCACCTGCAGGGCCGCCGAGGGGTCCTGGCTCGGCAACTGGAACTGGTAGCCGGTGCTGATCTCCGTTTCCAGTTGGTTCATCGCCGTCTGCTGGGAGTTCAGCTCATTGATTAACAGGTCCTGCACGGAGAGGTTGCTGACGCCCGTGGTGGAGATTCCCGTGATGCCGGTGATGCCGATGCTCATGGTCGGAGCCTACAACTGGACCAGCGTGTTCAGCAGGCCGCTCAATGTGGATATGTATTTGGCCGAGGCCTGATAGGCCTCCTGATAGTCCATCATGTTCACGACTTCATCGTCGATGTTCACGCCGCTGTCGTCGGTCACCTGGCTGGAGATCTGCGTCTGCAGGGTGTCGGCGGCGTTGGCCGCGGCCGTGGCGTTGGCCGAGGCTCTGGCTCACGCCCGTGGTCATGTTGTTGTACAGCGTCTGGATCGTCGCGCCGTTCTGCGAGGCCAGCGGCAGCGTGAGGAAGCCGGCCAGGGTCTGGGCGTTGCTGGTGTCCGTTCCCACTCCCTGCGTGCTGGCGGCGAACTTGGTGGGGTCTTGCAGAAGCGTGTTGTTGACGCCGATGCTGCCTGCCTGGGATCCGGTAAAGAAGGTGTTGATGCCCAAGGCCGCCAGCGTGCCGCTGGTATCCGTGCCGAAGGCGAACTGCGTATTGGCGCTGGTGGATGAAATGCTCAGCGTGCCGTTGGAGACCGTGGCTGAGAGGCCGGCCACATTGTCGATCTCCGCGGCCAGACTGTTGAGCGTCGTATTATGGCCGGGTCCCAGGAGGGGAACGGCGATGTTGTTCGTGGTGCTCGTTCCGGTCTGCGTGTTCGTGACGATGATCTGAAAGGAACCGTTGGTCGGCGTCAAGGGCAGTCCGAGGCCGGCCTGGTTGAGCGGGGCGTCGGCATCGCTCACCGGGTTGAGGCTCGCGGTCTGCGTGTAGCCCGTGGTCCCTTGCCCGCCGGAATAGATCTTGTTGAACTCGTTGGTCAACGTGGTGGTGAAAGAATTCAACTGGTCCTGGAATCCGCCGAGCACGTCGTCGCGCGAGTTGACCAGTCCCTGCAACTGGCCGGAAGTCGCTTGCAACGGCGAATTGATCCCCGCGATCTGGAGCGTGGAGACCTCGATCCCGCGATTGGCCGATTCGGCCACGTCGACCTGTTGCGAGAAGCCCTCGTCGACCAGGTAGTTGCCGCCGTTGTAGATGGAGACCGACCCGTCCGGCTGCGTGTTGACCTGGATGCCGATCAGTTGCGAGAGACTGTTGATGGCCTGGTTCCGCTGATCGGAGAGGCCGTTGGCGTCGCTGGGCGATTGTCCGCCGCCGGTCATTTCGCTGATCTGGATGTTGAGCTTGGCGATCTGGCTGGTGAGGCTGTTGATCTGCGGCGCCAGGGCACTGACCTGGCTGTCGGTCGACGTGCGAAGTTGCGCGGTCTGGTTGGCCATGCTGTTGATCGTTTGCGCGAGCGTCTGGCCTTGCAGGACGGCCGATTGCATGACCGACTCATTTCCCGGCTGGTTCAGGACATCCGAGATGGAGTTGAAGAACTGGTTCATCGCGCTGCTCAGATTCGAACCGCTGTTGAGTGCGCCGACGATATTTTCGAGTTGCGTATAGGTTCCCTTGAGCGTGTCGGCACTGGCCTGATTGGCGTTCGCGCTATTGAGCTGGCTCTCGAGGAAAGTGCTGATCTGCTGGGTGATGGACTGGACTTCAACGCCGGTGCCCTGGACCAGGGCGCCGTTGGCCTGGCTGGGGCCGGGCGTAAAATTGACGACTTCACGGGTGTAGCCCGGCGTGTTGGCGTTGGCAATATTCTGTCCCACCACTTGCAAGGCGATATCGTTCGCCTGCAAGGCCGCACTAGCCATCTGGATGGAACTGGAGAGGGACATATATCGATGTAGGGTGGGACCAGCGAGCTTGCAAGCGCCGGCCCACCAGCACTTCTAGGGTTTTCGATCATGGTGGGCCGGCGCTCGCAAGCTCGCTGGTCCCACCCTACGATGTCTTTGCCAGCCTCTTCAGGCTTCCTGGTTGAGCAGCGTCCCGCCCGTGCGCGAGGGTCCTGCTTTTCCATATGTCGGCTGAATCCGGCCGCCAGTCGCGATAATCTCTAGCAGTTGTGACAGATGAATGAGCGTCCGCTGAATGATGATCCAGTTAGTGAGGCTTTGGGTTTGCAGTAATCTCGCCCGCGAGCCGGCCGTCGCGACTTGCCGGACCAGAGGCTCCCTGTGGGGAGGGGGCAAGGCATTGGTCAGTGCCTGGATGCTGGTGGAGGGGAGCCCCGCCGGCGGCCCGGGCCAAGAGGGCCTGGCGGCGCGTAAGGCAGTCTTGCAGGACTCCCAACATGCGTTGCTCATCGTCCGCGATGGCAGCCAGGCCTTCGCGGTCCATGGCCCCCAGCAGGTTCCGTTTGCGATTCAAGACCGCCATCAGCTCACCCTGGCCCGCCAGAAGGTCGTTCAACAGGGAAGCGACTTCGGCTTCAAGCGAAGACGGGGTGGAAGCGGTGTGGGGCGTGGTCGGCATGATCGATCTACTTCCGCGACTGAGTGAAAAGGTGATACATGGGGCCGCTCAGCTTGCCTGCGCTGGTCTCGGAGAGCTTCTTGGTGAGGGCCTGATCGAGTTGTTGGGTAAAGACTTCTTCGCCCCGCCCTCCGTTGAAATAGGCGGGCTTGCCTTGGCTTTTGCGCATGGCGTGGAGCATCTGTCCATAAAACGTCTGGCCCACGAACTGGTCGAATGCCTTGCGCAAGGCCGGGTTATCGCCGCCTTTGCCCGGCGGAGCGGTTGGGGACTTCGCCTGGGGAGTCGTGAGTTTTGCGGAGGCAGCGGATAAGGCGTTGATGCTGTTCATGGGTTACTCGATGATCAATGGGGCATGCAGCTTGCCGTCGCGGTCCAGGCCCTTGATGATTTCGATGATGTCTTCCGTGGGGGCGTGCACGGCATTGAGGGCCTCGACCAGGGCCTTGAGTTTGGGCGAGTTCGGATCGACCGGATCGACTTGCACAAAGGGCCGTGCGGCCGTCTGGCCGCCGGCTTCGATGATCAGGTTTTTATGCGTGACGGCCACGGAACCGATCTCCACGTCGCCACTGATCACGATCGTGCCCGTGCGCTCGTTAATCACCACCCGCGGAACGGTCCGCGGCTCCATGATCGGCAGCGACAGCACCTGGGAGACAAACAGGACCGGATCGTCGCGGTATTGGGGCGGAATTTCCACCACGATGTTGCCCTGGTTGAAGGCATGGGCCAAGGGGACGAAACTGCTGACCTGCTTTCCCATCTGGCTGTTGATCAAGTCGGCGATGTCCTGGGCGACCTGGAAATCGGCATGGTTCTTGTCCAGCACGAGCGTGATGTGGTTGTCCTTGGTGAAGGCGTGAAAGAACTCCTCTTCCAGCCGGCAGCCCTCGTGGATGCGTCCGGTGTTCGGCATGGCCGGGTTTTCCAGCGTGATCGGCCCTTCGGCGAAGGCATACACGCGGGGATGCTTGGGATCGGGACCGATCAGGGGCGTGAGGAAGAGCCGGCCGCCCGCCAGGCTCTTGGCCGCGCCGATGGAACTGATGACGCAGTCGATCTTGTCGCCCTGCCGGGCGCCGGCCGCCGGAATAGTGGCCGAGACCAGCACCAGGGCCACGTTCTTCGTCTCCTTCAAATCGACGAGGGCATTCGACGTCGAATTGCCCATGATCGTCAAGATCTTGGCCACGCTGCGGATCGTCGGCAGGTAGGCGGCGCTGTCGCCGGTGCCTTTAAGCCCGACGATCACGCCCAGGCCCTGGATGGTGTTCTCTTCCTGGCCCTTGATGCGGCAGATGCTCTTGAGCGTCAGCCGGGCGGCAAAGGCATCCGTCGCGCAGGCGGCAAGTGCCAGGAGGAGCAAAGGAGCTATGATTCGGCGGATTCGAGTGATTGCGATCATGATTCTGCTTTTGTGAGGGCGTGGGCTGCTGGTCGGACCGATCTGACTGATCGGACCGATCCGTCCGATTTTCCACCGCTAGAACGGCTGCCACTTGTCGAGCCATTCCAAGGCCCAGCCGCGGCGGTAGCTGTCGCGGACGTGGCCCGCTTCGTTGCGGATGATCTTCAGACCGGCGATCGTGTCGCTGGCGACCGAGTTGTCCGGCTTGATGTCTTCGGGGCGGATCTCGCCGGAGAGCGAGTATTCCCAGTTTTCCTCGTTGTCGTGGATGCTCCAGGTCCCTTCCAGCACGAGATTGCCGTTGGGCCGCTTGTCGACGATGCTGCAACTGATCGTGAAGTTCATGGCATCCTTGGTCTGCAAGTCGCCCTTGGCCTGGAGTTGGTTATCGACGTCGCCGCGGATTTCCGGCGTGCCGTAGCTGTTGCCATTTTCCCCCAGGTTGCCGCCGTAGAACTTGAGCCAGCTCGTCAGTTTCAGGTCGCCGAAGCCCTGCTTGCTGCGGTCGATCTTGCCCTGGCTGGTCATCGACGCCGTGACCTTGACCGTGACCTTCACGATGTCATGGAGTTGGGCGATTTTTTTGACGTCCACCGGCGCCTGGTAGGTCCACGAGGCGTCGGCCAGGGTCAGGGGGCCGCGCGGCGTTTCGGCCGCGGTCATGGAGATCCGCGAAGTTCCTGGCAGGGGCATGGGCGTCTGTGCGGTTTCGGCCGTCGAAGCAGCATTTCGTTGCTGCTCGGCGGCATAAAGGCTGTTGTTCTGCGCCCGGCGCGGCCGGCGCTGCCGAGCAGGACGGCGACGGCCAAGGCGGAGAAACTGGCGATCCGTGGGAAACAGAGTTTCATGGGCGTGTTCCTGATCTTGAAAGATTCCTGTAGGGTGGGACCAGATCGCGTAGCGAGCACCGGCCCATCATTCCTTCTGTCATTGTTTAAATATGGTGGGCCGGCGTCGCTACGCGATCTGGTCCCACCCTACGATTACGACTAATTCTCCGGCTGGTTTTCAACCCTCGGCGGCCGGGCATAAACTTCGACTTCGCGAACCCCGCTGACGCGGGCGTAGTATGTGCTGCGATTCAAGAGCGACTCGACCGCCACCAGTTCGCCCACGCTCCCTTCGTCGTGGGCGCGGGCATTGGTGCGGATGCGAACGGCGCCGCTCTGGGCGTAAACCGTGACGACCTCGCCGCGATGCACCGCCAGCGGTGCGCGGAGGCAGTCGGTGGTGACCGCCGCTCCTACCGGAATGGGGCGTACCAGCTCATGGCCAATCGCCTCTTCCACGGCATGCAGAGGACCTGTGATTTTTTCTGCGGCGGCCAATTGTTGGAGTTGCACGTCGCCTTCACGGATCACGGCGCCCTTGGCCAGCGGGCGCAGGGCCACGACCACGGGGGCGATGATGCGGACGCGGGCCTCGATGGTCACCGACCGTGGGTCCACGGGGACCGTGGGTCCACGGTACCCGGCCGGTTCCTTCGCCCCCTCAATCGCGAGATCGAACCTCTGCGAGCCGGTCCAAGGCGTGCAGCCCCCGGTGACGCCGATCGGGCGCATTGGATCGGCCAACAGGCGGGCCTGGGCCTCCGTCAATTCGAATTCGACCGCCCATGTTTGGGGCGTCGCGGCGTGCCCGGAAAGGTACTTGACCAGGGCCTCATTCACGCGGCGTTTGATTCGCTGAATCTCCGCCGCAGGGACAGCCTTGCTGGCCGCAACGACGGGCCGCACCAGAACGGTTTGGATCGTAACTTCGCTCGAACCGGAAAAGCGGTGCTCCGTCAGGTTCACCCCGCGCAGCAGCAGCAGGTCCTGGATCTCGCGGACGCGGACCGTGCGCGGTTCTCCGGCACTCGGGGCGGGAAACAGCTCGATCGCGGCCAAAGCGGCGGTTTGCCGCGCATCGGCGGAATCGATCTCGGCCAGGTCGCCCAGCGTGACCACAGGCCCAGCCGGGTTGCACTGGGCCCGCAGCCGCAGCTCGGCGGCCGCAGCACCACTCGTGGTTAGAAGGGCGAATGCGGCAATCGACAAGAGGCACTTCTTCATGGTCTATTCAATTACTTGATGAGGTTGTTAATAGTCTGCCAGATTTCATTGCCGGCCTGGATGGTCTGCGAGTTCATTTCGAACGACCGCTGCGTCGTGATCAGATCGATCAGCGAACTGACCGGGTCGACGTTGGACTGTTCCAGCGAGCCTTGCTGCAGCGTTCCCAACCCGCTGCTGGTGGTGCCCGGCACCGGTCGTCGCGTTGCCCGAGGCCTCGGTCTCCTGGTAGAGATTTTCGCCGATCTTCAGCAGGCCCTGGGGGTTCACAAAATTGGCCAATTGAAAGATGCCCGCTTGCGACTGGGTTTGACTGCCTGGCGTTTGATAGTAAACGACGCCTGCCGTGCTGATCGAGACATTCGTGGCATCGGCGGGAAGCGTGATCGTCGGTTCCACCAGGCGGCCGAGATTGGCCGATCCCATCACGAGCTGCCCTTGGGAATTTTGCGAGAAGTTTCCGGAACGCGTGTAATAAACGGTGCCCGACGGATCCTTGATCTGGAAAAACCCTTGCCCTTGGATGGCCAAGTCGAGGGCGTTGCCGGTCTGCTGCAGCGAGCCTTGCGTGAAGTTGCTCTGCGTGCTCTGCAAGCGGCTGCCGGTGCCGGTGGCGATGCCCGTCGGCGCATAGACCCCGCTGCTATCCTGGGTTGGATATTTATCCTGGCGATAGAAGAGGTCCTCGAAGTTCGGTCGATCGGCCTTGAAAGCGGTGGTCTCCGTGTTCGCCAGATTGTTGGCGATCACGTCGAGCTTGGCCTGCATCGAGTTCATGCCGGTGCAGGCCGTGTAAAGTGCTTGAATGCTCATGGCTTCGTCGATGGGTTAGGAGACAGAATAAAAGGAGTAATCATGCCTTGAGAACGCGTTCGATCAGGTTTTGGAGCATCTCATTGTGGGTCTTCATCACGTTGACGTTGGCTTCGATGAGCCGCGAGGTCTCGATCATCGTGGTCATTTCCGTCGTCGGCTGCACGGCCGCCATCTCCAGGGTGCCGGCGGCGACGGCCCGTTCGCCCGGCGCTACCGGCTGGACGTTGGTCAACGAGCGAAAGAGGTTCTCGCCATTCTTGACCAGGTCGCCCAAGGACGCCGGCTTGACGATCTGCAAAGGCTGCCGCGCGGTGCCTTGGTTCACGCTGCCGGAGGAATCGATTTCCCAGGCCTCCCCTCCGGGGTTGACCGCGATCGGCGAGTTGCCCTCGCCGAGGACCGGGTATCCCTGCTGCGTCACCAAGGCGCCGGCAGACGTGAGGTGGAAGTTTCCGGCCCGCGTGAGCAGTTTCTCTTGACCTTTCTGCACGACGAAGAAGCCGTCGCCCTCAAGGGCCACGTCGCTGGGGATTCCGGTCTTCTTCGAGCGGTCCGGGCGAGAAATCGGTGACCGTCTCGCGAAACTGCACGCCGCCGTCGACCATGGGCACATGGCGCCGTCGTTGACCGTCCCGGCGCCCGGCGAGGCCGTGCCGCGCTCGATCGCCTCGGCATAGCGCGATTCCATGACGGCCAGATCCCGCTTGAATCCCACGGTATCGACGTTGGCAATGTTGTTGGCAATGACTTCCATCCGCCTGGTCTGGACCTGCGCCTTTCGGCCGAGATGTAAAGTCCGTACGGCATATCCGTTCGAAAAAATTGGGGTTTCTGTGGGACGGATTACCAATCCGTCTTACACGATGTTGTGGGACGGATTGCCAATCCGGTTGACACGATGCAGTTGAAGGTGGTAGTGAAAAGACAAAGTGAAAAGTGCGTTGTCGCCAGGTATAGCAACCGGCGTGCCGAATCGAGATTGCTCCTCGCCCGCAACCAACAAATTGCTTCGCTTGTCGAGGATTGCCAACGACTTAGGCCGTCTCAACCACCTGTCCGGCAATCTGGCGCCTTGGTGGCTGCCGACGGAGCGGACATGCAGCCTTTGCCGGTTCGACCCGCAATATCAGCCGATTCGTCCATATCCTACTGGTATTCTCTATACGACCCAATCTTTGCAATTTTATTATCTTGTCTTTGTTATGGGAGTCGATACATCTTCCGTGAGCTTCCCTAAGTGCCGCGACGTATTGTTCTGCTTCATGTGCAGGACCTTGTGAGAACGAAGGAGCCGAAGATGCTCGTCTTATCCAGGCAACGTGATGAGAGCATTATGATTGGCGATAAGGTGGTCATCACCATCGTTGACATTCGCGGAGACAAGGTGCGGTTGGGCATCGAGGCCCCCAACGAAATCCCCGTGCATCGACAAGAGGTCTACGAGGCAATCAAACGGGAAGGCCGCCATTCTGGGCATGGTGGCGAGCGTGATGCCCACGCCAGTGGGCACGGTTCCGGCAGCTCACAATAAGACATAACGGATTTGCGGCTAATGCGGCCTAGGTCGGTTGTTCCCCGTCTGATGAGAACCACTTTCGCTGCAATTTGAAGCAGATGGGGCCGACAAGAATGTTAGGGTTCACCGTGTATTTTTCTGATGTCCCTACAAATTCTCTAAAGTACGCAGATTAGCCGGTCGATGGAGACTGATAGGTTTTGCCATAGGGCTACAACCGTGTAAGCGTTCGGACATGTCTGGTGCGGGTTCCGGAATTCGCAGAGGACTGTGGTCTGAGATGTTTGACGCGGCTAGGGCAGTGTCAGGAAGACTGGCCGGTTGAATCGGTAATGGAGCCAACGAGCCCGTTTGAGTGGAGACCGCAAGTTAACCGCAGGAATTGCATCGGCAACCCCTGGCTTGTCTGGTGCAGCAACCCCATATCGTTCCCAACGAGTGATTCCCCGCACTCCAGACACAACCCTTTTGTTAGAGGACTGACATGACCCGAATCAATACCAACGTTAGCGCCTTGATCGCCGAACAGAATTTGAACAACTCCAATAACTCCTTGCAAACCACCTTGACCCGCTTGAGCACCG
The DNA here is from genome assembly GCA_963824275.1 of uncultured Planctomycetia bacterium. GTDB lineage: Bacteria > Planctomycetota > Planctomycetia > Pirellulales > Thermoguttaceae > JANXQG01. The sequence goes on along the minus strand of CAWGOT010000002.1, from coordinate 110,231 downwards.
GCTTGCGGATCAACTCGGCCGCCGACGACCCGGCCGGCCTGATTGCGGCCACCGATTTGGGCGCCAACATCGCCGCCAGCAACCAGGCCATTTCCAACAGCCAGGTTGCCAGCCAGATGATCTCCACGGCCGACAGTGCCTTGGCCCAGATCAGCTCGCTGTTGACCACGATGAATGGCCTGGTCACCGAGTCGGCCAACACCTCGGCGGAGAGCAGCAGCCAGATCGCCGCCAACCAGTTGCAGATCGATTCCTCGCTCAGCGCCATCAACAGCATCGCCCAGACCACGACCTTCCAGGGCCAGAACCTCTTGGACGGCAGCCTCGGCTTCAACGTCGGCGATTGGACGGGCACGCAGGCCAACGTGTCCAATCTCCAGGTCAACCAGGCGAACCTGAGCGCCGGCGCCTTGACGGTCGGCATTGACGTCACGCAAGCCGCCACCCAGGCCCAACTCAACACGGTGATCAATTCCGGCGCCGCCCAGGCAACGACGGGCCACGTCGATTTCAGTGCCGGCGGTTGGCTGGATGTGACCGCGCTTTCAACCGGGGCTGACGCCAATTCGGCGGGCAATGGCTACACGATCAATTTCCAAGAGACCGGCAACGTCACTGCCACGGCCCCGCTGGTGACCACCAACGGCAAAGCCATCACCGTCTACGTGAACAACGCCGGAACGACGACCTTGGGCGACATCAAAGCCGCGGTTCAGACCGCCCTCGGCGCGAACAATTTTACCGTCACCGACAGTAACGACGCTGATGTTTACACGAACGGCACGGACAGCGCCGTTACCGGTACCACGGCCGGCGGCGCCGACAACGGTCTGGCGGCAAACAGCGTTTTCGAGCTCGAGCGGCGCGGAGGGGTCGCAGACGTTCAATTTCGCGGCCGGCACGAGCATCGCCAACGTGGCTGCCGCCATCAACCTGGCGACGGCGACAACCGGCGTGTCTGCCACGGTCAACGGCACCTCGCTCGAACTCAAGTCCACAGACTACGGCAGCAACGCCTTCGTCAACGTCAACACGGTGAGCGGCACCCAGGCCTTCACCTTGTCGGACAATTCAACCGCGGCGACGCAGGACAACGGCACGGACATCCAAGGGACGATCAACGGCACGGCGGGCACCGGCGCCGGTCAGAACCTCTCCTTGAATACGGCGGCCCTCTCCCTCTCGGCGAACATCTCCGCCACGGGAAACTACGGTTTCAAGGTCTTGGGCGGCGGCGCCCTGTTCCAACTCGGCCCCGATGTGGTTGGCGGCCAGCAGGCCCAGATTGGCATCCAGAATGTCAGCTCCGGCAGCCTCGGCGGCAGCTCCGGAAACCTCTTCGAGTTGGGATCGGGCCAGGATGCCTCGCTGGCGACGAATCCGTCGAAGGCCGGTCAGATCCTGCAGCAGGCCCTGAACGACGTGACCTCCCTTCGCGGCCGGCTCGGCGCAGTTTCAAACCGCTACGCTGGACAGCAACATTTCGACTTTGACCAACGCCGTGACCAACCTCACCGCGGCCCAAAGCGACATCCAGGACGCCGACTTCGCCACCGAAAGCGCCGACCTGACCCAGCAGCAAATCCTCGTGCAATCGGGCACCACGGTCTTGGGAATCGCCAACTCCAATCCCGAGAACGTCCTCACGCTCCTGCAGAAGGCCTCGCAAGTCTGATCTTGCGACATGGCGTCAGCCGCCTGATCGCCTGAATCCATCCGGTCCGTCTCGGTCTTCGAGGCGGACCGTTTGCATTTCCGCCTTGCTGAATTGCGAACTATGCTTGGGAGACGGCATACTTTCGCTGATTCCTACAAATTAAACTCAATGGCCCGCGGCTGCCGATGGGTATTTGAAGTGGAGCGCTCTCGCCTCCGCGCCGCTCGTTCAGGTGCTTGACTATGGGTGTGATTTCCGCCAATACCGGCTTGAGTTCGGGGATCAATATCTCGGGAACGATCTCCAAGTTGATGGCCATCGACTCGCAGCCCGTGACTGCCCTGACCAACACGGATACGACCCTCACCAACCAGGAGACGGCCGTCAGCCAGCTTTCGGCCCTGCTGCTGAGCGTGCAGGACATCACGCAGACCTTGGGAAACGCATCGACCTGGGGCAGCCAGACGGCCACCAGCAGCGACCCGTCCGCCTTAGGGGCCACCGTGACCGGCACGCCGACCGAGGGCACCTACCAGTATACGCCCTTGCAAACGGCCCAGAGTCAGCAACTCCTCAGCTCCGGCTTCCAGAGCGCCACGACGGCCCTGGGCGGAGGAACGCTCACTTTCCGTTACAGCAACACGGTGGACCAGGGCGTGAGCCTCGACGACATCAACGGCGGGCAAGGCCTCAGCCCCGGCGAAATTCGCATCACCGACGGCAGCGGCGCCAGCGCCGTGATCGATCTCTCCGCCGCGCAGAACATCGACGACGTGGTCCAGGCGATCAATAGCGCCGGCACGATCGACGTCACCGCCTCGACCGCTGACGGGCATCTCGTCCTGACCGACAATTCCGGCGGGGCACCCGGTACTCCGGGTCGCGGGACGCTCCAGGTCCAGGAGGTGGACGGCGGCACGACCGCCGCCTCGCTAGGGCTGACAGACCTCACGCCCGTCGAAACTGGCTCCAACTCATACGCCGGGAGCAATATCCTCACGCTCTCCAGCAACCTGCAACTCGGCGCCCTGAACGACGGCCTGGGCATCCAGACGAACACATCCTCGCTCGGCGATATCGACTATACGCTGCACGACGGCACCACGGGCACTATCGACCTCTCGGGGCTCAGCGACGATTCGACTGTGGGCAACGTCATCCAGCAGATCGAAAGTCAGAGTGGCGGCAAGCTGCAAGCCTCCATCGCCGCCAACGGCGTCAGCCTCGTGATCACGGACACGACTGCGGCCGCCAATCCGTCCGGTACGCTCTCGATCTCCAATGCCGCGGGTTCTTCCGCGGCCAGCAATCTGGGGCTGGTGGTCAATTCCGCCAGCGCCGGCACCGTGACCGGCAGCCCGATCCTCGGAGGGCTGCAAACCGTGCTCCTCTCCGACCTCAACGGAGGTCAAGGGCTGGGAACCTTGGGAGACCTGACGCTCACCGACGGCAACGGCAAGTCCGTCAGCGTCAACCTTTCCAGTGCCGTGACGCTGCAGGACGTGATCGACGATATCAACAGCCAGTCGGCCGCCGCGAACGTGGACATCACCGCCGAAGTTAACGACGCCGGCGACGGGATCCAACTCGTCGATACCTCGGGGGGCTCCCAGCCGCTGACCGCCGCCAACGGCAGCGACGGCCTCGATACCGCCACAAAACTCGGCCTTGCGACCGCATCGGGCCCGGGCGCCAGCAGCACGGGCGTCCTCAACAGCGGCGACCTGCACCTCCAGACCGTCTCGCAAAACACGCTCCTCAGCTCCTACAACGGCGGGGCCGGCGTCGCGGCAGGCAGTTTCCAGGTCACCGACACCAAGGGCAACACGACCACGATCGACGTCAGCAGCGGCGACACGATCGGCGACGTGATCGACGCCATCAACCGCAATACCACCGGGGTCCATGCCGCGATCAACTCCACGGGCGACGGCATCGTCCTCACCGATACCGCGCACGGTTCGGGCACGCTCAGTGTCGCGGAAGGCGACTCGACCACCGCTTCCGACCTCAACCTGCTCGGCGCGGAAACTTCGGTCGACGGTACACAGACCATCAATGGCTCGACCACCCGCACGATCACGCTGCAAGCGGGCGACACCTTGACGACGCTCCAGAACGACATCAACAACCTGGGAGCGGGGCTATCGGCAAGCATCCTCACCGACAGTTCCAACGACCCCTATCGCCTCTCGCTCACGGCCACCCAGTCCGGTCAGGCGGGCAACATGATTGTCGATGCCTCGCAAATCAGCGGCATGTCGCTCCAGGAAATGGCACAGGGCCAGAACGCCCTGCTTGCTCTGGGCGACAGCAGCGCTTCCGCTACGGGCGACACGACTGCCCCCATCGTGATCAGCTCGTCCTCGAACACGTTTACCGGCGTGCTGCCCGGCGTTTCGCTGCAAGTCAACAGCGCCACGGGCCAGCCTGTCTCCGTCACCGTCGGCAACGACGGCACGAACATCGCCACGAATCTGCAGAGCTTCGTGACGAACTACAATAACTTCCGTTCGCAGCTCACCACGGACACCGCCTACAACACCACGACCGAGACCGGTTCCGTGCTCTCCGACGACGGATCGGCCCTGGAACTCGACACGCAGCTTTCCCAACTGCTCACGACCACGTTCGTCGCCAGCGGGCCGGTGCAGTCGCTGGCCGACGTGGGCATTACGGTCCAAAGCGACGGCACGTTGACCTTCAATCAGGACCAATTCGATTCGGCCTGGGCGGCCAATCCCACCGCCGTCGAGCAGATGTTCACGACCGCCAAGACCGGCGTCTCCGCCCAGTTCGACACCTTGATCAACCAGCTTGCCGGGCCGACGGACTCCCTGCTCTCCTCGCGGCAACTGCCTTGCAAGACGAGATCAGCGACAACCAGTCGACGATCACCCAGATGAATTCTCGGCTGAACGACGAGCAGAACCTTTTGTACACCGAGTTCTACAACATGGACCTCACGATCGGAAAGCTGAAAAACTCCCAGAGCGTGATCAGTACGATCACGGGAGTCACGCCCGATTTCGGCGCCAATTCGAGCTCCGGGAGTGGTTAGAGCTTAGAGCTTAGAGCCTAGAGCGTAGAGCTTAGAGCTTAGTACTGAGTACTGAGCTGAGTACTAAGCCCTCCCGCCACACGGAAGGAACCAATCATGCAATCGATGGCGCGGGATAATTACCTTCTTACGCAAGTCAAGACGGCCACGCCGCAGAAGCTGCAGTTGTTGCTGATCGATACGGCCTTGCGGTCGGCGAATCGGGCCCGGCAGTACTGGCAGCAAGGCCGCAACGACCTGGCCGTCAGGGCCTTGTTGAACGCCCAGGAGGTCGTGGCCCAAATGCTCGCGGCAATCGATCGCGAGGCCGGGGGCGATCTGGCGCAGCACGTCTCGGCGGTCTACACGTTCATTTATCGCTCACTGGTCAAGGCCGGTCATCGGCACGATGAGAAGAGCCTGGCCGACGCCATCCGCATCCTGGAAATCGAGCGCGAGACCTGGCGGCAGGTCTGCGATAAGCTCGCCGTGAACCCGCCGCACGCGGATTTCGGCAACGCTCCGCGAGGCGACCCGCCCGGGTACCATGCAACCATGGTCGGCGGCGACGACCTGCACCCGCTTTCGCAGCCCGGCGGGTTCTCCATCGACGCCTGAAACCGCCACCTTTCCTCGCATCGAGTGCCGGCCGAAGAGCACACTATGCACGGATGGATGGAAAATGACCTAAGCCCGACGGGGCACCCGGTTGTGGGTCAGCGAGGATCGGAACCGCCTGCCTCGCTTGCACGTCGGGCTTTAATGGCGAGTCTCTTCGACCCAAGACTCGCGCCATCTTGCCCAACCGCTGCATTCCCCAGGAAGTCCTTTTTTGTGAAGTGGCCTTTCACACTTCACCGATAGGGTGATTATGTGGGACATCGCCGAGTGCTAGGACCAGGCCCGACGGCTTCCTGACTGCCGCCCGTAGAGGCAGACAAGCCGAAGATTCCTGTTCTGCCACCGAGGCCCGAACGATCCTGTCGCCTTGCGCAGACTTAACGACACAACGTCGTCCGACTTGATCGGGTTCGCGGCTTCCCGACGGAGAACCTCTCGCGTCAAGACATTTAGGCATGTCCGGTTGTGGCGTAAAAAGGCCACGAACGTTGCCGTGAACTTTTTAGGACGGTGTGTCACAACGTGGCAACCATTGTGGCGCATCGGTACGCACTTCTACCACGATCATCGTGTTTCACCCCACTCTTTCCGTTTAACGGAGACTGAAAATGGCTTCGCAACCGTCCTTCTGGCGCAAAAATGTGGTTTCGTTCGTGGTTCAAGTCGTCCCGTCCCACGCGGGCGCAGAAGAATCGTTGGCGGGCGCCCGCTTCGCGAAGACTGCGGTTGGAATGCCTCGAAGGGCGGGCAATGCTCACGTTTACCATGGCCCTTCCGGCGACGATCCCGGCCGATGCGACCAGCTTGACGATCACGGGCGGGCAATTCAGCCCCCTGATCAGTGCTGACGCCGTTACCCTGAGCAACGTTTCCAGCAGCACGAATTCGGTCGCCTGCAACGTCGTCACGGCGACCCCCACCTCAATCACGGTCGAGTTGACTGGCGGCGACACGGCCTTGCTTGCCGGCACCCTGACCGCATCCGTGAGTGTCACGGGCGGTGGCAGCGGCAGCAGCACGGCCGTTCCCGTCACACCGGTCGTGACCAGTAGCATCGCTACGCGGGCCGTCAACGACACGGCAGACACCTTGGTCATCAACGGCTACGGCTTCGACAGCGGCGGCACCTTGACTGCCAACAGCCTCGGCGACGGCTTGTCGGGCACATGGGCGGTGATTGGCCCGGGGGAGATCAACGTCACTGATCTGTCGTTCACCTCGGCTTCGACTGTGGCGGGGCCACTGACCGCCACTTTCCAACTCAACAGCCAGCCTAGCGGCGACGGCGTAGACGCCGCCGGCCCGGTGCAGGTGGCCACGCTGACGCCGGTCGTGACGTCGGCTGCAACCGCCGAGGCGGCCAATCTGAGTTCACTCACGATCGCCGGCTTTGGCTTCGCCGCCAGCGACACGGTGACCTTCAATGACGGCGCCGTGGGCACCGTCGATGGTACCACCACAGCCACTTCGCTCGTCGTGGACTTCAACCAAGGCGGCAACGTCCTTCCGACTACCGCTGGCACGCTGAACGCCGTGGTCACCGCCACCGGCGGCGCGAGCAGCGTCACGCCGCTGCAGGTGGCCACGATCCTGTCCGTCCTGACGTCGGTAACGTCGCCGAGCAACCCCCAGGCCGTCAACCAGACCTCAATGAGCTTCACCGGCTACGGCTTCGATCCGAACGTGGCCAACGACTCAATCACCTTCACCGACGGGACCGCGACGCCAGCGGGCAGTGTGACCGGGTTCGCGGCGGGCGCAACGGGGACCTCCGCGGAAACGATCACGGTGACGTTTTCCACTCCGTCCAGCCTGAGCGGCGCGCTGGACGCCGCGGTCGATGTCGGCGGCTTGTACAGCGGCAACGCTTCAGGAGTGTCGCCCGGCACGGCGGTGCAGGTGGCTACGCTCACACCCGTGGTGACACCGAGCACGGCCGGCGTGGCCGGCGGCGGCACTTCCCAGGCGATTGACATCGACGGCTACGGCTTCGCGCAACGGGCAGCAACGACGCGGTGACCCTCACGGAGGCCGACGGCACCACCGTGCCCTCGGGCGACATCGCGGTCTCGAACGCCAGCTCGACCGTGCTGCAATTGACCCTCAACCCCGGTGCGACCGTCGTAGGTCCCTTGAAGGCCTCGGTCAGCCTCGGCGGCGGGATCACCAGCGGCACGGCCGTGCAGGTGGGCACGGTCATGCCCACGATCGACTCGAACCTCGACCAGCTCCCGGCCGACCCGACGGACACCACCAAGGTCTTCATCGTTGGCACAGGATTCAGCACGACGGTTGGCAACGACAGCGTCACGTTCAACGACGGCGCGGTGGGCACCATCGACGACACATCCCCCTACCAGCCCACGGCCACGATGCTGACCGTCGAGTTCAACCAGCCTGGCGACATCCTCCCGGCCACCGCCGGCGCGCTGGACGCCGTGGTCAGCGTCGTCCCGACCAACGGTTCCAATGTCGCCATCGGCGACCCCATCGGCAGCGGCACGGCAGCCCAGGTAGCCGCCATCCTGCCGAAAATCACCTCGAGCGCATCGGACCTGGACGCCGACGCGGCGACGATTACCATCAACGGCTTTGGTTTCGACCCCTCGTCGTTCGTCACCCACGACCTGGTGACCTTCACCAACGCGGCCGGCGCCAGCGATGGGGCCGGTACTGTCTCTGCGGCCACGCCGACCTCGCTTACGGTGACGTTCACTACCTACCCGACGATCGCCGGTCCGTTGATGGCCAAGGTCGCCGTCAACGGCGACAGCAGCGGCACGCCTCTGCAGGTGGCCACGGTGCTGCCGGTGGTGGTTGCCAGCCCCTTAACTTCCGTGACCGCCGCCGCGACAAACAGCGTGACCCTGGGCATCACCGGCTACGGCTTCGATGAGACGACGTTTACGGACAACACGGTGACCTTCGGTGACGGAAGCGGCGGAACCTCCGGCCTCGTCACCAACGTCACGGGTGCGCCGGCTCGTTGACCACGCCCGAGACGCTCACGGTCACGTTCACCGCGCCGCTCACCGGCGGCCCGCTATATGTCAACGGCTTTTCGTCCTTCGGCGAGGCCATGGCTGGGGCTGAATTGCCGGTGCAGGTGGCTACGGTCAAGCCGGTCGTATCGGCCAACGCGACCAATTATCCGACCGCCACTGCCGCTACGCTCTCCATCAACGGCTACGGTTTCGACACCACGGCCGCCAACGACGTGGTGACCTTCAGCGACGGGGCCGCCGGCACCGTAACGACGGCAACCCCGACCGTGCTCACGGTGACCATGGGCACAGCCCCCACGGTAGCCGGCGTGCTGGAGGCTTCCGTCACGGTCAACGGCGTCAAGAGCGGCGCAACGCCGACGGTGACAGTCGCCACGGTCGCCCCGGCAGTGACCAGCAGCATCGCTAGCGCGGCCGCCGGCGTTTCCCAGACGATTACCATCAATGGCTACGGGTTCGACAGCACCGCCACGAATGACACGGTGACCCTGACGGAGGCCAACGGCACAGGCCTGGCCACTGCCGTTCACCCCGCCACTGCGGCAGCCAATCAGCTAACGCTGACCGAGACTCCCACCGTCGCTGGGCCGTTGTACGCCGTAGTGACCGTCGGCAGCGCTGCCAACAACACCAGCAGCAAGGTGCAGGTGGCCGAAGTGATCCCGACGGTGACGGCCAGCATTGCGAACCTGGCCGGGAATGCCGGCTCGCTGACGATCAACGGCAGCGGCTTCGACACCACAGCGGCCAACAACACGGTCGCCTTCAATGACGGCGCCGTCGGGGCCGTCACCAGCGCCGCGGCAGGACAGCTCACGGTGACGCTCACCGGCATGCCGACTTCCCTGGGCGCCATGAACGCAACGGTCAAGACCGACGGCGTGAGCAGCGGCACAGCAGTGCAAGTGGCCACCGTCACGCCCGCCGTGAACCTCAGCAAGGGCACCCTCTCCGCCAGTGCAACCTCGCTCGTCATCAATGGCTACGGTTTCAGCACGACGAACACCAGCGACACGGTGACGTTCACCAACGGCACGACCGCCACGGTCGCCGCCTCGCCCGCTCCAACCGCGAACCAGATCACCGTGGACGTTTCAGGCTTGACGGCCGGCAGCCTGATGGCCAATGTCACGGTCGGCGGCGAGACCAGCACCACCATCCAGGTAGCCGCCGTCACGCCCTCCGTGAGCAGCGGCAGCGGCAACGCGCTGCCGGCCAATGCGCCGACGGTCACCATCCACGGCTCCGGCTTCGATCCGAACGGCACGAACTCGGTTTCGCTGACCAACGGCGGTACAACCTGGACGGCCGCCATTATCGCAGTGGCGCCGACCTCGCTCACCGTGTCCACCGCCGGCAGCGGGTCCGCGCTGACCTCCGGGCCGTTGACCGCCATCGTCACCACCGACGGCCAGAGCAGCCAGCCGGTGGAGGTAGCCGTGCTGACGCCGGTCGTGACCAGCAGCACCACGGGCTATGGGGCCAACGCGGCGACGCTCACCATCACCGGCTACGGCTTCAGCAGCACTGCCGCGCAAAACACGGTGTCGCTGGGCGGCGCGGGCGGCACGGTTAACGTTACCGGCGTGAACACCGGCACGTCCCCAGAGTCCATGACGCTGGCTTTCCTTACCGATCCGACCACGATGGGCGCCCTGAACGCCACGGTCACGACCGAGGGAGAGAGCAACAGCACGCCGGTACAAGTGGCCACCATCATGCCTGCCGTCACCGCCGGCACGAGCACCGTCGCCGCCAGCGCAAGCTCGGCGATTGTGATGAATGGCTACGGCTTCAGCACGACGAACACCAACGACACGGTGACGTTCACCGACGGCGCGACCGGCACCGTCGCCGCCTCGCCCGCGCCGACCGCGAACCAGTTCACCGTGAGCGTTTCGGGCTTGACGGCCGGCAACGTGATGGCCAATGTCACGGTCGGCGGCCAGACCAGCAGCACCGTCCAAGTGGCCACCGTGACCCCGACCGTGACCAGCAGCAACAACCCGCTGGCCGCCAACGCGCCGGCGATCACGATCGGCGGCTACGGCTTCGATCCGAACGGAACGAACTCGGTTTCGTTTACCAACGGCACGACAACTTGGGCGGGAACCGTTACCAGCGTGACGTCGACCTCGCTCATCGCGACCATCTCCGGCAGTGCCGGCACGATCACCGCCGGCCCGCTGTCCGCCGTCGTCACCACCGACGGCGTGACCAGCGGCACGCCGGTCCAGGTGGCCCTGCTGACGCCGGTCGTGACCAGCAGCACCACGATCACCGCGGCCAATGCGGGGCCGCTGGTCATCAACGGCTTCGGCTTCAGCACGTCGCAAAACACCGTGGTCCTGAGCAACGGGGCGGTGGGCGTGGTTGCCGGATCGCCTGCGCCCACTCCGAACTCCCTTACGGTGACGCTCCTTTCCGATCCGACGGCCGTGGGAAGCATGACGGCCACGGTCACCAGCAACGGCGAGTCCGGCACGGCGACGCAAGTGGAAACGGTCGCGCCGGTCGTAACGCAAAACACGAGCTACACGATTTCGGCCGGCGCCATCGGTCACGATCAACGGTGCGGGCTTCGACACCACGAAAGCCAACGACGTTCCTGACCCTCAACGACGGGGCGGTGGGCAGCATCTCGAGCGTGCCCAACAGCAGCTCGCTGACCTTCACTTTCACCAACGGCTTCGAGCCCACCGCGGGCAGCATCAGCGCCTCGATCGTCGTCGACGGCGTCAGCAGCATTGGCTTGCCCGTGACCATCGCCGAGGTCGCGCCGGTTGTGACGTTCGAGCACGGCCACGCTGGCAGCCAATGCCTCGTCGATCACCATCAAGGGCTCCGGCTTCGACCCCACGGCCGCCAAAGACTCGGTCAGTTTCACGAGCGGCGGTTCGACCTTTGCGGGCACGGTCAGCATGGCGACGCCGACGTCGCTCACGGTGGCCCTGGGCAGCGCGGATAACCTGATCGCCGGACCCTTGACCGCCACCGTCACCGTCGGCCTGACCCCGGCCGCGTCGGTGCAGGTGGCCACGGTGGTCCCGGTTGTGACCTCCAGCTACGCCACGCAGGCCGTCGGCTTGGCCCTGGGCACCATCACCATCAACGGCTACGGGTTCGACAATCGCGTTGCGAGCACGAACACGGTGCTCTTCAACGACTCGGCGGCCGCCACCATCAGCCACACCGAGGTGAACGCCAGCGGCACTTCCATGACGCTGACGTTCGCGAATAATCCGGCCATAGCCGGCCCGCTGACGGCCATCGTCACGACCAACGGGCTGAGCAGCGGCGCCGCGGTGCAAGTGGCGACGATCATTCCGTCGGTGACCGGGGCGACCATGCACACCGGCACCCCCAGCGCGAGCACCTTGACCCTCTCCGGCTACGGTTTCGACCCGACCGCCACGAACGACTCGGTTGCGTTCACCTATACCGGCGGGTCGGCGGATGCGGCCGCGTCCGGCATTGTCACCAGCTTCACGGCGGGCGCGCCGGAGCAGCTCACGGTCAGCTTCGCGGCGTTCCCCACCGCGGGCACTCTGAACGCCCAAGTGACGACGGACGGCGCCAGCGCCGCCAGTTACGTCGTGGGCGCGGTCCTCCCGGTCGTCACGTCGTCCAACCTCGCCATCAGCGCCACCACGGTCACCATCAACGGCTACGGCTTCGACCCGACGGCCGCTGACGACTCGGTCACGTTTGGCGGCGGCAGTCCGCTGATTCCCACGCACGCAACCGCCACTACGCTCACAGTGACCTACACCCCGGCCGCGCTTGGCGTCCTGAACGCCACCGTCAAGGTCGGCCCGTCGGGCACCCAGGTGTCGAGCGGGTCGGTGCAGGTGGCCACGGTCGTGCCGGCCATCACGAGCAGCACCGCCCCCCTGACCGCCGGGGCGACCAGCATCAGCGGCATTGCCGCCGCCGGATTGAGCGCGACGCCCGCCAATAACGCGCTGACCCTGAAGGACGCCGACGGCAATACGGTGTTCACCGGCCACCCGACCCTGAACGGCGCCAGCACTTCCATGACGGCGACGTTCAGCAGCACGCCGGTCGCCGGCAACCTGACCGCTTCTGTCTTGGTCACCGGCAGCGCCTCCCCGAGCAGCACCGTCCAGGTCGCCACGGTGGCGCCGGTGGTCACCACGAGCACGGCCAATCTGGCCGACAACGCCAACACGCTCTACCTCTTCGGCTCGAGCTTCGACCCCACGCCCGGCAACAACACCGTCACATTCAACGATGGAGCGGCGGGCACGGTGATCGGGGCAAACCCGACGTCGCTGGAGGTGGAGTTGACCACGCCGCCGACCACGGCCGGCGCCCTCAATGCCTCGGTGACGACCAACGGCGTGAGCAGCGGCGCCGCGGTGCAGGTGGCCACGGTCACCCCCGTGGTGACCTCCTGCACGGCAACGGTCAACAACAGCAGCACGACGCTGGTCATTAACGGCTACGGGTTCGACCCCGCCAACGCCAAGGACATCGTCACGTTCACGAACGCAGCCGGCGCCATTGATGGAGTGGGCACGGTCGCCGCCAACGGTGCGACCCCCACGTCGCTGAGCGTATCGTTCAGCGGAGGCACCAACACGCCGCCGACCGGCTCGGGCAGCCTGGATGCCGCGGTCATCGTCGACTCCGAATCGAGCGGCTCGCCCGTGCAGGTGGCCACGCTTTCCGGCAACGCCGTCGGCACTGCGCCCTCGTGGACCGGCAGCACCACCGCCGATGTTCCCGCCAACGCGGCTTTGTTGACTTCTCCGAATAATGAGCTCACCATCACCGGCTTGCATTTCGACTCGACGATTGCCAACGACCAGGTCATCCTGAACGATGGGGCGGCCGGCGTGGCCGAAGGCTACTCGGCCGGAACGCTCACGGTGGAACTCACCACGGATCCGACCGCCGTCGGCACACTGACGGCCGTGGTCGTGGCGGACGGGCTGAGCAGCAACAGCGGCACGCAGACCAGCGTGGCCACGGTCGTCCCGGCCGTGACGCAAAGCACGGCCAGCCTGGGCATCAACGCGACCACAGTCACGATCAACGGCTACGGATTCAGCACGACCAGCAGCAACGACAAGGTCTCCTTCGACGGCGGCACCACGTGGTTAGCTGTCTCGGCGGGGGCCACCGCCAACCAACTCACGGTAAGCTACACCCCGGCGGCGCTGGGCAGCCTTTCGGCCAAAGTGCAGGTCACCAGCGGCGGAAATACTTACACGAGCACCAGCCCGGTCCAGGTGGCCACCATCGTTCCGGTGGTGACCTATGCCAGCACCTCGGCGACGGCGACGACGGCCTCCGCCATCAGCTTGCCCGTCAACGCGGCGAGCACCTTCTATATCTACGGTTCTGGCTTCGGCGCGGCCGCCAACGACTATGTCTCGTTCAACGGCGGCTCGTGGATCCAAGCCTCGGCCGCGAGCGCCACCAAACTCACGCTAACCGGCACCTACACGCCAACGTCGATCGGCAGTCTGTCGGCCGTCGTCAAGGTGACTGGCGGCAGCACCTACCAGAGCAGCTCGGTGCAGGTGGGCGCGGTCGTTCCGGCCGTGAACACCAACGCCGCGGCGCTGGCCGCCAATGCCACGACCGTCGCCATCGGCGGCAGCGGCTTCGACCCGACGGCGGCCAACAACAAGGTCGCGTTCAATAGCGGGGCCGGCACGGTCGTCGGCGCCACGGCAACATCGCTGCTGGTGCAGATCACCGCGCTGCCCGCCACGGCCGGCAGCCTGACGGCCACGGTCACGAGCGACGGGCAAACCAGCGGCTCGGCGCAGGTGGCCACCGTCGCGCCGGTGGTGACCCCTGCCACGACCTCCTTGCCCGTCAACACTGTGGACTCCATCACCATCAACGGTTACGGCTTCAGCACGACGGCCGCCAACGACTCGGTCTCCTTCGACGGCGGCGCCACGTGGCTGAGCCCCACGACGGCGACCGCCAGCGCGTTCACGGTGAGCTACACCCCGGCCTCGGTGGGCAACCTGACGGCAATCGTCAAGGTCGGCCCGTCGGGCAGCCAGGTGTCCAGCGGCAGCGCGGTGCAGGTGGCGAGGCTCGTTCCGGCCGTGACGTCCAGCACCACGCCGCTGGCCGCCAGCGCCACGACCGTCACCATCAGCGGCCACGGCTTCGACCCGGCGGCCGCCAACAACAAGGTCGTCTTTACCAACAACGGCGGCGCACCCTGGGCGGGCATCATCACCGCGGCGACGGCCACGTCGCTCACGGTGGAACTCAACAACGCCAATGTGATTGCCGGCACGTTGTTCGCCACGGTCACGAGCGACGGGCTAAGCAGCGCTTCAACGCAGGTGGCCGCGATCACCCCGGTCATTACCGCCAACGCCGTTCTGGACTGGAACCACACCAGCGGGACCACGATCGCCATCGACGGCTATGGATTCGACCCGACCACCGCCCACGACACGCTCACGCTGACCATCGGGAGCAGCTCGGTCGCCAGCAGTAGCTTCAGCTTCACGGCCACCAGCACCGTGCTCACCCTGAACTTGACTACCTCGGTCACCGGCGTGCTGAAGGCCGCGATCTCGACCAACGGGCAGTCGAGCGGCGCCACGGCTGTCCAGGTCGCCACGGTGCAGTAAGATCCGGCCGGAGCATAACTTCCGCGTTTGGCCGTAGGACGGATTGGCAATCCGTCTGAGAGGCTATCCGGAAAGGTAGCTCGGTTTTTTGCGCATCATTTGGCGCGAATTCAAACTTCTCCAAACACGGCCACGCTTATTCGCATCAAAACATGCGACAACTCCCGGCATTTTGACAAGATGCTTGACAGGGCTCCTAGCCCTCAATTAGATTGCAGTCTGGTTTCCGGACGCCGCGTGCAAGAGGAAACAACCATGTGTGGCAAGTTCTGCATGAGAAGCAGTCGCCGAGCGGCTTGGTCATCGGCCGTCCCTTTCGCGAGCGTTGTCGTTGCGTCGGTTCTGCTCGCGGCCGCACCGGCTGGCGCGGACGTTTCCTGGGCCCTTTCGCCGAGTCAAACGGGTGACTGGTCAAATCCAATAAACTGGGGCGGGATGGCGCCGACCGGCACCGACAACGCATGGATCGTCAACGGCACAGCCACCGTGACCCAATCGGGCGAAACGTGTCTGTCGCTCAGTGTCGATGGCTCCAGCACCGTTCAAATGACCGGCGGAGGCATCGACTCCTGCGGTGAAAACATAGGCGTCTATGGCTCGGGGACCTTCGCGCAGTCGGGCGGAACCAATGCGATGCCCGGGACCGATGCGGCCCTGGTCCTCGGAAGCAATGCCGGCGCGGTCGGAACGTATACCCTGAGCGGCAGCGGCCAACTTTCTGGATATTATGAAAACCTGGGCGTGAACGGAACCGGCAACTTCATGCAGTTGGGCGGGGTCAATACCATGTCCATTCTTTACGTGGGCAATTCCGGCAGCAACTGCACGTATATGCTGAGCGGCAACGGCGTTCTTATATCTTACGGAGAGTACGTCGCCGCCAGCAGCGCCACCGGCAGCTTCACGCAGTCGGGTGGAACCAATTCGACGACCCAACTGACTATCGGAATTGAAAGCGATGGAACCGGCACTGGAACGTATACCCTGAACGGGCCCGGCCTGCTTTCTGACGAAGGCGTAACGGTCGGCGCAGGCGATGCCGTCGGCATCGGCAACTTCATTCAGTCCAGCGGCACGCATTCCGTGTCAAACGGCGGACTACAACTTGGCAACTCCCCGGAAACCAAGGGCACTTACAATCTGAGCGGCAACGGCCTGCTTACCTCTCCGGGTGAGTCCGTCGGCGTCTTCGGAACCGGCAGCTTCACGCAGTCCGGCGGAACGAACAGCGGCCGCGGACTAGAACTCGGCCAGGAGGCCGGCAGCAGCGGCACATACAACCTTAGCGGCGGGCTGCTAATTCTCTTGGCGCTGGCCCAAGGTTCGGGATCGGCGGCCTTCAACTTCAGCGGCGGGACGCTTCAGGCCGGCGGCTCGTTTTCCACCACCATGCCCATAACGCTCGGCGGGTGCCCGCTTGCGGGTGGCGGCGGAGCGACCTTCGATACGGCCGGCTTCACCGTGACCCTTGCCGGTTCGCTTTCTGGAGCCGGCAGCCTGACCCTGAACGACAGCCTGGGCACAGGTGCGCTGATTCTGACCGCCTCGAATACCTATACGGGCGGCACGGTCGTTGAAGCCGGCACGCTGATCGTATCCGACCATGACGCGCTTCCCAGCGGGACGAGCTTGACCGTTGGCGCTGACGCATCGCAACTCTTCGGCGGTTCGCTGCAAGCTGCTGCGATGGCAGGCGACATGCAAGCGGTGCCGGAACCGGGCACGCTGGCACTTCTCGCGGCAGCCGTCTGCAGTGCGGCCGTTTATCGACACATTCGTTCACGGAAGGCCAGGACGGGGTCGGAACTGGGACGCAGCTTCTCGTCAGGAATGAACCAGGTAACGTGGGAGAATGACCATGGCGGACGCACGGGAATTGGGTGAATCGTTGCGCCAGTACCAGAAGGACATGCCAAGCTCGGTGCAATTGGTGCTGTTTCTGATTCTGGCCGTGCTCAGCGTGGCGCTGGCGGTCTTCGTGGGCCAGCGGAGCCCCGGGCTCGGTCTGCTGTGCGGCGCGGCGGGAATCGTGATTTCCCTCCTGGTCGCCAGCGCGATCAAGGTCGCCAACCAGTGGCAGCGCGGCGTGGTGCTGCGGCTGGGTGAATTTCGCGGCATCCGCGGGCCCGGCCTGTTCGTTATCGTGCCGGTCGTCGATCGGCTCCGCATGATCGACACCCGCGTCCTGACGCACCACGTCCGGGAGCAGGAGGTCATTACCCGCGACAACGTGCCCGTGACGATCGACAGCGTCTTGTTCTATCGCGTGACGAACGCCGAAGACGCCGTGATGAAGATCCAGGATTACGCCCTGGCGATCGGCCAAGCTGGCCCAAAGCGCCCTGCGCGACGTGGTCGGCGGCATGACCCTCGACGAGTTGCTGGCCGAGCGCGAGCAGATCGCCCGGCAGGTGGAGCAGCACGTGGAGAGCGACTCGCGCGAATGGGGGCTGCACGTGACCGGGATTCGTCTGCAGGACATCGACATGCCCGAGGAGTTGAAGAGGATCATGTCGCGCCAGGCGGGGGCCGAGCGGGAAAAGCGGGCTACGATCACCAAGGCGGAGGGCGATAAGCTCGCCGCGGAGAACCTGGCGGCGGCAGCGACCACGATGAGCCGCAGCCCGGCGCCATGCAACTGCGGACCTTGCAGACGATCGACGGGCTCGGCCCCAGCGCCTCGAACACCGTACTGATGGCAGTCCCCGTCGAACTGATGGAATTCTGTGAAGAAACAGACTCTGTAGCTCACCACCGTCAGGACTGGCCCCCTTTGCCGCTCCAAGGGCCCTTTCATGGTCTCTTTTTCTGCTCCCGATTTAGGCCCTCATCAACGTGTGGTACGTACAGGTCCATCGCTCCGTGCGCAATAAACCAATTCAGCGGATCGTTAGAGGCCATATTGGATTTCCATATTGGAAACGTGACACGCAGCTAGTTACTATTGCGAAAGGAAAATACTGTCGGAGAGAACGGGGCCCTACCGCTACTTCAGCAGCAGCCGCGCAGCTTCGGCAAAATCGGCTTCCGCCAGCGAGTGCTCCCCCTTGCGCTGGTAAGCGAGGCCGCGCAGATAGCGGGCCCGCACGTCGTTGGGGTTGTTGCGGATGGTCTGCGAGTAGGTTTCGATCGACCGGTCGGAAGCCACGGCCCTTCCGCCCGCCGCGTCTTGCGGCGACTCCGCCCCGGCAACTTCCGAGTAAAGGCGGATGGCCGCCGTAAAGTCGGCCAGCGCGCTGTCGTGGCTCCCTTTCTCCTGATAGGAAAGGCCGCGGCTATAGTACGCACGGGCAAGGTCCGCCTTGACCGAAGGCGCAGCGGCGCGCGGCGGCGCATCGACAACGCGCGCCGGGCCGGCAAGGGCTGCGGTCGCCGGCTGGGGACGGGCCACGATGATCTCGCGCGGCGTTATCGTCAGCCGCGACGCCGGCGCCAGCACATAGCTTCGCAGGCCGAGATCGTACTTCGGACTGCACACCCAGTCGCGAGGCGCAATCCGTTCAAACGACTCGCCGCCGGGGTAAGGATCGTTGTTCCAACCGAGCCAGCCGAACATCGACGCCCCTTCCGACGCGCGGAGCACCGCCGCGAGTTTCTCTCCCGGCTTGACCAGCAGCTTCAGCGGACTCACGTCGAAGGCCACGAATCCGCCGCTGCCTTGAGGAACGGCTTTGGCGGGCAGGGAAAACGTGCCTAGAACCTCATCGCCGAGCGCCGTGGGGTTCCCGCTCGGGTTCGCGCGGCGGAGATCGAAAATCAGTCGGCCCTCGCCGGACGGGAATGCCTTGACGAACACGTCGATCTCCGCCAAAGTGCCCGACGTGCTGACAGTGAACGTCTGCGCCCGTTCCTGGCTGGTATTGACGCCGCCCAGTCCGGCGTTCAGCGTCGTCGGTCCAGTGGGGAAGATGTCAACGTCGAGGATCCGCTTGAAGATTCCCGGCTTGGCGCTGCCTGCGGCCGCTTCACCGGCTTTGCTCTGCTCGCCGGTTTCTTTCAGGACGATCTGCTTGCGGAACGTGTGGCCGTCGGTCTTGTTCTCGCGGACGGTCGAATCGTAGATTTCGGCGGTCACCGTCGCTGTCATGCCCTCGTGCAGTCCGATGAGCCCGATGGTAAACCCGCCGGTAGCCGCTTCCTTCCCCGGTTCCGGACATTTGAACTTGTAGTTCGGATTCCCCGGAAAGCTCTTTCCATCGGCGGAGATGCGGATCAGAAACGTACCCTCGCCGGGCCCCCCTTTGTTCTTGTATTTCACGCGCAGGTAGGAAGGCGGATCGTAGACGATGTCGGTAATCACCAGTTCAGGGAGATTCGAGGCCGCCGCCGGCGCAAAGGGGTCCGTCTCGTCTCGACTTTCGGCCGGCCTCACCTCTTTCGCGGGCCGCGTTTCCTGGTCCGCTGCGGGAGCCTGACCGCGTGAGGCGACGGTGCTCCAGGCCCATGTCGCCGGCGAAACCAGCATGACCACAAGCAGAACATTTTTCCGCACACCGAAGAATCTTGTCCAGCAACTCATAACAAAGCCCTTTTTCAAATTAGAGATCCATTGAGCCACCGCCCTTTATGGTAGCATTGGCGAACGGGAAACGAAAGGGGGCAAATGGTAGAAGAGAATATGGAGAAGAAGACGATATCAGCCGCTTGTGAGGCAGCAAGAGCGACCTGTCAAGCAGGTTTGCCAGCCGTCGCCCTCGAATCTAGCTCTACGATCAGCCAAGCGGGCGTCAGGTGGAACCAGCGGGGTTTGTGGGTGGGCTTGATCATTTCAATCGTAAATCTGGCAGTTCGGCAATGCCTGCTGGAGCTTTGCCACGCCATCGTCAGTGAACAGCAGTGAGCACCACTTTCAATCGAGTTTCGGGATTTCCAACTTCGCAACAGCATGGTCGTGAAGGAGAGCCACCCCGAAGCGAGGAACGATCCCCTTGCGTTTCTTTTTCCGATCCTCAACAATTGGATGGAAAGAGAAAGACAACGATTCAAGGACTCTGTAAATGACGAAGAAACAACTCCACCCCGACCGCCCCCCGCCTTTGAAGTGGGCGTTCGCTCCCGACATCCCCACCTACGATTTCATCGACGACTACCGCCTGACCGACCCCTCGGGCGTGGAAGAGGCCGTGGAGGACTTTATCCACAAAATGGAAAAGGACGATTTCCTTGCGTGGGAAGCAGTCATGGCCGAGGAGCAAGGGTTGCCGTTGACGGAAAAACAAGAGGCCGCGTTGGGCGAACTCATCGACTTCAGCGACGGGGAGGATAATCGCGTTCTCTACATTGACGACATTCCCCGTCCAAACGAACCTTGGCACGTCATTCTGAACAAGATCGTGCCGCATATTCTCGTCGAGCCGTTTCGGACTGCCGACGCCCACTACGGGGTCCACTCCGAGGGCTGGCGGAACTTGGTCGATTGCCTTGCCGAACACGGCGATGGTCTGTCGCTTCCCCAAGGCGTATCCTCGGCCTTGGAAGTTGTCCCTATCGGATTGCGGCACACGCTTTGGCTAAAGGACTGTTTCGACACTCTTTCGGGCCTGGGCCAATACGAGGACTTGACCCTCGAAAACGACGAGCAGCAAGACCGCATCGACGGTTTCATTGCGGCCATTCGGGAACACGGAGACAGCGTTCAATTCTTCGACCTCACCCTCGACGCGCTCTTGGAACGGGCATTTTGCCCGAACGGGATAGGCCCATTTTCGTGAAGATGATGCAGGAGAAGCTCGGGATCAAGACCACGACGGAACCGATTGCAGACTACCTGGGGGAACAATGGCTGCTATCGGAGAAGGAGAGATTGGAGCAGGAGGCGCAACGGCTGTTGTTCGAGAATGAAAGAGCGGAGCAAGAGCATCAACGGCTGCTGCTGGATGAGGAGAGGCTGAAGCGGGAGCTTCGGGAGGCGAAGGAGCAGTCCTTGCGCCGTCGACTTCCTGAAAGACAGCCCCAGCGAGAATCAGCTTCGAAGAAGATTGGTCGAAATGACCCCTGCCCCTGCGGTTCGGGGAAGAAGTTCAAAAAGTGCTGCATCAAGAAACAAGACTTGCTGGATTGAGGAAAAGCACTGTGCCTTCGGGACGGCTCGTTCGGAGAAAACATCATGCCTATGGGAGAACACAGCGCCGTCGCTGGATACATGGCTTTCTGTGCCGTGAAGGCTGTCGGCTACACGGGGGCGGCGGCAGTAATCTCGCGGATTTACGAGCGCACTGATCGGAATGCTCTGATCGTGGGGGCAACCCGTACCTTGATCGGCATGGCAGTCGGTGCCGCGATCTATGCCTTCCACGCAATCGACACCTTCGACACGATGCCGAAAGCCATCGCTGGCCTGGCCGTGCTGCGGCTCGCGGAGTGGTGGTTATTGCTCTGCCTTTTTTACGACCGCCAGCTATCATCCCGCCGTGGCTGGGGCGTGGCGTGTGGCGGCACGGTCTGGTCCTTCGTCCTTGATGTTCCAGCCGTGATTGGATACATCTACGCCGCTGGCGTCTGGATTTGCTGATCTGACGCGCACAAAAACCGGAAAAAGGGCCATCACTGAAACCGGAAAAAGGGCCATCACTGATTCAACGTCGAATAACGACGAAAAGTGACGGCCCGTTTAGCCATCTGGACCTTTCACCATGCCAATATTCGTGACGGCCGGGCGGCCCTCGGCCGGGCACGGCGCGGCGGTCGACGGAGCTAAAGGCGGACATGACTCGGCACTTCGTCGCCGCGTTACTTGCTGTGGCCCGAGCTATGCACGCCGCCTCCGAAGCCGGCGGCGCCGCCCTCCGCGGCGGGCAAGCCGGCGGAAAAGGACATGACCTTTTCGGAATCGCGCTTGGTCACGAGCAGGCCGCCCGGCGCGGTGCTCTCTTTTTGGACCGCGGCCTGCATGGCCTCGTCGAGGAAGGCCTGGGCGTCCTTGACCGTGCAGGGCTTCTCGGCCTCGGACTGTTTCGCGGCCGCCAAGGCGTCCAAGGCATGGCTCCCAGTCAATTGATCGAGAGCTTACGGAGGGGGTAGTCGACTTCCAGCCTTCGATCGCTCAGCAGGCCAACGCCGAGCAACGGGAACTGCCCGTCGTTCTCCACGACTTCCACAGGACGATCATGGCCAAACCAGTCGATGATGCAAGTGAAGGTTTCCAGGACGACCTGGGTTCCGTCGGCCAGACCGGCGGCTACAGCAGCCGATTGTTTCAGCTTCAATTTCCGAATCGTCGTGTGTGGAATAACCAACTCGCCTGTGAAGGCAGTATCTATCCAAGCCGTCAAATCCGTCGCCTTCGCATCGCGTTCGGACCGAACTTGAAGGACAACCAGTGCCCTCCCGGAACTGTCGACCTTGCCGTCCACTAACCCAGTACCCCCAGCTCGACGGTCGTCTTGTGCCCGACGCGAAACACGAACGGCATACGATCGGCATGCCTCGTGCGCGGTTTGAATGGCCTCACTCAATGTCTTGCCGAGGAAGAACTCGCCGGACTCCGGCTCGACCGCAACAAAGTCGTTTGGGTTGGTGCATTCCAGCCGGCGTTTCAGTTTTTCCTCGTAGATCGCCCGGGCGCGGCTGGCCAATTCCAACGATTGGGGAGTTGCCATGCTAATCTCCTTTTCCCCCCCTATTATAGCGAACTTGCCACGGGCGTCTACCGATTGAAACCCCAACCGGAAAAAGGGCCTTCGAGTAATCCGGGCTACTCCCCCGCGTCGAGCACCAGCGTGACCTGCCGTTCCTGGTTGTCGTGGACGACGCTGATCGTCACCTTATCGCCGGGCCGCTTGCTCTCGATGGCGTCGAGGAAGTCGTCGGCCGTCTTGACCTTCTTTCCATCCACCCCCACGATCAGGTCGGCCGCCGAGCGATCGACCGTCTGGTAGTTATAAACGAACGGCCCTTGCCGCTTCTGTTGCTGCACAACTTTCGGCCCGTGCAGGCCGGCCCGCTCGGCGGGCCCGTTGGGGGCCAGCGTGGCGATCAAGAGGCCCTGATCGGTCTGATAAACCCGCACGATGCCCGCCTCCGGCCGCCGCACCTTGCCCTCGTTGATCAACTGCGGCACGATGCGGGCAATGGTGCTCACGGGGATGGCAAAGCCCACGCCGGCGCTCTCGCCGGTCTTGCTGGCGATGGCCGTGTTCATGCCGATCATCCGCGCATGGCTATCCAGAAGCGGCCCGCCCGAATTGCCCGGATTGATCGCCGCATCGATCTGGATGATCGACTTCAGCGACCGGCCTGAGCGGCGGCCGGGCAAAGATCGATCCAGACTGGCAATGATGCCGGTGGTCAGCGTCCGCTCCAACCCGAAGGGATTGCCGATGGCGAAGACCCGCTGCCCGACCTTCAATTGCGTAGAATTGCCGAGCACGGCTGGAAAGAGCGACGCCGCCGGGGCGTCGATCTTCAGCACCGCCACGTCCGTGGCCGGGTCCTGGCCGATCAACCGCGCGTCGTAGGTGTTGCCGTCAAAGAGCGTCACCTGGATCTGTTTGGCGCCATCCACCACGTGGAAGTTGGTGAGAATGTGCCCCTGGCGGTCGAGAACCACGCCGCTTCCCTCGCCCTCCGAGGGCACCTCGAACAGCAAGATTCGCTCGCCCTGGAACCCCTTGGTGGTGATATTCACCACGGCGCGGTTGACTTGCTCATAGACCCAGATATTGACCCGCTCTTCGGGCGTGTATTCGGCCGCTTCCGGTGGATTCGGGGAAGGCACTGCCGCAACCGCCGGCGCCATTCGCGGATCGGCAGGCGGCGCGGGAATGCCCAGCGCAGGCCCGCCCATAGGCGCCCCGCCCACGGCTCCCATGCGAGGTTCTTGGGCAATCGACGAGGGCTCCATTCTGGGTCCGCGAGATGGCCACGGCAAGCAAACCACCCAGAACTCCCGAAATCAGACAATACAAAAAAGTTCGTTTCATTGGCATTGCTCCCTTCGTTCTTGAATAACTCCCATTTTACCAAATTCAAGGGACTGAGGGGAGGGCGATTCGGTGAAAGGCCGGGCAAAATTCGGAGCGACTGCCGAGTTTAACGCGCCCGGCCCTCCAAACGGAAAAGTCTCAGCAGACCGAAGTCTTTGCCAAACCTAAGCAAGTAGATTCGATTTCGCCTGCACTACCTGCACGCCAGCGACACAGCGGGTCCGTTATGATTGCGTAGTCCAGTTGTTTCGTGCAAAGCCATCAAACCAACAGACTTTCCTATTTCACGCCGTCTTCCTATATTGCTTAATAATAACCAATGCGGCTCACCGATACCGTCTAGCGGAAATTGTTCTGCGGCCCATTCAACATACGGCTGCCAAAACCAACCCTGTCCTATATTCCGGCTCCCCTTTATTCAGAGGAATTCAAAGAATGAGACACTTCTTCAGTCCGTGGTCATGTTCCTTGACAAGACTCTTTAGCACTACGGTGCTTGCACTGACTTTGTTCGGCGCCGCCAACGCCGGCGCGATGATCGTTACGTCGGAAAAATCGGATATCCAACCGACATTCGACACGGCTCCCGTAACCGATCTGCTGGCCGACTGGAACCGAGATTCGTTCCTCTACTTGGATCCGAACGCGGATGACGCCGACGTCCCGCCGTTGCCCTCGCTCTCGCCCGACGAGCCCCAGGTTTCGGACGCTACGGCGTCGACCGGCGAAGCAGTTGGCAGCGATCCGAATACCGACGACGGAGCAACGACGGATGCGACGGAGGACGCTGCCTCCGACGCGGCCGATAACACGCCTTCGGACGTGGCCGACGACACCGCCTCCGATTCGACCCAGGACGTGGCTTCGGACGAAACCGATAACACGCCTTCGGACGTGGCCGACGACACCGCTTCCGATTCGACCCACGACGTGGCTTCGGACGAAACCGATAACACGCCTTCGGACGTGGCCGACGACACCGCTTCCGATTCTACCCAGGACGTGGCTTCGGACGAAACCGATAACACGCCTTCGGACGTGGCCGACGACACCGCTTCCAATTCGACCCAGGACGTGGCTTCGGACGAAGCCGATAACACGCCTTCGGACGTGGCCGACGACACCGCTTCCGATTCGACCCACGACGTGGCTTCGGACGAAGCCGATAACACGCCTTCGGACGTGGCCGACGACACCGCTTCCGATTCGACCCACGACGTGGCTTCGGACGAAACTGATAACACGCCTTCGGACGCCAGCAACTCGAACGCCGACAACTCCGGTGATTCCTACGAGCCCAGCCACTTCGACGGACCGTATGGCACAAACGCCGACGTCCCGTCACCCACCGATACGCCTGCCAACGACACGCCGGCGAACAACGATGCGGACAACGCCGGGACAAGCGAAAACCAGTCCGTCGAGCCAACCGTCGACGGCGACATGCCTGTCGACAAGGGCGAGAACATGGCGGTCCCTGCCGCCGATTCGGATTCCCCCGACGCGGGCAAGACTGAGGGCGAGCTGAATTCCGACACGACCGACACGACCAGCGACAGCATCCAGGATTACTACGGCTATCGCTACGAGCCGATCGACGGCCAATACGGCGACAACCAGAATTCCGCCGGGGAAGACGCAACCTCTTCGGATGATGCATCGGCCGACACCCAAAACGGCGACGACAGCGAGTCGTCCAACGCCGACGATTCCAACGACGATTGCGGCTGCGGCGCAGGCGCCAGCGGAACCACTCCCATGGCCGACGCCCTGTTGGCGGTGGTCTCGATTTGGGCCAACGACATCGCCTCGAGCTATGGGCTGAAAGTGTCCCAGGTCATTTCCCTGCTGGGGCAGATCCGATAGTCGTCTCCCAACGGCACAAATTACGGCTCGTCGCGCGGCGGCGCCGACGAGCCGTTTTCGTTGGCACGTTCAGCCTGCTACAGCACCGGTCCCATCAGCCGCAGCGTGTTCTCCAGAAATCGCTCGACGCCCGAGCGCTTGGACCATTGCCGGGGATCGATCTGCCGGCAGTCCTGCAGGTACGTTTGCTGCAAGGCGTGGAGCTGCCCGGCAAAGGCCTCGCCATACACGAACAAGGAGACCTCGTAGTTCAGCCACAGGCTCCGCATGTCGAGGTTGACGGTGCCGAACATCGAGATCCGGCGGTCGGCCGTGATCGACTTCGTGTGCAGGAGGCCCTTCGGGTAGAGATGGATGTGGACGCCGAGATCCAGCAAGTCGCAGTAGTACGACCGGCTGGCGAAACGCGTCAGGATCGAATCGACCCGCTCGGGCAGGATCATGTCGACGCGCACGCCGCGCCCCGCCGCGCCCCGCAAGGCCCGCAGCATGGAATCGTCCGGCACGAAATAGGGCGTGGTAAGGATCAGCTCCTCGCGGGCCGAATTGATGACCGCCAGGAGCATTTGCAGCAGCCCGTCGTCGGGGCACCCGGTACCCCGGGTTGCGCCCGGCCCTGAGGGAATGACCTGCATGTCTTCCGTGCCTTTCGGTCCCGCCAGTCCCAACTCCGCACTGGCGATGATCGTCTCGATGGGCTCGGCCGTTTCCAGCATCCAGTCGCCGATCATGGTCATGGCCAGCGGCGCCACGACCGAACCTTCGAGGCGGACCATGGCATCGACCCACCGGCCGACGTGCGCATCCTGCTTGAAGTAGCCGGGATCGACCAGGTTCATGCTCCCCGTCCAGGCGACGCGGCCGTCGACTACGACGATCTTGCGGTGCAGACGAAGATCGTTTCGCGAGACGATGGCCGTCAGCAGACTGACGGGCAGCGCGGGCTGCACGCGGACGCCCGCCTCGCGGAGTTGGCCGGGCTGCCGGCCTTTCCACCAGGGCCGCGCACCGACCGCATC
Organism: uncultured Planctomycetia bacterium; assembly: GCA_963824275.1. Classification (GTDB taxonomy): domain Bacteria; phylum Planctomycetota; class Planctomycetia; order Pirellulales; family Thermoguttaceae; genus JANXQG01. The sequence continues at coordinate 83,464 of CAWGOT010000002.1, read as the reverse complement.
GACCAGCACCCGGCAGGGGATGCCCCGCCGGCCGGCGCGGAGCAGGGCCGCGAAGACCTCGTCGGCGGCCCCGCCCTCGTTCCAGATGTAGAATTCCATCAACACGCTCTTCTCGGCCCGGTCGATGTCCTCGGCGATGGCCTTAAGGATCTCTTCCGACTCCGGATGGAAACTGGCCATGCTACCGGCCACGGTCGGAATGCCGACCAGGCAGGTCCCCAAGTGGTCCATGCCGCGGGCCTCTGGCCGATGCTTGTCCCAAGCCACATGCGTCAGGCCCTGGTCGATCACCTGTTGCGCGAGTTGGGCATAGTCGCTACGGAGCGCAGCGATCCGCCGGGCACGCCGCAATCCAACGCGGCGTTCCCCGATCAGCAAATAAAAGACGAACCCGGCCACGGGCAAGAAGGCGACGAGGAACATCCAGGCCAAGGCCGTGCCGCTGGGCGGCCGCCGCATAATCACCCGCAGCGAGATCCCCAGCACGACAAAGACGTGCAGCACGAGGCCCAACAGCGTGAAGATTTGGAGGAACATGGGGAAATTAGCCTGGATGGTTTGCTGCCCGACGATCGCAGCCTGGATCGCGCCATACTAACCCGAAGCGCAAGCGAGGGCAACTCCTTGTGCAACCCTCGCTTGCGCGTCGGGTTAGTATGCGCATAAGTCATTCTGCTTCAATATCTTGCGCCTTTTTCACGCCTGCCGCCAGATTTTGACATAGAATTGTATAAATTCGCACGAGGCCGACATCGCCGCCTGATCCATGCCCGCGTCCTGGGAATCGAACCGTGAAAATCCTGATTGCCGACGACGATCCGATCAGCCGCGCGATGGTCAGCGTGCCCTTGCGAACTTCCGCCGACCTGGAGATCATCGAGGCGGCCAACGGCCAGCAGGCCCGCGCTTTTCGACAAGCATCATTTCGACGCAGTCGTGATCGACTGGCAGATGCCCGGAATGAGCGGTCTGGATTTCACCCGATCGATCCGGCTTGCCGGCTGCCAGGTGCCGATTCTCATGGTCTCGGCCCAGTCCGACCGCCAACACGTGGTCAAGGCCATCAAGGCGGGGATCTCCGACTACTTGCTAAAGCCCTTTGAGGCCGCGGTCTTATGGAGCAAGGTCAGCCGCCTGATCGGCCGGCCAGTGGAGGCGAAGTAGAAGATTCTGCGGCACCGTTTCCAGCAACTCGATGCGGAAGTGCCGCACGCCGTGCCGCCGCAGCTCCGGCACGTGGTCGATGAGATTCTGCGGCTGGGCATGGTAGAGCGTGTTGCGGCAGCAGGCATCCGACTGCAAGGGATGCTCGACGCCCATCCGGTCGCGGAGGCGGACCTCATGCTTCATGCAGGCGAAACTGCATGGCGGCGTGCGGCGCTGCGACTGGCGGACCTCTTCCTCCGGCGTGAGCTTTGGCTTGATTTCATTCCGCCGCCCTCCGACCTCCGTGTCGAAAATGCAATGCTCCGTATGGAACAAGGGAATGTGCTGGTAGACGACCACTTCCAACTCGGCCCAGGGGGCGGCATCGGCCAGTTCCGTCAGCCGCCGGCGATCGGAATCGTAGGCCACCGTGACTCGGCGTGCTCCCAAGTCGTGCAGCCAGGCGACGGTCCACTGGTTGACCGCATTCAGCGACATGTCGGCCACGAAGGGGATCTGCCGCTCGGCGCAGAAGGCCGCCCCGCCCAGGTTGCGGACCAGTAGGCCGTCGGGCCCGGCATCGGCGATCCGCGCGAAGTGATCCTCCTCGCCCGGCTTCTGGATCCGCGGCGTCGCCAGAAATATCTCCGCGCCCTGCTCGCGGGCCATTCGCACCGCATGCCCGCAGCGATGCAACTCGGCAAAGTCGCCAATGATGCTTCTTACGCCCAGGGCCAGCACTTCTTCCACGTGCCTCAACTCGCGGCAGAGGACGTGCCAGGTTGGGGTTTCCAGTGGGTCCAGCCTGTAGGGTGGGGCCAGCGAGCTTGCGATGCCGGCCCACCAAGCTCTGACATCGGTGGGCCGGCGCTCGCTACGCGAGCTTGTCCCACCCTACAGCCACTTGCTGCCGGCCGCACAACAAGCCGCGGTTTGGGCAACTCCACGGCCGCGGCATCCAAAAGGCGGACCATCTCGTGCCGCAATTGCCCAAGCACGCTCAAGGGGACCATCGGACAGCCTTCGATCCGCGCGTCGAGCTCGCGAAGCTCATACACGCTCGTACCCAAGCGGCCGAACTGCTCGCGGAGCACCTCGGCCGTGAGCGGGTGACGCCGAGCCTCCTCAAGTTCCTGCTCCGACTCAACGCGGCACGTCGCCTTCGTGCCGGCCCTGGCGAGAACGCTCAGCTTGCGGCCGACGGCGGCTTCCACCGTCAGGTCGAGCGGCACGCGGCGCTGCCCGCGGCCGGCAAACGTCTTCCGCAAACGGCGGTCGATCTGCGGATCGTCGGTCTTCCAAAGCTCCTGGCCGGGCCGCAAGCGGTCGAGTTCGAGCGCATCGCGTCCAAAGGTCAGGTCGACCTGGCCGCCGACCAACTTCTTTGAGCGAGACCTTGCCAACGAAGATTTCGTAGACCCGTCCGCCCTGGTCGTGGGCCTCGCCCAGGATGGAAGGAAAGGCAACGCCATCACCCCGCCGCAGTGGCGCAGTGAGTTCGACCGCCACGCGATCGCCGTGGACGGCCGCGACCTGGCCGATGCATAAGCCGCGGTTGGCCGAGTTACGGCCGTCGACGATCTGCAGGTTTCGCCCGGCGAGCCAGCCCTGCGAAAGGCCGCGCGAGAAGGGGCTTTCCAGTTCCAGCAATTGCTCCGGCGGCAGGTTGACGCGGCGGCCGGCCACACCCTCGTCGATCGCCAGGCGATACTGCCGCGTGGCCGAGGCGACGTACTGCGGCGACTTCATGCGGCCTTCGATCTTCAGCGAATTGACGCCCGCAGCGATTAACTCCGGCACGAGATCCAGGGCGGAGAGGTCCGAAGGGCTGAGCAGGTACTTGCGGTCCTGGAGGTCGCGGACCTCGTCGTCGCAGACCAGTTCGTAAGGCAGCCGGCATTGTTGTGCGCACTGGCCGCGATTGGCGCTGCGGCCGCCCATGCCGAAGCTGGCGTTGCACTGGCCCGAATAGCTCATGCACAGCGCGCCATGGACGAAGACCTCCAGCTCGAGCTCGGTCCGAGGGCGGATGCGGCGAAGGTCATCGATCGAAAGCTCTCGGGCGAGCACCACGCGGCAGATGCCCAACCGCTGGGCCAGGGCCGCGCCTTCGGCGCTGGTGATCGACATCTGCGTCGAGGCGTGCAGGGGAAAGTCCGGCGCGATCGCGCGGATCAGCCGCGCCGCGCCAGATCCTGCACAATGGCCGCGTCGACCCCGGCGGAAACCACCGCGCGAACCGATCGGTCCAGCAGGTCCAACTCGCTGGGGAACACGAGCGTATTGAGGGTCACGAAGCCGCGGACGCCGCGGAGGTGCAGGTAGGCCATGAACTCGGGCAGTTCTTCCAGGGCGAAGTTCGTGGCCTTGTTCCGCGCGTTCAGTCCCACGCGGAGGCCGAAGTAGACGGCATCCGCGCCGTTTTCCACGGCCGCGCGGGCGCAGTCGAAATCGCCGGCGGGGGAAAGCAACTCGGGAGGGGCGTGGGAAGATTGGGGCATATGATGTGCTTGTCCGTCCCGGAGGGACGATTGATAATAGCCCAGCAATTTATCGCTGGGTCTGGAATCTTAAAGCGTTATCCAGTCCCGGAGGGACGATTGAAATAATCGCCGGGGTTTACGACTCAATCGTCCCTCCGGGACTGGGCGGGACGTTTAAATCCTGTCCCAGCGATAAATCGCTGGGCTATTCTCATGTGCCCCTCCGGGGCAAAGGCATCGTGCTGCCGTCGTGGCGGAATCGCGGGCCACGCATGCGATACGGCGGCTCATCCTCGTGCCCAACGCAGATCACAAACGGATGCTCGCCTGATTCGTGCGCCGCCTGAAAGACGAGGTCCGGTCGGGGGCCGGATGCAATCACACCACCGTTAGAAAATGCGATCCACTTGCCCCCGTAATCATCAAGAAGGGACTCGCGAATCTCCCAGTAGGCCGCCTTGTTCTTCCGCCACTCGGGGTGAATTTGCTGGGCGATTTCTGGAGGCAGTCCATCGGCTAGGCTTTTCATTGGTCACCTCGGCGTGAAATTGGTTCCGCCTTCATTCTATCGCAGGCCGGCCTGTCGGTCGAGTCAACCAGTCGTTTCCTTCCAATAAATTCTACGGATGAACGGTTTGCGCATCCAAATCGCGATCTCCGTATCGATCTCGCCATGCTCGGACATCCTATAGACAACAGCTTCGATTAACTCCTTGGCGTTCGTCATTGCGGGATCAGCCCTGGAAACCGCAAGGGGAGTGCGCCAGTCGCGGAATCTGATGGTTATCCTGCGGATCCTGCCCAGAAGCAATGCTTCCAAGGTATTAAAGACGGGCGCAACCGGTCTTGCACTCCCTGTGAAGCCGTGCGAACGTGTTCATGCAGCGACGTGCCAATGTAGTGTCTTCAGGGTGTCTCGATATGGGTACAGGCGTTTTGTTTCTTTTGCAACCCGGAATTCGACGAACGTGTCCCAGTGTTCCGTAAGGTAAATGCAGCGCAGTTCCAGCATTGCCTGGGCGCCGGGGATAGTCCAATTCATCCCCGTCCGCTCCAGACGGTCTTTGACGACGTGCCGGCATGCCCCTTCAATCACGCCGCTGGCGATCGGATAACCGCACGCGAGGTATTGGTCGTAGCGCATACGATCGCGGTTCTTCTCGAAGTATCCGCAGATCTTCCCCAACTTGGTGGCTTTGGCGCCACGCAGCCCCTCGGTGGTGCCCATCCGTCTCAGGCCGCGGAGAACGCCATCCACCTCCCCATGCAGAATCCGCGTCACCCGCTCCCGCACAAATTTCTCCGCAGCACCGCTTCCTTTCGGGTGAAACAGCGTTGCGGCATCCCACAATCGCGGCGTGACGTGCAGCAGGTCCAGGATGTCGATCATCGGGACGTCCTCTTGAAACGCATCCCTCATACCCCACAGCGCCTCCTCTCCGTCCATAATGCACACGATAGGCTTGTCGCTACCGGCATGCCGCAGCGCCATCTGCTCGCTCATCCACCCGAAGACCATCGCCCGCCCATCAATGGCGTCGCCGTTCACGTCCACATGGTCCAACAGTGCCCGCATCTGTTTGTGGCAGGGGTGGGGACGCGGAGTTTTCGGCCGCGGTTGCCGCGGATCGCGGAACAACGACTCAACCACATCCTCGGGCGTGCGGACTAGGCGGTCGATGCTGTACACCGCGCCCAGAGTGGCCATTTTCTTGCGGTCGGGCTTGGGGCCGGTGCGGTGTTGATGATCCATGATCGGCGGCGCGTCCGCTGGCCGCCGGATAGGAACGCCTTTACCATCTGCCGTCTGCACGAAAATCTCCCCTTCTTCCTCTGCGGGAGGAATCGGCAGAAATGCCTGAAACGCGTCCACCTCTCGGGCCATCTCTTGGTTCATGTGTTCCAGGCTGTCCACGTGCTGATGCAGCCCCAAAATCTTCTCGATCCTCTTGGCCACCTGCCCAAACGGCTCTTCCATGGCGAAGTCCTGGTCCCAATCCTGCAACAGGTACGAGAATTTGCCTGCTGGCAAGGCCAAACGGGCGTCGATGGCCGCGAACTCGATCGCTTGGCCTTTCCGTTGGGCATAGACGTAACGCTGAATATCGATCTTCCCGAAGATCGACACATACGCGCGCGACTGCGGTTCGTCGGACCGCTTAACGGTGGTCCCGTCGGGGAGTTGGTACTCTTGGCCCAGGTCGCCGTTCCCGAGGCAATCGACCAGCAACTGCAAGGCTTTTTGCCCGGCCTGCAACAAGATCTTCATGCTCTTGGCCTCGACCTCGTGGATCGGTGTGTGATCTCTAACAGCGTCAACTACGATGGTGACCAACTGGTCAACAACTTGGTGCAATTCCCGACTCTTGTCAACGATGACTTCTTGTGCGATCATAATTCTTGGATCTCTGTGGTGAAAGGAGTAGGCTTTGGTTCAGCGATTGAACCTACTTCCTTCTTGCCACATGAGATCCACTTTTGTCAAATTCCTTGCACGACGTAAGTGCTAGCAGTGCTAGCACTTACGTCGTGCAAGGCCGGTTGCGCCCATTAAAGACAAGGGTGCGTAGTTCTTCAATTTCCCCAATTGTACGCTCGACCACCCGGCGCGTGTAAAGGTGCTTTGCTCGTAACGTATCGCCGTCCAGCTCGATCCACGCATACACGTTTCCCGTTGCACGGTAGACGATATAGCCGAATCCGACGAGAGGCACTGCTGCCGCCATGATATTCGCCGGAAAGTCTTGGGACCGAGCCCAGGAGACCGCGAATGCGATTCCCAGCGCCGAAATAATGCAAGTCCCAAGGACTTGCCCTATTACACGACTAACCGAAAGATACGAACGAATTACTCCTGTAGGAGGCTGTACGTCGTCTGGATCGATGCCAAAATCCCGGAAGAAGTCGTGCTGCTTCGCCACGAAATATCCCTTTCACTCCTTGATCACCGCCCAGGCCGTTTCGATATTCCCCATCGGCGCACTGACCTGGATGCCGGCCACGCGGTCGTGGATGCGGGACACCGACTCGCGAGCAATCTGGATGCCGGCGGCAAGCTGATCCTCGCGACTCGTGACCGCGGCCATCCGCTCCATCACCGCGTCGGGCACGACCACGCCGGGCACCTCGTTCCGCATGAACAAGGCGTTGCGATAGCTCACCAACGGCCAGATGCCGGCCACGATCGGAATGCCATGATGCTGCACGTCGTCGAGCATCCGCAACAGGGCGTCGGGATCGAAGACGGGTTGCGTAATGGCGAACTCGGCGCCGGACTCGATCTTCTGCCGGAAAGCGGTCGAGTTCCCGCTTGCGATCCAGGGCGGTGGGATCGAGCCCCACGCCGATCACGGCGAAGGTCTGCGGATCGATCGACTGCCCTCCCAGATCGACGCCCTGGTTGAGCCGCTTCTGCACGGCGGCCATGCCGATGGAATCGGCGTCGAAAACGCCGGTGGCGTTGGGGTAGTCGCCCAGCTTGGGCGGATCGCCGGTGACGAAGAGGATATTCCGCACGCCGCAGGCCGCACAGGCCAGGAGGTCGGCCTGCATGCCGATCAGGTTGCGGTCGCGGCAGCAGAAATGGAGGATGGGCTCGATCTCGGCCACGCGGAGGATCCGCTCGGCGGTGATTAGCGGCGAGATGCGGGCGCTGGCCCTGGGACCGTCGGGGATGTTGATCGCCGTCACGCCGCGCTCGCGGAGCGTGCGGCTCTTGGCCACCGTGGAACCGAGATCGTAGCCCCGCGGCGGCACGAGTTCCACGCTGGTCACCCACTCGCCGGCCGCCAGCCGCCGGCCAAGCTGCGACTTCTCTGCCAAGCGAGCCGCCGGCTTCAAGCGGCACGGCCGCGGCGGGCTTCACCGTCGGCTCGGTCCGCCGCCGGCTGAGTGGCTTGATGGAGCGGGCGATTTCGCGGATGTGATCGGGGGTCGTTCCGCAGCAGCCGCCCACGCCCGACGCGCCCAGGTTTACGAACCGCTTGGCATACTCGGTCAGATATTCCGGCGAGCAGAAGTAGATGCGTCGATGATCCACTTCCTTGGGGATGCCCGCGTTGGGTTGCACGACCAGCGGCAAGGAAATGACGCGGATCGCCCTTTCGACCGTACCGAGCAGGCCGTCGGGCCCGATGCCGCAATTCAATCCCCAGGCGATGGGCTGCGGCCCTGCGGCGGGGAGCGGGGCAAGCAGGTGTTCGATCGGCTCGCCGGCAACCGACTCGCCCTGGCCGGCCACCATGCAGGAGAGAATGAACGGCACGTCCGGTTGGCGGCGCATGGCGGCGGCGCATTGTTCGAGGGCCGCGCGCGAGGGCTGCGTTTCGAACATGATGAAATCTGCCCCGCCCTCCCACAGCGCGGCGACCTGCTGGGCGATCATCTCCTCGATGGATCCTTCCGACTGCCACTGCGTGGCCTGGGGGCCGATCGATCCGGCCACGAGCACCGGCCGACCGGCCGCGTCGGCCACGCGGCGGGCGATCGTCGCGCCGGCGCGGTTGATCTCGCGGACCTTGTCGGCCAGGCCGTATTTCTCCAGGCCCGGCCGGTGCGCGCCGAAGGTGTTGGTCGTCAGCACGTCGGCCCCGGCCTCGCAGTAGTCGCGATGGATCGTCTCGATCAGTTTCGGATCGGAGAGGCAGAGCTCGTCGAACGAACGGTTCGTGAAGACGTGGTGCCGGTAGATCTCGGTGCCCATTGCGCCGTCGAAGACGAGCACGCCGCGGGCCAGGGCGTCGGTAAAGGCGGTTGGATTTCGAGGCATGAGGATTCCTAACGATTCAGACCATTTGCACTTCGACGGGAATCGGCAAATCCTCTTCCCGCTGTTTGGCCGTCCGGTAATTCAGTCGCTCGAACCCAATCACCCGCCCGCGACGATCTTTGATCAGCACAACGTCGTCTTCCGCTTCTTCGCAAACGTGCTCCTTCTTGGGATCGTCGAACCACACGCTCAGCGAATTTCCCTTGCGGTCATAATAAACTCTCACTTTGTCCATAACTCTCTGCCTTTCTTGATTTCTTTACAGAAGTAGGCGGTCACGACGAAGTACCCCTGCTCGTCGCCGGGAGCAACGACGACGCAAAGAAAACCGCGCTGGGCAACTGCGTAGTACAAATGTACGTGGGGGTCCTTTGCACTCTCACGCACGACCTGCGGTTGCACTATACATTCTTGCATATCTTTCTCGTGTTTGGCAAGTGCCGGGTGCTTGAATCGGACAATTTCCCGCCATCGGTCACGGGTGAGGACGACCCAGTAGCCCAGAGGCGACTGCACCCGAAATAACTGACGACGAGCCATGAGACTTACTCGATTTCCGTCACGATCGTATCGGGGTCGCGAGGGTAAAGCGATTGGGCCGCGCAATCAACCAGGAGGTACTTTGGCAACACGAGCCTTGCAACCCCGCTGCCGACGACACCGGAGACGACCAATTGCTTCACGTTCTTCAAAACCGGTTCGCCCGGCCCCGAACGCACGGCATCACGGTAATTGGCGACGACGAACTCGACGAAAACGCCCCACTTCCTTTTCCTCGCTCATAGTTCTTTCCTCCCTTGCGTCTGCAATCTCCAATTCTAGGCTAAATTGTATTAGAAGGGGAGGTCGGCCCGCCGTTCTTGGCAGGGTCATCCGCGCGGATACGTTCCGTCCGCGGCTTAAACATGTTATCGCAGCGGAGTTCAACGACGATACTTGCCATTCGATCGAAACGACCGGTTTTGGACCAAGCTTGGACATTTGCGAATGCTCGCCCAGTATTGTTCGCGCACCTCCTCATCGATTTCAACGATCCCCGGATACAGCGTATCTTGGCCGTCCTTGCGGCAGCGCGAAATCCAGAACTTCTCACCGGCAATGATGCCTCCCACCGTGCCCATGATCGCCGCTTGGTGAAACTACTGAGACGCATGCCTATATTCCGAGCAAACCGATACCGGTCTCTTGACACAACGAAAAACGTGTCTAATAATACAATGATATCGTTGTCTTCTTGCCGATTATCATTGCTGGCCGCCGTATTTCCCGGCACCATCAAGTCGGCCATTTGGGTGGTCAAAGTCATTCGTTCGACGATCAACCAGGACCGGTGGCCCCAGTGACGGCAATACCAGACTTCGACGCGAACGGGAACCTTCCGCCGGGCATCCACAACGCAACCTTGGCCGAAGTCAGAGCGAGGTTTACTTGGAGCGCAAAACGCGAGCGGCTGTGCAGCGGTCTCAGCAGCGCAATTCGGAATCTCGCAGAGGCCGGCGTGAAGAGGGTTTGGATTGGCGGCAGCTTTGTTTCGGACAAGGACGAACCGAACGACGTGGACGGTTGCTGGGATGATCTTCCCGGTCCGGTGGATGTATCCAAATTGGATGCCGTGTTCCTCGAGACCGGACCGCCAAGGTCGAGCATGAAGAGGAAATACAGCGTGGACTTCCTGATTGCGCGGCGACGACTTGCCGACCCCGAGGCACAAGGCGGAACAGTTTTGGACTTCTTTCAAATGGATAGAGACGGTAACGCAAGGGGCGTTCTTCTCATTGAGTTGGATGCGGAACAATGATTCAGAACAAGCGACAGTACAACGTGACGAAGAAGCAAATCGAAACGCTCTCCCAGGCGCTGGAGGCTGCGGTTCAAGAGAAGACGGACATGGACCCCCGGCTCTATGAGGCCATGCTGGCCGGAACACGCTCTCAAATCGACGATCTCAAGAAAGAACTCCGAGAATTCGAGGAGTTGGAGAGCGCGTCTCAGTTGCACATGAGGTTCTCCGACGACTTCGCCCGTGTGCTGATCCACGGCCGTGTGGCGCGGTCTCACGCAGAACGAGTTGGCCAAGAAACTGAACCTCAAGCCGCAACAGATCCAGAAATATGAAGCAACGCAGTACAGGGCGCAAGTCTCAAGAGAATTCTCGACATACTTGCCGCGCTCGATCTGGATTTCGAGGCGGATATCCTGCTAAGGAAGTAGGGAACGATCTTTCAGATTTCAGATTTCAACTCCCCGCTCCCCGCATTCACCCATGCCCAGAAAACGCCTCTTCACCCCCGGTCCCGTCGAAGTTCCGCAAGCGGCCTTGCTGGCGATGTCCCGGCAGGTGCGCCATCATCGCACGCCCGAGTTCCGCGGCACCATGCGCGAAGTCACCGAAGGACTGAAATATGCCTTCCAGACCGCCAACGACGTGCTCATCCTCTCCTGTTCCGGCAGCGGAGGCATGGAAGCGGCCGTGGTCAACTGCGTGCCCCGCGGCGGCAAGGCGCTGGTGCTGGAATCGGGCAAGTTCGCCGAGCGCTGGCGGCTGATTGCCGAACGGTTCGGGATCGAAGTCGTGCGCTATGAGCTGCCCTGGGGCGAGGCCTTCGAAGCGGCCGAGGTCGGGCGATTGCTCCAGCAGCATCCGGACGTTGCGGCCGTTTTCTCGACCTTGCAGGAAACCAGCACCGGCGTGGGCCACGATATTGAAGCGATCGGCCGCGTGGTCCGCGACAGCCCGGCCTTGCTGGTCGTGGACGGCATCAGCGGCGTCGGCGCCATGGAGTGCCGCACCGACGCGTGGGGCATCGACGTGCTGGTCGTCGGCGCGCAAAAGGCGATGATGACCCCGCCCGGACTGGCCTTCTTGGCCGTCAGCCCCAGAGCATGGCGACAGATGGAATCGATCGGGGCACCCGGCGGGTACCCAATTGTGGGTGCGGGTCCACCGGCCTTCTACTTCGACCTGCTGGCCTACCGCAAGGCGGCCCAAGCGGCCGAGACCCCCTACACGCCGGCCATCCCGCTGATCGAGGCCCTGGCCGAAAGCCTGCGGCTGATCCGCAGCACCGGCATCGAAACGTTGTGGGCCCGCTCGAAGCTGCTTTCCAGGGCCACGCTGGCAGGCGCCGCCGCGTTGGGCCTCAAGCCGGTGGCCAAACGGCCGGCGGAGGGTGTGTCGGCCGTCTACCTGCCGGAAGACATCGACGGCAAGAGGTTCCTGACTCGCCTGGAAGAGCGGTTTGGCATCAAATTGGGTGGCGGGCAGGGGCCACTGAAGGGCAAGATCTTCCGCATCGCCCAGATGGGCCTTGTCGATGAGGTCGATATCCTCGGCTGCCTGGCCGCGATCGAATTAGTGCTGTCAGAAATGGGGAAAAAGGTAGTTTTGGGCTCCGCAGTGGCCGCAGCACAGCGAGTGATACGGGATGAAGGCGGAAGGATGAAGGCGGAAGGATGAAGGCGGAAGGCGGAAGGCACAAGTCCTGTTTTCGTTTTCGCGGTTTTCCGTCGCCGGCCTTGCATCCCTTATCTCTCATCCTTCCGCCCTCATCCTTCCGCCTTCCTCCTTCTTCCGCCTTCCCCCACCCTACCATCCTGCCAAAATTAGGTTAAAATACCGAATTCTCCCCGAAGAAACCGTTTTCTAGCGAGCGAACCATGGCAGAGAATCATCATCCTGGACGACCTTTCCGACGACGGCCTGAATCTGTTGCGATCGGCCGCGAATATTGAAGTTGAGATCCGCACGGGCCTCAAGGGCGACGCCCTCAAATCGGCCCTGGCGGAGTTCGACGGCGCAATCTGCCGCAGCGGAGTAAAGATCACCGCCGAATCGCTCCAAGGAAACCAGCGGCTCAAGGCGATCGCCCGCGCGGGCGTAGGCGTCGACAACATCGACACCAAGGCCGCCACCCGGCAGGGCATCGTCGTCATGAACACGCCCGGCGGCAACACGCTCTCGACCGCCGAGCAGACGCTGGCCCTGATGTACGGCCTGGCGCGGAACATCGCTGCCGCCCATCAGAGCCTGGTCGAGGGCCGCTGGGACCGCAAGAAGTTCATGGGTACGCAGTTGGCCGGCAAAATTCTGGGCATCGTCGGCCTAGGGCGGATCGGCCAGGCGGTGGCCGCGCGGGCCGTCGCTATGGAGATGCGGGTCATCGGCTACGACCCGTTCGTCTCGGCCGCCAGGGCCAAGGAGTTGGGCGTCGAGTTGGCTGCCTCGCCGCAGGAACTATTTCCGCTGGTCGATATTCTCACGGTCCACACGCCCTTGAACGAGCAGACCAAGAACCTCGTCGGCGCCAAGGAAATCCAGACCATGAAGAAGGGCGTGCGACTGATCAACTGCGCCCGCGGCGGCATCTACGACGAGGCGGCCCTGGTCGAAGGGCTCAAGAGCGGGCAGCTCGGCGGCGTAGCCCTCGACGTTTATTCGACCGAGCCATGCACCAACAGCCCTTTGTTCGGCATGCCCAACGTGCTCTGCACGCCGCACCTCGGCGCGAGCACGGAAGAGGCCCAGACCAACGTGGCCATCGAAGCGGCCGAGCTTCTGATCGACTTTTTCACCACCGGTGCGATCAAGCAATCGGTGAACATGTCGCCGTTGGACCCCAAGACCCTCGAGAGCCTCCGCGGCTACCTCAACGTGTCCTACCGGCTCGGCCTGCTGCTGGCCCAGAGCGACCCGCGCTCGCCGACCTGTTGCCGCATGAGCTACAAGGGCGAAGTGGCGAAGAAAGACACGCGACTGCTGTCGCAGGCCTTCGCGGCCGGCTTGCTGGCCCACGCCGTGCAGGGCGTGAACATCGTCAACGCCGAGGTCCTGCTCCGCGAACGGGGCATCGAGCTTGTCGAGCAGCGCTCGACCGACATCGGCGACTTCAGCTCCCTGATCACGGCGGAAATCGTCAGCGGCGAGAAGACCTCGTCTGCCGCCGGCACCTTGTTCGGCAATAACATGCCGCGGCTGGTGCAGAAGGACGGCTGCCGCCTGGAGAGTTTCCTCGACGGCACGCTGATGATCTTCGCCCACCGCGACATGCCCGGCGTGATCGGCTGTGTCGGCAATATCTTCGGCCGCCACCAGGTGAACATCGCCCAGATGGCTGTCGGCCGCCACACGAACCGGCCGGGCGGCGAGGCCGTCGGCGTGCTGTCGCTCGATTCGGTCCCGCCGGCCGAGGCCCTGGCCGAAATCCTGGCCATGCCGCAAATCACCCGGGCCTGGACCGTGAAGCTCCCGCCCGCCGGAGAACTCCCGCCTTGGTTGGGCGGCTAAGGCGGACGGAGATGAGGAGATAACAAATCCGAAATCCGAATATCGAAATCCGAAACAAATCGGAAGTACCAAAGATCAAAGGTCCAAAACTAGGCTGTTTCGGTTATTTCCTTATTCGGAGTTTTGTATTTGTTTCGGATTTCGATATTCGGATTTCGGATTTGTTCCTTCATCCTTCATCCTTCATCCCTCATCCTTTATGCCCGACCACTTTCCACTCATGGTTCCTTCTGCCCGCGCTGCCGCAGCGCCGGGCGAGGTCCGCTCCCCGCTGGACCGGTCGCTGATCGCCACGCTGGATCAGGTCGATCTCGACGGCGCCCAGCAGGCGCTGGCGACGGCCGAACGGCTCTTTCGCAACCGCGACGCCTGGCTCAGCCCTGCGCGGCGAATCGAAATCCTTCGCCGCGCGGCAGATTTGATGCAGTCGCGCCGCGATCACTTGGCCCTGGAGGCCGCCCGCGAGGGCGGCAAGCCGCTGATCGATTCGCTCGTCGAGGCCGATCGGGCCGTCGATAGCATCCGCTTGTGCGTCGAGCATCTCCGCGCAGGCCGGCGAGGAGATTCCCATGGGCCGCACGGCAAGCTCCGGCGGGCGGCTGGCCTTCACGCAGCTCGAACCGATCGGGCCGGTGCTGGCCTTCTCGGCCTTCAACCACCCGCTGAACCTGATCGCCCACCAGGTCGGCCCGGCGCTGGCGGCCGGCTGTCCTGTGGTGGTCAAGCCGGCCAAGGCGACGCCGCTTTCCTGCTTCCGCCTCGTGCAGATCCTGCGCGAGGCAGGGCTGCCCGACGAGTGGTGCCAGCCGCTGGTGACGAGCGATCTCGACGTGGCCAACCAGATCGTCGCCGATCCGCGGGTCGCCTTCTTCACGTTCATCGGCAGCGGCGAGGTCGGTTGGCGGCTGCGGCGGCAGTTGGCCCCCGGCGCCCGCTGCTCGCTGGAACATGGCGGCGTGGCGCCGGTGATCGTGGCCGCCGACGCCGATCTCGATTACGCCGTGCCGCTGCTGGTCAAGGGCGGATTCTATCACGCCGGGCAGGTCTGTGTTTCCGTGCAGCGGATCTTTGCCGACCGCCGAATCGCCCAGGCATTGGCCGCGCGGATTGCCTCAGCGGCCGAGAGGCTGAAGGTCGGCGACCCGACGCACCTGGAGACCGAGGTCGGGCCGCTAATCCGCGAGGGCGAGGTGACGCGGGTCGATCAATGGGTGCAAGAGGCCGTGCAGGCCGGGGCCGGATTGCTTTGCGGCGGTCACCCCTTGCCCAACAACTGCTACGCCCCAACCGTGCTTTTCGATCCGCCGGCGAGCACGCGCGTGATGCGGCACGAGGTCTTTGGACCCGTTGTCTGCGTATCGCCATTTGACGAGTTGGACGAAGCCATCGGACAGGCCAATGCCTTACCCTACGCCTTCCAGGCGGCCGTTTTCACCCGCGATTTGGACACGGCCCTGCGAGCCGCGCAGCGGTTGGACGCGTCGGCGGTGATGGTCAACGACCACACGGCG
The DNA here is from genome assembly GCA_963824275.1 of uncultured Planctomycetia bacterium. Classification (GTDB taxonomy): domain Bacteria; phylum Planctomycetota; class Planctomycetia; order Pirellulales; family Thermoguttaceae; genus JANXQG01. The sequence continues at coordinate 68,272 of CAWGOT010000002.1, read as the reverse complement.
TTCCGCGTCGACTGGATGCCCTTTGCCGGCCTGCGGCAGTCGGGCCTGGGCGTCGGCGGGATTCCGCACACGATGGCCGAAATGCAGGTCAAGAAGATGCTCGTCGTGCGGTCGAGGGAGTTGTAATGCCGGCGGCGCAAGGCTAAAGGAAATCAATACGCAAGAACACGAATCAGTTCTCGCGCAAAGCGCGGAGGCGCAAAGACACAAAGGAAAGGCGGCAGGATATTCGGCGTTGGGCTCGGGCAGAACCAGATATTGTAAAGGAAGTCATGTCTTCGCCGTCTGGCACCGCTTCGACGTAGGCCGGGCCGGCGACCGGCAGAGATTCCGCATCGATCGTGGCGACAATTGCGGCGCGAAGCGTGTTTCGCCGGGCTTCCTCTATGCGCCGAAACATGTTTGTATGTCCACTATTGCATACGCAAATTCTTTCGGGTATTTTTGTTATAATATCTGGACTTGCCCCAATCGCGCTTTGACGCGGCAGATGCCGCGCCGAGCGCCAGCGCCATGAAACCGCCCCACCTTGCTCCCGGTCGCTTGCGGTTCGAATGGCTGGGGCCCTGCTAGCTTGCACTACACTTTTGAGCGGGAGCTTCGAGACGGAAATGGCTGACATTGCTTCGGTTTTCGGCCGGCATGAATTCCTCATCCGCCGCCTGCACTCGTTGACCGGCCTGGTCCCCGTCGGGGCCTTCCTGACGGTCCATATCCTGGCCAACATGGGGATCCTCGACAACAGCTACCAACAGCGTGTCGATATGATCCACAGTACGGGTGAGCGAACGCTGGAAGTGGTCGAGTGGACCTGCATCTTCCTGCCGATCTTGTTCCACGGCATCATCGGCACGATTATCGTCGCGCGGGGACAGCGGAACCTGGCCTACTATCCCTATCCTGGAAATCTCCGCTACACGCTCCAGCGCTGGAGCGGCGTGATCGCCTTTGCCTTTATCTTCTGGCATGTCTTTCAGACCCGGGGCTGGATCAATAACTCGGAGTGGTGGATGGAACACGTGACCCGGCCGCTGGGAGGCGGTCTGTTTGATGCCAAGCATGCCGTCGCAACCGGCGTCGGCGCCGTGCAGCAAGCAGCCTGGGTGGCGCCCGTCTATGCCATCGGCATTCTGGCCTCGGTCTACCACTTTGCCAACGGCCTGTGGACGATGGGGATCACCTGGGGCGTCTGGACCGGACCCCGGGCGCAATGGTGGGCCACGGTCGGCTGCGCTGCCTTCGGCCTGGCCCTCGCTGGGGCGGGGTTGTCGGCGTTGTTCGGGTTCTGGTTCTATCACGTCAGTTAAGGCAAGAGAACGTCATGGCGAAACCATCGGTAATGATCATCGGCGGGGGCTTGGCCGGAATGGCCGCCGCCATCAAGCTGGCCGAGTTGGAATGCGACGTCATCCTGATGAGCCTCCTGCCGGTCAAACGCTCGCACAGCGTCTGCGCCCAGGGCGGCATCAACAGCGTCAACGACCTCACGCGGCAGTTGGGCGACAGCGAATGGAAACACTTCGAAGACACCGTCTACGGCGGCGACTTCCTGCAGCACCAGCCGCCGGTCAAGGAACTGGCCTACTGGGCCCCCAAGATCATCGACCTCATGGACCGCCTGGGCGTGACGTTCAACCGCACGCCCGAGGGCTTTCGCGACCAGCGCCGCTTCGGCGGCACGCTCTACCAGCGGACCGCCTTCGCCGGGGCCACGACCGGCCAGCAGTTGGTCTACGCCCTCGACGAGCAGGTCCGCCGCTGGGAAGTCACAGGGCACATTCGCAAGTATGAATACTGGGATTTTCTCGGCCCTGTGATCGACGAGACGGGCCGCTGCCGCGGCTGCCGTGGGCCAGGACCTGGTATCGATGGAGATCCGCGCCTTCCCGGCCGACGCCCTGGTGATCGGCAGCGGCGGCTGCGGGGCGATCTACGGCCGCTCGACCAACTCCGTGGCCTGCAACGGCGCCGCCGTGAGCCGCGTCTATCAGGCCGGCGGCCGCTACGGCAACGCCGAGTTCATCCAGGTCCACCCCACGGCCATCCCCGGGGCCGACAAGCTGCGGCTGATCAGCGAAAGCGCCCGCGGCGAGGGCGGCCGGATATGGGTGCCGCGGAAACCGCAGGATCCCCGCCAGCCCAAGGACATCCCCGAGAAGGAACGCTACTACTTCCTCGAAGAGCGCTATCCCAAATACGGCAACCTCGTCCCCCGCGACATCGGCACCCGCGAGATCTTCAAGGTCTGCATGCAGGAGGGCCTCAGCGTGCAGGCCGGGCGCATGTGCGTCTACCTCGACGTGACCCACATCCCCCGCGAAGAATTGGACCGCAAGCTGAGCGGCATCCTCGAAATCTACGAGAAGTTCCAAGGGGCCGACCCGCGCAAGGTGCCGATGAAGATCTTCCCCGGCGTCCACTACACGATGGGCGGACTGTGGGTCGACTACGAGGCCAACGGACAGGGCGGCCTGAACATCGGCTCGCCGCGGAACCAGCAGACGAATATCCCAGGACTGTACGCCATCGGCGAATGCGAGTACCAGTTCCACGGCGCCAACCGCCTGGGGGCGAACTCCCTGGTGGCCTGCATCTTCAGCGGCCTGACGGTGGCCCCGGGCATCGTCAACTATGTAAGCAGCTTCACCGGCCAGAAGTCCAAGGAGTTGCCCTCCGGCGCGTTCGACCAGGCCCGGCGGAAGCACCAGGAGTATTACGATTCCTTGCTGAAGCGTCCGGCCGGCGGGCCCAATCCCTATAAAGTCCACGGCGAGCTGGGGCAGATTATGACCAAGTCGGCGACCGTCGTCCGCCACAACGACGAGATGAAAGAGACCTACGCCAAGGTCTGCGAGCTGCAAAAGCAGGCCGCCCGCTGCTCGATCTCCGACACCAGCACCTGGGCCAACCAGACGGCGCCCTTTGCGAGGGCCCTCGAGGACATGTTCCCGGTGGCCAAGGCGATCCTGCAAGGGGCCATCGCCCGCGACGAATCGCGCGGCGCCGATTACAAGCCCGAGTTCGCCTTGACGGAGCTCACGGCCACCGAGCCGGCCCAGCGGCTCCGCGAGGCCGAGGCCTGGTGCGATCATTTCGAGGCCAACAATCGCAAGTGGCTGAAGTCGACGATCGCCGCCTGCGGGCCCGGCGGCGAACCGTCGCTGAGCTACGAAGAGGTCAACACCAGCCTGATCCCGCCCCGGCCCCGGCTCTACGGCCTCGCCGGCGGCGACGTGATCGAGCAGGTCTGGAAGCAGCGGCAAGCCGCGGTGAAGAAATGAAATTCGAAATCCGAATCTCGAAATCCGAAACAAGTCAGAAATACAAAATTCAAATGACCAAAACAGACGGCGCCGGAAAGAAAGGCCGGTAAGCACGAAATGCCCAAAAGACGAGAACGCGAAAAAAGCCACGCTCCCTGAAGGGGCGCCGCTCATCCGACCACGGCTTCTTCGCGATTTCGTGACCCTTTTCCTGCTTCACAGTTAGGCCGTTTTTTGCCATTTCGGATTTCGGATTTGTTTCGAATTTCGGATTTCGGATTTCGGATTTTTCGCCTTGGATTTCGATATTCGGATTTCGGATTTTTCGCCTTGGATTTCGATATTCGGATTTCGGATTTTTCGCTTCGGATTTCCCCAGCCCTCGGTCCCCAACCATGAACGCTTCTTCCCCTCGCACTTTCACCGTCCGTGTTCTTCGCCAGGATCTGCCGGGCAAGCCGAGCTACTGGAACGTGTTCCATGTTGAGTACGAGGCCGACATGAACGTGATCTCGGCCCTGCAGAAGATCGCCGAATCGCCGGTCACGGTCGAAAAGCGGCACGTCGCGCCGGTCGTCTGGGAATGCAACTGCCTGGAGGAGGTCTGCGGATCGTGTACGATGGTCATCAACGACCGCGTGCGGCAGGCCTGCACGGCCCTCATCGATAACCTGCTCAAGGACAATCCCGACGGCATCGAGCTGCGGCCGATGACCAAGTTTCCCGTCGTCCGCGACCTGATGGTCGACCGTTCGCGGCTCTTTGCCTCGCTGGAGAAGGTCAAGGCCTGGGTCCCGGTCGACAGCTACTACGACATGGGCCCCGGCCCTCGGCAGTCGCAGGAGCAGCAGGAGTTCGCCTACGAATACAGCAAGTGCATGAGTTGCGGCTGCTGCCTGGAGGCCTGTCCCCAGTTCTTGAAGATGGAACTCTTGAAGCAGCCCGACGAGACGCAGGAGCAGTTCCGCGTGCGACTCCGCGAGGCGGTCGATCGCTCGTTCATCGGGGCCCACGCCATCGCCCAGGTCGACCTCTTCAACATGAACCCCATCGGCGCCATGAACGCCGGCGAGCGGCTCGACGCCCTCACGGCCGAGGGCGGCATCCAGGTCTGCGGCAACGCGCAGAACTGCGTGAAGGTCTGCCCCAAGGGCCTGCCGCTGACGACCGCCATCGCCCGCGGCGGACGGGCCGCCACGATCCACTCCCTGAAGAAGATCTTCGACTGGTAGGACAAATCTCTCGACAGATTGGCCCTTGAACCCCCGCACCTGGATCGGCTTCTTGCCATAGGGCTTGGGCATGAACCAACCATCACCTAGGGCGTCCTAGGGTTGTGGCAATTTCGTAAGTTGTTTTTCGGCAAAGACTTAGAGCCATTTTTCGTTACGACTTGGCAAATATAACATTTAAGTTATATTTGACTACATGGAAACTGCGATTGTCGAACGCATTCAGACGTTGGCCGCCACGATCCTCGCTACACATTCGGTCGGGCATCGGCTGTTCTTGATTGGCGGCTTGCCATCGTGAAAGCCAACGCCTGGCGGAGATTCCTGGACCAACAGCGAGTCCAGCATGGAAAGGTCCTCTTCACCGTGACCGAACTGGCCAACGTGGCGGGCTTCCCGGGCCGCCTTGAACGTCGAACTAGCCAGGCTGCGCAACCAGGAGATCATTACGAGGTATGCCCACGGCCTGTATGGCATCCCGGGCGCCGTAACGCCGCAAGTCCTGGTCCCGGCAATCGACTCGCACGCCTACATTACGGGCCACTACGCGCTTTATGGCCATAACCTGGTGACCCAGATGCCCGTCATCATTACCTGTTTCACCGACCGGCGAAGTCCGCGGGCGCGCCGGCGCGTCACGCCGGTCGGGCGGCTGGTCTTTGTCTGCCTACGGAGCGAGGTCTATTCTCCCGTGTCCGATGGGGTGATTGCTCCTCCGGCGCAGGCCCTTTGCGATTATGTCTATCTTGCGCGGCGGCAGGCGGCCGCGCCGGAGGCCCTGGTCACTTTCCGGAACCTCGCCCGCGTCCGCGACGCGGATTTTTCCCGCATCCTCGCCCGATACCCCGGCAGCGTGCAAAAGCACGTCGAGCGACTCTTGCTCTTGGAATGCGGCTGAGACGCCGACTCGGGATGTTTTTCGGCATATTCCTCAATCCTCGATCCTTGACGGCCTCACTTTCACACCGGCGGGCCTTCGAGTATCCTGCCAAGGATCTCGGCAGCGTGACGTGGGTGCTGGACAAACAGCAGAGCAAACCATGCCCTGACTCAGGATTTTCCCTTCCCGCGGCAAATCCAGGGCGAGGCGTCGCGGCCCCACCAAAAAGCCACGATCGCGCCGACGGCGATCATGACATGCGTCAGGACTGAAAGTTGGGGCAGATGCGCTGCGAAATACGCGAGGCCCTCGTTCGGCTCTAGAAACGGACGATAGCGCCACTCCACAAAATAACCCAAGACCACCGCCACCACGCCGCACATGACCCCGCGGATTTGCGACCGATCCGGCGAAGCCAGGAGACATCCCAGCCCGAGGGCCGCTCCCGGGATCGCCAGCGCGTAAAAACCCTGCTGGAGAATCCAGCCGAAAAGCAGCACGCCGAGGATTGCTCCGCCCACGGCACCCAACAAACTCAAAACGGGGCTCAAGATCGCGCGACCCATGACACCCTCCTCTGGCGAAAACCGTTCGTCTTGCAGTTCTCCTTTCTAGTATAACAACTTTCCTTTCCCAAAAATCCGTGTTTCATCCGTGTTTCATCCGTGGCTGAAGAAAAGGAGTTTTGTTCATGTCCGCGAACGCCCGTTAGGTCTCCGGCGACTGCTGCCCCGCGCCCAGCCCTTGGTCCGCCGCGTCGGGCTGGAGACGACGGTCCGTCCTTCGTTCTCGCTCTATAATACGAAAGAGGAGATCGATCGCCTGGTGGCCGCCGTTGGCTGGTATAATGCTCAGAGCGACGTTTCGCTATAATGCTCAGAGCGACGTTTCGCCGCTTTCGGGCGACCGATCGCGATGTGAACGAGTTTCCGCTGTAAACCCGCGAGGAATGGCCATCCCATGAAACCCGAATTGGTTCGATTTTCTTCCCATCCGCGTCCTTTTGATGTCGAGGTCATTCGCTGTCATGCGCCGGATTGCGAATGCACGGACGTGGCCTTCAACTTCCGGGAAGGCGCGAAGATGCGCCGGCCGGAGCGAAACCTCTGACGTTTGCGGTGCGGATGGACGGCCTGGCGTGGAAGGAGATCGATCCGCCGCCCCGCGCCGGAGATCGCGCGGATGGTGGAGGAATTCCTGCGCGATTACCCGGTGGAGGAGAGGGAGAGGATCCGGCAATTCAGCGAGCAAAAGCGCCGCGGCGCACGGCGCTTGCGGGAGTACCGCATCGACCCGAAATCGGCCATCGAAGGGAAGCTGATTCCGTTCGGCGAAATCCTCCACGGACGACCCGGCGGACGAGTCGGCCCGGAGTCGTGGTTCGACATCTTCGACCACGAGGGGGAGCAGTATCTGGTGGACGATCTTTACTGTGCAAACCCCGAATGCCGTTGCGAGGAAGCGCACCTTGCGTTCGTTAAGGCAGCCCCCCGCGAGCCCGGCGGCCTTGTTGAGCCCGATTTTTTCGTCAGGCTCTCTTTTGGCGGGCGCGCGAAGATCGAGGAATGCCACACTTGCCCGCCAAGCAAGGCCAAGGCGGTCCTTTCCGCGTGGCAGGAGGGGTACGGCACCGCCGTTGAGGAATTGCGGTGGCGCTACGAGAAGGTCAAGGAGATCGCCCGCCGCAGCGTCCCGCAGCAGCGGGGCGTCCCGCGCCGCACCGGCGTCGTGCCGCCCGACGGTCTTCCGAGGGCGGAACCCTCGCCAATCGGCGCCCGCATTGGGCGAAATGAGCCCTGCCCGTGTGGAAGCGGCAAGAAGTTCAAAAAGTGCTGCGGTCTCACGAAAGCCGGCCGAGAGCCGGGACCACCCTGATCTCAACCGCTGGCGGTGCCCACGGCCGATTGCCAAGGACCTCCGGCCAAGGGACAACCGGCGAAGCACAGGTTCCATCTTTTTACACTCCAATCCGTGGACGCCCGCGATCGGCCAGTGGTATCATCTGGCTGTTGTCAAGCGCGGGAACCAATACACGTTCTACCGCAACGGCGCGGCGGATGGCACGGACTCAACTGCCGTCGCGGTCCCGCACGTAAACTACGCCATGTTGATGGGCCGATCCGAAGAGACCTCCTGGTTGCAAGGCGCTCTGGACGACGTGCGGTTGTGGAAAACAGCGCTCGAGGGCGACCAGATTCACGCGCGAATGAACACGGAACTCACCAACTCACCGGCCTCGAAGAGGGTCTGGCCGGCTACTGGACGATGGACGGAGGGGACGGCACGACCATTGTCGATTCCACTACCCACGGCGCCAACGGCACGTACAAAGGCCGTGTGGGCACAGCGGCGCCGAGCCCCTTTCCCAGGTGAGAAATGGGCCGCGTTGACCAGGTGACCAGCGAGCGCGAGACAATACTGAACCGCGTCGATTATGCCTACGATGGGTGGGGTAACGAGATTTGCGAGTGGCAGGAGGATAGCGGTGCCGCTGAGCCCATTGGCAATTCGCAGCCTGCCAACGTACAATATGTCTATGATGACGGGGCCGTGGGCGGCGTGGCCCAGTACGTGCGGCTTTCCGACCTCACCTACCGCGACGGACGGGTTGTGGCATACACGTGGTCAAGATCGTGTTTTGGTCGATAAGGAGGAAAAAAAGAACGGCGCGCCTCTTTTCGGGGCGACCGAATGGGTTGGGTATTTTGGGGAAGGCAGGAGGCGAGTCGGCAACGCGATGGAGGTGGTCGTTTTGGCTTCTGAGAGGACGAGAATGACCACACCCAACCACAAAGGCCCATGGTTCCGATGCAGCCAGTGGACGCTCCTGATTGCTGTTGCGCTGTCTGCGATCTCGGCCAGTTGGCTTGCCGGGACGATGCAGGTGAAACGTCAAGAGGAAGCCGTAGCGGCAATTGAGGAGGTGCGTGGGACCGTTTATTGGTCGGGACCATTAGCGCCGGTTTGGTTGCGGAATCTCCTACCGGAGCATTCCTTTCAGCAAGTTGAATCGCTTAGTTTGCTCGGCACGAGATTCACGGACGCGGGGCTAGGAAAACTTAATGGGATTAACAAACTCGAAAGGTTGTCGCTTTGCTGGACCCAGGTCACGGACGCCGGGCTGGAGAATCTCAGGGGAATGAACAGACTCCAAGTGTTGGACCTTGGCTGGACCCAAGTCACGGACGCCGGGCTGGAGAATCTCAGGGGAATGAACGAACTCCAAGTGTTGTCACTTTGGCACACCCAAATCACCGATGCTGGGTTGGAACATCTAAAGTCTTTGAACAAACTCAAGAAGTTGAACATTCGCAGGACAAACGTCACGGACGAAGGCGTGCAGGAACTTGAACACGCATTGCCGAATTGCGAGATATGCCGCTGAAAGATTGAGTGGACGTGGAAGAATGGCGAGGCGGTCGTTAGGTCGACACTTGAGAAGTTCCATTTGAGAGAAGCGGGCGACAGGCACCAAGCCGGGCCGAACGGGAAACCCGGACGTCCCTGATGTTGGGCGAGGAGGCGGCATGCCGGCACAACGCACACAACCCACTATCACTACCTACGGAGACAGCACATGAAGACAGTCACCTTACGGCGCAGGACTTCCGACGTATTTCGAGGCGGCAGGCATGCGCCCCGTCCTTGGAGCGGAAGCACGCCTGCCGGCAAAGCCACCGCGGGGTCGCTACTCGGTGCGGTTGCCTACCAATACGTTTATGACGATCCGCGCGCAGCGGCCAAGGCAAGCAATCGCTGACCTTTTATGGGCAGGCGTTCACGACGAAGACGACGACGTACGGCGATGCTGGGGTGCCGAACGTGAACGACACTGCCAATGTGTTCAACTTCGATCAGGCCACTTTGGACGCCAGTGCCGCGGCGCAAGGGTTCCCGGTTGCCTCGCCGAACCCACAAAGCACTTTCGCACAGGCATGGGGGAAGTAGGGTCTCATGCAACGGCAAGTTTTCCCCGGGATGCCTGGGCGTTACCTCCTGAAGTGCGTGTGGCTCCTCGGGATCGGGGTCATTGGCTTGCGTCTTCTCCTTAGCTGCGCGCTCGCCGCAGATAGCGCCTTCGACGAGGATCCTGTTCGGAAGTTGCTTGACATGGGCGCGGTTTTGACTCGACGACGCCACCCGGCGGCACGGATAAACGCGCCTCGGCCGTCGACGCAGAGCGGGTCGTTGGTGTTAGCGTCGGCAGCTACCTTTGTTATCTGCGCGTGGGCACAATCCGCTACGCCTGGACCCGGCGGCACGATGTACGTGAGCCCGAAGACATCGACATGGAGATTTTCGCCCATTTTCCAAATCTTACCGGTCTCACCGTGTACAGCCGACAGATGACCGACGCGGGGTTGGTTCGAGTGGCACGTCTAACAACGCTCAGCGATCTCACGCTTGTGTCACCCCGCGTTACGGACAAGGGCCTTGCGACGCTGCAAACGATGCGCGGGCTCAGACGACTGCACTTGCTTGGCACAGCGGTAACGGCCGAAGCAGTGGCGCGTCTGCGTGCGGCGCGCCGGGGGTTGACTGTCAGTGTCGAGAGCTTTGATTGGAACGACATGCCAAAGCCTGCCGACCAATGAGGGGTACTGTATTGATCCAGGCGTGCTTAGGGTGTTCTGGTGTGTCCTGGTCCAGGAGGGGATAAGTGAAAGCGCCGGGATTGGGGATCGTAATCGTGGTCACGGCCGATTCGCAGGCGGAGGCGTGGTGGGAGTGCTGCCGCCAGGCCGGAGTTGTTCAGCGGGATGACGAATAGAAGGATTGCTCTCCATGCTGAGAACGCTGACCTACAACGCTCCGCTGCTCGTTATCGACGTGGCAATCCTGTGGCAATTGCGTGCCAGAAGAAGCATCGTGGCGGCCTTTGCCTTTGTAACCGCCGCAGCCATAGTTGGTCTCGTGGTAGCATTACCGCTTGCGAGGGACCGCTTCGACCTCTTGCGATTGGCCGCATGGGGTATCTTCGGTCACGGCCTTGTGCTTTCGTCGGGAATCGCGATTCTATTCTGGCGATCGCGACGCGGCTGGTCCGTCGTAGCCGGCGTCGTGGCCGCGACCCTGGCGGCGATCACGACCGACGCCTTCCTGATCGAACCCGAATGGCTCGAAGTGTCGCACGTCGAAATCACATCGGCGAAAGTGACTCGGCCGTGTCGCATTGTGGTGCTGGCCGATATACAACCAGACCGCATCGGCCCGTACGAGCGTCGAGTCATTCGGAGCGTCGTGGAAGCGAAGCCAGACATTGTTCTGCTGGCCGGCGATTACCTTCAGGCTGAGCCAGGGCAAAGGGAAAAAGTCCGTGCCGAACTGAACGCCATATTGCACGAAGCGGATCTGGCAGCCCATGCCCGCGTCTTTGCGGTACAGGGGGACATGGAAGGCCCCGACTGGCCGAACCTCTTCCAGGGCCTGAATTTCGCCACGGTTTCCGCGACGGAGTCATTCGACCTGGGTGGCGGGCTGAGTTTGACTTGTCTTTCCTTGGATGCCTCTTTCGACACCTCAACGCAAGTTGCGGCCGATCCCGAGCACTTTCATTTGGTGCTGGGGCATTGTCCGAATTTTGCCTTGGGAAAGGTGCCGGCCGATCTGCTGATAGCGGGCCACACGCACGGGGGCCAGGTTCGTTTGCCGCTTATCGGGGCTTTAATGACGCTCTCGCGAGTACCGCGTAGTTGGGCTGCTGGTCTGACAGACTTGCCAAGCGGAGGCCAACTCTTGGTGTCGCGAGGCACCGGCATGGAACGCGGCAACGCACCGCGGCTGCGTTTCCTCTGTCGTCCCGAGTTGGTCGTCATCGATTTGACGCCGGCCACGCCTCCAACCCAGTAAGGAATCTGACCGCGTGGCTCGGAAGAAGAAACCTGTCGATCGCACGCCGATCTGCGACCCCGCCTACCTGCGGCGGATCGACCCGGTGTGGATGCCCGGTCCCGTGCCGTTCCGCTTCTGGCAGGACAGGACGCATCGCCGCGATTACCTTATTTGGCTTGCACACCGACTTGGACTCCGCACTATGGAGGACTTCTATGGGCTCAAGCCCATCGACGATGACCTGGAGGGCGATAAATACCTGCTTGCGTTGCGGCTATCGCGGCCTGCCCAGCGGGACCTCTTTGACGAAGCTTCTGGAAGAACATCGTAGCGTCCGTATTGGCAGACGGCCGCCGGATTTGTCCGAGCGGCAGATTCTCGCTTGGGCCGACGCCTACTTTGCCGCCCATAAGAAATGGCCCGTAGTACGTTCGGGAGCGATTACCGGCACAAGCGAAACTTGGAGTGCCGTCAACAGTGCCCTGCGCACCGGCAGCCGCGGCCTGCCAGGCGGTCTCTCGCTCGCCGAATTGCTCGCCCGGCGTCGCGGCGTGGAGAATCACATGCGTCTTCCGCCGCTGGACGAGCGGCAGATTCTGGCTTGGGCCGACGCCCACTTCGCTTCCCACAAAAAATGGCCTACAGCGAGATCAGGGCCGATCCCCGGCACCAGAGAAAACTGGTCGTCGATCGCCAGTGCCATAAAGGTGGGCGGCCGGGGTCTTCGGCGAGCCTCCTCCCTGGCTGGATTACTGGGCAAGCGCGAGGGGTGCGGAACCGGACATTTCCTCCGCCATTAAATGAGCAGAAGATTTTGACCTGGGCAAGGGGCCATCTCAAGGCGACGGGTCGGTGGCCGAGTCACCAGAGTGGGCCGATCGCGAAATCACCGGGAGAGACGTGGTGTGCCGTCGATCAGGCTCTAAGGAAGGGACGCCGCGGACTGCGGGGCGGATCGAGCCTGGCAAGACTGCTCCGGAAGCACGGTTTGAAGTGAAATACAGAAAATCCGCGGGCTACAATAAAAAAAGGGCGGCCGAGCGGGCGGAGATCAAGCGGGAAGTCACGCCCAAGGCGTTGCGCCATTCCTACGCCACGCACTTGATCGACCGCGGCGTGGACCTGGCGGGTCGTGCTGCCATTGACCGACAACCTCGGCACGGTTCGTGACCCGGCGATGTGCGACCTGGCGACCGGCACGACGGCGGTAGTCAACCACTTGGAGTACAATTCGTTCGGCGTGCTGCTGAGCCAGACGAACGCGGCGACGGGCGGCGGCGGTGGATTGCCTTTTCGGCTTCACGGGACGACCGCTTGACAAGGCAAGCGGCTTGCAAAACAACCTCAACCGGTGGTATGATTCAAGTACGGGTAGGTGGATCGTCCCGGACCCGACGGGGTTCACCGCAGGGATACGAATGAGTTCCCTAAAGAATACACTATAGATATTACTGTAACCCCTGTTGGTGATAAATTCACCACCCCTGAATTTGGTGTTGGTGGGCAATGAGGGCGGAACTCCCGTCGCACTACGCGCAACGGAACGCTTCTCGCACAACACCAGCGAGACGCGGGCGGCGCCGCGCGGACGAGGAACAAATGGACATGAGTCAGTTGGATGGGCAGCGCGAAATTCCAGCAACCGTGGGCTGTCGGGGCGCATGCGGCGTCACAGTTCTGTTACTTGCTCTCCCCCTCATCGTTTATTCATTTTTCGTTTGGCGGGAAAGATCTGCGAATCGCGACTTCGAACGACTGCTAAAGGGCGACTCGGCGATAGCGATTCGCGCAGTGAACATCATTCGGCACGGTGAAACGCGCGCTAGAATTGAGAGTCCGGCGCCACTAGAATACCTCGCGGGCAGGCTTCAACATGCTGAGGCTGACAAAGGTGGCCTTGGGGATTTCTACCACGTCGACTTCTTGCTGTCCACCGGCAATCGAGTGCATTGCGGCCTCTACATTCCGCGTAGGTGCGATCAGATCACACTCGCATTTCCGTTTGATTCGTGTGATCTTTTGGCGGATGATCCCGTCTATTACGAGGTTACCTTAATCCCTCCAATACCCAAAGAAGTGGACGAGGTGTTATTCAAGTTGGGAACGACGGAAGGGAGGTCGCGAGCCAATCTGCCCTAGCCCATCGACCTTGACTACCGACGATGCGAAGAGGAACTGCCCCCGCCTCGCCCGGCGGACGAGAAGACGGCTAAGCCCTTGCCTCGCCACGGCGACCCGCCCGTCCTGCTCACTCGCCCCTCGACGCCCTCGCCAGCGGGTTCGCAGCGACGGCGACTGAACTGACGGGGCAAGTGCGAAGGAAGTTAGTGCCCACAGGACAAGAAAGGGAGAGACCTATGACTGGAATGTGGCTTGAAAAGGAGATGAACATGCAGACTCTTGAAAAGGACGCACCGGAGTGGGCGAACCGCCGACATCGCCGTCGGCAACCAGCGAGCCGGGATTGCGACTGGTCGATCGTCGACTTGCGGATCAACCAGAGCCGCTGGTTCGATTCGAGTACCGGCAGGTGGATCATCCCGGACCCGACAGAGTTCGCGGCGGGGGACACGAACGAGTATCGGTACGCGGGCAATAGCCCGGCGAATGGGACGGACCCGAATGGGTGCGACACGGACGAGAACATGATCAATAGGGCCGAAGATCGCCGCCGCCGTAACCAACCAAATTACGCTCGGCTGCCCATCCCTCCCGCCGTCCCCGGTCAACAGTCACCGGGATGGATTGCAACAACTGGGTTCAACGCGACTCAACAAGCCGCGCTCCAGAAAGCTGTTGGCGAGGCGTTGATGGCTATTGACAGGGCGATCGATTTGCTGACGAATTACTCGGATCAAGTTGAAGTGCTTGCTGGCCCTTCGGTAACGCAGTTCTCGCACATGAGAGTGGCGGAAAACCGTCAAAAGATCCTGAAGATGCTGCTCGCGGTGAAGGAAGCCCTCAAACAGGGTGACATTCCATTCGAATACGATCCGAATTATCATAGCCAGACTGAAGGAGCTCTTTACACGAATTTCGTGTGGGGGAGGAAAGTTGGCCGTGTAATGAACGTTAGCCCCGATTTTTTCACTTCCCCAAAACCTAGCGAAATTTGGCACGAGATAGGTCGATTCTACGCGCTGCTGAATGAGACGGTACGAAAACTCTTGGCGACGCGACCCACGCTATAATGGCACCTACCCGAGGGAGAAATGACGCACCACGTGCTCAGCCCTGGCAGCGGCAGAATGCGGACCTTCCACAAGGCCGAAGACTTCGCCGCCTTCCAACGAGCGCTGGCCGAGGTAGCACAGTGAGGGGTGTGCTGGTCCACAACTCGGTGTTCTCCGAGAGGAGCAAGGACCTCTTCCATCATAGAGTTTGACGGCTTGAAGAGATTCCTAATTTCAGGATAGTTTCGAGGAAAACGGCGATGGGCTTAATCGCAATACTCTCCGTCGGTCTAGTTCTTACGGTGATCGGGGTCGTTGCTCTTGTGGGAAATTGCGCAAGCCAGCAGAGGTTTGCTATGGGAAAGCGTGTCTCCTCGTGTGTGCTAGCCGTCGGCCTCCTATTGGTCGCGATTTCACCCAGAGTGACCCAGGTTTGGGACGGGAGCTATCCCCAAGCCGAATTTGAACTCATCTTCAAAGACGCGCACGGCGTGGCGCTGCAAGGGATCCAACTTCGTGTTGAGGACCAAGAGGGGCGCAGTTACTTCCATTATCCCGTAATCGATTACCTTCCCGGCAATGTTCCTACCTCAGACCGAGACGGCGCGATGGTCTTCCATCACGTATCGGATGGGATTGAGTTCAGCGGCAGGACAACGTATTGGTTTGGTATGTTTCCGATCGTAGAGCAGCGGGCGCCAGTGTTCGTCTGCCGGTTCTTACGGGACGGGCAGGAGGTTTACCGTATTCGCTTTCGTGAGCTTTGTCGTTCGACAGACGCGACTTTGGCTGCATCCAAGGTTAAACGCGTCTGGAAGTGGCCGGTTTGGCCCGAGTCCCAGCTTCTCATGCAAGTGCGAGGGGACGAGGACTTGCGTGATCGGAAACTCCGACTTTTCGACCTCAATGGCGACGGCAAGCTGGATGCTGAGGAGCAGGCTGCATTGACGGCCGCCGCCAACCAGGCGGACCGGGCTGCATTCGCGCAACTCCGCGGCGACGAAGAGAAAGAGGAGTTTGAGTTTGCTGTGATACGCAAGACCATTGTGGTAGAGTGTCCTGGTCCGGCGCCCTCGACCGCCAGCGAGGCCGAGAAGCGAACGCCCCCGAAGGGGTCGAGATAAATGAACGGAAAGACGGCTAAGCCCTTGCCTCGCCACGGCGACCCGCCGTCCTCCTCCTTCGCCCCTCGACGCCCGCGCCGGCGGGTTCGCGGCGAGGCCGGTTGAAATGACGGGGCGAGGTGATTGCGAGCGAACCACGGGCGAAGCGAGTTTTTGTTAAGGCTGAAGGAGATGAAGATGCTCACTCTTGCAAGAGACCTACGGGCGGTTTCAAGCCGCCGACGCCACCACCGGCATTTAGCACGCAGCGTGGGCCAGGCCCCTCCAATCGACAGGCTCAACCAGAGCCGGCGGTTCGATTCGAGTACCGGCAGGTGGATCATCCCGGACCCGACGGGCTTTGTGGCGGGGGACACCAACGAGTATCGGTACGTCGGCAATAGCCCGACGGATGGGACGGACCCGACGGGGCTGGCGGGTGCTAAACGGGGCGACTCGGGACTTACGAAAGCCCAAGAACAGAAGCTGATCGACGCGGTGGCAGGCGTTGCGGAATGGGTTTACCAGACGCTTGAGAAATACGGGCCAAGCGATAAGACAATTGAACTAATTAACGGCGGAATAGATGATTTCTTTAGACCGCTCCAACCCTTACTTGTCGCTGATCCAAATTACCTCAAATATGACCCGCGCTTCGGCTGGGTTGACAGGGCTTGGGGGGAAACTGACATAAATAAGTGGGGATGGGGCCAGCTACTCGCTGCTTGGATCTTCGAGGTCGGCGGTACCCTGGACGAGAAGACCGGCGTATATGAATTTACCTTCAGCGCGGACTCCAAGATCGCACAGGATGTGCTAAAGCTCGACGCGGTTCAGGAAGCGATAAAGAAGGCGCGAAAGGCGATTCGTGATCTGAAGGATCATGACGGGCTCTGGAGGTGGGGTGGCGGGAACCGTGATCCAAAATCAGAGCCGTGGCACACCAAGGTTGGGTTTCACGTTGGCGAAGCACTCAGAACGCTCCGGCAGATGGACACGGCGACCGGCTTTCTTGGAAGTTACGCCATTGATATTTATCCTGGGGGTTACGGTCGTAATCACAAATACTACCGGGTGGCAGTCCGCGACTCGCCTCCGAAAGCCGGCGATACAGGGCAAGGGAAATCAGGGCATCTTGGAAGACCGCCTACGTGGTTCAGGGGGTATTCGTTTGGGTGGGACCATTAAGGAGAGGATTGAGATTTTCGTGCCTTATGACGAGTAGGCAGGTTGTATCCGTTTTTTTGTGCCGTGGTAGCGAACCAGCGTAAACCGAAGGCGAAAGGGTGTGTTGTGGCTTTTATTACGTTGAAGGTGTTGACATTGTGCTTGGTGATTGCGGACACCAGATCGTCCGCGGCCGGCGCGACGACGGAACGAGCGGCGGCGATAGCTACGGTCGAGAAGTTGTTGGGGAAGGTCACTGTTGACAAATCGACCGCGGACGCACCGGTAATTGGAGTGGTTCTGCGGGGAGATAAAGTTACCGACGAAGCATTGGGGTGCCTAGCAGCTTTCCCGCAGCTTCAGTCACTCACGTTGCGTGGGACCAAGGTCACCGACGCTGGCCTGCGGAATGTCGCGGGGTTGACGAAGCTTCGATCCCTTGATCTGAGCTTAAATCAGCTAACAGAAGCAAGTATGAGCCGCCTCGTTGGATTGAAGGAACTTCAGTCGCTGAACCTGTCCTGGGCGAAAGTGTCCGACGACAGCTTGCGGAATGTCGAGGGACTGACGAACCTCGAATCTCTCGATCTGAGCTTGAACAAGTTAACCGATGCGGGCATGAGGCACCTTAGCGGACTAACGAGGCTTCGCTTGCTCGACTTGCGCAACTGGCATAACCGACACGGGATTGGAGCCTCTTCGAGGCTTGCTGAGGCTGCGGTCTCTCGAATTAGGCGGTACGACGGTGACCGACGCAGGGGTCGAACGTCTTAGTGGGTTGACAGAACTCCGGTCGCTAAATCTGGCCGCGACGCGCGTCACCGATGCTGCAATGGAAGCACTCAAGCGCTATCCAAGACTCGAGCGTCTAAACCTCGAACGTACGAAAGTCACGGACGCCGGCATGGAGCCGCTCAGGGCGCTGACCAACCTGCGAGCATTAGTTCTTAACCGCACCGTGGTCGGCGATTGGGGCTTGCGGAATCTCGAAACGCTGTCGCGGCTCGAATCACTCGACCTAGGCTGGACCAAAGTAACTGCCGCCGGTATGAAGCACCTCACGCAGCTTAAGGAGCTTACGTTGCTCGATCTCGAAGACACACACATCACGGACGCCGGATTAAGCGAAATTGAAGGCCTGAAAAAACTCGACTCACTGAACCTAGGCGGTACGTGGGTTGGCACGGACTCGCTAAAGCCCTGCACGGCATTCAAGAACCTAAAGTGGCTTAACCTGGCCTACACGGACATTGGCGACCGTGACGTGGCGCAGCTCGCTGTGCTGACCGAGCTGCAATATCTCGACCTATGCGAGACGAAGCTGACGGATTCCGGATTGAAGCAAATTGCCGGATTGAAAGCGATGCGGTCGCTAAGTCTGAGTGGGACCCACATTACGGATGACGGGCTGGTAGCGCTCGACGGCATGCGCCGTCTAACCTACTTGGACCTCCAAGGTACTCACGTGACGGGCGGCGCGTTACGGCACCTAAAGGGGCCCTCCGAGCTGGAACACCTGCTCCTCGGGGCTACTGACATCACGGATTCCGGTATGGAGGAACTTGCCGATTTCCGAAACCTCAAAAAGCTGGGTTTGGGATACACCAATGTTACAGACGCCGGATTAGAGAAGCTAGGCGGATTGTCGACGCTTGAATCCTTGACAGTTCGGGAAACGAGAGTCACAGAAGCGGGGGTGACTAAACTCAAGCTGGCGTTGCCCCATTGCTCGATTGAGCGCTAAGCGGCATGTTCTTCGGGACGGTAGCGACACGAAAAAGGTGCCGCCCACACAATTTGGATACAATGGGAAATCTGGCCAGAACGAGAAAACGTCGCAGCCGACCGCGCAAGCAGCGATTGCGATACAAACCGCTCGCCGCTACGCGGGCAGGAGTTGAACATGCAGACTCTTGAAAAGGACCCACCGAAGCGGGCTAGCCGCGGACATCGTTATCCGGGCTCGGCAAGAGGGCTCCGCCACAGGCCGTCAATCAACAGGATCAACCAAAGCCGCTGGTTTGATTCAAGCACGGGCCGGTGGATCATCCCGGACCCGACCGGGTTCACGGCGGGGGATACGAATGAGTACCGGTACGTCGGCAATAGCCCGACGGATGCGGTGGACCCGGCGGGAGATCGGGAGACGGACGATCGATGGACCACCCGGACCAAACAGCTCGTCGATGTAACAGGCATAGTGGAGGCAGAGGCAGTTCGATGTCACCGATGAAAACCACCGTAAAGTGCATTTTGTGGTATCTTGCTGGCTTGGTATTGTCTCCGTTGTTTTTTCTAGTAACTGGCGCATGGGAAAAAGTCATCGGGTGCTTAGTTGGTCTTCCTGCGCTCTGGTTGCTTTATCCTGCGATCTTGGTCAAGATCTTGGTAGGTCCCCAGCCTATCCCGGCCCCCGTGGAGGAGTTAGGGCCCGACGCCAACCCCGTAATCGAAATTGCGCTCTGGACGGCCATTTTCGTGATAGGGTATTGCGTCCAGATAGGCTTGGCGGGAGGCGCCATTCTCGCGTGGGGGAGGCGCGCGTCATACGTGCTACCTGATTTACGTTGGCTTGCTTGTTTTAGATGTTGGCATTGGGTGTTTCGGCCCAATCTTGTTTTGGTTGCTCGTCGGAGGCCTTGGTGACTGAGGGTGACTGAGGTGTCTGGTCCACCGGACCTTTACAACCGATCAGGCGGGGAGGACAACTCCCCGGAAGTGGGTGGGATTGAGGTCATGGACGTGCGATTGCGAGCGAAGGATGACACGATGACCGAAATAGCCGAAACAAACTTGTATCTGGCGTCCGGTCTTCCCGGCGCGGAGACGCTCGACGTCCCGCGCTATCTCCGGCAGTTGGACGCGTGGGCACGGCTCGTGGCGACCAGAACCAAAAGCTGGTTGCCGATGTTTCACCGATCTCCGTCCGAGTTCGATGATTCCCTTGATTCCCTTGCCAAATTCCGGATGATGGCCCTGGTGACCGTCCTTCAGCGGGAATTGGGCGTGCGCTACGACCCTGCCTGCCAAGACGGCGCCTACTGCGCCCTCGATTCGCGCACCCTCTTCATTCACGGTCTGTTGGACGACCGCGGGGGCACCTGCGTCACCATGCCGGTCCTGTATGCAGGGCGATTGCGCGAATCTAGGTAATCTGCTATGACTAGGGGATTGCGATTTCCGTTGCTTGCCGAGGAGCGGCAAGAGCGTGGATGTCGCGCAGGCCCAGGAGTCCACCAGGTCATGGCCAAGAAGTCCGCCAAGATTCAACACCACTTCGCAACTCTCACTGATCCTCGACGACGGCCGCCCGTCTACCCATTGATCAACATCGTGACAATCGCCATCTGTGCGGTCATCTGCGGGGCCGACGACTTCGTGGCCATTGCGGAGTTCGGCAAGGCGCGACGCGCGTGGTTTTCGCGATTTCTGGATCTGAAGGAGGGCGTCCCTTCCCATGATCGTTTCAACGCGATCTTCGCCACCATCAATCCGGCGGAGTTCGAGAAGTGTCTGCTCAGTTGGGTCACCGCGTTGCACGAGATTAGCGGCGGGCAAGTGATCGCCATCGACGGCAAGACGCTCCGCCGCAGTTACGACACCGCCAGCGGTAAGGCGGCGATTCACATGGTCAGTGCCTGGGCCACAGCGAACTCCATTAGCCTTGGTCAAGTCGTCACCGACGCCAAGAGCAACGAGATCACAGCGATCCCGAAATTGCTGGAAATCATCGACATTTCCGGGGCCCTGGTGACCATCGACGCGATGGGCTGCCAGACGAAGATCGCCCAAAAGATCCTCGACGGCAAGGGCAATTACGTCCTCCATGTGAAGGAAAACCAGCCTACGCTGTACCAGGCCATCCAGGACTACTTCATCAACCGCCTGGAGAACGACTTCGCCGGAACGACCTACCGTTCCTATCAGACCGAGGGCAAGGGGCACGGTCGGGAGGAGACACGCTCTTATTATCTCTGTCGGCTCCCAGCCGACTTGGCCGATGCGGCGCGTTGGCCTGGCTTGAAGGCCATCGGGATGGTCATCAGCATCACCCAGCGCGATGGCAAGGAATGCACTGACGTCCGCTACTACATCCTCAGCCAGTACCTCTCCGCGCGTCGCTTTGCAGGCGCGGTTCGGGGCCACTGGGGGATCGAGAACCGGCTGCACTGGCAACTCGACGTAACCTTCCAGGAAGACCTGTGTCGCATCCGCAAGGGACATGCCGACGCCAACTTCAGCATCCTCCGCCGCACGGCACTGGCAATGCTGAAGAACGAAACGACGAGCAAAGTCGGGATCAAGAACAAACGCCTCACCGCTGCCTGGGACGAAACCTATCTCGCACAAATCCTTGTCGGAACGTGATTTATGGTGCAATTGCCCTGTCCTGTATGTGGCCATCGGGCGTCGACTGGCGTATCCCTTGTACCTGGTGCAGGCCCGGGAGCATTTCTTCGTCCGTTGGGAGGAACCCGGCGGCGAGCGATTCAATATCGAGGCCACCACACTCGGCTTCACGCCGCGCGACGACGAGCATTATCGGCACTGGCCCAGGCCGATTGGCGATGAAGAAGTTCGCCAGGGCATGTTCTTGAGGAATCTGATGCCTCAGGAAGAGGCGGCGGCGTTTCTCCGCGAGCGTGGGCAGTGCTGGCTCGACCACCTGTGGACCGAGCCGGCGATGAGGGCGTTTGCGGAAGCGGCTCGAATGCACCCGCGACTCCCAGGCGTGCAGTGTGCGTGGGCCATTGCATCCGTTCTGGACCGCGCGGTAAAATACTTCGGGCGCGAGGGGCTGTTCGCCACGCCCGCCGCCGAAATCCAGTTGCCGCCCAGCGAGCAGCCCTGGGAGCCGCAGGTCCGGCCGCTTGCGCTGGAGCAGTTGCGGAGGATTGTAACCAACTATCAGGCGAGGGGCTTGCCCTCCGCTTCCTCGAGTGTATTTATGGTCTGTCAATCTTGATAAAGGAGCATAAGATGCTGACTTCTGAAATGGGCCTACGCGAGCGACCAACTTTCCGACAGCGCCATCGGCATTTAGCGGGCCAGCGCAGTCACGCTGGGCCGGTCGATAGGGTCAACCACAGCCGCTGGTTCGATTCAAGCACGGGCAGGTGGATCATTCCGGACCCGATCGGGTTCAGGGCGGGAGATACGAATGAGTATCGGTACGTGGGCAATAGCCCGGCGGATGGAGTGGATCCGAGGGGGCTCTATAAGGAGTGGACAACCACCGTTTACGTGGGACACGGAGATGACGTGCACGAGGCGCTTAATAAGTTAAGAAATGATGGAACTAGGATAGCTTCACCGCTAATCATGGTCGGCGGCATCGGGTGCGGCTGGAAGAAGGAAATGCAGGACATCAGTCAGCGGATTTTGAGTGAGGAACATCTTGGCCCCGGGGCTCCGGTAATACCCCGCATTCCAAAGCTGCCGCCTGACATGTACAGGCCGACGCCACCGGGAACTGGATGGGCGGGTTGGGGTGTATACGCGGCGGAACAGGACGCCACCGATCACGGCCTCCCACAACCAAAGGGTTTTCCTCGCCCGGATACGGTTACAAAATCAGAATGGCCACCAGTTTCAACGACGAGCGACACCGATTTTCAGAAGACTCAGTTTCGGAAGTATCAGTTGGTTATGCGCGCCTATGTCAAGGCTGCAATCAATGCGAGCGTGGATAGGCTGGTGACGACCAAGTCCAGCAACACATGGACGATTGACTTTGTGTTTCTTAGCGGCAGCACCATCACGGCGAAACAGTTTCTGAAAGACGTGTTCACCAAGACAGTCAACGATTCTGTGTCGCTTGGCTCTTTTGGCTACACGGAGATTAGCTCGCGTCTGACCTTCGAGGTTAGCATGCCGGATAGTAACACGGTTCGTATTACGGTGACCCGCACGAGCGGCGGAACGATTCCGTATCCGTATAATGTGGGAAATATGCCACTGTTTGAATAGCGTCTTTGGGCCAAGCGTGGAACGGATTATGTTTAGCTGTGTGAACGCGATCTTTTTAACGATAAGATCGGCCAAGCTCGCATTGAAAACAGTAAGTTGAGAGTGGGTGCGATCTGTTGCGCTTTGTTGGTTGCGACCGTAGCGGCGGTTACCGTGGGTGTCGTATGGCTTTCGGACTCGCGGCAGAACGCCGCAAACCAGTTCAGACTGCGAACGGAACTTGCGACGCAATCACACGGACACGGTGTTGCCGTGTACCGTGTCTTGTTTATCCCCCCAAGTTCAAAAGACGAGCCGTGGTCGTTTCCTGAGGAGCCGCAGCGCTGGGGCGTGCCCCGAATCTTATTGGGATGGCTGGGCGAGGATTTCTTTTCGAAGGGGATTTACGCAATAGCCTTCAACGGAACGCAACCATGTAACGGCGGTGAGACAATACAAGAGGTCCTTAACCGCGCCCGACCTTGTATGGAAGGTCTATCTGATGTCGAGTTGATCGACTTGAGCGATACGGACCTGACCGATGAGGGGCTCATGCAACTTGCTGGAATGACAAATCTCCGATTCGTGATGGCAGCGAACACTAAAGTGACCAAGACGGGCGTCGACTCGCTAACGGCGAAACTGCCACACGTGCGAGTGTTCTTGGATCGGCGATGCTTTTAGGGAAATCAAAGGGGTCGCGTGTCTTTAATGGGCGTCACCCATAAGAATTAAATACGGTTTCCGGCAGTTATGGATTCTCTGAGAACATCAAGACGAGGACGCAGCCGACCGCGCCGGCGACGATCGGGATACGTAGTCCGCGTTTCGCCCGCCTTCGCCCCCGGCAGCGTGAGCTTTACACGTGGAGCGCGATTCGACGACTGGAGCGATAACTAGGTTTCAGGATTACAACTCGCAAATGCCCGCGAAGCACGATGAGGGAGATGACGGATCGAAGCACAAGGCTGAATGGGCCAAGGCGCTGGCAGCGGCCACCGAGTTGCTAAAGTTCTTGAAAGCAGGGACGCCGGCGGCCACGGTTAGGCAATGGCTGTTGGCGGCGGCGAGCGATTGTACCAGTATGGCGGCCAGAGTTGAGAGGTTTTGCCAGGCGAAAACGAACGTAAGTACCTGGGCCTCTTCTCTGTTATGGTTTGGTTGGTGACCCAAAAGGTGGATGAAAACTGGCCGCCAGAATGGTCCAATTTCTGTCCGCCACCGACAGCAATGGCTCGTTGGACCCGGTGGCCCGGTTGCGCTGGCTCTGAGAGCGATCAAGATATTCTGTGGGGACCGGCGACGGACGAGTTGTTGTCCGACGAGCAAGTGACCAGCGTGAGCCAGCCCGGCACGGTCGTGCTGCCCTTGACCGACAACGTGGGCACGGTCCGAGATCTGGCGATATGCGACCCGGCGACCGGGACGACTTCGGTAGTCAACCACTTGGAGTATAATTCGTTCGGAGTGCTGCTAAGCCAGACGAATCCGGCAACGGGCAATGCCGCCACCGTAGATTGCCTCTTCGGTTTCACGGGGCGACCGCTGGACAAGGCAAGTGGCTTGCAAAACAACCTCAACCGGTGGTATGATTCAAGTACGGGGCGATGGATCATCCCGGACCCGACGGGGTTCGCGGCGGGGGACACGAACGAATATCGGTACGTCGGGAATAGCCCGGCGAATGCGGTGGACCCGACGGGGTTGGCGGACGACGAAGTTGCGCGGTATCGCGCAGACGTAGCTGCTAAAGATGCCCAGGACCAAGTGCTTCTCAACTACTACCACTCCGTCATGAAGGAAATGCTCTACGTCGGGAACGATATAAGTAGGGGTGCGCCCGGCTGGGACGACCTAGAGGCTCGGTATCCTGGGATCAGGTCAGCAGTGCATTTTGAAAACGCGGTGCCTAGTAACGAAATACCTCCAATCGTCGGGAGCGGGCGTGGTGCCAACCCAATAACTAAAATTGCGGGGAGCGGGCGTGGTGCCCACCCAATAACCACAATCGCCATAAGCGGAGGTGCCGCCGACCCAACGGCGTGGAGCCAGATCGGTCCACGTTACCGAAAACAGTGGTTTCCCTCTAATTCGCCTGCGCTTAGGGACGCAATGAACTACTCTATCAAGACACTTCCCAGTGTATCCCTCACGTCCTTCAGCAGTATCAACTTGCGTGCAATTGGCATTCCGGTCATTGAGATCAACGAGGATTTGTTCGTGGGCGCCGAGGATTCTGGCATTGTAGACCTTATCCATGAACCGCTCCACGACCTTACACAATACGGAATGGGGCACGAGTGGAATGGGCTGATGAACATCGTGCCGTGCGCTGACTGCACACCCACTGTGAACGGGGGTACGCCCGCGCTTACCGCGTATGTGTACTTCCTTCGGACCGCTGTTTTCGCGGATGGTTATTCGCTTTGGGCGAAGATCCTTAAGAGGGTCGGGCCGCGCCCGGCCACCCCGCCCGAGCGCCACGGTTTCCTTATAGGTTCGAGCCGAGAAAAGACATGCAACTGTTCTGATTTCAGATAACTTTTTGCGTGCGTGAAATGCGATATCCATTCCCCGTGCTAGCTAGTTGTGGCTCCTCCATCCTGGTGGGTTGCTTGGTCGCAGTGACGGTCGTTCCCATCAATTTGATCGCCCTCACCGCTTGGCTGCTACTAGCATGGTTCTGCTACGCGCGCTTGCGCATGCGATTGTCTGTCGCCGTTCAGTTTCTCGGGCTCGCGCTAGTTTTGTGTGGGGCCTGGATCGCACCAGTGAAAACGACTCAGGACGTACTTCGACGCATCATCACTTTCGACAGGCGGCAAATGAGCCTTGAGCAGCTCGATGCTTACGTCTCGTCACCAGAAAACCGCCAACGCTTGCCCGTCAAAGTTGAATTAGCCTTCGCGGTGGATGATAAGGACATGGTCATAGTGTTGCCGTCCGAACGGATTTCAGTCGCTGACTTTATTGACTCAATCCAATCGCAGACGAAATTGCGCGCTCGGTTTGAACACTGCGGAAATGGTTGGACGCTCTTATGGGGCGGCGACTGCTGCTTTGGGCTCTTTATCGTGGACAGCGGACTGCGTGGGGAGCACCGGAGGATTCAGTACAGGCGATATGAGTGATTTACGACCGCTATGGAAACCAGAGACCGGAAAAAAGCTGGATAAGGGTGGGGGTCGGAACGGGGACGGAGCTAGTTAGCCTCGACAAGGAAGGTGCTGGTGTGGTAAAGTCCGAGAATGCCAAGGCAAGCACGGGTGGATCGCGGGTGGCTCGGGGTCAGAGAAAGCGCCGGTAAAAGCCGGCAAGGAGTAGCGGATGAAAGAGCCGCATAGAAAAGGACTAGCGAACCATTCTAACCCCGAGTCATGCGCCGGCGGTGGTAACATCGCGGGTGAGGCGTTGACAGGGGCACACGCAGGCCAGCCATTGAGCTCCGGGCGGTGCCGCCCACACAATTTGGATACAATGGGAAATCTGGCCAGAACGAGAAAACGTCGCAGCCGACCGCGCAAGCAGCGATTGCGATACAAACCGCTCGCCGTGCGGCGCACAAGTTTGCCTGACCGGAATAACCGGCTGAAGTCTCGAGTTATTCGTCCGGATTGAACCCCGCCCTTATCCCGCCCCGGACCCCGCCCGGTTAAATTCATCTAAACCCCGCCCCTGTTTTCTACGTTTCGGTGGTCGGTGGGCGCATGAAAATGGAGGAGTGAGGCCCGTTTACGACAACCCTCACTCCTCCTGTTGAGAAAGATCTCGCCATCAGTATCGAACTGCCCCGCCCGACAACTGTAATTGAAGTCGAAGAGCACAACCAAGCCGTGCGCCGGCAGAGTGCCGATCGTGTCTGTTTCCGACAGTTGTGCAGCCGTTGCGGAGAGCGCGGCCGTTTCGCGCCCACGAGCTGCGCCGCCGTGGTCTGCGGCTGCTTGTGGAACACACGGTCCTGTGCGTGACCATCTGGCTGGCCCGCTGGCAATGCCGGAAGTGCCAGTACATCTTTACCGATTACCCCAGCTTTCGTACTCCCCTATAAGCGCTATGCGGGCCCGACCCTCCTGCACCTTGCCGGCAGCTATCTGGAGAACGACGGGCAATCCTACCGTGAGACGGCCAGCCCGGGAAAGCGAGCGACCGGCTATCAGCCGCCGCCGGGGTCGTCCGCCATGGAAGAGCGGGCCCTGCATCACAGCACGATCTGGTGCGTGCTGACTTGGTTGGGGGTGCAATCCGCCGCGTTGGCTGCGGGTCGGCAATTGATCCAGGAGCGTTGCCCCGCCTCCACCTGTCATCGCTTTGCCGGGGCCGTGGCGCCGCAAAAGTTCCGCAGTCCGCAGCGTGAGCAATTGCTGCGTTGCGCGGCAAGTGCTCCATCTGATCGCCGAGTGGGAAGAGGTATTTTCCGAGAAGTTCTTCCCCCGTTTCGCGACAAGATCCGGGTTCACGTGAGGTAGCATGGACTCCGACAGTGGTTTTTCATCCATCCCCACCTTGTTTGGAGTCAAACTTTATGCCTTGTAACAATGAAGACTGGGCTGTCTTCTGGTGCTCGCTGCTGAGCCCCGTGCTGCTGGGAGAAATTCCCCAGCGGCGGCGCGAGCGGTATTTCCAGCAACTGAGCCAAGAGGAACGCCTGCTGCCCAACGGACGGCGGAAACGCCTTTCGGCACGCACCCTGCGTCGCCAGTGGCGGCGGCTGAAAGACGAAGGCGTGCCGGGCCTGTATCGCCGCCGCCGCTCCGATCGGGGCCAGCCGCGAAAGAAGCACAGCGACTTGCTGGACCGCGCCGTGGCCCTGAAAAAGGAGCAGCCCTTCCGCTCCCACAAAGCGATCAATCGCATCTTGAAGCGGGAGTTCGGAACGTCAGCTTCCGCGTTCCACCCTGTACCGGCACTTGCGGCAGCAAGGGGCCACGCGGCGGAAGCTGGGCGTGGCGAAGGAAATCGTGCGTTGCCGCTGGACCCGGGACCAGCCCGGTGCCCTGTGGGTCGGCGACTTCGAGCACGGCCCGCCGGTGATGCACCAGGGCCGCTCCGTGAAGACCCATCTTTCCGCCTGGATCGACTGCCACAGCCGTTACATCGTCGAGGCCCGCTACTACGTCCGCGAGAACCTGGACATCCTCCTGGATTCGCTGCTGCGGGCCTGGGGAAATCACGGCGCCAGCCGCGAACTGTACGTGGACAACGCCAAAATCTACCATGCCAAGGCCCTGCAACTGGCCTGCACCCAGCTCAACATCCAGCTCTTGCACCGGCCGCCGCGCGATCCTCCGGCCGGCGGCCTGATCGAACGTTTCTTCCAGACCTGCCAGATGCAATTGGAAGCGGAAGTCCGCGCCGGACAGATCCTTACGCTCGACGACTTGAACCGCGTCTTGGCGGCCTGGCTCGCGGTGGCCTATCACCAAGATGCGAACAGCGAGACCGGGGAAACTCCTCACGCGCGCTATCAGCAGGAGCCCCGGCTGCTGCGGCAGGTCGATCTGGGGGCGGTACTGGGCTTCTTCCATCAGCGGGTGCCGCGCCTCGTCGACAAGGACTTCTCGGACGTGCGTGTGGAGAGCCTGTTCTTCGCTGTCGATCCGGCGCTGCGGGGCGATAGGCTGGTCGTCCAGTACGATCCTTTCTCCCCGCTTGCCGAAGTCCAGCTTTACACTCCCGCGGGCGCGTACGTGGGTCGCGGTCGGCGTTATCAACGCGAAAAGGGCAGCCATCCGCAACCGTCGCCTTCGCCACCTGCCGCACCCATCGTGCCCCACTATCTCGATGCCCTGCGTGCCGAACACGCCGCCATGCAGGAGCAGCGACGCGACCTGGGCATCGACTACCACTCGGCACGGCAGAAAAACGTATGGTCCTTGTCGAGTTTCGCCCGCGTCTTCGCCCGCTTATTGGCTCGTCAGGGCGGCGTATCCGGGTTGACCGTCCAGGAAATGGATCTCCTGGCCGCCTTCCACTCCCGCCACGATCGCGTCACCGAGAGCCTGCTTCGGCAGGCCTTCGAGCAGGCCCCGGCGGCGACCCTTCCCGAAGTCTTGTTTCAACTCCAATCCCTGTTTCCCGAAAGGAACGACTGATGTATCTCGAACACTTGCAACTGAAAAGCCAACCCTTCGCAGAACACGCTACGGTCTCTGCCCTGTGGCAGGACCAACGCATGGACGAAGGTCTGGCGCGGCTAGAATACCTGGTCCAGTCCGGCCAGTTGGGGCTAATCACCGGTCCCAGCGGAGTCGGTAAATCCGCGCTCTTGAAACGCTTCCTGCACGGCCTGCTGCCGCAACACTGCCAGGCCCTCTACTGCCACCTCTCCCACCTCTCCGCGACGGGCCTGCTGAAGCTTGTCGTCACGCAACTAGGGGAGACGCCGCGCCGCGGCAAAGAACGCATTTACGAGCAGATCCTGGAACGGGCCTCGCGGGCCGAGGGCGCCTTGTTGTTGGTCTTCGACGAGGCCCACCTGCTGGACGGCGATGCCCTCACCGACCTGCGGCTGCTGATCAGTTCCGCGCTGGACGTGCGGCCGCCACTGAAGCTTCTGCTCGTCGGTCAGGAACCGCTCCGCGCCGTCCTGCGGCGGGCGCAGCATGCCGACCTGCTCAATCGGATCTCGGTTCGCTACCAGTTGCGACCACTGACCCGCGAGCAGACTTGCCGTTACATCGACTTCCAGATCGCCCAGGCCGGCGGCGACCAGAAACTCTTCGACGACTCGGTAAAGGCGGCCATCCACGACTTCGCCAACGGTGTGCCCCGCCACATTAACAACCTGGCCACGGCGTGCCTGCTGCAGGCCGCCGCCCGCAAGGTCCGGCGGATTGACGACGAGTTGTTTCAGCAAGTAGTCGGCGAATTTCAGTTGCCCTAAAACCAGGAGGACAGCATGCCACGTTACTTCCCCGACGAACTCTTGCGTCGCTTACGCAATGACATTGCCTGGGCCTCTCTCCTGAAGCGACTGGAGTGGCCGCACAAACTCCGCGACGGACAACTGGTATTCTTGTGTCCTCGTTGCAACGAGTGCAACTCGGCGGTCAACCCGCCTACGAATCTCGGCCGCTGCTTCCGTTGCGAAGTCAACTTCAACCCCATCGACTTCACGATGGCCGTGCAGCAATGCGACTTCGTAACCGCGGTCCACTATCTGGAACCGCTCTTGCCACCCGGCCCCCGATGCCCTGCTTCGCACTGAACCACGGCTCATCACCTTGACCCTGCGGACGGCACTCTGCCGCCCGCAGGCTCTTTCTCTTCCCTTCCCCTCTTCCGCCTCACCCATCCACCTTGCCGCTCTTCTATTCTTTACCTCAACTTCCGGTCAATCATTCTGGGACAATTTCGGTCAAATAATTTGGGAGGCAGCACGCCGCTACGCGGGCAGGAGTTGAACATGCAGACTCTTGAAAAGGACCCACCGAAGCGGGCTAGCCGCCGACATGTTTATCCGGACTCGGCAAGAGGTGTCGGCCTCGGCCATACCCCGTCAATCGACAGGATCAACAATAGCCGCTGGTTTGATTCGAGCACGGGCAGGTGGATCATCCCGGACCCGACGGGCTTTGTGGCGGGGGACACCAACGAGTATCGGTACGTCGGCAATAGCCCGACTGATGCGGTGGACCCGAGGGGGTTGGAAGATTGGATGATCTACAGCGGGCAGTGGAGAGCACTCCATCCAACGCCACCGACGCCCAGTTCCGACGGTGGTACCTATCACCTGGGAACCCTCACTATAAAATTCGTAAACTACGACGGCTTTACATGGACCGGACAAGATCGAGTTGAAATATACCAGGCGTTCACCAGGGTCCTTAGTCGTTGCATGGCGCTGGACAAGGCAGTTCAAAAGGAGATTGCCAGGGTGAAGGCGAGCGAAACGCCTGCCGTACAAAGGAAGGTTTTGCCTGAGCTTGAGTTTCTATCGAGCACCCTGGGTAAGATTATTATGCTCCCGACAAACGACTCGACACTTTACATCTACTACTACACATTGCCGCCCGAAAAGGAGGACATGGGGCAGGCAAGTACAAAGTTGTCGCTTACTAACTGGATTGTGGTTGATAACAGCCTGCCGCTGAATGGCGATGAGGATGCAACGCTCTTTCACGAACTTACTCATGTATTTGCCGGCACGATCGACAAGAACGATTCGGGGATCTTTCACAACGCCCATAATCTGGAAACCCTCTATGCACAGCGCAGTTCCTGGCAGTTCAATCAGTATACAGGGGGAACCGACCTTCCTGGTGGTTACGGTCAATTGTTGCTGGATTCACGAAGGCCCAGAAATGTCCCGGCACTCCCCCCCGCCAGCCCCCCGGCAACCCCCGATCATCGTCGCGGGTACGGACACCTTTGGACGGAGTAACTACATAGAAAAGTATATGGGTACTCTATGTGCATCCTCAATCTAAAGCGACGAAGAACCAGGTGGTCAGCCTACACGATTGCTCTATGTGTGTTGCTAGTGCTTGCCTACTACTGCTTTTGCGATTTATACTCAGAGACCTACTGGGTATGTGAGCACACCGGATCCACAAAAACTGTTGTCACATGGTTTGGTGCCTTCACAACTACTTCATGTTCAAAAACCCGTTTGGACGAATTCATCGAAACAAGGTACCCCGGACGGTTAACTCACAACTGGGTGTATGTCAGCAGCTTTCGATCCTCGCTGTGTTCCGGAGGTTATGGTGACAGCTCTCAACCGGCCGCCACGCTTCCCGTACTGTTTTTGTATGACGTGTTTTGGGAGGACCTCTCTGACGCGAATCGAAAAAAGCTATATGACATCCTCGTTTACGCTTCTGGCAATATGAATAGGGAAGCGAAAAGGCAACTCTATAATGACCTATCAAATAGGTACGGAGCCGAATTCGTGAAATTCGTGGAAACATATCCGCTTCGATCTGATAACCCAGTCCAGCACCCGTCAGCAAAGGGAGCCATGGGGTCAGGCCGCCGTTAGTACCGGATAAGAGGACAGCTATGCCACGGCACGCATGGGAGCGCGACCACTGAGCAGCGCCGGCTGGGGAATACGGGCTCGATGAGGTCGAACAATGAGCGATCGAAAGCGAACCGGCAGGACAAAACTTACCGCGGTCCTTATTTGGATTGCGTTGACAAGCGTCGGTCTGCTGGGCGCTGCGCGGCTGCTTTACAGGAGCACCACTTGGAGTGAGCAAATAATCGTCGATGGGCAGAACGTGACTGTCACGATCAACTGGACTTATCGCCGCGGTCTTCTTTTCACGCCACACGATTGTCTGATCCGGCCGGGGGGTCCGAGTATACGACGTGGATCCATTTTCCCGATGGGCGGACGACTAAGTTCAGAGTTCAGTCTAATTTCGATTTGCAACCGAGAGCGATATGGAAGCTGCAAGGAAAGGTATACGTCGCCTGTGGTGATCTCGGCGGCGATTGGCTCGTTGGATCGCTTGACGCCGACGGCACGATCACGCCGGTGACGCGTGACAAACTGCCCGACGGGCCGCGGCCCTGGAACCTGGAACCAGCAAGCGCTCAAAGGGAGTGCGACGAGAACTTCGACAAGTGGTATAAGTGAATTTGACATTCTGTGTCCTGGTCCCGCGACGTTTGATAACCGACGTGGGGGGAAAACAAACGTGGCAGCCACAGAACATGGGTACTCTGGCGAAAACAAGGCGACGACGCGGCCGATTCCGTAGGCGACGGCGACTGAACTGACAGGGCGATAGCGAGCGAACTGACCTTATTGCCAACGAAGACGCGAAAATGAGCGACATAGCCGAAACAAACTTGTATCTGGCGTCCGGTCTTCCCGGCGCGGAGACGCTCGAACGTCCCGCGCTATCTCCGGCAGTTGGACGCGTGGGCACGGCTCGTGGCGACCACGACCGAAAGCTGGTTGCCGATGTTCCACCGATCCCCGTCCGAGTTCGATGATTCCCTTGCCAAATTCCGGATGATGGCCCTGGTGACTGTGCTTCAGCGGGACTTGGGCGTGCGCTACGACCCTGCCTGCCAAGACGGCGCTACTGCGCCCTCGATCCCCACACGCTCTTCATTCACGGTCTGTTGGACGGCCGCGGAGGTACTTGCGTCACCATGCCCGTCCTATACGTCGCCGTCGGGCGGCAACTGGACTATCCCTTGTACCTGGTGCAGGCTCGTGAGCATTTCTTCGTCCGTTGGGAAGAGCCCGGCGGCGAGCGATTCAATATCGAGGCCACCACGCTGGGCTTTACGCCGCGCGACGACGAGCATTATCGGCACTGGCCCAGGCCGATACGCGATGAAGACGTTCGCCACGGCGTGTTCTGAGAAATCTTACGCCTCGGGAGGAGGAGGCGGCGTTTCTCCGCGAGCGTGGGCAGTGCTGGCTCGACCACCTGTGGACCGAGCCGGCCATTGAGGCTTTCGCGGAGGCAGGCCGAATGCATCCGCGACTCCCAGGCGTGCAGTGTGCGTGGGCCATTGCATCCGTTCTGGACCGCGCGGTAAAATACTTCGGCGCGAGGGGCTGTTCGCCACGCCCGCCGCCGAAATCGAGTTGCCGCCCAGCGAGCAGCCCTGGGAGCCGCAGGCCCGACCGCTCGCGATTGAGCAGTTGCGGAGGATTGTAACCAACTATCAGGCGAGGGGCTTGGCCGCCGCATCCACGAGTGAATTTGTGGTCTGCCAATCTTGATAAAGGAGAATAACATGCTGACTTCTGAAATGGGCCTACGCGAGCGACCAAGTTTCCGACAGCGCCATCGGCATTTTGCGGGCCAGCACAGTCACGCTGGGCCGGTCGATAGGGTCAACCACAGCCGCTCGTTCGATTCAAGCACGGGCAGGTGGATCATTCCGGACCCGATCGGGTTCAGGGCGGGAGATACGAATGAGTATCGGTACGTGGGCAATAGCCCGGCGGATGGAGTGGATCCGAAGACATGGCCGTCATTGTGGTAATGATACGGTGCGCAAGTGGCCGCGTGAAAGGCACGCTATGAGACGCAAATTTCTCTTCTCGTTCTTGATTGCTTCGTTATACGTGGTAGGTGCAAGTGGATGCGACCCCACGCCGGAGCAGCTCGCTTTCTCCACCGTCAGAAAGCTGAACGGCGTCGTTTGTGACGCCGCCGGGAAGCGTTGGGTCCCTGGCTCTGATCAACAGGCCGTCAAAGTGATTCTGTCCAACCGCGACCTGGCGGACGCCGACCTACGTCCTCTGCGAGGCATGCCGTACCTGCGGGAACTTGATCTATCAGGCTCGCGCGTGACTGATGCAACCGCGAAGACGTTAGAGCCGCTGGTTCAGCTCAAGGTACTCCGGCTAAGCTTTGAGGATGCTCATCTGACAGACGCCGGCGTAGCGCACCTACGACCCCTTCGGAATCTTGAGGTGCTTTGGCTTGATAGCACGAGTGTTACCGATCCGGGGCTTGAAAATCTTGGCGGATTGACGCAGCTCCGTGAGTTGACGCTAGGTCTTAATGATATAGGAGGCGCGGGACTCAAGCACTTGAGAGGGCTAGCGCAGCTTCGGAAGTTAAACCTTAACGAAACTAAGGTGACCGGTCCTGGATTGGAACACTTGAGAGGCATTGTGACGCTTCGGGACTTGGATCTTTCAGGAACGCCCATCGGCGACGCCGGCATCCAGCAAGTTGTGACGCTTGCCCAACTTGAAACACTGAATATCAGCAAGACGAATATTACCGACCAGGGGCTGAATCATTTGGGCGACCTTCACAACTTGCGAGAGCTGCGCCTAGCGAATACGACAGTTGGAGATGCTGGTTTGAAGCATCTCAAGGGACTGGTGAAACTGGAGACGTTGGACATTTGGCAAACGAACGTCACGGATGCAGGACTCGACCACATCAAGGACTTTCCCGATCTCGTGGATCTTGGGCTCAATTCGGAGGCAGCGACAGATGCGGGAATCGAGCGAGTGACCCTCCTGCGAAAGCTCAAGGAGCTAAGGATCTGGGACAGTAAGGTGACCGATGCGGGCTTCGGAAGGCTCGCGCAATTGCCAAACTTGAAACATGTGGCATTGGGCTGGAAAACGAATGTGACGGAGAAAGCAATTGCAGATATTAAACGTGCCATTCCTGGAATCGTGATTGATCGATTTCCTTGAAGCCCCTGGTGTGTGCTCCGCAACAGAACTTACCGGTATGTGTCGATTCTAACCCGAACAAACGCGATGTCGCTTCGCAATGTCCAACAAGGAACTCTGATAGCAATGACTGAGCGCAACTCGCAGCACTGGTACTTTCAATTTAGCCTCTGGACCCTCCTAGTCGTTGTCACGCTATTCGCCATCGCCTGCTCTTGGCTCGCCGTTAAGATTAGGCAGGCGAGGCGAGAGGGGCAGGTCGTAGCCGAGATTGAAGAGCTTGGCGGCGAGGTAACTCGGAAAGACTCGGGGGCACCGAGATGGTTGCGAACTCTGCTGGGGGATGATTTCTTCGTGACCGTAATTCAGATTAGGCTCCTGTTCTCGCACGAGGAAAGCATCGATACACAACTGGAGTTACTCAATCGGCTCGATCAGACGCCTCAGTTGCTGCTTTCGTTCAAGGGAGTGACCGAGGGACAGTTTACTTCTCTCGAACGTCTGAACAAGAACTTTGATTTAGACCTTTCATTCAGCGGCGTAACCGATGCTCAGTTGGGGTGCCTCACATCTCTAGGCCATATGCGGGTTCTGGACGTCAGTTCAACTCATATCACAGATGCCGGGCTAGAAAATGTCAAGGGGCTGACGCAACTTGAGGCACTTGACGTTGCTGGCACTCAAGTCACGGACGCTGGGCTAGAACATCTGCGAGGATTGGGGCAACTCAAGATTATAATCCTTCC
This sequence comes from uncultured Planctomycetia bacterium, assembly GCA_963824275.1. Classification (GTDB taxonomy): domain Bacteria; phylum Planctomycetota; class Planctomycetia; order Pirellulales; family Thermoguttaceae; genus JANXQG01. The sequence continues at coordinate 32,812 of CAWGOT010000002.1, read as the reverse complement.
TGGGCGCACAGTTTCCAAGGAGGGCATGATACGGCTTCAGAAGGCACTTCCGAAATGCAAGATTGATGTATCGCCTTCGGTTGGAGTTTGGTGAGGCCGGGACTCGCCGTCCTTCTACTGACCTTCTTTTAAGCGATGACGTGGTGTGGGGACACCCAGAGGGAATAAGAGGAATAAAGCTTCCATTGAGGCAAAAAATGTGGTAAAGTGCCAGATCTGGCCAGAAGGAGAAAACGTCGCAGCCGACCGCGCAAGCAGCGATTGCGATAGAAACCGCTCGCCGCTACGCGGGCGCGGCTCGTGGCGACCAGAACCAAAAGCTGGTTGCCGATGTTCCACCGATCCCCGTCCGAGTTCGATGATTCCCTTGCCAAATTCCGGATGATGGCCCTGGTGACCGTCCTTCAGCGGGAATTGGGAGTGCGTCACGACCCAGCCTGCCAGGAGGGGCCGTACTGCGCTCTCGATCCACGCACCCGGTTCATTCACGGTCTGCTGGACGGCCGCGGAGGCACGTGCGTCACCATGCCCGTCCTATACGTCGCCGTCGGGCGGCAACTGGACTATCCCTTGTACCTGGTGCAGGCCCGGGAACATTTCTTCGTCCGTTGGGAGGAACCCGGCGGCGAGCGATTCAATGTCGAGGCCACCACACTCGGCTTCACGCCGCGCGACGACGAGCATTATCGGCACTGGCCCAGGCCGATTGGCGATGAAGAAGTTCGCCAGGGCATGTTCTTGAGGAATCTGATGCCTCAGGAAGAGGCGGCGGCGTTTCTCCGCGAGCGTGGGCAGTGCTGGCTCGACCACCTGTGGACCGAGCCGGCGATGAGGCTTTTGCGGAAGCGGCTCGAATGCATCCGCGACTCCCAGGCGTGCAGTGTGCGTGGGCCATTGCATCCGTTCTGGACCGCGCGGTAAAATGCTTCGGCGCGAGGGGCTGTTCTCAACGCCGCAAGAAAGGGCAGTTCGATGTCACCGATGAAAACCGCCGTAAAGTGCATTTTGTGGTATGTTGGTGCCTTGGTTTTGGCTCCGCTGAGTTGCTTCGCATTTGGCGGGTTGGAACTTGCGATACCGTGCCTTGTCGGGCTTCCTGCAGCTTGGTTGTTTTTTCCCGCGCTTTTGGTATGTCCCAATGACTACGCTCTTATTCCGGTCGTCGCGGTTGGTTATTGCGTCCAGATTGGGTTGGCGTTGGCGGCTGCTTACGCGCGTAAGCAGAGTACTCGTCAAAGATGTTACCTAGCCTTCCAATGTCTTCTTATTCTGGATGTCGGCGTTGCGTGGTTAGGTCCCTTGCTGTTTTTGCGCGTAGCGGGTGCTGGTGAGTGAGTGTGCTGATAGCGCCGATTGCGAAGCCGTATCCTCGCCCCTTGGCCTTCAACCAGCCGGTTCGCGGCGACGGTGATCGAAACCACCGGCCGATAGCGAGCGAAGGAAGCAATTGCCCCTACAGCACGGCCGCGGACTGCATTTTGGAGATTTACGACCCAAACGCGATGATATGTTTCCCGCCAACGTCGATGCGAAAATGAGCGACATAGCCGAAACGAACCTGAATCTGGCCTCCGGTCTTCCCGGCGCGGAGACGCTCGACGTCCCGCGCTATCTCCGGCAGTTGGACGCGCGGGCACGGCTCGTGGCGACCAGAACCAAAAGCTGGTTGCCGATGTTTCACCGATCTCCGTCCGAGTTCGATGATTCCCTTGCCAAATTCCGGATGATGGCCCTGGTGACCGTCCTTCAGCGGGATCTCGGAGTTCGATACGACCCGGCATGCCAGGAGGGTCCCTACTGCGCCCTCGATTCGCGCACCCTCTTCATTCGCGGTCTGTTGGACGGCCGCGGAGGTACTTGCGTCACCATGCCCGTCCTATACGTCGCCGTCGGGCGGCAACTGGACTATCCCTTGTACCTGGTGCAGGCTCGTGAGCATTTCTTCGTGCGTTGGGAGGAAGCCTCTTCTCCCGGAGGAAGTTCGCGGTGTTCCTATGCCCGAGAAACCGAGCGTCACAAGGCTCAGTTTGGCTGAGTTGGCGGCGAGATCTGGCGCAGCCGAGGGCGCGGCCAAGGCGAGAGCAATCGCAGCCACGGGACCAGAATGGACGAAACCTATTTGGAAAAAGTCCTTGCGGGAACGTGACTTATCGAGAATGACCGCAGAGTTGATTGTCCCATAACCGGGTTTCCAAGCGAATGGAGCATCTATCGTGAAGGTTTTTCCGGAGTCGCGTTCTTCGTGCGGTTGCTTCTTCGCATCGTTTTCAATCGCAAGCATTACTACCGTCTTGATGTGTGCAATCCTGCACTTTGCTCCGGCGGAAAGCCGCATGGGGGTATTCATGGCAATTCCTGGCCTGGTCATTTTCCTTGGCGCGTGTGGTACGGTCCTTGGCAGTACCGCAGGCCTTTCGTCGCAAAGAAACGCTGCTGTCTTTGGCGCGGTGTTTATGGGGCTCCCCTTCTTTTCGCTCCTCGTCCTTGCGCTTTTTCACGCTTGCAAGCTCAGAGCGGGGCACTTAGCGGCTGAGGCATTAAGTGCGTCGGCGATGGGAGCTACGCTAAGCGTACTTTCCGTGCGCTTTGTTAATTGGATTGAGGCGTTGCGCAACGGTGGACGCACCCGATCGACGGCGCCTACAATTCACGCTGGCTTCGCTCGTGTTGCTTCTCACGTTCAGCTCGGCTTTACTCGCGTTTCTGGAGCTGGCATGTGAAGGCGTCGGATAAGTGGAGAAGAAAGGTGATTGCGCCAAGAAGCTTGGAAGGGCTGTCCTGGTCCACCGACCCTTGATAACCGATGAGGCCGGGAGCGAAGTACCCCGAAAGTAGATAGGATTGAAAGTGGATCGAGAGCACGGCTGAGCCCCCGCCTCGCCACAGCGACCCGCCGTCCTTGTCCTTCGCCCCCCGACGCCCTCGCCAGCCCGTTCATGCCGATGGCGACGGCGACTGCAAGCGAGTGGCCCCGGGTGAGGCGACTCGACCGATTGGGAGTGTGGTGTCAGAAATTCTGCCCAGCGCTTCATCTTCCTGTCGTGCATCTTCCTGTCTTTTACGCTCGGGGCGGCCGAACGCATGGTACCAACAACCGGGACAAAGGCCGAACGGCCGTCCGGCGGATGTTCTGGACTCGCCCTGATGAGGACATCCGGCATAACTATAGATAACTACGTATTACAAGATAACTACGTATTACCTAGCCCCTGTCGGCGGGGTTCCCGCGCGAATTGCCGCGCATGCATTCCGGAAAACTTGCGAACTCGCAAGTCACGGCGGGGAGCGGACTTGCGACGCAATCCGCGCCGCGGGGCCGATTTAATTTTCCCATTCTTGCCGCCAAATCCGTATATATGTGTATCCAGACGTTGTTCTTTGAAAATTTATACACCAAAATCATCGCCCCCGGCATTGCCCGCCGGGGGCGGGATGAAAAGCGGCGCGCCCCTTCCGCGGCGTTTGCCGGTCGCGGCAGGAAATCGCCCGCGATTCCGCCGCGACTGCGATCGAGCGGGCCGCAAACAATTCCCGGCGGCCTATTGACAGAGTGCGATATTTATGGATAATTACGGTATATGTGTGATTTCCGAAGTCCCCCAACGCGAGGAGGACCCGATTGGCACCACAACTGTTTTGGCCCACTCTGGCCATCCATCCTCTTGGTGGAGCAACGTTGCCAGAGGGACGGAAGACCCTGTTTTTCCGCGGTTTCTGCAAATTCATACCCGTCGTGTTCGGAATAGAGAGTACATCATTGGTGGTAAAAATGGCCGAAAACGTTTTCAGAAAACTGTTTTTGGGCCACTTTGGCCAAACGCCTGCCTGCTGGGCAAAGTCGCAGTTCGGTGCTCCAATCCGCGTTCCGAAAGTGTGCGAATATGCGTGTGGAAACACGTTGTTCTTTGATTATGTGAAAGAGGGTTCTCCTGTCGCGGTCTGCATAGAATTGAAATCGAGCAAGTTTGGGCAAAAAACACCCATCGGAGTGGAAATAGAAGGTGAAGCTGATGTCGCTGATGAGAGGAGTCGCGAGTTGATTTGCGAGCAAGTTCGGGCAAAAACCACCCGTCGGGGTGGTGGTAGAAGCTGAAATCGAGCAAGTTCGGGCAAAAACCACCCATCGGAGTGGAAATAGAAGCTGGAATCGAGCAAGTTCGGGCAAAAACCACCCATCGGAGTGGAAACAGAAGCTGAAATCGAGCAAGTTCGGGGCGGGCGAAGATGGGAACACTAATTGCCGCTAATTATCACTAATGACATAAATTAGTGATGATTAGTGTTAATTAGCGTTCCACGCTCTCGGTCAAACTGCCAAAGAATCAGAGGAAAATGACCCATCGACGACTATCTCAGTTTCCACGTTGGGCTCGCTCCCGGCCGTGGGACGACCTTCCGCCGCCCTTGGACATGGGGCAAAGTGGGGTCTTCTACGCCTGCTGGGCATTCCTCGGCCACGCTCCGCAACAAGGCCTCAAAATCGAAAGCCCGCATCTGGCCCTGGCAGACCAACCGGCTGATCAGGGCGTCGTAGAGCCGGTCCTTCGTGGCGCTTCCATGCACGGCCAAATAGTCGCAGAGAATCTGCCGGGCGACCGTTTCGATCGCCACCGCCGGACGGGACCGCTTGCGTTGGCCCTGCCCTGGCTTGCGAAAACTGAGCACCAGGTCGCGCTTGGTTGCCTTGTTCGACATCCACTGGTTGAACGACTTCTGGCCCGTTTCGATGCTCCCGGCGGCGGCCGAATCGATCGCGAAGCCGGCTTCGTGCATCAGATCCTGGAGCATCGCCCAGCGACTGGCCGACGTGTCGTGATAGCAAAGACTCAGACAGCGGCCCGGCTTGAGCACGCGATGGCACTCGCCCATCGCCGCCGCCAGAGATCGCGCCCAATCGCCGGCGTCCTTGCCGCGCGCGTGGTTGACCACGATCTCGTCGCCGTGCCAGTCGGGCGTGCCGCCCAGCCACGATTCCCAGACGAAGTTCAGCTCGCCGTATTGCACCGCATCGGCGTAAGGCGGATCGGTAAAGATGTAGTCGATCGAGTCGTCGGGCAGGTCGAGTCGGCGGGCGTCGGCCATCGCGACCAGGCCCTCGCCGGCCGGCGGCATCTCGCGGCGGATGGCCGCGTAGCCCTTGACCAACGCGCGGAGCTTGCCCTCATACCAGGTGCCGGCCTCAATCTCGCGGCCGACGGGCGGGATATAATAGGTCCCGACCAGCAGCATGTTGGGAAAGCCGGAAGCGGGGCTATAGCGCTGCATGCGGCTCACGGCGAGGGAGATGGCCGTCAGTGCGAAGAGGGCGGCTTGCGGACAGGAACTGGCTGCCGCCCGGGCCCCCAGGGCGGCCAGGGCCCAGAGATTCCGCTTCGTATACAGGTCCGCCACGCCCTGAATGCCGGCAGGACGAAGATCGGTTTGCCAGCGGGCGAACGACTGGGGAAAGGCGGTGTCGGGCCGCCAGTGCGGTATCTCGCTGCGGGCGATCTCCTCGATCTTGCCCACATCAAAGCGGGTGAAATAGTGCCGCTTCTTCGCATCCGCGTCGTCGTGCCGCCGCTGATCTTCCGCCGGGAGGCATCCGCCCAGACAGCGATAGACGGCCAAGACGGGCGCCGCGCCGCGCCGCGGGCCGCGGCAGCGAATCGCTTCGACTCGCCCTCGCGCCAGGCAATGCGGGCAGGCGGCCGTTTTCTTCAAGCCGAGGGAAACACGAGGGCAATCGGCCAGCGGTGTCGTCTGCTGGCAGTGGGGGCAGCAGAAGCGTTCGCTAAAGACGGTATAGGCCGTACGGGCCGGACCATCGCAGCGGTCGCAACGGGTTTCGTAAAGCCAGTCGAGTTCGGGTCGCGCGGCGGCCATTATCTCCTCGGCCGCACGTTGAACTTCATCCGGATCGACCGCCGAACAGTAGTTTCGCGCGATGAAGACGGCGGCAGGACTGCGGTCCAAGGCGATCGCCGTCCGCCCTTCCAGCATGGCGGCCAAGGCCGTGCCGCCCGAGCCACAGAATGGGTCGAGCACAATTTCCCCTGGCCGGGAAAAATGGCGGATATACTGACGTATGGCCCCGTGCGGCTTCTTGCCCTGGTGGTAGGAGTGCATGGCGTAGATGGGCGAGTGCCTGGTCGTGTGGATCGCGCCGGGCAAGGCAACCGCCGGATAATCGCCGGCCGCCGGATCATGCGGCGTGGCCCTGGTTTGCACGAAAAGGCGGAGATCGTTGTCGCAAATGGGCATCGGGACACCGGGGTTGGACCAATATGCTATGTTGAAAATAGCCGTTAGGGTAGGAAAGGGCAAGTGGGAATTTGGCGTCAGGCACTCCAAAGCGGCTACTTGCATGTTTCGTGCCGGAAAACCAGAATAGAAGTATGGCAAACAAGTATCAGGCCCGCCGCCGCTCGCGCAGAGAAGCACAAAACCGGTCGGAGAACCCGTTCGCCGCGCCGCGGCATGGCGGCAGGCCGCAGCCAGTCGTCTACACCCCGCCGCCATCGACGGGTCGGCCGTGGATCACGCTTGTGCTGTGCTGCGTGCTGGTTTTGATGATTACGCTCCTCTACGTGCAGACGGCACGGCATGAGTTCACGGTCTGCGACGACAACGTTTACATTTACGAGAAACCGCAGATCATCGGCGGATTTACCCAGTACGTGCCGCAGGTGGTAGACCACTTTCTCTATGGAAAGCCCGCGAAACTCAGCGACATGCAGGACAACGCCATCGTCTGGGCCTTCGCCGATTCCCACGAGGGAAACTGGCACCCCCTGACCTGGATCTCGCACATGATCGACTGGCAGTTGTTCAGCGGGGGGAGTTGGGAACCGGAAAACAAGCGTTACAAGACCAGTTGGCCCGGCGGCCATCACCTGGTCAGCATGGGCATCCATTGCGCCAACGCGGTGCTGCTGTTCCTTGCCTTGCGCCTGATGACCGGCACGCTCTGGCCCAGCTTCGTCGTGGCGGCGCTGTTCGGCATCCATCCCCTGAGGGTCGAATCGGTGGCCTGGGGCGCGGAACGAAAGGACGTGCTCTGCGGACTGTTCTGGATGGCCTCGATGCTGGCCTATGCCTTCTATGCGCGGCGGCGGCCCTTGCGGGGATCTTCGCCGCCGGAGGTGGCGGGCACGTTGGGCATCTACTTGCTGACGACAGTGCTGTTCGGCATGGCGCTATTGGCAAAGTCCATGGCGGTCACGCTGCCGTGCGTCTTCCTCCTTCTGGACGCCTGGCCCTTGAACCGCTGGCGGAATGTCCTATGGCCGCCGGGGCAGCCGGCCGAGTCCGGACCGGATCTTGCCGCCGGCGTTGGGCTGCTGGCCGAGAAGATTCCTTGGTTCGGCATGGTCGTCTACGACTGCTTGCAGACGGTGGTCGGGCAGGACAAGGGCGTGGCGCTGAATTCGCGGGAAGGGCTGCCGTTGGCCCTGCGCTTGCTGAATGCCATGATGAGCATCGCCAACTATCTCGGCCAGATGTTCTGGCCGGCGGGACTGGCCCCATTCTATCCCCATCCGCACATGCTGAAAAGCGGCTGGGGCGGTTGGAACGCCACCAACTATTGCGAGGCGGCAATCGGCGCGATGATCTTCGCCGGCGTCTCGTTGGCCGTTCTCGGGTTCTGGCGAAGGGGATATCTGGCCGTCGGCTGGTTCTGGTTCCTGGGGGCGATGATGCCCGTCATCGGCATCATGCAGGTGGGCACGCAATCCCGCGCCGATCGTTATACGTACCTGCCGATGATCGGCCTGTACCTGATGGTTGCCTGGCTGTTGAAAGAAGTGGCCGACCGCTGGCCCAAGGCGCGGATCGCCCTGGCGGCCGCCGCCGTCGTGGTCTTCACGGTGCTCAGCGCGATCTCGTTCCAGCAAGTCAGTTATTGGATCAACAGCTACACGCTGTTCCAACATGCCGCCCAGGTGACCAGAAACAACTGGTTCGCCTACAACCACATCGGCATCGCCTTCGACAAGGATGCCAAGGCGATGAGTACGCTCGATCCGCAGGCCGCGGACGCGTTGTTCGACCACGTGACCAGGTATTTCGATGGTCCGCCCAAGATCCACGACGAGCAGAAGTCGCCCTTGCCGCCCAGCGACTCGCCGGAGAGCTACCGGGAGGCGGTCAAGAAGCTCGACCGCGGGCACAAGGCGGAGTTGCTCTTCGACTATTCGGCCGACAACTTCAAGGCCTCCATCGACATCAAGCCCGACTACGATTTCGGCAACAACAACCTGGGCGTCTACTACGCCCACCCCGGCCCCTCGCAGGACCTCGCCAAGGCCGAGAAATATTTCAAGGGCGCCTTGATGTCCAACCAGCGCTATGCCGACGCCTACAACAATCTCGGCATCGTGCTCGCCGGCCAGGGAAAACTCGAAGAGGCTGAATGGTGTCACTTGCAGGGCTTGAAAATTTTCAACCACAGGGCCTCGGACCACAACAATCTCTGCCGCGTCTACATGAAGATGTACGACCGGGAAACGAAGAACAACGACGCCAACAAAGCCAAGACCGATCTGGAAAAGGCCCTCGAGCAGAACCTCATTTCCGAGCAGTGCGATCCGAACTTCCTGCCCGCCTGGATCAGCGGGACGGAAATCTACATCAAGCAGGGCAACCTCGACGAGGCCGAAAAGTGCGTGCGGCGGATGATCGAGATCGACGACAAGTCGCCGTCGCAGGCGACGTACCAGGCGGAGGGCATGCTGGCACAACATTATCTCGCGAACGAGCATCTCACGAACAAGCGTTTCGACAAGGCCCGCGTGCTGCTCAGCCTGATGTTGAACGTCAACAAGTCCGACCCCCAGCTTTATTACTTTCGGGGATTCACCTATGTGAACGGCGACTTGAAGCAGGCCCTGGAACACGTCGGCCAGAATCGAGAGGCCTTGCAGCGGGCCTTGGAAGACTTCGAGCAGGTCGAGCGTCTGAAACCCGATTTTCCCGGCATCCAAGACAAGATCCGCGAGATCAAGAGTCGGTTGGCCGAGCCGCCGAAGTGACGGCTTTGTGGTCCAGTGCACAAATAACTTCAGGGATAGGTTCGTAGGGTGGGACCAGCGAGCTTGCGAGCGCCGGCCCACCAATGCCCATGATTGGTGGGCCGGCACTCGCAAGCTCGCTGGTCCCACCCTACGGCTAAAACCGCACAACCCTTATCGTTACGGTTCCGGCAGGAGCAGGGCCATCGCGGCGGCGGGCACAAAGAGCAAACTGGAATAGACGATTGCCGCCTGGAAATCGCCCGGCTTGTTGAGCGTGCCGAAGAGAACCGTGGCCAGGGCCGCGGCAATGCGGCCGATGTTGTAGCAGAAGCCGGCCCCCGTGGTTCGCAACAGCGTGGGAAAGAGCGACGGCAGATACATCGTAAAGAGGCCGAAAATCCCCTGGCACATGCCGATCATCCCGAACCAGAACAAGAGATTCTGCCACGCGGGGAGCCAGGTGTAAACGCCAGCGACCAGGGCGAAATAAAGCACGCAACCGACCGCAATCGCGCGGCGGTAACCGACCCGGCGGGCGATCGCCGCAGCCGCAAAATTGCCCACCGCCCCGATGCCCACGAAGATCATCATCGCCAGGCTGGTCCATTGCGTTTTCTGGCCGTCGCTCAAGTCGGCGATCCCGGGCACCGTGCGGAAGTGCTGCAGGGACCAGAACATGAAGGCCCAGTGCGCCGAGAGCGAGAGCGAGCAGACGGCGATCACGAGGATCGTGGTCCGCCGCAGCGGCCCGCGAAAGAGATCGGCGATCCGCGGCGCGCTGCCGCCCGCCTGCGCCTTGGCCGCGTGCCATTCTTCCGTCTCGGGCACGGCCCGGAAGATCCACACGACCATCAGCGCCGGCAGAATGCCGATCAGGAAAACGACGCGATAACCGAACGCGGACAAGACCCAGACGGCGGCCATCGCCAGGACGATGCCGACGTTGACGGCGGTTTGCAGCACGGCAGCGATCCAGGGCCGCCATTGTCGCGGCCAGGTCTCGCTGAGCAGCGCCGCGCCTACGGCCCATTCGCCGCCGATACCCAGCGCCGACAGGAAGCGAAAGATGAGCAGATGCCACCAGGCCTGCGCGAGGGACGAGAGGCCGGTGAACAGGGCGTAGGTGAGGATCGTGAGCATCAGGGTCCTGGCACGCCCCAGGCGGTCGCCGAGCCGGCCAAAGAACCCGCCGCCGACGGCCCAGCCCAGCAGAAAGGCCGCTTGGATCAGCGAACTGCGATAGCCGACGAGCGGGTCGTGGATATCGGTCTGGAGCAATTCGGCGACGAAGGGCACGGCCACGACCGTGTAGAGGTGCATGTCGAGGCCGTCGAACATCCAGCCCAGCCAGGCCGCGATGCCCGAACGCCATTGGCTGGGCGTGAGATCGCGAAGCCGGACGGCTCGATCGGCCGACTCCAGGGAGCCCCCCTCGGCCGGTGATATACTCAGACTATTTTCTGCGGCGAATTCGTTCATCTCTGGCTGCCCCAGGGAGATCCTATACTGCTCGCGGTTGCGACTGACACTAACCCGAAGCGCAAGCGAGGTCCAGTCGTTGCCTCGCTTACGCTTCGGGTTCCGCGTAGATTGTGGGCTCTTCCGGGTTTAGGTGCAGAACAGGTGAAATTGTAGGGTGGGACCAGCGAGCTTGCGAGCGCCGGCCCACCAAACCGCGTGATCGGTGGGCCGGCGCTCGCAAGCTCGCTGGTCCCACCCTACTCGCTGTACCTAAAACCGGAAGACCCGGATTGCGACAATCTCAATCGCGAGCAGTATAGCCGACCGGCTTCAGCAATGCTATCGGATCTTCAGAATAGCCGGCCGTGCCCTTGGCGCGTCAAGGCAAATCGCTTAGACTTGAGAGTTTCCCTAATTTGGAAGTGTTACGTACAGGAACGACGGTCATGGAATCGCGCCCCCGCACGAAGTTTGTGATGCAACTCAAGTCTCGCCGCTGTCCCAAGTGCGGCGCGAAGCTCAACAATCAGGTGAAACGCTGCAAGCGCTGTCACCAGGCGCAGACGAAGCCGAAGAAGTAGGCTGTACTTCGCGCGGTCGAAACTGATACCAGCCCGAAGCGCAAGCGAGGATGCTAACCCGTTACCTCGCTTGCGCTTCGGGCTGGTGTGAAATCGCTCATTTGAAACCGTTCACACTACAGTTTCCCAGCAGTTCATCGACCGCGGCGCCGATGTCGTCGCGGGACATGAGCGTTTCGCCGACCAGCATGGCGTCGACGCCGGCCTCCTGAAGCCGCAGGGCGTCGGCCCGATGGCGGATGCCGCTCTCCCCCACCACGCGCTTGGCCGGCGGAATCTCCCGGCGGAGCCGGATCGTGTGCTCCAGGTCGACTTCGAAGGTCCGCAGGTCGCGGTTATTGACGCCGATCAGCCGGGCCCCGGCGGCCAGCACGCGGGGCAGATTGCCCGGCTCGTAGAGTTCCACCAGCGGCGTCATTCCCAGCGAGACGATCGCCTCATGCAGCGTGCGAAGCTGGCGGTCGTCGAGGCATTCGGCGATCAGCAGCACGGCGTCGGCCCCGGCCACGCGGGCCTCGAGCACCTGGTAGGGATCAAGGATAAAGTCCTTCCGCAGCACCGGCAGCGAGACCGCCGCCCGGATCTGCCGCAGGTAATCGAGACTGCCCTGGAAATAAGGCCCGTCGGTCAACACACTGATGCAGGCCGCCCCATGCTGCTGATAGGCGAGGGCGATCGGGACCGGGTGGAAATCGGCCCGGATTACGCCCTTCGAAGGGCTGGCCTTCTTGACTTCTGCGATCAGGCGGATCGTGCCCCCGGGGAGAGAGGGAGGCGCGCTCTCTCCGCCGAGGGCTGCAAAGAAATCGCGAACCGGAGGGGCGACGGACAACGCCTCGCGAAGGTGCTGCTCCGGCACGCGCTGTTTGGCCGCGGATACTTCACGCTCTTTATCGGCGACGATCTTGTCGAGAATGGTGGGCATTTCGCTAATTATACTGAGCGCGGTTGAAACTGACACTAGCCCGACGCGCCAGCGAGGGGGCTAACTCGATACCTCGCTAGCGCTTCGGGCTAGTATTGACTGCACACCGTACAACTAGTGCACTCCAAGCAAGAACTCGCTCATCGCGCGGCTTACTTCCGCGGGGGCTTCCAGCGGCGTGACGTGCCCCGCGCCTTCAATCTCGACGATCCGCGAGGCCGGAATCGTCCTGGCCATGGCGTTCATTTCGGCCACGGTGGAAATCGCGTCTTGCCGCCCCACGATCAAGAGCGTGGGGCAATCGATCCGCGGCAGCAGCGGCGTGAAGTCCGGCCGCTCGGCCAGGCCCCGCAACGTAGCCGCGTAACCGGCCGGATCGCCGGCAAGAATAATCTGCCGCAGACGATCGACCACGCCCGGCTGCCGATCGAAGGTCGCAGCGCCAGGAGCCGCGGCAACATGGCGTCGGCCAGGAACTGGCAGCCCTCGCGCTCCAGACGCAGGGCCGTTTCCAACCGTCCCGCAGCGGCCTGGGGCGTGTCGGCCGCGGCCTTCGTGTCGCAGAGCACCAACCCGGCCAACCGCGACCGATGCGCCTCAAAGAAGCGGAACGCCACGTAGCCTCCCATCGACAGCCCCCCAAGCACGATCGGCTCCGCGATCTTCAGGGCGTCGAGCATGGCGGCCAGGTCGTCGGCCCATTGCGCGACGGTTGTCTTCCCGGGTGTGACGGAACTGCGGCCCGCCCCGCGGAGGTCGGGAGTGATGACGCGGCAATGCGGGGCAAGCGACTCGACCTGCTGGGCCCATATCGAATGATCCATGGGAAAACCGTGGATCAGCACCACCGGACGGCCGGCGCCTTGCTCGGCCAGGGCCAGGTCAACACCAGGAAGTTTGAGCGTGGGCATCCGAAAGCGCTAGGTTTTATCGGAATAAATCGCTGAAGAGACCGCCAAACGGGACGGGACCGCCGTCCTGGTACGCCGGCCTTTCATTCGGGAGCATCGACCTCTTACTCGGGGCTGACTGCTTCTCCGCCTTGTCAATCTCCTCGATTTTGATCCCCTTTTCCGCTGCCTTCTTGCGGAACAGTGCAAGCTGATTCTGGATGGCAAGCATGTGGGGCGACAACTCGGCGGCTCGGGTTTGACGCCGCACGGCTTCGGCATAATCGCCCTTGGCGAAGTAGACTCGGGCCAGCGTATCGCAGTAAGCGCCCTGCTCGCCGAGCAGGTCGAGCGAGCGCTTCGAGAACTGCAGGGCTTCGTCCAGATCGCCCTCGGTATTGGCCGCCAGCCAGGCGAACTCGTTGCAGGGGCTGGCCGCGGCCGGATTCGCGCCGAGATCGGCCGCTTGCTCCCGCAATTCGCACAGCCGCTTCTCGATCAGTTTGCGAATCTTCGCGTGGTAGTCGGCCGGAGTATCGGGGATCTGATAGCACTCGATCAGGACCTCGATGTCGTAGGACTGCGTGGCCAGGGCCTTTTCCAGGCACTCGCGCTGCTTGGTCCGATCGCCGAGGGCCTTCCAGTGGCAGGCGTCGAAATAGTCGACGCGGGCCCGCACAGCACCCAGGGCCAGCGCATCGCCGCGTTCCAGATCCGGCAAGGACCAGAGGTTCGACTGCCGGGCGTAGATCTTCTCGATCGCGCCCAGCGTTTCGGTGGCACGATCGTCTTTTCCGCGGTCGTGGTAGAGTTCGGCGAGAAGCCGCGCGGCGGCGATGCCGGCCGGCGAATGCGGCGGAGCGTTGTGAATCACGCGTTCCCATTCGTTGGTTGCCCAGTCGAAACGGCCTCGCTCGGCGAGTCCCTTTCCCGCCTGAAAATGCAGCGCCAGCGATGGTTCGTCGGCGTTGGGATTGAGTTTCAGGGCCTGGCCGGCCGATTGCTCCGCGGCAGCCGCATCGCCGCGGGCAAGCTGGGCCTCGGCCACGATATAGAGCAGATCGGCCGACTCGGCGATCGTCGCCTGGCAGCGCTTTTCCACGAGCCGCGTGGCGGACCAGTCCTTCTGATCGATCAGCCAATTCAGCAGCCGGGCCAACTCGTCCGGGTCGCCTCGGCGGAGCGCGATCAGTCGCTCCACGCTCTCGGCAGCCTCGGCGGCGCGATTGATCTTCCGCAGCGCGGCGATCTGAAATTGCAGCAGGCCCTCGACGATGGACAGGGAAGTATCGCCAGGTTGCCGGTAGAACAACGCTTCTTCCTCGCCGGCCAGTTGCTTCCAGAGCGTGGCAAGTGCCTGGGGATCCTGCCGGGTTTGCAGCCAGGCGAGGACCCATCGCGCCGGGGCGCGGCGGCTGGCTTCCAGGCCCTTTTGCAGAGTTGCGGCCAGTTCCGGCGTCACGGCCTCGTCGCTCTTCGCCTCCAGCAGTCGCAACGCGGCCCTTTTTGCCACCAGGAGCGAACGCTCGTAGCAGAGTATGCGGCAGACCGCTGGAACGCCCTCATTCTCCGGAAGGTTAGCGAGGGGCACCACCCTGGCTTCACGGTTGGCGTCGTCCTGCGATTCATAATTCGCCAGCCATTGCGCAACGTCTGCCGGTTCACCCGGCACCGACCAGTTGCTGCGGATTGTGGACAACAGGCGGCTGGCCCTTGAGGCGATCTCCATGTCGTCGTGCTCGGTGGCCGCAGTGAGCGCCTCGATGGCAGCGAAACCGATCTTGCCCAGGTCGGATTCAGCCTTCTGGCGGGAGAAGTAATCGGCGTCGCCCAGGGCCTCGATCAGACGCTGGATCTGCTGGGGGGAGGGCGGAGCGGCGGCAGGCTCCGCGGCGGAAAACGCCTGCGAAGCCCCGAGGAGAACCAGGATTCCGATCGCGAACCGACTCATGATGACCTCCTAATCGAGATTATACCACATCGAGGGAAGGATCTCCATCGCCGCATCCGCACAGACCAAGTGGTCCGTTTCAGAAATGTCAGGGATAGCTTCATAGGGTGGGACCAGCGAGCTTGCGAGCGCCGGCCCACCAACACCGGCGATTGGTGGGCCGACGCTCGCAAGCTCGCTGGTCCCACCCTACGCCTACGCCTGGATTTCCGCTGACCGGCCTACTTCTTCAACGAGGCCCGCAGGCTCTCCAACTGCCCGCCCGAGCCGAGTTTGCTGTTCTTGTGGGCGATGTAGTCGGCATAGGCCTTGATGAAGACCTTTCCTGGCGGACGGAGGTCGAAGTTCGCCGGGTCGTCGCGGAACGCCTCGCGGTGGATCGCGCACCAGACCAGCCGGCCGTCGGTATCGATATTCACCTTGCAGACGCCCAGCTTGGCGGCCGGCAGGTACTGGTTCTCGTCGACGCCGCTGGTGGCCTTCATCTTGCCGCCCGCCGCGTTGATGCGGTCGACCCATTCCTTGGGCACGCTGCTGGAGCCGTGCATGACCATCGGAAAGCACTTGGGCAGAACACTCTGGATCTGGGCGATGCGGTCCATGTGCAGGCCCTGCTTGCCGGTGAACTTGAAGGCCCCGTGCGAGGTGCCGATGGCCACGGCCAGCGAATCACAGCCGCTCTTGGCGACGAACTCGGCCGCCTGGGCGGGCTCGGTCAGGCAGACGCTGCCCACGATGTCTTCTTCCACGCCGCCGAGCTGCCCCAATTCGGCCTCGACGGAAATGCCCTTCGCGTGGGCGGCGTCAACGACCCGCTTGGTAATTTCGACGTTCTTTTCGAACGGCTCGTGGGAGGCGTCGATCATCACCGAGCTGTAGAAACCGCTCTTGATGCAGTCGTAGCAGACCTCTTCGGTGCCGTGATCGAGATGGACGGCGAAAATGGCCTCCGGAAAGACGTCTTCCGCCGCCCGGATCATGGCCTCCAGGAACCGCTTGTCGCTATACGATCGCGCGCCGCGGGAAATCTGGATGATAAAGGGCGCGCTGACCGAGGGCTGGGTCGGGTCGCTGTTGGAGTCCGACTTGCCCAAATTACCCCGGAACAGGCCTACGGTCTGCTCCAGGTTGTTGATGTTGTAGGCGCCGACGGCATACTTTCCGTAGGCGTGGCAAAAGAGCTGCTTGGTTGTGACAATCATGCGTTTTACTTCCTCGCTTGATCCAAAATGGGTATCAAAGTCTTTCTATTTTAGCGAGCGAGCGGGCGGCCTGCCAGGGTCGGTTGGGTGGAAAGACGAAATCCGAATGAAGAAAAGTGACAAAAATGGCGTGGCACGGTAAACATCATCCCGGCACTTGCGGTTTCCGATTTTTCTTACCGCCCTTTCGGAAAACCTCGCGGTTAACGACTACGCTGAACATACATCATGGGTTCACCCGCCAGCGTTACTCGCAGATTTCGACTTGCTCCCGTTCCGCGCAGCATGCTTGGTCGTCGGTTGCCTCAATTCCATCAAACTCCGAATCGGGCGAGAACCTTGTCCAGGGCTTCGACGTTCGAGTCGGTCTTCTGATTGTGGTCCGCAGTATTCCAGGAACTCTCAAGTGCCGCGAGCCATGCCCACGGGCCAGTGGATTGGGCGATATCGCCCGGCGGCACGGTCTGATCAAAGGCCGATCGATGCGTCGCAAAAACTGTATCGATCGAAGCTCTCGACATCGTTGGCGGCGTCGCGGCCGCCGGCGCAGCCTTCGTGACAGGAGCGGTGACCGGAACGTAGGGCAGGTTCTTAACCTGTTTTTCGCGGAATGGCCAAATGGTCGACAGTGGAGACTCGGCGACGGGCACTTCGACCTGCGCGGGCGGTAACGATCGGCGTGGACGCTTTGCTTACTGCTGCCGTAGCCGGGCTGGGCGCGGCAAGTCCCGCGGCCGAAACACTCGACGCGGCTTGGCTGGCGTCGAACAGGAAGATTCCGCCCGCTTCGACGGTAAGACTTGTGCCACTGGGCAAGGCACTCGCATTGGCGACGATGAGCGTCCCATCGTTGACCACGGTGCCGCCGCTGTAGGAGTTGTCGCCGGAAATGGTCAGCGTGCCGCCGGTGTCCTTGGTCAAGCCGCCTGGGCCAGAGAGTTCTGCGCTGACCGTGCCGGCGTTGAGTTGGTACGCGGCGGCGGTGACGGGCCCGCCGATGAGGCTGCCGCCCGTATCGACGGTCAGGATGCCGCCGGTGGAGAAGTCGCCCGCGGCGTTCACGTTGAGTGTGCCGTTGCCCGTTACGCTGGTACCGGTTGTCACCGTAAGGCTGGCGCCTGCGGCGACGGCCACCTGCCCGCCGTTGCTGATCGCCAGCGAGTAGGCGGCCTGGGGAGCGGTCGCCTGCACCACACGGGGCGTTTGTACGATCGCATTTGCGGTGCCGTCGGGATAAGTCATCAGGCTGGCACCCGACCATTGGGCGTCGGTCCAGTCGCCCAGCAAGGTTCCCGTCCATACCAGCGTGGCCGGCCCGACCGTGATGGAAACGGTCGCCGGACTGGATGTCGCGTAACCGTCGCTGGCCGTGTAGACGAAACGATCCGCGCCGAGATACCCGAGGGAAGGAGTGTACGTGAACGAGCCGTCGCTGTTAAGCGACAAGACTCCGTGTAAGGGATTCGTCACGACCGCCGCGCTCAACTTGTATCCTTGCGGGTCCGTATCGGCGGCCAGAACGCCGGGCGCGGCGACCGCCAGGGGCGAGCCCTGCGGTGCGGCGTAACTTCCGGCTGCGGCCGACGGCGGGGCAATGTAGCGGAACTCGTCGGCCGGCTGATTGACGGCCGACGTGCCCCCTGCCGCCACGAAGGTCACGTCCACCGTGCCGAGCGAGCCGGCAGGGCTGGTTGCCGTAATCGTCGTTCCGTTGTCGCTGAGAACGGCGACGGAATTGCCGCCGAAGTGCACCGCCGTGACGCCGGACAGGTTGCTGCCGGCGATCGTCACCGTCGTGCCGCCAGCGGCGGGCCCGGCCGGCGGCGAGACGCCGGTGACGGTCGGCTGGACGCCGGTAATCGTGAACGGGCGTACGTAGTTCCCGCCGGCCAGCGCGTTTCCGCTCAGGTCGTGGATAGTGTCGGTGGCATTGCTGAAGACCGTCAGCCGGTAGCTGCCCGGCGGCAGCGTGCCCGTGGTCAGGCCGTTGACCGTAAAAGTCACGGTGTTGTTGGCGGAATTGTACGACGGGGTCAAACTGTAGATCACGTCGTTGATGCTGCCGAAACCGTTGCTGCCCGCCTCGCGAAGTTCGTAGGCCGCCGTGGAATCGGCGTCGATGGGGTTGACCGGCTTGCTGAAGGAGACCTGGAATTGGGTAAACGAGAAAGTGGAACCGTCGGCGGCGATGGCCGCGGGGCTGGTGCCGGTGACCGTGGGCGGTGTCGTGTCCAGGCTCGAGCCGCGGAAGCCGTAGGCCCCCAGATCGACGATCCCCGGCTGCAAGGTGTAGACGACGGACGGGGCGCTGGTCAGCGTCGCCTGGCCCGAGTAGCCCGAAAGCAGTTGGTAGGTAATGCCGTTTCCGGCGGAAATGCCCACGGTGGGCGATAGATTCGTGTTGCCCGCGCCGTAGTAGAACTGGATGCTGCCGTTGCTGTACAGGGTGACGGCGAAGTTGGCCGGGCTGCCGTCCGCCGTGTTGGTGGCTGCCCAGCGGAAGGTGACTTGGTTCGAGACGGACGTATTGACGTAGATGTCGTTGCCGGTCTGATTGGTCTCCAGGCTGGCCCACAAGGGCGCGATACGCGCATCGCGGAGCAGCTTCGCGGCGGGGCTGCTGCCGTCGCCGGCGCCGTCCGGACCGGCAAATTGCAGATAGCCGTTGGTGGACACGGCGACCGTGGTATACGCCTGGCCGTAGAAACTGAACGAAAACGGCAGCGTGTAGGTGAAATAGGTGTTGATTCCACGCCAGTTCTGCGCGGTGCCGCCGCTGGGGAAGGCCGGCTGCGGGCTGGCAGGGGCGGGGAAGTAGTCCGGGCTGCCCTGGTCGGGCGTGCCCGGGTCGGCCTGCCGCGGGAAGCCCAGGATATTCGTCAGAGGCGCGTTCCAGGAATCGCCGCGGGCGATGGCCGGGGAGCCGCCGGAGAGGTAGAAGTTGTCGTCCTGGCCGTGGTCGGCATAGGTGCCGTTGACTTGCGTGTAGCCTTGCAGTCCGTCGTTGCCGTTGATGTTGACGAAATCGGGGTTGGCGCTCAGGAGTGCGCGTCCTGGCCCGTCGCCGACTGCCAGTTGCTCAACTGGCTCTGCACGCCGTTATTGACGGCGCTGTTCCAGAAACCGACGTAGGCGCTGCCGCCGTTGCCGATGTACAGATCGTTGTAGTCGCTGTTGAAGCCCGTGCGGCTGTTGTCGGCCACGTAGACGTCATAGCCGGCCTGCACCCAGACGATGTTGTTGCGGAGCTTGACGTTGAAAGCGCTGCTGTCCAGCCGCACGGCGTCGCCCGACACTTCGTAGACGGTGTTGTTGGTGATCAGCCCGCCGCCGGAGGAGTAGTTCTCCACCAGAATGCCGTCGGTGGTGTTGGCGTAGACGAGGTTGTCGTCAACGAGGCCGTTGAAGTCGTACCCGAGCAAGATGCCGATGTTGTTGGAGTAGACGTTGTTGGCCGTAACCGGCCAGTTCGAGTTGGCCTCGATGGCGGCGTAACTGTTGTCGTACAGGCGATTGCCCACGATCGTGTCGCCCGTATAGTCGGTTTCGATGCCGATGTAGTTCGCATAGAGGACGTTATTGACGACGCTCCCGCCGTAGGCCCCGGAGAAGCTGGTGCTGATGCCGATGGCATTGGCGGCCGATTGGCCGTAGACGGTGTTGCCGGTCACCAGCACCGCGGCCTCGGCGAAGATGCCCGTGCTGAGGTTGTTGCGCACGGTGTTGCCGCTGACCGTGCTGGGCGGCGTCCCGGCGGCGGTGGATTGATACATGTAGATTCCGGTGCCGTTGCCGTAGACCAGGTTGCCGCTGATCGTCGTGCCGCCGACGGTGCCCGCGCTGTCGTAGATGCCCGTGCCGGAATGGTCGTAGACCGTGTTGCCGGTGATCGTATCGAAGCCGCTGTTCAGGTAGATGCCGTTGGCCTGTTTCGTGCCGTTGGCGGCCTGGTCGCCGTAGACGACGTTGCCGGTAAACGTAGCGTGGTCGTTGCCCACGTCGAGGAAAACGCCGTAGGTGGAATTGCCGAAGATCGTGCAATTGCTCACGGTGAGGCCGGTGCTGTTGACCGTGCTGGAGCCGTAGATGCCGTCCACCCCGCCGGTGAGCGTCAACTGGCTCAAGGTGATGTTCAGTCCGCCCTGCATTTGGAAGTCGTAGCTGCCGGGGTTGGTGTTGCCGCGGTTGAGCACCGCACCGGGGCCGGTCGCCGGTCCCACGATCGTGGCGCCGCTGTGCAGGGCGTCGAGCATCACGTTCTGTAGAATCGTGTAATTGCCCGTGTCAACGTAAACCGTGTCGGCGGAACCGAGGTTGTAGGCCTGGAGCAGGGCCGCCAGGGTCGCCATCGGGTCGGCCGGGTCCTTGCCGCTATTGGCGTCGTTGCCCACGGCGGTGCTGAACACGTCGCCGCTGGTCGAGTTGTCGTTGATATAGTAGCTGTGGCCGTTGTTGGCGATGAGGAACTGCTGGGCGGAAGTGCCGCCGGGATTCGAGCCGTAGTTCGCGGTGATCTGCACCTGGTAGCCGGCGCCCAGCGGAAGGTTGGCGGGAATGGTCCACGAGTAGCTGAAAGCGTTGGGTGCGTTGCTGGCGATATTTTGCACCAGCACGCCGTTTTGCAGCAGATTGATGTTCACGGTGCCGTAGGTCCGCTGGGCGTAATGCGCCGCGATCTGGGCGGCCGACAAGGGCGTGGCGAAGAAGGCCGCTTCGTCCAGCCCGCCGGCGTAGGAAGCGTAGCCGTAGGCGCTGAAGTTGCTCTTGCCCAGGTAGTTGTCCGCGCGGGTGATGCCGCTGCGAGGCACATCGGTCGTGCCGCTGGCGATGGCCGCGCCGTTCTTATAGAGCGTCACGTTCCCGTGGGCGTCTTCGGTCACGGCGAAGAACTGCCATTGGTTCAAGGTAATGGCGTTGGGCGCCGTGACAACGAGACCCTGCGAAGCACCCTGATAAACCACGAAGGCCAGGTTGTTGGTCGTGCCCACGCGGTAGAGGACGATGTTGTCGGCATAGGGTCCGTTGCCCAGGTCGAAAAACGGCTGGTAACTGCCGACCGAGGCGGGATCGGCCCAAACCTCGGCGCTGAAGCCGCCGGTGAAGGCGTTGTTCAGAGTGGGCATCTGCACGTAAGCGGAGCTGCCGTTGAGGATCACGGACGTGTCGGGGTCGTCCAACAGGGCGCCGGCCTGATTGAACTGCACGCCGCCGACGTAGGAGGCATTCAGGCCGTTGCCGGAGGAATCCGCGACCGTCGTGCCGGAGGCCTCGTCCAGGCGGTAGTAGGCCAGCGGTCCACTGGCCTCGATAGCGCCGGGGTAATAATTAGCCGGGGCATACAACCCGGCGGTTTCCCAGGTGATGTTCTCCTGCTGGCCGATCTCCAACTTGGCCAGGGGCGCGGGCGTCAGCACCTGCAAGACTTGCGGCGGGCTGGCAGTGGCCAGCGACGTGCCGCCGTACGCGCCCAGGTCGACGCGACCGCCGTTGGACGCCGGCTCCTGCCCGATCGGTGTGACCGGGTTGCCTGCCGACACGGCCGGGGAGCCGGAAGCCAGTTGGAAGTTGTCGTCGCCGCCGCCGTTGCCACCAATCCGCTGGATCATGGCGGCATCGGCAGCCACGGTGCCTTGGGAAGCATTACTGAGCTGCACGGTCAGCGTGCCGCTGTTGCTGACGAAATTCCCCAGGGTCTGCCAGCCGGGCGTGCCCGGCAGGCTGGGGACGTTGTGCTCATTTTGGTAGGTCAAGGACAGGAGTTGGGAGCCGTCCAGGACCGTGAACGGCGCATCGCTGGCCAAGCTGCCGTTGGCCACCCAGGAAACCGAGACCTGGTACGTCGCGCCGGGCACGAGGCCCGTGAAGCTCCAGGTGGCGGCGGAGCTGCCGTTGCCGGTAGGCGTCGTAATGTACTCGCCGTTCTCGGCCGAACTGCTGGAAGTTTTCGTCCAGGTGCCCGTCGTGGCGAAGCCGCTGGCGCTGCTGTCGTCGATGATCTGGGCGGCCCCGATCGTTGCGGTGCCGTAGCCGAGCACTCCATCCGGCCCAGCCGGGTTGATGAACTGCGGATTGACGCTCAGGCTGTGCTGGTCCTGGCCGATCTGGTAGAACCAGGCCTGCTGCGTGAGGAAGGTCTGCCCTTGCCAAATGCCCAGCTTGCCGCTACCGGTGACATACAGATCGTTGTAATCGCTCTGGAAGCCCACTTCGGCGGTGGGATCGACGTTGATATCGTAGCCGGCCTGCGTCCAGAGAATGTTGTTGTTCAGCACGACGTTGCTGGAGCCGTCCAGCACGTCGACGGCGTCGCCCGCGGGCTGGTAAAGCGTGTTGTTGACGATCGACGGACTGCTGTAGTAGGTGACCAGGACGCCCTGGGTGGTGTTCTCGTAGATAAGGTTGTTGGTCACGGGGCCGAGCGAGTAGTAGTCGAGAGCGATGCCCGTAGCATTGCCGTAAATGGTGTTGTCAATGACCGGGGTGTTGCGCCTGGGCCTCGATGCCGTCGGTGCTGTTGTGATACACGATGTTGTTCTCGATGGGGCCGCCTGAGGCGTAGGCGGAAATGCCGATCGAGTTGTCATGGACCGTGTTGCCCACGATTTCGTTGATCCCGTCGGGGGCGTTGATGCCCGTGCCGGACTGCCCGTAGACCACGTTCTGTGTGACGTTGACGTTGCTGGTGGCCGTGATGCCCGTGGCGTTGTTGAAGACCGTGTTTCTGCTGATCGTCGTGACGTTCGCCGCCCCGGTCGTATTGCCGGCGACGTAGAGGCCGGTGCCGCAGGCGTAAACCACGTTGTTGAGAATGCTCGGCCCGACGCCGAAGTTATAGAAATCGATGCCGTAATCGCTGCAATTATAAATTGTGTTGCCGCTGACGGTGACGGGCCCGGAAAACCGGGGTCGCCGCCGCTGCCCACGACGCCGTAGGGCTGATTGTTCGTGCTGGCGGCGTCGTGAGGCAGGCCGTAGATCGTATTGCCGACGATCTGGGCGAAATTGTCGCCCGCACCGATGTAAACGCCGTAGTTGTTGTTGCCGTAAATCGTGCAACCGCTGACGGTCACGCCGGTGCTGTTGGAGTTGTCCAGGAGGTCGACGCCGTTGTTGCCGCCGGTGATCGAAAGGTCTTCCAGGGTCAGGTTCGCCGCGCCGTTAACGTCGATGACGTCGTTGCCGCTGTTGTTCCGCGTCAGGACGGCGGGCGGTCCGGAGGAGGGACCGGTGATGGTCAGCCCGCTGTCGCCGGCGCCGATCAGCAAGGTCTCAGGCAACGTGTAGGTGCCGGGCCCGACGTACACAGTGTCGCCGCTGCCGAGCGTGGGATAGGCCGTCAGCAGGGCCGACAAGCTGGCCATGGGATCGGCCGGGTCGGTGCCGCTGTTGGAGTCGCTGCCGTTGACCGCCACATAGTAATCCGTGCTGCTGGGGCCGACCTGGAACGAGGGCGAGGAGACCCCGGCGGGGTCGGCGCCACCGTTGGCCGTGACTTGCACCTGGTAGCCGCCGCCCACGGCGACGCTGGCCGGGATGGTCCAGGCGTAGCGATAGCTGTCCGGCACGTTGGTGGCGATATTCTCGACGAGCGTGCCGTTCTGCAGCAGGTCGATGTTCACCGTACCGTAGATCCGCTGGGCATAGTGCGCGGCGATCTGGGCGGCGGACAACGGCGCGGCGTAGATGGCGGCCTGATCAAGCGAGCCAGCATACAGGGCGTTGCCGAAGTTGCTCTTGCCCAGGTAGTTGTCCACACGCACGATGCCGGGCCGCGGCACGTACGTCGTGCCCGTCGCGATAACCGCGCCGTTCTTGTACAGCGTCACGTTCCCCTTGGCGTCCATGGTCACGGCGAAGTACTGCCACTGATTCAGCACGATCGCGTTGGACGCCACGACAACGTTGCCCTCGGAGCCGCCCTGGAAGACTGTGAACGCCAGGTCGTTGGACGTTCCATTCCGGAAGAGGACAATATTGTCGGCGTAGGATCCGTTGCCGAAGTCGAAGAAACGCTGGTAGCTGCCCACCGAGGTCGGGTCGGCCCATAACTCGGCGCTAAAGCCGTTGGTGAAGGCGTTGCTGAGCGTGGGCAACTGAACATAGCCCGTGCTGCCGTCGAGGGTCACGGCGGTACCGGGATCGAAGGGTAGCGCCCCCGGCTGGCCGAGCTGCACGCCGCCCACATACGTGGCGTTCAGCCCGTTGCCGGAAGAGTCCACAGCCACCGTGCCCGACGTATCGTTCAACGGATAGTACGCCAGCGGTTGGTCGGCCAGAATGGTCCCGGAATAATAGCCGGCCGGTGCATACAGGCCGCCGGTCTGCCAGGTGACGTTTTCCTGCTGGCCGACCTGCAGCTTATCCAGGGGTCTGGGCGACAAGACCTGCAGCAGTTGCGGCGGGCTGGGCGTGGCCTGCGGCGTGCCGCCGTCGCTGCCCAGGTTGATGCGGCCGCCGTTGGGAAGCGGTTCCTGTCCCACGGGGCTTGCCGGGTTGCCGGCGTCGATGGTGGGCGAGCCGGGCGCAACGTGGAAGTCGTCGTCCGCGCCGCCGTTGCCGACGACCTGCTGCATCCAGGCGGCGCCGGCCACGACCGAGTTGTTGGCGTAGTTGGTCAAAGTGACGGTCGCCGTCGCTGCGGTCGCGGTGAAATAGCCCATCTCTTGGAAAAGCGCCTCACCGGACTGGCCCGAGCCGTGGCCGAGCGGACCTTGATCCTGCGGCGTGACCAACAGCGGAACCTGGAGCACGCCCGGCACGCTGGGCGGACTCAAGACGCCGAGGTTCAACGTGGACGTGGTGACGGATGCCGTCGACCAGTTGTAAGAGAGCACGACGCTGTCGCCGCTGGGCCAGGCGTTGTTGGCGCCCACGACCGCGGAGAGCGTGTCCTGGCTGCCGCTGAAACTGGGGGAGATCTGCAGCGAGGTGAGCGGCGAAACCAAGGTATTGCCGCCTTGCTTGACGCGCTGGTAATCGACCACGACGCCACCGTTGGTGACGGCAAAAGCCGCGTCGGTGGCCGCAGGGCTGATGGTTTGCCACGCGGTGCTCACCTGGTAGGTCGCGCCCGGCGTCAGCCCGCTGAAGGTCCACGTCGCCGTGGCCGAGCCGTTGCCGGCCGCGGCCGTTTCTTCGGAGGCGGGGGAATTGGTCCACGTGCCGCTCAGGCTGGGGCCGCTGCCGCTGAGGTAGGGACCTGCCGGCGCGGCGCTGTAGCCCAGCACGCCGTCGGCGCCGGCCGGAGCGACGAACTGCGGATCGACGCTCAAACTGTGGTGGTCCAGATTCAGCTCGAGAATCCAGGAGTTCAGCGTCGCATAGGTCTGGCCCTCCCACGAGCCGACGGAACCCGTGCCGGTCGTGTACAGGTCGTTGTAGTCACTTTGGAAACCGACTTCGCTGGTGGGATCGACCTTGATATCGTAGCCGGCCTGCGCCCAGAGGATATTGTTCATCAATGTGACGTTCTTGTCGTCAAGGACCACGTCCACTGCGTCGCCCGTCGGTTCATACACCGTGTTGTTGGTGTACGTGCCCTGCTCGTAATTGGTGATGAGAATCCCCTGGTTGGCGTTCTCGTAGATCAGGTTGTTGGCCACCTGGCCGCTAAAGTTATAGTCCGCCGCGACGCCCACGGCGTTGCCGTAGGACGTGTTGCCCGTGACGGTCGCAACGCCTTCGATCTCCAGACCATCGCCGCTGTTGTCGTAGACGGTGTTGTTCTGAATGAGGGTCGCGGCGTTGGCGAAGCAGTAGATACCCGTGGCGTTGCCGTAAACGCTGTTGGCGAGGATTTCGTAGACGCTGCCGTCGACCTCGATCCCATAGCTCGATTGGCCGTAGATCGTATTTTGCGTCACGAGCAATCCTCCATTGGCGTAAATGCCCGTGCTGTTGTCAAAGACGAAATTGCCGGAGACCGTCGTCAAGGTGGCCCCACCCGAGTTGTAGTTGTAGTCGTAGATGCCCGTGCCGCTGCCGTAGACGCGATTGCCCGCCACCTTGCAGCTTTCCGTGTACTGGCCGAGCGTAATGCCGTAGCTCGACGAGTTGTAGACTGTGTTCCCGCTGACGTTCACGCCCGAGACGTAGACGTTGCCCCCGCCGCCAACCTGGATCCCCGTGGTCTGGCTGTAGCTGCTCCCCAGATCGGGCTGGCCGTAAACCACGTTGTTGGTGACCTGCGCGCCGTTGTCGGCGGAGCCGATATGGATGCCGGCGCTGCTGTTGTCGTAAATCACGCAATTGTTGATCGTCAGCCCGGTGCTGCCGGAGCTGTCCAGGGCGTCCACGCCGATCGCGCCGCCGGTGATGGTCAGGTCCTCCAACGTGAGGTTGGTCGCGCCGTTGACGTCGATCACGTCGCTCGTGCTCAGTCCGCGGTTGAAAACCGCCTGACTGGCGGGGTAGTTCACGCCGTTGTAGCCTTCGATGACGATCCCCGAGGCGGCCGCATTGAGCACGAGGATGTTGTTCAGATTGTACGTGCCGGCGTCAACCATGATCACGTCGCCGGAATTGAGGTGATAGGCGGCCAGCACGCCGGAAATCGACGCCTTGGGCGTCCCGGGCGTCAACCCGTCGTTGCTGTCGTTGCCCGGCGCGGTCGTCCAGTCGCCGGGATTGACCGTGCCGTCGTTGATGTAATAGGTGTGCACGGCGGCGGGAATGGTGAAGGGCTGGGCGCTGGTGGCCGAGAGGCCCGCGTACTGGTCGCTGCTGACTTGGACCAGGTAGTTGCTGCCGGGCGTGATCGAATTGGGCAGCGTCCAGGAGTATTGACCGTTGTTCGCCACGCCGCTGGCGATCTTCAGCACCGGCGTGGAGCTTCCGACTTGCAGCAGATTGATGTCCACGGTGCCGGCCGGCGGCGTCGAGCCGTTGACCGGCGCCAGGGCGAAGCGCCAGGTGATGTTGAAGGTCTGCCCCTCCGGCCAGACCTCGCCGCCCGCGCCCGGATGAGTGACCAGCAGATACTGCACGGGACTGATCGAGGCCTGGGTCGTGTCGCCGAAAACGCCGATGTTGATGTACCCGCCGTTGGGCAGCGGTTCGTTGGCGTAGCTGTCGCTGGCGCTGCCCATGTCGATGGCCGGCGACTCGCTGGCGTCGGCAGTCAGCGTGGCTGCGGGGAAGACCGGCAGCCCCGTGCTTGCGCTGACTACGGGAGCCAGAGCGCCGCCGTGGAAGCTGCCCTGCAGGCTCTGCTCGTGGAAGTCGCCGCCGGCAATGTTGACGAATTCCGGATTCAAGGAGAGGCTGTCGGCGTCGGTGAAATCGGCGTTCCGCCAGGCGGCCAAGGTGGGGCGGGCAATCTGCTGCCAGAGGCCGACCTGCCCGCTGCCGCTGGTGTAGAGAATGTTGTAATCGCTGCCGAAGCCCGTCTGGCTGTCGGCGGCCACGGAGATGTCGTAGCCCGACTGCACCCAGATGGTATTGTTGCGGAGCTGGACATTCTTGGACGTCTCCTGGATGTCGACGCCGTCGCCCAGCGGTTCGTAAACCGTGTTGTTGACGATCTGAGTTCCGCCGCTGCTGCTGTCCTCGACGAGGATGCCTTGATTGGCGTTGGCGTAGACCAGGTTGTTATTGATCTCCGCGGAATAGCTGGAATAATTGCTGCCGGCCTCGATGCCGACGCCGTTGGAATAGGCCACGTTGTCGTAGACCGGCGAGGCTTCCGAGGTGCTGATGCCCGCATTGACGTTGTTGTAAACCCGGTTGCCGTACAGCGGGCTGTTGCTGGCGAAGGTGATGATGCCGTTGTTGTTGCCGAAGACGTCGTTATTGGCCACCGTGCCCGCGTAGTTGAGATAAATGCCGGCCGTGTTGACCGCCGTGCTGCCGGAGACCACGTTGCCGGCCACCAGCACGTTGCCGTAGGTGAGAATCCCGTCGGCGATGTTGTTGGCCACGACGTTGCCCAGGTTCTGGGCCAGGTTGATGTCGCCGATCACGGCCTGCGAGCCGCCCGTCTCGTTGACGTAAATGCCCGAGCCGCCGTTGTCGCTGGCCGTGCTGGCCTCGATCTCGACGCTTGCCACGTCAGTCAGGTAGATCCCGTCGTTGCCGTTGTAAGTGGCAATGACACCGTACACCAGCGGGATCTGGCCGTCGACGTAGAGGCCGTAAGTGCCGTTGGCGAAGGCCGTAATGTTGCTCATGGCCAGCACGTTCGAGCCGGAGATGACGTGGATGCCGACCTGGGTGTTGTGCGACGCCGACGAGCTCTCCAGCGACAGCGCGGGACTGTTCTCCACCAACAAACCGTCCACCGAGTTGGCGGTGAAGTTGAGGAAGCTGGCGGTGAGGTTGTTGCTGTTGTTTTCCACAAGCAGCCCGTATTGCCCGCCGGTGAACGTGAGGTACTGCAGCGTCATGAAATCGGCGCCGTTCAGGGTGACGACCGGCGCAACGGTCAGCGGGTTGGCCAGGCTGAGCGTGGCCACGAGGCCCTCTTCGTTCGGCCCGGTGACGGTGAAGGCGGCCTGAGAGCTGATCCCGGTGATGTTCGCCACGACCAGCGGATAAAGCAGCGGGTAGCTGCCGTTATCGACGTAGAGTGTGTCGCTGGGGCCGAGGGTGTAATAGCGGAGCACGTTGTTCGGATACGGCATCGGCTGGCTGGGAATCCGGCCGTCGTGGCGGTTGCTGCCGGGCGCGTCGGCGTAGATGTCGCCGAAGGTGCCGC
Source organism: uncultured Planctomycetia bacterium (assembly GCA_963824275.1). GTDB lineage: Bacteria > Planctomycetota > Planctomycetia > Pirellulales > Thermoguttaceae > JANXQG01. The sequence goes on along the minus strand of CAWGOT010000002.1, from coordinate 4,112 downwards.
TCGTGCTGCCGACGTAGAACGTGTTGGTATTCTCCGGGACCGTGAAGTCTTCGGTGCTGCGGTCGAACAGACTGGGGCTACCGACCAGGGAGATTTGGATCCGCAGCCCGTAGGTGCCGTAGGCGATGCCGCTGTTGGCCGCGGTCCAGACGTACTGGCCCGTGTCGGGCGTGGAAGGAATGATGTTCAAGAGGAACTGCGGCCCGTTGGGCCCGTCCTGGTAGAGATCGATGCGCACCGGCGTGTCGTTGACGTTGCCCAGCGATTCCCATTGGATGGGCTGGGGCACATTTTCCAGCCAGTTCGTGTACAGATCGGGGCTGATGAGCCGTAGCACCGGCGCAGTTGCCGGCCTTGCTCTGCAGGTTGGCGTCGCCGTAGGCGCCCTGGTCCAGGGCGAGGGAGTCGGACTGCACATAGACGAATGCCCCATCCAAGTAGCTCTCGTTGGTGGGGCCGCTGTTGCGGACCGCGATGAAGGTGTAGAGGGCGGTCCTTGCCCCCGCGGGAATGGCGATGCGGCTGCCCACCAGTTCCCAGCGGCTGCTGAGGTTGTCGGCGTTGTCGGTCGCCGTGGAGATCACGTCGCCGTTGCCGTCGTAGAAGGTCAGGCTGATCGAGCCGGAATCCGTCGGGGTCTTGGCGCCGAGCGGACCCGCCCGCCGAAGACCAGGATCTGGTTGCCGGCGTCGATCTGGGCGGTCGTGATCCCGGAGGCCGTGAGGCTGACGGTCTGATCGAGCGTAACCACGGCGTTGGGACCGGCGAAGAAGTAGCTGCCGCCCTGGAACGGCGTCGGGCTGGCGCTCTGCGTGCCGCCGCTGGGCGACGCCGTCCACCCCGTCAGGCCCGACTCGAAGCCGGGATTCGTCAGCAGGTTCTGGAAGCTGGCCGGCAGGTCCTCGTCGGTGACCGGATCGCCCGCATTCACGGTCGGGCTGCTGTTCCGCACCCCGGCGAAGGGGGCGATGACCTGGAAATCGTCCACGGTCAGGCCGGCGAAGCGCGGTCTGTCCAACGTCGGATTGAGTATGGTCGTGCCTTCGGAGTGCAGGTCGAACTGGGCCACGTCGTCCTGCCAATCGAGGATGTCGGTGAAGTTGATGTCCCAGTGGACGAGGATGCCCGTGCCGCTGGCGTACAGGTCGTTGTAGTCGCTGAAGTAGCCGTTTTGGCTGTCGTAAGCCACATTGATGTCGTAGCCCGACTGGGCCCACAAGATGTTGTTCAAGAGACTCGACTTCGCTCGATCCTCCGTGGATGTCCACGTTGTCGCCGCTGGGCGCGTAGAAGGTGTTGTTGACGATGTGCACGGCCGATTGGCCGTTGACGTCGATGGCGGCCTGCGTGTTGCGGTACAGCAGGTTGTAGGCGATCAGTTGCCCGCTCTGGGCCTCGATGCCGACGGTCTCGCGGGTGATGCGGTTGTACTGGATGGTGCCGCTGAAAGCGACGGCGACGGTATTGGCCTCGATCAAATTGGCGTAATTCAGGTCGCTGCCGCCCAGGACGCCCGAGCCGCTCACGCCCAGGGCGTTGTCGTAGACGTGCTGGTTCTGCATCGTGGCGTTGTTGAACTGCACGCCCGTGCTGTTGTCGAAGATCTGATCGGGCTGCGTGCTGCCCACGAAGCCCAAGGCGCTGGCGACGGCGGCCACATTGCTGACCACGCCCGTGGCGTTGTCGTGAATGCTGTTGTCGCTGAGCGCGGCGGCGGCCTGGTAGCTCACGCCCGTCTGGGCGTTGTGGATGATGTTGGCAGAAATCACGCCGGTCAACGCGGCGGTGATGCTGAGGCCGATAGTGCCAGTGGAAATATCGTTGCCACTGATTGTTCCGCCCGCTACGGCGGAAAGGGCGATGCCCATGCCCGCGCCCGCCAGTTGGTCCGCCCGCACGTCCAGGCCCGTCGCGCCGCTGCCTGTGACGGCAATATCCTGCTGGCCGGAAGAAATGGAGTCATAATCGATCGTCACGCCGCTTGCCCCGCCGCCGATCGTAATCGCGGTCGACGAAGTGGCAATGCTGTCGTTGACAAGCTGAATGGCCGAACCGCCGCTGAGCGCGACGCCGGTGCCCGTGATCGTGTCGCCATAGAGGGCCAGTTGGCTAGTGCCTGTGAAGGTCTCCCCGCCGCTGAGGAAGAAATTGGCAAGCGTGATCCCGGTCGCAGGTGTGCGCCCGAGATCGTGCTCGCGCCCGTGGGAGCCCCGAGGACCAGCACGCCCGCAGGGACCGTCGACAGTTTGACTGAGCCCGGATACGTGCCGCTGTCCACCAGGATCACGTCGCCAGAGTGCAGCGGGTGGGCCGCGTCGCTGAGCACGCCCTGGAGTGTCAGCTTCGGGCTGCTGGGCGAAAGGCCGGAATTGGCGTCGTTCCCCGGGGCGATGGTGAAGATGTCGTCGGCGGCACCGGCGTTGACGTAATGGATCGTGCCCAGGTTGAAGGTGTTGCCCAGAACGTCGATCTGCGAGTTGCCCGAATCCACCTCGCTCCAGCTCACGAAGGGGTGCCCGCTGGGATCCACCGACAGCGCCGCCGCTTGCACGCTGCCGAGCCGATTGGCGATGCCGTCGAAGCTGGCGTCGCCGGGCACCTGCTCCACGAACGCCGAGCCGTTCCACGATTTCACGTAGACCGCCGCGCCATTGCCCGGGGCGCTGGGGAACTCGTTGTCGATCCAGGCCAGGAACAATTGCCCGTCGTTGCTGGACAACAGCGGCTGGCTCGCCGGCCCGAGGCTGAGGGAAACACCGCCGCCTCTGTTCGCGCCGCTTCCGGCGGGGACCCACGCCGTGCCATTGAACATCGCCGCATAGATCTGGTCGATGCCGCCGGCGTTGTCCTGCCAGGCAGCGAAGAGATTTCCGCCGGAGTACGCGAGAGTGGGTGAAACGGCTTGCCCCCTGGAATTGCTGATGCCGTTGCCGGAAGCCGAGCCGGCCAGTTGGTTCCACGTGCCGCCGCTATATTGCCGCACGTAGATCTGTTGCGTGGCATTTACGGTTTGCGTCCAGGCCACGGCCACCTTCGTGTCGTCGGTGGTCAAGGCTAGATTGCTGACGGAGCTGGACGAAGCCGACACGCCCGTGCCGCTAGCCGCGCCGTTGCCCAGGCGCTCCAAGTCCCGCCCGTGAACTGGGCGACAAAGACATTGGCGACGCCGCCGGCCGTGTTCAACCAGGCCACCACGGGGCCCGCCGCGGTCTCGGTGATCATCGCGTCGTCGGCCGTTCCAGAGTTGCTGATTCCGCCCGCTGCCAGCGACGTGCCCAGGGCCACCCATCCGCCCGCGCCGCTGTTGGCCGTGGGATCGTACTGGGCCACGTAGATGTCGCTCGCCGTGCCGTTGAAAACGGTGTAGGCCACCATGGGCTCGCCCGATGCGTTCAGGGCAATGCTCGGCCGCAGCGCTGCACCGATGGTGTTGCTAACGCCGCCGTTTTGCGCGCTGCCGGCCAACTGCTGCCAGCCAGAGCCGGTGTGCTCGGCGACGTAAATTTCGTATTGCCCGCTGCGCGAGTCGGACCAAGCCACGTACTGCCCCGACGCGCCGGCCACTATGCTCGACGCGACGGCCTGGGCAGGACTGTTGCTCAACCCGCCGCCCGTAGCCGAGCCGGCCAGCGCCGACCAGCGGCCCTGGGCGTCGGCCCCGGTGGGCAGCGTGGCCGCGGCGGCCACCTGCGGCGGCGGCCAATTGGGAGGGGTCGGAATCGTGCCCGGCGAGGGCAAGGGCACCGTGCCCGCGGCCACGTTGTAAACCTGCGTGCCCGGCCCGCCGCCGCTGATCGTGTTCGTGCCGCCCTGGTTATAGATGATGTCGTTCGCCTGACCGGCGTAGATCGTGTCCTGGCCCGAACCGTAGATGGTGTCCACGGTGGCCGCGCCGCCGCTATTGGCGTAGATTGTGCCCGCGCCGCCGTCGAAGATCTGGTCGCTGCCCGTGCCGGCGTAGATCACGGCGCTGCCGCTGCCGCCCACAATCGTGTCGTTGCCCGCGCCGGCGCTAATCGTGTCGTTGCCGCCGCCGCCATAGATCAAGTCGTCGCCCGCGCCGCCTTGGATATTGTCGGCATACGGCGAGCCGTAAATCGTGGTGTCGCCGG
>CAWGOT010000001.1:0-806410 GCA_963824275.1 uncultured Planctomycetia bacterium | reverse complement strand
TTGGAAGACCCGTTGACAACTCTTGTCAGCGGGTCTTTTCTTTTGACTCCCGTGATCCCCTCGCCCGAGGACCGAGGCCGGGTTATCTCCCCTCGCCCTATTCGGGAGAGGGGCCGGGGATAGAGGCGCACGGTCTCCACAAACCCGAAGCGTAAGCGAGGCAGTCAATTATCATTGGAGAGGCCATCGTATACCACCCGATGCGGTGGATTTTCTGGTGTCCGGACGGTTTTGTGGCCAGAACGGCTCAATTATCGGGTTTCTTTCGCAAATCAATACCACTAATAGCTATATGCAATCACTCCAAATCAACTTGTCGACCAGAAGGAAACTGCGGAGAAACGAGGTCTTGACACTCCAGGTATAGATTTAATTATCGATTGCAGGTCTATACTCGATGGTGTTGTTTTGTCCAGTTTTCTGGCCAAAACTGGCCACCGATTCGGCCAAATCTGGCCAAATCTGGCCAAATCTGGCCACGTTCGGCAACTTTTGGCCATGAACCACGAATTGATCCCTCTCTCATTACTGTTCATTCAACCACCATGCCAGTAAATTTGCTGTTTCTCTATACTTTATATTCCTCTCATTCATTTTCCTGTCTGCTGGGCCGCCTCTCGTCCGCGTGTCGGTCGCGGTGAAACCGGGGATGATTTCAAACCGCGACCGACACCCGACTCGAAACGCGTCGGGCCGCTTTTTCAAGCTTGCCCTCGGCTCGCTACGCCGAGGGCGCTATTGCAATTGAACTGTCGAATTGTCAAAGAGCAAATTCCACCTGATGAACTAATCTCAGGTGGGGCATGGTCGCTGCCGGCCGTTTTCACGGCCGGCATCCGCCAGGTCGCCACGCGCACGACGACATGCTCATCGCGGTTGCCGGTCAGGTCCCTACCTCCACAGCAAAGCGCGTGCCAATCGCCGCCACATATTCCATAGTATTCCATAACTATCCATTTATTAACGGGTTGCGGCGCGGAAAATATTGCCGCTGGTCCCCACCGCAAGTCGCTCGGCCGGCCAGGGCTGCCAAAACCGGCAAGGAAACGCCCTGCATCGCGCGGCCGCCTGCCAAATTGGCGCCGGACTCCCCTCGCCCGTTTCTGGGACTTACTCCCCGCTCCCTGCCCCCCGCTCCCTGCCCCCTGCTCCCCGCTCCCTGCTCCTCTGCACGTACACTGTCCGTCCGGTGTTTGGAGTGGACAGGCGGGAAAATCGTCGGCCCGAAACGAAGAAAAGGCCGTGTTTTTCCGATGAAACGTCGTCGGGAAAAAATCCGGATTTGCTGAAAAGTGTCCGCTGTCCGGCGTCCCTTGTCCGGCCGGACAGCCAACCAGTTGCTGCCGGACTTCAAGGGATTTGAGGCCCTGGAATTCGCTATAACCTGCGAAAGGCCGCAAATATCCTGTCGATGGTCTCTGGCGATGCCAAGCAACTCTCGCAAAACTGGAATTCGACGCAGCCACCTTCGATGTTATACGGACAATCGAACCGCTTGCAGGTCGGCGCCCTCGCGATTGGAACGTCGCAAAGAGAGGGTTTCCATTCCTTTGCGGTTACCAAGGTTAGCTCACTCGTAAAGATTCGCTCGCATCCATCGCAAGGGCTAAACATCTGCAACCTCGGTCTGAAGCACAACGGGCCGACATCAAGGATAAGTCTAGCGGCTGAGTTGACTCGGTTCAAGGTCTCCGCCGCTGGTCGGCTATTCGCCATCCCGCTGGACAGACCGACCTGATTTTCTGTGCGATGCGGGGGGCGGAACGATAAAGCGGAAGACCCGCCCCACCGATGGACTCACTCCGCGAACTTGCGGCGAAAAATGGACCGGACCCCGGACTTTGCAGTTCCCCTGCCACCGCCACCGCCTCGCTTGCCAAGGCGAAACTCCGGGGTTAGCATGAACGGCAGGCCCAGAGCGACGCACCAGGAAGCAGGGAAGTCGATAGGATTTCGGACACAACCGGCATGGAAAACACCACCCACGATTGCTTTGCCGTTGTCCAGAACGTCTACCAGTTGGAAGATTGGCAGATGGCAGCGGCCCTGCTGACGGAGGTTCTCGGGCTGCCCGCAGTAACCGCCAGGCAACAGGCCAGAAAATCGCACGGCTACCTCGCCGCCCATTTGCCGGGCGAGTTGGCCCGGCGGTTGCGAGACGCCTGTGCCGCGCGGGGGATCGGGGTCCAAGTCGTGCCGCAGAGCGACGTGGTCCCTGTCATCAAGCCTGTGCGGATGCACGAAGTCAGGATCGCCGACGATGCCCTTCGACTGCGTGCAACCGGCCTCGACGCCACGATGCTGCTCGGCTGGGACACGTTGCGACTTGATCGCCGTTACCAAGACGACCCACCCGGAATCGTTCCAGCATTGGGAGGGCGGCAGGAGGTATGGCGCCTTAAGGTGACCACCTACACCGAGGACTACGCCGAGTACCTAGCCGACCTGTTCGCCGTCCAACCCCACGGCGAAGTGCTCGGCGACGGCTTTTGTCGCGGGAGTTGAATTATTCCGAGGCCCTGGGCGAGATGACTCCCGATGCGTTGGTCGACTCCGACGCCCGATTGGACGGGTTTCGGGCATTGGTTTCCTCCATCGCCGCGCGTGCGACCCAGGTGTATGTTCCAGCTGAATCGCTGGCACTCTTGGGTAGGTCGGCAAGGGAAAGCGCCTGCACGCCGGCCTCAGCCTCGCTGGATGAGTTCAACGCCGTCAATCGGTGGCTCTTGCAAAGGGGTCGGGGTCTTTGGTATTGAAATCGCGTGATCAAATGCCGTCTATGCACGACGGGTTGACTTGAACGGCCGCCACGCCGCTACTCAACAATCGCAGGGCTGCTGCCGATGGATTGGGAATGCCTCGCCGCGGCGAATCTGGGCAAAATCTGCCAATTCGCGGCCATTCCCTGGGATCCGCACGAAGATCGGCCTCCTAATGGACAAATACGCGGAAGATCTCAAGTTACTGGTGGAATTAGACGAGCGGCACGACGAATTGTTGCGGGAACTCGACGACTTGGACAAGCAGGTCGAGGCCGTTTTGGCCCTCTGGCTGGCCGAGCGAGCGGCCCGGATGGAAGCCGCATAGGGAAAAAATCTGAAATCCGCGCAGGAAACAAATCCGAAATCCAAAATCCGAAATCCGAAACAAATTCGAAATCCAAAGAAGAAAATCAAAACCGCGGCGGTTACGCGGTTGAAATCCCTGCCTTTTCCCCCTTTTTCCCTTTTGAATTTTTGGATTTGTTTCGGATTTCGGATTTCGGATTTGCCTTTCGGATTTTTTCTTTTCCTTTGGGGCCCCTTGTTGCCCTTCGTTCCCCGCGTATAATGGACTTCGTCACTGGGAAAACATTACCTCTTACGGGTGGAAACGCCCGCTTCCAGAGATTATTTTGGGGAGAAATGTCCACCCTTTGACGAGTCTTGGCCGATGGATAATAATCCAAGACTTGCCGCTTTTCCTGGGTAAACCTCTTGACGGGTTTTGGGAAGCGGTAGAATAAAAGGCTCGACACAAATCAGACCAAGAAAGAGTGCTTGACAGGTTTTTGAAGGGTTGCTAAGATTTAGGACTCTTCACTTCCCGCGTCCGGCAGGTTTTCCGGGTCAACGAGGGTGTCGAGGGGGTAGTGCAGTTTCGAAGGCGGTCATTCCGCCTGGGAATTGCGAGCCCTTTTGTTCTTTGACAATTTGGTTATGGTAATGAAGTGGCATCTCACATCACGTGAGTTGCGTTCGCGAGAACGCAGCGAGCAATGATGTTTTAAGAGACGCAAGAGATTATATTTGGATCGTTACTCCGATCTTGATTCCCTTGAGGAGCGGCCGCATTTGCGGCCGGCGCCTTAAGAACTTTCTCAAGATCCAGAGTATTGACATGAATCTTGGTTTCGCAGCAGGTCTTTAGGGCTTGGCGGGAGCCTTCGATTCATGGGCAAGTTAATAAGGGCGCATGGGGGATGTCTTGGCGTCAGGAGGCTTTGAAGGGCGTGGTAAACTGCGATAAGCCCGGGGGAGTTGTTAAACGAACGTTGATCCCGGGATACCCGAACTGGCATGCACTGAATTCATAGGTGCATGTGGCGAACGCGGTCAACTGAAACATCTCAGTAGCCGCAGGAAAAGAAAGAAAAATCGATTTCCCTAGTAGCGGCGAGCGAAAAGGAAAGAGCCCAAACCGCGGAGGTTTTCCTCTGCGGGGTTGTAGGGTCTCTCACATGGGAGTTACCAAGCTGCCGATTAGCGGAACCATTTGGAAAGATGGACCATAGCGGGTGACAGTCCCGTACGCGGCATTCGAGCAGCCTCCCGAGAGATACCTGAGTAGGTTGGGTCACGTGGAACCCCGACTGAATCTACGGAGACCATTCCGTAAGGCTAAATACTACCTGACGACCGATAGTGGAAAAGTACAGCGATGGAAAGATGGGAAGAACCCCTGCTAGGGGAGGAAAGTGAACCTGAAACCATGTGCCTACAAGCGGTCGGAGCACTATGGTCCGCAAGGACAATGTGTGACGGCGTGCCTTTTGCATAATGATCCGGCGAGTTACCGTCTGCGGCTGTGGGTTAAGACCTTACGGGTCGGAGCCATAGGGAAACCGAGTCTGAATAGGGCGTTTGTCGTTGGCGGTAGGCGCGAAACTGCGTGAACTACCCATGAGCAGGTTGAACCGCGGGTTATACCGCGTGGAGGACCGAACCCACTTGGGTTGAAAACCGAGGGGATGACTTGTGGGGAGGAGTGAAAGTCTAATCAAACGCAGAGATAGCTCGTTCTCCTCGAAATAACTTTAGGGTTAGCCTCGAGCCACTACGCACCGGGGGTAGAGATACTGAATCGGCCTGGGGGTCTTCCAAGACTACCCTGCTGAACCAAACTCCGAATACCGGTGCGACTATCTCGGGAGTTAGTCCCTGGGGGATAAGCTCCAGGGTCGAGAGGGAAACAACCCAGACCATCCGCTAAGGTCCCGAAGTCGGGCTTAGTCACTAAGGAAGTTGAATTGCGGCGACAGCCAGGATGTTGGCTTAGAAGCAGCCATCATTTAAAAAGTGCGTAACAGCTTACTGGCCGAGCAGTTCTGCGCCGATAACGAACGGGAGTAAGCCCGGCACCGAAGCGGTGGATTTGTTCGCAAGAGCGAATGGTAGAGGAGCGCTGAAGATCAGATACAAGCCGTACCGTAAGGAACGGTGTCGGGGTCTTCAGGTGCTTATGCCGGAATGAGTAACGATAAGACAGGTGAGAATCCTGTCCGCCGAAAGCCTAAGGTTTCCTGGGGAAGGTAATTCCGCCCAGGGTTAGCCGGTGCCTTAGTCGAGGCCGAAAGGCGTAGACGATGGACAGCAGGTTAACATTCCTGCGCCAGCCAAGTGGACTGATGGAGGGACGGCGTCCGAAAGGTGAGCGGACGACTAGAAATGTCCGTGGACCACGGCGAGGTGGGGGAGAGGCAAATCCGCCCCCGCAAGCCGGACCGTGGGACCAAGCTCATTTGTTGGTTATGTCATCCGAAGGACGTCCAAGAAAAGCTCCTAAAGGTTGAAGCTTGGTTGACCGTACTAAAACTGACACAGGTAGGCGAGACGAGTAGTCTAAGGCGCTCGGGAGAATGGTGGTTAAGGAACTCTGCAACATGATCCCGTAAGTTCGCGATAAGGGATACCCTCGGGGGTTAACGCTCCTGGGGGTCACAGTAAATCGAGAGCTGCGACTGTTTATCAAAAACACAGGACTCTGCCAACTCGTAAGAGGATGTATAGAGTCTGACGCCTGCCCGGTGCCGGTAGGTTAAGGAAGACGGTTAGCGCAAGCGAAGCTGGCGACCGAAGCCCCGGTAAACGGCGGCCGTAACTATGACGGTCCTAAGGTAGCGAAGTTCCTTGTCGGGTAAGTTCCGACCTGCATGAATGGCGTAACGACAGCTCCACTGTCTCAACCACCAACCCGGTGAAATTGTAGCCGTGGTGAAGATGCCACGTTCCCGCAGATAGACGGAAAGACCCCGTGAACCTTCACTGTAGGCTGATATTGGGCTGTGACACGTCCTGTGTAGGATAGGTGGGAGGCATTGAGGCCGGCGCGCTAGCGTCGGCGGAGCCAACGTTGAAATACCACCCTGGGCTTGTTTTAGTTCTAACTCTGTCCCGTGAATCCGGGCAGAGGACAGTTTCAGTTGGGCAGTTTGACTGGGGCGGTCTCCTCCTAAATTGTAACGGAGGAGTCCAAAGGTACCCTCAGCCTGGTTGGCAATCAGGCGTCGAGCGTAAAGGTAGAAGGGTGCTTAACTGCGAGACTCATCAGTCGAGCAGATACGAAAGTAGGGCTTAGTGATCCGGTAATCCCGTATGGAAGGGTTATCGCTCATCAGACAAAAGGTACTCCGGGGATAACAGGCTTATCGCTCCCGAGCGTCCATAGCGGCGGAGCGGTTTGGCACCTCGATGTCGGCTCATCACATCCTGGGGGTGGAGAAGCTCCCAAGGGTTTGGCTGTTCGCCAATGAAAGTGGTACGTGAGCTGGGTTCAGACCGTCGTGAGACAGGTCGGTCCCTATCTTCTGTGGGCGTTCGAAACTTGAGGAGGTTCTTCTTTAGTACGAGAGGATTTAGAAGGACGTACCTCTGGTGTTCCAGTTGTCGCGCTAGCGGCACGGCTGGGTAGCTATGTACGGAAAGGATAAACGCTGAAAGCATATAAGCGTGAAGCCCTCTCCAAGATCAGGTTTCGTAAGCGTATCACGCGAAAGTCCCCTGGAAGACTACCAGGTTGATAGGCCGGATGTGTAAGCGCAGCAATGCGTTCAGCTAACCGGTACTAACGGACGAATACTTGCCCATGAATCCAATGCTCCTGCGAGCTCTCTGGATAACATCTCGATACGAGACGCCACCGACTTACCATGACCATACCAGGTGTGCCGGGTCCTACCGGGCCCGGCACATCCCTTTCCGGTGACTATATCTGGAAGGCCACACCCGTTCCCATCCCGAACACGGTAGTTAAGCTTCCCGAGCCAATGGTAGTACCAAAAGTGCGAGAGTAGGTGTTGCCGGGTTTTTTTCACGAAAACCCCCGCGGTTGAAAAGACCGCGGGGGTTTTCTGCGTTATGGCCAGCCGTTGCCTATAATTTAAGAACTGGCGGATGCAAAGTCCGCAAGGCTGTGCCATAATCCCGATTGCATGTTACTGCCCTGGAAGATCTGCCGGCGCCGTCGGTGGTGTCAGCGGGTGCCGAAAACCAGCCATCTATGAGCGCTTGAAAACCAGCCATCCTGAGATGGAAAGGGTTTGTCGGGTAGGATCTCCAGATTTGGATTCTGGAGGGGTCCTGCCCTTGTAACCAACGTGAACAGCTCCCGGAGACCGTGAGCTACCAGCAAATTGACGGCCTGAGAATCGGTGAGATCCGGTAATCGGCGACGGGCTCCCAGCGGCATGTTATCCTTCGTCGCTGGGCTGGGCCCGCCGGCGCCGGTGGCATCTGGGAAAGTCGCCAGGAACGGCCCCGCAAGTCCGCGGGTTTCCTTCGTGCGGTCGTCTCGGACAATGGACAGGAAACGACCGAGGAAACTGAACACGAGTCGAAATTCGAGCAAGTTCGGGCAAAAACCCCCTACTGGTATTGTTTTTCGTGCGTTGGCTTGGCAAACCTCCCGGCGTGTTGAGAGGCTGTACGTCGGTCGGGATGGAAGGCAGCGGGTCGGGGATCAAGCGTAGGACTGGCGGCTACGGGTAGCCCCCGCTCCTCGCGCGTTTCACGCCGATTTGTAAAACTCCCTTCTCACGGTATAATTTGAGTGCGGCGAGAAGTTGCCGAACTCCATGCACTGGTTTGGCTGACGGAGGATTGCACGTATGGCGATGGTAATCGATTCCAATCCGGTTCCCCTGGAAACGACGGACGACGGAGCACTCAAGATTGCCGGTACCCGCGTGCCCCTGGATACGATCATTGCCGCATTCAACCGGGGCGAATCGCCGGAAGCGATTGCCGAAGCGTATCCGACCGTCGCGCTGGAGAATGTCTTCTCCGTAATCACGTTCTACTTGCGGCGGCGTGCCGAAGTCGATGCCTACATGGCTGCACGCAAAGTCCAGCGTGAAGAGAACCGTCGACAGGCGCAAGAGCGGTGGCCGCAGGACGGAATACGCGATCGATTGCTTCAGCGGCAGACTCCATCGTCTTAATCGCCAAGCTTCGACTTCTTGCCGACGAGAACTTCAATAATCGCGTCTTCCGTTCGCTCGTCGACTCCATCGAGAATCTCGACTTCGTACGTGTCCAGGACGTCGGCTTGCTGGGCGCCGACGACGAAGCCGTCCTTGCCTGGGCGGCGCAAGCAAATCGCATTCTTGTAACCCACGACATCAGCACAATGACCGACTTCGCTTACCAACGGATCAAGGCTGGGCTCTTGATGCCCGGCCTGATCGAAGTGCCCGAGGCGCTGTCCATTGGTCGGGCTATACAAGACCTAACGTTGCTAATCCTGTGCAGTCGCGACGGCGAATGGGAATCTTAAGCCGTGTATTTGCCGCTTTGAATCGGAATCAGGGCGCGAATTGGCCGGCGGCAACCGACCCTCTCACTGCTCGTCGCGGGCAATATAGCAGACCAGCGACCGGCTCTCCAAGTCGATCGTCCAGTCGGCGGCCGGTGCGGGGCCGTCCAACTCGGGATAGATGTCCTTCGGCGACGGAACCCCGGTGTTGAGGAACTGCCACCACTTGTACGAGCGCACGATCTTGGGGAAGACGAACTCCTGCGGCGCCCCGCCGCCGTGCAGCATCAGCAGCAGATGATGGTTGGGCAGGTCCAGCCGGCTGCGGGGCACGGCCCCCAAGACGCACATCAGGCTGTTGCCGCTGTGCGACCAGTCGACCGGACCGCCATACGGATTGTACCAACAGACGTCCGGCAGGCCGCCCGGACGGACCGGCTGGCCCGTGAGGAAGTCGGTCCGCCGCGTCGTCGGCTCCATGCGGCGGAAGGCGATCAGGGCCTGCACGAAACGCAGCAGGACGTCGTTCCGCTGCACCAGCCGCCAGTCGAACCAGGAAATCGCGTTGTCCTGGCAGTAGGCGTTGTTGTTGCCTTGCTGCGTCCGCCGGCACTCGTCGCCGAAAACGATCATCGGCACGCCCTGGCTGAGCAGGTTCGTGGCCATCAGGTTCTTGATCTGGCGGATCCGCGCGGTCTCGATCGAACGCCGCGTCGTCGGCCCTTCATGCCCGAAATTGCAACTGTAGTTGCAGTTATCGCCGTCGCGGTTGCCCTCGCCGTTGGCCTCGTTGTGCTTCCAGTTGTAACTCACCAGGTCGTTGAGCGTGAAGCCGTCGTGCGAAGTAATGAAATTGATGCTGTGATAGGGCCGGCGTCCGCTGGCCTGGTACAGATCGCTCGAGCCGGCCAGGCGCGTGGCCATAGGTCCGATCATGCCCGGATCGCCCCGCCAGAAGCGGCGGACGTCGTCGCGATAGCGGCCGTTCCACTCCGACCACCGCAGGCTGCCGAAGGTGCCCACCTGGTAGGCGCCCGCCGCGTCCCAGGCCTCGGCGATGATCTTCGTGTCGGCCAACTGCGGGTCCTCGCTGATCGTCTCCACCACCGGCGGATTGGGCACGAGGTTGCCGTCCCGGTCGCGGCTCAAGATCGAGGCCAGATCGAAACGGAACCCGTCGACGTGGTAATTATGCACCCAATGCCGCAGACAATCGAAGATCATCTCGCGGACGATGGGATGGTTGCCGTTGAGCGTGTTGCCGCAGCCGGTGTAGTTGCGATAGTACTGGCCCCCGTTCTCCAGCATGTAATAGACGCGGTTCTCCAAGCCCTTGAGGCTCAGCGTCGGCCCCTTCTCGTTGCCCTCGGCCGTATGGTTGAAGACCACGTCGAGGATGACCTCGATGCCGGCCGCGTGCAAGGCCCGTACCATCTCCTTGAACTCGCGGACCTGGGCGCCCGGCTCCTTGCTCACCGCATATCCGCGGTGGGGGGCGAAGAAGCAGAGCGGATCGTAGCCCCAATAGTTGACCCGCGGCGGCCGGTTGCCCAGGCAATCGAGGATCGGATATTCATGCACCGGCATCAACTCGATGGCCGTGATCCCCAGCGACTTCAAGTAGGGGATCTTCTCGATGATCCCCAGGTACGTGCCCGGGTTCTCGACCTTGCTGGTAGGCGACTGCGTGAAGCCGCGGACGTGGGTCTCGTAAATGATCGTCTCGGCCAGGCTGCGGCGGAGGTGGCGGTCGCCCTGCCAATCGAACTCGTCGCTGATCACCACGCACTTGGGCGGCCGCAGGATGCCGCCCTCCGCCGGAAGGAAATCACCCGTCAGGGCTTTGCAATAGGGGTCGATCAAACGGGCCTGGGGGTCGAAGCGGTATCCTCGTTGTGGCTCATGGGGGCCGTCGGCCTGGAAGTGATAAAGCTGGCCTGCAAAGGTCCCCGGAACGAACACGCTCCAGATATGGCCCCAGCGGTTCAGATCGGGATCGAACTCGATGATGTCCGCTGGATCGGGGTCGTCCACGCCGTCGTAGAGCAGAACCCGCATGGAAGTTGCACTACGGCTGAAAACAACGAACTGCACCCCCCCATCGTGAACTATAGCTCCATAAGGAAGGGGGTGCGTGAACTTCAGCGCCGCTTGCCGCTGCGACATGGTCGAAGACTCAAGGGTATAGCCTGTGTAGAACGCAACATCCGAAGCATAGCACGAATTGATATCAAGCGACATCTCTTTTCACCGATAGCCGAGTCAAGGTAGGTAGGGGCAAGCGGAGGACACTGCGCGTGGTACGACCCGCCGATACCTGCACTACTTCGGACAGCCATCCCGAGGAAAATGAAAATCGCGCGGGGGCGTCACGATTTCGCCTACCGCTAAGTTACCCGGCAGTCGTTCCAAATGGCACCCGGCAACTGATAATCGGCTTCCGAAGACGCCGAGTAAACCACTTGCAACAGGGTGCGAAACTGCGGGGAAGTTCGATTGCAACAGAGTTCCAGAAGACGCCGCCACGGGGCGAATCGCCGATTGCGGTTCGACTCTGGTAGGGCTTTCAGCGGATGGGGCGCAGGCTACTTCTTTTCCGGATTGAACACGCGGTGGCAATCGGTGCAGGAGTCGTTGAGTTTTTCCGCGGCGGCCTTCGCGCCGGCCTCGTCGCCGGCGTGGGCCTTGGCGGCGACGTTGCTGGCGAGAGACCGCATTTGTGCGGCAAACGCGGTCCACTTTGCGCCCTCGCTCGGCTGCTTCGTATCACCGACGTAAAGCATGGCGTTCTCCGCGATCAGGGCCATTTCGGCCGCATTCGACGCCACCTCGCCGGGCCGCGTCGCGAAGTGGCGAAGGCCGGTTTGCAGTTTGGTATTGATATGCGGCACTTCATCCTTCATCAAGCTGCTGAGCTTCGAGACCTTGCCCCACTTCAACGCGTCGCCGCCGCCACCTTGGCCGCCGACGGCCGCCGTGAGATCGGCAACGGCCCGCTTCGTCCCCGCAAAGTCGTTCGCTTGGACCAGGGCCAATTTCCGCGCGGCGGCGGCGATCGTCTTGGCCTGCGGCTTCAAAGGGCTATCCTGGTCATGCAGGCCCAGGGCGATGGCGATCAGGGTGATCGTGTTGCCGTCGCGGATGAATCGGCCCTCGACCTGGTCCTTGAACTCCTCTTCGTCGACGACCGCCTTTTCCAGATCGGCGACCAGGAACTTCACTTCCGCGGTCAGATCGTCGGCGGAGGCAAAGGTTGAGAACTTCGGCGCGGGGCTGTCGTCGCTGGCCGAGGTCAACGCCGGCGAACCTGCGAGCAATGCGGCTACCAGGACACCGGCCATCACCAATCCGAACGATGCTTGTAAACGTCTCATGCGACTCTCCAGGATGCAAAGAACCAAGGCAGGGCAGGAAATCCCAGCCATTTTCCCCCATTCCCGGCCCCTGTCAACAGGAAAATCACTACCCCTTTGCCGACCTCGGCCGTAACGATTATACTGCCAACGGGAGAGAATTGAGGGACTCGAAGAAACACTATGGCGAAAGTCACCTACAAAGATGCCGGCGTCGATCTGGACGTCTATCGGCAGTCGATGGCCAAGCTGCCGAAACTGCTGGCCAGAACCTCCAGCCCCCGCGTGATCCCTCTCGATGGGGGATTCGCCGGCCTTTTTCACCTCGACTTCGCCAACCGCCTGTTCGCCCGCAATTACCAAGACCCGGTGCTGGTCTCCTGCTACCGACGGCGTCGGCACCAAGCTCAAGGTCGCCTGTGCGGTGGGCAATCACAAGACGGTGGGCATCGATCTGGTGGCCATGAGCGTCAACGACGCCCTCTGCTGCGGGGCCGAGCCGCTGTTCTTTCTCGACTATGTGGCCATGCCCAAGGACGATCCGGGGCTGCTGGAGGATCTCGTGCAAGGCGTGAGCGACGGCTGCATCCAGGCCGACTGCGCCCTGCTGGGCGGCGAGACGGCCATCCTGCCCGACCTGTACGCCCCCGGCGATTACGACCTGGCCGGCTTCTGCGTCGGCGTCGCCTCGCGGAGCCAGATCATCGACGGACCGCGGTGACGCCCGGCGACGCCGTCTTGGGGCTGGCCTCCACCGGCCTGCATTCCAACGGCTACAGCCTGGCCCGCAAGATCGCCTTCGAGGTCGGCGGGCACAAGGTCGCGGATCACGTCGAGGAGCTTGGCACGACCGTCGGCGAGGCCCTGCTCACGCCCACGCGGATCTACGTCCGGCCGGTGCGGCAGGTGTTGACGCACTATCGCGTGAAGAACGCCGTGCATGCCATCGCCCACATCACCGGCGGCGGGCTGCACGAGAATCTGGCCCGCGTGATTCCGCCCGGCGTGCAGATCGTGATCGAGCGCCGCCGCTGGCCGGTGCCGCCGGTCTTCACCTGGCTGCAGCGCCTGGGCGATGTCGAGCAGGCCGAGATGGACCAGGTCTTCAACATGGGCATCGGCATGGTGCTGGTGGTGGGCAGCTTCTTTGCCGACAGCATTCGCGATCAACTTGTGCAGGCCGGCATCGAGACCTATCGGATCGGCCGCGCCGACCACGGCCCGCAAGGCGTCATCTGGGGAGACCTTTAATGACCTACGCGTACCAATGTCAGTCGAACGCGTGAAGTGCATCGAGTGTGGCGCCATGATTTTGCCGACAACTGCATCGGCCAATCGAGGTCTTTGCGCGGTGTGCGCAGATGCTCCCATCCACCCTTCAGGAGCGGAGAGAATTCGAGAGCCAGATCGCTTCGGGCGCATTGTTTGAACCAAGCGAAGACGAATTACAATCTGCTAGGCAACCGGCTGAATTCAATTCCAACGTCGTTTGGAAGCTTGAACCGGAGTACTACGCAGATGGCGAAGTCCATTCAGTACACGAAGCGATTGATCGCGCGGCGACTCAGTCGGAAGGTAACATCTTCCTTGTTTGTGACTCCGGTAGTCGGCTTAATCTGTCGTTCAACGACAAGTATGCCGTCTGCGAGTATCAGAATGATGAATCAGATGAGTGGTTGTATGCTTACACCGCTGATAATCTGCGAGAACAAGTGCCCGAATCACTGCATATTGTCCAAGCATGCCCGTGCTGCGGTGAAGGGATGGGTTGGTATCCAAGCCGCTTTCACATGCCGAGAACGCGGGCATTCGAGATCTTCAAGACGGTTGCGTTCCGTGGGGCTCCTGCCGAAGTGCAGTGGCTGAGATATGGAGAGATTCTGTGGACTTCACGCGGGCATGGGTAACCTTGAAGCGGACCCGGCACGTCAATTCGCCTTCGCAACTTCCTGCGATCCCGGCGAGGGTCCGGCCTTTTTCAACGCATCGAGAATCTCCTCCTGCGTATAACCACCGCGGAAGACCGTCGAGTTCTTAGGGTCATTGGCCGAGAAAACGGCAATCACCGGCACCTGCTTGCTGCCCAGCACGTCGAGCATCCGCGTCACTTCCGTCGATTTTGCGCGGTGCGTCCAATCGGCCTTGAGCGTCACAACGCCCAACCGCCGAATCTCGTCGACCACCGCCGCCTTCCGCATCACGCGGGCCTCGTTCTGCTTGCAGGTAATGCACCAATCGGCGGTGAAATCGACGAGCACCGTCTTGGGACCGACGAGCGGCGGTCCATAGTCTTCCTCCTCGTCATCCACACCAAGCCGCTCCTGCAAAATGCCGGAAAGCCCCGAGAAGGAATACGACCCGAGCACTTTGCTGTCGATTCCGGGGAACATCACGATCCACACGGCACAACAGAAAGCGGCCCCCTGGCACCAGGCGCGGAGCTTGACGCCCAGATCGACCACCGGACTCAGGCGGCCGATCCACCAGCACGCGAACCACAGGCCGAACAAGAGCCCGACCGTCGGCACCACGTTGTAGGGCTCGAGGATCGTCAGCAGATAAACCACCGTGCCGATGAGCACAAAGCCCATAAACTGCTTGAAAGTCTCCATCCACGGTCCCGGCTTGGGCAGGAACTGCAAGAGCTCCGGCAGCGCGCCGACGAGCAGATAGGGACTGGCCATTCCCAGTCCGACCGAAAGGAAAACAACGTAGGTCAGCCAGGCCGGCTGGGCCGTCGCCCAGACCAACGCGGGCGCCGAATAAAGGAGCGCTGCAGGGCGTGGCCAGAAGCGTCGTCAGGGCGCCTTTGAAGAACGCCCCCGCCGGCCCCTCCTGCGCGGCCAATTTACTCGCTTTGCCGCCCCCGAGAAACGTCGGCAAGGGAACCTCCCATACGCCCATGAAGCTCAGGGCCATGACGAAAACCACAGGCCGTGAGCGTAATCGTGAACCAGGTCTCCGCAAAAAGTTGCCCCCAGCCCAGCCGTTGCGGCCCCACGGCCAGCGAAGCCAGGATGAAGAACACTGCCAAGAGGCCGGCGGAATACCAGACGTTGAGCATGAAGGTCTTCCGCCGATCATGGCCTGACTGCTGCACAAAGGAGAGAATCTTCAAACCGATCACCGGAAACACGCAGGGCATGATGTTGAGGATCAAGCCACCGAGAAAGCCGAAGAACATCGCGCCCAGGATGCTCAGATCCGCGCCGCTTTCACTCGCATGAATCTGCTCGGGATCGTAGTTCCGCCCAACCAACTCGCGCAAGGCCGCGATCGTCGTGAATCGCCGCCAGGTCAATTGCTCACCGCCCTTCGCCGCCCGCGGCTGCACCGGCTTCGCAGCCGGCGGCGCGGCGCTGCCAGATGGCTGAGATGCAGCTCGCCGGCGGAGGACTCGGCGAAGGCGAACCGCCTTGCGGCGCGGAAGGCGCTGCTTCCTTCGTGCCTTGAAGCGCCTCGACCTTGACCGCCGGGACGTCGGCCCGTAGCGTGGCAGTAATCGGATAGTCCTTAGGTTGCGCAGCCCTTCGCATCGCAAAGCTGCACGTTGACCTTGCCTTCGATCTTGAGCGTCTCGGGATTGGCATCGGCAGCAAGTTGAATGGGAGCGACCCACTTCACCGTGCCGGTATGGGTTTCCAGCGGCAGTCCCGGGAAGGCCTCTTCATCGTGCTCGATGCGGGGCGGCTTGACGCTCTGAAACGCGCCGATCGTCAACGCGCCTTGGGGCGGATTGACCTTGATCTTGGTGGCCAGCGGCCCGCCGTGCGGCTGCGTGATTGAGTAGGTATGGGCCCCCGGCGGCAAGGTGGCGATGATGAACAACTGGGCCGTGTGATCGGTCCCTGGCGCGGTAAAGCCGGCATCGAATTTCGCCGCCCGATCGCCCTCGCCCAAAACGCCCTCACTGCCGCCGAACGGGAACCCGGCATTTCCCCCGCCGGGCGACGGCAGACCGAAATCCGGCGCCTGTGCCCATCCGGCCATCGTGGAAAGACCCAATGCAAGGCCCGTCAACCAACCGCACTGTACTATCTTAGAGAAGCGCACTCGAAAGCTACAACTTTGCATAAACCGACTATCCTCTTGGTTCGTGTCGGACTCTACTGTATTCGCCCTCACCGGTTGCAACAATCCCGAAACTCTGTGCCAACGGAATCCATTATATGCGATGGAGGAAAGCTGGGGAAACCTGCGGCCGGGACTTAGGAAAGCCGGGTAATCCAGGAAAACCGTTGCATTGGAGCCGGCCGGAGAATAACCCGTAGGACGGATTGGCAATCCGTCTGGTATCACCCACCTTAGTGGTCCGTTCCACAAATAACTTCAGGGTTGTGCGGTTTTTAGCCGTAGGGTGGGACCAGCGAGCTTGCGAGCGCCGGCCCACCAACACCGGGGACTGGTGGGCCGGCGCTCGCAAGCTCGCTGGTCCCACCCTACGAACGTATCCCTGAAGTTATTTGTGAAATGGACCACTTAGCCCTTAGGGGGCTTGCTTCTCCCCGCTTCCCGAGTATCTTGGAGGCTATGCCCGAAAAGGAGAACTCCGCGTGAAACTGGTGATTGCGATCATTCAGCCTACGAAGCTCAAGGCGGTTTGCGAGGCCCTGGAGAAAATCGAGGTCACGCGGCTGACCGTGAGCGATGCGCAGGGCTTTGGCCGGCAGCGGGGACGCACCGAGATGTATCGCGGACATGAATACACGACCACCTTGCTCCGCAAAGTGGCGCTGGAAATCGTGGTCAACGACGATTTCCTCGAGCGCACGATCAATACGATCATCCACGTCGCCCGCACCGGACCGGAGGGCACCATCGGCGACGGCAAGATATTTGTCTTGCCGGCCTTCGAGGCGATTCGAATCGGCGATGGCAGCCGGGGGCCGGGAGCGGTATGAGATCCCCTCGCCCTCTGGGAGGGAAGGGCGGCGCGAATAAAGTCCCCTCGCCCTCTGGGAGAGGGTTAGGGTGAGGGCTGTTTGGTTCGCGACTCACTCCACCTTGGCCTGCTCCTCGGCCGATTCGGCGGCGGCGTTTTCCACAATCTCCGGTGCGCCGGCAGCGTCTTTCTGGAGCTTGGGAAGGCCAAATTTCTCTTCGCTGGCATCGGCGTCGAGAAAAACCTCGTCGGTTTCCCGCGCGTCGACGTCGCGGCGAAGCTGGTAGTAGATGGCCGTCGAGGCCACGCCCAAGTAGCCGAACGAATAGCCGATGGCCAGCAGTTTCACGCAACCGCTCCAGAAAGCGATCAGCCACGTAGCGGCATGGGCCAGCCCGGAGGCATCGTCCGAGCCGACGGTCAGGACCTGAATGCGCGGCCCTCCCGCCCCCAACTGGCTGCCCAGGTAGCCAGCCAGATGACTCCCGCCGCGAAATTCTCCACCACGAACCAGCCCAGCCAGCCAATCAGGGCGGCCACGATCGCATAGAAAAGATAGCGAGCGGGACGTTGGAAGACGTAGGCGTAGGTGCGGTTCAGGGCATCGAAGCTGTCGGTGCCCTCGACGCTGATCGTGGCCCACATCAGCGGCCATCCGAACATCACGCCCGCCAGGAGGACGGCCATCACGAAGCCCCCGATGAGCACCAGCGGCCAGATCAGCGCGGCCAAGGCGGCGAGGAAATCGGTTCGCATCAGGAGACCCAGCACCAGGATCGGCAACACGGCCACGGCGACTCCGATCATGGGCAGCAAGGGCGCCGCAAAATAGGCCAGCCACTTCGTTCCGGCCCAGCGCAGCGCGGCCCCCCAGCCCACGTGCTCGCCGGTGGCCAACTGCACGGCGGCCACGCGGCTGATCGCCGCGCCGAAATAGGCCCAGACCGCCAGGCTATACCAGCGACGAAAGCAACAGCGAAAGGAAGTTCCTCAGCGACAACGACCCGCCGGGCCCTTCTGGGCGGACGATCTGCCACACGGGCCGAGTGAGCACGGCCCATGTGCGAATCATCGGGCCCAAGAAATGAATCCTGAGCCCCGATTGTCTCCCCGCCCCCTGCCAGGCACCCTCTGGGTGGCTCCCCGCTTGCTCCCTGCTCCCTGCTCCCTGCTCCCCGCTCCCCGCCTGCTCCCAATCGGCAAAAGGTCGATTCGGCACGCTGTCATCGATGACTTGCCAGGCCGACTGGCTTCCGAATTCACTGGTCCAACTCTTGTTCGCGGCTCCGTCGCGCGAGAAGATTCCGGCAATGACCCACCACCCCAGCAGGGTCAGTAAGGCCGCTGCCGCGCCGAAGGTCATCAGGCGCAGGGAGAGGGCCAGGCGAAAGCTCTTGGCGATGCTCAGCCAGGGCAAGATTTCCGACCACCGAATCGCGCGTAGTGCCACTCCCTCGTTTTCCCGCATGGCAAATCTCCTTTTCTGGCCGGCCCAATCGTTTGAGAATACCGATTATGCCGGCATTTTACACGTATCCGGGGGATTCCTGCAAGCTGGGAAAGATGCGAATTTCGGCATGAGCTTCTTGCGGATGGCTTCGAGCGGGTCGAGCGGTTTCTTGGTTGGGAAGCCCTCCTGCATCGCATCTTACTTCTTCTCTGCACCTCGTAGTTTTACCAACAGCTTCCCCATATCCGCCGGCAACGGCGTCTTGAACATCATCGCTTCGCCCGTGATCGGATGCTTGAAGCCCAACTCGGCGGCGTGCAGGGCCTGCCGCTGGGCGCCGCTGCGATCGACGATCGGCTTGCCGAAGAGCGGCTTGTTGTAGACCTTCTCGCCGCACAGCGGATGCCCGGCCTCGGCGAGATGGATGCGTATCTGATGCGTGCGGCCGGTCTCCAGGCGGCATTCGACGAGCGTGTAGCCGTCGAGATGTTCCAGCGGACGCACGTGCGTGACGGCCCGCTTGCCGACCTTCGGCAGGCGCGTGCTGCCGCGGCGGCGGTCGCCGCGGTCGCGGACCAGGCTCGAATCGAATGTGCGGGCCTCCACGCGGCCTTGAACGATGGCATGATAGACGCGATGCATGTCGTGCTTGCGGAACATCTGCACCAGCAGTCGCTCGGCTTCGGCGCTGACGGCCAACAGCATCACGCCGCTGGTATCGCGATCCAGGCGATGAACGAGCCGCACCCGCGGCGGCCGCGCCGGTTTGCCGCCGCGCCGCTGCCCAGCCCTCAAGCGGGCATCTCGACGCCGCTGCAGAATCCGCGCCACCAACTCGTCGATCGTCGGCTGTCGTTGCTTGCGGCGAGAGGGCCAGTGCTGCTCCTCGGCATGCCGCTCGGTCGTCACTCCGGCCGGCTTCTCGACGACGATCAGGTGCGCATCCTGGAAGAGGATCTTGATGTCCTCGGGCTCGGGCGGGGCGTTCCGCGGCTCGTCCCAGACCTTGACGACGTCGCCCTGCTGGAGCTTTCGCCCTTCATCGAGACAGAGATTGCCGTTGATCTGCACGTGGCGGTTTTCGACCAAGCGCCGCACCGCCGACCACGGCTCGCCCGGCAGGAACTGCCGCAGCGCGGCGACGAGCGCCAGACCGGACTGCTCGGGAGCGACATGATAGTTTTTGAAATCGGCGGGCATCGATTCATTCTAACCGGAAGGTGGGAACTTGGGAACTTGGGGATACTCCGGTTGCAAGGCGGCCGCTTGGACGGTAAAATGGAGTACGGTGGCCGTGAGGTCGTGTTTCGCGTTCTCCATGTGTGAGGTATGGTGATGACAAGGGTCGTGATTGATGACCAAACGTGGGCGGATTTGAGCGGTCAAAATGGATTGCTCGAACTATGCGATTCGTCCGGCCGAACCCTGGCCTATTTTCAGCCAGTTGTTCGAACCGGCATCGTTGAGGGCGGCAAGGTGCGTTCGCCTTACAGCGACGAAGAGATCGAGCAGCGCCGCCATCAAAAAGGCGGGCGCACGCTGGCCGAGTTCTGGAAGGAACACGGTCGATAATGAGGTATACCGTTGTCTGGGTTCCTGCCGCGTTGTTTGAATTGGCAATGGTATGGAACGATGCGGCCGATCGTAGCGAAGTCGCCGCTGTCAGCGACGAAATTGACCGTCAACTCGCGGCTGCGCCGCGCTTGGTGGGCGAGTCGCGCGGCGAGAACCGTAGAATCCTATTCGCACGTCCGCTCGCTATAGACTACGCGGTCGTGGAGGAGGATCGCATGGTAGAAGTCCTTGCGGTCTGGTACTGGCAGTAGCAACGGCCGCTGGTATATGCGGCTGGGAATGAGTAATCACATGGCTCACGAAACAATTGAAGACCGCGTCGCGCGACTGGAACGGCAAGTGTCGATGCTGATGCGCGCTCGAACCGGCGAGAACCAACCTCCCAGAGACGCGTGGGAACAGACCGTCGGGATGTTTCGGGGCGACCCGGTTTTGGGGAGATGATCGAGGAGGCAAAGCGAATCCGCGAAGAGGACCGACGCCAAACTCGGGACGCAACGGAATGATCTTGCTGGATACCGATCACTTCCCGACGAAGTATCCCATCGCCCGCCAGCCTTCACGAAACACGAGGCTCGATCGCGCAGCGGTCGGGTCGTCATAGCGCTCGAATCCGTCGGGCTCGATCCCGCTGCCGGCAATCGCGATCGGCACGTCGCCATGGCTGTGCGTCTTCGTCCGCAGGGGCGTGGGATGATCGGGCGAAACGAGGATTCGCCACTCGGGATAGCCCTGCAAGGCCGCGAACAGTGGACCGACGATGTGCCGATCGATCTGCTCCAGGGCCTCGATCTTGGCATCCGCGCGGCCCTCGTGCGAGGCCTCGTCCGGGGCCTCGACGTGGACGCAGACCAGGTCGTGCTCCTTCAAGGCCTCGACGGCGTACCGCCCTTTGGCGGCGTAGTCCGTATCGAGATAGCCGGTGGCGCCGGGCACGTCGATCCGCGCCCAGCCGATCAGCTTGGCCAGCCCTCGCAAGAGATCGACGGCCGTGATCATCGCGCCGCCGACGCCGTAACGCGCTTCGAAGGACTCCAACTGCAGCGCACTGCCCTGCCCCCAAAGCCAGACGTTCGTCACGGGTCGCTTGCCGGCCTTCCGCCGGGCCTGGTTGACGGGGTGCTCGGCGAAGACCGCTTCGCTGGCGCTCATCCACTGGGCCAGCAGGCTGCTGCCAGGGCCGCGCGGGTAGCCGTCGAGGATGCTCTGATCGGTCAGGTCGTGCGGCGGCGTCGTGCGGGTATCGTGCGTGAAGGGGGCCGCGTTGACGATCAGCAGATTGCGATAGCTCACGCCGGGCAGGAATCGCAGCGACTCGCAGCCGACCTTTTCCTGCAGCGCGGCCAGCAGGGCCGCGCCCTCTTCGCTGGACACATGACCGGCGGTGAAGTCGCGCATGACCTGGTCTTCAACCGTCACCAGGTTGCAGCGGACGGCCCAGTCGCCGCTGTTCAGGGCGATGCCTTGCGCGGCAGCCTCCAGGGGAGCGCGGCCCGTGTAATGCGCCAGCGGATCGTAGCCCAACAGGCTCAGGTTCGCCGTGTCGGAACCGGCCGGCAGCGAGGCCGGCGTGTGATTGCCCAGGGCGATCACGCCGGCCTTGACCACGCTGTCCATGGCCGGCAGCCGGGCGGCTTCCAGCGGCGTCTTGCCCAGCAGCGAGGGCTGGGGTTCGTCGGCACAGCCGTCGGGAATGATGATGGCGTATTTCACGGGGAAGTGGGTAGGGCTTAGGGCTTAGGGCTTAGGGCTTAGGGATTGTGTTTATTCTCGCACCCGCAATCGCACGCTGCCAGGGCGGACGGCGGAAAGGCCGGTAATGGCTTGCAGGGCTTCGCGAATCGCGCCTTCGGACGTGGTATGAGTCATGATCACCAGCGGCACGAGTCCGCCCGATTCCTCCGCCGTTTCGTGCTGGATCACCGATGCGATCGAAATCTGGTGCCGCCCCAGGATGCCGGTGATTTCGGCCATCACGCCCGGGCGGTCTTCGACGTGGAAGCGGACATAGAAACGGCCCGACACGCTGGCCGCATCGCGGAGGGCCACCGGCGACTCGCGATCGTCCGACCAGAGCTTGAGCGTGCGGAAGGTGATCGCCGTGCGACCCAGCAGCGTGTCGATCAGGTCGGCCACGCAGGCCGAGGCGGTCGGCATCTGGCCCGCGCCCAGTCCGTGCAGGAAGACGCGGCCCACGGCGTCGCCCACGATCCGGATGGCGTTGAAGGCCCCTTGCACGTGCGCCAACGTGGATCGCTGCCGCACCAGCGTCGGCGAGACGTGGAGTTCCAGTCCTTCGGGGACCAACTCGGCCACGGCCAGCAGCTTGATGCTGTAACCCAACTCGCGGGCGTAGCGCATGTCGGCCACGTCCACCGTGTCGATGCCGGTCCTGGGGATGACTTTCCAATCGACCCGCGCGCCGAACGACAAGGTGGGCCAGGATCGCCAGTTTCTGCGCGGCGTCGCTGCCATTGACGTCCATCGCCGGATTGGCCTCGGCAAAGCCCAGCTTCTGCGCCTCGGACAGGGCGTCGGCATAGCTCTTACCGCAATCCTCCATCTGCGTGAGGATGAAGTTGCTCGTGCCGTTGAGAATGCCGTGGATCGACTGGATCTGGTTGGCCACCAGCGACTGATTGATGGCCGCGATGACCGGAATCCCCCCTCCCACGGCCGCCTCGAAGGCAATCGTGCGGCCCACGCTGCGGGCGCAATCGAACAGCTCGCGGCCGTGCTCCGCCAGCAGTGCCTTATTGGCCGTGATGACGTTCTTTCCGCTCTTGCAGCACTTGGAGCATGATTGAGCGATCGGGCTCCAGGCCGCCGATAAGTTGCACCACCGCCTCGATTTCCGGATCATTCACAACCGTCGACAGGTCCGTGGTCAACAGACCGGGCGGCGGCATGATATTGCGAGGGCGGTGAATGTCCGCATCGACGATCCGGACCAACTCCACGTTTCGGCCAACCTGGCGGGAAATGCGGTCCTGATGTTCGAGCAAAAGCCGCGCCACACCGGAGCCGATCGTTCCGAACCCGATAATGGCAACTTTCGCGGTAGAGTTTGTCATCGTTTGTATAATCCTTGAAAACCAACGAGACGCCAAGCGGCCATATTACGGCAGGGGCACAAAGGCGTCAACCGGATGGAATCGACCAGCCCATGCGAGGGGGTGATTGCGAATTTCGTTTCACTTGCCATACTTATATATATCATTTTCGTTTGGCATTCTGATAGGATCGGCGATTGATGAGTATTGAGGCCCGTGCGTTAGACTTTTTTAAGCAGATCCTGGCAACACCCAGCCCTGCGGGGTATGAGAGTCCTGTCCAAGAGGTGGTTCGGGACTATGCCGCATCGTTTGCCGACGAGATGCGAACCGACGTTCATGGCAACGTGATCGCGGCACGGAACACCAAGGCCCTCTTGCGGGTGATGCTGGCTGGACATTGCGACCAGATCGGCCTGGTCGTGCAGTTCATCGACGACGATGGTTTCATCCACGTCTCGACCATCGGCGGTTGGGACCCGCAAGTGCTCATCGGTCAGCGATTAACCGTCTGGGGCACGCGTGGCCCTGTGCTGGGGATTATCGCCCGCAAGCCGATCCACCTCCTGAACGAGGAAGAGCGGAAGCAGGTGCCGAAGATCAAGGATCTCTGGCTGGACATCGGCGCGAAGAGTAAGGACGAGGTCTTGCAGGTCCTCCGCGTGGGCGACCCGATCACGGTGGAACTGCGTTACCAGGAACTTCAAAATGGGCGGGTCGTTTCGGCCGCCATGGACGACAAGACCGGGCTGTGGGTGGTCATGGAGGCCCTGCGGCGGGTCGACCGCAACAAGCTGCAAGTGGCTGCCTACGCCGTTTCCACCGTGCAGGAAGAGATCGGGCTTCGCGGGGCCCAAACCAGTTCCTTCAGCATCGATCCGCACGTCGGCATCGCCGTCGACGTGACGCACGCCACCGATTGTCCGACGATTGAAAAGAAGGAAGAGGGCGATATTCGCCTGGGACTCGGGCCGGTGATCTACCGGGGGCCGAACATGAATCACAAGGTGGTCCAGCGACTGTTGGACGCCGCCGATCAGCACAAGATCCCCTATCAATTGGGCGCCGCCGGCAGGGCCACGCCGACCGACGCGAATCCGATCCAGGTCAACCGTGCGGGCGTCGCCGCGTCGCTGGTCAGTATTCCCAACCGTTACATGCACAGTCCGGTAGAAATGGTTTCGCTGGAAGACATCGACCATGCGGCTGACCTCTTGGCCCGCTTCCTGGAGGAGCTTCCCGGCGACGCGGAGTTTATTCCCTAGCAGGTCCCTCTTGCCGAGAGGGACTGTAGTGCCTGCAACCGAGTGAAAAGCCCTGCGTTTTTCCCTGAGCGTCACGCATTAGTCCCTTCCGGCAGAAGGGACCCACATGACAGGAGACCTATGGCAGAACTTGGCGTCAACATCGATCACGTGGCGACGGTCCGCCAGGCCCGGCGGACCTATCGAGCCCGATCCGGTGTGGGCGGCCGCGCTGGCCGAATTGGGCGGGGCCGACTGCATCACGATCCATCTCCGCGAGGACCGCCGCCACATCCAGGATCGCGACCTGCGGATCCTCCGCCAGACCGTGACGGTCAAGCTCAACCTCGAAATGGCCTGCGAGTCCGAGGTGCTGCTGATCGCCTGCGAGGTGAAGCCGGACCAGGTCACGCTCGTGCCGGAACGCCGCGAGGAACTGACGACCGAGGGCGGTCTGGATATCGTCGCCCAGCGGCAGAAGGCGGTCGAGTCCATCCACCGGTTGACGGAGGCCGGCGTTGCCGTCAGTCTCTTTCTCGATCCCGATCCGCGGCAGCTTGAAGTGGCCGCCGCCTTGAAGGTGGCGGCCGTGGAGTTGCACACGGGGCAATACGCGCTGGCGCGGCGAGGCCGGCAGCAGGAGGAAGAACTGGAAAAACTCCGGCAGGCCGGGCGATTCATCCGCCAGGCCGGGATGGCCTTGCACGCCGGCCACGGGCTGACCTATCATAACGTCCGCCCTGTGGCAGCGATCGAGGGCATGCACGAACTGAACATCGGCCACAGCATCGTGTCGCGGGCCTTGATGGTCGGCTTTGAGCAGGCGGTGCGGGAGATGAAGCGGCTGGTGGAACTCAAATGAAGACCGCCAGCAAGTTCCCCGCGACCTACGTGCTGCTGGCTGGCTGCGCTTTAGCCGCCGTCTGTCTCGGGTGCTCGATGGCACAAGCCGGCCCGCCGAATCCAGTCGCCGGCACCATCTTGCAGGCTGTCCCAGAGATCCCGTTTCACCTCAGTGCCCAGCGGCCGGTCGCATGAGGGAAAAGCGGAAAGTCGGGGCGGGCTTGCTGGGCTTTTTGGAAACCGATTGTGTGGTAGAATTGGGCAGGATGCCATCCGTTGCGGCAAATGGGGTGGCAGGTGTCGTTACGTGTTTATCATTCCGGGTGTCAAGTGAAAATGAGGGAACTCGCAAGAGGAATAAGCCCGGATACGCACTTGGATGGGTGGCAGAGTGGTCTATTGCGGCAGTCTTGAAAACTGCAGTGGGCGAAAGCCCACCGGGGGTTCGAATCCCTCCCCATCCGCTCTATGCATTGCCGGGAACAAGTTTCGACTCGGGACTTGGCATGGTCGACAGCGACGGAGAAATGTCGATCTTCAAGCGCCTCTAGGTTGTCGATTTTGAGCGCTGCGCAACACCCCTTGGCTTTGGCCCTCAGGAATGGTATTCTAGCACCCTGACGCAACCGCCACGCATCGATTTCCCTAACTTCCCCCCATGCCCGCGAGCATTGAAGTCACCAACCTCACGAAGAAGTATGGCAGCCTCACGGCGGTCGACGATATCTCCTTTTCGGTCCACCGCGGCGAGACCTTCGGCGTGGTCGGGCCCAACGGCGCCGGCAAAACCACCACCCTGGAGATGATCGAAGGGCTCAAACGGCCGACCTCCGGCAGCATCCAGGTGGAAGGCCGCGACGTCCGCAAGGAGCCGAACGCCGTCAAAGCGATCATCGGGGTCCAACTTCAGGGCTCGTCGTTCTTCGAGAACCTGTCGCTCGTCGAACTGATCAACGTCTTTGCCGCCTGCTACAACCGGAAAGTCGACGCCCGGCAGCAACTGGCGGAAGTCCAGTTGACCGAAAAAGCCGGCAGCCGGGCCAGGGAACTCTCCGGAGGGCAAAAGCAGCGGCTCTCCATCGCCATCGCGCTGGTCAACGACCCGCAGGTCCTCTTTCTCGACGAGCCGACCACCGGCCTCGATCCCCAGGCCCGCCGCAACCTCTGGGAGTTGGTGCGGTTGATCAAGGGCAAGGGCAAAACGGTGGTCCTGACCACGCATTACATGGAAGAGGCTGAGGTCCTCTGCGACCGCGTGGCCATCATGGACCACGCCAAGATCGTCGCCCTGGACACCACCGAGCAGTTGCTGATCAAGACGGGCGCGGATTCGCGGATCGAATTCACGGCCACCACCGCCCTGACCGGCGAGACCTTCCGCGCCCTGGCGGGCGTCGTGGCCATGGAACAGGAGGAGCAGACCTACTGCCTGGTCACGTCCGACTCGCAGGCCACGCTCGACGGACTCTTCGCCCTGGGACGCTCCGGCGCCATGAAGATGCATGCGCTCAACGTCCGCCGGGCGACGCTCGAAGACGTGTTCCTCAAATTGACCGGCCACCAACTCCGCGACTAGCCGCATAGACTGGGGCCCCATGTACTGCACGTATACTCTCACCGTCGCCTCCATGAAGATGTTCCTGCGCAACCGGCAGGCGCTCTTTTTCTCGCTGTTCATGCCGGTGACGATCCTCTTCATTTTCGGCAGCATCGATTTCGACAGCCCTCCCAAGCTTAAGATCGGGCTCGTGGTGCATGCCCCTTCGCCGCAGACTGCGGAGATCGTCGAGCGCCTGCGCTCGGCCGAGGTCCTGACAACCGACGTGGGAACGCTCGATGCGGAATTGGCGGAACTGGAGCACGGCAACCGGACCGCGGTGCTCGATATTCCCGACAATCTGTTTGCGGCCGGCAGCGAGGCCGATCGGAAAACAAATCGAGGTCTACCTCAACGCCGGGCGGCCGATGGAAGGGAAAATGGCGGTCTCCATGCTCAACCAGTTCGCCGACCGCGCGATGCTCTCGGCCATGCAGGTCCCCCCGCTTTTCAAAATCAAAGAGGAGGTCAATGCCCGCAACCTCCGCTACATCGACTTTCTCCTGCCGGGCGTGATCGCCATGTCGATCATGCAGATGTCCGTTTTCTCGGTCGCCTTCGTCTTTGCCCGCTACAAGGAGCAGGGGATCTTGAAGCACTCCTGGCCACGCCGATGCTTCCGTATCAATTCGTCACGGCCAACATCATCACCCGGCTCTGCATGGCCGTGTCGCAGGCCTTTCTCTTCATCGTCCTCGGCGTCGCCTACTTCCATGTCCCGATCGCCGGTCCCTACTGGCTGCTGGCCGTGTGCGTCGTGCTGGGGTCTTTGATGTTTCTAGGGCTGGGCTTTACGATATCGGGACTTTCGAAGAACATCGAGACGGTGCCAGTGCTGGCGAACATCGTGGTCTTTCCGATGCTCTTTCTGGGCAACGTCTTCTTCGCGGCCGCGAACATGCCGGCCTGGCTGCGATCGATTTCCGACTATTTGCCGCTGACCTTTTTGGCCAGCGGGCTGCGGGGCGTGATGACCGACGGCGCCGGACCGCTGGAAATCCAACGGGACCTGATCGGGATGGTCCTTTGGGCGGCCGTTCTGGTTGCGCTGGCGATCGCCACCTTCCGATTTCAGGAGCGAGAGAGCTTGTGAGCGGTGTTGGAGTCCCGCCTTTAGGCGGAAATTCCGGCTAAAGCCGGGACTCCAACCGATGACCACAATTCTGAATCACTGCACCAGGCATGTCTTACACGGAAATAACTTTCCAGGACAAGAATCCGCTCAAGCGCTGGCTGCAATGGCGGAGGTTGATCTTCGCCGTGAATCTATGCGGCAGCCCGGATGCCTCCCCCGAGTCGATCTGCGATTTCGGCGCAGGCAGCGGAGAGCTCTGCAAGCTGTTAAGGAAGCAATTTCCCGAATCGGGTTTGATCTGCTATGAACCGGCCAAGGATCTGCTGGACGAAGCGCGGCAGAATCTCCAGCAAACTCCCGGCGTGACTTTTTCGAAAACGATCAGCCCTGCCTGGCTAGGGGCCGTGGATCTCGTATTCTGCTTGGAGGTTTTCGAGCACCTCCCGCCCGCCGAGACAGAAACCGCGCTGCGCGAAATCCTTCAGCTCTTGAAGCCGGGCGGGAGGCTGATCGTCGGCGTGCCCGTCGAGACCGGCGTGCCGGCCCTCTATAAGGGCTTGTATCGCATGTCGCAGCGTTGGGTTCGTCGCGATGCCGATCTGGAAAATGCCGATCTGCGGAACGTCATGCGTTCATTTCTTGGCGCCGCCTGCCGAACCGCCGCGTGTACGAAATTGCCCCCGGCTTGAATTTTTATTTTGAGCATACCGGGTTTGATTATCGCCGTCTCGAGAACGATCTTCGGCAGCGTTTCGACCTTTTGCGTATGGCGGCGTGCCCGTTTCCCATGCTTGGGGCCTGGCTCATGCCGGAGATATGTTTCGTTGCGGCGAAGCGGAGATAGGCGATGCCATTTCGCGGGTGGCATGCCTCGCTTGGCCGCGAAGACGCCTGAGGCAATGCACCCCTTGACGCAGATGGCCCGCTCGATTACCCCGGCCCCGCGCTGAATCGGTATATCAGAATAACTGCGAGCAACGGCACGACAAACCCTAAAACAACAAACGAAACACCAAGCACCCTGAGAATCGTCAGCGATGTCTGCTCGTCATACATGAACTGAGATGCGCAGCGTAAACCACGAAGCTCGGTACATCGCTTTTCCCACCATACGTGGAATTTGGCAATGGGTCGAGCAAATGCCAAAAAGAGGGTCCCCAAACCAATAGGGACCAGAGTCAGGACAGAAACGATAATCACGGAGTTTGTATTCATTCTACGCCTGCTTTTCCGTAGAAAGGCAATTTACACCCTTAGAGCCATCGGGACAACAGGAGGTTTGTGGAAATAAATTATGGTCCCGTCGTCTAGCGGCGAACAGGCTTGGAACACCACGAAAAGCGCAACCGGCCGCGGGTAAGCATTTCGGCACGCGCTGGGACGCAGTAGCCCCGTAGGGTGAGACCAGCGAGCTTGCGAGCGCCGGCCCACCAACCGCCGTGAATGGTGGGCCGGCGCTCGCAAGCTTGCTGGTCCCACCCTACGTGCCTATCGGCGGTATTATTTGTGAAACGGACCACTTACGCTGCCCTCGCTTGCGCATCGGGTTAGTATGATGCGGCGATTATACCGGGCTAACTGCACTTCGTCGGGTCGCCCAGATAGAGGAACACGGCCAGCAGCGTCGAGGGCCAAAGATGGATGAGCAGGCGATCCATCGACGTATTCACATGCCAGGCCAGATCATGTGGCGTGGTCAAGTAGACGAAGAAGTAGCCGGCCAGCATGGCCCCCAAGACGCCCACAAGTCCCGGCAGCACTCCCGGCCGGCGATCCGGTGCGCCGCCCAAGATCAACAAGGCCAGCGGGAGGATTACCACCAGCGCCCGGCCAACGTGCCATAGCGACCCGAGGAAACTCTTGAGGATGAAGGCGATTCGCGAGGGATCGGCCAGCCGCGGCAAGAGCGTGTTCCAACTCTGCCCTGCCACGAGGTCGTTTTCGGCCGCGATCGAGATCTTGAAGAGCACGACCACCGCGACGACGGGCGCGGCGCCGGCCAGCAGGGCGCCCGCTTGCCGGAGTGCCGCGCGGCCGCCGGCCCGCCGCCAGGTCAGCAGCGTGCGAACCACGAGCACGATGGCCAGGAACATCGCGCCTTCGTTCTTGGTCCAAGCCGCCAGAGCAGCGGTCAACCCGGCCAAAATAAGCAGGCCCGGCGAGGGCCGGTCGCCCGCGTCGTAAAGCGCCAGGAGCAGGAGCGTGGCGAGGATGAAGAAACTCAGCGGCACGTCGGCATACAGCGACGCGCCGCGGACCAGGTAGAGCACCGTCCCGAGCAGGCCCAGTCCGGCCAGCCAGCCCTGGTTTGAACCGCGGAGGCGCGCGACGCCGGCCGTCAGCAGCCCCGCGCCGAGCAGCGTGAAAGCGGCCGCGATGAGCTGCGGGATCCAGTGCGGTTCGGCGGCCAGCCATGTCCAGCAGTGCGCGATTGAGCCGCTCAGCAGCAGAGGATAATCGGTATGCTCGAAGATCGGCGCGAAGGCATTCCGCCAATGGTGCCCTGAGCGAAACAGGAACCGGGCCCGCATGGTCCAGATGTTCCATGCGTCCCAGTCGCCGTGCGGTTCGACGGCCAGCATGCCGGCGATGCCCAAGATTGCGGAAATCAGCGCGCCGAGGAAGACCACTTGTAGGGTGCGTGAAGCGAGCCAGTGAGACGATGGTGGGTTGCGCAGGGAGCCGAGCCTTTCAATACGTTCCGCGTTTTCCTGGACTGGATCGCGTAACGCACCATCGCGCACGGACTTCCGTGCTCCACCCACCCTACGGCTACCGCGGCGCCAGCCAGCAGACCAGCCCCAGCCCTGCAAATCCGGCGATCTCTGCCATACAGTAACCCCGGCCGAGTCCGCCCGCGACGAGCAACCCGACAAAGTAGCTGCAGGACGACAGGCCCAGGGCGAGGCCGAGCGCCAGCAGGGCGTGCAGCCAGGCGGTGGCAGCGTCGTTGCGGGCATTGGCGTCGCATCGCCGCACCAGCGCGTACGCGGCCAGCCACGGGACCGCGGTTCCCACCAGCAGCCACCAGGCGATCATGGTCCCGGCCCCCGCGTGCGGTACAACCGCACGCCGTTGTGCAGGTCGGCCACGAGCGTCCAGCCTTGTTGCCCTGCGATCTTGGGCGGCGTCTCAGGGCGGTCGGAATCGACGATCACCAGAGGGCAGTCCGTCGTCGGCCGGATGATCCGCGGCGACAGTGTATACAGCGCCAAGGATCGCCGCGACGCGGGGGCGTGCGTTTTCAGGTCGGCATTCTCTTCGTCCAGCAGGTAGCCCGCCTCCGCCTCTTCAGGCAGCCACTGCGCCAGCGGCTCGAAGCGGGGAATCATCGCTGAAGGCGTATAGCCGGCCAGCGGATTCCTGGATTCCCGGACCGTGCTGACGATCAATCGAACGTTGGCCAGACCCCAGACACAAAGGCAGACAAGAACGATCCGCGGTCCGAGCCTTTGTCTTTGCAGCATCTCTCTGGACATTCTCGCAGTTTATCATCTTCCCACGGGCGCCGCAGCACCAGAATCCCGCCGCAATCTATCCGCTGCAACAGGCATCGGGCCGAAAGCCCGAAGAGCCTGTGCGAACCCGATGCACCCGGCCCCGCTTTCGATTATCATTAGCGTAGGGTGGGACCAGCGAGCTTGCGATGCCGGCCCGCCAATCATGGGAGTTGGTGGGCCGGCGCTTGCAAGCTCGCTGGTCCCACCCTACGAACTGGATGCACTCGGCCCCCGTTTCGATTATCATGAACGCTCTGACCATGTTCACGCTTTAGAAGGGCCCATTGCCATGCGAAAATTGATCCTATGGCTCGCAATTGCGGGAATACTGTGCGTCTCGTCGCTCGCCAGGGCTGAAGACCCCGCGCTGGCCGGCAAACCGGCGACCGAAAAACAGGAGCAGGAGTTGCGGGATCTTTATGCAAATTACCGCCAGGCAGACCCCGGCTATCGTCATGCCGGACCGGAAGCCGTGGAACGCTGGATGGATTGGAAGTGGGGCCTGCGCATTCACTGGGGTCTGTACTGCATGTTCAATGGAGGCGAATCTTGGATCCTCGTCAACCCGCCGAAGTCCCGCGATTGGCAATTGAACTACTACGCTTCCTACCAGCAGTTCAATCCCGCCGGCTTCGATGCCGACGAGTGGATGCGGATCATGCAGCGGGCCGGCATGAAGTACTTCTCTTTCACCAGCAAGCACCACGAGGGCTTTTGCATGTGGCCGACGAAGACGCTGCAAAAGGGCTTTCGCAAGAAGGCCGACGGGAGCTACGAGGAGGTCACCGACCACTACAGCATCGCCGAGACGCCTTTCAAGCGGGACATCCTTGGGGAAATTGTCAAGGCCGGCCGCGCCCACGGCCTGGGCGTAAGCCTCTACTACTCCCACATCGACTGGCACGATGCGGATTTCGCCTGGGACAACCGGAACCTCTGGTACGACGCGAAGTTCACCAAGGAATCGGATCCCCAGCGATGGGCGGCGTTCATCCAGAAGGAGCGGGACCAGATCACCGAACTTCTAACCTCCTACGGCCCGATCGACACGCTCTGTCTGGACATCAACTGGCCCAAGGAAGCGCAGCAGGACTGCTTCGACGTGGCCCGGCTCGCCCGCAAGTTGCAACCGAAAATCATGCTTCGCAACCGCGGCATCGGTGACTACGGGGACTACGAGACGCCCGAGGGCACGATCCCCGAGGATCCGAACAACATCAAGCGGCCCTGGCAAGTGATTTATCCCTGCGGCACCGGCTTCTCCTACAAGAAGAACGACAAGTACAAGTCGCGGGAGTGGGTCCTGGAGAGCCTGATCGACATCGTCGCCAAGGGCGGCAATTTCCAGGTCGGCTTCGGTCCCGACCCCAACGGCAAGTGGCCGCCGGAGATGATCGATCGCGTTTCCTATGTGGGCGACTGGCTGAAGGTCAACGGCGAGTGCATTTACGCCACGCGGCCGTACCTCCGCTATCACGAGGGGACTGACCTGCGATTCACGCGCAGCAAGGACAAGAAGTTCGTCTACATCATCAGCCTCCGCTGGCCCGGCGAGACCTTGACGACCAGGTTGGTCAAGCCGCGGGAAGGCTCGAAGATTCGCATGCTCGGCCTGGATCAAGACTTGAAGTGGCACGCGGACGCCGGCGGCCTGGTGGTTGAGATTCCCAAGGAACTCCGGGATGAGGCCAAGCGGCCGTGTCTCCAGGCCTATGCCTTCAAGGTGGAATCGCGGCCTTGGGAAGCAGACTCCGTGGTGCTGCCCAAATAGCCCTAGGCGCTATCCCTCTTCCGTTGCGGCGGCACAGAACGGCCGCACTGCCGAGGGCCGCCGCCAGCAGCATCAAGGTGGAGGGCTCGGGCACGACGACGAGCACTAGGTCGTTGCCCTCCACTGCCAACGTGGCTGGCATGCCGTCGATCGTTCCCATCGTGCTGGAACCCAGACTGCCACTGATCGAGCCTGCATCGATGAGCGGGTAGCTGCCAATGCCGAAGTTGTCGAGCGGGGTGAAGGTGAAGTCGTTAAATTGCTGGCCATTGAGTTCCAAAAGGCCGCTGGGCATCGAGATTTCGTCGCTGGCCGCGGAAGAGTTGAGTTCATAGGCCATGGCCGCCCCCGCCGTCAAAATCAAGTTGCCGCTGATGCTCAAGATCCCCGGGGCATCGCCCGGCGCCAGGCACCCGCCCGCGTTGACGGTCACGTTCGTCAAGCTGCCGGTCCCGCCAAGCCTGCCGCCACTGTCGACCGTAACGGGGCTGGCCAGCGATCCGTCGACGACCAGACGACCGCTGCTGACAATCGTGGGACCCGAGTAGGTGTCGCTGCCGGTCAGGGTCAGCGTGCCGGCACCCGATTCGGTCACTCCGCCTGGACCAGCCAATGCGCCCGCGAGCGTGACCTGATAACCATGGCACCACCAGGGCGGCCCGTGCCAGCAACGGACGCAATCGGCCGATAACCCGTCGGAAACGCGCGCATTGACAACCACCGGTATCAATGGTGCCGTTGCCCCCGCTTCCAGTCAACGTCATGGCCTGACTGGTGGAGAATGCAGAGCTGGCCGCGAGGGTTCCGCCGCCGAGGTTGAAAACGCCGGCGCCTTGGATACCGGAAGCGAGCAACACACCTCCATTGAGGTTGTAGTCCCCGCTGGCACCGAGTGCGAGCGAACCGGTAACCGTATTCGTTCCGCCCGACTGGGTAAACGTGCCCGTGCCGGAACAGCCCACGTACTCCATGTATGCCGTGAGCAGTCCCGAGGCGCTGAGGATGTAACTGCCGCTGAAGCCCGCGTTGGTGCCGAGGTACAGGTAGGCCGGGTTGTTCGTGCCGCCGGACTGCGTAAACGCGCCCGTTCCGATGGACTCGGACGTTGCAACAAGCGACCCGCCGGTGATGCCCGACAAGGCATCGTTCACGCCGAGGGTCCCCCCGCCAAGATTCACGTTGCCCGTCCCGGAAACTGCCACGCCGCCGTTGAGGTTGATCGTGCCGCTCCCTGCCGAGATCGTTCCCTGGCAGTTCACAAAATCGGCGAGCGCAACGCTGCCCGCAGACCCCTGTCCGGACAATATCTGCCCGGGCAAGATCATCAGCGGCGTGCCGACGTTATGCACCAGGGACGTGGGATCGACGAAGTAACTTCCAAAGGCGTTCGCCGGATTGAAACCGGCCGGCAACAGCAACAACGAGTCGGGACCAATACTAAGCGACATCGAGCCGGTTTTGACGAGGACGGCCTGCGACAGATCGACGACCTCGCTGCCGGTGGCCGTCAGCACGCCCGTACTGCCCGTTGCGTCAAAGACGCCTTGGTTCGCGAGGCCGCCGTTGACTTGGAGCGTGCCGCCGCTGAACTGATAGCGGCCGAGGCTGCCGATATTGAGGAGGCCCACCGAGTTCCATCCTCCGATTTGAACGAACGTGCCCGTGCCGGAACAACTCACGTCTTCCTCGCAGGCCGTGAGCAGTCCCGAGCCGGAGATGTTGTAGACGCCGCTCGAACCTGGATTGCAACCGAGCGCAAGCCCGTTGTAGCTGCCAGCAAGATTGTTTGTGCCCCCCGACTGGTTAAATGTGCCCGTGCCCGAGCAGCCCACGGTGATCCCGTTTGCCGTGAGAATTCCCGAGCCGCTAAGATTGTAGCTGCCGACAGCACCCAGGTTGAACCCGATATAAACTCCGCCATCGTTGGTAAGGTTGTTCGTGCCGCCCGACTGGTTAAGCGTGCCGATGCCGGAGTAGCCAACGTACTCAATGTACGTCGAGAGTAGTCCCGAGCCTGTGAGGTTGTAGACGCCGCTGGAGCCAGGACCGCAGCCGAGGCAGAAACCGGGATAGCCGTTGGCGGCAACGGTGTTTGTACCGCCGGACTGGGTAAACGTGCCGGTGCCGGAGTTGCCCAGATATTCGTTTGCTGTGGAGAGCAGTCCCGAACCGCTGAGGTTGTAGCTGCCGCTGGAACCCGCGTTGTTGGCAAGGAGAAGGTATTTGGGGCTATTCGTTCCGCCCGACTGCGTAAACGTGCCCGAGCCGGAGTTACCGACATACTGATACGCTGCGGAGAACTGTCCCGAGCCGCTAAAGTAATAGCTGCCGCTGGACCCCACATTGTTGGCGACGTAAAGGTTCTCAGAGCTGTTTGTTCCACCGGACTGGGTAAACGTACCGGCGCCGGAGTTCCCCACATACTCATTGAACGCGGCGAGCACGCCGGAGCCGCTCAGGTTGTAGGTGCCGCTGGAACCCGCGTTGTAGCCGAGGTACAGCCCGTCAGAGCTACCATTGGGAACGTTGTTTGTTCCCCCCGACTGCATAACCGAGCCGGTGCCGGAGTTCCCCACGTACTCAGCGGCAGCGGAAAGCACTCCGGAGCCGGCGAGGTTGTAGCTGCCGGTGGAACCTGAATTGTAGCCGAAATAAAGGGAGCCCGTGTTGTTGGTGCCGCCCGACTGCGTAAACGTGCCCGTGCCGGAGTAGCCAACGTACTGATAAACTGTGGAGAGCAGTCCTGATCCGCTGAGGCTGTAGCCGCCGCTGGAACTCGGGTTGTATCCGAGCGCGAGCCCGGTAAAGCCACCGGTGGCATTATTCGTCCCGCCGCACTGGGCAAACACGCCCATGCCGGAGAAGCCGACGTACTCATCGGGCGCGACGAGCAGGCCAGAACTGCTGAGGTTGTAGCTGCCGCTGGAACCAGGGTTATTGCCAAGGTAAAGCTCGCCTTCACCCTCGAAGTTAACGTTGTTCGTTCCGCCGGACTGAGTGAATGCGCCAGTACCGGAGTAGCCGAGATACTGATATCGTGCGGAAAGCAGGCCTGATCCGCTGAGGCTATAGCTGCCCGCGGAAGCGGAATTATAGCCAAGGTAAAGATAGCTGGTGCTGTTCGTCCCGCCGGATTGCGGGAACGTACCCGCGCCGGAGTAACCGAGATATTCTATCCACGCCAGGAGCACCCCCGATCCGCTGAGGTTGTAGCTGCCGCTGGAGCCCGCGTAGTAGCCAAGGTATGGATAGCTGGTGCTGTTCGTCCCTCCCGACTGCGTAAAAGTGCCCGTGCCGGAGTAGCCGACGTACGCGTTGCTTGCCGAGAGCGAACCTGCGGAGATCCCCGACAGCGCGTCGTTCACACTGAAGGCCCCGCCGCCCAGGTTGGCGTTGCCGGTACCGGAAACAGTTACTCCGCCGTTCAGATTGATCGAGCCGAAGCTGACCGCCAGGATCGTGCCCTGGCAATTCACAGAATCGGCGATGGAACCCTGGCCGGAAAAGCCCTCTCCGGGCAAGATCGTCAGAGGCGTGCCGACGTTGTGCATCAGCGATGTCGGGTCGATGTGGTAACTGCCGAAAGCGGTTGCCGGATTGAAGCCCGCCGGCACGAGCAGTAGCGAGTTGGGACCGATGGAAAGCGACATGGAGGCGGTGTTCTGTAAGGTCCCCGCCGAGAAATCGACGATCGCGCTGCGCGACGGCCGTCAGCACGCCGGTGCCGCCTGTGGCATCGAAGTTGCCTTGGTTGACGAGGCCGCCCTGGCTGACCTGGAGCGTGCCGTTGCTGAACTGATAGCGGCCCAGGCTGCCAATGCTGAGGTAACTCGTGAGGTTCGTTCCGCCGGTTTGAATGAACGCGCCCGTGCCGGAACTGCCCACGTACTCCGTGCCCGCAAAGACCGATCCCGAGCCGGTGAGGATGTAGACGCCGTTGGAACCCGCGTTGTATCCAAGGTAAAGGCCGTCAACGCCGTTGGACCCCGCGGACTGGGTGAACGTGCCGGTGCCGGACGTGCCTACGTATTCGGCGGATGCGGAGAGCGATCCGCCGGCGATGCCCGAAAGCGCGTCATTCACGCTCACCGTGCCGCTCATTAGGTTGACGCTGACCCGTTCCGGAAACCATGACTCCACTGGTGAGACTGATCGAAGCGTTGCCGTAGGGACCGATCGAGCCGCCGCCGGGACCGGATGGGGCATTGGCGTTTGTAGCCAGAATTGTTCCCTGGCAATTCACGAAATCGGCAATGGAGCCGTTGCCCACGAAGCCCTGTCCGGGGAATATCGTCAGGGGCGTGCCCACGTTGTGCATGAGGCCGAGGTTGCTGTAAGTGCGCGAACGCGGTTGCCGGATTGAAACCGGCCGGCAAGAGCAACAGCGAGTTGGGGCCGACGCTCAACGACATGGACCCGGTATTGACGAGGGCGGCCTGCGAGAAGTCAACGATCGCACTGCCGGTGACCGTCAGCAGCCCAGTACTCTGCGTGGCAGCGAAGACGCCTTGGTTGAAAAAGCCAGGGCCGGTGACTTGGAGCGTGCCGCCGCTAAACGCATAGCGGCCCTGGCTGCCGATCGTGAGATCGGAAACCGAGTTCGATCCGCCCGTTTGAACGAACGTGCCCGTGCCGGAGAGCCCACGAACTCCGCGGGTGCGGAGAGCAGTCCTGAGCCGCTGAGGTTGTAGCTGCCGCTGGAACCCGAGTTGTAGCCGAGGAAGACCGTGCCGGTGTTCGTCCCACCCGACTGCGTAAACGTGCCCGTGCCCGAGAAGCCGATATACCCGAGAAACTCGCCAAAAACTCCCGGGCCACTAAGGCTGTAACTGCCGCTGGAACCAGGTTTGTAGCCGAGGTAAAGCCCAGGACTGACATTGCCGAAGGCATTGTTCGTTCCGCCGGACTGGGTAAACGCGCCCGTGCCGGAATAGCCCACGTATTCAGCGAAGGCCGAGAGCACTCCCGATCCGCTGAGGTTGTAGCTGCCGCTGGAACCCGGGTTGTAGCCGAGGTAAAGCCCGCGCTGAAGGCATTGTTCGTCCCGCCCGACTGGGTAAACGTGCCGCTGCCGGAGTAGCCCACGCACTCGCTGAGTAGCGTTGAGAGCATCCCTGAGCCGCTGAGGTTGTAGCTGCCGCTGGAACCCGCGTTGTAGCCGAGGTAAAGACGCCGCCACCGCTGTTCGTCCCGCCCGACTGGGTGAACGTGCCCGTGCCGGAGTAGCCCACGTACTCACTGTATCCGGAGAGCAGTCC
Source organism: uncultured Planctomycetia bacterium (assembly GCA_963824275.1). Taxonomy (GTDB): domain Bacteria; phylum Planctomycetota; class Planctomycetia; order Pirellulales; family Thermoguttaceae; genus JANXQG01. The sequence goes on along the minus strand of CAWGOT010000001.1, from coordinate 768,298 downwards.
CGAGCCGCTGAGGTTGTAGCTGCCGCTGGAACCCGGGTTGTAGCCGAGGTAAAGCCCGCCAGAAACAGGGATTGTATTGTTCGTCCCGCCCGACTGCGTAAATGTGCCGGCGCCGGAGTAGCCCACGTACTCGTTGGATGCCGAGAGCAGCCCCGAGCCGCTGAGGTTGTAGCTGCCGCTCGAACCCGCGTTATAGGCCAGGAATAGCCCGTGATTACAATAATCGGTAACAGTGTTGGCACCTCCCGACTGTGTAAAGTTGCCCGCGCCGTTGTTTCCCAAGTACTCGTAAGACGCCGCGAGGCTTCCGCCGGAGAGTTCGACCGTACCGGAGTTCGTGCTGTTCGGATCGCCGACATAGAGGTAGTTGCACACGGTGCCGGGCAGCGTGATCGTTACGGTTCCGCCGTTGATGACATACGCGTAGTCCGTGGAGGTGGGCAGCGTGCCGCCCCAGTTCGACGCCACCGACCAGTCGCCCGACAGGACGGACCAGTCGTACGACTGGTCCTGAGCTTGCGTTGGGGGAGCAGCGAAGACAAGAATGGCCGCCACGGCGAGCGAAATGCGGATTCGCCGGCGAGCAATTCGCCCCTGCAGGGCCGCTGACGCGGCAGGAAAAGACCGAAATTTGGCCTTAGGCTGCGTGGACACGTGAACCTCCGCGGGAACCTGTCGCGGCAGCCCCTCTCGATTGCCCTGGGGTCGCAACGCGGTTCTCAGCAAGAACGCCTGGCCATGCTGGTAAACTGACGCAGGGCATTGGGCATTACGGGTTCGCAACCATAAACGCACCACCCTGAGGAATCAGCTTCAGTAGCACTTCGATCAGTGTATAGTATCCCTGCGAAAAAAGCAAACGCTATTTGAGAATAGGCGGCCGCACGTCAACTCGTAACCGGCGCCCCAACGAAGCTCAGGAAACCGATTGCCGCAGGCCGGTTGCGTTGCCATAATTCACGCTATGTACCACGCGGGTGCAGGGTTGGAAACAGGTTGTCAAGATTGACCCGGCGGCCGGTTCGCCGCCGCTGCCCGGTCACGGGCCGGCGCACGGCCGCCGCCGGAGAAACGGAATTTCCAACTTATTGTGGGCAAAGACGTTGCGGCGTTTTTCCCGCCGACATACGGGCTCCGCCTGTCGCGACGCTGACCATCCCCGCGGTTTTCTTTTCGGCCATTTTGGATTTTGCCGGTGACGGAAACGCTTGAGGCAAAGCCACTTGCGTCGATCCGGACGGTCGCGAGCAGCGCCGCGCAGGAAAAATTCCCGCCGCCCCTTGACATGAATCTATATTTATGGATAATTACGCGTATCATTTGTTCTTTGAAAATTCGGCTCTGCGGCGGGCCTTGCCGAGGCCCGCCGCGCAAACCGGGGCGGCCTCGTCAACCGCCCCGGCAAGGGGGCGTGCGGCGCACTCCAGCGCGCCATTCTCCTCTCCCGACCACAAAATCATCTCGCATACGATTGCTGCGGTGATTTCCGGAAAGACGAAGCCGCTCGCAGCCCTGAGGCATTCTCGCACGGCGTGGACCGCGGGTTCCACCAGAACCCGAGTTCTTGGTTGGGAAGCACCACGAGCCCGACGCCGCAAGCGAGGAATGCATGTCAAGGCGACGCGGAGATCGTCTTCCTCGCTTGCGCGTTGGGCTTCAATGCCCCGAGTTCGAGCAAGTTCGGGCAAAAACCACCCGTTGGAAGGACAGAATAGCGGAATTGGCAGAACGAATTTCGGGCAAGTTCGGGCAAAAACCACCCGATGGACGTAGAAAACACCTGCTGGCAAACCGATTTTCGAGCACGTTCGGGCAAAAACCACCCAGTAGACGTAGAAAACAGATCCTCGCGAACCGATTTTCGAGCAAGTTCGGGCAAAAACCACCCGATGGACGTGGTCGTTGTTGAAGAAAGCCGGTTGAGAGCAATTCAACATCAACATGCCGCACAACGCCCGGCACGCAGCATCGGACATCACGGCGGGGATCCTATTCACCCTAGGAAACCGATTGCCGTTGGTCAGTGGTCTTGCCATAATTCACGCTATGTCAACGCTGTCCGAAGCTCTGGCCGTCGCGATTCGCCACCATCAGTCCGGCCGGCTGCAAGCGGCGGAGCAGATCTATCGGCAGATTCTCGAAGTCAAACCGGACCAGGTCGATGCGATCCATCTTCTTGGTGTGGTTGCCCACCAGGCGGGAAGGCCGGACGAAGCGGTCGCCTGCTACCGCAGGGCACTGGAATTGAAGCCGGACTTTGCCGAGGCGCACTACAACCTGGGCAACACGTTGAAGAACCAGGGGAAGCTGGAGGAAGCGGCCGCCTGCTACCGCAGGGCGGTCGATCTGAAGCCCGATTTTGCCGTGGCCCACTACAACCTAGGAGTTACGCTGAAGGAACAGGGACGGCCGGACGAAGCCATCGCCTGCTGGCGGCGTGCCGTGGAATTGAAGCCGGACCATGCCGAGGCGCATAGCAATCTGGGCCTCGCCCTCAAGGAGCAAGGGAAGCTCGACCAGGCGGTCGCCTGCTACCGCAGGGCCGTGGAACTGCGGCCAGACTTTCCCGAGGCGTACGGCAACTTGGGTACCGCCCTCAAGGAGCAGGGCAAGCTTGACGAAGCAGCCGCCTGCTGGCGGAGAGCCGTGGAGCTGAAGCCCGGTTTTGCCGAAGCGTGGGGCAACCTGGGCGCCGCCCTCAAGGAACAGGGAAAGCTCGACGAAGCGGTGGCCTGCTTCCGCCGGGCACTGGCGCTGAAGCCCGATTTTGCCGAAGTCTACCACAACCTGGGCTCGGTCTTGCAGGACCAGGGCGATCTCGACGAAGCGGTTGGATGCTATCAACAGGCGGTAGCCTGCTATCGGCGGATCGCACAAACCAGTCCGGCGTTCGCTGAAGCCCGGAGCGGGCTGGGCAAGGCGCTCAGTCAACTTGCGTTCATCCTGGGGCGCCGACTTCCGGAGGACGACCTGGCCGCGATGCGGCAGTTGCTTTCGGAACCGGATGTCGGTGGTGACGGGCGGATCGCGCTGGAATTCGGCCTGGCCCGCGTACTTGACGCGGAAGGCAAGTATGACGAGGCGGCGGAACATCTGCGCGGCGAATGCCCTGCGCCGGGCTGACCTGCGGGCACGAAAACAGGAGCACGATCCGGCCGAATATCGAGCATTCGTCGACGCCCTGATCGCCAGGTCGACGCCGGAGTGGTTTGCAGGCACTCGCGGTTTCGGAGTGGAGACGGACCTGCCCGTTTTCATTTTCGGACTGCCGCGGTCCGGCACCACTTTGGTGGAGCAGATCCTGGCGAGTCATTCGCAGGTTTTTGGGGCGGGCGAGCTTCACGATTGCGAGCAGGCGTTTGAGTTCCTGCCCAAGGCCATGCGGCGCGACGATCCGCCCCTGGAATGCCTCCGCGACCTCGATCGCAAGACGGCCCGTTTGCTTGCCGAGAGGCAGGCGGACCGGTTGCAAACCTTGGCCCCCAGCGCGGAGCGAATCGTGGACAAGATGCCGGACAACTACCATTTCCTAGGGCTGATCAGCGTGCTATTTCCGCGGGCGCGCCTGGTGCATTGCCGCCGCGACCTCCGCGACGTGGCCCTGTCCTGCTGGATGACGGACTTCGGCTCGGTCTCGTGGGCCTGCAATCCGGAACACATCGCGGCCCATTTCGCCGACTATCGGCGTTTGATGGACCATTGGCACGGAGTTTTGCCCGTGCCCTTCCTCGACGTTGATTATGAAGAGATGGTGGAGGATCTGGAGGGCGTGGCGCGGCGGATTATCGCCTGGTGCGGGCTGGAGTGGGAGCCGCAGTGCTTGAAATTCCACGAGACGCGGCGGACGGTGCAGACCGCCAGCGCGGTCCAGGTCCGCCAGCCGATTTACAAGACCTCGGTGGGCCGGTGGAAGCACTACCAGGGGTCTGAGCCGCTCGGCGAGTTGTTTTCTAGGCTGCAGCAGCGGTAGAACCGCGTGATGCGTTCCTAGTATCCATTGCGGAAAGTTAGCCGTAGGGTGGGACCAGCGAGCTTGCGAGTGCCGGCCCACCAATCGCAAGTGTTGGTGGGCCGGCGCTCGCAAGCTCGCTGGTCCCACCCTACGAACTTTTCTTGGCGTCCAGGTTATTCTCCGGCCCCTCTTTACAACTTCGCGCCGATGCAATACAGGACCTTGGGCGTGCGGACGAAGAGATGCCCGTTGGCCACAGCGATGGTGGAAAGCAGCGGCCCGCCCGCCGCTAAGTTGCTGAGAAAAGGTCCGCTACGGGGAGTCGCTCCGGGCTTGAGGCCGCCGTCCTGCATGCTGAAACGAGAAACGACCTTGAACGCGCCGCCGGCCGCGAGCACGACGACCGCGCCCTCTTCGCCCAGGCAGTAGATCTTTCCGTCGGCCCCCGTGGGCGAGGCACTGAAGACCTCGCCGGCCGCAAGGTCGCCGCTCCATTCGGTCTTGCCCGTTTTCGGATCGACGCAGATCAACCTGTCCCGCGTGCCGTTGAGCACGAAGAGCTTGCCTTGATAATAAAGCGGCGAGGGCACGTCCGACGAGGCATCGGCGTTCTGCCACGCGACGGCTGCGGCCGCCTTGGCGCCAGGCTCGACGGGCCCGCCCGGCCCAGTGTCAGTTATCCGCAGCGCCACCAGCGGACCGAAGCCTTGTGGAAGACAAGCAAAAATGCCCTCGGGCCCCACCACGGGCGACGCGACTGCTCGCCAGTTTTGAGCCTTCCGGGCGTTCAGCGAGGGGCTCCGCCAGAGTTCCGCTCCGGTGTCCGGGTCATGGCTCGTCAGGTAATCGGCCCCATAGATTACGATCTCCGCGCCGTGCCCCGTGGGACGAACGATGGGCGACGTGTAGGCGTCCTGCGATTCGGCCCGCGCGTCGGTCTTGCGGATCTGCCGCCACAGTTCCTTGCCCGTCTGCGGATCGAGACACAACAGGTACGAACCACCGATGGAAGTGGCGGCATCCTGCAAGTCTTCCAGGTAGAGCTTGTCGTGGTAAAGCAGAGGGCTGGAACCATAGAGCCATTTCGGGGCGAGCTTGCCGTACTGTTTTGCCAGATTGCGGGACCAGAGTTGTTTGCCCTCGAAATCGTAGGCCGCCAGGTCGCCGGTGCCGAAGACTACCACGACCCGCTTGCCATCGGTCACGGCCGAAGGCGAGGCCAGGTCGTTCTTGCCCTTGATGTAGTTGCCGCGGGCGACCGTCTGCTGCCAGCGGATCTTTCCCGTCTTGCCGTCGATGCACAGCAGCAGGAGGTTGCCCTCGGCGTCCGGGGTGGGCAGGAAGACCGAGTCGTCCCAAATCACCGGCGTGGCCCCGCTGCGACCGGGTAGAGGAGTGGTCCAGGCCACGTTTTCGGTCCTGCTCCAGTGATCGGGCAGATTCGTTTCCGTGGACGAACCATTCCATGCCGGCCCGCGCCAGTGCGGCCAGTTTTCGGACCTGGCAGGCGTAGCACTTTGGCTGGCAAGGAAAGTGGCAACGGAGAACAGACAAAGAACAGAGAAACGCATGGCTGGGTTTCCTTGGGGTTTTCGAGTTTTTGGCACCCGTGGGCTTTCGAACGAATTTTACGAAAGAGGCAAGGTACAGCCTACCCTACTAATTACCGTTTTTTGATCGGTAGCCCCCCGTAGGAGATTCCGGGAAGTTCCGATACAATGCGAAACTTATGACCCCGTCTCACGAAAACTCCAGTGCCGCCACCCGCGCCCTTCCCAGTGCCTGGGAGCCCAGCCCGGCCCGACGCGAGTCCGCTTCCTCGTCGTCGGAATGGCAATTCTGCTGGGCATGGTGACCTACCTGGATCGGGCCAGCCTGGGAAATCTCAAGGAGTCCATGATGGGCGACCTGGGGATGTCGAAGTCACAGTTGAACTACGCGATCACCGCCTTTGCCGTGGCGTATGGGACGTTCGGGATCTTCAGCGCCTGGTGTGCCGACCGGATCGGCACGCGGCTCATGCTAACGGTGGTCGTCGTCGCCTGGTCAGGTTTCACGGTGGCCACGGGGCTGGCCCAAGGCATGGTCTCGCTGATCATCATCCAGTTCTGCTTCGGCGCGGCGGAAGCGGGGGCCTGGCCGGCCATCACGCGGACACTCTCCCGTTGGATCCCCTACGGCGAGCGCGGCACGGCCCAGGGCGTCGTCTGGGTCGGGGCCCACATTACGGCCGCGCTGACGCCGATGCTGATCCACGAACTGAGAATACCCGACAGGCAGGGTCCCCGTTCATGTCGTGGCGATCAATCTTCCTGCTCTTCGGCCTGATCGGTTTGCCGTGGGCGGCCTTATGGTATTGGTGGTTTCGCAATGAGCCGTCAGAGCACAGGCAAGTCAACGCCGCGGAACTCGCCTACATCATGGCCGGACGGACGGCCGCCGCGGCCAACGCGGCGGGTCCGCGCGGCTGGCCGTTCTGGCGACGGCTCGTGACGCACCGCAACGTCGTCGCCCTGTGCTTGATGTACATGCCCAACAGTTTTATCTTCTACTTTATTCTCACTTGGTTTCCAACCTACCTCAGCGAGCGTCGGGGCATGGAGGGCCGGACGCTGGCCTTCTTTACCGGTCTGCCACTCATTCTGAGCGTGGCTGCCGACATTTTCGGCGGACGGGCGACCGACTTGGCCGTAAGGCATTTCGGGCCGCGATACGGCCGCGCTGGCGTGGGAATCGTCTCCTATGTCTTCGCCGGTCTCGGCATGTTGCTCGCCGCCGCGTCGGGATCGGCGGTGGCGGCAGCCACGTTCTTCGCCTTGGGCACAGCCGCCAATATGTTCCTCCTCGGATCGGCCTGGGGCACCTGCCAGGACATCGGCGGCGGCCACGCCGGAGTGGTCAGCGCCACGATGAACACGGCCGGCCAGGCGGCAGCCGCGATTTGCACTTCCGTGGTTATCGTTGTCGAGGTTCAGTGGGGTTGGAACGCCCCGCTGGTGATGTTGGGCATCTCCTTCTTCGTCGGCTCGCTCTGCTGGTGCTTTATCGATCCGCGCAAGAAGGTCTTTGACTAGCCTGGCAGGTTGCGTTCACCGTATGCGTCACCATCCCATCGCCTGAGTTAATCACCATGCCCTTTGTGAACGAATGAGGCACGAAACACATTCTGGCTGGGGATGCACGCTCGGCAGAATTGCCGACTTCGCGCGAATTCTCTCGAAATCGTCGCGCAAAGTATTTGATTTTCTGGCAGAAATCGGTCATATTAGAGTTGTCGAGCAGCGGCTTGTCGAGATTCACCTGCATTCGTCCTCCAAGCCGCGGTTACGCTCACGGAAGTACGGCCTCCTGAGTTTTGCTGCCTGGAAGATTCTTGTCATGCTTGCAGATCTTGTCTTGTTCTCATATAGTGCCCCGGATCTGATGATGGCGATTGCCGCCGTTTTCGCCACGCTCTGCGGTCTTGTCCTCATGGGAGGCCGGTCGGCGATTGGTCTGCTGCTGAAGCTGCTCGCCAGTCTTCGTCGCCGACGCGTCCTGCGGCAGCGCAGGAACCGATAGTGATCCCATTTGCGCCCTGCCGTTCTGACCAGGCCATGTACGAAAAGAATGTCCGTGGCGCTCATCTCAAAATCCGGCGCACTGCATAAGTATCTTTGCACGCCGTCACGCGTGATTGACGCCCGAAGTTTTTCGAAGCCAGACCTCGCTCGTGCTTCGGGCTCGACGGGTGATCTACCACCTGCTAAGAGCACCTGGCTTTAGCCAAGAGGTGGCTGAGAAAGTCGCCGCTGCGATGGTCAAGGGCTGTTTGCCGCGAGTGTTTTTTGCCAGGCCGCCGCTTCTCCCTGCGAAAATTCTGCCTTTCTCAGCGCCTGCAATCCCGTGAAAGCCCTCACGATTGATTTTGACAACTCCGGCTGTAAAATACCTTGACCTAGTCTGATTTCCTCGAAAGTGGCTATTTGGAAGCCGCTCCTCCAAGCTTATGAAATGGTCCAGTAAACTCGTGACTCCAGCCCAGCTTCCACCAACCCGCACGGCACCACGCGCAGAGAGGATTGTGCAGTCATGGCATTCCGTTTACGCAACTGGCTCCCCGAAAGGAAAGCGGGGAGGGCGGGCAGATCATGGCGTCGGATGCCGCACCGGTTCGAGGTCCTTGAGGACCGGCTGGCGCCGGCCGTCATCGTGCTCGACTCCGTGCGGACGACCGACTCGCGAGAGGCGATCGTCAATTATGCGATCACGATTTCCAATTTGACACAGCCTTTTGCCATTCAGATTTACCGCTCCGACCAGGCCACGTATAGCAGCACGGATCAGAACAACGTCGCGGTTGGAGAGCCCTACACCGTGACCGACCTGAGCGCAGGGCCGCACAGCATCACGATTGACCTCGCCAGCCCTGCGCCGGGCGAGCCGTCGGCCCCGGTCGAGCCTCTTGCGCCCGACCCGGCGCTCCCCTATGTGCTGGCCGTTGCCGATCCGCAGCACACGCTGCCGGCCAACGTGACCATCGACGAGGGCCAGGCGTCTTTCAGGATATTCGTCATCGCGGACGTCTCACCCGGGTTCGGAATAATCTCCAAGCCGCAGTGGGTTCAGACGATGGTGAAAGCCCTGCAGATTATCGGCTACGATTCCGTGCAGCCGCTGGACTGGAACACCTCCACGCCGCTTCCCGGCCAGGCGGTCCTGGCCGGGAATAACCTCTATGCACAGATTCTCAGCCAGGCCAACGGTCTGCAGTCCAAGGTAACCGGAAATGACGTCATCGACGTGCAGCTCATCGGCCACAGTCGCGGAACCTCGGTGGTCGGTTGGGCGATGCAGGATCTGGTGAGCCAACTGTCGTCGGCTCCAGACGCGCTGCAGGAGGGCTATTTTGGCCTGACGCTGCTCGACCCCCACCCTGCCAACGCCGATACCGCCGACGAGGTCAGCCTGGTCACGACGGGCATCCCGGTGGCAGGCTTGTCGGTGATAATCGCCAACGAGCTTCTCGAACAGACCTATGACGACCCGCCGATCACCGTTGCCGGCCGCGTGAACCAGACCGACATCTATTACCAGCAGAATTCCATCAGTGCCCTTTCGAGTGCTTCGCTTCAGGAGAATCCCGCGGAGGCTTATGTCAACCTGTGGGGCGTTCCGTCCCAGGTGACGATTTCGGATCCGCAGGCGACCGTCACCAACGAATACAACTTGAACTCCTTGGGGCTGGGCCATAGCGACGTCTGGCAGTGGTACCAGGACAACGTCATTCCGGGTTTGAGAATTGATTCGCCTCCTCCCGTGCCGGCGCCGCCGGGCGGCCCCAGCCCTCCGCCCTCCACCACCCTGGACGTCAGCGAATTGCTGTTTCCCGAGTTCGTGGACGACCAGGGCGTGGCGGATTCGCTCGCCGACGATCTCGATGCAGCCGTCAGCGATTTGTCCCAGGAGAACGACTCGCAAGGCATCAGCGATCTCGAGGCTTTCGATGCGGCGATCGATGCAGCGCCGAGCGCGGACTTCCCGGACGGCACGTTTTCGCTGCTCTCCACTTCCCAGAACCTGATCGACGACCTGGGCCCCGGCCCGAGCACAACGGCGGGCACCATCTACTGGACCGGCGATGCCGGACCGGATCCCACGGGCAACTACAACTGGGATGAGTCCGGCAACTGGTCGACGGTTGATCCGCTGGTCGATAATGTGCAGCAGGACATCTTGCCCGGACCACTGGATAACGTCGTGGTCGATCGCCCCAACGCGAACATCGTTCATGAGGACGACATCGACGACACGATCAGCAGCCTGACCTATACGGTCCCGAACGCCTTCTTGAACCTGAACGGCGGCACGCTCGATCTCTCCGGCAGCGGCGAGCCGGGCCCCTTCGACGTTCCCGGCAGCGTCGACTTCGCCGAGCAGGACTACGGCAGCGTGCATCTGAACGGCGGAGTGCTCGCCAACGCCATCGTGAGCGCGAATACGGCCATCGGCGTATTCGGCTCTCTCACGTTTGCGGCAGCGGAACAGTATGCGGCCGAGATCGACGGGGGCGTGCTGAACGGCACGATCGAGGTCAATGACGGCGGCTACGCGGTCCTGGACCTGGACGGCAACTGGGTCAACAACGGCACGATCACGGTCAACAGCGGCAATCTGACCCTGGGCGACGACTGGAATGTGGCGAGCACTGACCCTGACGCCGCCAGCGACGCCTGGGTCAACAACGGGACCATCGTCAGCAACAACTGCGTGGTCGACCTGGGCGGATGGCTGACCTACGATCCGAGCGTGAACAACCTCGCGACGCTCAACCTGAGCAGCGACGCCGTCTACTTGAGCGGCACCGTGAATAATACGGGCCGGACCCTTACGTTCAGCCCAAATGTCACCAGCAGCACGGGCAGTTGGATTCTCGATGGCGGCCGCATCGACGGGGGCACGATCGCGGGCAGCCTCCTGTCCAGCGGGGGCACGCTCGACGGCGTGACGAATAACGGCGTCATCGACGTCAGCGGCTCTTACGCCACCACGTTCCAGGGCGCGTGGGCCAATGCGGGCACGATTTCGATTGCCAGCGGTGCTGTCGTCAACCTGGCCGGGACCTTTACCACCGATACTTTCGACAACCTTGCCATTGCGGCGGGCGCTACGGTCAACGTGACGGGAACGCTGGACAACCGCGAGGCCGACAACCCCCAGAGCGAAGGCACCTTGGCCCTGGGCGACTCGACGGGCCCTTTGGCGCTGGATGGCGGCACGATTCTCGGGGGCGACATTACCACCGACGGCACGAACGACCTCGTGGCCACTCTCGCTGGCGGCACGCTGGACGGGGTGACCTTGGACGGCACTCTGGACATTACGCAATATGCGGGCAGCTTCACCACGGAGAAATTCACGGGCGCCTCGGTGACCGTGCTCAACGGGTTGACGGTCAATGGCCTCATCGAGTTGGGAGGCGCATCCGGCACGTCCAACGCCGGCGACCTCGTTTTCGGCAGTCCCAACGACGACATCGCCCAGACGATCGACGGTTCGGGCACGATCCAGTTCGGCCAGGACAACGCCGGCGACGTCCTGCTCGACGCCAGCAACGACCCCCTCACCTTCGGACCAGGCCTCACGGTCCAGGCCGGCTTGCACAGTTACATCGAGTCGGCCGCGGGCATTGTCAACCTGGGCAAAATCACGAATCCGAGCGGCGGCAGCCTCGGCATCCAGGCCGATCTGACCAACTCCGGCACGATCGACGCAGGCACCGGCACGCTCACGATTACCAACTACACGCAAACCTCGGCCGACCCCGAGACCGGCACACCAGCGGGCGTGCTCGACATTGAAATCGGCGGCTCGAGCCAATTTGGGAAGCTGGCAGTCGCCGGCAACGCGGCACTGGGCGGGACCCTCAATCTCGCGCTGGTGAACGGCTACGTTCCCAACAACCTCGACACTTTCGGGATCCTGACTTACGGCCAGGTCAGGGACGACTTTGCCGAAACGCAAGGGCTGGGCGCTGGCGGCGACAACTATTTCTCGCCGGATTATAACATGACCGCGCCGCTGACGCTGACGATGACCGTGACGAACAATGGCAACACTCCCAATCCCGTCATCTACTGGACCGGCGATGCCGGCGACGACAACTGGGATGATCCCGGCAACTGGTCCACGGACGATCCCCTGGTCAGTAATGTGCCGGAATCCGTCCTGCCAGGCCCCTTCGACAACGTCGTCATCGACCTTTCCCACCAGACCATCAACCATGCGGCGGCCGATTACGAACTGATCAGCAACCTGACCGTCAGCGGGCAGTACGTGACGCTGAACCTTTCCGGCGGCACGCTCGATCTCTCGGGCGGCGGCGATCCCCTCGACCTCTCGATCGGCGGCCAGAGCATGCTCCAGGTCGATAAGAGCGGTGACATCGTCAATCTGCAGGGAATCGATCTCAAGAATGCGATCATCACCTCAGGCACCACGCTGACGGCCGCAAACGCGGACAGCGTGCTCGATAACGTGACGCTCGACGGCACCCTGGACATGACCCAGCACAACGACGCTTACGTTCAGATGACGGATGCCGCGACCATCAACGGCACCGTCAAGCTGGGCGGCGCCTCGAACTATGCCTCTCTCTACTTCGGCTACCAAAACGACGCCTTCGGCATGACGGTAGCAGGGACCGGCACGATCCAGTTCGGTCAAGCCGACAACTACACGGACAACCTCTACAACCTCGGCGCGGGTGCCCTTACGTTTGGAAAAGGCATCACCATCCAGGGCGGGCACAGCAGTTCCATTTTGTATTACTACACCACCTCCGGGCCAATCGACAACCAGGGCACAATCGACGAGAACACCGCTGGCGGTCAACTGACAATCAACCTGACGGGCTGGGTGAACGACGGCTCGATCCTTGTCAGCAGCAAGGCCACGGCCACGCTGGAGGGCTTTGGCTGGACCAATAGCAAGACGGGCCAGATCACCGCCACGGACGCGACGTTGAACCTCTCCGGGAGTTGGACCAACTACGGCACGATCACGGTGGACCCCTCGACGCTGAGCCTGGGCAGCCCGACGAGAGTCGGCCCGAGCGATCCTTCGGCCTCCAGCTATTACTGGAGCAATCAGGGCACGCTTTCGATCTCTAAGGACTCTACGGTAAACCTGGGCGGAGTCATTACCACCGACGCTTTGAACAGCCTTGTGGCCGAGGGACTGGTAGGACCCGACATCACCCTGACCGGCGTGCTGGACAACAGCCTGGCCGACAATCCTATTAGCGGCGGGGTTCTGGCCCTCGGCCCCGCGACCGGCTATTTGACTCTGGCCGGCGGGAGCATCGACCAGGGCACCGTCACGACCAGCGGCGGCAACGACCTGGTGGCCACGGGCACCGGCGGAACACTGGACGGCGTGACGCTCGACGGCACGCTGGATATGACCCAGTTCTACGCCGCGACCATCAGCGTGCTTGACGGCCTCACCGTCAACGGCTTGATCGAGCTGGGCGGGGCGAATTACCCCGCCTACCTCACCCTCGGCGGCGACAACGACAACGTCGCCCAGGCGATCGGCGGCACGGGCACCATCCGCTTCGGGCAGAACTACGACAATCTGCTGGACCTCAGCAACGCCTCGCTCACCGTTGGACCAGGCATTACCGTCCTGGCAGGCCCCGACAGCTACATCGATTCCTACGCCGGCATCGTCAACCAGGGCACGCTTGAGGAGAACGCCAGCGGCGGCACGCTGGTCATCGCCGCGCCGAGCGGTTTCACCAATAGCGGCAGCGTGACCATCGGCGGCGGTTCCACGTTGAGCGTGGCTGCCGGCATTCTGAACGGTTTTGCCCCGGGGTCTAGCGGAGAATACACGCAATCCGGCGGCACGACCACCGTGGATGGCACGCTGAGCGCGGACAATCTCGATCTCAACGGCGGCTTGCTCAACGGCACCGGCACGATTAATGCCGACTTGACCAATGCTGCCACGGTTTCCCCGGGCGACGGCACTAACGCCCCCGGCGCGTTGACCGTCGGCGGCTACACGCAGACTGCGGCGGGAATCCTCGACATCAACATCGCCGGCACGAAACAGGTCGGCCAGATCCTGGGCGGAATCGATGCGGGCGGCACGCTCGACATTGCCCTGGTCAACGGCTTCCTGCCACAAGCAGGCGATTCGTTCCAGATACTCGGCTCGCTCAGCAACACTTTTGCGACAATCAACCTGCCAAGTCTCGGCAACGGCGATTCCTTCGCCCCATTCGTCAATGACAATGGGGGCCTGACTCTCTTGGTCGCCCCGGCCGGCACCGCAGTCTCAACTGTTTACTGGACCGGCGACGCCGGCGACAGCGACTGGGACGATCCGGGCAATTGGTCCTCCGTCGATCCGGCGGTACACAACGTCCCCCAAAGTCTCCTTCCCGGCGTTCAGGACAACGTGGTCATTGACCTCAGCGGGCAGACGATCGATCATTCCGGGGTCGATACGATCCGCAGCCTGAAGGTCACGGGTCAGAACGTGGCTCTCGACCTCAACGCGGGCACGCTCGATCTCTCCGGCGGCGGTTCGCCCGGTGCGTTTCAGGTCGATCAAGCGGGAGACAGCGTCGCACTGGGAGGCAGCATCCTCCGCAGCGCCACGATAACCGGAGACACGGAGATCAACGCGGATGCCGACTACTACACCGCCGGCGCGCTCGATGACTGCGTGATCGACGGCACCGTGGACGTGGCGGCCAATTCGGCGCTGGACCTGACCGGCCGCTGGACCAACCAGGGAACCATCATCGCTAACGCCGGCTCCACGTTGGGTCTGGGCAGCCCGATCAGCATTGCCCCCACCGATCCGTCCGCTCCCGACTACCAGTGGAGCAACCAGGGCACGCTCTCCATCAATTCCAGCGCCACGGTGGAAGTGGGAGGCGTCATGACCACCGACGCCTTCGACAGCCTTCTGCCCGTTCTCGGCAGCGCCAGATCCTCTACACCGGCTCGCTCGACAACAGCAAGGCGGACAATTCGGTCAGCGGCGGCAAATTCGACCTGGATTCCTTGCCCAACGGCATTACGTTTTTCGGCGGCCTGGTTTACGAGGGCGTCATCACTTCCGCCGACAGCACCACCATTTACGGAGGCTACTACACCGGCGGAGGACCGCTGCCCGTCGATGTGACGCTCGACGGCGTAACGCTCGACGGCGTGCCTTTTGACGACGCGGGCGTCGCAGTTCAGGGCGGTCTCACGCTCGATTCCGACCTCGAACTGAACAACTCGCGGCTGATCTTCGACGACAGCAATCCGCAAGCCGTGGGCGTCGGATCGCTCGTCAGCGAGGCCGCCATTCTGTATGGTAACATCTTCAACCAGAGCAGCCAGCCCGTGACCTTCAGCCCGGCCATCACTATCTCCGGCGGCGAGCTCATCGACGGGCTCGATAGCGTCCCGTTCCCGCAAGAGTCTTACTTCGGGCCGTTCATCAACCGGGGCGCCATCGTAGCCAGCGGCGACCAGCTTACGATCAATGCCACAACCTGGGTCAACGACGGCACGATCGCGGCCAGCAGCGGGACGCTGAACCTCTACGGCAACTGGACCAACAACGGCTCGATCAGCGCAGATTCCTCCTCCACGATCAGCCTCGGGAGTGCGATTGCCATCGACCCGACCTCAACGGCTGCCGCCGCTTATGCCTGGACGAACCACGGCACGATCACCATCGCGGCCGGTGCGACCGTTTGCCTGGGCGGCGTCTTCACGACCGACGAGTTCGCGGGGAGCTTCGCGGATCGCGGCGTTACCTCGAACCTGGCTGCGAACACGGTCTGCCTGATCGGCACGATCGACAATAGCGCGGCGGACAACCCCAGCACCCAGGGGACATTGGCCCTCAGCGCCCGCGACCGGCCCGCTTTACCTTTCCGGCGGCGAGATTTACCAGGGCCAGGTGACAACCGCCGGCAGCGATGGTCTGGCGGCCACTTACTCGGGCGGGACGCTGGAGGAAGTGACTATCGAGGGCACGCTGGACATGTCGCAGGGCTCGGCAAGCGTGACCGTCGTGAGCGGCACGCTGGACAGCGCCCTGAACCTCTCCGGATCGGCACCAACGTGACCGTCCTGGGCGGGCTGACTTTGAACGCCAACGTCTACCTCTCCGCTTCCGACACCTATTTGTATTTCAACGACACGAATCCCCAGGCGGTCAACGTGGGGACCATTGCCAGCAGCGCCACCATCCACCTCAGCGGCGCCGGCATACGATCGACAACCAGGGCAGCCAGATAGTGACTTTTGCATCCGGCATCACCATCTCCGCCGAACCAAATATTGCCGACGGCGCGAAACCAACGCCATCAACGGGCCGATCGACAACCAGGGCGTTATCCAGGAAGAAACCGCCAACGGTATTCTGGCCATCAACTTTGACCAGTACGCCAGCTTGGGCCTGATGCGATGGAGCAACGACGCTGCCGGCGTGATTCACGACGTTTCCGACGGGCTGCTGGAGTTGGGCGGCGGCTGGGCCAACTACGGGACGATCACCGCCGATGGCAACGTCGTCGAGGCCGGAACTGGAAGCCTAAGCAATTTCACGAGGATCGTGCTGGGCGATGATTTGAACTCCAGCCCTTACGACGTTAACAGTGACAACGGCGCCTTTGTCGACAACGGCACCATCACCAGCGATGCCTGGGTCAACTACGGGACCATCACGACCAACAACGCCAACGTCTACCTGGGCGGCTGGCTGAGCATGGACCCCGGCGCACACAACGTTGCCACGCTCGACCTTAGCCAGAACGTCGTCTTCCTCAACGGCACGCTCGACGATAGTCCGGCGGACAATCCCGACACCGGCGGTGTCCTGGACCTGGCACCAGGCGTCACCAGCAGCACCGGGACCTGGAACCTGAATGGCGGCCGCATCTACGAGGGCACCATTACCACTTCCGGCGGCGCCGTCCTCAACGCCGTCGGGTTTACGTCACCTTTCGACGACGCCAATGGGAACATGAGCGGCGTGTTGGACGGCGTAACCCTCGACGGCACGCTGAACATGTCCGTGCTTAGTGCGTCGCAGTACCAGTTCTATGGCCTCACCATCGTCAACAACTTGACTCTCAATACGACCCTGGAACTTGACGGCACCAGCCTGAACGCACGCTGCACATTGTATTTCGTCCATCCTGCCAAGAGTGGGCCGTTTGGGCAGACTCTCTCCGGCAGCGGAACGATCGTCTTCGGCAGCGGCGGGGCGATCGACGTTGCATCCAGCGATTACGATAGCTCGACTTCCGTCGAGGAAGGTTATTACCCGGCCATCTCCCCGCTCACGATTGGATCCGGAATTACGATTGTAGGCCCCGGTTCCGGGGTC
Source organism: uncultured Planctomycetia bacterium (assembly GCA_963824275.1). GTDB lineage: Bacteria > Planctomycetota > Planctomycetia > Pirellulales > Thermoguttaceae > JANXQG01. Next base: position 751,458 of record CAWGOT010000001.1, on the reverse strand, counting down.
ACTTGTGCCATCAACGGGCCGATCGACAACCAGGGCACGATCGAAGAGACCGCCGGCGGCGCACTGGGACATCGACTTCGACGAGTATAACCCATTTCTGCCGTCTTATTATCCCGAGGTCACTCTGGTTAGCTGGACCAATGACCAGACTGGAAGCATCCAGGTCACGAGCGGGACCATCGAGATGGGAGGCGCTTGGGCCAACGAAGGCGCCGTGACTGCCGCCAACGGCACGACCCTTTACTTGGGCGACAACTGGGACGACTGGGGGTTCCCCACCGCTGGTGGACTCTATGCCTACGGCTATCACTACCTTGGGATCGATGACATTTGGGTCAACAACGGCGCCATCACGACCAAGAGCGCCAACGTTTATCTGGGCGGCTGGCTGAGCATGGTCGCTAGCGCGCGGAACATCGCCACGCTCGATCTGAGCCAAAACACCGTCTACTTGATCGGCACCCTGGACAATAGCCCTGCGGATAACCCATCAACCGGCGGAGTGCTGACGCTGACCCCGGGCGTGACCAGCAAAACGGGGAACTGGTACCTTGACGGAGGGCGGATTTACGATGGCACGATTGATGCGACTGCCGCCTCGCTGGTTGCCACGGCGAGCAACTACCAGAATGTGCAAGACGAAGACAACGTGGGCGTGGGCGGTGGCGTGTTGTACGGAGTGACATTGGACGGCACGCTGGATATGTCGGCGGAATTCGCGACCGTTACCATCGTCGACGGGCTGACACTCAACAACGACCTGAGTGTTTCCGGCGAGTACGCCACGCTCGACTTCGACGCCAACAACTCCCAGGCGGTTGGCGTCGGGACTCTGGTCAGCGACGCCACCATCCACTTGAGTGGTTACGACACCGAGATCCTGACCACGGGAGACTACTTGCTGACCACTTCCGGGACGGTTACTTTTGATCCTGTCATCACGATCTCTGCCGAAGCGTCCTTCAACGAGATCGACGAGGGCCTGGGGCAGCTCGCCAACCTGGGCGCGATCGAGGACAGCCGGAGCGGCGGCGTTTTCGATATTGAGGGTCCGGCATTCGTCAACGATAGTACGGTCACCGTAGGCAACGGCGTTAATGCAACGGTGCAGGAAACGGCGTGGACCAACACCGCCTCGGGCCTGATTCGCGCAACCGGCGCGACGCTCAGCCTGTTGGGGCAATGGACAAATCAAGGCGCCATTACCGCCGACGCCTCGACGGTGACCTTGGGGGCCACGGTCAACGTTTTGCCGACCGACTCCTCGGCTGCAGAATATACCTGGGTCACTCCGGGCACGATCGTCTTCTCGGGCGACTGCACAGTCAACCTGGGCGGGGTCTTCACCGCCGATACTTTCGACGCTATCGTGGCCGACCAGCAAGCGGCCGGCCAAAGCCTCGCGGATGACACCGTCAACCTGACGGGCACACTCGACAACAGCATTGCGGACAACCCCAGCAGCGGCGGTCTCCTGGCCCTGGGCAGCCTGACAGGTCCCCTTTTCCTGTCAGGCGGGCTGCTCTATCAGGAGGTCGTCACAACCATCAGCAGCGACGACCTGGTGGCCACGCTGCAGGGCGGAACGCTAAACGGCGTGCAACTCGACGGCGTCCTGGACATGACACGGTTTTCGAATGCCACGGCTTACGTTACCGAGAGCTTTACCCTCAACGGAACGATCGATCTGGGCGGGGCCGCCGGCACCACCCACAACGCCAGTCTCAATCTTGACCTCGGTGGCCCCTATTCGGATGCACCGGAATCCATCGACGGCACGGGCGTCATCCAATTCGGCCAGGATAAATCCGGCGACACGCTGGACTACGAGGGCAACGGGACGCTTACCCTTGGTGCGAACATCACGGTCCAGGGCGGACTGCTCGGCTACATTGACTCCTACGCGGCCATCGACAACCAGGGCACGATCGAGCAGGACACGCGTGGGGGCATGCTTGACCTCGAGGACCAGAGCGGCTTTTCCAATGCCGGTTCCGTGACGGTCGGCAGCGGCGCAACCTTTAGCACGGAAACCGCGGACTACACACAATCGGCCGGCACTACCACGGTGGACGGCACGCTTATCGCCGCTGACTTTAACCTGGACGGCGGCACCTTGAACGGCACCGGCACGGTCCAGGCCAACCTGACCAACGCAGGCGATGTCTTGCCAGGGGACGCCCCCGGCACGCTGACCGTGCAGGGCAATTACACACAGAACTCGGCGGGAACCCTCGACATTCTTCTGGGCGGACTTGGCGACTACAGCCAGCTCGCGATTTCGGGCAGCGCCACACTTGGCGGGACCCTGAACGTATCCGTGCTCAACGGTTATGCGCCCAACACCAACGACTCGTTCCCGATCCTGACGTTTGCCTCGGAATCCGGCAACTTCGCCTCGGAACCGAGCAGCGTTCTCAGCAATGGCAAGTTCCTCACGCCCTCGTACGACTCCGGCATCCTGACGCTCGCGGTCAGCAATGCCCCGCCCGCGCCGATCGTATCCTCGCCGGCCTATGGAGTTTATGGAGTGGGGACCACGGTCCCGATCACGGTCACCTTCATCGAAGCGGTCACGGTTACGGGGACGCCGCAGTTGGCCCTCAACGCGGGCACCGGCGCGACGGCCAGCTACTCCAGCGGGAGCGGCACCTCGACGCTTACGTTCCTCTACACGGTGGCGACGGGACAGAGCACGTCCGACCTGGATTATTCCTCGGCCAACGCCTTGACGCTCAACGGCGGGACGATCGACGCCTCCGGTTTTCCAGTATCGTTGACCTTGCCATCGGCGGGCACGAACTCCCTGGAGGCGCAGGACATCGCCGTGGGGGCGTTCTCCGAGCAGTTCGCGTCCGACAATTTCAACACCTGGCCCTGGCAATTGTCCACCACAGGGCCGTCGGCGGCCAACTGGTCGGTGCAAACGAATAGCGCAGCCCCGAGCGGTTTCGCCGCCCAGTCCGGGGCGATCGGCGCAGGGAGCACGTGTACGCTGAGCATCACCCTCACCGAGGCCGTCGGCGGCGAGTTCTCCTTCTGGCGAAATGTCTCTTCGAACGCCAATGACGGCGTGCTGTCGTTTTACGTGGACAGCGGCCAGCAGCCCGTCGAGACCTGGACGGGCACGGTGGGCTGGCAGGAGTCGTTCTACTGGGTCTCCCCCGGAACGCACGTCTATACCTGGACCTATTCCCAAGTCTCCGGCACCACGCCCCAGACCGCTTTTTTGGACGACGTGCTCTTCACGCCCGGCACGACGCTCACCGTCGACGGCACGCCGGGCAACGATCAGTTTGTTTTCAATGCCGATGCCGACAATGGAACCATGATCAACGTCTTGCTCAACGGCGAGAATCACACCTTCAGTCCCACGGGCGAGTTCACGAATTACGTCTTCCAGGGCGGGGGCGGCAGCGACACGGCCACCTTGACCGGCAGTCCCGCGGGCGGCAACAGCGCCCTGCTCTATATCAACGGCACTGGGCAACTCAACAATACCAATCAGGACTTCGCGGTCTCGGTCAGCGGCATGACCTCGATCGTCGCCAACGGCTATGCGGGCGACATCGCCCAGTTCTACACGGTGCGGGGCGTCAATACGGGCGACAACACCTACTATGCCGACGCCGACAACGCCGCCTACAACAGCGGCGCCGCCGCCCAACCCTCGGCCGGCATGTACGGCACCGGCTACGCCAACACGGCCAACGGCTTCAGCACCAATATCGGGTATTCGAACCACGCCGGCGACGTGGCCTATTTCTACGGCTCCACGGGCAGCGACACGTTCTATGCCAACGCCGAGTACGGCTCCAACGGCCCGCATACGGCAGGCATGCTCGGCAGCTACACGGGCAGTGCGGGCACCGTGAACTATGCCAATGCGGCCACCGGCTTTGCCACGAACGTCGGCAACACGCTACAAAATACGAGCGATACGGCCTATTTCTACGGCGCCGCGGGCAACGACACCTACTACGCCTACGCCTATCTCAAGAACGGCAACAGCGTCGAGCCCTCGGCGGGCATGTTCGGCAGCTACGGCGGCGGGTACTCCAATGCGGCCACGGGCTTCGCCATCAACGTCGGCAATTATGCGCCCAGCGCGAGCGGGAACCCCGATCGGGCCCGCACCGCTGTGCAAACTCCGACCGCCATCGGCACGGCCTATTTCTACGACTCGCCGGGCAACGACGTCTACTATGCCTACGGGGATTTCGCCGACTACGTCAGCAGCAACCCCAGCGGTCCATCGGCGGGGATGTACGGCAGTTACGCCGGTTTCGGCGCGTATGCCAATCTGGCCAACGGCTTCGCCAGCAACATTGGCGAGTCGACCAATGGCGGCAGCGACACGGCCTATTTCTACGATGCGCCGGGCCAGAGCACGTTCTATGCCGACGCCTACGTCAAGAACAGCACGATACCCGGGCCGTCGGCTGGGATGTACGGCAGCGGCTACGCCAACTCGGCCAGCGGCTTCGGCACGAACGTGGCCTTTGCGACCCCCGGCAACGGCAGCAACGACACGGCCTATTTCTACGACTCGCCGGGCAACGATACGTACTATGCCTACGCGGATTTCATAAGCAGCAACTTCAACGGGCCGTCGGCGGGCATGTTCGGCAGCTACGCCGGTTTCGGCGCGTATGCCGACCTGGCCAACGGCTTCGACACGAGCATCGGGAACTCGAGCAACAGCGGCGCCGATGCGGCCTATTTCTACGGCTCGCCGGGCACCGGCGGTGACAGCGACACGTTCTACGCCTACGCCCAGGACAGCGGCATCAGCGGGCCTTCGGCGGGGATGTACGGCAGCTACAGCTCCACCACCGGCGGCGTCAGCGGCACGGTCTCCTACGCCAACTCGGCCAACGGCTTCACCACGAACGTGGGAACGGGGTACAACGCCGCCAACGACGCGGCCTATTTCTACGGCTCGCCGAGTACGCTCAGCGGCAGCGACACGTACTATGCCTACGGCGATTACGCGGTCTATGCCAAGAGCACCACGGTGCAGTCGGCGGGCATGTTCGGCAGCTACAGCTACCCCAGCAGCAGCGGCGGCGGCAATACCCCGGTTTCGTATGCCAACTCGGCGCTGGGCTTCGGCACGATCTTCGGCTATGCGACTTCCGATTCCAATCCCAAGACGGAGGCCAGCGACGCGGCCTATCTGTACGGCTCGACCGGCAACAACACGCTGAACACGGACGCGGCGATCGCCGAGCTTTATGGCAGCAGCTTCAACGACGAGGCAGCCGATTTTGGCGCCGTGACTGCCGACGGCAGCCAAGTTGCCCAGGGCAACGTCAACACGCAAAACAAAACCGCCGCCACGGACTACGTGTTGAGCCTGGTCGGCACGTGGGGCGGCGGCTAAGCCGCTGGCCGAGTCGGTTCCGGGGTTCCCCGAGTTTGGCACCAACGATGGTTCGGCTGATCTCGAATGACGTTCGCACGTGGCCACATATGCGGAAATTCGCCGCAGAAATTCCGCACGTCCCGGAATCCTGCCAATTTGCCATTTCCCTAAATTGACCTCTGCATTTTGCCTGCGTAAGATTCTTCGCGTAATTTCTTGACTCCTGTCTAGCTCCCATCAAGGCGCGGGCGCTGCGCAGAGAGGATAGTGCGTTCATGGCATTCAGTTTTCTCGAAGGGCTTCCCACGCGGAAAGCGCGGAAGAGGGTCAAATTGAGGCCTCGCGCGCCGCGTCAGTTCGAGGTCCTTGAGGACCGGCTGGCGCCGGCCGTCATCATTCTTGACTCCGTGCGGACGACCGACTCGCGAGAGGCGATCGTCAATTATGCGATCACGACTTCCAACTTGACGCAGCCCTTTGCCATTCAGATTTACCGCTCCGACCAGTCCACCTTCAGCAGCACGGACCAGAACAACGTCGCGGTTGGGGCGCCCTATATGGTCACCGACCTGAGTGCAGGGCCGCACAACATCACGATCGACCTTGCCAGCCCTGCGCCGGGCGAGCCGTCGGCCCCGGTCGAGCCTCTCGCGCCCGACCCGACGCTCCCCTATGTGCTGGCCGTTGCTGATCCGCAACACACGCTGCCGGGCAACGTGACCATCGACGAGAGCCAAGCTTCCTTCCGGATCTTCGTCATTGCAGACGTTTCACCAGGGTTCGGAATAATCGTCAAGCCGCAGTGGGTGCAGGACATGGTGAAAGAACTGCAGGGCATCGGCTACGATTCCGTGGAGCCGCTGGACTGGAACGCCTCCACCCCGCTTCCCGGCCAGGCGGTTCTGGCCGGGAACAACCTCTATGCGCAGATCCTCGGCCAGGCCAACGGTCTGCAGTCCAAGGTAACAGGAAATGACGTCATCGACGTGCAGCTCATCGGCCACAGTCGCGGAACCTCGGTGGTTGGTTGGGCGATGCAGGATCTGGTCAGCCAACTGTCGTCGGCTCCAGACGCGCTGCAGGAGGGCTATTTTGGCCTGACTCTGCTCGACCCCCACCCTGCCAATGCCGATACCGCCGACGAGGTCAGCCTGGTCACTACGGGCATACCGGTGGTTGGCTTGGAGGCGATCCTCCTCAACGAGGTTATCGGGCAGAACTATAACGATCCGCCGATCACCGTTGCCGGCCGCGTGAACCAGACGGACATCTATTATCAGCAGAATTCCATCGCTGCCCTCTCGCCTGCTTCGCTTCAGGCGAATCCCATGGAGGCTTATATCAACGAGTGGGGCGTTCCGTCCCAGGTGACGATTTCGGATCCGCAGGCGACCGTCACCAACGAATACAACCTGAGCTCCTTGGGGCTGGGCCATAACGACGTCCGGCCGTGGTACCAGGACAACGTCATTCCGCTGTTGAAAATCGATGCCCCTCCTCCCGTTCCGGCGCCACCGGGCGGCCCCAGCCCTCCGCCTGCCACGACCGTGGACATCAGCGAATTGCTCTTTCCCGAGTTCGTTGACGACCAGGGCGTGGCCGATTCGCTCGCCGGCGATCTGGATGCGGCCATCAACGATTTGTCCCTAGAGAACCAGTCGCAAGCCATCGGCGATCTGGAAGCCTTCGATACGGCAATCGATGCGGCGCCGACGGCCGACTTCCCAGACGGCAATTTTACGCTGCTTTCGACTTCCCAGAACATGATCGACGACCTGGGTCCCGCCCCGAGCACGACCGCGGGCACCATCTACTGGACCGGCGACGCCGGGCCGGATGACGCGGGCGATTACAACTGGGATCAGGCCGGCAACTGGTCTACAATCGATCCCAAGGTTCAGAATGTCTCCCAGAACATCTTGCCTGGACCCCTGGATAATGTCGTGGTCGATCTCCCCAACGCGGACATCGATCATGATGACGAGGCCGACGACACGATCAGCAGCCTGACCGTCACGGGCCAGAACGACACCTTGGACCTGGACGACGGCACCCTCGATCTCTCCGGCAGCGGCGCGCCGGCGCCTTCAACGTTCCGGGCAAGGTCGATTTCGCCTTGCAGGAGTACGGCAGCGTGAGTCTGAATGGCGGGGTGCTCGCCAACGCCATCGTGAGCCAGAATACGGCCATCGGCGTACTGGGCTCTGCGACCCCTGCCGTCGCCGAAACGGAGATGGGCGAGATCGACGGGGGCGTGCTGAACGGCACGATCGAAGTCAATGACGGCGGCTACGCTGCCCTGGACCTGGAAGGCAACTGGGTCAACAACGGCACGATCACGGTCAACAACAGCAGTCTGACCCTGGGCGACGACTGGAACGTGGCGAGCAATGACCCCAACGCCGGCAGCGATGCCTGGGTCAACAACGGGACCATCGTGACCAATAACTGCACGGTCGACCTGGGCGGCTATCTGACCTACGATCCGAGCGTGAACAACCTCGCAAAGCTCAATCTGGGCAGCGACACCGTCTACTTGAGCGGCACCGTGAACAATACGGGCCGGACCCTCACGTTCACCCCCACGGTCACCAGCAGCGCGGGCAGTTGGTACTTGTCGGGCGGCCGCATCGACGGGGGCACGATTGCGGGCAGCGCGCTTTTGGCCAACGGCGGGAGCACGCTCGACGGCGTGACGAATGTCGGCGGGGGCACGCTCGACGGCGTGACCAATAACGGCGCCATCGACATCAGCAGCATTTACCCCGTCACTTTCCAGGGCGCGTGGGCCAATACGGGCACGATTTCGATTGCCAAAGGCGCTGTCGTCAACCTGGGCGGGACCTTCATCAGCGATGCGTTCGACAACTTTGACGTTGCGGCAGGCGCTACGGTCAACCTGACGGGAACGCTGGACAACAGCAAGGACGACAATCCGCTGAGCGAAGGCATCCTGGTCCTGGGCGACTCGACGGGCCCATTGCTGCTGGACGGCGGCACAATCTCCCAAGGTAGCATTACCACCGACGGCACGAACGACCTCGTGGCCACGCTCCAGGGCGGCACGCTGGACGGGGTGACCTTGAACGGCACGCTGGACATGACGCAATACCCGGGCAAGTTCACAACGGAGAAATTCTCGGCGCCTACGCGACCGTACTCAACGGGTTGACGGTCAATGGCCTCATCGAACTGGGCGGGGCCTCCGACACGACCAACGCCGGCGACCTCCTTTTCGGCAGCCCCATGGACAACATCGCCCAGACGATCGACGGCTCGGGCACAATCCAGTTCGGCCAGGACAACGCCGGCGACGTGCTCTTAGATGCGAGCAACGACCCGCTCACCTTCGGACAGGACCTCACGGTCCAGGACGGCCTGCACAGTTACATCGAGTCGCAGGCGGGCATCGTCAACCTGGGCAAGATCACGAACCCCGGCGGCGGCAGCCTTGGCATCCAGGCCAATTTGACCAACTCCGGCACGATCGACCCGGGAACCGGCACGCTTTCGATCACCAACTACACTCAAACCTCGGCCGACCCCGAGACCGGAGCACCAGCAGGCGTTCTCGACATTGAATTCGGCGGCTTGAGCCAGTTCGGAAAGCTCGTGGTTGCCGGCAACGCGGTGCTGGGCGGGACCCTCAATCTGGCGCTCGTGGGCGGCTACATTCCCAACAACCTCGATACGTTCGCGATCCTGACCTACGGCCAGGTCGTCGGCGACTTTGCCGAAACGCAAGGACTGGGCGCCGGCGGCGACAATTACTTCTCGCCGGATTACGGCACCACCACGCCGCTGACGTTGACGATGACCGTGACGAACAACGGCAACGCCCCCAACCCCGTCATCTACTGGACCGGCGACGCCGACGACAACTGGGATAATCCCGGCAACTGGTCCACGGACGATCCCCTCGTCAAGAACGTGCCGCAGTCGGTCCTGCCGGGCCCCTTCGATAACGTCGACATCGATCTTTCCCACCAGACCATCAACCATGCGGCGGCCAAGGTCTGAGCTGATCAGCAACCTGACCGTCACAGGGCAGTACGTGACGCTGAACCTCTCCGGCGGCACGCTCGACCTCTCGGGCGGCGGCGATCCCCTCGACCTCAAGATCGGCGGCCAGAGCATGTTCCAGGTCGATCAAGCCGGCGACGTCGTCAATCTCCGGGGGACCGATATCAAGAACGCGATCATCACGTCGGGCACCACGCTTACGGCCGCCCGCGCCGATAGCGTGCTCGATGCCGTGACGCTCGACGGCACTCTGGACATGACCCAGTACAACGACGCCTATGTTCAGATGATTGATGCCGTAACCATCAACGGCACCGTCGAGCTCGGCGGCGACTCGAACTCTGCCTCGCTCTACTTCGGCTACCAAAACGACGCTGTCGCCACGAGCGTGGCCGGCACCGGCACCATCCGTTTCGGCCAGGGCTCCCAAAGCGACAACATCTACAATCTCGGCGCGGCCACCCTTATCTTCGGATCGCAGCTCACCATCCAGGGCGGGCAAAACAGCTCCATTCTGTTCTATTACCCCAGCTCCGGGCCGATCGACAACCACGGCGCCATCGACGAGAGCACCAAAGGCGGGCAACTGACGATCAACCTGGCGGGCTGGGTCAACGACGGCTCGATCCTTGTCAGCAACGGCGCCACGGCCACGCTGGAGGGCTTCGGCTGGACCAATAGCCACAGCGGCCAGATCACCGCCACGGATGCGATCTTGAACCTCTCGGGCTTTTGGACTAACTACGGCACGATCACGGTCGACCCCTCGACCGTGAGCCTGGGCAATCCGACGAACGTCGGCCCAAGCGACCCTTCGGCCTCCGATTATACATGGAGCAATGAGGGCACGCTAGCGATCTCCAAGGACTCCACCGTGAACCTGGGCGGAGAAATCACGACCGACGAATTGAACAGCTTCGTGGCCGAGGGACTGGTCGGACCCGACATCACCCTGACCGGCGTGCTCGACAACATCCCTGCGGACAATCCGATCAGCGACGGGAGCCTGGTCCTCGGCCCCACGACCGGCAATTTGACTCTGGACGGCGGGACCATCGACCAGGGCACCGTCACAACCAGCGGCGCGAATGACCTGGTGGCCACCGGCACAGGTGGAACGCTGTACGGCGTGACGCTGGACGGCACGCTTGACATGAGCCAATCCTCCGGCGCAACGGTCAACGTCCTCGATAGCCTCACGCTCAACGGATTGATCGAGTTGGGCGGGGCGACTGGCCCCGCCTACCTCACCTTCGGCGGCGACAACGACAATGTGGCCCAATCGATCGAAGGCACGGGCACCATCCGCTTCGGGCAGAACTACGACAATCTGCTCGATCTCAGCAACGCCCCGCTCACGTTCGGGCCGACTATCACTCTTCAGGCCGGTGCGGACAGCTATATCGATTCCTATTCCAGTATCGTCAACCAGGGCACGCTCGATGAGAACGCCAGCGGCGGCACGCTGGTCATCGCCGCCCCGAGCGGATTGACCAATGCCGGCACGGTGACCATCGGGGCCGAAGCCACATTGAACATGGTGGCCGGCATTGAGAACGGCGTCGCCTCAGGGACAAGCGGGGACATTACGCAAACCGGCGGCACGACCACGGTGGATGGCACGCTCACCGCCGCCAATTTCGATCTCAACGGCGGTCTGCTCGACGGCATTGGCACGATTAATGCCGACTTGACCAACGCGGCCACCGTGTCCCCAGGCGACGGCGCTGACTCGCCCGGCGCGTTGACCGTCGGCAATTACACCCAGACTGGGGCGGGAATCCTCGACATCAGCATCGCCGGCACGATGCAGTTCGGCCAGATCCCGGGCGGCATCAATGCGGGCGGCACGCTCAACATTGCCCTGGTCAACGGCTTCCTGCCTCAAGCCGGCGATTCGTTCCCGATACTCGGCTCGCTCAGCAACACCTTTGCTGCAATCAACCTGCCAAGTCTCAGCAATGGCGACTCCTTGACGCCGATTGTCGGCGCCAACGGCGGCCTGACGCTCGTGGTCTCCCCGGCCTCTACCGCAGTCTCAACCGTGTACTGGACCGGTGACGCCGGCGACGGCGACTGGGACGATCCGGGCAATTGGTCCACCGTCGATTCGGCGGTGAACAATGTTCCCCAGCAACTCATTCCTGCGGCTCAGGACAACGTGGTCATTGACCTCAGCGGGCAGACCATCGACCATTCCGGAGACGATACCATTCGCAGCCTGACGGTCACCGGTCAGAAGGTGACTCTCAATCTCAATGCGGGCACGCTCGATCTCTCGGGCAGCGGTTCGCCGGGAACGTTCCAGGTCGATCAGCCCGGCGACAGCGTCGTGCTGGGAGACAGCATCCTCCGCAGCGCCACGATAAGCGTGAACACGGAGATCAACGCGAATTCCAACTACCAGAACCCCGGCGCACTCGATGACTGCGTGATCGACGGGACCGTCGACGTGGCTCCCTATTCGGCGCTCGACCTGACCGGCCGCTGGACCAACAAGGGAACGATCATCGCCAACGCCGGTTCGACCTTGGGCCTCGGCAGCCCGATCAGCATTGTCCCCACCGATCCGTCGGCCCCCGATTACCAATGGACCAACCAGGGCACGCTCTCCATCAATTCCAGCGCGACGGTGGAAGTGGGAGGCGTGATGACTACCGATGCCTTCAACGGCCTCCTGCCCGCACTCGGCAGGGCCCAGATCCTCTATTCCGGTTCGCTCGACAACAGCAAGACGGACAATCCGGTCAGCGGCGGCGCCTTCGACCTGGATTCCTTGCCCAGCGGACTCACTTTTTTCGGCGGCCTGGTTTACGAGGGCCTCATCACTTCCGCCCACAACTCCGCCATCGACGGAGGCTACTCCACGAGCGGAGGACGGATGCCCGTTGACGCGACGCTCGTCAGCGTGACGCTCGAGGGCATCTCTTTTAACAACGCGGGTGTCGCAATTCAGGGCGGCCTCGTGCTCGATTCGAATCTCCAACTAAACAGCTCGCGGCTGATCTTCGACGACACCAATTCGCAAGCGGTGGGCGTTGGATCGCTGGTCAGCGCCGCCAGCATTCTTGGTGGAAATATCTTCAACCAGAGCAGCCAGCCCGTGACCTTCGACTCGGCCATCACCCTCTCCGGCAGCCAATCGATCGATGGGCTCGATTATGTCGCGTCCCCGCAGGAGTCTTACTCGGGGCCGATCATCAACCGCGGCGCCATCGTCGCCAACGGCAGCCAGCTTACCATCAATGCCACGACCTGGGTCAACGACGGCACGATCGCGGCCACCGGCGGGACGCTGAACCTCTACGGCAACTGGACGAACAACGGCACGATCAGCGCGAACTCCGCCTCCACCGTCAGCCTCGGGAGTGCCGTCGCCATCAACCCGACCTCAACGGCTGCCGCCGCCTATGCATGGACGAACCACGGCACGATCAACATTGCGGCCGGCGCGACCGTCTACCTGGGCGGCGTCTTCACGACCGACGAGTACGACGGGAACTTCGCGGATCGCGGCGTTACGGTCAATCTGGCCGCGGACACGGTTTATCTGATAGGAACGATGGACAATAGCACGGCGGACAACCCCGACACGCAGGGAACCTTGGCTCTCAGCGCCGCAACCGGCCCGCTCTACCTTTACGGCGGAGAGATTTACCAGGGCCAGGTGACAACCGCCGGCAGCGACGACCTGGCGGCTACGTCCTCAGACGGCACGTTGGACGGAGTGACGATCAACGGCACGCTGGACATGTCGCAGGGTCAGGCAGGCGTCACCCTCCTGCGCGGCACTCTGGACAGCGCCCTGAATCTCTCCGGATCCGGCACCAACCTCACCGTCCTGGGCGGGCTGACCTTGAACGCCGACGTCTACCTCTCCGCTCTCTACACCTATTTGTATTTCAACGACACCAATCCCCAGACGGTCGGCGTGGGGACGCTCGCCACCAGCGCCACCATCCACATGAGCAGCGCCGGCGCTACGATCGACAACCAGAGCAGCCAGGTCGTGACTCTTGCACCCGGCATCACGATCTCCGACGAACAAGGTCCGAGCAGCTTCAACGCCCCCTCCAACGCCATCAACGGGCCGATCGACAACCAGGGCATCATCCAGGACGAGACCACCAACGGCATTTTGGCCATCAACTTCGACCAGTACACCGAGTCGGGCCTGGTGAGATGGAGCAACGACGTTACCGGCCTGATCCACGTGGTCTCCGACGGAGTGCTGGAGTTGGGCGGCGCATGGGCCAACTACGGGACCATCACGGCCGATCCCAACCTTTACGTGCCCAACAACGGTGGAGAAATCAACAGCCTCACGCGGACCGTGCTGGGCGACGACCTGAACGCCGGCCCCTACGACCTCAACAATGCCAACAGCAGCTTTGTCGACAACGGCACCATCACCAGCGACGCCTGGGTGAATTACGGGACGATCGCGACCAACAACGCCAACGTCTACCTGGGCGGTTGGCTGAGCCTCGATCCCAGCGCGCACAACGTCGCCACGCTCGACCTCAGCCAGAACACCGTCTTCCTGAATGGCACGCTGGACGACAGCCCTAGGGACAACCCCGATACGGGCGGCGTACTGGCCCTCACGCCGGGCGTCACCAGCAGCACCGGATCCTGGAACCTCAACGGCGGCCGCATCTACCAGGGCACGGTCACCACCAGCGGCGGGGCCGTGCTCAACGCGGTAGGGCTGACCGCTCCCTATGATGACGTGAATGGCAACACCAGCGGCGTCCTGGACGGCGTGACTGTCGACGGCACGCTGAACATGACCGTGCTCGGCGCGGCGGTGGACAGCTTCAGCACCCTGACGGTCATCAACGGCTTGACCCTCAATTCCGTCCTCCAACTCGACGACGTTAGCACCTTGTTTTTCGTCCACAACTTCGATAGCGGGCCGTTCGGGCAGACCCTCGCGGGCAGCGGGTCGATCAACTTCGGCAGCGGCGGGACGATCGAGGTCACGAACAGCTCGTTAAACAGCTCAACGTCGGTGCAAGACGGTTACTTCCCTTCCGCCTACCCGCTCACGATTGCCTCCGCGATGACCCTTGTCGGCCCCATCGCCGGCGACACCGGCGCCATCAACGGACCGATCGACAACCAGGGCACGATCGAGGAGACCGCCAACGGCATACTGAATATCGACTTCGACGAGTATAATCCCTTCCTGCCTTCGTATAATCCCTACTCCTCGCTGGTTAGCTGGACCAACAATACGACCGGCGTCATTCAGGTCACCAGCGGAAGGATCTACATGGGCGGGGCCTGGACCAACCAAGGCGCCGTGCAGGCCGCCAGCGGCACGATCCTTGGCCTGGGCGACAACTGGGACGACTGGGATGGCTACGGTTACGACTACTTTGCGAGCAACGACGCCTGGGTGAACAATGGCACGATCACGACCGGCAGCGCCAGCGTCTACCTGGGCGGCTGGCTGAGCCTCGACCCGAGCGCGCACAACCTCGCCACGCTCGCTCTGGGCCAAGACGCCGCCGTGGACCTCATCGGCACGCTGGACAATCGCCCTGCGGACAACCCCTTTACAGGTGGCGTGCTGACGCTGACCCCGGGCGTCACGAGCAGCACGGGCAGTTGGTATTTCGACGGCGGCCGGATTTACGGCGGCATGGTTGATGCGACGGCCGCCTCACTGATTGACACCGAGGGTGGCTACGAGTACGTCGGCTCGCAAGACTACGTGGGCGTCGGTGGCGGCGTGCTGTACGGAGTGACCCTGGACGGCGCTCTCGACATGTCGGCACTTGCCGCGACCCTGACCATCGCCGGCGGGCTGACCCTCAACACGGACCTGAACGTCTCCGGCGAGGACACCAGGCTCTACTTCGACACCAGCATCGCGCAGGCGATAGGCGTCGGGACACTGGTCAGCGGCGCGACGATCCACTTGAGCGGTTACGATGCCGACATGGTCACAACGTCCGACAGCCTGCGAACTACTTCGGAGACCGTCACGCTTGATCCGACCATCACGGTTTCCGGGGAATCGTCCTTCGACGAGATTGAGGGCGGCAGCTCTGGCGACTTCGACAACCAGGGCACGATTGAGGACAACCAGAGCGGCAGCCTTCTCTACGTCTCCGACGCATTGACCAACTTCTACGGCGGGACGTTGACCGGCGGCACGTGGGCAGTCTCCAACGGCGGCGCCATTGCGCTGGTGGGCGACGCGATCACCGCCAACGCCGCCACGATCAGCCTCAGCGGGGCGACCTCGCAAATCTACAGCGACTCTGGGACCACCCCCGCATTTGCCGGCTTCGCCACGAACACCGCCAGCGGCACCTTGCTTCTGGCCGACGGCTATGCCCTGTCTACGTCGGCGGGCGTCGAAAACGCCGGCGCCGTGACCGTCGGCAGCGGTGCGACCTTCAACGCGGGAAGCGCGAATTACACGCAATCGGGCGGGACCACCCTCGTGGACGGCACCCTCATCGCCGCCAACTTCGACCTCAATGGCGGCACCTTGGACGGCACGGGCTCGATCAAGGCCAACCTGAGCAACGCAGGCACGCTGTTGCGCGGGGACACCCCTGGCACGCTGACGGTGCAGGGCAATTACGCGCAGACCTCGGCCGGGGCGCTCGACATGATCCTGGGCGGACCGGACGATTACAGCCAGCTCGCGATTGCGGGCAGCGCCACGCTCGGTGGGACCCTCAACACGTCCTTTTTGGACGGCTACACGCCCGGCACTAGCGACTCCTTCCAGATCCTTACTTTTGCCTCGGAATCGGACCACTTCGACTCGGCGCCCGGCACCGTCCTTGGCGATGGCAAGTTCCTTGTGCCCGCTTACGATTCCGGCATCTTGACGTTCACGATCAGCAATGCCCCACCCGCGCCGATCGTATCCTCGCCGGCCTATGGGGTTTATGGGCCGGGTACGACGATCCCGATCACGGTCGATTTCGGCCAGACGGTCACTGTGACGGGCACGCCGCAATTGGCGTTGAACTCGGGCACGGGCGCGATGGCCGCCTACTCCAGTGGGAGCGGCACCTCGACCCTCACCTTCGACTACACCGTGGCGTCCGGGCAGAGCAGTTCCGACATCGATTACTCCTCGGCCAACGCCTTGACGCTCAACGGCGGCACGATCGACGCCGGTGGCAGTCCGGTGTCGTTGACGTTGCCCACACCGGGCACCGGCACGGACGACCTGCCGGCGCAGGACATCGCCGTGGGGGCGTTCTCCGAGCAGTTCACGTCCGGCAATTTCAACACCTGGCCCTGGCAATTGTCTTCCACAGGGGCGGCGGCGGCCAACTGGTCGGTGCAATCGAACAGTGCAGCCCCCAGCAGTTTCGCCGCCCAGTCCGGGGTGATCGGCGCAGGGAGCACGAGCACGCTGAGCATCACCCTCACCGAGGCCGCCGGCGGCGAGTTCTCCTTCTGGAGGAATGTCTCCTCGAACCAGAGCGACGGCGAGCTGTCGTTTCACATGGACAGCGGCCAGCAGCCCGTCGAGACCTGGACGGGCGCCGTGGGCTGGCAGGAGTCGTTCTACTGGGTCTCCCCCGGAACGCACGTCTATACCTGGACCTATTCCCAAGTCTCCGGCACCACGCCCCAGACCGCCTTTCTCGACGACGTCCTCTTCACGCCCGGCACGACGCTCATCGTCGACGGCACGCCGGGCAACGATCAGTTTGTTTTCAACGCCGATGCCGACAATGGAACCATGATCGACGTGGCGCTCAACGGCGAGAACCACACCTTCCAGCCCACGGGCGAATTCACGAATTACGTCTTCCAGGGCGGGGGCGGGGCACCCGGTACTCCGGATCTTGACACGGCCACCTTGACCGGCAGTCCTGCGGGCGGCAATAGCGCCCTGCTCTATATCAATGGCACTGGGCAACTCAACAATACCAGTCAGGACTTCGCGGTCTCGGTCAGCGGCATGACATCGATCGTCGCCAACGGCTATGCGGGCGACATCGCCCAGTTCTACACGAAGAAGGGCGTCACGGGCGACAACACCTACTATGTCTACGCCGATAACGCCGCCTACAACAGCGGCACCGCCGCCGAGCCCTCGGCCGGCATGTACGGCACCGGCTACGCCAACGTGGCCAACGGTTTCAGCACCAATATCGGGTATTCGAACCACGCCGGCGACGTGGCCTATTTCTACGGTTCCACGGGCAGCGACACGTTCTATGCCAACGCCGATTACAACTCCAGCGGCGTACATACGGCAGGCATGCTCGGCAGCTACACCAGCAGCGCGGGCACCGTCAACTATGCCAATGCGGCCACCGGCTTTGCCACGAACGTCGGCAACACGCTGCCCAACACGAGCGATACGGCCTATTTCTACGGCGCGGCGGGCAACGACACCTACTACGCCTACGCCTATCTCAAGAACGGCAACCGCGTCGAGCCCTCGGCGGGCATGTTCGGCAGTTTCGGCGGCGGCTACTCCAATGCGGCCATCGGCTTCGCCATCAACGTCGGCAATTATGCACAGCGCGAGCGGGAATCCTGATCGGGCCCGCACCGCCGCCCAAGATTCGACGGCCACCGGCACGGCCTATTTCTACGACTCGCCGGGCAACGACGTCTACTATGCCTACGGGGATTACGCCGACTACGTGAGCAGCAACCCCAGCGGTCCTTCGGCGGGGATGTATGGCAGTTACGCCGGTTTCGGCGCGTATGCCAACCTGGCCAACGGCTTCGCCACCAACATCGGCGAGTCGACCAACGGCGGCAGCGACACGGCCTATTTCTACGATGCGCCGGGCCAGAGCACGTTCTATGCGGACGCCTACGTCAAGAACAGCACAATTCCCGGGCCCACGGCCGGGATGTACGGCAGCGGCTATGCCAACTCGGCCGGCGGCTTCGCCACGATCGTGGCCTTTGCGACCCCCGGCAACGGCAGCAACGACACGGCCTACTTCTACGACTCGCCGGGCAACGACACGTACTATGCCTACGCGGATTTCATAAGCGCCAACTTCAACGGGCCGTCGGCGGGCATGTTCGGCAGCTACGCCGCCAGCGGCGGCACGGGCAGCATCTCGTATGCCGATCTGGCCAACGGCTTTACGACCAGCGTGGGCAATGCGAGCAACGGCGGCAACGATGCTGCCTATTTCTACGGTTCGCCGGGCAGCGGCAGCGGGGCACCCGGTACTCCAGGTCTCGACACGTACTATGCCTACGCCTACGCCCAGAACAGCGGCATCAGCGGGCCGTCGGCGGGGATGTACGGCAGCTACAGCTCCACCACCGGCGGCGTCAGCGGCACGGTCTCCTTCGCCAACTCGGCCAACGGCTTCACCACGAACGTGGGAACGGGGTACAACGCCGCCAACGACGCGGCCTATTTCTACGGCTCGCCGAGTACGATCGGCGGCAGCGACACGTACTATGCCTACGGCGATTACGCGGTCTATGCCAAGAGCACTACGGTGCAGTCGGCGGGCATGTTCGGCAGCTACCCCAGCAGCAGCGGCGGCGGCAATACCCCGGTTTCGTATGCCAACTCGGCGCTGGGCTTCGGCACGATCTTCGGCTATGCGACTTCCGATTCCAATCCCAAGACGGACGCCAGCGACGCGGCCTATCTGTACGGTTCGACCGGCAACAACACGCTGAACACGGACGCGGCGATCGCCGAGCTTTACGGCAGCAACTTCAACGACGAGGCAGCCGATTTTGGGGCCGTGACTGCCGACGGCAGCGAGGTCGGCCAGGGCAAGGTCAACACGCAAAACAACAGCGGCGCCACGGATTATGTGTTGAGCCTGATCGGCGTCTGGGGCGGTTAGCCTTCGGCCGAGCCGGTTTGGAGCCCGAGCTATAAATACGCTACCGATGGATGGTCTTTGCCCGAACTTGCCCGATTGCAGTAGGTCCTTGCTGCTTTATAGCGGTCAAGGGCTGCTTTTCGCACGGGTTTTCCTCGCAAAAACGGCTGTATCTCTCTTGACGGGAAATCGGCGACAACTCCTCACGATTGCTTTTGACAACTCAGCCTGTAAAATACCTGGACGTTTTCTGGTTTCCCCAAAAGTGCCTATTGGAAAGACTCCCCTCTAAAATGTCGTTCCCGTCCGGAAGCGTTCGAAAGGTCGTCTGAAACAGCAACTACTTACGTGAGGAAGCACCCATGTTCCCAGGATCGTTTTTCTCTCGCAGCAAGAACCTGAAGCGGCGCCGCCCGGCCGCGAAAGCGTTAACCTATCGATCCGTTCTCGTCCCGAGAGGGCCGCGGACCTTCGAGCGGCTTGAAGACCGGCTGATGCTCACGACGCTGGTGGTCAACAACCCCACGGACACGCGCCGTGGCGGCCGAGCTTTCCCTGCGGCAGGCCGTGGCCCAGGCCGACCTCGATGCGGCGGCCGGCACGAGCGACACGATCACCTTCGATTCCAGCCTCGGCAGCGGAACCATTACCCTCTCGAGTCAACTCGAACTGAGCGGCGCCGGGACCGGCACGATCACCATCGACGGCAGCAGCCCCAGCACGCCGCTGACGATTGACGGCAACGACAACCGAATTTTCCAGGTCGATAGCGGCGTGCATGCCGTGATCACGAACCTGACGCTGGAAGGCGCCCGCTCCTATGGCACGGCCAGCGGCGCCGCGATTCTCAATTCCGGCAGCCTGACGCTGAGCAACTCCACCCTCTCCAACGACACGGCCGGCGGATCGGGCGGCGGGATCGAAAACACGGGCTCGCTGACCCTGAGCAACGACGTCTTCACCAGTGATTATGCGAACGGCGGCGGCGGGGCCGTCGACAACCAGGGCGGAAGCGTGACGGCCAGCGACTGCACCTTCACCAGCAACGAGGGCAGCGCTATGGGAGGAGCGATCTCCAGCGAAAACCAGGGCACGCTCACGGTCAGCGGCAGCACCTTCACGGGCAACACCACCAGCGGCGACGGCGGCGCGATCGAAAACCACTCCGCCACGGCGACACTCACGAGCGACACCTTCATCAATTTACCCGGCAATACTGCCGCCAATTTGGGCGGCGCCATCGATAACCAGCAGGGCGTCTTGACGCTCAGCGGCAGCCTCGTGACCGGCAATCAACCGGACAGCGGAGGCGGCATCAGCAATAGCGGCACCGCGACGGTGGTGTCGAGCACCATTTCCAACAACGAGGCGCGGACGGGCGCAGGGCGGCGGGATCGACAACGAAACGGGCGGCACGCTCACGCTCACGAACTCGACCGTCTCCGGCAACAGCACCGGATCCAGCGGATTGGGCGGCGCGGGAATCGAGAACAGCTCCGGCGCTACGCTGACGGTGAGCAACTCCACGATCTCCGGGAACTCGACGGAAAATAGCACCGGATCGGGCGGCGGGATCGAGAACCAGGCGGGCGGCGTTGTAACGGTGACCGATTCCACCATCTCCGGCAACAGCACGGTCGAATTGGGCGGCGGGATCTCATGCGCCGGCACGCTGAGCGTTGAGAACAGCATCCTGGCCGGCAATACGGGCAAGAGCACGAATCCCGATCTTAACGGCGCAATCACCACGGACGGCGGCAACAACCTGCTGGGGACGCTCGTCAACAACAGCACGTCCGATCCCGCGCCGGGGCCGGGCGACGTGTTCAGCAATGCGCCGCTCTTGGCCGCGCTGGGGGGGCACCCTCGGGCGGTCCCACCGAGACCATGGCGCTCCGGGCGGGCAGCCCTGCCATCGGCGCGGGCAACGCCGCCGCGGCGAACCTCCCGGCGACGGACCAGCGCGGCCTGCCCCGCACCGTGGGCGGCAGCCTCGATATCGGCGCCTTCCAGACGCAGGCCCCGAGCCTGGTCTTTGTCACGCTCGGCCAGACCTTCCTTGCCAGCGCCGTAGGACGGATTGGCAATCCGTCTTACTCCGCTACGATCAGCATCGAGATTGAGGATCTCGACGGCAACCCGGCGGCCGCCGGCTCCGGCGGCGTGACCTTGACCCTGGCCAGTTCCTCAGGCGGCGGCCTGTTCTCAACGCCAGCGGCAATGCGCTCACCGGTTCGACCGTCACTATTCCCCAGGGCGCTACCTCGGCCACATTCCAGTACCAGGATACGCAACCGGGCACGCCGACGATCACCGTCTCGGCCGCCGGATTCGCCACGACCAGCCAGCAGGAAATGGTCTTGCCGGCGCCGATCTCGGCCACGCCCTCGACCAATATCGTGGTCGGCCGCACGCTCTCGGCGTACTTCACCGGCAGCGTCCAGAACAACCAGGAGACCATCACCTACACGGTCTATAACGAGTCGGCCGACTCCGAGACCGGCGTACTCTTGACCGATACGCTGGCCCCGGGCGTGACGCTTCTGAGCGCCTCGCAGCAGCCCGATCAAAGCGGCCAGAACCTGGCCTGGAGCCTGGGCACGATCCAGGGCTACGACTGGACCAGCGTGTCGATCACCGTTGGAGTCCCGCCTTCAGGCGGCAACCTCCCCGTGCAACTCGACACGGGCGCTCAGGCTTATGCTACGCTCGATGGCGGCGCGGTTTCCAATTCGACCCCCGCCGCCACGCTCACCTCCGGCACGGTCGATCCCAACCTGCTGGCATCGACGCCGGACGCCAACACGACCGACCCCTACGTCCAGGAAGAAGCGGCGGCGCTCGGCTACAATGCCCAGAACATCTTCAACTTCCTGCACGACGATATCGGCTACAACTCCTACGTCGGTTCGCTCCGCGGGGCCCGCGGCACGCTCTGGAGTAGCGCCGGCAACGCCCTGGATGTGGCCAGCCTGGGCGTAGCCCTGCTGCGGGCCTCCGGCATTCCGGCCCAATACGTTTCCGGCACGCTCTCGACCGCTTTGACCAAGCAGCTCATCCTTTCGATGTTCCCGAACAGTTATCAGACTGTGGGTTACCTTGTTCCGGCCACCACGACAATATCCGATCCGGCAGATGATTCAACACTCCAGACCGAAACTGAAAGCCACTACTGGTTCCAGTTCAACGCGGGCAACGGTTGGGTGAATGCCGATCCGCTGATTGCCGGGGCCGTAATTGGGCAAACGTTTGCCGCGCCGACAGGCACGTTCACCGAAGTGGCGCAAAGCTTGCGGCAGACGACCGAAGTGCAATTGACGGCAGAGATTTGGGACCAGGCCAGCGCGGCGCTCGTGGCGGGCAGCGACGGCTTGTCGGAAAACGTTGTCTTCGATCAGACGTTCAACGACGTGGATCTGGTGGGGCGGCCGCTCACGCTGGGCTTCAACACGGCGATCAACTCGACAGGATTTACCTATACCACAACAACCAACACCTATGTGCCCTACCTTGCCTGGGGCGACGACGCCTACAATTCGACCCGCGATCGCGTCATCCTGGGGGGCAGTTTTCAGGAAGTTTATTCGAGCTTCCCGCTGGGAAACTCCGTGCTGACGGGAATATTCCTGAACATCACCCAAAGCGGTGCGGGAGTGACTGCGCAGACCTTCAGCCGGACGCTCTTGGATCGGATCGGCTATGCGGCGCGGCAGGGATTCGGGAACATGCAGGTGTCAATCCCGGTCGGCGGCGAACCGGCCTTTTCGAGTTTCGATGCGTACACCCTCGATGTAACGGCGGCGGCCCCCGACCCGCATCCGACCGCCGAACTGAATCAGGAACTGCAGTCGGATGCCTCCCAAGTGGCTGCCTTGCAAGACACGAGCGCTGACGCCCAAATCGCCGAAACGTACGCGACGGATTATAGCGTCGACCTGACGCGCAGTGCTGGGAAACAACTTCCAGACGATGTCGGATTTGCAAACTAACACGCTGGCCGCAACGTCCGTTGTGGCCGCCTACTTCAACACGCCGCGGATCGTACTGATTTCACAGCAGCTTGACGCCGCTTCAACGACGCCGGTGGACCTGACGACCGCGATCGATCTCGTCAGCGACTCGCCGTACGTGGAGGCCGCGCCAGGGCAGGCGACGGCCGCGACGTACCTCTTCAATTTGACCCGCGGGATGTTCGAGAACATCGACGAGCGCGACGCGGTTGCCGCTCTGACGCCCAGCGGTCAGACGCTCGCGGTCGATAACACCTTCGATGTTTTCAACGCCGCGGCGGCACAGGGGATCGGCACCGCCGTCATTAGCAGCGAGAACCTGAACGTGCTGGCCGGACTCGATATCCCGGCGGACGCCATGGCGCGGATTACGACCGATGTCCTGAACGGTTATGTCGTGATCGTCCCGGACCAAAGTGTGCTGCTCAACGGCGTGCCGACGATCGCCTGGGGCGAGATCGACTTTGCTACCGGTGAATTCATTGGCGTCGATGCCGATGGGGGCCATGAAGGGGCGCTGGAATTCCTCGCGTTGGTCGGCGAAAACCTCGACCTGCAAATCAAGGTGATCAAGTATTTTTCGCCACTCGTCGCTTTTGACTCTGGGGCCGTTTTGAGCGTCGCTTACGAGCTCAACGCTTCGCAGAGCGAGCAGGAAGAAGCCGCTGCGGAACTCGAAGACCGCGAAGATGGAAGTGAAAGAGGCCTACGACAATCTCATCGAAAAAAGCGAATTCGTGGCCAGCGCACTCCAGTTGGCAGGACCTATCAGCAGCGACACAGGTCTTGCCAACCTCAAGAGTGCTATTTTTGGAGGCATCGCCGGCCCACTTAATGGTGCAAATGAATTTGCGAAAAACACGTTCGCGCTTGTGCTCAACGCTACGGTGAGCCGCTTGACCGGCCAGGATCCGGCGGTTACGTCGATAGTCTCAGATCCCTTGCCGCGCTCGGCGTCGCCCGCGAATCAGGCGACCGGAAGCGTCCAGCAAACGAGCGATTTGCTCTCCGGTTCGATCCAGGGTTCGGTCAAGGCGGCCGCCGTTTCGGTGTCGAACCAAATCAGCGCAACGTGGTCTTCGACTGCGGCCAGCGCGCTTCAGACGACGGCGCTCGACGCTGCCGAGCGCCAGCGTGACGAATTCCAGCGGCCAGACCATCGGCAGCGGGTCCGTCGCGCTGGCCGCGCTCGGTGCGGTTGCGGTGGATGTCTCGGGGACCGACCAGTTCAGCGTCGATGGCACGGGCAGTCTTTCCGCGTACGGGCCGGCGGAAACCGGCCTGGGTGTCAGCGGCGACTGGGACTATTACTCGGCGACCGTCACGGGCACCGTCGCGACTGACTTTGACAACAGGCGGGCTCACTCTTAACGGAGCGACGCTGCCCGCAGGGACCTATACGATCACAACGAACTCGGCCGCATTGAGCGGCAGCGGGCAGACCACTTCGCCGGACTTCTCGGGTTCCGTCTCGATCACGGCGACGGGCGATGCCATCGATCTGGGGCCGGGCAGCGGCACGTTCAGTGCCGGCGGAGCTTCGCTCAATCCGACCAACGGCGTTACGCTCGATGGCTACACGGGTACGATCGCTGTCGCAGCCAATGGAACGGGAACGGATGCCCTTACGCTCAGCGGGAACGCGAGCAACGCGTTGACGGTCTCGGGCAATCCGTTCGCGGTCACGACCAGCCAGAACGCGCCCGTCACGTTCGCGACGAAGATCGATACCAGCCTGGCCGATTCCTACGGCATTACGGCCCAGGGGCCGGCGGGCTGGACGGTTGCGATCGACGGCAGCGGCA
Organism: uncultured Planctomycetia bacterium; assembly: GCA_963824275.1. GTDB lineage: Bacteria > Planctomycetota > Planctomycetia > Pirellulales > Thermoguttaceae > JANXQG01. The sequence continues at coordinate 726,446 of CAWGOT010000001.1, read as the reverse complement.
ATGTAACGGTGACTCCGGCCGCCGGCGTGCAAGGCGGCACGTACGCGATTCAACTAACCGCACAATCGAGCACGGACCCCAACCTGGTCGCCAACGCACTGGTGAACGTCACGATTACGTCCACGCAGCCAGGCATGATCTTGGCGGTCAATCTTGACCCGACATTCACAGTGCCCTATGACGGCGCGCAAGTACCGACCGCCTACCAGGCCGTAATCCAGAACAACGGGCCGCTGGCCGATACGTACGACCTGACGTTCCCTACGGTCCCTGCCGGTTTTACGATCGTCCAAAGCGGCACGAGCGTCACGATTCCGGCCGGCCGCACCGGCGTTGTCGGCGTCTACTTGCAACCTACCGGCACGCTGCCGGTGCCGGGCACGGCCGAATCGTTCTCGGTGAAGGCGACAAGCACCACGAGTTCGGCAATCACGCAGACGGTGACAATCGACTTCGCCATGCCCGCCGTCGCCGCCGTGACCGTAACAGATAACCCGACTTCCCTCAACAGCACTCCGGGCGTACCGGTCTCGGCAACGTTGACAGTGACTAATGTGGGCAACGTGGCCTACGACGCTGCGATCAGCCCCACGCTTCCTACGGGCTGGACGATCAGCGGGACCAACACGCCGGTGTCGCTGGCCGTCGGCCAATCGACGACCGAGACGGTCACGATCATGCCACCGGCAAACGCCGCGCTCAATTCCACGCAGGACGTGACGCTGACCTACGGACAAGGCGCAGCACAAGATGACGTGTCAGTCCTCGGAGTGACTCCGAACCCATCGACCGCCGAAGCGGGCAGCCAGGTCGACGTGACGGCCAGCATCCTGGCCGGCGTGACGCAGGCCGAGCAAGGCACGGTGTCGTACACCGTGACCGACAGCCAAGGGACCGTGGTCTTCACATCCACGCCGGTGGCGATCTCCCTGCCGGAAGTGATCGGCGTGACCAGCGTCGATCTGGGCGACATCGACACCACCGGCTTCAGTCCTGGCACGTATACGATCAATGTCACCGTCGACGACACCGGCGGCGACTCCCTAGCGACCGGCCAGGGGCAACTTCTTGTCGACGCGCCAATCTCGGCGAGTCAATCGCTCAGTGCAAATACGCTCGATACGACCGGCGGCACGGTCACGAACACGCTTTCGATTGCCGCCCAGACGCAAGTGGCCCAGGCCGTCACGGATAGTGCGGCGGCAAGCGTCGTCGTCAGCGGAACCTACGCCTACTCGATCGGAGCGGCGGACATCACGATCGTCAATATCAGCAATCCGGCCAGCCCGACGGTGGTCGGCACCTTCGGCTCGGGCACGCTCAATACGGGCGGGACGAACTTGGGGGCACTGGCCGGAAACGAACTGGTCGTCGCTTCCGGGAACACCAACGGAACCTTCAAGTTCCTCGTCTATTCCCTGGCCAATCCTACGAGCCCGACCTTGCTCGGCAATATCACGATCGATTTCCAATTTCTCGGCAGCCTGTTCGTCGAGGGCACCACCGCCTTCGTGGCGACCAACGGCATCGCCTATTCCGGCGCAGGTCCGATGCGGTCACGCAGCAATTCGGCGATTTCTTCGCCATCAACTTCAGCAACCCGGCCAGCCCTGTGCCATCCGGCTTGCTGATCAGTACGCAGGGGTCGTCTAACGGCGGCGCGAGCAACATCAACGGTGCCGTGGGCGTATCGAGCTCCTTGGCCTACGTGGTCGGCTCCACTTCCACGGGAAGCGCCACGCAAACGGGGAGCGGGCAACTCCAGGTCGTCAATATCGCCAATCCAGCCAGTCTTGCGGTAACCGACACGCTCGCGATTCCCGGCACGATTCAGGCGATTGCCGTGGCCGTGCAAGGGAACGATGCCTTGGTCGTGGGCACAACAGGCGGCTGGGAAAGCCCCTTCCAGAGCGCGCCGACAATCTGACGGGCAATATCACGCTCACTCTGCTGAACATCACCAATCCGGCCGCTCCGGTGATCCTCGCCAGCACGACGGTCAGCGGGGCGTCGGTATCGTCTGCTGGGACCGTCAATATCGTGGCCTTGGGAGGCGGACAGTTTGCCATCAGCAATGTCCAGTCCGGCGGTGCGCCGGCCGTGCTGGTGGTTGACGGTAACACGCTGGCCCTCACCCCCAGCCCCTCTCCCGGAGGGGGAGGGGAGTCGTTGTTCACCGCCGCCGGCGGTGTGAGCGGAATGGCCGTCAGCGGCGGCATTTTTTACGCCTCGACGGCCGCAGGGCTGGACCTGTACGAGGCCGGTTCGATCACCAACATGCCGGTCACCGTCACGGTGCAGGTCCCCACGACGACCGGCGTATCGATCGTCGCCAATTCGTTCAACATTGCGCCGACGCAGACCACGACCGGCGCGACCTCCGAAACGCTGACATGGACTTTCTCGTCGCTGGCCGCCATCCCCAGCGGCGGCATCACCTGGACAACGAACATCGCCAATCTGCAGGCGGGCCAGGCCCTGCCGGTGACGCTTGGCACGACCGTGCAATATACGGCTTTGGGAACGACCGACAGCGAAAGCCTGCCGCCGCTGGTCGTGGCTGGAGTGCCTGACTCCCAGGCGCTAACGGTTCCCGTCGAGATCGTGGCGCCAGGCGCGGCGGCCCTGGGCAATGCGGCAGTGGCTGCGGGGCAGATCGGCAACACCAACCTCGCCGACCAATTCAACGATCTGAGTTTTGCCGTAACGAACCTCGTCGAGACGCCCACCAGCGCGGTCTATCTGGGCGAAGCGCAGGCGGCCATCACCAGCATCGTGAGCCTGATCACGGCCGATCCCTTTTTGTCGCCATACATCCCCAGCCTCAACGCGGCCGACACCGCGCTGGGCAGCGCAACCACGGCCAGCCAGATCAGCACCGCCGTGGTCAATCTGGGCACGGCGCTTAACCCTCTGGCACAGGCCATCACCGACGAAGCGGCCTATGGCTTTAAGATCAGCCTGGCCGACAGCATTGCCGAGGCCGAGCCCACCACGCCGAGCGTCTTCACGATCCAACTGACCGATACCGGGAGCCAGACGGCCACCTACGCCTTCAGCATTTCGGGGCTGCCCTCGGGCGTGACCGCGACCTTCAGCCAGCCCTCAATCACGCTGGCCGCGGGTGCTTCGATTCCCAGCGGGAGCCCGGTCACCGTGAGCCTTTCCGAGAGCGGCCCCGCGCTGACGGCGTTCAGTTTCACGGTGACCGCGACGGTCGAGGCGGCGACGGAAATCACTACGGGAACGCCGGGACAGGTGGTGCTGCGGCCGGAGACGCTGCTGGTGGGCGGCGTGACCGCCAATCCGCTCTTTGCCACCGCCGGCAACCAGGTCGACGTGAGCGTCGCGCTGGAAAGCGCGATCAACGAGTCGCGGACCTTTTCCGTATCGTACACCGTGACCGACGTCAACGGCAACGTGCTCTTCACCTCCACGCCGGTGACAACGACCCTCGGCATCACCTCCACCGTGACTACGGTTGACCTGGGGAGCATCAATACGACCGGCTTTGCCAATGGAACCGACACCATTACCGTGACGACCGTGGACCAATCGAGCCAGCCGCTGCCCACCGGCACCGGCCTGGGGAGCGTGCTCATCGGCAGTCCGGTGACCGCCGCCCTCTCGGTCAACCAGGTGGACCAGGCGACCGGCAGCCCGACAGTGACCAACACGCTTTCGATCACGGGTTCCGCGGCCACGACCGACCCATTGACCGTCGAGGGCGCGGTGACGACCACGCCGGCCACGTCGGTGGCGTTGTACAGCGATGCCACGCACAACCTGGCCTACGTCTGCGGTCCCAATGGCATCGATGTCGTGGACGTCAGCAATCCGGCCGCGCCCGTGGACGACGGAACCTTCGGCGCCACCCAGATTGTCAACGGCGGGTATACGGTCGGCCGGGTCGACGAGATCGGCGGCGCGGAATACCTGCTCGTGGGATCGACGATTTCAGGCATTGTCGGCGGCGGGTCCCCGCCCTTCACGCTCCTGGTCTACTCGTTGGCCAGTCCGCTCAGCCCTGCACTGGTCAGCTCGACTTCTTTCCAATATGGATTCATGGACGACATGGTCGTGGAGGGCAATACAGTCCTGGTTTCGGTCGCGGATTATCAGTTGCTCTTCGGCTTCGAATTCAACTCGCAGACCGGCAACGTGCTCTCGATCAACGTCAGCAATCCGGCGGCCCCCACGCTGGCCACGGTGCTTTTCGGCAGTTCGGACCCGAACGCCAATACTACCCAGCTTGGCGTCACGCTTGTCAATAGCCAGATTGCCTACGTCGCCAGTTCCACGAACACCGGCAGCAGCACCCAGGACGGCGAAGGGCGGGTGCTGGTGGTAAATTACTCGAACCCGGCAGACCTCACCTACACCCAGCTTCTTATCCCCGGCACATACCAGGTCGTGGACATCGGCATTCAGGGAAGCGAGGCCCTGGTCGTCGGGAGGACGGGCGGCACCGACGCCTACGGCGTGAACGGGACGATGACGCTCTCGCTGCTGGACATCACGAATCCGCTGAGCCCGGTCCTGCTGGGCACGATGCTCGTGACCCAAGGCCAGTTTCCCAGCGGCACGGGGAGTTCGCTCAACAAGATCTCGGCCCTGCCACTGGGCAACGGCATATTCGCCGTCAGCGAATCGACGGTCAGCGGCAACCCGGAATTGATGCTCGTCGATCCCAGCAATCCGAATAACATCCTGGTGACCTACACGCCGGTGCCCGCGCTAGTGAACGAAATGGCGGTCTCGGGCGACCTGCTTTACGCCAGCAGCACGCAAGGGCTGACGATCTATAACATCGGCACCTTCCAGGGCATTCCGCTGAGCGTGTCGGTCGAGGTGCCCACAAGCGACGTTTCGATCGTGGCCGGCTCCTACAGCACGCCGCCAACGTCGGTCACCACAGGCACTTCCTACGATACCCTCACCTGGAACGAGACGTATACGTTTGGCGATCCCACGTTCCCCATCACCTGGCAATCCACGGTGAGCAATCTCGCCGCGGGACAAGTCGTGCCGGTGACCCTGGGCGCGACAGGCAGTTTTACTTACGAGGGCACGCCCGGCACGTTCCAGACGCCCGGAACGTCGATCGCGGGGGTGTCGATCATCGGCCTCCTGCCCTCCTCGCAGACCGTGCCGCCCGGCGGGACCGCGACCTACGACGTGCAGCTCACCAACCCGACCAGCAGCTTGGTGACCTACTCTTTCGGCGTGAGCGGCGTGTCCGGTACGATCAGTTCCATTTCCGTTGGGCCCGATTCGACCGCGGACGATACCTTGCAAGTGTCGTCCGATTCGAATCAAGCGGCGGGCGCCAAGCCCTTCACCGTATCGGTCCAATCCGGCAGCGGGGCCGCCAAGGGCTCGGTGCCGGGGACGTTGGTCCTGGCGGGAACGCCGATCATCCAGCCCAGCGCGAACGCCTATGGCGTGGTGGCCGCGCTCACTTCCACGTCGGCTACGGCGGGGCCGCAGACATCCGCCTCGTACGTAGTGCAGGTGACCAACACCGGCAGCACCGAGGAGACGTATCGGGCAGCGGTCAGCGGCCTCCCCGGCAGCGGAACGTCGTACAGCTTCAGTCCAAACAACCAGGTGACCGTGCCGCCGGGCGCGAGCAATTTCGTCGACCTGCCGCTATCTGTGTCGGTGGGCAGCGTGACGCCCGGCGTTTACCCCTTCACGGTGACCCTCTCTTCCACCGACAACACGTCGTCGACCACCGTCAACGGCACCGTCGACGTGGTGGCCAGCGGCGTCTCCGTCTACCTCAACACGTCGACCATCGCCGCGGGCGGGACCTTGACGGCCCAGATCGTCAACCGCAGCTCCGCAACCGATACCTTCAACCTGACGCTGGGCGGGCCGGACGCCCTGGCGGCCTCCCTCGCCCAAACGTCCGTGACTCTCGCCCCGGGAGCCAACACGCACGTCCAGATCACGACCACCGGGCCGGTGACCTTCGCAACCGCAGGCAACCTGTTCTTGACCGTGACGGCCACTTCGCAGACCAATACCGCCGTGATGTCCAGCGCCACCGCGAACATTACCGTCAGTCCGAGCCGCGGGCTTGACGTCACGGCCAGTCCACCGTCCGTCGTGCTGCCTCTACCCGGCCCCACGTCGTTTACGCTTATGCCGCAGAATACGGGCACGCAGGACGACTCCTATACCGCGACCATCATCGGCACGACCGGACCCGTCGACGCCAGCCTGATCGGACTCGACGGCCAGCCCACGCAGAGCATTCCCATTTTTGACTTGCCAGGGCTGACCAGCGGCGCTATCGACGTTGACGCCAACCTGCTTTCCGCCGGTAAAGGAACCGTCACGGTGCAGGTGACCTCGACGGACGGAACGATTGTCGCGCCCCTGTAATCTTCGATGTGGCGACCCAATCGGCCGTCGGCAATTTCCCCTTGACAGTTTCGTCGACCGCAACGGGCGTCTACGGACCAGGGACCACGATCCCGATCACCGTCGACTTCGGCCAGACGGTCACCGTCACAGGAACGCCGCAATTGGCCCTCAACGCCGGTACGGGCGCGATGGCCGCCTACTCCAGCGGGAGCGGCACCTCGACCCTTACCTTCGACTACAGCGTGGCGTCAGGGCAGAGCGCTTCCGACCTCGATTATTCCTCGGTCAACGCCTTGACGCTCAACGGCGGCACGATCGACGCCGCCGGTTTCCCCGTGTCGCTCACGTTGCCCACGCCTGGCGTCAGCGGTGACAGTCTGTTTTCGCAGGACATCGCCGTGGGGGCGTTCTCCGAGCAGTTCACCTCCGGCAATTTCAACACCTGGCCCTGGCAATTGTCTTCCACAGGGCCATCGGCGGCCAACTGGTCGGTGCAACCGGACAGCGCAGCCCCCAGTGGTTTCGCCGCCCAGTCCGGGGCGATCGGCGGAGGGAGCACGAGCACGCTGAGCATCACCATCACCGAGGCCGCCGGCGGCGAGTTCTCCTTCTGGCGGAATGTCTCTTCGAACGCCAATGATGGCGTGCTGTCATTTTACATGGATAGCGGCCAACAGCCCGTCGAGACCTGGTCGGGCACGGTCGGCTGGCAGGAGTCGTTCTACTGGGTCTCCCCCGGAACGCACGTCTATACCTGGACCTATTCCCAAGTCTCCGGCACCACGCCCCAGACCGCCTTTCTCGACAACGTCCTCTTCACGCCCGGCACGACGCTCACCGTCGACGGCACGCCGCAGAGCGACCAGTTTGTTTTCAATGCCGATGCCCAGAGCGGGACCATGATCAACGTCTCGCTCAACGGCGAGAATCACACCTTCCCGCCGACCGGCGAGTTCACGAATTACGTCTTCCAGGGCGGGGGCGGCAACGACACGGCGACCTTGACCGGCAGTCCCCAGGGCGGCAATAGCGCCCTGCTCTATATCAATGGCACTGGGCAACTCAACAATACCAGTCAGGACTTCGCGGTCTCGGTCAGCGGCATGACGTCGATCGTCGCCAACGGCTATGCGGGCGACATCGCCCAGTTCTACACGAAGAAGGGCGTCACGGGCGACAACACGTACTATGCCTACGCCGATAACGCCGCCTACAACAGCGGTGCCGCCGCCCAGCCCTCGGCCGGCATGTACGGCACCGGCTACGCCAACGTGGCCAACGGCTTCAGCACCAATATCGGCTACTCGAACCACGCCGGCGACGTGGCCTATTTCTACGGTTCCACGGGCAGCGACACGTTCTATGCCAACGCCGATTACAACTCCAGCGGCGTACATACGGCAGGCATGCTCGGCAGCTACACGGGCAGTGCGGGCACCGTGAACTATGCCAATGCGGCCACCGGCTTCGCCACGAACGTCGGCAACACGCTGCCCAACACGAGCGATACGGCCTATTTCTACGGCGCCGCGGGCAACGACACCTACTACGCCTACGCCTATCTCAGAACGGCAACAGCGAGCCCTCGGCGGGCATGTTCGGCAGTTTCGGCGGCGGGTACTCCAATTCGGCCACGGGCTTCGCCATCAACGTCGGCAATTATGCGCCAGCACCAGCGGGAACCCCGATCGGGCCCACACCGCTGTGCAAACTCCGACCGCCACCGGCACGGCCTATTTCTACGACTCGCCGGGCAACAACGTCTACTATGCCTACGGGGATTTCGCCGACTACGTCAGCAGCAACCCCAGCGGTCCATCGGCGGGGATGTACGGCAGTTACGCCGGTTTCGGCGCGTATGCCAATCTGGCCAACGGCTTCGTCACCAACATCGGCGAGTCGGCCAATGGCGGCAGCGACACGGCCTATTTCTACGATGCGCCGGGCCAGAGCACGTTCTATGCCGACGCCTACGTCAAGAACAGCACGATTCCCGGGCCGTCGGCCGGGATGTACGGCAGCGGCTATGCCAACTCGGCCGGCGGCTTCGCCACGAACGTGGCCTTTGCGACCCCCGGCAACGGCAGCAACGACACGGCCTACTTCTACGACTCGCCGGGCAACGACACGTACTATGCCTACGCGGATTTCATAAGCGCCAACTTCAACGGGCCGTCGGCGGGCATGTTCGGCAGCTACGCCGCCAGCGGCGGCACGGGCAGCATTTCCTATGCCGACCTGGCCAACGGCTTTACGACCAGCGTGGGCAATGCGAGCAACGGCGGCGCCGATGCGGCCTATTTCTACGGTTCGCCGGGCAGCGGCAGCGACAGTGACACGTACTACGCTGACGCCTACGCCCAGGACAGCGGCATCAGCGGGCCGTCGGCGGGGATGTACGGCGGCTACAGCTCCACCACCGGCGGCGTCAGCGGCGCGGTCTCCTACGCCAACTCGGCCAACGGCTTCACCACGAACGTGGGGACGGCGTACAACGCCGCCAACGACGCGGCCTATTTCTACGGTTCGCCGAGCACGCTCAGCGGCAGCGACACGTACTATGCCTACGGCGATTACGCGGCCTACGCCAAGAGCACCACGGTGCAGTCGGCGGGCATGTTCGGCAGCTACAGCTACCCCAGCAGCAGCGGCGGCGGTAATACCCCGGTCTCGTATGCCAACTCGGCGCTGGGTTTCGGCACGAACTTGGGCTATGCGACTTCCGATTCCAATCCCAAGACGGACGCCAGCGACACGGCCTATCTGTACGGTTCGACCGGCAACAACACGCTGAACACGGACGCGGCGATTGCCGAGCTTTATGGCAGCAACTTCAACGACGAGGCAGCCGATTTTGGCGCCGTGACTGCCGACGGCAGCGAAGTCGGGCAGGGCAAGGTCAACACGCAAAACAACAACGGCGCCACGGATTATGTGTTAAGCCTGGTCGGCACTTGGGGCGGTTAGCCTTCAGCCGCCTCGATCCGCGCGACGTTGCTTCTCCTGCTTCTCGCTCGATTCCTTGTCCTTGGCTTCGGCGGCCTTCAGCAACGGCCCGTACTTCCCCCAAGAGATGCTGCATGTGTTCGAAGGAGCCCTTCAGCGTCGCGCCGGGGATGACCAACTCCGCGCAAAGCTCGGCAGACGACACCTTCACGGCCACACCGAGCGGCGGCAGCTTGGGATACGACCACAAATACTCCTTGGCGGCCTCCTTGCCCACGGACTCGGATGCCGTCCCGTGGGCTTCGTGGCTTATTGCAAGCGGGCCCATAAACTGGGTCCAACCGGCGAAGCTGAAGGAGCCGTTCCATTGGGCGCGGGGTCGAAACCGCTGCCCAACCTCTGGACTGCCTGATCAAACTGCCTTTCGTGCCACCTTGCCCGTCCGCGGGCTGAAGGACACGATGGCTGGGGCATCTTGGTCAAGGGGCGCTGGCTTCGCAATTCTCGCGAAACGTCGCCAGGAACCAAATGCGACAAGACCGGTTGCACCCGCACGAGCAGGGCCAACGTGCTGGGTTCGGGAATCGGAGCTGGGACGTAGACCAGAGTACTTGGATACGGGTTGTTTTCTGGGTTAGCCGGGTCGCTGAACAGCAGCGTCGCGGTAACTGTGCCGGTGGAAGGATCGCATGCGTAAAGCGTCGAGCCAGAGCTGCAATACAGACGATCATTAGAGCTGTCGTAGGCCAGAGTACTTGGATACGGGTTGTTTTCTGGGTTAGCCGGGTTGCTAAACAACAGCGTCGCGGTAACTGTGCCAGTGGAAGGATCGCATGCGTAAAGCGTCGAGCCAGAGCTGCAATACAGACGATCATTAGAACTGTCGTAGGCCAGAGCACTTGGATACGGGTTGTTTTCTGGGTTAGCCGGGTCGCTGAACAGCAGCGTCGCGGTAACTGTGCCGGTGGAAGGATCGCATGCGTAAAGCGTCGAGCCAGAGCTGCAATACAGACGATCATTAGAGCTGTCGTAGGCCAGAGTACTTGGATACGGGTTGTTTTCTGGGTTAGCCGGGTCGCTGAACAGCAGCGTCGCAGTAACTGTGCCGGTGGAAGGATCGCATGCGTAAAGCGTCGAGCCAGAGCTGCAATACAGACGATCATTAGAGCTGTCGTAGGCCAGAGTACTTGGATACGGGTTGTTTTCTGGGTTAGCCGGGTTGCTAAACAACAGCGTCGCGGTAACTGTGCCAGTGGAAGGATCGCATGCGTAAAGCGTCGAGCCAGAGCTGCAATAGAGATCACCCGAAGATTGTCCGACCAAGCGATTATCTCCGACGAAAAGCGACAAAATACCAGCCACAACTAGAAGACGCTTTCTCATCTCACTCCTCCCCTGAAACTACGGGCGATTGCTCGCCCGGCAACCGGCTGATCGAAAATCCAGTTTGACCCGAAGAATCCGTTCGTAACTCCCGTACACCGACCACGGAAATACTCAACGGGAAGCCAGGGCCCGCCAGAAGGGCAGTGCCAAGGAACCTTGAGAGCATTCGAATTGGCCCACCGCGGCGCACTCAGACAAGGTAAGGCCCGCTGGAGTTGTGCTGGTGCGGAGGATGGCTCGAGTTTTTGCGCTGCCCGCTGGATACGTTGTAATGCGTCCAGGGATGGGACACCGACCCCAGCCCGATCTTGGCGCAAGCTTCCCGCAGGCTGGCAGGAATCGTCGCCGCGATACCGGCGATTTTAACATAACCTAACCGCCATTGCAAGAACTTTTCGAGGTTTTCGGTTTCCAATTTCCAACAACGGACGAAAATATATCCTTAAGACGCCGCCCAAAGCCGTCAAAAAGCCCGCCCAGTGCAACCCATAATTGCGACATCCTGATAACGTTTCGCGGAGTTCGACCCGCGATTTCTCCAATCTTCAAGCGTCTCTCCGCGCCCCGCCCCGATGGCCAACTTGGGTGGGCGATGATGGACAACAACGGTTCCTTCGGCGGCCTTGCGTCAGTGGCAGCCATGATTGGCCGGCCAGACGCGACGACCAGCGAACGGCCGGCTGGCGCGGTACTAGTAGTCATCTGGGAGTCCGAGACGTTCCCGGGACGACTTGAACGTCTTCTCGCGAGAGTTGTCCGATTCCTGGCAAATGGCACAACGCACCGCGGAATTGCGGCGGAAGGGCAACGTTGTCACAGAAAATTGCGGAAAGAGGTGGATCGTTCGGGGGGCCGATGCGGGTGAGGACGTCCTATTGACTGTTGACGGCTCGACCCCAAGGTCGCCCCACCACTATTGACTGTTGGCGGCTCGACCCCAAGATGTTCGACCCCAGGATTTTGGCCGCGAGCGATTGGACCAGTTGTCCCCTAAGACTTTCGGGGCCTTCCCGGCGGAAGGTAGTTGGTCCTTTTCTTAATTGCATCAATTTGCTCGATCACTTCTCGCCTGCCATCCTTCCGTCCCTGCTCGTAGGCAGCCTTCAGTACCTGTGCGAGCCGCACACCCTTATAAAGGGTCATGTCAGTAGTGACTTCCTCGAGCGCCGTGAGGACACGTGGACTTGCGTAGAGCGTCAATTGTCCCTCGGCCAATTGGATGTCGATCTTCTTATGTTTTGGTTTTTTCTTCTCGCCGCTCATGTCTTTTCTCCTTTAAGTTTGTAGGATGCCGGCCGACCAAGGTAGCGCAAACGCGGCTAGGTGACCTCGCGACTTCGAGATCTACCCGGGTCGCCAACTCGGGTCGGCCGCCTCATTGGGCACTTATCCAAAGAGTAATTCTGGAAAGCGATTGACTGGAATCACGCCGGGAACACGGCCATTGGCCCCCGAAACTCGGAAACCGCCCCCGCCCGGACGGCGCACGATGATGTTTTCCTGCTCAGTCAAGTTTTCGTCGATGGCCTGCTGATACTGTCCGTAAGTAAGAAGACAGACACCGGCGGGAGGACACACCAAGACCAAAAAGGCATGGTCCCCATATCGCGCGTTCAGTTGTTGCATTGCCTCTTGATGTTCGGGACTAAATCCGAACGTCCACGGGCTGTCTTCCTTCTCAGTGTGTTTAATATAAATCCCAATGTTATGGTTCACAGCATACGCAGCCGCCCCCAAGTCTTTGAGCCTCGCAAGACCCGTGAATTCACCGCGCCAGTAATCAGGGAGAGTGCCGCACCGTGGAAAAAATGCTTTTTAGCAATTGCCATAGAGACGCTCCAAAAGACTTTGGGATTGAGTATGATCGGATGCCGAAGTTTGAATTCTGCCGCCCGCTAGGCACGGCTATGCCTTATCGGAATTTTAATCCCGCAAGCGCGCTTGAGTCTAACATGCACGCCGATCAATTTCAATCACCCCACGTAATATTTTAAGACGCCGGAGCAGATCTCGTGCCAATCCGACCGAAGCAGAAGCTCCGCTGGTGTCAGTACTGCGGTCGCTGCTCATTGCTGTCATCGCCTTCAGCGTCCTCATCGGTGTCACACATCAGTCCTTCTTTTCGTCCTCCGCCGTCCCTGGCTTCAGGCTCTTTTGCAGTTCCGCGGCGATTTCCGCACGGCGGCCATGGCCCCGGACCAAGAGCGCAGCGCGTCGGGACAAGCGGCGGCAGCACGGCGGAGCCGCAGCCGTAATACGTCCAGTTCCATGGAACCCAAAAGGCCGGCTTCGAAGTCGGCTTCGCCAATCACCAGGTCGTTCAGCGCCTGACGCACTTCAGCCTGCCGGCCGGCACGGAGCTTGGCCTCGTCGCCGCCAAGCCGGCCCGACAGCCAAGCCAGCGAGGCCGCGAGAAACTCGTCGCCGCCGGGGTGCTGCTCGCCGAACGTGTCGAGCGCTCCATAGAGGAGCATGCGGCCCTTGCCGAGCTCGCCGGCCAGCAGCGAGGCCAGCTCCTTGTGGCCCTCCACCTGGACAAGCGGCGTCCAACGGCGGTCCCACGTGGTAAACGGCTCATAGGCATACGGCAGTTCGCGGTCGCGCAGGGCCCCCGTGAGCGGATGCGGCGAGCCCTCGCCGATCACGCGGACCATGGTCATCCCCTTAAAGGCCGGGGGACCGTCGACTTTGACGGAAAACGGAAGGATCTCGACGGCCGACTTTTCCCGCGATGCCCTGGACCGGTCGGGCCTCGAGAAGAAGATGCTCCCGCCCTGCTCGACGTAGTTGTGCAGCCTCTGGGCGGACTCCACGAGCTCCGTCGCGCGGACCAGCCCGCCGGGAAGAAGAGCACGTCGTACTTCTTCAGTTGATCCAGCGAGGCGTCGGGACCGATCCGCGTCGACGCGACCCCCACGCGCGACAGGCTTTCGGCCGCCGTGTCGCTGGACAACGAGACCTCCAGCAACGCGACCTTGATGCCCGCCGGGGCCAGGGGACCGCTCTTCTTGTTGGCCTCCTTGAGCAGGTCGAGCGAAAACGGCTTCTTCACCTCCCAGGGCAGGCGCCGAAGGGCCCGGCGGCGCGGACCTCCCCGCCGCGAAGATGCGGCTCCCGGCCCACCGTCCGCCCGATGAGGATCGAGTCGCGGAGGTCGCCACAGAAGGTCAGGCCCACCACCACCGCCTCCGAGATGTATCCGCTGGGTACAAGCACCGTCGCCCCGCTCTTCGTCGTGGGCCCGGGCTTTGCTTCCCTCGTCGCCGGGCTGCGCGGCGGGACATCCCGATCGTCCTGCTCCAGGAGGGAATCGAGCGATATCACCAGCGAGTTCTTGATATAACTGTCTACCGCGATCGGCCCCGAGGCGATGACGACGGAATCGTTGATGTAGCCGGTCAACGCGGCGCGGCCATGGACCACCACGCTGTTGTACAATCAATTCTGGAAGATCAGGGGGGCGAAGTAGTACAGGCTGCGCTTCCAGCTCGTGAAGTCGTGGGCCGAGTCGGGGGACTCGTAGTACGTGTTCTTGATGCCGGCCTGCTCCAGCGCATCATGGTTGGCCTTGGCGGCAGTCGTGTTCTCGCGGCTGCCATAGCTGACGAAAAGCACCTTGACCTTCTGCTTGAAGCCGTCCCTGTCAGCGATAGTATTGGGAGCGATGCTGCCGCCGCTGAAAATGCCCAGGTAAGAGAACTTGTCCAGGTTGGCCATGCCGATCTGCCTGGTCTGCATGCCGCCCATCGAGAGCCCGGCGATGGCGCGGTTCTCAGGGCCGGGTTTTACGGAATAGTGGGACTCGACGTAGGGGATGATGTCCTTCAACAGGTCGTCGCGGAACAGGTTGAAGTTGCCGAACCCGCCTCTCCCACCCCTCGCACCCGGCTGACCCGCTGCGCCCGGCTGGCCTCTTGCGCCCGGTTGGCCCGTTGCGCCCGGCTGGGCCACCGCGCCCGGTTGGCCCGTTGCGCCCGGCTGGCCCCTTGCGCCCGGTTGGCCCCTTGCGCCCGGTTGCGCTGCCGACCCGCTCGGCTGCACGGTCCCGTTAGGCATCACGACAATCATGGCGGCCACCTTTTTGTCGGCGTACAAGTTGTCCAGGATGGCGCCTGCCGCGCCTTGCCGGGTCCAGTTCGTCTCGTTGCCGCCGGCGCCGTGAAACAGGTAGAGGACCGGGTACTTGGCGTCCTTCGTGTAGCCGGGCGGCGTGTAGATCACCAGATTCCGCTTGGCGCCGACGCTCTTGGAGTCGTATTCCACCGTCTCGACGTTGCCATGCTGGATGCCCTGGCGCCGGCGGTCGAACCCCTGCGGTGGGATGGCCGGCGTCGATGCGCTGTTTGCCAAGGTCATGCTGCCGGAGGGCGGGGTGACCATGGGCTTCCCTTCGGCGGCTGGTGCAGGGACTGCGGCGGCAGGAGCCGAAGCCGCCGCGGGAGGCGTGGGCAGAGGCTTCTCCTCAGCGGCCGAGGTCTGGAAAAGCATGGGGGCGAAGTAGTACAGGCTGCGCTTCCAGCTCACCCAGTCGTGCGCCGAATCCGGGGAGACGTAGTAGACGGCTTTGACACCGGCCTTGGTCAGCGCGTCGGCGGCGAGCTTGATGCCCTCAGGGCCGGAGGGGGCAGTGCCGCCGCCACGGGGGGCGGAGCTTTCCCGGCTGCCGAAACTCATGTAGACGAGCTTGACGTTCTTCTTGAAGGCGTTCATATCCGTGATGTTCTCGGGGAGGATGTTGCCGCCGCTGAAGACGCCGATATAGCCGAACTTGTCGACGTTGGCCGGACCGATCGATCGGCTTTGCATGCCGCCCATCGAGAGCCCGGCGAGGGCGCGGTTCTCGGGGCCGGGCTTCACGGAGTAATGGGACTCGACGTAGGGGATGATGTCCTTCAAGAGGTCGTCCCGGAAGAGGTTGAAACCGCCGCCGAACCCGCCCCTGCCGCCCCGCCGCCGGCGCGCCCTTTTCGCCCGGCTGGCCCTTTTCGCCCGGCTGCGCTGTCGCCCCGCCGGGCTGCGGGGAGCCGTTCGGCGTGACGACGATCATGGCGACGATTTTCTTGTCGGCATACAAGTTGTTCAGAATGGCGGCTTCCGCGCCTTGACGGGTCCAGTTCGTCTCGTTCCCGCCGGCGCCGTGCAGCAGGTAGAGGACCGGGTACTTCGAGTCCTTCGTGTAGCCGGGCGGCGTGTAGATCACCATCTTCCGCTTGGCGCCGACGCTTTTGGAGTCATACTCCACCGTCTCGACGTTGCCGCGCGGGACGCCCTCGCGCGCGAACGTCAAACCCATTGGGCGGCGTGGGCGAGGGCTTTTCCTCAGCGGCCCGTGCCGGGACGACACGGATGAGGCACACGACCAGCAGCAGAAATCCGAACAGAAGCCACTTATCAACTCTCTTCATTGCTCGTTCCTTTCCAAAGCAGTTGCTCGTCCCTATCGAGGCGCGGAAGAGCCGGTTCCCATGATTTGCAGCAGGTCTGGAACCGATCCAGGCCGCCTTGCCGGTTTATCTTACCACGGCCACCCCCCGCGTCAAGCGCGGACCCGCTGCGGCAACGGTTTCACGGAAGAGTAGCCTCGTCGACCGAACGTGGCTGGCAGCACCCCTACTGGGTTAGAAGACCCCGTGGCGGAGTTGCCCACGTACTCCGCAAATGCCGCGGAGAGGCTGCCGCCTGTCATTTGCACGGCCCCGCTTTCCGCACTGCTGCCCAGCGCGGCGCAGCGTAGTGGCCAAACGTGCCGACCGGGCCGGCGGAGCGGCCGACCGATTACTGCGCCGGCTTGGCAAACGTCGGCAGGGTCCGTGTCTTTTCGCGCGCATCCGGGCCAACGTCGGCGGGCGCAAGCACGCGGTTTACGACCGGCGCCTGGGAGAACTGATCGGCGCCGGCGTCCTTGGCCGCGCCGCGGGGCTGGCCGTCAATATCAACGTCGACATAGGGATACGATCCGGCCGCGCGGCCGATGGCAGGGCTGCCCGGCTGGAGGTGGAACAGCCCGTCGCCGGTTTGCTTCAGTTGCGGATCGAGGGCCGTGAATCCCGCGGCCGGGATGTCGCCCGCGCCGCCCTGGTTCGCCCACAAGAGGTTCCCTTCCCAGACAGGGTCTTTCAAGGGGCCGCTGATGGCAACGGCCTTGTTGCCGCCTTGCACGATGTTGTTGGCGAACGTGAAACTGTTCGCACCGAGGCCCCGGTTGCGCCCGGCCATGATCACGTTGACTTGGTTGTCGACCAGCGTGTTGAAGACGACCTGCACGCCCTCAGGGCGATCGTGGGCCGTGAGGGCCGCCGGCGGGACTACGCCATCGCCGTTGCCCACGCTGATGGCCGGCTTGCACTTCGTGAAATAGTTGCTGTAGATGCGGTGGTCGTGGCCGAAGAAGCGGATGCCCTCGCTGCCGATGAAGAAATTGCCGTAGACCTGGCAGCGGTTGCCGTGCCGCACCGAGAGTTCGCGGGTGCCCGCGGCAAAGGTATTGAAGCGATAGATGTTGTCGCACGACTTGTTGCAGATCGCGCCCTCGTTCTCGCCGGCGCACTTGCTGAAGAGGTTGTATTCGATGACGGCAAAGGCCGGCGACATGCTTCGCCCGCTCAGACCGACCTGGATGGCGGAGCAGTTGTTGGCCGTGTCGGGGAAATCGCGGAAGTAGTTGTGATGGATCCAAGTGCGTGCGCCATCTCGCCGCGGCCCGGCCCTTGGACACTGATCATCTGCCCTTCGCTATGCTTGTTCTGGAAGGTGTTGTGGTCGATCTCGCAATCATCGCCGGAGACGACCAGGTAGGGGGCCTTGCCGGCGATGTCCAACTGCACGACGTTCCGCGTAAAGCGGCAATGGCGGGCGCCGGCGGCGAGCGTGAGGGCCCCCGCGGCCGACTCGACGCCGGGCGGCTTTTCGCCGGGTTGCGACTTTGCCGCGCCGCCGCGGGCGGCCGGGGCGGCGATGGCGTAAGTGAACTTGAAGCCCTGGATCACCACGTAGGCCGCAGGGCACTCCAAGTTGAAGCCGCCCGCCCCGTTGATCTCCGCGCCGCCGATGGTCTGGGCCGCGATGACGATGGGCTGCGCTTCCGTTCCCTGTTTGGCAATGCCGATGGCGCCGGTCATCGTATAAACGCCGTCGGCCAGTTCGATCCGCTCGCCCGGCGACGCGGCTTCAATCGCCTTTTGCAGCGCCGGCAAGGACGCGACACGGACGGTGGCCGTCGGTGCGGGCAGACCATCCGTCGGCGCGGCGTCGCGCTGCGCAAACGCCGGACAGCAAATCGGCAGAGACAACAACACTGCGAGAAGCGAGTGTTTCATGGGCGCACCTGTCTTCTGAACTTTCCGATAGGAATTCTGTTGTCGCAGTGGCCAAAGCGGTTGCTCGTCCACGTCGAGGCGCGGAAGAGCCGATTCCCATGATTTGCAGCAGGTCTGGAACCGATCCAGGCCGCCTTGGCTCTCCATCTTACCACGGCCACCCCCCGCGTCAAGCGCGGCACGCGCAACGGGCGGCTGCCTGCCCTTGTGCCGGAATAATCGAGCACATGTGCAAAAATCGCACACTGGGGGAGAGGGCCGGGTTTCGCAGACGGCTACCGTGCCGCGTCCGAAGAATCTCCTCAAGTGTTTGCCAAGCAAGGCCTTCTGACGATTGCCGGGTGAGCGACTTGGGCCTGCTTTCAAGAGCAAACCGCAATTGGCACTGGGTTTGCCTCAAGGGACGGCAGGGCATTTGAAGTGGGAGGAATCTGTCCATGAACATTTTTCGTCAGAACGTTGCGGGCTTTACGCTCGTGGAACTGCTGGTGGTCATCACGATCATCGGCATCCTGATTGCCATGTTGCTGCCAAGCTTGGGCGCGGTGCATGAATCGGCCCGCAACGTTCAGTGCAAGAACAATCTGAAGCAAATGGGCACGGCCTGCCTGTCCCACGAACAGGCCCATGAAATGTTCCCTACGGGGGGCTGGGGCTGGTTCTGGGTCGGCGACCCGGATCGCGGCTATGGCGTCCAACAACCGGGCGGCTGGATTTACAATATTCTGCCGTTCACCGAATCGAGCACCGTGCATGACTTGGGGCGGACTGCCGCCGGCGCGGCAATCGACCCAACTGCGAAGCAGCAGGCGATCCTGCAAATGGTGCAGACGACGCTGCCCTTTACCAATTGCCCCACGCGGCGTCGTACCATGCTCTTCCCCGAATCCTGGGAAGGCACGATCGCCTACAATTCCGGCGGTGTGAATAGCCCCGGCCTTAAGGTGGCACGATCGGACTACGCGATCTGCAACGGCGACGTGGCGAATGACCAGGACAGCGGAGGCCCTGCGGTCGGGGCGGACTCCCTATCGGCGAGCGGAAGCCAGGCCCTGACCGCGTATTTTGGCCCGCTTGCGGCGCGTCAAGCCGGCAACTACCAGAAATACGACGGCGTCTGTTTCGAGCTCAGCACAATTCGCAAGGACGACATTACCGACGGGCTCTCCCAGACGCTCCTCTTGGGTGAGAAGTATCTGATCCCAAACTGCTACCTTAACGGGCAGGACCCGGGGGACAACGAAAACCAATACGTGGGCTTCGACAACGACATCTTCCGCACGACGCACGTGCCGCCGATGCAGGATCGCGCGGGCTACAGCAATCAATTTGTCTTCGGCAGCGCGCACCCCTTCGCCTGCAACTTCGTGCTCTGCGACGGGGCCGTGATCACGATCAGCTATGCCGTCGATCCGGAAAACTTCCGGCGGCTCGGCACGCGCTGCGAAACGCCCTCTGCGCCCGTGGACATGTCGAAGCTGTAGACGCTGTGTCGGGCGTCGCGAGTCCCGCGGGCGAGGGAATCCCATCCGCCGAGTCGGCAACGCGCCACCCGGAATGGGGGCTCTCTTCCCCTAGCCCGCTGCCCCGGCAAGGCGGAGCTCATCGAACGCTGGACCGTGCCGAAGAATATCGGCGATTTGCGCCGGTTGTTAGCTTGAGCCGCGGCGTGAATCGAGGTAAAACAGCTAAATGAGCATTCACCTCACCGTACGCATGGCCGCGCCCAGCATTGTGATCAGCCTCCTGCTGTTGACCGTGGGCGGCGTGGGAGGGTGGTATGTCGATCGTTTGCAGCGGAACACGGCCAAGACAGTCTCTTTGGACATGGCGACCATTCAAGCGGCGGAACAACTGGTGTTTGCGATCGGAGAGATGCGGATGGAATTGGCCCAGTTCCTGGCGACGAACGACCGCGCCCATTTGCAAGCCGTTCCCACCGCTTTGGGGCAAATCGAACATTGGCTCGTGGAAACGGAAAGGCTGGTGGATGATAACGACGAGATTGCGGTGGCGGGCCGGATTCGTGCCGGCTATGCGAATTTCATCGCCCAATGGCAGAAACTGCCCCTTGCCGTGCCGCTCGATGAAACGCGGCAGGCCGTCTCGCGGCTGAACGACGAGGCGGCCACGAACGACCTGCTGGCGCCGACCAAGGAGTTGATCGCCCTGGAAGAGCGGCTCAATCGCACGAGCAGCGAAAAAAACCAAGCCATGGCGGACCGCGTGGCATCGGGCTTGTGGCTGCTGGGGGTCTGCGGAGCGGTGGCGGGGCTGGTCGCCGGCTTCGGAATCGCCCGCGGCATCAGCCATTCGATCGTGAATCTGTACGTGCCGATCCGCGCCGCCAGCGGCCGCTTGGAAGAGGTCATCGGCCCGGTCGATATTGCACCCGCCAAGGGCATCGAACACCTCGACGAAATCCTGCGGAGCATGGCGAACCACGTGGGAACGGTGGTGGACCGATTGCAACAGTCGCAGCATGAGGTGCTGCGCGGAGCAGATGTCGGCCCTGGGCCAGCTTGCCGCCGGCCTGGCCCACGAGTTCCGCAACCCGCTGACGTCGCTGAAGCTCCTGGTGCAAGCGGCGGTCGAGGCGGGGCCTGACGCGGCCCTGCGCGGCCGCGACCTGGTCGTCGTCGCCGACGAGACCGCCCGGCTCGACCGCTCGCTGCAGACCTTTCTCGACTTCGCCCGCCCGCCGCGGCTGGAGAAGCGGAGGGCGGACGTGCTGCAGGTCCTCAACCAGACGCTGGCGCTGTTTCCGCCCGCGCCACCCGCCAAGGGGTGTCGATCCGCAGCGCGTTTCCGCCGCAGCCGCTGATGATCGTGGCCGACCACGAGCAGCTCCGCCATGTGTTTCTCAACCTGGTGCTCAATTCGCTTGACGCCCTGCCCCACGGCGGCACGATCCAGGTCATTGTCTCCGGCGACGCGGGGGTCTCGGTGACGGTGGCCGACGACGGACCGGGGATCTCCTTGGAACCGGCCGATCTGGTCTTCGAACCCTACGTGAGCACGAAGGATTCCGGCCTGGGGCTGGGCCTTGCCATCTGCCGCCGCATTGTCGACGCGCACGGCGGCCGGATTACGCGCCAACAACGGCCCTAACGGGGGCGCGGTCTTCACCGTCCGGCTCCCCGACCTGCGCCAGAGCAGGGAGCAGGGAGCGGGGAGCGGGGAGCCCGGACTCTGACTCCCCGCTCCCCGCTCCCTGCTTCCCTAGGAGAACCGATGCAAAGCCTCTTGATCATCGACGACGAACCGAACGTGTGCTACACCTTGGAAAAGGTCCTGGGTTCCGCGCGGCTCAAAGTGCTCACGGCCGCTACGGCGGTGGACGGACTCGACGCGGTCCGCCGCGAGCCGCCCGACGCCGTGATCCTCGACGTTCGCCTGCCCGACATGTCGGGCCTCGACGCCTACCGCCAGATCCGCCACATCGACGCCCGCCTGCCCGTAATCGTGATCACCGCCCACGGCACCACCGAGACGGCCATCGAGGCCATGAAACTCGGCGCGTTCGACTACTTGCTCAAGCCCTTGGACCTCGAGCAGCTCCGCGACGTGGTGGGGCGTGCCCTCCATCTGAGCCAGATCAGCCGCACGCCGGCGATGTACGACGCCGCCGGTCCCCCGCTGGTCGAGAGCGACCAGATGGTCGGCAGCTCGCCGCCCATGCAGGAGCTTTACAAGTCGATCGGGCGGATCGCCCCGGAGGACGTGACCGTGCTGATCCTGGGCGAAAGCGGCACGGGCAAGGAGATGGTGGCCCGCGCGATCTACCAGTACAGCCGCCGCAGCCGCGCGCCGCTGCTGGCCATCAACTGCGCGGCGATTCCCGACGCCCTGTTGGAAAGCGAGCTCTTCGGCCACGAGCGCGGCGCGTTCACCGGGGCCGACCGCCGCCGCATCGGCAAGTTCGAACAGGCCGACGGCGGAACCATCTTCATGGACGAAGTCGGCGACATGGCGCCCGCCACGCAGGCCAAGCTGCTGCGGCTGCTGCAAGACGGGCAGTTCGAGCGCGTGGGCGGAAACGCGGCGATCCACACCAACGTCCGGCTCATCGCCGCCACCAATCAGGACCTGGAATCGCTGGCTGCGGCCGGCCGATTCCGCCCCGACCTGTTCTACCGGCTGAACGTGCTCACGATCCGCATTCCGCCGCTCCGCGAGCGGATGGACGATATCCCCCTGCTGGTGAACTACTTCCTCGGCCGCATGAACCGCGAATTCGATCGCCGCGTCTGCGGCATTTCGCCCGAGGCGATGCAGCTTCTGAAGCAGCACGATTGGCCGGGCAACGTCCGCGAATTGCAGAGCGCCGTCAAGCATGCCTTGATCCATGCCGCCGGCGATATCATCTCGCCCGACTGCTTTCCCGCCCACTTGCGCGAGGGTTCCCCGCCAACGCAACTCGCGTCCGCCGTGGCGGGCGGCGATCTCGAGGTCGGCCGCCTGGTGCGCGAGCTGCTCGAACAAAGCCGCGGCAACGTCTACCATCACGTGCAGGCGGCCGTCGATCGGGTGGTGCTCAAGGCCGCGCTCGACCACGTCAAGCAGAACCAGGTGGAAGCCGCGGAGCTGCTCGGGATCTCCCGCACCACGCTGCGATCCAAGCTCCGGGCGTGAAGATGGTCGTCGAGAAGCAAGTCAGCGACGCTCCGGACGATTGATCGGGAAGAGGAAAAACCCGCCGCCGTGGCTGATCCAAGCTCATGACACGCGTCTGTCGGAGGGGTTAGTCCCGACAGGGGCCGGCTGGTCTCCTTTGCAAATAGGTTTACTGACTGATAGGAATTGTGATCTATAAGCGCGTTACCGGCCACTTGTCAATTTGCCGGGCGCCCGCACGTACTGACGACGCTGCAGCGCGACCGGGCGGAACCGTTAGTGCCCTGCCTTCTTCTTCCAGACCATCTGCTGCTCGATATTGTCGGCGAGCTTGTAGGTCTTGACGTGCCTGGCCACGGGTTCGCCGACGACCTCGATCTGCTTCAGGTCGGCCTGGCCGAGCTTGGCGTCCGCGCAGAAGTTCAGGTAGCCGACGTTGGCGAAGTCGATCCCCATCAATTCCACGGCCACGCGGTCGGCCGCCAGCCAGTCACTGCTGACCACGCAGACGCGATGATCCACAAGGCTGCCGCCCACGGGGCCGTTGCCCTGCATGCCGTCGTAGCCGTCGATCACGGCCAGGTGCGGGTGCAGGCGCTGCGCCAGGGCGAACAGGTTGTAGTTGAGGCCGCGGTAGCCGGAGCCGTGGCAGATCGGCTTGTCGGACTTTGCCCCCGGCTTCGACCCCGGGCCCCAACGGAGACCCACGTCTTTCACGGCCGCGCCGAAGATGATGTTCTTCAGCGACAGCGTCGCCACGATGCGGTCGTGCGTCTTCATCTTTGCGGCGGAGATGACGAAGGTCTTCGGATCCAAAAGCCGCTGGGCCATCCGCACCGCGTGCGGGCGGAAATCGACCTCGTCGAAAACCTGGACGATGGTATGCCCTTCCTGGTCGAAATCGACCAGCTTCACGCCGTATTTTTCCGCTACCCGCGTGTAACCATAGTTGGCAAACCCTTCGACCGCCGGCCCGTTGGCGGCCGATTCGGCAATCACCGCGTTGCCCAATTTGCCCACCGACTTCAAGAACTCCAGGATGCCCTCGATGCAGTCGACGTGGGTGGCGGCAAGCTGGTGGGCGATGTCCACGAAGTTGGGCTTGATGACCACCGGCCGGTCGCCGATGGCTTTAGCAATTTCGTCATGGAACTGCTCGAGGCCGCGAAAGGTGTTGGCAGTTCGGTCGTCGCCGGCCGTGAGGGCGACATGGGTCTTCGTCGCGGCGCCGGCTGCCGGCGTGGCCGCCACCGCTTCGGCGCCCGCTGCCAGTGCCGGCAGCCGTGCGGAAGTCATGGCAGCCAGGCCGCCGACAATCGAGCCCTTCAGAAAGATACGCCGGTTGAGAGCAGTCGTTCGCATTACAAGTAACTCCTGGGATTGGGGAAAAAGCAGTGGTTTGTCAGCCAGACGCTCATTTCGTCGAGAATCGAATCACGTTGACCGTATGGCCCGGAAATACCCGCACGGACTTCGCGGCGGCGGCGATCGTGGAGGCCTGAGGAGCGACTTTCATCGGCTGGGCCACGGAGTTGACGTCCGTCAGGCCGCCCGCAAGCACCTCCATCCGGGCGGTCTTGCCGATCGTTGCTGCGCCTTGCAGGCTGATTTCCATTTCCTGCGGCGTCTCAGCGGCGTTGACCAGCTTCAGGATCACGTCGCCCGTTGCTTCGTCGCGCGACGCCGAGGCAAACATGGCCTGCGACGGGGTCAGCGTAATCGGCAGCACCACGTCGCCCTTGTTGCAGTAGAACATCTTCTGCACGTAGTACGAAGGCGAGCCGAAACTGACAAGCGCGTTGTAACCGATCAAGTCGGTGGCCCACTGCTGCCCGCCCGGGTTGACGTTGACGAACAGCGGCGCGTAGCAGGACATGATCACCACGTCGGCGTTGCGCTCCAGGCCGGTGAGGAAGGCGGCGTCGCCGAGCGCGGACTGGAACGAAGGCGTGGGCTTGTTGTCGCGCGTGGCCCACTCGCCCACAAAGACCTTGGGGCCGCTGCGGGCGCTTGTCGTACATGTGGGCCTTGTTCATTGCGTCCTTGAAGTCCATGTAATAGTGCTCGTCGATGACGTCGGGCACGCGATTGCCGTAGCCGCCGCGAACCGTGGAGATGACCTGGATCTTGGGATACTTGGCCTTGATGATGTCGTAAAACACGGGAAACCGCCGGGCATAGGTGTCGTTCGGCCCGGCCGGGTCCTCGTTGCCGATTTCAACGTAGTTGACTTTGAGCGGCAGGGATGGCCGTCCTTGGCGCGCCTGGCGCCCCATGCGCTGGAGACGCCGCCGCTAAGGTATTCGATTGCTTCCACCGCTTCCTGGGCGTACTTCGGGTATTCCGCCGCAGGCACCGTTTGGTGATTGAGCGTATAGCCGGCAAAGACGGCCAGCACCGGCTCCATGCCGATCTCTTCGCACCACGCCATGAACTCCAGCATACCCATGCCGTCCGACGAGCGATAGCCCCACATGCTCCCATGGCCGGGGCGGTCTTCCAACGGGCCGATGGTCGCCTTCCAGTTCCAGCGGTTGGACAGATCGTTGCCCTCGAGGTAGGCGCCGCCGGGGAAGCGCAGGAAAGCCGGCTTCATCTCGGCCAGGAGTTGGCTGATGTCCGCGCGGTTGCCGTTGGGCCGGTCCTTGTACGTCGGCGGGAACAGCGAGACCAGGTTGAAGTTAACGTCGCCCCTGGATGCCGCCGAGATGACGAAGCGGTTGGCGGCGGAGGGCTCCACTCGGCCGGTCTTCAAGGCGACGTGGTACTTCTGCCATTTTTCGCCGATCGCCGGCACGATCGCGGATGCGTGAATCGTCTTGCCGTCATTGGATTCGATAGCCACCGTCAAAGGCCCGCGGAAACCGTTGGAACCCTTGGCGTAGAACGAAGCCTGGTACGTGCTGTCGGGCCGCACGGGAATCCCCCAGAACCCGTCGTTGGCCACGCCCACGCGCTGGCCGGCGGACAGGGAGCGGATGTTGAGCCTGAGGCTGGTCGTGAGTGCCACCCTGTTGACCGGATCGGCGGTGTCCAGAGAGATGGCTCCTTGTGCGCCTTCAGAATGGACCACGGACCAGTGCGGGACCGGCCCGTTGCCGCGGGCAGAATTCTTGAAAATTCGGTTCTGGATCAGTTCGCCGTACAGGCCGCCGTCGTAGGAATGGTTGATTTCCTCGGTCATCAAACCGTAGAAGGTGGGGCTGATCTTCGCGCCGGGCTTATCGACTTGGACCACGATCTTGCCGCGGTCGGCGGCGGAGGCGCCAGCGGTGAAAACCAGGCCCGCGCCCAGGACCGTCAGCCCCAGGAAGAGACCGCGAGAAGCAAAATACAGGGGAAACCTCATAGACGACTCCATTTGCTGACACTACCGTTGTAAATCGCCCTTCTCCGCCACGCCGGGTTCGTCCAGCAACTGGATGGAAGACGCCGGGCCGAGGTCGGGATCTTTCCATTGGGCCAGGGCCCAGACGACTTTTTTCTGCGGCGTCACTTCCAGCACCTGCACCGTGCGGGGCCAGAGCTTCGCGTCCAGGTTGTGCGGACACCAATTACAAATCACGGTGTTGCCGTTGGCAAGACGGCTCGCCTCCTGGAAAATAATAAACTTATATTCCGGCGCGTCCTCCTGGGAGAATTTCCAGACGGTTTCGCCCTGCTTATTGACTTCCCGGACGGTGTGATCATCCGTGGTGATCAACGTATTGCCGTTCTTAAGCCGCGTCGCCGACCACGGGTAATTCGCCGCGTAGGACCAGATTTCCTTGAAGTCCGCGTCATATTCCACGACTTTTTGATCCCGCAAATGCGCCGCGAGAAACGTCCCCTCCTTCGTCTCATGCACCCGGCGGAATTGGATGTGCGGGTTGGCTCCCGGATTCAACACGGGGAACGTGTATTCCTTTTCCGTTTTGCCGGTCGTGGTGTTGATGAGCAGCGACTTCGCCGCCGGATTGCCGTTGATCGTCACGAGCACGTGGTCCAGGCCGATGGGTTGAATGGAATGAATTTCCGTTCCTTTGGCCGCGTCGATGTTCCAGATAATTTTTTTGTCGGGCGTGACTTCGCTTGCGCCGACCTTGCGGCAAAAAACAATGTTGCCGTTGGAAAGCATCGTGGCGTCGCCAAGCTCCTGCAACGTGCCGTCCGCGTCCTTGATCGGAATGGAATAGGTCCAGGCCACCTTGCCGCCGCGAACGACGAACATGGTCTGGTCCGTTTTGCGATAGTCCCACTCGCCGGTGAGGAGGAAGGGATGCTGCGCCAGTCCTTTGCCGGGGAGGGCGGCGGGTGCATAGGAAGCGGCGTTGGCCGCCGCGGCCGGCGCGGTGGGGGTCGCCGCATTCGCCTCGGGGCAAAGCCCGCAGAGCGCGGCTGCCGCGCCGAGGGCCAATAAACTCCTCAAAGTTCTCGTGGCGGAATCCTTGGTCTTCATGTTCTTCTCTTAGGAAAAACCCGCCGCCGTGGCTGATCCAAGCTCATGACACGCGTCTGTCGGAGGGGTTAGTCCCGACGGGGCCGGCTGGGTTCCCGGCCTGGGGTTAGAATGCGTTTCACTCTGCTACTGCACAGCCACGGCAGCGGGATGATTTGGTTTGGGTTGCCTCTGTTCTTCGCGGCCCATACAATTTTTGATTTCAAAGGTTCAACGAGCTTCGCCAGGCTGCCTTGCCGCGGTCTTCGACCGCCGGCCAGTGCGGCGATAGAGCGCCGCACCGGCAACAGCGGCCAGGAGAAGCGCCAGCGTACCAGGCTCGGGCACCGGGGAAGGCACTGCCGCCGAGCTGCCGCCAACGGCCGCAGGCACTTCCAAGCCGCACAGAACCACGCCCCCCGCCGCCGGCGAACCGAAGAGCGACGCCGCGCCCGCCCCCACGGTCAAGCTCGACCCGTTGGGAATGCCGTTGGGGTTCTCGACCACCAGCGTGCCGGCGTTCACGAACGTCCCGCCCGTGTAGCCGTTGGAGCCGCTGAGGATCAGCGTGCCCGCGTCGTCCAGGCTCAGAAGCCCCGTGCCGGGCGTTTCCTCGCTGATGTCCCCGCTGAGCGTGAGCGTTGAATCGGCGGAAGGCGCAACCGACAGGTCGCCGGCCAGCGTGATGGGCGCCGAAATCACGTGCGTGCCCGCCTGCACGATAATGTGCGCCGTGCCGCCGCTATTGTCCATCGTCAGGGCGTTGGCGCCGGTCGCCGAGATGCTGAAGCCCGACGTGGTCGAGAAATCGGCATTGCCCAACAGCAGCGTGCCGACGCTCACCGGCTCGTCGAGCACGACGCTCACCAGGGCCGACGAGGAGTTGTTCAGGATCGCCGTGTTGCCGGCATGGGTCGGCGCGGTGTTGGGGCTCCAGGGACCAACGGACCAGTTGCCGTTGCCGGCTGCCCATGTCGCCGTTCCGCTGACCGAGGCGCCGGGCAACTCCAGCGCGGTCGCGGTGTACTGCAAGGAGCTTGCCAAGGATGGGTCTGGAATGCCGTTGAGGTCGACCGTCGTAAAGCTGCCGCTGTAGGCATTAGGTGCGTAGGCAATCAACTGCTCCCCGGATGCGGTGGCGCCGGAAAGGTCCAACGTGCCGCCGAACAAGTTGTTGACAACGAGGTTGTTGGTAGTCAACACGCTGCCGATCGTGAGATTCAACGCCCCGGCACGGCTCATGGTGAGCGAGTTGATCGACTGCGGCCCGATGCTGGCGTCGAGCGTGCCGCCCGTGACCACGACATCGGAATGCGGCGCGAACACGTTGGCCGCGCCCGCCTTGAGCACGCCCGCATTGATGGTCGTGGCGAAGCTATAGGTGTTCGTGCCGGTCAGCGTGAGAATGCCAGAGCCGTTCAGGGTGAGGCTCAGGCCTCCGCCGCCGTCCGTGAGCGAGCCGCCGAACGTGGTCGGAGTTGTCTGATTCAGCGTCAGATTCGCCACCGGGCCCGTGCTGTTGGTGATGACGCCCGCCGCCCCGTTGAGGCTGCCGACCGTCGCGGTGTTGCCGTTAAGGTCGAGGACTCCGGCGTTGGCGGTCAACGCGCCGCCGGGCAGGGCATTGGGATTGCCCGTGCCAAGCTGCAGGGTGCCGCCGGCGATGCGGGTCGTGCCGGAGTAGCCGCTCGAACCGGTGAGCGTGAGCATGCCCGCCCCGAGCTTGGTCAGGCCGCCGCTGTTGCTGTTCGCCAGGTTGCCGGCAAAGGCGACGTTCGCGCCGTTGCTATCGATGGCAATGGGGGCCGTGCTGCCGACGATCTGGGCCGACACGTCTTGCGTGTTGTTTGCGCCGTATTGGAGCGTGCCGCCGGCGAACGTGATGTTGCCGGCGCCCAATGCCGACGTTGTGAAGTTCAACACGCCGCCGGAAAGCGTCGTGCCGCCGCTATAGGTGT
This sequence comes from uncultured Planctomycetia bacterium, assembly GCA_963824275.1. Classification (GTDB taxonomy): domain Bacteria; phylum Planctomycetota; class Planctomycetia; order Pirellulales; family Thermoguttaceae; genus JANXQG01. Next base: position 697,431 of record CAWGOT010000001.1, on the reverse strand, counting down.
TGGCGAGGCTGAGATACTGCGTTCCGCTGCCGGTCTTGACCACGGCCAACCCGCCATTGGGCGTGCTGTTCTGGATCGTGCCTGAGAAGCTGCCGCTGGCATTGCCGTTGCCCAGGGTCAGAACCGAGATTCCGTAGCCGGCCACGTTGTTGACCGTTCCCGATCCGTTCAGGGCGCCCACGTTGGCGCTGAGCCCGTTCATGTCGAGCAACCCGCCGCTGGTGACCGTCAGCGTGCCCGCACTATTGCCCAGCGCGGTGCTACTGCCCAATTGCAGCACGCCGGCCAGGATCTGGGTGCCGCCGCTATAAGTGTTCGCGCCGGAGAGGTTCAGCAGGCCGCCGCTGCCGCCGTTGAGGACCAGCGAAAGCGTGCCGGCGCCGTTTTGCAACGTGCCACCGAAGGCCGTCGTGCCGCTTTGCACGACCGTCAGGACGACGGGCTGGGCCACGCTCGTGGTGACGACGCCCGCCGCTCCGCTGAAGCTGGGGACCGTGATGCTGAAGCCGGCCATGTCGAAGACACCTCCGTTGGCCGCCAGGGCACTCGTGCCGATGGCGTTGGCATTGCCAAGTTGCAGCGTGCCGCCGGTGACTTGCGTGCTGCCCGTATAGCTGTTGCTTCCGCCCAGATTCAGCGACCCGGACCCCGCCACGACGAGGTTGATGCTCCCCAAGCCGCCGCCCCCGGCGATCAGACCACTGAAGGCCGAGCCGCCCGTGGCCGACAAGGTAAGAACCGCCGCGGAACTGCCGGAATTCTGAATCGTGCTGCCGGTTAGGCCCGAGAGCGATGCCACGGTCTGGGTCCCGCCGCCCAGATCGAACGTCGCGCCACTGGCGATCGTAAGCGCCGTCGTGGCGGGCAAGATGTTCGAACCACCGGACGCCGCCGCCGGGGCGAAGACGGCAACAACGACCGGCTGCTTGGAAGGATCACCTTCAGCCGCAGCGGGCGTGGCGGTGAAGGTGTTGGTTCCTGCGTCAGCCCGGTGATCAGCCCGCAGGCTACGGTGGCCGATGTGGCATCTTCGTAAGCCCAGAGTTGGGGCTGGACCGTGCCGGCGCCGGCCGTCACGGCAAACGCAGTCGTGCCCTCTTGGTTCGTGATCTGTGCGATGACCGCCGTGCTGCCCGCAGCGGCGCCGGTGATGGTGGCGGTGGTGCTGGCGCCGCCGGAGTTCTCGGCCCCTACCGTCAGCGGGGGAATCGAGGTGTTCACGCCGCTGAGCGTGAAGGCGTCGGCATAGATGTTCGTAGCGGCGCCGTTAGCGGTCAAGGCACCGCTGAAACCGCTGAACGTGCCCGATCCGGGCGTGGGATTATACAGATAATAGATGGCCGCTTCGCGCCCGTTGAGGCCATTTTGCACCTGATTCGCCTCGGCCACGGCAAGCTGCAGTGTCTGACCGTCCCAGGCGATGGTGGCAGGGGGAGTCACGTTTTCGTTAGCGGCCGGTCCTCTCCAGCTAACCTGGAAGACGAGAACTTCATTGCTGTGCCCTGGCGAAACGGTGAAGCTCGTTGACGGATCCGCCTGATAAATTGTCGCATTCGGCGCGTCGATGGGGCCCGCGATGGCGGAGGCCGCGCCGCCGCCGAGTTTCAGGACCCCGCCGGAGATCAAGGTTGGCCCGGCGTAGGTGCTGTTGCCGCCCAGCGTCATCGTGCCGCTGCCGGCCTTGATGAATCCGCCGCCGCCGCTCATCACTCCACCAAAGACCGTGCTGCTGTTGTTGCCGCCGGCCGTCAAGGTACCGTTGTTCAAGTTCACGTTGCCGGCCCCGGCCAGGCTGCCGACGCTGCCCGCGGAGTCATTCAATCCAAGGTAGCCGCCAGAGTTGACAGTCACGCCGCTGGATTGCGCCAGGGCATTTCCGGCCGGATCGGCGATGGTCAGCGTGCCGGCGCTGACCGTCGTCGGACCGGTGAACGAATTGACCACGTTCAAAGTCAGGGTGCCGACGCCGGCCTTGGTCAGGCCGCCGCTGCCGCTCAAGAGCGAGTTGAAGGCCACGCTGTTGGGGCCGGTGTCGATGATCGCCGCCTGGCCGGCGGCAATCGGCGCGACGTAAGGCGACACGTCCAGCGTGTTGCCGGCTGCATATTGCAGCGTGCCGCCGCCAAAGGTGATGCTCGCCGAATTGAGCAGCGGCACCGCCGATGAAGAAGTAAAGTTCAGGATGCCGCCGTTGAGCGTCGTCCCGCCGCTATAGGTGTTCGTACCGCTCAAGACCTGCGTGGCGGCATTCACCGCCATGACCAGGGACAGCGTGCCGGAACCGTTGGCGAGCGTGCCGGAGAAGGCCCCGCCGGCGTTGCCCAGCGTCAGCGTATCCGCGCCGCTGCCGGCCACGTCGGTGATCGTGCCGCTGCCGTTGAGCGCTCCGACCGTGAGGCTGTTTCCGTTCAGATCGAGCAGACCAGGGGCGCTCACGGTCAGGGTACCCGTCGCGGCCCCCAACGCCGTAGCGCTGCCCATCCGCAAGATCCCGTTGTTGACCGTGGTGCCGCCGGTGTAGGCGTTCGCGCCCGACAGGCGCTGCGTGCCCGTGCCGTTCTTGATCAGGGCTATCCCAAACCCGGCGGCATTCGTGATCACGCCGCCGTAGGCGCCGGACCCGTTGGCGACGCCTACGGTCAGGTTCTCAGGATTGTTGCCGTAGCTGGTGTGCGTTATCGTGCCCAAGCCGTTCAGGGCGTCCACGTTCATCCCGGCGGTGGAATCCCAGAGGTCGATCCCCGCCCCCGCGCCGAGGGTCAACGAGGCCGAATTGCTCGTCCAGGTGGCGTTTCCCCAGCCCCCGTTCTGAATTCCGGCGCCGGCTGCAACAGAAATAAGCCCACCGGCGGACATGGCTATCGTGAGCGTGGGCGCACCGACGTTCGTGGCGTTGCCCAGCCAACCGTTGGCAATCAGCAAGGTGCCGCCGCCGGAGACGGTGGTGGCGCCCGCGCCTTCCGAAGTCACGCCGGCGTTGTCCCCGTTGCTGAGGCTGGAAAGGCTCAGGCTCAATACGGCCCCCGAAGCGATCTGATAGTTGCGCCCGGTGGTCGAGAAAGCCGCGCCCTGCAGTGCCAGCGTGCCCTGGCTGACCGTCGTGCCGCCCGTGTAGGTGTTGGCGCCGGTGAGCAGCATCTCTCCCGCGCCCGTCTTGTTGAGCGAATAGCCGCCCGAGATCACCCCGGAAACCAGCAGGTCGACGCCATTGGGAACGGTCCCTTGAGCCACGTTGAAGGTCACCGTGCCCGATCGGAGTTGAACTGCCGCGGAGATCACCGACGAGACGTTGGTGCCGATGGTGGTAACACTGTAGCCGCCTTGCATGGGGAAGTCGCCGCCGCCCGAGGCGTTCGTCATCGAACCGCCGGTGAGCGTGTAATTGGCCAGATACCCTTCGTCGCCGTTCGGGCCGGCATCCAGGATGCCCTCATTGATGTTGACTTGCGTGATCGATGTGCCGGCATTATAGCCCAGGGCATTGCCGGCAACCGCCTGGACCAGGCCGCCGGGGTTGATGGTCAGCGCGGCGACAATCGCGCCGGCGCCGCCGCCGGCATTGAGCGCGAGCGTGCCGCCGTTGACCGTCGTGCCGCCGGTGTAGGTGTTATTCGCGGTGAAGGTCGTCGATCCGGAGGTCACCACCACACCGCCGCTACCTGTGATGGCCGCTGTGGCGAAGTTCGTGCCCTGCAGAAGCGGGCCGTTGCCGCTGAATGCCAGCGTGCTATTGTCGGTGATCGCGCTGTTGCCCGAGAGCGATCCGCCAGGGCCAATTCCCAAGGTCCCGGCCGAGATCAGCGTCGGGCCGGTGTTGCTGCTCGAACCGACGATCGTCAACTCCCCGGCAGCGGTCTTGACGACCAGCCCGTTGCCGGCCAGCGAGCCCCCGTAGGACGCCGCGGTGGGATCGGCAAAGATCAACGTGCTGTTGTTGGTCAGGATACCGTTGGGCAGCGAGCCGTTGTTCGTCACGCCGTCGCCCACCTGGAGCGTCCCTGAAGTGATCAAGGTCGTGCCAGTGTAGGTGTTGTTTCCGCTGGTCAGGATGACCGTACCGCCGGTCGCGGGAGCGTTGACCACCAGCCCCGTGCCCGGGCCGTTGGCATCGGTCAGGGCCGAGGCGATCGTCAGCGTGCCGCCGCCGCCCCCCAGGCGATAGGTGACGTTATTGGGCGTCAAGATCCCCGTGTAAGTCTCGCTGTCCAAGGCGCCGAGGCTGAGAGCGGGCAGCACAGCCGTCTGGAAGTTGACCGCATCGCCCGCCGTGGCCGGGGTCACGACCAGCGTGCCGTTGGAAGCCGATGCGAGATACGGCAGCAGGCCGGCCAGCCCGCTCGACTCGAGCCCCACCGCCCCCGCAGTGTTGACCGTGATCGTGGTGTACGGTGAAACGGAACCCGACGCACCGTAGAGCAGTGCGCCGGCGGTGACCGTCGTAGAGCCGTAATAGGTGCTCGCGCCGTTAAGATACAGCGTCCCGGTCGTGTTCTTCACCAGGTTGGCGGCGTTCATGCCGTCATTGATCGAGCCGGCAAAACTGCCGCTTCCGACCGTCAGCGTGGTGCCGTTCCCGTTGAACAAGTTCAGCGTGCTTTGGGCCGAGCCGTTCAGGCCGGCCAGCGTCTGGGCCAGGTTGTCCAATTCGACCGTGCTTGCGTTGTTGATGTTCAGCGTAGTCGTGGAGGGCAGCGAGCCCGTAGCACCCACCGTGAGATAACCGCCGTTGACCGTGGTCGCGCCCTGGTAGGTCGCGTTGCCGAGGAAGACGACATTGCCCGGACCCGTGAGGGTCACGCTGTTGGTCCCGCTGCCATGCAGGATATTGCCGGCGAAGGTCAAGGCGTTGCCGGGGCTCACGGACTGCGAGGAAATGGTCAGCGAGCTATTGAGCGTGACGTTGCCGCCGAAAGCGGAATTGCTGTCGTCCGCGCTCCCCAACGTGGCGTTGATGGCGTTGACGGCAATGTTCTGCGAGAAGGTGTTGCCGCCGCTGATGAGCAACTGCGCCGGGCTGGCGCCGGTATTGGCGTCGCCCAACTGGATGGCCGTGCCCGTGCCCAAGGCCTGTCCCGCCGCGGCCAGCAGCAGGCCCGCGCTGATCGTCGTCGTGCCGCTGTAGTTGTTCTGCGCCAAGCGTCAGCGTGCCGGCGCCGAGCTTGAGGAAGCCCATGCCGGCGGGGGCGGGATTGCCGTCGGGAATGCTCAATCCATAGTTAAAGCTCTCCCCAGACACGACCTGGATGCCGAAGACGGTGCCCGCGCCGAAATAGGCGTTGTTCAACGCGGCAGCCACGTCGCTCGACTGGAACTCGCCCGTGCTGGAACCGGCCTGCACGGCCAGCGTGCTGCCGGCGTTGTTGACGGAAATCTGGCCCCCGGTCAGGTAGGCCGGTTGCCCGCGGTAGAGGCCCAAGGAACTGGTGCTGGTGGCGATCAGGACGCCGCCATTGACGGCGCTGCCGTTGGTGTACGTGTTATTGCCGGTGAGGGACAAAATGCCCACGCCCAGCTTCACGAAGCCCAGCGGGCCGTTGATATTGGCAATCGACGTGCCGTAGGCGACGTTCTCAGGGCTCTTGACGTTGATCCCGAGGTTCCGCGCCGCCGGCAAAATAGACGTTGCCGGTCTTGAGCACAGTGTCTACCCCGCCGCCCGTCGTCAGGCTGAACTCGCCGGCATTGGTGCCGGCCGTGAGGGCCAGGGTAGCGCCGGCGTTGACGGCGACGCTGCCGGAGGCCGTGTAACCGGGCAAGGCAGCGGTGTTGTCGGCCAGCAGCGTGCCGGCGTTCACCGTCGTGCCGCCCGCGTAGCTGTTCGAGGCGGTCAGGGTGAGGATGCCGGCGCCATACTTCGTGAGGCCGCCCTGGCCGCTCAGGGCGCCGGCGAAGGTCACGTTGTTGCCGTTGGTATCGATGTTGGCCGACTGATTGGCGGTGATCGGGGCAAAGCCGGCCGAAACGTCCAGGGTATTCCCCGCGGCCCATTGCAGGATGCCGCCCTTGAAGGCGATCGAGTTCGGGCCTGTGGGCAGCGCCTGCGCGGTGAAATTCAGCGTGCCACTATCGAGGAGGGTCCCACCCGTATAGGTGTTGCTGCCGCTCAAGACCAACGGGCCGGCGCCGGCCATGGTGAGCGAGCCCGCGCCGCTGATCTTGCCGCTGTAGCTCTGGGCGACCGGGTTATTGAAGATCAACGCCGAGTTGTTGAGGATGTTGCCGGCGACCGCGCCGCTGGCGAGCCCGTTGCCAAGCACGAGCGTGCCGCCCGAGATGGTGGTCAGGCCGCTGTAAGTCTCGATATTGGTCAGGGTCAGCGTGTGTCCGCCCAGCGTGGCCAGCGCACCGTTGCCGCTGATCGCGCCGGCGAAGGTCTCATTCGAGGCATAATTGAAGGCCAAAACGCTGTTGTCGGCCACCGTGCCGGCCAGCGAGGCGTCCTGCCCCGGCTGCCCGTTGCCAAGCACGAGCGTGCCGCCGGAGATCGTCGTGCCCCCGTTGTAGCTGCTGGCAGTGGTGAAGGTCAACAGGCCCTGGCCGGACTTGGCCACCGCGCCGCTGCCGCTGATCGTGCCGCCGAAGGTCCCAGCGGCGTAGTTGGCGAACACCAGGAGCGAATTGTCGGTAACCTTGCCGAGCAAGGAGCCATTGTTCGCCAGGCCGTCGCCGACCTGCAGCGTGCCGCCCGAGATCGTCGTGCCGCCGCTGAAGGTGTTGCCGCTGCTGGTCAGCGTCACCAGGCCGCTATTGAGAGTCAGCGCGCCTGGCCCCGTGATCGGGTTGGTGACGCTCTGCTGGCCCGTGAGGCTATAGACCAGCGAACCGCTGTCCGAAATCGCGGTGTTGGGCAGATAGCCGTCCGTGCCGGCCGTGCCGTTGCCCAATTGCAGCGTCGCCCCGGGCCCGATCGAGGTCGGCCCCGTAAAGCTGTTGGTGTTCTCGATGATCAGCGTGCCGCCGTTGGTCAGGCTCAGCCCGGTGACGCCGGTAATGGAGTAAGGCCCGGAAATCGTATAGGTCTTGAGGTTGTTTTGGAACGTCATGCTGCTGGGGCTGACGTTCCCTGAGTTCAAGATCACCGTGGTGTTCGCAGCCGAGTCGCTGAAGACGACCGCATCGCCATTTTGGAACTTGCCAACATCGTCAAAGCCGCCCATCTGGAGGAAATTGCCCAAGGAAGTCCAACCGCTGGGACCGTAGGGCCCGGTCCCGTTCCCGGTCCAGGCAACCGAGTAGATCTGATTGACCACCAGGTCCAATTCCTCCGCGTTGGTGGGATTGATTTGCAGTATGCCCGCGGCCCGGTTGGGAAGCGACGGGTTGAGTACGAAGGTGCCGTTGTTGATCCCGGCCAGGAGAGCGGCGGTGCCGCTGGAATCGGTATCCATCAGGGCGTACGTGCCGGTGCCGGAAATTTGGCCCGTGATCACGAAGTTTTGTAGGTTGTTGTTCGAGTTGCCGGGGCCGACAATGTTCAGCCCATTATCGACCACCAGTCCCGGTTGGCCGACGCCGCCTAGCGAGTCGAACTGGAAGGTCATTGTCGAGCCGCCAAAAAAGTTGTAAGGAACCGTCAGGCCGGCGGCCAGGGTCAGCGGGCTGCCGGCCGACACGGCTTCAATCGTCACGTTACTATTATTGCTGGTGTTGGGGATCGTGACCGCTCCATAGATTGTGCCCGTGCCGCCGAGGGTCCCGGCGGAAACGGTGACCGTGCTTGCGGGCGACGAGGCATACAGCGACCCGTTGACCAGAAACCGCCCGCTGGCCACGGTCGTCGAGCCGGAATAGCTGTTGGAACCGGTGAAGGCGATGGTGCCGTTGGCGCCCAAGGGGATGCCCGTGCTGTTCCCGACGCCTTCCACGTAGGCCGTGCCGCCGATTTGGACCGCACCGCTGCCGCTGATCGGGCCGGTGAAATCGACGCGGCCCGACGCCGCCGCGTAGAAGGTGGCGGGGCCGTTCAACTGCACGCTGCCGTTCATGGCCGTGTAGTCGTCCGTGAAACCGCCCAGCACCACGCTGCCGCTGCCCGGAACCGGGTTGACGATGATATTACGGTTGCTGACCAACGCCGACGGACTGCTGCCGATAATCCGGCTGTTGGGCCCGTCGGTCATGAAGGCCAGGTTGGCCCCGCTGGCCGTGGCGCTGCTCCCACTCGTGACGCCGATCACCAGCGCGGCCGTGCTCGTGCCCAGAGGCCCGGCGGTCTGGCCGTCGGCATGGTCGGGGGCGGTGATGAACAGCCCGCCCCCGGCGAGCTGCAGACTGGTGGCATTGAAGGTGCTCGCGCTGCTGGCGAAGATCAAACCGCCGCTGCCGCCGAAAGTCACGCTCACGGGGGCCGAACTGGAGTTGCTGATCGCTCCCGCGTACTCGCCCTCAGGGGTTGGCGACGCGGTCCCGCGAATCGACGAAAACAGCACGCTGCTGCCGGCCGAGGCGGAATACAGATCGATCGGATTCTGCAGGATCAGCGTCGTGTTGGCGTCCGACGAACCGAGCACCAGGTTGCCGGGAAGGTAGGTGCCGCGCTGCAACGTCTGCAGCGTGGTCAAGCTGGTCGACGTGTACAGGCCCACCGTCCGCGGCGCGTAGGTCGCGCTGGAAGCGGAGAAGCCGACGACGTCCTGCGTATTTCCGGACGAGCCCAGGCTGATCTGGCCGCCGGTCGGAATCTGACCGGCCGGAACCACCATGTAGGAGAAGCTGTTGGCCGCGGTGGGATCGAGCGTGGCGCCGATCTCCAGGATCGCCCCCCCCGTCCCGTTGTTACTGGCAATTGAACCGGCGCCGCCGGTCGAGTTCAGGCTGATGGGGGCCAGTGCGCTGACGGCGCCGCCGCTGCCCAAGGCGTTGTGGTTCAGGAGCGAGAGGATCGACAGGCCGCCGCTGGTGCTGTTGGTTACCGTCACCAATCCAGGGGCGCCTATATCGGTGTTGGCGGCCGAGAGCATCAGTTGCCCATTGAGGACGGTCGTGGGGCCCGTATAGCTGTTGGCGGCATTGGTGACCTGCAAGATGCCCGAGCCCAACTTGGTGAGGCCCACGGAGCCGGCCGCGGAGTCCTGAACCAGGGTAGAAAAGACGACCGGAGCGGCGGCATTCGAGGTGTCGATGCCGAAGGCGGCGCCGGCCAGCAGTCCGCTGTTGGTCCCCGTGAGGTTCGTCAACAGCGTCCCGGCCTGCGAGACCGTGAAGCCCGTGCCGCCGACGCTCACGGCCAGCGTTGCCTGGGAACCGGCGGTGATGTTGGCCGCCGTCCAACTGGTTTGGATTCCGGCGTAGAGACCGGCAGGTTGGGTGAACTGCAGCATGCCGCCGCTGACGGCGGTCGTGCCGGAATAAGTGTTGGTCCCAGTGAGGAACAACGTGCCGCTGCCGGCCTTCACGAGGGACACGATCCCGACCGTGTTTTGAATCGTCCCGGAGAAGGTGTTGGCGCCGCTGGCGTTGTTGAACGTCAGCGTCGAAGTGGTGGAAGGGGCCAGGTTATCGATCGTGCCCGCGCCGCAGAGCACCCGCGATCAGACTGAAGCCGTGCAGGTCAAGCAGGCCGCCGCTGTTGATCGTCAAAAGGCCGTTGCTGGGCAAGGCCGCGTTGTTGCCGGCCTGCAAGGTCCCGGCGGAGATCGTCGTGCCGCCGCTGTAGGTGTTCGTGCCGGATAGAACCATCGCGCCGCCGCTGAAGACGAGCGAGAGCACGCCGGCACCGTTCTGGATCGTGCCGCCGAAGGTCGTGGCCGCGGTTTGACTCACTGTCAGCGCGAGGGAACCCGGGACGCTCGTGGTGACCGTGCCCGCCGAACCGCTGAATCCGCCGACCGTCAAGCCATATCCGTCCAGGTCGAGAACGCCGCCGTTGGCCGCCAGCGGGCCCGTGCCCAGGGCACTGACGTTGGCCATTTGCAAGGTGCCGCCGTTGACGGCCACCCCTCCGCTGAAGCCGTTCGAGGCGTTGAGCACCAGCAGGCCCGCGCCGCCTGGACCAGGCCGCCGCTGCCGATCATGCCCGCCTGGTGAATTGCAGTCCTTGCGTCGTCGTGCCCGTGTTGTCGAAAACCAGCGTGCCGTTATCCGTAATCACGGCCGTGGCCGTGGCCGTCAGCGCGCCGTTGCCCGTGCTGTTGCCGAGTTGCAAGGTGCCCGCCGAGATGATCGTCGGGCCGGTATAGATGTTGGAGGCCGTCAGCACGAGGTCGCCGCTGCCCGTCTTGATCAACGTCGCCGCGGCGCCGCCGTTAAGCCCGGCGGCGGTAGTCCAATTTGCGGCAGTCGCGCTGCCCGGGTTATTATTCACGTTCAAAAGCGGCACACCGATGATCAGATTGCCGGCCCCCGTGACGCTGACGGTGGTCGTTGCGGCCAGGCCCAGGAACTGCCCCACGTCGCATTGGCGGTAACGCCCAGGTACGAATTCGCCGCTCCGCTGGCGCTCAAAGTGGCCGTGTCCGGTGCAGCCTGGGAGTTCAACAACAGCGCCCCGTAGGCGCTGGCGCCCGATTGGAGGAGGGTGCCGCCGCTGAGCGTAAGCGACGTGCCGAGCGCGTTGTCGCCGGCAGCCGTGATGATGAGCAACCCGTTGACGACAAATTGCGTCTTCACGTTGGTCTGGCCCCAGCCCGTCTGGTTGCCGCCGTTCCACTCCAGCACGCCGCCGCTGCCGACGGTGACCGTGTTGTTGGTGGTATAGGTATCGCCCATCGAGCTTGGGTTGGCGGTGCCGCTTGCCTGCCCGTTGGTGAACAACGTGCCGCCGGAGATGGTCAGGTTGCCGGTAAAGGTGTTCGCGGCGGTCAACGACACCAGGCCGGCGCCGGTCTCGGTGATGGAGCCCGCGCCGCTGATGACGCCGCCGAGGGTCAAAGCGTTGCCGGCCGCGCCGTTGAGGACCAGGTTGCCCGCGTTGGCAATCGTTCCGTTGACGACCACGTTGCCGCCCGGCGCGCCGTTGAAGACCAGGTCGCCGCCGTTGACGGCGATGTTGCCCGACCCCAGCGAACCGGAGGACGTGGCGCCGTTGCCCACCTGCAGCGTGCCGCTGCTGATCGTGGTGCCGCCGGTAAATGTGTTGACGCCGGCCAGGGTCTGGTAGCCGGATCCCGACATGGCAAGGCTGATGCCGCCCGTGATCTGGCCGCTGAACGCGGTCGAACCGGCACTGGTGGCCGAGAGCGCGAGGGTGGCGGCCCCGCCGCTGCTCTGGATCACGCCGCCGTTGCCCGCCGTCAAGTAGTCGGAAAGCGAGGCCACGGTCTGGTTCGCGCCGCCCAGGTCGAGCGTGCCGCCGCTGGCCACCGCAAGGGCGGTGTTGACGGGCAGAGAGCCGTAGGTCGTCGTCCCCGTTTGCGGTGCGAAGACGGCGACGGACATTACGTTCCTGCTCGAGCCGTTCGAGGTTGCGCTTCCGCTAATGGTGTTCGTCCCGGCATTCAGGCCGGAAACATAACCGCCCGCACCGATCGTGTTGTTACCATTAGAATAATACCACAGTTGACTGCCCGTGCCGCTTAGGACGCCGTTATTGGTGGCCGAAAATGCGAAAGGCCCGCTGCTCGCGGTGGGCACCGTTTGATCGATGGCCGCGAACGAGCCCGCCTGGATTCCGTTCAAAGTCACGCTCGCCTTTGTTACGGCACCGGCATCGATTCCGCCGGTCACGATGCCCGACGTGGTGCTCACTCCGCCCAGCGTAAAGGCATCGATGATGTAGGCAGCGATGTTCGGCATGGTGGCGGTCGATGTGCCGGTGGCGGGCGGGTTGTACAGGTAATAAATCGCGGAGTTGCGGTAGCCGGTCACATTGCTGGGAGTTTGAACCGCCAGCGTCAGGCTCTTGCCGCCATACGTCAGGGCAAAGCCATCCGTCGCCACATCTGTACGCCATCCGTGCTGACATCGACTACGAGGACGTTGGCCTGCGAACCGACGGTGATCCCGTTAATCGTGGCTGGGCTGGTTGTGCCAAAGGAAACCGCCTGGGGGGCATTGACGACGCTAATCGTCGAGCCGCCGCCGCCACTGGTGACGGAGCCCAGTTTCAAGACGCCGCTGGCGACGGTCGTCGGTCCGTTGTAGTTCTGGCTGCCCATGAGCGTCATCATGCCAGCGCCGGCCTTGCTGAATCCGCCGGCGGTGCTGATCACTCCGCCGAAAGTCGTGCTGGAGTTGTTGCCGCCGGCCGTCAACAGGCCGCTATTGAGGTACACGTTGCCGGCGCCCGAAAGGCCGCCGACGCTGCCCGCGGAGACGTTCAAACCCACCGTGCTGCCAGAGCCGACGGTCACGGTGCTGGACTGCAAGGCCCCGGCGTTGGCGATGACGAGCGTGCCGGCGCTGACGGTCGTCGCGCCGCTGAGCGTGTTGGCATTGGTGAGCGTCAAGCCGCCGGTACCGAACTTGGTTAAGACGCCGGGGCCGCTAATGAAGCCGCCGTAGCTCTGCGCCGGCGTTGTTGAAGGCCAGCACGCCGCTGTCGGCGATGGTCGGGCTGGAAAGCGAGCCGTTGGTCGTGCCGTCGCCGAGCTGGAACGTGCCGGCGGCGATCGTCGTTGGGCCGCTGTAGGTGTTGGCGGCGGTAGAGACCAGGGTGCCGCTGCCGAGCTTCATGAGGCCGAGCGCGCCGCTTGCCGTATCGGCAAGGACGCCATTGTAGACGAAGGGCTGCGGGTCGACGACGTTCAGCCCGAGACTCGCGCTGGCGGCAAAACCGACGTTGCCCACTACCGTAGGCACGTTCGCCTGCGTAAACTCGCCGGCAGCCGTGCCGGCGGTGACGCCGAACGTCCCCCCGTGCTGACCGAGATGCTGCCCGAGTTCTGCCAGGAAGAGGTCAAGACCGAGGTGCTGGCCAGAACCAGCGCACCGCCGCTGATCGTCGTGCCGCCGCTGTAGTTGCTGTTGGCATTCGTGAGCAGCAAGCTGCCGCCGGCATTGTTCAAGCCGCCGATGCCGCTCAGCGCGCCGGAGTAGGTTGTGGCCCCGGCCCCGTTGACGCTCAGCAGCAGGCTGCCGCCGCTGAGGTCGACCAGCGCGATATTGCCGCTGCCGGAAAGACCGCCCACATTGGCGGTCCCGAGGCCGGACGCGAAGGTCAGGCCGTTACCGGCCGCATTGTTCGCAACGATGCTGCCTGACACGGCATTGGCGTTGCCCAACTCCAGCGTGCCGCTGCTGATGGTCGTGGTGCCGGTATAGGGATTGGCGCCGGTGAGCACTTCCGTACCCTGCCCGCTGAAGGTCACGTTGATCGGCGACGCATTGCCGGTGGCGTTGCCGCGACCGTTGAACTCCACATCGCTGATCGTGCCCGCGAAGGTATAGCTTTGGCCGGCCGCCGGATTGATGGCATACGTTACCACGCTCGTGGCGTTGCCATTCATGGTGCCGATGGCCGTGGTGCTGTCGCCCGACAGCCCGGCCAGAGTTCGCGGCGCCGGCTGTTTGCAGGGCGAAGACGCCGGAATTCGCGAGCGTGAGGACCGTCGTCGTCGGCAGGATATTCACGGGTGGATTATCAGTCGAGTCGGGGCAAACCAATGCGTTATTGATGGTCGTATTGCCCGAGTAACTGTTTGTAAGGCCGTTGATCACGAGCATATAGGGGGCGAGGTTGTTGATTTCGCCGCCATAATTGCTGGCGCTGCCACCGGTGACGGTCAGTCCGCCGGCGCCGGTGATTGCCCCCGTAAGCCTCACCGTGGTGGCCGGGCTGTTCTGTGGACTCTGCGTATCAATGAAGGGCACATTGACGGTCCCGCCGGCGGCGCCAGGACGATTCGCGGCTGATCGAGGTCGAGCCGGTGAACGACAGGGCCCCGCCGTTGAGCGTAAGCGTGCCGGCGGAGCCCAGGGCACCATTGCCCGCGGTCGAAGAAATCGTGCCGCCCGTGGCGATCAAAAGCGTGCCGCCGGTGACGGTCGTGCCGCCGGAGTAACTGTTGGCGAGGTTGCTCAGCACCAGAGTGCTGGGTCCGGACTGCAGCAGGGAACCGCTGCCGCTGATAAGCCCGCTGAAAGTCTGAGCGGCGGCGTTGTTGAAGGCCAGCAGGCCGTAGTCGGCGATGTTGCCCACCACCGAACCGTTGCTCACGCCGTTGCCAAGTTGCAAGGTGCCGGCCGAGATCGTCGTGCCGCCGCTATAGGTGTTGGCATTGGACAGAACGAGCGGGAAGGTCCCGCCGTTGACGGCCAGCGCAAGCGTGCCGGCGCCGTTTTGCAGAACGCCGCCAAAGGTGCTCGTGGCATTGGGACTGACCGTCAGCGTAACGGCACTCGGGGCGCTGTCGGTGATCGTGCCGGCCAGACCGTTGAGGCTGGGCAAGGCCGCCGGGCTGACGCCCGCCAGGCTTACCACTCCGCCGTTGGCGGTCAGGCCGCCGACGCCCAAGGCGGCGGCGTTGCCGAGACTGAGGGTGCCCGATTCGACGAACGTGCCGCCGCCGTAGCTGTTGGCGCTTAAGAAGGCGATGCTGCCGCCGGGCTGGCCCAAAGTGCCCAGCATGACCGTCGTAGCCGCGCCCCCGATCGCCCCGCCCGAGAAGCTGTACGCATAGTTCACGTTGTTGAACTGCACGCTGAGCGGTACCACGCCCGCGGGGTCGACCGCGATGGAGAAGCTCGTGCCCGCCGAGTCGTCAAAGATCACTGCATTGCCGCCATTGTCCGTGGCCGGAACGCCGCTCAAGTTCCAATTGATGGAACCGTTGGTATTGCTCCACGTGCTGTCCTGAGACCCGGTCCAGATGAGAGGCTGAGCGCCGGCGCGGGGCGGGATCGCGACCAAGGCCAAGACAAGAACCCCCAAAAGCGCCAAACAAGACTCTCTGCGACTCATAGCACCCCTCCTAAAGAAAAGCAACAACAATTGATGACAAGCAAAAGAACCAAGTCAACGATACCCCCTAGGGACGACGGTGATGCCAAGCTCGGAAAGCATCGCCGTCGCCCCAAATGGGGACACGCAAAGTATGTTTCGGTGGTTACGCACCGCGACCGCTAACGCACGATTATGCCTCAGGCCGACCCGTAGCACATCGTGCCCGAGCCGGACCAGCCCAGTTCAACGTCAGGCTCGGGCACCACGTACCATGGTCGGCCTGACGGTACCTATTGATTTGTTACGAGCCCCTGCAATCAGTTCTTCCCCTGCCCCTTGGACGAAAACAAGAACTCCGAAGGACTCAAGGCCACGTCGCTGACGCGGACCTCGTCGATCAGGCCCTGAAAACGGTTGCCGGCGTGAGGGTCCTTCCAGCCGCGGCCGATGGTCCATTCGGCATCGTCGTCGCCCTTGCCCAGGGCGGTGGCGCCGTCGCCAGGCAGTTCCGTCGAGGCCCGCAGCAGGTAGCCCCGCCCATCGAGGTTATCGACGTACAGTCGCAAGGCGCGGCCGTCGCTCGTGGCGGCCACATGATACCAGCGATTCGCTTCCACGAGCGGTTCCTCGCCAATCGCCTCGTGAAGGCGGTTTGCCCGGTCGAAATAGGCGATGGCGAATCGACGCTGGCAATTGATCTGGAAGGCCAATCGCGCCGGGTCGGCTTGACCCTTGAGCGAGAAGTGAGTATCTCGCCCGACAAACGTCTGAACCTCCCCTAAGCGCCCAGCCGAGTTCACCGAGGCCTCAATCGTCCATTGGGCCGGCGTGATCTTTTGGATGTCCAGGGGCGCGGCGTGACTGAACTCCGAATGGGTGTAGACATTCCGCAATCCCACCAAATTTCGCGTGTCCAGGCAAGACCGGTTTGGGCTTCCGGTCTGCGGAATCACGCCCGCCGGCACGCCGGCGTCAAACGTCGGCCGATCCTCGAGCATGAAAGTGTAAAGGTCATTGCCGTTGAACGAGGAATCGACCGTGGCCCGGACCGGCTTGGTGTTTTTCGCCGTATCAGGGAGTTGGCTCCCTAAAGGCTGGTCCTCGAACCGCCAATAGGCCACCACGTGGCGATCGCGCTGGGCTTCGTCGATCGTGCGGATGAAGGTCTCACCCGAGTCTTTCACCAGCGACGGCATCACACGGCCGCCCTCCATGCGCATTCCCTGGTCGACGAACAGGTGCTGCCCAACTCGGTCTTTGTTCGGGGCAGGCTTCGGTGCGCCTTTCCGGTTGGGGACCGGCGAACTGCGCCCGGACGGCTGTTCGACGACCACCTCGCCCTTGAAGACATGCACCTGGACATCTTCGGAAGGGGTGACATCCACGGCAAATTCCGTTCCCAGGTCAACGACCGAGCCCTTGGGAGTCTCAACCTCGAAACCGCGTGCCTCGGGCTTCATGATCTCGGCACTGATCTTGCCGGCGTGCAGGAAGACCTTGCCGGGGGCAACCAGATCCAACTTGGCCGGGCCTTGAACGACGGTGCGCACCCCCACGTCGAAAACCAGTTCGATGGCCCCCGAACAAAGACTGATTTTCTGACCAGTGCCAAAGGCGGACCCCAATTCAGGCACCGGGGCAGATTGGCCCCAGCAGCCGTCGACCACGCGGGTCAAGCGGGCAACGGCGGGAGCAGGGAGCAGGGATTTGAGATTTGAGATCTCAGGTTTCAGATTTGAGATCTCAGGTTGGCGATCCGCAATTTCCGATCCTGCGTCCGGCTTCCGGCTTGCGACTTGCCCCTTCCACGCGAAGGCGATCGCCAGCGCGGCCGCCGCCACGAGGACTGCGAGCAGCGAAAACAATGTGGCCTGATCGAAAACGAAGCCCCAGCCCTGCCGTCCCACGTCGCCGAGGAAACCGAGGATGGGCGACGTGCCTGGCGACGACTGGGGCACGGGGCGGTCGACCGGCGCCGGGCGGGCCGGATGGCCGGCAATCGTCTGGGCCTCGGCCTGCAATCGGGCGATGTCGGCGGCCAATCGCTCCTCGGCAACGTTGGCGCGATCCGTGCCTACGTCAAGATCCCATGCCAACCCGGCACAAACTCGCATATAGCGGACATAGAGCCGGCGGGCATCGTGATCCTGCAGAATCCGTTGCTCCAGCTCTTTGGCCACCGCCTCTTCCGAATATCCGTCGTGCAGGGCGGCGAATTGCTTGCAAAGCTCGAAAACTTGTCGTTGAGAAAGCGTCATGACACACCTCTTTCCGCTAGTTTCCGTGTCACACAGCCCAGCAGGACCTTGCGAATGCGTTCCAGGGCCCGGTAGATCTGCTCGATCGGGCGCCCCGACAGGGCGGCGATTTCCCGCGGCGAGCCGCTTGGACCGTAGCGCTGCGAGATCAATTGGCGGTCAGGCTCCGGCAGAGCCGCAAAGCAATCGGCCAACGCCAGGTACTCCGCATCAAGGGAATCGTGCATCGCCTCCATCTCGGCCTGGATGGTCTCCATGGCGACTTCACTGAAAAGCGCGACTTGACGGGCTTTCTTCGTTCGGTACCGGAGCGCTTTGAAATAGGCAATGCGGCAGGCCCAGGCCCCGAACTGCGAACCGGGCGTAAATTCGTCGAACTTCTCCCACAGCAGCGTGCCGACGTCCTGAAAAACGTCCTCGGCGTCGGCCCGGTTGGGCAACAAGGTCAGAATATACGCATAGATGCGCCGAGAATTCGCCGTGTAAAGTCGGACGAACTCGCCCTCATTGCAATTGCAAGACTTTGATTCGGATGTCGCCAAGAGTGTGGCTCTTCTAACCAGGGAGGCGGCAGGCCGAGGGTGGTCTGCCTGCTACTTAATCCCTCCAGCCACGTCTATTCCGGCGATTTTAGCTGGAAAAATCTTCGGTTTTTCGATTGCCGCGATTCATTGAAGATCTTAAGTCATTTCCGGCAAATGCCTTACGGCTCAAGGACAAGCCGATTCCGAAAAAATATTTTTAATCGGCCACTTGCCCGAATGCCGAGCACGTCAGGCGTTCCAGCCAAACTTGCCCTTATCTACTTCATGTCCCAGGCCTGCAGCCACTGCGTTTCTTTGGGCTTCATGGCAAAATCGGCGCGGAGACGTTTCTCCATGTCAGCCATGTGCCCGGCGCCGTAGAAAACGGCAATCTTCTTCTTGCCGTCGGCAATCTCCTTCTTCAAAACCTCCAGCGCCCGTTCGTTCCGCTGGCCGATCAGCGTCGACCCCGTTGGGCCGTCGAGAACTGCCGTCATCCCTTCCATTTCCTGGAACTGGTCGGCCATGACCCGCTTCAACGCCATCGAACGGTTCTTGTCGAAGAGGGCCATGAGCAACTGCGCGTCGCTGCCGTCGCTCCCCTGGGCCTGCTTGACCAGGGCATAAGCGAGCAGGCGGGCGAAGATGTCGCCCGCAGCCTTCCTTGCGGTCCTTCATCGACTGGAGAAATTGATCCGGAGAGAGATCGGCATGAACCAGGTTCTTTCGCGTGTAGTCGACCTGGTCGAGTTGGAACTCGAGTCCCAGCAGGTCCTTCATCGCCAGTTGCACGGCGGAAAGCAGGTTGCCGCCCCCCGCTTCCTTGCGGCCGCCCTTGGGAATCCTCGTCCCTTCGGGGGCAACCAGCCCGTAAAGGACGGAATCGTAGCCCTCGAAACGCTTGTTCAGCTCCTGGTAGTATTTCTTGTCCGCGATGTGAACGGCGGCGACCAGATCGACCTGGGGAGTGGCTGCCTCGGTCTTGGCGGGGACAAAACTCACGATCGCCGTTTCCAGCCTGATCGCCCGATCTTGGGAGTCATGAACCACCCGTAGGTACTTGCTCTTGGCATCCTTGTCGGCACCGGCTGCCAGTGCTTTTCCTGGTGCCTTTGGGATCGGTTTTTCTGCCGCTGAAGTTAGGGCCACAATAAAGGACAGGCCGAGCAAGGAGAGAAGCACTGCAAGACGCCGCAGATAGTTTCCGGGAACCATGTTCGAATACCCCTATAGGAGCAGGTTGTGGCGGGACGAGGATGATAGATTATACCACGAATGGGCAAAGCGTGATTGCTGTGATTGAAGCCCAAAGCGCCAGCGAGGTGTATTCCTCGCTGGCGCTTCGGGCTTCGACCCACGCTACAAAGTCCGCAGGGGTGAAAACCTGAGACGTTAAAATTTTAGACATGCCAAGAATCATGGAACTTCCTTGACTTTTTCGGCGTTCCAGCGCATTATCGCAGTATTGGGAACAGTGCGCATGGGCCAGACATAGTTGCGCGACTGGGCAAAGTAGGTAATATGAGCCGATCATCCAGTGGAGTTGCTTCCGGTTGAAGAGTATTGACAGGAATGATCGATTCAGTAACATGTTGTATATATAGCGCCAAAGTGGACTTCGTGCGCGCCTCGGCAAGGGAGCGCGCGGTTCGGCTTTGCTGATCGAGGGAGGCAATGATGTCTTGGTTTCGTTTCGCCGGCGCGTCACGAGAGGGCAAAAGTCGTCAATCCGTCAACGGCCAGGGAATGTGGGATCGCCTTTTTTCCCGGCGGCGGGCGCGGCCCCGCAAGCGCGGTTTCGACCAGCACGATTGTCGCCTGCTTCGAATTGATGCCCTGGAAACCCGTTGCCTGCTGAGCGTCACTCCCGCCGATCTCTCGGCGGTGATCGTCAACCAGACCTTCGGCACCACCGAAACCACCTCGACCGCGCAATCCGTGGCCTCGGACAACGCCGGCGACTTCGTCGTCGCCTGGACCCGCGACAGTACGGTGACCGGCAGCAACGGCACGGCGTACCAGGTCAGCAACGTCTACGCCCGCTACTTCACCGACACGGTCGAGCAGGTCAGCTTGCCTGGCCCGGGCACGTATAACAACAACAACCAGTACCTCTCCAACGGCATCGCCACGAACATCGGCACCGGACAGCCGACCTTCTCGATGACGTACAACGACGAGACGATCGATCAGATTTCGGTCACGGCCGGCACGGCGCCCGCGGGAGACCTGAATGTAGATGACAACGCAGCGGTTGCCGGGACCTTCACCCTCTGGTATGACGCAAACGGCAACGGCATGGTCGATCCCAACGAGACGCTGGTCGTGAATTATGACGAGACCGATCCCACGGCGGCCGCCTTGCAGATCCAGACCTGGTTGAACAGCTTTACCCCGGTGGCTGCCAATCCCGCCACGGGCTTTGCCGGAAGCGATGCGACGCATGCCACGGTCAATGCCATCAATCCGCAGACGTTCGTCGTCGACTTCGGCCCTGCCACTGAGGGGCTGAACCAGTCGGCGCTGCTGCAGTACCTCAGTCCCGCGGCCACCACGCTGGTCAGTTCCACCTCGCAGGAAGTGACCTTCACGCCCACGGGCGAGACTCCCGTCACCGGCAACTTCGAGTTGCAGGTGGGAACGATCGTGACGCAGCCGATCGCCTTTGACAGCACCAGTGACGTAACCCTGGCGACTACGGCCGCCAACATGGAAACCGCGCTGGTGGACGCCGGCTTTACCACGGCCACCGTGTCCTACATTCCGACGGTCGGCGCGACGGGCTACACCTTCGACATCGCGTTCGGCGCGGCCGAGCCGTCCGTGCAATATCTTCCGGTCGTCAACACATTCCCGGCCCTTTTTACCAATACGTCCGCGGTCCTGCCCAGCGCCACCCAGACTTTGACCTTTGACGCCACCAACGGCGTCCCCTTCACCGGCCAGTTCCAGTTGCAAGTGGGAACGACAGGCGTCGCGACGGGCGAGATCAATTTCAACAGCGCCAATGTGGCACTCACGGCGACCAACATTCAGACCGCGCTGGTGGCCGACGGCTACCGGGGGGTGACGGTGGCGCCGGTCTTGCCGCAGGTAATCCCCACCGAATTCAGCTTCACGGTGAAGTTCGGCGCCGGGGCAGCGGAACAGCCCATCCAGCTCGTCCCGGCGGCCGCCATGCCGGTCACCTTCACGAACGCGTCGGGTGCCGCTTTTACGCTCACGGGCTACTTGCCGGCGGTGCAGGTCACGACCCTCGACATGCCCTTCACGGTCAACAATATTCCCGTCTCGCAGACCAACCCCGAACTGACGGCCGAGGCCATCGAGGGCAGCTTCGAGCAGCAGGTGGACGAGTACTCGACGGGTGTCGCGCCGGAGAGCTTCCCCACGCCGAACCGGATCAACGTGGCGGACGACGGGGAGGCCCCGTATACGGCCCCAGTCTTCACCAACGTGGGAACCAATGGCGTGACCAAGCCCGCCACGGGATGGGATCCCACGGTTACGGTCCAGCCGGTGGTGCTCCCGGACGGCGCGTTGAGTTACACCGAGTTCGACATCACGTTCACGGGCGTTTCCGGGGCCACGGTGGCCGGCGTGCTGGTCATCACGAATTGTGTCGACGGCAGCGGCGTGGGGATCGGCGCCACGACCTACAACACGGCCGGGACCGCCGGGACCGCCGACGTGCCGACGGGCTCGACCGAGGCCCAGGTCCAGATCCTGAAGCAGAGCGGAAACGAGTTCCAGGTCAATCCGCAGCAGGTAACGAGCATCTTCACCGCGAATCAGCAACCGTTGAGCAGCAGCGATCCGTCGGTGGCCATGGACAGTGCGGGTGAATTCGTGATCGCCTGGGCCGGAGGGGTCTCGCCGGAGATCGCGCCGAAGGCCATGACGAACATCTACCTCCGGATGTATGCGCCGGTGGGGGTCACCAGTTCCTTCTCGGACACGGCCGTCGCGGGCGCGGTAACCAGCGACCTGGTTACGCCCGCTGAGGAAACCGCAAACCCGGCCTTGTACGCGGCGCAGTCGTTCACGGGCGTGCGGCTCCTGCCCAACCCCAATCCGGTGGAGGAACCGTTCGATGTCGAGGACCCGTACACGATCCAGGCCGGCGCCAACTACACGAACCCGCAGTACACTCCCGCCGTGGCCATGGATCCCTACGGGAACTTCGTCGTGGTCTGGGCCAACCAGGGGCCGGACGTGAGTTACTTCAACAACATCACGATGCAGCGATTCGACAAGAATGGGGACCTGGTCGGCAACGAGGTCGAGGTCAATAACGAGACGACAAACATCGAGTTCAACCCAGCCGTTGCCATGGGGGCCAACGACGACGTGGTCGTCACGTGGTCCGATACCAACAATCCCTCGTACCTCATCAACCAGACCGCCATCGCTACGATTTACGCCCGCGCCTTCAGCCCCCAGGAGGCCCCGCTGTGGAACGAACTGGACGTCGCCGGCGGCGGCTACTCAACGGTCGCCATGGACGGGCAGAACAACTTCATCATCTCCTGGGAGGCGGATCAGGACGAGGACATCGGCGGTGCGGTCAGCGAAGGCGTTTACGCCACGGAGTACCAGCTCGAGACCTATGCCACCGGCGCGGCGCTGGCCGCCCCGACGGTCATCCGCACCCCGTTCCGCGTGAATAGCGCCACCACCAACACGGCCTCGCAGACCGTCTGGCCGTTCTACCAGAGTGCGGCCGACGTGACGATGGACATCAACGGGGATATCGTCGGCACCTACGAGGGCAACGGGCCGGACGTTTCCGACGATATTGACATTCCCGCCTCGTTCTTTGACTCCTACTTTGCCCTGCAACAGCAGGAACTGACCTTCACGTCTTCCACGATGGCCGCTCCCAGCGGCGCCTTCGAGCTCGAGGTGGGAACGGTCACGACCGGGCCGATCAGTTTCGGCGCGACTCCGGCCGTCACGGCGACCAACATTCAGGCCGCGCTGGTCGACGCCGGCTTCACCGGGCTGACCGTGGCGTCGATCGCGACCGCGAGCGCGACCGTCGACGAGTTCGACGTCACGTTCGGCCCCGGCGCCGAGCAACTGCCGATCGAAATCGCGCCGGCCACGTCGATCACCCCTCTGCCCTCCTCGGTCACAGTCACCAATTCGGTTGCTACGGCGTCGGCGGTCCAGACGCTGACCTTCAACGTCTCGGGCAACACGCCCGTCGCGGGCACTTTTTATTTGCAAGTGGGATCGGGAGTGGACGAGATCGTGACGGGGCCGATCGCTTTTGACAGCACCCAATTGGTGGCCACGACCGACAACATTCAAGCCGCTCTGGAGGCTGCCGGGTTCGACGGCGTGAGCGTAAGTGCCACGGAGACCGCCACCCAGACCCAGTTCACCGTGACCTTCCTGGGCACCGAGCCGGTCATCCAGTACGTTGCGGCTGCCACTCTGCCCTCCACGGTCACCTTCACCCAGGCCAACCTGGTCAACGCGATGAACGCGGACCTCTTGCCCTATTTCGATCCGTACGCCAACACGGTGGACGGGGTGACGGAGCCCGGCGATACGCTCCCCGGCGACGCTTCCGACGAGATCCTTTACGACGGGGACAACTTCAACGTCGACACGGCCATCGACCAGGTCATCTTCAACGCGGAATACCCCCTGGTGGGCAGCACGATCCCGGCCGCCACCCCGGAACAACTCGGCCGCCTGCGGGCCATTTTGAACGACGTGGCAGGGCTCTTGCGCGGCGATTCCGACGGCATCATGGGTTCCTTCTGGGACGCGGCAGCACAATTCAATCACTCGGCCACCTATTCGGACGATCTCATCAGCACCCAGCGGGCCGGCCAGGACCAGCGGTATTACATCGTCGTCCCCAACGACGTTGAGCAGGGGACTTTCACGCTCCAAATCGAGCCTGAGGATGACGCCGCGCCCTACGCCGACGTGGAAACCCAGGTCGTCGACACGGCGCCCGATTACGGAACCCGGGACGGGGGAATTCGGGGCCTTCGACGCCGCGGCGACGGAGCTCAATATCGCCGACGCCATCGACAACGTGCTCGGCGAAATCTGGCCTGGAGTAATTCCCGAGAGCGGTGCGGTCAACGTGCGAGAGCTGGGCCAGGAGGAGATCGACACCCGCGACGACGGCACCACCTACAACGAACTGGCCGTTCCCACGGTCACCAATTTCGCGCTCCCGGCGGAAATCCTCGACGAGTTCACTTATGAACCGGCAGTGACCGCCGCGGGAGGCGCGGGAGGAGTGCCGGAGGGGGAGAGGGCGTGGCAGCCACGGGAATCGAGGGCTACGACGAAGCCGAAGAGTACCCGTATACTTCGCCCGCTTATCTTACCCCGCCGAACCACGGCTATACAGTGTACGAACTGACCTTCCAAGGCCAGGCCCACGACGTGCCGATCGAAATTGGCGTCACGGCCGACCAGGCCCAGTATTGGACCAACAAGCCGGGGGCGAACGGCGAGGAAACCCCCACGCTGGTCGCCTCCCCCGATGTCACCGAGGTCGTAGAGGGTGATTACGAAGGCATTCAGGGGCCGGAGCAATATAACGCCTCGGCCGCCATCTCGTCGTCCGGCAATATGGTTGTCAGCTACACCAATCAACCGTTGCTGAGCGGGGGGCCGGCTACGAAATCCCCCTGGACGCCAACGGAAACGACACCGATCAGAACATCTACTTCGAGCGGCTGTCGGAATCGACGGACATTGCCGGTCCGCGGATCGTGGGCTGGACCGACGGCAACGGCGTCGATCTGATGCCCGACGTGGACGGGCAAGCCGCGCCGGGGCAGACCGCAACGGCAACCGGCGTCGTTGCCCAGTACTTCGTCTTGACCTTCGACCAGCCGATGCTCGCCGATAGCCCTCTGGTCGACCCGGACAGCGTCTATAACCCGTCCAACTACCAGATCTACAACGCCAGCGGCAACCAGCTCGACGGGGTCATCTCCAACATCAGTTACGGCCTGAGCGACGTTGCCCAGGTGGCCGGGACCGACGGCCTGACCGACACCACGCCCGACAACCGGTGGGAGGTCGTTCTCACGCTCGACAGCGAGCCTGGGGTTGCCGGCCTCCATCCCTTGCCCAACGGCACGTATACCTTGAAAGTCCTCAACGCCGTGCCGGCCTCGGCCACGAGCGTCGGGCAGCCGGGCCTGCGCAACCTTTATGGCGAGCCGCTGAACCTGACCGGCTACAACCCGAACGGGTCGAATTTTATCGCCTCGGTCACGATCAGTACCACGGTGGGAACGACTCCCGCCGCGCCGGGCCTGACGACGGTCGATACGCCCATCAACCAGATTCGCGGCGGGCTGCAGACCGATCCCACGGTCGCCACCGCCAACGATTCCGCAGGCACGGCCGCCAATGGAAATTACGTGACCGTCTGGACCAGCGACATCGGCGGCTTAACCAATATCGTGGGCCAGCTTTATACGGCGGCCGGAACGGAGATCGGGCAGGAATTTACCATCAATGTCACGGCCTCGACCACCTGGGGCCAGCCGTCGGTAGCGATGGACGCCGCGGGCGACTTCGTCGTCGTCTGGTCGGGCTTCGGGCCGAACTCCAACGCCCAGACCGATCCTTCGGACATCTTCGGGCGGCAATATAACGCCAAGGGCCAGGCCCTCACCGGCCAGTTCCAGGTCGACCTGTACCAGCCGCCCGCGTCGAACGACGGGATCGTCACGCAGATCCCGGGCGTCCAGAATGATCCCAGCGTCGCCATGGCGCCCGACGGCACCTTCATCGTAACGTGGGCCAGCACCCCCGTCGCGCTGCCCAATACGAACCCCGAAAACACGGCCATCTTCGGCCGGGAATACACCTCCGAGGGCGTGCCCATCGACAATGCCTTCCAACCGGACGGGTTCGAGTTCCAGGTCAGTCCTTCGTCGCAATACGCCAACGTGCTGCCGAACGTGTCGATGGACGCCAAGGACGACTTCGTGGTGGTTTGGGAAGGCGACGACCAAAGCGAACAGTGGGGCCTGTACGGCGACTATTTCTATGCCAACGGCCAGAGCACCGGCGCGGCGCTGTTGAACAACACGCCGAACAGCCGCAGCAGTTTCACGGGGCAGACGGCCACCGATCTGAAAGACACCGGACCGCGCGGTCGGCATGAACACGGCCGGCGGCTTCGTGGCGACCTGGGCCGATTTCACCAGCACGACCAACGCCTACGACATCTACGCCCAGCAATTCGCGCCCGGCGACGTGCCGCTTGCCCCCGAGTTCCTGGTCAACCAGACCTTGGGTTCTTACTGGAAGGTGATGCCGGCGGTGGCCGTCGACCCCGCGGGCAACTTCACCATTGTCTGGGCGGCCTACGGCCAGGACAATGCCGAGGTCGGCAACCCCGGGGTCCTCGACTATGGCGTTTACGCCCGGATGTACAATGCCGACGGCACGCCGCTGGCGGAAGAGCCGGGGGAATTCCGCATTAACGCCACGACGCTGGGCAACCAGCTTGCGCCCGCGGTCAGCCGCAACACCCCAACGACGACGCGATCATCCTCTGGGTGGGGCCGGACACGGAGGCCGCCGGCACGACGGCGATTTACCTCCGCAACGTCGATCCGCCGGCCCTGGCCGCCGACCCGGTGACGCCCACGATTTCGATTGCCGGCCCGAGCGTGCAGGTGGGCGCCGCGGCCACCAAGGCCACGTTTACGTTAACGCTCTCGCAGGCCACGACCAACCCGGTCACGGTCACCTACTCTACGGTCGCCGGCACCGCCAAGGCCGACACGAACTTTGCGCCGATCACTGGCACCGTCGGCTTCCCGCCGGGGCAGACCAGCCAGACCATCACGGTCAACGTCGCCGGTATGAACGCCGCCGGCCTGGCCAGCGAGGTTTTCTCGGTGAACCTGGCGAGTCCCAGCAACGCCACGATTGCCAAGGCCACGGCCACGGCCACGCTCGTCGATACGGCCCCGGTCGGCACGACCAAGTCCCTCTCCAATGCACCCAACGTGACGACCAACCCCAGCAACGAGACGGTCCCCGCCGGCCAGCCGGTGACCTTCACGGCCGCCGCCAAGGGCACTCCCACGCCTACCGTGCAGTGGCAGGTGAGCAGCAATAACGGCAGCACCTACACGAATATCCTCGGCGCGACCTCGGCCACCTACACGTTCTCGACGCTCGCCGACCAGACGGGCAACCTATACCGCGCCGTCTTCACCAACAGCGCGGGCACGACCGACTCGAACCCGGGCACGCTGACCTGCAATATCTTCCCCGTCGTGACGTCCAATCCCGCCAGCCAGACGGTCAACGTCGGCCAGTCGGTCACTTTGACGGCTGCCGTCGCGGCCATCCCCACGGCGGCCGTGCAGTGGCAGGTGAGCACGAACGACGGCGGCACGTACAGCAACATTTCGGGAGCAATTGCCACGTCTTACAGCTTCGCAGCGGCGGCCAACGAGTCGGGCGACGAGTACCGTGCGGCCTTTACCAACAGCTTGGGCACGGCCTACTCGAACCCGGCCACGCTGACGGTCAACCCCGTGCCGCAGGTGACAACCAACCCCGCCAGCCAGACGATCAACGCTGGTCTGACGGTCAGCTTCACGGCCGCGGCCACGAGCACTTCCACGCCGAGCGTGCAGTGGCAGGTGAGCACCAACGGCGGCGGCACGTATTCCAATATCTCCGGCGCGACCTCGACCACCTACAGCTTCATTACGATGGCCGTGCAGACGGGCGATATGTACCGGGCCGTCTTCACCAACAGCGCCGGCGGCACGGCGGACACCAGCCCCGCCACGCTGACGGTCAACCCCGTGCCGCAGGTGACGCTCAACCCCGTCAGCCAGGCCGTCAATGCCGGCCAGTCGGTCACCTTGACAGCCGCCGCCATCGGTTCGCCCACGCCAACCGTGCAGTGGATGGTGAAAGCCTCCAACGCAACCCCGTCAACCCCGTATACAAGTATCCCCGGCGCGACATCCACGACCTACACGTTCACGGCGACCGCGGCAGAGTCGGGCAACATGTACGCTGCCCTCTTTACCAACAGTCTGGGGATCGCTTATACCAACCCGGCCGCGCTGACGGTCAACGCCACGCCGGTCGTTACGCTCAACCCGGTCAACCAGGCGGTCCCCGCCGGTCAGCCGGTCACTTTCACGGCCGCCACGAGCACGTCCGCGGCAACCGTGCAGTGGCAGGTGAGTACCAACAACGGCAGCAGCTACTCGAACATCTCGGGTGCGACCTCGGCCACTTACACGTTCTCGACGCTCGCCAACCAGACGGGCAACCTGTACCGTGCCGCCTTTTCCAACGCGGCAGGCACGACCTACACGAATCCGGCCACGCTGACCTGCAACATCTTCCCGGTCGTTTTGACCAACCCCGTCAGCCAGTCGGTCGCGGCCGGCCAGTCCGTCACGCTTTCGGCCACCGTTGCGGCCATCCCCGCGGCAACCGTGCAGTGGCAGGTGAGCACCAACCAAGGATCGACATATACGAATATCCCCGGCGCGACCTCGGCCGCGTACACATTCCAGGCGATCGCCGGCGAGTCGGGTAATTTGTACCGTGCCGCCTTCACCAACAGCCTGGGCACGGCCTACGCCAACCCGGCCACGCTGACGGTCAGTTCCACGCCCGTCAGCCCCTTGACCGTGACCACCAATCCGGCCAGCGAGACGGTCTTCGCCGGCACGACGGCCAGTTTCACGGCCGCCGCGACGGGTTCGCCCGCGCCAGCGTGCAGTGGCAGGTGAAAGCCGGCACGGGCGCCTCGTTCGTCAATATTCCCGGTGCGACCTCGACGACGTACTCCTTCACGGCGGTCGCCGCAGAGTCGGGCAACCAGTACCAGGCCGTCTTCACCAATGCTGCGGGGAGCACCGCGACCACAACCGCCGCCGCGCTGAAGGTCAACAGCGTGGCAAGCGTACCCCTGCCAAAGCCTAAGATATTGGTCGGGCCGGCGCCCGCCGCCACCAGCTCGGCGACCCCAGCGCTTGCGACGACGATAATCACGACGACAACGACGACCTCCACGCCCTCTGCTCCCGCGGCAGCCCCGGTTCAGGCCTCGACCTTGGCCGCCGTACCGGTGAAGAATTTGTCGAACTCCACAGGGGTCGCGGCCACGCCTTCCCGCTTGACCGCCCTCCAGCCAGCGGCCGTCGACGTAGTCTTGCAACTCTTATAAGGCAGGCCGCAGCAAATAAACCACCCGTAGGACGGATTGGCAATCCGTCTTACACTACGGGGCCGATGGGTAGATTATTTCCTGCGGCCTGCTGCGTAAGAGCCCGTTGGCTCCGTGGACCCTTCAATTAGGCTATAAGCATCTCACCAGGGCAGTCAAGAATGACTGCGCTTCTTGCTTTCCAATCCGCTTCAAACGTCCTATTTATCCTGTCTTATCGCCGTTACAACCCGGATTTTGCGTAAGGTTTAACTTTCTTACTCAACTGGTATCGTCGTTACATCCGATATAATCGTCACATACGGTGCCCGGTTGCTCCGTGGGAGCGAAACCTGGGTCATACTCCAATCCGTCACGGGAGTAATTGTGATGTTGTCCAATCGGATCAGCTTAGGACTTGCGGCCTTGTTGTTGGTGGTTTCCGCCGGCATGTCGGCCTACGCTCAGGACCATGAGCTCGCGGGCCTGGCCCTCTTTGAACCGGCCGATATTCGGCCCTACGACAATTGGGCCGAGCAGAAAAATGGTTTCTTCTTCGCCTTCGACGGCTTGTACTGGCACATTTCGCCGCCCGCCAAGACCTCGGTTGGCGACCCGAACCTGACGCCCACGGTCTTCGTCGGACCGGCCTTGAACGACGCCTACGTCCAGACGAACTCGGTCGACACCAGTTCCCCGTCGATTTGGAACTGGGGTGACCGGATGGAGCTGGGCTACATCGAAGGGCACCACGGATTCATGTTCTCGTCGTTGGAGACGTTGAGCCAGACGTACGACGTCACGTACGCCAATGCCTCCGTGAACTTCAACGACCCGGCGTTCGGTCCGGAGGGCTCGCACTACTTGGACACGGTTTTGGCGCCTGCCGTCGGCGCCGTGCCGGCGATCATCGGCGAGACGCCGGTGACTTTCGCCCGCCTCCACATGCAGAACAAGTCCCGCGTGGAGGGCGCGGAGGCCCTGTACGTCTACCGCCCGTCGGAGCTTCCGCTGGGCGGTGAATTGCGGCTCATGCTCGGCGGTCGCTATCTCGAACTGAAGGACCAGTTCTGGGTCGACACCAACGGCGGCAACCTCACGGACAGCTTCTGGGACACGACCACGCACAACGAGATCGGCGGCCCGGAGATCGGCCTGCGATATTACCAGCCCTTCGGCCGCTGCGGCATCTCGGTCGATGGCCGCTTCACCGCGGGCCTCAACGCCCAGGCGGCCTACCAAAACGGGCTCCTGGCGGCCTACTTGGTGTCCGGCGAAAACGCCGCTCCGCAGCCCACGCTGATGGGCGCTGACACCTTCGTCAGTTCCACGCACTGGATCGAGTTCTCGCCGATCGTCGAGCTGCGGGTCGAAGCCCACATGCAACTCACCAACATCATCGGGGTCAAGGCAGGTTACACCGGCATGTTCGTGAACAACGTGGCACGGGCCGCCGACCTGGTCGACTACACGCTGCCCAACATGGGGATCACGCGGAACCTGGATGGGAACATGCAGCAGGTCTACATCCAAGGCCTGACCCTCAGCGTCGACATCTGTTTCTAAGAGACCTCGAAACGACGTTCTCCAGGT
Organism: uncultured Planctomycetia bacterium; assembly: GCA_963824275.1. Classification (GTDB taxonomy): domain Bacteria; phylum Planctomycetota; class Planctomycetia; order Pirellulales; family Thermoguttaceae; genus JANXQG01. Next base: position 667,044 of record CAWGOT010000001.1, on the reverse strand, counting down.
CGTGACGGACGTTGGGGCAGCGGACTTCCAGCCTGCTGCCCCGATCGTTTTCTTGTCACTTGCCGCGGGCCGCCTGCTTCTGCGGAGCTTGCCGCTGCGGAGCCAGCTTCTTGCTCCGTATCTTCCGCAGCTCGCTCAGCTCTCCGTCCAGCCGATGCCGCAAAGGACTCTCCGGCCGGAGCTCTTCCAAGAGGGCCTCGGCCCTGGTAAATGTCTCTTCGTTGATCTGTTGATCGCGAAAAAGGGCTCTCCACGTCCGCTGGATTTCATTTTCGGTAAGCAATATGTCACCTCGTAACAGGGCTGCTTGACGACAGCGATTTGCTATTCCGCGGTTCGTCGTCGCCGGGAACCGTAGGATGGAGCTGCATCTTCTCAAGCTCCTCCGCCAACACCTTTATAGTGTAACGGATCTGCTCGCCCGTGTGAAGCGAGGTAATAAAGAATCGCAGCCGGGCTGCGCTTTCCTCGACCGCCGGGTGGACGATGGGCTGAACGTTCACTCCGCGAGCGAACATCGCCCGCGATAATCGCAGGGAGGCAACCGAGTTACCCACAATCACCGGCACCACCCCCGTATTCTGGCTGTTGCCGGTGTTCATGCCATGCTGCTTGGCCAACGTGAGGAAAAGCCGCGAGTTCTCGCGAAGCCGTGCCACCCGTTCGGGTTGGGTCTCCATGATCCGGATCGATGCCAGGGCCGCGGCAGCCCCCGAAGGGGGCAGGCCCACGCTGAAAACGAACCCGGGCGCTGTGTATTTCAGGTACTCGACCAGGGCCGCGCTGCCGGCGATATAGCCGCCGCAGCTTCCCAGGGCCTTGCTCATCGTCCCCATCCACAAATCGACGTCGCTGCGATTGACGTCGAAATGCTCGCCAATCCCTCGGCCGTGGTGCCCCAAGACGCCAATCGAGTGCGCCTCGTCGATCATCAGCAGGGCCTTGTGCCGCTTCTTGACTTCGATGAAACGGGGCAGGTCGGGAAAATCGCCGTCCATGCTGTAGACGCCCTCGATCACCAGCAAGACGCGCCGGTACTCATGGCGGAACTGTGCCAGGAGCCGATCGGCGGCCTGCCAATCGTTATGGGTGAACGGCCGCCGCCGGCGCCGGAGAGGATGGCCCCCTCGACGATGCTATTGTGGGCCAGCGCGTCCTGAAGCACCAGATCGCCGGGACCGACCAGGTGGCCGATGACCGATTCGTTCGTGGCGTGGCCGCCCACGAAGGTCACAGCGGCCTCCGTGCCCAGGAAACGGGCGATGGCCCTTTCCAGCTCGCCATGAATGACCTTCTCGCCCGAGGCCAGCCGGCTGGCCGAGACGCTCGTGCCATAGCGGTCGATGGCCGCCTTGGCCGCCGCCGAGACGAGCGGATCGCCGGACGTGCCCACGTAGTTGTAGCTGGCGAAGTTGATCAGTTCCCGGCCGCCGATCACCGTCCGATCGTTGGTGATGCCCTCCTGCACGCCGAAGTACGGGTTTCCCAGCCCGAGATGCTCCAGCATCTCGAACCGCTCCCGCAACTGCCGGTACTCGGGGAACTGATCGAAGCGGTAGGTTTCGGGCGGGATCTCCGCCGTCGGGCAGGCCGGCCGTGGCGCGAGGCTCGACGCCGAGATATTTCTGGACCGCGACGATGACCTGCCGGGTGGTTTCCAGCTCCGGCAGAATCTCTGGCGGAAACCGGCCGCCGAAGCGTTCCTCCAGCGTGGCCAGGATCTCCATCCGCTCCAGAGAATCCATGCCCGACTCGGCGATCGGCGAATCGAGCGTCATGCCCTTGGCCCGCTCCTTGGCCACGCGGCGGATCTCTTCGATGACGATGTGGGCCGTTTCCATTTTCTTGCCCGCCGGCCTGGCAGCCGGGCGCGGCCGTTCGTCGCTTCCCGCCCCTTGACGGCCGGCTCGCCGTCGCCGCTTTCGTGCCGCGGGCTTCCCGCCCGCGCTTCCGCGCCCGGACAAGCGATTGCTCGACGCATCGCCGGTAGTGATGTCCTCGACCGCACGTGCCGTCGGAAGCGGCCACTCCAGCGAGTGGCGGCCCCTCCACGGTCGATTCGGCCCGGATCTCGCCGAGCGGCTCTTCGGCTTGCCAAGCTCCCATTGGCCCACCACGTCGAGCGTGCCGTCGAGATAGCTCTGGCGGCAGGCGTGCCGCTGGATTTTGCCGCTGGAGGTTTTCGGCACGCGTGCCGGCACGGATCAGCACGATGGCATCGACGGTCAAATCGTGTTCGCCGGCCACCGCGCGGCGGATGGCCTGGAAAACTTCGCCGAACTGCGCCCTGCTTGTGCCGCTCGACCTCGAAGACCAGCACCAGTTGCTCTCGGCCGCCCTGCTCCATGGCAAACGCCGCGCCGCAATCGGCCCGCAACCGCGGATGGCAGCGCAACACGGTCAATTCGATGTCTTGCGGATAGTAGTTCACGCCGCGGAGAATGATCAGGTCCTTCAGCCGGCCGGTTATGAACAGTTCGCCGTCGAGCATGAATCCCAGGTCGCCGGTGCGAAGGAACGGGCCTTCGCCGCGTATCGTGCAGGTGGGCGTGGAACGTGGTCTCGGTGACGTCGGCTCGTTTCCAGTAGCCCTGGGCCATGCTCGGGACCGCTGACCCAGATCTCGCCGATCTCGCCGGGCGGGCAGGTGCGTCTCGGTCTTGGGATCGGCGATGACGATCTTCTGGTCCGGCAAAGTCTCGCCGCAGCCCACCAGGTCGCGGGCCGTCGGGCCGCCGCCGCCCACTTCCCGGGCCCTGCCCTGCGTCAGCGCCTCGGCGTCAAAGCTGCGGATGATCGGCGGCTCGGCCACGTATCCGCCGGAAACGATCAGCGTCGCCTCGGCCAGCCCGAAGCACGGATAGAACGCCTCGGCCCGGAAACCGCACGGGGCGAACGTCTCGGCAAACCGCCGCAGCGTTTCCGCCCGCACCGGCTCGGCCCCGTTGAAGGCCAGTTTCCAACTGCTCAGGTCGAGTTGCTTCCGCTGTTCGGGCGTGACCTTGTCGATGCAATGCTCGTAGGCGAAGTTCGGACCGCCGCTGGTCGTGGCGCGGAAGCGGCTGATCGCCGAAAGCCAGCGGAACGGCTTCTGCAGGAAGGTCATCGGCGACATCAGCACGTTCGGCCGCCCGACGTAGATCGGTTGCAGGATCCCGCCGATCAACCCCATGTCGTGATAGCTCGGCAGCCAGAACACGCCCAGGCTCGTCCGCGTGTGCTCGAAGGCATGCGCGATCAGCGCCGAGTTGTGGACCAGGCTGGCGTGGTTCAGGATCACGCCCTTGGGAGTGCCCGTCGAGCCGGACGTATATTGCAGGAAGGCCAGCGTCTCGCCGTGGATGTCCGGGCAGCCCCCATTTCTGCTCCATTCCCGCCGGCACGTGGCAGGTATCCAGCCAGGCGAGTTGCCTCGATGTGCGGCGTCTCGTCGATCAGGTCTTGCACCCGCGAGAGGACGATGTCGGTCGTGAGGGCGACTTTGGCCTCGGCGTCGTCGGCGATGGCCGGATCCGCGTCATCGAGCGGTTGCGGCGGGGCGGATAGACCGGCACCGCGACCACGCCCGCGTACAAGCACCCGAAAACCCGGCGATGAAATCCAGCCCGGCCGGATACAGCAGCAAGGCCCTTTCGCCCGCCAGACCCCGCGACATCAGCCAGGCCCCGATCGCCCGCGCCTGGCGGTCGAGCTCCGCGTACGTCAGATCGATCTGTTCCTGTTCGCCGTCAACGAGGTAGGAGAAAGCGGTGTCCCGGGGCTGCGTACGGGCCCGATGCCGGACCATCTCCACCAGCGTGGATGGACCAAAAAATGTTCCTGGCAGATAATCGAGATGCACCACGGGAAAAATCCCCTCAAGAGAGTAGGTTGCCAGGCGGTCCCATGACAGCGCCCGCCGACGGCACTTCTTCTATCGATTCGGCCGGATTTGAGGGCTGGCGCAAACCGATCTGCGGGGCATGGCAAGCTTTGGCCGAACCCCGGATTCCGTATATTTTATGCCTTCGGAAAGGTCTACGCAATCGGCCCCTGTGAAAGCAACTTCCGCCGGTCCCTCTCCCTCCGGGAGAGGGTGAGGGCGTCCGCCGGTCCCCTCTCCCTCCGGGAGAGGGCTAGTGCCGCAAATCACAATTGATGGTACATGAAGACCTTGTTTCGCCCAGATTCCGGCATTTCCTTGCTTCCTAGATAACGCATTTTACCCCATTTCCATTGCATCAAAAGACCTTCCTCCTGTCTGATAACCGCGATGTCTTACGTCTCGGTCTCAAACAGGAGGAAGGATATGTCTGGCAAGGCGGCCAAAATCGTGCTTACGGAGAGGCAACATTCAATTTTGCAAGAGATGATCCACTCGACGACCGCGGCCCAACGGCTCGTCCAGCGCGCGCACTTGATCGTACTGGCATTTGGCGGCATGTTCAATAGGGCGATCAGCGGCATCGTCGGCTTGCGGCGAAAGCAGATCGGTGTGTGGAGGCGACGTTGGAAGCAGTCGTTCGACGCGTTGGTGGCCATCGAGTGTCGCGAATCGCAAGCCGCACTTCGCCGCGCCATCGAAGATGTCCTGAGTGATGCGCCGCGGAGCGGGTCGCCGGGCAAATTCACGGCCGAACAAGTCACGCAGGTCCTGGCCATTGCCTGTGAACCGGCAGACCAATCGGGACGGCCCATTAACGAGTGGACCGGACGAGAACTCGCCGACGAACTCGTCCGCCGCAACATCGTCACCTCCATCTCGGTTAGTCAGGTCAATCGTTATCTGGCCGGGGCCGAACTGCAACCGCATCGCAGCAAGTATTGGCTGAACACCACCGAGAAAGACCCGAAGCTCTTTGAGCAGCAAGTCCAGATCGTCTGCCAGTGCTACCTCGAAGCCCCGGAATTGTACTTCCAGTACAATACGCACACGGTCAGCGTGGACGAGATGACGGGCATCCAGGCATTAGAGCGGAACGCAAAGACGAAGCCCATGAAGCCCGGTCGACTACTTCAACCGCACGTTTGCTAAACCCTTCCGCTGGACCTACACTGGGCGCCCCGTAACAGCCGCCACCGGTGAAACGCCCGGCGACCTGGAAGGAAAAATGGGTAAGTCACCGAGAATCTGGTGAAACTTTGGTTTTGGTGGGCTGACAAATGTGATTTGCGGCACTAGGGTGAGGGCGTCCAGCGGTCCCCTCTCCCTCCGGGAGAGGGCTAGGGTGAGGGCGTCCGGCGGTCCCCTCTCCCTCCGGGAGAGGGCTAGGGTGAGGGCGTCCGGCGGTCCCCTCTCCCTCCGGGAGAGGGCTAGGGTGAGGGCGTCCAGGGGTTGAGATTCACCAAAAGAGTTGTTTTGCGCGCGATAAAGGTATATACTGCGAGCGGCCTTATACTTCGGCGGTTGAAACTGATACCAGCCCGAAGCGCAAGCGAGGATGCTAACCCGTTACCTCGCTTGCGCTTCGGGCTAGTATGAAATGTCTCATTTGAGACCGTTTACAGTATAATTGAGCCGTTTTCGCCGCAGCCATCGAAGCCCGAAGCGCAAGCGAAGTAAGCGGTTCCATCCCTCGCTTGCGCGTCGGGCTTCGATCCGTTCCGCCCGCGAGCAGTATAATCTGACGTATGGCGACGATTTCCGAAGCATTGGCGATTGCGATCCGCGAGCATCGGGCCGGGCGGCTGCCAGCGGCCGAGCAACTCTATCGGCAGATTCTCGCCCTTGAACCGAACCATGCGGAAGCCTTGCACCTGCTGGGTTTGCTTTGCGGACAAGCGGGCAACCACCACCTTGCGGCCGAGTTTATCCGCCGCGCCGTGGCCGTCAAACCGGAATGGCCGGAGGCCCTCGCCAACTTGGGCAATGCCTTGCGGGAGCAAGGCCGTCTCGACGAATCGGTGGGCTGCTTCCGCCGCGCCTTGCGGCTCAAGCCCGGTTCCGCCGTAGCGATCAACAACCTGGCCAGCGCGCTGAAGGCCCAGGGCCATGTGGACGAAGCGCTCGCCTGCTACCGCCGCGCACTGAAAGTGCAGCCGGGCTATGCCAAGGCCCACTTCAACCTCGGCGTTCTCTGCAAGGAGCAGGGCCAACTCGACGAGGCGGTTGCCTGCTTCCGCCGGGCACTGAACCTCGATCCGGACTTTGCCGCCGCCCGCAACCAACTGGGCAATGCCTTGAGGGACCAGGGCCGGCTGGACGAAGCGGTCGCCTGCTACCGCCGGGCGATCGAGCGCAAGCCCGATTTTGCCGAGGCCTACAACGGCTTGGGCAGCCTGCTGCGGGAGCAGGGCAACATGGACGAAGCGGCCGCCTGCCTGCGCCGGGCACTGGAACTGAGGCCCGACTTTGCCCAGGCCCTCAACAACCTGGGCAATACCCTGAAGGACCAACGGAAACCGGACGAAGCGATTGCCTGCTACCGCCGCGGATTGGAACTCAAGCCCGACTTTGCCGAGGCGGTCCAGAACCTGGGCGGCACGCTGAAGGACCAGGGCAGGCTGGAAGAATCCGTCGCCTGTTACCGCCGGGCGCTGGAGATCAAGCCCGACTTTCCCGAGGCCCTCTACAACTTGGGCGGTGCCTTGAAGGACCAGGCGAATCTGGACGAAGCGATGGCCTGCTTCCGCCGCGCTGGAACTGCGGCCGGACTATGCCGAGGCCCATAGCGGTCTGCTCTACACGCAGATCTTCTCCCCCGGCTGCGACGCCCAGGCCCTTTACCAAGAGCATTGTCGCTGGAACCAGCGCCACGCCGCGCCCTTGGCGAAGTTTATCGAGCCGCATCCCAACGACCGTTCTCCCGACCGCCGCTTGCGCGTCGGCTATGTCTCGGCGCACTTTTGCGACCATGTCGTCGGCCGCAATCTCCTCCCGCTGTTCCGGGAACATGACCGCCGGCAGTTCGAGGTCTTTTGCTACGCCGACTTGCGGCGCGATGATGAGATCACCGATCGTTTCCGGGCGCTTGCCGAGACGTGGCACTCGACCGGCGGCTTGAGCCACGAGCAGCTTGCCCAGCGCATTCGCGAAGACCACATCGATATTCTCGTCGACCTTGCCCTCCACATGCCTCACAATCGCCTGCTGGCCTTTGCCCGCAAGCCGGCGCCGGTGCAGCTTACCTTTGCCGGCTATCCCGGCACCACCGGCCTGGCGATGATCGACTATCGCCTCACCGATCCCTGCCTCGATCCGCCGGATCTTTTCGACCGCTGCTATTCGGAGGAGTCCGTTCGGCTTCCGGACGCCTTCTGGTGCTACGATCCGCTCACCAGTCGGCCGGCCGTCAATCCTCTGCCGGCCTTGGAACAGGGCTACGTCACGTTGGGGTGCCTCAACAACTTCTGCAAGATCAACGCCCCCGTGCTGAGGCTCTGGGCCCAGGTCCTCAAGGCCGTGGACCGCTCGCGGCTGGCGATCCTGGCCGCCGAGGGCGCCCACCGACAGCAAGCCCTCAATTTTCTCCAAGCGGAAGGCGTAACGCCCGATCGCGTCACATTTTTCGGCCCGCAGCCTCGCCCTGCCTATTTGCAGCTCTACCACCGCATCGACCTGGGGCTCGACACCTTCCCTTACAACGGACACACGACGAGCCTCGACTCCTTTTGGATGGGCGTGCCCGTGGTCACGCTGCCAGGACCGACGGTTGTCGGGAGGGCAGGACTCTGCCAGCTCAGAAACTTGGCCCTGCCCGAATTGATTGCCGAGTCAGCGGAGCAATTCGTCGAGATCGCCGTCCGGCTGGCGGGCGACTTGCCGCGTTTATCGAAGCTCCGCGCGACCTTGCGGGGGCGGATGCAGGCCTCGCCCCTGATGGACGCTCCCCGTTTTGCCCGAAATATCCAGGCCGCTTACCGCGCCATGTGGAAGCGCTGGTGTCGGGATGAAGGATGAAGGATGAGGGATGAAGGATGAGGGATAAGGGATGAGGGATGAGGGATGAGGGATGAGGGATGAGGGATGAGGGATGAGGGATGAAGCCCCGAATATGATGAGCCGGCTGCAGAAACTCGAATCGTTCCTGAGACTCGTGGAAACGCAGGTCTATTCGGAACCCGAGCAGGGCAACTTCCACACCGGGCTGATCGAAGGCCTGCTGCCGAAGATCATCGACCCTCTGCAGCTTCCCAAGGATGCGATGATCCTTGACGCGGGGTGCGGCTACGGCGCGTTCATGAGTGCGATGCGGGCGCGGGGCTACACCAACGTCACCGGCATCACCTTGAGCAAGGAGGACGTCGAGGCCTGCGGGCGGCACGGCCTGCAGGTGCTCCCCATGGACATCAGCTTCCTCGACTTCGCCGACGGCAGCCTCGATTTCATCTGGTGCCGGCACGCCCTGGAACACAGTCCGTTCCCCTACTTCACGCTCTTGGAGCAGCATCGCGTGCTGAAGGAGGGCGGGCGCTTGTACGTGGAAGTGCCCGCGCCCGACAACGATCGGCAGCACGAGTACAACGCCAACCACTATAGCATTCTGGGAATCACGATGTGGAAGGCCCTGTTCCAACGCGCCGGGTTCGTGCCCCTGCTGCTGACCGACCTGAAATTCAACCTCAGCCGCCCCGAGCAAGCGAAGCCCTTTCGCGAACACTACTATGTCTGCCTGCTGCAGAAGCAGCCAGCGCAGAGCGGGCAAGTTCCGGAAACGGGATTGGAAACTTCCACGTACACGACCTGATTGCCTGCTTGCAAGATCCGCGAGCACAGATAAAATAGAATGATAGGTTATTGAGGACGCGGAATTCGCCAACGGGGGCCGATGCCATGAGTCAAGTCATTTTTGCGACAGTTGAAAACGGCCTATTGAGGCCCGACCGGGAGATGGGTTTCTCCCCTGGCACAAAGGTCCGCCTGACGATCGAACCATGCGATGATTCCGCAGCTCAAGCCGAGGCAGCATGTGACGCGCTGGACGAACTTTGCGACGAGCTTCCAATCGATTCGCACGGGGATCGGCTGACCCGGGATCAACTATATGATCGCAATTGACCTGAGAAATTATACTGATGAGATTCGCCCATGGCGGCGGCCGAAAATCCCGTTATCCAGAAAGTGAGGGTCGATGATCTTGCCCGCGCCCGCACCCGAGCTCCCGTGGTATCAATTCAGCCTGCGATCGTTATGCGTCTTGACGCTTCTCGTGGCCGTTTTCTGTTCGATTGTCGCCTCCACGCACTGGGGCGTTCCGGTGGTCGTTCTGATTGGCGGTGGTGTGGGAGGAATCTTCGCAAGGACGTGGCTGGGTCTTGCCCAGGGGGCCGTGTCGGGAAGCATCTGCTCGATCGCCGCAAGCGTCGTGTTTGGGCCGTTGATAATCGTGGTGATTATCAGCTCGCTGCTGGGTGGCTTGCTGGGCGGCTATTCGGCAAAGTATCATTCAGAGGGATAGCAAACACCGGAATCAAGTTGGGCCTGCCCCAACAGCCGACGATTTTTGGCCACCGACTCTATTTGCGCGGCAACGACACGATCGTCTGCTACCAGGTGGCAGGGCCTTCTGGAGCTTCTTCGCCCCCGCGTCGGTGACCTGCCTGTCGTGAAGGTCGAGGGCCGCGTGCGTCTTGAAAAGCCTTCAACCTTGGGAGAAAGAACTGTCTTCGAGCAGTTTCTTGTTGGCTACAAACTGGCGGCGCACGAGGGCCGCGACAAGACTCGGGCAGACGCGGTAAAGCCACCAGACGGCCCTCCATCGCCAGGGCAGCACGATTATTGCCTTGTTCTTCGCAACGGCGTCGAGAGCTTTCCTCGCGAAATCGTCTGCGGCGATGGGACGGAGATTTTCCCATACCTGCCGTTGGATTCTCTCCGGGACAGGTTGCAAGTTCTTGCCGTACTTCCCACCGCCGACGATCGCGGTCTCCACCGCACCAGGGCAAAGCACGCTCACGCGCACGCCCACAAGCCCGGCTTCGATACGCAACGAGGTGGAAAGCCCCACCACGGCATGCTTGGACGCACTGTAACTCAGGACGCCTCCCTGCGGAATCAGGCCGGCAATGGAGGCCGTGTTGACGATGTGGCCGAAGCCTTGCCGGCGCATGATCGTGTAGGCCGCCTGAACGCCGTTGGCCACGCCGCAGAGATTGACGTTGATCACCTGATTCCAGTCCTGGAGTTGGTAATGATGGGCTTCGCCGGTAACGACGATGCCGGCATTATTGAAGAGGTAATCCAGCCGTCCGCCGGCGGCCACGGTCTCCTGCACCAGCCGGTTCACGGCAGCAAAATCCGTGACGTCCAGCGCGGCCGCCTGCGCCTTGCCTCCCTGGGCCCGGATGCCGGCCGCCGCTTCGGCCGCCAGATCGACCTGGCGATCGGCGAGCACGACTTCGGCTCCGCGTCTTGCCAATTCCTCTCCCAATGCACGCCCGATGCCTGATGCGCCGCCGGTAATGATCGCGACGGCGCCTTGATAGGTTCGCAGCGTTGCTGTACTCATGGCCTGGCCTCCGGCGGGATCGGTGTTTGATTCAAGGGCTCAGCAGCACGGGCTGCTCGCACCGCAAAAATGGCGAGCCCTGCGAGCAGTACAGAGCCGGGCAGGAACAGCCCCCATCGTGCCGTGTAGGCGGCCCAGGCCCACCCAGGCAGCACCTGCCCATTGAAATACAAGAGGGCCGCCCACTTTGGAGAGGGCCTCCGTCTTTCGCGCTTCCCTGGACCGCATGCCGCAAACACGATCGTCGTCACAAAGGCCAGCACGAACATTCCCAGGGGCTCCGCCCAAGGCACAGGCGGGATCCGCGCCGGACCGAGACTTTCCCCCCAAGCAAGGAAGGGCGGATTGTAGGTGTAGTAGCCAAGCGTGCTCGCGAATGGGCCGGCCACGACAGTTGTCACGAGCATGATGACCGCCGCGCCGAAGGCCCTTGCCAGGACGCCGCCGGAAGGCAGCAAGGCACAGGCGAAGAGATACGGGGAGGCGACCGCGAAGAAATCCTGGAGCAGGTTCAGCGCCGCCACCCCCGCGAGTTGCGGTGCGGTGAGATGGGTCAGAAGTCCGACGCTGATGAGCGCATATTCCGCACCGAAAGAGAAAGCGACCGCGATGACGGCGTAGAGACTTGCCCGGCCCCACCCGTAGATGGCGACGAGAAACCAGGCGGCAAGAAGCGCATCGAGGATCCCCACCGCCCAAAGGACAGGCAAGGAGGGCGGAGGCAGCACGCCGCCGAGAATTCCGATCACGACTGCGCCGACAGGGATCGCATAGTTTAGCAGCCGATGGCGCATGGGTTGACCTCCCGTATTGCATCACCGTCGTGGAATGGGTCGCGCATGTTTCCAGCCCAGACCGAGGAAATAAGGCGAGACGACGAGCGCCCCGAAGATCTGGCCCGCTCCAAGCCAAACAGCGTCCAACACGGCCATCACCACGCACAGGGCCGCGGAGACGTAGAAGGATCCGCCGAGTATCGCCCCCATGGCGCCGAAGCCCAGGCCCGTTTGCAGGCTGATGATCGGAATGAAACCGCCCACGGCCCCTCCCGATCGCCAATACACCCAGGCGATCAGGAAAAAATTGGCCCAGGAGAAGACCCATATTTGTATGAGCTGCCGCTCGACCGGAATTGGTGGTGGTCCGTTCCGGACGCGGAGGAACCAGGCCACTGCCCAATCGCCTAGCAATTTGCCGATCCAGCCGAGGCAGTAAGGGGCGTAGCTTCGAACATCGTACCAAATAAGCAAGCCCTGCGTCAGGCAGACACAGATCGAATTGACGGCGAACCCCATCCAGACGGCGCTCCAGAGTCGCATGACCTCGGAATAGCGCAGTCTCGCGCAAGACCGCGCAAGAAAGCGCAACGCCGCGCCGCTGTGGGCCTGCACGGGTTCACCGACCTGGAATCTTGCCAGATCTTCGGCCAACGCTTCCGCCGTGGGGTAACGCTCGGATGCCGTTTTTCTCAGGCATTTCAGGCAGATGGCTTCTAACGATCGATCGACGCGCGGATTGTGAACGTGCGGCGGTTCGGGCGATTGGTCTTCGACCAATCGCAAAGTCGCTTGAACCGATTCACCGCGAAACGGTGGTCGAGCGGTCAGCAATTCGTAAAGGATCGCGCCCAGCGCGTAGATGTCTGCCGCCGTTCCAATATCCTTGGCCTTGCCGGCCGCCTGCTCCGGGGCCATGTAGCTGGGCGTTCCCAGGATCGTGTCCGGGAGAGTCATCGCGCTGTCCTCGCGGAGCATCTTGGCCAGCCCAAAGTCTGCGATCCTGGGGACGCCGTCGCTCGTCAGCAGGATGTTGGCCGGCTTAAGATCGCGATGCACGATGCCGCGGCCATGGGCGTAGTGGACGGTTCGTGCCAGCAATTCGACGAGCCGGGCGGCTTCCATGTCCGACGGCGGCGAGCCCTCCAGCCTCATGGCGAGAGTGCCGCCATCGACATACTCCAGCGAAAAGTAAGGCAAATGGTTGTGTTCGCCGATTTCATGGATCTGCACGATATTGGCATGATGTAGACGCGCCACCGCCCGCACTTCGACAAGGAATCGCGAGATTTGTTCCTCCCGGGCGTGATTGACAGGGAGAATCATCTTGAGCGCCACGTAACGCTGAAACTGGACGTGCCAGGCCTGGTAGACGACGGCAAAGGCGCCCCTGCCGAGTTCTGCAACAATTTCGTAACCCGGCAGGACGGGCCAGCTCACAGACGCCTCAACCGGGGAAGAACTCGCGATCGTCGCCTCGGACGGATACCAATTCGCAATCGCAGAGGCGTCGTTTGGGAAACGGGACCGGTATTCTTCCCTGGTCGGCTGTTCGCCGCGGCGGATGCGATATTCGATTTCGAGCCGAATCAACTCGCGGAGCAACCCGGAACGCTCGGGCGCCAAAGTGTCTCCAAGATATTCCTCGATTCTGACGACCTGCCCCGCTTGCCACGCCCGCTCGAATCGGTCGCAGACTTCGTCGATTCGTCGTTCCGTGGCAAGAGAAAGCTGATCAGGATTTTGGGCGTCGGGGTCATCCATCAACGTGTCTTTGCCGTGTCGTGGGAACTATATTGTTCGCGGGCGGAAATGAGCCGTTTCATACTAGCCCGAAGCGCAAGCGAGGGAATAAGCGTCCCTCGCTTGCGCTTCGGGCTAGTATCATTCCCGGCGAAGTTTAGCGGGCCACTTGTCACTAGAGAAGAACTCCGCAGAACTCGCGAAAACCCGTCATCCATCGCTGTCATGCCCTGGCGCCACGGCGTGGCATCGTCCGTAGTTTGCCGCGGGCCAGGGCGACCAGCCGATGGAAGTACGCTTCCCAGAGTTTCTGGGCGGCCAACGAATTTCCCGTGCGGAGTTGATGAATCCAGATCGTCACGGAAGCCGCATCGGACACGCAGAATCTCCTTGGAATTACCGCCTTTTGTATGCTATTGTATGCGGTGGGCAACGGCATGAGTATAAGAAAACGTGATTGTCTTGATGGATTCTTCGCACCCTGCGAAGTAGCCATTGGGATCCATCCATGTGTCAGAATAGGCTCGTTTTCGGCATAGGGTTAGGTCCGGTTGTGCAAGGCTGGCAAAGTGTGCCGCCCGGCAAGCCAAAAGATGGCACGAACCAACACTAATGCCCAGTTGGCTTGTCGGATCATGTAGAAAAATACGGCCGGACATTGACAACGCCATGCTCGGCTGCAAGAATACCGCGGTGTTTAGCCGCACTTCGGCGGTCGAATACCTTTGCCAGGCGAAAGAGGGCGCAAATGGAGAACTGTCCTGCGGGCGCGGTGACGGACGCAGCCATAGCCGGACCCATGTGCTGCACCTGACCGTGGCAGCAATACTGGTCTTCTTCGGGCGAGGATCTGTCTCATGTGGGAATGGCTTTTTCGACGGAAACGACTTGTGTCGCCACGCGGGCAAGATACGCCCGAAACCGGCCCGAGCGTGCCATCGTCCGGCTTCAGCGCGATTGGCCGCATCGTCGAGGAGATGAAAGCCAAAGGGTATCATGGCCCCTTTGCTACCCTTTGCGATGGAATCCCAGTTGCGGTGTTTCATGGCCCTGAGGTTTCATTGCAGCCACCTTGGATTGCGCCGGGCAATAATCCGTACCAGATGCGTGTCGTGGACTGCGAAGCATATTGCCAGCATAGTATGATGTTTGCCCTAGGCGAGCGCACGGACCGATTGATGCACAGTTCAAGCAAGCTCGGCACGACCCCGGCGTCGGTTGCCGACCGCAAACGATCCCGGATGCCCGGAAAATACCCTGCCTCTTGAGCTATCGGCGGAGCGGGGAACGAATTCCCAACGGAGCTCATTTTGTGGCACAACTCATGGAAGACCTCTGGAACGTCTTCCTGTTCGACGACCACCTCTATTTCACCCGAAGCTGGACTGGGCTCATTCGTTACCGAGCCAAGTTGCTTTTTCGAGCAGGGGCGCTTTTCGTGACTGAGGTGGAAACCTCTCAGACGCGCCCGCACAATGACCCGTACTGCAACTTGGGAGATGAGGAATTGCCCGTCAGGCAAGTCGATTTCCTGATCAAGGCCCTGCTGTACAGATTGCAGGCGCCCGCTCCGCTGCCTCGCGGTCTCTCTGAGGAGAAGCCTGGCGCTATCGCACTCTTTTCTCTCACCGAATACGGTCGCTGGGGCTCGTACCCTACGTTTGAGGATACGACCGAGTACCGCATCTGCCTGAACGGGGTGAAGGGACGGTTCGCGCCCCGGCTGAAAATGCCCTCCTTCCAGCGATCAAAGCCGTTGAGGAATCTGATAGCTCGGCGAATCGCCAGAGACTGCTAGAAGAGTTGCGGGGAAGAAAATTGTACTTCGCGTTCTCGATACCGGAAGAATGGCTTAAGAAAGGGGTATTAAGCGATGATACGCCTGTCCACTTTCTCCCGCAGGAGTGGCAGGGCATGCCATGTGCGTTTGGATACACCGATCCGGCCTTCCGAATTGAACCATCGCAAGGCTGCATGGGCATCGAAGCTCCCGATTTTTGCGAGTTTGTAGGAAAGATGAATGAGCGAGCGTGTTTGGTCATCAACCCAGGTGGGCCAGCCACTTGCAAACTTGAGCCCGCCGAACTCAAAGTTCTCGCGCAGTGACATTAGCCTTCTTGTGGGCATACGAGCAGTCCACGGCGTGGATCGGCATGGAATCTGGGTAATTAGCAACCGCAAGATTGAGGAGACAAGATGACTCGCCGGAAGAACGAAGGGAGCGACGCCCAGAATCGGCCTGGGAGCGACATTTCTTGGCGCGACGTTGGGGACTTGCCGGGGAAGGTCGCATCCACCAAATCTGGTGTATCTGGGTAATTCGGGAATATAAATAATGTTGAGGGGCTTTATGGGTCTTTCCTTGGTCTTCCCCGAGCGCAGTAGGGACGACTCGATTTTTAGTTGCTTTGCGGTCATTGCCGTCCAGTCGATGCTCCCAAACGGCGATCCACGCTGGACGCAGCGTCGCAGGGGCTGCAACTCCGCTTCGCTCTGCGGGTAATTCACGATTTCCAGCCAGTCGGACGGCCGTGGCAGCGGCCATGGGGAAAGGATGGGAAACGCGGGATCCTGCGCCTCCCATCGTCGCAGGCTCGACCAGGGTTGTTGCATTGTGGCACGACTCGCGAGAAAACTGCCGAGGTTGTTGGCGTGGCCCGATCCACAATCGAACGGTGTCGGCGAGTTCCGCGAGGGGGGACTCGATGGGCTTCGGAAACGTGGTCCCCGAAATAAGCCGACCAGCGAACTCGCCGAGCATGCGGAGATCATTCGCCAGATTTTTGAAGACCAGCCAGCGCGGACCATTGCCGAAGCCTGCCAGCGAGTCGCGGACCGTACCGGCGTGATCCGCAAACCGACGCAGATTCGGCAGTTTCTGAAGAATCTCGGCCTGAAATGGCAGCGGGTTCGTGCGATCGTTTTCCCGTCCGACGCGCAAACTGTCCCCACCGATTAGCGTTCTGGCACCGGCCGGAATGGTCCCAGAAATCCCGCCCGGCGCGCACTAATTTGTCGTAGGGCAGAAGTTCTCTAAATGGTTACTAGCAAAGGCATTAGGACGCGATTCCCGTCCGGACCCGAAAATAATTTTCCCATTTCAAGGCCCTCATCCGTATATATGTGTGGAAACATGTTGTTCTTTGACAATTCGGTGAAAAGAAACCCGCCCCTGGTGTAGTGAACCCAGGGCGGGACGGAGTCGCGGAACACTAATTGCCGCTAATTATCACTAATGACAGAAATTAGTGATGATTAGTGGTAATCGGCGTTCCGCGCTCTCGGTCGAACTGCCAAAGAAACAGAAATCGCGTGAGGTTTTTATTGACCCGTCGAATGGGAAACTAGTTATTAATGGGTGGCAACATGGGATTCGTGGCCAAACGTGGCCAGATCTGGCCGGATTTGGCCAGATTTGGCCACTTTGGTGGCCATAAGTGGCCACTTTTCTGGCCAGTTCACCGCCATAAGAGCTATGACAGCGAATGACTCCCAGGAGTGTAAAGCAATCGAATTCGAGCGGTTTCTGGCTAGCATACACCCCATATAGCCAATATTGTTAAATTTATTCGAGGGGTCAATCTGCCGGGAAAACAAACCAAACGGGCGATTGTGGCCAAAAATCGCTAAAACTCCCACTGGAATGCAAGGAAATTCCTGGCAAGAAGATCAAGAAAAAGACGCAGCGGGGTCCCCTCGAGCTCCCAGCTTCCCCGCTGCGTCCAAAACACCGGCATCTCTCCCCAAGACGCCGTTGCCAGGGAACTATAGGTTGAAGCCACGCGCTGTCAAACTTCGGCAGCAGCCGTGTCGGAAGAACCGTTTCCCGCCATTAACGACAAGATTTCGCATACGGCTGGCCGAAAAAATCGTTTCGCACGGAACCGCGCGGGACAGGAAGAAGCAGGGGAAAAACTGGAAGTTGACCGGCGGTTAAGCCTGCCAATCCAGGCCGAAATCGAGCGCCACGGCCGAGTGCGTGAGGGCCCCCACGCTGATCCTTTCGACCCCTGTTTCCGCGACCCCGCGGACGGTGCCCAAGTCGATGCCGCCGGATGCCTCAAGCTCAATGGCCGCCGCGCGGCAGTCGCGGCGAGCGACGGCTTCGCGGAGCTCGGCAGGGCGCATGTTGTCCAAGAGGATCAGGTCGGGTGCCGCCGCCAATACGGCATCGAACTGTTCGAGCGTATCGACCTCGATTTCCACGATCAGCTCCCGGCCTGCATCGCCCAACCGCTCGAGAAGGAACTGCCGCGCTTTGAGCACGGCCTCGGCCGGCCCGTAGCCTCCGGAGGCGCCCTCACCCCCTGCCCCTCTCCCAGTGGGAGAGGGGAGCCTGTCTTGGGGCCGCAGCGCCGCGCCCAGGGCCAGGTGGTTGTCCTTGATCAACACGGCTTCGAAGAGGCCGGCACGATGGTTTCGCCCTCCGCCGCAGCGAACGGCATACTTCTCCAACGACCGCCAGCCGGGAGTCGTCTTCCGCGTATCATAGATGCCGGCGCGGGTGCCGCTGACGGCATCGACATAACGGCGAGTAAGCGATGCGATGCCCGAGAGCCGGCCCAGCAAGTTGAGCAGGGGCCGCTCCATTGCCAGCATCGCTCGGGCAGGACCTTCCAACATGCCGATCGGTTGCCGTGGCGCCAAGGCATCGCCGTCGCGGGCCTGCGCGAGCCACTTCAAGCCGGAACATGCAGGCGAGACGCCTGCACCACAGGTTGCGGCGATTGCCGCCTCGCCGGCCAAAACGCCGGATTGGCGAACGACGACGGCCGCCCTGCCCTGGGCCTCTTCCGGCACCAAGGCATCGGTCGTGCAGTCGCCAAACGTGCCTAGATCCTCGCGCACGGCCAGGGCGAGAATCCGCAGCCAATCTTGCTCAAGTTCGGCGTTCCAAACGGCCTGGTGAAATTCCTTGGTCATAGCGAAGGAGGGATGAGGGATGAGGGATGAAGGATGAGGGATGAAGGATGAAGGATGAGGGATGAAGGATGAAGGATGAGGGATGAAGGATGAAGGATGAAGGATGAGGGAGGAGGGATGAAGGATGAGGGATGAAGGATGAGGGATGAAGGATGAGGGGCGGGCTGGAAACGGGCATCTGCACCCCACTCTATCTTAATGCGCTTCGGCGCCCAAGGAAATGGGCGGGCGCATCCCTGATCCCTTCCGTCCGCTATAATGCTCATTGGAACTCAGGGACAACGCCTGCCCCAGGACCATTCCCCATGCCCCCCTCCCCTGCCCCGCCAAAACCACCGTCGCACTGGCTGCTCCGCCGGGCCGATCAGGCGACCGTGGCGGTCTTGATCGGCGCCGGGTTGCTCTCGGTGATCGGTTGGTGGACTGGCCATGGCGGACTGCGAGGGCGGACGGTCGAGGTTGAGCAGGCCGGACCCGAGACGGCCAGCTTCCAAGTCGACATCAACAAGGCCGATTGGCCGGAGCTTGCGACCTTGCCCGGAGTCGGGCGGACCATGGCCGAGCGGATCGTGCAATCGCGCGAGCAGAACGGCCCCTTTACGGACCTCGACGACCTGCGTCGGGTCCGCGGCATCGGCGCCCGCACGCTCGAGACGTTACGGCCTTATCTGCGGCCAATGCCCCGCCGGGAAGCCGTGGCAGGGAAGTAGGCTGGGCCGTAGGTCGGGCTTTCCAGCCTGACTTGCATTTCAGGCTTTCTAGCCTGGCAAGACGAGTCAGGCTGGAAGGCCTGACGTACGGCTGGCCCACCCCTACGCAAAGGGGACGATCAAGAGGATCTGCGGCGATGAATGTCCTTCCGGGAATAAACATACCACTGAGGGGCGAATCCATGGGAGAAGGCGCGGGGCTCGAGTTGCGTGGATGCTGTTTTCCGCAGTCTCGCCGCTTGACATTCCGCCGGGGGCGTAGGATGATGGGTGAAGTTGGGTGTGGATTCTTTTTCCGCCGGGCAGGAACGTCTCGCACGCCGCAGACTTGGCGTAGGCCCGCAGCAACTCAGGCACCATGTACATGGTCCGCGGCCATCACAGCCGGGCTGGCGGCGGCTATTACACACTCCTTTACGGCGGCACTTATCGCTTACTTAGTAGGGTCCGTGGCAGCGTTTACCAGAAGGGGAAGTCGCAAATGAATTTCGTTCGGTGGTTAGGGCAGGGTCGGTTCGCGCGGGCGTTGATGATCTTGGTCGCGGTCGTGGTCGTGGTCAGTTGCGCCTCGGTCGCGCTGGCCCAGGAAGGCGGCACGGAAAGTGGGCCCGCGATCGAGGGGACGTTCCATTGGTTTATTCGCTGCAACGGTCTTATCGGCATCGTCATCTTGATCGTCTCCGTGTTCCTGGTGGCCTTGATTGCGCGAACTTTCGTCGATCTCCGCATGCAGACGGCCATCCCTCCCGAGATCATCGCCCAATGCGAAGCGATGCTCGAACAGCGGGACTTCAAGGGCATCTTCAACGTCGTGAAGGAGGATGACTCGTTCTTCAGCCGGGTGCTGGTGACGGGCATCACCGAACTGCCCAACGGTCTGAGCGAAGCCCGTGAAGCCATGGAGCGGATCGGCGACATGCTCACCACCGACATGGAGAAGAAGATCAGCCCTTTGGCCGTGATCGGCACGCTGGGGCCGATGATCGGCCTGGTGGGAACGCTCTCCGGCATGATCCACGCCTTCCAAGAGATCGCGCGCGGCGGCCAGCAGCTCAAGTCGGACAAGGTGGCCTCGGCTATTTCGGAGGCCCTGCTGCTGACGTTCGAGGGCGTGATGCTCTCGTTGATCGCGATTCCGTTCTTCTCGTTCTTCCGCAACCGCGCGATGGCAATTTCCGTGACGACGATGACCCGCGCCGACGAATTCCTCCGCCACTTCGCCCAAGCGGCCCGCGCCAAGCCGGCCGGCGCGGCGCCCGCCGCGGCTCGGGCCAAGGCATAACGAGGGAGTAATCACGCATGCCTGCCGCCGAAAAGGCCGAACCGAATCTGACCCCGATCCTGGACATGGTCTTCCAGTTGATCACCTTTTTCATGCTGGTGCTCAATTTCAAGGCGGCCGAGCTCGATCTGTCGCTGCGGCTGCCGTTCAGTGGATCGGCCAAGCCGCTGCCGCCGGACGCCCAAGTCAAGATGCTGGTGCTGAACGTCGAGATCTGCACGAAGTGCCCTCACCCCGGCTGCGACGCCATGGCCACGCTCCGCCCGGCTATCGATGATGCTACGGGAAAGCAAACGGGATACAAGCTGGTCTGCGAGCACGGACATGAGACCGCCTATCCGCAAAGCGCGATCGCCAACGGCAAGACCTGCCTCTCCGTTTACGGCCATCTGCTGTGCAAGGAAAGCCGCGGCAAGGACCTGCCCAGCATCGAAGACTACTTAAGGCAGGAGTCCGATTTGAGCCTGATGGCGGCAATCCCACCGATGACTCGCGATGATATGATCAAAGAGGGAAAAGAATTGCCGGACACCGTGGTCATCCGCGCCGACTCCTCCTGTCGTTTTGGGGCGGTGAACTACGTCATTACGGAGTGCCAGAAGCAGGGATACCGCAAATTCGCCCTGAAAACCGGGGGGGTAGCCCCCAGGTGACGTGGGACAGGTTGCCAATCTGCCTTGAAGACCGTGTTTCCGGCAGGTTGGCAAACTGCCCTACGATAGAGACCTTGTTCTCACCAAAGAAATCATCATGACCCGAACGCGCTTCGACGGAAGACGTGGAACTCAACGTAACGGCCATGCTCGACATGGCGTTCCAGTTGCTGGCGTTCTTCGTACTCACCTTCAAACCGCCTCCGGCCGAGTTCCAGATTTACCTCAAGCTGCCTCCCGCCCAGCCCGTCCAGGGTTTCGCCGGCACGCAGGCGGCGGGGGCCGACGATACCAAGGACATCAAGGACGTCAAGCCGACCAAGACGTTGGTGGTGACCGTACTGGATGACAACGGCGGCGGAACGATTTCCACCGTCAACGTCAGCATCCCCGGCGTTTCGGCCCAGGGCACGCCCGTCCCCTTCAACGATCTGGAAAAAGAGCTGCGGACCTACTTCCGGGCCAAAGACGAGAACGAGGCCAGCGGGCAGAAGGGCAATGCCCAGGGCGATTTCGAGCAAGCGGTGATCAACGCCTCGCCCACCTTGCGCTGGGATGAGATCCTCAAGGTGATGGAGATCTTCACCAGGTTCACCACGGCCAAAGGCGGGCTTCCCGCCGTGAGCGTCTCGGCGGCAGGACCCGATCCCGACACCGGCCCTGCTGGAAGCTGAGGACAGCCATGCGCCAGACCTGGAAGGACCGCCGAAAACAGCTTCATCAGGGCATGCCCACTCCCCGCTTGCTCACGATGGTGCTGATGCTGGCCGTCACCGGGTTGTTGATCGCGCGGTTCCGTGATCCAGATACCTGGCACCGGTTCGCGCGGGACACGGATGACGTGCAATCTGTTGTCGGCGCAACCGCTACGAGCGATGCCGCCGCAAAGAGCGAATCGCCGCAGACGCCGGCCGAATTGACGCCCACGGGCTCGACCGATCTCGACCGGATCGAGTCGGAGGATATGAAATCGAACATCTCGATGGTCAAAGACCGAGACGGCACTCTCGAGATCGGCAAGTTCGAGATGCCGGCGTATAACCAGATTCTAAGCTGGGTGGACCACCAGCCGATTGAACTCCTGCAGCAGCGGGCGCACCGTGACGTCCGTTGGAGCGAGTTCCGCAGAACGCCCGACGTGATGCGCCTGCAAATCGTTGAATTGAAGCTCAACGTGCGGCAGATTACCCGCTGCGTCGGCCCCCCGGAAAATGGCAAGGAAACACCCCTCACCACGCCTGACGGAAAACCACTCTACGAGCTAATTGGAATTACCCAAGAGAGCGGATCGAACCTGTATTACGGGATCGTAAGCGACTTGCCGCAGGGCATGCCCATTGGCACGGACGTCGACGTGAATGTCAAGTTGGTGGGGTATTTCTTCAAGCTTCAGGGCTACCATTCGCGGGAACAGGAATTGAATAACCAGGGGAGCGGCAAAGAACCGCCAGTTCTCAAGGCGCCGATGATAATCGGAAGGGCAATCTGGCTCATCCCGCCCGCCGTAGCGGAGGAGAAGACCCCCTTATGGCTGCTGGCGACGATCGCGGCGGTGGCTGTTGTGGTCATCATCGGATGGGTCTTGCTGGCCGCCAAAAAGACCTCCAGGCGTCACTTGGCAGAGGTGATTCCCGGCACGAGCCGCGATCCGGAGGGCGGTGAAGTCGACAGTTGGCTTGACCAGGCCCAGTCGGGCAGGTTAAGCTTAGAGCCGGTGCCGGAAACCACCGCCTCCAGCGATGGGGCGGCCCTGGCCGAGGGGCTTGGGACCAGGATGTCCGGGAATATTTTTCGGGGAAACGACGAATCTACTAACGGGCATCGTGCCAAGAATGGACGTGTGGCTGACGATCGGCACAGCAACGACAGGTTGGGTGACGACAAACAGCGCGACAACCGAGAGGGGGGTTCGGGCCCGGAAGTCCATGGCAACCCCAGCAGTGGCTGAATATCTTATACCCGGAAGTATGATTCAATCAAGAAGGTGAACGCTCATGGCAGAACCCGCAAACAATCCGCTGCCGCTTGAGGATGAAGATCAGTTGCAGGAAGAAACCCTGTCCGAACGGTTTATGGACTGGGTGCGGACCGAGTTGGTCTGGTACGCAGGGAGCTTCAGTTTTCACCTCCTGGCGCTTTCGCTGTTGTTGCTGTTGCCCAACATGGGCCATCAGGACAACCAGGGCGACGCCCCTGTGCTTCAGGCCAGTGCGGACGAGGACAAGAAGGAGGTCACGAAGTTCGACAAGTTCGATATTGGCGATCCGCCGGACAAGCAACCGGACGTGTTGGATGTCAACCCCACGCTGGAAAAGCTCGGCCACCCGGCTCAGGAAGCGGAATACAACGACGACAGCAAGATCTTCGAGCATAAGGGCGGCGGCATGGTCAACGGTAACAAGGACACCATCGGCGGCGGCGGCGGGGCATTGGCCTTTGGCCCCGGTCCCAAGGTGACCGGCGCGCTGGGAATTGGCACGGGGCTGGGCACAGGCACGCAGTGGGGCAGCGGCGGCGCCGGCGTGGGCTTCGGCGGGCGCGGCACCGGCCACCGAGAGGCCATGTTGGCCACCGGCGGCGGCACGAAGCAAACCGAGAGGGCCGTGACCGCGGCCCTCGTCTGGTTGGCCAAACACCAGGATTACAACGGCGATTGGAACCTGAAGACATTCCAGCAGGAGTGCAAGCCGGGCGACAAGACCTGCACGGGCGTGGGCGAGGATGCGCACGAGGCCGGCGCGACCGCGATGGGCCTGCTTCCCTTCCTCGCCGCCGGGCAGACGCACAAGACCAAAGGCGCCTATCAAGAGCATATTCGCAAGGGCCTTGCCTGGCTCATCAGTCACCAGCAGGCCGACGGCAATCTGGCCAAGGGCGAGCGGTACATGATGTATTCGCACGGCCTGGCCACGATCGCCCTGTGTGAGGCCTACGGGCTCACGGCGGACAGGCAAGTTGGCGTGGCGGCGCAGGGCGCGGTGAACTTCATCCTCAACGCCCAGAACACGAACGACGGCGGCTGGCGGTACAATCCCAAGGATCCCGGCGACACCTCCGTGGTCGGTTGGCAATTGATGGCCCTCAAGAGCGCCCACATGGCCGGCCTGGACATCGGCGGGTCGTCCGGCGGGGCCTTCGCCGGCACCAGCAAGTGGCTTGATTCGGTCTCGGTACACGATGGCACCGAGTATTCGTACCAGCCCGGCCGGGAGCCTTTGAACACCATGACTTCGGTGGGCCTGCTCTGCCGGCAGTATCTCGGCGCCAAGCGCGACAACCCCATGCTCACCGGCGGCACGCAGTATCTGTTGAATCATATGCCGGACGAGGCGTTCCCCAACGTCTACTACTGGTACTATGCGACCCAGGTCATGCACAACATGAGCGGCTCCGAGTGGGACACTTGGAACCGCAAGATGCGCGACATACTGGTCCACACGCAGGTGCGAAACGTCGATGAATGTGCCAACGGTAGCTGGCCGCCGGAGAGAGACACTTGGGGGCGGCGTGGCGGGCGTGTCATGCAGACCAGCCTTTCGGCCCTGACCCTGGAAATCTACTACCGCTATCTGCCCTTGTTCAAGGCGGAGGCAGGCGGTGGAGACCCCGGTGCTGGGCCTGCCGGTGCTGGGCCTGCCGGTGCTGGGCCTGCCGCTGCCGCGAAACCGGCCGCCGACAACACTCCGGAGAAGAAGACCGACAAGGCCAAGACGCCGGAGGCCGAGAACACCGACAACGTTTTGTAGTGCTGGCGGCCGCTGTGATGGCCGTCTGGTTCTTGTCCCTTCCGCAAGTGTGGCGCGTCCCTTCGCGAGACGTGCCACTCAGCATTGCCGGAGGGACTTTTCGTTCCGCAATTTGAGTCCTCTCCTCCTCTTCTGACCTCAACTGCCATGCGAACCACTTGCACCGTCTTCAGCGTTCTGGCAATTCTCTCGGCCTTGGCCGTCAACCCGCTTGTGGCCAAGGATGATCCGATTGAATTCCTCCATCTGTTGCAGAGGGAAGGCTACGCCGACGTGGCGATCGACTATCTCGAGCAGATCAAGGCCGATCCCAGCGCTCCGAAGGACGTCCTCGACGTATGGGATCTGGAGATGTCGCGGAGCAAGCGCGATGCGGCTGACCAGAAGCTGGCCTACGACGACGGCCAGGCCAAACAATGGACGGAAGAGTCGAAGGCCCTGCTTGAGCGATTCATCAAGTCCCATCCCAACCGGCCGGAGGCGATCCAGGAGAAGGCGCGATGGGCGGAAGAAAGGGCCGTGGAGGCCCAGACCGACATACTATTGGCCGGTTACACGGCCGAGCCCGCGGAGAAGGAGAAATACCTGGCCGAAGCCCGCAAGATCTTCGACGAGATCCGGCCGCAGTTCGTGCAGGCCGTGGATGCCTCGCGCAAACTGGTGGCTTCGCTGCCCAAGACGCCGCCGGGCCGGCGCGAAGAGGCCATCGTCGTCTTGGGTGAAAACCGTTTGACCTTGGCCATGATCGATTTCTACGTGGCGCAGGCCCAGGCGGCCCAGCGCACCGCCTTGCTGGACAAGCTGACCAAGGACTTTGACGCCATCTACCAGGACTTCCGCGATGCGCTGCCGGGCACCCGCAGGGCCTTGCTGGCTTGGCGCGCCGACTTCTGGCACGCCCGGACCCTTCAGGAACTGGGCAGGACCCGCGAAGCCCTGGACGTTTATGAGGAAGTCGTTGCCTGCAACACGAAAGACATCGAGGACGTGGCCGGGGCCACCGTGGCGCCGAAAGGGAAAAATCTGAAGCCAACCGGCCTGGAGGACTTCTTCGCCGAGGTCGAGCAATACTATCTTCAAACGCTGTATCGAGTGAACAAGAAGGACTACATGGAGGAGATCGAAGGCGATGGGAAGCGGCCAGGCTGGCGGGCCCAGAACAAGGCCCTTTCCGAAAAGTGTTTCGGCTACCAGGCATTGACGCTGGAATATGCCAAGAATTTGCTGGAGATGAACAAGCGGTCGCCGGCGTCGGTCGCCGCCGCCCTCAAGTTGCTGCGCGAAATGGACGAGGTCACAAGTCCCTACCAGGAGGAAGCGATCAAGCTCCGCCGCCAGCTCGACCCCAAGGGCTCGACAAGAATGACATTTGAGGACGCCGTGATCGACGGCGATGCCGCGCTGGCGAAGAAGAAGTGGGCCGAGGCCGCCGATTGCTACGAGAAGGCGATCAAGGCCAAGACCGCCAGGACCGATCCGGTGTGCGCGGCCAGCGTGGCGGAAACGCTCGTCAGTTGCTATCACGCCCTGGCCTCGCAGCTTTACCAGGAGAACAAGGTCGACGACGCCGTCGCCACGGCCAGAAAGGCATTGGCCGCGGAGTACCGCCAAACCAAGGCGGCGCCGAAGGTGGCGGTCTACCTCCTGAGCATCCTGAATTACCAGTACCAGACCGCGACCGACGATACCGCCGAGAAGAAGGCAGCCAAGGCCGCTCTGCTCAAGGACGTTACCAAGACCGCGAATGGGATCGTCACCCTCTGGGGCGCCAGGGAAGAGGGCGACGCCGCGCGGATCGTGCTCATGCGAATTGCCCAGGCCCAGGATAACGGGCAGGAAGCCGACCGCAACTTGAACGAGATCAATCCCAGGTCCAACGAGTATGCGACGGCCTTGACCGCGATGGGATATTGGCATTGGAGCAAGTACCGCGCGGCCACGCGGCAGACTTCCGATGAAGCCGGCAATGTCAAGAACGCCAAGCGCGACGAAG
Organism: uncultured Planctomycetia bacterium; assembly: GCA_963824275.1. GTDB lineage: Bacteria > Planctomycetota > Planctomycetia > Pirellulales > Thermoguttaceae > JANXQG01. The sequence goes on along the minus strand of CAWGOT010000001.1, from coordinate 640,791 downwards.
ACCGCAGGCTGGCCGTGGACTTTACGGAGAGGGCGGTCAAGGCATTGGAGGATAAGGACAAGCTCCGCGCGGACACCGCCGCCATGCCCGACGACCTCCGCGAGTGCAAGTTTCTGTTGGCCGGAATCCACACGGAGGGCAAAGACTACAAGCAGGCCGTCTCGCAATACAAGCCCTTGCTCGCCGACCTGCTCAACAAAGACTCCAAGCGGAAGCTCGACGAGACCGGGCTGCTGATCCTGCAGGGCGCCGGCCAGGTCTTCATCCAACTGAGCGACCTGGAGAACCTCACGGTCATCGGCAACGGTCTCTTGGAGCGAGGGCCCGACCAGCCGCAGGTCAACCGCGCGATCATGGGTTTCGTTACGGGGCTGGACAAATTGCGCAAGGCCTGGCCCGAGAGCGACTCGAGCGATTCCGCCGCGCAGCAGGAAGCGGCCGCGGCGAAGCTGAAGTCGCTGACCGATCTCGAAGAAAAAATCATGATCAATCTCTCCAAGCGGGAGAAGCTGTGCGCCCAACGACATGACCTGGATCGCGATCACCTGCGCCAACCTGGGCACTGATGACGCCAGGCTCGCCGCCACGGAACTGATCAAGCAGATCGACAAGAAGGCGAATTCCGACAAGGCTTTCCACGGGCAGGTCGAGAAGGTCCTGCCTTACCTGCATTCGGAGGCCGCGAAGATTCTGGCCGAGATCGGCCAATTCGATCAGGCCCAAGAGATGATCGATCGCTTGATCCAAGCCTATCCCAACGCCCTGGAACCGAAGATCTCGGAGGCCAAGATCCTCACGTCCTGGGCCGGCAGAGATTCGTCGAAGTATGCAAAGGCCATCCTGGCCTGGGACTCCTTGCGAACGAAGCTCGAGCACAGCAGTCCCAAGTCTGTCGCCGGTGCGCCGGTCGATCCCAAGTACGAGGTGATCGTCAACGAGGCCGACTGCTTCCTGAGGATGGCGCAGAAGACGCAGAGCAAGGACGACGCCAAGAAGGGCATGGATCTGCTCATGCCCTACCTGAATCTCGATCCGAAAATACGAAACCCTGACGACGAATACCGCGAGATCAGCACCAAGTACTATCGCGTCGGCGGAAATCTTGCCGTATTCCTCAGGGTGTCGCCGCCGGTCCGCCCGAAGGCCAAGCGGCCGCCTGCTTCCTCGTGATGCGGATCCTTACTCGCCTTCAACGAAACCCCACGGCTCGCCGCTTCCGACCCAACGATAGGGGAAGAACGGATAGTTGGAAACCCAGCCGGGCGAGTAGTCGCCGTCGTACGGATCGACACTGGCCATCGGGCAGAGTTCGAAATGCCGAACCAGCGTTGCGATTCCAAGCGCCGCGTGCGCTGCTGGAATCGCGCGACGGCGGCCTGGTGAACCGACTCCGCCTGGGCCTTTTCCTGGAGCAGGTATTGCTCGTGTGCCCGGGCCTCGCGGGTGATGGGGTAGTCGCCGGGGGATGCCATCGGCGGGGCCGGCGTCACGGGCGGCAAGATGCTCACGTTGCTCGGAGACGGAACCGCTCCACCAGTGCCTCCCGAAAGCGGTTGTGCCATCGCCGCTGCCGCCATGCCTATCCAAGTGCAAATCGCGATCGTGAATCGTGCCATGCTTATGCTCCTACGTTTCCTTGGTCCCTGAATCGATTCGGCCGATTGACACTGTTAGGATTAGGCAGAGTCTTCGGAATGTAACGAATACAGGACCCGAGGAGAATTCGGGCAAAATGCGCAACTTTTACGACCGTTCTTTCGATCCACCAGCGCTGATTTTCACCGCGATTCCTTCAGCCGCTCGCGCACCAGTTCCGGCAGGTACTTCACCGGCACCGACCCCAAGTCCAGCACGGCCTCGTGGTAGCGGGCCAGGTCGAACCGATCGCCCATCTCCGTCTGGATGCTCTCGCGGAGCCGGCACATCGCCGTGCGGCCGACGTAATAGGTCGAGAGCTGGCAGGACGATTGCTTGGCGCGGATGACCTTCAAACGGGCCTCGCCTTCCGATTGGTAGCCCTGGTCCACCAGCAGCGACAAGGCCTCTTCGTCGCTCATCCCGGAGCAGTGCATCTTGTGGTCGAGGATGCTGTTGATCACGGTCCGAAGCTGGAACTTCAATTGCATCAGCCGCAGGGCCAGGTCGCCGTCGCCGTAGCCCTGGTCGAGCATCATCTGCTCGCAGTAGACCGCCCAGCCCTCGATGTAGACGCCCGAGCCCAAGCACGCGGCGGATCAGCGACGGATTGCGGTTGGCATACTCCAACTGCACGTAGTGGCCCGGATAGGCCTCGTGGATCGTCAACACCTGGAGCATGTGGCGGTTGTATTCCTGCAGCAGGCTCTTGGACCCGCGCCGCGTCCCAGTCCTTGGGCGGCGGGCTGACGGCATAGAAGCTCTGGGCGGCGGCGTCCAGCGGCGGCGCGGCATCCATGTAGGCCGTCGAATTGCCCCGCTTGAACTCCGGCATCTCGATCACCTGGCAGCGATCGGGATCGGGCAGGCGCAGGATCTTGTGCTCGCGAATGAAGACGCGGATCCGCTCGACCGTAGCCCTCGCGTCGCGGGTCAGGTCCTCCGGCCGGCCATGTTCCTTCTCGACGGCCTTGATCACGGCCCGGATTGCGGCACGATGCCCGGCCGCGTTGTCCGGCGGCAACGGCTCGAGCGGATAATAGCGGCCCCAGAGTTGCCTTGCGGTGAGATAGAGTTCGCGCTCCACGCGGACGAAATCGGCCTCGGCCGAGGCCAGAACCTGGTCGGCCGTCAGCCCGGCATCGAGTTCCAGATCCAGCTTCTTGGCGAACTTCTCCTTGCCCAGCCGCCACTGGCCGTCGGCCCGCGGGCGGACGTCCTTTTCCAGGAACTCCTGATAGTCCTTGAGGCAGGCAACAACCTCGTCCGCAGCCTTCTTCAGGGCGATCTTTCTGCGGCGTTTCGCCCGCCAGCTCGAAGATCTCCTTTTCGTAGAAGTCGATCGAGCCGCGGTTCTGTGCGATGGCCGTTTCCAGGACCGCCAGCGGCGGATGGCCGATGGTCTGCCGGGCGGCCGCCACGACCTGCGGGATCTGCCGCATGCGCGCGATGGCGTCAGTCAGGTTGGTCTCCTTGGGCAGCGTCGACTGGGTCAGCAGGATATAGACGCTGCCGTTGATGTAGTCGGTGTAGTTGCGGGGATCTTCCGTCGAAGGGCCGCGTATTCTCGTTGAGCCAGAGCGATTTTTCCAGTTCGTGCCGGAAGATCTCATAATCGACCTGGCCGGCCCGCGAGAGCCTGTGCGTACTCGACCTCCCGCGGCAGATCGGCCAACGCCCGCCGAATCCGCTCGATCCACTTCGCGCGCGATTCGGCCGACAGATCCTCCAGCTTTGCGTCGAAGTGGTGGTCGCCCAGGCCCGTCGCATCCGAGGGCTGCTGCTCGAACCACGCATCAAGATAACGGCGGAAAAATGCTTCCAGTTGCGCATCAGCCGCCGGCGACTCTGTCGCGGCAAAAGCGGAGGTTGTACTTCCCGTGATCATAAGCATGCCCAGAATCAAGATTCGTTTCACTTGCAGGTCCTTTCCCACGTGCTCATCACGCTCCGCCGTGATGTCTTTTCGTGCTCCGTCTATGCCTGCACGATCGCCAGGACTTCCTCCAGCACCAGGCCGTTGGTGGCGATGGCCTGGCCGGAATGGATCGTGCTGCGGCCCTGCCAGTCGGTGAAGGTGCCGCCCGCCTCTTCAAGGATCGGCAGCAAAGGCGCCAGGTCCCAGACCGCGGCCACGGGATCGACCATCACCTCGGCCCGACCCGTCGCGACCATCAAGTAGCCGTAGCAATCGCCCCACGTGCGGCTGAGCCGGGCCGCCGATTGCAGCCGGTCATAGACTTCGCCGCGGTCGATCTCGTCGAAGCCGTCCACTTCGCTGGTGAGGAACAGCCCTTGCGAGAGCGGGGCTTGCTTCGAGACCCGGGCCGGCCGCTTCGACTTCTGCCCCTGCACGTACCAGGCCCCATTGCCCCGCGAGGCGTAGACGCATTCGTCCAGGGCCGGGATATGGATCACGCCGGCCACCGGCTCGCCGTCGTGCTCGATGCCGATCAGCGTGCCGTACAGCGGCACCCCGTGGATGAACGACTTCGTGCCGTCGATGGGATCGACGATCCAGCGGAAAGGGCTGTTGCCGGGCCGGTCGGTCAGTTCCTCGCCCACCACCGCATCGTGGGCAAAGGCCTCGGCAATGCGATTGCGAATATGCTCCTCCGCACGGCGGTCCGCCACGGTCACGGGCGAATCGTCGCCCTTGCGCTCCACTTCCAGGTCTTCGCGGCGGAAGTACTCCAGCGTGATCTTCCCCGCCTCGCGGGCGATTTGCAGCGCCAGGACCAGTCGCGTCATCTCATGGGTATCGAGACTCATGCTGCCTTGCCGCTCTCTTTCGGTTCGCTGGGAAAAAAGGCGTGCCATACCAACGCCGCCGCGCCGCAGACCAACAGGCTGTCCGCAATATTGAAGTTCGGCCAGGGCCAGGTCCCGAACTTCACAAGTATCCAGTCGCGAACGGCAAAGACCGGATCGCCGAAGTTGTGCAAGTCGTTGGCGAAGTTCCACTTCAGCCCGGGCAGGCCGACCCGGTCGTAGAGGTTGCCGAGAATTCCCGCCATGATCCCCGACAAGGCGACGGTGAGCAGCCACTGCCGGGCGGCCCCAGCCACGAAAAGCCACCAGCAGATCGCCGCCGCGGCGCCGATCGAAAGCAAGGCGAAGAGCCACACCATCCCCTGCCCCATGCCGAACAAGGCGCCCTCGTTCAAGCTGGTTTGAAAGCCGATGTGAAGCCCAAGAAGATCTGGCACCACCGGCTCGGTCCGTCCGCCCGGCATGCCGAGCCAGTCGAACATCAAGCGCTTAGTAGCCATGTCGACGGCCAAGCCGCCGCCGGCAAGGAAAAGGAAGACCAGGTATCGATTTGCGGGAACTGCCCTCATGGCTGTCCCTTGGGGTTATCGCCGCGCGGCGAAGGCTTGTAGGGTGCGTGAAGCGAACCGCTGAAAAAACGGTGGGTTGCGCACGGAGTCCAATCTCTGAAAACGCTCCTCGCAGTTCTTGACCGGTTCGTGTAACGCACCATGGATCGGGCTTCCGTGCTCCACCCACCCTGCGGCGAGAAACGGGAACTACGTTCCTTCCTGCTGCGAGGCACACTTCACGCAAAGCGTTGCATAGGGGATTGCGTTGAGCCTCGTCTTAGGGATCTTCGACCCGCACTCTTCGCAGGCGCCGTAAGTCCCTTCGTTGATCCGATCCAGCGAGGCCTGGATCTTGTCCAGCGCGGCGCCTTCATTCTCCATCAAACTCAGCGAAAACTCCTGCTCGTAGTTGTCGCTGCCGATGTCGGCCATGTGAATCGGCATGCTCTGGAGGTTGCCGTTGGCCTCCGCAAGGCTTTTCCTCAGCGAGTTTTCTCGAAGTTGATTCACGTCCCCGGTCATCCGTGCCCGCAAGGCCAGCAGCCTGTCCTTGTAAACTTTCAATTCATCTCGATTCATCGATCCCTCATATACCTTTAGGAACTTTGCGATGAGTCTCTAAGTTGTAGTTCATACGATCCGAGACTTGTTATTGTAGATTGGCCGGAAAATCTTGTCAAACTGGAGTAATGAGTCGTTTTGTAGCGGCGGGAAACGGGAGCAGCAGATATCGCCAAATCCACCAGTGGGAGGGGTGTAGGGTGGGACCCGGGCACCATGTACCCATGGTCGGCTTGCGAGCGGCCCACCGTCATGGGGTGTGGTGGGCCGGCACTCGCAAGCTCGCTGGTCCCACCCTACACCGTTGCGATTCCCCCTGGAAGAAAGGTCAGCGGGGCGTTATCCTATGTTGTGGAACCTCGACACGAAAGGACCACTTCCCATTCCCTCCCCATCCGTTTTTCAAACTTGTATTTCGCCTGCCTGCCATGCAACCTACGACGTGGGCGAGACCCGCGTGGCCTGCGACTGCTGCGGCGGTTTGCTCGACGTGGCCTACGATTGGTCGCGGGTCGTTCCGCCCCGCTCCTGGAAGCTTTTTGAAGACAAGTGGAGCCGCCGCAACGATCCGCATTGCTTCAGCGGCGTCTGGCGGTTTCACGATCTGCTGCCTTTCATGCCGGTCGAACAATGCGTCACCGTGGGCGAGGGGCAAACCCTGCTGCACGTTTCGCCCGCCGTCGGCCGCTACGTGGGCCTGAAACCCGATCGCTTGCACCTCCAGTATGAGGGCATGAACCCCTCGGGCAGCTTCAAGGACAACGGCATGTCGGCGGCCTTCAGCCACGCGCGGTTCGTGGGGGCCAAGAAGGCGGCCTGCGCCTCGACCGGCAACACCAGTGCCTCGCTGGCCCTGTATTCCTCCGTGACTCAGATTATGAGGGCCGTAATCTTCATCGGCTCGGGAAAGATTTCCTATGGCAAGTTGTCCCAGGCCTTGGACTACGGCGCGTTGACCGTGCAGATCCAGGGCGACTTCGACGACGCCATGGCCCGCGTGCAGGAAGTCAGCCGCGAGTTGGGCATCTACCTCGTCAACAGCGTCAACCCGTTCCGCCTGGAAGGCCAGAAGACGATCATGTATCGGGTGCTGGAAGCCCTGCGGTGGCAAGTGCCCGACTGGATCGTCGTGCCGGGGGGCAATCTGGGCAACTCCAGCGCGTTCGGCAAGGCCTTTTTCGAGTTGCATCAATTGGGCCTGATCGATCGCATTCCCCGCCTGGCCGTGATCAACGCGGGCGGGGCGAGAACGCTCTACGACCTCGTGGAAGTCAACGGCGTCCGCTGGAACGACGGCCAGCCGGACCTCGATCGGATCGAACGCTACTTCCGCGAAATGGACGCCGCTGGCCGCAGGGCATCGACGATCGCCAGCGCCATCGAAATCAATCGGCCGGTGAACCTGCACAAGTGCCTGAGGGCCCTCGAGTGGTGCCGTGGCGTGGTCCGCCAGGTGAGCGATCAGGAGATCCTCGACGCCAAGGCCCAGGTTGGCGCCGGCGGAATGGGCTGCGAACCGGCCAGCGCGGCGAGTGTGGCCGGGACCAAGATCCTGGTCGAGGAAGGCGTCATCGCGCCCGACGAGCGTGTCGTTTGCATTCTCACCGGCCACGAACTGAAGGACCCGACCGCCACGGTCGCCTATCACACGCACGACGCCAAGTACTTTGACGAAGTGCTTCGCAGCCGCGGCGTGGAGCACGCCCGGTTCGCCAATCGGGCCGTGCAGGTGAAGAATGATCTGGGGGAGATTGTGAAGGTGATTGAGAGCGGGGAGCGGGGAGCGGGGAGCGGGGAGCGGGGAGCAGGGAGTCAATAGAATGATGTCGGCAATACGCATAGCAATTCACGGCGCGGCCGGCCGCATGGGCCGCCGACTGATCGCCTTGGGCGCGGCCGATCCGCAACTGGTCGTGGCCGCGGCCCTGGAATCGCCGGGCAACCCGCTCTTGGGCGACGATGCCGGGCTGATTGCCGGCGCTGGGGCCTTGGGTGTGCCTTTGGCCTCCGAACTGCTCGTGCCGGTCGACGTGGTCATCGATTTTTCGGTTCCCAAGGCGGCCGCGGCGATCCTGGAGACCTGCCGGCAGAGCAAACTGCCACTGGTCCTGGCCACGACCGGATTCGAGCCCGAGCAGATCGAGCGGATTCGGGCGGCTGGCGGCGGAGATCCCGTTGGTCTGGTCGCCGAGCATGAGCACGGCGGTGAATCTCACGATGAAGCTCTGCGAGTTGGCCGGCAAAGTCCTGGCCGACAAGGATGCGGACGTCGAGATCCTGGAGCGGCATCATCGTTTCAAGGAGGACGCGCCCAGCGGCACGGCCTTGAAGTTCGGCGAGATCATTGCCAGGCAGATGGGGCAAACCGAGCAAGTTCACGGCCGCAGCGGCCGGCCGGGCAAGCGTCCGCATCAGCAGGTCGGTTTCCACGCCATCCGCGCCGGCGACAATCCGGGCGAGCACACGATCGTCTTTGCCATGCTCGGCGAGACGCTGGAATTGACCGTGAGGGCCAGCAACCGCGATTGCTATGCCCAAGGGGCCTTGGCCGCCGCCAAGTTCCTGGCCGGCAAGCCAGCCGGACTGTATGGGATGGGCGACGTGCTGGGGCTATAGTATCTGCCGAAATCGAGTGGAATCGGGAGCATAAGTGGCCAAAACGTGGAAAAACAGCGTCTTTTTTTCATTCCTTGGCTTTTTTATGCCACCAGGATGGTATCCGTAATTAACCAAATGATGTTGCTCGCAGCAAGGGCTTGCGGCAGGCAGAAAAACGACGCGCCGCGGCCGGCAACCAGCCGCCAAGAGGCAGGGCTGCCAAAACAGGTGCGCAAGCGCCTGGACACCGAGCGGCGGCCTGCCAAATTGGCGGTTCGTGCCGACGGCGAAAAATGCCGTGGCAGCATGAATATCTTCGACTTCCGCCAGCAGTTGATTCAGCCGCTCAGAAAAATGGTACTCGGCCCGACAATCGCTCGGCGTCCTCCCGCGTCGGAATCGAACCGCTAGCCGGGAGATATCCGTTGTAGTGCTCGTTGAGCGCGATTGCCGGCTTTGGTGCAACGTGCTGTTGAATTATCGACAGCGACTCGTTCCAACTGTTTTGGTCCATCGCCCAACCTGCCTCGGCGAGCTGGATGCATGCGCTGAGGAAGCACTGTATGATTCGCGCGTCGCGGTCAGGTTCATCCTGGCCGAAGAACTCTGGACGGAGGAGGCCCGTAAACGGGCCTGACAATGGGAAACGAACGGTTATACGGAACGATTTTAGCCCTGCCAGAAACCCGGCATAAATGCCGGGCCGATTACCGGCTGAAGCGGAAAAATGGGCGTAAACGCCCGTCACTCGCGGCCCAGAACGAACGCCGAATAACCTCTCGTCCTCCCAAGGCACCACTTTCGCGCAGGCCAGTCCTGCTCTATTGGAGCATCGGCGAGCGCGTTCGCCGCAATATCCTCAACGCAAAGCGGGGCGAGCACGGCGAGCAGATTTTGCCGACGCTGTCGGCAAAATTGGTCCCTCAGCGATCTCCTTTACCGATTCCAGCGTCGCGACGAATGGCCGCAGCTTTTGGCCAGCGCGGCGGACCGCGAAATATTGGAAGACTCCTATGACGACTGGCTGCGCGACGCGAGAAAGCTCCTGCTCGATTTTCCGTCACGCGGCGTTCCGATCGAGAAGGTCGACGTTGGCATCGACGAGCTCCTGGCCTGGTGCCGGCAGGAGAATCGCCCTCTGGACGGCGAAGTGCGGGCGAGTTTTGCTTCGTACAAATTGTCGCAGAGCAAGCCCCGCAAGTAATGCGAATCGCGGCTAGCGCAGCTCATAGAGTTCCATCACCGCCGCCCAACCGCTGGGCATTGGCTGAGGTGGCTCCGTCAGCTCGGCACCGTACTTGCAGACCATTTCCAGAAAATAGCGGGCATGAAAGAAGGCTTCCACGATAGGCCGGGTCGCCTTGGTCCAACGCTGATTCATCTCCATCGTGAATTCCTTTCCAGTGCCCTCGGAAACAATCTCCGTGAACCAGGGATTCAAGGGCAGGTGGGGTGCCAAGCTCCGTAGCGTCTCAACGATGTTCGTGGTCAGCGTTTGGAGTCCAAAGACTTTGAAGCTCTGGTGGTAGAAGCGATAGACGAGATCTTCGCAGGCCCAATGACTGTCGACGGACCGCAACAGCTCCTCCAATCGAGGAAGTTCCCTGCCGATCGTCGCCAGCAGTTTGGCCTCTTCGGCCTGCTTTTGTTGCAGGTTCATAAACGGATTCCCTTTCAGCCAATTGGTGGGACTCGTCGACCATGAGTACATGGTGCCCGTCGGCCCACCCTACATATCTCTTGCCATCGCCAGCGCCCCATGCACCACCACTTCTTCGCCCAACTCGGCCGGGACAATCGAATAGGAATGGGCCAGCGGCGGGAAGACGTATCGCGCCACCTGCTGCCGTAGCGGCGCGAAGAACATCGCCTCGCCAACCAGCGGCACGCCGCCGCCGATCACGACGACCTGCGGGGCCAGAAGCGTGATCGTCTGGGCAATCGCCCAGCCAAGTGTTTGCAGGGCCCGGGCGAAAATTCGCTGCGCCGCCACGTTGCCCTTCGCGGCCGCTTCGGCAACCACCCGGCCGCTGAGCTGCTCGACCCGGCCGCCGCAGCGGGCGAGGAGATCGGCGGCCGACGGATCGCGGAGATTCTCTTCCGCCAACCACGATCGACCGGCCGCCGCAATGCCAAAGCCACTGGCCGTTGACTCGACCGTCGCATGCGGATCGACGGCATCCAAGCCAGGCCGCAAGTGGCCGATCTCCGAGGCGATGCCGTGCCCTCCCGAATATACGCGGCCGTCGATCACCAACGCGCCGCCGATGCCGCTGCCGACGGTGATATAGAAGACGACGCGATGGCCGCGGCCGGCGCCGAAGAGGGCCTCGGCCAGCCCGGCCGCATCGGCATCGTTGGAGAGCGCGGCCGGCAGCCCGAACGTCTCGCGGCACCAGTCGACCAGGGCGAAGTCGGTCCAGCCCTCGACCTGATGACTGGTGATCGTCCGCCCGGTCTCGGCATCGATTGGCCCGCCAAAGCCGATGCCGATGGCCCTCGGCTGGTGACGCTCGATCATCTCGCGGCCCATGGTCTCAATCTGGCGGAGGATCCCCCCTGCCCCGTCTTCCAGGCGGATCTCCGCGCGGCGGAAGTCGACGAGCGGCGAGCCGTCGCCGGGACCAATGGCCAGTTGCAGTTTCGTGCCGCCGATCTCGATGCCGAGATACATGGTCACCGTCCTTTAAGCAGCAGTTCGAGATAGCTACGCCGCTCGCCCTGGGTCAGGCCGAGCGATTGAGCCAGGGATAGGATGCAGGCCCTGGCGGCGTCAACGTCGCTTTGCTCGGCAACCAGCTCGAACTCGACGAACGTGCCGGCCCGCTCGACTTCATCCAGGGATGCCTCGACCTGGCGGCCTTGCCAGGGAATGGCGGCCTTGCGGCGGGACTTGCGGACCTCGCCCGCCGGATGGAAACCGACCGCCTCCAGCAGGGCCGTCCAGGAAGCAAATGAGTCCGGGCCGGGGGCCAAGGGCAGCTCGATCTCGCGGCGGGTCTTGGTAGCGGCGTCGATCTTAGGACCCTTGTAGGTGATGTAGTTCGCATCGCCCTTTCGCCGCAACCGCAGGGCTTCGTCCGTTTGGGCAAAATCGCGGGCCGGATGGGAGAAATAGACATCGATCTCCGACTGGGCGGGAGCGATGGGGATGGCCAGCGCGGTTAGCTTCGCGGCGAAAGCCGAAAGATCGGGCACGGGGAATTTGAGCTCAACTTCGTAGGACATGATTCCATCTCAGGAAGATAATGACAGAAATATGATTGACAGAAATATAGTCCATACGCCCAGTATCCGCTATATTTCTGTCAATCATATTTCTGTCATCAAGGTATTTTGGATTTCTCTCGCGGCCCGTACCGGATCGTCCGCGCTGAGGACCGCACCGCTGACGGCAACGCGCCGAAATCCGGCTGATAGTACTTGCCCCAGATTCTCCCCCGTAATCCCGCCGATGGCAAAGGCCGGCAGGGGGATCTCGGCGGAAACCGCCCGCAATAACTCGAGGCCCGGAAAATGATCGAAGTCCTTTGTGCCCGAAGGAAAGGTCGGCCCTACGCCAAGATAGTTCGCCCCGTCCAAAACCGCCTGCCGCGCCTGCTCGATCGAATGCGTCGATACGCCGACCAACGCCTCAGGGCCAACCACCGATCGCGCGTCCTTCACCGTAAGTTCCTCCTGACCCACGTGAATGCCGTCGGCCTGGGCCAGCGCGGCCAGGTCGGGCCGATCGTTGAGGATCATGAGCGTCGAGGTATCGCGTGTCAACTGCCGCAACCGGCGGGCACGGTCGATCAACTCACGGTCGGCCAGCCGCTTGTCGCGCAACTGGATGACATCCACCCCGGCACGAATCAACTCCAGAGCCATCCGCTCGAATTCCGCGACAGTCGGTCGCGCATCCAACAAGACATAAAGCCGCGCTGCCGCCAATCGATCGAGCCCTACGCGTGTTGACTCGACCGCGCGCTGCACGGTGTAGGTCCGGTAGCGAAGCTGCTCGATTGCCCTGCCGACCGCAGGGTCAATTATTTTCCCAAATTCCTCGAGACTGCGAAGACCCTCTTCAAGCCGGAGGAAGTTGGCCGTCAGGACGTCTCGAGGCCGCTCTCGGTTATGCTCCGAAGGGGTAGTAATGCCGGTTCCAACGTCGGCCTGGGTCTCTCGGGCGGCAAGCCGTTGCTCCCAAGGAATGCCTGCCAAGGCAGCGGCCAGATCATGCCGGATTTGCTTGAGGCACTCTGTCAGGTGGGCGTCGTCCAGGGCGAAGCGGACCCAATCTTCGGTCACCCGCAGCCCTTCACGGGCGCGATTGGCGGCCGCGTCGAGGATCCTGAGCAGGGCCATGTGGTCGGAAACGGGCTGGGACGTTCATGTTCTCTAGTCTCGCAAATCGCTGTCGCTTACGCAATGCGGCGAGCACACTGTAGGATGGGTGGAGCACGGAAACCCCTATCGATGGTGCGTTGCGCGAACCGGTCCTGAATCGCGGAAGTCGTTCTCAGGGTTCGACGCCGTGCGAAACACACCATTTCCCGTCGGTTCGCTCCACGCACCCTACAGGCTGGGCCGTCAAGCCTAACCTGCTCGGGCCAAACCCCTTCCGCATGATCCTAAGTCCCGATGCCTCTTTCCTTTAGTTACCTTGATTCAATCGGTTTTGAAGCTACAATTCGGTGGTATTTGACTCAGGAAGGCTGTTTGGCAGGGACGGGAACGCCGATGCGCAGGATGCCGTGGCCGGCCTATTTATGGCCGGGATTACCGCAGTTGGCTCGCGACGGGAACTGGGCCGCCTTGGCCGTTGCCGTGGCGGCGGCAGCCCTGTTGAATGCGGTTTTCCTGGGAACTTGGTTTTGGACCGACTTGTTTGCCCCCGGGCTGCGTATAATTAGTTGGGTTCTCCTAGGAACGGCCTGGAGCGTATCCGCCGGGTACTGGGCCTGGGCCGACAGGCGGCAAGCTGTGGCCCCCGGAAAAGCCGGTGGACGGCTCTTTGAAGAAGCCCTGGAAGACTATTTGAAAGGAAACTGGTTCGAAGCCGAACGAAAGTTGAACCTCTTGATGCGTCGCGACGAGCACGACCTGGAGGCGAGGCTCCTGATGGCCACGCTCCTGCGGCACACCAAGCGGTTCGACGACGCGACTCATCAACTCAATCTTCTCGTACGTCTTGACGGGGCGCAGCGCTGGGCCCTGGAGATTCATCGCGAGGGCGAGTTGCTCATGGAGGCCCGAGAACATACCATTACATCCGTGACTACGGAACATGAGAGCAAGGGAGATAATTGAATGTACGAACGATTCACTGACCGCGCCCGCAAGGTGATGCAACTGGCAAACCAGGAGGCCCAACGGTTCAATCACGAATATATCGGCACCGAGCACATCCTGCTGGGCCTGATCAAGGAAGGGAGCGGCGTGGCCGCCAACGTGCTGAAGAATCTCGAGGTCGATCTCCGCAAGATCCGCCTGGAGGTCGAGAAGTTGGTGCAGAGCGGTCCCGACATGGTGACGATGGGCAAGCTGCCGCAGACGCCGCGGGCCAAGAAGGTCATCGAGTACTCGATGGAAGAGGCCCGCAACCTGGGCCACAACTACGTCGGCACCGAGCACATCCTGCTGGGCCTCCTGCGCGAGCAGGAAGGCGTGGCCGCACAGGTGCTGATGAACCTCGGCCTGAAGCTGGAAGAGGTCCGCGAGGAAGTGCTGAGCCTGTTGGGCCACGGCATGGAAGGGGGCGAAGGCTCCGAGCGGGCCGGCGTGGGGAGTGGCGGCGGCGGCGGTCAGCAGGGCCAAGGGGGCGAGTCGCCTCGGTCGGGCAAGTCGAAGACCCCTGCCCTGGATAGCTTCGGCCGCGACCTCACGGAACTCGCCCGACAGGGCAAGCTCGATCCGGTCATCGGCCGCGAGAAGGAAATCGAGCGCACGATGCAGATCCTCAGCCGCCGTACGAAGAACAACCCCGTGCTGCTGGGCGAGGCGGGCGTGGGCAAGACGGCCATCGTCGAGGGCTTCGCGCAGCGCGTGATCAACGGCGACGTGCCCGAATTGCTGGCCGACCGCCGCATCGTGGTCCTGGACCTGGCGATGATGGTCGCCGGCACGAAGTATCGCGGGCAGTTCGAGGAGCGGATCAAGGCGGTGATGAACGAGGTCCGCCGCGCCAAGAACACCATTCTGTTCATCGACGAGCTGCATACCCTGGTGGGCGCGGGCGGCGCCGAGGGCGCGATCGACGCCTCGAATGTGCTCAAGCCGGCCCTCTCGCGGGGCGAGATCCAGTGCATCGGGGCCACCACGCTCGACGAATACCGCAAGTACATCGAAAAGGACAGCGCCTTGGATCGCCGCTTCCAGGTGGTGATGGTCGAGCCCTCGACCAAGCCGGAGACGATCGAGATCCTGAAGGGCCTCCGCGACCGCTACGAGACGCACCACCACGTGCAGATCACCGACGACGCGGTGGAGGCGGCTGTCGAACTTTCCAGCCGCTACATCACCGGCCGCTGCCTGCCGGACAAGGCGATCGACGTGATCGACGAGGCGGGCGCTCGCGTGCACCTCAAGTCGATGACCCGGCCGCCCGATCTGAAGGAGATCGACGAGGAGGTCGAGACGCTCAATCGCGAGAAGGAAGAGGCGGTCGCGAACCAGGACTTCGAGAAGGCCGCCGCCCTTCGCGACCAGGCCGACAAGCTCAAGAAGAAGAAGCAGATGATCACGCACGAGTGGCGGGAGAAGTCCCGGGCCACCGACGGCGTGGTCGACGAGGACGTGATCGCCGAAGTTGTGTCGAAGATCACCGGCATCCCGCTGGTCCGCATGTCGACGGAGGATTCGATGCGGCTGATGAAGATGGAAGGCGAGCTGCACAAGCGGGTCGTGAGCCAGGACGAGGCGATCAAGTCGATCTCGAAGGCCGTCCGCCGCAGCCGCAGCGGGCTGAAGGACCCCAAGCGGCCGACCGGCTGCTTCGTCTTCGCCGGGCCCACCGGCGTGGGCAAGACGCTGCTGGCTAAGGCCCTGGCCGAGTTCATGTTCGGCGACGAGGACGCCCTGATCCAGATCGATATGAGCGAGTATATGGAGAAGCACAACGTGAGCCGGCTGATCGGTGCCCCGCCGGGCTACGTGGGCTTTGAGGAAGGTGGCCAGTTGACGGAGAAGATCCGCCGCCGGCCCTACGCGGTGGTGCTCCTCGACGAGATCGAGAAGGCCCATCCGGACGTATTCAACATGCTGCTGCAGGTCATGGAAGAGGGCCGCTTGACGGACAGTTTCGGCCGCAACGTCGACTTCCGCAACACGATCGTGATCATGACCACCAACGCCGGGGCCGACGCCATCAAGAACGAATCGACCTTCGGCTTCCAGAAGGCCGACGACGACGCCTCGTACGACAGCATGAAGAACCGCGTGCAGGAGCAGATCGAGAAGGTCTTCCGGCCGGAGTTCCTCAACCGCGTCGACGACATCATCGTCTTCCGCCATCTCAACAAGGACAACCTCAAGGACGTGATCGAGATGGAGGTGCAGAAGGTCCGCGAGCGGCTCAAGGAGCGGGGCATGGCCCTGATATTGACCGACGGCTCGAAGGACCTGATCGTGAACAAGGCCTGCAAGGACCTCGATTTCGGCGCCCGTCCGTTGCGGAGGGCGATCGAGAACCTGGTCGAGGACCCGCTCTCCGAGGAGCTTCTCAAGGGCGAGTTCAGCGGCATGGACACGATCACGGTGGAGGTGATCGAGGTGGCCGGCAAGAAGCAGTTGAAGTTCCACGGCTCGCTGCAGCATGCCCCCGAGCCGCCCGCCGCCACGGTGGGAGCGGGCAGCGGGACCGCCGCGCCGACGGCGTGAGACGCATGACTCCCTCTCTTACCGGGAGGCGGGCAGTGCGCGAGGGCCAATAACGGGCGCACTTGGTAGGCCGTGATGGGATCACGACCGGCCGAGTCGCCCGATTTGCTTGCGCTCGGTTAATTCTGGAAGAAAGGAAAATGGAAGAAAGGAAGATTAAATTCGGAACATCTGGCCCTATTTTCCTTTCTTGCATCTTCCTTTCTTTTTCCATTTTTCGGTGACTGGCAGTGCTTTCTTTCGTGCGGCGGCGTAATGAGTCTTACTCCCCATGATTGTTGACGCAATGCCGAAACACGCTACACTGACTGAGATTGCCGCTACCCATCGACCTATGTGGAGACAAACGCAATGGCAACCGACACGGAAATCACGGAACCAATTCCGCTTAATGAGGCCTTTATCGCCGCCGCGGCGAGTCGTGATCGCTCCGTGGTCCTCCACGCTATTTCCTGGGATGCCTACCTGGCGCTCCGCGAGATGCCGGAAAATCAGAATATCCGCATGACCTATGACCGGGGGGAGTTGGAAATCATGTCGCCGTCGCGAGCTCACGAAGCGATTGCTGAGTTGCTCGGAATATTGATTGAGATATGGTCGCTCGAGCTTGATGTCGGGATCGCTCCTTGCGGAATGATGACGATCAAGCGCGTCGATCTCGATCTCGGCTTCGAGCCCGACAAATGCTATTATGTGCAACATGAGCCGCAGATGCGGGACGAGGAGGAAATCGATTTTGCCGTCGATCCACCGCCCGATCTGGCGATCGAAGTGAAAATCAGTCATAAGCTCGCGAACAAGATGCGGATCTACGCGGCATTCGGCGTTCCCGAACTGTGGCACTGTCGCGGTCGCGAACTAGAAGTCTACGAACTGGCTGCGGGAGGCAATTACGTTTCGCGCGAGACGAGCATCTGCTTCCCGAATCTTCCGATCGCGAAGATCGACGAGATCGTGCGGCAATTAGGAGCAGTCCGTCGCACGACGCTCACCCGTTCATTCCGAAACTGGGTGCGAGACAACTTCCACACTGACGGCTGAAACTGCTGTGGTTCGTAGTCCCGCCTACAGTATGAAGCCCTGGAGACAAACGTAATGGCAACCGTATTGGAAACCGTGGTCGAAACGCCGACCGAGGAAAGCGATTCGGATCTGACGCTGACTTCCGGCGGCTCCATCGTCCTTCACGGCGTTCCGTGGAAGATGTATCGGAGACTCCGCAGAATGCCGGAGAACCACAACATTCGCATGACCTATAACCAGGGGGAGTTGGAGATCATGTCGCCATCACGGGCCCACGAAGTGATTGCCGCGTTTCTTGGAACCTTGATTGACGTATGGACAATTGAGCTTGATATTCCGATCGTGAGCTGCCGAATGTTGACGATTCGGCGTGCCGATCTCAAGCGCGGTTTCGAGCCCGACAATTGCTTTTACGTGCAACACGAACTGCAGATGCGAAGAGAAGAGAAGATCAACTTCAAGACTGATCCTCCTCCCGATTTGGCGATTGAAGTGGAAGTGACCCGCAAGCTGCTGAACAAGAAGGCAATCTACGCTGCCTTCCGCGTCCCCGAATTGTGGTGCTGGAGCACAGGCGCGCTCAAGGTTCTCGAACTTTCCAAAGAGGGCGAGTACACTCCGCGCGACACGAGTATCTGCTTCCCGAAGATGCCCATCGCGAAAATCGAGGAGATCGTGCGGCAATTGGGAACGGCGAGCCGCACAAGTCTCGCCCGCTCCTTTCGCGACTGGATTCGCGCGAACGTGCCGCCGCAATAACCGCCGAGGGGCCTTGCCTCCATGTCCAAGAACAAGCGAACGTTCGGTTTTGAAACCCGGATGCTGCACGCCGGGCACATCCCTGATCCGCACGTGGGGGCCCGCCGGTGCCGATCTACCAGACCACTTCCTACGTCTTCCACGATGCCGAGCAGGCGGCCCAGCTCTTCGACCTCAAGCTCTACGGCAACATCTATACGCGGCTGAGCAACCCCACCACGGCCGTCTTCGAGGAGCGCGTGGCCTCGCTGGAAAACGGCACCGGGGCGGTGGCCGTGGCCAGCGGCATGGCGGCCCAGTTCGCCGTTTTCATGACGCTCCTCGAGCCCGGCGACGAGATCGTCGCCTCGGCGCACCTTTACGGCGGATCGGTGACGCAGCTCACGCACACGCTGAAGAAACTCTCGATCGCGGTCCACTTCGTCGATCCGGGCGACCTGAATGCCTGGGAGGCCGCCCTCACGCCCAAGACCCGCGCCCTGTTCGGCGAGGTCATCGGCAACCCCGGCGGTTCGATCCTCGACATCGAAGCCCTGGCCCGGCTGGCCGACAGCCGGCACATCCCGCTGATCGTCGACAGCACCTTCGCCACGCCCTACCTCTGCCGGCCGATCGATTGGGGGGCGACGATCGTGACCCATTCCGCCACGAAGTTCCTGGGAGGGCACGGCAACAGCATCGGCGGCGTGGTGATCGACTCCGGCAAGTTCAACTTCGCCCGTTTTCCCACCATCGCCGACCCGTCGCCGTCGTACCATGGCCTGCGGTTCTTCGACACCTTCGGCCATTACGGCTTTCTGATGAAGCTGCGAACGGAGACCGTGCGCGACACGGGGGCCTGCATCTCGCCCTCCAACAGCTTCCTCCTGATCCAGGGCCTGGAGACGCTCTCCCTACGGATGGAGCGGCACGTGAGCAACGCGGCGGGCGTGGCGAAGTTCCTCGCCGAGCACCCCAAAGTCGAGCGCGTACACTACGCCGGCCTGCCGGGCAATCCGTACCATGCGCTGGCCCGCAAGTATCTGCCCAAGGGCCCCGGCGCGGTCTTCTCCTTCGACCTCAAGGCCCGCGGCGGCAACGTCCGCGAGGCGGGCAAGCGCTTCATCGAATCGCTGCAACTCTTCTCTCACCTGGCGAACGTGGGCGACGCCCGCAGCCTGGTGATCCATCCGGCGTCGACCACTCACCAACAGCTTAGCAACGAGGAACTAGCGGCCGGCAGCGTGGGGCCGGGGCTGGTGCGCCTCTCCGTAGGGCTGGAAACTCTCGAGGATCTGCTATGGGACTTGGATCAGGCGCTAGCTGCGCCATAAGCCTCAACACCATTCTGACGCCGGACGAACAGGCCCGCTACCAGGACCCCGATCGCATCCAGGACGTCCTCCGCCGTTCGAAGACGATCGCCATCGTCGGCCTCTCGGCGGAGCGGCAGAAGGCCAGCTACTTCGTGGCCACGTATCTGCAGCACGAGGGCTACCGCGTGATCCCGGTCAACCCGCGGGGCGGCACGATCCTGGGCGAGACGGCCTATCCCGACCTGGCGAGCATCCCTGAGCCGGTCGATCTGGTCGACATCTTTCGCCCGGCGGGCGAGGTTCCGGCGATTGTCGAGCAGGCGATCGCGATTGGGGCCAAGGCGATTTGGACGCAGTTGCGGATCGTGCATGTGGAGGCGGCGGAGAAGGCCCTTGCCGCAGGGCTTGGGGTGGTGATGGACAAGTGCGTGAAGATGGAACATGGCCGCTACTCCGGCAGCCTGCACTGGGCCGGCATGAACACGGAGATCATCTCCGCGCGGCGGGAGGAACGGTGAGCGGCAGACGAGGAAACGGAAACGAGTGGCACGCCAATATGACGATTGGTTCAATGAGACGGACGATTATCGGGCACTTGACCTGTTTTTC
Source organism: uncultured Planctomycetia bacterium (assembly GCA_963824275.1). GTDB lineage: Bacteria > Planctomycetota > Planctomycetia > Pirellulales > Thermoguttaceae > JANXQG01. Next base: position 621,128 of record CAWGOT010000001.1, on the reverse strand, counting down.
GAAGGATATACAATGTAATTACAACGAAAATGGGGAATCGCTATGAGCAACGTGACCAAGACGCGAATCGTGCGGATCGGGAATTCTCGCGGCGTGAGGATCCCCAAAGTCTGGATCGATCAACTCGATTTGGGCGAGGAGGTCGAACTCTCGGTCCACGCGGACCGGCTGGTGATTCGTTCGGCTGGCCGCGCTCGACAAGGATGGGATGAGCAGTTCCGTGCCATGCACGAACAGGGGGATGATCGGCTGGTTGACGAGTTTCCGTCATCCGCTTGGGATGCGCAAGAGTGGGAATGAATGGCGGATTGGGAACGTGGCATTTTCGAAGCGCAGGCGGAACGTGGAAGTCCTGCGATCCCCGCCGCGGTTGCCGCCCTTCCGCCTTCGTCCTTCATCCTTCCGCCTTCCTTTTCGGCGCGACCGTTCCAGATCGGCAACGTGGCCATCGACTTCCCGGTCGTCCAGGCGGCCTTAAGCGGCTATAGCGACTGGCCGATGCGGGTCATTGCCCGGCGGCTGGGGGCGGGCTACACGCTGGGCGAAGTGCTCTTGGACAAGTTCATCGTCCAGGTCAGCAAGGGAGCGAAGGCCCGGCGGTACATCCGCACGACGCACGAAGAGCACCCGGTCGGCGCGCAACTGATGGGGGCCGATCCGGCCGATTTTCCGCCCGCCGCGCTGAAGCTTGCGGAGGCCGGCTTCGACGTCATCGATCTGAACTTCGGCTGCCCTGTGAAGAAGGTGCTGGGCCGCTGTCGGGGCGGGTTTCTCTTGAGCACGCCCGGCGCGGCGCTGGAGATCGTGGGCCGGGTCCGCGAGGCATTGCCGCCGCACATCCCGCTGACAGTGAAGATGCGTCGCGGCCTCGACGACAGCCAGGCCAGCCGCGACAACTTCTTCACGATCTTCGACGGCGTTTTTCGCCTCGGGGCGGCGGCGATCACGGTCCACGGCCGCACGGTCAAGCAGCGTTACGACGGCCCTAGCGACTGGGCCTTCCTGCGAGAAGTGAAGCAGCATGCAGGCCCGCGGATCGTCTTGGGCAGCGGCGACCTGTACACGGCCGAGGATTGCCTGAAGATGCTGATCGAGACCGGCGTCGACGGCGTGACGGCCGCCCGCGGCGCGATCGGCAATCCCTGGATCTTCCGCCAGGCGCGGGCCTTGGCCGCAGGGCGGAGCGCCGAACATCCCAGTCTGGCCGAGCAGCGCGAGGTCATGCTGGAACACTACCGGCTGGCTGAGGCCACCTATGGCTACAATCGCACCTGCGCCCACATGCGGAAGTTCGGCATTCTCGGCGCGCGGATGCATCCGCAGGCGAAGGAAGTTCGGGAGGATTTCGTGGCGGTGAAGACCCGCGACCAATGGCACGCGGTGGTGGAGAAGTGGTATCGTGGGTAGGAGATTCAAAATTGCGATTCTCGAGGACGATTCCAGACGCATTCAGGCCATGCGGTCGTGCTTGCAGCGACTCTTCCCGGCATACGAAATCAACGTGTTTGACGGTGCCCCGGAAATGATCAATTGGTTGCGGAGTCATCTTCACGAGACGATCTTAATTTGTCTCGATCACGATCTTGGCGAATCGGATCATCGACGGGAACTGGGAAGATCCGGGAACGGGCCGCGACGTTGCCGATTATTTGTCGGACGAGGAACCATGTTGTCCCGTGGTAATCCATAGCTCGAATGCGATGGCCGCTCCGGGAATGTTGATGGTCTTGGAAGATGCGGGCTGGACCTGCGTAAACCAGGCACGCAGTTGCTCCTCAACGCTGACGATGGTGATCGCTCGTTCTTCTCTCGGCGTGGATTCCAGTCGAGCCGCAACTTCGGCATGGCCGTATCGAAGCAGCGAGAGGTGATCCGTATCCAAGACGTAGAGATTCATAGCCGGCTCGGATCCGCATCGACTTCTTCGCGATATTCCCGCAGGTTCTTGTCAATCTCCGCGGCGTCGGGATGGCCCGCCCAGGTGCCGATCATGGCGATCCAGGGGTCTCTGAGTTCCTCTTTGCCAGGAACATCGACTTGAATGACCTCAACATGCGAGAGCTTGTCGCGGATCATCACCCGAATCCGATCGACGGCTTGCTCGCGCGTTGCAGCTTCCGCCACCAGGGGCACCGGCGCAAATGCGGTAGCGCGAAGGCGCTGTCATTGAGCTGTTCGAGCACGACCGATACGTTCATGGGATGATTTCCTTGGATTGGTTTGCGGTTCCACACTCGCTTCTTGATTATAAGCCGCGACTGATCTGAATTCCAGCACACTTCAAATGTTGGCCGTAGGGTGGGCCGAGCTTGCGAGTCCCACCACCCGCAATCTTGCCACCCCCGCATTACTGAACCACCTCGACTTTCGGCAACGCCTGCTGCAACCTCTTCACTCCCTCGCTGGTGACTTGCGTGCGATGAAGCAGCAAGGTCCGCAATCGCGGCAGCTTTTCCAAGTGCCGCAGCCCCTCGTCGCCGATCGCGGTGTTACAAAGGTCGAGATAGGATAGCGAGTTAAAGTTCTCTAAATGCTCCAAGCCCGCATCGGTAAGCGGCGACCCCGACAACGTCAAACTATCCAACCCTACAAGATCGGAAAGGAGGGCCAGATCGCTGTCGCCCGGCTTGACGGCTGAGGCGGAAAAATCGACCCACAAGGCAACACCTTCGCCTCGAATCGTGGGTTTGAATGGATCGAGTCGGGCGAGCGCTACCCGCTCGGTCGAATCGCGGCGATAGCGGATGCCGTACCAACTCATCGCAGCACTGGCGAAGAGCATGAACAACAACAACGTCCGCAAGTCGAATTGCAACAACCAGCGCGGCATCGGCGCACTCGCATGGCCGGCCCGTTCCGCGGCATGAATCTCCGGATTCAGAATGCAACCGGCACGATCTCTCAATTCCACGACCGACCGCAGTACGGCAAGCACGGCTTCTTTCTTGTCATCCGACACATCAGAACTGAACCGCGCCCCGAAAGGAATCAGACTTTGCAGCTCAATTTGCAGCCTCCCAGAATCGGGAGACCATTTGGCGTACTCGACCCGCTCCCAAGGCGTGTGCCCCGTCGTCAGACCATCGGTCACAACCAGACCCTGTTGTCGAAACTCGATAGTCTGCCGCAAGAAGACGAAAAAGAAGAGTGGCATCTGCATGAGCGCCTCCAGCCAGAATATCGTGAAGAATGGGCAGCGTGGGGAGAAGACGTAATGCAGCGGTCCGGAATCGTCGTTCCAGTACCTGGCGGTGACGACTGTCAGCAGAAGAAGAAAAACAGCGGCGGCGTCGCGCACAACCCGCAGAACAGCCACATCCACGGTCCGCGTCTGCATTTCAGCCCGTCATTCAGCAACAGCGGGCCGGCGCGCTCTCGAAATCTCCGAAGACGGCCTCGCAAGAAATGAATAAAGAAAAGCCAGAAAGAGGCCCCCGTCAGCAGTGCTGCGAGTATTTCCACGATCGCATTCCACGAACGAAAGTCACTCGATCTTCCGCACCACACCCACCACGACGCCCAAGACCTTGGCATCGCGGACGAAGATCGGCTTCATGGTCGAATTGGCGGGTTCCAGGCGGATGCGGTTCTTCTCGGGATACCAGCGCTTGAGCGTCGCCTCGCCTTCGTCGGTGATGGCCACGACGATCTGCCCTTTCCGCGCGGTCCGCTGGCGGCGAACGACCACGTAGTCGCCATCGGCAATCTGGTCCTCGATCATCGATTCGCCATGCACCTCCAGCACGAAGAGGTTCTTGTCGGCCGGATCGAACAGCGTCTCGAAATCGACCCGCTCCTCCTGCTCGATCGCTTCGTGCAGCACGCCGGCGGCAATCTGCCCATACAGCGGCAGACTGTGATCGTCGATCGACTCGGCCGCCAACTGGATCGCCCGCGACATGTTCGGCTCGCGGGTTATGATGCCCTTTTTCTCCAACGCCTTCAGATGGCACACCACCCCATTGGGTGACGTGATGCCAAAATTGCTCCCGATCTCCCGCACGGTCGGGCCGTAGCCGCGGGTGCGGATCTTGTCACGAATGAACTCGTAGACGGCAAGCTGTTTCTCGGTAAGACTGTCGAACGGTCCCATAATAACCTCGATTTCCATGTTTTTGGCCAAGAGAGGGCAAACACAACCGGCCCTCTCTTTATGGACAATCGTACAATATACGGCCGTACATTGTCAAGAGGGCAATAAAGTAGCAGGCACACTCCGTGTGCCTGCTACTTACTCCAGTGTGGTAACCACCATATTGTCGCGATGAATGACTTCTTCGTAGGGGCATTCGCCCAGAACGTCGGCAATCCGGCTCGTCCGCAGCCCCTTGATCAAGGCCAGATCCTCGTGACCGTAGTTCGTCAGCCCTCGGGCAATCTCGGTGCCGTCCGGACCGCGAAGGGCCACGATGTCGCCTTTGGCAAAGCGGCCGTCGACCTCCACGATCCCCGCCGCCAGCAGGCTGCGGCCTTTCCGCTGGATGGCCTCCTGGGCCCCGGCGTCGAGATGCAGCAATCCCCTCGGCTTGACGCTAAATCCGATCCACCGCTTGCGGGCGGCCAGCGACTGGCCCTGGGCAAGGAAAAGAGTGCCGATGATCTCGCCGGCCACGATTTTCGGCAGGACCTCGGGGTTCCGGCCGTTGGCGATGATCACGTTCTCGCCGGCGCTGGTGCAAAGCCGGGCGGCCTCCAGCTTGCTGGCCATGCCGCCTTTTCCCCGGCCGCCGCTCTTGTCGCACACCAGGTCATAAATCGAGCGGTCCAACCGTTCTACAGTGTCCAAGATCTTGCTGCCGGCCTGGCGCGGATCGCCGTCGCAAAGGCCATCGACGTCGGAAAGCAGCACCAGGAGCGGCGCCCTGAATGAGGTTGGTGACGATCGCCGCCAGCCGGTCGTTGTCGCCGAAGGTCGTATGCAATTCCTCGACGGAGACGGTATCATTTTCGTTGATGATGGGAATGGCCCCGAGTTCCAGCAGGGCCAGGAGCGTATTGCGGGCGTTGAGGTAGCGCGTGCGGTGTTCGAGGTCCTCGGCCGTCAGCAAGACCTGCGCGGCATGGTGGCCATAGGGCGAGAGGGCCCGCTCGTAGGCCTCGACCAGAAGGCTCTGCCCTATGGCGGCAACGGCCTGGAGGCGAGGCAAATCGCTCGGCCGCAGCGTCATTCCCAGGCGGCCCATTCCTGCGCCCACCGCGCCGGAACTGACCAGGACTACTTTCCGGCCGCTGGTAACCACGTCGTGCAGTTGCCGGGCAAGCTGGTCGATGCGGGCCTGATTGAGCTGGCCATCGTCGCGGGTCAGGACCTGCGTGCCGACTTTGACGACCAGCGTGTTGGCAAGGGCGGCAATTTCCTGTCGCAGTACGTCGGTCATGATTCCGTAGGTCCTTTTTGCCGGAAAGGACTAATGTGCTTGAAGCCGCTGGAAAAACGTCGGGCGATGCACTAAATCGTCACGCGATAGTCCCTCTCGGCAAGAGGGACCTACGGCTTGCGTTCTACCAGCATACCCGTTTTTTTCGAATACCGAAAGCGGAGCTATCTTTGACTTCCCCCCGAAGCGGCCGGTTGTGGGAATCGGCTTTTCGCCGTACAATAACACTATGAGCGAACTACGCGACGAATGTGGTGTGGCCGCGATCTATCACCTGCCGGGCCGGGGCGTGAGCCCGTTGTGCACCGATTGCGGGCCGGATGCCGTCTCCCGGCTCATGCCGCGGATGTTGCTGGACATCCAGAACCGCGGCCAATTGGCGGCCGGCATGTCGACCTATCACCCCCACCGCAACCAGCTTATCGGCACCTATAAGGACGTCGGCACCGTTTGCGAGGTCTTCCGCATGAACCATCGGGCCAATACGAGAGCCTGATGAAGGAATACGCCGGCCGGGCGGCGATCGGCCACGTCCGCTATGCCACCTGCGGGGCAGACGACCGCAACTATGCCCAGCCGTTCGAACGCCCCCACATCAAGAAGCACAAGTGGTTCAGCTTCGCGTTCAACGGCCAGTTGGCCAACTACTCGAGCTGCGGACCGAGCTTGCTGGTCGACGACAACAACCACCTGGCGCGGGAGACCGACACCGAAGTCTTCATGCACGAGATCTGCCAGGCCGTGACGGCCGACCGGCAGCCGCCGCTGATTGACGCCATGCGGGAGATCGGCGCGAAGTTCGACGGCGCCTACAGCATGGTCTTTCTCGACGCCCTGGGCGACATGATCGTGGCCCGCGACCCGCTGGGCATCAAGCCGCTGTGCTATGCGGTCGAAGGCCCGCTGTTTGCCGCGGCCAGCGAGAGCGTGGCCCTGATGAACCTCGGTTTCGCCGCCGAGAGCATCAAGTCGGTTCCGCCGGGCCAGGCGATCATCATCAGCGACGGCCGGCTGGAGATCCAGACCTTTGCCGCAGTGTACGCGGCGGGCCCATTGCTTCTTCGAATGGGTCTATTTCGCCAACGTGGCCAGCACGCTGGACGGCCGCAGCGTCTACCTGGCCCGCAAGGCCCTGGGCGAGGAATTGGCCCGCCTGGAAACGGTCGACATCGACGAAGACACGGTCGTCGTGCCCGTGCCCGACACCAGCAAGGCGGCGGCCGACGCGATGGCCTACGCCTTGAAGGTTCCCTGCGTCGAAGGGCTGATCCGCAATCGCTACACCGGCCGGACCTTCATCGAGGGCAGCGGCGACCGCAAGCGGAAGGCGGAAACCAAGTACACCCCGCTCCGCGAGGTGCTGGAAGGCAAGCGGGTGATCCTGGTCGAAGACTCGATCGTCCGCGCCACGACGCTGAAGGTCCTGTTGCAGCGGATCCGCCAGACGGGCTGCCGCGGGAGATCCACGTCCGCGTGGCCTGCCCGCCGATCATCGCGCCTTGTTTCTACGGCATCGACATGTCGACGGTCAGCGAGTTGTTTGCGGCCCATTTCCTTCAGGACGGCCCGCTCACGCCGGAGATCGAGGCCCGCATGGCCGCGCGGCTGGGGGCCGATTCGCTGCGCTATCTGCCGGTGGAAGCCGTCGCCCGGGCGATCGGTTTCGAGCCGGGGAATCTCTGCCAGGCCTGCATTACCGGCCGCTATCCGACGCCCTGCGGCCAGCAACTGGCCCAGATCGCCATCGACAACGACCGCAACAACATCGCCGGCCGGACCTACGAGACGGTCGGCGGGGCCAGGCAACTCTTCCTCCGCCAAGGGCACTAGAGGCCGCCTGTGCGTCGCCACATCCTGGGACTGATCGCACTGGCCTCGTTCGCATGGGCGGCGATCCCCTACTGCTATCCGCCTCTGTCGACTTACGAGGCAGCCGGTTCGATGGGGTTGCGGATCGGTATCTTGTTGGGCGCTTTTTGGCTGGCCTGGCCGGAGTTGCACCGCATGCCGCGCTGGGTCTGGTTCGCACTGCCGATCGGCTACGTCGTGTTGTGGTACGCGCGAGGCAGGATGGTCTTCCTGATTCCCGCGTTGGTCTCAGCGACGGTTTTCTATTTGCTGTACCGCAGACTATGGCGGTCGCGCTGATGGAATATTGCGGGCCGAGCGAAATTTTCTATAATGCGAACTCGCATTCATCCCGGAGGGATGCCAGCGATTAGCCGTGGTTGCGAAGCCACCACCGGTTTCGAGGCCCGAAACGGATTCCGACCCCGGAGGGGTCACAGTGCGGGGACCGCACCGGTGGTCCAGACTCGCTGCGACCCCTCCGGGGTCAAACAAACGTGCCGGACCCCGGACCCCGGATTCGCTCCGCGATCCGGGGCTAATGGCTGGCATCCCTCCGGGATGTTGACCCGCTCCACTCGGCCCGCCCTCCGGGCTTCCCTATCGCGGCACCGGCAGAAATTGCCGCCAGCGGCAGATATTGCTGCAAAATCGGCGGCTGGCGGCGGTACGCGGCATGCCTCGGCGCCGCGTTCGCATTTCCTTGTATCGCAAGGAGTTAGATAGGCAACAACGAATTGAACCCCTGAGGTCCTTGATTCCGGCACGCGGTTCGCTAAAGGTGCCCCTGGCCTGAACTCCCGTTTCTTATCTTCCTGTCGCGCATCTTCCTGTCATTTCTCTTCACCCCTGACGTGTGCCTTCCTTCTTCGCAAGGACCTGAACGATGAACGTGCCGAATGTCTTGACCGGACTTACCGACCTGACTTCCCAAGTTAAGCAGGGCACTTCCGCCATCAAGACGGCGATCATGGGCAAGGCAGCCGCAGTCACTCAGACCTCGCCGCCCACGCCCACGGCCGCCATGCGGGAGGTCCTCTCCCAGTACGACATGACCGATATTACCCCCAGCGACTTCTCAAAACTCGTCCAACAATTGTCCGACAAGGGCGCGATCTCGCAAACCGACGCGCAGGAGTTATCGTCGATCCGCGTCGACCTCGAAAACGCCGACGTTGGCCCCAACGAATCGGTGAACTTGCTCGATTTCTACCAGGAGAAGATCGCCAAGCTCCAAGGCGATGCCGCTCAATCGACCAATCCCATGGCGGCAAAAGCCAACATTGCCCTGCTTGCCGGACGTTTGAACTGGCTGCAGAAGTTTGCCACCGTGGGACAGCAGGGTGCTGCCAGCGGAGTGAATACCGTGGCGTGAAAACATCTTGAAATCACTGGAGTTTGCATAAACTACGCAAACTTTGCGGCCGAAGATACTATAAACGCAAGCGCGTTGGTTCGTCTTTTCTACCTATTCGCTCTTCGGCAAGGTTTCAGCATTGTTGCGCCCAGTTGTTCTCACGGCCTTCGCATTGCTCGCCGTCAGCTCGAGCGGCTGCCTGTTCTTGGGCAGGCCGTTCGAACCGGGCAATTGGCATTACCATAGCTGCGGCGGCTGCCAGCAGCGAACGGACTGTGGAGATTGCCGAACCGGCGGGGCATCCCCAGCCCTGGAGGACCTCGACAACACCGAGGGCCACACTAAGCAGCCAACAATGCAACCGACGCCGGAGAAAATCCCGCCGTTGCCGTCGGCTGGCAATGCCGCGCCCCAGTCGTCTCATCCTTCCCGTAGCCGTCCACCACAGGCAGCGCAGTTGCAAGGGAAGGAACCGCGTCGACCCCAAATTTCGACCCTGAATGCAGCCACAGACAGCGTCCAAGAGGCCAGTTGGCAACAGCCGGACGAAACGCCTTCACAATCCGCGGCAGCGGCTGAAACTGTCGTGCCAGGGCCGCAACCCAGGAACTCGGCGGCGCGTGATCTGAGCAATCCTGCCCCCGCGAAGAGCACGGCATTGCCCGCCCCTCCTTCTTCCGCCGATGCCCCGCCAGGCAAGGTTCAGCCAACGCCTTTCGCATGGGGCTATTTCGGTGCTACGGGAAGATGGTGAAGTCGGGAAGGTTAGATACCTCTCGATAAGCAACTCTCCGTTTACCTAGCTTGCCTAATTGACACTATCGTCAAACTTCGCTCAAGCCGTATTCTCATCGCGACGAAGATGGATTAGGGTAGATTCCCCTCTCCCAACGCGAGAGCGGAGTTGATTTTCAAACACGGTACACGGCAGACGGGCGGAAACGAGCCGTTGGAGTCCCCGCTTCAGCCGGAATACTCCGGCGAAAGCCGCCTAAAGGCGGGACTCCAACGGCTCATTCCTGCCCGCGCAAACGACAATCCACCATGTCCCAGAATGCCTCGATCAGCGACGAGAAAACGGCCGGCGGTCCGATCCAGGCCGTTGTCGACTGGATCGCCGACTTGGGCGGTGTGGCCATCGATTGGCTGGAGGGCCTGGGGAGCGTCGCCCTCTTTGCGTTTCGCACCTTCCGCTGGCTCACGACCCGCATGGTGCGGCGGGAGACGCTGCTGCCGTCGTTTTACCAGATTGGCGTCTTGAGCCTGCCGGTGGTGGCGTTGACGGGCACCTTCATCGGCATCATCCTGGCGGTGCAAACCTACGGCCAATTCCGCATGATGCACATGGAATCGCGGATGGGGGCGGTGATCAATCTCTCGCTGCTCCGCGAACTGGGGCCGGTGCTGGCGGCGACGATGCTGGCCGGCCGCGTGGGAAGCGCCATGGCGGCCGAACTGGGCACGATGCGCGTGACCGAGCAGATCGACGCCCTGGCGAGCATGGGCGCCAATCCGATCCATTATCTCGTCGTGCCGCGGTTCCTGGCCTGCCTGCTGTTGATCCCGGCCCTGACGATCATGGCCGACTTCATGGGCATCGTGGGCGGGGCCGTCTACAGCGTCTACCTGTTGGACATCGATTGGCAGCATTACCTGATGCACTCGCAGCAATACGTCCGCGGCTTCGACCTCTTTGCCGGCGTCTTCAAGAGCCTGTTTTCGGCGGCGCGATCGCACTGATCAGTTGTTACCACGGCTTTCATTGCGACGCCGGCGCGGAAGGCGTCGGCCGCGCTGCCACGATCGCCTTCGTCTTCTCGTTCGTCGTGATCCTGATGCTCGACGTAGTCCTGGCCATCGGATTGGAAACCCTGTACCTGACCTTCTGGCCGGAGGGCTTGAAGCTGCTCTGAATCATGGTCAAGCCGGAAAACGACAACGCTCGCGCGGGAACCGCTGATTCGCATCGAGCAACTGAGCGTGGAGTTCGGCCCGCACGAGGTGCTGCGCGACATCGACCTCTCGATCGGCCGCGGGGAGACTTTGGCCATCATCGGCGAGAGCGGCTGCGGCAAGACCGTGCTCCTGAAGACGCTCATCGGCCTGCTGCCACCGACGCGCGGGTCGGTGATGTTCGACGGCCAGGACCTGGCTCACTTGAGCGAGAGGGCCTTGACCCGCGAGCGGATCCGCTTCGGCTTCGTGTTCCAGCAGGCGGCCCTCTTCGACAGCATGACGATCGCGCAGAACGTGGCCTTTCCCTTGCGGCAGCACACCCGCAAGACCGCGGCCGAAATGGAACAGATCGTGATGGCCCGGCTGAACGAGGTCGGCCTGCCGGAACACGTGCGGTTCAAGAAGCCGGCCGAACTCTCCGGCGGCATGCGCAAGCGGGTCGGCCTGGCGCGGGCCCTGGCCCTCGAGCCGGAGATCGTGCTCTACGACGAGCCGACAACGGGCCTCGACCCGATCATGAGCGACGTGATCAACGAATTGATTTTGGGGACCCGCCGCCGCCACCCGGTGACGAGCGTGGTCGTGACGCACGACATGAAATCGGCGCACAAGGTGGCCGATCGGATCGTGATGCTGTATCCGCTCGCGCGGCTGGCGGAGGGAGAGCCGCAGGTCCTCTTCGACGGCACTCCCGCCGAGATGGAGCGGAGCCGCGAACGCCGCGTGACGCAGTTCGTCCAGGGCGAGGCGGGCGAGCGGCTGATGGAAATGCAGATCCCCTCGACCTCCGGGAAGGGGGACTTCTTGAGAGAAAGGCACGCACCATGAACGAACGCATCATGCAATTCCGCGTGGGGGTCATGATTCTGGCCTCGATCCTGATCGGCGCGATCCTGGTCCTGCTGATCAGGGGACCGAGTCCCTTGTTCAACGGCACGTATACGATCTATATCAAGTTCAACGACGCGCCGGGCGTGACCCGCGACACGCCGGTCCGCAAGGCCGGCATCCGCATCGGCCGCGTGCGGAACGTGCAGTTTGCCGACGACGACACGGGGGTCATCGTCACGGCCGATATCGACCGCGACCGCCGCATCTATGACAACGAGCAGTGCAAGGCGACCAGCTCGCTGTTGATGGGCGATGCCTCGCTGGAGTTTGTGCGGGCGGCCAACTTCAAAGGCGAAAAGACGGAAATCAAGGACGGCGCCGTCCTGCAAGGGCAGTTGGCCCCGGACATGACCAGTTCCCTTGCCGGCATGCAAAGGCAGGCGGGCCAAACGCTGGACACGCTCAACATGGCCGGCCGCGACCTGCACGAGGTGCTGACCCGCGTCGACGGCATGCTGGCCAAGAACGAGGACCGCATCAATCACATGATCGGCGACGCCGACGAAATGATGCAACTGGCGAAGAAGGCCCTGGTCGCCAGCAACGACCTGCTCGGCGACCCCAAGCTCCGCGACGACATCAAGCAGACGATCGCCGAGATGCCGGTCGTGCTCAAAGAGACGCGGACCACGGTGGAGAAGATGAGCGGCACCTTCGGCTCGCTGGAGCGCAACATGCAGAACATCGAGGGCCTGACCAAGCCGCTAGGCGAGCGAGGGCCGGAACTGATCGCCCAATTGGATACGAGCATGAAAAAACTCGACAAGCTCAGCGACAACATGTTGCAGTTCAGCGAGGAGCTGAACGACCCGAAAGGCTCGCTGGGGGCCGTGTTGCACGACAAGGAACTGTATCAGCACGTCAATCACATGGCGAAGAATCTCGACGAGTTGAGCCGCGACCTGAAGCCGATCGTCAACAACGTGGCGATCTTCACCGACAAGCTCGCCCGGCATCCCTCGGTCGTGGGCCTTGGCGGGGCGCTGAAAAAAGACACCGGGCTGAAGGACAACCCGCTCGATGACGGTCCCGACGAGGAAGTCCCGCAGACAAGTCGTTTTCCCTTGGGGGGCAGCGGACAGTTCCGGTTCGGACAGTAGATCAGTACAGCAGTTCCTCGGTGGTCGGGCTGCCGGCAGTCGGGCTGCGGGCCGCGGGCGCGGCGGGCATCGAGGCCGTGCTCGTCGCGGAATCATCTCCCATGGTGACGCGCCGATAGCGGAGCGTGATCTCGGTGCGGCCCAGCGTCAGACATTCACCCGGCAGGACTTCGGCCTCGCGGACGCGGAGGCCATGCATGAAGACCCCGTTCTTGGAATCGAGATCCCGCACCACGACCACCCCGCCCTGCCGAAAGAGTTCGCAATGCGAATGGCTGATCCACGGGTCGGCCAGCCGCACGTCGTCCTTGTCGCCGCGGCCGAGGACGGCGGGCAGGCTGCCTACCAGACATCGCGATTGGCGCGAGTAGTGATCGAGAATCACCAACTCCAGGGGCAGCATGTCCGCGGAGACTGCCGCGGCCGCCAGTTGTGCGTCTGCGGACGATTCGGGGGACTCGATCATGACTGATTCCCTTCTCTCGCTTACCATCAGCACCCGGCGGACGGATCATATCGCCCCACCGGCGACTTTCCACCGATAGAATTTTCGCAGTACGAGGCGGGATTGTCAATCCTGCTTCCGGTCCATAGCGGCGCGAATACTTCAGACAGGTCAAGGCTCGGGCCGTGAGTCCTTACAGGAATTGAAACATAGGGCCCGAGCGAAATTTCCTATAAACCGAGCGGGGCCATCGACGGTGCGCCGAATTTTGCGTCACGCTTGTTGTCGAACTTCCGCTCTTATGCAGGCGGAATTTGCACCACCGCCGCCAGACGCGCGAATCGTTTGATCGCCCATCCGCGGGAATTTTCGCCAATCGGTCGGCGAATCCCTTGACGGGCGTGTTGCGACCGTATGCATTTTTTGCAACAACGTGGCGCGATTGCTGAATGTCCCCAAACGGGCGAGTTCAAAAAATTCGCCAGCCGCCAGAATCTCAAGTACGTCCGGTTTGTTCAGGTTCTCCGGGCCGAAGGCCCAGCCGTTTGCCCAACCTGAGGCACGGCCCGCAGCCCTTTGCGCAATTGAGATTGGCTATTTCCAATATATATGCAATACTAGCGGTTCGGCTGACTACGGAACGGAAGGTCCCGGAGAATTGGACGTGCTCCTTCGGTTTGGCTCCCAGCCAGCCCCGTCCGGGTTGGATTGGTTGTCCGATCAGTCGAAAGCTGACCCCCCGTGACCGCTGGCCTTGGTACGCTGGCACGAATTGGTCACTGTCGGCTGCACCACCCAACAAATGAAACGGTTTATGCTTTGCGTTCGTGCGGTGGCCTGTCTCGCGGCTGTTGCCGCGTCTGCGTCGTTACGGGCGATGACGCCGCCGCCGCCGCCGGACTTCGGCTCCGAAGCGCCCTGGGAAAGTCATCACATCATGCTAGTTCGCGTCGTCGGCGTCCAAAGCGACGGGAAGCAAGCCAAAGTTGCGCCTGCGCACCGAGCGCGTCTACACGGATTATGGTGGTGCAAATTTTGGGGATTGGAGCGTTCCGCTCGCTGCGATTTCGCTCGGCTGGTACTGGCGCGGCGACGGCGCCTATAGCAAGCCGGTGAACGTGAGCGAGGGCGACGAACTTCTTGTCTGGCCGGATCATTGCCGGTCCGGTAGCTGGGCGCCCGGCGATCTGCCCGGCCGAAAGATCGAGAAGTCAGCGGCCACGGATGGCCTTTTAGATTCCCTCGACGAGATTGCCAAGGTTCGCCTTGCCGGAGGAAGAAGCGAGGGTCTTGGGGTTGATTTAAACGAACTCAAGCGGATAAGCAGGGACCGAGGGGCGGGAGGGAGAAAGCGCTTAAGGCGGGGGTTTCGAGTCCCAGGCCGATGGTCGTTGCTTATTGCCTGTCAGTGTTGCCCGGGTTTCACCCGAAAGATCGCGATCCGTCGTTTGCCGAGACGCTACGAAAACTGCGCGAAGACAGCTCGCGCCGATGTCCCTACGAAGCTCTGCTAACCGACTTCTGCCCCGCTATGCCGCGGTGGCAGACGAGGCAAAGGCGGAGTCACTGCAATGGACCCGAGATGTCTTTTCGCAAGGAAATGTCAGCGCGGAAGCGCCTCGCTACCTGGCAAAAGAGATCAGCGAAGGATATTCAAGTCGGGAGGAACGCGTTGGCTTTTTCCTCTCCGTCAGCCACGACGAATCCAAGGGTCAGGACGTTCGTTGCGCGGCAATGTCGGAACTGACCTGTTCGCGATGTTTCGACTACGAACATCCGGCTGGCAAGGCATCGTCGTCGGCCTTTTCGGGAATTCTGTCGATGCTCAAATCGAACGACCCCGTCCTGCGAATATGCGCCGTACAGTATCCACGGACGATATGCCTGACGATACGATCGCCAAGTGAGGCGGATGCGAGGGCCAACGAGGCTCGCTCGTCAGTTCGCGATGCCCTCCAATCGGAGCGGGACGAGAAAGTGCGCAAAAAAATGGAGGCAGCTTGGTCCCTAAGTGGTCCATTTCACAAATAACTTCAGGGATACGTTCGTAGGGACCAGCGAGCTTGCCAGCGCCGGCCCACCAGTCGCCGGTGTTGGTGGGCCGCGCTCGCAAGCTCGCTGGTCCTTAGGATTGCCCACTTTGTAATTGTAATTTTTCCGGTATCGTTACGTCAAATCCGCGGTGCAAAGTTCACACGCGGTTTGGCGGTGCCCGAGGTGCCCGACGGGCTCCGTTGCGACTACTAGACGAGCAGGCACAGAACTCTGCTAAGATCAAAATGACGGCATGAATGACTCCACTCCCAAAGCCAAAACCCGATGGTTCTCGCCCACGCCAGGTTGGATGGTCGTGGCCCTGCTGGCCGTCGAGGGGTTGCTTTGGCTGTCGGAGCGCCTTCAGTGGTTTGGTTTCAATACCCACAAGGGTTGGACGGTCCTGATCGCCGTGGCTGGGGTTGGCCTGGTCTTCGTTGCCATGCTGCTTTGGCTCATTGTTGCGATTGTTTTCCGCTTGCGGTTTCAATTCAGCATTCCGTCAATGCTCGTGCTGACGGTCGCCGTAGCCCTGCCGTGCAGTTGGCTAGAGGTGGAGATGAAGAGCGCGTCGGAGCAGAAGGATCTCGTCGACGCGATCAGGAAGTTCGACGGCTTCGTGGCCTATGATTGGCAGTGCGATCCAAGCGGTGACAACGGACAGGTAAACGCACAACCATCAGGACCGCAGTGCCTGCGGAAGTTCTTGGGAGATGATTTCTTCGCTTCGGTTGTATGGCTCGCCAGCAACAGCAACGAGATCAGCGATGAGGAGCTGGCACACCTCGCGGAGTTGACCCAACTCAGAGGGTTCGACCTTGAGGGCACCCAGATCACGGATGCGGGACTGGCACAGCTTGCAGGTCTGAAACAACTCCGATCGTTGTACCTCCCCCGAACCCAAATCACGGATGCGGGGCTGGTGTATCTTGCAGGGCTGACCCAACTTCAACGGTTGAACCTCCAAAGCACTAAGATTACGGATGCGGGGTTGGTAAACGTTGCAGTGCTGACCCAACTCCAATACTTGAACCTCGACAACACTCAAATCACGGATGCGGGGCTTACACACCTTGCGAATCTGACCCAACTCCAGAAGTTGAGTCTCGAAAGGACGCAAATCACGGATACGGGGCTGGTGGGACATATTTCAGGGCTGACCCAACTCCGAGACTTATGGCTCAACAAGAACCCGAAGATCACCGATGCTGGCGTGAAAAGACTCCAGCAGGCATTGCGGAATTGCGGCATTCGCCGCTGAGTCGGCTGTCAAGGCGGAGCGGGAGAGGGCAAAGTTGATTTTAGGGCAAATCAAAAGGGTCGGGAGGTCGGCAGTCTTTGCTGGTCAAGATCAGGGTCAGCCCAGGGCCAGGCGCGCACTCTGCGTAATCCTGGTGTCAGCGGGCGCCGAAAACCAGCCATCTATGAGCGCTTGAAAACCAGCCATCCTGAGTCAGGGCAGGGTCAGACTTTAACCGCTAACTGCGGAGCAGCTAGCGGTTAAAGTCTGACCCTGCGCCCTCTGCGCCCTCCCCGTACGCTGACTCGACAAACGAGTATCAGGCCCCAGACGACGACCTAGGGTGGCTGGACGGTCTGACCGGGCTTGAAAATCTGGAACTGGATGTTTGCAAGACAACGGGCGACGGGGAGTTTGCGCACTTGGAGGGCTTGAACGCGCCTCAAGGCGTTGGACCTGGGCGAGTCGAACATCTCGGACGGGGGTTTGGCACATTTGGCCGGCCTCGTGCAACTAGACACGCTCATCCTTCGCGAGACGCAGGTGACGGACGCCGGACTTGTCCATCTGGGCGGTTTGACCAAGCTCACGATCCTCGACCTGGAAAAGACGCGGGTCGGCGACGCCGGGCTTGCGCATCTCAGTAATCTGACCTGCCTTGAGAACCTGTGCTCTGCGGCACGGATGTCACTGACGCCGGGCTCGGCGGTCTCAGCCGACTGCCCGCCCTCAAGCTGCTGTTCCTGGACGACACGGCCGTGACGGACGACGGCCTCAAGCATCTTGAGCACGCGACTTCGCTGAAGTACGTCAGCCTGATAAATACTCGCGTGACCGAGGCGGGCGTCAAGCGACTGCGCGCTGGCGCTGCCTGACTGCAGTGTCGACACTAAGCGCTAGGAGGAAGCGGATGGTCAGCCAAGGCGGAAAACGCGCTACGAAAAAATCCGCATAAAGACGGAGGCGCAGGCGATTTTGCAGAAATCCCGAGTGCAATACACCCTCATTGTGGGTACGAACTTTCTTCTGCACCATCAGCCGATTGCGACATTTGACATCGATTTCTGGATGTTACAATGTCAGTTGGCCCTTTCCGAGGAAGAGCGGACATTGGATAGGGTGCGAGTCCTGACGGCCGCGCTCAAACGTAGTGAAAAATGACCATGCCATCGCCCGAAGATGATCTGCAATCCACTCTCTACAAATCAACAGCCCGGCTTAGCGGCATTCGACGACGAAGTGAAACGCCGCGAAGAGGCCAAACGCGAGGCCGCAACCGATCCGGCCGCACGTTGGCAGGCGGCACAGGAATTCATGGCCTGGGCCGCGTCGCAGTCGACCGCCCCCAAGATGACGCCGGCGGCACGCAAGGCCAAGGAGCGCCGTCTGCTGGCCGGAATGGCAGGGATGTTCGAGCAGAAAGCGGCGGAAGAGTAACCCGAATGTAGGATGGACGTCCAGGTCCGCCCACGAATGAAATGGACGGACTTGGAAGTCCATCCTACCAAGTTGTTTCCAACCAAATCCTTATCGGATGATTCAATCCGCCATTCAACGTACGGAGGCCGGGCACGACCTGTCGCTGGACGAGGTCGTCGCGACGTTCGACGAGATCATCGGCGGACGCGCGAGCGAGGACGATATGGCCCGCTGGCTGCTGGCCCTGAACCGCAAGGGCCCGAGCGTGAGCGAGCTGGCGGGGGCCGCCCTGGCCCTGCGTGGGAAGATGACGCCGATCCGTTCTTCGCGGCCCGATTTGCTGGACACCTGCGGCACCGGCGGCGATCAGTTGCAGACGTTCAACATCAGCACGGCCGCGGCCCTGGTCACGGCGGCGGCGGGGGTGCCGGTGGCCAAGCATGGCAATCGGGCGGCCAGCAGCCGCAGCGGGTCGGCCGACGCCTTGGCCGCCCTGGGCCTGAACATCGAGGCCGACGTGGCCTGCGTCGAGCGCTGCCTGGACGAGTTGGGCGTCTGCTTCTGCTTTGCGCCGCTCTTGCATAATGCCATGAAACACGTCGCCCCCGTGCGGAAAAAGCTGGGAGTGCCGACGATTTTCAACATCCTCGGCCCCTTGATCAATCCGGCCGGGGCATCGCGACAGTTGCTGGGCGTCGGCCGAGCGGAGTTTCGGACGCTTCTGGCCGAAGCCCTGGTCCTCCTGGGGACGGTGCGGAGCGCAGTGGTCCACGGCAGCGACGGGCTCGACGAGGTCACGCTCTGCGGCGCTACCGAAGTTACGGAAGCTACTGGCCAGGTGCGGCATTTTCAGTGGACACCGGCCGACTTCGGACTGGAAAGCATCGAGCTCAAGACAATCCAAGTGGCCGGGCCCGAGCAGAGTGCTGCAACCATTCGTGGGGTGTTGGCCGGGCAGCGGGGACCTGCCCGCGACATCGTGGTGGCCAACGCGGCAGCCGCGCTGTGGACGGCGGGAGCAGCCCTGTCGCTTGGCAAGGGCGCCGCGATGGCCGCAGCGGCCATCGACACGGCCGCCGCCAGCGACCTGCTCATTCGCCTTGCGGCCCGCAGCCATGGGAAGTAGGGTGGCGTCGAGCGCAGCGAAGACCCACCACGAATTGCCACGAACGGTGGGTCTTCGCTGCTTGCGGCCCGCAGTCATGGGAAGTAGGGTGGCGTCGAGCGCAGCGAAGACCCACCACGAATTGCCACGAACGGTGGGTCTTCGCTGCTTGCGGCCCGCAGCCATGGGAAGTAGGGTGGCGTCGAGCGCAGCGAAGACCCACCACGAATTGCCACGAACGGTGGGTCTTCGCTGCTTGCGGCCCGCAGCCATGGGAAGTAGGGTGGCGTCGAGCGCAGCGAAGACCCACCACGAATTGCCACGAACGGTGGGTCTTCGCTGCTTGCGGCCCGCAGCCAAGGGAAGTAGGGTGGCGTCGAGCGCAGCGAAGACCCACCATGAATTGCCACGAACGGTGGGTCTTCGCTGCGCTCGACGCCACCCTACCGCATGCGGGTTTTTACTGGGCTCCCGCCCTTCCCAGCGATGCCGCAAAATGGTAAAGTGATAGGTTCTCCCCGCCCAACGAGTGCGGGCGGAGGATTTTTTGCACAATAATATCGGCCGTAAAGCAAGAAGAGGTAATCCGTTATGGCAAAACCGCACCGTGTGGCCAAGAAGGCCAATCATGGCAAGCGTCCGTCCAATAGCAAGGCCCGCAAGTCGAAGCGGCATCAGGTGAAGACCTGATCGGACCGGCGAAGATTGGGCCTTTTCGGATGGAGCAGGGCTATCGGCAGATCGCCTGCCAAAATCGTAAGTCGCATAAGAATTGTTCGGCCTCGCCCATTGTCAGGCCGGCAAACCGTTCCAGGGAGTCAACCGTGCCCAAGAAACCGTTGATTATTGAATTTAGCGAATTCAACCTCGATCACGTGATCAGCAACCTCGACGAGATCCGCCGCTACAATCCCCAGCGTTTCGAAATGGAGCAATTGACGGCGATCGTCTTTGAGGATCACACCCGCCGCATCTGTGTCGGCTATAAGGACCTGCAGCCCGACGAATTCTGGGCCCGCGGGCACATGCCGGGCATGCCGCTGATGCCCGGCGTGATGATGTGCGAGGCGGCCGCCCAGTTGTCCAGCTACTACGCGGTGAAGAGCGGCCTGATGGAGGGCATGATGGGTTTCGGCGGCATGGAAGACATCCGCTTCCGCGGCCTCGTGCGGCCCGGCAATCGCCTCGTGATCGTGACCCGCCTGCTTAAGGCCCGGCGGACGATCATCACCTGCGAGTTCCAGTCGTTCGTCGATCAGAACCTCGTGTGCGAGGGCATGATCAAAGGGATTCCCTTGCCGGTCGATCAGTTGACCGCCGGGGGGGCGGAACTTGAATGAGCGCATTGAGCGTTTCGATTTTAGAATGAAATTTGAGATTTGTTTCGGATTTCGGATTTCGGATTTCGAATTTTCCTCTCTCCCCGCCGTGCCCGTCGAGAGGCAGTAAATCCCGTGGGCCGTCGCGCGCTTCGCAAAATTGATCCTTCGCTCGATCTCTCGAAGCACCTGCTGGAGTTCGACGAGCTTCCCCGGCCCTGGAACGCCGAATCGATCTTCGGCCGCGTTGCCCCGCTGGAAATTGAGGTCGGTTCCGGCAAGGGACTGTTCTTGCGCAATGCGGCACGTTCCTATCCGGACATCGATTTCTTGGGCATCGAGATCGCGCACAAGTACGCCCGCTTCGCCGCCGCAGGACTGGCCAAGGCCGGGCTGCCCAACGGCCGGGTCGTATCGGGCGACGGCCTGCGGATCTTCGCCGAATTGATCCCCGACAGTTCCCTGGCCGCGGTACACGTCTACTTCCCCGATCCGTGGTGGAAGAAGCGGCATCGCAAGCGCCGCGTAATGAACGAGACTTTCATGCAGCACGTCGAGCGGACGCTGGCACCGGGCGGCGCCTTGCACTTCTGGACGGACGTTGAGGAATATTTCCAGACGACGCTGGAACTGCTGGCGGCCAACACGCGGCTCTTGGGGCCGATCGCCGTGCCTGAAACGCCCGCCGAGGACGACCTGTCCTATCGCACGCATTTTGAGCGGCGGATGCGGCTGAGCAATGAGCCGGTATATCGGGCGGAGTTTCGGAAGGCGGGTTCGTAGAGTGGCGTGTTTCTAAGTTGCCGTGCCGCGAAATTCCGCGAGAGTCATGGTTTGAGCGAAATTTCCTATAAAGGCACCGCGGGCTTTGAGACAGAGGCTATGACGCCAGCAGGATCAATTTCCGCGTTTCCAAAGCCACCTACGAATAGCGCTCGGCTGTTCCAATTGCCCAGATGCTCGGTCGTAAAGCCAATCCGCCACGCGGGACCGAGCAGCGGAGCACCGTCCTGCGCCCCGCCGTCGGGCTGGGGTTAATTTCCTGCTGTGCCCCTGGGCCGACCCAGAAGCCTATAGTAGAATGGGATTGTCGGTGCTTTTTGGAGAGAATGTGCCCGCAATTCAAGGCTGAACTGGAGCAGAAAAAGGGTCGGTACTATGGTCACGATTACGTTACCGCCTGAACTTGAACGAGCTGTCACCGAACAGGCCCGGCGGCAGGGCACGACGCCCGAACTTCTGGCCGTGGAAAAGCTGCGTGGGGCCCTTCTGCCCGCCTCGCCACAATCCGCCGAGGTCGCAGGTTTGACAATGGCCGATTTCTTCGCCGGTTATGTGGGAGGGCTGCATAGCAGCGAATACGTGCCCGGCGGCGCGCAACTCTCGAAAGACACAGGTAAGAAGTTCAAAGAACTGCTGCTCAAGAAGCATCAGGAGGAGCGGGGATCGTGTTGACGGACGCCGGACCGTTGATCGCATTGTTCGATGAGGACGATCAATTTCACGCCGCGTGCAACGCGGTCCTGCATGACCTTCCTCACGGCCCGCTTGTAACGACCTGGCCTTGCCTGACTGAAGCCATGTATCTTCTTCATGCGTTGGGCGGCTACCGGTATCAAGAACGGCTCTGGCGGACACTCCGGGACGGCAGACTCGTTGTCCTGGACATCACGCGTGACGAAAGGAGCCGCATGGATCCGCTCATGCAGAAGTATCAAGACGTTCCGATGGACTTTGCTGATGCTTCCCTGATTGCAGTTTCTGAACTTCGAAAGACTCGCCAAATCTTCACCTTGGACAGCGATTTCCATATCTACCGGCTGGCTGATGGCTCAGTGCTGGAGGTTGTGCCGTAAGAGCGCGGCGAAGACCTGATCCGGATCATTAGTGCGCGAAAGGCAACGAAAAAGGAGCGAAGGGACTATGAAGAAGGAACCCGCCCGTAAAACGCCTCGCCGTTCAGGCGGCGATATGCGTGCAGAGTATGAGTTCGACTACTCCAAGGCGAAGCCGAATCGTTTTGCGTCGCACGCGGACAAGAGCCGACTCGTGGTGGCGCTGGACCCCAACGTCTCCGAAGTATTCACGACACCGGAAGCCGTGAACAAGGTCTTGCGTGCGTTGATCGACGCCATGCCGGCCGCGACGCGCTAAGGAAGAAACACTTATTGCCATTCGGGTTATAGCATTTCGCCAGAAGAGAGCTAGAATGTAATTGTAACCGCTTCTGAACAACTCGATCGCCCGGGCTTCTCCCCCGCCATTGCGCCGTTTGGCGGCGGCATAAAACAGGAGGGAGAAATTCCATGGATGATTTAAATCACGCCGCTGGAACACAACCCGGCGAGTCAGCGGGCAGCCGGCAAGCGCGGGCCGGAATGCGATCGGAGTTGCAAACCAATCAGACCGTCGTGGACGGGCTCTCGAATTGGTACAGCGTCTTCGCCTTTACGGGCGGCGCGGTCCCCAGCGGGCATTGTGAGCTGGCAGCCGTCAACTCGTATCTCGATCGTCCCTTTGCGACCGACTGCATCTCGACCGAAGACGTCGCACGCTACCGGAGCCTGATCGAGTCGATCATGATGCCCAAGGCGGGAATCCCCGCCCGGCCGAGGACGCTGCGGGGCCGAAAGCTGCTTGCCGATGCCTTCGGCCAGGCAGCCGCGGAAATCCGGACCTTGGGAAACCGGTTCGAGTCGGCCCTGTCAACAGGGGGCCAGTCGGTTTCGCTTTAAAAGTTGTTTCAGACCCGAACAAGGTCTCATCGCGCTGCAGCTCCGCGCGGACGCGGGCGTCCAACTCCGCTGGAAGGTCGCTGTTGCCATACAATAAACCATCAGCCATTTGCAAAGGCCCGTGTGACTTGGTCTTCTTCAGTGGAACGAACCGGCACTAAGTGCAACGGCCGGTTGCCTTTATTCTACCTCACCTTGTCCCGGATGCGAATCCTGCGGACTCCCCACACCCCGCTCGTATCCGGCCCGTATTTCGTATACGAACGATGCTTGACCGCGCAAAGCCAATCTGGTATCCTGCTCTTAGTCAAGGCAAGGACGTGCTTTGCCGAGTTTTTCGCTTTCGCTTCGCGTGCTCTTGGGGCCCAATGACGATGAGCGTTTCCACAGAAGAACGAACAACTGCGGACACAGGCTACCCGCCCATGGTCGTCCATTTGCAGCCTGCCATTCACTTGTCTGAGCAACAGTTCTTCGATCTCTGTCAGGCCAACCGCGACCTGCGAATTGAACGCAACGCAGATAGGGAGTTGATTGTTATGCCGCCAGCGGGAGGTGAGACGGGCGACCGTGAAGCGGAAATCATCATGCAGTTGCGGATCTGGGCAAAGCGCGACGGAACGGGAAAGGCATTCGGTTCGTCCACCGGTTTTACACTCCCCAACGGTGCCATGCGTTCTCCCGATGCGGCCTGGTTTCCGCTGTCGAGATGGAATGCGTTGACCGCCAAGCAAAGGAAAAAGTTCCTGCCGCTGTGCCCGGACTTCGTCATCGAACTGCGATCCCCCACCGACAGCCTGAAGGCCCTTCAAGCGAAAATGCTGGAGTATCGTGAGAATGGCGCTAAGATGGGGCTCTTGGTCGATCCTGAGAAAAGACGCGTCCATGTTTACAGGCGCGGTCGAAAAACCCAGGTTCTCGACGAGCCGCAGAGCATAGCCTGCGATCCGGTGCTTCCGGGGTTCGTGCTGGATCTGCGCGAGATCTGGTAGGCGGACGGTCGGCGGCGATTTCTGGTGGGACTCGCTCCACTCGGCCCACCCTACTTCCTTCGGGGAAGCGAGATCCAAGCCGTCCGCCCCACGGCTGGGAAGAACGCCAGCGCTGTGCCTTGAGCGATGATCGTGCCACGATCGGCGTGAGACATCGCACAATAGTCCCTTCCGGCAGAAGTGACCTACTCAGATCCGGTCGAGCATATCGATCCAGCGCACGAGTTCGCCGATTTCCGCGGGCGTGAGGTCGCGGGCGTCTTTGCCGAGGTCTTTCTCCGTCACGGGCACCTTCGCCGCCTTCAGCCGGGCGATCGTGAGCTTGACCAACTGGGCCTGCTGTGAACCTTTTGCCGTGCCCAGATAGATGGCCAGGCGGTGCCCTGGATCGATCTCCGGCGGCGAGAGCATGGAGCCGGCGTCGATCGCCGCGGCGGCGCGGAACACCTCCCGGCTGCGGAAGGCGGATACCAGGGCCAGCGATGCGCCCGTATCGCGGCCGAAAACGACGACCCGCGTGGGATCGACCGTGTAGGCCGCCTTCACCTGGCCGACCAGCTTCTCGATATAGTTGGCCTCGTCGGCCTGCCAGCCGCCCGACGCCGCGGCCTTGGGCGCCACGAACACCAGGTCCGCCGCATCGCAGAGCGGCTTCCACTGCGCCAGCAGCAGCTTCATCCGGAGCAGCGGACCCGTGCAGCCAGACGACCACGCCGTGCGGCACGGCCGGATCGTAGTGCTCGGGCACGTAGGCCCAGGCCTCGTTCTTGAACTCGGGCACGCTGAGCGCGATCCGCCCGACCTTGTGCTTCTGCTCCTGGCCGGGCTCCGACGCGGCCCGCGCCGGCGGCAGGGTCTGCGGCGGCAGGTCCTCGGGCAAGGCGGCCACCTTGAGGTTCACTTTCCGCGTCTGGTCCTTGTGGCGGACCTCCAACTCGAAGCTCATGCCGGGCTCGAAGGCGGAAATCGCCGTCCGCAGCTCCTCGGCATCTTCCACTTCATCGCCGGCGGCGCCAGTAATCACGTCGCCGGCTTCGATCTTGGCCCCGGCCGCAGGGCTGCCGGGATAGACGTAACGCACGGTGACGCCCGCGTCGTCGCCGCTGCGGAGGGGCAGGATGCCCAGAAAGCCGAACTGGAACGGTTCCAGCTTCGAGCTCAGTTCCAGGTCGGCCTCGATCCGCTTGTCGCCGCGGAGGACGACGAAATGCACCTTGTCGCCGGCGTAGTGACGGCTGATTTCCTGCTTGACCTCGGCCGAGCGGGTCACCTTGCGGCCGCCGATCTCGACGATCCGGTCGCCGCCCTTGAACTCGGCCTTGGCGGCCGGCGAGTTCGGGCGGCAGGAAGCGATCACGGTGTCGCCCGTATAGAGGTTCTTCGATTGCATGAAGACCCCCGCCACGCCGGAGTAGAGGTCCTCGCCCTTGCGGAGCTTGGGGAGCACCTTCTGGATGGCCTCCAAGGGCACAGCGAAGCCGATGCCCGAGTCGTACCATTCGATGCCGGCGATTTCCTCGGCCGACTGCGGCGAGAGCGGCACGATCAGGCCCATCACGCGGCCGCGGATATCGACCAGCGGACCGCCGTAGTTGTTGGGCGAAGTGGGGGCGTCGGTCTGCAGGGCCTTGCCCCACACCCGGCCCACGGCGCGTGAGAATGCCCACGGCCATGTTGGGCTGCGTCTCCTCGAACGTGCGGCCCACGGCCACGCACCACTGCCCCACGCGCATCTCCGCCTGCGGGGCCGCCTCCGGCACCGGCAGCGGCTGGTCGGGGTCGATCTTCAGCAGCACGAGTTGGCAGTTGTGATCGCGGGCCACCAGCTTGGCAGGCTTCCGCGTGCCGTCGGGAAGCCGCACGAGGATCGAGGCCGGGCGGTTCACGAAGTTGAACGCGCTGGAGAGGATATAGCCGCTGGAATCGACGACCAGTCCCGTGGTCGGACCCGCGCCGAAGAGTACGCGGTCGACCCGCTCCAGGCCGCCCACGGTTTCGATGCGGACCACCGAGGGGGCAACGCGATCGACGGCGTCGATGAGGGCCTTCTGCTCCAGCGCATCGAGGTCTTCCGCCAGCAACGGGCGCGCGAAGGCGAGGAGCGGAAGCAGGAGAAGGACGGAGGAAAGTGGCACGGCAGAGCGAACTCCTCCGGCTGGCTGCAACGGTCTGGAAATCCCACACTTGAATCCGATCATTTTCATAACTGGCATCCCAAATTTAGCATCACCGGCCTCCAACAAAGACTCCCGACCCGATTATTTTCCGCGTTCCAAAGCCCGTTACAAAACTGATTCACCTGCCAGGCAAGCTGGCAGGGGTCTATGGGGTATTTTCGGACGCTGCTCGTTCGCTAACAAGACTTGTCCACCTGCCGGGCGAGCCGGCAGGGGTCTTTCCTCATCCCTCGTCCTTCATCCCTCATCCTTCATCCCTCATCACTTATCATCCGGCCCCGCTTGCAGCGTCACCTCCAGCAGATCCTGCCCGCGGAGGACCGTGATCTTCACGGCGTCGGCCCGATCGATCATCTCCAGTTCCTTCTGCAAGCTCCGGCACGATTGGGTGAGATGATTGCCCACGAGCAGGATCAAGTCGTCGGGCAGGAGACCGGCGCGGGCGGCGGCCGTGCCGGGACGGACCTGGTCGACATAGGCGGGCGTCCGCTCCAGGAACGTCGGGCACGAGGTTGATGCCCAGCAGAACGGGATCCATGGGATGGGCGGGCTTCTTCTCGGGCGGCAACTCCTTGACGGAGACGAACTTCCCGGCCTCGATCTCGTCGATCGATTGGCGAAGCTCCTCGATCGGCACGGCATAGCTCAGCCAGGTATTGTTGAGCGAGTTGCGGAGCTCCTTGCCTAGCATGCCGGCCAGTTCGCCGTGGAAGGTCACTAGCGCCGCCCGCGGCGCCGGGGTTGTTGGTGGCCACGTCGAGCACGTAGATCGGGCCGTGGTAGGGCGTCTCGAAGACGCCGCGGCGGCCTTCCAAGCGGGTGACGACCGAGACCGTGCCGCTCTGCACGCTGGCTGGTTCGTCGCCCATCGCCACGTTGAAGAGGTTGCTGAAGGCGAGAATCCGCGTGCCGCCGGTCAAGGAGACGGCTTTGGCGATGTCGAAATGCGGCAGGTTCGTGGCCTCGATCTTCAGCACCGCAACTTCCAACCGCGGATCGCCCCCCAGGAGCTTGGCGTCATAGCGGCGGCCGTCGTTGAGCGTGACGGTCACGCGGTCGGTGTCCAGGACGTAGCTCAAGGCGGTGAGGATGTGTCCCTCGCCCGAGATCAAGAACCCGCTCTGATAGCCCTCCAGGCCGCGGAATCCGCCGGCGCCGTAGAGTTTCACCATCTTGGTCTGGGCCTGATCGATGGTCCGCCCCAGGCCCGATTCGGCCGCGGCAGCGACGTTGCCGGCCCCTGCGGCCGAGGCCGCGAGGAGACAAATTGCAAATTGCAAATTGCAAATTGCAAATTGCAAATTGCGGGCAGGATTCGTAGACAGTCGATCACTCGCAATATGGCTCATACGTTTCTCCGTCCGATTCGGATTTGCCTACCGCCTCAGATCTCCAATTTGCAATTTGCAATCCTTCATCCCTCATCTCTTACTTGCCCGCCTCGTCGGTAAAACGGAACTGGTCGCAATCGAACTCGAAGACGCTGCCGCTGCCGTAGACCATGATGTGGCCCGGCAGATCGTGGCCGTCGACGTTGTGGTATTTCGAGAAGTGCACTTCCCAGGGATCGGCATGCTCGTCGACATAGATTTCCATGGCGGCAAGCTGGCCATGCGGGTCGAAGTAGAACCAGGTCTCGACGCCGCCGCGATACGCGCCAACCACGACGTCGAACAATCCGTCCTGGGGCGGCAGGGGAAACGCGCCCAAATAGTAGGCCTCGGTAAAGCCCTTGGGGCCCTCCACCGCCATCAGCCGGTAAAGGAAGAGGGCCGGCAGCAGTCCCTTGTCGCTTCCGGGCTTAAAGGCATCAGCAAGGTCGGCGCCAGGGGTCCAGTTGGAATCGCCGGCCGGGGCCTTGAGATCGACTGCGCCGTCCGCAATGTGGAATTGCACTTCCTTGCCGCTCTGGAGCTTGCCCACGAGGGTCCACGCTCCGTGACCCGGCGCCGCCCTTGGCATCGCCGGGCGGCTTCCAGAGCTTGAGCGTGCGCTCCTGCTCCTGCTTGTTGAAGAAGAAATTGGCATAGCCGCGTTTTTCTTCGAAGACCTTCTTCACCACGTCGGGCATGGGCAGCTTCTGCGGTTGAATCTGCGGAGTTTGCGGCCGGGGCTCGCCTTTGCCTTTGCCTTTCTTCTGGCCCGGCTGGGGCACGGGCATCGGCTGGGCCGGCCGGCCGAGGGTTTTTTCGATCAATTGCTCGCGGCCATGCACGCCGGTCAGGCGGACATAAATCGTGGTGGTCTTGTTTTCGCGGCGATACGTCAGCGGCACCCGCCAGCCCTTGGGAAAGATGCCCAGCGCGTTCTTGAACCCGTTGGGCGTGGTGATCGACCGGCCGGCAAAGCTGGTGATTTCATCGTCCATCCGCAGACCGCGGCGGTAGGCGTCGGACGATTCGAGGATCTCGGCGACCAGCACGCGGCCCTGATCGTCGGCGGAGACCCGCGCGCCCAGCGTGGCATGATCGACGATCCGCCCGCTATGCAGGACGCCGAGGAAATTCTTGATCTGGTTGATGGAAACGGCATAGCCCACGTCGACGCTCACGCGGCCGCGCTTGTCGAACGAGCAGCGGCCGTTGATGCCCACGACCTGCCCCTGGCCGTTGAACAGCGGCCCGCCGGAGTTGCCGGGGTTGATCGAGGCATCGGTCTGCAGGCAGTCCGCATACTCCAGCAGCGTGCCGTCGGGGAATTGATAGCGATGCACGCCCGAGATGATGCCGCTGGTGACGGTGGGCTGGAAGTCGGTGGCCAAGAGGAACGGGTTGCCCATGGCGAAGACCCAGTCGCCGGTCCGCAAGCGGTCGCTATCGCCGAGCTCGGCATGGGGAAAATCGTCGCGGCCCAGGAGCTTGATCAAGGCCACGTCGCCGGTTGGATCGAGCCCCACGATCACCGCGTCATAAACCCGGCCGTCGGCCATGCCGCACTTCATGGCGTTGCCGCAGGGCTGCACGACGTGGAAGTTCGTGAGGGCGTAGCCGTCGGCGGAAATGGCCACGCCGGAGCCGCCCCCCTGCCCTGCCGGATCGAAGATCGCCAGTACGCTGCCGCTGGCCTTGGCCATGACCGCGATCCGCTGCGACTCGGCCGCCAAGACCTCGGCCGGCGGGTCGGCGGCCTGCGCTCGGGCGGTCACAAAAAGAAAAAGGGCAATTGCAAATTGCAAATTGCAAATTGCAAATTGCAAATTGGGGATCTGGATTCCGAAATTTGAAATTTGAAATTTGAAATTTGAAATTCTCACTTTGCAATTCCTCTTCAAATTACTTGATCAACCTCAGGTTCGCCAGGTCGAGATGGTCGCCCGCGCCGAAATTGCCCTGCGAATCGACGATCAGCACCAACCGCCGCACGCCGGAAACGTCGAGGCTGATAGGACGCGGATCGATCTGAGGATCTTTCACGTTGCCGGCAAGGCCGACGTCCAGCAGCGTCTTGCCGTCGCCCACGATCTGCAAGCGGACGTTGCCCAGCGGGCGAACGTAGTCATCGATGCCGGCCACTCCCTCCAAGCGGCTGAATTTGCCCGGCAGCGTCCAGGCCACTTTGCTGTCGCTCCGCAGCGCCAACCCCTTGCGAAAGACCTGCCCATGGATCCGTAGCGGCATCGATTCGAGATTCTGGTCGCGGCGGACCCGCGACAACTCCCGACGGCTGGGAAGTTCCTTGGAGGTGGTGGTGAAGGCGAAAGGCGTAACAGTCTCCGAATCGGCTTTCAAGTCGCTCAAGTAGACGATCTTCCCGCTGGAGAGGTCGATCTTGGCGATAGAATCGAGGCCGCGGCGCGTGGCGCGGCCGCCGGGCGAAGTGAAATCGATCTTCTCTCCGTCGAGCTTCAGCGAGGCGGCCGCCCAGCTCGATCCGGCCGAATCAACGATCGTATAGGTGTGCTCTGGGGCACTGGCCGCCGCGGCGTGGAAATAAATCAGGCCGAAGATCTTCGACCGCTTGACGCCCAGGGGCTGGCCGTCAAGGATGAAGCGGGCCTTGTCGCCGCTGACATCTTCAATAGCGCCCTGGTGGTAATCGATCGCACTGGAATTGCCGGTCACCAGAACGTCGGCGCGAATTTTCTGTCCGCGGATCCGCGACCACTCCGCGGCAGTGGCCTCGGAATCGGGTTGAAAGCGGACGGCGTCGATCTCGGCGGTGGGCAGTTCCAGGGCCTCGCTGGCGGAGAAGACGATCTTGGCCCGGCCGTTCTCGGCGGTGTAGTCCGCGGCCGCCAATTGCGAACCGTCGACCAGATCGACCCACGCGGCCGGTTTCGCCGCGGGGCTTGCGGGCGGCTTCTGCGGAGTTATCGCCGCCAGTTTGCCCACATCCAGCACGGTGCGGCCGGCCGAGCCCGTAACGACCAATTGCGCGGCGTCCCAGCGGTCCAGGCTGCCGGAAACGCGCGTTCCGTCCACAAGTTGGACGTTCGAACTGCGGCGCCGCGGCGAGGGCCGAAAGAACCATCAGGGAGAGAAAACCGTGCATCGTTGACCTCGTGCCTTGCCTATCGATCGTCGTCGTCGCTGGTGGGCTCGGTGGCCAGCTTGCGGAAATACTCTTCGATGGCGTCGCGATAGTGCGCGGGGAAATCGCGGCCCATCTGCTGCAGTGCCTCCTCGCGCTCCTTGGGCGGCAGATCGCCCCAGCCGCTCTTGTGGCCGATGTCTTTCTTCGTCACGTCGCCCGGGGCGTTGGCCCCTGCCGGCGTGCTCTGCTGGGCGGGCGAGTTGGACCGCAGCCCGTTGGGCTGGTTCTGATTCTGATTCTGCTGGTTCTGCGCGTCTTCGATCTTCTTGATCATCTTGTCGAGCGACTCCACCACGCCGTCCTCGACTTTCTTGACCTTCTGGCCGGCTCGGCTGAGGCGGAGCCGCCGCTCGATGTCTTCCATCCGCCGCGCGATGTGGTCGAGCGTCTCCTCTTCCAGGGAGCCCAGATCGGCTTGCATCAAGTAGGCGATGGCAACGTAGCGCCGAGGGCTGAAGTCCGCGCCGTCGAGCAATTCGTTGATGACCTTCATGCCTTCCTCCTTGTTGAGCATGCGATGGTAGCTCACGGCCTGGTAGAAGAGCAGTTCGGCGGGGGCCACGACCTCGGCCGGCTTCAGCCCGCCCAGTTGCTCCAGGGCCTCTTCGAACCACTGCCCTTGGACGAGCCAGCGTCCATAGTACAGCCGCATGTTGGCGGCCAGCAGCGGCGGCGTCTTGGAATCGGTCAGAAAGGCGTAGGTCGGCAGGACCAGACTGCTGCGGGGGTGCGAGCACAATTCCACGAGCTCCGCCGCCTTGGGATCGACCAGGGCAAAGGTCTCGGCCAGGCGGTCGAGCAGCTCGGAGCCGGTGGCCTGGTCGCTGATGCCGCCAAAAACCGCCGCCGCCTTGGCGCGGAGGGCCGCGTCGGGCGTGGCGTGCTGCAGCCAGGCGTCAACCTGGGCCTTGACGTCGGCAACCTGCGGCGGATGCCAGGTCGGCGCCTTGCGGATCAGCGGATCGGACGGCGGAGCCGACGGGGCGGCCGCCGCCAGGGAGCAGGACAGGCTGAAAAGCAGGATTGCAAATTGCAAATTGCAAATTGCAAATTGCAAATTTCGAGCAGGCATCGTGCTCGATCGATTGGTTTCAAAACGGCTCATGTGTATGTCTTTCTATTTCTTAGATTCTCATCGCCTCTCCAGGCGATATCAAATCTCAAGTGTCCTATCCAATTTGCAATTTGCAATTTCCATTTCGCAATTTGCGATTTTCCTACGAATCATTCGTTCTTGCCCATCTCCAGGTCGCGCGTCACCTTATAGACCCGCGCCTCCTGCTCGGCCAGAACCCGCAACGCTTCCTGCACGTCCTCCTTTGTGGCCTGCCCGTCTTTGGCCGCCGGGTCGATGAGCTTCGAGTAACGCTCGGTGCGGCTGTTCACGCGGAGCTGCAACGTGCGGATCATCTTCAACTCGGCCAGCATTTCAATCAAGGGCGGATCCTGCGGCTGGCCGTTGGGCGCGGGTCCGGGCGGCTTCTTCTGGCTCTCCGCGGCCTTCTGCGTCCGCTTGAAGGCATCGACGATGTCTTCCAGGGCCTTGATAACGTCGGTCTCGATGGCCTGGGTAACGACTTCGGTCTTGCCCTCAGCCAGCCGATGGACAAGCTGCTGCATGTCGTCGCGAACCTCCTGCACGGCCTCGGGCATGGCCACGGAGCTGCCTTCCTCGCGGAGCAGGGAGAGGGCCTTGTCGACTTCCACGACGATGGCGTCCTCTTGCTTGCTCAAGCGGCCGGTATCGATCTCATAGGCATGCGCCCGCTCCGGCACGGGGATCTTGTCGAGGCGGATGGTGCCGTCGTAGATCTGGCGTTGAATCTGCAAGACCATGCGGAAGCGGGCTTCGAGCATGGCCAGCAACTGCTTCATCTCCTCTTCGCGGAGCTGGCGGAGGATCTCCTCCAGTTCCTGCTTGGCGATGTTGAGGCTCTTGGAGGGCTTTCTCCTGCTCATCCAAGGCCCCGTCCTTCTTGGCGTCCTCCAACCGCTTCTTGGCCTTGTTCATGTGGTCTTGGGCGGCTTGCAGGCGCTTGCGAAGCGGGTTCTGCTCCTGCTGCTCCTGCGGCGGATTGTTGGCATCCTGGGCCTGCTGGGGCGAATCGTTCTGATCCTCGCTCGGCTGTCCTTGCCCTTGACTCTGGCCCTGGCTTTGACTCGGCTTGCTCTTGCCCTGGCCCTGGCTATCGCTCTTCTCGCCCGACTTGCCGCCGCTCTTGCTATCGCTCTTCTCGCCGGACTTGCCGCCGCTCTTGCTGTCGCTCTTCTCCCCGGACTTGCTGTCGCTCTTCTCCCCGGACTTGCCGCCGCTCTTGCTGTCGCTCTTCTCGCCCGACTTGCCGCCGCTCTTGCTGTCGCTCTTCTCCCCGGACTTGCCGCCGCTCTTGCTGTCGCTCTTCTCGCCCGACTTGCCGCCGCTCTTGCTGTCGCTCTTCTCGCCCGACTTGCCGCCGCTCTTGCTATCGCTCTTCTCGCCCGACTTGCCGCCGTCCTTGCTGTCACTCTTCTCGCCGGACTTGCCGCCGTCCTTGCTGTCACTCTTCTCGCCGGACTTGCCGCCGTCCTTGCTGTCACTCTTCTCGCCATTCTTGCCGTCGTTCTTGTCATTGCCCTCGCTCTTGGCGACTTCTTTGGAGAGATCGCCCGTTTTCAGGGCCAATCCGCCTTGAGGGACAGCAAGCGACTTCGGGTCTTCACCGCCGGCAGTGCGGATTTCGACATCCTTCTGTTCGCGGATGATGCCGTTGAGGAGATCGAGGTATTTCTTGATGAGTTCTTTTTCGCTGAGGATCTCCTGGGAGCGGTTTTCGCTGAGCAATAGTTTGAGGATGGCGTCGAGGTCCTCGTTGACCTTGCCTTGTTCGCGGGCCGCGTCACCGAACTTCTCGTGGCGCAACAAATCGACGATCTCTTGGAAGCCGGCGTCGACATGGCGCTTGCCCGTTTCCTTGAGGGCTT
Source organism: uncultured Planctomycetia bacterium (assembly GCA_963824275.1). Classification (GTDB taxonomy): domain Bacteria; phylum Planctomycetota; class Planctomycetia; order Pirellulales; family Thermoguttaceae; genus JANXQG01. The sequence goes on along the minus strand of CAWGOT010000001.1, from coordinate 587,638 downwards.
TTTCAATCAGCACGGCCCGATTCGGATCGGTCTGGCGGACCTGGTCATGCATCTTGATAAGGACGCCTTCAAGTTCTTTGAACTCCGCCGCCAATTGCTGCTGGGAGGAGGAAAGGCCCTCGGCAGGCGCGGGCGCGGCGGCAGCCGCGGGCGGCGGCGACGGCTTGCCCGCTTCCGCCGGTTTTGTCTCGGCCGCCTGGAACGAGGATACGGTCGTGGCAAGCCACACCGCAAAGGCGGTAACAAACCACATCACCCACACCGATCGACATTGCTTGACCATTGGGGGTCACTCCTTTTCGCCAAGGCTTTCTTGTTCAGTTTTTTCGGTCTGCTTCATCAATTCCTGCTGCTTCTGGATGATCTTCTTCAACCGCTCCACGACTTCACGCTGAAAATCTTCCGCCTTCATCATATCATTGAGCACTACCTGCATTTTGGCAAGGATCAAATCGGCCTGTTTCTGGGCGGCGTCGCGGGCCTTCGGCCCGGTCGAGAGATTGTCGACGACCTCTTTGAGGTCCATCAGTTCCTTGTCCAGAAGGGGGAACATGCCGTCGACGATCTCGTGCAGCGGCTGCAAAACCCGCTTTTCGATCCGTTTCTTGTGTTTCTCGTCGTCAACCTGATTATTCTCCAATTGTAACCGAATTTCCTCAATGGCGGCAATCACGTCAGCGGTTTCCGCGTGGTTCTTGCGGCAGTTCTGCAGCGCCTGCAAAGTTCGTTCCAAACGGCGTTTGCTCAGTTCTTCGGCGGTTAAGTTAAGTGTTTTTTCGGGCGCATTGCCCGGGTCGGAGCCGGCCGACCTGGCCTTGGGGGGCGCGGCTGCGTCCATCCCTGGAGGGGTGAAGTCCATTCTCAGAAGCAGGTTCCGCGTCTCCGTCATTTCCTCGATAATCGCCTCAAACCGCTGTTTCACGAGCAATTCCTGGGCTTCCAGCCGCGTCAGCAGTTCATCCATGGAGACAACGTCCAATTGCCAGGTCTCACCGCTACCAACGTTGGGACCGGCGACAAAGTCGCAAAGGTCCGCAGCCTTCACCGCCAGCGTCAGCCGCTCGCCCGTAGCCAGGCTGAGCTGGTCTGCTTTCACGTCTGCTTCTTTGACGACATACTCTGGCAGATGTTTAGGCAACTCGGCCAGCGGCACCTCGCCCGCGCGCTGCCGGGGGGCCTGGGGAGTTTCTCGCGGCTTGGAATCATCGGCAACGGGGCTTCTCGGGGCCGCCGCCGGGCGCGTTCGGAGACGGTGTAATTCCACCAGACCTTCCCCAGGCCCCAGTCGTCCGTGATCGTGCCGGCCACGGGCAGGCGGCCTTTGGGCGTAACCACCGGTTCCCGAGTGCCGACGAGGTGGACTTTGACTTCCGGGGCTTCGTCGGGCACGGCCACCAACGTCAGGACGAGTGGGTCGCGGGTCTTCAGTCCGTCGGTATCGCGGAGGGTGAATTGGAGCAGATAGTCATGCGGCGACTTGTCCGCCGGATCACCCTGGGCCGTCTTCTGTCCGGCGTTCTTTCCCTCGGCGCCCTTCCCGCCACTCCCTGCGGCGGCATCGGCCGGCTTGGCCTTGGGGGCGGGGAACGGTTCAAACGAGTACGTGAACTCCTTGCGCTCGGCGCCCAGTTCGTCGCCGCCGAATTGCCGCGACCACCCCTGGTTGTTCTCCTCGGCCGGGCCGTCGATCCGCGCCGTCTCCAGCGGCTTGGTCGAAGTGCCGAAGATCGTGACGATGGAGCCGATCGGCACGCGAATGGGAACCGCCGGACTGACGGGATCGATCGTCAACGGATTGCGCTCGATATAGTGTGGGTACTTGCATACCAATTTCAGGGTCAGGTCGGGGTTGGGCACGACCTTCAACTCAAGGTCCCTCAGGCGGGCATCGCCGCCGGCGATGTCGAGATGTTGTGTGGAAAGCACGCCGGTAAACTGGTGGCTGTATTCCTGGAGCACGGCGTCCGCCGACCATGGGTAGATGGTGCCCGGCGAACTCGCGGGCCGGCCAATGTTCTTCATGGTCTTCCGATCGCGGCCGCCGGCATCGTCGCGGTAGCGGACCTCGACCTTTTGCGGAATGACGGGGATCTCGGTGTCGCCGCGGAAGGCCTGCACGCGGAGATCGAAATTCGAGCCCTTGGCCACCTTGGCGACCAGGTGGCCGCTGCCGTCATCCGCAAAGCCCACGGCCTCCAGGCGGATCTTGCGCGGCCATATCGCGCCGGACAGGAGCAGATTCCGCTCGGCCCATAGATTGAGCACGGGCGAATTCACGACCGCCAGAAGGCCAACTGCCGCAGCCAACCCTAAGGCAATGACGGCCTTCCGCACCAGCGGCATAGGGTTGAAGACCTGGGAGAGCGGCGCAGCGGCCAGGCCCTGCTGGGCCACGCGGGTGGTGCGGGCGAGCATCTCAAAGCGGGGAGCAGGGAGCTGGGAGCCGGGAGAAAGTTCGGTAGAAGCGGGGTCATTTCTTGCTCCCTGCTCCCCGCTCCCCGACCCGCGGAGCGAGTACCCCGCCTGCTCCCCGCCACACAGCAGCACCGAGGTCAGCAGGCTGTCGTTGAATTGGGGAAACTGCCGCTCCAGAAGCGTGGCCATGTTGCCATCGCTGAGGCGGACGAACGCCCGGCGGAGGATGAACCGGAAGAGCACCACAGCCAGACCGATGCCGGCACCGGCCAAGACGGCCACGCGGAGCGGACGGGGCAGCTCAAAGCACCAATCCAGCGCCATGCTCCCCCAAAATGCCGCGCCGACCCAGACGGCCATGGCCGCCAGCCCTTCCAGCCAGACATAGCGACGAATCCTCGGCGCAGAGCGTTAAGCTGCCGACGGATCGCAGGGGACCCAGGGTACTGGGTGCCCCCGGTTTCGTGTTCTAGGGTTGCCATAATTCTTTGCCGTTCATGCTAGTTTCGCCAAACGCCGGACCAGCCATTCCAAACTCAGAACGCCGCACAGGGCAATCAGCATCCATTTCAGCCATTTCTCGTCCTCTTCCGGCTTGGGGGCCAGCGGAATCAACTCCGTGCGGCTGACGTCCTTGAGCCGATCGACCAGCGAGGGCGAGGCCGTGTCGCTGAGGGTCGCCGGCAGGTCATCGTAGTATTCGCCCTCGGTCTTGCGGGCTATTTCCCGCAAGAGGTCCGCGTTGCGTTGCGGATTATCTTCTTCCAAGCGGGGCACGACGCCGCGGAAAGACTGATGCAACCGCTCGTTGGCGCTCTCCGGCACCGCCACCTCCAGGTCGTATTCGCCGTCCCGCAACACGGGCACTTCCACCACGTAGCGTCCGGGACGGCTCGGATCGGCGGGCATCAAGACCTCCTGGCGGTCGATGCGGTCGCGGATAACATCCAGGATCACGGTGGGGGCGGTCAGCGGCTGCAAGTTGGGGTTCTGCAGTTGCGCCCGCACTTCCACCGTAGCCCCCACATTGTATTTGTCGCGATCGATCGAGAGCGAGCCCCGCGACGACTGCCGCAGGAGATGCTCCTGGGCCACGAAGCGAATGGTCTTCGTCCAGAACTGGTCGAACAACGCCGGATCGACCGCCCTCAGCCGCCACGTCTCGGCACTGCCCAGATACAAGACGGGCGAGACACTGGGGCGATGCACGGCCATGTAGATCGGCTGCTGGCCGCCCACGGCAGTGCGGGAATCGCCGAAGCGGGCCAGCACGGTGGCGCCGAACTTCTTGTCGCGGAGCGGGCAGAAGCTGTAGACGCCGCGAAATTGCGACCATGCCGCCTGCGAGGCGATGGCCGAGTCGCCCAGCCAAAGATAGGAAGCCTGCAGGCCTTCGCGGGTGAACTCCAGCGGCCAGGGCTCCTCCGAGGTGTACGTCGCGTTGCTCATCGTGCTCAGTCCCTGGTTGAATTCGACCGGGTACAGGCGGCGGATCATGGCCATGCCCGGATCGTCGACCCAGCCCTCGGCGGCATGACCCGCATAGACCGGGCCGGCCACCACGATCATCCCGCCGTGGTCCTCATCGACCCACTTGTACAAGGCCTCAACCTGCTTGGGGTTGAGGGCTTTCCAATCGGGATCGAAGCCGACAAGGCAATCGTAATCGGCCATTTCCAGTTGCGAGGAGGGGAATTCGCTGAGGATGTTCGAGGCCTCCTGCGACATGCCGGGCTGGCCGGACTGCAAGAGGACGTTGACCTTCATCGATTTGTCGCGGAAGAGGAGCGTGCGGAGATATTGATAGTCGCGCAAGGGACCGCCGGCCAGCAGGAGCACGTGCGTCTGGTGCTCGGAGACGTCCACGGCCCCCTCGAGGAATTTGTCGGAAGCATCGGAACTTCCCGGAGGAGCCTTCACGTGCAGGCCGAGCACGCGGTGGCCCAGTTCCGAGGGCGGCAACTCGAACTTGACGGGCACCGCCTCGCCATCCCCGAGAAGGACCTTTTCGACCGAGTCAACGACGCGGCCCTGTCCGCGATTCTTGGGATCGGTGGCAGCCGCGCCTTCGCGGGACCACAACTCCACGCGCACCGATTGCCCCTTCAGACCGTAGCCCTGGATCGATCCTTCCACGGAAAAGCGATCGCCGGGAAAGACCCGCGAGGGGACGTTGAAGTCGGCCAGGCGGATGTCGACGGGCTTCTTTTCCGACCCGACACCGATGGTATAGATGGGAATGTGCGACTCGCGGGCGAGATCCTCCGCGGCATCGGGCGACTCGCCGGCGTTGAGGCCGCCGTCGCTGATCAGCACGACCCCCGAAACGGGCGTGCTCCGCTCCTCTTGCAGGAGTTGTTTGAGGGCCTCGCCGAGCCGCGTTTCGGTGCCGCCGGGGACGAGCTGTTTGCTCCACGCGGGCGGCAGGGAGCCCGGAGAAGGAAGTCTTGCTCCCTGCTCCCCGCTCCCCGCTCCCTGCTCCCCGCTCCCTGCTCCCTGCTCCCTGCTCCCTGCCCCCTGCTCCTCGCTCCCCGCCTCCAGCGGCAAGACCACGCGGCGGTCGTTTTCCAAGACGCTGTTAAAGGTCACGACGGTGACATTGTGCTTCTTCCGCAGGCGGGCGAGGAAGTTGGTGTTGTCCAGCGCGGCGGCGACCTGTTGCAGCCGCGAGGCGCCTTTCTTGCCGCCGGCGGTGTCGAGGCCCATGCTCCCGCTCGTATCGACCAGCATCAGCACGCGACTGTCGACATGCTCCTCTCGCTGGCTCCGCCACCGCGGTTGGAGATAGACCACGAGCAGGCCGATCAGCACCAATGTCCGCAACAGCGGCAGTCCGATGCGTAAATACCAGGGCAACTCGCCCGCGTCGCGGCGGTAGATCCAGACCAGGGGGGCAAGAATCGCCAGCAGGATACCCGCATAGATCCACCAATCGTCGTTGGACTGGATCCGCCCAAACTCGAATTTCGTCGTGACCGACCCTTCGGCCAGCAGCCAGAGCGCGGAGGAGATCATGCCGGGCCTCCTTTCCCTGCCGGGGTCCAAGGATTCGTCATGTGCGAGGCAATGTGGTAGCTGCACGACCAGGCGAACAACTGCTCCACGATGAGCACGATCAAGAGAATCAACAGGAACAGGTCGCCCAGATTGCGGCCCTCGGTTTCGTCGAGTTGCGTCTGGAAGTTCGATGCGTACTCGAACTTGTAGTTCACGGGAGTCAGGCGCAAGCCAGGTCGGAACCGGACAGCCCTCGCAAATCGCCTTCATTGGCATCGACGTTGACGGCGAAGTTGCGGGACTCGGTCTTGTGCGACGGCTGCTCGAGCAGGGCCTTGTAGAACCCGGCCAGTTCCGTCTTCGTGTAGGTCACGGTCTGCTGGTCCTTGCCGGAGGCGTCGCCGTTGAGCGTGGCCGTCGCGGCTTCGCCAGGACCGGAGAAGCGGACCGCCGGCTCGAAGGGCGGACTGCTGAACGACATCGTTTTCGGTTCGCCCACCAGCAGCCCCGCGCCGGTTCCAAAACGATGCGAGAGATAGGGGACCATTTCCACGACGAAGCCGAAAAATGAAGCGGTTTCGTTATTGTTGAACCAATTGTTCCAGCGGTCCGAGGTCGTGGAAAGGAAGGCCAGCACCCGCCCGCGGCCGAAACTCTTCTCCACCAACAGCGGGGCGCGGTTGCGAAGCCGCATGATGACCCCCACGGAAGGATCTTTCTCGGCCTTCCAATCGGCCGAAACGGCAAAATATTGCTTCACGAAGATCTTCGAGATGTTCTCCACGCGATGGTCCATGTTGCGGAAGAGGTAGTGTTCCTCCGATTGCACGTCCGGCGTATTGTCCAGCGGATCGCCCACCAGCGGCGCCGGTTCGCCCAAGGGCAGGGGAAACAAGCCCTTGCCGTTGCGATACAAGTCCTGGTTCACCGTGTCGCCGCGGGTCAGCGGTCCGGTGACGAAGAGCACGCCGCCGCCCCCGGCGACGTATTTCTCCAGGGCCTCGACGCCCGAGCGCTCGATCTTGCTGCAATTGCTCACGCAAATCATGGCGAAATCGGCGAGCGGCCGCTTCGGCGCGGACAAGTAGTCGGCGGCGGCCATTTCCACTTGGATGCCCTTGTGGACCGTCAAGGCCAGCGCGATGGGCTTCGAGTTCGACGCCGACCGCTGGCCGTCGACCAGGAGCACGGGGGTCGTCACCGGCAGGTCGACGACGGCAAACCGCTGGTTGTCGGCGAGCACGGCGTCGGCATTCAGGCGGGCCTCGATCAGGTGCTCGCCGGCAACGGCGAAATTGACGTTCGAACTGCTTCTCCGCCGAACGGCCTGGCAAGATCTCGCGGATCTGGACGCTCCCGTGCAGGTTGCCGTCGGCCGACCAGTAGACGGGCACGTTGCGAACCGCGGCGGGGCCGAAATTCTGCACGGAGACCTGCATCCGCCACTGCACGCCCGCGGCACGAATTCCTTCCTCCGGCTCCAGGGAGGTGATCGCCAGGTTCGGCCGGCCGGGCTCCTCCACGCAGTCGATCAGCCGGATCTCGGCGTGGTTCTCGTCGAGCGCGGCGAGGCGTTTTTTCAAGTCATCCGGCTTGTCCCACTGGCGGGTGCGAAAGTCGGTGAAGAGATAGACGATGCGGCGATCGCCCGCATTCTCACCCAGCAACTGCTGAATGGCCTCGAAGGCCGGCAGCGGCTCGGCGGCGGTCTGCGAGACGTTGACCGATTCCAAGGTCTTGGCCAGGCGCTGGGCAAAGTCGGCATCGACCGTCTCCTTCTGGAAATCGGGCCGGGTGAGGCCATAACGGCCGCCCACGCGCGAGAGCCGCAGGAGCGTGAAGGTCTGCGGCTCGCGCGGGCGGACCACCGATTCGCCCAGGCGGGAAATCGCCTTCTTGGCCTGGTCGAAGGCCGTCGTCGAGCCCAGGTTCTCCGACATCGAGTAACTGTCGTCCAGGACCACGATATGATGCGTGGGCTGGCGCCGAGGAAGCTGCCCCAGCGGTCGGGCAGCAGCGGCTGGGCCAGGGCCAGCACCACCAGGGCAATGGCCGCCATCCGCAGCAAGAGCAGGAGCAATTGCTTGAGAATGACCCACGTGCGATGCTTCTTCTGGCTCTGCAGCAGGAACTCCATGGCCGCCCACTCGACGCGCTGGTGGCGCAGCATGTTGATCAGGTGGATCAACACCGGCACGCCAACGAGCCACAAACCCCAGGTAAATGGATGGACCAACGGAAACATTTAACGAACGACACTCATTGTTTTAGATTTCTTCTTGGTATTTAGTATTTGTTTCGAATTTCGATATTCGGATTTCGGATTTTGTCATGCTCCGCCCCGTCACACGCGGTTCTTATGATGCATCCCCAAGCGATTGCTCAGAACGCGGCCAGCGCGGCGTCCAGCGGTTGACTCGTCCGCAGGAGCGTGTAATCGACGTTGTTTCGCGTGCAACCGCGGCGGACTTCCTCCAGGTAGTCTTGCATGGCCCGCAGGTAGCCGTCGCGCAGGCGCGGGGGTTACAGCGCACGATATCGGGCATCTCCAGCCCCTCGAAACGCGTCGGACCCGTGAAGGGAAAGTCCAACTCATCGTCGTCCAGCAAATGGAAGACCATAATGTCGTGCCCGCGGCTGCCCAGCAGCTTCAACCCTCGGAACAGACCCTCCCGCGGCGCGAGCAGGTCGGAGAGGAGGATCATCATCCCCCGGCGGGGAAAGCTCTCGGCAACCTCGCGGAGGATCGGGTAGATATTGGTCTTGTCGCGGGGCGTGCTGACGTTGAGGGCCTGGAGGATCGAGTCGAGGTGGTTCCGCTTCGCCCGCAGGGGGACGATCATCCGCACTTTCTCGTCGAACGAGACGCAACCCACGGAGTCCTGCTGTCGCAGGAGCAAATAGGCCAGGCTGCTGGCGATCGTCGCGCCGTACTCGAACTTGTTCATGGCCCCGCGACCGTAGCGCATGCTGCCGGAGACGTCCACCAGCAGCGTGCCGCGGAGGTTCGTCTCCTCCTCGAACTGCTTGACGTAGTAGCGGTCCTGCTTGGCCCACAGTTTCCAGTCGATGTGCCGGGGGTCGTCGCCGAAGGTGTATTCGCGGTGCTGGCGAAACTCGATCGACTGGCCGAAGTAGGGACTGCGATGCATGCCGGAGAGAAAACCCTCGACGACGTGCCGGGCACGCATTTCCAGCCGCGCAATCCGCTTGATCGCGTCAGGATGCAAAAATCTTTTGGAATCGCGCATCGCGGGTCAGTTCGTCTTCTCGCTTGGGGGTTACGGCCACGATGCGGTCGATGACCTGGTCCGTCGTCACGCCTTCGCTTTCGGCCGTGAAGCTCAGAACCAGGCGGTGCCGGAGCACCGGTTTGGCCAGGATTTCGATGTCTTCGCAGGTCACGTGGGTCCGGCCTTGGAGCAGGGCCCGCGCCTTGGAACCGAGGATCAGATATTGCACGGCCCGCGGCCCGGCGCCCAGATCACCTGGTCACCGACAAAATCGGGCACGCCCGCCTCGCGGACGCGGGTCTGGCGGACCAGCGCCAAGGCATAGCGGATCACGTGGTCGGAGACGGGCACCTCGCGGACGATCCGCTGCAAGTCGAGGATCTCCCGCGCCGTGAGCACGGCCTCGATCGTGTCGGTCATGGTGGTCGTCGTCCGCCGGGCCACTTCGAACTCCTCCTGGAAGTTCGGATAGCGGACAAAGACCTTGAACATGAAACGGTCCTGCTGGGCCTCCGGCAACGGATAGGTGCCCTCCTGCTCGATCGGGTTCTGCGTGGCCAGGATGAAGAACGGATCGCTCAGGGCGTGCCGCACGCGGCCCACCGTCACTTGCCGTTCCTGCATGGCTTCCAGCAAGGCGGCTTGCGTCTTGGGCGGCGTGCGGTTGACTTCGTCGGCCAGGATCACGTTGGAGAACAGCGGCCCTTCGAGGAAGCGGAACTCGCGGTTGCCCGTGGTGCGGTTCTCCACGATCACGTCGGTCCCGGTAATATCGGCGGGCGTGAGGTCGGGCGTGAACTGGATGCGGCTGAAGCTCAGGTTCAGCGTGCGGCTCAAGGTGCTGATCATCAAGGTCTTGGCCAGCCCGGGCACGCCTTCCAGAAGGCAATGCCCCCGGCTGAAGAGGCAGATCAGCAGTTCTTCGACGACCGTTGTCTGTCCCACGATGACCTGGCCCAACTGGTCCATGATCTTGCGGCGGGCAAGGTCGAGTTTTTCGATGGCGGAAGAGTCCTGGAGACTGATTTCTGATGTCATAGTCGATTTCGGGGTCAATTAGCGTTGGTAAATCGGCAGGGTGCCGCGGTCGAGTTGCAGGATCGTGAGGTTCATGGCGGTGGTATAGGCCGCGCCCAAGTAGCCCTGGTCCCAAAAGCCGTCGGCATTGGCTTCGCCGACCAGGCGGGTAAAAATCTCCTTGCGGTAGGCATCCCACTTCTCTCCGCCCTCGCGGTAGAGGACCTGGGAATAGTAATAGTGGGCGTAATGCCAATGGCCCATGATCAGGGCAGCGTTCGAATTGGACGTGCCCAGGTTCTGCTCGCAGTATTTCAACATCTTCTGCACGGCGTCGACCTTGTCCTTGTCGCCGTCCTTGGCGTCATACTCGCCGGCGTTGAACAGGCAGGCGATGGCGGCGGCCGTGATGGCGGGACGGGCGCCTCCGCCGCGCGTGGCGTAGCTGTAGGCCACGCCGCCGTCTGCAGTGGTGCAGGTGCGAATATATTTTACAGCCTTCTCAATGATCTCTTTGGGCACGGCAATTCCCGCGTTGCGGCAGCCGCGCAGTCCCTGGACCTGGGTGATCGTGGTCGAGCCTTCGTCGAAGTCGCCGCCGTCTTTGGCGCTGACATAGCCCCAGCCGCCGGACGAGGTCTGGGCCTGGCCGGTGAACTTGACGGCATTGTTCAGGACGTCAATCAGTTCCTTGCGGCGATCGGCGTCCTCTTCTTCCCCCAATACCTGGGAAAGGAAGAGCATGGAGAAACCGTGTCCGTAGGTGTAGCGGGCATCCTCTCGCGAGCCGATCAGGCCGGTGGTCTTGTTGGCATGGCTGACCAGGTAGTTCACGGCGCGTTGGATATTGGCGGAGTATTTGCCCTGCGTGGTGGTCGAACCCTCGCACAGCAAGGCCGTGGCCGAAAGCGCCGTGATGGCGGCCGGGTAGCTGCCCTCGGGAGCCGTCCAATGGCCCAGCCGCGACTGCCGCGCGGCAAGCCAATCCAGGCCGCGGGCGATCGTGCGGTCGATGTCCCGGTCGCTCACTTTGTCCGCGCTCCAGGCTCGCGCCGGCAGTGCCAAAGCGATCGCAACTAAGACCAAACTCCCGAATCGTATCGTATAGGTCCTATGGCTCCCATAGGTCGCATTCCGATATGCAGTGCTCATAAAAAACTCTCCGTACCCGGTCGTTACTTCCTTCCACTCGCCACTCAGTACTGAGTACTGAGTACTCAAATGCTCCCTGCCCTCATTGCCTCACGCCCGCTGCGCCCTCGACGGCATCCAAGAGGGCCTCGCCCAACTTGCCGGCGGGCTTCTTCACGCCCGTGCTCTGACGCACCGTATTCTTGACCGGATTGTCCGTAAAGGCCAGGTTCAGGACATCGTTATTGGCGGCGACCCGCACGGTCTTCGCCACCGGATCGCCGCGGATTTCCACTCCCATCCCGCGGACTTGCCCCGTCGCATCCTTATCGTAGACGATATTGCCGCTGCGGCGGTCGACGGCTACCAGCGAGGTTCGCCAGGTCGCTACCTGGGGCTGCGCGGCGCGATTGATGTCGTAATGGAAGACCACAAACAACAGCACCGGCAAGCGCCCCGGCTGGCTGAGGAGAAACTGCTGGTGATCGACGTTGACCGGGGCCGGCCAAACAGGCTTTCCCGCGAGGTCGAGGGCGTAGATGCGGGCCCGGCGCAGCGGATAGCACGACATTCCCTGCGGCGGCTGCACGTTCTCCTGGCCGTCGGTGCCCAGCACCCGGTTATCGTTGGCCACCACGATGTACTGATCGCCCAGCCGCGTCACCAGAAGGTCCGTCGGAGCGCACTGCGGCCGGATCGCGAGTTGCAAATCGGCGATCGTGCGGCCGTCGGAAAGAGCGACCAGCACGAAATGTCCGGTCGGCTCCAGGACGCCCACCGCCTCGCTGCCGACCACCGAGGCGAACGCTCCCAGGGCAAAGCTCCGCGACGGCCAGACCGCCTTCTGCTGCCAGGGATCGAAGAGGCCTAGCACGCGACCTTTATTATCGCTGCTTTGCTGCCAGGTAAGAACATGACGGCCGAAGTATTCGATTCCGGCGCCGGACAACGCCGAGTTGCCCGCCATCTGGGCGTAATACGCCGGGTTTCCATTCATGCTGGGCCGCGGGACTTTGCGAGTACCCAAGAGTTGGCCGTCGGTCCCGCGATAGACCGATGCCTGATCGCCGGTCGGCGGCAGAACGAGCACATACTGTTCGTCGCCGAAAACCTCGCTCCCCGGCGGAATGTCCTGCCGCGTCCAGAGCGGCTCGCCGGTAAACGGATCGACGACCACGAGGTTCCGCCTCCGCAGGAAGCTGACGTAGCGGCTGTTGACCGGACCGAACGGATTGGCACGCATGTCCTGGTCCCCGCCATTATTGATGAAGACCATGTTTCCGTTGTTATCGGCTGTCGGATCGGAGAGGTCCTGGGCCCACAGAATCTGCGGACCCTTGCCTGACGGCGCCGATCCCGGTCCGCCCGAGGGCGGCGCACCTGCGGCGTTCCAGGGATCGAGGGCCCAAATCCTCGTTCCCGCGGAAATCACCAAGATATGGCCACAGGTCCGTGCCAGCGTCGTATTCTGGTTGTACATCACTCCGTAATTGCGGCCATTTTCATTGTCCACCAGACGGATCGGGTTCTGCAGGCTTCCCAAGCCGTTGCAGAGGCTGACTTCCTGCTGGTTGATCTCCATATTGACCGAGTAATCGGCAAAGAACGGTCCTCCCCGGCTGCCGGGGGCCCCGCCGCCCAAGCGCAGGTCGAAGCGCGGCATGCGGTTGTTGACCCGACTGGTCGTCTCGGGCTTGGCCTCGACTTCGCCGACCGGCCAGGCCGACCATGAGTTCATGGCACCCGCCGGCGAGGCGATCTCCCGGCGGAGGGCATCGCCATCGGGCAAGATGGCCAACCATCGCGCGGGCGTCAGTTGTTCCCCATTGGAACCGGCGCGGCAAGGCACGTCGGCATATTCTTCCCGGAGCTGGCGGAAACAAGCGGCGGCGTCGCGCACGCTCCGCCCGGCATGCAGATTGAGTTCGACCATGTCGGCCAGCAGCGCCGCCTGGGCCTTGCGGTCTGCGCCAGCATCCCCTGTGGACGGTGGGATGGCCGCAGCCATCAAAAGTTCAGCCTCCACGATCCGCCCCTCGTTCGTCAGGCGCTTGAGCAGCTCGGTTCTGGCCGGCGCGGCCTGGGGTTGGTTGCCGAAGAAGCCCAGGAATCGCTTCAGGCCGTTGACGCTCGTGTCTTTGAGGGCGGCTTCCAAACGCGGTTTCAAGGCCCGCTCGAGTTCCGCGTCGATCGCCGACGCCCGTGGTGTGCCCGCCCCCTCGCTCCGCAACAAGCCCAACTGGGCCTGGATCCAACAATCGCGGCGTGCGAGATACGACTCCTCAATCTTCTCCAGGGCAGGCTTCGCTTCCTCCAGATCGGCCAACTTCAAATAATACTCGATGGCCGGCTTCCATTCGCCGGCGCGTTGCAGGCCGGTCGCCATATAGCGGAAGAACGCGGCCCGCTGGGCCGCATCGTCCAGGAGTTGTTCCACCTCGCTTGCCATCGCGCAATGCGCCTTGAAATCGTCGTGCAGCCCGACCAGCAAGGCGTCGCGAAGCAGCTCGCGGGTGCGGCCGTGCCCGGACCCATTGTTATCTGGCGACTTGTTATCGAGATTGTAGGCCCGGCGGAAATCGGCAACGGCCTCGGCCGGCTTGCCCGCGTCCAGAAACAGCTCGCCCCGCAGCGTAAGCCCTTCCACATCGTCCTTATTGGCCGCCAGGAGGCGCGCCGCTTCGTCCGCGCCACATCCGCCTGGTAATAGAGTTCCAAACCGTCCAGCCCTTGTGAAATCACCCGGCCGCGATAACAAATCAGGTTGCCCGGCGGGGCGTGCGGCGGGATTTGACGCTCCCGGCGATCTTGCCCGACTCCAGGTCGATCCACGTCACGTCGCCGCTGCTCAAAGGCAGGAAGTACTGGCTGCCGGTGTAAAAGCCCCGCCCGCAGACCTCGGCCCCGGAACGTCATGTTGATGGGGCCCCAGGCCTTGCTGCCGTCTTCCAGCTTGATGGCGTCGATCGCGTTGCGGCCAACCAGCACGACCACGCCTTTGTGTACGCAGGCGACATAGTTATGTTCGCCGCGCGGCTGCTCCTTCCAGGCGGGCTTGCCGTCGGCCAGGTTCAAGCAATAGATCGCGTCGGCCTCGGGCGGCGTGAGCAGCACCCGCCCGTTGACAATCGTGGCGGTGCTGTCAAGCCAGCGGGACGCAGGACCGTTGGCATTGATCATCGCGGCCATCTGCTGCAGGCGCAATGCGCCGCATCATCGCCGCCTGAGCCGGTTGCCCCACGTTCGGTTCGCCAGGGTGGGGATAGACATATCCCCAGAGGAGCGAATGGTTTGCCAGATCCACGGCTGCCACGCAACCCGAACCGGTCGGGCAGATCAACACGCCGTCACTGTAGGACGGTGAGACACCTGCCAGGCGGCGAATCGCATCCTGGGCGATGTTCATCTCGACCATCGCCAACTGCTGCGACCAAAGAACTTTCCCTGTGGCGGCATCCAGGGCCAGGAGCCGGATTTCATCCTTGATCTCGGCCATCACGTACAATTGGCCGCGGAGCGGCAGCGGCGGACCAAGGAAGAAAGTGTCAGCGAGCTCGATCGCATCCTGGCCGCCCAGCCACCATTGGACCTTTCCGGTGGAAATGTCGTAGGCGGCCAGCTTATTGGCAATGCCGTGAGTCGACGGATCGCTGCCGCGCCCGCCGACCACTACAAAGGCCTGGTTCTGCACGCCGGCGACTCCCAGAGGCAGCTCTTCCAGGACGAAGGCCAGGTTGCCGTCGCTGCTGATGGTTCCGTAGGCGGCGTCGTCCCAGATCCGCTGGCCGTACTGGGCCGGCTGGGTCATATTGTTATTGTTGTACCGCGCATTGATGAAGGCGCCGTTGATGCGGTTGGGGTTCTGGTCGTTCGGTTCCTTCTCTTCGGTCGTCTGCCAAAGCCGCTTCCCCGTCTTGAAGTCGATCGCCAGCACGTTGGTTGCCGTCCGCATCAGGACCACGTCGCCTACGGCCAGGGGATGGAGTCCTGAAAAGACCGGGACCTTGTGCTCGCGATAAAAGGTCTCCAGTTCGGTCAAGGCTTTTTTCAAGGGCTCGTCGGCCACGTCAACCCGCCAGCGGAAGTTCAAGAGCGGCGCCCCGCCGAGCGTGGCGGCGTTTCGCGACGGATCGCCGCGAAACATGGCCCAGCGGTCGGTTTCTACCGCGGCCGCCATGCGTTGCAGACCGGTAGACCTGGCCAGCCAGGCAGGGGCATCGCTGTCCGTATCGAACCAAGCCACCTCGCGACCTTGCAGTCGCAAATTCGCCGTCCCTTTCGAACCAGGGCCCAGGCGGCGTTTCAGGTCCACCAGCACCTGCTTGCAATCTTCGGACATGCCGGCCTGGTAGTAGCAGGCGGCCTGCGTCAGCGACAGGCCCGGTTCGAAGGCCTCCGCCGCCGGCCCCGCCTCGCGGAGCCGCTTCAGTGTCAGCGCCCCGGCCAGCGGCGCGCCGTGATCCATCTGATCCAAGCCCAACAGATAGGTCGCTTCGTATCCGGCCTGCGTATGAAACAACCGGGCGGAAATCTCGGCCAGTCCCGCGGCATCGCCAGCGGCGACGGCCTTATTGAGCCTGTCGCGGGCCTCGCCGCCGCTTCGAACTTCATACAGGTCGAGGCCCTCTCGCGGCATTTGCCCCAGCAGTTGCTGGGCCTGGCCCTTCAGACTCCGGTAAATCGGCACCTTCCGGTCGGGCTGAAAGAAATAGTCTTCGCTGCTGGAGAGAATCTGGCTAAGACCCTCCAGGGCCTCGCCATAGCGATTTTCTTTCAACACCTTTTGGGCCCTGTTGAGGGCCTGCATGATGTTCCGTTCGGGAGCGGCAAAATTCCCCGGAGAAGAATCGTCATCTGCTGCGGCGCCTGTCGAGGGCACCGGCACCGCCTGCAGTCGCACGCGCTGCCCAAGGACTGGGAAAGGCCAAACGGCAGCGACAGAGATTGCCACGACTGGTAACAGAATCTTCGGCAGTGCCCCTCCCCATTTTTCCATCTTCCGTCTCCCTGTGTAAAGTTCCTGAAGCCCTGTGATTAAGGGGTCGACACGAGCCGTCCCGGCCATGGCAAAGCCGCATCCATCTAGGATAGTTGCCGCAGGCAATAAGTTCCTTAAAAGGGCCGGAATTGCATGCGACTTCCTTATCCTAGAGGATATCTACAATAAATACAAGTCTAAACCACCCGTAAGGGCTATATCTGACCGTTCGCGGCCCACGAATTGCCATTCCGGCCGACCATTCTCGTGGAATTTTGCCCTTTCTTTGTCGAAGACGGGTTGCATTTCTTGCCAAAGATCCTTAAAACATGTTTCAAGTCACTCGAAAACACGCACTGGAGGGTAATTCCCAATGGCAAAAGCTGCCCCCAAAGCTCCCAGCAAGACTGAGGTCTTGAAAAACATCGCCGACGCCTCGGGTCTGAACAAGAACGACGTGGCCAAGGTGATTGACGCATTGGCAGACGAAATCAAGAAGAATCTCAGCCCTCAGGGCCCAGGCGTCTTCGCCATTCCTGGTCTGGTGAAGATCGAACGGAAGACGGTCGCTGCCAGGCCGGAGCAGAAGGGCGTGAAAGATCCCTTCCATCCCGGCCAGTTGCGGGACGTCGCCGCCAAGCCGGCCTCGGTGAAGATCAAGGTCCGGGCCTTGAAGAGCCTCAAGGACATGGTGGCGTAAAAGGCGCCAGCATCTGCGCCAGCAGCTCCAGCGGCAGCCCCACCACGTTCGACTCGCTGCCTTCGACCACTTGGATCCAGCCTAGCCGGTCCTGGTAGCCAAAGGCGCCGGCCTTGCCTTCCCACAGTCCAGTGGCCAGGTAGTCGTCGATTTCCTGGCAAGAAAGCCGGTCCATTTTCAGGCGGGTGACGGCCACTCGGACCAAGGGCTGGCCGCCGACCATGGGTCCATGGCGCCCGGCTTTCCAGAGACAAAGCCCGCTGAGCACGCGGTGTTCGCGTCCGCTGAGCATCTCGAGCATCTTGCGGGCATGTTCTTCATTGGCCGGTTTGCCCAGGATTTGCCCATCGCACTGGGCCACGGTATCACAACCGAGGACCAGCACCCACCCGTGGGTACCCGCATGTACCCATGGTCGGCTGGCGATCTTCTGGACCACGTTGGCGGCCTTCTGCCGCGCCAGGCGGGCCACGAGTTGTTCCGCCGTTTCCCGGCTGCAGACCCCGCATTCGGCCGCTTCGTCGGGCACGACAACTTCAAAATCGTAGCCTGCCTCCATCAGCAACTCGCGGCGGCGGGGCGAGCGGCTGGCAAGGACGAGCTTGGCGTGGTCTTGGCTGGGCATCGCGTGCAACTCCATTCGTGATATTATAGCGTACATTCCCTCGAGGCCAGGAGGTCATCATGACGATTCGTTTCAAACTGACCGCCACGGTAATCGCGGTCATTCTGGTGGCAAATCTGCTCTTCTCCTTTATCACTCTCCAGTACTTGAATCATGTCTGGATGCGGGAAGTGCAGACGCGGGTGCGGCGAAATCTGGATGCGGCTCGCGCCGCCTACGGCAACCATCTCGACGTGATGGCCGCACTGCTGCGGGGAACGGCCCGCGACCGCACCCTGGCCCCCGTCCTGAAACGCAAGAACTTGCTGCAAGATCGTAATCGTACGCCCGAGCAAGCACCGTCCGTTCTGGACACAAGGTCTCAGGACCAGGCCGAACTCGAGGCAATGCTGCACGACCTGACGGGACCCCAAGGAGTGGACTTTGTGACCTTGCTGGATGCGGCTGGACGAGTCCTTTGCCGGTCAGGAGGCAAGCAGACAGGAGACGACCTGTCGGCCGACCCCTTGGTCGCCAGCGTCCTGGGCGAGCGGAAGACTGCGCGCGGGACCGTCGTTTTCTCCCGAGAGCGGCTATGGACCGAGGGGCCGGATCTTGCCCAAAGGGCTTCGATCCGGATCGTCCCCACGGAAACCGCGCGGCCTACCAGCGACACCGTCCGCAGCGATGGGATGGTGGCCGCCGTGGCGGTGCCGGTGCTCGACGCCCAGGGGCAACTGCAAGCCGTGCTCTACGGCGGCGATCTGCTCAATCAACATTACGAGATCGTCGACTCGATCCAGCAGCAGGTGTTTCGGGACGAAGTGTACCAGGGTAAACAGATCGGCACGGTGACCATCTTCTTGGGGGACCTTCGTGTCTCCACCACGTTCGAGACCAACGACGGCGCCCGCGGTTGGGACCCGGTTGAGCAGTCCCGTGTGCGAGGAGGTGCTGGACCGCGGCGGCATTTGGTCCGCCCCGGCGTTCGTGGTCAACGATTGGTATCTCACCGCGATCGAGCCGATTGAGGACCCGGCGGGCCGCACGATCGGGGTCTTGGGCGTGGGCCTGTTGCAGGCCCCCTTCTCCCATCAGTGCAACGTGATCAGCGGCGTAGTCTTGACGCTGGTGATCGCAGCAACCTTGATCAGCCTGGCGCTGCTGGTGATTGCGACCGAATTGGTGCTCCGCCCCATTCGCCGCGTGGTGGCCATGTGCCAAAAGGTGATTGGCGGCAACCTTTCAGCACGAGTGGGCATCCGGCCACCGGGCGAGATGGGCCTGTTGTGCCGCGCGGTGGACAGCATGGCCCAGGCCGTCGAGGAACGCGAGGACCTGCTCAAGCAGTCCACCCGCCAACAGGTCGGCCGCAGCGAACAACTGGCCTCCGTGGGCCGCCTGGCGGCCGGCGTGGCCCACGAAATCAACAATCCCTTGACCGGCGTGCTGGCCTTCGCCGATCTGCTGCGGGAAAAGGAGAACATGGATGCCCAGGACCGCGAGGACCTGGAGCTGATCATCCGCGAAACCAAGCGGGCCCGGGAAATCGTCAAAGGGCTGCTCGACTTCGCCCGCGAAACGCCGCAGGTCAAGACGCAAGTGAACATCAACGACCTGCTGCGGCAGACCATCCTCCTCCTGGGAAAGCGCGACGCCCTGCAGGACATCCAACTTGTCGAGGCCCTCACGGAGCCCTTGCCGCTGGTGTTGGGCGACAAGAACCAGTTGCAGCAGGTCCTGATTAACCTCTCCCTGAACGCCTGCGAGGCGATGCCCAACGGCGGCACCCTGATGCTGACCACGTCCCTCGTCGATGCCCGGATTGTGGTCGAGGTCATCGACACCGGCTGCGGCATCAAGAAGGAGCACCTCGACAAGGTCCTCGAGCCGTTCTTCACGACCAAGCCGGTGGGCAAAGGGACCGGCTTGGGCCTGAGCGTCAGCTACGGCATCGTCGAGCAGCACGGCGGGACACTGGAAGTGGAGAGTCAAGAAGGAAAGGGGACGACCTTCAAGATCACGCTGCCGGTGGGGTAGGGGGTTTCAACCCGGGGTAGGGGGTTTCAACCCACGTTGAGCGTATTCACCAGATCGCGTCCGGCGGTAGGCGGAGGAAGGGGTTTGCCGTCTTGATGATAAAGCTCAATCATCTCTTCGATAATCTGGCAGAGTTCCTGAAAGACCTGCTGCTGGTCATCGCCGTGGCAACCACCCAACATCAGCCCCGGCGAGCTCCCCACGTAGCAATGATCTTCCTCCGACCATTCCACGATCTTCACGTAGCGATCGCTTTCTCTCATGATTTTGACTCCTTGATCTTCTATCCTAACCCCGACATGCCGAAGTTGCCAGGACTTTGATCGTGCCCCGGCGCCGCCGCGCGCATTCCCGCACGGAGTACAATATCCACGTCCACATACAGGGCATTGAGAAGTTCCAGCAATCGCTCAACGGAAAAACCCGTAAACCGGCCGTTCATGAGCTTGGAGACGTCCGGCTGCTTCAGTCCTAGCGTTTTCGCTGCCTTGGTCTGCGACAGTCCGAGGGCCTTGATCCGCTGATAGAGCTGGCGAGTAAGCTCGGCCTTCGTTTGCAGATCGTCTGCATTCGGAAGGTCGAGGTCGGCAAAGACGTTGCCGCTGCCCTCCATTACCAAATTCTCATCGATCGCTTTCATTCGACGTTTCCTCCTTCGCTTTGCTGACGGGCCAGGCTCTGTCTAGTTGGCTGGCGGTGACCCGCGAACTTGCCTCGCGGCCGCGTCCGCCAGTGCCTCAAACTCCGCTTCCGCCGACCGCCTCCGATCATCGGCGACAAATTCCAACGAATCCGGTTGCGGCCATTCTGGACCGCTAGGGCGTTTTCGGTGCTTCTGGTCGGCGTAGGTGTCAAGGCGGAAGGATATCTCGGCCAGCGACAAGATCAGAAGCCACGCAACAAACAGAATCAACGCCTCGATTTCGTGGAATACTCCCGCACTGTTAAAGAAAATAACGACGCAAGCAACAAGGCAAAGCCACGCCGCAACAACAAGGAATATCCGCAACATTGCCGTATACCCCCGGTCATGCAATATACTTCCCTCGCCTTGTATACCCCGTGTGCAGCAGTTCGTGGCTCTTGTGCCCGCACGGGCCGCCGCTGAGGAACTTCTCGTAGACCTCCAGGATGGCCGGGTTCTCGTGCGATTTCCGCACGGAGTACGCATGGTCCTCGGAGTAAATCGCGCGTGCCCTGGCCGCCCGGATTGTGGGACTGGTGGGGGTGGGCTGCCCGCCGCCGCCCAGGCATCCGCCCGGACAGGCCATGAATTCGATGAAATGGCATTGGCTGAAGCGGCCGCCGGCCTGGATGTCTCGCATCACCTTCTTGGCGTTGGCCGTGCCGTGGCAGACGCCCACTTTCAGCGTCGCGCCCAGCAGCCAATCCCAATCGGGGAATAGGTGCTGCACGATCGCCGGGACCGGTCCGACCTTGGTCACCGGCAACTCGACGTAGCGCACGCCCTCGAAACCGCGGAGCGGAACGATGTCGCCGTGGTCGAAGAACTTCTCGATCTTTTCGCCCGTGACCAGTTCCAGGGCCGTCCGCAGGGCGGCCTCCATCACGCCGCCGGTGGCGCCGAAGATCACTCCCGAACCGGTGGCCGTCCCGAAGGGCGCGTCGAAATCCGACTTCGCCAGCTTGGGCAGGTCCAAGCCCGCCTCACGGATCATCTTGCCCAACTCCCGCGTCGTCAGCCCGTAGTCGATGTCCTTGAACCCGCTGGCGCACATCTCGGGCCGGTTGCACTCGAACTTCTTCGCCGAGCAAGGCATTAGGGCCACGGTCACAATGTCCTTGGGATCGAGGTGATTCACCTCGGCATAGTAGGTCTTGATCAGGGCCCCGAACATCTGCTGAGGGCTCTTGGCCGTGGAAAGATGCGGGATGAACTCGGGGAAGAAGTGCTCCAGGTACTTCACCCAACCCGGCGAGCAACTGGTGAACTGCGGCAGCACGGCACCCTCACCCCCCTCACCCCCTGCCCCTCTCCCGGAAGGAGAGGGGAGACTCGGACATAGCGCACGATACAGGCGGAGCAACAACTCCACGCCCTCTTCCATGATCGTCAGGTCAGCGGCGAAATTGGTGTCGAACACGCGATCGAAACCGCAGCCCCGCAGGGCCGTGTTCATCTGGAAGGTGAGCGGGTGGCCCGGTTCCAGGCCAAAACACTCGCCGATGCCGGCCCTAGGGCTGGGCGCGGTCTGGATCACGACGTGCTTGGCCGGGTCGTCGATGGCCTCCCACACCTCGTCGGTCAGGTCGTTGGCCCGCAGGGCGCCGGTCGGACAGCGGTTGATGCATTGCCCGCAGTTGATGCACACCACGTCGGCCAGCGGCTTGTCGCCAAAGGTGCCGACCTTGGTCTGGTAGCCGCGGTGCAGGGCCTCCAGCACGCCTACCTCCTGCAAATCGATGCAGGTCCGCACGCAGCGGCGGCAAAGGATGCACTTGTTCATGTCGCGGACCACGGAGTGGCTCGAGGCGTCGACCGCGTACCGCTGCTTGGTCACGTGGCCGAAGCGGAAGAGGTCCACGCCGTATTCCGCCGCCAGCGACTGCAGCTCGCAATGGCCGTTGCGGGTGCAGGTGTAGCACTCGCCGTAATGGCTGCCTAGAAGCAGGTCCAGGACGTGGCGGCGGGCGCGGCGGACCTTGGCCGTGTGCGTCGTCACGCGGATCGGCGTCGTGATCGGATAGCTGCACGCCGATTGCAACGTCCGCTGGTTGTCGATCTCGACGACGCAGATCCGGCAGACCCCCGCCAGGCACAAGTCCTCGTGAAAGCAGAGTGTGGGGATGCGAATCTGCAGCTCGTGCGCGGCCTCCAGGATGGTCGTTCCCAAAGGCACGGTGACCGGGCTGCCGTCGATGGTCACGGTGATTTGCTTGCCCAGCGCCTTGGCATGCTTGAGCAGCTCGGCGGTCCGCGAGCGCTGGCTGGCGGGGGCCCGCGTATCGAGTCCGATCGGTTCAAGTTCCTTATCCATCACGTGGTTGCTTTCCTTGACGGGGTTACTGTCCATTACATGCTCCTCTCCGGTCGCTCCTGCGAGCGTTCTGCGAGCGCTTCATCGGGGCGCGGCCTAAGATTTCGTCCTGGAAGTGCTTCACGATCGACAGCAGCGCGTTGGGGGCCGATTGGCCCAAACCGCACTTCGACGCCTGTTGCATCGTTTCGCCCAGGTCGCAAAGTTCCCTGAGATAGTCCATCGAACAACGCCCGTGCTGCAGGAGTTCTACGCCTTCCAAGAGCTTGGGGATGCCCTCGCGGCACGGCGTGCATTGTCCGCACGACTCCTCGATAAAGAACTCGAGGAAATTCTGCGATACGCGGAGCAAGTCGCGCTGCGGGCCGAGCACGATGACCGATCCGCCCGTGATGATGTCTTCGTAGGCGATGGTCCGGGCAAATTCCGCGGCCGGGACGCACTGCCCGGCGGCCCCGCCGATCTGCACCGCCTTCGCCCCCTCGCCCCCGACCTCCTTCAGCAGTTCGGCCACCGTGATCCCCATCGGGAACTCGTAGACGCCGGGCCGGGCGCAATCGCCGGAGACGCTGAACAGCTTCCGCCCGGTCGATTTCTCGGTGCCGATGTTCTTGAACCACTCGGGCCCCTTCGTCATCACGCACGTCACCCAGGCGAAGGTCTCGACGTTGTTGACGATCGTCGGATTGCCCATGAAACCGGTGTCGATGGGGAAGGGCGGGCGATTGCGGGGCTCGCCCCGCTGCCCTTCCAGCGACTCGATCAGGGCCGTTTCCTCGCCGCAAACGTAGGCCCCAGAACCCATGCGAATGGCAATGTCAAAGGCGAAACCCGGCTGCCCGGCCACTGCGGGACCCAGCAGCCCCGCGTCGCGGCGGCGCTCGAGCACGGCCTCCAGGTGAGGGCGAAGATAGGTATATTCCGCACGCAGGTAGACGATCCCGTCCGCCGCGCCGATGACCCACGCGCCGATCGTCATGCCCTCGAACACCAGGTCGGCGAACTCGGCCAGGATCACGCGATCCTTGAACGTGCCCGGTTCGCCTTCATCGGCGTTGCAGATCACGTACTTCCGCTCTCCTGCGGACTTGGCGGCCAGTTCCCACTTCAAGCTGGTGGGGAAGCCGGCGCCGCCTCGTGCCCCGCAGCCCTGAGGCTTGCACCTTGCGCAAGGCGTCGGCCGGGGGCCGCGCCAGGGCTGCCGCGCAACCCGCTGCCCGTTTCGATCGTGCTGAACGTCAGTTGATTGGTCGTCGTCTGGATGGTGCGTGATGGCGGTCATATTCGGCGCTCCTTGGGCGTGGTCGTGGCGTGGGCCCCGAACATCTGCCGGCACTGGGCCAGGATGCCGTGGACTTTCTCCGGGGTCACCCGCGTGAAGATCCGTTCGTTGACCAGCATCGCCGGCCCCTGGTCGCACATCCCCAGGCAGTTGGCCCAGCCCAGCGAGAACTTGCCGTCCGGCGTGGTCTCGCCGAAATCGATCTGCAGGTCGTTGCGAAGCTGCTGGGCCAGATGCTCCTTCCCGGCCATGTCGCAGGTCACGGTCCGGCAGAGGCGGATCACGAACTGGCCCTGGGGCCGCTCGTCGAGAAAACTGTAGAAGGAGACGACGCTGTGGACTTCCACGGGATGGATGTCCAGCAGATCGGCAATTACCTGCATGCAGTACTCGGAGATATGAAAGTACTTCCGCTGCACTTCCTGGAGGATCGGCAGCAGGGCGCTGCGATCACGGCCGATCTGATCGATGAGTTGGAGCAACTCCTCGCGGAGGTGCTCGCGTTCGGTGAGAAGCATGACATTCCCTCCGCGACGGACCTGGTAGATCAAGTAGGACTCTCTGCATTGTGCCGCAAGTCGGAAATTTTTGCAAGCCCTGGCTGCGCAGCCGGCAGCCGGACGCTCGTAGTCCTGCCTTTAGGCGGAAGAATACGACATGGAATTCTGCGAAAACCCGACGGCCGCGTTCCACGCTGCTTTGGGCGGGCATCTTCACGGCCAATCGCGCAGCAGCACCGATTTGCGGAAACGCGGAAACCGCATCCGTATTACCGTGCCCTATGCCCTATGAGCGCTCACGTTCAAAATGCTATAATGTCCAGGGGCGGGTGCAGATCTCCTGACCGGGTGCAGAACCGGCAGTCAGGCTTTACCAAACAGTTCGCCGCAACCAGTTCCGATCATAACAAATTCGACCGGGAATCAACCGTGCCTCGGCATCCAAACAAGCATATTCAGGCGGCAATCGAACACGCTGCATCGCTCGGATGGCGGGTAGATCCCCACGCAGGACGGGACGGGTGCCGCTACAACATCCATTCGACCCCGCGAGTACCCGAACGCCACGCTCGCAAAATACGATTGTACGTTGATGCTTGTCCGCATCGCTAAATTTATTATGGAGGGCTTCCCATGATTTACGAGTTTGAAGTCGTCTTGGCAGGTCACGAAATCATGACCGTCGAACTGGGCGATTCCTTGGTGGCCGCGGGTTGCGACGATTCGACCACGGGATCGTGCAACGGAGAAGCGTTCGTGGCGTTCGACCGCGAAGCATCGAGCCTCGAGGAAGCCATTCGTTCTGCGCTTGCCGACGTTCGCAAAGCAGGTGTCGAACCTGCGGAAGTCCGACTCGCTCCGGATTCCCTGGCGATCGCTTGAATGCACTAGAGGCCCTGGGTAATTGATGCAACGGCGGTTGCAGCGAGGCGGACTATGTCGCGGAAGATCCTGGCGATTGCGGGCGATTGCGCGGTCGGTCGGACGTGCCAGCAGATGCTCTCTGCCGAGGAATATCGCATCGAATTCTGCGAAAATCCGGCAGCGGCAGTTCCGATCGCATTGGCCGGAGATTTTGCCGCCGTGCTGCTCTGCGAAACGACTTCGGGATTGAACACGATCGAAGTCCTGCACCAGCTTCGAGAAGCGGCTGTGCAGGCCCGCGTGATCGTGCTGGGCAAGAACCCGACCGTGGAGGCGGCGGTGGCCGCAATCAAGGAAGGGGCGGCCGATTACCTCCACGAGCCCTGCTCGGCCCACGAATTGCAAGCCGCCTTGCGCAAGATCGCATCCGCCGGCCCTGCGGAGGCGGCTGCCGGCGGGGCGCCCACCGGCGGGACCGTGACGACTGGGGCCGCAGGCTGCCAGGGCTTTGAAGGCATGCTCGGCGCTTGTGCCGCCATGCACGAGGTCTTCGCCCTGATCAAACGCATTGCCCCTGCCGATAGCACGGTCTTGGTGGCCGGTGAAAGCGGGACCGGCAAGGAAATGGTCGTCCGCGCCATCCATCGGCACAGCCGCCGCCGCGATTGCCCGCTGATGGCCTGCGACTGCACCGCCCTCGCCCCGACGCTCTTGGAGAGCGAGTTGTTCGGCCACGTCAAGGGCTCGTTTTCCGGGGCGATTGCCACAAAACGAGGGCTTTTCGAGGTCGCCGACCAGGGAACGCTCTTTCTGGACGAGGTTGCCAACCTGAGCCAGGAAACGCAGGGCAAGCTGTTGCGCGTGCTGGAATCGCGCCGCCTCCGCAAAGTGGGCGAAACGGCGGAGCACGAAGTCGATATCCGCCTCATCGCCACCACCAACCGCAGCCTGGCAGAGATGGTCAAGCAAGGGGCGTTCCGCGCCGACCTCTACTACCGCTTGAACGTTGTGCCCATCACGCTCCCTCCGCTCCGCGAGCGGTCGGGCGATGTCCCCCTCTTGGCCGATTGTTTCCTGCGGCACTTTTCCCGCCAGATGGGCATGGAAGCCAAAGGGTTTTCACGTGAAGCCATGCGTCAAATGGAGGTCTACGCCTGGCCGGGCAACGTGCGGGAACTGCGAAATATCGTCGAGCGAATCTCCGTGCTCTATGGCGGCTTGCGGATCGAGCGCGAGCACCTGCCCTGGGAGGTTCGCGAGGCTGCACCAAGCGGTCCCACGACCGAAATTCCGAGCACCTGGGAAGAGCTCAAGCGGCTGAAACGGCAGATCATCGACAACATGGAGCGGCAGTTTCTGCTTGCCGCCATGAATCGCTCTGCACACAACATCACGCAGGCGGCAGAAGACGTCGGCATGCAGCGGCCCAACTTCCATGCGCTGTTACGCAGCCACGGGCTGAAACCGGAAAATCGGCCCGACACGGAATGACCGGCGGCGCGTATGAAAGTTCATACGCCGTATAGATTCTCATACACCGCGAGGGCGTAGAGCGTAGTACTTAGACTAAGTGCCGTAGGGTGGGACCAGCGAGCTTGCAATGCCGGCCCACCATTCACGGCGTTTGGTGGGCCGCGGCGTTTGGTGGGCCGGCTCGCAAGCTCGCTGGTCCCACCCTACGGCTACGGCCTAAGAACGTCGCTGAAGGCTCTCTTTGATGTCCCCGGTAGTTGCCGTATATGGCACGCGAATTGCCCTTGATGCGGCACGACGCAACATCGCCACTCTTCTACCCAAGGGAACAAACCATGGCCGACGAACGCAAACTGCTGGTTGTGGACGACGAGGAAGTCGTGTGCCAAGCCTGCCGGCGAATCTTCTCGCGACAAGGGTTCCAGGTCGAAACCGATACCGATGCGCGGCAGGCCCTCGTCAAGGCTACGGAAAACGACTACGCAATCATCCTCTTGGACATCAAGATGCCCAACATGGATGGGATCCAGTTTCTCGAACGGCTCCGCCAGAAAAAGCCCGACGTTCCGGTGCTGATCATCACCGGTTATCCCAGCATCCCCAACGCGGCCGCGGCGATGCGCCTTGGCGCTTGCGACTATGTGACCAAGCCGTTTACCTCCGAGGAAGTCACGTGGGGCGTGCAACGCGTGCTGAACCTGCAACACGCGCTCAACGACCAGAGCGAAACGGCCGCCGAAGAGCGAGAAGCGGTCGTTACCGCGATGGCAAACATCGAGACGCTCTTCTGGGACGAGTCGTGGGTGCAACTCGCCGTCGATGGGGCGGCGCTGGTGGGGGCGGTGCTGCCGGGCCTTCACGGGGCCACAATTACGGGCATCCGCACGGCGCGGATCGGCGAAGTCGTTTATCAAGGCCTGCCCCTGGCCGGGGTCACGGTCGCCGGCAAGCCGATGCTGGTCATCCCTTCGCCCATCTCCGGCGTCGTGGCGGAGGTCAACCCGATGGTGGCCCGCCGTCCGCAATTGTTGGCCAGCGACCGTGCGGGGAAGGCTGGATCGCCTGCGTCTGCGCCACGCGGCACGAGGAAATGGCGAACTGCAAGCCCCGCCGCCTGATCCTGGTCAATGCCGATCCCTGCTCGGCCGACGAGCAGACGCGGAAACTCACCGACTTGGGCTGCCAGGTGGAAAAGGCCGCGAACCTGGATTCTCTGCTTGCCGCCTTGGCCGAAAACGGTGAAGGCGTGGTCTTCCTGGATGCCGCCTCGCTGGGCGAGGAAGGACCGGCCCTGGTCGAGAGCGTCAACCGCCAGGCGCCCCATGCCCGCATCGTGGTCGTCGGCGCACGGGCGGGTCGCGACCCGCAAGCCTTCCCAGTTCCTGGGAGCCCAGCCCCGGCGCCAGGGAAGCCGCCTATCGAAAACACAAGATCTTCTATTATGCCGTCGAGCCCTTCGCCGACAACGAAATCGCCGATATCCTCATGGGCGTGTTTCGCACCCGCCCGTCATCATCGACGACAGGGCAGCCGGCAAAGTCCGAACATGCGAAGGGGCCTTCCGAGCCGATCAGCAGCATCTCGATCACCAACCGCAACCTGCACAAGGTCGAGTTGCTGGCAGCCCCAGGGCTGCTGTGGGGCAATGAGGGGCTCGGGCAGCAGATCGGGCAGAAGCTGCTGGCCCAGATGTTCCCGGTCGTCGTCACTCCCGGCGAGACGCAACTCACTCCGGGCAACATCCTCAAGGCAGCCGAGAACTGCGATCGGGTGATGGTGCTCCTGGCACGCGACAGCGGACTGCTGCCGGGCGGCCTGGCCCGCGACACGAAACCGGACTTCGAAGTCGAGCCGGGGGACGCTCCCACAGGGCGCCCGCTTGCCGGGGAAGACGAGGCTGGGCTCCCAGGAACGGCGAAGGCTTGCGGGTCGCGGGCCGGCGGATCGGCGGCGAGCAAGGTCTCCATGCTCTCGGTGCAGCCCGACAAACTGGGCGGCTTCGCCTGCCTCGACGCCCGGACCATCGCCGCCCTGGCGGACCATATCGTTTGGGACATGGCTTCGTACTGAAAGGAGCTTAGTGCTTAGAACTTAGTGCTTGGAATCTGAATCCTAAGGTCTAAGAACTAAGGTCTAAGAACTAAGATCCAAGACACCATGAAACTTCCACCGGAAGGCGCACGCTGGCTGGTCTCGCTCCGCTTCGGGGCATGCACGGGCGTTTTCCTGGTCACCACCGCCGCCTGGCTGCTGGGCGTGCTCCCGCATCCCCTGCCCCTGTACGCCGTGGGAGCCGTGGTGCTGGCGTACAACATGGTCTTTTGGCTCGGCCGCGGGGCACCCGGTACTCCGGGTCGGGGCTGGTCGGTCACCCCGCAAAACGTCGAGCGGAACATCCTCCTGCAGATCCTCTTCGATCTTGCCGCCCTGGCGCTGTTGCTGTATTTCGCCGGCCTGCCGCAGAACCCCTTTCTCTCCTTTTTCGTGTTCCACATGATCATTGCCGGGATGTATCTTCGCGGCAACCTGCCCTACGCGATCGCGGCCGTCGCCACGTGCCTGGTGGGAGCGATCTTGTTGCTGGAGTACCTGGAGTGCCCTTGCCTGAACGATAGGGCCCGCTTCGACCTGCAGTTTTCCGCCGACCAGCCGCTTGGAACAAGCGGACGGTACATGGTGCCCGCGTCCAGCCCGCTGTATTTGTTGACCGTCTTTGCCGCCTTGGCCAGCACGCTCTGGATCGCGGTCTACTTCACGACGGCCATCCGCCGTTACGTGGACCGCGCGCACGCCGAGCTCCGCCAGAAGGAAAAACTCCTGGGCATCGGCCAGTTGGTGGCCGGGATCGCGCACGAGATCGCCAATCCGCTGGACGGCGTGCAGAACTGCCTGCAGCGGATCGGCGAGACGGTCCGCGACGATCCGCACCTCACCGAGTACGTGCAGATGATGGTTGCGGCCCTGGACCGCATCGAGCGGACCGCCAAGCGCGTGCAGGCCTTCGCGCTGCCGCACGGCATCACGCTACAGGCCACGGACTTGAACGCGGTCGTGGAAGCGACGCTCTCCCTGCTGGGGCCGGCGCGCCGTGGCCGCGTCTGCATCCGGACGGAGTTGGGCGACGTGCCGCCGGCGCAGGGCGATCCCTACACGCTGCAAGAGGTGCTCTTCAACCTCTGCACCAACGCCTTTGCCGCCATGCCCCGCGGCGGAACGCTGACCCTCCGCACCCGCCGGCTGGGCGGCGGCGACGACGACCAGTTGGACTCCGTGGCCGTCGAAGTGGAGGACACGGGCGTGGGCATTCCCCGCGCCAACCTGGAGCGGATCTTCGAACCCTTCTTCACGACCCGCGCCGACAGCGGCGGCACCGGAATGGGGCTGGGCCTCTGCCGCATGTTGATCAGCGAGATGGGCGGGAGGATCGAGGTCCGCAGCGTCGTCCAGCAAGGGACGGTCTTCACCGTGGTCCTCAGCCCGGCCGCCGACCGTGCGAAGCGGGTGCAAAAGAACAACGCAAGCGATTTCGCAACGAGATAAAGGTGAGATTCCGTAGAGCAACGAAGTTCTTAGAACGTAGTGCTTAGAACTTAGAACCTAGTGCTTAGAGGTCTAAGAACTAAGTACTAAGATCTCTTTATCCTTATTGACAGACGTTCCCGGACCGCCGCTATGAAAATCCTGGTCGCCGACGACGAGAAGATCAAGCGGGTCACGCTGGCCCAGGACCTCGAGACCCAGGGCCATGAAGTGGTGACCGCGGCCGACGGCGCCGAGGCCCTGGAAAAACTCCTAGCAGGCCACTACGACGTCGTCGTCACCGACCTCAAAATGCCCAAGCTCGACGGCCTCGAGCTCCTCAAGCGCATCAAGCGCGACCATGTGACCGACGCCGAGGTGATCATCATGACCGCCTACGGCAGCATCCCGCTGGCGGTCGAGGCCGGGAAGCTCGGCACCTTCGACTTCCTCACTAAGCCCTTCCGCAACGAAGACGTCTTCCCGCTCCTGGCGCGCATCGAGGCGGCGCGGCGCGGCACCACGCGTTCCACTCCCGAGCCGCTGGAAACGACGATCGGCAATATCGATCACGCGGTGATCGGCCACTCTCCGGCCATGCGGCGGGTCCGCCGCTTGATCGAGATCTGCACGCGTTCCGACGCCAACGTGCTCTTGTGCGGTGAAACCGGCTGCGGCAAGGACCTGATCGCCTCGACCATCCATCGCAATTCGCCGCGGCGGACCTGCCCCTTCGTCAAGGCCGGCTGCACGCTTTACCCCAGCCAACTGATCGAGAGCGAGCTGTACGGCCACGAGAAGGGCGCCTTCACCGGCGCCGAGCAGCGCCGCCAAGGTCGTTTCGAGCTGGCCGAGGGCGGCACGCTCTATCTGGACGACGCCGACGACATCCCTCTGGAGCATCAGGCCAAGCTGCTGAGGGCCATCGAAGAAAAGGTCTATGAGCGGGTCGGCGGCGCTTCGCTGATCCGGGCCGACGTGCGGATCATCGCCTCGACCAAGCGCAATCTCTTGGAGAAGATCGCCGCCGGCACGTTTCGCCAGGACCTCTATTATCGCCTGGACGTGATGCGCGTGAACATCCCGCCCCTGCGGGAGCGGCGCGAGGACGTTCCCCTGCTGGCCAATCACCTCCTGAAGCGGATCGCCAAGGACCCCGCCTCGCAACTCGAACCCGACGTCCAGGAGGTGCTTCAGCGGCATGACTGGCCGGGCAATGTCCGCGAGCTGTACCATGTCCTGGAACGCGCCTACCTGGTGGGCTCAGGGCGGATCTGCAAGGACGTTCTTGCTGGCCGAGCTGCAGGAGGTCGCCCACAGGCGGCCGCCGCCCACGGGGCCCTTTCACGAGACCATCGACAAGACCGAGCGCGAACTGCTGGACGGGGCCCTGCAGGCCGCCGGCGGCAACAAGTCGGCCGCAGCCGCCGCGCTGGGCATGAAGCTCTCGACCTTCCGCGACAAGCTGGTCAAACACGGGCTGGGCTAACTGATCGAAGGGGTTGCTTCCACCGCAAGCGGGGCTGGTCTACAATACGCCCTGGGTCTGGTGTCACAAAAGCCTCAAAGGCGAGTAACGGCTTGACTCTGTCCGCAGTCCAATGCTAAAATCTCAGCGGAGGCTTGGAGATGGCGAGTTCAGTGATCTTTGAAGAGCGGGTCGAAATCCCCTATTTCCGCTCGTTGGCCGAGTTCCGCGCGTGGGCTTTGTCCGACAGTTTCCCCGAGCGCGGCCGAATCGACTACATCGGTGGGCGGATCGAGGTCGACATGTCGCCGGAGAATCTGTTCTTTCATGGTTCCATCAAGACCGAGGTAGTCGGGGAGTTGAGGGATGTCGTCCGCTCCGCCGGCGGCGGGTATTTATTCAGCGATCGCACGCGGGTTTCCTCCCCGGATGCAGATCTCTCCGCGGAGCCGGACGTCGTGTACCTGTCCGCCGAGACGATCGATTCGGGCCGTGTCCGCCTGGTGCCAAGCGCGGCGGCGAAGCGGACAGCTATGTGGAACTGGAAGGCGCGCCGGACCTGGTCGTGGAGATCGTCAGCGACAGTTCCGTCGCCAAGGACACGAAGCGACTGCCGATTTCCTATTCGCGCGCCGGGATTGCGGAGTACTGGCTGGTCGATGCGCGGCGGGAGCGTCTGCTCTTCCGCATCCACGCCCGCGGCGCGGACGGTTATGAGCCGGCGCCGGTGGACGGGGAGGGTTTCCAGCTTTCGGCGGTTTTCCGCCGTCGATTCCGTCTCGAACGTCGCCGCGACGCCCGCGGCCGCTGGGTCTTCGACCTCCAGTCGCAGCCGTGACACGAGAGCGGGCCGGACCTTCGTGCCTGTGCCCGACACGAAGGAAGCCCTGCGTGAGAAACGGCGGGATATCGCTGCCTCACTTCAGCCCCTCAGAGGTCGTCATCGGTCAAGCCGGCGTCGCGCATGATGCCTCGCTGGGTGCCGGGCTTCAAGTCCTATTTTCCGTGAACCGGAACTACCGCCCGTCTGTTCGTCGGTGCATGGCGATAGATGTGATGGCTGCCGACGATGCGGGCCAGCGTCCAACCGTGCTGCTCGAGAATGCGGCACATCCGCCTGCCGGAGACAATCTTCACTTGCTCTCCTCTGTTGCCCCGCGGGCAAGAGCATCATCGTGCGCGACGGCCAGCCAGCCTTCGGCAGCCTCGCGGAGGTTCGCACGCACTTCCTCAAGGGTCTCGCCCTGGGTGTGACAGCCTGGGAGCGCCGGGATCGAGGCGGAGTAGCCCCCCGCCTCGGGCTCCGGCCGGATAATGGCGGTGAGGACAACCGGGACATCGACAAGAACCGGAGGTGCGGAAATAGCGGTTTGGCTCATCGTTGCCTTTCTCCTATCTCCCTATACTATATCGCCGAATGGGCTCAGGGTCGAGCGAAAAGAGGGAAAAAAGGAGAAAGCAAAACCTCCACTGCTTCCTGTCCACACTTTGCGGACGTGAGTTTTGGCCACGTCCCGAAGATCGCCACGTCCCGAAGATCGCCACGTCCCGAAGATCGCCACGTCCCGAAGATCGCCACGTCCCGAAGATCGACTGCCGGGCTGTCCATCGCTGCTCCTATCACCTTCCGCCTGCCTCTGCCGAAGTTTAACGGGTGCGCCGCCGACTGTCAAGAACCCGGCTTGACAGAACCCGGCTTGACAGTCCCAAACCAACACGTCAGACTCGGGGACTTGACACAACGTTTTCATCTTGGAACCACGCCGCCGTGGAAGACCGTCCTCTCGATTCCGGCCGCCCGAGCGGCAAGGTGCCGCGCTCCGGCACGGTCTGGGTCATGGCGGCGGCCTGCGGAATCACGGTTGCCAACCTCTATTACGGCCAGCCGCTGTTGGCCGAGATGGCGCGAGAGTTCGGTGTTTCCCAGCGGCAGATGGGAGTTGTGTCGGCCCTGACCCAGGTCGGATACGCCGTGGGCCTGCTGTTGTTCGTCCCGCTGGGCGACATGCTGGAGCAAAGGCGGCTGATCCTGGTTATGCTGGGCACGTCGGTCGCGGCGTTGGCGGCCGTGGCGACCGCCCCAGTTTTGGCTGGCTGGCCGTGGCCAGTTTTGCCCTGGGAGCCGCGACGGTCACGCCTCAGATGATCGTTCCCTTTGCCGCCGGCCTCGCGCCGCCGGAGAAGCGGGGCGTTATCGTGGGCCGAGTGATGAGTGGTTTGTTGATCGGAATCCTGATTTCCCGCACGGTCAGCGGATTGGTCGCCGCACGCTTCGGCTGGCGGGTGATCTATTGGCTTGCGGCCGGCGTTAGCGTGCTGCTGGCGCTGCTCTTGCATTACGTGCTGCCGCAGGGCAAGCCGGCCGTCGCGATGTCCTATTTTCAGCTCCTGCGGTCGCTTGGCAGGCTGTTCGTGAAGGAGCCGCTGTTGCGGGAGTCTTGCGTTTTTGGGGCCGCCGGGTTTGGGGCCTTCAGCGCCTTCTGGACCACGCTGGCGTTCTTTGTCGCGGGTCCGCCTTACTTCTATGGCAGCGGCGCGGCCGGGATGTTCGGTCTGGCGGGCGCTGCCGGCGCGATGGTGGCGCCGGTGGCGGGCCGCCTGGCCGACGCCCGCGGACCGCGGCTCACGATCGGGGCGGCACTGGCGACCCTCTTGGTCTCTTATGGCTTGCTGGCCGCCTTCGGACACGAGCTGTGGGGCCTGACACTCGGCGTAATTCTGTTGGACCTTGCGCGCAGTCCAATCACATTTCCAATCAGGCCCGCATCTACAGCCTGTCGGCCGAGGCCCACAACCGGCTGAACACGGTTTACATGGTCTCGTTCTTCATCGGCGGCGCGGCAGGTTCGTGGCTGGGCGCGTGGGCCTGGGGCGCCTGGAATTGGAACGGGGTCTGCGGAGCGGGCATCGGCCTGGTGGCGATCGGCCTGATCCGGTTTTTGATTTCGAGAACCTAGCAAGGATGGACATGAATGTCCTACGGCCTTACAATACGGCAAGCGGTGAAAAACTTGATGTCAACCAAAACGCCGTTAGCGGCATGAGCGAAGCAGACCCACCACTCGCGCTGCCGAAACCGCGTCGCCGCTGGTATCAGTTTAGCCTTCGGACCCTGCTGATATTCGTCACTCTCTTTGTGCGGTCCCGTGCAGTTGGCTGGGCGTGAAGATCCACCAGGCGCAACGGCAGGCGGCAGCGGCACTAAGGATCCACAGGATGGGTGGTCTTGTCGCCAACTGGAAGCAAGCATCCGGACCGGCATGGTTGCGGTATGTAATCGGTGATACGTTGTTGGTTCCAACGTGCGTTGACTTAAGCTTCTCCGGCGGCAAGGTGACGGACGAACAGCTAGGAGACCTCAAGGTGTTGGATCAGTTGCACGAGCTGACATTTTATTCAGACAACGTCACGGACGCCGGGCTGGAGAATATCAGGGGCTTGAGCCAACTCCAGGTCCTGGATTTGGGGGCCACGCAATCACGAACGACGGCCTAAAGCACTCACGAGTTTGGACCTAAGAGGTACCTTGGTCACGAGCACCGGCATCAAGAACACTTCGGATGGCTCTGCCTAAGTGCAGCATCGTTTGGACGCCGCCAACAAAGGACGAGCGACAAAGTCCGGCTGCGCCGGATCAACTTCGTTGACCGCTGTCCTTACCGTTGCGAATCATCCTGTACCACAAGAGCGGGCCGGACCTTCGTGCCTGTGCCCGACACGAAGGAGATGGGAAGCAGCACGACATCGCCGCGCCCTAACCTTGATCGCGTTGCTCATCGTAGTGGCGGTAGGCGTCCATCGCCGGATCGCTCCAGCCGGCCTCGGCGGCCGTTTTCGGAATCAAAGGATATAATTCGCGGGGTTGAAAATCCTCTTCCATAAGCAGCGGCCGATGGCCGCCGCGATGGCGTCCTGGCGGCTCAGGGGCAAGCCCGGCCCGCTGTCTGCCGAGGCAATCTCGCCCGCAGCCGCGCCGGCCGCCGCGCCGGTCCCGACGACGAAGCCGACGGACGACGAAACGCAGATCACGCAATCCGAGGCCGTGGAGGCCGAAAAGGCGCGGTTGGAATTTCTCGAGAAGGAGGATTTGGAGGAGATGTCCCACGAGGAACTCCGCGATGTCGCGGAAGGATTGAAGTGCGTCGTCGAAGCGGATGGCGGGACCGTTCCGGCCGAGGTGGTGGACCAGGATGTGGAGCACATGAACGAGGATCAGCTTCGCGGCTACCGTACCCGGCTGTTTGCAGCAATTGAGGCCGTCGGCGAATTCGGCGCATTCCAGACAATCGACACCGCCGAGGGCTCGCAACCCGGACAAAATTCGAGCAAGTTCGGGCAAAAATCCCCCGTCGGTAGTATTGAAAGGCCGCACATTGTCAACACCCAGACAACCCACGCCGCCTGAATCAACCAATCCACTCCAGGCGCAAAGCGCTAGGAGGATGAGGGAGCGAACACTGCCGGATTCCCGCAAGCCGCTGGCGGAATTCCGCAATAAGCGCCAATGCCGCCAGCATCGCCCGCTGGCCAACGCGTCGTAACTCGTTGCAGCGCGGGCTGTTCGGCGGAAATGAAAGAAGATTGCAGCAGGCGGCATGCCGGTTGCTTTACCTTGAAGACCTAACCTACCTGTCAGGTTGAAAACCTAACCTACTGAGGGCTAAAAGAAAGCCCGCCCGCAAGCCGCCCGAAGGCGACATCGATGCCCTTGGCCCTGATTGGCGCCCACCAAGGCCGGCCGATAAACTGGATGGAGCGGCCCGGTCTCGGCCTGTGGCGTGGTGCGTGGCGATCGGCCGCAAGGCTTGAAGGAGGATTGGCCCATGTTCCGACAAGTATCGACCGTCATGTTGGTAGTCTTGGCGAGTCTTACCCTGGCAACCGCCGCAGAACCCAAGGAAGCAGGCAGCAAGACAAAAGAGCCGCCGAAGGAACTCTCGGTGGACCTCGGCAAGGGCATCAAGCTGGAGATGGTCTTGATTCCCGCTGGCGAGTTCCTGATGGGCTCGCCCGATTCGGACAAGGATGCCTTCGAGTGGGAGAAGCCGCAGCACCGGGTGCGGATCACCAAGCCGTTCTACCTGGGCAAGTACCTGGTAACGCAAGAGCAGTGGGAAGTGGTCATCGGCAACAACGCCAGCCGCTTCAAGGGTCCGAAGAACCCGGTGGAGCAGGTTAGTTGGGACGACTGCCAGCAGTTTCTCGACAAACTGAACAAGCGGCAGGGCAATCTGGGGGGCAGGTTCGTCTTGCCTACGGAGGCGCATTGGGAATACGCCTGCCGGGCGGGGAGCAAGACGCGGTACTGCTTTGGGGATGATGAAAAGCAACTGGGAGAATATGCGTGCTATGGAGCGAACTCAGGCGGCAAGACCCATCCTGTAGGCGAGAAGAAGCCGAATGCTTGGGGGCTGTACGACATGCACGGGAACGTGTGGGAGTGGTGCCAGGATTGGTATGGGGATTACAAGGAGTCGCCAGTGGATGATCCGTCAGGTCCAATTGGAGGCTCGGTTCGCGTGTTTCGCGGTGGTAGCTGGTACCACCCGGCGAGGTACTGCCGGTCGGCGATCCGCAACAGGCACTTGCCTAGCTACAGGTGGTATGACTTGGGCTTCCGCGTCTCCCTAGTTTTGGCGGACAAGTAGAGCGAAGCGAAGCCGGAGCGCAGCCCGCGGCGTAGGCGAAGGACGAGCCGAAGCCGGGCAAGCACAAGCGGAGTGAGCAACCGCCACGCCACGCGACGAAGAGCTGCCGATCCGGGGGGACTACCGCGTTCCTGCCGCAGTAGTCCCATCGCTGGGCGCTGCCACGGTCCAGCCGACCTCCGCATAAAGCGATCTGATGACCGTCTCCGCGGTCATCTTCGCCTGCTGGATGTTCTCAGCCGACCCAGCCGCGTGACCCACGAGCCGCTGCGCGTGAGCCATTACCGCGTCGCGCAGGCTGTCTTTGTCGGCGGCCCATGGAATCCAAGTCGTCGTTCTTAGCTCCCAGATTTGCGTCTTCTCGTGATCGACCGAGCGTCGGTCACGTCGGTGTTGTCAAGGTTCAGCGATCGGAGTGCCGTCAAACCCTTGATCTGCTGCAACCCAGCGTCGCTCATCTTCGTTTCCGACAGGTTCAATCTCTGGAGTTGGGTCAAACCTTTGAGGTTAAGTAATCCAGCGTCGTTGACGTGTGACCACTGGGAACGCGCGGAGAGTGGCCACTTTGTCTCGAGAATGCGGCACACCCGCCTGCCGGAGACAATCTTCACTTGCTCTCCTCTGTTGCCCCGCGGGCAAGAGCATCATCGTGCGCGACGGCCAGCCAGCCTTCGGCAGCCTCGCGGAGGTTCGCACGCACTTCCTCAAGGGTCTCGCCCTGGGTGTGACAGCCTGGGAGCGCCGGGATGGAGGCGGAGTAGCCGCCCGCCTCGGGCTCCGGCCGGATAATGGCGGTGAGGACAACCGGGACTTCGACAAGAACCGGAGGTGCGGAAATAGCGGTTTGGCTCATCGTTGCCTTTCTCCTATCTCCCTATACTATGTCGCCGAACGGGCTCAGGGTCGAGCGAAAAGAGGAAAAAAGGAGAAAGCAAAACCTCCACTGCTTCCTGTCCACAATTGTGGAGTAATCCGGTTGTTCGCCCGTCCGGCGTGGTGACGTTCGATGAAAAGTCGGGAAGGCTCGTTTGCCACCCGTTTGTTCGTCGTGGTAATGATGGTAACGATGGTCGAGTGCAGGCGGCTGTTCAGGGAATCATCCTGTACCACTAGAGCGGGCCGGACCTTCGTGCCTGTGCCCGACACGAAGGAAATGGGAAGCAGCACGACATCGCCGCGCCTAACCTTGATCGCGTTGCTCATCGTAGTGGCCGTAGGCGTCCATCGCCGGATCGCTCCAGCCGGCCTCGGCGGCCGTTTTCGCGATCAAAGGATATAATTCGCGTGGTTGAAAATCCTCTTCCATAAGCAACGGCCGAACCCGTTCGAACTCCTCCGCGGAAATAAGCTAGGAGCTTTGCCGCGAAACGGGATTCCCAAGTGCTTGCGGGCCATGAGGTTGCGGCGATTCTTCGCCTGCCTTCGTGGCCTGGTCTTCAACGGCGAGACGATTCCTGCGGTTATTTTTCACGAATTCCGCCTCGCGAACCATCGCCGCAACCCGTTGTCGCAAAACCACTTAGG
Organism: uncultured Planctomycetia bacterium; assembly: GCA_963824275.1. Classification (GTDB taxonomy): domain Bacteria; phylum Planctomycetota; class Planctomycetia; order Pirellulales; family Thermoguttaceae; genus JANXQG01. The sequence goes on along the minus strand of CAWGOT010000001.1, from coordinate 549,246 downwards.
GCACTCGTTCCCGCCTCGCCCGCAGCCCGCGGCAGAAATATCGCTTCCCGCCACTTGACAACCATCCACAGTTATGGATATTTACGGTCTGATAGTGCGATCCGTTCCATCCACCAAACCAAGGGAGACTTAGCCATGTGTTCCGTCAACGAAAAACCAACCGCCGACGATTTCCAGCCGCAGCCTGACAGTGCCGCGAGAACCAACGACGCCCTGCTCGGCCCTCGACGGCGGAAGGAGACCCTGCTGCCCGAGATCACGCAACTGGCCCTGGAGGGCCACTCCAGCCAGGCGATCGCCGAGAAACTCGGCATGCCCAAGCGGACCGTCAATCACTGGCTGCAAGAAGCCCGACAGGAATGGATCGCCAAGGCGGCCCAGGGCTCGGCAGAGTTGTTCGCCACCGACCTGGCGCGAATCGACACGCTCTTCCGCGAGGCCATGCAGGCCTGGCGCAAGTCGCAAACCGACACGGAAGTGCGGATCATCGAGCATACGGAATCAGCCGACGGCAAGGCGACGACCAAGACATCGACCCGTACCCAAACGCAATGCGGAACTGCCGCCTACCTCACCAGGGCCATGGCCGCCGCGATGGCGTCCTGGCGGCTCAAGGGCAAACCCGGCCCGCTGTGTGCCGAGGCAATCTCGCCGGCCGCCGCGCCGGTCCCGCTGACGAAGCCGACGGACGACAAAGTGCAGATCACGCAATCGGAGACCGTGGAGGCCGAAAAGGCGCGGTTGGAATTTCTCGAGAAGGAGGATTTGGAGGAGATGTCCCACGAGGAACTCCGCGATGTCGCGGAAGGACTGAAGTGCGTCGTCGAAGCGGATGGCGGGACCGTTCCGGCCGAGGTGGTGGACCAGGATGTGGAGCACATGAACGAAGATCAGCTTCGCGGCTACCGTACCCGGCTGTTCGCGGCAATCGAGGCCGTCGGCGAATTGGCGGCATTCCAGGCAATCGACACCGCCGAGGGTTCGCAACCCGGACAAAATTCGAGCAAGTTCGGGCAAAAATCCCCCGTCGGTAGGGTTGAGGATCCGCAGCCCGGACGAAATTCGAGCAAGTTCGGGCAAAAATCCCCCGTCGGTAGTATTGAAAGGCCGCACATTGTCAACACCCAGACAACCCACGCCGCCTGAATCAACCAATCCATTCCAGGCGCAAGCGCCAGCGAGGGAGTTTGCTGCGGACCTCGCTTACGCTTCGGGTTACGACTGCCGGATTCCCGCAAGCCGCTGGCGGAATTCCGCAATATGCCCCAATGCCGCCAGCATCGCCCGCTGGCCAACGCATCGTAACTCGTTGCAGCGCGGGCTGTTCGGTGGAAATGAAAGAAGAGTGCAGCAGGCGGCATGCTGCTTGCTCTAAGAGGCGGTCAACAACCGTACTCATCACGCTCCGCCGTGCTGGTCTTTCATCACGGCGGAGCGTGATGAGTACGTCGGAGAACCTGCCGCCCCTCTCTGAAAGGTGTGGGGAGCTAGTGAATCGCCTAACCTACGTGGGAGAACAACGATGGCCGCGGTCGAGGCCCTGCGGGGAGCGGAATTGCTGAAACAACTGGGCAAGACCGGCGACGGGAAACCGCCGCTGGGCTGCATGCAGTGCGGCATGTGCGCGGCAAGCTGCCCGCTGGGCCACGCCATGGAGTTCCCGCCGCGCAGACTGATCCTGCAAGCGGCGTCGGGCCACCTCGACAAGGTGCTCGCCAGTCCCTCGCTCTGGATGTGCGTGGCCTGCTACCTCTGCTCGAAGCGCTGCCCTCGCGGCATCGAACTGACCGACGGCGTCTGGCCGGCCCTCCGCGACGCGGCCATGCAGCAGGGCCTGCAACCGCCCGCCGAACTCCAGGAGACGTTCCAGAACATCTTCAAGTACGGCAACATCCTCGGCCGCTCGCCCCGGCAACGCATGGATTGGACCAAAGACCTCGATGTCCGCGTGTTGGATCTCTCCAAGGAGAAACGCCCCGTCGACGTGCTGTGGCTGGTGGGCTGCTATCCCTCGTACTATCCCCGCAACCAGTTGGTGGCCCGGGCCTTCGCCCGCCTGCTGACGCAGTTGGGCGTGACCTGGGGCGTGCTGGGCGTGCAGGAGAAGGCGCTGGGGGAGTGCGACCGCATGTTCGGCGAGGAAGGACTGTTCGAGACCCTCGTCGAGGCCAACCGCAAGGTGCTCGACAAGCAGGACTTCCGCAAGCTCGTGGTGCTCGACCCGCACGCCTTCCACGCCCTGCAAAAATACTATCCGCGTTTTGAAGCCTGGTATCCGGTGCAGCATTACACGACGTTTCTGGCCGAGCGCCTGGAGCAGCTCAAGCCGCTGATTGCCAAGCCGGTGGAGGCCGTGGTCACCTACCATGACAACTGCTGCCTGGGCCGGCGGAGCGGGTGTTTACGATCCGCCGCGGTCGCTGCTGGAACTGGTGCCGGGCGTGAAACTGGTGGAGATGGCCCGCAATCGCGACAACGCCCTGTGCTGCGGCGGCGGCGGGGGCGGCATGTGGCTCGACGCCCATATCGTGGCCCAAGGCGGCACGCGGCTCTCGGACCAGCGGGTGGCCCAGGCCGCCGCGACCGGGGCCGACATCCTCGCCGTCTCCTGCCCTTATGAGCTGGCACGCTTCGAGGACGCCGCCAAGGTCGCGGGCCTGGAAGGGCGGCTGAAGGTCCGCGACATCATCGAATTGTTGGCCGAATGCATGGATTTGGGAGAAAGGAAATGTCACGTAAGGGCAAGGCCGAAGAATAACTTCCGCGTTTGGCCGTAGCACGGATTGCTAATCCGTCTGGACATCGTGGACGGATTAGCAATCTCGTCCTACTGGAGAAAGGAAGGAACGTCTCATGAATATCGCTGTCGTGGTCCGCCAGGTTCCGGACCTGATCGAACCGCTGGAAATCGATTCCTCCGGCGCGGCGCTCGACCTGAGCTCCGCGTCGTTCATCGTCAACGAGTCGGACGATCACGCCCTGGAGCAGGCCATTCTCATGAAGGAGGCGGACCCGCAGCGGGTACCCCCGCGACGGTCAGCGTCGTGGCCCTGGACTTCGGCGACGTGGACAACACCCTCTACACCGCGGCGGCCAAGGGGGCCGACCGGATCGTCAAGATTCTCTTTGGAGGGCGAGCCCCCGTCGCCCAGGGCCGCGGCCGCGCTGTATGCGGCGGCCGTCAAGCCGCTCGGCCCTGACCTGGTGCTGGTCGGGGTCCAGGCCCACGACGAATTGGACGGCGGCCTGGCGCCGTTCCTGGCGGCGGCCTTGGGGCTGCCTTACGTCGGCGTCATCCGCGGCGTCCAGCCGGGCGCGGAAGCCGGCACGGTCAGCGTCTGCAAGGAATTCCCCGGCGCCGTCATGGCGCGGATGAACGTCAAGCTCCCGGCCGTGCTGGGCATCGTGGGCGCCGAGCAGCCGCCGCGCTACGTCCCGGTCGCCAAGATCCGTGCGGCGATGAAAGTCAGCGCAGTTCGAGGAGCAGGAGGCCGCGGCCCCAGCGGCGACTCCGCCACTGTCGATCTGCCGCCTGGAACCGCCCGCGTCGGCAAGCCATGCCGAGATGCTCTCCGGTTCGGAGGACGAGGTGGCCGCGCGGATCGCCGAAATTCTTACCGAGAAAGGACTGGTGAAATGAGTAGCAAAGACGTGCTGGTGGTGGCGGAGCCGGACTCGCGCAGCGGGTGGGCGTGAGACGCTGGGCGATGTGACCTTCGAGTTGCTGGCCGCCGCGCGGGGGCTGACCTCGGCGACGGGCGGCCAGGTCGTGGCCCTGGTGCTCAGTGCGGACGGCGCCCGCTACGCCCCGGCGCTGGGCGCGGCCGACCGCATCGTGCTGGTCGACGACCCGCTGCTGGCGGCCTACGCGCCGGAGCCGTTCGTGGCTGCCGCGCAAGAGGTCGTGGCGGCGGAGCAGCCGGCGGCCGTCCTGATCGGGGCCACGTCGATCGGCTGGGACCTGGCGCCGCTGCTGGCGGCCCGGCATGAACCTGCCGCTGGTGACCGGCGGCAAGGCGATCCAGGCCGACGGCCAGGGCTTCGCGTCACGGCATCGTTCTGCGGCGGCAAGATGACGGCCGAGGTCCGGGTTCCCGCCTCGCCCGCGATCGTGATGGTTCTGCCCGGCAGTTTTCGTGCCGAGGGCGAGGCAGGAAAGGGCGTCGTCGAGCAGCGGAAGCTCGCCGCGCCGCTTGCCGCCGGGGCCGTCCGCTTCGAGGAGTGGATCCTGCCGCAGGCCGGCGACCTGGACATCACGCAGCAGGAGATCCTGGTGGCCGTGGGACGCGGCATCCAGCAGAAGGAGAACCTGGAGGTGGCCGAGGAACTGGCCGAGGCGCTGGGCGGCGCGGTGTGCGCCTCGCGGCCCGTCATCGATCAAGGCTGGCTGCCCGCGACGCGGCAAGTGGGCAAATCGGGCATGACCGTCAAGCCGCGGTGCTTCCTCGCCCTGGGAATCAGCGGCGCGCCGGAGCACGTCGAGGGCATGAAGGATTCCGACTTGATCGTGGCCGTGAACACCGACCCCAAGGCCCCGATTTTCGACGTGGCCCACTACGGCGTCGTGGCCGACGTGCTCGACCTGGCTCCGGCACTAACCCGTGTACTCAAAGGTCAATAGACGAGGCGCGATGATGCCGACGGAAACGAAGTTCCTGGGTGTGTATGGGGCCGTGTGGCTGGCGGTTCTTGCCGCGGCCGCAACGGTCTTGTTCGCGCGGCGGATGTGGCAACTGCTGCGGATCCTGCTCTTGGGACGCCGCGAAAACCGCTTCGACCACATCGGCCTGCGATTGGCTACGTTCGTGAAGGAGGTCCTCTTCCAGTCGCGGATGCTGCGGGGGGAAGCGATCATCAACTGGGCCCATCCGGCAATCTTCTGGGGCTTCTGCCTGTTCGTGCTGGCCTCGGCGCTGCTTGTTCGCGGGAGGCATCGCCGCACCCTGGATCCACATTCCCCAGGCGGAGGAAATCCCGCTGTTGGGCACGCTGGTCGATCTGTTTGCCGTGATCGTGCTGGTCGGCCTGATCGCCTCTTCCATCCGCCGTTATCTTCTCACCCCGCCGGGCTTGCAACGGACGGCCGACGCCACGATCGTCGTCTCGCTCATCGCCGCGCTGATGGTCACCTACCTCCTGGCCGAGGCGGGCGGCCACGCGAAGCAAACGATGTCTTCGGAAGCAGGCCAGTGGGGTCAGACCTGGCTGCCCTTCGGCACGCTCTTGGCACAGGCCCTGGCGGCCGCGGGACTATCGGCCGAAACCATTGTCCGCTTGGGCATCGGCGCCTGGTGGGTCCACGCCCTGATCCTCTTGTCCTTCCTCGTCTACCTGCCCTATTCGAAGCACATGCACCTGCTTTGGGCGCCGGTGGCCGTCTTCTTTGCCGAGCTGCCGCAGAAGGGCGTGCTGCTGCCCAGAAGAGGAGGAGAAGAGCGGCGATCGGCCCGAAGCGGCCAATCCCTTGGCCGGATTCACCTGGCGGATGCTCTTGAACGGCTACGCCTGCGCAGAGTGCGGGCGCTGCGAGCGGGTCTGCCCTGTGGCCGCCAGCGGGGCCAAATTGTCGCCCCGGCAGGTCGTCCACGATCTCAAGGAGTTCGTTCTGACCAAGGGCCTGGCCACGGTCCAAGGCCGGCCGGCCAACGGCAACGGGAAGGAATTCGTCGGCGGCACGGTCGAACCGGCGGCCATCTGGGGCTGCGCCACCTGCCACGCCTGCGTGGACAAGTGCCCGGTCCGCAACGAGCACGTCCCGCTGATCGTCGAAATGCGGCGGAAACTGGTCGAACAGGGCCAGCTCGACAGCACGCTGCAAGAGACCCTGCTCTCGCTGCAGCGCTACGGCAATTCCCAGACCAAGTCGCCGAAGAAGAGGTTCGATTGGGCCAAGGACCTTCCCATGCCGTTGAAAGACGCCCGGAAGGAGCCCGTCGAGACGCTCTGGTTCCTCGGCGATTACGCGGCCTTTCATCCCTCGTCGATGCGGGTCTCGCGATTGCTGGCCCTCGTCTTTCAGGCGGCGGGGCTGAACTTCGGGATCCTGGGCGACGGCGAGCAGTCGGCCGGCAACGACGTCCGCCGGCTGGGCGAGGAAGGGCTCTTCGAAATGCTCGCCGAGAAGAACATGAAGGCGCTGGCCAAGGCCGAGTTCCAGCGGATCGTGACCACCGACCCGCACACCTACCACGCCTTGAAGCATGAGTACGGCCGGTTCGGGCTGTACAAGCCGGTCCAGCACTCCACCGAGGTCCTCGACGACCTCATGCGGAGCGGCAAGCTGGGCCTGAAGCGGCGGCTGAGCGGCGTGGCAGTCTACCACGATCCCTGCTACCTGGGCCGTTACAACGGCATCTACGACCCGCCGCGGCGGATCATCGACGCCCTGGGATTGCAGCGGCGGGAAATGCCGCGGAACCGCGAGGACAGCTTCTGCTGCGGGGCCGGGGGCGGCAAGATCTGGATGCAGGAGGAAGAGGGCGTCTCGCAACGGCCGGCGGTCCTCCGCATCAACGAGGCCCTGCAAGTGCCGGGAGTCACGCATTTCGTGGTGGCCTGCCCGAAGGACCTGGGCATGTTCCAGGACGCGGTCAAGACGGTCGGCGCGGAAGGCCGCCTCCGCGTGGCCGACCTGGGGGAACTAGTTTACGAAGCTATGGAGTCCACGACATGATCGCCGATGAATCGCTGCGGATCGGGGTTTACGTCTGCCATTGCGGCAGCAATATTGCCGGCACGGTGGACGTCGAGGCGCTGACGCAGTTCGCCAAGGGCCTGCCGGACGTGGTCATCTCCCGGCACTACAAGTACATGTGCTCGGACCCGGGCCAGGAACTGGTGAAGAGGGACATCGCCGAGTACAACCTGAACCGCATCGTGGTGGCGGCCTGCTCGCCGAACCTGCACGAGCCGACCTTCCGCCGCGCCGCCGAGAACGCCGGCCTGAACCGCTTCCTGGTGCAGATGGCCAACATCCGCGAGCAGGTGGCGTGGGTCACCGAGGACAAGTCCGACGCCCTGGACAAGGCCAAGGCCCACCTGGCCGCGGCCGTCCGCCGCGTCGCCGGCCACGAGCCGCTGCAGCGGCAGTTCGTGCGGATCGTGCCCCGGGCGATGGTCGTCGGCGGCGGCATCGCCGGCATCCAGGCCGCCTTGACCCTGGCCGACGCCGGCAAGGAGGTGATCCTCGTCGAGCGCGAGCCGTCGATCGGCGGGCACATGGCCATGTTCGACAAGACCTTCCCCACGCTGGACTGCGCCGCCTGCATCCTCACGCCCAAGATGACCTCCGTCAAGCTCCATCCCAAGATCAAGATGCTCACCTACTCCACCGTCGAGTCGGTGGAAGGCTCGGTGGGCAACTATAAGGTGAAAATCCGCCGCAAGCCGCGCTATATCGACGAGAGCCTGTGCGTGGGCTGCATGCAGTGCATCGATAGCTGCGTCTTCACCAAGGCCAAGTTCCCCAACGCCTTCGACCAGGGGCTGGGCCTGCGGAAGCCCGTCTACCTTCCCTTTCCCCAGGCCGTGCCGCCGGTGCCGGTGGTCGATCCGGAAGCCTGCCTGCAAATCACCCGCGGCAAGTGCAAGCAAACTTGCGTCGAGGCCTGCGGGGAGCGCAACGCATTCCGCTTCGACGACGAAGAGCGGTTCGAAGAATACGAGGTGGGCGCGATCATCGTGGCCACCGGCTTCAAGGCCTTCGACCCTTCGGCCATCGAGTATTACGGCTACGGCAAGTATCCGAACGTCTATACGAGCCTGGAGGTCGAGCGGCTGTTGAACGCCGGCGGCCCGACCGGAGGGAAGCTCGTGCTCCGCGACGGCTCGACGCCCAAGCGCGTGGGCATCATCCATTGCGTGGGCAGCCGCGACGCCAATTACCATCCCTACTGCTCGCGGGTCTGCTGCATGTACGCCCTGAAACTGGCCCACCTCGTCCGCGAGAAGACCGAGGCCGAGGTCTACAACTGCTACATCGACATCCGCACGCCGGGCAAGGGCTTCGAGGAGTTCTACAACCGCGTGCAGAACGAAGGCGTGCAGTTCATCCGCGGCAAGGTGGCCGACATCACGCCCGTGGAGCGGGGAGCGGGGAGCGGGGAGCGGGGAGCAGGGTGGCATGCCTTCACGCCGGGGCCCCGGTACGCCGGGGTGGCGGGTAGGCATGCCAGAAGCGGGGAGCGGCGGACCTTGGTGATGCAGGTCGACGACACGCTGCTGGGCACGATCCGCAAGATCGAGGTGGATATGGTGATCCTGGCCGTGGCCTTGGAGCCGCAGGCCGACGCGGGCGACGTCCGCCGCACTTTCGGCATCTCCTGCTCCGCGGAGGGCTTCTTCCTCGAGAAGCATCCCAAGCTGGCGCCGGTGAACACGGCCAACGACGGCGTGATGGTCGCCGGGGCCTGCCAGGGGGCGAAGGACATCCCCGACACGGTCGCCCAGGCCGATGCCGCGGCCGCCAAGGCCCTGGTCCTGATCGACTCCGGGCAGATCGAGCTGGAGCCGAACACCGCCTGGATGGACGAGGACATGTGCTCCGGCTGCAAGACGTGCATCTTGGTCTGCCCCTACCAGGCGATCGTCCACGACGCGGAGCGGGAAATCGCCGTGATCGACCAGGCGTTGTGCAAGGGCTGCGGCACGTGCGTGGCCGCTTGCCCTTCGGGCGCCGCCCAGCAACACCTGTTCGGCGACGAACAAATCAACGAAGAGCTGGAAGGACTGATGAGTTATGTCTGAGATTGCAAATTGCAAATTGCAAATTGCCGAGCCGCCTTGGAGTCGTTTTGGCGAAGGGTTGGAACTCGAGAAACAACGAACGTGGAGTGACACGATGGACTGCGGATTCAAGAACCACAATTTGCAATTTGCAATTTGCAATTTGCAGTTTGCAATTTCTTTCGTGGAGAAAAGGCCCCACACATGAGCAGACCCGTTTTCAAACCCAGGATCGTCGCCTTCCTCTGCAACTGGTGCAGCTACACGGCCTCGGACCTGGCGGGCACGGCACGGATCAAGTACTCGCCCTATGCGCGGATCATCCGCGTGATGTGCAGCGGCCGCGTCGATCCGGCCTTCATCCTCAAGGCCTTCGCCTTGGGGGCCGACGGCGTGATGATCGCCGGCTGCCATCCCGGCGACTGCCATTACATCGAGCAGAACTACAAGACCATCCGCCGCCATTCCATGCTCCGCTGCTTCCTGGAGCAGATGGGCATCGAACCCGACCGGCTGCGGCTGGTCTGGGCCTCGGCGGCCGAAGGGCAGTACCTGGCCGAATCGATCGACCGCTTCGTGGCCGACGTCGAGAAGCTCGGGCCCCTGAACTGGTCGGCCAACTGGCAGGAAAACGGCGAGCGGGAGGAGGCGTTGGAGGAGATCCTGGCGGAACACGCCGAAGCGATGGAGGTGGTTAGGTCTTCGTACTTAGTACTTAGTGCTTAGAAGCCTACGAACTAAGATCTAAGAACTAAGTCCTAAGATCTGAGACCGCGGAGAACCCGGAATGAGCAACACACCAAAAGGCAAACTGGCCTTCTACTGGGCCGCCTCGTGCGGCGGCTGCGAGATTGCCGTGCTGGCGATCAACGAGAAAATCCTCGACGTGGCCGCCCTGTTCGATATCGTCTTCTGGCCCGTCGCCGTGGACGCCAAGGTCCGCGACGTGGAGAAGATGCCGGACAAGAGCATCGACGTCTGCCTCTTCAACGGCAGCATACGCACCAGCGAGCAGGAATACATGGCGCAACTCCTCCGCCGCAAGTCGAAGGTCCTGGTGGCCTTCGGTTCCTGCGCCAGCGAAGGCTGCATCCCGGGGCTGGCCAACGCCACCAGCCGCCGCAAGATCTTCGATACCGTTTACCACGAGACGCCCTCGACCGAGAACCCCGAGCGGATCGAGCCGCAGACCAAGACCGCCGTGCCGGAAGGGACGCTCCACCTGCCGGTGTTCTACGAGACGGTGCGGACGCTGGACCAGACGGTGGCGTGGACTACTCCCTGCCCGGCTGCCCGCCCGAGGCCGAGCGGATTTGGGACGCGATCCTGGCGATCGTCGAAAACCGCCTGCCGCCGCCGGGAGCGGTGATCGGCGCGGAAACCACGGTCTGCGACGAGTGCAAGCGGACGCGGAAGGAAAAGAAGGTCAAGAAGTTCTACCGCACCTGGCAGGTCATCCCGGACGACGAGACGTGCCTGCTGGAACAGGGCCTGCTGTGCTGCGGGATCGCCACGCGGGCCGGCTGCGGGGCCCTCTGTCCCGCAGGTCAACTCGCCGTGCATCGGCTGTTACGGACCGAACCCAGGCGTCCACGACTTCGGCGCCCGGATGATGGCCGCCTTGTCGTCGATGATCGACTCGAACGACCCGGAGGAGATCGACCGCATCATCCGCGAGGGCATCCCGGACCCGGTGGGAAGCTTTTACCGCTTCAGCCTGGCCGCCAGCCACCTCCGCCGGGCGAAGAAAGCAGCGGAAAACGGACATGACTGAAGGAAATCCAAATCCGAAACAAATTCAAAGCACGAATACGGAAGATTCCAAACGCGTTTCGGTCATGTGAATTTCGGATTTCGGATTTGTTTCGGATTTCGAGATTCGGATTTTGGATTTTGGTTTTCGATCCACAACCACCAACTTGCCGACGAACCCCATGAAACGCATTTCCATCGACCCGGTTACCCGCCTGGAAGGCCACGGCAAGATCGACATTTTCCTCAACGACGAGGGGGACGTCGAGAACGTCTACCTGCAGATCCCCGAGCTCCGCGGCTTCGAGCAGTTTTGCGTCGGCCGCCAGGCCGAGGACATGCCCAACCTCACCGCGCGGATCTGCGGCGTCTGCCCTGAGGCGCACCACATGGCGGCCACCAAGGCCCTGGACGACCTGTTCCACGTCGATCCGCCGCCGGCGGCCAAGAAGCTCCGCGAGTTGTTCTACAGCATCTTCTACGCCACGGACCATACCACGCATTTCTATGCCCTGGGCGGGCCGGACTTCGTCGTCGGCCCAACCGCCCCGGCCGCCGAGCGGAACATCCTGGGCGTCGTCGCCAAGGTCGGCATGGACGTGGCCGGCAAGGTGCTCAAGATGCGGCGCGACGGGCACGAGCTGATCAAGATGATGGGCGGCCGGCGGGTCCATCCCAACTGGGGCCTGCCCGGCGGCGTCAGCCGCGGCATCAACGAGGAGCAACGCCGGGAAATCGAGGCCCGAGGCCGCGAGGCGGTCGAGTTCGCCCGGTTCTCGCTCCAAGTCTTCCATGACCTGGTGCTCGCGAACAGCGACTACGTGAAGCTCATCACCGGCGACATCTACGTCCACCGCACGTACAACATGGGCACGGTCGATGAAGACAACTACGTGAACTTCTACGACGGCAAGATCCGCGTTGTCGGCCCCGACGGCAGGGAGCACGCCAAGTATGACGCCAGGGACTACCAGGAGTACGTGGCGGAGCGCGTCGAGCCCTGGACCTACCTGAAGTTTCCCTATCTGAAGAAAGTCGGCTGGAAGGGACTCGTCGACGGCGTCGATTCCGGCGTCTACAAGGCCACGCCGCTGTCGCGACTGAACGCCGCGGACGGCATGGCCACACCGCTCGCCCAGGCCGAGTACGAGAAGTTCTACGACGTCTTGGGCGGCAAACCGGTCCACCACACGCTGGCCACCCACTGGGCCCGCCTGATCGAGTTGCTGTACGCGGCCGAGCACTGGGTGGAACTGGCCGGCGATCCGGAGATCACCAGCGATGAATACCGGATCCTGCCCACGCAGACGCCGACCGAGGGCGTGGGCTGCGTCGAGGCCCCGCGGGGAACCCTCACGCACCACTACACCACCGACGATCGGGGCATCCTGACGAAGGTCAACCTGGTCGTCGGCACGACGAACAACAATGCCCCTATTTCGATGTCCGTGAAGAAGGCGGCCCAAGCCTTGATCTGCAAAGGCAAGGTCCTGAGCGAAGGGCTTCTGAACATGGTGGAGATGGCCTTCCGGGCCTACGATCCATGCTTCGGTTGCGCCACGCACAGTTTGCCCGGTCAGATGCCGCTGGAGGTCGTTCTGCGAGACCCACACGGACAGGTCGTGCGACGGTTCACGCAGTTCCTATAAGGAGGACAAACTGAGTTCTCGGGCGGGGCCGCGCCGGCGACGCGGGCGTGACGACTTGCGCGGGCCGGGAAGGATCGTCTGCATCGTGCTGCCCGTTGGAGATCGCACTGAGCAGTGTCGCCAAGGACTGCTCGTAATGCTTCCACTTCCCCACCGAGGTGCGGAAGATCGGCTGGCGGACCTGGACCGCACTGGCCGTTCGAACAGGCCGCTCGGTCTGGTGGAATTGAAGGCATGCCGGCTCCCACTGCAGACCGCACCAGTCCACGAGTCTGCGGGCCACGCCTTCCAGGTCGGCCACGGTCTCCTCGTACTCGACTTCCAAAAGGGGCACCGGCAAGACGTTCCGCCAATGCGCCATCATCCGTTGGTAGTCGTGAAACCGCGAAGCGATGTGCCGCGGATCGTTGGCCCACCGCACCTCCTGAAAATGCGCCTTCCAGCAGGAGACGGCCACGTCGCGCAGATCGCGGCGGCAGTGAATGAACTTCGCCCTGGGAAAGAGGCTCGCCAACAGACCGAGCAACCAGTAGTTGTCGGGCATCTTGTCCACGATCCGCTGCGCGGCGGGACTAAGGGCCTGAAGTCTCTCCAGGTGCCGCGTGGCGAGGCGATCGGCCGTCGCGCGATCCATGTTCCCGAGACCATCGAGGGCGTCTCGGCCATGCCCTCCGAGCGCGGCCATCGTTTCGCCGGCCAGCTTGATCTCTCCCGCACCGAAGACCTGGGAGTGGCTGGCCAGGATCTGCTCGACCAGCGACGTGCCCGACCGCGGCAGCCCTACGACGAAGACGGGGACCTCGCTTTGCAGCCCAAAACCGCGGACCCGCTCGAAGAAATCCGGCGTGCAGATGGCGATCATCCGGCGGGTGGATAATTCATGCTCCTTGGGGTCGTAGTCCTGGCCGCGTTTGCGCCATTCGGAGCGCTGCAGCGCATTGCCGCGATCGAGGTGCTCGGCGGCCTCGGCATACTCGCCCTGCGCGTCAAGGACCTGGGCCAGGCCGAAGTGAAACAACAAGCGTTCCGCGTCCGTCAGCTCCGGTTGTTCCAACAAATGGCGCTGGGCGGCCAGATCCTCCTCGGCAAGCCTGCGGCCCATGAGCGCCGCCAGGTTATAATGCGCGACGGCGAAGCGGGGATTGTTTCGCAGTGCCGCGCGGAACGACGCTTCCGCGCCCGGGAGATCGCCGATCTCCTCCAAAGCGCTTCCCAGGTTGTTGTGCGCGTCGGCAAAATCGGGCCTCAACTCCAGGGCCCGGCGGAAGCAGGCGACGGACTCCTCCAGCTTGCCCTGGTCCTTCAACGCAATGCCAAGGTTGTTATAGGCCTCGGCAAAGCCCGGCTTGAAGTTCTAGCGCGCGGCGATAGCAGGCGGCCGCTTCCTCCAGCTTTCCCTGCTCCTTCAAGGCCACGCCCAGGTTGTTATGCGCGTCGGCAAAGTCGGGCTTCAGCACCAGTGCCCAGCGGCAGCGGGCCACCGCTTCGTCCAGTTTCCCCTGCTCCTTCAAGACGATTCCCAGGTTACTGTGCGCTTCGGCGTAATTGGGATTCAGTTCCAGGGCCCGACGGTAGCAGGCGGCCGCTTCGGATATCTTGTGCAGGGCACGATGCGCTTCACCCAAGTTGTTGTGGAAGGGAGCCGCGTTGCCTTGTAAGCTGATTGCCCGTCCGATGTGCTCAACGGCAACGTCATGCCTGCCCACTTGATGGGCGATTACGCCGAGAAGATGAATCGCGTCGACCTGGTTCGGCTCGATCACAAGGATCTGTCGATAGGTCTGCTCGGCGGCTTGCAGGCGGCCAGCCTGATGGTGCTGGACCGCGATCGCCAAGAGTTCGGGAATTGTCGTCATGCATCGTGTACCTGACGGCCGCAATGGGAATTAAGCGGCCTATTCGGGGTTAGGACGAAAATGGACGCCGAAAGTCACGCTCCCGGCCGATTTTCCCAAGCAACCGCCCGTTCGTGCCGTTTCCGCCGAAGGGCTCACTTGAGATGCCCACCATTATTAAGTTTGCCAGATCACACGGAAGGAAAAGACGCTTGTTTGTGCAAAATAGGATTGTTTTGTGCTTGACTGCACACGCCCCAGGTCCTGCCGATCACCCAGGCTGGCCGTTGCCGACCCGGCTGCTGAACAATAGCGTGGCGCCACTCCGGCTTACGAACGTGCGATCCACGATATCGATCTGGTAGTCAAATTCGTGGGGCGGAAGGGAAGGCCAATTGCCGAGGACCTCCTCGACCGCAGCCTGCGCCAATTGACGGGCGTAATACGACGTGGCCCAGCCGCGAATCAGGGTCCGATTGCCTGCGGTCTTTACGGAAAGCTGGCGGATACGACCGCTTGTCCGGTGTGCGATCCACTTCGTCAGACACCGTGCGAGGTCTGGCGGCGATTCTCGTCCGATGCTTGGGCTCTCCGATTCATCCGCGCCTTCTGCTGCCTGCATCGTCACCTCGGCGCTTGATTCCGGCCTGCTTTCGCGCTGGCGATGATTGCGGTTCAGTATTTCGCTGCGAAAGACCTGCACGTCGGAAGGAGCTTCGACTCCGATACGCACGTGGCTCTTGGTCACACCGACTACGTCGATAGTTACGCCGCAACCGGGCAAGACAATCTGTTGGCCAACCCTTCTTGTGAGCACGAGCATTTCCGGGTCCTTTCTGGGGGTTACGTGGGCGACTGCAGGAAATGCGGCGGCATTTCCAGGAAGGGGAGGGCATTTCGGGAAACTACGGTCGATCACATTTTGCGTGCCGCAGCTTGTCGAAAGTCCGATTCATCGAGCGGCCTTGTTGCTCCCCGTCCGCCAACTCCAGTTGCGCGGCCAGTGCCGCGACTCCTCGGCGTTGGTCACGGTCGATGGCTAGCCGCCAACAAAGATCTGCTTTTTCACGCCTGCCAATATCGTTAAAGTGGTCTCCCAACAGCAACCATGCAATCGGCAGGTCGGGTTGCTCGTTGGTGAGCGCGATAAGCTCGCGCGTGGCATCTTGGTCCATGCCGAGGTTGTGGTAAACGAAGGCGGCCTGAAAATGCTCGGCGAGCGCCTCGTTGTTGTTGGAAAATACCGCTTGAAGCGTCTTTTGGCACGCCGAATAGTCCTTCATGCCTGCTTCGCAACATGCCAGCAGGATTGCCGCCTGTGGATTTTGCCCGTTGACGCCAACCACCTTCGCGCAGATCCGGATCGCGGTCTTATAGCGCTTTGCCCGCAGCAAGGAGTGTGCCAAGGCCAGGGCCGCGTCTACGCTCACCCGGTACTTGCGTTTGCCGCTCCGCAACTCCAGAGCGCCGCCATGGCGATCGCCCAACGACCCGTCAAGTTCGGCATGCATCATAAGTCTTCTCCTCTTCTTGAGGCAAGTGTGCTTTGAGACAGCTTTCGCCATAACATGGACTCACGGGCTTTCCTTCTCGTCGCGAAACGGAGGCAAGCCCAACCGCATCGGCACATCGCCGCACTGGGATCGCCGCATGCGAATCGTGGCAGCCACGAGTCCCTTGAGGTCGCGGAGGTT
The DNA here is from genome assembly GCA_963824275.1 of uncultured Planctomycetia bacterium. GTDB lineage: Bacteria > Planctomycetota > Planctomycetia > Pirellulales > Thermoguttaceae > JANXQG01. Next base: position 533,592 of record CAWGOT010000001.1, on the reverse strand, counting down.
GCTGCTTTTTTCAAGGCATGCGACGGCAAGTGCCGTGCGCCGGTCGCTCAGGCAATCGTCGTCATTGGCCGTAAAGAGGATCACGGGGAAATCGGGAGAAAACCGCTTGATCCGCTCCAGGGCATCCAGACCGCCCGCTCTCGGCATGGCAATGTCCAGAATTGCCAGATCGGGAGCTTCGGCACGGTATGCCTGAACCGCTTCGACACCGTCCCGCGCGACGACGACCCGGTATCCTTCGTCTTCAAGAGACGCCCGGCAGTACTCGCGGATATTCTTGTTGTCGTCGGCAAAGAGAATCGTTTCCATGGGAGAGATCGGCATCGAAGATGCAGCCTCCGCGGCGGACCCGTCCGCCGCGGAAGCTGCGCGGAACAGCAGAAGGGACTGGCGACTCCGACGTTAAGCAACTACAATGCCAAGCAGTTTCGGATTGGAGGATTTGCCGCTTAAGTCCCGCTGCCGCTTGAAGATGCGGTCCCAGGCGTGCTTGCCGTGCGAGGTCACCAATCCGTGGCACGGCGTCAGCTACCTGACGGTTGCGTCAGGAAACCAACCGTGCGGCCGGATTATTTCTGCCGCTCACCGAGTCCCTGGAGCCCGTGCTTCTGCATCTTCAGATGCAATGTCGGCCGCGGCAGCCCGAGGAGCCGGGCTGCATGGGTCTGGTTGCCGTCGCAGCGTCGCAGGGCCTCAACGATCAACGACTTCTCCATCTTCTCCATAAGCCCTTCCAGCGCTCGCTCGCCCGCGTGGACCTCCAGGTAGGTGCGGGCAAAGGCGAGATACTGCGCATCGGTCCAACTTCCCGCCTTGCTCCCCGGCGGTCCCTGTGCGTTGGTCGTCACCGCCAGCGGCAGATCGGCGGCCTGAATGGTGTAACCGCCGGTGAAAATCATGAGCCGCTGGACCACGTGCTCCAGCTCGCGGACGTTGCCGGGCCAGAAGTAGTTGACCAGGGTTTCCAGGGCCTCCTGGGAAAGAGGCGGTCTTTCCAGGCGGAGCCCTCGCGCGAAGCGGTTCAGGAAGTAATCGACCAGCGGCGGAATATCTTCGCGCCTTCGCGCAACGGCGGCAGTTGCAGCGCAACCACGTTCAGCCGGTGATAAAGGTCCTCGCGAAATGTTCTTGCGGCGATGGCCTCTTCCAGGTCGCGATTCGTGGCGCATAACACGCGGACGTTGACTTGAATGGTTTCATTGCTGCCCAGACGCTCGAAGGTCTGCTCCTGCAACAGTCTCAGGATCTTGGCTTGAACGAGCAGCGGAATGTCGCCGATCTCATCCAGAAAGATGGTGCCGCCGTGGGCCTGCTGGAACCTCCCGATGCGCCGCGCCATCGCGCCGGTAAAGGCCCCGGCCTCGTAGCCAAACAGCTCGCTTTCCAAAAGCGTCTCCGGAATCGCCGCACAATTGACGACCGTCAACGGGGCCTGGCTTCGCAAGCTATGCTGGTAGACGGCCCGCGCAACGAGCTCCTTGCCCGTGCCGGATTCCCCCCGAATCAAGACGGTGGCGTCGGTCGGCGCGACCCTGCCGATGGCCTTATAGACCTGCTGCATGGCCGCGCTGCGACCCACAATCGCTTCGTCGGAAGGCGAGGGCGCTGCCGATCCCAGAGTGAGCTGTCCTTTCATCAACCGCGCCGCTTCCAATGCCCGGGCGATCGTTTGCAGCATTTCCGCCGGCCGGAAAGGCTTCAACTGGTAGTCGAACGCACCGCGTTTCGTGGCTTCGATCGCGGTGGTGGTCGTGCCCTGAGCGGTCATCACGATCACGGGCAGCTTGGGCCGGCGCTGCTTGATTCGGGCCAGCGCGTCGAGTCCGTTCATTCCCGGCAGACAGATGTCCAGAATCGCCAGATCGCAGTCCTCCCGATCGACGGCGGCGAGGGCCTCCTCGGCGCGCGAACCGCAACGACGGCGTGTCCCTTGTTCCCCAGAATCTCTTCAAATGCCCGCCGCACATTCAGTTCGTCATCGACGACAAGGATCTTAGCCATGAGGACTTTCCCCTGCGAGAGGCAGCCAAACGGCGAAGGTCGTGCCGTGTTCCGTGGATGATTCCAATACCAATGAACCCTGGTGGCGAGCCATGACTTGGGCTGCGATGCACAGCCCCAGGCCCGTGCCGTCGTCTTTGGTCGTGAAGAACGGCTCGAAGACCCGGGCCTGGACGTCCTTGGGCATGCCGGGCCCCGTATCGCAAAACCGCACGACGACCATGCGGCGGCCGTCCGCGTCGGCCTCGACCGTGGCGCCGATGCGTATCTCGCCGCCCTGCCTCATGGCATCGAGTGCATTGCCGATCAGATTGATGAATACCTGCTTGAGTTTGCCGGCGTCGGCCACGATCTCGGGCAACGGGCCAGAGGTGGCCACGGCAACCCGAATGTTGCGTTCCTTCAGACGTTGTTCGAAGAGGTTCAGCGTCTGCTCGACGATACAGTTCACGTCCATCGGCCGGGAATCGAGCTTCATCGGACGCGAGAACTCCAGGAAGTCCCGAATGATGCTTTCCAAGCGACTTACTTCTTCGGAAATGATTCTGAGTTTCCGCTCCAACTCGGCGTCGCCTTGAACTTGTTCTTGGATGGCAAAGAGCCACATCTCCATGGCCGTGAGCGGATTGCGGATTTCGTGCGCGACGATGGCCGCCAGCTTTCCCACCGTGGCTAACTTCTCGGCGGCTGCCAATCGGAGGCGGCTGCGTTCCAATCGCGAACGCGTATCCGTAACGTCCGACATGAGATCGCGGAAGTAGCTTCCCATCGCGCAGTTCATCCTCATCCGTCGTGCGCCCGGCGTGGCCGCGGAAGAGGCGTGCATCGGCAACCATCCCGCGCAAGGGGAGAAGCACGCGATACAGAAACATCCACACCAGCGTACCCCCCAGACCGAGCGTGAGAAACACAGAGAGGGCAACGACCCACGTCGTCACGCGGATTCGCATGTCGGCCCTTTCCATGATTTCATTGACGTAGCGGTCATTACTGGCGATGAGTTGTTCGCAGATGTCGTAAGCATCCTTCGACAAGTGCTCGCGGACTTCGGTCAGCAGCAGGGCCCTGGCTTGCTCCTCGTTCCCGCTCTGGTGGAGAGCAATCGCTTTCTCTTGCGCAGCATCGAGAACAGCCCATGTCTTTTCCAGCCGCCGCAGGAGTTCCTCCTCGTCCGCTGGAACGGCAGCCGAATTGCGGACCTTCGCGATCCACTGCTGAAATTGCCCTTGCGATCGGCGTAAATTCGTTGTCCAGATCGGGTTGTCTTTGTCCAAGAGCTGCGCGGCGACCAGGGAATTGCGCTCCAGAAGCAGGATTTCCACCTCTTCCGCACGAACGCTGGGCATCGCTTCCTGATGGGCCTGGTCCAGACGCTGATCGATGCGCCACGCGGCGTATAACGCCACAAGGCTGCTGATCATGGAGAGCGACAGTATCCCGGCGATCGTCGCAGAGAACCTGGTCGCCAGACGAAATCGCATGGTCAAGTTACTTCGAAGCCGCTATGGCGGAGGAAGCCGCCTTGGCGGCGGGCGCCGCTATGGCCGTGGGCGCCGCCTTGGCAGCGGAGCCTGCCGTGATGCCAAGCACCTTCAGAACTTCCTCAGCCGTAATAATCCCATCGTGGTTAAGGTCATATTTGTTGAACTCCGCTACCAGCGCCGGCGTCCAATTGGTGGCATACTGCGCCATCGTAATTTGCCCATCGCCATTCCTATCCTTGTCGATGAACCACTGGGGCAATCCTTGGGGCCTGAGCTCGATGCCCGTGTGAAATCGGCTCAGTTTTTGCGCAGGCGGCTCCGCCTTGGCCGTGGCAGGCAGCGCTGGGCTTCTGGAAGACGCCTCGCGGTCGGGGCGGGGGCCAGGCGGCAAAATGCCGGGCGTTGCCGGCTTGCTCGTGGAAGCAACCGCAGGCGTTCCAAAGCCCATGCCCGGCAGCGACACCGTAGCCCTAGCGGGCGCGGCAGGCGCCGTTGACGGCGAATTGCCCTGCTGCGGACCAGTCGGGCCCCTGGTCTGAAACGCTTGTGCGAGATCCGAGACGGCAATTGGGTAGTGCGGTTCCTTTCCCATCCGGCTCCAGATCCGGTCAAGCAGGTTTTGGCGGTCGGATCGGCAGCCTCCTTCGCATCGATCATTCCATCGTTGTTGGTGTCGAATCTCTTCAGGGCGGTTTCGATGCCGCCACCGCCGCCGCGCTGGAAGCCGCCAGCCGCCGGGCTCGCCCCTGGACTCGGGGCGGCGCCGAGCCCTCGAGTGAATTGCCCGCCGCGACCGGCAGCCGGCGCGGCGCCACCGGTCCCGGTGCGCTGATCCGCGTTTGGCCCGCCCGTGCCCCGATCGATTCGGCGCCTGCCGAATCCAGCGCCACCGCCATTTGCATCCGTCGCCGCGTTGGCGTCTTGATTCCCCTGCCCGAATCCTGCCAGGCGACCTCTTTTTCCCTGTCCGAAGACAGGCTGACACACGAAGAGTACAGCAATTACAACCGATAGTTTGGCGGTTGTTGACATGCAAGTCACCTCATCTTGAGACAAAGCAAACCCAGTTTAGCCAACTTGTTCGGCATGTTCGGCATGTTCGGCATGTTCGGCACGTCCCCGTGCCTAGGCGCGGAGCCCGCGGGGAGCACCAAATGCATGCCCCCGTCCGGCGTTTTCCGCCATGCCTCAGTCAAGCCGCAATGCCGTTAGCAGAAGTATGCCTAGTCCCGAGGAAGAAAACAATCACCTTCCTGGGCAATTGGGGATCGTTTTGTGCATGCCGGTCCAAGCCGTCGCCGATCGCGCAAAACGCCACCCTTCGAGGTTCACTCGTCGGATGTCGACGATTATTGCTGTTGGTGTTGAAGCTGCCACTCGGTTGCAACACGTACCAATTCGACCTGACTTCGTACGCCGAGCTTGCGAAAAATGGCGTCCCTTTGCCGCCAGGTAGTCTGAATCGCCACCTTCCTCGCCAGGGAAATTTCCTTGATGCTCGATCCTCGGATCAATGACTCCATGATCTCGGTTTCGCTACCGTAAAGTATGCTTGATCATACGGACGAAAGTGATACTGTCTTGTGCAAATTACGCTTGTTTTGTGCAGTCGCGGCCCGAGCATACTTCAAAACGTCACCCCCTGCGATGAGGCATCCATGTCAGAACTTCCGCGTCTTCGACAGGTCGCCTTGGTCCTGCCCGTGAACGTCTCGTGGGGAGCCGTCTTAGCACAGGGCGTCGCCGACTACTCCCGCGAGCATGAAGCGTGGGATTTTACCACCAGCCCTCCCACGATGGCCGAGGCGGAAGAAGTAGCGATGACGGCCTACAGCCTGAAGGGCTGGGGCGGCCAGGGCGCGATTGCCGTGATCCAGGACACGGCCGAGGCCGGTACGGCCCGCCGGCTGGGATTTCCCGTGGTCTGCGTTAACGGCAATGTCCGCGATCCCCGTCTTCCGCGGGTGATTTCCGACTATTACGCCGGCGGACGGATGGCCGCTGAGCACTTCCTGGACCGCGGCTCGCAACGATTGGCGTATTTTGGCTTGGATGGCCCTTGGTACTCGGCGGAGCGGAAGCGGGGTTTTATCGACCGCGCCAGGCAGGCGAAAGTTCCCTCCGAGGTATTCGACATGCCCCCCAATACTGACTCAAGAGCTTCATGGCACCAGCGCAGGGAGGCGGTCGCCGCCTGGTTGAAAACGCTGCAGCCGCCGATTGCCATTCTGGCCGTCCACGACTACCGGGCGCGGGTGCTCATCGACGAATGCCAGCGGTTGGGCCTGAACGTGCCTCACGACGTTGCCGTACTCGGAATGGACAACGACCTGACGGCCTGCGAGTTCTGCCAGCCGACGCTCAGCAGCGTGGCCCGCACCGCATGGAAAATCGGCTACGAAGCGGCACGCATGCTGCATCTTCTCATGGACGGCCGCAGCGTGCCCTCGCTTGACGTGAGAATACCACCGGAGGGCGTCGTTGCCCGCCGTTCCACGGACACCATCACGGTCGAGGATCCGCACGTTCGCGCAGCGATCCACTTCATGCAGGACAACCTCCACGAGGTTTTCGGGCTGGCGCGAGTCCTGGAGCACCTGGACGTGTCGCGGCGCCTGCTGCACGAGCGTTTTCAACGGTTGCTGGGGCGCCCGCCCTACGAATATCTGTGCGGACTGCGCGTCGCCAGGGCGAAGCAATTGCTTTCCCAACCCAAGCGCGTCAAGATGCGGAAGATCGCCGCCGAGTGCGGCTTCTCTTCGGCGGCAAGAATGCGATTGGTCTTCCGTCGCGTGGCCGGCATGACTCCACTGGAGTATCATCGCAGGCATGGAGTGATCGCGGCCTCGAAGTCTCCCAAGAAGAAGAAGTGAACCCTATCTCCCGCTGTCCTGCGCGCTTGGCGTCAGCGGCCCGTGAACGTGGCGGACGTAAGCGGTTCCAATCTCCTGCCGCCGTATCATGCCCAGGACGTTGCGACGGCGCAAATCGTCGACGACGGGCAACGACAACAGGTCGTGCTCGATGAACAGTTCCAACGCGCGGTCGAGCTTGTCTTCCGGCGTGAGCGGGGTGACGTCGGTGCGCATCAAGTCCGCCGCCACGACCAGCGACTGGGCGTGAGTAGCCTGCGCGGCCAGGTGAACCTCTTCCAGGTTCACGACTCCCAGCAGACGGTTCTGGTCGTCGACGACAGGCAAAACGGGATGCTCTGAATCATCGAGTTGCGCAGGATGGTCTCGAGATAGTCATCCGGCCGCAGGGTGGCAACGGCCTGTCCTGGAACAAAGAACTGGCCGACGCGCACCTCTCCTAACGCGTCGCGGACGAAACTGCCGCGATGGGCCGGGGATCGGGAACGACTCTCCATCTGGGCGGAGTAGATCGACTTCTCGTCGGAAAGGAGAAAGGCCAAGACGCAGACCCATAAGGCGGGCAGGAGCAAATGATAGCCTCCGGTCATTTCGCTGACGATGACTAACGTCGAGAAGGGAGTCTTGGCCGCAGCGGCAAAGAAGCCCGCCATGCCCACGATCACGAAACTCGCCGGATTCGGCACGAGCCCCGGCCACAAGTGATGCAGGGCGATTCCCAGCGCCCCTCCCCCGCATCCACCGATGACCATCGAAGGACCGAACACGCCGCCGGAACCGCCGCTGCCGATCGTAAGGCTCGTCGTGAGGATCTTGCCGAGTGCGATCGCCAGCAAGATCCAGGCGCTCATCGCCGCGCCCTCGTTCATCGCCTGCTGCACGGAGCCGTAGCCGAACGCCAGAACGGCGAGAACGGTCTCGTTCCGCCCAAACGCATAGTAGAGCAGGAAGCCGGTGAGCCCGGTCAGCAGGGCCCCAATCGCGGGCCGAACATGGTGCGGCAACGGTAGCCGCCGGAAAAGGTGCGTCATGCCGTAAAAGGTCCGCGTATACAACATGGCCAGGAGGATCATGAACAGCACCAGCAGTGAATACGGCCCCAACTCCCAAGGATTCGTAAAGGAAATCTCGGGCGTTTCAAAGAGCGGCTGCCAGCCGGCAAAGAGCCCGAATGTGCAATAGGAAACGACACTGGCAATCGCCGCCGGCATGATGACTTCCGGCTCGAACTCCGGCGAGCAATAGAGCACCTCCGCGGCAAACAAGGCGCCCGCCAAAGGGGCGCGGAAGATCGCGGCAATTCCAGCGCCCATCCCCGCCGCCACAAGAATGCGGCGGTCCTTGCCGCCAAGCTTTAGCAGGTTCGCCAAAACCGATCCGAAACCGGCGCCGATTTGCGCAATCGGTCCTTCGCGGCCTCCCGATCCGCCGCTGCCGATCGTCAGCGCACTGGCGACGATCTTCACCAGCGGCACCCGAGGACGGATTTGCCCCTGATGATTGTGATACGCGGCGATGACAGCATCCGTCCCGTGGCCCTCCGCCTCGGGCGCGAAGGTATACACCAGCCAGCCGCTTAGTATCCCTCCAATCGTAGGGATGATCAGCAGGAGCCAGGGCCGGAACGGTTGATTCCAAGCAGCGAGACCCGGCGTAGCGATTTCTCCCGCCGGCCGCAGGGGAGGATGATACCCGGCCAGTTCACCGAGTGCATAATGCTCTACGCCTTGCGTCGCCACATAGAACAGGATCGCGCCGAGTCCCGCAACGATGCCCACCAATACCGCCAGCCCGAGAAGCCTAACCTGACTGCGCACCCGTCGCCGCAAGAACAAGAACTCGGGAAACCAGGCCCACGACCCGGCCTGAATGCTCCGTTTGGTTCGGTGATTGCTCGGGCATCGCGGTCTCGTTGGGTGCCAAAAATTGAATCCGTTTCAAAAGGTCGCAATCTTCAACGCATCAAAGCGTTTGTTTCCCGGATTGCGGTTTCGGCCTTGCGGACGCATGCCCGCTGGCGGGGCCGCCTGGCGCCGTTGTGGCGGCTGGTAGGGAAGGACGATTCTGCCGGATATCTGCCACCGCACACAGATAGCGTTGCGAAGCAACGTACAGCGTTCCGTTGGCGGCCACCGGCATCGAGCGAATTTGCGATCCCAGATTGACCGTGGCAAGAACCTTGGGATCCCTGCCCGCCGCCAAGACGCACAAGCCCTTGCGGGTCCCCACAAAGACCTTTCCGTCCACGACGAGCGTGGAAGTCCAGGTATCGGACTTGCAGTCCTGTACCCAATAGCAGTGTCCGGTCTCCGCGTCCAGGCAATGGACGCGGCCGGGCATGTCGGCTGCATAGACCAGGCCGTCGGCGATCGCGACCGACGACAGGCTGCGGTCGATCTGATCGTAGGACCAGATCTTGCCGCTGCCGGTAATATCGCCGGTTTTCGTCGCGTCAATGCACGTCAGCAGGCCCCGGCCACGGCCGTGCTGCGGGTCCTGTCCAATCGCCACATAGACGCGATTCTTGTAGAACACCGGCGTGCCGATGATCTCGCAGGGCGAGGCAAACCGGCCATCGTCCAGGTTGCCGCGATCTTCGCGCTTGTCGCCGCTCCAATAGTCGATGGCCTTGCCGCCGCTGTCCAAGCGATAGGGGGCCGTGCAGTCGTACGACCAGACTCTATGCAGCAAACCGGGCCTATCGGCAGCGGGGATGGCGGCGTCAAACGCGTAGCACACGCCATCGCCGGCCCCGAAGAAAACCAGGGGCCGCCTGCCGATCCAGCCCAGCGACGGCGACGACCACTGCCCGTGAAACATGCGGCCGCCAATTTGCTCGTTATCGGCCGCCAGGAGCCGCCCGGTCTTCTTGTCCAAGGCGATCAAGCTCGGCGCCGAGGGCAGCGGCGCCTTCCCGTTATCAGTGCCGTTTGCCGTCCCCACGAAGAGGACGTCTCCGAAAACCAACACGGAACTCGCGGCGGCATCGTGAGGGAAAACCGGCAGAGCGTTCATGTCGAACCGCCAAAGGATGTCGGCATCCTGCGGCCCCAACTCGACCGGCGGATGCCCGGCTGGAACCTCGTAAGAGCGTTGATCGGCGAACGGCCCGCGACTCCCATGGGCCATGCCGTTGACGTCCAGGCAGAGGACTTCGTTGCGATTGGTCACCACATAGACGCGGTCGGCATCCACGGCCGGCGTGGAGCAGATCCCCAGGCGCATGCCGTCGAAGTCGGTGCTTTTCCTCCCCGTGGTCAAGCGCGGAACCACAAGACGCCATAGCAGCCGGCCGGTCTCCTCGTCCAGGCACAGCAGGACTCCCCCGCCAGTCCGCTCGAAGCGAGGATCGGCGAGGGTGCTGTCATTGGTGCCAATGAAGACCTTGCCGTTGGCAATGGTCGGACTGGAGTACGTCTCGGTGCCAAGCCCGGCAATCCACTTGACGTTTTCCGCCGTCCGCAAATCGATGCCCGATCCGTCCGAGCGTTCCGCTCCTCGCACGAACGATGCCGGAATGCCGCGCTCCAAGGAAAACATGTTTCGCGCCGCTGTGCCGCCCCATTGCGGCCAATCAACCGCGCCGGCCGCCGCCGCCCAACCCAACACCCCAATGACCACGAGGAACGAGAACGTCTCCGATCGTACACAAACTGGCCGTGCCTTCATGAACCCTCCGGCAAACTCGATTGGCGACCCAATCTACCTCAACGAAGTTGCAAATTGCTTTTTCCCCGTGCGGCAACCTTTCCCAAAGTGCATGGTATCGTCGAAATCGTGCCGTAAACAGGCGTTGTTCTATGCAAATGGGGATCGTTTTATGCACTGCCAATATCGGACGACCGATCCGCGCAGGATAATTGAACGGTGCAAGGGGATTTCGACATGACCGTTCTTTCACACAAGGCCAAACGACCGGTTCGCCCGATCGTATCTCGCGGGATGGTCTTGCTTTTCGCCGCCGCAGTAATCGTGCCGTGGATCGTGATTGCCTCCCTGTTGGCGATGCGGAACCCTGCGTCCGGAAATTCAACGTCGCCGCCGGCAGTTGATGCCGCCAACCCGGTTCCCGATTCGACGCAGACGGCGGCCCCGGCCTCGACAGCATCCGCCTCGGGCACGGCGCCTGCGGGCCCGCCTCCCCAGGAGTGGACCCGCGGCAAGAAAGGGCCTTGGGGGCAGATCGAATCGCTGCTCTTCGCTATCGATCTGCCCGACGAATTCGCCTTTGTGCCGCCGGCCAACCAGCCGCCGATTCGCTGGTCCTTTCCCGGCTATAGCAAGGAGAAAGTCTTGGCAACCTTGCACTCCGTGGGTCTGCCCGAAGACGCGGTCAAGAGCCTGGACGCCAGCCCCAAGTGGAGCATGAGCGACGGTGTCGCGTCCGTTGAACCGGGTGATCCGCTGATTCTCAGCCTTGCGCCCGAGGTTCGCTCGAAGCTCTACGCCCTCCTGGTCACTTTCCCGCAGAATGGCAGCCAGATCGATCCCGTCTGGTTTCAGGACGGTTTGCTCGACTGGCGATTGCAAGACAGCGGGCTGGCGCCGAGTCGCTCAGCTTGTTGAAGCGGCTGCTCTATCCGCAGGGCGACAAGAAACACCTGTTCGCCGATTTTGAACCCGCAACGCGCTGCTTGCCCAGCGATGCCGAGCGGAAGCACTTCATGAAGGCGGTCTCGCGAAAACGCGCGGTCCTGGCCCGCCTCAGGCTCGATCCCGATGCCGACGTGGAGAAGATAGCGCAGTACTGGGGCATCGCGGGACGTCGCAAGGACGTTCTTCCGCTGCTGGAAGCGTTGCATCGCGTCGAGAGAGATTGCACGCTGAATGTCGTTTGCCTCTTGCCGAGTTTCGCGCGAGACCGTCTGTATCGCTACCCCTTCGCCGCCCCCGATGCCAACGGCGTGAAGGAGGACTGTTACTGGTCGGCCTTTAATTTCTTCAACAATACGCCCGACAACCGCATCAACGACTTCAGCTACATGGGCGAGGTCCTCCGCCGCGACTACTATCGGATCGAGGGGCCGTCGCAGTTGGGCGACCTGATCTTCCTGGCCGTGGGAGCGGAAAAAAACGCCATTCACGTCGCGGCCTACGTGGCCGACGATCTCGTGTTCACCAAGAACGGCGAGGATCTCCGCCAGCCCTGGATGCTCATGCACATGGCCGACATGATCGAATCCTATGCGGTCAAGTACCCCAACGGCGGCACGTTGGATCGACAGTTCTTCCGCAAGAAAAGCCTGTAGAAGCATTGCCGGGAGTGCCGCAATCGAAACGGCTAAGATGATCGAACCGCTGGTGATCCGCGAAGTCGAGCACGACTCTCCTGCCTACTGGGCCACCGTTGACTTGCGAGACGCGATTCTGCGAAAGCCGCTCGGCCTCCATTTCTCAGCAGAAGCGTTGACGGCCGAGACAGATTCTCGTCATGTTGCCTGCTACCGCGGCGACAGGTTGGTCGGATGTCTTGTGCTGCGGCCGACGGCCGGCGGCAATGTGCAGATGAGGCAAGTGGCCGTTGTACACGAGCTGCAAGGGCAAGGGATTGGCACAGCCCTGGTCGAATATGCCGAAGCCTTGGCGCAAAGGCCGACTATCGCCGCATGCTCCTGCACGCGCGAGAAACGGCGATTCCTTTTTACGAGCGGCTCGGATATTCAAAAGTCGGGGCGGGATTCGAAGAAGTCACAATCCCGCATTGGGCGATGGAAAAGCGGCTATAGGCCCCCTGCTCTTTGCTCCCCGCTTTCTGCTTTCTAAATAATGTTGAGGGGGCTTTATGGTTCTTTCCTTGGTCTTCCCCGAGCGCGTAGGGACGACTCGCTTTTAGTTGCTTTGCGGTCATTGCCGTCCAGTCGATACTCCCGAACGGCGAGCCACGCTGGACGCAGCGTCGCAGGGCCTGCAACTCCGCTTCGCTCTGCGGGCAATTCACGATTTCCAGCCAGCCGGCAGGTGCGCAATGTCTCTTCGACGACTCTCTCGAACGCCAGGAAGTCCTGCTCCTTCTCAAAAAGCGTCCGTCGGCTGACGCCACGATTCAGAACATGTGTCATCTCGGCGTGACCTCCATTCGGCTCGGCCGCAAGCTGCAATGGGACCCACAGAAGATGGAGTATGTGGGCGATCCCGAGGCCAACACCTACCGCGCCCGCGAGATGCGCAAGCCCTACGATTATTCGATGGTCTGAGTGGACGCTCTTGACCCGCAGCCCTCCAAGTGCGGCACGAAAGCGCCGCGTAACAGGCGGCTGCGCGTGCATCGCGACCGTCCCGCCCAAGTCGGGCTGATCAACCATTAGGCGCGTCACGAAATTCCCTTTCTTTCTCCTGCCTTGATCTTCTTGTCCAGAATTTTCCTTGCACTCCAGTGGGTGCTTCGACGATTTATGGCCAGAATAGCCGGTTTTGCAGGTTTTTCCACCAGATTGACCCCTCGAATTATGTTCGCATATTAATCGCACGGGGTGTCTACACCTAAGAAACTCCTGGAATTCGATTGCTTTACACTCCTGGGAGTCATTTGCTGTCATAGCTCTCATGGCGGTAAACTGGCCAGAAAACTGGCCACATTCGGCCACCAAAGTGGCCAAATCTGGCCAAATCTGGCCAAATCCGGCCAATTCCGGCCACGAATCCCATGTGACCACCCATCAATAACTATCTGCCGATTCGAGGGGTCAACAAAAACCTCACGCGATTTCTACGTTTGGCAGTTCGACCAAGAGCGCGGAACACTGATTACCACTAATCATCACTAATTTATCTTATTAGTGATCATTAGCGGCAATTAGTGTTCTCCGTCCCGCCCTCGGTTCGCTACACCGAGGGCGGGTTTCTTTTCACTAAATTGTCAAAGAACAACGTGTTTCCACATATATATACGTATGAGGGCCTTGAAATGGGAAAATTATTTTCGGGTCCGGACGATAATCGCGTCCTAATGCCTTTGCTGACAACCATTTAGAAAACTTCTGCCCTGCGACAAATGGGTGCGCGCTGGGCCCGATTTTTGGGACCATTCCGGCTGGTGCAGGAACTCCAATCGGTGGCATATCTAAAATATGAAATGGTGCAGATCCAAATATTGACGGCCGGCCGGATCTGGCTATACTGGCGGAATGCCAAGGACCGCTCGACTCGCTCCCGGTGGGATGGTGTTCCATGTGCTTATACTGCGAGCGGCCTGAATTGAGCCGTTTTCGCAGCAGTCTTAGAAGCCCGAAGCGCAAGCGAGGTAAGCGGTTCCATTCCTCGCTTCTCGCTTGCGCAGTCGGGCTTAGATCCTTTCAGGCCGCGCGAAGTATAATCGCGGCGTGGGAAGGATGAACCTGGTCAAGAAGGCGGCGGGAGTGCGGCAAGCCGGTCGAGTGCCGGTGGCTGAGCGACTGGCCGCTGCCATTACCGCGGAATTGGAAGGAGTTGGTCAACGAACCGCAGTCCGAGGCTGAGTTGGAGGCGATCCGGCGTAGTCTCGTAAAAGGCCAGCCCTACGGCCGCGAAGGCTGGGTAAGGCAAACGGCCGCGGAACTTGGCCTGGAGTCGACATTACGTTGCGCGGGCGGCCAAAACGTGACGAAATCACCTTATGATTCGACCTATTCCGTTCGTTTAATAGCACACCCCCCTAACAATGAGATCTGTCCCGTTTAAGTCCCCCACGTTGCCGCTCTATGATGCACCCCATGACCTCCATCTCGTTGGCTTTCCGAAAAGGCCTTAAGTTGATTAGTTCTTGCGGCCACCGCCGCTTCTCGGTCCCTGGGCGTTGCATCGCCCTTGCAGCGAAAGTTGGCCGCCTCCGAGCAGGTGCTGTCGCGATCAAAAACGCGCCTGCTCGCGGTGGGAGGCACGTTGCTTTTGTGCGTGTGCGCCGCGTCCTGTGATGGTGTAGCCCGTCGGCCGTCGAGCGCGAATGGCGGTCCCGAGGATCCGTCGATTCTCGAGGTGGAGAGACTCGGCGAGTCGTGCATTCGCGCCAGCGAAATGCGCAACCTTGACCCGGACGAAGCGAAAGCGTACCTCGACGGCATCGCCGGCGACCCGGTGGTTTACGTCTGCCTGTCTCAGAAGTCGGTCACGGACGCCGATTTGCCCAAGCTCGCCTGCCTCACGCAGCTCCGCAAGTTGTCTCTGGACGGCACCAAGGTGACAAACAGCGGGTTGAAATCGCTAGCCGCCTTTCCCGACCTGCGGGAGTTGGGCCTCAGCGGGACGCCAATTGACGGCGCGGGCCTCAAGCACCTGTATGTACTTAAAGAATTACGTTCGCTTGGCCTTTCAGGGACGCAGGTTAAAGGCGCGGGACCTCAAGTCCCTTGCGCCCCTCGACAAACTCGAGGTCCTCACGGTAGATGTCGAGGACCTTGGAGAACTGCCGGCGTTTGGCAAACTTCGGACTTTGAAGGTGGGAGATGGCAAACTCACCGATGCCGGCCTGAAGGAACTACCGAAGCTCGGATCGCTCCATGAGTTGGACCTCGCAGGCACTAGAGTGACGGACGCGGGGCTTGGACAAGTGGCGAGGCTACGCGGGTTGCAAAAGCTTTCCCTGACAGACGATCGTGTGACGGACGCAGGGGTCAGGGAACTGGCGGTCCTGAAGGACCTTCGTGAGTTGAGTCTCTTGAATTGTAAGGATGTTAGCGACGACAGCATGCGGTATTTGGCGCCGATGGTGCGCCTTGAAACGCTTTACCTCGGCTTTACGCGCATCACCGATTCGGGACTCAAGGAACTTCGACCGTTGAAGAACCTCCGCTTCCTGGATCTGCGCGCTACGGCAGTGACCGGGGCAGGCCTTCGAGAGCTTGCCGGCATGTCTAAGCTGGGCTATTTGGACGTCAGCCATACAAAGGTGGCGAAGGCGGACGTTGGATGGCTGAAGGGCGTCAGCGTCTATTTGGGCGAGGAAAGCGGTTGGTAGGATAGGCGTAAGGACCATCAGGCCGGGTGGCCCCGGGTGATTGCTCACCCGGGGCTCCCACAGACCCGTACGTGCAGAACTACCGCATACGGTTCCTCAAGTAACCCCTTTGCTTCGCACACGGCACACGGAATGCAAGGCAACCCGCACCATTGGGCCGACAAGGTGTCCGGCTGCGTCTGGATCCATTGCTGGCCCTCGTAGAACCAATTCCAACCCAAGGTGCTGGCGAATTGCGAGACCAAGCCACCGACAGTCGTGCGGGCGGTCCAATTGGCGTTCAGGGCATGCGGCAGCCCGTCGGCCGTATAAACGTAGCGCTCCTGCACGTAGTTCGACGCGGGAGTTCCCACGGCGATGGACGGACTGGCGACGGCCACGATGCTGCCGATGCCGTCGGTCAGCGGATAGAGCCGCTGAATCACGCCGCCGTTCGTGTTGGCCGAAATGCTCAAGCCGGTGTACGAAGTCAACTGGCTAGCTACGGCGTCGCGGAGGATCAGGCGTCCGTCGGCCGGCGACCAGACGTTCGTCTCCAGCAGCGTGCTGTTGTCCTGCATCCGGACCTCGATCGGGTTCGCGCCGTCGAAATAGGTGTTCGTCCCGGAAATCACCGTGTTGGCCGTGCTGTAGTTGGTCGTTGCGATCTGCCTGCCCAGCACGTCGTAGGCGTACGTGGTATACGAGGCGCCGCCGTTGGGACCGCCCGTTCCGCTCGGGCTGGAAGCGGTTTGCACCACCCGGCCCCAGGAATCGTAGGTGACGGTCACGGACCCAACGCTCCCGAAGGAAACCGTGAGCGTGTCGCCGCTCCCCTTGGAATAGAGGCCCGACAGGCTTTCATCGGCCGCGTTGCAGGTCGTGGCGAAGGTCCCGCTGACGTTATAGCGGTTGCGCTCGGAATCCAACGACCAACTGGCGGTGACCGTAGGGCTGGCGATCGTCAGCGTGTTGCCGCTGAGCGTGCCCGCGCCTTGATTGTAGCCCGTCAGGCGCTCCATCGAATCGTAGGAATAGGTCTGGTCGAGCCCTTGGCCGGCGGCGTCGGCCAGGAACGTCCTGCCGCCAGGCGACGTTGCCCGCGAGGTTATAGCCGTAGGCGATGTTGACCAGGGGCGTGCCGCCGCTGACCGCGTTGCCGCTGAGCGTGCCGCCTTGGGTCCAGGCAATATCGGCTACATTGCCGAAATTGTCGAGCGAGACGGTCTCGTAGAGGTTCGTCAGCGGCAAGGGCAATGTCGCGCCGATGACGGTGGAGAGGCCCAAGTAGCGGTAGCTCTCCACCGTTTGGCCCGCGTCGAGCACCGAGGTGATGCGGCTGAGCGATTCGTCCAGCCCGTTGGCGCCCGCGTACGTATACGTGACCTGAGTGCCGCCTGGATACGTAATCCCCGTCAGCCGGCTGTAGTTGCCGGCACCTTGGTACATCGTCGTGTACTGATACTGGACTGCCGGCGTGTAGGGCGAAGTCGTGGTGTTCACCGCGCCCGAGTGCGACTGGTACTGGGCCACCAGATTTCCCAGGCCATCGTAAATATCTTCCACCTGGTTGACGACGGCCGGAGGGCTGCCCCAGCCGTAGCTCGTGGCAAGAACCACGTCGCCCAGCGTGTCATAAGTCGTGCCCAAGGCCCTGACCGTCGTCGACACACCCGGCGCAAACTTGACGACCGTGTCCATCGTCTGACGGCCGAGCAAGTCTGTACGTGTCAGATTTGGTCAGTGCGAAACATCACGTCCCAGTTTCACGAATTTGGTATTGTGTCCCTGGTATTACGCCCTGAATTACGCCCTGGAATTACGCGTGTCCCTGGAATTACGCGACTGATAAGCGAATCACGCGCCAAGTAGCACCTTCTCAGTCTCGCGATCGTCAGAATCCGTCGCCACGATTCGCAGATGATTCAACGAAGGAAGGGCCAGGATTTCCCGCACTTCCGGGTCATCAAGGGAGTCAGTCAGGCACCGCAAAACCGTGGCCAGAATTTCATCGTATGCCGGGGTAAACGACGACTGCTCCTTCGGAAGAGCAAAGTACCTTTGCTCAAGTACCGGTACATTGAGCAAAAGCCTCGCCAGCTCACGCTTTCTCCGTAGAACATAGATCAGCCGCCCCGAATCCAGCCAGGTCTCAACCTTGACCGAGGGACGAAAGGCCGCGTGGTAGTCGGGCGTGAAGAGCGTGAAGATCTCGCAAGTTTTCTCCCAAACGCTGGCGAGGTACGGTGTCAGTTCACGCTCGTCCGCCACTGGGGCCCGTGCTTCCATCGTACCTCCGCGAACGAACCTACCGCCTGGAACACTCCATTCAACTTTCGTAGTCATTTTAGGTAAATCCTCCCGCGAAGTCCACTCTGAAATGCCTGCAATCTAGTGCTCTGCACGCTCAGCAAAAAAGTCCGCTGGCTATCGACAATCGCCTGGAGTTGCGACGCAACTTCAGCGTCCTCGAGCGACTCGTCGATTTCTGCGATACTCTGAATCATCCGCTCATTAAAAAGAGGATGCCCGCCACTATGGAACAGCCTATCCAATAACACACCATTGTTCGCGCCGTTGATGTTGAATCCGCCGGAAGCCGCGGCCGCCAGGAGCTCGGAAGTTCTGGCGTCATCAATCGCCTCAAGTGGGACAATGTGATGTCCCGCCTGACCGTCCCCAACGGTGGACCCGAGCGCATCGTTCAGGCGCTGCCTTGCGGTGCCCTTGGAGCACGAGAGTTCCTCGGAGAAGTCGTACTCTGCATTATGCACCCAAACCGCCTCCGCGTCCACTCCCTGCTCGTGAACAAAATAGGTATGCGTTCCCTCGACGCGAAGATTGTAGACCCAAACACCCTCCCGGTGCTCCTCGCGGCTGGTTTCGAGGAGGACACCGTAGGTTCCGTCAAGTCCGAAGAACATGTCGCCGACCTCAAGCTCGCGGGCCTTGACCCATCCCTTGCCCGGCACGTAATAGGGGTGGTCATCGGTCGTCTTGAGCGTCTGCCCGCGCGGCGAAGTCTCGAATCCGCAAAATCCGCAAGTGGTCCGCCAGCCGCCGATATACCTTGTCCACCCGGCTGTAAACCAATGGGCCGAACGGGTCGTTTTGGTCGCGACTTACGATGTAATCGCCGGGGAGAATGTCCTCGATGTTCCGGTCGACGTACCGCAATCCACGGCGACACAACAGCGCCGGCGCGGCAGCGGCGGTTTCGTCGACCCTCAGAAGCGTTTCGCCAGGCTGAACCTCGCAGACCGGCGTCCAGCCCTTCCCGACGACGTACAGCGGATGATCCGGCTTCATCGCAAAGGTCGGCAAACTGAAGCCTGGACTGGGAACCGTGCGGCCTCCAGATCCTCGCGCCGTCCTCGGGCCAAAGCAACGATCCGGTGGGGTCGCCGCTTGATCCACAGGCCGAGCCAAAACCTGCGTTCCCGCCACGAAGCAAACCTGATGGAAAATCGCCCCCAGCGCGCGCCGAGTTCAGCGCCATTCACGCCGGCGTTCCAGCCGGCCATCACGACGTCCACGGCGTTGCCGGTCATCAGGCCCGTTTGCACAAACGCGTCGGCCGCGCTGTAGGCCGCCCCTTCCGACGCACCAATCGCCAACCCGGCCGCACGGGCCGCAAGACCCGTGACGCCCTCGGCACAGCTTACGCCGATGGAACTCAACGCGCCCGCGCCAGCACGCCCGCAAATTCGCCCGCCGAGCCGCCCATCATGCCGGCGATTCCCCCAATTGCCGCGGACTCCATAACTTGTCCCGCGTCGCCGCCCGCCGCGTAGCTATTCACACCCGCTGCCACCGCTCCGCCCAACGCCGCGGCCAGGGCCACTGGGGCCCCAAGCCCTCCCGTCGCGATCGTGATGCCGATGCCCAGGATCATCGGCCCATAGGTCAGCAAAAGCCTATCCCCGGCGCTCATTTGGTAGGGATTGACCTGCGGGTCGCCGTAGTCCGCAAGGTTCGGCTGCAGCGCCGTGGCATGCACCGGATCGTACCACTGGCCCGACGCGGTCACGTACAGCCCGCAGCATTGCGTCGTGGAAGTGTCGGGCTGGGTCTGCACCCATTGCTGGCCGCGATAAAGCCAGTTCCAACCCAAGGTGCTCGCGTATTGAACCGTCCCGCCCGCGGTCCGCGGCGTCCAGTCGGCGTTGAGCGCCTGCGGCAGCCCATCGACCGTGTAGGTATACCGCTCCTGCACGGTCCCCGACGGACTGGCCACGGCCACGATGCTGCCCGCACCGTCGGTCATCGGGTACAGCCGCTGAATCCCGTTCGCGCTGTTGGGCGTGATGGTCAAGCCGGTGTACGAATGCAACTGCGCGGCCACCGCGTCGCGGAGGATCAATCGTCCGTCGGCCGGCGACCAGACGTTCGTCTCCAGCAGCGTGCTGTTGTCCTGCATCCGGACCTCGATCGGATTCGCGCCGTCGAAATAGGTGTTCGTCCCGGAGATCACCGTGTTGGCCGTGCTGTAGTTGGTCGTTGCGATCTGCCTGCCCAGCGCGTCGTAGGCGTACGTGGTATACGAGGCGCCGCCGTTGGGACCGCCCGTTCCGCTCGGGCTGGAAGCGGTTTGCACCACCCGCCCCCAGGAATCGTAGGTGACGGTCACGGACCCAACGCTCCCGAACGAAACCGTGAGCGTGTCGCCGCTCCCCTTGGAATAGAGGCCCGACAGGCTTTCATCGGCCGCGTTGTAGGTCGTGGCGAAGGTCCCGCTGACGTTATAGCGGTTGCCCTCGGAATCCAACGACCAACTGGCGGTGACCGTAGGGCTGGCGATCGTCAGCGTGTTGCCGCTGAGCGTGCCCGCGCCTTGATTGTAGCCCGTCAGGCGCTCCATCGAATCGTAGGAATAGGTCTGGTCGAGCCCTTGGCCGGCGGCGTCGGCCAGAACGTCCTGCCGCCAGGCGACGTTGCCCGCGAGGTTATAGCCGTAGGCGATGTTGACCAGGGGCGTGCCGCCGCTGACCGCGTTGCCGCTGAGCGTGCCGCCTTGGGTCCAGGCAATATCGGCTACATTGCCGAAATTGTCGAGCGAAGACGGTCTCGTAGAGGTTCGTCAGCGGCAAGGGCAATGTCGCGCCGATGACGGTGGAGAGGCCCAAGTAGCGGTAGCTCTCCACCGTTTGGCCCGCGTCGAGCACCGAGGTGATGCGGCTGAGCGATTCGTCCAGCCCGTTGGCGCCCGCGTACGTATACGTGACCTGAGTGCCGCCTGGATACGTAATCCCCGTCAGCCGGCTGTAGTTGCCGGCACCTTGGTACATCGTCGTGTACTGATACTGGACTGCCGGCGTGTAGGGCGAAGTCGTGGTGTTCACCGCGCCCGAGTGCGACTGGTACTGGGCCACCAGATTTCCCAGGCCATCGTAAATATCTTCCACCTGGTTGACGACGGCCGGAGGGCTGCCCCAGCCGTAGCTCGTGGCAAGAACCACGTCGCCCAGCGTGTCATAAGTCGTGCCCAAGGCCCTGACCGTCGTCGACACACCCGGCGCAAACTTGACGACCGTGTCCATCGTCTGACGGCCGAGCAAGTCGTACGTGTCAGATTTGGTCAGTGCGAAACATCACGTCCCAGTTTCACGAATTTGGTATTGTGTCCCTGGTATTACGCGCTGGTATTACGTCGCTGGAATTACGTCGTGACGATGCCTTGCCCCAGGTTGGTGACCACCTTCTGCGCCGGCCCGCTCACGGGCGTCGTGGTCACGGCCGACTGCAAAAGACCGTCCGTCTAGGCGATGTTCGTTATGTTTCCGTTGCCGTCGGTGGTCTCGACCGTCCGCCCCAGGAGGTCGACTTGGGAACTGGTGGTGATCGTGGCGCCGCACGCGATGCTCACGACCGTTACCGTCCCCGTGACCGCACCGCTGGCCGGATCGTAGCACCGACGCACGCTCCGTTTACGTTGACACAGGCCAGTCCCACCCGGGCTCGTGCGCGAGGTGACTAGCGAGCACCTGAAGGCGCAGCATCAAGCCGCGGTCATGCGGATCATCAGCGCGTTTTCCGTCGAAGCGGTCGGCCTGACGCTCCACTTCGTTCTGGTAAATGGCAACAGCCAAAGCCGCGGCTTCATACCATACGACGCCATTAGGGATCACGACGATCCGCTGCTTGCACCACTCCGCGGCGGCGGCGCTGTTGGTCGCTTGCTTGCGAACGCAGAGCGACGATGCATTGCGCAATATCAAGATCCAAAGGGATTCTTTGCATGTAACGCTCGGCCGCGTCTCTGATCTCGGCAGTGGACGCCAACAACGATTCGCCGTGCCTTAAGCGCGCCTCGGTAGCGGCGAGCGGGGCCGCCGCGGCGAGTTCGCCAAGCCAGCTAGCTGCCTCACCCTCACCAAGTATTGGTGCCGAGCCACGGTGATCGCAAGACGGAAGACGCAGGAAGTCGGCAACAGCCAAACCCTTGAGTGCCGTTCGTCCGGGGACGACGCAACAGTAAACCGACGTACCCACGAAGTCGATTATCTGCGTGTCGGTCACGGATCGTGTCGAACGACGCACACTGACACCCTCAAAGAGCGATAGCGCCACGCGACGCGCGAGGAACGTCTGGCCCGAGGTGTTGCTGAAAAACTCAAGCGGTAACCTGCGTGCTTGAGGCTGTCTTCTATACGTCCTGGATCGATGATCATACCGGTACCACCTTATACTTGATGCCTAGCTGGCTCAATTTCAACGTCAGTTCTGCCGCGCGCCCCGTCGTGGGTAGCGGTTCAGGGCCGTACCAGATTACCGCGTTGACTTCCGGGTTGTTGGCCAACAGCCAGCCATCGGCCTCGGCTTCGCCCAACTTGCGGTTGAATTCCTGGAAGTCAAACGAATGCGGATCTTCAAGGTTCATGTCAGCCCACCGTTGCAGAGATGCCTCCTCTATCGTTCCGGTCGCCTCAACGAAATTATCGGGGTGCCGCGCAAAGCCGCTATCCTGAGCCCAAATGTCGAATGACGGCTTGTTTCCAGGACCGCCGAAGCACAGTTTTTCGTATTCCGACGGCGTTATTTGCCTCCAGGCGGCTTCCTCCAGGTATGAGTTATGCACCAGCACTCCGCTTTCGCCGACGAAGTAGTGGTGCTCGCCTTCGACCTCCAAACTGTACACACGGTGCAGGCCGGGCTTCATGCCAATCGATTGGACGGTGGCGACCTCACCCGCACGAGTTACGAGGCGTTCGCCAATTGCGAGCCTTTCCGCTGGAACGTAATCGCCCCGATCCGAACTGTAGAAGCGATGGGGCGGCGTTGGTTCCAACGGCTTCTCCTCGCCGGAAACGCCAAGCCGCATGACTTGGCACCGGGCAGTGCTGAAAGTGCCGGTGATGACCCGCCCACGCCCCGGTTCGATCTCCGGGCAAGGCTCGATGGCCAGGACATCGGCGGGACCGTCGATGCCCAATTCGGGCAGATTGAAATGGATTTGCGAGCCAACGACAGCCCGCGTTTGCTCGATCCAGGCAAGCGGCCGCAGCAATTCGACATCAACGAGGTTGTCGCTGCCCGCCGGTTTGGCCGTCCGCAAGCATACGAGCCGCCAGGTTTCCGGGGCAACCTGCGTAGGGTCGTTGCCGGTCAGTCCGGCTGAGCCCTTTGTGCCTTCCGTCAACGTCCGCTGTCCGACGCGCAAAGTCTCAATCGTCCGCATGCCAGTGGCGCTGTGAACCAATGTTCCGGCCGTAAAACAGATGTCATGGAAAATCGCCCCCAGCGGGCCGCCGATTGCAATCCCCATGACGCCGCCTTGGAACCCGGCCATCACGATGTCCGTCGCATTGCCGCCCATCAGCGCCGTGCGGGTAACACCTTCCGTGATGCCAAAGGCCGCGCCTTCCGCCGCGCCGATGGCGAAGCCCGCCGCCGTGCCGAAGCCCGCCTCGCAGGCCCCAAAGAACGCCGCACGCGTAGCCATGCCGGCAAGGCCGCCCGCCGCGCCGCCGAAACCGCCGGCCACGGCGCCGATGGCCGCCGAGCGCATGACTTGTCGCGGGCTGCCGTTGGCGGCATAGGTGCTGAAGCCCATCGTCGCCGCGCCGCCGGCCGCGCCGGCAAAAATACCGGGGAGGACAGCAGGCAAGCCGAGCCCGTCAGTGGCCACGGCCACGGCTGTTGCGACCAGAATCCCTTCCATCACCGGCGCTGCCGTCGCGCCGAACTTCTCGAACGTCGTCAGCGCGTACGGATTCGTTTGCGCTCGGCCGTAGCTGGCCAGGTTCGGCTGCAGGGTCGTGGCATGGATCGGATCGGACCACACGCCCGACGCGCTCACGTTCAGCCCGCACCAGTGCAAGGAGTTGACTAGCCCCGGACTGTCCGCCTGCGTCTGCACCCATTGCTGGCCGCGATAAAACCAGTTCCAGCCCAACGTGCTGGCGTACACGGTCAGGCCCAAGGTCGTCGTGTGCGGACTCCAGTTGGCGTTGACGCACTGCGGCTGCCCGTCCACCGTGTACGTCACGCGCTCCTCGACCGCCCCCGTCGGATCGGCCAGGGCCACGATGCTCCCCAGCCCGTCCGTCAGCGGATAGAGCCGCTGGATCGTGCCGCCCGAACTTGTACCCGTAATGCTCAACCCCGTGTACGGACCGAGTTGTGCAACCACGGCGTCGCGGAGGATCAACCGGCCGTCGGGCGGCGACCAGACGTACGTCTCCAGCAGCGTGCTGTTGTCCTGCATCCGCACCTCGATCGGACTCGTGCCGTCGAAATAGGTCTGCGTCCCCGAAATCAGGGTGTTTGTGCTCGTGTAGTTGTTCGTCGCGATCTGCCGGCCCAGCGCGTTCGTACGTGTAGGTCGTGTACGAGGCCGAGCCGTTGGGACCGCCCGACCCGCTGGGAACGGGCGTCGTTTCCACGACCCGGCCCCAGGAATCGTACTCCACGGTCAGCAACTGGCTGCTGTCGAACGTGACCGTGGTCGTGTTTCCGGCGGGGGAAAAGACCGTGCCGGACGACTGGCTCTGATTGGCCGCGTTGTAAGTCGTGCCGTAGTCGATCCCGCTGGCCGTCCCACTGTTGTTGTAGCGGTTGCCCTCGGAATCGAGGGACCAACTGTTGGAGGCCGCGGTGTTGGCGGTTGAAATGCTGTGCGTATTGGCGGTGAAGGTGCCTTGCACGTAGCCCGTCAGGCGCTCCATCGTGTCGTATGAATAGGTCTGCTCTTGGTTCGTGACTGCGGAGTCATCGGCCTGAACGTCGTCGCGCCAGGCGATGTTGTTCGCCGTGTTGTAGCCGTAGGACACGTTGACCAGGCCCGTGCCGCCCGTGACCGTGTTGATGCTCAGCGTGCCGCCCCGCGTCCAAGCGATATCCTGCACGTTGCCGAAATTATCGAGCGCGACGGTTTCGTAGATGTTCGGCTGCGGCGAGGGCAAGGGCAAGGTCGCGCCGACAACGGTCGACAGCCCAAGGTAGCGGTAGCTCTCCACCGTCTGGCCTCCGTCGGCGACCGACGTGATTCGGCTGATCGAATTGTCGAGGCCGTATTGGCCCGTGTAGGCATAAGAGACTTGCGTGCCGCCGGGATACGTGACCCCCGTCAGCCGGCTATAGTTGTAATTGCCCGGGCCGGCATACGATGTCGTGTACTGATAGCCGACCGAAGGGCTCACGGGATTCGCGAGCGTGGCCGTGGCGGGCGTGTACACCTGCCCGCTGTGCGCCTGGTACTGCGTCACCAGGTTGCCCAGCCCGTCGAAAACATTCTCCACCTGGTTGAGGACGCTGCCGTCTTCCCCTTTGCTCGTGGCCAGGACCACGTCGCCCAGCGTATCGTAGCTCGTGGCCAGGGCTCTGACCGTGGGGTCCACCTGGTTGGCGAACGTGACGACGTTATCGAGGACCTGCCGGCCCAACAGGTCGTACTCGTAATCGTGGCGACTGCCGTCGCGGTTGGTCTGCGAGGCCACCTCTCCCAGCGTGTCATAGCTCGACTGCTGCGTGGTGCCGTCGGGATACTGGACCTGCCATAGCAAGTCATTGCTGTTGATCGCGCTGCCCTTGGCCGTGGTCACGCCGTAGGTGTATTGGGTGTCGGACCCCTTTTGTTGCGCTGCGGGTGTGTTGCCCACGGCCGGACTCATGTTCAGCACTATCACCGTGGTCTTGCGACCCAGGCCATCGTACCTGGTATGAATAGATAGAGGCTGGCGGCGCCGCGACCCGCGGCAGGTGCTATGTATGACTACCGGGTTCGGGACGAAGTGCCGCCGCAATGAAACCATGACACCTTTCCAACCACAACCAAAAGCAAGCAAGACCGGGGGGCCGGGACACTTCGGGGCCGCTCGACTATGCGTATGGGCTTCGAGCCCGCCATCGTATCTGAGCACCCTTCCGGCCCACCCGGTTGAGCTTCGAGCTCGAAGAGGTAGTTGCCGTCTCGGCCCAACCTCGGTAGAAGGCGAAAACGGACTCGTGGTCCAACCTTCTGCCGCCGCTGGGGCGTCAAAGCCCAGCGGATCGCCCTCCGGTCTTGCCGCGTCACAGGAGAAACTCCCATGAGTATTGTAATGGTACGTTACGTTGGCCTCGATGTCCACAAGCGAGTGGTCGAGGTCTGCATCGTTGACCAGTCCGGCAACGTGGTCCACCGCGAACGCTTCGCCCTGAACCGCCGCACTCTGGAAAGCTTCGCCACCCAGATCCTGCAGCCCACCGACCACGTGGCCTTCGAAGCCACCACCAACTGCTGGGCCGTGGCCGACGCTCTGCGGCCGCACGTGGCCAAACTGGTGGTCTCCAACCCCCTGGCCACCAAGGCCATCGCCCAGGCCAAAGTCAAGACCGACAAAGTCGACGCCCACGTGCTGGCGCAGCTCCTCCGCTGCGACTTCCTCCCGGAGGTCTGGCAGCCCGACGAGGCCACCCGCCGGCTCCGCGAAATGACTGGCCGCCGCAGCGCCCTGGTCGGCCAGCGGACCATGATGCGGAACCGCATCCACAGCGTGCTCGCCATGCGGCTGATCGAGGTCTCGCGGAAGCATCTTTTCGACGCCGACGGCGTGGAGTGGCTCGCGACCGTGGAAATCGACGCCCAAGGCCGCACGCTCATCGACAGCGACCTGCGGCAACTCGAGGACCTGCAGAAAGAGATCGACTCCTTGGACCTTGAGCTGGCTAAACGGGGACACGCCAGCGAGCCCGTCAAGCTCTTGATGACTCTGCCGGGCGCGGACGTGGCCACCGCCGAGTCCCTGCTGGCCGCCTGGGGCGACTTCACCCGCTTTCCCGACGCCGATCATGCCGCCAGCTACATCGGCCTGGCGCCTTCCACCAAGCAGTCGGCGGAGCACTGCTACCACGGCCCCATCACCAAACGCGGCAACAGCCAAGCCCGCTGGATGCTGATCGAGGCCGCGCAGCATCTCGACAAGCACCCCGGTCCTTTGGGCCACTTCTTCCGCCGCTTGCTGAAAAAGAAGACCCGCAACGTGGCCGTGGTGGCCGCCGCGCGAAAGCTGGCCATGATCGCCTGGCTGATGCTGAAGAACAACGAGCCCTACCGCTACGCCATTCCCAGGAGTACGGAGACTAAGCTGGCCAAGCTGCGCGTAAAGGCCACCGGCGAGCGGCGCAAGAGCGGGCCGCCCAAAGGCAGCAAGGGCACGGCCAAACTGCCCGGCGGGAGTCGCACCATCAAGTCCTTGGCCACGATTTGTCAGAGCGAGGGCTTGCCGCAACCGCGAGCGCTTTCCGCGGGTGAGCGGCGTACGGTGGCGTCGGCCGGAAGCGAGGCTTTCGTGGCCGAGACCGCGGCGACGCAGGTCGTGCCCCGCAGGTCCCGCCGCCAGCAAGCAACCGCAGGCAGCGACGGTACGGGTTCCTCTTCTCTGTTGCAGGAGAACGGCCATGGCAGGGATTGATTTTCGCACGTTGCGTGACGAGGTCAGTATCTACACGGTATTAAAGCTGTTGGGCTTTGTCCCCGTGCCTGGGCATGCGGGTGGCGACGGCCAGGTGCGCGGGCCTTGCCCGATCCACGCCCCCAAACGCGAGGGAAGCCGATCGTTTTCGGCGAACCTGAAACGGAACGCATATCGCTGTTTCCACTGTGCTTCGTCGGGAAACCAGCTTGATCTCTGGGCGGCAGCCACTGGGCAGCCGCTCTATCAGGCAGCCATTGAGCTATGTGCAAAGTTGAACCGGCCGGTGCCCTGGCTCCCCCGCCGACCGACGGACCGCAAAAAATCCGCGCCCGCCAGTTGACACGAGCCATAAGACCTCCGAGAGGATAGGGAAAGGGGACGGGAAATCCAATCCCCTCAGCCTAACCTACCCGTCAAGGATGGTTCTTATGGGCGCTCACCCACAACAGGTCGTTGCTATTGATAGCGCTGCCCTTGGCGGTGGTCACGCCATAGTTGTACTGGGTTATCGAATACTGCGTCTTGGACGGCGTGGAACCCACGGCCGGCGTGATGTTCCGGACCGTGGCCACGATCTTGCGGCCCAGGCCATCGTAGGTTGAGGTGGTGAGCGTGCTCAGAGTGCTGAGGCCCGTAGCGGCGGAGTTCACCACCTCGGTCACGGGCCGCCCCAGCCAGTCGTTGCTGTAGGTGGTCTGCATGCCGGCCGTGTCGGTCGTCATCGAGAGGAAGCCGCCCGCATCGTACTGGTCGCCGGTCACCAGCACGGTCGACGTGGAGACGGTTGGCGGAGTGGGCGGCCGTTGCGACGTTGATGCGCCGTAATTGGCCGTGGTGGTGACTTGATCCTGGGCATTGTACCAGTTGGCGACATACGTGGTCCAATAGGTCGTGCCGTCGGGATTCAACTGCTTGGTGGTCACGAAGATCGGATTGCAGTCGCCGTCATATTGCGTGGCCACGGACTGCACGACCGTGCCGATGATGCCCGGCGTGCCGCTCGCGTTGCCGGAGGCCTGGAGGGTGACGCGGCCCGCGCCGTCGAAAGAGGCGGTCGTCAGCAGGCCGCCGGGGGCCAGCGTTGCAACGACGTCGCCCCGGCCATCGTGATAGATGTCGGTCTCCAGGTAGTTGGCGCTGTTGACCGCGCCGGAGATTGGATTGACGCTAAAAACCCGCGTGCAGTAGGCCTGGCCTTGGTTGTCGTAGAGCGTCGTGGTTTCGGCCCGCAGGGCCGACGCATTGGCCGGCGGCTGGGGCACGCCGTCCGCGCCCATGACGATCTGCGTATTGGGCTGCGTGGCGTCATAAATCCGGGCCTCGGTGACTTCGCCCAGGTTGTCCAAGGTGTTGTACGTGATTTGCAGGCCGTTATTCTGCGCCACGGGACGATCCTGCCAATCGTAGTACGACTGGGCAACGCGCGGCGGGCCGTAGGCGCCGGTGAACTGCGCCTGGGTGGCCGGGTTGAAACCGCCCGGGTAGGAGATCTGCTGCGTGAGGTTGCCGTCGCCGACGCCGGCGTCGTCGTAATCATCCGCCTGGACGACCCTCAAATTGGAGTCGTCCGTGCCGATGCTGACGTAGGTCGGCCGCCCCAGTCCGTCAAACTCCGTCTCCGTGATCGTGCCCACCGCGGCCTGGGTCCAGTACAGCCGGCCGGAATCATCGTAAGCGTCGTAGGTGGTGTAGGTCTGAACTGCCTGGCCGCTGTTGGGTGCAGCAGGCTGTCCGGTGTACTGCTGGGTCTCGAGGATCCGGCCGGCATCGTCCAGCCACGACTTGGAAACGACTTGCATCGAACCGCCGGGCACGGTGTCGATGGTCGTGACGGTGCCTTGCCCCAGGTTCGTGACCACCTTCTGCGCCGGCCCGCTCACGGGCGTCGTAGCCACGGTCGATTGCAAGAGACCGTCCGTGTAGGCGATGTTCGTGACGTTGTTGTTTCCGTCGGTGGTCTCGACGGTCCGCCCCAGGAGATCGACCTGGGAACTCGTGGTGATCGTCGCGACGGGGCTCAGGCTGACCTGGGTGACCGTCCCCGTGACCGCACCGCTGGCCGGATCGTAGCTGTAGCTCGTCTCGTAGCCGTCGGCGTCAATGACGTCCTGCACCAACCCGTTGGGATAGTAATCCGTAACGATCGTCCCTGTCCCGCCCAGCGCATTCTCCCCGGCGACCGAGGGCAGGGTCTCCGTGACCTTGCTGATATGCAGTCCGCTGTTCAGGTAGCCAAACGTCGTGGTCCTGCCGCTGGAATCGCTCGGATCGGCGGTCGCGTTGGCGTAGACCGTCTCCGCGGAAACGGGGTAAATCGAGATCCCGCTGCCCGTGAGCGTGGCGTATTGATAATAGGCCTGGAGGGCCACGGTCGACGCGTCTTGGCCGCATTCGTCGTACGTGTCCTCGACGTAGCCCTGCACCGCGCCGGACGTGGCATCGGTCGCCGCGTAATAGTCGATCCCTTCCAGCAGGCCGTGGCTGTCGTCCATGCCCACGTACACGCCGTCGGCCTGCTTGTCGAGAAGGTCGGGGAAGACGTTGTCGAACTGGACTTGCATCGAGGGCTCGGCCGTCAGAGCCAGGCGGCCCTGTGGATCGTAGGCATAAAAGGTGTCCCAGCTCACGTTATCGAGCGCCGGATTCATACGCGCATCACCGATTCGGGACTCAAGGAACTTCGACCGTTGAAGAACCTCCGCTTCCTGGTTCTGCGCGCTACGGCAGTGACCGGGGCAGGCCTTCGAGAGCTTGCCGGCATGTCTAAGCTGGGCTATTTGGACGTTAGCCATACAAAGGTGGCGAAGGCGGACGTTGGATGGCTGAAGGGCGTCAGCGTCTATTTGGGCGAGGAAAGCGGTTGGTAGGATAGGCGTAAGGACCATCAGGCCGGGTGGCCCCGGGTGATTGCTCACCCGGGGCTCCCACAGACCCGTACGTGCAGAACTACCGCATACGGTTCCTCAAGTAACCCCTTTGCTTCGCACACGGCACACGGAATGCAAGGCAATCGGTGGCGGCAGCGCCCAGCGCCGCTCGAATTGCAGGAACTTGGCCCAGGTGGGCCGGTTCCCGCCACGTCGACGACCAAGCCATTCCCACCAGACGCGCTGCACCGCCTGCCGAAACCGGGCTAGCGCAATGCTGTTGCCCGTGATCCCATAGTAGGCAAAATGCCCGCGTAGCTTCTGGCTGAGTGTCTGGTGTTGCTCGGCGAGCGGATGGTGCCGGTGGATGCGGCACCATTGGGCAATCCTGGTGACTGCCCGCGTAAAGCGGCTCGGGGCCGTCTTGCGTTTGGCTATGACACAAAGTGTCAAAAAACTTTCGAATGTCCACCTCCAAGATCCAGCCACCGCCGCTCTGCATCGTCTGCTCCCAGAGGCTCTGTCAGCGCCTGGTGGGCCGATCGCCCGGGCCGAAACCCGTAGGAACAGTTATGAAAGTCCTGTTCGTAGATCGGCTCGATCAGCATCACGACCGCCCGCTGGAGGATCTTATCCTCCAGGGTCGGAATCCCGATTGGGCGAGTGTCGCCACCCGTGCCTTTCGGGATGTACGTGCGTCGCACGGGCGGTGCGCGGTACGTGCCGGACTTGGCGCGTTCCAAGAGCGACCGAAGGTTTCCCTCCAAGTCCTTCTCGTAGTCCGCAGCCGTTTGCCCGTCCACGCCCACCGCTCCATCCTTGCGCGTACGCCGATATGCCTCGTGCAGCCAAGACAGGTCGAGGTATTGGTTCAGCGAAGTGAACGCCATCTGCGGGGACTGCTTCGCCAGCCCCGCTATCCGTTGTTGTCTCGTTGACACGCTCTCGAAGTCCGGTGCCTTCGTCATGTTTCCCTCCAACGGTGTGGTTACCTGACGCCTCGCTTCCCTCCCCCGGGTCCTCGATGGGTCGAGTTCCCCGGCTTCCGCGGTACTATCAAGGCGCTACGACTTCCTGCCGCCCGTTTCGCCGCACTTCGTTTTCCTTCGTTTGGCGATACCACGGGAGGCCTCCGGTTTGTTCGCTCCCGCCGAGCCGGGTGCTCCCCGACGGGCCAGGAGTTGGTTACCCGGTCTCTCCGGCCGGGATTGGTGCTTGTGGAGACGGCAGGATCTCCCATGTTCCTGGGGAACCCCGATTGTGTCTTTGCCCTGCTCTACGACCCCGGCGGACCGACCGCATCAGGCCTTTGCGATGCGGCGGCACGGCCCCCATTCTGACCACAAGGAAGGCTACCGCGATGAATTTTCGAGGCTCAATGACACGGCTTTGGCACTGGCTGTCTACGCTTTGCCGGGTGGGTCCTCCCACCGCGACACAAGACTCGCTTCCGGCTGCTGGCCAAGCTCTGCCGGACGGGCTTGACTACCCGTAGGGTTCCGATAAAAGGTTTCCAAAATGCTTTCTACATCTCTTCCTCCTCTTCCAAGTTTCCATGGCGCAAGGTCAGACTTTAACTGCTAACTGCGTTAGCAGTTAAAGTCTGACCCTGATCTGCCCCCTGATCTGCCCCGCTGATCTGCCCCGACCCTGATCTGCCCCCTGATCTGCCCCGCCTCGGAAGGAGAGCGCGAGGCCGTCGAAAATGGGCAGGTGCGGACAGGGCGACCCTGGGACCTCATCGCATTCGGAAGCTCGTCAATCGAGTGCTTCCCGCGGATGAAGTCGAGAAGGTCCAAGGTGGTTGGCGGCTTTCCGCACCAGGGCGATTGCGCGAATCTAGGTAATCTGCTATGACTAGGGGATTGCGATTTCCGTTGCTTGCCGAGGAGCGGCAAGAGCGTGGATGTCGCGCAGGCCCAGGAGTCCACCAGGTCATGGCCAAGAAGTCCGCCAAGATTCAACACCACTTCGCAACTCTCACTGATCCTCGACGACGGCCGCCCGTCTACCCATTGATCAACATCGTGACAATCGCCATCTGTGCGGTCATCTGCGGGGCCGACGACTTCGTGGCCATTGCGGAGTTCGGCAAGGCGCGATGCGCGTGGTTTTCGCGATTTCTGGATCTGAAGGAGGGCGTCCCTTCCCATGATCGTTTCAACGCGATCTTCGCCACCATCAATCCGGCGGAGTTCGAGAAGTGTCTGCTCAGTTGGGTCACCGCGTTGCACGAGATTAGCGGCGGGCAAGTGATCGCCATCGACGGCAAGACGCTCCGCCGCAGTTACGACACCGCCAGCGGTAAGGCGGCGATTCACATGGTCAGTGCCTGGGCCACAGCGAACTCCATTAGCCTTGGTCAAGTCGTCACCGACGCCAAGAGCAACGAGATCACAGCGATCCCGAAATTGCTGGAAATCATCGACATTTCCGGGGCCCTGGTGACCATCGACGCGATGGGCTGCCAGACGAAGATCGCCCAAAAGATCCTCGACGGCAAGGGCAATTACGTCCTCCATGTGAAGGAAAACCAGCCTACGCTGTACCAGGCCATCCAGGACTACTTCATCAACCGCCTGGAGAACGACTTCGCCGGAACGACCTACCGTTCCTATCAGACCGAGGGCAAGGGGCACGGTCGGGAGGAGACACGCTCTTATTATCTCTGTCGGCTCCCAGCCGACTTGGCCGATGCGGCGCGTTGGCCTGGCTTGAAGGCCATCGGGATGGTCATCAGCATCACCCAGCGCGATGGCAAGGAATGCACTGACGTCCGCTACTACATCCTCAGCCAGTACCTCTCCGCGCGTCGCTTTGCAGGCGCGGTTCGGGGCCACTGGGGGATCGAGAACCGGCTGCACTGGCAACTCGACGTAACCTTCCAGGAAGACCTGTGTCGCATCCGCAAGGGACATGCCGACGCCAACTTCAGCATCCTCCGCCGCACGGCACTGGCAATGCTGAAGAACGAAACGACGAGCAAAGTCGGGATCAAGAACAAACGCCTCACCGCTGCCTGGGACGAAACCTATCTCGCACAAATCCTTGTCGGAACGTGATTTATGGTGCAATTGCCCTGCTTTCCGCACCCCGGCGGTGCGCAGTTGCCGTTCGCCGCGGCGATGCGATGTTTCATGCGTCGGAAACAGCGCCCGTACACGCGCCACAAGCAAGTGCGGATCGGCGTGTCGATTCGGATTGTCATAACAGTCTCCTAACTAAGGCCTTGCTCGCAATTGTGGGATGAGTACTGAGTTCTGTGCGTTTTGGGTGGGTATGGGAACTTGCTTACGCTTCGGGTTGGTGTGCCGGCTCATTCTTCCGCGGGACAATATCGCCAGCGGATCTTGCGCCGGACCGCGGACGCGGAAAAAACGATCCCCCAACGGCGCACGGCGCAGTTCAGGGCGTGTCGAGTGTTGTGCAGGCGCCGCACGAAATCAACGTCCGCCGCATTGCCTAGCGGATCAAGGATCTCGCGGGGCCAGCCCTGCGCCTGGAAAGCCTTTAGAACGGCGATTTGATTGGAAGCCTGAGACGCAAAGGTATACACGACTTCGCCGCGGACCGAAAGCTCAAAGGTGTCCTCGTCGAAATAGGGCTTGTCCGCGCCGTCGGGACAGGCGGCGCCATCAGGGGCCGCGCAGCCCACGTCCTCATCGCCCCAGCCAAGCTCTACGAGATGTCGAAGACTGACGATGGTTTTGCCCTTGCCCACAGTCGCCTCCTGCTGGCGGAGTTCGATCGCCAGCCGAGCCATGCGGTTCGGGCACAGCCCATGATGCGGTCCATGACAGAATATTAAAGGTTGTTTCATGATTCCATCTCCTGAATAATTGCCCTCATACGGGTCTGCTGAGTACTGAGTACTGCGTACGAAGTACGGAGTGCTGAGTACGGAGTACGGAGTACTGAGTTTTCAGTTCAAATACGATGCCGATTCCCAAGCACTGTTCTCACGCCCCTTTCTCCCAACATGCCTACCCGCCGACCACGAGTACGTGGTGCCCGGCGTGAAGGCATGCCACCCTGCCGCTCCCTGCTCCCCGCTCCCTGCTCCCCGCTCCCTGCTCCCCGCTCCCTGCTCCCCGCTCCCTGCTCCCCGCTCCCTGCTCCCCGCTCCCCGCTCCCTGCTCCCCGCTACACCCCGGATCGTGGATACGGGAAGTCGGCGGGGGGCGGCGCGGCAGGGCAGTAATGGCGGCGCAGGGCCGCGTCGCATGCCGCATAGCCCCAGTTGATCAGACGCTCTTGCAAATCGTCGGACAGCGAACTGAGGCTCGTAGGCGTGGCGGCCAGCTCCGCCGTCCGCTCGGCAGGACACTCCAGCGCGTCGCTGAGCCCGTAATCGCCGATCGCGGTCTGAACCGCGCACAGCCCGCCCCGCCGCACCTTGGACTGGAAGGCCCCCGCCACCTGCCAGTTCCTGAGGTCGGAAATCTGCCGGTAAAGCAGCTCGATCAGGCGCGCGGAATGCCTGGCCCAGTCCGTGGGCGGCTTCGGCTCAGCGGCCATGTTCGTATCCCGCCCTCCGTCGCTGATGAGAATCGTGTCGAAACGATTCCAGGCAGTCTCCAGCGCCATGTGGTCGCAGAGGCCGCCGTCGGTGAGCAGCGCCTCGCGGCGGAACTGCGGATCGCCGTACGCCGCGCCGAGCGACGGGTCGAAAGCGGCCGGATCGAGCGGCATCAAGATCGCCGATAAAAAAGGCGGGAAGGCCGCGGAAGCGGCCACGGCAACCGCCAAGGGAACCTCACGCGCAGGATCATGCCCAGCAGGCTGCCGGCCATGTCGTGCTTCGAAAATCGCCACAGGATCCCCGTATCGATGTCCGTCGCAACGATCACCAGCCGCGGCGCATCGGGCAAGTCCTGCAGCGTCTTGTTGCCGAAAAGATGGTAGCGATAGCGAGCTGCAACCTCGTTGCCGATCGATTGCAAGGGCGAAAGCTTCCCCCATTCAACGGCGCCAATATCGACGGTGTGGCCCGCCAGTTGGCGGATCGGCTGGACCACGGCGAAATTGAAGCTGGCCGCGTCGAAGCGGTCCGGTTCCGCGGGATCGGGGTTCAGGAGGCGCCAGTTCACGCCCAGCGTTGCGGCCGTGATCGATCCGGTGGAAACACTTGAAATTTGCCCCAACTGCGAAAGCAGCTTCAATTCGTTGAGCCGCCACAAGACGCCGACGTGAAAGAGCATCGCCCGATAGCCGCCGCCGCAGAGGCATAAGGCGATGCCGGCTTCACGGGCCGGCGGTTCCGATTCGAGGCAGTCGGCGTGGAACGAAGGCTCCACGAAGGGTTGGGTCAGGATGGTTTGGTTGGTCATGGTTAGGACTCTCGTGGGACGTGGATTAAGGGGACGGGCTAAAGCCCATCCTACGGAACTCGGACGACGGCAAACTGTAAGGAACGGACTCCATGCCGTTCCACAGCACGGAACGCCGCGACCCGCAAGCGGGTGCCCGCGTTCCAGGTTTTGGATGAAAGCCGGCATGGCGGCGCGAATTGGCTATCGCGCTCGCCATGCCGGCCGAGCCCTGCAGGACTACGCCTAGCCCAGGACTAGCTGCATGGCCAGGTTGGATGCCAGGCCGCTGCCGTCATGCGTCTGGGCCGTGGCGATGCCTCCGATGCCGCCTTTGGGGATCAGGAAGCATTCGGTGAACGTGCCGTCGGCGGCGACCTGCGTGGAGAGGTTATATTTGGCCAAGCTCCCGCCGAAGACCACCGTCAGACCCTTGACCGGGGCGTCCTTGTCCGTCACCTTCCCCTCGAGCACCAAGGCGCCGTTCCTCACCAGGATCGAAAATCCGGAGATCACGGGGCCTGTGGCATCGGAGGAGCACTTCAGCGGACAGGTGGACTTGGGTGGATCGACATGGGCCGGCTGCGGGCTGACCTTCGGCAGGACGGGGTCCTTGACGGCGGGTGCGGCCGGGTGCGAGAGCATGCATCGACGTTCGAGGGTCTCGACTCGGAGGGTGCGGGTGGAAAGAGGGCGACGATAGGCGGTCTGTGCGCGGCATGAGACAAACTCCTGAAAAATTCCGCCGAGCGGGGGATAGGCCGATCCGCCAAAGAACTAGCGGCCGAGGCCCGGCGAGTTAAGAAGGAACAAACGGCCTACATATATAAATTGCATTTCGAGGCAAAAAAGTGGCGCTGTTTTGGGCAAAATCGCGCGATTTTCTTGATTTTGACGTTTTTGTCGCATCCAAAGGTGGTAAATTACAGTTCTATTGATGTTATAGATACGCTTATATGTTGTATGCGTATTATGTGACAAAAGTTTTTTGAGTAATTTGGAGCG
Organism: uncultured Planctomycetia bacterium; assembly: GCA_963824275.1. Taxonomy (GTDB): domain Bacteria; phylum Planctomycetota; class Planctomycetia; order Pirellulales; family Thermoguttaceae; genus JANXQG01. The sequence goes on along the minus strand of CAWGOT010000001.1, from coordinate 497,248 downwards.
CAATCGAGGCTCCAAAAAACTGCGCAGAGTATCGCACTAAAGAGATATGCTTAAAAACCGGCGAATCACCACCCAGAAGTGGCCTTTTTGTGCCACGCGGGGCCAAGCGTGAATACCGACCCGAATCGTTAGAGAGGTCGCTAAGTCGTTTCCTCGCTTGCGCTTCGGGCTAGTATCGATTGGCCGGGCGGCGCCGCGACGATTTAGGGAGCGACAAGACACTCGGGCTTGACCGCGGTTACCGCGGTCCTTGGCTCGGACAGGGCCTTCTGAAAGCGGGGATCCTCTCGCAAGTCCTGAAAGATCGGATCCGATCGAAAACGGTCGGGGTCTATCCCCAGCGCGATTGCCTTTCGGACATTCTCCAGTGCCGACCGCACCATGGCCGGATCGCCCTGGGCCGCAAGCATTTGCATATCGGCAATGTCGTAGCAAAGCTCGCCCGATTGCGGGCCGAGGTCGGCGGCTCGGGTCGCGGCGGCCAGGGCCTCCGGTGGCGGCTGCTGCCCGTTTTTCAACGCACGCTGGAAAAGAACGGTGGCCAGGTTGTAATACGCAGGTTGCAGGCGGTCGTCGCGCTCGATGGCGCGTCGCAGATAGCCTTCCGCGTCGTCAAATTTGCAGAGGCAGATCAGACTACTGGCAAGATCGTTGAGCACTGCCGGTGAATCGCAGCCTGCCTTCACTGCACTGAGATAGCGGGCGCAGGCTACCTCGTGGTCCCCAAGCCGGCCCATGCAGTAGCCCATGTGGGCGTCGACCGAGGGACTGGGGGCGAGTTCTGCGGCCGCACTATAGTCGTGAAAGGCCGTCCAGTAATCGCCCTGATGCTCGTACGCCCTCGCCCGGGCCAGCAAGGTCTCGGGCCGGGCCGGATCGGCTTCCAAGGAGGCGCTCAGGCATTGGATTGCCAGATCATCCCGGCCCTGTTCGAGGTACTCCAGGCCGCTACGGAACTGGCGGACAGCGTAGGGCGGACGGAGCGCCAGGGCGACGGTTCCGGCCAATAGCGAGGCCGCCAAGAGGGCGGCGGCGGTCGCCACGCGCCAGCGGTGCGTCGCCGTCCAACGCCGCAGCCGCCACGGGAAAGACAACTCGCGGCGCAAGGCGGCAGCCAGTTCCGCGGCCCCCTTCGGACGATCTTCCGCTTTCAGCGCCAGGCAACTTTCGATCAAGCCGGCCAGCCTCGGGTCAACCTGCGGATTTCGCCGGCGGATGGGAGGGGGACCTTGCGCTTGCCGCGGTTGCAAGGCGCACACCGATTCCCGCACCGAATCATCGTGGAACACGGGACCAAAGGGCAGCGTTCCGGTGAGCAGCTCATAGACCACCACGCCCAGGGAGAAGACATCGCTCGACGGATCGTAGGGCCGCGAGCGGATGCCTGCCGGCTCGCCACCGAGACGGTTCAACTCCTCCGGCGCCATGTAGGGAAGTGTGCCTCCGACCGCCACCGGCCGCTGCTCGTCGACAGCCAGGTCGAAATCCAACAACAGCGGGCGAGCGGAGGGCGAGAGCAGAATATTGGACGGTTTCAGGTCGCGGTGGCAGAGGCCGCAGTCGTGGGCGTGGGCCAACCCTTCGGCCATCTCCGCGGCCAGATAGATCACGCCCTCCACGTACGATCCGGCCAGCAGGATACGAGGCGGTGCGACCGGCTCCGTCGCTTCGTGATCGGCATTGGCGGCCTGAATCGCCTCCCAGATCGCGCGGGCCTGGAGGGGAACCCGGCCGTGGGCAAAGAGCGCGTCGCGTACGACGGAGAGAGTTGCCTGTCCCAGGTAGGGCATGCAAATCGCGGCCAGGCCGGTCATGTCCTCTTGGCAAACGGAATGCACGGGCACGATGTTCGGATGCCGCAGCCGCGCGAGTTTTTCGGCTTCCTGCCAGCCCTGCACGACCACCTTGAGCACGACCGGTCGCCCGCCCAGGGCCTGCTCGGTCGCCTCGAAGACCCGGCCGAAGGCCCCGCGGCCGATCTCGCGAATCAGGTTGAAGCCCAGAAAGTGGGTCTTGGGCTCGGGCCAGACGACGACGTCTTGCGGCACCGCGGCCTCCTGATTGCCGACAAGAATACTGTCGACCATGCACTTCGTGAAGATTTTCTGTTCCAACGCGGGGGCGAAACGCCGGGCGAATTCGGCCGCATCGAGTTGCTCGCCGGCCCGCAATCGCTTCACGTACTCCTCGTGTGCCAGAGGAACAATCAGGGACGGATGATCATTGAGCTCCGGCTGCTGCTGGAGCAGGGCGGCCAGATCGGGCGGTTCGCCCGCTCGCCAGAGGTTCCTGATCGTGTCGGCCGTGCAACTGGGCCCGGCGATGCGGCTGGTGTCGGCGGGCCTCTGGTTAGGAGTTGGGAGGGGTTCGTGTCTCATGGTGTCAATGCGCCTCCTGGGAAGCTCGTCCTAGGGAGATTTCGCCAGGTCGGTGGCACAGGCCGCCGAATCCGGCGCCGTCGGGGCCGCGTGCAACTCCCGGCCTGCCAGGGCTTGGCCGAGCAGGCGATGCAAGACGCGGCGCACGATCCCCTTGTCGAGACGGAACGCCGCGCCAATCTCCTCATAGGTATGCCCTTGCAGACGCATCCGAACGAGTGGGCGAAAACGGACCGGCTGTGCTTGGACGATGCATTCCAACTGTTCGCGGGCGATGGCCACTTCCATCGGCTCCGGCTGCCGATCCGCTATTTTCTTTAGGTCCCGCGGATGGCCATTGTCATCAGTAAGCACACGGCGGAGAACGGTCCGGTCGGCCATCAAGCGGCGGGCCTCAATCCGCACTTTGTTGCGGGCGGCCGCGACCAGGAAGGCCACCAACTCGTCCGGAGAGTCGAAGCGGCTCAGGTCGTCTGGCGAACTGAAGAACGACTTCCAGACAATTTGCACGAAATCGAGCGAATCGAACCGTGGCCGCAGCGTCACGTGCAGCGACTCGCGAACCGCCTGGCGAATCGTATCACCATACTGCGCAACCAGTTCTCGGGCGGCCTCTTCGGAGCCGGCCCGTACCCGGTACATTAGATTGCGAAAATTGTCGTCCAAGCACGGCACGGGAAGCGTCTCCTCGCGCTATTGCCAAAGGAGGGGGATACTCGATTCTCTTCAGAAGTCGGCTCGCTTGAGCCTATTCCTTGACGCCCTAATCATAACAGAATTTCGGCTTTTTGGCCAGTGAAACTAAGCCCTTGCCCAGGCATTTCTCATTCGTCCGGGTCCGATGTGTCGCGTGCCGGCCGGCTTTGTGTCGAATCGCTCGGCTTCCGCCGGTCGTCATCTCGTTTCTCGTTGCGGCTGGGCATGGAATCGCTGGGCATCTGCCGTTCGTCGCCCCACTTCTCGTTGCGGCTGGGCATGGAATCGCTGGGCATCCGGCGTTCGTCGCCCCATTTTTCCGTGCGGCCGGGGATGGAGTCGCTGGGCATCTGCCGTTCGTCACCCCATTTTTCCGTGCGGCTGGGCATCGAGTCACTGGGCATCTGGCGTCCACTTTTCCGTGCGGCTGGGCATCGAGTCGCCGGAGACGTGCCGGACATCGTCCGCGTCCTCGGTGCGGCTGGGCGAGGCATTGTCGGGCGTTGCGCGGTCGTCGTCCCACGATTCGCTACAGTCACGTCGTCCGACGGTCGTCGACTCGTCCTCATCCGAATCCATGCGGGACGCATCGCGCTCGGGCCGCGACCGGTCCGGCGCCGCGTGGCGGGAACCGTCCCAGCCCTCGTTGGGGAGAACGTCCCCGCGCTTGTCGCAGCCGATGGTGAACGCAAGCAGCAAGAACCCATAGACGCCGCTTTTCCAAATCGAAATCTTCATGTCTTATCTCCTCGATGATCCTTACGGTGATTTTTTGCTCTTTCCAACGCTGCCGCTCACCCGCACCGTGAACGTGTGAAAGACCTCCTGCCCCGATGCGTCGCGGAGCGTGACGACGACGTTGACTTCCGGGGCCTCGAAGTTCGCCGGGACGCTCCAGCTCACTTGCCCTTCGGGCGTCACGCTTAGCTCGTCAGGGCCGGAATCGAGGGTGACCTGCACGCCGCCCTTTTTCGCGTGGATGTCGAGCCTGTAAGAGAACGAGGCGCCGACCGTGGCCGGTGGCGGCTGGGAAAGGACGACCAGGTAATCCGCGCCCGATTTCTCCAGTTCGTCCACGAGCTTGACCCGCCGCAAGATCAGGCGGTCTTGTTCGCCGCCGAGCGTCACGAGCAGGCCGGCCCGCGGGTCCAGTTCATGCTTGCCGACACGGACCTCGACCCGATTGCGCGGCGTGTGGATCACGATTTTCTGTCCGTCGATCGTCACGCCCACCTTGGGCTGATTGACCTCCAGGACCAGCGTTCCCGCCTCGGTCTTGATCGAGATCAGCGTGGCCGCGACGGCCAAGACGAAGGTGGCAGCCAGGCCGATCGCGACGGTCAAACCGCGTTTCCATCCGCCGGACGCCCGTTGCGGGGAAGCAAGACATTCCGGCAGCGCGGCCAGGACTTCGTCGGCCGTCTGGCAGCGGCGGCGGGGATCCTTTTCGAGGAGCTTCATCACCAGGTCCGAGAGCGGCTTGGGCACGTCGCGATCGACCTGCCGCGGCGAGGGCGGTTTCTGCTGGGTGACCGCGATCAGCGTGGCCGCGACGCTTGAACCGGAAAATGCCCTGCGGCCCGTACACGTCTCGTACAACACGCAGCCCAGGCTGAAGAGGTCGGCCCTCGGATCGACCGATTCATTGGCGATCTGCTCCGGCGCCATATAGGCCGGGGTGCCGGCAACGGCCCCGCTTTGCGTCAAGCGGGGAGGGTGTCGGCCATGTGGGCCAGGCCGAAATCGAGGATCTTCACGCGGTCGCCCTCGCGTTCCAGATATTGTCGGGCGTGATGTCGCGATGGACGACGTTGCGGGCGTGGGCGGCGGCCAGCCCTGCGGCAATTTGCCGGCCGATGCGGATCGTCTCCGAGGGCGGCAATTTTGCCGGCTCATCGTAGGGTGGGTGAAGCACGGATTTATGGTGCATTGCGCGAACCGGTTGAGAATCCGCATCCTGGTTCTCGACGTGCTTGAGTCGTTCCAGCAGACTGGCCGGCGTGCGGGTCCAGAATTTCGACAGAAAAACGCGAGAAGTTTTCTAAATGGTTGCCAGCAAAGGCATTAGGACGCGATTCTCGTCCGGATCAGAAGACAATTTTCCCATTTCAAGGCCCTCAATTTAGTGAAAAGAAACCCGCCCTTGGTGTAGCGAACCCAGGGCGGGACGGAGCGCGGAACACTAATTGCCGCTAATTATCACTAATGACAGAAATTAGTGATGATTAGTCGTAATTAGCGTTCCGCGCTCTCGGTCGAACTGCCAAAGAAACGGAAATCGCGTGAGGTTTTTGTTGACCCCTCCAATCGGTTGATAGTTATTGATGGGTGGTCACATGGGAATCGTGGCCGGATTTGGCCGGATTTGGCCGGATTTGGCCGGAATTGGCCACTTTCGTGGCCGAATGTGGCCAGTTTTCTGGCCAGTTTACCGCCATGAGAGCTAAGACGATTTCCCCAATATCTGGTGGCCAGCGGCGAATGCATTTAGAATAAGGTTGAATCCAAAGCCATCGCCGCAGGAGGAGTTTTCCCATGAATCAAAGTCTTGCTTTACTGGCCGACTCGGAGTGGCCATCGTATTTCGCACGACCCGACATTCTTATTTTTGCAATACCGATCATCGCCATCTTAGTGGGTGGAATCGTGGGTCTCACCAAGACCTTGATCCGCCACCGCGAACGGATGGCGATGATTGAGCGCGGAATGCATCCCGATCACCCCCAGGCGCCGAACGATCCACTCGACCAATCTTGAATGCCCTCCCTGCCCTTGAGGTCCTGTACGAAGACAACCACCTGCTGGTGCTGAACAAGCCTGCGGGACTGCCGACCATGGGCACGCCTGGCCCGGCGCCGACCCTGTTGACCCTGGCCAAGGACTACATCAAACAGAAGTATCAAAAGCCGGGCAACGTCTACCTGGGCGTGATGAGCCGGTTGGACGCCCCGGTGACGGGCGTGGTCCTTCTGGCCCGCACGTCCAAGGCCGCGGCGCGGATGACCGGACAATTTCGCACCCATGCCGCCGAAAACGTACTGGACACTCGTGGAAGGGACCCCACAGCCGTCGAGCGGCAGTTACACCGACTGGCTCATCCAGGACGAACGGCACCGCCGCATGCACGTGGTCGGGCTACCCGGTACAGCGGGTCGCACCCGTACGGGGGCGAAAGAGGCGAGACTTTCCTATCGTCTGCTTTCCAGCGACGGCCGGATATCGCTCGTGGAAGTCGCCTTGGAAACGGGGCGCAAGCACCAGATCCGCCTGCAAATGGCCCATCATGGACACCCGGTTGTGGGCGACCGCAAATACGGCAGCGAGTTGAAATTCTCAATCGGGATCGCGCTGCACGCCCGGCGCTTGGTGGTCACGCATCCGGTCCGCGGCGATGCCCTGGTCTTCGAAGCGCCGCTGCCCAAGTCGTGGCCTAGGGGGTTCCAGAAAAAGGATGAAGGCCGAGTTGGATGAAGGATGATTAAATTCAGGTTTCGCGCCACCTCTTCGTCCCTCGTCCTCATCCTTCCGCTTCCCACGGCTTGCGACATTGGCCGCCGCGGGGTAGCCTAAGTGTTATACTGTGAAATCCCTTACTTTGCCGCCAAATCCTGGTGAACGATAGCCGTCGCTTGAATTTCGAGAAATGCGCCCTGACCAGCGGGTTGCTCTCCGCACAGCAACTCGACGCGGCCCGTCTGGCCTTGCGCAGCGCAAGCGCCGGCCAACCGCCGGCCGCCCTCACCGGCGCGCTCACCGACCAGGCAATTGCCGAAAAGGTTGTCGAACTGGGGCTTTTGAACGAATGGCAGGCCAAGCAATTGCTGCAGGGCAAGGTCAAGTTCACGCTCGGCTCCTACCGCATCATCGACTCGATCGGCCAGGGCGGGATGGGCCACGTTTTCAAGGCCGAGGACCCCATCCTGAAGCGGGTTGTGGCCATCAAGGTCCTGCCCCGCGATCGCTCGACGCCCGAGGCGATCGCCAATTTTACCCGCGAAATCCAGGCCCTTGGCAGCCTGAGTCATCCGAAACTGGTCAGGGCCGTCGATGCCGGCAAGGACGGCAACGTGAATTTCCTGGTCACGGAATACGTGCCGGGCAGCGATCTGCGGAAACTGGTCCGCCGCCACGGCCCTTTGAGCATGGCGGCCGCGGCCAACATCATCTCGCAGGTCGCCGAGGGACTGCAGCAGGCCCACCAGCAGGGCATCGTGCATCGCGACGTGAAGCCGGGCAACGTGCTGGTCACGCCGGAAGGCGACGCCAAGCTCTCGGACCTCGGTTTGGCCGGCCCCATGTACTCTTCCAACGTCGACGACGACCCCCGCTACGGCAAGATCGTGGGCACGGCCGATTACCTCTCGCCCGACCATATCCATGGCCCCTTGGAATCCCGTGCCGGCCTGGGACATCTACTCGCTGGGCTGCACGCTGTACTACGCGGTGACGGGCAAGGTGCCCTTCCCCGGCGGCACGACGAGGGACAAGGCCAACGCCCACTGCAACTTGAAGCCTCTTGATCCACGGCGGTTGAATCACCAACTGAGCGATCCGTTCGTGGATATTGTGGCCGACATGATGGCCAAGGAACCGGCCCAGCGGGTGCCCTCCGCGCTGGCGGTGATCGAGCGCTGGCGCCGTGGGCGAAAGAGTTCCAGAATCAGCGGCAGGCATCGGCCGACCACGACCCTGGGTCCATGGCGCCCGGCGGCCCGCCGTCGCTGCCGATGACGGACAAGCCGGTCGCGGCGTCGGCCCTGGCGATCACGCCGATGGAGCCGTTGGGCCCGCCCGCGCCGCCGCTGCCGCTGCCGCCTTCGGTTCCGCCCGACGACCAGCGGTTCTTGATCCCGGTCGTTCCTCCGCCGGTCGTCGGCCAGCCCGTCACGGGATGGCAGTGGGACAGCCCTTCGCCAGGCGACTCTCAGCCGCTGAACACCGAATCGCTCTTGCGTGACACCTTGCCCGACCTGCCCGCGGGCCTTGAAGGGACGTCAGACAGCGAAGTCAGCATGAGCCTGATCGTCGAGCCGCCGCGGCGGATGCCGATCGAGTTGCTGGTGGTTATGGTCTTGGCGCCGGTTGTTTTGGCGGGCATCGGGCTGGTGCTGGCGTGGATTTTCAATTTCACGCCGTATTGAAGGATCTTTCCCGCATCTCCGTAGCAAACTAAGATAAACTATGGCGAATTTGTGTGAGGATTTGCAGATGAAAAGCCCTTTTCCCGGCATGGATCCGTATCTCGAGGCACATTGGGGGACATCCACACCACGCTCATCGTCTATGCTAAGAACCAGCTTAATGCCCAACTTCCAAGCAGCCTGCGAGCGACTGTCGAAGAATCCGTAGCCGTAATTGAGGAAGATGAGTCGGGTCGAACCGTGTATCCCGATGTTAGGATCTCGGAACAACCGGAAACGATGGGGGGAGCCGGGGTAGCAACGGAATCCGCCGTTGTGGCTGAACCGTACCGAGTGACGGTGCAAGACGAACCGCAAACATGGCGGCACATCGAGATCGTCGAGGCCGGCAACGGCGGGCGCGTGGTCACTGCTATTGAGTTCCTTAGCCCTGGCAACAAAGTCGGCTCGCAAGCGCAATTGAACTACATTCGCAAGCAGCGCGAGTTTTTAGACGCCCGTGTCAACCTCGTCGAAATCGACCTGATTCGCGCCGGCAATTACGTGCTCGCCCTGCCGGAAGAACGCTTGCCGGCAGCATGCCGCTCGGCGTACATTGCTTGCGTCCGGCGGGCGACGCAATGGAATGTTGCGGACATCTATGCCATGCCGCTGCGGCAGCCGTTGCCGAACATTCGCGTGCCGCTGCGGCCGTCGGATGAAGATGCCGTCCTGCGACTCCAGGAACTTATCGACGATTGCTACCGCGACGGCCCCCGCCTGGACTACCGCCTCGAACCGGTTCCGCGACTGGGCGAGTCGGATGCCCGCTGGATCGACGCAATCTTGCGTGACAAGGGATTGCGCTGACGTACTCATCACGCTCCGCCGTGATGAACCGTAGGCCCACCACAAGCGAACATGGCACGAGCAATGGTGGGCCGGCGCTCGCAAGCTCGCTTGTCCCACCCTACGCTTGCCGCGGCTCGCTCACTCGCCTTTTTCACCTTTCTCGAACTCCCGCAGCCAGTACCGCACGTCTTCCTCCAAGAGCGGAACGCTGGGCCGTTCGGGTCCCTCGGCCGCTTCCTGCTGGCGCTGCTGCCGGGCGCGAAGGACCTCGGCATACCAGACGTCGCTATCGACCGCACGGGCACGTCGCCGTTTGGCCGCCCGCTGAATGCGATGATCGCTGGAGACGACCGTCAGCCGCCGCGGCGAATTGTCCTCCCGGATGAGCTCTTCGATGAGCGTATCGGCATCTTCGTCGCGGGGGGCGAAGCGGACGAGCAATCCCTTGTGACGCATTTCCCGCGGCAACCCGGGCGGCGGATCATGGGCATCGAAGACCACGACCGTTTCCGGCACGGCGTCCGGAGCGAGCGATTCGGCCAGGAAGTTCAACAGCGCCAGCCGGGCCTTCTCCAGATTCGCCCGTCCCCGGACCGGCACCGGAACACCGGCCACGTTCAACAGATTGTAGCCGTCAATGAGGTAGAGCACGCCGGTTCAATTCTTACCTTGCCTCCCACCACCACGACCTCCGCCCTGCCCTGCAATTCCCAACCGGCAAAGGGCGTGTTGGTGCTCTTGGAGCGGAGCTTGGCGGGATCGACCCGCCAGCGGACGTCGGGATCGATGACCGTGATGTCGGCGTCGGCCCCGATGCGAAGCGTTCCCTTGTCGAGCTTCAGATCCGCGCGGGATTGATCGTCATCTTGGCCAGGGCGGTGGGCCAGTCGAGATGGCCGGGGGCAATCAGCCGCGTGACCACCAGCCCCAGCGAAGTTTCCAGGCCCACGATGCCGAAGGGGGCCTGGTCGAGCTCCTGCATCTTCTTCTCCTTGGCGTGCGGGGCGTGGTCGCAGGCGATGCAGTCGATCGTGCCGTCCTTCAGCCCGGCAATGATCGTCTCGACGTGCTCCGCGCCGCGCAAGGGCGGGTTCATCTTGTAGTTGGAATCGAACGACCGCAGGCACTCGTCGGTGAGCGTGAAGTGGTGCGGCGTGACTTCGGCCGTGACGCGGACGTTCCGCTGCTTGGCCCGCCGCAGGGCCTCCACGCCGTTGACCGTCGAGACGTGCATCACGTGCAGGCGTCCGCCGGTGGCCTCGGCCAGGGAGATGTCGCGGGCGATCATCACGTCTTCGGCCGCGGCGGGGATGGCCGGCAGCCCCAGCACCAGCGAGACCAGCCCTTCGTGCATCACGCCCTTCTGGCTCAACTCGCGGACCTCGGCGTGGTTCATCACCGGCTTGTCGAACATCTTGCAGTATTCGAAGGCCCGCCGCATGAGTTCGGCGTCGTAGACCGGGGCCCCATCGTCGCTGAAGCCGACCGCGCCGGCCTCGACCAACTGGCCGATCTCCGCCAGTTGCTTGCCCTCGCGGTTCTGGCTCACGCAGGCCACCACGAAGACGTTGCAGTGCCCCTTGGAGGCAGCCGTCTGGCGGATCAATTCGACCGTGCCCTGGGTGTCGATGGGCGGATCGGTGTTGGGCATGCAGGCCACGGAAGTGAACCCGCCGTTGACGGCCGCGGCGGTGCCGGTGTCGATCGTCTCGGCATCCTCGAACCCCGGTTCGCGGAGATGGACGTGGATATCGATCAGCCCTGGCGCCACGATCCGCCCCGCGGCATCGATGACTTCTTCTGTGCCGTCCGGCTGGGCGTCATAAGCGGCAATCCGGCCGTCGACCACCAGCAGGTTGGTCACGCGGTCCATGTTCTGGCTGGGATCGATGACGCGGCCGTTAGTAATCAGGAGCTTTTTCATGAGCGAACCTTACGAACAAAATCCGAAATCCGAATATCGAAATCCGAAACAAACAATTTCAAATCAGAAAATTCCAATGACCATAAACCATTTGAACCTCTTTGTCATATTTTGTATTCGAATTCTGTTTCGGATTTCGATATTCGGATTTCGGATTTCTTCATTCCTTTCATTTGTCACGACACAGCAGCCACAGCACTGCCATTCTCACCGCGACACCGTTGGTCACCTGGTCGAGAATCGCCGATTGCGGGCCGTCGGCCACGTCGGGCGTGACCTCCACGCCGCGATTGATCGGTCCGGGGGCCAGGATCAGCACGTCCGGCTTGGTGCGCGAAAGCCGCTCGCCGTCCATCGTATACAGGTGGGCATACTCGCGGACCGAGGGGAAAGGCCGCGTCGCCTGCCGTTCGAACTGGATCCGCAGGAGGTTGAGCACGTCGACCCGCGGCAGGATGTCGTCGAGGCTATAGCAGTATTCCACTCCCAACTCGGCCCAGCGGGGCGAAACGAGCGTCGAGGGCCCGCAGACGATGACGTGGGCGCCCAGCTTCTTCAGGCCCCAGATGTTCGAGCGGGCCGTGCGGCTGAAGAGGATGTCGCCCACCAGGGCCACCGTCAGCCCCTGCAGGCTGCCCCGCCGCTGGCGGATGGTCATGATGTCCAATAGCCCTTGCGTGGGATGCTCGTGGGCCCCGTCGCCGGCGTTAATCACCGAGCACTTGAGATTCTGCGAGAGCAAGTGAGGGCTGCCGGGCGTCTGGTGCCGCACGATCATCACGTCGACGCCCATGGCCTCGATGTTCTTGGCCGTGTCGATAAAGGTCTCGCCCTTGGAAAGACTGCTGCTGGAGGCCGAGAAATCGAGCGTGTCGGCCCCCAGCCGGCGTGCCGCCAAGGCGAAACTGTTCTTCGTGCGGGTGGAATTCTCGAAAAAAAGATTGCAGCATGTTTTGCCGGCCAAGGCGACGACCTTTCGGCCCGCGTGTCCATTCTCACCGGCGAGGACGCGGCGGAAAATCGCCGCCTTGTCGAGGATCAGCGTAATTTCCTCGGCCGAGAGGTCTTCCAGTCCCAAGAGGTGCCGCCGCGTCCAGAACGCCGGCGCCTCGCCCAGTTCTTCCAAAATGGCCGCTTCTGCCGTCATGACAACCTGCCCAGGAGGTGAATTTCGCCTGTATTGGCCGTCTAATATACTCGATTTTGTCTGCAATACTAGGCCCTACTACCGCGCCTAGACCCGGAAGAACCGTCACGACCACACCCGCCACCGGCGGTGGAACAGCCAAAGCATCGTTCCCAGCAAGAAGGCGTCGAGCAAGACGTAGAACGCGATGAACGCCGAAGCGGCGTGCTGCCACCAGAAACCGGCGCCGGGGGCCTGATCCTTGACGTCACCCAGCGTCAAGGGCAGACTGAAGGCGGCAGCCATGGGACTGGTGGACGTGGACCATTGGAGCCAGGTGAAAGGGCTGTCCCAGCCGGTGGCAATCCGGCCCGAGACGAGCGCCGCGCGCATCGACGGCGAAAACTCCTGCGCAAAGATCCAGGCCGCCACGGGCGCCGCGTACAGCAGCAGGAGAATGAGATAGGTCGTCATCAGGCTCACGCTCGTGCGCGAAAAAATCACCGAACAGAACATGGCCAGCGTGGTCGTCGTCAGCGACGTCAGGACGATGATCGCCAGGTAGCAAATGATCGTCAGGCTGTCGAACCAGTAGGTCCACGGCGGCAGGAGCCAGGCCAAGAGCAGCGGCCAGATGATGAAGGCCGTCAGCACGCAGGAGACTCTCAGCCCTGAAATCAGCTTGCCGGTGAGGATGTGCCAGGGCGAAACGGTCGTCGTCAAGAGCAACTCCAGCGTCTGCCGCTCGCGCTCGCTGGTCACGCTGCCAGCGGAAAAGACCGGCCCTACCAGCACGTTGAAGAGCACGATGTAGGAGGTGTACCAGGGGGCGTAGGTGGGCCAGATATACAGGCACAGGGCCATCAGCGGCAGGGCCAGCAACATGCTCAACTGGATCACGAGCCGCAGCATGAGCGTGCCCTGGCCGAACAGCTCGCTCCGCATCTCCTTGTCGAAGATCGGGTTGACCCCGTCGGCCATCAGGTCGCTGCGCTTCGCCGGGGCGAAGAGCTTGTCCGGGAACTGGTCGCTGCGGATGATCATCCCCACCGCCATCTTCTGCTCGAAGTCGGGATCGACCACGTCCTTGGCCTCGGCGCCCACGTCGGGCGGATGCAAGAGCCGGCGACTGGTCGCCCTCAGCAAGGCCACGGAGGCCGCCAGGCAACCGATGGGCAGCACGCCGCCGATCATCACCAGGCGCTCGTAACCCGAACTCGCCAAGTAGAACAGGATTCCCACCAGCGTCATCGGCAGGATCACCAGGTAGGATACCACGAGGGCCGCGATGGTGCGGGTGAAGTAACTGCTGGCCGCCACGCAGATCATGCCGAAGAGCGTCACGGAGGCCGCCATGCCGCCGTAGGTCGCCAGCACTTCATAGGGCGACACGCCCCCCAGCGGCAGGCAAAGCATGACGATCGGCAGCGAACAGAAGACCAGCACCGCCAGGTGGCACAGCGCCGCCAGCAGCTTGCCCAGCACCATGGCCGCGGGCCGCATCGGGCTGGCCAGCAGCATCTCGTAGGTCTGCCGTTCCTTTTCGCCCGTGATCGTGCCCGCGGCGAAACTGGGCACCATCAGCGACAGCAGGGCATATTGACCCAGGAAGAAGAGATCGACCAGCCGCGTCGCTTCCTCCGAGTGGCCCGGATCTAATCGCACCTGGTTCGGCCAGGCCACGTAAACCACCACGCCCAACAGGGCGATGTAGACCAGCAGCAGGACGAAGGCCCGCGTCATGCGGAGGTTGACCAGGAGCTCGCGCTGCAGAACCGGATTTTCTATCAAATACATCGGCGCAATCTCCTCTCACATGCTACAATGTGGGTGGTTCCCGCTCGCGGATCCAAAATTCGGCATCATCTCCTCCGTATTCGAGCATCCGCAGCAGAGGCAAACCGACCAGACCTGCGAAATTCGGACAATCCGACTGGACCGCCTGCAGCACTTGGTCGCTGCCAAAACCGGGCACGCGCCTTACGAGGCCAAACTCCGGCATGGCTAGCGCCAACCACCCTCCCGCCAACGTCCCAAAGTTGGTATGCAGTTCCGATGACTCGGTTTGCCGCAATTCCACGAGGTCCGATAAGCCGAGAATCACGGCACACGGGCTACCGGTGTCGGCAAGCAATTCTCGTTCATGCAGCGAACCGTCCAGCGCGGCAAACCGAAGACGCACCCAGCAGCGCGGTTCACTGCCCTTATACGAATTCCTTTGAACGAACGGACGCGGCATGAGTTCACGTCAGATGAAAATTGTGACATATTCGGGACGTTTTACTCCGGCTTCGACGACCAGGGTGTGACGCGGATCTCTGCCCTGGGCATGCAACTCGCCAAGCAAATCATCAAAGTCAGCGGAAGCGGCAATCACGCGGTTTTCTCCGATCGCCACGTACCAGCCAGGAGGGTACGTTGCGTCGATTTCTCCCATCAGTTGCCGTAATACCGCCTTATCCCGATCGTCTTTCTGAAAGGTCGCACTCATACCAAGTTTCCTTTCGATATAAATCGTGTGCTCCGCGACTTCCCTTTTCATTCTATCGACATTCGGACTGGCCGACAACTCACCGAACTCGCCACGCTCACGCCACCGCCCCTTTCGTCACCATCATAAACACGTCCTCCAGCGTCGGCTCCTTGTCGGCGAAGGAGCTCATCCGCACGCCCGCGGCCACGAGCTTCTCCATCAGCCCGGCCACCTGGCTGTCGTCGGCCGCCAACTCCACCGTCACCTGGTGGTCCTCGATCTGCACGTCGCGGGTCTCGGGCAGGCTGCGGACGATGGCCAGCCCTGCGTCCATGTTCTCGAGGAAGCGGATCCGCACCGAGCGGTTGCCGCGGATGCGGCGATAGACCTCGTCCATCGGGCCGGACATTAGGAGCTTGCCCCGCTCGATGATGCCGATCGCACTGCAGCAGTCGGCCAGCTCCGTGAGGATATGGCTCGAGATGAGGATCGTCTTGCCCATCCGCCGCAGTTCCTTGAAGAGGGCCTTGACCTCGATCCGCGCACGGGGGTCCAAGCCGCTGGTCGGCTCGTCGAGGATCAGCACCGGCGGGTCGTGGACCAGCGTCTTCGCCAGGCAGAGCCGCTGCTTCATGCCCCGCGACAGCCCGTTGACGAAGGCGTCGCGCTTGCCGGTCAGGTCCAGCAGCTCCATCACGTCGCCCAGGACCTGCCGCCGCCGGGCACGCGGAAGCTGATAGGCCACGGCGAAGAAGTCGAGGAACTCCCAGACCTTCATGCCGTCATAGACGCCGAAGCCGTCGGGCATGTAGCCCACGCTCCGCCGCACGGCCAGCGGATCCTTGCTCACGCGATGGCCGTTGACGATCCCCTCGCCGCTGGTGGCCTTCAAGAGCGTGGCCAGGAAGCGGATCGTCGTGCTCTTGCCCGCGCCGTTAGGGCCGATGAAGCCGAACATCTCGCCCGCCTCGATCTTCAAGTTCAATTGATCGACGGCCAAAAGGTCGTTGTAGCGCTTGGTGAAGTTAATGAGTTCGATCATTGTTGAAAGGGGCTTAGGGCTTAGGGCTTAGGGCTTAGGGTACCAGGCAACCTACGGTTCATTGAAAAGGATCATCATTCTCGCCTTTGGGGATCGTGAATTGGGTATTCGGGACACTTGGGGCGGTCGCCAGATTCTTGTCGGCCTTCGGATCCGGGAGCCTGCCGGAAGTGAGGTGGGCGACCAGAATCGCCGCCTGTCGCGTCTGGCCGCCCCTTCCAGGGCTGACTGCCAGCCCCGGCACTTCGTCGACGATTCGGGCCAGAAGACAAGTTTCGTCCGGACGCAACTCCAACTCGTCGAGGGCCACTTGCTTGATCTGCTCGCCGCTCAATTCGCCGGTGGGGATGGCGCCTTGGGGACGATTCTTGGCCCCGGCCTTTTGCGGACGATCAGGTTCAATAGGAAACGGATTCGGTGCTGCGTCGGGGTTGACTTCGGGGGCTTTCCTTGGCTGATTGTACGGCTTGAAGTCCAAGCGCTCGGTCGCGCCGGGCTCAAGCGCGCCGACCTGCGCCAGTTCCTTCTTGCCGTCCCGCGTGCGGCGAAGGGCCTGGCAATCGGCCAGCGGGTGCGGCGTGCCGTTGGTCACGCGCAACACCCGGTCGCTGTCCTCGTGCAGCGTGACCGTGCCGCCGAAGTCGGCCATATTCTCGCTGTGGATATAGTCGGAGGCGTTCGACGCCACGCTGAACCCCGTCAGTTGCGTATCGTCGCCCCGCCGGCAGAGCAACTCGCGGCGGCTCTCAAACAGCGACTTTTCGTTTTTGGACCTCTCCTCCGCCAACTTGGAGTCGTACCCGGAAAACGGCAGGATCTGCGCGGCGGGATCATCGAGGTGGAACTCGTAGCCCGTGGCCAGCGACGTATAAAGCTCCGTATAACGCGCCACGTGGACCCGCGGATAGCCCGCTTGCATCTCGACCACGGCAATCTCGTTCCGCGATCGGGCAAAGCCGATGTTCAGTTGGGCCAGATCGATCACCACGACCGTGCAGCCGATGGCGATCAGCGGGGCTGCGATCCAGGCCCACTCCACGCGGCGCAACGACCGGAAAATGAGCCAGTTGACCGGCACCAGCAGGCACAAATAGCCGACGACCACCTTGACGATAAAGCTCGGGGCTGGAACACTGATGCCGGCCGCATTATTCAGCGCTGCACGCGCCGCGTTGGCCACGGGGCTGTAGTCGTTCCAGGCGCCCAGCCCTGGCGCCGCGTCCCGGTCCATAGGGATCGGGGCGTCCTCGTCCGCCAGGAGCAGTGATTCGTTGACGCTGGCCGGACCATTGATCGGATTGCCGTTGGCGGGCATCGTGCGAAAAGGCGGCGGATAATTGCCACCCAAGTTCACAGCTTCCTCGCGCGGCCTTGATATCGGGCGCGTACTGATCGGAATTGACGCCCGTATCGCGGGCGAAATACCGTACGGCGGTCATTTGCGCGGCGTCCAACCGCTGCAAGTTGGAAGTAGCACTGCTTTCGGCCCAACGGAATCGCCGCTCTTCCGGTTCTTCCGGTTCCTTGACCGGCCAGTACTCCCGTGCCGGCCGCCGCAACAGGCAGGCGTTGAACATGCAATCGAAGCCCTTCCAACCAGTCAACTCTTGTCCGGTCAGGCGGAAGGCCGAGGCCACGATCCGCCCTCGGCCAACCTGCCGCTCAACAAGCAAGTCTCCCGTCCACGGAACATACTCGGCATGCGGGTCTTTTTTCAGTACCGCCCCCGGCCAAGGTCTGGTCGGATTGAGGCGATTGCCCACGTGCTCCCAGTCCCAGTAACTCAGTTCCTCCAGGTCGTGGGCGTCGAAACTCCGCGCCTTTTCGACCGTGGCCGGCAGGTAGGGCCCCAGAAAGCTGTTGCTCAGTTGCTCTAAGGCATCCGGTCCGCTGACGATGATCTGGCCGCCCCAGTGCAGCCAATCGATCAGGGCCTGCCGTTGTTCGGCGTCCCACAGCCCCGGGTCGAAGTCGTCCCACAGCAGATAGGCGATGCTCGTCCAATACAAGGCGTTGGTCGGCAGGTTCGGCCGTCGACTCGGAGTACCGGGTGCCCCGGCCGGCATGGTCAGTACCTCATAGAGCTTGGGCCCCACGTCGGCCTCACGCGCGGACCGGTGGAAATGGATCGAATCCTTCTTGTCAAGATACTCGTAGCGGCCGGCCGCCGACGTGAGCACGACAAAGCAATAGCGATAGGACGGCATCCGCTGCAGGGCCAGGAACTGTTCCATCACGGCCGATCCCCCGCCGCCCGCCGTAAGCTTGAAATTCACCGCATAGGCATTCTGCTCCGGCGGGATCCAGGCAAACGATTCGAGCGATTTCGGCTGCTCCTTGGCCAGCGGCGCGGGCCGCTCGGTGGTCAGCTCGTAAGCCTTGCTCAGCGGCAGCTTCTGGCTGCTGCGGTCAGCGATCTCCGTGAGCAGTTCACCCTGGAAGTCGCCGCGATTGGACTTGACTTCGGGCCAGCACCTGGCTGATCCAGTGGCCCGGCTTGCAGGCCCCGGCAAGAAAATCCTTGCCGGAGGGCACGACGGCCGGCCTCTGGGCCTCGAAGGGGTCTTTTTCCTTTTCCTTCTTCTTTCCGGCCTTCTCTTCGGCCTGCTTTTTTTCCTGCTCCACTTCCTCCGGTGTCTTGCTGCATCCTCCGCAGCCGGGCAGGCAGAACATCAAGAAAAGTAGCAGGCACACTCCGTGTGCCGTCCGCCACAAGGGTTTGGCGCCTGAAAAACCTGCGGACGGGGCCGCTGGGCGGACGGCACACCGACCACGACCATGTGTACATGGTGCCCGACATGGTGCCCGGTGCCTGCTACTTTGGCGGCTGCCCGCCAACCGATATTCTGCGCACTGTCTGGAGATTGCCATCACTCTGTCCTCCGTTGCTCTTTAGTGTAACGGATTGAGTGGGCAGCAAGCAACACCCCGCAACGCCCCGCAATTCGATCTATTTCGCCCTCCGCTTGACCGCATATCCGTAGGATATGGGCCACGCCGACTCCCCCGCAGGGATCGAACCGAAACCGGCACTCGACTTCTGTCCATGTCGATTAAGCGACGCGGCATAGGCGGGAACAAGAAGAGGATGCTGTGACTCCTCATCCTTTGAAAAGGCTGATACCAATGAGGCAGCCAAGGTCCAACGCGATCATGCCAGGCCAACTCCTGGGTCCCAGGGGCACCCCAGCATGCCAACCGCTTTTCCTTTCACGTCGCTCACGTTTCAAGTATAACCTGAACCAACTCTCCAGGCTCGCGTAGCATCCACTATGCCTTCCAGGGGGAGGATCTCTCTTTCTTGCCGACTGCCTAACTAAGGGCAGTTCTCTTTCCCGCGTCTACGCGCTAGAATCAAGCGAATGAGTGGTCCTTATGAAATTCGCTACGCTGACGAGGCGGCTGAGGAAATTCGCGGGTTGCGGGCGTTCGACCAGAGCAAGGTCATGAACGGGATCGAAGAGTACTTGACCCTCCAACCGTGCCGAGAGAGCAAGAGTCGCATTAAGGCCATGTCACAGCCATTTGGAGCCAGTTCCGCCTTCGGGTCGACGACTTCCGCGTCTACTATGACGTTGACGAAGAGGAGCACGTCGTCAACGTACTGTGCGCAGTGAAAAAGGGCAGCGCACCCACGCCGCAAGCACCATCCTAGGAGCAGAGGAGAAAAACGATGAAGACCGTAGTTTGGGCCGAAGACACCGCCTGGGAAGCCACCGTGCGACAAGCGGAGCAGGAGGAAGTTCTTGTGATGCGGGACGGACACGTCGTCGCGCTCCTGATGCCTTTTGACGACGACGATCTTAAGTGGTACGCGCGCGAACGCGATCCCGATTTCCTCGCGTCGCTCGCCAGGGCACGCCGGCAGGTTCAAGAAGGCCGGACGATCACGCACGCCGACCTGAAGAGAAGTTTGCATTAGATAGTCGATAGTCCGATCAGACGAGCTATTTCGCCGCACGAAGCGGGCAATGCGGGCCACGGGTTCGACGTGCCGGTCGCTCCAGATCCCCATGTCTCCGGGCGAGATCCGCCCGTCGCGGGTCACGGCCGTGGCCTCAACCATTTCCAGGGCGACCCCGCCGGCCGCCCTGCTGCCGAGATGCACAAGGTGCCAATCGCTGGCCAGCCCTTCCTCGGCGATGTACTGGCACATCGGCGACATCACGATCCGGTTGCGGAAGCAAACGCCGCGAATCGTCAGAGGGCTGAGCAGGTCGACCTCCGGCACTTCGCGGTCGTGGTCGGAAGTGGCGTGGCAGCCGTGAGCAGTGTGGTGGACTTCTTCAATGCCCTTGCTTTCCGAGTGAGTTGACATGTCATTCTCCTTTTGGTGAGAATTTTAGACCTGCCTCCATGCCTCGTCAACGATACCGCCGACTTGTACATCCTAGAGGGATGCCGGCGGGCTTTTCTTTCACCGCGCTCTCGTTTCGAGTATAATGGGCCTACGATCTGCGGAGGTCATGGCACGGTCGCACCCTGGGAAATTGCGGAGTATTGGAAATGAACCAACGGGTAGTCGCCGAAGGGCGATTCTCTCTCGCGATCTTTTTCGCTGCGACGTTTCCGATGCTGGTCGAAACCGTGCAAGCGGCGACCGTCACGATCACCAAGAGCAGCAACACCGACTGGTCGATCAGCAACGGGCTTATCTCCTTGGTCTTCGACCCCAGCTCCGATGACGTCACATCGGTTCAATTAGGCTCCGGCGGCGGCGCCAGTGCCAATCTGCTGAACCCCAGCACTCCTGAGTTGGACGAGGAATTTGCCGGGACGCCCTTCGGCTCCGGACCGCAGACCTTCGGCTCGCTGACGGGCACGAACAGCAGTTATGTCGATGTCTGGACGACAACCGCGTCGAGCGGAACCGCCAATCCGATCACGTATTCCTTTCACTATCTCGTCTACGCCAACGATCCGACCATCTACTGCTATGAGGTGCTGAATCACGCTGCCACCGATCCGGCAACCAATGTGGGGCAAGGCCAGTTTCTCTTCCGATCGAATCCGAGCCTCTTCACCAATCTCTACCAGATCAACACCGGCCCGAACCAGCTTGGCACGTCCAATGCGGTGACGACGCTCAACGTGCCAAGCACCAACACGAATTGGTCGACCGTCACCGCCGTTCCCGGGCGGACGGTGCAGAATGTGACCTATGATCTGACCGGCAGCGGCATTGCCGGCGACAACGGCACCAATTTCTTCGCCAAGTATGACTATTCGACCTATACGCAGTTCTACCAGGCCGAGACGATGTACGGCAGCAAGTACGCGGTGACCGAGGTAGACCCCTCGATCGATACCTTGAGCGGCGGGCCGACCAAGCAGGAACTGGCCTGGACCGATCCCGCGATCCTGAACATGGAATTCCTCTCCGACCATTATGGCATCGACGGCTCCGGCAGCGGCGCTTTCCCCGGCTATGCCTACTACCCGACCCAAGGCGTGAATACGACCAAGCTGTACGGACCCTACGGCTTTACGGTCTCGTCGGCCACGGCGGCGACCGCGGCCACGATCAATCAGAACGCGATCAACGCCATTCCCGCCGATCAGGCCGAATTTAACACCGACACGGAACTGGCGGCAAACGGCTACGTGAGCACGACCGCCCGCGGCAGCCTGCAAGTCACGGTCTCGAACTCCGCCGGCTGGAGTTCGAACACAGCGAACAACACGATCGTCCTCTCCGAGCCGGGGGTCAACTTCCAGGAATCGACGCAGGGCTATCAATATTGGGGCCAGTTGTCGCAAAACGGTTCGACCACCGTCAACGGCATCGCGCCGGGCACCTATCGCCTGTCGATCTACGAGTTGGGGCAATGGGGCGAATCCCGCTTCGACGGCGTGCAGATTTCCGCCAGCAGCACCACGGTTCCCACCAACGCCAGGTTCACGCCCGAGAATTTCGGCACCGCGCCCCGATTTGGACGATCGGCACGCCCAATCGCTCGGCCAACGAGTTCCTCAACGGCCACAACGCCTCCGGCGCCGACCAGCGGGCGTACCAGGGTTCCTACGACTATTGGGCCGAGGAAGCCGCCCTGGGCAATCAGGGCAAGGTCGTCTACTATGCCACGGCGGTCGGCTCGACGCCCGCCACCAATAACCCCAGCAATTGGATTGCGACCCAGTGGGGAACTTTCGATCCCGGCGAATACGACTCCAGCGACGGCAGCGCGGACAACTACGCCAATGTCTGTCCCGCCTACGTCACCGCGGGCGGCGGTCCGGCGACCTATTCGGGACTGCCCTGGGAGGTGCATTTCACGACCACCGCCGCGCAGCGGGCCCAGGGGCAATACGTCGTGCTCTCGGTGGCCCTGGCCGCTACCGAGGCCAGCCTGATCGTTGAGCTGAATGGGAATCAGGAAATCTGGCACGCGGGCAACTACTCCGACCCCATGGTCCGCAGCGGCGACGCCGGATTCTACCAGTGGGCCGCGTTTCAATTTCCCACGTCCGACCTGCTCACGGCCGACAACGCCAATGACGAATTCACCTTCAGCGTCAGCCAGTCGGAAGGCGTGATGTACGATGCGATGCGGATGGAAATCACGAACACGTCGGCCGACCCCTCCGTGACCGGTTGGTACGACTACGCCTGGGTCACTGGGACCAATTCCCAGGTCCTGGCCAACGACGCCGTCAGCCAGCCAGTCGTCGAAACGGTGCCGGAACCGTCCTCGGCAGCGCTGGTGATGGTCGGGATCGCGCTTGCCGCGCTGTGGAGAAGACGAGGAAATTCGCATCATGGAGGGATGCCGGCAGGTCTCCGTGAATCGCCAATTTGCCGGCCGGCTTGAGATATTCGCAAAGACTCTCACAGGAGATCATCCATGAAAAACAGACGTTGGGCGGGGTGGCGTGTTTTGGCGGCGGGCTGGGCGTTGTGCCTTATCGCGGCGACGGCAGCGACGGCCGCCGAAACCTCGGCACTGTGGGGGAAAAACGGGGAAAAATGGAGCCCGCAAAGCCGGTTGCCCGATTTCTCCTATGCCGGCTACCACTGCGGCGAGGCACCGCTGCCCAATCTGCCGCGGCGAGTGAGCGTGAAGGACTTGGGGGCCCGGGGCGATGGCGTCGCGGATGATTCGCAGGCCTTCCTCGACGCACTGGCCAAGGCGCCCCAGGGCGCCATCGAGGTGCCGGCCGGACGCTACAAGATCACCAAGATCCTGGAAATCACGCGCCCAGGCGTCGTGCTGCGGGGGGCTGGAGCGGACAAGAGCGTGCTTTACTTCCCGAGCACGCTGACCGACATCAAGCCCAATTGGGGCGCCACGACCACGGCCCAGCGGACCTCGAATTATTCCTGGTCCGGCGGGTTCGTGTGGCTCAAAGGAAGCCTGGGACAAAAGACGCTGGCCACGGTCAAGGGCGAAGCGCGGCGGGGCGACCAGGCCCTGCCGCTCGACTCGGCCGCTTCGCTCAAGCCGGGCCAGTGGATCCTGATCGCCCAGCGCGACCCCGGCGACAAGACCCTGGTCAATTACCTTTATGGCGGAGACCCCGGCGACACACAAAACCTCAGGAACGCCCGCGCCGAGATGGCCTGCCGCGTGACGCAGGTCGAGGGCAACACGCTGCATTTCGACCGGCCGCTGCGGTTTGACGTCAGGCCGGCGTGGGGGCGCAGATAAAGGAGTTCGCGCCGAGCGTGCGCGAGAGCGGGGTGGAAAATCTCTGTTTTGAATTTCCCAACACGCCCTACAAGGGGCACTTTACCGAGTTGGGTTACAACGCGATCGCCATGAGCAAGGTGGCGGACTGCTGGGCCCGCAACATCCGCATCGTGAACGCGGACAGCGGGATCTTTCCCTCTGGGGTCTTTTGTACGATCCAGGGCGTGACGCTGGAGTCGGCGCGGGCCACGGAAAAGGAGCGCAACGCGACGGGCCACCACGGGATCTGCCTGGAGGGCGACGACAACCTGGTCACCGATTTCCATTTCAAGACGCGCTTCATGCACGAGATCACCGTGCAGGGCTCCGCGGGGAACGTCTGCGCGCGGGGTCCGGAGTGGACCTCTGTCTCGACCACCACAAGCAAGCGCCCTACGCCAACCTCTTTACGGACATTGACGCCGGTGAAGGGACGCGACTATGGGAGTGCGGCGGAGGGGCGGCGCTGGGCAAGAACAGCGGTGCCTGGGAGACCTTCTGGAACATCCGGGCGCGGCGGCCGCTGACCTACCCGCCCGCATCCTTCGGGCCGGCGGCGATGAACCTGGTGGGCCTGACGACCGGACCGGCAGCGACGGCAGTGAAGGATTTGAAAGGGAAATGGTTCGAGACGATCAAGCCGGAGGAGTTGGAGCCGCGGGACCTGCACGCGGCGCAATTGGATCGGCGGCTGGGGAAGAAAGTTGCTGCGCGCACCGCTCCGCCCTCGGCGGAAGGCGTGGAGGTGACGCTCACGGCCGACAAGAACGAATACCCGTACGCCGAGCGACACTAATTCGTCTGCGACCTGCTTGACGTAGCGGCGGTCTTCGCTAGCGAATGACAGGCAAACGTCATAGCGGAACTTCTTTCGGGAGTGGATCGTGTCAAGTTGTGATTCTCCGTGTTCGTCAAACTGGTCGAAACCGCTCCCGTGCCGGGGGAGATGACGCTACATTTTGATTGAGCATTCCTTCGGCCACAGCCGACAAGCCCCGCGAGCCTTCTCGAGTGCTCGCCAACGTCGCATAAAGGTCACTCCGCAGGATTCTCGGACGAAAGGAATCCTTTCGGCAGTTCCGGAATGCTGCGCAGCTCTTTGGCCTTGAACTGGCGCCCATCGCTCGGCAGCAATTCGGCAATGCTTGGGCGACGCCGAAATCCGGTGAAAAGACAATAGTCCAGGAGATAGGCCTGATAGCGCTCTCCGGCTTTGTGGGGCGTGATGGTCTGATGGATGAGGTGAACGAGCCGAAGGTCGCTCAGCACCTCGACCGCCTGCCTCTCCCGACTCTGTTCCGATCGGATCAAGAACCCGTTCACTTTGTGCGTATCGAGGCAGAACTCCTCAAGGAAAGTCATCACGTGCTTGAGCGTGTACTGTTCGTTGCGCGCATCGCGTTCCATATCGTCCATCTTTCGTTGACCGAATTCGCCGATCGACAGGTTGACGTCCGTGAGCGTCACTTTCGCGCGGTTTGCACGGCGGGCCTGATCCAGCGCGGCCGCGAACATCTGCAGAAAATCGCGCGGCACACCCGCGTTTGCCCAAACGAGCCGCCGGAACGGCGCTTCGTGAATGACCTGCCCGTCGGAACTGATTCCGACGACTTGGAGGAATCGCTGAAGGATCGTGCGCAGATGATCCTCGGCGGTTACCGGGTCGACTAGAGTGAAATCCAGAGAAATCTCCTGTGCATCGCCGGGCACTTGCAACCCCCTCCGGGACGCGGGATCGTACGCGTTCAGCCGCGTCCGCAGGCCGGCAACCTTGAGCCACCCGTTTGCGCCCTTCAAGGCGCCATGCAGGATGTGAAGCAGTTGGGGTTGCGATTGCTCGTCGAGAACATGGTAGTCGTCAAGGAACACGAAAACGTCAGACCCGGCGGCTGCCGTCAACTCGGCCAGCAGACGGTTCACTTCGGGCTGAGCGCGAGAGACATCCTTCACGCCTTCGAGCACCGATTCGGAAAACGACCGCAACCGCTGCGCAACCGTCCCCAGTACGGCCGCTGGCAGTTTCTCCTCCACGGTTTCGGCCAGTTTTTGCGCAAATCGTGAAGCACCTCACGGAAAAGCGCTGTTTGGACAAGCTCGGAGTATGCCTGCATGTCCATCACGACACAGATTTTTTTTGCCTTTTCCAGGAGTTCCACTGCACGCAGAATGAGCGTCGACTTCCCCACCCCCCGCCGTCCCAGAATTAAGTGCGTTGCCGGCTGAATTACCTTCAAATCCTCCCGATTTTGGAAAGAGATATTCGCAAGCGAGAGGGGGCCAATGGATTCCCTTTGCGCCACCCGCCGCGTTTGACGGGTGATGATAGTCTGTAGAACGTCGGCCTCTAACGAACGCGGGAAAACCTCTTCGTGCTCGAAGGTCAGCCCGAGAAGCCCGCGAAAGGGGCTCTCTGGCGGGAGGGTCATCTGCGTGATCCTGAGCGCGTGATCGTAGAGCGGCAGCTGCGCGGCCCACAACGAACTTCAGAAAGGTCTCGGTTCCGGCCTCCTGAAGGCGATACTTGACCTCGGAAATCCCAATGGCGCGTGCGAAGATGGCTGCGGCATCCAACGCCGCCTCTTCAAGATTCAGGTCTTTGGTGGAAGTGGACATCAAAGCGTGACTCCAAACTTGTTGAGGAGATACTGCCGGCACTCGACCAGAAACTGCCGGGCTCGACCAATGCAATCGTTCGGGGCCAGCGTGTTCTCGCTCGCCGTTCCGCTCCAGTTGTCGTAATCCGCGCAACCGGTGTTCGTAGAGTGCCGCAACAAGCTGGCTCCACTGATCCAAGTCGGGAAAGTCGCCAGGGAGTTCCGGCGCCGCCTGATGGTCGTCGCCCTTCAGGCTCACAACACCGTTGACGTGATATCGTATAGCTTTTGAGGC
The DNA here is from genome assembly GCA_963824275.1 of uncultured Planctomycetia bacterium. Lineage (GTDB taxonomy): Bacteria > Planctomycetota > Planctomycetia > Pirellulales > Thermoguttaceae > JANXQG01. The sequence goes on along the minus strand of CAWGOT010000001.1, from coordinate 471,078 downwards.
ATTGTACGCGGCGTAGTATGCGCGAGAATATGCGGCCCGTGTTCGACCTGCGGCGTGCGCCGCCATCGCGTCCTCGATGTGCTCGTCCGCCAGCTTCATCCAGGAAGCCGTTACGGCGACAACTGTCCGATCAAAGAGAGGCAAGTCCGTCATCATCGATAGATCGGCGAGATTCCTTCGGAATTCCGCATGGTTGCGAATATTCTTGAGGAAGCGACGCTCGTCTGTCGGGGAAGCAGGGAGTGGCGGCATTTGCATCACCGGTAGGGATTGAAGGGGAACGCGGCATCTACTGGAATATGATCATATCGAGAAAATCACTGTCTGCCAAGAATCGCGGCAACGCCACCGGAACATGAGGCGGACGTAGTCAATCAACAGCAAATGCTGTCGGCACCGGCAGCACCGCTTGTTCGGAGGCTATTGACAGTGCCGGACCAACATTGTAAACCATTCCGCAAGCGAGGGGAACTATGGCCGATTACCGCGCAAACCCCCCTCCCTGACCCCTGGCCGGCCCCTAGCCGCCCTTGATGCCGGCCAAGTCACTGCCGACGCTTGATGGCCTCGATTGCATTTTTCGCGCGGGATTGCACAATTGCGCTCGTATCCCTGGCGGCTGCCTTCTTGAGCGCGGCAGTGCTCTCTGCTGTGCCCCAGCTCGCCAAGGCCAGGGCCGCATTGGCTCGAAGGGAAGGGTGGTCGTCTTCCAGGAGGACGCGCTCCAGAGCCTTGGCCACCGCGACCGCGTGCCGCCGCGGCTTCTCCTCAAGCAGCCGCTTGATCGCCTGGTTGCGGCGGCCGAAATCGACTGAGTTCAGGTCCTCCACCAGCGCAACATAGTCCTGCGGTGACAGGGGCGCTTTGACGACGACAACAGTCCGGCCCGTGCCTTCCCTCGACCCGTCAGTTTTCGGCTGCGCCGGGCTCCCACCCAGCTCTTGTGTAGCGATTTGCTCGGGCTGCTTCGCGCCGTCCCTCGACCCATCGGCAGCCTGTCTTGGCGGGTTGCCCCGCAGCGTCGCGGCCTGCCGTTTCGGTAGACGGCTGGTCGATCGTCTCGGCCGGACCGGCGGCATGCCGTTGCTCTTCGGCCAGCGGCGGCGGACGCGGCAGAAGGAACCTCTGCCCCGCGACCAACGCCATAGCGAGAACCAGGATCGCACCCGTCAGCGCGGCCAGAGCCGGCACGATGCGATGGCGGCGGCGCTCGACCAGCGCACTGCGGATTGCTTGGGCGAACTCAGCCGCCGACGCAAACCGCTCTGTGGGGGCTGCCGCCAGGGCCCGCAGGCAGACGGCGTCGATTCCGGTCGGAATCGACGGATCGAGCGTCGATGGCGGCGGCACGCCGCTGCACTTCCCGCGTGTCGGACGCCGTTCCGTCAAGAGTTCGTAGAGGACCACGCCCAGACTGTAAACGTCGCTCGGCGGGCCCACCTGCCCGTCCGTCGGGACGAGTTGCTCCGGGGCCATGTAGGCCAACGTGCCTTCGACAGGTATCGCGCCGTCCTCGAGTTGCTCCCGCGTGACGGCGATCCCGAAATCGGTCAAGAAGACGTTTCCCTCGCGGTCCAGCAGGATATTCGCAGGCTTGACGTCCCGGTGGACCAGCCCATTGCGGTGCGCGCACTCCAAGGCATCGGCCACTCGTGCGACGATTTGTGCGGACTCTGCGACGGGCATTCGCCGCAGTCTCAACGTGGCGCCGAGATCGCAGCCGTCGACCAGGTCGGAGACGATATAAAGCCACGGACCGTCGCGGCCGACGTCGTGAACCGGCACGATGCTCGCGTGCTTCAACTGCGCCGCACGCCGGGCCTCGTCCAGAAATCGCTCCGTTTCCTCCGGCGAAGCCGTGCGGGAGGGGTGCGCCACCTTCACTGCCACCGGCCGCTGCAGCTCGGGATCGTAGGCCCGGAACACATAGCCGAACCCCCCCTCGCCGATCAGCTCCCGTAGCTCGTACCTGCCAACCTTGCGCGGCAGGCCCAGTTCCTCGGGACTGACCGGTAAGCGGGGCACCGCCCCCACGTCGTCGCAGCGCTCTTCGAGCCAGTCGGTCACTTTGACCGCCCGGACCAGCCTTGCCAGTGTGTCGGCAAGCTCAGGACACTCCGGGCAAAGCTCCGCGACGTTTATCGGTCGCCCTTGCGCGAAGTTCGTGCCAGCGTTCCAGCAAGTCGATGACCTTCTCAGGGTACATTTCCAGTCCAAAGTAGGGCTACTGCTTGTCGGATATTCACTCCGGCGATTGGCCGTCCAGCGCCTCGGCGATCGCGCATTGCGCCGTCAGCCAGCGCCGGCGAACCGTCCGCTGGCTCACGCCGAGGACCGAGGCCGCCTCGAGCTGACTGAGGTCCTGATACCAGAGCAGGTTGAACACTTCTCGCTGCTCGTCGGGCAATTCCTCCACCGTTTCATGAAAGCGGGTCCAGGCATCCAGGTTCTCCGGTTCCACGGATGCATCTTCGCAGCGCCGACCATGGGTACATGGTGCCCGAGCAGAGGCCGAATCGCCAACTGCCCCCTTCCCGTCGGTATGATGGTGGGCCGCCGCCCCTTTCGACCCGAAGTGATGGCGAACCAAGTCCAGCAAGGTGCGTCGGATTTGAGCAGTGGCAAAGCCTAGAAACAGCGCCACCGATTCGGGCTTGACGTTGGCCAAGGATTGGTGCAGTCGTATCATCGCGGTTTGCAGAATGTCGTCGGTCTGTTCCCAGCGCCGCAGCCGCGGATAGTTCCTCAACATCCGATGCGCCAATACGCGGAGCCGCTCGCACGAGCGGTTGACGACCTCCGCGCGCGCCGCTTCGTTCCCGGCCCGAAGTTCATCAAGCCAAGCCTGTAGTCCCGTCGTTTGGCCGCCAGAATTGGCCATAAGGGGAACGCATCAATACGAAGGGGAAAAGATGGTCGTTCCCTTCAGCATACCACACAGGTCCCCAATAAGAGAAGCGTTGCCGCACGGCATCCGCGGACATAGCAAACTGGCGCTGGATCGCGATTTTTTGCCGATGGTTGGCCCTTGTCATTGGTCCGTTACGCTAATCCTAATAGAAAGCGTCAGGCAAGCGGATCTCAATTCCCCTCCGCAGGCGGTTTTGTGAGAGGTGCTTGACAAGGCCAAAAGTTGTAATGATAATCAATTTCATCATCTTTGCCTACGTTCCGACGGTTGGGCGGCGACTGGTGGGAAGCAAATATCGTCCATTCTACTAAGGGTTCGCGTGCCCGACTCTCGTCGTGCGGCGGTGAAGAATAAGCAGCGGTTAGTCGACTAATACTAGGGAGCAGGTTTATGCAGTTCTTTTCCTCAGATCCCGACAAAGTCCTTGCAAAATTCTCGGCCCGTGTCCTCGCGGAATTGCCGCAGGCATCCATTGTCAGCTCTACGGTCGAGCAGGAACAATACGCCGGCGCCGGTTCAAAGAAGGAATCGGTGCGCGACGCACTGATCTACAGCTTTGGAGGAGCAACCCAGAAGAACCGGTTAATGGTGCTGAATCTACGCATGGCAGGAAGCCGGCCGTTCTCGATCAGCGCGAGCGTGCTGAAGTTCGTCAAGCTGTGTCTCGGCGAGTTGGTCTACGCGGTGCCGCTCGGCGGCGCCGTCGGCGGGTCGGTGAAACTATCGAAGACTGGCGCCAAGGCCCGGTTCGAAGGTGATTCCGCGGCGGCCGCGGCGCTCAATGCGCGGCCCGAGTTGCTGGCAATGGCACGCAAGATGTTGGTGGGCTCCTACCAGACCAATGCCGCAACCATCAGTAGCGAGCCGGGCCTGGCGATCGAACCGGCCGATAAGGGATCGGTCCTCCTCGTGCGGACCTTGCCGCGGGCGACGTGGTTGTCTATGTTCATACCTGCCATCGGTATTAAACTCCAGTTGCCGCTGCTTCTGGACCTCGCCGCGACGATCGAATCGACGCTGCCGAACCGTGCCGCAACGTGACCAAATCCACTACAGTTGAACGGAAACCGCGATAGGCGGATTCATCTACTTCAAGGACAATTCCAGCGAACCGGACCCTTCATGGATGCGTTGTGTCTACAAGAGCATGCGGCGGAGGGAACAGGCTGACGTTTCGTGCTTTCCAAGTCAAGGTCATGTGCTTTTCACAACCGACGGGGACAGACAGATCCGCCGCATGAACTACCGCACTCCAAATTCCGCCAGTTCGATCGCCTTCAGCAGCCCGCGGGCCTTGCTCATCGTCTCCTGCCACTCGTTGGCCGGAACGCTGTCGGCCACGATGCCCGCGCCAACCTGCACGTAGCCCTTGTCGCCCTGCACGACCAGCGTCCGCAGGGCGATGCAGGTGTCCATGTTGCCGCTGAAATCGACGTAGCCCACCGCCCCGGCATAGGGCCCGCGGCGATGCGGCTCCAACTCGTCGATGATCTCCATCGCCCTGACCTTCGGCGCCGGAAACGGTCCCCGCGGGCAGGCAGGCCGCCAAGGCATCGAAGGCCCCTTTGCCGGGGGCAAGCTGGCCGCAGACGTTCGACGTGATGTGCATCACGTGGCTGTAACGCTCGATCGACATCACGTCGCTGACCTGCACGCTGCGATAGCGGCAGACCCGGCCCACGTCGTTGCGGCCCAGATCGACCAGCATCACGTGCTCCGCCCGCTCCTTGGGATCGGCCAGCAGCTCCTTCGCCAGGCTGCGGTCTTCCTCCTCCGTCTGGCCGCGGCGGCGGGTGCCAGCCAAGGGCCGAACAGTCACCTGCCCGTCCACCACGCGGACCATCACCTCCGGCGAACTGCCCACCAGCGTCACACTCGGCGTGCGAACGTAGAACATGAACGGACTGGGATTGACGATCCGCAAAGTGCGGTAGATCTCGAACGGATGGGCCGTCAACGCCACCTCCAGCCGCTGGCTGATCACGACCTGGAAAATGTCGCCGGCGCGAATGTACTCCACGCACCTCTCCACCGCCTTCTCGAACTGCGGCCGCGTGAAGTTCGAGCGGTACTCCAGATTGACCTCGCCCTCCGGCCGAATATCGACCAGATCGAGGTCGGTCGAGCGCGTGGCCAATTGTTCGACCAGGGCGTCGACCCGCCGCCGGGCGTCGTCGTAGGCCGATTCGACCGTCGCCCCCGGCCGATCGAGCCGGGCCATCGCCACAACCACGATCGTCTTCGCCACGTTGTCGAAGACCACCATCCGATCGTAGAAGGCGAAGGCCAGGTCGGGCACCTGCCGGTCGTCGGGCGGGGCCTTGGGCAGACGCTCGAAGTAGCGGACCGTGTCGTAGCCCGCATAGCCCACCGCCCCGGCGCAAAACGGCGGCAGTTCCGGCAAGTGGACGGCCCGCAGGGCCTCGACGTGGCGGCGGAGCTCGCCCATGGGATCGGCCACTTCATAAGATCGGGTCGTCAGCAGCGGTCCGCCCGAGGCCGAAACGCCGGAATAGGAATTCGTCGTCACGCGAGAGCCGTAGGCCTCGATCTCGAAAAACGGGTCGGCCGCCAGAAAGCTGTAGCGTCCGACCTTCTCACCGCCCACAACGCTCTCGAAGAGACAGGCGCAGCGGCCCGAGTCGATCTTGTGGAAGGCGCTGACCGGGGTCAGCGAGTCGCAGACCAGGCGGCGGTAGACAGGCACGAGCTTGCCGTCGATGGCCAGCTTGCGAAAGGACTCAAAGTCGGGACAATGGACCGCCGCCGGGCACCGTGTACCCATGGTCGGCTTGGCCCGAGTGCTTGGCTCCGGCTGGGTTTGCGTTGAGTGCATGAAGGAAAATTCCCGTGAGGTTTGGTGTCAACTTCCACTGTTCTGATCACGCTCCGCGTGATGGATCGCCCTCGCGCGGAGCGTAAGGAGTACGGTCACCCATCCTAAGCTTAACAACGCACACCCGGCGCAGCAACGGCGACCGCCGCAGGACAAGGCGGAAACGTGTTGGCAGGCAGGGGTTAGTCGGATAGGTGATCGCGATAATTGGTCGATTGACTCGCGATTCGCCCGCAGTTAGAATCTCATGGAAGGTGAGCTTGGAAAGCGAGTGCGGTGCCATGAAATGTCAACAATGCGAACGTCCGGCAACATTCCACATCACGGAGCTGACCGGCGGAAAGCCGCAGGAACTACATCTCTGTGAGGACCACGCCCGGCAGTACCTGACTTCATCGTCTAGTGGGGAACCCGCCGGTGCGGGGGGGATGGCCGCGGCCCTAGCCCAGCAGGTGCAGCAGATGGCCATCGGGCAGACGGCCGAAGAGCTGGCCCATCTCGACCAGCAGGCCTGTCCGGTGTGCGGGATCACGTTTTACGAGTTCCGCAGCCAGGGCCGGCTCGGCTGCCCCCATGATTATGTGGCCTTCCAGAGCCAATTGGAGCCGCTGATCATGAATGTTCACGGCGAGTCGGAACATGTCGGCAAGCGGCCGCACCGTGCGGCCGGCAGCAGCGAAAAGCGGACCCAGTTGATCCGTCTGCGGCGGGAGATGAAGGAAGCGATCGAGAACGAGAACTACGAACGGGCCTCCGCGCTCCGCGATCAAATTCGTCATATTGAAACAGAGCAGGCGGCCTAACGGGCCGAGTTTCCCTTGTTGGAGTGGGCCGTGGAACTCAAAGAACTGACAGAAACCAGCGGCGAGTGGCTGCGGGGCAACGGCCCCGAGGCCGACATCGTCATCAGCAGCCGAATCCGCCTGGCGCGGAACCTGGCGGAATTTCCCTTCATCAGCCGGGCCACGCCGCAGGACCGCGTGCAGATCGAGCGGATCCTCCGCGACAGCATCATCACCTCCAATGTGTCGTCCGATCTGCTCTATATCGCCGTCGATGAACTGGAGGGCGTCGATCGCCAACTTTTGGTCGAGCGGCACCTCATCAGCCGCGAGTTGGCCGAAGGCCAGGGCCGCCGCGCCGTGGCCATCGACAAGGCCGAGAAATTCAGCCTCATGATCAACGAGGAAGACCATCTGCGGATCCAGGTCATGCAGAGCGGCTTCAACCTGCAAAGCGTCTGGGAGCAGATCAACGCCATCGACACGGCGATCGAGCAGAAGGTCACCTACGCCTTCCACGAAAAGCTCGGCTACTTGACGGCCTGCCCTACGAACGTCGGCACCGGCATGCGGGTGAGCGTGATGTTGCACCTGCCGGCCCTGGTCATCACCAACCAGATTGAGAAGGTCTTTCGCAGCCTGCAGAAGATCAGCCTGGCCGTTCGCGGCCTGTTCGGCGAGGGCTCGCAGGCCATGGGCGACTTCTACCAGATCAGCAACCAGATCACGCTGGGCCGCAGCGAGGACGAACTGGTCCAGCAGGTCAACGACATCGTGCCCGTGATCATCAACTACGAGCGGAAGGCACGGCAGTTCCTGGTCAAGGAAAGCCAAAAGAACCTGCACGACAAGGTGAGCCGGGCCTACGGCATCCTGCGGACGGCGCAAACGATCAGTTCCGAAGAGACGATGCACCTGCTTTCCAGCGTCCGCATGGGCGTGAATCTGGGCCTGATTCCCGACCTGCCGATCGCCAACATCAACGAGCTCTTCATCCACACGCAGCCCGCCCATTTGCAGAAGCGGACTGGGGGCGAGCTGGCAGCGCCGATCGCAACATCGAGCGGGCCAGGTACTTGCGGCAATATCTCAACCGCGAAGATGGGGCGAAAGCGGCCGAGAAAAATTAAGAGCCCACGTGCGATGCGTCTATTCTTCATCGGCGACATTGTCGGCAAGCCGGGTCGGCAGATCTGCACGCAGGCCCTGCGGGGCCTGCGGCAGGAGCAGGCCATCGACCTGATCGTGGCCAACGGCGAGAACGCCGCCGGCGGGTCAGGGCTGACTCCGCCCATCTACCATGAGCTGCTTGCCGCCGGCATCGACGGCATCACGCTGGGCGATCACGTTTACAAGCGGTCTGAGGTTATCCCCATCCTGCAGACTGAGCCCCGGATTGTTCGTCCGGCCAATTATCCGGCCGAGGCCCCAGGGCCCGAGGTGATGATCCTGACCGTGGCGAACCAGGTTCGCGTGGCCGTGTTCTTGCTCTTAGGGCGGGTCTTCATGCCGCCGGTCGATTGTCCGTTCCACGCGGCCGACCGCGTGCTGGCCTCGCTGCCCTCCGATATTCGCGTGATCCTCCTGGACTTCCACGCCGAGGCCACCAGCGACAAGCAGGTCATGGGGCGGCATCTCGACGGCCGCGTGACCGCGGTCCTGGGCACGCACACGCACGTGCCGACGGCCGACGAGCAGATCCTGCCTGGCGGCACGGCCTTCCAGTGCGACGTGGGCATGACTGGTCCGCACGAGAGCATCCTGGGGCGGAGGATCGACCGCGTGATGGAAACCACGTTGACCCATCGGCCGACCTATTTTGACGTGGCCGCCAAGGACATTCGCCTTAACGGCAGCCTCGTGGACCTCGATTCGCAGACCGGCCGTGCCCTGGGCATTCGCCGCATCGTGGTGGACGAAACCGAGGCCCGACGGCTGGCGGAAGTATGACAAAGTGTGCCTAAATCGCTCTTGCAGCGAACATCCTAAGTCGCTATCCTCCCCCCCGATGAATTGACCTGGCGTGAACGAAGCAGGCAAACCTGATCCGAGATTGGTGCCTCCGGGCAAGCGAATCGCGGCGGCAGCACTGGCCTTGGTGCTGGTGGCATTGCTGGTCACGGCCCGAACCCTGACGCCCGATGCGGGGGCACGGCACACACCAGCAGCTCGGTTTGCCGCCCTGCACGTTCTATGTCATTTTTCATCGGCCTTGCCCTGCCTGCGGCATGACCACGTCGTGGGCCTGGCTGCTGCGGGGAGAAGTGGGACGCGCCCTGGCCGCCAACGCGGGCGGCACGCTCCTGGCAGGCCTGAGCGTGGTTGGCGCCTTGTGGCTCTTGCTTTCAGCGCTTCGCGGACGATGGTTCGCCAGGCCCAGCGAATGGACCCTGGCCGGCAGCGCCGCGATCGTCGGGCTGGTGACCGCCGGGCAATGGATTTGGCGATTATTGACGTTTTGATAAGGGAATAACGATGGATCGTCGCTCTCGCGCTTCGGTGGCCCGTGATCGTCTGCTGGATGGCACTGCTCTTGGTGGCCTTCGGTTGCAAGTCCACTCTGCAGAGTTTGACCCTGCTTTACGAGGGCTACGACCTGCCAGCCGAATGGAACGGGTTGGAAGGCAAGAAGGTGGCGGTCGTCTGCAAACCGCTGACCTCGCTCGAATACACCAGTCCGGGCGTGGACAAAAACCTGGCTGAAGCGATCAGCGAACTTCTGAAGACCCACGTCAAGGGCATTCATATCATCAGCCCGCAGAAGGTCGCCGACCTGCTCGATATCAAGGGAAAGGGCGAATATATCGAGATCGGCAAGGCGCTCGGGGCCGAAAAGGTCGTCGGCATCGACATCGAGTCGTTCGGCGTTCGGGAAGGTGCAACGCTGTACCGCGGCCGGGCGACAGTGCATATCCAAGTCTTCGACGTGGCCGGCGAAAAGACCCCCGAATGGCACAAGCACCCACCGGAATACCTGTACCCCACAAGTTGCGGCACTCCGGCAGGAGGGGACATCACGGAAATAGGATTCCGCAACGACTTTGTGGCGGTTCTCGCCGAAGATATTGGCCGCTACTTCTATCCTCACGACCGGCACGATGACTTCGGCCGCGACGCCACGACCGTTCGCTAATCCACGGCGTGAAGACATTGTCATCGAAGTCCGAAGCGCAAGCGAGGTAAGCGTTCATTTCCCTCGCTGACCCGCAAGCGGGCGCCCCGTCGGGCTTCGATCATTTTCACCCGCTCACAGTATAATCTGCACTTTCTGCCCCGGATGGGCAGATTGACGACCCCTTGCCGGGCATGTACGATGTAGGTAAGGCGTGAAATCGGTCGCCGCCAAACTAAGCCTTCGTCCTTTGAGGGAGTCCCCTAGCATGATTCGCTCTTCGCATCGGCCTTGCAAGCCGCGTTTGTTGCTCCGATCCGTGTCTCTGCTGGGAGGGATGGCCCTGGCGCTGGGCTGTTGCATCTGCCTCACCGCAACCTATGCTCGGGCCCAGGAAAAGAAAAATGACGAACCTGAAAAGGCGCTTCCCAAGCCGGAAGAAGTTGACCTGCTCACAGACGATGGCCTGGAGATGAAGGCCACCTACTACCCAGGCACCAAGGACGAGGAGAGCATTCCCGTGATTGTCCTGCACGGGTTCAAGGGCAACCGCAAGGACTTCACGAAGGAGGACGAGGGGTTGGCCTGGTTCTTGCAGAAAAACCTCGGTTGCGCGGTCATCGTGCCCGACCTCCGCGGTCACGGCGACAGCACCAAGGTCAGGATCGCCAACAGCAATCGCAAGGAGGATCTCAAGGGCAAGCGCTTGACGCCGGCGCAAACCTCGGCGATGGTGACGCAAGACCTCCTGGCGGTGAAGGAGTTCCTCTGGAAGAAGAACAACGCAAAGGCCCTGAACATCGACAAGCTGGTGGTGGTCGGCGTGGAAGAAGGCGCGGCGGTGGCGTTGGGCTACGCGGCTTTTGACGCCCTCGGCTACGACAACGGGCTGGGCCCCAAGGTCGGGCCTCTGAAGCTGGGCGGGTTCGTCAAGGCCTTGGTGCTGGTCTCGCCGCCGCCGGCCAACATTCCGGCCTTAAACACGCCCCAGGTGATGAAGATGCCGGAGGTCTGCCGGGATTTGCCGGTGATGATCGTGTTGGGCAACAAGAGCAAGGAACATCTTGCCGAAGCGGAGCGGCTGCGCAGCCTGTTCGTCAAGGCGCGACCGCCGGCCGATGACGACAAGCCCGAGTCGGTCACGGTCTGGTACTACAAGAAAATCGACACGCCCCTGCAGGTCGCCAAGCTGCTGGCCGAACCGTCGCTGAACGTGCCCGACAAGATCGAAGAATTTCTTAAGGTCTGGCTGGTGAACAATTCCCGCGTCAAGGAATCGGCGGGCTGGAAAGAGCGGAAGGTGCCGTACGAATGAGGCACCGCACTTCAGGATTGCTCGTGCGCTGTAGCTGTAGGGTGCGTGAAGCGAGCCGCCGCGCAAATAGTGGGTTACGCAGGCGTCAAACCCCTGATTACACGTCTCGTTACTCTGGAACGGCTCGCGCAACGCACGATTGAGCCATGCTTGCGTGCTTCACCCACCCTACTGGTGATTGGCGGCCTGATCGCCGCGCGGGATCTTCAACTCGGCGCCCATCGGCAGGATCTTGGGGGTCAGATACGGCACGTCGCGATTGGCTTCGTAGATCTCCATCGCCCGCGAGGCCGAGCCGAGATAGCGCTCTGCCAATATTTCGAGCGTGTCGCCGTCGATGACTTTATGGGTCGGCGGCGCAGAGGCTCTTTCCGGCAGCATTTGGCTCATCGAGGCGCCCCACCGCGTGCTCGCCGCCTGGCCCGAAGTACCGGATGCCCCGTTGCCGGGATAGCTCTTGGGCAGTTCCGGCGGCGGGGCCGGCTGATCGGCCGGAGTGACAATCGTCGGCGAAACGCGCCGTGGCTCAAGCGGCGCGGACTGCTGAGAACGGGACTGTGCCTGGCCAGGCAACGCTTCGCCGGCGGCAAAGGTCCGCGGGTCCGGTTGCTTGCGTAGAACGAGCGAATCGCTCGGCACGGCAATCGGCAAGTCGGTGTCGGCCGAGGGGTGGCGGAAGAACAGCGCGACCCCCAGTCCTGAGAGCATCACTGCCGCCGCAACTGCGAGTCGCAAACGCTGATCCATAAAGATCTCCTCGCGGCGGCCTGTCGCCCAAAGCCTCCGCCGCCTTGGGAAATTATCGGGGATAGTTTGCGCTACGAACAAGACCGCGAGGGGAAATCGCGGTGTTTCCGCTGTTGCGGCGAGGCGATGATGACGGTTTTAGCGAAGATTCCGCGTTCGTGGCAGCCGAGTCCCCTCCTTCGGAAGCCCTTTCTTACCAGACATCTGCCAAGCCTTGTGTTCGTCTGGGTTGTTGAACCGGCCCTGCCCTGGCGGTTATAATCGAGTTTTTGCCCTCCTTGATCACTCCTGCCTCGTTATGTCAAAGGAAATTCCATGAGCCAGCCAGTCACTCGTCGCAAGTTCCTCCAGACCACGGCGGCCGCTGTCGGCGTGGCCGCCGGGGCCAAGGCCTTCGCCGCGCCCGCCGTGCTGTCGGAGAAATCGCCCAACTCCAAGCTCGGCACCGTGGTGATCGGCGTCGTCAACCAGGGGAAGCCGGCGGTCATCGCGGCCTGCACCGAGCGGCTGATCGCGCTGTGCGACGTCGACGACAACCACAACGCCCAGGCGAAGAAGTTCATCGGCGAACAGCATCCCGAAATCAAGCTCTCCGCCGTCCAGGAGTTCTACGACTACCGCAAGATGTTCGACAAGATCCACAAGGACATCGACGCGGTGTTCATCGCCGCTCCGGACCATCACCACGCCGTGGCTTCGCTCATCGCCATGCGGCTCGGCAAGCACGTCTATTGCGAGAAGCCGATGGCCCACAGCATCGGCGAGGTGCGGCTGATGATGGAAACGGCCCGCGAATACAAGGTCGTCACGCAGTTGGGCAACCACCACCACAGCTCGGAGAGCGTCCGCCGGCTGTGCGAGTACATCTGGGCCGGGGCCATCGGCAACGTGACGGAGACCTATAGCTGGGCCCGCACCGGCCGCGGCGGCATCGGCGGACGCCTGCCCGCGCAGCCCGTGCCCGCCGGCCTGCACTGGGACGAGTGGATCGGTCCGGCCGCCTACCGCGATTATCACGAGAAGCTGCATCCCAAGTTGTGGCGAAGCTGGTGGGAGTTCGGCGACGGCTCGGTCGGCGATTGGGGCTGCCACAACCTCGACGGCGTCTTCATGGCCTTGAAGCTCGGCCCGCCGACCTCCGTGGAGGCCCTGCGAGCAAGTCGGCGGCAGCGACGAGCGCTATCCCTTCGCAAACGTCCTTCGCTGGAACTTCCCGGCGCGGGGCGAGATGCCGCCGGTCAAGGTCCATTGGTACGACGGCTTCAAGGGCACGATCGAGGACCTGGCGAAGCTCGACGAGAACGAGCCCGTGGGCGAGCACAATCGCCCGCCGATCGTCGACGAGATCGAGAAGAAGTACGGCCGCAAGCTGACCGACGGCGGGGCGGTCTTCGTGGGCGACAAGGGAATCCTGGTCACGGGCAACTACTGCGAAAGCCCGCGGCTGGTGCCCGAGGAGAAGCATGCAAGTCGTTCCCCGTGCCGCCCAAGACGCTGCCGCGCGTGAAGAAGGGGCTCACGCACTACACCGACTTCCTCCGCGCCTGCAAGGACGGCGGCAATCCGCCGCCGAGTTCCCATTTCGACTACGGCGGACCGCTCACCGAGATCGTGCTCCTGGGCTGCCTGGCGGAACGTGCCGGCGTGGGCAAGCAGGTCCAGTGGGACGCCGAGAAGGCCGAGGTCACCAATCTGCCCGAGTTGAACCGCCTCGTGCGGCGGGAATATCGCAAGGGCTGGGAATTGGGCTGAAATTAGCCGCCGCTCTTGCCCACCGCCGGATTGCCCGCCGCCGGCAATGGCGCGTCCTTGATTCTCCAATTGTCGCCCATTTTGACCAGCGACCATTCCACCTCGCCGGCCGGGTTGCCTGTCTTGGCATCCGTGAGCACAACCCTCACGGTGGCTGTGTCGCCCGATTGGACGATCTTCGTTCCCTGGTACCGATAGGCGGGGTAGCGCAACAACGCCTTCTTGTCAGGTTCGCTGCCGGGCACGAAGACTTTTTTCATGAGTTCCAGTTCGCCCGGTGAACTCGATCGATCGTCCACGTCCGCGACGGGCCAGAGGATTCGCTGATCCGTGGGAACGTCAGGTTTCATCTCCACGGGATGGTCGCATCCTAGCACGACGACTCCTGCCAGAACGAAAAAGAACCAGGCGGCAAGTTTTCCGGATTTGAGGCAATTCATGATTCACGTCCTCTGCTTCTCTCGCGTGCCCCCAGCGTTAAAACGGCGGGGGCTGGACTTCCCCGCCCGAGATGGTTGCCAGCGCCTGCCAGACTTCCATGCCAATCGAATCGGAGACGAAGCCGGCGGCGCCGTCGGCCATCAAGACATTCACGCCGAAAGGATGCCGGCTACGGGCCGCGGCCCAGATATTCGCATCCGAACGGTTCTGCGTGCAGTGCATGGGATTGTCCGGCGGAATCGTCAGGTCGCACATCGGCACCGTGTCGAAGGCGTCAAAGCCCGAATTGGTGCCCTTGGCATTCGGCCCCGTCTTGGCCATAAACGACGCGGCACCCGGCATGTTCGTATCCCAGCTCCCCCGCCCTTCCGCCTGGCTGTTGATGAAGCAGACCTCGCTGGCGGCCATGGTATTGGAGAGCCCGTCATGCACCGCGGCCGGCAAGACGCCGCAACTCGGGTTGATTTTCCAGGAGCCCTTATAGGACAATCCCTGGTATGTCGTATTCCAACCCGGCAGAAAAGTGACGCCGAACAGACCGTCCAAGGGCGACGGGGCGGGCGTGCCATCGGGATTGGTCCGGTTGATATACACTCCCGCGCCCCAGCAGGCCGCATAATTACCGCGGGACATCAGGTAGGGGCCTTCCACGTCCCAGGGGATGTCGGTCAGGTCCAGGGCCGGGTTTCTTCGCTCGGAACTGGGGCAGAGAAATGCCGCGATATTCTGCGTGCCCGGCCCCATGTGATTGGCCTGGGGTCCCCACTCCATCTCATCCACGGCATTTTCGTAGTTTTCGCCGCACCACAAAACGTTCCGCATAAAGCTGGGCCAAATCAAGATGCTGAATAAGGTAATGGTTCCAGTTGGGACCCTGGCAATGGACGCAAAACGTCGTGCCGCTGGAACACCAGGAGCGGTCTGGATCGGAGCAGAGCGTAGCGCCCGGAGGAAAGGACCCGTAGGCCTCAACGTGTGCGGAGATCGCCGCCCCGATCTGCCGCAAGTTGCTTGCGCAGTTGATTCGCCGCCCTGCTTCCCGGCTCGTTTGCACGACCGGAAGGAGCAGCGCTATCAAGATGCCAATGATCGTGATCACGACCAGGAGCTCCACGAGAGTGAAACCGCGCGGTGCGCGGCAGGGCGGCAAGAACCGAGAAAAGAGAGAGGATCTCATGGCAACGGCCTCCAAACCCATGGCTTCCACCGACTATCTTTCTATCCGCAAGTCCTAGCGTTGTCCAGCCGGGCCTCGCGAATTGAACAAATTCCTAACATTTTGCCATCGCATTCAACCGCCGGCGAACGCGGCGATAGATTGCCGCACTCGCCAGGCCCGCCAGGAGCAACGCCAGCGTTCCAGGCTCGGGCACCGCGGGGGGCGCCCCAGCGGAATTTCCGCTCGCCGCCACTTCCCCACCAAGCACCACGCCCCCGGCCGCTGGCGAGCCGAAGAGCGACGCCGCCCCTGCCCCGACGCTAAGGTTCGACCCTTGCGGAATGCCGTTGGGGTTCTGCACCTGGAGCGTGCCGGCGTTGACAAACGTGCCCCCGCTGTAGCCGTTCGAGCCGCTGAGGATCAGCGTGCCGGCATCGTCCAAGCTCAATGACGAGCCGGTCACGCTTTCACCCATGTCGCCGCTTAGCAAAAGCGTCGAACCGGCCGAAGGCGCCACATCCAAATTGCCGGCCAAGGTGATGGGGGCCGAAATCGCGTGCGTGCCCTGTTGCACCGTGATCTGCGACGTGCTGCCGCTGTTGTCCAGGGTCAAGGCGTTGGCGCCGGCGGCGGAGATGCTGAACCCCGACGTGGCCGAGCCGTCGGAATCGCCCAGCAGCAGCGTGCCGAGCGTCACTGGAACGTCGAGCGTGACCGCCACGGGAGAGTTTGCGGCCGCCGCGCTATTGAGCACGGCCGTCTGGCCGCGGCCGTTGGGAGCACTCGGGGTCCAAGGCCCCACGCTCCAGCTTCCGCTCGTCGACGCCCAACTGCCCATGCCGCTGGACGGGGCCAACAAATCGAGTTGGCTGGCATTGTACTCCAACTGGTAGCTCGTACCCGATAGCGGGCTGCCGTTGAACGTGACATTGCTGAAGCTGCCGCCGGGACTGAGCGCCCCGTAGCTGATGAGCTCCTCAGTCCCGCTGACCGAGCCAAAGAGGTTGAGCGTGCCGGCGAGCGAGGCCGTGCTGTTGCTGCTGGTCGTCAATAGGCTGCCGACCGTGAGGTTCAACGCGCCGAGGCCGCCGACCGTGAGCGACGTGATCGTCTGGGCGAAGTTCGTCACGTCCAACGTGCCGGAATTGCCGACCGTCACAGCCGAATTGGGCGAGAGCGTATTGACCGCACCCGCCTTGAGCACGCCGTTGGTGATCGTCGTGGCGCCGCTGAAGCTGTTGTTCGTGCCGGTCAAGAGAAGCGTGCCGACGCCGTTGAAGGCCAGGCTCAGGGTGCCGTTGCCGTTCTGCAACGCGCCGCCGAAGGCGGTTACGCCCCCTTGACCGACCGTCAGGGCAACCGGCCCTGCAACGCTGGTGGTGATCGTGCCGCCAAGCCCGCCGAGGCTGGCCACCGTCGGGCTCTGGCCCGCCAGGTCGAGTACGCCCGAGTTGGCGACCAACGTGCCCGAGGGCAAGGCGTTCGCATTGCCAAGCTGCAGGGTGCCGCCACCGACCGTTGTCGTTCCAAGGTAGGCATTCGAAGCCGCCAGCAGCAGCAGACCACCGCCCAGCTTGGTCAGCCCGCCCGAGCCGCTCAAGGTCGATCCGAAGATCACGCTGTTGCCGTTGGTGTCGATCGAGGCCGCTTGATTGGCCGCAATGGGCGCGATGGCCGACGATACGTCGCGCAGGTTGCCGGCCGCATATTGCAGCGTGCCGCCGTTGAAGGTGATGCTGCCGGCAGCCACCGGCACTGCCGATGCCGAGAAGTTCAGCACGCCGCCGCTGAGCGTCGTGCCGCCGGTATAGGTATTGACGCCGCTGAGCACCTGCGTCCCGCTGCCGGTCTTGACCAGGGCCACCGACCCGGATGCGGACGTGTTCTGAATCATGCCCGAGAAGCTGCCGTTGGCATTGCCGTTGCCGAAGATCAAGACCGATGTTCCGATGCCGCCCACATTGTTGACGGTTCCGCCGCCGTTGAAGGCGCCGACGCTGGCACTGAACCCATTCAGATCGAGCAGTCCTCCGCTGCTGACCGCCAGCGCACCGAGGTTTGACCCCAACGCGCCGTTGCTGCCCAACTGCAGCGTTCCGGCCGCGACCTGGGTGCCGCCGCTATAGGTGCTGGTGCCGGAGAGATTCAGTGCGCCGCCGCCGAGCGCCAGCGAAAGCTGGCCAAGGCCGTCCTGCAGCGAGCCGCCGAAGCTGGTCGCGCCGGTTTGCGAGACCGTCAACACGCTCGTGCTGGAAGGCACGCTGTCGGTTACAAGGCCGGCCGCTCCGCTGAAGGAGGGAACCGTGACGCTCAATCCGGCCAGATCGATGACGCCCGCATTTGCCGCCAGGCCGCCGTAGCCCAAGGCGCCCGCGTTGCCGAGTTGAAGCGTTCCGCCGGCAATACGGGTGCCGCCGCTATAGGCGTTCGCCCCCGCCAGGTTCAATTCGCCGTTGCCGGTCAACTGGAAGGCCACGGGACCCGTGCCGTCGGCGATCGTGCCGCTGAAGGTCGTCGTTGCGCCCGCCTGGTTGACCGTCAACAAAGAACCCGCCGTGCCGCTGTTGGTGATCGCTCCTCCGCTGCCGCTGAGCCCCAGCACAGTCGGGCTATTGGACGCCAGATCGACCGTACCATTGTCGATGGCCAGGCTGCCGATGCCCAGGGCAGTATTGGTGCCCAACTGCAGCGTACCGCCGCTGACGGTCGTGCCGCCGGTATAGAAGTTCGAGCCGGCCAGGGTCAGCAGGCCGGGACCGGCCATGGCGACGGCCGTCGGGCTCGCGCCGTTCTGGATGACGCCG
Source organism: uncultured Planctomycetia bacterium (assembly GCA_963824275.1). Classification (GTDB taxonomy): domain Bacteria; phylum Planctomycetota; class Planctomycetia; order Pirellulales; family Thermoguttaceae; genus JANXQG01. The sequence continues at coordinate 453,219 of CAWGOT010000001.1, read as the reverse complement.
CTGAAGGAACTAGTGGCAGTCCCGGCGATCGTCAAGGTAGAAAGCGCGGAAGAACTTCCGGTGCTCGAATTGGTGATGATGCCGCCGCCGTTCGGTCCATTCTCGAGCCCGGCCACCACGGCGCTGTATCCGCCCATGTCGAGGGTGCTGGAGTTCGAACTGTCGATCATCAGCACCGTCGTGCTGGGCAGGGCATAATTCGACTGCAAGAGGATCGTCCCGGCATTAATCGTCGTGTTACCCTGGTAGCTGTTGTTCCCGCCCAAGGCCAGGATTCCCAGGGAGTTCGCGGTGTACTGTGCATACGTGTCGCCATTGACCGGCTCGCCGCTGGAAAAGTCCTTGATCAAGCCGCCCGGCCCGGTGATGTTGCCGTAGAGTTTCAGCTTATAAACATACCCGGTCGAATTGCAGACGACCACCGACGAATCGGATTGCAATGAGATCGGAGTGCTAATTAGGGCGATCCCTTGGGCATTCGTTTGCGGGCAGTAGCGCAGCGCGCCGCTGTTGCCAGGGCCCCTGCCGTTGAGCGTCACAAGTGCGCCAACATTGATGAGGCTGAAGTTTCCACTGCTGGAGTTGGCGTCGTTGTTGGTATTGTCGACGATTTCCCATTGCCCGCCGGGTTGGACCGTGACCCCCATGCAGTAATTGATGCGTGGACTGGTCTCCAGGAACGTCCCTTGGGCGATCACAATGCCGCCCGCATTGCCGGGCGTCACTCCGCCCGGCGGCAGCCACTCTCCCCCGCTGCCGAACCAGAGTTCGCCGGGACCGGTCTTGGTGAGCGTGCCCTGTCCCTGGAAATTCGTCGTATAGTACTCCACGCAGGTTCCCGAATTGCTGATATTGAAGGTCGCAGGGCCGTTGATGTTCATATAGGCCGCACCAGGCGTCAGGTGCGCCACCGTGCCGGTGTACAGCAAGGTTCCGCCTGATCCGCCCTCCGCGAAAGTGATCGGGGCGGACGTGGCACCGAGATTGCCCAGCACGTTGTAAACCAACGTTCCAGCGGAAAGGTAGAAGCCGCCCGAATTGGTGTTGGCGGTTGAGGTCGGGATGAGCGTCCCGCTCTGAATCTGGGTCGCGCCCGCATAGGTATTGGGAGCGGTGAGCGTGAGCGTGCCGGTGCCGGCCAGGGTCAGGCCGCCGGCCCCGCTCAAGACGCCGCTGTAGATCGTGCTTTGGTTGTTGCCCCCCACGACGAGCGCCACCGCGCCGGAACTGGTATTCACCAGGGCCAGGCTCTGGCTGCCCGTCAAGCCGCCAAGCGTGGCCTGCGTGAGTGGCCCGTTGCCATAGGCGCCGCCATCGAACACCAAGACGCCTCCTTGGCCATTGTAGTTGAGCGTGCTCTGGGCCAGGGCCGTGGAGGCGGCGAAGGAATCCGTTGCATCGGCCAGGGTGAGGGTTCCGCCCCACAGGACCGTGTTGCCCGTGAACGTCCCCGCGCCGCCGAGCACCAGATTCCCCGGGCCGTACTTGTTCAGCGCGGTGCCGTTCCAATCGGGGATCGTCGAGTTGATCACCAGCGGCTCGCTGTTGCTGTTCTGGATGACCACCAGGTCCGCGCCGCCGACGGCCCCGTGAGACTGCCGCCGGTGACGGTCAGGCTGCCCGTGCCCGCGACCGAGGTCACGAGGATGCCGCCCACCGCCAGCGTATTCGCACTGCCGACGCTGATCGTTCGCGTTTCGTTGAGGTTGAAACGGAGACTGCTGACGTTCGTGCTGGCGCCGAGCGAGGTGTCGATGCCGCTGGCCACGCCGGCGTTTCCGACCAGCGCGGAATAGGTCGAGGGCGTATAGACAACGGGGACGATCTGGCCGCTCGCGGTGACGCCGGCCCAGTCGTTGCCGGCAAGGGTGGCGTAGGCCACGCCGCTTGTGTTCAAAATGCCCGAACCGCCAACCAGCGAAGCGATGGTCATGCTGCCCGAGCTCGGCAAGGTGAAGTCAACCACGCCACCGGAATTGCGGAGGAGGTTGGCGATGGCTACGCTCAGCGAGAGCCCCGAACCGGCCCGAATGGCCGTCGGACCAGGGCCGATCGTCACAGCGCCCACCGTCAGCCTGTTGGCGGCGCTGGTCGAGCCGATGACTTGGAACGTGGTATCGGCGGCCAGGGACAGGCCGCCGCTGGGGCTGAGGCTATTCGCCCCCGGAGCGCGGGCTGGCTGAAGTCATAGATCAGCGTGCCGGCGTTAATTGTGGTCGCCCCCGTGTAGGTCGTGGCGCCGCCCAAGGTCAGACTGCCATTGCCGACCTTCACAAGATTGCCCACCGCGGCGGGCGCAAGGGCCGAGAGGTCGCCGATCGCACCGTCGAAAACCGTGCTCGCGTTGTTGCTGCCAATGGTCAAGGTGGTGGGACCGACGGGGCTGGACGAACTACCCAGCAAGATGCTGGAGAGGCCCGCGCTGTTGGCGGTCAGGCTGGGAATCGATTCCGCGGCGGAACTGAACTCGAGCGTGGCCGTGGCGCCCGCAGCGGGGCTCATGACCACAGGGCCCGCACCCAATCCCCCGCCGACGGACGAGTTGTCGACCACGATCCCGCTGCTGATCGTCGTTCCGCCGCTATAGGAGTTGCTGGAACTGAGAATCAACGTGCCGCTGCCGGCGGTGACGAGGGCAAAGTTATTGCTTGCCAGGGCCGCCCCGGCCAGCGTGCCGTTCACCGTGAGGATGTCGGCCGGATTGACCACAGTTATGGTTTGGCTGCCGCTCCAGTTCACGTTATTCGCCGAGATCAGGCTTGATGCCCCCGTGGCCTGGAGCCCCGTGCCCGTCAGCACCCAGCTTCCTAGATTCGGATCGGGCGTCCCGCTTGCCAGGAAACCGTTGTTCAAAACCAAATTTTGGACCTGGCTGCTGACGCCGTTGAGCGTGCTCAGCGTGCCGTAATTCGCGACGGTCACGGACTTGGAGTTCATGACCGCATTGGCGGCGACATCCAGCGTGCCCTGGTTGATGTTGGTCGCACCGCTATAGCTGTTCTTGCTGCCGGTAAGCTCCAGCGTGCCGAAACCGGTCACGGTCAAGTTCGTCTTGTGCGTCCCCGCGCCAGCGCGTCGACGACGGCCCCGCCGAAAATGGACGTGTTGGTTGCGCTGCTGTAAGTCAGCGTGGCGTCGGCGGTCGTGCTACTGTTGCCGATCGTCTGGTTCGCCTGGGCCGTGCCGGTCGTGTTCAGGGCGCGTAACCGTGAGGTTGAACCCATTCAGGTCGAGCGTCGCAGCGCTGCCGGTTGCGGAGTTGCCAAACGTCATGTTGGTGCCGCCGGGCACGGAATTGCTGGTTCCGAGTTTAAGCGTGCCGGCAAGCACGTTCGTGCCGCCGCTCCAGTTATTGCTGTTGGTCAGGATCAGGGTACCCGAGTCGGCCTTGGTCAACGCGCCGCCGCCGTTGATTACGCTGTTGACGGTGAAGGTCGTGCCGGACGCCGCGCGGAAGACACCGCCCGCCCCGGTGCCCATCGTGATCGTGCGGCTGGCGCTGAGTTGCGGATCGCCGCTCACGCCCGCCGTCCAACCACTTTTCCCCGCGGGACTGTAGCCGTTGTACAGCGTGCCGCCGTTGTTCAGCGTGATCGGGTTTCCCGCAGCGCCAAGCACTCCGTCGCCGGCCAGGCCGAGGACGCCGTCGGCGTCCAATCCGCTGGCGGTGCCGTCGCCGTTGACCGTAATGCTGCCGGTAAAGCTGTTGGCGAGGTTCGTCAGCGCGAATTGCGAGTAGCCCGTCCCCGAAGAGAAGTTAAACGCGAGATTGAGGCTGCCGCCGGTATTGGCGAGCAGGCCCCCATAGGAACCGGAGGAACTCTTTCCAACGGTTACGTTCAACGTCGCGCTGGCCGAGTTGGAGTTCACGATCGATCCACTGGCGCCGGCCAGCATGGCAATCGTCGTATTGGTGCCGTTGATATCGAAAGTGCCGCCGTTGGTTGTGACCGTATTGCCGGGGGCAATCGATCCTGCTGGGCCGAGCCTGACCGTCCCCGCATTCACCGCCACGCCACCCGAGAAAACATCGGCGCCGTTGAGAATCAGGAGTCCAGGCCCGGTCTTCGTCAGCGAGGTCGCCGTGGTGCCGTTGATCAGCGAGCCGATCGTCAACGAGGCAGCCGTATCGAACTGCGCGACGACCAGTTCATTCGTCGCCGTGTTGAGCACGCCGCCGGTGAGGAGCGACGGCGCCGATCCGGCCGTGCTGCTCACCAGGATCGCACCCGCCTCGAGCGTCGCATTGCCCTGGAGGGTGAGAGTCGAACCGCTGGATCGGAAGGCCAGGGTGTTGGCCGTTCCGTTGGCTGACCACGTAGTGCTCGCCAGGGCCGTATCAATGTTCGCCGTGCTTCCGAAAGTGCCCGTGTATGTGGCGGGCACGATATTATCCGTGCTGTTGCGCCCGGCCCAATCGGTGCCGTTCAAGGTGACATAGGCCGAGCCGGTCGCGCTGGCCGCCAGCACGCCGTTGTCAAGCGTGGCGCCGCTGGTCGTGAAAGTCGTGCTGCCAGGCAGAGTGAGGTTGACCGTAGCGCCGGTGGTGCGGGTCCAGGCCGCACTTACCGTGGTGAGCGTAACCGAGCCGCCATTAGGCGCCGCGCGATGGCCGAGGCCCCGTTGGTAAACGCCAACTTGCCTAGCGACTGCGTCCGCGATGAGCCGGAAGAACCGGTCAGGAGCAGCTCGCCGCCGGCAAAGCTCGTCGTGGCGGTCGAACCGCTCGGCAGGATGCTGCCCGTCGACGATCCGACGATCGAATAATTCAGGTTTAGCGTACCGCTGCCGATGGTGGTGCCGCCGGTATATAGGTTGGAGCCGGTGAGCGTGAGCATGCCGGAACCGAGCTCGGCCAGCACGCCGGCCCCGCTGACAACGCCGCCGTAGGTCTGGGGGTTGGGATTATCGAAGACCAAGGCGGTGGAGTCGGTCGTGCTGCCTTGAATCGAGCCGTTGACCAATCCGTTGCCCAACTGCAGCGTGCCGGCGCTGATCGTCGTGCCGCCGCCGTAGGTGTTGCTGGCGGTGAGGATGACCGTGCCGCTGCTCAGTTTGTTCAAGGGCGCAGTAGCGCCGCCCAGCGCGGCGCTGATCACGCCGCTTTGCACGCTGTAGCTGCTGCTCAACAGCGTGGCCGAGACGCCGCTATTGATAATGCTGCCGCTGATAAGGGAAACGGTGCCCGCCGTGGCACTGTAACCGTCGATATCCAGGGTGCCGCCGTTGACGCTCACGGAGTCGTCCCCAGGGCGCTGGAATTGCCCAACTGGAGCGTGCCCACGTTGATCGTCGTCAGGCCGCTGTAGGAGCTGCTGCCCGACAAGTCCAAGATGCCCGCGCCGACCTTGGTCAGCGAACCGCCGCTGCTGGTCAGACCGCCGGCAAAGTTCACGTTCTGGCCGTTGGTATCGATGCTGTACGCCTGGCCGGCAGCGCTGCTGAAGCGGCTGGAGTAATCGATGGTATTCGCGGCCGTGAACTGCAGCGTGCCGCCGTTGAAGCTGACCGCGCCGCTGGTGCCCAGGGCACCCGTGCTGCCCAGCGAGAGTTCGCCGCCGTTGAGGAACGTGCCGCCGCCGTAGCTGTTGCTGCCGGTCAACAGGAGCGTGCCGGCCCCCGACTTGACGAGGGGTGCGGAGGCCCCGCCCAGCGAGACGCCAATCGACCCGGTTTGCAAGGAATAGCCAGCGGCGTTGAGCGTGGCCGGCGCCCCGCTGTCGATAATGCTGCCGCTGGTCAGCGTGACGGTCCCCGCCGTCGTGCTGAAGCCGCCCAGATCAAGCGTGCCGCCGTTGACGTTCAGGAAGCCGCCGCTCGCTCCCAGGGCATTCAAACTGCCCGCCCGCAGAATGCCTGCGTCGATCGTCGTGACCCCGCTAAAAGTGTTACTGCCCGACAAGATCAAGGTGCCGGCCCCGAACTTGGTGAGCGAACCGCCGCTGCTGGCGAGATTGCCGGCAAAGGTCACGGTCTGGCCGTTGGTATCGATGTCGTAGGCCTGGTTGGGGGAGTTATTGAAGCGGCCGGAGTAGTCGGTCGTGTTCGCGGCCGTGAACTGCAGCGTTCCGCCGTTGAAAGTGATGGCGCCCGTGGTGCCGATAGCGCCCGCACTGCCCAGCGAAAGCGTGCCGCCGCCAAGCACTGTGCCGCCACCGTAGGTGTTATTGCCGGTGAGCACGAACGTGCTGCCCGTCAACTTGACCAGCGGCGCGCCGGCGCCGCCCAGGGGTACGCTAATCGAGCCACTCTCCACATAATAGCCGCTGGCATTCAGCGTGGCCGCGGACCCGCTGTTGATAATGCTGCCGCCGGCGACCGTGACCGTCCCCGCGGTCGTACTGAAACCGGCCAGATCCAGGATGCCGCCGCTGACGTTCAGCAGGCTATTGCCGGCACCAGGGCGTTCAAGCTGCCCGCTTGGATTGTGCCCACATCGATGGTCGTGACGCCGCTGTAGGTGTTGCTGCCCGAGAGGATCAAGGTGCCGCGCCGAGCTTCGTAAGCGAGCCGCCGCTGCTGGTCAGGTTGCCGGCCAGGTCGACGGTCTGGCCATTGGTATCGATGCTGTAGGCCTGGTTGGGGGCGTTGCTGAAGCGGGACGAGAAGTCGATATTGCTATTGGCCGCCGTGTACTGCAGCGTTCCGCCGTTGAAGATGATCGGGCCCGTGCCGATCGCGCTGATGCCGGCCAGCGAGAGTTCGCCGTTCTGGAGCACCGTGCCACCGCCGTAGGTGTTGCTGCCCGTCAGCAGAAATGTGCCCGCCCCTGTCATCACCAAGGGCGCGGTCGCGCCGCCCAGGGTTACGCCAACCGTGCCATTCTGCACGTAGTAGCCGGCGGCATTGAGCGTGACCGCACCAGTCCCGCTGTTGATAATGCTGCCGCTGGCGAGCGTGACGGTTCCCGTTGTCACGTTGAAACCGGCCAGGTCGAGCGTGCCGCCGTTGACGTTCAGCAAGCTGGTGGTGGCTCCCAGGGCAGTCACACCACCCGCCTGGAGCGTGCCCGCGTTGATCGTCGTCACGCCGTTGTAGGTGTTGGTGCCCGTGAGGACCAGGATGCCGGAGCCGAGCACCGCGAGCGAACCGCCGCTGCTGGTCAGGTTGCTGGCAAGGGTCACGGTCTGGCCGTTGGTATCGATGCTGTAGGCCTGGTTGGGGGCGTTGCTGAAGCGGCTCGAGAAGTCGATGCCGCTGGTGGCCGCCGTGTACTGCAGCGTTCCGCCGTTGAAAATGATCGGGCCCGTCCCGATCGCGCTGGTGCTGGCCAGCGAGAGCTCGCCGCTCTGGAGCACCGTGCCGCCGCCGTAGGTGTTGCTGCCGGAGAGCGTGAACGTGCCGTTCCCCGACATCACCAATGGCGCAGTCGCGCCGCCTAGGGTTACGCCAATCGTGCCGTTTTGCACGTAATAACCGGCGGCGTTGAGCGTAGCCCCGTTCCCGCTCGAGTTGATAATGCTGCCACTGCTGAGCGTAACCGTTCCCGCCGTCACGCTGAAACCGCCCAGATCGAGCACGCCGCCGTTGACGTTCAGGGAACTGGTGCTGGCGCCGAAGGCAGTCAAACCGCCCGCCTGGAGCGTGCCGGCGTCGATGGTCGTGACCCCGTTGTAGGTGTTGCTGCCCGACAAGATCAAGGTGCCTGCACCAAGCTTGGTGAGCGAACCCCCGCTGCTGGTCAGGTTGCTGGCCAGGGTCACGATCTGGCCGTTGGTGTCGATGCTGTAGGCCTGGTTGGGGGCGGTACTGAAAATGTTTGAGAAGTCGGTTCCGCTAGTCGCCGCCGTGTACTGCAGCGTTCCGCCGTTAAAGACAATAGGGCTGGCCGAACTGGCCGCACTCGCGCCGCCGAACTGGAGGTCGCCGCCGCGCAGCGTCGTGGGCCCGTTGTAGCTGTTAGCGCCGTTGAGGACCACGGTCCCCAAGAGGCCGCCATTGCCGATAACCACGCCGTTGCTGCCAGAGATTGCGGGCATGAAGGTCAAAGTCCCGCCGCCGCCGCCGAGGTAGTAGGTGCTGCCGCTAGGGGTCAACGTGCCGTTAAAGGCCGCGGCGCCGACGCGCCGAGCGAGAGCGTGCTCGTCGTGGCACTCAGCGTGATCGTCTCCGTATCGGTCGTGCCCGCGGCCAAGGCGACCGCGCCCTGTGGATTGGGGGCAATCGGGGCGCTGTTCAAAAAGCCCATTACCGGGGTGGTTGAACTATAGATCCCTGTGGCAGCCAAGGCGCCGCCGGCAGCGATCGTGATTTGTCCTGTTGCGGGAATCGACTTGATGCTGCCGAATTGCAGCACGCCGCCGCTGATCGTGGTGCCCCCGCTGTAGGTATTGGTGCCGCTGAGATCCAGCGAACCGGTCCCCACCTTGGTCACGCTCCCCAGTCCCGACAACGACCCGCTGTAGACCTGGGAGCTATTGTTGCCGCCGACGCTGATGTTGGCCGCATAGTTGCCGGCCGTATCGGTCAGGAGAAGAGCACTGCTGCCTTCGAGGTTCCCCAGATTGAAGACCGAGATCGTGCCGCCGCCCGTGTTGAACAGGATGCCGTTGGTCTCCGCTACGTCGACCGTGCTGTTCATCACGGCATTCGAATTGGCCAGGACGATGTGAGCCCCGCTCGTATCGGGCTCCGTAATGCCAAGATACGTGTTCGTGCCCGAGAGGATCGTCGTGCCGGCGACATCCTGGACGAATTTGCCTGGCCCCTGGAGATTGCCGGCCCAGTTCCAAGTGCCCGCCAACGTAACTTCGATTTCGTTACTTTGAGTGATGTTTCCCGCACCCTGAATCGCGCCCATGGACTCGTTATTCAGGCCGAAATAGTACGTCGCGCCGACAAGGACGTTTAGTACTGTGTAGTCGCCGAAGACGTTGCCGCCCGAGTTGGGGCTCGAATACCAATCGAGATCGTTGACGGTACCCGCGGCGACCGTAAAGTAGTTCGTTCCGCTCGTACCCAGGTTGCCCAAGTCGCCCACCCAGACGGGATTGGTGGAGTTGTTCGTAATGGTGACGCTTCCCGTCGCGCCGGCTAGCCAATATTCATTTGCGTTGCTTACGCCCAAGCCACCATTTCCAAGCTGCAAAGATCCGGCCCCAGGGGCAACCGTGATGTTCAAAGTGCCGCTCGGAACCAGGATCGGAACGCCGAGAATTACGTTGCCCGGCGTGTTCATCGTGATGGTTGGCGATGTGCCCACGAAGCTGAGGAAATTGGCGGTTGTTGACGAATCGGTGAGCGTGCCCGGACTATTTAAGGTCAAGGAATTGAGCGCCGTGGTCCCCGAGATGTCGAGAATGGACGTCCAGTTGGAAGCATTGGCAAACGTCAGTGCGTTGGTAGCGCCACTCGAAACCGGGCCGCTGGTCCAGTTGGCGGCATTGCTCCAATTGCCCGAACTTACGTTCCATGTGTTGGTGGTCTGGGCGAAAAGCGGTGCGGCGAAAAGCATTGCAGTGGCGGCAAAAGCAATCGGGATGGAACGGTTCATGCGTCACTCTTTCGTCAAAGTGGCTTGGCTCCGCGCCCACCCGCACGTGGCAGATAGTCGCTTCGTCATGTCTCAGCTCTCAACTCTCGACTCGCGAACAGGAGGTCGCCCTCAGATTCGCGAAAGTCCATTTATACGGGCAGTTTGTTACGGGAACGTGAAAGTACGATGTAAGTTCGGTTAGGACAGCAAACTCGATGGGAATTCACGGAATTCTGAACGGTTGCATTTCACGTTCCGCGCATTGCAGTGAGTTTTTGACGGGATTCGATAATCGAAATCCGCGGGCCGTCGGGAGATTGAGCCACCGTGTTCATCGAGAAGATTGCGCATGTTCAGTACATGGCCGCCACCGCGCCAACTCCCACGCGCACTTTCCTCGCCGCCGCTTCCTTCGGAGGCACAGAAGAACCGATCATTGCTGTTTGGTGCGGGCGATGATAAGGTTCCGGCGGGCGTCCGCGTAGTCAGGCTTGATTTCCACGGCCTTCTGGAAAGAGGCGATTGCCTCGGCAAACCGCCCTTGGTGGGCCAGAAGGAGGCCCAGGTTGTTGTAGACGATCGCGTTGCCGGGCCTGAATTCCAGGAATTTCCGATAGGCGACGATTGCCTCCTCGAGACGCCCTTGTTGGACGAGCGCGTTGCCAAGGTTGATATGGGCCCCGGCGAATTCGGGCTGGATTTCTAACGCCCGCCGGTAATGGGTGATCGCCTCGTTCGTCTTGCCTTGCTTCAGGAGAACGATGCCGAGGTTGTTGTGGGCGTCCGCGTAGTCGGGCTGGATTTCCAATGCCCTCTCGTACTCGTGGATCGCCTCTTCGAGCTTGCCTTGGCTCAGCAGCGCGTTGCCCAGGTTGTTGCAAACCGGGGCATCATCCGGCCGGCTTTTCAGGAAAATCTCGAACGACGCGATTGCCTCCTCGACGCGCCCTTGTCGCAAGAGAGCGGAGCCGAGATTGTTGTAAACCCCGGCAAAGTCCGGCTTAAGGTCCAGTGCCTGCCGAAAATGAGTGATGGCCTCGTCGATCTTGCCTTCTTCCAGCAGGGCGTTGCCGATGTTGTTGTTGGTCTCCGCGTTGTCGGGTCGGATGTCGAGTGCCCTGCGGTACTGAACGATTGCCTCGTCAAAGCGTCGGCGGCCGGCCAAAACCACCCCAAGGTTGTCGTGAGCCAGCCAACAATCGGGGTTTCTCGCGATCGTTGCCCGATACAGCGTCTCGGCATCGGCGTACATTCGGCTCTGTTGCAGACTCAACAGGGCGAGCACGGCCAGCAGCGCCTCGCAAAGGGCCTGTCCATAGCGGAGGCCCCAACCCTTCAAGGGCCTCAAAAGCAGCGCCGTAGCGGCCGCGAACAACGTGATCATCCCCAGGCTCGCCAGGTATTGGTAATGGTCGGCAACCAGTGCATAGCGGAACGTATACAGGTTGAAGAAACCGAGCACCGGGAAAAGCGTCCCACCGAAATACAGCGCGGCTGCCAGGGGGCTCGCGACCGCTGCCGCATCGCCCACAGCGCAGCCAACAGGGCCGCCGTTGCGAAGGGAAAAAGGTACTGCTGCCAGGCACTCGAGTCGATCTGCCAGCGCGGATAGATAAAGGTCAGGTTTGCAGGCCAGAATAGCGTCGCAAGATAGAACCATCCCCCTCGTCCCGCGATCAGGATCCGCTCGATCCACGTGAACTCGAATTCCGGCCCGACGCACTTGTTGACCGCCAGTTCCCACCATGCCGAAGTCAATCCCATGCCCGCCCCCAGCACAAAGAAGGGCGCCAGCGGCAGCACGTCGCCGTTCCAAGACAATCGGCCCCGCTGCCACCAGAAGACTACCAGCAGTGCGCCGGGAAGCGTTGCAGTCACCGTCTTGCTGGCCAGGGCCAGCAAGAAAAGCCCCAATCCAGCCCAATACCAGCCCGCCTTCCGCGTCTGGTCGAAGCGGAGGTAGACAATCGCCGCACCTAGATAGAGGACGGCCGACAAGGTGTTCTTGAGTTCCGTGATCCAAGCCACCGATTCCACCTGCACCGGGTGCAGCGCGAAGATCGCCGCCGCGAGCCAGGCCCCCGGGATCGCCAGCCGGCTGAGGATCCGCGCCACCAGCAGGGCCGCCGTGGCGTGCAACAAAATGTTCGCCAGATGATAGCCGAGCGTGGCGTCGCCCCACAGCGTATGCTCGATCCAGAACACGCTATGAGTGACGGGGTAGTACTGCGGCGTTGCGCGGAAGTCGGTCCAGATCCGCCAAAGTCCCTGCCACGACCTTAGCTCGGGACCGGTCAAGTGCATGTCGTCGTCCCAGATCGGCCCGGCCTGCCAGACCGGCTGGTACACGAGGAAAACGGCGGCAACCAGGGCCGCCGCAAGGAGCCAATTCCCGGGCCTGTCGTTGCCAACGATCAACATTCCCATTTGCCCGCCGTCCTTACTCCTGCGACAACGGCCAACACGCCGTTTTGCTGCCAGCGGATCCCTGGGCCGTCAAAGAAAAAACACCAGCGAAAGACGGCTTAGCAGAGCGAGTTGCAAGGAAAATGTCAATGCACTAACACAAGTCTCTTGAAACGCTAACTTCTTCCTAGCAATGCGATTCTACAACTAGGACAGATTCTCGACCTGTCATCGCTTAGAAGTAGGTGACTCTGCGCTACCGAGTTCAAATTTCCCCCCGCGGGACGTTTCTTTGACGGGATTCCAATATCGCCGGGCGTTGAAGATCCGCGTGCGACCCGCTATCTTACATTCAGGATCAAATACCCATGTCAGCCCAAACACTTCTAAAACTCTCCGACGTAAATGCCCTTCGCAGCTCACGAGCTGACGAGGAGCGGACGTGCAATTTCTGGGTCCGCCCGGACGGTCAGATGTGCATCCAACATCTGCGCACCGCTGAATCGGCTTTCTACCAGCCGCACACTTATTCGGAATACCATATTGCGATCTGCCTGGCGGGGGCGATGTCGAAGACCCAGATGGGAGTCACGCACGTTATCGAACCGGGTGAGCTGATCATCGGCAACTTCGGCGTGGAACACGCCAGCGCCTACCTGGCCGACGGCAAGCTCTGCGAGACGGTCTGCGTAGGGCTGGACCGCCGCATTCTTTCCGGCCTGCTCCGGGACGTGGACCTGCCCTTGCCGACGGGCCGTGCCAGCCCGGTATTCCTCGGCAAGCTCAGTTCGCGCGTCATCATGTCGTGTGCCCAGGACATCCTGGTGGAACTTCGCCGCCGCGAGCCGGGGCAAGCCGTTATCCTGGAGGGCCTGGCGATGCGGATCCTGGTGGAAACGCTGCGGGCCTGGCCGCGGGAGGGCGTCCATCGCTGCGAGGTCGATTCCACGCCGCGGCTGCCGCGCTACGAATTCGTGCGGGCCTACGACTTCATGCGCTGGTGCCGCAAGGACACCTTCCGCATGGATCAGTTGTGCCAGTTCCTGGGCGCCAGCGAGGAGCGATTCACCCGCTTGTTCCGCGCGGCGACGAACTCCAGCCCGGCGCGGTTTTACGGGCGGATGCTGCTCGAGCGAAGCCGCGGCCTGCTGCAAGAGCCCTCCCGCTCGGTCAAGGAGATCAGCGATCTCCTGGGATTCAAGGCAAGCAGCCATTTTATCACCGCTTTCCGCCGCGAGTTCGGCACGACCCCGTTGGAGTATCGCCGGGCCTGTACGGGCCTGGATGACGGTCTCGATTGATCGAGTTCGTAGCGCGGCAGCCGCGGCGCGAAATCGACCTCGTAGCGGTAGACGCCCTGCCGCGATTGCAAATTGCAAAATGCAAATTTGCAATTGAGAACTTGTATTTTGCAATTTGGAGTTTCCCAGCCGCTCACGAGTGACCAGCGCTGCCTTCCACGGCAAAGACCAAGAGAAAGCGGACCATGCCCGTCGTGCCCATGCAGGAGATCCTCGCAGACGCGTTCCAGCAGCGTTACGGCGTGGGGGCCTTCAACATCTTCAATGACGCCACGATGGAAGCGGTGCTCGCGGCCGCCGCGGAGACCCGTTCGCCCGTGATCGTGCAAGTCTCGCTGAAGACGGTCCGGCAGATGGGCCCGCGGCTGATTCAGCTCATGTTCCGGGAAATGGCCGCCCGGGTTCCGGTCCCCGCCACTCTGCACCTGGACCACTGCCCCGATCGAGCGGTCATCGCCGCGTGCATGGAAGCCGGCTGGAACTCGGTGCTCTTCGACGCCTCGACCCTGAGCTACGAAGAGAACCTCGCCCAGACCCGGGCGCTGGTGGCTGACGCGCACCGCCTGGGAGTGGCGGTGGAAGGAGAACTGGAGTCGATCGTGGGCGTGGAGGACGGCATCGGCGACACAACGGCGCCCACGGTCGTGCCGCTCGACAAGGCCTTGGCCTTCGTCCGCGAGACGGGAATCGACAGTTTCGCGCCGGCCATCGGCACGGCGCACGGCGTCTACCGGGGCGAGCCCAAGGTCGACTTTGCGCGGGTCTCGGAGATCGTGGCCGGCGAACCGCTGCCGCTGGTGGTGCATGGCGGCACCGGTTTGAGCCGTGGAACCTTCCAGGACCTGATCGGCCGCGGCGCGGTGAAGGTCAACATCTCCACCCAAGTCAAGATCACCTTTGCCGACGCCTTCCGCGACTATCTCGCCGACCGGCCGCAAGAATACGATCCGCTGCGGCTCCTGGTCGCGGTCAAGCGCGAAGTGCAGGACATGGTGGCGGGCTACATGCGGATCTTCGGCAGCATGGGGAAGGCGGCATGAGCAAGGTCCTGATCTTCGACTGCGACGGCGTGCTCGGCGAGACGGAGCAGCACGGGCACCTGCCGGCGTTCAACCGCATGTGGCACGAGTTCGGCGTGCCTTGGCAGTGGTCCGCCGAGGAGTACGGGCGGATGCTCGCGATCGGCGGCGGCAAGGAGCGGATGCGGAGCCTGCTCTCGCGACCCGACTTCCTCCGCGTCTTTACGCCGCCGCCGGACCGCCAACAGTGCGAAGCGACGGTGGCCGCCTGGCACCGCCGTAAGACGGCCATTTTCCGCGAGATTGTCAACTCGGGCCGGATCCCGCCGCGGTCCGGCGTGAAACGGCTGGCGGAAGAGGCCCTGGCGCGGGGTTGGATCTTGGCGGCGGCATCCACGTCGGCGGCAGAGTCGGTCGAGGCCATGCTCCGCCGCGCCATGGGCGAGTTGACGGCGGACCGCTTCGCCCCCGTGCTGGCCGGCGACTGCGTCGCGGCCAAGAAGCCCGCGCCGGACATCTACCTCCTGGCGGCCCGCCGGCTTGCCGCCGCGCCTGGCGACTGCGTCGTGATCGAAGACTCCAGCAACGGTCTGGCGGCTGCCGTCTCGGCGGGCATGAAGTGTATTGTTACCGTAAGCAGTTACACCCGCGAGGAAGATTTCCGACAGGCCGACATCGTGTTGAGCTGCCTGGGCGATCCGGACGGCGAGATCTGCCAGGTGCTTGCCAACCGCTCCCCCGCCCGCCCGGGCACGTTTTTCACGGTCGACGATCTGGAAGCAATCCTGGCGGCGGACGGAAGGATGCAGGCCAGGAGTGCATAGCGCCCACACTACGATGACCGAGGAGATTCACGTGACAAGCTTACCAGCCAATTCCCGCGCGGCCGTCTTCCATGCCGTGGGCCAGCCGCTGACGCGAGAGAGCTTTCCCATTCCGCCGCCGCAGGGCAGCGAAGCCATCGTGCGCGTCCGCTGCGCGACGATCTGCGGCAGCGACCTGCATTCCTTCCACGGCCGGCGGCATTCCCCCATGCCGAGCGTGCTGGGGCACGAAATGGTGGCCGAGATCGTCGCCGCTGGCCCGGCCGGCGCACGCGACTTCCGCGGCCGGCCCCTCGTACCGGGCGACCGTGTGACCTGGTCGATGGTCTGGAGCTGCGGCGAGTGCTTCTACTGCCGGCACGGGCTGCGGCCCAAATGCGAGCGGCTGCTGAAGTTCGGCCACGAGCAGATCATTCCCGGCCGCGCCCTGATCGGCGGTCTGGCGGAATACTGTCACCTGCCCGAGGGCACCGCGATCTTCAAGGTGCCCCAGACGGTGCCCGACGTTGTGGCCAGCCCTGCGAACTGCGCCACCTCGACCGTGGCGGCCGTGTTTCGCAACGCCGGGGCCTTTCCCGAGCAGTCGGTGGTCGTGCATGGGGCCGGCATGCTGGGACTGACGGCGGCGGCGATGGCCGCCTTCCGCGGCGCCCGGCAAGTCATCGTCCTGGAGCCCGATCCGCGGCGGCGCGAGATGGCCCGGAGTTTCGGGGCCAGCACCGTGCTCGACTCGACACAGCCCGAAGAAGAAACCCGGCAGCAGGTCTTCGCACTGACCGAGAACCGCGGGGCGGACTTCGGCCTTGAGTTTTCCGGCCACCCCGAAGCGATCGAGCTGGGCGTGCGGCTGTTGCGCGAAGGCGGCCGGTTCGTGATGGCCGGGGCGACCTTTCCCGCCCGGCCCGTACAACTGCTCGGCGAACAGTTGGTGCGGCGGCTGCTGCACGTCATCGGCGTTTACAACTATCAACCGGAAGACCTGGAGACGGCCCTGCAGTTCCTGGCCGAGAGCCAGGGGCGCTATCCGTTTGCCGACTTGGTCGGCAAGGTCTTCTTGCTCGACGACGTGGCCGCGGCCTTCGATTACGCCGAGCGGCAGCGGCCGCCCCGCGTTGCCGTCATCCCGTAGGGTGGAACCCGGGCACCATGTACCCATGGTCGGCTTGCGAGCCGGCCCAGCGATCATCGGGCTCGGTGGGCCGGCGCTCGCAAGCTCGCTGGTCCCACCCTACGGCGAACAACATGTAACCCCTAACCGATCCTTTTTTGGAGAAACCATGAATCAACCTGCACGGGGCGTTCGCGCCGTGATTTTCGACCTCTCGGGCACGGCCTTGGACTACGGCAGTCGCGGCCCGGTCGTTGCCTTCGTCGAGCTCTTCGCCCGCCACGGTGTAAAGGTCACCCATGCCGAGGCCCGCGGCCCGATGGGAACGCACAAGAAGGACCACATCTGGTCGATGCTCACGGAGGCCTCGATCGGCCGGCGCTGGGAAGAGGCCACCGGCGCGAAACCGACGCGGGAAATGCTCGACACGCTGTACGAGGAGTTCACGCCGCTGCAAGTGGAAGTGCT
Source organism: uncultured Planctomycetia bacterium (assembly GCA_963824275.1). Classification (GTDB taxonomy): domain Bacteria; phylum Planctomycetota; class Planctomycetia; order Pirellulales; family Thermoguttaceae; genus JANXQG01. The sequence goes on along the minus strand of CAWGOT010000001.1, from coordinate 436,618 downwards.
GAAGCGGCACTGCGACGTGATTCCCGGCGTTGCGGAAACCGTCGCGGAGCTGCGCAATCGAGGGATCAAGATCGCCAGCACCACCGGCTTCGACACCAACATGATGGGCGACCTCATCCGCCTGGCCGCCGAACGCGGCTTCACGCCCGACTTGTTCGTCTGTCCCGACCAGGTGGGCAAGGGCCGTCCCGCCCCCTGGATGGCCTTCTATGCGGCACGCCAGTTGGACATCTACCCCATGAAAACCTTCGTCAAGCTCGGCGACACACCCAACGACGTGGCCGAGGCCCATGCCGCCGGCATGTGGGCCGTCTCGGTCGTCCGCTCCGGCAACGAGGTGGGCCTGTCGCAAGAGGAACTGGAAAACCTGCCCTGCGCCCGGCGGAACGCCGTCATCTCCGCGGCCCGGCGCGGCTGGCCGCCTGCGGGCCGCATTACCTGATCGACTCGGCCGCCGACCTGATCCCCGTCATCGACGAAATCACCGCCCGGCTGGCCCGCGGCGATCGGCCATAAGGACGGATGTGAGAAACGGTCAGCGGGATTCTGACGGGCCACCAAGGCACTGCACAAGAGCAACCGGGCGCCGTCCGAGTCGGCAGCCCAGTGGTCGCAGGCAAGAATCACATAGTGTGCTTGCGGGCCGGCGCCGATCGCCGCAAAATGGAAGGGGCGCATGCTCGGCCGCGCGAACGGTCGATTCAAGGCCCGGCTCAAGTACTCCTCCAACGTGCTTCCCGGATCCTCGCCGCAGGCAACGACCTCGACTTGGGGCCGGATCTCGGTCTCCTGCCGAAACGAACGGCCGTCTGGCGAAAGATGGGCGATTCCCAAGCCGTGGCGGCGAAACGTGCCCTCGACCGCCTCGAAAAGGTCGTCGAAGCGGAGCGGTCCCACGATCTTGCAGACATGGGTCGCGTTGTAGGGATGAAGACTGCTCCATTGCAGCATCACTTTCTGAAACGCAGTGAGCTCTCTACATGTTGTGGGCGTCTGGCACATCAGCATGGTCTCCACTTTCACGATTCTGGGACGCATAGAAGCCCGACGCGCAAGCTTGTGGACAATGGAAGAGCCCCGCGGGACGCCCGCGGGGCTCTTTCTTTCCCAAGCTCGGGAAAGCCTCCGACCTTCACGAACGATCCATCCTATTTCTTCCGCCGCCGCCACGCGCCCAAAGCGATCACTCCAACCCCGGCGGCCAGCAGGGCGAAGGTCCCCGGCTCCGGCACCGCCGGCAGATTGCCGCCACTCAACGCGACCGACCCGCCACCGATCATCGGCCCGCCGTTGGGCGAACCGAAGAGCGACGCAGCGCCCGTGCCGACGCTGAGTGCCGATCCCTGCGGCAGAGCGGCGGCCGCCTGCACGTCGAGCGTGCCGTCGTTGACGAAGGTGCCGCCCGTATAACCATTCGAGCCGCTGAGGATCAGCGTGCCGGCGTCGTCCAAGCTCAACGACGACCCGGCCACGCTCTCGCTGATGTTGCCGCTGATTTGCAGCGTCGAACCGGCCGCCGGCGCGACATCCAAATTACCGGGCAAACTGATCGGGGCCGAAATCCGCTGCTTGCCGGCCTCGACCGTGATCTGCTGCGTGCTCAACACACCGCCCGTGCCGGGCGACAGCGTGTAGCCGTTGCTGCCCGCGGTATTGAAGACCACCGCCGCAACGGACTGGGTGCCGTCCAGCGTAAGCGTGATGGGAGCCGTGGGAGTGCCGGAAAACACCACCGTGCTGCCGCTGGTGGGCCCCGTGGACGTGGTGGAGGCGACGACCAGGTCGAGATAGCCCGCTTCCGCGCTGGTCGAGAGCGTGTAGGTTTCCGAAGACCAGTGATTGCTGTTCCAGCTTGCGGTCCCGGTGCCCGTCCAAGCCACGATCGACGGAGTCGGCAGGCTGAAACCGGTTGGGTTGTACGAAATGCCCAGGTTCAGGTTCTCAAAGAGCCGGTAATCGCCCAGCGTGGTCGGGTTGACGCCGAAGGTGATCGCGCCGCCCTGGACGGTCAACGAGGAGCTACCCATGTCAATCAGGTCCCCCGAGTAGGTTCCGCCCGAGACCGGCGCACCCAAGTTGAAGGCCAGCGACGTATTGTCGTTGGTCGTCAGCCCGCCGTGGAGGGACAGAAGGCCGTATTGCCCGGCGGGCAAGACGCCGCCCGGAGCGATGGTATGCGGGCCGTAGCCCCCCTGCACCAGACCGCTGATCGTACCCCCGGCCGCGCCGGCGGCCAGCGTGCCGCCGTTGAGCGTCAACGCGCCAATCCAAGCGCCGAGCCGTTGAGGACGCCTGTGCCGTTGGACGCGACCAACATACCAGCCTCGATCGAACGTCCCGCCACTGTAGTTGTTGCTTCCGCTCAAGTAAAGCGTCCCGCTTCCCGTCAAGTCGAGGGCCAAGCTGGCGCTGGTGCCGTTGAAAAGCGAACCGGGGCCGTCCACAATCGAGCCGCTGAACGTGCTGACGCCCGACTGGTTGATCGTGAGCGTGGACGCTAAGGAGCCGGAATTGATAAGCGTGCCACCACCGTTGGGTCCGTTCGTCAGTCCGGCAATTGTGGCGTTATAGCCGCCCAAATCGAGCGTGCTGCCGTAGAGCGCATCGATGGCAACGGTCGTTGTGGAGGGCAAGGCATACGGCGCGCCTAAGAGAATCGTGCCCGCATAGATGTTCGTGGGGCCGGCGTACTGGTTGCCTGGGACTGAGCTGCCAGTTAAGTAGCCGGCCGGGGCGAGCACAAGGACGCCCTGCGCATTGAGCCAGTCATTGGCTGGCGTGATATCGTCGTAGAGGTCCTCGCGTCCGGGGACCAGGCCGCTTACCCAGTCCTTCGTCAACCCACCTGGGCCGGAGATAGTCTGCGTGATATAGAGATAACCCTCGCCGGCTGTTCCATTACCCACGACGATCGATGAGTTGCTCGCCAAGTAGACTGGGGCGTTGATGACGCCGTTATAAGGATTGGCCTGGCCGGGGGCGTAGAGCAGGGCCCCGGAATGGCCCGTAATGCCGGGGGGATTTGCGGGACCCGTCCCGTTGAGAGTGATGAAACCAGGTTCGCTGCCGAGGCTTCCGAGAGGGTTGACTTGTTCGATGTCGTCGCCGTTGGTTTCGCCCTGGCTGCCCCAGCCACTGCCATTGTTGTTTATCCATTCCCATTGGCCGCCAGGCTGCACGGTCAGCCCAATGGTGTCCGCGAATCGCCAACTTAACATCCCGAACGTGCCCTGCGGGGCGACAACGAACTCTCCGCTGAATCCGCTGTTGTTGCCGTGGAAAGCCGTTACGCCAGCACCGGCAATGGTCAGCGTGCCGCCAGAGCCGGTGTAGTTGCTGCTCGGTACGAGCAAGAGAAAGGCACTCGAATTGCTGGTCACGATCGTGCTGTTGCCGGCGAACGTCATGGGCTCGACATTCAGGTTAGCGCCGCCCACATCAATATTCGCCCCATTGTAGACCAATGTGCCATTGTTGAAGTTGATGGTGTTCGCTGGGGAATTGAGATAGCCGAAACTGGCCGTAGTTCCGGTGCTCAGCGTTCCACTAGTGATGTTGATCCCGCCCGTAAAGCTGTTGCTGGTATTCGTCAGCGTCAAATTGCCGCCCACGACGGACAGGCCGCCGTTTCCGCTCAACTGGCCGCTATACGTCGTGTTAAACGTCGTGTTATTCGTGCTGCCGACGGTCAGCGCCAGGCCGAATTGCAGCGCGATGGACTGGCTGCCGCTGAGACCGCCCAGAGTTCGCCGCATTAAGCGCGCCGAAGTTCACTGCGCCGGCATTGTAGTTCAGGGTGCTGGCGGCCAAGGCATTCGGATCCCCCAGCGTGAGCGTCCCGCCGGCGATGTTGGTAGCCCCCGTAAAGGTGTTCGAGGTGGCGAGCGTCAGGTTGCCCCCGACGAGCGTCAGACTGCCCGGGCCGGACAACTGCCCGCTATACACCGTCACCGCTCCGTTGCTGCCGACGTTCACATTCGCGGCATAGCCGCCGGTGTCGGCCAGGCTGAGATTGCCGCTGCCGGCCAGCCCGCCCAGGTTGAAGCCGGAAATCGCGCCGCTGTTGGTGTTGAAAAGCAGGCCGTTGTTGGCGTTGACCGTCACCGTGCTGTTGCTCACGGCATTCGCGTTGGCCACCTGGAGCGTGCCCGCGCTGATGGTCGTGGCGCCCGTGTAACCATTCGAATTCGCCAAGGTCACCAAACCGCCCCCGGTAACGTTGAGGTAAGCGCCCCCACAATCCCGCCAGGACCATTCACCCTGTAGCTCCTCGCGTTCGTGTTGTTGAACGTAATGAGGGACGGGCTGACGTTGGACGCGGTAATGCTCAGGGTCGTCGCGCCCGTCGCCGTGTTGTCAAAGAGAACCGCATCGCCCGGTTCGTAGGTCGTGGGCGCACCGTTGGACGCGCGGACCCAGTTGCCGGTAGTGCTCGTGTCCCAAGAGCCGTTGCTGTTGCCGCGCCATACGGGGTAGTCGCCGGACCAACTCAAGTCGAGGTAACCGCCGGCGCTGCTCAATGAGAAAGCGGTTCGGTCGTTGAGCCCGATCAGTCCGGTCGTACTCAAGGTAAACGCTCCGGAGCCGCTGAGGCCCTGGATCGAACCGGCGTACTGCAAGAGACTCGATTTTGCCGCTTCCGGTGGGCGCGGGACCGCTGAGCGCGATGGTGACCGAGCTCCCGCCGCTGACGGTCAGACCGTTATTGCCGGTGACATCCAGGGCCGGAGTCGCGGCGTAGTTGGTGATGTTGGCCACGTCGATCGAGGCGGGGTTCGAGGCGCCCGTGGAGTTGAACGTCAAAGCGCCGATCGTCAGTTCGCCCAGGCCGTTCGATCCGGCCTGGATGGCGCCGCCGCCGGCCACGCTGGCCGAAGGCACGGAACCGCTGCCTCCCAAACTCGCGCCAGTGTAGACGGTGATCGCGCTGGCGCTGTCTATGCCATTGACGTTGAGCAACCCGCCGCTGACTGTCGTGCTGCCCGTATAGGACAATGCGCCGCCCAGGTTCAAGGTGCCGTTGCCCGACTTGATGAGGCCGCCGTTGCCGGAAAGCTGACCGTTAAGGGCGCTTGAAGCGTTGTTGCCGCCGACGCTGAGAGTAAAGTATGCTCCGCTGCTGTCGGCGAGGACGGCGCTGCCGCTGCCACCCAGGCCGGCCACATTGAAGGTCGTGATGGAACCGTTGTTGGTGTTGAAAGTCAATTCACTATTGCCATTGACATTCACAATGCTTTGGGGCGCGGCGTTGGCGCTGGCCAACTGCAGAGTGCCCTGACTCACGGTCACACCGCCGGTATTGCTGTTCGTGCCGCCTAGCGTGAACACCCCAGTCGAGGCAATCGCCAGGGCCGTCCGAACCGTGCCATCCTGAATGACGCCGCTGAAGTTGCCGGCGCCGGAGACCGTAAGCGTAGTAACGGCGCCAGCACCATTATTGGTAATCGTGCCGCCGCCGTTGGGTCCATTGTAAAGCCCTGCCACCGAGGCATTGTACCCGCCGAGGTCGAGCGTGCTGCCGTTGCTGCCGTCAATCGACAAGACCGTCGTGCCGGGCAAGGCAGTTGACGAGCCTAAGAGAATCGTGCCCGAGTAGATCGCCGTGCTGCCGGAGTAGGTGTTGTTGCCGTAGAGCGCAAGGGTGCCCTGCGAGTTGAGCCAGTCCGTCGATTGGCTTTCGCGTACGGCAGGCACGTTGCTTACCCAGTCCTTCGTCAAGCCACCTGGGCCGTTGATATTCCCCGTGACCAGAAGCTCGCAGCTAGTACCGGCGAGCGTTCCCTGGCCCACCACAAACGATGACGTGGTTTGCAGGTAGATAGGAGCCTCGATCGTTTCGCCACCACCCTCGACCGGGGAGTAGGGAACGTCGAGCACCGCCCCTAAATTGCCGTTAATGCCCGGGGGATTTGCAGGACCCGTCCCATTGAGAGTGATCGTACCGTTGATGCCTCCGCCGTTGAAGCCGCCTCCCACATTACCGGTCCCGCCATTAAGGATGAGGTCTTCGATGCTGCCGGGACCGTTGTTATTCTGCCATAGCAATTGTCCGCTAGGTTGCACCGTCAGCCATTCGGCGTTGCTGAAGCGCCAGCTTAAGGTGCCTAACGTGGCTTGACTGGCGACATTGATCCCGAAGGTGGCGGGGCTGTTGCTGGAGTGAAAAATAGGTATGCCAGGACCGGCAATGTTCAACGTGCCGCCGCTGCCGTCGGGGTTGAAGGCGGCCCCTGCGAACTCGAGATAGGCGCTCGAATTGCTGACCACGAGCGTGCTGTTGCCGTTGAAGATGAGATTATAGGCGGCGGCCGGGTTATAACTCGGCCCATTGTACACCAATGTGCCATTGTTGAGGTTGGTGGTGCCCGCTGTGGAACCGAGATAAGCGAAAGTCGCCGCAGGCCCGGTACTCAGCGTTGCATTGGTGATGCTGAGACCGCCCGAAAAGCTGTTCGTGGAATTCGTCAGCGTCAAATTGCCGCCCATGACAGCCAGGGCGCCGCTTCCGCTCAACAGGCCGCTATAGGTCGTCGTGGCGCCATTGCTGCCGACGTTCAAATTCACCGGATACCCGCCCGCGTTGGTCAGGTTCACATTGCCGCTGCCAGCCAGCGCCGCCACGTTGTAGGTCGAGGGGCGCTGAAAGCAAGGCCGTTGTTGACGTTGACCGTGACCGTGCTGGTGCCCACGGCATATTGATTGGCCAGCGTGAGCGTTCCGCCAGCGATGGTGGTGGAACCGGAGTAGCTATTGTTGTTGCCGAGCGTCAGGTTGCCGGCCCCCACCTTCGTCAAACCCCCTGAGCCGGACAATTGACCGTAGAAGATCGTCGAGGCGCCGTTGCTGCCGACGGTCAAATTCGCGGCATAGCCGGCCGTGTCGGTCAGGTTGACGTTGCCGTTGTAGCTGCCGGCAAGTCCGCCCAAGTTGAAGTTGGAAATCGTGCCGCCGTTGGTATTGAAAATCAGGGTGTCGTTAACAGTCACCGTGCTGTTGGTCATGGCATTGGCGTTGGCCGCCTGGAGCGTGCCCGCGCTGATGGTCGTGGGGCCCGTGTAGCCGTTGGAAGTCGCCAAGGTCACCAATCCTCCGCCGGTCACGCTGAGCGTGGCGCTCCCCATGATCCCGCCCGGACCATTCACCGTATAGATCAAGTTCGTATTGCCGAACGTGACACTGCCCGGGCTGACGTTGGACGCAGTAATGCTGATGGTCGTTGCACCCGTGCCGGCAGTATCGTCAAAGAGAACCGCATCGCCAGCGCTGTTGCCTGTGGCATCGATGTAGGTCGTGGGCGCGCCGTTAGAATTGCGGACCCAATTGGCCGTGGTCGTGTCCCAGGAACCGTTGATGTTGCCCCGCCATATCGGGTAGTCGCCGGCGCCGGACCAACTCAAGTCGAGGACGCCGCCGGAAGTGCTGAATAGGAAACTAGTCCGGGCGTAGGCGCCGATCAGTCCGATCGTATTGACGGTAAACGCTTTAAGGCCGCTGACGCTCTGGATCGACCCGGCGTACTGCAGGAGTTCCATGCTGCCGGTTGGGGCGAGCGCGGGTCCGCTGAGCGCGAAGGCGACCGAGCCGGTCCCGCCGCTGGCCGTCAGACCGTTGCCGGCGGTGACATCCAGCACGGGCCAGTTACCGTAGTTGGGAACGGCCACGTCGATCAACCCGGGCTTTGAGGCGCTGGAGTTGAACGTCAAGGCCCCGAGGGTGACGGTGCCGGCTTGAACGGCGCCGCCGCTGGTCACGGTGGCCGAACTAACGACACCGTTGCCTCCCAAGACCCCGCCATTGTTGACGGTGACGGGGCTCGTGCTGTCGGTGGTATTGACGTTGAGCGTCCCGCCGCTGTTGACACTCGTCGGACCGCTCGCGGTGACGGTGCCATTGATATTGAGCAAGCCGCCATTGACGCTTGTGCTGCCGGTATAGGAGATGGCGCCGCCAAGGGTCAGCGTGCCGTTGCCCGACTTCGTCAGGCCGCCACCGCCGGAGAGTTGACCGTTGTAGTTGCTTGAAGCGCCGTTGCCGCCGACGTTCAGGGTAACGTTGTACGCGCCGCTGCTGTCGGCGAGGATGACGTTGCCGCTGCCACCCAGACCGGCCACATTAAAGGTCGTGACTGAGCCGTGGCTGGTGTTGAAAGTCAAACCGTTATTGACGTTGACGGTCACCGTGTTGCTCTGGGCGGCGCTGGCGCTGGCCAACTGCAGGGTACCCGTGTTGACGGTCATGCCGCCCGTATTGGTGTTCGTGCCGCCTAACGTCACCACGCCCGTCGAGTTGATCGCCAGGGCGGTCTGGCTAATGCCGTCCTGAATGGTGCCCGAAAATAAGCCGTTGCCCGTGATGGTCAAGGTGGCCAGGCTTCCCCCGGAATTTGTGATCGTGCCGCCGGAATTGGTAAGCGTGCCGTTGTAGAGTCCGGCCACCGCGACACTCTGGCCGCCCAGGTCGAGCGTGCTGCCGTTGCTGCCGTCAATGGACAAGACCGTCGTGCTGGGCAAGGCAGTTGGCGAGCCGAGCAGAATCGTGCCCGCATTGATCGTGGTGTTGCCTTGGTAGGTGTTGCTCCCGGTCGGGGCCAGATAGAGTATGCCCTGCGAGTTGGCCCAGTACGTCGATTCGCTAGCGCGTCCAGCGACCAGGCCGCTTACCCAGTCTTTCGTCAAGCCCCCTGGGCCGCTGATATTGCTCGTAATGGACAATTCGCCGGTGCTGCTTCCGTTGCCCACCACGATCGATACGGAGGGGGCTTGCACGGAGCTTTGCAAGTAGACGGGGGCAGCGATTGTGCCGCTATAGACGGTGGAGTAGGGAGCAAAGAGGAACGCGCCGGAATTGCCCGAAATCCCCGCAGCATTCTGGGGGCCAGTCCCGTTGAGTGTGATGCTGCCCGATGAAAGCGTGATGACATCGAGATTTGTGGTGGTATTCGCCGTGTTATTGAGCATTTCAAATTGGCCGCCAGGTTGCACGGTCACGCCGCTGGCGTTCTGGAAGCGCCAGACTGTAGTCCGCCATCGTGGCTTGGTTGGCGACCACGATCTGTCCGGTGAGGTTGCTGTTGCTCGAGTGCAATAGCACCTCGCCAGAACCGGCAAACGTCAGCCCGCCGCTGCCGCTGATGAGGCTCCCTTCTAACTCGTAATAGGTGTTCGGGTTGGCGACCGCGATCGTGCCATTACCCGGGAATTTGAAAGTAAAGTCGTCGGGGTCGACGCTCGCCGTTGCGGTGTACGACAACACGCCACCGTTGTTGAACGTGATGGCGTTCGACGTGCTCCCCAGGTTGTGGTAGTTGCCGAAGGCCACCGTTCCGCCGCTGAGGTTGATTCCGCCCGAGAAAGTGTTGGTATTGGCGAGCGTCAGCATGGCGCCACTATTGACGGTCAGGCCGCCAGCCCCACTGACCGTGCCGCTCAGGGTCAGGGCGCCGGGCCCCGGGCCGGAGATGCCGAGGTTATTGGTGACCGCTATGGACGAGGAGATTGTCACGTTGCCCGCCCCGTCCAGGGCAATCGAGGGGGGCGTCGCGCCGTTGGAGACGAAATTCAGGTAATTGGCCGTCGAAGTTGACGAAATCGTGCCCAACCCGCTGTTGTCGAACGTCAGATTATTAAGTAGGAAGCCCCCCGCGATGTCGTCGCTGGACGACCAAGTGGCGCCGCCAAAAGTCAGGCTTGTCGTGCTGCTGCTGAGCGGCGTGCCGTTGCTCCAGTTTGCGCCGTTGTTCCAGTTGCTCGAAGTTCCGTTCCAGGTGTCGGTCTGGGCGAAGGCCGTTGTGGCGAAAAGCACGGCCGCGGCCGCAGAGGCAATTCGAAGGGTCCGGTTCACAGTTTACTCTCCCGTCAAGGTTCTTTGGCTCCACGCCCACCCGCTGGTGGCGGATAGTTGCTCATTCATTCTCAACGCTCGAAGATCGGGACTCGCCCTGTGCTTCGCGAAAGTCTAGTTGTACGTGCAGTCTGTTACGCCAGCGTGAGAGAGCCATTCGACTTTGGTTAAGTTGGCAAGGGCGCTGCGATTTAACAGAATTCGAACACAAGGCATGTCCGCTTCCCGCATATCGCCATAAGTCTTTAATCGAAATTGGACATTAAACTGCGCCGACCGCGGAAACGCGCGGCTGCAATGCTTAGCGCATGTATACTATCCGCGCAATGCTTTCGCCACCGTAATCTGAGCCGATTATCGATACACTACACGGCCGCGGCGAGCAAAACTGCCGCTCTGGAGGAATCTGCGCTCGTTAATCGACTTAGTGCCCTTCGCATCCAAGGTAGCAGGCACACTCCGTGTGCCGTCCGCCCAATGTGGCCGGCATTCTCGAGAAACACTTCCTACGTTGCGACAAATAATCTGCCGCACGATGAGCGGACGGCACACGGAGTGTGCCTGCTACTGTTCTCGGGCCGATTGACGGATGTTGGGGGAGGCACTAGAATTGCCGCTCGTCGTCCATCCTCCATCAACTCGCGTTTGCGAATTCCCTGTTATTGTGAGATAGCAACCATGTCGGATCGCTCCCGCCTCTCGCCCGCTCGCGACTTGCTCTTGTTCACGCCCGGCCCTTTGACCACGAGCAAGACAGTCAAGCAGGCCATGCTCCGCGACGTGGGAACTTGGGACCGCGAGTTCAGCGAGGTCGTCGCCGGCGTGCGGCGGGCGCTGCTGGCCGCGGCGGGCGTCTCCCAACCGCAGGGCTACGAGGCCGTTCTCATGCAGGGCAGCGGATCGTTCGGACTGGAAGCCGTGGTGACTTCCGTCACGCCGCCGCAGGGCAAGCTCCTGGTGCTGGTCAACGGGGCCTACGGCGAACGGATCGCCAAGATGGCCGCCATGCAGTCGATCGCCCTGACGACGCTCAAGTACGCGGAGTCGCAACCGCCGGCGGCCGCCGACGTGCGGGCCGCGCTGGCGGCCGATGCGGCCATCACCCACGTCGTCGTCGTGCATTGCGAGACCACCAGCGGCATGCTCAATCCGATCGCGCCGATCGGCCAGGCGGCCAAGGAGTTCGGCAAGACGTTCGTCGTCGACGCCATGAGCTCCTTCGGCGCGATCCCCATCGACTTGCAGGGCATCGGCATCGATTTCCTCGTCTCCTCGTCGAACAAGTGCATCGAGGGCGTGCCCGGCTTCTCCTTCGTGATTTGCCGGCGGGCCGCCTTGGAAGCCACCGAGGGCTGGGCTCGCTCTTGGTGCTTCAATCTGCTCGACCAGTGGCGCTACATGGAAAAGAGCGGCCTCTTCCGCTGCACCCCGCCCACGCACGTCGTGCTGGCCTTCGCAGCAGGCGCTGGCGGAATTCGAGGCGGAAGGCGGCGTCGCGGCCCGCGGCAGGCGTTACCGGGCCAACCACCAGCGGCTGGTCTGCGGCATGCGCCGACTGGGGTTCCGCGAGTTCCTGCCGCCGGAGCTGCAAAGCCCGATCATTACGACCTTCCTTGCCCCGCCGCATCCCAACTTCGACTTTCGCAGGTTTTACGACCGGCTGCACGACCAAGGCCACGTGATCTACTTTGGCAAGGTGACCAGCGCCGACTGTTTCCGCATCGGCAATATCGGCCGGATCTTCGAGTCGGACATCGACGACCTCCTGGGGGCGATCGGGCGAACGCTGCAGGAGATGGAAGTTGTGCTACTCAAACCGTAAACGCCACCATCCGGGCTTCTCCCGGTGGAGCGATGATTGGTGGGCGAAAAGCGGGCTCACAATTCCCTTTTCGTTTTCCGCCGGCCGTTGCGTTGTGTCCGCCGCCCGGGCGGCGGACACAACGCAACGGCCGGCGGAAAACGAGGAATATGTCGCGAATAGCTGATCAGTCATCTTTCCACCGACGCGGGGTCGGCGGGGACATTTTCAATTTGATGTCTTATAGAAAGCCCGGATTCCCTGCGGAATCCGGGCCGGACGCCTTTATTGCTCTCCACGCTGCATTGTTAGCGTAGCGGTTCGTAATCCGTGGCCGGGTTGGGCCATTCGCAACCTTCCGCCGCTTCGTCCCCATCGCAGCAGATGTGATAGGAGCCGGGCGCATAGAGGCTCAGGCGGGCGGCGTCGGCGGTCCGTTCGTAGACCGTCTTGCCGCCCATCACCGTGCGTTCCACAACGATATCTTTGATCTTCAGGCCGGCGGTTTTCGTAGGATCTGCCGAGAGCACGGCAAAGTCGGCCAACATGCCGGGGGCAATCGTGCCCTTGATCTTCTCGTCAAAGGTGGCGTAGGCCCCGCCGACCGTCCAGATCCGCAGCGCCGCCGCGGCGCTCATCTGCTGCGAAGCGGCGATCACCACGCCTTCCGCGCTGGTCCGGGTCACGAGGCACTGCACCCGCAACATGGGGTCCGCGGCGCTGATCGGCGAGTCGCTGTGCCCAGCCACGGGAATGCCCATGTCGATCCCGCGCTTGTTGGGGAACATCCATTCCCAACGCTTCTCGCCATAGGAAGAGAACTTGTCGCCGTGCTCCCATTCGTAGGAGTGCGGCACGATCACGATGCCGTCCTTCTTGATCCTGTCGAGCAGGGCCTGCGTAACCACGCTGCAGTGCTCGATGCGGTGCCGCGCGTCGGGACGCGGCATGCGGGCCTGTGCATGCTCGAAAGCGGTCAGCAGCATGTCGATCTCCCGGTCGCCGTTGCTGTGGCAGGCCACCTGCAGCCCCGCACTGTGGATGCTCCAGATCAGCTCGTCCAGCCGCTCCTGGCTGCGGCCGGGCGGCACGCCGTAGTAGCCCGGCCGATCGACGTAGGGATCGGTGAGCCAGCAGGTCCGGCCCGAGAGCGAGTTGCCATGATAAATCTTGACCGTTCCCAGGCGAATCATGTTGTCTCGGGACGGGTTGTTCTTCAAGCGGTCGGTCAGCTCGCTATAATCGCCGCCCCTGCCCCCGGAGAGCATGAGGTTCATGCGGACGGGCAGGGTTCCCTTGTCGCGCATGGCCTCGTATTCGCGGATGCCGCCCCAACTCGTGCCGGCCACGCCCGCGCTGGTGATGCCCTTGGCGGCATATTTTTGCAGGCAGACGAGGAGGCCCTTATCCCGGTCCGTGGTGCTGGGGGCCGAGGGCCGCGTGCCGACGCCGGAGACCAGCCCGCCGGCCGACTCGGCCAGATAACCGGTGGGCTCGCCGTTGGCGTCCTTGCCGATCTCGCCGCCCGGCGGGTTGGGCGTATCGCGGGTGATTCCGGCAGCCTTCAGCGCGTAGGTATTGCAGACGGTCAAGTGGCCGCCGCTGACTTGATGGATGACGATCGGATGATCGGTGCTGGCGCGATCCAGGTCGTGGCAGTTGGGATGCCGGCCGAGCTTGGCGTCGTCGTAGGCGGCGCCGCGGACGGTCTGGCCCTTGGGCGTTTTGTCGGCCTGGCGCTTCAGCGCGGCGACCAGATCATCCATGGTCTTGACGTGCTCCGGGCCAAGGGGCACCACGTATCGCGGGTCGTCCTCGGCATAGGCCGCTGAAGGATGCAGGTGCGCGTTGTTGAAGCCCGGCGTCACGGTCTTGCCTTTCAGGCGCAGGACCTGCGTTTTCGGGCCGATGTACCGCTCCATGTCACTCGACTTGCCGACCGCCACAAACCGCCCGTCGCGGACGGCAAAGGCCTCCGCCTGCGGGCTCGCATCGACGATCGTAAGCACGTTGGCATCCAGCACGACCAGGTCGGCCGGGGCCTCAGCGTCCGCTGCTCCGCTCCGCGCCGCGGCGAAGCTGCCGAACCATACCGCCACTCCGGCGGCAAGCATCGCTTTTCCCAACAATCCATTCCTCATGACTTTCTCCTGGGTTCGAGGTACTTAAACAAACAACTCACGGACGATTATAGGAGTCATGTGTTAGCCGCGCAAAAGACTCGTAGGATTACCGTCAAAACTCCGCTCACAACGTCGTTTTGCACGATCCTCGCCCCAGCAGTGTTCAAGTTGCCCGAGCCCCGGCAGGCATTTGACGGAAACTGAATATCGATTCGCGGCAATCCTCGGAGAGACATTTCACAGCCACCGCAAGAATGTGTACACCTGTTTCTATACTAGGTTCACTCCTCGCTCGTAACAGGTTCGTAGGGTGGGACCAGCGAGCCTGCGATGCCGGCCCACCAACACCGGCGCGATTGGTGGGCCGGCGCTCGCAAGCTCGCTGGTCCTCGCTGGTCCCACCCTACCGCGAAGTCCGTACAACCCCAACATCATTTCTGAAACGGACCACTAAGTTCGCTCCGCGCTCGTAACGGCCGGCGAGGATCGAACCACGGTGCGGCGGATTGGACTCTGCCGGCGTGTGCAGACTCGCATTGCCGACATGGCTGGCGCCCACGTTGCGGAAATAGACCGCCGCCGAGACGATGCATGCCAAGGAAACCAGCGCCATCACCAAGCAGGTCCCCGAAAAAAAATTCAGGGCAAACAGATTGTCGATATTGCTCCGGCCGAACAGAGGCTTGCCGAAGAGCATGAAAACCCCGTATCCAAGATAACCGAAGGAATCGGCCAGGTACATCAGGTAACCCAGGTTGCCACGGTCCCGCGTCATGGCGATCAGGCGCTCGAAAATCGTGGTGTGGATCGCCACGTAGGGCAGGTAGAGACCGATGCCCACCAGGACCATGAAGGCGAAGCCGTTGAGGAGTCCGAAGTGCAGCCCGGCCACGGCGGCCACGACCAGCGCCGTTCCGAAACCGCCGATCGCCAGCCCCGCGAAGAACGCCCTGCCGTTGTCCTTGATCAGGAAGCAAAGTCCGTTGCCCACCATCACCATCAGGGCCACGACCATCTCCGACGTGGTGAAGTTTTCGGGCGGCGTCTTTTCTCCCAATAATCCGCTCCAGATCTCCGCCGCATAGTCCGAGCGGATGCTGCGGAGCACCGTGATCAGCATGAACATCACCATCAGCGCGATCAGCCCTAGGGCATGGGCCCGGAAAAACGTCCAGCGCTGGCGGGCGTCCATGGGGGCCCGCGGCGATCGCTGGGCCACGTCGGCCGCCGAGGGCGGCCGGACTTTTGCCAGCATCCAGACGAAAACGGCCATGGGAACCAGCGCGATCAATCCGGCGATGCACGGCATCCAGACCTCGGGCACGTGCCAATTCAGCAGATAGGCGCCCAGCGATTTGGCCGCCCCATCCGCAAGAATGAAACTCGCGCACAGCCCCGCCGTCAGCATTTCCGTCACGCGGCGGCCTTCCAGGAACGCCAGCACCATGCCGAAAACCATCCCCAAGGGAAGGCCGTTGACGAAGAGAAAAATAAAGCTGTAGGGCGGCGGCGTGAGCGCGAACCCCAGGACGCCGCCTCCGCGATCGCAATCAAGAGGATGATCCCCGCGATCCGCCGCTGCGGTTTCAGCTCCGCAATGACCTTGATGCCGAAGAACTTCGAGAGCGTATATCCCATCACCTGGGCGATGACAAGCACCGTCTTGTAGTCGGTCCCCCCCAGGGCAAGGCCCTCGTACTTGCTGGCCGCAAACGGCTTGCGGAAGAAGTACATGCAGAAATACGTGCCGAAGGCGGCGATCACGCACCACGCTGACACCGCCCAGAGATTGCCTTCCGACGGCGTCCGGCTGGAATCCGTTTGCAAGTCATGGTCCGTCATAGCTTCGTGCCCGCCGTTCTTGCCAGAAACGCTGCCTGTCCCGTTTATATCTGCGAAGATCCGCGAAAGTGAATTAAGAGAGCACGTTGGGCTTCCAATGTCAATACACTAACGCAACTCTCGCAAAACGCTAACCGTCCGCTAGCAATGTGATTTACGCCAAACACCGGCGTTTAATCGCTCGCCACCAGTTTGAAGACCGATCCCACTTCCAACGGGACAATCGCCGATTGACGGATCGCATGCGAGCGACGAAAACCATCGGTGTGGCGGCACGTCGCCCCCCAATCGTGCTTTTGTTTTGAGAGTGTTAGCGAGAGATTACTTTCACGTTCAGTGCGTTCAGCTTTGCCATGTCAAGATGAGGCTTTGGCGGGATTCGAACATGCCCGCGCGTTGATCATTCCGGCACGAACGGCTATCTTGAATTGACGAGGAAAAGGTCTTTATGTATACCGACACACTCTTGCAGGTTTCTGACGTGAAGGCGCTGCGCGGCCAGCCGGCTGCCCAGGAGCAGAAGTGCCGTTTCTGGGTCCGGCCCGACGGCCAGATGTGCGTGCAACATCTGCGCTCCGCCGAATCGGTCTCCTACCAGCCGCACACCCATTCGGAATACCATCTGGTGATTTGCCTTGCCGGGGCGATGTCCAAGACCCAGATGGGGGTTACGCACGTCATCGAGCCGGGCGAACTGATCATGGGCAACTTCGGCGTGGAACATTCCAGCGCCTATCTGGCCGACGGCAAGTTCTGCGAGACGATCTGCCTGGCCGTGGACCGTCGCATTCTCTGTAGCCTGCTCGAGGACGCGGACCTGCCCGTGCCGGCGGGCCGCGCCATCCCCGTCTTTCTCGGCAAGCTCGGCTCGCGGATCGTGATGTCGTGCGCCCAGGACATTGTGCAGGAGTTGCGGCGGCGCGAGTCGGGGCAGGCCATCGTGCTCGAAGGGCTGGCGATGCGGATCCTGGTGGAGACGCTGCGGGCCTGGCCGCGGGCCACGGTGCAGCGCTGCGAGGTGGACTGGACGCCGCGGCTGCCGCGCCATGATTTCGTGCGGGCCTACGAGTTCATGCGCTGGTGTCGCAAGGACACCTTCCGCGTCGAACAGTTATGCGAGTTCCTGGGCGCCAGCGAGGAACGCTTCACGCGCTTGTTCCGCGCGGCGACGAACTACAGCCCTGCCCGTTTTTACGGGCGGATGCTCCTGGAGCGGAGCCGCAGCCTGCTGCAAGAGCCCGCCCGCTCGGTGAAGGAGGTCGGCGATCTCCTGGGTTTCAAGACCAGCAGTCACTTTATTGTCGCCTTTCGTCGCGAGTACGGCACCACCCCGCTGGACTATCGCCGCAAAACGACGGGCCTGGACGACGGCTACAGGAAATGGAGCGGGCCGGTCGTGCCCGTGAAATTCTCATGACGACGCTATCCATCAAGTCCCGCGGCAGTCTTTCAGGGGATGGTCCAACCGCCAACGCCTGCGCCTTACTCATCCCGCAACCGCAGGGGACGTGCCTTCATCCCGCGCAGACCTCGCCGACATCAATCTCGCAGAGACCGCGCACCAGGCTCAATGCAAATCGGTTCGCGCCGTGATTTTCGATCTCTCCGGCACCGCCTTGGACTACGGCAGCCGCGGTCCGGTGGTCGCTTTCGTCGAGTTGTTCGCCCGCCACGGCGTCAAGGTCACGCCCTGCGAGGCCCGCGGCGCGATGGGACTGCACAAAAAGGATCACATCTGGTCGATGCTCAGCGACCCTTCGATCGCCCTGCGCTGGGAAGCGGCCAACGGCGCAAGGCCCACACTCGAAATCCGCGACGCGCTGTACGAGGAGTTCGCGCCCTGCAAGTGGAAGTCTTGAAGCAGCACTGCGACGTGATTCCCGGCGTGGCGGAAACGGTAAGGCAACTCCGCAACCGCGGGATCAAGATCGCCAGCACCACCGGCTTCGACAGCGGCATGATGGGCGACCTCATCCGCAAGGCCGACGAGGGCGGCTTCACGCCCGACGTCTTCGTCTGCCCCGACCACGTGGGCAACGGCCGCCCCGCTCCCTGGATGGCCTTCCACGCGGCACACCAGTTGAACATCTACCCCATGAAGACCTTCGTCAAGCTCGGCGATACCCCCAACGACGTGGCCGAAGCCCACGCCGCCGGCATGTGGGCCGTCTCGGTCGTCCGCTCCGGCAACGAAGTTGGCCTGGCGCAAGAAGAGTTGGAGAACCTGCCCTCCGACCAGCGGAGCGAAGTCATCGCGGCGGCCCGCGCGCGTCTGGCTGCCTGCGGACCCCATTACCTGATCGACACGGCCGCCGACCTGATTCCGGTCGTCGACGAAATCTCGCTCCGGCTGTCCCGCGGCGATCGCCCCTGACGAGCAAATTCACCAAGTTCTAACCCTGCACTCATCAGCAACACACGCCTTATGGCTAAACTACCGTTCTCGAATCCGATTACCTTTCATTCCCCTTCCGCCGGCCGCTCGGTCGAGCGGTTGGCAACGACCAGGAGAGATGCGATGGATCTACGGCGACGAAGAAGTGCCTTTACACTAGTCGAGTTGTTGGTTGTGATCGCAATCATCGGCATTCTGATCGGGCTTCTGTTGCCTGCGGTCAATTCGGCGAGGGAGTCCGGCCGCCGTACCCAGTGTACGAATAACCTCAGGCAGATTGTCGTTGCGCTCAACACCCATGCGGACGCCTACGGCGCATTCCCACCGGGCGTGAGCCTGTGCTCCGATCCGACTCGCGCCTGGTGCGTCGGCGGCGAGGACGTCTGCCAACAGTGCCAGGGGCCGAACTGGAACGAGCTCCTCTTTGAATTCCTGGAATTAAAGCAAGAGTACAAGGAGGCTCCTTACGATCGCCCAAAACTACACCAACGTGGTCGATGACCTGGAACATGGACAAGCCAACGATCACCACGGATCGATGACGATGAACCTCGCAATCTATATATGCCCCAGTTCCGAGCCGCGTAATCCGGCCCTGGACTTGACCGATGAAAGTTGGGACATCGAAGGGCCGTATTTGATGTCGCGCGGCAACTACGCAGGCTGCGCCGGCGCAGGCGTCTACCTCAATAAGAGGAATTCCGACGGCACTCCCGAAAAGTCGCCGCTCGACGGTCTCTTCGGCGTCAGGTACATTCCTGGATGGCAGAAGGCGGTCAGCAGCGGAAAGTTCCTCGGGACCTGGAAGGTGTACCATGGCGGCATCCGGCCGATCGACATCTCGGACGGGATGTCGCACACCATGGCCGTGAGCGAAGTCTGCTTCATCAACAGCCAGAGCGAAGGTCGCGGAAGCTGGCCGCTGAACATGCCCGGCGCCAACCTGTTCATGGCCAAGACGGGACCGAACGCGCGCGGAACGAACACGACCAACGACGCCTACGACACGGTGCCGTTTTGCGATACAACGATTCCCCCGAGCAACCCCATGCACTGCATTCAGGATCAAATCGACGGCAACACGTACGCCGCGGCTAGGAGCCGGCATCCGGGCGGGGTGAACGTCGCCATGGTCGATGGCGCGGTTGGTTACGTCGCCGATAGCGTCGACCATTCGGTCTGGCAAGCCTTGGCCACGATTGCCAACGCCGACGTCGGCCAGCGGCCATTTTAGAACACCCGAGGAGGATTTTATGCCGATTTCCCGATTCGCACGTCGCGCTGCCGCGGTGCTTTTGCCTTCTCTCGCGCTATCCGCGCTGACCCTCGGCTGCAGTTGCAGTCAGTCGGTGGAGAAGGACCCGCCTCGGCCCGTCTCGGCGGAGATTTGGTTGCCCGTGGACGACTTGGACGATTGCGCTGCTGGGAAGCACTTTGACCGCATGGCGCAGTTGTTCGCTCCTGGCAGTGAGCCGTCGCCGGAAACTCGCAGAGGTTACGCAAAGTACCGCTTTCACGCCACGAACCCAAGTCAGTCGGGCGATACGGCGACGGTCGTCGTAAGCGTCAAAGACAGGCAAACCGGCAACGAGGTGGGCGAAGTCACCTGGACGATGAAGCGCGTCGGCAGCGCCTGGAGGCTCACTGCCGCCCCGCTGCCAGCGGAATAACAAATAATAAGGGTGGCAAGGGGCCGTCGCTACGCGACTCTTTATTTCCCAGGCTCGGGAAAGCCCAACGACTGCCGACGAAGGCGGCGATAGATTGCCGCACTCCCCAGGGCCGCCAGGAACAATGCCAGCGTGCCAGGCTCGGGCACCGCGGGCGGCGCCACAGCCACTTCCCCGCCGCCAGGCACCACGCCTCCGGCCGCCGGCGAGCCAAAGAGCGATGCCGCCCCTGCCCCGACGCTAAGGCTTGACCCTTGCGGAACGGCATTGGGACTTTGCACCACGAGCGTGCCGGCGTTAACGAACGTGCCTCCGCTATAGCCGTTCGAGCCACTCAGGATCAGCGTGCCGGCGTCGTCCAAGCTCAGTGACGAGCCGGGCACGCTTTCACTGATATGACCGCTCAGCGAAAGCGACGAACCGGCCGAAGGCGACACATTCAAATTGCCGGCCAACGTGATGGGGGCCGAAATTGCCTGCGTGCCCCGCTGCACCGTGATCTGCGACGTGCCGCCGTTGTTGTCCAGGGTCAAGGCGTTGGTGCCAGCGGCGGAGATGCTGAATCCCGACGTTGTCGAGCCGTCGGAATTGCCCAGCACAAGCGTGCCGAGGGTTACGGGAACGTCGAGCGCGACCTCCACGGGAGAGTTCGCGGCCACCGCGTTATTGAGCACTGCCGCCTGGCCACGGCCGTTGGGCGCGCTGGGGGTGGTCCACGGTCCGACGCTCCAATTCCCGCTTGTCGACGCCCAACTGCCCGTTCCGCTGGACGGGGCCAGCAGATCGAGTTGGTTGGCATTGTACTCCAATTGGTAGCTCGACCCCGCCAGCGGGCTGCCGTTAAGCGTGACATTGGTGAAGCTGCTACCGAGGCTGAGGGACCCGTAACTGATGAGTTCTTCGGTCCCGCTGACGGCGCCATAGAGGTTGAGCGCCGGCCAGCGAGGCCGTGCTGTTGCTGCTGGTCGACAAAAGCTCGCCGACCGTGAGATTCAGCGTGCCGAGACTGCCGACCGTAATTGACTTGACAGTCTGGGCGAAGGCCGTCACATCCAACGTGCCGCCGTTGTTGACCGAGACGTCGGAATTGGGCGACAGCGCCCTCGCCGCACCCGCCTTGAGCACGGCGTTGCTGATCGTCGTGACGCCGCCATAGCTGTTGTTCGTGCCGGTCAGCAGAAGCGTGCCGGAACCGGCAAGGGTCAGACTGCCCGTGCCGCTGATCGCACCCCCGACCGTCAAGGAGCTCGCCGGATCGCACATCGTCACGCCGCTGTTGGCAGCCAAGACGAGCGGCGCCAGAATAACGTGACTTCCACTGAGAACTTCCACCTCGCCCATGTTCGTGTTTCCGCTCGTGCCGCCGGTGAGCGTCAGCGCATCGCTGCCCGCCGAAGTCAAGGTGTACGAACTGGCGGAATTGCTGAAGATTAGTCCATGCAGGCTGTATCCGCCGCTGGGGACCGAGACCGTGCCGGACCCCATGCTGCCGAACAGTGCCACCCCGCCCGGATTCGCCGGAGCGTTGCTCGTCCAGTTGGAGTTGTTCGAAAAACTGCCGCTGGCTGTCTTCCACTGCGTCGGGCCGGTCAGAGTAACGTAATAGTCGGCGTAGGAACTACCCTGCCCATCCTTCACCTTATCGCTGCTCCAAGATCCGCTAAAGCCCAACGCGCAATTCAACGGCAAATTTGACAAGATATAGGGATTGGGATCGCCTGCCTTTGAGTAGTCGCCGGTAATCAACAGGTAATTCTGGCTCGTGTCGGGCAACGGAGCACTTGCTAAGTTGACCGTCGCGACTGCCATGCCCTGGGGGGAGAACGTAATACCGGCTTGTTGTGGAAAGGCAAAGTCGATCACGTCCGAGCTGCCGCTGTTCTGCAGCTTGAAGGTCAACGACCCGCCTGTCCCGGTGATGGTCAAACCGTTGACGAGACTCAACGTGCCGGTGAGCGAGCTGGTTCCGATCGCCAAATCGCCGCCGTTGAGCACTAGACCCTGCGAAATCGTGCCTGCGGTTGCGAACGTGCCGTTGCCCTGGATGGTAAGCGCGTTGCCGCCGCTGATCGGGCCGGCAACCGTATACGTGCCGGAGTCGACTTGGATAATGGAATTACTGGAGCCATTGACCACGATCGGCCGACTGGTAGTCGCATTGCCCTGCACTTCCAAGGCGCCGTTATTGATGGTGAGGGTGCCCGATGCGTTGCCGAGCGCCGCGTCATTGGCAATCGAAAGGGTGCCGCCGTTGATGGTCGTGCCACCTTGATAGGTGTTCGCGCCCGGCAGAACGAGCGTGCCGCTGTCGCTCTTCACGAGCGCGCCCGAACCGCCGATCGCGCCGGCGATGCTCAAAGTCTGGCCGGAAACCACATCCAACGCAGCGGCGCCGCCGAGGGCAAAACTGCGCCCGGCATTGGAAGTGAAGCCGGACGTGGCCTGCAGCATGCCACCATTGATCGAAACGCTCCCCGACCCGAGGTTGGCATCGGCGGAAACGCTGAGCGTACCCCCGGCAGAAATCGACGTGCCGCCGCTATACGTGTTGGCGGTGTTGCTCAGCGTCAGCAGGCCGCTGGCGGGAACGCCTACGGCGACCTTGCCAGCGCCGTCCTGAATGGCTGCCGCAAAGCTCGCCGTCCCGCCGACATAGGCGGCGTTCAAGGTCGCGGTCGTGGAAAGCGCGCCGTTCGTCACGGTCCCTCCGCCCAAGATGTTCGCCAGCGCAGGGCCCGTTCCGTTGAGGTCCAGCGAGGCCCCGCCCGCGACCGTCACCGCCGAGGTGCTGCTCAAGACATTCGCCCCGTTGAGCTGCAATGTGCCGCCCGCGACCGTCGTCCCGCCGCTGAACGAATTGTTGAAGTGGCTGATGCCGAGCGTGCCGTTGCCGGTCTTGGTCAATGCCCCGGAGCCGCTGATCGCGCCGCTCAAGGTCATGACTCCCGTATCAACCTGGATCGTGTTGGCCCCGGACCCACTCAAGGAAACGCCGCCGGAGAACGCGCCCCCGCCGCTGAAGTCGAGCATGGCGTTGCTGATCGTCAGGGAGCCGCCGGCCCCCAGGCTGCCCCCGCCCGCCGCAACCAGCGTACCGCCGGTAATCGATGTATTGCCGTTGTACGGATTGGCCGTATTGGTGAGATAGAGGATTCCCGCGCCCATCTTGATCAGGGCGCTCGTGCCGCTGAGTTGACCCGAGACGGTCAGCCCGGCGCTGTTTACGGGAACATTCCCCGCCGGCTCGGTATCGACGGTCAGCGACCCGCTGAGCGCCAGCGGGACGGCGATCGTGTGCAGCCCGGCGTCAACCCAAATCGTCGCCGTATCGCTCAGCGTCAAGCTGCCCCCGCCGCCCTGGGCGATCGTATAAGCCGTGCTGCCGCTGTTGAACCACAACGAACCGGCGGTCTGACTGGCCGTCAGCGAGATGCTGGCGCTGGTTCCGGAGCCGTTGTTGAAAGTTGCCGTGTCGCCGGAGAGTGGGACCCGCTGCGTACTTCCGCCCGCGACCGTCCAATTGGTGGCCGTCGCCCATGCCCCATTGCCGGCGGCGGTCCAATCGACCTCCGAGGGCACGGCACGAATGACCTCGACGATGCTCGGCGTAGCCGCGCCACCCTGGATATTCCCGAACGCGACAGCGCCGGAAGTGTCCGATGGGCCGAAGGAAAAGGTCAGCGGAAAGGGAAATGTCGAATGGTAATAGTATCCGAAGTCGCTCGGCGACAGACCGGCAGGAAGCGTGGCAAGGTTATAGACGCCCGCAGGAAGGGCGTCCGTGTTTTGCTCGGCCTGCACGAAGCTCCAACCCATGTAGTTGCCGCTGGCGTTGCCGCCCGTGCTGGTTGAGACGATCTGACTGGTCCAGTCGGTGAGCGGGTCGAGGGAACTCGGCAAATACGCCGAACTCGCCACGTAGATCTGGACGGTCCCCAACCCCGCCGTGTAATTCGCGCCGCTGTTGCTGAGCGTCATCAGACCGCTGCCGGCGTTATAGTAGACAACGGCCGCCGTGGCCGGACTACAGCACAAGCTCCCGATTGCCAACGCAACGAGCTTCGCCAAGGACCCACAACTGCGACCGCAGTTCCGAGCTGTAGATTGCATCGTGCTCGATTGCTCCCCTGAAAAGGAACTTCCGACGGATACACCATGGAAACAAACGTGGCCTGGGCGGGGCATTTCTGCCCCGCCCAGGCGTGACAAAAAAGTGTGATCGGCATCAACCTTGCGGATTGTCGCCTCGCTTGCGGCGGCGACGGACAGCCAAACCGACGCCGAGTAGACCTGCCGTAGCCACAAGTGCCAAAGTACCAGGCTCCGGCACCACGGAGACGCTGTCGTTGTATTGGTAGCCGTTGCTATCGAAGTACTGTACGCCACCGACGCCGCCGAACGCGCTGCTGGTCAAGCCTGGGGCCAAGTTCGCGAGATCGTAGGTGCCCGGCGCCAAATCCGCCGTCGGATCGCCCGTCGTAATCTTCGCCCACTCGTAGGTGCTCAGCAGTCCCGCGGTGAGCGGCAGCGTCTCCCAGCCTGAGCCCAGGTTGTTCTGCTGAGCGCTCGGGTCGGCGCCCTGCACGTAGACGTTGAAGCTATCAACGTCGGGCGCACCGTGATGACAAGGCTCAATTGGCCTGACGCGTTGTTGTAATCGACTGCGGCACTCCCGCTGGGCACCACCACGCCATTAAACGTGATTCCCGAAGTCTGGTTGCGGACTTCCGCCGCGCGATCGTTCGTCGTAACGACCCCCTGATAGAAGAAGTCGCCGCCGGACCAGCCGACGTTTGCCTTGCCGAGGTTGCTGTTCGTTCCCGAAACCAGCAAACGATCATTCGGGCCAACCGAACCTTGCAAATAAGCGTCGCCCAAGAGCGCGGTCTTGATCAGCGTGTACCCGCTGCTCCCGTAATTGGCAAGGTTGCCTACGCCGTAAGTACTGGGATTGCTCGCCACCAGCGTGCTGCTGATGATGTTCCCACCCTTGATCGCGTTGAAGAGGGCGGCCGTCCCGCCGGTGTTCGCCGCAAGGATGCCGCTCGATTGCACGTCGAGCGTTCCACCGTTCATGTTCAGGGTATTGACGACATTACTCTGAATAATATTGCCAACGCCCGATGGCGTGGTCAACATGACCATGCCTCCAGAATTCAGGTTGACCGTACCCTGCAAGACTCCGTTGGTCACCACGGTGGCTGAACCGCCGACCGTCGTCGTGCCGATGGGGCCGACCCCATTGGTCGCGCTAATCTCGCTTATCGTGTGGCTGCCGCCGGTGACGTTCAGGCTGCCGGAGTTGGCCACCACAAGATTGCCGGCCACGACGGCCCCCGGGGCGGACAAGTTCAGCGTGGCGCCGCCGGCCACCCTGTCCGTGCCCGAATAGTTGAGTCCCATGAGCGCGCTCAACGTGCCGCTGCTGACCGTGATCGCGCCGGATAGGCGTTGGCGTTGGCGAGGACCACCGACCCGCTGCCGGTAACAGCCAGGCTGGGGGAACCCGAAATCGTTCCACCGGTGATCGCGTAGGACTTCGCCGTGTTGTTGAATACCAGCGAACCCGGAGCGACGCTCGACGCGATCGACACCGTCCCGCCCGAGCCGCTATCATCAAAGGTCACGTTATTGCCGTTGCTGTAGGTCTGCCAACCCTGCCAGTTTGCCGTGGTATTGACATCCCAGACACTGCTGCGGGCGATCGTCAGGTCGATTTCCGCGCCAGGGTCGCTCAACCGGCCGTTGATGCCGGCCCACGTCCGCATTGCCTGTCGACGTGCCGAGGGTCAGCGTGCTTGTGCTGCCGGCCGCCAGGTAGCCAAACGTGATCAACTGATACTTGCCGACATTCAGGCCGGGATCGGCGACGTTGACCGTCACGCTACCCAAGCTCGGCAGCGAGAGCCCGTTGCCTAGGGCCAACAAACTGTTACTACTCGTGGACGCAATATCGAACTGCATGTTCGTTCCGGGATTAAACGTCGCGTTGTCGTTAACGGCCAGCGTTCCCGGTTGCCCTCCGACGGCCAGCGAGTTGGAGAGGCCCGGATGAACCGTGCCCGTTCCGCCCGATGCGCCGACAATCAGGTTGCCTTGGAGAGTTGCGATGCCCTGCAGTGCTCCACCGGTGAGGGTCACGTCGCCGTTACCGACTGCATACCCATTGCTACTGGTATCGCTTGGAGAGAGCAAGAGCAATCCGTTCTTGATTGTCGTTCCGCCCACGTAACTGTTGTTGTCGCCGTTGAGCCACAACGTATTCGGACCATCCTTGACGAGGGTCAACTCTCCGGGGCCTCCACCAGGCGTGCCACCTTCGTCGCCCAAAATGCCGCCGTACGGCCTGCTGGGCGTCACCGCGCCGCTAACCGTCAGTGTGGCTCCGTACTGGCCGTTCGTATTCTGTATCGTTTGGGCCAGGGTTGTCCAGGTGCCGTACGCGGCTGAGACTCCACCACTGGCCCAATACGAGATCGAGCCCACGGTCTGGTTGTTCCCGTTGAGCTCGAGGGTCGTCTGGTAGGAGTTTCCGTTAATGGGCGCGAACATCAGGTCAGTCGTCGTCGGCAGCGCATTCGACGTGCCCAAGGTCATGGTCGTCTTTCCGCCCTCGAACATCGTCACGCCGCTATAGGTATTCTGGTTGTTCAAGAAGATGTGGTTAACCTGGCCGCCACCGCCGACCGGACCAAACTGGACGTCGCAACTGCCGGAAATCACGCCGTTCAAGTACAAATTGACGTTCTCGCCCGGGGCAATGGAGAAGAAGGAGTCCGTCGTGCCGTTGCCCAGAATGAAGCCGTCGCCGTTCGTCGAGGCGCCGGACTGCGAGATGCTGGTCTTGTAGAACTGCTGCTGGCCCACGCCCAGTTGGATGTTGGTGTCAATCGTCAGGTTCACGGGGACGCTGGGGTTTCCGTTGACCGTAATGCCCTGGGCCGTCGCGGTGCTGAAGTGTGTGGGCGCCGGGGGGCTATACATGTTCTGGAACTGAATCGACCCGCTTCCATAGATTTCGGCCTGGCTGCCGCTGAAATTCAACGTCAGCGGATTGGTAATTAGGACATTTCCGTTGATCGTCGTCACGTCGTTGCCCAGCGTCAAGGTCTTCGAGGCCGCGGTCGTGGCAGTTTTCGTGAGGAGGTAAAGCGTCGCCCCCTGGGCCACGGTCAACTGCCCGTTTTCCGTCAAGTTCTCCGGAATCAAGGCCAGCGTGCCGCTTGACACGTTGACCACGGAGGATCCGGTGCCGGCCGTTACCGAAGCCCCGGTGAGATTCAGGGTGCCCGTGCCCGCCTTGTTGAACGTGCCGCCGGGAAGAATGGTGACAGCACCGCTCACGGTGCTCGTGCCCGTGCTGGCGACGAACGTTCCGCCACCCGCGTTGACGGTCAGCGCGCATAGCGGTGGTGAAGTTCGAGGTGGTGGTCACGAGCGTCCCAGTCGTGCCCAGTGTCACGGTGCCAAGTGTCACGCCGCCCGAGCTGGCGCCAGGGCGCTGCCGCCGGCCGCGCCGGTGGCCAGCGTTCCGCCGGTGATGAACGTTCCACCCGTATAACTGTTGGAGGTCGCCAGCGTCGCCAGTCCGGCGCCGCTCTTGGTAAGCGAGGTAGTTCCAATGATCGGGCCGCCGGTGAAGGTGTACGCGTTGGAGGTGTTGCTGATCGTCATCGACAAGGGCGTTACGCCGGTGAGCATGCCCCCTGAGGGTGATATGGCGGTGGTGCTGCTGATGGTAACGACTGAGTTGGGGGCGGTCGGCTCGCCGAACGTCACGGACTCGCCATTCAGAAAGGTCGCCCCAGTGCCGCTCACGCTGCCCGTCCAATTCGTTGCAACGGTATCCCAATTGCCGCTACTTGTGGCCCAGGACAGAGTCTGGCGGGTGGGCAAATTGTTGGCCCCACTGCCGGTGATTGTCAGGTCGATTTGATTGGGATTGCTACCGTCTTTCGCGAAACCATAGGTATACCCGGCCGCACTACCCGAACCGATGGTGAAATCGGCCGAGCTGAAACCAACCAGATTGCCGAAGGTAAACAGCGGGCAGGAGTTGAACGTCTGCGTGCTGCTGCCGCTGGTGTTGAGGTTGATCACGATGGAATGGGCAGTCGCGCCCGTGAGATTCAGCGTCCCCGAGCCCTTGATCAGGTCGGATTGCGTAGTGTTGAAGTCATACCCCAGGCTACCGCCCGTAAGCGCCAGGCTGGTGAATCCCAGCGTGCCGAAGGTGCCGGCGCCGCCAGGCAACACGGACACACCGCTGACGATGCTTGCGCTGCTGTTGGCAAGGCTCACCAGCCCGGTGGTGCTGATGAGGGTAGCGCCGCTCTGAAGCGAGAGCGCGCCGACGCCCAGGGCCGACGTGTTGCTAACGGTCAGCGTGCCTCCTGCAACGGTCGTTGCCCCGGTGTAGGTGCTCGATCCGGTAAGCATCAACCCGCCGGACCCGGCCTTATACAGCGCCAGGTTGCCGGTGATAG
This sequence comes from uncultured Planctomycetia bacterium, assembly GCA_963824275.1. GTDB lineage: Bacteria > Planctomycetota > Planctomycetia > Pirellulales > Thermoguttaceae > JANXQG01. The sequence continues at coordinate 408,461 of CAWGOT010000001.1, read as the reverse complement.
AACCGTTGTAGCCCAACTTGGCGGTCGTGCCGCCGCTGATCGTCAGCGTGGCGAGGCTCGCCGAGTTGCTGTTGGTGATCGTCGAGCTGCTGGCCGTCCCCGCCGAGAGGGTGTTGATCGTCTGGCTAAAGCCGTTGAGGTCGAGCGTGGCCGCGCTGGCGTCGGTAACGCCAAACACGACGTTGGTATTCAAGGGCAGCGCGGCCGTAGAACCCAATTGGACGACTCCGTTGCCGTCGATCATCGTCGTGCCGGTGTAGCTGTTGCTGCCGGAGAGGAACAAGGTTCCGGCGCCACCGGCGCCGATCGTGGAGTTGCTGCCCAACACCACGTCGGAGTTGCCGCTGATGTTTCCGGTAAAGGCCAGCACACTACCCTTCGTGCCGCCGATGCCGACGATAAAGGCGTTCGTGGCTGAAGGAGCCAGCGTCGCCGCGACGTTGGTCTTGGTAAAAGGCAAATTGCCGGAGTTCAGGTAGACGTTGTTGGAGATCGTCCCCGCCGAGACGACCACGCCGCCCGCGGCCGTCGCGGAACCGCTGGCCGAGTTGGTGAGCACGGCCCAGCTACTGCTCGTGAAGCTTGGTGTGATGCTGCCGGAGGATGCGACCTCGATCTGGCCCGATCCGCCATACCGGCCCGAGCTCAGCAGGCCCGAACTGCCGGCGCTCTGGTCGAAATTGACCCGAATCGGTGCGTTGACGACGAGGTTGCCGTTGAGCGTGGCGCCGGCCTGGAGACTTGCCACACCAGTCCCGGCCAGCACCAGGTTGCTGCCGGCAGCAACGGTGGTCGATCCGGAAAGCTGTATCGTTTGTCCACTCAGCGTCACACTGCCCGAGCCGAGCGTGGTGAATGGGCCGGCGGTGTAGAAACTGCCGCTGGTGGAGAAGGAGAAACTCTGCGTGTTCAACACGCCGCCGTTGCCGTTGATCTGGAACAACCGGCCCGAGGCGAGGCTCGACGCAAGCAGCAGGGTCGATCCGTTGTCGAGAACCACGGCCCCACCGGCCCCATTGCCGGGGGCGCCCAGGCTGCTATCTCCAGCAACCACGAGGGTTCCGCCCGAAACCTGCGTGCCGCCGCTGTAGCTGTTGCTTCCCGAAAGCGAGACGAATCCGAGATTCGACTGCGGCATGTAGAGCGAGCCCGTCCCGGCGATCGCCCCGCCCACAAACGCATAGCCGGTGCCAGGAATGGTATTGTTGACGGCCATGCCCGACGGGGAGACTGCGCTGCCGGTGATCGTGATCGTCGACGTCCCGCTGGAGACATTGCCAAACGTCACACTGCTGCCGTCCGTGTAGGCAACGGAAGAGACTCGTCCGGGAACTGGCGATTCGGCAACCTGACGTTCCAGGGCGTCCTGGCTCTCACCACGACGTCCAACGGCCCGGCTCTGACGTGGAACGCTGCCGGCGGCGGCAGTGGCGCCTGGAACACGACCGGGACGAATATGGTTTGCCCCGGCAATCGAGCTCAAGTTGACGGTGATGGTTGTTGGATTCGCCCCCCCGAAGAAATCGTTGGGAGTCGCGATGAAGACGTAGCTGCGCGGGTCGCCGCCATTGATACCTCGGCGTCCGCCTGGTCTCCGCCTTTGACGACACCAATTACGTGTCCGCTACGCTCAACGGAGGGTACACCCAGATTTACAATTGAAGCTGATGTTCGAGTACCCGACCGTGCTTGTATCCAACTGAATGCCTTGCGAGTACTGGGGAGCCCCGTCCTGGGAGGTGCCGGTGGTGATATTGTAGATCGCCCCAACGTTTGTGCAGTTCCGCTGCCCGTTGTCGGCGCGGGATTAAGGGCATTGGCTTGGCCAAGAGAATTATCATTGGCGTTGAAACTCCACTCGGTGATGATCGCAGCCTGGACAAACCCGCCCGCGAGCGCCACCACGAGCCCCACGGCAACCACAGGCAACTTCTTGACAGCAACGTTCATAAAAGGCTCCCTCAACAAAGGTTCTATGTTCAAAAGGTAGTAAGTATCGACTAGGCGTGGACTACAGCCAACGCTAAAAACTCAAAGGTGACAACGACGTAACCTGGTCTGCCGAATCCGCCGGCAAACGGCATTCTTCACGGAGACGCAACCAGACACCGTGCGCAGCCCGAGACAAAGACTGGACGGAAAGCCTGAAGGAACGACGCAAACTATGCGAAGTTCAACGCAAGGCGCAGCCCCACGACCGACATCCATACCGATGCCGATCACGCCGAAATTAAAAGGGCGAACGCTGCCTCGTACTTAGCTTGTTAAAATTGGCGAAGTTCCGCTGCCCGTACACAAGACAGCGGAGCGCCCTCCCAATCGCGATTTGACGCGGAGATAGGAAGGCCGCAAAACCAAACCATTGCCCTTGATTCATCAAGAGCGATGAGCGTTATCATAACCGATAATTGCAAAAAAGGGATCGTTCGGACGGTTAATGTTCCGTTAGCATTCCGTTAATCTTCCGTTACGAACGCTCGTCTTAATTCAAGTCAAAATCGATTTCGTTGTTGCCCGACACGACTTCCTTCTCCAATGTTGTCTTCTTGTTAAAGCGCTCCGGCACCAATTCCTTCCTGGAAGTTTCCGAGGAGATGGTCGTGATTTCGACTCGGTGCTTTCCCACGATGGCGCCGTGTTCCTCGCGCAAAAAGACCAGGTCGTAATGCCCTTCGCCATTGGTCGTATCGCAAGAAATATGACCCTTGGGAGGATGAAAGATGACCAGCGCGCCGGGCAGCGGCTTGCCATTGAGCGTTACCTTGCCCGAGACGCGGCCAAGCTGCGGATGGTCGCCTTGACCACACCCCGCGACGGGCAGAAGCCCGCCCAGCACTAAGGAAGCCAACACCCAGCGCAGGCCCGCGCGGCTGGTCCCCGGGTGCCGCCAAAAACCACGAAAAACGGAGCGCAGAATGCCCGCCCTGTGCGCTAGACCGAGAGACTGGTGAGGGGTTGCGTCCATAGTCAATTCCTGGCTTGCAAAAGAACGGTTTATGAGACTCGTCATGTAGGACGGGGTTCCAACCCGTCAATTCCCCGACGGCCCGGGAAGGCCGTCGTACGGAATTGTCCGACGTTGTTTTTCGCGAGCCCTTCGCGTCAGCGTCAGTCGGGCAATTGCACGATCGCACCATCGGCCATCGAGCCCAACAGGGGGAAAACCCCGTCGTTGTTCGACGAATCGACATTCTCGCTGATAAAATGAATGGAGCCGTCGGCCATGCCAAAACCGCGCCGCCGGGATGCTGGCTTCCCGGCGACTCGAAGAAACCGTTGTTCAATCCGCCCGGATTTTCGTGGCCGGGATCGGTGGCGGTGCAAAACAGCGACGAACAGTTGCCAAAGGCCCAACCCTCGAAACTGGTCGTGTCCCCGGTGGTGTCGCCCGGCAAGGGCTGCAACCGCTGCAACTCCCCGATCATGATGGTATGAGAGGCGCCGTCGATGATGTCCGGCATTTTGGTCTTATAGTTCGGCCGGAAAATCCCCCGCAGCAAAGCGACATCGGAGATCAGGTTTCCATTGGGCTCGGTTGGCTGCGAGATGTTGGTCGTAAGATCCTCAAATCGGTGGTTGTATTGGGCAACGTCATTTTTCCATCCGTTGGTGCGGCCCATGCAGCCGCCATAATCAGTTCCGCCGCCGGTCGCGGTCTGGGTCAACATCCATGTCGAGTCGCCCTTCCGCAAGGCGGACCGCCGCGTAGGACAGTAGAAGGTCGGGATGTCCGTAAACGAGACCTTTCCATTCCCGACGACCGCGCGACGATTGTCCCACTGCTTAAAAAGGTAATCGTACTCGAGGTAGGGCAAAATCGCCAACATCCAACTCTGGCCATGCATGTTCGCGCTTCCGCCACGCTCTTGGCCTCGGTCCAGGTGTCGAATAATTGCGGGCCGCCCATGGTTAAGGAGGCGATGCAACCGGCCGGAAAGACCTGCTGTTCGTTGAGGTGGTTCAGCAGCGCCAGCGCAATCTGCCTCTCGTTGTTGATGCATGCCGACCGCCGCCCTGACTCCCGCGCCGCGTTGATGGCCGGCAGCAGCAGGCCAATCAAGATGCCGATGATGGCAATGACCACTAACAACTCGACGAGCGTAAACCCAGGACGTCGTGTCATGATTTGCTGCTTCTTTGCCAGGCTGTCGTGTCGAAGTGCAACGGGCGGACCACCGCGACCCGCCAAAGGAAATCCACGCTTTTTTCGACAACGTGATTCAAGGTGAAACGTTGCATATTAGCAGGCGTCTGTTAGCGTTGCGCAAGACAACGATTAGCGTTCGGTTATAAATTCAGCAAAGTCTGGCATTATTGGCATGCCTCGCCAAACTTGACAAGGAGTAGCGTGGGCCGAGTGGAGCGAGTCCCACCATTTTCCCTGATTGGGACTCGCTCCACTCGGCTACTTTTTCTTTCCAGACACCAACGGGGCTGCAAATCTGGCAAGGGCCGCTTGACATTTCCCGCTACGGATGGGAAAACTGTAACTATCCAATCCGGGCCAACGTGGAGTTTGCGATGGAAAACCAGCCTGCATCGTCCCAATCAACGACCCCGCCAAGCAGCCCTGGCAGCGTGGCGAAGAGGATCCTCGCGATGCTCGTGTTCGGCGCGGCATTGGGAGTGCTCATTTTCTTTTCGCCGCGATTGTTCTTCGGCACCAGCCGCACCGCCGCCGAACGCCCGCACCTGAAGACCGGCGGCACCTCGGCGATTTTCGTCGTCGCGGAAAACTACTGGCTGGGCAAGTACTCCAAGGCCAAAGGAGTCGATATTGTTTGCGAATCCGAGGGCACGACGCTCGGCGTGACCCACATGCTCGAGAAGAAGTACGAGATCGCCTTCACCCATGCCCCCGTTTCGGCCGAACTGCGGGAAAAGGCCCGCAAGGAAGGAGTCGAGATCGTCCACGTTCCCCTGCTGCTGTGCGGCGTCGTGCCGGCGTACCACGTCGAGGAACTGAAGGGCAAGACGCTGAATTTCAGTGCAGAAGTCCTGGCGGATATGTTCCTCGGCAAGATCACCGACTGGAACGCCCCAGCCTTGGTGGATCTGAATAAGGGCGTCGAGCTGCCTGCCAAGAAGATCATTGTTGTTCATCGCGAGGACTCCAGCGGCACGACACAGCTCTTCACCGAATATCTGGCCGAGGCCAGTCCGGCTTGGAAGGAACAGGTCGGTCCGGCCGCGGCGGAGGCCAAGTGGCCGGTGGGCGTTGCCGCCGCCCGCAATCCAGGAGTGGCGGCGAAAATCAATCAGACCGACGGCGCCATCGGCTACGTCGACCTGCTGTACACGACGTTCCAGGACATCGTGCTCGATTACGGGGCCGTCCAGAACAAAGACAAGTCGGCCTTCGTCCACGCTGATCCGGAGAGCCTTACGGCGGCGGCCCGCGCCGTCCTTGCCGACATCCCCGACGATCTGACCTTCAGCCTGATCGACAGGCCGGGCAAGGATTCCTATCCGATCACGGGCGTGGTTTACGCCGTCTGCGCCGACAAGCAGTCCGAAGCAGATCGCAAGCAGATCGTCGATTTCCTCCGCTGGGCCACCCACGACGGACAGGCCGATGTCATCAAGACCAGTTTTGCGACGCTGCCATCCGAGCTTGTCGAACGCGTCGATCACCGCCTCGACGCGATCAAGGCCGTGCCGTAATGCACAGATCCTTGCGGATATAGACCTTGAGCAACACCCCGGGCCGCAACGACGCGAAGTCGGGGTCGCCATAGTCAGCCAGTCGAGTCGCGTAGTCATCGGTATCAACGTCGCTTGAGCAAATGAGAATCGCGGGCGGCGGGTAACGGTCCCGCTCCCGTTTCCACACCTTGGCATCGAGCCAATAGCCGACCCGCTTTTCATTGAAGTTCCGCAAGTACCAGGGAAGCGGCCAGTAATTGTCGGTCACAACGACTTGGATCCAGAGGTCGTGGCCCTCCGGCGCACGCCCGGCAACGTAATCAAGTCGCTCGACAAGCCTCGGCAAGGGCGGCGGCGTGTGGGCGTAGCAATAGGGATTCAGGGGATCGGCAAGAAATCGCGGATTGAAATTCAATTGATAGGACTGCCAGCCGAGGTGCCCCGCGCCGGCAGACAGCAGGATCGCAGCCGCGGCGAAGACCAACCCGATGCGCCAGCGAGGGTGTGAAGCCGCTCCCGCGCTTGCGCTTCGGGTTCGTAGGCAGCGGAAGATGGCCGCCGCGCCGACTCCCGCCAGCAAGATCATGCCGATCAGGAAATTCAGCCCGCACCAGGGCGTCTTGTAGCTGATCAGACTGTAGAGCAGCGTCAGGAGAAACGTGTAGAACGTGAGAAAGCGAGGCAGGGCCTTTGCTTCGGCCGCCTTGCGCTGCCCAAGCGCATCGATGCCTCCCGCCAGCGCCAGCAGGGCGATCAAGCCCTCGCTCCAAAAAATTCGTTTCGAAGGCCAATCGGCGAAGAAGACCTGAAGATAATAGTACCACGGTTCGGAGTGCTCTCCCGGTTGGCTGCCGCGACGGAAATAATTGGCATAAGCCAGGATCGATTCCCGAGGGCCGGCCCAATGCCTGCCGAACATCGAGAAGAAGGCAGCGGCGACAAGGCAGGCCGTCAGGACTGCGACGAGGAGGTGGAAGCTGGGAGCAGGGAGCAGGGAGCAGGGAGTCCGGAATCTGACTCCCCGCTCCCCGCTCCCCGCTCCCCGCTCCGTGTCGCGCAGCCTCGACCAGCACCAGGTCAGTCCGGCAGCGGCGAGGGCTGCCGCCGCGGAGAGGATCCACGTCTCTTTTGTGGCGTGCATCATGCCGACGGAGGCCCCGGCGGCAACGATCCAGATCAGGCGGCGAGTGCGAACGTAGCGCCACCCGCACCCCAGCGCGGCGAGCGTGAAAAACAACAGCAGCGTTTCCTGGATGTAGTAACGGCTGTAAAACACCAGCCCCGGCGAAATGCCCGCCAGCAAGGCCGCGACGAGCACTGCGCCCCGCCCCAGCCCATCGGTCAGCAGCAAGACCAGCGGGATCAACCCTAGGCCGAAGAGCACCGTCACAATGCGATAATCGACTTCGCGGGTGCCGGCCAGATCTTTGGCCCCGCTCAGGGCCAGCGAAGGGAGCGTCAGCCAATAAAGCGTAGGGCCGTGGTGATCGGCGGTGTCGTAGGGGTTTTCGCCCTGGGCGTAGAGCCGCCACGACTTGACCGCCTGGTTGGCCTCGTCGGCGTGCATCGGCCGCTGGGCGAGGCGGGGCAGACGCAAGGCGGCCGCGACGACCAGAATGGCCAGCACCGCCGCCGCAAACAGCAGCCGCCGGAGCGAGGGAGCCCGGCACCCCCCATGCGACGTTGGGCGGGGATGGTTGGGTGTCGCATGGGGGGTGCGCGGCTCCCTCTCTCCGCGGTTCATGGGACGGGCTTGCCGTAGACTTCCACCTCGATATAGTGGTTCTGGTCGCTCGAGGTGCTGCCGTTGGAGTAAAGCCGCACATACCGGCCGCGGACGGGCCCGCCCTGCGCGTCCTTCACCGCGATCGCCTTGCCGCGATAGTCGTCGATGTACTCCAATTGCTTGCCGGCACCGAAGCCCAGGGTGTTGGCAAAGTCGTTGTTGAAAGCGGTCTGCACGCCCTTGGCGAACTCCGGGTCATTGGAGATCTGGACCACGACGCCATGATAGACGCGGGCCTCCGCGTGGTAATGCCAGACCACAACCGCCGAGATCTCGGCGGGCTTTTCCAGGTCGATCTGCACCCACTGCTTGCCCGGGGCCAACTCCACGAAGCTGCCGTCGGAGCCGTCCTTGTCGCCGTCGGTGACCAGCGACAATTCGCCAATGATCGGGTTCGGGTCGCTCGATGTGACCTTCTTCTTCGCGGCCAGATTCGTCGAGCCCGGGGGGATCATCAGCGGCGCTGGCGCTTTCTCCGAATAGGGTTCGAGGGTCGCACTGGCCTTGATGTTCTTTGGCGTGCCCACAAAGAGGGGCTTGGGCATTTCGTACTTCAAGGGCACCAGATTGCCGCTGCCCGGCTGGGCATCGGCCGCGGCGGCAAAGAACGGCTGGCAGAGCGCCAAGCACACGGTTGAAAGGAAAATCCGGCGGATCGTTGGGAAGCGGGGCATTGGTGGGGATTCCGGGTTTGGGGCATAGTTTGCAGTCAGTTTGCACTTCGTTTACTATAAATGCCGCAGGTTGACGATGCAAGTGCGTCAACTCATCCCTCATCCCTCATCCTTCATCCCTCATCCTTCATCCCTCATCTTTCCCATGTCCGAAACGGCCCTTTCCCTGATCCTCCCGGCGCTGGACGAGGCGCGGCGGCTGCCGCCCTGCCTGGAGCAGGTCCGCGCCTATCTGGACGGGAGTTTCCGCCAGCCCTATGAGGTAATCGTCGTTGACGACGGCAGCCGCGACGAAACGGCGACCGTCGTTCAGGGCCTGGCCAGCCAGTGGCCGCAGCTATGCCTGTTGCGGCATGCCGAGAACCAGGGCAAGGGCGCCGCCGTGCGGACGGGGATGTTGGCGGCTCGCGGGGAACAACTGCTGTTTGCCGACGCCGACGGCGCCGCGCCGATCGCAGAGCACGCCCGCCTGGTGGCGGCGATCTCGCTGGGCGCCGACGTGGCCATCGGCTCGCGGCTGCTGCGGGATCCAACCGCACGGCGCCGGCGGCCTTGGAATCGGGCGCTGACGGGAAGGCTCTTTGCGCTGGCCGCCCGCCGCCTCTTGCGGATCTCGGCGCTCGACACGCAGTGCGGCTTCAAGCTCTTCCGCGCCGCTGCCGGCCGCCGCCTGTTCGCGGCGATTGAGGAGACCGGCTACCTCTTCGACCTGGAGATATTCCTCCTGGCCCAGCGCTTCGGCCTCCGGGTAGTGGAAGTGCCGATCGATTGGCAGGAGATTCCGGGAGGGCACTTCCATCCCTGGGGCGAGTTGCCGGCGCTGGCGGCCGGACTATGGCGATTGCGGCGACGATAACCAAGTGGTCCATTTCAGAAATAATCTCCTCAATCCCATCTCCCTGTCGGCGTTAAACTCTACCGGTTGTAGTGATGCGGCTACCCTCCCATACGGCGCGACCGGACTCTTCCGCATAGGCCGGTAAAGGTCTTTTTCCCTTACAACCGATGGGAATCAGTGAGTCTGCACCCTTGTCGCGATGCCACGCGCCTAGGGCGGCGGGATTCTCTCCAATCGCAACTATCCCCTATCGAGGGCACGCTGCTATGCGATCCTATCGACATCTTCTCGGCTTGGTCATCGCGCTGGCTGTTATCGCTCAAAGTGGTCTGGCCCGCGGCCAGGGCTACGGCAGCGACTTGCAAAACGTCATGGGGCCAGCCTCGGGCAGCATGGCAGGCGTGAGCACCGCCCGCCCGCAGGACGTGCCCTCGGCCATCTTCGGCAATCCGGCCACGCTCGCCCAATTTGAGGGCACACAGTTCACCCTCGGCGGCGGCTGGATCGAAGGCTACCCGACCGTCACCGATGACGGCTTCGACAGGACCTTGGGCTCTGGCCCCTTCAGCGTGACATCGCGGACTCAGGGCAGCGTGGCCAGCGAAATCGGCGTGGCCCAGGACCTGCGGTCTTTCGGGGTGGCGGGCACGATGGGCATGGGGCTCGCCGGCCTGAGCGGCCTCGGCGACGAATATCGCGGCAGGGTGCCGGAGAGTTCCGTCCTCAACAACGAGAGCGCCTCCTACCTTATCTTGGGCCTGAATGTGGGCGCCGGCTTTCAGTTGAGCGACCGGCTGTCGGTCGGGGCCGCCGTGACGCTCGGTACTGGGTTCGAGCAATTTGCATTCATTGGCCCAATTGTCAGTTCCGCCATGGTCAACGCCTATGCCCTCCGCGGAACCGTTGGCGTTGATTACGATCTGAACGATTGCAACACCGTGGGATTCTACTACCAGTCGAAGATGAGCTTCGATTTTCCGAATGGCTTTCGCGTGGGAAACAACTACTACGACGTGCATATTGCCCAGCCGACGACTTTCGGCCTTGGCATCGCCAATCGTAGTTTCCTGGACGGCAACCTCTTGCTTGCCGCGGACGTTTACTACAAAGATTGGGAAAACGCCGCCCTCTGGCAAGACTTTTTTCTGAATCAATGGGCGATCGCCGTCGGCACGCAATACACCAGCGGCAAAATGAAATACCGGCTGGGATATTCCTGGAACACCAACCCCACAAACCACAATGTGGGAAGCAACTTTGACGGCATCCCGGTCTTGCAAAGCCAACTTCAGTTCTATCAAGCAGCCATTCTGCCGGCGGTCAATCAGAACCGTATCACCGGCGGCATTGGAAGTCAGGATTTCCTGCTTCCCGGCATGGATCTCGATTTGTTTGCCGGCGGGATGCTGCCGGCGAGCGACAACTTCGGCCCTCACAGCTCGGCATCGCTGGCGAGCTACTATATCGGCATGGGCATGACGTGGCGCTATGATGCGAGCAAGCCGACCGTCGATCTGAGGCAATGAGCGGGGATGCACTGGCCCATAGTCGCCTTTCGCTCCGCGAAAGAACGCCACTTTCGCGGAGGGAAAGGCGAAAGTTATTGATTTGCCCATCCTAGGCGAGCTTTTGTCGCACGCATTTCAAAATGAGCCGACTTTTTGGATTGTCTGGCCTGGAAAGGGGCGCTTTGCCGAAAAACATGACGAGGTGACGGAATGTCCCTGCGCAAGGGCCACAAACCAGAACGGATCGCGACGTGAGAAACCGAGAATTGCTTTGTTGTGTCGCCCTGCTGCTTGCGATTGCAGGTTGCCAGGGCAGCGACGGAACTGGCGGCGGAGCCATGAGTTGGTGGGGGCAAAAGGAGTCGCCTCCCTCAAACCCTAATGGATCTCCGTTTTCGGCTGCGGCTACCTATAACCGCCAAAACACTGGGGACATGGGTATTACTCTATACGACGGCTCGTCGCATGCCAAACCGTCCCCACCGCCGGCAAATCCGCCTTGTGTCATGCCCGGCGCAAGCCCTGCGCCACCCATGTCTCCAGGCCCCGCCTATCCGCCATCCGGACCGATGTACCCAAGTTATGGGCCAAACCCCGGTCCAGGTGGCGGCCCGAGCCCTGGCACGGTCGGCAGCCCCCCGACCGGCTACTGGGTCTATCAGCCGGCCAATGGTTACCCTGTCGCGAATCAAAACGGTGTCGTGCCATGTATCCCCGTTTACGGACAGCCCATGAACGCCTACCCTGGATATGGGCCCGTGGCCAATGGCAGTCCGGCAATGCCGCCGAACACGGCAGGATATCCCATTCCGACGAGTGGTTATCCCGTGAATTATCCAAGCATGGCCCCAGCCAATGCAGCAACCGCTGCGCCAGTCGCTAGCAATACGCCAATGCTACCGTATGCTGCGGCAGGAGTGCAGCCCGTGAATGCGCCCGGCTACGGCGCCCCAACCATCGGCAATCCCCAGGGATATGTCCCTTCGCCCTACGCGCCCGGCGGTTTTGTCCCGGGCTCTCCCGCCACAGCCGGTGCCCCTGCGCCGGGTAATCCGGGAATGATCATGCCCCGCTAACGAACCTCATAATTGCCTCCGCAGGCACTTCTGTCGCGGCCCGGCCATTTCGAGCCGGCGGTTCGCTTCTTGTCAGAACGGCGGACCAGATCCCACGGCGTGGGTGGTAAGAAATAACGATCCCGTTGGGTTTTCCGCGTCCGGCAAGAACATTATTAGGAAATATCCCATTGCGACGAATTCCTCTCATTGTGTGGAGGATTTCTGTATTTCTTCGGAAAACGGCCATGCATGGCAGGAGAGAACTAACCATGCGGGCAGATTTGCACAAGGATCGTAAACCAATGAAAGCAAAGACACTTCTGCGGATTTTTGCTCCGCTTTCGCTGGCGTTCATGGCCGGCGTTGCTCGTGCGGACGACAGTTCGGCGTGCATAGCGCCGCCGGGCGCGGCGTGCGCCGCGCCGCCGAGCGCCGGTTGCGTTGCCCCGCCGGTCGCTTCTTGCGACTGCGATCCCAATGCCTGCGATTGTTGCGGGCCCGGCACCAACAAGTGGGATGGAACGCTCAAGGTCGGCATTGGCCTTAGGACTTCCTACAATTATATGAACGCCCAAAATGCGCCCGGTGTGCCTGCCGTGCCGGGTACAAACCTGACTCCAGCCACTGCTGGGACCCCGGGCGGTTCGAGCGTCTACAACTTTTTCAACCCGGACGATATGCGTATTTACTTGAACGGGTCGGCCTTCGGCGGCCTTATCAAGGGTACGCTCAATACGGAAGTCGCCGGCGGCGGAACGTTTGTTTCGCCGGACAACGTCACCCAGATTGAACTGTTGGACGGCATCGCGCAATTCGAATACAACGACAAAGTGAACTTCTGGACCGGCCGCTTCCTGCCGCCGACCGACCGCGCAAACCTGGACGGCCCGTTCTATCAGACGCCTTACGACTATCCGTTCGTGTCGAATTACCCATCGCTACTGGCTGGCCGTGACGACGGCGCCGCGTACTGGGGGCAAGCCGGGGGCGGAAAGCTGAAGTGGCAACTGGGCATTTTCAACGGTATTGGCCGCAACTACGACGCCTACGGCAATGCCACCGGCCCTAACGCAACAGGCGAGTTGTTTTACATCGCTCGCGTGACGGTCAACCTCTTCGATCCGGAACCGGGCTACTACACCCAAAGTTGCTATTTCGGCGATAAAGAAATTCTGGCGATCGGCATGACCGTGGCCGGACAAACCGACGGGGCCGGCTCGGCTGCGGCTCCCACGGCGTTCACCGCTGAGAGCATTGACGTTCTGTGGGAGCACAAGCTTGGAAACTGCGGCGTCATCGACTTCGAAGGCGCCTTCTACAACTACAACTACGGCAACATTCTCAGTTCGGCCAACCCGGCGCTGAACGACCCGAACCAGGGCGACTCGGGATACGCGCAACTGAGCTACCTGATGCCGCAGAATATTTGCTTCGGCCGCTTGTCGGGAAAGTTGCAGCCGTTCGCACGCTACGAGAACTATCATCGCGTTTACAATACCGCGACCGCGACTTCGACCGCAGCCTCGCCAATCTTGACCGAAGGCACCGATATCGGCGTCAACTACGTCATTTCCGGCTACAACGCGCGGTTGACCGTGGCTTGGGGCCAGCGGGAAGCCGAGGGTGGCGAAAGCTTCAGCCTGCTTCGCTCGGGTGTCCAGCTTCAGTACTAATTCCCAGTCGGAATCGTAGGTTCCGGAACAAAAATCGCAAAACCCTGGCTTGTGCCGGAAAACTTCCGGCGCAACAGCCAGGGCTTTGTTTTTGACGAAAATCTGCTTCGGTTAGGGCCGTGGATGCCTAAACTATCAGCACTTCGACTTTTGCAGCAGGCCCCATCTTATTTATTTAACTCGTACAAAATTGTTAAAACACAACGACTTGCGCATTATAGCCACAGAATCCCCCAATCACTACGGCATAGTGTTTGCACTTCCCATCTTACCGCATGCAAGATTGATCGTTATCAATCAATTTTGCTGGTGGCTGACTGCGCACTCACAAACCTCCCAGTACGATCGTGGCTCAAGCTCCGGCGAATTTGGTGGCATGCGCTAGGCAGTATTATGACCCTGCGATCATCCGTAAGGGGGGGATTTATGCGATTCCTATCCCTTTCAGGCTTGCGCCGGCGTCCCAGAAAGGCGGTGAAATGGTGAGAATTGCGTTTCGACACATTGGGTTGGCTGTCCTTGGGCTGAGTTTGGCGGTTTGCGGTTGTAGTCCGGAGGCCACCAAAGAGACCAAGGGCTCCGGCGACACGAAGTCCAAGACGTCGGGGGATATGAAGAAAACCGACGCGGAAACGGTGAAGATCGGAGTTTTGCACTCGCTCACCGGCACGATGGCGATTTCCGAGATTTCGCTCCGCGACGCGGTCTTGATGGCAGTCGGTGAAATCAACGCCGCCGGCGGAGTGCTGGGCAAGAAGATCGAGCCCGTAGTGGTCGATCCCGCGAGCGATTGGCCGCTGTTCAATCAGAAGGCCAAGGAATTGATTACTACTCACAAGGTGGCGGTGACTTTCGGTTGCTGGACCTCCGTCAGCCGGAAATCGTGCCTGCCGGTGTTTGAAGAATACAATCAGTTGCTCTTTTACCCGGTGCAATACGAGGGCGAGGAACAATCGCTGAATGTTTTCTACACCGGGGCGGCGCCAATCAGCAATTGATTCCGGCCGCCGAGTACATGATGAAGAACGGGTACAAGAAGTTCTACCTGCTGGGCACCGACTACGTCTTTCCGCGCACCGCCAACAAGGTGCTGAAGGCGTTCTTGCTTGCCAAGGGTGTTCCGGAAGCGGACATTGCCGAGGAATACACGCCCTTCCATCACCAGGACTATCAGACCATTGTGGGCAAGATCAAGAAATTTTCCACCGGCGGCAGCAAGGCCTGCGTGATGTCGACCATCAACGGCGACAGCAACGTGCCCTTTTACAAGGAGTTCGCCAACCAGGGCCTGACCTCGTCCGATTGCCCGATCATGGCCTTCTCGGTGGCCGAGGACGAGTTGCGGGCGATGGACGTGCCGCCGCTGGTGGGCCACCTCGCTTGCTGGAACTATTTCCAGTCGATCGACACGCCGGAAAACAAGAAGTTCGTGAAGGACTTCAAGGATTACTGCGTGAAAAACAACTTGCCCGGCGGGGCGGATCGCGTCACGGACGATCCGATCGAAGCCGCCTACTACGGCGTCTACGTCTGGAAGGCAGCCGCCGAGAAAGCCAAGAGCTTTGAACGTCGACAAGGTCCGCGAGGCGGTCTACGGGCTCGAGTTCAACGCGCCCGGCGGCAAGAAGAAGATGGACCCCAAGAACCAGCATACCTGGAAGCCCGTCTTCGTGGGTGAAATCCTCAAGGACGGGCAGTTCAAGATCATCAACAGTTCGGATGGCCTGGTGGCGCCGACTCGTATAGCAAGTATCTGCATCCGGACGGCAAGTTCCCGCCGCCGACCGGTGGCCCGAAGAAATAGCGGTCGTATGCAGCAGTTCGTTGACGGCAGAGAACGTCCGAATCGGCGCGTGGTGGCGATCCGTGGAGGCGGTTTACGTAAGATTGTGTTGTGTACCGCGGGCATTTCTTGCTTGCGTTCCTGAAAGGAGAGAAAGAAACGATGAATGGTTTGATGCGATGGCTGGGCTTGGGCGTGTTCGGGCTCGGCTTGACGGTTTGCGGGTCTTCGTACCAAAAAGCGATGGCTGCCGACACGGTGAAGATCGGAGTTTTGCACTCGCTCACCGGCACGATGGCGATTTCCGAGATTTCGCTCCGCGACGCGGTCTTGATGGCAGTCGGTGAAATCAACGCCACCGGCGGAGTGTTAGGCAAGAAGATCGAGCCCGTAGTGGTCGATCCCGCGAGCGATTGGCCGCTGTTCAATCAGAAGGCCAAGGAATTGATTACTACTCACAAGGTGGCGGTGACTTTCGGTTGTTGGACCTCCGTCAGCCGGAAATCGTGCCTGCCGGTGTTTGAAGAATACAATCAGTTGCTCTTTTACCCGGTGCAATACGAGGGCGAGGAACAATCGCTGAATGTTTTCTACACCGGGGCGGCACCCAATCAGCAGTTGATTCCGGCCGCCGAGTACATGATGAAGAACGGGTACAAGAAGTTCTATTTGCTGGGCACCGACTACGTCTTTCCGCGCACCGCCAACAAGGTGCTGAAGGCCTACTTGCTGTTCAAGGGCGTTCCGGAAGCGAACATCGCGGAGGAATACACGCCCTTCCATCACCAGGATTACCAGACCATCGTCGGCAAGATCAAGAAGTTCTCCTCGGGCGGCAAAGCCTGCGTGATGTCCACCATCAACGGCGACAGCAACGTGCCCTTTTACAAGGAGTTCGCCAACCAGGGCCTGACCGCGGACGACTGCCCGATCATGGCCTTCTCGGTGGCGGAAGACGAGTTGCGGGCGATGGACGTTCCGCCGCTGGTGGGCCACCTGGCGTGCTGGAACTATTTCCAGTCGATCGACACGCCGGAAAACAAGAAGTTCGTGAAGGACTTCAAGGATTACTGCGTGAAAAACAACTTGCCGGGCGGGGCGGATCGCGTCACCGACGATCCGATCGAGGCGGCCTACTTCGGCGTCTACGTCTGGAAGGCAGCCGCGGAGAAGGCCAAGAGCTTTCGACGTCGACAAGGTCCGCGAGGCCGTCTACGGGCTCGAATTCGATGCTCCCGGCGGCAAGAAGAAGATGGACCCCAAGAACCAGCATACTTGGAAGCCCGTCTTCATCGGGGAAATCAAGAAGGACGGGCAGTTCAAGATCATCAACAGTTCGGATGGTCTTGGTAGCGCCGACTCTTATAGCAAGTACCTGCATCCGGACGGCAAGTTCCCGCCGCCGACCGGCGGTCCGAAGAAATAGCAGTCGCGTTGCAGTCAGGCGTCGGCGACATGGATCGTCGCCGTCGCTTCACCGCCCAGGAGAATTCCCGTACGATGCCAAAAATGGAGGATCACGTGGGTGTTGGCAGGGCAGATGCGGGAGCCTCGCGAATCATGCGCGAAAGACCTTTCAGCGCGGTTGGTTGGGCGTCGCCGATGCTTTGCTGCGGCCGCGCTTTGCGGTCTTTTTCCGCGCTCCACGATTGCCGCTGACGACGAAGTTCGCCAAGCGATCGGGCAACTCGCCGACAAGGACGATGCGGTCCGGCAGAAGGCGCTCGACAGCTTGCTGCAAACCCGCGACGGCCGCTTGTCCGCGGCCTTGAAGTCGTACCAGGAGGGCAATCTCTATCTTTGGAAGGGCCGGCCCGCGGTCGGCGAGCAGGCTGCCCCCGACGCCGCCGGCAAGCGGACCGCGTTGCTCGATCCGCTGACCCTCGAACCGCTCGTTAAGGACGCCAAGCCCGTAGTTCTTCCCAACGGCGATCTGAAGGAGGTCGAGTTGCCGCGGAGCGATCGGAAAGCGGTCAACGCCGCCGTCCATGCGCTCGCCTTGTGGTCCAACGACTTTGAAAAACGCGTCTCCGCGATCCAGTCGGCGGGCGAGAATAGGGCTGTCGAATTGCTGCCCGCTCTGGAAGAGATCGTCACGGCCGATCCTTCGGCGAAGATCCGGCACACGGCCCGCGAGAGCATCGATGTGGTCCAGGTGGATGGGGTTTTTCCCGATGGCGTCTCGGTCGATCGACTGGCAGCGGCCCGCGATTTGGGGACCCTGCACAGCGAGCGGGGCCGCAATTTGCTGGCGGACCTGCTCGCACAAACCGATAAAGACGCGACCGCCGGCAGGCCGCCGGACGAGGCGGCCCGCGACGTTTATCGACAATCGATCGCGCAAATCGACCGATACCAGAACCTGGGTTGCCGCCTTCGATTGCCTCAAAGACGGGCTGTCGAGCGGGTCGATCCTGGTCTTGATGGCGCTGGGCCTGGCCATTATTTTCGGCCAGATGGGCGTGATCAACATGGCCCATGGCGAATTGATGATGGTCGGCGCGTTTACGACGTACAGCATGCAGGAGTTGTTCGTGCATTTCTGTCCCCTGTCGGCGTTCAACTGGTACTTCGTGGCCGCGCTCCCGCGTCGTTTCTGGTTGCCGCTTTCTGCGGCTACTTGATCGAGATGCTCGTGGTGCGGCACCTCTACGGCCGCCCGCTGGAAACCCTCCTGGCCACCTTCGGAATCAGCCTGATATTGAGTCAGAGCGTGCTGGCGATCTTACGGCTACAACATCGGCGTGAACTCGCCGACGTGGCTCCAGGGCAGGGTGGAAGTGTTGCAGGACATGGTAGTGCCCTACAATCGGGGCTTCATCGTCGTGCTCTGCATGTGCTGCGTGCTGTTGTTTTACTTCATCATGAACTACACGCCATTCGGACTGCGGATGCGCGCGACGACGCAAAACCGCGACATGGCCGCGGCCTTGGGCGTCAACACCCGCCGCATCGACGGCTGCACGTTCGCCCTGGGATCCGGCCTTGCCGGGTCGCCGGATACGGCATGACGCTGATCGGTGGCGTCTCGCCCGGACATGGGAAAGAACTACATTGTCGAGTCGTTCCTGGTGGTGGTGACCGGCGGCGTGGGCGAACTGGCCGGAACGCTCTATGCCGGCATGGGACTGGGTGTGCTCAACAAGGTCTTTGAGCCGTTGTTCGGCGCGGTCTGGGGCAGAGGTCCTGGTCCTGGTGGCCATCGTGCTGTTCATCCAACGTCGTCCTGCCGGATTGTTCCCGCCGAAGGGGAGGCATGCCGATGTCTGAGCTCGTTCAAGCTCCGAGGCCGACTCTCGCCCGCCAAGTCCGTCGCGGTCTTGCCGAAAGCTGGCGATACGCCTCCGTTGGCGCAGGCGGCGCATCAGCCTGCGGGTCGTCGGGCCGGCGAGGTTCGGCTTGGTTCGCTCTTCTGCTGGCGGTGTTGTCAGCGTTCCCTTCGTGCCGGTCTACCTGGCATACGGGAACCTGCAGATCGAAACGGTGACCATGCTGGGCCGGTTTGTGGCCTTCGCCATCGTGGCCATCAGTCTTGATCTGCTGTGGGGCTACACCGGCATTTTTGCCTTTGCCAGTCGCTCTTCTTTGCGCTCGGCGGGTATGCATGGGCATGTACCTGGCCATGCACGGCCCGTTGGACGCGGACGGCACGGTCCCGCGATGCTTGTTCGTGGTGTCGTCCGCAGGTGATGGGATGAAGCTCCCCTGGTTCTGGAAGCCATTTAACTATCCTGGCCGCGGCGATTCCTGCTGGGATTCGCTGGTTCCCGGCGCATTCGGCTTGTATCGTGGGCTATTTCGGCTTTCGGCAGCCGCGTCCGCGGCGTCTATTTTTCCATTCTGACGATCGCCGTGACCAATGGCCGCTTGGTTCGTCTTCTGCATGAACAACATGCTCCTTTGCGGCACGAACGGGCTAACGAACTTCGTCACGCTGGCCGGCTTCGATCTCACCCGGCGAGAACGTCAAGTTGGGACTGTTCGTCATCACGCTCTTGGCGCTTGGGCCGGCGTTTATGGGCCCTGTGCTACTGGATCACCAACTCGCGGCTGGGACGGGTGCTGATCGCCATTCGCGACAATGAATCGCGGCTGCGTTTTTCCGGCTACAAGCCGCACCATTTCAAGGTCTTCGTCTTCACCCTGGCCGCGATGATCGCCGGCCTGGGCGGGATGCTCTACGCGCCGCAAGCGGGCATCTTCACGCCGGAATACATGACCACGAACGCTTCCAATTCGTTGTGGCCTGGGTCGCGGTCGGCGGACGCGGGCGGCTTAAGGGGGCCGTCGTTCGGCACACTGCTGGTCAATCTCATTTACAATTACCTCACGACGCTGCGCCCCGGAATTCTGGCCGTTCGTTCTCGGCGGATTGTACATCGGCGCGGCGTTCTTCTTCCACGACGGGCATGATCAATCTCCGCGGCGGGTTGTTCCTGGCGTGGCTCTTCGCGGCGCCGCCGATTTGGAAGTTGTTCGCCCCGACAAAGTCGCTGTCCAGCCTCGCGTCCGCCGCTTGCTATTACGGGCATTGGACGCTCTGGGTCATGCCGGCGCGTATCCGCTCTGGCTGCTCGTCGACGAACGGCGCTTAACCGGCCCTTGCGGCCTTGGGTGCAGCGTGTACTGGATTGGACATTCGACCGCTGCGCACCCCTGCGTCCGTAGGCCCGCGGATTGCTGGCCGGAAGGATTGGTGCCAGAAACGTCTCCAGCGTTCAGAAGGCTGCCGAGCGATGCGGAAGCGAGGCCGGCTAACGGCCGACGAAAGCGACATCGTCGGCCGCAACGCCGGAGCGAACTCCAACATCGGCTCAGCCGCATCGCCACGATGACGCGGGTCACGCGAGACGGCAGCCCCGGAAGGCAGCCTGCTGAAAGTGCAACAATGCCAACGTTCGCTTCGACGGCTTCAAAGCCCTCGACATCGACTCGTTCGAATTGGATCCCTTCGAGCTGCGGGTCATCATCGGTCCCAACGGCGCCGGCAAGACGACCCTCTGCGACGTGATCAGCGGAAAGACTCCGGCCCTCGGAAGGCAAGGTGACTTTTGCGAACACCAATATCACGGGCATGTCGGACGTGGAAATCGCCCGCCGCGGCGTGGGACGCAAATTCCAGACGCCAACCGTCTTCAACAGCCTGACGGTTTACGAAAACATGGAGTTGGCATTGCCGCGGCCGGCAGGCGCTGCACCGCTGTTTCGTGAGTTCTGCGACTCCGCAAGAAAGCGAACGCATCTTTTCGATTCTCCGCCGGGTCCGCCTTGCCGAGATGCGCCAATACGCAGGTGCAATACCTTAGCCACGGCCAGCGGCAATGGCTGGAAATCAGCATGTTGATTCTGGCCTGCGCCAATGCTGCTGCTGGTCGACGAGCCGGCTGCCGGCCTGACGGACGAAGAAACCGTGTTGACCGCCGAGTTGCTGCTGGAACTGCAAGACGAACACAGCATCATCGTTATCGAGCACGATATGGAATTCGTCCGCCTCTTGGGCAGCCGCGTAACCGTGCTCAATGAAGGTCAAGTCATGGCGGACGGATCGCTCGAAACAGTCCAGAAGGACCCCCAAGTCATCGAGGCCTACCTGGGGCGTTAGGAGGCGAATCGGAGACGGTCTGGGAAGGCCGTCCTACAATCATGTTAACAGTTCGAAATTTGTCTTTTTCCTACGGTTCCGTCCAGGCCCTGCGCCAAATCAGCATGACCATGGACACCGGCAAGGTCACTTGCGTGATGGGACGCAACGGGGTGGGCAAGACAACGTTGCTGAAGAACATCATGGGTGTGCTGACCCCGGCCGCGGGCTCCGTGCTCTGTGATGGGGAGGATCTGACCCGTTTGCCGCCCTATCGTCGCGCCCGTGCCGGCGTGGCCCTCGTGCCACAGGGGCGGCAGATCTTCCCTAAACTGACCGTGGCCGAGAATCTGGAAGTGGGACTATCGTCGGCCAGCGACCGGATCAAGGCCGTCCCGGAAAATGTCTACGAACTTTTCCCAATTCTCAAAACAATGTCCAAACGCCTGGGGGGCGATCTCTCCGGCGGACAACAGCAGCAATTGGCGATTGCTCGAGCCCTCGTTTCGCAACCCAAGGTCTTGTTGCTCGACGAACCCACCGAAGGCATCCAACCCAATATCATCACCCAGATCGGCCAGGTCTTGCATCACCTGGTCGACGAGCTCAAAATGACCGTCGTCCTGGTCGAGCAATATCTGGACTTCGTGAAGGAGTTCGGACACCAGTTCTACATCATGAACCGCGGCCGCGTGGTCGCCGAAGGCGGCATCGACGAATTGACCGAAATCGTCCATCAGCATTTGAGCGTATAGCACTCCCGTCCGGGCGGCTTGCCGAGACGACCCTGCGGTCGCGTGTGGCTGCCTCTAGGGCACGCCGAATGAACGTGAGGAGATGTCAAGCGTGTCCGTCGGAACCGCGATTGCGCCGGCCCGTGGCCTTTTGGAACTGTCGCTCGTCGCAGGTCGAACCGCGGCCACGCGGTCGTTTGCCACGAGCCCTTTGAAACTGCTGATCCCGAGGCGGCGCACCGCCGCGGCCTGGGTTTATGCCGGCACTTACGGGGGCGGATTGGTGGCCGGCGACGAAATCGACTTGGACGTGCGGATCGGCCCGAAGGCGCTCGGCGTCCTCGGCACGCAGGCCTCGACCAAGGTCTATCGCAGTCCCAGACCAGATTCCCTGCCGGCAAACGTTGAGGGCCAGCGTTGCGGACGGCGGGCTGCTGGTTCTCGCGCCTGATCCGCTGACCTGTTTTGCCCACGCCCGCTATGAGCAATCGCAGAGCATCCGCTGCGCGGCAGCGGCAGCCTGGTGCTGGTCGACTGGCTCACCAGCGGACGGCGGGCCCGCGGCGAATGCTGGGCCTTTTCGCGGTATCGCAGCCGGCTGGAAATCTACCACAACGATGAACTGCTCATGGCCGACGCCCTGTTGTTGGACCCGGCCGATGGGCCGCTGGATTCGCCTTTTCGGCTGGGGCGGTTCCATTGCCTGGCGATGATTGTTTTAATAGGGGAACAACTGGCCGCGGCCATTGAGGACCAACTGGGGCGGATCGCGGCGAAACCGATCGAGCCGCGCGCTCGGCTGCTGGATGTCGCCAGCCGCATCCCGCAGGGTCGCGGTATTGCGTGTCATCGGCGAAACCACCGAACCGTGGCCCGATATTTGACCCAAGTCGCTTTCCTTTTTGAACGAAGCCCTGGGCGGAGGTCCGTGGGCCAGAAAGTGGTAACCGGAGAACCTAGAATGAGGTCCGTCGCTGGACGGTCCGTAACGCATGCCGAGAACTGGTAATCGGCGGAGAAGTGAAATGCACCTGTCGCCACGTGAAATTGATAAACTCCTGCTGCACAATGCCGGCGGCGTGGCCCAAAAACGCCTGGCTCGCGGACTTCGCCTCAATTATCCCGAGAGCGTGGCGCTGATCTCCGCCCAACTGCTGGAATTCATCCGCGACGGCCGCTCCGTGGCGGAACTGATGGACCTGGGCCGCCGGTTCCTTGGTCGCCGGCAAGTGATGCCCGGAGTCCCCGAGATGATCGCCGAGGTGCAGGTGGAAGGGACCTTTCCCGACGGCACCAAGCTGGTCACCGTGCATCATCCCATCGCCGCCGAGAACGGCGATTTGTCGTTGGCCCTCTACGGCAGCTTCCTCCCGCTACCCGATCTCAGCCGTTCGCCAACAGCGACAGCCGCCGAGATCCTCGAAGCGGGCCAGTGCGTGCCGGCCGGCGGGCGAGTTGGAACTCAACGCTGGCCGGGCGGCGATTCCCCTGGAAGTGACCAATCTGGGCGACCGGCCCGATCCAAGTCGGCAGCCATTACCATTTCATCGAAACGAACAGCCAACTGAAATTCGACCGCGGCGCAGGCCTACGGCAAGCGGCTCGATATTCCGGCCGGCGCCGCCGTTCGCTTCGAGCCGGGCGAGACCAAGACTGTTTCGCTGGTAGATATCGCCGGCAATCGCGTGATTCGCGGCGGAAACAATCTGGCCGACGGCCCCGTGAATGACGCGATGAAGGCCGTCGCCATGCAGCGCGTCGCCGAGCCGGTTCTCCCATGAGGATGCCTGCGCTCGGCGGCCCATCCGTTGCCGAACTGCTGGCCTGGCGCTCGATTCGAACCTGCAACTTTTCCCCAATCCCCTTCAACGTGGCCATGTCTACAAAATTCAACGCGCGCATTACGCGGAAATCTACGGTCCGACCACCGGCGACCGCGTTCGCCTTGGCGATACGGAGCTTGTGGCTGGAAGTCGAACGCGACTTTGCCGTTTACGGCGACGAATGCAAATTCGGCGGCGGCAAAGTGCTCCGCGACGGCATGGGCCAGGCCGCCGGCGTGCGCCAGGCCGACACGCTCGGACTGCGTGATCACCAACGCCCTGATCGTCGATTACACCGGCATCTTTAAGGCCGATATCGGCATCAAGAACGGGCTCGATCGCCGGCATCGGCAAGGCGGGCAATCCCGACGTGATGCAAGGCGTCGACCCGCGGATGATCGTCGGCGTGACCACCGAAGTCATCTCCGCCGAAGGGCTGATCGCTGACCGCCGGCGGAATCGATACCCATGTCCACTTCATTTGCCCGCAGCAGGCATTCGACGCGCTGGCCAGCGGCCTGACCTCGCTGGTCGGCGGCGGAACCGGGCCCGCGACGGGCACCTGCGCCACGACCTGCTCGCCCGGCGCCCATCACCTGCGCATGATGCTCCAGGCCACGGACGCCTTGCCGATGAATTTCGGCTTTCTAGGCAAGGGGAATTCGGCGATGCCCGAGGGCCTGGCCGAACAACTGATCGGCGGGGCGATCGGTTTCAAGCTGCACGAAGACTGGGGCACGACCCCGGCCGCCATCGACTGCTGTTTGGGCGTCGCCGAAGAGTTCGACGTGCAGGTGGCCATTCACACCGACACGCTCAACGAATCGGGATTTGTCGAGGCGTCCATCGCCGCCTTCAAGGGCCGCACGATTCACACCTATCACTCCGAAGGGGCCGGCGGCGGCCACGCGCCCGACATCCTGCGGGTCTGCGGCGAACCGAACGTCTTGCCCAGCTCCACCAATCCCACCCGGCCCGTTCACGGTCAATACGCTCGACGAGCATCTGGACATGCTGATGGTCTGCCATCACCTCGACAAGAACCTGCCCGAAGACGTGGCGTTTGCCGAAAGCCGCATCCGCGGCGAGACGATTGCCGCCGAGGACATCTTGCACGACCTGGGCGCGATCAGCATCATGGGTTCCGACTCGCAGGCCATGGGACGCGTGGGGGAGGTCGTTACTCGGACCTGGCAGACGGCCGATAAAATGCGGCGGCAGCGCGGTCCGCTGGCCGGAGAGTCGGGCGGCAACGACAACCTGCGGATCAAACGCTACCTTGCCAAATACACGATTAACCCGGCGATCGCCCACGGCATGTCGCACCTGATCGGTTCGATTGAAGTCGGCAAGCTGGCCGACATCGTGCTTTGGAAACCGGCCATGTTCGGCGCCAAGCCGGAGATGGTGCTCAAGGGCGGAATCATCGCCTGGTCGCAGATGGGCGATCCCAACGCCTCGATTCCGACTCCCCAGCCCGTGCTGATGCGGCCGATGTTCGGCAGCTTCGGCGGTGCAACGGGCCCGATTTCCGTGGCCTTCGTCAGCCAGGCCTGCCTCGACGCCGGCGTGCTGCCCGGTTATGGTTTGCACAAGCGCGCCGAGGCCGTGCGGCGCTGCCGGGGCATCGGCAAACAAGACATGAAGTTCAACAGCTCCTGCCCGCGGATTGCCGTCGATCCGGAAACCTACCGTGTCACGGCCGACGGCCAACACCTCACCTGCGCCGGCGGACAAACTTCCGTTGGCGCAGCGCTACTTTTTGTTCTGACGCCGCCATGCCTGCAGCACGCGTTCCGCGATCGCGTCGACCCCGCCGCCGTGCTTGACCTGTGCGAAAACAAACGGTCCCTCGCCGCGCATCCGCCGGCTGTCGCGATCCATCGTCTCCAGGTCAGCGCCGACTGCCGGGGCCAGGTCCGTCTTGTTGATCACCAGCAGATCCGACTGGGTGATGCCTGGTCCGCCCTTCCGCGGAATCTTGTCGCCGCCGGCCACGTCGATGACGTAGATCGTATAATCGGCTAGTTCCCGGCTGAAATCGGCGGCCAGATTGTCGCCGCCGGATTCCAAAAGCAGGATATCGGGATGGAAGCGATAGTTCAGTTCTTCCAGCGCGACGAGGTTGGCCGAGATGTCTTCGCGAATGGCGGCGTGCGGGCAGCCACCCGTTTCCACGGCATCGATCCGCTCGGTCGGCAATGCCTCGTTGCGGATCAGGAACTCCGCGTCTTCGCGTGTGAAGATGTCATTGGTCACTACGGCCAGCGAAAGTCGATCTCGCAGTTTCCGGCAGAGTGCCAGCACGAGCGCGGTTTTCCCGCTGCCCACCGGACCGCCGATTCCGACCGTGAACGCGCGCCGGCCAAGATCCCGCGCAGCCGACGGCATCGGCCGCTCGTGAAATCGGCCCGGATCGTCCGCCGCTGCGTGCGCGTGGCCATGGCCGTGATGATGGTCGTAACCGTGCGAGTGATCGTGCCAAGCGTCGTCTTCGCGGGCGAGGTCGTGGTCGGGATCGTGACGAGGTTCCATGGTTCAGGTTCTCCGGGTGATGCGGATTTGCTCGAAGGGCTAACTCTGGAAGAGCCGCGAATAGAGTCGATCCTGGCTTGCCTGAAAGATCTCCGCCAGCGGTGCCGTCAGCGCCATGCTTGGCGGATCGAAATTCCGGCAGCGGGCGGCCAAGGCATCCATAAACGGGCAAAGGCGATGGCGAAGAGCCTGCCCCTCCAAAGGGCCGACAACGCTCAAGCGTATGCCGCTGGAAATCAGGCCTCGCAGGGCAATATACAAAAACAGGCGGGTGGCCTGATCAACGTCAATTTCCAGCGCTGCGGCGACGGCGCCGAACACGACGGGAAAATGCCCGTGCATGCGTTGCACGTAAATTTCATCGCGCATCTGGCGACAGGCGGACAAGTCGAACGCCGCGATCGCGGAAAGCAAAAAGGCCTTCCCCTGCGCCCGGCTGGCCCGATTGGCCACGTGGTTGCTAATGAACGCCTGGCAGACCTGGTCCATCGCCATGGCCTGCGCGGGGCTTTCCCAGGCCGCTCGCAACGGCGGTATCAAGGCATGGGCCGTTTGCGTGAGTTGAACGTGCAAAAAATCCTCCAGGCGGCGCATCTCGTGGACCTCGCCCCACTTGCTGGCAGCTTCCAGCCCGCCTGAATGCGCCAAGCCGCCAGCCGGGAAGGTGGCATCCGCCAGTTGCCAGACAAGCCATTCATTGTTCATCGATTCTCCCGTACGGTGGTTTTCGAGTGTCGCGGGGTCCCACAATCGGCCATGCATCATGGCAAGCGCTGTGGACATTATATGCAAAGACCCAGTGAAAGCGGAGGTTTCCACGCTGCTCGCTTCCATTCGCGGTCAAAAATGCAAAATTTGAAAAGGCATTGCGGCGGTGAACTTAGAATTCGCAGCGAACCGTTGATCGCGATCGACGGCTATGCTAAAATCAGGGGCTTCGCGCGGATAAACAGCTTACCAGCAGGTCAACAAAGGAGAATTCACATGTCAGAAGACTCAAGCAAGTGCCCGTTCTCGGGCGGCGCTCACACAAAAACAGCGGCTGGAGCCCCAACGAACGCAGACTGGTGGCCCCATCAACTGAACCTGAAGATCTTGCACCAACACTCCGCACTGTCCAACCCCATGGGCGCGGCGTTCAACTACGTTGAAGAGTTCAGGTGCCTCGACCTGAAGGCCGTGAAGGAGGATCTCCTGGCGCTGATGACCGACTCGCAGGACTGGTGGCCGGCGGACTTCGGCCATTACGGGCCTTTGTTCATTCGCATGGCATGGCACAGCGCCGGCACGTACCGCATCGGCGACGGTCGCGGCGGCGCAGGGAGCGGCAGCCAGCGCTTTGCGCCTCTCAACAGTTGGCCGGACAACGTCAACCTCGACAAGGCCCGCCGGCTGCTGTGGCCGATCAAGCAGAAATTCGGACGGAAAATCTCCTGGGCCGATCTGATGATTCTCGCTGGAAACGTCGCGCTGGAATCGATGGGATTTAAGACCTTCGGTTTCGCCGGCGGGCGCGAGGATGTCTGGGAGCCGGAAGAAGACGTTTACTGGGGGCCCGAGGGCAAGTGGCTGGCAGACGAGCGCTACAGCGGCGACCGCGATCTCGAGAATCCTCTCGCCGCCGTGCAAATGGGTCTGATCTACGTGAATCCGGAAGGCCCCAATGGCAAGCCGGATCCGGTCGCTGCGGCGCGGGACATTCGCGAGACGTTCGGCCGCATGGCGATGAACGACGAGGAAACGGTCGCGCTCATTGCCGGCGGTCACACCTTCGGCAAAACCCACGGCGCCGGCGACCCGTCACTGGTGGGCCCGGAGCCGGAAGCCGCCAGGATCGAGGAGCAGGGCCTCGGCTGGAAGAGCACATTTGGCTCAGGCAAAGGGGATGACACGATCGGCAGCGGCCTGGAAGTCATCTGGACCACGACGCCGACAAAGTGGAGCAACAACTTCCTCTCGAACCTGTTCGGCTACGAATGGGAACTGACCAAAAGCCCGGCCGGAGCACATCAATGGCGACCGAAGCATGGTGCAGGCGGCGGTACGGTGCCAGATGCGCATGACCCGTCAAAGCGTCATGCGCCATCCATGCTGACCACCGACCTCGCCTTGCGGTTCGACCCGGCTTACGAGAAGATTTCACGTCGCTTTCTGGAGAATCCGGATCAGTTCGCGGACGCGTTCGCCCGGGCCTGGTTCAAGCTGACGCACCGCGACATGGGCCCCCGCGCACGCTATCTTGGCCAGGAGGTTCCGGCCGAAGAGCTCATCTGGCAGGATCCTATCCCGGCGGTCAATCACCCCTTGATTGACGAAATGGACATCGCCTCCCTCAAGGCGAAGATCATTGCTTCGGGCCTGTCTATCTCCCAACTCGTCACCACGGCCTGGGCGTCTGCTGCGACGTTTCGCGGCAGCGACAAGCGCGGTGGGGCTAACGGCGCGCGTATTCGCCTGGCGCCGCAGAAGAACTGGGAAGTCAACCAGCCGGCCGAACTGGCCAAGGTCCTGCTGAAGCTTGAGGCGATCCGGAAGGACTTCAACGGCGCACAGCCTGGCGGCAAGAAGGTTTCGCTTGCCGACCTGATCGTTGTCGGCGGCTGCGCAGCCGTCGAGGCGGCTGCTAAGAAGGCCGGCCACGACGTGAAGGTGCCCTTCTCGCCGGGGCGCATGGACGCGTCGCAGGAGCAGACCGATGTCGACTCGTTTGCCGTATTGGAGCCGGCAGCAGACGGGTTCCGCAACTACGCCCGCAAGGGACTCGATCGATGGGCGGCTGCGCTGCTGGTGGACAAATCGCAACTGTTGACGCTGACTGCGCCTGAGATGACGGTCCTGATCGGCGGCCTGCGCGCCCTGAATGCGAACGTCGGCCAGTCCACGCACGGTGTGTTCACCAAGCGGCCCGAGACATTGACCAATGACTTCTTTGTAAATCTCCTCGACATGCGCACGAAGTGGCAAGAGTCCGCCACATCCGAAGGCCTGTTCGAGGGGCGCGATCGGGCAACGGGCGAACTTAAGTGGGCGGGCACCGTCGTGGATCTCGTCTTCGGTTCAAACTCGCAGCTCCGAGCCTTGGCGGAAGTCTATGCCTGTGGCGACTCGCAGAAGGCGTTCGTGCGCGACTTCGTGGCTGCATGGCACAAGGTCATGAGTCTCGATCGCTTTGATCTTACTGTCTAAGCACAGAATGGAGATACCTTTCGACCATGTGGCGGTGTTGATTCGCCGCTGAAAAGCGCGCGGATACCTGCGGCTCGCGCGCAGCTCGAGATGTCCCCTTGACCCGGCCATTTTGGCCAGGCGTGAAAACGATTATGGAGCGGCTTGGAGTCCCGCAGCTGGCACGATTGGCCACGTGGTTATTGATGAACGCCTGGCAGACATGGTCCATCGCCATGGCCTGGGTGGGGCTTTCCCAAGCGGCTCGCATTGCGGGTATTAAGGCATGCGCCGTTTGCGTGGCTAATTATCACTAATAACAGAAGTTAGTGATGATTAGTTCCAAACTCCCGCGGGAATGCAAGGAAAATTCCGGACAAGAAGCGGATGCCGCCTCCCTGCTCCCTGCGCCCCGCTCCCCGCTCCCCGCGAATCCCGCAAAGGCGCTCTATCTTGCCTCGGCGGAAAGCTCCCGCGGCCCAGGCAAGCGAGCATCCGTTATAGCCCTCAGACTTTACGGCGGCGGCCGATGCTTTGCCTTGTGGCACGGCTTTTTCATGCGTTTACCATGATTGCTGCTAGCCACGGTTCCGATAGGAGAATGGTTGGAAATGAACCCAAGGACGGACGAGTCGCGGAAGGCGACGGCGGTAGGGCATTGCCTCACCGCAACCGAGAAGACATGTTCGCGGGACGTAGAACACTGGTGTCGATCGCTTCGGGATGGTTGCTCGCAAGCGGCTGGATCGCTGGCTGGAGTCGGGCGGATGATTTCCTGCCGGTAGCGCCGCGTTCTCCATCGGCGGCGAGGTTCGAAGATACGGCGGTGGCGACGCTGAACAGCAAGGTCGACGCGGCCGCGCAGGCAGCGCCTGCACAAGCAGCGCCCGCGAAGCGGCGCCGGCCCTGAATTCGCCGCCGCCTGCCACGGTGGCGGCACAGCCGGACGTTTCGTCGTCCGGCGACCTGCCGGCGATGACCGCTGCGGATCGCCAGTCGAGGCTTGCCGCTTTGAAGGTCCGCCTCCACGAGCGGATGGGGACCGAGGCCGATCCGCCGGCGGAAGAGCCGCCGCCTCCGCGCGCCGGGGCCGATGATCGGACTGCGTCAGCCGCAATGCCTGCAAGAGACGGGCATCTCGATCAGCGGCTGGCTGCAACAAGGGATCACCTTCGATAACGAGCACGCGGCCAGCCGCTTCAACGGCCCTGTGGCCACGGACGATCGCGACGGCGAATACCAACTGAACCAGTTCTGGATGACGCTCGAGCGGCCGGTCCACAGCGGCGGCAGCGGACTGGACTTCGGCGGCCGCATCGACGCCGCCTACGGCAGCGACTGGCGCTGGTACACGAACAACGGGCTGGAGAACCACCTCAACGGATTCGACGGGCAGACCTACGGCATGATGCTTCCCCAGGCGTATCTGGCCGTGGCCTGCAACGACGTGACCGTGAAGCTCGGGACCTACCTGGCGCCCTTCGATTGCGAGTCGATGCCGGCCACGGCGAACTTCTTCTACTCGCATTCCTATTGCTATACCTACGGCGTGCCGCACCTGCTGACCGGCATGCTGGCCGATTACAAGATGGACCAGAACTGGTCGGTGCAGGGCGGCTTGCATCGCGGCTGGAGCCAGCTCGACGACGACAACTCTGCGGTGGACTTTCTGGGCGGTGTGCGATGGCAAAGCAGCGACCGGCGAACGATCGTCTCCTACACGCTTTCCAGCGGGCCGCAGGACGTGGGCGGCAACGAGAACGGCTTCGTCTACAGCTTCGTCGTTGAGGAGAAACTGGGCCCGCGGAGCCAATATATTCTGGTGCATGACCTGGGCGTCGAGAACAATGCCCTGGCGGGCGGCGCGGCGGCCGATTGGTACGGCCTGAATCAATACTATATTTACACGCTGAGCAGCCAGTGGGCGGCCTGCGTGCGTGCGGAGTGGTTCCGCGACCAGGACGGCGTGTGTGTGACCGGGCCCGGCAACATTCCGGGGGTGCGGGCCTGGGCGGGCCACGGCTTCGAGGGCAATTTCTATGAAGTCACCGCCGGATTGAACTGGCGGCCGCATGCCAACGTGACTTTTCGGCCTGAGGTCCGCTACGATTGCTACGATGGCGGTGCGGGCAGTTACGGGCAGTCGAACCAGACGGGCCTGCCCTTTAATGATGGCCGCAACAGCACGCAGTTTCTCACGGCAGCCGACCTGATTCTGGTGTTTTGAGCCGACATGTAGGTCCTTTCCGCCGGAAAGGAGTATTGTGCATGGCCTGGGTGAGAAAGGCGGCGTTCTTCGCGTAGGCTGGCCACATTCGTCCCTTTCGGCAAAAGGGACCTACTTGAGATTCGCCGGGTGATGCGTTAGTATTCTTGGTGATCGGATTACCCAATACTGCCCGTTATCCTGGAACCCTCATATAGAGGGGGCAGCGAGACCACCATGAAGCTCATCATCGCCGTCATTCAGCCGCATCGGCTGGAGGCCATCAAGCAGGCCCTGGCCGACGTGGAAGTTTTCCGCCTTACCGTCATGGACGTGCAGGGCTTTGGCCGGCAACGGGGACAGACCGAGGTCTACCGCGGGCACGAGTTCGCCGTGAACCTGCTGCGCAAGGTGCAGTTGATGATTGCCGTCAACGAGGAGTTTCTGGAGCCGACGATCGACGCCATCATCCGCGGCGGCCGCAGCGGCGCCGCGGGCGAGATCGGCGACGGCAAGATCTTCGTCGTCCCGCTGGAAGACTGCATCCGCATCCGCACCGGCGAACGTGGCGGCGAAGCGATCTGAGGGATGAGAGAGATAAGGGATGAGAGATAAGGGATGAGAGATAAGGGATGAGAGGTAAGGGATGAGATGGGAGGCGCTGGCAAAGGCAAGGAATCCTTCATCCCTGATCCCTCATCCTTCATCCCTCATCCCTCATCCTTCATCCCTCATCCTTCATCCCTCATCCTTCATCCCTCATCCTTCATCCCTCATCCTTCATCCCTCATCCTTCAAACCGGCTCTTGGCCTTGGGCAGCAGCTTGCAGAGCAGCACGCCGCCGAAGTACAGGACCGTCAGCGGACAGGCCATCAGCAGCATGGTGTACGGATCGCCGGTGGGAGTGAGGATCATCGCCAGCACGAAAATCACCAGCACGGCCATCCGCCAAGAAGCCATGTAGCTCTTCACCGTGAAGAGGCCGATCCGCTCCAGGAAGAGCATCACCAAGGGAAGCTGGAAGCTGACTCCAAAGGCCAGCGGCAGCAGGAGCACGAAGCTCATCCACTCGTTGATCCGCAGGTCGGGGTCGATCCCCAGCATGCGATTGAAACTGAGCAGGAAGGCCAGCACCTTGTCGAACGCCAGAAAGAAGGCCACCGCCGCGCCGGCCAGGAAGAGCCCTAGGCTTATCGGCAGGAACATGTGCACGTAGCGCCGCTCGTGCGGATAGAGCCCGGCGGCTACGAAGGCCCAGATCTGGTAGAAGACCCAGGGACTGGCCAGCACCACGCCGACCAGGATCGAGGCCTTCATGTAGATCATGAACGACTCCTGGGCGTTGAGGCTTTTCATGTGGATTTGCGGATTGCTGGCGACCGGGCGGAAGAGGACGACTTTTCTCAGGCCGCCGGCATCCGCGACGGGTTCGCTGCCGGAGGGCGGCAGAAGCGTGGCATCCGGCCGAAGTTGCAACTGACGCAGCAAGAGCTGAGGGTCCACCTGGACCACTTCCAGCGAGACATGCTCATTAGCCAATATCGCGCTGATCCGCTGCAGGTCTTTCTCGTTATAGCCGGCGTCGCTGAGCGTTTTTGTTTCCTCCGCCGTGAGCTTATTGGCCTGTTCCTGGTAGTAATTCATCAGGGCGTTCTCGACGGGCGTATTGATGAACCTCACGACCGGGCCGCAGACCCAAGGCAGAAGCCCTATGCCACAGCCGATCGCCAGCCCGATGATCGCGCGGAAGAGACAGGTCCGCAACTCTTCGAGATGCTGCCCGAAGGTCATGGTGCTGTCTTGGAACAGATCGCTTTCGGCGGGAGTTCGGGGCATGGGCAATGTTCAGGGGTGGCAATCGCAAAGCGGGCAGGGCTGGGAAGATCGATTCCCAGGCAGTGCCAAACTACTTATAATACTTCAGCGGCGTTCGTAATGGAAGCCGTAGCCGTAGGGTGGGACCCGGGCACCATGTACCCATGGTCGGCTTGCGAGTGCCGGCCCGCCAATCATGGGTGTTGGTGGGCCGGCGCTCGCAAGCTCGCTGGTCCCACCCTACGGCATACGATAAGAAACGGCTCCAAAAGCCAACAACCCTTCGAAGGACAAACTGCGCGATGATTCCGCTTTATCCACTTCGCTTTCGCTTGCTCGTGCGCCGCTATCTGTGGGGGAACCGCCGCTTGGAAACCTGCCTGGGAAAGTCGCTCGGCCCTGGCAACGATTACGCCGAGAGTTGGGAAGTCGCCGATCATGGCGCGGACCAGAGCATTGTGGATGCGGGGCCGCTGGCGGGCACGGCCCTGGGCGATCTGGTTCGCCTGCGTGCTGCGGAGCTTTTCGGCCGCTGCCACCCGCAGGCGAATTTTCCGCTCCTGGTCAAGTTCCTTGACGCCGCACAGTCGCTCTCGGTTCAGGTCCATCCCAACGACGAACAGGCCGCGCGGCTCGATCCGCCCGACTTGGGCAAGACCGAGGCCTGGTACATTCTAGCCGCCGATCCCGGCAGCCGGATCTATGCGGGGCTCCGGCCGGGCGTCGAGCGAGAGCAGTTGGCGGAGGCGATTGCTCAGGGGACTTGCGAGAAAATGCTGCACTGCTTCGAGCCCAAGGCAGGCGATTGCCTCTTTATTCCTGCCGGAACGGTTCACGCCCTGGGTGCCGGCCTGCTGGTCGCCGAGGTGCAGCAATCGAGCGATACCACGTTCCGCCTGTACGATTGGAACCGCGTGGGCCCTGACGGCAAACCTCGCGCGCTTGCACGTTGCGCAGGGCCTGGCCGTCGTCGATTTCCAGCGCGGGCCGGTCGATCCGGTGCCGCCCCAGCCCACCGATCGGCCCTGGGTCAACCGCCTGGTCGCATGCGAGAAGTTCGTCATGGATCGCTGGGACTTCGACCAGCCGCAGACGATCGGCGGCGACGACCAGTTCCATATTGTCTGCGTTTTGCAAGGCGCGGTCCGCATCGAGCGCGACCCGCAGCCGTCGCCCTTGCCGAAGGGCGGAACCGCGCTCCTGCCCGCCTGCCTCGGCAGTGTCAAGCTTGTGCCGCAGCAGCGGACGGTGCTGCTGGACGCGTATTTGTAGCAGCGTAACCGTTCGCGGGCTCCCAAGTAGCAGGCACACTCCGTGTGCCGTTCGCCCCAGGCCCCGGCCTCGGAATATGCGGAAGCCGGGGCTTCCGGCGGACGGCACACGGAGTGTGCCTGCTACTTTTCATGCGGAAACACCGGATTTTCGCCCTTCCCCCGCGGGGCAAGAGTCTTTACAATCTCGCGGCCAATCGAAGCCTCTGTGGGGTGGAGTGTCGTTTATGTGCCGTATCCTGTCCTTGATCGCTCTGGCGGCCGTCCTGACGTGCTGCGGTTGCTTGTCGTCGCCGAACCTTGCCCACCCCGGCCCAATGGACTACCAGCAGACCAGGGCGAAGGTTTTCGAGCCCTTTCCTGACAACGACGTGGGCCCGCCGGTTGTCGGCGGGCGGCCGCGAGAGTATCAGGAACCCGTGCCGGAGACGATTCGAGCCTTGCAACGACCCGACGAACCCCTTCTCCTGCCATATGCACAAACGCCAGCCCAGCCGGCGCCGAATGCCCAACCTCCGATCATCACCGCGCCGCCAATCGACACGCCGCCGCCAGCAATCTACTATCCGCCGGGAATGACGCAGTAGGCCCCTCCTGCCGGGAGGGACCAATGTGCTTCAATCCGTGAAAGACTCTGCGTTGGTCGGTGGGGCAACACCCGGCAACACCCAATAGTCCTTCCGGCAGAAGGGACCTACTACCACTCTGTCGCAAGCTGCGTGGACGGGGTATGATGGTTGGTATGGATTTGTCCTCTCGCCCCCGTTGAATTGCCCAAACTATGGCCGGCCCTCCACGTCGAAAGTTCTCAGCCAAGAAATCGCCGCGCCCCGGCAAACCGGCCCAACGGCCTTCCCAGCGGCCGGCCGACGGCCAACGGGCAGGCCGCGTGATCGGTTTCGAGGGCGGCGAGGAGTCCGCGCCGGGAAAGTCGCCGTCCAGTCGTCCGCCCGGTTCTCAACCACCAAGGCCCCGGCCGGGCGGCACGGGACCCGGCCGTCGCCCTCACGGGACACGGATTGGCGTCAAGCCGCGCCGCCCCCGGCGGCCGCGTCCACAAACGCAGCCCGTCGGCGAACACCCTTCGGGCGAGCGCTTGCAGAAGATCCTCGCTGCGGCAGGGCTGGGAAGCCGCCGGCAGTGCGAGGAACTGATTACGACCGGCCGCGTCGAGGTGGACCGCAAAGTGGTGACCCAACTCGGCACGCGGGTCGATCCAGCCGCAAACGACATCCGCGTCGATGGCGAGTCGCTCTCGCTCGGACGCCGGGTCTATTACGCCGTGAACAAGACGAAGGGCGTGGTGACAACCAATCGCGACCCCGCCCGCCGGCCCCGCGTGATCGACCTGGTGCCAAACCACGATATTCGCCTGTTCGCTATCGGCAGGCTCGACCTGAACAGCGAAGGGCTGATCCTAGTCACCAACGACGGCGAACTGGCGAATCGCCTTACGCATCCGCGGTATGGCGTCGAGAAGGTCTACCTGGCCCAGGTCGCCGGCCGGCCGACGCCGGAGGTGCTCGACAAGTTGCGGCGGGGAGTCCATCTGGCGGAAGGGCTGGCCCGTGTGGAGGACGTTCCGCATCGAATCGCATCAGAAGGAAAGCACCTGGCTGGAGATCACGCTTCGCGAGGGCCTGAACCGCGAGATACGCCGCCTGTTGGCCCGCGTGGGACACAAAGTGCTGCGACTTGTGCGGGTGAGCGTGGGGCCCGTGCGGCTCGGCAAACTCGCCCCGGGGGCCGCACGTCCCTTGACGTTTGAAGAGATCAAGGCGTTGCAGGCGATGGGAAAGAACTCGGAGTAGAACTTAGTGTTAGTGCTTAGTTCTTAGTTCAAGTTTCGCACTTTTTTCAGTGGTTTGTTCAGTATATTGCGGTCACGGTGCCTTTGCGTGGTCGGGGCGTAGCCGGAGCGGGCCTCTGTCCCGGCGTGACGATTTTTTCGGGCCAGAGGAAGAGGTTGCCAAAGTTGTTGCGCACGAACCGGGAATCACCCGGCAAGCGAGAGAAACTCGATGATCTGCACAAGGTTCTTTTTCGCGACACCGCCTTCGCGAAGCACTCGCGAAAAGTGCTCGGTCCAACTTTGCCGCCGTAGCGTGGTGAGCATGTCCGCAAAAGAGGGTTCTTTTTTCTGCGGATACCAGGGGCGATCGGGAAAGTGGAGGAAGCGATGACCGATCTTGTGGAACCAAACGATGATCAGCGTGTACAGCACCAACGCCATCGGTGCGGTGCGTTCGACGGCCTTCGGCTTGCGATTGGCAGCATCCTCGAACCCCAACAACTGTTTGGCATTTTCGAAGGCGACTTCGATCGACCAACGCCCGGCGTAACACGAGAGGATTTCCCGCGCGGTCCAACTCAGTCTCGTGCAGTAGAACATCTGGTCCGGCCGCCCGCCCTCTACGTCCCGCACCAACACAATCGTCAGCAGGCGTTGGCCACCGGCCGTGTAGTACAAGGCCTGACGCACCTTGACTTGAAGCGTGGCGTGCAACCCGAACTCGTCGAACGTCAGCGTCTGCCAGGGCTGGCTCTTGTCCGCTGCCCACTGCACCATCCCGGAAAGGCGTTTTCCTTTCTTCCGAGGACATCCCTTTTGTCCTTTCACTGCGGGCGGGGCCGGTGCGTACATCAACCCTTTGGGATGCACATGGCTGATCAGGTCCACGTTGGGCGGCAATTTCTTGAGCACACTCTGCCCGCCATAGGCACTGTCGCCGGTGAGCATGAACTGTCGTTGCGGAAACCAGCCGGCCAGCAGAGAAACCAGTTCCACGGCGATTTCCGGGCGGGTCCGATGGGAAGGCGAAACGGACTGCTTCTTCTTCCCTCCCGCGGGCCGGGCTTTCTTTTTGCCTTTGGTGACGCCTTGACGGTTGCGGTACAAGCAGAAGGTCAACGGCAAACTCCATACCTTGGTCGGGGCCCAAGGCAGGTTGCGGATGATCAAGGTCACGACCACCCAGTCGTGTCCCCAACTGGTCAAGGGCTTGGCCCGACTGGAGATAAGTGGATCGTGATGCATGCCCGTGCCGTAGATCGTCAAACCACGTTTGCGGCAAAGCGTGTCGTCCACGGCCAACTCGACGATCCCGGTAGGCACGAGCACGTGGATGACCAAGCGGGCCAGCACCCAGGACATCGTGTCCAGCTTCCAGGCCGAGTTGCTGAAGAAACGATGGTAGCGGCTGTGATGCCCGCGGTGCGTACAGCCGCTGGACCAGATCTGATCGGTCACAAAGCGTCGGCGGTGCGACAAGACCCAGCCGGTCATCAGAAACAGAAAGATCTGGTGCGTGGGGGATGTAAAAACACACTCAAATGCCTCTAGTAATTCTCGAAAGGATGCGGTAACTTCCATGTTCGGCTTCCTTGCCAAAAAGGGTTGGTGGGAGAATGAGTGTCCCAATCCTACCCAATCTTGGTCTGGAAGCCGACTTCAATTTGGCCCGGCCGCCCAGCCACGCCAGACGTTGGGATAGTGTACAAACTACTGAAAAAAGTGCGAAACTTGAACTTAGTGCTTAGTTCTAAGACCTAAGTTCTAAGATCTAAATCCTAACCGCGAAAATGCATACCTCGAATCCCGACCATATATGCCAAGAGACGGTCGCTATTGAGCAGCATGTGGAGCTTGCTCGCGACACGTATCGCCTGCGACTGCCCTGCCCTGCGATTGCCGCGAATATTCTGCCGGGGCAGTTCCTGATGCTGCGGCTGCCAGGCACGAACGATCCGCTGTTGGGCCGCCCGCTGGCCCTGTATGACACGTATTGCGACTCCGCGGGCCGGCCGCAGGGAGTCGATATTGTCTACCAGGCAATCGGCCGGATGACGCGCCGCCTGGCGGTGCTGAAGGCGGGCGATCGGCTCGAGATGTGGGGGCCGCTGGGCAATGGATTTCCGCCCGCCGAGACGGGCCACATGATCATGGTGGCTGGGGGCATCGGCCAAACGCCGTTCCTGGCGCTGGCCCGGCATTATTTGGGGCAGGGCGAGTATGGACGGCCGCCGAAAGCCGTGCCGCGGGCGGACAAGGTGACGCTTTGCTACGGGCATCGCTCGAAGGCGTTTTTGGCGGGCATCGACGACTTTCGCCGCTTAGGCGTCGAGGTCTTGATCAGCACCGACGATGGCTCAGCCGGGCATTGCGGGACGGTGATTGAATTGGTGCCGCCGGTGGTCGAGGCATCGCCTTATCCCTGCCGGATCGTCGCCTGCGGGCCCGAGAGGATGCTGCACGCCACGGCAGAGATGGCTGCCAGAATGGGGCTTCCCTGTCAGGTTTCGCTGGAAAGCCCTATGGCCTGCGGGATCGGAATCTGTTTTAGTTGTGTGACGAAGATCCGCGATCCACAGGGCGAGTGGGACTATCGCCGGATTTGCGTCGAAGGGCCGATTTTCAACGCTGCGGACGTGGAATTCTAATTTGGATTGCAACGAAGGTAAGCCTTCGCAGTCCAAAGGATCACGTCGCCGGCGCTGCCGCCGTCTTCAGCGTCTTGACGCGGGCGGCCAAACGCGACTTGGTCCGCGCGGCCGCATTGCGGTGAATGATCTTGTGGGCGGCAGCCCGATCGAGCTTCTGGGCGGCAATCCGCAGGGCGCCTTGGGCGTCGTCCGCCTTGCCGGCGTCGACGGCCTCGACCACTTTGCGAACGCGGGTTTTCAACTCGCGCTTCACCGAGCGGTTCCGATCCCGCCGCTCCAGACTCTGACGGTGGCGCTTCTTTGCACTTTTCGAATGGGGCATGGTTTCCGCTATTTGAGGGAAGGTTCTTGTTTCGCAGGCCGGCGTGCCACGATTGGTCCCGCACGCGGCGAATCAACTATTGTGCTGAAAATTGGCGATCTTGTCCAGAGGGGCCAAGCCCGGGATTTCTCAAGGTAGGGTGGGTGGAGAACCCCAGGGAAAACCACACCCTGTTCTGGACCGGTTCGCATAACGCACCATTGCACAAGGATTTCCGTTCGACTCCGTGCGTAACCCACGATTTTCCCAGCGGTTCGCGTCACGCACCCTACAAGGTGGCGGGAAATCCAGTCCCTCCCGGCAGGAGGGACCTACTGGCCTAACCTTCGCTGCTTTCCTCGCTACCTTTGTCGTTGTTTTTCTTGTCCTCGCGGTCTCCTTCCCCCCCGCCGTCCTCACTGTTATCCTTGTGCTCGCCTGGTTTGTCCTTGTTCTCCTCAAGCATTCGATGCAGGCGTTCCAGGAGATCGGAGGTGTCGCGATAGGTATAGTCCATGCTGGCCAAGGTCGTTAGGTATTTCTCGGCCTTGGCCAGGTCCTTGAGGGCCATGGCCAGGGTTCCGGCCCTATAGAAGGCCAGTTTCTTGTACTCCTGCTCGCGATCGGGGATCTCCTGGACCGCCTGCTCGAAGTGGTTCATTGCCAGATGATACTGCTTGATCGCCCGGAAACACTCGCCCAAGTTAATCAGGCACATACCCCTCTTACGCGGGTCAGCCTTGGCGATCTGATATTGCTTGATCGCCTCGCCCAGATCGCCTTTCCACTGGTATCGCTGCCCCAGTTCATAGCGGAAGAGGAGGTTATTCGGATAGCGCTCGCAACGGTTGGCATAGACCTCGAGTTCCTTTTCGATGACGGTCATGCGGAGGTGCTTGTACTCTTGCTTGTCCGCCTCGTTGCCCGATTCCTTGGCCTTCTTGCCGCCCTCGACCATCTTGGCACGCAGGGCGCGGAGTTGCACGTCCTCGATCTCTTCCCGCACCGTGGGGTCGTTGTTCGAGGCCTCGAGCTTCTGCCTTAAAACGTCTTCGGCATCGGCGAAGCGATCGGTGTTAAGGTAGAGATTCGCCAACTCGTCGTAGCCGGTAAGGTCCTTCGGGTTGCGCTTGATCCGCTGCTTGAGCCGGTCTTCGTGGGTAAACTCCTCCTGCTTGCCATCGTCCGAAGTCTTGGCCTTCGCCTTCGTGTCCGCTTCGTACTTGGGATCCTTGGCCTGATGCTGCATGACGGTGATCGTAGCAATCTGCCGCTTGGGCAACTCATCATCGGGCCGGGCCAGTTCGACCTTGTGCCAGAAGTTGGTGGCCTCGACCCAGCGTTCCCGCTTGGTCAGGGCCTCGGCCAACTGTTGGCAAACGTCGCCATCAGGCTTGTCCTTGGGAAACGTGTCGAAAGCGCACTTCAGGTAATACAGCTCGCAGTCCCCAAAGGTCACGGCGGCAGACGAGCCCTCCTGGGTCATGATGCCCTCGCAGGCCGTGGCCATTGCGGTCAGCGTCGGAACGTCCCAAGGGTTCACGCGCAAGACGGTGATCCCTTGCCGGATCGCTTCATCCCAATCCTCCTGGGCGATGGCCTTTTTCAGGGCGGCGCGGGCCCCGCGTTCCTTGAATTGCACGATAGGGCCGAGCTTCTTGGCGCTGCCACACTTCTTGTGCAGGTTCGTCATGAAACTCTGCACGTACTCCAGATTCCCCGGATCGCCTTGTACGCATTCCGTGTAGAGATCGCTGGCGTAATCGAACTTGTTCTGGGCTTCCTGCTTTTGGCCGGCCTCAAAAATCTTCGCCAGTCGCTTGCGCAAAGTCGGAGAAGGTTCACGTTTCTTGTTGTCTTGCGTTGACATGTCTACCTAAAGAGAACTTCGACGAGGTCATCAAACTCTGCCCAGATCCTGCTCAGGGCTCACGCTACGCCAGGCGGACGTGGGAGTCAGAAAAACAGCTCGCACATGCTCGGAAATTACGCCCGACACGGTCCTCGGCCGGGAGACCCAGTTTCTCGACCGATCCAAGTCCCTATTCCTTATTTTATCAGCATGGCGGAAGAACACAACTTCCCCCCTCGGCTTCTCGTCGCGTTGCGCCGAGTTTGGGACCTGGCGGCCTAACCACAAAACCGCACGCATCTTGACGCACGACCTTTTGGCCTATTTGAGCGTTCGAAAAGTGGCCCAACTGATGTAGCCCAACATCCCCGAGCAGAGCACCATGCCGATATCGATCAGCACGCCCGGCCAGCCTTGGCGATCAAAAGGAAAACCTATCCCCAGGTCGGTCCCGAAGACCAGCAGCAACAGGATGGCAACAACTGCGCCGGCAATGCAAAAGGCTTTGGGCATGAAAACAACTTCTCGAGGCCGAAGATGGCTATGGACACTGACGGTTCAGTATAATCAGAGCCTTAAACGTCCACCACTTTGGCTTCCTGATAATCAGAGCCTTGAATGTTCACCACTTGGCTTTCTAGTATAATCAGAATCCGAAAGATCCACCACTATGAAGTTTGATAAAGGAACAAGAAGTTGATCGACGAGCAGACCGTGCCCTCGGAAAAGACCGATTGGGGCGTTTTTCGCAAGGAAATGCCGGTCACGAGGCAGTGGGCCTATTTGGACCACGCTGCGGTGGCCCCCCTGAGCGGGCCGGCCCAGCGGGCGGTCGCCCACTGGAATGCGGATGCCGCGGCCAACGGCGATGCTTTCTACCAGGGCTGGATGCGGCAGTTGAACGAGGCCCGGCAGCGGGCGGCCCAGTTGATCCACGCCCAGCCCGAGGAAATCGCCCTGGTGCCCAATACGACCGCCGGAATCAGCCTGGTAGCGGAGGGCTACCCTTGGAAGGAGGGGGATAACGCCGTTTTGCCGGACAATGAGTTCCCCTCGAACCAATACCCCTGGCTGAATCTAATCTCTCGCGGTGTGGAAGTTCGCCGTGTACCTTCGGAAGGGGGGCTTGTGTCGCTGGAAGCCCTGGACCGCGCCTGCGACGGCCGCACCCGGATCGTCAGCGTGAGTTGGGTCGCCTACGCCAGCGGCTGGCGGCACGACTTGGATCGGCTCGCGGAAATGGTGCATGGGCGCGGAGCACTGTTGTTCCTGGATGCCATCCAAGGACTGGGTGTGTTTCCCCTGGATGTCCGCCGCACACCGATCGACTTCCTGGCTGCCGACGGTCACAAGTGGCTGCTAGGGCCGGAGGGGGCCGGGATCTTCTTCCTCCGCCGCGAGCACCTCAAGTTGCTTCGCCCCCTCGGTGTTGGCTGGAACAGCGTGGCCCACGATCGCGATTTCACCCGCATCGAACTGAATTTCAAGGATACCGCCGAGCGCTATGAGGGCGGATCGATGAACATGGCCGGTTTCCTTGGCCTGAACGCGAGCCTGGAACTCCTGCTCCATTTCGGCCAGGAGGCGATCGGCCGACGGGTGCTGGAAGTCACCGACTTGGCCTGCGATCGGCTGAAGGGCGCGGGAGCGGTCATCGACAGCATTCGTACCGGCGACTGCGGCAGCGGCATCGTTTCCTTCCGGCTGCCCGGCCGGGACCCGGATGCACTTCGCAAGCAGTGCCTTCAGCATCAGGTCGTGCTCAGTTGCCGGGGCGGGCGATTGCGGATCAGTCTGCACGCCTATAATGATGAATCCGACATCGACCGGCTTGTCGAAGCCCTCGGTTGAGAAAGGAAAGGCACGTCATGGAACCCGTTTCGCGGCAATTTGCGGTCTATCCCGGCTCGTTCGATCCGATCACCCTGGGACATCTCAACGTCATCGAGCGGGCCAGCCTGCTGTTCGAGCGGCTGATCGTGGGGGTGGGCATCAACATCGAGAAGCAAGCCATGTTTGCCGCCGACGAGCGCGTGGAACTGATCCGCGAGGCGACGTCCCACCTCTCGAATATCGAGATCCGCACCTTCCAGGGCCTGGCCGTCGATTTCGTGCGGCAGCAGCGTGCCCGAGTCATGATTCGCGGCGTGCGGCCGATTACCGACATCGCGGCCGAATTGACCATGATGATGGCCAACCGCCGCCTGGCGCCCGATATTGAAACGCTCTTCATGATTGCCGACGGAGAGTTGGCCCACGTATCCAGTTCGCTCATCAAGCAGATTGCCGGGCTGGCGACGGAAGAGGAGTTGGCGAGATTTCTGCCGCCAAATGTCGTTCGGGCGGTGCGCGAGAAACTTGTGGGGTAAGCGGGCATCGGCCTGTTTCGGCGATTTGAGATTTGAGATCTCAAATCCCCAATCCCTGCTCGTGGGCAGCATCGAAGGTCTGCTGCAGTCGCTTGCGCAAAGGAGGAGCAAGTTGACGCGTCTTCTCTTGTGGTTCGCGATCTTGCGGCGCCGGGTGGGCCTGCGTAATTCGTTAATGGGACTTCGTCATCCGTCGATCATCTGGCTACATCCACATGTCTGCTTTCGCGGACGACCGTGACCTTGATCTCACCGGGATAGGTCAGTTGCTTCTCGAAGGCATTGACGATGTCATGGCAGATCTTGGCGGCCACCTCGTCGGTCGTTTCCTTGGCGTTGACCAGCACGCGGAGCTCGCGGCCGGCCTGAATCGCATAAGCCTGCTCCACGCCCGTGAAGCTGCCGGCAATCCGCTCGAGCTCCTCCATCCGCTTGACGTAGCGCTCGAGGCTTTCGCGGCGGGCGCCGGGCCGGGCCGCACTGCAGGCGTCGGCCGCGGCAACGAGCACGGTGTAGGGATTGCCGATCCGCAGGTCGTCGTGATGGCCGCAGGCGGCATGCACGACTTCCGGCCGTTCGCCGTAGCGTTTCAAAAGATCGGCGCCGATCTTGGGGTGGCCGCCCTCGGCCTCGTGGTCCGCCGCCTTGCCGATGTCGTGCAGCAGGCCGCAACGCCGGGCCAGAGCGCCGTCGAGGCCGATTTCTTCGGCCATCATGCCGGCGATGAAGGCCACTTCAATGCAGTGCCGCAGCACGTTCTGGCTATAGCTGGTGCGGAAGTGCAGCCGGCCCAGCAGGTTGACCAGCCGTTCGTGCAGGCCGCGGATGGCCAGTTCCTGGCAGGCGTCCTCGCCCAGCTTCTGGATGTGCTTCTCCAACTCCTTCTGCGTCGCCAGCACGATCTCCTCGATCCGCGCGGGGTGGATGCGGCCGTCGGCAATGAGCGTGTTCAGGGCCAGCCGGGCCACTTCCCGGCGGATCATGTCGAAACCGCTGACGATGACCACGCCCGGAGTGTCGTCGATGATCAGGTCGACGCCGGTGGCCTTTTCGAAGGCACGGATGTTGCGGCCCTCGCGGCCGATGATCCGCCCTTTCATTTCGTCGTTGGGGATGCCGA
The DNA here is from genome assembly GCA_963824275.1 of uncultured Planctomycetia bacterium. Classification (GTDB taxonomy): domain Bacteria; phylum Planctomycetota; class Planctomycetia; order Pirellulales; family Thermoguttaceae; genus JANXQG01. The sequence goes on along the minus strand of CAWGOT010000001.1, from coordinate 364,279 downwards.
CGGTGCTGGTCGTCGACTCGGCGGTATGCGCGGCGGCATAGCGCTGGAGCGAAGTGATGATGATCTCGCGGGCCTTCTGTTCGCAGGTCTCGGCCAACTGCTTGTCGCAGCGGAGGATTGCCGCGCCCGTCTCTTGCTGGAGTTGCGAGTCGAGGATTTCCAACAAGCGCCGCGTGGCCTCGGCCTGACTCAGCCCGCTGAGCTCGTGAAGCGTCTGCCGCTGCAAGTCGAGGAGCTTCGACAGATCCTCCTTGCGGTGGTTGACCTCCTGGATCTTCTCCGTGAGCTTGCGCTGCGTGGCCTCGACGCTCTTCTCCTGTCGGCGAAGCTGTTCGGCCTGTTCCTCCAGGCTGTCCTGGCGTTTGTCGAGGAGGCGTTCGCGTTCGTGGAGCTCGCCGCGAATCTTGCGCAGTTCCTTTTCGCTTTCTTCCTGTTGCTTGAGCAGCAACTCCTTGATTTGCAGCTCGCCCTCGCGGCGGCGGCTGTCGGCCTCCTGCTTGGCCTTGGCCACGATCTCGGCGGCCTCGCGCTCGGCGTCCTTCCGCCGCAGGTGGTCGAAGATCCTGATCAGCAGGAATGCCATCCCGAAGGCCGCAACGGCCGTAAAGATGATAGCAACAACTGCCCCTGTGGGTGACACGACTAAATACCTCGCAATCAAGACCGCCGGCTAGCCCCAATTATCAACAAATTGAGGGGGCGGCGCTTGCGAGAATCGAGAAGTCAGTCCAATGACCCAATGCCCCAAGTGGTGGGGCCGCTAGGCCACCCGCGCACTTGGAGCGAGACAAGAAGAGGTCGTTATGAATGAAACTCGGCGCCTGCAGAAAGCAAACTGGGAAAGACCCCAGTCCATTGCCCGTAACAACAGGGCGGATGCCCTTGATAGGAGGGCCGGCAATAGCCCTGGCGAAGCGCTGGTCCATCCTTGCCCAAGACAGTACGTCATCCAAGGGATGCTGTGGAGGCAGGGCAGTTTCAGGGCAGGCGACCCACGCTCGAATCTGCGCCAGTCCCCCGGCGCCGCTGACAGACCCGGTGCCGCAGACAGATTCGCGACGAAAAGGTCGGCAGCAACGATCGATCCTGTTTCCAGGAACCGTGCAGCACAATCCAGCATCGCGATCAGCCACTGAATCAAAACTAGAATCGAGCCCACCACTCGCCCACTCCGCATCCGTTGGTTCTTGCGGTCAATTTCAGAACCCGTCGAATACTCGCAACACACGGTGCTAGGCATTCCCGGCGGACTGCCAAGCACCTAAGTTTCGTTTAATAGTTGGTTTTCCGTGCAAAAACAGCACGAACCTCCATTTTAGCCGATGCGTTGCAAATTGCAACAGGAAACGCTTTGCAAGCGGTAAAGTCCTAGTTGGCAAGGCATTGCGTCCGACTCTTGTCATACGGCCGGTCCCCAATTATGATGGAAGCTAGGAAGGCCCCTCTTCCTCGGAACAGAAAGCGGCCGTGTTAATCCTCTTGACGAACGACGATGGCATTTATGCCCCCGGGCTGGCTGCCCTGCAAAGGGAACTGGCCAAGTTGGGCGAGGTTGTCGTCGTTGCGCCTTCGACTGAGCAAAGCGGCGTGGGCCACGCGATCACTTACTTGACCCCCCTGATAGTGAAAGAGGTGTTTCAGAACGAGCGGATGGCCGGCGGGCACCCTGTACCCATGGTCGACGACGAGCGTTGGGGCTGGGCCGTCGAAGGCAGCCCTGCCGACTGCGTGAAGATCGGCGTGGCGGAGTTCTGCTCGCGGCCGCCGGACCTGGTGGTCAGCGGGATCAACGCCGGCCTGAACGCGGGCATCAACGTGCTTTATTCCGGCACGGTGGCGGCGGCGATCGAAGGGGCCTTTTTCGGCATTACGAGCGTTGCGGTTTCCCTGCAATACGAGCGTCATTTCCAGTTCGAAAAGGCGGCCGGGCTGGCCCGGCAGATCATCGAGCAGGTCCTGGCCGCCAAGGGGCCGGACCCTCAGCTTTACAACATCAACATCCCCACGGCGGCCCTTTCCGGTGAGCCGCAAGTTTTCGCCGTGCCGATGAACGTGACCCGGTACGGCGACCGCTTCGAGAAGCGTCATGACCCGTTCGGCCGGCCCTATTATTGGCTCAGCGGCGGCCGGGCGCCGCTCTTGGCTGAGCATGAAACCGACCTTTCCGCAATCGCCCAGGGCCAGATCACGATCACGCCGCTGGACTTCAACATGACGAAACAGACCGTTCTGGCGGAAATGGAGAAGTGGCGGATCTGCCTCTCCCCGCCGCCGACTAGCCACGAAGGAGAAAACGGATGAAGATGTTCAATTGCTGGCTGTCCACACTTTGCGTGATACTTGCCGGTTGCGGCCTGGAAGGGCCGATTCCACGCGCACCAAAGCATGACGAGCCTGTTGTGAACAAGGCAGCGGAGACGAATGTCGCAGCAAAAGGCTCGGGCGACCAGAAGACGTCCGAGCAGGCAGCCAGTCAAGCAACCGGAAGCGGAGCAGGCACGGCGAGAACATCCGGCGAGACGAAGCCCGGCACCGTTCGCGAAAAGGCGGCAGTTGGCGTGGGTGAGAGAGGACGTGGTTACGGCGGCGATCCAATCACCGCCGCGATCAAGGCCCGCTGGACGGCTGAGGAGGCAACTGCTTTCGGCAGGATCCGCCATGACTTGGACATTTACAAGGCTGACAAAGGGCAGTTCCCCAAAGACTATGAGGAGTTCGAGAAGGAAATCCTCATTCCAAACAACCTCAAGAAGCTGCCTCCCTTGCCGGCAGGAGACAGTTATATTTACGACCCGATTGGAGGAGAGTTGTTGGTCGAGCACTCGAAGTAGCCAGCCTCCTTCAATAGCGCATAACTTTCCGCACCTAGCAAGTACGAGACCACCATGAGACTGCACCAGACGATTTTTCTACTTCCGATAATGTTCTCTGTCCCGGCGGCCCAGGCCAGCGATGTAAGCTGGGTTTTTCTCCCCGGGTATTACACGCATTCGCCGGAGACGGGCGAGCGCGTGGCCCAATATGAGCCGGAGCGGCCGTCGATCGTGCCCTCCGATCCCAGCTATCAAGAGAGCGGCTACCGGCATCAGGTTATTCAAAATGGCACGGACGTGTTGAATCTGGTGCAGACTTGGGGTGCGGGCACGGCGATACGGCCCTATGGCGAGTGGGAATATCCTTACCGCGCCGGGGCGACGCCCTTCGGACCCTGGGGCAACCCGCAAGGCCCTTGGACACTGCCGTTTGATTCCTGGCGTAATCCCTATGGGCTGAACCGCCCGCCCTACCACGGTCCGAGGTCTTCCGGCTACGGGCCCGACGGCGGCGAGGCTTGGCAGGGGGAACAACAGGCGCCACCGAACCCTGCTCCAGCCCAACCGACTGCCGGGTTGATAGCGCCGCCCGTTGGGGCGCCACCGCCCAGCCCGCTTCCACCCTCGCCGACGGCCGGGCCGGTAACGCCGCGTGGAATGGCGCTATAACGGTCCCCTCTCCCTTCGGGAGAGGGCTAGGGTGAGGGCAGGCGGCCGGGACTAAGAACCGTAGAATTCTTCATCCGTAACGCCGTGCGCGGGTGTCAGGCGGAACTTGCGGCGGCATCCCTGCACGTAACATACCATCACTTCTTTCCGCTTTGGCACAGGATACGTAAACACGCCCTCGGGAAACCGCTTCAAAAAAACAACGTGGCTGCCACGTTGCCGTGCGGCAGATACGCCGTAGCGGGACAAGATGCGAACCAGCCGCTGGAAGCTGATAGGGCGATCGGCCATAGCAAGAACTCAAACGGCTTCGCAGGCTGCGATTCTCTTGACGCCCTCGTACGCCCGCAAACGAATATCACCCAAAGAGTAAGTTGCCACCTGCTTGGCAGCGAGCCCCTCGATGCACAGGCTGAGATTTCCGACGGCCGCATCCTTGCCCAGAGCAAACATCTCCCACGCCTCGCTTGGGGCAGGAGAGAAGAGGTTGCCCGGGTTCTTGTGGTTGAAGCTCTCCTCAAGCTGCAGGCCGATCGATGCAGTCAGCGACTCGAACGCCTTTTCCTTGGTCCGGCCATCGCCCGCCAGGTCGAACTCAAGACAATGAGCGATCCAACGGCTGCCTTCCTTGTAGAAGACCACCCTCAATGAAATGTCGAATGATTGAACAACTGGTTTCATGGGCGTTTTCTCCAGCGTGCAGGCTACTTACCGGCTGTCCGTCCTTCTCAACCATACCTACGATAGCGGAAAAAAGCAAGCGGACTCGCCCCATTCTGGCCGAACGCAGTCGGTGGCGCCGACGACGGCCGGGCCGGTCGCGCCGCGGGGAAAGGCGCCGCTCCAGCACGCCAGTCAGATCTATCCAGAGGAAGAACATCTTGTTTAACGCTGGCGATGCAATTCACTTCATATCCTCGAACAGGGCATCGACGAACTTGTCGGGCTCGAACAGGGCCAGATCCTCGGCCTGCTCGCCTACACCGATGTACTTGACCGGCAGGCCGACGGTCTTGCGGATGGCAACCACGACACCGCCTTTGGCCGTGCCGTCGAGCTTGGCCAGCAGCAGCCCTGTGCAACGCACGGCATCCGTGAAATGCCTGGCCTGACTGATGCCGTTCTGGCCGGTGGTGGCGTCGAGGACCAGGATCACTTCGTGCGGGGCGTCCGGGACCTGCTTGCCTAGCACGCGGTGGATTTTCGTAAGCTCCTGCATCAAGCCCTGCTGGGTCTGCAATCGGCCTGCCGTGTCGACCACGCATACATCGGCGCCGATCTCCAGGGCCCGGGCAACCGCACGATGCGCCACGCTGGCCGGGTCGCTGCCCAATGCGCCCGTGACGATCTCCGCCCCCAACCGCTTGGCCCAGATCGTCAACTGCTCGACTGCCGCGGCGCGAAACGTGTCAGCAGCCCCCAGCACAACCTTCTTGCCCTCGGCCTGGAACATGAAAGTCAACTTGGCGATGGACGTCGTCTTGCCGGCCCCATTCACGCCGGCCACCATGATTACGGTCGGGCCGCTGGGGGCGAAGCGGATCGGATCGGCGGGCTGGGCCATGATCGCCTTGAGGTTGGCCTTGATGTGCTCTTGGATCTCATCCATCTTCACGACCCGGGCGCGGAAGCTCGTGCGGATCTCGTCGGTGATTTCCTTCGCGGCGTCGACCCCCATGTCCATCTTAATGAGCGTTGCGAAGAGTTGGTCGACGAAGTTGTCGTCGAGCAACTGCCCCTCGCTCTTGAAGAGGTCGCGGATGTCGGTGCTGAAGAACTGTGCGGTCTTCTTCAGACCCTGTTTGAGTTTTTCGAATAGACCCATAAATCAAAAAATCCGAAATCCGAATGTCGAAATCCGAAACAAATATAGAATTCAAATGGCGAAATCCAAAACTCCCAAGGACTCTAGCAACAGGACCGGCTCCATGCTCAGCAAAACAAGGAAACGAATCACGAAAGCCCGAAAGGACGAAAACACGAAGCAGAACGTGAACCGTCCGTCGCAACTCGTCCGCCAGCCTTTCTTTCGTGCTTTCGTGATTATTTGAGTGTGGTGGTAAAATCTGGTTTTGGTCATTCGTGCTTTGTATTTTGAATTTGTTTCGGATTTCGGATTTCGAGATTCGGATTTTTTTGTTGCTTCATCAGTTTGTCGAGGATTCCATTGACGAACTGCGCCGACTGGGCGCCGCCAAATCGTTTGGCCAGTTCAACCGATTCATCGATCACGACCTTGACCGGCGTGTCCGTGAAGTGGAGTTCATAGGCGCCGAGCCGCAAGAGGTTGCGATCGGTGGCCGCCATCCGCCCAACGCTCCAGTTTTCGGCCGCGGCGGTAATCTTCTCGTCCAACTCGGCCCGCTTCTCCGCTACGCCGCGGATCAGCAGTCGCGAGAACTCCACCAGCGAGGGCGTCCGCAGCCACTGCGAGCAGCACTCGCCTTCGTCGGCCGACGCGGCGTCCTCCTGTTCTTGCAACTCGGCCAGATGGCGGACGAACTCCGTCAATTCGCGGGTCTGCCGGCCCTGGTCCAAGAGCGCATCGCTGGAGACCGTGACCGCCCCGGGCTGATCGGGATTCAAGTCTTCGCGATAGAGAACCTGGAAGGCAATTTCGCGGGCAAAAGTCCTGGGTCGCATGGCGGGAGAAAATCCGAAATCCGAATCTCGAAATCCGAAACAAGCTCGAAATTCAAAGCAAGCAAATCAGAAACGCGCGGTTTCCAGACTCTGACTCTTGCGGATTTTTCGGATTCGAATTTGTTTGGGATTTCGAGATTCGGATTTCCTGCTTTCTTTCTATTCTCTGGGAAGTTTGTTCATTAAGTTCACCATTTCCAGCGCCGCCTCGGCACAATCGACGCCCTTGTTGCCCAAGTGGGCCTGGGCTTCGTCCTTGCCGGTCGTCGCCGCCTGGCCGCCGCTGCGGGCAATGGCCTGGTCCAACGTCTCGCAGGTGAGGATTCCAAACATCACCGGCAGCTTGTACCGCGCACAAGCTGGGCAAGGGCCATGCTCACGGCCCGATTGATATGCTGGTCGTGCGTCGTCTGGCCGCGTATCACCGCGCCCAGGCACAAGATGGCGACGTGCCGTCCGGCCGACGCCAGCCGCGAGGCCACCGTGGGGATCTCGAACGCGCCGGGGACCCAGGCCACGTCGATCTTGTCATCGGCAATGCCATGCGCCATGAGTGTTGCGACGGCGCCGTTTAACATCCGCTCGGTGATCGACCGGTTGAAACGCGCTACGACGATGGCAAAGCGGCCTTCACCGGCCGCCGGCGTGCCTTCATAAACGGTGACCATCAGGATCTTGCCCCATCCCGGTTTTGCACGGATAACTCCTGCACCCAGACAGGTTAAAAACCTATCCTACGGTGATCATCAGCCGCCCTTCGCATTCAAGCTCATGAGGAACTCGGCGTTCGACTTCGTCTTCTGCAGTCGCGTGACGAGCAGCTCCATGGCGTCCGGTGGATTCATGTCGCTGAGCACACGCCGCAAGACGCAGATCCGCCGATATTCCTCCGGATCCAAGAGCATCTCTTCCTTCCGCGTCCCGCTGCGGTTGATGTCGATCGAGGGCCAGATCCGCCGGTCGACCAGCTTGCGGTCGAGGATGATCTCCTGGTTGCCCGTGCCCTTGAATTCCTCGAATATCACCTCGTCCATACGGCTGCCGGTATCGACCAGGGCCGTGCCGATGATCGTCAGCGAGCCGCCTTCCTCGACCTTGCGGGCGGAGCCGAAGAAGCGCTTCGGCCGCTGCAAGGCATTGGCGTCGACGCCGCCGGAGAGGATCTTGCCCGAGTTGGGGCACTCCGCGTTCCAGGCCCGCGCCAAGCGGGTGATCGAATCGAGGAAGATCAATACGTTGTATCCGAACTCGACCATCCGCTTGGCCTTCTCCAGCACCATCTCCGAGACCTGGATGTGCCGGGCCGCCGGTTCGTCGAACGTCGAGCTGATGACCTCGCAGTTGCGGCCCTTGACCTGCCGCTCCATGTCGGTGACCTCTTCCGGCCGCTCGTCGATCAACAGCATGAAGACGTACAGGTCGGGGTAATTGGCCAGCGCCGCCTTGGCCATCTTCTGCATGAGGATCGTCTTGCCGGCCCGCGGAGGGCTGACGATCAGGCCGCGCTGGCCGAAACCGATCGGCACGATCAGGTCGACGACCCGCATGCTGACCTCGTCCGGCGTGACTTCCATGCGGATCCGCTCGTCGGGATGCAGCGGCGTCAACTCGTCGAACGCAACCTTGCTGGTCAGCAGGTTCGGGTCCTGGTAGTTGATCGCCTCGACCCGCAGCAGGGCGAAGTAGCGCTCGTTCTCCTTCGGTGGGCGGATCTGCCCGGAGACCGTCGTGCCCGTCTGCAGGCCGAAGCGGCGGATTTGGCTCGGCGAGACATAAATGTCGTCGGGGCAGGAGAGGTAGTGGTAGTCGGGGCTGCGAAGGAAACCGAAGCCGTCGGGAAGCACTTCCAATGTCCCCTCGCCGTACATCAGGCCGTTGAGTTTGACCCGCTCCTTGAGGATCCTGAAAATCAGTTCCTGCTTCTTGATGCCGGCGTAATCGGTCAGGTTCTCCTTGCGGGCCTCCTCGATCAACTTCTCCATCGACATCTTCTGCAATTCGGCGACGTGCGTGTCGCCCGCCTGCTTGATCTGCTGAATGCGGTCGTGAATGTCGTCGGGCAGACTCTCGGCGCCGGCGGCGATCTCTTCGGCCAGCGACAGCGGCTCTTCATCCTCGTAGTCGAACGAGCTAGGATAGTCCGCTGCCTCCGCCTTGGCTGCTGCCCGTTCCGGCGGGCCGTCCGCTTCGGGCTGATCGCACGGACCAGCCTTCTCGCGACGTTCGTCGCGATCGTCGGCATGAGAACCGGGATGGTGGTCGGAGGGCATCGATCGAACTCCTGGCAACGATAAGTGCGGACTTGTGGAAGGTGAGCAGCGGGTTGAATGGACTTGACAGCAACCGCCCGTTGCCAGAGGGCGGTTTGGAGTGGTTGAAAGTGCCGGCGCGAGGCCCTGAAACCGGTGAGACTGCGAAAAAAGGGGGAATCAGCCGACGAGGAGCCGCCAAAGGCGCTGGACTTGCGCTTGAGTATGCTCGGCGGAACCCGAGTTGTCAATAATCACATCGGCATGGGCGCGCTTGGATTCCAACGATTCTTGCGCGGCCTCCCTGGCCAAAAAATCCTCTTCCGTCCACCCCCGTTGCGAGGCACGGACCAACCGTAACTCTCGCGGCACCTCGACAAAAGCGAAGCAATTACACAGTCTATCCCACCCAGCCTCGAGAATCAATGCGGCGTCAAGTACGGCCAGCGGGAAAATCGCATTCTTGGCGTCCACTTCGGCCGCCAAACGGCGGCCGATCTCCGGATGGGTCAGCGATTCCAGGTATTTTCGCTCTTTTGGCCCCTCCGGGGGTGGAGCAAACACGATCTTTGCCAGCCGACCGCGGTCGATATGGCCATCGGGGTCGAAAATGGCATCCCCCCAGCGCAGGCGGGCCGCTGCTTCGACGGCGGGCAACCGCAGGGCCTCGTGACCCGCGCGATCGGCGTCGAGCACCACCGCGCCCAGTTCCGCCAATTGCCGGGCGACCAGGCTCTTGCCGCTTGCCACGCCGCCGAGGAGACCGAGGATTTTCATGGTTGGATTGTGCGGTGGGCTCTTGTCGCGAATTGCTAGATGCTCAAGTGGCTGCTATTATTGATTATTGCACGAAACTTGTCTCCGTGTGGAGACCGTCTGCGTTTCAAGGAGGCTGTTCATGGGCCTGAACATCGAGGTCGAACAAGAAGAAGATGGCCGCTGGCTGGCCGAGGCGCCGGAACTTCCGGGCGTTCTGGTGTATGGGCAGACACGCGCCGAAGCCATTGACCGAGCCAAGGCACTGGCTCTGCGCGTCATAGCCGACCGTCTCGATCACGGCGAACCGGCTCCCGAATTGGGACGTTTCTTTGCGGTGGTCGCATAAGTCGCCGGCCGGCCGCACATCTATGACAAACACCACTCGTCCTCCTTCAGGAATTGGAACCGGCTGCCTGGTCCTGTTCGCGCTGCCCTTCGCCGCGGTCGGCGTGGGGATGGGCGCGTGGCTCGCTAGCACGCTCGTTACCTATCTCAGCGCGCGGACCTGGGTCGAGACACCGGCGACCATCATCCGCACCGACTTGAAGGTCCACCCTGGTCGAAAATCGACGACCTACGAAGTGACGGCCGAGTATCGCTACGACTTTGGCGGCCGGAAGTATACCGGCGACCGCGTGGGCCTTAGCAGCGGCCCGGACAACATCGGGTCGTTTCATCAGAACGCCTACCGCGAGTTGAGCGACTGCCAGAAATCCGGAACGCCGTTCCCCTGCTTCGTCAATCCGGCTGACCCTGCCCAAGCGCTGCTCTACCGCGACTTGCGCTGGGAGATGATCGCGTTCCAGATGATCTTCGTGCTGGCCTTCGGGGGCGTGGGCTTCGGCCTGCTGTTCGGCGGGCTAACGGCGATGGGAAAACAACGGGCGGAAGCCGCCTTGGCCAAGGCCCACCCCGACTCGCCCTGGATGTGGAAAGCAGACTGGGCCGCGGGGCGAATCGTCTCGTCGGCCAAGAAGACCATGCTCGCGGCACTCACCATCGCCCTCTTTTGGAACGTGGTCACTGCTCCGCTGTGGTTCGTACTGCCCGGCGAGATTCTGGACAAAGGCAATCGCTGGGCCCTGCTGGGCCTGATATTCCCGGCAATCGGCCTGCTGCTCGCCGGCTGGGCGATTTTTTGCGTCCTGCGGTGGCGGAAGTTCGGGCAATCGGTGCTGCAGATGGCCTTCGTGCCGGGCGTCATCGGAGGACAGTTCGCGGGCGTGATCCAAACCTCGGCAAAGGTCCGGCCGGAAGACGGCTTCCATTTGCGGCTTCGTTGCGTGCGACAAGTCACCACGGGCAGCGGCAAGCAGCGCAGAACGTCGGAGAGCATCCTCTGGAAAGAGGAGCGGACCGTGATGCACGAACTGCTGGAGGACCAGGCCGAGCAATCGGCGATCCCGGTGGAATTTCAGATCCCCAGCGACTGCGAGCCTAGCGACGAGCGAAATCCGAATGACCGGACGCTCTGGCGGCTGACTGCGTCGGCCAAGGTGCCGGGCATCGACTATTCGGCGACGTTCGAAGTGCCCGTGTTCAAGACAACCCCGAACTAGAGTCCGAGCCAGAAACGAACGGCGGTCTCCACCGCGGCCAGTTCCGGGGCCGACAAACGCCCCCAGCTCGCATCTTGCAAGTCCGCCCGGTTTGGGCAAGTGACGACAGGTTGAAAACCTATCCTACGTAATCTCCCGGGCATCAGCCCAGTTCGGACCTGCCTTGACGTCAACCTTCAGCGGCACGCGAAGGCGATAGACGCCAGCCATTTCTTCCCGCAAGAGTTGTGCCAGATAACCGACCTGTTCCGCCGGCACTTCGAAGATCAGTTCGTCGTGGATCTGCAACAACATCCGCGCCGGATGCCGTTCCCGCTTCAAGCGGCGAAAACGGCGATCATCGCCAGCTTCATCAGGTCGGCGGCCGAGCCCTGGATGATCGTGTTCACCGCCGTCCGCTCGGCCAGGTTCCGCGAGCGGCCAGCATCGGCCCTCACGCCCTCGATCGCGCGGCGGCGGCCGAGGATCGTCGTCACGTAGCCTTGTTTGCGGCACTCGGCCAGCGACTCGATCAAGAACCGCTCGATGCCCGGATAGGTTTCGAAGTAGCTATCGATGAACTTCTTAGCCGTCTCGCGCGGGATGCCCAACTGCCGCGAAAGGCCGACTGCACCCTGGCCGTAGATCGTGCCGAAGTTCACCACCTTCGCCTGCCGGCGCATGTCGCTGGTCACCTGATCCATAGGCACATTATTGACCTGGCCGGCCACGCGGGCGTGGATGTCCTCGTCGCGCTGGAAGGCCGCGCACAGTCGCTCGTCGGCCGTGTAATGCGCCAGAACCCGCAATTCGATCTGCGAATAGTCGGCCGCCACCAGCGTCCAGCCCTCCGCGCCAGGGACAAAGGCCGAGCGGATTGCGCGGCCGGCCTCGGTCCGCACGGGGATGTTCTGCAAGTTGGGATCGTGCGAGCTGAGCCGCCCCGTGGCCGTGACCACCTGGTTGAACGAGGCGTGTACCCGGCCAGTTTGCGGATGGACCATCTGCGGCAGCGCGTTGACGTAGGTGCCCTTCAGCTTGGCGTATTGCCGATACTCGACGATCTTGGCCGGCAAGGGATGCCTCAGGGCCAACTCCTCCAGCACGTCGACGTCGGTGCTGGGCCCCGTCTTTGCCGTCCGCTTGATAACCGGCAGTTTCTGCTCGACGAATAGGATCTCCTGAAGCTGCCGCGGCGAGGCGATGTTGAACTCCCGCCCGGCCATCGCATAAATCTCCTGCTCCAGGCGCTGCATCTGCTCACCGAAATTGCCGCTCAACTGGGCCAGGCGCCCGACGTCGATCTTCACGCCGTTGTATTCCAGTTCGACCAGCACGTCGATCAGCGGCATCTCCACGTCGCGAAACAACGGCACCAGGCTCTCTTCTTCCATGCGGCGGGCGAGGATCGGCTGCAAGCGGACCGGCACCAGGGCGTCTTCCGCCGCGTAGTCGGTGATCTGCGGGATGGGCACCTCGTCCATCCGCTTCTGATGCTTGCCCGAGCCGATCAACTCCTCGATCTTGATCGTTACGTGGCGGAGATAGCGCTTGGCCAGGTCGTCGAGGTTGTGGTTCCGCTGCCCGGCGTCCAGGAGGTAGCTGGCGACCATGGTGTCGAAGGGCGTGCCGGCCAGTTCAATTCCGGCTTTGCGGAGCACGATGCGATCGTATTTCAGGTTCTGACCGAGCTTGCCGATCGCCGGGTCTTCCAGCACTGGCCGCAAGGCATCGAGCGTGGATTGGGGATCGAGCAGCCGCGCGCCCTGCGGACCGCGGATCGGCAGATAATACGCCTCCTTCTCGTTCCAGGAAAGCGAAATGCCGACAATCTCGGCCCATCGCGGCCATAAGTGTGTCGTCTCGGTGTCGACCGAGACCTGCTTCTGTCGCCGCATCTCGACTATCAAGGCCGCCAGCGCCTCGGGAGTATCAACCGTGGCGTAGATCGGTTTGCCGGCCGCGGACTCTACGCCCGCGGGCGTCGCCGTGCCGCCGACCCGCTGCGCGGGTACCCCGGCCGGCAGCCGTTCGGCAAGGCGGCGGAAACCGAATTCCTCGAACAGGGCCAGCGCCCGAGCCTGGTCGCAGCCATCGGGCCGGGCCGATTTCCAGGAAATCGCCACTGGCACATGGGCGTCGAGCTTCACGAGCCGCCGGCTCAGGAGGGCCTGCTCGCGATACTTTTTGAGGTTCTCCTTCTTGGCCGCGCCGCTGACCTCGTCCACGTGCGCGAGGATGTTCTCCAGCGTATGGTATTTCTCCAACAGGTCGCGGGCCGCCTTGGGGCCGATCAGTGGCACGCCGGGCACATTGTCGGTCGAGTCGCCGACCAGGGCCTGGTAATCGACCACCTGGTTCGGCGCCACGCCCCACTCCTGCCGCAGGACATCGCGGTCGATGACCTCGTTCTTGCGGATGTTGTAGAGCTTCACGTGCTCGGTGATCAGTTGCCGGCAGTCCTTGTCGCCGCTGACGATGAAACACCGCCCTCCCAGCTCGTCGGTCAGACGGGCGACCGTGGCCACGATGTCGTCGGCCTCGAAGCCCTCGTATGCCAGCAGGGGAATGCCGAGGGCATCGACCATGCGATGCACGAAGCCGATCTGCGGCACGAGGTCCTCGTGCATGTCGGGCCGGCCCGCCTTGTACTGCTCGTAAAGCTCGTGGCGAAAAGTCTTTCCCGGCAGGTCGAAGGCACAGAACAGGAAGTCGGGCTGCTTCGATTCCAGCAAATAGAACAGATCCCGCGTAAACCCATAGACGGCATTCACCGGCTGCCCGCTAGGGCTGGTCATGTCCGGGATGGCGTGAAATACTTGATGGATCAAGGAGTGGGCATCGACTACCCAGACCGTCTGCCCCGCCAGACTCTCCGGCGGCGGCGATGGCGTTTCCGCGGCCGTAGAATAGGTTTGCAACCTGTCACTGCCGCTCTTTTTCGGCGCATGCGGCGATGGTTCCGGGTCGGACTGATCGAAGAGCGATTTCTGGCTTTTGGCGGCATGTTTGGCCATCGTGGCCTCAAGGAGAACAAGGGGGAGACCGCAGAAAACTGCACCGCTTCTGCCACTACCCAACCTACGAATCCTACCCCCACCAGAGAATGTCGTCAAGACGCGCCAAGACTGACCCGCGATTCCACTTTCTGCGGTGGTGCGGACATCATGGCCCAATTCTCGCAAAACCTGGACAGCACCCAGCGGAAAATTCTCGTTTGCGTAAAGCAAGGCCATGGGTCACGCCGTCTCGTTGTCGATGATTTGTTGCTCGATCTCCTCGTGATGCTGCCGCGCGTAGGCCCAGGCATTGGCCAGGTTCTCCGCGCAGGCCTGGGTAATTGCGCAACAATTCGGCTTCGCTCATTCCCAGCCGCTGCAATTGAACGAGGAGCCAAACGGGGATCCGGGTGCGAACGATACAAGGTTCGCCGCCACAAACCGCCGGGTTGCTTTCGATCCCGGGAGCCAGGATTCCCAGGTCGTGCACGACCCGCTCAAGCACCAGCGCCTTTTCTCCGGCCGTCATGTGGTCCAGCAACCGCTCGACTTCTTGAAGATTTGCCATTGCACGTCTCAAAAGGCTATAGGTCGGATCCGGTGAAGGTCTGTCTTGCACCCACCACCGTGACGCGCCAACCAGCGTCAGTTCCCGGACCTGCCAGTAATTATAGCAGATCACAAGGAGCGTAGCCAATAGCAGAGGGAAGAAAGGAAAATGGGGGAAAGGAAAGTGAATTTAATGCATCTTCCTTTCCAACATTTTCCTTTCCACTGATTGCATGGTTTTCGATTTCCGTCACGCGCGACGTTTCCGCAGTTGGCGGCGTGTTTGGCCGTCGGGAACTCGGGGCCGGCAAACCGTCACGGGCTGGCGAACGCTTCGGCCTCGAGCCGCACTTCAGCCGCCGCGCAACCGGCCTTCTGCACGTCGGCAATCGAAGATTCAGGAAGAAATCGCCCGGAGAGTGAATCGTGGACCAGACTGACCTGCTGGTTTGCAGCACTGCTCCTGCACATGCCTTCTGAAAAGCCCGCCGGCGGGCCGCTGAAACACTCAGTGCATTCAATGCATCTTCCTTTCCAACATTTTCCTTTCTAATTATTGAGTGGCGATTGATGCCCCCTCCATTCAAGAGGGGGTGGCGATGCTGACGCGCGGCCTTTCGGCGGCCTCTTCACGGGAGTAATTCCGGGCGTGAATTCTCGACCATCCGCCCCGATTTCGCTGGTCCCGAATTTTCTTCCTTGGCTCCCGCGCCCTTCCACGTACAATTACACATAGGCGATACGTAACTTCCCACGGAACCAAGACAGGCAGATTTCATGGAGACTGTGCCCAGCAAACCGGCGACGACCCGCGAACATCCGACGACCCTCCGCGAATTGCGTATGAGCGGCTGGCGTTCCAAGAACGTGAAACGCGAGATGTACGACAACTTCATGCGGATGCTTGCCGGCGGCGAGGACCTGTTCCCCGGCATCATCGGCTATAACGACACCGTCGTCCCGGAAATCAACCTGGGACTAATCGCCCAGCACGACATGCTCTTCCTGGGCGAGAAAGGCCAGGGCAAGAGCCGCCTGATGCGGCTGCTCTCGCGCTTCCTGGACGATGCGGTTCCGTATTTGGACATCCCCGGCTGCCCTGTGCATGAGGATCCCTGCCATCCGATCACTTCGATGGGCAAGCGGATGCTGGTCGAAATACCCGACACGGAGATCCCCATCGCCTGGTGGCCGCGCGAGCAGCGCTATGCCGAGCGGCTGGCACCGGGCACGAAGTTCGCCGACATCATCGGCGAGATCGACCCCTCGAAACTGGCCTCCGGCACGAGCATGTCGGCCGAAGAGGCCCTGCACTTCGGGCTCATCCCGCGGATGCACCGCGGGATCTTCGCCGTCAACGAGCTGCCGGAACTGGACGAGCTGGTGCAGGTCGGCCTCTTCAATATCCTCGAAGAGCGCGACGTGCAGATCCGTGGCTACCCCATCCGTTTCGACCTCGACGTGCTGATCCTCTTCTCGGCCAACCCGGCCACCTACAACCGCAGCGGCAAGGTCATTCCGCAGCTCAAGGACCGCATCGGCTCGGTGGTGCATACGCACTATCCGCTCGAGCGTCAGCTTGGAATCGAGATCATGGAGCAGGAGTCGAAGGCGGACCTAGGCGGCGAGTTCCCAGTCGTGGTCCCCTATTTCATGCGCGAGATCATCGAGGAGATGAGCACCGTGGCGCGGAAGAGCAAGTACATCGACCAGCAATCGGGCGTCAGCGCCCGCTTCAGCATCGCCAATTACCGCACGATGGTCGCCAGCGCCCGGCACCGCGGCGCGATCCTCGGCGAGCGGCCCGCCGTGCCCCGGATCAGCGACCTGGGCCACCTCTACTCGTCGTCGCTGGGCAAACTGGAACTGGACATGATGAGCAGCCACCAGATGTCCGAGCGGCAGGTGCTCGACGCCATCATGGCCGAGGCCATCCGCAACGTCTTCGAGGAGTACGTCGATCGCCACGGCCTGACCGAGGTGGCCGAGATCTTCTCCCGCGGCGTGAAGATCGAGGTCGGCGACCTGCTGCCCTCCAGCGGCTACGCCGACCGCTTGAAGCGCGTCCCGCCCGCCTGGGAGAAGGCCTTCGAAGTCAACGCCTCCAGCGACGCCGGCGTGCGGGCCTCGTGCGTCGAGTTCGTGCTGGCCGGACTGTACGCCACCGACCGCATTTCCCGTTCCCAGCAGCATGGCCAGATCGTGTATGAAATCACGTGAGGAAACCCAATGTCCAAGCGACCCATCGGCGGCATCATCCACACCTACCAGCGCTACGACCCCAAGAATTTTCCCAGTCCTACGCAGCCGCCGCCGGACCTGGTCTCCGGGGCTATGGAACACATGCTGACCTACGGCAGCATGCGCGAGTTGACTGACGAGGAGCTCGCCCGTGCGGTGCAGCTCGATCCCAGCCAGATCGCCGGCCTGGGACCGAGCCTGGAGGCCCTGATGGAACTCCTCCGCGAGCGGAAGCGGAAGATCCTGGCAACCTACGAGACGAAGCGGGTGACGAAGGAGGCCGCCGCCCGCTTCCGCGAGATGGCCCGCTCGATGCAGCCGCCCGTGAAGCTGGAGGAGCGGTTCCGGCAGGCGGTCAAGGAGGAGCAGCTCTACGACATCGAGCGGCTCTGGTATCGCGTCGACGACGAGCAGAGCCCTTTTGCCCGCCAGCTCGTGCAGTTGATCGACCGGCTGGGCGACAAGTACCAGGTCGACGAGCTGGCCGCCAAATACGAGTTCACCGGCGCGCACGCCGATGACCGTCCCCAAGGCCATCGAGATCAAACAGGAGCTGGAGGAGATCGACCGCCTTCTGCAGCAGCTTGAAGAGGCGGCCAAGACCGCGCAGATCGGCATCATCGACATGGAGGCCCTGGCCGAATACGCCCAGCAGAGCGACATGGACAACCTCCAGGAATTGGCCCGCCGGGTCGAGCGGCTCCTCAAGGACCTCGCCGAGCAGCAGGGGTTGGAGAAGACGGCCGAGGGCTACCGGCTCACGCCCAAGGCCTACCGCCTCTTCCAGGGCCGGCTGCTGGAGCGGATCTTCAGCAACCTGCAGGCCGCGCGGACCGGCCGCCACCAGGGACCCATCCAGGGCGAAGGGGCGGTCGAGCTGCAGCAGACCAAGTCCTACGAATTCGGCGACTCGCTGGCCAACATGGACATCCCCGGCTCGCTCATCAACGCCATGCTCCGTGACCCTCCGGGTGCCCGCCCAGGGCTGCCCTTGCGGTTGCGGTCGGAAGACATCATCGTGCATCGCACCCGCAACTCGCCCAAGTGCGCCACGGCCGTGCTTTTGGATATGAGCGGCTCGATGCGTTACGACGGGCTGTACATCAATGTCAAGCGGATGGGCCTGGCCCTGGACGGCCTGATCCGCCGCGAGTATCCCGGCGACTGGCTCCGCTTCATCGAGGTCTACACCTTCGCCAAGCTGCGGCAGGCGGGCGAGGTCGTCTCGCTGATGCCCAAGCAGGTCACGGTCTTCGATCCGGTGGTCCGTCTCAAGGCCGACATGAGCGACGAGCGGGTGAGCGAGATGCAGATCCCGCCGCACTTCACCAACATCCAGCACGGCTTGCAGCTCGCCCGCCAACTGCTGGCCGGCCAGGACACGCCGAACCGCCAGGTGATTCTCATCACCGACGGCCTGCCCACGGCGCATTTCGAGGGCAAGGACCTGTACCTGCTCTACCCGCCCGACCCGCGGACCGAAGAGGCCACGCTCCGCGAGGGCCAGCTCTGCCGTCGCGAAGGGATCACGATCAACACCTTCCTCTTGCAAAGCTGGTGGCAATCGAGCGAGGACGTGCAGTTCGCGCAGAAGCTTTCCGAATCGACCAAGGGCCGCGTGTTCTTCACTGCCGGCAAGGACCTCGACCGCTATGTGGTTTGGGATTACGTGAAGCGGCGGAGGGAGATTTTGTCGTAGGGCCGTAGGGTGGGACAAACGAGCGCAGCGAGCGCCGGCCCACCATGATTGAGCGCGGTGCACCACTTCCCGCCAACCTGACACGTGGCATTCAGAGTATGCGTCGAGCGGCTAACGGCTGATGGCGGATTTCGGTAATGCCTGTTGCAGTTTCTTTACGGCCTCCTCCGTCACCTTGGTGTTAACCAACCACAGTTCAGTGAGTTCTGTAAGGCCCTTCAGGTGCTCCAGCCCGGCATCGGTTATGCTCGTGTTCGTCAGGTCGAGTGATTGAAGTTTCGTCAACCGTTTGAGGTGTGCCAGTCCTGCGTCGGTCACCTTGGTGTCCCGCCAAAGGTTCAGATCTTTCAAATTTGCTAATTCTTCGAGATGCACCAACCCCGCGTCGGTTACCGCTGTGTTCGTCAGATTCAGCGCCTGGAGTTGGGTCAGACCTTTAAGGTGATCCAGCCCTGCGTCGGCCACCTGGGTATCGCACAGATTCAGCAATCGGAGCTGGGTCAACCCTCTGACATGCACCAACCCTGCATCGGTCACCGCGGTGTTCGCCAGGCTTAGCCTCCGGAGTTGGGTGATCGCTTTGAGGTGAACCAGACCGGCGTCGGTCACCTTGGTGTCCATCAGGTACAACGACTGGAGGTCTTTCATCCGGTTCAACTGCTCCAGCCCGGCGTCGGTAATCTTCGTTTCACACAGGTCCAGGGATTGAAGTTTCGTCAAACCTTTGAGGTGCATCAACCCGGCGTCGGTCACATTGTCGCGCCACAAGACCAGCGTTTGAAGTTCAGCGAACCGTTCCAGGTGCTCCAGCCCTGCGTCGGTTATGTCAGTATTCGACAGATCCAGGGATTGAAGTGCGGCCAGTCCTTTGATGTGCTGCAACCCATCACCGGTGATCTTGTTGTAACTCAGGTCCAGTGACTGGAGCTCGGTCAGTTTTCTGAGGTTTACCAACCCAGCGTCGGTGATCCCGGAGTGCGTCAGGTCCAACGATCGCAGGGTGGCCAATTCTCTGATGGGGACCAGCCCCGTGTCGGTTACGTTGCTTAATCGCAGCTTCGCGCCAATCACAGGCCGGCCTGGGCTCGTTTCGTCGACGGTGACCTCGCCGCCAAGTTTCTTGATCTTGTCAGTCGCCTCCGCTTGGTCAGCGTTCGGTTCCGCTGCCGAGCCCGACGCAACCAGGACAACCAGCAAGCCCAAGACCTGCGATGATGCTACAAAGCGATTCATGGCGTCCTCCTTCCTCCAAACGGCACGCAGAATGACAAGCCCACAGTATTTTGCCAACGGACATGCAGTCTTCCCATTATTTCTCCTTGCCTGCCTCCCGTTTTTTCGGCGTGACGGTCAGTTGAATCTGGAACTCGACCGTCTCCTCTTTCACAGGCAGCTTGTCCATCTTGTCAATCGCCTTGTAGATTTCCTTCAAGGGCTTCTCGTCCACGTCCTTGGGCTGATGCATGACCTTGACCGTGTGCCCTGACGGCGTGCATGTGAACTGCACGAGGACCTTGCAGGGCGTCTCACTCTTGCTCAGGACCGCGTCGGCGATCGCCTCGAAGTCCTTCTCAAATTTCGCCAGGTCCTCGGCCGTCGTTCGCCTGGCGATATCGTCGGCGGAAGTGACCAGCCGGATGTAGTCCACTTCGACCGGTTTGCTTGCGTCGCTCTTCGGCCGCGGCTTGTCGGGCATATACAAGACGCAGCCCGCTGCCCGGTGCCGGCTGGCCCTCCTCGTCCTCGATCTTGGCCAAGGGTCGGAAGGCCAGAGGCCCCTTCCCTTTCAGCCGCACGAGGATCTCCTCGATTTTCTCGCCGGGCGCCAGCTTGCGCAGGCTGGCGGCGATGATCGGATAGTCGTCGGGATCGTAGCTGTTGCGGCGGGCCGCCATGAGCTGCCGGGCGAGAATAGCCAGATCGCAAACGCCGGCCTCCTGAAAACCCTCGCTGAGGTCCTTCAAGGCGTGATATTCCTCGTCCCGCGTGACGCCCTCTTCATGGAGCGCTTTCCAGGCCGGCGAGACCTTCTTGGCCATGACCAGGCAGGCCTGGATGACCTCCGGATCGGTGCCTTGATAGGCCATGAACTGAAGCGGATCGTGGCGGCGCGACTCGGCGAAGGCGGCGGTCACATCGGGCGCGTTGAACGACTTGCCGTTGACCTTAACGGTGCCCGGCTTGCCGGGCTTTTCGCCGCGGGCCACTTCCGCTTGCGTCCGCAAGGTGTAGCCCAGTTCATAGCTCGTCCAGCCGTTTTGCGGGCAGAGCACGAGGGCTTCACGATATTTCGCGAGCGCGCCGTCGTAGTCGCCGCGGTCGAACATCTGCGTGCCCTGTTCCGTCATGGCGTTGCTGTCCTTGAGGGCGGCCATGGCGGTGTTCTGCAGCATTCGAAAGGCTTGCACGAATTCCTTGGGCACGCCCGGCCGGTGCTTGCCGAGTTCGATGATATACGCGGCCCGCATCGCCTCGCCCTGGCTGAGCAACAACCCGGCGTGGATCGTCGTCAGCATGGGATCGCCCGGTGCGATCTCGTAGTACATCCGCCAGAAATTCGGGTTGTGATCCACCAGGGCGCCAGCGTCGACCTTGGGCCATTTTGCCAGCGGTACCTCCTTGCCGACGCCCTTGGTCTGCTGGCGGAAGTCCTCGAGCCAGGCATGGGTGCCGGGCCATTGATTGGCGTCGCCTTCGTCGAGGGTCTTGATGAGCTCGCCGGTGAGAATCCAGGCCGCGGCGCGGGCCTCTTCATAAGAAGGCAAGACCTTGGCCTCGGTGGCGGCTTCGCCGCGACGCTTCTGGCTATCGACGATGAGGACCGTGGTGCGGTCGTCGCGGGAAACGCATGGCGACCAGGAATTATCGAGCTCCGTGCTGAAATACTCGGGCTCGAGCGGCTTGTCGAGCCAAAACGGGCTGGCGCCCGGCTGTAGGTCGTTTCGCCGGGAATAGGAAACGAACCGTTGCAGACGAAGCTCTTGCTGTCCCCAGCCCATTGCGCCCGATAGTGGCCCAGGGCAATCTTCGTTCGTCGCTTCGTGTCGAGGTCGAAAACCCAGATGTCGCCCGGCCGGCTCTCCTCTTGCACGCAGTAGGCGATTTTCCTGCCGTCGGGCGACCAGCTCGGCCAATTGCCGTCGCAAAGCTCCGCGGCGGCAGTCCCGTCGGCATTCGCGGTCCATAGCTTCGACCCCGGATGCACGCCCGAGTTCTCCGTAGGCGACCCAGCGACGGCAAAGACAATTTGCTTGCCGTCGGGCGACCAGTCGGCAAAGCGACCGTCGCAAATCAGCGTCTCTTGGCCCGTAGAAATCTCGACCTCATAGATCTTGTTCTGTCGCGACAAAGGGCTCACGATTTCGCGACTGATCAAGAGCTGCTTGCCATCCGGCGACCACCGCGGAGCGCTTCCGAGGGTAAGTTTGCGGAGGCCCTTGCCATCGATGCCAACGAGCCACGTTTCACGCTGGGGGCTCTCGCCGATTGTGAGGGCGTCGAAGGCAATCCACTTGCTGTCAGGCGAGATGCTGGGCGATCCAAGATCGAAGTGGCCCGGCATGTCAACGAAGACGTCGCTGTCCGCGCCCGTCCGCACACAGACCATACGGTTATAAATCTGGTTCGGTAATCGGCTGGGCGGCTCCGCAGTCCGACTACACGCTGGCGCCAGCAGCGATGCCAGGATCAAACACCCTACCAGTTTCCATCGACCCGTCATGATCATGATCTCCTTGTTTACGGAAAGAGATGGTTACGTCGACTATTCTCGTGATCGACTGCTTTCTCGGGAAGAGGTTGTTGTCCGAATGCATACCGCCATTGTTCCTGGCTGGGCGGCGAATGTCCAGAGCCCCATGCAACATCCGCGAAGCCGACCACCAGATATGGGGGCAAGTCATTGACCCTGAACGGTGTACTTGGGCTCGCCATAAACCAGCCAACGGCCCGCTTCCTTGCGGAGTTTGACCTCCATCGCCACAGGACCGGAGCTATCGCCGGAGACCATGCCGCCGCGATACGAGCCGCGGACCCACACCGTAAACGTCGTCTCCGCCGTGGGCGGACTTGTCTGGTAATTGAACTTCAGCTCGAGGTTGCGGATCGTTAGTTCCTGGAACTTGGCTTGCTGCAAGGCTCGATCGGTCTCGGTCCGCGCCACGTCGCCGTCAGCGTCGGCCACGATGCACGCATAAACCTGCGTCGCATCGTTGGCCTGTAAACCGGCGGCCGCCGCTTCCAGCGTCCGGCGAACCCGCTTTGTGTCGGTGTCCACGTGCTGCTCAATCCACACCCCCAACAGCACTAGCAGCGCCACGCCCCCCATCGCCCACAGCAGCGCACCCCGCCCTGTGCGAAAGAGCGCAATCGCCAGGACCGCTTCCAGAACCAGACCGACAATCAAAATGGGCCAAGGGCTTTCGAACATGGGAGCAGCGAGCGGGGAGCTGAGATTTGAGATTTGGGATTTGTTTCGGATTTCGACATTCGGATTTCGGATTTTCCCATTTACACCCTCACCGCCCCGATCGTCCGCCGAATGACGTCACGCATCAGATCGGCCGGGCCTTCCTGGCCGGTAAAGAACTTGAATTGCAGACAGGCCTGGCGGACAAACATCTCAATTCCCGTGACCACCGTGCAATTGCGGCTGCGGGCATCCTTGATCAAGAGCGTGTTTTCGGGATTGTAGACGGCGTCGAAAACGACCATCGCCGGCCGCAGATGATGCTTCTCGTAGGGCGTTTCGTCGACATTGGGATGCATGCCCACCGGGGTGCTGTTGATGAGGATGTCCGGGTTCGCCTTGTGCCGGTCGGCCCAATCGACGGCCTGGCAACCGAAGCGGGCCGCCAGGGCCTCGGCCTTCTCGGCGCAATGTCGCTCACCAGCACGCTGGCCCCGCGGCGAATCAGGCCGTAGGTGATGGCCATGCCGGCGCCGCCGCAGCCCATCACCAGGGCCATCTTGCCCGAGAGCGGTTTTTCGCCCGCCGCCGAAAGCCCCATCACCTCCTCCAGGCTCGACATGGCGGCATGATAGTCGGTGTTGTAGCCGGCCCGCACCGTGCCGTTGAACATCACCGTGTTGGCCGCCCCGATGCCGTGAACCGCGTCGTCAACCACCGTCAGCTTCTTGATCACCTCTTCCTTGTGCGGGATCGTGATGCTCAAGCCGCGGATGCCCAACGCACCGGCCTCGTCGATGAAGCGGCCCAAGTCCTCGCGCGGCACGCGGAACGGAACATAGACCTTGTTCAACCCCAGGTGCGCGAAACCGGCGTTCTGGATCAAGGGGCTGAGGCTGTGCCCGATCGGATCGGCCACGACGCCGTAGACCTCGGTTTCGGCGTTGATCTGGTCGTAGCGGTAGACCTGGGTCATGTGCTCGAAGCTGAGCTGGCCCGGCGCCAGGGCCCTTTCGGAATGGAACGTGGCATAGGTATGCGCGGCGCCGAACTTGCCGGCCAGGATGCGGGTCGGCACGC
Source organism: uncultured Planctomycetia bacterium (assembly GCA_963824275.1). Lineage (GTDB taxonomy): Bacteria > Planctomycetota > Planctomycetia > Pirellulales > Thermoguttaceae > JANXQG01. Next base: position 340,632 of record CAWGOT010000001.1, on the reverse strand, counting down.
CAATATCGCCCATCCCCAGGCCGATCGTGGGGATCTTGGACTTGCGGATCATGTTCAGGATCCGCACGTTGTCGCTGGGATGGTTGACCATGGTTGAGATCTTGACAATGTCCGCATTGCACTGCGAAAGCCGGCGGTGGATCTCGTCGAGGTTGTCGGGCGTCTTGCGGAAATCGTGGAAACTGACGATCCGCTTCGTCTTGCCGTAGCGCGGGATCTTGGCGGCAATGTCGTCTTCCAGGTCGATGTAATCCACGCCCTCGACGATGGCCGTCCGCAGCAGGAGTTGGCGCTGCTCCTCCGTGCCGGCCCACTTGCCGCCGTCGGCAGGCCGGCGGCAGGCAATGACCACGGCGCAGGGCCGATCGGCCAGCAGCCGCTTGAGGTTGACGGCGCCGTTGATATAGTCCAACCGCAGTTCGACCAGCTTGGCCCCCTGTTCGGCAAGGTGCTTGTATTCCGCGATCATGAGACGATGGCGGCCGCGACCGATACTAACGCAAATCATGGCAGGGCTCGATGGTTAGGGGAGCGGGGAGCGGGGAGCGGGGAGCAGGGAGCGGGGAGCAATCATGGCTTGAACCGCGCGATAAGGAATCTAGCTTCAAAACGGACAGATGGGACTATCCTATTGTAACTTCCGCGGCGAAGTTCAAGAAGATAGGCCCGCGAGGCTGAATTACACCCCCGATAGAAGCATGCCGTAAGTGATGAGAACCTGCGGGTTGGCAGGGGTTACTCAAGGACTAGCCTTCTAAATCCTCTTGAACTGCTTATCCAACTCCTCGCGCGTGAAAACCAGTTCCGTGGGCCGGCCGTGAGGGCAGTGGTGCGAGTCGTCGACCGTGTGCCGCTGCTCCAAGAGCGCGGAGATTTCCTGGGTCGTAAGCCGGTCGCCGGCCTTGATCGCCGCCTTGCAGGCCACCGTGTGCAGCATGTCGTCGAGCAGATCGCGGCGATCGGGCTGCCCTCCGCCGGAGACCAGCCGCTCCAGCAAGGCGTGCAGGATCTCGCCCGGGTTCATGTTGGCCAACATCGCCGGAAAACCCGTGATCAGCACCGTGTCGCCGCCGAACGGTTCGATCCTCAGACCCAACTCGCCGAGCACGTCACGATGCTCCAGGGCGATGGCCGCCTCAGCGGGACTCAAGTCGACCGGCTCGGGAACCAGAAGACTCTGCGTCTCCAGGGCCCCGGCGTCGATCCGCGCCGAAGCTGCTCGAAGAGGATCCGCTCGTGCAGGGCGTGCTGATCGATGATCGTCACGCCCTCCTGGGTCTCAGTGACCAGATAACGATTGTGGATCTGCAAGGCCTGGGGAGGGCGCACGGAAGGCGGTTCCTGGCCTTCCGGCCGCGGCGCATCGCTGGCGGCATCGTAGCGAAGACGTGCCGCCTGCGTTTCCTCAGGAAGTCGGAACGCCGGCCGAAGCACGTCGAGCCGAGTGAGTTCCAGCGTCGAGCGTTCCGCCGCGGCATCGGGCGTGGGGAACGCATATTGCCTGAGCGGTTCACCGCGGGCCCAAGGCTCGTCGGCCGCCGGCTGTGGCGTCGTGCCCGCAGCGGCCGGTTGCCACGTGGCGACCTTGCCCTTGGCCCAATCGACAAGCTCTTGCCGCACCTGGGCGGCGCGGGTCTCATCGTGTGCGCCGCCGGGATCTTCACCGCCGGGCGGGGCCTGGGCCAGGGTGGTCAAGTCGGTGGTCAGGAACTTGCTGCGGATCGTAGCGAGCAACTGGCTATAGAGCCGGCCGCCGTCGCGGAAGCGAACCTCCAGCTTGGTGGGATGGACGTTCACGTCGACCATGTCGGGCGGCATCTCGATGGAGAGGAAAGCGACCGCATAGCGTCCCACCATGAGCAGTCCTCGATAGGCCTCCGCCAGGGCGTGCTGCAAGGCGTGGTCGCGGATGTGGCGGCCGTTGAGGAACAGGTACTGCATGCGGTTGTTGCTGCGGCTCTGGCTGGGATGGGCCACGCAGCCGCTGATCCGCACGTCGCCCTCGCGGCTCTCGACAAAGATCAAACGCTCCGCCAGTTCACGGCCGAAGAGGGCCGCAATCCGTTCGAGGGGGCTTTCACTGACCGGCAGGTCGAAGACCTGCCGCTCGTTGTGCCGCAAGGTGAAGTGGACCCGCGGCAGCGCCAGGGCGATGCGGGTAAAGGCCTCGCTCGCGTGGCCGAACTCGGTCTGCGGGGTCCGCATGAATTTCCGCCGCACCGGCGTGTTGTAGAAGAGATTGTGGACCTCGACGGTCGTGCCCACAGGGCATCCGCAGGGCACGACAGGACTGGCATGTCCGCCGGCGACCTCGATTTCCGCCCCGCCCTGCTCGGCCGCCGTGCGGCTGCGAATCACCAGCCGGCTGATCTCGCCGATCGAGGCCAGGGCTTCGCCGCGGAAACCCAGCGTGCCGACGCGGAACAGGTCGTCGGCCGCAGAGAGCTTGCTCGTGGCGTGGGGGGCGACGGCCAGCGGCAGTTCGTCGGCCGGGATTCCGCCGCCGCTGTCGACGACCCGCATCAGGTCCAGTCCGCCGTTCTGGACCGCGACGTCGATCCGCGCCGCACCGGCGTCGACGGCGTTCTCCATCAACTCCTTGATCACGCTCGCCGGCCGTTCGATGACCTCGCCGGCCGCGATCTTGTTGATGAGGGACTGGGAAAGACGGCGAATGGGCATGGGGCGGAAAGGACGAGCGATGAGGGATAAGGGATTGGTGAAGGGCGGACGAAATGGTGTTTACATAAATCTGCGTAGTTTGTACGTTTTGACTCCGGTTCCATCGGCAGCAACTCGCAGGCCGCTCTTATGCAGCCATTGCGTGTTGTGTATCTTCGCCATATAGTCGCGTCTGTTCCGTCGCAACACGGTAGGCGATGAATTGGTCCCACAGGCCGTTGAGGTAGATGGCTCGGAGCGAGAGGATGGCTTGCGCTCCTTCCAACTCCCACCGCATTCCGGCGCGCTCCATGCGATCCTTCACGAGGTGTTTGCAGGCACCTTCGGCCACCCCACTGGCAATCGGGTAGCCCGCCGCCAAGTATTCGTCGTAGCGCATGTGCTCCTGGTTGTTTTCATAGTAGGTAATCGCGGCCTCCACGGTCGCCTTTTTCGTCCCCTTCAGGTGATGCACCTTGACCAGCGGGCGGAAGTTGCGCAGGACGTAACCAACCTTGCCTTGCAGCAGCATTCGCAGATGATGCGTCACGAACTCCTTTGCCTCCGCAGTCTCCTCGGCATACAGGCAATGGGCCACGCCCCAGAGGCGTTTCATCGCGTGGAACAGGTCCAAAATCCCAATGGCCCCGGGAAACCACTCTTCCGCCAAGTTCCATAACTGACGTTCCCCGTCCATGACACAGATGCACAGCTTCTCGTTCGTCGGGTCCCTCCGATAACACTCCATCACCATCTCCAAGAATAACATCGGTGCGGCTGGCAACGGCTCTCCTTCCAGAAACTGTGTCATCCGTGCCCACACATGCTTGTGTTGCGGTTCGGGCCGGTCCTTGGCACGCTTCCGCCGACGCACCTCGTCGATCACGTCCTCGGCAGTACGAGGGAAACGAGCCTGCGTATAAATGGCTCCCACATACGCCATCTGCTTTTTCCCGGGACGCACGCCGTTCTTCTCTTGCCCCGCCGAACGCTTGATCGGGGATGGGGAATGCACCTCTTCCGCACCGACCGCTACCGTCCCTCCTGTCGTTCCCGCCACTTGAGCATTCCCGTCCCCTTCTCCCTCGCACGCCTGTGACTCTGCTTGCAACCGCGCCGCCAATGTCCGACGCATCGGCACACCCTTGCCATCGGCCGTCACCACCAACAATTCCTCCTCTTCTTCTGCCGGAGGAATCGCTTCACCGCGAAAACCGTCCATGTACTCGGACATCTCTCGACTCATATGCTCCGCCGTGCGAACGCTCACCGTCGTCCCCAGCCAGGCACGCAACGACTCCACCGACCCCCCAAAGGCTTCCTGGATACACAATCGCTGCAACCAGTCCTCCAGGACATACGAGTTCTCTCCGGCGGGCAACCCCAAGGCCGCGTCCAGGGGCGACCACTCAATCGCCTGTCCTTCGCGAGTCCCGTAGACCCAACGGCCGATCAACAGTTCTCCGAAAATCGACAAGTATCGCTTATCGTGGGGTTTGGGCAGGCGGTCCAGCGTCTCTCCTTCCCGTTCCAGGGTCTTTCCCCGGTCCCCATCCCCATGGGCCTCAACAAAGGACCGCAAGAGTTCCAAACACATGGTCATCGCCTGGGAAAACAATCCCCGTTCCACCTGATCCACACGTTGACCCTCGGAAAGTGCTTGGTCCAAAAACTCGCACATCCGCTGAAATTGCTCATGGGCCTTGACAAAATCGAGTTCTTTTGCTGAAATCATAATTGAGCCTCGTGCTAGCAGGGTTCATTGAAACATGGACTACTCACCTGTTAGTATGAGGCTTTTTTATCCTGCTAGCAAACGCTTAACTCCTTGCCCATCAACAAAAAACGCGAGCGGATCGCGAGTTGCTGCCGTTCCATCGGCGTCTATCACCTCGCTTGTGAGATACGCTTGACACATGCCGAAAACAGTCGGATAGTTGTTGTTGTGACGACAATACTCGATCAGCTTCCTGACAAGGGCCGCTTTCCCCCCGAACCGGGACTCAAACGTGTTCTTGCTGGGAAACTGTAAGTCGGCATGATGCTTGAACCTCAGGTCCCCACCGGAAGGCAGTCGGCCGATCTCTCGGGCCAAAGTTGCGTACTTCTCCAACAGTTCGGTAATCTTGAGTCGTCCAGTTAGCCGGTTTGCCGCGAAACCTGCCTCCGCTAGTGCGAGACTCCAACGCGCCCAATGCTGGTTCCAGACATACTCCTTGATTCCGGTCTCGGAAGCAAATGCCTGGCGCCCAAGCGGCTTACCACCGTTTGCTTCGGCCGTACGCCTTATCTCGTCGAGTATAAACGACTTGTTCATCGGAAACCGATCTCCCCGTATCGCCTCTCACCCCTATCCCTCATCTCTCATCCCTCATCTCTCATCCCTCATCTCTCATCCCTCGTCCTTCATCCCCTACAGTCCGTACTCCCTGATCTTCCTGTACAGCGTTCTTTCGCCAATCCCCAGCTTGCTGGCGGCCAATTCGCGGTTGCCGCCGCAAACCCGCAGGGTCTCGGAAATAAACATCTTCTCGACGTCTTCCAGCGTCCGGCCGACCAGCCCGACGAGGGTATCCTCGGCCGGTTCGGCGGAGGGCACGGTTGGACCGGCCAGTTCTTCGGGCAAGTCGTCGCAGTCCAGCAGGCCGTCGTAATCGACCACCACCATGCTCTCGACCACGTTGCGAAGCTGGCGGACGTTGCCAGGCCACTCGTAGCCCAGCAGCCGATGCGCGCGGCGGCCGACATGCCCTTGATCCGCTTGCCGTGCTGCGCGGCGAACTGTTTGAGGAAGTAATCGATGAGCATGGGGATGTCCTGGCTCCGCTCCCGCAGGCTCGGCAGGCGGATCGTCACGACCTTCAGGCGGTGGTACAGGTCGCTGCGAAAGGCACCGCTCTCGATCACGTCTTCCAGGTTGCGGTTCGTGGCGGAGAGGATCCGCACGTTGACCTTGATCGGCTCATTCGAGCCGACCCGGGTAATCTCGCCGTTCTCCAGCACCCGCAGGAGCTTGATCTGCGTGGCCAGCGGCATGTCGCCCACCTCGTCGAGGAAGAGCGTGCCGCCGTGGGCGTATTCGAACTTGCCCACGCGGTCCGCCGAGGCATCGGTAAAGGCCCCTTTGACGTGCCCGAACAACTCGCTCTCCAGGATGTTCTCGCTCAAGGCGGCGCAGTTCAAGGCCACGAAGGGCTTGTTCTTGCGAGGGCTGTTCTGGTGGACGGCCTGGGCCACAAGCTCCTTGCCGGTGCCGGTCTCGCCCTGGATCAGAAGCGTGGCGTTCGTGGGGGCAATCCGCTTCAGCCGGTGGATAATGTCGCGCATCTGGCGGCTGTCGCCGATCAGGCCCTCGAAACCGAATTTCTCGTCCAGGCGGCGGTTCAGTTCCAGGTTCGTGCGCCGCAGACGCGAACTGTCGACGGCCCGCTGCGTGGCCGCCCGGAGCTGATGCAGATCGAGCGGCTTGGTCAGGTAGTTGAAGGCCCCCTTCTGCATGGCCTCGACGGCCGAGGGGATCGAACCGAAGCCGGTCAGGAGGATGACTTCGGTATCGGGCTGGGCGCTCTTAGCCCTCTGCAGGATCTGCAGACCGTCGACGTCATTCATCTTCAAGTCGGTGAGAATCGCGTCGAATTCCCGTTCTTCCACGAGCCGGGCCCCCTCGCTGCCGGAGGTGGCCACGGTGCAGCGGAAGCCGGCCCGATCGAGACTCTCGGCCACGGTCTCGGCGTGGGACTTATCATTGTCGACGATCAGCACTTCCCCCGCTGGCCCCACGGAGGAAGGAGAGACGTTCGGTCGTCGGGTCGGTTTGCGCGGACTCATGATAATGATCTTATCGGATTGGCATCGATCGGACCAGAACCCCCCGGATAAGGGCATGGCCGGATTGTCGACCGGTAGGGTGGGCCGAGTGGAGCGAGTCCCGGGTCGAATGGAGCGAGTCCCACCATGAATCGGTGGGACTCGCTCCACTCGGCCCACCCTACTGCCTATTGCCCGGCATTGTTGTAAGATCGCGATCACGGTCGGCAGATTGCCGACGGGCGGAAATTGGCCTAGACTTTAGGGACTGCTCGCCGATCGTTCGCGGAGTTTTGGGAATGTCCTTTGAAACGACCTGTCCGAAAGGCCATCGACTCCAAGTCAGCGACTCCCATTTGGGTCAGCGGATCCAGTGCCCTGCGTGCAACGAGTCGTTCGTGGTTCCCGACGCCACCCCGCCTCAGACGCCCTATCCGCCGGCCCGGCCGGAGCGCTGGAACGTCACGCCCGAGAGGGCATCCGAGCTCGGACGCTTTTCGCTCCTGGCGGGGCGGCCGATGGTAGCGATCGGCCTGGTCCTCGTGCTGCTTTCCAAGGGCTGCGACTCGATCAGCCTGCATGGGGTCGAGCGTGCGGAGGCAATGGCGAAAAAGTCTGTCGAGCAGTTCGACGACGACGCCAAGTCCAAGCAACTCGAAATCCAACGCCAGATCGACGAAATCGCCGCGCGGGGCGAGATCAAACCGGACGACCAGAAGAAGATCGACGACCTGAAGAAACGGGCAGCCGATCTGGCGGCCGCCTCCGCCAAGGATCGCAAACTGAAAGAGGCGGGCGAGTGGCGGGAATTGGATATGGCCGCCCGCGAGGCCGGCCGCCGCCACAAGATCGACGGCTATTGGCGGGAACTGTTCTTCGTCTTCGCCGCGGTTGTGCTTTCGTTGGGACTCTTGATCGTCAGTTGGGGGCGCAAGGGGCCGAACTGTGGGTCACCTTGATGATGCTGGCCATCATCACCTTCAGCCTGTTTGTCGGCGGAAGTGCCTGGATTCCCATCCCGCACTGACGACGTACTCATCACGCTCCGCCGTGATGAAATGCCATCACGGCGGAGCGTGATGAATACGGATTCGCCAGTCTCACGTGGCCAGGGCGTCATCCTCCTGGCCGCAACCGCAACAATCGGCCCATTCGAGGCCGGTTTCCCGGCGGACGCGATGATCGAAATCGCCCAGCAGGCCGCCGATCACGTCCCACGTCTCGTGGCGGCGAATCTCGATATCGCCCTGGCGGTTGACACGGATCATGCTCTCGTCGGTCACGCCGATATGGCCCAGCTCGATGGCCTGGAGCTCATCCTCGCTGACGATGCGTTTCAGGGTCTTGCCCGACATTTCGATAAAGTGCATAGCTCGTCCTTCCTTGTCAATCCCGCTTCCATCTTAATAAATGTCCGCTGCGGCGTCAAATGGTAGCCACCAACCAAAGGAGCAGGCACCGGACTGGGCTCCCAGGGACTGGGCAGGTGTGCGGGTGGTGTGCCTGCTACTTTGAAACACCGCCTCCCGCACGGACCGCCTCGCAGAGGCGAAGCATGTCCGCTGGGCTGAGCCGCTCGGCCCGCACGGTGGGCTCCAACCCCAGACCGGCCAGCAGCTCGTCGACCTGGGATTTGCTAAACTCCTTCCGGGCACCAAGCAGTTCGCTGCGCAATACCTTGCGGCGATGCATAAACATCGAGCGCACGAAATCGTGAAAAAAACCGCGATCCGGAATCTGCCGGCGGAGCGACTCGTCGAGCGTGATTTGCACGAAGGCCGAGGAGACCTTGGGCCGCGGCCAGAAAACCGATGGGGCCAGCACGCGCACGATCTCCGCGCGGCACTGGCTCTGAACCCAGATTGCCAGCCCGCCGTATTCCTTCCCGCCCGGCCGGGCCACGATCCGATCGGCCACCTCCTTCTGTACGGTGATGGTCATCGTCGAAGGCGGGCGGTCGAGGGCCAATAGGTTCGAGATCAAGGGCGTGGCAACGTTATAGGGCAAGTTGGCCACGAGTTTCAGTCGCCGCCGACCAGGGGTACCCGGTGCCCGACCGGCCTCCAATTGCCGTTGGAGCGCTTCGAGAACGGCCGGTTCGATCCGGCTTTTGCTCTTCAGCACATCGGTGCGCAAGAGGGTCACATTGGGGAAGTGGAAGAGCTCCTCGCCGGCAAGTTGGTGCAAGTCGCGATCGACTTCCACGCTCACCACGGCCGCCGCCAAGGGGGCCATCTGCATCGTCAGGCCGCCGGTGCCCGTGCCCACCTCCAAGATCACGTCGTCCGGTCCGATCTCGGCCGTTTCCAGCAGCACGCGCTGCAGGTTCATGTCGATCAGGAAGTTCTGGCCCAGATCGCTACGGGGCTTGATCCCGGCCTGCTGGAAGCGGCGGAGCAGGAACGAAAGCGTCTGCTTGTCGGAGGCGGGTTTGTCGGGAGAATCAGACTGCATAAGAGGAAATTGCAGATTGCAAATTGGAGGAGGAAATACGAGGGCAGAGGGTTTGAGCCTCCGGGAACAGAACGCGACGAAACAGCCCGTCCGATCCGCTGCGTCTGTCCTCATTTTGCAATTTGCAATTTGCAATTTGCAATTTGCAATCTCCCCACCCTTGGTCGTCCGCCTTCAACTCGGGCTCCATTCCTGCGACTCAACCAGCCGCTGTACGTACTTGGCCAGGATATCGGTCTCCAGGTTCACCTTGCCGCCTTCGGCAAGAGTGCCAAGCGTCGTCACGGCCAGCGTGAAGGGGATCAAGGCCACGCTGAAACGGTCGGGCTCGCTGCCGACAATCGTCAGGCTCACGCCGTCCACGGCGATCGAGCCCTTCGAGGCCATCTGGCGGGCCAGCGCCCTCGGCACGGAGAACCAGAAGGTGGACCAGTCGCCCGAGTCGATCCGCTCCAGGAGCGTGCCGACGCCGTCGATGTGGCCGCTGACGAAGTGCCCTCCCAGCCGCCCCAGGGCACCCATGACGGCTGTGACGGCCAGCGACCGTTCCAGGTTCACGGGACTGCCCGGCTGCAAATCGCCCAGGTTGGTGCGGGCCAGCGTCTCCGGCCCGGCCTGGAAGGCGAAGGTCTCGCCTTCCACCGCCACCACGGTCAGGCAGCAGCCGTTGACGCAGATGCTATCGGCGACCGCCGTTTCCGCGGCAATCTTGGGTTCGCGAACCATCAACCAGCAGCCGGGCGGCTCAGGGCGGATTTCACTCACGGTTCCGAGTGCTTCAACAATTCCAGAGAACATAGGTTCCTCAGAATATACTTTCTTCCTGATGTTGGCGCTGCACGACCTTCTCCCACAGATACCGCAAGGGTCCGTAAAGGACGAAAGTCACGCAAACGATCGACACGGCATAGTCCCGGAAGACCATGACCGCCACAATACTGAAGATAATGCCCACCAGGTGACGCAACGGCCTCTGTCCACGAAAAACCTGGTTGACGACGTGGGGATAGGGAATCCGCGAGACCATCAACATGGCAGCCAGCAGGGCGAAAAACGGCAGCACCCGCTGCAGGCCGACAGAGATCTGCTGCGCATACGTCCCTGGAGTGTCTACTTTGCTGAGCGTATGGAACATGATCGCGAACCCGGCCACACTCGCCGCGGCAGCCGGACTGGGCAGGCCGCGAAAACTCATGTGATCGTCCTCGTCGCTGGTCTCCACGTTGAACCGCGCCAGCCGCAGCGATGCGCAAACCGCATAGGAGGCCGCAATCACCCACGCCGCTTCCTTGTGGAAAAACGAGAACTGGGGACACATCTTTACGAGCAAAAATGCCGGGGCCACGCCGAAGGCCACCATGTCGCAAAGACTGTCCAATTCGGCCCCGAACTCGCTGGCCGATTTCGCAAGCCTTGCGATATAACCGTCAAGGCAATCGAAGATCATTGCCAGGAAAATCAGCCAGGCGCTCAGCATGCAGTTGTGGGCATCGACGGCCAACGTTTCCTTGAGGCCTTCCGGCGTCGGCGTTCCCACCCGCGACGCGATCACGATCGCAAAGAACCCGCACACCAGGTTCCCCAAGGTGAACATCGTTGGCAGAATGGCAAACGTGCGGATGGGACGCATGGGAAGGGGTTGGTTCGTAGTGCTTAGTTCTTAGTGGTTAGTTCGTAGACCTTAGATCTTAGTGCTTCGTTCTAAGCACTAAGTTCTAAGTTCTAAGTTCTTATCCTTGTATTCCGCCACGACCGTTTCCCCGGCCTTGACCTTCTGCCCGACGCAGACCTTCACTTCCAGTCCTTCCTCCGCCGGCACGATCAGTTCCGTCCGCGAGCCGAGCTTGATCATGCCGAAGACATGCCCTCGCGGAACCACTTCGCCGGGCCGCAAGTCGCAAACGATCCGCCGGGCGATCGCGCCGGAAATCTGCCGCACGACCAGACGCCGATGCGGCGGCGACTCTTCTTCCAGCGCAATCCACATGTTCTCGTTCCGCAACGCGCTTTCCGGCCGCAGCGCGTTGAGGAACTCGCCCGGCGTGTAACGCAAGGCGATCACCCGCGCGGCTGCCGGCGACCGGTTTAAGTGTACGTTAAAAATCGATAAAAAGATACCGATCCGTACGGCTGGACCGCCTAGAAAATCGTCATGCGGCAACTGGGCAATTTCGGCAATCGTGCCATCGGCCGGCGAAACCAAGAGGCCCGCCCCCTGCGGAACCTGGCGGAACGGATTGCGGAAGAAGTAGACGATCAGTCCCAGCACCACGGCCGCCGACAGGGGAGGATACGCCCAGGGCCGTGGCACAACGACGTCGAGAATTATCAGTACCAAGAGGGGCCCGCCCATCAGGAGCAACTCGGCCGCACCCCAGGGTGCCAGCGGAATGGATCTCCGCCAGCGGAACGGGTCATCGCCAGGAGCCCAAAAGCAACTGCAAACGTTGCGACAATACTTCAGGTCCCGCGGATCGAGGACCTCGTGCGGAGCACCTTGGCAATCGCCCTGCCGCAGTTGGGCCATTCTCTTCACATAGCCGGGCCGAAAATGCTTCAACCGCCACCGCCGCCAGCGCCCCCAGGCAAGCTCGATCCGATAGCAAACCCCACCCCCCGGCTGTACGCTGCGGATATTTTCCGGCAGCGGCTGGGGCTCGGCCCTGGTTGACATTCTTTGTCCACTTTGGCTGTCGTTCATGATTCAAATCCATGCACTCCCCCCATAATACCCCACTTAGGCCGATGGCGGAAGGAGGAAGGGTGGGTAAATCAACTCGGTTAATCCTTCATCCTTCATCCCTCATCCTTCATCCTTTTTTCCTCCTCCCCCGCTAGCCAATCGCTGGCGAATCGAGGAAAATACTCGCTTTTAGACCCCTAATTCGTTTGAGGAGAGCGCCATCATGAATGCAGAAATTCTCGATATCCATGCCCGACAGATTCTCGATAGCCGTGGAAATCCCACAATCGAGGTTGACGTGGAGTTGGCCGACGGTTCCTTCGGCCGTGCGGCGGTCCCCAGCGGCGCGAGCACGGGCGTTCACGAGGCCCTGGAACTGCGCGACGGCGACAAGTCGCTTTACCAGGGCAAGAGCGTGCTGAAAGCGGTCGACAACGTCAACGAGATTCTGGCCGACGAATTGGCCGGCATCGACGCCCTCGATCAGGCCGCCTTGGACCGGCGGATGATCGAACTGGACGGCACGGAGAACAAAAGCAAGTTGGGGGCCAACGCGATCCTCGGCGTTTCGCTGGCCGCGGCCCATGCCGCGGCCGCCCACACCGGCCAGCCCTTGTTCCGCTATCTCGGCGGCGTCGGCGCCCGCCTCCTGCCGGCCCCGATGATGAACATCATCAACGGCGGCTCGCACGCCGACAACGACGTCGACGTGCAGGAGTTCATGGTCATGCCCTTGGGCTTCGAGTCGTTCACCGACGCCATCCGTTGCGGCTGCGAGGTGTTTCACAATCTCAAGAAGGTCCTGCACGGCAAGAAGCTCTCCACGAACGTCGGCGACGAGGGCGGCTTCGCGCCGGACCTGAAGAGCAACCAGGAGGCGCTCGACGTGATTGTCGAGGCCATCGGCAAGGCCGGCTACGAAGCGGGCAAGCAGGCCTTCATCGCCCTCGATCCGGCCGCTTCGGAGTTCTACAACGCCGAAACCAAGCGGTACTCCGTCGACGGCAAGGACATCGACTCCGCCGCGCTGGTGGAGATCTATGCCAAGTGGGTCGAAAAGTATCCCATCTGCTCGATCGAAGACGGCTGTGCCGAGGACGACTGGGAGGGCTGGAAGCTCTTGTCCGACCGGCTGGGCGCACAAGATCCAGCTTGTCGGCGACGACCTTTTCGTCACCAACACGAAGCGTCTGCAGCGGGGCATCGACGAGGGCATTGCCAACAGCATCCTGATCAAGGTCAACCAGATCGGCACGTTGACCGAGACGATCGAGGCCATCGAGTTGGCTCATCGCAACGGCTACACGAGCGTGACCAGCCATCGCAGCGGCGAGACCGAGGACGCGACGATCGCCGACCTGGCGGTGGCCATGCGAACCGGCCAGATCAAGACCGGTTCCGCCTCGCGGACCGATCGCATGGCAAAATACAACCAGTTGCTGCGGATCGAGGAGATTCTGGGCGACACGGCCGTGTATGGCGGGCCGCTATTCAAGCGGAAGTAGGGAACTCAGCCTGCTGGGCACCCGCTGCCCGGCAGGTTCTTCAATCCGGATCGCGGCGATTGATTTGAGCCCGAAGCGCAAGCGAGGCTGGGTGCCGTCCGGCCAATCCCACGATGGAGGAGGATTTTCCTTGAATTACCGGGGCTCGTTCGGGCCGGGGTTTAAAAAAACGGTCACGCCGGTTGGTGGATTTTCCAGGGCCTTCGCTCGTCTTTTGAAACAAACTGGAACGCGGCGGGAAACTCGCGGCGTTTTTTACGGTTGTTTTTTGGGGGGCGACGCGGCCTCGGCCGGATTAACCCTGCTCGCTCTGTATTCTGTATTCAAACTTTGAAACCAAATGATTCACCCATACCCCACCACCCACATGGATAAGTTCAAAAAATTCGCGTAAACGTCCCACGCGACCGCACGTCGGTGGAAAGATGACTGATCGGCTATACTTGCCTCTCAAAAATCGCCCACCAGTTCCCCCCCGGCGCGGGTGGCCAGCGCCCGGTAGAGCGTCAGGTCGATGTCCTCCGAGACGAAGCGAATCGCGCCGTCGGCCATGCTGAAATTCAGCCCCGCCGGATGCATGCTGCGGAAGGAATGCGTGTTGGGCCACCAATTCGGATCTTGGTACGTGAAGTTGGGCGGTATCGCGCACGTCGCGTAGGCGTCGTTCGCATAAGGCCAGCACGTCCAGGTGTCCTTGGCCGGCAGGACCTCGCCGGCCAGGAAGGTATGGCTCAGGCCGTCGGTCACGTTTCTCTCGTTGAGATGGTACAAGACGTTCACACCGCCAGAGAATGCCGTCGCCGTCGTTCATTCCGTCGGCCGACCCGTTCGTGCCCGGATTGGGGAACTCGGTGCCGATGTCCAAGGTGTGCTGCGTGGCGTCCGCGCCCCAATTCGCGCCGCTGCAGCCCTTGTAGTTGGTCTGCCCGACGGCGATCCCTTCGAAATGGCCCGCGTCGGTCTTAGGGCCGGCGGCGCTGGTCGGATCGCTAGGGCAGAGAAAGGTCTTGATCTGGCGGTCCATGACGCCGCTGGCGGCCAGGGTCTTGAAGGGGATGCCGCCTTGCTGGTAGATCTCGTTTTCCTCGCAATAGGGGAGGATTTGCGCCAGCCAACTCCAGCCCCTGGTGTGGGCCCGCCAGCCGATGTGCATGCCGCATTGCCCCGGCGGATAATGCCCTTGCGCACCGCAGAACTGGTGCGTGGCAATCGCGATCTGGTGCAGGTTGTTCTGGCAGGAGACCCTGCGTGCCGATTCCCTCGCTGACTGCACGGCCGGGATCAAAAGCCCGATCAAGATCCCGATGATCGCGATCACCACCAGCAACTCCACGAGGGTGAATGCGGCTCGGCGGCGTCTGGGCATGGTCATCGCTCGTCCTCCCGTTTACTTCTTGGCGCGTTGAAAAAGCCCCCAATCGGGGGCCAGCATGAAGTTCTCGTCGCGAATTTCGAAGGCGACCTCTTCCCCCACGTCGTTCTTGGCTTCGGTATACTTGGCGCGGATCGTGTCGCCCTCCCGCCGCCACTCGCCTTTCCAGGCATATTGCTCGGGGTTCGGCCCAAGCACTTCCCGGCGAAAGTGGCCGTCTTCCTCGAACACGAACTGGCTATTCTTGAACGTCCAGGTCCCCGCGGGGCTGAAGTCCTTCAACCGGCTTTTCGAGCCCTGGCCGCACCCGGCCAGCGTCATGACAACGGCGCCCAGCCCGATAATTGCGAGAAAGCGGACAACGGACGATCGCCCTGCGGCACGCGGGTCGCGCAGCTTGCGCGGGCGGAAGTGCCACGATTCAAACCAACCCGAAGCGTAAGCGAGGACACAACTTACGTTCCTCGCTGACGCTTCGGGTTGGTGCCGGTTACGAGCGCGCGAAGCATAGAGCATCATGGGAACCTCTCCCGATCGAAGCCTCTAAATGAATACATACTCCGCGGCGAACATCGCCGAGTACACGCCGAGGAACACCCCGCTTGCCGCCAAAATCCCGAACGCCAGGGCTCTGGGCAGGCGGACGAGGATCTGCCCGATCACCAGGTAAATTGGAAACGCGACCGCGGAGTACCGCGCCTGGCTCTGCATGCCTTGCTCGTAACTGTTGGCGAGATAGGGGATCGCCAGCACCGCGAATCCGAACACGGTCTCGTTCAACGAAAGCCAGCCCATCAGTTCCCCGCTAGTGATCAGCGCCAGCGCCAGTACGAAGTAGATCGGGTTGGCGAAGCGGAGGCTGACCGCAGGGCTGTCGGGCTCGTCGTCGCGGAGCCAATATCCGTAACGATCGCTCTTGTCGTACGAAGCCCAGATCGGCTCCAGGCTGGCCAGGGCCAGCGCCTTGTCGGCGGCGGAGAAGGGCGGCCGCCTTTGCCAGTATTGCTGGGTCTTGGCGAACGCCAACGGCTCGCCGAACCACGTCCACTGCAGCGCGGCATAAAGGCCGAGTCCGGCCAGCGCCAGCGGCGTCAGGCACAGCGCCCTTCCGGCCGCCTGCCAGGCCGAACGTCCGCTCCGCCCAGAGGTGCAGCAATAGCGGCGCCACCAGCGCGACGCCAACCGGCCTGGTGGCCGTGGCCAGCGCGATCACCGGCACGATGACCGCCAAGGACCACTTCCGCTCCATGGCGTAGAGCGCCAGCACCGAGAGCAGCAGGAACAGCGACTCGGTGTAGACCATGCGGGCAAAGAACAACACTGGATAAAGTGCGAACGCCAGGACGACAAACACCGCCAGCCCGCGGGGTGACTGCGGGTAGCGCTCTTGCGCGTACATTCCCAGGAGGATGAAGACGCCCACCAGGGCCGCGTGCGAAACCAGCAGCAGCGAAAACGACTCGTCCAGGCCGGTTACCTTCGTCAACACTCGCCCCAGAAACGGATAGAGCGGAAAAAAGGCCACCGCCGACATCCGCTCCGGATCGTACGAATAACCGTGGCGGGCGATCTGAACGTACCATTGGCCGTCCCATTCATTGAAAACGTCCCAGAAGGGAACGCCGGTGCCGACGGCGCGGCGAGGCGAATGCTCCGGGTTGCAAGGCGCAAGCAGTGTCAGGCCCAAGCCAACGCCGCCCAGGACGATCGCCGTGCTCATGAAGTACGCGATCAGCCCGCATCGCAATGGGCTATTTGCGACGGCCGCTGCTGTCGGATTGGGGCTTCAGGCTGCATTGTGGTTCTCGTCCGGCTGACTTCTGCTATTGTACCACGGGCGGTGGCCGCTATTCCATACACGTACTCATCACGCTCCGCCGTGATGGTCTTTCATCACGGCGGAGCGTGATGAGTACGGTTATTTATGGCTCTTCCGTTAGGTGCGGACTTCGCAAAACGCCTGCTGGAGTCCCGCCTTTAGGCGGAATTGCCGCAGTAATTCCGCCTAAAGGCGGGACTCCAGCGCGGTCGCTCGTCCATATCTATTCGGTCCCCCCAATTGTTCATTCAAACCGTAAACGCCCTGCCGACCTGCTCCGGGCCGGCCGCGGCGACGCTGCCGTTTGGGCCCCTTTTCCAGTCGTCCGCCAGCCGCCTGGCGGTCCACCACAGCCGCACGACGCCTCGCAACTCCTGCCATATCGTCGCGGGTAGATTTACCTTGCTGTTCGGATCGTCGACCCAGATCACCGGTAGAGAGCGGACCGACAAACCGGCGTATTCGGCCAGGACGAGCAACTCCGTGTCGAAAAACCAATCTTGGTTCCGCACCAGCGCCAACAGCGGGCGGACCGTCTTGACGCAGATCCCCTTGAAGCCGCATTGGCCGTCGTTGAAACTGCGGGTCCCGAGCGCGGCGCGGACCAATCGATTGTAGCCGCGGGAGAGGATCTCGCGCCTGAGCGAGCGGGTGGTGCGGGATTCGCGGCTCAGCCGCGAACCGGCGACGATGTTCCGCGCCCTCCCGCAGGAGACGCACTGCCTTGGGGATCGCGCCGAGGTCGGTCGAGAGATCGACGTCCATGTAGAGCGAAAACTCGGCCTCGGTCTCGGTCCAGGCTTTTCGCAATGCGCGGCCCCTCCCCTTGGCCTCGATGTGTAGACATCGAACGCGAGCGCTCGTGCGCGACAGTTCTTCCGCCAGGGCGGTGGTCCCGTCGGTCGAGCCGTTGTCGGCCACGATGATCCGCCACGCGTATGGCTCGTCGATCATGGCCTCGGACACCGAATCGACCGCGGTCCTCAGCACGGAAACCTCGTTGTAGACCGGGAGCACGAGGTCCAAAGCAATGTCTTTGTTTGTAGCCATGGCTTGGCCTCCATCCAGTCGGGACGTGACGGCCATTTCGCGCCTTGTAGGATAGGTTTTTAACCTGTCGCGTGGCAGGTCGCAAGCATTTCCTACAGGACGCCACTTCCGCCATTTCCAAAGCGTGCGGATCGCCGCCAGGCCGTCCGTCCAGCGGATCTTCTTGCCGGATTGCCTGTCCCGAGCGTTATAGGAAATGGGTACTTCGGTGATTTCGAGTCCCACCCGCAGCGCCTTGGCAGTGACCTCGGGGCAGAATTCAAACCGCTCGCACGCCAGGTCCATGTTCCGCAGCACTTCCGTCGGAAATGCCTTGTAGCAGGTCGCCTCGTCGGTAAGCCGTGCTCCATAAAGAAGCCGCACGACCAGGTTGATCGCGGCGACGCCCGAACGGAACAGCGTCCAGCACGGCGCTCGTAGCCCCGCCTCTAGGCGGTCTTCCGCGGCTCTGGGAAAGTATCTCGATCCGTAAACCACCTGCGCCTCGCCCGACAAAAGCGGCTGCACCAGCCGCGGATAATCCTGCGGATCGTATTCCAGATCGCCATCCTGAATGATGGTAAACTGCCCGCGCATGTTGCAAGGCGGTGCGAATGGCCGCGCCCTTGCCCCGGTTCGTCTCGTGCCGCACGAGTTCGACCGCAGAACAGTCGGGCCAAGCCAGAAGCACTTCCGCCGTCCCATCCGTCGAGCCGTCGTCAACAACGATGACTTGTTTGGCATAAGGCGCGGCCAAGACGCGATGGAGCAACTCGACGGCGGTGCTAACCTCGTTGTAAACGGGCACGATTACCGTCAGTACCGGCGTTCCAGCACCAGAACAGGAGCGCTGCAGAGGGCGTCTCCTGCAGCGCACCGCATCTGTAGGGATCGGCCTCTGTGCCGGTTCGACCACGTCGGACGTTTGCGCAACGGCGCAGGAAATTGCGAGGGGCGTGGTTTTTTCATCCATCTTTACGTATCTCCGCCAGCGGCGGCAGCCCCAACTTCTGTCGCACGCGTTCGGCCTCCTCCGGCGTAATGTGGTAGATGTAGATCGAGTATCCCGCCATGCCAACAGGCTGAAACTGCAGGAAGTAAAGATAGTCCCCTTCCCGGCGATGGATTTGGTTGACGCTCACGGCGTGCCAGCCGGGTTGGGGGCCATCGACCGGCGGCTTGCCAATATCGTCGATTCCCACGGTGTTGGGATTGACGAAAGGCATGTCGTAAGCGAGCTTCAGCGGCCGCGCCTCGGGGTGCATGTCGATCCACTGCTTCAAGTAGAAGAGGTCCTGGCCCCAATCTGTGTTGCTGTTGCCCAAGTGATAGTGTCCGCCGAGTGGTCCGCCCGCCAACTCGTTGAAATACGAAAGACTGTGAGGGAAGACCGAGAGGCTGCTGACGACGGACCAGGTGAGCGCCGCGCCCGCGACGGACGCAATCTTCCATTGCCGCAACTCAAGTGATCGCGCGGCCTTGCTTGCCCAGATGAAAAGGAATGGTATCGCCGGCAGGACGTAACGGACATGGTGATTGAATCCGGTCTGCGAACTCACCAGCACGAGAACTGCGACCGCCGGCGCCAGCAGGACCAGTTCATCCCGCCAAGAGGCGGGAAAGCACTTCTTTTCTCCCTTCGCGCGATGCGCCGGGGGCAACAGCATGCTCCCATCTCCTTCCGGGGGTGGGGCGAGGTGTGAGGACACGGTCTCATCGATCTGCGGGACGAAGCCAGCGGCAGACGCGATGCTCCCGTGTCCTTCTGGGAGCGGGGAAGGCGGTGCGGGCCTTCTCTTGCGCATGTCCGACACCGTGACCCCAACGGCCAACGCCACCAGCAGCCAAGTCCCCAGCGGTTCCTTGATCGCCAGTGCGTAGAGGTAATAATACCACCAGCCGCCAAACCGCCACTCGCCGTTAAGGTACGACCACATCTTCTCTTCAAAGTCGCGTTTTTGCAGATCTATGCCGACCAAATAATTCATCGGCAGCGGCATCGGAATCGATCCGAGCCGAGATGCCGCGAAACGGTTGCCGACCTCGTGCGTTAGGTCCTCCGCGCTTTCGTCTGGCCCCCGCAGAGTTCGACTTACGAATTGATATTCGCCCAATGGTTGTAACGAACCCTCGAAGCCGTAACCGAGATTGATCATCCAGACCGCGACTCCAATAATCGAAATGATTTGCAGAGCCTCGCGGCGCATCGGACTTCCGTTGGACTTTGGGAGATCGGCGGAAGCGCGAGACCATGCTCCCGTCTCCCTCCGGAAGAGGGGCCGGGGGTGAGCGCTTCTTCCGCTCCACGCGCCGCCAAACGATCCAAACCGCGACCCAGAGTGGGAACAGCGCCATCCAGGTTGTCTTGGTCAATTCGGCTAGGCCAAGCAGCAATCCGGCCCCAAACGCCCGTCCCCAGGTTGGCGTCTCGAGCCACCGCCAGAGCCCGTACGCGGCCGATACGCCGGTGGCCGCGGCGCCCGCGTCGGGTGTGATAAGGTGTCCATAGGCCAGAACCGTGGGTGAAAAGCACCATAGCGTCAACGCGACAAATCCCGCCGCACATCCGAACAACTCGCTGGCCCAGCGAAAACATATATAGCTGCCCAAAAGTGTGAAGGAAAGACAAAACCAACGGGCGACGGTCAACCAGAGCACGGCTCTCCTCGCGTCAGCTTTTACGAAATCCTCCCCGACGTAGCACTCACTACGCGAATTGGGGCTGAAATCGAGCCTTCTCCACGGCATATCAACCCCGCCAACCGCCAGCGGAATGGCTGCGATCGATCGCACAAGCGGTGGGTTGACCGCGTACAACTCGAACCGTGCGAACCGCCAGTGGCTGAGGCCGGCAGAAAGGTGGCCGACCTCGTCCAGCGTGGGGCTGTCTCGCCAGGCAGCGAGGCAACAAGACCGCAGTGAACGATCGCGATTGCCAGAAAACCCAGCAACTGCGGCCAACGCAACTGCCAGTGCGACGCGCGCCTCCAACAAGCCCGCACCCGAAAACAGGGGCTTGTCAAGGCTTCGCGCGATTGACGCACTCCCTGGCAAGATCAGTGGGCGTAGTCCTCACGGCAGATGCATCGTCACCACACCGCCCCGCACATGGATAGGCGCACTTCTGGGGGCATGTGCAGGGGTGCGCATTTCGTGAAGAGAACGCACGCCACCGGGAACCTTTCGGGCCCGGGCACTTGGTCCCCCCTGGCGTCGATGCCGTTTAACGGCCCCAAGGAAACGCCTTCGGTGTACCCCGGGTCGTCGCCCTTTTGATTCGGAAGTTTGTACCTGAAGCAGGACTTGCCATGCTCGTCCGGAGTTCCAGGACACATCTCGGAAATCCTCACACAGCCGTTTGGACACTCGGGAGAAAGCTCGCGGCGCAGTCCACAGACATAGTAGAGGCTCGCGCACAACGCAACCGCGACACTCATGCAAACAGGAAGTCTTCGCATCATCGTAACACTCCTTAGCTTAGGAAAACGGACGAAAACCGAAACAACAACGTGCGTCCGGCCGCACGAGAATACATTTTCATACGCGCTTGCTCTTAATACGTCTTAAGATGACGAGTACGACGAGGACTAGTAACGCAACCGAGGTGCCGTAAACTAACCAACGTCGCAAGGGGACCCAGACACTCGGATGCATTATCTTATCATAATTTGCAATATTGGCCTCGGCAGGAGAAACATAACGTTTTGTCCCGTCATCAAGAACAAAATAAACTCTCCCGCCTTCTTTACTCGATTCGTTGACCCACGTTCCGCTGGGTAAAACAATCTCGAACTCTTTGTCCGCGATAGGTTGATTAATGCTGCACTCTAGACATCGACATGGGACGTGCTTTGCAGCTTCCCGGCGAAATCCAAATCATCCCACTGCCAACTCTTTGGAACCCATCGCTGCTTGTCATCTTGACGATACTCGATCGACAGAACGAAAGTGACCTTACCTTCGTCTTGTAAAATGTAGCTAACCGGCACACATTCACGTTCGGGATCAACGGCCACGTAGGAAATCGAATCACCGTTGGAGCCCGAAGTGAAAGCAAGCGTCATTATCCCTTTTACGTTCGGAACTCCGCGGCAATTTCGCAGCGTAACGCTGCTGATATTCTTTTTGTGGACATCGCCAAGAAACTGGAAGGGGCGGAAAAGTAACAGCGGAGGAATGAAGGTAACCTCTGCCATAAAATCTCGATCTGCGGGCCCGTCTGATACCGTTGCAATGGCACGCACCGGCGCGAGACCAGGAATGAGCGACGTGGAATACTTGCCGTTATACGCCCAGGCCGAGTCCTCCGAGGCGCTAGTATTCGTTGCGGGAGACCAAGTGTTCCCCTTGCTGGAATGAGAAATCTTCTCGCGCTGCAATAGGTAGACAAATTCTCGCTGGAGTTCAACGTCCTTCGGCGGAAACAACGTACCCGCTGGGAGCTGGCTCAAAGATGCCAGCGCTTGCATTCCTCCTTTGACAATCGTCTCGTTTTGCTTGCACCTGAATCGGAAGGAACTAACCCGGGTTTCTCGCTCCCGCCATGCTGAGAGCACCTGATCCGCACTAGTGACCGCCGCGTTTGCCGAACCAAGACCAATTGTCGCGACATTTACCAACAAAGCTATGCTCGCGGGATGGAAGGTGGTGCGTCAGCTTGTGGGCTATGGAACCCATCGAATCCTGTCCTCTCGGCTAGTTTAATTCTAATCCGTAGTAATAAATTGGCAGGGTGACCTCAAAAGGAGCCTTGCCTTCTATGCGCAGTGACAGCTTAATCTTGGAGTCCTGGTGACCGGGGGCCAAAACGGCTTGCCTTACATCTAAAACTAAGGGACCAGCAGCCGCACCTCGTGGGCTTACCTGGGTCCCGGGAGATTCCGAAACAACGGACTCTAACGTAAAAGGCCGGGAGACCCGAGATTTCAATTCGACGACCTGCGCAAGAGTTCCGCCCAGCTTTCCCTTGCCCAGGTTCAAGTGGTCGGGGATCGCTTCGACTTCCTCCCATACCCTGCCGGTAACGGGCACGCTGACCCGTAGAACCTCGTTAGAGGACAGCTTCGGAAGGAGCGACACGGAGAACTCAAACGGCACCGCCGCCGTCAGCGTCGGGCTGGGGCGGATCGAAAGCTCATATTCCGAGGCGCTTCTCTGGCGCATTCTAGCGTGGCAAACTTGAAGTCGCACTCTGCTTCCAGTGAATCTAGTGGAATCGAACTGCTTATCAGAACCTTCTTTTCAGGAAATGCGCAGCCTTCAGTCAACTCGTCATCAAAGCGAACCGTCGGCGGCGAAATGTCAAGAAACGAATGAACCCGTCCCTTGAGAGTCCAAACGACTGGAGCAGCAGCACGGTCCTCGATCACCGGCGTGATTTGAACGCCAAAATTAGGCGCTGCGGCTCAGCACGTTCGGCTCGAACCTTCGTAAGGTCCAATGTCAATTGCACCTCGCGAGTCTCGCCTGGCGAAATGGTCAGCGATGTTGGTGTAACCTTTGTGCAGCCGCAGGAAGGCCTAAGATCGATCACCTCAACCGTCTGAGAACCGGGGTTCTTGATATGTAGCTTCCACGGGAACTGGTCCCTAGCAAACACGGAGCCGAAATCGAGTTCCTCCGGCGAAACTACGAGGATCGGAACGTCCTCGCCTCGGCTCGATGTGTTTTTGCCGTCGCAGCCCGTCACAACCAACATCATGATTAGGAAACCCGCATCGACAAAGCCAACTACGACTCGCTTCAACGTTGATTTGCGCGTCGACCGCGACTTGGCGCCGGCGCACTGGTGCCCGAATTGCGGCACGAATTGCTTGAGGTAGCTCGGCATAAAGCGGGGTAGTACCGTCGCACAAGACGCAACTTGAGCCTGGGCCGGCGTGGTCCCAATTCTCCTAGGAATCGATCTCATGGCTTCTCGTCCTCGCCGCGCTAAATGGACATTCAAGTTCCGGCTGTGGCCGTTTTGGAATTCGCGACTCGCGCCGTCTGTTCGGTTCCGGTAGTTACTTTAATAACTACTCCGCTTTCCAAGTATACCTCCGTCGGCGTGGTGATAAACCACTCTCGCACGCCGCTAAGGTAACCCGAAGCGAAATCAAGCACCGTCGGAACCACTCCAGTTTTCCCTTCGGAGTACGGCGGCACCTCGACCAGAGCTATTCGCACACCACCCATCCCGTGTAATGCCGCACGCGATAGGTCGGTGATGGCCTGATGGCATTTCGGGCAATCGCGGCGGTACAACACCACGACCCACTTGCCCTCCTTGAGCCTGTCCGCGATGTCGATGTAGTCCAAAAGGGGGAAACGCCTCCCGACCCACCTTTCCGGCTCAAGCACTACGACCTTGCCGTCGGCGATGATCTCGCCAACTTCGGAGACGCTCGTTCGGACACAGGTCGCCATCGCAGACCCGGCGGGAAGGCCGACTATGAGGCCAGTGGCCAGCACCCCGAGCCCGCGCACGAGCGGCTGGCGGAAAATACTCTTGCTGACAATCGAGCCTCCCCTCTTTGGACGCCACCGCAAGAACGAAAGTGTCATGCACGCGTCAATTAACGCCGTGTACCACGGGTTGACCGGCACGCGCCCGAAGCAACCGCATGTTGCGTCGCCTGAGATCGCCTTGTAAAGCGAGACGCACGCAAATAGCGAGAAACAGCCAATCGCCAAACAGGACGTTGGTCGGGGCAACAAGCCGGATAAGAGCCACAGTCCGAAAACAACTCGAACTCGACGACCGCAATCAAGAACCAACGCGATTCCAACAGGCCGATTCCGGGTCGGGGTTCCGTAGCCAGTTGATGGCCCTTCAGCGCGGCGGCTGCTAGAAGCAGGAAACCGAGAACGATTCGCAGCGCGTCGTAACCGCGGGGGAGCGCGCCGAACACGCGCCGCGCTATGTGGCGAAGAACCGTCCCGCTTATCGCGATCTTGATGGATGCCATGGTCCGCTGCCTTTCGGCCGATCTGCACGCCGCACTTTCTGAGATTACCGGGATTTTGGAATTCTCGTCAAGCAAATTCCACAGAGAGTTCTCGGGAGCGGGGAGAATTGCTTATTCTCGTGCTGGTTGGAATTGTTCGGAGTCTCTCAGCCGGGTTAAACGCGACACTTTCTGAGATTATCGCGATTCTGGAATCTTCGTCAAGCAAATTCCATAAAGAGTTCATACAGAGTTCGTACAGAGTTCTCTGGAAGTCGCTTCTTCTTACTACATAAGGAGTTGGAGAGCGGGGAGTGTGGCCCGGGGCGCGGAGCGGGGGTCCTGGATCGGGGAGAAGGGAGTACAAAGTACGGAGTAGCGAGCGGGCAGAAGAGCGCCGAGAACTATGTATGGAACCTGATTGACAGGAACCTCACGATGCGGAGAATGAACGCGCGGTATACGACCTAGAGCCAGAAAGGAGACCGTTGATGCGACCCGCTAAGAATTCCCTGGTTCGATCCTCCCGCGAAGGGGCTGCCCCATGCGATGAATTGCCGCAACCGAGCAGGTCGGAAGCGCGTGCCGTTTTTCTGTGGCGATGGCCGTTGCTGCTTATCGTACTCGGCGTCAGCCTCGGCTTGGCCGGTTCCTCCGCCGTCCGGAACTCGGTGACGGTGGACGAATTGGCCCACCTGCCGATGGGAATCCGAGTCTGGCGGGACGGTCTCTTTAATGCGGGGTCCGCGACGGCGCCGCTGCCGAGCATGCTGGCGGCGTTGCCGGTAGTCGTATTCACCTCGGCACGGCTCGATCCGATCGAGGCGGCAAGGCCCACGGACTGGCCGGACGGTTTCCAGTTCGCGGCCGACAACCGCGCCCACTATCACGAGTATTTCCTGCTCGCCCGGCTCGTCACGATGCTTGCGCTGGCGCTGACCAGCGTACTGACCTGGATGTTCTCCCGTAGTCTTTACGGTCCGGCGGGAGCGCTAATCTCGGCCGTCGTCGTTTCGTTTTCGCCGGACATGCTCGCACACGGCGGCCTAGCGACGTTCCGACGTCTATCTGGCCGCAGCGGTCATCGGTTCGCTCTTGGCGTTCGATGCCTTGCTCAGCAAGCCGGGTTGGCCGCCGGCGATCATGCTGGGGATCGCCGTCGGCGCGGCGTCGCTCTGCAAGTTCAGCGGGATCATGCTCTTCATTTTTCTGCCTCTCGCGGCTTTCGCGACCGCGTTCTTTCAGTGGAGGAAATGGGGCGTTGAAGACGAGCCGCTGGCATTGGGGCGTAAGACGCTCGGCTGGGGAACGGCCGCCTTTTTGATCGCGGAGCTGACGATCAACATCGGCTACGGGTACGACGGCACGCTGACCTTGCTGGGCAACTGCGATTTCCAGAGCCACGCATTTTGCGCGGTTCGCGATTGGCTGCCCGGCTGGGTTCCGGCGCCGCTGCCGTATCCTTTTCTCGCCGCCTTGGACGCGCAGGTCAACCAAAGCGGCTACGAGGCCTACTTGCTGGGCACGACCAACCAGACCGGATTCTGGAACTACTACCTGGTCGGGCTCTTGGTCAAGACGCCCGAGCCGATCCTCTTGCTTGCGGCGGCGGCGGTCTTTTTTCGCCAGCGGTTCCTGCTTCGCGAGGTTCCGATGCTCGCGGTAGCGATAGCATTCTTCGTTTTTTTCTCGCTGGTGGGGCATAAGAACATCGGCGTGCGGTACCTGTTGTTTCTGCTGCCCATTGCCGCGGTGTGGATCGGACGCCTGACGACCTCGGCGTTATGGCGGTGTCCCCGCCGCGTGCCGGTCTTGCGCGGCAGCGTGGCGCTGGCGTTGGCGTGGCTATTGACGGCCGACCTGCTCATCTGGCCGCATTACCTGGCCTACTTCAACACGGTCAGCGGCGGCCCAAGCCGTGGCCACGAGTATCTGCTCGATTCGAACCTCGATTGGGGCCAGGACCTTATCACTCTGCGCGAGTACATGAGCCGCGAGGGGATTGGATCCGTGGACCTGGCCTATTTCGGCACAGTGGACCCCGCGATTTACGGCATCCGTTTCCGGCCCTTGGCGGATGCGGTCCCGCGGCAGCGGTACGTGGTCGTGAGCGCGAATCTCCTCTGGGGCAGGAAGTACTTCTTCTCCGCGGGCCCAACGTGGTCTTGGCCTGCCGAGGACTATTGCTATGCGCCCTTCCGCCGGCTGAAGCCAGCGGCGGTCCTAGGCTATACCTTGTACGTTTTCGACCTCGCGGCGCAGTCGCCCGAGGCGATCCACGACTATTCGCAAGCCGTAGCGAAAGGCAACGCTGCGACGGTTAATGAATTGCCCGGCCTTAGTAGTCCGTTTCAGAAATGATGTCAGGGTTGCGCGGATTTAGCCGTAGGGTGGGACGGGTGGGACCAGCGAGCTTGCAAGCGCCGGCCCACCAATCGCCGGTGTTGGTGGGCCGGCACTCGCAAGCTCGCTGGTCCCACCCTACGGACCTATCGCTGACGTCATTTCTGAAACGGACCACTTAGCCAATGAAGTTCCAGAAAACGATGCGATCCTTGCCCAGGCAGGAGTAACGGATCATCCGGGTCTCCTGGCAGGAATTCAGCTTACCGACCTCACCGTGCAGATTGCGCTCAAAGCCGGGCTTGTCGCGGTCGCCGTGCGGGTCTTCGATCCAGCGGGGCCAACCGAGTTCATGGAACATTTTAATGATATCGCTCTGTTTTTTTGCCTGGGCCGCGAAGCGGCGCACGAAGACGCCATCGCAAAAAAGCTCGCGGGTCACCGGGTTATATTGCGGCAGATGCGGGCAGGTCCGCCCCTGCACCACGTCGCAGGCCAGGTCTTGGGCGGCGGCGGGCCCGATTTTCGCGACCAGAGCCAGCACCTCTTCCTCGGTCAGCCGTTTCAATGCCTTTACGGAACCCCTCCTCGGTTGGGGATTGCCATCCAGGCGGAGGATTTGGGCCTTGGCGCGGTAGATGCAGAAGCCGCCCACGCATCGCGAGCAGTCGTCGAGCGGTACTTTACCGGGATTTGGCATAAAGAACCCGCTTAATTTGAAATTTGATCCACAGCGCGGAAATTGAGACGCGCTCTCCCTAAAGGTAAAATCGCTTTTTAGAGGCCAACCGGACTCTGCACCCAAGAAAATCGCAAAATTTCTTCGGCTGGCCGGATGACAGGGGCGGGCACCGAGCGCAGACTGCCCAGTTGGAGTCCCGCCTTTAGGCGGTGTTTCCGGGAGGATTCCGGCTAAAGCCGGGACTCCAACGGCGCATTTCTGCGGGCGTGCGGAATAGATGCCATCGGCTTGCCCGATGGAGCATCACGTTCCGAGCTACCTACCGCCCCCAACCGGGGCCTTTCTTTTTTCTTTTCCGCGTTCCCAAGCGGCTACGCCGCCGGGGAACGCGGAAAAGCGGCAGGGGGCCGCCTGCTGATGTAGCGACGGGCGTAAGCACCCCTGGGCGAGCCAGGGGCATTGCAATGCGCTTTGCGGCCCGAGGCAGGGCCGCCGCCTGCGAGTGTAGCGACGAGCGTAAGCACCCCTGGGCGAGCCAGGGGCATTGCAGTCCGTTTTGCGGCCGGAGCCTCGGGCATCGCAATACGTTTTGCGGTTCGCGCAGCAGCTTTTTCGGACTTGACACTTTACAAGCTAACCCCGGCGTGGTAAAAAGGAGCTTGCGTTCGTGCTGCATTGGTCCAAATCGTAGTGGAGGGACGACAAATGGCCTATTCGAGGGAGGAATTCAAGGCTCTCGTGCAACGCCTTCGTGAAGGCTCGGAGGACGCCGCGCGGGAGCTCGTTGCCGAATATGAGGACATGGTCCGCGACTCCGTGCGGGAGTGGCTGGACCGGCAACCGCGGCCCTCGGCTTTGGACTCCGCCGACTTCTCGCAAATGGTGTTCTTGTCGTTCTTCCGGAGGCTCGACGAGTATGACTTCGACACGCCGGAGAAACTGGCGGGGCTGCTCCTCACGATGTCCCGCAACAAGGTGGTTCGGGAGCGGCGGCGGTCTAGCGCACAGAAG
Source organism: uncultured Planctomycetia bacterium (assembly GCA_963824275.1). GTDB lineage: Bacteria > Planctomycetota > Planctomycetia > Pirellulales > Thermoguttaceae > JANXQG01. Next base: position 312,337 of record CAWGOT010000001.1, on the reverse strand, counting down.
CGCGACGCCAGCCGCGAAGTGCCCTTGGAGAAATTACCCGGCGGCGGATCGCAGTTGCCGGACAAGAAGCCGACGTTGACCGAGCTCGCGGTTTGCAAGGAATATTGGGATCATCAGGTGGCCAGGGCGCCGGAAAAATACCGGCAAATCGTCGATCTGCGCTTCGCGGGACACACCTACAACGAAATCGGCCAAATCGTCCACCTTGCCGCGGATTCGGTCCGGCACATCATGCATCGAATCTTCAATCTGCTCATGGAACGATACGGCATAACGGACGCGCGGGAGCAGGGAGCCGCGAGCTGGGAGCAGGGAGAACTCCGTTTGACGTTTGATTGACAGGGTTGCGCGGATTTAGCCGTAGGGTGGGACGTTCATCGTCCCACCCTACGAACGTATCCCCGAAGTTATTTCTGAAACGGACCACTAAGGCAGCGGGTAAGTCGGCAGGGAACCGAAGCCGCTTGATCCAGCCGGCATCGAAGGCGGCGGGGCGTAGACGGGGCCGCCCGCCGGGGGCGCGGCCGGCCAGGCGCCGGGCGGGGGGTTGTACGTCATCGGCCCCGCCGGTGGGGCCGACCCGGGGGCCGGGTACTGCGTGGCCGCCGGCGGAAGCTGATAATAGGGCTGTCCGCCAATTGGCGGTCCGCCAGGCATTCCGGGGGCCGGACCATAGTTCTGGCCCGGCGACGCCGGGTTGATCCGATAACTGGGAATCCCCGTCGATGCCTGCGTGCCGCGACGCAGGTCTTCGGCCCGCGTGAGCAGATCCTCTTGCGGGACCACGCCTTGCGGACGAAGTTCAAAGTCATAGGTCCGCTCGTCGCGAATCTTGCCGGGGATCATGTTCTCTGAAAAGAAATCCAAGGGCGGAATCTCATACCAGGGCGGTGGCACATACTGGAGGAACTCCCGCGTTTCACAGCCGTCTTTGACTAGCCGGATCTTGCGGTTGCCGTAGTAGATGGTCGAAATCGACACCGGAGTGAGGCCGACCTCGTTGTCGTCCACGTAGGCACATTGCCCCCGGCGGATTGGTGCGGATGATCATGCGCCGTTCCACGCACCCGCTGCCGGCCAGACTAAAGATGGCCGCGGCAACGACCCATGACCGAGCGGCTCGCGTTGTCGACCAGCTTCGACCCATGGCAAACATGTCCTGGCCTGGCACCAGATCCCTTGATGGGGGGGCAAATGAAGAAATGCGACGAGGGCGGGAGTATAACGCCCGGCGGCCGATGATTCCAGGTCAATTTGGCCCTTGGATTGCCCTCCTTCCCCTGGCAGGCATTCTCGGCCCGCGTTAACATATAGTTAAATCCAAGTTCTGGGCTGCGGCCTTCACGATCGGCACATCCATGTCACAATCAGGGCATTCGCCGGAGCCACAATCCGACAGCGTCGCGGCCCGGCTGGAGTATGCCGCGTTGAGCGACGTTGGCTTGCGGCGGTCGAACAACCAGGACTCGCTGGCCGTGATGCCGGCCGCCAGCCCGAGTTTATGGCAGCAGCGCGGGGATCTGTTCGTGGTGGCCGACGGCATGGGGGCCCACGCCGCGGGCGAGTTGGCCAGCAAGATCTCCACCGATACCGTGCCGCTGGTCTATCACAAGTTGATGGACAACACGCCAGCGGAAGCGGTCTTGGCAGCCCTGGAAGAAGCCAACGCACAGATCAACAACCGCGGCCAGGCGATTGATTTCCGGGGGATGGGGACGACCACGACCGCCCTGGTCTTGCTGCCCTATGGGGCCTTGGTGGCCCACGTGGGCGACAGCCGGGCCTATCGACTCCGCGGCAATCGCCTCGAACAGTTGACGTTCGACCACAGCCTGGTCTGGGAAATCCGCGCGGCAGGGCAGGAGGTGCCCGACTATGTGCAGAAGAACGTGATTACCCGTTCGCTGGGCCCTAACCCCAAGGTCCAGGTCGATCTGGAAGGTCCGCATCCGGTGGTTACGGGCGACACCTTCCTGATGTGCAGCGACGGCCTTTCCGGCCCGGTACACGATGCGGAGTTGGGCATGATTCTCGGCAGCATGCCGCCGGCCGAGGCCGTGCAGGCGCTGGTCGATCTGGCGAACCTCCGCGGCGGACCGGACAATATCACCGTGATCATCGCCAAGGCCGTGGGGCAGGGTTGGTCGCAGGCGAGCGGCGACATGCCCCGTTCCCGTGCCAACCTGCGGCCGGTGCCCTCCACGCTTTGGATTGCCATGGGAGTCGTGGGCCTGGCCGGCCTGGGGTTCCTGATCATGCAGCAGTTCATTCCGGCAGCGCTTTCTTGTGGCCACGGCGGTGCTGGGGGTCGGGGCCATGATCTATCGTCAAGGCGGCGAGCAAAAGGGGCCGGTGCTGAACGGGCAGCGCTACGGCCGCGGCCCCTATACGGCGGTCGTTTGCTCGCCCTCGCCGGAGTTCGTTCGGCACCTGGCCGAGACCTTGCGGGAGCTCCGCGAGGCCGCCGCGCAGGCCGATCTGGCGGTCGATACCGGAGCGCTCAACATCCTGATCGATCGCGCCGCCGCCGGTAATCAGACCGGCGACTACGCCCAGGCGGTCCGCAACTACTGTCAGGGGATCAGTTTCCTGCTTGCCGAATTCAAGCGGCAAGGGAAATCGCGGCCGGGAGGGGCGCGACGATGAGGGTGCTTAGATGCTATTGAAGACGCTTTTCAGGGAGGCGTATTTGATGAGGCGTTCTGGAATGAGGCGGCGCGAATGCGAGCGAGACGGGCGTCTTTGCGCAGCGATGATGCCGTGTTTATCCCTTGAGCGTCTTCTGGATGTCCTTCATCAGCAAGAATAAATGCAGTTCGTTCACGGGCGACGATTCAAAGCCGAAATGTCTATAGAAGGTCTTCGCGGCTTCGTCTTTGGCGTGCGTGAGAAGGCGCGGACGCCGATAATGTCGGCTGCCTGAGCGGCCCGCAAAATTGCGTCCTTGACAAGCCCAGCGCCAAGGCCACGGCCCTGTTCGCTGTTGTCGACGGCCAGTCGCGCAAGCAGAATGACCGGCACGGGATAGCGGCCCAGACCGTGTGCCACGCGCGGCGGCGCTTCCTCACGGCCCACGGAGCCCGACGCTAAGGTATAGTAACCGACAACTCGTTCGCTGCGCATGGCGACGTACGTCCGCGCAGACCGGTTCTGATGGTTGGTCAACGCGTATTTGCGCAGATAATCGTTCAACCGCTGGACGCCGCAATCGAAGGCAGAAAGGTCGTGGCTTTTTTCCAGCGCGACCGGTTCATGAACGAGTTGCGCCATCATCAAACACGCTGGGTTTCTTCAAGAGTTTGCGCAAGGCCGGGATGACTTTGGGCGGTGCGTCAAGCGCCGCGCAAAACTCCTCCCAACGCTCCGGCGACAGCGAAAAATGTACCTGATCCGCAAGCACTTCCTGGGCGGCGCTATAGGCATGTTCAACCATGAAACTGGTCAGCGTGGTTTGTTTGAGCTGCGCCGCCCGGGCGATGAGGTCCTTCTGTGCTGGCCGCAGCCGAAGCTGAACTTTACTTTCCTTGAGTGAAGCTCTGGGGCTCGATTTGCTGCTCATGCGACCATTTCCTTTGGAACGTGCGTATGGACGTTGCCATTACATTGTACATTCTCGCGGCGTGCCGTGTCGAGACAAATTCGGTCTCCGGGTCTCCGGCACGTAGGCGGTTGGATATCCTATCGGCACACAAGCCAAAACGGCCCTCTCGCCCCTCATTGCCACCCGCCCGGCCTCATATTACAATCGTAATTCCATTTTTTCGCAGGGATTGGCTTCCAGAGCGAACCTACCGTCATGATCGACCTCGTTTCCAAACACCCCTTTCTGGTCGGGATCGACTCCGATGGTTGCGTCTTCGACACCATGGAAGTGAAGCACAAGGAATGCTTCGCCCCCAACGTCATCAAGTATTTCGGGCTGGCGGGCGTAAGCAAATACGCCCGCGAGGCATGGGATTTCGTCAATTTGTACTCGAAAAGCCGGGGCACCAACCGCTTTCCGGCCCTGATCGAACACCTGGAATTGACGGCGGCCCGGCCGGAGGTTGTTGCCAGGGGGGTGAAAATTACCGTCCCGCAGTCCGTCCGCGATTGGGTTGCCGCTGAGCCCAAGCCGGGGAATCCGTCGCTGGAAAAGGCCGTGATGGAGACGGGCGACCCGGACCTGAAACACCTCCTGGAATGGTCGAAGGCCGTGAACCGCTCGGTCGAGGAGATCGTCCACAACGTGCCGCCGTTCCCTTCCGTCCGTCCTTGCCTGGAGAAGATGGTTGCGCAGGCCGACGTGCTGGTCGTCTCGGCCACGCCGCACGAGGCCTTGCAGCGGGAATGGGACGAACACGACCTGGCCAAGTATGTCGTGGCCATCTGCGGCCAGGAGATCGGCACGAAGAAAGAATGCCTGCAACCTGCCAGGCAGTATCCGCCCTGCCATACCCTGATGATTGGCGACGCCCTGGGCGATTACAAGGCGGCCGCGGCCAACGGGGCCCTCTTCTTCCCCATCAATCCCGGCGCGGAAGAGGGCAGTTGGAAGCGGCTCCTGAACGAGGGCTTGCAGCGATTTTTCGACGGCACGTTCGCGGGCAAGTACCAAGGGGAATTGCTCGCCGAATTCGATCGCTACCTGCCGGAACTTCCGCCCTGGAAGATCAAGTGACCAAGGAAATCCGAATCTCGAAATCCGAAACAAAAAACGAATAACAAATAGCAAGAGCTAAAAGTTCAAACGGAGCTTCGGTCATTATGATTTTGGTTCTTAGGATTTGTTTCGGATTTCGACATTCGGATTTCGGATTTTTCTTCATCTAGGAGTTTACTACGATGCCAGCCAACTGTGATTTTGGTCTTATCGGCCTGGCGGTGATGGGCGAGAACCTGGCCCTCAATATCGAGAGCCGCGGCTACTCCGTCGCCGTCTTCAACCGCACCGTGAGCAAGGTCGATGAGTTCATCAACGGCCGGGCCAAGGGCAAACGCTTCTGCGGCTGCCACAGCCTGGAACAACTGGTCGGCAGCCTGGCCGCGCCCCGCAAGGTGATGCTGATGGTCAAGGCCGGCCCGGCGGTCGATGAGTTCATCGAGCACCTGATTCCGCTGCTCTCGCCCGGCGACGTGATCATCGACGGCGGCAACACCTATTTCCACGACACCGAACGCCGCACGCAGTACGTCGAATCGAAGGGCCTGCTGTTCATCGGCACCGGCGTTTCCGGCGGCGAAGAGGGCGCGCTGAAGGGCCCCAGCATCATGCCCGGCGGCAGCGAAAAGGCTTGGCCCCTGGTCAAACCGATCTTCCAGGCGATCTCGGCCAAGGTCGGGCCCAAGCGCGACATCCCCTGCTGCGAGTGGGTCGGCCCTCGCGGCGCCGGCCATTACGTGAAGATGGTCCATAACGGCATCGAGTACGGCGACATGCAGTTGATCTGCGAGGCCTACTGGATCCTCAAGAATGCCCTGGGCCTGAGCAACGACGAGCTCTACGAGGTCTTCGACGACTGGAATCACGGCGACCTGGACAGTTACCTCATCGAGATCACCCGCGACATCTTCAGCGTTCGCGATCCCGAGACCGGCGGGCACCTGGTCGACACCATCATGGACGCGGCCGGGGCCAAGGGCACGGGCAAGTGGATGAGCCAGTTGGCGCTCGACCTGGGCGTGCCCAGCACGTTGGTGACCGAGGCCGTTTACGCCCGCTGTCTCTCGGCCCTCCGCGACGCCCGGCTCCGCGCAGCGTCGAAGCTGGCCGGTCCTTCGGGCAAGTACGAGGGCGACCGCACGGAGTTCATCGAGCAGGTCCGCCAGGCCCTGTACGCCTCGAAGATCGTGAGCTACGCCCAGGGCTACGTGCAGATGCAGGCGGCGGCCGTGGAGTACAAGTGGCCGCTCGATTTCGGCCCCATCGCCCTGCTGTGGCGCGGCGGCTGCATCATCCGCGCGGTCTTCCTGGAGCGGATCAAGGAGGCCTTCGACGCCGATCCCAAGCTGGAGAACCTGCTCTTGGCGCCCTACTTCAAGGAGGCCACGGCCAAGGCCCAGGACGCCTGGCGGAACGTGATTGCCACGGCCGTCCGGTTGGGCATCCCCACGCCGGCCTTCTCCACGGCGTTGGCCTATTACGACGGCTATCGCAGCGCCCGGCTGCCGGCCAATCTGCTCCAGGCGCAGCGCGATTATTTCGGCGCCCACACCTATCAGCGGATTGACAAGCCGGGCGTCTTCCATAGTGACTGGCTGCGGCTGCGAAAGGAGCCCTGAGGCATGAACGAGATCATTTTCCTGGTTGAAGAGTCGCCGGATGGCGGCTACGAGGCCAAGGCCCTTACCGCGCCGATATTTACGGAAGCGGACACCCTGGACGAACTTCGGGGGATGGTTCGAGACGCCGTCGTTTGCCATTTCGACGAAGCCGCCCGGCCGCGGATCATTCGATTGCATTTCGTGCGTGAGGAAGTCATTGGTACTTGAGCTGCGATGCCTCGAATTCCCCTTAACGTCAGCGGTGCGGAGTTAGCCCGAAAACTCGGGGCCTACGGTTACCACGTTTCGCGGCAGACTGCCAGCCACGTGCGTTTGACGCGAAAGGCAACTGGCTCGGAGCAGGAAGTTACGATACCCCGCCATTCCGTGTTGCGGACGGGGACGTTCGGTCGGATCTTGAATGAGGTGGCCGTCGAACTGGATACCACGAAGGAAGCCTTCATTCGCGATAATTTTGCTTGAACTTCACCAGACAAGGAACCCCTATGTCCTCCCAGCAATATCTTCACGATCTGTTTTCCATTGAAGGCCAGACGGCCGTGGTCATCGGCGGGGCCGGCGTGCTCGGCTTTGCCCTGGCCAAAGGGCTCGGCTCGGCCGGGGCCCACGTCATCATCGCCGACCTGAAGGACGATCGCTTGCAAAGCCCGAGTGACCGAGCTCCAGCAGTGCGGCATCCAGGCCGGCTGGTCGACGGTCGATGTCACCCAGCGATCGTCGATCGAGAACTTGTTGGCCGCGACCCTCCAGCAGACGGGCCGGGCCGACATCCTCATCAACTGTGCAGGAGTGAACGCCGGCACCAGGTTCCTGGATGCGACCGACGCCGACTGGGACCGCATCATGGCGATCAACCTCCGCGCCGTCTTCCAGGGCTGCCAGGTCTTCGGCGGCCACATGGTCAAGGCGGGCGGCGGGGCCATCGTCAACATCGGCAGCGTGACCTCCCACCTGCCGCTGTCGAAGGTTTTCGCCTATTCGGCCTCGAAGGCCGGCGTGCTCAACCTCACGCGCAACGTGGCCCAGGAGTTCGGCCCGTTGGGCGTGCGGGTCAACGCCATCTGCCCCGGCTTTTTCCCCGCCGAGCAGAACCGCAAGCTGCTGGACCAGGAGCGGACCGACAACATCATGCGCGGCACGCCCATGAAGCGGTACGGCGAGCCGGAGGAACTGATCGGCGCGCTGCTGCTCCTGGTCGCCCCCGTGGCCGGGAAGTTCATCACCGGCACGCACGTCAATGTTGACGGTGGATTTACGGCTGCGTGGTTCTAATCTTGCCGCGGACAGGCGTTTGTCGCGAGCAGGCCGCGCACAGCGGCTCGACCTCGTCGTCCGTAAAGGCCAGTCCGAAGGCCCCGTCGCCGCAGCGGCTGCAGTGCATCGGCTCGAGCTGCTTCCAGAGCGGATTCCAGTAGACGCTGTGCCTGCGGCGGGCGAGTTTCCGCTGCACCAGAAAATTTATTCCGTTTGCCCACGTAGGGCCATTTTTGCGGCGGGCGTGCAACGGGGCCTGTGTGCCGCTATAATGAACCAATACCTGTCGACTTTCCCTGGAGACAAAGGCAATGGCCACCGACTTGGAAACCGCGGTCGAAGCGACCACCGAAGAAAACGACTGGGGCGCGACGCTTGGTTCCGGCGGCTCCGTGGTCGTTCACGGCATTCCCTGGAAGATGTATCGCAGACTTCGCAAGATGCCGGAGAACTACAACATTCGCATGACCTATGACCGGGGAGAGTTGGAAATCATGTCGCCGTCGCGAGCCCACGAAGAAATTGCCGAACTGCTCGGGACTTTGATCGACGTTTGGGCGATCGAGCTTGATGTCGCGATTGTCTGTTGCGGAACGATGACGATCCGGCGTTCGGTGCTCGAGCGCGGCTTCGAGCCCGATAATTGCTATTACGTGCAACACGAGCCGCAGATGTGGGACAAGCAGAAGATCAATTTCAAGGTCGATCCGCCGCCCGACCTGGCCATCGAAGTGGAAGTAACTCGCAAGCTGTTGGACAAGAAAGCAATCTACGCCAAATTCCGCGTCCCCGAATTGTGGTGCTGGAGCGCCGGCACGCTCAGCGTCCTCGAGCTTTCCAAAGAGGGCGAGTACATTCCCCGCGACACGAGCATCTGCTTTCCGAAAATGCCCATTGGCAAGATCGAGGAGATCGTGCGGCAATTGGGACTCGTGCGCCGCACCACCCTTGCCCGTTCCTTCCGCGATTGGGTGCGCAACAACGTGCAGCCAGGTGAGTATGTTTCAACTCGTCGCCCCCTTCCAGCCCGCCGGCGATCAGCCGCAAGCCATCGAAAACTCGTCGACGGCCTGCGCGAAGGCAAGAAAGAGCAGGTCCTGATGGGCGTCACCGGCTCGGGCAAGACCTTCACGATGGCCAACGTCATCCAGGCCGTGCAGCGGCCGACGCTGGTCATGTCGCACAACAAGACGCTGGCCGCCCAGCTCTACTCCGGAGTTCAAGGAGTTCTTCCCGCACAACGCGGTCCACTACTTCGTCAGCTATTACGACTACTACCAGCCCGAGGCCTACATCCCGCAGCGCGACATCTACATCGAAAAAGACGCCTCGATCAACCAGCAGATCGACCGCCTGCGGCTGGCGGCCACCAGTGCCCTGGTCAGCCGCCGCGACGTGATCATCGTGGCCAGCGTGTCGTGCATCTACGGCCTGGGCTCGCCCGAAGACTACCGCGCGATGATGGTCGGCCTGAACGTGGGCAAGGTCGTCGACCGCGACTTCATCCTCGCCAAGCTGGTCGATATCCAGTACGAACGGGCCGACTTCGAGTTCCAGCCGGGCAAGTTCCGCGTCCGCGGCGATTGCGTCGAGATCTGGCCGAGCTACGAGGAAGTCGCCCTGCGCGTCGAGTTCTGGGGCGACGAGGTCGAGCAGCTCTCGATCATCAATCCCACCAGCGGCGAGGTCATCGAGCGGAAAGCGGAGTGCTTCATCTACCCCTGCAAGCACTTCGTCCTGCCGGAGGAGCGGATCAAGGGCGCGGTGGACGAAATCAAGCGCGAGCTGGAAGAGCGGCTGGAACGCCTCCGCCTCGACGGCAAGCTGCTGGAGGCCCAGCGGCTCAGCGCCGGACGCGATTCGACATCGAGATGATGCAGGAAGTGGGCTACTGCCCGGGCATCGAGAACTACAGCCGGCCGCTCAGCGGCCGGCCGCCGGGCTCGCCGCCCGACACGCTCTTCAGCTTCTTTCCCGATGATTTCCTGCTCTTGGTCGATGAGTCGCACGTCACCGTGCCGCAGATCCGCGGCATGTATTTCGGCGACCACAACCGCAAGGTCACGCTGGTCGAGCACGGCTTCCGCCTGCCCAGCGCCTTGGACAACCGGCCGCTCCGGTTCGAGGAATGGGAGGGCCGGTTCAACCAGGTGATCTTCGTCTCGGCCACGCCCGGGCCCTACGAATTGGCCAAGACGGAGGGCGAGACGGTCGAGCAGGTGATCCGGCCGACGGGCCTGCTCGATCCGGAGATCGAAATCGCCCCGGCCCGGACCCAGGTGCCGCACCTGCTGGAACAGATCCGCCAACGGGCAAAGGCGGGCGAACGGGTGCTGGTGACCACGCTCACCAAGCGGCTGGCCGAGGACCTGGCGGCCTATTTCAGCAAGCAGGACGTCCGCTGCAAGTGGCTGCATAGCGAGCTGGACGCCTTCGAGCGGGTCGAGCTGCTTCGCGACCTGCGGCAGGGCCAGTTCGACGTGCTGGTGGGCGTGAACCTCCTCCGCGAGGGCCTCGACCTGCCCGAGGTCTCGCTGGTGGCGATCCTCGACGCCGACAAGGAAGGCTTCCTGCGGAGCGAAACGTCGCTGATGCAGACGATCGGCCGCTCGGCCCGAAACGTCAACGCCAAGGTGCTCCTGTATGCCGACAAGGTGACCGACTCGATGCAGCGGGCGATCGAAGAGACCCGCCGCCGCCGCGAGATGCAGCGGGCCTACAACGCGGAGCACGGCATCACGCCGGAAACGATCCGCAAGGCGATCCACGCGGGCATCGAGTCCGAGGCGGCCGCGCATGCCAAGTCCTACGCGGCCGTAGGCCGGGGCGACGAGGCCCAATACATCACCGAGGAGTATCTCGCCGAGTTGGAAGCCGAGATGATGGCCGCGGCCGAGGCATTGGAGTTCGAGCGGGCCGCCGCCCTGCGCGATCGCATCCAGCAGATGAAGTCCCAGATGGGCAAATCGGTGGCGGACGCCGAGGTCGGGCACGGCACCCGCGGCCGTCGCGGCCGGAAGACGCCGCGGCCCCCAGGCGGCCGGATTCCTCGCCCCAATCGCGGGAAGTAAGGATTGTAAAGTGGGACAAGGCCGCGTAGCGAGTGCCGGCCCACCATAAACGAAAATCACAAATGCATGGTGGGCCGGCGCTCGCTACGCGATCTTGTCCCACCCTACGTCCTACGGCCCACTTGCCGCACATTGAAAACAAAGGGAAGGCCGTTCCCAAGAACGTCCTTCCCCTGCAATTTCTCTGCACGAAGAAGTGATTACTTCCCACTGGGAGTCGGGGCGGGAGCGCCCGAGGGCGTCGCAGCCGACGTATGCGGTGCGCCACCACTGGGGGTAGTGGCCGGCTTCTTGTTGGTCTCCTCAGTGCAACCAACCATGATTCCCAAACCCAACAGCAAAGCCAATGCAAAAATCTTCTTCATCTTTTCCACCTTCAAAATCAAGTATCTGTGTTTTCCGCCGGAACCTCTCCGTCGTCCTCTCTTAGATACCGGCCTCTAGGCATTTATTCCCGGGTACGTTACAATTTCTTCCAAATTCGTAATATGGCGGGGCGAAAAGGCAAAGAATGGGGGTCAGCACCCCCAAAAGGTCGTTTTCCTGCGATTTGGCCGGCTTTTTCCTGCCTTGCCGGGAATAAACCTGCCTCTCGCCCTCTCTAACAGGTTAGGGCCCGTGATGGCCAGTGATCGCAATAATTTCGACATCCAGCGGCTGATCGACGATCATCTTGACGCCGTTTACCGCTATGCGTACCGTTTGACGGGTGTCGTGCAGGATGCCGAAGATTTGACGCAGCAGGTCTTTCTGCTCGCCCAGGAGCGGCTGGAACAGTTGCGCGAGACCGAGCGGGCCCGGGGTTGGCTCTTCACCATTTTGCGGAATTCGTTTCTCAAGACGGTGCAGCGAACGCAGCCGGTCCTGGCCACCAGCGTGGGCCTGAACCTGGAGATGGTACCGGCCGAGGGCGAGACGGACCGGGCCGTGGATAGCGCCGAGTTGCAGGCGGCAATCGATGAGTTGCCGGCTGAGTTTCGCGTGGTGGTGGCGATGTTTTACTTTGAGGAATGTTCCTACCGGGAAATCTCCGAGAAACTCGATTTGCCGATGGGAACCGTGATGAGCCGCCTGGCGAGGGCCAAGGGCCATCTACGGTCGAAGTTGTTCGAGACCGAACCGGTGCGGGGCAAGCCGACGCCGGCACGTTAGGAGTTTGAGACAATAATCGTACACATCACGCTCCGCCGTGATGGCTTGGTTTCCATCACGCGGGCACCGACGCGCAGCGTTGGTCGGCGTGATGCGTACGTTGGAGAACGTTCGATGGATTATCTGTCCGCCCGCCGACAGCGAATGTGGGAAGCGATGGAGTCATGCCGTAACGGCAGCGACGACCTGAGCGACCCTCAGTTCGCGGACCTGGTGGCGCGGCTGGCGGAAGATCCGGAACTCCGCGGGCAGTTCCGGCGTTTGCAACAGGCGGATGGCGCGATCGCGGTCGCTTTCGCAAAAGTGACGGTCCCTGCAGGGCTGGCCGAACGTGTGTCGCGTCGACTGGCTGCGGAAGTAGAGAAGGAGCAGGGAGCAAGGAGCTCGGAATCCGGTGACATCCCGGCCGCGACGATGCCCCCAGAAACGGGTCGTGACGATCTAACCCCACGACGAACAACGGGGCGGTTTTCGCGGCGGCGTCTGCTGCTTGGAATCACCGCACTTTCAGCCGCGGCCGCGCTCTTGGCCGCCGTTTGGATCGAGACGCACCCGTCCCGCCACGAGACGCCGGACTCCGTGCGTGATGAGGCCATGGAGTTCTTCGGCACCGACAATCAACCGTTCGGCCCCACGTTCTCCGAGGAGAAGCCGCCGGCCGAATATCCCATGAGTCGAGATATCCGACACGATGATCGCTGGCTGCGAGAGGTTCGTTGGCGGCGAGTGAAGGCGTTTCCGGGCGGTCCGGCGGTGGCCTATGATCTGCCCTCCAATGCCGGCCGTGCCACGCTCTATGTGTTCCAGAGGACCGTACCTGGTCTGCCGTCCGTTCCGCAGCCCTGGTTGAGCACCGGCGGCAAGACGGCTGCCGCCTGGCAAACAGGAGGCTTGGTTTATATCCTGGTCGTGGAAGGGGATTCCGGGATGTTTTCCCGCTATCTCGATCAGTCGCATGGGCCGCTGACGTAGGTCCCTCTTGCCGAGAGGGACACTTGTTTTGCCGAAAGGTATAGAGAACAATTATTTAGGGCTATGCTGCAAAGGCCATTGCAGTTAGGTCTTGCAGTTGTGAGGGTATGGGGGTGACCTTTCATAAGATGGTGCGTTATGCGATCTAACCTATTCCGCCTTGGAGTTGCCTTACTTGTAATCGCCGTTGGGCTTTTCTTGGTTGCGTTGTCTATTCGGGTGCTTTGTAGTACACCAGATACAACGCGCAAAATACTGGTAGATAGCGGTTTGGTGGTGGTGTTTTACGCTGTCGGAGCATCAGGGCTAACGGCCATACTATCGGGCGTTATGCTTCTACTGAAGAAAAAATAGTCCTTTCCGGCAGAAGCGACCTACTTGTAGCCCGGCCAGCGAATCTGCTCTTCCCAGACGTTCTGTTCGCCGCGAAAGAACCAGACATGGAGCGTGCCTGACTTGGGGAACTCATTCCGAGCAAGGTCCAAAGCCAATGTCTCCTGATCGACGGCCCAGGTGTCCAACTGCAAGTAGGCAACCGCCGGATTTCTCGCCGGGTTCGTGCTGTTTTCTGGATAGACCTGGACGTGAACGCCTTGCTTGCCCAGCGAATTCAGGCCGCCGATCATCTTGTAGACGATCTTGTCCTTGGTGAAGCTGCGGGTCAGGCCGCCCTGATGGTCGAGACAGGCGAACAAGTCGTCGCGGACCGTGCCCTTCAAATTCTCAGCGAAGTAGATCGGGGCAACTACGACCTCTTTCTTCGGTTCGCCCGGCGTGGTCTGCGGTTCGTCGACCAGGCCGCCCGCCTTCAGCCCTCCGGCCAGCGGTTTCTTCGGCTCGGAATCGTCGGGCACGAGCCGCGTTTCCACCGTGGCATTCGGAAACAACGTCCAGCGGAAGTGAATGGTCAGCGTTTTCCGCCCGCCCGGCTCGGGAATGATGTCCATCGACGTTCGGGCGGGCCCCCCTCTTGATTCGCTGGGGCTGGTCGGCATCGGCGCTGTCAGAATCGGTCTTGCCTGCATCCGCTGGTTCGGCGGCAGGCGATTGCAGCGCCTCCACCCCACTTAGGGGCTGACCAGCCCCCGTCGTCTTCGGTTCGGCGCCAGCCCCAAAGAGCACGACAGGGGCAAGAAATAACGGCAAACTCCATAGCCATGCGGGGATCAACGGTTTCATGGGCCTGTTTTCCAGTAGCAGGCACCGGGTACCCGCTTGCGGGTGGTGTGCCGTCCGCCAGAAGCCCTCGGCTTCTGAAACAACGTGCGGCTGCGGCCGCAGGGCGGACGGCACACGGAGTGTGCCTGCTACTTTGCTTGCCGTCCACCAAATTCTATTGTACCTTCGTCCCCCTTGCATTGCGACTGAACTCGGTTATACAATAACGGTTCTATAGATTGTCAATTGCCACGAGCCAGAGGGAGAGATTGGATGTCCCAATCCTGTGAAGTATGCGGACGCAAGCCGGTCACCGGGAACCAGGTCACCACGCGGGGTAAGGCAAAATACCTCGGTGGAGTGGGAACCAAGATCACCGGCATTTCCCGTCGGACGTTCCGCCCGAACCTGCAAACGATCCATATCACGACATCCAACGGCACGAATCGCACCGCGCGGGTCTGCACCCGCTGCATCCGCAACGGTGCGGTGAAGAAGCGTGTCCGCGCCGTGCCGTTCCGGCTGCCGAAGGCGGCGGCCAAGACCTCCTGACGGTAGTGTCCCGGCCATGTCGTTATCCCGTGCCGAGGTCGAGAAGATCGCCCTGCTCGGTCGGTTGCTGCTTTCCGACGAGGAACTGCAGCGGATGACCGTGCAGTTGGGCGATATTTTGGGCTACATGGACTTGCTCGGCGAAGTCGACACCACGAACGTCGAACCGATGGCCCACGCACGGGACATGGCCAACGTGTTCCGCGACGACGTGGCCGCCCCGAGCCTCGATCGCGAAGCAGCCCTGGCGAACGCCCCGCACCGGGACGAACAGTGCTACCTTGTGCCCGCCGTGCTTTAAGGCAGAGATCGACTACCGCGCAATGTAAGACGGATTGGCAATCCGTCCTACTGGGATTTCGATTCCGCCGTGCAGCAAGACAAGACCATGACGCTGATCGACCGCACCGCCACCGAACACCTGGCCGACTTGACCGCCGGACGGATCTCGTCCGCGGAGTTGACCACGGCCTATCTCGATCAGATCGAGCGCCACGACGGCTCCGTGAGGGCCTTCTTGCGAGTCGATTCTCAAGCGGCGCTTGCCAGGGCTGAAGGCATCGACCGCCGCCGCGCGGCGGGTCAGCCGCTGGGCCGTCTGGCTGGGTTGCCGGTCGCGATCAAGGACGTGCTCTCGACGCAAGGCGAACCGACGACCTGCGGGTCGCGGATCCTGGAGAACTTCCGCCCGCCCTACGACGCCACCGTGATCGCCCGCTTGAAGGCGGCCGATGCCGTGCTGATCGGCAAGACCAACATGGACGAGTTCGCGATGGGCGGTTCGAACGAGAACTCGGCCTTTCACCCCACGCACAATCCTTGGGACCTGGCGCGGATACCGGGCGGTTCGAGCGGCGGGGCAGCGGCCTGCGTGGCGGCGCGGATGGCCCCGCTTTCCGTCGGCACCGATACCGGTGGTTCGGTCCGCTGCCCGGCGGGCTTGTGCGGCATCTCGGGCATGAAGCCGACCTACGGCCGCGTGAGCCGCTATGGGCTGGTGGCCTTCGCCAGCAGCCTCGACCAGGTTGGCCCGCTGGCGCAGACCGCCGAGGACATGGCCTTGCTCTTGGAGGTGCTCGCCGGGTGCGACGCGGCCGACTCAACTTCCGTCGATCTGCCCGTTCCGCAGTACACGAAGAGCGTACGGCAGCCGCTGGCCGGCCTGCGGCTGGGCATGGTCCGCGAGCATTTCGGCGACGGCCTGGACGGGGAGGTTGACGCAGCGGTCCGCGAGTCAGTCCGCGTCTACGAGTCGCTGGGCGCGAAGGTCACGTGGCTCTCGATGCCGCACAGCAAATACGCGGTGGCGGTCTACTACATTATCGCCCCCTGCGAGGCGTCGAGCAACCTGGCCCGCTACGACGGCGTGCATTACGGCTACCGCACTGACGAGAAGCAAATGCTGGCCGACTTGCAGGCAGAGCGAGCCGGCTTGCAGAAGGCGGGAGACAAGGCGGGGCTGGAGAAGCTCGACAATCCGCTGATCCGCCTCTATCGCCGCAGCCGGGCGGAAGGGTTCGGGCCGGAGGTGAAGCGGCGGATCATGCTCGGCACTTACGCCTTGAGCGCCGGCTATTATGATGCCTACTACAAGAAGGCACTTCAAGTCCGCCGCTTGATCCGACAGGATTTCGATCGGGCCTTCGACGAGGTCGATCTCTTGATCGGCCCGGTCACGCCCACGCCGGCCTTCAAGATCGGCGAGAAGATCGGCGATCCGCTGGCTATGTATCTTTTCGACTTGTACACGGTGAGCACGAACTTGGCCGGCATCGGGGCCTTGTCGATTCCCTGCGGTTTCAGCGCCGGAGGGCTGCCGATCGGTCTGCACCTTCAGGCCCCGCCGTTTGAAGAAGAGCGGTTGCTCCGCGGGGCCCACATGTTCCAGCAGGCCACGGATTGGCACACAAGGAAGCCGGAGTTGGGATAGCGGAACGGCGGCGGTTACGGCGGTTGCAAGTTGGTTGGCTGAACGGTAGAATTCACTGCTGATAGTTGATGCTTGCGGCTCGGAAATTGGAGAATCATGCAATGTCTCAGGAAGCTATAGAAACGCGAGTTGCCCGATTGGAACGGCAAGTGTCTATGCTTATGCACGGCCGAGTTACCGAGAGTCAACCCGTCGCGGATGCGTGGCGGAAGACAGTCGGCATGTTCCGGGGTGACCCGATTTTCGGTGAGATGATTGCGGAAACGGAACGCCGTCATGAAGCGGAGCGGCGTCTAGCTCAGGATGCAACGGAGTAGGCTGTGGAATGATCTTGGTGGATACGGATCATATTTCCATACGGTTTAACCGCTCAACTGTAATCACACTAGGAGAAGCAACTTCTGGCGCTCATCGAACTAGCGACCGGAAAAGCAGCCTATAACGGGTCCGCTCAGGAAGAAGGCGAAGAAATCGAGGGCGACGAAGACACGGTTGAAGCCACATTGACAATTGCGGCATAAACCCGGTATTAGAATCGACATTGGGAGGAAGTTCCATGCTCACCCTGCAAGGCGTGTTCCAAAACGGAAAAGTTGAATTGACGGAACCGGTTCCGGAGGGTGTCTCCGGACCGGTTATCGTTACCTTTCTGCCGGAACCGAGATCAAGAATGCTCAGCGATCTCGGCATTGATCGGGAACAGGCTGCGGACTTGAGAAATCGACTAAGTACATTTGCCGAGGATTGGCAGAGGCCCGAGATGGATGTCTACGATGTTGACTAGTCGCGGCGATGTAGTCTTAATGCCGTTTCCAGACTCCAATCTGGTGACGTACAAGAGACGCCCTGCATTGGTTGTCCAGGCCGATGGGCTTGGGACGGGATTACGGCAGACGTTGGTCGCGATGATTACGAGCAACCTCTCACGCGCCGGTCATCCGAGTCGATGGGTGGTCGGACAAGCGTCGCGTGAAGGACGCCAAATGGGATTGCGCACTGACTCGGTCGTCATGACCGACAATCTGGTTACCGTTCGAGAATCGGCAGTCGAACGAGTCCTTGGCCGATGTTCTGATATGTCGCATGTGGACGCCGCGCTACGACAAACGCTTAACCTATAATCGTACCTGAGACCAAGCATGGTGATTCCTACGATGGGACGAGTGACGGTTGAAGCCCGTATTTCAAACTTTCAGGAAGCCTATCAAGCGAGAAAGGGCCTCTTGCCGCCGGAGAAGGTCCGGGCCGTGCAAGTGCCGGACGCTCTGGTAGATACCGGGGCCATGATGCTTTCGATGCCCAGCCGGCTTATTCAAGAACTCGGTCTGACGCGAATTCGCACGCGTACTGCGCGGACCGCCGCTGGCGTGATTTCTTTTATTATCTATGAGCCCGTTACCTTGACGATCCAGGGTCGCGACTGCGTGGTGGAGGTCGCGGAACTTCCCGATGATTGTCCGGTGCTGATCGGGCAAGTGCCGCTGGAACTGCTCGACTTCGTCGTCGATCCGGCTAGGCAGCAACTGATCGGAAACCCCGACCACGGTGGCCAGCACATGATGGACATGTTTTGAAAATGATGAGCACTCCCTACACCATCGTCATCGGCCTGGAAGTCCACGTGCAACTGCTCACCCAGAGCAAGATGTTCTGCGCGTGCAGCACGAAGTTCGGCGCGCCGCCCAATACCCAGACCTGCCCCGTCTGCATCGGCATGCCGGGCACGCTGCCGGTGATGAACCGCCGCGCGATCGAGCTCTCCGTCAAGGCCGCCCTGGCCCTCAACTGCCAGATCGCCCGCTTCACGAAGTGGGACCGCAAGAACTACTACTACCCCGACCTGCCCAAGGGCTATCAGATCAGCCAGTATGACCTGCCGCTGAGCTACGACGGTTGGCTCGAGATCGCAGTGGAAAAGGGGTCAGAACTGATTTGTCCCGCGGAACCGGCGGTGCGAGCGGAAGGTCTGCCTCCCGACAAATCCGTTCTGACCCCTTTTCCACTGCGAAAGCGGATCGGCATCATCCGCGCCCACCTCGAAGAAGACGCCGGCAAGAGCATGCACGATGAAGTCGCCGGGAAGGCCGACAGCCGCATCGACTTGAACCGCGCCGGCACGCCGCTCCTGGAGATCGTCAGCCAGCCCGACATGCGCTCGCCGGCCGAGGCCAAGGCCTATCTCACCGAGTTGAAGCTGCTCCTAAACTACCTCGGCGTCTCCGACTGCAACATGCAGGAAGGCAGCCTCCGCGTCGACGCCAATATCAACCTGCACGTCGACACGCCCTCGGGCCGCGCCGCCACGCCCATCGTCGAAGTCAAGAACATGAACAGCTTCCGGGCCGTGGAAAGGGCCATGACCTACGAGGCCCAGCGGCAATTTGCAATCTGGCAGGAGACCGGCAAGCGGCTGGGCGAAGTGCCCAAATCGACCCGCGGTTGGGACGAAACCACGCAGACGACTTACCTGCAGCGCGAGAAGGAAGAGTCGAGCGATTATCGCTACTTCCCCGAACCGGACCTCGTGCCCGTCACCACCACCGACGCCGAGGTCCAGCGGGTCCGCGCGTCGTTGGGCGAGCTGCCCGCCGCGCTCCGCTGCCGCTTGGAAACAACCTACGGCATCACGCCCTACGATAGCGACGTGCTCGTGAACCAGGGCCGGGCCCTGGTGGACTACTACATCGAACTGGCCGAGATTCTCGCCGACGGCAAGCTGGCCGCGAATTGGGTCCAGCAGGACGTGCTGCGGACGCTCAACGAACAGCAGATCGCCGTCGCGCAGTTTCCCTTGCGGCCCAGGCCGCTGGCCGAGCTGATCGACACGGTCCGCAAGGGCCGGCTGACCACCAGCCGGGCCCGCGAGGTCTTCGCCGAGATGCTCGCCGGCGGCAAGTCGCTCGATGAGACGATGCTGGCCATGGGCATCGCCGCCGTCGATGAATCGGCATTGGAAAACCTCTGCCGCGAATTGTTGGCCGCCAATCCCAAGGTCGTCGCCGAGGTCAAGGAAGGCAAGCCCAAGGGCCTCGGGCAGTTGATCGGCCAGGCCAAGAAAAGGAACCCCAACGTCAACCCGAACCGTTTCCGGGAGTTGTGCGAGGAACTCATAAAACGCCTCTGATGTCCTTCATCACCCTCACCACCGACTTCGGCACCGGCAGCCCTTATGTGGCTGCGATGAAAGGCGTGATTCTCTCGATCAACCCGGCGGCAACGATCATCGACATCTCCCACGCCATCCCGGCCATGGACGTCACCCGCGGGGCCCTGGTGCTGGAAGACACCACGCCCTGGTTCCCTGACGGCACGATCCACGTGGCCATCGTCGACCCGGGCGTGGGCACGCAGCGGTCGATCCTCTATGCCCGCATCGGCGGCCAGCAATATGTCGCGCCGGACAACGGGCTCCTGGGCCGCTTGTCGGCCCGCACGCGACCGTCGATGGTCTTGCGGCTGACGGAGCGAGAGCACTGGCTGGCGGATGTTTCGCACACGTTTCACGGGCGCGACATCATGGCCCCCGTCGCCGCGCGACTGAGCCTGGGCCTCGACCCGCGGCGGCTTGGCCCCGCCGCGGGTCAACTCGATCCGCTCAATCTGCCGCTGCCCCAAGTGGTCGACCAGAAGATCCGCGGCGAGATCCTCTCCATCGATTCCTTCGGCAACCTGATTACGAACATTCCCTTCGATCTCCTGGCCGGCAGGCCCAACGACAACCGCGCGTGCATCGTCTGCGGCATCTATGAGAGCTTCGGCATCTACCACACCTACGGCGAGCAGGCCCCGGGGATGCTCGTGGCCCTGATCGGCTCCTCCGGCCGCCTGGAACTGGCGATCTCCGGCGACAACGCCGCCGCACGGCTGGGGGTCTCGATCGGCACGCCGGTCGTGGTGGCATGGGAATGAGAAAATCCGAAATCCGAATATCGAAATCCGAAACAAATCTCAAATCTCAAAGCGGCAATTTCAAAACGCCTTTAGCGCGGCGCCCGACTTTGCAATTCGGCTTTGACGAACGCGGTAGGTTGCCACAACAAGTACTACGGGGTATGATTAATTGGGTTTAAGCGAAGCTAGGAGTTCAGCAAATGACGATTGACCAGGTTCGAACTTTATACCAGGCCGTTCCCTTTCGGCCTTTCGTAATGCACCTGGCGGACGGGCGCGAGATCCCTGTGGTTCACCGTGACTTCATTATCGCGTCTCCTAACGGGCGAGAGGTGATCGTTTATCAGCCGGACAACTCATTCAACATAATCGACTTGGCACTGGTGACCGCTCTGGCGGGGACGTCAGCACCTGAGCGGACTGCAACGTAACGGCGAATGATCTCGCACGCGCCCGGCAAGTCTCGATCGGCACGCCCGTCGTCGTGGCATGGGAATAAAAAATCCGAAATCCAAAATCCGAAATAAATTCGAAATCTCAAATCGCAATTTCCAAACGTCTTTCGTTTCCGCCATTTGAATTTTATGCTTTGAATTTGTTTCGGATTTCGAATTTCGGATTTCGAATTTTTTCTAATGTATTCGCCTTCGCCCGACCAGTTGCATTCTTGGGACCGCACCCTCGTCTGGCATGCCTTCACGCAGATGGCCGACTACGAGCCGCTCATTCTGGAGCGCGGCGAGGGCTGCTATGTCTTCGACATCGACGGCCGCCGCTTTCTCGACGCCACGAGCAGCCTGTGGTGCAATGTCCACGGCCATCGGCACCCGCGGATCGACGCGGCCCTCCGTGCCCAGCTTGACCGCGTGGCCCACGTCTCGAACCTCGGCACATCGAACCCCACGACGATCTTGCTGGCCAGGCGGCTGGTCGATCTGGCCCCGCCGGGCCTCGAGCACGTCTTCTTCAGCGACGACGGGGCCACGGCCGTGGAAGTCGCGCTGAAGATGGCCTTCCAGTATTGGCGGCAGCGGCCGCACCCGAAGCCGGAGAAGACCTGTTACGTGGCCCTGGGCGAGGCCTATCACGGCGATACGCTGGGCGCGGTCAGCGTCGGCGGCGTGGCACGCTTTCACGAGCTCTTCCGCCCCCTGCTGTTCGAAACCCTCCGCGCGCCGGCGCCTGACGCCTATCGCCTGCCGCCCGGCGTGCCGGAAGACCGCTTGCTGGAGCATTCGCTCTCGGCCCTCGATCGCCTGCTGGCCGAGCATCACGCGCGGATCGCGGCACTGGTAATCGAGCCGCTGGTGCAGGCCGCGGCCGGCATCATCGTACATCCCAGCGGCTATCTCCGCGGCGTACGCGAACTGACGCACAAGTACGACGTGCTCCTGATTGCCGACGAAGTGGCCGTCGGTTTCGGCCGCACGGGCCGAATGTTCGCCTGCGAGCATGAAGAGGTAACGCCCGACTTGTTCTGCATCGCCAAGGGCTTGACGGGCGGCTACCTGCCGATGGCCGCCACGCTCGCCACCGAGGAAATCTGGCGGGCCTTCCTCGGCGACCCTGCCTCCGGCCGCACGTTCTATCACGGCCACACCTACGGTGGCAATCCGTTGGCCGCCGCGGCAGCCATGGCCACGCTCGACGTCTTCGAAGAAGAGCGGACGCTCGAACATCTTCAGGAGAAAATCGCCCGCCTCCGCCAGCTTCTCGCGCCGCTTGCCGATCGGCCGCACGTCGGCCACATCCGCCAGTGCGGGCTGATCGCCGGCATCGAACTGGTCCGCGATCGGACCACGCGGGAACCCTATCCCGTGGCGGAAGGGATTGGCCGCCGCGTGTGCGAAGCGGCCCTGCGGCAGGGCGTCCTCGTGCGTCCTTTGGGCGACGTGCTCGTCCTCTGGCCGCCGCTGGCGATTTCACGGGAGCAGCTCGCCGAGATCGTCGCGGCGGTCGACCGCGGGATTGCCGAGGTGACCGAGTAAACTCCCCTCAGATCTTAGGACTTAGACCTCTCACTCGTCCCGCGGTCCTTCGACCCGGGCGAACAGTTGCGCAAGGGGCAATTCGAAGCCGGGCAGCACCTCGCCGCCGGAAAGTAAATCATCGGGACCGATTTCTTCACGCCTTGAACGACGTCCCACATCCGCAGGTCTTCACCGCCAGCGGGTTGTTGAAGACAAACGCCCTCTTCAAGAGGTCGTCGTGGAAGTCGATCTCCGTGCCGTCGACGAACCGCGCGCTGCGGGGATCGACCGCCAACCGCAGCCCTTGACTCTCCGACACCAGGTCGTCGCTGGCCGTGCTCTCGGTGAATTCCATGCGATATTCGAACCCGCTGCACCCGCCCCCGGCCACGCCCAGCCGCACAACCGTCGTCTCCGGCTTGCTCTTCTCGGCAAAAAGCCGCTTCAGTTCCTTCGCCGCCCGTTCCGTAAGCTTCACTGCCATGACTGTTTCTTATCCCTAGCTGTTTGGTAAAATTCCCAGTGGACTTGATATTTAACATGTAAACATGTCAAATATAATTATCGGCCCGTTTCGGTTCTTGTCAACTTCGATTCTCTCGGGAAGGTGGATTATTCGATGGCAGCAGCGGATGAAATCGTGGACATTCTTCGTGCCGAGGGGGCCGCCTTGCGCGATACCCCTTGGGGGCCTGTCGCCCTCGATTTTGGCGATTGGCAGGCCGAATACAGGGCTTTTCGCCAAGTGGCCGGGCTTTTCCGCCCGCCGAGCGTCGCTCAGGTCGAAATCACCGGCGCTCAGAGGGCCGAATTTCTCAACCGGCTGACGACCAACAAACTCGATCGGATCCAGCCGGGCGAGGGGTGTGAGACGTTCCTTGCCGACGCCAACGGGCGGATCGTGCACCACGTGTTTGTCTACGCCGGGCCGGACGCGCTGGTCCTCCACACCGCCGCCGGCCTCGGTCCAAGCCTCTGCTCCCACCTCGACCATTACCTGATCCGCGAGGACGTCCAGCTCCACGATCGCAGTTCGCAGTGGGGAGAACTGATCCTCGCCGGACCGCAATCAGGCGAGATCGTCGAGCGTCTGACGGGCGCGAAGCTGCCCGATGGAGACGAGTACCTGGCGAATTTCCGCGTCGAGTGGAATGGCCGGCCGCTGATGGTTCGTCGCTTGCAAGAGGCCGGCTTCCAGAACTTCGCCCTGGCGGCCGAAGCGGCCCAAATCGGTCCACTCTGGCAAGCCCTGCGGCGGCTTCGCGCCACGGCCTGCGGCATGAGGGCCTTGGAAGCCGTCCGCATCGAGGAGGGCTTTCCCGTCATAGGGCTCGACATCACCGAGAAGAACCTGCCCCAGGAGGTCGGGCGGAACGAGAAGGCCATCTCCTTCACCAAGGGCTGTTATCTTGGGCAGGAAATTGTGGCCCGCATTGATAGTCGCGGCGCGGTCAACAAGATCCTATCGGGCATTCGCTTTCAGACGGCCGACGTTCCGACCGCGGGTGGCGAATTGACCCATGACGGCCAGCCGGCAGGGCAGATCACATCCGCCGCCTATTCGCCCGCTTTCGGTGCGAGCGTGGCCTTGGCATACCTTCGCCGGCAATTCTCCCAGCCCGGCGCCGTGCTCGATTCGGCCTGGGGGCCGGCCACCGTGGTCAAGCTGCCGATGCGCTCCGAAAAATGACCTTGCCGGGCAAGCCCGATGCCGCCGATGCCACGGGCTTGCCGTTTGCCCAGTGGAGCGTCACGTTCTAGGTCCTGATCGCGGTCAACCTGTTCATGAAGCTTGCAATGTCTGGCCGGCGATCGGGATCGAGGTTGATACAATCGACTATCAGATGCCGCCAGGCCGGATACGAAACCCGGTCCACATCCGTTTGCTCCGTGAGCAGGAATACGAGGATCTTGCCCAAAGAGAAAATGTCCGCACTCGGGTGGGCTGCACATCCATCAAACTGTTCCGGCGCTGCGTAGCCGAGGGTTCCGTGCTGCTGGAAGGTCTTCTGCGTCACCATCCGGCCCAAGTTCTTCGAGATGCCAAAGTCGGTGAGTTTCCATTGGCCGCCGGCGTTTAAGACATTTCCCGGCTTGAGATCCCGATGGACGATGTCGTGGCTGTGCAGGTCGTGGATTGCGGCAGAAATCTCCAGAGCAATCTCCTTCGCCGCAGCGGGTGTCAGGCCGAAGCCGCCACCCACGGAGTCAACGTAGTCTGAAAGGTCGCCGCCGTCAGCGAACTCCGTCACAATCGCCACGAAGTCTTGATCGCGAACGAAATCAAGGACCTGCAGGACGTGTTGGCATCGAATTCGCATGAGCTTCTCGTAGATGCGAGCTTCTCGTTCCAAGGCGTCCTTGTTGCTGGAAATCGTGCGAACGCGCTTGAGGAAGACGATTTGCCCCGTTGTTGTATCTCGGGCACGGAATGCGTCCGCCATGCCGCCGGCTTGGAGTGCCTGGAGCAACTCGTAGTGGTGGAAGACGTTCGATCACCTGCCCGCCTGGCAGGACCCGCGATGAGCCGGGCATGTTGGTCGAAGGCTTGCCCCCCGTCTGTCCGCCTTGTTTATACTCGGGGCAGAGCACGACAATCTCGCTGCCCGATTCCCGGTCCACGAACGATAGATCGCACTTCTTGAACTCCTCGGGATTGATCCGCCGGAGCTGCTCCTTGACCCGCCGCCGCATTTCCGTTGCGAAATGAAGGTACTCGGCCATTTCCTCTTTTTGAACGTGCCCGTCGGGGTGAATCAGCTTGATCAGCCCTGATGCCGTTCGCATGACCGCCTTGCGGTCCCGGTGGCCGAGTTGCGGCCCGAAGGCGAATTGCCTGTCGCAGGCATCCGTGTAGTTCAGAGGACGCAGCTCGTTATGGAAGATCTCGGCGATGTAGTCCGCGATGAACCCCAAGTGCGACGTGAAATGGTCGGGCGTCAGTTTCGGGCACCTCCCAACCCGGCAAGTAGGCGTGCCAGCGATCATGGAAGGCGTCGTCATCGCGGATCTGCTCCGGCAGCGGGGCAAAGAGGTGGCTGGTCTGTATCAGGGCCTCGATGTCTCCCTTGATATTGCCGTTGAAGACGATCCCCGCCTCGGCCGAGATCGTGCCCTTATCGTCGCCGCGGGAAAAGGACCCTTGTTCCATGTAGCCCTTGTACATGTCCTTGTCGTTGGCCGACTTGAAGTTGTTGCCGGCCACTTCGTCGAAGGCCACGACATCGTACGCGCACGACCAGCCCAGGCTTGTCGCGGCGGTTCTTCCAGCCGAAGAGGTCCGTCACCCCTCCCTGGCCGCCGGAAAGGAGATTGGCATAGGGCGAGATTTCGCGGAATACGAACGACTTGCCCGTTTCCTTGGGGCCGAGTTCAATCAGGTTGTAGTTGTGCTCGACCATCGGCACCAGCCGAAGAAGATAGAACAACTTTCGCCGCCAGGTGAAATCGGGATGGCTGGCCTCATAGCCCACCGTTCGCATGAGCACGGAAACCCATTCCTCGCGGCTGAAGGCCCCTCGCGCCGCACAAATTCATCAAGGCTCGCGCTGGCGATTTGGATCGGCTGCATGCGTTTCAGTACGAACGGACGCGTAACTCCGGCGTGTGTGATGGAATCGTCGTAAGCCAGTTCGAGATTAGCCCATACCCCGCCGGTCAGCATCCGCTCGTATTGGTGCGTCAACCGCTCGTCAATATGGATCTTGTCCAGGCCGCAAGTGGCGAGCTTCGCCCAGTACTTTCCGCCCTGGTCCTTCTCGTCGAAGGTTACGGTGATCATATCGATCAGCTTCATGCTGCGGAATCGCTGCAAGCGGGCCTTGATCAGCTCCCCTTGATCTGACCGGACGATCCGCTCGGCAATCATCTCCTTGACGCTAGCCAGGCCTGTTTCGATCTGGGCTTCGTCGGTTGTCGAGCAGTATTTTCCAAGAAGATACTCCAAAACGTAGACGGGAATGCTGAATCCGACCTTCAGCCGTTGGACCAGATCCTTGCGGACCACTCGGCCGGGAAACTGGTCGCTTAGCTTGCGATCGAGATCGTCTACCCAGACAGGATGTCCGTCAGTTCCAGTCATTGATTTCCACCTTCAGCGTGATGTCCTCTCTTGTCAGGAGTTCTTCGTCATCTGCGTCAACGACGAGCACTTCAAGCGGAGAATTGTAGGCAAGCTCAGGCCGGGGATCGACGATTTCCAAAGGAACGAACAAGGGTTCGCCGTTCGGTTCCACGGTCACAGGTTCGCGGTGCTTGAAAATCACCTTGCCGCCGATGGGGTCCTTGACTTTGATCAGCACCTGGCGACCCAGCATGTCGCTCTCGGCGAACATGGTCTTTTGCCCAGCAGCGCCTGCCTGAACTTGCACCCGTGGCGTCAGGCTGGCGATGTTGCCGACGGGCTTGAGCACGACGGAGACCTTCTTCGCCTTGGCGGGCCACATAACGACCACGACGGGGATGACAACCTCCTGCAGGCTGGCGCCGCCATGGAAGAACTCCAGGCCGCCATAGGTCTTGAACGAGTGCATGCTCCGTGGGACCATGACCTCCAAGTCCGAACATGGAACGCGGAGGTGAACCGCCTGGGGATGCGAAAGATTGCGGCCAACGATGGCCCGTCGCGACATCCAAAGCAGTTTGCCGGCAGGTTTGTCGGCTATTTCATGGTCTTCCGGATCCCAATGAAAGAAGCCGTGGTCTGTGACCACGATGACCCGGCTGTAGCCATTATCTCGCAGCCGGCGGATGGCCTGCACGTAGCGGTCGAGATGTGCATCCGCCCCCGTGAGCTGCAGCTCACCGTCATGCCGGTCGAACTCAGCCCCGTAAACTGCGATGATCTTCCTGGACTTGCTCGGCTTTTTGAGCGTCTCGCCGTCCAGGACCTCGTCAATCGCGAGGTGATCCTTGATTCCGACGTTCTTCTCAAGCCATTGCCTGCGTTGATCCAGGCGGGCCAGGTCGCCGGCAAAGTCCTTCGCCATAACCGTTAGATCGGAGTTCGCTCCTGCCACGAGAACCGTTAGTGCCTCTCGCGTCATCGGCAGGGCAAAGGGCATCCCGATTGCCGTGACGCTGGGGACCGGTGCGGCTGCAATCGCGATCGTTGCCCGCTGCACGGGTTCGCCCTTATTCAGCAAGCCGGCCAACCGTTGGCCCAAATCGAGCCGGCAAGCGTCCAAGAACATGATCGCTGTCGGAACGCTCTGCCGCTCCAGTTCGGCAAGGGCCGCTTCTCCGGCTGTCGGCAGCCCCATCGTAGAACGGAATTCATTCCGTTCCCCCCGATTCTCCCGTTTCTCTCTATTCCTCTCGGCCTCTCCGCCGGTTGCCAATTCCGCGAACGGAATGAATTCCGTTCTACAATCGGCCGCCAACAACTGCGAGAAGGCTCGGCCGATGCGATCGATGCTCCGCAAGTAGCCGCGTCGCAACCTCGCGCGAATGCGGTGGAGTTGTGACGGCAGATCGGGCGATTCCTGAAAGAGCCGTTCGCCCGCCAGGTCAACCTGCCAACCGCCGGCCGAATACCACTGGATTGCCGCCGCGACGTTCTTCCATTGCTTCTCAACATCCTTGTTCTCGACGAGCAGGCTGGCAGCGTCAGCAAATTGTACGAGGAACCTCCAGCCGATTTTCTCAACGGCTTGGTGTTCCCAGAATCCGGCCTCTCGGAACTTGAAGGCTTGGAGGTTTCTCTCCAATTCCTGGGCCAGTAGCTCGAACGTCGTCGACACGATCGAGTCGATCGACGAACTGGTCGAAAATGGTCTTCTCGACCTGCCGAGAGCTTCGTGATCGCGGTGGCGTTGTCAGGTTCTTGGCCCAGCAGGCAAGTCCGATGGTTGCGTCCGCCGCTCGTGCCGCTTGCTCAAAGGTGGATATGCCTTGAACGTGAGTCTGCCAATGTTTCAGCAGGTCCAACGAGCGTTTTCTGGCGAGTCCCGTGGGGATGATTTTATCGCCTTCGCTGGGCGGTTCCGAAGGAACGGCCTCGGCTGCATCGGTCGAGAGCAATCGGGCGGTTGCGGCCACCCGCCAAACCTGCTCGGCAATATTCTGCGGGCTTGGCAAACCGAAGTCTTCCGTCGCCCGGCGTGCAAAGATGTCGAAGCGTTCTTCGGCCCGGAGTTGGTCAAACTCGCCGGCCGTTCCCGATAAGACCTGGAGCATGCGATGGTCATCGACCAGGGCTCCCTTGGCATTGGCAGGGGTCAGCTCCTCCCAGGTCTTCATCGGCTTGTCAAGCCACTCTCGGGCATGCGCAGGCAAGAGAGAAAGCAAGGCGCTCTCGTGCTCCCTGGAAATGTACACGCCGTACTCCCTCAGGCCCTCCAGCAGGCTCTTCTCCCAAACGTACTCAGCTTCCAATTCATAGGGCTTGAACCACGTGATATCGTCCCGCGAGCACGGTAGCCAGACAACGCGCGCGGTGCGGGGCGAATTGAAGAAACGGTCGCGAATGACCATTTCATGCTCGTCCGCTGCTCCTGCCGCCGGTGCCCATAATTCGAACGTGTCGGTCCGGGCAGCGACCCGCAACAAGTCGAGCCATTCTCGGTGAGGGTCGCACCAAAGCAAAAGGGGTGGTGAAGCCGTTTGCCGATCGACGATTTCCCGCACCTCTCCGATCAACCAGATCAGTAAACTATCACTACTGATAAGTTGTAAATTATGAATCTTCATGACGGCCTGTCTCCTGTCACAACCCCGCGGTGTTTGCCATGGTCAGCATTTGACCGAGCATTTCCTTCAGATAGGGGCACGCCTCGACAACGACGTTCGGGTCAAGACGATCGAAAAGCTGCTTGCCGTAGGTCGTCTTCTTATAGCTCTTCCGCGTGCAGGAGCGATAGAGCCGGTTCAGCAGTTTTGCCGGCGGTTCGTCAAAATCCACTCTTTCAGGCTTTGCGGCCGTGGCTGGCAAGGTGTCGCGAACCGTTCGGGGCAGGACGTCGGGCTGGCCGAGAATCCACGCCTCAAACTCGTGTACGGCGAAGAACATGCGGAACTTGTCGCGACCTACTTGCTCCTCGAAATGGCGCACGCCCCACTCGTATCGTTCTTGGGCCGTTGAGTACGTTTGGCGGATAGATGTCCAGCCCGTAAAGGTCGAGCAGCCCGACGACGCCGACGATTCGCCGGCATCCGGCCCATCCAGATAGTCCTGCGCCTTGGCGACGATTTTCCGCACGAGCTTGCGTTGCCATGGAAGTTCACGACGTTTATCCCCACTGGCTGTTTCAATTGCGGATCAAGCCAACGCTTCAGAAAGCCGGCAATGGCTATTTTTTCCGCTTCGCCTTCGACCAGCAGGATGAACCTCATTTCATGGCCTCCAGTTCCTTGGAGCGGTAAAGCTCACCCATCGTGTATTTCTTCAACCAGTAGTCGAGGCTGTCGCCGGACAGGACGCTTAAGCACGGTCTGCCCGTCCTTCCATTCGACCACGGTCGTTGTGGGCGGCTCGTTGCCGAAGGCGTCGAGCAATTCGGGCGAGTGCGTCGTTAGAATCACCTGGGTCCGACTGGGCGGCGTCGCGGGCATACTCGGCAATGATGGGCAGCATCGACGGATGCAGTCCGGTCTCGGGTTCGTCGATGGCGATCAATGGGGGCGGTGACGGGTTTGCCAAGGCGGCCAGAAGGAAAAGGAACCGCAGAGTCCCGTCGGAGAGGTCCGCGGCTGACTGTTCCCGTTCCAAGCTCCGCCAGCGAAGCCGAAGCTGAATCCTTTGGTCCGCGGCGGGCGGAAAGACGATCTCGTCGAAGTCGTCGCTGAACGCGGTCCGCATGGCCATGTTGACCTCGTTCTTGAAGTCCCGGTCCATCGAGTACAGCGTGTGCAGCACGGAGACAAGGTTCTGCCCGTCGGCACCAAGGTATACCTCCCTGCGCCACTGCGGGCGCCCGGATGGGGGCATCGCGGTCGGTATGGAAGCTCTGGTGCACTCTCCAGCGGGCAAAGTGCTGCTGATGGGCCACGATCAGGCGGTTGGCCGTGAAGGGGCCCGCAGCAAGAGAAAGTAGCGTTTCTTCCTCTGGAACGGATTCCTGTGCCACAAGCTGCATGCTGCTCCGGATCGAAGACCACGGCGTGCCGGGGGTCGCGTTCGAACAGCTTGAAAGGCTCGCTGCGCCGTGTGCGTTTCAACCTGGTAGAAGTTGCCGAGCAGCTCCGAATCGATTCGGTAGGTGCTCGATTTCCCGAGACGCCCGAGCGTGAGTTCGTAGGTGTAGCTGTCCCGTTCAAAATCCCGCCAGTCTTCGGCCGGGGAAAGCTTGCAGCGCACGCGAATGCGGTCGTCGTTTCCGTCCCACACGAGCGGTTCCATGCCGCCTTCCCGCTGCACGTAGGTGCCCAGCCCGCCGTTGGCGGCCACCGAAAGCATCTCCAGCGTTCGCAGGAGATTCGACTTGCCGCTGCCATTCGGGCCGATTAAGACGTTCAGGTTTCCCGGATGCCAGTCGATCTTGCGAAGCGACCGAATATCCTTCGACTTCAAAGCGTAGAATTCTCATTGGAAGTCTCTTTCTCCTATTTTGTGGTAGTCACTGGGAGGCGTGGGCGCTGGCATCGATCCCAAGCTCTCTTGTCCGGATTTGTCTGGTTCGATGTCAGGTCGCTTTCCGCAAAGACGCCCTAGTTGAAGTGTTGCCAAGCACTTACGGAGTGTTCAACAGCATCGCCGACTTGTCCTGGAATGTCCGGATTCAACGGACATATTATGGTGATTCCAGGTCCGTGCGGATATAGATCGCCCAGATTCATCGGCAGTAGCCATCGGCGATAGCCGTTTCCCCTATTTCTCATCCCTCAGCCTTCCCTTCCGCCCACCAGCCGGGTTGGGGGAGCTTGCCTTCACGGCACCAGCGGCGTTCGTCGGCACGCCATTCGGCACGATCGGCAATGGCCTTGTCAACGTCTTTCTTGGCCAAGACCTCGGCGGCCAATACACCGGCCTTCTGCAAAGGGGCAATGTTCACCCGCACGCCGTCGTTGATGTCCGGTATGTAGGACTGCTCCTGGGCAACCCACTCCGGCACGGTTGTGGGCGCCTGGCGATGGCCATCCGTGCTGGAGATTGCGTCGTACATTGGCTGCTCGCCAAGCCACGACTCCCATCCATCGGCTTCCCGGCATTTCCAGATCGCGATCCTCTCCTTCAATGCACTGGCGACACCAACGACCTCGGCGATCCGGTCCTTCAGCCGCTTAATTTCCGTCTTTAGCCGGCGTTCCTCGTCCTTAAGCTCCCCTCTCCTTTTGGGAGAGGGGCAGGGGGTGAGGGCTGGGTCCATGAGTTCCTTCAGCTCGGCCTGGACTGACTTGAGTGACTCCTTTTTCTCGTTCATCTCTTGACGCAGCGGCGCGAGAACAACGTCGTCAAGTCGGTTCCACCATCGCCGATTCCCACACGCGACGGCACTTGCGACCAATGAGGCGGGATCCTTGCAGATAAGGGCGGCTAGCGTGGCTGGCGTGGGATCGTCCGCCGCCTTCCATTCAGCCGGGCCAACTGAGTTACAATGATGGCCTAGGTGGGTCATCGCATCCTCGATCCATGCGGAGAACTGGTCATGGATTCCGGCGTCTTTGGCCTCGTTCTTCCAACTACCCAGCGGTCCGGTCTGGATCTTCGCGCTAAGGCGACGAAGCCAGCGCAACTTGGCGCACAACAGTGCGTCCTGGATGGCGAATTGCCGCAACTCCTTGGTCTCGAAGCCCGACCCCTGCACGCAGGACAGACAATCGTCGAAATCGCGGAGTTCCTTGATCAATTCGCCCAGTTCCCTGTGACGGTCCGCTTGGCGTTCGCTACGGGCGGACGCGGCCACGGCTTCGATTCCCCGCAGCTCCGTTTCCCATCGTTGCCGCAGCGGGCCGACGTACTGCGTGCGGAGTTCATGAATCAGGTCTCCGCCGAGTTTGTGATAATGAAACAGACAAGCGAAAGCAAGCCTGTTACGGCTCACGGTTGGTTCGCTCTGAATTTGCCATACGACAGGTCGATCCTCGAACTGGCTCAAATGGTACTCAAAGAAACGAGTCGGTATCCACTCGTCCAACGAAGATCCAACTAGATTAGAAAAGTCCGGTCCGCAGTCACTGGAAAAATGCCTGTTGAGGTAGTTTCGCAAGCTATCCAGCATGGTCGGCTTTCCTGTTCCATCAGTCAACGGAATTATGCCGACCGCGTCAATACGCTGGTCCGTCAGGTCTTCACCTCGCCACCGATGGCCGATAAGACGCAAAATAGCAGAAGCAACAACGTCCATAGCAGCCTGACAAGCTGCCCTTTCGTTCTTCCAGGGGAAAGGCTCCTTTTCATCGTCATCGTCTTGCAGGGTGTAATAAGCTCTTACTACCCTCTCGATTTCTTCCTCGACAAATCCGATCTTGCTAATCAAGCTAGCTGCTTCATCACTCAACTGCCGAGCAGTTTCTGCAAGTGTTGCTCTGCATATATGGACCGGCGCAACCGCTAGACGGGTCGATTCAATCTGCTTTGCTATGAATATCGCTTCTTCCACAAGCGCCGACAATCGCAATCCATCACACTGTGAAACTGCAAGAGGCAGCCGCTCGATGTCGGCGTTAACAAAAGAACCGCCGCCACCGATAAGGCAAAGCAATTGGCTCGTGCATCGTGTATTGAGAATGCCTAGCAAAGTCGTTCTGAATTCCTCCGGGGGAAAAAGGCATCGTCCGGTATCGAGAAAGTAGACGCCATTGTCGATAAGTCGGCCAGCAAATCTGCTGCCGGCGTTCTTCAGATACGTTATCCCCGGGCTACCTTGCACTGCGAGGTTTCGAATTGCGCAAGCCGAATTGCCCGAGTCGTTGAGATTATTGCGAAGGCGCGGGAAGTCCTTCTGAACATCCATTAAATAGACGGGCGTTCGCCACCAGCGGACATGTTCACCACCGTCGGCAACCGGTTGCCAACGCACGCCAGGATTGCGAATCTCCCAGTTGTTCCGCAGAAAGCGAGCGTCCGAACCTGTTGAAATACCGGCTTTACAACTTGCAAACTGTCCGAGTGGTGGCCAGGTCTCAAACAACTCAACGGTACGATCTTTAAGCTCGAAGGCCCACGGCGAGCCAGGAATTACGGCAAAACGGGACGGCAAAACCAGAGAGACGCGGCGATCGCTATGCCCAATCGCGAGCGATTCTCGTAATGACATTGACTTATCTGCATCATTGGTCACGTCGACAAACCAAGCGCAGCGGTCGGACATGCGATCCCCGGTCTTCTTTAAGACAAATAGGATTGAATCAACCTTTGCGCCGGAGATCTCACTGAAGCCGCCTGAGCCAAGCACAGCAACTGTCGTCAAAGAGCAGGTCTTGCTTAGAAACTCACGAAGTGCGCGGTAGTCAGCATTGAACATCAGAGTCCGCTGCACGACCATTGCTATCATTCCATTCGGTTTCGAAAATTGGCAAGCCCGCGCAATAAATGCCGCGAAGAGGTCTGAGCACGCTGCTGGGAAGTTCGCAGACAGGTGCCGCTTTACAACCACGCCCATGTTTATATCGCCCATGTAGGGCGGATTTGCGGCTACAGCATCATAATCTCGCCGAAGAATGTCAAGTAGCTTGAATCCCGCCGTTGCTTCAAACCCAAGGAACTGGTCCTGAAAGGTTCCCGCTTCTCGTGCCTGTTCGGTGAAGGCGTGAATTGCTGCCCGTGCCCGGTACAGCATCCGTTCGCCGAACTCGTCGTCGGAAATCTCCTGAAACGGCAGTTGACCGCTGAGCTTATCCTCGGTCATTTCGGCAAAGAGGAAGTTGGCTTCCTTCTTCTGCGCAACCTGGCGTTCCCACGTGGCATGTTCCTCATGGATGATCGCGCAGGTCTTCGTCGGGCCGGGCAAGACTGCCCAGCTCGTCAATATGCTCCATCGCTTTGCCGAACTGGCGAAGAACGCGCGCAATTGAAGGCTCGTTCGGAAAAGTCTTCAAGAAGTCTTCCCAGGCCGGGCCTTTGAGGTGGCTGGCCACCGCGGCCACGAGGTTCGTCGGCTTACCCTGGAAACCGACAGCCCGCTCGGCCGCCTTCATCCAGAGGGCCACCTCCGCGATCTGCACGGCCCGGGCATCGATATCGATGCCGAACAAGTTGTTCTCCAAGATCGAGCGGCAGATGGCATCTGGTTCGGTGACCTTGGCTTCTTCCGCATACATGTCGTAGAACAAGTCGAAGGCTTCCAGCAGGAAATGGCCCGAACCGCAGGCCGGGTCAAGAAAGGTGATCTCCCTCGTAGAACGGAATTCATTCCGTTGCTCCGTAGAACGGAATGAATTCCGTTGACTATCCGCCGCCGATTTCCCCGCTTCTGCGGAACGGAATGAATTCCGTTCTACGACCGGCCGGTCGGCATCGCGGACGTAGTATTCCCACTTTTCATAGAGCTTCGATTCCGGGTGCATGCCCATCCAAGTTGCACCCAGCGAATTCTGCACCAGGAACTTGACCATGTAGGGCTCGGTGTAAAGCTGCGTGGCCGGAATGATGTCGGCCCCCTCGATCTTCGCCCCCTTCTGCGTTCGGACCTTCTCGAACACACGGTCCTTCTCCTCGGTATTCCAATACTGGTAGGCCCATCCGAAGGCATCCGGGGCCTTGAAGACGTCGCTTGTCGTAAACGGAATAAATTCCGTTCTACGAGAAACCTCCTGATCGCCGAGTTTCTGGCTGTCGGAAAGCAGGGCCATGCATTGCTTGATTGCCGCCGCCGATGGCTTTAACGCCACGCCAGGGGCTTCGGGGTCGAAGAGCATGGGCAATCTGTCAGCCTGCTTGGCAAAGACCTCGTCCAAGACGGCCAGCAGTCCGTCGTCCTCACCGGCGCAAAGCTCAGGCTGCCGCTGCGCGAGGCGATGGTGTTCCAGCGACCGGCCGCCATACGTCGCCTTCTGAAGGATGACTTCGTCGATCAACTCCCGCGCTTCCATGCAACGCAGGGCCAGAAGACGATTGGCCCAGGTGTAGGCCGTTTCGCGGACGAATTCCGCCACGGCCTCGGCCCGGTCCACTCCAGCCTCGGCGCGGAGTTTCAAGTAGGCATCGACTACCTGCCGGGCCTTGCGGTCGAGCAGTGAGAGGTGAGGCATTTCATCGGCTCGAACCGATTCCCGATCGCGCCGCACCCCAATCGCCGCCAGACGCTGCTCCAGGTCCCCCGGATGCCAACGGCCCGTGGCATCGTAGGAACCTTCCAGCAGATGCCGCAGTTCCAGGCTGATCGACTTCAGGGCCTTCTTGTGGGATGGTTGCATTCTATCGTAGAACGGAATTTATTCCGTTGCCTTTGTAAACGGAATTTGTTCCGTTGCCTTTGTAAACGGAATTTATTCCGTTGCTTGTTTCCGAACGGAATGAATTCCGTTCTACGAGAGCCAATTGTCCATCCAATCTGCATGGTAGGTGGCCTCGGTGGGGACCACAATCCCCGCTTTCTTCGGATTGCCGGCAATATAGTCGCGGAACACGACGAGTTGCTCCAACGTGCGAACGATGTGATCATAGCTGTCGGGCTGCCAGAACTGGCCCGAGCGACCGAGCAGCAGATTGCAGTTTCTCGCCGCCGCGCCTTTGATCGCTTTGAGGACAAGCTCCAGGTCGTTGCCTTGGGTTGGAACCAAGAGGAGGTGCGCGTGGTTGGGCATGGCGACGAAATCGCCCATGTGATACGTGCTGCCGTCGCCCTGCAGCAACTTCTCGCGGAACGAGGCAAGGCAGCTGCGGGTCTTTGAGGTGACATGCGCCCTGGCCTTCATCCAAGGCCGCGTGAAAGAGGCGGTTGAAGTGCTTGTGGAACCGGTCTTGCTCGACTTTGGAGAGGCGCTCGAGTTGCCGGGCCAGATCGTCAGGGCTAGCAGAAGAACGGAATGAATTCCCGTTCTACGACGTTAATTCCACGGGCAGCGAGCCAGAGTTGCTTCTCATATTCCCATTGGTCGAGGACTCTTCGGGGAAGGGAGTCGCCGAGCCGAAAGGTGACGAAGTACGTTGTCCCGTCCTGCCGCCAGTGCGGCAGATTGCGGCGATAGATGCGCACAGCCTTGCATTCATCAAAGGGAACGAACGGTGGGCGGTTGGGAGCGGGCATAGCGGTCATCCGGTTCGTAGAACGGAATTTATTCCGTTGTCGGTTTCGGTTTTTATTTTGCAGCCTTTGTCGTGCTGAGGCAACGGAATAAATTCCGTCGCTGAAAAAACGGAATGAATTCCGTTCTACGATCACAGCAACTCCACCTCAAAGCCGTCGTCCAGCAGCTTGCGAACTCGCTGGTCGAGCTTATTACGGAAAGCGTCCCACTCGGCGATTGTCGTCACGCGAGTTATGGCCGCAATGTCGTCGGGCCGGACCTGGCGGACTTCCTTCTGGACTACGACGACCTCCGGTCTGCTGACCAGCTCCTTCTTGCGAACTTCTTCGCCGATACGGTTGCCCAGGGCGCGGATCAACTGGCCGGCGCGATCGGGGAAGGCCGCAACGCGAACCGGCTGGTTCGTTCCATCCAGCGTTGCCAGGAAATCGTTCAGCGGCTTCGCCAGTCCTTCTTCAAGTGAGGCATCCAGGCCGCGGTCGGCCAGGTCGGCCGGCAACCGCTGAACCGCATCTTGGACCCTGACGCGAGCCGCACTGCGCCACGACCCCAGGAGCAAGGTCAATTCCAACATTGCCTGGGC
Source organism: uncultured Planctomycetia bacterium (assembly GCA_963824275.1). Taxonomy (GTDB): domain Bacteria; phylum Planctomycetota; class Planctomycetia; order Pirellulales; family Thermoguttaceae; genus JANXQG01. The sequence goes on along the minus strand of CAWGOT010000001.1, from coordinate 275,413 downwards.
CTTGCCGCTGAGAAGCTGTTTCCAGACCTCTTTGTCGGCAAAGCTGGCGGCGGCCTGGACGGCGGAATTCCGTGAGCAGCGAGATGATGGAACCCGAGGAATCGACAAGATGTTCAATTGCCGTCAACTGAGCAATCGTTCCGGTCAATTCGGTGAACGGCACCCCGTTCTGCGATTGAAATGCGGCATGGGCCTCGATCGCCTCATAACCGGCAGCAAGCGTTTCCTGGAGGGAATGGAGTTCGCGAACGCGGTGAACCGGATTGGTCATCTCCAGGACCTGTCGCCAGGCATCTTCACCGTCGGTGAAGCTCTTGGGCAGCGGCATTCGCGAGCCATTGGCCCAAAGGTTGACATTGTCGGCCTTCGCGAGGATAGCCGTCGCCAGCTTTCCAGCGGCGTCGCTCAGAGCGGCGGGGGTCTCATCAATCTTGCGGCTCTTCGTCAAGCGAATCAGGAACTCGCGAACAGCCGTGAGAACGGGCGGGTCGATATCCTCGTCCTCCAGGACCAGTTCCGCTCGGTCGAACTGTTTGCTGACGCGGATGCAATCGACCAGTTCGCGATCATTGGGGTTGGTGTAGGTCTTCCCGCCGATGATAACACGGATTGCAGCAGCACGAACCAAGGCAGCAACGCCGACACGGACCGCATTGGGATCCCAGCCATAAGGCGGCGCGGAGAAGACCTCCAGCAAGTCTTTGCCCAATACACGGCGACTGTCACGCTGCTGGCCCGCCAAGTAGACCCGAACGGAATCGAGCAGTGGGCAATGCGAATTGATCTTGCCTGCCTTGTCGTAGAGCTTGAGTTCCTGGATGTCCTTCGTGGTGCCGGTTGTCCCGGCCAGAATATCCTGGATCGCCCGCTGATCGTTGGTGATCTTGACGGGCACCTTATCGAACTTCGGGTACAATGTGGGCCAGCAGGATCCCATTTCAGCCCGCACGGCGTCGCCCGGAGTCTGGTTTGGCTTGAGGGTTGGTTGGCGTGTCGATCCCCGGAAGACAAGGTGGCCTGTCTTAAGCCCGTCCTTCAGGCCATCGATCACTCGCTTGTGGAGTTTGGGCAAGTCCTGTTCGTCTCTTTCCTGGGCCAGCTTACGGGCTTCTTCGGATTTGTGCGGATCGCTGGCCCAATTCCCGATCACTTCCTTCATGGCCAGGTAACGTGTCAGATCTCGCTCGAAACCGTTGATGCGACCGCTGAGGAAAAAGACGGTGGCCTGCTCGTCGGGACGGAGACTCTGGTTCTCCAGATCGGCCAGCGTGGTCCGCCCCACGGAAAGCGGCGTATAGAGCTTCAGGACGATGTCGCCCTTGCTGCCGGGCACGGCCGTATCGTCGATCTGCATCTTGAACGAGAAGTCCTGGTCGTGATAGTTCACGACATCGGACCCAAACCAATTCCGCCAATGGGCCTTGCCGGCATCATGGACGAAGTGCTTGGTAAGCCCGACCTCCTTGTCTTGCTGTCGGATATTTTTCTGCTCGACATTGGTGACTTCTTCCTCGAAGCTGCGGCGCTCGCCGGTCAAGAACTCGTACTCCTCGCCAATTTGGGCAACTAGCCCGGCTAAAATCAGGCGATCAAGTTCTGGCTGGATGCGCTGCAGAATGATCGGCAGGTCGTCTTCAGCGTTCTCGACCAGCAGCCGGGCGATATTGTCACGGGTGCGTGGGATATAGGGCAGTTCGCGAATCAGGTACAGAACCTCGGCAACTCGCGGCGTTAGCGGCGTGGCGCCGGGAACCGTTTCTTTGAGTCGAGACAGTTCCGTACGAACATCGGGGCTGATTTCTCCCTCGCCAGCCAGGTTGCAGTAGAGTTCGTCGAAGCTGACAATCGCACCAATGCCTTGATCGAGATACCGGCGGCGACCGGAACGGAGAATGTCTTGGGTGATTGCCAGGAGCGTGCGCGTGGAGCCAGACATTTGCTCCCCGCGGCCCCCCTTGGATCGCAGAGTCTTGACGATCTCCGGGATCAAGTGGATCTGGTAGGGGAAGAAGGGATAGTAGACCGAGAACTTCTCTTCGCTGCACGGCGGGAGGATGCGGCTCGTGTTGGCCAGTTCGCCCAAGCCCCGAAGGACTCCGGGACGGGATGCATAGAGGTCGTCGATGGCCTGCTTGCCCGCGATCTTCTTCTTGAAGAGGCGTCCTTCGAGGACGAGTTCGATGTTTTCGGTGGTCAAGGCGGTGCGGAAGCGGAAGCGATTCTCGATCTTCTTCATGTCGCCTTCGAGGGCGCGGGCTTCCTTGTAGATCGAGCCCATATCGCCGTGGGTGGTGACGATGATCCAGATTTTGCCCTGGCCGCGGATGGCCGCTTCCTCCACCAGGGCCTGAAGCTGCGTGAGACGGCCGGAATCGTTCTCGATCCACTGGCCTGACTCGTCGAGCACCAGGAGTAGCCGCTGCGGTTTCTTGGTCTTCTCCTCCTTTTCTTTCAGCCCCGCAAGCATCGTTTCGACCAGGAACGCCACGTTGTGCAGTTCGCCCTTTTGGGCCTCGTTGAGGGCTCGGTCAACTTCCTGCGTTGATGCGAAAGTCTCCGGGACGACTTCGCAGGCCGCCGCGTAGAGATGGCTGCGGTAGAAGGTTGGGTTTTGCTGGATTTCTGCCCAGGACTTCTTGGCTCGGGCTTCAACCGCGGCATGCAGAGCCTTGAGCTTGCCCTGCTTGTCGAGTTCCGCCTCAATCACTCGGGCGTAGATCAGGTTGCCGCAGTAACCGCGCGACAAGTAGTACTGTGAAAGCAGAAGGCTGGGCAAAGGCCGCGTCCGGCTATCGGCCAGCGTATTCAAGTTGAAAGCGAGCACGTCGGTCGCGCACTGGTGCATTCTGCCGAGGCTGCGAATAATCGAGGTTCGGCGCGGAGCGTCGGCCGGAAGACGTGCTTCGAATCGCTTGCAGGCCGAGATTCCTTCAAGCATCATGTTCTCCGCCAGCAGGGCAATGATCTTTGCGAAGTGCGACTTGCCGGAACCGAAGTAACCGGAGATCCAGGTACCGATCTCGGTGGTTTTCGTCAGAAAGGTGTCGGTGAAATGCTCGAGAATATCATCGAGGTATTGCTCGATCATTGGAGTAACGACGTAGCTGCCGATTTCACCGGCCAGCTTGTGCTGATCTCCGGTTTCTCCGACCTTGATGACAGGTTCGATCCGTTCCTCGACGGGAGTGTCGAATAGATCTGCAATTCTCATAATCGTCTTTCCTTCGACCTCCGTAGAACGGACTTTAGTCCGTTACAACGGAATGAATTCCGTTCTACGCCAAAGTTACAACGGAATGAATTCCGTTCTACGCCAAAGTTACAACGGAATGAATTCCGTTCTACGCCAAAGTTACAACGGAATGAATTCCGTTCTACGTTAAAGCAAATCGCCCCGATACATGAATTCGTCGCACTTGCCGACGAAGCTGAATGTCCGCGGTCCCACGACATGCCCCGGGACGAGCACGACCACGGGGCCATCGAGAGTGGATTGATTGCTGTCCCAGAGACGTTGCATCACGTCGCGAGGCCCGGCCGCCGGATATAGGGCTGCCAACCGCTGAAGACCCACCACTGGCCGGCCCTGTCCTGGAGTGGAAAAAGCCGATTGCACGGCTTCGGCCAAGGCCGCGATCCAGAGTTGGCCAAGTTCCGATTCGGGATTCGATCCCGGCATCGGGTCATCCAGCGACGCGACAACATTCTCGGAGCCGATCGAGGCCAGAACCTTTTGGGTAATGTCCAGGGCGTCGATCGTTCGGACATCGAACTCCGGACGGAGGGCGTTGGTCTGCGTATGCCATTCCTTCAGAACAGCAAGTTCGGCCTCCGGCGGATAAAGCACCGCCAGAAACGGAGCACCGGTCTTGCGGCCGATGTAATCGTACCGTGTGCGGATGCGTTCGATCGCCTCACCGATTTTCCATCGCCAATCATGGCTACTCATGGAGTGCCCTCCCAGTCTTTCGGCGTTTGCAGGACCACGGTGCTCCCCACCTTTTCAAAATGGATCTCGCCTTCTCGTGCCAGATTGCCCAGTGTGGTCGCTACGTCCTGCTCGGTGAGCATGAAGAGCCGCCAGGTGAAGTCCTCCAGAACCTCCCGGCCGCGTTTGCCTTCTGCAACCAGGATCCGCAGGACGTGCTTTGCTGTGCTTAAGGGGAGGCTGGGGCGCACGAGAAACTTTTTCTGAATGCCTTCCAGAACACCAAAATCGCGGAGCGCCGAAAGCATATTGCCGGCCAGCTTGACCCGCGAAGATTCGGTCCACCGCCCAATTTCCGGATGCTCCGGCGTTTTTGCGTCAAGAAGATCGAGGACATCGTTGCGAGCCACAGGGGGACGGGTCTGGTATCCCTTGTGCCAAAGGACCTCCGTCACGAAGTCATGCGTTAGACGATCACGGAGGGCATAGTGGAGGTAGAGCAAGGAAACGAATTCGGCATCGTGGGAGCCAAGGCCGTAAGCCTCGACAAAAGAAGCGATTATCCACTCGATTCGATGGGTAAGGTAGCGGTAGTGAAGCCGGTCCCAAATCCCTTTTCGGCTATTGATCGACCGCTGTGCCAGAAGGCTTCCGCTGAGCACGGCATCGCGGACCTGATCGACGGTCATTCCGCGGGCCAGGGCACCGGCTACTTGACCAGCTTCTGTGAGCAACGCGCCCTTCGCGGTGTTTCGCGTGCTGTACGGCCCGGCGTCGCGGATTCCGAGCAATGGAGGGCCGGCAGCAAGTTCTTGTCGATCGCGCTGAACGATGTTATTCATTGGAGACGCAATAGCTCCTATCGCCGCCCTTTCACTTAGTGCTCCATTTCACAAATAACTTCAGGGTTGCGCGGTTTTGGCCGTAGGCCGTAGGGTGGGACCAGCGAGCTTGCGATGCCGGCCCACCAACACCGGCGACTGGTGGGCCGGCGCTCGCAAGCTCGCTGGTCCCACCCTACGAACGTATCCCTGAAGTTATTTGTGAAATGGACCACTTAGCCGTCGTGACTTCGGCAATCACCGCCACGATAAATATGCCTGGGCTCAATCCGGGCCGTGCGTCCAGCCTCCGGCCCTTGTGGGTTGCGCAACCGCAATCCTTAGCTGCCCGCTCGTTATTGGTTTTGTCACACCTGACGCGCCTTGACCCCACGGTTCCTGACGGTTTTGCTCCGGTTTCGGATGGGCTGCACCCGTCAGGGGCCGTTTTAGGGGGCCAGTACCTCGCAAGTTTGGGGAAACCCCGATTTTATCCCCGCTGAAATGGCTATGCAAGGACTTCCCCTAAACTAAATAACGTCGCACTGACCCACTACCCCCGACCCGCCATATAGTTCGCGCGGCCTGAAATGAGCCGTTTTCGCCGCAGCCATCGAAGCCTGAAGCGCAAGCGAGGCAAGCGATTCCATCCCTCGCTTGCGCGTCGGGCTTAGATCGCTGCCATCCGCGCACACTATGCCCCCAACTCCTCGGCGCCGCACCGTCCGGTTCGGCGATAGCGGAGGAGAAGCTCTGAGGGTGCAACCATACTCGTGTGTACAGTTTATATCCCCAGAGGAAGGCATGTTTCATTAATTGCTGCGCACACAATCCGCCGCGATTCAAAATTCTGTAAATCGTTTTGGACGAACATCTTAGGACAGAATCTCCGGCCCTGCGGCGAAAATATTTTCCCATTTCAAGGCCCTCATCCGTATATATCTGTGGAAACACGTTGTTCTTTGACAATTTGGTGAAAAGAAACCCGCCCTCGGTGTAGCGAACCTGGGGCGGGACGGATAGCGGAACACTAATTGCCGCTAATTATCACTAATAACATAAATTAGTGATGATTAGTGGTAATCAGTGTTCCGTGCTCTCGGTCGAACTGCCAAAGGAACAGAGATTATCTGAAGTTTTTGTTGACCCATCGAATTGGAATATAGTTATTAATGGGGGGCAACATGGGAATCGTGGCCATTTATGGCCAGATTTGGCCAAACGTGGCCGGATTTGGCCACTTTCATGGCCGAAAGTGGCCACTTTACTGGCCAGTTTACCGCCACGAGAGCTATGAAAGCTAATGACCCTCAGGAGTGTAAAGTCATCGAATTCCAGCGTTTTTTGACTCGTAAACACTCCGTATGGTTAATATTGAAAACATTATTCGAGGGGCGATTCTGGCGGAAAAACAAGCAGAACCGGCAATTCTGGCCAGAAATCGATAGAACTCAAGCTGGAATGCAAGGAAAATTCTGAACAAGGCGAGGATAAAAACGAGTTCGTCAGATCTTATGGTTGATCAGTACTTTATCAAACTGACGGTTGGGTACTGGGCGATCCGCTGCCGGCCTTGCAGCGCAATCAGTTCGATCACGAAGGCGCAGCCCGCAACCACGCCGCCGGCCTGCTCGATCATCGTGCAGCAAGCGGCAATCGTCCCGCCGGTCGCCAGCAGATCGTCAACCATCAGGACCTTGCAGCCCGGCCGGATGATGGCATCGGCGTGGACCTGCAAGGTGTCGGTGCCATACTCGAGGTCGTAGGTGTGCGAAAGCGTCTTGCCCGGCAACTTTCCCGGCTTGCGAATGGGAATCAGCCCCGCGTTAAGCTCCAGGGCCAGCGGGGCAGCGAAGATAAAGCCCCGGGCCTCGGCCGCGGCAATCAGGTCGATCCCCTGCCCTCGAAACGGTTGGGCCAACTGCCGGATCGTTTCCTGAAACGCGGCCGGGCACTGGAGCAGCGGGGTAATGTCGCGAAACAAGATGCCCGGTTTGGGAAAGTCGGGAATGTCGCGGATGAAGTCAGCCAGATTGAGGGGTGCAGTCGTGAGCATGGGAGGGGCCTGTGGAATTGCGAGGGGAAATAAGCAGTATACCCATCCAAACTTTGGCCCGGAAGCCAGGACGCGAAGGGGTCAGGTCGGTCAGGTCCATGTTTTCGGGCCAGGACTTCTCGTGAATTTCAGCCGTTCTCGCCGAAAAATGGGCCGGACCCCGGACTTTGCAGCTCTCCCGGCGCGGAAGCGGCGCGGCTTATCCGGAATTCTCGCCACTTTCGCTACAATCGGAAAAACCTGCAAGTTCCGCAGAGTTTGACACGATATTAAAAGTGTCACCGTTTACTTTGTTGGCGAGGACCCCACCGATGGGCAAGAACTCTGTATTTATTTCGGCCGGACTCCTGTTGGCAGCCACGATCCTGTCGTCGACCGGCTGCGGCCCTGTCATTTTGGGCCCAAATCTGGGTGCCTTGGCCTATCCGATTCCCGTTTCGCCCTACTTCCAGAAGAAGGAAGAAGACGCATTCTGGAATCATAAGCGCTATGAGCGTGTACCGGTGCTCGGTCCGTTGCAGCCCGGAGCGCCGGAAATCGGATTCGACCCGCCCTCGGAAGACGAAGTTATCCGAGCGCTGGAGAAGGCCCGGCCGGTGCAGGGCGGTATTCCCTTCCTGCATGAAGTCCAGCGGAACAAGGTCCGAATCATCTGTGAACCGCTGCAGGACAGCGTCGATCCGCCCCGCGTGATGCCGGTGGTCGGTCCGGTGCAAGTCCACCACCTCCACTTCAAGTGCACCGTCTACTACACCGAGATCATTCACGTCGGCTGGCCGGTTCCGTACACCACGGTCGATGAGGATTGCCAGGAAGTGCTCTATATCGATCACGACCACCTGCACATGGTGGGCAACGTCAATCCTGGACCGGGCACGGGCTACCCGAATCCACCGGCGAGGTAACCACTCGCCGGAACCGAGCGAGGGGCGGACACCATCTACTCATGGTCGACCCCAGTTGTCGCGAACCGCACGGAGCGCGATGCCTGGGGTTTGCCGTTTTGCCGCCCGCCGTACTCATCACGCTCCGCCGTGATGTTTGTCCATCACGGCGGAGCGTGATGAGTACGGCCGTTTTCCCTCACCGTGGGCCGGTCCGGAATACGAAAATGATAAAGGGAAAGTCGCAGGCAAGTTGACAACGTCAGGAAACAAGGCGGGCAGGATGCCCGCGCGACGCAAGTTGCAACTCGGTTAAGATCGGCAAGCCAGATGAATTCTGTCGGGATCAGACACAGATTGGGCCTTTTCGCCGCGATGGCCCTGGTGCTCTTCGCAACGGGAATCGCCGTCGCGGAGAATCCCGCGGGCACCCTGTACCCAGGGTCGGCCGCGCCGGAGCCGAGTTCCGCCAGCAGCGATGCGCCGCCGGCCCCGACCCCCATTTCCACCCGCAATCTGGCCAAGGTGTTGATCGACGGCGGGCCGCTGATGATCGCCTTGGCGGTGTGTTCGCTGCTGGTAATCACCTTCGTGCTTGAGAGGGCGATCAGTCTCCGCCGCAGCCGCGTGATTCCCAAGCCCTTCGTTACGCGAATGCTGGAACAGATTCGTACCGGCGAGATGGACCGTGCCCAGGCCATGGAGCTCTGCGAAGAGAACGGCAGCCCTATCGCCCAGGTCTTTGCCGGGGCGGTTCGCAAGTGGGGCCGGCCGAGCGTCGAGGTCGAACAGGCGGCCATCGACAACGGCGAACGCGTGGCCAACCATCTGCGGCGCTATCTCCGCGTGTTCTACGGCGTGGCCAACGTCGGGCCGCTGCTAGGGCTAATGGGAACCGTGCTGGGCATGATCGAGACCTTCAACGCCATCGCCTCGCACGACGCCCTGGGCCGGGGCGAGCTGCTGGCCGGCGGCATTGCCAAGGCCCTCTTGAACACGGCCGGCGGACTGGCCGTAGCCATTCCGGCCTCGATCTTCTATGTCGTCTTCCTCAGCCGGGTCGATCGGCTGATCATGGATATCGACGAGGCATCCCAGGAGTTGGTGAACCTGATTTCGGCCGAGGAGTTGCAGAACCGTCCCGCGCGGCAGACCAAGACCAGAAGACTGCCGACGCGGGAAGCCGCATAACAAATCCGAAATCCGAAATCCGAAACTCGAAATCGGAAACAAATTCGAAAGAGGAAAGAGAAGAGAACTCAAATGTTCGAAACAACTCTGGAACGTTGGATGTGTTGCTTTGGCCATGGAATGTGTTTGCGATTTTAGATTTGAGATTTGAGATTTGTTTCGGATTTCGATATTCGGATTTCGGATTTGGAGTTCTTGCCGTGCCCTTGAAGACCCACCCCGACGAACAACCCGTGCTGAACCTGACGGCGATGCTCGACGTCATGTTCCTCTTGATCATCTTCTTCGTCTTGAACACCAAGTTCCTGGACGACGAGCGGCAGATCGGTCTGCAGGTGCCGCAGGTAACCGATCAGGGCAAGCTGGCGGGCGCCGCCCAGCAAAAGACCATCAATGTTTATCGGGACGGCACGATCACGCTCGACCAGGCCTCCGTCACGCTGCCGGAGTTGAGAGCCCGCCTGGCCGAGGCCCGAGGACAAGCGAAGACCTTGGGAGTGCTGGTCCGCGGCGACGGCCACGGCGAACTCCAGCAGGTGGCCGACGTGCTCAACGCCTGCAAGCAGGCCGGCATCAACGATCTGGCCGTCAGCGTGCGCCTCACAACATCGCAGAAATAATGGATCCGGCACACTCCGTGTGCCGGTGGGAGACGGCACACGGAGTGTGCCGAATACAATGGGAGCGATCGACCGCCTGTGGACCTTCCTCAGCAGCCTTGACCGGTTCATGCTCCTGCTGCTGGTCGGGGCGATCGCTTTTTCGATCACGCTCGTTGTCTTTCTCTGGACCCGTTGGGGACACAGCCGCTCGCTGGAGAAATGCGTGCTGCTGTCGTTTCTTGTCCATGCCCTGCTGACCGGCTATGCCGCGACCGTGCAGATTACAAGTTACCGTCCTGCCCCGCGGGAGCAGTTCGTACGCATTGCCCTGGTTGACGGTCCACCGGGCGCCCAGCGAGGTCAGGCCGGTGGAACCGATCCCACAGCCGGCCCCGCAGATGCCAAGGACCCGCCGCTTTCCGCAATCCCCGCGGACAAAGATCGTGCGGCTTTGAAGCAGGTCGCAAATCCACCCCTGCCCCAAAAGCTACCGCTCGCTGAAACTGTCGCGAAGCCGCAATCGGACCGGCCGGTGGCGACCCCGCAGGCGCTGAAGCAACTGGCGGTCACGGTCTCTGCCGCCTCCGGATGGCAAGTCGCCGAAGTTGCAGGGAAGTACTTGCAGGACTTCACCACGGCCCACACGGCCGACCTGAAGAAGGCGGCATCAACGCTGATCGCCCCACCGCCTGCCACAACGTTGACGCCAAATGCGACGGCGGAAAGCAAGACACCAGCACCGACAGGTGCTGCCATCGCTTCGAACGATGCGAACACGGCTGGGGACGCGGCCGCGGTTGCCGGCATGGCGGCAGGCGCTGCGCTGCCGGCGACCTACAAACTCCGTGTGGAAGGAGATCACCTTGGTTTGGCCCTGGCCGGCGGCGGCAGCCGTGAGACCGAGGCCGCCGTGCAGGCCGCTCTCAAGTGGCTGGCCGCGCATCAGGCCCAGGACGGCCGCTGGGAAGCCCGGCGGTACGAGGCCGGCCGCGAGACCAAGCCCGATGGTCGCAGCCGCCCTAAGGCCGGGGCTGATGCCGATACCGGCATGACCGGCCTGGCCTTGCTGGCGATGCTCGGCGCCGGCGACACGCATCTCCGGGGCGGCTATCCCGACAATGTCCGCCGCGGTCTGAACTTCCTCCTGCAATCGCAGAATGCCGATGGCTGCCTCTCGGGCTCGGCCGATCTGTATGCCGCGATGTATTGCCATGCGATTGCCACGTTCGCCCTGGGTGAGGCCTACGGTATGACGGGCGAGAAGCGGCTGGAGCAGCCGCTTCGCAGGGCGATCGACTACACGATCGCCGCCCAGGATCCTTACGGCGGCGGCTGGCGCTACAGGCCCCACGACGCTGGCGATACCAGCCAGCTCGGCTGGCAGTTCATGGCCCTGCGGAGTGCCCAGTTGGCCGGCATTCCCATGCCGGAGGCGACGCGGCAGGGAATTATTCGCTATTTGCAGTCGGTGGCATCGCAGGGCACGGGCGGTCTGGCATCCTATCGGCCATTGGAACCCCCCAGTCGGACGATAACGGCTGAGGCCATGCTTTGTTGGCAGTTCCTCGGCATTTCCCGCAATCACCCCGCCTGCGACGAGGCGGCCAATTATCTGCTCAGCGCCCCGCCCGGCGTTGGCCCCACCAACTTCTACTACTGGTACTATGGCACTTTGGTCATGTATCAGTTCCAGGGCGAGGGATGGCAGCGTTGGAACACGGCCATCGCCAGCCAATTGGTGAACCTACAGGACAAGGAGGGCCCCATGGCCGGCTCCTGGGACCCCGATTCCGTCTGGGGTGGCTACGGCGGCCGGATTTACAGTACGGCCCTGGGGGCGATGTGTCTGGAGGTTTACTATCGTTTCCTGCCGGTTTATGGGAACAAGCCTTGAAAGGCGGGGATTCCGGAATGCCCCTGATTCCACCCCTTTGACAGTGCGGGCCGTTGGAGTAGAATTGAAGCAGGTCGTCCCTTCCGCTTAAGTTAGGGGGAAGGGCTACAGCCGTACCCTGCCTGCTACGGATACCCCCTATTATGTCTATCTTTGCTTGGTTTTCACCCCCAGACATGCTGGTGGTTGCGGTTATTGTGTTATTGCTGTTCGGTAATCGGCTGCCAAGTGTGATGCGGTCGCTTGGTCAGGGTGTGACCGAGTTCAAAAAGGGCCTTGAAGGCGTACCGGACGATTCCTCGAAAACGAGCGATCCGCCCAAGAAGCTCGACGACCAGCCTGCGAAAAGCTGAAGCGATTGTGATAGGTGGTCGTCATGGAACTGATCAGCTTTCAGGGCTTTCTCATTCTTGCCGTCCTCGGAGTTCTCTTGTTTGGTGAACGTCTGCCGGAAGTCGCTGGGAAGTTTGCCAAGCAGTTCATGGAGTTGAAGAAGAGTTTGCAGGGGATTCGCGACGAGATTCAATCCGTGGCCTTTGATGCGAAGCATGCAGTAACGCACAGTCTGGACAAGGTCGACGAACTATCGCGCGAGGAGGCGACTGCGCCCAAGTTCGAACCTCCGCCGGCCGAACCGGCCGTCAGTGGATTGATTGCGGAACCGCACGGAACCTATGGCAGCCCTCCAGCCGATAATTCGTGATTCGGGCGTTTAGCTCAGTTGGTTAGAGCGCTATGCTCACACCGTAGAGGTCACAGGTTCGAATCCTGTAACGCCCACTCGATGAAGCCTTACGCAGCAACGACTTGCGTAAGGCTTTTTGCTTTGGGAATCGGGTATAAAACATGAGCGAACTTTGGCTGGGTATAAAACGGGTACAAAACCTTCTTCGGAAAACGACATCGGGCCGTGAGATTTCTGAGGATTTGAGAAGCTGTCCGAACTCAAATCTGGCCCGTTGGCAAGAACGGGATAGGAAGATGCTCAACAGGGACTTTGAAACTCATCCCGCCTCCGACTTCGGGCCTGGACGACCGTAAGGGGTTGTAAGGGGTCCCTTCTTCGTCCCTCAGCACCAAAGGCAACTCGACCGTGACGCTGGTTCCCTTGCCCGCCGTGCTTCGGATGCTGCACTTTCCACCCAGCAGCAAGATATAACCCGGTGGTGAGGGAAGGCTTTGTCGCGGAGGTCCGGGAATAATGCCCCCACCGTCAGACAATTTCCAGCGACTCTTCACGCGAACGACCGTTCTTGCAGCACCGGCTCACCGGACGCTTCCCTGCATCTGGCGTCCCGGAAGTTCTTATTTCGCTGCCGCGTTCTTTTTGGCTACAGATCCCATCCCGGCCTGAAGGCCGGCTTCAGCAGGGCGGTGGCCTCGGCGCTATTGGCGAACTTCATGCCCTCGCTGTCCCAGGTGAGTTTCGTGCCGGCGAAGCGGCTGGCGATGACTCCCAGCATGGCGATCTCCGTCAGCGGGGCGCCGTCGGAGAAATCGCTGCCGGCCTTGCGGCCGGCACGGACCGAATCGACCCAGTCGCGGTAGTGGTCTCGCACGCGGGGAATGGTCTTGGCGGGAAGCTTGTAGTCCCGCATCTTCGCTTCGGGGATGATTCGCACGCCGTCGGCGCCGTGCGAGCCGTACATGATCGCCCCCTTGTCGCCCAGCACGACCGCACCGGTACCGACGACGTTCCGTCCCGGCTCCAGCTCGCCCGGCCGCGGAATGTGGATCGTCCCGCTGTACCAGTGCAGCGTCACCGGCCCCCGGCCGTTGCGCAGGGGAATTCGAAGGTGAGCTTCTCGCCCTTGGGATAGGCATCGCCCTGCGTCTTGACGTCGTAGCCGGGCGTCTCGGAGACGACCGATTGCGGCGCTCCCAAGTCCAACGCCCAAAAGACCGGATCGACGACGTGACAGATCCAGTCGCCGATGGTGCCGTTGCCGTAAGGCACCCACCCCGCCAGGAGTAAGGCAGGTACGCGGGGCAATAGGGCCGCGGCTGCACCGCGCCTTGCCAGAGGTCCCAATCGAGCGTTTCGGGCGTCTTCCAGGTCTTCTTCAGGTCGCCCAAGCGGTCGATGCCCGAATTCACCGAGTCACAACCGCAGTGGATCGTATGGACGTTGCCGATGGCCCCGTCGCGAATCCACTCCACCAGCACCCGGCAGCTTTCGTAGGAATGGCCCTGGTTGCCCAACTGCGTGACGACGTTGTGCTCCTTGGCCGCGGGCCATCTCGCGGCACTCATGGACGCTGTGGGCCAGCGGCTTTTCGCAGAAGACGTGCTTGCCGCGCTTCATGGCGGCGATGGCGGCGATAGCGTGGTTGTGGTCGGGCGTGGCGACCACCACGGCGTCGATCTGCTTCTCCAGCTTGTCGAACATCTTGCGGAAATCGCGAAACTTCTCCGCCTTGGAATGGTCGTTGAAGGCGCGTTTGACATTGTTATAGCCCCAATCGACGTCGCATAAGGCGACGACGTTGTTGCCACCCGCGACATTATTCAGGTCGCCCGCCCCTGCGAGCCGAGCCCGATGCCGGCGAGGTTGAGTTTCTCGCTGGGAGGCGTCTGGGCGCTTGCAGCCAACACGTGACGGGGAAGAATGGAGACGGTCGCCGCTGCGCCGGCGGCAGCCAAGAATTCACGACGCTTCATGCTGTTTGCTTTCATTGGAGACTGGGGGGTGATGGGTTGGTAGGAAGGGGTTTGTCGTATTCGCCGATCGGCCGGATCCAGATGTTTCGATAACGGACCTCGCCACCATGCTCCTGCAATTCGATCGTTACCTCCGGCGGATGTCGCTTGCCGTATCCGCCCAGCGCTCGCTGGCCGGCGATGCCGTCGGTGCCGCCGAGGAACTCCCGCTTGTGGTGCACCACCAGTCCGTTTTGGATGCACCGTGACGTTGGCCTTTTGACGAGGTTGCCATTGGCGCTTCCCAGCGGGGCGACTCGAAGATGATGTCGTAGGTCTGCCATTCGCCGGCGTCCTTTGCAGGCGTTCACCAGCGGCGGGGTCTGACCGTAAATGGCGCCGCACTGCCCGTCGGGATAGGTCTTGCTGTTGAAGGTGTCCAGCACCTGGACCTCGTACATTCCGTTGATCAACACGCCGCTGTTGCCGCGGCTTTGGTCCGAGCACGCGGACCTCGCCGGCGTGGCGAATTCCACGTGCAATTGGAAGTCGGCGAAGCGGTCCTTCGTGTGAATGTTGTAGCGTCCGGTTTTCACAAACCCGCCGGACTGGTCGACCTGCCACCCGGCGGGCTGGTCGTTGGGGGTCAGCCACTTCGAGAGGTCCTTGCCGTCGAAGAGCACCACGGCGTCGGCCGGAGGGGGAGCGTTGTCGCTAAAGGCGGCAGCCGGGGCAACAATCCGCGGCTGCGGCCGGTCGCGGTCGTGTACGTGCCAGTTTGTGCCGGGGATGACGGGCTCGTCGTTGCGGCCGCGCTGCGAGGCAGTTGCGGCCAGCGCCGCGGCGCCGGCCACGGCAAGGACCAATAGACTTGAACAGATCGTACTTTTCTTGATCATGCATTTCCTCATCTGTAAATGTCGAGTAAAGGGGTTTGGGGAATTTGAAATGTCGTCATGGTGCCACCAAGTAAAGAAAGGCTGCGGTTCAGGGAGTGGTGGCGTGGGGTGCGATGGTCTTCACAATAGCGCTTGCATCAGGGAGTCCTTCGGCTTTGGCTTTCACCTGGATTTCACCAGCCGGCGACCCGCGACCCGCAAGCGGGTACCCCGGGTGCCCCGCCGCCCGGACGATGATCTGGCGCGGCCGTGGAACAGGCGGCGCTGGTGGTCCTGGTACCCTTCCGTGCCGCTCAGGTCGCCGCTGGCGACGGCGGCCATGGCGCCGGCGCCGCTGACGTCGAAGGAGACGGCCTGGTCGCCGTTGGGCTGGAAGTTGCCCTCGGCGTCGACGCTTTCGACGGCGATGAAGGACAAGTCTTCGCCATCGGCCGTAATGGTGGCGCGGTCGGGGGTAAGGCGAAGGCCGGCAACGGGACCGGCGGTTTTGAGAACCACCGTCTGGGCTTCCTTGCCGGACTGAATGCCGACGGCCTTGAGGACGCCGGCGGCATAGGGGACACTGAAGACGGCCTTGAATTGTTCGCCGCGGGTCGTGGGGCTCTCGCCGATGAGTTTGTCGTTGAGGTAAAGCCGCACGCTGTCGCAGCGCGAGTAGACCTGCACGTTTAGCGGTTTGTCCTCGTAGCCGGGCCAGGTCCAACTGGCATGGCTGGGCACGAGGGCCCAGCCCAAGGCGCGGATCGGGCGGCCGTCGGGCGTGGGTTCCTGCACGGCCACGTAGAGCTTCTCGCCGCGGTCCCAAACGATATTGCGGTAGTGGGAGACGGGCTTGCGGAAGCCGGTGATGTCGAAGTCGCCGCAGTTTGCCTGGTAGGGGAACTGGTCCCGGCCGGCTTGGCGGGCGTTGCCCTGGCCGGGATAGTAGTAGCGGCCGATGCCCGACTCGCCCAGGTAATCGATGGCGGTCCAGACGAAGTCGCCCAGGACGTAAGTGCGGTCGGCGGCCTGCGCCAGCCGTTGAACACATCGCGCGGAAAGGACTCCGTGGCACACATCACGCGGCTGGGGAACTTGCGATGATCGCCCGGGTAGAGGGAAGCCTGGTAGTTGTAGCCGACGAAGTCAAGCTTGGCGAGGAGGGCCTCCGCGTCGTTCCAGTTGGAGATGGAGCTGTCGATCAGGCGGGTCTGGTCCAGTTTCCGGACGCCCTCGATGAGCGCGGTGCCAATGGCCCGGCCATGGGGACCGCCAAAATTGCCAATTTCGTTGCCGATGCTCCAGCAGAAGACGCTGGGGTGGTTGCGGTCGCGGGTGATCGCGGCCTCGAGGTCGCGCGGCCACCAGTCCTTGAAATAGACGCTGTAATCCTGGCGCGTCTCCTTGCTCTGGTCCCAAACGTCGAAGAACTCGTCGATCACCAGGATGCCCAGACGGTCGCAGGTATCCAGGAATAGCGGCGAGGGAGGATTGTGGGAAGTGCGGATGGCGTTGAAGCCGGCGGCCTTCAGCAGTTCGACGCGGTGTACTTTGGCACGGTCGAAGGCGGCGGCGCCCAGCCCCCCGTTGTCGTGGTGCACGCACCCGCCGCAAAGGAGGACCCGCTGGCCGTTCAAGAGCAGGCCCTTGTCGGCCGAGACGGAGATCGAGCGGATGCCGAACGTGGCCTCATGGGTGTCGATGACGCTGCCGGCCTGGGAGACGGTGCTGACGGCGCGATACAGATTGGGGCTGTCGGGCGACCAGAGGCGCCGGGAACGCCGATTCGCATCTCGATCGTTTTCGTGGAATGGGCGGGGACCTCGACGGTTTGCGAGTCGGATCCCACGGGCAAGCCACTTCCGCCGGCGCCGGCCTTGATATCGCCTTTCACCTCCGTGCCGTCGGGGTTGAGCAGTTGCGTTTCAAGCTTGCAGGCGCGGTTGGTTTCGCTGTCGTTGGCCAAGCTGGTTTGCACGGAGACAACGGTGTTGAAATCGGGCGCGGCGCTTGAATCTGCGCGGTGACGTAGACGCCGTTGCGCGATGTGCAGGGGATCCTGCGCGTCGATCCAGACATGGCGGTAGATGCCCGAGCCGCTGTACCACCGGCTGTTCATCTGCTTGGAGTTGTCGACGCGCACGGCGATTACATTGGCGCTGCCGGACTTGAGGTGGGATGTGAGGTCGTAGGTGAAGGGAGTGTAGCCGTAAGGGTGATTGCCGAGGTGCTCGCCATTGATCCACACATCGGAGAGCATATAGACGCCGTCGAAGGTGATGGTGACATGTTTGTCCGCCCAGTCCGCCGGGGGAGTGAAGGTCTTGCGGTACCAGCCGACGCCGCTGGGATAGAATGCGCCTGGAGCACCGGTGGGATTGTCGGCGGCGATGGGGCCGGCGATCATCCAGTCATGGGGCAGATGAACGGAGGACCAGGCAGCGTTGTTGAAGGTCGCAGTTTGGGCGTTCACGGCGTCGCCATTGTTGAATTTCCAGTCGGCGTCAAAGAGCGTGGTCTGTGTCGCCGCGGAGGCAGCGCCTGCGGCGGCGAGGAGGAGCAAGAAACAAAAGCGCTTGTGGCAGGCGTGCGAACGTGGTCATTTCACGGTCTTTCAATGGCGCTGGAGGTTTTCAGGCTCTGTCCTGCAGAACTCTTTCTTCATGC
This sequence comes from uncultured Planctomycetia bacterium, assembly GCA_963824275.1. Lineage (GTDB taxonomy): Bacteria > Planctomycetota > Planctomycetia > Pirellulales > Thermoguttaceae > JANXQG01. Next base: position 257,852 of record CAWGOT010000001.1, on the reverse strand, counting down.
GCGGACAACTGGATCTTGTTGAACTTGGGATAGTTGTTCCATCCCATGGGTTTGTCCTTGTCGAAGTCGAAAAACACCGTGCATGTGGTGTCATACCTTGTGGGATTCTTGACGCGGATAGAAACCTCACCGGAGTTCTTGCCATCGATGAGATTCGCCTCAAGGTGATCGAAAACCGTTACTGTGCGTTTCTTCACGTCTACATAGACCCCGGGAACCTGGGTCGTTGTTTGCATGACGGCCACTTCCGCCCAGGGCGAGGAGCCGTAAATATTTCCGCCGACGCCTTGGTCCCCTTCCCAGTTACTGATATTGACCCGTTCGCAAACATACCCTGGTTTCATGGCAGAAGTTAACGGTTTCTCGGCGGTGGAGACGTACTGCACCGAGTTATGCGCGATGTCTTTGAGCAGCTCGAGGTACAGCGGATCGTCGGTGGCCCTGTACAGTTTCAGAAGACAATCGCCCGAATAATTGCAGATCGCCGGAGCACGTGTCGGTTCTGGGCATTGGCCCAAACCGATCCAGTTGCTTTCGCGCCACGGTTCCCAAAGTGCTTTGTGAAGGAAAGGCGAAATCGTACGACGTTACCCAACTCGAACAGTAAGCAGCGGCGTTTTCCGCCCAGCCCAGGTATTTCTTGTTGCCCGTAACCTCATGCAATGCCATCAAGCTCTCCAAGAATGCGAAAGCCGATTCGGAATCGGCGCATTGCAAAGCCTCGCCGGGGCCTCCGGTGGTGTAGCCATTCTTCAAGTCGCGATGGTAGTAGAACTCGGCGGCCGCTTCCGCCACCCGAAGATACTCCTCCTTCTTGAAATAATCCGAAGCCAGAGCCAGCGCTCCGACGATCGAGGCCCCGGAAGTCGAGCCGTAGACCACGAGTTCACCCGTCTTCACGTCGATGAGCTGGCCGAACTGATGATATTTGTTCCATAAGTTGACCAGACCGTCGGCCAGCTTCTGGGCCTGGGAGTCGAGACCTGCCTGGGCGGATCTATACTCCGCCGAGCCTTTCATCATCATCAGGTTCTGAAGCAAGAAGTAGAGCGCGTCACCGTTCTTCCGCGCCATACCCAACAACGGCAGTTTTCTGCTGTTCCGGAAATCGTCGCTATGCAACTGGAAAACAATAAAAGTCCGATTTAGGTTCTAAGACAATGGTATGAAGTGTGTTACGTTTCACCCTGAATGGTATAGTTCCACTGCGGGTGGATATCGTGATGCTTAACTCTTACCGTTTGCATCTGTTCGTCGGTAATTTTCTTGCCCGTTTCATATTCGTGGGTGTCCAGTTTCGCTTTCACTTTCAGACCGGTCTTGGTAGTGGTGGAACTTATGAAGTTGATGATCGTTTCATAACTTACCAACGGTTCACCTCGCCAAGTGACACTGATCTGGGAAAACAGCCGATGTTCTATCTTATTCCACTTGCTGGTTCCGGGGGGAAAGTGACAAACTGTCACCGCCAAGCCGTGGCGATCAGCAAATTGCTGGATACAGTATTTCCACAGGCGGTTCCGACTTCCGTTGCTACCGCCACCGTCGGCAGTGATCAAGAGCTTGGTAGCGTTCGAGTAGTGACGGCGCCCCAGCATCCGCCACCAACGATCGATGCTCTCCGAGGCAAACTCGGCAGTGTCGTGGCTAATTCCCACATTCACAAAGCCTTCATTCTGGGTTTCATCGTAAAGGCCATAGGGATACGCCCGGCCCTCAGCCAGGGACGGAAAGTCGTAAGCGCTGACCACATGCTGCTTTTTTCCCCAGCGACGCCCCTTGTTGTGGAACGCCCCCACCAGTTCCTTCTTCTTGGTATCCACGGAAATTACGGGGATTCTTGCACGCATACAGCGTTTCACCTGCTGGTACAGGTAGCGAAATTGAGCATCCCGTTGAGGATGTTGCTTGCCCTCGATCGACCGCTTGTTGCCCCACAGAGAATAATCCAACTCTCGCAGCAAACGGTGTACCGTGGGATGACTGACCGTGTGTCCGCGCTGAGTCAATTCCTTGGCAATGGATCGAAGCGATTTCGTGGTCCACTTCAGCAGTCGCATGGGATCACCTGCCGTAGTTTCTCCCATCAGCAATTCCAGGTCATCCACGAGGGACGGATCGACTTCTTCGCTCGCTTTCCGTCCAGCGCCAGGACGGCGGGCTCTTTCCGGCATCTCACCCAGATCTCCCGCCTCCAACTCCTCGATCCCGCACGAATCGTGCGCTCCGACAGACCCAGCACTTCCGACACAAGAGTAATACCGCCATGTCCCAAAGCCATGGCTTTCTCGGCAGCGTAAAGCCACGCCTGCCGCTCGTTGAAAAGGGACATCAATTCGATCCACCGGCCATGCGTAGCTCGCACGTCGTCATCGACGACACATTGAGGACAAATACAACCCTGAAGACCCGTTCTCGACATAGCCGCCATCCTTGGCGTGCATGGTTGAAGAATTAGTACTCCTCGATTATACTCCTTTCACATAACGTGACCACCCCAGAATCATACAAACCGGACTTTTATTGTTTTCCAGTTGCTATATAGCACCCCGTCCTTGAAGACGCCGTACATGAGGCCGGTATTGGCCTGCATACTGCTGAAAATCGTCTGAATTGATTGAACCGACCGCGCGGCACTCACGTCGTTTCCCGCGGCGAGCAAGGGTTGTTCCTCGATTATCCCTCCGATCCAGCCAAGTTGGACGCCGCTGTAGTATTGATACAGTTCGCTTTGTGCCCCCTGCCTGTAATACTTCATCCTGCCGTCCCATCGCTCGCTATTGTGGAGCGCTTCCTGCAGGGCAAAGATCTTGCCGAAGGGGACGGTGTTGACGAACACGTTCTTTCCAGTCAGCGACTTGCGAAGGCGGAAGAATTGTGCCAGCAGATCGATCGGATATTGGGAAGGAAACGACGTTATCCGAAAACTGATGGCAAAGGGACTGGAACTGGGCGACGACAGCGAAAACGAGGCCCTCGTTCGATCGACGCCTTCTTCAATCGCCACATCGAAGTTACGCGTGGGGTTTACCAGCACCAAGAAGCTCTTCTGCAAATCGGGGCTGAAGAATGCAAGCGCCGGAGTGCTTGCGTTGTTGGTTTTGCTGTTGAGCTTGGAAGGACCGTCATTGATATTCAAATGGGGGATGCCGTTGGGAATGATGGGGGCAATATCGTGGCCCCTGTCGGCCGGGTCCACGATAACGCCCGGCCAGCCCATCGAAATCGCCTTAAAGCGATTTCCGTTGTAGACAGAAGCTGGAATCAGCACATAGTTGTTCTTGGACCAATGATCAAAGGCAAATTCCACACCCGCTGCCGCCCGCACGTCGGTTGCGCTGGCGGGACGTATGGCAACCTCAACGTCCGTTGAATTTGCGGCACTTCGACTTTCTTCAGACTAACCGTGCATTGGAACTTGACATTATCGAAGGTGACATTTCCCGTGCCACCGGATATTTCGAACCTTGCCCGGTTTTGCGGCGCGTTGTCCCTGCCAACGAACGGATGCAATGCGCCTGAAACGTCGGACAGCGCCTTCAAGTCACCCGCGTTTTGACCGTTGGCCGGCCGCGGAAGTGACGCAAGAGCCATTCCAACGATGGCTGCTGTCGTTGCAGTTGCGATGGTGCGGTGAACAGCGGACAGAAGCCAAACAAGGATCTTTGCTATGGTGTTCATCATGGTCTTGTACCGGTTATGGCGGCCTGCACCGCCGCTCATGGTTGAACAGGAAGGCGAAATTGGCCGACGGGCAGGCCGACGGCGTTGACGAGATTGGGCATGTCCGCCGCTCCCCAACCGAGGCGGACCGTTGCGGGCTTAGGCACGACTGAACAACTTACTACCAGGCCGTCCTGCTCGATTACGCCCTCCGCAGGATGAAATACGCCATCGCTGCCGGCCACCTCAAGGCACGTCGGTGATGAGCCGTTTCGGGTACGCAGCCCCGCACCGTGGATAAACGTCACGCGCACTTTTCCGGCCGCTGTCTTGGCCTCCGTGGCCCGTGGAAACTCGGCCTGCACATCCTTGCATTGGTAGTCTCTGGCGAGAGCCAGCCAGGCAAGGCGAGCACCGATTTCCTTCTTGTACTTGGGGTGGATGTTGCCTGGCTCGCTAACGTCGCTCATCACCACCATCCCCACTTTGGGATCGTCCTGCACGGAAGCCTGCCCATCGCGAGCTCCGCCCACGGGTCTTTGCTCGCGAAGGAGGCAATTTGAACGTAGTAAAACGGCAGACCTGGATTCCCATTAGCCTTTCGCCAGTCGGCAATCAACGCCCGCAACAGCTTGGCATAAAGTTCGCCGGGCTTTCCCACGTCGGATTCGCCCTGATACCACGCAACCCCGGCGAAGCGGATGGGCATCAACGGCGCGATCATTCCGTTGTAGAGATGCCCGGCTTTCGCTCATCCGCCCCGCCCCGCGGGGGCTTTCCTTCGACCCGCTGCGCGGGTGCCCCGAACTCCGCCTGGCCGTCCAGGCTGATCCACGGCGTTATGCTGGTCCCGCCATAAGCGCTGACCACCACTCCCACGGGAACGTCGAGCTTCTCCTGGAGCGTGACGCCAAGATGATAGGCCACCGCGCTGAATCCGTCCGCCACCTCGGGCGTGCAGATCGCCCAACCTTTGGCCGGGGGCGGAACAATGCCGTCAGGACCGGGCGGCAAGATCATCAGTCCGGGAATGACGCTCTTGCAGTCAAACTGCGGTTCGGCCGCCAGGTTCTGCTCAACATTGAAAAGCCTGAGGCCCGGGCGGTTTGCCTGGCGCGATCTTCCTTCCATTTCGCTTCACCAAACCATGCGCACCAGCCGCGGGGGTAACCCGGCCCGCACGGCATCACCATATTCGACTGGCCGGAACAAAGCCAAACTTCGCCGACGAGCACGTCGCGAAGTTGAATCTGGTTTTCGTTCGGGACAACGATTTCGATGTGATACGGTTTCAAACCCTGGCTTAGCGGCGCGGCCTTGGGCGTATGGAGGGCGACCTTCCAGCGTCCCTGCGCGTCTGCGTTGGTCTGGACCGTTTCTCCCCAGGATGCGGTTACCCTGATCCTTTCACCCTGTCTGCCTCCTTCCGCCGGTCTCGTTGACCGTCCCCAAAGCAAACACTCGGACTGCTGTTGGAGGACCATGTGATCTCCAAGGATCTCAGGCACCGCCACCGTGGCCCGAGCTGTAGAAAGACCGGCAACGAGGATTACAAGTGATCGAAGGACGGTAGCAAGTTTCATAGTGGACCGATTTTGTGCATTGTGACCTCAGTGCGTCTTCTCTACCACAAAGCGGTAAAGGACATCGTTGTCTGCCGCGGCCGTCTTGTAAGTGCCCGGCTGTGCCGCCGCGGCCGGCGTCTCCGTCATCTCCCAAGGGTCGATGATATCCACCTTGTAAGCGGAATTACCGGGCAGTTCGATCGATTGAGTCTTGCCGCGGAGGCAATAGACGAGATAGTACTGGCCCGGCTTGGCGAGGACAAAATTGCCTTTGTCGTCGCGCTGCGGCTGCAGTTCGTCGAAGGGCGGGGCCTTAGCCATGAAATCCTTCAGCCAGGCGATGCGCTTGGGGCTCTCCCCATGCAGCACGCCGCCCTTGGCCCACCAGAGAATGTCAAGCGGATCCTTGTAGGTTTCGCCGTGGCCGACGTAGCAGCCGCTGAGCGTCCCGAGCCAGAAGCGTTGCACCATCGTGCGGGCGTTGAGATTGCCCCAACCTTCCGGGATGTTGCCTTCGTAACGGCATTCGTCGTAGACCACCGGCTTCTGATATCGCTGGCGGTACGACACGCCCGCGTTCATGTTGGAACTCTGCAGGCTGACGTGCGTGACCCAGTCCTTCGTGTGGTCGTACATGCGGCTGCCATGGTGGATCCCGCGAAAGCGCTGGAAGGGGTCTTCCTTCTGAAGAATCGAGAAGAAACGGTCCCAGTCTTCCATTTTCTTGCCCGGACGGTCCGGACAGAGCGCAGTCATAAAGTCATATTCGTTGGCCAGCGACCACCAGACGTTGCGATACGCCGAGAACCGCGCAATGCAGTAGCGCAGGTAGCGATCGTCCTGCTCCGGGCTCAGGTTCTTGAAGCCCCAACGGTCGTAAGGGTGCCAGAGGATGATGTCGGCCTGGATTCCCAGCTTCTGCAGATCGAGGATGCGCTCTTCGAAATGCCGCCAGAACGCCGGATCGGGCTTGTTGAAATCGAAGCTGTATTTCTTATGAGTCGTTCCCTTCGGCGTAACGGTCGGTTCCTGAGGAAATCCAGGGTTGGAAACAAAGGGATACATGCTCGGGTCGTTCTTGTTGTAAGGCATGTCTTTGGGAAAAACGAGCATTCGCAGCTTATTGAACGGCGCCGTCGCGAGCGTCTTGAGCGTCTGCTCCTGCAATTCCTCAGTCTGATGGACCCAGGCGTAGCAGGTGGTGCCGAATTCGTGGTACGGCGTGCCGTCGGCGTAGCGGAAGTAATAGGTTTTGAAGATCTGCACCGGGCCGTGGTTGCCGGCGGAGGGCGCGGCGACCGTGAACGTTCCCGTCTTCCCGTTCAGATCCGGAGTCGCGCTCTTCGTTTCATAGTTCCACTGGCCCGTCGTGGGCGGACTGAACCGGATGCGATAGGTGTCCCCCCCGTCCCAGAAGCCGGGCACAACTATTGTGCGGTCCCCCTGGTTGAAGCGCGCGCTAAGCTGCACGTCCATATAGGGATTCCCTGCGCTGGGTCCACGGAGGGTAATCTCTTGGACGCCCCATTGTTCCGTCGCGGCCGAGGCACGGCGCGGCGAACGCGCAGCCCAGAAGCGCCATTGCGATTCCGATAGTGTGGCGATGAAATCTCATAAAAGCTCTCGTTTCTCAAGATTATTGCACTACGATCATTTCTTCATTGTCTAACGTCGATACTGCCCCTGTGGGCACCGGCGCCGGCTTGGAAGACGACGGATGCCCCTGAATTGCGAGGGCCTGCGAATGGCCGTCGAGCGTTAGAGCAGCCGGCGACTTCGCCGCCGGTATCACCACCCTCGCCTGCTTGCCGGCTGGAACGGTGAAGGAGAAGCTTAGTCCAGCCCCTTCGCGTTTCCACGACACCGGCACCGGACCGTGTCTGCTGATCACGGTTCCACTCGCGGAAGCAAGATCGCCGAGCCTTGGATTGATGAGCAGACGGTTGTTGGAGATTGGCCCGTCGACAGTCACCCCAAGCACTGATGCGGCCAGGTCGTAAGCGGCCGCCGCCCCGAAATTGTGGAAGTTCCGTGGGCCGAAGCTTTCGTCTGTCACCCGCGTGACGTTGCTGGCGTCGTACGTTTGTGACCATCGTTTGCGAATGCAGTCGAGGACCGTCTGGTCCGCCGCGTCGGAATCCATCTCGTAGAGGGCCTGGAACAGCCAGTGATGCGTTTCGGGCATAAGCGTGTCGGAAAGCCCGGCTGCATTGGCCAAAAGCCCTTGCCTCACGCCGGCTGCCCGGTCAGCCGGGACGACGTTCATGGCAAGGGCTATCATGTTCGCGTACCAGGCCGGCGCCGCTGGCGATCCTGGTGGTCGAGGCCTTGTAGGCGGCCCCATCCCACAGCAAAGCGTTAAATGCGCTGGCGAGTTCGGCCGCTTGCTTCTGATAGGCGGCGGCCTCGTCAGTTTTGCCCAGTGCGGTTGCGAGATAGGCGCTTTCCCGCAGCGCTTTATAGATGAAAGCGTTGAGGGTCGCTCCTTCGAGGGTCGTGTATTTCAGCGGGTTGTCGAAAATGACGAACTCGCGCCGCTTGATGAGCCCGTCCGGCTGCTTCAAGCTGAGGAACAACGCCATCTGCCGGGTCAGGGCGGGCCACTGGGATTGGACGAAAGCCAGGTCGCCGGTGTCGTCCAGATACTGCCGCAAGGCCATGACCCACAGGCACGAATAGTCCTCGATGTAGCCGTGGATGTCCATACGGTCCGACGGCGCGTGGGCCCTGATTCGTCCATCCGGGAGTTGGCTCTCGCCTATATGCTTGAGCGCACTGCGGAGGAGCCGCGGGTCGCCATACGACTGATCCGGCCCGACCAGGGCAACCCGGGTGATCGGATACTCCACGGTGGCAATGTCCCCCATCCATTCGGCGCATTCCCAGGGACAGTCATGGTATCCGTCCTCACTCACGTTCAGAATGGTGTTGATCGAGGCGGCCCATAAGCGATCCAGAACGCGCGTCGCTCGATGTGAAGCTGCCCGTCGTAAACGGATAGACGCGGTTGATGAATTGAAGGTCATGCACGACGATGGGCTTGCTTGCCGTGATGCGGACGACGGGACGGCGATTGATTCCGAACCCGAAAGTATCAAGGGTCCGGTAAACCTGCCGGCCGGACCGTGCAACGAAGGTGTTTCCGAAGATTTCCACAGACGTGCCCGCCTCCGCTTCAAAATCGATTTGGACGGCCACAACCGCGGCCTTGTCGAAGGCGACGTCGAAGGAGCCGGTGGTGGCTGGCAGGGTGAAAGGGAGCTTCGCCTTGAGGGAGGTCTCCGCAAGCAGCGGGATGGTCCGCGGCGCCAGCGGGCCCCAAAGCTTGCCATCAATCCTGGTCGCCGCGTCCCACGCGCTGTCGTCGAACCGATCCGAGAGACAGTCGTATTCGCGCCGGGCGTCAATCCTCTCGGTGAAGTTCTCCCACCGAACCTTGGCTGGCTGGAAGCGGGTATTGGAGCTGGCCTTCCAGCTCGTATCGGTGGCGATGTCGTTTCCGCTTCCCTCGATCCACATTGTCAGTCCACCGGGATGCCTGATATGCTGGCCTGAGTCGCCGCGGTCGTTGTGTTGGTATACAAGCACCGCGACCGTGTTGTTGCCCGGCCGGAGCGATCCGGCCAACTCGATGCTGTCGAACTCGGGGCCTTTCGGATTAAACCGGGCGGGACCGTTGAGAACGTACCGGCCATTGATCCAGAGGGAGTATTTAGCGTCGGCGAAGATATGCGCCAAGTCCCGGCGGCCGGGCCGTTCAACGTGAATGTCTTGCGAAAAACGACGGCCTGGGCGGCCGGCGGACCCCAGATGAACGAATCGTGCAGGCGCGCTCCCGTGCTCGCTGGAGGCCGGTAAGCGGCGCTCTCGGCCCAGGCCGCGGATGGGCCTGCCGACGACCAGGCTGCTGACGCGATGCCGACCACGATTGCGGTGATGGACGTGCCAAGTGCTCGGTTCATATTCATATTCGGTTGGTTATCTAGGGCGTTGCAACGATGTTCCAGGTCCCGGGCGCGACGGTGAACCGGATATACCCGGCGCCGACCCGCTGCGCCGACCCGCTGCGCGGGTGCCCCGCCCCGCCGGCGAACGTCACTCCGGGCACCGTGCCGGTTGCGGCGCCGGCGGAGTAGACGGAAACGTTGTTGATCGAGACCTTCATCCCGGACGCGTCCGCGGCCACCGCGGCATCGGGGATGCCGACGGCGGCAGTTGTTCCAGCGGGCACCGTGACGGCGACGGAATACTGCGCCGCGGTCTTGCTGATCTTGACGGCGATGGTCCCGCGCGGCGAGGGTACCTTGGCCTTGACGCTCGTCAAGTCGCCGAGCTGCGGCAGGACCGAGAAGGTCTCGTATCCCGGCTTGGTGGGCGCCACGCCGGCAACGTACTGCGAAAGCAAAGTCAGCGGGCCGCCGGTCCAGCCGTGATTGATCGTTCCGCTATGCCAGTTTTCCCGCAGCGTCGGGTAAGGGTATTTGATCATCTCCGCATAGCGCGAGCGCATCCGAGCAAGGGCGCCGTCGGCGTCGCCCATGCGGAAGAATGCCTCCAGAACGAATTTCTCCATGTATACGCCGGCGTTCGTTGTGTTGGATAACACGATCTTCACGCCTGGCCACTCCGCCGGCCCGATCAACCCAGCGACGATCGCCAGTCCGTTTGCTCGATCGTCGGCGCCTCGGAAGCCGGGTGACGCAACCGCTCTGGCGTTCCAAAATGCCGTGCGAAACGCCGCCTTGCGTTCGCTCATAATCTTCCGATAGCCGTCCGCCTCCGCCGGTTTTTCCAGCAGATCGGCCATGCGTGCGGCGCCGTCCAGCGCCATGTAGTAGAGTTCGTTGTCGATGACCGCCATGTTAATGTTGCTCTCGGAGTCGGTCCAGTTGCGAAGGTTCGCGTCATCGCTGGTGCGATGCACGACCAAGCCATTTGCGTCGCGCTTCCAAACGCCCAAGTAGGATTTGACGTGGGGATAGGCAAAGCGCATGGCGGCCGCGTCGCCTGAGTACATGTAGTAGTTCCACAGGCTTGCGACCCCAACGGCCAAGAGCATCTGCGTCGGCACTTCCCTGTCGTAATTGCCCAGCGGCGAACGCAGGATTCCCTTGCCGTCCTGCCATTCCATCAGCGAGTTGATGGCATTGCGGGTGAGGAGGTCCGCGCGGCGATCCAGCGCGTAATACGACTGCCCGAGATCGTTGACGATGTCGCCCCACCAGAGCGCTCGCTCGCGCGTTGGGCAGTCCATGTAGTTGTCTCGCATATTGATATAGAGCGTCCGCTGCGCTTTGGTCCAGAGCGTGTTGAGCGCGTCGTCGTTGCACTTGAAGCTCCCCGCGAAGTCGGCATCATAGCCGGTCTCGCGGTAACCGAGTTCAAGGATTTCCACGCCCGCCGGAATGGTGTAGAGTACCTCGTTGCCGCTCATCCAGCCAAGCGACTCGTAGGTTTGGTCGCCCGCGCGGGTAATGTAGCGGGCTTTGGCCGACATTTCAGGCCCGGAGCGGTCGGTCATCATGGTGATCTGAAGGCCGGCGCTCGGGCGCGGACGTGCAGATACGGCGTCACCTGGATGTTGCTGGGTAGATTGGCGTGAATGACCTCCCCCATGCCCGTTTTGGGCAACGAATCCTGGTTGCTATAGTGGCGGATGCCCGAGTTGCGCCATTGCGGGATGCCGCGGGCCACAGTCGCCCCCACGGCGCCGCGGGGGGAACGCCCTTGGCGGTAGCGGCGGTCCAACTTGCGTCCGCGAAACCGGGCGCGACCCACGAGTGGGTGCCCCGGTCGCCGATATTGTTGCGGGCGTCATACTCGACAAACGGGTCCTGTGCCCTTCCTGGCAAGGTCTGCTTGCCGTAGCCGGAGTGAACCTTGAGTCTCCACGTCCCGTCGCTGACGATGGGGGTTCCGCCGGCATCCGCTTGGAAGAACAGCCCGCCCTTGCCGCTGCTCTTGTGCGCCATGGTGTCTCTCCCGTAATACCAGACCAGAACGGAAAGCGTGTTGTTCCCAGCGGTCAGGAATGGCGCGATCTCAACCTCATCCACGTAGCCGTCGGAACGGGTCGGGCCCCGCTTCAGGCCGCCCTCGAAGACCGCTTGCTTGCCGTTGATCCACAGCCAGTACTTCGTGTCCGCCGCGATGAGGGCTTTCACGGAGGCCGGAACTTGCGAAAGGGCCACGGTCTTGCGGAAGGCCATCCAAGTGTTGGCCGGCCCGTCGGCAGACTGCCAGATCCATTGTCCCGTGAAAGGCCCTCGCAGCGGCGCCGGCCAGGCCGGGCTCGCGACGCCAGTCGGCACGGAAGCCGCATCGGCGGCAAAACTCGTGCGGAGCAGGAAAATCGCCGCAGCAATGCAACCTGCGAAAGCAATCGAACGAGAGTAGATCTTGGCCTTCATAATGACCTCGACGTTGCGTGCGTCAATTGTCGTGGACACGGCCTCGTCCATTGGCACCGCTTGCGGACCCCAGCCCAGATGCCGAACTTGGTGTCGCTGAACCGACCCGCAACCATCGCGGGGCTTTCCATGGATTAACCCCGTTTCAATTCACGGCTTTGCCGTCTCGCTCTTGCCGAGGGCGACTTCGATAATCGCTTGGTAGGCCGGTTTGGGCTGGAACTGGGTGTCGAAGACCAGCGGCCGCTGGTTCGCGCGCCAGGACCGGCTGTCGCTGAGTCCCCAGAACGTCACCCGTTCAATGGTCCCCGGATGGCGGAGGAAGATCTGGAACAACTTCCGGTAGACTTCGGCCTGCTGCCTGACGGCCTCAGGCGAAATGGGGCCGCCGCCTCCGCCGCCGGGCATGGCGCCGCTGTTGGTTCCCGTGGCCGTCACGTCCAGTTCGCTGATGCTGACCTTGAGCTTGAGCGACTCGTAGTCGGCGATGGCCTTTTCGACGTTGGCCATGTTCGTGTCGAGATGCCAGTGCCCGTGAATGCCCACGCCGGTGATCGGCGCGCCGTCCTTAATGAGTCGCTTCAGCAATGCCATCGAGGCGGCGTGCTTGCCTGTCCCCGCGACAGCCCCCTGCTCGATGTTGTAGTCGTTGTAATTGAGTTCCGCCTTGGGGTCGGCCTCGTGGGCCCACTTGAACGCCAAGGTGAGGAAGTCGGGTCCGATAATGCGGTTCCAATTGGACATCCGCAGGTTTTCTGCCGGGTCTCCGGCGGGTGCGGCACCACTTCGCCACCGGCGCCGCCGCGTCCGCGTCCGCCTTGGCCTGGATCATTGATCGCCTCGTTGACCACGTCCCAGCCCAAGAGGCGCCCTTTATAGTGCCCAACCACGGTCAGAATGTGCTTCTTCAACCGAGCCTCGACCTGCTCGCGGGTCGCCGACTGACCGCTGTCGCCCTGGAAGAACCAAGGCCCGGTCTGCCCGTGCCAAACCAGCGTATGGCCCCAGACCTTGATGTGGTTGTCCTCGCACCACTTGACCATCCTGTCCGGGGTGCTGAAGTTGTAAGTTTCCTCGGAAGGGTGCGTCGGCTGGGGCTTCATGCAGTTCTCCGGCGTGACGACGTTGTAGTTGGCCTTGATGCTGGCCGCTTCGACGGCCGAGATCCGCGATAGATCATCGGCGCAGCCGATGAGGAACTTGCCGACGTAGGCGTCCTTCATGCCCTTGATGGCCTTGGCGTCCGCGGCCGGTTGAGTCGCGGCCGGTTGAGTCGCGGCCGACGGGGCCGCCTGCGTCGCTGCCGATTTTGTGCTCTCGCTATTCTGACCGAATGCGCTGGCCGCCAGCAGCGCGCACGCGATCGGGCCCGATACTCCAAATCCTCTGAACATGTGTTTCACTCCCCACCGAGGTTCCTGATGCCAATCGTCCCGCGACAGCCGCGGAACGCTCCTTATGGTAACTCGCAGCCATTCCGATTTCAATCAGACGGGGCCTGCGACAAGCCGATTACTTTTGCGGTTTGAGTTCGATGACACAGCCGCCACTGGGGCGAAAAGATAGTTTTACTTGTATCCCGGCGAGTGACGACTTTTTCCTCGCGCTGCCAGGCGTCGGTCGTTCCGTCGCGTCGCCCAGTTGAATCATCTGAAATTTGCCGCGGCCGAGAAAATCCAGCGGGAAGTCCAGCGTCGTGGCTTCACCGCCGTTGATGACGCCGACGAACCACTGCTTGCCACTGCGGCGGGCAAAGGCCGCGCATTTGCCGATTCCGCTGCCGGGCAGAACCACCGTTTCGTCCCACGTCGAAGGAATCGCCTTCATCACGTCCACCGCCGGATTGTTCAGATAATTCGTCGGGTGGTCCGCATAGCACAGGAACGGTGATGTGAACACGATGGCTTGGGAGAGTTCGCGCGCCCAGGTGTAACCGCGCAATTCTCTCGGGTTGAAAACCGTCGGCGTGTAATCACCCGGCCCGATCACGAAGCGCGTGAACGGCAGGATGGTGTCGTGCTGCGGCGGCAGCGTGCGGTGGTAGCGCAGAATTTGATATTCGTGGCCGCGGATGGATTCGCGGGTGATTTCATTGGGCCAGGTGCGTTCGCGGCCAACCGGTTTGTTCGCGCCGTGAAAATCCACCATCAGTTTTCGGGCGGCGGCGTCGCGCAGCGCTTCGTCATACCAATTGGCCCAACGCACGTCGGCCTGCGGCTCGAAATCAATCTTCACCCCGACCACGCCCGGCGGCGACCGCGTGGTCCAGAAAGTTGGTGAGCGTCGCGGCCGTGGAGACTTCGCTGCTGTTGACCCACGCCCAGACCTTCACTCCTTGCGTTTTGCGCGTAATCGCAAACCTCGCTGCAGACAGGCCCAGTTGTCCTGGCCGTTGTCCCTCCAATCTCTCCAGCCTTCGTCAATGAGGTAATACTCGAAGCCGAGTTGTTTCGTCCAGTCCACCCATTGATGCTGCTCGGAATAAACCGGCCCGCCGCTCGACCACCATTGCCACGAGGAACGGCCGGGCTGAATCCATCGCGGCCTTGGCCAGTTCCGGCGATGGTCGGCGGGCAAAGATTGCGGATAAGGTCGCTGTTCACGAGCGCATTGAGATCGCGCGCCAGAAGAGTGACGCGCCACGGCTGAACCACGGCATCGTCCGTCGTCCAGCCCTTCTGGCTGGCATGAAAATACGCGCGCAACGAATGGTCGGCGGCAACCTGCACTCCCAGATCACTGTAATTCAAAAGATTCGCCTCCGTCACCAGCGCATAGCCGCCGCCCGGCAGATTGAAGGTGATGGGCAATGGAATTTTTTGGCCCGCGGAAAAATCGTCCAGCGGGCTGCTCTGAAAAATTCCCTCGTAACTGCCGAAATCCGTCTGAAACCACGCCAGCGGATTGCCGGACATTTTCCATTCCGTGGACTCGCCGTTTATTTTCCGGCCCGGCTTTGCCGCCAGCCGCGAGCGCAACGCCACGCCGTCGTTGTAGGCGCGCACGTCGAGTTCGTAATCCCCACCGGCGGCGGTGCGGACGGCCACCGTGGTTTCGCGGCAATTGTTGTTCGCCTGCGCATGACCGCCAAACATCGGCATACGACTCGTTGATTTTGTGCGAGGAACTTCTTGCCCAGCTTGACATCCGCGCCGAGATCCACGCCGTCCGCGACGATGCCGAAACGCGACTTGGCCACCACTTCTCGGCCATCAAAAGTGACGGAGTAACTCAATCCGCCGGCATCCGTCACGGTGAACGGCTTTGCCGTCCGGCGAACTCACCTTGGTCTCCGCAGCTTCAGTCGCCGAGCACAGCGACCCGCAGAGCCAAAAGAAGGCGGAAAGGAGAACGATGCTCCTTCCCGAGGGAAGGGAGTAAGTCGAGAGCGACGCGAGTTTCATATTGCAATCCGCAAACGTTGGCCGGAACGACCGCAGCCTTGTTCCGGCATTCCAATGTCATCCACTGCCCGGCCGGAACCCGGCTGCACTTGTCCCGGCCTGCAAGATTTCACGGGCTCACTGACACGGTAACCGTGGCTGCCTCCAGCCTGTCGGCCTCGGCCGTGAGCGTCATCGCGCCGGCGGTGCCTTGGGGACGGAGGACGGCGAGGCAGCGGCCGTGCCAGGCGGTGTGCTGGGGCTGGCGGAAACTCTCCATCACGTTGGAGCGCCGCTGCCGACTGCCGCCAATTCGCCCGGCCCGGTCAGCTTGAAACGCACCAGGTTCGTGGCGTCCGGCAGGACGTTGCCGGCAGCGTCGGCAATTTCCACCGTTACGAAGGCCAACTCGCCGCGGTCGGCGCGGATCGTGGAACGGTCGACGGTGAGCCGAATCTTCGCGGCGGGACCGAGCGTGCGCAGCACCTTCGTGGCAACGGCTTTTCCCTCCTTAAGACCAACGGCCTTCAGCTCGCCGGCCGCATAGGGAACCTCGAACCGCGCAGTCAACCGGCTGTCGATTCGCTTGGTGCCGATTTCCTTGCCATTGAGCTCCAGCCGCACCGAGTCGCACTTCGAATAAACGGCGACCTGAATCGGCTTGCCTTCACTCTCCGGCCAGGTCCAGCTTGCCAGCTCGTCCGGCCACCCCCAGCCGGCGACCGACTCGCGGCGGCCTTCCGGAATCGGGCGATGCACGAACACCTCCAAGGGACTGACGTCCCACACTACGCCGCGGTAGTAAGAGACCGGCTTCCTAAAACCGCAGAGATCCAGGTCGCCGCAATACGAGTCGAAGTACTCTCCGCGCTCGTTATCCAACCGTGCGGCGCCGACGCCGGCCTCGCCCAGGTAATCCATGCAGGTCCAGACAAAATCGCCCAGCACGTAGGGATTGCGCTCCACGATCCGCCAGATGTCGGGAAGGTCTTTGGGATACGATTCTGTGCCGACGATGATGCGGTTGGGAAATTTCTGGTGGTCCCTCACGTACTGGCCGTGCTGGTAGTTGTAGCCGCCGACATCGAGGAAAGTGAACGCCTTATCGAGGTCCGACCACGGCTTGCCAGGCGCTCCCAGTAACCGCAGATAAAGCCGATCGATAGTGTGTAGAATCTCATCACGTTCTTTCAGGTTGATGTCTGCAATGGTTTGACGGCTGGGGGACTGCTCGGCATAAGACGGATTCAATCGTTTGTTGAATAAAGACAAGGTTTATGCCCGAGCGGCCCAATCAAGCGGGTCGCGCCGGCCAAGCTTCAAGTGGATTTCCACCGGCTTTCCCTCTGGCAAGTGCAAGTCGCAGTTGGCCGTGCCTGGCCGGGGCGTCGCCGCCAAAACGCCGGCGGCGCGGAGATTGCTTCGATGCCATGCCGGGCAATCAAGGTGACGTCCTGCTTTCTGAGCGAGGTGATCGTCAGGTCCACGGTCCGGGCTTCCATGTCCCAGGCGCAGCTTGTCGATCCTTGCAAAGGTGCGGGCCAGCATCCCGTTGATCGATCCTTTGACCAGCGAGCGGCGGAAGGGCGGGAAGCACCTCGATCACGCCGGGGCGCGAGTAGGCCAGCATTTCCATGATGATCGCGGGAATTCCGCCCTGCGCATCCGGCACAGGCGCGGCATAAGGGTCGCGCGAACACCGGAGCGCGGTGCTGACGTAGCCCTGCTCCAGCAATTGCCGCAGTTGGACGTCCACGATGACGCTGTCTTTGAGCCGCGCCCCAGCCAAAGCGCGATGGCAGCGGGCATAAGCAGGCAAAACCTCGCCCGCGACGGCGGTGGACATCGTATCGAAAGTGCGCCTTCGGTCGGCGATCAGCGCGGCTCGGGCCAGTTGCGGCGTGCGGTCCGGATCAATTTCGTCGCCCGGCCAGGCGCCGTAGAGATGAGAGACGTACCGATGGCTGTAATGCTCTTGCAGCGTGGGCCAGGCCCATTCCTTCAGGGTGCCGTCCAGTTCGAGCAGATAGGGCGGCATCTTGGCCAGCATCGCCTTCCATTTCGCCACGCTGTCGGCGTCGGTGCCCAGGATCTCGAAGCCTGGATTAAATTGGTGAGGACTTCCCGGCACACCGCGATGTCCATGGTGGCATTGACCAGCACCGGTCCCGACGGGTCCGTGCTGGCGGGCATGTTCTCCGGCGAGAAGGATGGGGCGAACATGTAGTTCCCATTCTTGTCCGTGGCCGTGTCAGGAAATCCTCGTAAAAAAGCGCCAGCTCTTTGTAGGCCGGCACGACGCGGTTGCGGAGGAAATCCTGGTCGCCGGTGGCCAGGTAGTGGTCCCAGAACGGGCGCACGCGCCAGCCGCCGGCGGAAATCCAGTAGGGCCAGACCGTGCCGTTGCTGGTGTAATAGAAATTGACGCCGATCCCCTTGTCTGGAAAGAGGGGATACGAGGCGCCGCGAAAGCCGAAAATGTTTTTGGCGTTGGCCCGGCAATCCGGGGCCAGGCTCTCCATCCAATTGAAGTAGGCCTCCATGCCTTCCCGCAGGCCGCCCTGCACCGCGCCCGCCGTTTGCAGGTTGATGGTGGCAGTTGACCTCGGCGGCGATGCTCGGATACTTGCCGCTGTTGAGGATGAACCAATGGCGCCCCATTTCGAACATCTTCTCCAGCAAGGCGGGCGAAAAGTCCGGCCTGCGACCGCTGATCGGACAGAAGCTCCTCGGCAGACATGCCGTATTGCGAGGCGCCGCCGAAATCCACGGTGACGCGGTTGAGCATTTCCGACTGGACCTTGCGGTGCCGCTCCAGCAGCGCCGCATAATCCGGTAGTGATTCCTTCCACCGCCTGCCGCAGGGCTTCCACCTTGTCCTCGGTGTAGTCGGGGAAATACTCGATGCGCGTGAGCAGCATCACCGAGGACGCATTTTCGATGACCAGCGTGCCGTCGTCCATCCGGGCCGAGCCGCCGTTGCGAACGACGCGGGTCACGCCGGCGTAGCCGCTGTTGTCCACGGAGGGATCCAAGCGGCACTTGTAAATCAGCCGCTGCTCGTTGAAGTCCTGCTGAACGTCGCCGGCTTCGACGCCCTTGGATGCTCCCCTGGCGCGGACGGCTGCCCCAGGTCATCCCGTTATTCATGCTCCACTGCCGCGGACTTCTGCAAAGAGATTCGGACATTCACCGACTGACCCGCCGGGGCGGTGAGCCACTGGACCACGACGTTGTCAGGCCGGGAAGCGAACGTTTGACGAACCCAATCGCCGTGCTCGTCGCTCCAGTGCACCTTCATCTCGCCCGTCTCGAAATTGACCGTGCGGAGATAGTCTTTCACCGCCGCGGATTTCGGAAAATCAAGCCGCATCAGGAATGCCGGGATGGTGAGGTGCGGCTCGGTATTCTGCTTGATGGGGCTGTCATTCATGCGCTCGACGGCGAGCGACATGGCTTCGCCGTGTTTCCCGTCCAGCACCATTTGCCGCACTTGCGGAAAGATGTCCGCGACCTTGGGGGCCTCCAAGGGCCTCTTCCACGGCATGAGCAGGCTTTCGTGGTGGAAGAGGATTTGCTCCGAGTAGGGATCGCCCATCAACTCGATATTCATCGCGCCATTGCCGGAGATGAGAGCACTCGCTGACCAGGTCGCCGGGCGCGATGCTGCAAAAGCCCCGTCTGCGGCACAATCTTCCGCCTGACCCGTTCCGCCAGCGGCATCGGCGAAATCCGATACGATCTCGCGGGCGGCCGGCGGCTTGGGCAGGAATGGATCGTCCTTGCACGCGGTGAAGATATTCAGCCGGACGATTGTCCGGCGGGCGCCGTTGCGGTCGTGTCGGAAATCGTTTCCGGCATTTCACCGGCTTTCAGCGCCGGGAGCAGCGTCAGGGAACCCGCCAGCGCCGGCGGCGAGCCGCGCTTGTTTTAAGAAAATCTCTGCGTTTCATAATTTCCTCATCTGGTTTATCCTGTCTGCTCATCACGCGACCCAATTGACCCAATCCAGCGGGTTGCGCCGGCCGATCTTCAAATGGAATTCCACCGGCTTCCCTTCCGGCAAATGCAAGTCGCAGGTGGCTGAGCCGGACCGGGGCTTCGCCGCCAGAACGCCGGCGGGCGCGGTAATCTCCTCGATGCCATACCGGGCAATCAAAGTGACATCCTGCTTTCTCACGAGGTGACGGTCAGGTCCACGGTCCGGGCTTCCATGTCCCAGGCCAGTTTGTCGAGCCTGGCGAAGGTGCGGAGCAGCATCCCGTTGATCGAGCCTTTCACCAGCGACGGCGGAAGGGCCGGAAGCACCTCGATGACACCGGGGCGCGAGTAGGCCAGCATTTCCATCATGATCGTGGGAATCCCGCCCTGCGCATCCGGCATGCCGAACCCGGAGTAGGGATCGTGGGAACACCGGAGCGTCGGGCCGACCCAGCCGGTTTCAATCAGTTGCCGCAGTTCGCTGTCCACCATGTAGCTGTCTTTGAGCCGCGCCCCGACCAAAGCGCGATGGCAGAGGCCATGAGCCGGCCAGCCGTTCCGGAATGCGGTGCCGGTCGGCGATCAGCGCCGCCTTTGCCAGTTGCGGCGTGCGGTCCGGATCAATTTCGTCGCCGGGCCAGGCGCCGTAGAGATGAGAGATGTGGCGATGAACGTAACGCTCGCCCAGCGTAGGCCAGGCCCATTCCTTCAGGGCGCCGTCCGGTTCGAGCAGGTAGGGCGGCAGCTTGGCCAGCATCGCCTTCCATTTCGGCACGCTGTCGGCCTCGATGCCCAACAGCTCGCAAGCCTCCACCAAATTGCCCAGGACTTCCCGGCACCCCGCGATGTCCATGCTGGTGTTGATCGACCAACATGCACGAAGGGTTCAGGTTGCCGGGATTGTTCTCCGGCGAGAAGGAGGGGACGAAGATGTAATTCCCGTCCTTGTCCGTGACCGTCAGGAAATCCTCGTAAAACAGCGCCAGGTCTTTATAAGCCGGCACCACGCGCTTGCGGAGGAAATCCAAGTCGCCCGTCACGAGGTAGTGGTCCCAGAACGGGCGCACGCACCAGGGTCCGTCGGAAAGCCAGTAGGGATGCGGCCAGGTTTCGCCGGTCTCGGTCGAACCCGCGTGGTCGAACATGGTTTCGACGCCCCACTCTTTGCTCGGCGTGAGGGAGTAATGGGCGCCGCGCATGCCGAAGATGTTCTTTGCGTTGGTGCGGAAGTCCGGGACCAGGCTCTCCATCCAGTTGAAGTAGGCCTCCTCGCCTTCGCGGTGATAGCCCAAGGCCATGGGCGCGAGCTGCAGGTTGATGTTGGCGTTGGTCTCGGCCGACATGCTGCAATACTTGCCGCTGGTGAGGATGAACCAGTAGCGGCACATTTCGAATAACTTCTCGAGAAAAGCGCCCGAATAGCCCGGGCTGGACTCGCTGATCGGACAGAAGCTCCTCGCGACGACAAGCCATATTTGGAAGCGCCGCCGAAATCCACGGTGACGCGGTTGAGCATCTCCGACTGGACCTTGCGCGCCCGCTCCAGCAGCGCCGGATAGTCCGGGGTGAGTTGTTCCAGCGCTTGCCGGGTCGCTTCCACCTGGTCCTCGCTGTAGTCGGGGAAATACTCAATGCGCGTGAGCAGCATCACGGACGACGCATTCTCAATGACCAGAGTGTTCCCTTCCATCCGGGCCGAGCCGCCGTCGCGGACCACGCGGGTCACGCCGGCGTAGCCCCTGTTGTTCACCGGAGGGATCCAAACGGCCCTTGTAAATCAGCCGTTGCTCGTTGAAGTCCGTCTGGGCATTGCCGGCCCCGCCGCCGCTCGCGCCGGTGCGCTGCCTGCCGCTTCCCCGCCCCGCTCGCCGCCGCCCGAACCGCTCCGCCCCCGCGCCCTCCTCCGCCGCGCCCGCCGACCGTGATGCGAACATTCACCGACTGTCCTTTGGGGGCGGTGAGCCATTGGACCACGAGGTTGTCGGGCCGGGAAGTGAAAAGTCTGACGCACCCACTCACCGCGCTCGTCCGTCCAGTGGACCTTCACCTCGGTGCTCTCGAAATCAACCGTGCGGAGATAGTCCTTGACCGACGCGCCTTTCGGAAACTCAAGACGCATGGAGAACCCCGCGCCTCCGCCGAACCCCATTCCACCCCCCGGGATGGGGTTTGCGTGCCATTTCTGGTAGCCAAGTTGCGGCAGCTTCGTGGTATTTCCCGTCCAGCAGCATTTGCCGCACCTGCGGGAAAATATCCGCGATGTTGGGCGCCTCGGCGGGCCTCCGATGCGGCACGTACAGCATTTCGTGGCGGAAAGGAATCTGTTCGGTGTAGGGATCGCACGTCCAACTCGATGCTCACGGCTCCATTGCCGGAGAGGAGAACGCCGCTGGCCGGGCGACAGATGCTGCAAAAGCCCCGCCGCGGCACGATCTTCCGCCTGATCCGTTCCGCCAGCGGCATCGGCGAAATCTGAACGGCGCCCGGCCGCAGCGGTTCCGCCGGCAGCGGCGGCTTGGGCAAGAACTTGTCCTCCTGCGCGCGGCGAAGATAGTCGGCGGATCGGTTCTCGACCGGCGGCGCCGATTGGTCCGCTTGGGCCGGGGGACTGCTTTCGGCCCCGTTCGCCGAGGGCGGCGGGACGAACTTCAGCGCACCCGCCAGCCCGACCGCGGCCGTGCCGTTTTTGAGGAAGTCTCGGCGTTTCATCGTGTCCTCATCTGTTTGGCTATGGCTTTCACCTCTTTACATCTTCGGCTGCAGCGGGCAGAACGGTGATTTCCGCCACGCTGACGCGGTTGTTGCCGCTGGCCTCGCTTACGGCCGTGAAGCGGAAGAACCGCGCCGTGACCGGCGCGAAGCGGACTTCCTGCGGGATGGGGTTGTTGCGGATGTTCCCGAAGCGGCCCTCGTTGACATTGGCCGTCCAGTTCTTCCCGTCTTCGCTGGTCTCGAAGCGGTAGGCATCAATCGCGCCGCTGCTGGTTCCTGACCCTCCTCCTCCGCCGCCTCGGCTCCCGCGTGCTCCGCCTCGCGCCCCGCCGCGCGGCGGAATATAACAGAGCCCGCCGATCCGCTGCAGACTGCCCATATCGATCGTCAGGGAATGCGGCAGCGGCGAGTCGCTCGACTGCCACATGGTTGACGAATCGCCGTCGATTGCGCGGGCGGCATTGTCGGCCTCGGCGGGCTCGCGATTGTCCACGGCAATCACCTTCCAGCCGGTCGGCACATTGCCCCAGAATCGCTTCGAGGCTGTCATTCCTAAACGTCCGTTTGCATCCACGCACGCAGCATTGACCGTGCCTCCGCCGCGGAGGGGAATCGGAGAACGGTACAGGGCAGACTCCTTGGTCGGCGCCGAGCCGTCCGTTGTGTAAACCATGTTGAGGTTCTTCGGGTTGCTCAGTGTCACCGCCCCGGCGGTGTCGCGCTCGGAAATGACCGGGCCTTGCACAATCTCGGCCTGCTTGAAAAGCCCGATTTCGGCCAACGCGGGCTCCAGACGCGATTGGCTGATGCGGATGCGCACGCGGTCGGTCGTCGCGGGCGAGCGCAACCGCAACAGGCGCTTAAAGCCCACGGTGGTCCACTCCTCGGGCCGATTGTTCAGCAGAATTGGCTGTGCCGCCACCCACTTCGATCCGTCCCACGTGTCGAAGGAGAACGACTCGATGCGCTGGCCGCGATGGTCCACAGCTTCCTGCATCGAGACCACGTCGAACGTCACGGGAGCGGGCAGTTTCAGGACCAACTCGGCCGTGGTCTTGCCCGGCGCGGCCTCCCACCACGTGTCGAGATTACCGTCCAGGGCCAGCGAGGGAGGGTATGCCGGGTTGGACGAGTCGGCGGTCAGCGCGCCGCCGACGGCGAGGTTCTTCACGAACGTGTCACGTATCACCTGCGACGACAGACTTAGCGATGCAAGCTGGTTATCCGGAATGAGTCCGCGCGTATCGGGCGAGAGGTTCAGCAGCCAGACGCCGTTGCGGCCCACCGACTGGTAATACGTGTTGACCAAGTCCGCGGAGGTCCGCACGCCCTTTCCGGGGCCCCAGAACCAGCCGTAGAGGATCGGCTGGTTGACTTCCGCCGGATACCACCACAGATACGAGCCCGGCAGGAGTTTGCTGCGGCTGCCGAGGTCCGGCTGCCCCTGGTCCGGCCAAATAAAAGTCTCGGGCGGCTTCGGCAAGGGAATGACGCTCCATTCGCTGGTGCGGCCGACGCCGCCTTCGTTGCCGACCCAACGCACGTCCGGCCCTTTGCAGGCGATGATCGCATCGGGCCGCAGCTTGTGGATCAGGTCGTACCAGGCGGCGTAATCGTAGGTT
The DNA here is from genome assembly GCA_963824275.1 of uncultured Planctomycetia bacterium. GTDB lineage: Bacteria > Planctomycetota > Planctomycetia > Pirellulales > Thermoguttaceae > JANXQG01. The sequence goes on along the minus strand of CAWGOT010000001.1, from coordinate 234,516 downwards.
TCCGGGACGCTGCGGTCGGGGTTCGCGCCGTCGAACCAGACTTCGTGGACCGGCCCGTAATCAGTCAGCAGTTCGTAAAGCTGGTTCAAGAAGTAGCGGTTGTAGTCGTCCACTTCGTAGCTGTAGCTCTGGAAGCCTTGCGGCGGCGTGCGGCCCTTGCTGGGGTCGGTCGTGAAGCTGGCCGGATCGGTGGGAATCGTCGAATGCAGCGTGGGACTCCGATTTCCATAGTAAGGACGGGGATTCGTGGGATTGGTCCGCAACTGGTAGAGATCGGCGGGCGAGAGGTAGACCCCCAGCTTGATGTCGTATTTCTTGGCCGCTTCGGCCACCTCGCGGACCTCGTCGCCCTTGCCTCCCCGCCACGGACTGCCGGCCACCGAATGGTCCGTGTAGCGGGTCTGCCACAGGCAAAGTCCGTCGTGGTGCTTGCAGACCAGGACGATCATCTTGCCGTTGGCATCCTGAATGGCCCGCATCCACTGTTCCGCGTCGAAGGCGGTGGGATTGAAAAGGGAAGGGTTCTCGCGGCCATTGCCCCACTCGACATTATGAAAAGCGTTCGGGCCGTAGTGCAGAAAAAAGGTCCGTTCCATCCGCATCCAGGCCGTTTGGTTCGGCGCGGCAGGACCTTCGCTGCTTTTTCGGCGATGGCCGCGCTCGTATCATCTTTGCCGATGACCTGCATCGAGGAATACAATATCGGCGGCGCGGCGGCGCCGGAACCGGAGACCGAGGGCTGCGATTGAAGATCGCGATCGAGGGCCGCGCCGTCGAAGGGGATGACGATCACTTTGCTGCCGTGGCCGTCGCCGCCGCGGTCCTGCTCCTTCTCAACGTCGATGGCAGCCAGGGTCACGGCGACGACGTGGCCGTTCTCCAAATACACGGCCGGCCGTTCGACCTTGTTCCAGTGGTTCACGGTGCCGTTCGGGTAGCGGACGATCGACTCGCGCGGGTCGTAGGCGACGCCGCGGTTGGTCCAGTCGTGGATGCCGTCGGCCGAGGTCAAATGATACGCCTTTCGCGTGGACCAGGAGTTGACCAGGATGTGGTACAGGCCGCCGGAATACCAGATGCAGGGATCTTCGAGGTTCGGGATGCCCCGGGGATAAACCGAGCCGCTTTGCCGCTGGTACGGACCGAGAATGCCCTTATCGCTGGTGTAGATGCTTCCGCTCGCGCTCGGTGAATTCGAACTTGCCGTCGGGTCGGACCATGAGCGACACGTTGGAACCGTGCCAGCGCGGGTTACCCTCTACGGTGACGGTGCCGAGGTGCTCCCAAGGGCCGTCCAGCGATTTGGAGACATAGACCTCGGAGGGGCGGGTTTCGCTGACATAGACGGCGTACCGGCCGTCGGGCATTGTCAGGGCGCCCACGTTGTGTCCCCGGCCGCCGGCGTCGTTGGGCCAGCATAGGCCCTGGTCGATATAGGGCCCCATGAGCGAATCGGAAACCGCATGCACGGCAACCGAGCCGACCCAGCCGCCGTGGCCCCGGGATTCAGGCCAGCGGCTGGCGAACATGTGGTACTTGCCGTCCGGGGCCTTGATGATCTGGCCGTCCCAGTAGCAGTATTGCTTGATGGTAGTGTCTTCCAGCCCGTTCTTGGGATCGCGGGGCAGGACATTGGCCGCACCCCAGGCATCGCGGGACAACTCGCCATGCGGCGGTGTGGGGAGAAAGTAGTCGATGAAGGTCTTCGCCTGGGTCTGGGAAGCAGCGCCGGGCGTTTGAGCGAAGGCGGGCAAGGCCGGGAGCGCGAGCAGGCTGGCGATGAGGCAAGACGAGAGGAGTTGATTTCGGCGGTCTGATGCACTTGAGGCCGGGCGAGTGAGGATCACGTTTTTAGTCATGTTGGTAAGTCGTTGTTGAAGGCGAGGGCTGCCGCGCGGTTTTCCGCGGCGGCACAAGGTGACGGGTTGATCGTTGTTGTCATGGACTCAGAATTCTGAACGCGTACGCGAATCTGAATGTCCGTTTTCCCAGGGCACAGGGAGTGTGCCGCATGCCATTCGCGCCGCTATTCCTGGAACAGCAGGGGGGCGAACTGGATCAGGCTTCCCCGCCAGACCCGCCATTCGTGCTGCGCGTCGGGATACACATAGGTCGTGCTCTTGATGCCTGCCTTCTCCAGGTCATCGTGACTCGTCTTCAGGCCGCCGGGGTTTTCCTTGCTGCCGCAACTCATAAAGACGACTTTCATCTTCTCTTTGAACGAGGCCGGGTCGACAATCTCGCTGCTGCTGAGGGTGCCGCCGCTGAACAGTCCGATGTAGGCGAACTTGTCAAGGTTGGCCATCGTGATGCGATGCGTCGCCATGCCGCCCATGGAGAGGCCAGCCATGGCCCGGTGCAACCGGTCGGTCAGGACGCGGTAATGCGACTCGGCATAAGGCATGATGTCGTTGAGGAAGTCCCGCGAAAACTCGTCTTGCGGCTGTTCGCCGGCCGCTGCTCCGCTGCTCGGTGCTCCACCGCGCCCACGCCCCGGCATGGTCAGTGCGGACGAAGTATGTAAGGCGGGCATAACGACGATCATCGGCTTGACTTTGCCCGCGGCGATCATGTTGTCGAGGATGAAACCCGCACGTCCGACCGTGGACCAGGCGTTGTCATTGTCGTTGAAGCCGTGCAAGAGGTAGAGGATCGGGTATTTTTCTTGATTGCTCTCGTATCCCGGCGGCGTGTAGACATGCATGCGGCGGAACTTGCCCAGGGCCTTGGAGTAGTAAGTGATCTGCGACACCGCTCCGCGGGGCACGTCCTTTGTATCCATAAACTCCGAACCGGGTACGACCATCAGGCTGTTGACGTAGTTGTTCGACTCGCTAGTCGTCGGGCTCTGGGGATCGACCGCCTGTACTCCGTCGACGTTGAAAAGGTAGCGATAGGCGCCCGGTTCCAACGGACCGACGGTCGTCTGCCAAACGCCGGGGGCACCCGCTTGCGGGTCGCCCTTGGTCATCTGGGCCTTCTGGCCGAGGTTGAATATGTCGGAGCTGGTGAAGCGGACAGTGGTTGCCTGGGGAGCGCTAATGCGGAACGTGACCTGCCGGTCTGGGAGGACCTCCGCGGAGCGGACCGGCGCCGCCGCCGCCGGCCCCGCCGCGTCCGCTCCGCCCGGGCACCTCGCCCGCGGCAGGCGCAGCCGCCACACCGGCAGTCGAGGAAGCCACATTCAATTTCTCGCCTCGCTTCAGGGCATCTTCGCGAAAGATGAGCTGTGCCAATAGGTAGAGGTCGTTGTTCCAGACCGGCCATTCGTGTACGCCGCTATCGATGTGCCAGATGTGCGGAACGCCTTTCTGCACCATGACGTCATGATAACCCCTGCTGAAGTTCATCAAACCGTCCCGGTCGCCGCAGGAGATCCACAACAGCTTCAATTTCTTCTTTACTGTGTCGAAATCGGTGATGGACTGGTCGGCAGGAACGGTGTTGGGGGCCGAAGAGAAACCGCCGACCCAGGCGAAGGTATCCAGATGCGTCATGCCAATGTTCAGGGATTGGCCGCCGCCCATCGAAAGGCCTGCTAGGGCTCGGTGGCCGGCGTCAGTAAACACCGAATAGTGCGACTCAATGTAGGGAATGATGTCATTGAGCAAGTCGTTTTGGAAGTTGATCGACCAGCCGGGGCCAGCAAGGTCGGCGTTCCCGCCGCGCCCGCGGCCTCCTCTGTCTCCGGCAGCAGGGGTGCCAGTTCCGGCCGGTGCCGCAGCGGGTGCGCCAGGAGCCCCCGTAGGCCCGCCACGAACTCCTCCACGCCCGCCGGCCGACGCATTGCCGTTGGGGCAAACAACGATCATCGGATCGATCTTCTTGTCAGCAATCAGGTTGTCCAGGATGACCGGCGCGGCCCCTTTGGCCGACCAACCCGTCTCGGTGTCTCCGATGCCATGCAGGAGATAAAGGACGGGGTATCGGTTGCTGTTGGAGTAACCCGGCGGCGTGTAGACCTGCATCCTGCGCTTCGCACCGACCGTCTTGGAATCGTAAGTAATCGTCTCGAGTTTGCCCCGTTGAATCCCTTCACGTGGGGTGTCAAAGCCCTTCGGCGCCGGGCTTTGCAGCGCGGCGTCTTCTGCGGCCAGCGCGGGCACTGCCGGTACCGCCAAGAGACCATAAGCGAACAACACGCCTACACAAAGTTTTGACATAGTGCTTTTCATAACGGTTCCCAGTTTTCGCGGAAGAGAAGATCGGAAGACACAGTGACTTCGAGGTTAAATGCGCCGAACAGAGAAGAAGTCCGCCAAGGAAGTCTCGGAATCCTCGCGGTTACTTCCGCGTCGGGACGTGAAGGCCGCTAGGGGCCTCCCCTTGGACCAGCGCGATGGCCTCGCGCAGCAAGATGCGGGCAAAAAGCCAGTCATACCAATATCCCTGCTGAAATGCAGGCAGTTGATCGTGTTCGAAGTACCTTTCAATGGTGGATTGGGCGAAGGCGAGTTGCTCCGTTGCCTCGACCGCTTGCCCTCGCTTCTGATCGGCCATCGCTTGAATGACCCGCAACGTGGAGGTTACCACTTCGGATTCGCCCGTCTGGCTAATAACACCTCGACACCAACGATCCACCGCTGCGAAATCCCCGCGGCGATACTCCCATAGAGCCAGATAGATCACGGGCCAATTCATGGGCGCTGGGCGATACCGTTCATTCGCCGCGCGTGCCATCGGCGCGAGCGCCTCCATCGCCACAGGCCCGCATGGAAACAAGAGGCATGTCTTAAGGACCCGCCCCGCCTCGTCGCCATCGGTGCCACTTTTGAACCGCTCAATGGCCGCCTTGCAGAACCGATCGTACCGTTCTCGATCACCGCACTCCGCCAGCAATACGCCGCACGCCTGGTAGTCCAGCGTCACTACCTGCCACGGTTCCAGTTTGTCGATTTCCATGAGCGCGTAATAGCGGTCGGCCGCCTCGGCCCAGCGCTGCTGCCGAGCAAGCCACTCGCCCACCCGGCGATACGCCATCACGCCATCGAAACTAGGTTGCTTGGGAAGCGTTTTGAATCGCTCGAGTATCTCGTTGGCCTCCTCGAACTTGTCCTGACTCACGTAGATGGCTGCTTGAATGATCTGTTCCCTGGCCTCTGCCTCTTGACGCAACTCGGCTTCGCGCCTTTCGGCCTGCTCCGCTTGTTCGCGGAGGAGCACTTGTTGGCGGCGCGCATCGTGCTCCCGAAACGCCATCCACGTCGCGACGCTAAACCCGACCACAACGGCCAGCGCCACCGCGCCGCTGGAGACAAACAAAGCCCGGTTGCGGCGCACCAGCTTCTGCAGGCGATACCTCCGGCTTGGGGGTCGTGCCCCAACCTCTTCGTCGTTCAGGTAGTGCTTGACATCGGACGCCAGGGCGCTGGCCGATTCGTAGCGGCGCGTGCGGTCCTTTTCCAGCGCTTTCAAGACAATCCAGTCCAGGTCTCCTTTGAGCAGTGAAATCAACCGTGGAGGTTCGATGTGGCGATGTTCGGCCGTTGGCGATGAGTTCCGCACCCCGGAGCATCGTCAAGATCGCTGAGGGACGTTGCGGTTCGTCCTCGCGCAGTTTGCGGCGCATCTCGTTCAATCCGGACTGCAAGAGTTCCTCTTGGTTGAACGGCGTCTTCCCCGTGAGCAGTTCGTAGAGCAGCACGCCGAGCGAATAAATGTCGCTGCGGGTGTCGATGTCCAGCCCGCTCATTTCCGCCTGCTCGGGGCTCATGTACGCCGGCGTTCCGATGAGTTGCTCGTAGGCCGTGAAAAGCGTCTTCTCGGTCAGTTTGCCCTGCGATCGCCTTGGCGATGCCGAAATCGATCACTTTCGGCACGGGTTTGCCGTCGTGCATGGTCACGAGGATGTTCGAGGGCTTGATGTCGCGGTGGATGACTCCCTTCTGGTGCGCATGTTGAATCGCATGGCAGACGGGGATGAACAGTTCCAGCCGCTGCTGGGCATTGAGGTTGTTCTGGTCGCAGTACTCCGTGATCTTGAACCCGCGGACGAGTTCCATGACGAAAAACGGCCGCCCGGTTTCCGTCGCGCCGGCATCGAGCACGCGGGCGATATTCGGATGGTCCATCATCGCCAGCGCCTGCCGCTCGGCTTCAAAACGCGCGATCACCGACTTGGTGTCCATGCCCAGCTTGATGATCTTCAGCGCCACGCGGCGGCGGACCGGCTCCTCCTGCTCCGCCATGTAGACCACGCCGCAACCGCCCTCGCCGATTTGTTGCAGCAGTTTATAGGGTCCCACCCGCGTGCCGCACTGTTCGTCAATAGCCGCTTTCGGTGCCATATCATTTCCGTTCGCGGAAAGCGCGCCGATCGCTTCGGACGACAAGACCAGGGCCTCGCGGCCCTTCGTGAAGAATGGCTCCGCCTCCCGATGGGCTGCCAACAGCCCTTCCACGGCCGCGCAGCTCGGCGTTTCCCGCGCAAGCTTGATCAAGGAACTGAACGCGTTGCTCGGTATCGGAAATACTTGTTGCCGCGTAGAATACCGCGTCTTCGATTTGTTTGGTGGCACTCATGCTAGAGACTCAATGCGTCGCCGCCGAAGAAACTCCGCCAAGAAAGCACTAATCCCGCCGGGTTTCGCTAATCCAACGAAACAGCCGCGCCCTCGCACACGCCCACTGCCGGTCGACGGTGCGCTCGCTAACGCCGAGCGTTTCCGCCACTTCCAGGTTTGTCAGCCCGCCGAAGAACTTCATGACCACGATACTCGCTTGTTCCGGGTCGTCTCTCTCCAATTGGTCCAACGCCTCGTCGATGAGCAAGACATTGTCGTCCGGCATGGCTTCCGCAAGACTAAGCCGCTGCATGTCCATGCGTACCCGCCCGCCGCCATGTTTGAGCCGTGCCTTTCGCCGCGCGTTGTCAATCAGAATGCGGCGCATTGCAATCGATGCCGCGGCGAAGAAGTGCGCGGTTCTGCCACGAATGTTTGCCACGGCCCGCTAATTGCAGCCAAGCTTCATGCACCAGGGCGGTCGGCTGCAAGGTCTGCCCCACGGCCTCCTGCGCCATCTGCGCCGCCGCCAAAGCCCGCAACTCCTTGTAGACCAGCGGCAGCAAATCCTCGCAGGCCTGTTTCCTTCCGCTCGCCACAGCGTCAAGCATGAGTGTGACTTCGCTCATATTCGCCCAACCTTCACGATCCGCCCTCTCCGGGCTTGATGTCTCGACCACTTTCAACTTCCAATCGCTCTCTGCTGAGACTCATGGGGCAGGTCCACGATCCGCCAGGCCGAATCGTCCCGTGCGGCGGCTTCGGCGGGGGGCGTCCGCTCTAAGGAAGCGCCACTGGAGATCAAGACTGTTCTCGCGTTTCAGTTCCGCAGGGGAGATTCTATATGGGTTACTCACTGTTTCGGATGAGACGAATCCTCGCGGAGCCGCCAATAAACAGAATATCGTTGGTGATGAACTTCGTACAGCGGGCGGAAAGCATGACTCCCATTATACCCGGTAACCGTGGGTATATTCTGCGCAAAAACATCGCACTTTTGCAAATAAGGCGCTATACTGGACCGGAATGATGCCTGGACATCTGGAACTGCCTCGCGTAGGCGGCGAAGCGGGAAATCGAGGATCTGATGACCTTCGGGCAGCGATTCGCGCACCAGGGCCGCACGATCTTCGGAGAGCTCGATGCCGTAGGGCACGGCATGGAGCCCTTGGGCCAGTTGCAACAAAGCATGGCCTTCGCCGGCACAAGGGTCCAAGATGAGGCAGTCGCCAGCGGCAGGCGGCAGGCGGCCGAAGCCGATCAAGCACGGCGGCAACGGCTGCTGGGGCAGCGGCATAGTAGCCACCCTTTATTTGTGACATGAGACGGGCCATTGTTTGACTTCTCCTTCGGATTATGATGTTGAAATTAAGTTCTTCGACTAGGGCACGGTTGACCCACTTGCCTGTCGGCACGTGCTCGTCTAAACTTCCGGCATCGGTTTCAGGACAGCAGACTTGATTAAGGCAATTCGGGGCCAAGCACCATGAAGACAAGCATAGCGAAGGATACTCTGCGACCAAGCTGGTTGTCGGCGATGAAACGCCGGCTGCCGATTTCCTGGATCGCGTCTGTTGCCATGTTGGCGTTGCATTCGGCCGTTTTTGCGGCGACTCCCGTTGACATTTTTCAAGACATGGAGAGCGGCAAGGAAGGCGATCTGCTTACGCCAGCCATCATGAATGCTTCAAGCCACGGCGGATCGCAGTGGAGCATCAACGGCCGCATGTGGGTATCGACCAGGAATTCGAGCAGCTTGCCGGGCCCTGTGACCGTCGCGGGTGTGACCTACTCCGGTGCCGGCGGCACTCGCTCCTGGATGTTCAACGACAACAATCAATTGAACTACGTCAAATGCACGCTTCCTGGCCGCTATTCCAAGATCACGGTTGCCTGCTACTACGCAACTGGCGTGACCATTCCCTGGGTCCAATTCGACAGCATCAATTTCCTTGAAGTCACCGAAAGAACCTGGGGCGTGCTCCAGGTGGAAACGGAGGATAAGGGCGGCCCGTACCTCCGCTGTCATAGTGCCAGCGTAGGAAGCAAGACAACCTACAGTCCGACGCACATGAAGGTCATCGTCGGAAAGCCGTACTGGGTCAATTTGCATTTCGACGGTGACGCCGGGACCGTTTCCGGGGCCGTATTCGACCCCGCCAATGGCTTCGCCCAAGTCGGAACCACGATGGTAGCTCCGTCAACAGCCGGGGCGAGAGTCTACGGTTCGGTCAGGTTCGGCCAAACGTCCGCCCACGGGAATCATCCCGACGCCAAGTCACAAAGCTACTTTGACAATATCATTGTCGACTATTCCAAGGCAGCGTTTCCGCTCGTGCCTTCGCCGTTGCCAATCCGCCGCGAGTAGGCGTGCAAGATGGGCACGAAAAACCCGAATGGAATCTGGGCCTGCATGTTAGGTCTCCTCTCTCGCTTCGGGTCAATACTCGTCGGGCAACATCAGCACTCCGTCGACCAGGTAGAGCTTGATTGAGGGCAGCGGAAAGTCGGTATAATCGATCTCTTGCCGGACCGGCACCGGTTCGTCCGTATCAGCCTGGCAGGTGGCGACCGCTATGGGCGTATTGTCGCGGTCCACTCTGAGAATCCAGAGTTGGAACTCCTCTTGCCGCAAGCGGGCCGTTTGGTACGAGGCCACGAGGTCGATAAGCCAGAAGGCACCAGCCTTCTCGGCCAGGAACTTCACGCCATCAGTGAAGACACCCGTTAACGATAGCCAACGATGCTCGCTCCGGGTAGATCATTCCTTCCGGGGCGAGGCTTCCCACACAACCTGAGATCGCACACCACCCGCTTACGCGGGCCTACCTTGCCTGACGGCATGTTTCCGCCCTGAGCGAGCAATTCTCGTTCAGGGCGATTTTATTTGGAACTTGGCTCAATCCCCCACTCCCCGGCGACAAATTCCGGTACGATCTCAAAACATGCCCGCCCATCTGCCCACTTCAGAATTTCAGGCGTCGTGGCGGCTTCCGTGCAGAGCAGACTTGGCTCCGGGCAGATGCTCACCCGCCCAAGGTCCAAGCGGTCGGCATCCCAGCAGATTTGGATCGTGATGTCGGCTTCGGTGTCTCCATCCGCGTGACCGGCACAGGCGTCATAGAGCTGGTTGAACTCCTCGTCGGAAAGAACGAGCCACTCGTCACGCAGGACCAGGGCGAACTCGGCACCACGCTGGCCATGCCCTAAATCAAAACCCTCGCTTACGCGGCGGGAATCGTGGAAGATGGCGAACAACTGCACGACCTCGACGTTGGCCCCGGTTTCCTTGGCAAGACGAAGGCCATTCTCCAAAACCCTTGCCCAATGACCTACGCCATGGATGCCGAACCAGGGCAGGGAATAGTCTTCAAGAATGCGGTGGACTAGGGGCTTGAGATTGAGCATCCGGCTATTCATCGTCCGTGAAAATGTGCGTCTCGCCATCGCCATCCAGGAACTCGGCCACCACCCGTGGCCCACTGCGGACGGCCTCTGCCAACTTATCCAGGAGCGTCTGGAAAGGCATCTTGGCATTTCTGCTTTTTCCCGCCAATCCCCAGTTCTTCGGCGTGGGGTTTCAATGCGTCGATGACAAACTGGATATGCTGCTCGAAATCCACGCCCAGCAGTTCGACGCTGCTTCTGATGATCTCCCGGTCCACCTTGGCGGCGAATGCCTTGTCCTTGAGCTTCTTCTTCACGCTCTTGGGTTCCAGGGTGGCTATGCCTTCGGGCCGCACCAGGCAGCAGGCGATGATAAAGCCGGTCAGTTCATCGCAGGCCAGCAAGCACTTGTCCATCATCGTTTTCGGCGGCAGGCCCCAGGCGGTCTGGTGGAAGGAAACGGCGTAGGCGATCTCCTCTTCTCCATGCTCCCTCAGCCAATCCACGATTCGTCGGGGATGCTCCTCGGGCCACTGGTCGTAGTCGGCATCGTGCAGCAGGCCGGTGATGGCCCAAATCTCGGGATCGCCGCCGTACTTTGATGCCGCTGCCCGCATCACGATTTCGACGGAGTGAGCGTGGCCGAGGAGCGATGAGCTGGTCGTCCACGCTCGGAGTTGGATTAGGGCTTGGTCGCGGGTGAGGGTCATGGGAATAACCTCCGTTTCCGGCTATTGGCGTATTATAGATGGTTGTCCGGCTATTTCAACGCCGCCATCCTCTGCCCCATGTCTTTCGTGGCGGCGAGTTGCCGAGTAGAATCAAGAGCGACTGAGAGGCGGAAGAACCGGCGATTTTCGTCCGCCGAAGATCGACCTCCTCTCCCTACGAAAGTCGAGATCTCGCATGCAATCGCTCTTCATCGAGTTCCTTCGGCAGCCGTCGCCTGCGACTTACCTCGCGGTTCGCAACGACCTGATTTCCGCTCCCACGTATGCCCCATACTCTTCGGAGCTTCACGACATCGGGGAACTGATCAAGCAGGAACGTTGGGAGGACGCAAAAGTGGCGGTTCGTGAGGCACTTCCCAATCTCCTGCTTGCACCTCGCGTTCATCTCTATCTGGCCGTGATCGCCGAGAAGACGGGCGACGATAAGGGAGCCAACTTCGAACGCATGATTGCGGCGGCGTGCGTCAAAGGCATCCTCTCGACCGGCGACGGCTCCGAGTCGCGACCGTATCTCGTCACGAGCATAGCGGACGAGTACCTCTGTCCGTGTCAACTGGCGGGCGCGGATTTTTTGCGGTCCGTCGGTCGGCGGGGGAGCCAGGGCACCGGCCGGTTCAACTTTGCACATAGCTCAATGGCTGCCTGATAGAGCGGCTGCCCAGTGGCTGCCGCCCAGAGATCAAGCTGGTTTCCCGACGAAGCACAGTGGAAACAGCGATATGCGTTCCGTTTCAGGTTCGCCGAAAACGATCGGCTTCCCTCGCGTTTGGGGGCGTGGATCGGGCAAGGCCCGCGCACCTGGCCGTCGCCACCCGCATGCCCAGGCACGGGGACAAAGCCCAACAGCTTTAATACCGTGTAGATACTGACCTCGTCACGCAACGTGCGAAAATCAATCCCTGCCATGGCCGTTCTCCTGCAACAGAGAAGAGGAACCCGTACCGTCGCTGCCTGCGGTTGCTTGCTGGCGGCGGGACCTGCGGGGCACGACCTGCGTCGCCGCGGTCTCGGCCACGAAAGCCTCGCTTCCGGCCGACGCCACCGTACGCCGCTCACCCGCGGAAAGCGCTCGCGGTTGCGGCAAGCCCTCGCTCTGACAAATCGTGGCCAAGGACTTGATGGTGCGACTCCCGCCGGGCAGTTTGGCCGTGCCCTTGCTGCCTTTGGGCGGCCCGCTCTTGCGCCGCTCGCCGGTGGCCTTTACGCGCAGCTTGGCCAGCTTAGTCTCCGTACTCCTGGGAATGGCGTAGCGGTAGGGCTCGTTGTTCTTCAGCATCAGCCAGGCGATCATGGCCAGCTTTCGCGCGGCGGCCACCACGGCCACGTTGCGGGTCTTCTTTTTCAGCAAGCGGCGGAAGAAGTGGCCCAAAGGACCGGGGTGCTTGTCGAGATGCTGCGCGGCCTCGATCAGCATCCAGCGGGCTTGGCTGTTGCCGCGTTTGGTGATGGGGCCGTGGTAGCAGTGCTCCGCCGACTGCTTGGTGGAAGGCGCCAGGCCGATGTAGCTGGCGGCATGATCGGCGTCGGGAAAGCGGGTGAAGTCGCCCCAGGCGGCCAGCAGGGACTCGGCGGTGGCCACGTCCGCGCCCGGCAGGGTCATCAAGAGCTTGACGGGCTCGCTGGCGTGTCCCCGTTTAGCCAGCTCAAGGTCCAAGGAGTCGATCTCTTTCTGCAGGTCCTCGAGTTGCCGCAGGTCGCTGTCGATGAGCGTGCGGCCTTGGGCGTCGATTTCCACGGTCGCGAGCCACTCCACGCCGTCGGCGTCGAAAAGATGCTTCCGCGAGACCTCGATCAGCCGCATGGCGAGCACGCTGTGGATGCGGTTCCGCATCATGGTCCGCTGGCCGACCAGGGCGCTGCGGCGGCCAGTCATTTCGCGGAGCCGGCGGGTGGCCTCGTCGGGCTGCCAGACCTCCGGGAGGAAGTCGCAGCGGAGGAGCTGCGCCAGCACGTGGGCGTCGACTTTGTCGGTCTTGACTTTGGCCTGGGCGATGGCCTTGGTGGCCAGGGGGTTGGAGACCACCAGTTTGGCCACGTGCGGCCGCAGAGCGTCGGCCACGGCCCAGCAGTTGGTGGTGGCTTCGAAGGCCACGTGGTCGGTGGGCTGCAGGATCTGGGTGGCGAAGCTTTCCAGAGTGCGGCGGTTCAGCGCGAAGCGTTCGCGGTGGACCACGTTGCCGGACTGGTCAACGATGCAGACCTCGACCACTCGCTTGTGGACATCGAGGCCAACGTAACGTACCATTACAATACTCATGGGAGTTTCTCCTGTGACGCGGCAAGACCGGAGGGCGATCCGCTGGGCTTTGACGCCCCAGCGGCGGCAGAAGGTTGGACCACGAGTCCGTTTTCGCCTTCTACCGAGGTTGGGCCGAGACGGCAACTACCTCTTCGAGTCGAAGCTCAACCGGGTGGGCCGGAAGGGTGCTCAGATACGACGGCGGGCTCGAAGCCCATACGCATAGTCGAGCGGCCCCGAAGTGTCCCGGCCCCCCGGTCTTGCTTGCTTTTGGTTGTGGTTGGAAAGGTGTCATGGTTTCATTGCGGCGGCACTTCGTCCCGAACCCGGTAGTCATACATAGCACCTGCCGCGGGTCGCGGCGCCGCCAGCCTCTATCTATTCATACCAGGTACGACGTCCTGGGCTATCTTGGCAAGCAGATGGAAATGCAGAGCCTTATGAAAGGCGACGGGCGAGTCTGCGACATGCTGCGATGCAAGGACGGCACCCTACTGTGGTTCGAATATCAGCGATGCTTTACGCACATTGCAGCATCGAATGCCTGACGGGCTGAAATCACTCGGGGGCCAAGGAACCGAATCACTGCCTGGTTCGGATCTGATTATCGACAATTAAATCTGCGGCAGCACGGCGATCGCCGAAAAGATGTCCCGAGAAAGTGCCCGGCGGCGTCTTGTGGAAAGTTCATCTACATGATCAAATGTGGCGTGCGTGACAAAGCAGGCAGTTCCTAACTTGCTCATGCCGCACAGCGATCGCCATCCGCCGCGTCTTGTTGCCCGGAAACCAAGGGGAAGAGCAACTGGCAGGTCCGCTCCGCGGCCCCAAGCTGTTGGCGAACCAGGCTTGCGGCACGCTGACCGCGGGCGGCCGCTTCGACGGGGTTTGCGAGGCAATTGCTGACGAAGGTCCGAAGCTGCTCGCTGTCGGCCACCACGACGGCCGCATCGCGATCCAAGAGTGCAGTGACGATGTCGCGGAAGTTCCACGTGTTGGGACCGAACGACACGGCAGCGCCATAGGCGGCGGGCTCGATCATGTTCTGCCCTCCCCGGTTGCCGAGGCTGCCGCCGACGAAGGCGATATGCGCCGTTCCCCACCATGCCCCCAGCTCGCCCACCACGTCGACCAGGAGCACGCGGGGGAAAAGCGGGGAGCGGGGAGCGGGGAGCGGGGAGTCAGCAGCGGGGAGCGGGGAGCAGGGAGCGGGGCGTAGTGGGCCCGGGCTCCCTGCTCCCCGCTCCCCGACCCGCTGCGCGGGTGCCCCGCCCGCTTCCAGCAACGTGCGTCGCTGCCAGGCTACGCCGGAGGCATCCAGCATCCGCGCGACCGAATCGAAGCGTTCCGGATGCCTCGGCACGATGATCAATCGCAGCCGGGGCCAATCGCGGCTCACTTGCTGAAACACTTGCAGGGCGACCGACTCCTCCGGCTCCTGCGTGCTGCCGGCGATAAAGACGACGTCATTTGGGGACAGGCCCGCCAATGCGGCCAGGCGCAAGGTGGCGGGGTTGCCTCGATCGGTCTGCGCACCGTCGTACTTCATGGAACCCGTGACTTGGACGGCCTTCGGCCTGGCACCGAGGGCGCGGAATCGCTCGGCATAGGTCTCGTCCTGCACGGCGACGCGATCGATGCTCTGGAGCAACCGGGAAACAAGCGGCCGGATGCGGCGATAGCCCTCAAAGCTCCGCTGGCTCAAGCGGCCGTTGATGACCGCGGTCCGCGCCCCATGACGCCGCGCTGCCCAAACCAGGTTCGGCCACAATTCCAATTCGGCCAGCACGAGCAGATCGGGCCGGATCCGCCGCATGGCGGTATTCACGGCCCAGGTGAAATCCAAAGGGCAATAGAAGACAGTCTGACCGGCATATTTCTTCTTCGCCAGCGCCATGCCGGCCTTCGTGGTCGTCGAGATCACACATTCCCAATCGGGCCGCTCACGCTCCATCACGCGGAGCAGCGGGGCCAGCAGGTTCACTTCGCCCACGCTCACGGCATGCAGCCATACGCATTTCTTGTTCGAACGTCCGCCGCGGCACCAGGCCGAGCAGTTTTTCAGCATAGCCTTCGCGATACTTGCCCGGCGGATGGCCGACCAAACGAGCCAAGGCGAAGCCGCAAGGAGCAAGAGGAAGTAAAAGACATTCAGTAAATAAGGCACAAGGGAATCCTCTCCCGGTTCTAAAGAACACGTCCGCCATTCTCCCGGACCTTCGAGCACATGAGTTCGCGGTCCTCGGTGCTAATCGTGTCAATTGGAAGCGCGGCAAAAGCGTTCTTTCCCGTAAACAGCAACCAGGCCTCGGGAAATCGCCAAATCGCTCCGATTGCTCGCCACTTCACGGCGGCGTCGGATAGAGACGTCTTCATTCGAAACTCGTCATCGGAAATCGTCACCTCGACAGTCGGATCGTTCATGCGGCGAAATTTGGACAACGATCGGCCGGCGTAGGCCACGTAAACGCCTGCGGCAATAGCTGCGACCACCACCCACAACGCGATGGATCCGAGAATGACTCGTACGTCACTCTGCCAGAAAACGGCCCAGACGCAGAGCGCGGAGCAGACCCCGATCAACGCAAAGCCGTGCCAGCTAATGAATCGAACCCAATACCGGAAAATCGCTCTGCGAATAAGGGCTTCGGTATAGGTGACTGTAGTCTTCATTTGAATTTGATATTTGTTGCGGATTTCGATTTTCGAATTTCGGATTTCCCTTCACCCGCCCTTTTTCATGCAACAATTCTTGAACTTCTTCCCGCTGCCGCAAGGGCAGGGATCGTTACGGCC
Source organism: uncultured Planctomycetia bacterium (assembly GCA_963824275.1). GTDB lineage: Bacteria > Planctomycetota > Planctomycetia > Pirellulales > Thermoguttaceae > JANXQG01. The sequence continues at coordinate 218,860 of CAWGOT010000001.1, read as the reverse complement.
GACCCGCTGGTCCTTATTGCGGATCGGCTTGCGCTTGCCCTGGTTCTCCGTGCCGTCGATGGCCGCCTGCTGCTCGGAGCCGATGTCGCTGGGCGGGGGCGCATCGTGGCGGGCCTCGCCCCCGGTCCAGGTCGAACCGACGAAGCCCTCGTCGAGCTGCTCCATGCGGAAGATCAGGTCGGTCGACCGCTCGCCCACCGTGTCCCACATCTGCTCGAAGGTCCGCATGCCCTCGCGCTTGTATTCCACCTTGGGATCGACCTGGGCGTAACCGCGCATGCCGACGCTGTCGCGCAAATGGTCCATCACCAGGAGGTGGTCTTTCCAGGCCGAGTCCAACAGATTGAGGAGCAAGGTCCGCTCCAGCTTCTGCATCTCGGGCCGATACTTGGCCTCCACCGCCGAAGCCATGAAGTTCCTGAGGATCTCCGGGCTCAGCCGCGTCATGGCCTCGGGCGAAAGCGGGTAGTTGAGGTCCTGGTTGAGCCAAGCGGAAAGGCCCTTCAGCCGCCCGTCTTCCAAGGCCGCGTGCAAGGCCTTGGGCGAAAGCGTCTGGCCGTCAAAGACCTGCTTGAGGTGCGTCTCGACCTCGCCCTGCGGATCGATGGGCTTCTCGGCAAAGCGGCGGCTCTGCTCGATCAGCAAGGCGCGGATCTCGTCCCGCTGCCGATTCTTCAGATCTTCCAGATCGAGATCCACGTCGAACCGCTGGCGAGCCCACGCGACCAGGCCTTCGCGGTCGTAACGCTTGTGGCCGCCGGCGTCGCGGGTTGTAAAGTGCGAAAGGCCGGCCATCACCGGGTACTCGACCTCCTTCTCGCGATAGGCAGCCACGGCCTTCTCGTAGACAAGTTTTTTGAACTCTTCCAGCGGGAGTTCCCGCAGCGATGCGTCCAACGGCAGTTCGATGGCGAACTTGCTCTTCACCCAGGCGCACGCCGCGCGAACGCCGTAATCGGCCTCGAGAAACTCGCGGCCGGCCGAAAGATCGACCTTGGCAATCGCCGCCGTGGCTTTCTCCAAGAGGAACGTATCGAGCTGCTCGCGGCCGACCTGCTTCAAATCGCGGTCGCGGAGCGACGTGTGCCAGCGGGTGTTGGAGAACTTGGCCAGGGCCTCCCAGTTCCAGTCGCTCTGGTCTTCGACGTCGCTGGGCAGGTTCTCTTCCAGGGCGTCCATGATCTGGCTCTCGGCCTTCCGCTCGGCATGGTCCAGCGCATAGCGCTGGGAATCCTCGAAATCGAGGCCGCGGAAGTCGCGGGCGTCGAACTCCACGGAGAGCTCCTTGCCGGCCCACTTGGCGAAGGTCTGCGTGCCGTAATCGCGGGCCAGAAACTGCTCCAGGCGGGCGCCGATCTGCTGGCGGATCATGTCCATGATGAGCTGCTTGCAGTTGCCGCCCTCCAGGATCCGCTGCCGGTAGCCGTAGACCCGCTTCCGCTGCTCGTCCATGACCTCGTCGTATTCGAGGAGGTTCTTGCGGATCTCGAAGTTCCGCTCTTCGACCTTTTTCTGGGCGCCCTCGATGCGGCGGGAAACCATCCGGCTCTCGATGGCTTCGCCTTCCTGCATGCCCAGCCGGGTGAGCCAGTTCTTGACCCACTCGCCGCCGAACTTCCGCATCAGGTCGTCCTCCAAGGAGAGAAAGAAGCGGCTGCTGCCGGCGTCGCCCTGGCGTCCGCAGCGGCCGCGGAGCTGGAGGTCGATGCGGCGGGCCTCGTGCCGCTCGCTGCCCAGCACGTGCAGGCCGCCCATCGCCGCCACGTCGCGGCCCTCGGGCTTCATCTGCTCGCGCTGCTCGATCTCGTGGATCAGGGCGTCCATTTCCTCGGGCGGGCACGTCCAGTTTCGTCGCGTACTTGGTTTGAAGCTGGGCCCAGGCCATGGCCTCGGGATTGCCGCCGAGGATGATGTCGGTGCCGCGGCCGGCCATGTTCGTGGCGATGGTCACAGCCCCCTTGCGGCCGGCCTGGGCGATGATCTCCGCCTCGCGCTGGTGATGCTTGGCGTTCAAGACCTGGTGCGGCACGCCGCGCTGGTCGAGCATCCCCGCGATCATCTCGCTGCGCTCGATGGAGACCGTGCCCACGAGGATCGGCCGCCCGGCCCGCTCCAGGCTGCGAACCTGCTTGCGGGGAAACGTCTGCTTCTGGCGGGTCTCGCGCTCCTGGAACTCGATCGCGTCGTCGGTCTCGCGGAGGATCTTGCCCAGCAACTCGTCCCCTTTTTCCGGAACGACGATGTCCCACTTGTTCATCCGCTCGATTTCGTTGGCGATGGCGTCGTACTTCTCCCGCTCCGTGCGGTAGATCACGTCCGGATGGTTGATCCGCTCCATCTTGCGATTGGTGGGCACCGAGATCACGTCGAGCTTGTAGACCTTCCAGAACTCGTTGGCCTCGGTCATGGCCGTGCCCGTCATGCCGCAGATTTTCTTGTAGAGCTTGAAGAAGTTCTGCAGGGTGACCGTGGCCAGGGTCTGGTACTCTTCCTTGACGCGGACGCCCTCCTTGGCCTCGACCGCCTGGTGCAGTCCGTCGCTCCAGTTGCGGCCCGGCATGAGGCGGCCGGTGAACTCGTCGACGATCACCACCTCGCCCTCGTTGTTGACGATGTAGTTCACGTCGCGCTTGTAGAGGTGATGGGCCTTCAAGGCGTTGTCGATGAGGTGCGGCCACTCCATGTGGCCGGCCGTGTAGAAGCTCTCGACGCCGGCCAACTGCTCGGCCGCGCGGACGCCCTCGTCGGTGAGGTGGGCCGTGTGCTCCTTCTCCTTGATCTCGAAGTGCGCCCCTTCTTCAATTGCCGCGCGATGCGATCGGCCTTGACGTAGCGGGTCACGTCGTCGTGGGCCGGGCCGGAGATGATCAGCGGCGTGCGGGCCTCGTCGATGAGGATGTTGTCCACTTCGTCGATGATCGCGAAGTTCAACGGCCCCTGCACCTGCTGCTGGTGCTTGTCGAAGCGGTCGTCGTCGCGGGCCGCGTAGCGCATGTTGTCGCGGAGATAATCGAAGCCGAACTCGTTGTTCGTGCCGTAGGTGATGTCGCAGGCGTAGGCCCTCTGCCGGGCGGCCGGCTCCATCTGGTTCTGGATCGCGTCGACCGTCAGGCCCAGCGACATGTACAGCCGCCCCATCCACTCCATGTCGCGGCGGGCGAGGTAGTCGTTGACCGTGACGACGTGTACGCCCTTGCCTTCCAGGGCGTTGAGATAGGCGGGGAGCGTGGCCACCAGCGTCTTGCCCTCGCCGGTGACCATTTCCGCGATATTGCCGCGATGCAGGACGATGCCGCCCATCATCTGCACGTCGTAGTGCCGCAGGCCCAGGAAGCGGCGGCCGGCCTCGCGGCACAGGGCGTAGGCCTCGACCAGCAGGTCGTCGAGCGTCTCGCCGGCGGAGAGCCGTTTGCGGAACTTGGGCGTCTGCTCCTTCAGCTCGGCGTCGGTCATCGTCTGGTACTTGGGCTCCAGGGCGGCGATGGCCGCTACGATCGGCTGCAGCTTTTTGATGTACCGCGCATTGGACGAACCGAAGAGGCTCGTCAGCGAGCACTCCACGGCCCGGCTCATTCCGCCGAAGATATCCCCTAGGGCGTCCCAAACTTGTGAGAGTATTTCTTCCATCGTGGCAATTTACCCATAATTATACGGGGGGTCAAGGACGGTTGACAGGCGACGCGAGGGGGGTAAACCGCGACGAGCGCGGCCATTTTCTTTCCACGGGCAGCTATCGCTTCCGAACGGGCTGCAAGAACTAAATTCAGGAAACTCATTCCGGCCTGTCCTCCATGCATCGATCGCCAATATCAAACCACCGTACTGGGTGGACGTTTGTGTATGTCGGGCGCGAATTTGGCCACACAGGTCGTTTTCGGAGTTTTTTTGCCGGTTTTGTACCACCATTGGTTGAAAGTGAATTGACCAATCGACGTTGTTGGCACGGAGGAAACTGCGGAGAAACGAGGACTTTACACTCCACAGGGTTATCGAACAATCCATTCTGGGAGGAGTTGATTCTGGCCACGTCTGGCCACGAATCTGGCCAAATTCGGCCACGTTTGGCCAAAACCGGCCACATCTGGCCACGTTTGTCCAGGTTTGACCTGTTCGGGAAGATGGCGCCCCCTTTCAAGGCACATCTTCGAGCAACGTGTAAAGAAAATCGTTTTTGTTTTCATGGGTAGGTTGGGCGTTAGCCCGCGTTAGCCCGACTTGCGGATTAGTCTTCACCGCGCACGGTTGCCCGTCCTGTAGGTATTCGTGTTTCTGCCGGCTTCCTTGGAAGGCAGCAAAGCGCGTGCCAATCGCGATCAATATTCCATATTCGTCCATAATTATCCATAGTATAAGGGGTTGCGGCGGAATGCGGAATCACGTGGCGCGGCGGTTGCGAGTGGACATGCCAAGGGGACTGCCAAAACAGGCAGGAAATGCCTTTCGATCCATAGGCAGCCTGCCAAATTGGCGGCTCTCCTCTCGCCCGATTCTGGCAGAGGGGCGGGAAGCCGTAGGGTGGGCCGAGTGGAGCGAGTCCCACCATTGGCCGCTGGCTTATGGTGGTTTATGGTGGGACCCGCTCCACTCGGCCCACCCTACGGCCTCCCCCGCTCCCCGCTCTCTGCTCTGCTCTCTACCCCTACACTGTCCGTCCGGTCTTTTCGAGTGGACAGGCGGGAAATCGAGAGCCTGGACTGAAGAAAGCTGTGTTTTCCCGAGGGAAACGCCGCCTGAAGAAAAGCGGAATTTGTGAAAAGTGTCCGGTGTCCGGTGCCTACTGTCCGGCCAGTAGGCAAGCGAGGATGCTAACCCGTTACCTCGCTTGCGCTTCGGGCTAGTAGGAAACGGTTCATTTGAAACCGTTCACAGTATATAATAGGTCGGAGGTTGAGAAATGAAATGTCGCATGCTTGTTCTTGTGGCGGTAGTGGGCAGTTTGCTTGGGGTGGTTGGGCAAGCACCGGCCCAGTCGCACTCCGGCGAGGCACGCGGCCGCGGCCACAGTGCAGGCGGTCGCGGCGGAGGGGGTGGAAATGGCGGGGGCATCCTACCGGGCCTCGACGCCCAGCAGGCAGCCGGCATCCGCAAGACCTTGTCCAGCGAGGCCCAGCGTCGCGCGGGTACGCTCCTCGGACAGCAGCAGGCCGCCCAGGACTGGTTGTTGCAACAGCAGGCCCAGCAGCATGGAACGGCGGCCGCGAAAAACGGGACGCGAGGCAACACGCCGCCCGGCGGACCGCCCCCGGCCGCCATGGACATCATCAAGTGGCCGGCCTTGTTGCAAGAACAGGGCTTCGCCTCCGAGCGCACAAGATCGAAGCCCCCTATCGCCGCAGCCCGTCCAAGCTGAGGGCGCCCCTGGCGGCCGACTACCGTCAGATGGCATGAACGTGTGATGAAGTTCCGAATTGGCGTAATGGTGGTCGGCGCAGTCTTGGCCGCGGTGATTCTCGTCGTGGTCTTCGGCGGACCGTTCTCCCCATTCCAGAGGACCTATACGATCTCCGTCAAGTTCCCGTCCGCGTCGGGGCTAAGCACCGCGCACCGGTGCGAAAAAGCGGCATCCGCATCGGAGAGGTGTCGAAGATCGAGCTTGCCGCCGATGACCGGGTGCTGGTCACGCTACGAATAAATGCCAACTACCGGATCGGTCAGGACGAGACCTGCTGGCTCAGGAACAGCTTGTTGGGCGACGCGTGGCTGGAATTTGAACACACACGGGCCACCGACGACAAGGCCGCCACGCCCATCGGACGACAATCCGGCACTTTGCCCAAGTGACAATGAGGACAGCGCGGGGCGTCCGCTATGTACTCAGTCAGGACAACCTCGTTGAACCCGCTACCAGCGCATCGACGGCTTCGCGCCACCGGTTCTTATGCTGTCGGGCCAACGACACTCTTATTCTACGGAATGGCCAGAAAAGATCAACCTGTAGGGACCCTGGCCCGAGCCGTTTACGCTGTGCGTAAGTGGTTTGAGCAGCTACCGAGGCTACACAGAGATTGACAAGGCCGTGGTGCGGCATTTCAAGACCACGCCGGAAGAGTTGGCGCGCCACGGGCGAAGCGCCGCCGCAGCGGAGATTGTCGCCGTCGAGTTGGCGTGTCGGCTCACGGAGCTGTCACAACGGTCGATCGGAAAGCACTACGGCGGCATCAGTTGGGGGGGTGAGCACGATTCATCGGAAGGTCCGCGACGGCCGCCACGACGTGGAACAACCGCTGGCCGCCGTGCTGCGGAAGTTAAATTTTAAGGTCTGGCCAGTCTGACCCTAATCTTCCTTAATCTTCCTCGATGCTTGCCGCCGGAAGGCGGCAGGCGGTCGGGCTTTCTTCTTAGCCCTGGATGCCATGGCGCGGTGACGGCGACAAGCTGCATGACGGGAGCAGAGATGTGACCGCTGCCGCAGAAGCGCGATAGCGTCAGGCTCTCCAACGTAGTCTCCAGATTCCCAACGCAACCGCACCCGCAAGCAGCAAGGTGAAGCTAGTGGGCTCGGGGACACTTGCAACACGGAAACCCCAGTTGAAATCGTAATCCGACGGATCGTAACTGTCGCGGGAGGACGACGCCACCGCGGCGTAGTAGTTCCAAGCGCCGCCATGCAAGGCGCACGACGAATTGGTTACGGCGGTCTCGTTCCACTGATAAAGATCCCCACCCATGTCATAAGTCCCGTAGGGGCCGGGAGCGGCCGCAAAAGTCCCTACGGGCGTTAGGTAGTTCGTAGGGTCGGTATAGCCGCCATTGTAATAGTTGGCATCGTTTGTGTCGGTCGGGGCCAAGACCAGGGAATTGTCCGGCGGAATGTTGCTTTTCGTCGGATAGGTCCAGTAGCCTGCGTTGGTCCCGCCACCAACATAATAGGCCGCCTTATAAAACTCGTTTTCCGTCGGAAGAAAGTATTGGGGCGCCCCGCTGCCGCTGTGTGCCGGCAAGGGGATCGCCATTAGCGCGGAAGTTGATGTCGCCCCGCTTAACTGGTAGGCGCCCGTCTCCGTCGTGCCACTCCTTTCCGCTCCCGTCAGCTGCCCGTTGTCAAGCCAGTTGCAGAACCGGGCCGCATCGCCCCAGGTCACGGCGTACACCGGCATGTTGGCGGCCTGGGGATTCGAACCGGTCACGGAGTAGGAGTAGCTGCCAGGGCTCCCCGCCTGACTGATGCCAAAGGGGTACAATCCGTTGTAGCCAGCCATGCCCGAATCGTAGAGGTCATAGGTGTCGGTCTCGGCCACAGCGTTGAGGAAGGCCGTGTACTGCCCCAGCGTCACGTCGTACGTGCCCATATGATACGTGCAGCCGACCGCGCCTAGGCCAGTACCAGGAGAGGTACTGGTACCCATGCCACTGTTATATGCTGAATCGGCCACATTGCCGGGGTCGCCCACGGTCACGAATTGCAGACTGGTCTCGCCGTTGGGCATGTTGAACACGTTGGGCGTTTGCGCCGCACGGTTACGGCGAAGGCCAGGAGGGCCGCCGCCAACGAAAGTCGCACGATGGTCTTCGCCCCACGCCGCCGCAGACAAACTACGCCAAGTCCCAGCAGTGCCGCGCCCAAGAGCGCGAGCGTGGAAGGCTCCGGCACGACGCTTAGCACGATGTCGTTGCCTTGCTCGGAGAGCGTTGCTGGGTAGCCGTCGATCGCGACGTTGCTGCTGAGAAAGGTCCCGCTCGTCGATCCGGCCTCGATCAACACGTAGGTACCCTGCCCAAAGTTAAACGTCGGCGTGAAGTCGAAGACCGGCTGGCCGCTGAGAATCAACTCGCCTGTCGGCATCAAGACCTGGCTGCTGGTCGAGGGCGTATCGAGGTCGTAGTCCATGACCGCACCCGACTCCAGGTTCAAGCTGCCACTCAGGTTCATGGCGCCCAACGGATTGCCTGGGGCGAGTTGCCCGTTGGGCGTGACTGTCACGCTGCTGAGATAGCCCGTGCCGCTCAGGACGCCGCTGTTGAGCGCGACGGGGCTGGCCAGCGAACCGTTAACGGTCAACATCCCTTGATTGACGGCGGTCGCGCCGCTGAAGGTGTTCGACCCGGTCAACAGCAGCGTGCCGCTACCGACCTTGGTAAGACTGCCGGAACCTTGAAGTTTGCCAGAGAAGCTTGTGTTCGCGTTGTTGTTTCCCACGCTAAGGGCTACGGCGTTGAAGGAGGAGTTGGTCAGGCTGAGTGTACCGGGGCCGGTCAGTCCGCCGAGCGTCGCGGAGGTCAGCGACCCGAAGCTCAGCAGTCCGCTGCCGTTGCTGTCCAGCGCGCTATTCTCCAGTGCCAGCGGACTTTCCAGCTGCAGCGTGCCGCCCTGGACGAGGGTGTTGCCCGTGTAGGTGTTTGTGGCGCTGAGGAGCAGCGTGCCGCTATCGATTTTGGTCAGGCTGCCGGGTCCGGATAGCGATCCGGCGAGAGTCATGGAAACACTGGCGGAATCGATCGTTGCGCCGCCGCCCAGCGTGATGGGCAGAGTGGTCGAGAATGCGGCGCCGGCCGCGAGTGTCCCGCCGTTGAAATTGAACGCCGCAGCGCCGGACGGCGTGGCCAGTTCCTGGACGGAGAGCAGTCCGCCGTTCAAATTGTAGGTACCGATGCTTCCTCGGTTATAGGCCAAACGGAAAAGGTCGGCGACGTTGGTTCCGCCCGACTGCGTGAAGGTTCCGCTGCCCGAGTAGCCGACGTACAGGACATACACCGACATCCGGCCGCTGCCACTGAGAGTGTACGTCCCGTTAGCGCCTCCATTGTAGCCTAGGACTTGTCCATTATCGGCATTATTGGTTCCGCCGGACTGCGTAAAAGTTCCCGTGCCGGAATAGCCCACGTACTCAGACCCGTTTGTCAAGACGAGTTGACCGTTGCTAAGGTCGTATGTGCCGCTATCGCGGGCGTTGACGCCCAAATAAAGATAGTTACCGATCGTATTGGCCCCGCCCGATTGTGTAAAGGTCCCGGTGCCACCGCTGCCGACATACTGGCTCGTGGTGGAAAGTGATCCGCCGCTGACCCCGGATGTCGGGTCGTTGTTGAACAGGTTCCCGCTGCCCAATTGGACCGTCCCCGTGCCGGAGACGGTTAACCCGTTGTAGAGGTTGATGCCGCCGCTCGCGGCCGAAATCGATCCCTGACAGACGACCGGATCATTGACGGATATCGAACCGGTAAAGCCCTTCCCGGCGGGCACGGTTAGCGGGCTTCCGAGGGTGTACGTCAATCCCGAGTTACTGTAGCTGCCAAAACTGGCGGCCGGATTGAATCCGGCGGGCACGACCAGGAGCGAGTTGGAGGAAACGGACAGCGAAATGGCCGCCAGGTTCTGCAGGCTGCCGCCAGAAAGATTAACGATGCCGCTGGCGATCAAGGACGCCGCTTGCGTGCCGCCGCTAATGATCCCCTGGTTCAGCAGGCTGCCGTTGACCTCGAGGACTCCGCCCGCGAGGATGTAGCTGCCGGCGCCGTGAATCGACAATGCCGAGACAACGTTCGTGCCGCCCGTCTGCAAGAAGGTACCTTTGCCAAGATAGGCGATGCCTTCGGTGGAAGACAACAACAGGCCGCTGCCACCGAGGGCGTACGTTCCGCCGCCGCCGGCAGCAGGATAGTCATCGTAGGCGATAAAGAGCTCGCCGGCCGTATTGCTCCCGCCGGACTGCGTGAAGGTTCCGCTGCCCGAGTAGCCGACGTACTGGAAATATGCCGACAACAGCCCGGCGCTGAGATTGTAACTGCCGCTGCTGCCTTCGTTTTCGCCTAGTGTGAGATTGTCGACGGCGGATGGAATATTGTTCGTTCCGCCGGACTGCGTGAAGGTCCCTGAGCCGGAATAGCCAACGTACTGGCCCTGCGACACCAGCAGGCCGCTGCTGAGGTTGTATGTGCCCATGCTGCCCGAGTTGTTGCCCAGATAGAGTCCGAGGGTGCTGGTGCCGCCCGACTGCGTGAACGTTCCCGTGCCGGAATAGCCTACGTACATACTTGCTGATAGCTGGCCGTTGCCGCTGAGATTGTATGTCCCGGTGCCGCCAGCGTTATAGCCGAGATAGAAGGAGCTCTGGCTGTCAAAGTTGGACCCGCCGGACTGCGAGAATGTCCCCGCACGGAATAACCCACGTATTCACTGTTTGCCCAAAGCTGTCCGTTGCCGAGATTATACGCGCAAACGTTGGCGGACCCGTTTCCGAGGACAAGGTGAACTTCGCTTAACCCGCCGGACTGTGTGAAGGTGCCGGTTCCGCCGCTGCCGACATACTGGTTGAAGGCGTAGAGGGTTCCGCCGCTGATCGCGGACGTTGGATTGTTGTTGACCAGGTTCCCATATCCCAACTGGACCGTCCCCGTGCCGGAGAGCGTCAACCCTCCATTGAGATTGATCGTACCGACGTTGCCGATCCATCCCTGGCAAATGACCGGATCGGCAATCGAGGCCGAGCCCCCGAATCCCTTCCCGGCAGGCACCGTGAGCGTGCTGCCGACCGTGTATGTCAAACCCAGCGTGCTGTAATTGGCGAACGCCGTCGACGGGTTGAATCCCGCCGGCACGATCAGCAGCGAGTTGGCGCTCATGCTCAGCGAGATATTCCCCAAGGTCTGCCAGGTGCCGCTGGTCAGGTCCAAGACGCCGCCGGCGGTGATCGAAGCCGCCGTGCCGCCGCCGGCGAAGGTCCCTTGGTTCGACACGCTGCCGTTAAGCCGCAAAGCTCCGCCGGCGAGAAGATAGCTGTTGCCGCTGCCGATCGACAAGAGCGTCGTTGTGTTCGTGCCGCCGGTCTGCAGGAACGACGCGGTCTCGCTCACATTGCCGACTTCTTCACTCGCGGCCGACAATAGGCCGCTGCCGCTGAGGGTGTACATGCCGTTGCCGACGCCGCCGCCGGTGCCAATATAGAGGTTGCTGACAGTGTGGGTTCCGCCCGTCTGCGTGAAGCTCCCCGTGCCGGCATAGCCCACGTACTCATAGCCTCCCAAAAGTTGGCCGTTGTTGAGGTTGTAGGCGCCGACGCTGCCGGCGTTGTAGCCGAGATAGAGGTAACCGGTCTCATTGTTGGTCCCACCCGACTGCGTGAAGCTCCCCGTGCCGGAATAGCCCACGTATTGGGTTTCCGTCGAGAGCAGACCATTGCTGAGATTGTAACTTCCGCTTCCGCCGGCAGAGTAGCCGAGTACGAAATAAGTATTGCCGCCGCTGTTGGTCCCGCCGGTCTGCGTGAAGCTCCCCGTGCCGCTGTAGCCCACGTAGAAGTCGGATACCGACAACTGGCCGCCGCTGAGGTTGTAAGACCCTTTACTGCCTGGCTGGTAGCCAAGATAGAGATAATTAAAAACGGACGTGCTGTTGGCCCCACCGGATTGCGAGAAGGTTCCGACGCCGGAGTAGCCCACGTACTCGGAATATTCCGAGAGCTGACCGTTGCCGAGATTGTAGGTCCCATTGCTGCCCGCATTGTAGCCGAGATAGAGACAATTGTAGCTGCCGCCGCTGTTGGTTCCGCCCGACTGCGCCAAGGTCCCCGTGCCGGAGTAGCCGAGGTACTCGTAGTATGCGAGCAACTGCCCGTTGCCAAGATTGTAGGTGCCGCTGTCGCCGGCGCTGTTTCCAAGATAGATGTAGTTGGAGTTGGCGATCCCGTTGGACTGCGTGAACGCGCCCCTGCCAGGATTGCCGACATAGAGATTCGCGAAGTAAAGCGATCCGCCGCTGATGCCGGAAGAGCTGTCGTTCACGGTCAAATTCCCCCATGCAGTGACGCTGCCGGTGCCCGACACCACCAGCCCGCTATTGAGGTTGAGGGAGACGCCGGAAGCAGCCGCAATCGTTCCCTGGCAGTTGACAGGGTCATTGATGGAACCGCCGCCGGCGAAGCCCTGTCCCGCCGGCACGATGAGCGTGCTGCCGGCAGTGTGGGACAAGCCCAAGTTGGTGTAATGGGCGAAGGAGGTCGACGGGTTGAAGCCCGCGGGCACAATCAAGAGCGAGTTGGGGCCCATGCTCAGCGAGATGTTGCCCAGGTTCTGCCACGTGCCGCCGGTCAGATCCACCATGCCGCTGGCGCTGATCGCGGCCGAAATGCCGCCGCCGGAAAAGACTCCCTGATTCACGAAACCGGTAACTGACAAGGTGCCGCCCGCAAGTTGATAGCTGCCGCCGCTGCTGATCGTCAGTTCCGAGACCGTGTTCGCACCGCCGGTCTGCTGGAACGATCCCGTCGCGGCGGCGCCGCCCACGTATTCGTTAACGGCCGACAACAGGCTGTTGCCACTGAGGCTGTAGCTGCCGCTGTTTCCCGTGCCGCTGCCAAGCCAGAGTGTGCCGCCGACGGCGTTGGTCCCGCCGCTCTGCGTAAAGATCCCCGGGCCATATTGGCCCACGTATTCATACCCGGCAGAAAGTAGCGCATTTCCGCCAAGGTTGTAGTCGCCGCTGACGCCCGTATTGGTGCCCAGATAGAGATCATCGAGGATGCTGTTGGTTCCGCTAATCTGCGAAATGGTCCCTGGGCAAAGGCTACCGACGTACTCAAGGGTGCCGAGAGCGAGCCCGCGTTGATATCAACTTCCCCGCTCCCAGCACCGCTTCCGAGATAGAGCGTGTTGCAAGTTGCGCCGGGCTGTGTAACCGTTGCGGTCCCGCCGTTCATGATCCACGCGCTATACTGACTGGTCGGCAGTCCCCCATCCCAATTGGAGGCAACCGACCAGTCGCCCGTTTGGCCTGGCGAAAGGGCCCAGTCGCTGGCGCGCGTTGGAAGTGGACACAGCACGATAATCAGGGCAGCGGCCGCGCTGAGGCTGGCGAGCCAAGAGATTTCCGAGGTGCGATGACAGGCATTCATCTTATGCCTTGATTGAACAGATCCTTGAGAGTATTTGCCTGGAGTTGAGCCACTCATACCGCTAAACGAGAGCAGCGTGGTTAGTGTCTGGGCGCGGGCCTGCGCCGACACGGCCGCCAGAACGACCGATACGCCAGGCCTTATGACTAACCCCATTCCTTGACGAGCGACAGATCCTTCTCGACAAGAGCGAAATCCCAACCGATCTGCGATCGACCTTCTCATCGCACACCTCTCCCTTGAAAAAAGCTCCTGCGCGTGCCTGCCTTCCGTCCCGCCAGGCCAAACCACCGTCATACCCGCTCCGCCCGGCGTGGGGTCAGGGGCTAACTTGACCGTTTATACGAACGACGAATCCAAAAGCGCACACCTTCCGCGTCAACGGATTCCAACCGAAAGGTCGTGAAACCTAGCCAGAGAGTCTCCACCGCGCCGCGTGGAGCAGCCCTTCGATCAGAGCCGAATTTTCAGAAGTGCAGTCCGAAGACGCCCACTGGTTACGAACCAGCGACGTGTTGGCCGCTGCGCTGCCTCCGGGCGTTCAGAACGCCGCTTGGGGCCAAATATGCTGAAGCCGTTATCATGCTTTCCCCTCAGAGATTAGTCAAGCGTTCCGATGTCGCTCCGAACTGGTTTGTACTGGCAAATCGCATTTAACGCAACACAGCATGCGACAAGTACGTTCTGACTGCATCTTCCGATGGTGAAGCTATAACTCCTAAGCATCATTTGCAGCAACACGAGACGGGGCGCATCGTAGCGTAGTCAGCAACGGCTTCGCCCAAGCAGGGCTTCAGCGGGCCGCTTGTGGCATGGTGGCGGCGGGCTGAAAAAGGCCATCGATTTCGGGCTGGAGGCCGCCCTCGCTGCGTCAGTCTCCTTCGGGCGTGATCCTTCGTTGATTTTCCTTGTCGCGTGTTCTTGACGCCTGTGTTTTGGTTCTCGCAGTCTCCTTCCCGCGTTTCCTTCAAGTCCAGAACATTTCTGCTGCGTCTTCTTCCCTGTTTCCTTCGCTCGTTACAGCCTGCGCTGTTTGCGGCATTGCGTCTGTCTTTCCGCGTTTCTCTGTACGCCTTCCGCGGGATGTGCCGAGGGCTGTAGCCCGATGGCGACGGAGAGGGACAATGCATTAAGGGCAGAGTGCCCGAGGAGGAGTTTGGGATTAGGGTCGCTCATTTCCGTAGCATAGCTCTTGGGGGCAGGAATTCCAAGCGGAATCAGATTGGCACCCTGCCCGAAACAGTGGCGATCTGAATTGACGGGGGAACTTGATCGCTTTTCCACACGGGCCTAGAATTGAAGGCCGCTGCCGCACCGCAAAATGCCAAGACCTGATTCGCGGCATTGGACCAAATCGTGCCGCCGCTGAATCGAATAAGGGCCGGTGGCGACTGCGGACGCAGTTCAGGCCCGCGTCTACATCGAATGGGCGGCAAAGCGGCGGCGAGCCTTGGAGAAATCGCCCCTATTGACGGCGGGCCAAGCCACGGCCATTATGCTGATTGTGGAAGAAAGCAGGCGTCGTTGGACCCGATTATGAAGCCCTTTGAGTTTCATGCTGAACTCTTTGAATCGATCCCCATCGCCAGCCTAAATACGCCTTACGCATCCGACACCGAGATCGGCAATCCATCGGGATCGGCGTAGATCGCCAGACTGCCGAAATCCTCCTTCTTGGGCGGCTGGATGCACTTCACGCCTTTGCCGACCATCGCCACATGAAAATCGTTGAGGTTCGCAACGGTCAGTCCGATGTGGCAATGACCAGCGGGCATCGTTCCGTGCGTGTGGGCGTGAGCATGATCGGCAGTATCCGCCAAGTGCAGGGCAAGGGTGGTTTCCCCCGTCCCGAACTCCGTCCACTTTGGAGATTGGTGCTTCAGCGAAAAGCCGCGACTATCTGAAGGCGAACAAGAAGGCCAAGGCCCAGGAAGTGGTCGATGCCCTGGCAGAGCAGGGCATCACGATCACGGTCGGTTACGTCCGCACCATCAAGGCCAAGAGCAAGCGTCGGCGGCGGGCCGTCAAGGAGGTCGTGGCTGCTGTTGTCCCGACGGGCGTCGGCATTCCTGAAATCAAGGCGGCTTTTGCCTTCCTCAAGGCCACGGGGAGCGTTGAGATTGCGAAGCAGGCCCTTGCTGCTGCCATCGAGATTAAGAAGGTCGTGTAGGGGCTGCCGCTGATTTCAAATCACTGCGAAAACAACGCCATCCGTGTCCGACCATTCCAATTTGCGAAATGCCAAACCACGCTAGAAGGACCGTCAGGGCGACCGCCGCAAAAGCTGTCCACCAGTGGAGTCTCTGATGCAGCACGTCCACGGACGCCTTGGTTTGCGTCACCTTGCTGCCGACGTTCTCAAGGCGAGCCGAGAGGTTCGCCAGTTTCCCATCCAGATCGACCACATGGGCCACAACGGTTGCGACGACCTCTCGGGCGACCTTACCTGTGTCCCGCAGATCGACAAGCTCCTGCCGCACCGATTGAACGTTGGCAAGGGCGTCCGTCACGGCTTCAGATAACTCCTGTATTCGCTGGGCAATAGCGATGCCAGTCGCGTCTTCGTGCGAAGCGGCATACTCTGACGTCACCACGGCCTCGGACAGTTTGCTGACACCGCTGGCAACCGCATCGCAGGAATCCAGCCAAGACCCGGCGGCCCTCAATTGCTGAAAGACCTCATCGAGAGCTTGCAGCAATGGCTCGCTTTCCTTTCTTGCGTCCGCTTTCACGTCCCTCAACCGCTCCGCCGCCTTTGAAATCCAACCCACTCGCTGGCGGCTTTTGTCTAAGGCTTCTTTCACCCGATCAATTTTGGCGTCCACGAACGCCAATGAATCATCGGCGGCTGAAAAGGCGGCATTTCCGATGGCATTCACGCGACTTTTGACCGTCCACAGGCCGACGATTCCCGCAAGGCATACAAGCAGGCCGACTACGGAAAGGAGAATGGCTCCAAGCCCAATCAGTCGTGTAAAGAGGCGCATTCAATTCTCCGATGGATTTGATGGTTCAATTTGCGGTCCCAGGCGTTAGGTTGGTGGTTCGGGCGTGTCCATGTCATGCCTCCCTGTCACTTCTTTTCCACCACGTTTGGCGTCCAATTGCCGATTTCCTTGCCATCGGGGCCGACCGACCACACATCGAACGTGTCGGGGTTGTGGACTCCTGGGCAACGATAATGGTACGGCTTGCCCCACGGGTCGAGCGGCACATCCTTGACCAGGTACGGGCCTTCCCATTTGTCTGGCTCATGCAAGTCGGGCGGTGGCGTGCGAAGAGATTGCAACCCCTGTTGCGTGGTTGGATACGTGCCAATGTCCAACTCGTACATTTGGACTCCCAAATCGAGTCGCTCAATCTGGGCTTTCGCTGCTTCCGTCGTGGGCTGTTTCTCCACCACGTCGTAAACCCGCACATAATCCACTAAGAATGCGTCGGGCAGCGTGGCCTTCTTGATGTCGCCCGCCCAATCCCCGATCTCGTCGCTGAGCTTGATGTACTCGGGAACTTGGCAGACGCCGCTCGCCTTCGTGCGCCACGTCTCTTTGCCGTCGACGTAGAAAATATACTCGTCGGGCTTCCACCACAGGCCGAAGGTGTGCCAGCCCTCCATGACCCCAGACACCTTGGCGACGTTGCCCACCGTCTTGTGGTCCTTGCCATAGCCGTCCCAATGGAGCGTCTGCTGGACGCGATCATCCAGCCACGGCTTTTCGTAGATGTCGATTTCCGTACCGTCACGGCCACCGCTGCCGACCTTGTTCACGCCGTCGCCCATGATCCAAAACGCCGACCAATGCCCTGGCTGCTTCTGCAATTGGTCCTTGAGCAATTCCGTGATGGCTGGAATGGTGGATTTCGCGTCGGGGCCGAAATGCGACAAGGCATCGGCAGCGGCCCCTCGAACCCATGCGTACTCGTCCTTGAGCAATTCCGCGATGGCGGGAATGGCTATCTTCGCAGCGGGGCCGAAATGCCACAAGGCATTGGCAGCGTCCGCTCGAACCCCTGCATACTTGTTCTTAAGCAATTCCGCGATGGTTGGAATGGCTATCTTTGCAGCGGGGCCAATATTCGCCAAAGCCTGAGTAGCCGTCTCTCGAACGAAGTCGCTCTTGTCCTTTACTAATTCAATAATCGCAGGGACGGCTATCTTCGCTTCGGGGCCGATTTCCCCTAAGGCGTAAGCAGCGGACGCTCGAATCGTTTCGTCCTTGTCCTTCGTCAGGGCAGTCCACTCGCTCAGGGTTTTCCCCTGGTAGGTTGGCTCTTTGGTCTGCGGCGTTGCGGCAGGTTCAGCCCCGAGGCAAACGCCAGCAAAAGCAACCGCGAGTAAGAAACTGAAAATCTTCATTTATCCCTATGTCCTTGCTATTCTAAATCGCCGTTGATGTAGTTGACCGTCACGAATCGGGGAACAGTCGTAGCTGGTCGTTCGACGGCCTCGCCCTTCTGCCAGCGGACGGTGGTTGGCGAAATCGCGGGATTTGCTTTTCAGGCACGAAATCGAATTGTTCTTGCGTGGATTTAGGCGGGCTGACCTCTGAATCGGCTTTATCGGAAACCCGGCTCAGTTCACTCGCCATCTCGGGCGTTTCTGCGAACTCCTGCATACAGCGACGCCAATAGTAGGCATTCGCCCGTTCATAACGGTCTATACTCCGCGCGGGAGGCGGGTCGAAATACTCAGGTTGTTGAACAATAGCTTTGTGGAAATGAGTCTACAGAGTTGGCAAGTAACCTTCCGTGTCAAAAATGCCATTCTACCCCTTGCATTGGGGCTCGCAACAGTCCCCCGAAGTGCAAGACCGTGAAAAAATTGCTGTTTTTTGGCAAATCTGAACGGCGAAGACCGTCCAGCCTACCATAGTGGGGATTGCCCATCGGATTCTAGGTGCTCCGGATCCTCAAAACGCGGCGTGCTCCGTCCTGGCGATGATCTCCTCCTGAAGCTCGCGGGACAGATCGCAGAAATAATCGCTGTAGCCGGCCACGCGGACGATCAGGTCGCGATGCGACTCGGGACTGCCCTGCGCCTGCCGCAACGTCTCGGCACGGACGATGTTGAACTGCACGTGGTGGCCGCCCAGCTTGAAGTAGCTCCGCAC
Source organism: uncultured Planctomycetia bacterium (assembly GCA_963824275.1). Classification (GTDB taxonomy): domain Bacteria; phylum Planctomycetota; class Planctomycetia; order Pirellulales; family Thermoguttaceae; genus JANXQG01. The sequence goes on along the minus strand of CAWGOT010000001.1, from coordinate 200,922 downwards.
CAGGTGGGCCGCCTTGTCGAGATTCGCCTCGTCGGCCAATAAGGCGGGCGAGAACTTCATGTTCAAAAGCGTGCCGCCCGTCTTGACGTGGTCCATCTTCGCCGCCGATTTGATCACCGCCGTCGGCCCGTGGCGGTCGGCGCCCTGCACGGGCGAGATGCCTTCGCTGAGCGGAAGCGTCGCCCGGCGTCCGTCGGGCATGGCCCCCGTCATCGCGCCGAAATAGACGTGGCAGGTGGTGGGCAGCATTTCGACGCGGAACCGCCCGCCCTTGGCGTTGGGCCGCCCGTCGATCTCCTCAACCAGCGCGCTGAAGGCCCGCACCATGATTTGATCCGCGTAGTCGTCGTCGTTGCCGTACTTGTGCGTCTTATTGACCAGGTGCTGGCGGAGCGACTCCTGGCCGGCAAAATCACTGTCTAAGGCCACCACCAGCGCGGCCAGTGAGAGATCCGCATCTGCCCTCACCCCCTGCCCCTCTCCCAGCGGGAGAGGGGAGCCTGAATCCCTCGCCCCGACCCGCTGCGCGGGTGCCCCGCCCTCTCCCGAAGGGCGAGGGGAGTTCTTCCGGTCGTCGAACACCATCTGCTTCACGGCGGCCAGGCTGTCGGTCAGGCTGCCGATGCCCACGAATTGAATGTAGCTGTTGTTGTAGCGGGCGCCGCCGGCGTTGTAGTCCTTGCCCTGGCTGATGCAGTCGGCGGTAATCACCGAGAGGAAGGGGGCCGGCATGAGGGCGGCATACATCTGCTCGATGAGCAGGTTGCCCCGCATCTTGATCTCGATGAAGTGGTGCAACTGCCGGCGGAAGGCGGCAAACAACTGGTCGAACGTGCCGAAACTGTCCGGCACGCCTGTCCGCGGCCCCAAAAGCTGCCCGGAGCGTGGATCGACGCCGTCGTGCAGCGTCAATTCGAAGACCTTCACGAGGTTGAAATAGCCGGTGAGGATGAATGCCTCTTTGCCGAAGGCCCCCGTTTCCACGCAACCGCTGCAACCGCCGGCCCGCGCGTCCTCGAGCGTCTTGCCTTGGCGAAGCTGCTCCTCGACCACGCTGTCCGTGTTGAAGATCGAGGGGAACCCGTAGCCCTTGCGGATCACCCGCAGGGCATGCTTCAGCAGGGCGTCAGGCGTCTTCCGCGAGAGTTGCAAATTGCTGCTGGGCTGCAAAAGGTGCATCTCGTCGATGATCTCCAGCAAGAGGTGCGACAGTTCGTTGGAGCCGTCGGAGCCGTCGGCCAGCAGCCCGCCGATATTGATATTCGCGAAGTCGGTGTAGGTGCCGCTTTCCTCGGCGGTCACGCCGACCTTGGGCGGCGCCGGGTGGTTGTTGAACTTGATGAAGAACGCCTCCAGCAGCTCGCGGGCCTGCTCGGGGGTGAGCGTGCCGTCCTCCAGGCCCTGCCGGTAGAACGGCAGCAGGTGCTGGTCGAGATGACCAGGGCTGAAGGAGTCCCAGCCGTTCAGCTCGCGTGATCACGGCCAGGTGGCAGAACCAATAGGCCTGCAGGGCCTCGTGAAAATCCCGCGGGGCATGCGCCGGCACGTGCGTGCAGACGGCGGCGATCTTCTCCAACTCGGCCTTTCGGGCCGGGTCGGTTCCCACGGCCGCCGCCTGCCGGGCCAGCTCGGCGTGCCGCTGGGCGAAAAGCAGCACGGCGTCGCAGGAAATGTCCATCGCCAGCAGTTGCTCCCGCCGGGCAAAGGCCTCCGCGTCGCCGAGGAAGTCCAGCGCGGCGATTGCCGCAGCGATCTCCCGTTTGAAATCGAGCAGGCCCTTGCGATAGATCTTGTCGTCCAGCACCGTATGGCCCGGCGCCCGCTGCTCCATGAATTCGGTGAACAGGCCGGCGTCGTAGGCCTCTTTCCACTCCGTCGGGAGCGCAGCGAAAATCTTGTCGCGCATGCTGCGGCCGCGCCAATAGGGAATGATCTTTACCTCATAGACCTTCAGACACTCCTCGGGCACGGCATAACTGGTCTTGGGCCGGGAATCGAGGATGCGGAGGTCTTCCAGGCTGTGACAGGTCAGCTCGGGGTAGGTCGGCACGACCTTGGGCTGCGGGCCGCGCTCGCCGACGATCAGCTCGCCCTCCCCGAGATAGATCGTCTTGTGCCGGCAAAGGTAATGGAACGAGCGGGCGCGCATTACCGGCACGGAGAACTTGCCTTCGTTGGCCTGGTAGAAGTCGGTCAGCAGGCTGGCTCGCTCGGCGGTCAGCGAAGGCCGCGCGGCGAGGCTCTCTTGTCGCAAGCGAGCGGTTCGTGGCGTCATGATCTTATCTTAACCTCCTGCAATGATCGGCACGCCGAGTCCTTGCAGCCGTGCGGTCGCCTGGCCGAAGAACTCGGGAGCAGGCGGCTTGACGGATTCTGTCAGGCACGGTTTGCCGAGGCGTAAAAACTTGTAGGACCCCGTAGGGTGATACGCGAGCAGATTGACTTGCTTGACCCCGGGCACCGAGGCGGCGAAGCGGACGGTGGCCTCCAGGTCGCTGTCGGCATCGTTCAAGCCGGGCACGATCGGCACGCGGACCCAGACGTTGCCGTGCTCGCGGCCGAGGACTTGCAGATTGTCGAGGATCAGCGCGTTGGAGACGCCCGTATAGCGGCGATGCCGGGCGTCATCGAGGATTTTGATGTCGTAGAGGAAGAGGTCCGTCCAGCGGGCCGCGGCCAGCAGTGCATCCCGGGCGACGAAGCCCGTCGTGTCCACCGCGGTGTGGATCTCCCGCTGGCGGCAGGCCCGCAGCAGCTCCAGCAGGAAGGGGGTTTGCGCAAACGGCTCGCCCCCGGAGAAGGTGGCCCCGCCCTGCGAGTCATCGTAGAAGATATGGTCTTTCTCGATCTCGGTCACGACTTCGCTGGCGGTCATCCGCCGGCCGAAAAGCTGCCGGGCCTGGGTGGGGCAGGCATCAACGCACGCCCCGCAGCGAACGCAGGCGGGCGGCGCGGCCGGGACGAGGCCGTCTTTGCCAGCGGGCCGCGCCTCATCCTGGGGGCAGGCTGCGCGGCACTGCCCGCACGCCGTGCAACGGTCCTCGGCCACGAGGATTTCCGGATCCGGCGACATTCCTTCGGGATTGTGGCACCACCAGCAGTGCAGGGGGCATCCCTTGAGGAAAACGGTCGTGCGGATGCCCGGACCATCGTGGAGGGAGTACTTCTGGATGTTGAAGACGAAACCGGTCTGCATCCTATCGAGCATACTTCTCCGCGACTTCGTTGGCAAGAGAACGCAAGGCTGCCCATTCTATCCGGCCGGCGTGACTCGCAGCCGCCTCGCCCCGCTTGCCCCGCCCTCGTTCATCCCTTATCCTGGTTCCGCGGCGCAAAACAACAGACCGGCGTGGTTGAGAAACCGATGGAAACCTGTGTGACGGTGACGTGGATGAAGCTCTGCGACCAGCTTCTCCGTTTGACCGGCGACGTGCGCTACGCCGACGAGCTGGAGAAAAATCTCTACAACGGCCTGCTCGGCGCGATGATGCCGGACGGCCGTTGGTGGGCTTACTTCGACGGCTTGATGGGGGTGCGCGTGCCGAGTTATGTGCAACACGCCGATGTCGGGTTGAGCTGCTGCGTGGTCAACGGACCGCGCGGATTGATGCTGACGCCGTTCTGGGCGTTCATGCAAAGCGCCGACGGCCCGGTCGTGAATCTGTACGCTCCCGGCGCGGCACAGGTCGGCAAAGTAAGATTGGAAATCAGCGGCGACTATCCCGTGAGCGACCAGGTCGAAATCCAAGTCACGCCGGCGCAAAGCGAGGAGTTCACGTTGTCCCTGCGGATCCCAGCCTGGAGCGAGCGGACGGAATTGAAAGTCAACGGCACGCCGCTGCCGGTCACACCCGGCTATGCGAAGATTCGCCGGACATGGCGGCAAGGCGACCGGGTGGCAATCCGCTTCGACGTGCGCGCCAGGACGATTGCCTTGAACGGCCAGGTTGCACTGCAGCGCGGCCCGCTGGTGCTGGCACTGGACAACCGGCTCACGCCCGCCGCCGCGGGCCAGATAACGCTCGAGCGAAATCCCGCACTGAAACCGAACCCGGCCGCCGCGAAAAAGATCGGCGCCTGGCTGGCGTTCGATGTGGGCGGACTGACGTTTTGTGATTATGCCTCGGCCGGCAACGCCTTCAGTGAACAAAATGTTTTCCGCACCTGGTTGCCCCAGCCGTTGGATATGGCTACCGTGTATCAGACCGGTCAGACGTGGCAGACACTTTCACATGCCCGGACGTGGACGAATCCGCCCAAGCCCACTGTCCCGCCCTAACGAAGGAGAAATCATGTCCCGATCTCAATGGTTTGGTCGCGGGTTGACTTTGTTCTTGGCGGCCAGCCTTTGCGTGGAGTCGCTCATTGGCTGGGCAGCCGCGCCGGCGGCCAACACGCCCCCGCTGGGAGCAACGCCGGGCGCACATGGAACCATGTTCCGCGTCTGGGCGCCGTTCGCCGACGCGGTCGCGGTGAAAATCAACGGCGGGAGCCCCTTGGCCCTGGCCAAGGAGCCCGGCCACGCCGATGACGACGCGGTCTGGGCCGGCAGCGTGGCGGGCGACAAGCCTGGAGATCAATACCGCTACTCCATTCAGTGCACTGGGAAAACCAGCGAGTTTGCCGATCCCCGTTCACAACAACTTACGGGCATCGATGCGAGCGCCTCTTCGGTGATCGTGGATCCTGCGTTCGACATGCCGGCCTTCGACCCTCCCAAGCCCAATGACCTGGTGATCTACGAATTGCACGTCGGCACGTTTCACCCCAGTTCGGCTAGCGGCAAGTACAACTTCGCCGGGACCGCCGAAAAACTGGACTACCTGAAGGGCCTCAATGTGAATGCGATCGAGTTGATGCCCGTGCATGAGAACTCCGAGCCCTCCGACCGCAACCCTCGCGACTTCAATTGGGGATATGACGCGAACCAACTCTTCGCCGTCAAAACCGCCTATGGCACGCCGCAGGAGTTCAAGCAGCTCGTGAAGAAATGCCACGAGAAGAAGATCGCCGTGCTGCTCGACGTAGTCTACAACCACCTCTGCGCGGGCAATCTGCTCGTCAGATTTGGGGGATTTTCTCGACCGGAGATCCCCTTGGGCGTCTACTTCTACGGCGGCGACCGGCGTGAGACCGGTTTCGGCCCGCGGCCGGATTTTGGCCGCCCTCAGGTGCGGCAGTACATCAACGACAATGCCCAGATGTGGCTCCGCGACTACGGCATCGACGGCCTGCGGGTCGACTCCACCGTGAACATCCGCACCTATACGAAGGACCGCCAGGGCCACGACATCGCCGAGGGCGATCAACTCTTGCGGGACATGAACGGGGCCTGCCATGGGATCGGGCAGGGGAAGGTCATGATCGCCGAAGATCTGCAGAGTTGGGGCGAAATCGTCGCCCCCACCAGTCACGCCGGCGGTTTCGGCTTCGATAGCCAATGGGACCAGGATCTGTACTACGCGCTGCGTCGCGCCGTAACGAAAGTCAACGATGCGGACCGCGATCTCGGCGCGATCAAGGCGGCGATCGAGAAGCCGTTCGACAACGACGTTTTCAGCCGCGTGACATTCACGGAGAACCACGACAAAGTCGGCCATCCCAACTCGAACGATCCCCAGAACAACGAAATTCGCATCCCGTCGCTGATCGACGTACACAACCCCGAAAGCGTTTATGCGAAGAGACGGTCGACCCTGGCCGCCGCGGTCGTGCTTACTTCGCCGGGCATCCCCATGCTCTTCCAAGGGCAGGAGATGCTGGAAACCCGCGAGTTCGACTTCCCTAGGGCAACTCCCATCGACTGGAAGCTGGCCGACACGAAGTTTCCTGGGATCGTGAAGATGTACCGCGACCTGATCGCTCTGCGGCGGAACCTGGGCGGCAAGACGGCCGGGCTCGGCGGCCAGAGCCGGAATGTTTTCCACCTCGACGACGGCAACAAGACGCTGGCCTACCACCGCTGGTCCAAGGGCGGCGCTGGCGACGACGTGATCGTGGTAGTGAACCTGTCGAATCAGCCGCTTCCGGGGCTTAACCTTGGCTTCCCGCGGGGCGGGAAATGGGTCGTGCGATTCAATAGCGGCGCCAAGGTCTACGACCCGAGCTTTGAAAACGGCGACAGCTTCGACATCACGGCGAACGCTGGCGCGAAGGACAACCTCAATTTCAACGGCAATGTGGCGATCGGGCCCTACAGCGTCGTGATCCTCTCGCAGGACTGATGGTCATCGAGGAGCCGAAAGGCGGAATCCACAAATGGCGCTTGCGCGGCGGTGAGGCCGGCGCCGTGAACCTGGCCGATCCCAAGCTCGATGCGTCCGGGGTCCCTTGGGCGGTGATACGCCAGGACAAATCTCGGGCTAGCCGGATGGCCTGGCTGTGGTCGGCAATGGCCTTGTCGCGCTCGCCCTGCTGATCGAAGACCCAGCCCCTGTTTTCATAAGCAGTTACTTTCGTCGATACGCGTCCTTGCGATTGGCGACCCGCAGGACGACCACGACCAGGCGATCGTCGTGAATCTCGTAGATGACGCGGTAATCGCCAATCCGGATTCGCCAGAGGTTCTCGTCTCCCTCAAGTTTCACGACTCCGGGTGGTCGTGGGTTGAGCGACAATGTCGCTACCTCAGCGACAACCCGACGTTGGACGGCCGCCGGCAGTTTTCGCAGTTGCCGGTCGGCCGACGGCTTGAATGACACCTTATATTCGGCCATTGCTTACTTCATCCCCAGCCTGGCCTTGACCTTTTCCAAGGACACCGTGCCTTTTTCTTTGCGGGCCTTGAGCGCCGCCTTGACATCGGCCCGATCCTCCAGGGTTTGAAGCACCTGGAGGTCTGCCATGGAAACCACGGCTGCCACGCTCTTCTTGCGCCGCCGCAGGATGACGCGCTCGCCCGCATAGGCCACACGGTTGATTACCTCCGCGAGGTTTTCACGCACGTCCACGATGTTCATTTCCATTTCTGTTCTCTCCGGAAAGTGAATATACTTTTTGTACCCTATGTACATTATCGGCTTTTTTGCGGCCCCGTCAATTCCTCGCCTGCCGCCACTCCGAAATCGCGTGGAATGCGTCGCCGCAGCACGAAATTCGCTAGCTAGTGACCGCCATGGAGGTGCGACGGTCCGTTGGGGCCGTCGGAGCCGTCTGCCAGCAGCCCGCCGATATTGATGTTGGCGAAGTCAAGGCCGCCGAATAGATTGCCGGCGGCACACGATCCGGATCAGAACCAAGGGAGTCCTGGCGTCCTTCGGATTGAGTCGGATAGCTTCCGTGTAGTCGGCAATCGCCTTGTCATACTCGCACGTATATTCGTAGGCCGAGCCACGGCTGCGATACGCAAAGGCGTATTTTGGGTCGAGCCGGATGGCCTCCGTGCAGTCGGCAATGGCCTTGTCGTATTGGCCTTGATGTCGATAGGCGAGACCTCGGTTGCAGTATATCTTGGCGTCCTTGGGGTCGAGGCGGAGCGCCTCCGTGAAGTCGGCGATTGCCTTGTCGAATTCGCACTTGTTTTGCGGCGATGCGACCCCGGGAGTCGTAGGCCTTGGCATATTTCGGATTCAGCCGGATGGCCTCGCCATAATCGGCTATCGCCTTCTCCCATTCGCCTTTCTGCTCGTAGGCCCAGCCCCGGTTCTGATACGCCAGGACAAATTTCGGGTCGAGCCGGATGGCCTGGCTGTGGTCGGCAATGGCCTTGTCGTGCTCGCCCTTCTGATCGAAGACCCAGCCCCTGTTCTCATAGGCCCTGACATATTTCGAGTCGAGCCGAATGGCTTCGGTGTAGTCGGCGATCGAATGGTCACGTTCGCCGTGGTGCGAGTAGGCATATCCCCGTCCACAATACGCTTGGGCAAAGTTTGGGTCGAGCCGGATGGCCTCCGTGTAGTCAGTAATGGCCTTAACGAGATCGCCCGTTTTCTGATAGGCATAGCCGCACTTGTAAAACGCCTTGGGATCCTTCGGGTTGAGCCGAATGGCCTCGGTAAACGCAGCAATGGCAGCGTCATAGTCCTGTTTCGCCAGACTCGAAATGCCCTTCTCGTATGCCTCCTTCGCCGTACCAGCACTTGCCTGGACATTTGGCAGCAAGCTGAATGCAACGCACGCCGCCCACCAGCACTTGCATGAGTTCATGACCTTTCCTCCGATTTATCGACCCTTGGGTAGCTACTGCCCCCGACTCTCCTGCCGAAGTCCGGCCTCCCCTCTCCCTATATACGTGATTCAGAATGTGAAAGTTCAATACCCAAAAAGGGCTAGTGGTTGCCCCGCATCTTGATCTCGATGAAGTACGAAACCGGTCTGCATCCTATCAAGCATACGTCTCCGCCCCATCGTTGGCAGGAGAGTCCGGCGGTCCCGCGGGAGAAGTGCACCTGGCCGTTCTATCCGGCCAGCGTGACTGGCAGCCGCCTAGCCCCGCTTGCCCCGCCCTCGTTCATCCCTTATCCTTCATCCTTCATCCTTCATCCTTCCGATCCCCCCTGCCCTATCCGCCCCTATGCGCACCTTGCAGGTCAACCGCAATTTTCAGAATCAGCTTATTTTCCTCGGCACCGGCACTTCGCACGGGGTGCCCGTGATCGGTTGCGGCTGCCCGACCTGCCTGAGCCGGAATCCCAAGAACCAGCGAGGAAGGTGCAGTGTCGTGCTCGGCCTTCCGGGCGGGAACCTGCTCATCGACACGCCCCCCGATCTGCGCATGCAGTTGCTCCGCGAGCAGATAGGGCTGATCCACAGCGTGATTTATACCCACGAGCACGCCGACCACGTCTTCGGTCTCGACGACCTGCGGATCTTTGCCGACTACCTGGGGCACGACCTGCCGGTCTACTGCAACGAGAGCGTCGAGAGCCGGATCCGCAAGGCCTATGACTACGCCTTCGACGAGGCCACGCGGCACTACGCGGCCGGAGGGCTGCCGAAACTCGTCCTCCAACGCGTGCGGACCGAGCCGATCGAGATCCTGGGGACGCAGATTACGCCCATCCCGCTCGAGCACGGCCGCTACTCGTCGCTCGGCTTCCGCTTCGGCAACGTGGCCTATTGCACCGATACCAACGGCATTCCGGACACCAGCCGGGCGCTGCTCCAGGGACTCGACGTGCTGGTGCTCGACGGCCTGCGACACCGCCCTCATCCGACCCATTTTTCCCTGGAGGAAGCGGTCGAGACGGCGCGGCAATTGCGGCCGCGACGGACGTTTTTCACGCACGTCTGCCACGATCTGGAGCACGAGGCGACCAATGCCACCCTGCCGGCGGGGATGGAGTTGGCGTATGACGGGCTGGTGCTGCCGCTGGGGTAGGGCGTCCGCCCTATCACCCTTGCCGCAATTCGTCCCGAATCTGTAATGGGGCCATTCCGTTTCTTAGCCATTTTGTGAATCATGGGGCCTTGCCGGCGCTGGAATTTGGCCGATCCGGATGCTAAGATGCATGGAATCTGCAGCAAGAGCAAGAGTCTTGCTGCAGAAATGGATCAAGAGGTAATCGCGAGCGTGGAAGCTAAAGCCGGGACTCCAGCGGGTGGATTTCTTCCCGCAGGACGCAGAAATCACGGGCCAGAATCGTCGTACGGCCCATCTTGGGGAATGGCATCGTAGGGACGAAAGCCGAGTTGGCCCACAACATTCTCCGGCAGCATTTCCTCGTGGATAAAACCGCAGTTGCGGCATTCGACCATCTTCTCGACGCCGCTGGTAAAGACGAAGAGCGTCGTTTCGTAATTCAGGCTGCCGCACGAAGCGCAGCGCAGCATGTCGATGGCGGCTTGAAGCTGCGCGCGGACCTCGCGCTCCTGCTGGGCGACGAAATCGCCCGGCGCGGCCTCTTCGAGGATCGGGATGCCGAGGATGTGGTTGGGGAGCATCTTGGCCTCGTCCTGCGTTCACAGCCGCGACTGTTTCTCTTCGACCCGCTGGATGCATCCGCGGACATACGCTTCGTGTTCCGGCCAGCTGACCGCGCCACGCCCGCGTAAAATGCGATCGCTGCATCCCAGTCGCCCTGCAAGTCGAGGCTCGCGGGCTGCGTCCAGCGCCTCGTAGGGATGGGCGTATTCGGCGGGCGAGCGCGGAAGGGGCTTGGCCTTCAGCGGCACGACCACTTCCGAACAGCGCACGAGGCGAATCAAACCGATCACCAACCAGGCGAACATGCCGAACGTTGCGGCCCCATAGAAACCAAGCGCCCAGTTCAAATGGAGCCCTTTGATCATGCTGCACACGAAGCAGAACGCGGTAACGGCGATTACCAGACTTCCCAGGCTGAACTGCGGCGGCGACCAAGGACTTTCTCCCAGTTCCACAAGATCGCGATCCGCGCCGACAGACTTTTGTTCATCCTCGTCGCTGGAGTCGCTGGCCGGCGACGATGACTGCTTGCCGGGATACCGTATGGCAGCGCGTGCCGGTCTTCGCCGGGCCAGCAGCGATCTGGCCGCCGACAGGTTCTCTTGATTCACCAGAACTTGAACTGTTCCCGGCGCCTGGGCTTGAAACTGCGACGTGTATCCGCCCGTGGCGACCGCGGCAATGCCATGCTCGTTCAACATGCCGACAATCAGATCTGCTTCGACTTCGGTCGAAACGGAAGTGAGAGTCGCCAACGCATTTTGGTCAGGGTGCATGGTCAGTCCTGCGAATGTTGATTTCTTGTCCGTTCCTTTGCCTCCGTGGCCAAGAACGCCTTGATCGCCCGGAAGGTCTCTTCTCGCTTGGAGAGCAGGAAGTAATGGTCCCCGTCGAGAACTTCGATCTGAAAATGCGGCAGCCGCGGGCTGAGTTTCGATGCGATCGACTGCACGTGCGCGATGCCAAAGTCCCGGTCCTGCTTCCCATTGACCATGAGGATTCTGAGATCGTCTTTCAATTTAGGCACGCTCGCAAGGGATGGGGCGGAGGCGAGCGAAACATAACAGGAGAAGCGATCGGGGTGCTCGTTGTAGAGCCGGAACCCCGCCCGGCCGCCCGCGGAGATCGCCATGAGACAGGGGTTGCGGATGGAAAGCGATCGCTTCTGCTTCACGTCCTGATACATGTCGTCCAGGTACCGCATCGTGCCATCTTCCCAACTGGCACCCCATGAGGGCAGGAGGACGATGGCATTCGGGAACTCTTCCTTCAGCACGTACGTGTAGAACAGAAGGTTGCCGCCGAACCCGTGAAGGAAGACAATCACCTGCGAGTCATCGCTGGCCTTTTCCGGAAAATACGCAAAATAATGCCCGTGCGAGGGCCGCTTGTCGGCCAAACAATAAGGCAAGGCAGACGGGACATTCTTGAAGAGCGCGTCCGACGCGATGTTGCGGTAAACTTGATCCACATTGGCGGAAAGACCTTGCGTCTCTTTCTCCGTAAGACCAAGCTGGGACTTGCCCATCAGGATCGCTTCCTTGACCACCGTCTCCTCGGGCACGAGGTCCCCTGCCGCCTGAAAGAGCTTGTAGCCCTCGGCAAACCGCTTGGGCACCTGGAACGGCGGCGGCAGCGATCGCGTCTGGAAGGAACATGACTCGACCTTGCCGGCAGCGTGAGGCTTGTCGGCGACCTGACCCGCCGGAGCGGCCAACACGGAAACACATGCCAAATAGCTCACGAGTTGGAGCATGATATTATCCTCGACACGCACAGTCAGTCCTGCCAAGCCACTATTCAATTATCCGCCGCGAGGGCGGGCGATGCAAGCACCGCAGAGCGAAGATCACTCCCCTTCCGGCGTCTTCATGCGGAACTCGCGGACCGAGAAGAGCAGCGATCCGATGACGGTCAAGGCGAGCCCGGCGCAAGGAGAATCCCCACGCAGGCCGCGGAACTCGGGGCGCGGCTGAGGTCGAACTTCCACTCGGCGCCGCTGTAGGGCTCCAGCCAGCGGAGCACGAGGACGCGAAAGTAGTACATCACCGTCATCCGCCGGGCGATGGTGTCGAAACTGGCGAGAATGCCCTCGAAGAAGAAGATGTAGACGACCCCCGCCAGGAGCGACCGCCGCATGATCAGCGCCATCAGCGCGAACAGCCCGCAGTAGGCGACCTGCGTGAGGCTGAAGATAGCCGCAATCTGCACGCCTTTGAGGAAAAGCGGCGCGGCGGCCGTTTCGCCCGTCATCAGGGCGATCAGCACGAGCGTGGCCACCGTAAAGAGCGAGGTCAAGAGCGCCGTGGTCACCACCGCGGCCAGCAGCTTGACGGCGTAAATTGCCGCCCGCGACAGCGGACGCAGGAGCACGTAAGTCAGCGTCTGGTCCTCGACGTTGTCGCGGATGATCCCGCCCGCGCAGAGCAGCGCGGCCAGCGGCGCCAGGGCATGCGGAATCAGGATGAACAGGAACTGGAAGTCGAGAACCTCGGCGGGCGTCGTGTTGTCGGCCGGCACGGTGGTCGTCAGGCAGACAAGCAGCGCCAGGCTCCCGGCAGCAGGAAGAGCAGCCCCAGGACCACCAGCCGCCAGCCGCGGACCTGCTGCCGCAAGGCCAGCGCGAAGAGCGCGGCCAGGCGCGGAAACTGGATGACCACGACAGGCCGGCCTCGGGGACGGCAACGGTTACAGACTCGATCATTGGGCTCCTCCGGTTCTAGGTGCCGTTACGCGCTGGAGTCCCGCCTTTAGGCGGCGCCAGGCGGAACTCCGCCTAAAGGCGGGACTCCAGGCAGTCGCCCACCCGCTTTGCACGTAAAACCAAAAGACTCGATCATTTGCTCACCAGGTACTTGAACACGGCTTCCAGGTTGTTGTCATCCGAATAGACCTCGCGGATCGGCGTGCCGCCGTCCAGGGCCAGCGAGGGCAGACGGGCGTAAAACGCGTCGGGCTTGCGGGTCTCGACCAATACCGCGCTCTGCCCGCGCTCGATCTCGACGCCCTCCACGTCGTCCCACGCCACCACCTTGGCCGCCAGGGCCCGATAGGCGTCCGAGACCAGCACGATCCGATGGGGATGGCGGTCGATGAGGTCGCGGATCTGCGGGATCTGGCCCTCGGCCACGAGACGGCCGTTGTGTACAAGGACGACGTTCATCGTGAGCGCCTCGACTTCGTGCAGGACGTGGCTGGAGACGATCACGCTGCGGCCGCTCTCGCCCAGTTTGCGGATCACGGCAGTCAGGTCGCGGCGGGCGACGGGGTCGGTGCCGGTGAAGGGCTCGTCGAGAAACAGCACGCGGGGTTCGTGGACCAGGGCCTGCGCCAGCTTGATCCGCTGCCGCATCCCTTTGGAATAGCCGCGAATCGGCCGGCCCATGTTCGCCGTCATGCCGACGCAGTCGATGGCCTTTTCGGCGGCCGCGGTCGCCGCGCGGCCCAGGCCCGACAGCCGCGCCCAGGTGCCGACGAAGTCGAACCCCGACATCCACTCGTAGAAGGCGTCCTGCTCAGGGCAAAGGCCGATGTGCCGCATCAGTCCGGCGTTGTTCCAGGTCGGCTGGCCGAGCACGGTGACCTGCCCTTGGCTGGGGCGAAGCTGCCCGGTAGCGAGTTGCAACATGGTCGATTTGCCGGCCCCGTTGGGACCGAGCAGGCCGGTGACGCCGGGCGCGATCCGCACGGTCAGCTTGTTCAGTCCGATCACGTTGCCGTACCACTTTGAGACGCCGTCGAACTCGACGACGGCGTTCATCGCAGGCGGTCCAGCGATTTCACTCGCGTACAGAGGATGCATAGGGAAAGTGCAAAAAAGACGGCCAGGACGGCGGCCGACCAGGTCCAAGGATATTGCGGCACCCAAGAGTTCGCCAGGCGGCGTTCGTCGACGGGCTGGGGAGCAAAGTTGTTCGCAAAAGGCCCGGCCGCCATGCTGGCCAGCCCTTCGAGCTGGAACCGCCGCCGCTCATAGGCGCGGCCGATCTGCACCCAGGCGGCATCGGCGCCGAGGATGGACTCGCCGAGGCGATCGAGATTGGCCGTGTAGGAGAGCAGCGGCCGCCAATCGGTCTTTCCCGCCTGCACTTCGGCCTGCTCGATTTCTTCGCGGATTGCCGGCGAGAGCTGCCGCTCGAATTGCTTCCTTCGTTTATAGAGCGACCCGTTGGGGACGCGGTCGAAGACGTGGTTGTTTCGCATGATGCCGAAGGCCAGGCTGTCATGATGATACGTGACTCAGCGCCCGGAGACCACCCAACCGATGAGAAACAGGCCGACCCAGGTGAGACCGACATACAGCGAGCGCCGCGACATCGAGGACATCGCGAGCATCAAGGTCCCGGCGGAGACGACGATCAGCAGGCCGTAGGCGATGCCGGCCGGCAGCAGCCGCCACGTATCGCGGACCACGGTCAGGTCGAGGCTGAAGCAGACGCCCAGCACATAGGCGACCGCCGCCGGCACGACGGCCACCGCCGCCACCAGGGCCGCGATCACGCCCAGCTTGCCGAGGAAGTAGTCGAACCGGGTGACGGGGCGTGAGAGGTAGAGCGGCAGGGCATTGTAGCGGAGGTCGCCGCTGATCAAGTTCGGCCCCGTCATGGTCACCAGCACGAGGATGAAATATAGTTCGATCTGGAAGAAGAACGAGTAGGCCAGCGTCCATATCGCCGGCCGGTACGTCTGCGGATCGTCCGTAATGCCTTGGCTCTTGAGCAGGGTCAGCAGGTCCGCCCCCAGGACCCCTTGCTCGAAGAGCCCCCAGACGGCCAGCGCGGCAACCAGCGCCAAGGCGGGCGTCCAGGCCATGATCAGGAGCAAGCGGACATAGCGGCCTTTGAGCTGCGCGGATGCCGTGCCGGCTGATGACCAGCCACCGCCAGGCATGGCCCGCCAATGCGCCCTTCCAGTGCTGGTATCCTTGGTCGAAGATCGGCATGATTTCCCTATTACTCGATCGCCTTCAGGAACACTTCTTCGAGCGTGCTTTGTTGCGGCCGCAGGTGGCGGATCTGCTCGCCGGCCTCTGCCGCCAGCGACCAAAGCAGTTTTTCCGATTTTTCCTGCGGGAGCTGCACGAGCAGGGAGTGGTCCTGCTCCGTGACGGTGCATCCCGCCTCGGTCAGGCGCCAGGCGAAGGCTGCCGGGTTGGTCTTGACGCGGACCTCGTAGCACCGCTCGTGCCCCTGTTTCAAGTCGCGGATTTGGCCCTGGGCCAGCAACCGCCCTTGCCCCAGCACGACGACATAATCGCAGACGAACTCCACGTCGGGCAGGAGGTGGCTGGAGAAGAGCACGCTCATGTCCTTGCCGTGGGCCAGGTCGCGGGCCAGTTCGAGGATCTCCTGGCGGCCCGCCGGGTCCATGCCGTTGGTCGGCTCGTCGAGGATCAGCAGGCGGGGGTCGTGGACCAGGGCCGAGGCCAGCTTCAGCCGCTGCTTCATGCCGGTGGAGTAGGAGTCGACAGGGCGGTAGCGGACCTCGCCCAGGCCGACGTGGTTGAGGACTTCATGGGCCCTTTGCAGGGCGTCGCTCGAGGGCATGCCGCACAGTTCGCCCGCATAAGCGGCGAAATCGACGCCGGCCATACCGGGGAAGAGGCATTCGTCTTCGGGCATGAAACCGACGGCCTGGCGGATATCGAGCCGCCGGGTGCGGAGGTCCATGTCGAGGACCTGGCCCTCGCCGGCATCGATTTTGATCAGGCCCAGGAGGGTGCGGATCAAAGTTGTTTTGCCCGCGCCATTTGGCCCTAGGAGCCCGACCGCGCCGGCCGGCACGTCGACGGAAAGCTGCCGCAAGGCCGCGATCGGGCCGTAGGTCTTCGTGATGTCTTGGAGCGCAAACAGCATGATCGCATTATAGCGGCAGGGGCGATTGCTGTCTTGTGGGGGGTCTTTGGACCGGTAAGTCGATACGACCTTTTGCCGCCTGATTTTCTGGAAAGGAAAATGGGGGAAAAGAAAATGAACTTATCTTCCCTTCCCCCATTTTCCTTTCCCCCCGTCTTTGTCCTACCGCTACCATTTTGTCATGCTCCGCTATGGGGCTATTCCGACGTTTGGCATTGGCTCATTATGCCGCCCGGAACACGCCCCCCATTTCTCCCCCAATCTTCTCGACCTCTATTTTTCTGTGCTCCATTCCCATGCGTCGAAAATCGGGTATAGTACATTGAATCCCGGACCTGGGAGAGGATCCCATCTCTGCTATACTGTCGGCATGAGCGACTCCCCCTGCAAACCCCGCTGGTATCGCCTCACGCCCGATCGCCTCATCATCGGGCTTCTGATCGCGGAATGCCTGCTCTGGCTGTCGCAGCGGTTGCACATGCCGACCTGGCACAAGGGCTATGCGGTCCTGGTCGCCGTGGCGGCGGTCGGGGCCGGGTTCCTTTTCATGCTGCTTTGGCTAATCGCCAGCCTCCTCTTCCGCCGGCGGTTTCAGTTCTCGATTCGGTCGCTGCTGGTGCTGACCGTGGTCGTTGCCATCCCCTGCAGTTGGTTGGCGGTGGAGATGAAGAAGGCACGGGACCAGCACGAGGCAGTTGAGAAGTGGCAAAACGAATTCCTGACGCTTTATAATTGCCAACTGGACGAAACAGAACGGTCTCTGCCCGGCGCCGCACAAGCGGCCCCGGCCTGGCTGCGGAGACTGACAGGAGACGATTTCTTTGCGGACGCCATTCCCATGAAAAGGGGAAGCTGGTGCGAACCTAATCGCCTGCTGATCGACGGCTGGACCCGCGAGCAAGTGCAAGCGTGGTTTGGCAGTCCAACGGAAATCAAACGGTCCCAGTTCACGCATCCCGTAGTCGACTCTCCCGCACTTCCTGAAATGGATGAACAATGGTGTTACCGGCATGCCGTGGACGACGTTCCATTCCTTTTCTGTTTCAAACTAGGGATTGTCGTAATGGCCCTTGACGACGACTGGTGATTACAAGGGAGGTTGCTCGGCGATCGCGACATGGAACCGCCGATCCTGGCCGCATTGAGCGTGCCGGACACGAGCCAGGGCCTGGCTGCCGCGAGGCAACTCCTCCGCGTCGCCGACGGCCGGCGGCTGGTCTTCGCCCGCGCGGCGATTGCCAGGATCGTCAACGACCCCGCGGAACAGCAATACAACATCAACGACGTGCGGCAGTTGTTGGCGCAGATTCCGGAGAAGTGACGCTACTGATAGAACCCGAATTCATACGCCGCATCGTACAGCGCCACGATGTTCTCCGGCGGCACGCCGGCCTGGATGTTGTGGACGTTGTTGAAGACGTAGCCGCCGCCGGGCTTCCAGAGTGCGAGGTTCTGCCGCACGTGCTGGCGGACCGTTTCGGCCGAGGCCCGCGGCAAGACGTGCTGGGCGTCGATCGCCCCGCCCCAGAACGCCAGCCGGTCGCCGAAGCGGGCCTTCAAGGCCGCCGGCTCCATCCCTGCGGCGCTGATCTGCACCGGGTTGAGAATGTCGATGCCGTTGTCGATCAGGTCGGGGATGTATTCCGAGCACGCGCCGCAGGTGTGGTACCAGATCTTGGCCCGCGGTCCGCGAGCGGATGTATTGGACCAACCGCTTGTGCCGCGGCTTGACCACGCGGCGATAGAAGTCGGGCCGGAACAGCGGGCCCTTCTGCCCGGCCAGATCGTCGCCGATCATGATCACGTCGACCAGGTCGCCCACCTCGTCCAGGAAACACGCGGAACCAGTCCATCCAGAACTTCAGCGTCCGGTCGAGCAGGGCCTCGCAGAACTCCGGCTGCGTGAGCATGTCCATAAACCACGGCTCCAGGCCGCGCATGTACCAGCAGATTTCATAGACCACGCCGGAGATGCCGCTGACCACGGCGTAGGGCGTGTGCCGCCGGATCTCCAGCGCCCGCTGGCGCAGCCCGGCAAAGCGGCCCGGATCGTCGCCCTTGGGAAAGGGATATTCGCGAAGATCGGCGAGCGTGGCGTCGGCCAGCGGATGGCGGGAGATGTCCATGTAATAGGGCTGGTCGTCGGGCATCGACCAGGTCACGCCGAACTCGTCGGTCAGGTCGTGCCACAGCCGGCCGTCGCGCTGGTGCTGGACGATGCCGCCCTTGAAATCGGCCGCGGCGCCCGCGGCGATGTAGCGGGTATCGACGTGGAACCGCTCCAGCAACGCCTCGCAGGGCTGGGCAAGCTGCTGCACGGCGTCCATGATGACCACGGCATCGTCCATGCCCAGGAATCTCGTCACCGACTGGTAGGCGAACTTGTGGATGCCCGTCTGGTTCCCGCCCAGATCGATCGGCACGCGATCGGGCGTCTGGTGGTTGAGGGCTGCCAGGACGCGTTGCCGGGAGGTCATGGTTTCGTGATTCATGGCGTTTACCAACGGAAGAAGCGGTAGGGATCGTCCCATGCCTCGGGCTGGTCCAGGTAAAGACCTTGCGACCATCGGCCCTCGGCCGGCGTGCCGGGTTTCGGCGGGTCGGCACTCACCGGCATCGAGAAACGGGACAAGAGCGGCGTCGCTCCGCTGACACCCATGTTGGCCAACAGGCGCGCGAGGGCGACCGAGGTGCGGCGGTACGTCCGCCGCAGGTTGAGCTCTGCGCTGGATTTCGCGGCTCCCTGTCCATCGAAGACGGTATGAGGCGGAAATTGGAAGAAGACCACATTCATGTCTGCGCCTGGGCCAACACGCCGTCACCGAGAACCGTCGCCTCCGCCGATACGAGGGGCAGCTTCCTGGGGTCGCGATTATGGACGTCGGCCGGCGCTACGCCAGAAAGCAGGGAAGCTGCCTTCGGCGGCTCGAAGAAGGAGGCGATATGTTCGGCCTTCGTCGTGCCGACTTTGAACGGCAGGAAGGAATTGGCCTGCTCTTGGTCCAAACCGAGGGCGAGCAGGTGGCCGCCCGCCTTGAGGGACTCGGCAATGGCCGCCGTGTTCTCAGCCAGCTTCCGCTCTCCGCCGGCGGCTACGATCAGGGCCTGCTCGGGGCCCGAGCTTGCCGCCGTCATAGGGTTTTGCATCGAATGCCCGAGAGTTCAAGCTGCCGCCGGCCCGCAGTGTCGCCGACATAGAGCGCCTCGCGGCGCGGGGGCGGCTTCCATCCGGCGACATAGCTGAGGAGGTTCCGAGCGAGCGTCTCGGCGGCGGGATCCTGCTCCGTTCGGCCCGTCACGTCGAGCTGGCAGAAGAGCACCATTCCCTTGCCTTCGCGGTATTCCATGAGCGGGCTGTACTGGAGGCTGTAGCCGCCGTCGAGGATGGGCAGGAAGTCGCCCCGAGCCGGCTTCTCGATCAGCACCGAGGCCACGTTGCCGCGGTTGCCGCAGCGCCACACGCGCGGGACCTCGATGCCGCACCAGCTTGACCGCCGGCCCGCCGAAGCTCTGGCTCGTGGTGTATTCCAGTCGCGGCGGCTGGAGCGTGGCGGACCCACGCCAGTCGCGGAGGTTCTCCGCCTTGAGCCCGGCCAGCAGGGGATGGTCCGGCAGGCGCGGGAAGACCTGCCGCAGGCCGTACTCGGCGATGCGGAAGCCCAACCGTTTTTCGAGAGCTTCGGCGGTTTGCTCGAAGACGATGACTTTCAGTCCTTCACGGACGCGGCTGAGGTTCGGTCCCGGCCCACTGGCCGTTAGCGCGCCCTTGCCTATGATGAGGATGTCGAAAGCGGAAAGGTCGGCATCGGCCTCAACCGACTGGGAATCGTGAGGGGCGAGGTCCATCGCTTTGAGCAATGCGATGGTCTCGCCCTTGGGGTCAAAGATCGCGATCTTCGGCTCGCGGTCGAGATTGACACTAGCCCGACGCGCTAGCGAGGGAGTAGATGCACGTGATTCCGAGGGCGGTTCATTTCCTCGCTGGCGCGTCGGGCTGGTATCGGGCTTCGGCAGCACGTCGATAATGAAGTTGTCCTTCTGTACCTCGCCGTTGCTGAATTTGACCGTGGCGCCGATTTCGTATTGCCCTGGTGCCAGCGTTTCCGGCAGCGTAAAGTCCAGCGGGATTCGCTATCGGTTGACCGGTGGCGATCGGTTCGGCGGCGCGTGCCGCCCATGTCTCTTCCCTGCTGCAAGCGCATCGACCAACCGCATTCGGCCGTCACCGTCTCCCGTGAGTTGTTGATGACGATAATCTGCTTCTCGACCGTTTCGCCCGGATAGAAATTGTGGTCCTTGCCGGTGAAAGCGGCCGGCTTCCCCGCAATATACGCCAACAGCGGCTGGTTGTTCCGCAAGATGGCCTGGCCGTCGGCCGTCGGCACCCAGTCGATCGTACTCGTACGCCAGGTCCATGCGCTCGTACTGTTCGCCGATATAGTCCGGGCTGAACCCGGGGCGTTGCAAGCCCTCCCAGTCGACCTTGAGCTGCTTGCGGCTCTTGTCGACCCCCGGGCGGAGGCGCCAGAAGAAGCCGTACTCCCAGGGCGAGATCGCCGAAACGCCCCAGGTGCGGAAGGCCCGCCAGTTTTCCGTGAGATACGTGCCGATGATCTCGTGCTGGATGTCGAAGACGGGCGAGCCGACCTGATAGGGGTAGTCCCAGCGATGCCAGAGCCGCCCCTTGCGGAACTGCTCGGCCTCCCAGCGGATGTCTCTTCTTCTCCTCCTCGCTGATGCGGTAGGCGCGGTCGCCCAGGAACTGCGAACTCCACTCGGCCACGCAGAACTCCCACGGCACTGGGGCCTTGCCCCAGGTCCGCTCGCCCTTGTACCAGCCGCGATACATCGTCCAGTCCCAGGTGCAGGGCACCATGTATTCGCAGGTGAAGAGCGGCTTGACGCCCTGCGTGGCCCAGTGCTCGAACCAGTCGTCGAGCTCCTGGGCCGGGGCCATGTTCGTGTAGAAGTTGATCGTGTGCATCGAGCCCAGGTTGCCCGACGAGTGGTGGTAGACGATGCGGCCCGGGTCGAGCCGCTGCGACGATCGCTTCGGCCGCCAGGGCCCCTTTGACGTTGTTGTTGGACCACTGGTCGCGGACGCTGTGGATGCCGTCGATCAGGTCCGGGTTCATGTCCTCGTCGTAGCCGGTGGCGTTGTGGCTCATGGAGTAGAAGACCACGGAGGGATGGTTGCCCGCCACGCGGACATAGAACCGGGCGTGCTGGGCGTAGCCGTTCTTCTGGGCCGCGGCGGGCATCTTCCAGTCGTACTGGGCGAAATGGGGCTGCGAGAGGGCGACGAGCATCCCCACGTCGTCCGCCGCGCGGAGGATCTCCGCGAAGCTGAGGTGGCTGCCCGGCTCGCAGCCGTAGTTGTGGGTGTAAACGAAGTTGATGCCGATGCCGTTTCAGCCGCAGCAGGCTCTCCTTGGCCCCCTCGTAGCCGGCCGTCGAGGCGCTGACCTGGGCGTTGTCCAGCGGCAGGGCGGAGAGGAAGATGCGCGTGCCGTTGAGGTAGAAGTCGCGGCCGTCGATCCACAACTCGCGGAAGCCGAAACGCAGCGGCAAGGCGGCGTCGGCAAGCCTGCCGCCTTCCACCAACGAGACGGCCACCTCGTAGACGTTCTGCGGCGTGTGCAGGTCCCAGAGCTTCTCGGGCTTCCAGTTCTCGGTCAGTTCGAAGCGGCCGTCCTTGAGGTCGCCCGCTTCGAACGGCTTGCTCGTGAACTCCCGGACCTTGCGGCCGTGGTCGGTGATCGCGGCGTGCAGCGTATATTGCGCGTGCGGCGTCAGATTCTCCAGCACCGTGCTGAGCGTGATCTGGCCCTTGCGGACGCGAGGTGCCGACCTTCACGTCGCCGATGCGGGCCTGCGCCGGCGTGCCGGCAAGGTAAACGTCGCCGCACAGCCCTCGCCGCTCGACCTTGCCTTCACCGCCTCGGGAGGCGTTGGTGTCGTTGAACATGAGCATGATTTCCTTGCAGCGGCCGGGCGACGACCAGCAGGCTGAGCAGGTGCTTGCTGCCCGGCTGGCAGGCGGCGGTGAGATCGATCTCGCCGGCCGGAAACTTCGCTTCGCCCGCCTTCTTGCCATCGACGTAGGCCGTGGCGCTGGAATTGAGGTACTCCAGGCAGAGGGTGATGCGGCGGCCGGCCCACTCCTGCGGCACGCTGATCTCGCGCTGGTACCAGGCCGCGGTGACGTCGCTCAGCTTCGTGGCTTTCCAGCTTGGATGGGCATAGACCGTCTGGCAATCGTGCTGCATGTAGTCGGTGATGCCCGGCCAGCAGCCGGGCACTTTGAAATAGCCCCAGCGGCCGGTCGGCAAGTTATCCGACTTATCGGCCGGCTGCCACCGCCACAGGCCGTTGATGGAGATCCGCTCGCGGGTGGGCGTCGTCTCGCGGCTGGCCAGCTTCAGGTCCCACACGGCCCGGACGCCGTCGGGCAGCGGGGCGTCGTCCGAGGGCGAAGCCGCACCGGCCGAGGCGGCGACCAGCAGCCAGAGGATGCAACTAATACGGGTTCTCAGACGTGTCGTCTCATAGCATTTCATGGTCGCCTCCCAGGTTGGCTGAACCGGTATTTGGATCGGGCACCAAATGATGATTATAGGCAAAAGGCCGCTGCAAATACACTTGGTCCGAAGGACGCCTCGAAAAATGCCCGCAAACGCCACTTTCCGCGCGTGCAAAGCGTTGCGTTTCCCGATTTTTCTGCTCTAATCGGAGGGATTGCCTCGATTGGGCAGGCAACTGTAGGATAGATTTGTAATCTGTCGCGACAGGTTGAAAACCTATCCTACGACAATCAGAGTCGTGCCTATCAATTCCCTGGAGGATGCCATGAGTATCGCAGATGAAATTCAGAAGCTGCAACAACTGCGTCAATCGGGTGCGATTAACGATGAGGAATTCGCCGCCGCCAAGGCCAGGCTCCTCGGTGGGTCAGCCGGGGTTCAGCCCTCGACCGAGGAACCAGTCCTGCTGAGTCCGGCGGCGCAGGAAAAGGAAACGCGGCAATGGGCGTTCGCCCTGCATCTGTCAGTCTTGGCAGGTTTCGTGGTGCCGTTGGCGGGGTTGATCGTGCCGATCTTAATTTGGCAGCTCAAGAAGGCTGACTTGCCGGGATTGGACATGTCCATGGAAAAACGTGGTCAACTGGATTATCTCGGAAGTCATCTATTTCCTGGTCTCCTTCATTCTGTGTTTTATCTTCGTCGGCTTCCTCCTGCTGTTCGCTCTGGCAATCGTTGCCGTGATTTTTCCGATCATCGGAGGTATCAAGGCGAACGACGGCGAAGTGTGGAAATATCCCCTCGCCATTCCTTTTTTGAAGTAGGAACACCCATGGTTGACGCCCTACCATGCCCCGTCCTAGAATCAGGGTGAGATTTGGAAGGGAGAGGACAGTACGCCATGGCCGAGTTACGTACAATTGAGGGTCCGCATGCGGGCGGGGTCTTTCCGCTCGATCGCGAGGCAGCCGTCCTGGGCCGGCATCCCGAATGCGATATTGTGCTCGATTCCGGGTCGGTCAGCCGCCAGCACGCGCGGATTCAACGCATCGACGAGAAGTTCTATATCGAGGACATGCAGAGCCGGAACGGCACCTACGTCAACGGCCGCCAGATCCGCGAGCGACAGCTCCTCAGCGATCAGGACCGCATCACGCTCTGCGACGTGGTGATGGTTTTCCATGCCGACGCGGCCGATCGCAAGCCCGCCAGCGGGACTCCGGGTCACGGCACCGCCTCCATTCTCGATACGGCCATGATGGTCGATGACGAAGAGGCCGCTGGGGACAACTCGACCGTCATGACGCGGCTGGACGTCTCCTCGGGCTCGACGGGCCTGCGGCTGGAAGTCAATCCCACGGCGAAGCTCAAGGCCATGATGGAGATCAGCCGGAACCTGGGCCGCACGCTGTCGATGGACGACGTGTTGCCGAAAGTGCTCGACAGCCTGCTGACGATCTTCCCCCAGGCCGATCGCGGCGTGATCGTGCTCCGCGAGGGCGTCTCGGGGAAGCTGATTCCGCGGGCCCTGAAGCACCGCCGCCCGGAACTGGTCGACACGGTCCGCATCAGCCGCACGATCGTCCGCGGCGTGATGGAAGGCAAGGAGGCGATCCTCTCGGCCGATGCGGCCAGCGACGTCCGCTTCGGGGCCTCGGAGAGCATCGTCGACTTCCACATCCGCTCGGTGATGTGCGCGCCGTTGATCACCAGCCAGAACGAGGTCACGGGCGTGATCCAGATCGATACCTCCGATCAGCGGAACCGCTTCAACCGCGACGATCTGGAGGTGCTGGCGAGCGTGGCCTGCCAGGCGGCGATCGCCGTGGAAAACGCGGAGCTGCACGAGACTTCGATCCGCGACCAGAAGCGGAGCCGCGAGCTGGAGGTCGCCCACGACGTGCTGCGCGGGTTCCTGCCCTCAAAATCGCCGCGGATCGAGGGCTACGACTTCTTCCATTTCTACGAGCCGGCGAACGAGCTGGGCGGCGACTATTACGACTACATACCCCTGCCCGGCAAGCGGCTGGCGGTGGTGGTGGCCGACGTTTCGGGCAAGGGCATTCCGGCCTCGCTGCTGATGGCCCGGCTCTCGGCCGACGTGCGTTACTGTCTGGCCAGCGAGCCCTCGCCCGCCGAGGCCGTCGCACATCTCAATCGGGTCTTCTTTTCCGCCGGCTGGGAAGATCGTTTCGTGACGCTGGTGCTGGCCGTGCTCGATCCGCTGCGGAACGAGTTGACGCTCGTCGATGCCGGCCATCCCCCGGCCTACCTGCAGCACGCGGGCAAGGTCTGCGAGGCGGTCGACGACGCCAGCGTCCGGCTGCCGCTGGGCGTGATGGACAATGCCGAGTACGTCCAGGTCACGCATCCGATGGCCCCCGGCGACCGCCTCGTGCTGTACACCGACGGCATTTCCGAAGCCATGAACGAAGACAACGAACTCTACGGCCTCCAGCGGCTGTACGAGCAAGTGGCGGGACCGGGTGCGAGCGTTCTGATCTACGCCCAGGGCATCCTCGGCAACGTCAAGCAGTTCGTCGGCAAGCGGGCGCAAAGCGACGACATGTGCCTGGTCTGCCTGGGAAGGGAGAAGTAAAGGATGAGGGATGAGCGATGAGGGATGAGGGATTAAAGCCAGACACGAAGCCGACATCTGCCTCTCTCTAATGCCGCCGGCTTGCCGCTTGCCCGGCGGATACTTACGCTCGGCGCTAAGCTGGACATAATGAGCCTAACGAACCGCCGGGCAAGCCGGCGGGATTTCCAGCGGCACTGGGGTCAGCGGCTTTAACTGAAGCAGTTTCGTTGCGAGTTAGCCGCTGCACAGAATGTGCCAAGCGGAAGAAGCGGCGTTCGGTAAGCGCTTATCTGACCAGCTTTGTGACAATGAACGCGGCGGCGACTGTCGCTCTGCTCGTGATGCGGCTTGGGCCAGACGCGTTCTGGTTGCTTCTCGTTGGATGTTTGCTGGTTTCATTTGCGCTGGCGGCTTGGGTAGCATCGGCGGTCACGTCGCCGGTAAGAATACGCATTGCCGACCGGTCCCGCCTCGCCCTTTACCTGCGATTTCGAAATCCTGAATACCATCGATATGTTGCAGAACAACTGAGCCGCGAGGCAGTTGGACAGGGCTACGAGAAAGAATCGCAAGCATGAACGGCCGCTGCTGCCGCCCTGGCCGGGACAGTGCGGGGTCAAATTGTAGAGTCGATGATTTGTTGAATCGTCGTCGAAAAAGTTGATATCGTGCTCATCCCTCAGCCCTTATCCCTCATCTTTCGGTCTGCGTCGGGTGCGGGTTGAAATAGCCGGCGCGGAGGGCCGCAAGCGTGCGCGGGGCGTGCTTCGCATGGCGCTCCGGAGTGATCACCCCCGGCCTGCCAAGCAGCAGTGGCACGTAGCGCCGCCGCCCAGCCTTCGCGGAATCGGGGATTAAAGTCACGTTGAAAACCTTGGCGAGGGGGGAGCCGTTGTTCGCTAATCGCCGCGCGGATCATGGGATTAGATTGTAGTTGCAACTTTCACTTATAGTTGCAACTTTCAATCCATGTGGTAGACTTGGTGAATGGATGAAATACACGTACACGAACCGCCGCTTGATTCCTGGTGGCAAGACCAATTCTCCCCACCAAAGAGTGGCGAGACGGTTGATTTCATTGCGAAGATGGCCGGGCGGTCGTAAAGGTCGAAAAGTCGCTGCAGGGGACTCGAGGGCTGTATAGCGGCGCGATGGAGCTTGCGCTGTTCTTGTCTGATCGGCCCGAAATCGACCGGGCGTGCCTGGTGCTCACGACCTCTCGGCTTTCGATGGATCGTTTGCGGCGCGAGTGGACGAACATCAAGGGCCTGTTTCATCCTGCGCTGTCGCGCCGCTTGTCAATGGTCGCCCTTGGCAAAGACGATGTGTGGGTCGAACCTGACGAGGAGTTCTTTCGTCGGATCGCGAAGACGTTCCAAGCAGCACGCGGAAATGCCCCCGATACCGTACCGGTCATTATTAAACCTCATGCCAAGCAGAAGCAACTGGAAGTTTTGAAGGTGCTGCTCCACCGCTGGTTGCTGCGCGAAGGAGCCGTTTCCATCGGCAAGTTGGCGAAGCAGGTGGGGTGCAGCTATCCTACGGTGAGAGAGGCGTTGGAAAAACTCGAACAACGGCGAAACATCGTTCGACATTCGAACCGTTCCGTCGAGCTTGCCAGGTTTCCGCTAAACGCCTGGAGTGAATTGATAGCCCTTTCCGGGGACCTCATTCGATCCTTTCGTTACCGTGACGTCTCCGGCGAGAAGGCCGATCCCGAGCGACTCTTGAGACGACTCGAACGGATGATGCCGCTCAAGGTGGCTGTGGGCGGTGTGGCAGCGGCACGCCATTGGCACGCCGACTTCGACCTGCATGGGACGCCTCGACTTGATCTATTACTGCACGCCCCTGGGGACGCCGTGGTTCTGGATTTCGTGAAGAAGCTCGATCCTGCGTTGAGGCGGATTGAAAGCCACGACGAATCGCCGGTCCTCGTCGTTTGGCCCTTGCAGCGGGCCGACCCACTCTTTGACCGCGTATCCGGCACAAGTTTACCCTTTGCCGATCCCGTAGAGACTGCCTTGGACTTGTACGACCTTGGTCTGACGGCGCAGGCGAGTCAACTCTTCGCACACTTCCGCCCCGAAGTCCGGTTGCCATGAAGAAACTCGATCCGACAGCACTGTTCGAGCGTCTTGCTGCGGATATCGCCAGCCATCTGCATGCAAATCTCTTCGTCACGGGCAGCCTCGCCGCCGCTTACCACTTCCAAGCTCAATTGGAAGGAAGGGCTATCAACACGAAGGATGCCGATCTGGTGGTTCATCCCGCCGGGAATATCACGTCATGCCAGCAGATGGCGAGGCGCCTGATCGATCTAGGATGGATTCGGACAGAGGATTGTCACCCCAGGCCGACGCCCGAACCAGCCGACGATCTTCGTGCCATTCGTCTTTATCCTCCTGGTCCTCACGACTACTTCATTGAGTTCCTCAATCTGCCTCAACCAGGGCAGAACGACGCCAAGCGTTGGATTCCGATGCAGATGGCAGATGGTTGGTATGGGCTGCCGAGTTTTCGTTTTCTCGGCGTGACCTCCTTGAATCGACTCAAATCGAGTGTCGGTCTTGAATATGCCTCGCCCTCCATGATGGCGCTTGCGAATCTGCTTTCCCATCCTCAAGTCGGCGCGGCTCGCATTGAGTCCGGCCCAATGGCGGGCCTGCTGCGTGCTGCGAAAGACCTCGGGCGCGTCATCGCCCTCGCAAGGTTGGCCGGTCGCGACGAGGCCGGACAATGGCTGTCCCTGTGGCGCGCTGCGCTGGAATCGTGTTTCCCGATCGAATGGAGGGACTTGGCCTTCCGACTCGGGGATGGCCTTAAGGAACTGCTTGGGGATGAGAACGCCCTGGAAGATGCTTGCAAGACGACCGATGTTGGGCTTTTGAGTGGAATGGGCGTCACGACGACGATGTTGCGGGCTTCCGGCGAGCGTCTTCTAATCGATGTGATTGATCCGCTCGCGGATGTGTAAAGCAGTGCCCGAGTTTTGCGCAGGCCAGTCCTACCTATGCCTGGCGCGGGTTGAAATATGCGGCTTTGAGCGCGGCAAGCGTCCGCAGGGCGGGCTTCGCCTGGCCTTCCGGTATGATCAGCCCGGCGTGCGGAAACTCATGCGGCTGGCCGTCCTCGAACTGGTTCCAGACCACGGCCTGGATCCCCGGCCTGGCAAGCAACAGCGGCACGTAGCGCGCCGCCCAGGCCTGCTGCGCGGCGAGACTCCACGATCCGGCCGAGAAGTCGGGCTTTTGCCTGGCCTGCGGGTCGGGGGCGTCGCCGCTGGGCAGGCTCAAACCGACCAAGAGCGGCAGGCCCAACAGGCTCCAGTAGTCCAAGAGCCGGCTGACGTCGACTTCGCTCCGCAAGAGACTGCCGCCCGTAAAGCAACCGAAGTTCATCTCCAGGAAAATCGCCTTCAGGTCCAGGCGGGCGCGAACCAGCGCGTCGGCAAAATGGATCGGCGCCAGATCGACCGGCCGACGCCCTTGGAACTCGCCCCAGGGCTGATCGATGCCGACCATCTGCGGATGATCGGGATCGAGCTGCTTGACGCGGCAGACGATCCAGGCCACCATCCGCAGCTTCTCTTCCTCGGAGAAGCGAAGGACCTGCGAAGTGTTCACGCGGGCCGCACAGTGCCAAAGATCGACCCTTCCACGATAGCGCCACGGCGGCATCGACAAACTGGGTGGCCGCCGAGACCAGGCTCTCGAAATCGTCGTCCCAAAGATAGACCCAATCGGGCAGCCCTCGGCCGTCAGGCTGCAGGAGCGGCCCTAGGCAAATTCGCAGGCCCTGCAAGCGGCACCACTCGATCTGCCGATCGCAAACCGACCAGTCGAAGTTGCCTTCCGAGACCTCCACGTCGCGCCAATAGAGCGGCACCATCGCCATATTGAAGGCCGACAGGAAGAAGTCGGCCGCGGTCTCGTCCATCTCAGGGCTACTGAGCGTGCAGCCCAGCAGCGAAGGCAACCGGCCCGTCGCCCGGCGGCGGACGGCAATTACCTGATCGGAGTAGGCGACAGCCAGGAGATGAGAGCCGTCCAGGGCGATCCGCAGGGCCTCCTGCGCCGCCGCCGCATCACCGCCATTGGGCTGCACGACGGCCCAACTGAATTTCCGCAAGGCCTCTCGAAGAAGGCGGTATACCTCGTCAGGAATCGTCAGACCGATCGACAGCCATTCGTAAATCTGGGCCCGAAAGACGTTGATCGTGCCGCGGGCAAGTTCCAGGGGCAGGTGATACGGTTCCCAGCGCTCGACCAGCGTGCCGGTGGAAAGGGCCAACAGGCCGTGACCTTCCACGTGCCAGGGGACCGTTACGGTGCCGGAATCCGAGACGTCGCGCTCCAGCACCAACTCGCCCTCGTCAGCCTCGGCATACACGACCCACGGGGTGCGATCGATGCCCGACATATAGGTAAACTGCAACACTTCTTCCGTGATGCGTTGCGGCGGCGAGACAATGAATCGCATTTGCCCCATAAGAACGGGAACCTCCTTGGGGAAGTCTACCCCAGTATTGTCTCCGGTTCAAGCCGTTTAGAGCGCCTCCTAGCCAATTTGGAAGTTCAACGGTATATTTCGGGGATGGACGGATCGTTAGGACCGGCCGAAGAATGACTTTCGCGTTTTCCCGTAGGACGGATTGCCAATCCGTCCTACGAGATTCCGGCAGCACCTCGCGATCTCACATTTCAGATTTCAAATTTCAAATCCCCAATCCCTGTACCCTCCCATGCCATCGCCTGTCGTTTTGCAAACTTCGCTCCCTGGACTGCCCGTGCGGCGCGGCAAGGTCCGCGACGTGTATGATCTGGGCCAACAACTGCTCCTGGTCAGCACCGACCGCCTGAGCGCCTTCGACTGGGTCCTGCCGACCGGCATCCCCGACAAGGGCCGAGTGCTGACGCAGATTTCGGCGTTCTGGTTCGAACGCCTGGGCGAGCCGAATCACCTCGTCACGACCGACGTCCGGCAGATGGCCCTGCCGCCCGGCGTGGACCTCGCGACGCTGGAGGGCCGAACGACGCTTTGCCGCAAGACCCAGGTGGTGCCGATCGAGTGCGTGGTGCGGGGCTATCTTTCCGGCTCGGGCTGGACCGAGTATCGCAAGAGCGGCACCGTCTGCGGCATTCGCCTTCCCCAGGGCTTGACCGAAAGCGCCCGGCTGCCGGAACCCATCTTCACGCCGGCCACCAAGGCGGAAACGGGCCACGACGAGAACATCACGTTCCAGCAGATGGTCGAGGCCGTCGGCCGCGAGGTGAGCGAGGAGCTGCGGCGGCGGAGCATCGACATCTTCCAGCGCGGGGCGGCCTACGCCCTGGAGCGCGGGATCATCATCGCCGACACGAAGTTCGAGTTCGGCCAGGTGGACGGCCAAATCCTGCTGATCGACGAGGTTCTCACTCCCGACAGCTCCCGCTTCTGGCCGGCCGACCAATACGCGCCCGGCCGAGGACAGCCTTCTTTCGACAAGCAATTCGTCCGCGACTGGCTGACGGCCAGCGGCTGGGACAAGAACAGTCCCCCCCTGCCCTGCCCGACGACGTCGTGGCCAAGACGCGGGAGAAGTACATCGAGGCCTACGAGCAGTTGACCGGGCGGAAGTTCGCGTGAAATTTGGAGTGCGGCGGGTTGCCACCGCACTCCAAAGGCTTGTGGCGCGGCGATGAAAGCCCTATAATACGTGCGTTGGTCCTTGTCAGGAATCTCCGAACGCCCGGGAGTCGCGCCATGAATTACGGTGGAATGCCAACGGAACTGCTGTTTATTCGCCAACTCCTCACGCCCAACTACGCGCAGGTGACGATGCTGGTCGGGCTGCTGCTGGTTGCGATCTACCGTCCGGAACGAATCTGCCTTCCCGGCATGTTTCGTTTGTCGTGCGTCCTGCTGGCAGTCTCCATCCCCGTGACCGCGGTTGTCACGTTCATCATGAACGCCATGGTCGATGTGACGGGCAGCGGCTTGAGCCGCATGGGCAATGCGAGCGGATTTGCCGTGCTCTTTTCCATGCTGCAAGTCATCGAGCCGATCCTGGTCGGGCTGAGTATCTGCTTGGGACTCTTCTCGCTGCTGCCGAGGCGGGGCCAGCGGAGTCCTTCGGGCCCCAAAGAGCATCCCTTGGAACCGTGACCGTCAACGCGGAGGCCGCCAGTCGTGATCCGACGCCAGGAACTCTACGATCGCGATTGTGTCGCCAGTCTGATCCACGTGATCGAGCAGACGCCGTTGCGGGCGGCGGTCCGCCGCGGTCTGGCCATCGATCGCTCGTCGGCCGGCTTGCTCCTGCTGTGGTCGCTGCTCCGCTGGGAGCGGACCTTCCCGATCGAGACGCTCGAAGGCCTGGGAGTCGATCTCTGGTCGCTGACGCGCAAGGTCGACGAGGCGCTCAAGTGCCATAACCAGAAAGCCCGCGAGACAGGCGCCGCGGGCGACCGCACGGACCTCGATCCGCTCGTCCGCGGATGGCTCGATCGCGCGGCCGAGCAGGCCCGCGGGCTCGATCACGACTTTCTCGGAGGCGAACACCTCTTGCTGGCCCTGCTGGCGGACGGCGATCCCGAGCTTGCCGCCGTTTTTCAGCCCAGCGGCCTGACCCGCGATGCGCTGAAACGGACGATCGTCGACGCGCTAGCGGAAACCGTCGAAGTTATGCCGCTCGATGCCGAGATGGACACGATCGCTACGAACCCGAAGCGTCAGCGAGGCGACGACTCGTCGCGCGGGCCGGAGGAGCGCGAGGCGTCAATTTGGATTGGCGACGTTGATCGGCCGGCCATCGGCGTGCCGCGGCGATTCGGCGTCTTCATCCTGATGCTGATGGTCACGATGTACGCAGTCCTTTTCTCGGTGCTGCAGACGCTGCGGGCGAACCCGCTGGTTTTCGTGCTGCTGGCCCTGCTCTTCACGGGCATCGGCATCGGCCAGGCGGTGTTGTTCGGCGGGCGATACCCGAGGGCGGCCTCGATCGGGATCGGCTCGATCCTGGCGCCGATCGAGGCATGCGTCTTCGCCATGTGCCAGAAGGGTTTCCCGAGCATCTTCTCGGACGCCACGGCTTTTCTCTTCCTGCTGGCGATCTTCCTCTTCGGCATGCCTTTGGGCGCGATCTTCGGCTACCTGTTCGGTACGCTCACGGCGGGCGGTTTCTGGCTCGTCGATTGGTACGAAAAACGGCAACAGGCGACAAAATCGTCCTCCGAGTGAGAACGGTCCTTGGATTGGCCGAAGAATAACCCCGTTGTTAGGTTTGATGCGGTTTTCGTCGCGTAGCGACGCTTTGATGGTAGCCGTGGGTTTCAACCCACGGCTACCCTCAGGTCGTCGCTACGCGACGAAGACTGGCGACTACGGATGCCATTCTTCGGGCAGTCTCTACCGGCGGATCAAGATCCGGAACAGATTGTTGTTCTGATCGGTCCACACGGGGATCGTGAAATCGTCGTCCCGCACGTCGCGCGACGGCCAGATGCTGGGGATCGTTTCCAGAAAGCTCTTATTTCCGCTGATCACGACCCAATCGGTGCGCCGACGGAAGTTGTCTTGCGTCATATAGACCCGCCGCCAGTCGCGATGGGCATCCTCCGCCAAGGCCCGCACCACGGGGAAAAGGTAAAGGTACATGTTCGTGGCGTGGATCGCAATCACATCCTCCGCGGCAACGTGCTTGCGATAGATGTCCATGGCCTCCCTGGTCAGCAGGTGTACGGGCACGGAATCGCCGCTGAAGGCGTCCAGCACCAGCAGATCGAACTTCTGGGGCTCTTGCCGTTCCAGCGAGAGTCGGGCATCGCCCATCACCAGATCGATCTTCGCTCCGCGGTCCCGGGCATCGCTCACATAGAAGAAGTATTTCGCGGCCAATTCGCTGACTGCCGGATTGATCTCGTAAAACGTGAAGTGATCGTCCTTTCGCGCGTAGGCTGCCAGAGTTCCCACGCCCAGGCCGACAAGGCCGACGTTGATCTGCTTTCGCCGCTTCTGGAGTTCCAGGATCGTCAGACCGATGCCGCTGTCCCGCGTATAGTAAGTCAACGGCTCATTCCGCCTGTCCGGCAGGAGGAATTGCTGGCCGTGGGGGATCGCCCCGTGCTTCATGCGCAGGCGATGCTCGTCGGGGAGATCGGGATCGTAGACGTCGGAAACCGACACGACGCCGTAAAAATTCCGCTGCTGATCGAGAATCCGCGGATCGCGATCCCATTGCCAAATCAACACGGCAATGAACCCGCCCGCGGCAAGACCGCAGAGGAGAAACGCCGCGCGTCGAAGCCAGCCGGTCTTAGGCACGGCGAGGAACAAGACCACGACGGCAATGGCATACGCGACGGTCATGCCGATGTTCCATTCCAAGAAGGACTTGAACAGGTGCGGGGCCACCAGGCTCGCGGCGATGCCGCCCAACGCCCCGCCGGCCGAGAGCATGAGGTAGAACTCCGTCAGGTGCCGCGGGGCGGGCCGCAGCCGCACAACTTCGCCGTGGCAGATCATGCAGATGAAGAACATCGCAGCGAAATTCAGGACCAGTTCATGGGTGTAAGACGAAATGGTCTCGTGCAGAAAATGCGTGCCGACCCAGTAGGTAATCGTACCGCCTCCCATCACTGTTACGATCCCCAACACCGTCAGAATAGCCCATAAGGGCCGCACGTACCACCGCGAGTGATCGAAACTGATGATGAACGTCAAGAGGTAGAGCGACAAGGGCACGACCCACAGGATCGGCGACACGGGCACGTTCTCGCAGACATGGTTCGTCGTGGCCAGGAGGACCAGCGACGCACAGGCCGGCAGCAGGAGCCAGAGGATCCGATGGAACCACGACGGCGGGGCGGTGCTCGTCGCATCCTGTTCTGATGCGCTTGATTCCAAATCCGACGCGGGCGCTGCCTCTGCGCCGCCGCGGTTCAACCGCCAGACGGCCGCCCCGCAGAGGGCCGTCAGCAGGGCGTACACCGGAAAGGCCCACGACCAAAGCCTCGACTGCGTCGTCAAATCGAAGGCCGGCTCGAAGACGAAGGGGTAGCTCAGCAAGGCCAGCAGGGAACCGAAGTTCGAAAGCGCGTACAGGCGGTAGGGCGTGCGGCCGGGGAAACTCCGGCTGAACCACGACTGGACGAGAGGGCTCGTGGTCGAGAGCACGAAGTACGGCAGCCCTACCGTGGCCGTCAAAAGCAGCAGGATGCGGAGCGTGGGCAGGGTGCTATCGGTCGGCTTCCATGCCGCGCTGGGCGCGATCGGCAGCACGGCGATCGCTGCCAGCAGGAGCAGCCCTTGGACCACGGCCTGGCTGCGCGACGAAAGGCGGGCGACGAGCAGGTGACTGTAGGTGTAACCGCCGAAGAGCACGATCTGGAAGAAGAGCATGCAGGTCGTCCAGACCGCGGGCGCCCCGCCGAACCAGGGCAGGATGAACTTGCTGATCAGCGGCTGGATCTGAAACAACAGGAACGCCCCCAGCAGCGTCGCGCCGGCAAAGGCCCATGCCATCCAGGCGGGGGCGATTTTCTCCGTTCCGCGCCGTTCATCGCTGGCCAAGGAAGTAGTCGTCTCACTCATCGGTTCAATCCTGATGTCCCCTTCAGGCCGTCGAAAGCCTGAAATCGTGCTGAAACCACGATTTTAACACATTAGGCGGTCGGCTGGAACTGCAACTGCAAAAAAGAGCCCCCGCCTTATACCCTAAGGCAGGGGCGGGGTGGATTGACAATGAGTGTGGACTGCCAACTATTTCCGTTTAAGCCAGGTCATCAGCCTCTTAACCGCACCGCCTTTCCATTGGGCCACCGTCGCATGCAGTTCGGTTGAAGAGCGACGGGCTAGAATTGAACTAGCATCTGTGCGGCAATTGTACCGGGCTCTCGATTCGGCAGCCGACGATCCGGGTTTTCACCTTGGAGCGATAGCCTAAACCTGGGGTGACTCGGGAATGCCTCTGCCGGATTGGGCTACCCCGCCGCAAAGTTCTTGTTCGACCTGCCGCAGCGCGGCAAGCCGGTCAATGGCGGGGGCAGGGTTCGAACCTGCACTGAATCCCTCGTCGGTTAGTCTGAGCCTGAGCCTAAGCTTGCGCTCTTTTCGTTACACCAGGCGGCACCGCGGCCACCCGGCCTATTTCCGATCCAGGACGAAATCGAAAATCTTCTCTCCAATCTTCACGTCCTTGACTTCAATCGAGTTCGCGTCCTCTCTGGCCATCTTCACGGCCTCTTGCAGTTTCACGAGCCGTGCCAGAACGGCATTTTTGGCATCGGCGGACAAAGCAGCGGAAAATTTCAATGTCTCCCACTTGCCGACAACGACGTCCTCGTAGTACATCTCGACCTGGGCCGGATGCTCCTTGGTCGCTTCGGCCTTGACGTGGTTCCGCGGCGTTTTCTTGGTCTTGTTCGTATAGGTCTTCTCCGAGACGTGGAAGCCCGCGTTCCCGTCGTAGCTCCAGACCTCCTGCGGGTCGAGCGAGGGAACGCTGGCCAGCAAAGTGTGCAGATCGGTCAGTTGCTTTTCCAGGAACAACAAGTGCGTGACGGGCACTTGCTCCAGAACCTTCTGGCCGTCCACCACGACGTCGCCCCTGGCGGTGCAGTTGGCGACGTCCTGTGTAGCGGTCAAATCCCAAAGGGTCGTGAGTGCTGCGCGGACTTCCTGCAGACAATCTGAGACCTTGAATTGGACATTCTGCTTTTCGTCCGGAAAGGTCTCGCCCTCCTCGTCCTTGGAAATGTACCGCTTGGTTAGCCCTTGGAATAGAACGGGCTTTTGCAGGCGGTGGTAGACCTCCGTGATCGCCTTCTGCGTCTGGTTCTTCTTTCCGGTCAAGAGAGCCGTGATCTGGCACAATTTGGGCATAGTGCGGGCCTTTCGAAGGTTGAACTTGAGGTGCCTATTGCCCACAGGAAGTCTTGGCTGCGGAGTCGAGGCATCCAGCGGATCAATTTCTTAGTTTATCTACGCTTTTGTCAAAATGCAAGGATTTTGGCAGAAACCCGAGAACCGACTCGCGATAGGCCGTGCCGCCTTGAACGAGAAACTCTCCGTGCGAAGCCTGGGGAAAGACCAAAAGTCGCGCGTGCGCGGCGACACGCCGGTAAATGGCCTCGACTTCCTCCGGACGGGCGCGATTGTCGCGACCGCCGGACATGATCAGGATCGGTACGCTCTCGGGGATCCCGGTCACGCGGTCGACAGGAGACATGCGCTCGATATTGGGCAGGAAGATTGGACCGACTACGTCCAGGCCGGCGTAGGCAATGTCGCTGAGCGGAAAGGGAAGAAACGCCGTGGTGCGATTCCGCACGGCGGAGCGGATGTCGCGGAAGGGACATTCGAGGATATAGCCGGCCACGCGCGTCTGCAATTCGCCCCCGGCATAGATGGCCGTCGCAGCGCCGAGCGATTCGCCCTGGACAAAGATCGGCCGCCCTGGGCGGCGCTGCTCGAGGTAATCCACGGCCGCCACCACGTCGTGCCGGGCACTGTAGCCGATGTCGTTGACATCGCCGCCCGAATCACCGTGCGCCCGCAGCGTGATTGCCAGCACGCTGTAGCCTTCGTGGGCGAGCATTTCCGCCAGGCCCAGCGAGTCTCTCCGGCAGCGGCCATAGCCGTGAAGAACGATGACGGAAGGACCTTCGTCACTGCCGGGCATGAACCATGCGCCGATCTCCACGTCATCGCACGCGCGGAGCCGAAGCGGCTCGATCGTGGCCCACGAGACCGCGGGGGCCGGTTCGGCAAACGGGGCATGCGGCCGCCGCGTGAGCTTGTAGGCCACCACGGCCGAAACCGCCAACCAGGCGACAACCAGCACGCTGGCAGTCACGAGAGACCGCTTCAGCCAGCGCCGCAGGCGTGATTTCTGGACAGGCATCGGGATGATTCCGTTGGCGGATTAGAATTCCTATTGCTAGCCCACCTGGCGCAAGGCAATCGCTTGCGGTCGAGGTCGGCACAATTCATACTAACCCGAAGCGCCAGCGAGGGCTATCGCATCGTTCCGGCTACAACCCGTTTCCCTCCTACTTGCGGCGTTTGACCAGCACCACCGAGTTGCCGACCTCGTTGTAGAGGACTTCGTCCATGAAGGCCCGCATGAGGAAGATGCCGCGGCCGCTGGCCCTCTCGATGTTCGCCGGATCGGTCGGATCGGGCAAGGCGTTGGGGTCGAAGCCGGCGCCTTCGTCGCGAATGGTGAAGGCCGCCTCGGATTGCGTGATGCGGGCCTCGACTTCGATGCGCCGCTCTTGGTAGGGCGACTGGAAGCGCCGCGTGTGGATCAGGCCGTAATATCCGGACGTGCCGCGGAGTTCCGAGGAGACATCGAGATTGCCGTGGTAGAGGGCGTTGGCCAAGGCCTCTTCGAGGGCGATGCCGACGCGGACCCGATCGGCCTCGGCGCAGACGCCGAGGCGAATGGTCTCCTCCTGCAAGTAGCGGACCAGCGGCTCGAACAGCGCGGGATCGTTCTCCAGGTGGAAGATGCTCTCGGTCCGCAGCATGCACTGCAGCAAGCGGGCCTGGCTGCGGTCCTCGACGGCCGCCTTAAGCACCTTGGCAACGGTCTCCCAAAGATAGCGCAAGAGCATCTTCTTGGGGACGTAGCTTGCCGCCCCTTGCTGCAGGGCCTGGACCGCGATCTCTTCGCTGCCCTGCGAGGTCATGAGAATCACCGGGGTCCGCGGGTGTCTCTCCCGCAGCGCGGCCACCAATTGCAGGCCGTTGATTTCCGGCATCAAGAGGTCGGTGACGACCAGATCGACCGGGTGCCGTGCGAGCCTGGCGAGCGCGTCCCGGCCGTTCTCGGCGTATTCGATCTGCAGGCAGGGACCGCTCGCGGCCAACTCGCCGACGGGCGTGTTCTCGACGCTCTCGGCGCCGCCGACCGCATACTGCACCGCCACGCCTGGATTCTGCGAGAGCAGCTCGCCGACCAGCCGGCGGTCGATCGGCGAATCATCAACAATCAGAATTTTCGTCATCGGCTTGTCCCCGAACAGCAAAAGGCAAACATCCCATTCCCGCCAGAGCACTGGGCCGTGCGTGCGCCGCCAGGCGGCTCGCATCCTCCGTCCCCTCGCTTCGCAGACGGTCCTGCATGCACCGTACTACCTCGGCGACCGCCGGGTCAAGCTGGCGGAGGGTCTCGGCGGCGGTGGAAAACTCCCCTCGCGACCAGGTTCTCGAGGCAGAATGCCTCCTGGTAGGCCCGCGTGTCGCCAAAATAGCGCAGCGCGCCCTTGAGCGTATGGGCGGAAATCCGCAGCCGGGTCGCATCCTGGGCATCGATCGCCGCCCGAATGGACGCCATCAGGCGAGGCGCTTCTTCCAAGGTCGCCTCGATCAGGATCCGCAGCACCGGGGTATTTCCTTCCAGTTCGCGCAAGGTCTGATCCCAATCGACGACGGGCACTTCCGCGCAGGCGGACGATTGTAGAACAGGCGTTTCGACGCAGGTGGACGATGTCGCAGAAACCGTTTCGGCGGCGTGGCGGCCGAGCACCGCCGCAATCGTCGCCATCAACGTATGAACCCGGATCGGCTTGGCGACATAATCGTCCATGCCCGCCGCCAGGCAGCGGTCGCGGTCGTCGGGCAGGGCGTGCGCGGTCATGGCCACGATGGGGATATGCCGGCCCTGGCTTCGCTGCAACTGGCGAATTCGCCGCGTCGCCTCAAACCCATCCATCTGCGGCATTTGCACGTCCATGAGAACGACGTCGAAGCGGTCCGCGGCAAGCCGCGCAAGCACTTCCTCGCCGTTGCCGCCCATCTCGACGGCGTGACCCCGGCGGCTGAGGATCTCGTGGATCAGCTTCTGATTGACCAGACTGTCTTCGCCGACAAGAACGCGCAGCGGTGGAAGTTCCGCCTCGTCGCATTTCTTCCCCGGCCTCCCGCACACGAATCAGCAGGCCCTCGACCCAACGCGGTGAGAATGGCATCGAACAACTCCGACTGCTTCACCGGCTTCATCAGGCAGGCCGAGATGCGCGCCCGGTCGGCCTGCTCCGCCAGCCCGCGATCGGCAGCAATCAATGTCAGGATCGGCGTCTTGCCCAGCGCCGGATGGCTGCGAATCGCCTCCGCCAGGTGGAAGCCGTTTCCATCCGGCAATTGGGCGTCCAGGATCACCAGGCTAAAGGGGACATCGCAGGCTTCGGCCGCCGCCAATGTGGAAATCGTCTCTTCCGCGCTGTCGACGGCCAGGGCTTCGATCCGCCACGAAGCCAGGATCTCCAGCAGGATTTCCCGATTCGTGCGATGGCCGTCTACCACCAGGACGCGCGTGCCGGCAGTCATCTCACGCGCCCCGTCGCCATCCTGCGTGCCCTCCGGCACGAGTCCCATGGCCGTCGTAAAATGGAACGTGCTGCCCCGGCCCACTTCGCTCTCGACCCACAGTTCCCCGTTCATCATGTTTACCAGCCGCCGCGAAATGGCAAGTCCCAGACCGGTGCCGCCGTACTCCCGCGTGGTCGAAGTGTCGGCCTGTTCGAAGGCATCGAAGATCAATGCCTGCTTGTCATGGGGAATGCCGATACCGGTGTCGATCACGCGGAAATGCAGCAACGCCTCGTCGTCCGCCAGGTTCTCCACGTGGACATCGACCACCACTTCGCCCTGATGCGTGAACTTGATCGCGTTGCCGGTCAGGTTCAGCAGGATCTGGCGCAGGCGCACGGGGTCGCCGACGATCTCGCGCGGGAGGTCGGCCGCACAGCGGAGGGCCAGTTCGATCCCCTGCCGGCAGGCCCGCACCGCCAGGCCCTTCAACGTGTCGCCCAGATGTTCGCGGAGGTCGAAGCGGAGTCGCTCCAGTTGGAAGCGGCCCGACTCGATCTTGGAAAAGTCGAGCACGTCGTTGATGATCGCCAACAAGTTCTCGCACGAATCGATCACCGTGCCGGCATACTCCCGCTGCCGCGGCGCGAGACTGCTGTCCAGCAGGAGTTCCGTCATGCCCACGATGGCGTTCAAGGGCGTGCGGATTTCGTGGCTCATATTGGCCAGGAAGTTGCTCTTGGCCCGGCTGGCGGCCTCGACGGCCTCGATTTGCCCCTGGATCGTATCGTGGGCCAGCGTCAACTGGTGCGATTGCGCCAGGAGCAATTCATGCATGCCCAAGAGTCGCGGCGGTCCATCGCGTCGGACCACCAGGATCGGCTCGAAGACCAGGTTGCGCGGCCGGGCCAGGCAACGCCCTGCGGCCTGGTGGATGCTCATCCCTTCAGCCAGCGCCAGATAGCCGCCAGGCGCCGTCGCAAGAATCTTCTGCACCGGTGCGTCCAGAGAACAAGGAGGCCCCAAATCGATGGCTGAGTTGCTGAAAGAACCTCTGGCGCGAGAGCAGCCCTACGACCGTCTCGCCATCGGCGACGATGCCGCCGGGG
The DNA here is from genome assembly GCA_963824275.1 of uncultured Planctomycetia bacterium. Taxonomy (GTDB): domain Bacteria; phylum Planctomycetota; class Planctomycetia; order Pirellulales; family Thermoguttaceae; genus JANXQG01. Next base: position 160,696 of record CAWGOT010000001.1, on the reverse strand, counting down.
AGCAGCGGGTCGCGCTGGAACTCGGCATACATCACACTGGCAGGCGTCTGGGGCGAAACGCGGAAGTCGTATTGTTCGACGCTCGCCAGCGTCGCTCCCATTGACCGAGACTCGGCGGCATCGGCTTCCGGCGTTCCCACGGGACCATCGACGAATCGATCGTCCAGCAACGTGACGTGCTCGTCCATCATGGCCGAATTCCCCGTTCCCCAACCCTGGTTTGCCCTGCGCACCGCTACGAGCGGTCGGACTATTGTACGGGGGGAATGTTAGGGGAAAATTAGCCGTTTATGAGCGGTAGGTTTTGCCGAACTTGCCAATGGCTATGGCGTGTTGGGCGCGCCGGCCGGATTCGGCGTGGCGCTGAGTTGCGAAAGGACCTGCAAGATCCCGTTGAGATGAGCCATCCGAGGGCCAAAACGATCGACGAACTCATTGAGCATGAACTCGCCTTCCATGAGGTTTTCGAAATTGTCGCCGATCTCGCGGGTAAGGCTATCGAGGAACTCGGTCTGGACCTTGCCCAAGGCCTCGGCCGCCGCCCGGCAACTCCGCGCCAAACGAGGATTGGCCTGCTTCCACTGGCCTAGTTCTTGTGCCCTCTGGCGATGGTTCGAACTGATCTGGCCAATCAACTCCTCGAGCAACTCATTTTGACGGTCCTGGCCCGCTAGAAGCTGCCGCAACAAGGCGTTGACTTCCGAGTCATTGGAACGCGTTTGTACTACCGGCGGGTGGTAAGACGGCTGGGCCACGTCGATTTGACTGAACAGCGGCGGCCGGCCGCGAGATGGATCTTGAGTCATGCGATCGTTTCCTTTCACTTCCAGTATAAACAGAAAGTGAAAATGTTGTCGAGGACCTGTCCGAGAATTCTTGGAAAACGAGCCTTAACATTGGGTAGGCCCTGCGAGATTGTAACGCCCTTTTCTTGTCGCATCAGCCTCGGCCGGCGAACATGTCCCGGTGGCGCAAGTCTTACGACGATCTTCGCCGCCCATTCCTTCCGCTCGCTCCACGTCGAATGACCTGAGTTTCGCCCAAGTTCTGCCGAGTCGTTCAATGTGCGAGACGTGTTAAAGTTGCTTCTCCGATTCGCCCGATTCAGCATCGGCGGAGAAAGCGTCTCCAGGCGTCGGATGGGTGAAAATCTGGGTGATTTGGACAGGCCGTGCTGCTAGGAGGAATTTGCGTGGAGTCAGGCAAGAACCAATCGAAGCCCGCAAAGCCCGCGAAGCCCGCCATCGGTTTTCTGACGGTGATCGAGCACCCGCAACATGGATTATTTGGCGGCTATCTCGTATTGAATCTGGCCGGGCGGCCGCTGGAGTTCCACTGCACGGCGCCGATCAAGCCGAACCGGGCCCAACAGATCCTGTACGGTCCAACGCTGGAGTCGTTCCTGTACGGCGAGCAGATTGGTTCCACGCTGTTGGGGCATGCCAAGACCGCCCCTTTGGTTGTTTGCACGGATTGCGAGCCGGTGCTGTCTTTGCGCGATCTGGTCGACGTGCCCGTCGCGTTGGTGCTGCCGCCCGGGGCGTTGCAGGAACCTGACCGGGAGTCGCAGGCCAGCGATGCAGAGACAGGTTGCAAACCTATTCCAGTAGAGACAGGTTGCAAACCTATCCTATCGGTGCGGGTTGATGAACCGCATGGACATGGACCGAGGTTGATCACCTTCGAACTGGGCCGGAATCGATTGGCCCTCTCGCAGCCCAAGGGCGATGATCGCAAGTGGCTAGCCGAGCGGCTGGGCGAGGCCGCGGCGTCGTTGGACCTGTGGGAACCTTTCACGCGGATTCGCGAGGCGATTGAAGAAGCCCAACAGGCACGCGCGATGAACGAATCTGGTCCCCTCGCCCACCGGGAGAGGGTTAGGGTGAGGGCAGTATGCCGTCAGGACTTAGGGTAAACAGCCACGCGAGCGAGGGGAGTCTCCATTGGCAGCCCGCGCCGCCGCCCGCAGTGTTTTCCAGCGACTTTCAATTCGCGGCGGAGCCCGTCATCACCGGCTGGAACCGCGCCCTGGAACGCCCCATGACGGTCGAGGTCACGACGGTGACGCTCCAAGCGACGGCACCCAAGGCGATCCAGATTCCCATTCGCCGCGCGCCGATTCGCGTGCGGAGCTTTCTCTTTCCGGAGCCTAGCGAAAAGCCGCACACTGGCCTGCCGGCGAGTGCCGCATCCTCGGGACAGGTTCCAGCCGCCAGCGGTGCGTTCGAGCGCAAGGTCACGCGGATCCGTCCGCCGGAGGACGTGATCAAGCTGGAAGACCGCCTGAACTATCTCTTGCAGCCGCCCTTGGAGTCGCTGTTGGCCGATCGCGCGCTGACGATGCCTTTCCAGCCGTTTCCGTTCCAGTACGAAGGGGTGGCCTTCCTCTATCCGCGGCATGCGGCGATCCTGGCCGACGAAATGGGGCTGGGCAAGAGCATGCAGGCGATCACGGCCATCCGCCTCCTGCTTTGTCGCGGCGAGATCCGCAGCGTGCTGATGGTCTGCCCCAAGCCCTTGGTGACGAACTGGCAGCGGGAGTTTCAGCTCTGGGCGCCTGAGGTGCCGGCCTTGGCGATCGAGGGCGATCAGGCCCGTCGGGCCTGGCAATGGCGACTGGCCGAAGTGCCCGTGCGGATCGCCAACTACGAAGTCGTGATCCGCGACCGCGAGATCCTCGAAGGGCGCGAAGACGGCCGGCCGATCCCGTTCGACCTTGTCGTGCTCGACGAATCGCAGCGGATCAAGAACCGCGGCAGCACGACCAGCGAGGTCGTCCGCGGCCTGTCGCGGCGGCGGAGTTGGGCCCTTACGGGCACGCCCGTGGAGAACAGCGCCGAGGACCTGGTCGGCATCTTCGAGTTCCTTGCGCCGGGCTTCCTTTCGCCCGAGTTGAAGCCGCGGAAGATGGGCCGCACGGTCAGCGACTACGTCCTGCGGCGGACGAAAGAGCAGGTGCTCACGGAGTTACCGCCCAAGATGTTCCGCGACGCCGAGTTGGAACTCTCGCCGGAACAGCGCGAGACCTACCGCCTGGCCGAAGAAGAAGGCATTGTCCGCCTCACCGAGATGGGCGAGGGTGCGACGATCCAGCACGTCTTCGAGCTCGTGCTGCGGCTGAAGCAGATCTGCAACTTCGACACCGCCACGGGGGCCAGTTCGAAGCTGGAGCGGCTGGAGGCCGACCTGGAGGAGGTCGCCGGCAGCGGGCGGAAGGCGATCGTTTTCAGCCAGTGGGTGGGCACGATCCAGCGGCTTTCGAAGGCCCTGTGGCGGTTCGGGCCGCTGGAGTATCACGGCCAGATTCCCTCGTCGCGCCGCGACGGCGTGATCTGCCGCTTCCGCGACGACCCTTCCGCCCACGTGATCCTGATGAGCTATGGGGCCGGCGCGGTGGGCTTGAACCTGCAGTTCGCCAACTACGTTTTCCTCTTCGACCGCTGGTGGAACCCGGCCGTCGAGGACCAGGCCATCAACCGGGCGCATCGCATCGGCGCCAGCGGCCCGACGACGGTCACGCGCTTCCTCGCGCTGGACACGATCGAAGAGCGGATCGACCACATCTTGCAAGAGAAGCGCGAACTCTTCGACACCATCTTCTCCGGCGCGGAAGGCCCCGGCAAGCTGGGCCTGACGCACGACGAGCTTTTCGGGCTCTTCGCGCTGCCGGGACGGGGAACCGGGAAACGGGCGGCGTGACTGTGGAGTGCGGATGCCTGCTTCCACTTTCATCGGCCAAAAGTAAAAAGTAACCGACTATTTCTTCCTAATCTCATAAACGTAGGGATACTCCAGCTTAGCGGTCGCAAGTATGCGACGATCGCATTCTCCCTCAAAACCACGAAGCCCCATTGAGAAAAGGACAAACGGGCCGTTCGGACTGGCGATAAATTCTGATTTTGTCATCGGAGTTCCTTTTGGTTCGCGCGGAGAGCGATCGCAACCGGCGAGAGGCTCTTCCGCAAGACGTTTCAGCCGGATAAGGCGCATCCTACCATGTTTGAAAAGCGTTTGAAATAACACCCCCCTTGTCAGACGCTTGTCCGGCGACTATATTCTTCGCATCATGGAAGAAGGGAGCCTCTGATGCTCCTACGTTTCTTACGATGCAAAGGAGTTTGGTCATGGCAAAGATTCGCTGCGATAAGATAACCGATGGACTGCGCCCATCCGAAGCGGTCGCGAGCTTCACGGATTACTACGGTCGCACCCATTTCATTAGAGTCGAGCGAGATTTCCTCGCCGCGCAAGCGGGGCATGCCTACTTGCCCATTGGCGTGGTCCACGTCTCCCCCAAGAAAAACGCTGTCCTTATCGAGCTGCCGCATGAGGCGGAGACGGGAGTCAATCGGGTCTGGGTGAAGGAAGAACAGCTTGATGAACCAATCGAGGCTTTTGCATGATTCTATCGGACCGCGAGATCCGTGCCGCACTTGCTCGTGATGCCTTGAAGTTCACTCCGCTTCCTGCTGCCGAGGCGTGGTCCTCGACAGCGGTTGATCTACGATTGGCAAGAGAATTGGTCTACTGGCGGCGTCCTGACGAAGCCGGCGCAGGCGCAGTGTGTGCCCTGCGCATCCCGACTATAACTTTGATACCGTGCGGGAGGATTACAGTCATCGCATCGAGATTCCCGACGATGGCTACGTATTCAAGTCGCAGTCATTTCTGCTCGGCTGGACTCAGGAGAAGATTCAACTTCTGCATCGCTCGCGCTTGGCGGCCCGCGTCGAGGGCAAGAGCAGCCTCGCTCGGCTGGGAATCGGCGTTCACGTCACCGCTCCAACGATCCATGCCGGCTTCGGTTACAAGAAAGACGAAATCGCCTATCCCGGCAGTCCCCTGCAACTGGAGATGTGGAACGTGGGTCCATTGGACATAAGACTTGAAGTGGGAATGCGAATTTGCCAACTCATTTTCGAGCTTGTCGATGGTACGCCGGAAAAGGGATACGAAGGCAGGTTCTCAATCCAGGGGCCAGCCTGAAGCACGGAAGTGGATCGAGGGTTTGCCATGAACGCAGAAAATCCACAGAACCGCTGGCCGAAGCGGTCTCCCCGCGTTCTTTCCGTCTGGCCACTTGACGGCTATCGATTGGAACTGACTTTTGACGACGGGGCAATTGGAATCGTTGACCTAGAGGGCTGGCTGATCGGCAGCGGGGGCGTGATGGAGCCCCTGGGGGATCGCGCGTTCTTCCAGCAGGTCTCCGTTAACGAGGAAGCCGGAACGATCCAGTGGCCCAACGGCGTCGATCTTTGTCCGGACGTTCTCTATAGCCGCGCGACAGGAATCCCCATTCCCTTCGCAGAAGTGGATCGATCGACCGCGGCGCGTTGAGAGTCCGGATGTTGGATGCCACCGGCCGGGTACCCTCTGGGTGCGGTGGAGGCTCACGCTCCTAGCTACAACGACACGCCCCCTCACACTTTTCGCCCCCCGCTCCCCAGCGACGGCGTAGCCGTTGCTGGGGAGCGGGGGGCGATGTGGCGCCGGACATCCCCGTGTGTAGCAACGAGCGTAAGAATCCACCGGACAAGCCGGTGGCATTGAAAAGGAAAATTATCTCGCCCGAAATCCTATGCGTTGTCGTCAAAATCCTCCTTAACTTGCCGCAATGCCTCAGCAATCTCCAGCACCTCCGTGCCAGCCAAGACGAATCGTGCCGTCAAACCGTCGGTGGGACCGACCACAAGAAAGAAACGACCGTCGTACTCGTCGTCCTTCACAAGACTCACGGGGATGCGATTGTCTCCGCCAAGGACAAGAGAGCCGCCTTGTTTCAGCGAACCGTTGGATGGCCGCTTCTTTTTCGGCGAGTGTCTTGCGAGGAACCGGGCAATCGTACCGACGACGCCCAGTGAGGAGATCTCGAAACGAATGCTCACGGACGGCCCTTCAATTTGCATCCACCATCGCGCTGCACCGGACAGAGCTTCGTCAATGTCAATTTGCCATGCACCGCTTGAGCCGACGGCGAGCAGCCCGAAGGTTCCCTCTTGGGTTTTGCTCGGCGTGCGAAGTTTCTGAATCGTGGCCATAGGTTCTCTCCCCTTCTATTCTAGTATGGGCCGCTCTTTTCGGCTAGGCCAGCAAGTTGCCGTTCCCGTCGACGCGAATATACGTCCTGCCGCCGTCTTCCTGGACATCCCAGTGATCGGGATCGCCCGCGTGCGCCCTGTCTTTGATCCAGATCCTTCCCAAGGTATCAACGTAGCCCCTCTTCCCCGCCTTGGGGCCATGCGTCACTGTGTCCTTTTTGATAATCTGCGCCCCCCTTCTTGTTTTTTGCGAGTTTCGGCTGAAACGGGATCGTGCCTCCTGTCGGCAATCCGGCCTTTTCAATCTGCCTTTCGATACGTGACATGTGCTTGTCTCTAATTCAAAATCGAAAGCGGCAATAAATTCAACCACCCGCCAGGATGTCAAATCGCCAGCCAGTAGGTCCTTCCTGCCGGGAAGGACTATTTTGCCCCGCGTCACTGGAAACTGCGGGCCTTCCACTGGATCATCACGCATTAGTCCTTTCCGGCAGAAAGGACCTACTTGAGATTGTGGCGGGTGGTTGATTAACTTGCCGCACTCCGAATTGAAAGCCGGAAGCCATCACCGCACCGTCGGCGGCGGCGCAAGCCGCAGCCCCACCACGGGATGCCCGCAGCTCGTCGAGATGCTCCTGCAAGATTCGCCGGACTTCCATCACCGCCAGCGGATGGCAATGCACCGTCATGTGAATCTCGCGGCACCGACCACCGCCGGCTCGGCGTCGGGCGTGCGGGCACTGGCGACGCTCACCACGCCGTCGGTCTGATCGCCCAGCGTGTGCTCAGCCACCAGTGACGGCGGCATCTCGCCGATGATGTTGTTGTACCTGACCCACGGCGCCCGCGGGCTGGCCTGCATCACGGCCAGCACATCGGCGACGCGGCGACAAGTGCGTCGATGCTGTTCTCGATCTTCAGCACCGACTCCGGAAACAGTCCATCTCGGGATTGTCGCGGAAAAGCTGCCTGCTGCGCGTTGACGAGTGTCGCGGGCAGGCGGATCAGCTTGCCCAGCAGATACTGCGTCGTCTGGTTGGAGAAGTTGCTGCCGCCAAACGGCGTGGCGATGGTCACCACGCGGCGGATCGACGGATTGGGATGGAAATAGAACGTCTCGCCCAGTTTCTCCCGCACCTCGGGGTCGGCCTTGACCTGGCCCCAGGGAATCCGGCTGGCCAGCTTCCAATAGTCCTCCCCGCTCTCCAGGGTCTGCAGCCGCGCGACCAGCCCTCCCATGCTGTGGCCCGACCAGCACCATCTGGTCCAGGGCCGGCTCGCGATGCTGCGGGTCGAGCACCTGCCGCATCTCGGCCAGGTCGCGGCGGAACTGCGCCGCGCTGACCCAGAACGGCTGGCCGGTCGGATAGAGATAGAACCAGAACTGGTAATGGCGGCGGATGTCGGGCGAGCTCCGCAGGTCGTTGAACATCTCCATCCAGGTCATCGGGCTCGACCACAGCCCGTGGATGAAGACGACGGGGATCTTGCCCGGCTCGTAGGGCTGCACCATGTACAGCCCCTGATCATCGTCTGCTGATCGCCCTGCGCGGATCAGGAGTTGCTCGGGCTGGAGGAGGCCGGCCGTGGCCAGCGACTCCATCGGCACCTTGGAGAGGAAGTAGGCCAGCGGCGTCGTGAGGTCGCTTTCCAGCGGCACGACGAGCCGACCCACGCGGGTGTCGCTGATCTCCAGCGGATCGCAGAGTTCCAAGAGCCCTTGGTTGCGGCCCGCCTGGTTCGGGCCGCCGAGACGGCCGCAGGAAGGCGGTGACCGGGAAGCTCAAGCTTGGCGGATAGTAGCGGGCCGCGTCGGGCTCGCCCTGGTAGCTGCGGCGGACGACGATCAGCGGCACGCCCAGGCCGTGGGTTTGATACTGGTTTTTGAGCCCCTTCATCTCGTAGTCGGAGACGAACTCGAAGTGGTCGAAGTCGTCCGGCCGCCAGACGCCGCCGCGGAGCACGCACTGGATGTCCCACGTGCCGGCCGACGTGTGGATGGTCTTGGTCGTGCCTGGCCGCAGCTCGCCGCGATCGCAGCTCAGCCGCAAGGCCGCTTCCAGTGCGCCGTTGTAGAGTTCGCATGCCCCGCGGAACTGCGGGTCGTAGCAGTTTCGCGTGGCCGCCAGCCGGTCGTCGAAAAGAAACGCGTAGGCGTGCAGCACCGCCGCTCCGTACAGATCGAGCGCCTTGGCCTTGTCCTGCTTCTCGATCTTGCGGGCCGAAAGGTAGGCCAATTCCGACATCGCGTAGACCTTGTCGGCCGACGGTTCCTGCTCAGCTGATGTGCTGCAAATTCTCCAGCAGATCGCGCGAGTCTCCTTGCAGGGCATCGGTCAGATTATAGACCCGCAGAAGTTGCATCGTCCGCGGCGTCGGCTGCGGCCCGTTCCGCGAAGTGAACTGCAATTCATCGCCCAGCGGATTGCGGGGAACGCCGCGAAACGTGACCCATTGCGGCGACGCGCAGCCGGAGAGGACCAGGCCGACCAGCAGGAAGACGATTGCAAGGTGCAGACGTTGCCCTAGATTTCTCTCCAACTCGTAGGGTGCGTGAAGCGAACCGCGCAAAAACGGTGGGTTACGCACGGAGTCGAACCTACGAAAAGACCTAGACTTGTTCTAGACCGGTTCGCGTAACGCACCGTTTGCGCAGGGTCTTCGTGCTCCACCCACCCTACGGTAAAAGGCGGTTGGGCATGGCGCGTCATCGTTCTTGCAATCGTTTCCACTTCGGGTCGGTAGCGCGAGGAGCGCGTGCTGCCTGGCTTAGAAAGCAGCCGCTGGAGAAAATCGTCGAAAGATACCCAGGGAAAGACGCGCGGGTCAATGGGGATTTGGTAGGCCAGGACATTTAGGCAAGGCGGGCTGAATTTGCGAGTCCCAGCAGGAATCAGTTCGGCCGCCTGGAATGGGACCGAGGGCTCAGTACTCAGTACTGAGTACTGAGTACTGAGTACTAAGTGCTAAGAACTCAGTACTTTTCTGCCAGCAGTTCCTTGACGGCCGCCCTGCCCGGATATAAAATCGGCTCTCGTCCAGCTTGGCAGCATGCGAAGGTGTGGAATGTCCCAGTCGCCATCCCAAGGGTCGGGCTCGTTGCTCTTGGCCGAAGAGTACTTCGGCGCCGAAGATCCTCGCTTTCTGCAAGCCATCCGCGCGGTCCGGTATCCCAAGGCCCTGGCCGGTTTCGTCGATCGCTGGAAACGCGATGTCCGCCCCTTCGCCAGGGCACAAATCCTGGCCTATCTGGCCGAGCCGCTGGACAGCGTCGGCCACAACGTGGTCGTCAAACGCTGGTTCAAACATGCCGAAGCGCAGGGCGACGACGAGATCATGGCCGCAATGCTCGTGGCCCTCGACGTTTTGATCCGCCGCGTTCGCAGGACCCGGCAGCGCTACGACTGGCGGGCGAGGGAGATCTGGACGGAAGAAAACTCGTCACGCCCCGCGACGTGCTGCCGCGGGAACTCACAATCAAACGTCGCGGCTGGAACGGCCGGGAGTACGCGGAGTACACCGCGCCGGCGTCGATTCCCCGCAACGGCCGGCTCTTCACGCATCGCACGCGGGCCTACCTCCGCCGCCGCGCCTGGCGCTACTTTCGCAAGCTCGGCTACCAGCACCCCGAGCGCTATGTTCCGGCAATTGCCCGGGCGTTAATGCAGTATCAGGACGAAGATCTCGCCCGCGGCGAAAACATCCTCGACACCTGGGGCCTGGTCCATGCCTGCTTTCACGGGCACGCGGCCTTGGAGTTCACGTCGTCGCAGATCCGACTCAAAGATGGCCGGTCGATCGGCGATTTGACGCCCGCGCCGCGGTTCCTTACCCTGTGGCAAAGCCCGGAGGCCGCCAAGACGCTGTTCACGCTGATCCGCCAGGCCCGCTCGCGGCTGGTGCGGCTGTGGGCGATGGAACTCCTGCGGCAGGAACATGCTGCGCGGCTGGCCGAGGTCCCCGTGGAAGACCTCTTCGCGCTCCTGGAACATGCCGACGACGAAGTGCAGCAGTTCGCCGCTGGCTTGCTTGAGGCCTCGCCCGCCACGAGCCGCCTGCCGATCGCCACGTGGTTCAAACTCCTGGCAACACAGAACTTGCTGGCCCTGGAGGCTATATGCCGCGCGATGCAAGCGCACGTGGCCGCCGACCGGTTCTCGCTGGGCGACTGCCTCCGTCTGGCCTGCTCCGCGCCGTGCCGGTGGCCCGCTTGGGCCTGACGCTGCTCAAGGCCCGGTCGATCGCCTCGGCGGAAGACCGTCGCGCGCTGGCAGGCGTGGCCGATGCCCGCTGTGCGGCCACGGCCGGCGAGTTGGCCACTTGGGCCTTGCAATCGATCGGCACGGCCGAGACCTACGACCGCGATAACCTGTTGCGGTTCTTCGATAGCCATTCGGCCGAAGCACGGCAAGCGGCCTGGCAGTGGCTCGTGGCGGAATCGGCCGGTAAGCGATCGCCCGGCTATGCCGACGCGGGACTCTGGTGCCGTCTGCTGGAAACGCCCTACGATGACCTGCGGCTGCCGCTGATTGATGAGATCTCCCGTCGCGCGACGCTGCCGGGTGCGGGAGCCGACGATCTGGCGCCGGTCTGGTGTTCGGTGCTGCTGGGAGTGCATCGCGGAGGGCGGCAGAAAATCAAGGCCACGCAGCAGGTCGCCCGCAAACTGGTCGATGATCCAGCCCAGGCTGAGAAACTGCTCCCGGTGCTCGTGGTTGCCGTGCGATCGGTCCGCGGGGCCGAGTTCCGCGCGGGACTTGCGGCCGTCGTGGCCGCCGTGGAGGCCCGCCCGGAGCTTGGCCCTTTGGTCCGACAGCAGTTGCCCGAACTTCACTGGGAGGTCGCATGAACGCTACCGGGAAGCTGCACGTTTTGCAGTGGGTCTGCGCTGCGCTTGACCACACCCTACGGGAGGTCGCATGAACCTTAAAATGGCCTACTATGGCCGCAGCCAGTTGCTTAGTGCCGGCTCGGGCCAGACGTTGAGCTTCGCGCCGAACCTGTCGCGCAATCCGGTCGCCTTCGATGCGGCGTTGTGCCATCCCCTGCGCTTCCGCGAGGCGATCTCGGCCCTGCACGACGTGGTCATCAACGACCTCCGCTTCAAGCCCCGCGACAAAACCGCCTACCAGGAATGGAAGAAGCAACAGCAGATCAAGTTGGCGACGCTCCGCCGCGAGGAACTCAAGCGGGCCAAGGAAGAGATTTTGCAGAAGCGCGGCAACGTCCCGCCTGACCTGGAAAAGGAATTCGAGCGTTGCCGCACCCGTTATTGGAAGGCCCGACTGACCTACTCGGACTATTTGCGGCGGAACGACCCGGAGCTGTGGCGAGTGCTGGTGCCTTGCGATCCCGTGATTACGGTCGATGAGGACGTCGTCTTTTTCGAGTGTTTTTCCGCCGACGAGTCGAGCTACGGCTGCCTGACCGTCGATCGCCAGGGCGGTTTCGACCGCTCGGCCGAGATGCGGCCGGGCACCACGAACGTCGATTATTCCTGGCAGCTTTACGAGAACTTCCAGTCGCTCCGCTCTTACCGCGAGACGCGGTTCCGCGTCGACCCGGCGGGGTTCGACGTGGCCACGCAAGGCACGCAGGGCTATCGCGAAGAGAAGATCGACCTGCCCGCAGGATGGCTCCGCGGTTTCATGCAGATCCAAGCGGCGATGGGGCTGCCGATGCGGCGGGTCTCGCTTTCGCGCGACGCGGTCTATTCGGTCCTGGCGTGGATGAAACGGCACCGGCCGCGGACCAGCCCGCGCGCCATGCGCTTCGAACTGCTGCCCGACCAGCCGCCCGCGCTGGTGCTGGAGCCATGGGAGCAGCGGATCGTGTCGCACGGCACGCAGTACGACGGGCCCTCGTGCGAGCCGATCCGTATATGGGGCACGCGGCGGCTGTTGGTCCTGGCGCGGCTCTTGCCGCTGGTCGAGCGGTTTGACGTCTATCTCTTGGGCACGGGTTTTCCCAGCTTCTGGGTGGCGCGGATGGGCGAAATGCGGCTCACGCTAGGGCTGTCCGGCTGGACGACCAACGACTGGACCCGCGGCTCGGCTCTGGACCTACTGGCCCCGCCGGCCAGTCCATCGCGGGAACTGATAGCGCAAGTGGCCGGCGGGCTGCACGCTTCCCGAGCGGCGTCGCTCGATCAGATCCAGGCCCGCGTGGCTGCGGAGCCGGCCGCCTGTGCCGCGGCCCTAAACCACCTGGCTCATACGGGGCAAGTGATCTACGACCTGACGGCCGGCCTTTATCGCTGGCGACAGGTTATGCCGATGGTTGTCGGCGACGCAGAGGTCGGCCCGGAGAATGCCGAGCTGGCCGCGTCGCGGCAGATCGTGGTCCGCGGCCGGGTCAACATCGAGTCGCGGCAAGAGGCGCCTCGCGGCGGGAAAATCTATACCGGCAAGGCCGAGGGCAAGCCGGTCGAGTTGCTCGTCGACGCCGACGGCATGATCCGCCGAGGCAAGTGCGTTTGCAGTCACCATCACAAGGCGGGCATCCGCATGGGGCCCTGCCGCCATTTGTTGGCCTTGCGGCAAGTTGCGTTGCAGGGTACTGAGGACAGTGACCCATCGACGGACGCGTGGTATAATCGCCTCCGCCGTTGGGCAGCGAATTGAAAAGGAGAACAGGGTAGGACGGATTGGCAATCCGTCTTACGGATACCGAGAACCACCGCCAGTGGGCGTGCCGGCCTTCTGAGACCATCTTGCTACGGCGTTCCGCCGTGGTTGACGTTGGCTCCCCACACGTACCCAAGGCCGTTGTTCGTTTGGCACCGGACGGAGGTATCCGCGGGGCCATGACAAGCCGAGGCTTACCCCACGGATACCTCCGTCCGGTGCCTTGGTGAACGACCTTGGTCCGCGGCACGAAGTCAGAAGGCCGGCCGCCCCTGGCGGTGCTTCTCGCTAAGAACTAAGAATATATCTCAAAAGCGGTTACGGGCTAGTCAGGCAATGGACGCGGCGGTACCACAACAGGGAGCAGGCGAATTGAATCAGGCCAAGGTAGTTGAAGTCGTTCTTGTCGTAACGGACGAGGATCGCACGGCACTTGGAAAGCCAACCAAGTGTGCGCTCGACGACCCACCGGCGCGGTTTGTGTTTGTTCTTTCCGGTACGAACCGCTTTTTCTTCGCCGATTGGCCGAATGTGTGGCGTGTAGCCGTGTTTTTCTGCCGCCTCATGTCCCGTGGGGTTATCGTATCCTTTGTCCAGGCAAAGGTTCTGGGGATTCTCCTTCGTCGGTTCCGGACGATCCACGACGATCGCTTCAATGGTGGCGTCCAGCAATTTCGTATCGTGGACGTTCGCACCGTCGATCACCACGCCCAGCGGACCGCCGTTTTCCTCAACGATCACGCTACGTTTCGTGCCCGGCTTGCCGCGATCTGTGGGGTTTCGGCCCGTTTTTTTCCCCCAAAGCGCGCCTTGGCCATGGCGCCATCGGCAGCTTGCCACTCCCAGCTTACTCCGCCCAAGTCCTCGCATTCCTCCACCAGGGTGGCCCAAATTTTCTCCATCACGCCGTTCTTGTTCCACCGCTGGAACCAACGATGTACCGTGCTGTCGTCGCCAAACTGCTTGGGCAGTTGGTTCCATTGGCAGCCCGATCGCATGCGAAAGATGATGCCGTTGAGGATCTGCCGCCAATTGGCGGTCCTGCGTCCGGTGGCTTTCGCCGGCCAGTACTCCTTCAAGATTGGTTCGATTCGTTCCCATAATTCGTCGGGGACTTCCCAAATTACGCCCAGCGCCACTCGCCCGCACCTACGCCTACCACGTCGTTTAGCCATCCTTGGTCCTCCTGTGTGCTTGTCAGGAGGCGGCTTTTACCCGATCCCGCCGCGGACGGCAAGATGACTTTTGAGATATATTCTAAGAACCACGTACGTCAGGCCGACCATGGGTACATGGTGCCCGAGCCTGACAACTCGGCAGGTCAGGCCGGAAAGCCTGACGCACTTATGGGACTCTTTGATTGGGTAAAACGCACTCTCGGCGGGCAGGCGGGAGGCCAGGCGGAGCCTGTACGGCGTGCCAACGTCGTCGCAGGTCTCTGCCCCTACTGCGGCGTGCCGTTGCGGACCGCAGGCTCCCAGCAGTGCTTCGTTTGCGGAGTCGATTGGCACGATGCCGGCCACGTTGTGCGGCATCCCATCGATCGGGCGGCAGCCGACCAGGAACTACGGCAGCGGATTGGCACGGTGCCTGCACCGCCTCGCCGCCCCGCACCGCCGCCGCCCCCGCCCCAGCGTCCGTGGACCCAACGTTCCTCCTCTTCCTTGGCTGGACTGGAGAACACGAAATACGCGCCTATCACACGTGAAGAGATGATCGCCACGGCCAAGGCGATCGGCCGTCCCCTATGGTCAAATCCCTGGTTCGGCCGTCGCGACCTGATTCCGCCGGAGCAGGACACGCGGACCAATCTCATCGATCGGGCCATGGTCACGCACGGCCTGCTCACACCCGAGGAACTGGAGCACATCCACAAGGTCGGCGCCGAGATGGACCAGGTCCGGCCCGAATATCGTACACGCCACACTCGCGGCCGATGCCGCCGTGAAACGCACGCAGGCGGAGTACGAGGCCCTCAAGCAGCAAAAGAAGGAGGAAGCCGCCCAGCGGAAGCGCTTGCATGCCGAAGGCGTCGCCCGCCGCAAGCAGACCGATATCGTTTTCCTGGGCCGCGGCGTCTCGCGGGGACTGGCCGACCGGCGGGCGAACATCGAAAAACTCCAGCAATACATGCTCCCCGTGCTGGCCGCGCCGGCCGACCTGGCCGCGGCCCTGGGCATTTCCATTCCGCAACTCCGCTGGCTCGCGTATCATAATGAAGCGGCCACGCGCACGCATTACGTCCGCTTTAGCGTGCCGAAGAAGAGCGGCGGCACGCGGGAACTGGCCGCGCCGCACAAGACCTTGCGGCACTGCCAGGAGTGGATCTTCGACAATATCCTCGACAAGCTGCCCGTACATGGCGCAGCCCACGGTTTCACGCGAGGCCGCAGCACGGTGACCAACGCGGCCGGCCACGCGGGCCGCGACGTGCTGGTCAATACCGACCTCAAGGATTTCTTCCCTTCGATCACCTTTCCACGCGTAGCGGGCATGTTCCGCGGACTGGGCTACTCGCCTGCCGTGGCCGCCATATTGGCGCTGTTGTGTACGGAATCGCCGCGGAAGACGGTCGAGTATGTCGGCGTCACCTATCACGTGGCGACCGGTCCGCGGGCCCTGCCCCAAGGGGCCTGCACCAGTCCCGCGCTGAGCAATCGCGCCGCGCGGAAGCTCGATATGCGGCTCGCCGGGCTGGCCGCCAAACTCGGTTGGAACTACACCCGCTATGCCGACGATGCCACGTTCTCGGCCAGCGGCGAGGCTGCAGGAAAGGTCGGCTACCTGTTGGCGCGGATCCGTCACATCAGCCAGGACGAGGGCTTTGCCGTCAACGAGACGAAGACCCGCGTGCTGCGGCAGAACTCATCCCAGCGGGTGACTGGGATCGTGGTCAACCAACATCCGGCCGCCCCGCGGAAGCTGGTCCGCCGGCTGCGGGCCATTTTGCACCACGCCAAGAGCGAAGGGCTGGCGGCACAGAATCGCGGCGGTCACGAGAACTTCGTCTCCTGGCTGGGCGGCATGATCGCCTACGTGGCGATGGTCAATCCCGATCAGGCCCGCCCTTTGCAAGTCCAGTTCGCCGCGCTCCGCGAGCGGGAGAGCCGCGGTGCGTAGAGCATCACGTGCCTTCAGCCGCTTTGACCGCATCTGCCGCATGCTTGCCGTTGGCCCCGGCATCAGAGTAGATCTTACCTTTAGTCGCCAAAGGCCGCTCGACGCCAACTTGCTCAGTGACGTCGCCCGCTGAAGAACTACTTCGCGGCTGCCAGGTCTCGGTCCAACTGCAACCGGCCCAGGAAAGCCCCACGCCAAAACCGACCAGTAGGGTCTGCGTGCCGGGCCGCAAACGGCCGGCGGCCCGTAGGTCGTGCATCAACAAGGGCAACGTCGACGAGACGGTGTTGCCGTACTCCTGCAAGGCCAAGGGCATCTTCTCCTCCGGCAGATCGAGCCGCACGCGAAGATGATCGAGCATGAATTGCGTGGCCTGGTGCATGAGGTAAAACTCGACGTCGTCGCGGGTCCACTTCGACTGATCGAGCACCCGCTGGATCATCGCCGGCACGACCTCCAGCGTGAACTTGACGATCTCCGGACCATCCATCACCAGGGCGCTGGGCCAGCGCTTGCGCTTGCGGGGTTTCAGGGCGGCGGCGGCGGGCCGCGGCCGCCCTCGGCTACCATCAGCGTGTCGGCGCCGCTGCCGTCGGTGCCAAAGACGAATCCGCCCAGCGACGGCTCGGCGGCGGCCTCGATCAGCGTGGCGGCCGCGGCGTCGCCGAAGATCGTCCGCAGTGACCGATCGGTGGGATGGATGTATTTCGAGTAGGTCTCGGCCGTGACCAGCAGGATCCGCTGGGCGGCGCCGCTGACGGATCAGGCCGTCGGCCACCGACAGCCCGTAGACGAAGCCAGAACAGCCGAGGTTGAAATCCAGGGCCCCGATCGAAGTCGGCAGTTTCAGGCGGTCCTGGAGCAGGCAGGCCGTGGTGGGCAGCGGGTAGTCGGGCGATTGCGTGCAGAGCAAGAGAAAATCGATCGAATGGCGATCGATGTCGTGCTGCTGAAAGAGCTTCTCCACGGCGACCACGGCCAAGTCTGCGGCGGTCTCCCCGGCGGCGGCGATATGGCGAGCCCTAACACCCGTCTTCCGGTAGATCAACTCCATGTCCCACTTGGGAAAGAGGGCCTGGAGTTGGTCGTTGTCTTCCACGGTTTCGGGGAGGTGGAAGGCGATCGGGCCTATCCGCGCGAATTTCTGCATTGAAAGATCCTCACTTTGGCCGGGCGGCCCACGGCGCACGATTTCGTGCCACTGCTAGCATCAAGGATATTTTATGCATTTCCTAGCGCTTTCCGCAACCTGAAATTGAGCGGAAATCCCATCGAAAGTTGTATTGCTATCTAACCACCAGAGGTATATGCCCACTCTTGTCGCTTGTGAGCCTCGAGGCATAGGCGTATAATCACACCATGGCGGGCATTGCGAGTCAAGCCTACCTAGGCGGCGACTGACGGGCGTTACGCAGTGTTGCTTTCGCGCTTGCCGACCGCGCAGGAAACGAATCGTGCCTTCGACATCGCTGCATCAGTGGGAAACGGTTCGTGCATCGGAAATCGATGAAATCGCTCGCGCTCATGCGGAACCGCCCGTGGTCGTCGGCATACAACTCAACAGATAAATCGGGCTATTGCGATGTTGCTCGCATCCCAGTTTCAAGGCTTTTGTCGCGACCTGCATACGGAGTGTGTAAACCACGTGCTCGGCGTCCTTGCGCCGCCGCCAGCGTTGCGGAGTTTGGTGCGGGCCGAATTCACACGGGGTCGGCAATTGGATCGTGGGAACGCGCAACCGGCGAGTCTCGGCGCTGATTTTTCGCGGCTCGGCATCGACTTTTGGAATGAGCTTCGGTCCTACGACTCCGCCTCGGGTGGCTGGAGCAATGACCTTGACTTACTGAACGAATGGCGGAATGCGATCGCCCACCAGGACTTCGCTTCAACGCGGCTGGGCGGAGTTATCTTGCGATTGGCCACCGTCCGGCAATGGAGAGTGTCCTGCGGTCGGCTTGCCGGGGCGATGGACGACGTGATGCGGCAACACCTTCTCACACTGACGGGCGCGTCGCCCTGGTAAAGGAGAGCGGAAATGAGTACGACCAAGAAGGCATCGAATCGCTTCAAGGTTGGGGACTGGGTGTCGTTTCAGTATGGCACGGCCGACGTTTTGGCTCAGGTCATTGAGGCCAGAGGTCCCCTTGGGAGGAATCACCGGCACATCTATCGTATTGCCATCGCGAGAGACGCCGACGAGCCTGACGCATTTGAGATGCCGGAGGACGAGTTGGAACGCGTAACTCCCCCAGACAAGGATTCGGTCATCAAGTACCTTAGCGAAGGCGGCTTAGTGGAAATTCTGCGATCTAATCTCGGCGGAGGCAAGGATCAGCCAAGAGTCTGGCTCACCTACACGCCGCGCGGCCGTGTCACGCACACCTTCGTGCCCGAACGCGGGATGCTCGGAGGCGCAACTGTGCCGTTTTTCGCCCTTCACGAACGAAGAGTATTTGCAGGGAAGAAGGACCAGGTCGCGAGTTTCCTCGCCAGCTTTGGCCTCGATCGCACGGAAGCGGAACAAGTCATTGCCACAGTAGGCACGGCGCCGTGATTCCGGAGACATAGAACACGAAATAGGTAATGTGTGTCCCTATTACAGTATGGGATTGACGCTTTGGGTTTCCGACGGTCTCGTCGAATCGGCAACGTGCGGCAATAGGAACAGTATTACCGCACGCCACACCCTATTCCTTCCGCAACTCCCGGAATAGCGGCAGGTGCCAGTAGCGGAACTCCAGCGTCAGCACGGTCAGGCTGGTAACGTAGTGCCGCCCTCCTTCGCCGGCCCAGCGATCGGGCACCGGCTCGCGGGAACTCCAGCTTCCCTTGAGCAGTCCGCGATCGATCTGCCCGGCCCGCAAGAGCGGCGCAACGCGGGCGTCCCAGGTCTTCCAGTAGTTGCCTTGCATGTGATACATGGCCTGGGTGGCGTAATACCAGTAGTAGCAGTCGCGTTGCGGAGCATCCCGCGTACCCACGTCCGGCAAGTGCGCCAAGAGGTAGTCGGCGCCCAGCGCCAACGAGGCGTTGTCGCGGTCCTGCCCCAGGAACATCCGCATGACCATCGCCTGCGCGGTCATGGTGGGATTGGGGGCACGGCCCAACCGCTCGACCTCGGTATCGGCATTCCAAGGATTGTAGACGTAGGTGCCGCGGTTGGGCACCTGGGCCAGATCGAGCCAATGACTGACCTTGCGCAGGGTGTCCTCACGCACTTCCAAGCCGGCCATCTGGGCGCTCTTCAAGGCCATGAGCTGCCAACCGGTGACCGATGTGTCGCTCCCTTCCTGCGGCCGATAGCGCCAGCCGCCGCGCAGAGGATCTTGCGATTTGACGATAAAATCGATCGCTTTCTGGGCCGGCCCGCGGAGGTCGCGGTCCTGGGTCATGCCATAGGCCTCGCAGAGGGCCATCGCGGCAATGCCTTGACTGTAATAATGCGTGGCGTCGGAATCGTGATAGGAGAGATTGCCGTCGGGTTGCTGGTGCTTCAGCAGCCACTCGACGCCGCCGCGAACCACGCTGCGATATTTCTCATCCTGATCGGTATAGCCGGCGCCGAGATAGGTCAAGAGGGCTAGGCCCGTGGCGGCCGTGTCGGCGTGCAAGGCGCCCAACTCCGCCGCATCCGCGGGGAAGCCCTCGGGCAACTCGTGAAGACTCCAGTGCCCATCCTTGAATTGAGTCCGCGCGAAGTACTCCAGACCGTTTTCGATGGCCGGCTCGGTGAGTTGGCCGCCCGTGGAATCGCCAATGACCAGACCGCCATGCACGGCCCCGCGGCGGAAAGGCTCCATGGGCTCGCGGACCAGGCCGCTGACGACGATCCGGCTGTTGCCGCGGCCCAGCCCTGGTCCGCCGCCGGAGAGGATTGGATCCAACTCTCCCCCGCCTCGACCGCCGCGGAGGTCAGGCCCCGAGGGCTGCGGCGACGCGACGGCAATCTGCGAGGCGAGTTCGGAGGGCTCCATCTGGCTGGAAGGCCGCAGGCCGACTGCCTGGCTGGCGATCTCCCGTCGCGCGATGCCGGCAAGGCCCGCGCTCGGTTCAAGCGGCCCTGAACCAACCGCCGCGCCGCCCGGTATCGGCCCCCTGGTCACGTCGGCCGTGCCGGAGAGGGTTCCGGCAAGAGCTGCCGAGGGACGCGGAGCGATCAGCTCCGACCGGGCGCGCGGAATGCCGCCGATGCCGTTGTCGTCGCCCTCGGGAGATCCTTGTTCGATGCGGCGCGGACCGCCGCGCACTTGGCCAATGGCCGCCGTCCCGCTGCCGCGAGCGAACTGGTCGCTGCCGGCAAGCAGGTCGCCTGCGGCAAGATTGCGGGCGTTGTCACGGAGCGTGCCGACGCCTGCGGATCGCCGCACCGCAACGCCCTGGCCGGCATCAAGCGTGCGGGTTGCTCCTCCCGGGTTCGCTGCCGCCCCACCCGTCCCGAAATAGGTGGCGTTTTCGGCAATGGGCACCGCGGCGGGAAGATTCAACCCCATCTCGGACTGGGTCCGCGGCAGCCTGGCCGCCTGGCTGGAACTGGGGCCTGCACCGCCCTCCTGAGTTTGTGACGCGATCGCCCTGCGGGCCGGCGCCGACGGCAAGGACAGGCCTTTGCTGAGATTCGACCCAGGGGCGCCGGCCCGCAATTCAGCAGGATCCTCGCTCGACTCGCCGTCGATCGTGGGTTGGGCCTTGCCGCGACCTTCAGTCGCGCCCCGTCGCGAGGGCAGAAGCAGTGATCCGCGGCTGGTATCCTGATTGCCTCCCGAGCCAATCGTGTCGCCAAGGGGCGCACGCGAAGTGTCTGACTTCTCCACCGGCACGGTCGAGACGGCCTCCAGCCGACTCGGCGGGGAGCTTCCCGCAGCCGCAGAGGGCTGGGCCGGCGGTCCCGTGTCCGGGATGACGGTCGAGGGCAAAGGCGCTTCGTCGCGAATGGCTCGCGCAAGACCCTGCCGCAAAGTCCGCTCAGCCGCTTCAGGACCTAACGAGGTGCTGGGAGTCTGCGGGCCCTGCGAAGGCAGCCGGGCGATGATGTCCGGCGAGGGCAGCGATTCGCCGGGCTGGACTTCAACCCGCGTCATCGTGCGCGGCGGCGCGTTATTCGGCGGGGCCTCCTGCCTGGCCACCTTCGCCCACTCCATCTTCTCCGCTTGGATTGTGGCAGGCTCAAGAGTCATCGGCGGTTCCTTGGGCGCCTGGGGCATGGCGGCCGGAACGGGCGACTCCACGTTGGGCAAGGGCAGGTCTTCGCTCTTTTGCCGGATGATGGCCAGGGCCTCCGGCGGCTTGGCCTCTTCCGACTTCGCGGCGTCCGGGCGGCGGATCTCCAACGGACCGCCGGGTTCAGATACCGCGCCCACGCCCAGCGGCGCGACATCAACATCGGGGGCATGAGGGATTTCGGCCGCGGGGGTAGCCCGCTCCACCTCCCGCGACTGCAGTTGGGCCGCCGGCGGGGCTGGCTCGCGAATGTTCGTGACCACGGCTTTTTCGAAGGCCTGCTCGGGCTGCTGCTCGTCGTCCTGAGCCCAATGATAGTCGGGCGGGAGCGCGTCGTCGTCCGATTCCTGCCAGGAATCGCGCATCGCGTCAGGCGGGTTGGATCGGCCCAAGGGACTTGTGAAGAGGTAAAAAGCGCCCACGCCAGCGGCAGCGTGCCAGGCAAGGCTCAAGAGGATGGCCAGTTCGGCCGTGCGACGGGCCGCACCCTTCAGCCGCGAGGCGATGAAGATCAAGAGCGCCGCCGCCACCCCCAAGCCGGCAAGATGCGTGTAGCCGTTGAACAGCAGGCGGTCATCGTCAAAATCGCCGTTGGCCGCGATGATGACGCCCACGATCCCCACCAGGAACATCGTCGCGCAGACGATCGGCCAGAGTTGCTCGTCAACTCCGGACGGCCGGCTGGGCGATTCCAAGGAAGAGGTTCTTGCCCCCATAATATGAAATCCGAAATCCGAATGTCGAAATTCGAAACAAATTCAAAATTCAAACAAGAAAGGCTCGAGAATCAACAACTCGTGAGCCGCGACTTTCGATCCTTGGCATTTCGGATTTTTCCTCCCTACGTTTTTCCTTCCGCCGCGGGGTTCTTCGTGGTCACGTGATAGTCGCGGACCTTGTTTTTCTTGCAACAGTCGATGACCTGCACGACGAACTTCCAAGGGCAGCGTTCGTCGGCGCAAGGTGACCGGCGTCCGTCCGCGGCTGTTGATCCAGGCGTTGTGCAAAGCGACGTCCAGTTTCTGCAACGTGGCCGGCAGGTCGCCGATGAAATAATGGCCCTTCTGATCGATGTTGATAATCATCTCCGCCGGCCGCACCGTAATCGCCTGGGCCTCTCCCGCATAGGGCGCCTTTATGGGCAGTTCTTTCTCGGCCTCAGCGACCTTGGTGGCCACAAGAAAGAAGATCAGCAGATTGAACACTGTGTCCACCAGCGGGACCACGGGGATCTGCATCATTTCGCTTCCTTTTTTGATCTTCACGGCCACGGGAGACTCCTGACTCAGTTCGCGCAAGCATCAAAGACGGAAATTCGAAATCCGAACATCGAAATCCGAAACAACAGCCGGAAAATCCGAAAGAAGAAATGACCAAAACTGCGCCACGGGGCGTTCGCTTTCGTCCCAGATCGCGTTTTGATCATTCATCATTGGAGTTTTGGATTTGTTTCGGATTTATTTCCGATTTTGGATTTCGAATTTGTTTCGATTTCGAATTTCGGATTTCGAATTTTCTTCCCTCACGATCTGCCTTCCACGCGACGCGGCTTGGGGGCGGGCAGCGGGTCATCGTCGTCATCGAGATCATCTTCGTCATCGCAGGGCATTTCGACGATGGCGGCGAGCGACGGCTTGCCACCCGGCTCCAACTGCCGCGATCGGCCCTCGAATCGCTCGAGGTGCGGCACGAGAATCCTGGCCAGATCCTCGACCTTCTGCATCATCTTGAGGATCCGGCCTTCGAAATAGTGGGCCAGGATGCCGGCCGGAATGGCCACGACCAGGCCAGCCAGCGTGCAGATCAAGGCCGCGTAAATTCCGGTCGCCAGGGCGTCCATCTTGTTCTCTCCCAGCGGCATGTGGGCCGTGGTGTAGAAGCAGAGGATCATGCCATGCACGGTGCCGGCCAGGCCCAACATGGGCGCGACGTTGAAGGCCAGGTTCTGCACGCGGACGTTGGTGTACAGCCGCGTGGCCTCGCGCTCGCAGGCCTCGGTCATGGCCTGCTCGATCTCGGGAAGCGGGCGGCCCACCTTGGCCAGCATGGCCCGCACGACGACCGCCATCGAGGACGGATATTGCTTGCAAAGCCGCTGGGCGTGGCGGAGATCGAACTCGCCCTTGCGGCTGGCCAAGGCCCGCAAGCCGCCAGCCAGATCGCCGGGCAGGATCTTGCTCCGCCGCAGTCCCAGCAAACGCTCGAAGGCAAACGAGACGGCAATGATCGACACGAACCAGATGGCATAGAAGGCCCACATGTGCGGGCTGAGCCACTTGATGTCGCGGAGGATCGACGCCGTGTCGGCCTCTTTGACCGGCACGGTCTCATTTTTCTCCAACTCCATAGCGCCGACGTCGTTGGCGGCCTTGGCCTTGATCTCCTCCGCGGTCAGCGGACTGCCATCGGCCTTCGAGGGCGGGACCGCGGAGTCGCCCTCCGCCGCAGCCGACGCCTTTTCGGATGCACTTTGCCCTGACGATTTCACCGCACGATCCTGGGCCGACCACGCGTACGTGGTGCCCGCCGGCCGGAAGAGGCCGTAGCCCAAGGCCACGACTATGCCGATGCCGATCGTGGCGATCCAACGACCGGCAACGGTCCAGTGGATAAGATGCTTACTGTAGGACATGCAAATGCTCAATCTTTTTGCAGCGCTTCGAGCCGAGACTTCGCCGCGGATAGCTTGTCGCTCTGGGGAAACTTCTCAATCAACTCTTGATATTGCTTGACGGCTTGCGACCTCTTGTGCAGGGCTTCGAAACACCTGGCCGCCTCGAAAGCCGCGTCGGCCTGCCACTGCGGATAAGGATATTCGTACAGCACGAGGTAAAAACTTGTGACCGCGTCGGCATACTTCTTCTGCTGGAACTGGATCTGGCCGATCATGAACTGCGCCGGGCGGCAGGCTCGGCATTGCTCTTGTCCTTGCTCTTGGCCTGCCTCTCCAGCACCCGTTGATAATCGACCATGGCGTCGTCCAAGCGGCCGAGATTCTGCAAGGCCCAACCGCGCTCGTATAAGGCATCGGGCAAATACGCGGCCTCGGGATTCTCCTTGATCAGGCGTTCCAGCAGGGCCAGCCCCTTCTGCCACGTCTCCGTGCGCTGCTTCTCCTGATCGGGACGGAGCATAGCCAGGGCCAGGGCGTCCTGGGCCTGGGCGCCGTGCAACAGCGAGAGAACCTGGTAGTCTATCGACGAGGTCTCTTTCACATGCTCGAAGGCCGCTGCGGCGTCGCTATATTTCTTCTGCTTGAAGAGGCACTCCGCCTCCATGAACGCCGCGTCGGCGGCCAGCGGGCCCTTGGGCCAGGTGGCCCTCTGATAGGTGAACGCCTGCTGGGCGGTTGAAAAGGGGTCAGATCCATTTTCTCCCGCGACCCGCTCCGAACCCTGAGAGCTTTTCGGAGAAAATAAATCTGACCCCTTTTCGGCCTGGCGGAAATAGGCCCAGCCGAGCTTGTGGGCCGCCTTCTCGCCCAGATCGCTCTTGCCGGCCTTGTCCAGCGCCGCCGCGTAGGCCGCGGCGGCCGCCTGGTACTTGCCCTCCTTGTAGGCGGCTTCGCCCACGCAGAACTGGCCCTCGGCCACATAGGGACTCTCAGGGCACTGCTTGATCAACTCGGCGAAGGCCTCGACCGACTCCTTTTCCTTGCCGGCGGACTTCAAGGCCCAGGCCAACTCGTAATAGACCTTGTCCGCCACAGCGTACTTGGGATCCTCGTTCAAAAGCGTTCGGAACACGGCCGCCGCTTCCGCCGGCTTCTTCTGGCCGGCGAGGCTGAGGCCCAGCACGTAGCGGGCATCGGACTTCTCGACCAATTCGATACCGCCAGCGGACAGAAACGCTTGCAAGTCCGCGACCGCCTCATCGAACTTGCCTAGATAAAACCGCGCCAGGCCGCGGGCATAGAGGCTGCGGAATTTCAGCCGCTGATCGGGGTATTTCTCGACCAGCGTATTGAATGCATCCTCTGCCGTCGCATATTCCTTCTGATCGAATAGAGCCCAGCCCAGCCCTCGCAAGGCATAGGGCAGCAGGGAACTGGCCGGCGATTTTTTCACCACGAGGCGGTACTCGGCCTCGGCCGTCTTGGGATCGTTGGCCGCCGCCGCGCATTCACCGAGACGGAAATGGGCCCGATCGAGGACCTTGCTTTGGGGAAAATCGGCAATCAGTTTCTGCAGCGTCTCTTTGGCCTTGTCGGGCTTCTTCTGCTGGTAATAGGCCTGTCCCAGCAGCAACAACGTCTCGTCGGCCTGGCGCCAGCGGGGCGCGGCGGCCAGCGCGGCCTCCAGCGACGGCACGGCCTCGGCATACTGCTTCTGCTCGGCCTGGGCATTGCCGACGAGGAACAGGGCCTCGGCCCGGACATCGGCATTCTTGATCTGGCCGGCCAGCGGTTGCAACAGCGAGACGACCTCGGGGTACTTCTTCTGCAAATCGAGGGCCGTGCCCTGGCGAACCTTCCAGTTTTCGGCGTCCGGATGCTGGGGGTTCTTTTGCAGCAACTCGGCGTACAGCTTTTCCGCCTCGTCGTACTTGCCCAGTTGCAGCCGGCTTTCGGCCGCCACGTAGCGGACATCGGGCGCCCATTCGTGGGCGGGATAGGCGGCGAGAAAGGCATCGGTATATTGCAGCGCGCCGGCAAAATCGCCCTGGGTCATCGCCTCGTAGCCGGCCAGGTAGAGGGCCTGCGGAGCGAGCGGGTCCTTGGGGAACTTGGAGGCAACGGCCGCATACAAGGCAACCGATTCAGCCCGGCGGGCGGGGATAGCAGCTACGGCATCGGCCCGATCCATGGCCAGCGCGGCCGCCCCTTCCCGTCCTGCGGCACGCGGCAGCAGCTTCTCGACCAGGGCCAACGCCTCTGCCGGCTTCTTGTCGCGGATCAGTTCGCGGGCCAACTTATGGCCCGTTGCCAGCACCGCGGAAAACCGCGTCGAGTTGGGGAACTTCGCGAAAATTCCGGCCAGAAGATCGCCCGCTTCGGCATTTTTGCCAAGCTGAGCCAGGGCCTCGGCCTGCCGCATGGCGGCATAATCGGCCGACTCGAAACCGGACCGGCCGGCGGCCGCGGCAAACCACTCGGCAGCCGCCTTGTATTCGCCGGTCGCAAACAGCGTTTCTCCCCGGCGCAGGATGATCTCGCTCGCATAGCGCTCGGCGAGGTATTTCTTGAGATAAATGTCGTAGGTCTTGCCGGCGGCTTCCCATCGCTTGAGTTCTTCCTGGGCGACACCCAAGGCATACAGGATCGCCGGCTCCAGTTTCTCGTTCGGCGATTTGGCGAGGGCCTGACTGTAGAATTGCACCGCGTCGGCTTTCTTGTCGGTATGATACGCGCATTCGCCGCGGCTGTAGAGCGCTTGAGCCAGGTTCTGCTTTGCGGATAGTCCTTCAGCAGCGTGTCGAACGTGGCGGAGGCGGCGGCAAATTGCCTGGCGGCCTGATCGGGCGGTCCGATTTCCCCCCGCTTGAACTGGGAAAGCCCAAGGAAGAGATAGGTGTCTTCCAGCGAGCCGAACCTCGGCACCGCCTTGGTGACCGCCTCGAAATCCTGCTCGGCGGCGTCAATCGCCTTCAGGGCCGCATCGGTCTGTTTGGCATCCTGCGCCCTGACCGCGGTAAAGAAATAGCAGATTCCCCGATAATGCCGCGCATGGGTCACGCGCGTATCGGTGGGATAGTTCTGGAGAAAGTTCGCCCAGGCGCCGATGGCAAGATCGTAGGCCTCGCGGTTCTGAAAGCGAACGGCCACATCGTATTGGCGGGTCGCGGCCTCACTGTCTTCGGCGTAAACCGGGGAACTGAAGTAAAGCAGAGCCCCCACTACGCCGGCCCAACCAGCCCTCGCTAGAGCCTTCATGCACATTCCCTTTGTAAAATCCATCATCCGCTCTCTTCATCATACCAAAATCAGGCGGGGCGGACAGTCCCAGATCGAGCGAACCGAGTTGTCGTGCCGACGAAAACGACCTATATTGGGTATTTACGCCAGCTTAATGCTGTAGCAATCTCATTCCCACGCTCCCGCGTGTGAACGAGAGGCTCTTGATCCGAGAATAGATGCCGCCAACGACACTTTCTTTCCTCAATGCAATGCCTGTTGCACTCAGCCCGAGCCGATTCGAAGCGGTCGGGCCGGAAGCCGCGTCCGTCGGCATCGCAGCCTTGATCCCACGGCAGCCGCAACGGCATGCGAACGCGATGAGCAGGTTCCCAAGCTGGCACACCGCTCAATTTTCGTGGATCGTGTCAACTGTTGATCTGCGGAAGACTTTCATACAAATCCTCCCTATCCTACCTAAACACGCGCCACATCGCAGCGAAACGCGCGAAAACTAATACGGCTTCCTTCGTTTCTTTGACCTTACTCCAACAAAGCGAATGCGGCAAATCGCGGCAACCAGCATTTTTTCCCCAACAGGCCGACGCGCTGCGTACCTTTGGGTGGTCTTGGCCCGAACTGACCCGAATTCAATTTCTCTTTGCGATTCAAGGCATTTTCTACCACGAATCCGTATCGAATTCCTCCGTCAGACCAGTATGGCTCTCGCAGAACATGGTCAAGACCCGCCGAAACCAGCCGTTTTCGGTTTCTTGGGTGGATCGCATGTCGTAAATGGAAGGGGAGGCAGAATCGGACATAACTATCGATTAATGTCAAGGGGCGGAAGGTAATGCAAGAACATTCCCGCCCGTGTGTGCGCGTCCGATGGTGAATATGATGAGGATGGCGAGCACACGGTCGCGTGCGGCGAAAACCCACCGCACCACCTCTCGACTCGACCCTTTCTCCCTCCCCGATCCCAAAAACGCGGAATTATTTGCTGTGCTTTCTCAAGGCTGGTGATCCTTCGTTACCCGCTCCACGTGGTTGAGAAACGCACACGACTCGCCCAGTGCAATCCACAAAGCTGCAATGAGTTTGTCATGCTGAATAGACCTTAGAAATACCGAACCGAGAGCTGGCAGAAGTCCGGAGCAAGACCTGAGGGAAAGCCACCACGAAAACGTCGAGCAATCTCTCGAAGAACGTCGAAGGGCATGGGCCGAGAGGCTATCTTCCTTGAACAAGTTCGTTTCCAGGAGGTCGTCCAAAGCAGCGGAAAACCTTCAAAAGCCAGATCGTCCGCAAACTGGTCTTCCGGTGCATCCGAGTAAG
Organism: uncultured Planctomycetia bacterium; assembly: GCA_963824275.1. Taxonomy (GTDB): domain Bacteria; phylum Planctomycetota; class Planctomycetia; order Pirellulales; family Thermoguttaceae; genus JANXQG01. Next base: position 132,521 of record CAWGOT010000001.1, on the reverse strand, counting down.
AATAGACCATGAGGGTTCCAAGGCACTTTCCGGTGGCAAAGTACTCGCTGCACTCGTTGTAGGCTACGAGGTCGTCCAGGGCCTTGCCAATCCCTTCAAGATCGTCGTTCTTGTCCGTGGCCGCATAGCCCAGCACGGCCTCTTCCCAATTGTCCTGCAAGTCATTCGCGACTTTGTGAGTGATCTCGTTGGAGGCATCGCGAGACCCGAGATTCAGGGCAACGTGGTCGGCCGGCACACTTGCGGTCAACTCGCCTAGAAATGACGCCACGAGGTCCATCAAGGACTTGCGGGAGCTGTCCGTAATTTCGCATACTACGAAATCTGTGCTTTCGGAAACAAGCCTGTGATAAACTCTGTCAGGCGTAGATTCTGAATACCCTATCTCATGCGAATCAGGTAATGGCTGCCATGCAATGTCCCGAGGGAGATCGTGCTCTGACATCGTGAACCTACGGTTCTGGCGAAGGTCTGGAAGGAATGGGGAGAGTCGATCAGAAACTTCTCCTAGAAACCGAAGCTCCGGATGACGCTTCTTGTTGTTCAGATATTCTCCCCACGCAAATCCGAGAAGCAGTGATTCAACGGGTGATACAAAGAATTTTTCCATCGCAGATACTCCGCATCCAAATGCAGTGGCGGGATCATCGAAGCGATTTGACAGACGACTCGCCCAAGCCAATCGCACCGCGATCACGGCTTGATATACGCATTCAAGCCGATAATAACTGGCTTGCCGTCCACTTCGGCGGTCGTAACAGCATTCCCTCGCGTGCTAGCAACCACCAGGGTCTTGCCCGACGCGGATCGAGTTGGGCCTCGAGGTCAATTTCGATGCAGAGCTTGTTGTCTTTGATTTCGACTTTCATTGCCATGATGTTCTTGCCTTATAGCTGATAGGAATTCTCATCCGGGAACCGCCAGCAATCGTAGCGTGGATCCCAATCTGTGTCAACAACCTCCTGCAAATTGCCGCACATCCGCAAGTCCGCGATTACGATCATCTCGGCGATGTCAGGGCACAACCTCGATCGAGTCAAGCAATCGATACGGGCTCCGCGTCGGTCGAAATCCCCGAGCAGGATCTGCTCCAACTCATCTGCCTCCAAGGAAGCCCAGCCCGAGTCGTTTGTCGCCGTTGCCGTGTCGAGAAAATCCAAGCCCCCGCGCACGTCAACCCCGAATTGATCGGTAATGATATACCGGTCGTGGAAATTCTCGCCACCGGGCCTGTTACACCAAGGGAGACGCGGAATTTTTTCTTGAAGTGCTTGGCCACCGGTTCGAGTTCCTGCCTCCACCTGTCGAGGCGGTCTTGATAGGATTCCCTATGCTCGCCTTCGGACTCCCTGTCTGGATCACCCGCGTGGATGTCGATGCGCCCTGCTTGTCCGGTCCGTAATGCCGCCCCAGCAAATCTGCACAATGCTGCACCGTATTGAAGAAGCGGTCTTCCGACAGGTCATGTAGGGATCGATGAGCGTACCTTGCAGCCGCAATCGAAGAGCGAGTCCCGTGTTTCTAAATTATCTTCGGTCTTGGTAAAGCACGGCGATCCTTCGATTCAACCAACCAGGAGCGTCAAGTGCTTTCGGCAACGGCACAAAGACCTCGTCATCAAGCGCGGAGAGTTCGATGTGTCCTTCGTCGCGAACACGGCGTGGAACGGGAAATCCCGATGGAGGCGATGGGTTTCCAAGGCCCAGTGCAGCCAACGAAAATCATCTGTGTAGGGCCGGGACTGACAGGCAGGGTGACGAATTATGCGGTGTCGATTTTGAAGCACCGTAAGGCAAGAGTTGATACGGTCCCGCAATGCAGGCGGCAGTGTGCCGGTGTCCTGCTGCCGCAGAACTTGGGTCAGCCACTGGCCGTTGTGCAAGTCTGCGAGCAAGCCGTTTCGCTGCATTCCCCGTAACAACTGAACGACAATCGTGCCGTCACGGTTCTCTTCCCTCATGGCTGCCGGCTCGAAGGCGTCCGGCGTTCGTACGTAGCTGTAAAGCTTGTCGTACGGTCTACTTTCCAAATCGTTCGCGGAACCCTTCCTCGAAGAATCCCTCGGGCCAGGGTGCAGGAGTTGGCCTGCCTCATCCAGTTCCAACTCGCGGACCACCGTGGTCACGTCGTAGAGCGCACGTAGTAAATCGCAACGTCCGCCGATGTAATCGCGGGAATGTGCGGCGTCAAACTGCCTTCGACCGTGTTGCGAATCCGCCGCATGATCCGCAAGGGGATCATTTCACTGTGCGTCTCCAGAAGCAGGGTATGGGCGGTCTCCCCTTTAGCAGCCTGAATGAACAAATCGCCAAGTTCTGCCTGAAGCCGGGGGTGCAGGTGCAGTTCGGGCTGTTCGATCACCAGCAGCCATCCTTTTCCGTCCAGTGCCGTGACGATCACGGGAACAACCTGGGAAATCCCGACACCCACGTCCTGCGGCTGCAAATCGACCGGGTCCTGTGAAATATGGACATCCTGGTCGATGGGAGTATCTGGATCCGCAAACGCGTCGGCAGCCTCTACAGGCCCACCGAACGCAGTCGGCATCGTTCAGCCTTTCCGGTCAAGAACTGGACCACCAAAGGTCGGAAAGATCCAATTCCTTGAACCTCTTGCAACGGACGTTGTACCCGGCGTTCAACCGCTCTCGGTCTCCCAGCCAATGACTCACAACGTCCACGAATTCCTCCTCCCCGCTTGCCAATCGTCCCAGGCTTACGGACCCAGAAGCCCACCGCGAAGGTCGGGGATCTTGGGTGGTGCATGTCTCTACTGGCGTCTGTCGAAGCGCCCCAGTAGCAAAGCGTCAACGCATCCCTTACGAGCTGTCCCGGCCAACCAATAGTTGCTGACTGCCTGTATAATCCATTCGAGCGTTGCCTCTTTATCGTAATAGTCGCCGGAGAAACGTTCCTCCGCCTGTATAGTCGATGATGTTGACGCCTCCGCGGAACGTCAGCGACCTCATGTTTGCCACTGCCTTCAGCACCTCGTCAACGACGTGTACTTTTGGCGCGCCCAAAGAGCGATTAGCCGAAGATCCCGCCGCTGCTATGTAGTAGAGGATGTGCCGAATTGGCGCTCTTCCCGCGTCTCCTCGTTCCCTCATTTCCGTCGCCAGTGAAAGCGTCTGCTCCCAGCGTGCAGCGTCCCTTTGACCCTTTAGAACAAGTGTCGCGTTGCGTATGTTGGTTGCCCGTTCCGAACTCCAACATTTAACCCGACAGACGTCGTAAAGATAATTTCAGCGAACAAGCGTGCGAGCATAGCCATGTGTGGCCCCCACCCTCCAAATCCACAGCGTCTGTACCTTGCAACACTCAGCAGCGAAGGATGTGCCAGATTGATACGCAGCGTGCAACCGCATCCCGCATCGTTGTGATCACTCCGAAACATTGTCACTCAACCAGACGCATATTCGCGATGTACTAGCCACCTCTTGTGACTCCACGCATCTCCAGATGACCTCGCCACGACGAACATCACCAAGCAGGATTTGTTCACACCCTTCAAACTGCACCCGCGCATGTGTCATATAGTCCGCAGCCTCATCCTGCAGATCCAATCGGAACGAGAACCTCATTGGAGTCCAAATCCCGTGTATGTGCAAAGTGCGATAGTCTCCAATCCACGATGCCTCCGCACGTTTGATCGCATCAAGATGTGCCGTTCGAACACTTCACGCCCGTATGCAGCACCATTGCAGATCGTGCTCTTTCCTCACTATTCGCACCGAAGAGAGCGTGAGCGCTAAATCCAATCGATTCGCTCGCCGATCCCTTTGAATTCTCGATTGAGATCCCGTATCATCGCCGTCTTTCTAATTTGCACGCTACTTCTTCACGCTTCTCCGCTCGCCGAACACCGCTGTCTCCGTCCTTAGAGCTGTGAGAATCGCGTGCCTTGCTGTGTCCCGCCTTTAGCGCTTTCCGCTAAAGCCACTCCCAAGCCGCCATACTTTCACACGCTCTCAGTCGTCCTTCGCACACATTCCTACGTGCTATGCAACAACCGTGCCAAACTTCTGCGGTCAGCGCAAAGACTTCCTTGCCGTTCCCTCTTCACTCTTCTTGATTCCAAGCCTCTTCATCTGGCATCAGCGTCCGGTAGTTCTTGATCCCGAGCAGTCTCGTCGTCTTTCGCTTTCACGCCGCCGGCCTCTTCCATTCTCGCTGCAAATACTGTCGCTGCAAATCGTTAAGGTGTTCTTCCAGATCGAAGCCTCGCCAAGGGGAGTGTCCAGGACGTTTAATCCATGTCCACTATTCTCCGGCATTTCGGCCAAAGCCGCAATAAGGTCCTGGCGTTCCAGGATTTCGCCTTCCGCCATGACGGAAGCCTGAACCAAAACATTGTAGAGCTGGCGGATGTTGCCCGGCCAACCATGCCGTTTCACAAATCCATTTGCGGCAACAGAGAGAGATTTGTGCTTGTAACCTGGTTCCTGCCCGGCGAATTCCTCGTCGATTTTCTGGAGGATCGCGTTGGCCAGCAGGGAAATGTCGCCCTTCCGCTCGCGTAGCGGAGGGAGACGGAGCGTGATGACCGCCAAGCGATAGTAGAGATCCTCGCGGAACTGGCAATCATCGATCAACCGAGACAACTCCCTATTTGTGGCCGCCACGACCCGAACGTCCGCCTCCACGGGTCTTGACGCGCCTACGGGGAACAATTCACGGCCGCACGGCCCAGAATCGGGCGGCGGTTGCAGCACCCTGAGCAGCTTCGTTTGCATCTGGGGTTCGCACTCGCCGATTTCGTCCAAAACAAGGTCCCGCCATCGGCCCTTTGAAAGCGCCAAGCCGGCCGGACTGGGCATTGGTGAAGGCCCCTTTCACGTGGCCAAAGAGTTCCGATTCCAACAATTCCCGAGGGATCGCCGCACAGTTGATGGCGACGAAAGGACCGCCCTTGCGGTGGCTGGCTGCATGAATGGCCCGGGCAAAGAGTTCCTTCCCGGCGCCGCTTTCCCCAACGATCAAAACGGGCACGTCGCAAAGCAGCCCGCTGAGCCCTGCCGACGGCGACACGAATCGCTTGGCTCTTGCCGACAATCCGCTCGAACCCGGCGATTTCCTCGGGATTTTTCGCCGCAAGATGTTGGAGTGTCGAGTCTGGATGACGCAGGAGCTCCGGCACAAAATCAACCGCCAGGTCAAGGGGATGACCGTTTCCGTCACTTGGCCCTTATGCGTCTGATAGAAGGTCGCGGGAAAACGACTCTTGCCCAGCAGCACCCAATCGCCGCCATGGCCGGTGTGCCCGGACTCAGGTGCATGCAAAGCTCGGTCGGACGCCCTTCCCTTCGTGCCGTGACTTCACGCAGGAAGTTGTCGGCCAACTCGAAAATCGTCGTGTAATCGGTGGGGTTGTCCAGCTTCACCTGATAGATAACGGTCTTGCCACCAAGCCAGTTGGCAAACTGCTTGTTGACCTTGGCAGGGTAGTTGCTGAGAAGGTGGATCTCCGCAAAGGCTTTGCTGTTGACGGCCGTTCTTAGCGGTCCAGTCTCGCCATACTTGCCGCCTATTTTCACAGCGGCCAGGAGTTCGGCTTTCCGAGGTTCGGCCATGGTTTCAGCCATTCCACAGAGGTCTGCGTGACCAATCCACGAAACCAGGACTCGCTCTTTCGGCATAAACACAACCTCGTTTGAGAAACCACAAACACAATTGTACCACACTTGCTCAGTTCGGCAATGAGGGATGAAGGATGAGGGGCGGAGATCCTCTTCCCCTTGATCCACCATTGGCGCCAGCGAATCGTGGCTCCGTCGCGCAGCGGCACTATCGTCTCGAAGTACAAAGCGTCGTAAGGACCGACTTTCGCCCAGCTTAAGATCCTTCGGATCGGCATCGTCTTTAACGCGATTCGCCCACTCCAGGGATACTTCTGTCACGACCTTTTTCGAGCACAAGGAGAGTCAGTGGTTCGACACGCCCCAGTATACTGGTCCCGCGGCGAGAAGGGGAATTCCCCCTCCCCGTCACCCCAGAGTTGTCCTGGCGACGAAAACGACCTATCTGGGTATTTAGGCCATTTCAGGGCCCTTCCGAGATAATCGCCGCCAAATGCCGCTCCGTTGCTTCGCTACAATGCCCTTCGTCCCCGACTTGTTCCCGTTGCGCTGGCCGGGGCGGAAGACACGTCGGTCCCGGCTTGGTGGTGGTTCGCCTTTGGATTTCTGTTGCTGTTCCTGGTGGCGGCCAATCTGCTTGCCCTGCGCCGGCCGGAGCAAGCGTCCATCGCAAGATCGGCCGTCGCCGTGGCCTTGTGGTGCCTCCTGGCCCTAGCGTTTGACGGCGTCATCTGCTGGCAGATGGGCGGAAGAGCCGGCCTGCAATTCTGCACGGGCTATCTGCTGGAATGGTCGCTTTCGGTGGATAACCTCTTTGTCTTCGCCGTCATTTTTCGTTATTTCCAGGTCCCCGTGGTTCACCAATATCGCATTCTGCACTGGGGCATCTTGGGCGCAATCGTGACGCGGCTGACGTGCATTCTAGCAGGGGCGGCACTGATCTCGCGATTTCAGTTCATCCTGCCTCTGCTCGGACTTTTCCTGGTCTACACGGCCTGGCAATTGGCCCGCCGCTCGGCGCAGCAGATCGACCCGCAGCGGAATCTCGTCTTCCGCTTCGCCCGGCACTGGCTGCCGCTGGCCGAAGCGTCGGAGGCGGCGGTAGATTACGGCGGCCGATTCCTTGTGCGACAAGAAGGACGACTGAGAATCACGCCGCCGCTGCTGGTCCTGCTGATCGTGGAAGGCACGGACGTGCTTTTCGCCGTCGATAGCGTGCCCGCCATCTTCGGCATCACACGCGAGCCGTTCCTGGTCTTCACGTCCAACATCTTCGCGATCCTGGGTCTGAGGGCCATGTATTTCCTCCTCGCCGGCGTGATGGACCGCTTCCGCTTTCTGCACTATGGGCTGGCCGCGGTGCTGGCCTTCGTAGGGCTGAAAATGGTGGGCGAAAGCTGGCTGCCGCACGCACCCGGCACCGAGATCCTGCCGGCCTGGGTATCGCTGGCGGTGATTGCCGGGCTGCTGGGAATCGCAATTCTATTCTCGATGCCGACGGGCAAGAAGGAGATTGAAAATTGAGAATTGAAAATTGCAAATTGAAAAATGAAGACATCGCGCGGCAAGGCTTGCGCCGCGCAGTTCCCAATTTGCAATTTGCAATTTGCAATTTGCAATTTGAAATCGCTTTCTCGGGAGGTCGTCTCCCATGAGGCATTCCCTGGTGACAGGCGGAGCCGGTTTCATCGGCAGCCATCTCGTCGAGGCCCTCTTGGCACGCGGCGATTGCGTTTCGGTCATCGACGACGAATCGACTGGCACCCGCGCCAACCTGGCGGCAGTCATCGATCACCCGCAACTGCATTACGTGCAAGGCAGCGTGGCCGATCGCGAGTTGGTGCGCGGCATGCTCGACGGCATGGACGAGGTCTATCACCTGGCCGCGGCCGTGGGCGTGCGGTTGATCGCCGAGAGCCCCATCCATACGATCGAGACAAACGTCTATCCGATGGAGCTGCTGCTGGACGAGCTCAGCAAACTGCACGCGGCAGGGCGGACCGTGCGCTTGTTCCTGGCCAGCACGAGCGAGGTCTACGGCAAGAATCCCAAGTCGGTCTGGCGGGAAGACGACGACATGGTTTTCGGGCCCACCTCGCGCCCGCGGTGGTCGTACGGCACTTCGAAGGCGATCGACGAGTTCCTCGCCCTGGCCTATTGGCACGAGCGGCAGTTGCCGACGGTCGTGGGCCGCTTCTTCAACGTCGTCGGTCCGCGGCAGACGGGCGCCTATGGCATGGTGCTGCCGCGGCTGGTCGATGCGGCGCTGAGCGGAGGGCCGCTGGTGGTGCATGACGACGGCCGGCAGGAGCGCTGTTTCGCCCACGTCGGCGACGTTGTCCGGGCGGTGCTGGCCTTGATGCAAAGCCCTCAGGCCATCGGCCGGGTATTGAACATCGGCAGCGACCAGCCGGTGAGCATCTTCGAATTGGCCCACCGGGTAATCCGGGCGGTCGATCCGGAATTGCGGATCGAGTTCATCAGCTATGCGGCGGCCTACGGCCAGGATTTTGAAGACTGTCGCCGCCGCGTGCCCGATCTCAGCCGGCTGCGGGAGACGATCGGCGACTGGCCGCACCGCACGTTGGAAGAGACGATTCGGGAGGTTGTAGCGTGGAAACGCGGCGAGAATTGAATTGGACAGGGGCGTCCTTGGATGTACAATACTGGAAAGCGAGGAAGTTATGATTCGAACCGTTGAAGGCGTGATCGATAGGAACGGTGTTGTGCGGCTCTTGGAAACCGTTCCCTTGCCTGGGGCGCGACGCGCCTTGGTGACGATCCTGGATGAAGAGCCGGGCGTTTATCCAAATGAAACGGCGCTTCTGAGCGAAGCGGCGCTTGCCGAGGATTGGAACCGGCCTGAGGAGGATGCGGCATGGTCGTACCTTCAGCAGGAGAAGTAGTGCTTGTGCCGTTTCCTTTTTCGGACTTGTCCGCATTCAAGCTTCGGCCGGCGGTCTGTTTGAGAGATGCAGGGCGCGGTGATTGGATTCTGTGCCAGATCACGAGCAGTCGGTACGGTGATCCACTCGCCATTGCCTTGGGTGCGGCGGATTTCTCCTCGGGCGGCCTGCTTGTTGCGAGCTTTGCTCGGCCGGGTAAGCTCTTCACTGCGAATATGTCGCTCATCGCACGATCCGTGGGGAAATTGAGAGAGACTGCCTTTCGGCGGGTGCGCGACGCCGTTGTCAACCTCTTGAATTCGGCTAGTCCGTAAGTCCGGCCTGCCATGTCAAGTTCCAGCGAAGAACCGGCCGCATATCAACACCCACGCTGGCTCGTGCGGTGTGCCACGATCGGATTTGTTCTCCTCTATGTTTGCTCGCTCTTCGTGGCAAACATACTTCCGCACGGGGACCAGCGACACGGTTGGCCTTTTGTCTATATGGTTCGGCAGTGGCGAGTCCCCGGCCCTTTCACAATCATGTATGGGCCTTGGCCGTTTGACGATCCACCAATCGTGCAGTTCCGGCCGATCCTGCTCGGTTTGAACTGTCTGATCGGGGTTCTTCTAACGGTTTTCGCAGCGATCGTACCGGCATACTGGTTTCGGGTCCGTCAGCGGCCCGTTCAGTTCAGTCTTCAAACTCTTTTCGTAGCTACGACGCTCGTCGCTTGCCTGCTCGCACTGCTGAAGTATTGCTATCCTGAGCAAATCGATCATTTCAATATTTGGACGCACTTGAGATTGCCCTCGTGTCCTCTTTCTTGCTGGTCTATGTTGTGGTTCCGGCCTGCATGGCGCTGACTGCTGCCCACTGGCTGGTCGTTCGGTCTGCGCGTTCCGGCCGGCGGGTGCGGTGGTTGGGACTCCATTGGCTCACTTGGCTTGCGGGCTGCGCGGCTGGCGGTCCCTTCTTCCACTATTCGATCGTTGCCGCGAAGCACCACGAGTACGGTTGGCCGTGGGGGTACTATTCTGTCGATGGGTTTTCTCGCACGTGGTGCTTTCATTGTCTGGCGCTGGTCGGCGATCTGGCGATCTGGTTGACGGTTCTGCCGTCCACGGCTTTCGTGGTAGAACAGTGGACACGCCGAGTCGAGCAGAGGGCTTTCCTGCAAAAGAGAGCGTTTCTCGTTTTGTTGTTGGTTATCGCCGCTATGATCTGGATTGCGAGCAACCATCGGATCGACGAGTGGTACGAATATTCTGCCTGGTTATTCGGTCTCGCCGCCACGGTCTGCACGTTCATTGTTTCGAAGGCAGTTCCAAAAATCAGCCTGCTCGTAGGAATCGTCGCCGGGGCGCCGTTTTGGTTCGTGCTTTCGCCGCTCGTTCGTCAAGAGCCACAGCTTGTAGCCGGCTTATCGCTCGTGGCCGGGGCGTTTGCAGCGATTGCCGTCGATGCCTGCTGTCGGATCCTGACACATCATAACAAGGACACCCTACGTTTCGTGGATCCGGCGTGCGGCGAGCATGTCGCTGGTTTTCCGATGTGGGCCATCGGGATCGTCGGCATCATCGGCGGCCTGGCTTTGATATACGTGGCCTAGTCTCTCTCGATGGCTTGTCATCGACGCAACACCCTCCAGGCCGTGTCGCACCAAGCACGCGACACATGTAATCACATTGATCCTCGGCAAAATCGCCGTCCTTTACTCAGTCATTGCCAGCCTCTCATCTTATCAGGCGATTGCCCGCATTAAGGGTTGACCCAGACGCTCCATCCGGCCGCTTCTTTCTCGCGCAACCACCAATCCCACAAGCACTTCCGCTGCCATTCCAGGCTGCGTGGCCGCCTACGGCCCAGCGGCCCGGCATTTTCTACCCGCCATTGGCCCGCAGCTTTGCATCTCCTTTTCTCCCGTGCGACAGACGTTACAAACGCAGGGCCTGCTAAGGAAGTCAGGCCACGCCCGCTCGCAAGCTCCAAGAAAGGACAGGTTCCATCATGAACGCTCGAAACACTTTGTTCGCCATGTTTGCTCTGGCGAGTCTCGCCACCTCGGCCTTCGCCCAGGACTGGACCTCGGAAGCAACTTACACCAAGACCGTCACCACGACCACGGTCACCACGTACACCCCGGCCTACCAGACCAACGGCTACGTGCAGCCGTGGAACAACGCCCCGGACGCCGCGCCGGCCTACGCCCCTGCCCCGCAGCCGCAACCGACCGTCGTCCAGACCAATTACATGCAGCCGACCTACGCTGCCCCGGCCTACAACCAGCCGATCGCCTTGCAAGCGAATTACACTCAGCCGACCTACGTTGCGTTCGGCCAGCCGGCCGTGCCGGCGACCTACGTGCAGCCGGAGTGGCTCTACGCCCAGCCGGCGCCGGCGGCCCGGCCGGTGGTCGTGAATTACACGCCGGTCTATCGTACCGTGATCGCTGGTTACACGCCGACCTACGTCGCCGGCCCGACGACCTGCGAAGTGCCCGTGGCCCAGCCAGTCCTTCCGGCGCCACCCGCCGGACCGAAGGTGTGGGTCCATGAAAAGGTCTACGTGCAGGGCCAACCGCTACGGAACCTCGTGACAGCCATTACGCCCTGAGCAGCAACGCCGTAATGAAGATCTTGGCCACCGTGGAGATTTTTTCCACGGTGGCATTTTTGTCGAGCATCACGGCGGAGCGTGATGAGTACGCGCTACGGCCGCTTCACCTCCAGCAAACTCCCGTCATGGCCGCCGATAATCACTCGCGGACCGACGACCAAGGGCCCCGTGCCCAAAGGGCAACCGGCGTCAACCTTGCCAAGCTCCTTGCCGTCAGCCGCGGAGATCCGCCAGATCATCCCGCCGCGGGCGGACAGAAAGATCTCGCCGCCGGCAACGTACGGCACGCCGGCCAATGGCCCGTAGCCCAAGACCGTCTGCCAGATAACCTCCTGCCGTTCGTCGATCGCCAGCAAGCGATTCTCCTCGGTGGCAATGAACACCAGATTGCCTACGCGCTCGGGCCCCCATCCGCAACGCGCCCCCAGGACCTGCCGCTTGCCCGGTTTCAGATTCGGCAGTTCGAAGCTCAGCAGGCTATCCGTCGAATCGGCCGCGTCGCGTGCCACGACGAAAACGACCTTGCCCAGTACGGCGGCCGGCGAGACCAGGCCGTTCTTCGTCATCGCCACCGCGGCCTGGGTCAGCGCCTTGCCATCGCCCGCGCTGATGCCGATCGCCATCAAACGCTTGTCGCCGTCGGTCACCACGGCCAGCGTGTCGTCAACGGCCATCGGAGTCGTCCAATTCCAGGTGCTCGCGTTCTTGATCACGGGCTCCATCGGTTTGGCCATGTTGCCCGGCGCCTCCGGGTCGAGGAGGAACACCTGGCCGTTGACGCACGCGGTCAACAGCCCTCCGGCAAAGGCCCCCGGGGCCGCCGACATTTCCTGCGGACTGAGCAGCCAGCGAAACTGCCGGTCTTGCTCTTTGGGATCATAAATCGCGATCTGCCGCGTCTCCGCCCCGCTCGAAATGGCAAACCGTTCACCCGCCAGCGGCAGCATCGAAACAAGCGGTTTCCTCAATCGGCTGGAATCGATCGCAAGGATCGGTTCCCACGGCTTGCCCGCCGGCATCAGGCCATCGGGCAGCCCTCGAATCACGCCTCCGCTGGCCGTCACCGCGGTGAGTTTGCCGGAAACGGGACCAAGGGCCGGCTCGGCCGCCAACGGCGCGGCAAGCCAGGTCCGCCAGACCGGCTCGCCCTTTTCAGGGTCGAAAGCCGAGACCATCACGCCGGGCATCCCGGACCTTAGCAGCACCTGAAACATCGTGCCGCCCTCCATCACCGGGGCCTGAACGAAACTCCATGCCCAGGTCGCGGATCACTTCTTGCACTATTTGACCATCCTTGGACTGCATAGCGCGTCAACGTGCCGTCGGCCACCCAGAACGTGCTGCCAGCGGAAAACAAGTAATGGATCGACTTTTCTGCCAACGACACGGGCTTGGAAGCAACCACCTGGAAAGGCAGCCGTTGTCCGCCTCGCTGCGATCGAGGGCGAACAGGCTGCCTTGCTCCGTGACAACCACGGCGCCATGCCCCAGGGCCACCGGCGTGGCGGCGACCTAACCCGCCACGCGGATCGTCTGCACCGGCGCCAGCGGTCCATCTTGTCTGTCTGTGAGAAATCGAGAAGACGCGGATCGCGGCTTCTTTCGGCGTATCGTTGACCGGCAGCATAAGGAAGTCGCCGACGACCGAGGGCGGCGCCGCGATCGTGCCCGCCGCGTGTCCCACGTGCAGGACCTGCCGGCATTTGCCCTTTTCGATTTGGTTGCATGTCGAGCACGATCAGGTTCGAATGTTCCGCCACGAGAACGATCAGGCCGTGGGTCGCGTCAACCAGCGGCGGCAGCCGAACCGCTTGCGGCAACTGGAAATAGCACGACGAGTCGCCCGTCGCCACATCGACCACGAGCAGGCGATCATCCTTCGTCACTAGCAGCAACCACTTGTCTGCCCGCACGGGGCCGGCAACGATTGGCTGACCGACGACCAGTCGCCAGAGGAGCTTGCCCGTCGCGCCTTCCACGCGGAGCAACTCCTGGTGCGGGGGATCGCACAACACGACGTCGCTCGCCGCCCGGTCGGGGATCTTCAGGACAGTCGCCGCCGGGAGCTTGGGATCTAAGGCCACGAAGCGCCGCCACAAGACCTTGCCCTTGGCGGCATCCAGCCCATAGGCCGTTCCTTGCACAACGGCGAAGTCGATTTTGCCACGGCCTTGAGTCCAGCTCGCCTTTGACCGGCTGAACGGCCAGCGGCATGGCCGTCAGCAAGCCCGACGGCCGCTCCGCATGCACGGCGGTCAGCGGCCGCGCGACGCGCTGGACTGCCTTTTGCTGAATGGTGGAGACCTGCTTCATGGCGGCGGCCAGCCGGGCGTCGTCGCACAGATTCGGGTAGAACTGGACGAGCCCGCGATAGGCAGTGTAAGCCGCCTGGACGTTGCTTTCCTTCACGGCCGCGGCAATGGCATCGATGGCCTGATCGAGTTCCTGCCGGCCTCCCAATTCCTGTCGGCCGTGGCTGGAGCGCGTCTTGCATCTCCTCGATCATGTATTGTCGGCCGGCTGCTTTCGGGGATATTTGTTTCCAGCATCTCGACGATCGCTTGCAGGCGGTTGACGGACGCCTCGTCGGGTTGGCTCTGGGTCTGGTGTGCCAGGCCCTCGCCGATCTTTGCCAAAGTGATGCCGAACTTCTGCATGACGGCCGAATCGACGTGGTCCTTGGGCAGGGCTTTGACCTGCGCCTTGGCGACCTCGAAGGCCGGCGACCAATCGCCGGAAGCCGTGGCTTGCTTTTCGGCCAGCCGCAGGTCGGCAACGCACCGCGACAAGCGGACGTTGTTGGCGTCGGGCGTGGCCGCGTAGTGGTTCAGGAATTCGGTGTAAAAGCCGATGGCCTTGGTGTAGTCCTCCGCCGTCATGGCATCGTCGCCCTTCTGCCGAATGTCGTCCGAACTTCCCGGCGAGAAGAACCAGAAGGCGGTCAGCAGACCGAGCACGACCGCCACGCCCACGCCCCAACTGATCAAGACCAGCTTGACCTGCCGCGGGTCCGCGGCCTTGATCCGCACGGTCTTCGACTTGTCGCGGCGGAAGAGGTTTTTCAGGAAGCGGCGGAGCGTGAACTTCCGCGACACGGGCGGATTGAGTTGCAGCCCTGCGGGGTCGTCGAAGGCCGATGACTGCAGGGCTTCGCTTTCGATCAGGGCATCCAACGGCCCCTTCATCGTCTCTGGCAACGACTCCAATTCGTCGCCGATCTTGGCCGCGGGATTTTTCTTGGCCTGGTTCGGGGCCTTGGCCGGCGGCGCGGGACTTTTCTGGTCGTCGCTCGCGGTCTTGGCAGGGGCCGCCGCTCTCTTCACCGGCTTGCCCTTCGCTTCCTCCTCGATTGGGGCGAGGTCCAGATCATCGGAAGCGGCCGCGGTGGGGCCTTGCCGGGCGGGAGACTGCGGCTGTCGGGCACTTCGCAACGGGAGTTTGGGCGCGGCGATCTCCGTCTTTTCGGCTGCCGCCGAGAGCAGCCGATCGGCCTGGGTGGCGGTAATATGCTGGCCCTGGACAAGCCACAGGGAGATGCGAACGGCGTCGGCCGGGGGCGACGCCTCCTGAGCGTGGCGCGCGCAGCCTGCAAGACGGCTGGGGAAACGAGGTCTTTTTCTTCCAGGAGTCGCAGGAACAGATCGGCAGAAGGCATGACGAGGATTCGACTTCGGAAAAGAATATTGAAACAGGACCCCGTTGGGGGGAACCAATCGAATCATAGGGGTCCGGCGCGGGTTCGTCAAGGAAAGGGCTGGGCCGGCGGGCCGCGGGGCCGCGGGCAATTGACAAAGGGCGGTCGATTTCGTTAAGATGGTATTTTCGTCCCCAGCAATTGGGGCGAAGGGACAGGTAGCTCAGTTGGTAGAGCACAGGACTGAAAATCCTGGTGTCGCCGGTTCAATCCCGGCCCTGTCCACTTTGGAAGCCTTGATGTAGCAACAAGTTACGTCAAGGCTTCTCGCGTTTGCTCTGCCCCTTCAACGGGTGGTATGTTGCTGGAATGTTGCAAACCAGCGTCAGCAACGGGCAAAGGCGTTGCAAACTTCTCCCAAACTTCGTCGGCTACGTCGCTGGCATCCAGGTTCACGTAGTAGCCTTCGGTTGTGGCAATCGAGGCATGGCGCATCAGCCGCTTCAGCACTGAAGACGAAACCCGCCGCGCCCACTTGGAACCGAACCCACGGCGGTAGGAATGGCAACCCGCGAAGACGGAGACCGTGGTTGCCTTGCCGTCCTTGTCCCTCTTCGTCCTGGTCCCCACCTTGACGCCAGCCTTGCGGCCGATGCCTTCCACGATTCGCCCCACCCGGTTTTCACAAAATGGCTGATTCGTTCTGGCATCGACCAGGCCGAAAACCTTACCCGTCCGCTCAGCTTCGGGGACCGCCAGCAGCCAAGCAGCAAAGTCCGGGGCCATCGGGCACGTTTCCGCCTTGCCGCTTTTCTGGCCTTCGGATCGGATGACGAACACGGGCCGCTTCTCGCCAAGGTGGACGCAGAACACGCCGTCAGCATCCCAAGTCAGCGCCATGGCCTCGGAACGCCGGAGACCTGACAGCCACAACCCAGTAATGTAGCGTTCCCATTGTGCCGCGTCATGCGGCCGAGCCTTGGGAATCGCCACAATCGCCCGTTCATACTCTTCGGTGGTAATCGCACGGGAACGGGCCTGACTGCCCTTGCTCCGTTTCGGCATCTCGACCGCCGGAGCCTTTGCCATCAGCCCCAGCTTGGCACCCCAACGGCACGCTGCCTTGATATGGCGCAGGTGGTGGGCAAGGGTGGTGTCCTTCATGCCCTGCTTACGACACTCCGCAGCAAACTTGCTCAGCGCCGATGCAGACAGCTTCCCTAAGTGTTCGATGGAGAGAACCCGCTTGACGTGCCGTAGACTTGCCAGGGCCGTTTCCCGCGTCTTGGGTGCCAGTGTGGCGAGCTTCTCAGCATCGTACGCGCTTGAAATTCATCCCACGTTACACGGGAAGGGGAAACCGTACCGGCTTCCAGTTCTTCGGCCAGCTTGCCGGCCATCCGCTGGCCGTGCGCCAGTCCCGCGTCTTGGCGGATTGCGTCTTGCGCTTGCCGGTGATAGGGTCAATCCAACTCAGGGTAAGGGACCGCCCCGGCCCCATGAATTGACGGAGACTTTGATTTCCTCACTCATCGGAAACCTCTTTCAAGAAAGACCGCGGGCCGTGATACCCGGTAGTTAGCAACGAAAGTTGCCGCGCGGCCTTGCTCCCCGCCTTTACGGATCATCGCTTGGTTACGCGCACGGATACCACGGCCCACGGCCTGTTTGTTGGAAACCATCTGAGAATCTCTCGTAAGGGTTACTAGCCCTTGGCGGTCGGATGATGTCAACCGCCAAGATCATTATCGTCTTGTCTCCCGAAAATGCAACAGGGCTTGCAACATTTTCTCAGCCGGTGCCGTTTTCCGGGCGGAAACCGGGTTCGGCACCATGATTCATTGTCGGGGTGGACCGCCGGCCGCCGCGTCACCGGGGTGGGCATCCGAACGCTTACTTTGCCACGGTCGTGGCAATGTACCGTTCCACGTCGGCACGTCGGTAACGCACACGATTGCCGATTTTGCAGTGTTTTAGCGGATAGCATTTGGTCATCCGCCATACGGCAAGCGTCTGCACTCGCACGCCTAGTATTTTGGCGACTTCATCCGGCGTCAGCAGTTCCGTGTTTTCGGCCATATCAATCTCCATTGTTTGTTGCGGTTGCCAAGTCAATACATCTCTATTATCCACCAATCTGCGGAACGGCAGCGGCGCAGGGGCTACCTGAGCAGAGAAAACCGGTCGAAAACCCGTTGGAATGGGATTGAAAAGAGCGTTTCGCTTAGCCTGCTGGGAACCCCTGTGAGGGCCTTTTTCGTGCTTCACGCGTCGCCGGGCTTTGGAATTTCAGCGTTTACCGGCATATACCTAGTTTCCCCCGAATTGACGCGGATAGCTGGCGTGTGTACGCTAAATGGTTGTATGGCCCCAATACGTGGCAAAGGAGTTTAGGAAAACGACAGCCGGAGAACGGCTGAAAAATAATTCGATCAACGCGCAAGCGTCCAACTGCTTCCCACGAAACGACCAACCTGAGTCTTCGGACTCTTGATAGTAGAAGCAGCGTGGACCGCGCCCCGAATGGGGCGTCGGCCACGCTGTTCTACTATGCCGCTTGGTCGCGGCCGTGGGAGCGGCGTCGGACGGCGCCCTTTTTTCATCCGCTCAATGAAACCCGCTCTTCAATCGAAAGAGGCTACGAAATGGTTGGCAGAATGACGAGAAGTTCGGTCGGGCTGTCCGTGGTCGTGTTGCTCTTTTCGGTTTCCGCCGTGGCCCACGGGCAGGATACCTTGACCGTGACGAACCCAGGCGCGGGAAGCGTTTCGATCCCCGCGGGCTACGAGTGGACTGACGTGACCGTTCAGTGCTGGGCTGGTGGTGGCGGCGGCGGTGGGGGCTTCCCCAATTCGGGAACGTGGTATGGCGGCGGTGGCGGCGGTGGCGGCGCTTACGCTTCTAACACCTACCCAACACTCGTTTCCGGTTCATACAACTACTATATCGGTGCTGGTGGAGCCGTAGGGGCAGGCTACGGCAACGGCATTCCCGGCGGAAATACGATTTGGAACTATGGCGGCGCCAAGATATTTACGTTACGGGTGGTGGCGGCGGCGACGATTGGAATTCGGGTGCAGGTGGCGGCAGCACGGGCTTGGTCATAGCCGGGATCGGTTTTCAAGGTGGCGGCGGCGGCTACGGTTTGTACTGGGCCGGGGGTGGTGGAGGCTCGGCTGGTCCGAGTGGACCAGGTGGAAACGGTGGATCGGGCAGCTATGGAGGTAATGGCGGGACGGGCTATGGCGCTGGCGGCGCTGGGTCGAATCCCTCTTCCTGGGCCGCGGGCGCTGGTAGTTTTCCGGGCGGCGGCGGTGGTGGCGGCTACTTCAACGGAGCGTCAGGAGCCAATGGCGAAATCATTATCACCTATACGCCTGAAGCCGTCGTGCCCGAACCTTCCACCTTGGCCCTGCTTGGCGTCGGTGCCGTGGGCCTGCTCGGCTACCATTCATGGCGACGAAGGCATAAGCGTTCGTCGTCCCTCACTGGCGACCAGGCGCTTTCCAGCGACGATGAAACCGACTTGCAAGAGCAAGGCCGTGCCATACTGTCCATGCCGTCTCGCTGGACACGTTCGGCACGGCGGGCGGCTTGATCGTAATAGCATATTCAAGGAGAAGATCATGTTGTGGTTAATCGCTTTACTTTTCCCGCCGCTGGCGGTCTTGCTTTGCGGAAAGCCGTTCCAGGCCACCCTAAATATCCCAACGAGCAAGTAACCATGAGCGCTATCGGCAACCTCTTGTGGTTCTTTTCCTTCGGCCTTATTCTGGCTCTGCAATGGTGGCTGGCCGGGCTCATCATGTTTTGCTCGGTAATTGGAATCCCCTGGGCGAAAGCGTGTTTCGTGATTGGTCAGTTCGCGCTCTTTCCCTTTGGCAAAGAAGCCATAAGTCGGAAGGACTTGAAAGGAAACCACGACATCGGAACCGGCGGCCTTGGAATGCTTGGTAATGTCGTGTGGTTCTTTATCGGTGGGTTATGGTTGGCACTCGGCCATTGCTTCGCGGCGCTCGTCTGTGCAGTTACCGTCATTGGGATTCCATTCGCCATACAGCACTTGAAACTCGCCGGTCTCGCGTTGGCTCCGATCGGGAAAACCATCGTCTCGAAAGAGGTCGCTGCCGCGGCTAGGGCAGCGAACGCACATGCATTTCTTGGCCAGCACCGTGGCGGTTGGCCAAACCAGCAATTTGCAAGAGTTCCTTGCGGCAAACCCGAAGACGACTGCGGGCGGTGCCGGGGTTGGGATCGTAATACTTTTAGTCCTGGCTTTCATCGCCATCGGGGTTTTCGGCTCCAAGCAAGAGGCTGACCGACGTGCAGTGCTCACGCCAGAGCAGCGCGGCGGAAGACAAGGCTGAACAGAATAAGATCGTGCCGCCGGAAAAGGCCGCGCGGAAATTCCTCATCGTCAGGGAAAACCGAATCGCTGGCGCAGGTGAAAGAGACCACCCAACCGAAGAGGAACGAGCCGCGGCATGCCCTGACGGGAGAGGTTACGACGGTCTTGCTCCCGAATGGTGGCGATGTTTGTCTGGCGGTGTCCGAAAAAGCACTTGACCGATTCACGACGCTAGCTGTCGCAAACCACCGGGAAGGCGTTGAAGCGATGCGCGCTGCTGGGCTATTGTTTCTCGTAAAACCAGGCACGCGAGTCCGGGTCATCGAATCCGGGGTTCTCAGTTACGAGGTCCGCGTCCTTGATGGTCTCTATGCTGGCAAATCTGGTTTTCTGGCTGCGGAACATGTGGACAAGATCGGCGGGACGGGAGTTTCTGATGGACAAGCTGAACAAGCGAACTCACAGGACGAAGTGCAGCGCAAGGACGACGAGCGACAACGAAGGATGGCCGAAGAACGCAGGAAAGAACAAGCGGAGCATCAGGCGGCGATTGAAAAGGCGAAATGGCACACATGGACGGCTGCCGATGGGGTCCATACGATTGACGCACAATTCGTCAAGATGGTTGGCGGAATGGTTTCACTGAAAAAACGGGACGGAAGGATTATTGAAGTCTCGAAAGAAAAACTCAGCGAGGATGACATTGACTGGATTGCTCACCGGCGCTGGTTGGATCAGCCGAAGAACGAATAGAAGAAAAGCCAGGTGATTCGTGATTCAATTCAAATGCGCCGGATGCGACAAAGTCTACACGGTGTGCGATGAAGTGGCGGGATGGTCTGCGCAGTGCCCAAAATGCGGACGGCGAACGCAGATCCCAACAACTTTCAGCGGCACACTCGATGAGCCTCAGCTTGAGCCAATCGCGGCCTTGGCTGCCCCGACTGCCGCGCCACTCCCGCCGCCCTCGCTGCCGCCAAGGTATCCGCCATTCTCGACGCAGGTTGAGCGATTCCTACGGAGCAAGGGGCTGACCATTACCGAGCCGAACCGGTTGAAATTGGGAATCGCCGGTCCCGTAGTCATGCTCGTTGGCTGTTTCTTCTGTCACGGTCGGGGAATCGGTATGGCGGTAACCTGTTTGGCGAGTTTGGCGTATGTCGCCATGTGCATACGACAGACCCGCATGACTGCTATCCTCGGTTTAATCTCGCTTGGATTAGCGGTGGTTGGCTATTCTGCAATCGGGTCAACCTTGGGATTTCTAATGCTGCTGCTCGGTGGATCGGCGGTGCTTGCGGCTGGCGCGCTTCCAGGCAAGGAAAACGCGCAGGTCGAAAACCTGGTCGGCAATGGCGCAAGCCCTCAGCCGCCAATAGCAGAGAGTCCGCCCACAGAGCTTTTTCCTCCAGACCAAGACTCGAAGCCATCGACACGGTCGCAAATCTGCTCAATCTCTGACCTGGAAATCCTGCCGACAACTCCACTGGAGAGAGTTCGTCATGCCATCGCTTCGGCTTGGCAATGGTTCTGGCCCAAGAACCGCTATCAAAGGATTTTCATTTTCGCATTTGGCGTTCTCGTCGTCGCGCTTGTGGTTGTGTTTAGGCATGGCGAAGGGTTGCCAGGCGAAGCCGCAGATGTACTTGGGCACTTCGGTGATACAGCGGCGCAGGATGCCGAGCGGCACCGGCTGGAAGCGAAGGCGCTGCCAGAGCCGTGCCCGCTGTCGTTGGGAAAACTCCTTTTCAGGCGTAGGTTTGGCACTCCTGAAGTCGGGCTCACGGTGACTAACAAGTCATCCCAGCCAATTGAGGCGATCGAGGCGGAAGTCGAGTGCCGCGACAAATTCAATGATCCTGTCGATAGGCACGCGCTAATTTATCAAGAGCAAATCAAGGCCGGCTCGACCATAGAGACTGGTCAGTACGCTCTTTACGGCAGCGACACCGCGAAGCGTTTCAAGGTCACCGTCAAGCGGGTGAAGTTGGCCGACGGCACGGTTTGGAGCGCGCCCAAAGGGTTCGAGGATGTCAATTCTGGGACGTATGAGTTCAACTAGGCTTGTTTCGGCTTCGGAGGTTTCTCGTAGGGCTAACATATCCACTTTTCAGAAAGGCAGGTGACTCGTGATCCATTTCAATTGCCCCGGATGCGGCAAGTTGTATCAAGTGCCAGATGAAGTAGCGGGCAAGTCTGCGAAGTGCCGGCACTGCGGCCGGCAGATGCAAATTCCAATAGTTGCCGATGGCACGCTCGAAATTATTGACGACCCTCAAACTGAGCCAATGCCGGCCACGGCAGAGGCAACCGGACAACCGGCGTCACCGTCGATGACGAACATTCCGGCTCCTCTTCGCAACCAGCCCCAATTCGAGCGAGACATTCAACGCATTTTTTGGTCGGTTGAAACGAGAAAACAACGCATTGTTTGGCGCATGGGGACCTTACCAATGGCTTGCTGTAGTGGCCAGTCTTTTGTGCTTTGTGGCTGGCTGCAAGCTATGCACGATTCAGAGTGCCGCGTCACGGCAGGGCGAAGGCAGGATCTTTGAATCCGCCTTTCGTGGCATCGGCTTGTACTTCATTGCCAAGGCGTTTTTTATCGGCCCACTGTTGTTCAGCTTAGGGAGGCATTCGCACCCGATACAGCAGTCAGGGGGCACTACCCAGGCAAAAAAATAGCCCATGTGAAATTCTCGGGGAAGCGGCCTAGACTGCAATCGGGAAGCACGTATAATCAAGAAGTTGAACGATTCAGAGGAACGACCCTCTGAAAGCATCACGAGGACGCGAGGGAACGGCCCGAAGACCGTCCGGCAACCGAGCCAAAGTGCTACGGTGCCAATGCCGACCCAATTGGGTAGCGATGCGGCTCCAACGAGCAAAGAGGTTCTCTCCATATCGGGGAGGGTTCCGCTCTTTCGGCCGCGCCATTTCCTTGGGTCTTTGGGCCGTTTTCCCCCAGCGCTAGCAGAAGAAACTTTTGACCACGGAGAGATCGAAAATGCCAGATGAAGCAAAACCAGAGGACACGGAGAATTCATCCCCGATCCCGTCGTCAGCCGAGAGCAATCGCAAGTGGACTATTCAAGAGCGATTGAACTGGCTGCGGGAGCAAGGGGTGACGGTGATCGACGCCTCGCAGACTGGGCGAAACATCGCGATCATCGGACTTTCGAGCGGGCCGGCAAGTCGGTGATTCCCTCCACGGCACAGGAAATCTTGGACGATTTGATAGCAACCAAACTTGCATAGAAGGAGACCGCCATGCCCATCCCCCCAGGATTCGTGAAGTGCGAAGTGTGCGGCCAGTACAACGGAAAGACGGCATCATTGAATCTAAATTGGCACGTCACCGATGGAATCGGTCCAGACGACATGACTTCGGTAACGTGCATCTGCCACGGGATTCCTTGCCGCGGGTGCGGGGTAAACAAGATTCCCCGCCCAATCTCCAACACCTACGATGAAGAGACCAACTCGATTGGGCACTGGCCCTACTTCACCAGCATGATGCTCTGCCATGAGTGCTACCAGAAGGAGCAGAAGGAAGAGGCGGCCCGCGAGAATGGCGGGCAATGATGATTGTGCAAACAACCTACCAGGGAGAATGAAAATGTCAGACGAACAGAAACCGGCCGAGAAGAAACCGCAGCGTAGCGCGGCTATGGAAGAGCGATTGCGTCTCATGCGTGAAGCCGGAGTGACGATCATCGAAGGCGGCCGAAGCATTGCGATCATCGGGGTTTCGAGCGGGCCGGCAGACGCCGCGCCTCAGTCGGCGGACGCGCCGAAACCAGATGCCCCGGCGGCTTCCCCGGCAGTTGGACCGACCGGCGAGAAGGCGCGGCGGAATATCGAAGAATCCTTGCAGTATTTGCGGGACAAGGGAGTACGGATTCTGAACGATCCGAAAGACAGCGAATCGTCGCCAACTTCTACCGGAATTACGATCGTTGGCACGGGCGACCAGGAGCCAATGCCGCGCCCGGCCAGCGAGGCGAAGATGCCAGATCCGCGCCCGGCCAGCGACGAGTCTGGGACCAAGCCAAAGCGGACGCCAGAGCAGCAGTCGTTTATCGACGAAGTGGCAGCGATGAACGGCAAGGAATGGGCGGAAAGTCACGCGGAATTGATTCTCGACCAGGCGCGGGCCATCGGCAATCTGTAGTTCCTGAGCACGGCCGCTGGCTGGTTCCTGGCAATCCTAGGTTTTCGGAAAACCTAGAAACTGCAAATTTGCGGGGAAAAACAGGGTTTTGCGGTCGCTGGCTGAAAGGTGGGTATCCCTCTGGAAACGTGAGGACCAGCAGAATGTCGCCAAGTAGTAAAAGAGTACCCGACGCGCCCGAGTCGATGGAAGCCCTGAAGGCCCGCTGGCCGCAAGCAATTGCGCGTCTGGAATATCGACGCCGACGATTACGACGTGGACAACGGCCCCGGCAAGCAGCGTGAGCATGTATTTGATACCGATTCCGGCTTACGCTTCATCGTTTCGCGAGAGAAGTGCCGCGAGGTCAACGACGGCCAGCCGCATATCCACGTCTCGGTGAGCTTCCGAGATGATTCCGAAGTCGGGCAGGTACTGAAGGGCTGCAAGTCGGGAAACGAGGCGCGGGAGGTGTTGTTCCGCATCGCACGCGGCACGTTCGCGGAAGTCTCCGGCCTGACGCTGCCAGAGAAACCGTTCCACGTTTCGGCTGGCGGTGTGCCCCATTGGACGATCGCAGACTCGGTGCCGTAGCCGTCCTGCGCACCTTCGGCCCATTCCACGACAGCGAACACCCTGCGCAGTGACGCAATTCCGCGTGCCCAGACTATTTCGGCGGCTCGCCCTCAACAGGCTTCTTATCCTCCGCAGCCTCGATTTGCTGCCTAATGTAGTCTGAATCTATCACGAGGCACCCGTCGCGCCGGGCCTGCTCCAGTTGCCGCGTGGAAGTCATCGCGTCAACCTCGCCATCAGTGCCGCCGCCTTCGCGAGCAAGCACGATGTTCGCCTCCCGCATCCTGACAAGCAGTTCAGCGGCACGTAGCCGCGCCGCCGACCGGTAGGCATACTTGCACTCGCCTTTCGGGGACGGCTTGCCGGGAGCCACCGGCGCTGGCGTGGCAAAGATTTCTACTAGGCCGCGAGGCAGCGCGGCATTCATGGCCGGCGGGATGTCCCACCCTTCTCGTAGCGCCCGCCCGATGAGCCGCTGGTCCTTCATCACGTCGTTGGGTGGCGGCGAGACGTGTCCTTGACGCGGCGTTGCCGAGAAGATACGCGCCCGTGCGTTGCACCGCCCCTCCATCCCCGCGGGCGGGGTCGTCTCTCGGGGCGTTATTCGCCACTTCAGCACCATCCGGCCCTATCTCGACAACGACCGTTTCTTCGTCGCTGGCCGCTGGATTCGCCGCCGGTGGCGCGTTCCCTGCCTGGAGCGGCTGTTGGGTCGTCTGGCGTCCGTTGGGGCCTGACGTGGCGTTGGCGTGATTCTGAGGCATTGTCACACCTGACTACGATTCTGTCAATCCGGGAGTGTCCTAAGACCGTGTTGCTGGCGCGGTGGATATGCCGTTAGGGGAGTGAGACTGTTCCCTGATTTCTTCTTCTAGTCTGGCGATCTCTGAATTTACATGCGCCGAGCGCAGCTTCTTGTGTGCTATTTCCGACTCGCTCCATCCTACTGGTATTGGCGGCATGGCAGCCCGTTCGTTGTAAAGGGCCTGAAGCTCCATCATTAGGATTTTGGCTTTCGTGGTCTCGGTCGAATTGGCAGCGGCTTTCATCGCCGCTTGCGTATCATCAAGAATAGCGCAATGGTGGTTGTAGATCGATACGAGTAGGTTGAAAATGAGATAGGCGAGTAGAAGGGCCAGACCGGCAAGCCACCAGTCCTTTCTCTCTAATGTAACTCCAACGGCTACAAGGAAAATATCCACGATAAGAAAAATCAGGCTGTGCGTTTGGTGGACGGCTTTCCAGAAATCTATAGGTACTCTCCGAATGATCGGCCAATAGAACGACCACATTGCATACCTTCCCTTTGCTAAATCGCCGGAACGGTGTACAATGGACGTAGATTGAGCGCCCGTGTCCGCCCTTACGGCACGAAATGAAAAAAGCCGGAGGTTCCCGCCTCCGGCTTTCATCTTATCCGAAGCCGATTCTTCGGTCTATGCCGCGTTACCCTTTTCGCTTTTCCCGACAAGCCAAATCTCCGCGCCCCAGGGCACTACGAGTGCCCCAGGGCAACGGAGAAAATCAGAACGGCAACTCGTCCATCTGCGCGGCGTATGCAACCGGATCGTCTGCGGGGTAAGTAACATCATCCCCGAAACGCTCATGGAATGCCTTCCGCTTCATGGCATCCAGGTCCGCGGCGGTGGGGACGATGATTTCCTCGGTTTGGATCGCTTTGGGCTCTGGCCGCTTCGCTCTTGGCCCACTCGGCCACGCCCTGCGCCTCCTTCGCTGCCTCTTCAGCCGCAATCAAACAACGCTTCTCGATTCCATCGGCACCAGCCGCAAGACAGGTTGGGCACACGCCGATAAGCTTTTCGTCGGGCCGACTCGGATCTACGAGAATCGCAACAACCTCTTCAAGATCGAAACAATGATTGCAGAAATCGCAACTGGACTTGAAGAAGCAGCCATTGGTTTTCAAAACAATCTCTAACATTTTCGTTTCTCCATTGGTTGAATCTCCGCGCCCCGGCCGGCCTTTCCAATCGGCTAGGGGCAACGGAGAAAGACGCTAAAAAGGAAAATCTTCCGTACTAGCTACCGCAGGTTGGACTTGCTCGGCTCCTTTGGCTGCGCGAATCTCATCCGCAACCTCCCGTTGAAGCTCAGGCGACAAACTGCTGAATGGCCGTAAGTCGCTATTGTCCCCCTCACCAAAATCGACGTAGAAATCACCGGGTGCCAAGTCTTGCCCGATGTTGGTGATTACGGTTTCCGCACCAGTCGCTACGGGCTGCGCGTTTCGGGCGTTGCTCTCGGCAAGCGCCTCGGCATGCGGGCCGCTCTCGGCAAGGCATAACCGGTAGAAAGCCTCGACTGGACAATCAGCGGGAGCCTTTTCGCCGGTCTCCTTGTTTGTCCAGGTGATTCCATCACTGCCTCCGCCGTAGCCACAAGACGTGCAACCGGCCTGATTCCACCGGATAGGGGTTACCGGATGGCTGCGGAATATCCACGTCGGTTCAACCGCGGCAAAGAACTCGTGCAGGATTTCGACTTCCGCCACCGTAAACGTATCGTCGATGCACTCTGCTCGATAGGAGTCGCAAGTCAACGGTGCAAGCAATGCCTCATATTCTGCCTTAGACAGCGAATTGCGCCGTGTTGCTTGCATTGGGACGTTCTTGTGCTCGCGGAACTCCGGTGCCGTCAATTCAACGTAGAACCGCGCAACAGTGCCGGACTATTAGCAACTGGCGTTTCGGATTCCGGCCATTCCTCCGAATTGCAAAGCAAGCCCTCGCGGTCAGCGTTCAACGGCCGTGTCTCTGCCTGATAGTCTGCCTGCGCCGTCCGCCAAATCTTCTCGGCAGCTTGCAGTTTTGCACGGGCCGCGTCCAGCTTCGCTTCCACGGCAACGAGTTGCTCGTATTCAGTCTGTCGTTTGGGTTCGCCGGTGCCATTGCAACGCGGGCAATCAGGGTCGCCGGGCGGAGACGCCTTTTCAATCCGCGCCTTAACCGCGGCAATCGCTGCCAAGTCTTCAATCGCTGTTGGCTCGGATTCGCCAAGAGAGTCAAAAGCATTTTGCGGGATGTCGATCATTTCTCATTTCTCCGTGCCTCAACTATCTTCCGCCGGTCGTGAGGCAACAGCCGGCGGGGTGATTCTGATTATCAATCCGGGTGCCAGGGTAGGTTTTCCCGTCAATTCCCCGGTGTTTCGGTTGGCATGTTGCAAGAATTGTTGCTTTCGGGCTCCCACAACAGCCGCGCCGCGGTCGTCGTGTCGTCGATGATCGGAACCATCGGTTCGTCGTCACGCTCCCACGGTGCCGAGTCGCCGGCCGCCGTCTGGCCGTCCATGTTCCCAGCCGCTACCAGCGCCGTAAGCCGACGTACAAGCCGGTGGAATGCGTCACGGTCCCACGGCTCCAGCGCGACGACATGCGGGCCGCATTGCCGCCAGAAAACATCCCACGCGTCTCCGGCCTTGTGTGCCCGAACGGCCGCCGCTTCAAGTTGTTTGTGAGTCAGGATCATTGCTGATTCCACTCCTTTGGAATTTGACATAGCCACGCTGGACGGCGCTTTCCAAACTGCGAAGAAATGGGAGGGCGCCGTATACCACCCGTTGTGCTTATGCGCCCTGGTGGCGCGTTTTGCCATGCTCATTGGCCGAATAGCCTCCCTTGATTTGCTGCCGGCTCGGTTTCCGCCGCCGTGTCGCCCCACGTCTCCCACGCTTTGCGGGTGGGCTCTGCCAGGTCGTCACTCAGCCGTGTCGTGTACACGTCGATGCCAGTGCCGAAGACAACCGCGTCCACCCGCCACAACTGGCCGTCGTCAAGCAGATCGCCTTGCCGGGGCATGCCGGGAATGTCCTTGGCTCCGTTGTCCCGCCGCGGAAGTGGATCGTTGCGTCAATCATGCTTCACCAGTTCGTTGACCAGCCTCTGTGGTTGGAATGAATCGCCATACTTGGCGTCAAGCTCTGCCAGTGTTCCGGAAGCAAGCACCTTCCCTCGTCTGACGACACAAGCCATGTCTTCCGAGTGACAACGCAGGCTTAGGCCGTATGCTGCCAGGTGGCGGCTTAGCCGGTCCCGGATGCACCGCAGCCAAGAATCCCTGCGCCAGTCGCTCGGCACCCACTCCGGCTCTTGCCGCCGCTCCTTCCGGGCCGGCGCTACTCCGGTCCGGACGCAGTGCCGCAGTCGTCTTCGCAGCCGCCGCAGTCGCCGGCCTGCCCGGTTGTCGTATGGATCGCATGCCACGATGTAGGGGAAGTACCTGCGCCCGAAACTGCCGCCACGTCATGCCCACCTTGTGCGCGCCGATTGCTTCGGCTTCAAGCCTTTTTCTGGACAGCAACGGTGGAAATCTGTTTTCGTGCCTCATACTACGCCATACCCCCCGCCAGTTGGCGGATTCGATTATCATTTACCGGCTTAACCGTAGGATTTTCCGGACTTGACGCACGCCGGGTTTGGCGACGTGCACCACCGCTTCCGGGTCCGTCTGCCGCCAAACGGAAATGTAGTAACCGTGCTCCTTGAATGGGCTGCCTGGTAGACAGTGGGCCACCCGATGGGAAATCACGTGCCCGTTGTCCGCCGGGTCCCACCCGTGGAAATGCAAGCGGCAGCAGTGCGGACACCAGACGGCAATTTGCGCCATCCGAAACTGCCAGCCAGGGCGCTTAGGATCGTCTTGCCAAGGGGATAGCGCAGTCAAGGTTCCGCGCAGAAGTGGTGTTTTCATGGTTGTTTCTCCTGGAGCATAGGAACGGGAAGGAAGCCTCTCCTACGGAGAGGGCTTCCCGTTCCCGATGCTCCGGCAATGGGAAGAACCCGGAAGAATTGGGAAATTCCCATTGCTTCCCGTTGCTTCCCGTTGCTAGTCATTGGGGGTGATCGTCTGTCGATTCGCGCAGTTTCCACGCCTCGTAGGTACGGTTATTCGGCTTGGTAATCTCCACGGGCTCCAGGGTGCCATCGCCGGCCAAACCGCCAAAGGCGCGGTTGAATCTGCGCCGCCGAATGACATATCTCGCAACCTCGTTTTCGTCTGGGGTTCATGGGCCTTGGTGAGAATCCTCACCAGTTCCTTGCGGTCGCTTTCTAGTTCGGCCGTCCGCCGTTCTGCCGCCCGTTGCTGCTTTGCCTCGGCTTGCCGGGTATTGGCGTCCTGACGGGCCTCTGACGCTGGCTTTACGTCCACCTGCCAGTATCGGCCGCCTTCGGTCTTGCGGGTGCCCTCAGCAATATCGATGCCCATACAGTGCTGTGGCCCGCAGAACCGCCCGCGGAAAGCCATAGCCGATGTTCGCCGCTGCCAGGTTCGTAGGGTTCCCGCCGGCCGACAAGCAACCACTGCCGGGCAAACTCCTGGAATCCGCTCCAAGCAATATCTTCCAACTCGGGCGGAAAAAGGATCGGCCTTGCCGGTCTTTTTGTTGTGGTGGGCAAGCAGGAACGTAACGCCGGTTTCTTCACAGAGACGTGATACGCCTTGCAGCCGCTCGCCCATTGCGAATAGGTTCCCGTGGTCAGCTTCCCCGATGCATAAATAGGCGGGGTCGATTGCAATAACCTCCAACTCGTCATTCGTGCAGAACCGCTTCATCGCTTCCAAGTGCAGAAAGTTGGCGAACTGTGGCAACTGGTCAGAGAAGACGAGTCCGCCAATGTCGGCCAGGTTATGGCCGGCCGCCGCTGCGATTCGCCGGGCCGTTTCTTGGATGGTGGCAAGTCCGCTTTCCCCGGACATTATGCCGACACGGCAAGCCCGGTTGACTTTCAGCCGGCCAAGGAAGTAACCGCCGGTTGCCAACGAAACGCCAAGGTCGATGAGTAGACTTGTCTTCAGCGTCTTCTTGCCGCCGGCTAAAATGCACGGTTGACGCGCAACCAAGGCGTTGTCGATGAGATATTCCATCTCGTATTCTGACGAGTCCAGTTCAGCGCAAGAGATTCGCCGGAACTCGATAGGCTTGCCGTCCTTCTCCTGCGCTGCCAGATCCACGACTCTTTCCAGCAGATCGGCCAATCGCTCAGTAGGGATTGCAAAGTAATCCATCGCAGACCGAACGGATTTCTCGCGTTGCATTGCCGATTCCAGGAAGAGCGCATCGGGAAACGTCTTGCTGCCCAAAACATATTCGATTCGGGCACGCCCATCGCCGTTGCGCTCGCCAAGGATGATTTCGAGTTTGTTGCTCACGGCTTTGCCTCCATGCTGTTGCCGCTTGGGCTTCCAAAAACTTGATGATGTCGGCCCCAAGGACATATTGCCGCTTTGCGTAACAAAGTACCCGTAACCCGCGCCGCCGGGCTTCAGCAACGGCCCTGCTTCCCCAGCCAAGACGTGTGTGAAGCGCTGACCACGGTAATAGCTCGTCCGCTCGGATCGGTTCGCCGCTCGGTCCTGGACGGTGGGGGCCGGCTTCGTTTCGAGGGTGTCTCACTTCGCACCCCCTTGGTTTGTCGCCGGCCGCTTGTCCCCGGATTTCTGACGAGTCCGGCGGTGTTTGCCCGCTCGCTTTTGGGCTTCCCGCAGCCGTGCCGCCGCCGCTGCCAATTCGGCATAAGCGGCTTCTTCTTCGGGCGTTAGGATATGCTTGCTCATACCCTAACCTTTCACCGGGGGGTATTTTGCGCAAAACACCCCCCGCACAAATGAAAAAAGCCCGTAAATTACGGGCTCAAACGGGCTTTAAGAATTTTGGCAAACACCCCCGTAACGTACCCCCTAGCCCCTCATGTCGTCAGCATCCGAAACGGCTTCTTGTCCCCGCTTGTCGCGAGGCAATAGCCGGGTCTTGTCCTTGGACCGGACAACCGACTTGCCGAGTTTGGCCATAGCGGCCTTGTAGATTTCGGCAACTGTCTTGCGATCCCTGCCGAGTTGCCGCGCCGCCACGGCGATAACCCCCTTGCACTCTCCCACGATTTGAACGACTTCCGCTTGCCGCGCAGTAAGCGGCCTTGGCTTGCGGGGTGCCGTTCCCCGTCGTCTCTGTTTCT
Source organism: uncultured Planctomycetia bacterium (assembly GCA_963824275.1). Classification (GTDB taxonomy): domain Bacteria; phylum Planctomycetota; class Planctomycetia; order Pirellulales; family Thermoguttaceae; genus JANXQG01. The sequence goes on along the minus strand of CAWGOT010000001.1, from coordinate 101,755 downwards.
GGGTATCGACGGAAACGGCCGCTTGTTCTGCCGGGCCATCTTGTTTGGGCTTTGCCGGCGCGACTTGCTCCGACCGGTGCAAGGCAACCACGCGAATGATCTCGGCCAGCTTGGCGCAGGTAATCGCGGCTTCCTCTTCGGTAAGGTTGTGCCGCCGGACAACGATTTCAAGATGCCGCGGGCCTTTCGGTAGCCAAGAGAATTTCGGCTCCATTAGCTCGAAATCGGCTTCAAAGAATGCCGTCCGCTTGCCCTCCTCATCGGCCGCCAGACTTGCCAGCCGCCGCCGTAGCCGGACAAGCCGTTCGTCGGCACCGTTGAATGCACCGCAGGCGTGCGCGTCCAAGATGAAGCCTCCAGCATCCAAGGCCATGCTTTCGGCCGTAGCAGTGCCGGCGGGTTGACCGGACAGGCGAAACAGCCCATCTGCGATTGACAGAAGGCGAAAGACCCTATCCGCGATAGAAAGAAGTCTTCTTTCGGACATTGTTCGTAATCCTTTCAAAGACCGGGCCGGCGCGGCGGATGTCAGGGCGATTACGTTTCCCCTTCATCCGCCGGGCCGCGGGCGGTAGCTAGCCGCCTACCCAGTTCTGTTCACTAGTCACAATTGTACATGAAAACAAAGTGTTGCAAGTTTGTTGCAAAACAGTGCTCTGGCAATGTTGCTCCAACGGTGGTACAATGGAATTATGCGGGTTTTCCACGGTGGAAAGGCATGATTTCGCAGGGAAAAGTAGCCTAGTCCGACTGAAAATCCTGGTGTCGCCGGTTCAATCCCGGCCCTGTCCACTGAAAGGCAAGGAATTCCCGGTTTTGCCCGGCATCTTTGCTCATCACACCACGGAAAGGCAGGGGCATGAGAACATTCACGGCCATCGTTCATCATGGCGAGCCTGACGAAGGCGGTTTTTGGGCGACATGTCTGGAAGTTTCCGGCGCGAATGGCCAAGGAGAGACCAAGGAAGAATGCCTGGGGAACCTCAGGGAAGCCGTGCAACTCCTGCTGGAAACCGAACGCGAGGAAATTTTCCGGCTCGATCCCAAGGCGGAAACGGCGGAACTGGTGCTGGCATGAAGCGTCGGGCATTGCTTCGCCATCTGCAGGAGCATGGCTGCGTGCTGGTTCGCGAAGGCGGCAGTCATTCCATCTGGGGCAACCCGCAGGCCGCAAGGAAGCCATTCCCCGGCAGATGGAATGTGCCAGACCTTTCTTGATTTCGTTGCGTCGCAATCTGTCCGTGCCGCTCCCGCCCGGCGATTAAATCGGTCATTATTTCTATAGTCATAGGCATCACAGGCCCTGTCCACCGGCGGCGGAATCGATCCAATGAAGATTCAATACGACGCGGAAGTCGATGCGATTTACCTGGAATTTCGGCATTTGGAACCGGGGACAGCCGAATGTCGCGAACTGAGCCAGGACATTACGGCGGACTATGGCCCCGACGGCAAGTTGGCGGGACTCGAAATTCTGGACGCCTCACAACTCGTCGGGGACCAGGTGGGCAAGGTCGTGCTGGAATTGGCGCCAGTGTCCGCTGCGTCTTCTAACTGAGGCGGAATGCTCGATTCCGGCAGGCGTTGGTTCGGGGACAGGCCCATCCGCGTGACAGCGAAGTTGCTACAAGTCGGAATGACCATCCCAATGTCCAAACTCCGATGGTATCAATTCACCCTCGGCGAGCTCCTGGTAGGCGTCACGCTCTGTGCCATTCTCTGCTCCGCTCTCTCGATGCTCGCCCCCTTCTTCCCGGCGGGAGTTTGGCGATTGGCGCTGATCGCGCTGGTCACGGCAGCAGTACCGGGAGCACTCATCGGACGACGGATCGACCGCACCTTTGAATCGCTCTACTTGGCCGTAATTTGGGGCTTTTGGGCGGCGATACTGACGTATGCCCCTCGGCTCATTTATTATCTCGTCGTGGATCCATTGGCGGCGATGAACAGCACGCCCGCAACCTCCACGGTTATCATCGCTGCCCTGATTGGCGGCGCCTGCGGCGGACTCATCATGTGCGCGATCAAGAAATGGCACTAGCCAGAAACGGCCGGCAGCCACGGCCCCTTGGGTAAGGGTTGGGACGGCAGGACTTACCGTGTGGCTACCGGCCTCTTCGGGAGGTGGGACCTCTCGCGCTCGCCCGACAGGTTGCCCTGCCCTCAAGTCCGCGATCATCCCCGCTCCTTATTGTACATGCCGCAATGACTTACGCAATATGGCGGAAACGAAAGTAGCAGGCACACGGAGTGTGCCTGCTACTTTGCTATTTCGACAGTGGCCCCAGAGAAAGACATCCGCTACAATCTTGGCATGAATACACTCCAAGAAAACTCCCTCGTCGCCGGCGCGCCCCCCCAGGGCGGCTGGCATGAACTGGCCGAACGCGTCCTTCAGGGACACTCCCTTACCTCCGAAGAAGGGCTCGCGATCCTCCGCTCTCCTGACGAACAGCTTCTCGACCTCTTGGCTGCCACGTATCGTGTCCGTCGCCAGTGGTGGGGAAACCAGGTGCGGCTGAACTTCCTCATCAATGCCAAGAGCGGCGCCTGTGCGGAAGACTGCGGCTATTGTTCCCAGTCGCGGGTCTCGAAGGCCGACATCTCCCGCTACGCCCTGCTGCCGCCCGACAAGATCCTCGACGGCGCCAGGGCTGCCTTTGAGCGCAAGGCCAAGACCTATTGCATCGTCACCTCCGGCCGCGGCCCCGGCAAGCGGGAACTCGACCTGGTCGCGGAACTGGTCCCCCAAATCAAACAGGCCTACAACCTCGAGATCTGCGTTTCCTCTGGTCTCCTGGGGCAAGATCAGGCCCAGCGGTTGAAACAGTGCGGCGTCGATCGGGTGAATCATAACCTGAACACCAGCCGCCGCTTCTACCCGCAGATCTGCACGACCCACACCTTCCAGGACCGGCTCGATACGCTCTGGGCCGTGCGGAACGCCGGCATGGAGATCTGCTCCGGCGGCATCGTAGGCATGGGCGAGGAAGATGCCGACGTGGTCGAATTGGCACTGGAGTTGGGAAACCTCGGGGTCGAGGCCCTGCCCGTCAATTTCTTCACGCCCATTGAAGGCACGCCGCTGACCGCCGCCCATCCGCGGAGACCTTCGCCGCGCTACTGCCTGAAGGCCCTGGCCCTCTTCCGGCTGGCCAATCCCCGCTGCGACCTGAGGGCGGCGGCCGGCCGCGAATTGCACCTGGGCTGGCTGCAGCCGATGGCGCTCTACGCGGCCAATTCGATGTTTGTCGGCGACTACCTCACCACCCAAGGCCAGCCGCCGACGGAGGACTATCGCATGATCGAGGAACTTGGGTTTGAGGTGGTGGAGGAAGGGGCGGAGAATCGAGATTGACGCGCAACGGAAGGCGGAAATCAGAAATCCGAAATCCGAATTTCGAAATCCTAAACAAACTCAAAATACTCAAAATATGAAATCCAAATTGCTCGAGCTTAATGCCCCCGCTCGGAGAATTGGCCGCTAGAACGCGGCCTCGCGCTCCCGGTTTTTCAACCTTTTGTTATTCGATATTCGGATTTGTTTCGGATTTCGATATTCGGATTTCGAATTTATCCTCCTATGCCCGATTCCCGCTTCCCCAACGTCTCGTCGCTCATCACTCAGGCTCGCCAGGGCGACGCCGGATGCCGCGATCAATTGTTCGGGCTCTGCCGCAGCTACCTGGAAATCGTCGCCCGGGCGCAGGTCGAGACCTGGCTCAGGGCGAAGGTCGATGCCTCGGACCTGGTGCAGGAGACGATGCTCGAGGCCTTCCGCGACTTCGAGCATTTCGGCGGCGCCAGCGAGCAGGAGTGGCTGGCCTGGCTGAAGCGGATCCTGGCCCACAACGCGGCCGATTTCGTCCGCCGCTACCGGGGCACGGCCAAGCGACAGGCGCGGCGGGAAGTACGCATCCGTTCTCCACAAGACTCGACCCACGCCTTCGGCGCGGCCGAGCCGGCGGCCCCCTGCCCTACCCCGAGCGAGGAATTCCTGCAGATCGACAACGAACTTCGCGTCACGGCCGCCTTGGCCCAACTGCCGGCCGATTATCAGGAGGTGATCGTTCTGCGGAACCTGCAACGGCTGTCGTTCAACGAAGTCGCCGAGCGGATGGAACGCTCCCGCCCCGCCGTGCAGATGCTCTGGATGCGGGCGATCAAGAAGCTGCAAGAGGAAATGGGAGATGAAGGATCAGGGATGAAGGATGAGGGATGAAGGATGACGCCTCCCGACGACCCCCAACTTGCCGAACTTCTTGATGACTACCTGTCGAAGCTCCAGGCCGGCAAGCGGCCGGATCGCGAGGCCCTGCTCCGCGAGCATCCGGAGCTGGCGTCTTCGCTGAAGTGCCTGGAAGCCCTGGAAGGTCTCGCGCCGGCCGCGGGCTCGGATGCCGATCTCGATTCTCTGCTCGCCGAAGAGCAGGACCTGCCCCGCGACTTTGGCCCCTATGAGCTCCTGGAAGAAATCGGCCGGGGCGGGATGGGCGTGGTCTACAAGGCGCGGCAGAAGGCACTCGACCGCATCGTGGCCGTCAAGATGATCCTGGCCACGCACCTGGCATCGCCGGAACACATCCGCCGCTTCCAGGTCGAGGCCAGGGCCGCCGCCCGCCTGCGGCATTCCAACATCACGCAGATCCACGACGTCGGCCAGCACCACGGCCAGCACTACTTCACGATGGAATACATCGAGGGCGAAAGCCTGGCCCAGCGGATTGCGCGGCAGAGGCTGCCGCTGGACGCGATCGTGCGGCTGATGGGTATGGTCGCCCGGGCAGTCGACCACCTGCACGCCCAGGGCGTCGTGCATCGCGACTTGAAGCCCTCGAATATCCTCCTGGACCGCGACGAGCAGCCCTACGTGACCGATTTCGGCCTGGCCAAGGTCTTCGTGCCGGGCTCGGAGGCGACGGCTACGGGCGTGATCGCCGGCACGCCGAGCTACATGGCCCCGGAGCAGGCATCGGGCCGCAGCGCCGAGGTCGGTCCAGCGACGGACATCTACAGCCTGGGCGCGATCCTCTATGAACTGCTCACCGGCGAGCCGCCCTTCCGGCAGGAAAGCCCTTTAGACACGCTCCTGGACATTCTCGGGCGGGAGCCGCGCTATCCGCGGCAGCTCAATCCGCGGGTGCCGCATGGATTGGAACTGATCTGCCTGAAGTGCCTGGCCAAGTCGCCGGCGGACCGCTATCCATCGGCCGCCGCGCTTGGCCGACGACCTGGAGCGATTCGCCCGCCACGAGCCGCTTTCCGTGCGGCCGCCGAACTTGTTCGAGCATTTCGTGCAGTGGACCCGCCGCGAGCCGGCCCTGGCCTCGCGGCTGGGGGCCCTGGGTATTTTCTACCTCGTGGAGATCGGCAACTATCATTACGGCGGGGTCCTGTGGCCTTTCCACATCAAGGTCTCGATCCTCACTGCCGCCTGGGCCGTAATCGCGATCGTCTGCCAGCAGTTTGTCGGCCGCGAGCGGCTGAGCTTGCCAGCCCGTTTTGTCTGGGGCACGCTCGATTCGCTGATGCTTTTGATCGTGCTGCTCTTTGTGGCCGACGGCGCCGCCAGCAGCATGATTGTCGGCTATCCGCTCTTGATCGCCGCATCGGGCCTATGGTTCCACGTCCGCTTCGTGAGCTTCATGACCGTCCTCTCGCTGCTTTCGTATGGCGTGCTGGTCATCGATTTCTACTGGCGGCGGACCGACTTGCAGAAGCATTTCGACACATCGTTTGCCCGGCATGTCTTGTTTGCCGTTTCTCTGGTTGTGCTCGGCATGGTCGTATCGTCGCTCGTGCAACGCCTGCGGATGCTGAGCAAGTTCTACGGGCGGCAGTTGCCGTAGGGCAAGAAAAGTAGCAGGCACACTCCGTGTGCCTGCTACTTTATTGTCATCCCCAGCCCCTCATGCGCTGAGACTACCGCCGGACCGCGGCCTTAAGAACGTTCGCATTTCCTTTCGTCACGATCTCTGCCTTGACGAGGACAAGGGTCGAAAACTCATCGACGGCGGGCGATTCTCTGGTCCGCCGCGGGACACCGCCGTTAACTACCAGAGTCTGGCCCGAACGGAGGTCCACACCCGCTTCGACCTCGCGGGCAATCAAGGCCGGAATCTTCTGGTCGCCGACTTGCACGGAATGTGCCTCGTCGAGTTCGCTTTTGCAAAGCCGGAAGTCGAGGTGGATCCGCTCGGTGGATTCGACATGTGGCGTCACGTCAGATTGAAGGCCGTACTCCAGGGTCTTCGTAACTTCGATGCCCTGCGAATCCTTGACCGGATAATCAATATGGCCCCCCAAGCGGATATAGACCGGCCAATCGGACAGGGTCATCACCGATGGTTGAGCCACCACCAACATGAGATCATCCTTGCGCAGGGCCTCGACGAGCGATAGCAACTTGGGATCTGCCGACGCCGTCTCCCCTTGCTTTCCGCCGGGGGCTCGCAGCTCCGTGAGCAGTTCCAGGACCGACATGTCCTTGCTTCCCCCATAGGGCTCGGAATCTAGCTTGCCGAGTTCGGTCCGCGAAAACTCCAACATGTGGAGGTTGACGACGACCATTTGAGGCGGAGGGGTCGTCGGATGCGCTTCTTCTTCGGCCGCCATTCGCACGAACCGTGCCGCTTCTTCGAGGCGTCCGGCCGCTTCCAAGCGCCCGGCTTCAAGACGGAGTCGATCGAGTTTCGTCATCAATGCCGGGTCTGGATCGCCCGGCACGGCCTCGGCAGTTAGGGTCCCGGCGGCCGGAACCGGGTGCGTAGCGAAAATCGTCCCGTCTTGCCCAAACCCCGCACGAGCGATTGCGACAATGAACACCGCCAGCAGACATTTCCGCATGATTCGTCTCCCTCTCGCCAAGAATTCGGTTCAGACATGGACGTTCGACGGCAGATCATAGCGGCAGGGTATTCCGCACGCAATCCGAACTATTAGCTCCGTAAGGTGGGACCAGATCCGTGGCACCCGCACAGCGGGTCGGCGAGCGTCGGCCAACCAGTGCTTCGTGATTCTCGATCATGGTGGGCCGGCACTCGCTACGCGATCTTGTCCCACCCTACACCACTCCCATTTTTCTGTCTAAAACTCCCTTCTTTCCCAGCCATTCATCCCCGACTATGCGTTAATTCTTCGCCGAACCCTTCAACCCTGAGAATCGCGCAATCCGGCAAAGTTGACTAAACCCGGAAATTCGTCCGATCCGATAGGCATGACGAGGGAGATTTACGGGCAGCATGCACATCAAGGGTGGGTAAACGCCATGCTCAATAGAAAAATTGCTTCGGCAGCTATCGTGATCGGTCTTATGGTTCTGGCCAGGTTGGCAATGGCCCAAAACAACCAGGACCAGTTCCGGCCGTTCAACGGTCTGTTCGCCGACTTGTTCGACGATGGCAGCAGCAATCAGCCGAAGCCGAAACAGGTGCCGCCACCGGCGGCGACCAACACCTACAGTGGTCCAGCGACAACGCAACTGCAGCGAACGCCGACCAGGGCTCCGCAGCCTGCGCCGCCGGCCGACCCGGGTCTGCCCATTCCGCCACCGCCGCCCAGCGGTGCAGCGAGTTCCACTGCACCCCTGCCGGCCCCTCCGACAACCTCCAGCCCACGGGCACGGACCTCGGCCACGGCCAAAAACTACTCCTTCCAATATGAGGACTCGCCCCCTCCCAGCGGCCCTGCGCTCGGTCCGCCATCGCCCGGCACTTCACTGAGCAGCGACCCGACGCCCTCGTCCGCGGCTCCGGCGGCGCCTGCCGGCGTACCGCTGCACGAGCGGCTGAAGGTCTTCCGCGACTCGCCCTTTGGCGACACGGCCCAGGCCGCGCCGCCCTCGGCGGACGCCTCGCTTGCCGCCCCGCCGGTGGAATCCGCTATGAGCCGGCCCACCGCCGCGCCGGCGATCGCCCAGCAGGGGCCGGCTGCCGCAGCGCCAACCGACACACAACCAGTCGGCCCGGCCGTCGCGCCGCCGGCCGAAGTGACACAAAACGCTCCGGCACTCGCGGCACCGCCGGCCGAAGCGCCGAAGACCTCCCCGACGTATGCCGAGCCGAAGCGTCTGGCGGCGGCCAAGCCCGCCAGCGATGCCGCCCGCGAGCCGAGCGTCCTGATCGACCACAAGAGTCCGCTGTTGTCCGTCGAGACCATCGGGCCGCGGAAGATCGTGGTCGGCAAAGAAGCCTCCTATGAGGTCTTGTTGCAGAATTCCGGCGACGTGGCCGCCGAGGAGGTCACCGTTACGGTCGCTCTGCCCGAGTGGGCCGAAGTGACCGCGGCCTCGGCCAGCGCGGGCGAGGTCCACGCCGTGCAGCAAGATCCGCACAGTCCTTGCCGCTGGACTCTGGGCCGGATCGAAGCCCGCTCGAAAGAGAAACTCGCCCTCAAGATCATTCCCAAGCAGAGCAGGCCCTTCGAGCTGGCCGTCCGCTGGGACTTCAAGCCGGCGCCGTCGCAGGCCATGATCGAGGTCCAGGAGCCCAAGCTCACGATGCGTTTGGACGGCCCTCGCGAAGTGCTCTTCGGCAAGCGGGAGGTCTTCAAGCTCAAGCTGGGCAACAGCGGAACCGGCCCGGCCGAAAACGTGATGCTCACGCTCATGCCGCTGAATGCCGGCGACACGCGTCCGGTGACGCATCGCCTGGGCACCATCAACGCCGGCGACGAGCGTTCGATCGAAGTCGAACTGACCGCGCGGCAGGCCGGCAACCTCACGATCCGCGTCGAGGCCAACAGTGACGGCGGCGCCCATGCCGACCTGGCCGAGCACGTGCTGGTCCATCGCGCCGCCCTGCAGATCGACGCCGAGGGCCCCAGCGTGCAATACGTCGGCACGCCGGCCAACTACAAGATTCACCTTCACAATCTGGGCGACGCCCCGGCGAAGAACGTGAAGCTCCTGGTCAAGCTGCCGACGGGCGTGAAGTTCCTTTCCGGCAGCGAGGGAGCGGTCCTGGAGACCTCCGTCGATGGCGGCAAGGTCCGCTGGAGCATCGATCAGTTGCCGATGGGTGAAGAGCGGTTATTGGAGATGAAATGCACGCTGGCCCTCTCGGCGCCAATCGCCTGGAGATTACTTCGGCCGCCGACGACGACCTGCTGGCCGCCACCGAGGCGGTCACGCGGGTCGAGGCCATGGCCGATCTCCGCCTCGACGTGAAAGACCCGGAAGGCCCGGTGCCGGTGGGCGCGGACGCGAGCTACGAGCTTCACGTCCGCAACCGCGGCACCAAGGCCGCCGAGAACGTGGAAGTGCTGGTCTACTTCTCCAACGGCGTGGAGCCGATCAGCGCCGACGGCCAGCCGAATCGCCTCAGCCCTGGACAGGTCGTGTTCGACCAGATCCCGGCCATTCCTCCGGCGACCGAACTGGTCCTGAAGGTCAGGGCCAAGGCGGCACTGGCGGGCAACCACGTGTTCCGCGCCGAAGTGCATTGCAAGACGATCGGCACGCGGTTGGTTCGCGAAGAGGTGACGCACTTCTATCAGGACGGTCCGAGCCTGCAACAGGCCACGTCCGCCCCGGCAGCGGCGCCGGTCGTGAACGAGCCGAGAACCGCCGAGCGCGAGGCGCCCTTGCCGCTGCCGCAGGCGGGAGCGGCGCGATGCTGCCCGCGCCGGCGATTAAACGGTAGGTCCCTCCTGCCGGGAGGGACTGATCCGCGCCAACGAGAAACGCATAACTTCGGGAGAGTATTTCCACTTTCATGGCAGCCGACCCATTCGCTCATGATTGCAATATCTGCAAATGACGTATGCAAACCGAACACGAATCAGCATATTCGCCGGGAAAAGACACGTCAAGCGTCCCTTCCGGCAGAAGGGACCTACGGCCGCGTCAGCTCTGGATGTAATCGCGCATGAACTGATTCTCGACCACCAGGTGGTCGTGCTGGGCCTTGAGCAGGTCGCCGATTGAGACCATGCCCACCAGCCGCTCGCCGCTCATGATCGGCACGTGCCGAATGCGGTTGGTGGTCATCACGCCCATCAGGTCCGTGACCGAATCGGTCGGTTTGGCGGTGATCAGCCGGGTGGACATGACCTCCGCCACCTTCATCTGCGTGAGGTCGCACTTGCCCGCGGCAAAACAGCGGAGCATGTCGCGCTCGGTGAGAATCCCCACCAGCCGCTCGCCGAGCTCCAGATCGCGCTGGCAGACCAGCATCGAGCCGACGTTGTGCTCGACCATCTGCCGCACCACCTCGGCCAGAGAGATCTCGGGCGAAGTCGTAAAGACGGTCGTCCCTTTCACCGCCAGGATGTCTTGAAGTCGCATCAAACCAGTCTCCCTCCCTTGAAGTTCGGATCAGGCAATTCCTACGGTTTTTTCGTACGACAGGATCTTGTCTTCGTGCTGCAAGGTCATGGCGATATCGTCCAGGCCGTTCAACAGGATGTGGCGGCGGGACTCGTCGACCTCGAATGTCAGCGCCAGGCCGTAGTCGTCCGTCACCGTGCAGGTTTCCAGGTCGACCGCCAGGCGATAGCCGGGGTGGGCCGCCGCGCGGGCGAAGAGATCGTCGATCAGTGCCTCGTCCAGCCGGATCGGCAGCAGGCCGTTCTTGAAGCAGTTGTTGTAGAAGATGTCGGCGAAACTGGGCGCCAGGAGGACGCGGAAGCCGTAGTCCTCCAAGGCCCATGGGGCGTGCTCGCGGCTCGACCCGCTGCCGAAATTCCGCCGCGCCAGCAGGATCGAGGCCCCGGCATACTCGGGCCGATTGAGCACGAACTCGGGGTTCGGTGAACCGTCGTCCAGAAACCGCCAATCGAAAAACAGGAACTGGCCGAACCCGGATCGCTCGATCCGCTTGAGGAACTGCTTGGGTATGATCTGGTCCGTATCGACGTTCGATCGGTCCATCGGCAGGACCAGGCCGGTATGCTGGGTGAAGGGTCGCATGATGTGGGGGTTAGAACAGGGAGCCGGGGTGAAGGATGAGGGATCAGGGCAGAAGGATGAGGGATGAAGGATGAGGGATCAGGGGGAAGTTTCTCCCGCCGCTTATCTCACTTCTCTCATCCCTCATCTCTCATCCCTCACCCCTAATCTCTCATCGTTTCTTCGTCATTTCATTTGTATTCCCAATTTCGCGTATCGACAAAATGGCCGGTCACGGCGGCGGCGGCGGCCATCGAGGCGGAAACAAGGTGCGTCCGCCCGCCCTTGCCTTGCCGTCCCTCGAAATTCCGATTGCTGGTGGAAGCGCTGCGCTGGCCCGGTTCGAGTTTGTCGGGATTCATGGCCAGGCACATGCTGCAGCCGGCCTCGCGCCACTCGAAGCCGGCGGCCGTGAAGATCTTGTCCAGCCCTTCGGCCTCGGCCTCCCGCTTGACCCGCTGGCTGCCCGGCACGACCAGCGCCTGCACGCCGGGGGCGACGTGATAACCGCGGGCGACGGTCGCCGCCGTTCGCAGGTCTTCGATGCGGCCGTTGGTGCAGGAACCGATGAAAACGCAGTCGATCGGCACGTCGACGATCTTGGTCTTCGGCTTAAGGTCCATGTATTCCAAGGCGGCGGAGGCGGCCTTGCGGTCGGTCGGATTGTTGAAACTGTCCGGATCGGGCACTTCCCCGCAGATTCCAGTCACCTGTCCGGGATTGGTTCCCCAGGTCACTTGCGGCTCGATGTCGGCGGCGTGGAAGCGCTCGGTGCGGTCGTAATCCGCACCCGGATCACTCGCCAGCTTCTTCCAATCCTCAACGGCCGTGTCGAAATCCGCGGGGGCAAAAGGCCGGCCGCGGAGGTACTCGTACGTCTTCTCGTCCGGCGCGATCAGGCCGCTGCGGGCACCGGCCTCGATCGTCATGTTGCAGACGGTCATCCGCTCTTCCATGCTCAGGGCACGGATCGCGGTGCCGGTATACTCGATGCAGTAGCCCGTCCCGCCGCTGGTCGTGATCTGACCGATCAGCCACAGGATCAGGTCCTTGGCCGTGACGCCGAAGGGCAGGCGGCCCTCGACGCGGATTTCCAGCGTCCGCGGCTTGTACTGCAAAAGCGTCTGGGTGGCCAGCACGTGCTCGACTTCGCTGGTGCCGATGCCGAAGGCCAAGGCGCCGAACGCCCCGTGGGTGGCCGTGTGGCTGTCGCCGCAGACGATCGTCATGCCCGGCTGCGTCAGTCCCAGCTCCGGCCCGATGACATGCACGATGCCCTGGTTGCGGTCGTTGAGGTCATAAAGACGAATGCCGAAGTCCGTGCAGTTCTGCCGCAGGGTATCGATCTGCTGCCGGGCGATCTCGTCGGTGATCGGCAGCGCGCGGCTGGTGGTCGGCACGTTGTGGTCGGCCGTGGCCACGGTCCGCTCGGGCCGCCGGACCTTTCGTCCGGCGAGCCGCAGCGACTCAAATGCCTGAGGACTGGTTACCTCATGGACGAGCTGCAAATCGATGTACAGGATCGTTTGCTTGCCTTTTTCGCCATGCACGACATGGCGGTCCCAAATCTTCTCGAACATTGTCCGGGGGTTGGATCGCATACTGGAGCAGAGGTTTTGAGAGATGCAAAAGGAAAAGAAAAACGCCCTCCCACCAGCAAAACACCATCTAGCGGGGGGCTCTGAAATACGGAGATAGTCCTGTCCATGGGCTGAATCAGCCCATTATACGCGAAAGATGCCGGGAATTCCAGCGGGCAATCTCTATGCCGCTCGGCGCTCCGCTTTGACCATCAGTTGCTCGACCTCTTGGGACTCCAGCAGACGCATGGCGGTGCTCCCGCCGGCCGCGAGCGTTTCCTGAAAGACCTGCGTCTGGGCGTGGATCATCCGCCGCAGGAAGAACCAAGCCGGCGACAATTGCTCCGCCGGAATGTGCCCGGAGATCACCAGGACATCGACCTGCGATACGCCGTTGGCGATCCGCGACAAGGCTTCGCCCACCGTGCCCGGAACGAGTTGGATTCTGGCCCCCGTGGCCTTCAACAGGCGATGCGCTTCACGCAGCGAAATACCGGGGCCATCGGCCGCCGTGCGGGCTTCAAAGAGATCGACCCCCGTGTAATGGATGTCGCGGACTTCGTGAAACTCCTTGAGCACGTCGATGATTTGGACCGCCCTCTGGCCGGCGCCCAGGCCCAACTCGACCACTTTCTTGGCTTTCAGCCGACGAATCTCGCGGTAAACGAGGCGATCGGAAGCCGGTTTGGAAAGATGGAGAAGGTAGAACAGACGAAGACGACTCAGACCAGCCACATCGGCCTCCCTGCCGTAATGACTTTGGTGTAGGACGGATTGCCAATCCGTCTTACGGTTTTGGTGTAGGACGGATTGCCAATCCGTCTTACGGTATTTCCCAACTCGCGGTGCCTCCTACCAGACTTCGGCAGTCGCCCAGCCGAAAATCCAGAGATTCAAGGACCATGGGGAGATAATGCTGGAGTCCCGCCTTCAGGCGGTTTTTTCGTAGGATTCCGGCTGAAGCCGGGACTCCAACCGCCGCACTGCCTGCAACACGGCAGCCAACGAAAGCACGGCCGTGACAAGCCAGCTCAGGCTCAACGCCCAGGCGGCCCCCATCAGCCCTAGCCAGTTGATCCAGCCGGGCAGGAGCAGCACCAGCACCATAATGCCCACAATCCGCAGCAGCAGACTCGTGCGGAATTGTCGCATGGCGGAGATAGCCCTGCCCAGAAAAATGCTGTAGTTGCGGAAACCGGCAGCCAGCATCAGGCAGAGGGCCACATCGGCAAGCGAGGTAAAGGCCGGCCCGAAGAGCAAGCCAATGACCCATCGGCCGGCCACGGCCATGACAAGCAGTGAAATGACCATTACGCCGGCCAGGCACATCCCCAGCCCCCGGAGGAGACGCTGTAGCGCATCGGTGTTGCCCGCGGCGTAATAGCGTGCAAGGCGCGGGCTGGCCGCCTGGCTCATGGCCCCAACCACCAACGAAGTCGCGACCATCAGGCTGCCCGCCACCGCAAAGCCGCCCAGGGCCTCGTGCCCCAACCGGTTGCTGACCCAGTATCGGGGGATTGACGTCATGAGGCTCAGGCCGGCCATCGCCAATCCCAGCGGCAGGCTGAGCCACGCCAGGCCGAGAAGCACGGAGGCCCAACGGCCAAGGTCGCTCAACATCTTGTTCTGCTCACGCTTGCGAACGACACTAACCCGAAGCGTCAGCGAGGACGCCAAGTCAGTGCCTCGCTGACGCTTCGGGTTAGTATGAGTCCCGACACCATCTCGCCACCGCTCACACGCCAGCGCCCTGGGGATGTCGATCGTCACCAGCGTCGTCAGGGCGGCAAGCGAGAATCCGCAGACACCCCAGGCCAGATTGCCGCTCGACCACATGCCCAGGGCGAAGAAGCCGAGCCCCAGTGCTCCGCGGGTCATCAGCGAAATGGCCACCCAGCGCATCTGTTCGCGACGCTGCAGGACGGCCTGAAAAATGTCGCAGACCGACTCGCTGCTGACAACCAGTCCCGCCAGCATTACCAGGCGGGCGGTGGCCGGATCGTAGCCGCCGCCCAGCGCCGTGACGACGATCACGAGCATGGCCAGCCCGCACGTCAGCAACCGCAGGCCGATGTAATCGCGCAGGCGATACTGCCGCTTGGCGTCGGAGACGAGCGATCCGGAAAGTCCCAGATCGGCCAGGTCGCCGATCGGATTGCAGACGGCCAGCGCCAGGGCCAGTTGGCCGATCATTTCGGCATTGCCCAATCGGGCCAGGAGGGCCACCCGTCCCCAGGCGCACGCGGCGCAAACGAAATTGCCCGCCGCGAGCCAAGAGAATCCCCTTCGCACCGCTCGATTTTCCGACCTGCGCTCCTCATCAGGCGATGAATCGGCTGTCGGTAAGCGCCCTGGCAGACGGGGCTTTTTGGCGATTTTGAACGATTTGGGCGAGAGCATTCGGCTCATGGCAGCGAGTGTGCCAAGAGCACGGCAGGAGGTCAAGGGCAAAGCGGGTTCCGCAATGCAACGTAAAGCGATAGAATTATGGCAGTTTAGGAAAGGAGACGACCATGCCTCAACTCGTGATTCCCGATATTCCTTTCTGCCATTTTCCTTTCTTCACCCCGAGCGTTCTACCAGCATCCCCAGAAACTTCGCCAAGCGGCCGGAACACGCCAGGCGCCGTCTGATGCAAATTGAAGAGGTCCTTCACGGCCCCCGGACGCCGGACAATTGACCCCACCGCAGCGCCAACTGGCCGGCAAAGGACTTCTGTGCCAGTAACTTCCCTATATCGCGCGGAAGCTCATCGTCGACCGCGTCGCTGATCGCGCGGATCGCGAGAAAATCGACCGCCCGACCTGGCAAACCTCGGCCACGGCGAAGGTCTCCATATCGACCGCCAGGGCATCGTGCTGCCGGCCCAGTTCTTGCTTCTCCGCGCGAGGCGGATCACGCGATCGCAAGTCAGCAGCCGTCCACGATGCAGATTCGGCACTTCATCCAACCAAGGAGCAAGTACGGCCGGGTCGAGTGTCATTTCGCCGCCCTGGGCGCTCGCGAGCGAGCTTGCCACGACGAGATCCTGCCGCCGCACACGAGCATCCAGGCCGCCGGCGAACCCGGCCGAAACGACCAGCCGCGGCCGATAGGCGTCAATCAAGGCCTGCGCAGCCTTGGCGGCGCGCGGCCCGCCCGGTCCCGACTCGACCAGCACGACCTCGCGATTGCCGCGCCGTCCCTGCCGTGCAATGAAACCGTCGCCGCGGATCACGCGCACTTCGCTGAGCATATCGACGAAGCACCCAGCCTCAATGGGCAAAGCGAATACGATGCCGACGCCGACCTGCTGAAGACTCAAATCCAAAGCTCGAAACCCGAAATCCTAAACAAACTCGAAACAGAAAGACGCAATGACCGAAACCACGAAACACTCAAAGCACACGAAAAAAACAATAAGACAGAAAGATGCATGACAGAAAAATAGCGCTCCTGCTTTCTTATCTTCCTGTCCATCATTTTCCTGTCATTGTTCTTCCCGTTTTCCCCTTTCGCGTAATTCGTGTCTTTCGTGGTTCCTAGAGTGTTGTATTTCGTATTTGTTTCGGATTTCGATATTCGGATTTCGTGCTTTCTTCATGACATTTGCCACATCGCCATCTTCACCATGTCGCCGAAGTGCCGGTTCGATTCCAGCACGGCCGAGGGCTCGAATCCGCAGTGCATCAGGCAATGCTCGCAGCGCGAATCGTTACCCGGCCCGTACTTCGACCAGTCGGTGGCGGCCACCAGTTCCGCGTAGGTCTTGTAGTGGGCATCGCCCAGCAGGTAGCACGGCCCTCGCCAGCCGCCGACGTTCCGCGTGGGATTCGCCCAGGCGGCGCAGTCCAACTCGCGCTCGCCGCAGAGGAAATCGAGATAGAGCGGCGTGGCCACGAGGCGGAACCGCTTGAGCATCGGCTTGGCCGCAAGGAACTTGGCATGCACGTCGTCGCGGGTCATGAAAAGCCGCTCGGCGCCCTCCGGATTGGTCCGGTTCACGGCCTCGTAGGCGTATGCCGGCGAGACCATGAAGCCGCCCACGCCCAACTCGGCCAGAAAGGCCCACAACACGCCGATCTCGTTCATGTCGGTCTGCTTGTAGACCGTGGTGTTCGTCGTAACCTGGAACCCCGCAGCCACGGCCGCCTTGATGCCCGCCACCGCCGCCGCAAAACAGCCCTCGCGCTCGACCATCAGGTCGTGCGTCGCCTCCATGCCGTCCAGATGCACGTTCAGGAAGAGCCGCGAGCTGGGCCGAAAGCCGGGCAGCTTCTTCTCCAGCATCATGGCGTTGGTGCAGACGTAAACGTGTTTCTTCCGCTCGATCAGTTTGGCGACCAGTTCTTCGATGCCCTTGTAGACCAACGGCTCCCCGCCGCAGACGCTGACCACCGGGCGCCGCATTCATCGGCCGAGGCCAGGCAGTCTTCCACCGACATCCGATCCCGGATCGTGGCGGCGTATTCGCGGATCCGCCCGCAGCCCGTGCAGGTCAGATTGCAGGCGTGCAGCGGCTCGAGCATCAGCACCAGCGGAAACCGCTTCCGGCCGGAGAGCTTCTGCTTCAGAAGGTAGCCCGTCAGCGAAGTCGTCAGGGTGAGAGGGAAACGCATGAGACCATCCTTGGGTTATTGATATGCCGGGCCCATTGGGCCAAGGCCATTAGGGGGAAATAAATTGGGTAGAAATGGTAACGGAGATAGAAGACACAGGGGAACCCGGTGCCGGTGAATTGGCTTTCCGTCCAGGTGCCGTCGTGGTTCTGCGCCTGGGTCAGGTAGCGCACCCCGCGGAGCACGGCCGGATGCTCAGCCATGCCGGCCGCAATCAGGCCCAACAGGGCCCAAGCGGTCTGCGATGCGGCAGGTCTGCCCTTGGCCGCGAAGCTCGGGCTGCTCATAAGTATTGGGAGACTCGCCCCAGCCGCCGTTGGCCTGCTGATGGGCCAGCAGCCACTTGGCCCCGGCCACGACGGCCGGATCGTCCCGCGGCACGCCGACCTCGATCAAACCGGTCAGGGCCTGCCAGGTCCCGTAGATATAATTGACGCCCCAGCGGCCGAACCAACTCCCGTCGGGCTCCTGGCGCGGCGCACGAACTCGACCGCCTGATCGACGTGCGGATCGCCCACGCGGCGGCCCAGTTTGCCCAAGGCCTCCAGCACTCGGCCGCAAAGATCGGCCGTGCTCGGGTCGATCATCGCATTGTGGTCGGCAAACGGCACGTAGCAGAGGAAGTGGCGATCGTTGTTGCGATCAAACGCGCCCCAACCGCCGTCGCGATTCTGCATGGCCAACATCCACCGCAACCCGCGATCGATGGTTGCCACAATCCCTTTGTAGGGTGGGACAAGCTCGCTCCTGGCGCAGCGCCGGCCCACCGAGCGCAGGGCCGACAACGGACGACGGACAATCTGCCGATGGTGGGCCGGCGCTCGCCGGGGCTCGCTGGTCCCACCCTACGTCGCCAGCCTCTTCGTCATCGCAAAAGAGGGTCTGCAGGGCCATCAGCGACATCGCCGTGTCGTCCACATCCGGATAAAACTCGTTGGCATATTCGAAATACCAGCCGCCGGGCGCCGCATCGACCGTTTCCGCCCAATCGCCCGGCGCCGATCGTCTGCCGGCTCCTCAACCAATCGGCCGCCCGGATGATGGCCGGATCGTCGGCCGGCACTCCCGAGAGGGCCAGCGCCCGCATCACCAGGCCCGTGTCCCAGACCGGCGAAAAGCAAGGTTGCAGCCGCGTCGTGCCGTCGCCCGGTTCGTCGATCGCCAGGCGGTCCAACTGCCTCAGGCACTCCACGACCTCCGGACTATCGTCGGCATAGCCCAGGGCCTTCAGGGCCACCGTGGCGAATACCACGGGCGGAAAGATCGCGCCAAGCCGTCGCTCTTATGGAAGCGGGCCACCATCCAATTCCGGGCCGCTTCGATCGCCCGCTTCCGCCAGAACATCAGGCCCTGCCGCTGGCCGAACTTCAACATCCGGTTGATCACGCGAAAAAAATGGTCCCAACTCAACCAGCCCGTTCCGCCCGGCAGCCCAGGGCAGCGGAGCGGCGGCCAATGCTCGGGCTCGCGGAGAAACAGCTCGTGGATGCCGCGCTCCGGCTCAATCGGCCGCACAGGCTCCATGGCCGCCACGATCGATAGCGGCACGACGATCGTCCGCGACCAGGCGCTCATGGCATACAAATTGACCGGAAACCACTTCGGCCAAAGGACCATTTCCGGCGGGACGGCAGGGCAATGTTCGTAGGAAATCTGTCCCAGCAGGGCGAGGTGGAATCGTGTAAAGCTGTTGACGGCGTCGGCCCCGCCATGGGCCAGGATCGCGCGCCGCGCACGCTGCATGAACTCGGCCTCCGGGTCGTGGCCCGTGAGCTTCAGGGCGAAATAGGCCTTCACGCTGGCGCTGATATCGAGGTGGCCGCCGGGGAACTTGGCCCAACCGCCCTCGGGCAACTGCTTGGCAGCCAGATAGGCGGCCGCGCGGCGTGCCAGAGGCGTTTCCTCCCGCCCAAGAAAGGCCAGCACGAGGATTGTCTCGCTCTCCAGGATCGTGTCGCCCTCCAACTCGGCACACCACGATCCGTCGTCGTCCTGCTGCTCCAGCAGCCACTGGCGAGTTCGCCGGATGGCATGCCCAACCGGTGCGGCAAGGCCCTCGACAGGCGTGCGATCGGGCGAAGAGGGCGGCTCTTTGGGAACTCTCGCCGGGGACCATGTACTCATGGTCGTCGAACGAACGTCGTAGCTGAAACTCATTCAGTCTCCTCCAGGCAAAGCAGGCGGCCTTCCTTGACACGCCGGCCATCCGGGGTCCGACGCCAACGGATAACTTTATGGAATTTCCGAAAGATTTACAAGATCGTCCTGATCTGTGCGGATGGAATTTGCTGCGCATTTTACGCAAACCAACATAAATCGGAAGGGTGTTGGTAGGATTTGCCAGTTACGTAATTTGGGCAGGTTGCTAAGGATGCCGGAAAACAGCGAAGCGAGCCTTCATCAGCGGGATTCACGAGGCAGGATGGCTCAAGCCTTCCAGGTTGCTTAGCCCCACATCGCTGACTTTGCTGCCGGAAAGGCTCAACAACACCAGCCGGTTCAAGTTCCTAAGATGAACCAGGCTGGCATCCGTAATCGAACCGCCTCCGGCGTGCAGTTCCCGAAGATTCTTTAACTTCGCTATGTTGCGCAGATCGTCTTCGGTGAAACCGTTTGGGCGATCGGAGCTTTGGGAGTCAGCCTTGGCGGAGACTGACCAAGAAAGCCGGGCAGTCCAACGCCTTGGATGCTGCCGCGGTCGTCGATGCTCACGCTCGCATGCGCTTTCAATCGTAACATCGACGCCGAAGCAGTGTCAAGAACCCGCTGCGTGACGCTTTCAATAGTACTCCTCTCAAGACTATTCCAGCACGGCGGCGAGTCAACTCTGGCATCGGACGCTCTTGGAGAGAAAGGGATTACGGATCTTCGAACTCCGATAAATCCGTGTTTCATCCGTGCTTTAGCCGTGGCCCGATTTCGTTGGTCTATTGGACCTTTTGGGAGTCGGCGAGGATTGGAGTTGCCAACGTCGAGGCCTGGGAATACGATGATGCTAAGCAGATTTGGTTGGCCCACGCAGCGCAAGAAAGAGAGATCCACCCATGGAAGACACGGTAAAAGCGGTCTATCGCAACGGAGTGTTCATACCCACAAAGGCATGCAATTTCCCTGAGAACACGGAGGTCGAGGTTTCCGTACAGGGACCCACGATCATTCCGCCAAGCGTTACAGACCCTGAGGAGCAAGTTCGAATCCGCCGCAAGGTCTTGGAGAGGATGCGAAGGAATCCGCTCTCTGCCGACGCACCGCGATTCACCCGGGACGAGTTACATGAACGCCGTTGACACGAACGTCTTGATCTACGCGAAAGACCCGCGGGATCGGCAAAAGCAGGCAGTTGCCCAAACGCTCGTCGCGAACATGGAGGACGGGACATTGCTCTGGCAGGTTGCCTGCGAATTTTTGGCTGCCAGCAGGAAGCTTGAACCGTTCGGCTATAGCTTGCACGAAGCGTGGGAGGATCTCGAAGAACTGCGGAGCACGTGGAAGGCCGTGCCTCCGCGGTGGGAAATACTCGTGCGTGCGCGCGAATTGACCCAGCGGTACAGTATTTCCTTTTGGGATGCGCTATTGGTCAGCGCATGCAACGACACGGGGATCAAGCGACTGTA
Source organism: uncultured Planctomycetia bacterium (assembly GCA_963824275.1). Classification (GTDB taxonomy): domain Bacteria; phylum Planctomycetota; class Planctomycetia; order Pirellulales; family Thermoguttaceae; genus JANXQG01. Next base: position 81,075 of record CAWGOT010000001.1, on the reverse strand, counting down.
CTCCGAGGATCTGGACACGCATGACGGTCTTGACGGACTGGAAATCGTCAATCCGTTCCGGAACTCCTGAGCAGAGTCTTCTGAAACGAAAATGGACCCAGGGTTCCCTCCGCCTATTTTCCTTTCGTGCATCTTCCTTTCTCCAATCAGGCAGTGAGGTGGCTTCGCTTCAGGTTAGCAACGGACGAAACACGGATTGAACACGAATCTTCGTGCTCCAAGAATCCCTGTTCCATCCGTGTTGCATCCGTGGCCCCATTCGGTTCATTTGATGTTGCTCGAATCCGCGCTGTGCGCGGTCAATCTCCAATCGGAATCAGTTCGATCTTGCGGTAAAGAATGTCGCCGCCTTCTGCCTGGAGGCCGATTTTGCCCTTGAGGGATCCGGTGTTGGTGGCGACGTTCTGCAACGAATCATTGATATAGAGCGTGAGATTTCCGTGATCGACGATGACGCGGAAAGTCTCCCATTGGCCAGGCGGTTTTTCCGGGTCGGGGCCGATGCGGCGGAGGCGTCTGGCTTCGGTGCGGGCGGGGTCCATCGTCATCTTGAACTCGGCGATATTGCGGAAATCACCCTCCTCGCCGTTGAGGCTCTGGCATTCGATGCAGTGCGGCCAGACCTTGTCAGGGCCGGTCATGGCAATCAGCACGCCGCCGTTTCCCTTCTGGGTGTGGAGCTGTTCGACAATGAGGACGTAATTATCGTATTCCTCGGTGGTGCGGATGTACCCGATGGGCTGGCCCTTGTCGTGAAGAGTGCCGTCGGAGACGGACCAGACGTTGTCGATGGTGGATGGCCGGGCGGCGGCGTCCCCTGCCGCGACTGCCTTCGGCGGGCGAGCGACCCAGACCCAGTTGGAGAGGTCCTTGCCGTTGAATAGCTCGATGGGCGTGCCCAGTTTGCCGGAAATGCGTGGCGCAACAAGCGCGGGCTGCGTGGATGGCTGCGCGGCGGGTTCGGCGGCCAGGGCAGCGGTGACAAGAAAGAACCGGAGGAGGAAGAGGAGGATCGGTTTCATGAGATTAGATATGGGGTGGGAAATGAACTATTTGATTTCCGTTCCGACGACGGATTATACCCTGGACGAGACGAGTGAATCAAGGGGCCAGTTGGCCACTTGGCCACGAACAAAACACGGATGGAACACGGACCTTCGTACTCCGAAAAATCCGTGTTTCATCAGTGTTTCCTCCGTGGCCACGTTTGGCTGGTCTGGTTGCCCCCGTCCGCTCGGCCTGCGCGTCAGCAGAGGCCCGAGGAGGCGATCTTTGCTGCCCTCAGGGAATCTGCCTGTTTGATATCAAAGTTGCGGGACAAGATTTGTAGATCAGTTGCGCTCGTGCGGGGATCGGGTGGCCAGGAATCGGGTTGTTGATCGGCACGCCAATACCCCAGGTTCAAGGCCACGGTTTGCAGCGGCCGCACGCCGGATCGCCGCACCCGCTGAAGAATGCATGCCGGGGAAAAGAAACGCCGCCGGAACCACATATAGCCGGTCCAAAGCGATTCGGGCGATCATGCGGGCGGGCTGGAAAGCGACAGCCGTCTTGCCGTTGTAGTAGCTCCAGTCGTTGGTCAGAAGCCGACCGTCGCTGTTGCAGCTCCTCGAACAACGGCGTCTTGGGCAGAGGCGTCAGGATGCTCACCGTAGCCCCGTCGATGCCCATCCGCGTGGCCTGCCGAAGGGTCGTCTCGAAGGTTGTTTCGTCGTCTCCATCAAAGCCGAAAACGATTCCCGCCTGGACCGCGATGCCGTGGCGATGAATCCGCTCGATTCCCTCTGCATAGCGTTCAACGATATTGAATGCCTTATTCGCCAGCCGCAGGCTTTCCGGCGAGAACGACTCCAGGCCGAGAAACAGGCAGACGCACCCTGCCCGTGCGGCGGCAGCAAGCAGCCGATCGTGCTGGCGCTCGCCAGCGTCACCATCGCCGCCCAGCGTTTTCCTGAACTCGCAAGCCGCTCGAATAAGTGAAACGCATAGCCCGGCTCCATCAAGAGCTGATCGTCCCAAAAGGTCAGCAGCGGTGATCGCAGTGTGCGGATCTCGCGAACCACTTCTTCAACGGGACGAAACCTCGGCGTGCCGTCGTAGATCTGCCGGAGATTGCAGTAGGTGCATCGATGAGGGCATCCGCGGGTGGCAATGATCGTATCCCCGCAGAGGCCGCGTCGGCAGATCAGGTCGCGTCGCGCGTGAGGCAATCCCTCCAGGCTTGGCGGCCCGACGTCGCGATAGTACGGCTGGAGTGCGTCTTGGGCGGCATCCTCAATTACCGCGGGCCACGTCCGTTCGGCCTCGCCAATCACGACCGCATCGGCGTGATTCTTTGGCTTCTTCGGGCAGAAGCGTGGCATGAGGGCCGCCGAGAACGACCATCCTGCCTCGACGGCGGAAGGAGTCGGCCAGGCGGTAAACGTGCCCCGCGTTGGGCGTATTGCAGGTAATTCCCACCAGTTCCGCGGGAGCGTCCAGACAAACCGTTTGGTTGTATTCATCGACAATCGCGACCTCGTGCGGAGGGCCGAACAAAGCCCGCCAGGTACGGCATCGTGAGTTGCGCGAAGTTGTTGAACTGCCCGCGGCGAAAAGCCCGGATAAAGCGATTCTCGGGGGTAATCAACAGGATTCGCAAGATAGGCTTCCGCCCCCGCGTTGCCATGGTGGAAGGCGACATGCTCGCGTCAGCAGACCACGCCCTTGACGACCTGATCCACCGCAGATCTTACCGGCATTGTTCGTTCTCCACAAGGGGCATTACTCTGACCAACAGGAAGTCATCCCCTATAAGAACCCGACGCCATGAAACGCAGCAGCTCGCGAAACGAAGTGACTTGCCGCTAATGCTGTCAATGGAGTACTGACCATGGCAACCGCCGCAGGGCGACGGAAACGCTCGGTCCTCGACCAGAAAGCAGCCACACGGCCAGCGCGGCGAAGTTGGGCCCGTTCAGCCTGCTCTGATCTTCCACGACGAGGCGCGAACCGATCTTCCCCTCCGCGCAGCCGCCAGACGTCCAGGATCTTCCAAGTACCGCCTCACCGATCATCGACTTATCGCTCCTGGCCGTCCGAGTCTTTCCACTGTCGTATAAGATCCGGACATTTGCGAGCAACGAACAGATTTCCGTAAACGCTGACAGCGCTGAGCAAGATCGCCAACGCGTCGCACAAGAGACGATGCCCTTCATCTTTCGCCGACAAACGAAATGACCCAAAATAGCCTTGGCTCAACATCGCGACCACGAAAAGCAAAAGGCATCGGGTCGCCCGCCCCAAAGGGAGCGACTAGCGCCCACGTGCAGCGGATTCTACTGCGCCGCGGCCCGCAATACGACTACTCGATGCGAACTGGGCGGCGACATGCCGCAGCTTCTTGAGGCTCACGGCTCCGCTGGATGGATCACGCCTGTGCGGCCGCCGCCTGCCGCGCCGCCTCGTCCGCCGCGGCGGCATCAAGCAGCGGCTGCACGCAGCCGCGGACGCTGGCCAGCGACGCGACACCCGAGCCCAAGCCCGAAAGTTCATTAAACCAGAGCTGGTTCCCGTTCGCCGGATCAAGGCAATAGGTGTAGCCCATCACCGACACGATCAGGCGATCGCCGTCCAGCAGCACCGTGACATATCCCGTGCCCTTTGGGCTTTTCCACTTCCAAACCACAGCGCCCGAGTCGCGGTGCAGAGCGACGACCCGCGAATTGAAACCGACGAAGATAAAATTGTCCATCCTAGGTCTCCTTAGCTGACAACCTCATGAACAGGAAGGCAAGGACGCAGCAGACACTTTGGCAATCAGCGTCATTTCCGGGCCGCTTGCACCAGGCAGACCCACAGGCCCAGCGGCGTAGCGGCCGATGACTGCCGCAAAGCCGCGATCGGGCCGTAGGTCTTCCTGAAATCTCGCAGCGCGAACAGCACGTCTATTGCTGTTGTGGCGGCTGGGGTCCCCGGCCTCCGCCGAAGCCTCCCCTGCCGGCGCTGGCGGGGAACGTGAAGGGCTTGCCGCAGAGGGCGGTCCAACTGCTCTTCTGCGCGTCGGTCAGCACGGCAACGCTCTCGTCCAGGGTCTTCTTGGACTGCTCCTGGATCTTCTTCTGCAGTTCCTGCATTGCTGTCTGGCGTTCCTCCGGGGACTGGTTCGGATCGAAGGTGAACTGCGGGCGCACACTGTTGCCGGCCGCGATGGCCGCCTTGATCTTCGTCACCTGGTCGTCGCCCAGACCGAGCGCCTTGACCACGTCGGGCAGGACCAGCGCCGAGGCGCCCATCCGCTGCAGGAGCAGTTCGTGGAGTCGCTTCGACTGCGTGGCGTTGAGGATGCCGGCCACCTTCTCGTCGTTCCCCTTGTTCGCCTCGTCCATCTTCTTGCGCAACTCGGTCATGAACTTCTGACGCTCTTCATCCGTCGCGTTCTGCATGTCCGGCATGGTCATGCCGCTCATCGCGTCCTGCATCTTCTGCCTGGATTCGCTGATCAAGTCCGTGATCTTGGTCTGCTGGTCGGGCGTGACGGCCAATTCGGTTCGCACTTCCGCGATTTGCAGGAGGTTGAGGTTGGTGGCGTTAGCGCCTCCTCCTCCTCCGAACATTCCGCGGCCGAACCCGCCGCCGGGTTGGGCCATTGCCGTCGCAGCGACCGATCCCAAAACCAAGACCGTCGCCACGATCCAGAGATTTCGTCGTACCATGATTCCACCTTTCGCAAAAAGGAGTAATGCCCCACATATTGGGGGAAATCGGGAACAATGCGGCACCCGTCCCACAAAGGACCGTCCGCACAACGGAACCCATTGTACACTGCCGACGTTCAAAGGCCAGCAGGGGGTTCACGCCTTTCGCCGGGTAGCGGCGGCTCACTCAGTAACTCCACGATTCGTGCGCCAGCGGCGCGCGATTGAGTTCCGCCCGATACTCTCGCCACAGCGGCATCAGCCGGTCCATCAGCTCCCGGAACCGCTCATTATGATGGCGCTCGAGAAGGTGGACCATCTCATGCACCAGGATATATTCCAGGCACGACGCCGGTTTCTTCGCCAATTCCAGGTTGAGCCAGATTCGCCGGGCTTCCACGTTGCAGGTTCCCCAGCGGGTCTTCATCCGCTTGATCCCCCACTGGGCCACGGTTACGCCAATCTCGGGCTCCCATTGGGAAATCAGTTGTGGAATCCGCTGGCGCAGCCGCTGCCGGTACCAGCGATGCAGCACGGCCTCGCGCTGGTCCCTGCCCGTTCCGGCCCGGACCCGCAATTCCAAGGTCCTGGTGTTCAACAGACTGACCGAAGCCGGCCCCTCGTGCTCGATCACGTCCAGCCGGTAGCGCCGGCCCTGGACGAAGTGGCTCTCGCCGGTAATCATCTCGCGTTGCGACTGCCGGTCCTGCTGCTCGAAACCGTTCTGCTGGCGGCGGATCCAGCCCAAGCGCGAGACTACGGCCAGCCGAACGGCCTCATCGTCGAGCCGCAGCGGCGCTGCCACGCGCACCCGGCCCTTGGGCGGATAGACGCCCAAGTGCAGGTTCTTGATGTCCTTGCGCACGACGTCCACCTGGATGCCGCGGACTTCGATCTGGTGTCGCTTAGTAGTCACGCTGGTTCTTCACAATCTCGAAAATCGTGTTCGCAAGGTCCGCGTCGCCGCCCAGTGCCGATTTGATGGCCAGGCGGACCTCCCGCTCCTTGAATTTGTGGCCGCGCCAATCGGCCTTCTTTACGTCGCGGATGGCCGCGTCCACCTGGACCGCCAACTCCTCGTTATGGCAGAGGTTATCGTAACAGCGCCCGGCGGCGCGGGGCTGTTGATGCCCGCCGGATACGACGAGTGACTCTCCGGCCTGCCGACTTTCTTCGTCAGTTCGACGACCTTCGCCAGGTAGAGCTTATAGTCCATCGCCTCCTTCTTCCGCTGCCGGATCAGCGCGTCCAGCAGCTCCGACATCTTCTCGTAGTACTTGGGGTTGACGGCCGCTCGTCGATGATGAGCTTGCGGACGTTGTTCTCGATCGTCTCGGCGATCGGCCTCCTGATTCTCCCGGATGCCCTTGGGCAACGACGTCGACGGCCTGCTCGCCCCGCTCCACGATCAACTCCACGAGCGTCATGTCGTCGAACGCCGAGAGCTGTCTCGCTCTCCTCGGCGCGGATGTAGGTGTCGATCAGGTGCCGCATGGCCGGCTCGTAAATCTTGAGGTCGATGTAGTCGCCGCTGGCCAGCTTCACCTCCTCGCGGACCTTCTCGAAATGGTCCACCTCGGCCTTGATGCGGCTGCGCTTCCGCGTCGGAATAACCAGCCTCCGCCATCTCGTTGGCGAGATTGGCGTATGCCCGCACGTAGGCCGCCACGAGCTTGTAGAGCGCCAGCGCGCTTCGGCTCGTTCTCCTTCAGGGCCGCGGCGTTGCCGCTTTCATCCGCGCAGAAGTAACGCCGGTAGGCCGCCGAGTCCCGCGGCGGCTCGACCGGCTCGCAGAGCGCATGCGATCGGCTCCCGCGCCTCCTCCAGCCGCTCCCGGCCTTTCTCCAGCCGGTCCTTCAGCAGGCCGGCCACGTCCTCCTCGTCATAGCCGTCGAACGCCCCGGACGGTGTAGTCCTTGATCGACTCCTTCAGGCTCTTGAACAGGTCCTTGTAGTCGATGATGTAGCCGTATTCCTTGTCGTCGCCGTCGAGCCGGTTCACGCGGCAGATGGCCTGGAACAGGCCGTGGTCGCGCATCTGCTTGTCGATGTAGAGATAGGTGGCGGGCGGGGCGTCGAAGCCGGTCAGCAGCTTGTCCACGACGATCAGCAGCTTCATCTGCCCGGGCTCTTCGATAAACTTCTTCTTGACCTCCTTCTCGAACTGCTCGACCTTGTTCATGGCCGTTTCCTCCGGTTCGCTGAACCAGTCGGCGAGCATTTTCTGGTAGATGTCGTATTGCCGCAGCCTCTCGGTCAGCCCCTCGCCCGCTCGCCTCGCCCTTGATGTCGGCCGGCGAGGGCTTGTAGGAAGTGACGATCGCGCATTTGCCCGCCAGGTCGGTCTTTTCGAACAGCTCGATAGAATTTGCACGCCTGAGTAGATGCTTCCGCGAAACGAGCATGGCGTTGCCGCGCCCGCTCATCAGCCGGTCGCGGGTCTCCATGTCCATCAGGATGTCGGCGACGATCTTCTCCAGCCGCGACCTGGCTCGACAGCACCTTCTGCATCGTGCCCCAGCGCTGCTTGAGCTGCGCCTTGGCCAGGTCGGTCAGGCCCTTCGTCTTGGCCTCGAACCACTGGTCGATCTTGGCCTGCGAGGTGATGTTCTGGTCGATGTCGCGCGCCTCGTAGCGCAGGTCGAGCACCACGCCGTCGCTGCACCGCCTCGTCGAACTTGTAGGTGTGGATGTAGCGGCCGAAAGACCTCGATGCTCTTCTGCTTGTCGGCTTTCAAGAGCGGCGTGCCGGTAAAGCCGATGAACATCGCCTCCGGCAGGATGGCCTTCATCGCCTCGTGCAGCTCGCCGGACTGCGTGCGGTGGCACTCGTCCACGAAGACGAAGATGTCGCCCTTGGCGTGAAATCCTTGGGCAGGCTGCCCTTGATCTCGGCTCGAAGTAGGCCGCGATCGTCGCTTGTCGCTCAGTCCTCTTCCCCGCGGCCGAACTTGTGGATCAGCGAGCAGATCAGCCACGGGTCGGCCGTGTTGAGCAGCCTGGCGATCAGGTCGCGCGCCGCTGGTGGTGCGATAGATGTCTTCGCTGACGCCGTTGAAGACCTTCTCGATCTGTTCGTCCAACTCGGTGCGGTCGGTGATGATGAGCACGCGGGCATCGGTCACGTTCTCGCGGATCCACTTGGCGAGCCAGACCATGGTCAGGCTCTTGCCGCAGCCCTGCGTGTGCCAGATGATGCCGCCCTCGCGCCGCTGCACGTGCTCCTGCGCGGCCCGCACGCCGAAATACTGGTTGTGGCGGCAGGGCTTCTTGGTCCCGGCGTCGAAGACGATGAAATCGTGGATGAGTCTCCAGAAAGCCGGCTCTTGCGGCAGAGCTGGCCCAATGCGCGAAGTCAGCGGATTCTCGTCCGCCGCCGGCAGCGCCTCCTTCCTTCCAGCGTGAGCTAATACTTCTCCGTTGGTCTCGATCATGCCGTAGCGCAGGCCCTCGGTGTCGCTGCCCGCCATGACGAGTTGCATCGTGGCGAAGAATGGCCGGATGAACGTCCTTCTTCTGGTTGTCGAGGTTCTGGCGGATGCCCTCGGTCACCGAAACGGTCGAGCGCTTCAGTTCCAGCACGCCGAGCGCGATGCCGTTGACGTAGAGCACGATGTCCGGGCCGCTTCGTCGTGGCCTTGGCTCGCCGCTGCACGGTCACCTCCTCGGCGATGGCGAAATGGTTGTTTTCCGGGTGCTTCCAATCGATGAGCCACACGGTGACGGCGTGTTTCCCTTGCTCGGGCTTGACCTTCACGCCGTAACGGAGCAGGTCGTAGACCGCGCGGTTGGCGTCGTACAGACTCTTGCTGCCGGCGAGCCCGCGGGCCTTTTCCAATTCCTGGAGCACCTTGGCGATGATCTTGTCGTCGTGGCCCTGCCGCTTCAGCCAATCGGCAAGATGGGTCTCCTCGACGTTGCTATTGTGTTCGCGGTGCTTCCAGAAGCCGAGATAGGCGTAGTCCAGGGCGTTGAGGAAGAACTCGGCCACCCGCTTCTGGGTTTTCGCCTCTTTTTCGCCGACGGTGCACATAGCGCAAATCTCCAGCGGTGAACGTCGCCAACTGGCCGGGGAATTCTATATTGAGATCCGGCCTGTTTGAGGTTTTATTTTATCCTATAATGTAGGCAGACCGCAAGTATTGTATTGTATTGTGGTGGAATCATGTCAAGTCAGCGCGAAGAGCCCCTGACCGATTGCTACAAGGAATATGGTTCCCTGCGCGGAACGCTGAAGACGGCGGACGCGGTTCGGCGAAAACGGACGAGGTAGTTCTTGTCGATCGATTGACTGACGAAGAGACGCGATGCTACTTCGAAAGCGAAGGTGTCCAATCCAAGGTTCGAGACGTGGGGAAACAGCGCGTTGTCGTGACGGGCGAGATTTACGTGGATCGAACGACGCGCAAACCGCGAAAAGTCGTCGTCCGCGAGCTTCGCATTATGCCGCCGCCCAGTGAGTTGCCCCAGTTGGAAGACCTCGCGGGCATCGACATCACGGGCGGGATGGACTCGGCCGAATACGTCCGAAGGATGCGCGATGACGAGTAGGCCGGCCCTCGTCTGGCGTTTCTTGTTCCGGTGTAGGGACGGGCGTTTACGCCCGTTTTCGGCTTCAGCCGGTAGTCGGCCCGGCATTCATGCCGGGTTGCCGGGTCGGGAGCAGCCTTCCTTCCACTCCTTCCCGATGTCAACCCCGTTCACGGGGTTCCTGTCCTGCATCACCGTTCGGCCCATGGGACATCCCTGGAGGGAGGAGGCCCCTAAACGGGCCTGACAACGCGACACGAATGGTAACATGGAATGGAACAATTGCACCCCGCCATAAACCCGGCATAAATGCCGGGCCGATCACCGGCTGAAGCCGAAAACGGGCGTAAACGCCCGTCCCGCGTGGCCCGGAACGAAAGCAGCATCACGTCTCGTTCTTCCAAGACGCCACATTTGCAGAGCGCTGGTTACGCTTCCACTCTGTCAAATACGGAGACAGGTTGAAAACCTATCCTACGCTCACCCGAACAACGCCCGGCAGGTTTCAATCGCCTGGGCGATGCGGCCGTCGGAGAAAACGTCCCGCGCGAGCTTCGGCTTCCACTCCGGGCCGGCCTCGATCACGCCCTTGACGGTTGCCACCGTGACATCCAGACCTTGGCCCCGCAATTCCTCGGCGGCCATGTCCACGGTCGCCAGCAGTTCCAACTCATCGTTCTTCTTATGGCGGAACTGCTCCAGCCACTGGCGGGCGTCAGGGCCGTACCACTGGTCGAACCAGGCCTCCGCCTGGGCGACGTTCTCGCCGGCGACAAAGCCCTGGAGATTTCCGCTCTTGCACTCGCGGACGTAGCCTTTGCGGAGCGCAATCGTCTCCGGGCCGCCGTACTTGGTCTTGGGGTTGTACGGTCCGGCCGCCTTTTTGAGGTAGCCCTCCGCCTGCCCTTCCAGGTGGCGGCGGAGCAGGTAGGTGAGCTTCATCCGCCGCATCCGACCGAGGGGAAACTTTTCGCTGCCGAACTGCTTCGACAAAACGGAGATCAGAACCTCCTCGCTGAGGTGCCAGGTGGGCGCCTTCGACGGCTTGCGTACCGGTTGTGCTTTTTCGGCGTCCTTCTCGGGTTTGACCAGCCGGATTCGGCCGGTAAGAAGCTGTTGCATCATGCCCTGCTTGATGGCCCTCGTCTTGTCGCGGCGCCGCTCCAGCGCGGCAATTTCCGCGTCCATGTCGGAGAGGACCGCGGCGATGGCAGCCTGCTCGCCAACCTCCGGAATGGTCACGGAGATCGTCTTGATGGCCGATTTGGAGATACCATAGACGGAGACGCCAGTCGCCATGCGAACAAGCGACGCACGAATCTCAGCAAAGCACTGCAGGTAGCCCTTGAATCCATCGGCAAGTCGCCCCGGCCTGCTCCGCAATAGAATCGTATGCAGTCCTGCCACGGCCTCGTGACCCTGAAGGCCGATGATCTCAACCGCCTTGCCGATCGCGTCCGTATCTTCGGAAGCATCGACCATCACCAAGTCGCCATCCTGCATCGTCGGTACGTTGTGGACACGGCTGGCAGAGATAAACGTCTTAAGCTCGCGAGAGCAATCGAGAACTACGGAGCGATGAAGGTGAATATCGCCGTAGTGCAAGTAGCCGCACTCGCCTTCAGGCGACAGATCGGCCCGCGAGTTATTCGCGCTTTGCAGAATCTCAAACAACTCGAAATACGTTGACGTCTTCCACTTGCCCGTAAACCCCGGCAGGCGGGTCTTGCCGGTGAGGAGTTGCTGCATGGCGGCCTGCTTGACAGCCCGCTTCTTGGCGACAAGCTTTTCCAACGCCCCGATCAACCCGTCCACGTCCGACAAGGCCTCGGCGATGGCGCACTGCTCAGCGGGCGGTGGCATCGGAACCGCGCTCGCAAGCAGGTCGCCGGTCGGCAATCGCTTCGTACCGTGGGTCGCTTCCGTGGCGAGCGACAAGATTGACGCCTTATTGGCCTCAAGCCACCGCAATATATACTCGCTGCTTACACCCGCGTGCGGCAAAAACGCTTTGATGTCCTGATTGAAAGCTAGCGGACTTTCGACCAACGCAACCGGAAACGAATGCGCGAGCGACATTCCACGAACGACCATCAGAATCGTTCCTTCGCGGACTAATCGCGTCCCGTTTCCAATCGCGAGTTCCGTAACGTGATCGATTGCGTCATGCAATCGTGACACCTTCATGTCCTTGGAAGTGACCCATGGGATGCTGCCGTTCCAAAATCGCGGATCCGACATCCGCGGTGTACCGCCGCTGAGACATTTCCCGACCTTCCCCAGCGCGGTCGCGTCCCACTCCTCGGGGATAACCCCGACCTCGGTCTCTTTGTAGCCGGGCGGCAGTTTGGCGTTCATGACTCGCCACGGTCCTTCTTGGGCATTCGTCTGATGGCGCGCTCAATCAGCGTATGCATCTGGCGGATGGCGATTTGGTTGAGATGTTTGAGGCGGTGGCATCTAATTGCGGCGAATTCGCCGTAATTAGGATCCGGGTTGATCTTTCTCATGTCGTAACCCCCATTGTTATTAAATGCCGATTCACTTTCGCCTGCAACTCGGCCACGCCGTCCGTGAGTTGTGGCAACGGGGTCTCGTAGCGCTCAGCCAGTTCCCTGACCCGGCCGGCAAGCCGCTGCGTCAGCCGCTGGACCTCGTCCGCAATCGCCGTTTGGATCGAGGCGAACCACTTGTCATCCACGACCAGCGACTTGATCTCGGCCTCAGTGAGCTTTGGGTACTTCGCCAGCACCTTTTCGTCCAGCGCGGCCTCGGCATCCCTGACGGCCTTGCTTGCCTCGGCTTCGGCCTCGATCAGTTTCAGGCAGCGCGTGAGCGCATCGCGTTCCTCATCGCTATCGGCCTCGTTCTGAATGGCCTTGAGCCGCGCCGTAACTCCGCCTTTGTTGACGTTGCCCTTGTCGTTTGCCGCATCCTCCAACAGCCCCTCTTCGCCGGTGTGCTCCTCGACAAACTCTTCCAACTCGCGGCCGGCGGCCTCCTGCTTCACCTGCAAGTCGTCGATCGCGGCCCGTTCATCGGCAAACCAGCGGGCGACGATCAGGGCTGGCGGGATCAGGTCCATCTTGTACTTCCTGCGGCCGGCCACAAGGTCCGGCGTCTCCTTGATCCTCTTCTCCTTGTCCTCCACCACGGCCCGCGGCCTGGCCGCCTCCAGCCAGCCGTCGGCGGCGATCAGGTAGACGTCGTCCTGCATGACCTCGGCCCAGTAGTCCATCAGCCGCTGATAAACGTCGTAACGGTCCAAGAGCGGCAGGTCGCTGAAACGTTCCAGCAGGTGCTCGGAAAGCGTGCCGATCACTTCCTTGGGCTTGCGCCCGCCTTGAGGCCGTTGAGCAGCGAGTCGTGGGCCTTCCGCCACTTGGCGAACACACCCGCGAGGCGCTCTGCGTAGGCAGTGAACTCGGGATAAGCCAGGATCGTGGGCTTGACCTGTTGGGTCTCGACGCGGGCCTCGCAATAGCCCTTGCGGCCGTTGTTCTTGAAGAGAGCCTTGCGGAGCGTGGGGAAAACGGCCCAGTAATTGTCCAGGGCGTCGATATCGCGGTTCGGGGATGCCGCCGTGCAGATGCGCGTCGAGGTCCTGCAGGTCTTCGGGCTCGCTGGAATCGATGTAGCGCGGGATGTTCAGGTTGAAGTCGTTGGCCGGGCTGCCGATCTCCGCCACCGGCACCATGCGGGAATAGCGCGGCTCGACCATCTGGCGGTTGAAGACGTCGACGATCTTGTGGATGTCCTGGGCGCGGAGGCGGTTCTTGTTGCCGTCCTTGATAAAACCCTTGCTGGCGTCGATCATGAAAATGCCCGTGCGGGCGTGGGCGTTTTCCTTGTCGATGCACGATGATGCAGGCCGGGATGCCCGTGCCGAAAAAGAGATTGGCGGGCAGGCCGATGATGCCCTTGATCAGGCCCCGCTGGACGAGGTTGCGGCGGATGTCGGCCTCCTTGTTGCCGCGGAACAACACGCCGTGGGGCAGAATGATCGCCCCCTTGCCCCTGCTCTTCAGGGATCTGAGCAAGTGCAGCAGAAAGGCGTAGTCGCCGTTCTTGGCCGGCGGAATGCCGAACTCGAAGCGGTGAAACTCGTCGTTGTCGGGGTTCAGCCCGTTGCACCATGCCTTGGACGAGAAGGGCGGATTGGCGACGGCGAAGTCGAACGTCTTAGGCCGCCGTCGGCGCTCTTGAAGTGCGGGGCGGCCAGCGTGTTGCCCCGCCACATCTCGGCCGTGGCGCAACCGTGGAGGATCATGTTCATGCGGGCCAGGGCCCAGGTGGCGTTGTCCATCTCCTGGCCGAAGATCGCGATATTGCGAGCGGATGCTTCATCGGCGGCCTTCAGCAACAGCGAGCCCGAGCCGCAGGTCGGATCATAGATCGTCGGCTCTTTGAGCATGTTGCTGCGATCGACGCCGACGACCTTGGCCATGACACGCGAGACCTCGGCCGGCGTGTAGAACTGGCCCTTGCTCTTGCCGGACTCCGTGGCGAAGTTCCGCATCAGGTATTCGTAGGCGTCGCCCAGCAGGTCGTCGCCTTCGGCGCGGTTGGCGCGGAAGTCGAGGCCCTCGAAGATCGCCACCAGCCGGGAGAGGCGGTCCTGCATCTCCTTGCCGTGGCCGAGCTTGTTTTCGTCGTTGAAGTCGGCCGACTGGTCGGGCATGAGGAAATCGAGATCATTGGCCTTGGCCAGGGTGCCGATGATCTTGTTGATCTTGTCGCCGATCTCCTTGTCGCCTTTGAGTTTGGCCATGTCGGCGAAGCTGCCGCCTTTGGGCACCTCGATGATGGCGTCGGGCTTGCCGGCGTACTTGTCGGAGACGTACTTCATGAAGAGCAGCGTGAGGACGTAGTCCTTGTACTGCGAGGCGTCCATGCCGCCGCGAAGCTCGTCGCAGCTACTCCAGAGCGAGCTATAGAGTTGGGATTTCTTCAGTGGCATGGGCTGCCTGATTCGGCCATCGAGCCGGACTGGTCGATGAGGAAGAGGAAACAGGTCGGATTGTTGCGGCTGATTTCAGCGGCGTAGGCCATCGCAGATGTCCTTTGAGGTTCATTCTGGACCGACCGCCTGCGCTGGCGAGATATTGGCAATAAGCTTGTCGGTCAACACCGAGAAACCTTGCTGGCGCTGCTCTTCGGAAATGTCATCGGCCTTCTTCAGGTCAGCCCGTAGACGTTCAGTGGGCTGTTCCAGCAAGAAACGCATCAACGCGGCGACCAGGTCTTTTCTGGATTTTCCAGTAATATTCTTTTGTCCGACACGCTGAGCAAAATGACGGATATCTAGACTCGCGCAATGTTGCGCGGTCGCTGAGCCGACTGTAGAACTCGCTGAGCAAGCGATGCTTTTCCGCGTCGCGCTCGCGAATCAACTCCAGGGCTTTGGCAATTGCCGACCGGTGTGGTTGTTGTCCGCGACGCACGGAATCGGGCGATCGTTGCGGCGACTCTCCAGCACGACGGGGATTGGCTCTCGCCAAGGCGGCCCGAACTTCACCCGCACCGAAATATTGCACCAGCAGGCGAACCGTGTCATCCAGGAGCGATGATTCGTGCAGAGTGGGTCATATCCCAATCCTACCAAAAAACTCGGTGGCGAAGGCTGAGAATTCCGTCTTTACTTTGCCGTGAGTCCCCTTCGTGCGAGCGATCGGCATTCCCTCTCTCGCAGCCCTGAAGTACGAATCCGAATGGGGAATGTCGTTCTCAAATACGTACCAGCCGTATTCCGAAGCCTTCTGCTGAACGTCTTTTCGCGCAAGTCGGTTCTCGCGTCTTTCCTTCCCGCGAACGAAGTCGTTGAAGACCAAACTCTTGTTCAGTTCCAGTGTCGCGTACCAGGCAATCTGCGTTGCGATCGTTGTCTTGCCTACCCCGCCCTTCATGTTGATCATCGACACGCAAACGGCCATAGGTCATCTCCTTGTTGGCAGCCTCGGAACGCAATCCATCGATGAAGACACAATCACCAAGCGCGTGAACAATGCTAGCCTTACGATCCCGAAACACCTTGATAGTAACGCCCACGCTGATCGTTGTCAAGAACCCCGGTATATTCTCGGGAGGTAGACGCCTTTACCAACCCGCGCGAAGCACCGGAAACGAACTCGAGACAGGAATTCCGGCGACTCGAAAGTGACGAACAGCGGGATCGACCGGTCGCTGTCCGGCCGGACAGAAGAGGCCGGACACCGGACACTTTGCAGCAATTCCATTCCAGATTTTTCTCAGGCCGCTTTTTGTCGGGAAAACAGGGGCTTTTCGTGTCTTCAGGCCCTCGATTGTCCCGCCTGTCCACTCGAAACACCGGACGGACAGTGTAGGTGTAGAAGGATGAAGGATGAAGGATGAGGGATGAAGGATGAGGGATGAAGGATGGGAATCCCGCCATTGAGATGCGCGTCGAGGTCTTGCAGGTCTTCCGGCTCGCTGGAATCGATATAACGCGGGATGTTCAGGTTGAAGTCGTTGGCCGGGCTGTCGATCTCCGCCACCGGCACCATGCGGGAATAGCGCGGCTCGACAATCTGGCGGTTGAAGACGTTGACGATCTTGTGGATGTCCTGGGCACGGAGGCGGTTCTTGTTGCCGTCCTTAATAAAACCGTTGCTGGCGTCGATCATGAAAATGCCCGTGCGGGCGTGGGCGTTTTCCTTGTCGATGACGAGGATGCAGGCCGGGATGCCCGTGCCGAAAAAGAGATTCGCGGGCAGGCCGATAATGCCCTTGATCAGGCCCCGCTGGACGAGGTTGCGGCGGATGTCGGCCTCCTTGTTGCCGCGGAACAACACGCCGTGGGGCAGAATGATCGCCCCCTTGCCCCGGCTCTTCAGGGATCTAAGCAAGTGCAGCAGAAAGGCGTAGTCGCCGTTCTTGGCGGGCGGAATGCCGAACTCGAAGCGGTGGAACTCGTCGTTATCCGGGTTCAGCCCATTGGACCATGCCTTCGACGAGAAGGGCGGATTGGCGACGGCGAAGTCGAACAATCGTAGGCCGCCGTCGGCGCTCTTGAAGTGCGGGGCGGCCAGCGTGTTGCCCCGCGCAACTCGTGCGTCTCGCAACCGTGAAGGAACATATTCATGCGGGCCAGGGCCCAGGTGGCGTTGTCCATCTCCTGGCCGAAGATCGCGATATTGCGAGCGGATGCTTCATCGGCGGCTTTCAGCAACAGCGAGCCCGACCCGCAGGTCGGATCGTAGATCGTCGGCTCTTTGAGCATATTACTGCGATCGACGCCGACGACCTTGGCCATGACCCGCGAGACCTCGGCCGGGGTGTAGAACTGGCCGCCACCGCACACAAGGCTCGTTCACCTACCAGGCAAGCTGGCAGGGGTCGTCTTCTTTCCGAAATTCAAACTGATCCGCGTATTGCAAGCACCCTCGGCGGGAAGGTATAATGATGACGATGATTCGGGATCCAGTCTCTCTTGCATTCAATTCGGAATCTGAGCCATGAGTACTGAAATATCCAATGGCGGTTTTATCGTGAATCCGCTGGCGCTGGACCTCGACAGGGTTCTCAGCCAGCTTGATTCTGAGACCGCGGTGTTGCTGGAGCGGACCGTACGCGACGCGCTTGCGTTGGCCGAGCGTCGCGCGGCCGATGGTGGAGCTATCGACGCCCTCGGATACCCGACAGGGTACTTTGAGGCCACGGCGGGGAGCTTTGCCAACGAGCCGCTCGAAGCGCCCGAGGAACTTCCGATGCAAACGCGCGAGGCGTGGTAATGCGCTACCTGTCCCAGCCCCGGTGAGGTACCCAAAATGACCTCAGAAGTCAGCACGCTCCATCGACCGCAATCGCCTCACCCGTTCTCCTCCCCTCCGGCGACTGCAGCCGCCTGTAGACCTCGCCGACCAGCCACGTGCCGACGAGCTTCTGGAACGTCTGATCGTTCATGAATCGCGCGAAGATATCGTCATTCTGTTCCATCCGTTCGACAAACAGCGATTCCAGCACGCGGTTGAAAACGAGCGCGAACTTATCCTCAGGATTTACCTGGGCGGCCTGCCGCAGGGTCTCGTCGGCCGTCGCCGCCTCGACGATCTGGTCGAAGAACAACTGGTCCGCGTCGGTGAAGTCCGTTCCAAACCGCTCGTTGATCACGTCGATCAATCTCGAAAGGGCCACGGGCTGCTCGCGCACGACCCCCGATCCCACCTCGCGCGGCCCGTCCAGCGGCGTGACCACGCCCTCTTGCAAGCTTATCGACCCTTCGCTGATCTTCTGCAGGCGGTAGTACTCCAGCCTGACTTCGTCGTCAAACGAGTACTGCGGACCGCTCCGTCGCCGCGGCAACTTCGGCCCCAAGTGCCGCAAGTAGGTGTACAGCTTCTCCAGGTCCGAGTCCTGATAGGGAATGATCTGGCTCAGGAATGAATACAGATTGCGGTACGCGATCAGCTTTCCCCGCCATAGTTCGGCTTCGTCTTCGTCAGTTTCCTGCAGGCGCCGGAAGCGATCGACCGCAGGATCGAGCAGCGCGTTCATCTCGCGATGGTCCGCTGCGCTCTGCCTTGCCTTGGGTTTGAAATAGACCCCGCAGAATCGCTCGACTTCCTCCACGAGGAAGATCCCCGACGCCCTGAGTTCCGTGCCGATCTCGTACATCAGTGCGGGCTGGACCAGTTCGCCCATCTCCGCGCCTTCGTAAAACTGCTTGAACGCGGCCTGGATCTCCTGCCGGTCGTTGACGAAATCGAGGATGAACGTGTCTTCTTTCAACGGATGAACGCGGTTGATCCTGGATAGGGTCTGAACGGCCTGGATTCCGGCAAGCCGGCGGTCGACGTACATCGTATGCAGCAGGGGCTGATCGAAACCCGTCTGATACTTTTCCGCGACAAGCAGCACCTGGTATTCCGCGGTTGCGAACCGTTCCGGCAGCTCCTTTTCGCGGACGCCGGCATTCATCCCTTCTTCGGTATAGGTCCTGTCGGGAATCTTGTCGTCGGTCACCGTACCGGAGAATGCCACGAGGGTCTTAATCTTGTAGCCCTTTTCCGCGATATAGCGGTCGAAACTCTGCTTGTAGCGAACGGCCTCGAGCCGCGAGCCGGTGAGCACCATGGCTTTGGCCCTGCCGCCGATCTTGTGCCGCGTGACTGCCTGGAAGTGCTCGATCATTACCTCCGTTTTCTGCGAGATGTTGACAGGGTGAAGCTTCATGAAGCGGGCCAGCGCCTGCGCGGCCTTCTTGCGCTCGACTTCCGGGTCGTTCTCGCACGACTTGAGCAGCTTGTAATAGGTGGCGTAGGTCGTGTAATGCCGCAACACGTCCATGATGAAGCCTTCCTCCATGGCCTGCCGCATCGTATAGCGGTGGAAGGCCTCGCCGTTGCGGCCGAATACCGCCAACGTCTTATGCTTGGGCGTCGCCGTAAAGGCGAAGAGGCTCAGGTTCGCCTGCCGGCTCCGCTTGGCCATGCTGCGGAAGAGCTCTTCCATGTCGGGCGATCCCTCTTCTTCGGCCTGTCGCCGCGCTCCCTCCCGCAATTGCTCGCCGCCAAGAACCTCCTTCAGGTCCGTGGCGGTCTCGCCCGACTGGGAGCTGTGGGCCTCGTCGATGATCACGGCGCAGCGCCGGGTCGGCAAGACCCCGCTGCCGTTCTCGCCCCGTTCCTCCGCCAGCTTCATCAATTGTCGGGAAACGAAGGGGAACTTCTGCAGCGTGCTGACGATGATCGGCACGCCGCTCTGTAGGGCTTCGGCCAATTGCCGCGAACTCTCGTCGATCCGCTGCACGACCCCCTGACGGTGCTCGAACTGGTAAATCGTGTCCTGCAATTGTTGGTCGAGAACGAGCCGGTCCGTGATCACGACCACGCTGTCGAAAACGCGCTGGTTGGCGGCGTCGTGCAATGAAGCCAACCGGTGGGCCAGCCAGCCGATGGTATTGCTCTTGCCGCTGCCGGCCGAGTGTTCCACGAGATAGTTGTTGCCCGGCCCCTCGCGGCGGGCCGCCTCCACCAGCGATCGCACCGCCTGGAGTTGGTGATAGCGGGGAAAAATCAGCGATTCCTTGCGGACCTTCCGGCCGTCGTCGGCCCGCCGCTCTTCCACCTGGACGTGGAGGAAACGGGCCAGCAGGTCGAGCAGGCTGTCGCGGGCCAGCACCTCTTCCCAGAGATATGCCGTGCGGTGCCGCCCGCCCTCGTCGGGCGGATTCCCGGCCCGGCCGCCGTTGCCCCGGTTGAAGGGCAGAAACTGGGTGGCGGCGCCTGCCAGCCGCGTGGTCATGAATGCCAGGTCGGGGTCGACGGCGAAATGGACGAGCGTCCGCCGCTTGAACTCGAAAATCGGCTCCCGCGGGTCACGGTCCTTCCGGTACTGCCGGATTGCGTCCTCGACCGTTTGGCCGGTGAGCGGGTTCTTCAGTTCCAACGTCGCGATTGGAATGCCGTTGAGGCTCAGCACGACATCGAGCGAATTCTCGTTTCGCGGGCTGTAGTGCAGTTGGCGCGTGACGCCGACACGGTTTGCGGTGTAGTTGGCTTCGAGTTCGGGGTTGAGCTCGTGGGCGGCCTTGAAGTAGGCGACTCGCAAGGTGCGCCCATAGCACTTGAAGCCGTGTCGCAGTGTCGCCAAACAGCCGTATGCGTCCAGCCACTGGCACAAATCGCCGATGATCTGGTCACCCGTCTTCGGTCCGTGCAATGTTTCGAGGCGGGCCCACTCCTTGGGCTGGGTCTGCCGAATGAAGTCGAGCACCTCGTCCGGGAAGATCCCTTGTTCCCTGTCGAAGCGGGCCGGATCGACGGAAACGTATCCGGTACCCAGGAGACCTTGCTCGAGAATGTCCTCAAACGCTAGCTCGGTGCGATGAATTGTGCTCATTTTCGCCCCTGCTTTTGCGATGCTCGGATGTACTTAGTTCTCTTTGATTTCTTCTCTAGTAAATCAGCGTATTCCTGTGCGGCCGCGGCGATCGCAACACAGTAGCCATAATCGCCAGCGAGTCGAGGATTGTCGACTTGCCGCTACCGTTGACGCCCGCCAGCACGTTGATGCCGGGCTGAAAGGGGATCTCGATGTTCGTGAAGCCCCGGACGTTTGTAAGCTGCAGGCTGGTGACGAACATTTTCAGTCCTTTACCACAATTTGGCCGGTCACGGCGGCGGCAATCAACGCCGCGCGGCGTTCTTTTAACAGGATAACTGTCCGCTGTGCTGATGTCCACAAGGCGTCGAGTGCCGCCGAAGCCTTCTGGGCGTACGCAAGAATGGCTTTCTGCTCTGCGTCAGGCGGCAAAGGAACGGGAAGTTCCTTGATGTTCGCGGAGGAGATCGAAGCAAGGTTCGTCGTGCGTTTTGCATGGCTTTCGAAGTAGCTCTTGGCAGGCAGGGTAGCCGTCCATGCGGCTAACCAATCCGAGTCGACTCCGTGCGGTCGCACCGAAAACACGTGGTTTTGATGTAGGCAGGGTGATATTTCACCGCGCCAAACACAACCTCGGCCGAGTTTATCGATGTCACCACCCTCGTTCATGAGCACGTCGCCAGACTTTAGCAAGCACGAGTCGGCCTCGCTGTCGGGAACTGCGACCGTTGTGAGATCATCCAACACTAGATGCGAGTCCTGGACGTTAGCAACCCGTAGATAGAAATATTCGGACAACGGACGCGTCCCGTAGTTTTTGCCGATCGTCAGCCCGGTCCTTACGTCACCCAGAAACTTCAACCGCTTTGCTTGCCAATGTCGCGGAATCTCGCCTAGCCAAGAACATCCAGACTCGCGTAGCGCGACCTTGGGATTCAGGCCGCGGGTCACGGCCCGAGTGATCAGCGCCCGCCGCTTCTCGGCCAGGATCGCCAATAAGCGCTCCTTCGCCGCGATCAACGCATCGATCGCCGCCGCCTCCCGGTCGAGATAGTCGGCAATCCGTCGTTGAGTTGCGCGAGGCGGTAGAGGGAACCTTGCTCCCGCAATCTCGTCCTTGCCAAGGCCAAAACGTGTGACCCCGTTCGCAGAAATCGCAAACTGTTCCGCGAGCCCCGTTGCCCTAAAACACCTCGCCAAGTAAGGTCCGTAAGCCCTCAACGGATCAGGTCTAATGAGTGCAAGATGATAGCCGCAAAGAACCCCATCCAGATCCTCTGCAACAACCGCTGGCACGGCGATATCGTCCCACGCTTCAGAATCCTTCGTCACCAAAACGTCGCCCTTTATAAGCGCAAAATTGGCGACTTGCGCGGCCGTCGCCGTCGCAGCCATGAACTCGAGGTCGTCCGTAATGACATCATTCCTGTAGACATCGATATAATTGCAAAGGCGAACAGGCTCTTCTCCAGGAACGCTTTTTTTGTCGACATTGCTGAGTTGCACTTTGGAGACGTACTTCACCCTAACAGCGGGCCACTCATCCGGTATTTCGACTTGCCAGGGAAGGCCTAAGGCGTTCTTTGTCGCGGTCACTCCGTCACCTCCTTTAGCAACCGGAGGAACTCCTCTTCGGCGTTCTTCAAATCTGCGTCAATCTCCGCGAGCGGCCGGGGCGGTCGATAGACGTAGAAGTGACGGTTGAAGTTGATCTCGTAACCGATCTTGGTCTTTTCCGCGTCGATCCAGGCGTCGGCGACGTATGGCAAAACCTCGCGCATGAAGTACTCCGCTTCGTCCTCCTTAAGCGGGATATTCTCAAAATCGCGTAAGCTCGGATCGGGTTCGTATCTGACCTCCTGCTTTTCGACCCTGCCGGGGAACCAGCCGTAAATCCGGTCCTGCCGGTTCCGCGTTGCCTTTCGGCCTTGGGCAAACACGGGTTCGGCCAATGGATCGGCCTCGCAGAAGACGTCGCGGAAGAGTTTCGTTTCGGCTTTCTTCCACTTTGAGCCGTTGTCGGCAACCACCAAATCAATCTCATCGCGGACCGAGTCCCAGTCAAGCCGCGGTTCGCGGCCCAGCTTCTTGTCTATCGCCTGGATGTCGTCAAGCAAGTAGGGCACCGCATCCAGAAATCGGCTCTTGCGGTCAATGTCGATCTGGAATCGCAGACGCAGCGGACGTTCCACCGTGACGCGGCGGTAGCCAAAATCGGCGTTGTCGAATAGCTTGCTGACGCAACGCACCTCGACTGTCTCGCCTTCCTTGGGCACCGGCTTGCGAGCGCCGCCGCCGAGCACGAGCCACTTCAGGCCGTTTCCACGGGCATCGCGAAGAACCGCGGCATCGGTTTCCCCACACGACGCAAATGCCCTGACGATTTCGTCGATCTGATCGGGTTCGCCACGGTCGGGACCCTCACCGAGCTTGCGGCGCTTGTTGCCCAGGCTACGCCGCATGGAAACGTAGAACTCGCGGGCGTCGACAAGCTGGATCTTGCCCTTGCGGCGTTTCTCCTTGCGGTTGGTGACGATCCAGATATATGTGCCGATGCCCGTGTTGTAGAACATCTGCTCGGGCAGCGCAACGACCGCTTCCAGCCAGTCGTTTTCGATGATCCACTTGCGGATGTCGCTCTCACCCGAGCCGGCGCCGCCGGTGAACAGCGGCGAACCGTTGAAGACGATCGCCAGGCGGGAGCCGTCCTTTCGGGCAGCCGGATCGTTCGGCTCGAATTTGCTGATCATGTGCTGGAGGAACAGCAGGGCCCCGTCGTTGACGCGGGGCAGCCCGGCCCCGAAACGGCCGGCGAACCCCATCCGCCGATGCTCGTCCTCGATCTCCCGCTGCTGCCGCTTCCAATCGACGCCGAAGGGCGGATTGGCCAGGAGATAATCGAACCCTTCACCAGGGAATTGGTCGCCTTCTTTGGGATCGTTGCGGAGCGAGTCCCCGAAACGGATATTTTCGCCCGTGCCGTTGTGATCGACCTGTTTAATGAGCATGTCGGAGGCGGCAACGGCGTAGGCCCGCTTGTTGTAGTCCTGGCCATAGACGTACAAGCCGGCGTCGGGGTGATGCTCGCGCATGTAGTTCTGGGCCTCGGCCAACATGCCCCCGGTGCCGCAGGCTGGATCGAGCAACTTGCGCACCGTTTTCGGCGTGGAAAGCAGTTTGTCGTCGTTCAGGAACAGCAAGTTGACCATCAGGCGGATCACCTCGCGCGGCGTGAAGTGGTCACCGGCCGTTTCGTTGGCGGCTTCGTTGAACCGCCGGATAAGCTCCTCGAAGATATGCCCCATCTGCTCGTTTGGAACGGTGTTCGGATGCAAGTCGATGTCACAGAACTGGTGGACGACGAGGTACAGGATGTTCGCCTCATGCATCCGCTGGATCTCGGCCTCGAACTCGAAATAATCGAAAATGCGGCGGATGTTGGCCGAGAATCCTTTTAGATAACTCACCAGGTGAGGGCCGATGTTGTCCGGATCGCCCTTGAGTTTCTCGAAGTCAAGCGGTGACCGGTTGTGGAAGCGTTGGCCTGCCGCACGATTGAGGATCCGGTCCAGGGCATCGCCCTTGAACTTGCTCTTCTGGCGTTCGAAATCGCGGAGGACCTTTTCCTTGGTCGGCGCCAGGACGCAATCGAAACGCCGCAGGACAGTGAGCGGGAGCATGACCCGCTCATACTGGGGCGGACGGTACGGCCCGCGGAGCAGATCGGCAATCTGCCAAATGAAATTGGCTAGGTCGTGATCGGAGGCCATGTCAGTCCATAGTGAGGCTAATACGGGGTGGCGGGCAAGCGGGCGGTCGAGTGGTTCATCTTGGAGTGCCCGGTATATATATTGTCGGCAATCGTGGGCGAACTCATTCTATCACGGACGTTTTCGGCTTCGCCGCCATGTAAGTCTACGCTTTCCTTGATTGGCAAGGCCAGATATTCGCATTCTACCGAAACTGCCGGGCTCAAGCGACCGACCTGCCGAATATGCCTGGGAGTTTTACCCCCTACTTAGAAGGGGCAATCGCTAAGGCGGCTGGTTATTGGTTTTAATAATGGCTCGCCGGTTGGGACCCCACGACAAATATCGACGAGCGCTTGGCGTGGGACGGGGAGCGATTCGACACGATCGTAAAGTACGTTGAAAAACGCCGCTCGGAAAACTGACCAGCGGCCGCATGGACCAGTCGCAGTCCGGCGCGACGGGCAATTCCGGGGACGCATGAGTTGGCCACGGACGAAACACGGATTGAACACGGACCTTCGTACTCCAAAAAATCCGTGTTTGGTCATGGGCACTCAACGACTTTCAGGCCTCTCGGCGGAATTCTGTTCTATGTCCCAGTCAGAAACATGAGTCCCAGTAACGTTCGTAAGCTGAACTGGAACCGGCGGCGTCCAGGCTTCGACTTGGCGGTGCGGGGTTCGGGCGTGGCGAAGCTGTCCATGGTACGATCCTTCCAGAAGCTAGTCTACGCCCTGCCAGCCACGCTGCCAACTGGCAGCCACGACCGGCACCGGCGGCTAAGGCTCGCGGAGATGGGACGGACAAGCCATGTCGTAATCCATGTCCGGCCGGACAGAAGAGGCCGGCGACCGGACACTTTGCCGCAATTCCAGATTTTTTCTGAGGCCGCTTTTTGTCGGGAAAACAGGGTCTTTTCGTGTCTTCAGGCCCTCGATTTTCCCGCCTGTCCACTCGAAACACCGGACGGACAGTGTAGGTGTAGAAGGATGAAGGATGAAGGATGAGGGATGAAGGACGGGAAGACCCAGAGCCCTCACCCCCTGCCCCTCTCCCGGAAACGGGCGAGGGGAGCAAGACGGCCCTGACGCTCTGCCCCTCTCCCGGAAACGGGCGAGGGGAGCAAGACGGCCCTGACACTCTGCCACTCTCCCAAAACCGGGCGAGCGAGCAAATTGGCCTTCACCCTGCCCGTCTCCCAGAAACGGGCGAGGAGAGTCCGCTGCCAATTTGGCAGGCAGACGCTCGATGCGCGAACGTTCCCTGCCTGATTTGGCAGCCCTGGCCGGCATAGCGCACCACGCCGTCGCGCGGCCCTCATCATTCGCCGCGATGCAACTCGTTTATATATGGATAGTTATGGACTATTATGGAATAGTGGTCGCGATTGGCATGCGCTTTGCTATGGAAGAGGGAACTTCCACGGCGACGTTTGTTCCGCCCAGTGAGCGGCGGCGCAGGAGTCGGCTCCCTACACGCGATACGTGCGAAGGCCGCCGGGCCAAAGACTGACAGGAAGATGCCCGACAGGAAGATCAAGAACAGGAAAAACGAAAGATGAAATTTCATGACATGCTTTCGACCGCATTGTTCAAGAACGGGATTGGACATGCCGTGGGGCAAAGATCTTGCCGAAAGTGGCCAGATTTGGCCAGATTTGGCCAGATTTGGCCGGAAACGTGGCCAGTTTTGGCCAGTTTGTGGCCGGATCGTCAATGACTCGTTGGAGTGTCAAGTCGTCGTTTTCCCGCAGTTTTCGTCGTGCCAGCAACGCCCTTTGGACAATGGGCGACTCGCCAGTAGTGGTAGAAAACCGCGAAGAAAATCTCAAAACGGCTCTTGTGGCCACTTTTGTGTTCGAACAACGCTAGATAATAACTATTTAAGGTTGTGCAATATTGACCCCTGGACGCGGGAAAACTCCGTAGGATGCCGCTGGTGAAATTTTGCCCTTGCAGTCCCCGATGGTTGCACCCGGCGGTTGAAGTCCGGGCCAATCTCCGCTAGATTGCCAGCATCCTCCGAATCGAAAAGACCACAACCTCAGGAAGCCCATGACCCCCACCGACACCCAACCCCGCGCCCTTCTCGAAAAACTCGCCCGCAAGGCTATGTGCCAGCGCGGCCTGCTCCCCGACTTCTCGGCTGACGCCCTGGCCGAAGTCGCTGGCCTGCAAGCCCCGGCCGCAGGCAAGGACGCCACGGGCACGGACGCCCCGCGCGACCTGCGGAACCTGCTCTGGGCCTCGATCGATAATGACGACTCGAAGGACCTCGATCAACTCACGGTCGCCGAGGCCCTGCCCGGCGGCGAGATCAAGGTCCTGGTGGCCATCGCCGACGTTGATGCGGTCATCGACGGGCTGGCGGCGATCGATCTCCACGCCCGGCATAACACGACCTCCGTCTATACGGCCGCGGTGATCTTCCCCATGCTGCCGGAAAAACTGTCGACCGACGTCACGTCGCTGGGCTACGCCGCCGACCGACAGGCGATCGTCGTCGAGCTGGTCGTGGCGGCCGACGGCTCGGTCGAGCAGCCGGCCGTCTATACGGCGTGGGTGCGAAATCAGGCCAAGCTGGCCTACAATAGCGTGGCCGCCTGGCTGGAAGGCGGACCTCCGCCCGCGGCGGTCGCAGCGGTGCCGGGGCTGGATGCGAATCTCCGCCTGCAAGACAAAGCGGCCCAGACGCTGAAGGGCCTGCGGCAACTGCACGGGGCCCTGTCGTTCCAGACCCTGCAGGGACGTGCCAAGTTCGAGGGCGATGAAGTTCGCGACCTGGAACTCGAAAAGCCCAATCGGGCCACGCAACTCATCGAGGACTTCATGGTCGCCGCCAACGGCGTGACCGCCGAGTATCTGGAGCAGAAGAAGTTCCCCTGCCTGAGGCGCGTGGTCCGCACGCCCAAACGCTGGGACCGGATCGTGGAGATCGCCCACGAGCATGGTTGCAAACTGCCGGCCGACCCCGACTCGCGGGCGCTCAACGACTTCCTCAGCCACCAGAAGGCGGCCGATCCGCTACGATTCCCCGACCTCTCGCTGGCGGTGATCAAGCTCATGGGCCCTGGCGAATATGTCGCCGAAACGCCCGGCGACACCGAACCGCTAGGGCATTTTGCGCTGGCGGTGGAGCATTATTCGCATTCCACCGCGCCCAATCGCCGCTATCCGGATATTATTACCCAGCGGCTATTGAAAGCGGCGATGGCGGGGCGTCCCGTGCCCTACGTCCAAAAGGACCTGGAGGCATTGGCGCTGCACTGCACACAGCAGGAAGACGCGGCCAAGAAGGTCGAGCGGCAAGTGGCCAAATCGGCAGCGGCACTGCTCCTGCAATCGAAGGTCGGCCAGCGGTTCGATGCCATTGTCACCGGGGCGGCGGACAAGGGGACCTGGGTAAGGGTTTTCAGCCCTCCGGTCGAAGGAAAACTGGTGCAGGGCAGCCAAGGGGTGGACGTGGGCGATAAGATTCAAGTGGAACTGCTGCACACCGACGTGGAGCGTGGATTTATTGACTTTAAGAAGGCCGGGTAGATTTACCCCACTAATAGGTTATCATTTATCCAATCGCCCGATCTCGTCGTCTGTGGAGCGGAGTTTACGTAATATACTTGGTTGGCCGAGCGAAATGGGAAAAGCCCTCACCCCCTGCCCCTCTCCCGGAGGGAGAGGGGACTAATTAACCTGGGCGGGCCCTGAAATTCGACAGAACTATCTGTTACAATTGTTCGAAATATAGCGTCACACTCGCCTTGCGGGGAATGGTTTCGTGAACACGTCTTCAACTACGCCGACGATTCCGGGCCTGGACATGGGCCTGCTGAGTTCGGAATACGTCGAGCAAGTCTACTCCCTCTATGAGGAAGATCCCGCCCGCGTCTCGGCGGAGTGGCAGAACTTCTTTAGCGCGATGCAGATGAGACCAAGCGCAGCGCCACCGGCCCAGGCAACAACCGTGCGACCGGTTCGCAGCGGCGTTTCGACGGCCGCTGCCCCGTCGCCGAGCACGAGCCTCGTGCCGTCCGGGGCGGTCAAGAGCAATGGCGCGGCTGCGGTGCCGGCAGTTCGCGGTCAGGGCGGCCAGGCTGGAAAGCCTGACGTAACAGCGCCTGCCGGCAACGGCGCTGCGGCAGGCGCCGTAGCGGATGGGGACATTGACCGTAGGACGGATTGCCAATCCGTCTTACAGGCAAACCGGAACGGCACGGAGTCCGCTGCCTACACGCACCGCCCGCCGGCAATGGCGAGGCGCCGGCGCCGCCGGCCGTCAACGGCAATCGCACGCGGGACCTGCACGCCGAAGGCCGTCTGCAGGAAAGCGTCGACATGCTGATCCGCAACTACCGCGTGCGAGGGCACCTGATCGCCAAGGTCGATCCGCTGGGCATTCCGCGACCGATGCCGCCGGAGCTGGAGCCGAAGTTCTGGGGCTTTCCGATGCCGACTTCGATCGCCAGTTCTCCACCTATTCGCTGGCCGGCTCGAATTCGCAGACGCTCCGCGACATCATGGACCGGCTCCGCAACACGTATTGCGGCGCGATCAGCACGCAGTTCATGCACATCGACGACCTGGAAGTCCGCGAGTGGCTTGAGCGGCGGATGGAAGAATCGCAGAACCGCCTGAAGCTCTCGCGCGACGAACAGATCCGCATTCTCACGCGGCTGACCGACGCCGTGATCTTCGAGGAGTTCATCCGCCGCAAGTTCGTCGGCGCCAAGAGTTTCTCTCTGGAAGGCGCCGAAAGCCTCATCCCGCTCCTCGACCTGGCCATCGAAAAGGCCGCCGCGCAGGGCATCGAGTCGATCGTCATGGCCATGGCCCACCGCGGCCGGCTCAATGTGCTGGCGAACATCATCGGCAAGTCCCCGCAGGATATTTTCCGCGAGTTCGAGGACATCGATCCCGAGCTGTATCGGGGCGGCGGCGACGTCAAGTACCACCTGGGCTACTACAACGACTACGTGACTTCGACCGGCCGCAAGGTCCACCTCTCGCTCTGCTTCAACCCCAGCCACCTGGAGTTCGTCAACCCGGTGGCCCTGGGGCTCACGCGGGCCAAGCAGGACCGCGGCGCGGACATCAGCCACGAGCGGAACATGGCGATCCTGATCCACGGCGACGCGGCGTTCATCGGCGAAGGGATCGTGCAGGAGACGCTCAACCTCAGCCAGTTGCCCGGCTATTCCGTCGGCGGCACGGTACACGTGGTGATCAACAACCAGATCGGCTTTACGACCCCGCCGGAACAGAGCCGCTCGACGACCTACGCCACCGACGTGGCCAAGATGCTGCAGATTCCGATCTTCCACGTCAACGGCGAGCAGCCGGAGGCCGTGGCCCAGGTCATCAGCCTGGCCCTGGACTTCCGCGCCACCTTCCAGCGCGACGTGGTGATCGACATGTACTGCTACCGCCGCTGGGGCCACAACGAAGGCGACGAGCCGGCCTTCACCCAGCCGCTGCTCTACCGCTGGATCGAGAACCACAAGTCGGTTCGCGACGCCTACATGGAACATCTCTTGAAGCTGGGTGAAGTGACGCAAGCCGAGGCCGACGAGATCGCCGCCCACCGCCGCGAGAACCTTGAGTACGCCCTCTCGCTGGCCCGCCGCGAGGATTTCGTGCCGCGGCCGAAGGTCCTGGGCGACGTGTGGAAGGGCTACCACGGCGGTCCGGAGCGGATGGACGACGACGTGGAGACGGGCGTGCCGCAGCCGCGGCTGACTTCGTTATTGCATCGGCTGACCGAGTTGCCGGATGACTTCCACCTCCATCACAAGCTGAAGCGGATGATCGAGAGCCGGCGGCAGATGGCCGCTGGGGCGCAGCCCTTGGACTGGGCGGCGGCCGAGGCCCTGGCCTACGGCACGCTTTCTCTGGACGGCTACCGCGTGCGGCTCTCGGGCCAGGACTCGATTCGCGGCACGTTCAGCCACCGGCATTCGGCCTTCTACGATACCGAAGACGGCCACAGCTACTTCCCGCTGAAACACCTCTCGGCGGAGCAGATGCCGATCGAGATCTACAACAGCCCTCTGTCGGAAGCGGGCGTGCTGGGCTTTGAATACGGCTATAGCCTGGGCTATCCGGACGCCCTGGTGCTGTGGGAGGCGCAGTTCGGCGACTTCGCCAACGTGGCCCAGGTGATCATCGACCAGTTCATCGTCAGCGCGGAAGAGAAGTGGCGGCATCTCAGCGGCGTCGTGCTTTTGCTGCCGCACGGTTTCGAGGGCCAGGGCCCCGAGCACTCCAGCGCCCGCGTGGAGCGGTTCCTGCGGCTGGGCAACGACGAGAACGTGCAAGTGGTGGTGCCCAGTACGCCGGCCCAGTTCTTCCACGTGCTGCGGCGGCAGGCGATTCGCCGCTGGCAGAAGCCGCTGGTCGTGCTCACGCCCAAGAGCCTGCTGCGGCTTCCGGCCTGCGTTTCGCCCTTGGAGGAACTGACCCGCGGCCGCTTCCAGCGGGTGATTCCCGATGCAACCATGGCGGGCCAGCAGCCCAGCCGTATCCTGATGTGCAGCGGCAAGGTATACTATGAGCTTTTGGAGGCCCGCAACCAGCGGCACCCGGAGGTGGCGATCTTGCGGCTGGAGCAATTGCACCCGCTGCCGCAGTCGCAGTTGAAGGCCGTCTTGGAGCCCTTTGCCGACGGCACGCCCGTGGTTTGGGTCCAGGAGGAGCCGCGGAACATGTCGGCCTGGTACAGCCTGAAGATCAAGTTTGGCGAGCGGCTCTTCGGGCGATTCCCGTTCTCGGAGGTGACCCGCGCGAGTCGGCCACGCCGGCCACCGGTTCGGCCTGCAACTATCGCCTGGAACAGAAGGAACTTGTCGCCCGCGCCTTCGGCGAACATTGAAATGTAGGGTGGTGTCAAGCGCAGCGAAGACCCACCAAAGAAATTAGACTGTAGGTGGGTCTTCGCTGCGCTCGACACCACCCTACATGGATGGACAATTGACTGAGAAGCTATGAAACACGAACTCAAGGTTCCCAGCGTTGGGGAATCGATTCAGGAAGTCCAGATCGGCCAATGGCTGAAGGGCGAAGGCCAATGGGCCAACAAGGATGAGAACCTGGTGGAGATCGAGAGCGACAAGGCCACCGTGGACTGTCCGCGCCGGCGGCCGGCATCGTGGTGCAGGTCCTGCACCGCCAAGGCGACGTGGTGCCGGTGGGCGCCTTGATCGGTTATTTGGAAGATGCCCCGCGGCCGGACGGCGCTGCCAAACCTGCCGCCGCGCCCCCAGTGGGACGGATTGACAATCCGTCCTACACAGCGGCGCCCTCGGCAGCACCCGTTGCCGCGCTACCCCCAGCCGCAGCGGCCGCGCCCAGTCCGATTCCGTCCAGTCCGGCTCCTGCGCCGAGTCTTCGCCCGCACCGCCCGCACCCGCCGATAGCGGCAGCAGTTCCCAACTCGTCTCGCGGGAGAGTCGTTCGGCCACGCATGTCAGCGCCTTGCACGGCGCGCCGCCGCGCTCGGAAGAGATCGTGCCCATGACGTGGCTCCGGCAACGCGTCGCCAAGCGGCTGGTCGAGGCCCAGAGCGTCGCTGCGCTCCTGACCACCTTCAATGAAGTCGACATGTCGGCGGTGATCGAGATCCGCCAGCAATACCGCGAGGCCTTCCAGGAGCGCTACAACGCCAAGCTCGGGTTCATGTCGTTCTTCGTCAAGGCCACGATCGAGTCGCTGAAGGCCTGCCCTGAGCTCAACGCCGAGATCCGCGACAACAGCATCGTCTATCGCAACTTCTACGACATCAGCATTGCCGTCGGCGGCGGCAAAGGGCTGGTCGTGCCCGTCATGCGGAACGCCGAGTTGCTGACTTTCGCCGAGATCGAGCAGACGATCGGCGATTTTGCCGC
Source organism: uncultured Planctomycetia bacterium (assembly GCA_963824275.1). Lineage (GTDB taxonomy): Bacteria > Planctomycetota > Planctomycetia > Pirellulales > Thermoguttaceae > JANXQG01. Next base: position 49,399 of record CAWGOT010000001.1, on the reverse strand, counting down.
GAGGGCGAAATCGGGACAGTTGAAGCCCGACGAGCTGATGGGCGGCACGTTCACGATCACCAACGGCGGCGTCTTCGGCTCGATGCTCTCCACGCCCATCGTCAATCCGCCGCAGAGCGGCATCCTGGGCCTGCACGCCATCCAGGACCGGCCGGTGGCCCGCAACGGCCAGGTCGTGATCCGGCCGATGATGTACGTGGCCTTGACCTACGACCACCGCATCGTCGACGGCCGCGAGGCGGTTGGCTTCTTGAAGCGGATCAAGGAGTTCATCGAGGAGCCGTCGAGACTGCTGTTGCAGGTTTAGGACGACCGCTTACAGTTTGAACCCGCTGCGTATCCAGTGCTTTAGTATCCTGATCTCCTGCTTACCGTCATGCCAACCCCAACCATGTATGCGTTCATCATCTAAGGGGACAGAATAATAGCCGCGAAGTTCCTCGGGAATTCCGCCGATTACATGGAGTCGTTGGATCATCCACACTTTTCCGGAATCAAACACGAACCGGATCTGTTTCGCGGTGATCTTTATATTAGGTTTCATTCCTGGACCGTTTCCGAGCACCACGGCCGAGTTCCTTGGAATTTGTTTCCAGTTGCCGGTCAGTCCGATAGACCAAGCCATGATCGGACTGCTACCTCCAACGGTAGCAAATCGTCTTCTTCCAGTTTGCCGAGCTTTCGAATCAACTTGACAAATGGGATCGTAATAAGATTCTGCACATCGAACGCCCCATGACCAAGGAACCTGCGGTTCGTTGACACCTCAAACCGCGAACCGCGAACGCTCGTCGTATGAGGCACAAGAGTCACCAGTGCCCGGTCGGCATCGGTGACCGGCACGCTGAGCACGAGACAAGGTCGGACCTTTGCGGCCATCCCCAAGTCAACCAGCCAGACTTCACCCCTCGGAGGACTACGCATTGCTTGCCTCGTCGCAGTCCAAACCCAAGAAAATGGCCTCGGCCGCGCCGACAAGCTCTTCGTCGGAGAGACTTGGAGACTCGAAAACTCGACTGCGTTTTAACAGTTCGACAACAACCTCTTGCTTTTCTCTTTCGGGCAAGAGATCGAACGCTCGAAGAAGATCTTGAGATTGAACGGTCATGCCATCGACTCCACTACGACAAATTCTACCGTCAGCATCAGGGAAGTCCACTCCACGTCGCTCACGCAAAACTATGTCCGAGCAGCAGCTAGTCTACGCCCTGGAGAGATACGAGCCGTCGCGGGTATCGACCTTGATCGTCTCGCCCTGGGAGAGGTACTCGGGCACCTGCACGATCAGGCCGGTCTCCAGTGTGGCGGGCTTGGTCCGGGCGGTGGCCGACGCGCCCTTGATGCCCGGATCGCACTGCACGACCTTGAGCTCGACGGCCACGGGCAACTGCACGCCGACGCACTCGTCGTTGTAGATCAAGGCCTGCATGCCTTCGAGATTCTCGGTCATGTACTTCGACTCCTCGGCCACGTCCTCCTTGGCCAGCGAGTACTGCTCGTAGTTCTCCTCGTCGAGAAAATGGACGTGGGTCGGGTCGGCGTACATGAACTTGATGGCCCGCTTGCGGAAGTCGGCCTCGTCCAGCGACTCGCCGCCGCGAAGCGTGATGTCGACCTTCTGCTTGGTGATCAGGTTCCGGCCGCGATACTTGTAAAAGGTGGCCGCGCCGCGGGCCGTGGGGCTCTGCACGGTGACGCTCTCGATCAGACAGGGGGCGCCGTTGTAATTGACGATGGCGCCGCTCTTGATTTCCTTGGCTTGCATGGCTTCACTCACTCTTCCGTACTCAAAATGGTTCCCGACTGCGGATCGACGGCGATGCCGCCGGTGATCCGGGCCAACTCGTCCAGGACCGCCAGCAGGGCGCTGGGATCGAGCAGCTCGTCGGCATCGTCGTCATCGGCGGACTCGGCGACCTGTTCGAAATGCAGCACGTCAAAACGGCCGTCGTACTCCTTGAGCCGCTTGAAGCAGGGCCTTCTGCCCCGGCTCGATCGTGGACGCAAGCTCCTGGACCAGTTCCTCGGCGTGCTCCAGGACCTCGGCGCCGCTCGGTATAGCAAACGTCCAGAGCGGCGAAGTCATCGGGCGAGATCAGCGTCAGCGACTCGAACTTGCCGCGCTTCGTCGCCGCCGAGGTTTTCCAGGCTGTAACGCTTGCTCAGGGCGCCCAGCTTCTTTTCGACCACCTTTAGCGTGGGCCGGCGGGAGGCGGGAAAAAGCACGAAGTAGGTTTCGCGCCAGCGGTAGCGATCGTCTTCGAAGGTCGACATGGCAAGGACTCTACTAGAGGGTTAGTTCGACTCGTCTTCCTGTTGTTGGCCCAGCAGCCAGGCCTGCAAGGCCTCGACAGCCGCATCGTGCTCGGCCAGGCTGGCCCAGACTGCTTCGCTCTGTTCCAGGCGGATCTCATACTGGCCTTCGCGCTGGCATTCGGCGTCGCCGCAGAAGTGCGGCAAGTCGGAGATCCAAACGATGCGGTAGAGCGGGATATGTTTGTCGTCGACTTGACAGAAAACCGGCATGATTCACCCCGTGGCCAATTCCAAGGAACGGCGCGTGGCGGCCTCGACCGCGGCCATCATTCCGCCGCGGATTCCGGCCTCTTCCAGGGCCTGAAGCCCGGCGATGGTCGTGCCGCCGGGGCTGGCGACGCGATCTTTGAGCACGCCCGGATGCTCGCCGGTGGTAAGGACCATCTGGGCCGCGCCGAGGACCGTCTGGGCGGCCAGCGCGGTGGCCACGGCGCGGGGCAGGCCCATGCGCACGCCGCCGTCGCTGAGGGCCTCAATGATCACATAGACGAAGGCCGGCCCGGAACCGGAAAGCCCCGTCACGGCGTCCAAGAGTTTCTCCTCGACCGCAATGGCCAAGCCGACCGCGGAGAGCAATTGCTGAACGAGTTGCCCGTCGGCCGGCGTGGCCGTGCCGCCCAGGCAATATCCGCAGGCCCCCTTCCCACCAGGCAGGGCGTATTGGGCATCACCCGGACCAGCCGGACGCTCTCGCCGAAGCCTTGGGCCAGGACCGACAGGCGAATGCCGGCGGCGATGGAGATCACGAGCAAATCGGGACCGAGTTTGCCCTTGAGTTCGGCCGCCACGCGGACCATTTGCTGGGGTTTTACGGCCAGAAAGAGCACGTCGGCACGGCGAACTACCTCGGCGTTGTCGGCCACGGTCTGACCGCCGGTCGCTCGGGCGAAGCGTGGCGTGCCTCGGACGAGGGGTCTGAGGCAATCAATTCCGTCCCCGACACAAGGCCGGCGCGGACGAATCCCTCCCCCAAAGCGGTGGCCATTTGGCCGGCGCCAATAAAGCCGATTCGTTTTTTGATCATAGCCGCCATGCTAAGGGAAATGGCGGAAAGATGCAAGAGTCTGCGGCCGTCTTCACGGCGGCCGTGATCATGTTAGAATTGAGTCTTAACGACCAGTTCTATGAAGCGGCCGACGCTGAATCCCCGGTTTCGATCATTACCCGGGCAATGGCCGTACGCCACGAACAGGAGTTGGATGGCCGCCATGGCAGCAAGCCACATCCATTGCCCGCCTTCGCCGGCGCCGTAGGAGTGCTTGCCGGCATTGAGAATGAAATTGACGACATACCACGCCCAGATCACGCCGCAGAACCCCAGCACCGAACCGATCGCCAGGCTCAAATCGCCGGGCCAGCCGGCGCGACGGCCGTGCAAGGCGGTCATGATCACCAGCAATGCGATCAAGGCCCCGACTTCCTTGGGGTCCCAACCCCAGAAGCGTCCCCAGGAGACGTCGGCCCACAGTCCGCCAAGGATGGTCCCGGCGGCAAGCAGCAGGACCGCCACCTGCAGGACCCGATAGTTCATCGCCGCCAGTTCGCCGCAGAAGGCGGGAGGGCGACGTTTGCCGCCTTCGAGCACGTCGACCGCGATGACCTCTTGCCCCGTCTCGGTCTCCGCAACCAGGATTGCCGAGTCGGCCGTTTCGGCAGCCGCCGCTCGCCCTGCCGCTGCCACAGGTTCCGGAACCAATTCCAATCCTGCCGAGCGGCGAGACGCAACGGTGCGATATTGTCCGAAGGCGAAAAATCCCAAGGCCAGATTCCCCAGCACCCAGGCCACGCCGACCGCGGCATACGACGAGGTGATCGTCAGCACGTGGATGCCCAACCAGAAATTACTGCGGAGCACGGGCATCAGGGCTTGGATGTCCCTGGGGAACGGGGCATACAGGGCCGCCAAGGCCGCCAAGAAGCACGCCACGGCGCCGCCCAGGGCCACGATCCGAGAACGATAGATCTTCTCCATCCGCTCGGCGCCCTCCTCCCGGCCGGCCAAGGCCAACGACATCGGGATCGCAAACAGGGCCGACGGCACGAGCCGCGGCAAGTACCAAACGAACATCACGGCCACGAACATCGACGCCGCCCAAACCAGCGATGCGCTCACGTTCGGCATCGACGATCCCAGATCCGCGTGGGGCAGGATCGCCGCAAGGTGAACACTGTAGCCCGAACCCCCGGAATCCGGCTCAAAAACTCCCATATACGAGCAGCCGACAAAAAGTCCGCCAAGGAACAACACCAACCGCAGGCCGAGTGCCGCCGTGCGAATTCCGACCTGGCTCGTCTGCGGCGGTCCCGCATCGGTCGAGGCCCGGTTGCGCTTCGCTCCCGAATTGCGGTCGTCCAAACCGGGCAGGGCCGTCAACTTCCAGGCCGCTTTGCTCGTCGGCCCCAGAAGCGGAAGGAACGTCACCCAAAGAGTCAAGAGGGCCGAAGTCATCGCCACCCAAACGATCGTCTCGAACATGCTCGTGACCGGCGCCCAGCGCGTAATATACATGCGGACCACGAATCCGCCGACGATCAGCGCCACGCCGCCAACCATCACGGCAATGCCGATCCAGAAGAGCGGTTTGCGCAGGGCGACAAGCGACAATCCCAGAAGACTGGCCGCCGCCAGACTCGCACAGCCCGACCAATAGAAGGGATCGATCCGATTGTAAACCACCTCGGCATCGGTCGCCAAGGCGGCAGGGTAGGCCGTCTTGGCCAGCAGCCCCCGGTCGCGCTCCACCAGCGGAAGCTGCTGCCGATCGGGTTCGATCTTTTCGGCCAGCCCTCGCACTTCGGCCGTGAATCGCCCCATCGACTGCGGCAAATTGGCTTGGGCCTTGGGCATCGCGGCGGTTGAAATAGGCCGTTCGCGCATCGTCCCAAGCGGATCGAAGGTCTTGAACGTCCTGGGAGGGATAACCGTTCAAGAGGCTGGGCGTCCCGCGCAGCAGGGCGTGCAGGCTGATCCAGGGGCGAATCTCGCTGCGGTAGCGATCGGGCTCGAAAGCCGAGGCTTCCAAAGCGGGAACGATGTTGATCGATTCGCCCCCGGCGCTGTAAATCTCCCAATGGACCTGGATGGCCTGCAACACGAGATTCATCGTCCGGCGGCAGAGGTTCTGACGATCGGACTGGATGGATGCGGTGTCGTCTTTGATGAGCCGTGCCGGGTCGGGCAAGTCCGACTCGGCAATTTCGCGCACCGTGGCGTCCAGTTGGCCCATCAACTTTCGCACGTTGGCGGCAGCCGGCTCGATGCTCTCGAGCGGCTTCTTGCCCGATTGGACTGGGCCCCATTGCGCGGCGAATTCCCGCATGGCCTGATCGGTCTTGTCGGCCAACTGGTAAAGCTCCTGAAGAGTTTTCGCAGCCTGGTCATTCCCAGCGCCCGACCGCAGATTCGACGGCGGCTCGATCAAGGCGGCATGTTGCGTGAGGGTCTCGACAAACCGATCCCACGAGTTCCGCATCCGCACGAAATCAATCGCCAGCCAGCGGTTCTCATCCTCCGAGCGGCCGGGCCGGCCAGGGTCATAGCTCAACTGGAAGAACAGTTCCTGGGCGTCGTCGAGGTTCCTGACCTTTTCCTGCAAGAACGAGAGTTCGGGTCGTTTCTGCTTCTCCTGGGCCTCCATGAGGATCGTTTCGATCTCTCCCCTGATCTGGTCGAACTTCTTGGAGAGGCGAATCTGCCTGGGCGAGACATACCTCAGCCGGCTGCCGTCTTCGCCCGCCAGCGGCACCCCCAGAACTTCGGTCCGCAAGGTCTCGTCCTCGGCAAGCAGAAACGGCACGTCGTCCCACTTCTCCGGCTCGACGGTCCACGAGTAGAGGAGTTCCGCGGCCAGGAATCGCCGCGGCTTGCCCTCGCTCGCCAGACGCTTGATTTCGTCGGCGGAAAGCGCGCTCATTTCGGCATTGGTCAGCGCACCGAGTTTCCCCAGGCTGGGGCGGACGTCGCCGCAGATCGTCTTGACTTTTGCCCTGGCGAAACTGTCCAGCGGCATGATGCGACCGTCCTGCAATACGGGCATCCGCTGCCAGGCCGACCAATCGAGACCGCCGGACGGCTCGGCCCGCAACGGGGAAGCACAAGCCAGCAAGCAATAACCGCGATCGAGATTCTTCGTTTCATTTCTTCACGAACCTGACGAAATAGGCGACGAAAATTCCGGCGACAATCAGCAGGCATCCCACATAAGTCAATCCGCGGCCCGGGTCGTAGTTGAGCGTAAAACCCGACAAGTAGATCGAATCGCCGACCTTCATGTCAACGTCTTCGCGATTGTTCGGATTCATGGACGACTGGAACATGCGGTACGACCGCCCCGGCGGACGCCGGATCGACAAAGTCCAGGGGCGCATTGAGCGTGACCAGGAGATTCTCATACTTGCGCGGCTGCTTGCCAGGGTAGTTGGCAAGCAACGTTGGACTGGGCACCAAGTCGATTTCGCTGCCGTAGAACGAGGCCTGGCGCGGTTCCCGGATCCAACTTGCGCCACGCCTTGCGGAGATGGATCGAATAGCCCAGGCGGAACGATTCGGCGCGAAGCTCACCACTACCTGGCGTCCCTTTCCGGCAACGGTCTTCTTCGTCAACTGCTCCGGCACTCCCCCCTCGGGCGAACTGCACGGCATCCAGAACTCCTCGCTCTTACCGTCCACCGTGAGCCGCACATAGGCCTGGCGGAGATGGACGAGGTCTTCGCTCTTGTCGAAACTCAGGGTGCGGGCGGAAAATCCCGGCCGATCGGCGGGCTGGAAGTCGCTGAACCGCAAGACAACCGCATCCGGCGTGTCGCGAAAGACGGTAATGCGACCGCCACTGTCACCCATCTTCAGCGGACCGGAAATCGTTACCTCCCCGCCCCGCCAGGTGCGAAGATAAAGCTGCTGGTCGGCGCCCTGGAAGAACTCGATGCGCGGAGGGCCAAAGGTCAGCGGCGGCTCCTGCTCGGATTCCGGCTTGGCTTTCGGATCGGCCTTCGCTTCCGCCTTTTTATCGTCCGGGATTGCGCAGGCCGACCCAGCCAATAGGCTCCGAAGACCTGATCGTCGTAATCCTGCTGGCTGAACGCCTCGGGATAATCGGCGGAAAGCAGGAGCGGATGAGCAGCGGAGCCGTGATGGATGTTGAACTCGACCTGCACGTCCACGGGACCGTCTTTCTGGTTGCCAAGCGGTTCCACGCCAATTCCCATGAGCTCCGCCTCCAACCCTGTGTCACCCAGCGGCCGGCGAGTCCCCTGTTTCCAATCGCTGATGGAAAACTCATAGGACTTGCCGCCGGCGTAAAGCACAACCCGACCGAGTTTGCCCAGGCGTCCCGCGAGCTTCGATTGCAGAAACGCCTCGGTCTCCTCCGTGCTGCCGGTCATCCAGAACAAGACCCGTTGTCCGCCGGGCAGCGTCTGCTCGCCGCCAACACCGTACGGACGGTCAAAAAAATTCGACCCCGCATCCCCATTGACCGACAAATTCAAGGTCTTGCCCTGCTCAGTCAACTCGCTGCCGTCCGCCCCGCGGGGAACCGCGCGGACGACAAGGCTGGGAAAATTAACGATGGTCGAGTTGCTGAGATAGTCGAGAACCTCCAGGCGAATGCCGTCGCGATCATAGAGCACGCCTTGATCGCGATGGGCCAGCGACCAGGGCACGACGCTCAAGGCGCCGTTGTGGTAGTCGTCCCAGTTGAACGGCCCTGACGTAAATCGCACCACGATCGGCTCGCCGGACGTCGTGCGCCAGTCGGAAGGGATCACGTCCAGGGTGAACTGCTGTTGGCCGTCAAGCTCGACGTGCTGACTGGAACTTTTGTAGGCGAGATCGCTCGATTCACCTTCGGCAACCATGAGCGTGGCTTCGACCCCGTACAGTCGGCTGAGCAGGCAGCCCACCAAGAGCACGATCAAACCAAGGTGCGGCAGGATAAAACCCATCTGCTGCCGCTTCCAGGGCAGGCGGTAAATCAAGGCCACCGTCGAATTGAGCCCTAGAAGAAATCCCAAGCCGTTGAACCACCACGAACCATAGATGCCGAACTTGGCCGCCGTCGCCCCGTAGTTCTTTTCAACTACCGTGCCCCACAAGAGAATTGCGACCAGGACGACCAGGATGGCGACCGTCAGCAACAGCGATCCCAACACCTTCGATAGGCTGTGCAGCAGCGAAACGAACATGGGCGGGGCACCCAGTACCCTGGGTCCGGAGGACGGAGAATCGGAACGTGGCATAAGAGCGAGCGGGCGGGGTAGGGATCGCAGGGTAGATAGAGTCCATTCTACCGCATTGGCCCGGTGGAGAGTAGAGCGTAATGGCGAGATGCTCGCCTTGGACCCGGCGTTTTTGCCTCACGTGGTTTTTCAAACCGTCGGACGGTAGGGGTGGGAGAAGCGAGCTTGCAAGCGCGGGCCCACCATGATCGGTTTGAAGGCGCACATCGGTGGGCCGGCTCGCAAGCCGAACATGGGTACATGGTGCCCGGGTCCCACCCTACTCTCAATAATATCCGCCCTGCGTCGAATCGCTCCAGCCGACTACCGGCACGTCGCGGGGCATGACGAAAATCTCGACCCGCCGGTTCTTCTGACGCTGGGTGGCCGAATTGTTGTCAACGACCGGCTCGTGGGCCCCGAACCCGGCGACGCCGATCCGCTGGTCCGGCAGCCCTTGGCTGCGCAGCACGTCGGCCACCGCCAGGGCACGCGCGGTGCTCAGATGAAAATTATTGGCATACTTCTCCCGCGCTGCCTCGCCGACAATCCGCATGTTGTCCGTATGGCCCACCACCATGATCTTCAGGTCCTTGGCCTCGGCCAATTGCAGGACCTGGGCCAGCCCGGTGAGCATCGTCCGGGCGGATGGCTTGAGCTCAGCCTGGCCGCTGTCGAACAAGACGTCGATATCGCACTTGCTGACACCCGTTTCCGCATCGAAGCTCAGGTTGGGATACTGCCGGGCCCAGCCTGAAAGCTGCTGGCTGACGGACGCCGGCAGGCGATGGGCGCTGGCGGTCGGGCTGGAGGGATCGGCCTGATCGCGGGCGGCCAGTTCCTGCTCCGCGAGGATCAGTTGGTCCTCAACCTGATGCGAATGGGCCTTGAGATTTTCGCTTTCGACCAGCAGCGCGTGGTTCTGCTCGGCCAGAACGCGGTTGGTCGTTTCATAGCTGACGAGTTCCGATTTGGGAACGTAGCAGCCGGCCGCCGGCGCCAGCGCGCCAGCCGCCATGAGCAACAGGCCCCATCCTGCGGCCTTCATGACCTGAGTCCTTTCTTCCCGTGACACGGGCTTCCAGCCCGCTGGGCTTGTTCGCGTTCGTCTTACTTCTCGAACCAGTTGATAATCATATCCATGAGGTAGGAGTCGAACGGGTTCGGTTTGACCGGCTTGTCAAACCCCCACATGTTCAGCAGCAAGTCGTACATCATCATGCCCACGAGGATCAAGAGCATGGAAACCAACACGAGGCTGATGATGTTCCAGACGGAATACGGCGCCTCGGGCAGCGCGGCGGCCGACGAGCCGCAAGGCCAAGGCGTCCTCCGGACCGGCCAGGCCGAGTTCGGTGGCAGCCATCGGGCACGCAGCAGCGGACTCAGCCCCGAGATCTTCGTCGAGCATGGCGGCCACGGGCGTGCCGCCGCTGGCGACCATGGTGGCCGCCTCGTCGCCTTCGCCCTCGGTATCCAAGGCGATGACTTGCGAGCCGCTTTCGGAGTCCTCGCCGTCGCTGAGGTCGTCCATGGGCGTGAGTTGGAAGTCGTCCTCGCCCTTCAGACCGGAAACCGCCGATGTCCGAGGCCATGCCCAGCAGATCGTCTTCGCCCAGTTCGAGCGACTCTTCGCCGCCGCTCAAGTTCAAGGGCGCTTCCAGGGAGAGGCCGCTATCGGCCGGATCGACGAGCGAAATGCCGCTGTCGCCGCCGATGGAAATATCGCTTCCGGTGCCGCTGCCGCCGAGCACCAGGTCGTCGTCTTCGAGCTTCTTGCCGCTGATGATCGACGGCCGAATCGCCGGCGGCGGCGGGCTTGGCTGCGGCGAACCGAGACGTTGCTGTCTTCCAGCGTGAGGTCGTGGTCCAACGTCATGTCGAGGTCTTCGAACTGCGAGCCCTTCGCGCCGGCGTCGCCCTTCTTGCCGTCGGCCGACGTGCTTCGGACCCGGCCAGGTCGATGCCGCTTTCCAGCAGATTGAGATCGCTCTCGGCGGGCTTGCTGCGCCGTCGCTAAGCTTCACGTCGCTGTCCGCGAGATGGATGTCGCTCTCGGCGGGCGAGGCGTTCTTGTCGGCCCCGATCACCGTGCCGGACATTCCGGGGTCGGACTGGCCCAACTCGATCTCGCTGGCCAGCACGTTGTCGCCTTCGACCTCGTGCCCGCTTTCGGCGCGCTCGGCAGCCACGCGTTCGATGTCCTCGGGCTTGAACTTCCAGTCGGCCCCGTCGCGGTATCCGTAGAGTTCCCGGCGGAGGACCATGTCGTTGATCTCGGCCGGTGAAACGCCAAGGATCTTGGCGGCCTCGGCGGAGTTGTAGTACTTCTGCGCCATGAAGGTTTACCTTTGTTCCAACTGCAGACGAATCTCCCGCGGTAAGGGATTGTCGCCGTTGAAGTCCGTCATCAGCAAATCGTAGCGAATGTTGCGAACGCTGCGGAGGGTGATCTTGCCCGTGCCCGCCTCGATCCAGTATACGCCCATCGTCTGTTGACGGGGATCGAGGACCGTCAACATTTGCCCTTTGTCTCCCATCGGCGAGGGCACGGCGATCAACTCGCCGCCGCCGATGGGTTGCGGACTGGTCTGCGGATACGGCACGACGTGCTGGGCCATCACTTCCTAGCGACGGTCCAACAGGCAGACAGCCAAGGTCACAACGCCAGCCCCCACCATCAGCCCCAAGATCGCCCGTTTCATCAGCGCTCTCCTCTGAAACTGGGGAAACCGGGGCCTAAAATCCATTCTAAAAGCCCCAGTTTCCAATGCAAGCAAAATGATTGACAACAAAATCGAACTTCAAGCGGCAAGCTCGGTGGGAAAACGCCCCACTGGGCACCCGGCCAGCCTGTCGCCGCAACACCTAAACCGTTAAAACAAAAGTACTTACAACGACATGCACAGCCCCAAAGCCATGCAGGGGCGAGTCTACCGCCATTCCGGGGAGGAGGCAAGGTCAGCTTGGTAATCGGGCAGGTTCTGCCGAAAAGGGGGGTTTTGGCAGATTTGGGGGCTAGTTTTCGCTACCGGGCTCCTCGCGGTACAATGAAGCCGGTGGGAACAAGCGTGTGAGCTAGACTCTTGCCGCGTGGAGGTTTTTTCGATGCCCTCGCCATTTCCAGGAATGGACCCTTTTCTGGAGTCTCAGGAATGGGACGACTTTCATTACAGTTTGAACGCGGCCATCCGCGATGCCTTGTCGCCACGGCTCGCGCCGCGGTACTTCGTGCGCGTGGAGCGTCGGGTTTACGTGGAATCTCCCGGCGAGGCGGATCCGCTGTTTCGTCGTCCAGACGTCAGCGTGTTGTGGACGGGGGAGACGGCGGGTGGTACGGCGGTGGCGGCCGCGCCGGCTACTTCTCCAGAACCATTCGAGTGTGAATTGCCGATTCCGGAAGAGCGGCGGGAGACCTATCTGCTGATCCGCCGGCAGGAGACCATGGAAGTCGTGACGGTGCTGGAGACACTGTCGCCGTCCAACAAGCGGCCCGGCGGCGACGGACGACGGGAGTACCTGCAGAAACGTGAGGAAGTGCTGCACAGTTCGTCACACCTGGTCGAACTGGACCTTCTCCGCGGCGGGGCTCGCTTGCCAATGTCGAGCCCGCTTCCGCCGGGCGATTACTACGCGATCATCAGCCGCCGCCAACGTTGGCCTAGGGCAACCGTGTACCGCTGGACGGTCCGCGATCGACTGCCGACGATCCCCATTCCGCTCAAGGGAGCAGATCCGGACGTGCCGCTGGATCTGCAGGCCGCCTTCGCCACGGTTTATGACCGTGCCCGTTACGACCTGTCAGTCAATTATGAAGTCGACCTTCAGCCGCCGCCACGGGATGAGGACGCCGAGTGGATGCGAGGGCTGCTCCCGCCGCGAAAAAGGCAAGTCCCGTAAACGTGAGGTGCGGGCCCTACTCCCGGCTGCGGCGGTCCCGCCGCTCGAGCCGAGCGTTTCCGAAAGCCAGCCGGCAATAGCCCGTATCCTCGCCGAGTCCTGGCTCTGCTTCAACCGCAAGAAACTTGTCGTGTGGTCCAAGCAGACCCACCTCGAAGAAAGAAAGCCGCATTCAACACAGATTACCGCTCCCACCGACCGCGGCTGACAACATTGTGGGCACAGGCTCAGCGGGCTCCGACATCGTTCGCAGGAAAAGTCGCGATGCGGCTGCGCGTCGATGACATTTACGTGGCGGCAGTGCGAACATTCGACGTGGATGTTCATGTCAATGCGCCTACACCCGTTCCTTCGGCGTGTACTTGGTGTGCAGCAGATGGTGCGAGCTTCTCGCCCAGGGGCTGGCCGAGGAACTCGGCGTAGAGCTGCTGCACGTCGGGGTTCTCGTGCGACTTGCGGAGCTTCTTGCCCTCGTCCTCGCGATAGATGGCCGCGATGCGCGCCTGGCGGACCTGGTTGTCGGTGAAGCGCGGCTGGCCGCCGCCGCCGATGCAGCCGCCGGGACAGGTCATCACCTCGATGAAATGATAGCTGGCCTCGCCCCGCTTCACGGCCTCGATCACCCGCTGGGCGTTGCCCAGGCCGTGGGCCACGGCCACGTTCAGCGTCACGCCTTCCAGGAAACTCCACTCCGGCAGCGCGCCCTCGATCTGGCAGCGACGCCTCCTTCACGCCCTTCAGGCCCTCGACCGGCGCGACGTGCAGGTTGGCCACCGGCAGCGGCCGGCCGGTGACGATCTCGTAGGCCGTGCGCAGGGCGGCTTCCATCACGCCGCCGGTGTTGGCGAAGATGTCGGCGGCGCCGGTGGAAAGGCCCAGCGGGGCGTCCATCTCTTCGTCGGGCAGGCTCTGAAAGTCGATGCCCGCGGCGTGGATCATCTTGCCCAACTCGCGCGTGGTCAGCACCACGTCCACGTCGCGGACGCCGCTGGCGTCCATCTCCGGCCGCTGGCATTCGAACTTCTTCGCCGTGCAGGGCATGATCGAGACGACGAAGATGTCCTCCGGCCGCTTGCCCAGCTTGTCGGCGTAATAGGTCTTGGCCAGGGCGCCGAACATCTGCTGCGGCGACTTGCAGGTCGAGAGGTTCGGCAGCATGTCGGGATGGAAGTGCTCCAGGAACTTGATCCAGCCCGGCGAGCAACTCGTGAACATCGGCAGGGCCGAGCGATTGTCCCCTCTCCCGTCCGGGAGAGGGTTAGGGTGAGGGTGTGGAGTTGTCTGAGCGACGTTGCCCTCACCCCCTGCCCCTCTCCCGGAGGGAGAGGGTGATGCCCTCACCGCTTGCCCGCCGTCGTGCACAAAGCGGCCTTCAGCCGCGTGAGCAGTTCGGTGCCCTCTTCCAGGATCGTCAGGTCGGCGGCGAAGTTCGTGTCGAAGACGGCGTGGAAGCCCAGCCGCCGCAGGGCGGCCACCATCTTGCCGGTCACCAGCGTGCCCGGCGGATAGCCGAAACACTCGCCCAAGGCGGCGCGGATCGCCGGGGCGGTCTGCACGACGACGTGCTTGCCGGGCTTGTCCAGGGCCGTCCAGACCTCGTCGATCTGGTCGCGCTCGGTGATCGCGCCGACGGGGCAGACGGCCGCGCACTGCCCGCACTGCACGCAGGCCACGCGTCGACAGGTCGTGGCTGAAGGCCGGGCCGATGACCGTCTCGAAGCCGCGGTTCTGCGGGAACAGCGCCCCGACGTGCTGCGTCTCCGCGCAGACGCTCACGCAGCGGCGGCACTTGATGCACTTGCCGTTGTCGCGGAGCAGGGCCGGCGTCGAGGTGTCGATCCGCTTGCGGGTCCGCTCGCCGGTGTAGGCGATCTCGCGGATGCCCAGTTCGGCGGCCAAGGCCTGCAGTTCGCAGTCCTCGCTGCGGTCGCAGGTCTGGCACTCGCCGTTGTGCTCCGAGAGCAGCAGCTCGACCACCGCCCGCCGGGCGTTGCGGACGCGGCTGGTGTTCGTGAGGACCTTCATGCCCCGCCGCGGCCGGCATGGCGCACGAGGCGCAGAGGTTCCGCGCCCCTTCGACCTCGACCACGCAGACGCGGCAGGCGCCGATCGTCTGCAAGTCCTTCCACGTAGCAGAGCGTGGGGATCTTGATGCCCGCCTTGCCTGGCCGCGGTCAGGATCGTGGCCCCTTCGGGCACTTCGACGGGGATGTTGTTGATCGTCAGGTTGATCATCGTGTGTTCATCCTTCATCCTTCCGCGCCGCGTCGCCCGTAGTCGCAGCGCAGGCAGCGCTTGGCCTGGCAGACGGCCACCGACTCGCGCCAGGGCAGTTCGACTTCGTCGAAATTCTCCCGCCGCCGCTCGACGGGAATCAGGTCGAGCTTCTCGCGCGGCGTGTCGACCGGCTCGGCGTCGGGATCGAAGAACGTGTCGACCTCGCTGGGTCTCGCGCCAGAAGGCGTGGTTCTTGCCCGGTCAGGTACTGGTCGATGCCCACGGCCGCCCGCTCGCCCGCGGCCACGGCCTCGACCACCGAAGACGGGCCCGCTCACGGCGTCGCCGCCGGCAAAGATCCACTTCTCCGAGGTCTGGCCGGTGACCGGGCTGACCTGGACGAAATCGCGGTTGCGGGTCTCCAGCGCGAATGCCGTTGGAGATGCCCTTCAGGTCCAGCGTCTGGCCGATGGCCACCAGCACCTGGTCGGCGGGGATGACGAAGGCGTCGCCGCCCTCCTCGGGCCGGCGGCGGCCGGAGCGGTCGAACTCGCCCAGCCGCATCGGCAGGCACTTGATGCCCGCCACGCGTCGGCCGGCCACGATGACCTCGACCGGCGCGGTCAGCAGCTTCAGCGTCACGCCTTCGTGCTCGGCCTCTTCGATCTCTTCCTTGTAGGCCGGCATCACGTCGCGGCTGCGGCGATAGACGACGGTGACCGTCTCGGCGCCCAGCCGCACGGCGGTGCGGGCGGCGTCGATGGCCGAGTTGCCGCCGCCGATGACCACGACGTGCTTGCCCACCGGCACCGAGCCGCGGAGGTTGTAGGTCCGCAGGAAGGAGAGGGCGTCGGTGATGCCTTCGGCGTGCTCGCCCGGGATGCCCAGGCCGACGCCGATCGGCGCGCCGACGCCGAGGAACACGGCCTCGTAGCCCTGGCCGCGCAGCGACTTGAGCGTGAAGTCCCGCCCCAGCGACATGTTGGTCTGGATGTCCACGCCCATCCGCTCGATCATGCGGACCTCGCGGGCGACGATCTCGCGCGGCAGGCGGTAGGCGGGAATCGCCTGCACGAGCATCCCGCCGGGCCGCGGTTCGGCCTCGAAGACCATCGGCCGGTAGCCCAGCCGGGCGAGGAAGTAGGCGCACGACAGGCCCGCCGGCCCGGCGCCGACGATGGCGATCTTCCGCTTCGCGTTGGCCGGGTTCTCGCGGACCTCGGGCAGCTGGATCGTCACTTCCTGATCGACCATGAAGCGCTTGATGCCGCGGATGGAGACCGGGGCGTCGAGCGTGCTCCGCCGGCACTTGTCCTCGCAGGTGTGGAAGCAGACCCGCGAGCAGATCGCCGCCAGCGGGTTCCGCTCGCGGTGCAGCCGCAGGGCCTCGGCGTAGCGCTTCTCGGCGATCAGCGACACGTAGCCGGGGATGTCGACGTTCGCCGGGCAGGCGCTGGAGCAGGGGGCATAGACCAGCGCAGGGCAGACGCCCGCCCGGCAGTGCTTGTCGCGGATGTGCTCGATGTACTCGTGGCCGAAGTGGCGGATCGTCGAGAGCACCGGGTTGGGCGCGGTCTGGCCCAGGCCGCAGAGCGAGGTGTCCTTGATCATCTCGCCCAGGTCGATCAGCCGCTCGACGTCGGCCTCTTCGCCGTGGCCCTCGCAGATGCGGTTGAGGATCTCCAGCATCCGCTTGGTGCCCACGCGGCAGGGAACGCACTTGCCGCACGATTCCTCCTGCACGAATTCGAGGAAGAAGCGGGCCACGTCGACCATGCAGCTATCCTCGTCCATGACGATCAGGCCGCCGGAGCCCATGATCGCGCCGAGCTCCGAGAGCGACTCGTAGTCCAACGGCACGTTGAGATGCTGCTTGGGAATGCAGCCGCCGGAGGGACCGCCGATCTGCGCGGCCTTGAACTCCTTGCCGACGAGGTGCCGCCGCCGACGTCGTAGATCAAGTCGCCCAGCGGCATGCCGACGGGCACTTCCACCAGGCCGGAGTTCTTGATCGCGCCGGCCAGGGCGAAGACCTTGGTGCCGTTGCTCTTTTCCGTGCCGTAGGCGGCGTACCACGCGC
The DNA here is from genome assembly GCA_963824275.1 of uncultured Planctomycetia bacterium. Lineage (GTDB taxonomy): Bacteria > Planctomycetota > Planctomycetia > Pirellulales > Thermoguttaceae > JANXQG01. The sequence goes on along the minus strand of CAWGOT010000001.1, from coordinate 32,670 downwards.
CGCCGTTGAGGATGATCGCCGGCACGTTGGCGTAGGTCTCGACGTTGTTCAGCAGCGTCGGCTTGCCCCACAGCCCTTGCTGGGCCGGGAACGGCGGGCGGGGCCGCGGCTCGCCGCGATTGCCCTCGATCGAGGTCATCAGGGCCGTCTCTTCGCCGCAGACGAAGGCCCCGGAACCCATGCGGATCTCCAGGTCGAAATCGAACCCGCTACCGAAGATGTTCTTGCCCAAGATGCCGCGCTCCTGGGCCTGGGCGATGGCGATCTTCAGGCGCTCGACGGCCAGCGGATACTCGGCCCGGACGTAGATGTAGCCCCGCGTGGCGCCGATCGTGTGGGCGGCGATGGCCATGCCTTCGATCACGCTGTGCGGATCGCCTTCCAGCACGCTGCGGTCCATGAAGGCCCCGGGATCGCCTTCGTCGGCGTTGCAGACGACGTACTTTGCGTCGCCCGCCGACTCGCGGGTGAGCTTCCACTTCCGCCAGGTGGGGAAACCGGCGCCGCCGCGGCCGCGCAGGCCGGAAACCCGCATCGTCTCGATCACCTCCTCGGGCTGATTCGTGGCAACGACCTTGGCCAGGGCCTGGTAGCCGTCGCGGGCGATGTAGTCTTCGATCCGCTGCGGGTCGATCACGCCGCAGTTGCGCAGCACGATCTTGGCCTGCCGCTTGAAGAAATCCATCTCGGCCGCGTTGGCCACCTTGCGGCCGTCGGGCCGGCGGTGCGTCAGCCGCGAAACGACCTGCCCGCGAAGGATGTGCTCGTTGACCAGCGAACTGCCGTCTTGCGGCTTGACGTTCTCGTAGAAGACGTCGTCGATCATCAGCGTCGGGCCGGCGGAGCAAGGGCCCAGGCAGCCGGTGCCGATGACCGAAACGCCGTCGTGGATGCCGCGGCGCTCGAGTTCTTCTTCGATCGCCTGCTTGACCTGCGCGGCCCCCGAGGCGATGCAGCCGGCGCCCATGCAGATGCGGACCTGCTTGTGGCCGGCCGCCTTCTTGGCGGCCTGTTCGGCCCGGACGCGGTCGCGGAGCTCGCTCAATTGCTGCGGTGTGGCGATGATCTGGGTCATGAGTTCTCTCCTGGGATGGAGCCTGCGGGGATGGCCCTTCCATCCGTTGGTATACTGCCATCCGCTGATTCACTGCCCGGCGTCTCACCTGTCTGGCGATAGTCGTCGAGGATTCGTCCCAGGCGGGTCGGCTTGACCCGCTGATGCACGTCGTCGTCGATCATGATCACCGGGGCCAGGCCGCAGGCCCCGAAGCAGCGGCCCACGTCCAGCGAGAACTGCCGGTCGGGCGTGGTCTCGCCGACTTCGATCCGCAGCAGGTCGCGGAGCGCGGCCAGCACCTGCTTGCCGCCGCGAACATAGCAGGCCGTGCCCAGGCAGACCCGCACCAGGTGCTTGCCCCGCGGCACGGTCGTGAAGAACGAATAGAAGCCGACCACGCCCGCCACTTCGCTATACGGCTTGCCCAGGGCCATGGCTGATTTTCCGCAGGGCGGTCTCCGGCAGGTAGCCGAACATGGCCTGGGCGATCTGAAGCACCGGAATCAGCGCCCGGGGACCTCGGATATTCTGCCAAAACCTCATCGAGCCGGGCCAGAAGCTCCTCCTCCGTGGCCTCCTGGCATTCCAGACACTTTTCGTCCAAAGCCATAATGTCCCCTGTCATTGAAGCCTGTCGCTGAAACGGCTAGTTATAGTTTGCGCGGGCAGAAATGAGCCGTTGGAGTCCCGCCTTTAGGCGGTTTGTCCGGCAGGTTTCCGGCTAAAGCCGGGACTCCAACGGCTCATTTCTGCCCGCGTGCAGTATAGATCCTCGTTCGGTTGCAGCTTCCCTAGCAAGAAACATTCCAACGCAAACTGCGATCCACAATACGATCGTAAGTCGCTAAATACCAATAGGTTACAAACTCACTCACGGCTCGCCGCCAATCGCCGGCCAGCCGCAGTTTCCACGGATTTCCGCTCTCCGGCCACGGATTACCGCGCAGATACTAACGGCCCCCTCGTAAGATGGAAATCACTCCGTTGCCTTAACTTTTTTGGGCAAACCGATTAGAATCGATTCCATGCCTAGCCCCACGAACATCTGCCGCACGGAACGCCTGCCGAAAGTTGCCGTCTATGCCTGGACCCTGCGCGACCGGTTGCCGGCGATTCCCGTGCCACTTGCCAGTGGTGACGCCGACGTGCAGCTTGATTTGCAAGCGGCGTTCACGAAGACGTACGACCGATCCGGCTACGATTATGCCCTCAATTACCGCCGGCCGGTCGAGCCGCCGCTGGATGCAGCCCTCTCCGAGTGGATGCGAACGGTGCTAGGGAAGAAAGGGGACTGACAACCATGTTCCACGTCACCCGCGAAATCGACTTCTGCTATGGACACCGCCTCTTGAACTACGAGGGCAAGTGCCGGCACCTGCATGGCCACAACGGCAAGGCGCTGATTACGCTCGAGTCGTCCAAACTCGACGAGCGGGGGATGGTGCTGGACTTCGGCGAGATCAAAGCGGTGATGAACACCTGGGTCGATGACAACCTGGACCACCGCATGATCCTCTGCCGCCACGACCCGGCGGTGGAGTTGCTGAAGAAACTCGACGAACCGATGTATCTCTTGGACGACAACCCCACCGCCGAGAACATCGCCCGGCTGCTTTTCGAGGTCACCGCGGCCAAGGGTTTTCCGGTCGTGGAGGTGCGGCTTTGGGAAACGCCGCGATGCTACGCGACGTATCACGGGGCCTAGCTATTGGCCGCCGCCCTTGCGATTGCGGTTGTTATTGTTATTGTTGTTGTTCATGGCGGCCTGCTGCGCGGCAGCGGCGGTGGCGGCAGCCTGGGCAGCCGCCAGCTTGGCGGCCGCCTTGGCCTTGTTGACAATCGCCGTGGCCTCCTTGAACTGCCGGTTGAGATCGGCCAAGGTCTTCTCCTTGTCCTTCAGGTCCTTGTCCGCGTCCGCCCACTTGGGATCGGCCGCCAAGAGCTTTGCCAGCGACGGATCGTAGGTCTCTTTAACGTCCTGGAAGGCGGTCCGAGGGCCGGCGATCTCCGGCATGGCGTCGAACTCCTTCTTCAGGGCCAGCACGGCCGGGGCCGGCTCGTCCGACTCGCGGGCGGCTGCCAGCCGGTTCTTGAAATCGTCGGAGTTCAGGATCGTCTTGCGGGCGTCCTGATAGGCCTTGTCCGCCGCCCGGTACTGATCTCGGAGCTTGCCGAAATCGGAATCCGGCGATTGGCCGTCGACATCGGCATCTTCGATCGCCTTCCTGGCCTTGGTCGCCTCGGACACCGCTTGTTCGGCCGCTTTGATGCTGCCGTTGAGGCCCACGAGCGTCTTTTGCGCGGCGGCGGCCTGGTTCTGCAAGTTGTTGGCGGCGTCGACGGCCGCCTTGGTGGCAGTGGCCGCCGCCTTCTGCGCCTGATTGTTATTGTTGTTGTTCCGATTATTATTGTTGTTCCGATTATTCTGGGCCAACGCGGCGCCGGCAGCCAGGATAACAACGCCGAACATTCCCGTGGTCAAAAGGACCATCGGCAAGCGGGATCGAAATCGCATCGCACTAACTCCTTCGAAAATGGGTTGGTCGTATCGTCTTGGGCCAGCGAGGAACAGCAAACCTGGCGTAGAACAATTTGAGCGTAACGCACTCAGTCTATCAAATGCCACAGGGCTTGGCAAGCATTTCCACACTTTTTTGTTTGCGCCGCGCGAGCGGCCGGACCGGGCGGGAGATCGCGCCTGCCAGACTATTCGCGGCAATGCCCGCAAATTGTTCCCCGCTCCGGATTTCTGCTGCCAACCCAATCTCCAATCCGAGTCCACGCTGCGGAATTTCCATGCCAACGGGTGGTTTTTGCCCGAACTTGCGCAAATAAATCCGCTTCCGACCTTCCTATTCCTGTCGGTCATTTTCCTTTCTTTGCTGTTGGTCCGCCGCGCTTCGGAGTCGCCCCATGCCAACGGGTGGTTTTTGCCCGAACTTGCTCGAAAAAAATCCGCTTCCGGCCTTCCTATTCCTGTCGGTCATTTTCCTGTCTTTGCTGTTTGTCCCGAACGGTTCGGGGGTCGCCCCATGCCAACGGGTGGTTTTTGCCCGAACTTGCGCAAAAAAATCCGCTTCCGACCTTCCTATTCCTGTCGGTCATCTTCCTGTCTTTGCTGGTGGTCCGCCGCGCTGCGATCGAGGTGGACGGCCGGCGCCGTGGACCGACCGTCCACCGTTGCCCCCGGCACCGCGCGGGGGCGGTGATTTTGCTTAGGTCAATTGTCAAAGAGCAACGCCTGGATATAGATATATACGGATTTGGCGGCAAGAATGGGAAATGAAAATCAGCGCTGCGGCGCGGATTGCGTCGCAACTCCTCTGGCCGCCGTGACTTGCGAATTTGCGCTTTTTTCGCAATGTGTGCATGGCAATTCGCGCCGGAATACCGCCGCGGGCGGGGTCCGTATACGCCATTATCGATACTTTTAGATTACTTCTTCCATCCGGCGACCACGCCGGGTCGCCCTCGTAGTTGGGATCGCTGGTGAGGCGGTTTCGCGTCTTTCCGTCCAACGACAGCAGGTAAATGTCTCCGTGGCCTGCGGACGGAGAGGCGTAAACGACGAGTTTGCCGTCCGGCGACACGGAGGGCCTGGCGCCGATGAAGCTTCCTCCACTGGCATAGCGAGCCCACCGTCCTGGCTGCGCTGAAGCGAAAATACCGCAGGATGCGAGCGCCGGGAAGACCATATAGACCGAGCAATATGCGGCTACGCCGACGGAGGGGATTTTGCGCATCAGCGTCAGCGGCAACACGTTCTCGATCGCCGCCGGGACTTTCAGCACCCCGGTCGATGAGACCACCACCTACGTGTATGGCAGCAATTTGGGGCTGACAGCGAGTACGGTGCCGATATACAGCAACGACCTGCTGCGGGCGGTGATCGCCAGCAACACTCCCCAGGACGTGGCAAACGCTTCCACAAACGGTTATAATCGGTACTCTCACTTCCAGGCCGACGACGGGCACGTGTGCATTCATTGGATTTTCGAGTATTACATTACCTTTAAGGTGCGGCGGAGCGACAATGGTCAGACGATCGATCTAAAGAAACGACTAGTGTTTCAGACGAGCGGCTACGAAGGTAGATATCGACCCGAGTAGCCTTTTGTAGGAACGAATGGTGAGTGAAACCTATCCAGAGCCGGAGCGGAATTCTATCAGCGCACGCAGGAACGCGCACCGTCGGTGTTGCATGTGGCTTGTGCTTCTGCTGTGTGCCGCGGCCGCTGGCGTGCTAATTCGGTCGCTTTACGGCTTTCAGCGGCAGCAGGCCATTGGGCGGCGGCTTCGCAACGTTGGAGGAGTTGTCACGCTTGGTCCATCCCCTTTTGGACGCGCTCCACTCTCGTCAGTCGAATTCTTTATGCCTGTTATCGATGTCCGTTTGCCCCGAGGGGCCATAGCCAAGCACGACATGAAGCTGCTGAGCGAATGCACGAGCCTGACTGGTCTTGGGCTTGCGGGTACCGACGTTTGTGACGATGACCTGTGGACGATCGATGATCTTCGATTGCTTGAGACCCTCGATTTGTCCGATACGCGGACTGGGGACGAGTCGCTCAGACGCATCGCGAATCACAGTGCGCTCCGTATTTTGCGCGTACCTCGAACTGGTGTTTCGGACGCGGGATTAAACGCGTTAAGAAGCGTGCCAGAGCTCTCGGTGCTTGACCTGTCCGGGACGCGCGTAGGTGACGAAGGCGCTGCCAACCTCAGCCGACTTCCGCGAGTGGGTTGGCTCCTGCTCTCAGGCACGAGAATTACGGATGCCGGCTTGGTCGATATTGGCGCATGAGGCAGTTGGTCACACTCGCGTTGAGCCGCACGGCGGTGACGGATCGCGGTCTGGGACACATCGCGAACTTGAATAACCTGGTCACGCTCTGCCTTTCGGGCGACATGATAAGCGACGCGGGGCTTTTGAGCTTGCGCGGGTTGGCACAATTACAGTTCCTGGATCTAAGCGGAACGCAGGTGACGGATGCCGGAATCGGGCGGCTGGCCAATCTAAACCTGGCTGACTCGCTAAACCTGCGCGACACGCGAGTGACGGACGCCGCGGTTCGTGATCTTACGCGACTTAAGATGCTGCGGCATTTAGACGTTAGCCGTACGAAAATAACGGAGGATGGGATAGCGCGGCTTCGGAGAGCACTGCCCGCGACGGACGTAATTTGGCAATAAGTATGGTCAACGTGTGTCGTGGCACGCGCGGCGGCTCCAGCACCCGCGGCGCCGGAACATGAGCAGCCGAGATACGACAATCCCATTCCGTTCGAGTTCTGGGCAACGGGGCAAACGGTCAGCCGGCGCCGGATCCTAGCTGAAAGGACAAAAGGAATGGTCTCGCAGTCAAGCGCAGAGAAGCTGATTATTGGCCGATTCGGTTGGAATCGGAGGCTTGGCGTCGCTGTCGCGTTCGGGCTCATCGTCGCCGTCGCGATCGCGCTTCTCGTGTTGCATTTCACAGGAGGCACTGGGACAAAAGTAGCCGATGATGTTTCTGCCTACGAGTGGGGGCTAACGAGTCCGAAAGTGGTGCTCCGCGATGCGAACATCCCATACCCCGGTAAATGCCCGACGCTGATCATGAACTTGTGTTTACGACTGTCGAATGAAGGCAAGTTGACGATCGCAGACATCGATGGCCATCCGATGGACAGGGCGCGAGTAGTCAAGTCGATCAGGTTTTGGGTGGAGCAGGCCGAAAATGGCCCCAGAGATTATAGGCGTGCCGTTTTCGATTTACAAATCGATGAGACGGAGATAAGATCGGTGCCACAGGTGGCCCAGGCGATCCGCGAATTTAACGATGCGGCAAGAGAGGCCGGCAGCCCTGAAAAGGTGATTCTGCTTGTATCGGTCCCCGGCCTAAAGGATGGAGAATTCACCCTCCCGTGAGCACGAGGAATCCTGGGAAGGAAGGCTGAAAAGCTTGCATAGGGAAATCGCTGCATTCGGGGCAGGAGAAGGTGGCATCCACCGAATTTGGTGAATTGTGTTCGGCAACGCCTCGCATGTGCGGTGCGCTGAGGTAGGTTTCGGCATAGATAGAGTGGCAATGGATTCGATCGCAGAAACGAAATCCATGGGCCGAATTTTCGGCAGTAACTGTCCAAGCCAAGATACTTGGCAGGGCGAGTTGGTTCGGCGTGCGAAGCTCTCCGAAAGAGACTGGGCAGCGGCCGACACCGCTTCACTGAACTTGTTCTGTGGCTGCGGGTTTGCCGGGCACCGAGGGACTTGATTGGAACATGCTTTACGCGATGCTCGCGGCCTGGACTGACTACATTCGTCGCAATATCGATGCCGTGGAACACTGATGGCTATGAGCGAATCGAAGCCCCAATACCGATGGTTCCAACCTACGCCCATCTGGCTCATTTACGGCTCGCTACTGGTGACGACTTTGCTGTTCCTTTCCGATATATTCGTCTGGCCGGCGTGGAAGAAAGGCTTCGCCGTGCTTGTGGCGGTGACTGGTGCGGGAAGCATCGTGCTGCTGATGGTACTTTGGTGTTTGGCGGCTATGGCTTTTCGATGGCGACTCCAGTTCACAGTGCGAACGTTGTTGCTGCTCGTGGTGGCGGTCGCCGCGCCGTTCAGTTGGTTCGCGAAGGTCGCTAAGAGCGCACGGCGGCAAGAGGCAGCGGTCCAGTGCATTAAGAATTTCGGTGGGACCGTGTGGTATGATTGGGAGTACGATCAGAACGATCACTATTCGCCCGCGCTGCGGCCGCCCGGACCAACGTGGTTGCGCGCGGTCGTAGGAAAGGAGTTCTTGGCAGACGTTGTCGATGTGACCGTCGGGGAAAGCGGCAGCAGAAGATTCACCGACGCCGGATTGGAGCACGTCGCCGCGCTGAGCCGACTTCGCGGCTTGGACCTCTGTTACACGCACGTCACAGACGCAGGGCTAGCACACATCGCCGGGCTGGCCCGACTTCGGCGCTTGGACCTGTCCTTTACGCAGGTCACGGATGCGGGAGTTGCACATTTGGCTGCGCTGACCGAACTTGAAAGTTTGGGGCTGAACAACACGGAACGTCACGGATACAGGACTGGAACACCTCGTTGGGATAACTCATGTTCGCGAACTTGGTCTTCAACACACCAACGTCGGGGACGCCGGACTCACAATTCTCGCCCGATTGCCGCAGCTCGAAGACCTATGGATCGGCTGGACCAAGGTCACTAGTGAAGGTGCAGAGAAATTTCAGCTCGCACTGCCGAACTGCCGCGTCTGGGGCGACAACGGCTTTCCGCGGAAGGAAAGCGTGACATCCACCGACTTTGGAGATAACGGACGCGACCGCTGCGGCGCGGATTGCGTCGCAACTCCTCTGGCCGCCGTGACTTGCGAATTTGCGGTTTTTTCGCAATGTGTGCATGGCAATTCGCGCCGGAATACCACCGCTGGCGTGGTCCGTATACACCATTATGGCTACGCCGACCGAGGGGATTTTGGGCATCAGCGTCAGCGGCAACACGTTCTCGATCGCCGCCGGGACTTTCAGCACCCTGGTCGATGAGACCACCACCTACGTGTATGGCAGTAATTTGGGGCTGACAGCAAGTACGGTGCCGATATACAGCAACGACCTGCTGCGGGCGGTGATCGATCCCGGCTCCAGCAACACTCCCCAGGACGTGGCAAACGCTTCCACAAACGGTTATAATCGCGTACTGCATTACATCTACAACATATGTCGCAGCCGTTGGAAGAAACTCTGCGAGGGCAACCGAAAAGAAGGAAGGTAAGAGGACGTGAGAACCTCGATGGTGCCGCCTATGGCCTCGCGCATATTGGTTCACCGATGGTTGCACCCGACGCCGAGCTGGTTCTCGTTCGGCTCAGCGGCCGCGACCGGTTTCCTCTTCCTGTCCCAGCGATTTCATTGGCTCCCTTTCAATTGCCACAAGGGCTGGGCCGTGCTGACGGCGGTCGCAAGCACGGTGGCGCTGATCCTCATCTGGCTGCTGTGCTTCGTTTTCGCGTTAGTCTACCGCCTGCGATTCCAGTTCGGCGTAGGCTTCTTGCTGGCAGTGCCCGTCGTAGTCGCATTGCCACTCGGTTGGCTCGCGGCAGAGTTGCGCAAGGCGCGCGAGCAGGGCCGAGTGGTCGAAGAGATCCGAAAGTCGGCTGCAGTGGTCTGCTACGACTGGCAGGTTGACTCGAAGGGGTATCCGCAACTGGACGCGGCTTGCCCCTGGCCAGATTGGTTTCCAGCTTCCCTGAACGAGGACTTCTTCGGCGACGTTGTGGCCGTCACGCTGAAAGATGGTCCATTTCTTGACGGCGCTCTGAGGCATCTGAGCGGCTTGCCGCGACTACAGTGCTTTGTCCTTCCCTTCAGCAACGTGACGGACGACCAACTTGAACCCCTGCGAGCGCTGACGCAGCTAAAAGTTGTTGCGCTGCCCGCCTCGCAGAGGATCACGGGGTCAGGGCTTAGGTACGTGGACGGAATGGATCGACTTGAGCGGCTGCGCCTTGACGCGAACGTCCGTCACCGACGCTGGTTTGCCACATCTTGCCGCGCTTAAGGGACTATCGGAGTTGGGACTTTCGTCAACAAAAATCACCGACGCCGGCCTCGTCTACGTCGGCGAACTCCGGCACCTGACCAGTCTTGATATCAGCGGCAACCGTGTCACTGATCTTGGACTTATTCACCTTGGAGGCCTGACAGACTTGACGGACCTCCGACTCGGCGAGACAGCAATCACCGACGACGGGCTCGCAAACCTGAGCGCCCTGCATCAAATCGCGGAATTGGAATTGGACGAAACCCGGGTAACGAATGCCGGCTTGGAACTCGTTGGCCGAATGACAAACCTCACCTATCTGAACCTCCGGGGCACCCATGTCACAGATGCTGGACTTGCGCGCCTAAGTTGCCTCAGCCAACTCGCGAATCTTGACCTCCGCGAGACTGTGGTCACAGATGCCGGGTTGCGGTGCCTGAGCGGACTTGCGAATCTGCGAGAGCTACGGCTGGGGAGCAAAGTTAGTGACGATGGAATAAAGAATCTCAAGAAGGACTTGCCGAACTGCAAGATTGAGCGCGAATGACGGCAGGTAAATCCGTGCCAGAAAAGACCGACTATGAACGGTCAGATGTGGGCGTACAATTGCGGATTGTTGTTCTATGGTGGGCTTACCATATGGAGTGTTGGTCCAGGGGTGGAAGTGGGGTCCCTAATTCACTTGGATTGGAGGTCAAGCCATGAATCGCTCATTTGGTGCTCTATTGTCCCCTGCAAAGTTGATCGCAGGCGCTGTTGTCGCCGTGGTTGTTGCGCTCGCCATCGCTTGGCGCGGGCCGTTTAACGGCGCGGGGCAGTTGGCGCGAACCGGCAATGGGGGCCATATTTTGCCGGACGGCGCCACCCTAGAACCGCAAGTCCCCGTTCCCGCGGAACCCAGGTCGAGCAGTAGCCAGGTTGACGCCCCGGATGCGGACGATTTTCGCGTGATCCAAGTCGCTTTTTCTCCGGACTCCAGGCTTCTAATGATCTCGACGGATCGGCAGGCCCGGCTCGTAGAAATCGCCTCCGGCACTACCGTTCGTACTTTCAAAGGACATCGGCTTGCGGTTACCTGTGCGGCGCTTAGTCGTGATGGCAGCCGCCTCGCAACGGGTTCCGGAGACATGACCGCGTCGTTATGGAATGCCGAGACCGGCACGCTGATACGACGGCTCAAGGGGCACTCGGGCCAGCTAACGGGAGTTGCGTTCAGCCGCGATGGGAAGCATTTGGTCAGCAGCGCAGAAGGAGATCCCGATCAGGGCGACAAGCGCGCCATCGTATGGAGTGCGGAGACGGGCGAGGAAGTGGCGACGATCAAAGGCGGCCTCCTGCCGCGGGGGCAGGTTCTGCACGTGACGTTCGCGGGAGATGACGAACAAGCGATCCTTGGGATGAACGTCTACGATGTCGTGCTTTGGCGATTCCAAAAAGGCGAAATCCGCATATTACCTCAGGAGTTGCGTCCCCTGACCGCGGCCGCGGTCGCTGGCTGCTCCATTTCCGCGATTGCCATCGACGACATAGCGGCGAGCGGACGCCTTGACAATAAAATGGCAATCTGGAACACTCGGTCCGGCAAGCGAATCCGTGAATTACAGGGTCCCGATGATCTTGGCGAACCGACAATCGCGTTGAGTCCGGACGGCAAGTTGCTCTTGGCGGGCTTTGTACAACGTGCGGCGATTCTGTGGAACGTGGAGTCGGGCCAACGCTTGCATTCGTTCAGTCGGTCCGATTGGGTAAGCACGGTCGCGTTTAGTCCTGACGGAACTAGGATTGCACTTGGCGAATTTGGCGGAACCGTCACGATTTGGGATGCCAAGTCGTTTCTGTTGAGCCAAACGATTCGTATAAGAGCCGGCAAGACCAGTCTTTTGCCGACGGAGGAATCAAAGAAAGATTCAGGGTAACCAGCAGGAACACGTGAGATAAATGCGTATTTAGCGAACTGCGATTGGCGATCTCGGAGCAAGAACGCCTCGCATGCGTGGCGCAGTGAGGTAGGCTTCGACTGGCATTTGGGTCAACAAAGCAGCTCAGCAGCCGGACGCTGCTGTTGATTCGTTCGACAAGAACAATTCAACACTTGACAGCAAGCTATTCGATGCGCAATACGACACTCTCAAGAATGAGGCACTTTACAAGGGGAACATGCCCTCACTGAAGATAGCTGAATGATAGCGACGGCACCCTGCGGTCCACGCACCGCCGCCGGGAACGGGAAGGCTGGGCGAATAATCCGGCATGGGTCGTGCGAAGGCTCGAGCCAACGGGAGAACTGACGTGCTATCGAGATCTTTATCGCTGTTAACGCTGGCAATCATCGTGGCGGCCGGCACGGGTGCTGGCGCTGCGGTGCCAGAGGACAAGGCTTCCTTACTTGGTGTCTGGGTTGCGCAATCAGTGGAGGACGATGGGAAGCCCGATTCCGCCGAGGATGTCAGGCTAATGCGGATGGCTTTCGTGTTCAAGGGCGACGAGTTGCTGTTTCGGGCCAAGATCGATCACGAATTTGAGGTGCAGTACGACTATAGGATCGACGCCGCGAAATCTCCAAAGCACCTTGACATAATGCGACCGAACCAAGAGGGAGCTATTTTGGGGATTTATGCCATCAAAGCGGACGAGTTGAAAGTCTGCCTTCGCTACGATCGCAGTAAGGGTGGGCGTCCCGCCGAATTTTCCACCAGCGCCGACTCTGGTCTGATCTTGGTGACGTTCAAGAGGGGTACTAAAAGATGATGGCAACCAAATACAGGAAGGCCAGGCAATACAGGCAAGCCGCGACACGACGACGGCCGGACCTTCAGCGGTTGGAGCGAGGAGGCCAACCACGGCGCCTCCCAGTCCTACGCGATGCCGCTGGTGCAGCCCCAGGCTCTATCGCTCTATCCTCTGGCCGGGAACCTCGATGACATCAGTCCGGCGGGCAACAACCTCACGGCGCACGGCGGCACGCCCTCTTTCGTGCCGCTCTTTTACGGGCTCAATGTGGCGGGCCCGGCGAGCCTTGACGGCGGCGCAATCACCACGGACGGCTCCGGGCATTTCACCGCCGCGAGCTATATCGTAAGCGGCGGCGCGTCGAACGAATTCCTCAAAGGCGACGGCTCGCTCGACGGCACGGCCTACGCCCCGCTGGCCAGCCCGACCTTTACCGGCACGGCCACCGTCGCCAACCTGGTCGATAGCGGCCTGACGGCCTCAACCGTGCTGGTCGCCAACGGCTCGAAGGAACTCACGTCAAGCTCCGTCTCCTCCACGACGCTCGGCTATCTGGATGCGACCTCTTCGGTCCAGACGCAATTGAACGCACTCGCGCCCAAGGCCAGCCCGACCTTTACCGGCACGGCCACCGTCGCCAACCTGGTCGATAGCGGCCTGACGGCCTCAACCGTGCTGATCGCCAACGGCTCGAAGGAACTCCCGTCAAGTTCCGTCTCCTCCACGACGCTCGGGTATCTCGACGCGACCTCGTCGGTCCAGACGCAATTGAACGCGCTCGCGCCCAAGGCCAGCCCGACGTTCAGCGGCGCGAACGTGAACACGCCTTCCGTGCTGGGCGCCACGGGGAGCCCGGTCATCAATTGCTCGTCAGCCAGCGTCTTCACCTGCGCGCCCACGGGCAGCACGCTCACGCCCGGCGCGAGCAACCTGACTGCCGGCCAGCGGGTGACAGTCATCTTCACCTCCACGGGGACGGCATGCACGGTGACTTTCAGTTCTGGGTCGGTCAAGAGCACGGGAACCCTCTCGGTCAGCGGCACCAGCGGCAAGGAATCGGTGATCGACTTCATCTCGGACGGCACGTACCTCGTCGAGCTCTGCCGCAACGCAAGCCTGTAGAACCGGCGCTTTCACACCCGCCTCCAATGACTTCTCGCTCCCCTCCGATGGTGAATGACGAATTGCCCCTTTGTCTAACTTGGCCCGATCTTGTACAATAGGAGGCAACGGCCCGATGGGAACAGAGGAACGACAATGAACGCGAATGTTGACGTAGTTTTTGACGCGGCAATGGCACTCCCGGAGAGTGATCGGCTCGTGCTGGCATCGCGCCTCCTGGACACCGTTCCGCCAAGCCCAGACGAATTGGACATGGGCGATCCCGGCCTGATCGACGAACTCGATCGCCGCTTCAACGATCGGGAAGGGGCCGTGGAATGGTCTGATTTGCGCGGAACGCTGATGCCCGAGAATCGGTTTATCTTCCATCGCCTCGCGGCACGGGAATACCGATCGGCGCGAGATCGGTACTGGGGCATTTCGCCTGCCGTCGGCGAACGGTTCCGCCTTGCCGTCGGGCGTGCGACAGGGCGAATTGAAGCCGGGTTGGAGACTTTACCCAGGCTTGAGGGCCCGTTCCGCTATGTCCCACTGAGCGGGTTTCCGTACGTTCTGGTAGTTCGGGAGGTTGATGCAAGGACCGTGATGATCGTCGCGGTTGCTCACGCGAGCCGCCGTCCGGGGTACTGGCGGCGGCGAAAGTGAAGGACGCTTTTCTCAACGTCGGAACGGGGCGAACGTCGGAACGGGAGCGCAGCTAGTATTGATCTATAACGTCGTGAAAACAACTAGCTGCGTCCCTGTTCCGACCACTCGTTGAATCATAACGAGGAACCTAGACAATTAACGGACAATTAAGACAATTAAGGGTGCCATCCACCGAATCCAGGCTATGTAGGCAATTTGCGATTGTTGCGATTCGTGACCGCGGGGAAATCTGGGGAGGTTGCACAGTGAAGAAAACGACCGCGACCATCGTGATGATTGTGATGGTCGCACTCGGGGCAGCGTTTTGCCGCCTATACCCGTTGCTAGTTGGCATGGAGGATCCTGGAACCGCACTACCCGTCCAGATCCTTGTGTTTTTCGCGAGCATGGGACCAGGATGCTTTTTGATGATTTTCGGCGTCCTGATCTTCTACGTGACGGTCTTCAGGACGAAGGAAACGGGAAGAACGGAACACGATCAGGCGGGGAGTGCAAAGGGTGCCGGCCACCGGAGCGAAAAAGGTGAGAGTGAAAAGGGTGACGATTGAAGGCCAATTTACCTGCAGCGGTCGGGAAGCGGCACTTTTGCCACCGTAGGGCCGTCTAAGTGGTCCATTTCACAAATAACTTCAGGGATACGTTCGTAGGGTGGGACCAGCGAGCTTGCGAGCGCCGGCCCACCAGTCCCCGGTGTTGGTGGGCCGGCGCTCGCAAGCTCGCTGGTCCCACCCTACGGCTAAAAACCGCACAACCCTGAAGTTATTTGTGGAACGGACCACTAAGGGCGAGCGCTTGCAGGATGTGATTCATTTTTCAGCAAGGGCGGCGTGCCAATCGCCCAGCATCCGCCCCACCGCTTCGACACGCGCCGTGTCGGCCTGGCCGTCCGGCTTGAGCGTGGGAATCAGCCAGCCGCCTTCGTCGTTTTCGTTCCAGGCGTAAACCAGCACCGAATTGGCCTCCGTCGCGGCCGGATGCGCGGCCGTCCAATCCAACGCCTCCTTGAGGTGTTCGGCCAGTTGCGGGGGCTCGGCTGCCCGGTAGTGATTGCTGTCGGTATACTTCGTCCAGGGAACTGGGTTGTCGACCCGCGGACGGGGATCCCAGCCAAAGGAGACCAGCGGCACTTCGGGCATGCCGGTCGCTCGGCACGACTGCCAAAACGCCCGGACCTTCTTGCGCGACTCGGCAAACGACTCGCCGGCCTGGCTGCCGCCCGGAGAGGCGTAGGCGGTAATGGCGTCCAGCCCTAACGTCCGTGCAAGTTCGCTCGCCCTCTGGGGAGAAAACTCCATGCCCACGATATAGGGATTCTGCGACCCGACTGGATGACCGCGCGGCGGAAGGCGTCGATGGCGTCGCGAAATGCCTGCCGCGAACCCCAGGCGGTCCGCAGGCGGTCATCGTCGATGAATCCCAAATAGAGCAGCGGCCTGCCGCCTAAGACTGTCTGATAGGTCGGCCGGCCGACCATCTCCACGAGTTGGCCCTTGCGACTGGGAAAGGTGGCCGGCGATCCCCAGCGGTCCGCCTCCGTGACGAGGGCGAAGCGGATGTCCCGGCGATGCGGGCTGGCGAGGTAGTGTCGCAGGGCGAGGCTCATCGGGTCATCGGGGTCGTACCAGACGAAGGCCCAGTAATCGAGCCGGGCCTGTTTGGCGTAGGCGATTTCGCGCTCCATCACGGCCGGCGCATCGCCCCGGACCTGCACGCGGTCGGCGCCCAGCACGCGGGCGAAAAACGGGAGCCGATCGTGATATTTCTGCGGCCCGAGCGTGCGTTCGACGGCGTGTTCCACCTCCCCATCGCCGCCATACCAGGCGTCCCAGCGAATCGCGCCGACCAGGGGGCGGACGCGAGCGGTTTTTTCCGGCTCGGCGGCAATGCCCTGAGATGCGATTGCCCAGACACAAAGGGCCGTGGCGATACATGCCATCATCACTAGATTACTCAGCCGTCGATTTGCTGCCGGTGGAAGAGCCGCTGATCGGCACGCCTTCCAGCAAAGGCCGGGCCGCAACGGGGAAGTTGAGCCGATAGAGCTCCTTCTTCACGCGGCGGAAGGCGTCGAAACTGTCGGGATAGGTCCAGAGCGTGATCGTGGCGTCGCGCGCCTTCCGGTCCGCCAGCACGTGCCGGAACTGCGAGCCCTCGCGGAGGGCCTCGTCGATCGTCTCGCCCAGGTTGTCCACGACCGGAGTCAGGACGAAACGGTCTTCGACTTTGGGCCGCTCACTGTGCGACTCTTGAATCTCGTCCACCGTCGGCGGACGGAGCCGAAACATGTACGTGAGGCGAAAGCCTTGCTCGGGCGGCACGGAGTCGATCAACTTGGGCCGCTGTTCCGAGAGTTGGGGATGCCTGCGGCTGAGATAGGTCTCGACCTTCTCCATCAGCTCGCCCAACGGCACGTAGGCGATCCGCCCATGACTGAGCTGGAAGTGGACCTCGCGGCCCTCGACCGTGCGGGCCAGCGGCGTGGTGAAACTCTCGATTTCGACCGATTCCTGAGGCGATCTTTCGATCGCCTCCCGCTGGTGATTGAGAATTTCCAGGCGGTTGCGGGCCTCCATCACCTTGGCCGCCAATTGGGCGTTTGGCTGGTTTTGCTGCGCGGCCGCTGCTCCCATTTGGTCACGGCGGGCGCCGCGCAACTGCTGGTCCAGTTCGGTCACGGCCAAGGCAAGAACATTGCGTTCGCGCTCCCGCCTGGCGGTCTCGGCCTGGACCTCCTCCATCTCCTTGCCGATCTTCTCCACGTCGCCGCGGAGCGTCGTCTCTTCGCCCATTTTCCGCACCAGATCGTCGCCGGACTTGGCGACCTCGCTCGACGGCAGGGCCTCCAGCGTCGTGTTCTTGATCTTGAGGCCTGTCATCACGACCATGATAATCATGACGCTGACGACGCTGGCCACGATATTGAGAAACGAATCGGCGTTGACGGCTTCTTCTTGTTCGATGATCCGCGACATAGCTAACTCAGTTCTTCCTCTCGATCACCAGGCCACTGCCCTCCAAGGAGCGGACGAGTTCGGCCATTCGCGGTTCGCCGCCGGGGACGACATAGAAGTTGAGTATCGGCCGCCAATACATCTCGCGGCCGGCCATGCCCCAGGCGTCCATGATTTCCCAAACGGCGGCGACCAGCCTGTCGGCATCCCGCCGCCCATCGCCTGTGCAGAGGATGACATGGGGTTCGCCGCCATTGACTTCCGGCACGAGCACGACGCGATCGGGATAGCAATCAACGTGGACGGGCCGGCTGAGGGCGGCCGCGTGCCGGGTGGCGTGGCGGAGGGCCCAGTCGTTCTGGTCGTGATCGAGCTTGAGCGAGTCGTAAGGATGCTTCTTCTTTTCCTGTTTCTCTTTCTCTTCCTGTTCGGGATTGCGCTTGGGCGGATCTTCGCTGGGGCGCCACTCGCCGGGAAGCAGCGGGCCGGCGGGGACCATGCCCGCCATGGAAGACGGGTCGGGCCGCACGGGCGCCGGCGCAGGATTTCCGTCACTGGGCCGACCGGTGATGTAGCCGTCGGGGCGGGCAGTGGCCTGCGTGCCACCCGGAGTACCGGCCGGCTGGCCGTTGGATTGATAGGCCGGCGGGTTGCCGGAAGATAGGTTGTTGTCTGCCGTGCCGCCAGGGTTCGCGCCCGGTGCGCCGCCGGCGCCGCCTGCAACCGTATTTCCGGGCGCATTTCCGTTTCCGCCGGAACCCATCAGCGGTGGACCGAACATGCCAGCGCCACTTCCGGATCCAGAAGCGGGGAGCGGGGAGCGGGGAGCGGGGAGCAATGCGCCGGGCTCCCCGCTCGCCAGACCGCCATTGCCGGGACCGATTCCCGATCCCGGAGCACCGCCCATTCCACTTCCTGGGCCATTGCCCGGAACACCACCGTTTCCACCGGGGTTCATCGCCAGACCACCGCCATTGCCGGGACCGATTCCCGATCCCGGAGCGCCGCCCATTCCGTTTCCTGGGCCATAGCCCGGAGCACCGCCGTTTCCGCCGAGGTTCATCGTGGCTGGACCAACTATGCCAGGGACAGGAAGCGCTGCATAGGGATTGTGGGCGGCGAAATCGGCGTCGCCGCTGCCGCCTGCGCTGCCAATACCGATACTGAGCCCGCTGCCCCCTCCGCCTTCGCCACTGCCGCCCGATCCTCCGGTGCCGCTACCGCCGCGGCCCGTCGCACTCGCCCCCCCGCCGCCGGCGTCATGGGCATAGCGTTCGGACGGTTTCGAGGAATAGAAGCCGGGGCTTTCTGCCCCCCCTGCCCCGCCCGTATCGCCGCCCATCGCCGCACGGTAGGCGCCGCTCCGCGGCCGCTTGCCGTACTTGTTGGGCGCGGCGGCGATCAAGCGGGCGTGTTCCAGGCGGGCCAGGTCTCGGGCCTGCGCAACCGCCCTGGCCAGGTTCGGGTCGGGTGGCGGGTACTTCAACTGCCAGTCGTCGTTGATCAACTCGTAGCCGTACTCCGAGCCGAACGACTTCATCGCGGCCAGCGCGCAGTCGTACTGCTCGATGCCGCCGGGCCGGACCAGCAACAGCGGATAGGGCTCGCCGCTGTTCTGCGGATCGAGGCTGCCTTGCCGGAGCATCTCCTCGCGGGCCGCGCGGATCGCGGCCGCCAGCGGATTGCCGGGCCCCAAGGGCTCGTCGAAGTCGGCCTCGGTAAACTGGATGCCCTCCGGCTGCAGCACCACGAAGTCGCTGCAGCATTCGATATAGATGGGGCGGCGGCGGGTGCCTTTCGTGCCGTCGTAAGGCACGATGGCATAGGACTTGGGACGGCGGGCGGCGGCCTGCTGGGCCTGGGCCAGTCGCTGCTGGGCCTCGGCAACCTGGCCCTCCACCTGCCGCAGCTCCTCTTCACCGGCAGCAACGAAACGGCCCGCTTTCAGTCCTTCTTCGGCCGCCTTCTTGGCCTGCTCGGTGAGATCGTGGAATTGATCGCGGAGCCGCCGGCCGTGGTCTTCGATATGGCCGAGTTCCAGGCGGGCCTCCTTGAGTTCGTCCTCGGTCGCCTTGCGCGAGTTCTTCAGTTGCTCGACCCGCCACTCGACCATTTCCATTTCCGCGGAAATGCTCGATTGCCGTTCGGCGTTCTTGGCGGCAGCTTCCTTGCCGGCCTGCAGGCGGGCCTGGCGGGTGACGAAGAGCAACAAGAGCATGAGCGCCCCCATCGTGCAGATCAGCACGGCCAGGAAAGGGAACAGCGAGAGGCGCGGGGCCGCTCGCCGGGTACCCGCTTGCGGGTGATGGCGGTTCTTAGCCAACCAGAGAGCTTTCATGCTGCCTTTGCGGTGCGGCGTTTCGTTTCGAATTGTACGGGCGCTGCGGAGGCCGATTCGACCATCCGCCCGTTGAGCAAGTGGATGGCAGCCGCCAGCCCTAGCACGGTCTGCTCGAAGTTCTTGGCCCCGGCCAGGGCGGCCAGGTTGCGATTCAACACGTCCTGAAGCTGCTCGACGTCGCCCGTCGCCTGCAGGATGCGGCCCATGGTCTCGGCCTGCTGGGCCAGAGAGTCCTGCACGCCCGCCAGGCTCTGGGCGTGCTGAAGTTGGGCCTGGGCGATCTTCTCCCACTGCTGACGGCCCTGCTCGGCGACTGTTTCCTCGCTGGCGGCCAGCCGTTGGGCATGATGCTTCAGGCTTTCGTCCAAGGCGCGGATCAAGTTTCCGGCGGCCGCGTCGCTCAATTCCGTCCATCGCGCCCGGGCGGCTTCCATCGAGGCCTGCCAGAGTTGGGCCTGCCGCTCGATCAGCCGGTCGGTGGCGGTCACCATGACCTCCGCCATGCGGCGGATGGCCACCACCTGGCCTTCCGCACCGGTCGGGGCCGCGGGCAGATACTCGGCCAGTTCCCTCTCCACCTGGAATTCGACCGCCGTGAGCAGCGTTGTCTCGGCCCTGTCGGCGAAAAAGTGCACGAACATCAGGACCATCGAAAGCGAGAGGGCGACCGCCGTGGTGTCGAACTTCAACCCGAGGCCCATCATGACCTGCGCCATCGACGTGTCGAGCGCTTTGGGATCGATGGCGTTCAAGGCCAGCGTAATGCCGATCACGGTGCCCAGAAAGCCGAGGATGGGGATCGCCCACACGATCAAGCGAAACAGACCATAGCGGCCGTGCGCCAGCCCTGCATCCCGGTCACTGAGGAACTTCAGCTCATCGCCCAGGCCCTCGCTGGAACCGAGACGCAGCACGTAGTTGACCGCCGAACGCAGCCGGCCCAGATAATATTCCTCCTGCCGAAATGCCGGCTGGCGGTCGAGCTCCGCAAGCAAGGTCCGGCAAAGCTCCTCGACGGGCTGCTGGGCGGGGTCGATGCCTTTCCAGGGCGACTTGCCCAAGGCCAAGCGCTGGACAACGACATCCGCCAGCCGCAGCAGGAGGGCTGCCATGCCGACCGAGAAGAGGAGTGTCTCGCCATATTCGACCGGGTGGTGCGTGAAGTAGCGATGCATCACCGGCAGGTCCAACGGACCGCCAAAGATCAGGCCATAAAAGGCGGCGGATGCCAGACGCCCCAGACGATCGGCGACCGCATCAGCGTTCGTAGAAGATAATGGAAGGCTTTCATGGCATATTTCCTTGGTGAGCGAGCAGTGCCCGGCAGTCTAGGCAATTTCAGCGAAGATTGCCGGTCGAAAGACTATTTACACCAAACCATCGGCCCATTGGCAATAGATGTTTAGCAGAATCTGTGACTGGCGGTTGACTGGGAAAGCTACGGCAACCAGGAAATAGTTTCCGGATGATCCGAGTGGCCCCATCCGGCGGGTGGGAATTAAAGTCCTAACACTATTCAAACTTTGCGAAAGTCAAGGGACTTGGAGAACCGAAAAATAAAGTGCCACTCGACATCGTAAGGCCGACGAACTTCCGAGGGGGGGAAACAGTCCGGTGCATGCCTAAATAAGGCAGCCCGGACTGTTTAATTTCTTGCGCATGGCGCCGAGTTCGTAGGGTGGGACAAGCGAGCTTGCGAGCGCCGGCCCACCAATCATGGGTGCTGGTGGGCCGGCACTCGCAAGCTCAGTTGTCCCACCCTACGGCCAATCGGAAGTAGCACCCCCCCATAAGCATTGCTTCCTCCTTGCTATTTTGCCCATTTTCGACGATAATATTGGGTGGGCAAGGCACTTCTGCTTCCACGCCTGGTGCGGACCGCAGGCGCGACTCGTCTGAACGGCTATTTTCTCTCGTCTGAATCCTCCTACCGTGTACGTGGTCACGAAGGCCTGTGCTTGGTGAGCAATAGCTTACGTCTGGGGTAGAGCGAGAGGCAGGCGGAAACGACCACAAACAATGCGCGTGCCGAACAGGGATGAACAGGATGGTTAGAAAGGCCAATAGCGCCGTCTGGCTTGTGATCATGCTCGTTTTCTGTCTGGGCAACGCTGGGCGAGCGGTGGCGGGCGGCGGCGGCGAAAACATGCTCCTGGTCGTCAATCCGAATGACCCCAACGCCTTGCAGATCGCCAACGCCTACGCCGCCCTCCGCGACATCCCGGCCAAGAATATCGAATACATCGTCCCGCCACCCGACTACGAGACCAACGGCATCCCCTATCCGATCTCGCAAGCGGAGGTCAGCAGCTACTATCTGAATCCGATCTCGAGCTACATCAAGAGCCAGGGCCTGACAAACCAGATCAACTACATCGGCACGATCGGCCAGGCGACCTGCTACGCCACCACTCCCATCTCAGGATCGCAGACCTCGGACACGAACGCGAACTCGCTCAACTACGCCCTGGATCTGCTCACGCCGTTGACCAACGGCTCGGGGTTGACCATGCAAAATGCGATGCTCGAGTATGCACCATCCGGCGATATGTCGTATATCGGCCCCATCTCCGGACTTTACGATACGACGCCAAGTTCGATTGCCATTGGAAGCAACCCGGCCATTCTTCACTCCGCTTCCTACCCCGTGAGCTACCTTGACAGCGCCGGCACGGCGACGACTACGATTACCACCCAATACTACATGTCGGGGACGATCGGCTACACGGACGGCGGCGGCAACACGGCCGCCCAGGTCATCGCCAGCCTGCAAAGCGCCGCTGCCTCGGACGGACAAGGCTGGAAGCAGGTTCAGCAGCAGGGCGCCAAGATCTACTTCGAGGACAATGGCAACGTCCGCTCCACCACGCGAGACGGCGAGTGGCCGGCAACCGAATCGCAACTCACCGCCCGCGGCATTCCTTCGGTCTATGAGGACAACACGTCCGGCGCAACACCGCTAGACCGCAACAATGTCCTCGGCGCGGTCTGCGGTCTCGACACGCTCACGCTGCCCAACGGCTCGACCTACCTCCCCGGCTCATGGGCCGACAACCTGACCAGCTACGGCTGTGATTTCTCCCAGGGCCAGACGAAGGCCACGGCGTTCATCGCCGCCGGCGCCGCCGGCACGACCGGCTCGGTGGTTGAGCCCTACGCCATTGCCGACCGCTTCACCAATTCCTCGATCTACACCTTCATTGCCGACGGTTCGACGCTGGGCGAGGCGTTCGCCAAGTCGGTCGCTTCGCCTGACGTGCAGATGCCATTGGGCGACATGTTGGCGCAGCCCTTTGCCGCCGTGCCCACGGTAACCTTCAACTCCGGCCCAAGCAACTACGGCGCCGCCGCCGGAGCGATCTCCATCAGCGGGTCGGCGGTGCTCCTCAATTCGAACACCGCCACTGGCGCCACCGGCATCAGTTCGCTGGAGCTGCTCATCGACGGGCTGGTCAGTTCTTCCGGCACCTTGGCCGGCGGCAGCGGGACGTTCAATCTCAACACGGCCGGCCTTTCCGACGGCGCCCACGAGGTCCGCATCGTGGGGATCAACAACTCCCAGGCCGCGTCGGAGGGCTATGCCTCGCAGATGATCATGGTGGATAACCACGGCCGCTCCATCAATTTCAACGGCGGGAACCTCACGCTGACCTCCTCCGCGGCGACGATCGGCCTGAGCGTGGCCGCTGGCGACGGCGCCGTCTCGCAGGTCGAACTGACCTGTCTTGGCCGGGTGGTGGCCCAAGGCAGCGGCGGGCCCGGCGCGCTCAGCCTCAATCCCAACGTCCTGGCCCCAGGCGATAATGTGATCGTGCCCGTCGCCGTTTTCAGCGACGGGACCCAGGTCGCCGGCGCGGCCTTCGTGGCCCACGTGGAAAGCGGCCCGGTCAACGGCTTTGGCAACGGCGCCGGCACCTGGCTGTGGAGCAACACGGCGAACTGGACTTCGGCGCGCTGCCGCAGAATAACGACGGCGTGGCCCGCTTTGGCGGCGCCGGGTACCCGCTGGCGGGTGGTGGCGGCACGGTTACGGTCGACGCCTCGGCCAGCGCCGCAGAGATCGACCTCGACAACAGCGGCGGCGGCGGTTACACGATCGCCGCCCTGCCGGGGCAGACGCTCACGCTGACCACCAGCAACGGCGCCCTCAGCGAGTGCCTGATCAACGTCCTCTCCGGCAGCCACACGATTTCCGCTCCCCTGGTCCTGGCCGCCGCGGGAAACCTCGTCAACGTGACCAACCCGGCGGACTGCTTGACCATCAGCGGCAGCATGAGCGGCATCGGCGCCGTGACGAAGACCGGTTCCGGCCTGTTGCTGCTGACGTCCAACAACACCTACAGCGGCGCCACCATGATCAGCGCCGGCACGCTGCAGTTGGGCAACGGCGGCGCCGCCGGCACGCTGGGCCAGGGCACCGTGACCGACAACGGCGCCCTGGTCTTCGACCTCCCCGCCGCCACGACTTTTGGCGGCGGCATGAACGGCGTCGGCAGCCTGACCCAAGTCGGCGCCAGCCTTCTGACGCTCGCGGGCAGCAACGGCTACTCGGGCGGCACGACGGTCTCGGCCGGCGCGATCGCCCTGAACAATGCCAACGCCGTGCAAAACAGTACGGTGACCGTCGGCGTCAACAACGGCCTGCTCTTCAATACCAACAGCGGCGCGATCGCCACTTTCAACGTCGGAGGGCTTTCCGGCAGCGGCAACATCAACCTCGCTGACGGCAGTCATGCGGTGACGCTCAGCGTCGGCGGCAACGGGGCCCGCACGACCTACAGCGGCTTGCTCGGCGGTGCCGGCGGCCTGGCCAAGGTCGGCAGCGGAATCCTGGACCTCGGCGCCAGCAACATCTACTCGGGCGCCACGACGGTCGCCAGTGGCGAGCTCGTGCTGGATTTCACCCAGCCAAGCGCGCTGACCGCCAACATCATCAATTACGCGGCCAACGTCTCGACGTTGGTCCTCTCCGGCGGCGTGCTCGCAATCCGGGGAAATGCCAACACCGCCAACAGCCAGCAGTTCAATGGCCTGGCGGTCAACCCGGGCGCTTCGGCCATCGTCCTGACGGCAGGCGCGTCGAACTCCTTGCTCTTGAGCATGGGAAGCATCAGCCGCAGCACGGGTGGAACGGTCGATTTCACGCTGCCCAGCGGCACGCAATCCGCATCAAACGGCATTACCACCACGACCCCCAACA
Source organism: uncultured Planctomycetia bacterium (assembly GCA_963824275.1). Classification (GTDB taxonomy): domain Bacteria; phylum Planctomycetota; class Planctomycetia; order Pirellulales; family Thermoguttaceae; genus JANXQG01. The sequence goes on along the minus strand of CAWGOT010000001.1, from coordinate 8,083 downwards.
ACTCGGCCGGCATCCTCGGCGGCTATGCCACGGTCAACGGGACCAATTGGGCAAGTTCCGCCGGCACTAGCGGCGCGGCGGGCAATATCACGGCCTACAGCGCCTATACCCGCGGCAACCTCGGCACGCTCGCTTCCGCCGGTTCGCTGAACGTCTCGCCGAGCGGCGCCGCAGACCGCCATCAACTCCGCCAAGTCGTTCTACACGCTGAACCTGACCGGCACGGCAGGGGTCACGATGACCGATTCGGGCTCGCTGACGCTGTTGGGCGGCGGCCTGATCGGCAATACGTCGGGGACCATCAGCGGCGGCATCTTGGCAGGTTCGGCGGGCGGAGATCTGGTCGTCATCACGCCGGCCAACCTCACGATCAGCAGCATGATCGGCAACAATGGCGGGGCCACAGGGCTGACCAAGGCCGGCTCCGGCGCGCTGACCCTGCTTGGCAGCAACACCTACAGCGGGCTGACGACGATCGGCGCCGGCACGCTTCAGGTCGGCAACGGCGGCAAGAGCGGCACGCTCGGCTCCGGTTTGGTCCTGAATGACGGTTCGCTCCTCAGTTTCAATCTCTCCTCGACCTACGCCGTGCCCGGCGCGATCAGCGGTCCCGGCCCGCTCACGCAACTCGGCCCCGGCGCCTTGGTGCTCAATGCCGGCGACAGTTACACGGGCCCGACCACGATCAGCGGCGGCGCGCTGAGGGCCAACTCCGGCGCCGGCCTGCCCGCCGGCAGCAATCTGACCCTCAACGGCGGCGTGCTGGAGAGCAACGGCTCGGCCTCCTTCACGCGCAGCATCGGTCCGGCCGCCGGCGAAGTGCAATGGTCGGGCTCGGGGGGCGGATTCTCGGCCAACGGCGGAACCTTGACCGTCAACCTCAACGCCGGCGCCACGCTCACCTGGGGCGGCTCGGCGACGCAGATCGCCGGCGCCCTCCTGTTCGGATCCTCGACCGCCAACGACGCGACCAATTTCCTCAATCCCATCAACCTCAACAGCAGCGGCGGCAGCCTCAATTGCACGGTCCAGGTCGCCGCCGGCCTGGGCGGCGATTTCGCCCTGCTGTCCGGAGGACTGAGCAACTCGGCCGGCACGGCAGGGCTCGTCAAGACGGGCAACGGCCTGCTGGAGCTGGCGGGCGCGAGTTCCTATAACGGCGGCATGCAGATCGACGCCGGCAACGTCGTTTTCACTTCCCTCGCCGCCGTCCCTTCCGGCAGCGGGTCGATTCTGATCAACGCACCCGGCGCATTGAACGTGGCGGGGGCTATTTCCAGCGTGACCAGTCTGCTCGGCAGCGGCACGCTCAGCGTCAATTCGAATGGGGCCCTGGCCCTCTCCGGCGCAAGCAATCAGACCATCAACATGGGCGGCTATAGCGGCCTGTCGTTGGGGGCCGTGGCCGCTGGGGCAACGTACAGCGGCGCCTTGACGCCCTCCGGATCGACGTACAATCTCGGCGGCGGGGGCGGCATCTTGACCGTATCCGGCAACCTCACGGGCGCCGCCAACAGCCTGAACATTGCCGGCAGCGTGGTGCTCAGCGGCGCGAACACCTACGGCGGCGGCACGACGATTTCCAGCGGCACTGCACAATTCAACTCGTCGGCGGCCGTGGGGGGCAGCGGCGCCAGCGTCTCGGTCGCTCCCGGAGCGACGCTTGCCGCCGGCTACGCGATGAACCAGGCCTTTCTCGGCCGGATCAGCCCTGCCTCCAGTGCGAACGCCTTCACGATCGCCCTGGCCGCGAGCAGTTCCAACCCGTTAAGTTTCAGCACTGCGAGCCTGACGCTTGCCTCGCTGGGCGCCACGGGCACGCAAGTCTATAGCGGAACGCTCACGCCCTCGGGCAGCACGTATCGCCTCGGCGGCGGGGGCGGCACGCTCGACGTGACTTCCAACCTGACCGGCGCCGACAGTCTCCTGGTCGGCAGCACAGGGCCTGGAACCGTGGCCCTGAGCGGCTCGAACACCTACACCGGCGGCACGATCGTCTCCAGCGGCACGCTCGATGTCCTCAACAACCTGGCGTTGTCCGACGGCGCCTTGACGGTTGGGGCCGGCGCGAACCTGCTCTTCGCGTCGCCGACCCAGTCTCCGATGATTGAGGAACTCGACTTCCTTTCGCCGTCCGCGAGCGAACTGAACGCCGGCGGCCTGCCGAGCCTATCCACGGCGGCCGCCGCTTCTCCCTCCGTCTTGCCCGCGAGCACACAGCCGGGCGCAAGCCCCGTGCCCGAGCCGAACGCGTTGGTCTTGCTGCTTGCCGCCGGCGGCGTTCTGTGGTGGTGCAGGCGTCCCACCTGCTTGCGCATGCTTCTGCGCAGGTAGCCGAGGTATCCCGCTGGCGACGATCATCGCACCACCTGACGGTGTAGACTTTGCTTTCGCGTGCCGCAAAAGTGGCCAAAGTGGCCGTTTCTCGTGTTTCTTCTCGTCGTTTTACCCATCTACTGGTCGGATTCAATATGACCAAAGGAAGCTGACACGAAGTGAAAACCTGCGGGAAAACGACCATTTGACATCCCAACGATGAAGTCGAAAATAGACATTGAGTTATACTCCTAAGAGTTTGTTTTTACTGGAAAGTGGCCACTTTCGTGGCCAGAAATGGCCAAATCCGGCCAAATCTGGCCAAATCCGGCCACGTTTGGCCACGAGCCTCATGTTGCCACCCATTAATAACTAGTTTCCCATTCGACGGGTCAACAAAAACCTCCCGCGATTTCTGTTTCTTTGGCAGTTCGACCGAGAGCGCGGAACGCCGATTACCACGAATCATCACTAATTTCTGTCATTAGTGATGATTAGCGGCAATTAGTGTTCCGCGCTCCGTCCCGCCCTGGGTTCGCTACACCGAGAGCGGGTTTCTTTTCACCAAATTGTCAAAGAACAACGCGTTTCCACATATATATACGGATGAGGGCCTTGAAATGGGAAAATTATTTTCTGGTCCGGGCGGGAATCGCGTCCTAATGCCTTTGCTAGTAACCATTTAGAGAACTTCTGCCCTACGACAAATTGGTGCGCCGAGCGGGATTTCTGGGACCATTCCGGCCGGTGCCAAAACGCTAATCGGTGGGGGCGGTTTGCGCATCGGACGGGAAAAACGGTGGGACTCGTTCCACTCGGCCCACTCTACGGCATGGATAACTAAATACTGTCAGATGCACACTCGTATGTTTGATACTCTGGTAGCGATTTTTGGCGCGATGCTTGCGGTCCGAGTCGCCCAAAAAGTTTTTGTCGCATTAGACACATACACTCTATGGGTTTGCCGCTAACTTCAAAAGAACGCAATTTACTTCCTTTGGGCCAACAAAAACAAGGAAAATCGACAAAATCGCGAAAATAGTCCGGAATTCGCGCCACTTTTTCGCGCCGATTGCAATTTCTATATGTGGGCCGCGTGTTCGTTCTTCATTCGCTGAGCGGCGGCCGCTAGGTCTTTGGCGGCTCGGCCCCCCACCTCTCGGCGGACCTTTTCCTTCACTAACTGTCTCGCACCCCGCGCAGACGGTTCTCTCTCCCCTCGCCTTCGGGGAGAGGGACAGGGGTGAAGGGCAACTCAGGAGACACCGTTATGAAAAGCAAGATTTCTCGACCCGAAGCCGAGGCCGAATTGATCGCAATCAACCGCGCTTTGCAAGAAGCCGCCGACTTGGCGCAGATCATGCCTCATCACGGTCGGGCGTTGACGCCTGAAATGAGGGTCTGCCTTTCCGAGAGAGCGAGGCAAATCAAGGCCCTCCATGAACGGGCCGTTGCGCTGCATTCGCGCGTGAAGGCCGCCGGCCTGGACCGCAAGATTTCGAGTTGGGCCGCCGAACTCAAACTCATCATCGAGCGGACGGTGGGCGAGTTGCTCGGCTGTCTTGGACTTCCAGGCGGTGATCACAAGTCATCCCGGCAGGAAAATCGCTTGGATCTGGAACGTTGCGGCGTCTCCCCGGCCGAATCGTATCGATGGCAAAGGGAGGCCAAACTGCCCAGCCGGGATTTTGCCGACTATCGCAGTCAGGCCTCGCGTCAAGGCAGGGAACCGTCGTCCCACGGGCTCTTCCGCCTGGCGACGATCTACGTCGAAAAGGTGGAACTCGCGGGCGATAGTCCCGATCCGTTGTCCCGTGCTTTCGGCGACTTGCAACGCCTGGCCGGCCAACGCAGGCGATTCGGCTGCATGTTCATCGACGCTGCGTGCGCGCACGGCCCCCGGCGGTCGGGCAAAGGGCTCCCCAATCGACCCGCGACTGGCCCAACTGCCGGTGATGGAATTGGCTGCGGCGGAAGTCCATGTCTATCTCAAAGTCACTCCCGAGTCGCTGGACCTCGGCCGCAAGATCCTCGAGGCCTGGGGATTCTCCCGCACGACCTTGCTGGTTCCCGCGATGCGGCCGCTCGATCCTCACGGCTCCGTGCTGACGGTCCACGACATCTTGCTCTTGGGCGTTCGCGACAAGCTGGGAAGTGACGCGCAGGGACTGCCGCCTTGGATCGAGGACGGCAGGGATTTGGCGCTCGAGCCGGGCGAGGCGTTGCACCATGTGATCGAACGCATAAGTCCGCCGCCGTGCCTCGACGTTTTCGGCCTGCATCCGTTCTCCAAGAACTGGACGACGGCCGGGGCCGCATGACGCGAGTCGCGTGCCCTGCGCCGGCGTGAAATCTGGGGCAAAATCAAAATGCCAATTGTCATTTTGATCGCGGGAAAATTTTTTTCGAGTTGCCGCAGAAGACCACCGCGAAGGCCTCTTCGCTGTGCGGCGCGCGGTCCCATCCTGTTGCAAGGCAAAGATTTGCGCCCGATGACCTGCGGTCCGTCCGCGTTCCAGAAGCAGGTCTCAATGGCTGCAAAGCGGCGCGGTCCGGCGGAATGAAATTATGCGATCGCGGGTCGCAGGTGTAGGATCTGCGTTTTGGCGTGCGTCGAATCGTACTCATCACGCTCCGTCGTGATGGAACGCCGACCGGAACCAGTTTGGCAACTGCCGTGGGATGGGCTTTAGCCCGCCCGGTTTGCCGGCGACGCGCTAACGCCATCCTACCCATCCGCCACCAGCTATCCCGAGGTTTATCATGCGAAAAAAGAATCGTAGCCTGTGGAAGAGGTTTCTTTGCCGTCTCGGCCTGAGTCCCTCCGGCAAGCGGAAGACGGCCCAATCGCTGAAATCTCGCTGGCTCCGTCTGGAACCGCTTGAATCGCGGCAACTGCTCTCGGTCACGACGCTCTACTGGGACCCCAACGGCTCCCAAGGGCTGGGGGGGACTAACACATGGAACACAACGACGGCCGAGTGGAGCACGAGCGCGAGCGGTGGCAACGCGCAGGCGTGGAACATCGCGAACGATAGCGGCGACACGGTCGTCTTCGGCGGGGCCGCGGGTACGGTAACCGTTGCCGCGAACATGCAGAACCTCCAAGCCGGGATTATTCAGTTCGATTGCGGCGCCACGCTCGATCTCAACGGCAACAATCTGAGCACCGGTCAACTGACGGGCTATTACACGTCGGCGATTGTGACCAACAGCAGTTCGAACGTCGAGCACGCTGACTATTGGCGGGGCTTCCGGGAGCGAGACCTACTCCGGCAAGATCATCGGAAACCTGGGCGTCACGGTGAGCCCGCCATCGTCTGGCGATTTCGCACTGTACCTTTACGGCACCGCAAACACGTACTCCGGCAGTACGGTGATCGGCAACGGAAGCAATTTGGCCTACCTGGTCCCTGCCGGCGAAAACTCGCTGAGTGCGAACTCGGCGGTTACGGTCGACGCGGGAAGCGTGCTCGCCCTGGATGCTCCTACTAGTCCGTCGCCTACCACCACGATTCCGTCGCTCGACGGCGGCGGCGAAGTGGTCAACAACGGGGCGAGTCCGGTCGAAACGCTGACGATTGCCGGCAGCGCGGCGGGGAATTTCACGGGCCAGGTCCTTGGCACGTCCGGGCAGGACGTGGCGTTGGTGATGTCGGGCGGAACGCAGACGCTTGGCGGTGCGGATACCTATGGGGGCGGCACGACCATCAGCGGCGGCACGCTGACGGTCTCTGCCGCCAACAACTTGGGCAGCGGGCCCCTGACCTTGAACGGCGGCACCCTGGACGCCACCGCCAGTTTCACCTCGGACGCAACGACTACGCTCGGCGCCAACGGGGGAACGATCGAGGTCGGCACTGCCGCCAACACGCTGACATTGACAAGCGAGGTCTCGGGGGGCGGCGGTTTTGTGAAGACCGGCAGCGGCACGTTGAACCTCAACTGCCATAATTTCTACAACGGCACCACCGATATCCAAACGGGGACGGTCGCGGTGGGGGCTGATGGGGATTACTACAGCTTGGGCAACATAGGGACGGTGGATATTGAGCAAAACGGCACGCTGGATCTCAACGGTCAGAGCGTGAACATCGGCCCCTTGATGGGAAGCGGCATCGTGACCAGTTCGACCGGGGGCGGTACCTCGTATTTGACGCTTTACACAACGGGCGCGACGACCTTCAGCGGCACGATCACGAACGGGAGCGGGCAGGTCGAGGTGGTCATGGCCGGCAGCGGCACGCAGACCCTGAGCGGCACGAATAATTCCTATACAAGCGCCACGGTGGCCGACACCGGTCAACTCGTGCTGGCCGCGGGCTGCGTGCTGGGCAATACGCCGATCTGGGTCTACGGCGGCGCGACACTCTCGCCCGAGCCGACCAGCGGCTCGAGCGGCACGGTCGTCGCGGGATCGTCAGTGTCCGGGTCGGCGGGCGCCACGCTGACCCTGCAAAAGAACTCGATCCTCAACATGGGCCTCACCGTCGGGAATTTCGATCTCGACCAGGAGAGCAACTTTACAAGCCAGGCGCTGAGCATCACCACCTCGACACTGAACTTCGGGCTTTCCTCCGCGGGCTGCGCCCAAATGATTGTGACCAAGGGGGCGGGGGTGGGTGGCACGAATACTATCGACATCGTCCCGCAGAGCGCAACCCTCGCATTGGGCATCCAACCCATAATCACGGCCTTCGGCGGGATCGGCGGCACCGGCACGTTCGTGTTGGCTGCCAATGACGTCTATTCGACCAATGGCAGCGAGTATTCGCTGGCCCTCACGAGCACGTCCACGGCTGAGAAGGTGAACGTGGAGTTGGTCGAGGCCGCAGACCCCGCCGGTCGTGACCACGCAGCCGACGCCCCAGACGGTCACTCCTACCGAAACTGCGAACTTTACGGCGGCGGCCAACGGCTTTCCCGCTCCCACCGTGCAGTGGGAGTACAACACGGGCAGCGGCCCCTTCAACGACGTGCCCAACGGGGGCGTCTACAGCGGTGCCACCAGCGACACGTTGGAGGTCACCGATCCCCCATTGACGATGAGTGGTTATAACTACAAGGCAGTCTTCACCAACAGTGACGGTCAGGCGACGACCAACGTGGTCGGGCTGACCGTGCAGTCGGCTCAAGCGCCCAGCCGTGACCCAGAACCCGGTCAGCCAGGAGACGGTCTACGCGAACGCCACGGCAACCCTCACGGCCGCCGCCAGCGGCAGCCCCGCCCCCACCGTGCAGTGGGAGTACAACACGGGTAGCGGCGGCTTCACCGGCCTAAGCAACAACAACGTCTACAGCGGCGTTACTACCGGCACGCTCACGATCACCGCCCCCACGCCTGCGATGAGCGGATACCAGTACGAGGCCGTCTTCAATAATTCGGCTGGCAACGCGACCACCACGCCCGCCACCCTGATCGTCCCGAACGTCCAGCCCCCCAACCTCTCGGCGGATTCGCCCTTGACCGACGGCAGCCTGCTGCTGTCGGCCGCTTCGGCAGGGCTGAATTACGTCGGCGGCGCGGCCACGGGCCAGGTCGTGCTCTCGGCCGATGCCGCGCTCTCGCCGACCGACGGCAACGGCTCCCGGCTGACCGACGTCACGGCCAGCGCCACGATGGGCGGCCTGTCGAGCAACAACGTCAACTACGGCAACACGGTGTTTTCGGTTGGCGGCGCCCCTCGTCCGGCACCGACTACCGCTTTGCCGTGCCGATCAACGCCAGTCCGCTGGCCACGGGCCGCTATTCCTATACGCTGGACGT